>CAWERY010000010.1:0-100148 GCA_963811575.1 uncultured Solibacteraceae bacterium | reverse complement strand
ACTTCCTTTATTTTCATGACGTTACGCTCCTTGTTTCGTGCAGATAGGCCACCGAACGACCTCAGCCGTGCAGATTGGTGCAGATTGCTTTCGGGTTCGCATTGATCGTTCAGGGCCACGCATACTATCATCCGGCACTTCGTGGCGAAAATCTCATCGGGGTGGGCATCCATTGGAAGCGGCGGTGTTACACACTGTGCCAGATGGGGACCCCTTTCCAGATTTTCCGACCTCTCAGAACTGGATCACCCAAGCTGGCAACCCCAACGGACGGGCAGCAAGATGGACGTGATGTGCTCCTGTGCAAACCGTCCTTCATCCGAGCAACCCATCGACTTCCGACCACAGAATCCGGGCTTCCATATCGTCTCGTGATTCGATTGCCCGGAGAACAGCTTCTCTCAAATCCCGTTCCCGTTGCAAACGGTTCGTGCGATGGACGGCTGGTTCCAGTTGTTGACGCCGCTCGTATTCTTCGTGGGCTTGCCGGGACAGTTCGTTTGCGAGTGCCCGAAGTCGCAACATCGACACAAAGAAGTGTTGCCTACGCTCCATGGTGCTTGCGAAGGAAGAATAATCAGGGTCCAAAACGTCCACGAAAGAAGCCGGGTCGCTCATGCCGTCACCCGGATGTGAAACACATCTCGGAGCGTTTCCACGTCATCTTCAGCCAGTGCCTTCCCAAGCCCCTCTTTTCCGGCCAAGCACTCTATGATGGCGATTGCCACTCCATCTTGGTAGAGCACGCCAGCCACGTAAGGATCTGAGTCGATCACTTTATACGACAATTGGAACCGCTCAACAACGTAATCTCCCCGTGACGGCGATTGGTCGTAGTAGCCCACTGCCTTTGGGTCTTCGGAAAGCAAGGTAACCGGAAGACCGTGATAATTCCGTCCCATTCGACAAGCCCCTTTCAGACTGCCAAGTACCGGGCCGATGAATCATGCGGCTTTGCGTGTAGATACATTCCTGTCGTGGAGAGCGAAGCGTGCCCGAGTGTGACTTGAACCAGATTCAGGGCCGCTCCACGATCCAAAGCATGGCTGGCATGGGCGTGCCGCAACCAGTGCGGTGATACGCTCATCTTGATTCCGGCCTTCTTTGCCGCTGCCTTGATGATGCGAAACGCTTGTGATCTGTCCAGATGTCCACCACCCTTGGTGGATGCGAACACTGGCTCTTCGTCAGCCGCTTGCCCACGAAACTCCATCAGGTCCTTCCACAGCCCGGTTGGAAGGACGATAGAACGAATCTTTGCTCCCTTGCCCATCACCGTGATCTGACCGCTATCCCCATTGGCTTGGCAGTTGCGCCACGATGCCCCACACAGTTCCGAGACCCGGACACCTGAAGCGTAGAGCACCCGTAGCAACATCTGGTCCCGGCGACTGCCAGCCAGAGCAATCATGCGCTGGACGCTTGCTTCCGGGAGAATGCGCTCTGCCAGTGCAGTATCCGCTTTGGGTGCATGGACGACGGCGGCGACGTTGAAGTGCAAATAGCCGATCTTCATTCCGAAGCTGAAGAGGGATTTCAAGCTGGCGACAGCCAACCGTTTGCTGGCCGTCGCACCAGCCAGCGATTCCACGAAGATCTGGAAGTCCCGAAGGGTGACGGTAGGAAGCGGCTTTAACACGAACGCACGAAACCGGGCCACATCCCGCTGGTATGCCGTTCGGGTTCGTGGGCAGCGACCAAACAGCCAAAGTTCGATCAACTGGTCGTCGTTGTCAGCTTGTTTTTGAACAACTACCGGAGAGGAAGAGTAAAGAAGAAGCTCAGTCACAATACATCATAACTCTTCTTATGGTGCGCAGTAAAGTAGTTTATATAGAAAAGTACTTCCATTGATTCGTGCCAGAATACAACGCTCTTTCAAAATCCTTGTTTCGAGTCGAACGTGATGGTTCCCAACAGGCCAAGTGTTAGTCACGCCGCCTACAGAATCAATACTCAAGCGAGAAAGTGTGTTTTTTGGGGGCTGGTGGCGGCTGGAATTTCCCATCAGGACCGGGATACGTTGGCGGCGGCACGATGACCGTGACGCTCTTTCCTGACTGCTTCGTTTCGATCTCATCTTTCGTGGCGGTTTTCAACGCAATTGAAGGCTTGCCATTATGGAACACAAAAACGTAAACGTGGTCAGAAGCCCCGCCCCTTGACTGAAACACCAGCACGTTCACTATGTGCGCCAAATAGCGTGGGTAACCATCTCCTGTATCAAACACCAGCGACGGCACAGCCTTCCCCTTCTCATATCCTGTAACGATCACCAGATCACCACCACATTGCCGAAGTTGAAAACGCTGACGCCGTTCCAAAGGCTCCGTCCAGTTCAGGTCCGCTGGCAAAGTCGCAATCACCGGGCAAGATTTCCAGTCCGCTGACGGTTGTGCCTGAATGGGCAGTTGCTCTGTGAGCGCAACGGCTCCCAAGAGGATCAGGAATGGTGGTCTCATCGCTTCTCCGCTAATCGAGCGGCTTTTTATACAGCGTTGTCCAATGGTCGCCGTCCCAAAGGAAGTAGTGGGCATATGAATGGTGCTTCATCTGCGAACAGTCGGGAGTCGCTTCTACAATCATAAGGCGGCTGTCTTTGCGAAAGCTGATTCTCGGGTTGCTTGAAACTGAGTTCCCTACGCACAACAGAGGCAACGTGAACGCCCTCTCAACGGCCAGTGGCGGCAAGTAGACATCCCCGCTCTGAGAATCGACAAGGGCCATCATCAGGCACGGAGCACCGCATCCCCACTGGACTACGATCATGTTCCCGGCGAAGTTCGGACCCGGACGGTTTTGTTCTCTGCCGTCCTGATAGACGCCCCAACCTTTATCGACGCCTTCCCGGATGCGAGTTCGATATCGCCTTTGGATCGGGGTCAGAATCTTCGGTGCGGCGGGTGGCCCCTTGTAAACTCCCATCGCCGGATAGTCCTCAAACCGGGGCGGCTTTCGTGCGGGTGCTTGGCCGTCAGCCACAGTCAGACACACGAAGGATGCTGAAATCAGCATTGCCAAGCCGAAACATTCGGGGACCGCTCTAGTAATTCCCATTCGATTTGGTGAGGTCTACCATAGTCCGCTTTTCCAGAATGAAATGATCGTCTTTCCAGTTGAAATAATAGACGCCACACTCCGTCCTGTCTTTTCTACAAGCATTCCGCAACACCATGAGCGTGCTACCGAGCCGGAAATCAATCTCCCTGTCGCTCATTATGTCCATCGGAACAAAGAGTTCCGTTCCGGCCCCTGACAGCGGTGGCGAATTCACCTTTCCAGTCTCGGCGTCAACAATCGCCATCATCAGGCAGTCCGAACCACATCCCCACCGGATGACAATGTAATGCCCTGCAAAGTTCGGCCCCGCCTTTTCTTTAGCATCCTTCCAGCTTCCCGTCCAGACACCACGCCCCACGGAAACGCCGTCCCGTATCCGGGTTCGATATCGGCGTTCTTCGGGTGTTGTCAGGACGGGCGGAACGGGGTTCCCGGTGAAGAGGGCTTTCACTGGATAATCCTCAAACCGGGGTATGCGTCCAGCCGAATTTTGCGCCCACGCTGAGATCGCTAGAGCGCAAGGCAGCAAGACGCCGAAGGAAGCATTCACGCCTTTAGCATAAACCAGATGCAACGGCCTGAAATGGTAGTAGTAATCGGCGGAACATGACTTTGTGCCGGAAGTTTCATCTGTGATCGTGCACGCTTCCTTTGCGGGGATTGATTGTCAGACAGCAGCAGAAAGGACGCTCCCCGATGTCTTTTTCGATAGATGGTGTAATCAAGGCGACGTAATCGGCTTGGGTGCGTGCCATGTCGATTATCTGAGCGACCTCTCCGAAGTCAACGTCCGGGTCTCCCTTCACGAACAGCAATCGTTCGGCTCGTGTAGCAAAGACTTCCTTGAGTCGGTTTTCTAACCCGCCACGCTCCAAAGTCTCGCTGTTGAGATTCAAGGAACCACCACGATGCACATGAACAACGATAGTCCTTCCATCTGCGCAGAACTTTGGCGGGACGGCAAGGTACACGGGTAGCCCATAAATGTCGGGGTTTCTACTGTAATAGTCGATAACCAACACGGGTAGCGGCATCACCAACACAGCCACAAAAATCGTCGCATATGAGTTTGGTATGCGCATCAACTCACCCTGTAGACCCCGGCATCGTGCCCGAAGTTCCCGATTGATCGGACTGCTGCATCAATCGACCCGAAGATCCATCATAAAGCAGACAGAACAGCCCGAAACTGGTGGCGGAAACCGAAGCATCATTTCGACCCGGAGAATCGCATCCGTGGCCCCGTGTTGCGAGCTTTGGCACGACGGGGACTGGTGGCGACGGTTAAAGCCGCCACCGTTGCGGATCTCTCACCGAGTAGCAAGTAAGAACATCATGGAACACCCGGTAAACCTGACCTTCGGCAATGACATTAAGGTTCTTTAATGCTAGGAACGGAGCCAGCCCCGGCTGGCTCATTGCTCATTGCTGGACGCTCCCGGCAAACAACAGTCCTTGAGGCACTGCCGCCGATTTGATGCCAACACCGATCCGATATGTCCAGACGTTCTCGTGGGTGTCTTTGGTCGGGACCAATTCGATGCTGCCCCATCGTCGGGTTGCAGCATTCCTCAGCCAACGTCCAAGCCTCTTGGCGAATGACGAATTGCCAGCGATTAAGCCATCAGGAACGAAGTCCCGAAGCGTCGATTTCGATTCTTTCGAGAAGACCTTTTCAGCGATCTGGGAAACACTGATCGGCTCCCGATCACAGCGTGGGAACGCAATCATCAGTTGCTTGAGGAAGGTGATCGCTTCGTCCTTTTCGGTGTCCACGGCCAGCGTGTCCATTTGATGGTCCGAAAGGAATTTGGCATCCGGTCTCAGCCAATCGAAGATTCCTCCGATGCTCGATTCCCATTCTCCATACTTCGCCATGACCAGTTTCTTCCGTTTCGGTGCCCCATCGTTGACCCACCCACAGATGATATCGAGACAGGCTTGCATGTATTTCGCCCGGTGGGTCCTCAATAGGGATTCCAGAGAGCAACCATACTTCGTTTGAATGTGAAACGTTTCCTGTTTCCGGCTGTTGGCGTCTTCATGCTGTAGATGGCACATCAAGAGTCGTTGCGCCATGTCGCTGTCCACGCTCATGTTGTTGCCGTTCAGCACCCAGAAGGTGTTCGCCGGGACATCCACCACTTTTGACAACCCTTTGATCCGAACATTCCGTCTGGTTGCGGTCAGCGTGCTGGCAAAATCGTCGCTGGCAAAATGCCCCACTATATTGTCGATAACCTGAAGGGACTTTCCCTCCAGTAAAATGCTGTCGATCTTGGAACCCCACTCAGTGCGGTCCTTCGGTACGCTCATCGACGCCGCATCCTGACCGAAGAGAATCCACGACAGCATAGATGATAGCAACCCCTTTCCAACCGATTGGCCGTTCCCGTCGATGGCAAGGCCGGGAACCACGCTACGAATCGAACTGCGGAGGAAGAGGGTCAGAAGGGCCGCTAGATAGGTGAACCGTTCGGTTGGACGACTAAACGGGAAATCCGTCAGAAGCTCGAACACCAGTTCGAGTGATTCTTTGGCCTCAGATTTGTTGGCGTTCGTGCGGAACTCGAAATCCTGCAACGTCGGGTCCGGTGCGAAGTAAAGGCCAGATCTCTCATCCAGTCCCGGCATCGTGATGAGCGTGAGATCTTCCCGAAAGGCGGGAGTCGCTACAAGGCCACGAATGCGGGGTAGCGGTAAGTCCGGGTTGTGTAGAATGTCTTCAGCAATCGCCCTGATTTTGGACTCAGGCTGATCGAAGACCCGCCGCAAGTACCACTTCAGATCTTGAAGCGTCAACGGTTTCAATCGTCCGTTGCCGGATTGAAGATCCGTGATCGGCTCCACGATGGCGTCTCCATACATGTAGAAGCGGGGGGCGTCGGTCTGGAGAGCCGCTATGTATTGCGCTGCAAGGTCAGGGATAGAGATGTACTCGGTGTGTTCGTTATTTGCGTTTCCTTTCATGAATTTGTTGAATCCTCATCTTGTATAATTCTTGATCGTCCCTTAGCTGTTTCCGTGGCGTGTAGATGCTGGCCGTGTTGTGAATGGCCGTGGCTATCGTCTTCTCCCGATAATGCCTGTCAGTCCACTTGGGTTTGCTCACAAACCGTGGATTTAGCTCAGTGCCACGAATCATAATTTGCGAGAGCGGTGAACCCGAGAAAATTGCATCCATCACTTGCACGTCCTTGCCTGTGTAGAATGCCAACTTCATCAGCAAAGCCAAGTCCGCATCCGAAGGACTACGGTAGTGTCGCTGCCACTTGCCATCGTAAACCTGACGCCACTCTTCAGCGTTCTTCTCAGCGAAGAGAAGCGACAGTACTTCGTCCGGTGTCAAGGTGCATCGGGCAGTTGGCGTCGGGGTCGATGACGATGGGTCCACTGTCGCTGGAAACCGGGCGGCGTGCAGGGCCATGAACCGCTTCGTTCGTTGCTGTAGATCCTCTGGCGACTGCCAATCCGCCAATTCGACCTTGTTTCCCGTGATGGGTATGGTTTGGTGCCGCCAGTAAAACTCGATATCCCACGTTCGATCTTTATGGCCTTCTTCGGGTGTTTCCGAGAGCCAGCAAAGAACGTGAATTCCGGTGCCGCTAACGGAATACTCCGCATACGAATCCATGTACTTCAAAAGTTCCTGAATGCGTGTGGAGATTGTGCCGTCATCGGCTATGCAATTGTCACAGTCGATCAGGCCAAGCCGATCGGGAGATTTGTCAGGCTGGCGATAGCTGACCACCGTATCTGGCCGCATGAGTTTCAGGGCAGCGGCGAACGGGACACCGTGAACGTCCGAGTTGGCGGCGTACCCCGTGATGATGCTAATTGGCGTCTTCTTATACTTCTTTCGCCCTTCGGACCAGTCCAGTTCCATCAGAAACCAGTGCTTTTTGCTGGTTAATGAGGCCGGATACGACCCGGCGATGTTGGGGGTGTATATATTGGTGCGTTTCAATCGTCCTTCCCGCCGCCACGGGTGGTTGTGCCTGTGGCGGCAAATGTTGTTACTTCCTTTCGATTAGAAATTCCTCAAGTGCCTGTTTACGAATGCGTACCCGGTTACCAGCCCGGACAGCCAACAGCTTGCTTTCTCGAATCCAGATGTATACGGTTCGACGCTGCACTTGCAAGAGTTCGGCAATCTGTGCGGGTGTGTAGAATATCTGTGGTTGCGGCTCGGTGTTCATTATGACCTCATGTATATGTAGACAACCCAATGGCTTCGGGTTGTCGTCTGCGTATGGTTGTGTGATTCCATCTCTCCGTTCTGCCCACGCTGGCGGGTTTGCGGGTCTTACGGGTGGTGGAGAGGATGCCTTCCGCTAATTCAACAATGGTTTATAGACAGGTATTAACTCTTGAACACAGAAGAACATAACCCGCTTACCCGCCTTCCACTTCCATCAAACTGAAGTCGAAGGGGTTAGGGGCCGGGTTTGTGTCGTACAACTTCCGCCCACTATCCGCCACACCCGCAACGTAAGGGCCTGCCCTTTTCTGTGTTCAAATATCAGATTCCCACCGTCTACAGTGGTGACGAACCGACAACGTGTAGATCGACAAGTTACTTGGCCGGGTCACACAACATCGTGTGCAACCCGCCGAGTTAAAACCGTCTTCAAGCGGCTGTCGAATGTGCCGAAGATTGAGCGGGATCGGGTTCTCTTGTTCCGCTGCCTTCCTAATCTCATCGGCTTGCCGATTCACGGCTTGTTCCATGCTCCCAACGGAAGCCTTGTGAGCCTCTGGGACATTTTTCATGTAGAACGTGCGGGTTGTTTCCATGCTGGAGTGCCGCAACTGTGCTTGGATGTTCTTGTCAGCTTCTTTGTTTTGGTGCGCCTCCGTAGCGAAGCCTCTTCGGAACATGTGATATGAAATCCGTTGAATGCCGACGCTCAGAGCGGCTGGTTTGAGAACACGATCCAACCAGTTCTTGTAGTGGATGGGGGAACCAGTTTTGCTCTGGAACATGAAGGCCGTTGGCGATGAATTGGGGCACCACTCCCGCCACCTGTCAAGTTCGGCCCGAAGGTCAGGTGGAATGGAGATCTCATCGCAACTCGCCTTTGTCTTAGGCAAAGTGATCTTACCGAACCTGTTGACTTGCCTGACGATGTTCATGTTATCGCCAAGATGGTCTTGCCATTGAAGGCCGAACAGTTCTCCCCTACGAAGTGCGCCAAGGAATAGCAGTTTGACCATTATCTGGTCCCTCTTGGTGGGCATTGCCCCAACAAGCCGGGAATACTCTGCAATCGAGAGATACGGCGTGTCAGGCTCCCGCACGTTTTCCGGGATGATTAGCTTCTTCGCCGGATTCCGATGCAGCACGTCATCTTCGACAGCGTGTTCGAGTATTGCCCTCAAGTACTTCATGCAATGCTCAACCACAGATTTGGAGTACTTCTCGTTAGCCAAGCTGTTGAGCCAAAGCTGCATGGCCGGATCGTTCATGTCCTTGAGAGGCACATCCCCGAAAGCCGAGAGCACCTTTTTCTTGTAGTAGGCGAAGGCATCCTTGCTGGTTTCCCTCCAGCGGGTGCTCCGGGCCTTCTCGAAAACCTCTTCGGTGAACCAGCGGAACGGCTTGTCTGCAATCTGGAAAGGATGAAGATGTTGAGAGCGACCCATTACCGAGTCACAGATCTTCAGCCATTCCTTCATCGCCGCTTTGTCGGACTTGAGCGTTCCCGCTGGACCGTGATGGACCTTGGGGCCGATCTCGTAGCTCCCGCCCCGGACCCGGCGTCTTCCACCCGGTGCAGAGGGATCGCTGACGTAGCTGTTCCATCTTGCGACGAATTTGGTCCCGGTTGGCGTCTTCACTTCTTCGATCCAACCGTTGCCAAGAGGACCTTGGGTGATCTTAGTTTTCGCCATCGTCGTCGCCCTCCGTCACGTCCCAAGTCGGTTTGGTATTGGTCTTAGACGATAGCCAGTTCGTCACGTCGGAGATTCGGAAGCGGATCATCTTCCCCATCCGAATATGCGGCACAATCGGTTCCACACGGGTGACGTGATCTAATACCCACGGCACGGTAACGTCGAAGTACTGTGCGATTTCGTGGGGCGTCAGGAGCTTTTCAATTGAATGGATTACATCTGTATTTGTTAAAGTTTGCGGTATCAATGTCCTTAGTTCAACTCGTAGACGGGGTAGATCAGGGCTGGCGAGTTGAGACTCCAGCGACCCTCTTAGCACAGAGATGTAGGCGGTAGAACGGAGACCTTGCCGTACTTCAGAGCATGTCGCTCTGTTGCCACGTCCAGAAGGACTGGCAGCTACGCTAACTGTGTCACGGTTCGGTAGAGATTGAAAGGCAGGAAGTCCAGCAGAAGCAATCAGAAACGAACTAACAAATAATATCGGAACTATACTAACACATATCTTCGATAAGTCAAGCTGTCGGACCTTCTGACCGTTCCGACACCAAGCCGCTAGTCGCTGCAAGGCCGTTGCACTCACCGTGGCTAGAGCATCAACGAAGTCAGGTAGGCAGAGAAAATCAGCGAATCTGCACCGAGTGCTCTCAGCCGTGCAGATTGTGGTGCAGATTGCTCCGGTGCCTCCGTTTAGACCCGTTTGGACACGATATGCACCGTGCCAACCTGTTGATTCCAGTACAACAGGTGGTCTCGCAACCATCTTGGGCGCAGGGGGTCGGGCGTTCAAATCGCCCCGCCCCGACCATTAGATTCAGGAGTTTGGAGCGAGGAAACGCTGGCGCCGGATGGGTCCTTGTGACGGTTTTTTGGCGTAAGCCTATCGGGCCACCTTGAGCCCAGGTTTCCAGCAGTGGTCCTCAAGTGCTCCGCGATCCCGCCTACGGTGCGCTATTTTTTGACTTCCACAGTGACGCTGCCATTCTTGCAATCTGGGGTTAGGGTCGCAGCAATCGAAGCAGCAGAGGGTGCGCCGCATTTGTCCACTGCGGGGTTGGGTTCAGTCGCCTTGAGTGTCGCAACGTCCCCGTTCATTTGGCCGATCACTCGCCAGGAGACAGTTCCGCATTCCGGTTTGTTAATCGTGAGCGAACCGGTGATGTTGTCGCCCGTCTGATTAAGCGACCATGTTCCGCTCATTACCGGGTCGGACCAGGTTCCGCTCACGTCTTTACAGTTCACCGCAGAGGCTGTGTAAACACCCAGGGGCGGTACGGGCGTCGCTATCGGGCAGCTTCGATCACTGGGCCACTCAGATGCTGCGGCGGTGGACTCGGCAGTAACACCCCATCGGCCATATACAGGCGCGGGACCCGCGTGCCGGTCACTGTCCACCATTTCCAGGAACATGTTGTGCGTGCCCTCAAAATGCGCGGGGTTGAACCGGACTGCGAAATTCACTTTTAAGGCATCTCCGGTGACTTCGGCCTTCGAGCATCCCGCCAGCAAGCAACGGTTGTTCCACAGCGAAGCGTTTCCACCGGCAGGAATTGGCCCAAGGTATTTGCCGGGGTGGTCCGAGAGCAAGTACAAGCTCTTGCTGCCGGGATCATACCTGACAACACACCTGTCGGTACGGCTTTCCGGCCGCTCCTGGAAATGCAGGCGCGCTTGGGAGATGCCAACACCATTGTTCCCTAGCGAAAACTCAGCCGTGAAGACCTGCGCCGCACCTTCTCCATGGTCCGGAGTGACGGATGACATATATGGCCCGGTCTTGAACAACTGCTTGCCACAATACTGCGGAAGTCCGGCCTTTGGAAGTTCGGTAATCAGGTCGAGTGTGGGGAATGCGTGGGTACCGGCTTTGAAGGGAATTTTGCAGGTGTAATCGGTATGGCCCTCATGCCCCTGTGCGTCCGCCGGGATGTAGGCGATAAAACAACCATCAGCTTGCGCACCGATGTTCAGATCAAGGTCCGGCTTCTGGCCGTCCAGGTGCGTGACCCACGTGCTACGGCACGATTCGAAGTCAAAAACGTACTTGCCATCAATGTACTTGACTGGGACCTCGGGCTTGAATCCCAGCCTTTGTTTTTCCTCCGGGTAAATCGCGGGGTAGTCTTTCTGCTCGCACCCTCCAAACCGGTCGCACTCTTTCCATTTGCCGATTTCGCGGCCCTCATTGTAGCTTCCGAACGAACCTTCGAAATCGGCGTTGAACCAGAACCGAAAGGGACCGTCCTTTACTGCGAGGGAGCCGGGTAAAACGTGCTCGCAGTATACCTGGCCCCCAACACCGTTACGATTGTCGCGATAGACTCTATCCCCCAGACAGTCAACCAAGTTTGTCGATTGCGCAAAACGCGCGTGTCAACGTATTTGAGACACTCCGAAACATAATTTATTGAGTTTTATTCTCTGTAGTTTGTTGTGGCTTGTTGATCCAGACCTCCTGCGGCGCCGGAAGCGGTTGAGGTGGTTTCTGAACGAACCGCTCGGGATGAGCTGCGTAGGCAGCGTCGAGAACGGCGCGTCGTCGCTCGATGGCCTCATGCGCCAGACCGTGATGCACCACAGTCGGAGAGAGAAGTCCCAGTCCGGAATGGCGGTGCTCGTCGTTGTACCAGGCGAAGAAATCCTGAGAGAAAGAGCGAGCATCCTGAAGGGATCCAAAACGTTCCGGAAAACCCGGCCGATATTTCAAAGTCCGGAAGTGGCTTTCCGAATACGGGTTGTCGTCGGAAACGTGCGGGCGACTGTGGGTTTTGGTGATCCCCAGATCCGCCATCAGCAAAGCAACCGGTTTGGAGGTCATTGACGATCCCCGGTCCGCATGGATCGTCAGCGTCCTCGGCTGGATCTGTTGTTTCGCGCAGGTATCGGCGATGAGCCGTTTGGCCAACTCCGAGCTTTCGCCATCAGCGACCATCCAGCCCACTACGTAACGGCTGAAGACATCGAGAATCACATAGAGGTAGAAGTACGTCCACTTCGCCGGGCCGAGCAGTTTCGTGATGTCCCAGCTCCAGAGTTGGTTGGGACCGGTTGCCAGCAGTTCGGGCTTCGTGTAAGCCGGATGGACCAGTTGGCCGCGGCGCTCACGTACCTCGCCCTGGCTGCCGAGAATCCGGTACATGGTGCGAATCGAGCAATGATACCGACCCTCATCGAGAAGCGTGGCGTAAATCGCGGCAGGCGCGCTGTTTTGAAACCTCTCCTCATGGAACACGCCAGCACCGCGTTTCTTTCCGCCGAAACAAGCGCACGAGGCACATGCCGCACGGCCGCGGCGGCCGGAGGAACAACCCCAAAACCCTTCCTGTAGAAAGAAGCTCGTGGAAAGTCGAAGGCTTCGCAGGCGGCTCTCACACCGACCATTGGCGCCAGATCACCGATGGCCAGTCTCACGACCCCTCCGTCTCCGCGATCGGAAGACCCAGCAGCATAGCCACTTTTTTTTGAACGTCGATCACGATTTCGGCCTTACGTAGCCGATCGGTCAGCCGTTCGTTGTCGCGCCGCAGTTTCTGGTTCTCCACAGTCAGTGGATTGGCCTTTGATTTCGGTCCTCGCTTCTGCGGAGCCAACCCATGCAGGATTCCAGTTTTCCGTTCCTTGCGCCACTTGGTCAGATGCGAAGAATACAGCCCATGGCGCCGAAGCACAGCGCCAATCTCGCCGGCCCCCCTGGCCGCCTCCGCTTCGGTCAAAACCTGCTGCTTGTATTCGCCCGTGTACGTTCGTCGTTTTGGACGAGCCAAAACCTCTGGATCCGGGCGGGGCGCTTCGCGCCCGCCGTCTGGGAGATCGCCCAATGCCGTATCTGATATCGCCGCCTGTTGTGACGCCGGGCGAGCGGTGCTGTTTATCGTTGCCATGCTGGGTCTCTTTCCCGCCCTGCTCACTAATTGCGGTCACACAAGGTGTCTCATCAATGTTGGCACGGAGGGAAACAGATGCAACTGCCTGCGCATGCCAGAAGCCACACGGTTAGAAAGCTACGCATTGCAACTTCAACCATAGCCACCTGCCCATCTGGCGTCAACGCGGTGCATCATCGCCGAGTCGGTCCCCACAGCCAACGGTCCTGTACTTTGCAGTACGCCGGAGAGCGGAAGCAGAGAAGATTGCTCGGAGAATCCGATTCTCGGCTGCGAGGTGCTCGGTCGCCTAGTCCTCGTGGCAGGGATTTCCTACTTTCCGTCGCGACCGACGACCCATGACGCAGCAACGCGCGGCGCGTTCTCACGAATTGAAAGATTATGCAATTCTTAGGACAGAAAGCAAGACGCTTTCCCTCACGGTAAGCCTTCTCACTTGAACCCAATCGAGTTGCTGGAACGTGCGCCTTCACTTAGAGGAATGGTCTTATAAGTGCTGACTAACGCATCGTCCTAGTCGGACTGGGCCCCAAAGTCCGCAAGAATTGGTCGCAAAAGGCAATGGTTCAGCCGAAAAAGTTTCCGCCCTACCTCACGGCGGAGGAGGTCCGACACCTGGTCGCGGTCTGCCGTCGCGAAACAGCGCTGTCGCGGGAAGTGCGCATCAATCGGGAGTGAATCGTGACTACCACATCGATGGTGTTGATGGCTTGGTTGGCGGGAACGGTAGCGCATGCCTGCCAACCCCAATATAAGCTGACCGCGCACTTGCTAGACAGGGCGAACGATGGTTACCTGAACTACACGCTGTCCGAAACGCTTGCGAGCAAAATGTTCTCCGTGATTGGCATCTCTCTGGAGTGGACTAAAAAGAAGCCCGCGGACGAATCTTCGCAGCAGCCCATCATCATCGAAGTGGTGACAAGAACGCCAACGAATCTCATGCCCGGTTCCCTGGCGTATGCCGTACCCCAGGAGGGTTCTCACATTACTGTGTTCCTCGATCGCATTGAGCAAATGCGCGCTCCAAGTAACGTGTTGGCCCATGTGATGGTTCACGAGATTACGCACCTCTTGCAAGGCATCGGCCGGCACTCGGCCACCGGAGTCATGAAGGAAGTATGGACCGCTAGCGACTTCGGTGGGATGCGGCTCAGGCCCCTTTACCTAACGCCGTTGGACATAGATCTGATCTACTCTGGCTTGGCGGCGGGCCGCACGACTCAAAAATGCGGAAATGAATAGTCGAGCGCGTTCAGTGCGGCTGTAATTATCTTGTGCCGTAACATTCATCAACCATTCACTGCCCGCTTCTTAACCTGAAAGCCAGTCTGACGATTCGGTTGAGGAGTGTCCCGAAATGGCGAAATCTGTTTTTGCGTTCCTTTTCTCAATTGCTTTTACCGTGCCGATGGCAGCCCAAGTGGATTATGCGTCTTTGAACGGTACCGTTCTGGACCCTTCCAGCGCCGTTGTGCAGGGGGCGCGCGTTGTGGCGGTGTCCATCGACACGGGTTTCCGGCGCGAAACCTTAACCAGCGCGGGAGGCAGCTACCAGATATCGGGGTTGGCGGTCGGCATGTATACGGTCACCATCGCAAGGCCCGGTTTCAGAACTGCTGAGTTCAAGAACGTCGAACTGTCGGTCGGCCAGCCCCGCACCATTGATGCCAAGCTGCAAGTGGGTGCCGTCGCAGAGTCGGTGGAGGTCACCGCCGCGCTGGAAACTCTCAATCGGACTTCGGCCGAGGTCGGGGGCTTGATTGAGGCGGAGCAGATCAAGGAGATTCCCGTAAGTGGCCGCAACTGGGCGAGCCTGATGATGCTCGCACCGGGCGCAGTCAACTACAGCGACGGCTCGCAGCGCAACATCCGCTTCAACGGCCACTCCATCGATGACGCCAATTACACCTTTGATGGCATTGATAACAACGGTGTGCAGGAGCAGACTCAGAAGGCTGAAACGCGCCTCAATATTGCGCTTGACTCCATCGCCGAATTTCGCGTAAGCACCGCGGTGTACACCGCGGAAAGCGGAGCCGCCGGCGGCGTCCAAGTCCAGGTGGTCTCTAAGACCGGCACCAATCAGTTTCACGGCAGTACCTTCTACTCCCTGCGCAACGACGCCCTGGATGCGCGTTCGCCCTTCGACGGCGCCACGATTCCCGCGTTCACCCTGCATCAATTCGGCGCCAACTTCGGGGGCCCCATCAAGAAAGACAAGGCCTTCTTCTTCATGAACTATGAAGGCCTGCGGCAGGACCTTGGAATTACCCAGATCAGCTACGTGCCTAACGCAGCCTTTCGGGCAAAAGTAATCGCAACTTCGCCGATCCTCAAGCCGCTCATCGACGCCTATCCGACAGGTCAGATCCCCCTAGACGCCACCACAGATCAGATCAACCTGGTGGCCAGCAATCAGGTGAGGGAAGATTCCGGGATGATCCGCTTCGATTACCGTTTCAATGACCGCGACACGATGTATACCCGCTACAATATCGACGACGTCCACATCGACAACCCGACGGATGCGCTCGGCTCCCATAACGTGGTGCCCCATCGCCCCGCCAACGCGGTTCTGGCATTCCAGCACATCTTCACGCCCACCACAATTAACGAAACCAAGTTCGGTGTGAACCGTGCCAATTACCACAATTGGAGCTATGGCATCGCGCCCGTCGCCACCACCGTCTCGTCGGCGTCTTTCAGCGGGCTGAACAGCGACTCGCTGGATACCGAAGTGGGCACCACGTTTTCCTATATCGACAACCTCACGGTGGTCAAGGGGCGACACACCCTGAAGTTCGGCGCCAACGTGATGCGTGTGCGACTGAACAACTCAGGCAATACCCTCACCACACAATCGATCAGTTATGCCAGCGCGGACGATTTCGCGGCGAACAAGGCGTCATCCGCCAGCTACCTGCAAGGCGAGGGCGTGGTTGGCAACCGGCGAACCTTCTACCAGGGGTATGCGCAGGACGAATGGAAAGTCACTCCGAACCTCACTCTCAACCTCGGTCTGCGCTATGAGTTCTATTCGGTGACGCACGAGATCCATAACCGTTCGGCGGTGGTGGATATCCAGGGTTGCGGCGGTTTCTGCCCCACAGGCACTCCTTACTATGATCCGAACACGAAGGATTTCGGACCGCGCATCGGCATGGCTTGGGCGCCCGCCTTCCTGCACGGGAAGACAACCATCCGCTCCGGCTTCGGCATCTACTACGGCGGCAACCAGAACGACGATTTCAGCGATCCCGCGGAGAGTTACGTACCGCGCTATTCGCTCTCTTCCAGCGATTTTCCCGCGCTGGCGTATCCGCTGACCGCTTTCCTCGATCCGAAGAATCAGCTCTTCAGCCCCAAGTCCCTCGATCGTCACCGCAAGGACCTCTCGTATAACAATTGGGATTTCGTCATCCAACAGCAGCTGGGTCACGATTTCGTGGGCCAGGTCTCTTACATCGGCGGCGAGGGGCACCACCTGTTCAGCAAGTACACGATCAACCTGATTGATCCGGTTACCGGCAAGCGTCCGCTAGCCGCTTTCGGATCGTTCGGTTACAAAACCAACGACGGCAATAACAACTTCAATACGCTGCAAGCCTCCCTGCAACGACGGTTCACGAAGGGTCTGCTGTTCCAGATGAATTACATGTGGTCGCACGGCATAGGGGACGCGTCCATCGGTTCGGGCGAAGCCGTTGCCATCCAGAACATGGCGTGCCGCGCCTGCGACCGCAGCAGCACCAGCATCGACGTCCGCCACGTGATGACCATGAATGCCGTCTACCAACTTCCGTTCGGTAAAGGTAAGCAGTTTCTCAATGCCGGCGGCGCGATATCGCAATTCGTGGGCGGCTGGGAACTCGCCGGCATCGCCAGCGCGCGCACCGGCCTGCCGGTAAACATCACCGTGTCGCGCACCGCTGCCGCACTGCTCGATGGCAACACCTCCGGACAGCGCCCGAACCTGGTGCCCGGCGTACCGATTTACGCCGCCGACCAGAACATCAACAACTGGTTCAATCCGGCGGCCTTCTCTGCTCCCGCCAACCTCGCCTTGGGGAATCTTGGCCGCTACATTGGCAACGGCCCCGGCGCCTATGAGATCGACTCGTCGCTGCAGAAGCGCTTCCACGTGACGGAACGCGTAGCGCTCCATTTTCGTGCTTCCGCTTTCAACCTGTTGAACCATCCCGAGTACAAGGTTCCGGGCGCCAGCATCGGCTCGGTCGCAGGCAGCGGCGCCAACCTCTCCATCAAGCCCACTGCCAGCTTCGGCAGGATCACCGGTATACTGAACACGGGTGCGACCGGCACCGGCGCACCTCGCCGCATCGAATTCCAGTTCCGCGCGGAATTCTAGGATCGAGAAGGGAGCCGCTATGCGCACCAATGCACTCGTCCTTACGCTGGCTGCCGTCACATTACTCCTCGCCCAGCCATCGTCAACCTATAGGGTCACTCACACTTATGCGCTGGGTGGAGATGGCAGTTGGGACTACATCGTACCCGACCCACCCAGTCACCGCCTCTTTATCGCCCGGCAGAACCGCGTCATGGTTGTCGATCAAGACAGTGGGGCGCTGGTCGGCGAAGTCACCGATATCCAAGGGGCGCACGGAACTGCGATCGCGCCCGCCACGGGCCGTGGATTCGCCACCTCGGGGAACGACCAGTCCGTGGTCATGTTCGATCTGAAAACCTTCAAGGCGCTCGGCCGGATCAAGGCCGCCGAAGATGCGGACGCGATTCTCTTCGACAGCGCGTCGAACCGCGTCTTCACCTTAAATGGCGACGCCCATTCCTCCACGGTAATCGAGCCGCAGGCGGGAAAGCTGATCACGAATATTCCTCTTGGCGGTAAACCGGAATACGGCGCGTCGGCCGGCGACGGCAAGGTATATGCGAATCTCACCGACACCAGCGAGGTAGTGGAGATCGACGCCAAGACGGCGACCGTGGCGCGGCGCTGGTCCACCGCGCCGTGCAAGCAGCCCGTCGCCATGGCGATCGATACCGCGCACCACCGTCTGTTCAGTGGATGCCGGAGCGGCGTGATGGCGGTGTCCGATTATCAGGCCGGCAAGGTGGTGGCCACGGTCCCGATCGGGGCCGGCGTGGATGGCGCTGGTTACGATGCTGCCTCGGGGAACGCGTTTGCCTCCAATGCGGACGGCACCCTCACCGTGATTCACCAGGACTCTCCGGACCAATATCGCGTCGCCGAAACTGTCGCAACGCCGCTGGGGTCGCGGAACATGGGGCTCGATCCCACGAATCACCGGGTGTTCGTGGCCTCCGCAAAGTTCGGACCACCGCCCGCCGGTGGCCGGGGCAGGGGACCGGTGGTGCCCGGTAGCTTCGCCGTGATGGTGATCGAACGCGATCCGCCGGTACGCTGACCGCAGGAGTTCATCGCCTGTTCATCTGCGATCAGGCATAATCCTCAGCGGGTAGCGCAGCGGCGCCGACCCGTGAGAGGAATTACATGCGAAAATTTTGCTCAATACTTGCATCCGGAATCGCGATAGCGGCGTTGACCGGCATGGCGCAACAGACCTCGTCGCCGGGTCCCTATCAGGTGCTGAAAACGGCCAAGACGGGCGGCTTGGGAGGCTTCGACTACATCTATGCGGATGATGCCGGCCGCCGCCTGTACATTCCGCGCGGCGCCGTGCAGGGTGAGAATCCCACCGCGGCCCGGGTTGCCGTTTTTAATCTCGATACCTTGGCTTCCGTCGGAGAAATTCCGAACACCAGGGCGAATGGTGCGGCGGTGGATGCGAAATCCGGCCACGGTTTCGCCAGTAGCAAACCAGTCGCCATGTGGGACACGAAAACCCTGTCCCTCATCAAGACCATCGAGATCGATTCGAAGAGCAGCCCGGACGGCATTCTCGCCGACCCGTTCAACCAGCGCATCTACGTGTTCAGCCACCCGACTGCGGACGCGACCGTGATTGACGCGAAGGATGGCACCGTGCTCGGTACGGTGGATTTGGGAGGCGCGCCGGAACAGGCGGTCAGCGACGGCAAGGGACACCTCTATGTCGTGATCCAGGACAAGGCCAACGTCGCGGTTGTCGATGCGAAGAGCATGAAGGTCACGGCGCATTACGATTTCGGCGACAAGGGCAGCCGGTGTAACGGGCTGGCGCTGGATGCCAGGAATCACATCCTTTTCGCCGCCTGCGGCCAGTCGGGAGTACCGCCAGTTACGCCCGCCCAGCCCATGATGGTGATACTCAACGCGGAGGACGGCAAGATCATTACCTCCCTCCCGCTGGCCGGCGGTTCCGATGGAGCGGTGTTCAATCCGGCGACCATGGAGGCGTTCAGTTCGCATGGCAACGGCACCATGACGGTGGTCAAGGAAAACAGTCCCACCAGTTTCGTGGTGGAGCAGAATCTCCAAACGATGATGGGCGCCAAGACCCTGACGCTCGATGCCAAGACCAATCACATCCTGACCATGGCCGCCGAATACGGCCCGCCGCCGCCCGCGCCGCCTGCTGGAGCCGCACCTGCGCCAGGACGGGGTGGACGCGGACCCGCCCGGGGACCAATGCTGCCCGATACGTTCTCGATTCTCGTGATTGGAAAGTAAACAGCGGGAAGACCGGGCCGGGTCACGCACTCGCGGGTATGGTTTCGCGACCCGGTCGTCCTTCGATTTCCTTCCTTCCCGGCAACTCGCCGGGGGATGAGAAGTTCAGGGTTAAGGCGAGGCATGAAGACACGGCAATGATCACGCCGAGAATCAGCAGCGCTTGAGGATACGTGAACTTCGGCGTCTTGAAGAGAAAGCCGGCGAGTACTGCTCCGAGATTTCCACCTGCGCCAACGATGCCGGCCACCGCACCCAGCGCCCGCTTGTTGACGAATGGCACGACTGCATAGTTCGCCCCATTCGACATCTTCACGAAAAGGCCGGTCAGCATCATGCTGGCGATGGCAAAGGGAAGCCAGCGCATCTGCGAGAACAAGATCATGGCCAGGCCCTCGGCGAAAACTGTGAGTCCGAGCAGACGCGTGCGCCCTGTCACTCCCCAACGCCGGTTGCAGCGGTCGCTCACGATTCCGCCCAGCGCCCGCGCAAAGAGATTCATAGTGCCAAAGCTGCCGGCGACGATACCTGCCATCGTGAGGCTGAGATGGAAGCTATCGGTAAAATACAGGGCTGCGACATTGTCGATCGTCAGTTCGATTCCGAACGAGGAAGCATATAGCACCGCGAGTGCCCAGACACGGCGATCGCGGCACGCCTCGACGAACGCGCCGGAGGCTCGTGACTTCCCGATCAGCCCCGCGGATCGCAGTTCCTGGAAGTTGCCATCGGGCGTGTCCTGCGTCAGGAAGTAGTATGCGACGCCGGTCAGCAGCAGCGCCACGCCGGCCGTCATCATCGCCAGTCGCCAACTCCACCAGCTTCCGGCCCCTAAACTCAGAAACATGCCGAATAGCAGCGGCATGGCGATTTGAGTAACTCCTCCGCCCAAATTACCCCACCCCGCCGCTGTGGCGTTTGCTGTTCCGACGATATTCGGGGCGAACATGACCGACGTGTGATACTGCGTGATCACAAAGGAAGCCCCAATGGCGCCAATCGCAAGACGGAACATCAGGAACGATGTGTAGTCGTGCGCCAACCCGACGCCCATGACCGGCAGAGATCCCAGAATCAGCAGCCCTGTGTAGGTTCGGCGCGGGCCGATGCGGTCACAGAGCCATCCCACCAGCAAGCGGACGAGGATGGTGATCGCCACAGATGCAATCATCGAATTGCCCACTTGCTGCTTCGTCAAATGCAACTCGCCGCGGATGATCGGCATCAGCGGGGCGAGCCCGAACCAGCCGAAGAAGCAAAGAAAAAATGCGAGCCATGTCACGTGGAAGGCCCGCATGGGGGCGCTATGGAAATCCAATAGCCGGATCTGTGTGGCTTTGTGGCGAACGTTCATACGTCTCCTCGCACCGGAATGGGCGGTCAACGTAGACCTATTTCTTGCCGAAGTTCAAAACGATCTGGCCGGAATCGTCCACCCGCGCCGCGTAGGTCTTGATCCCGCATTCGCCGAATAGCGCCTCTCCCGTGGAGGCGTCGAACTTCCAACTATGCAGGGGGCAGATCAGCGTTGATCCCCCCAGCAACCCATCGGCGAGCGGGCCGCCACGGTGCGGGCAGGCTGCCTGTACGGCAAACACCGTGCCCGCGCGAGTGCGGAATACGGCGATCCTCTCTCCGAGGACGTCGAAATTCCGCCCTTCACCCGGAGGAATCGCGCTGAACGGACCAAGTTTCACTTCGCACATATTTAGAATCACGAGAGCACCGGTAGCACGGAAGAAAATTGGTTTTCCACCGCGGCCGCATAAGACTCCTGCCAGGGATCTTTGTACGCAGCCTTCGATGCGGCGATCTCGCGCTCGAGCCGCTCCCCAATCCCTTCGCTATCTTCCACGATCACTGCGCGAATCCTCTCGATCCCCAGCCGTTGCACGAAGCCGTGTGTGCGCTCCAGGTATTTGGCATTCTCGCGATAGTACTGAATGAAGCGGCCCATATATCGAAGTACCTCCTCGTGGCTATCCACGGCACACAGCACGTCGCCTTTTCGCACGGAGGAACCGGCTGCGCCACCGATGTAGATTTCCCATTTGCCGCCTTCCACCGCCACCGCGCCTAGGTCTTTCACCATCGCTTCGGAACAATTGCGCGGGCAGCCTGCCGTAGCCAATTTCATCTTGTGCGGGCTGTCGAAGCCCTGGAACTCCCGCTCGATTTTGAGCGCGAGCGTAATGCTGTCGCCGATGCCAAAGCGGCAGAAGTCGGACCCAACGCAGCTCTTGCACGTGCGGTAGCTTTTGCCGTACGCGTAACCGGATGGCATATCGAGATCGCGCCACACCTTCGGCAAATCGTCTTTTCTCAGGCCCAGCAGATCGATTCGCTGTCCTCCGGTCAGCTTCACCAGGGGTACGTGATATTTCTCCGCCACGTCGGCGATACGCCTGAGCTGCGCCGGACTGGTGATTCCACCCGGCATCTGCGGCACTACGGAAAACGTGCCGTCCTTCTGAATATTGGCGTGCACTCGTTCGTTAATGAAGCGCGCGTCGGGCTCGTCCTGATATTCTTCGTGCCATAGAGTTTTCAGCAGAGAAGCGAGCCCCGGCTTGCTCGCCGCATCTTCGTTGCCGCCCGCCAGAAGATCGAATACGGCCGAGACGGATCGCAAGTTGCGCTCCAGGATCGCGCGGATCAGCTCGGGCTTGCTGAGAGGCACTCCGGGAACGTAGTAATGCACCGAGGGATCTTCTTCGGTTTCCCCACCGCAGGCCCATCCAACAATCTCGGTGACCATCGCCTTACACGAACCGCACCCCATGCCCGCGCGCGTCGCATCCATCACCGCCTTGGCGTTCCGTTTCCCGTTCTTCACGCAGGCGACAATCGCGCCCTTGCTCACGCCATTGCAGTTGCAGATCTGCGTGGCGGCGTTCATCTCTTCGAAGGTCACCTGCTTGGGCGGATCGCCGATGTCGAAGAGCAACCGCAATCGTTCGTCGGGCAGCGGCGTGTTGCGGTCGAACGCCTGCATCAGGTAAGCAGCCTTGCTAATGTCGCCCAACAGGATTCCACCCACCAGACGTCCCTCGCGCACAATCAGCTTTTTATAAGTGCCGCGCTTCGGTTCGGAGAACTGCACGACCTCGTCCTCATCGTCACGCGGCTCGACGATGCCCATCGACGCCACTTCGACACCCATCACTTTCAGTTTCGTGGCGACCTTCGAGCCGTGGTAGGCCGCGTGCACGTTCTTTTCGGTGAGGTGATCGGCCAGCACCTTCGCCTGATCCCAGAGCGGTGCCACCAGGCCGTAAGTCTGTCCGCGGTGCTGGGCGCATTCGCCAACCGCATAGATGTCGCGATCCTCCGTGCGCATCTGATCGTCCACCACAATGCCGCGCTCCGTGGGCAAACCACAGCCGGCGGCAATCTCCCAATTGGCCTTGATGCCCGCTGAAATCACGACCATGTCGCATTCCAACGTATGCCCGTCGGAGAATCGCAGGCCCAGCACGCGGTCTTCGCCCAGGATGCCGGTGGTGTTCTTTTTTAGCAGGACCTTGACGCCAAGGCGCTCCATGCTGGTCTTGAGAATGGCTCCCGCACCCGGGTCTAGCTGCTGGGGCATCAAGTGTCCGCCTAAATGGACCACATTCACTTCCAGCCCGAAGTTCTGCAATCCGCGAGCTGCTTCCAAGCCCAGCAGCCCGCCGCCGATCACCGCGGCGCTGAACTTTCCCTGTGCGTAACTTGCGATGCGCCGGCAATCTTCAAGAGTCCGGAAGACAAAAACGCCCGGTTTGAAACTGCCGTCGTGCATCGTTGTCCCTTCCATCGGGGGAACGAAGGGCCGGCTGCCGGTGGCGATAATCAGCTTGTCATAAGGTTGGGGGGTTCCGTCCTCCGCGTACACCAGGCGGGCGCGCCGCAAAATTCCCGCGGCCCGTGTGCCGGATAGAAGCCTGATGTTGTTCTCGCGGTACCAATCCAGAGGATTCAGGAAAATCTCTTCCTCCTGGTACGATCCGTTCAACACGTTTGACAGCAGGATCCGGTTGTAATTACCGGTAGGCTCCTCGCCAAACATGGTGATGTCGAACTGCTCGCCGCCTCCGCGCGCCAGGATCTCTTCCACGGTCCGGGCGCCGGCCATGCCGTTGCCGATCACTACCAGTTTGCTTTTCTCACCCATTACGCGATCTCCATAAAGCCCACGTCGAGAACCGCCGTGGATTCCAGCCCATCCGGCGCCGCAATTAGGATTTCAATGCGGCTCTCCGGCGAAAGATCTTCCGCAACCGCCAGCGGCACGTGGATCGCGCCCTTCGCCCCGACCGGAAAAAAGCGCATGAACCTGCCGTTTTTCGTTAGCACGAGGTAAATCATCTCCGCCGCGGTATTCCCCGCGCGGAAGTAGATTGTCTGCGCCCGCTTATCGGCGGGCACCATGTAGGTGACCGGTGGCGCGAACGGCGTGGGACGGTCGAGCCCGTGCCCCTGATACGCAAAAAAGCCCTGGATGAATGCCGGCGTCTCTGTCATGGATTTTCCTTTTCAAGCCTAACCGCGCAGACCTTGAATTCCGGCATACGTGAAACCGGATCGAGCGCGGGGTTTGTAAGCAGGTTGGCGCGGCCGCCGCCGGGGAAATGGAACGGCATGAAGAGCGTGTCCATACGGAGACCCGCATTGAGGCGCGCCCGAACCGAGACGGTACCCCGGCGCGTCGTCAACCGGACCTGGCTGCCGTCGGTGACGCCATAGGTAGTCGCCATCGACGGATGGATCTGTACGAACGCTTCCGCCGCACTTTCCATTAGTGCAGGTACTCGCCTGGTCTGCGTGCCCGATTGGTATTGCGCCAAAGTGCGGCCGGTGGTGAGGTACAACGGATATTCGTGATCCGGCTCTTCCGCCGCAGGCTCGAACTCCACGGCATGGAACCGCGCCCGGCCATCCGAAGTGGCGAAGCGATCCAGAAACATCCGCGGGGTGCCTTGATGTTGCTCGTTCGGACAGGGCCAGAACACGCCATCTTCACGGCGAATTCGCTCGTATGAGATGCCTGAATAATCCGCGGTTCCGCCGGCAGACGCGCGCCGCAGTTCTTCGAAGACCGCCTCGGGCTCGGCGGGAAACCCGGTCGCGTGTCCCAGGCGTTCGGCCAAACCCGATAGCATCTCCAGATCGGTACGCGTTCCCGGCGGCGGCGTCATTGCCCGCTGACGATAAATCACGCGGCCTTCCAGATTGGTCATCGTGCCCTCTTCTTCGGCCCATTGCGCCGATGGCAGCACGACGTCGGCGCGCTCGGCGGTTTCGGAGAGGAAGAAGTCGGACACCATGAGGAAGTCCAACGCGTCCAGGCGCTTCTCGATGTGTGTCGCGCGCGGAGCGGAGACTGCGGGATTGGAACCGAATACCAGCAGGGCGCGCACGCCGCCGTCGCACCCGAGCGTGTCCAGCATCTCGTAAGCGGATTTTCCCGGACCGGGCAGGTCTCTCTCCGCGACGCCCCACACCTTTGCCACAAACGCGCGATCAGCCGGGTTATCCAAACGCCGGTAACCGGGAAGCTGGTCCGCCTTTTGCCCATGCTCGCGTCCGCCTTGCCCGTTACCTTGGCCAGTCAGGCACCCGTACCCGCAATAGGGCTTACCCGCCTTCCCCAGCGCGAGCGCGAGGTTGATGAAAGCGAGCACATTATTAACGCCATGACTCTGCTGTTCGGGGCCGCGCGCAGTAAGCACCATCGCGGTGCCCGCCTCCCC
Organism: uncultured Solibacteraceae bacterium; assembly: GCA_963811575.1. Classification (GTDB taxonomy): domain Bacteria; phylum Acidobacteriota; class Terriglobia; order Bryobacterales; family Bryobacteraceae; genus Solibacter. The sequence continues at coordinate 74,955 of CAWERY010000010.1, read as the reverse complement.
CAGCAGTCTGGCTGCGCGCTGCAAATCCCGCTCAGAGACGCCGGTAATGCGTTCCACGCGTCCCGGCCAGTAGCTCGCCACTACCTGGCGAAGCGGTTCGAAATCCGCGGTGCGCTTCGCGATGAAGTCGTTGTCAATGAAGCGCTCTTTAATCGCGATGTGGAGCAGTCCATTGGCCAGGGCCAAATCGGTCCCGGGTGTGATTTGCAAATGCAGCGTCGCGGAAGCGCTCGTCAGAGTGGCGCGCGGATCGACAACGATCAGCGAGCCGCCCCGAGCCTTTTGTTCCTGGAAATACTGCATCACGGGCGGCATCGTCTCCGCCAGATTGCTGCCGACCAGCAGAATTGTCTGCGCGTGCGGGATGTCCGCCAGGGGAAATGGCAGACCGCGGTCAATGCCGAAAGCCTTCAGCGCCGCCGCCGCCGCGGAAGACATGCAGAATCGCCCGTTGTAATCGATCTGGGAAGTTCGCAATGCGACGCGCGCAAACTTACCCAGCAGATACGCCTTCTCGTTGGTGAGCCCTCCGCCTCCGAATACCCCGATCGCATCCCTGCCGTACTTGTCTTGCACGCGCCGGATGCCCGCCTGAATGCGATCCAGTGCCTCCGCCCACGTTGCCTGGCGCAATGGCTCGTCGCGATGGCGGCGAATCAAGGGAGTGCGCAGCCGGTCTGGATGGTCGAGAAGTTCGGCCGCGGTCCAACCCTTCTGACACAGGCCGCCGCGATTCGTCGGAAAATTCCGTTCCTTTACCGACCAGGCACCTTGTGCTTCGGCGTGCAAATGCATACCGCACTGAAGTGAGCAGTAAGGGCAATGCGTCGCACAGGAAAGTGCCGGCGCCCGTTTATCCAATTCCGCTGTTGGCTGCGTCACAGGTATCCCCGCCCCGGAACTGCGGGCGCAAGTCCCCCAGGTGTTGATGAGCACTGGGCAGCGGCTTACGGGGCGTGACCGAAACGGTCAGCTGCGACGGGTGAGTGCGACTTGTTCTAGAATACGCCAAAGGCCGACCCTTTGCACGACTGGCTTACGCCCGGTTATCGATTGCCCCCTGGCTGGTATACACTGACAATCGCGACGGCCGCGGAGTTGCCGGAACACGGGCGAGCCCAAGCAGTTGCGCAGTCGATTGGAGGCCAGGTATGCCTTGCCGTTACGGGTCCAGCCCGGACCACCGCGTTCGCGTCGAACTGATCGAGGCCGATCTCGAGATCGGCTTCAACCTGATGGACCTTGCCGGGTGCAATCCGGCCGATTCTTCGCGTCTGGTGGCTGATGCCGAGGAGGTCTTTCGTGATCTGCTCGCCAGGGTCAAAAAGCTGGAGCCATCGGAAGGAAGCAATTTTCTACCCTTGATCACGGAACTCCGCCGCGCTATTGACCTGGCGGCTCCAAATGCCTGAACCGCCCGGCTAATTCGATTGTGCCGTGACGACAGCGGCGCCCGGGGCACCTGCCGGCAACGGTTGGGATCCGTAGCGATTGGCGAAGGCCCGGGTGAACTCAGCTCCCAGGAAAAAGATCTGACCGGAGTAATACACCCACACAATCAGTACAACAATGGAAGCAGCCGCCCCGTAAGTGGATGCAAAAGTTGCCTTGCCGAGATACAGGCCGATCACAAACTTGCCGGCTGTGAATAACATCGATGTTACTGCAGCGCCCAGGATCACATCCCGCCACTCAATCCGGGTGTCCGGCATGATTCGGTAGATCGCCGCGAATAAGCTGGTGATCACCAGGAACGAAAGGATTGCATTCGCCACGTCCAGAACGCCTTCGGGTGCCGGTAAGTGCTGGCCGGCGAACCGCCCTAACGCCGCCAGCCAGGCATTCACCACCAGGGACACCATCAGTAGAAATCCGGTAGCGATAACGAGAGCGAAGGAAAACAGTCTGTCCTTGACAAGTTGCAGGAAGCTCTGTAACCCCGTCTGAGGCAAGGGCGGCACGTCCCAAATTGTGTTCAATGCATCACGAAGCTCAATCAGCACTCCGGACGCTCCGAATAGCAGGGTCAGCAGGCCCAGAGCGGTCGCTAAAACGCCGTGGGTGGTATGGCGGGAGCCCTCCAATAAGGATTGAATCGCCTTTGCGCCGGCCGGGCCGACCAGGTCTTCCACCTGCCACACGAGTTGGGACTGAGCGGCCTGCCGTCCGAACACGAGAGCGCCTATGCTTACGATGACAAGCAACAGGGGCGTGAGAGAGAGCAGGGTATAGAAAGCCAGTGCGGCCCCAAGCCGCGGACCTTTATGCAGGCTCCATTGATCAAAGCTCTCGCGGAGTAGCAGCTTGATGTCGGCCCACCGAAATGCCCCTAGTGGCTTTCGATAGCGGCGTGCGCCGCCCGCGGCCGTAGTAACCTCATTGCCGCCGGCCTCCAGAATGATCGCTTGCTTGGGTTCCTCCATCCCTTGGGATGACGTCGCGCATCGGGGAAGAGGTTTCGCTGTTCCTTCGAATGCGTCTTGAGAATGCGTGGCGCCACACCAATGCGCGCAGCACGCGGGCTTCGGCCGTCACATAGGTGTTCCACAAACGTTGGCGCACGGCATGCACTGGATCAATCCGATTCAGCAAAAACTTACCCCTGCCCAGTTCTCGCGGCCGGCTGGCAAATCAGGGAAGTCTTGCGGTGAGGCCGCCAAACCAACAGAGATCTCAGTGAAGGAGAGCAATATGACAAACACCGTAAAAGGTCTTTTCGAAGAAGAAATCCGGGACCTGTACGATGCCGAGAAGCAACTGGTGAAGGCTCTTCCGAAGATGGCAAAGGCAGCCGAATCGGAAGAGTTGCGCAGCGGCTTCCAAGAGCATCTGGAAGCGACCAAAGGCCACGTGAACCGGCTCGAGCAGGTTTTTGAATCGATTGGCGCAAAGCCCAAGGGCAAAACCTGCGAAGCCATGAAAGGGCTGGTGGCGGAAGGACAGGAGGCGATCGACAGCGACCAGGAAAGCGAGCTGCATGACGTCTTATTGATCGGCGCGGCAAAGCGCGTGGAGCACTACGAGATGGCCGCCTATCAAACGGTCATAAAACTAGCGGAAGCGATGGGCAACACGACAGCCGCCGAACTGCTTCGGGAAACCCTCTCGGAGGAAGAGGAGACAGATCAAAAGCTGGATGAAATGTGCGATCAGTTGCTGGAGGGTATGGGTACGGCCGCCGGTGACGATGAGGCGGAGGAGCCGGAAGAATCAACGCGGCCGATGGCCGGCAAGCAGACTACGGCGAACACCGGAGCTAAAACCCGCCGCGCGGGCTAGTCTCTTTCGATCGCGAAGTGCGAGCTGCGAAGCAAGTTCGCGCTTCGCGATCCTGATGTTCGCGGGCTAACACAGGCCGTGTGCAGCGCACCTCTTACCGCGCCGCATCATTTCTCACAAGGGGTGGGCGATTGCTCATCTAATTATGGAGGTAGAGGTAGTGAAAAACAAGTGGATGATAAATGCCCTCGCAGCGGGAGTTCTTGCAGTAAGCGGGGGTATGGCGACTGCTTACAGCCAAACTCCGGCTGCGGACAATACTAAAACAAACAAAGCCGCCAACAAAGGTGCGACTGCGGACCAAGGGAAGAACAATACCTCGGATCGCACGATCATGCAGAAAATTCGTCAGTCCGTGATGGCTGACAAATCGCTATCAACTTATGCACACAACGTAAAGATCATTTCCCAGAACGGCAAGGTCACCCTTAAAGGGGCCGGTGAATTCGGAAGCTGAGAAGCAGAGTATCGAGCAGAAGGCTACCGATGTCGCCGGTGCTGGAAACGTCACTAACGAGATCACCATCAAGACGCCAAAGCCTAAAAAGACAAGTAACTAACATTTTCACCACAAAAGGAGACGGAACTTATGGCAGGTAAAAACACCGCGGTGTTCGGAATCTATCAGGACCGGCGTCAGGCCGAAGGAGCCGTCGATGCTCTGGTTGCGGATCACTTTCGTACGGAAGACATTTCCGTACTGCTTCCGGAGAACGTAGGGACCAAAGATTTCGCGCACGAAAAGAATACCAAGGCCCCGGAAGGGGCGGCTACAGGCGCCGGAACCGGCGCTGTTGTGGGCGGCACGCTCGGCCTGCTCGCCGGAATCGGCGCGCTCGCCATTCCAGGGCTTGGACCCTTTATTGCTGCCGGCCCGATCATGGCCGCGCTTGCAGGTGCTGGAACCGGCGGAGTCGTCGGAGGCATACTGGGCGCTCTCGTCGGAATGGGGATTCCTGAGTATGAGGCGAAGCGCTACGAAGGCATGATTAAGGAAGGACGCATTCTGCTATCGGTGCATTGCGACAATTCGGACTGGGTGAAACGCGCCAAGAACGTTCTGGAACGTACCGGCGCGCGCGATATCGCATCCACCGGAGAGGCAAGCGCCGATTATGCCGAGTCGGATAAACCGAAGGTCCGGTACGGCGGCGGCGCCTAAACCGGTCTCCACCTCTTCTTCCTTTTTCTGCGGTGCACGCTCTATCCAAGCGTGCACCGCATTTTTATAACCGGTGAATCGCTTCCGTCCCGTGTTTGAGTGCTCCCGCACGATCCTGCTCTCGCATTGCCGCCAGCATGGCCTTGACGTGGGGCATCGCGCGATTGAGTTTATCGGCCGCGGGTCTGTGGACATACCGCGAGTCGGGGCTTTTGCCGGGATTCAGTGTTGGTTCGGACATAACCGTCATCTCAGATAGGCAGGTTTCCACTACTTCGGTTTGATTCTTCCACTCGTCGCTGCCCGGGACTTCGCCCTCACTTAAGCGGCGTAACGCGCTCTCCAGAAGGGTCTTAGTGTTGCCGTACCACATGGGTGTGATGACTACCTTTTCGTATTAGGGACGCCGAAGTTGGATCGGGCGAAAGGGCTTAAACTTAAGGCTCTTATAAGCCTAGCATCTTCCGTGGCGAATATGTTATACTTACGTCGTAGGGTTTGATGCCCCCGCCAATTCTCGGCAGACCTCTCCTAACCGCTTCGTCTACCCCCAATTAGCTGCTGCTTTCAAATCAAAAAGGATAAGTGCGAAATGAAGAATATTTTTGTAGGTAATCTCAGCTTTGGGGCAACGGAAGATACCGTCCGCGCCCTGTTTGAAACTCACGGCACCGTTGACCGCGTCAACATTTGCACGGATCGCGATTCGGGGCAGCCCCGTGGATTCGGTTTCGTCGAAATGGCAAATGACAGCGAAGCCGAGAAGGCGATTTCGGCCGTGAACGGCAAGGAACTCGATGGCCGCGCCCTCAACGTAAATGAAGCGCGCCCGAAGGCGGAGCGCTCCGGTGGCGGTGGCGGCGGTTTCGGCCGTAAACGCTGGTAGTCCGTTTTCCCGGCCTGATATCCAAAAAGGCGAGCGCCAACGCGCCGTGCGAGCATTCATCCATGCCGCACGGCGCGTTTCGCGTTTGCGCTCCCAAATGATGCTCTTCCGCATTCCACGCTCGTCGCCTGCTACGATCTTTCATGCGGAATGAGTCAGTCAACCTCGCAAGATAAGATGAGTGCGCTGGGTGTTCTCATCCAGTTGGCTCGCCCCTATAAGAAGCGCTTCCTTGTCATCGCCCTTCTTGCACTCTTTGGCACCGGGGCAGATCTTCTGCAGCCCCTGATTTACCGTGCCGCGATCAACGACGTTGCCGGCCTCTTCGTGGACCGCCCTCCTGTTCCGGCCGCCCCTGCCGCCGCGACCCAACCATCCCCGGTCCCCGCCGAAAGGGAGACTCGCCGGCGCCAGTTGGAACGCCTGGAGCGAACTCAGCAGCCTCATCGCGCCGACTACGTCGCGCCGCGCACCCGCCGCCAGACCCTGACAACGCTGCTCTGGGCGGTGTCCCTACTCTTCGCCATCAGCGTACTTGGCTACTACCTTTCCCTGGCCGCGGACCTCCAAAGCACCGCCGTCGCCGGCGCCATCGAGGCCAATCTCATTCAGTCCACCTTCGGTCATGTTCTGCGCCTCCCTCTTTCGTTCTTCACCCGCCGCGCCAGCGGTGGACTTGCGAAGCGTATCGATCAATCGGACCAGGTAGCGCCGATCATCTCCGCCGTGGCCCAACAGATCGCGCCGGAAGGCTCTCCGCATCGTCGGAATCTGCGCCATCATGCTCACGCAGAGTTGGAGGCTGACCGTGGCCGCTCTTGCGATTCTCCCCTTCTACCTCTTGATTACACGCCACGCCGCGCGCCGCCTGGAATCCGGCATGACGGAGTATTACATGATGTGGGAGGCCGTCTCGGTACGGATTCAGGACGCGCTCGCCGCAATCAAGACCGTCAAGTTATCGGGCGCCGAGCAGCGCGAGGGCGAACGCCTGCAATGCCGCCTCTCAGGCAGCTTACTCCGACTATCTGAATCGCACGCGCCTGGCCAATAAATACCTGTTCCTGCAAAGCACTTTGAGCCATCTCAGCAAAGCGCTGGTACTGGGTTATGGCGGCTGGATGGTGCTGGACCGCCGCCTCACTCCGGGCGACGTGGTGATGTTTGTTGCCTATCTCGATCGCATTTACGATCCCATCGATTCGCTCAGCAGCATCGCGGTCAATCTACAGCAGCACCTGGTGTCGCTCAACCGCGCCATCCGGCTGCTCCACACCGGGCCGGCCGAACCCGGCGGTCTGGAACTGGCTTCCGGACCCGGCCACGTCGAATTCCGCGACGTCCGCTTCGGCTATTCGCCGCTTCGCGATGTTCTGCGTGGTGTGACTTTCACCGCGCCGGCGGGTTGCGTGACCGCGATCACGGGACCTTCCGGCGCGGGCAAAACCACCGTCGCCGACCTCCTGCTCAAACTCTGGGAGCCCTCGTCCGGAGAGATTCTCATCGATGGGCAACCGCTCTCCACCATCGACCCCTCGTCGCTCCGCCGCGCTGTGGGCACCGTCGCCGCCGATGGCGCTGTCTTCCGGGGCACCATCGCGGCCAACATCCGATACAAACGTCCCGATGCCTCCGATGCGGACGTGCGCGACGCGGCCGTGGCCGCCGGACTCGGAGACAAACTCGAAACACTACCGGATGGGCTGGAAACAGAAATCGGCGAGGGCGGGGTTGGTCTTTCGATCGGTGAGCGGCAGCGTCTGCAAATTGCGCGCATCCTGGTAGACCGGCCGCGCATACTCGTGCTGGACGAGGCTACCGCGAATCTCGACTATGCAACGGAGCACGACGTGAAACAGACCCTTCTTCGGCTGAGCTATCACCCCACGATGCTAGTGATCGCACACCGCTATTCCATGGTGAAGGACGCCGATCACGTCATTGTTCTGGAACGCGGAGAGATCCTGGAGCAAGGGACTCCGCAACAATTGATCGCTGCCGGCGGTTGGTTCGCGCAACTCGGTGCGCAATCGGAACGCGACGCCGAAGAGATCGCGCCCTAAGACAGCCGTTCCCTCGCGCCGAGTTCTAGAGCGCTTCGGTTTTCTGATGCAGTTCTTCCGATTCGAGAAGGTAGTAGGGCTCGCGGCCCAGATTCGGCCGCAGTCCGTTCACGCGCACGAATCGGAGCTGTCCGGTGGGCTCGACGCCCTCCTGGAGCACTAGCAGATCGCCGACCGCGAAGTTCCCACGGGCGCGCGACGCCGAATGCTGCGCGCTAAAAGAAACGGTCACTCTCAGTCTCGATTTCATCGCCGATACTCCCTTCACATTTCCGCCAGTGCGGCCCGGCCGCTGAGTAACGCTGTTGCCTGATCCTTGCGCCGGATGGCGCTTACCATCGACTTTACAAACGGAATCGCACGCGTTGCCTTCACGAATTCCGAAACTCCGTTGGACGTGCCCTTTGCATCGCCTCGCCAGCCCTTGTATTGAGGCCGCGTCATCTGATGCATCTCATAGAGGCACTCGCGTCCCAGCTCCGCCTGGCTATCCCACTGTACCGCGCCAGTGGTTTCCATCTCTCGAAGCATGCCCCGAATCAAGACTTTCGTACTGTCGTATAGCATTCGTTGAACCAGACTGCCTTTCGTATTTCCGAAAATCTATGCTCCCCATCGCTGCGACTGCGGGTAGACCGAAGGACGCCGCGGAACCTTGGGCGCTTTCGCTCCGGGCACCGGTAGTGTCGCCTGGTAATCCCGGATATGCTGTTCCGTCAGGCAGCAGGACGCCATCGCCTCGGAACTTGCACCGGCATCCAGGCCCGCGGAGAGAATTCGCATGCACATCGTGGGGCCGTCCTGAATCGCAACGCGGCAGCTATGCAGCAGCGCCAAATCCGCATCGATCGCGAAGTTCTGCGTGGCTTCTCCCGGTGTGATCCGTTCGTAACGGTACTTGCGGCTGTTGCCCTGATGCTGAAATCCGACATAGCGCAACTGCCGGATCTCCTTGTAACGCTCCGCTCCAGGGTGAATCGCGGCCGGCGGTTCGAGCCCGACATTCATTGCCTTGCAGGGGGTTCTGCCCGCGGGTTCGAAATGCACCAGCCTGCCTTCGGCCAGACCCGCCATATCGTAGGAGAGGACTGCGGCAAAATCAAAATCGAAAGTCTCGCCCTGCTCGGAGCGAATTGTCCCCGTTGCCGTCATTTTGCTGCATCGTGTGACCGTTCCGAGCATTGGATATCCTCACTGGTGATTCGGATGTAGTTGGAGACATGCAAATACAACTGTACAGGGCTCCGTTCTTGCGATCGGCTAAGAGGAAGGCGCAAATAACCAGACTTAGTTCGGGCTATTTGGGAAAGAGTAAGATGACTCAGTTCACCATTTATGGTAAAGGATTTCGGCTCCAAAGTAAAGCTGAATCGTCCCGCTGAGCCCCTCGCTGCCGGTTGCATCCCCATGCCTGGCTGCCGCGTTGCGTTTCCCGCATCAATTTATTAACGCCGCCCCATAAAGACTATCTATCACTTCTCCCGACTAAAACCATTGCCTCCGTAGCTTACCGTCGTGGACAATTGATCTTTCACATCATCATGCCCAACCAACTTCAGGATTTTCTCGCTCTCTCCTACGCGGAATTGGAAGAGTTGAATCTGCAGGCGAAGGCCGAACGCCTGGGCCGCACCCCCATGCACCAGATTCAGGAGCAGCGCCTCAAGTATCTGACCGACGAGAAGCGGATTAAGGCTGTCACGGTCCTGTTCACAGACCTCGAAGGCCGCCTCCACATGCTCGACTACGACAAGAAATTTCTGGTCAAGAGCTGGGACAATCTGACCTTCGACGGTTCCTCGATTCGGGGATTCACGGCGCAGCGTGAAAGCGATCTTCGTCTCGCGATGGATTGGAGCGCCTTCTACTGGGCGCCGGCCGACGTCTTCGGCGCGGGCAAAGTATTGGTCTTCGGCGAAGTCATCGATAAGGACGGTACCCCTTACAGCGCCGATATCCGCGGTGTGCTCAAGGCCTACGCGCAGACCCTCCACCAGAAGCAGGGCTACACGCTCAACGCCGCCAACGAAATCGAAGGCTTCCTGTTCAATGGTTCCGATGCCGAACGCCGCTACCACGAGACCGCGAAGTTCGACTACGTGAACACCGGCGGCTACTACCACTCCCTGCCCGGCGACCCGCTGCGCACCTTCATCGATAGCTGTGCCGAAGTGCAGCGCGCCATGGGCTTCCAGAACGAGAAGGACCACCCCGAAGTCGCACCGTCGCAGTTTGAAATCAATTACAGCTACGCCGAAGTAGTGGCCGCGGCCGACCAGATTCAGCTCTACAAATTGATCTGCCGCCAGGTCGCCACCGGCATGGGGCTTACCGCCAGCTTCCTGCCCAAGCCCGTCGTGGGCGTCAACGGCAGCGGCATGCACACCAACGTCTCGATCACCAAGAACGGCAAGAACATCTTCTGGGACCCCAAGGGCGAAGAGAAGATGAGCAAGTTTGCGTGGCAGTTCGTCGATCGCATCCTCACGCACGGCAATGATATCTGCCTGCTTCTGAACGCCAGCGTGAACGCCTACCGCCGCCTGGACCCGCACTTCGAAGCGCCCAACCAGATCAAGGCCTCGGCCGTGGATCGCGGCTCCATGATCCGCATTCCGATTGGCAATGAGCGCAGCTCGCGCGTCGAAGTCCGCTCCGTGGGTCCGGACGCCAACCCGTACATGGTGATGCTCGGCGTGTTCCGCACCGGCCTCGAAGGCGACATCTCGCGCATCAAGAATCTGCGCGGCGCGGAACGCTACCTGCCCGACAACATCTATGACGCCATGTCCGCTTTCCGTGCCGCCGATTGGACCACCAAGCTGCTCGGCGAAGATGTGAAGGGTCGCTATGCCGACTTGAAACAGGCCTCCGCGGACCGCTGTCCCCGCCTGCTGGGGACTTTTGTCAAGACCCCGGAAGTTCAGTACCACCACGAGGTCTACAATCAGTTCCTCTGGAACATGTTCTAACCGGTAGGACAGGCCTTTCCGGCCTGTCCTCCTTTTCGGAAGCCTACTTCTTCGGTTCGGAAATCGTAATATTCCGATACTCGATCACTCCGTGATGATCGCCCTGCAGGAAGAAGGGACCAGCCTCCGCCTCATTGCTGTCCAGCGCTCCGCCGGTCGGTCCCGGCACCTCGACGTTGTCGTGAATCTTCACGCCATCGCGCACTACCGTCAGCGTGCGGCCCACCAGCGTGATATCGAAGCTCGTCCACTGCCCGAGCTTGTTGCCGATATTCCCCGCCGGCGCGAAATGGCCGTACACCGCTCCCATCTCGTGCGAAGGTATCAGTGCCGCCCTCCGTTCCCACCTGCACCTCGTAACGCCCGCGTAGATAGATTCCGCTATTGCCGTGCTCCGGGCAATTCACTTCAATGTGCAGTTTGAAATCGTTGAACTTGCGCGTCGTCTTGATGTTCGCCGCACCCGGTCCGCGCTGGCCCTTCCACCTCCGGATTGTCGTTTACCAGATTGCCGTTGCGCGCAATCCACTTGTTGTTCTGCGCATTGCCGATCGGTTCCCATCCGGTCAGATCTTTCCCATTGAAAATCGGCTCGGGCGTGGTCCACGCTTTCGGCATCGGGCGCTTCATCGCCGGAGCGCGCACGCCGGCGATCTGCGGGCCCGCGTTCTCACCGCGCTTTTCCACGCCGCTGAGCTGTGTCTCCCGCGACGGTCAAATCCCATGTGGTCGCCGGTCCGCGCGGTGTGGCTTCCGAGACGGTGATCAGCAGGTGGCCGCCTTCCATCTTGGCTGCGACAATCGGCCGCACCGCGCCGCCGCGGGGCTGGATCCGCCCCTCGACTTTTCCATCGGTCTCGACGATCTCCATCCATTGCGGATATGCGCTGCCTGTCTGCGGCGTTACATTCAAATCCCAACGACCTGCGAAGGGATTCTTCTGGGCGTAAGCCGGGGCCAGAAGAAGGCAAAATAAGGGTAGGAACAAATGCTTTTTCATTTCCGACCAGTTTAACCGAATGCGCCGCGGAGCGGCACGCTGTTCGTGCCAGCGCGAAGCCCCATCTTCACAACAAGCAGCGTCTCTACCCGGTGCGCGTGCACCATCTCTTCGCATGCCGACCACGCGAAGACCGTGAATCGACCGTCCTGGCTCGCCACCAGCGCGATCGAATCGCGCTGATCGTGCACGAACTGCGCCGCCGAAAGGTGCCGCGTGCCTCCCAATTGTTCCGGCCGCACCCGCATGGGAACCCCGCCCTCAATCGGCTCCGTCACCATCACTTCCTCCACCTGCGGCCACGCCCTTCGCCGCGCGATCTTCGCCCCGAAGCCGAGTAGTGTGATGGTCCCGCGTCATCACCGCCGCTCCATCCACCGCCGTCAAACCCGGCAATGGAATCCACCGCTCGCGTCAGCGCCTCCTGCCAGCGATGCAGCAGGTGCTCGTCCGGAGTCTGCCTGCACCAGTTGCGCCAATTCGGAGAATGCCGGCGAGACCGCGTACGGCACCGGCTGAATCACCGATTCCCGCCACGTCTCCGTGCCCGGCGGCACCACCAGCAGCGATCCGCCGCGCCCGTGCCCGCGCATCGATACCGCCAGTTGCACCAGCACATTCACCGATTCCATCCACGAGGCCGGCGAATCGAATCCCAACAGCGACGTCAACAAGTCCGGACAGTCCGGCAGGCTCGACGCAGTCTCGTCCACAACCTTGATCTGGTCGCCTTCCAGCACCGCCACGTTGAGAAATTTACCCAGCTCCTCGCCGCGGTGATGCTTGATCACCAGCAGTCCCGGGTGCGGCCACTTCCAGTACGAAGCAGAGCGAAGGCAGCGTCCGCGTCGTTCCCCACACCCGCAACTCGCCGCCGTCCCGCCACACGCCGAGATGGATTCCCGCCCGCTCCACCGCCGGAGCGACCTTCGTCAGCCGGTTCGCCTCCAATGCCAACGACCGTTCAAAACGCAGCGGGTGTATCGCGTGCTCGGGCGCCAGAAATGCCAGCGAAATCCGCGTTTGTACCCTTCCTCGCGCAGCAGGCTGGCCCAAAACGCCGCGTCGATCACCGTCTCGATCGTCGCACGCGTCCGGCAGCGGCGCCATCCCGTTCTCGCCGCGCTCTCAAGCCTCGCGATGGTGCCGTGCGAAATATTCCTCCAGCTTTGCCGCAACGATATCGCGCAGCCGGATACGCGGGTTCCCTCATAGGTCAGATTATCCCGCAGTGCGGAACTTCGCTCCCGGATCGCCGCTGCCGTGCCGTCGAAAATGTCAAAATATCCCCATGCCCTCCGAAGCCACCGAACTCCGCGCCGCCGCCGACCCGCGCGTGCTCACACCAGACGCGCTCGCCTTCGTTGCCGCCCTTGCCCGCCGCTTCGAGCCCGTTCGCCGCGATCTGCTCGAGCCGCCGCATCCGTCCGCTACCAGCAGATTGTCGACGGCCACCTGCCCGAGTTCCTCCCCGAAACGGCGTCGATTCGGAGCTCCGATTGGACCGTCGCCCCCATTCCCGCCGCGCTCCTGGACCGCCGCGTCGAAATCACCGGCCCCGTCGATCGCAAGATGATCATCAACGCCCTCAATTCCGGCGCCAGCGTCTTCATGGCGGATTTCGAGGACTCCAACTCCCCTACCTGGCAGAACAATCTCGATGGCCAGCTCAATCTCCGCGACGCCGTCCGCCGCGAAATCGATTTCCGCTCCCCCGAAGGCAAGCAGTACACGCTCAATCCCCAAATCGCGACCCTCATGGTCCGCCCCCGCGGCTGGCACCTCGAAGAGAAACACTTGCTTGTCGATGGCGCGCCCATTTCCGCCTCACTCTTCGATTTCGGACTCTTCTTCTTCCACAACGCCGCCCACCAGCTCTCTCATGGCGCCGGACCGTATTTCTATCTCCCCAAGATGGAGAGCCACCTGGAAGCCCGCCTCTGGAACGATGTCTTCGTCTTCGCCCAGCAGACCCTCGGCATTCCCCAAGGCTCGGTCCGCGCCACCGTGCTGATCGAAACCATCCTCGGCGCTTTTGAGATGGACGAAATTCTGTACGAGCTCCGCGATCATTCCGCCGGCCTCAACTGCGGCCGCTGGGACTACATCTTCAGTTTCATTAAGAAGTTCCGCCACCTCCCCGGTTTCGTCCTGCCCGATCGCGCGCAGGTCACCATGGAGAGCCACTTCCTCAAGAGCTATGTGCAACTCCTCATCCAGACCTGCCACCGCCGCGGCATTCACGCCATGGGCGGCATGGCCGCGCAAATCCCCATCAAGAACGATCCGGAAGCCAATCAGCGCGCGCTCGACCGCGTGCGCCAGGATAAACTCCGCGAAGTCCGCGCCGGCCACGATGGCACCTGGGTCGCCCACCCCGGCCTGGTCCCGATAGCTAAGGAAATCTTCGACGCCCACATGCCCACCCCCAACCAGATCACGGTCCCGCGTCCCGCCGGTGAACATCACGGCCGCCGATCTCCTCGCCGTTCCCGAGGGCGCAATCACCCAGCAGGGCCTCGAACTGAACATCGATGTCGGCATTCAGTATCTGGAATCCTGGCTCCGCGGCAATGGCTGCGTCCCCATCTACAACCTGATGGAAGATGCCGCCACCGCCGAAATCTCGCGCACCCAGGTCTGGCAGTGGACTCATCATGGCGCGAAGCTTGCCGATGGCCGCCCGGTCGATGCGCCGCTCATCCACCAGACGGTCGCCGCCATGACGCGTCCCACCGGGAAATTCGCCCTGGCGGCGCGCCTTTTCGAAGAGATGATCCTGACCCCGGCTCCCCCGGATTTCCTGACGCTGGCTGCCTACGATTATTTGGATTGAATCAGCCCAGCGCCATAATCGCTACGGGCGCGGCTAACCGCGGCAGCTTTGCTCTCGTCATACCGCTTTCCGCTTGGAGAGAACATGGGCCGCGTCCTCGTTAGTTCGTTATTGCTTGCCACCATGAGTGCCGTTCGCGCCCAGACTCCCGCGCCTCCGCCGCTTTGAAGCTGCGTCGATTAAACTGAACACCTCAGGCCGCCCCGGTGGCGGGCTCAATCTCTCTCCCGCACGGATCCGGTTCACTAACGCGACGCTGAAACTCTGCATCCAAGTCGCCTGGAACGTGAAGGAGTTCCAGGTCTCCGGCGGCCCGGGTTGGATCGATTCCAAACGTTACGATATCGACGCGGTGGCCGCCGCGCCGTTCCAGGAAGGGGAGTATCGCATCATGCTGCAGGCGCTCCTCGCCGACCGCTTCGGCGTCGTCGTCCATCGCGATACGCAGGAGAAATCCGCCTACGCTCTGGTCGTCTCGCGAAGCGGCCGAAACTGCCGCCGCCGGCCGACGATCCGGATGATCATGTTCGGCCGGACCGCTTCGGGAGACGCCACCCTGAAGGCCAAGAACATCACCATGCGACAGTTCGCAGATGCCCTCACCGGAACTCTTGGCACCATGGTCGTCGACCACACCGCGGTGGAGGGGCGGTACGACGTCTCGTTCCAGTGGACGCCCGATCCGGCCACCCAATCCCTCTTGACGAAACCCGGACTGCCCGCGCCTCCTCCACCGTCCGATGTCAACGCGGGCCCCTCCATCTTCACTGCCTTGCAGGAAAAGTTTGGCCTTAAGCTCGAAGCCCGCAAACTGCCCGTAGAGGTCATCGTGATCGACCGCGCTAACCCTCCCTCGGATAACTGACCGGGCGCGCCGCTTCCCCGATGTCACGCAACCTAGCGGTTGCATCTCCAGTCGTCGTCTGTTAACCTGCAACCAGGAGGTTGCATGAGTACGGACCGCATCGAGAAACAGATTCTCCTCCGCGCACCGCTCTCCCGCGTCTGGCGCGCGCTCTCTGATTCCACGGAATTCGGCAGTTGGTTCGGCATGAAGTTCCACGCCCCGTTTGCTCCCGGCGCGATCATGCGCGGTGTCATGGTGCCGACCACGGTCAACGCAGAGGTCGCCGCTTCACAGAAGCCCTACGAGGGCACCCCGTTCGACATCACGATTGAACAGATGGTGCCCGAACGCCTCTTCTCCTTCCGCTGGCATCCCGGCGCCATCGATCCCACGATCGATTACAGCGTCGAACCCACCACGCTGGTTGTCTTTGCGTTGGAGCCAGCCCCCGGCGGCGTGCTCCTCACCCTCACCGAGTCGGGTTTCGACCAAATCCCTCTCAGCCGCCGCGCCAAAGCCTTCACGCAGAACGCGCATGGGTGGGCTATGGTGGTGACGCTCTTCGAGGAGTACATCGTCCATGCCCCGTAGCGCGCAGGTGGCACTGCGATCCAAACGCGCCGCTTCGCTTTTCGCCGCGCTCGGCGACGAGGTCCGCCTCAAACTCGTCGCCCGCCTCTGCGAGGCAGGCCCGCTTTCGATCACGCGCCTGACTAGCGGCACTCGCGTCACTCGCCAGGCGATCACCAAACACCTGCGCGTGATGGAGCAGGCAGGCCTGGTGCACGGCACCCGTCTCGGCCGCGAAAGTCTCTGGCAATTGGAGCGCGACCGGCTCGAACACGCCCGACAGTGTTTAGATATCATCTCTACCCAATGGGACGAAGCCCTGGGCCGCCTTCGTCATTTCGTCGAGAGTTAGTCGTGCGCTTTGGTTAGAATGTCCGGATGGACGCGTTGCTTCAGGATGTGCGCTACGGTCTGCGGACGCTCGTCAAAACTCCCGTCTTCACCACCGTCGCGGTGGTCTCGCTCGCTCTCGGGATCGGCGTGAACATCGCCATCTTCTCCTTCATCAATGCCGCGCTTTTCAAGCCGCTCGCCGCCGAGCGGCCTGCCGAACTGGCCTCGCTGTATCACACCAATGAAAAGGGCGCCGCTGAGTTCTACTCCACTTCCTACCCGGAATACGAGTTCTACCGCGATCACAACACGGTGTTCTCCGGCATGCTCGCATACCTACGCGTGCCTGTGGTTGTGGGAAGCGGCGCCGCTGCCAGACAGGAGTCCGGGGAACTCGTGAGCCCCGGGTATTTCACGCTTCTTGGCATCCAGCCGGCTGCCGGAAGCTTCTTCGGGAACAACCAACAGGGGCAGGTCGCCGTAATCAGCCGCGCGTTTTGGCGCGAACGCTTTCGTGAAGACCCTGCGGCAATCGGTCAGGCGCTGCAGATCGGCGCCGCGACTTTCACCGTGATTGGCGTCGCGCCCAGCTCGTTTCGAGGAATCGTGATGGATTGGGCAGAGCCGCCTTCCGTCTGGCTGCCGGTCGAGCAGTATAAGCAGGCGGTGCCCGTGTTTCCCATCGATATCGTGCATGCCTGGGGCATGGAAGGGTATTTGGTCACCGCCCGCCTTCGTCCCGGCGTGTCTGTCGTCCAGGCCAACTCTCAGTTGGCGTCGCTCACCGCTCGCTTGCGCGAGACGCAGAACCGGCGCCTCACGCAGCGCGCCGTGATCTTTCCCGTCCAGGAGGCTCGTTTTTGGCCGGCCTATCGAGGTTCCATCGTTACCTTTTTAGGCGTGATGATGGCGATTGTCGGCGTCATCTTGTTGATCGCATGCTGTAATCTCGCCAACCTGCTGCTGGCAAGGGCCGCCAATCGGAGCCGGGAAATCGCCATGCGATTGGCGCTCGGCGCGGGCCGTGCGCGCATCGCCCGGCAATTGCTGATCGAAAGCCTCCTGCTCGCAGTCGTCGGTGGAGTCGTCGCCGCCGTCATCGCCGTTTGGACGGAGGGCTTTCTCGCGCAGTTCCATCGTGCTTTCCGGATTCCGCTGGCCATCGATACCGGCTGGGATGCGCGGGTTCTCATCTTCGCCATGGGCGCTTCCATTCTTACCGGACTCCTCTTCGGCGCGGCCCCCGTTCTGCAAACCTGGCGCACCGATCTCAGCCACGCAATGAAAGCCGGCTCCGTTACGGGCGGCAACCCGCGCTCGCGTCTGCGAAGCGTTTTGCTGGTCGGCCAGGTGGCCCTCTCCACCCTCTTGCTCGCCGGCGCGGGCATGTTCGTACGCACATTGAACAATGCGCGCTCCCAGGAGCCCGTCCAGGATGCTCAGAAGCTCTTGCTGGTGACGCTGAGTCCGGCCGTCAATCGCTACCCCGCTGCGCGCGGGCAGCAGTTCTACGACGAGGTGTTGAGCCGTGTGCGTGCCGTGCCCGGAGTCCGCGGCGCCGCCCTGGTAGGCGTCGTGCCCTTCACCGGCCGAAGCGCCGCTGCCGAGCTTCTCGTTCCCGGCCAGAACAAATTGCAGGCCGATTTCAACGTCATCTCGCCCGAATTTTTCCAGACCACCGGGCTTGCCCTTCAGCGCGGCAGGGAATTTACGCAGCAGGATCGCGCCGATGCGCCCCAGGTCGCTATCGTGAATCAGACCCTTGCCGCCCGCCTGTGGCCTGGCGAAGACCCGCTCGGCAAGCAATTCGCTCTGGCAAATCCCGCGCGCACCGTCAGCGTCGTGGGAGTGGCGCGCGATGGTAAATTCCGTGGCTACCGCGACATCCTTCGGCCAGGATTTTACGTGCCGCTGGCGCAGCAATATCGCGGAGAGATGTCGCTGGAGGTGCGCACCGCGGGCCCGGCGCCGGCCTTCGAATCAACCGTTCGACGCGAAATCCAGGCCCTGGATACATCCATGCCTTTGACCGGCATCCTGACGATGGAGGCGCGGTTGGATGAGGTCCTCTCGCAGGAACGGCTGATCGCCACCTTCGCCTCGGGGCTCGGACTCCTGGCCCTCGCGCTTTCCGCGATCGGCATTTATGGCGTACTCTCTTTCGCCGTCTCCCGGCGCACCCGCGAGATCGGAATCCGGATGGCGCTGGGTGCCCGGCCTTTTGAGGTCTCCCGAATGATTCTGGCGGAATCGGCCGCCCTCACCGGTTGCGGCTTCCTGATCGGCGCTGCTGCCGCCATCCTGCTCGCGCGCCTGGCGAACGCTCTGCTGTACGGCGTCACGCCCGCCGATCCTGCGGCGTTTGGGCTTGCGTTTGTGATACTTGGCACCGTGGCAATCGCATCCGCCCTGCTCCCGGCATTGCGGGCTGCCCGGCTGGACCCGGCCATGACGCTCCGCGGCGAATAGCCAAGGGTGTACGAAAATCAGTGTTTTAACCCTTGAAGACCTCTTTATACCGATATATACTGACATCGGGGATAGATAGCACCAGCTTTAGGTGGGTCTATCGTAGGAGGTGATCGAATGGCCGCTAAACCAGATCGCGGATCCGTCGCGATGAATTCCGAAGAATGCAAGGGATGCGGACTCTGCGTCGAAGCATGCCCGCCCCGGGTCCTGCGCCTGGCAGAGCGCCTCACTCCCTACGGCTATCACCCCGCCGAATATTCCGGCGCCGGCTGTACCGGCTGCGGAATCTGCTTCTTCGTCTGTCCCGAACCCGGCGGCATACAGGTCTCCCGCCTCGCCGCCGCATAGGAGCGCCGCCATGCCGAAACAACTTACAAAGGGAAATGAAGCCATCGTAAAAGCCGCGGTCCTGGCCGGATGCCGGGCGTTTTACGGCTACCCCATCACCCCCGCCAGCGAAATCGCCGAGGCCGCCGCGCGCTACCTGCCGCTTGCCGGAGGCGTCTTCGTCCAGGCCGAAAGCGAAGTCGCCGCGGTCAACATGCTCTACGGCGGAGCCGCCGCCGGAGTCCGCTCCATGAGCGCGTCCAGCGGCCCCGGCATCAGCCTCATGCAGGAAGGCTTCAGCTACCTTGCCGGCGCCGAGCTCCCCTGTGTGGTCGCCGATATTATGCGCGGCGGCCCCGGCCTCGGCAACATCGCCCCCGAGCAAAGCGATTACAACCAGGTCGTCAAAGGCGGAGGGCACGGCTGCTATCGCAACCTCGTCGTTGCGCCCGCCGGAGTCCAGGAGATGGCCGATCTCACTACTTGGGCCTTCGATCTTGCCGATCAGTATCGCAACCCGGTCGTCGTACTCGCCGACGGCTTCATCGGGCAGATGATGGAGCCGGTTGAATTCGCCGCCCCGGCCGCCGTTGGCGAGCCCCCGGATTGGGCCGTGCTCGGCAATGAGGCCTCCCGCAAGAACCTGGTCAGCTCCATCCATCTCGAACCCGACGTCCTCGAGCGCCACATCCGCAAGCTCGAACAGAAGTATCTGCATGCCGAACGCAGCGTCGCCCGCGCCGAATGCTGGCGCACCGAGGACGCCGATTTCATCCTCGTCGGCTATGGCATTGTCGGCCGCATCCTGAAGGCTGTCGTCGCGCTCGCCCGCGCCCGAGGCATCCGCGCCGGCCTGCTTCGTCCCATCACGCTCTATCCATTTCCCGCCGCGCAGATCCGCGCGCTCGCCAGGCACGCCAAATCGTTCGCGGTAGTGGAGTTGAGTACCGGCCAACTGGTCGATGATGTCCGCCTCGCGCTTCAAGGCAGTGTGCCGGTCGAATTTTTCAGCCGCGTGGGCGGCAACGCGCCCTCCGCCGAGGACGTGCTCGGCTTCCTGGAACAGAAGTGGGGCCGCGCCGCAACCCGCTGGGAACAAATTCCCGAAGAGGTACTGATTCATGGCTAGCTATACCGTCATCCACGAGCGCCCGCAGTCTTTTTATGACACCTTCGAGCGTAAGGGCGAACTACAGCAGCAGACGCACTACTGCCCGGGCTGCGGCCACGGTATTGTGCACAAACTGCTCGCCAAAGCCATTGATGAACTCGGCATACAGAGTCGGACCGTTCTGATCAGCCCGGTCGGTTGTTCCGTCTTCGCCTACTATTACTTCGACGTCGGCAACATTCAAGTCGCCCACGGACGCGCGCCTGCCGTTGCCACGGCCGTCAAACGCAGCCGCCCCGGCAGCATTGTGGTCGGCTATCAGGGCGATGGGGATCTTGCCGCGATCGGCACGGCCGAAATCATCCACGCCGCCAACCGCGGTGAGCCCATCACGGTCATCTTCGTGAACAACGGCATATACGGCATGACCGGCGGACAGATGGCGCCCACCACGCCGCTCGGCAAGAAGACCACCACCTCCCCCTTCGGCCGCGAGAAGCTCAATGAAGGCTCGCCCATCCACGTCTGCGAAATGCTCAACTCGCTCGATGCGCCAGTCTTTATCGAACGCGTCGCGCTCGGCAATAACAAGCAGATCATGCAGGCCGCCAAGGTCATCCGGCGCGCCGTGGAAAACCAGGTCAAGGGTCTCGGCTTCTCCTTCGTCGAAGTGCTCTCGCCTTGTCCCACCATTTGGAAAATGCAGCCCGTCGAAGCACAGCACTTCGTGCAGGATGAAATGGCTTCGATTTTTGGACTTGGCAATCTGCGCGACCGAACCGCCGAAACCCCCGCCCGTCCCGCCGCGCCGCCGCCCCCGCCTTTGGACGCCCTTCGTGCGCTTCTGGATCTCCCTGCGCTCGTCGATCTCCGCGCCGGGCCCGAACCGCCGGAGCGCGGCCTGCCTCCCCAGCCGCTGGACCTCCGGGTCAAAGTCGCCGGGTTCGGCGGCCAGGGCGTACTGATGCTCGGTGAAGTTCTCGCCGAGGCCGGCCTGCAAGCCGGGTATGAGGTTTCGTGGCTGCCCTCCTACGGCCCTGAAATGCGCAGCGGCACTTCCAACTGCCACGTCCGCCTCTCGCAGAATCCCATCGATTCGCCCCTGGTCACGCAGCCGAATGTGCTGCTCGCCATGAACGAGCCTTCCCTCCGCAAATTCCTCCCCACCGTGGAAGAGGGCGGCATCGTTTTCTATAACGGCGCCGAAATTCCGCCCGGCTGCGCCCGCCGCGACGTCCGCATCGTTGCCATTCCGTTCACCCACGTCGCCGACGAACTCGGCGCCTCCAAGGTCGCCAACATCGTGCTGCTCGGCGCCCTGCTCGAAGCCACCGGCATCCTCGAACAGGAACGTGTCACGGACGCCCTGAAGCGCCTCGTGAACCCGCGCTTCTTCGACCTCGACATCGCCGCGCTCGCCCGCGGCCGCGAAGAGCTCCGCCTCTCCCAAGCCGACGATTACCTGTGGGGCGTGTAGCTCTAAAGGGCCCCGGGTAACCTGTAACCTTCTTCGCCAAATCAACGCTCCCGAGTTGATGTCAACCACCATTCGGCAACGGGTGGGCGGAATCTTCGTCCTCATGGTGTTCCCGCTGGCGACGTTCGCGGCGGACGAACGCACCTGCACCATGCGTGATGCGGCCTTACCCACCAATTCCATCACCTACGTCCTCTGCGAAGAGGGCCTGCTGCTTGCCACCAATAACGAAGGCGCGGCCTGGACGCAGCACAAGATCCCCGACGCTGCCGGCCTGCGCGCGCTCGCGTTCGCCGATGAAAATCACGGCCTCGCCATCGGCGAAGGCGGCGTCATCGTGGCCACCGCGGACGCCGGCCGCACCTGGCAAAAGCGCCCCTCCGGCACCACCGAGAACCTCACCGACATCCAGATGCTGGGCGACCAGGGCTGGATCTCCGGCTTCGATGGCGTGCTTCTGCACACCGCCGATAGCGGCAAGTCGTGGGCCCGGCAGGAGAGCGGCGTCACCCTATCGATCGAAACCCTGTACTTCCTCGATGCCCAGAACGGCTGGGCCGCCGGATGGGCTGGCCTGGTCCTGCACACCACCGATGGCGGTAAGAAATGGCAGTCCGTCAAGATCCCCGGCGCCACGTGGTCCCTCAGCTCGATCACTTTTCAGGATGCGAGCCACGGTTGGATCTCTGGATTTGCCGGACAGCTCTTCCGCACCAAGGATGGCGGCGCCACCTGGGAAAGCCGCACGACCCCCTATTCCGGCTGGCTCACTTCGATCGCCTTCGATGGCGCCAACCGCGGTTGGATCACTACCGACGATGGTTTTCTCATGAGTGCCGATGGCGGCGAAACCTGGAAGCCGCAGGCCTCGGAAGCCCAGTTCTTTTTGAACAAGCTGCTCCGCGCCAATGGCCCCGCCTGGGCACTCGGCCCCTTCGGCATGGTCAAACAGTCCGCCGCCGGCACCGAATGGAAACGCATCGTCAACCCGCTGGCGAGCACCGAGTAACAGCCGTCTCCTGTCCGGGCGATTCTCGACCCCGCCGGCTTGTCTAGTAAACTGTGTTTCTGGAGAATCGTATTGAAGTCCGCGGACGTCATCATCATCGGCAGTGGCATTGTGGGTTCCAGCATCGCGTACCACCTTACGGAAGCGGGATGCACAAATATTCTGGTTCTCGAACGGGAAACCAGCCAGGGGAAGGGCTCCACCGGCAAGAGTATGGGAGGCGTGCGTGCGCAGTTCGCCACGCCCGTCAATATCCGCATGTCGATGTACTCCATCCCGTTCTTCGCCTCTTTCGATGAGGTGATGGGGCATCCCGCCGGCTACCGGCCGCAAGGCTATCTCTTCGTCGCCACCAAGCCGGCCCACATGGATTACCTGCGCGAAAATTACCGCGCACAGGTAGACGCCGGCCTCCAGGATGTCCACCTGCTCGACCCCGCCGGCGTTTCCAGTCTCGCCCCCGAACTGCGCAGCGACGATATCATCGGCGGCAGTTTCTGTGCCACCGATGGCTTTGTGGATCCACACAGCGTCATGACCGGTTTCATGCTAAAGGCGATCGAACGCGGCGCTGAACTGATGCGCGAAACCGAAGTCACCGGCATCCGAACAGACGCTGCCGGCGTCTGCGGCGTCGAAACCGCGCGCGGATTCCTCGCCAGCCGCACCATCGTCAACGCCACCGGCGCCTGGGCAGGCAGTGTCGCCCGGCTCGCCGGCGTCGATCTGCCCGTTGAACCACTGCGCCGTATGCTCGTCCCCACCGAGCCCTTTGATAAGGTGTCGCACCAATCGCCCATGGTTGTGGATATGACCACTGGCTTCCATTACCGCCCCGAGGGACGCGGACTCCTGCTCGCCTGGAACGATCCGGAAGAGACGCCCGGCTTCAAACTGAATTTTGACCGCGCCTTCATTGAAAAGGTGCTCACCCGCGGAGTCGATCGCCTGCCCTGTCTCGAAGAGGCCGAGGTCAATCCCAAGCGGGCCTGGGCCGGACTCTACGAGATGACGCCGGATCACCATCCAGTGCTCGGCCCCGTGAAATCCCTGCCCGGCTTCTTCCTGGCCAACGGCTTCAGCGGCCACGGTGTCATGCATTCACCCGCCACCGGCCGCATCCTTGCCGATTTGATCGTTCACGGCCGCTGCGACCTGGTGGATACCTCTCTGCTGGGCTTCGATCGCTTCGCCTCCGGCCGCCTCCTCCATGAGACTGCCGTTCTGTAACCGGCTGCTGGTGATCTCAGCTTAAGGTTTCTTCGAGCAGGTGCAGCAGTTCGCTGAATTGAAATGGTTTTCGGATAAAACCCCTTACGGCTGGCGAATCCACCGATTGCGCCACCATCTCGCGGCTGTAAGCGCTGGTGAGCACGATCTTGACCGCGGGACGGATTCGCTGCGCCTCCGCGATGATCTCGCGGCTCGGTGTCCCCGGCAGGGTCATGTCCAGCAAGACAACATCGATATCACCCGGATGGCGGCGCAGAAGATTGATCGCGATCGATCCATCGGCCGCGCCGATGACCACGAATCCCTTCCGCACAAGCATCTTCGAGACCGCGTCGCGGAGCGAATCTTCATCCTCGACGAACAGGACGGTGATGTCGTCGTCCCTCATTTTCGACGTTTCGCCCGTAGCGACCGCGGTGCGATCCGCGTCCGTGCCGGGAAAGCACGGAAAGAAGAGTTCCAATGTGGTCCCTTGTCCGGGCGTGCTGTCCAATTGAATCAGGCCGCCATGGGCCCGGACGATCCCTTGCACCACCGCCAGCCCCAAGCCGCGTCCTGCAAACTTGGTGCTGAAGAAGGGGTCGAAGATCCGCGCCTTGTGCTCGTCCGTGATGCCGCCGCCGGTGTCGGAAACGCTAAGGCGGAGGTAGTCGCCGTCGGGCAGGTTGCGTCCGCCGCTGGCGAGTGAGCTGGCAATGCGAATCACGCCGTCCTGCTCCCCAAGCGCCTCCGACGCGTTGATGATCAGATTCATTACAACCTGGCGGAGCTGCGTCGCATTGCCGCGCATGAGGGGAAGACCCTTGGGAAAATGGGTCTTCAAGACGGCGTGCTTGGAGATGGAAACTTTGAGCAGTTCCAGCATTTCTTCCGTCAGGCTCGACAAGTCCAACGTATCCAATTCCGCCTGATCCTGCCCGGAGTAGATCATGAGCTCGCGGACAATCTCCGACGCGCGCACCGCGAGCGATTTGATCTTCTGGAACTCATCTTCCGCCGGGGAGACCCGCCGCAATTTCCAGCTCGCCCATTTCCGCGATCGCCAGGACGCTGCCCAGCAGATTGTTGAAGTCGTGCGCGATCCCGTTGGTGAGTACCCGAAGGCTCTCCAGCTTGTCCCTCTCAACCGCCTCCGCCTGCGTCCGCTTGAGCTCCGTGATGTCGACGTCGGAGCCGATATAGCCCGCGAAAGTGCCATCGCTTGCGAAGCGCGGGACGCCGCTGCATATTACCCAGCGGTACTCGCCGTCCGCCCGCCGCAGGCGGTATTCGATGTAGAAATTGCGGCGCGCGTCAAACGCTTCGCAGTAGGCGAAGTAGCAGGCGGCCGCATCGTCCGGGTGAATGCCTTCGGCCCAGCCGTTGCCCATTTCCTGTTCGACGGTGCGGCCAGTAAAACTCAACCAGGTCTTATTAAAAAAGGTGCAGAGCTTATCCGGGCCCGCAATCCACATCATCACCGGTGCGGTATCGGCAAGATTTCGAAACAGCTCTTCGCTTTCGCGCAAGGCAGTTTCGGTCTGCTTGCGCTCCGTGATGTCGAGGCTCACTCCGATCAGGCGAGTCGTGTTTCCCGAATCGTCCCGCACCGCCCTGGCACTCGTGTGCTCCCATTGCACGCGCCCATCCGGCAGCACGGTGCGGCACTCGGCATCCATGTCCTGCTCCCCGTTCACGCACGCGCGTCCCAGCCGCTCCATTCGCTCGCGGTCGTCCGGATGAATCACGGCCAGGTACTCGGCGAATCCCCGGCGGGCGTCGCGACCATCCACGTAGGGCGGAGATACCGTCACAACCTCCTGCTCGAGATCGCAATCCCACACCCTCAGGCGTGCGGCGCTCAATGCCAGCGTCAGGCGCTCCTCACTCTCGCGCAGCGCCCGTTCCGCCAGAATCCGCTCGGTAGTTTCTTCCACCACACCGATGAAATACTGCGACTCGCCGTTCAGATCCCGTACCACGGAGACGTTCACTCGCGCCCACACGCAGGAGCCGTTCTTATGGAGGAAGCGCTTCTCCGTGGTGTAAGCGGGAA
Organism: uncultured Solibacteraceae bacterium; assembly: GCA_963811575.1. Taxonomy (GTDB): domain Bacteria; phylum Acidobacteriota; class Terriglobia; order Bryobacterales; family Bryobacteraceae; genus Solibacter. The sequence continues at coordinate 49,343 of CAWERY010000010.1, read as the reverse complement.
TCTTCCCCGCCGCGAGGTCGCGAACCTTACTGCCGCACGTATCGCGATCGTCCGGGTGCGTAATATCCAGAAAGTTCATCTGGACCATTTCCTCCCGGGAATAGCCCAGGATCTGGCAGAAACGATCGTTCACAAGCTGAAACCGGCCGGAAATGTCGGCCTGCGTGATACCCACGGCAGCCTGAAAGAAGGTGGCGCGAAAGCGTTCCTCGCTTTCCTGTAGCGCCGCTTCCGCCGCTTTGCGCTCCGCCGCAAACGCAACCTGCGCTGCGATGGTCTGCGCAACCTGAAGTTCCTCCGCTAGGAATTCGTGCGGCTGGTCGTAATACAGCATGAACTTCCCAATCACACCGCCGCGTCCCAACAGTGGAACGAACGCGACCGATCGAATCCCTTCCGCCTGCAGCACAGGCAGCAAACCGGCAAGCGAAGGCTCTCCGCATACATCCGGGACGGTGATTGGCAGCGCTCCGGCTTCGCCGTGCTTCCACGGCGTATGCCCGGAAGCGGCCTCGCGGTATTGGTCGGACAATCCCGTCCAGGCTTTGAACCGCATCACGCCGTCGCTATCGAAGATCAGAACGCTGGCGCGGTCAGAACCCACCGCGCGCTTCAGCCCGTGCAACGCCGTCAAGTAGATTTCGGAAGGTTCTTCGGCGCGGTTCACCGCTTCGGCCAGGCCGGAAAGCACGTGCATCTGCTCCAGCTTTTGCTCCACTTGCCGTGCGTCCCGCTTCTGCGCGGTGATATCCACGGAAATGCCGAGCACGCTTACCGGTTGGCCCATATCGTCGCAGAGCAGCGTGCCGCGCGAACTCAGAAAACGAATGCTGCCGTCCGGCCAGACAATGCGAAACTCATTGGAGAAAGAGCGCTGGTTCTGCACCGCTTCGAAGAACGCGTTATGCACTTTTTCCCTGTCCTCGGGATGGACCAGGGAAAAGATCGTCGCGGTCTTGTCGCCCGCGAACGTGCCGGGCGGCACTCCATGCACCGCCTCCAGTTCGGGCGACGCCCGGACTTGACGGGTCTTGATGTCGCATTCCCACACCCCGGCTTTGGCGCTGGACAGTGCCAGCCGAAGCCGCTCGTCCCCGTCGCGTGCCCGCCGTTTTGCGGCGGTGACATCGCGCGTGATGACCAGCAGTCCGTCGGCCGTCGGGTGAATGTCGGAGTCCAGCCACCGATCGATACAGGAACAGTACCCCTCGAAATGTCCCTTCGTACGCTCTGCCGCTGCGCGGTGTAGCTCATTGAAGAATGCGTTGCCCGGCCCCCGTGGAAAGATGTCCCAGGTGGATCTCCCCAGCAGTTCGGCCGCGGAACAGCCGGCAAATTTCGCCGCCGCACGGTTCGAGAAGGTCACCCGCCATTCTGCATCGAGTGTCACCACCGCGTCGCGAATACTCTCGAGTATCTGATCGATCGGGATATCCCGGCCGGCGCCCGCGAGCGAAATATTTTCCCTCAGATGTCTAGCTCCATCTTCATCTCTCACCAGCGCCCATTTCATGGCGTTCGGGAAGGCTCTTCCTGCGATACGTAGATGATAAGATACTCCGCCGCCTCAGGGAAGCCGCGCGCTCCCCGCCTCGGCGCCCGCAAGCGAAAAACGTGGGTTCCCAAACATCAGAGCGCCTATTTTTTCGCCGTGGGCTCCGGCGCTCGCGTCGCCTGGCGCGCCACCAGTTGCCAGCCCTGCGGCCCCTTCACCAACACGTGGATTACATGTAGTGCCGTCGTGGTTACCACGCCGGAGTTGTTGCTCCTGGACTCGATATCACAAGTAACCACCGCGCTGTTGCCGTACACGCGAATCTGCGGATCCTTAAATTCCATCGCCTCTACCACCGACTTGCCTTTCAGTGACTGCAGGACCGCTGCCTTATCCTGGTGCTGAGTCGAAGAGTGCGTGTAGGTCAGGTCGTCGCTCAAGACTGCCGAAAGCGCGGCCGCGTCTTTCTTCATGGTCGCCTGCTTGTAAGCCTCCATCGTGGAGAGGATCTCCTTCTTGGTTTGAGCGTCTGGGTTGGCGGCGAAAAGCAGCGCAGCCGGAAGAAGGAAAAGGATACACTTTGTCATAGGTTTCAGAGTATCTGAATCAAACCCGGCAAGGGGGGCACATCCGTGACGATGTATCAGCTTCAGGAGAACGGGAAGGCGGCCCACGTCGTCAGTGCCGTACGCGTCTTCATCATTCTGATTGGCATCCCGGGGCTCAATCTTTTCGCGCAGGGGCTCACCGCGCAGCAGACCGCGGCCCTGGCGAGTATGAACGCGGAACTGGCCACGAGGAGTGCCCCGGTCGCCACCGCTCGCGCATCCTTAACCAGCGCCATATTTAGCGGCGGCGCGATCCAGGCCGCCGGCGACGCTCTGGGGGCGGCGGAACTTTCGCTGGCCCTTGCCCGCGCCGATGCCTTCGCCGCAGTTCAGACCTCGCCAGCCAGGCTCGCGCCGAATCAGGTGGCGGCGTTTATAGCTTCCGGTGGGCGCGGTGGCGGACGCGGCGGCGGTCAAAACTTCGCGGTCGGCGGCGGCACGATCCCGGGTATCCGGCAGTCCCAGACCGACGCCCTCACCACCATGTCTACCGACGTCATGCCGCTGTCTCGTACCGTGAATGCGGCGCGCGCAGCCCTTCTGGCGGCATCGCTCGCACAACCGCGCAATGATGCCGAAGTCCGCGTCAGTGCCGAGGCCCTCCGTCGCGCGGAACTGACGGTCGCCAACACCCGCGCGGAGGCTTTCACGCAGCTTCAGCAATCGCCAAACCGCCTGACTCCGCCGCAAGTGGCGGCGTTCGTAGCCATGGGCGGATCCTTCGCCGGTGTTGCCTTCACCCTGCCAGAGCCCATGAACTTCGCAGGACACGAAGGCTACGTCTCGCTCTTCGATGGCGTCAGCCTCAAGGGTTGGGACGGAAATCCAAAGTTCTGGCGCGCGGAAGGCGGCGCCATCATCGGTGAATCCACGCCCCAAAATCCCAGCGGCAACAGCTACCTGGTCTACCGCGATATCGAGGCCAGGGATTTCACGCTCAAATTCGAAATCAAGGTCGAGGGCACCGGCGGCAGCGGCTTTCAATATCGCAGTAAGACCGGAATCCCCTGGCTGGCGAATATTCCCGATAACGTCACCGCCAACGTCGGCCCAGTCAATCTCAACTGGATGATGACCGGCCCGCAGGCGGATTTCTGGCCGAGCTCTCCCAACTGGACCGGCCAGTTCTACTCGGAAAATACGCCCATGCGCATTCAGTCGTGGCGCGGCCAGGTGGTGGAGGGCGCCGGGCTCGGTACCAAACGCCTCATGGGAAATATCGGCGACCGTCAGGCCTTAGGGGAACTCGTCAAGAAGAACGATTGGAACGAATACACCGTCATCGCCCGCGGCGGCACCCTGATCCACATTCTCAACGGTCAACTGATGGCGGTCATGGTAGACGACGACCCGCAGTCTTCCAACAACCAATCCGGCCTCTTCGGTATCGAAATCGAAGCCACCACAAAGGTCTCCGTGCGGAATATCTGGCTCCGGAAGGTGAACTAACTTTCGTTGGGCATTTAACGGTCTACGCCAGGGGATGGTATACTCTTGGCGCGGCGTTTATCGCGTCTATTTTCAGGGCCATGTACCGGTTAGTTGGGGTTTTCCCGGATTCTTGTACTCACCCTAAGGGGGTGTTCACGTGCTCGACCTAGTGATCGTCCGTGCGATTTTTATTGCGGTTTTGACCATTTGCGCTTATTTCCTCCATCCGTTCCACGCCGACCCTTGGTCGCGGCGGGCGGCGGCCTTCTGTTCGGTGTCTGCATCATCTTCTTTGAGATGCGCCTGGAGAAGGTCAGCCTGAAACGGCTGATCGGGGCGGCTTTCGGCTCCGTTTTGGGAATCGTCGGAGCCTTCCTGATGTCCCTGGTCCTCGATAAGGCGACCGCCGAACCGTTTGTGCAGGTCTGCCTCCTGCTGCTGATGACCTACATCGGCCTGATCGTCGGCGCCAAGAAGGGCGACATGCTGAACCTGGCGGCGTTGGGCGGAATCTTCGGCGGCGAGAAATCCTCCAAGAAGACCTTCAAAATTCTGGATACCAGCGTCATCATCGACGGCCGCATTGCCGATATCGCCGAGACCGGCTTCCTCGATGGCGTGCTCGTGATTCCGCAATTCGTGCTCCGCGAACTCCAGCTGGTGGCCGATTCGGCCGATTCGATGAAGCGCAATCGCGGCCGCCGCGGGCTGGATATTCTGCAGCGCATCCAGAAGATGGCGCACCTCACCGTGCAGATTGTCGAAGAAGATTTCCCCCAGGTTCGCGAAGTCGACATGAAGCTGATCGAACTTGCCAAGGTCTTCGATTGCAAGGTGATCACCAACGATTTCAACCTCAATAAAGTGGCGCAACTCCACGGCGTCGAGGTGCTCAATATCAATGAGCTGGCGAACTCACTGAAACCCATCGTGCTGCCGGGCGAAACCATGCGCGTCTTCATTCTCAAGGAAGGCAAGGAATACGGCCAGGGCGTCGCCTACCTGGACGACGGCACCATGGTCGTGGTGGACAACGCCAAGAAGATGATCTCCAAGACCATCGATATCTCGGTGACCAGTGTGCTCCAGACCACCGCCGGCAAGATGATCTTCGGCAAGTACGATGAACGCGGGCATGCGGCGGCAGTCGGCGGCGCGGAGCGGCACGACCGTCCCGTGCGGAAGAGCGACCCGCAGCCCATGACCAACGTGACGAATATGCCGCCCGAGAAAACCACGATAGAATCGTAGTTACATGAAAGTCGCCGTGATATTGCCCGCGGCCGGCCTCGGCACCCGCATGGGAAAAGGCACAGCGGAGAAGGCCGGCACCAGCCGCAAGCAGTTCATGCTGCTGGACGGCTCGCCGATTCTGATGCACACCGTTCGCAAGTTCGCCGCCTCGCCTCGAGTCGGCGAGATCGTGATCGCCGTGCGCGCCGAAGATATCGATTGGGTCCGCGAAGTGGTGTCGCAGGAGTTCGCCGGCGACCGCGTGCGCGTTGTGGAGGGCGGCAACAGCCGCCAGGAATCGGTGGAAAATGCGCTGCGCTCGCTCAGCCCGGATTGCGAACTGGTAGCGGTGCACGATGCGGTGCGCCCCTTCATCGATCTGGAGACGATTCACAAGGTCTTCGACGAAGCGGCGGAAACCGGCGCCGCGATTGTCGGCGTGCCCGCGGTGGACACCGTGAAGCAGGTCACCCGCGGCACCACCCACGTGAAGGTGCGCGCCACCCTGCCGCGCGAAAAACTGGTGATGGCGCAGACCCCGCAGGTCTTCCGCCACGACCTGCTGCTGCGGGCGTTCCAGGAAGCGCGCAGCGATGGCTTCATCGGCACCGACGAATCCAGCATGGTGGAGCGGCTCGACGTGGAAGTCAGCGTGGTGCCGGGCAGCGATCGCAATATCAAGATCACCAAGCCCACCGATATGGAGTTGGCCCACCTGTTCCTGCGCGAAGAGGCCTTGCGGGGCGCCGTCTTGAGCGAGATTCGAACCGGGCTCGGCTGGGACGTTCACCGCATCGCCCCCGGACGCCCGATGATTCTCGGCGGCATCACCGTACCGTGCGAGTTCGGCCTGGAAGGTCACTCCGATGCCGACGTGCTGGCGCATGCCATCACCGACGCCATTCTGGGCGCGGCCGCGCTCGGCGATATCGGCATGCACTTTCCGGATTCCGATCCGCAATGGAAGGGCTGCGACAGCCTGGTCTTCCTGCGCCATGCGCGCGATCTGGCGATGCAGTGCGGCTACACAATCGTCAATGTGGATTCCACGATCATCCTGGAGCGCCCCAAGTTGAAAGACTTCCGGCAGACCATCCGCCAGCGCCTTGCCGAGACTCTCGGGCTGGACGTGGATCGCGTCTCGGTGAAGTTCAAGACCGCGGAGAAGGTCGGGCCGGTGGGCGAAGGCACAGTCGGCCGAAGCCCAGGCCATCGTTACGCTGAAGCGGTAGCGGCGCCGCCGGCAGGCCGCCGGCGCCCCACTCGCTGTCTTTACATGATGGCGGTCGTGATCGCGATTGCCGTGGTCCTTGTCCCACTTATGGTCGTGGCGCACCTGCCCGTGCTCGCCTTCCCAATAGCCCTCGTAATAACGCTGGCCGTCATGATGCGGAGCCACCCAGCGGGCTCCCGCGTAAGCCGGGCGCGTCCAGTATCCGTCATGCCACTTATAGTGATTCCCGTTCGGATACCAGTAGCCCGCGACCCAGGTATAGCCCGGAGCCGGGAGTCGGCGGCACCACTCGCACCACGCGGGGCGGGGGCGGCGCTCCAATTCGAATTCCAACCGAGACCTGGGCAAAAATAGAGCCCGAGGCCAGCAACGTCAACACCAGCAGTTTGCTTTTCATCGTAGAACCTCCAGTTTCCTTAGAGTACCCGCGCGCCGCGGGAACCAAATACGCCCTTTAGTTATCGGTCGTGATTGTAGTCGCGGTTGCGGCCATGGTCGCGATCCCATTTGTGGTCGTGAGCAATCTGGCCGCGCTCGCCTTCCCAGTAACCGTTGTAATACATCTGCCCGTCGTGGCGCGGAGCTACCCAGCGTGCGCCGCTATATGCCGGGCGCGTCCAATACCCCTCGTGCCACTTATAGCGATGGCCTACCGGATACCAATAACCAGCCACCCAGGAGTAACCGGGGCCCGGGTTGCGCGGTTGAACTCTGATCACCCGCACCGGCGGAGGCGCGCCGATTCTTACTCCGACGGATAACTGTGCGAACACAGCTCCGGATGCAAGTAACATCAATGCCATTACTTTCGTTTTCAAGGGATTCCTCTTCCAGCAAGTTCCAATCGACTACAAGGACTATAAAGCACGTACTTGGCCGAATGGTAAGTGGTTGATTCCTTTGATCGTGCCCGAGAGCTTCGTGCGGAGTGAGTAAAAATGGCTGGTCTGTAACCGCCATCGCCGCCGACCTGTGGTCAGCGGATGACGTTCCTCGTGAGGGGCGAATGGAGAATTCGCCCCACTAAGAAGTGATGGCCTAGCTGGCCTTGAGCAGGCACATCCGCCGGGCGGCGCGGCGGGCTTTCAGGCGTTCATTGGCTTTTTTCTGCTTCTCTGCCGAGACTACCGTCTGGCATGTGTCGCAACGTTTCCGGATCCGGGATCGTGTGATGAACTCGGCGCCGCAACGGCGGCACTTCTTGGTCATGGTCTCCTCTAACGGGAGAATCCCGGGCTTCTTCGGCAGCAGGTGAGAATAGTGGAAATCGCAGTGATTCATCTCAGGCACCTTTCGGAGTTGTCGACTTGGCAGTTCCTGGAAACCCACGTAGCGTGGTGGGTGTTATGGCCCAAAATTTCTGTGGGCTGCTTGAAAACCCCACAGGACGGCAAGGACACTGAACCAGTGCCCGCCGGTCGCGGCCGAATTGGATCTGCATAGAACAAAAGCATTTGTACGGGCATGACGGCGCTGTACGAGATTTTCGACTGCGAAATTCTGTTGGCTTCCGTCATGAGTAAGGCTCGATTAATGCACGCCGCGCACCGAACTCACGCGACGCTCGGAGTTTCGGGCCGGTAGACATCTTCGGCCCCGAGAAGCTCCCATCTCAAATGGTTCACGTAGAAAAGGAGAAGCGCCTCCGGATATACTTCCCGGAACTTGTCGAGCACACGCTGTTCCCATCCTTCCGTAAAGTACGGCTTCGCGTCCATGTCTTTCGCGAAGAACCCGTTTTCGTGCGGAATACCGAGAAAATCAAGCACCGCCGTAATCATGTCCAGGTGCGAGACCAGAATGGCTTGCGCCAGGTCCCTGGCGAATTCGTCGTCGCCGCCCTGTATGCGGTCCCAGAGTTTCGGAACCGCTTTCCGCAGACCCTCCGTGTTGACCTTTGTGAGATGCGCCCGCACCTTGAAGCCCTCGTAGATCTGATAGGTCTTCAATTTCCCGATGGAAATGCCGCGTATCAGGCGTGCAAACGCATCTTGGCCCAAGCCAAGGTAAACCTCGGAGATCTGCATAAAGTGACAGCGTATCATGGGCGGAGCTTTCTTGGGAGCACTAGGTCCGCTTTTCCGTTTCCGGAGTGTTCGTCTCCCGACTGCGCTAAACTAGTTAGGTTTGGTCAAAATGCGAAACGTAATCATCCTCGGCTCTCAGTGGGGCGATGAGGGTAAAGGCAAAATCGTCGATCTCTTCGCCGAAAGGTTCGATATTGTCGCGCGCTATCAAGGCGGACACAACGCGGGCCACACGGTCTTCATCGGCGAAAAAAAATTCGTCCTCAAGCTGATTCCGAGCGGCATCCTGCGTCCCGGAAAAAAAGCTGTGATCGGAAACGGTCTGGTCATCGACCCAGCCGCGCTGCTTAGCGAGATCGATACTCTGCAAGCCGCGGGCGTCGAAGTAACCCGCAATCTCTTCATCAGTAACCGCGCCCACGTGCTGTTTCCGGAGCACCGCATGATGGAGAAAATGTCGGAGGGCCGCGAAGGCCGCATCTCCATCGGCACCACATCGCGCGGCATCGGTCCCTGCTACGAGGACAAGACGGCGCGCCGCGGCATTCGGATCGCCGACCTCCTGGATACGCAGTTTTTCCGCGCCCAGTACGATTCCGTGATGGAAGAGAAGGTCGTGATCGCCCGGTCGCTCGGCATTGACAGCGAGCTCGATCTGCGCGCCATCCGCGACGAGTATGAGAGCCTTCGCGGAGCGCATCCGGCCCATGGTCTGCGATACCTCCGTCTTGCTGAACGATGCCATCCGCGCCGGCAAAACCGTAATGTTCGAAGGCGCACAGGGCACCATGCTCGATATCGACCATGGCACCTACCCCTTCGTCACGTCCTCCAGCGCGAGCGCCGGCGGTGCTTGCACCGGCACGGGCGTCGCACCCACGCGCATCCAGGGTGTCTTGGGCGTCAGCAAGGCCTACATCACACGCGTGGGCGGCGGCCCCTTCCCCACCGAAGCCTTCGATGGCGCGGGCGACCGCATACGCGAGCGCGGCAAGGAATTCGGCGCCGTGACCGGACGTCCCCGCCGCTGCGGCTGGTTCGACGTGCCGCTGTTGCGCTACACCGCGAATATCAATGGCTTCGACAGCCTCGTCATCACCAAGCTCGATGTGCTCGATGAATTCGACCAGATCCCGGTCTGCGTGGGCTACAAAATCGGGGGCAGGGCAGTCACCGAAATGCCGGCCACCGTCGCCGAAATCGAAAAGCTCGAAGCGGTGTATGAGTGCGTTCCAGGCTGGAGCAGTTCGACTTTCGGCATCTCCAATTTCGAGGAACTGCCGGCCAAGGCGAAGCAGTACATCGCGTTTCTGGAAGAATGCACCGGCGTGGAAGTGGGTTGCGTCTCCACCGGGCCCGAGCGGAATCAGACCATCGTTCGCCCTGGCTCACGCTTTGAGCAGCTGATCGGATAGGGCCTGCCGGCGGCAATCTGGCCTGTCGCTTGCTATATTTCGCGCGGACGAAATGAGAAGGCAAAGGTACGATTTTTTCCTGCGGTCTTGCGGGTGTCTCGTGCTCGCATTTCTCGCCGGCCCCCTGGCCGCCGCGGATCTCACTCTTCGGGTCTCGAGCGAAACCGTACCTGCCGGCGGGTGGGCGCAAATCAAAATCTCGTCCCCCACCCCGCAGCTGGTCGCAATCGGGCGCATCCTGATGAAATTCGATGCGGCCGTCTTCGGCAGCATCGCGGACGTTGCAGTCTTCAGTCCGCAAGGCGATGCCGTGGGAGTCGCCACCGTCTCCGGCCAGTCGCTGGACGTCACATTTTCCTCCAAGGCGGCCGGCATCGCGCAATTGCCCGGCCTTCCCCTACTCACCGTCACTGTGCCGGTACTCAGCAGCGCGCCCGCCGGCACCGTCAGCGCGATCACGGTCGATGCCAGCCGCTTGGTTTGGGGCGATGCGCAAAATCGTACCTTTTCGATTACCGTAATACCCGGCTCGGTGACGGTCGGCGGCAGCCTCTCCATCCGGGATGCGACTCCGGGCGGAGGCCTGCTCGCCGCCGGCACGCCGGTGCGCATTCGCGGCACGGGATTCAGCGCGGCCACCACGGCGGCCATCGAGGGCGTCAGCCTTTCGCGCGTGCAGTTTGTTAGCGCGGGCGAACTCGATCTGACCCTCGGTGGCCCCGCCGATCTTACCGGGAAGCGGCTGCTGCTCCGCAATCCCGATGGGGAGCAGGCCGAATCCTTCTCCGCGGCATCCAGCACCCCGGACCAGGCGCCCGCAAATCTTGCCTCGTTACGTCCCCTGCTGTCGATGCAGACGTTGACCGGCGCGTCATTCCAGTTCACCATCCGGGGCGGCAGCATCGCGCTTCGCAATCCGAATCCCACGCCGGTGGACGTAGTGCTGCAATCGCAGAACTCCTTCTCTCCCCTCGATAGTCAAACCACCGTGACCGTCCCGCCGGGCGCGCTGACGGTCTATTCCAATGGGGGCGGCGAAGAGACCGGTTTCCTCGCCTTCGCGTCGCTTCCGGTGCAGATGCTCGGGCTGGCCTTCCCGCCACCTAACTCCGGGATCCTGCCCGTCGCGCCATTTCCCGCCACCCCGCCGGTAAAACAGTTGGCGGCCAGTCCGACGGCGGTCGCCTTCCAGTGGCAGATGGGCAGCGCGGCCCCGGCGCCGGTGAGTATCAGCCTCCGTTCCACGCTAAATAGCTTCACGTATTTCAGCTTCCAGGTCACATCTCCGGCAGCGCCGTTCTCGGTCTCCGCGCCGCGCCTGGTTTCGCCCGCGACGCTCACGGTATCGGTCAACCCCGCGGGCCTGACCGCCGGGATCTACACTGCAAATCTCGTCGTGACTCCGGAGGGTCCAAACGCGGTCGCCACCACCATTCCCCTTTCGCTGACGGTCAGCGCGGCGCCGCTGCTGGTAGTAACGCCTCCCAGCCTGAGCTTCGCGGGCGATTATTCGCAGATCGTGAAAGTAGAGAGCAATGGAAGCCCGCTCGCCTTCACCGCGACTGCAGCCGATAACGCCGCGCCGCACTGGCTCACCGTGACCCCATCCGCCGCAACAACCCCGGCCACCCTTACCGTGACTACCAGCTCCACGAATCTGAGCCCGGGCCTATACCAGGGACAGGTCGCGATCACCGGCTGCCAACAATACCGTGACTGTGCCGGTTCAGTTGAGCGTTGCCGCGTCGAATACCTTCAGCTTCTCGCCGGCGTCGGCGACATTTTCGGTGCAGGCCGGCTCTCCCGCTCCCCCCACCCAGACCGTACTGGTCTATGGACCCAGCGAGCGGCGCGGCGTTTTCGGCAGCGACCGCTTCCGGCGGGAACTGGCTGAGCGTGATCGTCACCCCAACCGGCCAGTTGGGTGCGGTGATCAAGGTCGATCCCGCCGGCCTCAAGGCGGGTACGTACACCGGTACGGTCACCCTGACCTCTCCCGCCTCTCGCGCTGCCCGCTACGCTGCCGGTCACGCTCGTCGTGTGGGACCAGGAGCCGGTACTGACCGTGACTCCCTCGCAAGTGACTTATTCACATCGCGCTCGGCGACAATCCCAATGTGCCCGCGCCCCAGGAAATCCGCGTGGAATCGGGAGGCGTCCCGCTCAACTTCACGGCGAATTTTCCCGGCGTTCCGGCTTCCGGGGCCCTGTTGACCACGCCCGCATCCGTGCCGGCGCCTTCTTCCGGCATCACTTCGCTCGGCACTTCCGAGTACGACATTACGCTCCTTGCCGGCACCCAGAAACTGGTTGTGCCCGTGACCACGATTGTCGGCACGAGTCCGCAGGTATCGCCTTTCCTCGGTTCGGTAGTCAACGCCGCGTCCCAGCTTGCGGGCGCGGTGGCGCCGGGCGAGATTCTGACCATTTTCGGTTTCGGCGTTGGCCCCTCGAATCCGGCCGGGCTCACGCTGGATTCCGCCGGGAAGGTGGCGACCGGACTCAACGGTGCCCAGGTCCTCTTCGACGGACGCCCGGCGCCGCTACTCTACGGTTCGGCTGCGCAGGTCAACGTCATCGTCCCGTACGAGGTTTCGGGACAACCGGCGACCACCATCGTCCTCCAGTCCGGCAGTTTGCAATCGGCTGCGTGGACCCTCCCGGTAGCACCCACCGCCCCCGGCGTCTTCACGGTCGGCTCTTCCGGCGTGGGGACGGGCGCCGTGCTAAACCAGGACAATTCGCTGAATGCGCCAAACAATCCCGCGGCGCCCGGCAGCGTCGTCCAAATTTACGCGACAGGGGAGGGCCAAACGTCCCCGGCCGGCGTCACCGGCACGGTCGCCGGGAGTCACGCGAATACGCCCTTGCAGACGGTGAAGGTCACAATCGGCGGGCAGGATGCGACCGTTCCGTATGCCGGGTCAAGCGCAGGCTCCGTTGCCGGCCTATTGCAAATAAATGCAGTGATTCCCGGGGGCTCGCTCCGGGTCCGGCCGACTTGCGTATCTCCGTGGGAGGACGTCCTTTCTCAGGCCGGCGTGACCATCGCGGTCCGATAGGTCCGCCGAAGGCGATTGCGGCGTGACGCCAACATCAAATATATTTCCTGGCGATAACTTTTGTTCACCCATCTACTTACACCCCGCTGGCCCTCGCGGTGCCCCCGAAATCGGGCGGTCCGTGCTCTACCATCGAATCAGGTAGCAACGTGCACAGAGACCCACCCTCCAACATCCGCTTACGGAACCGTCAACTTCCCGCTTCGTGGCGGAGACAGCCAGCAACGCTCCTCCGCAGCCCCGGCTCCCGCTTCCGCTTCCGCGCGATGATCTAGAGTTTTGCGCCGCAAAATCCGGATGTTTTCTTGTAAACGTATATAAATAAAATTACAGGTATCATTCTGCAGGGCATTGTAAAATTTTGCGTCACCCGCCGCGCTTGCAGCCTCTTTCACCGGCTTTTCACGCATCGGTGAAACACCCGGCTACCCAAGCCTGTCGGGCGTGCCCTACCCTCGTGTTATAATTTGGTTTAACCCTTACTCTGTCCCCGAGGTCAAATCCACTTGGCATTAGTAGAAGGTTGCAAGCACTCGCTCGAAATTTCCATCCCAGCCGCTGAAGTTGACAGCGAGACGAGCCGCGTCGTTTTGGACGTGCAGAAGCGAGCCAAACTGCCGGGCTTCCGCCCGGGAAAGTCGCCCGCTTCGATCATTCGCAAGCAGTTTGCCGGCGAAATCCGGCAGCAGGTGCTGGAAAGCCTGGTTCCCACCCACCTGCAGAAGCAGTTGGAGGCCGAAAACCTCAACGTGGTCGGCACGCCCGATATCAGCGACGTTCATTTTCACGATAATGAGCCGCTGCGCTTCAAAGCCACTTTCGAAGTGGTTCCGGAGATCGAACTCGGCGAGTACACCAATATTGAAGTGCCGTACCAGGATCCGGAAGTCACCGAAGAGGATGTCACCAAACGGATCGACGAGATCCGCGACCAGAAGGCGCAGTACCTGAACGTCGACCCGCGTCCGCTGGTCGAAGGCGATTTCGCCGTCGTCTCCCTGGAGAGCATTTCGGGTGTAGAGGAGACCCGGTAAAGACCGACGAAATGCAGTTGGAGATCGGCGCCAAAGAGACTTTCGCCGCCTTCAACGAGAATCTTCTGGGGCTCTCCCCGGGGGACGAAAAGGATTTCGAAGTCGAGTACCCCGCCGATTACGGCAGTGAAAAGCTGGCCGGCCGCACGGTGAAGTTCCACGCCGTGCTCAAAGGCTTGCGCAAGAAGGAATTGCCGGAACTGGATGACGAGTTCGCGCAGGAACTGGGCGACTATCGTACCGTGGACGAATTGAAGGAAGCCGTTCGTAAGGCGATCTTCTCGCAGCGCCAGTATGAGGCCCAGCAGGTCGCCAAGAATGCGATCGTCGATAAACTCGTGGACACGCACGAATTCCCGGTGCCCGAAGTCTTCGTGGAACGGCAGATCCGCAATCGCGTGGAACAGAGCCTGCGTGCCATGTCGGAGCAGGGCGTAGATCCGCGGAAGCTCCAGTTGGATTGGGAGAAGGTCAAGGAATCGCAGCGCGAGAAGGCGACCCGCGAAGTCAAGGCGTCGCTGCTGCTCGGCAAGGTCAGCGATCGCGAATCCATCCGCGCCACCCGCGATGAGGTGGATGCCGAAGTGGAAAAGGCCGCGCGTCAGCAGCGCAAGCCGGTAGCCGCGGTCCACATGGAATTTGAAAAAGACGGTACGCTGGGCCGAATCGCCAGCCACATTCAAACGGATAAGACGCTGAGTTTCCTGTTCGAACGGGCGCGCAAGACGGCGGAATCGTAGACCCCTGACAGCGCATCCAACAATCACAATCCGGAGTAGCCAGCCGGCGTGAGCATTAACCAAAGTTACCGCACAGAACGCCCCCGCACACTTCAGGCAACATTGCTTAGGAAGCCCATTCAGGTGATAATGGAAACGAAAGAGAGTCTAAGTCTCTACTCTGAAGGCGTTGCACCAGCGGTGAAAGAGGAGAAAACTGCGTGAAGCGTGCCGGATCCGATGATGCTTTACGGTGTTCGTTTTGTCATAAAAGCCAGGATGTAGTCGGAAAGCTGATCTCCTCCCCGAGCGACTATCCCCGTGCCTACATCTGTGACGAGTGCATTGCTGTATGCAACTCGATCTTAGAAGATGACAAGGTCGAAGCCCCTTCCGGAACCCCTAATAAGATTCCTAAACCTCTGGAAGTAAAAGAGTTTTTGGATCAATATGTGATCGGCCAGGAGGCCACCAAGAAGAAGCTGGCGGTGGCGGTTTACAACCATTGCAAGCGGATTCACATGAATCGCATGCGCAATACCGAGGTCGAACTGCAGAAATCCAATATTCTGCTGATCGGCCCCACCGGTACAGGGAAAACCCTGATGGCGCAGACCTTGGCCAAAATCCTGGATGTTCCGTTCGCGATTGTCGACGCCACCACCCTCACCGAAGCCGGGTACGTCGGCGAGGATGTCGAGAACATCATCCTGAAGCTGTTGCAGGCAGCCGATGGCGATGTGCAGAAATGTCAGCAGGGCATCATCTATATCGACGAAATCGATAAGATCTGCCGTAAAGACGAAAACCCTTCGATCACGCGCGACGTTTCAGGCGAAGGCGTGCAGCAGGCGCTCTTGAAGATTCTGGAAGGCACGGTTGCCAACGTACCGCCGCAGGGCGGCCGCAAGCATCCGCACCAGGAATTCACGCCGGTGGACACCACCAATATCCTGTTTATCTGCGGCGGCGCTTTCGTCGGCCTGGAAAAGGTGATCGCGCGCCGTACCGGCAAAAAGTCGCATCGGCTTTTTGCAGGAAGATGAAAAGGCGAGCGGGGTGCGCAATACCGGCGTCAGCGGACGCCGCGATATCGACCTGCTTACGCAGGCGCAGCCGATCGATCTGATCAAATTCGGCTTCATCCCCGAATTCATCGGACGCCTGCCGGTCAGCGCCGTGCTGGAAGACCTGGACCGCTCCGCCCTGATCCAGATTCTGACCAAGCCGAAGAACGCCATCATCAAGCAGTATCAGAAGTTATTCGAATTCGAGAATGTTCGCCTCAAGTTCAGCGACGAAGCCACGGAAGCCATCGCAGACCTCGCCATGGAACGTAAGGTGGGCGCGCGCGGCTTGCGCATGATTCTCGAAGACCTGATGCTGGATCTGATGTACTACCTGCCCTCATACAAGAAGGTCCGCGAGTTCCAGGTCACCAAGGAAATGGTGCTCTCGCAGAAAATCAGTCTTACAATATTAGAAAAGGCCGGTTAATACAGCTACATCTAAAACCGCGCACAACCGGGGCACAGGGGATGATCCATACCCCCTGGGGAGAATAATGCTTACTTCAAAGGAAAAATCCGATACAAAACGTCTGCCGATGATGCCCATTCGCGACGTGGTCATCTTTCCGTACATGATGACCCCCTTCGTGGTGGGCCGTGAATCCAGCGTGCGGGCGTTGGAAGAGGCGATGGCGGGAGACAAGAAGATCTTTCTCGCCACGCAGCATGACGCCTCGATTGATGAACCCAAACCCAACGAGATTTACAGTGTCGGCACCATTGTCAACATCGTCCAGAGCCTGAAACTGCCGGACGGCAACATCAAAGTCCTGGTGGAAGGCGTGGAACGCGCCAAAGTAGTCTCGGTTGCCGATGACGAAGGCTTTTTCCGCGCCACCGTGCGGACCTCCGGCTTCAAGGTCGAAACCGGCCCGCAGTTGGACGCCCTCATCAGCCGGGTGACCGGCCTGTTTGAACAGTACGTCAAGCTCAGCCAGAACCTGAACTACGAGACGATGGTGGCGGCCATCCGCGTGGATGAGCCGGGTAAACTCGCCGATACCGTCGGCGCGAATCTGCAGCTGACCATCGAAGAGAAGCAGGAGTTGCTCGAAATTTTCGATCCCATCGACCGCCTGACGCGCGTCGCGGAGATGCTCGATATCGAAATCGAGAAGCTCAATGTGGATCGCACCATTCAGGGCCGCGTGAAGCGGCAGATGGAAAAGGCCCAGAAAGAGTACTACCTCAACGAGAAGATCAAGGCCATCCAGAAGGAACTGGGCCGCGGCGAAAAGAGCGAAATCGATGAGCTGAAGCGGCGCATCGAGGAAGCCGGCATGACCGCCGATGCGCAGGAAAAGGCGATGGCGGAGCTCAAGCGGCTGGAAAACATGCCGCCGATGTCCGCCGAGAGCACGGTCAGCCGCAACTACCTCGACTGGCTGCTGGCGGTGCCATGGAAGAAAAAGTCCAAGGAAATCCGCGATCTCAAGTTCGCCGAAGGCGTGCTCGAATCCGACCACTACGGCCTGGAGAAGATCAAGGAACGCATCCTCGAATTCCTCGCGGTGCGCCGCCTGGTCAAAAATCCCAAAGGCAGCATTCTCTGCTTCGTGGGACCTCCCGGCGTGGGTAAGACCTCGCTCGGCATGTCGATCGCGAAGGCCACCGGACGCAAGTTCGTTCGCATGTCGCTTGGCGGCGTGCGCGATGAAGCCGAAGTCCGCGGCCACCGCCGCACCTACATCGGCGCCTTGCCCGGCCAGATCATCCAGATGATGAAGAAGGCGGGGACCCGGAATCCGGTGTTCATGCTGGACGAAGTCGATAAAATGTCGATGGATTTCCGCGGCGACCCCAGCGCGGCCCTGCTCGAAGTGCTCGACCCCGAGCAGAACTTCATGTTCGTGGATCATTACCTGGACGTGGAGTACGATCTGAGCCAGGTCTTCTTCGTGGCCACGGCCAACGTGATGCACACGATTCCCGCTGCCCTCCAGGACCGCATGGAAGTGATCCGCCTCTCGGGCTATACCGAGCTCGAGAAGATGGAAATCGCCAAGCGCTTTCTGGTGCGCAAGCAGATCGAAGCTACCGGCCTCGACAGCAAGCAGATCGATTTCAAAGATGACGGCATCAACAGCCTGATTCAGTACTACACGCGCGAAGCCGGCGTCCGCAACCTGGAACGCGAGATCGGCAACGTCTGCCGCAAGATCGCGCGGCAGGTGGTCAATGCCGAGAGCGGCAAGGACAAGACCGCGCCCGCCAAGGCCGTGATCAACGGGACCAAGGTGCCGGAGCTGCTCGGGCCGTGGAAGTTCCGCGACCTGGTGGTGGAGAAGAAGAACGAAGTCGGCGCCGCTACCGGACTTGCCTGGACCGAAGTGGGCGGACAATTGCTCACTGTGGAATGTACCTTGATGGAAGGCAAAGGTAAGCTGACCATCACCGGCAAACTGGGAGAGGTGATGCAGGAATCGGCGCAGGCGGCGATGAGCTACATTCGATCGCGCGCTCATGTCGCTCGGCATCCCGCGCGATTTCTATCGCAATCTGGATCTGCACATTCACATTCCGGAGGGCGCGATTCCGAAGGACGGTCCGTCGGCCGGCATCACGCTGGCGACCACCATCTGCAGCGCACTGACCAAGATTCCCGTGCGCGGCGATGTGGCGATGACGGGAGAGATCACGCTGCGCGGCAAAGTGCTGCCAATCGGCGGACTGAAAGAGAAACTGATGGCGGCCCACCGCCATGGCATTCTGGAAGCGATCATGCCGAGGGAGAATGAAAAAGATCTTCCCGACATTCCAGATGCCATCAAGAAGACGATGAAACTGCACTTCGTGGAATCGATGGACGAAGTGTTGAAGATCGCGCTGGAGCGGGAGATTGTGGCTCTACCCATTCCCGGCGCGGAACTCCAGGTGGAAGCCGGTCAATCCACCGAAGAGACCGTCGCGCACTAGTGTTTCTGGAAGGGGCCGGCCCAGCGGGCCTGGCCCCCTTCCCGCATTCGCGGCCGGACCGCGAAAGGTACGAATGAGTTCCTTGAAAGCCGAATTTGTAGTAAGCTCAGGCAAGCCGGACACTTTCCCCTCCGACCGATTGCCGGAGATTGCATTCTTAGGGAGAAGTAACGTTGGAAAGTCCAGCCTGATTAACGCCCTCACCGGCCACAAGAAGCTGGCTTTCACAAGCAATACACCGGGACGCACGCAAACGATTAATTTTTATCGCGTGGACGAGAAGTTTTACCTCGTCGATTTACCGGGGTATGGATACGCCCGGGTCCCCGCGGGGTTCGCGGAGCAGTGGAAGGTTTTGATCGAGCATTACTTGGAATTTAGGGAGACCCTGAAGTTTTCCTGCCTGATTTTAGATACCCGCCGCGGATGGATGGAGAAGGATCTCGATCTGAAGCGGTGGCTCGATCATCACGGCAGACCGTATCTGGTAGTAGCCACAAAGACCGACAAGTTGAATCAATCTGAGCAAGAGCGCGGACTGCGCGCCATCCGCCAGGAAGGCGTGGAACCGTTGCCGTTCTCGGCCCTAAGCGGCCGGGGAGTGAGGGAAATTTGGCAAGCAATAACGACAACACTTCAAACACGGTAGGCAACAACCTGCCGCAGGAACAATCCGAAAAGCCCACCGATAAAACACCCACCCGCGAAAGCGCCCCTGTAGAGCCCACGGAAAAGCCGCACGAGCCGCCGAAGCGCGCCTCCCGGTCCGCCGCCGCGGCCGCCCCAGCCCGATGGCAAGGCCGCCGAAGCGAAAACCGCGGAAGCGAAACCGGCCGCCGAACCCAAACCGGCTGCCGAAGCCTAAGCCCGCTCCCGAAGCCAAGCCCGCCGCCGAGCCGAAGCCTGCTGTCGAAGCCAAGCCTGCCGCCCCGCCCGCCGCTGCTGCCGCATCCGCCCCGCCCGCGGCTCCTCCGCCCACGGCCGCTCCGCCGGCCACGGAAGGGATCCCCGGCTCGCTCGATAGCCATCCCGGCGCACAACGCCGGAAGCAGGGTTCCGCGCAAGGCGCGAAAACCGGCACCCCGACGCTCGACCTGGTCGAGTTGAAGGACATGAGCATTCAGAAGCTCAACGACGTCGCCAAGGGCATGAATATCGCCGGCGCCGCCGGACTGCGCAAGCAGGAACTGATCTTCAAAATTCTGCAGACCCAGGCCGAGAAGAGCGGCTTGATCTTCAGCGAGGGCGTGCTCGAATGCCTGCCGGACGGCTTCGGCTTCCTGCGCGCGCCGGAATACAACTATCTGCCGGGCCCGGACGATGTCTATGTCTCGCCCAGCCAGATCCGCCGTTTCGACCTGCGCACCGGCGACACCATCAGCGGCCAGATCCGCCCGCCCAAGGAAGGCGAGCGCTACTTCGCGTTGATCAAAGTCGACGCCATCAATTTCGAACCGCCCGAGGAAGCGCGCAATAAGATCTTCTTCGATAACCTGACGCCGCTGTATCCCAACGAGCGGCTCAAACTCGAAACCGCCAAGGACAATTTCTCCGGGCGCGTGATGGATCTCCTGACCCCCATCGGCAAGGGACAGCGCGGCCTGATCGTCTCTCCCCCGCGCACCGGTAAGACGATGCTGCTGCAGAACATCGCCAACTCGGTGACCACCAATCATCCGGAAGTCACGTTGATCGTTCTGCTGATCGACGAGCGCCCTGAAGAAGTCACCGATATGCAGCGCAGCGTGCGCGGCGAAGTCATCAGCTCGACCTTCGACGAACCCGCCACCCGCCACGTACAGGTGGCGGAAATGGTAATCGAAAAGGCCAAGCGCCTGGTGGAGCACAAGCGCGACGTCGTGATCCTGCTGGATTCGATTACGCGCCTGGCGCGCGCCTACAACACCATCGTCCCGCCCAGCGGCAAGGTGCTCTCGGGCGGCGTGGATTCCAATGCGCTGCAGCGTCCGAAGCGGTTTTTCGGCGCGGCGCGCAACATCGAAGAGGGCGGCTCGCTGACCATCATCGCCACCGCGTTGATCGATACCGGCAGCCGCATGGACGATGTGATTTTCGAAGAGTTCAAGGGTACCGGCAACATGGAAATCCACCTGGAACGCAAGCTGGTGGACAAGCGCGTCTTCCCCGCGATCGATATCAACAAGAGCGGTACGCGTAAAGAAGAGCTGCTGATGCCCAAGGACGAACTCAATCGCGTGTGGATTCTCCGCAAGGTGCTGAATCCGCTCTCCCCTGTGGAGACGATGGAATTGCTGCTCGACCGCCTCAATAAGACGGTGAGCAACGCGCAGTTCCTGGGCTCGATGAGCAGCTAGATCGCAGATTCAGGCTGGATGATGACGGCGGGTGGCTTCGGCTGCCCGCCGTTTTCCATTTCGGGGCGGGGTATCATAATCCCATGCTCACTCGAAGGAATTTTGCCGGGCGGCTGGGTTTGGGCGCCGCCGCACTCCGTCTGCTTCCCGAAATGGCCTACGCGCAGCGCACCGCATTTCGCGGCGCCGAGCTGCCGAAGGACATGGTGTGGCTCAACTCCAATGAGAATCCGGCCGGGCCTCCGCAGGTTTCGATCGACGCGATGCGCGAGGTGCTCTCGCTTTCCGGGCGCTATCACTATAACGAGTTCCGCGAGATTCAAGCGACGATCGCCGGCTAGCGAGCAACTCAGCCTGCAGCAGATCGTCCTGGGCGCCGGATCGAGCGAAGTGCTGCACACGGCGGTCGACGCGTTCACTTCGCCATCGCGCCCTTTGATCAGCGTGACGCCCGCCTACGAGGGGCCGATCGAACTGGCACACGCGCTCGGACATCCCGTCATCCTGACCAAACTCCGCGAAGACTATACCGCCGACGTGAAGAAACTGGCGGAGGCGGCGGACAAATCGCACGGCGGGCTGATCTATCTTTGCAATCCGAACAACCCGACGGCCGCCGCCGTCAAGAGCACGGATGTCGATTGGCTGGTGGCCAACCTGCCCGCGAACACGACGCTGCTGATGGATGAAGCCTACATCCATTTCGTGGAGTCGCCCGAGGTGAAGAGCGCGATGCCGTACGTGCAGCAGGGCAAGAACGTGATCGTGGCGCGCACGTTTTCGAAGATCTACGGCATGGCCGGCCTGCGGGTTGGCTTCGCCGCTGCGAGACCGGATTTGATCGCAGCACCTGGCGCCCCTGCAGATGAATGTGGTCTCCTACGTCAGCGCCCGTGCTGTGGTCGCCGCACTCAAAGACTCGGCGACGATCGTGCCGGAGCGCCGTGCCAGGCTGGCGAAGACGCGCCGCGATTTGTGCGCGTGGCTGCGCGAGCGGAATGTGAAGTACATCGAGCCGCACGCCAATTTCCTGATGATCGATACCGGCCGCAATGCGAAGGAGTTCATCGCGGAGATGCCGAAGCTGGGCGTCGCGCCGGGACGCCCGTTCCCGCCGCTGCACAATATGCTGCGCGTCACCATCGGCACCGACCCCGAAATGGCGAAATTCCGCGACGTGTTCTGGAAGGTCTACAAGGGCTAAGGGAACGGTCCCGTCGACGGCGTTTCCGGCCGCTCACTCATCGCGTGCGTCCGCCCGCGCGCGTTCCAGCAAGTCTGCCACGCGGAGGCGAGCCGCCCAGGTGTCTGATGTATCCCCAATCGAGATCGAGATTTTGTATCGATGTATGCCGCCGATATCGCTCCACTGGCGATCGGAGACTTCACCGCCTTCGCGATACCACTGCGAACTTCGCAGCAGGATATCTTCCGGCGTTGTAACCGGGCAAAGAACTGCTCCCGCGACCCAAGCGGCGATGGGGTGGCGCGTTCCAGCTGCGAATCGTGGAAATCCGTCAGCGCGGGGAATATGTCTACTTTCTGGAGTTCCGCATGTGGATCACATTGAAGGCGCGGCCCGTTCTCGCGATCGCATTTCCATCATTTCCGGTCCGCGTACCAATCCGGGCCCCAGGACTTTGGCAACCAGCTTCGGCTTGAGGCGGCGCGAATCAAGGCCACTAGGTCTCGACATCCATGGTCGCGCGTACCACGCCATGCGCGGACCGAGGATGCGAGTGACCCGCCGTTACCAGGTACCGGATGCCTAGAGCCGTCCAGCGCCGATGTCAGCTCGTTGAGGCCTCGCTAAGCTGATCCATCATGGCCGCTATTCTTCGCCGATATACCTTCGCGTACAAGTCGGCTGCCGAGTCTGCTGCCGCGCGGCGCGCAGAAAGATCTCGCGGTCACTGGCCGCCGGGATGCTTCTGCCGCAGACCCGCTTCGGCGATTGCGCGTACCATCGACGAATACTCGAATGGTGCGCTGAAGTTTCTCCTCAGGCGGTATCTTGCGCATGAGGTCCATCAGCACCTTCCAAGCTTCGGGCGATGTGTCGCGCGGCCTCATATTTACATTATCGCTGCGGGCGGAGCGGGCTCGTTCGGGTCGCCGGCATTGGCTAGCGGGAAGCGAATGAGTGCGAGGGCGAGCAACACCATCACCGCGACGCCGACCAGGTAGGACGGGTGTTCGAAGACCGAGGGCAGCTTGCCGTATTTGTAATTGAACCAGCCGATGACGAGGCCGGAGAGCGCTTCGCCGGCGATCAGGCCGCTGGCCACGAGGACGCCGACATTTTCCACGCGGGCGGATTGCGGCTCGTTGAGCGCGCGGCGCTTGCGAATCACATCGGTCAGCCAGCGCACCATGCCTCCGACGAAAATCGCGCTCGTGGTGCCGATGGGCAGGTACATTCCGATCGCCACCAGCATCGGGCTGCGCACCTTGAACATGATCATCGCGAAGCCCATGAGGATCCCGGTGATCACGAGCGGCCACGCCATGTCGCCGCCGACGATGCCCTGTGCGAGCGAGGCCATCAGGCCGGCTTGCGGGGCCGAAAGATCCTTATCGCCGAAGCCGATGCCGCCCTTGTTGATGTTGCCGACATGCAGCCAGAGCAGCGGGAAGTACATCACGCAGCTTGCCACCACGACCGCGATCAACTCGGTGATCTGAATCGTGCGCGGAGTGCCGCCGAGAATGTAGCCGACCTTGAAATCCTGCAGCAACTCGCCGGCGACCGCCGAGGAGACGCAGACGACAGCCGCTACCGCCAGCACCGCCACGACTCCGCTGGTGCCGGAAACGCCGAGCGAGACCATGAGCAGCGCCGCGATCACCAGCGTGGACAGGGTGAGCCCGGAGATCGGATTGTTCGAGGAACCGATCACGCCCACCAGGTATCCCGATACGGTCGCGAAGAAGAAGCCGACGATCAGCATGACCAGCGCGGCCGCGATGGCGCCGCCGATGATTCCGGTCATATAAATGTAGAGCACACACATCAAAATGAAAGTCACGCCGATCAGGCCGAAGACCGTCTTCGAACTCATGTAGCGTTCGGTGCGCCCGACCGATGCCTGGTCGGCGGTGCCGGCCTTCAATTCGGAGATTGCCTTGGCGAGTCCCGCGATCAGATTCTTGCGCATGCGGAACAGCGTGTAGCCGGTGCCGACCATCATGCTGCCGACCGCGATGGGGCGCACGATGTAGCGCCAGACGGCGGTCGCCATGCCGAGCCAATCTTCGTCATGCGCGTTAGCGGGCAGATAGGCTTGAATCTGCGGTCCGAGGAAGTAAATCAGGATGGGAATCATCAGGCCCCAGGCCATCACGCTGCCGGAAAAATTCAGCGCGGCGAGCTCCGGCCCGATGATGTAGCCGACGCCGATGTAGGCCGGGCTCACGCTGGGTGCGGCGACCGTGGTCACGCCGCCGGTCGCCACGGTCCGCGTGCTGCCGAGCGGTCCCAGGCGCAGGGCGCTTTTGCCGAGCACGCCGATGTGAAAGAAGTAATCCTGGTCGGGCGCGAAGAATCCGAAGGCGCCGGCGAGAAATGTGGCCGCGCCGAAAGCGATGTTGTAGAACAGATACTTGGCCGATTTCGCCGTGCCCTGTCCCGCCTTGTGGACTTCGCTGGCCGCCACCGATTCGGGAAACGGCAACTCGGGATCTTCCACCATGACGCGGCGAATGAGCGAGACGAAGAGCACGCCGAGCACGCTGCCGACCAACATCAGCGCGGTGGATTTCCAATAGGCTTCGGCGGAATCGAACGAGCCCCACGCCTTCACCATGACGAACGCAGGCAGCGTGAAGACCGCGCCCGCGGCGACCGATTCGCCGATCGAGCCGGCGGTACGCGCGATGTTCTCTTCCAGGATCGAACCCTTGAAGATGCGCAGAATCGCCATGCCGATCACGGCGGCGGGATAGGTCGCCGCGATGGTCTGGCCGGCCTTGAGGCCGAGATACGCATTGGCGGCGCCGAGCACGACGCACATCACCAGGCCGAGCAGCACCGCTCGCCAGGTGAACTCCTTCATCTGCATGCTTTCCGGCACGAAGGGCCGGAATTTGGGAGGCGTCATGAAAGTTTGGACCTCACTTTATCGCTGAGCATTTTGCCATCGACGGTCTTGCCCGCCAGCCTGGCTTGTACGGCCTTCATTACAACACCCATCTGCTTGAGGGAAGCGGCGCCGGTCTCCTCAAACGCCGCGGCAATCGCGGCATCCACCTCTGCTTCGCTGGCGCCCGCCGGAAGATACGATTCGAGCATCGTCTTCTCGGCGTCTTCTTTTTCGGCCTGCTCGGCGCGGCCCGCCTTACGGAACATTTCGGCGGCGTCGACGCGCTGCTTGATGAGATTCTTGAGGACGCCGATCTCGGCGGCTTCGTCGATCGGCTTGGGAGAATCGACCTTCAGTTTCATGAGCGCGGCTTTGAGCATGCGGAGCGCGCTCAAACGCGGCGCGTCGCCGCTCTTCATGGCGGCGACCATTTCCTGCTGCACCTGATCAATGAGGGGCATGATGTCTGTTATTCTAGAAGACTATTCCTCACGATGTATATCAAAAAACAACGTTTATTGACTCCGGGTCCGACTCCTCTTTATCCGCCGGCCCTGCACGCGATGATGGCGTCCGATATGCACCACCGGACGGAGGATTTCCGCAAGGTCTACCGGGCGTGTCTCGCCGACCTGAAGGAAGTCATGGGGACGTCGAACGACGTGCTCATGTTTGCCGCCTCCGGGACCGGCGCCATGGACGCGACGGTTTCCAACCTTTTTTCGAAGGGCGATAAGGTCATCGTCTGCGTCGCCGGCAAATTCGGCGAACGTTGGGCGGACATCGTCAAGGCCTACGGGCTCGATGCCAACGTGATTATGGTGCCTTACGGGCAGGCGGTGCAGGCCGAGCAGGTGGCGGCGGCACTGCAGGCAGAGCCGGCGACGAAGGGTGTTTTCGTACAAGCATCGGAGACCTCGACGGGCGCCGCGCATAACGTGGAAGCCATGGGACGGGCGGTCGCCAAGACCGGAGCGATTTTCGTGGTGGACGCGATTACCGGGCTCGGCACCATGCCGCTCGATATCGACGGCTGGGGGCTCGACGTGGTGATCGGCGGATCGCAGAAGGCGTTCATGATTCCGCCGGGCCTTGCGTTTCTATCGATCAGCCCCAAGGCCTGGAAGCTTGGCGAGAGCGGGAACCTGCCGCACTACTACTTCAATTTCAAGAAGGAAAAAAAGAGCGGCGATGCGGGCGAATCCAGCTGGACGCCGGCGACCTCTTTGATTCTGGCCCTGGGCGAAGCGTTGAAATACGTCAAGCAGATCGGCATGGGCGACCTGATCAAGAACGCGGAGATGCTGGCGCATGCGACGCGCTTGGCTGCCGGGGCGCTCGGACTGGAACTCTTCTCGGCGGCATCGCCGGGCTCTTCGGTGACCGCGATCACGGCGCCTAAGGGAATCGATTCCGGCATCATCGTGAAGGAATTCCGCAGCCGCTTCGGCTCCATCATCGCGAACGGACAAGGCTCCATGAAGGGCCAGATCTTCCGCATCGCGCACCTCGGCTATTTCGATTTCGCCGATCTCTTCGCGATGCTCGCCGGGCTGGAAATTATTCTCAACGCCAACGGCCACCCGGTGAAATACGGCTCGGGTGTTGCGGCGGCGCAGGAAGTATACGCACAGGCTACTCTCCCCGCGCTGAAATAAAATGAACATACTCATCGCGGAGCCTCTTGCAGCGGCCGGGATCGAGTTACTTCAATCCCAACCGGGCTGGAACGTAATCGTTTCCAATCCCAAGGAATACGCGGCGCACCTGGCGACCGCCGACGCACTGCTGGTGCGCAGCGTGGTTCAGGTGAACCAGAGCGTGCTCGAAAAGGCGCCGAAGCTGCGCGTGATCGGGCGCGCCGGGGTGGGTGTGGACAATGTGGACCTGGAGGCGGCGACCGCGGCGGGCGTGCTGGTGATGAATACGCCGGGCGGCAATGCGATCTCGGTGGCGGAGCACACGCTGGCGCTGATGCTGGCGATGGCGCGGCACATTCCGCAGGCCACCGCGTCAACGCGCGGCGGCAAGTGGGAAAAGAAAAAGTTCATCGGGCAACGAACTGCGCGGCAAGACTCTGGGCGTCGTGGGACTGGGCAGCATCGGCCGCGAGGTGGTGAAGCGCGCGCGCGCGTTTGAGATGCGAATTGTGGCGCACGATCCCTACGTGACCTCCGCCATTGCGCACGATCTGGGCGCGGAACTGCTCGACCTTCCGAAGCTGTATCAGCAGAGCGATTACCTGACGCTGCACGTGGCGGCGACGCCGGAAACGCAGGGCATGCTTTCGCGCGAGGCCTTTGCGCAGATGAAAGACGGCGTGCGCATCGTGAACTGCGCGCGCGGCGAACTGGTGGACGAAGCGGCGCTGCTCGAAGCGCTGGCCAGCGGCAAGGTAGCGGACGCATCGCTCGACGTGTTCAGCGTGGAGCCTCCGCCGGCGAGCTTTCCTTTATTCGGGCATGAGGGCGTGCTGGCCACACCGCACATTGGCGGGTCCACCGAAGAGGCGCAGGAGATCGTGGGCGTGCGGATCGCCGAGCAGGTGGTGGAGTATCTGACGCACGGCCTGGCGATCAACGCGGTCAACATGCCGCCGATGTCGCAGGAGCAGTTTAAGGCGCTCAGCCCGTATGTGACGCTGGCGGACCGTCTGGGAAATTTCGCGGCGCACATCGCCAACGGACATCCGCACACGGTGCGGCTGCATTACTTCGGGAAGATCGCGGATAACGCGACCAGTCTTCTGCGTAATGCGGGTCTGGCCGGGGTGCTGAGCCGTTCGACTTCGCGCAAGGCAAACCTGATCAACGCCATGCAAATCGCCGAACAGCGCGGTTGGGACGTGGTGGAGCGGCACGATAAGCGCAGCGTGCACACCGATTCCATTCGCATCGACGTGGAGACCGATCTGGGCATCACGAGCGTGGAAGGCGCGGTGGTGCTCGACAAGCCTCGCCTGCTACAGGTGGACAATATTTACTGCGAGGCGGCGCTTTGCGGGTTCCTGATCGTGATGAAGAATCAGGACGTGCCCGGCGTGATCGGGCATGTGGGCACGGTGCTTGGCAGGAACAGCATCAACATCGCGAACTTCTCACTGGGGCGCTGCGAAGGGACGTCGGAGGCGGTAGCGCTGGTTTCCACAGACGGCCTGGTGCCGGAGAGTGTGCTCGCGCAGTTGAAGGAAAACCCCGCTGTGAATTTCGCGCGCAGCGTTGAGTTCCACGGCTGCTAAAGGCGAGAATCTCAGCGCCCACTCGCAACATCCGGAGCCGCCTGGTAACACGCCTATCCGTCTCATCACCTTTCACTGGCCAGAGTAGCCCCTAATCCTTACTCTGAGGTCATGAAAGTATTTGTTAGCAAAGATGCCCTGCACAGGGTGGCGTTCTGTGTATTTTTCCTGTCAACATTTCCGATTGCGCAAGGCGCGGAACCGATCACAATCAACATGACAGCGGACCGCTGGCAGACCAGGGAGAACGCGGAGTTCCTCCGGCTGCAGGGTTTTTCTCACGGCCTGATGCGGCTGAACAGCGGCAATGCGGTACTCAAAGACATCGTTTTCAGCGACGGAACCATCGAGTTCGACGTCAATACGATTGGCCGGGGCGCACCCGGAATTGCTTTTCGCCGGCAAGACGACGAGAATTTCGAACTCTTCTACATCAGGCCTGATCCGAATTGTCCGGCCTTCGGGGCTTGCGTGCAGTATACGCCCGAGACGCATGGCGTCCTGCTATGGGACTTCTATCCGCAATATCAAAGCCGGGCGCCGCTGCGGGAGAACGGGTGGAACCATATCAAGATGGTGGTGTCGGGCCGGCGGATGAATGTTTTTGTGAACGATGCGGCAGCGCCCACACTCAAGGTCGGCAGGTTGGAGGGCGATGCGGGGAAAGGCGGCCTACGGCTACAGGGGCCGGCGACGTTCGCAAACCTGATGATCACTCCCGACAGGGTAGACGGTCTGCCCGCGGAGCCGGTTGGAGATCCGCTGGATGGAGATCGCGGCGTGGTGCGGACCTGGCGCCTCTCGGCGTTTTCCTCCCTGCCGAAGGATAAGGATCCCGCGTATCACGAAATGCCTGGTGCTTCGCAGGAATGGAAGGCGATCCGCACGGAGCAGAACGGGCTGGCAAATCTCAGCCGCGAGTATGGCTTGCCCGTGCGCGAACCGAACCGGGGGGTGGCATGGCTGAAGACAACGATTGCTTCGGACAGGAAACAGGCGAAGAAAGTAGAGATTGGATGGACCCGAGAGGTGTGGGTATTTGTGAACGGAAAACTGGTGTACGCCGATAAGAACGTATACGACTGGAAGTACTGAGAAAAGCTCCCGACGGACGATGTTCACTGGAGAATGGCGGCTTCACGCTGCCACTGGAAGCGGGCGATAATGAGGTCGCGGTGGCACTGGCGAATAACTTCTTCGGCTGGGGACTGATGCTTCGCCTCTCTGATCCGGAAGGGGTTCGTCTGGCGGCAAAGTGACGAATCAGATGGTGGGCAAATTATCGAGCAAGACCGGTCCGGGCCAGGTTGCGCTTGCGGCGCTGGCGTGGACCATTCTTGGCTGTGTGTTTGCCTTGCCGGATCTCTCCGCCGGTCGCGAGTGGCGCAACGCTCTGCTTTTATCGCTTACGTTGTGGTGGTCCTGGGGCATGGTCACCCCGCTGATACTTTGGGCGGATCGGCACATCCCGGTATCCAGGAAGCAACTCTTGCTGCGAGTTTTGGCGCACTTTCTACCGAGCCTGCTGGTGACGTCTGTATACGTTTATCTTCTGGGGACGGTTCGCGCCGCGTTCGGGATTGGGGCATGGAGCCGCGTGGCCGGTATCCGGCTTCTGGCGGATGCGCTGGGCGGCATGTTTCTCTGGAACTGGCTCATCTACTGGCTGATTCTGGGCGCGTGGCAGGCGTTTCACTATTACGACCACTATATTGCCAGTGAGCTGCGTTTGGAGCGTTTGGAAAAGCGCTTCTCCGAGGCTCGCCTGAACGCGCTTCGAATGCAATTGGATCCGCATTTTCTTTTTAATGCGCTGAACACGATTTCATCGCAGGTGGAACGAAACCCGAAACTTGCACGCGGCATGATCGAGCATCTGGGCAATCTTCTTCGGCTGTCGCTGGAATCGAAAGACAGACAGGAAGTTCCCCTGGCCGAAGAAATGGCTTTTCTGGAACATTATCTGGCGATCCAGAAGATCCGCTTCGGCGATCACTTGCGGATCGAGACGCAAATCGCGCCGGAGGTGAAATATGCTTCGGTGCCCTGCCTTTTCGTTCAGCCGCTGGTGGAGAATGCAATCCGGCACGGGATTTCCAGGCGGGCTTCGGGCGGAACGGTAATCGTGTCGGCACACCGGGACGGCAACCGGCTTGATATTCGTGTGCTCGACGATGGGGTGGGACTTCCGGCGGGTTGGACGCTGGAGAACTCGGGCGGCGTAGGCCTATCCGTGACGCGGCAGCGTGTGGCAGGGCTGTATCCCGAGGGCGAGAGTCGTTTTGCCGTGAACCGGCGCGCCAGTGGGGGAACCGAAGTGGAAATATCACTGCCCCTGCGATGGAACGGAAAGGAGGGCGATGCCGCTTTCCGCGCCTGAAGGCTTTTGCGTGCTGGTGGCCGACGACGAAGCGCCTGCGAGGCAACGCATCATCGATCTCTTGCGGCACGATTCACAGGCGGCCACGATCATCGAGGCGTCCGACGGGCTCTCCGCGGTGGAGATCATTCAGAACCGGAAGCCCGACCTGGTGTTTCTCGACGTGCAGATGCCGGAACGGAACGGGCTGGAGGTGATCGGCGATGTGGGGGCCGACCGCATGCCGTTAACGGTCTTCGTGACAGCCTACGATGAGCATGCAATCCGCGCGTTCGAAGCCAATGCGCTTGACTATCTCCTGAAGCCGTTCAGTGACGAGCGCTTTGAGTTGACCATGGCTCGTGCCGGCAATCGTATGGACGAGCGCAGCGTGCGGGAATTTGGACGGCGCATTCTTCGCATGGTTTCCACCGGACCCGCGGCGGAGTTGCCACTGGACCGCCTGGTGGTGAAATCCGGAGGTTCGACGCGCTTCGTACGCGTGGCCGATATCGATTGGATTGAAGCGGCGGGGGTGTATGCGAACCTGCACATCGGAGGCAAGGAAGTGTTGTACCGGGCCGCGTTGAACGAGCTTGCGGAGCGGCTCGATCCGGTTCGCTTTGTGCGCGTCCATCGTTCGGCGATCGTCAATATCGAAAGCATCCTGCACCTGGAGCCGATCTCGCACGGCGAATTCGAGGTGATTCTGAAAGACGGTTCGAGATCGAGAATCAGCAGAACCTATCGCAGGGAGTTGGAGAAGCGACTGGGGCAATCGCTGTAGTCCGTTGCTCATTTCGCCAGGTGTTGGCGCGCCAGCAACATGAAGTTGTTCGCCAGGACCATGGAGGAGCCGGTCTTCACGCCGAGATCGACGGTAGTTCGATTGGCCGCGTGAATCTCGCGATAGACGGCGCCGGGGATGGCCACCTTGGCGACGCAGCCGGGAGCGAGGGAGACGCCGAGCCCAGCCGCCACCAGGCGGACCAGGGTCGGCCACTGCGGAGCCTCCTGAACGATCTCCGGACGAAAGCCGTAGCGTTCGCAGCAGGCAAAGGTACGGTCAAAGGCCAGCGGCCCCATGCTGCGCGCAAAAAATATGAAGGGCTGGCCGCGGAGATCCCGAACGCGAAGCGACGGCTTGTGCGCCAACGGGTGATTCCGGGGAATCACCGCCACGTAGCGTTCGGCGAGCAGCGTACTGAGCTGGATACCTTCGGTAGGGTCGGCATCGCGCAGGAAGGCCAAATCGATGGTTCCGTTCAACAGCGCGGCGATTTGCGCGGAGGTCACCAGCTCGCGGAGGCGAAGCTCCACCTTGGGATAGCGGCGGCGGTAGGCCTCGATGGCTACCGGAAGATCGGTAAACATGATGGAGCCGCTGAAGCCGACGGTGAGCGCGCCTTCCTCGCCGCGTCCCAGGCGACGCACCAGTTCCAGATCGTCCTGAACTTTTTGCAGGGTGCTGCGCGCGCGCTCCGCCAGAAGCTGGCCGGCGAGAGTCAGCTTCACTCCGCGCGTGGTGCGGTCGAAAACGCGATGGCCGAGCAGTTCCTCGAGGCGCTTGATCTGCTGGCTGAGCGGCGGTTGCGCGATGCCCAGCTGGGCGGCCGCCTTACTGAAATGCAGGGTTTCCGCGACCGCCAGAAAGTAGCGGAGATGACGGAGCTCGATGGCCTCATCCATATCCTAATTATATGAATACACATGTTTAACATATTGGACATCTGGAGGCTCCTGCCGTAGTGTGGAGAAGGGCCAGGGGGTAAGAATGACAATGTCGCAAACCGAACTCATCATTCGCGAATTCGAGCCGGGAGACGCAGCCGCCTTTCGCAGCCTCAACGAGGAATGGATCGTTCGTTACTTCGTGCTCGAACCCAAGGACGCGGCCTCGCTGGCAGATCCACAGGGAACGATTCTGGATCGCGGCGGCAGAATTTTCTTCGCGATCCGCAACGGGGAAGCGGTGGGCTGCTGCGCGCTGGTGGCGATGGGCCGGAATGAGTTTGAGGTAGCAAAAATGGCAGTGACGGCAGCCTCCCAGGGCGGCGGGATTGGCCGCCAACTGTTGCACCGGGTTGTAGAGGAAGCGCGCGCGTCAGGCGCCCGGCGGCTTTATCTGGAGACCAATGCGAGGTTGGAGCCGGCGATCCGGCTTTACGAATCGCTGGGCTTCCGGCATATTCCGGCCGACCGCGTGATTCCCTCGCCCTACGCGCGCGCCAACGTGTACATGGAACTGCTACTCGCTGCGTAGCGTCTGCGCGGGATCCATGCGGAGAATTCGCAATGCAGGCGCGAGGCTTGCCAGGATCGCGACCACGAGCAGAATCGCCGCCATGACTCCGAAGGTTGCCGGGTCGGTTTCGCGGACACCCCACAACAAACTACGCAAGAATCTCACCAGCACCACCGAGAGACCGAGGCCCACGGCGGCGCCTGACGCGGCGAGGATCAAACCGGGCCGCATCACGCCGCGAATCGTTTGTCCGGCCGTGGCGCCGAGCGCCAAGCGGATGCCGAGCTCGTGGCGGCGCTGGGTGATGGTTTGGGAGATCAGCCCGTAGAGCCCGATGGCGGCCAGCAGCAGCGCGAGTCCGGCGAGAATCGAAAACAAGCCCGGCCATATAGCGCTGGCTGCCGGTGTAGCGGCCGCGCAACTCTTCCACGGTACGGAAACGCGCGACCGGCAATTGCGGATCGGTTGCCGCGACGGCGGCGCGAATCTGGGATGGCAGGTTCGGCGCCGGTCCGCTGGTGCGCACTACCCATTTCGGCGAGAACCAGGTATGAACCAGCGTTACGTACGCGTCGCTAACCTGGGTTGACGGCAGATAGACGGTCGGCTCTAGGGAGATCGGCCCTTCCTTGCCGGTCAGGCCGCTGTGCTGTTGGACGTCGCCAGCAGACGCCGACGATCTCGCTGACATCCTTCCCGGATTTCAAATGACGGCCGAGCGCATCGCCGTGGAAGTATTTGCGCGCGAAGGTTTCGCTCACCACCACCACGCGCGCGCTCTGCGCCGTGTCGGAATCGCGAAGGGAACGCCCGGCGAGGATGGGGATTCGCAGGGTTTCAAAGTAGGCCGGCGTGGCGTAAACGAACTCGCCCATGTGGCCTTGATGATCTTCGCCCTCGACCAGGCGGAAGCCATCGTTGAGCGGCCGCTCATAGGGCAGGGTAAGCGCCACCGCCGCCGATTCGACGCCGGGGATGCGGCGGATCCGTTCCAGGGTCCGGCTGTAGAGCAGATTCAGGTTTGCGGCCGAATGGTAGCGGGCGTCCTGGAGAGACGCTTCGGCGGCAATCACGTTGTGGGGGTCGAAGCCTGGATTGAGGCCGTTGAGCCAGGCAAGGGTGCGCACCAGCAATCCCGCGCCGACCAGCAGCACCAGGCTGAGCGCGACTTCAGCGACCACCAGCGCCTGACGAGTCCACCGGCGGCGCGAGCCAGCGATTCCGCGGCCGGCTTCCATCAGGACGTTACGGATATCCAAGCGAGTGGTCTGCAAGGCGGGCGCGAGGCCGAATACCAGACTGGTCAGGAGCGCGACGCCGAGCATCATCAGCATGACCTGCGCGTTGAGCTCGATGGGATGCCAGAGTTCGTTCTTGTCGGCGCCGAGTTTCTTCAGCCAGTCGAGCGCGAAGCCGCCCAGCCCGACGCCCGCGATTCCGCCGGCGAAGGCGAGCATCACGCTTTCCATCAGAAGCTGGCTGACGATGGTGCGGCGATTTCCGCCGAGCGCCATGCGGGTGGCGATTTCGCGAGCGCGGGAGCCGGAGCGCGCCAGCAGGAGGCCGGCGATGTTGACGCAGCCGATGAGCAGCACCATCAGGACGGCGGCCCAGGTAAGCAGCAGTTCTTTGCGCGCGTAGCTGGTGATGCCGGCCTGCATGGGGGTGATGCGCTCTTCGAAATCCTTCACCTCGCGCGGAAAGGCCGGGTCATCGCGGAGGGCGGCGCTGAGCGCGCGCAACTGATCGTTGGCGGCTGCCCAGGTGACGCCGGGGGCGAGGCGGGCAATTGCTTCGTAATTGGAGCCGCCGCCTTCGCCATGGCGTGACGGCCGCAGCGGGGTCCACACATCGACCGGGGTGGTGGTACGGAAATCGCGCGGCATGACGCCGATTACGATGTGGTCCTCGCCCTTGAGCTGGATCGGCTTACCGAGAACCGCGGGGTCGCCATGAAATACGCGCTGCCAGAAGGCGTAGCTCAGCACGGCGAGCGCGGGACCGCCGGGAACATCTTCCTGGCGCGTGAACTCGCGGCCTACCTGCGGCGCGACGCCGAGCACGCGGAAAAAGCCCGAGGAGACGCGCTGCTGCTGAATGTATTCGAGGCGGCCGGGAGCCGAGAAATTGGCGCCGCTGGTCCCGGCGTTTGCGGCGGTGTCCAGGCTGGGAATGCGGTCGCGAACGGTCTCGAAAAGAGCTCCGGTCTGAGCTGGTATTGACGTCCTCGGCGCTGCCGGTGCGGCTCGCCGTGACCACGAGGGCCAGGCGCTCGGGATTGGGGTAGGGAACGGGCTGCAAGAGTACGGCATCGAGAACGCTGAATACCGCGGTGTTCACCCCGATACACAGGGCGAGGGTGGCTATCACGGTGAGGGAGAAGGCGAGGTTCTTGCGAATCTGGCGAAGGCCTGAGCGAGCGTTTGACCAGAACATAACGTCCCGGAATCAGGCAGTCCTCCTGCCAAAGTGGTGGCCTGAGATCCTATTGATTACAGTGCAGTAAGCCGAATTAGAGCGAAGCGGGCTGTCCGAAATTGGGACGGCGAGTAGATGCGAGCGGACATTTTCCGGGAGATTATTTTGGCGAGTGCTTGACAGCCCTTCTGTGCGATTTTCGACCCACCACTCCTAAACCCAAACACTATATGGAGATATAATTCTTGACTGCCTACTATATCTTGGGGCACCATTACGGAGGCGTTTCAACCTTGGAATGCCCATGAGGAGAGAGTTATGGGACAGTTGTCAGTCGATTTGAGTGCGAAAATGGAATCATTGAAGACTAAAACTCCCAAAAAAAACAAGACGGGAATCTCATTCCCGCGACACTTTACCGCCAAACTTGAATCCGGCAAGACCCCGTATGACGAGATCCAATGGGAAACGCGTACGGCCTCGATCGGCAATGACAAAGGTTCGGTGATTTTTGAGCAGCGCGATATCGAAGTGCCGGTGGACTGGTCGCAGACCGCCACGAACATTGTCGCCAGCAAATATTTTTACGGGAAGCTCGGGTCCCCGGAGCGCGAGACGTCGGTGCAGCAACTGGTGCAGCGCGTGGTGGATACCATCACGGATTGGGGCCTGAAGGACGGCTACTTCAAGACCCCGCAGGACGGCGAGAATTTCCGCATGGAACTTGCCCACCTGATGATCACGCAGAAGGCGTGCTTCAACTCGCCGGTGTGGTTCAACGTCGGGGTGAAAGAGACGCGCGGCTACGGCTGGAATTACGACGAGGCGTCGGGCAAGGTCACCAAGCTGGAGACCGGCGTGACGCGTCCGCAGTGCTCGGCCTGCTTCATCGTCAGCGTGAAGGATTCGCTGGAATCGATTCTCGATCTGGCGAAGACCGAGGGCATGCTGTTCAAGTGGGGCTCCGGCACGGGTTCCAATCTTTCGGCGCTGCGCGAAGAAGACGCGGTGCTTTCGGGCGGCGGGCGCGCCAGCGGACCGCTCAGCTTCATGAAGGGCTTCGACGCATTCGCCGGCGTGATCAAGAGCGGCGGCAAGACGCGTCGCGCGGCGAAAATGGTGATCCTCAACGTCGATCACCCCGATGTCGATAAGTTTATCTGGTGCAAGGCGAAGGAAGAAAAGAAGGCCTACACGCTGGTGGAAGCCGGCTACGATAGCTCGCTGGACGGCGAGGCGTACAGCTCGATCTTCTTTCAGAACGCCAACAACAGCGTGCGCGCGAGCGACGAATTCATGCAATCCGCGCAGCGCGACGACGATTGGTGGACGAAGGGCGTGTTTACCGGCCAGCCTGTGAAGCGGTACAAGGCGAAGGACCTGATGCGCCAGATTGCCGAAGCCACGCACCAGTGCGGCGACCCGGGAATGCAGTTCGATACCACCGTGAACCGCTGGCATCCGTGCAAGAATACGGCGCGCATCAATGCGTCGAACCCCTGCTCGGAATACATGTTCCTGGATGATTCGGCCTGCAATCTCTCGTCGCTGAATCTGATGAAGTATGTGGGGCCGGACGGGCAGTTCGATGTCGAGGCCTTCCGCCACGCTGTGGACACGATGATTCTGGCGCAGGAAATCATTGTGGATAACGCCAGCTATCCGACCGAAAAGATCGGTCAGAATTCGCATGATTTCCGGCCGCTGGGTCTCGGCTTCGCCAATCTGGGCGCGCTCCTGATGTCGATGGGCGTACCGTACGATAGCGATCACGGGCGCGATTTCTCGGGCGCCATTTCCGCCATCATGTGCGGCCAGGCATACCTCACCAGCTCGCGCATCGCCGAAGCGGTGGGAACGTTCGAAGGCTATCCGGTCAACGAAGATCCCTTCCTCGAAGTGATCCGCATGCACCGCGATTCGGTGAAGCGCATCAATGGCAATCATCTGCCCACCGCCATGATGGCGGGCGCGCAGCAGTGCTGGGACGACGCGTACGAATCCGGCCGGCGGAGCGGGTATCGCAACGCGCAGGTTACGGTGATCGCGCCCACCGGCACGATCGGCTTCATGATGGATTGCGACACGACCGGGATCGAGCCCGATCTCGCGCTGATCAAGTACAAGAAGCTGGTTGGCGGCGGCGTGATCAAGATCGTGAACAACACGGTTCCCGCGGCGCTGGTGAAGCTGGGCTATACGCCGGAGCAGGTGGAGAAGATCGTCACGCACATCGATTCCACCGGCACGATCGAAGGCGCTCCTGAATTGAAGGCGGAGCACCTGGCGGTGTTCGATTGCAGTTTCCGTCCGCAGAATGGCTCGCGCTCGATTCATTACATGGGCCATGTGCGCATGATGGCGGCGGTGCAGCCGTTCATATCCGGCGCGATCTCCAAGACCATCAACATGCCGGAAGAGTGCACGGTGGACGAGATCATGAGCGCCTACACGGAGAGCTGGAGGCTCGGGCTAAAGGCTGTCGCGATTTATCGCGACAACTCCAAGCGCGTTCAGCCGCTCAGTTCCGGTTCCGGCAAGGGCGAGAAGAAGAATGCGGGCGCGGTGGCGACGGCTGCGATTGCCGCCGCGGCCGCGGCTCCGGTGGAGCGCGTGGTGTACCGTCCGGTGCGCCGCAAGCTTCCCGACGAGCGCCGCTCCATCACGCACAAGTTCTCGATTGGCGGCCATGAGGGATATATCACGGTAGGCATGTACGAGGATGGCCTGCCGGGCGAGATCTTCATCATGATGGCCAAAGAAGGCTCCACGATTTCGGGCCTGATGGACGCCTTCGCGACGGCGGTCAGCTTCAATCTGCAATACGGCGTGCCGCTCAAGTTCCTGGTGGACAAGTTCGCGCACGTGCGGTTCGAGCCCAGCGGATGGACGGGGAATCAGCAGATTCCCTACGCCAAATCCATCATGGATTACATCTTCCGCTGGCTCGGCAACAAGTTCCTGGGCGCGGAGTATGCCACCACGGAGGCGGGCGACACGATGACGCTGCGCCCCACGGAAGCCGACCCGCAGCAGAGCCTGCCGTTCAATCCGATGACCTCCGACGCGCCCTTGTGCGCCGAATGCGGCTCGATTATGACCCGCAACGGCAGCTGCTACAAGTGCGGCAATTGCGGCGGCACCAGCGGCTGCAGCTAGATTTTTCGCCCCACCATTCCATTGGGAGAATCGCAACGCTCCCGGACGCGCAGGTTCGTCCGGGAGCTTTTTTTGTTTCTGCTAGGGCATGCCTTCGATTGCGGGCACCAGGTTGCCGGTCAGCCGCAGGACGTTCCACCGGGTCTTTTCCAGCGCGTATTGCGCCTCGTAGAACGCGATCCATTTGGCGTTTTCCGTGATGCGCGATTCTTCCAGCTGACTCATGCCGAGCCTCCCTTCCTGCATTTGCGCCAGATTCACGGAGAGCTGCTCGCGCGCCACTTCCAGGTCCAGGCGCGCCACCTCGGCGGCCATCTCCGCCTTGCGAACCTCGCGGAACGATTGCTGCAGATCCGCGCTGATGCGATTGCGCGCGCTGCTCAGTTCCACCTTCAAATGCGAGACCTCGGTCTGCGTCTGGGCCAGTTGCTCATTGACTCCGGGGCCGTTGAAGACCGGCACCTGGAAGGAGATGCCGATCTGCCCGTTATTGCGCTGAAAGGTGCGGTAGTAATCTTCGTAGTGATTGAATTTGGCGAACAGCGCGTATTGCCCGACGAGGTCAACGCGCGGATAGCGAGCCGCCTTTTCACTGCGCATCTCCAAGCCCTTTGGCGGCGATCTGCGATTGCAGCCTGCGCAAATCCGAATTGGATTCGAGCGCTGTTTGCACGGCGTGCTCCTCGGATTCCGGCAGTGCGGGCGCGGCGCGCTGCTCTTCCACGGGCCGCACGCGCTCTTCGGCGGAGAGGCCCACGGCGATGGCGAGCGCGGTCTCCGAATAGTCGCGATCTGCCTGCAGCGCCTCGGCGACCTGGCGCGAGCGGGCCAGGTTATAAGCGGCCTGCTTTTCCGCCAGGGGCAGTGCGCGGCCCTCTTTGACCTGGGCTTGGATGGTCTCCAACACCTTCTGCTGGCTCTCGGCATCCTTGCGCGAAAGCGCCAGCACGCGAGCCTCGCGCTCGGCATCCAGATAGAGGGCGGCGGTGCGGTAGGCTACTTCGTCACGCTTGCTCGTGACCTCAAAGCCCGCACCGCGCACCTGTTCTTTGGCCGCCGCCACGGTATAGCTCTGCTGGCGATTGAAGAGGAATTGAGAAGCGTGGGCCTGCACGATGCTGGGCGCGGAGAGCGGAAAGCCGTTGCTGTACGCGAGGCCGCTGCCGACATTCACCTTCGGCGAGAAGGGGTCCTTCGCAATCCCCACCGCGTGGCGCGCGTTCTCTTCTTCCAGACGGGCCAGGGTGACATCGGGATTCTGCCGGATCGCCAGCCCCACCGCCTGCCGCAGCGTCATGGGATGCACTTCGGCGCGAATTCCGGCTGCAAGGCTGAGAAACAGGTAGGCGAAAGGGGCTGGTCTGAGCATACTCTGATTGTAATGGCCGCCTGCGGTATCATATAGGTATCCTTGCTTTCCCTTAACAACATCTCCATGCGCTTTGGCGCCCGAATACTGTTCGAAGACGTCGCCTGCTCGTTTCTGCCAGGCCGGCGTTATGCCCTTACCGGGCCGAACGGCGCGGGCAAGTCTACCCTGATGAAAATCCTCACCGGCGAAATCGAGCCGGCGCTGGGCTCCGTGACGCGCCCCAAGAAACTCGGCGTCCTACGGCAGGATCAGTTTGCCTTCGATCAGTTTCGCGTGATCGATACCGTGATCATGGGCAACGCGCCCTTGTGGAAGGCGCTCGAAGAACGCGACAAACTCTACGAGAAGCCGCACGACCAGCTCACCGATGAAGACGGGATGCGCCTCGGCGAACTCGAAGGCATCGTCGGCGAACAGGATGGCTATACCGCGGAATCCGATGCCGCCGTGCTGCTGGACGGGCTCGGCGTGGAGGATTCGCTGCATGAGCGCCGTATGGGCGAATTGCAGGGCGGGCAGAAAGTCCGCGTCCTGCTGGCGCAGGCGCTATTCGGCACGCCTCCGGCACTGCTGCTGGATGAGCCGACGAACCACCTCGATTTGGATTCCGTGCACTGGCTGCAGGACTATCTGATTCACTACCAGGGCGCGCTGATCGTGATTTCGCACGATCGCCATTTCCTGAATTCGGTTAGCACGCACGTCGCCGATATCGATTACGAGACCGTGATTCTTTACACGGGCGGCTATGACGACATGGTGCTCGCCAAGACCCAGATCCGTTCGCGCATCGAGTCTCAAAACCAGCAGCGGGAAAAGAAGATCGCGCAGTTGAACGAATTCATCGCGCGCTTTTCCGCCGGTACGCGGTCGAGCCAGGTGACCTCGCGTAAGAAGGAAGTCGAGCGCCTGCAGACTTCAGAACTCGCGCGCAGCAACATCCAGCGCCCGTTCATCAAGTTCGAATCCAAGCGTCCTTCGGGCCGCCACCCGCTGGAGTTCAAGGGACTTTCGAAAGCGTACGGCGATCTCAAGGTGATCGACAACTTCACTGCCAGCCTCTCGCGCGGCGAACGGATCGCGCTGATGGGCCGCAACGGCGTGGGCAAGACGACCCTGCTCAAATCGCTGATCCGCAATGGCACCGGCTTCATCGACGATTCCGATCGCGGCTTTGCCATCGATAGCGGCAGCGTCACCTGGGGCCATGAGGTTTCGGTGGGCTACTTCGCGCAGGATCATACCGATTCCATCGCCAAGGGCATGACCACCATCGAGTGGCTGCACCAGTGGGACCCTTCGGCATCGCAGGAAGAACTGCGCGGCCTGCTCGGACAGATGCTATTCAGCGGCGATGACGCGCTGAAGCCGACCAGCGCTCTATCGGGCGGCGAATCCGCACGTATTATCTTCTGCCGCCTGATGCTGCAGAAGCCCAATTTCCTGGTGCTCGACGAACCTACGAACCACCTGGATCTGGAATCCATCAACGCGCTCAATATCGCGCTGCAGAAGTACGAAGGCACGGTGCTGCTGGTGACTCACGATCACGATCTGATTGACGAAGTCGCCACTCGGATCTGGCACTTCGAAGGCGGCAAGATCGAAGACTTCAAGGGTCCGTACGAAGAGTACGTGGCCTACTCCGAGCAGCAAAAGGCTTCATAAGCCCCGATACTTTTTGATCAGCGCCACGGTGGAGCTGTCGTCGTCAGGCAGGGGCGCATCCTTGGCGAGCGACGGCAGAATCTCCGACGCCAGCACTTTGCCGAGCTCGACGCCGAACTGGTCGAAGGGATTGATATCCCAGACGGCGCCCTGAGTGAACACGCTGTGCTCGTAGAGCGCCACCAGGGAACCGAGGATCGCGGGCGTCAGTTTGTCCGCCAGAATCGTATTGCTCGGGCGGTTGCCATCGAACTCGCGATAGGGCTGTCCCTGCGGCGCCTTCTTGCCGAAGGCCAGCGCTTTGCTTTGTGCGAACACGTTGGCCATCAGCAGGTCGTGATGCTCGCCGAGCGGACTGGGCAAAGGATTCAGGGTCTCGCGGAAGCCGATGAAGTCGCAGGGAATCAGCTTCGTGCCCTGATGAATCAGCTGATAGAACGAATGTTGTCCGTTCGTCCCGGGCTCGCCCCAGAAGATGGAGCCCGTCTCGTACGTGGTGATCGTCTCGCCGCTCAACGTCACGCGTTTGCCCAGGCTTTCCATCGTGAGCTGCTGGAGATAGGCCGGGAAGCGTTTGAGGTACTGATCGTAGGGCAGCACGGCCACTGTCTGCGCCTTGAAAAAATCGTTGTACCAGACGGTCAACAGACCCATGAGCACGGGCAGATTTTCCGCGAATGGCGCCGTGCGGAAATGCTCGTCCATCGCGTGGAACCCGGCGAGCATCTCGCCGAATTTATCCGGGCCGATCGCGATCATCGTGGAGAGTCCGATCGCCGACTCCATGGAATAGCGGCCGCCGACCCAGTCCCAGAAGCCGAACATGTTGGCGGTATCGATCCCGAACTTTGCCACCTTTTCGGCAGCCGTGGAGACCGCGACGAAGTGCCGCGCAATCGCGGCCGGGTCGCCCAGCGCCTTCAGCGTCCACTCGCGCGCCGATTGCGCGTTCGCCATGGTCTCGAGCGTGGTGAAGGTTTTCGAGGCAACGATGAAGAGCGTTTCCGCGGCATCCAGATCGCGCGTGGCTTCCGTGAAATCCGTGCCATCCACGTTAGAAACGAAGCGGAACGTGAGTTCGCGTTTACTGTAAAACCGCAGCGCCTCAAAGGCCATCACGGGACCGAGATCGCTGCCGCCGATGCCGATGTTGACCACGTTGCGAATCGGCTTGCCCGTGAAGCCGGTCCACTTGCCCTGGCGCACGCTGTTCGCGAACGCGCCCATCCGGTCAAGCACTTCGTGCACCGGTTCTCCCGCTTCCGGAACCTGCGCCGCGGCCAGCGATTGGCCGCGCGGCGCGCGCAGTGCGGTATGCAGCACCGCGCGCCCTTCCGTAGTGTTGATCGTGTCCCCGCGGAACATGGCGTCAATGCGGGCACGCAGGCCGCAATCTTCCGCCAGCGCGAGCAGAAGGCCAACCGTCTCATCCGTCACGCGGTTCTTGGAGTAGTCCAGATAGAGGCCCGCGGCCTCGGCCTTCAGACGGTCGCCGCGGCGGGCTGTCGGCCGCGAAGAGATCCCGCAGGTGAACTTTCTTAACTTGTTCGAAGTGGGCTTCCAGCTTTTTATAAGATTCGCGATCGGTCAGCATAGCGTTTCTAGCTCTCCATTCCCATCTGTGTCAGCCGGTAGCGAAGCGCATTTCGCGTGAGACCGAGCAGCCGCGCGGCCTGGCTCTTATTGCCATCCGCCCGGCGCAGCGCTTCCTTGATCAGGTCCTGCTCGTATTGATCCAGGCTCATGCCGTCGGGAAGGAAGTGATTCTCTCCGCTCTGCGCCCGGGGGCGGGGAGCGCTCTCGAGCTTGATGTCGTCGGCATCCAGGGTGGTTCCGGTTGCCATTACGAGGCTGCGCTCGATCACGTTTTCCAGTTCGCGGACGTTGCCCGGCCAATGATAGGCCATCAGTTTGTCCATGCCGGCGTCCGTGATGGTCTCCACCAGGCAGCCGGTATCGGGCGCCAGTTTTTGTACGAAATGATTCGCCAGAAAGGGGATATCCACCTTGCGCTCGCGCAGCGGCGGAATATTCAGGGGCACCACGTTCAAGCGGTAGTACAGATCTTCCCGAAAGGTTCCCTGCTCCAGCGCCTCGCGCAGATCCTGATTGGTCGCCGCCACCAGGCGCACGTCGATATGGCGCGTGACGTTGCTTCCGAGGCGTTCGAACTCGCGCTCCTGAAGCACGCGCAGCAGTTTCACCTGAATCGCGGCGGGAACGTCGCCGATCTCGTCCAGGAACACGGTCCCGGTATCCGCCTGTTCGAACTTGCCCGGCTTAGTGGTTTGCGCGCCGGTAAACGCGCCCTTCTCGTAGCCGAAGAGCTCGCTTTCCATCAGATTCTCTGGAATCGCCGTGCAGTTGATTTTCACCAGCGGCCGATCTTTGCGGGGCGAGTGAAAATGGATCGCGCGCGCGATCAGATCCTTACCGACCCCGCTTTCGCCGGTGAGCAGCACGGTCGCGCGTGAGGGTCCCACGCGCTCGATCGCGGCGAAGATCTCCTGCATTGCGGGACTTCGGCCCACGATGTTGTCGAACTCGTAGCGCCGCCCCAGGGCCGCCTTCAATTCGCGATTCTCTTCGCGGAGCGCACGGACTTCGAGCGCCTTATTGCACCACCTGCATCAGGTGATCCAGCGAGAAGGGCTTGAGCAGAAAATCGGTGGCGCCGGCCTTCATCGCTTCCACGGCGGTCTCGACGCTCCCGAACGCGGTCATCATTACCACGGGCACGTGCGAATTCTGACGGCGGATCAGGGCCAGAAATTCCTGCCCGTCCATATTCGGCAGCTTGAGATCGGTCAGCACCATGTCGGCCCGATCGACAATTTTCAGGCCTTCCTCGGCGCTCGCCGCCTTGTCCACATCGAATCCCGCGGACATGAGTTGCAGCTCAATCACGCGCCGCAACTTGTCTTCGTCTTCCACAACCAGGATGCGTTTCTTCATGCGATGGGTTGGGGCGCGGGATCGGTGGGCAGCGATACACAAAACACACTGCCTTTCCCAGGTTCGCTCTCCACTGCTATCTTACCGCCGTGTTCATCGACGATCTTGGAAACGATCGCCAGGCCGAGCCCTACGCCTTCTTTTTTCGTGGTGAAAAAAGGGTTGAAGATGTCCTTCATGGTTTTGTCGTCGATGCCCGAGCCGCGATCGATTACGGCGATCTCCACGTCGCGTCCCTTCGGCCCGCGTCTTCACGGTCACGGCGCCGCCCGCCGCGGTGGCCTGCGCGGCGTTCAGCACCAGATTGTAGAAGACACGCTCGAGGAGTTCCGCGTCAAAGGGAAAGGGCGGAATTTCAGGAGCGTAGTTCCGGTAAATTGCGATGCCCGGAGCTTCGCGTTCCGCCAGCGTGATGGCGCGATCCAAGGTACGCGTCAGGTCTTCCCGATCCATCCGCAAATGCAGCGGCCGCGCGAATTGCAAAAAGCGCGTGACCAGGGAATTGGTGCGGTCCACCTCGGTGGAAATGAAGCCGGCGAGTTCGCGCGCCACTTCATTTTCCTTGCCCAATTGTTGATTGAGCATTTCCGCGGAGGCCTTGATTGTCCCCAGCGGATTGCGTAGTTCGTGCGCCAGCCCCGCCGTCAGCTGCCCCAGCGCCGCCAGCCGGTCCGACCGCCGCACCGCCTCCTGCGCTTCCACCACTTGCTGAT
The DNA here is from genome assembly GCA_963811575.1 of uncultured Solibacteraceae bacterium. Taxonomy (GTDB): domain Bacteria; phylum Acidobacteriota; class Terriglobia; order Bryobacterales; family Bryobacteraceae; genus Solibacter. The sequence goes on along the minus strand of CAWERY010000010.1, from coordinate 4,554 downwards.
TGGCATCGGCGAGGTGCTCCGCCGCGCGACGGTATTTCGCGCTCTGGACGCGCAGCGCCTCGGCGAGCAGGTTGGCCAGATTGCCTACGAGGAACAGGCAGACCACGCGAAAGATCAGAACGTCGATCTCCGGACGCTCGAGCACGAACTGCTTCCAATCCAGGAATAACAGGAAGGAAAGATACGCCAGGCCGGCGAGAGTCGTGAACACGAGCATCCCGAGGACGCTCGAAGCAGTGGCCGCCGATACCACGGGCAAGAGCAGCAGCAGCCAGAAGTTGCTCTCGATGCCGTTGGTGTACGCGATCAGCAGGTACACGATCGCCATCTTGAGGATGATCCACGCGACGCGCCACTTGGTGTGCGATAAAGCCTCGATCTTGGGCTCGAGCACCTGCACCAGCCCAAGCGCCACCAGCGGGACGACCACGAAGACGTCGAGGATCTCGCTGGTCGCCGCCAGTGCAAAGAATAGCGGGATCCAGACGAAATCCTGAGGGCGGATCAGGCGGATCCAACGGGAAAGTGGATTTTCCGGCAAGTGAGGTATCCCAGTCGGGATTATGCCACATCGGCCGCGCGATGCCGGAACAGAGAGGCGCGCTAGCGATTTCGCCCGCCAGACCAATCACGGCGATGGCGCAACGCGGCGATGGCGCACGCGGCGACGCGCCACACGGCGGCGGGCTCCGGAGCGCGGCGCTTGCGTACGCCAGCGATATGCTCCGGCCGGAGGCCGAGCCCGATGACGCGACCCACCACTCGCTGGATTCCCGGCACGCGCGTGACGACCTTCACTTGCCACGGTGCCTCTAATGGGCCAGGGTGTTGAAAGACCCAGCTCAGTCCCCGGTGCGCATTCTTCTGCAGGAACTGCGTGAAGCGCGTAGGCAATTCGCGCCGCTTCTGTACCAGCGCCAGCCGGGCATCCTCGACGCACCCCTCCCGCAGGGGCTGCGCCAGCAGATTGGCGGCGGCGACCGCGTCCTGTATCGCCAGATTGATTCCCACGCCTCCGGCAGGTGACATGGCGTGTGCCGCGTCTCCGATACAAAGCAGGCCCGGACGATGCCATGTCTGCAGGCGATTGATTTGTACCGTGAGCAACTTGATTTGATCCCACGATTGCAGCTCTTGCACACGGCCTTCGAGGTACGGGGCGATCTTTACAATGGTTCGCCGGAAAGCCTCCAATCCCGTGGTTCTCAACACTTCGAACGAGCCTTTCTGAATAATGAGTCCCGCCTGGTAATAGACTTCGCGATTGATCAGCACCAGGAGGTGTCCGTAATTCACATTCCCCAGTTGTTCCTCCGGATCGCCGGCGGGCCGGCTGATGCGAAACCAAAGTACGTCGATGGGAACGCCGAATTCCAGGACATTCAATTGGGCCGCATCTCTCACCACGGAGTGCCGGCCGTCGCAACCGACGACGAGATCGGCGTGGATCTCCGTCATCCCCTCGGGCGTACGGGCGGTTACACCGGTGATCCGACCGGCATCGCTGCTGAGCCCGATCACTTCATGTTCCATGCGCAGATCGAAATGCTCGAACCGCCGGGCCTGGCCGGCGAGAAAATTGAGCAGATCCCACTGCGGCATCAGGGCTACGAACTTACATTGTGTCGGGAGGTGACGGAGATCCGCCGCAGTGAACCGAAATTCGCCAATCACTCCGCCAACCAATTCCAGTTCCTGATGCGGCAGTCTCAAGAGAGCATCGAGAAGGCCGAGTTCGTAAAAGAGTTCGAGCGTCGCCGGGTGCACGGTATCGCCGCGAAAAGCCCGAAAGAAATCGCGGTGTTTCTCGAGTACCGTAACCCGCACGCCCTGCCGGGCCAGGAGGTAGCCCAACATCATGCCGGCGGGACCGCCGCCGACCACGCAACAGGTCGTTGACATCTTTTTTTCTGGCGTCATTGATCTATCGTGGCGTGAAGAGCGCGCTACGTTGTGTGACCGATCGCACCCACGTTAACCGGGCTGATACCATTCCGGCGAGGGCCCGGCCGCCGCTTCGATCTCCGGAACGAAACTTCGATCCAGCTCCGCGACCATCGCCCCCAGGTTCTCCACGATTTTCCGCCAGCGGTCCGCATCCCCGATCGGGTACTGCGCCGCCGCCATCGCAGCGGCCGAGACCGGGACGGCGAGCGTGGCTTTGAATCCCACGCCAAAGATCCGGAAGACGGCGAAGACGGAGCGGCCCCACGTGCCTACGTCCAGATGCAACTCGACGGTCAAATTCCCCGCGGTGCGCCGGCGCAGCGTGAAGGTTCCGGACGCGGCGCGGCAGCTATAGCCGAGCGGCTTGAATACGCGCTCCAATATGGGCTTCCTGGGTCCGGAGCTCACTCCCGGTCCGGCTCCCCGCAGGGCTTCGACGCCGGGAGGTGGAAGCTCGTGAGGCAGCTTCGCCTGTGCCGCGATCTCTTTCATGCGCGCGCGGTAGTCCAGCACGATGGACTTCACGGCGGCCGCCGCCTCCGGATTCGCGCTAGCCGGCGGAGCCGGTGACGAAGGCAGTTCGCCCGGCAGAGGCAGCTGAACGGTGCGCTTGATTTTTCCGCAGGCCGCCAATAAGGCTGCGACTGTTTCCGGCAGGGCGGGCAGCTTCTTGCTTCCGGGATCAGCCTCTACCAACACGCACGCTGCCATCGACCGCATGCGCCCGGTGACCCACCAACTGTCGCTGATCAGAATTCCCGGCATAATTCCTGCGGTTGCTGCGGGCACGGGCGTCAGATCTCCAAACTGTGGTGCATGGAAATGAAGCGCAATGCCGTGGAAGGGAAACGATCTCGGCACGCCGGCGGTGATCGCCTGTAGTGTGGCGAACGGAAGGGAGTCGCCGGGAGCGGTGGTCATGGTGCCGTTTGAGATACGCCGTGCGCCTGGTATCCCTGGCATCGGCGGCGTATCGGTAACAAACCGCAGCAATTCCGGATGGCGTTTCAATACGCGATCGACAACTGACATCGAGCCCGGCGTCAGGCCATCGCCAAAAGTGAATTGAATGGCCGGCTCACCCAAACCGGCATTCAGAAACGCGTGCCGAACGCGCTCGAGCATCTCACTGAGAGGCTCTTTCCTGCTGGCGGCGAAGGTGGTGAATAGGGCTACGCGCATTGGATCATTGGTCCGCCTTTCGCCGCCCGGTCAGGCGGTGGATGCGACGACGTGCGGATGCCGTATCGAAGTACGCCCGCCGCCAGTAGTAGCAACAAGGTGGCCGCGCTCGCCAGCCTGCACAACCGCGATTCCCAGCCTCCGTCATAATTCAGATCGATTTCGCATTCGCCCAGACAATTCGGAGTAACGGTCATCAGCCCGATTCCATCCGGCCGAATCGCCTGCGGTGCACCGCCGATGGCGGCGTGCCAGCCGGGGTGGTAGTTCATTTGAAGCGACAGGATTTCGCCCGGCAGCAGACGCGCGTGAAGCCGTGCGCTATTGGCAGAGAGCCATTGCAATTCAGCCGGGCGCGAAGTGGACTCCAGCGCTTCGACGTAACTCTGCACCTCATGGATATCGAGGCCATGGAGCGGAGAATGCCGTACCAATTGCTCCGGACGCATGACGTGCGCGAGGGAGATATAGCGCTGAGGTGCGCGGTAGATTGTTGTGTCGTCTTCGCTCCACAGGACCGGCAGCACGCCGTCGAATTTTCGCGGCCTGGTAAACGGCTTCCAATATTCCGGGCTGCGCGGGCCCGGCACCGCGATTGCCTGGACGCCGAAGGCCTTCAACCAGAGCAGGGAAAACTCGCCATCGCGGTCGCCGGCATTCTCACCAATGTAGATTGTGTACACCGCGATTTGCTGTTCCCAATTCGGCGCGGTGGTGTACGGCTGCGCGCTCAATTGGTCCGCGCCGGTAAAGGTATTCAGAAAGTTTCCCAACGAGCCGCCCATCATCACGCGCTGCCCCGGCAGATTCTTCTCCACCCATTTCGCGGATCGGTACTCGATGCTTTGCTCTACGTTGACAGGCGCAGTGATCCGCCGGGTAACCTGCTCAAACGCGAGAGTCTGCTCCACCGCCAGAAAGGCAAGGGGAACCGCCAAAGCCCAGCGGGTTCCGAGCGGTAGGCGCTCCACCACAGGGCGCAAGGTAAATACCACGATCCAAGCGATTGCGAAATCCGCTTCGATTTTATACCGGCTTGGTTGGGGAAGAAACTGAAGCCCTCCAAAGCGCGCGATGGCCGGGATCAGGATCATGGCGCAGCCAAAGAGGCAGAGCCAGCGCGCGCCCCAGTTGTCATATCGCGCTGAAAAGCGCCAGACGATCCAGACCAGGAACGCGACCAGTCCGAAGGCAAGTGCGAATTGCAGGGATGATGCGCCCTCACCATTGCGGCTCGCATTGGCTCGAATCGTCAGCACCAGCGAAGGTGGCACCCACGGACTGATTACAACGTAGGCGGCCATCGCGGTGAGTAGCGCTTGAATCACCAGGCGCGGTTGAACTCGACGGCTGACAGCGAGCGGCACTGTAATCGCCACGACGCCCGTTAACACGACCCCGAACATATTGGCCAGCATCATCCCT
>CAWERY010000009.1:0-1177375 GCA_963811575.1 uncultured Solibacteraceae bacterium | reverse complement strand
CGCGGGTCATGTGCCGCAGCGTGGGGACGAAGCGGCCCATTTTTTCCTGGCCCAAGCCGTGCTTGTTGACGCTCGCCCGCCACTGACCCCAGACGACCTCCGATACGCTCGCCGGATCAAAGCCGTCGGGCGAGCCCTGGTTGCCGTCGTGCGATTTGGGCCGGCCCGGCAGGCGGCGCTTGGTGGGTGCCGCCGGAGGCAGTTCCGCCGGATCGGTATTTGCCAGGCTAGCGCGAGCGGCTTGACGAAGGAACAAATCTTCTTCTGCCCAATACCAGGCATATTGGTCAGTTCTCAGACAACTGGCGGAACAAGTCTTCCAGGGTCCGCCCAAGGAAGGCCAATGGCAGCCGCCGATCAGTGGGCCGAGCCCAGTACGCCAGCGGTTTCTTCAGGTGATCGACGTACTGGTCCGGAAAGCAGGATCTTCCGCAAACTCTGCGAAGCGGCCGACGACCTGGAGCTCTTCGACCGATGCAGTTTTCAGTAAATTTCATATCCACCTCTGGCTTGGTTGCCCGAATTTTCTAGCGTAGGCCCCTTTCCCGTCAAGTGGGTTTAAGCAAAATTTCTTTAAATTTCGTGAAATTTTGGAAGGATCGGGCCTTTAGAAAGTGTGTACGAGCTTCTCCACACGACACGATCAATGATGAATACACGGTGAGATTTCGTTGGTTTTTGTTCGATTGGGTTGCTCGCTCTCGGTTTTTGCCCAATGAATTGTAGCGCGTCGGCCTCTCCCGGGAAGATCTTCTATTCCGGGTGTATTGCTGAAGCGGACGGTCTGAGCCGGCGGCGGCTGGGCTATTTCCGGAGGGGGCGAAGTCATGCATCAAATCTATCGCCCAATGGCGGCATTAGCAGTTCTGGCATTTCTTCAACGGGCGGCACTTCTTCAGCCGCACAGGCAGATGTCTTTTATGCTCGCCAGGACGGCGGGGCGCATCGATGGCGATCTGATGAACGCCGATCAAAATCCGCGGACCTCGTATGTCATCGCGGTGTACGGCGGCGGTCAGATCACTTTGGAGGCGGCAGTCGTCGAGAAGGTGCAGACGCCTCGGCCCGAGCTGGCCGAGTATGAAAAGATGCGGCGTCAATCGCCCAACACGGTCGAGGGCCAGATGAAGCTGGCCGAGTGGTGCCGCGATCAGGGCCTGCAAAAGAGCGACGGAAAACGGCCTTGGAGCGCGTGCTGATCCTCGACCCCGAACAGCTCGAAGCTCCAACGTCTGCTCGGGTATCACAAGGTCAAAGACCAAATCGATCACGCCCGGCGGCGATGGCCGACAAGGCTATGTCAAGCGCGTCGTCAACAGCCAGGTAAAGTGGCTCACGCAGGAGGAGGCCGACAACACCGAGAGCAAGGAGCGGCAGATCCACGCTGAAGCGGCATGGAGAAGGAACATCGGCATCTGGCGGAAGCGGCTCGACGCCAACCGCGCCGAAAATTGCCGCAACTGCCAAGAAAACTTGGAGGAAATCCACGACCCGGACGCCATGGGGCCCTTGAGCAAGCGGCTGAACGGCCACCCATAGAATGGCTGTCGTCAAAGACCCTATCGTTGAGCGCGAGGCAGATCTACGTCGAAGTGTTGGGGCGGTTCAACACCCACGAGGCCCGCGGCCCGCTCATGGTGGCGGCAATTGACGACCCGTCAGACAATTCCGCCTCGCCTGCCTCGACGAGTTCGGAGAAGCAGAAAGACGACGCGGTGACCAAGTACTTCGTATATCGCATGAACGACAAACACGCATCGGACGACACGATCGATCGCGTCGGCATCGCCTTGGGGCGAGTCAACCGACCAACAAGCGTTCCCAGCCTGATCGAACACGTCTACTATAAAGCGCACCGAGGTGCGTCACCAACAGCGGCGGTGGGCCCGGCTCGATGAGCACGACCTTCAACAAGAATGGCGGCCCCGGCGGCGGACTTTCGATGAACGCGAAGCCCAAAACGGTGGATCGCTGGGTGCGAAGCCGCGGCGTGTTCGATGCGCTGGTCGCAATCACCGGACAAAACTTCGGCTACGATTATCGCACCTGGCAGACGTGGTACCGGAACCAGGTTGCCGTGGGGGCGCCGATCGCGAAGAAGGAGTAGGAGAGATTGCCCATACAATTGATCAGCAAGCCTCGCTTCGTTTCACGGTTGAAATCGTTGTCGATCCTGCAACGGCGATGAAGCCACAAAACAGATACGGAAACGGTCCTCGGGTTCCTCGGAATCATCGGCATTTTGGCTTCCCTAGCGGCCGCGAGGTTTGCAGTGAATTCGGTGCTTGGACCGCTCGATCACGAGGCTAAAGACCGTCACTATCTGATCCAATTCACGTTAGCCGACTTCCTGTGCCTCTTCGTTCAGACCCAACTCTTGCTTGCCATCCCCGCCGCGTTTGGGCATCAGTGTGGAAGACAGTAGGCCGGTTATTGCCGATTACGGTCGTGATCCCGGCGCTGGTGCTTTTGGTTTGGTGGACCGGCGTACGCACCCTGTCATTTGACGGCGTGCATGATACGCGTGGTGGCAGACCGACTTCATGATTATCGGAATACCCCTCGGCTACGCCCTTTCACTCACTATTCCGGCGGTGGCGTGCATGATACTGGATTCGCTTGCTAGTCCAGGATTGCGGATGGGAGTGGGAGACGGTTTGCCCGACCCAGATTCTTATTTTGGCTCGGTTTACTCACGATTATCCTTGTCATCTGGGGGCTAAGCATTATGACACGACACTTACTCGTGGCCCACGTCAGCAGCGATCAAAAAAGTCACCGCGTAAGCGCGCCCGTAAACTCTTACTCGACGGTATCAACGTCCTCCGGCACAAGAAAGGCCCTTGCCCCGTGTCGAATCGCCAGGATGAATATCACGTCGCCGCGAACGGTATAGCAAAAAATCCGGTACTTGCCAAGTAGCCTTTGCCGACGGGCTACCTAGGCGTCTTTATTCTCCGGCGCGAACCGGAGACGCTTCGGGGTTTTGCTCCAGCGATTGATTCGATCTTCCAGGCCCTTTCGCCAGCGAACTGCATTCAGCGAGCACGGACAAGAATATAGTCGAACGCCCCTTCGATGTCGCACGACGCGAGAAATCGAATCGTGAATGCCATTTTTTGCGGTGGACGCCTTCGCCTCAGATTTCGCCGACGGGAACAGTACGGCCCGCGTTCCACGTCCGCCAGTCCTTCGCGAATGGCCGCCAGCGACGCGGCATACTCAGCGGTCGGTACCGACGCCCATCATTTCGCGATAGACCTGCATGGGCATGACGACGTCGGTGGCCTGGCTCTGTACGTCCACAATCTCTAGTGGAACGCCCGGTCGGACAATACGGCATTTCGCAATTCGTCAGGCAATTTGACTGTCATGAAAACCTGCCAAATCGTGTTTACCTGCATTATCCTATCGATTCGGTGGGCGTACTGATTTTTGACAACTCGTTTCAATGGGCAGTGCCGCTGCGAAAGGCTGAGGATCGCGCCACGATCAAGAAGTTGATTTCCGGCATTACGCCGGATGGGGGAACGCAGATCGCGCCTGCCTTGACCGAAGCTTACCAGCGTATTCTGCCGCAGACTGCGATGTACAAACACATCGTGCTGCTGACGGACGGAATTTCCGAAGAAGGCGACAGCATGACGCTGACCAAGGAGGCGCAGGCGAACCATGTGACCATCTCGACGGTGGGTCTGGGGCAGGACGTAAACCGCGCGTTTCTCGAGAAAGTGGCTTCTAACGCGGACGGGAAGGCCTACTTCCTGAACGACCCTTCGGGTCTGGAGCAACTGTTGCTGCGCGACGTCGAAGAGCACACTGGCGTCACGGCGGTGGAGAAGGCGATCACGCCGAAGGTGGTCAAGCAGGCGGAGATTCTGGACGGCGTTGGGATGGACGCGGCACCGCAACTCAAAGGCTACGTGCGGTTTCAGGCCCGGCCGACTTCGGATACGATTTTGATGGCCGACCGGGAAGACCCGCTGTTGGTGCGCTGGCAGTATGGATTGGGCCGCGCGGCGGTATTCACGTCCGACGCGAAGAATCGGTGGGCGGCGAACTGGGTGACATGGCCGGGCTTCGATAAGCTCTGGGCCAACATCTTCCGCGATCTGCTGCCCCACGCCCCGTCCAGCGAGACCACGGCGGATTTCGACCGGGCGAGCGAAGAACTGGTGGTGGATTATCACCTTTCGCGTAACGTGGAGGAGCCGGCGACTCCGCCCGATGTCTTCGTTTTCGGCCCGGGTGATTTTCACGCGCCGATGAAGATCGGCAAGGTGGCGGCGGGGCATTATCGAGGCAGGCTGCGCATCGGCCAGAACCAGGGCCTGTTCCGAGTTCGTCCACTGGCCGATTCCCGCGCATTTCCGGAAGTCGGGTTCTACCGGCAGGAAGACGAAATGCAGGAATACGGCAACAATACGGCTTTGCTGCGCCAGATCGCCACTTCCACGGGCGGACGCTTTGGGGTGCGGGGCCGCGACGTTTTCGACTCCGGCGGCCGCAGCATTCCGACCACGATGGAACTCTGGCCAGGGTTGCTCGCGTTCGCGCTTCTGTTGAATTTGATCGAGCTGATCCTGCGTAAGTGGAAGGGGCTGCTGGAGGCTCTCCATCTTGCGCCCGCACCCGCGGAAGCGTGAGGCCGGGGCGACTAGTGAATTAGGCGCCGGGAGGGCCATCTTTTGCGGGTGATACCCGACGGTCGTCACTACGTTCCGCATTCTGGTAGTGCCGCACGGAATCTCAATCTGGTCGGACGGGCTGATTTGGTCAAGCGCCAGAACAGGCACGCAAGTATGCGCTACCACGGGCATGGCGGTTTTCGATGGACGGGGCGGCGGAGCAAAGCGCTACTCGGGCAGGTTTAAAAGCATGCGCTACCACGGGCTGGCCGGCTCAAATTGAGAGCTTTCGAAGGATTTCAGGACAGGGAGAAAACGGGGCGGACCGGACGGTCCGCCCGCGCGGGAACAGGGTTTACTTGCGCTCGGTGATCTGGTAGCCTGCCGGGGGTTGGAAGAGGTAGGCACCGGGTTCGCCGCGGTGGATGTTCGTCATGCGGAACGATTCATCGCCCGTGCGGGGATCGCTGTGCTTGCTCATCACAGTCATCTGCAGGTCTTCGGAGTACCAGCTTTCGGTGGTGACTTGAATCGGCCGGTCATTGCCGATCGAGCCGGCCTCGATGGTGGAAACATTCCGTGACCCGGCCGCGTTCACGCCTTCGATCATTTGTGTACCCAGCGGTTCGCCCGCCGTCCGCCTGCGAATCACCGGCATGGCCGTATCCGCCATCATGACGCCGCCGCTGGTCGCGTGGATGGCACCCGCGGTAGCGCCGGCGGGACCGGTGAAAGTCCGATTCTCATAGGTAACCATGCGCCCACTTTCCTTGGCCTTTGCCATCATTTCGGCAACCGCCTTCTCCTCGAGTTTTTCGCCGTTCACGGTGATGCTTGCCGGTCCATCCGAGGTGGTAGTGAAGGTAAAACTGGATGACGCACTCGCAGAGCCTGCCGGTATTCCGGGGGCGGCGGTGCGCAAAAAGGTAAAGTTGCCGGCGGCCATCGGCAGTTTCTGGCCGGTCATCGATTTCGGATTGAGGATATAGGTCACGTTGGCGACCGGATCTGTAATGGTGATGTTATCGGGGGTCTCATGACGTACCCGGCCTTCGCTGTCGCGGGAGACGGAGGTCTTCATTTCCCGATGAATTCGCGTGCCGTCGGCCAGGACCTGATTGGTTTCGTTGACCTCGTCGGCCGAGTAGGGGGCGCCCTTGACGGTCATTCCGCGCACAGCCCCCATCACCTTCATCTGGACCATTTGTTCGGTTTCGGCCTTTTGCTTCGCCCTGGTTAGATCGTTATCCTGAGCCGCGGCGCCGAATGCCAGCAGCGCCGAGCCTGTAACCACATGTATCAGTCTGTTCACGTGTTTCTCCTCTTGAATTTAGAATTTCTGATTGCTTGCCTTGAGCCCGCTGACCGGGACCAGCCGGAACGCGCGTGCGCGTCCGTCGGGTCCGAAAACTATATCCGCCTGGGTTTTCCCGGGAGTCACCGCCACCCGCATAATTACGCCCGATTCGAAGGGTTCGTCATCGAGCGCCACAAAATCGCCCGCATCGGCCACTGGCCGCGGCGTCCGGCGCACGGCACTGCGCACCGGCCGGATTGCCATCGCGGTCTCTTCCGGCGGCTGCGCCGCTGGGGGAACGCGGCTGCGGAACCGCCGGAGCGGGGGCGACTGCGACTACAACTGGAGCGGGTTGCCGACGAGGCACCAGGTACGCCGCGATCCCCAAGCCCGCAGCCAGGGCCACCGCAGCGCCGACCCATCCGAGCCGCGGCCGGGCGCTTACCCGATGGGGAATCCGGGCGGGCACGTGCAGCGTCTCGACCTCTAATTCCGGCAGCAGATCAAGCAGCGCCGCGACGCGCGCGCCGCGGCCGGCGAGCTGCTTGCAAACTCCGTCACACTCGGCGCATTCCCTGAGGTGCGCCGCCGCCAGTTGAATCTCTTCCGGCGACAGTTCGCGATCCAGGTAGGCCCGAAGGGCGCCTTCCGACCAACATTGCGTCATACCTGTTCTCCGTAGCGAGCGCGGAATTTCCGTTCGAACTCCGCCTCCGCCCTGGCCAGCATGGTGCCGACCGAACCCACTTCCATGCCCAGCGTCGCGGCCAGTTCCCGGTAGGCAAGGCCGCTGGCGCGCAGGAGCAGCAATTGCGCGTCGCGCGGTTTCAGCGACCCGAGCACCTCGCGCACCCTGACTCGACGTTCTTCCAGGAGCAGGGTATCGAGCGCGTCGGGAGCCGGGCGCCGCGTGAATTCCCGCACTTCCCGCGGCTTCTTCCCGCTTACGGCGGCGCGAATTGGTGCGCAGGGCGTCGAAGCCGGCGTTGGTTGCCACGCGGTAGATCCAGGCGGTCAAATCGTCCGCGCTATCGAGCAGCGAGGGACGCTGGGATAGCTTATGGAAAACGTCCGAAGCGATCTCTTCGGAGTGCGCGCGATCTCCCGTCAACCGGGCAAGCATCCCGACGATACGTGCGTAGTGCTCCCGAAACAGGAGGTCCACAGACACGGCAGTTCGAACCTTGCCGGCCGCGGGTACCACCTGATCGAGTGCGATTTCGTCGGGCTGCACAACCCCTAATACGACGTCCACTTCGAAATTGTGACAGGAAAATGCGCGGCTGGGGTTGGCGAAGGGGTTTTGGCGGAGCGGCTACCGAACGAGTGCGGAGCCTTCCGCTCCCATCGCATTCAGGTCTAGAACCAGCCGGCGGACAAGGTGGGAATTGGCGCGAACGAAATCGGCTTCGCTCTGCCCGGCGTCGCGGGCGCCGATGCTCACAAATTGTCTGATGAGGGTCAGATGCCCGGGCGGCACCACGGTGCCGTTGCCAGAGAGCACATAGCGGTCTTTCGAGGGTTGAACGCGCAGCAGTCCGTAGTCCCCCGGCTTGGCGTTGCGCGATGTGGCGATGTCTTCCACGAAGAACTTCGTGCCATCGAAGGCGTCCGTCATGCCCGCGCCGCGGCCCCTTTCGATACTGGTGATTTCGTACAGACCGAAGCGCGAATCCCGCATTGCTTCCGCGGTGGCGCGTTCCTGGGCGGTGAGGGTGAGGGCGCGGTCTTGCAGGGAATGCTCGGTGAGGGTAAGGCCGGTGGCGGCGTCGCGGAAATCGTGCAGCAGGAATTGCACGAAGGCATCGAGCTCATTTTCATCGTGCGCGGCTTCCGCGGCGCTGCCGAAAAACAACTCCCTGGAACGCGCGCGATCGGCTTTTGTGTGCCATTGTTCGAGGCCCTTCAGTATCCTCAAGGGCAGGGGAGGCAGCGCTGGGGGCGTATCCGCAGGGATGTTGGAAAAGTGGGCCTGTTCATCCTCCGGGAGATGGCACTTCTTGTACTTTTTGCCGCTGCCGCACCAGCAGGGCTCATTGCGCCCGACCTTGGGCGAGAACGGCGATTCGAGATTGAACTCGAGGTCATCCTCAAACATGTCTACCTCCTCGTCGCTTTCTGATGGCTCTAACTCCGCACCTTCGTCTTCGTCCGACTGCTCATCGAACTCGCGGACGGTCTCAAAGACACGGTCGATGCAGACGTCCTCAAGGTTGTAATCGCTGATCCCGTCTAACTCCAACCTGGGGATGAAATCGTCGTCGCCGTTAATCATTTCCTCCAGCCATTGGCGCGCATCACGGTCAAGCAGGATCTGGTTTTGAGCGAGAATCGAATGGGCCTGTTCGACGGCATCGCGATTCGACATCGCGTCCGTCACAATCGCGAGCAGATAGGCGGCTTCCTCTTCCCTCGCGATGCGCGGAAAGTCCTCGATCAGCGCGGCCAGGGCCGGCGCCACACCGTCGATCTCCGGTAGCAGATTGAGGTGCTCCGCCACTGCGCAACGCAGCGACGAACCGCTATTCCGGGCAGCAGCGCTCAAACTGGCGAGTGCCGCCGCCGGGAAGCGCTGGCCCAACCGGTAGAGCGCCCAGTGAAAGTACGGAAAGAGTTGATCGCCGGGCTCCCGTGTCAGTTCGAGCAAGTCGCCCAATGAGTTCCGGATCCGCCGATCTCACCCAGAACCGCTACAAACATCGCAGCCGCGACGGGCGAAAGGGGATGAGATTCCCGAATCGAATTGGCCCATTCGCGCACCGCGGCGTAGAGCAAGGGGACGAGTTTCTCAGGCTGCCGCAGAACATTGCGAAGGGTTTTGCGCTCCACTTCGAAGGGGGCCTCACGCTGCAAATCATTCAGCATGCGATGCGGAGCGAGACGTTTGTCCTCCTTCAGCAGAGTTTGATAAGCGCTGAGTTCTTCCTGGTACCGAAGAGCCGCGAGGCCGAAGGTGTGAGGATCCCTGGCGGGGCCGATGCCCTTCATCGCCGGACCTGTCAGTTTGGCAATGTCCACCCGCACCTTCTCGACTTGCGAGAGCTTCCAGAACGCGATTTCGACGAGCCGCAGCGAAGTAGGATCGCTGGGCCTTAGTTCCCGGAGCAAACCGGCCAGAGCGAGGTGAAGTTCCACGCTGCAAGGGCACCGGTCCAAGCCGCTCCAAAGGACTTCCTCGGCCTTTCCCGATTCGCCGCTTGGCTTCCAGGAGGATGCTGGAAACTGCGATCGCGGGAGCGAAGTTCGGGTCCACCTCTAACAACTGCCTCGCGGCTTCGGCGGGATCCGCCTTCCTGCGCTTTGAGATGGCGCTGAGTTTGCGGATGACTTCGTCTGGATGGTACAGCATTGCTTTCAGCTTACTATTTGTCCCGGAGAGTCGCCTTTTCCTCGCCCTACCGTCACAATAGAGAGAGATGATTTCCTGCCGCAACCTGACACGCCGCTTCGGTGATTTCACCGCCGTCAACGGACTGAATCTGGAGGTCGAAGGCGGTACGATCTGCGCCTTTCTCGGGCCCAACGGGGCGGGGAAGTCAACCACGGTCAAGATGCTGACCGGGCTGCTCGCCCCGAGTTCCGGCGAAGTCAAAGTGTGCGGTCTCGATGCGCCGGCGAACGCGCTCGAGCTGAAACGCCGCATCGGCGTCCTGCCCGAGGATCTCGGCCTTTTCGACGATCTCACGGTGGAAGAGCACCTGCTACTCACCGGCGACATTTATGGGGTTCCGCGCGAGGAATCGCGCGCGCGGACGGCGCAATTGCTGCATGCGCTGAGCCTGGAGCACGGGCGCCGGACCTTCGCCGCCTCCTGCTCCCACGGCATGCGCAAGAAGACCGCCTTTGCGATGGCGCTCTTGCCCAATCCGCAGGTGCTCTTCCTGGACGAGCCTTTCGAGGCCATCGACCCGGTCACCGCGAAGATCATGCGCGACCTGCTGAAATCCTGCGCGGGACACGGGATCACGGTCTTTTTGACATCGCATATTCTTTCCATGGTGGAGCGCATCGCCGACCAGGTAGTGATGATCCGGAAGGGAACCATGGTGTGGAATTCCCCGGTGGGCGAACTGCCGCAATCGCTCGAAGATCACTATTTCGATCTCGTAGAGACGCCCGTCGTAGAGGAACTGGAATGGCTCGGGCCATCGCGATCCTGAGGGCGCTGGCCCTCGCCTATCGACGCGACTGGACGGCCTTTCAATCGCTCGCCGGCAACAATTTTTTTCTGATCACGATCTTCCTGCTCGGCAAGGCGGGAACGTTCGTCTACCTGATCTTCGGCCTGGTACTGCTTTTCCCTCTCAGCACAGATCCCTTGCGGAAAGTTCCGCCTTCGCGCCTCGCCCTCTGGCCGCTGGAACGGCGTGAGTTGTGGCTTCTCCGCATCGCGAGTCCGTGGATCAATCCGCTCACGTGGGGAATCGCGGTGCTGGCGGTGTGGGGCGCCGGACGTACCCTTTCGGTCGGGCTGGTGGGGCTCATCGCCAGCCTGTTCGCGGCGGTGTTTGTGGTCTCCGCGCTACCGCTGCCGAGCGGCAACGGATTGTGGCGGCGGATGCCCGCTTTCCCTGGTCCGCTGAATCAGCTGATTCGCAAGAATCTTACGCGAAATTCTTTCGACACTGGATTTTTACTGCGCGTTGATCCTCAGCCTTGCGGTATTCGCTTATCGGATTTTCGTGCCTGGCCTGCCCCGCGAGGCCTTACTGGCCATGACGGTGCTGGTGGTCGCGGCGATGTCCAGCTACGCGCAATGTCTTTTCGGCCTGGACGGAGACGGCGGACTTTCGCGCTACCGGCTGCTTCCGGTTCGCGGCTGGCAATTGCTGCTGGCCAAGGATGCCGCTTTCCTTGCGGTACTGATTCCGCTCACGCTTCCGCTGGCTCCGCTCGCCGGACTCGGCGGCGCGATGGTGGCGCTGGCGGTGGGTCATGCTCCGGCGGTGGAACAACCCCGCGATCAGACCCGGTGGCGCTTCAGCACGGGCGGGGCGATCGGCAACGGCCTGGTTCAAATGGTGGGCATTGCGATGACGGCCTCAGGAATTTTCTCCACCACGCTCTGGTTCCTGCCGTCTGGCGGCAGCCGTCTGGTGCGGCTCCGTATATTGGTACGGCCGCGAACTCGAACGGAAGCTGTAGGGCCCACGCTTTGTGGTTTCACTTCGCCGCCGAAGTATTCTCGGCGAGGAGCCGTTCCACGATGCCCTTAATTTCATCTTTGGTCTGCTGGTGGAATTCGCCACTGGCTTTTCCCGCGAAGCCCGCGTGCACGCCGCGCACGCGGTGATCGCGGCCCAGGAAAAAGGTGGTCGGCCAGGAGTTCAGATTTTCGCCCTGGGGGAATTTGGCGGCCAGTTCGGCTGGCTCGCCGGGCGCGAGCACGGTGTAATCGATCTGGTACTCTTTGACGAACGCACGCAAGCGCGACAGGCTTTTCAACTGTTCCGCCTCTTCGAAAGACAGCGCGACAACCTCGAGCCCCTGCTCCCGATAGGCGCGATATAGTTCTTCGAGGAATGGCGCCTCGTCGTGGCAGTTGGGGCACCAGCTTCCCGAGATTGCCAGCACCACGACTTTACCGTGGAAACGCGAATCGTCCAGCGATACGGTGCGGCCTTCCAGATCCGGGAACGCGAAAGTTACCGGGGCGGCGGGATCTTTGACACCGGTATGGTGAAAGGGATCGGCGGGCTCAGCCAGGCCTTGCGCGCGGGCGGCGGCAGGGCGAATCGCGGTCAACGCGGTTTTCCCGTTCTGCAGAAGTTTCAGACTCCCATCCGGCGAAAGGGTGACTTCCAGGAGATTCGGACGGGCGCCGGAAAAGTGGCTGAGCAGCAACTTTCCCTCGCGCCAGGTGCCGGTCAACGCGCCGGTATCGCCATCGACGCGGAGGATCGCGGCGGAAACCGCGGCGCCCTTCTGCTGCACGATGAAACGCCAAGCCGATTCCCCCTTCGCGCTGTGGGTGGGAATCTCCCAGAGCCCGGCGATATCCGGTATGGCTTGCAGGGTGGAGGGATCGGCGGCGGCGGGACGAGCGTGAAACTCGTACCAGCGGCCCTGGCGCCCGTAGCGTCCATCGATCGCGTCTTGCGTGACTACGGCTTCGAGGCGGCTTGCGTAGGAGTCGAAATTCAAGCGCAGTGTTCCGTTGCGAAGCTCGCCGCCGCTGGAAGAGACGCGCTCCTCACCGTTAAAGAAATTTCCCTTGGCCGCATCGCCCGCGCCGGAGAATTCCATGCGGAAAGGGATCTGAGTGCCGTTGACGGTTACGGTGGCGTCCCAGAGCCCATCCACGTTTTGCGCGGCTGCCGACGCAATCAAGAGAAGCGAAATCGAGATCATCCCCGGTAGTTTCATCATTGCCTCCATGCGGCTAACCTGCTGTTTGTTGCGCCGCTACTTGTTGCGCCGCCGGAATCAGTTGAGCGGCGAGGTTGCGAACGCGGCGTGCCGCATCGGTTCCGCTGGCCGCGAACAGCCAGAAGTCTTCCAACTGATGCTTGCCGCAATCGGTCTGAAACAAGCCTTGTGATTTGTGCTCGGCGATAAACCAGTTGACGACGATTTGATAATTGAGCGCGTTGTGGTATCCGAACGAGGTATCACGGTGGAAGGTGAGAGCGGGGGCTGCGCCCGAGGTTCGCGACAGCGGCTGATCGGGCAAACCGTCAAAGCTTGACGAGGGCCCCGCAACGGCGCGGGGCTCCGCTCCCAGCACCAGGGGCCGGCGCTCGGCGGCAAGACCGGAGACGGCCTCCAGGGCGAGCAGTGTGGCAGCCCGATGATGCCCGTGCGTCTGGGCCGTGGGCAACAGCGTGAAGACTGCGTCGTAGCGTTCGCGATGCAGCAGCGTGGTCAAGGCGGCCAGCACTTTTTCCCGATCCCAGTTGGAGGTCGGGGCGCTTGCGGAATCGGTGGAGAAGCCCGAATCCTGCTGCTCCAGAAAGTAGTGGCGGCGAATCCCCAGCACCCTGCCGGCGTTGAGAGTTTCGCGGCGGCGGATCCCAGGCAAGACGGCTGCGCCCTTCCCGTTCGCGAGTCAGAGAGACGCCATAGATCGATTCGGCGAGGGCGGAATAGCGATAACCCGCCTCGCCATTGGTGATCACCACCAGGTCTGCCGCCCAGCCCAATTCCCGCGTCAACCGATAGGTGGTGGCGGCGAAGGCATACTCGTCATCGGGGTGGGCCACTACCAGTAAAAGTTTCGGCCTAACGGGCTCACCGGCCATGTTCTGGGCGACGGCGGCCGCCGGCAAAGCCAGCAGAAAATCCTTACGTGTCATACAAGAAAGCTCCTGAAGTGTGTCGAAAGAAAGGAAGAGGGGGCTCTAGCAACAACAACAGCGGGAGTTAACAGTAAGGAGGGCAACTGCGGCGTTTCCGTCGAAAGGCAGCATACTCTATAGAGAATAGGATGATTAAGGGAATCTGTCAAGCGTTTTGTTAACCATTTGAAGCTTGCCCAGGACGCGAGATGGACATAAAATTGTCAAAACAAAGACAGGAGGCGCTGGGAATATGAGCTGGTTCGGGGCAGCAGCGGATCTGGCAGCGGGATGGTGTGTGTGGTCGCTCGCCCACAATCTGGGGCACCGCTGGTGGCACGACGAGATGCGCCAGGGCAAGCAGACTTTTTACGCGCACGGAGAGCGGGAGCATCATCGCGTATACGATAATCACGGGCGGCGCGAGCAACAGATCGCGGAAGATCCCAAGGAGCTATTCATCAGCTTCCCGTTCTCTTTGATCGCTCCGATCGGCCTGATCTTCGTCGCGGGTTATGGCGGTCTGCGCGGCTGGAACCATTGCGCGCCGTTCGCGGCGGCGATGTATGCGTCCATGATCGCCGACCACAGGCTTCACATACTTTTCCATAAAGAAGCGGAGCTGACAGGAATTCTGGGCCGCTTCCAGCAAATGCACATGATTCACCATCGCACTCACCGCCACAACTATTTCTTCGTCACGGGATTCGTCTGGGACGCGCTGTTTCAAACCGCGGCGACCAAACCGGAAGCCGTGGTCAGCGATCGTGAGGGCACGCCGTTCTGCTAGTGTGAGAACTGCATGGCCGGCGGACACGAGCATTACCTGCAGCGCGCATTCGAACTCGCGTTGAGGAGTTACGCGGAAGGCGGCTGCCCGATCGGCGCGGTTCTGGTTGATGACGGGGACGGGCGCGTACTCGGCGAGGGGCACAATGCACTGGTGCAGGAGGGCAACCCCATTCTGCACGGGGAAATGGCAGCGCTGCGTTCCGCGGGGCGGCTTCGGAACCGGCACAACACTACGCTATTCACAACCCTTCAGCCGTGCTTCATGTGTACCGGCGCGATTGTCCAGTTCGGGATTCCACGGGTGGTGGTGGGAGATGTCGCGAACGCGTCGAGCGACGAGACTCTGCGCTTCCTGCGGAGCAAGGGAGTAGAGGTCATTGAGATGGATCCCGCGACCAGTTCCGCTGCGCGGCAGTGTGTAGAACTCGCCGCGAGGTTCCGGCGGGAAAAGCCCGCGCAGTGGCTTGAGGATTGGGGCGGAGGCCCGAATCCGAAGCTGGGTGATACCGGACGAGTTTAGGCTGAATCGCCAGGTCCCGCCAAGAGCAATATTCCACACAGTAGTCTCCGAGAATATAGAATCTCGAGCTCGTAATTCCCTTCCAATCTCGCATGACCATCACGACCAAAGACGGCACGCAGATTTACTACAAGGATTGGGGCGCGGGGCGGCCCGTGGTTTTCAGTCACGGCTGGCCCTTATCCGCGGATGCCTGGGAAGACCAGATGATATTCCTGGGACAGCAAGGGGTACCGCTGCATCGCGCACGACCGCCGCGGGCATGGCCGTTCCAGCCAGCCATGGAACGGCAATGACATGGACACATACGCCGACGACCTGGCCGAGCTGGTTGCGGCGCTGGATCTGCAGGCAGCGATCCATGTGGGCCATTCCACGGGTGGCGGCGAAGTGGCGCGGTACATTGGCCGGCACGGTACGAAGCGGGTTGCCGCGGCGGTATTAATCAGCGCCGTTCCGCCGGTGATGTTGAAATCCGCGGCCAATCCCAGGGGATTGCCGATGGAGGCCTTCGACGGAATCCGCGAGGGCGTGCTGGCCGACCGATCGCAGTTCTTTAAGGATCTCAGCGCGCCCTTCTACGGAGCGAACCGTCCCGGCGCCAAGGTATCGCAGGGCCTGCGGGATTCGTTCTGGTTGCAGGCCATGCTGGCGGGCCACAAGGCTGTCTTCGACTGCATCAAGGCATTTTCGGAAACCGATTTCACTGAGGATCTGAAGAAGATCGACGTACCCACGCTCGTGCTCCATGGCGACGATGACCAGATTGTTCCGATTGCGGACGCGGGGCTTCTCTCTGCCAAGATCGTGAAGGGAGCGAAACTCAAAGTCTATCCGGGCGCGCCGCACGGCATGTGCTCCACGCTGAAGAATCAGGTGAACGCCGATCTGCTCAGCTTCTTCGCCGGGCTTTAAAGCGCACAGGCAAATGGGCCGAGCCCTTAGAAATCTTCCAGGAAGTGGCCCATCTTTTCGCGCTTGGTTCGCAGATAGTGGGCGCGGGTATCGAGCACGTCGGCGAGGCAGGGAATCCGTTCCGCCACCTTTACGCCGGCCTTTTCGACGGCGTCCACTTTTTCCGGATTGTTGGACATCAGCCGGATAGCGCGGAGCCCAAAGAACTGGAGGATTGCGCCGGGCAGTTCGTAATTGCGCAGGTCGCTCTCGAAACCCAGCTGTTCATTGGCTTCGATGGTATCGGCGCCGTGATCCTGAAGTTCATAAGCGCGAAGCTTGTTCAGCAGCCCGATGCCGCGGCCTTCCTGATGTTCGTAGATGAGGAGTCCCGGCGCCTTCGAGCGCGATGCTTTTCAGCGCGATTTCCAACTGAGCGCGGCAATCGCAGCGCAGGCTGTGGAAGACGTCGCCGGTAAGGCACTGCGAGTGGATTCTCACCAGGGGAGGCACGTCCGCGGTGAATTCACCCATCTTCAACACCACCGCCTCCTCCTTGCGGGAGCCGGAGTAGCCTTCGAAGCCGAAGATTCGAAATAGACCGAACTGAGTCGGAAATTCCGCTTCGGCGACCTTCGTCAGCCGTGGGAACGGTGAGTTATTCATTGCAGTGACTATGGGATGGCTGGATGCTTTTATTATAATGGCTTCCGACACCGAATGCTCGAAAGCTACTTTCCGCTGCTGGTGAAACTCGGTGCAATGGCTTCCATCGCGAGCGTGCTGGCGCGGTCGAATAGCTTCAAGAGCCTCTTGATGCAGGAGACCCGCACGCTCAATCAGCGGGTAGCGCTCTCCTTATGGCTGGCGAGCGCTTTCGGGGCCAGCGTAGCGGTCCGGGTGTTCAGCAAAAGCTATCCGGCGGCCGATCTCGGACTCGAAGGCAGCCTGATCGCCGGCATATTGGGCGGGTACGTTACGGGTTTGATGTCGGGCGTGCTGATCTCGATTCCGGCGATGCTGAATCCCTCGGGCGCGGAATTGCTGACGATGCCGCTGCTGGCCGCGGTGGGCGTGCTTGGCGGCGTGTTGCGCGACCTGGCGCCGAGCCCGGATGAGATCTGGCGGTTCACTCCGTTTTTCGATCTCAATGTCTACCGCTTCTTCAAAGAGAGCCGGAATCACCGGCGCACGGCTTTCCATCTGGAGTTCTCGGCGGGCATTCTGGCGGCGGAGTTTCTGCGCCGCACGCTGGAGGGTTTTTTCCCGCCGCGCCTTTGGTCGCTGACACCGGAGGGGAGCCACCCGCAGCCCTGGAGCCTGGCTGCGATTTACGCCTCCACTCTTTTTGCGGTGGCCATCCCGCTCAAGATCTGGAACAATACCCGCAATGAAAAAAAGCTGGAAGAGCAGGAGCGGCTGCTCGCAGAGGCCCGCCTGGCCGCGCTCACCAGCCAGATCAATCCGCACTTTCCTCTTCAATACGCTGAACTCGGTTTCTTCCCTGATTCGCACAGATCCCAACCAGGCGCGGGTGATGGTGGTGCGACTCAGTAAAGTGCTCCGCCGCCTGCTGCGCAAGCACGAGCATTTCAGCGCCCTGCGCGACGAATTGAGTTTTATTGAAGACTACCTGGCTATCGAAGTGGTTCGTTTCGGAGACAAGCTGCGCTTTGAACGGGATGTGGCGGAAGATACTCTCGACATGCTGGTACCCAGCATGCTCTTGCAGCCGTTGGTGGAGAATTCGATCAAGCATGGTTTAAGTAGCAAGGTGGAGGGCGGTACAATCCGAATTCGTACATATCGTACGGAAAATCGCCTTCACCTGATGGTGGAGGACGACGGGGTGGGTATCCCGGATGAAAAGCTCGCAACTTTGCTGGATCGCGGCATCGGGGTCAACAATGTCCACGAACGCCTGCGGGTATTATTCGGCAACGAGTATCGAATGTGGATCGAAAGCCAGCCCGGAATGGGCGTGCGGATACAGATCGAAGTACCGGAATTGCAGACGGCGGTAGCGGTCTAAGGAGAATTTTTTGAACCGACTGGAAGAATCCGTAAGTACCTGGCCTGTTCACGGCCTGCCTGCCACGCTAGCGGGGCGGACGCGTCGCGTCTACGACAGGCTGGCGGCTGTCTATCCCGTGTCGACGATGCTGTTTCATTCGCGCGCGCATCGCTGCGCACTGGCCGCCAGCGGCATACGCGACGGCATGAAGGTGCTGGAGGTGGCTACCGGCAGCGGGGAAATGTTCCGCCGCCTGATCCGCGCCAACAAGGGTGGAACCACGATTGGGGTGGACCTGTCGCCAAACATGGCGGCGCGCACGCAGCGAACGGCTCGCAATAAATTTCCCGATGCCCGGTCGCACTGCCAGGCGGTGGATGCGCGCCACATGCCGTTCCGTGCGGAAAGCTTCGATGCCGTGTTCTGCTGCTACCTGCTGGAATTGCTTTCCGCCGAAGATATCGTGAGCACGCTCGGCGAATTCCGGCGCGTCCTCCGCGAGCGCGGCAATCTGACGCTGGTGTTGATCGGACAGAATACGGCATCGTTTAACGCGATCTACAAAGTGCTGGGCAAGGTCGCTCCGGCATTCTGGGGGCGCCAGGTTGAGCAACGTGTTCCCCACTTGATTGAGTCGGTCCGATTCGAGATCCTAAAAGATCAGATGATCCGGCAGACCTTCTATCCCTCACGGATTCTGGTGGCGAAGAAGTAAGTGGAAAACTGCTAGATGAGATCTCATCGCATACGGTCGCGGGCCGGGTCGCTGGCGGTGTGGCTCGCGATGGCGATGATCGCCGCTGCCCGCACCGGCATGGCGCAACCGATGGCGAGCCCGGCCCCGTCGCCGGAGGTTTTGCTCAGCACGCAATTTCGGAGCCCGCTCACCTACGCCGCTGCCATGGCGCGGCTGGACGACTACTACGACCAGGAGATCGGCCGCAAATCCGCGGCGGCGATTCCGCCAATCGCCCCGAGCCGGAATTTTGATCTTTGGCACGACATGTGGGTTAGTTTCGAGCCCGTCGATGGAGGTATGCAGGTCACGATCAAACGCCCGGCGGACGGAGTGAATTCACGCCTGGTGAAAGGCTGGATGCTGAACCTGGCGGGAAAGCTGGACGTCTCGGCGCTGCTTGCGTTCCGGGAGGAGCCGGCACTGCATTCGGTAGATGGCGACCTTTACGTATCCAAGCTCGATCTGTGGCGGTCGCTTCAAGCGGACACCGCGTTCCAGGCGCTACCCACCTGGCAACACTCCGGGATTCTGGTTTCGGCGAGTCCCATGGCCTCGGTGGTGCTGGCGCCGGCCGGCTTGCACGGAGTCCGTCACGTGACGGTGCAGGCGGAAACCTCCGCCGCGGCAAAGCTCCTCTGGAACCGCATCCAACAAGCGGCTCTGCAGCCCGGAATTTATGCGGCATTTTCGGAGGACGTGGAAATCGAGGAGGAACTCAGGAACGCGGTGCAGGGCCAGACCGACACTCTCGGCGTCACCGCCGCGCAGGCGATCTATATTCCGCAGATGGACCCGAAGCTGATCGAAGCCAAACTTCGCGCCGACCCGGAGATGAACAGGCGCGCAGCGTCGGCGCATGGCCAGTACACGATTCGCTTTCGCACCGACAAGCCCTACCGCAAGATCGTTGTGACCTGGACCGAGCTCACTGGCTACTCGCGCACGGACGGCAAACACACCGGCGAGCGTCCACTCGGGGCCAGCACCATGGCGATTGTTAAAATGCCCGCTGCCTCCGCCGCGCCCCTGGCGGCGCGCACCAAACTGGAAACACTCAAACCCGGCGCCTACCGGATCCACATGGAAGGCGAAGGCTCCACAGGCGAACTCCAGAAGATCTACGAACGCACCTACTGGTTCGATGGCAAGATCTTCGAGGAACTATAGGTTTTCCCCTTGCCCCCGCGCATCACAATTTCCAAGGAGAACTACCTGAAGGCCATCGCCGAGGCGGAGAGCGAAGGGGAAACCGTGAAGGCGGTGACGCTGGCGCGCTGGCTGCACGTCTCCGCGCCGGCGGTGACGATGGCAATCAAACGCCTGCGGCGCGACGCTCTGATCCATGTCGCCGCCGAAGGCCAGATCACGCTGACGGCACCCGGACGGGAGATCGCGAACCGCCTGCTGAATCGCCATCATCTGATCGAGCGCATGCTCACCGAGATTTTCGGCCTCGAATGGTACAAGGTCCACGACGAGGCGGAACAACTCGAACACGCGGTATCGGCGGATTTCGAGCGGAAACTGATTGAGCGTCTGGGAGTGGAGAGCGATTGTCCCCACGGTAACCGGGTCGGCATGGATTCCCCGATGGACCGGCGCCGGCGGGGACTCAAGCCTCTCAATGAAGCTCGCCCCGGGGAGCGTCTCGCGGTAGTGAGCGTCTTTGAACGCGACCGCGAATTCCTGGAGTACCTGGACAACCTGGGAATCCGGCCCGGCGTTCGTCTGGCCGTCAATGACGAGGGCGCACTGAATCTCGGGGCGGCCCCTCCGATAGAGGTGATCCCCGCCGCCGCCGCTAAAATCTGGGTAGAGCTACTGCCGGAGTAGCGCTGCGGGAACGGCGGGTCGCCGGCTATTCCGCCTTTGAATAGTAGTACGTATATTTGCTGTAAAGCTCGGAAGCGCGCGCGCCGTTCGCCACAATTCCCAATACGTTGTTTTCGCACAGGGACTGCATCGCGCGGGTGACGTTATCGAATGTCGTCGAGCCGATCTTGACGACGAGGATGGTGCCATCGGCCATCGTCGAAAGCAGGTTGGCGTCCGCCGAAAACAACAGGGGCGGGGTATCGAAGACTGCCCAATTGAAACTGCGCGGAAGCTCTTCGAAGAGCATTTTCGCGGTGCGCATGTTGAGCAGCTCAAGAGGATTCTTGACCGGCGAACCGGCTGGCAGGAGGTACAAATTCATGGCCTCCACGCGGCGGATCGCCTGGGCAAAGGTGCACTGCCCGGTCAGGAAATCGCTCAGCCCGGGGGCGCGGTCGATCTGGAAGAGATTGTGGACGATGGGACGTCGCAAATCGAAGTCCCCGAGCAGGACGGAGCTTTCCGCCAGGTGCGATTGCGCCAGCGCCAGGTTCACCGCGGTAAACGTCTTTCCTTCGGCCGGCGAAGGGCTGGTGACCACGATGGTGTGCAGCGGCTGCAGGCTCTGCAGGTGATTGAGGCGCGTACGCAGCGTGCGGAATTCCTCGGCCGGTGTTTCGTGCGAATTGTTGAGATCCAGAAGGTGCGATTCCGGAGCAGGCGAAAACGGCACCACCTGGACCTCAGTCAACATGCTCGGATGAATATTGAGCCGGAGCGGAGTGCTGGGCGCCGGAGCGGCAGCCGCGCCGTTAACCTGCGCCTCCGGGGGACGGAGGTCCGGGCTGATCTGGCTGATAACTTCGGTTGGAACTATTGGCGGCTCGTCCGGCGGCATCATTCCGCCCATTTCCGCCCGCCTTAATGCGTCGTGTACTCTGCTCATGGTCTCTCCCTTCAGCGCGTCTCGCAGACCCTCAACGGTTCCTACGTGGCGTGGCCGAAGTAATAGTAATAGGCCGCCGCACTCATCGCGATCGAGCCAAAGATAATTGCGCTCGACCAGGCCAGCCACAACAGGCGCCGCTTGCGACGCACCAGCAGTGCGTTTTCCAGCAGCGGAATGCTGCTAAGCACCGGCAGGTTCGTGTAGGCCCGAACGTCCTTCAAATTCTTCAACGAAGTATTCTTCATCTCCCGCGCACCGGCCAGTACGATGCCGACCATCAAGCCCATTCCGGCGCCCATTGCCGCGATCTGCAGGCGGTTGGGTTCGGTCGGCGCCTGAGGATCGCTCGCCGGATCCAGGACTTCGAGATTTTCGCCCGCCTTCGCCTCTTCCAAATCTTTGGCGGTTTCGGAAACCTCGTTCTTGCGGTGGTAGTCCTCGTATGTCTGCTTGGCGAGCGCCAGTTCCCGAATCAGCGCCATATACTGCCCTTCCAACTGCGGACTGCCTTCCACCCGGGATTGATAGGCGGCGATCTGGCGGTTCAATTCCGCCTGCTGCTTGACCTTTTCGTCCATCTGCAGATTCAGGTTCTGCATCTCGGTCTTGATGGAATTGTTGTTGTTCGCCAGGTCCTGCACCGCCTTCGCTACCTGCTGGTTGACCACGCGCTTTGTGGTGGGCGCCGCGGCCGGGGTAGCGGCCTCTTTTTCGAGGTCCAGCTTGGCTTCTTCCTCGTACCGCTTTTCCAGGGTCGCCAGGCTCGCCTGGGCCTTCTTGACTTGCGGATGGTTTGGCGTGAGCTGCTCCGTCATGGCCGCGACTTCCGATTGCAGCGTCATGATCCGCTGGTTGAGCTGGTTCAGCTTCTCATTGCGAACCTGCTGCGGCCCGCTCACCGTCACCTGGTCTTCAAGGAGCGAATTGTAATAGTTGAGATTCGTATTGTTGTTCTGCAGCTGGGTCTCCAACTGATAACGCTGCTGCTGAAGGCGGCTCAATGCTTCGTTCGCCTGGCTCTGCATCATCTGCAGGGTATTGAGCTGCGCCACGTTGGCCTGGAACTGTTCGGGCAGCCGGCCCATGTTCTCATTTTTGAACTTGGTGACCTGCGCTTCCAGGCCGTCCATCTTATCTTTGGCCTGCTTCAACTCGTCGTTGAGGAAGTGCGTCGTCAGAGTCGCCTGGTTGCGCTGCACGGTGACGTTTTGCTCGGTGAACTTGGTCACCAGCTCGCGGACCACTGCCTGGGCTTTGAACCGGTCCGGATACGAAAAAGAAATTGTGAACGCCGACGCGGTACGATTCACTTCGACGGTTTGAATGTGAATCGCTTTGTTGCGCATGTCCTGGATGATGTCTTCCATCGGATAACGCGCGCGTTCCTTCGGGTAGAGGTTGAGAGCGGGGCGTTGAATCAGATCCGCGAGGCTGCTGCGGCTGAGGATTTCCTGCTGCATCTGCTGCAGCCGCTGCTGCATTTGCATGTTCACGATGGAGGGCACAAGGTTAGCGGAAATCTGCTGCGGAGTGATTCGCATTACGGCTTGTGAGACGTAGGTATCGGGCCACAGGAACGCCACCACAACGGCGATCACCAAGCCTCCGAACATCGGCCCGATGAGCCACGAGCGGTAACGCCGTAGCATATCGATATAGTCTTCAATATCCGGCGGACGCCGGGAAACCGTAACAAAATTCTGTGCTGCTGCCATATCTTTCCGCCTCGATCTATTGAATATCCCGCCCTAGCGAACCAAAATGATGTCGCCGTTCTGCAGGTAGATATTCTGTTCCAGGTGCTTGCCCTTAATCACTTCGTTGTAATTGAACTTGATGCGTTCCGTGCCACGCATATCCGTGCCGCGCATGATGATGATGTTTTTCTTGTTGGCAAAATCTTTAAAGCCGCCCGCATTCACCAGGGCTTCCAGAACACGCATCGGCACCGTCAACGGAAATTCCCCGGTGCGGCCGACTTCGCCCTGAATGAAGTACTTCTTGCTTCTGACCGCCAGAACCTGGACGCTCACGTCCGGGTCCACGATATATTTCCTGATCTTTTCCTTGATCTCGTTGCCAAGTTGCTCCGGAGTGAGGTCCGTCGCGGTGACTTCGCCGATGAAGTTGAGGGTGATTTTGCCATCCGGCCGGATCATGTGGGATCCGCTGAATTCAGGGCTGCCGTAAACCGTAATCGCAATCTGATCTTCCGCGCCTAAAACGAAGGCATGGTCATCGACGTGTACGCCGACAGGTTTCTTGGACGTACCGCGCGGGGCGGCCATTTTATTGGGATCAATTCTGGCCGGATCCAGCTTGTTTGGATCCATCTTGTTTGGATCGTTGGCGGCTGCGGGGGCCATCACAGCGGCAGGCGCCTTGGGCGCAGTCTCTGTCGCGGACGGAGGCGCGGCGGCAGCGGGCGCCATATTCACCGTCACGGTAGCGGTGGCGGTCACGGTGCCCGAAGGCAGCACGGCCGTCAGCTTATAGGTGGTGGTTTCGCCGGGTGTCACGGGAGCCGAGCCGGAGGCCGGGACATCTCCCACAACGGGCTGAATGCTGACGCTGGTGGCACCGTCCACGGTCCAGGTGAGTTGCGTCGCCTGACCGGCGGTAACGATCGCCGGAATAGCTTCAAACCGGGGCGCCGGGGCCGCGGGAGTGGTTGAATTCTGCTGAGTCTGCGTGCCTTCCGTTTGGGACTTCCGATCCTGCGGGGCGGCGAATATCGGCAATAACGTAGCAATTAAAAATAGCGTCGCCGTTCTCATGAATGGTACCTCGGATGATTCTTTTGACCGGCAATGCGGCCTGCGTTTCTCGCAAAAAAAGAGTGAGGCTCGACTCACTCAACATAGTGTACAGCATCCCGGTCTCAAACCATGATGGTCCTGTAACCACCACTACGCTGCATGGGTCCTGTCTTACATCTTTAGTAGGTAGCCTGCTGTAGCCTAAAGGTTCAATCGATGGCTTTCGCCGCAGCCTTCCCTGTGTCCCTCCGATACACTAACGCATAGTGTCGATCTCCCAAAATCTGGATTAGCGTCCACTGGCGTGGCTTGTAAGTTGTAGATAAATCGAATACTCTGAAGTGAGGGACCAGTACTTTTAGCGGCAATAAACGTGCTCCGCCGTTGAGTGGGGTATTGTCTGCCCCGACGGCGTCTGGCGGCATTATGTTGCAGGAACTCAAGTTCCAGTTATCCACCGCGATCCTCACCATTCTCACCCTTGCCGCGGGTGTGTCCGCCTTCATTAACTTTCAGCAACAGACCAAATTTCGTCTGCCGGAAGACGGAGTAATCTGGGCCGACCGGCAAGGCGCCGTGGAGGCGCTTTACGTAAAACCCAACAGTCCGGGGATTACGGCCGGAGTTCACGCCGGCGATCACCTGCTGGATATCGACGGCGTCCGGATCGAGCGTGCCACGGATGTGGCCCGGGTGCTGGTGCGCATCGGCGCCTGGAGCAAAGCCAAGTACCGCCTGCAGAGCCGCGGCGTCGAGGTGCAATCCACTCTGCTGGTGGCCGAGCAGGCGCTCGACCGCGCAGTCATCTACCAGTATCTGGTCGGCTCATCGTATCTGCTGATCGGCCTTTTCGTTTACTTCCGCCGGGGCAGCGCCCATAAGGCGCGGCATTTCTACATCCTCTGCCTGGCGTCGTTCATTTCCCTCTGTTTTCACTACACGGGCCAGTTCAATCCGTTCGACAAGGTGATGTATTTCGGGAATCTGCTGGCAGGTTTGCTTGCCCCGACCCTGTTTCTGCACTTCTGCCTCACCTTTCCCGAACCGCGCCCCTGGCTGCGGGGCCGTCTACGGGCGACGCTGTTGTATGTTCCGTGCGCGCTGCTGTTCCTGACCTTCCTGGCATTCTCGTCCGGTACTTTGCAGATCTCCGTGCCCTTGATCGAACTGCGATGGATGCTCGATCGGGTTTGGATGACGGTCTGGACCCTGCCCTACTTCATTGGCGCCATCGCGCTCAATTCCGAATACCGCCGCACCGAGGACACGATCGTCCGCCAGCAATTGAAGTGGCTGCGCAACGGCGCTTTCTGCGGGATCCTGCCTTTTGCGGCTTTCTATGTACTGCCATACGTGATGGGCGCGGTGCCCAATCCGTACATGAAGATGAGCGTGCTGAGCGTGGTGATGATCCCGCTCACCCTGGCCTACGCGATTGTCCGCTACCGGCTGATGGACGTGGACATCATCTTCCGCCGCGGCTATGCGTACACGCTGGCCACTCTCTGTATTGTTGCCGCGTTTTATGCCCTGATCTTTACGCTGGGCAGCATGGTCAAACAGAACTTCAAAGACATGGGGAACACCGTCCCGATGACGGTGATGCTGGTTTCCGCCTTCCTGTTTGACCCGATCCGCAACTGGATCCAGGAGCGGCTGGATAAGCATTTCTATCGGGATCGCTACGATTACCGGCGCACGCTGGTCGAGTTTGCCCGCGAACTCAGCTCCGAGACCGATCTCGACACCATGATTTCCAGTGTGGGCGAGCGTCTGTTGCAGACGCTCGGCATCAAGCACCTGATTGTCTTTCTGGCCGGAGAAGGCGAAAACCCGCCGGTCTTCCGGCTCAAGAAATCCATGGGGCCGAATCCGCGCCTCAACGCGGTCAGCTATGACGACCTGGACCTGAGTTTCCTGAACTGGACGCTGCCGGAGCCGTACCTGTTTTTCGAGCGCACCCGCTACCAGCTCGACGCCGTGTCGCGGGCGTGGCCGCAATCGGTGCGCAAGACGATCGCGGACCTGGACCTCACGTACTACATGCCCTGCAAGGTCCGCGGGCGGACCATCGCCTATATCGGTCTTAGCCGCACGGTGGACGGCGAATATCTCTCCAGCGTGGACGTGGAACTGATGGTCACGCTTGCCGGCTACGTGGCGATCGCGATCGAGAACGCGACGCTGTACCGATCGCTGCAACGCAAGGTGGAAGAGTACGAGCGTCTGAAGGATTTCAGCGAAAATATCGTCGAATCGATCAATGTCGGCATTCTGGCCGCGGATCTCGAAGACCGGGTAGAGAGCTGGAACTCGCAGATCGAGCAACTGACCGGGGTAACTCGCGATGAGGCGCTGGGCCGTAAGCTCTGCGACCTGTTCCCCGCCGAATTGACGGACCAGTTCGACCGCGTACGAGGCCAGACCGGCATTCATCACATCTATAAATTCGTGCTCAAGCCGGCTGCCACTTCCATTGCCGCCGCTGGAAACGGATATAGTAACGGCCACCCGCCGCGAGCCAAACTTGGCGCCGCGACGCTCAACATCGCGATTGCCCCGCTGGTTTCGAAGGACCAGGAGCAGATTGGCCGCCTGATCATCATCGATGACGTCACCGACCGCGCCGAACTCGAGCAGCGCCTGGTACAAGCCGATAAATTGACCAGCATCGGACTGCTGGCCGCGGGCGTGGCGCACGAAGTGAATACCCCGCTCGCCGTGATTTCCACCTACGCGCAGATGCTGGCTAAGCAGGTGGCCGAAGACTCGCAGAAATCGATGATCCTCGAGAAGATCGCCAAGCAGACGTTCCGCGCCAGCGAAATCGTCAACTCCCTGCTGAACTTCTCGCGGACCTCGACTACCTCCTTCGGCGCAGTGAATGTGAATAAAGTAGTGCACGAGACTCTCTCCCTGCTCGAGCACCAGTTGACCAAATCCGGGATCCAGATCAAGACCGATATGGATCCGAATCTGCCGGCGGTACACGGCAACGCCGGCAAACTGCAGCAGGTATTCCTCAATCTGATTCTCAACGCACGCGACGCCATGAGCGCCGGCGGTTCGATCGAGCTGCGATCCTGGGCCGAAGGCTCCGGCGCGCGCGTCGAGGTTTCCGATACGGGACACGGCATCGCGCCAGAGAACCTGCATCGCATTTACGATCCCTTCTTCACGACCAAGGCAGCGCGCAAAGGCACGGGCCTTGGACTTTCGGTGACATACGGTATTATTCAAGAGCATGGCGGTTCCATTGAAGTCTTCAACCGCCGCGATGGCGGCGCCACCTTCCGCGTGGAGCTTCCGCTTGCCGTACCCGGTTCCGCGAGGAAGCCGGTAACCGCCGCCTGATCGAAAGCGCCTGATCTAAACGCCTGATAAATGAATCGATTCTCCGAATTCGTCACCCGGCCCCAAGGGCAAGATCCTGGTCATCGACGATGAACTGGATATTCGCGAAGGTCTGCACGACCTTCTGACCCTGGAAGGCGGCTACCTGGTCGAACTCGCCCACAATGGCGGCGAGGGATTGCAGAAGCTCGAAACCGCATCCTATGACCTGGTCCTGCTCGACCTCATGATGCCGGATATGTCCGGCATGGATGTGCTACAGCAGGTTCGCCAGCGTGACAAAGAGACGCCGATCTTCATGATCACGGCGTACGGCTCCGTGGAAGCCGCGGTGGACGCGCTGAAATTCGGCGCCAACGACTATTTTTCGAAACCGTGGGATAACGAGAAGCTGCTGATCGAGATCGACCGCATGATCGCGCGGCGGCTTCTCGAATACGAAAATACTCATCTCAAGCGCGCTCTCAAGCAGCGCTACAGCTTCCCGAACATCATCGGCAAGAGCGAGCGCATGGTGAGGCTGCTCGACCTGGTCGGCCAGGTCGCGCCGAGCCGCTCCACCATTCTGATCACCGGGGAGACGGGCACGGGCAAGGAGCTGGTGGCCAAGGCGATCCACGCGAACTCGGCGCGGGCCGACCAGATGTTCGTCGCGGTTAACTCCGGCTCGCTGCCTCCGGAACTTCTGGAATCCACCCTGTTCGGCCACGTTCGGGGCGCATTCACGAGCGCCATCCAGACGAAGAAGGGCTACTTCGAAGTTGCCGATCGCGGCACGATCTTCTTCGACGAAATCGGCACTCTGGGGCCGGAGACGCAGATCAAGCTGCTGCGTGTGATTCAGGAAAAGGAGTTTACTCCGCTGGGTTCCACGGATCCGATCCGTGTCGACGTGCGCATTCTCGCCGCCACCAACGCCGATCTCGCGCAACTCGTCAAAGAAGGCAAGTTCCGCGAGGACCTCTACTACCGCCTCAACGTAATCAACATCGCGCTGCCCGCGCTGCGCGATCGCAAGGAAGATGTCCCGCTGCTGGCGGGTCATTTCTTCACCTATTACTGCCGGGAAAACGAAAAGTTCCTCGACTCCAGTGGAAAATCCACGCTCAGCTTTCAACCGGAAGCGCTGCAGGTTTTGATGGAGCATAGCTGGCCCGGCAACGTGCGCGAACTGGAAAACGTGGTCGAGCGTGCCGTGGTGCTGGCTAGCGAGCCTTCGGTTCCGGTGGATGTGCTGCCCGACGCGCTGCTGCAGGCCAACGGCGTCCGCCTCAATCGTGCGGAAGGAAGCCCGCTGCCGGCCGACGCCTCGCTGTTTGAAATCGTCAACGAATTCGAGCGGCGCACGATTATCGAGCGGCTGGAAAAATGCGGGTGGAGCCAGACCGAAGCCGCCGAGAGCCTGCATGTTCCGCTATCCACGCTGAATCAGAAGATCAAGCGCCTCGACATCAAGATCCGCAAGAAATCCGACGCGTGATGCGTGCCATTTTTGGCGCGAATCCGGTATCCTTCTACTATCGGTGCCGTTTTGAAGTCAATCCTACTCCTCGTATTCTGTTCTCCCGTTGTTCTTGCCCAGGCGGCGGTGCTTCGCGGTATCGTCACCGATGAAAGCGCGGCGCTGATCCCAGGCGCGCGAATCACGCTTCAGGGCCCCTCATCGAAGCGCGCTACTACCGACAGTGCCGGCGTATACACGTTCGCGTCCGTGCCTCCCGGCGAGTACACCGTGATCGCGACCGCACCGAATCTGACGCTGCCCGAGCCCCGAAAGATCGTCCTGCATACCGGTGAGCAAACGCTGAACCTCGTCCTGACGATCGCGTCGATCTCTGAGAAGGTGACCGTCGCCGATACCGCCGCTCCCGCCCTCACCACGGATTCATCCAACAACGCCAGCGCGGTGGTGCTGCGCGGCGCCGACCTTGAGGCTCTCTCCGACGATCCCGACGATCTGGCAGCAGATCTCTCGGCGCTGGCCGGACCTTCCGCGGGACCCAACGGCGGCGCCATCTTTGTGGACGGCTTCAGCGGCGGCCAGCTTCCGCCCAAGGAATCGATCCGCGAGATTCGCATCAACCAGAACCCGTTTTCGCCCGAATACGACAAGCTGGGCTACGGCAAGATCGAGATCTTTACCAAGCCTGGCTTCGACAAGTTCCGGGGCACGGCGCAATGGAATTTCGCCAATGATTTTTGGAACACCCGCAATCCGTACGCTCCCACCAAGGCCCCGTTTCTGCTGAACGAATTTGAGGGCAATGGCGGCGGCCCGCTGACCAGGAAATCGTCTTTCACGATCGATGCGCAGCGCAACATGGTCGATAATGGCGCGATTACGAATGCCGTCACGGTGGACCCGGTAACGCTTGCCGCACAGCGCTTCGCGGGGATCATCACCGTTCCGGGGCGGTTCACCAACGTAAGCCCGCGTGTGGATTATCAGGTTGGCGAGAACAACACGTTGATGTTCCGCTACGGCATCACGCACTCCGACGTTCGCGACAATGGGATCGGCGGCTTCGACCTGGTTTCCCGGGGCTACCACTCTCAGTTCACCAACCAAACGGTGCAGGTTGCCGATACGGTGTTGATTCACGAGACTGTCAATGAGACGCGCTTTCAGTTTTATCGAAGCGCGACGCAGGCGATTGCCAACAGTCCGGACCCGGCGACGCTCGTGCTGCAGTCTTTCAACGGCGGCGGCTCGGCGTTGGGCCGGACCCTTGACGCGCAGAACAGTTACGAACTGCAGAATTACAGCTCGCGCTTGAAAGGACGACACTCCTGGCGATTTGGAGTGCGCCTGCGCGGCCAGACCGACGATAGCCTTTCGCCGCAGAATTTCAACGGGGCTTTCACCTTCGGCGGTGCCGAGCCGGCGCCGGTTCTGGATGCGCAGAACCGCGCCATCCCGGGAGCCTTCGCGCCGATTACTTCGATCGAACGCTACCGGCGAACCCTGCTCTTCGGACAGCTCGGCGATACCCCTTCGCAGATTCGCGCGCTTGGCGGCGGCGCCACCCAATTCACAATCAATACCGGAACTCCTGAACTTGCGGTGCACCAGATGGATGTAGGCCTTTTTGTGGGCGACGAGTGGCGCTTACGGCCGAACTTCACAGTCAACCTCGGTCTTCGGTACGAGACGCAAACCAATATGCACGACCATCGCGATTTTGCTCCGCGCGTTGCTTTCGCCTGGGCACCGGGCGGCGCCGGACAGAAGCGCGCCAAGACCGTGATCCGCGGCGGCCTCGGGATTTTCTACGACCGCTTTGCGCTCGCCAATACGCTGGCCGCGCAGCGCTTCAACGGCATCGTACAGCAGCAGCTCATCGTTCCGAACCCGGATTTCTACCCGGCGGTGCCTTCGCCCGCTGCCTTGCAGGGCTTCCGCTCCACGCAAGTGATTCAGGAAGTCAGTTCGCAAATGCGCGCGCCGTACATCGTGCAAACGGCGGTCACGGTGGAGCGGCAACTGCCCGCGAACACCACCATGGCAGTCACCTACACGGTCTCACACGGGCTGCACCTGTTCCGCTCCGCGGACATCAATGCGCCGTTGCCGGGCACATACAATCCCGCGACGGCCAATAGCGGATTGTTTCCGCTCGGCCATGGTGGGCCGGTGGAATTGATGGAGTCTTCCGGTATTTACAATCAGAACCAGGTAATCACGAACGTCAATTCCAAACTCACCGGGGGTGTATCGCTCTTCGGCTTCTACGTGTACAATCGCGCTCGCAGCAACACCGATGGCATAGGTACCTTCCCGGCAAACCCCTACAGTTCGGCAGGCGATTATGGTCCGGCGAGCACCGACGTGCATCACCGTTTCACCATCGGCGGTTCGCTTAACTTGAAATGGGCGATCCGCATCAGCCCCTTTGTTGTGGCCCAATCCGGGGCGCCGTTCGATCTGACCACGGGCAGCGACCTGTACGGCACCACGCTGTTCAATGCGCGTCCGGGGATCGCGTCCGACCCGAACAAGCCCGGCCTGATCCAGACCTCGTACGGCCTGCTGGACCCGAACCCCACGCCCAGCGAGCGGCTGTTGCCGCGCAACTACGGACGAGGCCCCGGTCAGTTCAACTTCAATCTGCGAATCGCCAAGACAATCGGCTTTGGCAAGGAGCGCGGAGGAGCTGCCACCGCAACCGCCGGCCCCACGCCGGGCGCGGGAACCGCGGCAGCAGCAGCCGGCGGCCGCGGACTAGGTGGTCTGATCGGAGCCGCCTCCACTAATCGGCGGTATAACCTGAGCATCGGGCTCTCGGTGCGCAACCTGTTCAACCACACCAATCCCGGACCGATCGCCGGCAACATCACCTCGCCCTATTTCGGTTCCGCAAACCAGATCGCGGGTTCACAAAACGGAGAGGGCTTCTACGAGACCGCCAATAACCGCCGGCTGGAATCCCAGATCAAATTCATCTTCTGATTTGACAAACGCGCGTTCAGAATAGGTACTTCAGCCCGAACTGAATCAACCTCGGTGCCACCGCGGTAGTGGTGATTACACCAAAGCCGGCAGTCCGAAAGGTAGTGCCGGGATTTGCGAATTGTGCGTGATTCAACGCGTTATAGAACTCCACCCGCAGGGCGAGTTCCGCCCCTTCCCGCAATCCGCCGACGCGAGAGCGCTTCCCGAGCGACAGATCCGAATTTACCTGCCCCGGTCCGTTCACGATGCTTTGTCCCGCATTTCCATAGCCCGCGGAGCCGTCATTACCCAACACGACGGGGGAGCAAATGCCGGAGGGATCGATCCATTTGTCCAGGCGCGCCGACACGCTGCCGGCGGTTGCGAGCGATGCATATGTCGCGCCAGGGCACATCGTGATTGTGGAGGCGGCGGCACGTCCGAATACCGTCCCGCCATTCGGGTCGGTCAGGGTCATCGGCAGGCCACTCTGCACCAGCACGATTCCGGCGAGCGACCAGCCCTGCGTCAACGCGTGCTGTAACCGCGAAGTCCCCGCGGGTAGCGTGAGCTGATAATCGAAGTTGGCGATCAGCCTGTGTGTACGGTCGAACGCCGCGCGTGATTTACTGAGCGCGAGAGCGTACTGGTCGTTCAATACGGTCAGATTGTTCTCTGCCTTCGAAAAGGTGTAGGCCGCCTGAAAGGTCAAGCCCTTCGACATCTGTTTGCGAAGCGTAGCCTGCATGCTGTGATACCAGGAAGCGCCGGTGAATTCACTGGTCAGCAGGGCGGTCTGGGTCTCGCCGAGCACCGGGACGCGCTGTGCCGCGTTGGCCGACGTGTTGGTCACGATGCAATCCGCCGCCACACCGTCATACCCGCAGTTTAATGGTTGGGCCGCGCTCGCCAACCCTGGCTGATTGAGTCCGCGCGATAGCAGGAGGCGGTCGCCGTGTGACCCCACATAGCCCAAGTCCAGGGTCATATTGCGCACTGAGCGGAGTTTGGCGGTCAGGTTCCACTGCTGGAGGCGGGGCAATTGATAGTCGGGACCGGCAGCGCGGTCGGAGAGTTGACTGGTTAGCGTGCGGGGAACATAGCCTAGCGTCGTGGTGGGAAACGGCTTCGCGAAGGTCGAGAGATTGTTGCTCGAATCGGCGTTGGTGAAGCCCTGCGCGAAGGGCGCCGACGTGAACAAGGGCGCCGTGGGAGCATTGCCGCTGAAGGCCGGAGCCTGATAGAACCATCCGTACGCGCCGCCTACCACTACGCGCCCAGTCGACCCGATAGGCTGCCATGCGAACCCCACGCGCGGCGCCAACGCAAGCAGCGGTGTTCCATTCTCATAGAAACTTTTCGTGGCTCGCGTCACTACACCCGGGGGCGCCGGGCCGAAAGGTTGGCCGGTATAAGGATTGACCAGCCGCGGGTCGTAGTTCGCCGCCACCGAGTTGCCGGCCAGCGTTCCTCCGGCCGGTGGGACGGCGGTCTGCCGCAGCGCACCGGGCAAGACGTTCCCGATGGTTCCTGCTTCATCGGCCGACGGCGCGACGTACTCCCAGCGCAAACCCAGATTGATGGTGAATCTCGTACTCACTTTTACATCGTCTTGGACAAACGCGGCGCCATAGTTGTGGCGGTAGCGATACGCCACTTCGCCCTCCGGACCCACGCCTTCGCTCGCCTGCACGGTTTGTACGTTGCTCCTCCCGGTTGGGCTCTGATTGCCTGCCGCGCTTAGCCCGAGCAGGAAATCTTCGAAGGTTTGAAACGACATCTTTCCGCGCGCGCCGCCCGTATCGGAGCGGCCGTTGTACTGGCTGAGAAAGAACCCGCCCGCGCGCAGTCGCTGTTTGCCGCTTACCCACGAAATGTTATCGCCCCAAGACCACGTGATTGTCTCGAAGTGATTGTCGTTCGGGTCTGTCCCGAACAGCCGGAAGGAGCCCAACGGGCCCAATATGGTGATCTCCGGCGGCTGCGGGAAGAGCGGGTCCACCGGCGTCATTCCTATTTGCGCGGCGTTCGGCGTATCGATACCCTTGGTGTCGGAATGATTGCGGGTGAACGTCATGGCCGCCTCATTCACTGTCTTCGCGGTCAACTGCGTGGTGAGCCGCAGGCTGGTTGCGATATCGGTTGCCGACAGAGTTTGGGCCGACCCAAAACCCGGCACGATCGGCGCTCCAGGGTAGCCCAGCGTGGAGCCGAAGGTGCGCAACTGATCCACCGTCGCCGTAAACAATCGCGCGGAAAGCGTGTTTTTTTGCGAAATCACCGCATCGCCATTGCCCAGAAAATGATTTTCCTTGTAGGTGGAGGGCATGCTGAAGGTTGAGAAGCCCAACCCGGCATTGGTGCCACTTGGGAACAGCGTCTGCGGTGTGGGAATCAGGTACCGTCCGTCCGGTCCCTTCATCTGTAGCAGGCCTAGCGCCACCGGGTTGATCGGCGCGGTGTTTGCCGTAGCCTGATTCGTGCAGTCCAACTGCCGGCCACCCGCATAGCTCAGATATCGCCCGTCGCCCGCGTGATTTGCCGGGCAGAATTGCGCCGCGAGCGTTGCCGCCGAGCGGTCATTCGTTAGCCCCGGCAAGATCAGATTCGATATCGACGTATTGTCGAGCCCGTTCACCTGGCGCGTACCCTGATACGACCCAAAGAAGAACAGCTTCTTGCGTGGGATCTTCCCACCCGCGGTGGCGCCAAATTGATTCTGTTTCAGATTGGGCTTGGGTTGTCCTGTCGCGTTACGGAAGAACGCGTTGGCGTTGAAGACATCGTTGCGCAGAAACTCCCACATATTTCCGTGGAGGCTGTTCTCGCCGCGCTTCGTCATCAGGTTGGTGTTCGGCACCATGGCGCCGAACATGGCATCGTTCTGCGAAGTTTGAATCTTGAATTCCGAGATCGCGTCGGGGTTGGGTACGGTGCTCGGCGCGTATGCTCCATCCACGGTGTACCCGCCGCTCGTCGTGTTGCCGTTGACATTCACGCTTGGCGTGCCGCGCCCGAGAGTACCCGCGTTGTTCACGGTCGCGACCGAACCCGACGACATGGAAAGTACCTGTGTGAAGTTCCGCGTGTTGAGGGGGACCGCCGTGATCGTCTTCTGGTCCACCAGAGTGCCGGTGGAGGGCGCTGCCGATCGCAGCCGGCACGCGCACTCCACGGCGGCCGCGGAGTCGCCAGGTTCGAGCACGGCATCGAGCGCTCCCACCTCGGAGGCGTTGAGCGTCAAGTGCGCCATCCGCGCCGTCCGGAAGCCTTCGCGTGAGAGCTCTAACTGGTAGGTCCCGGGTGGCAACAGCGAAAAACGGAAAACCCCGGTTGCGTCCGCCCTGGCCGTATAGCGTTCGTCGGTCGCCGCATTCCACAGCCGAAGCATCACATCGGCGAGACTCCGGCCGGCGATATCTTTGACGCTGCCTTCCAGCGCGCCCGCGGCCGCCGATTGGCCGAAGGCGGCGCTCGCGAGTAGCGTGAATATAACTGTGACCTTCTGGATCAAACCGGATTCTACCATCTGGAACTCGGGTTCCTTCGCCTTTACGCTACTTCTGTTTTGGCGGATACTTGTCGAACGCCTTCCTCACCATGTCATCCAGTTTCTCCTGAAGTTTATTTGCGTCGCTCTTGTCTTGCCTCGCGATGCCGCGCCAGACCAGGGAGCGGCTCTGCGAATCGCGCAGGTCCAGCACCAGCGTCCCCTCGGTGTGAGGCACCTTGACCACGCGCGTGCCCATGCCGCGCCATCCCGCCGGGTACCGCTCCACCTGAGTTTTTCTTGCCGACCCGAAGTGATAGCGCACGTTCAAATCGCCCTTGTCGGGGACCATCGTCAAAGCTTTGGCGGAAAGGTCGCGCGCGATCGCGGCCTCAATGCGCTTCTTTACCAATTCACTATTCAGCGCGGGATTCTTGCTGTTTAACTGTCCGTCGCGGATGGTAAACGTCCGATAGCCGGCGAAATTTGCCGCCGGGTCGAACTCCACCGTGACGTTTTGCGCCAGCCCGATCACGGCGGCAAAGAAACTCAGCATCAGGACTCTCATGACTCGGTACCATAGCATGAACAGGTAGTACCACAGTGCGGCCCAATCTGAAACGGATGCCATCCGGGCTTCACCAGCGGTACGACAGGCTTCCATGGAGATCCATGGCAGATATCCATGGCTAGATTGACACCACTTGGTGGGCAACCGATAATACCGGCTGATCTTTACGACGTCAGGAGCACGCGACGATGATACGATGCACGCGCACTTTGCTGGCCTTCCTTCTCCTACTGCCGTCCCTGGCTCATGGAGATGGCGCACCCTCACCGCTGCTGGCCGCCGGCCAACCAGTGGATTGGTGGTTCGTCTTCAAATTCAATACGGAAGCCTTTCCCGGTTGCGGAGAATCGGCGCAGCGGGCTTGCCTGTTCGGCGGGACCGTGCAGAAGTACAAGAACTTCAGTCAACAGTTTGCTTTTGCCAGCAGCAAGGATGGGACGTTGAAACAAGGCGGCGGCTGCGTGGGCGATACCACTGCCGATCCGCTTGGCGCCACTTTCAATCAGCTCTATAAGGGAAAGCTGTTCTACGTCGTTTGGAACGACCAATTCTACGGCGACCCAATCGCCAGCGAGGCCTCGCCGGCCGGGCATTCCAAGGGAGCGCTGGCTTGGGATAAGGATGGCAACGGCTTCGTGTTGCAGGTATCCACGCCATCGTGGCCCGGGTCTGGGAACTCGAAAAAGCCGCGCAAGACCGACGGCAATACGTTGGGCTGCGTGAAGGATAACGACATTCTGGTGAGCCAGCACTTCTTTGCGCTGAAGCTCAACAAGGCGGACGTTCTGGCCGTGTTAACGGCGCTTCAAAATGCGAGTGTGGTCACGGAGCCGAAGAATCCCCAACTGGTCAGCAATGGAGGCCCGCCGGATATTCAAGCACTGGTGAAGACGCTCGGCGACAACTCGAAAAGCACGACCGCGCTGCAAACCAAACTTTCGAGCGGGGTCACTTTGATCTCGAAGCCTTCACGGCTCAACGTGCCGCCATGGCAGATGGTTTCCGCGCTGCTGGGTGGCGAGCCTCTGCGCGCCGCAACATGGTATGCGACTCCGCGAATCCCCACGACTATGGCAGACACGAAAATCGGCTGTTGGGACGAATCGCTGTCCGCCCCGGGAATCGTCGAGAACGCGACCTCGGGAACCTGGGCGGGAAACACGATCGGACTCGAAGGAATTCCCGAGGCCGAGGGCAACCACGCCAAGATCGGCGTCTCCATCGGCACGCACCCTTACGCGATTTTCGGCGATATGAATCAGCAGGGCTCGCTTTCGGGGCCCACCTGCAAGAGCAGCCAGAATGGCCGCGGAGGTCTGTTCTACGTCCTCGATGAGCCGAAGCTTTACCAGAGCGTGCGGGATTTGATCAAAGGCGAAACCGCACCCGCCAAATAAGGATCAGGGCCTTAGCCAATTACCGTGCGCACCAGCCGCCATCGATCAAAATGTCGGTGCCGGTAATAAAGCCCGCGTCCACCGAGCAGAGGTAAACGGCCAGCTGTCCGATCTCCTCGACCTTGCCCCAGCGTCCCAGCGGGATGCTCGAGAGGAATTGCGCATTCACCTCGGGATTCTCCATCAGCGGCTTGTTCATCTCGGTGCCGAACGGCCCGGGGCTGATCCCATTCACCGTGATCCCCTCCGGCGCCAGCTCGAGGGCCAGGGTCCGGGTCATACCGAGAAGAGCGGTCTTACTAGTGGCGTAGGCGATTCGCCCGGGCAGCGAGACATGGCTCATGATCGATGTCATATTCAGGATTCGTCCATAGCCGAGCCCGGTCATCGCCGGCACTAAGGAGCGGCACATCAGGAATGCGGCAGTGACGTTGGTATCCATCACGCGCCGCCACTCCTCGAGCGTGAAGTCTACGACCGGTTTGCGCACGTTGACGCCGGCGTTGTTGATCAGGATATTTACCTTGCCATGGTGCTTGAGGATCTCTTGTTCGGCGCGGCGCACGTGCTCTTCGCTCGTCACATCGGCAATATGCACGGAGGCCTCGCCGCCCGCCTCCATAATCTGCGCCGCCACCTGCTGGAGACGCGCTTCGTCGCGCGAGACCAGCGCAATGCGCGCACCCTCTGCCGCCAGCGCCACGGCCATTGCCTGTCCAAGCCCTTTGCTCGCGCCGGTGATCACGGCGACCCGGTCGTTCAGTTTTCCGCTCAATTTGCACTCCCTTGCCTATTGATGTCCTGATTTGAGCTGCCTTGATTCAACGAGCCTTGATTCAACGCACCCTGATGGGCGCGGTCCAGTAGCTGATCGGCAACCGCTTGCGGGCTGTCGATATCCTCCAACGTGAGGCGGCTCGCCTCGCCGGCAGTTTCGATCGAGATATTGCCGACACCGAAGGCGCGCTGCGTGAAAGTCTGATCGACGCGCACGTCCTGCAATTTCGAAAGTTGAATGGTACGTGTGGATTTCGCAAAGCCTCCCGTCTGCAAGCGGAGGCGATCGCCCGTAATGCTAACCGAAGTGAATTGCCGGCGGATAGCACGCCACAAAGGCGAGATAAAAATTAGCGGTGCGAGCAATGGTACCAGGGAGCGAGGGAGGAAGTTTAACTGCTCTTTTTCTTGCAATTGCGTGAACCAAAGGATTTCGATCGCCAGAAAAATCAAAGCGGCGACGACGGTTCGAACCATGATGAATTTCGCGGTGGGGCGGATCGTGAGGTCAGTCACAGTACTCTCCTATCGAAGATTCGATTGTAACCCCGTCACGCCTACCTTAAGATGAATCGATTGGGAGGTTCTCATACATGTTTCGAAAGCTCGTGACCGTAACAGCCGTGTTCAGCCTGGCGGCGTCGCCGCTGATGGCTGATTTTACCTATCAGGAGACCAGTACGATTACCGGCGGGATGATGGCCAGCATGATGAAACTGGCCGGCGTGTTCTCGAAGCAGGCGCGCGAACCCATTCAATCCACGGTCAGCGTGAAGGGCGACCGCATGATGCACCGCTCCGCCAACCATGCCAGCATCATCGATCTCGGCAGCCAGACCATCACCAGCATCGACATGCAGAAGAAACAGTACTCGGTGATGACCTTCGATGAGATGAAGCAGATGATGGAGCAGATGTCCGAGAAGATGAAGCAGAACGACAAGGGTGACGTCTCCTTCAAAGTCTCCGCCAAGAGCACTGGCAAGGCCAAACAGGTGGCTGGTTTCGACACCAAGGAAATGGTGATGACCATGGAAATGGAGGGCAAGGACAAGGAGAGCGGACAGAAGGGCTCCATGACTGTGGTCACCGATATGTGGATCGCGTCCGGCGTTCCCGGATATCAGGAAGTTCGCGGATTCTACAAGCGCATGGCCGAGAAGATCAGCTGGACGCCCGGCGGCAACATGTTCGCCCAGAATCCCCAGGTCTCCGAGGGCATGGCCGAGGTGTACAAGGAGGTTGCCAAAGTGGACGGCGTACCGGTGCAGCAGACCATCACCATGGGCGCGGCCGGAACTCCGGCGCCGGCGGATGGCTCCGCGCCGCCGCCGCCGCAACAGCAGCAACCCGCCGCCGAGCGCCCGTCCGTTGGCAGCGCTTTGGGCGGAGCCCTTGGCGGGAAGTTCGGCCTTGGGCGCAAGAAGACCTCTTCCTCCGACCAGCCGCCGGCGCAAGCCAAGCAGGAAGGTTCGAACGGACAGAGCGCGGGATCGCTGCTTGAAATGACGACGGAGCTGAGCAGCTTTTCCTCGAACGCCGTGGACGCTGCGCAGTTCGAGATTCCGGCAGGGTTCAAGAAAGTCGAAAACGGGCTGAAGAAGGCGCG
Organism: uncultured Solibacteraceae bacterium; assembly: GCA_963811575.1. Taxonomy (GTDB): domain Bacteria; phylum Acidobacteriota; class Terriglobia; order Bryobacterales; family Bryobacteraceae; genus Solibacter. Next base: position 1,138,061 of record CAWERY010000009.1, on the reverse strand, counting down.
CTGATTTTTGAGATTGCGCCTACTTTAAGAGTGGAAGAGGATCGATCGCCGTCCCTCGCCACCACCGTTTCTCGGGCCCTAGTTGAAATACGGCGAAGTGCAGGTGCGGCGCATCCGGAGAGGCATCCCCTGTGGAGCCTACGTAGCCCAGAACGTCGCCCTGCCGCAGCAGAACTCCCTGTTTCAGGCTGGACTCATAGCGGTCCAAATGGGCGTAGTAGTAGCACCATCTCTGCGTCGTGTCGAACTGATAAACAGTGAGACCGCCCTGCTTGCTGGTGAACAGCTTCGCCACGGCGCCATCCGCAACCGCGAATACCGGCGTGCCGCGCTTCGCCATGATGTCGAGTGCCTCGTGAATGTGTCCGTTGCGAGCCTGCGAAAACGTGCTCGTCAGTTTGGCGGGGTCAACATTCGCGAGCGGCATCGCCAGGTGCGGCAGACCCCCTGGAAGGCGATTGGCTGAACCGCCGGGTTCGCCCCCGCGCAACTCCGGCAACACCGGGTCGGCACGCTTCGCCGGGGGAACGGGCACCTCGCGAAATGCACCGTCAGGCAGCGACGGAGCGGCTAACGCCACATCCTGGTGGTATCCCACAAGATGACCCGTACTCCACAAACCAATCGATAGCGCGGCCATCCCTGCCGCAAAACCGACCGCGAATACCGCGACGATTTTCGGTTGCATGGCTACTCCTTCAGAGTCACCGGGGTTCCCGGGCGCACCATCGCGGCGAGTTCCAATGCGTCCCAGTTGGTCAGCCGTATGCAGCCATGGGATTCTGCGTGGCCTATTTTGCCGGGCTCAGGAGTTCCGTGTATGCCGTAATGCTCCTTGGAAAGATCCATCCATACCATCCCGACCGGGTTATTGGGGCCTGGGGCGAGGGTCTCCTTCGCGTTCGGATCTTTCGCATCCCAGAAGAGCTGTGCGTTGTAGTGGAACTTTGGATTGCGCGCCACCCCGTTAATCTTCCACTCACCAAGAGGGAGCGGATCGTGCTCACTACCGATGGTTGCGGAGTAAAAAGCGAGCAGCTTTCCATCGGCATCATAGGCGCGCACGGAACTCTCATCTTTGGATACCACGACCCGTGCCGCGCGCTGCGGAGTCGCGGTGGTGACGTTAGGCATCATCAACTGCTGCCCGGCCTGGGTGAAATCGGCATTGGGATTGAGAGCCTGGAGCAGTTGAGGACTGGAGTGAAATTTTTCCCCGAGCAATTCGAGCGCAGACGTGTACCCCAGGGCGGGGAGGGCGGCTTGCGCTTTGACATCCGCGGGGATCGGGACGAAGGGACCTGCCACGTCCTCACTCGTGGTGGTGTAGCCGACCAGCGCAGGTGCTGTATCGGAGTTGAGCGCGCCCCAAGTGGCCGCATCGAGCGTGCCCGTGCTGGGAAGCTTCCGATCGCTCTGAAACGCCGACAGTGCCTTCTGTAAGTTGCTTCCAAACGATCCGTCGATTTCTCCACTGGAAAAGTGCGCTCGAGCCAGAAGAATCTGGGCTCGCAGCGCCGCCGGCCCTTTGGCGCCGTGTGGCGTGTCCGGCTGGGCCGGGTTGTTGACCGCCGCAGGGTCCATCGAGAGTGTGCCGCAGAGCACCGTCCCGGCGAAAGCAAGAATTGCCACCGTCATCCGCATCGATACCTGTTGGGCACGCGGAATGCCGTTATTCGCCCCGAAGGGTTTGCGGGCGCGCCTCCAGCGGCTTTCCTTCCTTCTCGCGCTAGAATGCGCAGATGGGTCTCGCCGCGCGGAGTTGGGGAATGCTGTTGCTCGCCGGCAGCATCGCGGCACAATCCCTGCCCGTAGTGGGGGTGAAGATTGAGGGTAACGAACGTCTTCCAGCGGCGGCGATCGGGCTCGCCACGGGGGTGCGTCCAGGACAGGCGGCGACCCGCGAGATGCTGGAGGCGGCGGCCGGAGCCCTGCTGGAAACGGGCCTGTTCACCACCGTCAACTACCGTTACGAGCAGGTTCCCGGCAGCGACCCGCCAACTTATACGATTACTTTTCAGGTGCGCGAAGACCGTGCCCTCACCGACGTGCGCATCGATATTGCGGGAATCGACGAGGCCGCGATTTGGAAGCAGCTTGCAGCTTCGGAGCCGCTGATCACGCGCCGCATGCCCAACAATGAGCGGGCCGGCGAACTCTATAGCCGCGCAGTGGAACGGGCCTTGGAGAAATTCAATCGCCACGAGAAAGTCGTTGTGGCAAGTTCGGTCGATTTGGCGACCAGGCGCATGGAGACCACTCTCGTATTGGCCAATCCTCCGAAGGTGAGCGATGTACGCTTCGAAGGCGCTCACGCGCTTTCCGCCGCCGCGCTGCGCGACGCCGTCGCAGGCATCGCGATCGGCAATCGGTACTCGGAGCGCGAGTTTCGCCAGGTGCTCGATCTGAATGTGCGCTCCTTGTATGAAGAGCGCGGCTACCTCAAGGTCGATTTCCCGTCGATCCGGTTGACGCAAGTGGGCGCTGATCTACAGGTCAACGTGCAGGTAGTGGAGGGCTCACCATGGACGCTGGGAATGATCTTCCTGGATAAGGACCTGCCGACGGACGCGATGCGCAAGGCCGCTGCCCTGTGGGATGTGAAGGCGGCCAACTGGAAACTCATCCTGGAAGGCATAACGCGTATGGAGAAGGTACTGCGCCGTGAGGGCTATCTGGACGTGAAGTCCAAGCCGGTCCGCATCTTCCGCGATGACGGCCGCACGGTGGACCTGCGGATCGAGATCACCAAGGGAAAACAGTTCGTGCTGGGGAGTTTGATACTCACCGGCCTGAACGACCGGGACCGGGAGCGTGCGCAAAGCCTCTTCCGGATCAAGCCCGGCGAACCTCTGGATCAACCGTATCTGGAAGACTACGTGAAGCAGTGCCTGGATTTTCTAGGCAACTCGGTAAAGAGCTTTGAATCCAAGATGACTCTGCGCGGCGAAACCAACCTGATCGATGTGACGCTGACGTTCAAATAGCACTCACGGAAGATCGCCAAAGTCGTGATACTTGTGAGTGATCGCGCCGGCAGCGACGCTCACGATGCGGATCCCCGATTTACCGCCTTCCAAGGGCATTCCGACGGGACCGGTAGTGACCATATCCAGGTCGCCGTCACGGCCTTCCTCGTTGCGGTGATAGTGGCCGGCGAAGACCTGGCGCACTCCGTACTCGTGCATCAATTTCAGATACCTGGCGCGCACCGGAAGGGGCACGTTGAAGTACTGATCGGGCTCGTTCGGCTCTTTCAGAAAGAACGAAATGTGTTGAAAGACGATCACGTGTTTCGCGCCGGATTGCTTCGCTTTCTCGAGTTCACCGTGAAACCATGCCTCCATTTTTGCGGCTTCTTCCGGCACCTTCTCCGCGCCCTTTTCCAGATTGGAGTTGAGGACGATGCCGTAGATGTCGCCAGACCGAAAGGCGTAGTAGTCAGCCCCATAACGTTCGCGATACCTGGCAAGCGATTCCTTAGTGGGTTCGTTGCCGACGTCGTGGTTGCCGGGGACGCTATAGAGCTTGATCGCCGGATTCAGCCGGGAGCTGATGCGCTTGTACTCCGCCGTCTGCGCGGCATCGCTGGACTTATTGGTCAGGTCGCCAGTGATCACGACAAACGCAGGTTTGAGGCGATTGGCGGTCGCAATGGCGAATTCGAAATTGGCGGTTTCGTGCGCAAAGTCCGCATCCTTGGAGTACATGCCGAACTGCGGGTCCGACATCTGGATGAAGGTCTGCGCGCTCAGAGCGCCGGCACACAGGAATACGGGAAGGAGATTTCGGAAATTCATGGCTTGAGCTGATAGAAGCTGCCGAGCGGGCCGGCGGCGGCAAGATATTTGCGAGCGCGGACCAGTTCCGCGATCTGTCTGATGTGGCCGAGATCGTGCATCGCCCATTCGTTCAGCATCTGTTCCATGGTGATCGGTCCCACCTTCTTGTGAACCGCCTTGCGGGCGCCGGCGTTCTTGGGAAGGTCGCGCAGGAATTCGATGTTCGTCTCGCGTTGTTCCTCGAAGTGATCGAAGGAATCTTCGGGGTCGGCATTGCGGTAGAACTCGAGGTGAAACTGGGCGTCGTCGCCTTCGAACTCCGGGTTCTCTTCACTCATGAAGCGATCGAGCCGCGCGCGATAGCAGGTGCCTTCGGCGTGGCTGAGGTGCGCGAGAACTTCGCCCACCGAAAAGCGGTCGGGCGCTGGTTTCCAGCGAACATCCTCATCGTTCAACTCGGCCATCAAGCCGCGAAGGATGGTAGGAGTCGCCTCCAGCAGGTCGAGGCAGGGAAGACCGTTATCGTCCATCACAGATTTATCCTACAATGTTCTCGCCGCCATCAACGTGGATCGTATTCCCGGTCATCCAATAAGTGGCGGGATGACAGAGCGCGGCGATACAGCGCGCGACGTCTTCGGGAGTGGTCAGCCGCTTGTTGGGATTTCGGAGTCGTGCGATTTCGATCAATTTCTCATGGCCCGGGATGAGTCGTAGCGCCGGTGTGTCCGTGACGCCCGCCAGGATGGCGTTGGCCGTAATGCCGGCGGGCGCGAGTTCCAAGGCGAGTTGGCGGATGTGCGCTTCCAGAATTGCCTTGGCCGCGCTGACCGGACCATAGTCAGGAATTGCGCGGGTGGCGCCGGCGCTGGTCATGGCGAAGATGCGCGCTCCCTTATCCAGCAATCCGGCCCAAAGGCACTCCTGCACCCAATAGACCAGCGAGTGCCCCATGATGTCCGCGGTGGATTCGATCTGTTTCTTGTTCGCCACGATCTCCGCGCCGGCCAGCGGCTTTAGCGCCCCCCATGCCAGCGAGTGCATCAGGACGCGAAGCGTACCGGAGGAATCGGCCACCCGCTCCCGGACCTGCCCGACGCACTCCTTACGCTTTTCCTCGTCAGCGGCATTGATGTTGAAGAACTCGCATTCGCGGCCGATGGCGCGGATGCGCTCCTGCACTTCTGCGACGTGGGCCGCTTTGTCCTGGCGGTCCCGATGGACGCCGAAGATATTCATTCCGGCGCGCGCGAGTTCGATCGCGGTAGCCTCGCCAAACCCGCTGCTGGCACCCAGAATCAATGCCCATGGTTGTTTCATTTTGGACCCGCCTCGCGCGATGGCGGGGCGACCTGCCTGACCTCGATTTCACGCTCCTCATCCGAGATCGCGCGCAGGAAAATCTCGGTGCGGTTCGCAGGCATCAGGGCGGGGAAACGTTCGCCCCATTCAATTAGAATCAGCGCATCGCGATCGAAGAGGTCGTCCAGGCCCAGCGTAGCCACTTCGCGGGCTTCCTCGAGCCGGTACAGATCGATGTGATAGACAGCGGCGCCATACTCGTGAATCAACGTAAAGGTCGGGCTCGAGACCTCGTCGGGTTCGGCGGCGCCGCGGCCGTGCGCAATGCCCTTCGCAAGCGTCGTCTTTCCGGCTCCCAGGTTGCCGATCAGCAGTACCACGCCGCGGGGGGGCAGCTCGCCCGCCAACCGCTCGCCCAGGGCGATGGTGTCTTCTTCAGACGTGGTGCGATACGTCGGCACACTCCTCCAAGGCGTCGGGAAGGTATTGCAGAATGTCGGTAGCGATCAGGCACTTTTCGCCGAGCGCCTCCGCGCCAAGCTCGCCGGCGCGCCCGTGCAGGTAGACCGCACCCGCCACTGCCTGGTCGGGGCGATCGGGGAACTGCGCCAACAAGCCGGCGATCATACCGGTGAGGATATCGCCGGTCCCGCCGGTGCCCATCGCGGGCGTGCCGGTAGGGTTGATCCAAACGCGGCCGTCGGGAAAGGCAATCACGGTGCGCTGACCCTTGAGGACCAGCGTGACGGAGTGCCGGGTCGCGTAATCCCGCGCGATCGCGACGCGATCGGACTGAACTTCCGAGGTGCTCTTCCCGGTGAGGCGGGCCATCTCGCCGGGATGCGGCGTGAGGATGCGGATGCGGCCCGGCGCGACCGCGGGCGGTCCCATCAATGCATCGGCGTCCAGCACCATCGGCTGAGGGAAAGTCTCGGTGATCGATTGCACGAAAGCGGCAATGTGAGGCGCGCGTCCCAGTCCGGGGCCAATCGCGAGTACCGTCTTGCCCTCAACGACTGGTTTCAGCTCGGCGTTCCATGCGATCACGCCGGATTCGGTCTCGCTCAACGGCTCGGTCATCAGCTCCGCGGCATGCATCGAAATTTCGGCGATCGCGCTGGCCGCCGAAGTGACCGTCACCAGCCCTGCCCCGGCGCGGAGCGCGGCCATGCCGGACATCGCCGCGGCGCCGGATTTGCCGCGCGACCCGGCAATGATGAGCGCGTGGCCGTACGTTCCTTTATGTCCTGAGGGCGCGCGCGGCGCAACCAGGTCCGCGAACATGTCAGGTTCCAGCAGGGATAGCCACACGTCGTCGTATAGGCTCGACGGACTGCCGATCGGCCGCACCAGGAGCTCTCCGACGCGGTCGCAATTGGGTGGCAGCACCTGCGAGACTTTGGGCGCGGTGAAGGTGACTGTGTAATCGGCGCGCGCGATTTCTCCCGCAGGCGCGCCCGAATCGCTCGGCATCCCGGAAGGCATATCCACCGCGACTACCTGAGCGAGCGGGAAGTCGTGATTGATTGCGCGGATGCCGGCGAGCATCTCTCCAGCCGCGGGTCCGGCGACCCCCGTGCCGAGCAGAGCGTCGATTACGAGCGTGGCGCAGCGTGCCTCCGCGGGAATTTCGCGACGCACCGGGCAGCCGCAGGCAGCCAGCATTCGATAATTCGCCGCGGCATCGCCCTTGAGATCCTCCGGCGCCGCCATCAACACCACGCTCAACTCGCGCGGGCATATGCGGGTGTGGAGCTGGCGTGCGATGACCAGGCCATCGCCGCCGTTGTTGCCCTTGCCGCAGAGCACCACGATGCGCTGGTCCGATAGAGGCTCAAAGCGTTCGCAGAGGAATTCCACCACCCGAAGTCCCGGCATTTTCCATCAGCACGATCCCGGGAATCCCGGCTTCGATAGTTCGGCTGGTCCACCTCACGCATTTGCGCAGCCGTCAAGACTTTCATATGCGCCGCACCACCACCATGGTCATATCGTCTTGCAACTCTCCTGCGCCGGTCCACTGCACTACGGCTTCCATTGTGCGTGCGATCAGCTCGGCGGAATCGGTCTTTGAGTATTTCACAAGCAGGTCCTTCAGCCGGTCCTCGCCGAACATCTCGCCATAGACATTTTCCGGCTCCACGATGCCGTCCGTATAGGCGAGCAGCACGTCGCCGCGTTCCAGGGTTACGGTCTGTTCTTCATACACGGCTACCGGGAACGCGCCCACCACGGTACCCGTGGAATCGAGCATTTGAATATCGCTGCCGCGCAAAAGCATGGGTGCGAGATGGCCGGCGTTGGTGTAGGTAAGTGCGTGGTTATTGTCGTTGTAGAGTGCGAAGTAGAAGGTGGCGTACTTTTCAGGCGAGGTCGTGGCGTACAGCTGCCGGTTGAGCGTCCCGACCATCTTGGCGGCGGAGAGGGGATGCCCGCCACTGTTACCGTTGAGCGAACTGAGCTGGGTCCGCATCGTGGATTGGATGGTCGCCATCAGCAGGGCTGCAGAGATGCCTTTTCCGGCGACGTCGCCGATCGCGAAGGCGATGTCGCCGCCCGGCAAAGACATGAAATCGTAATAGTCGCCCGAGACCATGCGGGCGGGATTGCAGACACCCTTCAGCTCCAGGGATTTGGTGAACGGGACGTCCTTGGGGAAAAGCTGATTCTGCACGTCGCGCGCGATCGTGAGCTCGGATTCCAGACGCTCCTTTTCCTTGGCGACCACGATCAGACGCCCCAGATTCTCAGTCATCGTGTTGAACGAACTACTCAGTTCGCCGAGTTGGTCCGCGCCCTTGACCGGAATCCGGTAGGTGAAATCTCCCTCGCGAACGTGCTGGGTGCCCTCGTAGAGTTCGTGCACCGCGCCGGTGATGGTGCGAGTCAGCGTGATGCCTGCCCAAAGCGATGCGATTTCGACCAGGAAAAATACCACGAGCAGCGCGATGAGGGTGGAGATCGCGAGATCGCTCCAGTCTGCCTTCTGCCCGAAAACGATGCCGAGGACCGCGGAGTAGCGGGTATCGACGACGAAGAACAAGCGCTTCGGGGGCGCCTGCGGGTTCTCCCACGAGGGCACGAACATCGGGTAGGGAAAACTCACGCTGTAATCGATCGCATTGACCGGCGGCGGCACCAGGGAAGTTGAAGAGCGCCTGGTGTAGCCGATGAAATTGACATCGCCGATGCCCGGAACCAGGTTGACCAGCAGGTCGTGGGTAATGGGAGCGAGGATGGTGACCTCATTGCCCTTTTCCTCGGCGTGCGCCCAAGCGTAGAGGTGCTCGCCGTTCGCGTCCTTTTTTGTGATGAGTCCGGAGGCGTTCTTCCACGGTTCGGGGGGCGCGGTCAGTTTGGAATTATCCGGATACCGAAACTGCTGTTCTCCGGTAACGAGCATTTCGAAAACAGGGAAGCTGCGGCGCAGTGCCGGAAGGGAACGGGTCAGCGCAGTTTGCGGGTCGCGAGCCGGAGCGCGGGTCAAGCCCTCCGCCGGAAGGCGAAGCGTGCGCATTCGATTATCCAGCTGGCGCTCCACCAGGTAGACCGCGACTTGCCCGACGATCGCGTACGAGGTGCCGAGCATGAGGGCGAGGATCAGTGCGATCGGCACTACGGCGATAAAAAGATAGGCGACGATCAAACGATTGCGCAGCCGCCAGATTGCATTGCGCAGTGCCATGCGCCCGAGCTTGACGATCGCGGCGACCCCCATCACGATGGCAGCGATCGCTGTCAAAGTCTGGAGCATGCCGGATGCGCCCGCGAAGTAAAGCATCACCCAAATCGCAACGAGAAAGAGACACACCTTCTCAATGCGGCCGAGCTTCGCCCAATTTACTCCGTCGTCCTTCTTCATCCTATACTTCCAGACTAGCGTACCGGCGTGAGTGAAACGAAGCGGTTTGGACGCCGGCTCTCAACCTCGGTCCCCTTATCCCCTTCTTCCTACTCGTAGTGCAGGGCGATAATCGGGTCCACGCGCGAGGCGCGCCGGGCCGGGATGTAGCACGCCAGCAGGGAGACCACAGTCAGAATCGCCGGTGCGCCGAAGAAAACCAGCGGGTCCACGGCACTCACCTGGTAGAGCAACCCCGCGAGCAGTTTCCCGAGGACGAGCGAGAGGGCCAGGCCGGCGGCCGCCCCTGCGCAAGTTACGATAATCCCTTCTTTCAGCACCAGTCGGAGGGTGTCGGCCGGATCGGCGCCAAGCGCCATACGGATGCCAATTTCGCGGGTGCGGAGCGCCACCGCGTAGGAGCGAATTCCGTACAGCCCGATGACGGCGAGTAGAAGTGCGACGCCCCCGAAGAGGGTAAAGAGAATCGCGGCGGTCCGCGCGATCCAGAAATCGAAGCTAGCCTCCAGGTGCTGCTGCATGGTCTTGATCGAGAGGATGGGCAACGCCGGATCGTAGGCGCGAATCTCCCGCCGCAGGGAATCGAGGACGCCGGCTTCCGAGGCGACCTGCAGATGAAAGCTCATGTTCGCCTGATAATCGTGTCCGAGCGCAAGAAAGACATGGGGCGATGCAGTGCCGTTGACAATGTGATCGACGATGTCGCCGACGACGCCGACCACTTCCGCGTCACGAAGCTTTCCACCCGGATCGCCGAACAACCGAACGCGTTTGCCCAGTGCGTCGTCCTTCGGCCACAGTCGCGTAGCGGCCAGGCGGTCGAGAACCACAGCGGTTCCGGCAGCGGCTTCGGCGGGCAGGAAACTTCGACCCCGGAGCAAGGGGATTCCCATGGTGCGGAAATAATCCGGGTCTACGATGTTGGAAGCGCAGGTGATCTGCGAGCGCTTGTCGGCCGGGTCGTCGGCCGCGCGTTGGAGCTTTCGGTCCAGGGAGATCATGCCGAAAGGCACGGTGGCTGCAACGGATGCCGATTCTACGCCGGGCAGGGCTCGCATTCGAGCCAGAAGAACGCGATAGGTTTCGCGTCCACGGGTCTCGTCGTAGCCGGCCAGGCTGGGATCTGTCTCGATCACCACGGAATTGGCGACCCGAAATCCGGGGCTCACGGCGGCGGCACGCATGGCGCTGCGGATGAACAGCCCGGCGACGGATAGCAGGCACAATGACAGGCAGATTTGGCTCATGACCAGGAGGTTGGCGCGCGAAAACAGACGCGCCCGGGGGCCGAAGCCGCCGCGCTCGCCACTCTTCAACTCCGGGGTGAGATCGGGGCGCGAGAGATTCCAGGCCGGCATGAAGCCGAAGAGCAGTGTACTCAACGCGCAAAAACCGAAGGTGGCGGCGAGCACTCGTGAATCGGGCGTCGCATTGTAGACGAGGTCGAGCGGAGCAATTCGTGCCATGGATTTGACAAGAAGGCTGGTGCACCAGGAGGCAATCCACAAACCGACAATACCGCCGAGCAGGGCCAGAATCAGGCTTTCGGCGAGCAGTTGGCGAATGATATGCGCGCGCCCGCTGCCGAGCGCAAGGCGAATCGCGATTTCCTTGCTCCGGGCCGCGCCGCGCGCAAGCATCATATTCGCGACGTTGAGTGATGCGATCAGAAGCACTACCGACGCCATGGAAAGCAACAGCGCGGCGGTGAGACCCATGCCGGAGGATGATTCCGGGGTATCGGAAATGCTCAGGCGCTCGAGCGGACGCACGAGTAGTGTCTGGTCTTTGTTTTCGGCAGGCCACGCCTTTTGCAGCTCGGCGGCCGCAATAGCGAGTTGCTGCTCGGCGCGACCGATCGTCATCCCGGGACGCAGACGGCCAAGCGGAATGAGGCTGTGGTTGTCGCGAGACGAGAGCGCTCGGTTGTGATTCTCGAAATCGTTCATCAACGCCTCGTAGACGCCGAGCGGAACATACAATTCAGCACTGATCAAAGCGGTCGTACCGGTGAAGCCTTCGGGAGCGATCCCGATGACGGTGAAGAGTTTCCCGTTGACGCGCAGGGTGCGCCCGGGCATCGCGGCGTCGCCGTGACGTTTCCAGAACGCATAGCTCACCACCACCACCGGGATGCCACTGCCGGGGCGTTCCTCCTCCACCGTAAAGGTGCGGCCGGTGAAGAGCGCGACGCCCATCGTATCGAAGTAATTCGCGGAAATAAGGTCGGCGAACAGGCGCCGCGTGGTGTCTCCCTCGGTGATTCCCACCATCGCCATGTTGTGCGCGGCGAGGCTGGTGAAGACGGAATTCCGCGCGCGGAGATCGGTGTAGTTCGGGTACGAGAAGGCGCGGTAAGAGGCATTGACTGAGTTCCGGCTGTAGAGGCCGACGATTTCTTCGGGTTTGTGAATGAGCAGAGGCTTCAGCAGGAAAGCGTTGATCAAGCTGAAAATCGCGGCGTTCGCCCCGATTCCAATGGCGAGCACCGCCACGGCGGCGGCTGTGAATCCGGGTTTCCTGGCGAGAACGCGGATTCCATGCAGAAAGATATTCATCCTAACCTCTCAAGTTTCCAGGCTCTGACTTAGCGGTACTCCCATTATTCGCGTCTGGTATTGCCAGAACGTGATGCTCGCCGGCGCAAACGTCAGGCTTCCGGCCGGGCCGGGGTTTCGCAGGCGCGCGTAAAACGCCTCTACGTTTTCGGTGCGGCCCAGCCAGCCCTCCGTCAGCGCCTCGGCGGCGGATGTTCCCCCGGCACCTAGCCCGGCTACATCGCTTGGATACGGTGCCATAAAAATGGTACGAGAAGGCGTCATATGCGGTGCTGGAGGCACCGAGTAAATCCTCGGATTTCAAGAACGGGATCGCGCTGCTTGCCAACTCCGTGCCCTCTCCAACCGACCCGGGTCCGAGCAGAATCATATCCGGCGCGGCCTTACGGATGAATGCTTGGAACACCGCCAGATCGCGGCTGTACGCGGCGGCGTCGTAGCCCTTCGGGGCACCGCCGATCACCGCGAAAGTCGGCTCATTCATGAACTCCGCCGCCGCGATTCCGCCGCCGATCGACTTGGTGTACGCGAGGAAGAGGCGGCCTGGGCCGGCATCCACACCCCGGCGTCGTACGGGGCGCCCACTCCTGTTGCAAAGGAAGTGACGATCCGCGCATCCGCGGCGCGGCGCGAGATCGACAATGTCCCACCATGGTCGATGGGTGAGTACTCCGTGAAAGCCGGCCGGCGGCACCGCGGGGACGGCCGAATCGAAATCGTGAAAGTACGTGTATTCGTCCAAGTGCCGCTGACGCGAACGTAACCCGGTGCCAGTCCGGCGGCAAGCTTATGCAATGGCCGGCTGCTGAGATCGATCGGCTTCCGTTGTTGGAACAGAGCCTGGATCAGACCCGAGGGCTGGTTCCTGGCAGCGCCGGCGGAGGGGTTCAGAATTGCCCCCACGTCCTTGTAAGGCTTCCAGAAGCGCCCACCGGTCACTTCCACCATCTCGACATTGTAGGACTGGAAGCGCTCGTCCACAGTGCCGGTGCGTGGCTTGGAGGCGGGACCCATGGCCGGCGACGCGGAGTCCAAGAGCCTGCGCACAAGCCGATGGCAAGATATGCAAGGGGATTAAACATCGCACGGCCGTCACCGTAGCAGGATTCACGATCACCGAAAGCGCCATGGTGCCGGGGATGTTCCAGGCTCCTGTGGGTAAATGCCGATAGCCCGAAGGTCCCAATTTGGATTGGGGTGGGGCGCTCAGACCAATCTTCTCGGGTCAGGTGCGTTCCACCCAGGTGTCGGCGCGTTCGCACCGACCACATATCGCTGAACGCCGACCCTCCACAGGTAGGAGCGCCGCTGATGCTCTGACGTACCGGGTGTTGCGATAAGCTGTAAGCAAATGAGAATTCTGGTGGTCGAGGACGAAAAACGCATAGCCGATTTTTTGTGCCGCGGATTGGAAGGCGCCGGTTACGCTGTGGATGCCGCATTGACCGGCGGCGCCGCGCTCGACCTGATTCACGCGACGGACTACGACCTGGTGATTCTGGATCGTATGCTTCCCGATATGGACGGCCTTCAGGTTTTGGAGAAGATTCGCAATCGCAAGGTCGGCCCGCCGGTGCTGATTCTGAGTGCCCGCGGGACGCTCGACGATCGCGTGAAAGGCCTGGAACAGGGCGCCGATGATTATCTGGTCAAACCGTTCGCGTTCGTGGAACTCCTGGCCCGCGTGCGCGCCCTCTTGCGTCGCGGCCAGCCCACGCCCGAGCGTTTGCAGGTCTCGGACCTTGCGCTGGATTGTATTCGCCGCAAAGTAACCCGCGGCGCGGAGACCATTGATCTTGCGCCGAAGGAGTTCGGCATACTGGAATATATGATGCGCAACAAGGGCCGCCCCTTGAGCCGCACCATGATTGTCGAACATGTGTGGGACATGGATTACGACGGTCTCACGAACATCGTTGACGTTTACATCCGGCACCTGCGCAGCAAAATAGACGATCGTTTTCAGCAAAAGCTGATCCAGACCGTGCGCGGTATCGGTTACATGATCGAAGCTCCGGATCGCCCGGTAGCGGTCGAACCGGCTGTCCTGCCGCAGGTGTGATGTGAGCCGCAAACGCGATTTCCGCCGATTGGCCCGCGGTCTTCGCTTCCGCCTGGCGTTGAGCTATGCCGTGCTGTTCACGTTGTTGCTGACCGGCATCGCACTGGTTTTCCGGGCCAACCTCGCGCGCGCGCTGGATACCCAGATTCAGGAAGAACTGACCGGCGATTGGGGCGCGATGAAGGGGTACATGCGTATCGAGCGTGTTCCCGAACTGGGCAAAATCGGCGCTGCGTGGTACTACGACAAGGACGATCCTGATGAGACTACGATCGTTCTCGATGCGCGCAAAATCTACCTCGTCGCCGACCAAAACGGCAATCCCATTCCGGATGCCGAAACGCACGAGGCGTCCGTTTCCACGGCGTACGACGACATCGGAGTCGATAAGCCCTCTGACATTCGGAAGAAGGTGGCCGAAGCCGTAGCGTCGAACAAGCCCAAGATTTTCTGGGAGGAGCGTTATACCTCCAAAGGCGAACCGGTCAAGATTCGAAGCGGCATTGTGTATTCGGAAGGGCACGTCGCGCCATACTACGTGGCGATCGGGACATCGTATGCCGACAACGTCAAGATCCTGCACCGCTACACGTGGATCTTCGCGGGAGTGATTCCCGGCGCGTTGATTTTAGGCTCCCTGCTCGGATACTTCATGGCGGGCCGCGCGCTCACCCCCGTGCTCGCCGTGGCCCAAGCCGCCCAGCGCATCTCCGGTTCCAATCTGAGCATGCGCATTCCCACCCGCGACGCAGGCGACGAGCTCGATTACCTCATCCTCACGTTCAATCGAATGATCGAGCGCCTGGAAGCCAGCTTCCAGCAGATCCGCCAGTTCTCCACCGATGTTTCCCATGAGCTGCGCACCCCGATCACCGGCATCCGCGGGCAGTTGGAAGTCGCGCTGTTCACCGCCCAGACCACCGATCAGTACCGCGAGGCCATGTTCAATTCGCTGCAGGATATCGACCGGCTCTCGCAGATCGTTCGGGCCCTGCTTTTGCTTTCTCAGGCCGAGTCCGGACAACTCCTGCTCCAGAGGTCCCGCCTTAATTTATGCGAGGTCGTCGAAGACCTGGTTGACCAGTTCCAGATCCCCGCCGAAGCCGCCGGCGTGCGCCTCACCGCCCAACTGCCGCCGCAATGCGACGCCGATGTGGATCGCGTCCAGATCGAGCGCATGATTACCAACCTCCTCTCTAACGCGCTTAAGTTCACGCCGGAAGGCGGCGAAGTGACCGTCATCCTCGAAGTGCGGGCCGATTCCGTCGAGCTGATCGTGCAGGATACCGGGCGCGGTATTCCTACGGAGCACCTGCCCCATATCTTTGACCGTTTCTATCGGGTTCCGGGAAAGGGCACCGCTCCCAGCCCCGAACAGGGCCTTGGCCTCGGGCTGAGCTTCGTCGCGTGGATTGTGAAAGCCCATCACGGCAAGATCGAAGTCGATAGCACCCCCGGCAAGGGCACCCGCTTCACCATCCACCTGCCAAACGAAGGTGTTCCTTCCGACACCCTCGAACTGGCAACGAAGTAGGGCCGGCTCTCGGGCCGCAACCCCTCCGCCTCCCGCCCCGTCCGGCACGGTGGTATTCTTTCAAGTTATGAATACATCTGCCGCCGCGGCCTCCGTCGACCGCCATGCGTCCTATAACAAGAGCCGCCTATTCATGGTCAGTATTCTGGCGCTCTTTACCGCGGGATTGGCCGCCTCCCTCCGCGCCAGTGTCGCCACCGATCTGCAGCGCATCTTCCTCGACCCAATCGACAAGGCGCATTCCGCCGAAATGATCGGTGCCATTCTGGGCGTCGCCTTCCTCGGCTTCGCGTTCACTATCGCGATCGGCAGTCCGCTGCTCGACTACATAGGCATGGCCTTTCTTCTCCCCATGTCGGGCGTCTGCTTCATCATCGGCACGCTGGTAATTCTCTTCGCCGGCACCATCTCCTCTGGGGCCGGAGTCTACAACATCATTTATACGGGCGCCGCGATTACCGGGATCGGCTGGGGCCTCGTGGAAACCGTAATCAATCCCCTGACTGCGACCATGTACCCCGATGAGAAGACGGCGAAGCTCAACATGCTGCACGCCTGGTGGCCCGGCGGCTTGATTGCCGGAGGCCTGCTCGGCTACGGACTGGCTCAGGCCGGTGTCGGCTGGCAAATGAAGCTCGGCATCATTCTGGTGCCCGCGCTCGCCGTGGTGATCATGTGCCTCGGCATGAAGTTCCCGCCGACAGAGCGGGCCGCCTCCGGTGTGAGCATGGGCGAGATGTTCCGCGAACTGCTCAAGCCGATGTTCATCGTACTCTTCCTTTCTATGTTCCTGACCGCGGCTTCGGAACTCGCTCCCGGACAGTGGGTCGATCTCGCGCTCACGCGCACGGTGCATATGCAGGGCATCCTGCTGTTGGTGTACGTGAGCGGCATCATGTTCGTCGCCCGCCACTTTGCCGGTGCGCTGGTGCACAAACTTTCCGCGATTGGCCTGTTGTGGTTCTCCTGCCTGCTGGCGTCCATCGGCCTCGTGCTGTTGAGCATGGCTGATTCGCCCGTGACCGGAATTCTCGCCGCGACCGTGTGGGGCGTTGGCGTCTGCTTCATGTGGCCCACTATGCTTGCCACGGCTTCAGAGCGCTTCCCGCGCGGCGGCGCGCTTCTCATGGGACTGATGGGAACCGCGGGTACGCTCTCGATTAACTTCGTATTGCCCGAGATGGGCCGCATCTTCGACACCAAGAAGATCGAAGTCGCAGGGGGCGCCGACGCTTTTCAGGCCCTCACCGGCGACAAGTTGGAGCAGGTGCTGGGGATGGCTGCGCAAGCCTCGTTCCGCGCCGTGGCAATCCTTCCGGCGATCCTGTTGGTCGTCTTTGGTGCGATCTGGCTCTACGACCGCTCCAAAGGCGGCTTCAAAGCCGTCAAGCTGTAGACGGCGCCCGCTCGCTGCGGCACTGCCCTTTGTTAACGGAGGGACAGACCGGGAGGTCTGTCCCTCTAACCTGATACAATCCAAATCATGCCCTCAGGGCAGTATCGCCGCTAACAACTAAGTCTTCCATCGTGATCCGCCGGGTCTTCAAAGCGTTTCAGTATCGGGATTTCCGCCTGATGTGGATAGGCGCCTGTACCTCCAGTATCGGCACCTGGATGCAGGTCCTTGCGCAGAGTTGGCTCGTCCTCAAATTATCCGATTCCGCATTTCTCCTCGGCCTCGACGCCTTTCTCGGCGGACTCCCTATTTTTCTGTTCTCCCTCGTCGGAGGGGTCATCGCCGACCGGATCGACCGCCGCAAAGTCCTACTCGGTTCGCAATACATGCAGATGGGCTGCGCGTTTCTGCTCACGCTTCTGATCGCCACCCATGTCGTCCGCGTTTGGCAGATACTCTGTCTCTCTTTCCTTGCCGGGCTGGCCCAAGCCTTTGGCGGGCCCGCCTATCAGGCGCTGATTCCCACCCTGGTCGAAAAAGAGGACATGCCCAACGCAATCGCGTTGCAATCCATCCAGTTCAATGTGGCGCGCGTCATCGGTCCGGCATTGGGAGGAATCGCACTGACGCAACTGGGCGAAATGTGGTGCTTCGCGTTGAACGGCATCTCGTTTTTTGCGCCCATCATTTCCCTCACCATGATCAAGACGCGCTTCCTGCCGGCGAAAACTTCGGAATCGATTCTCGCCGGAATGAAGCAGGGCATTTCGTTCATACGCAAACAGAGCGCGATGGAAGGCCTCATGATCCTTGCCTTCTGTATGACTGCCCTCGGCATCCCGATGATGACGTTTCTGCCGGTCTTCGCCAAGAACATCTTCAAGCAGGGCCCAACGGTCTTCACGCTCTTTCTCTCCGCCTCCGGCGTCGGGTCTATCGTGGGCGCCCTCACGGTTGCTGCGCTCGGTAATGTGAACCACAAGGGACGGATTGCGCTGCTGAGTTTGACCTGCCTCGGAGCGGGTATCGCGGGTTTCGCGCTTTCGAAGTTGCTGTGGTTCAGCTGCCTCATGCTCTTTATTTCAGGAGCTGCTCTGATGATCGTTTTCGCCCTGGTGAATTCGCTGGTGCAATTGATCACTACCAACGAAATGCGAGGCCGGGTCATGAGCGTCTACAATTTTGCCTTCCGCGGCGGCATGCCTTTGGGAAACCTGATGACCGGCTGGCTCGTCCCTATGTTTTCAGCGCCCGTCGTGCTCGCTGTGAATGGTGTGCTGTTGGTCGCGGTGGCGCTTTATTTCCTCACCGTACAGCGCCGCGTGGCCGCTCTTTGATGTAATAGGGAAGAGGGATTCATGCTGGCAGTCTTCTTCGCAGCTTTCATGGCCGCATCCGGTGCTCCGTCTCCGCTGGAGATGGCACGCGACAGGCAGGATCGTGCCGCGCTGACCGAACTTGCGGGCCAGTACAGCGCCGCCGCCGCCAAGGCGCCCAATGATGCCGAAGCGCAATATCGTGCCGCCCTGGCCGCAAGCTACCTGGCGGAAGTGCACATCGAATTGAAGGATCGCAAGGCGGGTGGCATGGCGGCGGAACAGGGTATCAAGCTTGCTGAAAAAGCGGTCTCCCTGAAACCCGATAACGCCGAATACTACAGGCTGCTGGGCACCGTCTATGGGCAGGCGGTCACCAACATCATGAGCGGCCTCTCCTACGGCGCCAAAGCCAAGGACGCCATCAATAAGGCCGTGGAACGGGCGCCGAAGTCCAGTATGGTTTACGTGGCTCGCGGCGTCGGCAACTACTATCTTCCCGCGCAACTCGGCGGCGGCTCCAAACTCGCCATACCGGATTTCCAAAAAGCCATCGAACTCGATGGCAGGAATGCGGAAGCGTACTTGTGGCTCGGCCTGAGCCTCCGCAAGGAAAATCGCGACGAGGAAGCGCGCAAGGCCTTCACCAAATCGTTGGAGCTGAATCCCAATCGCCTTTGGGCGAAACAGCAGTTGGAAAAGACTCCGGCGAAATGAAGTCGCCCGCGACCGCTGCCTCTTGTGTTGCGCTCGCGCTGCTTTCCTTTTTTCAGTTCCCCGGGCACACCTGGCTCCAACAGGATACCCAGATCTACGCTCCAATTCTTGAGCATCTCCACAATCCCGCGGTGCTGCGCAACGACATCCTCGTGCAGCGCCCCCACGTCGCGTTCACGCTCTATGACGAAGTCGCGCTCGCTCTGCGCGCCATCTCCGGCGCCGGCTTTCGCGACGTGCTGGAGGCTCAACAACTCATAACCCGCGCACTCGGGATATGGGGGCTCTTTCTGATGGCGTCCGCACTCGGCCTGGGCTGGAGCGCCTCGTTGCTGGTGGCTGCCATCTGTTCTCTTGGGGCCGCCATTGCCGGTCCGGCGGTGCTCACCTTCGAGTATGAACCGACGCCGCGCGCCTTCGCCGTCCCGCTGCTGATCTGCGCGACCGGCCTCACTGCCCATCGCCGGTATCTCGCAGCCGGAGTGGCGGCCGGAGTGGCGTTTCTTTACCATCCGCCCACTGCCTTGCCGTTCTGGGGTGTCTACTTATTACTCGCGATCTGGCCCGATAAGGACCGCGCCGATAGATTGCGCGCCCTGATTCCGTTTGCCGTTTCACTGGCCGTCCTGCTGCTGGCTGCGCGCACCCAGGCGCCTTCCGGCGAAGCGCAAAATCTCTTCGCCCGGCTGGATACGTCCCAGGAATTTTTACAGCGGCTACGCGCCTCCTATGTATGGATCTCGATGTGGCCGCCAGGGGCCCTCGCACATCACCTTCTGCTGCTAGCAGTCGCCGCCGTGGCCTTCACGCGTGTGCGCGATCTCGTTGGTGTCGATTTGCGGGCGTTGCTGGCCGGCCTCGTCGCCGCCGGCATTGTCAGCATGCCACTCTCGTGGCTCCTCCTGGAGCAGGGCAAGTGGAGCCTGGTGCCGCAACTGCAACCCCTGCGCGCGCTGCTCTTCCTCACGCTCGCCATGCAGTTCCTCACCTCCGCGGCCGGAGCGCGCGCCCTGATTGCGCACCGCTCGGCCGAAGCCTTCGCCTGGTTCACCTTCGCTTATATGATGCCGCTCCAACCGGTGTGGACCGGACCTTTCGCCGCGAATCGCATCGCCCTGGCCGCCGGCCTGGCCGCAATCACCACGCTTGCGACCGCGCGGTTCGCACCGGCCGCCGCCCTGGCCGCTTTCTTCGCAATTCCCACAATCGGCGGCGTCATCAACTACCCGCACCTGCACACCGCGGATCTCGCGGGCCTCTCCGCCTGGGCCCGCGGCAACACCAGCCAGGACGCGGTCTTTCTCTTTCCCGACGTAAATCGCGGCCTCGCCCCCGGCATCTTCCGCACCGAAGCCCAGCGCGCCGTCTACGTCGATTGGAAGGGCGGCGGGCAGGTCAATTATCTGAAAGATCTCGGTGAACAGTGGTGGTTCCGGTGGCAACAAACCCGCAACTTCCAGGCCGGCGATTTTCCTAAATTCGCCGCACTCGGTGTTCGCTACGTCGTTGTCCAAACACCGCTCGATCGTCCCCCTGATTTCCGAAACGCAAGCTGGTCGGTCTACCGCCTTCCGAGATAGCGTCTCCGCTGCAATCGATCCGCGTGATACTCGTATGGTAGGATCAACCCACAAAGGCGAAGTCCCATGGCAATCCGCAAGTCTTTGCTCATCACGGCTGGATTCTTGCCGGTAATCTTCGCTCAAACAAGCGCCGCTCCGGAATGGCAGATCGCCGCAGGCGGCAAGCTGGCATTCGACGTTGCCTCCGTTAAGCGCGATCCGGGCCCTTTCCGGCCGCCGAACTTTCCACTCGACCCGGGGGATGCCTTCCGGCCTGTTGGAGGCCGCTTCTCCGCAGATTTTCCGCTGATCACCTACATTAGCTTCGCCTACAAGCTAAACCTGACTCCCGATCAGCGCCAATCCCTGGTCGGCCACTTGCCCAACTGGGTAGCGACTGATCGCTTCGACATTCAAGCGCGCGCGGAGGGCACTCCGACCAAAGATCAGATGCGGCTCATGATGCAGAGCCTCCTGGCGGAGCGCTTCAAGCTCGTGGTCCATTTTGAAACTGGCGTATTCCCCGTGCTTGCGATGGTGTTGGGGAAGCCGGGGAAGACCGGCCCCAAGCTCCGTCCGCATTCCGAGGGTGTTCCGTGCGAGGCTACTCCCCACACGGATCGTCCGCCTGCTTCGGGCGCCATATTCCCTCCTGAGTGCGACGTCTACATGTTTTTGATGAATCCAAATGCGTTGGCGCGGGCGGGTTCTCGAAATACCACTCTGGCCCAACTGGCAGGTGCACTCCCGGGCCTTGGAAAGTTGGACCGCCCGGTGGTCGATCAGACTGGACTCACGGGAAGATTCGACTTCTCGATGGAGTGGGTGCCCGAACCTAACCGCGCCCTCACTGCAAATACGGACCCGCCCGCCGAACTCAACGGCCCCACATTTCTGGATGCTGTTCACGAGCAACTCGGGCTAAAGCTGGAATCGGCCAAAGCTCCTCTTCAAGTGCTCGTAGTTGATAGCGTCGAGCGTCCCACCGAGAACTGAGCTCCAATGGATAGCCCGCCCGCAGTCAGAGTTCTTCAGCTTGATCTTAAGACGCCGCGAGACCTCACCTGTGCCTTTAGCTCCGATGCCGCCCGCGCGATTACCGGAGTCGTAGGCAAATCCGTTCGCCTGTGGGAGGTGGCGACGGGGCGCTGCCTTCGCCAACTCGAAGGGCATACCGAGCGCATTTGGGGGCTGGCCTGGAGTCCTGATCAGCAATTCATTCTCTCCGGCGCGCGTGACAACACGGCTCGTTTATGGGAGGCCAACACCGGCGAGTGCATCCAGGTTTTCCAGGGCCACACTGGTTTTGTCCGCGCTCTCGGCTTCAGTGGCGATCAGCGCCTGGCCGTCACCGCGTCCGGCGATCGCACGGTGCGTGTGTGGGACTTGAAGACGGCCGCCTGCCTGCGGACGTTTGCCGGACACACCGACTCCGCTTACTGCGCACTGTTGACTCACGACGGAAGCCGCGCGGTATCGGGCTCGCGCGACGGAACCATCCGCGTCTGGGATGTCGCTACCGGCGAGTGTCTCCGCGTCATCGAGGCTCACGCGACCCACGTACAGTGCCTCGCCTGGAGCGCCGATCAGCGCCGCGTTCTCTCCTGTTCCATCCATATTCGTCTATGGGATGTGGAGACCGGTAAGTGTCTGCGAACCTTCGAAGGGCACACCGACACGATCAGAACCGTTGAGTGGAGTCCCGATCAGAGGCGCGTTCTTTCCGCTTCGCACGACCGCTCTGTGCGCGTGTGGGACGCCGGCGATGGGGGCTGCCTGCAAGTTCTAGCGGGGCACCCCACCCTGGTGGTCAGTGCCGCGTTTGCTAACGGCCAGATCATCTCCTGCGACGAAAACGCCGAGATTCGTGTGTGGCCACTCGTTACTCCACATCGGTAAGTTACCTTGGGCGAATCTCCGCTACTGCTTCTTCGGCTGAGTAGCGGGCGCGTCATCGGTCTTTGGCGCCGGCTTGGATTCCGGCTTGGGAGCATCCTGCTTCGGTGCGCTTGGCGGTTCACGCCGAGGAGGGGGCAACTCCGTCTTGGGCACCTGCGGCGGCGGACTGGAAGGCGTCATCGGCGGCCGCGAGACGGGAGGCAGCGGATTGACGCGCGGAAGCGGCGGCGGAATTGTGGGGACGGGACCCGGCGTTGGAGCAGGTTGGGGATGAGGCAGTTGGGCCGAGGGCGGCGGAGCGGTGGTGGTCGAACCGGATGAGGAACCTGCAGCCGGGCCGCCCTTCGACTTGGCCGGTAGCGGTAGCGGTTGCTGCGACGGCGCTGGCGGAAGATTCGGATTGCGGCGTGAATAGTCCGGATGCTCGGGCGGATTCAGCACCACGATCCCCGTGTAAACCGGAACCGGATAGATCACCTGCATGGGAGGCCCTGGCGGGCCGGGGTCTGGTGGCGCCCCCGCACCGACGATCGGCGGCGCGTCGGACGCCGGGTTCTCGACAGTCGCAGGCCGCATGGGCGGTTGCTGCGGCGGAGGTGGAACATCGTCGGGGTCCTGGAAGGTGGTGCCTGGGATCATCGGAGTGACGCGGGTGTAGCCCACGCGAAGCATGGGCCGCGCGGCCTCGAGCCGCGATGCAGGAAAGGCCGGCGAAGGCAGCGCCAGCGCGAATACGGCCACGCCGAGCGGTTCCTTGGGCCGGTCCTTGAAGCCGTCGGGGTCGATCGTCTGGGTATCCGGCGCAAAGGCCGCGTAGGTGGTGTTGACGTTGAGGAACTGTTGCGGCGGGGCCACGGGTGACCAGTCTTCCGCGGGCGCGAGCGGTCCCCAGCCGGCGAGCTTCGCGCCGCGCAGCCAATAGACGTCGCCCGGTTTGAAGACTGCCGAGGTGCCCGGCACCCAGACCCAGCCCATCTCGTTCTTGCGGGTCCAACGGCCGTAGTGATAGGGCAGCCAGCCCCACGCCTCGTCGCTGACCCAGGTGTAGCCTAGCGCGTCGTACCAGCGCCACCGGCCTTTCTGAAATGGCGCCCAGCCTTCAGAAACCTTAGGCTTCCACACGGCGCCCAGGTCGGTTTGCACCCACTCCCCGGCGTTATCCAGATCATTGAGGCCGTAACGCTGCGTCACGTGATTGACCGAGGAAGATGCTTGAAGCACCTTATCGCGATCTTCGCTCCAGCGATCCAGCTCGAACGGCACGATCTCTCGCTCCAGTGAGAATCGCGCCGGCGCGAGGGGCTCGACGCGCACAGTCTGGCCCTCCCGAATATCCAACTCGGCGGCAGGGCAGGAGAGGCGCACCGTCCCTTCGATTACGGAGATCCGGCTCGAAGTGAGATCGACCTGAAGCCGAACGCGCGCACCGCGCAGCAGGGTGACCTGCGCGCCGGGAACCGCGAGTGAGAGGGTATCCTTCCCGGTTGGTTCGCCGGTGAAATAAGCGATGCCGTGATCGAGCGAAAGCACCGTGATGCGCTGTCCGGTGGAAAGGCGGGAGTAGTCGGACACTTCGATTTGCGAATCCGGCCCAATGCGCCATGCACTGCCTTCATCGAGCTCGATTTCCAAGCGGGAGGCGGGGCCGGTGCGGACCCAGGCGGACTCGGCCAGAGGAAGATTCCGTTCGGCGGGACTCCAAGGATTCGCGGCGTGGAGCTGAACTTCAACCTTGCCATCGAACTCGCCCAGGCGGGCAAATCGAAGTTGCCCCGCGAACAGAGCGGCGGGGACAAGCAACAGAATCAGGCGCTTCATATGGGAACTCCCCGAATAACAATCGATGCGAGCAGCTTCCCATTCTGCCCAGTTTTCGCTGAGGTGGGCGGGAGACCCGTGGGCCGCCAGCCGTCACCATCCATTTCAGAATAGTACTGACGGCGGAAATTTGCCACCGGTTGCATGGAAATTTCGGACAAAAATGCCGCTTATGAAATGATGGTGACCCAAGTTGGGTCATCTGAAAAACCCAACCTCTTGAAATCAGGGCGGATAATTTTTGATGGTGACCCAACTTGGGTCACCATCAAAAATTGTCGCTACTTTGGCGACTGGAAAAGTAAGGGAGCCAGGTCCGTCAGGTTTTGTCGCCAGAGGGGCCAGACGTGAGCCATCTCCGGGACCTCAAGGTAAGTTACCTTCAGGTCCTTGGAGTCAAGATATTGCTTGAACTGGCGATTCACGCCGATCAGGGAATCGGCGGTACCGCAGGCGACCCACAGCAGGCGGATCTGGGAATTGGCTTTGGCATCCAGGGCCGGGAAGTTCTTGGCGAACACGCCCGCATCCAGGGCCGGGGTGCCGCGGCCGCCGCCTCCACCTCCGCCTCCGCCACCGGCTCCGCGGGCACCGGGCCACATCACATAGGCGCCGCTGAAGGAGCCAATCCAGGCAAATTTATCCAGGTGGTTCAGTCCGGTGAAGGTGGCTTCGGCGCCGCCCATTGAGAGCCCGGCGATCGCCCGTTGCGTCCGGTCTTTGCTGACGTGGTAGGTCTTTTCCACCTGCGGCATCACCTCTTCGAGGACCGTCCTGGAGTAGCTGGGCAGCATCTCTTCGCGCATCGCACCGGCGGGGCCGCTGCCGTTGCCGTAGCCGAGCGGATTCACCATAATCATGGGCTTGGCTTTGCCTTCGGCAATCAGGTTGTCAAGAATCACGTTGGCCGCGCCGGCTTCGATCCAGCCGCTGGCATCGTCGCCCAGGCCGTGCAGAAGGTAGAGCACCGGATACGGATCTTTCCGTTTGGGGTCGTAGTTGGCAGGGGTGTAGACCCAATAATCGCGATCGTCTCCAGCGATGGCGGAATGATAATAATGGCGGCTGATTGTTCCGCGAGCCAGAGTGGCGGCAGGAGTCCAGGAGTTGGTTCCGGGAACCAGGACCTGGCTTTGACCGGCGTTTGCGAAAGAGGGCTTCGTCTTCGGGTTGGAGGGGTCGGTAACGCTCATCCCGTCCACCTGAAAGGTATAGGAATAAATGTCGGGTTTCAGATTTGACGTGGTGACGGTCCAGACACCCTGTTCATCCTTTTGCATCGCCAGGCGTGCGCCGAAGCCTGTGACGAACACCTCAGTTGCTTTTGGCGCGCGCAGGCGGACGGTCACTTTACCGTCGGTAGAGACTTCTGGCGATTTGATGGCAGGTGCGCCGCGACCCGGTCCAGGTGCGGGTGCGGGTGCAGCCGCGGGAGGCTGCGCGAAAGCCACCGCGAGAGTCGCGGCGAAGGCGAATACAAAGGTCCTGATCTTCATGGAGGCTCCTGATCGAATCTCCAGTATATGACTGCCGACGCCGCCAGCGTGCGCGCGGCAATATCGATGAGGATGGCCGGGTGCGCCGAGGCCGGCGGCCTCGACGGCGATCAATCGCAGCGGAGCGCCTCGAGCGGGTCGCATTTCGAACCGCGGCGAGCCGGCCCCGCCATCGCGAAAGCCGCGGCGGCGGCCAGGAGCAGCGCCGCTCCTCCGTAGAGCAGTGGGTCTTCGCTATCGAGCCGCAGTGGAGTTCCGCTCATGCCATGATGCAATGTTGCGGCAACGGCGACGGAGAGCCAGAGACCGAGGAACAATCCTCGCAGCACCGGACGGCCGCCCGACTGGAAGATCTCGCGGACGATATGCAATCGCTGGGCGCCGAGTGCCAGCCGGATACCCATTTCGCGTGTGCGCTGGTTCACCGCGAACGATACCGCTCCGTAGATCCCGGTAGTGGCGAGCACAGTGGCGACCACGCCCAATAGCAGGATGAGCGAGACTACGTTCCACAAGACTTCGGTAATTTGGTCGATCCAATTTTGCAGTACACGCGTCGTGACGAACATGCCGGCGTCGTATTCGCGGAATGCAGCGCGTACGGCGTTGGCGCCGGCGCGGGGGTCGCCATCGAAACGCACCGCCATCACATTGTGATTCGGATGCGCATGGCGGACGCGATAGACCGGGAGATTCTCGGACGCACCGAAGCGGCTGCCCTCTACATCCTTGGCTACGCCGACCACGGTTGCCGTGATTCCGCTCAGGACTACGGATTTTCCGAGCGGATCTTCGCGCGGCCAGAACGCGCGTGCCAGGCTTCGGGAAACCACGATGGCATCGCGGTCGGCCTCCTGAAATTCGCGCCCGCGCACGATCGTAAGTCCCAGCGTATCGAAGAAGCCGGGTGACCCGGTGTAGACATCCACTGGCTGCACGGCGTCGGAACGCCCCGGCGGCCGTATTTCCACCGTGGCGCAATCGATCATCGGCAGGCCATCCGAGAAAGCAACGGAATGCACGCCGGGCAAAGCCCTGACCCGTTGGGTGATGACATCGAGGCGGACGCGGGCGGCTTCCACGGTGGTGGATTCCGGAAAACGCACCGGCGCCACCACCACCTTTTGCGGAAGGTAGCCCGAGTCCGCATGGAGCGTGCGGTCTTCCGCTTTGCCGAACAATCCAGCGCCTACCAGGAGCACCATGCTCATCGCGACCTGAGCACTAACCAGCCAGCCGCGGACGCGATTGCCGGCGGGCGAGCCGGCCTGCCCTTTGATCGAGGAGGCGAGATCGACATTCACGGACTCGACGGCGGGCGCGAGTCCGGAGAAAATGCCGCAGAGTAGGACGACGGCTGCCAGGTACGTAAAAATCAGCCAGTCCGGATTCATGGGAAACTCCGGCGAGCGCGGCGCGAGATAGCGGAACAGCGGATGCGGGATGTGGCGGACGATGTAGACGCTGGCGGCGCCGGCGATGGAGGCAAGAATCAGGCTTTCCGTGATCAACATGCGCACCAGGCGGATTCGCGGTGCGCCGAGCGAGAGGCGTACGGCGATTTCCTTGCGGCGCGATGCGGCCCGCGAGAGCAGCAGGGTGGCGACGTTCGCGCAGGCGATCAGCAGCACCAGCGCAAAGGAACCCAGGAAAAAGGTCAGCAGCATCAAGTCGCGACCGGAGGCGTTGACTTCGAACTGTTCCAACCATGAGCCATCGGTGGTGACCACGGCGGTGCTGCGTCCGGTGTGCTGGCGATCTTCCTGACGTTCCAGAATGTCGAATTCGGCTCGCGCCTGCGATCGCGAAAATCCGGGGGCGAGACGCCCGCAGAGTGAGAGCCAGAGCAGGTTCTCATCGGTGAAGCCATTGCGAGTGGAATCCATGTACGGCTGCGAAGTGTAGGGAATCCAGATGCTGGGCGGCGTGAACCAGCCGGTGGTGAGATCGGGAACCACGCCGACGATGGTGACGGGACGATTATTGAGACGCACGGAACGGCCGGCGACGTTCGGGTCGGCGGCGAAGCGAGTGCGCCAGGTCCTTTCGTTGATTACGGCAGCGGGGGCTTGTCCGGGAGCTTCGCAATCGGAGGCGTCGAGCAGGCGGCCGAGCAGGGGGCGGGCCAGGCCTTCCACAAGAAAGAAGTTGCACGAGACAGCGATGCCGGGGTTGCCGCCCGGATCATCGTCGCCGATCATGGCGGGGAAATAGCTGAAGGCGGCCAGTTGGCGCAGGCTGCGATTGTGATCGCGCAGGGCGAGGTACTCGTGGTACGAAAGTTGGCGGGGGACGCTATTGAGGCGCGATTCGGGAATGATGCGGAGAAAAGTCTCCGGGTTGCCCGAAACGTGGGGGCGAAGCATCATGCCGTTCACGACCGTAAAGACGCTGGCGTTGATGCCAATGCCAACCATAAGCGTCAGGACGACTACCAGGGAGAGAAGTGAGTTGCGTTGGACGAGGCGGCAGCCATACCTAACATCTTCAAGGAAGGAGTGGAAGAGCGCCCCCGGGTTACTGCGCTCCGCATCTAACTCTTCCTCCCAGGCTTCGGGGAGGATGCCGCGCGAGGCCACCATTCCGGCGGAGAACATTTCGGAGGCACGCTGCGGAACGGTAGTGACGGAAGCGTCGTCTTCCATGGGATGCAAGCTTAGGGCGAAAAGGTCGGGATCGTGGGCCTCTTCGTAGAGCAGTGTGCATTCGGCCCACTCACGCCGACGAATGGATCGCCAGCGCAACCAGATCCCGGCGAACAGGGTGCCAAGCGCGAGGAAGGCGGCCATGTCGCCGGAGGAACTGAGCAGCAGGCGCGGAATGGCGACCAGGTAGATCACCGCCAGCGAGCAACGCAACAGGTGGAGCCACACCGGCTGCTTGCCGGGAAGGTAGGAGCAGGTGAAGGGTAGTTTGCGCCAGGTGCGAAAGAGGCGTTCGAAGCACAGCAATGCGACCAGTCCGCCGAGCGCGGTCACGGCCGCCGCGCGCATGGGGCCAAGAATCGCGATCGTAGCTGGGAGGCTGATGAGGTAGAAGGGCGCGATGCCGCAGGTGATGACGAAACGCTCCACTGCGCGAAGCCATGCGTCGCGGCCTTCCGCATCGGCGGCCTGGAACATCCAGTTCGCGGGAAGAGATACGGGTAAAGCAAACAGGTAGCGCAACGCGAGTAGGGTGAGTACGGAAAGCCCAAATGGAATGAAGACCGCTACAAGGCCGTACATCCCTTCGTCGTGTAGCGAAACCGGCGGTGAATCGACTGCGCCTTTGATTACCCAGCCGAGGGCGGTACCTGTGCAAGCGAGCAGGATCAAGCGGTGACTGCGGCTGCGCGCCAGCGTCTTCCAGATGAAAGCGAAGGCGGCCTGCTCACGCGGGTCGCGCACCCAAGCTTCCAACATGCGCGCGCCCAGGCCAGCAAAGCGTCCTCCCGCCTGTGAGGGCGGAGCCTCGAGCACGAGGCGCCGGTAGCGATGATAGCTGAGGAGGTAGAAGACGATAGCGGCGACAGGCGATACCGCGCTCGCAAGCAGGGCGGGCCATGCGAGAGGGCGCGGTCCAGTCACGATGGATTCCCAGAGATGCAGAAACCACAGCGGCGGCCACCAGATGACGTTTTGAGGCTGGCGGCCCAACAACGGCAGGGCGCTGACGACGGCGATGAACAGCGCAGCCTGAAGGACCAGAGACACTCGCAGGAAGTAGCGTCCGGGCACGATGTTGAGCAGAAGACCCTGGAATGCGAGTAGGGTGAAGAAAACGAAAGTGCAGGCGCCAATGGTGCTGGCAAGCGTCGCAAACTTGAGGACGAAAGCTGAGGGATTCTCTTGCCAAGTCCCCGATATAGCGGTGGCGAATAAGCCGGAGAGCGGGGCGTTCAGCGCGAAGGCGAAGGCTGTGAAGAGCAGGACGAGCGCGCTGAATTTGGCGAAGAAAATCTGGCGGGGGCTAACCGGAAAACCCGCAAGCGCGAGGCAATCGCGCAGGCTGGGAAACAGCGAGTCCCATTGCACCAGGGTGAGCAATGCGGTGATTCCCATGATGAGCCCGATAAAGGCGAGAAGGTCTTCGCGGACTGCCGCGTGATATAGGGCGGGGGTGCCGATCCCGGGACTCTGCAGAAGCGCATAGCGGTGCCAGTAGACGTTGATGCCGACGATTCCGAGCGAAACCAGCGCGGCGAAGGCGCCGATCGCGACTTTCTGCCACTCGCCGGTGCCGGCAACCATCTCGCTGTCGAAAAAACGGGCAAGGAAATGGCGTACCAGTTCAAAGGTATCGCTATGCGTTTCTTCCAGCCATTCCCGGACGCGTTTCATGCGGCGACTACATCGAGGATGCGGTGCGCGATCGCGTCGGTGTCCTCCGGATTGGTGAGCTGCGCAAAGACTCCTTCGAGCGAGGACTGCGACATCATGTCGCGGAGGTTGGCCACGGAATCGTGCGCGACAACCTTTCCCTTGCGAAGGATTAGGACCGTATTTGCCACCTTTTCGACAACCTCGAGGACATGCGAACTGTACAGGATCATTTTGCGGCGGGCGGCGAGCGAGTGGAGCAGGCTACGCAGAATCATCGCGGCATTGACATCGAGGCCCGAGAATGGCTCGTCGAGAATGAGTAGTTCCGGATCGTGAAGCAGGGCGGCGAGCAGCAGGATCTTCTGGCGCATACCCTTGGAGTAAGACGCCAGCGTGTTGTGGCGTTCCTGCCAGAGACCGATCAGTCGAAGGAGTTCGTCCATCTTCGTCTCGAGCGGCCGCCGGGGTATACCGTGTAAACGGCCGGCGAGTTGAAGATACTCGCGGCCGCTGAGATGGGGATAGAGGTGGGGCTCCTCGGGAACGTATCCAAGGCAGCGTTGGAAGCCCTTCAGATCGCGCCGAACGTCTTTGCCGTGAAGCGTAACCCTGCCGGAAGTGGGTTCGAGCAAGCCCGTCAGCATCTTGACGGTGGTGCTCTTTCCCGCACCGTTGGGACCAAGATAGCCGAGAATCTCCCCAGGGCGAATGACGAAACTTACGTGGTCCACCGCGGGTGGTCCCACGAAGGTCTTGGTGAGGTGGTGGGCTTCCAGCATGAAACTTGGACACCGGGAGAGGGTGTCAAGTTCCGGCTGCTCTTAGATAAAGGCAGGCAAACCGGAGAACGCGGTTCGTTTGGGGCGTATCTGCTAAGCATCCGCACCAAACGCACCGCGTCTTCCGTCGATCAATTCAACATAAGCGAGTCAACACAATCGGGGCTCTTACTGGGCCGGCAACTTACAGGTATCGGATACGTGCTTGAGTTTGCTGACTTCGAAGATTGGTTTTCCGGCCGGGTCCATTTTCGCGGCACCCGTCAAAGTTACTTTGTGGTTGGCGGAATGTTTTTCCAGGTCGGCCGCCCCGGTTACTGTCGTTTTTACACCCGTGGTTTCATCGGTCAACATGTAGGCGCCCGAAGCGTCTTTATTCAGACAGCCAGTCATCGTGGTGCCGGCGGCCATACGGTCGCTTTGACCCTTATCCTGATCCGCCTGAGCGAACACGCTTACGGAAAGGCCTGACAACAACAGCCCTGCCAATAGAAGACGCGTCATTTGTCGAACGTTTCTCATAATTAGGCTCCTTCAACTCGAATTATTTCGATTTCGGATGTCCAGCTAACAGCATTGTGGGTGCCACTGTGTCGCGATGACCGAAAGCCGTGCGGAGACCGCTGCGACCCCGTAAAATCGGGATATGACCGATGCGTCGATCGTTGCCCACATCTCCCGCCTTCCGCACGCCAGGGCGAATTTCAAGCAGCTGGTCAAGGAAATGGGGCTGAAAGGAAGCCAGCGCGACGAATTGGAAGCTGCCCTGGTCCGCCTGATTGCGCGCGGCGATCTGCTCGAGTTACGCGGTGGTGTATATACCGTCACGGAACTGAGCCGCGAGTTCGCCGTGGGCCGGCTCAATCTCCATCGTGACGGGTACGGCTTCCTGATTGCCGACCGGCAAATCCCTCGCGTGGTGGGTGATATTTTCATTCCACCGGACTCCGCCTCCAAGGCGATGCATGGTGACCGGGTCATCGTGCGGATCGCGCGCATCGAGCCGACCGGACGCGCCGACGGTGAAATCGTCAAGGTGCTAAAACGTGCCCACGCCACCGTAGTGGGCGAATTCAAGCTCGGGCGCCGCGGCGCCTACGTGGTGCCGCATGACGACCGATTGCAGCAGTGGATCGATATCCCGGACGGCATGGAGTTTCCCTCTTCGGCACCCTCGGTGGACCGCATCGGGGTGACGGCGCCGCAGGTGGAGACGGTCGAAGAACTGGCCGGCATGATCGTCAACGTGGAGATTCTGGAATACGCCGAGCGGGGCGAATCGCCAGTGGGCCGGGTGATCGAAATTTTGGGGCATCCCGACGATTTCGGCGTCGATGTGGAGGTCGTGATCCGGAAGCACCACCTGCCGCACCAGTTCCCGCCCGAGGTGATTGAGCAGGCGCAGGCGATCCCGGGCATGATCCCGGAAGCAGAATTTGCGGGGAGGCGCGATTTCCGCGGCATGGATATCGTCACGATCGACGGCGAGACCGCGCGCGATTTCGACGATGCGGTGTGGGTAGACAAACTGGCCAACGGCAACTACGCGCTGCACGTACACATCGCCGACGTAAGCCACTATGTGCGGCCGGGAACGCCGATCGATCGCGAGGCTCTGCTGCGCGGCACCAGCGTCTATTTTCCGGATCGCGCGGTGCCGATGCTGCCCTTCGAGCTATCGACGAATCTCTGCTCGCTGGTGCCGCAGCAGGACCGGCTGGTGCTCTCCGCATTGATGGAAATCGACCATCGAGGCGAGATTGTGGGACAGGAATTTGCGGAGGGAGTGATTCGCAGCGTCGCGCGCATGACCTATACCAACGTGCACAAACTGTTGGAGGGCGATGCCGGGCTACGCGAGCAGTACAAGCCGCTGGTCGGGCGCTTCGAGCTGATGCAGGAGCTGGCGCTGGTATTGAATCGCAAACGCGTGCGGCGCGGGTCGATCGATTTCGACCTGCCGGAGCCCTTAATCGAATTCGACAATCTCGGCGCGATGATCGGCGTCACGCGGGCTCCGCGCAATATCGCCAACCGGCTGATCGAAGAGTTCATGCTCTCGGCGAATGAGAGCGTGGCTTCGCATCTGGAGAAGGCCGGGATCGCCTCTATCTATCGAATCCACGAGAAGCCAGATCCGAAACGCGTGATGGAGTTCGAGGAGGTGGCCTCGCATTTCGGTGTATCGCTGGGAATGGGGGCGATCGAGGTGAAGCGCTTCAAGGTGACCGACAAGCGGCGCGATGGAAGCAGGAAGGAGCATGCGATCGTGCTCGCCGATAACACCAACATCACTTCGCGGCATTATCAAAAACTGGTGGGCAAGATCGAAGGCAAGCCGGAAGAACGAATCCTCAGCTTCCTCATGCTGCGCTCTTTGCGGCAGGCGCGCTACAGCACGGACAACGTCGGGCACTTCGCACTGGCGTCCGATACCTATACGCATTTCACGTCGCCCATCCGCCGCTACCCCGATCTGGTGGTGCACCGCCTGCTGCGCGCAGTCTTGTTGGGCAAGGCCACGCCTGAGGAAGCGGAGCTCAGCCCAATCGCCGACGAGTGTTCCCAATCCGAACGCCGCGCGGCCGACGCGGAGCGCGAGCTGGTGGAGTGGAAGAAGGTGAAATTCATGGCCGAGCGTGTTGGCGAGGATTTCGATGCGTTGATCATTTCGACCACAAAATACGGTCTGTTCGTGGAATTGACGGATCTTTTCATCGAGGGGCTGGTCCCCATCGACACCCTTCCCGATGACCAGTACACCTATCAGGAAAACGTGCGAAAGGTGGTTGGGAAGCGCACTCGGCGCGAGTTCTCGATCGGTGACAAAGTGCGCGTGATTTTGGATAGGATCGACGCCAATGATCGCAAGCTGCAGTTTTCTTTGATGGAGCAAGCACCCCGCCGGCAGGGGAAGTACAATCGCCGCCGTTCGCGCGGATAAGGACGCCCTGGCTGAATGCGGCCTGACTCTGATGAATTAAGCTAAGTGGAGTAACGCGCGACTACACTCATGACTCCCGGCGATTTGCTGCAGATTCCCGGTGGCGAGTTCCTGATGGGGCAAGCCGACGGGCGCGATGACGAACGTCCGCTGCATCGCGTGACACTCGCGCGGTTTCGTCTATGCCGTTACCAGGTGACTAACTCGGACTACGACCACTTTCGCCGGGCGACGAGCCGTGAGAAATCGGAGTATCGTGACCGGCCGGAGTTTTGTGACCCGGCCCAGCCGGTGGTGGCGGTGAACTGGTTCGATGCCGTTGCCTTCTGCCACTGGCAAGGCGAGCAATGGAATCTTCACTTGCGCCTGCCGACGGAAGCGGAGTGGGAATTTGCGGCATACGGCGGCACGGGGCGGCGGTTGTATCCGTGGGGTGATGATTTGCCCTCGATCGCCGCCGGCCGTTGGAGCCACGGGCCAGAGCCTATCGGCCAGGATCCGCCGAATGGGTATGGCCTCTTCGATCTCTGCCAGAATGTGCACGAGTGGTGCAGCGACTGGTACGATCCGGCCTACTACGCGGTATCAGCCGGCGGAAAATCCGCGAGGGCCGGAGCACGGGCAGCGTCGGGCCTCGCGCGGCGGTGCGTGGCGGCATCACATCAAGGTGTCGCGCTGCGCGGCCAGAAGCAGTATCCCGCCCGAGTTCCGATACGCGGATTATGGCTTTCGTATCGCCGCTGATGACCTCTAGAGCAATGCGTCGAGCTTGGCGGCAAGTTCAAAATCCTTGACCGTGATGCCGCCGGCATCGTGCGTGGCCAGGTCGATGGTCAGCCGGTCGTAGACATTGAACCACTCAGGATGATGTCCCATGGCTTCGGCCGCCAGTGCGGCGCAGGTCATGAAACCGAAAGCGTGGACAAAATCGGCAAACTTGTAATCACGGTGTAGTTTGCCGTTCACGACGCTCCAGCCGGTCCGCTCGCGCAGTGCCGTCTGAATCTCGGGGTCGGAGAGTTTGGTCATCATAGGTTCACATTGACACATTTTCACGGGGGTGCCTATACTCCAGCATGTCGCCCGAGGACTTACAGTTTCAACGCGCCGAGCCGATCGCACCGGAAGCCTCTCCAGACGATGGTTCGCCGCGTTGCGTTGTCTGCAAGCAGCCGACCGGAAGCAGCTATTTTCACGCGCAGGGCATGGTGGTATGTCCGCGATGCGCAGAACAGATTCGGACCGGCCAACAAGCTCCGCAAGCGACTTCACTGGCGCGGGCCGCGCTCTATGGAGGAGGCGCAGCGCTTGCGGGATGCCTGTTGTATGCGCTGGTAGCGATCGTTCTGAATGCGGAGATCGGGCTGATCGCGATTCTGGTGGGCTACATGGTGGGTAAGGCGATTCGCCATGCCTCCCACGGACGCGGAGGCCGCTCGCAGCAAATCCTCGCCGTGGTTCTCACGTACTTTGCGATTACGACAAGTTACATTCCCGTCTTCATCTATCACGCGGTAAAGAATCCGCCCACTGTGACGCGCCAACAAGCAGGACAGGCCAGCCCGGCGCCGTCAACGTCGGAAAAGTCCCCCTCGTCATTTGGAAGCGCGATTGTGATGCTGCTGATGCTGGCGGCGGTTGCGCCCTTCCTCTCGCTGGGATCTTCGGGAGTGTCCGGATTAATCGGCCTCTTCATCATCTTCATCGGGCTGCAGCGTGCATGGCGACTGACGGGGCGTTCTGAGATTCTGATCATGGGGCCGTATCCGGTCGAAGCCGCACAATGATCTGTCCCGATTGCAGCGCCGAAATCGAAGCTGGCGAGCTCAGTTGCCCAGGGTGCCGCCGACTGACGCATTCCGCGGAACTCGAAGCTCTCGCCGGCCAGGCCCGCGCGGCGTGGCGGGTCGGCAAGTTCGCCGAAGAACGGAAGTTGTGGTCGGAATCGCTCGCACTACTGCCGGAAGACAGCCTGCAATATCGCAAGATTCAGTCGCGTATCGCGGAGATCGATCAGCAGTCCGCCGCCTCGTCCTCCGGCGGATCGGGTCAGAGCTGGTGGCGGGGGAAGGCCGGCATGGGCATCGGTCCCACGCTTCTCCTACTGCTCACTAAGGGCAAGTTTCTGTTGCTCGGTCTCACCAAGATGGGGACGCTGCTCAGTATGCTGGCGTCACTTGGTGTGTACTGGGCGATTTATGGATGGGCCTTCGCGACTCGGTCTGGTAATTTCG
This sequence comes from uncultured Solibacteraceae bacterium, assembly GCA_963811575.1. Taxonomy (GTDB): domain Bacteria; phylum Acidobacteriota; class Terriglobia; order Bryobacterales; family Bryobacteraceae; genus Solibacter. The sequence goes on along the minus strand of CAWERY010000009.1, from coordinate 1,102,496 downwards.
ATTTACATTCACGAGATGGGGCACGTCGCCGCCATCCGTGGCTATGGCTTCCCGGCCGGTGCGCCGATGTTCATTCCCGGCTTCGGCGCGTTCATTCAGATGCGAGGCGTCGCTCTGCCGCCGATTCCGGATTCGCGCATAGGTCTTGCCGGACCCCTCTATGGCCTGGGCGCGGCGCTGGGCGCTTTGGGAATGTTCTACTCTACGGGCCGCCCGATCTGGGCAGTGATCGCCCATTTCGGCGCCGTGATCAATATGTTCAATTTGATTCCGATCTGGCAGCTCGATGGTTCGCGCGGCCTGCGATCCCTTACACGGATGCAGCGCGGCATCGTACTCGCCACCGCGTTCGGATTGTGGGCGATTGCGCAGATTCCGATGCTGCTACTCGTGGCGGCTGGTTGCGCTTATCGAATGTTTACGCGCGATTGGGAGACGGAGCCGGACCAGCAAGGCCTCATGCAGTTCGTGGGTTTGATGGTCGCTCTTGCCATCGTCTTTGCTCTCTCCGCGACTCCAGCCGCGGTCGCATCGACCCAGTAAATAGCTTAGGGCTTCAGTGAAGCGCTGACCTTGGCGCGATACTCCGCCGCCTTCTGCAGGATTGCCGCTTCGTTCAGCGTCAAGCTCTTGCCGTCCCGCACTACCACCCTGCCGTTCACCATCACATCGCGCACGTCGGAGCCTTTGAGCGCGTATACCATCTGCGAAACGGCGTCATAAAGCGGCTGGGCGTGGGCGCTATCGATCCGCACGGTAATCAGGTCGGCACGCTTGCCCGCTTCCAGGGAACCGATTTCCTTCTCCATCCCAAGCGCCCGCGCGCCTCGTATGGTCGCCATTTCGAGGGCCTGTGATGCCGGAAGCGCCTGCGGATTCATGGTCGTGACCTTTTGGAGTTTGGCGGCCAGATCCATCTCTTCGAAGAGATTGAAGTCGTTATTGCTTCCCGCGGGACCATCGGGCCCGAGTCCCACGTTCAGATCGAGCGACAACATGCGCGTGACCGGAGCCACGCCGCTGGCGAGTTTCATGTTGCTGGAAGGGCAATGCGCCACACCCACTCCCCGCGCCTTGAGGATCGCCATATCCGCCTCACTCACCCATACGGCGTGGGCGGCGACGGAGCGGCCGTTCCACACACCCAGATTGTCCAGCGTCCTGGTGGGAGACGTGTGCCGCTTGGCCTGCTCGTCGTCGTTTTCTTTTTTGGTCTCCGAGAGGTGGATGACCAGAGGCGCATGGTACTTATTAGCCAGCGCGCGCGACGCCTTCAGGGTCTCGTCGGAGTTCGTGTACAAGGCGTGCGGAGCCACTGCTGCCACAATCAGCGGATCGCCCTGGAAGCGCTTCAAGTAGCGCTCCGTATAGAGCAGGGCATCGGCGGGGGTTTTATTATCCGCGACTGGAAAGCCGATGATGGTCTCGCCCAGCACCCCGCGCATGCCCGCTTCCTTGGTCGCTTCGGCCACTACGTCTTCGAAGTAGTACATGTCGGTATACGTAGTGGTGCCCGACAGCAGCATTTCCAGGCACCCGAGCCGTGTTCCCCAGCGCACGAAATCGGCGGTGACGTTCTTGGCCTCAGCCGGAAAAATGAATTTCGTGAGCCAGTCCTGCAGCGTCAAATCATCCGCGATGCCGCGGAACAGGCTCATCGCGGCGTGGGTATGGGTGTTGATCAGGCCAGGCGCCAGGATCGCGTCGGGACGATCGAGGCGCTGTTTCGCCTGGAAGCGCCCGTCGATTTCGGCCTTCGTGCCCACCGCGAGTATGCGGTCGGCCCGAATCGCGACGGCGCCGTTTTCGATCACGCGGCGCTGCGGGTCCATGGTAATCACATAGCGCGCACTCCAGATCAGGTCCGCGGGCTGATTTGCCTGCTGGGCGCCGAGCGCGACGGCGAAAAGGAAAAAGCTACAGATACGAGACATCGAAGGGTTTTGGGAACAGCTCTTTCAAATGATAGGTTTCGGTTTTGCCGCTGAGGTTGGCCAGCACCAGTTCCACATCTCCGCAGAACTCCCAGAGTATCTGGCGGCAAGCCCCGCAAGGCGGCGTAAGTATATCGGTATCGGCAACCACTGCGACGCGGCGGAATTTCCGCGCGCCTTCACTGATCGCCTTGAAGACCGCGACACGCTCGGCGCAAAGAGTCAAACCGTAGGTCGCGTTCTCCACATTGCAGCCGGTGTGCACGCGCCCATCGACATCCTCGATCGCCGCGCCCACCAGGAATTTCGAGAATGGCGCGAAGGCGTTCAGGCGAACCGCAAGAGCGGCTTCCACCAGCCGGTCCGGTGTCATGCGTCCAGCCTGGGCAGTAGCGCCTTCAGGAAGCGCACCAGCGTATCCCGCACCATCGCCCCGGTTTCCAGGACTTCCTCGTGATTGATCTTCTGCGGCAAAATGCCCGCGGCCATATTCGTGACGCACGAGATCCCGAGGACCTTCATCCCCATATGATTGGCGACGATCACTTCGGGCACCGTAGACATCCCGACCACGTCCGCGCCAATGGTCCGCAGATAGCGTATCTCCGCGGGAGTCTCGTAGCTGGGGCCGAGCATCGCCGCATATACGCCTTCCGTGATTGCGATGCACTGCTCGGCGGCGACTTCCTTGGCGACGGACCGGTAAGCCCGCGAGTAGGCCTCCGACATATCCGGAAAGCGCGGACCCAGGGATTCGTCGTTCGGCCCCACCAGAGGATTCCCGCCCTGCAAATTGATGTGGTCGCTGATCAGCACCAGTCCGCCGCGTTCCAGCGTTAGATTGATGCCGCCCGCGGCGTTGGTGAACACCATGGAGCGCGCGCCGATCGCCTGAAGCACGCGCACGCCGTACGTCACCTGGTGCATCGCATAGCCTTCGTACAAATGCGCGCGTCCGGCCATCACGGCAACATCGAGTCCACTTAATTTGCCGATAATCAGCTTGCCGGCGTGCCCCACGGCGGTGGAATGCGGCCATCCCGGGATTTCCGAGTAAGGGATGTCGATGCGATCCGTCAGTTCGTCCGCAAAGGCGCCCAGCCCGCTGCCCAGTACCACGCCGACGGAAGGCCGCACGTCCGTGTGGCCCTGGATGAAGCGCTTCGCTTCGTCCGTCACAGCAGCATTCCCGCGATGCAGGCCGACATGAAGTTCGCCATGGTTCCCGCCGCTACCGCGCGCAGTCCGAGCCGCGCCAGGTCGCTCTTCCGCGTGGGCGCGAGTGCTCCGATGCCGCCAATCTGAATCGCGATCGAGCTGAAATTCGCGAAACCGCACAGCGCATAGGTAGCGATGGTAAATGATTTCGGGTCGAGCGACGCTTTCAGCGGGCCGAGTTTGAGAAAGGAGACGAATTCGTTCAACACCAATCGCGTGCCCAGGAGGTCGCCGATTACGCCGCAGTCTTTCCATGGCACGCCGAGAATCCAGGCCACCGGCGCAAAAAGAATGCCGAAGACGCGTTCCAGCGAAGCTGGTAGCCAACCCATCAAGGGAAGAGTATGGACCCAGCCGAGAATTCCGTTGGCCATCGCGATCAGCGCCAGGAATGCGATCAGCATGCCGCCGATGTTGAGTGCGAGTTGCAAGCCATCGCCCGCGCCCTGTGCCGCCGCGTCAATTACGTTCACCGCGGTTTTTTCGATCTTCACGTCCACGCGCCCGGCGGTGGCCGGTTTCTCGGTCTCGGGAATGAAAATCTTGGCCAGCATGATGGTTGCCGGCGCAGTCATGATCACTGCCGTCAGCAAGTGAATGATGGAGACGCCCGCGATCTTTACATAGGCTGCCATCACCGCGCCCGAAACGTGCGCCATGCCGGCGGTCATGATGGTGAAGAGTTCCGATTCGGTCAACCCGGCGAGGAAGGGCTTAATCGTCAAGCGGAGCTTCCGTCTGCCCCATGAAGATGCTGGCCGCCACGTTTAACGATTCGGCCCCGCTCACCCCCATCACCTTTTGCATCCCTACCGCCATCGCCTTCACCACGAATTGCATCACGCCGAGGTAATAGAGGATGGAAAAGAAAGACGCGATGAAGATCACGATGGGCAGCACCTGAAACGCGAAAATCACGCCGTAAGGTCCGCCCTTGGTGCCCAGGGGGCCGAACAGAAACTGGCTGCCGACCTCGGCATACTCGAGCATCGCATTGACGCCGTCTCCGATGCGCTTAAAGACGAAGCCGAAATCCGTTTTTAGGACGAGGAGGGCGAAGGCGAACTGCAGCCCCATACCCCAAGCGATCAAGCGCAGCTTGATCGCCCTTTTGTGAGTGGAAAACAACCACGCGACTGCCAGGATAACGATGAGGCCCAGCAACCCCGTGAAGCGGCCCATTATCCAACTACTTCCAGGATCAGTTCGCGCTCATCGGGTTTCGTGCCGGAAACGCGGAAGGCATCTTCCACCATTTCGGCAGCCTCGTCCACGTTGTCTTCCTTGGTGTAATAGAGACGGCATAGGACGCTGCCTGCATCCACCTTCTCGCCGATCTTGACTTCCAGGATAATGCCGACCGCGGGATCGATCGTGTCGTCCTTCGTGGCGCGCCCGGCGCCGATCATATTGCTGGAAACGCCGATGTCCTGCGCATTGATTGCGGCCACATAGCCCGCGCGCGGCGACGTAATTTCGCGCATACCGGTGGCGTTGGGCAGCAGTTCGAACTTGTCGAGCGCCTGCGGATTGCCGCCCTGCGCCGCTACCACTTCCTTGAACTTCTTGTAGGCGGAGCCATCCACCAGGTGCTTCTCCGCGATGCGGCGTGCTTCTTCCAGCGTCGGCGCCTTCTTGCCGAGGAAGATCATACGCGCGGCCAGTTCCAGCGAGAGCTTGGTAAGGTCTGCAGGACCGGCATTCTGCAGGGTCTGCGACGCTTCCATGATCTCGAGCGCGTTACCGATCGCATAGCCCAAGCGGCTGATTCATATCGGTGATCAGCGCCTGCACCTTCTTATCCATGCGGCGGCCGATGCCGACCATGGTCTGTGCCAGGCGGCGCGCATCCACCTGCTTCTTCATGAAAGCGCCGCTGCCCACTTTCACGTCCAGCACCAACGCGTCGATGCCCTCGGCCAGCTTCTTCGACATGATCGAGGAAGAGATCAACGGGATCGATTCCACGGTGGCCGTCACATCACGCAAGGCGTACAGTTTGCGGTCCGCCGGCGCCAACTGGTCGGATTGTCCGATGAAGGCCAGGCCCAGGGAAGCGAGCTGTTTCTGAAACTGTTCGGTACTCAGATCGGTCCGAAATCCGGGGATCGATTCCAGCTTGTCGAGTGTGCCTCCGGTATGTCCGAGCGCGCGTCCCGACATCATCGGCACTACCACGCCGGCGGCTGCCGCGAGAGGCGCCACAATGAAGCTGGTTTTATCGCCCACGCCACCGGTGGAATGCTTATCCACTTTCACGCCGGGAATGGCGGAAAGATCAACCGTTTCGCCAGAGTGCAACATGCACTCCGTCAGTGGGCTAACCTCGCGGTCGGTCATTCCGGAGAAGAAGACGGCCATCAAAAAAGCCGACATCTGATAATCGGGAATCTCACCGCTGGTGTACCCGTTTATCAGAAACTCGATCTCTTCAGGGGCGAGTTCTTCGCCGCCGCGTTTGCGCTGAATCAAGTCAACTGTACGCATTATGAGTAACTTAGCCTACCATCCCAAGGGGTTAAAAGTAAAGCGGGCCGTAAACCCGCCTGCAAACAAACCATCCCCTCCCGGGTGATTCGGCACCCGATCACGGACGGTCTCCCTTGAAACCAAGCATTGTACACCCTTGCGCTCTTCCATTGTTGGAATACCGTGCTGCTACCATAGACGTGATGTCTCCCAACCAACCGGGCCAAGTGCCCAAACTGCCTATTCCAGGCGTCAAGAATCTGATCGCCGTCGGCTCGGGGAAGGGAGGCGTCGGCAAGACCACCGTGTCGGTAAATCTCGCGGTGGGGTTAGCCGCCCTCGGTTATAAAGTGGGCCTGATGGACGCCGATGTTTACGGTCCCAACGTGCCCCTGATGATGGGAATTAATCAGACGCCGATGGCCCTCGGCGAACGCATCCAGCCACTCGAACAGTACGGCGTCAAACTCATGTCGATGGGCTTTTTGAGTCCCGGCGACAAGCCGCTGGTCTGGCGCGGCCCCATGCTCCACTCGGTGATCCAGCAATTCCTTCGGGGCGTCGATTGGGGAGAGCTCGATTACCTGGTGATCGACTTGCCCCCGGGTACCGGGGATGTGCAGCTTTCGCTGATCCAGACCGCTCCCGTGACCGGCGCCATCGTCGTCACCACGCCCTCCGACGTTTCGCTCGAAGATGCACGCAAGGCGATCATGATGTTCCACCAGGTGAAGGTGCCGATTCTCGGCATCGTGGAGAACATGAGCTACCTGGCCTGCCCGCACTGCAATGAGCGCATTGACGTCTTCAGTCACGGCGGCGGACGCCGCACCGCGCACGAAATGCAGGTTCACTTCCTCGGCGAACTTCCGCTCGACCCGGAAATCCGCATTGGCGGCGATAGCGGGGAGCCCATCGTACGCCGCAAGGGACAGGGCGAGCCTTTCCTGGAACTTGCACGCCAGGCCGTGGCCCGCACCGCCGAGGCTGCTAAAGACGAGGGCCCCAAGATCGAAATCAGCGACTAGGTTCCCATTCGGTCCCGGCGGCCGCCTTGCCTTGCGGGAGTTGGTACAATCTCGCAAATGGCCGATTCCGTTTGGGGCCCGGCTTCCGCCGCGGCCGCGCCACGCACGGTAGCTTCTCCCCGGCACTCCGCGGTGGTTCGCATCACGCATTGGATCACCACGTTCGCTTTCCTCGCGCTGCTTGTCAGTGGAGTGGAGATCCTGATCTCTCACCCGCGCTTCTATTGGGGCGAGACCGGCAACGTGCGAACTCCACCGCTGTTCAAACTGCCGATTCCCGCCTCGAGATCTACCGTCCCGACCGGCTACGGCTATGTGCTGCCCGATCAGAATGGCTGGAGCAGATATCTGCATTTTCAGTCGGCATGGGTCGCCGTACTGACCGGATTACTTTACGCCGCCGCCAGTTTGTTGAATGGACACTTCCGGCGGGATTTACTTCCCGTGCGGTCTGACCTATCTCGCAGGGGGTTCGCGACTGTCCTCAGGCAACACTTGCGCCTGACGCCGGCGAGCCGGGACGACGTCACGACTTACAACGTGCTTCAACGGCTCACGTATCTGATCGTCATTTTCGTTTTGTTCCCTTTGGTGATCTGGACGGGACTCGCGATGTCCCCGGCGATCGCGGCCGCTGCTCCGGCCGTGGTGGTTGTGTTGGGCGGTCAGCAATCGGCGCGCACCATACACTTCTTCGTGTCCGGATTCCTTGTGCTTATTTCTTCTGACTCACGTTGTCATGGTGTGTCTTGCCGGATTCCGGGCCCGCATGCGGTCCATGACGACCGGTGGCACCGCGGCAGATATGGAGCGCGCATGAGCCAACTCTCACGCCGGAAACTCATTACCACTGGTTTGGCCGCGGCGGCCGGCGCTTCCGGACTCGCCGCGGCTACCGCGATCGCGCGGCGCTATGGCCTGTTTCCGCCGGATGGCGGCGGCCTCTATGGCCCGGGCGAAACGCTGACTTACGCCGCGCAGCGATTATTGACCCGGGGCGCGATGGCGCGCGAGTTCCCTGCGGACCAGATTTCCAAGGATCCCTTCGCCAACGAAGTCGCCCCGTTAGGAGAAGACTTCAAGCGTCTTCAGGCGGGCGGCTTCGCCGGCTGGAACCTTGCCGTAGATGGGTTGGTCGCCCGTCCGCGTGTCTTTCTCGCTCGGCGAACTCAAGAGCTTTCCGGCCCGCCGCCAAATCACTCATCTGGCGTGCGAAGAGGGATGGTCGTATATCGCCGAATGGAAGGGCGTGCCTCTCTCGCACCTCCTGGACATCGTGGGGCCGTTTCCCCAGGCCCGGTACGTGGTCTACCGTTCCATTCAGCCTGACTGGTGGGAAAGTATCGACATGGCGGACGCCCTGCACCCTCAAACGCTTGTCAGTCATGGCATGAATGGCGCGGACCTTCCGATTGGGTTCGGTGGACCCCTGCGGTTACGCGTGCCCCGGCAACTCGGCTACAAGAGCGTTAAGTACATCACTCGCCTGACGCTAACGGACAGCCTGAAACAGTTTGGCAAAGGGCTCGGCTCCGCTTCCCCTGAAGGCGGCTATGCATGGTATGCCGGGATCTGATATCCTTCGATATACAACATAGGGCATCATTTTTGTTTTATCCACAACCTTTGAACATGCGAATTCGGTCAATCGCTAGATTTCACGCTCAAATAAAACTGTGGAAAACGCGGGGTCTCGCCCGGTTTCCTCGTGGACACTGCTATCGTTCGTCTGATACCTATAGCTAACCGGCAATGAGCGCTATTCCCCAGTTTCGACCCGGAGAAAGCTCTGCCGGTCCCACTGACCCGAAGCAGCCGGTTGCCATGCCCGCGCCCACCGGCGGCAATACTGTCCAGCTGCTGCAAGACGCCATAGCGAAGTTGAAGTCTTCGAACGGCGACCTTCCCGACCACGCCCAGGTTGCCAGTCTCCTCGCCGAAGCCAGGGAAGCACTGGAACACGCCAACGTAATCGCACGCGCCGCGGAACAGTCCCAGGCATTTCTCAAAGAGGGCGAGTTTGACAAAGCCCTGGAAGCTTTAGATGCGGGCCTGCTCGTTTATCCGGAAGATCCGGCGCTGGTCACCCGCCGGCGCAAGGTGGAAGAGCAGCAGCAAGCCTTCCATTCGGCCGCTGCTGTGCGCACGGCACTCGACCAGGCAGAGTGGCTGCTCGAGTTGGATCGGACCGACCTCGCGGCCCGGCTGTTGGAAGAGAAACTCGCGGATTTGCCGGATCAACCCGCGCTGAAAGCTCGCCTGGACGAACTAGAAGCGCTCATGCCCGCGTGGGAGCAAAGCCGCCGCGTTCAGGCCGCCTTGAAACGCGTCGAGACCCTGGCGGAACTCGAGCAGTGGCGGGCAGCTCAGACTATTCTCGAGGAGGCGTTACAGGCCTACCCCGCGGACCCGGAGTTGATCGCTGAAGCCGACCGCGTTCGGGCGCAACTGGAAGATAACGAGCATCGGAAGAAACTGGCGCGCCGCCTGGAACTGATCCGGAAGAAGATCTCCTCGCAAGCCTGGAGGCAGGCCCTTACCCTGCTGGAAAGCACGCAGCAGGAATTCCCAGACGCACCCGAACTCAGTCCGCTTTGGTGCGATGTAAATGCCGGCCTGAGACTCTCCGAACGGGAAGCCGTAGTCAGTGAAATTCGTCAGTGCCTGGCGGATGGCGAGATGGAACTGGCGGAAGAAATCCTTCACAGGGGACTCGAATCCTTCGGGCAGGATCCGGCCCTCCAAAGTTTGCGCGAGCAACTGAAGACCGAGCGGGATTATCGCGAACAACTCCGAGCCGCGCAGGTCCTGTTCGGCCGCCGGCAGTTTCAGGAAGCCGAAGGCATCCTCTCGGAACTGGTGGACGAACGCCATCCGGAGGCACAGACACTGCTCGATGCCGTGAGGACAGCGCGTGCCGCCGCGGAGGAAGAGAGTTTCTGTGAGCGCGGCCGCGAAAAGGCCGTGGAATTGATGCAGCAGCGGCAGTTCGCTCAGGCCGCCGACCTGCTTCGCAATCTGATTTCCCTCTTTCCCCGCAATGTCATCCTCGAAAGGGATTTGCTGGCTGCCGAGAGAGCGCTCGACCAGGCTTCGCCGGAAATCGCGGCGCCCGCCGAGGTGGAGGATGTCGAACCGGCGCCTCCCGTGATTGCGCTCCCGGTAACCGCTCGCACCGGTTCCGCGGCGCCCGCAACCGGAAGCGAAGCGTGGACCGGAGCCTCGCGAATCCGCTCCGGCAAGCGCACCTTCGCGTTTCCGGCGCGCGGCGATTGCGGGCGGCGTGTCGCTTGCATTGGTCTCCGCTGCCGGCGTGGCGTGGAAGCTTTCCACGGGGAGTGCGACGGTTTCCCAACAGTCACCTAAACCGGCGGCGAAACCTGAAGTGGTGGCGCTTCCAACTGCCCAGGCTGTCCCCGCGGCGGCGCCTACCGAGCCTCTTCGGATACCCACGGTGCGGCCGCCGGCATCCACAGTTGTTGCGGCCTCCGCCACGGGCGGGACGGCGAAATCGCAGACTCGTCAACAAACACGGGTAGCATTGCGCCCCTTCGTGCCGCCGAACGCGAGGCTGGCGGCACTCCCAACCCAGAACTCGACCATGCCGCTGCCGCCGGGCACAGAACCGATCATTTCCGCGGAATCCATCGCACGGCCGCTCGCCGGCTTGGTGAAGCCGGTCGATGGGCCCGCACCACCTCCCGTCGCGCCCGCTCAAACCGCCGCCCCCGCGGCAACTCCGGCTCCGAAGCCCGCCGCCCCCGTCGGCGGAAGGGCTACGGAGGCACAACTCGTCGAACGGACACTGCCTGTTTATTCGTCAGAGGCGCGGGCTCACGGCGTTGTCGGGACGGTCGTCCTGGAAGCGGCGATCAACGAACGTGGCTCCGTGACCAACGTGAAAATCGTCAGCGGTGACCGGCTGCTGGCATCAGCCGCGCGGGCTGCCGTACTTACCTGGAAATACAAACCCGCCACCCTGAATGACCGGCCGATCGCCAGCAGGGCCACGGTACAGATTTCTTTTGGAGATCGAAAAAAATAAAGTGTCCATGCCCCCCGCATCGCAGATCACCGGTCAACTTACGCGGCTTTTATTCGGCGCGGTCCGGTATACGCCGCGCGATCCGGCGGTAGTGATCGCGGTAATCAATCTCAAGGGTGGCTGCGGAAAGAGCACGATCGCCGTAAATCTGGCCTGCCAGCTTGCCGGGGACGGGGAATCGGTGCTGCTGCTCGACAACGATTCGCAAGGCACTGCGAGCCACTGGCTGTCCCACGGCCGGCTCCCGGTTCAGGGTCAGTTTATGCCTCTGGAAAACGAGGAGGATGGCGAGAAGTTGATGCGCGTTGTGACGGGCCGCACCGAACGATACGTGGTGCTGGATTCGCCCGCCCACGTGGGAGCGGCGGCACAAACCGCGGGAAAAATCGCCGATCTGGTGCTGGTCCCAGTGACCGCCAGCGGAGTAGACCTGGTGGCTACCCAAGCGGTGGTGGATTTGATCCGCCAGGCGCGTGTGCTGCGCCGCGGCGGCGCCCCGAAATGCCTGATTGTTCCCTCGAAGATCGACCGCCGCACGGACGCCGGGCGCCGGATCGACGAGCAGGTGCAACGCTTCGGAGAGAATGTTGGTCCCGCGATTCACCAGCGCACGGCATTCGTCGATGCGTTCGGCGCCGGCCAGTGGATCGGCGACTACGATCCCCAAAGCTCCGCTCACTACGACATTACGGCGCTCGCCATGGCCGTGAAGAGGAGCCTACGCATATGAAGGGTACGGATCGTCCGGGTCCGGTCGCTGCCGTTCCCCCGCCCGGAATGGCGCGCAGCGCACAAAGAAGGCGAACGGCCCTGCTGCCAAGCAGGCTCTCGCCGCGCCGCAACCTCTGGCCGGTCCTCTGGTCTCGCACCAAGCCGCGCCGGTCGATGTCGCGATGTGGTGCCTGCATCCGGCGGTTTGGTTTCAGCCGGAGTTGGCGCCTTCCGCTCCCGCTTGGGCCGGCCTCACGATCGAACGCCGCAGCCGAATTCCGGCGCCCGATTTTCTGCTCACCAGCGCGGCGCTGGTTGATTGTCCCGCTGCGCTCGATAGCTTGCGCGACGGACTCGCTCCGGATCCGCAGCCACAGGTTCCGCACAGCGGCAACACGCCCACCGGATGGGATCCGCGCACGGTTTACCGGAAGGACGAACATCGATGAGCCTGTCGCTCTCCGAATCCATGATCAACGCGGCGTCGCTGGCGATCGCGGGGAAGAGCGCAGAGGCTCTAGCTGAGCTTTGCGCCGCACGCGATGCCGGTCATCAGTCTGTAAAACTATACGCGGCAATCGGCCACCTGCAATTTGAAGCTGGGTGCTTCGAACTGGCGGCACAGACCTATGAAGCCGCCCTTCGCCTGGATTCCGCCGATAGCGCCACTCATTACAACCGGGCGGTTTGCCTGGAAAAACTGGGTGCCTGGGCGGAGGCCGCGGCAGCATTTCGGAAGGCTATCGAATTGGATTCGCGGCGCGCCAGCGCTCACCTGGGCTTGGGGATTGCACAACTTCACCTGGAACACCCCGCGCAAGCGCTGGAGGCATTCGAAAGCTGCCTGGAGCGCCAGCCGTTTCGGGAGGCGGCTTTGCGCGGCCAGGCGGTCGCCCTACACCTCCTGCAGCGCTATCAGGAGGCGTCCCAATGTTACGAGCGGCTGCTCTCTCGCGACGCGCGGTCTGAGGAGTTGCTCCTCAACGTCATCTCGCTGGCCATGAATCACGGCGACTATGAGCAACTCGCCCGGTATACCGAACGCTTGCTCGAAATGCGACCCGATTCCGAGGTCGCGCTCGAAGGGGCCGCCCTGGCGGCATTTGCCAAGCGCGATTTCAATGCCGCCTTTCAGTTCTGCAATACCTTGGTGGAAGCTCATCCTACGCACTTCGTGGGCTGGTTCAATTGCGGTGTCGCGTATCAAAAACTGGGCTTCTACGAGAAGGCTCGCGATGCTTACGCCCGCGCCGCGGTTCTGAATCCGCAATCCGCCGAAGCGTTTCTCAGCCTGGGGACTGTGCTGCATGAGCTCGAGCGATGGGATGAGGCGCGGGAGGCCTACGAGAGTGCCCTGGCGCAGGCTCCCGGCTTGCGCACCGCGCTCTGGAACCTGGGACTGCTGTGCGAAACAGGTAAGCAATTGCAGGCCGCCGAAGCTCTCTACGCGCAATTCGTGGAACTCTATCCCGACAGCCAGGAGGCCTGGTTCCGGCTCGGTTATACCCGGTTCCAGTTGGACGATTTTTCAGGCTGCATCGGCGCCTTTCAGGCCTGCCTTGCCTTTCCGAAAAATTGTCCGGAAGCTTTGTTGAACATTGGTATCTCCCAATGGAAGATGCGCGATATCGAGTTGGCTAAGGAGACCTTCCGCCAGAGTCTCGGGTCCGCTTCGAAATCCGTCGAGGCGCTGCGCTGCCTGGCCGCGATTGCGTTGCAGCAGCAGGATTATGAGCAGGCCCTCAAGCTGCACAAGCAGCTTTTAGAACTCGACGAGCCCAACAGCGAGCTGCTGTACAATCTGGCGCTCTTGTTTCAGAAGCGGGGACGCGCTCCCGAAGCGGTCCGATATTACCAGCAGGCGCTGGCTTTACGGGATGGCTTTCCGCAGGCTCTGCTGAATCTCGGGCATGCTTTGACGACGCTGGGAAAACATGAAGAGGCGCAAGCTGCATGGCAAACCGCGCTGCGCGGAAATGTCGAGCTCGCCGAACAGTTATTGGCGTGACGCAACACTAGTAAACGACTCTGGAAAGGAATTGAATATGGGGATAAATGGAACGGACTTCGCGGCTGAGCAGAAGAACGATCAGGTGCGGTCTTCGGGACCGCTGGATCGAACGGCAATGGGCTTACCTGGCGAGAACTTGCGCTCCACCGGCGAACTGAAGCCGGCGGAAAGCACCGGCGATTTCGCCCTTGCGCCGCTGGTGGACAAGATCGCCTATAGTATCGCGAGAGGATTGGTTGTGGCTGTGAAGGAGTTGGAAGACCACATCGGCAATGAGACTCGCAAGGTCGGCGATGCGGTTGACCGCCGGCTCGATACGCTCCAGGCGACTCTCGAAGATCTATCCAGGTTCGTTGGCGACCAGCACGCTACCAATGCCGCGGTGCAGGATCACTTACAGCAGCTCGCGGCCGGCGTGCGCGAAAGCGATGCCCGCCAGGCGGCCGACTCGGCATCGTTGAAGGACGCCGATGCGCAGCAAACCTCGAGGCTGGAGGCACTGCGCGTCGAAACCACGGCGCTTTCCACTTCCCTCTCTGAGCGAATCGACCTCGCAACGTCCGCCCAACAGGAATCCGCGGCAAAGCAGGCTGCGGATCTCACGGCGCTGCAAACCGAGACCAGGGCATTCTCCCAGACCGTTTCGGAACGAATCGACGGCGTCTGCAAAGATCTCGGCATTCAGCAGGAGGATATCGCCGCGATCAAAGAGACTCTCGGCGCGTTCTCTTCCCGAGTGGATGCGCTTGTGGAACGGCTCGACCGGCAGGCCGACGCAGTTCGTTCCATGTGTACCGCGTACTCACAGCGCGAGACGGAACTGGAGCAGCTCGTCGATGGTTTGGCCCGCTTGAGGGCGTATCCCACTCCTTTGCCAGCCAACCGTCTGTAGTTGAATCACAGGCCGGCCGCAGACAACTTGCAGCACTCCCGCTGCCGCGGCCGGCTTGATCCTCCTGGCCCAGTCACACATCCGCCCAACACCCCATCGCAAATAGCTTCGTGCCGCCTCCGACGGAACGAAGTGTGCGCACTGCGATGAGGCGTTCCCGGGCGGTCAGTAATTTAAAAGGCCAGTTTTGCGCCTAATTGGACCACGCGGGTGGTAATGCCTCGGACGCCGCCGCCGACCGAGCCGAAGGTCAGAGAGCGAACGTTGAGGTCTACTGTCGCGGGATCCGGATTGTAGTGGTTGAAGAGGTTGTAGAACTCGGTGCGGAATTCCAGGCGTTTTTGTTCGGCGATGCGGAAGTGTTTATTGAAGCTGAAATCCGTATTCTCCGAACCGGGCAGCCGGACGGAGCCGGTGCGCGGAGAGGTGCCGAAGCGTCCGAACGGAGTTTGCGCGAAAGCGGCGGTGTTGAACCAGCGCTGCCAGGTGCGGTCGGCGCCGGTCAGGTTGCCGCTTTGGCCGGACAACATGTCAGGGCGGGAACCGATGCCGGTTCCAGTGGTATCGACGCCGAACGAGATGGGGGCGGGGAAGCCGCTCTGCACCGTAACGATGGTCGATACCTGCCAGCCGGCCAGCAACGCACCCTTAATACCCTTGGCGCCGCGGAACACGGGGAGATCGTAGAGGACGGTAGTGACGAAACGCTGCGTTTGGTCGAAGCCGGAAACGGCGCGTTCGCTCTGCAGATTATAGAGATCCTGCACGCTACCGATGAAGGAGCCGCCGCCCACCTGGCCGCCGATATCGGTGGGACCGGAAATCGATTTCGCCCAAGTGTAAGCGGTAAGGAAGGTAACGCCTTTGGAGAGACGACGCTCGGCCTTGACTTGCAGGGAGTGGTAGATCGAGTTACCGATTGACTTATCGCCGGTGACGGCGCGCTGGAATAACTGGTCGGGACGGCGCGCATTGAGCGAGGCGAGTCCAGCGGTTCTCGGATCGACGATAGCGATTGGGCGATTGATATCGCCAAGTGTTGCGATCAACGCAGTACCTTTACTGCCGACGTAACCAGCGTCAAGCACGATGCCGGCGAACAGTTTCTTCTGAATATTCAGATTCCACTGTTGTATGTAGCTATCGCGAAGGTTCTGGTCGTTGGACACCGCGAAATTGTAGGGATTCGGTCCGGTGGTCGGGATGTTGGCAAACACATTGGAATAGAGCAGGTTCGGTGCGCCGGTGAGGTTGCCGATGAGGGAAGCACCGGCGGTGGCTTGTCCGCCTTCGGCCATGGCGAAGATTGCGTTAGAAATCTCCGGCGTGTAGTAGATGCCGTAGCCTGCGCGAATTACGGAATCCTTGAGGAAGCCCGGCTGCCAGGCGATGCCGACGCGCGGTCCAAAATTCTTGCGATTGGGTTTGAGGAGTCCGCGACCGTAAGTGGCTGTCTGGGGCGTGACGATTACGGTGGGAATCAGGCCGTTCTGTTCGATGTTCACGAAGCGGTCATCGGTCTGCTTCATGGGCTGGAAGTAGTCGTAACGTAGGCCGAAGGTGAGGGAGAGGTGAGGGGTGACTTTCCAATCGTCATTGACGAAATAAGACTGCCAGTTGTTCCACAGGTTGGTGCTGGTTTCGGCGGGGTTGAGACCGGCGGTCTTGACATAACCCAGCAGAAAATCGGCGAGTGCGGAACCGGTATAGGTGCCGTCGAAGCCGAAGGAGCCGCGCGGATTGCGAGCTTGGAAGAAGGTCACATTGCGGCGCGCGATATCGGCGCCGACTTTCAGGAAGTGAGTTCCCCGCTGCCAGGAAAGCGTATCGACAAACTGGTAGATCCCGTTGGACCGATCACGCGGGCCGATATCGCGCTGCAGGTTGAAGAGACTAAAGCTGCCATCGGCGCCGCTGATGCTGGTGGTGGGCGGACCGTAATACTTGGGATCCCGGGATGCGCCGGCCAGACCCATCTTTCCGACCACGTCGAAGGCGGGATTGTTCGTGGTGCCGAAGTTTTCGGTCTCAGCGAACCGGTGCCAGCCGCCGTGAAAATCGTTGACGATGGCGTTGGAGATGGTGCTGGTCAGGCCGGCGGAAAGATTCTTGGTATTGCCGAGATTGTCGCGCTGATCGTTGCCCCAGATGGGGAGGCCCGCCTCAAACGTGTCGTTGTAAACGAAGCGCGCGTAAACCATATTCTTGCTGGAGATGTTGTGATCCACGCGGGCGTTGAAGTTCTTCTGGCGGCTCAACGCGCTGAAGGTGGGGGAGAGATAGTTGAACGCGCCATTCAAGGTGTTGGGCAGGGGCGTAAAGCTGAGGTGTCCCAGGGCTTGTGCGCTCAGCAGGCTCTTGGGAATCTGATTGTTGGGCAGGAGCCCTACGCCGAGCGCATCCTTGATCACGATGGGGACGCCCTTGTTGTCCTTGAGTCCGCTCAGATCGCCCTGACGCTGCGCGGCGGTGGGAACCAGGCGGAAGCTTGGAACGGCGCCGGCCGCGTTGTAGCCGGATTCCCAGTTAAAGAAGAAGAATGTGCGGTTCTTGCCGCTATACACTTTCGGCAGCCAGACCGGACCGCTGATGTTGGCGCCGAACTGGTTCCGGTTCAGGCGCGCGTTGGCTACATCGGCGTTGGCGATAGCGTCGTGGGTCTGGGTGAGGGCGTCGTTACGGTTGAATTCCCAAAGGGTCAGGTGAACGCTGTTGCCGCCGCGCTTGGTCAACATATTGACCTGCCCGCCGGGCGCTCCGCCGCTTTCCGCGGAATAGGTGCTCGTCTCGACCTTGAATTCGGAGAGCGAATCCACGGAGGGGGAGAACGAGTAGGTCATGGCGTCGTAGTCCATCACTTCGATGCCATCGAGGAAGAAGCGGTTGGCGGTGTCGCGCGAACCGTTGGCGGAGAGACCGGTGGAACCGCCGGAGGAATCGGCCTGGCCGATGGAACCGCGTCCGCGACGGACGGTGATAGAACCCGGCGTTCCTGCCTGAACGCCGGGAATGAGCTGCGCCAACTGCACAAAGTTCCGGCCATTGAGGGGCAGGTCTACGATCTTGGCCCCGTCAATTACAGTGCCGACCGCCACGTTTTCGGTCTGCAGTGCGGCAGCGGTCGCAGCGACGCTGATGGACTCGTTGACCGCGCCGATTTGGAGAGCGAGATCGATGCGGACAGTCTGGCCGACCTGCAGCGCCAACTGGCTGACCTTGGAACTCTGGAAGCCGGGCTTCCCGGCCTCGATGTTGTAATCGCCGGCGCTCAGGAAGGGGAGCGTGTACGTACCCTGATCGTTGGTCGTGGTTTCGCGAGCGATGTTGGTCTGTTGGTTGGTGGCCTTTACCGTAACGCCGGGAACGGCGCCGCCGGAGGCATCGGTCACATTCCCCGTCAGTGTGGCCGTGGTCTGTTGGGCGTGAAGGGTCAGGCTCAGGCCGGCGATGGCCAGCAGGCCAAATAGTCTCAACGTAGAGGTAATTGATTTCATGGGTTGACGTCCCTGAGAGCTTGGGCTCCGAGTGTCCTGTATTATTCGTTTGATTTTCGCGGCGGAGCAAGGAAAATACCGTAATGTTGTTTGCAATCAACGGCTTGATCGACCGTAACGTACGGGGTAACGGGCCGGTTAACAAGCCCTTGCCCGCGTGTGGCTCAAAAGGGCTACTCTATGAGGAAAGCCTCAAGATGCAACTCGAAAGCCACGGAACGGGCCAGGGGGGTTGCGAGCGACGCGGATGTTCGGCGCCAGCTCGAACTACTTTTCCGGAGCGACACATTTCGCAGCAGCCGGCGGTGCCAGTCCTTTTTGGAGTTTGTGGTGGACCGGACGCTGGCCGGCCGGTCGGCGGAATTGCGCGAGAAAGTGATTGGGGTAGAGGTCTTCCAGCGGCATCCGGGGTATGACAGCAATGACGACCCGGTGGTGCGGGCCACGGCGGGAGATGTTCGCAAGCGATTGGCGCAGTATTATCAGGAGCCGGCGCGCGCGAGCGAACTGCGGATCGAGATGCAGCCGGGCTCGTACGTTCCGGATTTCCGGATACCCCACGCAGAACCTGCCACGCCTGGCGCGGAAGCCGCGACGCTGGGAGGAAAGCGTCCCGTGGCGCCACCAGCGTCAAGCGGTATCCGGATCACGCGGCGCTCCGCCTTGTCGATCGCAGTTGTCGCGTGTACGCTGGCCGCGGGATGGTGGGGCATCCGTCCGGCGATATCCACTTCCCGGTTCGATCGCTTTTGGGCCCCGGTCTTGAGCAGCGGCGGATCCGTGCTGATTTGCGTGGGGCAGGCAAAGCTGTACAACTTTCCGCGGTCGGTGGGCACGGAAGTAGAACGGGTACTGGATCCGCGACGGGCTTCCGATGCCGCGGTACCGGCGTTTACCCAGGCGGGCGCCGACACGTTATTGCGGAACATCCAACCGGTGTGGGACCGGTACGTTCCGCTTGGGGATGCGGAGGCGCTTTCGCGTTTCGCGATTCTGATGGATCGCAAGAATAAGCCTTATCGGGTACGGGGTAGCGCTCTGACTTCGCTGGCGGATCTGCGGGAAGGCGCGGCGGTGTTGATCGGGGCTTTCAGTAACGATTGGACGCTCCGTGTAAGCCGCGATCTGCGGTATCGCCTGGCGCGCGGTGAGGATTTCCGGCTCTACGTGGAGGATACGCGGAACCCCGCGTCGCGCGAATGGATGGGGCCGAAAGACGGCATCACGACCGGGAACACCGAGCACGCGGATTTCGAGGACTATGCGATTCTCAGCCGCGTCTTCGAACCCACGACAGGCAGGCCAATGATCAGTATTGGCGGTATCACGCATTTGGCCACGGCGGCCGCGGGCGAATTCCTCACTACTCCGGGAGCCTTGAATGACGCTCTCGAGAAGGCGCCGGCGGGTTGGAATCGCAAGAACGTGCAGATCGTCATTCAGATTAAAGTCATCGGTCACGGCGCGACACCGCCCAAGGTGCTGGCGCTCCACGTCTGGTAGCGACACGTCTGGTAAAGAGCCAAAGCAGGCGCGGGCAGTCGGAGATATGATGAGTGGGATATCTGTGCATCCTGCTACTCGCATTTCCGCTGCGGCGGTCGTCCTGGCACTTTGTGCGGCGGCACAGAGCGACTTGCCACCGGGAATTCTGGTGCTGGCGCGGGTCAAGGCCCACATGAGGACGGAACTCGCGCGGCTGCCGAATTGCAGCTGCCTGGAGACCGTACGGCGCGAGTTCAAACCGGCGGGAGGCAAGATGCGGCCGCTGGACGTGGTGCGCCTCGAAGTGCTGTATAGCGCGGGTAAAGAGATGTACGCTCCTCCGGGAGACCGCAAGTTCACGGCTGAACACCCATCGGCATATGCCGGCAGCGGAATGATCGGCGACGGTTATTTCGCGCTGTACCTCAGCTCGATCGTCGGTGACGGCAGGGCCTCCTACGAATATAAAGGCGAGGAGGAGTTGGACGGGCGGCGGCTGGCGCATTACGAGTTCCGCTTACCGGTGTCGATGAGCGGACAGACCATTCACACGGCGGACGGAACCGGAACGGTGGGGTCGGTGGGATCTTTTTGGGCCGATCCTGTGACCTACGATATCGTGCGGCTCGCCTTGCAATCCAGTGATATTCCTCCGCAGCTGATGCTGGTCGAATCCTCGCATTCCGTGGACTACGCGCGAATCAAACTCGGCGAAGACGAATTCCTCCTGCCGCAGACCGCCGGTAGCCGGATGATCAAATTCAGCGGCGAGGAGAGCGTGAATCGCGTGGAATTCACGCAGTGTCATTTGTACGGCGCGGAAAGCTCGATCAGCTTCGGGATGCAGGAGGAGCGGCTTCAGTTCGCTACGACGGGTGCTTCGGAAACCGAACGGAAGCCATTGCCGGCGGAACTCGACGTGGTTACGCGCCTGGTTTCGCCGATTACCCAGGACAGTGCGGTTGGCGGGCTGATCGAGGCGACAATTTCGGGCAATGTGCCGCGCAAAGGCAAGGTGCTGATCCCGGAGGATTCCACGGTGCGGGGAATCATCCGGCGGTTGGAGTGGAACGCCGACAAGGGCGGATATTATATCGTCGGCGTAGAGTTCACGGACATTGATGCGGCAGGTGTGCGGTATCGATTTTTCGCTGACCTGCAAACGTTGGATCGGGTGCCAGGCGTCGATTTCGCGCTGGTGACGGACACCACCAGGAATAAGCAGGTTGCGGGCAACACCGAGATCCTCACGCTTGCCCCCACTTCCCGGAGTGGGATTGTTCTTTGTGCGTGGGCGCAAGCTGGAACTGCCGAAGGGATTCCGCTTGAAGTGGAAGACGAGGGCCGCCACGCAATAAGCCGCAATGCAAATGCACTCTATCGTGCGCGAGTTGTGTCCGCGATGTCACAAAGGCCCGATCTTTCGGGGTCCGCTCTGGCGCACGTATCTCGCGACCTACGAACGTTGCCCGCAATGCAATTTGAAATACGAGCGGGAGCAGGGCTACTTTTTGGGCGCCATGTATTTCAGCTACCTGATCTCGATTCCGCCGGTGCTGCTGCTGGTGCTGTTCTTATGGTGGTTGACGCCGTGGCGGTTCGACGTGGTGCTGGTGGCGGCGTTCGTGGCGTATCTTCCCCTGGTCCCGGTTGTCACGCGCTTCGCGCGGGTCGTGTGGCTGCACGTGGATCAGCACTTTGATCCGGAAGAAAAATAATTCGAGGGACACCTCGGGAGACTCGGGCTATTTGAGTTCCAGTTTGCGGACCAGACCGGTGACGCCCGGGAGAGAGGGCAGCGCCTGATATTCGAGGCGAAGCGGGCGGGGCGGTTTTTGTGGGCCGCATTGGATGTCGACGGGGGCGCCGCCGTTACCGTTGGAGACTTTGGTGGGATCGGGAATGACGAAGATTTTGATCACTCCATCGATGCGCACGTGGAGGCGAGCCAAGGTATCGCACTCCATAACTTCGAGTGAACCTTCGGCAGATGGGAAGTTGGGCGCGGCAGGAGATTCTTGCCGCACATCGTCGGGCTGCTGCGCACGGCGCACCAGTCGTGGCGCATCTTCGGAATCCTGCACTCCCGGGGCCGGAGTACGGGCGGGGGCGGGGCGGTCCACGGACTGTTGGAGGCGATCGAGCGAAGCGATCTCACCGGCGCTCTTGGTGAATGTGCGCGCTTTGGCGATGCTTTCCCTGGCGTGAGGCGCGTCCGCCAGTCGGTACTGCGAATAGGCGAGGTTGTAATAGAGACGGAAGGCCTGTTCGGCGGTGGTAACCTTTTTCACCGAGAGTAAGGCGCCGAGGGCGGCTCCGTAATTGGCGGTGCGCACCAGGGTAGCGCCAAGCTCCAGGTTCAATTCGTTCGACTCTGGATAGAGCCTGGCGGCATTGAGTAAGACGGCGGCGGCTTCTTTGTCGCGGCGATCGTAGCCGAGCACGCGAGCGTACAGAAGCAGGTCCGGTTCGTCTTTGCACCCGAGCTCGACTGCGCGCGCAAAGTGTTTGGCCGAAACATCGAGTTTGCGTTGGCGCCAGGCGAACTCCCCCCATCCGCTTTCGACTTCCCAGCTTTGGGGAAACTCCTTGGCGAGTTACTCCCAGGCTGAGCGAGCCGCCTCGCTTTGGCCCCGCGTGTTGCCCAGCAGCTCGGCCAGCGCGATACGCGCGGGCATTGCTGCGCCGGTCTCGACCTCCGGCGTGTCTATGGATTTCGGCAGCTGAATGTTAAAGAGCTCCGCGCGAATCGTGGTCTTGTGAAAGTAATCGCGCAGCGCGCTTCCACCTCGTCGATTCGTTTGCCGTAGGCTTTCGAAAAGGCGGCTTCCGGTGTCTCGCTCTTCAGCGCAAGCACGAGCGCCTTCAGATGCGGCCGGAATTCGGGCTCAAGGTTCAGCATGTGGACCAACGCCCAGCTTTCGGCATAGAACATTCCCGCACGCGATTTCTCGTTGTAGTACGGCGAGTTGTGGTCCACGTTGAGGAGCGTGAGGAGAGGAATCCACTTGTCGGTGTTGAGCACGTGGACGCGCCCCGGGAGGACTTGCCCTACCAGAATTTTATTGCCGCGCGGTTCGAGGCTTGAGTACAGCTCGGCGAGTCCCTCGTTCAGCCAGGGCGGAACGTCCATCCCGGATTGATGGATCATCATGTGCGTGAATTCGTGGATGGCTACCGGGTAGTGCTCGCTCGAAGCGCTGCTCATCACGATGAAATCGTGAATCGCGCCGGGCTGATAGAACGCGGAGGCGAATTCGTTGGGACGGTAGGGTTGATATTCCTTCTCGTTGCGAAAGACGATGATGCGGGCAGGGCGTTCCGCGGAAAGGTGCGCGCCAAAGGCCTGGGTGAAGAAACTGCGCACCTGTTCGAAGTGCTTGATCAGATCGCGGCCGGCGCGCTCACCGGCGGTGGTGTAGAGTTCGAAATTGGCCGAGGTGAGTTTGAGCCACGGCTCCGGCTGGGCGGCGACGGCGCAGGCCGGGATCAGGAGACAAGCGAGCGCGCTCCATCGCGCCGCACGATTCATATTGGCGGAGTGTAACACGTTATCCGGTCTGCCCCATTAAGGAAGAGACTTCGCGATGCAGGCGGAGGGTGAGCTCGAGGCGGTCTGACGCGGCGAGGCCCGTAGTAGGTATCGGGTCGCCGACGCGCACCACGACGTTGCCGCTCTTAATGTGGCCGGATCCCATGGGGAGCAGTTCCCGGAGGCCGACGAGGGCGACCGGAACCACCGGAACGCCGGCTTTGATGGCGATGTACGCCGGACCCTCTTTGAAATCGCGCAGGCCTGCCAGGGAACGTCCGCCTTCGGGGAAGTTGAAGACCGAGATGCCGCGCCCGCTGATGATGCGGGCCGCTTCCATCATGCTCTTGAGCGACGCGCGCGGGCTGGAGTGATCTACAGGCAGGTGTCCGGCGCGCTTCAGATGAGTGCCGAGAAAGGGGATTTTGAAAAGGCCGAGCCTGGCGAAGAACCGGAATTGCTGCGGCAGTACGGCCAGCAGCGCCGGAATATCCATGAAGCTGCCGTGATTGGCCACGAAAACGTAGGCGCCTTTCGGGTCAAGCTTCTCGACGCCTTCGGCACGTACGTGGATGAAGCTGACCGCGAGCAGCATACGGGCCCAGACGCGTGCGATGCGGTGCTGCGAGTCGCCGCTCGCATCGAAGAAGGAATCGATCAGGGAGAGCGTGCCCATCACGATGGTACAGAGCGCAATGAGGGGAGTGGAAAACAGCGCGGAGCGGACGAGACTCATTGTGTGGCCCCAATCATAGCAATAGAAGCGCTCGGGCTTCGGCAACGAGAAACAGCGAACCGGTGATGAAGATGACGTCGTCAGCGTGGCTGTCGTGGAGCATGGCGAGGGCCGCGGGGAGATCGCCGGCCACGCGCAAATCGGCATGTTCGGTGATCTGGAGGATGGCCTCGGGCGCGAGAGCGCGCGCCTGCCGTGGGGCGGTGACGATCACTTGATCGGCGAGGGGAAAGAGGATGCCTGCGATCTCATCGATTGCTTTGTCGCGCATCGCGCCGTAGATCAGGCGCACCCGGCGATCGCGATAGAAGCGCTCGATGTACGCGGCGAGCGCGCGAGCGCCGGCGGGATTGTGCGCACCATCTAGAATGATCTCCGGATTCCGGGAGACGTGCTCCAGACGGCCCGGCCACACGGCCTGCGAGATTCCCAATTCGATCTCGCTGTCCGTAAGTCCGAGGTGAATGAGGGAGAGAGCGGCGGCGGTGGCATTTTCCACCTGGTGCTCGCCCGCAAGAGGACAGGTGATTCGCAGTTGACGTTTGCCGGTCAGAAGAAAGCGGCTGCCGATCGGCATCCATTTCGAGGTTCGAGATCGACCAGGCTGCGGTTCTGTCCACGGAAATCGAAAGCTCCGCGGCACGCTGCTCGAGCACCGCGGAGGCTTCGGGCCGCTGCTGCGCGAAGACAGCGGGAACGCCGGCCTTCAAGATTCCTGCCTTCTCGCCGGCGATCTCTTGCAGGCTGCGGCCAAGAAAAGATTCATGATCGAAATCAATCGGCGTAATCACGCAGAGTTCGGGGACCACGACGTTGGTGGCGTCGAGGCGCCCGCCGAGCCCGACTTCGAGGACCACGATATCCACCGCTTCTTCAGCGAAGACCAGCATCGCCATCGCGGTGACGGTCTCAAAATAAGTGGTGTGCAGATCGATGGCATTGATGGCGAGCAACTGTTCATTGACGGAGTGAACGCGATCGAACGCGGCGGCAAAGCGCTCCGCGGAAACCGGATCACCACCAATGCGAATGCGCTCCGTAGGCTCGATGAGATGGGGAGAAGTGAAGAGACCGGTGCGGCGGCCGGCAGCGCGCAAAGCGGATTCGAGCATGGCGCAGGTGGAGCCCTTGCCATTTGTGCCCGCGACGTGAACGAACGGCGTGCGGTGGTGCGGGTTGCCGAGGGCTTCGAGCACGCGCGAAATGCGCTCCAGGCCGAATTTCGCGGTTTTGATTTCGTTGCCGAGCGCGTAGAGGAAGTGGACGGAATCGGGGTAGTTCAAAGGGGCGTCGTCCCATCATGCGGCAGGCTCATGCACGCGCCGGCCACGGAAATGCTTTCAGCTCATGAAGAAGCGCAGGGCGGTGGCCACGTACTGCTTGAGTTCCAGCCGGGGCACCACTTCGTCCAGCATGCCGTGCTTGAGCAGGAACTCGCTGCGCTGGAAACCTTCGGGCAGTTTCTGCCGGATGGTCTGTTCAATGACGCGCGGGCCCGCAAAGCCGATCAGGGCACCCGGCTCGGCGAGATTCAAATCGCCCAACATGGCGTAGCTGGCGGTGACGCCGCCGGTGGTGGGGTCGGTGAGGATGCTGATGTAAGGAAGATGGGCTTCGTCCAGCCGCATCAGTCCGGCGGAGATCTTGGCCATCTGCATGAGGCTGACGGCGCCTTCCTGCATCCGCGCACCCCCCGAAGCGGACACGATGACTAAGGGCTCGCGCTTGGCGATCGCGCGTTCGATGGCGCGCATGATCATTTCACCCACCACCGAGCCCATACTGCCGCCGATAAATTTCGGTTCCATGGCGCAGATCTGTACGGGCCGGCCGGCAAGCTGTCCCTCGGCGGCAATCATGGCGTCGAAGAGATTGGTGGATTGCTGCATGCCGCGAAGCCGTTCGCTATAAGGCTTGCTATCGACGAAGTCGAGAGGATCACTGCTGCACAGGGTAGTATCGAAACGCGTGAATTCGCCATTGTCGAAGAGCAGCTTGAGCCGCGTGACCGCATCGATGCGGCTATGGACGCCGCATTTCGGGCAGACGTTCCAGTTGGCCTCGAGATCCTTCTTCCAGATGATCTGGCGGCACCCTTCGCACTTCTGCCACAGACCTTCGGTTTTGACCCGGCGTTCCTGATCAGTCAATTTGGGGAGCTTGTCGTCATCCCCTTTGTCCCGCTTGAACCAAGACATGGAAACCTTACGTTAACGCGTGTGGGGAGTGTGGCGCAATGTGTGGCGGCAGAAAGCCGGCAAACGTGTACGGATGCTACCGCGGGTACGGATGGTTGCGGAGCGTGGCGAAGCCGCGATAGATCTGCTCGGCAAGCATGGCGCGGGCAAGTTCGTGGGGAAAGGTCATGAGCGAGAGAGAAACCAGAAGGTCTGCGCGGGCCCGCCAGGCGGGCGGCAAACCGTCGTGGCCGCCGATCAGAAAGACGAGGTCGCGGCCTTCCATTTCGGCTTTGGAGATCAGAATGGCGAAGGCGGCGGAATCCAGGGATTTGCCCGCGGGGTCGAGGAAAATTTTGCGGGCGGTGGGATGTTTGCTCCAAAGATCGACGCGCTCGGGACGAATTTCGCGCATTTCACACGGGGAATAGCGGGCGGCGCGAGAGAGAAAATCCTCGGCGATGGCGTTGGCGTGAGGGTCCTTAGGCTTGCCGATGAAGTAGAGGTAGATCTTCACTCGGGCGGGATGGGGACGGTGCGGGCGCCGCGCCAGAGACGCTCGAGATCATAGTAATCGCGCGATTTGGGCGTGAAGATATGGATCACGAGATCACCGTAATCGGCAAGCACCCATTCGCCCTGGGTATAGCCTTCCACCCCGGTCGCGAGTTCGCGGGCCTTGTGCTTTAACTGCAGCCCCACTTCTTCGGCAATGGCCTGAATCTGGCGCTGGTTCGCTCCCGTACAGATCACGAAATAATCGGCGAACGAGGTGATGCCGGTGAGGTCCAAAACTTTGATATCGGTGGCCTTTTTGGATTCAGCGGCGCGAACGGCGATCAGCCACGTGGGGGTGTCGACTTGAATTTCGGCAGTTGTTTTCAGGTCGCTCTTGGTCAGACAATACTCCTGCTCGTATCGTACTACGTATCATGAGACAGACGGGCGCCAGATAGTGAAAGCGGTATAATTAAAGTACATGAAAGTTTCGATGGCCATCCTTGTGTCTGTGTGCGCGATTTGCGCATCTGCACAAACGGTGGAAGACGCGCCTGAGGTGATGCGCGCCAAAGCGGGAATTGAACGCCTGCGCTCCCTGGTGGATGCGGGCGTTGTTTCTCGGGCACAACTGGAAGCGGCCGAAGCAGGGTTGGCGGATGCCGAAGATGCGGCGGTGTTGCGGCGTACGGTGTACGGCAACGATCTCACCGAAGAACAGGCGGAGGAGATGATCGCGGCGGCGGCACGCCGGTTGGAGCGTCGAAAACAGGCCGTGGCCGAAGCCAGGAAACGGGTGGATAGCGGTGTGGCCTCGCTGCTCTCGGTGACGCCGTTTTTAGAGGAAGAGGACTCCGCGCGCAAGGAATTCGACATTGCCGAATCACGTGCGCGGCTGGCCCGGCAACTTTCGGAGATGGCGCGGGCTGAAGAAGCGATGGAAACCAAGCTCACCCACACGCCCTCGGAAGCCCACGAACTGGCCGATCGCTACGATGGCGATGGCGTATTCAGCATGGCTACCTTCGCCCACGTGGAACTGGATTTCGAAAAGCAGTTCGGCAAGCCTATGCCAGTCAGTGCGATGGGAGAAACAGCGGTCCACCGCTCTTTAGGCTTCGACCATCGCGGACGGGTGGACGTGGCAATTCATCCCGATCAGCCGGAAGGCCGCTGGCTGCTGGAGTACCTGGTGGAGAAACGCATCCCCTACTTTGCGTTCCGGCAGGCAGTCCCAGGCAAGGCGACCGGCGCGCATATTCACATTGGTCCGTTGAGCACGAGATACAAACTCGGCGGATAATGTAATCTCCATGACCGATCCCAAGCTATGACCGATCCCAAGCTCCGCGTCCTGATTTCCGCCGAGAAGATTCAGGCCCGCATCCGTGAACTCGGCGAGAAGATTTCGGACGATTATCCGACTGGAAATCTCCACATGATCTGCATCCTGAAAGGGGCGATCTTTTTCATGACCGATCTGGCACGCGCGATGAAACGCGATGTGCAGATCGATTTCATGGGCATTTCGACTTACGGCAAGGGCAAGACGTCGTCGGGCGAAGTGCGAGTCACCAAGGATCTGGATATTTCGCTGGAAGGCGCCGATGTGGTGATTGTCGAAGACATCGTGGATAGCGGTGTCACGTTAAATTACCTCATGCACCTGTTGGATCAGCGCAAGCCGCGCTCCATCCGGATCGCCGCGCTGCTCGATAAGCCGGAACGGCGGCTGCGTCCGGTGCACGTAAGCTACGTCGGGTTCGAGATTCCCGATCAGTTCGTGGTGGGATACGGCTTGGATTACGCGGAACGGTATCGAAATCTGGACGACGTCTGCGTCCTCGAAGACACAAGCGCTTAGAGCCGCTCCTGCTAAATTGCGCGCGCTTCAAAGCTGCGCACTTCGTCTTTCGCTACCGTGTACCGCACTTCGATGGGGCGGCAGCAGACTTCACAATCTTCCACGTAGGTCTGGCCTTTGACCGAGGTGTCGAGGACCATCGAAATGCGTTCGAGACAGTGGGGACAGGTGAAGAAGTACTCCATACGCCTACCAGGATAAGAGATTCCACGGCCGTACGAAAAACGTCGCGAAATTGAAGCCCGGGCCGCTCTTTCCGTGAACCGCTTCGCGAGGGTATGCTGGTGACTACCATGGACCAAGTCTCCCGCCGCACGTTGCTTTCGCTCGCCTGTGCCGCGCCTCTGATGGGCGCGCCTTCGGCAAATAGTTTCCGGTTTGCCGTGATCGCCGACAGCCACATCATCGACCCGCTGTACAAGGGTCCGGAGCCGCGCGTGGAAGATACCGAATCGATTCTACATTCGGTGGAGCGCCTGACCAGCGCCCGCGATTTTCTGAACACGTTGAAACCGGCTGCGGAGCGAGTGTTTCTGGTCGGCGATTATTTTCACAATTACCCCTCGGCCGACGTCGATTTCTATTTTCAGAACGAGACGCGCCTGGATATCGCGAAGAGGATCACGGATGGCTTCCACGTGCCGGTGCACGTAGGTTTTGGGAATCACGATTACGACGTTCCGCGGATCTCGCGCGAGATGTCGCACGAACTGTTCCGGCGAAAATTTAATGTGAAGCCCTATTATTCGGTGGAGCATAAGGGCTTCAAGTTCGTGCACCTGAATAACTTTCTAGGTAACACGTGGACGACGGGACACGCGGAGTTCAAGAAGGAGACGGGGAGCCTGGGCGAGGAGCAGCTCAACTGGTTTGAGCAGGAATTGCGCGAACACAAACCGACGTTCGTGTTCGTGCACTATCCCCTGTACATAGTTCAACCGGTGGAGCGCGCGGACTACGGCCTGCACCCGCTGGTCAAGAAATATCGCGATAACATTCAGCTCATCGTGAGCGGCCACTGGCATCGCTGGTTCGAGTTTGGGCGCAGCTTCGGTCCGCAGCACCTGGTGATGGCGGCCACGCGTTACGATCCGAACGCCTACCTGATCGTCGATGTGGATGCGAAGGCAATGACGCACCGCCTGGTGAATCTGGACCTGGTGGATTGGAATACCCATTACAGCAAGCCTTACCGCGGCTAATCCCGGCCGGCGCAGGCTTCCACAAACGGGTCTCCCTTACGTGGACAAGTCGATTTCCGTCCCGATTCCAAGTGCCTTGGCTTTGCGGTAGACGGCCACGGCCGCGGCGACGTCCTGAAGCGCTGTGCCGGTAGAATCGTAGATCGTGATTTCGTCCACCCGTGTGCGGCCCTGTACGGAGCGTGCGATCAGGGCGCCGAGTTCGCCGCGGAAATCCTCGCGTTTTACCAGGCCGAGCTCGAGCGCGTGATGAAAATCGCCGACCTCCGCGCACTGATCCAGCAGGTCGCCATAGACGGCGGCGAGCGGCAGCAGGTGAGCATCGAGCTCCTGCTTTTCAGGACTATCGGCGCCCACGGCCGCAATGAACATTCCAGGCGGCACGTCGTCCGGGAAGATCAGCGGCTTCCTGGCGGGCGTGCAGGTGACGCAGACATCGCTTTGACGAAGCGCGGTCCGAAGGTCGTCGGTGGGCTCCACCACGATATTGAACTCGGCACTCATCTCAGCCGCGAAGGCGCGCGATTTCTCGAACGTAAGCCCAAAAGCGAAAGCCTTTCGAATGGGCAGGGCATGACAGATAGCGCGCAGTTGGATCCGTCCCTGATTGCCGCAGCCGCACATGGTGACCACGGAAGAATCCCGGCGCGCCAGATAACGAGCGGCGATCGCGGTGGCGGCCCCGGTACGCTGAATAGTGATTTCCATTGAGTCCATCACGGCGAGCGGAAGACCATTGGATGCGTTGGCGAGTACCACCATGCCCTGGATGTTCGGCATTCCGTAACGCTCGCGATTGTGAAAAAATCCGCCGTTGGATTTTAGTGCGAAGTATGGCTCGGGCGAAAGCAGTCCGCCGGCCTTGATATGAAACTCCCCGTCGGGTGCGCTGACGTGCATTAGTGCAGGCTGCATGGCGCAACCCTCGGCATACGCACGGAACGCGTGCCCCACTACGGATACATACTCCTCGAAGTTCAAGAGTCCGGCGATTTGGTTGCGAGTGAGGACTAACATGATGTGTGTCGTGAGGGGATTTACAAAGCGTCCGGTGGCACCGCGCGAGCGTTGCCGTCCAAGTAGCGCTCAAACCAATACTGCTGCCATTTCAGGCTTTCGATCAGATGTTTGGGTTCCCCGGAGCGCGTGAGCTCGTGATTCTCGCGCGGAAAAATTACGAATTCGCTGGGAACGTGGAAGTGCTGCAGCGCGCGAAACCATTGCTCGCCTTGTTCGAGCGGTACGCGCTGGTCGTCATCGGAATGCATCACAAGCGTCGGCGTTTTCACGTCCTTCGCATAGCGGACCGGCGAGTATTTCCAGTAGAGTTCGAAGTTCTGGTAGAGGTCCCCTCCGAAATCACGCTTGTGGCCGTAGGCAGCGTCGCGAGTGCCTTCCACGCTGGTGAAATTAGAGATACTGCGCAGCGTGACGGCGGCCTTAAAGCGGTCGGTGTGTCCCACAATCCAGTTCGTCATGAAGCCGCCGTAACTGCCGCCGGTGACACCGAGGCGGTCGCGATCGATCCACGCGTTCCTGGCGAGCACGGCGTCCACGCCGTTCATGATGTCCTGATATGCCTTGCCGGCCCACTCTAATTTGACGGCGCGTTGGAACGCGGTGCCGTAGCCCGAAGATCCGCGCGGATTGGTAAAGAAAACTGCCCAACCGCGCGCCGCATAGCCCTGAAACTCCTGCGAGAAACCGACGGTATACATGTTGGCGGGGCCGCCGTGGATGGTAAGCACCATGGGATACTTCCGACCCTCTTGCCAGCCCGTGGGCTTCATCAGGAAGCCATCGATCTCCAAGCCGTCCACGCTCTGGTACGTGATGCGTTCAATCGGTGAGATCTGAAGCGTCTCGAGCAGCGCATCGTTGACGTGGGTCAACTGGCGCTCTTTCCCGCCATCGAGCGTGGCGATCCAGATCTCGGCGGGATGGAGCGCATCGTCCGATGTGTACGCGATTCGCCGCGAAGCGAAGTGAAAATTCGGGCCGGCGATCTCACGGGCGCCAGTGGTCAGGGGCGCGATGTTGCCGGAAGGGAGTTCGAGTCCGAAAAGCTGCCGCTCGCCCTTCCATTCGGCGGCGAAGAGCAGCGCGCCGCCATCCGGGCGCCAGTCGAGGCTGGCGGGTACGTGATCGAGCTTGGCTGAGGCGGGTCGCGATTTGCCGCCTATGACGGGCGCGATAAAGATTCCGGGAGTTTCGCCATCGTCGGAGGAAGCGAGATACGCAAGCGAGGCTCCGTCGGGCGACCAGCGCGGGCTGCGATCGCCTTCATGGCGATCCGCCACGCGCATCGGTTCGCCGCCGGTGGCGGCTACCACCCAGATGTCATCGACCGGCCCGGGTTCCTGATCGGTGCGTTCGCTGGCGAACGCAATGCGCGTACCGTCGGGTGACCATTGCGGGTCAAGATCGTTGCGCTGATCGCCGGAGGTGATTTGCCGCGCGTCGAGCGTGCGCGCATCGACCACCCAGATGTGCGTGCGCAGGGAGTCGAAGAAGCTGCGCGCGTTGAATTTGTAAAACGAGGAGAAATAATGGCGCGTGTCGGTGGGCCGGTCACCGGGTCCCGTGCGGCCGAGGCAGGCGAGGCGCGATCCATCGGGCGACCAGGAGAACGCGGTGACGCCGTTGGGAAGACGCGTAAGCCGGCGCGGCTCGCCGCCATCGAGAGGCAGAAGGTATACCTGCGGTTTGACGGCTGTCTCGCCCGGTACGCTGCGCGCGGAGAGGAATGCGAGGCCGCGCCCGTCGGGCGTCCAGCGCGGCGAGGTGGAACTCTGGCCCGTGGTCAACTGACGGGGCGGCGCTCCGGCGTCCGCGGGCACCAGCCAGATTTCCGAAGTCCGGCGGTTATCGTTTGCGGCGCGAGTTACGGTGTAAGCGACCAGTTTCCCGTCTGGCGATAGCTGCGGGTCTGCAACGGTGGCGAGCCGGTAATAATCGTCGGGCGTCATGCCGCGCTTGTCGGCGGCCATCGCAGCGAAGGCGAGCGCCAGGGTGAGGAGGACTTTCATGCTGAGGAGTCTATCTTACCGGATCGGGAAGGAACCCAGCGCCACCGATACGTATCGCCATCGGTCATAATCCCTATCATGGTTTCAAGAAGCAGTCTGAGATTGATCCTGATCCTGTCGCTGGCGATGGGCGTGACCATTCCGGGTACCGCGGCTACCGACGCGCAGTGCACCGAAATACTGAAATCCGCGATGGAAGCCAAGAATCCCGAAACCCGAAAGCAGGCGGTGGTTGCGTTGAGTCTCGCCTCTTCGGAAGGCGCGCTTTTCGATCAGCTCGTCAAAATGCTCGACGATAAGGACGTCGAGGTGCGGCAAGCGGTCATCGCGAGCCTGGGCGATGTGAAAACCAAGCGAGCCACTCTGGCTTTACAAAAAGCAATGGATGACGAAGTGCCTGAGGTGAGCTTCGCCGCGGCCAAAGTACTGTGGGCCCGACGCGACCCGTGCCGGCAAAGACGTATTGCTGGCGGTACTCGCCGGCGAAAGCAAGACCTCCTCGAACTTCTTTTCCAAACAGAAGCGCGAAGCCCTGCGCATGATGCACACCCCGCGAACCACGTTTCTGTTTGCAGTGAGGCAGGGCGTGGGATTCGCGCCGGTTCCGGGGCTCGGTGAGGGCATCGCATCCATGCAGGGGATTCTCACCGATTCGGGAGTTTCCGGACGTGCGTCGGCGGCATTGCTGCTGAGCGCTGACCGCGATCCCGCGACGCTCGAAGCACTGAAGGAGGCGCTCAAAGACAGCGATGCGTCGGTGAGGGCGGCAGCGGTCCATTCGCTGAGCTTGCGCAATGATCCTTCATTGAAGCCGGTTCTAACGCCGCTGTTGGCGGATCCCAAGGAGGCCGTCCGTTTGCGCGCCGCATCCGGATACTTGCGGCTATCCGCAATCCAGGTGAAGAGCAGGGCGCGAACGAAGAGCGCAACTCCGGAAGCGCCGAAGAAGTAAGACCGGCAACCTTGAAGCGCCAAATCCTGCTCTCTACTAGGAGCCACCGCGCGCGCTTTTCGAGTTCCGGCCAGCGAAGAAAACGTCTTGCCGCCGTGCAGCCGATTGCTACACTGATTCAGTGCTTTTCCCGCAGCTTTTATTGACTTTGCTGCTGCTCTCCATCTGCTGCTTCGCCCCGGGATTTCTTTTTGTGCGCCGCCTGGGATGGAGCGGGCTGGAGAAGTTGTGCGGGTCAATCGCGCTCTCGCTGATCCTGCTCTGGCTGGCGGCGTGGGGCATCTATACTCTTGCGCCAACCACGCAGCCTGGGGCATATTTCGCTATCGCCGCAGTCTGTTGCGCGGCCGGCGCTGTTCGCATGGCGCGATGCGGCTGCGCTATTTCGTATCCCGAGAGTCCGCCGCGCCGCCGCGGGGTATGCGTTTCTGCTGGCCTGGACTCTCCTGATCCTGGCGATCATCCGCGTATACTCCGGCGCAATCTGGGCGGACGACTGGCTGGAACATTTTCAGCGTACCCTCTACTTCCTCCACCATTTCCCGAAGGACACGCCGATCTCCGGCAATTACCAACTGTCCGCCCGCCCGCCGATGATGAACATTCTGGCGGCGCTCTTCCTGGGCCTGACGCAGGATCGCTACGAGATCTTCCAGCTGGTCTTCGTATTTCTCAACCTGCTGCTGTTTCTGCCGTGCTGTCTGGCGATTCCGCTGGTGGCGCGCGTACGCAGGATTCGCGTGCTGCCGCTTGCCGCGATCTTCGCCATGAATCCGGTGGTGATGCAGAATGCCACCTATACGTGGACGAAATCGCTGACCGCGTTCTTCGTCATCTTTGCCCTATGCCTCTATCTCAAGGCATGGAGAAAATCCGATTCCGTTCGGATGACGGCTGCCTTCCTGTGCCTGGCGGCCGGGTTCTTGGTCCACTATTCGGCCGGACCCTATGTGGCGTTTTTCGCGTTGCACTATCTTCTGGTGGTATTCCGCGCGCGACCCAATCGCTGGCGGGAACTCGCGTCGATCGCCACCCTCTCCGGATTGCTCCTGTTGACATGGTTCGGATGGTCCTTCGCGGCGTTTGGCACGAAAGCGACGCTGGCATCGAACACGTCGGTCACCACCAGCCAGCAATACCAGGGCAGCAATTTCGTGAAGATTGCCGGCAATCTCTTCGATTCGTTCGTACCGGCCATCGTGCAGGATCCCGGTAAAATTCACCTGTATGACCAGCCCTACACGCCGGGGATGATCCGCGATCACGCGTTCACGATCTATCAGGCGAACGTAATTTTCTCAATGGGGCTGATCGGCGGACCGCTGGTCGTCTGGTTTCTGATTCAGGCATTTCGCCGCCGGCCGCGCACCGCCGAATACTCTTTCTGGCTCTGCCTGATCGGGTTCTCCGTGATTGTGGGAATTGCAGTGGTCGGCGAACGCGATGTCTTCGGAGTCGGACATCTGACACTGATTCCGATGGAGGCGCTCGGGCTAACGCTGCTCTCCGCGAAATTCCTGCTGCGGCGCAATATCGCGCTCGCGATTGTCGCGGGGTGCGCGTTGGATTTCGGGCTTGGAGTCTTCTTTCACGCGCGCATTCAGCATCTGGAGAACACCGCGGCGCATCGCTACTATGCGGGGTTGAGCGTCGCCGACGGCCGCTTCCTGATTGGAATGGCGGGCCCGGATTCCCTGGGTGGCGGATCCTGGCGCAACTGGTTCGACAAGCGGCAGTCGTTGCTCTGCCTCGAATGGCTGCAGGCGGAGGAGCAGTACCGGCCGGGCGACCCGGCGCTCGAAGCCGGGCGCGTCGATTTCCGCCAGGCCATGCGCGAAAAACTCGACGGATGACCAGAAGTACTTTCACGGCTGGTATCGCGAGCACGGTGGGCAGATCGGCTTCCTGGGAGATCTGGCGGGCGATAGCGATGTGCCTTCGCTGCTCCTGGCGCTGGCGGCGGCAGGCCTGCTCTGGAAACTGGCGCAGGCGGCGATGGCGGCGCCCGCGGTCAGTGCGGCCCCGGCCGCAGCGAAACCCAGGTCATCGCAATCCCGACGCAAACGATGAACGCCGCGCTGGCGACCGGCAGGTAGCGGAGCGCCTTACTCCGCATCAGGCCCGCCGTTTCCGGCAGCAGATGGCGCGCGTAGAGCACGGCCAAGCCGATCCCGCTGAGCACCACCGCAAGGCCCATGCTGAATGCCACCAGCAGGGTAAGCCCGAACGCGACGCGGCCGAGCGAAACCGAGGTCAGCAGCAGCACCAGCGCGGAAGGGCAGGGCACTAAGCCGCCGCTGGCGCCGAGCGCGATCAGGCCGCCGATGCTCATTTCGTCCGGCACATGTGTATGCACGCGGCCGTCTCCGTGATGATGCGCAAGGCCCACCGCCGGCGCGTGGACCCGGCCGATCGTCCGGCGGTAGAGCAGCGTGGCGCCGACCCACACGATCGTGATGCCAGAGATGGCGCCCAGAATCGGCGTGATGGTTTCGGGTAGCACGAAGCGCGAAAGATACAGCGTCACCAAGCCGAGCGCGAACACGCTCACGGTATGCGTGAAGGTCACCATCAACCCGAGAAAAATGGCGTGGCGCGGCGTCCCGCGGGAGCCGACGAGGTAGGCGGCCACCAGCGTTTTGCCGTGGCCGGGAGACAGCGCGTGAACCGCGCCGAAAGCGAATGCCGCCAACATGCCGAGCAGCATCACGCTCCAGCCGATATCGCCCTGCCGCAGAAGTCCGGAAAGATAATCGCCCTGAGCTACCATTACAATGGTCTTTACGATTATATGAGACTGGTGATCACGGCTCAGGATGTGCCGGCGGGCGGCGAGTTACGCATTCCCGTTGGGACGATCGTCACTTCGTCGGCGCGCGAAGTGGCGGCGGGCCGCGGCGTGCGGATTGTCGAAGTGGCGGAGGATCAACTCACCACGCTCGCGCCCCCGGAGCGCACCATCGCGATCGGCAGCGATCACGGCGGATTCCAATTGAAGGAAGCGCTGAAGCCACTGCTTGAAGGGCTTGGGCCTGCAGGTGCGCGACGTGGGAGTGATGGAAGAGAAGCCGGCGGACTATCCCGATATCGCCCATGCGGTGGCGAAACTGGTGGCCGGCGGGACGGCCGCCCGCGGTGTGATCATCGATGGCGCGGGCATCGGGTCGTGCATGGCGGCGAACAAGGTTCCGGGCATTCGAGCAGCCCTGTGTTATGATAAAGCTTCCGCGAAAAATGGCCGCGAACACAATGATTCGAATGTACTTACGCTCGGCGCGCGGCTGCTGACACAGACCCAGGCGCAAGATGTTTTGCGCACCTGGCTGGAGACCCCGTTTGCCGGAGGCCGGCATCAGGCCCGCGTCCAGAAAATCATGGACGTGCAAAACGAATATTTGAAGAAGGCATCCTCGTGACCCCTACCGAACTCGATCGACTCGTGGCGCAAATCGGAGAAGAGATCCTGAGTCGCATGGGTGCTGCCGGAGCTCCGGCGAAGAAGGGCGAGGGGCTCAATCTTCCCAGTGAAGTTTGCCCGGGATGCGTGCAGCGCTGCGTGCAAACCTGCGCGCGGAATACGAAAGAGATCATCGCGGCCGGAGCTTCGCGGGTTTCGGCGAGCGAGAAGTTGACGCGCATCGACCCTACGATCGCTGCGCTGATCGATCACACTATTTTGAAGGCCGACGCCACGCGCGAGGAAGTGGTCAAGGTGTGCCGCGAAGCTCGCCAGTATAGTTTCGCGAGCGTGTGCGTGAATCCCTACTGGGTGCCATTGGTGAAATCGGAACTGAACGGCACTCCGGTCAAGGTCTGCACCGTGGTGGGCTTCCCGCTGGGCGCCACCAGCACCGAAGCGAAAGTCTGCGAGACGGCCGGCGCGATCCGCGCTGGAGCCCAGGAAATCGACATGGTGATTAATGTGGGAGCGCTGCGCTCCGGCGATTCCGATGCGGTGCGCAATGATATTCAAGCTGTCGTGAAAGTGGCGCACGAGGCTGGCGCGATCGTCAAAGTCATTTTGGAAACGGCGCTCCTCAACGACGCCCAGAAGACTCAGGCAAGCCAGTTGTGCAAAGCGGCGGGTGCCGATTTCGTGAAGACTTCTACGGGCTTCTCCACTTCCGGTGCGACCGCGCACGATATCGGGCTGATGCGCGCCGCGGTGGGGCCCGGCATGGGTGTGAAGGCGTCCGGCGGTATTCGCACGTTGCAGGATGTCCAGGCCATGACCGCTGCCGGGCGCGACGCGAATCGGCGCCAGTGCCAGCGTAAAGATCGTCGAGGCCACAGCTGCCTGACCGATTGCCGGTAGATAAGGCGATGCAAGCTACTCGAAAAGCTTCAGTCCGATTTAAGGAACGAAGCGAGCTCCTCGATTTCCTGCTGGAAGTTTCGGCCGCCATCACCCAGACGCTGGATTTGGATCAGTTGCTCGCCAACGTCGCGGAGATGGTGCAGAAGGTGCTGCCGTATGATCTCTTTGCGATCCTGCTCTACAGTGAGCGGCGCCGCGACCTGCGCATTCGCTACGCCGTGGGGCATCGCGACGATGTTGTGCGCAATCTATCCATCGCCGAGGGCGAAGGCATCACCGGAACAGCGGCGGCGAGGCGCGAACCGGTGCTGGTCAGCGACGTGCGCAACGACCCGCGCTATTTGAATACGGTGGACGCGGTCCGCACGGAACTCGCGGTGCCGATGACGGCGCGCGGCAAACTGGTCGGCGTGATCGACCTGCAATCCACGCGCGTAGATGCGTACACGGAATACGATCGGGCCCTGATGCGGCTGATCGCGGCGCGGGTCAGCATCGCGATCGATAACGCTCGCCTGTACCGGCGCGTGGACCGGCAGAACCGGACGCTGAAGACTCTGGCGAATATTTCGCGCGAGTTTTCGTCGATTCTCGATCTCAACGAACTGCTCAGCAAACTCGCGAGCACCATGCACGACCTGATCGCCTACGATGCGTTCAGTATTTTGTCGGTTGACCACGAAGCCAAGGCGCTGAAGCACCTGTTCAGCATTCGATACGACAAGCGCGTGAACATCGATAACGTCCCGCTCGGCAAGGGGCTTACGGGTGCCGCCGCCGAATCGCGCGAGGTGGTGCGGGTGCACGATACCGCCAAGGATCCGCGCTACATCGCGTCGCACGCCGATATCCGGTCCGAGGTTGCGGTGCCCCTGATCGTGCAGGATCGCGTGGTGGGCGTGATGGATCTGGAGAGCGACCGGGTTGCTTATTTCAATGACGACCAGGTGCGCACCTTGGCCCTTCTGGCGCCCCAGGTGGCGAGCTCGGTGGAGAATGCGCGCCTCTACGCCGAACTGGCGCAGCGCGAACGCCGCATGGAAGAGGACCTGGAGGCCGCGCGGGAACTGCAGCGCATTCTGCTGCCCGATGCCTCGCCGGAGATCGCCGGCCTTGAAGCGGCGGTGCGCCTGCGTCCGGCGCGCGAAATTTCGGGCGATATCTACGATATCTTCGAGCAGCGTGAGGGGCAGACCGTGATTGCGTTCGGCGATGTCAGCGGCAAGGGCGCCGCGGCGGCGCTCTACGGCGGGCTGATGAGCGGGTTGTTGCGCACGCTGGCGCCGCGGCGTCCCCGGCCCGCGGAATTGATGAAGGCGTTGAACGACGCCCTGGTGGCGCGCAAAGTGGAAGCGCGCTATGTCACGCTCGGTGTCCTGCTGTGGGATTCCGCGACCCGCCGCATCGTAATGGCGAATGCGGGAGCACTGCCGCCGATGATCTGCCGCGGTACCGAGATCCTGAAGATTCGTGTGGAGGGCGTGCCCATTGGACTGCTGGAATCCCGCGAATACGAAGAGGTCACCTTCCAGGCGGAACCAGGCGATACGATCGTCCTCTACTCCGATGGAATTACGGACCACGTCAACGCCGCCGGCACGGAATTCGGCCGCGGACGCCTGGCGCAGATTGTCCGATCCCATTGCGGCGCTACGCCGGACAGCCTGATTCTCAATATTTTCCAGGAGCTGGATAATTTCTCGAAAATCGCCTTCGACGATCAATCCCTCTTCGTTATGAAAGTTCAGTAAGGCCGGCGGCCCCGCAAGGCTCTCCTACTGAAGCGGATACCCGCGAATGATTTTGAAGGTTCGCGACCAGCGTGTCTTTGTGAAGAAGTGAGTCACCACGTCGACGATGTGATCGACTCCCACATTGCCGTTGATCAGGTCCTGGGTAGGTGCTTCGAAACTCCAATAGATGATTACCGGGGTGCCGACGATGTTTTCGCGCGGTACCAGCCCCCAGTAGCGGCTGTCATCGGAGTCGTCGCGATTGTCGCCCATCGCAAAAACGTACCCCGGCGGCACCACGAGTTCATCGTTCACCACGTAGCGTTCGATCATCTCCGCGGCGCGCGGGCGCAGCGGCATGGCGTGAGCGCTCGCAGGGAAGTTGTCGCGATACGCGTCCGGGTACTGTTGCGAGTGCACCGTGTACGGCTCGTTGACCATTTTGCCGTTGAGAATAAGCTGCTTGTTTTCGAAGCGTATGTGGTCGCCGGGAATACCGATCGCGCGCTTCACATAGTCCTGCGAAATATTCAACGGGTAGCGGAAGACGATGATGTCGCCGCGCCGCACGTCGCGATACGGCAGCACCTTGCTCCAGGCGCCCGCCGGGGAATACACAAGCTTGTCCACCAATACGTGAT
Source organism: uncultured Solibacteraceae bacterium (assembly GCA_963811575.1). Classification (GTDB taxonomy): domain Bacteria; phylum Acidobacteriota; class Terriglobia; order Bryobacterales; family Bryobacteraceae; genus Solibacter. The sequence continues at coordinate 1,062,527 of CAWERY010000009.1, read as the reverse complement.
CGCCAATCAGCAGCGTACCAACCATCGAAGCGCTGGGAATCACGAATGCCTGTACCAGCGTGGTGGTGCCGAACAGCAGCAGAATGATCGTAACCGCCCATTCGGCGATAAACCCGCGCTGCACGTCGTCGGTCAGTTCGGCGATCCGCGCCCTCATGCCCGGCGGCTTGATGTCAGTCGATGTCTCCACATCTGTCATTGTATCGGATGAGACGTGGCAGAACCGGAATTGTGTGGCGGGTTTGCTACCATAACCAGCAGAAGGGGGATTGCTTGACCCAACCCACTCCGGAATTACCCCGCACGTTAGGCGCACTTCGCGCCAGTTCCTTCTCTGAGGCGAAACTCGCTCGTCGCAGTGTCAAAGACGAGATCCGCAAGAATCTGATCTGCGCCATCCAGCGTGGCGAGTCCCTGTTCCCCGGCATCATCGGCTATGAGGATACCGTGGTGCCGCAGGTAGTCAACGCGCTGCTCTCGCGCCACAACTTCATCCTGCTTGGCTTGCGTGGGCAGGCGAAGACGCGCCTCATCCGCCAGCTTACCGATCTGCTGGACGAATGGACGCCGTACCTCGCCGGCTGCGAGATCCATGACAATCCGTACACGCCGATCTGCCGCCGCTGCCGGGATCTGGTCGCCGAACAGCCGGACGATGCCCACATCGCATGGCTGCACCGCGAGCAGCGCTACGTGGAAAAGCTGGCGACCCCCGACGTCACCATCGCCGATATGATCGGCGATATCGATCCGATTAAAGCGGCTCGCCGGGGACAGGACATCTCGGACGAACTGACGGTCCACTATGGATTGCTGCCGCGCGCCAACCGCGGCGTCTTCGCCATCAACGAACTCCCCGATCTCGCCGGCAAGATCCAGGTCGGCCTGTTCAATATCATGCAGGAAGGCGACGTGCAGATTAAGGGCTACCCCGTCCGCCTCCCGCTCGATGTGCTCCTGGTCTTCACCGCGAATCCGGAAGACTACACGGCGCGGGGCAAGATCATCACACCGTTGAAAGACCGCATCGGCAGTGAGATCCGAACGCACTATCCATCCGTGCTCGAACAGGGAATCGCGATCACCGGCCAGGAAGCGTGGCTGGAACGTCCGTCGCCCGTGGAAGTGCGGGTTCCCGAGTACATCAGCCGCGTGGTGGAACAGCTTGCGTTTCTCGCCCGTGAAGATAAGCGCGTCGATAAACGTTCCGGTGTCAGCCAGCGCCTGCCGATTTCGGTATTGGAAAATGTGGTTTCCAATGCGGAACGCCGCGCGCTGAAAGCGAAGGACGACATGGCAGTGCCGCGCGTCACGGATCTCTACTCAGCCATGCCCGCCATTACCGGCAAACTGGAACTGGAGTACGAGGGCGAATTGAAAGGCGGCGATACGGTGGCGCGCGAGTTGATTCGCGCGTCGGTCGGCAAAATCTTCAACGAGTCGTTCGAGGGCGTGAATTTCGCCAATATCATTCAATGGTTCGACCTCGGCGGATCGCTCAAGCTCGATGAGGGCGTCGCCAGCGCGCACATGGTGGAGCAGTTGAACGGTATTCAGGGGCTCATGGAGAAGACCAAAGCGCTGGGGCTTTCGTCCAATGAACCCGATGCGGTGCGCGGTGCGGCGGCGGAGTTCATCCTGGAAGGCCTGTACGCGCATCGCCGCATCGGGCGCAGCGAAGAACGCGGGTTTTCCGCGGAAGACAAACCGTCGCGCCGCGAAACGCGCGAACGGGAAGAGAGCAAACCGGAACGCCCGAATATGCGCCGTCCCTTAAACTAGGCCGCTCATGAAGTGGATCAAATACTCTAAATACACCGGCGAGGACATGGGGATCAGCGCCGAGGATTTGCTGCAGGCGCTCTCGGATTTCCTGCTCGAAAGCGGCTTTAGCACCCAGTACATGCCCATGAGCGAGTGGAACCAGCACACGCTCGAAGATCTCAAAGATGCCATCCAGCAGGCGCTGGAACAGGGCAAACTCTTCGATCAGGAAGCGCTTCAGGAAATGATGGAGCGCCTCCAGCAAATGAGTCCGGAGCAGATGGACAAGCTGCTGGACAACCTGATTCAGAAGATGGTGGACGAAGGCCAGATCACGATCGAGGATCCGGCCAACCAGCCGGCCGCTGGTTCCGGCGCGGGCAAAGACTCTAAGGTAAAGTTCGAAGTAACCGACAAGTCACTCGATTTCCTCGGCTTCAAGACGCTGAAAGATTTGCTGGGCTCGCTCGGCAAGAGCAGCTTCGGCCGTCACGATACGCGCGACCTTGCCACCGGCATCGAATCCAACGGTTCCACCAAGACCTACGAATTCGGCGACACCCTGAATCTGGATATCAGCGAGACGCTGTTCTCCGCCATCCGCCGCGAAGGCGCCAAAGTGCCGTTGAACCTGGACTACGCGGACCTGCACGTGCATCAGTGTGAGTACCAAAGTTCCTGCGCCACCGTGCTGATGCTGGATTGCAGCCACAGCATGATTCTTTACGGTGAAGATCGCTTCACGCCGGCGAAAAAAGTGGCGATGGCGCTGGCGCACCTGATACGCACCCAATACCCGGGAGACAGCCTGCGCTGCGTCCTGTTCCACGATTCCGCCGAAGAGCTCGATATCAGCCAGTTGGCGCGCGTACAAGTAGGACCCTATTACACGAACACGCGCGACGGCCTGATCCTGGCCCAGCGTTTGCTGAATCAGGAACGCAAAGACATGCGGCAGATCGTGATGATCACGGACGGAAAACCCAGCTGCCTGACGCTGGAAGACGGCCGGATCTATAAGAACGCCTTCGGGCTCGATCCGCTCGTCATTAGCAAGACCCTGGAAGAGGTCAATCGCTGCCGCAAACAGGGCATTCTGATCAACACTTTTATGTTGGCCAGCGATTTCGGCCTGGTGAATTTCGTGCAGAAGGTCACCGAAATCTGCAAAGGCAAAGCCTACTTCACCACGCCGTATACGCTCGGTCAGTACCTTTTGATGGATTACATGAATCGCAAAACCCGTACGATTCACTAGTCTGCGCCGGCCCGGACTCGCCCGCCGATTCGGGTCTTGCCCGGGCCCGTTTCCGCAACCCTACAGCGGAATGATCACGCTCGAAGCCGTCCCCCGCATGGCCATAACTGTATAGAGTTCGTCTTGTCCAAGGTCGAACATCGGAACCAGGGAGAATCGGTGTACCGTGGTGATGCCCTCGCTGTGTATGTGCGCCGATGCGCCCGTCGTGTTTTGCAGGGTTACCTTCGGGATCAACATGCTGAACGTGGTGGAACCGGAATCCACCGTGATCATCAACGTGACGCTGACAACGGTACCGAGGTCCGGCACTTCCACACTTCGAATTTGGTCGCCGGTGAAATTGAGTGTTCGTTGGGTGTCCTGATAGAGCAGGTGCGCGAGACCGCCCGCGCCTACCGGCAGGTACGTGATACTGATTCCGCCGCCGCTGAGTTGATAGTGGTTCGGGGCGATAAACGACTGAATTTGTGGTGTTGACGTATTTGCTCCTTTGGCGGCAGGCCCTCCCCGTGCTCCATGCAGCGGTGCGCCGCCATCACTCGCCCTTGCTCTCCTCGGGAAGCCCTCACAGACATAGTGCGTATTCGGCAATTGCCGTTGCCCGGAAAATTTCCCGAGCCTTCCGGGGCCCGTGAAACCCTATACGCTTTCGGTATATTGCCCGAACACAGATGCTACATTCGGTAACATGCATCGTCCTGTCTGCGCAGCACTAGCGTTTGCCGCATTTGCATTCGGCCAGGCCGGGGAAACCGCGGCCGATCTTGCGGCGCGCTATTTGCCCGACCTGATCCGGCTGGACACTACGAATCCTCCGGGGAACGAGTCGCGCGTCGCCAAATACCTCAAGCAGGTCTGCGACCGCGAAGGCATCCCTGCGGAAGTGCTCGGTAGCGATCCTGAGCGCTTGAACTTCGTGGCGCGCCTCCACGGAACCGGCAAGCTGCGCCCCCTCCTCCTCATCGCGCATAGCGATGTGGTGCCTGCCGATCGCACCCAATGGTCGGTCGAACCGTTCGCTGCCATCGAAAAGAACGGCTACATCTACGGACGCGGCGCCGAGGACGACAAGCAACTCCTCGCCGCCGAACTGGCAGTCATGGTGGACCTCCACCGCCACAAGATCGTCCTCGATCGCGACATCATTTTACTCTCGGAGTCCGACGAGGAAGCCGGCTCGCTCGGCGCTCTCTGGATGGTGGAACACGCCTGGGCAAAAATCGATGCGGAGTTTGCCCTCAACGAGTATTCGTATATCCTGCCGACACCTTCTGGCGTGCCAGTCTTCCAGATCCAAACCGCCGAGAAAGTTCCGACGCGCTTCAAAATGTCTGCGCACGGCACCGCCGGGCACGGGTCCCTGCCGCGCGAGGATAACCCCGTGGAACACCTGGCGCGTGCCATCTACCGCCTCAGCCAGGCCGATGAGCCCGTGCAACTCAACGCCACCACCCGCGCCTACCTTGCCGCAATCGGCAAACTGCCGGATTACGCCTGGCTCGCGCCCCTCGTGCCGCGGCTCGAAGATCCGTCGACCGCCTCGCGCACCGCCGACGAGATTCGCAAGCGCGATCCGGAGATCAACGCCATGCTGCGCACCACCGTATCGGCGACCATGCTGAGCGCCGGCACGAAAATCAACGTGATTCCCAACGTCGCCGAAGCGCAGCTGGACGCGCGCCGCCTGCCTACCGAAACGCGCGACCAGGTCTTCGAGCGCTTCCGTAAAATCATCGACGACCCGGCGGTGACTATCGAAGCCACCAGCAGCCAGCAGCCTTCCACCGAGCCGAGCTCGCTCACCTCACCCCTCTATCGCGCGATGGAAAAAGTCTTCGTTGCCACTGCGCCCAACGCCCTGGTAGTCCCGTTCCTCATGCGCGGCACCACCGACGGAGCCTATCTTCGCGCCAAGGGAATGGCCGTCTACGGCGTCCCCATATTTCGCAAAGATGGCGACCTCCGCCTGCATGGCAACGACGAGCGCATGTCGCTGGACAACCTCCGCTCCGGCACGGATCTGCTGCGCAAAATCGTTATCGAGGCGGCCAAGCCATGACGCGCGGATTTCTACTCCTGTTCGCGGCCGTTACCGTCGCCGCCCAAGTACCCGCTCCACGAACGCTGCGGCTGGACTATGTCCACTCCGGCACGCAGGCCGAGGAACAATTTGCGCTCGATGGGGTCGCTCTCGAGGGTTCCTGGCCGGGCCCGCTGGATCGCACCCTGGACGATACCAATCTCGGAAAATATTATTTTCAAGTGCTGGATCGCGCCACCAATCGCATGCTCTATTCGCGAGGGTTCGCCAGCATCTACGGGGAATGGGAAACTACCGAAGAAGCCAAACTCACGCGCCGCGCCTTTTCCGAAAGCGTCCGCTTCCCCGTGCCGGACGGCCCCGTGCAGGTGGTGATCAAGAAGCGCGGCCCCCATAACGAGTTCCGTGAACTCTGGTCCACCATGATCGATCCGGCGGACCTCGGCCATCGATCGCGCCGTCACGCCAAAAGGCAACGTCTGGGCCGTTATGGAGAACGGCGCTCCCCGCGACAAAGTCGATCTCCTCCTCATGGGCGATGGCTATACCGCGGCGGAGATGGACAAGTGGCACCGCGACGCGCGCCGTCTCACGGACACGTTATTCGCCGCCTCGCCCTTCAAGGAACACCGCCAGGATTTCAACGTTTGGGCGATTGACCTGCCAGCCGCCGAGAGCGGTGTCTCACGCCCGTCGGACGGAATCTTTCGCCGTTCACCCTTGCGCGCCGCCTATGATGCCTTCGGGTCGGAGCGCTACGTCCTCACGTTCGATAACAAGCGCCTGCGCGAGGCGGCCGCCGCCGCGCCCTACGAATTCATCGAAGTAGTAGTGAACGATCGCAAGTATGGGGGCGGCGGCATCTTCAATCTCTTCGCCACTGTCTCCGCGGACAACGCGTTCACGCCGTACGTTTTCGTCCACGAGTTCGGTCACCACTTTGCCGGCTTGGCCGACGAGTACTATACTTCCGACGTCGCCTATGGCAGCGCTGCCGAACGTCCCGAGCCGTGGGAACCGAACGCCACCGCCGACCCGCATGCCGCCAAGTGGAAAGACCTGCTCACCCCTGGCATCGACCTGCCCTCCATCTGGAACAAGAAGGAGTATGAGCAGATGGAGCAGGCAATCCAGGAGCGCCGCCGCGCAATTCGGGCGGGTCGCCGTCCGGAATCGGAAATGGAAGCGCTCTTCCGGGAGGAAAGCGGGCTCGCAAAAAAGATCCTGGGAGGCGGACCCAATGCCGGTAAGGTCGGCGCTTTCGAAGGCGCCATGTACGAAGGCCGCGGCTACTACCGCGCGCAGCCCGATTGCCTGATGTTCGGCCGCGATGCCGGGTTCTGCGCAGTCTGCCGCCGCGCCATCGAGCGCGTCATTCGCATGTACGCCAAGTGAAAGGAAGTCTCTCCGCGCGGCATTGGGTAGGGTATGAAAGCCGTATTTTGCCTTCTCCTGGCCATTGCCGCCCTCGCTCGCGCCGATGAAAATACGGACCGTCAGGCGGTCCGCGACGTCATCGCCGCCTTCAACGATCTGCGCCAGCGCCCGGCCGTTCTCGCCCCCGGCGCGGACATCCCATCGCTGCAACGTTTCGCCGGTCCCGAGGTTTCGCAGCTCTATTTCGAAGCCAAATCCATTCGTTTTGTGACCCCGGACGTTGCCTTCGTGGATGCCGCGGCGTCACAGTTCGGCACCACGATCCTCAAGCGCACCCTGGCGGCGAACTTCGTATTGCGGCGTATGGATGGCGCGTGGAAAATCGCCATCCTGCGCGTGAACATACCACGCTATCCTACCGGGATCGTCCGCGTCTAACCATCAGCCATGCTCAGCTCTTTCGCGCGTGATTTACGGTATGCCCTACGAACCCTGGGGCGAAATCCCGGCTTTGCCTGTGTTTCCATCCTGGCCCTCGCCCTGGGCGTCGGCGCCAATAGCGCCATCTTTACAGTGGTGCAATCGGTGTTGCTGCGCCCGCTTCCGTTTCAGCGCTCGGATGAGCTCATCGTGGTCCGCGAGCGCAATCTGAAGGCTGGCTTCCCCCAGTTTTCCCTTTCCCCCGGCAACTATGTGGATTACCGCGATCACAATCACACCCTCTCGGGATTTGCGGCCTTTAGCGGGCAGGGGCTGAATCTCGCTGGCGGAGCCGAGCCGGAGCGCCTGCGCGGCGCGCGCGTCTCCAAAAATTTCTTCGACGTGCTGGCGGTCAAACCGTCGCTGGGCGCGCGCCTTCACTGCGCAGGAAGGCGAGCTTGGCTCCCATCATGTCGTCATCCTCAGCCACGCGCTCTGGCAGCGTCGCTTCGGTGGCTCCAACGATGTGCTCGGCCGCCAATTGAAGATGAACGAGGAACTCTACACCGTAGTCGGCGTCATGCCTTCCGATTTCCTGTTCCCCAGCCGCGCCGAGGTCTGGACCCCGCTGGCGATGAACCTGCAAAACTGGCAGCAGCGCGGCGGCCATTATCTCAGCGGCATCGCCCGCCTCAAGCCGGGAGCCTCGCTCGCCGCCGCGGAAGCGGACCTCAACAACATCGCGGCCGGCGCGCAAAAAGCCTTCCCGAATTCCAATAGCGGTTGGGACACCACCAGCAGCGGTTTGCAGGAATCCGTGGTCGGCAAGATCCGCCCGCTAGTCCTGACGTTGATGGCCGCGGTCGGCTTTGTGCTCCTCATCGCGTGCGTGAATCTGGCGAATCTGCTGCTCTCGCGCTCTGCCGCCCGGCGGCGCGAAATCGGAATTCGCAACGCCCTGGGCGCGGGCCGCGGACGCCTGATCCGCCAATTGCTTACCGAAAGCGTCCTGCTATCCGCACTCGGAGCCGCGCTCGGGCTCCTGTTGGCGTGGGGCGGAACGCGCTTGCTGGTCAACCTCAATCCCAGCATTCTGCCGCGCGCCAAAGAGATCTCGCTGGACGCCGGCGTCGTGCTCTTCACCGTCGCCATCGCCGGCCTCACAGGAATTCTCTTCGGCCTCGCGCCCGCCATCCACATGGCCAAAACCGATCTGGCAGCGGCCTTCCGCGAAGGCGGCCGCGGCAACTCCATGGGCTTCCGGCGCAATGCCCTGCGCTCCGTGCTCGTCGTCGGCGAAGTCGCTCTCGCGCTGGTCCTGCTCTGCGGTGCGGGCCTGCTCATGCGCAGCTTCTATCATCTGCAGGGTATGGATCCCGGTTTCGACCCGCACGACGTGCTCACCTTCCGCACCAATCTTCCCGGCGCCAAATACAAAACCGATGAGCAGCAGGAGGCATTCTACACGCGCGCTCTGGAACGCGTCCGCGCCCTGCCCGGCGTCACCGTCGCCGGCGCCGCGCAGATCTTTCCCCTCGCGGGAGACGACTATATCCTGAGCTTCACCCAACTCGGCAAGCCGCCTCTCGCCGCGGGCAATTCAGCCATCGGCGGCCTTCTACGCCGCTACCCCGGGATATTTCGGTGCGCTGCGCATCCCCATCAAGGCGGGCCGCGATTTTACGCAGCACGATAACGCAGCGGGCGCGCAAGTCGCCATCATCAGCGAATCCATGGCGCGCCAGTTCTATCCCAACGAGAATCCCCTCGGACAGCGCCTCACCTTCGGCGGCCGCGGATAAGTCATTCGAGATCGTCGGCGTCGCGGGCGACGTGCGCGATGCCGAGCTGGAATCCAAAGGCCGCGCGGCCATCTACCGGCCCGCCGCGCAGACGCCGTTCACCTCGATGTATTTCGGCGTCCGCACCGCCCGCGACCCTGCATCCGCGATTTCCGGCGTCCGCGCCGTCTTCCGTGACATGGATCCCGAACTGCCGCTGGACGCCGTCGGGCACCGTCGATTCGCTGGTCGAAACATCCCTCTCGCAGCGCCGTTTCGCCATGTTGCTCATGGCAATCTTCGCCGGGCTCGCGCTGGTCCTGGCGATGGTCGGAATCTATGGCGTGATGGCCTACTCGGTCACCCAGGCAACGCAGGAAATCGGCATCCGCATGGCGCTGGGCGCGCGGCGCGGCGATGTCCTCCGCATGGTGCTCGGCTATGCGGCGATCCTGATGTCCGCGGGCCTCGTCGTGGGCATCGCCGCCTCGCTTGGCGCCGGACGCCTGCTGGCGTCGCAGCTCTTCGAAGTCAAGCCGAACGACCCCGTTACCTATGCCCTGGTCGGCAGCGTGCTGGTCGCCACCGCACTGGCGGCGTGCATGATTCCCGCCTTCCGCGCGATGCGCGTGGACCCGGTAATCGCGCTCCGCAACGAATAGCGTTCGGTCACTTGATCTCCGGCTGCAGCGCGCACATGCGAACCAGGTAGTCCATTTTCATGTAGCGCTCAATCGGCATCATCGCCAGGTCTTTGCGCCGCTGATCCAGGCCCGCCGCGTCCTCCACTGCGTCCAACACCGGCTTGCCTTGCTTGCACGATACCTGCGTGCCCCAGCGCTGCGGCTTGCCAAGCCCCACCTGAACCCGGTCGTAAAGATACGCGAAATCACTCTTCGATGCCTCGCCGCTTTCTGAGGCGCGCTGCAGGTCGGGAAGAATCTTCTGCTGCACCTCCGGGCCCTGATGTTGCACCAACAGCCAATAGTCGTGCGACGCTTCGCGCCCCATCACCGATATCCGGGGCCAGCCGTACTTCTCGTGAATGCGCAGAATCTCCGCCAGGTGACTGCGGTCGATCCGTTCCATCTCTGGAAACGACACCTTCGCCGCCATCCGCGCCTTCTGGTCTACCGCCACCATCCCGTGCAAACGCTTCTGCAGCGCCACGATCTCCGCCGGATATTTCACGGTGGGCCAACTGCCCGCGACCCGGACGTTATCATGCGCTGCCCGTTCCAGTTTCCAGGGCGGCAGCGGATAGTCATCCTCCAACGGCAAGTAGCAGGGCGTGATCACGATCCGCCAATTGTCAGCGCGTAGCGATCCCCATCGAAAGCGAATTCCAGCCGCTGCCCGGCGATCGTGAGGTTTTTCAGCTCGTACGCACGGCTCTCCCCGGAGATCTTGCTGAAATCGCCGTCCTGATTGAACGTGAAGTGCCGGGGTTGGGTCACCGAGCCCGCCAGCCCAGCGCCCTCTTGCCGGAGCGTGAGCACGCGAAAAATTCGCCCGTCCCACTTCTGCACCCAGGTTCCCGCCAAATCCCTGCTTGCGAAATCCGGGAGGTGTTTGCGCGGCGCACTGCGCCATTGCGATCAGCAGGAGCACTGCACCGCGCATCGTGTTTTACGCCGCCTGGAACGGAGGGACGTCCACCCAGCCGTGCTTCGCGTTGCTTTCCAACTCCGCTTCGAGAATCGTGAGCTGGCGCAGGCCATCCACGAACTGCGGGTACTCCGGCGTCGCATTCATGTCTTCGATCGAGCTGTAGAAGCGCCGGAAGACCTGCTTGAACGTATCGTCGTACCCTTCACTGTGTCCGCCGGGAAGATCGGCATAGCTCCTGGCGCCGGGCTTCAACAGCGAGGGATCCTTGATGAGGATCTGGTTGCTGGTGTTCCGATTGCCGATCCAGAGCTCGTCCGGACGCTCCTGATTCCACATCACGCCGCACTTCGTGCCGAAGATCTCGATGTTCAGGCGGTTCTTGCATCCCGCCGAAACCTGGCTCGCCGTGAACGCGCCGCGCGCGCCGCCGCCCATCCGGAATACCACCGCGCCCATGTCTTCGGTATCGATCGGAGTCTCGATGTAATCCTCGGGCTTGAGCGTCTTTCCCGCGAACGTCTCCACTGGCCCCTTCGGCTGCTTGCGCGTCTTGTGGAATGTCGCCAGGTCGGCGCACACGCTGGTAATCCGCTGCCCCGTGACGTGCTCCGCCATATCGCACCAATGCGAGCCGATATCGGCCAGGCAGCGCGAGGGGCCGTTGAACTTGCTGTCCAGCCGCCAATTCCAATCGGTATCGTAGAGCAGCCAGTCCTGCGAATACGTGCCCTGCACCACCATCAGGTCGCCCAGGTCCCCATCCTCCACCATGCGGCGCATGTGCTGCACCATCGGATAAAAGCGCAGGTTGTGGAAGGTGCAATTGCGGCGCTTGGTTTCCGCCGCCAGCTTGACCAGTTCCCGTGCTTGCGCCACGGAGGTGGCCAGCGGCTTTTCGCAGATCACGTGCTTTCCCGCTTGCAGCGCATCTTTCGCGATCGGAAAATGCAGCGCGTTGGGCGTGCAGATGTGAACGGCATCGACGGCCGGATCTTCCAGGATGCGGCGATAATCCGCCTCGGTCCTGTCAGCCCCAAACTCGGCGGCGAGCTGGTTGGCTTTCTCGATTTGCGGTTCGCCGATGGCGTAAAGCTGAACATAGCCCAGCCGGCGAATCCCTTCTAAATGAACCCGGCCCACGAAGCCGGTTCCGAATAGTGCAGTTTTGAATTTTCGCATCATTAGCCTTGGTATACCGAACGTATAATCTATCGCAAAAACTGTTAGATTGGTAATCACATTCCCATGGTGGTAAGGATTCGTTTCGGCAAGGGCCCGAAGGTTGGCAAGAAGCGCCAGAAGAACAGACGCCTCGCTCTCGCCCTATCCGCCCTCCTGCCCCCCGCAGCCTTTCTGGCTGGCGTCCTCGGTGCGTGGCGAATCGCGGCAGACCTCAATTGGACCAACAGTTTCGCCATCCCCTCCGGCATCTTCTCTCACTGGCAGGTGTGGCTGGGCGCAGCCATCGGTCTGCAAATGTGCGCCCGCTACCTGAATCGCTATGGAAGAAGCAACGATCCCGCGGCCTCCTGACGGACGGGAATCGGCGGCGGTCTGATATTCTAGGGTCTAGAGAACCCGCCATGCCACAGTCCCGGTACACGTATCGGAGATCCAGCTACTTCGGCAACTTCCCCCCCGGGGTCAAGTGGCTGCTGATCGTCAATACTGCGGTATTCCTCATTACCAACCTGTTCGCGCGCCAGTTCGGCGAAGATTTCCGCCTGCTCGCGCTGGCCCCCGTTGCCGTGGTGAAACACTTCGCCATCTGGCAGCTGGTAACCTACCTGTTCCTGCACGGCGGCATCACTCACCTGCTGTTCAATATGCTGGCGCTGTGGATGTTCGGCACGCCGCTCGAAGGCGACTGGGGCACCCGCCAATTCCTGAAATACTATTTCATTTGCGGCATCGGCGCGGGCATTTGCGACGTGGCCATGAACGCTGTGATGGGCAACTGGCTCACCAGCACCATCGGCGCTTCGGGCGCGATTTACGGGCTCTTGCTGGCGTTTGGCGTCTGCTACCCGGAACAGACCGTCCTCATGGGCTTCCTGTTCCCGATCAAGGCCAAATACATGGTCATGATCTATGCGGCGATCGAACTCTTCCTTTCGATCGGCGTGAATAATGGCGTGAGCAACATCGCGCACCTGGGCGGCATGCTCGTCGGTTTTGTCTACCTGAAATCCCGCCTTCCCAGGTTGAAATTGCGCCTCCCCGATTGGCGCGGCGCCTACCGCCAGTGGAAACTCCAGCGCGCCAAGAAGAAGTTCCAGGTCTATATGCGCAAACACGGCGACCGCGGGCCCTGGGTCAACTGAAGCAGCCACCTGCCGGCTGCCCGACTGAGCGATCTCGCCCCGTTTGCAGAGTTTACCCGAAACCCCGGTTCCCTCCACCGCGTCGTTTGATATAGTTACGCTAGAAGTACGCCTATGCGATCCTTAAAAGTTCTCTTGCCATCCGCTGCCATGCTTTTGGTGGTTGCGAATCTCGTCGTTGGTCAGACGCAGGGCCCCCTCAAAGACCCCGGCGACACCGTCGCGAGACCGCGCAAGAGCCCGGACGCAAAAACCTAGCGACGACGAACTGCCCAAAATCCCCTCGAAACTCAAGAAGGATCCCAAACAGGATCCAACCAACCTGGCGCAATTCCAGAGCAACGTGGACATCGTCACCATCGACGTGGCCGTGATCGATAACAAAGGCCATTTCATCCCCGGCATTCCGGCCGGTAATTTCCGCGTTCTGGAAGACAATGTTCCCCAGCAGATTCGCAAGGTCGATATGGGCGAGGCGCCGATGACGATTGCCATGGTCATCGAGTTCAGCAATCTCTTTCAAAAGTACTGGAGTTCGGCCTGGTACCAGACCCTCCAGCTGGCCTGGGGCTTCGCCGAAAGCCTGAAGCCCGAGGATTACGCAGCCGTGGTGGCGTACGATATCCGCCCGGAGATTCTGGCCGATTTCACCACCGACAAGATGAAAATCCGTGAGGGCCTGGACCGTCTCAAAATCGCGGCGTTTTCCGAAGCCAACATGTTCGATGCCGTTACCGATACCGCGGACCGCATGAGCGCTATCGAAGGCCGCAAGGCAATCCTGCTGATCACCAGCGGAATCGACACGTTTAGCAAGATTACCTACGACCAGACCCGTAAGAAATTGCAGGATTCCGGCGTACCGATTTATTCCATCGGCCTGATGCAGATGCAGCGCGATATGGCGGATGCCTACATGGCTCCCACCGCGCGTATGGATTTCCTGCAGGCAGATAACGAACTGCGCACTTTTGCCAAGGAAACCGGTGGTGCGGCGTACTTCCCCAGGTTCCCGGGGGAATACCCAGGGATTTTCCAAATGCTCCATCAGGCTTTGCGCAATCAGTACGTGATCACCTACCAGCCCAGCAACACCAAACACGATGGCGCCTTCCGTAAGTTGAAGGTGGAACTGGTGAATCCCGCTACCAACGAGCCGCTTCCCGTCAAAGACGAAAAAGGCAAGCCAATCAAGTACCAGATCGTCTGCAAGACCGGTTATAAAGCGCCGCGTGCAGTGGAATAAATCTGCACGCGCATAACCTTCGTTTACGATTTCGCCGGCAGCGCTTGCCGATGCGCCTTCCGGCATTTGTCAAGAACTGAATCTCGCTACTTTCCAAGACTATGCAAATCCGTTGACAGCGTGGTTACGCCTCTGTTACTCTTCCTGCGTTCCACTCATGAAGACCCTTACTTCTTCTCCTCCGTACATCCTGTTGGTAGACGATAATCGCGATGGATTATTGGTTCGCCGCTCGCTCCTTGAGGAAGTTGGCTATCGCGTGAAAATTGCGGTCAATGGAGAAGAGGGCCTGAAATTCTTCGAAGCCGAAAAGTTCGACATTGTGGTCACGGATTACCGCATGCCTCGCATGGATGGCGCCGAGTTGATACAAAGAATTCGAAAACTCGATCCCGCCGCGCGTGTCATTCTGCTCTCCGGCTTTGTTGAGCCACTGGGCCTTACGGAGCAGAACACGGGAGCCGATGCGGTCATTACCAAGAGCTCCAACGAACCCGCCCACCTGGTGCGCTCCGTGAAGAGGCTCGCCAATCGCTTGGGTCGAAAACCGCCCGCATCCCAAAAGTCCCCCGTTTCCAGCGTTCAGGCGATTGGCAGCTAAAATCTGTCACACTGGTTGTGTGGTGCTTTCTGATTCCCGACGCTTGACAGCTGCTTTGCTTCCAAAGTTAATTGCCGCCCTGCTGTTTATCACGGCGGCTACCAGTGCCGGCCCGGCGCGCTCTGAGGCCCCTCGCAAATCTGCGTCCGCCAAGGCGGCAGCCGCGAAATCGGCCTCGTTGAAAGCCTCGCCCACCGTAAAGCGCTGGATGCGCACCATGACGCTCCGCGACGAGATCGCGCAGCTGATTTTCATCTCGTTCCATGGCGCCGCGCCGAACTCCCGCACCCGGGAATATCGCAATTTCATGCACCAGATCCGCGACAATAAGGTCGGCGGACTCATTCTGGTCAACTGGTCCAATGGCCGCGTGATTCAGAAGGCCGAGCCGTACGCGGTCGCCGCGTTTCTCAATCGTATGCAGCGCCTCGCCAAAACACCCCTCATGGTGAGCGGAGATTTTGAGCGCGGCGCGTCGATGCGCGTCGATGGCACCACCGTCTTCCCGCACGCCATGGCATTTGGCGCCACCGGTGATCCTGCGTACTCCCGCTATGAAGGCGAAATTACGGCGCGCGAAGCCCGCGCCCTCGGCGTCCAGTGGCTCTACTATCCCGTCGCGGACGTGAACAACAATCCCGATAATCCGATCATCAATATTCGCTCCTTCGGAGAGAATCCCGAAGCCGTTGCGGCGCAGGTGGTCGCTTTCATACAGGGTGCCCACACCGACAAGAAAAACTACGCGCTCGCTACCGTGAAACATTTCCCCGGCCACGGCGACACCGCGGTCGATAGCCACATGAACATGCCGGCCATCACCGCGGATCGCGATCGCCTGAATCGAGTCGAACTCGTACCATTCAAGGCCGCCATCGAGGCCGGTGTGGATTCGGTAATGACCGGTCACATCGCCGTGCCCGCCCTGCGCCCCTCCGGACATCCCCTCCACTCTTTCCTCCGCGATCCTTACCGATCTGTTGAAGAAGGATCTCGGCTTTAAAGGCATCGTCGTCACCGACGCGCTGGAGATGGCGGGTATCGCCAAAGGCTTCTCCACCGGCGACGCCGCCGTGCGCGCGCTCGAAGCCGGCGCCGATGTCCTGCTCATGCCCACCGATCCCGATGCGGTGCTCAAGGCCGTCGTCGCCGCCGTGCAGAGCGGCCGCCTGACGCGCCAGCGAATTCAGGAAAGCGTGATCAAGATTCTCGCCGCCAAGGAAAAGGTCGGCCTCGACAAGAAACGCTTTGCCGATCTCGAAGCCATTGGCGATGTGATCGATTCTCCCGAGTCCAACGAAAAGGCGCAGGAGATCGCCGATCATGCGGTCACCCTGGTTCGCAATACATCGAACATGATTCCCTTGGCGGCGCCCGACAAGGCCTGCTACGTCGTCATGCCGGAAAGCCGCTTCAACTCCGAAGGGCCAGGCCTTCACGCAGGAACTGCGCAAGACAGTCCCGCGTGCCGCTGTCGTCACCTGGGATCCTACTTTCTCGCGTCAGCAGTTGGATGAGGGCGTTGGCAAACTAGTCGGCTGCGATAGTTATGTGGTGGCTGCGTTCACCTCTGTCGGCGCCTATCGCGGCACGGTCGGCATGCTGGGCGGCGAACTCCCCCACGCTCTCGAAGCACTGATGTCGTCCGGCAAACCGCTCGCCCTGATCGCTCTCGGCAATCCCTACGTGCTCCGCAATTTCGGCAACGTGACATCCTATCTCGCCACCTTCAGTAATGTGGCGCCTTGCGAAATCGCCGCCGCGCGCGCCGTGCTCGGTCAAATCCCCATCCGCGGCCATCTGCCGGTGACCATTCCGGGACAGGCAAAATACGGCGACGGTATTCAACTGCCTGCCGCGCACCCCATCCGCGTGACCGGCGCGTCTCAGTAGCGCGGTACAATACTCAGTCTGATGAGCTTCTCGGTCCCACCTCCAGGCACGGAGGCACTCTTGCTGGGCCTTGGTCCTGGTCGCCGCAATTTATGACGTGCGCTACCGGCGTATTCCCAACTGGTTAAATGTCTCCGGAGTCCTGTTGGGAATCGCCCTCAATACCTTTCTGTATCAGGGTCTTCCCGGTCTCGTGTTTTCTCTCAAAGGCCTGATCCTGGCTTTCGGGATTTATGTCGTGCTTTACGCCCTGCATGCCATGGGAGCGGGCGACGTCAAGTTGATGGCCGCCATCGGCGCCATCGTCGGCTGGGAGAACTGGTTCGGCATCTTCATCGTGACCGCGGTGGTCGGCGGCATCATGTCGCTTGATCCTCGTGGCTTCACGCGGCCGTCTCCGCAAGACGATGTTCAACGTCGGCTTTATCCTCAGCGAAATGAAGAGCGGCCGGCCGGCTTACCTTTCTAACGAAGAGCTCGATGTGAAGAGCGATAAAGCCACACGCCTCCCGCATGGCGCTACCATCGCCGTGGGCGCGCTGTTCTTTCTCGCCCTCAGTGTGCACTACACCAGATAAGAAGGGATACATTCCTGCATATGCGTGCGGCATTTTTTGAAGGCAATCGGACCTTGCGCGTCGGCGACTGCGCGGAGGTCGCGCCCGGCGCCGGCCAGGTGCAGATCAAAGTCGAGTACTGCGGAATCTGCGGCACGGATCTGCATCTGTTTCACGGCGCCATGGCCCACCGCCTGACTCTGCCGCACGTCATGGGACATGAAATGTCCGGCACGCTCGCCGCCATCGGTCCCGGCGTTACCGGCTGGCAGCCGGGAGATCGCGTCACCGTGCGCCCGCTCGATCCCTGCGGCGCCTGTCCTGCCTGCCGCATGGGCCACAGCCACATCTGCCATAACCTGAAGTTCATCGGCATCGATACTCCCGGCGCGCTCCAGGGCATGTGGACCGTGCCCGCCCACACCCTGCATCGCTTGCCCGATTCGCTTTCCCTGCGCCAGGGCGCTCTCGTCGAGCCCATCGCGGTCGCTTGCCACGACGTTCGGATGAGTGAATTGCAGGCCGGCGAATTCGCCGTCGTAATCGGCGGCGGCCCTATCGGAATTCTGATCGCCCTGGTAGCCCAGGCGCGCGGCGCCCGCGTCCTCCAGGCTGAGGTCAACCCCTTCCGTCTGCAACTCGCGCGCGATCTCGGCATCGAGACCGTCAATCCGCTCGAAGTCGATCTGCCCGCGCTCGTCAATCAACACACCGCCGGCGCCGGAGCGGACGTGGTCTTCGAAGTGTCCGGCTCCCAGGCCGGCTCCGAAATGATGACCAAACTGCCGCGCACTCGAGGCCGCATCGTGGTCGTCGCGATCTATGCCGAGCCGCGTGAAGATCGATCTTTTCCGCTTCTTCTGGCGCGAACTCAAACTCTCCGGCGCGCGCGTCTACGAGGGCGAGGATTTCGATTTCGCCATCCAACTCGCCGCCTCCGGCAAGCTTCCGCTCGATCGCCTGGTCACCGACGTTCTGCCCCTGAGCCGCCTCGAAGAAGCGATGCACCGCATGGAGCGCGGCGGCGATTGCATGAAGATCCTGGTCAGTTGTACGGATTAATTACGTGAGCATACTCGATAAATTCAACCTCAGCGGTAAGACCGCGCTCGTCACCGGTGCCCGTCGCGGCATCGGCAAGGCGATGGCGGTGGCCCTCGCCGAAGCCGGCGCCGATATTGTCGCTACCAGCGCCGGCATGGAAGCCGAAGATAGCGCCGTCGCCAAGGCGATTGTCGCAAGCGGCCGCAAGTGCTGGAGCTACGCCTGCGATCTCGCCGACCGCAAGGCCGTCTACGCCTTCATCGCCCAAGTCAAGGCCGACTGCCCGCCCATCGATATCCTCGTCAATAATGGGGGCTCGATCCTCCGCACTCCCGCCGCCGAGCATCCCGACGAATACTGGGACAAAATCATCGAAATCGATCTGAGCGCCCAGTTCGTACTGGCTCGCGAATTCGGCCGCGATATGCTGCAGCGCGGCGCCGGCAAGATCGTTTTCACCGCCTCCTTACTGAGTTTCCAGGGCGGCATTACCGTCCCGGGCTATGCTGCCGCCAAAGGCGGCGTCGCCCAATTGACTAAGGCGCTGGCCAACGAGTGGGCCGGCAAGAATGTTCAGGTCAACGCCATCGCGCCCGGCTATATCGCCACCGACAACACCACCGCTCTGCGTGCCGATGCCGCGCGCAATACGGCAATCCTGGCGCGCATCCCCGCCGGCCGCTGGGGCGACGCCGAAGATCTTGCCGGTGCCGTCGTCTTTCTCGCGTCCCCGGCGTCCGATTACGTAAGTGGCACCGTCCTAACCGTCGATGGTGGCTGGATGGGCCGCTAAGCACTCACCGGCAATAATCCGCTGCCGCCTCGGCTAGAATCTCCGCCAGCTGCACCACAGATTCCACGTCCACCCATTCCACGTCGGAGTGCGCCCCCGCGCCCCCCGCGCCGCATACCACCGTCTCTACTCCCGCCGCCTGCAGCAGCGCCGCATCCATCCAGGGAGTGTCGCCGATATGCGCCGCCGCCACGCCCCGTACCTTCGCCGCCGCGCGATCCACGGCCCGCACGATATCCGCCCCCGGCGCCACCTCGAATGGATTCCGCACGAAATACGTTCGCACCGTCGCGCGGAAATTCGTGTCTCGCGCCGCCAGTTCGTCCACAATTGCCTGGATCTCCGCCGTCGCCTCCTCCTCCGTTTCGCCCGGCACCGTGCGCCGCTCGATCTGCAAGGTACACGAAGGCGCGTACGTGCTGAGCCCCGTGCCGCCATTGAGCATCGCCGCATGCAGGGAAGGCGGTCCCAACAGCGGGTGCGGCCTCCGCGACCGCAGATCGCACTCCAGGTCGCTCAACTTGGCCAGGAACTGCCCCATCTTCATATTGGCGTCAACTCCGAACTGGAACTTGCTGCCGTGCGCCGCCCTTCCCGTCACCTCGACTTCAATCCAGAGGTAACCCTTGTGAGCCAGGCAAACCTCCAGCCCCGTCGGCTCCGTGACAATCGCGCCGTCTACCCGGACATGCTTGATCATGTCGCTGGTCCCCATGCTTCCGTACTCTTCGTCGGCCACCGCCGCCACCAGAACGTCCCCCCGCAGCGCCGCGCCTTCATCCTTGAGCGTCTTGGCCGCCGCCATGCATGCTGCCAGCGACCCCTTCATGTCGTACGAGCCGCGCCCGTAAAGTCTTCCGTCGCGAATCGCGCCGCTGAATGGCTCCCCCATCCCTGCAACGTCCACCGTGTCGCAGTGCGCGTTCAGCATCAGGCTGCGTCCGCCGCCCGTCCCCGCCAGGCGTCCCAGCACGCTTGTGCGTCCCGGTTCCGGTTCTAGAATTTCTGCGCTGAGTCCGCACGCCCGCAGTGACTCCGCGATAAAGCCCGCGATCTCAGCCTCCCCGGGAGCCCCCGGTGCCAGCGTCGGATTGATGGAATTGATCTGTACCAGCCGTGCGAGTGTAGCCAATGTATATTCGCGGTCGATTTTCATGGCGTTCCCTTGCGATGGTACTAAACGCCGCGCCCTCCGGCGGCGATTCCAGCCACCTCCCCCGTGCGCCTCATTACTCCTTTACTAGCCGCGCACCTCTTTTTTTGATAGTGTCTATTCGCTGGGCCTCCGCACATGACACAGAAACTTACTCTCAACATCAACGGAAAATCACGTTCCGACGAGGTCGAACCTCGGCTGCTCCTGATTCACTACCTTCGCGAGATCGTCGGACTCACCGGGCCGCACATCGGCTGTGAGACTTCGATCTGCGGAGCCTGTACCGTCATGCTCGATGGCATGGCCGTCAAAAGTTGCTCCCTTTTCGCCGTGCAGGCCGAAGGGCGCTCCGTGCTCACCATCGAGGGCCTTGCGCAAGACGGCAAGCTCGATCCGCTCCAGGAAGCATTCTGGAACGAGCACGCGCTGCAATGCGGATTCTGCACGCCCGGCATGATCCTTACCGCTCGCCAACTGCTCGCCGACAACCCGAGCCCCACCGAGCAGGAAATCCGCCACGGTCTCGATGGCAATCTCTGCCGCTGCACCGGCTATCAGCACATCGTCAACGCCGTGAAATCCGCGGCCAAAGCGGGAGGCGCCTGAGCCATGGCAACCACTGTTACCAAGCCCGAAACTCTCTTCGGCAAGCGCGTTCGCCGCCAGGAAGATCCGCGTCTCATCACCGGGACCGCGCTCTACCTCGACGATCTCAAAATGCCTGGGATGCATCATGCTTGCGTGGTGCGCAGCCCGCACGCCGCCGCCAATATCAGATCCATCGATGCCTCTGCCGCGCTCGCCACTCCAGGCGTCGTCGCCGTTTTCACCGGCCCCGACATCCAGCACCTCGGCCCAGTTCCCTGCGCCGGCTCGCTTCCCGGACTTCGCGTGCCGCACCACCACCTCCTCGCCCAGGACCGCGTCTATTACGTCGGACATCCCGTCGCCGTCGTGGTCGCGACCGATCGCTACATCGCCCGCGATGCCGCCGATCTCGTCGAGGTCGATTACGAACCTCAGCAGGCCGTTGCCGATCCCGAAAAGGCCCTCGCGCCCGAATCTTCCGCCGTCCACCCCGAGTGGCCCGACAATGTCGCTTTCAATTTCCACCAGGAGGGCGGCGATACCGAACAGGCTTTCCGCGAGGCCGATCTCGTCATTCGCCAGCGCATCATCAGCCAGCGCCTCATCCCCACTTCCATTGAGACCCGCGGCGTGATTGCCGAGTGGCGAGCCGGCGAAAGATCGCTGACCCTGCACTCCTCCACTCAGATTCCCCATCTGCTGCGCACCCTCGTCGCCGGCATTCTCGGTATGCCGGAAAATCTCCTCCGCGTGATCACTCCGGAAGTCGGCGGCGGCTTTGGAGCCAAACTCAACGTCTACGCCGAAGAGGCGCTCATGGCCTTCATCGCCATGAAGCTCAATAAACCCGTCAAGTGGGTGGAATCGCGCCGCGAGAATTTCCAATGCACCATCCACGGCCGCGGCCACGTCGATTACTTCGAGCTCGCCGCCCGGCGCGATGGCACCATCCTCGGTCTGAAGCTCAAACTCATTCAGGATCTCGGCGCCTATCATCAGCTCCTCACTCCTGTGATTCCCACGCTCTCCGTCCTCATGATGCCCGGGCTCTACCGCTTTCAGAACGTCACCGCGGACGTCGTCGGCGTCTTCACCAATTGCGTTCCCACCGATGCCTATCGCGGCGCCGGCCGTCCCGAGGCTACCCACGGCATCGAACGCATGGTGGACATGCTCGCCCAGGAATTGAAAATGGATCCCGCCGAGATCCGCTTCAAGAACTTCGTGCACGCCGACGAGTTTCCCTACTGCACCGCCACCGGCCTCAACTACGATAGCGGCGATTACGCCAAGCCGCTTCACAAAGCCATGTCCGAGGCAGGCTACCAGCAATTGCGGCGAGCAGCAGTCCGCCGCGCGCGCCGCCGGCCGCCTGCTCGGAATCGGCATCTCCACCTACGGCGAGATCTGCGCGCTGGGGCCCTCCATCGCGCTCCCCGCGGGCGGCTGGGAATCCGCCACCGTGAAGATCGAACCCTCCGGCAAAGTCACCGTTCTCACCGGCGTGTCGCCTCACGGCCAAGGTGAGGAAACCACCTTCGCCCAGATCGTCGCCGATGAACTCGGCGTCCCCATGGACGATGTGCTCGTGGTCCACGGCGATACCGCCGTCGTGCAATATGGCATCGGTACCTTCGGTAGCCGCGGCACTGCCGTCGGTGGCTCGGCGCTCTTTTGCGCGCTGCAGCAGCTCAAGGCCAAACTGAAGAAATTCGGCGCCATGATGCTCTCGTGCGACCAGGTGGAATTCTCCGGCGGCCGCTGCGTCGATGAAGCCACCGGCGCCTCCGTCTCCTTCGCCGAACTCGCCGTCGCCGCGCATCACGCCAAGAAGCTGCCCCCCAACACCGAGCCCGGCCTGGTCGCTACCCACTTTTGGGAGCCCCCGAATTTTACCTTCCCCTTCGGCGCCCACATCGTCGCTACCGAAGTCGATCGCGACACCGGCGCCATCCAGATCCAGCGCTACGTCTGCGTGGACGATATCGGCCGCATCATCAATCCCTTGATCGTCGATGGACAGGTGCACGGCGGCGTCGCCCAGGGCCTCGGCCAGGCCCTCTGGGAGCAGGCCGTCTACGATGACACCGGCCAACTCATCACCGGCGAGCTCACCGATTACGCGCTGCCCAGAGCCAGCGGCATGCCCTGGATTGAAAGTAGCCACACCGAAACCCCCTCGCCCGTCAACCCGCTCGGCGTCAAAGGCGTCGGCGAGGCCGGCACCATCGGGTGCTCCCCCGCGCTGGTGAATTCGGTGGTCGATGCCCTCTCCCCCTTCGGCGTTCGCCACATCGATATGCCTCTTACACCGGAAAAGATCTGGAAGCTGATGCAACAGGAAGGTCCCGCATGATCGCCCATCCCTTCACCTATCACGTTCCCGCCACCCTGGAGGAAGCCTTCCAGATGCTCCAGCAGGGCGACGGCAAAATTCTTGCCGGCGGTATGAGCCTCATCCCCCTCATGAAACTCCGCCTCGCCTCACCGGAAAGTCTGGTCGATCTGCGCCGCATCCCTGGCCTGAAGCAGATCTCCGAATCGGGCGGCGCCGTCTCCATCGGAGCCATGTCCACTCATCATGAGCTCGAAACCTCGCCCGTGATCCGCGGCAAATGTCCGCTGCTCGGGGAAGCCGCCTCCGCAATCGGCGATATCCAGGTACGCAATATGGGCACCATCGGCGGCAGTATCGCGCATGCCGATCCCGCGGCCGATTATCCCGCGGCCCTCCTCGCCCTCGAAGCGCGCATTCGCCTCCGCTCCGCTACCGGCGAACGCATCGTCGAAGCCGGCGATTTCTTCCTCGATGCCTTCACCACCGCCATGGAGCCCGGCGAAATCGTCGTCGCCATCGAAATCAACGCCGAAGAGCCCAGCGAAGGCCACAAGTATCAGAAGGTGCCGCACCCCGCCTCCGGCTTTCCGGTCGTTGGCGTTGCGGTTCGCCTCAAGCGCTCGGCGTCTGCCATCACCATGGCGCGCATCGGCGTCACCGGCATGGGCCCGCACGCCTTCCGCGCTCGCAATGCCGAGGCCCTTCTTGAGGCCGGCGCAGGACGCGGCTGAAGCCGCCGCCGTAGTCGGCGAAGGCGAGGACACCAACTCAGACCTGTACGCCAGCGGCGAATATCGCCGCCACCTCGCCCGCGTTCACGCCGCCCGCGCCATCGCCGCCGCGCTCACGAGGGCCTCGTGAAGGTCGGTGGAACCTTTCCGTTGCCCTTCTCTCAGGAGCGCGCCTATCAACTTCTGCAGGATCCGGCCGTCCTCTGCCGCTGCATGCCCGGCTGCGAGAGCCTCCAGAAAATCGGCGAGGGTGAATACGTCATGCGTATGAAAATTGCCCTGGCCGCCATCTCCGGTAAATTCGAGGGCAAGGTGCGTCTCACAGACCCGCAACCCTCCTCGCAGTTTCGTCTCAATGTCGATGCCACCGGTAAAATCGGCTTCCTCAACGGCGGCGGCTTACTGACGTTCTCCGCAGCGCCTTCCGGCAGCGTCGTGCAATACGATGGCGAAGTGCAGGTCGGCGGCACCATCGCCGCCGTCGGACAACGCATGATCGATACCACCTCCAAGCTCCTGATCAAACGCTTCTTCGACCGCCTCGCCGCTGAGGCGTAGAGTCCGCTCTACGCCTCCAGCATCTTTCGCAGGAACATCAGCTGCCCTAAGTGGTACGCATTGTGGTCCGCAACCAGCAGCGCCTCGCGCAGCAGCGTCTGCCCCGTCCCATGCGGAATTCGCGCCATCAAATCTCCTTCGGCAACCAGCTTCTCCATCGCCTTGAGATCCTTCCGGAACGCCGCCGCGCTCTCGTCCCACGCGCTCTCATCCGGCGGTGTCGCGCTCTCCGGCCAGTAATCGTCTGGAAATTTCTTCTCCTGATAATCTCCATTCCGGCTGAAATCCAGAATGTCCTCCTGCGCGATCCGCAGATGCTCCAGCAATTGCCACGCGGTATGCGGTGCGCCCTTGATCTTTTTCCCGCGAAGTTCCACCGGAAATCCAGCCACTGCGGAATCGAAATCGACGTGAGCGCCCTTCATGCCCAGCAGTTCGTGTAACTGTTTTCGAAGGGGGTCTGATTGTGCCATGCCTCCAGTTTGCTACGATCAGACCGCATGGATAGTGGGCTCCAACACATTCTCGATTCGGGCGACACCTCGCTCTTTGACGTCCGTTCCAAGGCCGCCGGCCCCCAGGGCGCCGCCCCCATCACGCCGGAAATGCTGCTCCTCCGGCCGTCGGGCGATCTCTTCGGCTGGACCCAGAACGCCGGCATGGGCTGGGACCCCGCCCTCCTCGGCGGTAAGGAATTCCTCATCCTCAGCACTCACGGCGGTATTCGCGCCGCCGATGGCACGCCCGTCGCGCTCGGCTATCATACCGGTCATTGGGAAGTCGCCCTTCTCATGGATGCCGCCGCCAAGGAACTCAAATCGCGCGGCGCCGTCCCTTTCGCCGCCTATTGCACAGACCCCTGCGACGGCCGTACCCAAGGCACCACCGGCATGTTCGATTCCCTCCCGTATCGCAACGACGCCGCCACCATTTTCCGCCGCCTCATCCGCTCCCTCCCCACCCGCAGCGGCGTCCTCGGCGTCGCCACCTGCGATAAAGGACTCCCCGCGATGATGATGGCCCTCGCCGGCACCCGCGACCTTCCCGCCGTCCTCATCCCCGGCGGTGTCACGCTTCTTCCCGAAGAGGGCGAGGACGCCGGTAAAGTTCAATCCGTCGGCGCGCGCTTCTCGCACGGCCAGATCACGCTGGAAGAAGCCGCCGAAGCCATGTGCCGCTCCTGCGCCAGTCCCGGCGGCGGCTGCCAGTTCCTCGGCACCGCTGCCACCGCGCAGGTAATCGGCGAAGCCCTCGGCATGTCCCTGCCGCACTCCGCCCTCGCCCCCTCCGGACATCCGATCTGGGTCGATATGGCGCGCCGCTCCGCCCGTGCCGCGCTCGCGCTCGAATCCCGCGGCCTCACCATGGGCCACATCCTCACCTCCGCCAGCGTCAACAACGCCATGGTCGCTCACGCCGCCTTCGGAGGTTCCACCAACCTGATCCTCCACCTGCCCGCCATCGCCTTCAGCGCCGGCCTCACCCGCCCCACCGTGGACGATTGGACCCGCGTCAATCGCCAGGTGCCCCGCCTCGTCGACGCTCTGCCCAACGGCCCCAAGATGCATCCCACCGTGCAGGTCTTCCTCGCCGGCGGTGTTCCGGAAGTCATGCTCCATCTCCGCCGCGCCGGCCTTCTCGATACCGCGGCACTCACCATCACCGGCGAAACCCTCGGCACTTCCCTCGATTGGTGGGAACACTCCGAGCGCCGCGCCCTTCTCCGCCGCACCCTCCGCGAACGCGACGGAGTCGATCCCGACGACGTCATCATGGACCCCGCCGGCGCCCATCGCCGCGGCCTCACCTCCACCGTGACTTTTCCCAAGGGCAACCTCGCGCCCGGCGGCGCAGTCATCAAGAGCACGTCAATCGATCCCAGCGTCGTCGGCGCCGATGGCGTCTACCGCATGACCGGCCCCGCCCGCGTTTTCCGTAGCGAACATGCTGCCGTCGCCGCCATCAAAGGCGGCGAAATTCACGCGGGCGATGTCCTCGTCCTGATGTGCCGCGGTCCGCTGGGCTCCGGCATGGAAGAGATCTACCAAATCACCTCCGCGCTCAAATACCTGCCCTTCGGTAAGCATGTGTCCGTGATCACAGACGCGCGCTTCAGCGGCGTCTCCACCGGTGCCTGCATCGGCCACGTTACCCCCGAAGCACTCGCCGGCGGACCGCTCGGCAAAGTCCGCGAGGGCGATCACATCGAAATCATCGTCGACCGCATCAATCTCGAAGGCACCGTCAACCTCGTTGTCGATGGCGATCCCGCCGAAGGCGCGCGCCTCCTCGCCGCCCGTCCCCTGCGTGAAGACCTCGCTCCCGATTCCGCCCTTCCCCCGGAAACTCGCCTCTGGGCAATGCTGCAGGACGCCAGCGGCGGCACCTGGGCCGGTTGTGTCTTCGACGTGGACGCCATTTCCGCTCGCCTCAAATCCCGCTGACGCCGCTTCGAGCGCGCTCGCCGCTTTGGGTATAAAATACCTCCCCTGTTTGAGGCGCCGGTACCGCCCCTCCGCTTAATTCGCTCTCTCCGTGTGACTTCCGCGCAACGGCAAGTCATTTGCAAGCTCACTCATGTTGCATGTCCCATGGCATGCGCAAGAGGATCATATGACACGAACTCTTCTCCTCGGTCTTATCTTCATCGCTGCTCCGGCTCTATCCCAGCAAACGGTGCCCCTTTATCGCGTCACCGTTGTGGAGCGCGACGTGAAGGCGGTCAACTATCAGTACCGCTCCGGTCCCACCAAAGTCGATTTTCGCGGCACCGTCCTCATGCCCTACGCGGGCGGCGAAGCCACTGTGGAATCCAAACGCGGCCGCACCGAAATTTCAGCAAAACTGAACCACGTGCTTGCCCCCGGCCGCTTCGGCAGGGAGTACTTGACGTACGTTCTGTGGGCGATCAGTCCCGAAGGCTCGCCCCACAACCTCGGCGAGATCGTCCCTGGTAGTTCCGACCATGCCAGCATCACCGTCACCACCGATTTGCAGGCCTTCGGCCTCATCGTAACTGCCGAGCCCTACTCCGCCGTGCGTCAGCCCGGCGATATCGTCGTGCTGGAAAATGAAATCCGGCCCGATACCGTTGGCAAGATCCAGCCCATAATCGCCAAATACGACTTGATGCCGCGCGGTCACTATACCTGGAACGTGCAGGGGGAACCTGAGCCCAATACCCCCAAAGTTTCGATGCGCGAGTATGAGGCGATCACTCAGATCTACCAGGCCCAGAATGCCATCGGCATTGCCCGCAGCGCCAACGCGGAGAAATTTGCTCCCAACACATTGTCCGAGGCCGAATCCATGCTCGCCGAAGCCCGGCGCCTGCAATCCGGCAAGTCCGATACCAGTCTGATCTCTCAAACCGCGCGTGCCGCCATACAGACCGCCGAAGACGCACGTCTGATCGCGGAGCGCCGTGCCAAGGAGAGGACCTTGCCGGCGCCCGGTCTACCGTCGCCGCCGCCGAAGAAGAGAAGGCGCAAGCCCAGGCCGAAGCCCAGCGCTCCAAGGCCGAAGCCGATGCCGCCAAAGCACAGACCGATGCCGAACGCGCCGCGCGCCGTGACGCCGAAGCCGCCGCTGCCGCCGCCGAAGCCCGCGCCGCCGCCCTCCAGTCCAACTCCCACGCAAGCGCGAATCGCATGGTGCAGCCTCCCGCCGCTGCCCCAGCCGGCACAGCCGACGCCGAAGCCAGAAGCCTCCTGCGGATGCGCCTGCTCGAAAGCCTGAACGGCGTTCTGCCTACCCGTGACACCCCGCGCGGGCTGGTTCTCACCGTGCCCGACCAGGCGTTCGACGCCTCTGCCCTGCGCGCCGACTATTCCGGCCGCCTCGCACGCGCGGCCGCTCTTCTCTCCACGGAACCCGGTCTCCGTTACGAAGTCGAAGGCAGCACCGATAGCGATTCCACCGAATCGGTCGCCATGAAGCGCGCCTATGAGGTGCGCGACGCCCTGACACGAGCCGGCATGCTGGCCTCTGGGATTCAGACCCGCGGCTTGGGCGCATCGCGCCTGCTCAATTCCAACGCGACCGAATCCGGCCGCCTCTCTAACCGCCGCGTGGAAATTATTATTTCCGGCAGCCCCATCGGCGACATCCCGTTCTGGGATCACACGTATAAACTGAGCAGCCGGTAGTCTCTGTCATATATCTAACCCTTCCTCGGCGACTTGGTCGTGCTCTGTGTGTTTTCACATAGTGTTCGAAGGGTAGTGGCCATAAGATACCCGGACGGAGGAATAGATGCATAGATTGTTTTTGATTTGCACGACCTTGGTCGTGGGCGTTGGAGTACCTTTGCAGGCTTCGACCATTGCTTGGACCAATTGGACTTCTGCCGTTGTGAATGCAACCGCGGGTTCTGCGGCGGGTGTCATCAATGCGGCGTCGGGAAGCGTCAATATCAGCTATACAGGTGACGTGGAATCACCGACACAAGTGAATGCAACAACGACCGGGAACGACTACTGGAATTTTCCTTCGACTTATACCGGGGGAATTGTCTCAAATTCTCCCGACAGCTTGAATCGGGATGTCATCTCATTTTCACAAGGGAATACGGTAACGGATACCATAACCTTCTCAAAATCGGTCGTGAACCCGATCCTGGCAATTGTCAGCCTCAACGGCGCCAGCATGAGCTTCAGCAGCCCCGTCACCGTGCTCGCTAGCGGCCAAGGATTTTTTGGTAATGGCACCTTGTTCGTGAATACCCCCAACACGCTTCTCCAGTCCACGGGCGAGGGGAATGGGATTGTCGAACTATCGGGCACTTTCAGTTCCTTAACATTTGTCCACACCGCGCCCGAATTCTGGGCCGGCTTCACGATCGGAATTCAAGATGTCGCCACCGACGGAGCTGCTGCTCCTGAACCGGGAACATCGCTCCTGATGGGCGGTGCGCTGGCGCTGCTGATTGCAGGGGCAGTTCGCCGAAACTCGTCACGCGCTTTCTGATCGATGACTCGGCATTAGCCACCAGAAGGCGCCGGCCCGCTGCCAGGGCAGAACTCGCTTCCGCAAACCGTGCAACTCGGCCACTCTTTGTCCGCGTACCCTTTTGCTGTCTGGAATCAGGCGCTTTAACCGTTCCTCCGAAGCGAAATGATTTTTCCAGCATCCAGCGGAGCAGGGAAATGAGCAAGGCTCAAGAAGCCCGCAAAGGAGAAAGAAATGAAAAAGAGTGTCCTGACCATCGCCCTGGCAGTGGCGACCGCGCTTGCCCTTTCGCAATCTGTCGCAGTCGCGAAGAGCTCCAAGGGGCACACCGCGAAGACTACCTCGGCGAAGACGCATCACAAGAAGCATATGCACAAACCCTGATCGTGCCGGAGGTCTGTGGCGCGTTCGCAATGCTCTCGCCAACGGGAACCTTTTCAAGAGGCCACAGGGCGAGTGGGCCTGCCTAGTTCACCCACTCGCCCCCGCTGCCTTCTTCCTCGTCTTCGTCCCAGTCGGCCATCCCCGTGGCCATTCCGATCACATCCAGCGCGACTTCTTTAATTTCCTCGTCCTCAGACAGCGTGAGCGGTTCCAAAATCTCCCCCGCTTCGTTAGGACGAATATTCCCCACGGCCTCGATTGCCGCGAACACCAGCGGTTTAGGCGTCCTCGGATCCTGCACCAGCGCCACCACGTGTGGCCACGCCTGCTCGATTTGCCAGGTGCCGGCCGCATCCACCGCCTGAAAATGAACCTCCGGATCGCTGCTCTTCAAGGCCTCGAGAATCTGCGCATCGAATCCCCGTACGTAGCCCATCGAAAATACCGCGGTCAGCATCCATTCGCTATCACCGCTTGAGTACGCCGCCGCGATTGCATCCTTATGCCAGTCCTCCGGTGCGCGCACCGACGCCTCCAGGATTCGCCGCCGCACTTCCTTCGGAATCTTCTCGTTGAGATACAGTTTGTGCAGCGAATCCCTAATCTTGTTGAACATCTCTTCGCTGATCGGAACTTCCTCCGGATCGTCGAATTCATCCGTGTACGCCTGCTCGAGCGCCGGTCCGAGCGCAATAGCGGCCGCACCGCGCAGTTCCTCCAGTTCGTCTGGATTCCCCGCCGTCGCCAGAAGCGCTGCCGCCAGTTCGTCATTGATCGCGACCATGTTTCCCGCCAGTTCGGCGGCAATGATACGGTCAGCCGGATCGGCTCCCCGATCCAGCAGCGTCTTCTTGAAGATCTTTTTCGCATCCCGGGGCCAGTCCCACGGCGGCGTATCCTGCAAAGTTTTGAGGTCCATCAAGGTTTACCCGTTCGCTCACCATGTTAACTCTACTTGTTGAACCTCTTGGCTCTCCCAAGTAGACCGAATGTAGCGGCGGCGGTCAGATCGTCACCAAAACAAATATTTATTTTTCGCTGATTCTATTTCACTTACACCGGGAGATGCCCTCCGGCCACTTGACCGCGAGTTATACGTGGCACATGGCAACAGCCGCGCAAGTCACCGCTAACCGCGCCAACGCGCATTTCTCCACCGGCCCGCGCTCCATCGAAGGCAAGGCCGCCTCCAGCCGCAACTCGCTCAAGTTAGGCCTCACCGCTCAATCCGTCATCATCCCTGGTGAGAACGTAGCCGATCTCGAGCGGCTCGCCGGCCAGTATGAGGAGGAGTTCCATCCCGTCGGCCCCCTCGAAGAGGAACTGCTGCAAACCCTCATCCGTTCCGCGTGGATGCAGCGGCGCTATGCCCGTATCGAAGCCGAATACCTCGGTTCCCGACTCGCCGCGCTGCCCGAAGGCACTCCTTACCCGCTCGGCGTCGTCATGGAGCAGGACGCCGCCAAGGGCAACACACTCCAAAAAATCTTCCGCCGGCAGCAGGCCGCTCAGCGCGATTGGTACAAGGCTTTCCAGGCGCTCGATATGCTTCAACACGCTCGCGTCGATGCCGCCGCGTCCGAAGGCGAAGCGGAAGCCGCAGTCACCCTGCCGCCGCCCGCAAATCGGCTTCGTTTTGACAGCCCCGCGCAAGTCGTCCCTTCGTGCCGTCCGGAGCCCCCGGTGAATCTCGCGTTACGGCTCTGACGCGGCTTAGAGCCCCCTCAGCGCCACTACCGTCACATCGTCGCTGCGCGCGCCGCCGCTGAAATCATTCACGTCGTCGATGATCGCCTGCACCAGCGCCTCCGCCGGCTGCGATTGATTGACGCGCAGCGCGTGAATCAGCCGCTCCTCGCCAAACTCGTCTCCGCTGTCGGCGCCCGCTTCGGTGACTCCGTCCGAATAAAGCAGCAGCGTGTCTCCCGTGCGCAGCGCCGTCTCGCCTTCCGTGCACTGCCACGTTGCGAACGCGCCCAGCATCGTCGCCGTCGAATCCAGCTTCTCCAGTTCCCCGTTCGCTCGCAGCAGTAGCGGCGGACAATGCGCGCAGTTCACGTACCGGATCTTCCGCGTCCGGTCGTCGTAGCTCGCGAATACCAGGGTCGCGAACCGTTCCGCCGCCGTCGAATCGAAGAAGTGTTTGTTGACCGTCGCCAGCACTTCGCCCGGACGCTCCAGCGCGTGCGGAGCCTGGCTGCGAAAGCATGCCTGTAAATTGGCCATCAGCAGCGCCGCCGGCACGCCCTTTCCCGAAACATCGCCCAGCACGAAGCCGATCGTCGAACCAGGCATCTCCAGAAAGTCGTAATAATCGCCGCCTACTTCGCGCGCCGGCATGCAGTGGCCCGCGTAATCCAGCGAGTCCAGCCGCCTCTGCTTCCGCGGAAACAGCTTCTGCTGCACATTCGCGGCGATCTCCAACTCGCTCTTCCGCCGCCTTCCCGGCTCCGCCTGCTTCCGGATCGTCGCCAGCAGCCGGTTGTTGTCCCACGGCTTCTGCACAAAGTCGCATGCCCCGCGCCGCATCGCTTCCACCGCCAGGTCCACGTTGCCCCACGCCGTCATCACCACCACCGGCACGGCATTGCCCTGCGCTTCCAGGCTGGCCAATAGGTCCATGCCTTCTTGTCCTGAGGTCGTGTCTCGCGTGTAGTTCAGGTCGGTCAGGATCAGGTCGAAACCGCCGCCGCGTACCGTTTCCAGCAGCGCCTTCGGCGAATCGGCCGTCACCGCCAGCCAGCCCTGTCCCTTCAGCAATAGCCGCAACGCCTCCAGCACGTCGGGCTGGTCATCGCAGATCAGGACGCGATACGGCCTGCTTTCAGTCGGAGTCTCCAGCGTTGGTTGCATCGTCACCCACATAGTAGCTGACGCTTCTATCGCACGTTTTGTGCCGCCGTCATCTCTTTCTTCCATAAGGCCTTGCCCCTGTCGTGGTGTCCGCTTGTGGGACGTTCTGTTCGCCTCCGCGCCGCCGCGCTGGCTGGTACTTGCTACCATAAAGGTTACCCCTCACATGGATCCGCAAAAAGTAGATCTGAAGCAGACAATCAATCTGCCAAAAACCGCCTTCTCCATGAAGGCTAACCTGCCGCAGGCCGAGCCGAAAATGCTCGCCCGGTGGGAACAGGAGAAGCTCTATCACAAGATCCGCGCTTCCCGCGCTGGTCGGCCCACCTACGTGCTGCACGATGGTCCGCCGTACGCCAACGGCCGCATTCACCTCGGCACCGCCTTCAACAAGATCCTCAAGGATTTCGTCGTTAAGTCCAAGACCATGGCCGGCTACGATTCCCCCTACGTCCCCGGCTGGGATTGCCACGGTCTCCCCATCGAAATCAAAGTCGATAGCGAACTCGGCTCCAAAAAGGCGCAAATGACCGCCGTGCAGATTCGGCGCGCCTGTCGCAAGTACGCCGAAAAGTACGTCGATATCCAACGCACGGATTTCAAGCGCCTCGGCGTCCTCGGCCACTGGGAAGATCCTTACCTCACCATGAGCGCCGAGTATCAATCCGTCATCGCCGGCGCCTTTGTCGATTTCCTGGATCGCGGCTACGTCTACAAGGGCCTCAAGCCCGTGCACTGGTGCATCAAAGATCGCACCGCCCTCGCCGAAGCCGAAGTCGAGTACGCCGATCACAGCAGTCCCTCCATCTGGGTCCGCTTCGCCCTTACCTCCGACCCCGCCGTGATCGATCCCGCGCTCGCGGGCCGCAAAGTCTACGGCCTCATCTGGACTACCACCCCGTGGACGATTCCCGCCAATATGGCGATCGCCTACAATCCGAAGTTCGACTACGTAGCCGTTGATGTGGCGGGCGATGTCTACCTCGTCGCCGCGGGCCTCCTCCAGGTCACCGCTGAAAAGCTCGGCTGGACCGGGTATTCCACCGTCGCCGTTTTCCCCGGAGCCCGCATCGAAGGCGCAATCTTCCGCCATCCGCTCTTCGAACGCGATTCCCAAGGTATCCTCGCCGACTACGTCACCCTGGAACAGGGAACCGGCGGCGTCCACACCGCCCCCGGGCACGGTCAGGAGGATTACGCCAGCGGCCAGCGCTACGGCATTTTCACCTTCTGCCCTGTCGATGCCGCGGGCCGCTTCTTCCGCGCCGAAGGCGCTCCCGGCCACATCCCGGACGACCTCATCGGTAAGACCGTATGGGAAGGCAATCCCATCGTGATCGAGCACCTCAAAGCCGCCGGCGCTTTGCTCGGCACGGAGAAACTTGCCCACTCCTATCCCCATTGCTGGCGCTGCCACAACCCCGTCATCTTCCGCGCCACCGAACAGTGGTTCATCGGCATGGAGCGAAACAATTTCCGTCAGAATGCCCTCGATGCCATCAAGAAGGTGAAGTGGATGCCCGAATGGGGACAGGAGCGCATCTCCAATATGATCGCCGTGCGCCCCGATTGGTGCATCTCGCGCCAGCGCGTCTGGGGCGTCCCCATCACCATCTTCTATTGCGAAGGCTGCCGCGAGCCCGTGACCGATCGTAAGTTTCTCGATCCCATCGTCGCCCTCTTCCGCGAACATACCGCCGATATCTGGTATGAAAAATCGGCCGCGGAACTACTCCCCGCCGGTCATCAATGCCCCAAATGCGGCGGCGGCGAATTCAGCAAAGAAACCGACATTCTCGATGTCTGGTTCGATTCCGGATCCAGTCACCTCGCCGTGCTCAACAGCCGCTTTGGCCTGCAATGGCCCGCGGACGTCTATCTCGAAGGCGGCGACCAATATCGCGGCTGGTTCCATAGCTCGCTCTTAGTCGGCACCGGCCTGCGCGGTGGCTCCCCTTACCGCGCCTGCCTCCTCAACGGCTGGGTGCTCGATGGCGAAGGCAAGGCGATGCATAAGTCGCTCGGTAATTCCATCGAACCCGAAAGCGTCATCAAAGATCACGGCGCCGACATCCTCCGCCTCTGGACCGCCTCGGTGGAATTTAACGAGGATGTCCGCATGTCCGATACCATCCTGACCCGCCTGGTGGACGCCTATCGCAAACTGCGCAATACCTTCCGCTACATGCTCGGCAATCTCTCGGATTTCGATCCGCAGGCCGATGCCGTCGCGCCCTCCGAAATGACCGAGTTGGATCAGTGGATTCTCCTGCGCGGCGATGACCTGATCACCCGCTGCCGTGCCTGGTATGACAACTTCGAATTCCACAAGATCTACCACGCGGTCTATGCCTTCGCCACCGTCGATCTCAGTTCGGTGTATTTCGATGTGTTGAAGGATCGTCTCTATACCTCGGCGACGAAATCATCGGCTCGCCGCGGCGCTCAAACCGCCCTCTATCGCATCCTGGATTGCCTGGTGCGCCTGTTGGCGCCGCTCATGAGCTTCACCGCCGAAGAGGTCTGGGGCCACATGAATCGCCCGGATAGCATTCATATGGCGTACTTTCCGGAGCCCGGCGAACTCTCCGCCGGCCTGGACGACGCCGCCCGGAAACGTTCTGCCGCCTGGGACCGTCTTATGCAAGTGAGGGACGTGGTCTTGAAGAGCTTGGATACCGCGCGCAATGAGAAGTTGATCGGCGCGCCGCTCGAGGCTCGCGTGCTTCTTTCCGCCGATCCCGAGCTGTACACTCTTCTCACTCAGTACGCGGAACAATTGCCCGGCCTCTTCATCGTTTCCGAAGTCGGCCTGGAGCGCGTCGAAGGCGATCTCGCCGTTAAGGTCGAACGCGCTACCGGCGATAAATGCGAGCGCTGCTGGAAGTATACGAAGGATGTAGGGAGCGATCCGGAATTCCCGACCATCTGTGCGCCCTGCGCCGGCGCCGTTCACGAGATTCTCCATGCCTGAGTTGTCCGTGCCGAAACTGCGGGCTAGGGCGTACGGTCTTGCCGCGCTGGTCTTTGCCGCCGACCGCTTCTCCAAGTGGCTGGTAGAGACTCGCGTATCCGCTATGGACACTTATCACGTGATTCCAGGTTTCTTCGATATCGTCCATTCCGAAAACCGCGGTGTGGCCTTCGGGATTCTTAACGATTCCACCAATGAGTGGCGAACCATCCTGTTAGTCGTTCTCGCCGCCGCGGCAGTCATTTTTGTGGCGTCTCTGCTGTGGAATCCGCAGCGGCTCGATCGCGCTTCTTTTTGGGGCCTGTCGCTGATTTTAGGCGGCGCGTTGGGCAATGTCTTCGATCGCGCCATGTGGGGAAAAGTTACCGACTTTCTGGACCTCTACTTTCGCGACTATCACTGGCACACTTTCAACGTGGCGGATACCGCAATTGTGATTGGTAGCGGACTCCTGCTGATCGATCTTCTCCGTCCCAAACGGCAGGCGGCCAATGTTTCCTAGGCTCTTTCACATTCCGGTTCTCGATTACGATGTGCACACCTACGGTGTCCTGGTGGCGCTCGCTTTTCTCACTGCGCTGTGGCTTGCCGGCCGTCTCGCGCGCCAATCCGGATTGAATTCGGACAACGTCACCAATCTTGGTATTTACTGCGCCCTTGCCGCCATCGGCGGCGCCAAGTTGATGATGTTCCTGATCGATATTCCCTACTACCGGGACCATCCGTCAGAGATCTTTTCCCTCTCCACCCTCCAGGCCGGAGGTGTCTTCTATGGCGGCTTGATTGCCGCTCTGATCGTCTCGGTCTGGTACCTGCGCAAGACCGGCTTGCCCGGCTGGAAAACCGCCGACGTTTTCGCTCCCGCCATCGCGCTCGGCCACGGAATCGGACGCCTCGGTTGTTTCTCCGCCGGCTGCTGCTGGGGTATTCAGTGCGATCGCCCCTGGGCCGTCACGTTCACCAATCCCGCTTCTCATGACTTGGTCGGCGTGCCCCTGAATATCCCGCTGCATCCCACCCAACTCTATGAGGCCTTCGCGGAGTTTTTGATCTTCGGAATACTCTATTGGCGAATTCGTAAGCCGCACGCCAACGGCGCCATAATCGGGCTCTATTTGTTGCTCTATTCCACTGCCCGATTTATCGTGGAGTTTTTCCGCGTGCACGAACAAGGGAATCTGTTAGGGGGACCGTTGGATACTTCGCAGTGGATTTCCGGCGGGCTTTTTCTGATCGGCCTGGCTTGTATCTGGAGGCGGCCCCGGACAACACGGCTCGAAGTTCCCGTGAGATCGTAAAGCAGGGCCGCGATCAGCTCGACAGTTAGATTGCGTCTTACGCCTTTTGGGCCTTTTTCTGTTTCGCCCAACGGGCGCGCTGTGCGGCAGCGATTCGCGCCCGCCCCTCAGCACTCATGCGGTGCTTTCGAGGAGCGGCCTTAGTCGCGGGTTTGGCTGGACTGGGGCCCGCTGGTTTTCCCAGTTTGCGCCGTAGCTCCGCCATTTTCATTTCGATATTCTGAAGCTGCTGCTGGTAACCGACGAGTGCAGCTTCCAGTGTTGCCCTGTCTAAACTAAGAGCCATAGATACCTAATTATATGTTTTTCTAAATATCTCTGCGCACTCTGATTAACCTCGGTAGTGTGCCGTTCCGCACAGAATACACTTCTGAATTTCGACTTAGTGTAAAGATCTTGATACTTATTGCTTATCTAGTACCGTGACAGCTTGCCGCCCCAAAGAGGCACAATTAGAAGTGACCCATGAGAACTATCGCTCGCGTTCTGCTCTCCGCCGGCCTGCTGGCATCGCTCGCCGCCGCCCAACCACTGGCGCTCTGGTATCGCCAACCCGCTGAGGATTGGCAGAGCCAGGCACTTCCTATTGGTAATGGACGCCTGGGAGCCATGATCTTTGGAGGCGCCCCCAGCGAGCACCTCCAACTCAACGAGATATCCCTGTGGACCGGCGATGAGAAAGATACCGGACGCTATCAGAACCTGGGCGATCTGTTTCTTGAACTGACCCACGGTGCGCCCCGAGACTATCGCCGCAACCTCGATATCGACAGCGCCGTCCATACCATTGATTACTTGGCGGACGGTATCGCGTACCGGCGCGAATATTTTGCCACCGCCCCCCGGCAGGTGCTGGTATTCCGCTTCACAGCCGGCAAACCGGGCGCTTATACCGGCCTGCTGAAACTTACCGACGCCCACGGGGCGCCTAGCCTCGCTGCGGGTACTTTTCTCTCCGCCGCGGGTAAGCTGGAAAACGGCCTCGAATACGAGACCCGCATTCAAGTAATCAACACCGGAGGGCGCGTCATCCCCGCCGGCGGCGCGTTGCGCATAGAGCATGCCGACGCCTTGACTATTCTTGTCGCGGCCGGCACGAACTACGTCCCGGATCGTTCCCGCGGCTGGCGCGGAGAATCACCGCACGGGCGCATCTCGCGGCAACTTGCCGCTGCCGCCGGCATGACCTACAACGCGCTCCGCGCCGCCCACGTTGCCGATTACCAGTCGCTCTTCCGGCGCGTGTCGCTCAACCTCCCCGCGCGTCTGCCGGCTGATTTGCCCACCGACGAGCGCCTGGTCCGCTACCGTGACGGCGCCGCCGATCCCGAACTCGAGGCGCTCTTCTTCCAATACGGACGCTATCTGCTGATCTCTTCATCGCGGCCCGGCAGCCTGCCCGCCAACCTGCAGGGCCTCTGGAACAACTCCAATAACCCGCCCTGGCGCAGTGACTATCACTCCAACATCAACATACAGATGAACTACTGGCCCGCAGAAGTGACCAATCTTTCCGAATGCGCGATTCCGTTCTTCGACTATGTCAATAGCCTGCGCGGCGTGCGCGGCGAGGCTACCCGCCTGCACTATCCGAAGGTGCGCGGTTGGACGGTACAAACCGAGAACAACATATACGGCGCCGGTAGTTTTAAGTGGAATCCGCCCGGGTCGGCCTGGTACGCGCAGCACTTTTGGGAGCACTACGCCTTCACCCGAGATCGGGAGTTTCTCGCTAAGACCGCCTATCCCGTCCTCAAGGAAGTCACTCAATTCTGGGAAGATCATCTGGTCCAGCGGCCTGATGGCGCCTTGGTCACACCGGACGGCTGGTCCCCGGAGCATGGCCCAGAAGAGCCAGGCGTTACTTACGACCAGGAACTTGTCTGGGATCTCTTTACCAACTATCTCGACGCTGCCGCCGTATTGGATGTCGATCCCGATTACCGCCGCAAAGTGACCCAGCTTCGCGAGAAACTGCTGAAGCCGAAGATCGGGGCGTGGGGCCAGTTACAGGAGTGGCCGGAAGATCGCGACGATATTCGCGACGAGCACCGCCATGTTTCGCATCTCTTCGCCCTCCATCCCGGCCGGCAGATATCGCCCGTGACTACACCCGAACTCGCCGCCGCCGCAAAGGTATCCCTCACCGCCCGCGGCGATCAATCCACCGGCTGGGCCATGGCTTGGCGAATCAATTTCTGGGCGCGCTTACTCGATGGCGATCATGCCCACTTGCTTCTTCGTAATCTGCTGCACATTACCGGTCAGGGCAATAAGGTGGATTATGGCAAAGGCGGCGGCGTTTACTCGAATCTCTTCGATACTCACCCTCCCTTTCAGATCGATGGCAACTTCGGCGCTACCGCCGGCATTGCCGAGATGTTGCTGCAATCGCACGCCGGAGTAATTCATCTGCTCCCAGCTCTCCCTGCAGCTTGGCAGGATGGTTCCGTCACCGGTCTCCGTGCCCGGGGTAACATCACGGTAGATATGACGTGGAAGTCCGGGCGTCTCACTTCCGCCGTCCTTCGGTCTCCCGCCGCGACCAAAGCTACGGTACGTTTCAACCAACAGTCGCGAACTGTGATCTTACCCGCTGATCTACCTGTCAAGATCTCGAACTAGCGTGCACAATGGGCCGCGGCATGCTCTTACCACGGCATGAAACTCTACGCACTCTTAACTGGTTTGGTGATGCTGCTACCCGCCGGTCAGTTGGCCGCAGCCGCGCAGCAAACTTCCTATGTCGCAACCGTAGATAGTCCCGCACACGTGCAGCGTGTGGTGGTCCGGCGGCGCTATCCCCGACGCCGGCACTATGTCGCTCGACGCCGCGTGGTCGTGCGCAAACGGCCCTTCGGCCACTCCGCCGCAATCGTCGGAGGCAGCGCGGCGGGCGGAGCCGCGATTGGCGCCCTCGCCGGAGGCGGCAAAGGCGCCGCCATTGGAGCCCTCGCGGGCGGAACAGGTGGCTTGGTATATGACCGCGCGACTCACAAGAAACGCGTAGTAGTGCGCCGCTAAGCGCCTCGATTCGCCTACTTCGGGGCCACCAGAATTTGCAGCGCGCAGCCGCGCTTCTCCAGCCGCATATCCTTCGGCCCGGCAACCAGTTTCGTGTCTGCCGGAAATGTCGGGCTGAAGGCACTCAAATGATAGTCGCCCGCCGGCATCCCGTCGAAGACGAAGTGCCCCTTCTCGTCGGCAGTCGCGTAGCGGGGCGGCACGGAGGATTTCAGTTCCACCACCGCTCCCGCTACTGGCGCCGCGATACGGTCCGAATAGTGCGCCGAATCGATCTGGCGCTGGTAGAGCAGATCCGAAGTAACGAAGCCTTCTATGCGGCCGGCGCGCTCTTCGTAGTTCTTGAAAAAATAGAGATAGGCGAGATCTTCGCCGGCGTCCGAGACCCGGCGCGTACGGGCGCAGGCGCCGGTTGTCATGACGTCGGACTCTTCGTCGTCGTCGGCGTACACCAGGTAAGTTTCACCTACTTGAAACGGATAACCGCAATCGCCGAAAGCGGTCCAGACTTCGACCGTCGTATCTTCATCGTCGTCGTCCAGATCCTTGCCGTGAAACACCGTCTTCACGCGCAGGCGGATGCGTTTACCGTGATCGAGAATCCAATAGAACAGATCGTTCAGTTGCTCCGCTGATGTCGCCGCCGAGAGTCGCTTCTTGTGCTCCTCCGGTAGGTCGGGAAAGACCTTCAAATAAGCGTCGCGAAGCTTGGCGAAACTGCCGGGAGAGCGATCGCCCTGGGCGCGGGCCGATTCCT
This sequence comes from uncultured Solibacteraceae bacterium, assembly GCA_963811575.1. Classification (GTDB taxonomy): domain Bacteria; phylum Acidobacteriota; class Terriglobia; order Bryobacterales; family Bryobacteraceae; genus Solibacter. The sequence goes on along the minus strand of CAWERY010000009.1, from coordinate 1,022,203 downwards.
CGTTGAGCGTGATGAGGGCGGCGCGCTGCGACGCATTCCAGGAATCAAGAAAGCTCGGCTCGATGGCTTCCACGGTGCCAATAAAGATCACGTCGGTAGTCGCCGCTTCGTTGCATGGCGACATCGTCAGCTGGCATTTGCAGCCCATCGCCGCAACGGGAAGCAACATGCAGAGGAGTACCGCGCGCATGCCAACATCCTACCAGCCCAAGAGGGAAGGGGAGAATTTTGCAGGCCGCCGCAGCCGGGATATACTAATCTCCGCTGGGTATCCATTCGAGGGGTGTGAATTGCGGACCACGAAGAACGCGATCAATTTACTTGTCTTTTTATCCATGACTCTGCTTGCGCAGCCGCCCGCGGCGCCGCCGGCGGGCCGCGGAGGAGGCGGGCGGGGACCGGTCGCCGCCTATCCCCAACGCGACGCCGGGCGACCCCGCGATGATCGAACGCGGCAAGGCGCTTTACGGCGTCAACTGCGCCTTCTGTCATGGCTCCGACGCTCGGGGCGGGGAAGGCGGCCCGAATCTCCTGCGCGCGCAACTGGTGCTCGACGATCAGAACGGCGAATTGATTACCCCCGTAGTGCAGAACGGACGGCCCGACCGCGGCATGCCGGCGTTGAATCTCTCCAAGACGCAGGTGGTGGACGTGGCGGCGTTCGTACACAGCTTTCGCGTCGGCGGTTACGATATCTCCCGCATGAAGCCGCCCACCATTCTGGTCGGCAACGCCAAGGCGGGAGAGGCGTATTTCAAGAATGCCTGCGCGTCCTGCCACTCGGTGACCGGCGACCTGAAGGGCATCGGCGCCAAGTATGATGACCCCAAGATCTTGCAGAATACCTTCCTGCTGCCCGGCGGCGGACGCGGCGGACGCGGCGGCGGCAACGCCCCGCCGGTAACCGTGACCGTCTCCCCCGCATCGGGACCCAAAGTGGAAGGCCGCCTGGTGCGCATCGACGATTTCCTGGTAGTGCTCGCGCTCGCCGATGGAACCCAGCGCAGTATCCGCCGCGACGGCGAATCGCCCAAGGTGGAACTGCACGACCCTCTCGTCAGGCATCGCGAACTGCTGCCGAAATATTCAGACGACGACATTCATAACCTGACTGCTTTCCTGGTGACCGTGAAATGATGACCGCGAAGAAGCTGTTCCTCACTGGCGCGTTGTGCCTGGTGCCCGCGGTCGCGACCGCGCAGGGCCTGGACCCCGCGAAACTTCTGAAACCCCTGGCCGAAGACTGGCCGACTTATTCCGGCGACTATTCCGGCATGCGCTACAGCCGGCTCACCCAGATCAATCAATCCAACGTCCGGAACCTGACGCTGGGTTGGACTGCAAGATTCACCGCCGGCCCACCGGCCGCGGGCGGCTTCGGCGGCCGCGGCGGCGGAGCGCCGGCCCCCACGATTATCGGCGGGGAAGGAACGGGCGATAGCGGCCCCGGCGTCAACATCCGTGCCTCGGTGCTCGCGGTGGATGGCACGCTTTATTTCTCCACGCCGGACAATGCCTGGGCGGTTGACGCCCGCGACGGACACACGCTTTGGCACTACTACTGGAAGACCAAGGGCGGCACGCACATCGGCAATCGCGGCCTTGGCATGTGGCACAACAACCTCTACATGGAGACGCCGGACGATTACCTGGTCTGTCTGGACGCCGCCACCGGGAAGGAGAAGTGGCACGTCGAGATCGCCAACTTCAACCTGCAATATTTTTCGACGATGGCGCCGATTGTCGTAGGCAATCACATTCTCGTAGGCACCGGCGACGATCTCGATGAGCCCGGCTTTTTGCAATCGCGCGATCCTGAAACCGGCGCGCTCCAGTGGAAGTGGTACTCGGTCCCGATTAAGAAGGGCGATCCCGGAATGGAGACGTGGGGCGATGTCGATACCGCCAGCCACGGCGGCGGCAATGTCTGGATCCCCGGCTCCTACGATCCCGAGAATCACCTGTACATCTTCGGCACCGGAAACCCTTCCCCCGCCTATACCAATCCTCCGGGACGCAACGGCGACAACCTGTACACCTGCTCGATCGTCGCGCTGAACGTGGATACCGGAAAGCTGGTCTGGTATTACCAGACCTCGCCGCACGATACGCACGACTCCGATTCCACCGAGACGCCGATTCTGGTCGATGGCGATTTCAACGGCAAGCCGCGCAAGATGGTCTTGCACGCCAGCCGCAACGGCTATTACTTCACGCTCGACCGCCTGACGGGCGAGCGCCTGGTCACCAGCAAGTTTTCCGATACCGCGAACTGGGCCAAAGGCCTCGATGCCAAGGGCCGCCCGATGCGCGACCCCGCGAAGGATTCCACCATTGCCGGCTCCCTGGTATCGCCCAACAACGGGGGCGCCGCCAACTGGCAGCCGCCCGCCTACAGTCCCGATACCGGGCTGTTTTACGTCCCGACCAATGATGCCTACGCCATGTATTATCTGACCGAGACGGACCCGCGCGGCGCGATGGGTCTCGGCGGAAAAGACGAGACCGGCATCACTTCCATGGGCGGGTACCTGACCGCGATTGACTATAAGACCGGCAAGACCGCATGGCGTCACCGCTATCCGGGCAACGGCGGCAACATCGGCAACGGCATTCTCACCACCGCGGGCAAACTCCTGTTCGCGGGCGACCTGAGCGGCAATTTGGTCGCGTACGATCCGGCCAATGGGAAGATTCTCTGGCACACGCGCCTCGGCCAGGTGTCCAACGCGCCGCAGACTTACATGCTCGATGGACATCAGTACCTTCTCGTTGCCGCGGGCGATACGCTCTACACGTTTACGCTGTACTGAGTTGACGATGGAGGGCAACCTCGCGACCCGGCTCTTCAAGACCAAACAGGAGTGGGCCACCTGGCTCGGGAAGAATCATGCGAAGAGCCCTGGGTTGTGGCTGAGATTCGCGAAGAAGGGATCCGCGCTCAAATCGGCAACCTACCAGGAAGTGCTGGAAGTGGCGCTTTGCTACGGCTGGATCGACGGGCAGAAGCGCCCGGAAAGCGAAGAGGCGTGGCTGCAGCGCTTCGGTCCGCGCGGCCCAAGAAGTCTTTGGTCGAAGATCAATCGCGAGAAGGCGCTCGCGTTGATCGCAAGCGGCGCCATGCAATCCGCCGGGCTAGAGGCCATCGAAGATGCCCGCCGCAACGGACGCTGGGAGGCGGCTTATGATTCGCCCAGCGCATCGGCGGTGCCGGATGATTTCCAGGCCGCACTAGACGCAAACCCCAAGGCATCGGCATTTTTCCTGACGCTGAACCGCGCCAATCGCTACGCCATCCTCTGGCGCATCCAAACCGTAAAGAAAGCGGAAACGCGCGCCCGCAAAATCGAAGAGTTCATCGCCATGCTGGAGCGCAACGAGAAGATTCATCCGTAATTTCCGCAGGCGACCGTAACTTCTTTTCACGCCGGAGCGAATACGCATGTGGAGTCCACATTCGTAGACCCAAAACGCGAAGAGGAGAGTGCATGTTCACTAAATTGATTTTGATTTCGGCCGCGGCTGTTGCAGCGGCCCTTGCCGGCGACGAAACCCTTGCGCAGGCGAAGCAGGGGCGCGGTCAAGACTCGCTGTTCCTGACTGCCACCAATGGCGCCACAAATTTTCTGGCGGTGGTCAACACTCGCACCAGGCAGATGGATTTTGTGCCGACGGGCGGCTTCGGCGGCGCCGGCGGCAATTCCGGCGGCGTGGCGGTAAGCGGCAACATTGCGGCCGTGGTCAACTTCGGATCTTCGAATGTCACGATCTTCGTGCGCCGCGGGAACGCGATGGAGCCCACCCAAGTCATCAAGACCTCATCGCAGCCGGTGTCTGTCGCGTTCGGCCACAATCACCTGGTAGTGCTCGGCCTGACTACCGCGGAATCCTTTACCGTCTTCGGCAATAACGTGTCGAAGGACAACGATGGCGTGGTGCAACTGGCCAAGGCCGATAAGAGCGCGGCGCAGGTCCTCACATACGATGGCGGAGTTGTGTACAGCGAAAAGAGCGGCTCCATCGCGGAGTTGAACCTCTCTACGAACGGGACCGCCGGTATCTCCGGCCCCAACCGGCCGGTCCAACTGCCCAACGCTCCGAACAACGATACGCCCTTCGGAATGGCCGCGCGGGGAGCCAACGTGTATGTCACCATCGCTCATTCGAACCTGGAAGCGTTGGTGAGCAACGGCCAAATTCAATCGCTGGCCGCGGGACCGGTACCGTTCAAGGACGGTACCGGCGCCATCACTCCATGCTCCCTGCTGGAACGCTCTTTCCGGGCAGTTTCTGTACTCGTCCGACAGCCCTGGCAAGCAGCTCTATCGCTATCTGGTCAGCAACGCCAGCGTGTACTTCGATAAAGCCGCGGTCGCCAAACTGGCCGGCGCACCGACCGATCTGACGGTGGCGGACAACCTGCTTGGCGTGATCGATGGCGGGGACGGTGCGATGTCCAACGTGTCGTTATTTGACATCGATTCCGAAGGGGAACTCACGCTGCGATTCGCGGTTCGGATCGCCGGCCCCATCAACGGCGCGGCGATGATCCAGTAGTGTGTCGCCGGAGGGCCGGATTCCGATCACGGCCCTCCTGCAAGCGCTTTCAGCAATAATTGGGTGAGCGCTGCGTCTTTCATGGCATTGGATATCGATCTGCAGGATCTGATGGCTCGCTATCAGCACGGCGATTCAGAAGCTGCGGCGACCCTTGTCCATCAGCTGAGCCCGCAGTTATATCGTTTTTTCCTGGTGAAAGTGGTAAGCCGGAGGCATGCCGAGGATTTGCTCCAGGAGACCTGGATGCGGATTCATCAGGTGCGGCATACCTACCGCCGCGGCCAGCCGGTGTCGCCCTGGCTCTACGCAATCGCCCGAAATATCCGCGTCGATCATTACCGCAAGGCGTATCGCACGGAAAGCCGCGAAGAGCGGCTGGAGCCGGCGCACGACGTTGCGGAGACCTCCCCGGAAGGGGCGGCGGGCCTGCCGGATTTCGAAGCACTGCTTGCTACACTACCGGAGAGCCAGCGCGAAGTGATCGCGATGTTGAAAGTCTCCGGCATGTCGCTCGAAGAAGTCGCGCGCGCCACGGCGTGCAGCGTGGGGTCGGTAAAGCAGAAAGTCCATCGCGCCTATGATCGATTGAGAAAGGCCATTGCAGAAACGGCAGTCCCAAACCGTCGCGGGAGAGGTGTGTCGTGAAGGACGGAGAGATGGACGACATTCTGAAGCAGGCCGCCGGCAGCCTTCCGGAGGTGGACCGCTCCCTGGTCGATAATATTTCGGCCTCCATTCGATCTTCCCTGCACCCTGTTCGTCCCCTGCCCGCGCCTTGGATTTGGCTCGCCGGTCTGATTGCGATCTGCGCCGCCGTCGCCATCGGCGGAGGCATCGCGCTGGGGCCGCATGGCATTCAAAAGATGAGCGCCCTGCAGATCGAAATCATCTTTCCCGCGATCGGCCTGCTGATCTGTGCGGCCGCACTCTCCGCGCTGGCGGAAGCGATCCCCGGGCGGCGCGGTCCGGCGGCGCCTTGGATTGTGCCTGCGGCGGCGTGCATCGCGCTGGCCATCATTTTCGGCCTGCTGTTTTCCGATTACGCCACGGAGCGCTTCGTCTCCCAAGGAATCATCTGCCTGCGGGCGGGCCTGCTTCACGCGCTGCCGGTGGCGATTGGAAGTGCGCTCCTGCTACATCGCGGATACGCGGTCAATCCGATCTCTGCCTGGGCAGCAAAGGGAACCCTTGGCGGGCTGGCTGGTGTGGCGATGTTGGAATTACACTGTGTGAACTTTGAGGCGCCGCACATTTTGGTATGGCACATCGCAGTAATCCCGGTGGCCGCGGCGATCGGGGCGGGCGCAGCGTGGATGCTGCGCAGAGTCGCCGATACCAGAGGGCTTGATCGAACCACGGCCTTTCACATGCTTAGGCAACTTCCATGCTTCGCATTTGCGTGTATGCTTTGCTGATTCCAGCGGCCTATGCCGCCGACGTTTGCAATCCCGCCAATTTTCCCGGAGCGTATGGTTTCATGCTGTCGGGAACCACAAGCATCTCGGGCGAATCGAAACCTGTGGTGAGCGTAGCCCGACTGGTGTTTGACGGCTCCGGCAAAGTGAGCGGCACCTCTTCCGTGAACTTCGGGGGCCTGCTGCTCGGCAACCCCGTGACGGGCGAATATACGCTGAAGAACGATTGTTCCCTGACGTGGAAGCTGCAGGACGATTCCGGGAACTTCCAGGGCTTTGCCGGCCGCCTTTCGTTGGATGGCAAGCACATTGAGTTCGCCCAGACGGACCCCGGCAGTCCGCAGCGCGGGGCGATGGTGCGCTCCGCGGAGAGTTGTCCCTCGAGCGATTTCCGCGGACGTTACCGCATCGCGATTGCCGGCACCACTACCAACATGGATACCGGCACGCTATCCGGAACGCGCAACATCAATGGAGCGATCGAGGCGGATGGCAACACCGGACTGCGCTTTACGCCCGACCGCGATTCCGCGCCGGCTGACGCCGCCACTTATCAGATGGAAGGCGATTGCGTGCTCCGCCTGCAACTCACCCTGGCGGGACAGCCGATGAACTTTCGCGCGATCCTGGTGAATGAGGGCAAGGAGCTGTTGGGGATCGAAACCGATGCCGGCAGTACCGTTACCTTGCGCATCACACCTCAATAACTTCACTTGCAGCCGGGCACGCGAAAGGCGCCGATGCGCGACGTATAGGCCGTGGCGCCACTCTTGAGATAATCGCCCACGTACCAGAAGGTGCAATCGTCCGTGGGGTCCATCGCGGCGGTCGCGTAGTCTTCCCATCGCAGGGTATTGGTCTGCGACGCTTTGCCTTCGGCAAGCACGGTTTCGCGCAGCGTCAACTGGCCCTTCGGATCTTTGGCAAGGCGCGCGGCGAAGCGCTGGCCCGCGAAATTCGGCGACCCTCCGAAGCTGTATCCGATTCCGATATTTCCCTTCTTATCCATCGCCGCACTTCCCATCCACCGGTAAAAGCCATCGGGCGCATAGGTACCCTGCTGGTAGAGAACCGGGTCGCGCTGCTTGTTCATGCGGAACTCGTACCATCGAACTCCGCCGCCTCCCGCCGCGGTATTGATGGAATGCGACGCAACGATGGATTCGCGGCCGCCGATCCGGCGATACACCAGCCGCTGCATCAGCTTGTCGCCCTGCGCATCCAGCCGGCGCGTCGTATCCGGCTGCGGCACGCAGCTAGTGAGCTGGCCATCGCAGAGGTAGTGATAGGGCGCGACTTCGATTCTCGTGGGACCCGTGACGCCCGTGTTGGCGGGCGTCTGCCAATCCACGTGAAACTTCCAGACATAGATCGCGTTGTCTTCCATGACCTTCTTGAGCTGCGTACCGCCGGCCGCCATGATGATGTTGGGTGCGCCCGGGGGCGGCAATTGCGTGCCGTCGATATCGGCCATATTGAGGAAGTTGACGCCATCGATGATCACGCACTGCTCCGTGGCCGGTTCCCCGCGCAGCATCCGGGCGCGATCCGCCACGCAGGCGTGCTTTTGAATCACCTCGTCGCCGGTACTGGTGGGGATGTAGTAGCCGTCGGGCCAGATTGCCGGACGCGGATAATCGGGGAAGAGCTTGCGCTTGAATTCGTAGCGGTGATACGGCCCGCGCGGGTCGGGTCCCTGGCTGACCGCGTAACACATGGAGTACGGCCCCTGCGGTTCACCCGGAGGGCGCTGGAACACGGGCAGCACGAAGAGCCAGCGATCGGCGAGCTGATCGTAGCGAACCACGCTATCGCCGCTATTGCGGTTCTCACACTGCCCGCCGAAGCCTTTGAAAATCGTGTTGGTGGTCACCGCGCCATAGAGTACCGTTCCCTTCTTGTCGTAAATCGCCATGCGGCCGTTGGCCAGTTCCACGATGTGGTGGGGACCAACGGCGAGGCTGTTGTCGGAGGGGTTACGCGCGTTCATCGTCCCTTGCGGGCCGGTGAAGCCCGAGCCGAGCCCGTCGAAACTGGTCACCAGCACAGCCGCGGGCCGCTTGCCTGGTGTGGTCTGCTCGATCTTCGTAGGCGGCGCCGAGGATGGCGCAGGCGGTGGATCCTGCCGCTGCGCTTGCGCGGCGGCCAGGAAAACTAAGAGCGGGAACGCCTTGTACATAGATCGTGATTATAGCGAGGCAGCTTACGCGTCCGGCCTCGATCTTGGTGCCCGTCAATGGGTTAAATAGCCTGAATGGGCTATGACGCGGCCGGGTTTCACGGCACACCCGCGGCATATACTGAAGGTTTGAGACCAAGAAAACTGGGCACGCGCATCGGAACTTTGTGTGTGCTGGCGGCCTGCCTGGCTTCTGGCGCACTGGCCCTGGACCCGCGCAAAAGCCTTACCCAGTATTCGCGAACTCTCTGGACGCAGGAACGCGGGCTGCCGCAGGATACGATCCGCGCCATCACGCAAACCAAAGACGGCTATCTCTGGCTGGGCACCGATGAAGGCCTGGCGCGTTTCGATGGCTACGAGTTCGTGGTCTTCAGCAAGAGCAACGGCGACCTGCCGGACAATTCCATTACGGCCCTGACCGCGGCCAACGATGGTTCGCTCTGGATTGGAACGCAGAACGGTTTGACCCAGTATCGGGGCGGCCGGTTCCACACCTACACCACCAAACAGGGCCTGCCGGATTCCGCAATCACCGCCCTCTATTCCGACCACGACGACGACCTGTGGATTGTCGCCGGAATCTATCTGGCTCGTTACCGGGACGGCAAGTTCACCAGTTTCCGGCCGGAGATCGACATCCCCGTGAGCTCCGCACGCGCTGTTTGCGAAGACAGCCATCACGATTTGTGGGTTGCCGGATTCAGCCGCGTCGTGCGCCGGACGCGGGGATTCGTTTGTCACGGTGATTTCGCCCGAAGTGCTTGGCGGCATGGTGGTGCTCAACATGATCGCGGACCACCAGGGCAACCTTTGGGTGGCGGGCAATACCGGCATTATTCGCCGCTCCTCCGATGGCAGCATTCAGAAATTCGGCACTCGCGACGGGCTGCCCGATATGGTGGTGCGCGCGCTGTGGGCGGACCGCGACGGCAATATCTGGGCGGGCACCAACAACGGGATGGCGCGCCTGCAAGGCAGCCGTTTTGTGACTACCGGCCGCGACAACACCGACGATATCGACGTGGTTCGCTGCCTGTTCGAAGACCGCGAAGGCGATTTGTGGATTGGCGCCAACGGCGGCCTGAGCCGGTGGCGCAACGACATCTTCATGGTCTATGGAAAGTCCGAAGGGCTGCCCAGCGATGAACCGAACGCGGTCTTCCAGGACCGCCAGGGCCGCATCTGGGTCGGCTTTAACGATTTCGGCCTGATGCTGTTCGCCGGCCCGGCGTCGCGCCTGTATTCGAAGAAAGACGGGCTTCCCGATAGCGAGATCTTCCAGATCCGCGAAGCCCCCGGCGGCGATCTGCTGATCACTACGCGATCGGGCATCACGCGCATGCACAATGGCGCGTTCCAGACCTATACGCCGCCCGATCCCCTGGCCCGCAAGGGCATCTTCGACGCGCTGGAGGACGCGAAGGGCGACCTGTGGCTGGCCACCCCCGCCGGCCTCAGCGTGGTGCGCGGCAAGCAGTTTCACAACGTCGTGCCGGGCGGTCCGCTGCTCATCGATTTTATGGTGACGCTTTCCGAAGACGGCGATGGCGCCATCTGGGGTGGCACTTACGGCAAGGGTATCTGGAAAGTGAAAGGCGACGAGCGCCGTCAATACACCACCGCCGACGGGCTTTCGAGCGACCAGATCCGTTCGCTCTATCATGATGCGGACGGCGTGCTTTGGATCGCCACGTTTGGCGGTGGATTGAATGCGATGCACGATGGCAAATTCTTCCACTACGGCGCGAAAGACGGCCTGCTCAGCGACAACATCGGCAAAGTCTACGATGACGGAGAATCGCTTTGGCTGAGTACGACGCGCGGAATCTGCCGCATCGCCAAACGGCAGCTCTTCGATTTCAGCGCGCATAAGCGCACCCGCCTGGAGCCGCAAAATTACGGCGTGGAAGATGGGCTGCGCAGCGCGCAGTGCGCCCCCGGCTATCCCACGGCGGGCGGCGGCACACGCAGCGCGGACGGAAGGCTGTGGTTTACCACCAGCCGCGGCCTGGCGGTACTCGATCCGGACATCCGCAAGCCGGTGGCGCTGCCGCCCGCCGCGCACATCGTGCAGATGACCGCCAACGGCGAACCGGTAGACCTGACTCATCCGGCGCGCCTGGAGCCCAGCAACGAACGGCTGCAGATCCGTTATACCGGCATCCATCTCAGCGCTCCGGAGCGCGTCCAGTACTTTTACAAACTGGAGGCGCTGGATAAGGATTGGGTCCCCGCGGGGCCGCGGCGCGTCATCAACTACAACAGCCTGCGCCACGGCAACCATCGCTTCGTGGTGCGCGCGGAACTGCCCGGTGGACCTTCCAGCGTGGACTCCTACGAATTTGAGATGCTCCCGCAATTTTGGGAGACGGTCTGGTTTCGGGTGCTTTGCGCGGCCGCGCTGGCGGCTACCGCCTGGGCGATCTATCAACTTCGCTTGCGCCAGATTCGTTCGCGGTTCGCACTGGTGCTCGAAGAGCGGGCCCGCCTGGCGCGCGAGATTCACGACACGCTGGCGCAGGGTTTTGTCGGCATCTCTTCCCAGCTGGACGCGGTAGCGATGTCGATGCCCAATGAGCCGACACCCGCGCGCAGTTATCTGGACCTGGCGCGGCGCATGGCGCGCCACAGCCTGACCGAGGCGCGGCGCAGCGTGATGGATCTGCGCGCGTCGGCGCTCGAGGGGCAGGATCTCGCCGCCGCGATCCAATCCGGCACCCTGCTGCTCACCGCGGGTTCGGGCGTCGAAGTCTCGGTGAACGTCGCTGGCCCTGTGACGGAACTGGCCGAAGAGATGGAGCAGCACCTGCTCCGGATTGTGCAGGAGGCAGTGACCAATGTGCTCAAGCACGCCGCCGCGCGCAACATCTGGGTGAAGATCCGCGTGGAAGGCCGCAAGCTTTACCTGGCCATTGTGGATGATGGCCGCGGGTTTGACCAACACGATGTGTTCGCCTCGCGCGGCGGGCACTTCGGAGTGATCGGAATGCGTGAACGCGCGGAACGGCTGGGAGGCGAACTACGCCTGGCCAGCCACCCGGGCGAAGGGACCCAAGTTGAAGTTACCGTACCGTTGCCATGAATGAAAAAATCCGAATTCTCGTTGCTGAAGACCACCTGGTGGCCAGGGTCGGCGTGGTCACGATCGTCAATATGCAGCCCGATATGACGGTCGTCGCCGAAGCCGCGAACGGCCAGCAGTCCGTCGAAATGTACCGTGCGCACCTGCCGGATGTCAGCCTGCTCGATTTGCGCATGCCCGGAATGGGAGGGGTCGAAGCCGCTATCGCGATTCGCTCTGAATTTCCCGGTGCGCGTATGATCGCGCTCACCACTTACGGCGGCGATGAGGATATTCGCCGCGCGCTGGCGGCCGGCGTACAAGCGTACCTGACGAAAGACGTGCTCCACGACGAGCTGCTCAAAGCGATCCGCGCCGTACACAGCGGGCAGACGTATCTGCCGGCCGCGGTGGCGGCCTCGCTCGCGGCGCAGCTGCCGCGGCCCGATTTGAGCGCGCGCGAAGTCCAGGTGCTGGGGCTGATCGTACGCGGCCTTGCCAACAAGCAGATTGCGTTCACGCTCAGCATTGCCGAGCACACGGTAAAGAATCACGTGAAGAATATCTTGAGCAAGCTCGGCGTGCAGGATCGGACGCAGGCGGCAACCGCGGCGATCCAGCGCGGAATTATTCACCTGTAGGCGTGGGAGCCCGCCCTACTCGTCGCGCAAGGCGATCAAGGGGTCGATGCGCGCGGCGCGGCCGGCGGGCAGAATGCCGGCAATCGCGGCGACCAGCACGAGCAGGAGCGTCACCCCGGCCAGGATTGCGGGGTCGGACGGGCTCACCTCGAAGAGCATCGTCTTCATCAGGCGGGTCAGCGCAAAGGCGCCGCAGAGGCCGAGCGTGATCCCCACCGCCACCGGCCTCATCGATTGCAACAGCACCATCCACAGCACGTCCGATTGCCGGGCGCCGAGCGCCATGCGGATGCCGATCTCCTGCGTCCGCCCGGTGACGATGTAAGACATCACAGCGAAGATTCCGGTGGTCGCCAGTACCAGCGCGAGCGCCGCAAAGGCCGAGAATACCGCCATCGAGAGACGTGCCTGCCAGACCGCGCCGGCGATGACTTGTTCCATCGGGAGCATCGCGGTGACTGGAACGTTGGCGTCGATGCGTGCGATCTGCTCGCGCATCAGCGGCGCGATTGTCGAGGCTCCAGCGGTGGTGCGCACCACCAGGGTCATGGTCAGGAACGAACCCGGGTCGTGGAGGTAGCTTTCGTCCTGCAGGTAGGGAAGGTACATTTCGCTATCCGCCGGAGCCGACCAGCTGGCTTGTTTCGGGTCGGCGATCACGCCGGTCACGGTCATCCAGTCGGCCTTGCCGCTGCCGCTGTCGAGGCGAAAGCGTTTGCCGATGGCATCTTCGCCGGGCCAGTATCGCCGCGCCATCGTCTGGTTGATCACCGCGACGCGCGGGGCGCCTTCCCGGTCACGGGCGTCGAAATCTCGTCCTTGCCGCAAGCGCATTCCGATCGTCCGGAAGTAGCCGGGCAGCGCCACGCGATAGACGGCGGAGGAATCGTCATCTGGACGAGGCGCGGGGCGGCCTTCGATCAGGATGCCCAGGCGGAAGAGATCGCCCGCCAGGGGCACATGATTGACGGCACTCGCGGAAGCGATGCCGGGCATGCCGCGCAGGCTCTCCACGGACTCGCGAAAGAATGCCGCGCGCTGGTCGGGCGCTGCATGGTCGCTGCCCGCCACGGCAACATTGATCGCGATCACGTTGCGCGGATCAAAGCCGGGGTCCAGATCGTGCAGCTTGCGAAAGCTCTGAATCAGCAGGCCGGCTCCCGTTAAGAGAATCAGTGCGAGGGCGATTTCCGAGATGACCAGCGCGCCGCGAATGCGGATGCCGGAGCGATCGCTGGTTGTGCCGCGCGAGGCTTCTTTCATGGCGCGGCTCAGGTCGGCGCGCGAGGCTCGCAGCGCGGGCATCAGGCCGAAGAGCAGACCGGACGCCAGGCAGAGGGCCGCGTGGAAGACGAGCACGCTGGTGTCCATGCCGATTTCCTGCTGCCGCGGCATGCGGAAATTGCCGGATGCCGGCAGCCCGGCGAGGAAGGCCTTCACGCCCCACCACGCGGCCGCCAGCCCAGCGGCACCGCCGGCGAACGAGATCACGAAGCTCTCCGTCAACAGTTGACGCAGCAGCGTCCCGCGCGAGGCGCCCAGGGCCTGGCGAACCGCCATTTCTTTGTTGCGGCCGGTGGCACGGGCCAGAAACAGGTTCGCGAGATTCGCGCAGGCAATCAGCAGCGTGCACCCTACGGCGCATAAGAGGATGGTGAGCGAGCCGCTGACGTTGCCGGTTGCCATCTCGTGCAGCGGTGTGAGCACGGCGCTTTTGCCGGCGTTGCTGCGCGGATACTCCGACGCAAGCTGGCGGGCGATTCCTCGCATTTCCGTCCCGGCCTGCGCCCAGGTTACACCCGGCTTGAGGCGGCCGAAAGTGCGCAGCGTGCTCGCATCCCGATTGTGCGTTTTGGCGGGCGCCCAGATCAGGGGCGTATAGATTTCCGCGTCGCTGGCCCAGAATGGGGGGAAGTAAAAGCGCTCGGGGAGGACGCCCACCACGGTATACGGCGCGCGATTGAGCGTGATGGTGCGTCCCACGACGCCCGGGTCGCCGCCGAAGCGCCGCTTCCACACCCCGGCCCCGAGCACCACCACCGGCGCGGCGCCGGCGCGTTCGTCTTCGGGCAGGAAGCCGCGGCCGAGAGTCGCCGGAACCCCGAGCACGTCGAAAAGCGAGGCCGACGCGCGCAAACCGTGAAGCTGCTCCGGCTCGCCCGAACCGGTCAGGCTCGGGCTCCACACCTCAGCCGCCGCCATGCCGCTGAAGCTGTGATTGCGATCGCGGAAATCCAGATAATCGGCGGGCGGCATGGAAAACGCACCGGCGCGAGTCTCACTGGAGGCCAGCAGCACGCCGATCCGGTGGGGATCGCGATACGGCAAGGGGCGCAGCAGCACGGAGTTCACCAGGCTGAACATCGCTGAGTTGGCGCCAATGCCGAGCGCCAGCACGAGAACCGCGGTGGCCGTGAACCGTGGCGAGCGTCGCAACACGCGCAAGCTGTAAAGCAGATCCCTTCCCATGGAGGGTTGGACGCTACGGTTGCCTGGCGGTTAGGCCGTTCGAAATCACTTCCGGCCGATCGAGACGACGCCGTGATCCACCAGAATGGAATCGGCGGGCTTCAGACGGCCGTAGGGTTTTCCGTTGACCGTCACTTCCTCGCCACGAATCCACACGTCGGCATCGCGGCAAGGCATGTAGTGGTACACGCCGGCGGCGGTGCTCTCAGGACCCGGCGCGCTGGTGCGGTAGCAATCCGTTACGACTACCGTGTGACTGCCTACCGTTGCCTGCACGCGACCCAGAAGCAAATTGTTCGATTTGCTACAGGCCGCGGAGGCGAGCACCAGAACCGGCACAATCCAGCCCTTCATAGCATTAAAGTAAACCACTTTGCGTTCCAAAGTCAAAGAGTTTTTGCGTGCCGATGAAGGCGGCTTAATCAAAAAATACTTGCTGCACCCACTTTCCCGTGGTAACTTACTCAGAGCAACATTCAATCCCTTGGAAAGGAGGTATATCTTGCGAACGACAAATGTCTATATTCTGACTGAACGAACCGACGCTATGCGAGAGTGCCTGCCTTTCTTGTCGCACTCTCGCTAGGCGACGGTTTTTCCACTTACACCTTTAAATTTTCCGGCTTGAGGAGTATTCCCCCTGGCCGGGCCGGTGCCATCCTGATTGACCGGGAGCCGCGTCTCCCAACCCCAATCGAAAATGAAAGCCAATATCGTATTGACACCCGTGCAACAAACGGCAGCGGACCGCGTGCTGGAAAGCCTCGACGTGGGCAATGTCGTGGTTCTCCGTGGGGCTGCGGGCAGCGGCAAGACCACCATTCTCGAGAGCGTTCAAGCCGCGCGCGGCGGAGTCCTGCTGGGCGCGCGGCAGTTTCTGGATGTGCTGAAAACGCAGGCGCCCGCCGCCATTGAAGAGTCCTTCCTCCGCATGATAGAAGAAGCGATTCTGTTGCATGACTTAGTGCTGGTGGACGACCTGCATCTGATAACCAACATAGTGGAGAGCCGGGGCTATGCGCGCTCGTTTCTTCTGGACGCGGCACTTACCGGCATCCTCGCCGACGCCGGAGTGCTCGGCTGTAAGCTGGTCTTCGCCGTGGAAGAAGAGGCGCCATGGCCGGTGCAACGCCGCGCTTACCTGGCGGCGATTGCCGAGTTCACGGCGGCCGACTACGAGTGTATCTGCCGCGCCTATCTTACGGAGGGTGCAGCGCTGGACTATCAACGGATTCATCGCTTTTCGCCATGTCTTACGGCGCATCAGCTGAAGAATGCCGCGGTCTGGCTGGCGCGCACGCCAGAGTTGGACACGACCGCCTTCACCGGGTACCTGCGCACGCAGGACATGACCAGCAATGTGGAAATCCAGGAGGTCCCCAAAGTCGATTGGAAAGACCTGAAGGGCGTGGACGATGTCATCCGCGCCCTGGAGGCGAAAATCGCGCTGCCGTTCGAGAACGATTCCCTCGCCGCCGAATTAGGTCTGAAGCCGAAGCGCGGCGTTCTGCTTGCCGGTCCTCCCGGTACCGGCAAGACCACCATCGGCCGCGCCCTGGCCCATCGCCTGAAGGGTAAATTCTTCCTGATCGACGGTACGGTAGTCGCCGGGACCGGGGATTTCTATTGCCAGGTTCGCTCCGTCTTCGAGGCGGCGCGCCGCAACGCGCCGTCGGTGATTTTCATCGACGATACGGACGTCATCTTTGAAGGCGATGGCGACCCGGGCCTCTACCGCTACCTGCTCACCATGCTCGACGGCTTGGAAAGCGCCAGCGCGGGACGTGTCTGCGTGATGATGACCGCCATGAATCCGGGTGCTCTGCCGGCCGCGATGCTGCGCTCCGGACGCGTCGAGTTGTGGCTGGAGACCCGCTTGCCGGATGCCGGAGCGCGCGAGCAGATCTTGCGTGAGCGTCTGGCCGCCGCGCCCGGCGCGATTGGCGCCGCGGATGCGCTGCAACTCGCCGCGGCCACGAACGGGCTGACGGGCGCGGATCTTAACGCCGTGGTGGAAGACGCCAAGCTGCTCTTCGCCCACGACGTATCGTGCCGCGTTGCGCCCCGCGCGGTGGAAGCGTACTTCTATGACGCGATCGCCGAGCTGCGCGCCAATCGCCGCAATTATGCGCGCAGCAAGCCGGCGCGTTTCGCCGACGCGCCGAAGATAGGCTTCTAAGGATAACGGAAGCCCCAAAGGCGATCGTGTGTCCTACGCTAGAATAGCTCCGACATGCCCCTTTGGCTTTCGGAATCCGATGTGCGCGCCGTGCTACCCATGGCGGATCTGATCGAGGCGATGCAAACGGCCTTGATCGCGTTTTCCGCGGGCCGCGTGGTGCAGCCGGTGCGGACCGTGATGGAATTCCGGCCCGGCGCGTTCTTCGGCCTCATGCCGGCGCTGGACCCGGACGGCCTGCTCGGGGCAAAGATCCTGACCGTGCTGCCGGAGAATCTGGAAGCGGGCTTGCCTTCGCACCAGGCCTCGATTCTGCTGTACGATCCCGCGTCCGGTGCGCTGGCCGCGATCGCCGATGGCCGTTACATCACCGAAGCTCGAACCGCGGCGGTGTCGGCGGTCTCCGCCAGGCATCTGGCGCGCACCGATGCGCGCGTGCTTGCGATCATCGGCTCCGGCGTACAGGCGCACAGTCACATGGAGGCGCTTCCGCTGGTTCGCCATTTTAGCGACGTTCGCTGCTGGAGCCCTAACGCGGAGCGGCTCCGCAAATTCACCACGCATTGGAATATCACCGCCGCGGCGAGCGCCGCCGATGCGGTGCGCGGCGCCGATGTCATCGTGCTCGCGACTTCGTCCGCGACACCCGTGATCGACGACGCCTGGATCGCGCCGGGCGCCCACATCATCGCGGTGGGAGCCTGCCGTGCCAACATGCGCGAGCTCCCGGCGCAACTGGTCGCGCGCTCGCTATTCGTGGTGGATTCGCATGCCGCCGCAATGAAGGAAGCGGGCGACATCCTGCTCGCCATTCAGGAGGGCCACTGCACGGCGGGTCACATTCACGGCGAGTTGGGCGCGGTCGCGGCGGGCAGCGAAAGCGGAAGGTCCGCCGCCGGGCAGATCACGATTTTCAAGTCGCTCGGCCTCGCCATTGAAGATGTGGTGTCCGCCGGCCTGGCATACCGCCGCGCCCTGGAGAGTGGCCGCGGTATCCAGGTGCCGCTATGAAATACGCGTGGCTTGCCGGACCTGCGCTGGTCGTTCTCTCTATCGTCTGGGCGAAACCAGCTCACCGCGCCGAGCTTCCGCCGCGCCTCACGCTGAGTTCCCGAACAACTCACGGCCGATGGCTACGATACCGCGACCCTTGCGATCGACGAGCCCTCTTCGGCGCCGCCCCGTATTACGCTGGAAACTCCGCACGCCGCGACCGTGCAGGAGCTCTCCGCGACGGCCGGCGGATGGCGGGCGCAACTGCGCGCGGGCGTACTGCCGGCCATCGTACGAGTGCGCGTCGAGTTTCCCGGACGCCCCGCCGCCATCGCGCACCTGATCACGAATTTCGCCGATGGCGATACCGCCGGCGACGGCACGCCCGATTTTCTACGCTTCGACGACCCCGAAGATCGCAGTGCCTTTCGGCGCTGGTTCACCTTCCTCGCGGAAACTCAGTTCTTCCAACCTGGCCCAGCCCGGCCCGCGGAAATTGTGGATTGCGCGGCCCTCATACGCTACGCCTACCGGGAAGCCCTGCGCGCCCACGATAGCGCCTGGGCCACCGGCGCGCGTTTGCCCCTGGTCCCGGGAATCGCGACGCCCGCGAAATATCAATACCCGTTCACGCCGCTGGCCGCCGCTCTCTTCCGCGTTGCGCCCGGACGCTTCCAGTACAGCGACCTCACCTCCGGCGCGTTCGCGCAATTCGCCGACGCGAAAACGCTGTACCTTCGGAACACTCATTTTGTGACGCGCGATCTGGCGCGCGCGCAGCCCGGTGACCTTCTCTTCTATCGCCAGGACACAAACGGCATGCCGTTTCACAGCATGATTTACCTGGGCGAGAGCCAAATTGAAAAATCCGCGGCGCGCTACCTCGTGTATCACACCGGGCCCGAGGCCAACGAAATCCGCCGCCCCACGGTGGACGAATTGCTGCATTTTCCGGAACCCGAATGGCGGCCTCTGCCGGACAATCCCCGCTTCCTCGGTGTCTACCGCTGGAACATTTTGAGGAAGACATCATGAAACTGCTGCGGCCCCTGCGCCCCCTGTTGCTCCTCCTGCTGGCAGCGCCAGGCCTGAGCCAGCCCGAGGACGAACCCTACTTTGCGCTGAGCACGCAGCGCACCTTCGCAAGCAACGGCAAGCCCAGCGTCTCGCTCAACGCGTGGAATATCGATGCACTGGAATTCCGCGTCTACCGCGTCAATGACCCCGTCCAATTTTTCCAGCAACTCGAAAGCGCCCACGAATTTGGCGGGCGCGCTCCGCGGCCTCCGCATGAGCGTACAGTGTTGGAGCGCATCCACGCCTGGAAACACGGCCTGCGCACCGCCATTCGCCTTTCGCTGCGCGGACAGTTCACCGAATCGCCGAGCGCGCACTTATTGCCGGCTGCCAACCCCGCGAAGGCGCCGGCAGCCGGAGGGACCCAGTACGCCGTTGCGCCGCTGCTCAATTCCCAGCAGCTGGTGCTCTCCTTCAATCACGCGGTGAAGAGCCGCAGCCGTTGGGACAGCCAGCCGGTCGAACTCGCCGTGAAAGAGCGCGGCGTGTACCTGGTGGAAGCGGTGCGCGGGGAACTGCGCGCGTACACCCTTCTGATGGTCAGTGACCTGGTGATGGTCACCAAAACCGGCAACGGCCGCATCGTCAATTTCCTGGCGGATCGCTCCACCGGTGAGCCCGTCGGCGGCGCACAGGTCTTCCTGCTGGCTCGCGATGCGCGCAAAGCCACCACCCAGAGCGATGCCTCGGGGCTCGCCGAAATCCCGTTCGCGGAGTCGCGTTCCGACGACCTGCGCCTGGTGGCCCGCAGCGGACCCAACTACGCCGTCACCACGCTCGCCGCCTACGCTTTTGAAACCAGCCGTCCGCAGTGGATGGGCTACATCTATACCGACCGGCCGGTCTACCGTCCAGGCCATACTTTGCATTTCAAAGGCATTCTGCGCCAGCGCACGGCTTCCGGCTACACCGTCCCCAAGGGCAAAGCGCTCGACGTGGAAATCCAGGATGCCGGGCAAAAGCCGGTGTACCGCAAGACGCTCACCGCGACTTTCAACGGCACCATTCGCGACGATTTTACGCTGCCCGCCGATGCCGCGCTGGGCAGCTATTCCATCAACGTCCGTTCCGGGGAAGAGAGTTACATGAACGGCAGTTTTGAGGTGGAGGAGTACAAGAAGCCCGAGTACGAAGTCCGCGTCACGGCCGCTAAGCCGCGCATCATGGAAGGCGAGCAGGCGCAAGCCGTGATCGATTCCCGCTACTATTTCGGCGAGCCCGTGGCGGGCGCGAAGGTGAAGTACGCCGTGTATCGCGGACCCTATTGGTTCCCGCTCTGGTATGAGCCCGACGAAGATGCGCCGCAGGATGCCGGCGACGCCGAAGGCAACGATTACGGCGATGAGCAGGTTCTCGAAGAGGAAGGCACGCTCGATTCCGAGGGCAAGCTTGCGATTCAATTCGACACCACCGTCTCCGATCGCAAAACGGATTACCGCTACCGCATCGAAGCCCGCGTCACCGACGAAGGCAAGCGCGAGATCGTAGGGCGCGGCGCGCTGATCGCCACCTACGGAAGCTTTCTGGTCAACGCGCGGCCCGATCGTTATTTCTATCAGCCCGGCGCGCGCGCCGCCGTTACCGTGGAGGCTCGCGATTACGATTCCAAGCCGGTGGCCGCGCGCGTACACGTCGAACTCTTCCGCTGGGTGTGGCGCGCACGCCAAAGCAGCGGGACACTCGTCTCCGCTACCGATGTGGATACCGGGACGGGCGGCAGCGCCGTTGCCGATCTGGCGATTCCCGCGCAGGGCGGCTCTTACCGCGTGCGCGTGAGCGCGCATACCGCGCAAGGCCGCGACGTGGAGCACGAGACGCATCTCTGGGTATCGGGCGGCGGCGAAAACGATTTCGGCGATTCGAATCGCAAGACCGTACAGATTATCCCCGACAAGAAAACCTATCGGGCCGGCGAAACCGCCAAGGTCCTGATCGTCACGGGCAAGCCGAATACCCCCGTGCTGATTTCGCTCGAAGGCCGCGATCTGCGCAGCCACAAGCTGATGCGTTCCGGCGAATCCACCGCGGTCTTCGAAATCCCCATCACCGCGCAGGATGAGCCCGGCGTGTGGGTGAACGCGCAGTTCCTGCGCAAGGGTGCGATGTATCAGGGCACCAAGTTCGTCAAGGTGCCGCCCGAAGCCCACAAGTTGAATATCAATATCGCCACCGACCGCACGCAGTATCGCCCAGGGGAAACCGCGCGCTACACCGTGCAGGCGAGTGCCGCGGATGGCAAGCCCGTGAGCGGCGCCGAACTCAGCCTGGGTGTGGTGGACGAAGCGATCTACGCCATCCGCCGCGACATGACGCAGGACCCGGTAGCGTATTTCTTCGGCAACGAATGGAATATGGTGCATACCGAGGACTCGCTGAACTACTACTTCAGCGGCGAGGCCGGCAAACGGCGCATGCGCCTGGCTGCCCTTCGCGACCCCTCGCATCTGGCCCAGCTCAAGCCTGACCGCATGGTCCAGCCCAAAATCCGCAAGGCCTTTCCGGACACCGCATTTTGGAATGCTGACCTAGTAACCGACGCCGCCGGCAAGGCCGAGGCGAAGGTCGAGTTCCCCGATTCGCTCACCACCTGGCGGGCCACCGCGCGCGCCGTCACTCCCGATACACGCGTGGGCGCGGCCACGGCCAAGACCATCGTGCGCAAGAATCTGATTCTTCGCCTCTCCGTGCCGCGCTTCTTCGTGCAGGGCGACGAACTCACCATCTCCGCGCTCGTGCACAATTACCTGACCACCGAGAAATCCGTGCGCGTTTCGCTTGATATGCAGGGCCTCGATGTAGTCGGCGGAGCTACGCGCGATGTCCGCGTGCAGCCGCGTGCGGAGGCGCGCCTGGATTGGCGCGTGCGCGTGCAACAGGTGCGCACCGCGTTGATCACGGGAAAGGCGCTCACCGATGAAGAGAGCGATGCGCTTGAGCTGGAACTGCCGGTCAACATCCCCGGCGTGAAGCTTAGCCGCGCCAAAGGCGGCACGCTCGATGCGGGCGCCGCGGCATCCTTCGACCTGGGATTCCCCGCGAAAGTTCAGCCCGGGTCGCGCCTTCTCGGAATTCGCGTTTCCTCTTCCATCGCCGGTTCGCTCTTCGGCGCGCTCGATTATCTCACCACCTTCCCCTATGGCTGCGTGGAGCAGACGATGTCGAGTTTCCTGCCGAACATTATCGTCACTCAGGCAGTGCGCGATCTCGGCCTCAAGGTCAGCCTGGACCCCGCCGCCGTGCAGCAGAAGATCCGCGCCGGGCTCGATCGTCTCTACAGCTTCCAGCATGAAGACGGCGGCTGGGGCTGGTGGGAAACCGATGAAAGCCAAGCCTTCATGACCGCGTACGTGGTGGCCGGCCTGGTGCAAGCCAGGTCTGCCGGCGTCGCGGTGGAAGCCGCCCGCATCGAAAACGGCGCCAACTGGGTGTCGAAGACGCTCGCCGCCGATCCCAAGCTCGCCGCCGATCTGCGCGCGTACATGGTGTATGCCCTGGTACTCGCAGGCAAGCCGCCGGCCGCCGCCACGCTCGATGTCTACACGCATCGCGAGAAGCTTTCGCCCTACGGCGTCGCGATTCTCGGGCTCGCCTTCGAACAGGCGAAGGACCCCCGCGCTGCCGAGCTCGCGGCGTCGCTCGAACAATCCGCCAAACTCGATGACGAGCAGGCATCGTGGCCCTCCACGCGCGATCAGTTGCTGGATTTCTCCGAAGACGCGACGCCCGAAGCTACCGCCTACGCCGTCAAGCTGCTCTCCCATCAACGGCCCAATTCGCCCCTGCTGCCCAAGGCCGCGCTCTGGCTGATGAACAATCGGAATGAAGGCTACTGGTGGAACAGCACCAAGCAAACCGCCATGGTGATTTACGGTCTCACGGATTATTTGAAATCCACCCACGAACTGAATCCCAACCTTACCGCGACGGTTTTCGTGAACGGCCAAGCCGTACTCACGACGCAAGTTCGACCAGGCGGCCGCGGCCGGCGCTCCGGAATTCCTCCTCGACGAAACCAAACTGCAGCCCGGCGTGAATCAGATCCGGATCACCACCACGGGGCAGGGAAGGCTCTACTACTCCACGCGCGCGGAGTACCACTCGGCAGACGACAAGCTTCAAAAGACCGGCTCCACTTCGCTCAACCTCCTGCGCGAGTATTTCCGGCTGGTCCCAACCAAGCAGGGCGAAAAGATCGTCTATGACCTGGCGCCGCTCGCCGGGCCGGTGTCGTCCGGCGATACCCTCGCGGTTCGCCTCACCGTGACCGGCACCGAATGGAAGTACCTGATGGTCGAGGACCCGATTCCCTCGGGCACGGAATTCATCGAGCGCGATAGCCAGCTACGAACTCAAGGAGCGCCCGCCGTGGTGGCAGTATCTCTTTACGCGAAGGGAATTACATGACGATCGCATGGCGATCTTCCAGACGTGGTTCCCGCAGGGCCAGCAGCAGTTTTTCTACCTGTTGAAGGTGGTCAACCCGGGTACCTTCCAGGTGAGCCCCGCCCGCGTGCAGCCCATGTACAACTCGGGCGTGATGGCCACTACGGAAGCGCTTCGCCTGGAGGCCAAATGAGCGCCGCAACGCGCAAGCTCTGCCTGCTGCACCTGATGGCGAACGCCCTGCTTCTCTGGCTCGGGCTACGAATGGCTCAGCGTCGCGGAATCCACGCGCCTTCGCCTAGCGGTGAGCGCCCTTGAGGCGCTGGCGTTTCTCGCGCTCGCATGCTGGCTGCACGGCGCGGCCTTTGTCTACTTTCGTGGCGAATCGAAACTCAACGATTCGTTCCGCGTCTGTTTGCGTCACCTGGCGCTGCTGACCGCCGCCGCAATTTTCGTCATCGTAATCTACGGCCTGATAACGTGGGCGGCGGCCGCGGCGGCGCAGCCCGCGTTTCAACTCGCCAGTTGGCTGACGCTGCATCTCAGAAAGCCGGTGAAGCCCGCGGCGATCGCCCGCATCGTGCAGGCGCTATTCTGGATCGTGCGCTGGGTGCTGCTTCCGGTAGCGTTTGTGCCGGCGCTATCGGCGATTGCCGCGCGCGGCTGGTCGATCCGCCGGGGGACGTATAGCTGGAAGTATTGGCTCGCGGCGCCCCTGCTGCTGCTCGCCGGCCTCCAGTTGCCCCTCGTCCTGCTGCGCTGGATTCCCCCGTTCGATGCCTTCGCCATGCAGTTCGCCAGCTTTTCAGTTCGCGGCGCGGTGGCCTATCTGCTATTCGTAGGCGCGGCCCTGGGGCTTGCCTTTATTACTGCCAGGGAATCGCGTTAGCTTTGCGATGGTGGCCGGAGGCTCGGCTGCGCAGGCCGCGAATTTAGATAGATGTCGGTAATGGGCGTTTGACGGCAAACTGCCTGTCCGTGGAATGGGCGGGGCTTAGCCGATTTGCGGGGAGCAGTCCCGTGATCGGCCAATAGCCGTGAAGTTGAAGATGCGGTCGTGTTGCGCTGCGCTCCAACCGTCGCCGCGCAAGTATAATAAGGGTTGGCGCTGGAGTTCGAGTGGGATCCGCGAAAGGCGGCGGCAAATCTCGTCAAGCACAAGGTATCGTTCGAGGAGGCGGCAACCGTCTTCGGCGATCCATTGGGTCGAATTGTAGCCGATCCGCGTCATTCAACCGTCGAGGAGAGGTTTGTGCTGTTGGGCATTTCTAAGGAGCGGCGTTTGCTGGTAGTTATGTACGTCGAACGCGCCGAGTCGGTTCGTATCATCAGCGCCCGATTGGCCACTCGCCCTGAGAGAAAAGACTATGAAGAAATCACCCGGTAAGCGTGTGGCATCCGATCGAGTCGATCCTGACGAGACTCTCCCGGAGTATGACTTCAAGCGGAGTGATCCCAATAAGTTCGCTTCTCGGTACGCCGCAGGAAGCGCCGTTGTCGTACTGGAACCCGATGTTGCCGCCGCCTTTCCGAATTCGGGGGAAGCTAATGAGGCATTGCGCGCACTAGCGGGAATTATACAGAAACATCGCCAGCGCCGACCGACCTCACGCCGCAGTCTCTAGCGCGGTGACGCTCTTCGGATTTGGGCCTCGGTATCCGCGCAAGCCTTTCCCTCACGACCGGTCGAGAACGATTCCTCGCCATTCCCGGAGTATTGCGGTCCGAGGCAGTCCCGATAGGGCGCTAACGACTTCACGGGAGTAACCTCGTCTGACGCGCGTTTACGGATCACCATCCCCGCGTTAACCGGGGACTTGAGGTCCCTCGGTTCATGGGAAGAGGCGCGCCTTTGAAATCCAGTTGCGTCGCTTCTTTCCTTCGTTCTTTCCAGCGATGGGGAGCGCTTCGTAAGTGCAAACTCATCCGGGTCGGGCAGGCTAGTGTGCTTACGTGTACTGACGCCGAAATTCTTTCGGCGTCATGTGCCGCAATGCCCGGAACCGGCGATTGAAGTTGGACAAATTGGAAAAGCCCACATCTGCGGCGATCACGCTGATGGGCCGGTCTGTCTCCACCAGCCACATGCAAGCCCGTCCGATCCGCAACTGGCTCAGGTAGTCGGTCACGTTCTCGCCCAGGTGACGCACGAACAGGCGATGAAGAGATCGCTCCGACATGTTTCCCGCGGCGCACAAATCCTGCATCCGAATCGGTTCCGCGAAGCGCTCATGCAACAGCTGTAGGATTCGGCTCAATGGAACCGAATCATCCGCTCTGATGCAGGATGCCTTCTGTGGTGTTATTGCCAACGGAACCGCATCCGTCTCGGCAAGCTCAGTCAGCACATCCAGCGCGGCTCGAAGGCGGTCGCGCGCGGAATTCGAAAGCAGTCCCGGGAGACGCAATTCCATCATCTTTCCCGCCGGGGCCGGAAAACTCAGACCGCTGGATGACCGCCGGAGCAGCGGGCGAAGGGCAGAATACTCCGGGCACGTGCCTGCAAGCTCCAGAGCCCAGGTTTCGTTAAACCAGACGACGATAGCGATGTGCGGTTTTGACTCATCAATGGCAACACTGGATGCCCACGTGTGCGGCATATTCGGCGGCAGAAGCACCAAGTCGTGAGAATCGTACGAACCGATATGATCCGAGACGAAACGCAATCCGCGGCTGTTCAGCGTCAGGGTCAGTTCGCATTCCGGATGATGATGCCACTCAAAGGGAATCCTCGAGACCCGGCGGTTGAACACACGAATGGAACAGCTTTCGGGAATCGTGACGTGCTCGAATTGAGGCTTCATCCTTCGGTATCGGCTGCCTGATTTTGGACACGGTCAGCCATTTATTTGTCCGAATAGTATCATTTCCTGGCCGAATCCGGCGTAGCTCGCGCTCCTCGCGCAGTTTAAGATCGATCATACGGTCCACCGGAGAACGATTGGTTCGGCGTTCCCGATTTCTCCAAAATTACCCGGGAGGTCAAAGAACTATGGAGTTCCACGTTGAGAATCTGCCCGAGGCGATTCGGGAGGCGAAGGAAAAGCTGCGCCGCGAGCTTCCCGGCTATGCAACTGTGTTTCAGAAAATCGAAAACCAGATGCGCCGAAGCGTGGCCGAAATCGTGAAGGAACGTGAAGCGGGCGAGACAGTCATTCCCGTTCTTCATTACTCCGATATCGCCGCCGCCACCGTGTCCCCCGCGATGATTTCGAAGATCAGGGATCGCGGCGCATGCATCATTCGCGAGACCTTCGCACCGGAACAGGCGCGCGCGTGGGATGACGAAATCGGCAGATATGTCGAAGAGAACGGGCTGACTGAGAAGCTCGCGAATGCCGCCGAGGACAAATACTTCGGCAATTTGGCCGCGAGCGAAACCGCAGATCTACGGCATCTATTGGTCGCGTCCCCAGGTTCAGGCAAGGCAATCGGAGTCTCTCACCCGTGTCCGCGTGTTTCTCAACCGGCTATGGGTGGCGGAGAGCGAGGGGCGTGCTCATATCGACCCGGATCAGGCGCCGGCGTACGCCGACCGGATCCGCAGGCGCCCGCCAGGGGCCAGTTCGCTCGGGCTCTCGCCTCATGTGGACGGTGGATCGGTTGAGCGGTGGCTTGGGCCGAATTTCCGGAGCGTATACCGCCACGTCTTCTCGGGCGATTTGCAAAAGTACGACGCTTTCGATGCAACCTTCCGGCCGGAAGCCGAGGAGTTCCCCTCCCCCGCGGTCTGTTCCATGTTTCGGACCTTCCAGGGCTGGACGGCGCTAACTCGACAGGGTCACGGAGACGGCACTCTGCAACTGATCCCGATTGCCCGGGCTATGCCGTACATTCTGCTGCGGGCTCTGCAGGACGATGTTCCGGAAACAGAGTTGTGCGGCGCTCAACCTGGGCGCGCACTCTCCGTTGAACCGGAATGGCATGCCCTGCTGCTGGACGCGCTAACACCCATTCCTCTGATGCAACCGGGCGACACCGTGTTCTGGCATCCGGACGTGGTCCATGCCGTCGAGAACGAGCATAACGGGAGTGGCTACAGCAATGTCATGTATATCGGCGCAACGGTCGGATGCGCGAAGAACAGCGCGTACCTGGACAAACAGGCCGCAGCTTTTCTGTCCGGCAAGACGCCACCCGATTTCGCGGCCGACAACTTTGAGGTGGATTTCCGTGGCCGCGCGACAGAGGCCGATCTCACGCCGCTCGGCAGAAGCCAGATGGGCCTGCGTCCGTTGTAGCTCGCGGCGGCGACGACGGAAGAACATGGGAATTGAGCCGTGTCGGCATTCAATCATGCCGGCCAGTGAACCAACGGGACGGATTAGTGCCAGTAAGCCATTGTCGCCACTCCCAGGTTCCCCACTCCTGGTAGATCTCAGCAGATTAGGAACCCGGAAACGCACATGGGACTTGTGTCCAGATCCATCCGGACGAACAGTCGCTGACTCGTACAGTGGCCCGAAACGGCCTTCGGGGAATCACCCCACGCCTCCCCGAACCGGACTTCGGGAAAGGCTCGACTGCTGTCAAATCCGCGGTTTGTGCGTTGTACGGTCAAGTGGCTTGATGAGCCGTTCGTAAACGCTGGGCGAGCAAGAAGATTTGCCGGCGAAGCCCGAACGCCGCGCGCATCAGAGGATCAGAAGGGCCGGTGTTCAATGCTTTTGAGCCGCGCGTGCGCCTCGAATTCATGAAGTTGCCGAACGGCTTCTTCACGATAGCCAGGAGGGAACTTAGGCGACTCAACAGCTTGTTTTTGTGTGGCGACTGCTTCTTCAAGTCGGCCAGACCGGAAGTATGCCATCGCCAAAACGGTCAGGTAGGTGGGGTTCTGGTCGAAGGCAATGGCGTTTTCAATTAATGCGATGGCCTTTGCCTGTTTGCGGAATGTGGGATCCGGGCAATCGGAATAGATGCCGGCCGCTTGACTGTAGGCTTCCGCCCACCGCGGTCTGAGGTTGGCCGCTTGCTGAAAATCGGCAGCAGCCTGAGAACACGCCTTACTGGCCGCTGCCGGTGCCTTCGCAGCGGCGATCCGGAACTCGCGGCCCCGGCGCAAGAACAGAAACGGCTCATCCGGATGCAATTCAATCGCCCGTGTGTAATCAGCAATGGCAGCGTCGCGTTGATTGAGGGAGTGTTCTGATTCGGCGCGCCGAAGATAAGCGTCCCAGTCTTTCGGACTGGATTCGATTCGGGACGTGAAGTATCGGACTGCATTGTCCAGCAGGATTGCGTCACCTTTGTTGACCCAGCCGGTGGGCTCATCTCCGGCGCCGTTAGCCACGATCCAAATGCGATCACCGTCAACCCGCTTGACCACGGCCACGATGTTCACACCGAGACCGTCAGGTTTGATCAATTTGGCTTGTCCGTTCGCGCCGAGAGCAAAGAAGTCTCCAAAACCTTCGAGCGTGACGATCCTACGCCCGGCCCACGTTGGGTTCGGTTCGCTTTGGTCCAGAGCCGCGGATTGCGACCAGACGCACGGCGCGGCAGCCAGCGCAAGCAGCAGAACGCGGCGAGCGATCACGGAACAACTGGCCTTGGCGCCGTCAGACGGCATCGTAAAGTCCTCTGCGCATTATACGACTAGGACGCTGATCCGATAGTCTCCGTGACGCCTTAGCGTTTACGCTCCAAGTTGACGTAGTTGTCGCCGACTGAAGTTTGACAGGCCCCTGCCGGCGCCACGGAACGGATCACGATTCTAAGTCGTTTGCCAGCGGACACCTTTCGCAGATCCTGGAACCACTTTTCGACGCCATTGCGTCACTTACGATTTCATCTGACGAGCCTGCAAAAAAAAAGGCCGCGAGCGTTGATAAACGCCGCGGCCTGCTAGGAGGAGAGAGTACAACGAACTTACATTTCGTAGCCGATGCCGACCATCGGGACCAGATCGTGGAGCAGCGTGCCGTACTTGGCGCCCACGGGAGGCGTGATGATCTGCGTCGGGAATGCCGTGATGTAGTCGCGGAATTCGGTGCGCAGGAAAACCTTCTTGGTAAGTGCGACCTTTACGCCCGCACCCACGCTGGCCATGGGTTTCAAGGTCTGCGTCTTCGTGAAGTATCCATACTGTTGCAGAGGCTGGTACGACGCTTCCTTCCCGGTACCGCGGAAGACCTTCATGCCGCCGCCGACCGCCGCGAACAACTGCACTTTGCCATTGTTCCGCGTCGTCTTGAGAATGACATCGTAGCCCACGGTGTGCGACATGCCGGAGAACGAAGCCTCCGCGCCGCCGCTCTTCAGGCTCAGGTTGCTCTGCAAATAGTTATAACGGAGTTCGCCGCCAATGTGCTTGTACTGGTTGAAGCCGACGTATCCGCCGAAGGCCGCGCCGGTCTGAAAACCCGCCGTCGCCGTACCCACCGGACTGCTCACCGGTACCGTATTGAGGAAGCCGCCGCCGGCCAGGCCGCCGACCTCCCATTGTTGTCCAAAGCATGCCGCGCCGGAGGCGGCCAGAATTAGAATCGATCGTCCTATGATATTCATGCCCCGTTTCCTTCCTTACTTAACGACACGTACGGAGAGCGTCGTCGAGTTGCCCCCCTGCGAAATCACTAGCGGAATTTCCAGACCTTGCGGCACCGATTTGGGCACGGTGGCGTTGATCTGGTAGAGTCCGATCGAACCCGGAGCCAGCCCGGCATACTGCACATCCAGGCTCACGCCTCCAAGCACAACGTTGGTGGCAATCACGGCGCCGGCCAGAGGGTCGGATGGCGCCGGAAGACCCGAATCGATCGGCGGCGACGTGCGGCCCAGGCCGGTGGCCCAGATTACGATGCTGTCGCCGGGATGTACCGGATTGGTGGGCGTGATGAGCTGGCCGTTATCGGCGCGCGTGATCGTGGCCAGGCCGGTTTCGGGTCCCGCGGTGCCGGTGCGGAAGATGCTGGGCGCCGCCGCGAGAATGGAGAAGTTAAAGTTGTCGCTGATGCCGCCCGGAGTGCGGAGCGTCATCTGCGCGTTGCCGTCTACGTTAAAGGGAAGCTGGCCGTTGATCTGTTGCGTACTCACGAACAGAACCGGCACAGGTACGCCGTTGACCGTGAGGCAGCTGTCGGCGAGCGCGGTGGGCAGCGGAATCTCTTTGGTCGCCAGATTTACCGGCGCCATCTGCTGGCCATAGACGCTGATCAATCCGCCGGGCGCGACCGGCAGTTTGCCATCGGCGGCGTTGACCACGGCGGAAATCTTGGGCGGCGCAACCGCGGCATCGTAGTTCCACGGCAGCACCGTGAATCCGGAGATGGAAAGCGAAATGATCGCGCTGCGATCGTACAGCGGCGCCAGAGTGCGTATGAAGTTCTGGCCCGTGCCGGTGGCGGAACCGGTGCCGACAGTCGGCGCGGTAGTGGAGGCGGTGCTCGCCGATGCCGCGGTGGGCAGCAGCGGAGCTTCCACCAGGCGCGTCGGCTTACCGGTTGCCGAGCTCTGGCTCGCGTCGAAGCGCTCGATCACGCCGGGCGTCGATGCGGAGGAGGTCGTGGTCCGGAAGCCGCCCTGATCCACAAAAGCGAAACCGGAAGGCGAACCGGAGGAGGATTCCAGAATTCCGGCAGGAACCAGCGACGCATTCAAGAGATTGTTGCCGACCACGTAGGAGTTGTAGCTGGATGCCGCGTAGGCTCCGCTGAGCGTTCCGTAGTCCTTGCGCGAAACCGTAAAGGTATCGGCGTTCGCGTCGTAGAGCAGGACGTTGCCATCCGGCATCGCCGCCAGAATCGCGCCGCCGTTCGGCGCGGGGGCGAGGACGCCGCTCGGGTTCACGCTATTGGTATAGATGCCGAGGCTCGGCAGCGTCACCGCGCGGCGCGCCGCGAAATCGATGCGATCGATTACGCCCGCTCCGCCGGTGGCCGCGTTGCGGACCAGGGCGAGAATCGTCTTGCCGCTCTCGGCGATGGAGCGCGGATAGTGTCCGGGGGGGAATTGAATCGGATCCTGCCGTTGCAGGCTGTCCAGGTCATATACCCACGCCTGTTGCGCGTTGTCATGGCCGATCAGGAGATATTTGCGATCGAAGGTAAATGCGAGCTGCGTCGGCGTAGCCGAAGTCTTCAGCGCGGCGATCTGCGAGTAATTGGTGCCGTCGAAAACCAGCACCTGATTGGTATCCTGTGCCACGATGTAGAAGCGGCTGCGCACCGGGTCTGCCAGCAGGTCCGTCAGCGAACCCGGCACGTTCACAAATGTGCCGCGCTGGTCGGGGTTGCGATTGTTGATGAGCAGGCGAATCTGGGATGGAATGTTGACCGAACCAGCCGAAGTCAGGTTCAGCGCGACCGATAACGTGCCGTTCTGATTCTGGAAGGCGGTGGGGTCCACGCGCACCTGCACCTGCGCCGGCGTGATGCCGGAAGAAGGCGAAATGGTCACGCCCGTGGTGTTGGAGAACGAGTTGGAAATCGGTATTGCCGCCGCCCGGATCGGTGATCGTGATGGTCTGCGTGATCACATTGCGATTGCAGAACGTGCCGCGCGCCACAACGTCGCGCACGGAGGCGGTGAGGCGATGCTGCTGATTCATCCGGCCCACCGGGAAAGCCATCACACCGCTATCGGAAACCGTGTAAAGCATGTCGGAGCCGCTGCTCAGGATGCTGCGCCCCGTGATGTTTTCCGGAATCGAGAAGGTCTCTTTCACCAGCAGATTCTCGGCGTCGAGAATGGAGAGCTGCGGCGGACCGGCGGTGGCGGTAGTGCCGCCCGCCGAAGCCGTGACGATCTGCGCGTAAATGATGCCCGCCCTGGAATCGATCGCATTCCCGCCGATATTGGTGGAGGATATCGAGTTCGGGAATTGCGCAAGATTGTCGGCGATGGAGTTGAGCCGGTATTGGCCCATCATGCTCCAGGTCCCATCCGCGGATACGCTGACGCGAGCCAGCGGCCGCGGCGAAGCCACGATGCCGATGGCGAAGAGCTCGCCCTTGCGCGCGTCAAAGCGGTAGAAGGCCTGGGCGGTTCCGTTATCCGCGATGCCGTACACCATCGTGCGGTCCGGATTCGTGGAAAGCGCGGCGGAGATTACCTGCGAGGGAAACGTATCGAGCGTCACGGGCAGGGTCTTAGCCAGCGCGGCGAATGTCGCCACCGTCTGCATAGCCCCGGAAATCGGGTCGAACAAGAGAATTCCAGTGGAAGTAACGATGAATGCCCGGCCATCGGCGATAAACGCGACACCAAGCGGTGTATCACCCGTGGAGAAAGTCTGCCGGGTGTTATCGTTCAGGTTGATCAGCGTTACCGCATTCTTACTGGGGTCAGCCGGAGTGGCGCTGCCGTAATGGGCAACCAGCAGGAACTTCGAATCCGGAGAGATGGACATCGCTCCAGGTTGAGGCGCGACGTTCATCGATGTATGTATCGAGTAGTCCGCCGTAGACATAACTTCAATGCGGTTCGCAGTGAAGTTAGCGATATACAGTAGGCCTCTCGATTCATCGAGGGCGATATCCGAAGCGTGGCCGCCGATCGGAACCACAGTCCCGAAGTTGGCTGCAACGCCGAGCACCGGGCTCATGAGAGCCGCCAGTGCGATTGAGAGCAAGCATCCGTTCCAGCGCATAATGAGGTTCTTCGACCTTACGATTAGATTCCCGCGCAGCCAGGGAAGCAATGATCGAAATGGCTAGCAGAACTCGCATTACCAAAGTTAGTCGTGTATTTCTGTGGGTTTACACGTATACTTCACGCGTGAATCGGTCCCTGAAGTGTCTCTATGTGCGCTGCTCGGGGCGATCTCACCAGGAAGGTCGAATACCCGCATGAAGAAAATTGATTGGAGCTACGTACCGCTGGTCGTCCTGTTTGGCTTGAGCCTGGCAGTGGCGCCCGTGTTCCATGCGCAGGATCAGGGGTCGATTACACGCATCACTACCGTGCCGGAAGGCGCGACGTACCTGGTGGACGGCCAGCCGTTCAACCATTCGACAAGCGTGATCTGGCCCACCGGCAGCAAGCACACGCTCTCCGTACCGGCCCTCACGCAATCCAATGCAATCCGTACCCTGTCGACTTTTATCAACTGGTCCTTCGCGGGGGGCACCTTCGATGGCAGCACCGTTACCGTCACCGCCTCGCCCGCGATTTCGGAGTACAAGGCCCAATTCGACACTCAGTACGCAGTCGGCATTTCGTTTTTCAGCTGCCCCGACCCCGCGAACTGCGCCAGCCCCGGAACCATTCAGGTCAACGGACTGCCCGTCAAATCGACCCAGGATATCTACGTGGCCGCCGGCGGCGTCGCCGTGATGCAGGCGTTTCCCAATGCGGGATATGTCTTTGCGAACTGGCTGCCCGGCCCGGGACAGACCATTGTCGGCTTTCAGAACACCGTGACCGTCAACTCGCCGATCGTGGTCTATCCGCGGTTTCAAGTTGCGCGCCAGATCAATTTCGCCACCAACCCTCCCGGCCTGAGCGTGCTTGTGGATCGCACTCCGCTCGCCACTCCCACCGCGATTGAATGGGGTTGGGATTCCGTGCACACGGTCGGCGCCATGTCGCCGCAGCAGGATAAGTTCGGCAAGATGTGGTCGTTCAGCGGTTGGAGCGATAACGGCGATGTCAACCACGCCTATACGGTCGGCGAACTTACTACGCCGGATACCTTGGTTGCCAACTATATACCCGCGGGCGGAGTCAGCATTCTGACCCTGCCGGTTGGCCTGAAAATCAAAGTGGACGGGCAGTACAACGCGCTCAACGGCATGTATTTCTCCTGGGGAATCGGCGAGACCCACCATCTGGATGCCCCTGCGCAGCAGGTGGACGCGCAAGGCCGCACCTGGCAGTTCAACTCCTGGTCTAACGGCGGCGCCGCGTCGCAGGACGTGGTCGTGCCGCAGGATGCCAACATCAATGGCTTCCGTTTGACCGCCACTTACACGCCTCTTACGAAGTTAAGCATCACGAGCTCATTATCCGGACTTACCGTGAATGCCGATGACACGCCGTGCGTGACGCCCTGCAGCCTGCTGCGAGTTCCCGGTGCGGTCGTCAAAGTCAACGTCCCCCAATCCATCGGGCTTGGCGATGGCGCGCGCGCGGATTTCGACGGCTGGCCGGGCGGTGTCAGCGATTATATGGTGGCGCTCGGCGATAGCGACGTCTCCGTCGCGGCCAACTATCACCGCATGAATCGGCTGAACTCGATCAGCAACCCGCCGAATGGCGCCGTATGGACGGTGCTGCCCGCTTCCACGGACGGCTTCTACAATTCCTCCGCGACCGTCGCCCTGAGCCTGACCGCACAACCGGGCTACAAGTTCCGGCGTTGGGACGGCGATCTCAGCGGCACGATTCCCTCCGGTGTGGTCGCGATGACCGTACCGCGCACCGTGACCGCGGTGCTCGATACCATTCCCTATATCGCGCCCGCCGGGGTCAGCAATGCCGCCGGCGCAACGCCGCAGAATTCTGTCGCGCCCGGAAGCATTATCTCGATCTTCGGCGCCAATCTCGCTTCCGCCACCTTCGTTGCCCCCGATGGCATCCTGCCGCAGACCCTGGGCAACCTCACCGCCCGCGTCGGCGACCGCGTGCTGCCGCTGTTCTTCGTTTCGCCGCAGCAGATCAACGCCAACCTGCCGGACGATGTCGCGACCGGCTCCCAGGTGCTCACCGTCAGCCCCGGCAATCAGCCCGACGTGCGCGTCACATTTAACGTCGCACGCAACGCGCCGGGACTCTTCCCGGTGCAGGTCAACGATCAAGCCTTCGCCATGGCGGTCCACGAAGACGGCTCGTCCGTCACCACCGACGCGCCCGCCAAGGCCGGCGAGTTGTTGACCGTCTACGGCACCGGCTTCGGCCCCGCCGATCATGCCCGCCTGGAAGGCTTCCCGATTCCGCAATCGCCGCCCTACCTGA
This sequence comes from uncultured Solibacteraceae bacterium, assembly GCA_963811575.1. GTDB lineage: Bacteria > Acidobacteriota > Terriglobia > Bryobacterales > Bryobacteraceae > Solibacter. The sequence goes on along the minus strand of CAWERY010000009.1, from coordinate 987,348 downwards.
TCGCCGACGATATTTCGGTGCAGGCCGGCGACCAGGCCATCCCCGCCGTGAAGTCCTTCGCCGCACCCGGACGCTTCGGCATCGATGCCGTGCAGTTCCGCGTAACCGGCACGGCATCCGGCAACGTGACGCTGAAAGTCACCATCAACGGCGTCGATAGCAACACCGTACTCCTGCCCCTGCAGTAACTCCTACACGACTGCGCGCCGGCCCTGCGAAGGTCCCGGCGCGCATTTTTATTTAGTGTCCCGAACCTACTGGCCCCGCGAAGCGTTGGCGTACTTCTTCCATATTTCGGAATCCGCGAGCATGGGGAGGAACAGGCCGCCGACAACCGAGCGCGCCTGAAAGCCCTGCATCTTCGCGGTCTTCGTGTCGTACCAGTCGGTCAGCGGAACCCGGCTCGAAGATTCATTGGCGAACTGCCATGCCGGCGCCACAATCTTATCGAAGTCGGCGCGGTTCTCGGCCAGCGTCGCGGTCCACATCACCCAATCCAGCTTGGTGTAATCGCGCCGGTTGTCGAGCGGCAGGCCGAAGGCATTCTGCTTCGTCAGGTAGTAGGCGATCTCCTGGCGCGCGATCTCCTTCGGGAAAAGATTCAGGTCGAGCAGCTTGTCCCACACCAGGTTGTACTTCTGGCTCCACGTGCCCGGCTTGTCAAAGGCGAGCTTGTAATGGTCGCCATCCAGCGCGAGCTCTTTCCATTTTCCGGCGAACTCTTGCGCGGTCTTCCGGTAGCTTGCCGCCTCGGCGGGATGGCCCGTCATGCCCGCCAGTTGCGCATAAGCCCCCAACGCGAGAATCGCTTTGATCGAGAGGTTGGCGTTATGCGCAAGGTGCCCGGCAAAATCGTCGGTCGAAAGCTGATTCTCCGGGTCGAGGCCCTTTTCCTTCAGGTACTCGGCCCATTTGGTCACCTGCGGCCAATACCGCGCGGCGTAATCGGCGTTGCCCTCCACGTGCGCCAGCCCGGCCAGCAGGATCAGCATATTGCCGCTCTCCTCCACCGGCATCTGATTCTCTTCGGTACGTTCGCCGCCGCCGTAGACCTGGCCGTTTGCCTGCGGATAAGTGCCCAGGTCGTGCGGCGCGAACGGGAAGCGCCAGCGATCCATGCGTGCGTAGTCCATCACCGGCTGCAGTTGCGCCTTCAACAGACGCGGACTGAATAGCAGCGTGAACGGCGCGCTCGGGTAGATCACATCCACCGTCGCGATGCAGCCGTTGCTGAAGTTTTCCTTGGGAAAGTACATCGCCACGCCGTCTACGTCCGCCACCAGTTTGTGCGCGGCCAGCGTCTGCCGGTAAGCCAGTATGGCGAGCTGCGCGTACTTTTCGCCGCCCACCTTGCGCAGATCGGCGGTCAGTTCGGTGTCGAACGCCTTACTGCGCGCCAGCAGCGAATCGTGATCGCGGCGCGCGCTGCGCAGCATGTCGGCGGCCTCGGCGCCATTCCGCCGCCACCAGGCGCGCTCGCGGCGCTGAAAGTATTCGATCGCGTACAGATCGTCGTACGCCAGCATCAGGTAGCGCGTCCGCGGGGCAGCGGCGATCTTTCCCATCGCGATGGCGTACGCCAGCACCGGACCCGCCCGGCGCGGCTCACCGAATTCGTCGGATTCCGGCAGCCGCCCGGTGGCATCGAAAGCAGTGCGCGCCGCGTTGCGGTCGCCGGCATATTCCGTGACTCCCTCGCTCTGGTCGGCCGCCAGATACAGGAAGCCCCAGTCGATGCGCAGGTCGTCTCCCCGCTTGGCGAGCACCGGCTGCTCGCGCGAACCGGAACGCAGCACCGGCATCCCGTCCAGCCGGTAGCGCGACGCCGTCACGGTCTGATCCGGTGTATTCACCACCAGGTCCGCCGCGGCGTCGAAGTAGATTTCGATCTGATGTTCCCGTCCGTCGGCGGAGGCGGCGCTCCACTCCAGGTAGGTCAGCGGGCGCGAGAGCGCGTCCAGGTCCCCGGGCAGCGCCGGAGTGAAGAACGTGAGGCCAAGCTTGGCGCCCGCGCCCGTAAATTCATAGATGGTCCGCGTCGGCGTGACTTCCAGCCGCGACTGCGGAAGTTCGGCCGAAGCCTGGCGTTCTCGGCCCATGATCCGGTAGGTCTTGCCATCGATCCGCGCGTACGCGGTGAGGGTGTTCGGCTTCCCTGTCCAGTGTTTGGTCCCATCGCCATTCAGGTGATCCGTCATCGACCAGATGCTGAAATAGGGGTCATGCGCCACCAGAGGCACGGCGGGAGGCCTCATTTGCGCGAAGGCGGCAAGGCCGCCCAGGAAAAAGATTGCAACACGGCAAAGCATGCAAATAGAGTGACATATGGCTCGCTTTTGCGCATCCCGGGGGGCCGGAATTGTGAGCCAGCTTTCAATTTGCCCACTACAGGCGTAGAATAAAGATATGGCCAGAGGTTGGGAAAGTAAGTCGGTCGAAACGCAGATCGACATGGCCGAGTACCGTACTGCCGCAGCTCAAGCGAAGGTACTCAGTCAGGAAACTCTCGATCTTCTTCGCAAGAGAGAGAGCCTTCTCATGTCCCGCACCCGTGTGGTCCGGGATCTCGAAAGCGCACAGAACCCCCGATATAAAGCCGTATTGAGCAAGGCTTTGGCGGATCTGGACGCGCAACTTACAACCCTCGCTATCGAATAGCGAAAAAACAACCGGGTTCCGCATCGCACGCCAGGTCTGCTGTGATGCGGGACACACCTCTTCCCGCACCCGTTCGCTATCCTGAAGTTGTGTGCAAATCCGCTCGTTTTGCTCTCTTGCTGCTCACGCCTGCACTCCACGCCTACTCCGTCCTCACCCACGAAGCGATTATCGATGCCGCCTGGGATCCCGGCATCAAGCCTCTGCTGCTCAAACGCTTTCCCAACGCAACGCGGGATGAGCTTTTGAAAGCTCATGCCAACGCATACGGCGGCTGCATCATTCAGGACATGGGCTACTACCCCTTCGGCAGCGCTTTTTTCAGCGATCTGGTCCATTACGTCCGCACCGGCGATTTCATCACCAACCTGATCAAAGAGTCCCAGACCCTGGATGAGTTCGCTTTCGCCCTCGGTTCCCTCGCCCATTTCGCCGCCGACACGCAGGGCCACAGCGTCGCGGTCAATCCTTCCGTTGGCTTGGAATACCCGAAGCTGGCCGGCAAATACGGCAAAATCGTCACCTACGCGGACGATAAAAACTCGCACCTGAAAGTGGAGTTCGGCTTCGACGTCCTGCAGGTCGCGCGCGGCAGCTACGCGCCCCAGTCGTACCACGATTTTATCGGCTTCGAGGTTTCCAAAGAGGTTTTGGAACGCGCTTTCCGCGACACCTACACGCTCGAGTTGAAGGACGTTTTTAGCGATCTCGATCTTGCGCTGGGAACCTATCGCAAGGCCGTCAGCGCCGTGATTCCCGAATTGACGCGCGTTGCCTGGAACCTGAAGAAAGACGATCTGGTCAAAGCCACGCCTTCTCTGACCAGGCGGAAGTTCGTCTACAACATCTCCCGGGCGAGCTATCGCAAGCAGTGGAATGGCAAGTACAAAGGCCCCGGCCTCGGCGCGCGAGTCCTAGCCTTCTTCATTCGAATCCTGCCGAAGGTCGGCCCCTTGAAGGCCCTCGCGTTTAAAGCGCCGACTGCGCAAACCGCCACTTTATTCGAGAGCAGTTTCAACCGCGCCCTGGCGGAATATCGCACTCTGCTCACGGAGCAGGGCGCCGGGAAACTCAAGCTGGACGATCGCGATTTCGACACCGGCAAACCTACCCGCCCCGGTGAGTACCGGCTGGCGGATGATGCCTACGCCAAGCTTGCGGAGAAATTGGCCGACAAGGAATCGATCGACCCGGCGCTGCTTCAGAATGTCCTGGAGTTCTACCGGGACCCGCAAGCGCCGTACGCCACCAGGAAGAATCCCGCGGATTGGCAAAAGCTGCAAGCCGCGCTCGAAAAATTGCGCTCCCGCAGCGCCGCCCCCGCGCACTAACCTCCGCGAGGCCGGCGCCGGCCGCTGTGCCATACTTGAAATTCAGCCCAAGCCTCTAGAAATGTTCGCTTACTCGCACAATGACTATTATTGTGAGCAGGTGCCGCTGGCCGACCTCGCTCATCGCGTGGGAACGCCTGCCTACGTCTATTCCAGCTCTGCCATTCTCACTAACTACCGGGCCTACGCGGATGCCTTTCACGGCTTGCCGCACACCGTCTGCTACGCCGTAAAGGCGAACTCATCGCTCGGAATCCTCGGGCTGCTGGCGAAGGCCGGTGCGGGCTTCGATATCGTTTCCGGCGGCGAACTCTATCGTGTGCTGGCGGCCGGCGGCGATCCCGCCAAGGTGGTCTTCTCCGGCGTCGGCAAAACCGCGGGTGAAGTGGAATACGCCCTCAACAGCGGCATCCGTTCTTTCAATTGCGAGTCGGAAACCGAACTTGCGCTGATCGATTCCATGGCGGCGCGCCTCGGCAAACGCGCCGGATTTTCGATTCGCGTCAACCCCGACGTGGACGCCGTTACGCATCCCTACATCTCCACCGGCCTCAGCCAGCACAAATTCGGAATCGCCATTAGCGATGCGCCCGCCGTCTACGAGCGCGCGCGACAGTTCCGCCACCTCTCCGCCGAAGGCGTAAGCTGCCACATCGGCTCGCAGATTCTCGATTTGAGCCCCATGCAGGAGGCGATCGATAAGGTACTCGCGCTCGCGCTCGACCTGCGCGCGGCGGGACATCCCATCCGCCACCTGGATCTCGGCGGCGGCCTCGGCGTGCCTTACCGGCCCACCGAAATCGCCCCCGCCATTGCCGATTTCGTAAGCGGTCTGCGCAGTCGCGTCAGTTCGAGCGGCCTCGCCGTGACCGTGGAACCCGGACGCAGCATCGTCGGCGCCGCCGGCATTCTGCTGACTCGCGTCCTCTACCGCAAGCGCAACGGCGACAAGGAATTTATGGTGGTGGATGGCGCCATGAACGATCTCATTCGTCCCTCCCTCTATCGCGCTCACCACGAGATCCTGCCCCTGCGCCGCAATTCCCTGCCGCCGGTCACTGTGGATGTGGTCGGCCCGGTCTGCGAGACTGGCGACTTTCTGGCGCGCGACCGCGAAATGGCCAATGCCATGCCCGGCGACTATCTTGCGGTCTGCACCGCCGGCGCCTACGGCTTCGTTCTCAGCTCCAACTACAACTCCCGCCCCCGCGTGCCCGAAGTGCTCGTCGAAGGCGATACCTGGCGCATCATCCGCGAACGCGAAACTTACGCCGACCTCATCCGCGGCGAATCCGTCTGACGCGCTCGCGGCAGTTTCCGCTGCATTCTGCTGGCGCGAATTCGGCCGGCACTCAGAGATAGTCTCGCCGCTTCAGGTACCAGAGAAGACCGGATGTAACCCCGATGATGATACCGATCACTGCGAGAATGGTGCCCGGCCAATTCATCCAAACCGGATACTTCAAGCTCATCCCCAGAAACGAGGAAATAACAACCGCCGGCAAGCTGACGGTGCCCATTACAGTCAGGATGCGTGTCGCCTCGTTATTGCGGCTCGCGAGACTCGAATGATAGATGTCCAGCAGCCCCTTCAAGCGTTCACGTTCGCCCCCGGCAGAAGCCAGGTCACGCTCGAGATGGTCGTGGACGTCACTCAGAAATGGTTGCAACTCCTTCTTGATGAGCGGCGTATCCGCCCGTCGCAGCAGGAATGCGATTCGTCGCGTGTTCGCGAGCACGCGGCGGAGTTCCAGGAGCGTGGCCAAGAGGTCGGCGATACGTTCAAGAAGATCATGGTTTGGCTCGCGGACGACGCGATCTTCCAGCAGATCGACTCTATCTTCAATTTCTTCAAGGACGGGAAGGTATGAATCGACGACATCGTCCAGAACGCGATGGAGAACCTCATCCGGCGCTCCCGTTGATGCGGCCTTGCTTTCGGCAAAATGGGAGAGGATCGCGACCGGCGACTTGTGCACTGTCGCGATGTAGTCCGCTCCAACGAAAATATCGAGGTCCGCCGTGGTCAGGTCATCATTCTTCAACAGCACGAGTTTGAGAACGACGAAGAGGTACCCATTACCCTGTTCGAGTTTCGCTTGCTGTTCATCAGACCGGCAATCCTCGAGATGAAGAGGATGAATTCCGTGACTGTTCCCAAAAACTTCCAGCTCGGGTGCGCTCGGGGTGAAATCTGTCCATGCCATAGGCTCCTCTTATGATCGCCCGGGACGGTACGGACCACACTCAGTACAGAACCGAGTTTCCGTGATGCGCCGCCATCTCCGGGAACTTCTTCCCCTAGCCACTTACCTGATGTCCCTGGCCGCTATTTTTTTGTTGCGATGATCCACACTCACTCCTGTTATATTAAGCACTGTTTAAATAACTGAGTTAGCTGGTTAACAGGGAGTCATATCTTGCGAAAGCTCTATATCCTGATTGTAAGTACTGCCATGTGCGTGTCGATCGCGCAGGCGCAGATCGCGGGCCCTTATGCCTCGCGCAACGTCGCCGGCGTCTTCCCTCTGGGAGACGGCGGACCCGCCACCTCCGCGATTCTCGAGACCCCCCAGGCGGTAGTGGCCGATTCCTCGGGCACAATCTACATCGCCGACGCAGGAAATGGCGCCATCCGCAAAGTGACGAAAGGCTCGATCACCTCCGTCGCCGGATATTATGGCTATATCTCCGACCTCAAGCTGGATTCCGCCGGCAATCTCTATCTCGCCGCAGGCGCCGCGGTCTTCAAGCTGACTCCCGCCGGCAAGGTCTCCACCGTAGCCGGCAACGGAACTACGGGCACTTATACGGGCGATAACGGTCCTGCGATTAATGCCGGGTTTAACGGCGCCTTCGCAATCGCTCTGGATAGCGCCAACAACCTCTACATCTGCGACGCCAATAACAACGCGATCCGGAAAGTCACCGCGGATGGCATCGTGCACACCATTGCGGGCGGGAAGGGAAGCGGTTTCGCCGGCGACAATGGCCCCGCCACCTCCGCGCTCTTTGACTATCCGCGGCACATGGCGCTGGATTCCGCGGGTAACATCTACATCAACGATTACTACAACGATCGCATCCGCAAGATTGCCCTGGATGGCACCATCACCACCATTGCCGGCACGGGACAGTGCTGCGCCTCGAACGATGGCGGACCAGCCAAGAGCGCCTACCTGGTGACCGGGCCCGTTACCACCGATCCCGCCGGCAATGTGTATGTCTATGACTACCTGACCAGCCGCATCCGCCAGATCACGCCCAACGGAATCATTCAACCGTTTGCCGGCGACGGCAGCGAAGGTTTCGCCGGCGATGGCAGCTCCGCCGCGCTCGCGCGCTTCTCCAACGTCACCGGCCTGGGCACCGATCCCAATAACAATCTCTACGTGGTGGATGGCAATAATGAACGCGTTCGGATGATCAACACCGCCGGAAGTATTACGACGGTCGCCGGGCGCTCCCATTTTGATGGCGAGGGCAGCCCGGCAGCGGCGGCGCTTCTTCACCGCCCGCAAGGCGCGGTGACTGGTGCGGATGGAACGATCTACTTCGCCGATACCGTCAATCACCGCGTCCGCAAGATCGCAACCGATGGCACGATAAGCACGGTCGCCGGTACCGGCACCCTGGGTTTCAGCGGCGATGGAGGCCCGGCTACCCAAGCGACCCTTTCCTTCCCCGATTCTCTCGCCATCGATTCCGCCGGTAACCTTTACGTGGTGGATCAGAAGCAACTCCGCGTCCGCAAAATTACTCCTGGCGGCGTAATCAGCACCGTCGCGGGCAATGGAACGCTCGCCTATTCCACCGATTCGCGCGGCGCCCTGCAATCCGGTTTTGCCTACCTCACCGGCATCGCTGTGGATTCCACAGGCAATCTGTACCTTGCCGAGAACTTATATAACAAGATCAAGAAGATTACACCCTCTGGCGGTATGTCCACCTATGCCGGCACCGGCGGCGCGCCCATCGGTGCCCCTGCCTTCAGCGGCGATGGGCAACCGGCCACTCAAGCCGCATTCGGCTACCCTACAGCGCTCGCCGTGGACAAGGCCGGTGACCTCTTCATCACCGAAACCTGGAGCCCCCGCATTCGCAAGGTGGATGCCGCGACGAATATCGTGAGCACCGTCGCGGGTAACGGCGCTTGTTGTTACAAGGGCGATGAGGGCAAGGCGACCTCCGCCCAGGTGGACCCGTACGGGCTGACCGTCGATAGCGCCGGCGGTATCCTCTTTACCGATCCCCTGGGTGTCCGCTACGTGCGCCCCGATGGTTCCATCACGCGAATTGCAGGCGGTAGTGACTTCGGGTTCGCGGGCGATGATCAAACGGCCGGCCCCGCCACGCTGTATGACTTCCCCTACGGCATCGCGCTCAATGCCGCCGGCGAAATCATCATCGTCGATACCGACAACAACCGCATTCGCAAGCTGGTCCCCAACAGTGCCGCCCGCATGGATGTAGTCAGTGGCAACGCGCAAACCGGCACGACCGGCACTGCCTTGAACCCGATCATCGTGAAAATCACCGGGAAGGCCGGCGTGCCGGCGGCCGGAATCAACGTCACCTTCACCGTGACCAGCGGCGCCGCCGATCTCTCATTGAAGACTGTTACTACCGATGCGACGGGACAGGCCGGCATTACCGCCACGCCCACCAAAGCCGGAACACTTACCATCAGCGCTACCGCGGGAGCATTCAGCGCGGCCTTCACCGCCACAATCAAAGATCCGGTGGTGGTGCCCCCGCCGCCGTCGCCGGACACGCCCGTGATCTCCGAAGGCGGCATCGGGCAGAACGGCTTTAGCGTGCCGCCCGTGCAAACCATCTCCACGGGCGCGATCACCACCATTTACGGCTCCAACTTCATGGCTGCGGGCAGCGCAGTGCAGATCAACACCGTGAGCGGCGGACAGCTCTCCACAAAATTCGCTGGAATCTGCGTGACCTTCGGAGGCGTCAGGGCGCCGATCTTCGCGGTCGCTACCACTCAGATCACGGTCGAGATCCCCACCGTCTCCGCGGGGTCGATTCCGGTCCAGGTGCTGCGCAACTGCGACGATGCCGCCAATCAACTGAAGAGCAACCTGCTCATCGCGGCCGCGCAGGCCTCCTCGCCCGAGTTCCTGTATCTTCAGGCCACCGCCAGCGGCCAGAATCCCGTCGCCGCGGTCTCCGCCACCGATGGCGCGTTCATTGGCGCCACCGGTTCCATCCCCGGCGCCAATCTGCATCCCGCGAAGGCCGGCGACATTCTCGTGGTCTACGCGCTTGGCCTCGGTGCCACCAGCCCCGCCCAGGTGGATGGCGTCCCCGCACCGGGCATCGGCAGCGCCGCCCTCCCGGTCAGCATCACCATCGGCGGCATCAGCCTGGCAGCGTCGGACATTTTATACGCCGGCGTCAGCCCCTCCTACATCGGCCTATACCAGATCAACCTGCGCGTCCCCGATGGCGTAGCCGCCGGGAATCAGCCCATGATCCTCACCGTTGGCCCCAACCGCAGCCCCGCCGGAGGCTTTCTCACCATCCAGTAGGCCTTCGAAAACCTGTCGAAAACGATCGCTCCCTGCCCGCCCGGAACCGGACGCCGTCAGGGAGCGATCGCATTTTTCCGCCTAACCGTTTGACTTTCGCATCGTCTATTGATCCTATAGCTAGGTATGCATAGCTAATTAGGTATATCGATGGGCGCCAGAAAAAACGACATTCTCCAGGGCACACTCGTCCTCCTCATTCTCAAGACCCTTGCCGTCGGCAAACGGATGCATGGCTATGCCATCACCGCCCATGTGCAGCGCGTCTCCGAACAGCTTCTCCGCGTCGAAGAGGGTTCCCTCTACCCCGCGCTGCACCGCATGGAGCAGGAAGGCTGGGTCCGCGCCGATTGGGGCAAGACCGAGAAGAATCGCGAAGCCCGCTTCTATTCCCTCACCCCGAAAGGCAGGAAGCAGCTCGCGCAGGAAGAAGAGAGCTGGGCGCGCCTCACCGAAGGCGTAGCCCGCGTGATCGGTTACGCCTGATCCCATAAGGAGCGTTCTATGTCTCTGTATCGCCGCCTCCGCAACGTCATCCGCCCCGCCCGCATGGATCGCGAACTGCAGCGGGAACTCGCCTTTCACATCGCCGAGCGCGCCGAGGAATTGCAGACCGCCGGCATGCCCGAGGCCGACGCCTGGCGCGCCGCCCGCCGCCAGTTCGGCAATTACACCGCGCAGGTCGAAAGCACGCGCGAAATCGATACCAGCGCCTGGCTCGAGACCCTCGCCCGCAACCTCCGCCACGCCGCGCGCGCCCTCCGCAAAGCGCCCGCGTTCTCCGCTACCGTCATCGCCACGCTCGCCCTGGGCATCGGCGCCAACAGCGCCGTCTTCTCCGCCGTCTACGCCATCGTCCTCCGCCCGCTTCCGTTCCCCGATGCCGATCGCCTGGTCACCGTCGCGCAACTCAATTCCAAAGCCGGCGGCAGTTTCGTCGGTCCCGTTCGCCTGGAGGAATGGAATCGCCTCAACACCACTTTCCAATCCATCGCGGGCTACTACACCCAGGACGATTCCGAGCTCTCCGGCGAACTCCCCGAAAAACTCAAGCGCGCCTTCGTCTCCCCCCGCTTCCTCTCCACCTGGGGCATCGCTCCCCAACTCGGCCGCGATTTCACACCCGAAGAAGAAAAGTTCGGCGGCCCCAATGCGATCCTCATCAGCGACCGCCTCTGGCGCCGCCGCTTCGCCGCCGACCCGAATGTCACGGCCAAACATCTCCGCTTCGGCCGCACCTCCGCTCCCATCATCGGTGTGCTGCCCGCTTCCTTCCTGATCCCGGATCGCGATGTCGATTTCTGGTCTGTCAGCGCCCCCGACGCTCCCTTCGCGCAAAGCCGCGAGTCCACCTGGTTCCTCGCCTTCGGCCGGCTCAAGCCCGGTGTCACGCTGCCGCAGGCCCGCGCCAACCTGGCCGCCGTGCAGGCCAACCTCGCCCGCCAGTTTCCGAAGTCCGATGCCAACCTCTCCGCCGCCATTCGCCCGCTCAAGGAATCCACCGTCGGCGATATCAGCCGCTCGCTCTGGCTGCTCTACGGCTCCGTCTCCCTCCTGCTCCTCATCGCCTGCGCCAATGTCGCCGCGCTTCTGCTCTCCCGCGCCGCCGCGCGCCGCCATGAAATCGCGGTACGCTTCTCCCTCGGCGCGTCGCGCACCGCCGTCGCCGCGCAGTTGCTCACCGAAGTGCTCGTGCTCGCGATCGCGGGCTCTGCGCTCGGCCTTCTGGTGGCCGCCGCCGCCTCCCGCGTCTTCCGCATCCTGGCCAAAGATCTGCCGCGCATTGAAGAGATCGCGCTCGATTGGCGCATCGTACTCTACTCCCTCACCTGCGCGCTCGCCGCCACACTGCTCTGCGGCATCTTTCCCGCCATCCGCGGCACGCGCCGCAATCTCTCCGGATCTCTCGCCGAGGCCGGCCGCTCCCAGGTCTCCGGACGCAACGGCCTGCAGTTCGCCCTCGTCGCCGTGCAGGTCGCCTTCGCCGTTACCCTGCTCGCGGGCGCCGGACTTGCTACTGCGCAGCTTCCAGGAATTGGGACGCGTCGCGCCGGGCTTCGATCCCGATCGCGTCCTCACCTTCCACGTCAGCAGTTCCTGGGGCGAGACCGCCGATTCCAAGGCCTCTACCGCGCGCGTCGAGCGCATCCTCGACGCCGTGCGCCTGCTGCCCGGCGTTGAAGCCGCCGCTACCTCCCTCACTCTGCCCGGCGTCCCCGCTCTCTATCAGCTCGATTTGCAAACCAGCCGAAGGCCGCGCGGAAAGCGAGCCCCGCATGCTGGCCGAGTCCCGCATTGTCGCCCCAGCCTACTTCGCCACCATGCGCATCCCGTTGCTTTCTGGCGAACTCTGCCGCGATTCTCCTCGTGACGCTTCCGGCGCCGCCACCATGATGGTCAACCGCGCCTTCAGCACCGCGTATCCTCTCCGGCGCCCAGGCCATCGGCCGCAACCTCGTCCTGCCCGCCGCCACCTACCTGCCGCCCAGTCGCATCACCGGCATCGTCGCCGATGCCCGCGAGACCGGCATGGACCGCGCCCCCGTGCCGACCGTCTACTGGTGCTCCGGCGCCGCCCAACCCGGTACATTTTCCTGGTCCGCACCAAAGGCGACCCCGGCCGCGATGGCCGAAAGCCGTGCGGCGCAAGATCCACGAAATCGAACCCGCACGTTCCGTCTATGGCATCTCGCCGCTCCGCGAACACCTCTCGGACGCCTATGCCGGCAACCGCCTGCGCACCATCCTGCTCGCGTTTTTTGCCGTGACCGCGATCTCTCTCGCCTGCCTCGGCCTCTACGGAACTCTCAGCTATCTGGTCAATATGCGCCGCCGCGAAGTCGGCCTGCGGCTCGCGTTGGGCGCACTCCGCCCGCAAATTGTCCGCCAGTTTCTCGCCCAGGGGCTCCGCGTCTCCCTGCTCGGCTGTCTCGCCGGGCTCGCCCTCGCCGCCGCCGGAACGCGCCTCCTCGCCGGGATGCTCTACGGTGTTTCCGCTTCGGACATCACCACGCTTGCCGGCGTGATTGCGCTCGTCTTGGCCGTCTCCATCGCCGCCAGCCTCATCCCCGCTTTGCGCGCATCCCGCGTGGACCCGATGCAAGTCCTGCGCGACGAGTAGTGCGTACGGCCCCCGTCAGGCGTGCTCGATCGAAACGTGACTCGGGAGCAGATCGTACCCTTCGTCCTTGGCCGTCCGTATCGCCAGCTCCCGCAGTTCCTCCTCGCTCGCTTCGCGCGGCGTCTTGGCGCACTGCCGCCGGATCACCTCCGCACCGGCCTGAATCACGACCTGCCAGTGCTTCTTGTCTGCGTTCCATTCGACCTTGGCGTCTGCTGCTTGAATCATGACGTACGGACCTCCTGTTGTTGAGAGTACTAATGATCGGCCTCCGCGGGAAGTTTGCTTTGTGTCGAATGGAACCCTTCGTGCTATATCTGGCGGGTGCGCTTCTTTGACTGGCTGCTCGCCGACATCCGATTACCCAAGGGCGCTGATGGCACCGCCAACCCGGTCCACCCCTGGTGGCGGGTCATGTGCCTCACCGGCGTCGATTATTTTTCGACCCTCGGCTATCAGCCCGGCATCGCCTTCCTCGCCGCCGGCCTGCTCTCCCCGATAGCCACGCTCATCCTCGTCCTCGTCACCCTGTTCGGCGCCCTGCCCGTCTATTCGCGCGTCGCCGAGGCCAGCCCCAACGGCCAGGGCAGCATCGGCATGCTGGAGCGCCTCTTCCCGGAATGGGGCGGCAAGGTCTTCATCCTCATCCTGCTCGGCTTTGCCACCACGGATTTCGTGATCACCATGACGCTCTCCGCCGCCGATGCCGCCGCGCACGTCGTGCAGAACCCCTTCACTCCTCCCTGGTTGCGCAGCCAGATGGCCGTCACCCTCCTCCTGCTCGCCATCCTCGGTGCCATTTTCTTGAAAGGGTTTAAGGAGGCCATCGGCGTCGCCGTCGTTCTCGTCGGCCTTTATCTGTCGCTCAATGTCGTGGTCACGGCCATCGCGCTCCATGAAATATTCGTCCATCCTCACCTGATCCCCGATTGGAAGAACGCCCTCTTCGCCAGCCGCGGCAGCCCTTGGGCGATGCTCGGAGTCGCGCTCATCCTCTTTCCCAAACTCGCCCTGGGCCTTTCCGGCTTCGAAACCGGCGTCGCGGTGATGCCGCTGATCGAAGGCAAAGATCTCGCCGCCCGCATTCGGAATACACGCAAACTCCTCTTCACCGCCGCCGCCATCATGAGCGTCTTCCTCATCGCCACCAGCCTCGCCACTACGCTCCTCATCGAGCCGGCGAAATTTGCGGAAGGCGGCGAAGCCAACGGACGCGCTCTCTCCTATCTCGCCCACCGCTATGGAGGCGGCGCCCTCGGTTCGCTTTACGACGTCAGCACGATTCTGATCCTCGGCTTCGCCGGCGCCTCCGCCATGGCCGGCCTGCTCAACCTGATTCCCCGCTACCTGCCTCGCTTCGGCATGGCGCCCGAGTGGGCCCGCGCCTCCCGCCCGCTCGTCCTCGTCTTCATGAGCGTCGCCTTCACCGTCACCATTCTCTTTCACGCCAATGTAGACGCGCAGGGCGGTGCCTATGCCACCGGAGTCCTCGTGCTGATCACCTCCGCCTCCGCCGCCGTCACCGTCGCCGCCTGGCATACCCGCGCCCGCTGGCTGTTCTTCACCGTCGCGGCGATCTTCGTCTACACCACCGCCATGAACATCGATCAGCGCCCCGAGGGCATCAAGATCGCGTCGTTCTTTATCGGCGCCATGATTCTGACCTCGCCTCACCTCGCGCCTCCTGCGTTCTACCGAGCTCCGCATTTGCGCCATCGAACTCGACGACACCGCCCGCGCGCTTTTCGCCGAGGATGAGGACCAGGTGATCCGCCTCATCGCCCGCCGCCCCCGCCCCGTGGAGACAGAGGATCTGCTCACCGAGGCAGATCGCGCCCTGCGCACCAACCATTGCCTGACTTAGGCGACCGCGTCTACTTCCTCGAAGTCGACCGCGGCGATGCCTCGGAATTTACCGACACGCTGCGCGTCACCGGCGAGCGCATTGGCCCCCACGCCGTCCTCCGCGCCCGCAGCCCCGTCGTCGCCAACGCCATCGCCGCGCTTTTAATCGAACTGGAGAAGAGCACCGGCAAAATCCCGCACGCCTACTTCAGTTGGACCGAGGGCAACCCCGTCGGCAACCTGATCCGCTTCCTCCTCCTCGGCGAAGGCGACGTCGCCCCCATCGCCCACGAAGTCCTCCGCCGCGCCGTCCCCGACCCCGCCCACCGCCCCGTAATCCACGTGACGTGAGGGGAGGAAAGTTTCCGGTGGCGCCCGATGGTCAATGCACCAACGCCTGCGCGGCCTGGTTCCCCAGCAGCACAGTGAGAAGCGACCGCGAGTACTGCTCCCACGCCTGCCAGATGCGAGCTTGGCGCAACGGCTCTGATGATCGGTTGCTCAGCCCTCAGCGTCGGCCCGGCGACCCGCCACGGTAAAGTGAAACAGTGTAACTCCCGCCTACGTCATTTCTTTCGGACGATCAGCGGATCTGCGATATCGACGACCACCAGTTGAGCTGGAAAGGTGTTGAGATGCCCAAAACCCCAGAGCCGCTTATCTCCGGCACCATTGTTTAGCAATTTCCAGTCGGTTCGAGTTTCAAAGACCCCAGTGTGGGTCAGTAGCAAGAAACCAGATTTCACTCTTTGCCGCATTTCTCTGATCTGCCGATCAACACGTTCGATGTGGACCATTTTCCTTGGCGCCGCGACACCATATTCGGATTGATACGAAAGCGAAATCCCTCTGGGCAGAGAATTCTCACCAACGGAGAAGCGTTCGGGGCAATCATCACTCCTCAGCCAGGAACCTTCCATGCCTCCCTCAACGATTCCCCGAACCTTGACGGTTTTGCCGTTGAACTGCTGCGGGTTCGCCAGCAATTCGCAAACGGAGTAAACATGGCCTGCGTCCTCGCCGCCAGTAAGGACGGTTCCCATGCCAAGCCAAAACATCATTGCCAGTAGCTTCATAATCTCAAAAGCAATTCTTCTTGATAAGCGCTTGATTCGCTTGGCTCTTGGTGACATCACCACCATCTGGCGTGATCGGCGAGCCCCCTAGAAATACGCTCAGGTCGTAATATGCGTGCCCGAGTTCATGAAGAAGAGTTGCAGCCCCGATTCCCTCACGTCGCCATTGGCGAAATCGCCGGCCAAATCATTCATCGTGATCAGAACCGTGCCGTTCACCAGTTGTGTCGCGCCGTTTCCGATATCAATTGGTTTGAGGCCAGTGACCTTCGTGGTTGCCGACGTCACTTTGCCGGGATCGTCGCGGATATCGTCTACGGTGACCATGCCGTACTTCGACGTGCGATTCCCATAGAGCAGTCCCTTCAGCACGTCGCGCGGGTCGGGGCTCGAATCGTTGCCGAACAGGCTTCTACACTTGTCGGAATCCAGTTTGGTCAGCGCGAGATCCAGCGCCTTCCACAGCGTCGTCGCCGCCTTGTAGAACGCCTGGGCGTGACCACTGTCGCTTCCATCACCCCCGTCCCATCCTGGCCCCGCACCGCCACCGCCAGAAAAGGGATGGTCCTCGTCATAGTAGTCATCATCATCGGCTTCGGCTTCGTTAAGTCCGCGCCGGTCCTTAAAGTTCACCGGATCACCGTGTACGTACAGGTATCGATTCCAGCTACTCGGCTGTCCAGGGTTCACTCCGCTCGTTGGATCGGGCGTCCCAAACCTCCCCATCCCCACCCCGTAATACCTCTGGTCCGCGTAATCCTGCGTCGTGCTATCCCTCGTGTAAGTCCCGAACTTCTCCCGATTGTCCGCCGTCGACGTCCGCTCCTCCCCATACGGGTAGTACCGCATCGCCTCACCGTTCGAGTTCGCTCGCACGCTTCCCAGCCGGTCCGTCACCACCACCACTCCCTTACTCTTCACCAGCTTCCCGCCGAAGTACACATTGTACGACGTCGTCGCATTCAGCACGCACGTCGTCCCGCACACATAGTAAGTCGCAAACGTCGCCAGCTTCTGCCCGCTGACCCCGTAGAAGTACAACTCCTTCGACCCGTCGGGCGTACTCTTCACCACCCGCTTCCCTGCATGATCGTACCCGTACGACCCCACCCCATTCGTGATCACGCGATTCTCCACATCATACGTATCGCCCGGCAGAATCATTACATTCCCGCTCGCGTCATAACTCTGCCCCGTCATCCGATTCGTCGCCGCGTCGAAACTCACACTCAGCGTCGGCACACTCCCCAGCGTCGCCGTCTTCCCCATCAGATTCCCGAACCCGTCGTACGAGAATCCCTGCCCCCACGTCCCCGCCGTCGCCCCGCTCAAGCGATTCAACGCGTCGTACGTGTAGCTCACCGTCTCCCCCGCGATCCCGTCGATTGCCTGTGTGATCCGCCCATTATTCGACCCCGCCGCGTAGAGATACTGCATATCCATCATCCCGCTCACCGTCTGGTGCGTCATCTGCAGCAGGCTGTTGTAACTCCGCGTCTCGTTGTACCCGAAGTAACTCAGCCCCAGCATCTCTCCCGCCACTCCGTAACTCGCCGTCGCCACCGTCGCATTCCCGTTCGCCGCGTCCAGCAGGCGCTGCGCACCGACCCACTGCCTGAGTTTCTAGCGACCGCGTCTACTTCCTCGCAGTCGAGCGCGGCGATGCCTCGGAATTTACCGACACGCTGCGCGTCACCGGCGAGCGCATCGGCCCCCACGCCGTCCTCCGCGCCCGCAGCCCCGTGGTCGCCAACGCCATCGCCGCGCTGTTGATCGAACTGGAGAAGACCACCGGCAAAGTCCCGCACGCCTACTTCAGTTGGACCGAGGGCAACCCCGTCGGCAACCTGATCCGCTTCCTCCTCCTCGGCGAAGGCGACGTCGCCCCCATCGCCCACGAAGTCCTCCGCCGCGCCGTCCCCGACCCCGCCCACCGCCCCGTAATCCACGTGACGTGAGAGGGGGAAATGCCTCGCTGCCTATGTCGATTGGAGAGCTTCTCCCGTCCGCGGGGGAGATTGCCGGCATGTTGACCGCCGCCCGCTGTCCGGCTCCTGCTTGCGGTCGATGGTTTCTCCGGAGTGTCGGACGTAGCAATCGTCAGTTCTGCTCCCATGCCTGCCAGATGAGAGTCTGGCGTAACGGAGACTAATTCGCCATCGCCGAGTGCGGCGCCGGCAAACTCTCGCAGGTCCGGCTCCGGCTGCCATAGAGTTTGTTATCCGGCATCATCTCCGCGAGCGCTCCATACGCTGCCGAAGCCTCGCACGGGCTGGCGTACCACACCAAGGTAGTGGGCAACAGATCGTCGATCGTCTGGGGCGGACCGCCGTACAGCCGATTGTTGTGGGCAGCCGTCACCGGGTTCACGTGGGACCATTGCCGTGCGGCCGCTCGGAAGCTCTCCGTAGCCGCATTCCGCTGTCCACCTTCCCGGTACATTTCAGCAATGCGAAGCGCTGGACCAGCCAGACTGCCGTCCAGATATTTCGCCTTCCCGTAGCACGCCCAGGCTTCCTCGCGTCTCCCCTGGAGCCGTCGCACTTCGCCCAGGTTGAACCACACCAGCGGCAGATTCGGAAGGCCCTTTGCGGCGCTTTCCAACAGTTCCCCGGCTCGCTGCAGATCGCCGCGATACAGGTAGAACTTCCCCAGGCGTGCTTTCAGGATCGGGTCGTCGGTGTTCCCGAGCCGGCCCTCCGTCCGAGTGATCGCCTGCTGCACGATCGAGTCGGCCCGATCCGGGAACTGGCCGCGCAACCGTGCGAAAAATGGCGAATCGAGAATTGCCGGCGTCCTTTCGATGGCCTCCACATACTGGCCCCTCGCCGCTGCTGAGTCGCCGGCCACTTCCAGGAAAACGCCCAAGCTCAGATGGTAGATCGCCGTCTCCGGATCGAGTTCGACCGCCCGCTCCCATTCCCGGCGCGCTTCGTCGTCCTGGCCAAGAAGGTGATCGAGCCATGCCAGATTGTGGTGAGCCACTGCATCGCGGCTGTTCAGCTCCAGCGCATGCCGGTAATCCACCGTGGCCTGCCGGACCTGCTCCAGCGTCTTGGCGTCCAAGGGCACACCATGCGCCGGGCACTGGCTCGGCAGTTCCTGGCTGGCCGCGTAGCCGCGCCACCCGTAGTAGCGGGCGTTCGACGGCCACAGCCGGATAGCCTCGTCGATGGTCTGCCTTGCCTGCCGAAAGTCGGCCGCCGCTACCTGCGCGTAAAACCGCCGCACGTCGGATTCTGCGCGATCGTAATCGCCGAACACCAGCGATACCGCCCCGAGGACCAGCGCGAGGACCACCGCCACCCGGCCCAGAGTCACGTGTTTCAAACTGGCTCCTCGGCGGCTAAAAGAGCCAGGCTCATTGTGAACAGCATGGCTGTTGCCGAGTGCTCCAGCAGTGAGGAGTACGTCAGCTCCCGAAACAGCACGGCCATCACACCGGCCACCAGGCAACAGGTCAGCCCCTTCATTTGTGGGGAGCCCTTCGGACTGCGGAGTTTTGGTGTGCCTCCCATCCGGCCAGCACCAGCACTGCCAGATACAACGCCGCGCCGATCGCGCCCTTCTCCGTAAGCACCTGAATGGGCAAGCTGAATGTGCGACTGGCGAATCCGGTGGTTTGATCTTTATCGGCGCTTGCGGCTAGAAACAGCGGGGCATTGCCGGCGCCGACTCCCCAGATCGGCGACAACCTAAATACGTCGGCGGACCGCTTCCAGATCGCCAGTCTCCCTTCCGTGCTGCGCGCCTGGGATGTATGCCACCCGGTGTATGCCTCCAGAACTCCGGGATAGAACACGTTCTCGGCAAGAACGAGAACCGCGAGCGCACACAACGCGCATACTGTGCCGATCCCAGCGGTCCTGATGGAAAAAACGCGGTAGACGGCGCCAACAGCAAAGACACCGACGAAGAATAGGGCCGCACCCCAGAACACCGCCCGCGAGCAAGACAGGGCAAGGGCGGCGGCGATCACCGAGGTCGGCAACAGCGAGACCGCGGCAAGCTTCCGCCGCGCTGTGGACCACAAAAAGACCGTCACGGCGAACGCAAACGGCAGCGTTATTAGCAAGAGCGTGAACCACTCTCCCAGAACCCACTGAGATGGTGTAGCGATCAGCCGCGCTCGAAACGCCACGATCTGCTGTAGGCCATTTGCACGGAGCGCGTGGATCTGTTCGCTGAACTGCACCAAAGCGGAGCACGCAAGAGCCATACCGCCGACACCCACCAGAGACGCAGTGACCAGCACCTGTTGTCCTTTTCGCGTAGTCAGGCGAACGGCGAAATAGAAAAGCGTCGCAACGCAGAGCGTTATCGTGGCGCGCAAGCCACTTGCCTGATTCCGCGATAACAGCAGCGAAGGAACTTCGTAAACCAGCACCAGCAACACAGCCCAATCCAGCGGACACAGGCAGCTCCGTGCAGCACCGGACACCAGGGCGGCTAAAAGAACGGCACCAGAGAGGAGAAGCGCAAGACTTCCAGTGCCGGTATAGGAAAGACCGATGAACACCACGGAAGCAACAACAAGGACGCTTGGCACCCATCGACTGAACTCTGTGGCGCTGGCCGCTGACGGCTCAGCGGACTGATCCCCCGGATCTCCATTCAGATCGCGGCGCTTGAGCTTGGCGGAGCGACTAGCGGCAGACAATGTCGGTCACATTTTCTATCCCGCAGGTGCATCCGGCGGCGTGCAGTGAGTCTTCAGCCCTCCGCTGAAAGTGGTCATCGAGTCCGCCCCTAGTATATCCCCAAAGGACTCGACACGCCGTGTACTTCACCTCGGACGACTCGGTTACAGCGAGGTGTCTCAGCTTCTCGATCACATATCCGTAATCCAACTCAGGTGCACCCCGATTGATCTGGAGCGCAAACTCGTGATCATCGATTGGTCCTTCGCCCCTCGTGAAAAGAAGGTCCGTCATTGTCCTCTCAATCGGATCGCCTGGGTTCATTCTAAATCCTGGGTGGGCTCCGCTCATAATTCGCATCGTACAATCAGGAGACCCGTCGCAGGCTATTCGGTACTTGCCTTGATCCTTCCGCAACCAGAGTATCCTTCGTGATGGCTCCCTACCAAAGATCAGGGGGTGCTGCCCATAATACGGCCCCGAGATTGCGAAATAATAGACCGGTATCGTTCGTTGCGAGACTGCGCCTTTCAGCACGTTTTCGACGTGAACCGTTATGCGATGGAGTTGCATTGGATCTTGGCGTGACGGTGTCGGTTGTCCGATTCGCTCGTCGTTTTCCGCAAGCCCAACAACGACTAACGGCGCGGAGTCTGCTTGCGCGTTCCTGCGCTCATCGTAGGGACGAAGTGCTGATCCGCAGGAATAGGTTGCGCCGATAGCGAGGAAGGCTAAGAGTAGCCGATTGCGCATCTTGGGCAAACCTCCTTCGAGAGGTGTATCGAAAGGTCTACCACGGTGTTCGCGCCAGTTCCTGTCCGGTGTCTGTTCAAAGCCGCGTTGAACGTTTTGCGAAAGGCTGGGGTCAATGACATGAAGGCTTGCCATTCGAGGTGAGCAATCCATCTCCAACGCTCACGAAATTCTTCGAGTAAGAGTTGTTCAGAGACGTCGCAGATTGTGGCGGTCCCATCTGGCCACCACCGACCGGGAACACAACATTTAGGGCGGCGCCTATACCGTTGATATAAAACGACTGGGTCAGAGTACCGTTCCCGCCCAACTCGTCGACAAATCGCCCATCGTTGCCCAGGCTACCTCGCTGTCCGGCAGCGCACGGGGCCCCGGTCGAGGCTAGGCACCACTTGGCAGGGTCCTGCGCCGTCCTGGTCATATCACCAGTCGGGTTGGTTAGTCTTTCGGAAATATACCTGATTCCAAGGCCGCGCATCTGACTATCATTCACAGCCGCCCCATCGACCATGAGCTGGTATGTGACCTGCATGCCGAACCCCCCACCAGTGTTACCGAGTGACCCCGTGCACGCGTATGCCGCGACCAAATACATGCTGTGAGTCGCGTAAGAACCTTGGTCGGCGGGCGAATCGTTCGGTTCGTCGGCGCCTGGGGCGTAGCATGCCGGGTTGGGCACTGGCAGGAACCCATTTGTGTAAATTGAGGGGTCGCATGGATTAACGCACGTGCCATCCTCAGTTTGGACTAGGTCCGAGCCAGGGGAGCATGAGTCACCGGCGCTCAACCCCCGGGAATCTGACAGATTGATCGGGTCGCCGAGCGTGTAGGCATACCGATTCCAGCTTGCCGGATTCCCCATCCTTGCTGCGTTTATTCCCAGCGGATCCGGCGTATATAAACCTGCCCGATCCGCACCGCATAGTATCGTTGAACTAAGTCGCGCGTCCCGTCGTATACGTAGGCGCGGGGTTTTGCCCGACTACTTTGGCCTTTCCTGTCGACTGGACCGAAGCGTGACGATTCGTTCACGGCGGACCTCCGATGTTGAATCACACGTCAATTTGAAATGAGTGGATTCGAATCCGGACTTTTCAAGTGTAGCGTCGAAGGAACTTCGCCACTTAAGAGAGCGAAACGCGCGGCCATACTGATCGCTGAGAAAATTCTCTCGATTCTCCGTCCCGACCGCATCCGGTTTTATGAGAACACCTGATAGCGGCGCTCCGCCCTCATCGCGGATACGAAGAACGAAGAAGCAAGACTGTGAGAAGAATAGCTCCTCGGAGCTACATGGTTCGTAGATAACCTCTACGTGCCGCGTTTCTAGCCAAAGCGGGTAAACATTCGCAACGGTGACCGCACAGCCACCGTCTCCGATGCGAATGTCCACCGGGGTGTCGATGGGGGCGTCGCATATCCGTGCAAGTCCGTGGATATCAGTCGTCGTTCGTCCGGCCCCAGTTCCTTCCTTTGTCGATGCTGAAACGGGAATATTCCAAGCAGGGGCGCGGACGGGCGTGGTCACGAGGATTTCGTAAGAACAAGTCAGATCCTTCTGGGGCTGGCCTTTGAGCACCGGACCTCCACTCAAGAGCGCGATCGTCGCGAAACCATAGAGCAATATTTTCATCTGAAGCCACTACCTAATGCAATTGTTGATAATCGCTGCGCTGAAAGCAGGCGAGTCGACCTTGTTGTCGTCGAGACCCCGCCAGTGCCCGAGCTCGTGTAGAACGATGAAGCTTGCCAACTGATCGCTTGTCATGTTCGTCTGGAGCCCATCATTCATGTATTTCAAGTAGTCATAAGATGTTGCGCTACCGTTAGTCACATTCGTGGCGGGATTCTTTGAGAAATCGAGCCAGTTGTAGTCGTAGTTAATCTGAACGGTCGTATTCACGGTTTGCGCCGGTGGGGGCGTTTTATTGATCCCGTTCACCACGGGGCCGTTCGCGTCGATTTTCAAGACGCCTAGATGCACAATCTCAAACTTGACTGCGTCCAGAGAGCTTTGGGCCGAAGCGGCCGAACCGAACCCAAACATCGCGTAACAATCGAGCTTTCCCAAATCGACCCTCGTGTTGCCGTAGCCGATCGGCCTCGCTGGCAGGAATGAGTCACCGCCACCGCCACCTCCTCCTCCACCACCACCTCCTCCGCCACCTCCGCCACCTGCCCAGTCCCACTCACCACAGTCCTCGTTTTCGGCGCCACAATAGCCGTCATCAGGAGGTGCTTCCAGCAACCCGGTTGGATCGCGGAAGTTTACCGGATCGCCATGGACGTACACGTAACGATTCCAGCTCGAAGGCACAGCGGCACCCCCGCTCGCCTTGTACGGGTCCGGCGAATTAAACCTCCCCATCCCTACCGCGTAGTATCGTTGGTCCGCGTAATCCTGCGTCGTGCTATCCCGCGTGTAAGTCCCGAACTTCTCCCGATTGTCCGCCGTCGTCGTCCGCTCCTCCCCATACGGGTAGTACCGCATCGTCTCCCCGTTCGAGTTCGCCCGCACGCTCCCCAGCCGGTCCGTCACCACCACCACTCCCTTACTCTTCACCAGCTTCCCGCCGAAGTACACATTGTACGACGTCGTCGCATTCAGCACGCACGTCGTCCCGCACACATAGTAAGTCGCAAACGTCGCCAGCTTCTGCCCGCTGACCCCGTAGAAGTACAACTCCTTCGACCCGTCGGGCATACTCTTCACCACCCGCTTCCCCGCATGATCGTACCCGTACGACCCCACCCCGTTCGTGATCACGCGATTCTCCACATCATACGTATCGCCGGGCAGAATCATCACATTCCCATTCGCATCGTAACTCTGCCCCGTCATCCGATTCGTCGCCGCGTCGAAACTCACACTCAGCGTCGGCACACTCCCCAGCGTCGCCGTCTTCCCCGTCAGATTCCCGAACCCGTCATACGAGAATCCCTGCCCCCACGTCCCCGCCGTCGCCCCGCTCAAGCGATTCAACGCGTCGTACGTGTAATTCACCGTCTCCCCCGCGACCCCGTCGATTGCCTGTGTGATCCGCCCATTGTTCGACCCCGCCGCGTAGAGATACTGCATATCCATCATCCCGCTCACCGTCTGGTGCGTCATCTGTAACAAGCTGTTGTAACTCCGCGTCTCGTTGTACCCGAAGTAACTCAGCCCCAGCATCTCCCCCGCCACCCCGTAACTCGCCGTCGCCACCGTCGCATTCCCGTTCGCCGCGTCCAGCAGCCCGCTCAACCGCCCATTCACGTCATACTGAAGGCTATACGACGGACCGTAATTCGTCCCCGTCATCCGCCCCTCCGTATCCCAGGTGTACGACGCGTCGAACACATGCGCGCCATAGTCGTAGTCCATATGCTGCGACGTCACGTGCCCCGCCTGGTTGTAGCTGTACTGATAGTTCATCGGGAACGTCGTGCTCTCATCCGCGAACGTCACCGCCGCCAGCCGCCCCTGCGCATATTGCGAGTAGCTCCCGTTGATCGGATTGCTGTCGTAATAGTAATCCACCCGCTGCGGAATCTGCTCCGTCAGCGGCGACCCGGCCCAATGCTGCACCTCCGTCAATCGCCCCACCGTGTCGTACGTGTACCGCGTCTCCTGCCCCTTCGCGTCCGTCCGCTTCGTCACGTGATGCGACGCGTCGTACTGATACGTCACCGTCCCATTCTCGGGATTGGTGGCGCTCGTCATATCGGTCCCCGGTATACACGAACGTCCGCGTCTGCGTCCCCGTACTCCGCGGCATGCTCACTCCAGTTAAATGCCCGAAGTATCGTAACTGTAGTTAGTAATCCAATCCGCTCCGCCCGCCGGATTCGGCTCGATCACCCGCACCAGATTCCCCAGCCCGTCCGTCTGCTGGATCTTCCATTTCCCCGCCGGATCCGTCACCTTCACCAAACTCCCCGTGTAACTCCCGTACGCCGTCAGATACTGCGTCGTCGTCCCACTCCCGTCCGCCGCCGTCACCGTCACCGTGGGTCCGATTGATGAATAGAAACAGGTGCCCGCTCAGCGGATCTTCTCCGAGCCGGTCGCGCACCAGCCCGTAGAGACCATCGAAGCCCTTGCGCATATCGACGAATTCCACAGCGATGTAGATCTTGGTCGCGGGCCCGAGCCCGAACACTTCAGATCGCCTCGGCAGTGCGGATTAGCTGTGCCAACCCGCCTTCACTGCACTCGATGCGGCGGCCGCTACTCAGGATCAGTGCAAATCGCTCCGGCCGCTCCGGCGTTCTCAACTCGACCCGCGCCAGCCGCGCTCGTTTTTCGGCGGGCTTCTTCTGGTGCCGCAGGTAGTAATCGATGGTGCAAAGTGAAATGCCTTGCTTCTCGCAGAAGGCGTGCCGCGTCAGATCGCCCCGCTCCCGATAAGCTTTCACCAATTGATCGACATCGGCTGTGCTGCGTCGCGTCATGCTGCCATCTCACCAGCATTCCCGACGACTCTCAAGATGGGTTGCCCGTACGCTTACGCACGATCAGGTGGTCCGGGTGGCCAGCCTGTTCGGGCTGCTGACCGCCACGGGCAAGGTCCTGCCGCCGGAACCCGTCGAGCGCTGGCATCGGGAGATTCGGGCGTTGCGGAATGCTACAACTCTGTGGGATGCGGTGACTGGTGAGGATGTGGCCGCACTGCGCCGGGCGTTGCCTCAGCATCAGGCGGCTAAAGGGAAAGAGCTACTCGGCCAGGCGCGAGAACATCTGGCCCGGAGAGTAACGGAAAAGATTGCCGGCGGCCGACTGGAACTGATCGCCCCGCCCGACGAAGGGCCGTCGCAGTTCACCGTCCACCACCGGCCGGCAAGACTGAGCGACGCCATCTGGCAGCAGTTCGCCTCGGAGATCGCCGGCATGATGACCGCCGCCCGCTGTCCGGCTCCAGGTTGCGGCCGTTGGTTTCCTCGGAACGTCGGCCGAAGTGATCGCCAGTTCTGCTCCCACGCCTGCCAGATGCGAGCCTGGCGCACTCAAGCTGGTCGTCCCGCCGGATGAATGGCCACCTCAGTTCTTACTTGTTCAGACAAGCATCTGGAAGCTCATAAATAGAGAGAGCGGTCTGGGTCGTGACTGCCACAAGTCGACCGGAAGGTGAAACATCCGCGTGCCAGCCGCCCGGCATTCCAAACAATCGACTGGGACTCTCCAGATCAAAGCACCTCGCACCATCCTTCGTATCGACGACCGTTATGACTTCGCCGTTCGCGGTCTCATTTCCTCTTCCGAGTCCCAGCGTCAACGCCGCGATCACGCTCTCGCCAACCCTTTGGGCCGGAGGAATGATCCTGGTGAAGTGGTCAAATAGCAAGCGCGAACCGTCCCTGCTCTGCCCGTGACGGAATCCCCAGCCGGATGTCAGCGGTATCTGTGTTCGTAGCCTTCCTT
Organism: uncultured Solibacteraceae bacterium; assembly: GCA_963811575.1. Lineage (GTDB taxonomy): Bacteria > Acidobacteriota > Terriglobia > Bryobacterales > Bryobacteraceae > Solibacter. The sequence goes on along the minus strand of CAWERY010000009.1, from coordinate 960,977 downwards.
CGAAAGTGACCAATTTGCCATTTGGAGTTCCGTCGATGTAGAGTGCCCTCCCGCCAATGATCTCAGCAACGCGTTGGTGCGCTGTCATTGGCGTAACCCGAAAACCACCGACCGGATCACCGGTGAGCCGCTCCGTGATAATCGTGTCCGCACGCCGAAAAACAACTAGGTCGTCGGATACTGACTGTAGTTCGCCCTGGCCCTCTCGCACTTTCGTCAACGCGAGCGGTGTGAGCTGATAGACCGTCCAATTGTCAGAGTGCTGCTCGCCTATGGTGTTGCTGCGGGGCACCGGGGGAACCAAGGTCCGGAACGGGAGCAACTGACGGTCCTTTAGACCTGAGGAGTACAGAAAACTCTGGTAACGTCCCTCAACCAGGAGTTGCCCACCTGAAGCGGCGTGCAAAGCACGGACGTAGTCAGCACTTTGCATCTCGGCATGTGCCTCGATCGAACCATTTTGCCAATTGACTATGACAATGATCGGATCGCCGGCGTCAGGCGATGCCGAGCGGACTAATAGACCAACTGAGTTGTCTGAAATGAACACCGGTGAGCACTCGAATGCATACCCGTACTCACCCAATAGAGCTGCCACTTCAATCCGCGCGATACTTGATGGCACCATCGGTTCGGCGGTCGCTGAATGGATTTGGGCGACAGCGAGAATGGCACTCACAGCACCAATCGCCACGATTAGCAGAACTGCAGCACGCTTCATGCGGTATTGCCGAGTCGAAAGCCACATAGACACATCCTTAACAGCAGGCAGCCTAGTTCCACTTGATCGTGCTGGTAACGTGAGGTTGTGGCTGAGGTGTCGGTACGGCCGTAGGCAGTTGCCACGGGCGGAACCCCCATTGAACCAGCCACTGATCATATTCATAGAACCAGTCGTCTCTTGCCGGTGCGTAGCGCAGCATCCTCTCCCATGCTGAAGAGCCGGATGCCACATTGACCTCTAGGGGATGGGAGCATCCGTTACCGCTACGGCTGTCAAGAAGCTGGTAAAACGCCGCCGCTATGCAGCCGAAATTATGCCCGCATGCCGACGCTACCTGGACGGGAACGTCGACACTGGCGAAGGACTGCGCGGCAAAATCCGTCATTCCAACGCCGCTCAACACCATCGTGCTCCCATTGTTGTAAACCGAACCCACGATGCCAGGCGAGACGTACGTGATATTGCCAATGCGGTCCACTATGCCAGAAGCTCCGTGGGAGTTTAAGAAGTCTACTGCGCTCGTGAACGCCTGCGCTCCGCCACTAAATGTGGTTACATTTATTTGCCCGCTGTCTTGAGAGGCGAGCAGCAAACCGTACACAGCGGCTGCGGTTGTGCTCGTGGCACCAAAGGTTTGCACAGCGACGTCGTATACGCCCTGAAGCATCCCGAGCCCAGCCGAACTACCCGCACCGTTGCTATACGGATATACCGTGATCATCCCGGCACCGTACTCGGCGACGTCGCTCGAATTGCCACTTCCCTGGCGGATGCCGGCAATCATGACGTCGCAGAGTCCACTGGGATCGCCAGAGTTGATCGGGTCGCCACTCGCATACGAGTACAAATTTAGCGAGTTCGCATCCCCGATACCCGATGGATCCGGGGTATTAAACCTGCCGTTGCCCACCGCGTAGTATCGTTGGTCCGCGTAATCCTGCGTCGTGCTATCCCGAGTGTAAGTCCCGAACTTCTCCCGATTGTCCGCCGTCGTCGTCCGCTCCTCCCCATACGGGTAGTACCGCATCGTCTCCCCGTTCGAGTTCGCCCGCACGCTCCCCAGCCGGTCCGTCACCACCACCACTCCCTTGCTCTTCACCAGCTTCCCGCCGAAGTACACATTGTACGACGTCGTCGCATTCAGCACGCACGTCGTCCCGCACACGTAGTAAGTCGCAAACGTCGCCAGCTTCTGCCCGCTGACCCCGTAGAAGTACAACTCCTTCGACCCGTCGGGCATACTCTTCACCACCCGCTTCCCCGCATGATCGTACCCGTACGACCCCACCCCGTTCGTGATCACCCGATTCTCCACATCATACGTATCGCCGGGCAGCATCATCACATTCCCATTCGCATCGTAACTCTGCCCCGTCATGCGATTCGTCGCCGCGTCGAAACTCACACTCAGCGTCGGCACACTCCCCAGCGTCGCCGTCTTTCCCGTCAGATTCCCGAATCCGTCGTACGAGAATCCCTGCCCCCACGTCCCCGCCGTCGCCCCGCTCAAGCGATTCAACGTGTCGTACGTGTAACTCACCGTCTCCCCCGCGACCCCGTCGATTGCCTGTGTGATTCGCCCATTGTCCGACCCCGCCGCGTAGAGATACTGCATATCCATCATTCCGCTGACCGTCTGATGCGTCATCTGTAACAAGCTGTTGTAACTCCGCGTCTCGTTGTACCCGAAGTAACTCAGCCCCAGCATCTCTCCCGCCACCCCGTAACTCGCCGTCGCCACCGTCGCGTTCCCGTTCGCCGCGTCCAGCAGGCGCTGCGCACCGACCACTGCATGAGTTTCAGCGACCGCGTCTACTTCCTCTTCGGAGTTTGCCGATATGCTGAGCGTCACCGGCGAGCGCATCGGCCCCACGCCGTCCTGCGCGCCCGCAGCCCCGTGGTCTCCAACGCCGTCGCGGCGCTTTTGATCCGTAAATTCGTCCGTCCGTCGGGCGGCCGCATCTATTGTGAGATAGACGAACAGCCATGTTCGATCCAGTCAGTGCCCTTCAAATCAACACGGGCAACCCTGCCTGTCGCAGCGGTGATTCGCAAGACCTTTGTGCCGAGGCATTCTCCCCGCCTTACTACGATCAGAAGGTAGACCCCGCAATCCAAATTTGTAGCCTGGAATTCGTGTTTGGCGGTCACCGGCACATCAACACTGTAAGTACGAACATCTCCATCAAACGAATCCGCGATGTGTCCAGCGCGGACGCGACTTTACCTAATACGGAACATAGCGGAACTTGTCCGTCTACCGACCCTGGTTTCCTGGCACCTGGATGACCGTGTTCCATCTGATGAATATCCACCTCGATAGCTGCCGGCCGGGCGCCGGAAGCTGTGATCTCGAGGGTATACTTTCCGCATTTGAATGGAACCAACATATCTTGCTGGAGTTCGGACGTGTGTCCGCCGCCCGCGATGCGGATGTGCGCGCCGGTGACAGGATTGCCATAATTATCTGTGATGTTTACCTTTAGACTGCACGCTTCACCGCCGAACACTGCTCCCGCTATCGCCGACCTGTCCCTCGCCACTCCCTAACTCGCCGTCGCCATCGTCTATTTACGGCCTTTTCTCCGCCAAAACGATATTGCTGCCGCTGCGGTCGAGTTGCGCGTATAAGAGCGAATTTCCGTCCTCGGAAACCGATAGCGAGATATCGCTGCGATCCAGAAATACCTCCGTCATATCCAATATCTGGCGAATCTTTCCCGTGGTCAGGTTGTACGCGCGGATCGCCGCGGGATGAATTCCGTCCGGACGGCCGATGAAAACCAGCTCGTTTTGCGTGACCGCCCAGCCCTCGCTCTGTACCTTGTTCGCACGGCTCACCATCGTAACCGGGGCGACAGCGTCACCTGCTGCCTGAGACCCGGGCATCCGCGAGATGATGCTCTCAGTCTGCTAATCGGAAAAGTAGAGCCATTTCCCGTCCGCGGACTCCCTCGCCCAGGAGCCTTCCGTCCGCGTCACCTGCACCGCCGGCCCGCCGGATAATGCCCGCTTCCAGATCAACGGTTGCCCCGTACGGTTGGACGAAAAGTACACTGTCTGGCTGTCCGCCGACCAGCCCGGACTGTTCGCCGGGACTAGACCCATAGCGCGTGGTTCGCCGCAATGAAATGATCCTGCCGGGCACTCCAGCAGAAAAATATCGGAATACCCGTTGGGGCGCGAATCGAACGCCAGGTAGCGGCCATCGAATGACCATTGCAAGTGATCCACCTGCGGCCCATTCAGGTGTGTCACCTGCGTCTGACCAGACCCGTCTTCCTTCCCGAGCCAGACCTCCCGGCTTCCCGACCGGTCGCTCACCCACGCGATCCGTCCGTCCGGCGCGACGGCCGGATTGTTGTCGCGCTGCGTAGACGCAATCACTCGTTCCGGCGTACCTCGGCCATTGAGGCCCACGCGATAGATATTCAAATCCCACGATTGGTTCACCCATGCGATGCGGCTGGAGCGGGAACTGGTCGCCGGCGTGATCATATCCACGCCGCCCTGCGCAACCCGCTCCGGCCGTGAGGGTGCGTCCAAAGGAAATCGCCAAATGCCGAATACCGTGCCGCTGCGTTGACAGGAAACCAACAGGCTCTTTCCGTCCGGCATCCAGGCATGGCCCCAGATGCCGCGACGGTTGGCGGTGAACTGTTTGACCTCACCGCCGCTAGTCGGAACCAGGTAAATGTCGTCCGCCCAGAAACCGGTCACTCTCTTGAATGCGATCGTTCTGCCGTCCGGCGCGAACTTCGGATTCCAATCTCCCCACAGCGTGGAAGGTGGCGAAGTAAGTTTCCGTTTCTCGCCGGTCTGCAGGTTATATAAGTAGAGGAGCTAATGGATGGCTTGTGCCCTGGGGCCGAATCGGAAAACGCCAGGAACTGGCCGTCCCCTGACCAGTCGATCGACGAACTCAAATCGGCGCTGTTTAGGTCGATTACCTTGTGTTCCTCACCGCCGCTCTGATCGATCCAGTAAATCGCCCCTCCCCCGTCAACCATTCGCCGCTTGAACGCAATGCGTTTCGCATCCGGTGACCAGACCAGATATCCAACCTGTCCAGCGGCCGCGGAAGTGGTCAGTTCCCTGGGCTCTGCGTCCTTCTCCCGCTTCACATAGATCTGCCGCTGCCCGTCCAGCTTGGCGCTCCAGGTGAACGCGATCGCCTCGCCATCCGCGCGCAAGGCGGGCGCCAATTCCCACCCGGACTGCGACGTCAGCGGCTTCATCATCACATCCGCCAACTCCGCCGTTTCGCGCTTTGCCCGCGCCAGCCAGACCGCGCTGCCCCCGACCAATACCAGCGCCAGCGCCACACCTGCGACTCTTCCAAAGGAGCGTGTTCCAGGCGCAGGGCGCGAGGCTCCCGCAGCGTCGCGGACATTTTGTCCAACTGCGAAGCCGCCGCCTCCGCATTCGGACGATCCGCCGGCGCCTTCGCGAGCAGCGCGCGTACCAACCGGACCAGCTCAACCGGTATGCCGCCAGGTAACGCGCCGCTGGGTTCCTTGACCATGATTGCGTGTGCGGTCTCGAGCGGTGTCTTCTCCGGGAAGGCGTGCTGCCCCGTCAGTAATTCGTGCAAGACCAGCCCGAAAGAAAATACGTCGCTCGCCGGCGTCAAGGCTTCGTTGCTGCGCCTGCTCGGGCGACATGTAGCGCAGAGTTCCCGCCTGCATGGTGGCTGCAGAATGCTGCAGGCTGCCCGAGTGCCGCGCGAGCCCGAAGTCCAGCACCTTGACGCAGCCGTCGCTGCGCAGGATCATGTTTTCGGGCTTGATGTCGCGGTGGATGATTCCCGCGGTATGCGCGGCGGCCAAGGCCTGCGCGATCTGCCGGCCGATATCGATCGCCTTCTCCAGCGGCACGCGTTCCTGGCAAATTTCGCGCAGGGATTTCCCTTCCACCAGCTCCATCACGATGGCAATCGAGGGTCCCGATCGAACCACCTCGTGGATCGTCACGATATTCGGGTGATTCAGGGCAGACGCAGTCTGCGCCTCTCGCAGGATCGTGTCGCGGCGCGCCGGACTATCGGGGGGCAGGAACTTTAGCGCCACCTTGCGCCCGAGTTCGGTGTCCCGGGCTGAGTACACCGCGCCCATGCCGCCGCGGCCCAGGGTGCCGGTGATCTCGAATTTTCCAATCCGCTCTCCGGGTGCCGGCAGTTTCTCCGCTACCGAAGTGAATTCGCGGGCCAGCATCACGGCCTCGGCAATAATCTCCGGAGCCGCTCCCGATGACCGCAGGAATCCTTCCCTTTCGGATAGCGGGAGTGCCGCGGCCTCCTCCGCAAGCCCCAGAACAACGCGCCATTCTTCATCGCTGAATTCGAATGGCCCTTCCTTCATGGAACCCTGGTGGCCTGAACAACCCCGGACTCTTCCCACTGCGCTTGTAACCAGCGGCGGGCGAACTGCCAGTAACGATGTACGGTGACTGCCGAGCACTCGAGCCGCGGCGCGATCTCCTCCGCGGTAAGCCCCTCGAACACTTTCATCTCCACCACGCTTCGAATCCCCGGCTTGATCGCAGCCAGCCGGGCAAGCAGGTCCTCGACTTCCAATATGCCGGACTCTCCGTCGATCCTCGCTCCGTCCCACAGCGGAACCTTGCGAGCCTTGCTTGAGATCGGCCGCGAATGGTGGATAAGAAGACGTTTCATGATCTGGCCGGCTAGTGCGAAGAACGCCGCTTTTTCATTGTTGAGATCGCGATCCTTCGACGGCAGCGCCTTGATCTTGATCAGTTCCAGGTAGAGCTCGTTCACGAGCAGGGTGGGCTGCCAGCTATGCTCCGGCCGTTCTCCGTGCATCTGCCCGGCCGCAAGACGCTTCAACTCGGGATAGAACCGCTCCATGAGCTGTCCTCCGGCCCGGTTGTCTCCGGCTCGAAAGGCGGCCATCAGACACGTAATCTCATCCGGTCTCGCCTCGGGAAGCATGCGGCTATTTTAATAAAAAAATTCTTTCTCGGCCTGATCAATTTTAACTACCTCCTCGCCCCTGTAGGCCTGCAAGCGGGTGGATGCCCCCGCTCAATACAGAAACGTTACCGCATCAGTTTTCAGGAGGAGAGATACGTATGAAAACACAACTGAATTTGGGGCGCGCCATCCTGTGCGCCGGATTAGTGATGGCGTTTGTGGGGGGAATACCCGCGCGGGCGGCTGTCATTCACGTGAATACCACAGCGGACCCGGGAGGCGCGGGTATGTGCTCGCTGCATGACGCGGTAAACGCGGCGATCAACGATTTCGCCGTGAACGGGTGCGCGGCAGGCTCTGGGCCCGACACCATCGTCTTCGATGTGAGTGGGGTCATCACCTTGAACGGAAGCCTCTTCATCGGAGGCTCGGACGCGGTGACGATCGATGGCACCGGCCACAGCATCACGCTGGACGGCAACAATGCAGTCCGGCAAATAATCGTGTTCGATGGTGCGACGCTCAACCTGAAATCCCTGACCGTAGCCAACGGTTTTGCGACAGATGGCGGTGGCGGCGCTATCGATAGCAGCCGGGGAAGTGGGATCAGCATTTTGAACAGTACCTTTACACACAACATCAGCGGATGCGGCGGGGCGATTGAACTGGAAGGGCAGAACAGTGGATCGACGTTGCTCATTGCCAATAGCACCTTCCAGGGAAATGCAGCTACCACCAGGGGGTGTGGAAGCGCCAGCAATTACGGCGGCGCTGTTCTTGCGACGGACACCGCAGTGACGGTGATCAACAGCACCTTCTCCAGCAATCGAGCCAGCGCGGCAGCGCAACTCGCGATCGTGCGTGGCTCGATGACGCTTGCCAACACGATTCTGACGGATAGCCTCGACGGCCCGACGTGCGTCTACATTGACGTACCTTCCTTCACAGCTTCCGGCATGAATCTGGTTGGAGATACAAGCTGCGGCTCGGATCCCGCGCACTTCACTCTTACCGACCCGAAATTGGGACCCTTGGCGGACAACGGTGGTCCGACCCAAACCATGGCATTACTGCCAGGCAGTCCGGCCATCGACGCGGCGGACAATGCGATCTGCGCCGCCGCCCCGATCGGCAACCTGGATCAGCGCGGCCAGGTCCGCCCCAGCGATGGCAACACCGACGGAGTCGCCGGCTGCGATGTCGGCGCATATGAACTCGCGGTGGTGTTTCCCTTCACCGGTTTCCTGCCGCCGGTGCACAATGCGCCCGTCGTGAACTCCGTAAACGCGGGGAGGGCAATTCCGGTGAACTTCAGCCTCGGCGGTAATCGCGGGTTAGGCATTGTGGCCGCGGGCTATCCGCAATCGATGCAGGTTGCCTGCAACAGCGGATCGCCGGTCTCCGATGTCCAGGCGACCTCGAGCGCAGGTGGAAGCAGTCTCAGCTATGACTCGACCTCTAACACGTACACCTACGTTTGGAAGACGGATAAGAGCTGGTCGAATTCCTGCCGCCTCTTCACCCTACGCCTGAGCGACGGCACGGATCACACCGCGCTGTTCCAGTTCAAATAACGGCAGCGCCATCCGGAAACGGGGAGCAGGCTTCAGCTCCCCGCGTTCCGGTCGGCAAGAATCCGCAAACACTTATCCCACCTTGATTGCTGATCTCTTACGCAAGTCCCGATCTCTGCAGTAAAGCGTTCGGGTCCGGGTCGCGTCCCATGAAATGGCGGTATAACTCCGCGGGGTCTTCGCTGTCGCCCTTCGAGAGGATCTCGCCGCGGAACGAGGTGCCGATCTCGCGGCTGAAGATACCTCCGTCGCGGAATCGCGTGAACGCGTCGGCTTCCAGCACCTCGGCCCACTTATACGAATAGTACCCCGCGCCATAACCCACCGGGCTTGAGAATAAGTGGGTGAATGCCGCCAGCATCGCGTGCTCCGCGGGCAGCGGCGCCGGACTGAACCCCTGCAAAATCCTGCGCGCGTATTGCACCGGGTCGCCATCGCGCTGCGCGTCGTAGCGCACGTGGACATTCAGATCGATGAAGCCGAAGCCGAGCTGCCGCATTTGCCCGTTGGCCGCGCGGAAGGTTCGCGCACGCTTCATTTTCTGGAACAGGTCATCGGGAATCGGCGCGCCCGTTTCGTAATGCCTCGCGAACAGATCCAACGCCTCGCGCTCCCAGCACCAGTTCTCCATGATCTGGCTCGGCAGTTCCACAAAATCCCATGCCACGTTGGTGCCGGCGAGGGACCGCGTCTCCACCCGGCTTAGTAAGTGATGCAATAAGTGACCGAACTCATGGAAGATCGTTTCCACTTCGCGATGCGTCAATAAGGCCGGCTTGCCCCCGACCGGCGGTGTGAGATTGCCGCAAATCAGTCCCAGGTGCGGGCGGAAGGTCGCCGCCGCGGGGCCGCCCGTGATCAGGCTGTCCATCCACGCGCCGCCGCGCTTGTTTTCCCGCGGATACCAGTCCGCATAAAACCCGCCCAGATACACGCCGTTCTCATCGCGCACGTTGTAGAAGTGCACCTCGGAATCCCAGGCCGGAACGCCCGTCTCTTCTTCCACCGAAATACCGTAGAGGCGGTGTACCAGCTCGAACAGCCCGGCTTCCACACGCTGCATTGGAAAATACGGGCGCAGCGCCTCTTCGTCGAAATCGTACAGCGCGGCGCGCTGCTTCTCCGCGTAATAGGCGACGTCCCAAGGCGAGAGCGGCGCGGCATCCGGGCCTTCGATGCTGCGACGGAAGGCGAACAATTCCTCGTTTTCTTCGTGGAAGCGGCGCTCCGTCTTCGTCTTCAGGTCTTCGAGAAAAGTCAGCGCGTGTTCGCCGGAATGCGCCATACGGTCTTCCAGCACCAGGTCGGCGAAATTAGTGAAACCCAGCAGGGCGGCCTTCTCGCGCCGCAATTCCAGGATGCGGGCCACGATCGGGCGATTGTCGTGAGCGCCGCTGGTGGCGCGGACCGCGTATACCTCGTACAGCCGGCGGCGGACCGCCGCGTCATCCAGATACGTCATCACTGCCGTGTAATCCGGCGCCTGCAGCGTGAAGCGCCAGCCGTCCAGGCCCTTGCGCTCCGCGCTCTCCCGCGCGCTAGCGATCGCGCTCGGCGGAAGTCCGGCGAGATCGCTCTCCTTGGTAAGTACCAGCTCGAAGGCGTTCGTGGAATCCAAAACGTTCTCGCCAAACTTAGTCGTGATCTGCGTCAACTCCACATCGATCGCTTCCAGCCGCTTCTTGCCCTCGGCGTCCAGGTCCGCGCCGTGGCGGCGGAATGTGTCCACGGTCTTGTGGAGAAAGCGCCGGCGCTCGCCCGCCAGGGCGGCGGCTTCGGGAGTTGCCGCGAAGGCTTTCACGTTGTTCCACAGGCCGGCATTGAGCGGGATGCCGCTGTAAAAGCCGCTGACCTCCGGTTGCGCGGCGTTCAAAGCGGCGCGCAGGTCGGGATAGGTGGCCACGCTTTCCAGGTGTCGGATCACGCTCATCGTCCAATCCAGCGGCTCGGTCAGATGATCCAGGGCGCGCATCGTATTGTCGAAGGTGCGCTCGCCATCCGGCGCGGCCAGCGCGGCCAGGCGTGCGCGCGCATCCTTTAGCAACTCAGTCGCCGCCGGCTGCACGTGCTCGGCGCGAATCTGGTCGAACGGAATGCGGAACTCTACGCGCAGCAGGGGATTCGTCTCGGAAGGGTGGTCCATTACGATTAGCCTAACAGGTGACCGGTTGCCGGTACCCATCCTGGGTGACAAAAACCACAAAACGGTTACTATGGAGATGAGAATGGGTTTCGATCCGAACGGGGTGCTGTTTCAGATTCCTGCCGAGCAGCGTTTGAATGTCTTCGCCCTGGTGATTTACATCCCCGATCCGCTGGGTCGTTTCCTGGACGATTTGCGGAAAGAACTGGTGCCGGGCTGCAATCCGCACGCGCATGTCAGTGTCCTGCCCCCTCGCCCTCTGGCGGTGGATTGGCGGGTAGCGAGCGAACAGGTTTACCGCTGTGCCGCCAGCCGCTCCGCCTTCGAAGTCACGCTGGGCGCGATTTGCCGGTTCCCGGTGACCAACGTCATCTATATCGAACTGGCGAAGGGCGCCGATGAGTTTTTCGAGATGCACGACGCCATGAACTCCGATGCCCTGGCGTTTGCCGAACCCTTCGCCTATCACCCCCATGTCACGCTCGCGCAGGAAATTCCGCCCGGCACCGTCGATGAAGTGGACGCGAAGGCGCGGCGAATCTGGGACGAGTACACCGGCCCGCGCACCTTCCTCGCCGAGCGCACGGCTTTCGTTCAGAACACCCTCGGCAACTGTTGGATTGATCTGGCCGAAAGCGATTTTGGCAAGGTAACCGTTTAGCTCCGCGGTAAAGTATTCCCGCATTTCACCCGATTTATCCCACAGCGTGAACACACTCATCATTTGCGACCCGGAGCCGGTCGCCATGGAAGGTCTGCGTAGTCTGCTCGAAGGCACCGGCGGCGCGCGCGTGGTCGCCGCCGAGACTAATCTGGAAGACGCCGCGGGCGCCCTGGCGGAACTCCACCCCGACATGCTCTTAGTGGACAAGAAATTCGCGCACCGGGCTCTGGCGGAGCTCTTGCGCCGCACCGAATCCACGGCCGCAGTGATTGTTTGGGGCCAGACGGTGAGCGAGAAGGAAGCGTTCCGGCTCGTCAGATCCGGTGCCTCGGGAGTGGTCAGCAAGACGGCATCGCTGCGCGATCTCGCGGAGTGCGTGCGGGCCGTTGCCTGCGGCCGAAAATGGCTGGAGGGGGCCGCAGCTTCCCGATTTCTGAACTAGCGCGACAGGGGCATTCCCCTCGGAGTGTTATTCTGTTAGTTTGACCCGCCTAGTTTTGTTCGCTTTGCCACTGCTGGTCTCTATGGCGTCTGACGCCTCAGCCCAGCCCACTGTCCTGCTGGACGCAATGTCCCAGGAACTCAACCGCAACTTCAGCGCGCTCAAGGAAAAGGCGGATCCGCCGCCCTACTTCCTGAGCTACGAGATCACGGAGCAGGAGTTCAAGACCGTCAGCGGCACGCTCGGCACCGTGGATGCGACCAACGCCGGGCAGAGCCGCGCGCTCGATGTCTCGGTGCGCGTGGGCACGCCCAAACTCGACAATTATCACCGCGTCCGTGGGGATCGCGGCCAGTTTACGTCGGGAGCGCTGGTCTCTTATGAGGACAACGTCAACTCGATCAAACGCCGCCTCTGGCTGGAGACCGATCGCGCCTACCGGACCGCCGCGGAGCGCCTCATCCGGATCAAAACGAATACGCAGGTGAAGGTCGCCGAAGAGGACAACTCCGACGATTTCTCCAGCGAAGCGCCCGCCACGTTCTCCCAGGTTCCGGCCAAGCTGAAGTTCAACGAAGCCGAATGGCAGAACAAGATTCGCCTCTACTCGGCGCGCTTCCAGAATTACCCGAGCGTGCTGACGTCGCACGTCTCCGTGATCTGTCAGACCGACACGCGCTACCTGGTGAATACCGAAGGCTCCCGCATCGCACACGGCCGCGGTTTCGCGCGCGTGGTGATCACCGCTACCGCCAAGGCCTCCGACGGCACCGACTTGAGCTCCTTCGAGGCTTTCGAAGCGGTGGATGAAAACGGCCTGCCCGACGATAAAGTGATTCTGGCCGCGATCGATCACGTGGCGAACGACGTCTCGCACCTCTTGAAGGCGCCCGAATCGGAGCCCTACGTCGGACCGGCGATCTTCTCGGGCCGCGCCGCCGGCGTCTTCTTCCATGAAATTTTCGGCCACCGCGTGGAGGGCCACCGCCAGAAGGATGAGAGCGAAGGCCAGACCTTCACCAAGAGCGTCGGCAACAAGGTGCTGCCCGATTTCCTGAGCGTGGTCTTCGACCCGACGAAGCGCAAGATCAACGGCATCGATCTCAACGGCTGGTACGACTACGATGACGAAGGCGTGAAAGGCCGGCCGATCACCGCCGTCGATAAGGGAGTGCTCAAGACGTTCCTGATGTCGCGCTCGCCGATCAAAGGCTTCTCTCAATCGAACGGCCATGGCCGCCGGCAACCGGGACTCGAAGTGGTGTCGCGGCAGAGCAACCTGATTGTGGAATCCACCAACGCCGTCTCCGACGCGAAACTGCGGCAGATGCTGCTCGATGAGGTGAAGAAGCAGGGCAAGCCGTACGGCCTTTACTTCCGCGACATCAGCGGTGGCTTCACCGGCACGCAGCGCGGCGACGTGCAGGCGTTCAAAGTGATCCCGGTGATCGTCTACCGCGTGTATGCGGACGGGCGTCCCGACGAACTGGTGCGCGGCGCGGATATTGTCGGCACGCCGCTTTCCAGCTTCTCGAAAATTCTGGCGACCTCCGATAAGCAGGAAGTGTTCAACGGCTACTGCGGCGCCGAATCGGGCAGCGTCCCGGTCTCGGCGGTAGCGCCGGCGATTCTGGTGTCGGAGATCGAGATCGAAAAGAAGGCCAAGAGCAACGATCGTCCTCCGCTGCTTCCCGAACCCACCACCATGGAAAACAACAAGGGAGGCGCGAAATGAAGCGTCTCCTGCTGACTGCCGCCGGCCTGGGTGCGCTGGTAATGTTGAGCGCTCAGGCGCCCGCGCCCGACCCGATTTTTCAGGCGATGCGCGACGAAATGGAGCGCGCGCGGAAACTGGCGCTGGCGAACCTGGAAGCGCCCTACTTCGTGGAATACGTGATCGACGAAGAGGAGAACTTCTCGCTTTCCGCCAATCTCGGCGGACTGCTGTCGCGCCACAAGGAGCGTTTCCGTTCGCCCGACGCGCATGTGCGCGTGGGCGATTACAAGTTCGATAACAGCAATTTCGCGGGCGGCGGTTTCGGCGGCTCGCGCTACGACCTGGAGCGCTTTCCGCTGGAAGATTCCTACCCGCTGCTGCGACGCTATTTCTGGCTGATGACGGACTCGGCTTACAAGTCGTCCGTGGAAGCGATCGCGCGCAAGCGGGCCGCGCTGCGCAATATGCAGCAGGGCGACCAGCTCAGCGATTTTGCGCGCGCGGAGCCGGTGAAATCGATGCGTCCGTTGAAGCGCCTGGTGCTGGACGAAGATCAGTGGGCGGCGCGTGTGCGCTCGCTTTCGGCGATCTTCACCGCGTATCCGGGAGTCAAGAATTCCGGCGTCGAGATGGATGCGAGCGAAGGCGGTTTTTACCTGTTGAATTCCGAAGGCACCGAAGTCCGCGAACCGGAGAGCGCGACTTTCCTTCGCGCCCGCGCGATTGCGCAGGCTCCCGACGGCATGACGCTGCGCGACGCGGTGACATTCCACGCGGTGGACGCCGCGCATCTGCCGAGCGAATCGGAGATGCGGAACGGAATCACGGGGCTGGCGGAAAACGTGGTCGCGCTCGCCAAGGCTCCGAAGGGCGAAGATTATAGCGGGCCGGTGCTGTTCGAAGGCCAGGCCGGGCGCGCAGATGTTCGCCGAAGTGCTGGGGCACAATCTGAGTTTGACGCGCCGTCCGGTGGCACAGGGCGGACGCGGCGGCGGCGGGCAAGCGAGCGAGTTGGAAGGCAGGATGGGCGCGCGCGTGCTGCCGGACACCTTCGATGTGGTGGACGACCCGACGCAGAAGGAATGGCGCGGGCGCCCGCTGTTCGGAAGCTACGCGGTGGACCGCGAAGGCACTGTGCCGAAGCCGCTGAAGCTGATCGAAAAAGGCGTGCTGAAGAATTACCTGTTGACGCGGCAGCCGGTACGCGGTTTCGAAACCTCCAACGGCCGCGCGCGGCTGCCCGGCGGGTTCGGCGCAAGTTCGGCGACGATCAGCAATCTCTTCGTGAGCACCAGCGATGCGGTGCCGGTGTCCGAACTGAAGAAGCGGCTGATCGAACTGTGCCGCACGCGCAACAAGCCCTACGGCATTATCGTGCGCAAGATGGATTTCCCCTCGTCGGCGGGGCTGGACGAAGCGCGCCGGCTGTTGAGCGGACAGCAGGGCGGCCGGCCGGTGAGCCTGCCGATTCTGGTCTACAAGATCTATGTGGACGGCCACGAGGAACTGGTGCGCGGCATGAGATTCCGCGGCTTCAACGTGCGGTCGCTGAAGGACATTCTGGCCGCGGGCGACGATGCGGCGGTCTTCGAATTCATGGACAACACGGCGCCGTTCGCGCTGATCGGCGGCACCGGTTTCACGGCGGAAGCGACCGTGGTGGCGCCCTCGATTCTGATCGACGACCTGGAGCTGCACCCGATGGAAGACGAGATGCCGAAGCTGCCGGTGGTTTCGGCGCCGGACATGTCGCGGTAGGCGGACCGTGCGCCTCCTGGGCAGGTACATCTTCCGGGAAATCCTGACGAGCGCGGTGCTGGGCACGCTGCTGGCGAGCTTCGTGCTTTTCCTGCGCAGCGTGGATCCGATCTTCGAACTGCTGGTGAAGAGCTCGAGCGCGAACACCAACCTGGTGCTGCAGTTGTTTGCCCTGGCGATTCCCAACGTGCTGCCGTTTACGATTCCGTTCGGGGTGCTGGTCGGCATCCTGATCGGGCTGGGCCGGCTGGCATCGGACGGGGAGATTATCGCGATGCGCGCCGCGGGAGTGTCCAGCCGTGCGGTGATCTTTCCGGTGCTGTTCTTCGCGGCGTTGGGGGGCGGTGTGGCCGCCTTCGCCACGCTGCGGCTCACGCCTTACTCGATCCACAAGTACACCGACATCGTGAATCAATTGGAGGCGACGCAATTGACCGCGGAGGTGCCTTCGCGGGTTTTCGTGGAGAACTTTCCGAACACGATTCTCTATGTGGGCGAGGTGAAGGCGGGGAATCCGGCGGTATGGAAGAACATCTTCGTGGCCGATGTGGCGCCGCCGGAGAAGCGCTCGAGCGGGATGCGCGACAAGGCGATGGGGCCGATGATCACGGTGGCGGAGCAGGCGATTGCGGTGCCCGACGTCAAGAACAACCGGCTGCAACTGACGCTGCGCAACTATTCGACGCACGAGATGAGCAAGGACCTGGCGTCGCGCGACACGGTGGCGCCGACCGGGCAGCAAGGCCTGGTTGCGTCGCCGCCTTCGCAGACGCCGCTGCGTTCGATCGGGATGGGGACGCGGCAGTTGCTGGCGTATCCGCGCAATAAGCCGGATTGGGTGGAATACCAGATCGAGCTGCACAAGCGCTTCGCGCTGCCGGTGGCGTGCGTGATGCTGGCGATGGTGGGGATTCCGCTGGGGATTGCAACGCGGAAGGGCGGGCGCTCGGCGGGCTATGTGAACGCCATCTTCGTCGCGTTCTTCTGTTACTACATGGGTTTCGTTTCGCTGATCGGCCTGGCGCGACAGAGGACGCTGCCGGTGCCGGTGGCGTTGTGGCTGCCGAACGCGGTCTTCTTCGTGGCGGGGCTGATTTTTCTGGCGCGCCTGGAGAAGCCGGGGGATAGCGATTATCTCGGCGACCTGCGCGGGCGGATCGCGGCTTTTTTCCGGGATTTGAAATCGCGCGTGCTGCCGGACGAATCGGCCGGGGCCGGAGGGTGGCGGATTCCGCTGCTTCCCGCAGTTGGTGGATACTTACATTCTTTCGAACTTCGTGACTTACCTGGTGCTGATGCTGGCGAGCTTTGTATCGCTGGAACTGATCCGCAATTTCTTCGAGCTGATCAACGACATGCTGCGCAACAACATCCCGCTGAAGATCATGTTCAAGTATCTCTTCTTCCTGAGCCCGCAGCTGATCTACCAAATGCTGCCGATCAGTATTCTGGTGGCGGTGCTGGCGGCGTTCGGGGTGATGAGCAAGCAGAACGAGATTACGGCATTCAAGGCTTGCGGAGTCAGCCTGTTCCGGCTGGCGGCGCCGATCCTGGTGGGAAGCGTGCTGTTGAGCGGCGGGCTGTTCGCTTTCGATTTCTACTATGTGGCGAAGGCGAATCGCATACAGGAAGGCGCTGCGCGACCAGATCAAGGGACGCGCGACGCAGACTTATCTACGGCCGGACCGCACCTGGAAGATGGGCTACGATTCGATGCGCATCTTCAACTACAAGTACTTCAATAACTCGGGCGACGAGAGCACGATGAGCGATGCGAGCGTCTTCGAGCTCGACCCCAAGACGTTCCGGCTGCAGCGTCAGATTTTCGGACGCCAGGCGCACTGGAACGCATCGCTGAAGACCTGGGTTTTTGAAGACGGGTGGAGCTGCGAGTACAAGGGCGCGAACTGCGACCATTTCAGCCCGTTTCAGGCGACGACGTTCCGGGAACTGACGGAACCGCCGGATTATTTTCTGCAAGGAAGCACCGCAGGATAAGCAGATGAATTTTCTGCAGCTGGACCGGTATATCAAAGATCTGACGCAGAGCGGTTTCGAGGGCACGTCGAAGTTGCAGGTCCGGTTCTATCGTAAGTTCTCCTTGCCACTGTTCGCGTTGATCATGGCGCTGATCGCGGTGCCGTTCGGGTTCCTGGTGGGCAATCGCGGGGCGATGACGGGAATCGGCGTGAGCATCGGGATCGCTGTGGTGTATCTGGCGGTGGGGCAGTTATTCGAGAAAGTGGGCGACGTAAATCTGCTCTCGCCGGCGACGGCGGCGTGGGCTCCGGATGTGGTGTTCGCGCTGGCGGGTTCTTACCTGTTCCTGCGGATGAGAAGTTAGACACACGTATCCCCTTAGTTTGGATGAAACAGAAACGTTGCGGCGGCCGGGGGCTTTCGGTCTTATCGCCGTGCGTGCCCGGCCGCCAGTGATTCGACTGTACGCTACGAAGACGTAAGAACTCGGCTGGATGGCCTCTCGATCGTCCACTCGTTTCGCGTGATCAGTCTCTGTATCCAGGGGTGCGGCAATCAAACGCTATCCGCGACGGTCCCCCGGGTGTGATCGGTTCGAACCGAAGATCTTCCCGCCGGTCTCCTCCACGTAGGGGAACCACCGTTTAGCCGTTAACGGGCTTACGGGAAGTCAGCACCACTTCAGGTCAACGTATCCTGCGCAGGATGAAAGCTGTTGGCGTCGCGCTGTGGTTTGCGCAACTCTCTACCTGATGGAGAAGTTAGCACGGGAGTAAGGGAGTATCAGGTATGTTACTCCTGTAAGTTACTCAAAACAGGCCGAAGATAAATTTTAAGTTGGCGTGACGGCCGGGAGGCTTCGATACACTGGGGTGGTAAAACGTGAGATCAAAGCTAGCAGTTTGCGGGATGTTGCTTCTGGGTGCGGGTTGGCTGGACGGACAGACGGTTCTCAGCAGGCGGGTGTATGCCGGGCAGGGCCGGACGTGGCGGCAGCTTTGGATTGCGCGCAGTGGAAGCAGCGAGTTCCGGCAGTTGACGGATTCGAAGCGGGACCACATGGAGCCGCTGTGTTCCCGGGACGGCAAGCTGATCTACTTTGTTTCGGACCGGGACGGGGCTCGTTCGCTCAATGCCTATGCGGGTGCAACGGACAGAGAAGTCTGGGCATTCGACAGGCAGAACCGGTCAGGAGCGCCGGGTGTGGCAGACATCCGATGAAGATGGATTGCATCTGAACGGAACCACTGCCGGGGGCGGGATCCTGATCCGCGCAGGAACGGAATTGCGCAGCATCTTCGGGCACCCGTGGCGTATCGACAAGGTTGACCCGGCATCTAACGCGGCGGCGGTTTCGCCCGACGGGCGCACTTTGGCGATTGTGATTGCGGGGTCTCTGGACAAGGAAGGGCAAAGCCACGACGCAAAGCTGTTTCTGGTGGATACCGCGACAGGCCGGTCGCGAGTGCAGGTGGGAGATTATGAGGGGCCGGTGTGGTCACCTGGCGGGACGCGGATTGCGGCCGTGGCCAAGAGTGGCCTGGCGATCATCGATAGCGCGACGCGAAAGGAAGTTACGCGGGTAGCGTGGCCGAAACCTGACAGGTTTGCGGAGGATCTGGTGTGGTCACCCGACGGAAAGTCTATACTGGCCGGCCTGAACGGCGAGAGTGCGGGCAGTGGCGACCCGCAGCGCGACTACTTCCTGTCTGGATCTTGCCGCCGGGACCTGGACGCCCACGCTGACGGCTCAGAAGGTGGTTTGGCTTCCGGGCGGCGGCACCCTCTTGTATCTGCGGCCGGTCGGGATGACTGCGCTGGCACCGGGAAAGGCGCACAACGTTTGGACCGCGCAACTTGCGGTTTTCGACCTTACGACACACAAGGATCGTGAACTGACCACGGGGCTGGTGCTGAATGACGACCTGTCGGCCTGGCTGCTGCGGCGATTATCGACCGTAGCGAAGCTGCTCATCGCCGGTAAGGCTCAGGTTGAGGATGTCCGGCGTGGAGCGATCGAACTCGATATTTACTGGCCGTCCGGCGAAGGGCTTGGTGATGGTGAGGGTGGGCAGGGCATCCTCGGGGCGTTGTTTGGCGGCCTGGAGGGCGGCGCGGACGGTGGCGCCGATGCCGACGCTGACGGGGGCGCCATTGACTTCGACGCGCATGTAGGGATTGACGCCGACGCCGCGCGGGATGGGAAAACATGTGGCGCAGGCGTCGGGGTCGGCAGGCAGGGCTGCGCGGGTGGGGGAGAGGGCGAGGATTTCGCTCTGATCGGCCTTGTAGAAAAGTCGATAAAAGGCGATCTCGGGCGGGAAGCGGAAGAGGTTGACGGCGGGCGCGGCGCGGTCTTCCACCTTGCCGCGGATGTTGATTTGGGCGGAGGCAGGGACGATGAGGGCGCCGCGTCCATCGGGCCTGGGGACGAGGTCATACCAGGCGATTTCGAAGCCGATCAAGTCCGGGGGCGCCTGCATTTCGACCTGGAGGGAGTAGCCCTGGCCAGTGACCTTCATGGGGGAATCCGCCTGGGGAGCGGCGGGAGCGGGGCCGAGGACGGGGCTGACGACCTGCAGGCGGCTGCCGGCGATGAGCTCGACGAAGTTCTGGCGGCCATCGCCGCGGAGGAGGCGGAGGGCGGCGCCGGAGGGGAGGGGGAGCGATTCCAAAATGCGGGCGGTGAGGAGCGGAGCTTGTGCGGCGGGGATGCAGTGATCGATCCAATCGGCGAGCCAGCCGGGAGGTTGGCGGAGGAGGGCTTCGCGGTGGACGGTGATGCGGCGGCGCTGAAGGGTGAGGGCGTCGGTCGGCGGACAGGGAAGTCGCGAGACTGTGGAGGGAACGGTGATGGTGCGGGCGGCGAGGTCCGGGGAAGTAACGCCGGGCGGGAGGAGGATTCGATTGGCGAAGCGCCAGGTGTGGGGCGCGGGCTGGCGCACGGCGCAGGCGGAGAGGAAGAGGAAGGGCAGGGCGTGCTGCAGTTTTAGCATCCTGCTAGAAATTTAGCACATCAAGGGCGGGCGTTACAAAAATGCAGATGGGCTAGTGGCCGGCATGGCGGCAAAGCTTCAACGTGACGTGAGCGGGGTATCACGGGAGCGATCGGTAACCCCGCGGTTCCGTCGGCCCCGGAGTCGGGCTCAGTGTACGGTAATGCCGTCTTTCGGAGACTAAAGACTGCAGTTTTGGGGTTCCGCCTATGACAATGTTGTCGGTTCATCAGAAAACAGAGTCTTTCGCCGGCGTAAGAGATGCCAGCGATGTCATCCGCGCCGAGGCTGCCATCATCCGACAATCATCGGCATCGAAAGATTGCGGCGAAAACTTGTCCCGTGGGGACCAAGATAATTGTGCTTGTCAGTTTTCGGAAGGTTTCTCCGCAGAATCGATCACCAGTACTTGAGCCGGAATCTTGCCCGATTCCAGCTTCAGACCGAGTTGCTCCTGCAACGCCGCGAAAATCGAAGGACCAGCACCGGCGTCCGGCGCATTGCCCGCGCGCTGGTCGGCCGAAGGCGGCTTTGCCTCCATATCATCCGGCGTCCACTCCAGCTTTAAATCAAATCTCCCCGTG
The DNA here is from genome assembly GCA_963811575.1 of uncultured Solibacteraceae bacterium. Taxonomy (GTDB): domain Bacteria; phylum Acidobacteriota; class Terriglobia; order Bryobacterales; family Bryobacteraceae; genus Solibacter. Next base: position 940,460 of record CAWERY010000009.1, on the reverse strand, counting down.
ACACCTGTTGCGTCTAGCACCGGCTGATGAAGCACTTCCGCCAGCTTGAGGGCAAGTTGAGCCATGGTACAGCCTTCGGCCTCGATGCGCCCTCGCTGTGAATGGCCGAAGCTGCCGCCATCGGGTGCGGAGGCCTGCGCTCTTAGCCCACCCTGCCTCAGCACCAGCCTGTAGCCGGGAATCGTCCTATGCTCGTGGTGAACCACCAGCTTGAACCGATCGGCGAGCAGCGTCTGGAGCATCAGCATCAACTCGTGATCGCCGGCCGGCACGGTCGCCTTGGCTTCGATATAGTAGCGATCCTGATCGACCCACTTCGGACCTCCGATGATTTGGGGCTCCGGTAGGTCGTAAGCGCCGCGCACGCACCGCCTCAGCGTTACGTTCTTCGCGCTGATACGACCCTTGCTTTCAAAAATGCCCACTACGCTGCCAGGCGGCTCCAGGCTGGGCTTAATAGATGCGACTTCAAAGGCAGGTGGACGAGCCGCTTGCTGGGCGAAAAGTGTGGCCCAAAAAGAAACAAGAACTCCGCCAATCCGCACGGTAGCCATGTTACCTCAATGACGATCTCCGCCGATGAAGCGTTGACTGTTGAGTAGTGTTGATAGCCCCCTTGCCGTCCAAAATCCCAAAATGATTAAAATGATTACGCTTCGCCTACTCGGAAACAACTTCCAGTAAATGGGCTTGTGGACGAAGAGCAGACCTAGCGGCCAAAAAGTGTTTTCGGACTTCATTCCACAGAGAGCTTTGCTCTCACGGCGTTGGTGTCGGGCCGCCATCGGGATCGCGGGTCTACTTGTACGATAATGCTGTAGCCTCCATTCGATGTGGGAAGTCCTTGCTACTTTTATGTATCTTGGCCGAGCGGCTCGCGGCCTCGCGATCGCCAATGCCGGGTGTTATTTGCAATGCCAGCAGATCAACCACACTGCCTCGAGTTCCGTCATCCCCCGCCGCATCTTCTTCAACGACATGCCCATCCCAAAGAGGATCCGGGAGCGTTGCTAGCGTCCAGTCGGACGGGACTGCAGGCTCCGGTTACCAACCGTCCGGAGCCCGGGATCGAGTTAGTAGCTCACATCGGGCATCCTGCGGCGGACGACTACTTCGACGAGCGAAGCCAGGCTGGCGCCCTTTGCCGTGAGCTTAGCCGCCGCCTCCTGTCCGATCATCTGCACGGGGACGGTTCCCGCTTCCATGCTGGCCACTTTGTCCGAGTAGATCACGAGTGTCCGGTCCCGCGTGTTCGCTCCCGGCCCTCTCCTTGACACACTGAATCCGCCGATCTTCTCCGCAGCCTTCGCCTTGACGTATAGCGGCAGGACATCCGTCTTGAGATAGTCTTCGTAATCCTGGTTTTTCCCAGGCGCGGCCCTGTATCGAACCGTCGTCCATACAGAGGGGGGATTTTTCGGCATGGAAGTGAATTCTTCCACGCGCGTGCTGACGAATAAGGTTTGACTGTCGATGCACTTCCTGGTCTTTGCCAGGAGCCGCGCGCCGCCTTCCTTACCCAACGCTTTGACGATGGGAGTATCGGCGTCCAATTCCGAGTAATTTCCCAGCGGCGTCAGGCTCACGTATTCATACGGATTTCCGAGGACGGTCTCCAACATCGTGCGGCTGGCGACCCCGGCCTTCTTCAGCGCGGGATTGACCTCGTTTTTTTGAATCGCGAGCCATTCCGTCGCCATGTCGGGCTTGACTTGTGTGATCCTTACAAGCGATCGAGGGTTGGCGGGCGCCCCGTTTTGCCCCCAAATTTGGCCGAGTGCGAAAAGCACCAGGCAGACAGAGCCCACGTTACGCAGCAGTGATCCCATACTGATCACCTCCTAGGCGCGCTATTATATGCGAACTCGTAGTGTGAGGAAAGAATCAATTTGAAAGCGCGAATTGTCCTCCGTCGGTTCTAACCCAGCTATGACGCCCAGCACCCGTGGCAGAAGCCCGCTCCGCGTTGTAGTCCCCATGGCGTACACGTGCACGTCCGGGTCGTTCCCAGTGCGCAGCCAGAACTATCAAGCTTCGCTCTGATTACTTTTGCAGTTGGATCAGGGGGCCGGTGTGGGACGGACCGATGGGGGCTTGGGGAAGGCTTTGGGGGTCGCGCCAGTTATCGATTGCGCCGGTCTGGTGGGCGCAGGCGACGGTGCAGCGGGGGCCAGCCTTTGGCGGTGCGGTATTCACGGCGGATACCTTCGCGGGTGTATTCGAGCAGCGGTTTGCCGGGGTAGCCGCGCTGCTGGGAGCAGTAGTGGACGAGGCCATCCTCGCAGATATATAAGTAGCGGGCACCGGCGCGGCAACGCCAGTTGTCTTCTTTGCCGTGGGCGATGTTGTCCTGAAAGCCGTTGATGCGGGAGTAGCTGGCGCCGGACGGCCAGTAAATATGGAGTTCGATCGCTCCATCCCCGGGGCGTTGTTTGGCGGCTTGGAGAACGGTGGCGCAGTTTTCAGCCAAGAAAGGTAACACGCGATCGTTTGCCAAACCGGTGTTCGCGTTAATACACGATCACTCGGGCGCCTCCCTCGACGCTGCCGAGTCCCTTGGAGCGTAGCAGAACCTTGATGCTGTGCCGCCGCTTCTCACTGTTGGTCGCCGTCATGTAGAATCCGGCCACGTACTCATGCTGGAGATGTGCGGCCATTTGTTTCAGAAGCTCCGGAAGCACGTTTTCCCGTGAGTTTAGATCGAATCTCTTGCCGCCGGTCGCGGTTGCCATCTCGATCAAAAGGTTTCTCCCCGCCACCTCTTCAAGTGACTTAAAATTGTCCCGCATTGCGTCCGTCGCGTTCCCCGATGACGACGCGTCCGAAATGGCGTGGGGTCTCAGCAGGACAGGAAAGATCGCGACCCCCACCTCCTGTGCCGCCGCCACGGCCCGGCTGGCGCCGCCGATGTCGCCGGATGCGTTGGCTTCTCCGTCGGTGACGACCACTAACATCCGAATCGCGTTGGCGCCGTCATTCCCAATCCTGCCGATGGTCTCGGCGGTCCAGCGGAAGATTGCCGTCGGTGCCCCGGCATCGAAAGCGCGCACGGCATTGATGGCGCCTCGAAGTGTGGCTTCATCGCGCGTGGGTGGGGTGAAGCGCGCATACCTGTCGCCGAACCCGTAGATTGCGATGCTGGCGTTCTCGAATTCGCGTAGAATGGTGACGCCGAACGCGTCCGGGTCCAGTTGCCCCGAGTTGCGGACGCTGGGACTGCAATCGAAGAGCAGGGTGATCTGAACCGGCACGGTTCGCGGGTAGATACGTCCTCCCTGGAAGACGGCGACGGATTGAGGTTTGCCGTCTTCAAGGATCTCGATATCCGACGGCCGTAGGTCGGCCTGGAGTCGCTCTTTGTTGGGCTTGTACTGGAACCGGACCAGGGCCAGGTTGGCCTCGGCGCGGAAGGTCGCGGAAGGGGGCTGCGGCAGCGGTGCCTCGCCTTTGTTCTGTAATTCTTTCAGCTTTGCCCGCACGCCGTCGGCATCGGAGCTGTCAGGCGCTAGCTCCAGGTATTTCCGAAAGTGTTCGATGGCGCCTGCGGCGTCTCCTCGTTGGGCCAGGATCGTTCCGAGCAGGTGACGGATCAAGGGGAACCGATTCTGCGGATCCAACTGCAAGGCTCTCCGCGCTGAGGCTTCGGCTTTATCTGTCTGTTTCATGTTTAAGCGCGCAATGCCGTTGAATAACCACGCCTGCGGATAGTCGTCGGGAGCCATGGACAGTAACCGGTCGGTGACGTCGGCCAAGTCCTGCCAGCGCTGCGCCTCGAGTTCGAGGGTTGCCAGCGGAAGGTGCGCCTCCGTAGAACGAGGATTGATCCGAATCGCGGTTTTGAGGGACGTTCTGGCCTTCGCGCCCTCATTCTGGAGCATCTGAACGCGGCCGAGGGCGAGCCAGGCCTGATAGTAATCAGGGTAGAGCTCCACGGCCCGCTCAAAGTCAAGACAAGCCCTTGTCTTGTCATTTTGGCGAGCTGCTTTGGCTCCGGCGTTGTATGCGGCGAGCGCTTCTTTCGGCGGCCCTGATCCGCCCAAGAGTGTCGTTACGGGAACCTGAGTGGCTACAGCGAGGAGAACGCCAACGAATTTGTGCATGGTCGTAACCGGCATGTGGTGACAACAATCGTATATAGGATATTAAGGTTCTTTTATTAATATATTGTCAAGCCGATGAACGGCAGAACCACTACTCCTTTCTTCTCCGACACAAGGCCCGCTACTGCTCCCGAAGGGAGGCGCGCTGCATCCGCAATCTCCAAGCACCGTTCTATGGTGCCCGAAGGATCGCCTCGTTCACTTCGGCGACCGGTTACAGAAAACAGGGTCCATCGCGTCTTCTTCCATGCGGATCTACATCGGGTCCGACACCTGGGGGCGGGGAACGTGTAATTCATCCGCGAAATCGAGCGTTGCGGTCGATAAACGCATTACCGTACACTGGACCGAAAACCCGGTTCGGTGGGATCAGTCCTGTGAAGTCGGACTCGTGTCAACTTGACGCATGACTCTGCTGCTGACATTTGCTTACTCTGAGAGGGCTTACTTACGCCGTGATGGCGTAGGGGCGAGTAGCGAGATATCCTGGCGGGCGACGGTCGAAAGGAGGCGGTCTCCGATGTCAGAACTGCGTAAGAAGAAGCACCAACCCAAGTGCGCCGTAGCGCTTCCCGACTTCGAACCGCCCGAAGCGGCAGTAGTAAGACCCTCACGCCCAGGAGCAGTCAGCGCAGCTAGGATCGCGCCATTGAACGATTTTGCCGATTAGTGCTCAGAACCGAGCAGAAGCAGTGCGCATCCACAAGTATAATCTTCGCTCGGACTACTTTTGCAGTTGGATCAGCGGGCCGGTGTGGGATGGGCCGATGGGGGCTTGGGGAAGGCTTTGGGGGTCGCGCCAGTTATCGATTGCGCCGGTCTGGTGGGCGCAGGCAACGGTGCAGCGGGGGGCGCAGCCTTTGGCGGTGCGGTATTCGCGGCGGATATCTTCGCGGGTGTATTCGAGCAAGGGTTTGCCGGGGTAGCCGCGCTGCTGGGAGCAGTAGTGGACGAGGCCATCCTCGCAGATATATAAGTAGCGGGCGCCGGCGCGGCAACGCCAGTTGTTTTCCTTGCCGTGGGCGATGTTGTCCTGAAAGCCGTTGATGCGGGAGTAGCTGGCCTTTTCCATGGAGCGCATGGCGGCGTAGACTTCGCGCTCTTCCTCCTGGAGCGGCTGCAACTGGCCGTCGCCATCGTGAATGATGCCGATGGTGGAGGTAAAGCCGAGTTCGAGGGCGCGCTTGCCGATGACCAGGGCATCCTTGGGAGTGTGAATGCCGCCGCCGACGACGCTATTGATATTGACGTGAAACTCGGCGTGCTCGGCGAGCAACTGGAGTTTCTTATCGAGAACCTTGAGGCTCTTTTTCGAGACGTCGTCGGGCATGACGTTATCGATGGAGATCTGGAGATGTTCGAGGCCGGCGCGATTGAGGCGCTGGATGCGGTCGGCGACCAGGAGGTAGCCGTTGGTGATCATGCCGGCGATCATGCCGCGGCTGCGAATGCGGGCGATCAGGAGATCGAGATCGGGATGGAGGAGCGGTTCGCCGCCAGAGATGGTGATGATGGTGGTGCCGAGATCGGCGAGCCGGTCGAGGCGGCGATACATTTCCTCGACGGGGACGGGCTTGGAGAAATCGTCAAATTCGTTGCAATAGGTACACGCCAGATTGCAGCGCCGCATGGGAATTACGTGGGCGAGGATGGGGTGGTCGGTGGAGGCCAGTCCCTTGGCGATCATCTGGATCTCGCGGGCGCGGCGATGGGCGGCGTTGAGGGCGCGGCGGAGATTGAGGGCGTGAGACATACGGGCGAAAGTGCCTTTATTACAGCATATTCGGGCGGAAGGATCGAGGGCTGCTTAGTGATCGGCGATTCTCGGGGGTTGAATGGTAGCAAGCGATGCGAGTTTGGGGAGGGGGATTCCGGCGTGAAGCGGCGGCTTAGCGGCGAGTGTTGCAGTATTTGACACCCGTGTCCGCAAGTGATAAGTGTAAGAGTCTTCACGAGGAGTACAAATGGCTGACGAGCAAACGCCGGGGGCCTCCGACGCGGCTCCTCCCCCAAAGGGAGAAGCCGCGGGACCACCGGTAAAACCAGCCGCTGATGCCGCGAAAGCGGCTCCTCCGAAGCCAGCAGCGGCAGCGGGCGCAGCACCCCCGAAGCCGCCCGCTACCATGGCTGCCACACCGTGGGAGAGCGACCTCGCCAAGGAACTCAAGGAGAGGTTTGGCGAAGGGATCAGCGAGACTTCCACGTATCTGGGACAGAATTTCGTGGTCGCCGGACCAAATTCGGTGATTCCGATCCTGGAATACTTAAAACTGGAAGCGGATTTCGATTACCTCGTGGACATCACGGCGGTGGATTGGCCCAAGCGGGCCGAGCGTTTCGACATCATTTACATTTTGTACAGTTTTTCGCGCAACGAGCGGATGCGGGTGAAGGCCAATATCGCGGACGGCTACCGGCCGGAGACGTCGGTGGGGGTCCATCTGACGGCCAACTGGCTGGAACGTGAAGTCTTCGATATGTTTGGGATCGAATTCGCGGGCCATCCGGATATGCGGCGGATTCTGATGCCCGAGGAGTGGCAGGGCTATCCGCTGCGCAAGGATTACGGAATACTCCAGCAGGATGAACGCTGGGTGCAGGAAAACCTGCAAATCGAAAGCGGCCAGTGACGTCTGTATGCCGGACTCAACCTTTCTAGACTCCACCGAATTAGTTCTCAACATGGGCCCGCAGCACCCCTCCACGCACGGGGTCTTGCGCGTCATCCTCAAGTTGGATGGCGAGAAGGTTCTGGGAACGGATTGCATCATCGGCTATCTGCACCGCGGGGTGGAGAAGATCGCCGAGAATCGCACGTACGCGCAGTTCAACCCGTACGTGGACCGGATGGATTACGTGGCGGCGGTATCGAACGGCCTGGGGTATTGCCTGGCGATCGAGAAGCTGCTGAACGTGGAAGCGCCGCCGCGCGCGCAGTGCATCCGCGTGATCCTCACGGAGCTGAACCGGATTGCGAGCCATCTGTTGTGGCTGGGAACGCATGCGCTGGATATCGGGGCGATCACGCCGGTGTTTTACTGCCTGCGCGAGCGCGAAGAGGCGCTGAAAATCTTCGAAAAATACTGCGGGGCGCGGTTGACGACGCATGCCTTCCGGATTGGCGGGCTGCTGTATGAGACGTACGACGGCTTCGAGCAGGAGATCCGCGATTTTTGCAAAATGTTCATCCCGAAGGTGGATGAATACGAAGAATTGCTGACCAACAATCGCATCTGGATCGGGCGGTTGAAGGATGTCGGGATTCTGAGCGCGGACGAGTGCAAGGAGTTCGGAGTGACGGGTCCGGTGCTGCGCGCGGCGGGCGTGAAGTGGGATTTGCGCAAGGCGCAGCCGTACTCGGGCTACGAGAAGTATGACTTCGACATCCCGACGCGGGAGAACGGGGATACGTACGACCGGTACATTGTGCGCATGGAAGAGATGCGGCAATCGGTGCGGATCATGGAGCAGGCAGTGGAGAGCATTCCCGAGGGGCCGATTATGGGCAAGGTCGGGAAGGTCGTGAAGCCGCCGATTGGGGAAGCGTACGTTTCGATCGAGGCGCCGAAGGGCGAGCTGGGGTATTACGTAGTGAGCGACGGGTCCACGCAGCCATACCGGGTGCGGGTGCGGCCGCCTTCGTTCGTCAATCTGCAGGCGCTGGACAGGATGATTCGCGGCGGGTTGATTGCGGATGTGGTGGCGGTGATCGGGACCTTGGATATCGTGCTGGGCGAGATCGACCGGTGATGCGGCGAGGGTGAAATTTATGATGGACTTGCTGAAGAAAGTCTTTCTGGTGGATCTGTTCCAGGGTCTGTACGTGACCTTCCGGAATCAGAATCCGAAGTACATCTATACGGAGCAGTATCCCGCGGAGCGGCCCAAGGTGGCCGAGCGGTATCGCGGGGCTCCGCGGCTGAACATCAACCCCGACAACGGCGAAACGCTTTGCATTTCCTGTAATCTGTGCGCGCTGGCGTGCCCGGAGAACTTGATTGTGGTGACCAGCGAGCGCAGTGAAGTCACCAAGCGCAAGGAACTGATCACCTTCACTTACGACACGTCGCGCTGCATGTTCTGCGGCCTGTGCGAGGACGCCTGTCCGGTGGACGCGCTCGAACTCACGCAGGATTTCGAGATGGCGAGTTACACGCGGGAAGGCCAGATCTGGGACCGGCAGATGCTCGAAGAAGGGCCCAAGCCGACGCAATACAAATGCTGATCGATACAGTGTTGTTCTACATTTTCGCAGTGATGGTGCTGGGGGGCGGCATCCTTACCATCACGCGGCGCTCGGCGGTGCACAGCGCGATATCCCTGATTGTTTCGCTGCTCGGCGTAGCGGGACTGTATTTGTTGCAGCAGGCCGAGTTTCTGTTCGCGGTGCAGATTGTGCTGTATGTGGGCGGAATCATGGTGCTGTTCCTGTTCGTGATCATGCTGGTGAACCTGGACCAGGCGGCGAAGGAACGGCAGTTCAACAAGCAGTGGACGGTCGCGCTGGTGGCGGTGGCCCTGGTGGGCGCGCAGATCGGCTACTTCCTTTACAAGGGCAAGGACAGCTTCCGGATCGCGGAAGTGATTGCGCCGGGGACAACGACGGCGGGGAATGTGGAACAGGTGGCGGAATCGCTATTCACGACATATCTGCTGCCATTTGAGATCGCGTCGATTCTGCTGCTGGTGGCGGTAGTGGGGTCGGTGGTGATGGCGAAGAAGAGGATCTGACGATGCACCCGATCACACCGGTACATTATCTGGCGCTGAGCGCGGCCCTGCTGCTCATCGGGACGGTGGGCGTGCTGACGCGGCGCAACATCGTCATCATTCTGATGTCGATCGAATTAATTTTGAATGCGGTGAATATCAATCTGATCGCTTTTTCGCATGCGCTGCAGAACATCAATGGTCAGATTTTCGCCATCTTCGTAATTACGGACGCGGTGGCGGAAGCCGCGGTGGGGCTGGGCATCCTGATCGCGCTGTTCCGGAACAAGGAAACGGTGCAGGCGGATGAAATCGACTTGCTGAAGTGGTAGGGACGACGTGAATTTTCTCGATCAAATCTGGCTGATTCCCCTGTTCCCGCTGTTGGGAGCGGTCCTGATGTTCTTCTTCGGCAAGACGCTGGATCCGCAGCCGAAGAGCGAAGTTGCCGTGGCGCCGGGCGTGGAGCCGATCTTCGAACACGGGCACGATCACGGGCATGGACATTCGCACGAGCATGGCCACGACCACTCGCATGATCACGGGCACGATCATTCGCACGATCATGATCATGATCACGGACATGATCATGCGCACGATCACGGACACGGGCATCACCACGCGCCGCTGAAATTCCTGGTGAATCTGATTTGCCCGGGGATGATTCTGCTGGCGTTTATTTTTTCGGCGGGGGCGGTGTGGCAGCTTTCGCAGCAGGCCAACCGGGTGCATCAGATTGTGCAGTTCCAGTGGATCGCCGGGCTGCCGTTCCACATGTCGAACGGGCAGATGGCGAATTTCTCGATCGACTGGGGCTTTCTGCTGGATCCGTTGAGCTCCGTGATGATTCTGGTAATTACGGGCATCGGCTTCCTGATTCACGTGTACTCCACGGGGTACATGGCGCACGACAACGGGTATTACCGGTTTTTCGGGTACCTCAATCTCTTCGTGTTTTTCATGTTGATGCTGGTGCTGGCCAACAACTACGCGCTGCTGTTCGTGGGTTGGGAGGGCGTGGGGTTGTGCAGCTACCTGCTGATTGGGTTTTACTTTCAGAAGCGGTCGGCGGGCGATGCGGGGAAGAAGGCGTTCATCGTCAATCGAGTGGGTGACGCGGGCTTCATCATGGGGATGTTCCTATTGATGAGCACGCTGGGGACGCTGCGGTTCACGGACGTGAACGCGGCTCTGCGCACGGGAGCGTTCACACCGGAAGTTGCCGGGATCGGGACGCTGACGATTATTACGCTGTGCATGTTCTTCGGGGCGACCGGGAAATCCGCGCAGTTTCCGCTGTACGTGTGGCTGCCGGACGCGATGGAAGGTCCGACGCCGGTTTCGGCGCTGATTCATGCGGCGACGATGGTGACGGCGGGTGTGTACATGATCGCGCGGTCGTCGGGGCTGTTCGAACTGACGCCGATTACGTCGACGGTGGTGGCGTCGATCGGCGCGTTCACGGCGATTCTGGCGGCGAGCATCGCACTGGTGCAGACGGATATCAAGCGCGTGCTGGCGTACTCGACGGTCAGCCAACTCGGGTACATGTTTTTGGCGCTGGGCGTGGGGGCGTACTGGGTGGCGGTGTTCCACCTGATGACGCACGCGTTCTTCAAGGCGCTGCTCTTCCTGGGGTCCGGGTCTGTGATTCACGCGATGGGCGGGGAACAGGATATGCGGCGCATGGGCGCGCTGAAGGACAAGATTCCGATCACGTTCCGCACGATGTGGATCGGCAGCGTGGCGATCGCGGGGATCCCGGGACTGGCGGGCTTCTTCTCGAAGGACGAGATTTTGTGGCAGGCGTACAGTTCGCACAAGGGGTCTACGCTGCTGTGGGCGGTTGGATTAACGACGGCGGCGATGACGGCCTTCTATATGTGGCGGATGATGTACATGACTTTTTACGGCAGCTCGCGAGTGCCGGCGACGGTGCATCCGCACGAATCTCCGGTGTCGATGACGGGGCCACTGACGGTGCTGGCGATCGGCAGTGTGCTGGCGGGATGGCTGGGCGTACCCAAACTGTGGACGGCGTTCGGGGAGAACTTCCGCGGCCTGGAACATTGGCTGGAGCCGGTATTTGCGACGGCGGCGGTGGAGGCGGTGAAGGAAGGCGAGCACTCGGCGTCGATCGAGTGGACGTTGATGTTCACCTCGATCGGGATCGCGGCGGCGGGGATTTTGATCGCGCGGTATTTCTACTGCGTGAAGCCCGGCATACCGGTGCGGATCAGCGAGATGTTTCCGCGCTGCCATCGCGTGCTTTCGAACAAGTGGTATCTGGACGAGATCTACGAATACGTGTTTGTGGACGGACTCTGCAAGCGCGGGGGACTGCTGCTGGGCGCTTTCGACCGCAACGTGGTGGATGGCGGCGTGAATAGCGCGGGATGGCTGACGCGCTTCGCGGCTACGATTTCGGCGTGGTGGGACACCTGGGTGATCGACGGGGCGGTGCGTCTGGCGTCGTTCCTGGTGAAGATGCTCTCTTACCCGGTGTGCATTCTGCAGACCGGGCGGGTGCAGGCGTACGCCTTCTTCGTGGTGATCGGGGTCCTGATGTTCTTCGGCTATTACGTTGTGCGGTAACTCTATGGACCAGCACTTACTGACGATCATTCTGTTGACGCCCCTCGCCGGCCTTGCGGTCCTGCTCCTGATTCCGGGAAAGAGCAAAGACCTGATCCGGGTGTGGGCGAACCTGACGGCGTTCGTCGGGTTTCTGATTTCCCTGCCGCTGGCTTCGCGTTTTCAGGCCGGGCGGCCCGGCTTCCAGTTTGAGGAGAGCTCGGATTGGATTCCGGCGATTGGCGCGCACTATCACATTGGCGTGGACGGGATCAGCATGCTGCTGATCATGCTGACGACGCTGATGGGCTTCATCGCGGTGCTGTGCAGCTGGAATGCGATTCAAGATCGCGTGAAGGAATACTACGCGATGTTCATGCTGTTGCAGATGGGCATGATCGGGGTATTTCTGTCGCTGGATTTCTTCCTCTTCTACGTGTTCTGGGAACTGGTGCTGGTGCCGATGTACTTCATCATCGGCGTGTGGGGCGGTCCGCGAAAGCTGTACGCGGCGATCAAATTTTTCCTCTATACGCTGGCGGGCAGTGTGCTGATGCTGCTGGGAATTCTGACGTTGTACTTCCAGCACTTCCACCAATTCGGGTTTTACAGCTTCGAGATTTCGGAGCTGATGAAGCTGAGTCTGCCGATGGGGATGCAGCAGTGGGTCTTCTGGGCCTTCTTCATCGGGTTCGCGATTAAGGTGCCGATGTTCCCTTTCCATACCTGGCTGCCGGACGCGCACGTGGAGGCGCCGACCGCGGGGTCTGTGATTCTGGCGGCGGTGCTGCTGAAGATGGGGACGTACGGGTTCCTGCGCTTCTCACTGCCGCTTTTGCCGCAGGCGAGCGCGGACCGGACGATCGTGCAGATTCTGGCGGTTCTTTCGCTGATCGGCATTATCTATGGAGCGCTGGTCAGCCTGATGCAGGCGGATTGGAAGAAGCTGATTGCGTATTCGTCGGTAAGCCACCTTGGCTTTTGCACGTTGGGAATTTTCTCGCTGACGCCGAACGGGATCGCGGGAAGCGTGCTGCAGCAGATCAACCACGGCATTTCGACGGGCATGTTGTTCCTGGTGATCGGCGTGATTTACGAGCGGCGGCACACGCGGGAGATTAAGGAGTACGGCGGGCTGGCGCACGTGATGCCGAAGTTCGCGATCATCTTCGCGATCGCTATGCTGAGTTCGGCGGGGCTGCCGCTCTTGAACGGCTTCATCGGCGAGTTCACGATCATGCAGGGAGCGTTTGAGGCCAATTGGATATGGGCGGCATTCGCGGTGACCGGGGTGATTCTGGGCGCGGCTTACCTTTTGTGGCTGTACCAGCGCACCATGCTCGGGCAGGTGACGAACGGCAAGAATCTGACGATTCCCGATATGAGCGCGCGTGAGGTGGCGATGTTCCTGCCGCTGATCGCGTGGGCGATCTGGATCGGAATCTATCCGAAACCGTACTTCGATATTTTGCGGCAGCCGGTGGCGGAGATCGTGCAGCGCGTGAGGCCCGGCTACTACGGCGGCGCCGTTCAGAATGCGGCCGCTCCCCCGGTGGGGCAGGCCCCGGCGATAGTCGCGGGAGGCGCGCAATGATCGATTTCAGCTCGTTCTACAAAGCGTCGGATCACTTTTCAATTATTCCGGCGGTGATGCTGGCGTTGTTCGGCTGCGCCATCCTGCTTTTCGATTTTCTGATTTTTCCGGACCCGAGGCAGCGGAAGTTCCTGCTGATCTTCGTGGTGCTGGCCGAGGCGTTCACGGGGTACGGGCTGTTCCGGCAGCAGGTTTGGCTGGCGGCGCAGAATGCTCCGGAGCTGAGCGGCTTCGGCGGATCGATCACGGTGGATGGATTCGCAATCTTTTTCAACTGGATCTTCCTGATTGCGGCCGTGGTGGTGGCGATTGTGTCCTACAAGTACCTGGAGATATCGGGCGAGCATCACGGCGAATATTACAGCCTGATCCTGTTCGCGCAGTGCGGCATGTATTTCCTGGCTTCGGGAACGGATCTAATCACGTTGTTTATTGGCCTGGAACTGATGGCGCTGTGCTTTTATGTGATGGTCGGCTTCCTGCGGACGGATCGAAGGTCGAATGAGGCGGCGCTCAAGTATCTGATCCTGGGCGCATTCTCTAGCGGGTTTCTGGTGTACGGGTTCTCGGTGATGTACGGCATCGCGGGATCCACCAAGCTCGCCGATATCGCGGGAGCGATTGCGCAGCGGCCGCCGTGGGACCCGATGGTGTTTCTGGCGATGAGCACGACTTCGGTCGGGCTGCTCTTTAAGATCTCGGCGGTACCGTTCCACATGTGGGCGCCGGACGCTTACGAGGGCGCGCCGACTACCGTCACCGCGTACCTCTCGGTAGCTTCGAAGGCGGCCTCGATTGCTTTCCTGCTGCGCATCTTCCTGGGACCGCTGGCATCGGCGCGGGAAACCTGGGAGCCGCTGCTGGCATTCATCGCGGTGGTCACGCTGACGGTCGGCAACCTGGCGGCGATCAACCAAACGAATATCAAGCGGCTGCTGGCGTATAGCTCGATTTCGCACGCGGGGTACATGCTGCTCGGACTGGTGGCGGGCAACGATACGGGGATCAACGGCATTGCGGTGTACGTGATGGTGTACACGTTTATGAACCTGGGCGCGTTTTTGGTGATCATCGCGATGCGGCGGGCCAACATCATCGGCGAAGACCTCGACGACCTGGCGGGGCTGGTTCACAAGAGTCCGGGGTACGCGTTCCTGATGCTGATTTTCCTGCTTTCGCTGGCGGGAATTCCGCCGACCGCGGGGTTCCTGGGCAAGTACTACATTTTCCTGGCGCTGCTGCAGACGAAGCACGTCTTCCTGGCGGTGGTCGCAACGCTGTACGTCGCAGTGGCGATCTACTACTACTTCAAGATCGTGCGCAGCATGTTCATCCGCGAAGAGCTGGAAAGGACGCCGGCGCTTGCCACCAGCTTCGGACTGCGTTGTGCGCTGGCGGTGACTGGCATCGCGACTCTGGCGATTGGCATCTATCCCGACCCCTTTTTGCAGCTCGCGAAGACCTCATTGTTCCGGTAAACGAATATGGAGACCGTCCTCAATCATCCGCTGTTCATGCCCATTCTGGTGACGCTGGTCATCATTGCGGCCTTCCCGCTGGTGGCCGGCTATATCGTGCTGGTGGAGCGCAAGGTGCTCGCGGATTTCCAGGTGCGGCTCGGGCCTATGCGCTGCGGTCCGCACGGATTGCTGCAGCCGATCGCCGATGCCCTGAAGCTGCTGCTCAAGGAAGACATCATACCGACCGATTCCGACAAGGCGATCTTCTGGTTCGCGCCCTGCATTTCGACGATCACGGGACTGATCGCATTTGCGGTGATCCCCTTCGCCGCGAAGATTTATGTGGCGGATGTGAACGTGGGATTGCTGGTGATCTCGGCTTCCTCCGCGGTGGGAATCCTGGGGATTATTCTGGGCGGATGGTCGAGCAACAGCCACTACTCGCTGCTGGGCGCGCTGCGCAGCGCGGCGCAGCTGGTGAGCTACGAGGTGGCGCTGGCGTTCGCGCTGTTGTCCGGCGTGATGGTGGCGGGGACGCTGAGTATGCAGGGCATTGTGCAATCGCAGATCGACCGCGGCGTGTGGGGAATTTTCGCGAATTACGGTTTCATGGTGGTGCCGTTCGTGATCTACATTATCGCGGCGACGGCGGAGACGAATCGCGCGCCATTCGATCTGCCGGAAGCGGAATCGGAACTGGTCGCGGGGTTCCATACGGAATACAGCGGCTTTCGGTGGGCGCTGTACTTCCTGGCGGAATACGCCAATATTTTCGTGGTCTCGAGCGTGGCGGTGACGTTGTTCTGGGGCGGCTGGCTGCGTCCGTTTCCGAGTGTGGCGTGGCTGGATAAACCTTTGAACTACGGCGTGCCGGTGCTGCTGTTTGTGGGTTCGGGCATCCTGACGTTCCCGCTGATTCGCAAGGTGGTGGACCCGATGCAGCAGAAGGTGCTGCTGGGGGTGGTGGTGCTGCTGGTGCTGATCGGCGCGGTAATGGCGATCCCGATGGTGAACGGCGCGATGATCGGGCTCTTCTGGTTCCTGGTGAAGGTCAGCGTGATCATCTACACGATGATCTGGTTCCGCGGCACGTTCCCGAGGTACCGCTACGATCAGCTGATGAATATCGGCTGGAAGGTGGCGATCCCGGTGGGCATGGCGTCGGTGATGGTAAATGCGGTGCTCGGCATGATCGGCAAGCAGTAGCTATTCGATCACCAATAAGAGGTCCTTGGCTTCGACCTGCTGGCCGGGAGCGACCAGGAGGCGGGTCACTTTGCCGGCGACCGGAGCATAGACGGTGCTCTGCATTTTCATGGCTTCCATGACGAGGAGGCGGTCTCCCTTTTTCAGAGTTTGATTGAGCTCTACCGCGACGGTCGAGACGACGCCTGGAATCGGAGCGCCGATTTGGCCGGGTACGGCGGCGTCGGCTTTGACGCGGGCCTGCTCTTTGACTTCGAGGCTGCTATCGCGCACGGTGACTTCGCGCGGCTGGCCGTTCAATTCGAAGAAGACGGTCCGGGTGCCGTCGGGATGGGGCTCGCCGATGGTGAGGAATTTGATCACCAGAGCCTTGCCTGGTTCGAGTTCGACGGCGATATCGGCGCTGCGTTCCATGCCGAAATAGAACTCGGGCGTGGGCAGCACATCGACGTCGCCCCAATTCTGGCGTGCACGGGCGAACTTGAGGAAGACATCGGGGTACATCAGGTAACTCAGCAGCTCGTCGTGTTGCGGTTTGCGCGCGATCTTCT
The DNA here is from genome assembly GCA_963811575.1 of uncultured Solibacteraceae bacterium. Classification (GTDB taxonomy): domain Bacteria; phylum Acidobacteriota; class Terriglobia; order Bryobacterales; family Bryobacteraceae; genus Solibacter. Next base: position 924,265 of record CAWERY010000009.1, on the reverse strand, counting down.
TTTCCAGGGAATGGGCGGCTTCCTCGAAATTCACCGGCGCGAGTTGGGCTCCGGGGCGTCCGCGCTGTGGTTTGGCGCCTTTGAGGATGATCTTCTGCAGGGGCTTGGGCCAGCCACCCTCGGGCTCGCCGAGCGAACCCATGAACATATCGATGACGCTTGCCGGGAGGGTCAGGTTGTGATCGGGCGTGAGGTTGGCAAACTGCGCCATGGTCATATTGTGATTGACGAGGAAGATGGCCATGTCACCGACCACCTTGCTGGACGGGGTGACCTTGACGATGTCGCCGAAAGCCAGGTTGACTTCGGCGTAGGTGCGCGCAATTTCATGCCAGCGCGCGCCCAGGCCCATGGATTCCGCCTGTTCCTTGAGGTTGGTGTACTGGCCGCCCGGCATCTCGTGCAGGTAGACTTCGGCGGAGCCTGATTTCGGGCCGGTATCGAAGGGCGCATAATACTCGCGCACCACTTCCCAGTAATCGGCGTACTGATTGAGCGCGTCCAGATCGAGGCCGGTATCGCGTTTGGTATGGGCTAGCGCGGCGACGATGGAATTCAGATTTGGCTGGCTGGTGGCGCCGCTCATCGACGCCACGGCGGCATCGGCAACATGGACTCCCGATTCCGCGGCTTTCAGAATCGACGCTGCGTTCAGGCCGCTGGTATCGTGCGTGTGGAAGTGAATCGGGATGCCGATTTCCTGGCGCAGGGCTTTGACGAGCTTCTCCGCGGCGTAAGGGCGGCATAGGCCGGCCATATCCTTGATGGCGAGCACGTGCGCGCCCATCTTCTCCAGCTCTTTCGCCATGCGCACGTAATATTCGAGCGAGTATTTGTCGCGCTTGGGGTCGAGGATGTCGCCGGTGTAGCAGATGGCGGCTTCGCAGACGGAGCGCGTTTTGCGGACGGCGGCCATGGACGCCTTCATGTTGGGCAGCCAATTGAGGGAGTCGAAGATGCGGAAGATATCGATGCCCTGCGCGGACGATTCGTAGATGAATTCCGCGACTGCGTTATCCGGGTACGCCGTATATCCGACGGCGTTGGAAGCGCGCAGGAGCATCTGAAAACAGATATTCGGAATGGCTGCGCGCAATTGCCGGAGGCGCGCGAACGGGTCCTCATGCAGAAAGCGCATGGTCACGTCGAACGTGGCGCCGCCCCACATTTCGACGCTGTAGAGATTGTGCAGCTTGTGCGAAACGAAGTTGGCAATGGCGAGCATGTCGTACGAGCGCACGCGGGTAGCGAGTAGGGACTGGTGCGCGTCGCGAAACGTGGTGTCCGTCATGAGCAGGCGCTTCTGGCCGGCAGTCCATTGGGCAAAGGCGGCGGGGCCGAGATCGCGGAGCAGTTGGCGGGTACCGGCGGGCGCATCCGAGGCGTCGTGCGGCGGAATGGGCGGCGTGCCGATTTTCGCGGGCCTGGCTTTGCCCGCGACCTGCGGGTTGCCATTGACAATCACTTCGGCGAGGTACGTGAGGAGTTTCGTGGCGCGGTCGCGGCGCGCCTCGAACTTGAATAGCTCCGGCGTTTCTTCGAGCCAGCGCGTGGTGACGTTGCCTGCCTGAAAATCTGGGTGATTGACGACGTTCTCGAGGAAGGGAATATTGGTCTTCACGCCGCGCACGCGGAATTCGCGGAGGCTGCGGTCCATGCGCTGGCAGGCATGCGGGAACTCGCGGCCCCAGGCGGTGGTCTTGACGAGCAGCGAATCATAGAAGGGCGTGATCACCGCGCCCGAGTAGGCGGAGCCGCCATCCAGGCGAATGCCGAAGCCCGCCGGGGAACGATAGGTGTGGATTTTCCCGTAGTCGGGCACGAAGCCGTTAGCGGGATCCTCGGTCGTGATCCGGCACTGGAGGGCGTAGCCGTAGAGGGGCACTTTATCCTGCGGGGGCAGGTTCATTTCGGGACCGTGCAGATCGAGGCCCTGGGCTACCTGAATCTGGGAGCGGACCAGATCGATGCCGGTGACCATTTCGGTGACGGTGTGTTCTACCTGAATGCGCGGATTGACTTCGATGAAGAACCACTCGCCGGAATCGGCATCCACCAGGAACTCGACGGTGCCGGCGTTGGTGTAGCCGGCGGCGCGAGCGAGAGTGACCGCGGCATCGGCGAGGGCGGCGCGGATTTTCGGATCGAGGTTGACCGCGGGGGCGACCTCGACCACCTTCTGATGACGGCGCTGCACGGAGCAATCGCGTTCGTAAAGGTGAAGGATGTTGCCGTGCTGATCGCCCAGGATCTGCACTTCAATGTGCTTGGCATGGCGCACGAAGCGTTCGAGGAAGACCGCGTCGTTGCCGAAAGCGGCGGCGGATTCGCGGCGTGCTTCTTCCAGTTTGCCGGCGAAATCCGCGGCCTTATCGACCACGCGCATGCCGCGGCCGCCGCCGCCGAAGGCCGCCTTGATGATCAGCGGATAGCCGATTTCCGCGGCGATCTTTGCTGCCTGTTTCGGATTGGTGACCGCTGCTTCGGTGCCGGGAACGCGCGGGATCCCGGCCTTCTGCGCCAGGCGGCGGGCGGCGGTCTTATCGCCCAGGAGGTCGAGCATTTCGGCGGAGGGTCCGACGAATGTGATGCCGGCTTTGGCGCACGCCCGCGGCAGGGCCGGATTCTCGGAAAGGAAGCCGTAGCCGGGGTGGATTGCATCGACGCCTTTTTCCTTGGCGAGCGCGACAATGCCTTCGACATCGAGATAGGCCTCGACCGGACCTTTGTTTTCGCCGATGAGGTAGGCCTCGTCGGCTTTGAAGCGATGGAGGGAGAGCTTGTCTTCCTTGGAATAGATCGCCACCGTACGGAGACCGAGTTCGTTCGCCGCGCGCAGAATGCGAATGGCGATTTCACTGCGATTCAGTGCAAGAAGTTTTTTCATGGGAGCTTGCGTGAAAAGTCGACTACGATTTGAGGATAACAGGGGGCGGGGAAGACTGTGGGAAGCAGGGCCGGCAATGTGCGATACATTTCCGGCCCGGTTGGAGCTAGTTGTAGTGGGCGGCGTTGATATCGGCGAAATGCGCGTATTCTTCGGGAAGTTCGTCCAATACAAAGATGGAATTCGTGGGGCAAACCGGGACGCAGGCGCCGCAATCGATGCATTCGTCGGGTTTGACGTAGAGCTGGGGCGCTTCGGCGAAACCGGCCTCGTCCTGCTTGGGGTGGATGCAATCCACCGGGCAGGCTTGCACACACAACTCATCCTTGGTACACGTGTCCGTAATTACATAAGCCATGCCCCGCGATGTGCAATTTCCGTGCCAGGGTCAAGCATCAGAAAACAAGAGGCGAAACTCGACAACTACCGGGAGGTGGGTGGGGCATAGCGCGCAACGGTGGGGCAGTGCGTCGGGACGCTACACTAAGCAGTGATGAAAATCGAGACCCGCGCCGTCCATGCCGGACGCCACATCGACCCAGCGACCGGCGCCGTCACCGCTCCGATCCACCTCTCCACCACGTTCGAACGCAGCCCGGGCGGCGAATATCCGCGCGGTTTCAGCTACTCGCGCGAAGACAACCCGAACCGCCGGGCGCTGGAGGAATGCCTGGCCGCGCTCGAAGGAGGGCGCCATGCGCTTTGTTTTTCGAGCGGCCTGGCGGTGGTCACGGCGCTGGTGCAGGGGCTCGAGCCCGGGGACCACATCGTGGCGCCCGACGATGTGTACTGGGGGCTGCGGAAAGTGATCGGCGAAGTGTTCGGCAAATGGGGCTTGGAGACGAGCTACGTCGATATGACGAATATTAACGATTTTCATGCCGCGCTGCGCCCCAATACGCGGCTGGTGTGGGTGGAGACGCCGTCGAACCCGCTAATGAAGATCACGGATCTGACCGCGATTGTGGCGCTGGCGCGGCAGGCGAGCCCCAACATTGTGACGGTGTGCGATGGCACTTTCGCGACTCCGGTTTTGCAGCAGCCGCTGGATTGCGGCGTGGACATGGTCGCGCATTCGACGACGAAGTATTTGGGCGGACACAGCGATGTGATCGGCGGAGCGTTGATTACGCGGCACGAAAACTACCTGTTCGAGCGCGCGCGCAAATCGCAGCGCTACGGGGAAGCGTGCCTTCGCCGTTCGATTGCTGGCTCACGCTGAGGGGCATCGATACGCTGCCGTGGAGGGTGCGCGCGCAATCGGAGAACGCGATGAAGGTGGCGCGCTTTTTGACGGCGCACCACGCGGTGGAGCGGGTGCACTATCCGGGACTGCCGGACCATCCCGGCCATAAGGTGGCGGCGCGGCAGATGTCGGCCTTCGGCGGGATGCTTTCATTCCAGATACGGGGTTCGCGGGAGACGGCGATGGCGGTTGCGGCGAAATGCCAGCTCTTTATTCGCGCGACGAGTCTGGGTGGGGCGCATAGCCTGATCGAGCACCGCGCCAGCGTGGAAGGGCCGGATACGCGCACGCCGCAGAATCTGCTGCGGGCGTCAATCGGCCTGGAGCACGCAGACGACCTGATCGCCGATCTTGCGCAGGCGCTCGGGTAGGCGCCCGTCGCACTCGCTTGAAAAAGCAGGGGCAGCGAAAATTGCCTGCCCCGCAAATTGTTCCTGGCCCGAAAGGCTCATGACTTGAAGAATTGGCCGATGGCACGGGTTGCCTGGCGGATGCGCTGTTCGTTTTCGACGAGCGCGAAGCGCACGTGGCCTTCCCCTAATGGGCCGAACCCGATGCCCGGGGAAACGGCGACCTGGGCCTTTTCGAGCAATAGTTTGCAGAATTCGAGCGAGCCCGCGGCGCGGTACTTTTCGGGCAGCGGCGCCCAGAGGAACATGGAGCCGCGGGGTTTTTCCACCGGCCAGCCGGCGCGTTTCAGCCCGGTCACCAGCACGTCGCGGCGTTTTTGATAGATCGCGCAGATCTTTTTGGTATCTTCTTCACATTCGCGGAGAGCGATGATGCTGGCGATCTGAATCGGCTGGAAGACGCCATAATCCAGGTAGCTTTTGATTCGCGCCAGGGCGGCAATCATTTTCTGGTTGCCCAGGCAGAAGCCCACGCGCCAACCCGCCATGTTGTAGCTTTTCGAAAGCGAGAAGATCTCCACCGCGACATCCTTGGCGCCTTCCACCTGCAGTATGCTCGGCGGCTGGTAGCCATCGAAGCCGAGATCGGCATAGGCGAAATCGTGGACGATCAGGGTACCGTGCTCGCGGGCCAAGGCGACGATCTCACGGAAGAAATCCAGGTCTACGCAGGTGGTGGTGGGGTTGTGGGGGAAGGAGATAAGCAGCAGTTTCGGTTTCTTCGAATTGTTGCGGTAGAGCTCCTTCAGGCGCTCCAGGAACGTGGCGGCATCCGGCATGGGCAGCATGCAGGCGTGGCCCTCCGCCATCAGCACGCCGTATTGGTGAATGGGATAGGCGGGGTTCGGAGAGACGACCACATCGCCGGGACCGACGGTGGCGAACAGGAGATGGGCCAGCGCATCCTTCGCGCCGATAGTGACGATCGCTTCCTTATCGGGGTCGAGTTCTACTCCATAATTCGCGAGGTAGCGCCGGGTAATTTCTTCGCGCAACTTGGGAATGCCGCGGGATTGCGAATAGCGGTGATTCCGGGCATTGCGGGTCGCCTCGATCATCTTATTGACGATCACGCGCGGCGTGGCGCCATCCGGGTTCCCCATACCCAAATCGATCACGTCGATTTGGGCGGCGCGCGCCTTGGCGCGCATCTCATTAATTACTGCAAAGACGTACGGGGGCAGTTTCTGAATGCGGTAGAACTCGTCGGAACTATCGGGCATTCCTTATTTTACTTATTTTGCTTTCCGGCGAGACATCACGCGAAACTTCGCCGGCCAGCCTGGCTTCCACGATGAAGCGTTTGGGCGCGGAGCCGACGTAATAAAACGGATAGCAGGTGATCAAATTGAGAACCCCGCCGGTTGTGGGCTTGAGGGCACGCGTGTCGGAGGGCGAAACGACCTCAGTGCGACTGACGCGGTAGAGGAATTGCCCGCGGTCCGTTTGCACCAGAATGTCGTCATTTTTTCGAATGTCCTTCAGGACGCGGAAGTGAGTGTCCCGGTGTCCCGCGATGACGCAGTTCCCGTGGCGGCCGGGCATCGCCGAATCGGCAAGATGGCCCGGCCCCCTGCGTAATTCCTGCTCGTCGTCACCTTCGAAGACGTACAGTTGGGCCCCAAGGCGCGGGAAGCTCAGCTTCGCCACGGTATCGCCCTTAGCCGGCAGGCGGGTCGCAAGCGAAGCCGGAATTACCGCATGGGAGGCGGCGGAACGGAACGCCCGCTCGCCCGCGCCCTGCCCAAAGTAAGAATCCAACAGGACGCGCATACCCAGAAAAACCAGTACCGTTCCGACAGCCAGCAAGAGATAAGAGAGCAGCCGATACCACTGTTCGCGGGTCATAGAGTTCTCACTCACTGGTTCTTCCGGGTAATGTGTCGAGTTAGCGTTTGCGGCGCAGCATGAGGCCGGCGCCAGAGAGCGTGCCACCCGAAAGCAGCATGGTCAACCAACCGGCCGCGGTCGCGGGCATGCTGGTACGGTCGGCTGCACTGGTTGTGGCGGACGGAGCCTGATCCGGCATGGCGCGATCGGCCGAATTGTCGGCGGCCGGGACCGGAGTCAGAGGCTGGCTGGGAGCGGCTTCCACGGGTGTGGGAACCGGAGCCGGCGCAGGGGTGGTCTCCGCGATCGGGCGGTTCGACGTATCGGCGGTGTTATTGCTGTTGGCCGGCGCGGGGGGCGCGGTCTCGGTGGCCGGAGCGGCGGTGGTCGTCGAGGTGGTCGTGGTCGCCTGCGTCGTGGTCATGTCGGTGTTGGACGAAGGCTGGTACGTGGCGCTCACAGTACTTTCGGTGGTGCGCTCATTCTGCCGGGACTTGATGGCGTTGGGTATGGGGAGCTCGTACCCGTAGTCCTTCCCTTGCACCCAGATCTTGCTGATGTAATAGTCGTCTCCGACGTGGCTCAGCACTACTTTCGTATCGCGCGGCGTATCGGGGTCGAGTGTAGGAATGGTCATCGCGGACGTCTCAAATTTCATTCCGTCCTTCGTGTAAAAGAGGAGGATCCGGCTATCTCCAGACGCACTCGGCAATTGTTGAATTGTATAGTCGCCGGGTTGCAGGGTATTGTTCTGCAAGGTGACGGTGTACGGTAAGTTCACGTGAATACGATCGTACATTGGTTGTGCGCGCAGGGTCACAACCGCGAGCCAGCCCGCACAGGCGAGAGTCATTGCGCCCGCCGTAGTCTTAAATAATTTCGTTGTCATTGTTACTACTCCTTTTCGTGAGTTAGCGGCGCGTTCCGCAGTACTAAGAAAGATTGCAAGCGTGGTGCCATAGAATAGGGCCGGAGGGGGCGGGCTCGTGTCAAGGCCCACAGCTGCCTGTGGTAATATCGGCCCATGGAGAGGGGAATGACGATGCGTTTGGGTGTTCTAGTCCTGTACGGAGCTTGGATGGCTTCAGCCGCTCCGGCGCCGAAGGAAGCAACGTTTCACAAACACGTGGAGCCGGTACTGCAGGCGCGCTGCCAGAATTGCCACCGTCCCGGCGAGGCCGCGCCGATGTCGTTGCTGACTTATCAGGAGGCGCGTCCCTGGGCGAAGGCGATCAAGGAAGCGGTACTGGTGCGCAAGATGCCGCCATGGTTTGCCGACCCCAAGCACGGGCAATTTGCGAATGATCGCAGGCTCTCTCAGGATGAGATCGATACGCTGACGGCTTGGGTAGACGGAGGCGCGAAGGAAGGCGATCCGAAGGATGCACCGAAGCCCCTGGTTTTCAGCGAGGGCTGGGCGATGGGAACTCCGGACGCGGTGGTCGAGATGCCCACAGCCGTTGAAGTGCCCGCTTCCGGAACTGTCGATTACACGTATATCGTGGTGCCGACCAACTTCACTGAAGACAAATGGATCGAAAAAGTGGAGGTGCGGCCGGGAGCCAAGAGCGTGGTGCATCATATTGTGATGCTGGTGCGGCCCCCTGGCGTGAAGTATATGCCCGACGCGAAACCCGGGCTACCGTACATTCCGCCGAAGCAGGAAAGCAAACACCAGGAAGACACGGGCAAGGGGGCGTTTCAGTTCACTGGGGCGATCGAGATGATCGGCGTTTACGTGCCCGGCGGATTACCTTATGAGGTAGGTCCGGGACAGGCGCGGTTCGTGCCCAAGGGGTCCGACGTAATTTTCCAGATGCACTATACGGCGACGGGAAAAGCCGCCGCCGACCGCAGCCGGATTGGATTTATTTTCTCCAAGGAACCGCCGAAAGAGCGCGTGGTCAATACCTTCGTCGGGAATACGAATCTGCACATTCCTCCGGGCGTTGCGGACCACGCAGTGATGGCGCGGGTCACCCTGTATCAGGACACCAAGCTACTCTCACTTTTTCCGCACATGCACGTGCGCGGCAAGGGTTTCGAATATAAGGTGACGTATCCGACGGGGGAGACGGAGACTCTGCTCACGGTGCCGAAATACGATTTCAACTGGCAGTTGACTTACTACCTCAAAGAACCCAAGGCTCTGCCCAAAGGCACGGTGCTCGAGTGCATTGCCCATTTTGACAATTCGCCGAACAACCCGTTCAATCCAGATCCGAAGAGTGACGTGTATTGGGGCGAGCAGACGTGGGAAGAGATGCTGGCGGGTTTCGTGGATTTGGCGATGCCGGCCGATAAGACGATGCGTGACGTTGCGGTACCGAAGCGGCCGCAGCCGGCAGGTGGCGTGCAGTAGAGCCGAGCCGAGCCGATTGGAGTGGAGCCTGATAGTGTGGCGTCCCCAAGGGGATTCGAACCCCTGTTATCGCCGTGAAAGGGCGGTGTCCTAGGCCAGGCTAGACGATGGGGACGTGCTGACCAAAAGCGGGCGAACTCTTCTACTGTAGCGTTTGGGATGGTATGGCGTCAACCGGATAACACCTTCCCGGTTTGGACGGTCAGCCGCCGAAGAGTGCTTGGGGCACTGAGTGGAGCGGGAGAATTTGGGCAGCGGCGCCTAATTCGATAGCCTCCCGCGGCATGCCGTACACTACGCACGTGGCTTCATTTTGCGCGATTGTTCGAGCCCCGGCCCGTCGCATCTGGAGGAGCCCTTGCGCGCCATCGCTACCCATTCCCGTGAGCAGCACACCGACCGCAAGTTTGCCTGCCGCTTCCGCCACCGAGGAGAATAGTACGTCGACCGACGGGCGTTGATAGCAAACTCTGGGACCGGTCTTCACGGTGACAGAGTAGCGGCCGCCTGAGTTGCGCAGCAGCATGTGAAAATCCCCCGGAGCGATCAACGCTAAACCGGGACGTACTGCATCTCCATCCACGGCTTCGCGGACCTCGAGCGCACAGATCTCGTTGAGCCGATTGGCGAAGGCACGCGAGAAGACGGGAGGAATGTGCTGTGTGATTACCAAGCCTGGTGAGGATTGTGGAAGTTTGGTGAGCACGCTGGCGATGGCCTCGGTTCCGCCGGTGGAAGCACCAATCGCGAATACGGTTCCCGCCGGCCATCGCGAGGGAATCGCGGCGGGTGGGGCAAGCCGCTGCTGCGCCGGGCTTCCGGCGGGAGGCAGGGGATCGGGCTCGGAACGGCGCACACGGGAAGAAGCGGCGGCACGGATCTTTTCGGCAAGAGTGTGCCTGAGTTCGCCGACCGAGTAGGGTCCGCCTGGTTTGGCGAGCACTTCAACCGCCCCGAGTTCCAACGCCCGAACGGCGGCTGAACACGAAGCCTGCGCCAAGCTGCTGATGATCACAGCCGGCAAGGGATGGAAGTGCATCAACTTTTTCAGAAAAGTGAGCCCGTCCATACGAGGCATTTCGATATCGAGCGTGAGTACGTCCGGGTGCAGGGCGAGGATCTTATCGCGTGCCACGAATGGATCGGGTGCTGTGCCCACAACCTCCATGTCAGCCTCTTCGGAAAGGGCTTCGGTTAGAATTTTGCGGACGATTGCGGAGTCGTCGACGATCAGGATGCGGATCTTTCGGTTGTCGAGCATACCCTTTCCATATCGATCGCAGCAGTCAGAATTCCATTACCGGTTTCCACAGTGCAGACGGTGCCTTTGATTCCGTGGTGGCGGGCGGCGGCATCATGGATCAGATCCGGCGCGGCGAGGCGAAACGTGACGCTACTTTCGATACGGCTGAGTACCGCCCCACAGATCATATTTGCGAGTTCCTTGGCGACTTCGTCGATTTGGGCGCCGCTCACGGAGGCCGCATCTTCGCCGAGGAAGTCGGCCGCGATTACGGCGGCGGCGGCGCGCTCCAAAGACATACGAAAGGCGCCCGGAGGGTCGCCGTCAAAATTGAGCTGCACGAAAACGCTCTCCGGGTCTCTCGATCCAGCGGGCAATCCGCCGGTCGCCTCAATGAAAAACATTTTTTCGAGTACTTCGACTACAGAATCGTGTAATGCTTCGTGGATCGCGGTCTCAGTCAACTGGCACCCCCAGGATTCGTTCGAGTTCGGCGCGGAGTGTTTCGGGGCGGAACGGCTTCGTGACGTAGCCGCGCGCGCCCAGCGAGAGCAGCCGGGAAATGCGGTTTTCGGTGGCGTCCGTGGAGATCACAATCGCCGGTACGGAGCGCAGCATCTCATCGGCAGCGAGCCGGCGCAGCAGTTCCTCTCCATCGACTCCCGGCATGTTGATGTCGGTGAGAATCGCATCAACCCATTCGCGACGGAGTAAGGATAGCGCTTCCTCGCCGTCGGAGGCTTCAAAACAGTGCGAGAGCTCGAATCCGGAAAGTTCAATGACCCGTCGCACGAAGGTGCGCATCGCGGGTGAGTCGTCGGTAATCAGGACCCGGTAAGACATGTGTTTCCTCCTTTCTGGGGGAACGAGGGCACCAGTTCCTTTTGTTTTCCATTCTCCTGCAGCCACAGACGGCCGGAACCGATCTCCAGGTGAATCGTGCGGGAATTGGAACCGCCGACTGCCTCACCCGCGAGCAGGATGCCCGCCTTCCAAAGAATCTTGCGGAGTGCCAGGTAATTTCGTTTTCCGATGTCAAATATGGCGTTAGGGTCCATCATGCTGGCGCCTCCCGCTGCATGCGCGATCAAGCGGCGCCGCGAGGCGCCGCGCCCACAAACCTCGTCGACCAGTTTTGGGATACCGGTATCGGCAAACATATATGGATTCTGCCGGCTGCGTGCGATATCGATATTGGAATCGGGCAGCATGTAGTGCAAGATGCCACCGACGGCCGCTTTGGGATCGTACACGGAAAGCGCGATGCAACTTCCCAAGGCGAAGGTGGCGAGGACCTGTTGCGGAGCATGATCCGATGCGGCAATCCGCTACCCCTACGATGATTTGTTCCACCTGGTCCCTCCCTCCGGCTTGCGATAGACCGCCGGCTTCACATACTCGAGCGAGTGCGATACCCGGGCCAGGCTTTCCGCATGCCCCACGAAAAGGTATCCGCCCGGCTCCAGTTGGGACGATAAGCCCGCGACCACTTTTTCCTGCGTGGTGCTGTCGAAATAGATCATCACGTTGCGGCAGAAGATCACGGGAAAGGGGCGTGGCCAACTGTAGGTTTCTACCAAATTGATTCGGCGGAAAGCGGCCAGCGCCCGGATCGCCGGTGTGACGCGGTACGCGCAGGCGGGTTTGCCATCGGCGGTGAAGTAGCGCGACATCCAGGCTGCTGGTACGCCCTGGCAGCGGGCGACAGGGTAGACAGCGCGCTCCGCCCAGCGAAGCGCCTTGTTGGAAATATCACTAGCGGTGATACGGATGCGCCGTCCGGGAAGCGCTTCATTGAGGACCATCGCCAGTGTCCAGACTTCCTCGCCCGTGGAGCACGCGGCGCACCAGATTTCGACCGAATCACGCTTGGCGAGCGCGGGCAGTACGGTTTGGCGAAGAAAATTGAAGTGATCCGCTTCACGCAGAAAGCTGGTATGGTTGGTTGCCAACGCATCGATCATGGCGCGCAGAGATTCACCGGTGCGGTCTTCCAGTACTCCCTTGTAATACTCCTGGTACGTGCGAAATCCGCCATCGCGCACCAGCCGCCGCAGTCGCGCGCTTACCAGCTCTTCCTTACCGTTCTTCAAGTCAAGTCCGAATGTGCGGTATGCCAACTGACGGATCTGCTCGAACTCACGCGCCGCGAGCGGCCGCACTTCATCCGACTCGGCGAGGTCAGCGCTGCGATTCACTGATCTTGTCCTTGAGGAGCCGATCCACATCCAAAATCAAGCCAACGCGTCCGTCGCCTAGAATCGCGCCGCCGGCGATGCCGCTCACGTTCTTGAAAGTGTCGCCCAGTGTCTTGATCACGACTTCCTGCTTTCCGATCAAATCGTCGACCAGGATACAGAAGTGCTGACCTTCGACTTCAGCCACCACCAGAACACCCTGGCAGGGATCTTCACTACGCGGTGTTACGCCAAAAAGCTTGTACAGCCGAACCACCGGCAGCAGTTCCCCCCGCACCAAAGCCATCTCGGCACGTTGCTGCACCGTCCAAATGGTCTCCGCATTCGGGCGGAACATTTCCCTCACCGCGAATAGGGGCACGATGTAGCGCTCCACGCCCACCGTGACCACCAGGCCATCGATGATCGCTAGCGTTAAGGGCAGCTTGAGCAGAAACGTGGCGCCTTGCCCCAACACGCTGCGGATTTCGATGCGCCCGCGCAGTTTCTCAATATGACGGCGTACCACGTCCATTCCGACGCCGCGCCCGGAGACGTTCGTCACCTGGGCGGCGGTCGTAAATCCAGGCTCGAAAATCAGGTTGTAGATCTCGTTATCGGTCAGAACAGCGGAGGACTGCACCAGGCCTTTCTGCACCGCCCGTTCGAGAATCCGGTTGCGGTCCAGCCCGCGGCCGTCATCGGTGATCTCAATTACCACCTGACCTGCCTGGTGCTGGGCTTTCAGCAGCAAGCGGGCGGTCGCCGGCTTTCCCGTGGAATCGCGCTCCTGCGGGAACTCGATTCCATGGTCGAGCGCGTTGCGTACCATATGCATCAGTGGATCCGCCAGTTCCTCAACGATGGTTCGATCGAGTTCGATATCGTCGCCCTGGGTTTCCATTTCCACCTGTTTGCCGAACTGCCGGGAAAGATCGCGAACCAGGCGAGCCATGCGGCGGAAGAGCGGTCCCATCGGAACCAGCCGCATCGCCATGGCGGTCTTCTGCAATTCCGCCGTGATTCGCGTCAGGTGAGCGATTTTGCGGTGAAGCAAGGGGTTCTTAATAGCTGCCAGTTCGTCATCGTGACGCACCAGTGATTCTGCGATGACCATCTCGCCGGCCATATCCACCAGGTAATCGAGCTTTGCGGTATCGACCTTAACGGCCATTGTCTCGCGCTGTCCGGACTGGGCGGTGATGGTGATGTTGGCAGCAGAATCTCCCGGAGGTGCGGGCGCTGCCACGACTTCAGGAGGAAGCACTACCGCCGCCGCCATAGCGGCGAGCCCCGGCATGCTGGTAGCCGGCTCCGAAGCCAGCAAGGCAATCCGGGAAAGCAGGACCTCGTCTCGTACCGGTGGATCGGAGGGACGCTGCTTCAGCACCTGTTCCAGGTGGGCCAGCCACCGGCGCAGGTGATCGGCGCTCTCCAGAATCACATCGATCGCGCCACCGGTGATGGTCCATTGGGAATTGCGTGCGCGATCGAGTACGGTCTCCACTTCGTGGGCAATCTTTTGAATCTCCCAAAGCTCAAGAAAACCCGCCAAGCCTTTGATTGTGTGGAATCCGCGAAAAACCGCGTTCAGCGCTTCCGAGTTGGTGGGCTCGCGTTCGAGCGTGAGGACCTGAGTTTCGACATTGGCCAGATGCTCGCGGCTCTCGACGATAAAATCCGAAATCAATTCGGGATCCTGGGATAAGACTTGATTGGCGGACGCTGGTACGGCTACGGAATCTAGCGCGTTCTGAAGAGCCGCGATGCCTTCCTGCCAGTCTGCATCGGACAAGCTCGAATTCCGCAAGGTGTCGAGGAGGGAATCCGCCACAGATGAGACCGCGGACGCCTGTTCGCGCCTGGCGCGTTCGCGAATTTCCTCCAATGCAGGAATCCAGTTGGACGTCCCGCCTACGCTCTCTGGCTCACCCATGACTAACCGCAAGGCAAGCCCTTCGATTTCTCTCTTCAATTCGGTAGACGGCATCGCTAAACACCTCTCGGAGATGGCTGCCGCGCGTACTTCACGAGGACCTGCAGTTCTGCCTCGAGATGCTGGAACTCGGCCGCCTTCGGCTCTGTCTTGTGGGTACCTTCGCAAGTGGCGGCTTGAATAGCGTCCTGAAGCGCCAGTAAGCTGGCTTGAAACGCGACCTCTTTGATGACGCGGCTGGATGCCGCTTCGATTTCATTCATGGGATGACGCATCGCCTTAAATTCCCTCCGCCTTCCGAGCAGTGATTCGCGAAAACCTTATTGCAGAATTGCGTTCAGATTGTGCATGTCCTGGGTCGAAAGCACCCGATCGATGTCCAAGAGGATTTTGACCTTGCCCTTTACCTTGGCCATGCCGAGAAGATACCCGCCGGAGATCTCCTCGCCGAAATCGGGAGTGTCCTCGATTTCCGCGCCGGTGAGATTGAGAACCTCGGAGACGCCATCGACGACAATTCCCATCAGCACGGCGCCGGATTCCCCTTGCACCTGGGTCACGATAATGCAGGTGCGCTGCGTATAATCCGCCGCTGCCAGACCGAACTTGAGACGAAGATCGATTACCGGAACAACCTTGCCGCGCAAATTGATCACACCCTTTATGTGGGACGGGGTTTGCGGCACTGCGGTAATTTCCTGAATTCCCATGATTTCGCGCACTTTCAGCACGCGAATTCCGAATTCTTCATTGGACAGTTGGAAGGTGAGGTATTTTCCGGCCCGTGCATCGGCCTGCGCGGCGGCGGTATCGTTGGCGGGCTTTGTCATTGTCATCGACATAGTGGCTCCAGATGATTCAGATGAATGGCTTCAAACGCGGTACTGCTAAATTTCCAACGCGCAGGTGTGCGGCGGAACGTGGTGGATCACGTGCGCCCTTTCATTGGGCGCGAGGCACATCTTGACCAGTAGTCGTTCGCCGTCCCAGTCGAAGGTGACGTTCATCCATTCGGTGGACCCTGCGCTACGAGTCTTAAAATTGCGACCGAATACCACCGTCGGGATGCTCAATCCGAGCGGCCCAAGATGGCCCTCCAGATCGGTCTTGACGCTGCCGATAATCATGTTGGTCAGTTCGGCGACGGCATCAAGAACGTCTTCGTTGACGGCTGAGGATTCGGTCATCAGTAGTTGGGAGCAGATGCGGCAAGCCATCTGCGGCGAACAGCTGATGCTGCCTGTGCCTGCCCAGGTGCCGGCAATTCCAATAAACGAAACGACGCCGTCATTGGGCTCGGCGGCGGCGCCATCAATGCGCACGCTTCCGGTTCCCAACTCCACACCCAGCATCGTGGAGAAGACATTCGCCGTCGAGCTGCGAATCGAGTCGATAATCACTTGGTTCAGGTTCATAACGGTAGCGCCGGTTCGAGAATTCCAACCAGCTTCTCCTTGATCTGATCTGCCGTGAAGGGCTTGCGGACGTATCCCGCTGCTCCGAGCTTGACGGCTTCGGCGACCTTCGTCTCGCCGCCTTCCGTGGTGATCATCACCACCGGAGTATTGCGCCACTGTGCGGAGGCCTTGAGGGACGCCAATAGCTGGAGGCCGTCCATCTTGGGCATATTGATATCGGTCAGGACCAGGTCCACCGGATGCTCGGCGAGCAAAGCCAAGGCCTCCTGCCCATCTCCTGCCTCATGGATAGCGCGAATCGCCATCCCGGTCTGCCGCAGCACCCGCTGCAGGATCTTTCGGATTGCCGCAGAATCATCCACAACCAAGACGTCGGATTCCATGTCTCTCCTTACAAGGTATTCATCGGAGGAATCCGTGATTTCATTAGGCCTGAGCCTTCGAATTATGAGGAAGTTGGCTTTCGCGAATACTGAGACGGATATCAGGCAGGTCCTAAAGTTTTCCGGGCTCCGGTCGATAGACGGGTAGGAGCCACACTCTGAGCCGACAGCTTTCGCAGCAGGAGATCGACGCAGTCTTCCAGAATAAGGAGCGAAAGCGCGAAGCTCCGGCGGTGAAATTCGATTTCCGCCGTCCCGACCGCATTCCGAAGTCCCAGGTTCGCGCGATCCACCTATTGCACGACACGTTCGTGCGCAACCTGGTATCCAGCCTCTCCGCTTACCTGCGCTCCTACCTGACGGTCAATCTGGTTAGCGTCGAACAGTTGTCCTACGCGGAATTCCTCGATGGGCTCCCGTCGCCTACCTGCATCGTCTCGCTCGGACTCAGCCCGTACGATGGTAACGGCGTCCTCGAACTGAATCCCAGCCTGGTGTTTCCGATTCTGGAGATGCTGTTGGGCGGCACCGGGAAGAGCTCCGGCGACGATCCAGCGCGATATCACGGAGATTGAACAGCGCCTGCTCGATGGATTATTCCGCATCATCCTGCAGGATCTCCGCGAGGCCTGGAAGGCCGTCACTAACGTTGATTTCACAATCGAGAGCATGGAGACCGAGCCGCAGTTGCTCCACATCATGGCGCCTAATGAGGCTGTGGTCTCCATCGGCATCGAAGTCCGCATTGGCGAAACCGTGGGCATGATGAACATCGCCATGCCGTCGATCGTCATCAAGATGATGCGGCAGAAGTTCGATCAGCAGTGGTCGGTGCGCAAGACGCACGCCAGTGAAGCCGAACAATCCCGCGTCCTGCGCGTGCTCCGCCAGGCGACCCTCACCGTGGAAGCCTTGATGGAAGGCCCCACGCTTACCGTGGGCGATCTGCTGGAATTGCGCGAGGGACACCTGCTGACTTTTGACTTTCCGGTGGAACGGCCCGTCGAGCTGGTTGTCAACGGAGCGCCTAAATTCACTGGACAAGTGGTGAGCACCGGACGCAAGCGTGCCTGTCAAATTGGCACCGTGCGACCCCTGCCGTATCAGGGCAGGATGAGTGAAGACGCGGGCGGAGCTTCAGGCTCGGGGGTCGCGGAATAGACATGCGCGCAGTGCGTCAAGGAAAGCGCGTCCCCGCCGCCGTCCGTTGTTTTGGCCCAATTCAAAATGTTGCAGGAAAACCAACAGTCCGAGGACATCCGCATCGCGGGTTCGAGTCATGCCCAGTTGCTGTTGCTCCGCCTTGCGGTATTCTGCCAGCGCTTCCTGCAGCGTGCCGTAGATCTGTGCGGCCAGAGGGTTGGTGGGACGGCTTTCGTAGTACACCCCGCTTTGCAATGTCCGGTATGTCCGAATCAGGCTGTCGAGGGCCTCGCGAACGTCGTTGTCGATTACCCCTGGAGTGCCCAGTGCAGTGCGGAGAATGGTGGCGGAAAGGAAGGAGAGCAGATCCTCGTTATCGCGCAGCAGCTTATCCGTGAGTTGAATATCGCGGTTGGGAAATTCGGTGGGCTCCTGCTGCTTTTCGTGTTTGCGCGCCTGCCGCAGGAACTCGCAATCGAGCGGGCAATCCACGGTCACTTCACGCTCTGTGCCGCAGCAGAGGGAACAGATTTCACCGCGCACCCCCGGACAAAATCGACGCGGACGGCGGGTGTCGCAAATTTCGCACGCCATTTCTTTAGTATAGAAGGAGGATGATCCGGACTAATCTGTTCTTTAAAGTCGAAGTGGAGCACGATCGCGATGAGTCGCCCGAGAGACTCGGTCGCGAGATCTGCCGCCAAATCCTGAAATACTATGGGGTCAGGGACGCCGATCTGACGAATTTCACGCGAGTGGACGAGTAACGGCGGGACCCAGCATTTGTTCAAACGTGCGGTAGAAGAAGGCGTCCGTCATGCCGGCGATATAGTCGCAGACAACTCGATGGGCGGGCTCTTCGAGAGCCTGCTGCGCGTAGGGTTGCGGCAAGCGTTCCGGATTCGCGAGGAAGAACCGAAACAATTCGGCGATCCGGCTCATCGAAAGCTGGCGATCGGCGCCGAGCGCCTCCGAAGAGTAGATGCGTCCATTCAGAAATCGTTTGAGCGCGCGGCTGGTCTCACTGGCTTCCGCGGTAAAGGCAGCGACGCGCCGCGGGTAGAGGCGAACATCCTCGAAATTGGCTGCTCCGCTGGCCTCCGCCGCGGCTACCGTGCCCTGAATCAGACCGGTGACCAGCACGTTGATCAGCTGCCTGAGGGCCTCGTGAAACTGCTCGCGATCGGTGGCGCCGGGAAATTGGGTCTCGACGGTTTCGAGAATTTCGCGGTATTGCGGCACGGCTTCGGCGATTTCCACGGCGGTGATCAGGCCTGCCGACCAGGCATCGTCGAGGTCCGCCGTATTGTAAGCGACCTCGTCGGCCAGGTCGATCAGCTGCGCCTCGAGAACAGGCCGTAGTCCCGGCAGGTACGCGTCCAGCTCCGGATCCTCGCCCGCTTCGAAATCGTGGGAATGTTTGACGATGCCTTCGCGCACCTCAAAGCTGAGGTTCAGACCGGGAAAGCGCGCGTAGCGCTGCTCGAAGATCTCTACAATTCTCAGGGCGTGGAGGTTGTGGTCGAAGCGGTCACCGAAGATCTGCATCTCGGCATGCAGCGCTGCCTCCCCGGCATGGCCGAAGGGCGGGTGCCCGATATCGTGCGCCAGGGCCAGTGCCTCCGTCAGATTCTCGTCGAGTTGAAGCACGTTCGCCAGGGTGCGCGCGATCTGGGCGACTTCGATGGTGTGCGTGAGGCGGTTGCGGAAGTGATCGGACAGCCCGGGCGTGAAGACCTGCGTCTTCGCTTCCAGGCGACGGAAGGCGCGCGAATGAATCACGCGATCGCGATCGCGCTGAAAGGTGTTGCGATACGGGTGCGCGGGCTCAGGGTACCGGCGTCCCCGGCTTTGATCGACAGGAAATCCGAGCCGCGCGAGCATTGGACCGCCGGCGGCTTACTGGGGCGGCAGTTCGGACAAGACGGTAAGCGCTACTTGACCAACGCTACCCTGACGGCTTCGGAGCGGATCCAGGAGTTTCCGCGCCTCGGCCGGTTTCTTGGGACCGATCGAGCGTGCCAACGAGATAGTAGCCTGGTCGGCCGAGACGAAGACCGTGGGATTAGCGATCAAGTCGCGGAGGAGTTTCTCCCCTTGATCCATACGTCCGTCCGAGAAATAGATCTGCGCCAAGGCGAATTTCGCGAGCGAGGCGTATTTTTCCTCGCCCTTCTGCGCCACTTCCTGGTACAGCTTTTCGGCTTCCGCCAGCTTGCCTTGGTCGGCCTTGATCGACGCCAGGTAGTACTGCGCGATCTCGCCTTCCGCGCTGCCCGAGTATTTGGACTGCAACTCGGTGAAAACGCGAACCGATTCCTGGTCTTTCGCTTCCTGGCTCGGGAACGCCATGCCGCCGTTGCCGCTGACGCCAACCGGCGCCTCCTGCACGCGGATTGCGGTCGCCAAGGCCTCTTCGCGAGCACCGTGTTCGCGACGCTGATAAATGGTGTAGCCAAAGATCAGGACGATCACGGCCGCGGCGATTGCGGCGTACTTGCCGATGTCGGCCTTATGCTCATCGAAGAACGTAAGCCCGTGCTCGACTTCCAGGGCGAACTTGTCAGTTTTTAACTCTTTACGGGTGATTCTAGACACGAAAACCTCAGAATAAAGTGGAATCTTAATAGTACCACGGCGGACACTCTCCGGCAGCTTCCGCCCGATCCCGCGAGTCCCCATTCGCTGCTGCCCTGAGCCAGGCGAACGGGGCAGCGGCGCGCGATCGCGCTACGCCTTGGTATCCTGGGACGCTATGTTCCTCAAGATCCTCGGACACCCGGTCTTCACCAGCCTCAACTTTCACATGCCCATGATTGTCGATCTCTCCCACCCCCTGGTCATGCTGCAGGGTGAGAACGGCGCGGGCAAATCCACCCTGCTGCACTCCATTTACTATGCGCTGCGCGGCGAAAAGGTGGACGGTTATGTATACCGGCTGGAGCCTGCCGATTCCGCTCCCGGCAAGGTGTACCTCTTCGACGCCGAACAACACAATCCGCGGGTTCAGCCCGAGCTGTTTAAGGATCAGCCCGAGATGATCGAATTCCTCAAGATGGCGAGCCACGGCCAGGTGATGCTCTCTCTCTTCCGGGAGACGTTTCCCAAACTGCCCGAGGGTACCACCTTGCTGCTGGATGAGCCGGAGATGGCGCTTTCGGTTTCCAACCAGCACCGCATTCTGAAAATGTTGATGGAGTTGGTGGACCAAAAGAAGTTTCGCATCATCTGCGCCACCCATTCGCCGGTTCTGATCGATGCTCCGGAAACCTACGTGATCAATCTGGACCGCCACATCAATCGCAATGTTGCCACCACGGATCAGGGAATCCAGGGCGCGAGCACGATTCAATAAGGGAAACCATCGAAGCCTATGACCTGCTGCGAACAATTTGAAAAACTGGTCGACCGGGACCTGGCGCGACACGCTCAGCCCTATCAGCTTTCCAATGGCACCATCATCACGGAAATCGACACGGAGTATTTCCTGGTGTTCGGAGACGACCGGCATCAGTTTGTGGGTGTGAACTACTGTCCCTTCTGTGGCCGCGTGCTTTCGCGGGAGCTATGGAACCTGGAAAAGAAAAAGTAATACGGGATTATAGATTGCGAAATTATGCGCCGCCTCGCCGTTCTGATACTTGCTGCCACCTCCGCTAGCGCCGCCGACCCGGTGCTGGCGCGAATCACCACCCACGCCGACCGACTGGGTGCGATCTCCCGGCAAATCTGGGAATCGCCCGAACTCGCCTTCCACGAGCAGAAGTCTGCCGCTTTATTGCGCGACGAACTCAAGGCCGGCGGCTTCGCGATACAGGACGCCGTCGCGGGCATGCCGACGGCTTTCACCGCGACTTGGGGAAGCGGCAAGCCGGTGATCGCCATCCTGGGCGAATACGACGCGCTCCCCGGGCTCTCGCAGAAGGATGTCGCTCACCCGGAGCCGCTGGTCGCCGGAGCCGCCGGCCACGGTTGCGGCCACAATCTTCTCGGTAGCGGGTCGGCGCTGGCCGCGCTCGCGGTGGCGGAAGAGATGAAGGCGCGCGGACTCAAGGGCACCATCCGCTTCTATGGCACGCCCGCCGAGGAAGGCGGCGGCGGCAAGATCTATATGTTCCACGCCGGACTGTTCCGCGATGTGGACGTCGTGCTCTCCTGGCATCCGGGCGATTCCAATCGCGTGAATCTGCGCTCTGACCTGGCGATCAATGGCGCGAAATTTCGCTTTTACGGCGTTGCCTCCCACGCCGCCGCGGCGCCTGAGAAGGGACGCTCCGCCCTGGATGGCGCGCTGCTCATGCTGCATGCGGTCGAGATGTTGCGCGAGCACGTGCCGCAGGAGACGCGGATGCATTACATCATCACCAACGGCGGCGCCGCGAACAACGTGGTCCCGGCCTTCGCCGAGGTGTCGCTGGGCGCGCGCCATCCGGACGCCGGAACTCTCGATACCATTTGGGAACGTATCCTGAAATGCGCGCAGGCGGGAGCCCTTGCCACGGAGACGCGCGTCGAAATCGAGCAGGGTACCAACTACGCCAACATTCTGCCCAACGACGCACTCACCGCGCTGGTCGCGCGCAATATGCGGAAGGCAGGCGGTTACGAATACACCGCGGACGAACTCAAATTCGCCACAGAAATTCAGAAGAGCCTGGGGCCGGCTTCGAAAGGTGTCGAAGCGTCGGAACTCGAAGGACCGGGAAAAATTCTGGCGGATTCCTCCGAAGGCGCCGGCGCTTATTCCACGGATGTCGGCGACCTGAGCTGGAATCTGCCGACGGTGCAGTTCAACGCCGCGACCTACGCGCCGGGAACGCCCGCGCATTCCTGGCAGGCGGCCGCCACCGCCGGGACGAGCATCGGCCGCAAAGGGATGCTGGTAGCCGCGCGGACCCTGGCTCTATCGGCGATGGAACTGATCGAAACTCCCAACGCGATCGATGCGGCGAAGACGTCTTTCGAAAAACGCCGCGCCGGCCGCACGTGGGTAACCCGAATCGCGCCCGATGCCAAGCCGCAACTGGATTACCGGCATTGACGGGTCTGGCGCACTACGCGTGCGTCCCGCCATTGTTGGTGCGACACGCCGCCCTGGCGTGGGTCCGCTGTCGATGACGTTGGTATGTTGAACAGTTCGGCGGAGGTTGCATGATTCTGGCGCCGAGTTTCGGCCGCGTATTCGTGAGCAAAACCGATGAGGATCTGGAGTTTGTTGCGCGAGACGTCGCTCCGGGCTGATTGCCGGTTCGCTCTGCCTCGAACGCTAGCTCGCCGCGAAGCTGCGATCACTTGCGCCACTATCGGCGCCACGCTTACTGCACCAGCTCGAGCAGCCTGCGACCGCAAATCATGCTGGCCTCGTGTTTATCTCCGCCCGGCCCCGGCCAGTGAGTCTCCAGGCTGATCCAGCCCTTGTACCCATCCTTGACCAAAGCTTCCACCTGACCGCGCCATCCCACCACGCCATCGCCGATCGCGCACCACAGCGGCTTGTGGCCATCCATCGTGCAATCCTTGGCATGCACGTGTTGAATGCGGGAGACGGGCAGTTTGCCGTAGCCCTCGGGGAACGCTTTTTCGCCGGAGACCACCGCGTTAGCCGGGTCCCACACCACTTTCAGATTCGGATGGTCCAACGCCGCAAGTACGCGCGCCGTCTCGGCTCCGGTCGCGACATTGCACGCGTGTTCGTTCTCCAGGCCGATGATCACGTTGTGCGCAGCCGCCTGATCCGCCAGGGCCTTGAGCGCGGCCACCACACGATCGAAGCATGCGTCGGGGTCCACGGTCCGCCAGTAGGAGAAGACGCGGATGATGCGCGCACCCGTGCGTTCCGCGATCTCGAAGGCGCGCGCCGTGAGCCGCGGCTGATCGGCGTAGCTGTGCTTGGCGGCGAACATATCCTGCTGGAAGCGCGCGTCGATCTCGGGCGCGTCGGGCAGGACGCACTTCAACAGCGGCGAAGAGATCGAGATGATCTGCAACCCAGCGCCGCGCACAATCGCGATGGCGCGGTCAAGCTCCTGATCCGTGAGGTCCACGATATTCTTGCCGAATACCATGCGGAGTTCGGCGCCCGTCATGCCGATTCCGGCCATGGAGCGGACGGCAATTTCAATGTCCGGCGAGAACTCGTCGGTAATGGCTGCGATGGGGTAATGTGCTGGCATGGAAGATCCATTATAAGGGCGCGCGCGGGCAGTGCGAGAATATCAGGAATGCCTAGTCTTGCAAGTTCCGTAGAGATGGTGCCCCGCTCGCGCATCCGCGAATTGGCGGAGATCGCGATGAGCATGGATGGCGTCCTGCGCCTGTACTTCGGCGAAAGCAATCTGCCCACCCCGGAGTACATCAAACAGGCCGCGGTCCGCGCCCTCGCCGATGGCTACACGTTCTACACCGAAAACGCCGGTCTGCCCTCGCTGCGCCGCGCGCTCGCCGACAATTACCAGCGGCTGCATGGCGTCGATCTGGACCCGGCCAGTGAGATCGTGGTCACTGCCTCCGGCGTGCAGGCGCTGAATCTGGGAATCCGCTGCGTGCTCAATCCGGGCGATGAGGCGATCGCGCTAACGCCCGCGTGGCCCAACGGATCGTCGAGCATCATGATGGCGAACGCCGCGGTCCGCCAGTTTCCCCACCCGCTGTGCAACGAGCGCTATCAGGTGGATTTCGCCGCGCTCGAAGCCGCCGTCACCCCGCGCACCCGCCTGCTTGCTCTATACCTCGCCTTCGAATCCCCTGGGCTGGGTGGCGACCCCGGAAGAGCAGCAGGGCCTGCTCGATTTCGCGCGCCGCCATAATCTCTGGCTGATGGCCGACGAAGTTTACGATCGCCTGTATTATGGCGGCGAACGCCTCGGCGACCCCGTGCCCTCCATCCTGCGCATCGCCACCCGCGAAGATGCCGTCATGGTGGTGCACTCTTTCTCCAAGAGTTACTGCATGACTGGTTGGCGCGTGGGTTGGCTGGTGGCGCGCCGCGATCTCGCCGCGAAGGCGACGCAACTCAACGAATTCATCATTTCGCATGCGCCGACCTTCGCGCAGAAGGCCGCCGAAACCGCGCTTGCCGAAGGCGAGCCCGAATTGCTGCGCATGCTCGAACGCCTCAAGGAAAACCGCGACCTCTGCCTGGACGCGCTGCTCGGCCTGCCCGGCATCACCGTCCCGAAACCTGACGGCGCGTTCTACCTGTTTCCCCGCGTCGAAGGGATGACGGATTCCTTCTCTTTCTGCCGGACGCTACTGGAAGAAACGCGTGTTGGACTCGCGCCCGGCGTCGCCTTCGGGGAAGGCGGTGAGGGATCTTTCCGCATCTGTTATGCGGCCGAACGAAGTATCCTGGAACCTGCGATGGAGCGGTTGACCAAATTTATTCGTGAAGGAGCTCACAGATGATCCGGGGATTCAAAGAGTTTCTCTTGAAGAACAATGTCCTGGCATTAGCAGTCGCGGTGATTGTTGGCGGCGCTGTCGGCAAAGTCGTATCTTCGCTGGCCGCCGACCTGATTATGCCGGTCATTAGTCTGGTTCTGCCAAGTGGTGAGTGGCGCGCTGCCAAGTTTGTTCTTAGCAAGAGCGTCGGGCCGGATGGCAAGGAAGCAGTCAATGCCATTAACTACGGCACCTTTTTTGGCAATTTAGTCGATTTCATCATCATAGCCCTCGTGGTCTACCTGATGACCAAGGCCCTCATCAAGGAAGGTCCCCCGCCGCCCTCCAAGAACTGTCCGCGCTGCAAGGAAGCGATCGCTGTAGACGCGAATAAATGCAAGTTCTGTACCGCGGATATCTAACCGAACCTACCCGGGGGCAATGCCCCCGGGGCCACCTCCAGTTCTAGTACCGTACCCCCCTAACGGCTTACGCCGTCTATGTTTTACTTTCCCACGCAACACCTGTACACTTATTCCACTTGTTAGGAGGGTTGATCCATGTATAAGTTGGGGATATTCTGTTTCCTTTCGGCCATTGCCTCGGCTGCTGAACCGGCTGGACGAGATTGGTACCAGGCGATTCGTGAGAATAAGCTTGCCGAACTTAAATTGATGGCGAGCTCAAAGGCCTCGGTGAATATCGCCGATTCGCGAGGCACCACCCCCCTAATGTACGCCGCGGCTGTAGGTAGCGTGGACGCGGTCAAATTGCTCCTCGATGCAGGGGCTGTCGTCAACGCCCACAATGGCCTAGAAGTGACGCCTCTTATCTATGGCGCCTTGGAGCCTGCCAAGGTGAAGGTGCTTGTTGCCGCCGGCGCCGATGTGAATGCTCACTCAAAAATCGGGCGCACGGCGCTGATCCTCGCCGCCAGCCATCCGGGTGGCACGGAAACCGTCCGGCTCCTGCTCTCGAAGGGCGCCGATTCGAAGGCGGCCGATGTCACCGGTTCCACCGCGCTCATCGAGGCGGCCCGGATCAACCAGCTGGATACACTTCGCCTGCTTCTCGAGCATCCGGCGAATATCGATGCGGGCGACCGCTTTGGCTTCCCGGCGCTAACCTATGCAGTCTCGCACGGTAACGCGGCCGCGGTGAAGCTGCTGCTCGAAAAAGGCGCCCACCCGAACACAGCCTACGAGCCGGTGAACAAGGTTCGCAACGGGCTGATCGCGATCACCAAAATAACTCCGATCATGATGGCGCCGCTCAGCTCGCCTGAGGTCATCCAAATGCTGCTCGATGCCGGAGCCGAAATCAATGCCCGGGATGGACGCGGCATGACCGCACTCATGTTCGCCTGCGCCACTGACAAGCCGAACCTCGCCATCCTACGACTCTTATTGAAGGCCGGCGCGGACCAGCGCCTCGAAAGTGCTGAGCACGAAACCGCGCGCGATTGGGCCGCTAAATACAACCATGGCGATGTCCTCAAACTGCTGGGCTCCGCGCAGGTAGAAACCACGCCAACTGTTCTCCCTGTTGCTGCCAGGAAGGCTGATGTTCGCGAGGCGGTAGGTCGCAGCGTCGCGCTCTTGCAGTCCACCTCCACGGAGTATTTCAAGCAGAGCGGCTGCGTCGGCTGTCACCATCAACCCCTCATCGGCCTGGCAGTGGCGCGGGCCGCAAAAAATGACATCGCCGTGGATGCCGTGGCGCGAAAAGACCAGGCCCAAATCGTGAAGACCGAAGTCCTGTCGAATCGCGATTTGATTCTGCAGGGCATTTACATCAGCGTGGATTCGCTCGGTCACTTCGTGCAGCACTTTAACGAAGCTGCCTATCCAGCCGATGAGATCACAGACGCCCTGGTCTCCGCCATTGCGTCCCAACAGCAGGCCGATGGATCGTGGTACGGCGTGCCCGTCGTGCGGCCGCCCCTGGAGGACAGCATGTGGGTCCGCACCGCGCTGGCCGCCATGGCGATGGCGAAGTATCCGATTCCCGCACGCCGCGCGGAATTCGAGGAGCGAGTCGCCCGCGCCCGCCGCTGGCTTGCGGAATCGAAACCGGACCTGCCCTACGAGCGCAGCTTCCAGGTCCTCGGCCTTGCCTGGTCCGGCGCGAGTGTCAGCCAGATGAGCCGCGCCGCCG
The DNA here is from genome assembly GCA_963811575.1 of uncultured Solibacteraceae bacterium. Taxonomy (GTDB): domain Bacteria; phylum Acidobacteriota; class Terriglobia; order Bryobacterales; family Bryobacteraceae; genus Solibacter. Next base: position 897,693 of record CAWERY010000009.1, on the reverse strand, counting down.
CCGAAATCCGGCGGTTGCAGCGCAAGGACGGCGGATGGGGTCAGGTCGATCAACTTCCGAGCGATGCCTTTGCGACTTCCGTGGCGTTGTCCGCGCTGCAGCGCGCCGGTGTTTCCGCGCAGGATCCGGCCGCACTCCGTGCCGTGGATTATCTGATGCGCACCCAGCAGCCCGATGGTTCGTGGCACGTGCGCAGCCGCGCGGCCAAGATCCAACCCTACTTCCAGAGCGGCTTCCCGTACGATCACGATCAATGGATCTCCACCGCTGCCACCGGTTGGGCGGCTGCCGCGTTGAGCGATACCCTCGCGCCTCCGCGCGCCGTTGCCGCCGCCAAATAGGGAGTAGCGATCCTCGCTTTCCCGCGGTCGCGCTCGCTGAGGCCGGGAACCACCAGGAACAAATTCCTTCCGCCGGAGTCTAACTTTCTCACGGGAGGACTCGATGCTCGACGTCCGCGGCCTGACCAAGAAATATCGCAATCGCGCCGTGGTGGACCACGTCACGTTTACTGTGCCCTCCGGCCAGGTTACCGGCTATCTTGGGCCCAACGGCTCCGGTAAGTCCACCACCGTCAAGATGCTCGCCGGCCTGCTTCCGGCCACTTCCGGCCAGATCCTCTGGGATGGGAACGACATCCGTCACGATCTGATCGGCTTCAAACGGCGCCTCGGTTATGTGCCCGAGGAAGCCTTCGTCTATTCGCACCTCAGCGGTCTGGAACACCTCGAGCTGATGGGGCGCCTGCGTCGGTTGCCGGAGGCGCAGGTGCAGCGCAAAGCGATTGAATTGCTCCGCCTGCTCTGGCTCTACGAGCATCGCTACACGCCGATCTCATCCTATTCCAAAGGAATGAAGCAGCGCGTTCTGATTGCCGGGGCCCTGCTTCACGATCCCGATCTGCTGATCTTCGACGAGCCGCTCTCCGGCCTCGATATTGCCAGCGCGATGTTGCTGCACGAACTGATCGCCGAACTCGCGCGCCATGGCAAGACTATTCTTTACATCTCACACGTACTCGAAGTCACCGAGAAAGTTTGCTCGCGCGTCGTCATGTTGTACCAGGGAAAAATCGTGGCCAATGACGAAGTCGGCCGCCTGCGCGATCTCATGAACCTTCCCTCGCTGGAACAGATCTTCCGCCAGCTTGCCAAACAGGAGGACGTAGGCGCCTCCGCCCGCGAGATAGTGGCCGTCATGCGGGAGGCGTGATGAGCGCCTTTCGATTACTGGTGCGGCACTTCTTCGGCCGCTTTTTCGATAACGACATCGTCTCCCAAACGGGTGACATGCGCACCAATGTCGTCCAGGCTTTTGGACTGGTCGCGACACCGGGAATCTTCGTGCCGTTCTACATGATTCCGCAGCGCGCGCGCTTTGACCATCCCTTCGCCAACAACTGGGTACTGTTGAGCGACTATTATTTCTTCATTCTCTTCTCCATGGTGGTGATGGGTTTCGTCATGGTCTTCGAATGGGACGCCATCTTTCCAGACCGGAAAGATTACCTCATCCTCACCCCGCTGCCGCTCGGAGGCGTCTCCATTTTCGCCGCGAAGACCCTTGCGCTGATTGCCTTCCTCGGCATCTTCGCCATCGATGCCAATCTCTTTTGCACCTTCCTCGCTCCCTTGACCACGGGCGGCGAAGGCACCCTGGCGCCCGTCGTATGGAGACTGATCGGCATCCACGGCCTTAGCGTTCTTGCCGCCGGAGTCTTCGTCGCGCTCTCCATCGCAAGCGTACAAGGCGTACTGATCAATCTTCTTACCGGCCCCGGATTCCGCCGGGTCTCGCCTTGGGTGCAGATGGCGTTGATGGGCATTCTCATCGTCATGCTCTTCCTCACGCCGCTCGCCTGCGCCAGCATTCGCACCCTGGTGCAGCGTGATAGTGCGCTGCTCCGCTGGTTCCCGCCGTTCTGGTTTCTCGGCATGTATCTGGACATGCTCCCGGGCCGCCCCGCGGGTCCCGTCTTCCACGAGCTCGCCTCGCTTGCCCGCCACGCCCTCGCAATTTCAGCCGCCGCTTTCGTGGTCACCTATCTCGCCGGCTACCACCGCCACTCCCGCCGTGTCATGGAAAGTGTGGAAAGCACGCTCGGTGGACCCGGCCGTCTGCGCAAGGCCTTCGATGCGCTGGTGAATCGCCGCCTGCTGCCTCATCCGCTGGAGCGCGCCACCTTTCACTTCATCAGCAACACGATGCTCCGTACTGCCCGCCAGCGCCTGTTTCTCGCTGCCTTCGGCGGCATTGCGGTGGCGCTGACCCTGCCGGCCCTCTTGCGAATCGGCACGCGCCCCGGAATGCCGATCCTGCTCTTTGAGGCGGCGGGGTTGCTCTCCGCGCCGCTTACGCTCTCGTTCTTCGTGGTCTCGGGCCTGCGCGCCGCATTCAACTTTCCCGCCGAATTGCGCGCCAATTGGGTCTTTCAGATCTGCGAGAGTGAAGACCGCGTCCTGCACATACGGGCCGCACGAAAATGGATTGCCCTCATGGGGATCGCGCCGCTCTTCGTCATCCTGACCCCAATCGAGATCTGGTTCCGCGGCTGGCGCCTCGCCTTCATTCATCTGACCTTCGCCCTGGCGCTGTCCCTGCTGCTGCTGAACCTGTTACTCGTCTGGTTCCGAAAGATTCCCTTCACTTGCTCCTACTTTCCGGGGAAGACCAGCATGGCCGTCATGGCCGCGCTCTATCTCGCCGGCTTCACCACCTATAGTTGGAGCGGCGCGGACCTTGAAGGCCGCCTGATCGCTTCGCCCTGTGCAACTCATCGTCTTCTATCTTGCCGCCGCCGCTGCCTTGTATGGCCTGTCGCGGCTGGAGATCCGCGAACTCGGCGTCGATGATGCGCTGATCTACGAAGACGAGCCTGACCCCGTGGTCCGCTCCCTGGAACTCGGCTGACCTGGTCGTGAAGAAGGGCACAAATTTGCAGCCGTCGTTGTAAGTGCTATGATGGGCGAACCCCCACGAGGTTACTTCCATGCCAAGCCCTACGTCTACGTCTGCCCTGGGTTTCCGTGAAGTCCTTCAGACGCCTGCGGTCAAGCGCCTGTGGATTGCGCAAATCATCAGTATCTTCGGCGATTTCCTGGCTATCTTCGCGATCTTTAGCGTCGTCACCTTTCAACTTCATGGCACGCCGACTCAAGTCAGCATGATTCTGGTGGCGTTTCTCACCCCGCTGGCCCTGATTAGCCCCATCGCGGGAGTCTTTGTCGATAAGTGGAATGTCAAAGCGACCATGATCACCAGTGACGTAGTCCGCGGACTGCTGGTGCTCACGCTCGTCTTCGTGCGTGATGTCAACGCGATCTACGTGATCCTTTTCGTGATGAGCATTTTCTCCAGCTTCTTCGTGCCCGCTCAATCCGTGGCCGTACGGACCCTGGCGCCGGCCGGAGGGTTACTCGCCATCAACGCGCTCATGAGCCAGGCCGTGCAGGGCGCGCAGATCATCACTCCATCCATTTCCGGCGTACTCGTGGATTGGCTCGGTGCCAACTCCTGTTTCCTCTTCGACGGCCTGAGCTTCTTCGCTTCGGCCGCGCTGGTTTTCTCGCTAACCATTAAGCGCCAGGAGTCCGCGAAACCCGCCGCGCCCGCTTCCCTGCGCGCCTCTTTCACGGCGGGATTCCGCTTCATCTTCACCCATTCGGCGATTTCTTTCGTGATGATCGCGATGGCTTGCGGCATGTTCGCAGTGCGCTGCTTCGGCGCCCTTCTCTCCGTCTGGGTGCGCGACATTTTGCACTCCGATGCCAAGCTTTTCGGGTTGCTCAATACCCTGATCGGCGTCGGCATGATTACCGGTACGCAGAGCCTGCGCCGGGTCGCCTCCCGCACCACTCCGCAGCGCCTCGTCGTCTACGGTCTGGCCGGTATGGGGGGCGCGGTGCTGGTGACGGCCGCGTTCAACAACCTCATCGCCACCGCGGCCGGCATGCTCGGGCTGGGTTTCTTTGCGGCCTTCAACATGGTGACATCGCAGACCCTCTTGCAGCAGGAGACGCCGCAGGAAATGCTCGGCCGTGTCACCAGCAGCCTGATGTCCCTGCTCGCCGTCACTCAGGTGCTGGCGATGCTGTTCGCCGGCCCCGTCGCGCAGTCCGCCGGCATCCGCAACCTTTACTTCGGCAGTGCTCTTTTGCTGGTTGCGATCTCGGCGGTAGGCATGACCTGGCTGCGCCGCCCCGAAGCCCGCGCCGCCGCCGCATAGTAGCGCAGGGGCCTTCGCTCAATTTGGAAACTGCAGACCCTCCGGGCTCTCGCCCGCCCATCGGATGGCCGATAGCTGGAAGGTCGTGCGATCGTGCACCAGGATGTTCGCGTTGCGCATTGCCGCCGCTGCTTCCGCGTCCCAACCCGGCGCGAGCAGCGGCCGCATCACGCTATCCACGATCAACAGATCCGCCTCCCGGCAGCCCGCCGCCAGGGTGGAAGGATGCCCTTCGAACACCCATACCGCGTGACCGATGTACGAGAGCCCCACCAGAATCCCGAGGAAGGGAATCGCCGCGTTGATCTCCGCTAGCCCGGGAGCTTGACCGGCTGGGCTCTCGAAGATGGTATACGCGATCACCGCGATATTGCGCCTGGTAGCCGAGGGAACCATACGTTCCATCTGCTCCGCCATCTGACGGAGTTCGTCACTCTCCGCCAGTCGCGGCAGCACCAGGTGTGTACGGTCCTGCTTGAGTATCACCAGGCCGCCCGCTTTCGCCGCCGCCCGAACCTTGTTCAACACCTCGTGAATGTCGGAACGGCTGCTGACGTCGGGCATGCGCAGTGCCGCCGCCGCGCCCTCCGGGGTGCGCGGCCGCGAGACACCCTTGGCGTCCACCCAATCCGAGAAATCGCTCTTGCTCGAAAGGCTGATCTTCAGTTTGTAATGCACAATCCGCTGAATCACCGCCAGCGCTTGCGCCGGAGGCTGTCCGCCGGTTTCGCGATAGTACCAGACCTGCGCGTTGGAGTTGGCCTGCTTGGCGGCTTGTAGCGCCGCTTCGATCTGGTCAAAGTCCGCCGGCTTTCCATCCAGCAGAACAGCTCCCGAAGCGAGCACGCTGATTTTCAGACGCATTAGAGGTCTAAGAAGAAGTGTAGCAGGAATAAAATGGGGTGATGCCGATCACATTGCCCATCACTCTGGAAGCCGTTGAGGAGGCGCGCCGCAATATCGCGGGCACGGCGCTGCGCACGCCGTTGGTGCCTTTACCCCTAGTGGCTTTACCCCTGGCGCCTTTACCCCAGGCGGGCGATACCGAGGTCTGGCTCAAGCTGGAGAATCTGCAGCCCATCGGCGCCTTCAAAATCCGCGGCGCCGCGAATGTGATGGCTCGCCTTCCCCGGCGGCAGCTCGAACGCGGAGTGCTCACTGCCTCCGCGGGCAACATGGCGCAGGGCGTCGCCTTCTGCGCGCGCCGTATGGGTGTGCCGGCGACGATTATTGCGCCGGACACCGCTCCCGCGACGAAACTACGCGCGGTCGAACGTCTCGGCGGACGTGTGATTCTCGCGCCTTTCGCCGATTGGTGGCGCTGCTTCGAAACCCGTTCGTACCCTGGCGTGGACGCGACCTTCATTCACGCGTTTGATGATCCCGATGTGATGGCGGGTAACGGCACCATCGCACTGGAACTGCTCGAAGACCTGCCGGAGCTGGATGCCGTGGTAATTCCCTGGGGCGGTGGAGGCCTTGCCTGCGGGATTGCCGAAGTGCTGCGTGCTCGCGCGCCGCACGTTCGCATCTTCGCGGCTGAGGTGGAAACCGCGGCGCCGCTAGCGCCCTCACTGGCCGCCGGCGAACCGCAAACCGCGCCCTATCAGCCTTCGTTCGTGGATGGAATCGGCGCCAAAATGGTCTTCCGCAGCATGTTCGAACACGCGCAGCGCCTGCTCGATGGCTCCATCGTGGTCACGCTCGCCGAGGCGGCGAATGCCATGAAGCTGGCGGCAGAACGCAATCGCGTGATTGTAGAAGGAGCTTCGGCCTGCGCCATCGCTGCAGCCCTCTCCGGCCGCGCCGGCGCCGGGAAGGTGGTAGCCATCGTTTCCGGTGGAAACATCGATTTGGATAAGTTTTCGCAACTCACGGCGTCGTGAGCGCGTAATCATCCGATATGACGGCGACGTACGCCATGCTGCCTTGCTCTACTGCTGCCGGCAGCGTGTCCGGGGCAGGCTCCGGCGCCGATTCGCGTGGATGTCAGTCTTGTCAACGTCGGCTTCTCTGTGCGCGACGAACGCGGAAACCTGCTCACCAACCTCACCCAGGACGATTTCGAAATTACCGAGGATGGCGTTCCGCAGAAAATCGCCTTCTTTGCGCACAGCGTTGATGTGCCGCTCACGCTCGGTCTCATTATGGATATGAGCGGCAGCCAGCACGGGTTCGTGAAGCCCCACCTGAAAGACCTGCAGGCGTTTCTTCGCACCGTGTTGACGCCGCGCGACAAGGCCTTCGTGCTCGCCTTCGGCAATACCCTGCGGCTGGTTAGCGATTACTCGGAATCCGGCAAGTACCACGTCAGCGCTCTCGAGCAATTCGAGAAGGCCAAGGATCACTCCGAATATCCGCTGGTCGGGCCGCCCGAACGCCGCATCCTGGGCACGGCCTTCTACGATGCCATCTATTACGGATCCACCCAGATGATGCAAAACGTGGATCGCGGCCGGCGCGCCCTGATCGTTTTCAGCGACGGCGAAGATAATTCCAGCGCCCATCACATGATGGAGACCATCGAGGCTGCACAGGCCGGTGATGTACTGCTCTTCACGATTCGCTACACCGAAAACAGCAGCGGCCGCCTCAACGCCCGCAACAAATACGGAGTTGGCGTAATGGAGCGAATCGCGCGCGAGACCGGCGGCTTGGATTTCGACGGCCAGGGAGTCGGCCTCGCCCAGGGCTTCCACCAAATCGGCGAGACTTTGCGCTCGTCTTATGAAATGGCTTATCACACCTCTAATCCGGCGGGCGATAAGACCTTCCACAAGATCACCATCAAGCCCAAACAACCCGGCTTGACCGTACGCGCCAAATCCGGCTACTATGCGCGCTAAATTCTCCGCAGCGTAGGGCAGGGAACTACCGGTGTTCCCAGTAAGGGAAATAAAATTTCGCGGCGCGCGCAACCACACTGCCGCCGCCGTGTTCCTCTTACCAAGCTTCAAGAAAATTGGAACTTCAACCCGTCCGTTCAGGGGAGACGGGGATCTGCCGGGTCTGACCAATGCGTGGCAGGCGCTAGCCTTCGGAGGAGCGCCTGCTTCCCGCCTATTTCGAGCTCAGCAGGTTTGCGAACAAGCGGTACGCTCCCGGAACTCCCGCGGGCAACTGCCGGAACCAGCTGTATGCGCTGAAAATGTAGACGCCCTTTCCGTAGCGTGTCCAGATCAGTCCGCCTTCGAGCGGCGGCTCGCCGGGATCCTGTGAGGAGAGCACGGTCTGGTATCGTTTGTCCCAACCCACGGCGAAGTATACGCCGCGCTCCTGCACCCAGCCGTCGAAATCCTTCGGGTTAATGTGGTTCGGATATTGCAGCAGCGGGCTGTCCTGGTTGGGGAACTTCAACGGCGCTTCTTCCACGGTAATGCGATATTTATTGCCGCCCGGCACCGAGAACGGGTAGGGCCCCAGGTTGGTAGTAACCGGGCGCGCTCGGCTGCTGATTGAAGGGATTCGGCGGCTGCTGCTGCCCGCGCGGAGCCGTCGGGTCGGGACTGTCGCCGGTCTGGTATTGCACCACGTACGTTCCGCCGTTCTTCACGTAATCCAACAGGCGCTGCTGATTCGCGCGAATATCCGGGCGAACATTGTAGGATCGAACTCCCGCGACGATCGCGTCGAACCGGCTCAAATCGCCCTGTTCCAGATCGCTTTGCGTGAGCAGCGTGACGTCGATTCCCAGTTGCCGCAGCGCCTCCGGCATCTCATCGCCAGCGCCCATAATGTAGCCCACCTTCTTCGCAGTCACTTTGATGTTGGAGCGCACCAGCTTAATGTCCGAAGGCGGAAACAGCATCTGCGCCGGGAAGTGCGGATAGGCGATGAGTTGCGTGCCGGAGGCGATGTCGCGCCCGCCCGCGTTGGCGACCGCATGCAGTGTCGCGGTGGTTTCGCCGGCAGGCGGCGTCACCTGGAACGTGAGCACCTGCTGCTCGCCCAGCGTATCGATCTTGAACGGCTGCGTCCGCGGTTCCACCTTCCAGCCCGCGGGAGTTTCCAGTCGCAGGTCACCATGCGCATTCGCAGTGTTGGCCTGCACCGATACCTGTACTTTATGCGCCGTGGCATCCGGGAACATGGCCACCGGCGCCGGCAGATTTACCGCCACCGTCGGCACCACCATCAGCGGACGTACACGTTCGCCATAAGCGCGGTCCGCGTAACGGTGATGCACCGGCCGGACCAGCTCGATTGGCGTGCCATCCACGCTGAACTTCACGCGCATCTGCACCGCGGGCGGCGTATCCGGCAAGCCCACCAATTGCTGGTCGTCGATCTGATAAACGTCGGCAGTCGGCGGCTTCACCAGCCAGTAAGGCTGTGTGTAGGGCTGATTGGGCGGCACCGTGAGGCTCAACGGGATATCCGCGCTTTGGTTGTAGCCCAGCGCCGCCGCTTTCGCGCCGGCGTCCTGATTCCAGATTCCCTCCACCCGCGCGCTATCGAGCGTCACCTTCGCAGTCGAGCGATTGAGCACCGTCGTGTTGATATCCAGCGTTCCGCCGGGAATCACGTCAGCCTGTCGTGCCTGGGCTTCCACGTAGAGTCCGGCACAAAGCGCCACGGTCTCATCGAGTTCGGTGAGCTTGATCTTTAGCCAGCGGATCGTCGATCGCGGCGATCAAAGGCCGCGCTTTCAACAGCAGCGGGATCGACCTTTTCCGGATGCGCGGGTTCGTACTCGCGGATGGCCTCGTCGAAGATCGCCTTCACCGCGCGCGCCGCCCGGCAGGCGGTTCCACGTGAGTGTCGATGCCTTCGAAAAGATCTTTCGTAGCCGGCGCGCCTCCGGTCACCGTCATCCCCGCGCGGCCCGCACCCGGACGCCGCATCGCGCCCGTTCCCTGGCTATGATGCATGCTGCGGCTCAGCACCGCGAGTTCTTCGTACGAGTAGCCCAGAATCGGGTTGAAGGCGCCGGTATCCACCTGCGGTCCCGTGGTCGTTTCGAAACCGTCGGGCCGACCTGCGGCGGGTGCTGCCTGGCCGGGAGCACTTGCGCCGGGCGCGCCTCCCCGTCCTCCGCGTCCGCCGCCGGGCCCCCGCCGAAACCCGCAGCCTGCAGCAGCCGTTTCGCCTGCCAGACTTTTACGTACTTCAGCTGTTCCGGAAATTTCGTGGGGTCTGCCGCCGCCGCGAATGCCTCTTTGCCGAGAATCGCCGAGGTCTGATGCTGGCCGTGTCCATCGCGCGGCGTGCCGCTGAAGCCCAGGAAGATGACGTCGGGACGGTAGCGGCGGATCACCCAAACCACGTCGCCGAGGATGCGGTCATGTCCCCACTTCTGCATCGTCTCGTCGGCCGTCCGGGTGAAACCGAAATCGATGGCGCGCGTGAAAAACTGTTCCGCGCCATCAATCTGTCGCGCCGCCAGCAGTTCCTGCGTGCGGATCACGCCGAGTTGCGCGCCCTGCTCGGAGCCAATCAGGTTCTGACCGCCTTCGCCGCGCGTCAAGGAAAGATACGCCGTGCGCATGTGTCGCCCGCGTGCGAAATACGCGAGCACCGCGGTACGTTCGTCATCGGGGTGAGCGGCGATGTGCAGCACCGTCCCCAGTTCATTCAGTTTGTGAAGCGATTGTTCGATTTCGGCGGCGCCGGAAAAACTCCGCTGTGCGGGAAGCGGGGCCAGAACCAGAACTCCAAGGACCAACGTCGCGGCAAGGTTGCGCATGTGTTTACTTATTTTACTTGATGAAACTGGGTACCTTATGGTCGCAATTCTCAGGATACTCACGCCGCGTGGGCCGCTGCCGCGCTGACCTGTGAAAACACCTTCGCGGCCGCCCGGGCACGGAGCCAGCCGCAGAACTTGCGCCGGGGAATCGCAATGACGGTTACCGCGGGTATATATCGGCGCGGATACCTGCTACCTTAAACTTAATCATGTCAGGAATTAACGGAGATAAAGCGCGCTTTCACCGTATTAAGAAAGCACGCGCGGTGAAGCGTGAACGCAATCGGATCATGCGCAAGAAATTGTCCGCAGGTGATCCTGGGACTCCGAAAGGCGTATCGCTTTAGCTGCGTCATGACAAAAACTGTCCGGTCTCCATTCAACAAAGAGGTAGGCGGTATTGTCGAGGGCTGCACCATTCTCGAAAAGACGGTCGTCATTCCTCCGAATCCGGCCGAGCAGCGCCGCGGAATTTACGATTACCTCGTGGAAGTTCCGCCCGCTCCGATGAAAGCGCCCGCGAAATCGGCCAAATCTTCCGGCGGAAAATCCGCGCCCGCTAATAAAGCGCCGGAGCCCAACAGCTTCACACGGGCCACACCCGACGAAATGGGTTCCGTCATCCGCCGCGTCGGCCGCCGTTAGCCCCGGCCCTCCGCGACCCAATCCGCGTCTCGCGGCCATCCGCCGCGCCTGCCCGGCACTCCGCCCGCCGTGGAGGCGTCAGCGCCTGGACTAAACTAAATCCAATGAGGTTTCTCTCCGCTGTTCTATTTCTTTCCGCGGCCGCCCTTGCACAAACTCCCGCGGACCTGATGACCGATCGCGCCGTCAGCGCCGCCATGGATGCCGCCAAACACAATGAGCCGCGAGACCCTGGACCTCCAGGCGCGGCTCTGCGAGATTCCCGCGCCGCCCTATACGGAACAGGTTCGCGGCCTCGAACTCAAACGCCTCTTCGAGCAGCTGGGACTCCGCGACGTGCGCATCGATAAAGCCGGTAACGTCATCGGCGTCCGCCCCGGCAAGGCCGCTCGCCCCAACCTCGTCTTCAGCGCTCACCTGGACACCGTCTTCCCCGAAGGCACCAACGTCAAAGTCACTCGCGAAGGCGAGATCATGAAAGCTCCCGGTATCGGCGACGATTGCCGCGGCCTTGCCGTGATGCTCGCCGTCATTCGCGCCCTCAACGATGGCCGCGTCGAAACTCCCGGCACCATTACCTTTGTCGCCGACGTCGGCGAGGAGGGCCTTGGAGATCTGCGCGGCATGAAGAGCCTCTTCTTCGATAGCCTCAAGGGCCAGATCGATAAGTTCATTTCGGTGGATGGCACCGGCCTCGGCATCACCCACATCGGCGTCGGCAGCAATCGCTACAAGGTCGTCTTTAAAGGTCCCGGCGGTCACAGCTATGGCGCCTTCGGCATGGCCAATCCCATTCAGGCGATGGGGCGCGCCATCGCCAAAATCGACGCGATCGAGGTCCCCCGCCAGCCCAAGACCACCTTCAACGTGGGCCGCGTCGGCGGCGGTACCTCCATCAACGCCATCCCCTTCGAGGCCTGGATGGAGGTCGACATGCGCTCCGCCGATCCCGCCGCACTCAAAGCCGTCGACACCAAATTCCACGCCGCAATCGATCAGGCCGTCGCGGAAGAGAATGCGCGCTGGAATAATCGCGGCCCCGTCAGCGCCTCCGCCGAACTCGTCGGCGTGCGACCCGCGGGCCAGACTGCGAAGGAAAGCGCCATCGTGCAAACCGCGATGGCCGTCTCCCGCGCCATGCAGATCGATGAAGTCCTGCGCGAAGGCTCCACCGATTCCAATGTCCCCATGAACTTGAACATTCCCGCGATCACCATCAGCGGCGGCGGCGCCGGCACCGGCGCGCACTCCCTCAACGAGACCTTCGACGCCACCGATTCCTGGCGCGGCACGCAGCGCGCGCTTCTGCTTGCCATCACGCTGGCCCGGTAACGCGCGGCTCGTCTTCCTTGCTGAGCACGAGCCAGCCGAAGAATCCCGGCTACCGGAATCGATGCCGCGATCCAAAAAGCCGTCGAGTACGCGTGCAAATCGAACAGCCGTCCGAAATAGGGCATCACCAGCCCGACCATCGCGCTCCACGAGCCCGCGCCGGCGCCGGCGATCAATCCCGCATGGTCCGCCGTGTACACATGGCTTGCGTACGCCACGGCAAGCACCACAAAACCCGAGGCCACGAACATCGCCAGAAACATCAGCGCGAGAACCATTGGCGTGCTCGCCACCAGGGGCACTGCGTAGAAGGCCAGATTGAGCACCGCGCACCATACCATCAGGGGCCGCAAGGCCGCGCGCTGCCAGCCGCTGCGGTCAGAGAGCCAGCCCCAGAAAAAATAGCCCGTCTCCCAGCCTAGCGGCGGAATCCACAGCACCTGCCCGATGAACTTCTGCGTGCAGCCCAGTGGATGCGCCAGGTATAACGAAGCGCTGTACAACACGAAGCCCAGCGGCAGCGCGCCCAGCGCATACGCGCAGAGGAACGCCCATAGTTGCCGGTCCCCCACACGCGGACCCGGTGAGGAGGGCGCACTGGCGGCTCGTGTTTTGCGAATGTCCGGCCTCCGGCTGACCACCGCCCACAGCGCGAGCCACGCCATCCCCACCACGCCCGTGAACCAGAACGCGCCGCGCCAGCCCCACCAGAGAAATATCGGCGTGACCACCAGCGGCGTGACCACCGCGCCCAGCGATCCCCCGCTATACGCCACCGCCAAGCCGCGTCCGCGCCGCTCTTTGGGCAGCGTCTGCACTACCGTGCGAAGCCCGCCCGGGAAGGTCGCTCCCTCACCGAAACCGAGCGCCGCACGCGCCGCTGCAAAGCTCCATAAACCGCCCGCGAAGGCATGCGCCATCGATGCCAGCGTCCAGCAGGAGACCGCAATCGTCATCCCGCGGCGCAATCCCGCGCGATCCAGAATTCGCCCCCAAATGGGATTGGCAACCGCGTACGCAATCGAAAAAGCGGCGATGATCCACCCGTACTGCTGGCCGCTCAATCCGGTCTCGCGCAGGATGGTCGGCGCCAGCAATGCCAGCGTATTGCGGTCGATATAGCTGATCAGCGATACCGCCAGCATGGCGCCGGCGGGCGTCCAGCGAGCCACTGGGCCGCCGGCGATTTCAGGCATAAGCTGAGATCATACCCCATACGTGATAAACTACGCTTTCGCGTCTATAGCATGCTGCTTGCCAGAGAATTCGTAACCTACATCTCCAAACAACTCGTAAAGAGCCTGACGCCCGGCACCATCGAGACTTCCAGCCCGGATCTCCTGGTCGAACGGATCGATGACGTCATCTCTGAAGAGCTGGCCGTCGAAGACCGCCTGAACGACGAAGTCCGCGATCTGCTCAGCCAGTACAGCGAGTACATGCGCCGGGAAGGCGTCAGCTATCAGGAGATGTTTCGGCGCATCAAGAACACCATGATCTCCCAGCGCAAGGTGATCCGCGCCTCCGGCCGCGACACCGGCGACCCGATGAAGCTTTCGCGGGACAAGGTCGGCGAGATCTCCCACAAAGTGGTCGAAATGCTGCGCAAGAACCGCGACCTGCGCCTGAAGAATAAGGATTCCAACGCCATCCGCCTGGAGATCGTCCGCCTCATGACGGACCTCCTGCTTGCCGAGGATAAGGTCGATCGCGCCGCTCGCCAGAAGATCCGCTCGCAGAAAAAAGACATCCCCGAGGGCAGCGAAGAGTGGGATTTGCTGCTGCGCAAGTATTACGCCGAAGAGCTCAAAAAGCTCGGCATCGACCTCGCAAAGTAACGCATCCGCGAAACCGGAACTTTCTACTTGGCTGGAGCCTTCCCCTTTTTGCTTGAGCCCGGCACGGGAGACTTCTTCGGCGCCGCTGATTTTCCCTGCGGACCCGCGATCTGTTTCAGGATATCGGTGAACTGCGTGCGCAGTTCGTCGTACACCGGACTGGGCGTTTCCAACACCACCAGGCCGCGCTCGTAGAGCGCCCTCGCATCGTTGGCATGCCCCTCCGTGAAGGCCTGTGTGGCCTGCTGGGAAATACCCAAGGCGTGAAAGTTGGCGCGGATCGCGGTCGATCGCTCCAGTGCCTCGTGCACCTCCGGCAACTTCTTCTGCGCCGCTTCGAATACGGCGATCTTATCCAGCGCCACCGCCACCATCGGGTGGTCTTTGCCGACCGAGGATTCCCACAAACCGAGCAGCCGCCGATAGACCGGTTCGGCAGCCTCAAACTTCTTCTGCCCAAACAGCGCATACGCCAGGCCATCCACGGTCGAAATCAGGTCGGCGTGAACCTTTCCGTACAAGGTCTCGCGGATCACCAGGACATGCCGGAACGCCGCTTCCGCATCTTCGTAAGAGCGCATTACGGTCTGGTACTCGCCGAGCCGGTCGAGATCCGAAATCAGCGAGGGGTCGAGCGGCCCTCCGAGTTTCGTGCGAATCATCACCGCGGCGTTGAGAGCATTGATCGCCTCCTCCAGCTTTTTCTGTTTGCCGTATAGCAGCGCGGCGCGGCTGAAATCGTCCGCTACCTGCGCGCTGTTGAAGGTGTATAAAGCGACGTGAAGATTTTGCACTCGCCGCAGAATGACCAGCGCCCCCTCCAAATCTCCCATGCTGCTGCGGAGGTTAACAGACAACCAGCAGATCGTCCGGTATCTTCGGGTCGTTAGGGCCAAGAATCGTTTCGCGCCAGTTGACGGCCTGCTGGAGCCAGTGATCGGCGTCTGCAAACTCTCCCGCGGCCCCACGGATACTGGTGAGGCGCTTCAGAATTTCATAGCGCGCGGGGGTCTCCGGCGGCATCTCTTCGGCTAGGTGCCAGGCGCGCGTGAAGGCTTCGAATGCCGCGGCGTAATCGCCCTTCAGATACGCGGCATCTCCTTCCTTCGTGCACTGGGGAATGGTGTCCTGAGCGAACAAGCAGATAACCAGGCAAGTGAGAATAGCGCAGCATCGACCGGGCATAAGTTTTTATAGTACTAACGAATTAGGATGTCAAGAGAGAGAATGATGGAGACCATGTTTGCATTCTTCCTTTTCTTGTTCGCACCTTCGCCTTCCGCAGCCTTGCACGCGCAGTTCGCGGAAATCGCACATGACGCCGCCGGAAAGGTGGGCGCCTGCGTGATGGTGATCGAGACCGGCGAGCGAGTCTCCTTCAATGGCCACCGCCATTTCCCGATGCAGAGTGTCTACAAGTTTCCCATCGCCATGGCCGCGCTCAGTCTGGTCGATGAAGGCAAGCTGAGTCTGGAACAACAGATTCCGATCCTCAAGAGCGAACTGGCGCCGCCCGGGTTGCATAGCCCCATTCGAGACCTGCACCCGGAAGGCACTTCTCTCAGCGTTCGGGAACTGGTGCGCTACGCGGTCTCGGAAAGCGACGGTACCGCGTCCGATTCTTTACTCCACCTTGCGGGCGGCGGCGCCAAGGTCACCCGGTATCTGCACGACCTGGGAATCACCGGCGTGGTCGTGGCCACCACCGAATTCGAAATGGCGAGCGGACCCTATGGTGCAATACACCAATTGGGCCTCGCCGGATTCGATGATTGAGCTACTCCGCGTCTTCCACACCGGAGGCGGGTTATCGCATTCCAGCCGCGCGCTGCTGGAAGGTTTCATGGCGCGGAGTACACCTGGTCCAAAGCGCATCAAAGGGCTGCTGCCGCCCGGCACTCACGTCGCTCACAAGACCGGTACCTCCGCAACCAAGGGCACGCTGACGCGCGCCACCAATGACGTCGGCATCGTGACTCTTCCCAATGGCAAACACCTCGCGATTGCGGTCTTCGTGTCGAACTCGCATGCGGCACAGGATGTTCGCGAGGCCACCATCGCGCGCATTTCCAAAGCGGCGTGGGACTCGGTCAAGTGAAAGTCAACGCACAGCGGCACGTCGCGTGCACCGCATCGTCCCTGATGAAATTCGGTGCGATTGGATTGCTGCTGATTTCCTGTGCGTGGGCACAGAAGGAACCGGTCATCGATGTGACGCCGGGACCTGCCGCCATCAAGAACCGGGACCTGTGGGAGAAGACCGGCTGGCTGCATCCGTTCCGCCGCATGCCGGCCTACGTGATCAACGATCAGAAAGCCATCTGGACCAGCCCCGTACACACGTCGAAGAGCGACCTCAAGTGGTGGGCGATCTTCGGCGGTGCCACCGCCGCACTGGTCGCGACGGATCACTGGACCGTGAATCAGCTCCCGAACTCCAGCTCGCAAGTGTCGGTGTCCACTTGGGGATCGCGGTTCGGTTCCGCCTACTCCGTCATCCCGATCAGTGCCGGCTTTTATTTCATCGGCACCGCGCGCCACGACGAACGTTTTCGGGAGACGGGGCTGATCGCCTTCGAAACCCTGATTGATGCCAATCTGGTGGCGGAAGCGGTCAAGTTGGTGGCCAACCGCGCGCGCCCGCTCGAAGCCAACGGCCGCGGCGATTTCCAAGATAGCCCCAACGGACGATGGAACTCTAGCTTTCCTTCCGGCCACGCGATCAACACCTGGGCGCTGGCCTCCGTCATCGCTCATGAGTACCCGAAGCCGCTCGTCTACGTGCTTGCGTATGGCTTGGCATCCACCGTGGTAGTGGCACGCGTCGGTGCACGCA
This sequence comes from uncultured Solibacteraceae bacterium, assembly GCA_963811575.1. Lineage (GTDB taxonomy): Bacteria > Acidobacteriota > Terriglobia > Bryobacterales > Bryobacteraceae > Solibacter. Next base: position 881,128 of record CAWERY010000009.1, on the reverse strand, counting down.
AACACTTCCCGTCGGATGTCTTGGCGGGCGCTGCGATGGGCTGGTTCATGGGCGACTATGTGTACGGCAAACGCCACAACCGCGAACTGGAAAAGAAGCGCCCCGTAGCCCGGCGCATCATGGATCACGTTCGCGTTAGCGCCGCAATTGAATGACGCAACGCGCGTGATACCGTTTAATGACGAGGTTCCGTATGCGCATGGTCGGAGTCCTGCTGCTGCTCGCGTGGATGGGGATGGCGCAAACCGCGCAGAATGCGCCGCTCGTAAGTGGCATTGTGTTGGAGTGCGACCCTCGGGCCGCCGGCGAAGTCAGCATCCGCACTGCCAATAATGAAGTCCTCCGCTACCAGTTCGATCGCAAGACTTACGCCGAGCGCAATGATCAACTGATTGAAGCCTCCAAACTGGCACCCGGGGAAAAAGTGGAAGTTCTGTCCGACCGCCTGCAGGAATACGCGCTCCGCTACGCGCGTACCATCCATGTGATTCAACCGCTGCCTCCTCCGCGCCAGTTGACCATGGGACGCTACCGAGCGCCTAATCCACTAGCGGAGCCCGTGATCCCTACCGGTAATGTCACTTACTCGGGCGTGGTATCCCGGCTGAGCGGAGACCGCGTGGTCCTGCACACGCGGGAAGAGGGCGACCTCAGCATTCTATTACGCAAAGACACCCGCTTCTTAGAAGACGGACAAATTGTAGCGCCCGAAAAGTTGAAGCTCACCATGCGAGTTTTCGTCCGCGCCGGCAAAGACGTCTACCAGCAGATGGAGGCTTACCAGGTCATCTGGGGCACGATCCTCACGCCGCGTTAACGGCGTCCATGGCCTCCGCCGTGACCGAACGAACGTCCGTAACCTCCGCGATTATATCCACCGCCGCCGCGATAATATCCCGCTCCTCCACGATAGTACGGCCGCCCGTAAAAGCCGCGATAACCGTAGGAGTATCCCGGTCGGTAACCGTAACCTCGAGGGTAACCATAGTAAGGTGAATAGTAATACGGGTAAGTCGGGTACGGTGAGTAGTAGTACGGCCCCGGCACGGGCGCCGCATACGGAACACCCACGTACACGCCGAAGTGGAATTCGGGCATCAGCGGGCTTCGGGGTAAAGGTCAAAATTGCCGCCAACGCAAGCATCGGAATTCCTAATTTTTTCAGCATTTTTCCCCTCCCTACAGCATTAGATGACTCCCGCCTGGTAAGCGTTGCGTGGCCCTTATGCGATATACTCCCACCCATGATGCGAGGGAGAGGGCTGGCGTGGAGTGCGTTGATTTTCACGCTCCACCCGCTGCAAGGGCAGGATTGGAGTTCTTACGCGGGGGATCCAGGCTCCACGCATTACAGTGCTCTGGCGCAGATCGATCGCGGGAATGTCGCGAACCTGAAACCGCTATGGGAATGGAAAACCGGGGAAGAGCCGCTGCCCGAGTTCAAAACAATCCCCGGTGCCTTCGAGGCGACGCCGCTTAAGATTGGCAAAACCCTCTACCTGAGCACTCCGTACAACCGCGTGGTTGCCCTCGATGAAGCCACGGGACGCGAACTCTGGTCGTACGATCCCAAGGCCTACCGCGACGGACAGGTACCGAATGGGACCGGCTTCGTGCATCGCGGAGTGGGCGCCTGGCGCGATTCCCGGACCGGTAAACTTCGACTCTTGATGAACAGCCGTTACCGGTTGATCCAACTGGATGCCGAAACCGGAATACCGGTGGCCGGATTTGGCGACAACGGTGTGGTCAACCTGGTCGAAGGCTTGCGCTGGGAAACCAATCCCAAAAATTATACGAACACGTCGCCCGTGGTGATCTATAAGGACCTGATCATCGTGGGAAATGGCGTCGCGGACAAACTCGCGTACAAACAGGATCCGCCGGGCGATGTGCGGGCGTTTCATGCTCGCACCGGAAAGCTGGTGTGGACGTTCAACACGGTGCCGCGCGCCGGCGAATTCGGAGTAGACACCTGGGGCAACGGCAGTGAGAAAATCACCGGCCACACCAACGTGTGGGCGCCGATGACGCTGGACGAAGCACGCGGACTTCTGTATCTTCCGGTGAGCACGCCAAGCAACGATTTCTACGGCGGCGCGCGTCCCGGAGCAAACCTCTTCGGTGAAGCGCTGGTCTGTCTGGATGCCAATACGGGCAAACGGAAATGGCATTTTCAGACCGTACATCACGGGTTGTGGGACTACGATCTTCCGGGTCCACCGGTCCTCGCGACCATCCGGCCGGGAGGAAAAAAGATCGACGTCGTAGTGCAATTGACGAAGACGGGTTGGGCGTTTGTTTTCGACCGGGTAACGGGTAAACCCGTATGGCCGATCGAAGAGCACGCGGTGGCCCCTAGCGATGTCCCCGGCGAGAAAGCCTGGCCCACACAGCCCTTCCCGACCAAGCCGCCGCCCTTCGCGGAGCAGGGCGTGTCGCTCGATGACGCGTTCGACCTGACGCCGGAATTAAAGGCCGAAGCTCAGGCCGAGTTGAAGAAATATCGCCTGGGAGGCCTCTTCACACCGCCCAGTCTGCAGGGCACTGTGATGCGTCCGGGCTTGAATGGAGGCGCCAATTGGGGCGGCGGTGCGCTCGATCCGGAGACCGGGATTCTCTACGTCAAGACCACCAACACTCCCGGCCTCGCGCGCGTCGCCAAGGTAACGGAGAAGTCGGCGGATCTCGATGCGGACTACACGCTGGCCAATGGCACGCTGGTTTTTCACGGCGGACTTCCGTTGTTCAAGCCGCCCTACGGCAGCCTGACCGCCATCGATTTGAATCAGGGCGAGATCGTGTGGCGAGTCCCGTTCGGCGATGACGCAAGGTTGCGCGCCAACCCGGCGCTGAAGGGCGTTGTACTGCCCGCGCATTTGGGTGCGCCGGGCACGGCCGGAGGCGTGGCGACCAAGGGCGGGTTGATCTTCATCGGCGGCGGTGATTTCGCGCTGCACGCCGTGAATACGGCGAACGGGCAGGATTTGTGGACTTACGATTTAGGACGGCGGACGATGGGGACGCCCATGACCTATCGCACCGCGGATGGGAAACAGGTGGTCGTGATCGCCAACGGATTGGGAAGGGAAGCACGCCTGAGTGCATTCGCCCTGCAGTAAGTTGCGCTGCTACGATAGACAAGGCATGTGCCCTTCGAGACCCCGTCGGTCTCCCGTTTCAAAAACTATTTTTTATTTTGCGGTGCCGTGCGCGCGGTCTCGCCGCTACGGGAACAGGAGAATACATTGAAAGACATCAAGCGAAGGCTCATGATTTTCGGCCTCACGGCAGCATCCGCCGGACTATTGTTTCAGGTCACCTGCCCGGACTATCTGGGCGCAAGCCAACGATGCGGCGCTGCTGGCCAAAGCCAAACTCATTCACAGTCACGTCCTCAAGCTCGACACTCATAACGATATCGAGCCCGCGAATTTCACCCCGGATTGCAACTACACCATGCGCCTGACGACGCAGGTCAATATCCCGAAAATGGTGGAGGGCGGCATGGACGTCACGTTCATGATCGCTTACGTGGGCCAGGGCCCGCTGACGCCGGAAGGGTTCGACGCTGCCTACCGCCAGGTGGTCGAGAAGTTCGACGCCGTTCATCGGCTGACTGAAAAAATCGCGCCGGACAATATTGGCCTGGCGTTGACCCCGGCGGACGTGCTCGCCCTCCACAAGAAGAACCTTCGAATCGCCGTCATCGGCATCGAAAATGGCTATCCCATTGGCACCGACATCAAACGCGTGAAGGAATTCTACGATCGCGGCGGCCGCTATATGTCGCTGGCCCACAATGGCAACAGCCAGCTCGCCGATTCCAATACCGGGGAAACCCAAGGCTATCTCTATAACGATGGCTTGTCGCCGCTCGGGCGGGAAGTGATCGCAGAGATGAATCGCCTCGGCATGATGGTCGATTTGTCGCACCCCTCGAAGGGCGCAAATATGGAGGCCATTAAACTTTCCAAGGCTCCCGTAATCGCGTCCCATTCCGGAGTGCGCGCGTTGGCCAACGTCAGCCGCAATATGGACGACGAGCTGCTGCTGGCTCTCAAGAAGAACGGCGGCGTGATCCAGGTTGTCGGGTTTGCATCGTATGTCAAAACGGATTCCAAGGAGCGCATCGATGCGCTCGCTAAACTGCGTGACGAATTCGGTCTTGTGCCGCCGGCCGGAGGGCGTGGCGGCGGTGGTCGTGGACGCGGCGCCGCCGGAGCCTTCGGCGATGCCGCCGCGGCCGGTTCATCGCGCACCTGTCCGGTAGAGAATGCCGCTGCACCGCCTCCGCAAGGTCGCCGCGGTGGCGGCGGACGCGGCCGGGGAAATGCCGCTCTCGATGCCCTCTCCCCCGAACGGCGCGCGGAATACGATAAGCGCCTGGCGGAGATTGACGCCCAATTCCCGCCTGCGCCCCGGGCCAACGTGAAGGATTTCGTGGATCACATCGATTACGCCGTGAAGCTGATCGGTATCGATCACGTCGGCATTTCGTCGGACTTCGATGGCGGCGGTGGAATCGACGGCTGGAACAGTGCGGCCGAAGCCTTCAACGTCACGTTGGAGCTGGTGCGGCGCGGCTATACCGAAGAGCAGATCGGCAAGATGTGGAGCGGTAACCTGCTTCGGGTTTGGGGAGAAGTGGAGAAGGTCGGCCAAAAGCTGCGGAAAGAGCGTGGCTGAGCACCTGTTTCCGCGCGGCGCTTGTTTGCTATCGTCAGTGGTGGACCGGCCGCTACCGCGCGCCGGTCGAATCCACGATTGTCCGTGAGGGGTCAGTGAGCGTTTTGGCGTGAAGAGTAAGTTTCTCGCGGGCCTTGTGGCTGTCATTGCCGCTCATGCCTTGGCAGATCTGGATGGTTCGTACATACTTCCGCTGGACCACACCGCGATTCAGTACAGCAGCCGGAGTGCGACGGACCGGGTCGCCCGGCTCCAACAACAGTTGAGGGACGAAAATGCGGCGCTGCGTTTCGACGACCGGCACGGATACCTGGAAGCGGTCCTGAGCGCCCTGAAGGTACCGGCGTCATCGCAGGTTCTGGTGTTTTCGAAAACCAGTTTTCAAGCCCCGCGCATCTCGCCGCGGATGCCGCGCGCGCTCTATTTTACGGACGATGTGTTTGTCGGCTGGGTTCCCGGCGGTGACGTGCTGGAGCTTGCATCCGTGGATCCGCATCAGGGCGTCATCTTCTACACGCTCGATCAGGAACCGGGTACTAAGCCGCGCCTGAACCGCCGCGATGAGTGCCTTGCAGTGTCATGCCTCCGGCGGCACGCTCGGTGTTCCGGGGTTAATGGTGCGGTCGCTGTATGTCGAAAGGTCGGGCATGCCCCTGTTCCAGGCGGGCGGCTTTATTAGCGATCATCGCAGCCCGCTTGCGCAACGCTGGGGTGGCTGGTACGTGACCGGGACCCACGGCTCTGAACGGCACATGGGGAACGTCGTGGTGGAAGATCGCGATCATCCGAACGAGCTCGATCGTGAGCAGGGCGCGAATCTGACGGATCTCAAGAGCCGCATCGATACCGGGGCCTACCTTGCGCCTTCCAGCGACATCGTGGCCCTGATGGTGCTCGAGCACCAGACGCGCATGACGAACCTGATCACGCGCGTCGGCTGGGAGACCCGCCTGGCGCTCAGCGACCAGCGGGCAATCAATCTCTCGTTTAAGGAGCCGGAGGATCAGCTCCGTGACAGCGTGCGGAGCCGCATCGACCATGCGGCAGAAGCGCTGGTGAAGTACATGCTATTCCGCGACGAGGCGCTCCTCGAAGCGCCCGTGAAAGGAACCGCCGGATTTGCGAAGGAGTTCGAAGCCCGCGGGCCGCGCGACCACGCCGGGCGTTCCCTCCGTGAACTCGATTTGACGCGGCGCATGTTCCGCTACCCGTGCAGCTTCTTAATCTATTCGGAGGCTTTCGACGCGTTGCCGCCTGTCGTTCGGGATCGGATCTACCGGCGCCTCTGGGAGGTGCTCAGCGGCGCGGACCAGACACCTCTCTACCAGAAGTTGACGGCCGCGGATCGGAAGGCTGTCTACGAGATTCTCCTGGACACCAAGCCGGACCTGCCCGCCTATTGGCGCAAGTGAGTGCGCCCGGCTTCCGCTCAGCGAACGTCGGCGCCGCGCTCCGCGAGTAGCTCACGCAAAACCGATCTGTGGCAGCGGCTCTCCTCCGCACAGTAACAGCCCAACGACAAATTGACCCCGTGCGAAAGCGCTGCGAGCAGGTCCAGTTCCCGGCTTCGGTCCGGCACGTTCATTTCGCGCCGGAACTTGCGGCGGAAGGCGGCCAATTCCCGATCGTCTTTCGCGTGCAGCGCCTCCTTCACCAGCTCGGCGCTCGGTGAGAGATTCGGAAACCAGACGTCGTAGTAGTCCAGCCGCGCGAAGTCGGCTTTAGGTACGCCGCGCGGCGGGCGCCTCACGGTGCCGATCCGCAACCCTTCGCCCCTTTTTCGGGGTGTGCCTAGTTGAACGATGAAAATGGCCATCAGGTTCGCAAATTAAGATCATACGCCCCGGACGAGGCCCGTGGGTACGGTGTGATAGATTGGATCGCCGGAGGGGTAGACGATGAGCGAAGCGAATAAGGCTGTGGTGCGCCGCTGGTTTGAAGAGGTCTGGAATCAGGGGCGTGAGGCGACAATCGATGAACTGTTTGCCGCCGGAGCATTGGCTCACGGCTTAGGAGATTCTGAGGCGGATGTGCATGGTCCCGCGGAATTCAAGCAGTTCGTGTCGCACATTCGGGGCAGCATTCCCAACCTCAGCTTTACGGTGGACGATCTTGTCGCCGAAGGGGACCGCGTGGCGGTTCGAATCACCCTGAAGGGTGTGCACAGCGGGCCCGGATTGGGAGTGGAGCCAAGCGGCGGAGATGTCTCGATTCAGGGAATCGTCATCGTGCGAATCGTCAATGGCCAGATTGTCGAAGGCTGGAATAGTTACGATCAGCTCGGGCTGCTGCGCCAGGTGGGCGCCTTGCCCGGGCCCGAGCGTAACGATAGTTTCTTAAGCGCGAACGGGTAGCTCGCCGCGCCGTGCCGGAGCCTGCGGAATCAGTCGTAAACGAAGTGCAGTACCTTCTTCAGATCTTCCCAGGCTTCGCGCTTCGCGTTTTCGTTGTACGGCCGCAGCAGGTACGAGGGGTGATAGGTCACCATCACCGGAATATCCTTCCACTGAAACCATTTGCCGCGCATTTTGGTCACGCCTTCTTTATGTCCCGTGACGGCTCGGGCGGCGGTGCCCCCTAACGCGCAAATCGCTTTCGGGCGGATGGCGGAGAGCTGCCGGTAAAGAAACTGCCCGCAGATTTCCATCTCGTCGGCCTCCGGCGTCCGGTTCCCCGGTGGCCGGCACTTCACTACGTTGCAGATGTAAATGTCCTTGCGAAGAATCGGGATGCCTTCCTTCTTCGCGGTGCCTTCGATCATCTGGGTGAGCAACTGTCCGGCCCGCCCCACGAACGGGATGCCCTGCTCGTCCTCGTCGGCGCCGGGGCCTTCGCCCACGAATACCAGCGGCGCCTTTTCGTTCCCTACGCCAAAGACAATTTTGTTGCGCGCTTCGCCGAGGCGGCAGCGATGGCAATCGCCCAGGTCTTGAATAATGTGCAGCAGGCTTTCGTCGGGTGGAGCGAGCGGTGGCAGTTCCATTTTGGGTTCGGGGGCCGCGGCTACCGGCGGCGGTGGTGGTACAGGTGCCGCTGCGGCTACGGACTGCGCCGCCGGAACGGCAGCAGTTTGCCGGTAGAGGGTATTGATGTGCAGGTCCTGGTAGAACTCAAGATATTGGCGAAGCGTGTCAGGGTCCATCGTTAGCGGCCGTCGTTCGCGTGCCGGGTGAGGCGCATGCTGAGGATTTCGTCAAAAATGCGGTCGGCGATGATCCGCTTGGATGCGCGCGGCAGCGCCACCGGCTCGCCTTGGCGGCGCGTCAGGATGACCTCGTTCTCGTCGGATTCGAACCCGAGATCATTGCCGCCCACCAGGTTGCCGACCACCATGTCGCAGTTCTTGGTCTCCAACTTCCGGCGCGCCTCCTGTTGCAGGTTTTGGGTCTCGGCCGCGAAGCCGATCAGCAGGTAGTCGCCCTTCTTGCGGCCCAGCTCGGCGAGGATGTCCGGAGTGGGGTCGAGCTCCAGCGAAATGCGCGCGGCCGTCTTCTTCACTTTCTGGTCCGGCACTTTCGCCAGATGGAAATCCGCGACGGCGGCAGCCTTGATCACGATTCCCGCCTCCGCCAGATGCTCCATCACTTGAGCCCGCATTTCGACCGCAGTGCGCACCGGAATCACCTCTACGCCGCGCGGAGGTGCCAGGTGCACGGGGCCCGAGATGAGGATCACGCGAGCTCCCCGGGCGGCGGCCGCCTCGGCGAGCGCGTAGCCCATCTTGCCGCTGGATCGATTGGAAATGTAGCGTACCGGGTCGAGCGGCTCCTGCGTGGGACCGGCAGTGATCAGCACAGTTTCGCCCTCCAGATCCTGCCGCTGGTTGAGGGCGGCTTCGATGGCGGCGGCGATCGTTTCGGGGTCGGCGAGGCGTCCCGGGCCCGTCATGCCGCACGCCAGATATCCGCTGCCCGGGTCCACGATGATATGGCCCCGCTTTGTCAGGGTCTGCAGATTCGCTTGCGTAGCCGCATGCTGCCACATGTTGACATTCATGGCGGGCGCCACCACCACCGGGCCGGTGAAGGCCAGATACAAGGTGGTCAGAAAATCGTCCGCCAGCCCGTGGGCCATTTTCGCCATCAGGCCGGCCGTAGCGGGAGCAACCGCCAGCACGTCGTGCTCCTCCGCCACCGCGATGTGCTCGATAGCGGCCTCAATCGCGAAGAGGTCGGTCAGTACCTTGCGGCCGGTCAGGGCGGCGAACGTGAGCGGACGGACGAATTCCTCCGCCGCCGCGGTCATGATCACTTGAACTTCATGGCCTTGCTGCATGAGCAGACGCACGAGTTCTGCCGATTTGTACGCGGCGATGCCGCCCCCAACTCCCAGCAGGATTTTGCTCGCTCCCTGACGGTCGCGGCTCCCGGGAAGCGATGCGTTGGCGCGGGGCGTGGACATGAGTCTGCGAAAGCGACAGGCCGAAAGCCTGTCCTACGAAGTCGGTTCGGGAAGAACTTCCTGGTGACCGTGCAACAGCGGGCCCGTGAGCTCGTATTTCACCAGGCCGCGGCGGACTTCTTCCATCGCGATCACGGTCGGCTTCTTCGAAGACGTTGGCAGCACCGGGCGGGCGCCTCCCTGCAACTGACGGGCGCGCTTGGCGGCCACGATGATGAACCGGTAAGTGCTCTGCTCCGGATCGTCGGGCAGGGTGCAGTGCGCGTTATTGCGGGGTGCTTTGTCAGCCATTGCGTTGATACCTCAAACTTGAAATGTCTCTAAAATGGGCCGGATCTGGCTTTCGATTCTCGTCCGCCGGGCCCGCTCCGCGCGAATAATCGCACACAGAGTTGCCTCGGCCTCCGCCAGTTCCCGGTTAATCAATACATAATCGTAAGCTTCGTAGTTCCTGATTTCTTCCGCCGCCGCCCTAAGCCGCCGCGTGATGACTTCTTCCCGATCCTCGCCCCGCGAACGCAGCCTCTGTTCGAGGACCTGCCGGGATGGCGCCAGAACGAAAACCGTCACTGCCCCAGGAATCTTCTCTGTTAATTGTCTCGCACCTTGGACATCGATGTCGAGTACCAGGTCTTTCCCCTGCTCCCGCGCCTCTTCCAGAATGCACCGGTGCGTGCCGTAATAGTTGCCAAACACTTGAGCCGATTCAAGAAACTCGTCGCGAGCCAGCATCGCTTCGAATTCCTCCCGGGATACGAAACGGTAGCCCTTCCCCTCCACTTCCGCCCCGCGCGGCTTGCGCGTCGTGTAGGAAACGGAGAACATCAGGCGCGGATCGACTTCGAGGAGCCGAGAGACCAGCGTCGATTTGCCGGAGCCGGAGGGTGCGGAAATGATGAAGACGGTGGTCATGTGAGGGCTATTCGAGGTTGAGGCTCTGCTCCCGGATCTTATCGATTTCCGATTTGGCGCTCAGCGCCAGGTCCGTGATCGTGAGGCCGAGATCGCCCAGCCCGCCGGTCTTCGATAGTACCGTGTTGGACTCGCGATTCATTTCCTGCAGCAGGAAATCCAGCCGCTTGCCCACTTCGCCCTCGGCGTTGAGCATCTGCTCCAACTGCCCGGCGTGCGTGCGCAGCCGCATCAGCTCTTCGGAGATATCGCTGCGGTCGGCCAGGATGGCCGCCTCCTGCGCCAGCCGGTGAGGTTCGATCCCGGCGCCGTGCAGCAGGTCCGCCAGCTTTTCGCGAAGCCGCTTCTGAAAGGCCGCCACCGCGCCAGCCCGGATCTCTTCCATCCGGACCACCAGCGAATGAATGTTGCGGCAGCGCTGGCGCATCTCCTCCGCGGTCGTCGCACCCTCGCGTTCCCGGACTTTGTTGAGCGCGGTGACGGCGTCGGCGGCGGCCGCAAGCAGCGCCTTCGCGACGTCCTCGCCGAGTTCCTCTTCTTCACCCGCGCCAAGCATGCCGGGAATCCGCAGCGCGCCGTTCAGGTCGGGTCCGCCTTCGATTTTGTAGAGTTCCGCGGCTTCGCGGAACGCCGCTACGTAGGCTGCCAGCAGCGTCCGGTTCAGCGGAGACGCGCCGGCCGCGCCGGTGCGCGTGATGCCGCAATGAATCTGGATATGCCCGCGCGCCACGCCCGTCTTGATCACCGACCGCACGTCGTTTTCCAGCGCATCCAGTTCGTTCGGCATATGGAAATGCAGGTCCAGGCCGCGATGGTTGACGCTCTTCAAACTGAAGACCAGCTCACCTTGGGGAATCTCTTTTCGAATGCGGGCGAAGCCCGTCATGCTGCGTACGCTCAAAGGTCTACCACCGTTCCGGCGTCCTCGAATTGGAGTTCGTGGAGGCGCTGATAAATTCCGCCGCGTGACACGAGTTCTTCGTGCGTGCCGGTTTCGCGAATCTGGCCCTTTTCCAGGACCACGATCTTGTCGGCGCGGCGGATGGTCGAAAGTCGATGCGCGATCACGATCACCGTGCGGTGCTCCATCAGATTGGCAAGCGCCTTTTGCACCAGCATTTCGCTCTCCGTGTCCAGATGGCTGGTCGCTTCGTCCAGAATCAGGATCGGCGCGTTCTTCAGCAGCGCGCGCGCAATCGAAAGCCGCTGGCGCTGTCCGCCGGATAGCTTCACGCCGCGGTCGCCGATCACGGTCTGATAGCCCTCGGGCAGCCGCATGATGAAATCGTGGGCCAGGGCCGTCTCGGCCGCCGTCTGAATCGCGCTCTGCGCGACTCCCTCGCGGCCGTACGCGATGTTGTTCGCCACCGTGTCGTTGAACAGAAAAGTATCCTGCGCAACCAGTCCGATCTGGCCCCGCAAGCTGGACAGGCTGAACTCGCGCACATCCCGGCCGTCGATCTGTACCGCGCCGGCCGTGGGGTCGTAGAAGCGCGGCAGGAAGTTGGCGATCGTCGTCTTGCCGCCGCCGCTCGGTCCCACCAGCGCCACCACTTCGCCGGCCTTCACTTCCAGATTCAGATTCTGAATGCGGAAGCCATCTGGGCGAACCGGGATAGTGGAAGCCCACATTGTCGGAACGTGATGGCATTCTGAAAGGTCCCGAGTTCGGGAGCGCCGGCGGTATCCACCACCGTCTCCTGATGATCCAGATACTCGAACACCTTCTGCGAGGCGCCCAGCGCCTGCTGAAAGATGTTGTAGATGCCGACCAGCCGCTTCAGGGGCTCGAGCAGCATCAGCAGCGCGAAGATGAAACTCGTGAAGGCCCCGGCGGTGAACAGCCCGACCTTGATCTGGGTGCGCGCGTAAGTCAGCAGGCCGACAATCGTGAGCGCCGCGCAGAAATCGATCAGCGGCGAGGAAAGGCCCTGCTGCAGCACATAGCGCGCGTTGTTCTTGAGCAGCCGCAGCGACGCGTTGCTGGAAGCGCCGCGATTCGTACTGCTCCGCGGTGAACGCCTTCACCACCATGTGGCCGCTCAGCGTCTCCTGCAGAATCTGGTTGAGATCGGCCTGCCGCTCCTGCGTGCCGCGGCTGGTGCGGCGGATGCGCCGGCCCATCCGCACCGTGGGCAGCATCACCGCAGGGCAGAACCACCAGGCAGATCAGCGCCAGCCGCCAGTCATTGTTGAGCAGGACGAAGAGCAGGAAGGCCGCCGAAAAGAACTGCCGCAGCAGGTCGGCCAAAATTTGCGAAGTAGCGACCTGGACCTTATCGACATCGTTCATGATGGACGACATCAATTGCCCCGTGGAATGAGCCTCGAAAAACTGCGCGCCCTGTTTGAGGACTTTATCGAATACCGCGTTGCGCAGCCGCGTGACGCTGGCGAACCCGGCATAGCTCACCAGATAATTGCCGATGTAATCGCATGCGCCTTTCAGCAGGAACGCGATAATCAACGCGGTCGCGATCATGAACCAATCGCTGCGCCCATGCATCGGCAGAATATCGTGCAGGTAAAATTGATGGCCGAAGAACGGGCGCGGTAGCAGGGGAATCGGCCCCCCAGGCGCATTGGTCACCAGCACGCGATCGAAAATCGGCTGGATGAGCAGCGGCATCGTGCCCTGGGCCGCGCCCGCCAGCGCCATCAGAAAAACCGAAACCAGGATCTGCGGCCAGAATTTGCGCCCGTAAGAGGTCAGCCGGAGAATCTGTTTCATGCCGCTGCCGCCTTCGCGCGTCGCAGCGCGTCGATCACCTGCTCCACGTCCGGCAGGCGCCCTCACGACTTCGCCGGCGGTCCGCCAGGGACCCCATATGTCGGGATCGCTGGCGCTGAAAATCACCACCGACGGCACCCCGAAAGCCGCCGCCATGTGGGCCGGGCCGGAATCGTTGCCCACGAAGAGCGAGGCGCCGGCCAGCAGGATCTTGAGCTGCGAAAGCGGCGCGCCCTGCAGTGTCCGGTATGCCGTGAACGCCGAGAGATCGTCGCCCGGCCCGCCGATGAATATCGGGTCAACCCCGCTCTGCTTCAGGTGTTCGGCTATCGCGAGGAAGTTGGCGGCCGGCCAGGTCTTTTCCGCGCTCGAAGCTACCGGATGAAGAATCGCGATCGGAATCTCGGGCGTCACCGGAAACTTCGAAGGCATCAGCCGCGCCCGCGGAATCTCCACCCGCGGCGCGCCCAGAAAAAATATCGCGGAAGCCAGATGCTCCGCCGTATGCACCTTGCGCTCCGCTCCCAGAATCTCCTGCGCGCGCGGAATTCGCACGTTGTAGACGAACTGTTGGCGATAGTGGGCGAAGCCCGCTCGATGCCGGGCTCCAGAGAGTTCGGTCATCCACGCACTGCGCGTGCCGCCATGCAGATTCAGGCAGAGCTGCGGGCGAAAGCGCCGCAGCGCGGCCAGGTCGGGAGAGAGAATTTCGTCCAGGTCGGGATTGCCTTCGAAGATTTCACGGAAACGATTTTCCACAATTACCGCGACGTGGAGATCGCTGCGATAGCGCTTCAGGATGTCGAGCGCGGGTGTGGTGAGGACGCAATCCCCCAGGCTCCGAAGCCTGATGATGGCGACCCGGCTACCCCGAGGCAAAACTTCCAGAACACTATCCACGGTCTATTCTTCGATTTTCGCCTCGTCGACCAGCATGACGGGTATCTCGTCGCGGATCGGGTAAACGCGATGGCATTCGACGCATTTCAAGCCGCTGTTATCGGGCTTGAGCTCGACTGTTGCCTTGCACATGGGGCACACGAGGATCTCTAGCAAATCTTTGCTGATAGCCATAGCGATCTCCCAGTTTAGCAGGTGGGAAAGGCCGTGCAGGTAACCTCTTATGCGGCCAGTTCGGCGCGCGCCTTGGCGACGCATGCCAGATATTGGCGCGCCCGATCTTCGATGATGTCGTAGCGGCCCTCTTTAATCGTCTTGGCGTCCACCAGTTCGCCGCCCACCGCGATCGCGCAGGCGCCGGCCTTCAGGAAATCGCCCGCTGTCTCCAGGTTGACGCCGCCGGTGGGGATCATCTCGATCTGGGGGAACGGGCCCTTCAGCGCCTTGATGTATTTGGCGCCGCCCACGTTGCCGCAGGGAAATACTTTGACGACGTCGGCCCCGGCTTCCCAGGCGGTCAGAACTTCCGTCGGGGTCAATGCGCCCGGGCAGATCACTTTGGAATAGCGCTTGCACATTTCGATGGTGGAGACGCGCAGCGAAGGGGTCACGAAGAACTGCGCCCCGGCCAGCATGCACGCGCGAGCCGTCTCCGGGTCGAGCACCGTGCCCGCGCCCAGCATCAGCTTATCGCCGAAACGGTCGGCAAGCTTTTCCAGAGCCCGGATAGCGCCGGGTACCGTCATCGTGATTTCCGCGGCGCGCACTCCACCGTTGTAGATGGCTTCCACGGCCTGCACTGCTGCTTCCGCGCTGGCGACGCGCACCACCGGAACAATGCCGACGCCGGTGATGAAGGTGAGAATTTCTTTGGAGGTCATTGCCTTTACGCTATCACGCGACGGGGTTGGTGGGAGATCGGACAATCTTACAACAATCACGCGGGACCAAATGCGTTGTCCCGCGTCATATTTACGCACAAGCCCATGTCGGTAAACGAGCAACTCGAAAGGATCTTAAAAAGCCCGCCCCTGGTTTCGTCACCGAGTTTGTGCCGATTCCTCCGTTACATTGTGGAGGAAACACTGGCGGGTCGTGAATCCGAGATCAAAGAGTACCCCCTCGGGGTGCGCGTCTTCGATCGCGGAGATGATTTTAACCCCAGGTTAGACCCGATTGTCCGCGTGCAGGCGCGCAATTTACGCACTCGGATGTCTAGGTATTACGAAGGTCCCGGTGCCGGCGACCCAATCCGCATCGACCTCCCGAAGGGCACTTACGTTCCCGTATTCCACTATCTTAGTAACATCGCGCCCGATAATCAGGCCCTAACCCCAACTTACGATGCCGCCGCTCCCGAGCTGCCATCCAACGCGATCACGGGGCCGGTAATGTCTGCTTCTGTCATGCCCGTTCCCCCGCCGCGCAGCCCGATCGCCGACGGCCGTCCCGCCGTGCGTTCGCGATTCCTGCTCGCCACCGTGGCGCTCGTCCTGATTCTCCTGTGCATCGCCGTCCTCTGGATTACGCGTATTTACGCCGCCGCCCGCCATCCCGATGCCGATTCCCTGGCGCAGGATCTCTTAATCCGCGGCCGCTATTCGATGGACCGACAGACCGAGGACGCGCTCCGCGAAAGCATCCTGAGCTTCGAGCAGGCAACCGCGCGCGCGCCGAATTTCGCACCTGCGTATGCCGCACTGGCGGATGGCTACAATCTGCTCGCCCAGTTCGGCTATCTCGCGCCCCGCGAAGGTATGGAAAGGGCCCGCGACGCCGCGCGCAAATCTCTGCAACTGAATCCCCGCCTCGCCGAAGGACATGTGGCGCTCGCCGCTGTGATCGAAGCCTACGATTGGAACTGGAAAGAGGCCGAGCGCGAGTACCGCCAGGCATTGCAATTGAGCCCAGGCCTGCCCGCCGCCCATCTCTGGTACGGCATGTTTCTGCGCGATCAGGGAAGGTTGTCGGAAGCCTTGCCCGAATTGCGGCGGGCTGCCCAACTGGAACCAACTTCGGTCTTGACCAGCATTAACCTGGCGTACGGGCTCTTGTGGGAGGGAAACTACTCGGCCGCCCTGGAGCAGGCGAAACGCGCCGTGGAAATGGCGCCGGAACTGCCCACCGCATCGCTGATTCTCTCCCACGCCGCGCGCGCTGCCTCCCACACCGCGGAATCGGACGCGGCGCTCGAAAAAGCCTGGCGGGCATCAGCCGGAAATCCGCACGCCCTCTCCCTCGTCGCCTGTGAACTGGCCAGGTTGGGGCGACACGAGGACAGCATGCGGGCCGTCAGGGAACTGGAAGTCCTGACGCGCCAGCGCTATGTGTCGCCGTTCGACTTAGGCAAGGTCTCCCTCGTGCTCGGCGATGGCGACCAGGCACTGAATCTCTTCGAAGAGGCCTTCCGCCAGCGCTCCAGCGGCATGATCTTCTTGCGCAATACGAATGCGAGCTGCGTGCGCGATATGCCGCGATTCCTCTCGTTGCTCGATAAAATGCACTTCAAAGGATAGATCGCGCCAGCCTCCCGGCCCCGCATTAACCTTGGGCAGGAGTTCACGAGCGCCCAAGAGCGTGTAAACTCTACGTGGAGGCGTGAACCATGTCGCGATCGATTGCCCTTACTCTATGGCTCGCAACGGCGAGCATCGCCTACGGTCAGGCCGCGGTGGAAGCAGCGGTTGGCGCGTCGCGCGCCGTCACCACCATAGCGCCCGCGAAAGGCATCAGCAAATCCATGAGCGGCCTCGGCGACCAGCTCGAGAAGGCTCTGAAACCGGCCCAAAAAGACGCCGCGCCTGCGACCTCCACGGCGCAGTCCGCCGCGCCGGCCACCAAAGTTGCCGCCGCCGCTGTGCCGCCCAAGCCGAAAGTGACGTACGAGGATCCTGGCGGCATCGAAACCGGGATGGCGTACGACGATGTAATCCGCCGCTTTGGACCGCCCGCGATGCAGATCAGCTCCGCTGCCGGCAGCTCGCTGAGTTATTCGGGCAAGACCGGGATGTTTGACGTCACCGTGCAGGATGGCAAAGTAAAAGCGATCGAAAAGCCGCAGCCGTAATCGCCGGCTTACCGTGCGGAGGCCCGCCCTCCCGGCCCAAACCGGTAGTGCAGCACCACCTCCCCCGCGACCGCATCTTTGCCTTCACGCGCTGGTTCGAACTCCCAGCGGCGCGCCGAAAATACTACTAGCGATGCCAGATCGCTCTCCGTCTTCGGCACCCGCGACACTAACTCCGAGTACTCCACTTTGCCGGACGGGTTGACATAGACTTTGACGTCAATCAGAACTTCATGAGTTACTTCGCGATGCGGCAGCGTCAGCAGTGCGGATTTGTGAAGCGGCACCGGAGGCGCGTAATCCGCCCGCGGTGTGCGCTTTCCGATCAGCGGAATGTTTCGTGCCAGATGCGGTACCGGTTGTACCTCCACGCCGAAGCTCGAGTCGGCAATGTCGCGCGAATTCGAATCTTTAACCGGTGCGATCGATTCCAATAATTTGGCGCTCCGGTCCGGCGGCGGAGCCGTAGCCAGCCCCAATGCCGGGGGTTCCGGTAAGGCCGTACGATTTGCCGCCGCCGCCCCGGTATCCGTAGACGGAGCGACAAACTTGCGCGAAATCTCGCGCTGGGCGGAGCCAGTGACGGAGCGCGATTGCCGCCGCGCCACCGCGACCGTATCCGCAACTGGCACGGCCGGCGATGTCGCTGGTTCTGCCGGCGCCGGCGGATTCAACGCCGCGCTCTTCACCGGCGTCACGCCGATCGCGCGCACGCTCTCGATCATCTTGCCCGTCGGCGACATCCATTCCAGCCGGAAGTTCACATCGCTGGTGGTCGGCCAGTACGATACGCTGCCCTGGCTGAGTTGTTTCGCATCCAACTCGAAACGATGCTCCTGCGGCCCGTCCGTAATCCATAGAATCGCGTGCGTCGCCCGCAGGGACGCCTGGTGATCCCACAAGAGCCGTAAGTTCGCCCCCGTGTTGGCCACATTCAAGGCCAGCGATTGTTGCACCGGGTCGGGACGCCGCTGCGCGCTCCACGGAATGCTGATGGCCAGCCCAACCGCCGCCGCCACCAGCCAAAGCGGCCACTTGCCCAGCAAAGAATCAAGACGCACTTTCGGCGTCGCTCTCACCAGTGCGAACGTCCGCGGGATTAGCGCGCGCAGCGCGGCCGGAGTCGGAATCGCCGGCGCTGCCAGCGCGAGGCTGCGAATACCCGGCCTCTGCGCGACTGAAGGCTGCGCGACTGGAATCTGCATACCGGGGGCCGTTTCAGGGGAATAGTGCTCGCCCGCGCCGTTGCCAGCCGCCGGTTCGGGTGGTGCTGCCGGGACAATCGGCGTCGCCTTAAATGCGACCGTAGCGGCGGCAGCCCGCACGCCCGTTTCGCGCGGCGGCAGGGCATACGCATTCAGGTCCAGCGGGAATTGAGCCCCCGGGATCCCAAAGAGATCTTTGCCGTTCTCGCGGAAAATCAGTCCGCAGGTCGGCGGACCTTCGTCGTTGGATTTGATCAGCAGAAAGAAATCGTTCGGTTTGCGGAAGTAGCTGGAAAAGAGTGCCGAGTCCTCCAGCGTCACCGCGAAATTGCGCCGCGTGTGGCTTCGATAGAAGCCCACAATCGAAACGCCTTTCTTCCCCTCACGAGCGGCGATTCTGGCTTCCAGCAGACGGCGGTCCACATCGGAGAGCAGATACGAAGGACCCGTCGCGTGCTCCGATTCCACCGGCTCGAAATCGGCGACGTCGATGAGCAGCTTGCCGCTCGCCTTCCGCGTTCTGCCGATCAGCAGTCCGCCGGTTTCGAGACCGCGCCGCGGAAGAGACTTAAACCCTTCGCGAACCGCCATCCCGAGACGTTGGACAACGTCCAAACTCATGCGCACGGCGAGTGGCTTTCCGGGTATCTCCGAAACCAGCCAATCGCCCTCAACCATCGGTGCAGGGCCGGATAAAATGCCGGCGGAATCTTCCATGATGACTCCGGCTTCGGGGTGATCTTATCACGCAACTTACACCTTTCTGCCTGCCATCTGCGAGCAAGGTTACACTGGTCGCGGCATAGCGTAACTCTCAGGACACTTTGCAGCTTCAGGGTGTACTCTAATACCCGTAAGCGCTCTGGTGCACGCGCCAGCCGCCGATTCCAGCTATCCTGGTGAGGTTGAACTCACAAAATACTTCTGATGAGCAAAAGCTGCCGCCCCGAGTTTCCGTGGTGGTGGTCTCGCGCAACCGCGCGGCGCAGTTGCACCGCTGCCTGGCATCGATCGAGGCCTCCTCGGACCGGTCGAAGCTGCAGGTGATCGTTGTCGATAACGCATCCCACGATGGCAGCGCCCAAATCGACGGCGAGTTTCCGAACGTACAGATGATCCGCCTGCCCAAGAATTTCGGCCTCACCAAAGCGTTGAACCTGGGATGGCGCGCCGCTGACGCCGAGTATGTACTCTTCCTCCACGACGATACCGAGCTCGAGCCGGCCACCATCGCCACGCTCGCCGACGTGCTGGACACGAACTCCGATGCCGCCGCCGTCTGCCCGTTACTGCTCGATGACCAGGGGCGCCCCGCACCCCAGCTCGGCACCCTGCCTCCCACCGGCCAGTGGCGGCCCGCCACCGTTTCCGGCGAAC
Source organism: uncultured Solibacteraceae bacterium (assembly GCA_963811575.1). GTDB lineage: Bacteria > Acidobacteriota > Terriglobia > Bryobacterales > Bryobacteraceae > Solibacter. The sequence continues at coordinate 861,846 of CAWERY010000009.1, read as the reverse complement.
CCGCCGCCGTCGAGTTCCCGCGCGGCGCGGCCCTCATGGTGCGCGTCTACTTCATCAAAGCCATCCGCCAGATCGACGACCGCTACGGCCAGTTCGGCAGTGACGCCGACCTCGCCGCGGAGATCCGCCGTGCCTCCCGCAAGATTCTCCTCGTGCCTTCCGCCCACGTCCGCCACGAAGGTCGTCCCGCCTACTCCACCTTGGAACGCGCCGATTTTCTGCAAAGCCGCGCGGTTTTTGTCGGCAAGTACCAGGGCTTTGGCGCCGGCTTGAAAGCGCGCCTGGGCACCATCTTCGGCCCCCTCTTCGGCCTCCGGCTCGGAGAGCTGAAACATACCTTGAGCGGCCAGAAGATCGATGGCACCCAGCCCTGAGTTCCGGTTGCCCTTCGGTTACACGCCTCCGCTTACCTTTGATATCTAGTGATTAGAGCCCAAACGGGATACGATCATCCCATGGAACCTCTGCTCTGGATCCTGCTGCCTGGTTTTACGGCCGTCGCCTCCGGTCTGCTTGCCTGGTTCATCATGCAATCCCGCATGGATGTTGCCCTGGCACAGCAGCGTGAGCGTATGGCGGAATCACGCGGAGCGTTGGATGCCGAGCGGACCGCTCTCGAATCCACCCTGGATATTTCCGTTCGGGCCGCCGAAGCCACCGCCAAGCAGGAGGCGCTGGAGAATTTCCTGAGCGAACTGCGCGTCGAGCAGCGCCATTACACCCGGGAAAATCGCATGCTGATGCAGAGTCGCAAAAGCCTCGTTCTCCAGGAGCGCATGTACTTTCGCAATATTCCCCTGTCCGATTGGATCGAGCACGAGATTACCCTCGATGAGGGCGCCGACGTCACCCGCATGGTCCAGGATATGACCGTCTTCGATAAAGGTGTGGTCTCCATCAACGAACAGCCGCGCGTCCAAAAGCAGCTCGCGTAGCGTCCCCTACCGCACCGCGCCCGCGATCCGCGGCAGCCCCTCGCGAAAAATCTCCGGAGCCGTCAGCAGACTCACCACCAGGTAAGCCTCCGCTTCGAAATCGTAAAAGAATCCCGGCTGCACCAGAACTCCCTCCGTCTCCAGCAAGTGCAGCGTCCAATCCTCTTCGCTGCGAATCCGCGGGATCTGCAGCGTGATATACCAACCGCCTTCCACCGCGAGAATGTTGGCCGCCGATCCGGCCAGCGTCTCACGCGCGAAAGCCAGGTTTGCCGCGGTGCGGGTGCGGATCTGGCGCTGTACCGCCTCCCCGCACGCCAGCAGGCTCGCTGCCGCGCACTGCACCGGCGTGCTCACCGAAAGGTATGTGTCCGCGATCCACTCCAGCTTGTCGAGCGCCTCCGTCCGCAGCGCCGCCGGGCCGGAGGCAACAATCCAGCCGAGTTTCATCTGCGGCAGCCCCGCCACTTTGGAAAGGCCGCTCATCGAAAACGCCAGGCACTCCTCCACACCCGCGAGTGTGGCCACGCGTTCGGCGTCGTCCGTGAATGCGTAATCGGCAAAGACTTCATCGGAGATCAGCGCGATGCCGTGAGCCGCGCACAACGCGGTCAGCGCGCGCAGTTCGTCCCGCTTCACGTAGGAACCGGTCGGATTGTTCGGGTTCACCAGGATGATCGCTCGCGTCCGCGGCGTTACCGAGGCCTCTAGCGCCGCGATATCGATTCGCCAGGCCCCGTGATACTCCAGCGGGTAGGGCCGCACCGTCACCGATTCCATATCGGCCAGAAATTCGAAAAGCGGGTACGATGGGCTCGGCACCAGAACTTCGGCCCCCGGGTCGGTGAGCAGTTTGAAAAGATAGCTGTAGGCCTCGCTCGTGCTGGCCGTCAGCAGCACCCGTGCCGTTTCCACATCATGGCCGCGCGCCGCATAGTACGCCCGGACCGCTTCCCGAGCAGCCTGGGTTCCAGCCGGAACCGGCTCGTAAGCCAGGATCTCCGCAGTGCCGAAAGCGGCAACGATTCCCTCGGGATAGTCGAGCCCGGCGTGCGTCGGATTGGATTCCGTCAGGTCGAGAATGCCTGCCCCGGCAGCCCGTCGCGCAGCCACTGCTTGATTGAGGCGATTGGGCCGCGGGTCCCAATGGAAGCGCGATGAGAACATGTCTACCCGATTGTAGCCCTCAGAATAACGTAAGAAAGCATACTTATGCCCTAAGTTCCTAAATCTAACAGCACATACCAATCCCGTAAAATGCCCAAGTCTCCGTTTCCACCTCGCATGATATGTTGGACTTAATGCCCAACGAGAATCCCTTTCAGGATCCGCTCCGCTTCGATCGGCAAGTGCCCGAGTGCGTCATTGTGATATTTGGCGCCAATGGCGATTTGACCAAGCGCAAGCTCCTGCCCGCCCTCTACCGCCTGGCCTTCGACCGCAGGCTGGCGGCGGGATTCGCAGTGGTCGGAATCTCACGCACGCCGCTCAGTGACGATCAGTTCCGTCAGAAGATGCGCGAGAGCGTCGAGCAGTTTTCCGAAGATACCAAGCTCGATGAAGAGGTGTGGAGCGCCTTTGCTCGTGGCCTTTATTACGTAGCCGGCGACGTCGCCGATCCTGGCCTCTACCAGAAGGTCAGCCAGAAACTCGGGCAGATCGAAACCGAACGGCACACCGGCGGCAACGTGCTCTTCTACCTATCCACCCAGCCCAGCCAGTACGCGGAGATCTCCCACGGCATCGGAGTTGCCGGCATGGGGAAGGGAAATGGCTGGCGCCGCCTGGTAGTCGAAAAGCCCTTCGGCCACGATCTCGCCAGCGCGCGCGAACTCAGCAATCGCCTCCACGAGGTCTTCGACGAATCCGACGTCTACCGCATCGATCACTACCTCGGCAAAGAGACCGTCCAGAACATCCTGGCCTTCCGCTTCGGCAATGGCATCTTCGAGCCCCTCTGGAACCGGCGATATGTGAATCACGTGCAGATCACCGGCGCGGAATCCATCGGCGTCGAAGGCCGCGGCGCCTATTACCAGGAAGCCGGCGCGCTCGACGATATGATCCAGAACCACCTCCTGCAAGTGATGGCCACCGTCGCCATGGAGCCGAGCGCCAGCTTCCGCGCCAACAGCGTGCGCGACGAGCGCTCCAAGCTTCTCCGCTCCATTCGCCCCATGACCGCCGATGAGGTGCGCCAGAACGCGGTCCCCGGGCAATACGGCCCCGCGCGCATCGGCGGGCGAGGATGCCCCCGGCTTCCGCCAGGAGCCCGGCGTCGATCCGAACTCGCAGACCAACACCTATGCGGCCGTGACTTTCTTCGTCGATAACTGGCGTTGGGCGGGCGTGCCGTTCTATATCCGCACCGGCAAGCGCCTCGCCAAGCGCGTCAGCGAAATCGCCATTCAGTTCAACTCGGCCCCCCTCCACTTGTTCAATCAGGATTCCGGCGACCCCGGCGTCAATCTACTGATCCTGCGGATTCAGCCCGAGGAAGGCATCTCGCTCAAGTTTCTTTCCAAGCGGCCCGGCAGCGGCATGACCCTGCGGCCCGTCTCCATGGATTTCAATTACGGTTCGAGCTTCGGCGAACGCTCTCCCTCGGCCTACGAAACCCTTCTTCTGGACGCCATCGTCGGCGACCCGACCCTCTACACCCGCCAGGATATGGTGGAAGCCAGCTGGAGCGTCGTCGAGCCGATTCAAAATACCTGGCGCGAATCCAAATTCGATTTTCCGAACTATGCTGCCGGCAGTTGGGGACCGGCGGCCGCCGATGAAATGCTCGCCCGCCGCGGCCATGTCTGGAGGAAGCCCTGATGTCTGCCACCGTCGCTCCCGAAAAAATTCTGAAGGAACTCGCGGCCCTCTGGACCCAGCAGGGAAAGGCCGGCGATTCCGGCGTCTTGCGCGCCTGCTCCATGACCCTCCTCGTCATGGCGGAGGCTGCCGACGACGCTTCCGCGCTCGGCGAGACCATCGCCGCCCTGATGCCCCAGCATCCCGCCCGAACCATCCTCATCCGCCTCCAGGGCGCGGGCGAGCGAGCCCTCAGCGAACGCGTCTATCAGCAGTGCTGGAAACCCTTCGGCCAGCGTCAGCAGATCTGCTGCGAGCAAATTGAAATCACCGTTTCCGATGCCGCCCTGGCCGACCTTCCCAGCGTCCTGCTGCCGCTCGTCGTAGCGGATCTTCCCGTGATGCTCTGGTGCCGCAGCCCGCGCGTGGTGCAGATGCCCGAGTTCCGCGAAATTGCGCGCATGGCAACTCGCCTCGTGCTCGATAGCGGTCCCAGTGTCAGCCCCGCCGATACCATCGCGCGCTTGGCAGAGGCCGCCAGCCGCGGCATCGTGCTGGCAGACCTGGCATGGACCCGGCTTACCCGCTGGCGCGAAAACCTGTCTCGCGTCTTTGAGAACCGCGATACCCTGGCGCGGCTCGGGGAAATCGACAGCATCCAGGTGACCTACGGAGAGGGCTATGCCACCGCCGCCTGGTATTTCGCGGCGTGGGTCAGCAATGCGTTGGCCGATGCGCGTGTCGCAGGCCAAAGTCTCTGTCGTCGCCCGGCGCCCCCACCCTTCGCCTGCAACTGGGCGGCGGCCTGCGCGTCACCCTCTCGCGCGAGGAAGACCGCCTCGTCACCACCGTCAACGATCAATCCAACTGCACTCATCTGCCCTTGATTTCCGACTACCTCCTGATGAGCGAAGAGCTCGGCATCGTGAATGCCGACGCGGTCTTTAAACGGACCCTGGTCTCCGCCGCCCAGCTCTCTGCGGCTCCGGCGGAATCTAAATGAGCGCCCACTGGCAAAAGCTTCCCGATGCGAAGGCTGCCGCCGAGGCCTGCGCCCATCACGTGCTCGCGCGCCTGGAAGAGGCTCTCTCCGGACAGGATCTCGCCTCCTTCGCGATCTCCGGCGGCTCCAGCCCCAAGCCGCTTTTCCAACTCCTCGCCGCAACCAAATTTCCCTGGGACAAGGTCCACATTTTCTGGGTAGACGAACGCTGCGTGCCGCCCACCGATGATGCCAGCAACTACAAAATGGCGATGGAATACCTGATTCATCCCGCCCATATTCCGCAGCGCAATGTGCATCGCGTTTTCGGCGAACTACCGCCCCCCGCCGCCGCCAAGCGATACGTGGAAGAGATCACGGAATTCTTTGGCCTCGCCGAAGGCGAGCTCCCCCACTTCGACCTCGTGCATCGCGGCATGGGCCCCGACGCGCATACCGCCAGCCTCTTCCCCGGCGAGCCCTTGATTGACGATCGCGAAAACGTCGCCGCCCCCGTATACGTGGAGAAGTTTCATCAGTGGCGCGTGACGCTCCTGCCCGGCGTGCTGCTCGCCGCCAAGCACACCGTATTTCTGGCCGTCGGCGACGATAAAACCGAAGCCGTGCGCGCCGTCTTCCAGGAAGAGTACGACCCGAAGAAATATCCCGCGCAGATCGCCTCCCACCATGGCCGCGGCGTGATGTGGTTTCTGGACGAGCCCGCCGCCAGGCTGCTTGAGTAGCGCTCAGGCGCCTTCGGGCAAAGGCTTGCCGATTTCCCAATGGTGGCCGAACGGGTCCACGATTCGTCCCAGCCGCCAGCCATACTCATTCTTCACCGGCACCACCACCGTGGCGCCCGCCGCCACCGCGCGGTCGAAGGCTGCGTCCGGATTCTCCACCGTCATCACCATCCGCGTCGTCCCGCCCCCCAGCGATTCGGGGCTGAAGTTGGCATGCTCCGGCGATTCGTCCGCCAGCCAGAATTCGGCCTTCCCCACCGCCAGCCGCGCCACCACCGCCCCGTCGCCGCTCTCCACGCGGAAGAGCTCGCTCGCGCCAAACGCCGCCTTGTAGAAATCGATCGCGCCTTTCCCGTTGCGCACCGAAAGCATCGGGGCGATCGAAACGCAGTCCTCGGAGTGATTGCTCATCGGCTATCCATTCTAAGCGATAGACTGGCTGAATGCCGCATCCGGATCTGACCCGCCTGTGGGAAGAGCATACGAAGGATGAGTTCGTCACCCGCGATACCGAGGCCACCCTTCAAACCATGGTCGAAGACGCGTACGTCAATCACGTCCCGGTCCTCACCGGCGGGGCGGGGAAGAGCGCCTTGCGCGACTTCTATTCGAAGGATTTCATTCCCCGTATGCCGCCCGATACCACCCTCACGCCGATCTCGCGCACCGTCGGCGAAGATCAGCTCGTAGACGAAATGATCTTTTCCTTCACCCACACCCAGGAGATGCCGTGGATGCTGCCCGGCGTCGCGCCCACCAACCGCCGCGTCGAAGTCGCGTTGGTCGCCATCGTCCGCTTTCGCGATGGCAAGTTGGCGCACGAACACATCTACTGGGATCAGGCCTCCGTCCTCAAACAACTCGGCCTCCTCACCGACCCCGCGCTCCCCGTCTTTGGCGCCGAATCCGCCGCGAAAGTGCGCGACGGCCAGAAATAACGTTCGGCAGAAGGTTATGTGGCCCATCGGGACGACAGCAATCCCGACTTACCAGACGGGCGGCAGTACACACCTATGCGGTATCACCGCCGCTGACCGCGGTCCTGTGTTCCGTGCCAGTTGCCTTTCGAACCGGCTCGCCTCCCCCGGTAAACGCTACGCCGTTAGGGCCAACTGGTAGTTTAATCCACCCACGGATTGATGACCGGAATCCCGCAGCGGTCAAAATCGGCTGTATTGCGGGTCGACAGAACCGCGCGACTCGACTTCGTGATCGCGGCGATCATGGCATCCATTTGTGAGATTGGACGGCCCGCAGTTTTGCGAGCCGCCACGATGCGCGCAAACAGCCGGGCGGCTTCTTCATCGAAGGGCAGAATCCGTCCTTCAAACTGTTCGGCGAACATCTTTTCCACGGCGGCCAATAGTCCCGTCCGGCCCTTGCCCTGAGCCAAAGCCTCAACGCCGTACAGGATCTCCGCCATGGTGATTGTGATAGTAAACACCGAGGACGCCCGCTGAGCGCCAAGCCATCGAAGAACCTCGGCCGAAGGCGCGGGTCTGTGCGCTTCAGCGAGGACGTTAGTGTCGAGTACGGTCACTTCGTGAGTTTCGGAGCCGGACGGATCGAATCGCGTCTTGGAAGTTGCAGGTCGATGCCACCATAGGGTTCGACATACTTCCGGATCGATTGCGCCAGGTTAGGCGGCTGCACATTCTTCGCATTGAGGCCGGCACGCAGGATCACACGGGCCTCCTCTTCCATGCTCCTGCCGTGACTGGCCGCGCGACGTTGCAGTTTCGCTTTGACAGCGTCATCCAGCCGTCGTATGGTAATGCTCGCCATCTATTTATGATCGCACTGCAATCACTCGACTGAAGTTTAGCGCCCTCCCCTTGCGCCTCCGCCTGCGCTGCCGGAGACTCGTGGTTGGTTTGGGCGTTATACGGCCACATGGCGCGCGACCAATTCTGTTTCACGATGATTCCCTTTCGGGAGAGCAGGCGGTTGGGCGGCTTGGAGGAGCCTTCCGATAACGCGTTCGGGTGCAATCGCGATCATCGAGGCCCGTCACTCAGAATCGGATGCTCCTCGGTCGGCGGCGTGGCATTTCGACAGAGCAGGGCATTCCGCAGTGCACTCGCCTTGCGTCAGTCGGCATCGATTAGTGCAACTCCACAACGCTTCAAGACCTCGCAGTGGCGTCGAGCGGCTCAGGCGGACGAGTAGTGTCCGACTCGTCACCGATAGGCACCCAAATGCACAGACCCTCTCGTGCGCGAGTGAGTAAGACCCGATAGGAGTTCTCCAGAAAGAGTTGGGCGGCACGCTCCCGAATTCGTTGCCACGCCGGACCAGAAAGACGAGAGAGAACCCATGTCTGCAGGGTATCGCTCCATAGGAGGTCCCCGCCCCAACACACGCAGGCGAAGTCTAGCTCCAGTCCCTGACAGGTGTATTCGTTAGCTGGGACTTCCAAGGCGTAGGACGACCTGATGTCGCCATGGGGGTTGAGATACCAGTGAGCGATCTCATTGCCCGAGGTCGCATTGAGAGTCACGCCGAGCCCGTCAGCCCGAAGCCTGCGGGCGCCAGAACACGCGACAAGTCCGTATCGACGTTCCCCTCGTCCATGCTGGCGCAACCAGGATTTCGCCCGACTGAGCCACCGCGTCATGACAAGCGGGTACTCACGTAGCTCCTGGGCTGCGGCCCTGGCCCCTGCCACATCGCCGGCTACCACGCAGTCCACCCAACGACTAACGCTCGGGGAACGGTAGCTCCTTTGCGGCACTCTGAGCTGGAGGTTAGGTTCGATCTCGATTTTCAGTCCCGAGGGTAGTTCGCCGAGCGTGAACGCACCTGCCGAGGGACCGCCGTGACGGACGTCTGGCGGCACGAAGACGCTCCACCGCCGCGATCATCCGACTTCATCCTGCGCAGTGCTTCTCCCCAACCGAACACGCCATTCTCTCCCGAGTTGATCTCCTGCCCGCCACCGATGAGGCAAATGCAGGCGCACCAATCGTGGTGGCGAGACATTAACTCCAAGAGGAGGGCCGGCTCTGAGGCTGCGCGCTCGAATTTCTCGAAACCGTGCTCCTCATCCCAAGCACGTTGCGCCTCGTCGAAGACGATTACGTGCTCATGTGGCGCTTTGTCCGGCGAACCTTGTAGACTTTCCTTGAGAAAGTCGTTGATGTGTTGGATGCGAGCGCGGACTTTGAGACGAATGTCCCCGAGGGTACATCTTTCGCCGGCCGACCGTTGACGGTGTGCCTGATCGCGAGCTAGGGCCTCACGAAGCACAACAACGAGCGGAGTGTTGCCAGACAGATAGACGATTTCACCCTGGCATTCCAGGCCGGTCCCAATGGCACTGTGGACGACGTGGAGCCCAGCGAGTGTCTTCCCGGAGCCAGGAACACCGGTAAGGAGGAGTAAATACCGCTCCCCGCGTTCACGCGCCTGCGCAATTAACTCAATGAGGCGTGCAGACGCGAACTGTAGATTATCCGCGTCAGCGTTCGTGATGGCCCTGACATCGTGTCCCGAGAAGATGCTCGTTGCCGCCTCTATGACACTTGGGACGGGTCGGTAAGCCGACCGATCCCACTCCTCGCCTACGAAGCTTGCCTCGCCGCCTGAGAGAGGGATCGTTGCCAGGAAGCTCTCGAGCCCCTCCGCGCCGATCTGGACCACTTCTCCAACGCTCGCCTCAGAGGGCAGGATCTTCGTGTATTCGAAGTTGACATTCGGAGGGTGAGCACCCGTGCACCATAGTACCGGAACGATGCAACGACGAGAGCTCTGTGCATGGAAATCACGAAGGTCGAGAGTGTACTCTTCCACCTGTCTTCGGTCTGTTGAGGTGAACGCTTGTGCTCCGACCTTACACTCCACGACGACAACCAGACTGTCCGCGAGAATGACGACGTCTATCCGCCGTCGCAGGCGGTAAAGCGGGTACTCGATGAGGATCGTCCAGTTCTTCACCTCGGGTCGGACCGCATAGAGTCTAGTGAATGTGTCCTGCAACTCGGGTATGACGTCGGCCCAGGCTCGTGTTTGACTCGTATACTGCGAGGCGAAACCGTCAATTGCGTACGCTTGTTCGAGAAGACCGACAATTGCCCCCGCATCTTCTACGACAAACCTGCTAACCGTGCGCCTGACGTACGCTGGCATACAGCAATTGTATGCGCTAGCGCGCGGCTCCAATTTTGCGAAGCAGTTACCGTGTTGTCGCCGACCGTTCCCAGTGCCGGGCCAGCGGGGCCGCCGATCCACTTGGCGGGGGGCGTTTCACGTCAACTGCCCCCGTTGGTTTCCCCGCGGCCGGTCGGGCCGGTTCAGCGGGTTCTCGCTGGACACATTCCGATACCGCCCTTCTCCGGCATCAACTCCGGTTCGCCGAACGATCCAATTCGGACCAGCATCGCCCGCTGGACGGCGGTGATCGGCCTGCTGGACCCCAACGGTCCATTCCTACGAATTATCGTATGCGAGGGAAGAGGACAGCTCGCGGTAGGCATCGGTCTGCCGCTGAAGCGTTGAAGCCACCTGTTCTGCCGTGCCGACCGCATCTGCGCCTGCAATGAAACGGCGCGGCGGCTTTTCCTGACTGGAAATTGTAATCAAGGCCTGTGCGAGCTTGGCGGGGTCGCCGGATTGCTGACCGTTGTAGCCTTTCCAGAATTCCATTTGCTTCGCTCGCGCTCGTTGTAGTCCTCGATCGTCCGCTCCGCGAAATTTGTTGACTCCTCAGTCAGAAGCTCAGTGCGAAAGAAGCCCGGATTGACAATGATGGTATCGATACCAAACGGTTCGATCTCGGCCTGCAGCGACTGCATCCATCCCTCAAGGCCGAACTTCGACGCAGCGTACGCGGCACGAATTCAAACCCGATCAGGCCCGCAGTTGAGGAAATCGTGATTATCAGTCCAGAACGCTGCTTTCGCATAACCGGCAGGACGGCGCGGGTGACATTCATCGGGCCGATAAGGCTGGTCGACAGCTGACGTTCCATCTGCTCCGGCAACAGCTCTTCGAAAAAGCCTGCATAAAAGTTTGCGGCATTGTTGACCAGCACATCGATCCGGCCAAACTTGTCCACAGATGCCTTGACGGCGGATTCCGCTCAATGGGTTTCGTAATATCCAGCTTCACGACAAACAGGTCAGCGGATTTTCCAACGGCTTGGGCCACCTTGTCGGTATTGCGGCCGGTAGCAACTACTTTATGCCCTGCGGCCAGAGCCGCCTTAGCAATATCGACACCCATCCCGCGCCCGGCACCGGTGATCAGCCAAATTTTACTCATGCCTATGTCTCCTGAACAATGATCCCCCGAACGGCTCCGTCGGTGTATGGATACCCGCCACAATATGCCGCGCCGATGTGTGCGCCGTCGGGATATAGCTTGTAGGATCCGCCGACCGTAAAAGTGGTGGTGGCAAGCGCAAGGGCTTGGAAGCAATCCACATGAACGTGTCGTCGCCGATGCGTTGTCTGGTATGGAAATGCGTCTTACTTCGTACGAAAGGCTTAACACAGCCTGCGAAATTCGTCCACACTCAGGCCCATTTCGCCGAGGATTTTGTGAAACAGAGGCGGCCCGATTTCGCCACCGCCATGGATTGGGATCGTGACCGCGCGGCCATCCGGATGAATCCAGCGCTCATGACTTCCAGTCTGGCCGCGCCGTTCAAAACCGAGTCGCACAGCGGCGCGACGAAATCCTCGGCTCTGGCGCTAGGCATTCACAATCGCAGTGCTATCTGCCGGCAGCGGTAGGCCCTTCTCAGCGTATTCAATTGCAATCATTTCAAACACGCTTGCGAGTTCGGCCAGCGCGTCCTCACGCGTCGGCATGAGCGCGTAGCACCCATGAATCGCTGGGATTTCCGCAACCCAGCCATCCGGCTGATTCCGATATAGAACTACCTTGTAGTCATCGAGACTCATCCCATCCACATGGTACGCCTCTCCGCGGTCTCCGCGGGAGAATAGGTGCCAAGGCTTCACCTGGCCGTAATGCCGCCATTCCCGGATTGACAACGGCTGTGGCCTATCTGACGGTCAGACGGAATCCTCGCGTGTTATGCGTCAACTTGGCCAAAGAAATAGCTCCAGTTCCGGTTGGTGGATAGTCCGTCCAGACGCTGCAGCCTCAGCGCGGCTGTGTTCTCCAGGAGCAATCGTCACCTCACTTCGACCACGGCGGCACCACTCCATTCATCCGTGCATAGGCGATCGTCTGCCCCAAGTGCTCATTCGCATGCGCCAGCGCCCGCAGCAGCACTCCGTCGCACGTCGCGTCGTGCCCCAGGAATTTCACCGCCTTCTGCTTATCGATCTTTGGATAGTTCTCCTGCGCCGCTTCGAACGACGCCTTGAGCCATCGCACCACGTCCGCCTTCGCGGTCACACTCTTTTCCGGATTCTTCGGCAGATCCTCGCCGGCCTTCACACCCATCGATTGCAGAAAAAAGTAATTCCCCGACGCCGTATGCATCAGCACCTCGCTCACGCTGCGCACGCCGGGAGCCGGACGCCACCCGAACTTCTCCGGCGGAATCGCCTCCGCGAGCGCGATGATCTGCCGCCCCGCCATCTTGAACTCCGGCACCCATCCGGCGCCCGCATCCGTCATCGAATCCTGCGCGGCAGCCAGCCCGGCAATCGCGCCCAATGTCAGTAAACAGTTGATGATCCGCATTTGCATGCGATCTTATCACTCGTTTGTGCCACGCTGCACTGCGAGATCCTCGAACACGTTCGCGAGCGCCGGCGATACCGGAAAGCAATCCAGATGAGCGAACGTTGCCATATCTGTCAAGGCTTTCGGAAACCGCATCAATTGCCCGCTGGGCTCTTCCCCTGTTCCGCAAACGCCTGTGCGATTCTCTCGGCTACCGCGGGTGTGCCCGCGAATGAGACGTTCGACATTACTGCCACCGCCAGTCCGCGTTCCGGGAACGTGAGCAGGGACGCCACTTCTTCAACCCAAAAGTGGCCATTGTGGCCAGCGGCCTGGACGTGGTGGCCCGCCAGAGTCACGGTCTTGAGCTCCCAGCCTAGCCCGTAGCTGGTCTCTTCGCCCGACGTCAATCGCTGAGGCGTTTGTAGCATGTGAACCGTCTGCGGACGCAGCAGCTTGCCACGGTTGATCGCCATGCCGAAGCGCACCAGGTCGGACGGTGTGGACAGGAACCCGTTGGATCCCGCGTGGCAGGAATAATCGAATTTGGGCAATGGGGTCAGGCCGAAAGTAGGCTTCGCAGCGAATCTCGGATTGTACGAGGTCGCCGCGTCAGACGGCGGGCTCGTCACCGATTCCTTGAAAGTGTCAACCATGCCGAGTGGACGAAGTACTCTCTCGCTGAGAAACGTCACGAACGGTGTGTCCGCAGCGGCCTCTACGACGGCGCTCAGAAGCACCCAGCCAAACGTCGAATCGCAATATTGGCTTCCGGGCTGGAACAGTAGCGGTTCTCTCGCAAAAAGCGCCACTGCATCCGCGGGACGCTCGCAGTGGCTGGAAGTCAGGATGCCATTGTCGGGATCTTCCGCCCGAAAGCCTGCCACTTGTCCCATCACTTGACGGATGGTCACAGGCCACTGCTTGACCGGAAACTCCGGAACATACTTTTGAATCTCGTCATCCAACTTCAACCGGCCTTCGTCCAACAGCAGGCCAATTGCAGCCGAGGTGAGTACGATGGAAGCGGTTCCGGTTCGAAACCGGTGACTCGGCGTAACGGGCGAGCCCTTCTCGATATCCGCAAACCCAAAACCCTCCGTCCACACGATCTCGCCATCGATACCGACGGCGATCGAGAGCCCCGCCAGGTTGTTCTCGGAGATACTCGTGCGCACGATCTGGCGGCCCTGCTCCGCGGCTGAGGCCCACTTTGCCGGCGGCGAGGATTCCATCACGGATCGAATCTTCTCCGAAGCGGGGTGGACTTTCGTCGCTGTGACCCTCATGTACACGAACAGCCCCGGAATCCCCACTCCCAGCAGTCCCACACCCAAGAGGATCAGCGAAACCCATGTAGGAGTCCGGCTCTTCGACATATTCCCTCCCGCGTATCCCTCATTTTAGTTCTCAAACGGCTTCGACACCGTGTCGATCACAAATACGTCAATAGAGCCTTTGTGGCGTCCATTTCAAGCCGAGTTGTGCGCCGCAAGTCCGCATCTTAAGTCCGCCAGCGCACCCAGACGCTTTGTCGCAGACTCGGCTCTGATAGGTTCGTCGGCCATAAAGCAGGCGTTCCATCCGTTAGTTCCTCCTCTGACCTACCGCGTTCTCGAGCTGCCCGAACCGGAGTCCGCCCCGCAAATCCCTCCGACGACCCCAAATAAAAATGGCCTCGCGAGCCGTAGCTCCGAGGCCATTTTTTACTCTCTTGCGAGTCCTACTGCGCCGCCGCTGCCGCCACTCCGGCCTGTTCCTTCAGCGCCTCTGCCTTGTCCGTCGCTTCCCACGTGAAGCTGTCGTCCGTCCGTCCGAAGTGGCCGAAGGCGGCCGTCTTGCGGTAGATCGGACGCCGCAGTTTCAGCGATTCGATGATGCCCGCCGGAGTCAGCTTGAAGTTCTTGCGGACCAGCTCCGTAAAGCGCGCATCCGGAATCACGCCGGTGCCGAACGTGTTGACCATCACCGATACCGGCTCCGCCACGCCGATCGCATACGCCAGCTGCACTTCGCAGCGAGATGCCAGCTTGGAGGCCACGATGTTCTTGGCAATGTAGCGCGCCATGTAGCACGCCGAGCGGTCCACCTTCGTCGGATCCTTACCGCTGAAAGCGCCGCCGCCGTGACGGCCCATGCCACCGTACGTATCCACGATGATCTTGCGTCCCGTCAGGCCGGTATCGCCGTGCGGGCCGCCCACCACGAAACGCCCAGTCGGATTGATGTGGTACTTCGTGTCGGCATCCACCATGTTCGCCGGAATCACCGCGTCGATGATGTGCTTGCGCACTTCGCGACGCAGCTCTTCGGTAGAAACGTCCGGGCTGTGCTGCGTGGAGATGACCACCGCTTCAATCCGCTTCGGCTTGCCATCCACGTATTCCACGGAAACCTGGCTCTTGCCGTCGGGACGCAGGAACTTCAGCGTTCCGTCCCGCCGTGCGTCGCTCAGGCGCTGGCACAGCTTGTGCGCCATCATGATCGGCAGCGGCATGAGCTCGGGAGTCTCATCGCACGCGTAGCCGAACATCAGGCCCTGGTCGCCCGCCCCGCCCGTATCCACACCCATCGAAATGTCGGGCGATTGCGATTGGATCAGATTGTGTACGCCGCAGGTATTGGAGTCGAAGCCGTAGGTGGCATCGTTGTAGCCCACGTATTCGATCGTGGCGCGCGCGATCTTCTGCACGTCCACGTACGTCTTGGTCGTGATCTCGCCGGCGACAATGCACGTCCCCGTCGTGACCAGCACTTCGCAAGCCACGCGGCCGGTCGGGTCGTCCGCCAGAACCGCGTCCAGGACGGCGTCCGAGATCTGGTCGGCAATTTTATCGGGATGGCCTTCGGTCACCGATTCCGAGGTGAATATATGTCTCTGTGTGTCTGCCAAGGTTCTATCTCCAGTTCCTGACTATTAGTACCGATAATGATCGGGCTTGTACGGTCCCTCGACCGGCACGCCGAGGTATTCGGCCTGCGCGGGCGTCAGCGTCGTGAGTTTCACGCCGATTTTTTCCAGGTGAAGGCGCGCCACTTCCTCGTCCAATTTCTTCGGAAGCGTGTAAACCCCAACCTTGTATGTATCCTTATTCTTCCACAGATCCAGCTGCGCCAGAGTCTGGTTGGCGAAGCTGTTGCTCATCACGAAGCTCGGGTGTCCGGTCGCGCAGCCCAGGTTCACCAGGCGGCCTTCCGCCAGCACGAAAATGCTGTTGCCCGTGGGGAACGTGTACATGTCTACCTGCGGCTTGATCTGCAGCCGCTTGGCGTCGCTTTCGTTCAACCGGTCCATCTGGATTTCGTTGTCGAAATGCCCGATGTTGCAGACAATCGCCTGGTCCTTCATCAGCCGCATGTGAGCCAGCGTGATGATTTCGCTGTTGCCCGTGCACGTTACGTAGATATCGCCGCGTCCCAGCGTGTCTTCCACGGTGGTCACTTCGAAGCCTTCCATCGCCGCCTGCAGCGCGTTGATCGGGTCGATCTCGGTGACGATCACGCGCGCGCCCATGCCGCGCAGCGAATGCGCCGAGCCCTTGCCCACGTCGCCGTAACCGCAGATCACCGCGACCTTGCCCGCCACCATCACGTCCGTCGCGCGCTTAATTCCGTCCGCCAGCGATTCGCGGCAGCCGTACAAATTATCGAACTTGCTCTTGGTCACCGAATCGTTCACGTTGATCGCGGGAACCAGCAGCTTGCCCTGTTCCTGCATCTTGTACAACCGGTGAACGCCCGTCGTGGTCTCTTCGCTCACGCCGCGCCATGCCGCCACCATATTGTGCCAGCGCTGCGGATCCTCGGCGTAAACCTGCTTCAACAGGTCTTTGATCACCTTCTCTTCGTGGCTGCCCGAGGGCGTGTTCACCCAGTCGCTGCCATTTTCCAGCTCGTAGCCCTTGTGGATGAGCAGCGTCACGTCGCCGCCATCGTCCACCACCAGCTCCGGACCCTTGCCGCCGGGATGCGTCACCGCCTGCAGCGTGCACCACCAGTACTCTTCCAGGCTCTCGCCCTTCCACGCGAACACCGGCACGCCCGCCTTCGCGATCGCTGCCGCCGCGTGATCCTGCGTGGAGAAAATGTTGCAGCTCGCCCAGCGCACGCTGGCGCCGAGATCGACCAGCGTCTCGATGAGCACGGCGGTCTGAATGGTCATGTGCAGCGAACCCGTGATGCGCACGCCGGCCAGCGGCTTTTCCTGCGCGTACTTGTTGCGGATCGCCATCAGCCCGGGCATTTCGAATTCGGAGACGGAAATTTCCTTGCGTCCCCATTCGGCCAGGGAAAGGTCGGCCACCTTGAACGTGGCGTCGAGTTTTTCGGTTGCAGTGCCCATAATCTGTTTTTCTTTTATTCCCTCGTATCAATAAATCTTGATAGATTGATATTAGACCTTTTCGACTATGGCGTCAATCCTCAAATCGCTGCGCCTGGCGGCGGATCCGAACCGCTTGCGCATGCTTCTGTTATTGGAACGGGAAGAACTGTCCGTAGCCGAACTTCAGGAAATCCTTGCGCGCGGCCAAAGCCAGATCTCTACCCACCTCGCTCAGCTCAAGCAGGCGGGCCTGGTGGAAGACCGGCGTATGGGAAAGAACGCCTTTTACCGCCTCACCGCGCCCGCGGAACTCATGGAGTTGCTGCGCCAGGCACACGGTGAAATTCCCGAAACCGCGCAGGATCAGGAGGCCCTCCGCCTCACCCTGCGCAAACGCACCGACAACATGCGCCGCTACTTCGATGAGCTCGCGGGCAAATTCGGGCGCCAGTACGTACCTGGGAGGTCCTGGAAGGGAATCGCGGAGGCGCTGCTCAAACTGATGCCGCCCATGGTGATCGCCGACCTGGGAGCGGGCGAAGGCACAATTTCACAGTTGATGGCGCAGCGCGCCAAACGCGTCATCGCCATCGATAATTCAGAGAAAATGGTGGAGTTCGGAGCGGAGTTGGCACGCAAGCACGGCATCGCCAACCTGGAATACCGGCTCGGCGATCTCGAAGACGTGCCCATCCGCACCGGCACCGTGGACCTGGCCTTCCTCAGCCAGGCGCTCCATCACGCCGTGCACCCGGAGCGCGCCATTGCCGAGGCCTCGCGGATTCTGAAGAAGGGCGGCCGGATCGCGATTCTCGATCTCAGCCGCCACCATTTCGAGGAAGCGCGTGAAATGTACGCCGACCTATGGTTGGGCTTTACGGAACTGGAAATTGAACGCTACCTGAAAGCGGCGGATTTCAAGAACGTGGAAACCGCCGTAGTCCACCGCGAACAGGAAGCGCCCTACTTTGAAACCATCCTCGCCACCGGCGAAAAATAGAAATCAGCTACTCCGCGGTCGTGGGATCGATGATGAACTGCACCTGTGAGACCCGGTTCGCCGGAATTCCAGTCTTCTGCGCGTGCTTACGAACCGCGTCCTCATCCGGCGCGATATACACACAGTAGACCCGGTCCCCCGTCACGTAACTCTGCACCCACTGAATCTGCGGCCCCATCTCCCTCAAAACCGCACACGACTTCTGCGAAACCGCTTGCACCTCAGGAGGCGTTAACTTGCCCACTCCCGGAATGTCCCGCTCAATTACATACTTCGGCATTTTGTTCTTTTCTCCCTACCCACTCCTGCGGAATTACCCGGTCGATTTGGCGGAAGCCCGTCACTCCAACTCCAAATTTATTTTCAATACCCTAACCCCTTGCCGGTCAACGACTTCCAAAATGAACGCCTGCCGCAGACCGCGTTTCCCGCTTGCCCGCGCTGTACCATTTATCTAGGAAGAATTCACCGCGACCCGGTCAAAAACAAAAACGGGCTATGCATAGCCCGCTTTCTTGTTCTTCCCTAATGTTTTTAATACGGTCTTCCGGAAAGTGGGCTATACATAGCCCGTTTCGCCCTACCGCTTGTATCCGATCATGCGCAGGAAGCCGCGCCGCTTCTCCGCCTCTTCCGCGGATTCCACGCCTTTCGGCCGCGCCCCGTCGATCACCCCGATGACGCCGCGCCCCTCTCCGCTCTCCACCACGATCGCCTGCACCGGGTTCGCCGTCGCGCAAAAGATGCCGCAAACCTCCGGCACGTCCTTAATCCGGCCCAGCACGTTAATCGGGTACCCGTTCGTCATCACCACCACAAACGTGTGCCCCGCCCCCAGCGCCGTCGCATTCTTCGCGGCCAGCGCCTTCAAACCTTCGTCGTTGCCATCCACCCGCGTCAGGCACGGCCCCGATGCCTCGTTGAACGCAACCCCGAACTTCATCTGCGGCACGGTATTCACGATCGCTTCGTAAATATCCTCCACCGTCTTGATAAAGTGCGACTGCCCCAGAATCAGGTTGCCGTCTGCAGGAATTTCGAGCGCCACGAGTTGAAGGTCCATACCGGTCAGGATAACTTTTACTGAAACACTTCGCTCACCGGCCGGACTTTAATATCTTCCGCGCGCAGCTTCAAGCGGCCACTTCTCCACCAGCTTGTCTTCCTCCGTGATCTCCTCGGGCTTCGGCGAGTTATAACTCATCGGCGACGCATCGTCGCTCAGCAACTGTCGCTTGAACTCCTCCCCATTGCGCGTGACCACCGCGATTACCAGCCGTTCCGTGCGTAGGTAGTGCCGGATCGCCGCGTTGACCTCGGCCAGCGTCAACTTCGCCAGTTGCGCCTTCAAGTACTCGTTATAAGGATTGATGCCGTAGAAGTTGCTGTCGATCGCGTATCCAAGTTCTGCGCGCTTGGTCCGCGTCAGCACGTTGACGTATTTGGAGAGAAACTCGCGAGTGCGCTCGAACTGCTCCTTCGTCATCCCATCGCGTCGCAGCTTGTCGAGCTCGAAAAGCGCCAGCCGCAGCGCGAACTTCGCCGTCGGAGGTTCTACCGGCCGAATCCACAATTGGAAGATCTGGTGATGCCGCGCCAGATTCGGCTGCGGCTCCATCAGGAACATGCCGCGCGGGAAATATTCGATGTACGCGTAATCTCCGTAGTTCAATCCCCGCTTCTCGCGCATCCGGTCATAAAGCACTCCGCCGCTCATCCGGTGCTGCCCCAGGAAGGAAGAAATCAGCAGCATCGCCGCGTAATCCGGCCGCGACCGGATCGCCAGAATCGGATAGCCGATCGAAATCGCCACACTGCGCGTGTCCTTATCGACAATCACCACGCGCGAATGCTCGATCACATGCGGAGACGGCATCCGCGGCCGCAAGCCGCCCGCCGCCGGCAGAGCCTGGAAATCATTTTTCATCGTGTTGAGGAATGCCGGCGGAAAGCCGCCCGCGATCCCCATGATCAAGTGATCCTGCGTGAACTGCGCACGATAAAACGCCTTCACATCCGCCAGCGTAATCTTTTCGAGCGACCCGATCGTCCCTCCGTTGTAGTGTCCGTACGGCGTGCCTTCGTAGATGTTCTCGTAGAGAACTTCCTTTGCCAGTTCCTCGTCGTTGTTGCCGCGCAGCCCCACTTTCAGGGCATTGATGGCATCGTCTTTCACCCGCCGGAAATCTTCTTCGCGCCAGCCCGGGTCAAGCAGCATGCCCTTGAGAATTTTGTAGTAGCCGGCCAGATTATCCACGTGAGTCGCGCCGCTGAAGGTGACCATTTCCTTGTCCACCTGTGTGCTGACGCCGGAAGCCATCGGGAACAGCGCGTCGGTGACCTGCTTATAGGTCAGCTCCTTCGTGCCGCCATCGGCCAGCATTTGGGCCGTCAGATAAGCCAGCCCCTGCTTTTCCGCTGGGTCGGCCGCGGAGCCCGTCGTAAACACGATCCGGAACGTCACCAGCGGCGATTTTCCGGGCATCGCAATCGTCCGGATCTGCGCCGGCGCGCAGGCCGCAAGCAGGAGAAGAATCGCGGGCAATCTCATTTCGCACCGCCCGGTCCGGTCAGCGTCACAATCGTCCGGCCCTTCTCCACCAGGTATTTCGAGGCGGCGTTCTTCACGTCTTCCGGCGTCAACTTGGCGTACTGGTCGTAAAGCGTATTAATCGTCTCGGGCGTCCGCTTCAACGAAACATAGCTGGATAAAATGCTCGCGATGGTGTCGCTGTTGTCCATGCTGAGTGAAAGCTGATAGCGCAGCCGCTTGCGAACCAGGTCCAGCCTGGCCGCATCCACCGGTGTCTCCTGGAAGCTCTTCACCGTCCCCAGAATCTGGTCGCGAACGTACTCCAGATCCTCCAGCTTTTTCACGCGCGCTGTGATTTCGAAGAGTCCCGGGTCCACACTGTCCGACGCCCCTCCGAAGATCGCATCGGCCTTCTGCTCCTGCACCACCAGTTTCTGATAGAGATCGCTGGTGCTCGAAAATGCCAGGTAGGCCAGCGCGTCGAGCGCCGCCCCGTCCTTCGTCGCATCGTTGTAGGCCGGACCTTTGAAGGCGATCTCGACAATCGGCAGCGTCGGGCTCGGCCAATCCACTTTCGCGGAGCGCGGCCCGTCCTGCGGAGGCTCTACCGGAATATCGGGATGATAGCTGCCGCGCTTCCACCCGCCCCAGTACTTGTCCACCGCTGCGCGCACCGCCTTCGCCTTGGCGTCGCCCACCACGATGATCGTCGTGTACTCGGGCCGGTAATACCGGTCGAAGAATTTCAGGCTGTACTCATACTGGTTGGGCATATCCTGAATGTCTTTCAGGAAACCCATGGTGGTGTGCTTGTAGGTATGAACATCGTAGGCCGTATCGTGGAGCACCTCGTTGAGCTTGCTGAAGGGCGACGCGCTGTTCTTGTTGTACTCGCCGAGCACCGCCAGGCTCTCGGTCTTGAACTCCGGCTCCGCGTATTTCAGATGTTGGAACCGGTCCGCCTCCATCGCCAGAACGGCATCCAGATCTTCCTTCGAGAAGGTGGTGTGATACACCGTAAAATCGTCCGTTGTAGACGCGTTGGATGCCGCGCCGATGCGGTTCAGAGTCTGGTTGTACTTCTCCGGAAGGAAACTGGGCGGTGCCGCGAAACATCAGGTGCTCGAACAGATGCGCGAAGCCCGTGTGCCCGGGTTCCACCTCGTTGCGCGACCCGGTTTGCACCACGATGTACACCGCCACGATGTTGGCGTAGTCCGTCGGCACCGTGATCAGGCGCAGCCCGTTGGGCAGGTCTTCCTGCGTGTAGGGATACGGAAAAATCTTCGCGGGCTGCGCCCCGAAAAGCAGGGCGGCGCCTGCGAAGAGCAGAAATAATTTCGGAACCATCTCCCCCATCTTATCCCGCGACGCCCGCTGGTCCGGTCCATGCTCCGCGTGCTTCTTCCAGCCGGATCGCGAGCTCCAGCAGAAGCTCGTCATCAAAAGGATGGCCCATCAACTGGATGCCCACCGGCAGGCCCTCGTCGGTAACCGCCATCGGAATCGTGACCGCGGGAAGCCCCAGGACATTCGCCACTACCAGGGGCATCGCCGCCTGAAACAGGCCGATCTCCTGCCCGTCCACCTTCCACCGGCTCTCGCCGTGGCGGAATGCCGGAATGCCGGCCGCCGGCAGCAGCAGCGCGGAAATGCCTTCCATCTGTCGCAGCAGCGCGGCGCGCATGCGGTCGCGCGCGGCAAGATTGAGCAACGCATGCTCCGCCGTGAACTCGACGCCCTTGGCGAGCCACTGATTGAAGAAAAAATTCCAGAGATTCGGCGCGCGCTCCAGTCCCCTCGGCTCAAAACTCTCCACCTCAAAGCCCAGCCCGCTCGCGAGCCCGGCGGCGCGGCGCACCGCGCTGCGAATCCCGGAATCCACCGGCACGCCGTAGAATTGCTCCCACACTCCGATGCGAATTCGTCCCGCCTCTGGCGTGCGCAGCGCCACCGGCACCGAGAAGGGATCCTGGCTATCGTAGCCGGCCAGCACGGAGAACAGCAGCCGCAGATCCATCGCAGTTCGCGCCATCGGTCCGACGGAGGTAACCAGCCCCGCGGGATACCCCAATGAGGGTGTGTGACCTGCTGCCCGAAACGCGCCCCGGCGTCGGCTTCAACCCCGCGATGCCGCAGAAATGCGCAGGCATCCGTATGCTGCCGCCGCCATCGCTTGCCAGTCCGCCCGCCGAACAGTAGGCGGCGATCGCCGCCGCCTCACCGCCGCTCGAACCGCCGGGAGTGCGCGTCAGGTCCCAAGGATTGTTCGTGCGCCCCGTGATTGCGTTGTCGGTGTCATAGCGCGCCAGCATTTCCGGTGTGTTGGTGCGCCCCAGAATGATCGCGCCCTCCGCCAGCAGCCGCGCGACTGCCGTCGCGTCACGCGCCGCCGGCGTCTCCGGACGCTGCGGGCACCCGACTCTTGTGGGCATACCGGCCATATCGAAGCTGTCCTTTACGGTCAGCGGCACGCCGTAAAGCAACCCGCGCATTGTCGCCGCGCTCCAGCCTGCGAGCCCGCTCCCGCGCCTCGTCCCCGAAAACCCGCACGAACGCGTTGATCGAAGGATTGCGCGCTTCAATTTGCGCCAGGTGGGCGTCCACCAGTTCGAGCGGCGAGATCTCGCCGTCGCGCACCATCGAGGCCATCAAGCAGAGAGAAGACCGGTACGGCACGCCAAAATTGTGCCACACCCCGCGCCGTCCGGTGCAGCCTTACGCCACGATCGCCGTCAGGTCCAGAACGCGCAGCGCGAGATCGCGATCGCCTTCCGTGTGGACTTGCCGCTCCGCCTCGGCACGCGCGATTCCCCGGGTGAAGACGCGCCATGCGATCTCTTGCGGAATCGCGATGCGCGCCGCGCAATCGGCGGAAGGAGCGGCGAATCTCCAGCCCGCCGCTTCCTTCCGCAGTTGCCAGATGCCGCCGCAATCGCCCGCGATCTCGATCGGCAACGCAAGTGCCTTCGGGCGCCGCGACATCGCGCCACGCATACGGCAGGCCGCGAAGGAAACAATCCAGCACGGGATGATACAACTCCGGCGTCATGATTCCTGGCCGCCCGGTTGCATGGCGGATCTGTTGCTGGTGGTGCCAGCGCTCGGTCAATTCCCGCGCGGTATCGAACCAGTTCAACGAACGGTCCTCGCCCGCCCAACTCACCGCAAACGCCGCTGGTGCGAAGGGGTCGAGCGATTCGTGAAACTCGGCGCTCGCCCGGCAGGCGGCGCGCAGCCAGGAAATCAGCACCGCCGGACTGAGCCGCCGGTACACCGCCACACCCTCGTGATTCATTCGATTGACGAACACGGCGAGATCCCGCGCCGAACGAATCTCGGGCTGTTCCACGATCCAGTGATCCCGCACCATCGAAAGCTTGCGTAGCGCCGTGTCCAACAGATGCCCGGCCACATCGCCGACCGTCCAGCCGGGCGCCAGCGTCGGCAACTGCCACTCTTCCGCTCGCAAAGAGTCGAGCAACTCCAGCAACTTCCCGTCTACCTTGCGCAATTGCGCGGCGCATAGGATCGGCGGCGGTTCGAAGGAATCCATCGCTGGGAATTCTTAATTTGCCAGGGCTTCTTCCACCGAGTTGTACATATGGAAGAGGCCGACGAAACCGACCATCTCGAACACGCTGCGAACGTGCGGATTCATGGCGGCAAAACTCATGTATCCCCCGGAGGCGGCCGCCAGTTTGGAGCACTCCACGAAGATGCCGATGCCGACGCTGCTCACGTAGCGCAGGTCCGCGCAATTGATCAGGATGCGCGAAGCCCCCGATGCGATCAGCGCCCGGAGCGAGCGGTCAAACTCCTGGGCACTGGCGGCATCGATGCGTCCCCGGAGGTTGACCACGCTCCAGGAGCCTGCCGTCCCCACTGCGATCTCCAGACTCATAATTGGGTACACAGATTATATGTCATCTCCGATTCAGCGTCCCCGCGCCGGCGATCGCGGAGTTAAAATAAACCCGACATGCAATTCCCTCGCCTCCTCGTAGTTCGCCAGAAGTTTCCAGACCGGAAGATTCCGGACGTTGCCGCCGAAGTGCGCACTCAACTCGCCGCCGGCGGATTCGCCGGCCGCCTCAAGCCTGGATCGCGAGTCGCGATTGGTGTGGGCAGCCGCGGCATTCACAACATCGCGACGATCGTGCGCAACGTCGTGCAGTACTGGAAGGACGAGGGCATGCACCCGTTCCTCTTCCCCGCGATGGGAAGCCACGGAGCGGCCAGCGCGGCCGGGCAGGCCGAAGTGCTCGCCCACTACGGCATCACCGAAGCTGCGATGGGCTGTCCGCTCATCAGCCAGCTGGAGGTTGTCTCGCTCGGGCAGACCGCCGACGGCATCGAAGCCTTCATGGATAAGATGGCGTACGATTCCGATGGCGTGATGCTGGTGGGCCGCGTGAAGTGGCACACCGATTTCGCCGGCAAGATCGAAAGCGGCCTCTTTAAGATGATGGCGATCGGGCTCGGCAAATTCGCCGGCGCGCAGCGCTATCACAGCTACGCGTATCGTTTGGGGCTGGAGCACGTCATCCGCAGCGTGGGGCGCCAGGTGCTGAAATCGGGCAAGATTCTAGGCGGCCTGGCGATTCTGGAAGACGCCTACCACAACACCGCCAAGCTGGACGCCGTGCCGGTGGAGGTAATGGAGCAGCGCGAGGAAGAGAACCTGGCGCTGGTCAAAACGTGGATGGCGAAGATTCCTGCGGATCTCGATATCCTCATCCTGGACGAGATCGGTAAGAACATTTCGGGCGCGGGCATGGACACTAAGGTGGCCAACCGCGGTGTCAACGGCGAATATAATCCCTGGCCGAACACGCCTAAGTTCCAGCGCCTGTTCCTGCGTAACTTGAGCGAACACACTTACAACAGTTCGGTGGGCATGGGGATGGCGGACGTAGTAACTACCCGCCTCGTCAATCGCATCAACTGGGAGCCCACCTGGATCAATTCGCTGACCGCCAATACGCCGGCCGCGATCCGCACGCCGATCCACTTCCCCACCGACCGCGAGTGTATCGAGCGCATCGCCCCCACGGTCGGCCGCCTCGATCTCAGCGAACTTACCTTCGGCTGGATCCGCAACACGATGGAGTTGACGCGCATCGCGATGAGCGAGAATATGCGCGCCGAAATCGAGAAGAATGCGTCGCTGGAGATCGAAGCGGCCATCGATTTCGATTTCGATGGCGAGGGCAACCTGATCAGCCCCTTCATCCCTATGGAAGAGACGGCCGGAGCGCACTAGCCCGCCGCTCCGGTTGGGCGGCGTCCGGTTTTACCAGGTCGAGCACAATACTGTACCGGTCTCCCCGCACTACCGATTGCACGAATTCGAAGGGCCGCTCATTGGGCAGCAGCGTCACCCGTTCCACCGAAAAAACCGGCGACCCAACCGGGATTTCCAGTAGCTCCGCCGCCGATGCTTCAGCCGCCCCCGCGAAATAGGTCTCGCGCGCGCGGGCGGCGTATAAATGGAAGCGGCTCTGCAGCACTTCGTAGAGCGAAAGATCCTCGGTCATTTCGAGGCCCGGCACGAAGCTTGCGGGAATGTGGGCGGTCTGCACGCTCATCGGTTCGCCGGCGGCCAGGCGAACCCGCTTCAGGACAAAAATCGGGGATTCCACCGGCAGCATCAGCGCATCGGCGACCTTGGTATCCGCCGGCGCCACGTACTGCGCCAGCACCACGGATCTGGCGGCCAGGTCGTGGCGCCGCATCTCCTCCGTGAAGCTGGTCAACTCCCGCGGACCTTCGTCGAACTTGCGCCGCGCGACGAACGTGCCGCGCCCGTGCTCCCTCCGGATATACCCCTGCTCCGAGAGTTTCTGCAAGGCCTGCCGCACCGTGATCTTGCTGACTCCAAAGCGTTCCGCGATCTTGGTTTCGTTGGGAAGCTGCTCGTCGGCAAGCCACTTCCGCGATTCGATTTCGGCCTTAAGTACCGCCTGAAGTTGGTGATACAGCGGCACCGGAAGATCTTTGTCGAGGGGGCCGGGCATTGACATATTATGTTTAGGATGACATAATCTTACAAAATTGCAAGGAGGTCTTGAATCATGTATTTGGCAGGCAAAATTAAGCCGTTCGCATGCCTGATTGCGCTCGCCGCCTGTATGGCGACGGGGCTTTTCGCTCAGGATATTTCCGGTACCATTGGGGGCACCATTTTGGATCCCAGCGGCGCCACCGTGCCCAACGCCAAGGTCACAATCACCAATACCGATCGTAATCAGGTGCTCCGCACGATCACGACGGACGCTTCCGGCACCTACTCGGCGCCACTCATCCCCGTCGGCCAATATGCGGTCAAGGTGGAAGTCACCGGTTTCAAGACCGAGACTCGCACCGCGATTACCCTGAACGTGAACGACGATCTGAAGATCAACATCACCCTTCAAGTGGGCGCCATGACCGACACGGTCACGGTGGAAGCCTCTTCCGTCACGGTAGACCTGGGTAACCCTGCCAGCGCGAATACCATCGATGGCACGCAGGTTCGCGAACTGTCTCTCGGTACCCGCAACTATGAGCAGTTGGTTGCCTTGATGCCCGGTGTGGCCTCGGGCCCGACCGACGAACTCTACATTGGCAATTCGTCTCCCTCCGGCCTCGCAGCGACCCTCCCCTACTCGGTCAACGGCAACCGCACCTCCGCCAACAACTGGAGCGTCGATGGCGCGGACAACGTGGATCGCGGCAGCAATCTTACCCTGATGACCTTCCCCAGCGTGGATGCGATCGCGCAGTTCAAGGTGGAGCGCAGCCTCTACACCGCCGACACCGGCCGCGCGGGCGGCGCGCAGATTTCCGTAATCACCAAGAACGGCACCAGCCAGTTCCATGGCGGCGTGTACGAATTTTTCCGCAATGATGCTTTGGCGGCGAATAACTTCTCTAACAATGCCAACAAAGTCAACGTCATCGATAGCGCCAACCCGCTGAATAACTGCAGCACGAACTTTACTTCGACTTGCGCCGCCAAGGTTCCGCCATTGCGCTGGAACGATTTCGGCGGCACCATCGGCGGACCGATTTACATTCCCGGCAAATATAACAAGGATAAGAATAAGACGTTCTTCTTCTACTCCCAGGAACACCGCCGCATCATCACTTACACCACCTTCAACCCGATTCTGCCGACGCAGGCGATGCTGCAGGGCACTTTCAGCCAGCCGGTCTGCATCACGGTTGCCACGGGCGGCTGCCCCGCCGGTTCCACGCCGGTCACGCAGATTCCCACGAACCTGATCAACGCGAATTCCGCGGCGTACATCAAAGACATCTACAGCAAGCTGCCGCTTAGCGGGATCAACACCGTGGCCGCGACCACGTCGGGCTTCTTCGCGCAGCGCAATCTCTACAACTCCGACCAGTACATCGCGCGCATCGATCACTCCTTCAACGAGAAGTTCTCGATCTGGGGCAAATTTGAAATCGATCAGATTCCGACCACCGAACCGGGCGGCCTGTTCACCGGCTCCACGATTCCGGGCGGCGCCATCACCAACACGAATTCGCCGGGACGCACCGTAGTCATTCACGCGCTCAACACCATCCGGCCCACCCTGCTCAACGAGGTCGGCTTCAACTTCTCGCAGAGCAAGATCATCGCGCTGCCGGCCGGCTTGACGTCCAAGGCCAACAGCCCCGATATCAACCCCGCCGAGCCGTTTGCCAACACCCAGGGCGTGGTGCCGAACGTCAGCCTTGACCAGCGGCACCAGCATCGTCGGCTACGGCCCTTATAACGAACGCAACCGCAACTACTCCTTCTTCGATAACGTCACCTGGATCAAGGGCCGCCACACGGTTAAGTTCGGCTGGAACACCAACCGCTACAACAAGACCGAAAACGCCGCCAGCCAGCAGGGCACCTTCGGCTTTACCAATGCCGGAGCGCCCACCGGAACCAGCGCCTTCCAGCAATCCTTCGCCAACTTCCTGCTCGGAAACGTGGCCACCTTCACCATGCCTTCCACCGACATCACTCCCAACATCTGGGCGTGGCAGCACGAAGCCTTCGCGCAGGACGATTTCAAAGTCAGCGCGCACCTCACGGTCTACGCCGGCGTTCGCTGGAGCTTCTTCGGCCAGCCCACCGACACCACCAACCTGCTGGATAACTTCTCGCCCGCGGCTTACAACCCCGCCAATGCGCCGAAGATCGACCCGGCGACCGGCAACATCGTTCCCGGCACCGGCACCAACCCCAGCATGAACGGCATCATCGTCGGCGGCAAGGACTCGCCGTATGGCGATCACGTCGGCAATCAGGTCTACAAGAACTTCGCCCCGCGCCTCGGCGTTGCCTGGGATCCGTTCGGCACCGGCAAGACGGCGATCCGCGCCGGCTACGGCATCTACTACGATTCCGGCCTGTACGGCACCTACGAACAGAACACGTTCGCCAATCCGCCGTACGTCTCGAGCGTGGCTTATTCGAACGGCTCCTTCACCAACATCGGTTCCGGCACGCAGGGCGTTTCCCTTTCCCCGCTGGTACTGCATGCCACGCAGCTGCCCGCTAACATCCCCTACGTCCAGCAGTGGAGCTTCAACATCCAGCAGCGTCTGGCCAAGGACACCGTGCTCGAAGTCGGCTACTTCGGCTCCAAGGGCACTCACCTGCTCGGCATCGTGGATATCAATCAGGCGAAGCCGGGCGTAGCGCTCGCGGCCGGGCTGCACACGGTTACCGCCGCGGCGCCCGATACCACCATCTTCACCACCACGGACGATCCGCGCATCAACGCCGTTCGCCCGTACCTCGGCTTCAACGCGATCAACACTCTGGAGACCGCGTTCGATTCCAACTACCACTCGCTGCAGGTTCAGCTCCGCAAGAATTTCCGCGGCGGAAGCCAGTTCAACGTGGCCTACACCTGGTCCAAGAACCTCACCGACAACGGTAGCGACCGCTCCAACGCTCCGCAGAACAGCTACAACTGGCACGAAGGCGAATACGGCCCGTACAATGGCGATCGCCAGCAGGTGATGACGTTCAACTATGTCTACATGATTCCGTTCCTCTCGCACAGCCGCAGCATCGCGGGTCATGTACTGGGTGGCTGGCAGCTCTCCGGAATCGGCTCGTTCTACACCGGCGCGCCGTTCACCGTGACCACTTCCAGCGTGGATCCCGCCGGCCTCGGCCTGCTCGGCTCCAGCGCCGCCAGCTCGCGTCCGGACATGGTTTGCGACCCGAACGCCAACGCGACGCACGCCTACGCGGGCATCCCCGCCGCGGTCAACACCTACTTCAACACCGCTTGCTTCCAGCCCGTGCCGCAGGGCGCGGTCCGTCCCGGTAATGCCGGCCGCGGCACTGTGCGCGGTCCTGGTTTTGCCAACATGGATGCCAGCCTGATGAAGAACTTCAACCTGGTGGGCGAAGGTAAAGTGAAAATGCAGCTTCGCCTGGAATCCTTCAACACCTTCAACCTGGTGGAGCCCAACGGCTACTCCAGCACCAACATCACCAGCACGACGTTCGGCGTGATCAGTTCCTATCGCGCTCCGCGCCGTGTGCAAATCGCAGCCAAGATCAATTTCTAAAACCTGCGATTGGAAATAAAAAAAGCGCGCCGGAGTGATCCGGCGCGCTTTTTTGTTTGTGTTCGCGTCAGTTGGCGCGATCCGGCCGCATCGTGATCTCCGCGATGTGCATTTCGCCATTCTTGCCGCGGTTGATGTGCAAATCGGCGGCCTGGCCTTCGCCGGTCCAGACCCGCATTAACGCGCAGGCTCCCTCTCCGCATGCGAATCTCAGCTTGGGGGTTCCCGCCATCTGCCATTCTTTGGATGCGCTGTTGCTGTTGGTCGGCATGGCCATCACGGTCCGCTTCTGCTCGTAGCTCGACACGCTGAGCAACTGCACGCCGCCGCCCGAGTGGTTGAGGTTTACGCGATAGGTGCCCGGCTGAAGGAGTTGGCCGCCCACGCGAAATGCGAAGGGAATCTCCGCCTTCATGGTCTGCGCCGAAAGTGTTCCAGCCGCGATGGTCAGGGCCGCGACTGCAAGAGTCATGTTCCTCGTATAGCGTTTCATTGTTTCCTCCTGCCGGGCCACCTTAGCGGCCCTGCTTACGGGGCCTGATAGTGCAACCGCGTGGCCAAGCGGGAAAACAGCGCGGCCCGCGCCGAAGTGGCTGAAAACTATAGAAGCTCGTTGGCGGAAAGCGCCCGCGATGAACACTTCGGTTTATGCGGCGTGAACTGCAAGGTGAATGTGACGGACGCGGAACTGGAACAGGCGGGAAGTCTCGCGATGCCCGGCACACAAACAAAAAAGCGCGCCGGAGTGATTCCGGCGCGCTTTATTTGTGCCTTCGTAAATCAGCGGCGCTCCTCCGAGGTGCGGGCGCCGCTCACTACATTTCCGTCAGTTGGCGCGATCGGGGCGCAACGTGATCTCCATGGCGTGCAGTTCGCCATCCTTGCCGTGCCGGGTGCGGAAATCGAGGGTATCGCCCTGGCCGGTCCAGATCCGGTTCAATGCGCAGGCTCCCTCGCCGCATACGAATCTCAGCTTCGGGGTCCCCGCCTGAAGCCACTCTTTGGAGACGGGGTTGCGGATCGCCGGCATCGCGATGACGGTCCGCTTCTGCTCGTAGCTCGACACCATCAGCAGCTGCGTACCGCCGGTGTTGTTGATGCTCACGCGATATTCCCCCGGCTGCAGCAGTTGGCCGTTGACCCGAAATGCGAAGGGAATCTCCGCCTTCAAGGATTGTGCCGAAAGTGTTCCAGCCGCGATGGTCAGCGCCGCGACCGCCAGAGTCATGTTCATCGTAAAGCGTTTCATTGTCCCCTCCTGCCGGGCCACCTTAGCAGCCCTGCTTACGGGACCTGATAGTGCAACCGCGTGGCCACGCGGGAAAACTGCGCGGTCCGCGCCGAAGTGCCTGAAAACTCTAGCGGCGCACCGGCGGCAAACGCCCGCCACGAACACTTGGGTTCATATCGCATGAACCGCAAGGTTCGTTGCGCGCACGTTGGCCGGCATTGCGAATAGCCTCGGACACGGACCCGTACGTGCTACCGGATATCGCTTCGGGTGCGTTAGATGCTAGTCGCGCCTGATACACTGTCCTACAAATCTGGCGTACAAATCTGATGGACGCGCAACTGATCGTCGTAAGCGGGAAAGAATCGGGAACACGCTTCAATCTGGGCGAGAGCGAGTTCACCATCGGGCGCGCCCCCTCCGCCAACCTGCGGCTGGCCGATAGCGGAGTGGCGCCCGAGCACTGCGTGGTACGCAGCAGTGCCAACGGATATCGCGTGGTGGACCGCCATAGCGGCTCCGGCACCTACGTCAACGGCATGCGGGTGAGCGAATGCGCGCTTCAGGCGGAAGACCAGATTGCGATTGGCGATACCGTTCTGGTCTATCGCGAAGCCTTCGGTGAGCCGCCCGCCGCCGAGCGGCAGCAGACGCTCCTGCAGGCCTGTTCCTGCCTCTTTCTGTTTCGCGCTTTGGCGGCCGCGCGCGACGAGGCCCTGCGTCAATCCTTCGAAGAACAAGTGCTGCACCTGATCTCCGGCCTGGTTCCCTGCACCGGTGGCGCGATTCTGCTGGGGCACGATGAGCGGCAGTTGTCCGCCATGGCTCACCAGCGCGCCGGCGCGATTCGACCCCTCGTGCATCGCGGCCGTGCCGCTGTGGGCGAATGGCTCCGCCGCCGGCCTGCTGGCGGTATGGTTCCCGGTGGAAGAGCTGGTCAATCTCGCTCAGCACCAGGACACGCTCGGGGCGATCGCGGCGCTGGCGGCGGCGGCCTTCGAAACCGAACATGACGTGGAGCACCTGCGCTCTGAAAACGTCCTGCTGCGCGAGCGCATCGCGGATTCCGAACCCGGCATCGCGGGCGAAAGCATCGCGATTCACAAATTGTTGGGGCTGGTGGCGCGTGTGGCTCCGCAAGACGCCTCCGTGCTGATTCTCGGTGAGAGCGGCGCCGGCAAGGAACTGGTGGCGCGCGCCCTGCATCGCCTGAGCCCGCGGGCCGCGCGCCCGTTCGTCGCCATCAACTGCGCGGCGCTCACCGAGACTTTGCTCGAAAGCGAGTTATTCGGGCACGAGAAGGGCGCGTTCACGGGCGCGGTGGCGCAGAAGAAGGGCAAGCTCGAGATGGCCGAGGGCGGCACCGTCTTTCTGGACGAGATTGGCGAGCTCGCCGCCTCGCTCCAGGCCAAACTCCTCCGCGTGCTGCAGCAGCGCGAGTTCGAGCGGGTCGGCGGCACGCGCACCTGGAAGCTCGATGTGCGCCTGGTGGCGGCGACCAATCGCGACCTGGCGGCGGAGGTGCAGCGCGGCGGTTTCCGCGAGGACCTCTACCATCGGTTGAACGTGGTGGCGCTCCGCGTACCGCCGCTGCGCGAGCGCGCCGACGACATTCTTCCGCTGGCCCGATATTTCCTGGACCGTGCCGCCCCGCGCTGCGGCCGCGCGGTCACAGGGCATTTCGCCCGCCGCCGAGGCCTGCCTGGTGGCCTACGGCTGGCCGGGCAATGTGCGCGAACTGGAGAACGCCATCGAACGCGCCGTGGTGCTGGGCGATTCGGATTGGATCCAGCCCGAGGATCTGCCGGAGACCGTGCTCGATTCGGGCGGCGTCGCGCAGCCCCCCGGCGCTCTACAGACTTCCGTGACGGATACCAAACGCCAGTTGATCCTGG
Source organism: uncultured Solibacteraceae bacterium (assembly GCA_963811575.1). GTDB lineage: Bacteria > Acidobacteriota > Terriglobia > Bryobacterales > Bryobacteraceae > Solibacter. The sequence goes on along the minus strand of CAWERY010000009.1, from coordinate 829,183 downwards.
CGGCGTGGCGGCAATCGGGCGGCGACCACGACCTCACCGCGCAACGCTTGAACATCCATCCCAATTCGCTGCGGCGTCTGATTCGCACGCTCAAATTGCGCGAGGCCCTCTGGTAGACCCTACAGCGTGATGACGGCCGCTCCGTCGATTGCGTCGTGCTTCACCGCTTCCAGCGCCTGATTCGCCTGCTCCAGCGGAAAGGCGGTCACTCTGGGCTTCATGCCGATTTCGGCGGCGATGCGTAGAAAGTCGCGCGCATCGGCGCGCGTCATGTTGGCGACGCTGCGGATTTGGCGCTCGCCCCAGAGCAGGCGGTCATAATCGAACTCCGGGATGCGATCCAGGTGGATCGCGTTGATCGCCACCACTCCGCCTTTCCTCAGGCTGGAGAGCGCCGTGACCACCACGTCTCCCGAGGGCGCGAAGGTGATGGCGCGATCCAACTCCACCGGGGGCCGATCGCTTTCGCCGCCTACCCACGCCGCGCCAAGTTCCTCCGCCAGGCGCCGGTGAGACTCGCCCCGTGTGGCCACATAGACCTTGCACTTCCAGGAATGCAGGACCGCAATGGCCAGGTGCGCCGACGCGCCGAAGCCGAAGAGTCCCACGTGTTCGCCGGGCTCCACGCCGGCGACGCGCAGGCTGCGGAAGCCGATGATTCCCGCGCAGAGCAGGGGCGCCGCGTGCAGAGCGTCGAGCCCGTCGGGCAGCGGGAAAACGAAATCGGCGCGCGCCGCGGCGAACTCCGCATAGCCGCCGTCCACCGTATAGCCGGTGAACACGGGCGCGTCGCAGAGATTTTCACTGCCCATGCGGCAGTACCGGCACGTGCCATCGGTACCGCCGATCCAGGAGACGCCGACGCGCGTGCCGAGCGGCAGTTCCGCGGTGGCGCCGCCCGCGATCTCGCCGGCAATCTGATGTCCGGGAATCAACGGCTGCCGCCGCGCGGGCAACTCGCCCTTCACGATGTGCAGGTCGGTCCGGCACACGCCGCATGCCGTGACCCGAATCAACACCTCGCCGGCGCGAAGCTCGGGGCGCGGCGCCTGCCCGATCTCCAACGGAACTCCCGGTGAGCGCAGTATCGCAGCCCGCATGACCGTCCCCGCCTAAGTTAAGATTCCGAGTTTCCTGCCGACCTTCCGAAAGGTATCCAGCGCCTGATCCAACTCCGCCTTCGTGTGCGTGGACGCCACGATCGTCCGCACGCGCGCCTTTCCCTTGGCGACCGTGGGGAAGCCGATTCCCGTCGCCAGTACGCCCTCCGCGAAAAGTTCGCGCGACAACTGGAAGGCGAGCGCGGCGTCGCCCACCATCACGGGCGTAATCGGCGTCTCGCTGATGCCGGTGTCAAACCCCGCGTCCTTTAATCCCTGCTTGAAGTAGCGCGTGTTCTCCCAGAGCTGCTCGATGCGTTCCGGCTCCTGCTCCAGGACGTCGAACGCCGCCAGGCAGGCCGCCGCCACCGCGGGAGGGTGCGAGGTGGAGAAGAGGAACGGGCGCGCGCGATGATACAGGAACTCGATCAGATCGCGGCTGCCGCACACGTAGCCGCCCAGTACGCCGATCGCCTTCGAGAGCGTTCCCACCTGCACGTGCACACGATCGTGTACGCCGAAATGGTCGATTGTGCCGCGTCCGTTGCGCCCCAGCACTCCCGAGGCGTGCGCATCGTCCACCATCATGATGGCGCCGTGCTTTTCGGCCGCATCGGCAAGCCCGGGCAGGGGGCCGATGTCGCCATCCATCGAGAAGACTCCGTCGGTGATCAGCAGCTTGCGCCCGGGAAGCGCATCCAGGCCGGCCAGGATCTTTTCCGCGGCGGCGACGTCCTTGTGCGGGAAGACGTGGATCTTGGCCCGCGAGAGGCGGCAGCCATCGATGATGCTGGCGTGATTCAGTTCGTCGCTGATGATGTGGTCTTCCGGCGTGAGAATCGCCGACACCGTGCCCGCGTTGGCCGCGAAGCCCGATTGAAACACCACGCACGCCTCCACGTTCTTGAACGCCGCGATGCGCTCTTCCAACTCCATGTGCAGCGTCATGGTGCCGGAGATGGTGCGCACCGCGCCCGAACCGACGCCGAACTTGCGAACCGCCGCCAGCGCGGCTTCGCGGAGCTTGGGATGCGTGGTCAGTCCCAGGTAATTGTTGGACGCCAGGTTGATGACCTGCTTGCCATCGAAGCGCGCTTCCGCCGCGCTTTCCGATTGCAGCACGCGCAGGCGCTGATAGGTGCCCTCGCTGCGCCACAATTCCAATTGATCGTGCAGGTAAGACAGCGGATTTGACATGCAATCTCCTATAAATGCCGGTAGTTGCTCGCGAAGTACAGCAGCGGATCGCCGTCGCGAACCGTAATATGCATCACCTCGCCGACGAAAATATCGTGATCGCCCATCGGGACGATTTTGTAGACCGCGCACTCGATGGCGGCCAAAACGCCGGCCAGCAGAGGGACCCCGGTGACGCCCGGGTGCCAGTCCAACCCATCGAAACGGTCGTGCCCCTTGCGCGCGAAGCGGTCCGAGAGGTGCTGCTGTTTATCTGCCTAAAACATTGATTCCAAAATATTTAGAGTGCGCGAAACTGTCGATGACGGTGACCTCATGGCCCAGGCTGATGAGACCAGCGGGGGCTCCAGGGAGACCGAGGAAAAACTATTCACGGTCAGTCCGTGGGGCGCGCCGCCGCGATCCAGCACGCTTGCAATGGTGACACCGGTGGCAAATCGCCCGCAGGCACGGCGGAATTCCTCGCTACTCACCGGCATGCCCCGGTCCGTCTCGCTTGACATGGGAATAAATTCAATCTTATCATGTGGTTGACTGATGCGGGAACCGGGATCGTTCCGCCGCTGGACCAGGAGGCTGTTTTGATCAAGCTGGACATCATCAACGAAGTCGTGAATCGCACCGGCATCACCAAGACCAAAGCCGAAATGGCGGTCGAAACGGTCTTCGAATCCATGAAGAAGGCGCTCGAGCAAGGCGACCGCATCGAATTGCGCGGCTTCGGCGTCTTCAACGTCAAACCGCGCAAAACGGGAATCGGACGCAATCCGCGCACCGGCGCGGAGGTTTCCATTCCTCCCGGAAAGGCCGTGCGTTTCAAGCCCGGCAAGGAGTTACAGACGCTGCAGTAGGGCTATACAGAGTCCGCTGCGCGCCGCAGTCCATCGTGTCATCCCAGGATCTTTCTCCTGCGCCGTTCCCGGAATACCCCGAAACCGGGACGAGCGAGTCTTTTTCCGTTCCGGCGCCTCGCACGCGGGAGCGTTACTGGGTCTATTCCCTTTTGTTTGCAGTAACGCTTTTGACCACCTGCATGGTGGGTGCGGCGATGCAAAGCGATTTCGAACGCAGCATTCCGTTCGATGTGGAGCACAGCCTCGACCTCTGGGGATTTTTCTGGCGGCACCCTTCCACGCTGCTGCAGGGCCTGCCCTTCTCCCTCACCTTACTGCTGATTCTGCTGGCCCACGAGTTCGGCCACTACGTCGCCGCGATGTTCCACCAGGTGGACGCCAGCCTGCCGTACTTCCTGCCCTCGCCGTTCCTGGGAACGTTCGGCGCTTTTATCCGGGTGCGCTCGCCCATCTATTCCAAGCGCGCGCTCTTCGACATCGGAATCGCCGGGCCGCTGGCGGGCTTCATCTTCCTGGTGCCCGCGCTGGCGGTGGGCATCGCATTTTCGAAAGTGATCCCCGGCATCGCGCACCAGGGCAGCATGCATTTCGGCGTCCCCGGCCTGCAGTGGCTCTTCGAGCATGCGATTTTTCCGGGCGCCGCCAGCGGGGATATCTACCTTCACCCGGTGGCGCGCGCAGCCTGGGTGGGCATGTTCGCCACGGCGATGAATCTGCTGCCGATCGGGCAGTTGGATGGCGGCCACATTCTCTACTCGTTCTTCCCGCGGCGCCATAAGATGGTGAGCCGGGCCGTCTGCCTGCTGATGCTGCCGCTCGGCAAGTTCTGGCTGGGCTGGGCGGTGTGGGCGGTGGTTCTGCTGTGGCTGGGACGCCGGCATCCGGTGATCTACGACGCTACCGTGCTCAGCGACGGGCGGCGCAAACTCGGCTGGGTGGCGCTGGTCATCTTCATTCTCTGCTTTAGCTTCGCTCCGCTGGCTACCGGCGGATTCTGATGCCGGGAATGAAAATCACCGCGACCATCATCACCCAGGATGAAGAACGCAACATCGCGCGAGCCATCGAAAGCCTGCGCTGCTGCGATGAAATTCTGATTCTGGATAGCGGCTCGACGGATCGCACGGTGGAACTCGCCACCAATCTGGGAGCCCGCGTCATCGAGGCCGGCTGGCGCGGTTACGCCGGGCAGAAAAACTGGGCAGCCGAGCAGGCCACTCACGATTGGGTGCTTTCGCTGGATGCCGACGAGGCGCTGAGCGAGGGCCTGGAAGCGGAGATCTGGAACCTGAAGAAATCCGGCCCGCGCTTCGACTGCTACACCATGCCGCGCCTGGCGCGCTACCTGGGGCGCTGGATCTATCACGCGGGCTGGTATCCGGACCGCAAGGTGCGGCTCTACGACCGTACCAAGGCCAGGTGGGTCGGCGATTTCGTGCATGAGAGCGTGAAGAGCACGGGTCCCGTGGGCCACCTGGAGGGCAACATTCTGCACTTCACCTGCGATTCGCTCTCCGAACACCTGCGCACGTTGGACCGCTACACCACGCTCGCCGCGCAGGAGCTGGCCGCCAACAAAATCCCGGTGCCGCTCACCAGCCTGATCTTCGATCCGCCGTGGACGTTCGTCAAGGCCTACGTCTTTCAACGCGGATTTCAGGATGGACTGGAAGGGCTGATCATTTCCTACATGGCCGCGTTCTACACGTTTCTGAAGTACTCCAAAGCGAGAAATATGAGCTAATGCGGATCCTTCACCTCGATGCCGGGAAGGAGATGCGCGGCGGACAGTGGCAGGTGCTGCGCCTGGTGGAAGGGCTGGCCGCGCAGGGCGTGGAATCCACGCTGCTGGCGCGCGAAGGCGCGCCGCTTTTCACCGAAGCCCGCAAACGCGGCTGGCGCGTGATGGCGCTGGGCATCACCAGCGCGCTGCGCTGCCTGCGCACGCACGATCTGATTCACGCTCACGATGCGCGCAGCCATACGCTCGGGAGCTTCGTCCGCCACCTGCCCCTGGTGGTCTCGCGGCGGGTTTCGTTCCCGGTTGGTTCGCGCTGGAAGTATGGGCGCGCCCGCCGTTATCTGGCGGTATCGGAGTTCGTCAAGAAGGTCCTCATCGAGGGCGGAGTTCCGGAAGAAAAGATCAGCGTGGTCTACGATGGCGTGCCGATTCTCGAAGTCGCGCGCGGCAAGCAGATTCTGGGCCTGGAAAAGGATTCCGCGCTGCTGGCGCAGATGGGCCTGAAAATCGTCACCAATCTGGAAACCGAACTCAGCGATGCGGCCATGCTGGTTTACGTCACCAACAGCGAAGGCCTTGGCTCCGGAGCCTTGCTCGCCATGTCGGCAGGCGTGCCGGTGATCGCCAGCAACGTGGGCGGCTTGCCGGAAGTGATCCGTCACGGCGAGAACGGCCTGCTGGTGGAGAACGACGCCGAAGTCATCCGCCGCGCCATTCGCGAATTGCAGGAAGATCCCGAACGCGCCCGGCGAATTGGCGATGCGGCGCGTCAAACCATCATGCAGAGTTTTACCGTGGACCTGATGGTTCGCCGTACCATGGAAGTCTACCGGCAGGTGACGCAGTGATTGCGTGGAGGCGAATTCGTTGATCGAACCTATTCTCGCGCTCGTCTTCGGACTGCTGATCGGCAGCTTCCTGAACGTGTGCATTCACCGCTGGCCGCGCAATCGCAGCGTGGTGAAGCCGCGCTCGCACTGTGTCCGCTGCCGCAAGACGATCGCGTGGTACGACAATATTCCCCTGGCGAGTTATTTGGCGCTGGGCGGCAAGTGCCGCCACTGCGGCGCGCGGATTTCCTGGCGCTATCCGCTGGTGGAGTTCCTGACCGCGCTCGCCTTCTTCTACTTCGTAAGCTCGCAGGGCCTGACGCTGCCGGCGGCCAAGATGTGCGTCTTCAGCGCCATTCTGATTGCGCTGATCTTCAGCGATCTGGAAAAACGCATCCTGCCCGATGAATTCACCAAGGGCGGGATTGTGCTCGGCCTGATCTTCGCGTTCTTTGTGCCGGTGCCCGATATCACCGCGCAAGCCATTTTCTGGATGGCGGGCGTGGAACTGAGCGGCACTCTTGCAATCGGTCGCCGAAGCCGCGGCCGGCGCTTTCCTGCCGGCGTTTTTCCTGTGGGTAGGCGGCTGGCTGTACTTCAAATTCCGCCATCGCGAAGGCCTGGGCTTCGGCGATGTGAAACTGATCGCGATGGTCGGCAGCTTTCTCGGCCTGCGCGGAGCGCTGCTCACTCTGATTCTCGGCTCCATCGCAGGTTCCGTGATCGGCTATGGCTACATCAAATTGACCGGCAAAGACCCCGCGTACTACGAACTCCCGTTCGGCACGTTTCTTGGGTTTGCCGCGATCGCGGCCGCGATTGCGGGCCAGCGCCTGCTGCCGCCTGTAGGCCGCCGCCTATTCACCAGCGCCGACGGTGCGATTGCCGCTTTCGAGGACTTCGCGCACCTTCGTCATGAGCGTGCTCGGCGTGAACGGCTTCTGTAGAAACGAAACTTCCTTGCGTAGAATGCCGGTGTTCACGATGGCGCTATCGGTATAGCCGGACATGTAGAGCACCTTCAAATCGGTCCGGCCCGCCGTCAACTGCGCCGCCAGTTCGCGGCCGCTGACCTTGGGCATCACGACGTCCGTAATCAGGAGGTGGATCTTTCCCCGGTACGTTTCGGAGATGCGCCGGGCCTCCAGCGGCCCTTCGGCATCCAGGATCCGGTAGCCCGAGCGATTCAGCGTCTCGCGAACCAGGTGGCGCACCATGTCGTCATCTTCCACCACCAGAATCGTCTCCGTACCGCGCGCGGCCATCTGCTGCGGAATTTCGGATTCCAGCGCCACGGGCCGGTCCACCCGCGGGAAATAGATCTTCATCGACGTCCCGCTGTTGGGGACGCTGTAGACATTGATGGTGCCGCCGCTCTGCTTGACGATGCCGTAGACGCTGGAAAGCCCCAGCCCCGTGCCGCGCCCGGAGACCTTGGTGGTGAAGAAGGGTTCGAACAGCCGCTCCTGCGCGATTTCGTCCATCCCGCTGCCGTTGTCGCTGACCGCGATCATGGTATAGGGCCCGGCCTTCACCGGGAGCCGGCGAAGGGAATAGCTCTCATCGATCGCGACATTGGCGGTTTCGATGGTGATGGTGCCGCCCTTCGGCATGGCGTCGCGTGCGTTCACCACCAGGTTCATGACGATCTGTTCGATTTGGCCGGGATCCGCGCTGATCATGCCGAGTTCCGGACGCAGCGCGAACTCCAGGTCGATATCTTCGCCGATCAGGCGCCGCAGCATCGGACTCATCGCCGTAACCAGCTTATTCAGATCCAGCACTCTTGGCTGCAGCGCCTGTCTCCGGCTGAAGGCAAGCAGTTGACTGGTGAGAGCCGCCGCGCGTTCTCCGGCTTTCATGATCTGCTCGGCCGAATGAAGGTTCGGGTCGCCCGATTGCAGACTGTTGAGAATCAGTTGGCTGTAACCGGAGATGATAGTAAGTAGGTTGTTGAAGTCATGCGCCACGCCGCCGGCCAACATGCCGACCGCTTCCATCTTCTGCGCCTGGCGAAGTTGCTCTTCCAGATGCCTTCGCACGGTGACGTCAGTTAGTACCGTAAGCTCGGCGGACTGTCCGCAATATTCGATCTCTTTACTCGCTGTTTCCAGCTCAATGATTCCTCCGCTGCGAGTCCGGTGGCGCACCGAATCGGTGACCACGCCGCGGGGCGCTTCTTCGCGAACCGAGAGAGCTTCCAGCGGTAAGCCGCGGAATTCTTCTTGTGAGTAGCCATACAACGCTGCGGCCGCCGTATTCGCCTCGAGGATGCTTGCTGTTGCGGGATCGACGACCCACATCGGGCACGGGTGTTCGTCGAACAAAAGTCGAAAATTACCTTCGCGGGACCTCGGAAGTTTTTTGACCGACATTTAACTGGACACCAATTCTCTCAGACGCACCCGCTCATTTCCTTATCGATAAGCATACGAAAATCTGACTGTAACACTCAATGGAAACATTATTATCGCTGTTCGAATGCACACATCCCATCCGTACTAAGTCCAGTATTTAAATCGAGTTAGTTCTATTAGTGAGCGGCGTGCCACTAGCTAAAGGTGAGTACCCAATAGTACCGGTGGGTAACATTCCCAGTGTTTCACCCTAGGACCTATTTACCCCCCGCCAGTGCGAGGGCTCCATACAACACGCTATCGTCGCCCAAGGCGGCCGGCACCACGTCGATTCGGGCGCCGGACCACTTCGTAATTCTGCGAGCCAGCTCCTCACGTAAGGGAACGAACAAAAGGTCGCCGGCCTTCGGAATTCCGCCGCCGATCACGACGCGCTGCGGATTGAGGAGCATAATTGCCGCCTTCAGGCCGAGTGCGAGATCCACCACATAGCGCCGCACAAACTCCGGGTCGCGCATCAGTTCGATGGCGGGCTTGCCGTGGTCGCGCTCCAACCACAGTCCGCAGCACATCCGCTCATAACATCCCCGGGCGCCGCAGAGACACTCGGGGCCGTCCGGCCGGATAGTCATGTGGCCGATCTCGCCGCCGTAAGAATCGGCGCCGCGCCACACCCGGCCGCCCTCCCAGATCCCGCCGCCGATGCCGGTGGAGAGAGTCATATAGAAGAGTGGGGAATAGCCCTTTCCCGCGCCGAACTCGGCCTCGCCGATGGCGCCGACATTGGCATCGTTGTCCATCACCGCGGGAACGCCGGCCTCCTGCCGGATGAAGCCGCAAAGGTCGAAATCGTTCCATCCGCTGACGTGGGTGGAAAAGACGACGCGCTGCGCCGCGTAGTTCACGGGTCCGCCGAAGCCGATGCCGCAGCGTTCGAGCGGGAACTCCTTGCGCCACCCGGCACAGATCTCAGCGATTCGCTCCACCATCCACTCGCGGCCTGCCGCGGCGTTGGTGGCATGGGAGACGCGCTGCACCATCCGGTCGCCATCGAAGACCGCCATGCTGAACTTGGTACCGCCGATATCGATTGCGAGAATCATCGAAGTCCTCGAAGAAATTGGGGATCGCGCCAGTCCCACACACGCCATCGCGCGTCGTCTACATTGACCGGCAGTGCGCTCCACTGGTTGACCGCGATGGAGGTGGCGCCCCGCCCGTTGACAAAAATGCCGCACGCGGCCAGCAGCAGGAAGCCTGCCGCCAGCATGCGGCGGACGTTCCCGGAACGCTCGCGCCACCAGAGAATCGCGGGAATGAGAAACAAAACCAGCAGGTGCGTGATGTCGGCGAAGTAGCGCGGGCCGAAACAATGGCCGGGCCAGATGGTGGTTACCAGCAGAGTATGAAAAATCACGATCGCGACCAGGTAGGGCAGCATCGGGAAGCACCATCGCCGCCGCCACGCCGAGCCATATGCCGGCCACGGACACGAGGAAGACCGGCGTAAACACGAAGACGCCGCGCGACGGGCTCAGGAAGCTCAAGGCCAACGACGGCGGCGAACGAAATATTGTTCTGCTGCGCCGCGACATAAACATAGAGAGGGATCAGGCTGTGCTGCACCAGCGCCTGGTAGCCGAAAAAGAGCACCGCTACCGGCGCCGCGCCAAGCACGAATGCCGCCAGGTGGCGGCGCTGGTGTACCGCCACGTAGACCGCCAGCGCCACAGCGGAAATTGCGTTGGAAGGACGCACGCAAAACCCGAGCGCGAGCAGTAGTCCTGCGAGGGCATACCGGGTGCCGGCACGGAACTCCGCGCCGGAGTTCGCGGGCGGCAGGAGGAAGAAGAGCGCCCCGCTCAGCAGCAGCAGGGTCAGGCCGTGCGGATATAAATTGCGGCTGGCGACAGACCATTCGGCGGTGCCGAAGGCGAAGAGCGCCGCGAAGGCGAGCGCCGCGCGCAACGGCAGAAAGAGTAGCGCGATGCGGTATTGCACCCAGACCGTGAGGGCGCCGATCAGTGAGCCGCAGAAGAGCTCGGTCAGCGGCCGCCCGTTCAACAGGTCGCCGGAAAAGAAGGCCGCGATTTCACGGCGCGCGAAGAATCCGCCGCGCGGTACCATGGGCCCGATCACCGCCAGCGCGCCCTTGAGCACCAGAAAGAGCGGCGCCACCAGCACCGGCGTCCCCACCGGATAATAGCTGTACCAGTGTCCGCCCGGGCATCCTTCCGCCGCGTATTTCATGCGCGCCGCTCCCGTGGCCGGCACACATTCCACCCCGTAATCGGCTTGCACCGGGGCGGCGGCAATAAAGCGGTCCACCCGCGTGGTGCCATTCTCGACCAGGCTTACCGCGGTGGCCACGGGCCAATAGGAATCGTAGGAAAGAAATGGCGGGCATACCCCATAGATCAGCCACACGCCGGCAAACAGGGCTAGCCCGGGATGATTCCGAATGGCCTTCCTCATGGGAATTTCCAGGGTAACAAACCAGCAGTAACAAACCAGCGCTAACAATCCAGCGGTAACAAACCAGCAGTACTGTTACTCTGGTGAATACTTGTTATGGATCCGTTGCGAAGTAAGCGCCTCCTTGCATCGCACAACCTTTGGTTGACCGCCGCCATCATCATCGTGGTGGCGATTGCCATCTACTCCCGCATGGATGCCGAGGCCTTTCGCGAAGCTGCCGACGGCGCGGCCACTTCGCGGGCCATCATGGAGAATACCGAGGGCGTACTTTCCCTGCTGCAGGATGCCGAAGGCGGCGAGCGCGGCTACCTGCTTACCGGCGACCCCCGCTACCTGGTCCCCTACAACCAGGCGCTTCCCAAAATGGCGGCGCGGCTGAGCATTCTTGCCGCGCACGCCCGTGCCCGTCGAGCTGAAACGCTTCGGGCAGCTCGTCCGACGCCATGCTCGACGAACATGGCGCAGATTCTGCGCGTCCGGGAGCAGCAGGGGATTGCGGCGGCACTGGATGTCATTCATACCGATCGCGGGATGCAGACGATGCGCGAACTTCGCGCGCTTTCCGGCAACATCATCGCCCAGGAAACTCCGCGCTTCGAAGCCTGGCGCGCCGGTGCGCGGCGGCATGGCTATCAGACGCGGGTTCTGGTCCAGATCGTCGCCTTTGTGCTCGCCATCCTGCTCTGGCTCGCCACCCGGCGCATCAATGACCTGGTGGGCTCGCAGCGCAATCTGATCGACGATCTGGACGCCTCGCGGGAACGCGAAGCGCGCGGACGCACCGCGCTTGCCACCACCCTTCGCAGTATTGCCGATGCCGTGATCACTACCGACCGGGAAGGCCGGATTCAGTTTTTGAATCCGATCGCGGAGGAGCTTACCGGGTGGACCAGTCCCGAGGCCGAGGGACGTCCGCTGCTGGAGGTTTTCCGGATCAAGGAAGAGGCGACCAGCGACCCGGTTGAAGATCTGACCTCGCGGGTTGTGCGCGAGGGCCTGGTGGCCGGCATCTCTACTTCCACTGTGCTGGTCGCGCGCGACGGACACGAGATCCCGATCGACGATAGCGCCGCGCCCATCGTGCACGAGCCCGGCAAGGTCGCCGGCATGGTCCTGGTATTTCGCGATGTCACTTTGCGCCGGCGGGCGCAGCGCGAACTGGAGGAATCCGAAAGCCGCTACCGTCTGCTCTTCGATTCCAACCCCGCTCCGATGTGGGTCTACGAAATCGGCACGCTGGCTTTTCTCGCCGTCAACCACGCCGCCATCGCCCACTACGGGTACTCCGAGGAGGAGTTCCTCGGCATGACGCTGATCGATATCCGCCCGCCCGAGGACGTCGAGGCCCTCCTCGAAGATACCCGCATACCGGCCACTTCCCTGCACACGGATGGGCCGTGGCGGCATCGCAAGAAAGACGGCACGCTGATCTTCGTCGAAATTACCGCGCACCCGATCCAGTTCGGCAGTGCCCGGGCCTGCCTCGTGATGGTCAACGACATCACCGAGCGCAGGGACCTCGAAGCGCAGCTGCGCCAGTCCCAGAAGTTGGAAGCCGTGGGACAACTCGCCGGCGGCATCGCGCACGATTTCAACAATCTGTTGACCGTCATCGAAGGCTATGCCGAGATGATTCGCGCCGACCAGCCTGCCGACGATCCGCATCGCGAGCCCCTGGATGAGATTCTCGTAGCCGCGCAGCGTGCCGCTTCCCTTACCGGCCAGTTACTCGCATTCAGCCGCCGCCAGGTGCTGCAGCCCGTGCGCCTCAGCCTCAACGCCAACGTGGCGAGCACCAAGAAAATGCTCAGCCGCCTGCTGGGTGAACACATTCGCATTCAGACCAACCTGGCCGCCGATTTGTGGGATGTGTGGGCAGACCCGGGCCAGATCGATCAGATCATTCTGAATCTTGCGGTGAACGGGCGCGATGCGATGAATCAGGGAGGGTCGCTCACCATCGCCACCAGCAATTCCAATCTCGATGCAACCGAGGCGCGCAAAGTGCAGGCCCTGCCCGGCGAATACGTGTGCCTCGCTCTCTCCGATACCGGCTGTGGCATGGATGAAGAGACGCAGCGGCATATTTTCGAGCCCTTCTTCACCACCAAGGAAGTCGGCCGCGGCACGGGCCTGGGACTTTCCACCGTGTACGGAATTGTGAAGCAGTCCGGCGGTTATATTTCCGTGCAAGCTGCGTTGGCGAAGGCACCACGGTCGCCATCTACCTTCCGCGTGCTCGCGGCCAGGCGGGTAGTGCCGCCGGCGCGTCCGCCGCGGGAACGCCGCATGCCACCGGCTCGACGATTCTTCTGCTGGAAGACGATGCCACCGTGCAACAACTGGTGACCGCGATGCTGAAGAGCAGCGGGTACCGTGTGATCGCGACCGGCACACCCACGGAGGCGCTGCGCATCTGCCGCGAATTCACTACCCATATCGATCTCCTGCTGACCGATATGGTGCTGCCCGAAGGCAATGGCGGCGCGGTTGCCGAACAGGCCGTGGCGCTGCGTCCGGGCCTCAAAGTGCTGTTCATGTCGGGCTACACCGAGCATCCCGTGTTGAACAGTCCCGCCTTCGATCGCACCGTGCCGTTCCTCCAGAAACCGTTCACCAAGGCATCGCTCATGGCGAAAGTCCGTGAAGCTTTGAATTAACTCTTAGCTGGTGCTGTGTGTGGCCGTGCGTCTGCCGCTGGCCGGCCCGATGTGAATGTGCGCTCCGGTTGCCTTACCCGGCACCGCGCTGCGGAACGCATAAAAGGAGACACCCTTTGCGGTGAGATAGCGGCGCAGCCACGCGCCTTCGGTGGTATCCGGGCTTACCGCCACGTCCGTGCGCCCGCGATGGTCGAAGCCCATCGAACGGTGCACTGCGCTTTCGCCGCGCGCACTCACCGGAAGCGGCCTGCCGAAGGTCGCCTGGAACTCGCGCTCCAGCTGCTTCAAATCGGCGTCGCTGAACGTCAGGCTTCCATCATGGTGTTCGGCCAGGCCAGTCCGGAAAGAGAGGCGCTGTTCCATTTCGATATCGGCTTCGAGCATCGCCAGGTCGGAGTGACGTCCGAAGGATTCGGTCATGTCGCAAAGATGGCGCGCCTTCTCCAGATTCTCGCGCAGCAGCGCGAGCGTGGCCGGCGGCGTCAGGGCTCCCTCTTGCACGGCGCGGTCATACGCAATTTTTCGCCGTATATACCGCCGTCCCGCCGCCACCACCATCGAAGCCGATTCGGCGTCGCTTAAATTCTTGTTGTTGAGCCCGTGGCGAATCAGTTCCGCGTCGTATTCATCGGCCCGCCGGTCTTCCATCGCTTCCGCGGACGGGTCCAGCCGTGACTCCATCGAGGAAAGCGATGCCAGCCCCGAATTCTCCTTCGGTCGCGCGATGAAATAGCCCGCCCCCGCGAGCACCAGCAGCGCAGGAACCAAAATCACGGAAAAACGCATGCAAGTCTTTATGTTACAACGCGCTCGGCCTGGCTTGCTGCTCCGGGCCGCACAGCCGTTCAATAGCGCTGATTCTTGCGGCCGGAACGTTCGATCCAATCGCGGAACATGAGCGTGTATCCCCGCGTCTCCGCGTCCCCGCGGAGCTGCTCCACCGTGAACCGCATTTTCCGGCCCCAGTTGGGATACTGCCACGTGCTGCCCGGCAGATTCTGTTGATGGAGTTCCTTCGTAAGATCTTCCTGATTGATGGCGAGCAGTTGCGAGGGGGTCACCGCCAGAAATCCGACGATCGCGTTATGCAGCTCCCCGGTCAATTCCGGGTAGGCGGAGGCCGATCGCGGCAGCGTCTCAGGCAGCAGCTTCAAATGAAACAGAACGTCCACCATCTTCTGCTTTTCCCTGGCGCGGCTCTCAAACTGCGCGCGGCAGGTTGCTTCGTCGATGATGCCCGCGGCGAGCCGCGCTTCGATATCCGCCCCCACCCAGAATCCCGCCAGCGTGGGCAGATCATGCGTCGTCGATGAGACCAGCGATTGCATCGGATATTCGTCGCTGCGGCGAAACTCTCCGCGCTCGTTCTTCTCGAAATAAAACAGCCGGTAGCTCAGCATCCCGAAACCGGCCAGCGTTTCTCGAATCGAAGGCTCCACCGTGCCCAGGTCCTCCCCCACGACAATCACCTGGTTGCGTACGCTCTCTAACGCGAGGATGCGGACAAAATCGTGATTGCGTTCGCGTACGTACGCGCCATGGGTGGCATCCGACCCGTCCGGAATCCAGAAGAGGCGGAAGAGCCGCATGACGTGATCGATGCGCAGCGCGCCGCCGTGGCGGCAGTTCTTGCGAATCGATTCGGCAAAGAGGCAGTATCCATCCTCGCGGTGCGCCGCGGCGTTCGGGGGAGGGAAGGCCCAATCCTGCCCCTGCGGCGAAAAATCATCGGGCGGCGAACCGACCCGGCATCCCGCTACGTAGAAAGGGCGGTGCGCCCAAAGGTCGCTGCCGAACCGGTCGGTCGCCAGCGCAAGATCGTGATACAGCCCGATCGAAAGATGCCGGTCGCGCGCGCGCTTCTGCGCCCGTGAGAGCTGCAGATCGATCTGCCACTGCAGGTACTGATAAAACATCACGCTGCGCCAGTGGCGGTGGCGGAACTGCCGGGTCTCTGGGGAAGCCGGATCCTGATACGCCGCCGGCCAGTCGGTCCACACCCAGATGTCCGGATTCTTGCGGTGCAGATGCTCGTCCAGCGCGCAATAGAGGGCGAACTTCTCGAGCAAATCACCCTCGCGCTCCCGAAACTGATCGAACGCCCGCGCTCGCGCCGATGCCGTCCGCCACTCGCGCAGAAATTGGAGGAAGGCCATTTTCAGGAAGCGCAGTTTCAGCGCGCCGACGCGTTCGTACTCCACGTAGGGCGTGGCCCGCAGGATCGCGATCTCGGCGCAGATTCCGGGCGACGCGCGCAACTCCCGCGCGCGCGAACACTGCTCGAAATCCTCCATCGCCTCGATATCCAGATAGAGGTAGTTCTGATAGAAGATGCTGTTCGGCAAATACGGACTGGTGTTGAACGGACGCCGGTTGTGGATGGCGTGTAGGGGATTCAGCGCCACGAAACTGGCGCCCACTTCCTCCGCCACCCAATCGATCACTTCGCCCAGATCGCGAAAATCCCCGCAGCCCCAGTTGCGCTCCGACCTCACGCCATACAGGCTGACCGCGATTCCGGCGGCGCGGCCTCCGCGTCCCAGGTGCGGGTCCGTCCACGCGCGGTCGGGCGTTACGATATAACGCGTGCGCGCACTCGCGGCGCCCACGTTCAGCGTGACCTCGTGATAGCCGAGCGGCAGTTCCACGGGCAGCGTCGCTTTCTTTTGGACCCACGTGCTGCCCTGCATTCCGACTGAGCCGACCTGCGGCAGCTCCCACAGATAGAGATCGAAAATGTGAGTCTCGCCGGTCTCCCGCGAAACCGTGAACCGCGCGCGTTCGCCCAGCGATTCGGCCGCCACGTTCACTACCAGTTCGATTGGACCGCTCGGACCCGCCACCACGGCGGGCGGCAGCATTCGCTCCCACTCGTGCCGCGCCAGCGTTGCCAGCGAGCGCTCCAGATCTTCCGCCGAATCCACCGCGACTCCCAGCGCCCGCAAAATCGATTGCTTCGCCGCCACCGACGTAACGTGGTGATTTCCGAAAATATCCCAAAAGCCGTCGTTGATTCCATACCAGGAAGCGGCGCGGTCCAGGAGTTGCTCGTATGAGTCGGTGGGCATGTGGTGGGTAGCTTTGATTTTACAGGAGAGCCACCGCTCATTTTACCGGAGTGCTACCGCTCATGCGAAAATGAAGATATGGAAAAACCCCTAGCGAGCGGACCGGCCGAACTGTTTACCCGCATCGACGACTATTCCGTTGCCAATGCCGCGGCAGCCGCGAACGAAGGTATCGTCATGACGACGCTGGATGCCGCCGTCAACTGGGCGCGCAAGAATTCAATCTGGCCGATGACCTTCGGGCTCGCCTGCTGCGCCATCGAAATGATGTCCATGAGCGCTTCCCGTTTCGATATCGCGCGTTTCGGCGCCGAGGTCTTCCGCGGCTCGCCGCGCCAGAGCGACCTCATGATCATCGCCGGCCGCGTCAGCAATAAGATGGCGCCCGTGATTCGCCACCTCTACCAGCAGATGCCCGAGCCCAAATGGGTGATCTCCATGGGCGCCTGCGCCACGTCCACCGGCGTCTTCAACAACTACGCGCTGATCCCGGTCAACCAGGTGGTGCCGGTCGATGTCTTCGTCCCCGGCTGCCCCCCGCGTCCGGAACAGTTGATCTACGCGCTGATGATGCTCCAGGAGAAAATCAAGAACCAGAGCGGCACCGTGAAGTCCGTCCTGAACTTAGGCTAAGCGCCTGTGGGACAGGCCCCGCGGCCTGTCCCAACTATAAGTCACTTACCTCGACCACCTTCTGTTCTCCCCCGGCCGCGCGCACCGGGTTTCGCAGTGCGCGCCCAAAGCCATCCCACCGAACCTGCATCACATCCCCATCATTGAGGCGGATGCCTTCTCCAAAGCTGAATGCGTCCGCGCCGAAAAAGTGAACGTGCACGTCCCCCGGCCGGCGGTGCGCGTCGAATTTGAAGTGATGGTGCTCCATATTCGCCAGGCTGTGGCACATCGCGCTTTCCCCGGTCTGGATCGCCTTCGACCAGATCACATCGCCGCCGCGTTCGATCCTCACTTCGCCGCGAACCAGTTCGAACCGTGGCGCGATTGCCAGCTCCGGACCGATCGCGCAGTTTCGCAGCTTGGAAGATGCCAGATAGAGGTAATTCCGCTTTTCGAAAACATGATCGGAAAATTCGTTCCCGGCCGCCATTCCAATGTCGCCGCGGCGTGCCCTCCGGCATCGATCACATAGATGCCTGCGATCTCAGGCTCCTCGCCGCCATCCTCCGCGTACGCGGGAATCTCGAGCGCTTCGCCGTGCGCGCGAAGCGCGTTTCCCGTCCCCTTGTAAAACCACTCGGGCGATACGCCGATGCGCCCCGCTTCCGGCCGTCCGCCTTCCACGCCCCACTGGTACATCCGCATACTGTCCGTGAGCTGCTCGTCCGCCGCATGCATCGCCTGACGATTGTCCGCGCTGCGCATGTGGCTCAGGCCAGTGCCGCTGACCATGCATCGCGACGGCTCTTCCGGATGATCGATGCACGGCAGAATTCGCCACGGCGCGCCGCCCTCGTAGATCGCGTCGTAATCGAGCCGTTCGCCGCCTGCGTGGTCGCTCGCCGCCTGCGCCAGCGGTATCCCCGCGCTGAGCGCAGCCAGCGCCAGCGCATATACCGAGCGGGCGCCCTCAAGCAGGCGAATTGCATCGCCCTCCACCAGTCCGGTGCGCCGTCCATCGGGGCCGTGAAGTTGAATCAGCCGCATAGGGATTACTCGATCACCGCAAACTGCCCGAGCGAAGCTTCCTTAATGGTGAGACCGAGCCCCGGCACATCATCGCGCAAATCGATGCAGCCATCCACCGGCGTCGGCTCGCCTTCGAAGATGTACCAGAAAAGCTCGTTGCCGATCTCCACATCCACAATCGGGAAGAACTCCGCCATCGGCGAATTGAGGCTCGCCATCACGACGTGGAAGTTGTGCATCTGCCCCGCGTGCGGCACCACCGGGATAGAGAACGCTTCCGCCAGCGCCTGGATCTTGCGCGCCTGCGTGATGCCGCCCACGCGATTCGTGTCGAACTGAATATAGTCCACCGCCTGCGCCTGTAGCAGTTCCCGAAAGCCGTAGACCGTATGCTCGTGCTCGCCGCCCGCGATCGGCACGCGGCCCAGCGCCTTGAGCGCGGCGTAGCCGTGTATATCGTCGGGAATCACCGGCTCCTCCAGCCACCGTAGCTGGAATGGCTCCAGCAACGGCAGCATGCGCCGCGCGTAGTCGAGCGTCCAGCCCATATACGCATCGGCCATCACGTCGATCTCATTGCCGACGACTTCACGCACGGTGCGCACCAGTTCCAGATTGCGCTGCATGCCCGCCGCGCCATCCACCGGCCCCCACCCGAAGCGAAGCTTCATCGCGCGGTAGCCCTGCTCCTTGTAGGCCTGCGCTTCGGCCGCCAACTCTTCGAGCGGCTGGCTGTAGAGGCGGCTCGCATAGACCGGAATCTTCTGTTTCGTGCGACCGCCCAGCAGCTTGAACACCGGCTGTTTGGCCGCCTTCCCCAGAATGTCCCAGATGGCGATATCGATTGCGCTGATCGCGACCATCGCCACGCCCTTGCGGCCGAATGCCATCGTCTGCCGGTACATGTGCTGCCAGAGAAATTCGTAGTCGAAGGGATCTTTCCCCAGCAGCAGCGGCTTCAGGTAGACGTCGATCAACTGCTTGGTGATGCGCGGCGAAAGCGCGGCGTTCCCGATCCCCACGATGCCGGCGTCCGTGAAGACCTCCACGATCAGCCATCCGTGAAACCGGAAGCTGCCCATGGAATCCGCCGGCAGGTCCAGTATGTCCATTGGGTTCGTGCAGAAATGCGGCTGCGGCGGTACCGTCTTGCCGCGCCACTCCACCACCCGCGTGCGAATCTCCGTAATCTTCATGGCCGTTTTCTATATTCTCGCGGAAAGCTCCTCTCGCGGGACGAATATAATGAAGGCGAGCCATCCCTCTATGAAGTTTCGTCTGGCGGTACTCTTTGGATTCGGTTGCCTGCTCCTGGCGGAAGACACAAGCAGCCGGAAGTTACAGGTGACCCACACCGAAAACGCACAGCTTCCCGCCGGCGGCTTGCTGCGCTTCGTCCACTCCACCGGCGAACTCACCATTGAAGCCTGGGACCAGCCCGGCGTCCAGATCACCATCGTCAAATCGACTCAGGAGCCCATCGCGCCGGCCGAAAAGGCCAAGGCCATGCATGAGTTGGATGAGGTGCGCGTGGCGGCGGTGCGGAAAGGCAGCGAACTCGTCGTCACCACGGTGTATCCGCACCACTGGAGCCGTGCGGTCTCACACTGCGATGTGGAGTACCGCGTCAAAGTCCCGCGCAGCGCCAACCTCGCAATCGATCACGGCATCGGCGAAGTGCATCTCGATAACCTGACCTCGAATATCCAGGCGCGAGTCCGCAGCGGCAGTATCACGGCATTGCTGCCACAAATCCCGTACAGTATCGACGCCAAGGCCGTCATCGGCGACGTGACGTCGGATTTCCAGGGCAAGTTCAAACGTTCGCGGCTGTTCGGCCGCTCGTTTGTCCAGGCGGCGGGAAATCACAAACTGAATTTCCGCGTCCACTTCGGCGACATCATGATCCTCAAAGCCGAGAAGACGCTGGCCACTTATTAACGGCCGCGCTCAGCGACTCAGACCGAGTCCGGCGTTGGATGCACCCAGGGACTCCGGTAGGGCCGGCGCAGCAGGCGGTTCGCCTCCTCGTCGCCGATCACGCGCTGCTTCTCCCCATCCCACGCCAGCGTGCGCCCCAACTTCATCGCCACGTTCGCCATAATGCAGCTCGAGGTGGAGATGTGCCCCTGCTCGATATCGGCCACCGGCCGCCCTCCGGTAGCGATCGCGTTCAGCAGGTCTTTCATGTGGCCGCGGATCGCGGGCGCGACATGCCGCTCCAGATCCTTCTCGGTCTTGTCTTCGGGATACTGTTCGAGCTCGTAAGTGACGTCCTTATGGATCGGCTTCTCGCCCCGATTCAATGGCGTAAAATCGTAGCCCATCACGCCCGCCTTCAGCGTGCCTTTGTCCCCGTACAACGTCGCTGCCCACGGATAATTCGCATCGGGCGCATCGCCCCAGGAGCGATGCTGCCAGACCACTTTGACATCGCCGTAATCGAAGGTAGCGAGCTGCGTGTCGCTGATGTTCGCCTTCTTGCCTTTCTGCACCAGAATCCCGCCGCTCGATTCGATGCTGCGCGGCCAGCCCAGATCCATCATCCAGCGCACCATGTCCAGCATGTGCACGCACATATCGCCCACAATCCCGTTGCCGTATTCCATGAATGCGCGCCACCCGCGCGGATGCACCAGCGCGTTATAAGGACGCATCGGCGCGGGGCCCGTCCACATCTGATAATCCAGCTCCGCGGGCGGCGCGGTGTCCGGCGGATTGTCTTCCGCGCGCATATGGTAATAGCAGTAAATCTCCACCAGTCCGATCTTGCCAAGCTTGCCCGCGCGCACAATCTGGTCGCGCGCCTCCATCAGGTGCGGCGTACTCCGCCGCTGCGTGCCGATCTGCACCACGCGCTTATACTTTCGCGCCGCCGCCAGCATCGCCTGGCCCTCGACAACATCCACGCTGATCGGCTTCTGGCAGTACACGTGAGCGCCGGCCTTCACCGCCGCGATCATCGGCAGCGCGTGCCAGTGGTCCGGCGTCGCGATCAGCACCAGGTCCAGATCCTTCTCCGCCAGCATCTGCCGGTAATCCGCGAACGTGCGCGGCCGCTTCTTCGATGCCTGGCGCGTCGCCGTCATCTCCGCCGCATCGGCCAGCATGCGCCGGTCCACATCGCACAGCGACACCACCTCCACCGGCGCCACTTGAATCAGCCGGAAGAGATCGGCCTTCCCGTACCAGCCGGTGCCGATCAGCCCCACTCGCATCGGCTTGGTTCCGCCCGCCTGTCCCGCAAGCCCCAGCGCGGCGGCGCTCAGGCCGGCCGCCCCTGCACTGATAAATTGGCGTCGATTCATAATTCCCTCCTAAAGACCGAGCAGCTTCCGCGTGTGATCGATACTCGCTTCCAAATCTTCGCGCTCCCGCCGGCGCCCCGCCTCGGCATCGGCCGCCCGCGGCGGCGCCGTACGCGGCTGTCCCCGCTCCGCGATCTCCAGGAAGCGCGCGTAGTCCCACGCGGGAACGTCGCGGTAGGCATCCCAGAATTTCGCGTCGCGAGTCGCAAACACCCGCGGACCCGTGACGATCGATTCCATCGAGAGCGCGCGTCCCGGACACAGCTCCGCATACTTCCGGCAATATCCGTCGATATCCACGTTGCCTTCGCCCATCCGCACCCACGCCACCGCGATGCCTTCGGGAACCTTCCACACCGCGCTGTCGCGCACGTGGCTGGTGAGCACGTAAGGATGCAGCGCCTCCAAGGTGACGTGCGGATCTTCCAGCGTCCACGCCGGATTCCCGGAATCCAGGCACGCGCCCACGAATTCCTTGCCCGCCCCTTCGATCAGCTGCTTGAGCTCGGCGCCCTGCATATCGCCCGCGTGATTCTCAATCGCGATTTTCAGATTCGCGTCCTGCACCCGGGCGCGCACGTTGCGCAAAACTTTGACCGTGCTCTCGATGTGCCGCTCGATCGGTCCCGGCTTGCGATCTTCCGCGCTGCCCAGCACCGCGCGCACGATCTGCGACCCTACCAGCTTCGCGGCGTCCACCATCCGGCCGATCTGCTCTTCCGCCGTCCCGGCGTTGGCCTCGAACATCTTCGAGGTCGGGCAAATCGATTTCATGCCGATCTCCACCTGAATGCCCAGTTCCTCGGCATGCCGCCGCACCGCGCGGAGGTTGTCGGGTTCCAGGCTGCCGATGAAGCGGATCTCCGAGAAGTGCACCACTTTGGCCTTCTGCGCGGCGCTGTAATCCAAAAGTTGGAAGGGGGTCCAGTTCTGCGATCGCAGGCTGAAAAGATCGATTCCCAGTTTGACGGAGGGCGCCGCTTCCATAGTCGCGAACGGCGCGGCGGCGGCGAGTCCCAGAAGGGTGCGTCGGGTCATGTCGCCCGAAGTATATCTTAGATCGCCCGTGCCGCGGCGGCCTGCGATCTCTTGATCGCCCGAATCTGGTACAGTCCCAACAATCCCAGCACCAGCACCACCGCGGACCCGATCGCCTGCGCCACGATGATAAATGCGATCGCCGCGTTGCGATCGATCCCGAAAGGCGGCAAAATCGTGACCGCGACGAACTGGTAGATTCCCACGTAGCCCGGCGTGGATGGCAGCGCGCTGCCCAATCCCATTCCGGCCAGCAGCAGCATCGCCACCCGAAACGGCATTTGGAAGTCGAAGCCCCGCGCCCAAACCATCAGGCCGAAGCCGTCCAGCCCCCAGATCACCGCGGTCAGCAGCGTAAAGCTCAATAAGCGTCCCGCATGGTGGAAAGCGCGCAGCCCGAGCAGAATCTGCCCGGAAAACGCCAGCAGCCGGTCGCGGATTCCGCCCGGCAGCGGCATCGTCCGCAGCAGCTTTTCGATCAGCCCTTCGATGTGCGGCAGCACCGCCACCATCAGCGCTCCGAATGCCGCGATCACCGCCGTCGTGCGCCCCACCTGGTCCATCCACGCGGGCTTGGGTTCACCTGCAGCAGCACGACCGACCCGCAGAGCACCAGCGCGATCGCATCCATCAGGCGCTCCGTCAACGCGGTGGTCAGCACATACGTTTTGCTGAGCGCCGATTGGTCGCTGATGATGAAGCTCCGCACCACTTCGCCCGCGCGGGCAGGCAGAAAACTGTTGCCCATGTAGCCCGCCATCGTCGCCCAGAATACCGTGCCGATTCGGAAATTTCCGCGCGCGTTGAGCAGCACCCGCCAGCGGATCGAGCGCAGAAAGAAATTGAAGATCGTGATGCTCGTCCCGAGCGCCATGTACTCCCAGCGCGCGCCCAGAATGATCTGCCAGACCCTGGCCCACTCAATTCCGCGCAGCGAGTAATACAGCAGCACCGCCGCCAGGCCGCCGGCCAGAATCCAATACCAGGCGCTGGCTCGCTTGGGGGCTTCCGGCCCATCGGCTTCCAGAATCTGCGCCTCGCTGCCGGGCGTCAGAAGTACCTCCGGTAGGCCGCCTGAAAATCGATCAGATCGGGCGGACAACCCTGGTGCCACGCCCACTGGTCCCGCTTGGGTTCGCCCGTCACATATTGCAGTTCCGGGTCGGGCTGCCCCAGCAGGCGGCAGCGATAGACCAGCGAAATGAAATGGCCGCGCTCGCGCCGTTTCCGGTCCATCCCCTGCTCGATCCCCACCGGCTCCGGCTCGAATGCCACCTCCGCGCCGAGTTCCCGCAACGCCGTCGCCTGTATCCGGGCCTCCAGCGTTTCCTTGTATCGAATGATGCCTCCGGGCACATGCCAGCCCGCGCCGTAGGTCTCATCCTGCCGCCACGTGAGCAGCGTTCGCCCCCGTTCGTCCCGGATGATCAGGTCCACGTTAATCAGTGGCGTGTACCGGCTCACGAAAAGGAAGAAATCCTCCGGCAATCCGTTCACGGGTTCGCCCACCCACGCATCCAGCGTGGCGCAAGCCTGCTGATGAATCTCTATCATCGTGTCTGCCTACGATGATAGCGAATCGGCTGCCCGTTACTCGGTGTCCCCGGCCGTTCCGGAGGTTTCCCACTGGCTTTCCAGCATCCGCGAGTATTCCCCAGAGGCGTAGAGCCCGAACCGGTACTGGTCCGGCTCCAGGGACCGGTGCGCCTGCGATTCCATGTAGCTCCGAAACAGGGCATCGCCGTAGCGGTGATAGTTCCGCAGGAAATTCTCGGTCAGCATTTCCAATGCGGGCGGCTCCGCGAAGACCGAGTGGATGCCGATGCTGCGCGAGAAAATAGAAGAATAATCCGCTACCCCCCAGCGCACCAGCTTTTCTTTCACCGCTTCCGGCGGATGAGCCGTCAAAAGCCCGGCGAAGCTCTGCGGGTGAATGTCGCAGTCGCGCAGTTCCGGAATCCGCTCCGCCCAATCGACGCACTGCTCCAGCCAGCGGAACACATCCTTGCCCAGAAAGAAGAGCATGCGGAATTCCGCGTAGCGCCCTCCCAGCCATCGCTGCTTCAAAGCGTCGCGGTCCGTTCCGTCGGTCGGGATTAAACCGGATAACATTAACGCCGCCTTCGAATTCTCCAACAGCGCCGTGGGCGCGACCCGTTCGTTGAACGGATGGAGAATCAGCGGCGGAAGATCCCATACGGCATCAGGTTTGGTTTTGGCCGGTGACATATTCCTCCGATCTCCCATATCGGCGGTTTCCCCGATAGTCTTTAGGCCATCCCCCTACCGTGGTGCCATATCGAAAGAGAACGTAGCCATACTGCCATAGCCCGGCCTACACTGGCTATGGGTTTCGGTTGATGCGGTCGCTAAGAGAACTAACCGGGGATCGTGGGCAGGACCTTGCGGAGTACTGCCTGCTCACGGCCCTGGTCGCTCTCGTCGCTGTCGGCATTCTGATCCAGGCATCTGGTGGAATGCAGGCACTTTGGAGCGGCGCCAACGCCTCCCTCGGCGCCGGCAACTCGGCCGTCACCGGCACCATGTCGGGCGCCAACGCTACGACCAGCGCCCCCGGAAAATAGTCGCCGCGCTAAACGTTCAAGCCCAGAAACCGGTGGGCATTCCCATAACAGATATCGCGCAGTACTGGACCCACCAACTCATCGTTGTCCGGTAATTCCCCGTTCTCCATATCGCGTCCGAACAGGTCGCACAGCACCCTCCGGAAGTATTCGTGCCGCGGATAGCTCATGAACGACCGCGAATCCGTCAGCATCCCCAGGAATTTGGAGAGCATCCCGCAGTTGGAAAGCGCGTTCATCTGCCACTGCATCGCTTCCTTCTGATCCAGGAACCACCAGCCGCTGCCGAACTGCACCTTGCCCGCCGTGACCCCATCCTGGAAATTGCCGATCATGGTCGCGATCACATAGTTATCGGCGGGATTCAAGTTGTAGATCACCGTCTTGGGCAGCGCGTTCTCCTGATCGAGCCGATCCAGATAGCTGCCCAGCGCGTCCGCCTGCGGCCAATCGCCGATCGAATCCCAGCCCGTGTCCGCGCCCAACTCCCGGAACCGCCGCGTGCTGTTATTCCGCCGCGCGCCCAGGTGCAGCTGCTTGGTCCAGCCCTTTTCCGCATCCAGCCTGCCGAAAATCAGCATCATATAACGCGGCGAATTTGCCGTGCTCTTCGCTGCTGGCCGCGTGGCCCGCCCGCGCCCGTCCGAAGATCCTCGCCGCTTCGTGCTCGCTCGGAAAATCGTGGAACGCGTGATTGAGCCCGTGATCGCTCAGCCGCCCGCCCATCGCGTGGAAGAAATCGTGGCGCTGCCGGAGCGCGTCCACGAAATCCGCCAGCGTCGCGATATGCTTGTTCGCCGCCGCCTGCAGCCGGTCCACCCAGGGATTGAACAGCTCCGGAGCGTGCACGTTCAGCGCCTTGTCGGGGCGGAAGGTCGGGAATACCTTGGTCCCCAACTTCTGACGCCGCGATCGCCGCATGCGCCGCCAGGTCGTCCGTTGGATCGTCCGTCGTGCACACCGCCTTCACCTGGAACTTCGCCAGAATTCCGTGGGCGCTCAATTCCGGCGTCGCCAGCTTCGCGTTCGCCTGCTCCCACACCCGCGCCGCGCTCCCCGCATCCAACAGTTCATCGATGCCGAAATAGCGCTTCAATTCCAGATGCGTCCAGTGGTACAACGGATTGCGCAGCGTCGCGGGCACCGTCCGCGCCCACGCCTCGAACTTCTCGTAGACCGGCGCGTTCCCCGTGCAGTGCGATTCCGGCACGCCGTTGGCGCGCATCGCCCGCCACTTATAGTGGTCGCCCTCCAGCCAGATCTCGAAGAGATTCTGAAACTGGCGATTCGCCGCGACGTCCTGGGGCGGCAGGTGGCAGTGATAATCCAGAATCGGCTGGTCTTCGGCGAACGCGTGATACAGTCGCCGGGCAGTCTTGTTGCTAAGCAGGAAATCTTCGTGGATGAAAGACATAAAGAGCGTGAAAGCCTGATTGAATCACACTTCATGGCGCTTTGCCCGCCGGCCCCTTTCGCCGTAGGATAATGAGATCCGAATGAAGAGGCTCTCTGCTGTCTGTCTGCTGGCCGCGGCCTGCTGCGCGCAAACCACCATCAAACCCGTCCCCGCCATCGGCATCGAAGTGCCCGCCGCCGACCGCGCCGAACTGGAATCCGGCCTGGCCCGCCTCACCGCGGCCACCGCGAAACTCAAAAAATCGCCGCTCCTGCCCGACGTCCTGATCTATCAGGAGGCCGTTCGTTACGCCCTCCAGTACAACGAATTCTTCAAGCCCGCCGAGATCGCCGCCGCCAAAAAATTGCTCGAACTCGGCGAACAGCGCGCCTCTCAACTCGCCGCCGGCGACGCGCCCTGGACCACCGCCACCGGCCTGGTGGCGCGCGGCTACTTCTCTAAGATCGATGGCAGCGTCCAGCCCTACGGCCTCGTCGTTCCTCCCTCTTACTCTCCCGCCGCGCCCCATCGCTGGCGCCTCGACGCCTGGTTCCACGGCCGCGACGAAGCTCTCAGCGAGGTCAATTTCCTGACCGCCCGCCAGCGCTCCCCCGGCGAATTCACCCCGCGCGACACCATCGTCCTCCACCTCTACGGCCGCTTCTGCAACGCCAGCCGCTTCGCCGGCGAAGTCGATTTCTTCGAGGCCCTCGACGCCGTCAAGCGCCAGTACCCCATCGATGAGAACCGCACCCTCATCCGCGGCTTCAGCATGGGCGGCGCCTCCGCCTGGGATTTCGGCACCCACTTCTCCGGCCTGTGGGCCGCCGTCGCCCCCGGCGCCGGCTTCAGCGAAACCAAAGACTTCCTCAAACTCAAGGAGCTTCCGCCCGAGTGGGAGCAGAAGCTCTGGCACCTCTACGACGCAGCCGATTACGCCACCAATCTCTACAACGTCCCCACCGTCGAATACCACGGCGAGATCGACCCGCAGCAGCAGGCCGGCGACGTCATGGAGCGCGCCATCGCCGCCGAAGGCATGCGCCTGCTCCGCATCATGGGGCCGCAAACCCCGCATCGCTACCATCCCGATTCCAAGATCGAAATCGATCGCATCCTCAATGCCGTCGCCGAACGCGGCCGCGATCCCTACCCTCGCCGCGTCAAGTTCACCACCTGGACCCTCGCCTACAACCGGATGAAGTGGCTCGCCATCGATGCCCTGGGCAAGCACTGGGAACGCGCCCGCCTCGATGCCGAAATCACGGGCGATTCCGCGGTCTCCGTCACTACCTCTAACGTCACCGCCTTCACGCTCGATATGGGCCCCGGCGGCTGCCCGCTGGACCCCGCGCATGCGCCGCTGGTCACCATCGACGGCGAAAAACTTACCGCGCGCCTGCCCGCCAGCGACCGCTCCTGGAGCGCGCACTTCCGCAAGTCCGGCACGCAGTGGAGCGTGGTGGAGAGCCCCGCCTTCGCCGGCATTCACAAGGTCCACGGCCTGCAAGGTCCGATCGACGATGCCTTCCTCGATAGCTTCGTCTTCGTCACGCCCACCGGCACGCCGCTCGCGCCCGGCGTCGCGCCCTGGGTCGCCGCCGAGCAGAAACACGCCATCGCCGAATGGCGCCGCCAGTTCCGCGGCGAAGCCCAGGTGCGCGAGGATAAGGACATCACCGACGCCGAGATCGCCGCCAGCAACCTGGTGCTCTGGGGCGACCCCGGCAGCAATCGCGTGCTCGCCCGCATCGCCGATCGACTGCCCGGTCAAGTGGACCGCCGCGGGTGTGATCGCCGGCGCCCAGCATTTCGATGCCGCCACCCACGCGCCCATCCTGATTTATCCCAACCCGCTCAATCCGAAAAAGTACGTCGTGCTCAACAGCGGCTTCACCTATCGCGAATTCGATTATCTCAACAACGCGCGCCAGACTCCCAAGCTGCCCGACTACGCCATCGTCGATACCACCACGCCTCCCGGCCCGCGTTATCCCGGAAAGATCGTGATCGCCGGCTTCTTCGACGAAGACTGGAAACTACAGTAATGAGAACCCTCAGCCTCTTTCTGATCGCCGCCGCGGCCTTCGCCCAGCCCGCATCAAGCTGCATTCCCGCCGAGGGCATCGCGGTCCCCGCCGCGGATCGCGCGGCGCTCGAGGCCGGGCTCGCCGCACCTGCAGGGCGAGATCGCCAAACTCAAGCCCGGCCCGCTGCTGCCGGATGTCCAGATCTTCGCGGAGGCTGTTCGCTTCTCGCTGCAGTACAACGAATTCTTCAAGCCCGCCGAGATCGCCGCCGCGCGAAAAGCTGCTCGAAGCCGGCGAGGAGCGCGCCGCGCAACTGGCCGAAGGCCAGGCGCCCTGGACCACCGCCACCGGCCTCGTGGTGCGCGGCTACGTCTCGAAAATCGACAGGAGCGTGCAGCCTTACGGCCTGGTCGTGCCGCCTTCGTATTCGCCCGAACGCGCCGCACCGCTGGCGGCTCGATACCTGGTTCCACGGCCGCAACGAGACCCTCACGCAGGTCAACTTCCTGGCCGACCGGATGAAGAACCAGGGCGAGTTCACGCCGCGCGACACCATCGTGCTGCACCTCTACGGCCGCTACTGCAACGCCAGCAAGTTCGCCGGCGAAGTCGATTTCTTCGAAGCGCTGGACGCCGTGAAACGCAATTACCCGATCGATGAGAACCGCATTCTCGATCGCGGCTTCAGCATGGGCGGCGCCAGCGTCTGGCACTTCGCCGTGCACTATCCCGCGCTCTGGGCCGCCGCTTCGCCCGGCGCGGGCTTCGCCGAATCGGCGCAGTATCTCAAGCTCAAGCTCACCGGCGACAACGCTCCGCCCGTCGTGGGAACAGAAGCTCTGGCACTACTACGACTCCGTGGACTACGCGGCCAATCTCTTCAACCTCCCCGTGATCGAATACCACGGCGAGATCGATCCGCAGAAGCAGGCCGGCGACATGATGGAGCGCGCCATGGCCGCCGAAGGCCTGAAACTCGCCGCGTCTGGAAGGCCCGCAGACGGCGCACAAATTCCATCCCGAAACCAAGCTCGAGCTCGCCAGGCAGATCGATGCCATCGCCGAACGCGGCCGCGACCCGCGGCCGCGCAAGATCCGCTTCACCACCTTCACGCTGCACTACAACCAGTCCGGTTGGGTGACGGTCGATGCCCTCGGCAAGCATTGGGAGCGCGCCCGCGTGGACGCCGAAGAGTCAGCCGGCGATATCAGCCGTGACCGCCACCTCCAACGTCACGGCCTTCACGCTCGACATGCCCGCCGGCGCCTGTCCGCTGGATGTCGCGCATCCTCCGGTGGTCACGATCGATGGACAGAAACTTACCGCGCCTGTACCCGCGACCGATCGATCCTGGGCCGCGCACTTCCGCAAGTCCGGCGGCGAAGTGGGCGCTCGTGCCCGAGCACCGAAGCTCCGGGCCTGCACAAACGCCACGACCTGCAGGGGCCGATCGACGACGCCTTTCTCGATAGCTTCGTCTATCGTCTCCCCGACCGGTACGCCGCTCTCCGCCGCCGCCGGCAACTGGGTCGCCTCCGAAGAGAAGCGCGCCATCGCCGAGTGGCATCGCCAGTTCCGCGGCGACGCACAGGTGCGCGACGACAAAGACGTCACCGATGCCGATATCGCCAACAGCAATCTTATCCTGTGGGGCGACCCCGCCAGCAATCGCGTGCTGGCGCGGATCGCCGACCGCCTGCCGGTGAAGTGGACCGCCGAAGGCATTGCGCTCGGCGGCAAGCAGTACGCCGCCGCCACGCACGCGCCGATTCTGATCTTTCCCAATCCGCTGAACCCGAAGAAGTATGTGGTGCTCAACAGCGGCTTCACCTTCCGCGAGGCCGACTATCTCTCGAACGCGCGCCAGACTCCCAAGCTGCCCGATTACGCGATCGTCGATCTCTCCGTGCGCCCGGATGGACGCTTCCCCGGCAAAATCGTGCAGGCCGGCTTCTTCAATGAGGATTGGGCGGTGCAGGACCGCTAACCGTGCTCCTCCAATTTCTACAGTGGCTCGAATCCGGGCGAGAAGACGCCGGAGGATCTTCTCGCGCTTTGCCTGCGCCGCATCGCGGAGCTCGAGCCGCGAGCTGCGCGCCTGGGTGGCGATCGATCCGCAGCCCGCGCTTGGCGATGGGCCTGCTCAACGCGATTCCGTTCGGCGTCAAAGATATCTTCGAGACCTCGCGCCTTGCCTACCTGCTATGGCTCGCCCCTCTATCAGGGCGACGCGGACCGAGTCGCGATGCGCCGCTGGTCTCCCAACTGCGCCGCGCCGGCGCCGTGCTGCTCGGCAAGACGCAAACCACGCCCTTCGCTTCCTTCGACCCGGCGCCCACGCGCAATCCCCGCGCTTCCCGGCCACACCCCGGGAGGCAGTTCGGCGGGCTCGGCGGCTGCGGTCGCCGCCGGAATGGTCCCGTTCGCCATCGGCAGCCAGACTCTCGGCAGCGTACTTCGTCCCGCGTCGTTTTGCGGCGTCTGCGGCTTCAAGCCGAGTTTCGGCCTGCTGCCCTTCGAAGGCGCTCTGTCTCTTTCGCGCCCTCGCTCGATACGGTCGGATTCTTCACGCAGACCGCCGCCGATATGAAGGAGCTCTGTTCGCGCGGCTTCGGCGGCGACTTCGACGCGGACCTGCAATCGCGCCGCCTTCCTCCGCGTCCCGCGCGCTTCGAGCTCGCGCTCCGCTCGCGGCGATCGACCGTCTGCGCGCCGCCGGAATCGTCGATCGAGGAACTCGATCCGCCCGAAGGTTGGGAGCAGCTTCACGATTGCCGCGGGCGTCATCAATCAGTACGAGGGCGCCCGCACGCATCGCGCTCGATACGAGGAGTTCGGCGAGCGGCTCGGCGCCCGAACTCGCTGCTCTCATCCGCGAGCGGGCTGGCTCTTCCCGCAGGAAGAATACGCGTGCCGCCCGCGCCCACGTCGAGCAGATGCGCGGCGAAATCTCTTCGCTGTTTTGGGACTACCCCGCATCCTCACCCCTGCCGCCGGTCCCGCCCCGGCCGGCTTCGCCACCACCGGCGACCCCTCCGCCAACGCGCCTGGACTGCCCTCGGCGTCCCCGCGATTTCAGTGTCCGCTCCCCGTGGAGGGCGCACCGCTCGGCATCCAACTCACCGCGGCGTGGGGACGCGACGACGCGCTGGTCGCGGTCGCCGCGCAACTCGAATCGCTGCTCGGCGCCCGGCCTGACCCATGCTCACCCGCGCCGCTGTGCTCTTCAGCTTCGCTCTGCTTCCCGCCTTCGCGGCGTCGACCCTATGCCGGCGCCGCGGCCTGCCGCACCTGTCACGCCGCCATTTTCGCGCCCAATCGCGCAGCGAACATGCGCCGTGCCCTGGCGCGATCTTCGGCCGCGCAGCCTCCCGAATGGGCCTTCGGCGCCGGCGTACAAGCGATCACGTTCGTCCGGCGTCTGGACGCGGACTACTATCTGGAAGAAGGGCCGAAGCTGGTTCGCGCGAATCCGAAGTTCGATATCACGCCCGGGTCATCAGAACGCCGACGGCGTCCGCTACCGCATCTTCGATCCTTCGGCCGGAATCCTGCGCTGCTTCGCGTGCCACTCCACCGGCCCGGTGACGCTGTGCCCGACGAAGCCATCGTCCCCGCCGAACTCGGCGTACGGTGTGAATCATGTCACGGACCCTGCCGCCGCCCACGTCCGCGACCCGGCGCACGTCAAGCCGCGCAATCCTGGAAAATTTACCGCCGCGCGCTCAATCGATTCTGCGGCGATTGCCATCGCAAGCCCGCCGCCCCCGACGAAACTCCCAATCTCGCCGACCCGTGGAATGCCCGCCACCAACCCCTCATGCTCGCTGCCAGCAAATGCTTCAGGGCGAGCGCCGGCAAGCTGAGCTGCCTCACCTGCCATTCCCCCCACGCGCCGCTGGAAGCGAAACTCTCCGCCTACGATGCCGCTTGCGGAAGCTGTCATCCGGCCGCCAAACACGCACAGCCCGTCGCCGCGCGTCCTTGCGCGGAGTGCCATATGCCGGCCGTGCGCGCGCAGAGTCACCTCTCTTTCGCGAACCACCGCATCGGATCTATCCCCGGTAATCGCAGCGCGCCCCGTTATACATCGCCGCCCGTCCCCGCGCTCAAAGTCACCTCTCTTTCGCGAACCACCGCATCGGTATCTATCCCCCCGGTAATCGCTGCGCGCCCCGTCACCCACCGCAGCCCGTCCCCGCGCGCAGAGTCACCCCTCTTTGCGAACCATCGCATCGGTATCGATCCCCGGTAATCGCAGCGCGCCCTGTCACCCACCGCAGCCCGTCCCCGCGCGCAGAGTCACCTCTCTTTGCGAACCATCGCATCGGTATCGATCCCCGGTAATCGCCGCGCGCCCCGTCACCCACCGCAGCCCGTCCGCGCGCAGAGTCACCTCTCTTTCGCGAACCATCGCTTCGGTGTGGATCCCCGGTAATCGCCGCGCGCCCCGTCACCCACCGCAGCCCGTCCGCGCGCAGAGTCACCTCTCTTTCGCGAACCACCGCATCGGCATCTATCCCCGGTAATCGCTGCGCGCGCTTCGCTATAGTATTTCTGGAGGTGTCGTTATGCGTGCATTCATCGGAGTCCTCGCCCTCACTGTTGCCCTTTTCGGGGCCTTTGCTCAGGACAATCCCAACGCGGGAGCCTGGAAGTGGAATGCCGCGAAATCCTCCGGCGCCGGCCCGCTGCCTCCGCTGGTGCACAACGGGATACTGAAGATCGATCGCGAGATCTTCACCGGAACCACCACGCCGCGAACTCCGCGTACTGCTGCTCAGAGCTCGGCCAAGCCGCAGCTCTTCCACTTCGATCTCTCGGCGGACGGCCAGACGCTGACCCTGACGCGCCCCGGCGCAGACCCCACGCTCAAACTGGTCTTCGACCGCCAGTAGCGCCCTCTCATCGCGCCGCTGCTTTCGATTCCAACTCCGCGGCCTCTTTCATACGCCCCGTCTCGCGCAGGAACTTCGCCAGCGCTCGCACGTCGCTCAACGTCTGCGTATGCCGCGGCCCGTATGCGCCCTCGTCGATCGAAAGCGCCAGCCGGTACATACTCTCCGCGCGCTCCATCTGCTTCTGCGCCTGCAGCACGCGCGCCAGCGTTGCCATCGCGCGCGCCGACCGCGGATGCTCGATCCCGACCGTCTCCTGATCGATCGTCAGGGCGTCGGCCGCCGCCTTTAATGCATCGTCGGTGCGTCCCGCCGCCAGCAGCTTCGCCGCTAGCGCTGCCTCGATCAGCGCGTTCGATGGATGGTGCGCCCCTTGCGTCGCGCGCCCCACAATCAGTGCCCGCTGCAGCAGCGGGATCGCTTCGCGCGCTTCCACTACTTCCGCCAGCGCCTGCAGGATCGCGGGAATCGCGGGCGAATCCTCACCCGCCGCCGCTTCCTGCCTGGTCAGGGCCTTGCGATACCAGGCCGCCGCGCCCGCCCGGTCCATCGCCGCGCCGCGCAGCGCGCCCAATGCCATCCAGGCGCGGATCGCGACACCCGCGTCCTGCGCCGCGGCCGCCCGCCGCCATAACGCTTCCGCAGTACGCCGCGGCGATACCGCCGCCAACTCCGCTACGTCCGCCAGCGTTTGCGCCGCGTCTACGCCCAGTGCCTGCTCGTCCGCGCGCACCGCCTCGGCGAGCGCCGGACGCGCTGCTGCGGAGTCGCCGATTCCCGCGAGGAAGAGTCCCAAATCACGTGCCGCCTGCGCCGTCCGCTGGTCCGCCGCGCCGAACTCCTTACGCCGCCGTTCGAGCGCCTGTTCGTACACAGGACGGAGTTCCGCCGGGTCCGTTTGCAGGAACAGCGCGGCGATCAGCGGCAGTAGCACAGCCAGAGATTACCACGGCCGCGCGCAAGTCGCCGCGCGCAAATCGCCGCGCGCAAGTCGCCGCGCACAAATCGCCGCCCGCGCGCATCGCCGCCCGCGCGCATCGCCGCCCGCGCGAGAAAACCTGTCCCTGATTCTCTTCGCGCCCCCCTCTGCGATCTCTGCGAACTTTGCGAGAAACCGCCCGCGACCCGTCGCACCTACCGCGCCGGCAGTAAGCCGTAAACGTCCACGCGGCCCTTCGCCTCCACGTAGACCCGGCCATCTACCACCGTCGGAATCGTGAAGCGAAGTGTCAGGCCC
This sequence comes from uncultured Solibacteraceae bacterium, assembly GCA_963811575.1. Classification (GTDB taxonomy): domain Bacteria; phylum Acidobacteriota; class Terriglobia; order Bryobacterales; family Bryobacteraceae; genus Solibacter. The sequence goes on along the minus strand of CAWERY010000009.1, from coordinate 794,758 downwards.
ACCCGATCCCGATTACTGTTTTGCTCGCTGTTCCACAGTTCCCGCGCCACGTTCGCCGCGTCGTAGGCATGCAGCACTGCGGGACGATCAGCCCCATTCCAAGCCTTGCTCTCGATCACCCAGACGATCCCGTTGCGGGCGCCGTCCGCCGAAATTGCCGGCGTCGCTCCCGGATTGCCGAATCGCTGCGCGCCCGTCGCATCCGGCCGCTCCCCAAGCTTGCCCTGCCGCACCGCGAAGCTCTTCACGGCATCCTTGGACGCCAGCATGTACACCCGCCCGTTCCAATATGTCGGCGCCGAATAGATTCCGTCGCTGAAGTGCAGCGCCTGCGCGGCATTTCCGCCGGAGGCCTGAAATTTTCCCAGCCGCGCCCGGTCCAGCACATATAACGTGCCGTCTTTCCCGCCGATCAGAACCATGCGCCGCGGATCGTCCGGCTGCGCGGGCAGCAGCATCGGTCCGCCCGAGCCCAGGTCCGCATCCTGACTATTCAGCGCCCGTTCGTCAGACGGCGTGAAGTAGTCCAGCACCAGCAAGCCGCCGCCGCGGGGCCGGAGCTTTAAGAGGCTGTCGCCATAATCGCGGCCACCCGCCGCCACCGTGAACTTGCCGTTGCCGGTGGCCACGTAAACATTCCCCTGCTCGTCCGCGGCGGGACCATTGTCGCTCTGCCAGATGCCGCTCTCCGCCGCGTCGGGCGAGGCGTTGAATGCCGCCGTCTGCCGAGCTAGCTGCATCGTACGCCATCACCCAACCGTGATATGGACCCACATCGCAGGCCGAGCCCCACGTCAGGTACACCTGTCCGCCGGTCAGCAGCAGCGCCGCCCGCGGCAACTCGCGCAGCGCGTCGAACGCCGTCTTGCCGGGCGCGCGAATCTCCACCGGGCCGCCAAATTTTTCCGCGCCGGTAGTGATCGCCAGCGCGTGCAGCTTCTGCGAGTAACGGTCCGCGGACAGCGCTCCCCCACTCTCCTTGGTCCGCGCCAGCACATAGATCGTCCCCGAGGGCAGATCGATTACGGGCGTCGGCGTAATCCCAATCTCGGGCGCGATGAAGTGGCAGGAGGCGTCGCGCGCGGGCACCGTCGTAATGCCCGCGCCCGCGTTCAGGAAGTTGACGCGCCATAGCGGCTCCGCCGGCTGGCCGCCCGCATCGAACGCGTAGACGCTGTTGTGCTCCGTGGCGACATAGATGACGTTGTGAACGCCTTTGCCGGGAATCTCCACGGCGGGCACAAACAGCGGCTGCGCATAGACGTCGCCATCCACCTTCAAAGAGAAACGTTTGCCGAATTGTGCGGCGTTGACGTTGCCCGGCTTGAGCGTAGTTTCGTGCAGCGTGGCTCCGGTGCGCGCGTTGTCGTACTGCGCCGTGAGCACGTGCGTCGTGAGCAACTGCGCCGGGCCCGTCCGCACGCACAGCGCGGCCAGCAGTAGCAATTCGCGGGTCGTCATTTTCGCCGCCCTCCTCGTGCTCTCAGAATACAAAATTGATATGCTGAATACCGCTGTGAAGTTCTTCGCACTCGCCGTCTTCGCCACTGTCCTGCGTGCGCAGGAGCCCTCCGGCGCGATCCATGGCAGCCTGCGCGATTCCATCAGTCGCGCGCCACTTCCCGACGCGCGCATTTCCGTACGCGGACCCCTCGCAAGTGCGGCGGTCACTTCGCCCAGCGGCGAGTTCCTGATCGACCGCCTCCCGCCCGGCGATTACGACATCTTCATTCACAAGTCCGGCTATCTGGATTCCTCCAATAGCTCCGAGCGCCACACTGTGCACCTGGCAGCCGGCGCGCTCACCGAATCCGTGATTCTCGATCTCACCCCGCTCAGCTCGCTCGAAGGCGCCGTCCTCGATGACAACGGCAAGCCCCTGGGTGGCGTTACCGTGATGGTCGCATCGCGCACCGGTCTCACCGATAAAGACGGACACTTCGTTTTCGAGGACCTTGTCCCCGGCTCATACCAGGTCGCGGTCACCCTGCCTCACGAGATTCGCAGCCGCAACCTGGTTCGCGATTCTTCCGGCGATTACTACGGGTACGCCGCCGCGCAATTCTATCCCGGAGCCGACGATCCACGGCTCGCCATCCCGGTCGTCCTCTCTCCCGGCGTTCGCCTGCGCAATGTCGATCTGCGGTTGCGCCGCAGCCTGCTGGTGGAATTCACCGGGCGCATTTTGGATGCGTCCGCCCGCGAACCAATTGCCGGCGCGGCGCTGCAACTCATCGGCGCGGTCGATGGCGCTCCGTCCGCCCGAAACTCCGCCGCCGCCGATGGCAGTTTCCGCTTCAGCCTGGTTCAGCCCGGTTCCTACATGCTCGCCGTCAGCCGGCCCGACCGTTCGCCGCTGCCCTATCTGGTTCGGGTCGAAATCGGCAAAGCCGGCGCCGAAGATCTCCCGTTCCTGATTCCGCCTTTCACTCGTTTCGAAGGCAGCATTCGCCTTGGCGATGAGAAGCCTCGCTGGCTCAATTCCGCCTCCGTGACTCTGCGCCACCGTCTCGGCCCCACGCGAACTGCCGAAACACGGCCCGATGGAACGTTCGAATTCGACGAGGTCCCCGCCGGTGAATACACCGTGGAGGCCAAGCCTCACAATCTCCGCCTGCGCACCGACCCCGCGCTCCGCTTCTTCGTGAGCGCGATCCAATTGGGCTCGCAGAACGGATTTCGCAAGCCGGTCACGATCGTCGAAAATGGCAATCCGCCGCTCGATATCCAACTCACCACCGCACCCGCCGGGATCACCGGCAAAATCATCAGCGATGGCAGCAGCAAATTCTATACTGTGGCCTTCACAGCGCTCGCGCCGCGCCGTGCCCTGGCGGACTTCATGATGGTAATGTCCGATTTTCAGGCAGCCCTCGGTCCCGGCGACTACGATGTCACTGCCTGGCCGGGCGGCGCGGCGGTGAATACCAACAAGACCTGCGACGAAACTGTCCGCGTGACGGTGCGCGACGGTGCTGCCGCATCCATTACTCTGCGCCCGTGCCGCTAGCCGGTTGAAAACCACCGCTGCGGTGCGCCACCACCACCGCCCGATCCACAAATATCCGTTAAGCGAAACATTCTAAATGGATTATTAGTTGGCCACCAGACTGCTATTAGTAGGGGCAGGAGGTAGTAAAAATGAAAACCAAATTAGGATTACTGGGAGTGGCGCTGATCGCCGGAGGCACACTGTTTGCCCAGCCGCGGGTTTCCGTCGGCATCGGCGTCGGAGGCTACGGCCCGGGTATCTACCCGCCTCCCGCCTACGCGCAACCGTACGCGCCGCCCTGCCCCGGCCCGGACTACACGTGGGTTGACGGCTATTGGGGTCCTCAAGGAGTCTGGACTGCCGGCTTCTGGCGGGCGCCGATTTACAACAGCTACCGGGTTGCGCCGCGCTACTATGCGCCCAGTTATGGGAACGCGTATGCGTACCGCGGCTACGATCGCGGACGCGATCTTACGTGACTCGCGGCTACGATCGCGGCTACCAAAATAGCTACCAACGCGGCAATGAGCGTGGTAATGAACGCGGCAACGAAAGCCGCGGCCGTGCTTACGGGAACGGCTTCCGCCGCTAACCGCGTTCTATCGATTTTTCCTCCGGCCGGTCCGCCTCGTGCGGCCGGCCTTTTTTTTGGTCATAGTAGGACCATGCCTAAGATTGCGATTGTCACGGGAGCGTCTCGTGGAATCGGCTGCGCGGTCGCCAAACGCCTGGCGCGCGATGGTTTCGCGGTGGCGGTCAACTTCGCGGGAACGCCGTGCAGGCCGCGACGCCGTGGCTGAAATCCAGCGTGGCGGGTACGGCAATCGCCGTACAGGCCGACGTTTCGAACGCCGCCGACGTGGAGCGGCTCTTCGCGGAGACGATGACGCGATTCGGCGCGCTCGACGTGGTGGTGCATAACTCGGGAATCATGCCGTTGTCGCCGATCGCGAAAGGCGACGTGGAGCTGTTCGACAAGGTGATCGCCACCAATCTGCGAGGAACTTTCCTGGTGCTGGCGCAGGCGGCGCAGCACGTCGCGCCGGGCGGCCGGATCATCGCATTTTCGAGCAGCGTCCTGGCCAAATCCTTCCCCGCGTACGGACCTTATATTGCTTCCAAGGCGGGGGCGGAAGGGCTGGTGCACGTGCTCGCCAATGAACTGCGCGGTCGCAATATCACGGTCAACGCGGTCGCGCCGGGCCCGGTCGGGACCGAACTCTTCCTCCAGGGAAAGAGCGAAGAACAGATCGCGGAATTGAGCAAACTTGCGCCCCTGGAACGCCTGGGCCAGCCCGAGGATATCGCCGCCGTCGTGTCTTTTCTTGCCGGTCCCGATGGCGGTTGGGTCAACTCCCAGGTGCTGCGCGCGAATGGCGGGTTCGCCTGATGGGGGCTGGTTCTACCGGATGGTGCGCGAATTGACCGAGTCGATTTTTCCGTCCGGCGCGAGCCAGATTCGATACTCTTGTCCGCCTTTTTCGAACTTGACTTCGTAGATGTCCGGTCCCGCGGGGCCGACTGCTTTGAAGGTGATCGATTGGATCGCGCCGAGCTCCAGGATTTCGGCGCGAAGCTGCGGCAGCTGCTGGCGGGTGGCGGCGGCCAGATTGGCGCTCATCGAATCGAAATCCGGTTTGCCCGCCCGGACATCCTCAATCAATTTGCGCAGCGCGGTCTCGCTGCCCGGGGCCGCGGTCTGGTCCTTGATGCGCCTGGCCACGGCCGCGGCGGCCTCGGAGACCTTGCGCGCGGCGTCATCGTCCATGCGCTTGGCGATAATGTCGCGGCCATTCTGGTGCAGCGTCAACTGGCTCGGCTTCCCTTGAGGGCCATCCTTGAGAAATTCAAGTCTGAGCGTCCACCACTTTGAGGAAGAACATGGTTTCCGATTCGGGAAAGATCGCCACGCGCCTGCTGGTTTCCCAACTTACTCATGAGCTGATTGCCTTCGAGCGTGATCAGCATGGGCGCCGGGCCCAACTGGTAAGCGCCCACATAGCTGCTCAGAGTCTTGGGATCCAGGGTGATTTCTTTGCGCTCGCCGGGCAGCTTGATGGCCTCGCCGTGCGCCAGCGCCGCCAGTTTCCTGGCAATCTCTCCCGGCGCTCCGCTGTTGACGTTGCACAAGACCACTACCGTCAGTTTGTCCTCGGGATAATACTCCAGCTCGGTATTGAACCCTTCGATGCCGCCGCCGTGGGAGATCACTTTGTGTCCGCCGGTGGTTTCCACGCCGAGCCCGAACGCATAGTTGCTCTTGAACGGAGTGGTCATTTTCTCGAGCGAGGGCGCCTTCAGCAGTTTGCCGCCGAACAGGCCCAGTTCCCACTTCAAGAGATCTTCGGTGGTGGAGTACAGCGCGCCCGCGCCGTGCGGAATGCTCATGTGAACGAAGCCGGCATTCTCGAAGCCATTCTTCCCGTTGACGTAGCCCGACGCCCGGCGCGGGATGATGGCGGAGTTGGAATCGTAACCCGAATCCTTCATGCCCAGCGGAGTGAAGATATTCTCGCGGACGAATTTTTCGTACGAGTCTCCGCTGATCTTCTCGATCAGGTAACCCAACAACACAAAGCCCGAATTGCTGTAGTTGAACTTTTCGCCCGGCTCGAACTCCAGCGGTTTATCGCGGAAGCGTTTGACCAGTTCGAGCGGTGTGGCGGCAAAGGGTTCCAGCTTCGAATAATCCGAAAAGCCGGTGAAGTTCGGAATGCCCGAGGAATGGGTGAGCAGGTTGAAGATTGTGATCTTGTCCCAGGCCGCGGGCGCATCCGGCAGGTATTTTTTCACCGGGTCGCTTACGCTGAGCTTGCCGCGCTCTTCCAACAGCAGGATGGAAGCCGCCGTAAACTGCTTGGTCACCGACCCGAGACGGAATTTGGTGTTGGGCGCGTTGGGAATGTTCCACTCCAGATCGGCGGAGCCATAGCCCTTGCTGAAGAGCACCTGGCTGCCGCGCGCGACCAGCGCCGTCCCCATGAACTGATGATTGCCCACATAGGTCTGGACCAGTTGATCCATCCGGGCGGGATCTTGCGCCAGGGCAGACCCTGTGAGCAGGGCGGATAGCAAGAATCGGGAAAGCATACGCTGTATATATCGCTTTTAAGCCCGGGAACAAGGCGGCGCGATGTTACTCGTCGCGCAGGGCGTGTGAGCGGGTCCACGCGGGCGGCGCGGCGCGCGGGCCAGTAGCTGGCACACAGCCCGGCAGCGGCCAGGACGCAGGCGACGGCGACGAACGAATAGGGGTCGAACGGCGAAACATTGCGCACCAGGCCGGTGAGAACTTTTACCGACACGAGGCTGGCGAGCAGACCTAATGGCAATGCCGATGCCGATCAGTTTGGCGCCGAAGCTCAACACCATCGCGATGACCTGCGAGAAGCCTGCGCCGAGCGCCATGCGGATTCCGATCTCGCGCTTCTGCTGCGCCACGGTATGCGAGATGACGCCGTAGACGCCGAATAGCGCGAGCACCAGGCCGAGCGCGGCGAACACCGAAAACAGCAGCAGGTTGAAGCGCGGGCGCGCGTAGGCATTTTCGCGGAGCACGGTCTCCATCGATTGATCGTTCATCACGGGCTGGCTCGGGTCCGCCGCGTGGATCTGTGCACGGATGGCTTTGTCGAGCGACTCCGGCTTGCCTGTGCCCAGCACGAAGATGCGGTCGGCCCGATGCAGGATGGTGAACGGCAAGTACATTTCAGGCGAAACTTCATTGGCGCCGATCTGATTGACGGCATCCTGGTAGACGCCCGCGATGAGGAAGGAATCGTCGGCCAGGTTCCAGGGCGCGGTGCGCAGGTCCGGGATGCGCACCAGGTGCCCGATGGCCGCGCCGCCGGCGAGATAGCGGCGCACGAAAGTCTGGTTCACGATCGCGACATGCGCCTTGGCGTCGACCTCTTCCGCGCTCAGGAAGCGGCCTTGCATCAGGGTGATTCCCATCACGGCGGGATACTGTTCATCGGTCTGCTGCACGAGCACGCGGGCCGGATTGGACAGCGAACTGCCGACCACGGAAACGGCAGATCCGGGCGAGTAGACCGGCGGCAGACCCCAATTGATTCCGGCCGCGGTCACGCCTGGAACGGTGCGGATGCGCTGCAGCATATCGCGCAGCAGCGCGGTGCGGCGTTCGGGATCCGCGCTGCGCTGTTCGGGCACCGGAAGGCGCAGGGTCAGAATGCGTTCGGGGTGGAAACTCAGATTTTTCCCCTGGATCGCAATCAAGGTGCGAATCATGAGGCTGGCGCCGACCAGCAGCATCATGGAGAGGGCGACTTCGCCGACCACGAGTGCGGCGAGCAGGAGGCGCTGGCGCCCGCCGCCCGCGTTGCCGCGTCCCGCTTCCTTGAGCGGCTTCAGAATGTCGCGGCCCGAGAGTTGGAGCGCGGGAGCGAGTCCGAACAGCAGGGCCGCAACGATGGAAACGGCGAGGGTGAACAAAAGCACGGGCAGGTTGAGCGCGATGTGGGCTTCATCCGGAATGGTATTGGGCGGGACCATGGCGATGATGCCGCGCAATCCGGCGGCCGCGAACGCGATGCCGAGCAGCGCGCCGCCGAGGCCCAGCAGCAGGCTCTCCGACAGCAACTGGCGGATGATGCGCGAGCGCGGCGCGCCGATGGCGGCGCGGACCGCCATCTCACGCCGACGGAAAGCGGCGCGCGACAACAGCAGGTTCGACACGTTGACGCAGGCGATCAAGAGCAGGAGACCGACGGCGCCGAAGAGAATCCACAGCGCCTCCTTAATATCGCTGGGGAAGGTCTCGCCGAAATCGCGCAGCTTCAACGTCCATTCCTTCGGGAACTGATCGGGATTGCGCTGCTGCAAATCCTGGAGAATGCGGCTGCAACGCGGCGGTGGCCTGTTGGCGGGTGATGCCGGGTTTGAGGCGCGCCATGAGGTGCACGCTGCGCTCGCCTTCCACGGTCTCGCCGCGATGGAATACGTCGGGGAGGTAGACATCCGCGCCGCGCCACATGAAGCGGGCGGGCATGACGCCGATCACGGTGCGCAGTTTGTCGTTGAGGCGGAGGGTGCGACCGATGACGGCGGGATCGCCGCCGAACTGGCGCTGCCAGAATTTGTAGCCGAGGAGCGTCACGGGAGCGGCATCGGGTAGCGCATCGGACGCAATGGGCGCGCGGCCCACGAGGGGAGCGACTCCCATCACGTCGAAGGTATTCATGGTGCAGTGATTGCCGCGCAGCCGCTGCGGCTCGCCCTGACCCGTCCAGGCTACATCGGACCAGGTGGAAGCGATCACGCCTTCGGCGACGGAGTTGCGTTCGGCGATATCGAGGAACTGGTCGATGGGGTAGTAGCTGCCGTTGCCGCCCTGTTTGCCCTCGACGTTCACGCTCATCAAGCGGTCCGGCGCCTTGTAGGGGAACGGGTCGAGGATCACGCCATAGATCACGCTATACATGGCGGTGCTGCCGCCGATGCCGAGCGCCAGCGAGCCGATTGCGATCGCGGTGAACGAGCGCGCCTTCAAGAGATTTCGTAAGCCGAAGCGAAAGTCCGCCAACCAATGCATAATTTTTGCGCGACAGGAGTGCCGGTCCGCGCTTCCTTAACTCGAGAATATCAGTAAACTATCTCAATGCCTCTGAGCCCATGGCTGCGGAATCTGCCGAACGCGATCTCTGCCGCGCGGCTCGCCGCCACGCCGATTTTGTTGGGCGCGGCGCTGCAGCGTCACGAAGATTTCTTCAAGTGGCTGCTGCTTGCCTGTCTGCTGAGCGACATTCTCGACGGCCTGCTGGCGCGGGGGATGGGGATCACCTCGCGGCTCGGCGCGTTTCTCGATTCTACCGCCGATATGCTGGTGACGTTGATCGCGTTTTATGCGGTGTATGTCTTCCGCCTCGACGCGGTGAGGCCGCACCTGGGGGCGATTGGATGCATTGCGGGGCTTTATGTTCTGGAGGCCGGCGCCGCGCTTTGCCGCTACGGGCGCATCTCCAGCTTCCATACGCTGCTGGTGCGGATTTCGGCCTATTTGCAGGGTATTTTTGTGATGTCGCTCTTTCTGTGGGGCTTCATTGGCTGGCTCTTCGCGGTGATGCTTGCGGTCACTTTGGCGGCCTACGTGGAGGAACTGGTGCTGGTGGCGCTGCTGCCGGAATGGAAGGCGGATGTGCGCGGGGTCTACTGGGTGCTGCGTGCCTGAGTGGACCGCGATTGTGAACCGGCGGGCGGGCGGACGTCCGGCGGCGATAGAAATCCTGGATCGGGTCGAGCGGGTCGCTTCCGATATCGCGTTTACGGAATACGCGGGGCACGCGGCGGAACTCGCGCGCCGCGTGGCCGAAGGGAATGGCGGCGTGATTGTAGTGGGCGGCGATGGCACGCTACTCGAGGTGCTCAACGCGCATGAGGGGCGGCGGCCGAAGGTCGCGCTGATCGCAACGGGACGCGGCAACTCGCTGGCCCGGGATCTGGGAGTTTATCCGGCGGCTCGCGGCTGCGCGGCGCTCGAGTGCGGTGAATCGCGGCCGATCGACCTGATGGAGATCCGCTTCCGGACTTCGTCCGGCAACACGCGCACTTTGCTATCGGCCAGCACGATTGCAGCGGGATATCCGGCGGCGGTCGTCCGCTCCGCCGGCAAGGGCTTCGCGCGCTTCGGCAAGTACAGTTACGCGGTTGCCGCCGCGCTGCTGCGGCCGCCGCGTGTCGGGATGCGGATCCGTGGGGAAGGGATGTGCGTGCTTACGGGAATCGTGGCCAACAACACGCGGCACATGGCGAATTTCGTGGGCGCGCCGGCGGCGAGTTGCGGGGACGGCGAGTTCGACATCCTGCGCTTGCGCGCGGGGTACTTCGGGCAGGCGGCGCATAATCTCTCGGCGATCTCGCGGCTGGGATTCTATCAGCCGGTGAAGCCGGAGAAGGCGCGTGCTCTCTCGGTCGAACTGCAGCGTCCGGAGCGGCTGATGATCGATGGCGAACTGTTCGAGGATGTAATCGCGTTCGAGGTCCGGGTGCTGCCGGGCGCAGTTTCCATACAGGTGGGGCAGTCCGCTTGATGCAACGGGTGGTGGTGTTTTACCTGGCGGGCTTTGCGCTCGGTGCGGCGGGCATGTACTGGTCGGGCCGCACGGCGGAGGCGGCGCGGCGAAGGGAGCGGTGGATCAAGTTCGCCACTTACTTCGGCATTACGGCGGCGGTGCTGTGCCTGGCGGCGATGGGGACGGGTCCGTTCTTTGTGCTTTCCGCGCTGGTGATCGCGCTTGGCGTGCGGGAACTGTTTGCGGTGCGCGGCGGATTGCCGGCTGGGGTCTGGTTGGTTTACGCCATTGTTGGCGGAGGCGCGCTGATGTTCGCGCTGCGGGCGCCGGCGGCGACGGTGATTTTCGTCTATCTGACGGTGGCGGTCTTCGATGGCTTCAGTCAGGTCTGCGGACAGCTCGCGGGGCGGCGGCGGTTGGCGGCGCGGATCAGTCCGGGCAAGACAATCGAGGGCGCGGTGGGCGGCTTGTGCGCGGCGGGGATTGCGGCGCTGGTGCTGCGCTCGCTGATCGGGGAGGCGCCGCTTCACGGATTGATGGCGTGCCTGGTGCTCTGCGGCGCTGCGTTGGGGGGCGACCTGGGGGCTTCGTGGATCAAACGGCGGCAGGGGATCAAAGATTTTGGAAGGCTGCTGCCCGGGCACGGCGGCGTGCTGGATCGCTTCGATGGGTATCTTGCGGCGGCCGCGGTGGGATGGCTCTGGTTTGGAGGCACACGTGTGCCGTGAAGGTGGGGAAAGCGAAACGTTGCGGCGGCCGGGGGCTTTCGGTCTTATCGCCGTGCGTGCCCGGCCGCCAGTGATTCGACTGTACGCTACGAAGACGTAAGAACTCGGCTGGATGGCCTCTCGATCGTCCACTCGTTTCGCGTGATCAGTCTCTGTATCCAGGGGTGCGGCAATCAAACGCTATCCGCGACGGTCCCCCGGGTGTGATCGGTTCGAACCGAAGATCTTCCCGCCGGTCTCCTCCACGTAGGGGAACCACCGTTTAGCCGTTAACGGGCTTACGGGAAGTCAGCACCACTTCAGGTCAACGTATCCTGGCCAGGATGAAAGCTGTTGGCGTTGCGCTGTGGTTTGCGCAACTCTCTACCTGATGGAGAAGTTAGCACGGGAGTAAGGGAGTAAGAGATCGATAAGTCTTGTAAGTAGATGAAAACGCGACGAAGATAAATTTTAAGGTTTGGTGACAGGCTTCCTTAGGATGTTCGGGTTTCCGTTGAGAAAGGCAATTCCTACCAGCTTGTTATGCTCAGGACGATGGCAAGAGTTGAGACCAGGCAAAAGCAAAAGAAACGTTGCGAGGTTGCCGCCGGATCGTCCCCGGCTACGAATGGTGCATGGCGGTTCCCTGGAGAGCGGGTATCGGGCGCTTTGCGGCCAATGCTTTAACAGTGAGATGGCCAAGTTGGAAGGTCTGGAAAGGTTTGAACACTTCAAGCTTGAACCCATTCACCTTGCCGACTGTGCGGGAAAGAAGCACGAATTCCATTTTCGAACTCGTCTGTTCGGTACGGGATTAGCTCTGGAGCTTACGAGCTTCGAGATGGTACCCGGCCGGCTTTCGATTCCAGATCATCGGCGAGCCAGAGGGAGATCTTCTGGCACTGCGCGGGCGATTGATCGAGAAGATACGGCGACGCCTATCAGTCAAGGATGTCATCCAGGGCGAGTATGGGCTGAGGATCGCGGATCACCAACAGGTGCGTGGCACTATCGAGTGGGACGAATTTCAGGAGGGCTCTGTCCCGCTGCTCGCCGTCGATGGCTGTGAGATCACCTGGGAGGAGTTCTGGCGCATGTTGATGCACTTTGAAGGCTGGCAATTCAAACTGGAAATTCGAGATAAGAGCGATGAGGTGTGACAGGCTTCCGGGCCGGTCCATGCAGAGGTAGACCGGCCCGGGAGTGCGGGGCGTTAGCGGCGAAATCGTACATTAAGGGAATCAGCCTTTGGGCTTGATCCTATTCGCTCTATCATAATGATTGCTCGCAAGGAGCGGAGAGTGAGGTTGGATTGTTCGATCGTATAATCATCGCGAAGGTTGGTTGGTCAGATCATTACCTGGGAGGGCCAGTGCGTTCCGGGTTCCAGACCCCTGATGATGAGTATTTCGAGACCTGGAACTTCCTGAATTGTCACGGCCGCGTCTTTGGCAGTATTCCGAAACAAGGTCCCAGAAGGCGATCTGATTGCGACGGATGGCTAGTCGTTTTTATTGCTCGGGAGAAACCAACAAAGGAATGGTGCGCGGTCGGCTGGTATGAAAATGCGACCCTGCAAAACCCAAACAAGGCCAACCCGGGCGCAGTGCAACCGCGAAAGAGCGGGGCACCATATACCTACTGCCTCACGTGCGCCTACGAGGATGCTCATCCGATTGACAATCATGCCATGCGTCGCAGTTTTCGGGTGCCAAAGGTTGGTATCCACTTTGGTAATGCGACGTTCATCTACGCGTGCGATCCCTTGAAATCCACCACATGGCATGCAGGTTAGCGGGAAAAGCTCGCGGGATTTGCGAAAGGCGTTGTGGCCTCGCAAGCTACGGACGGAACGAACTGAATCTTGGTTGATGGAACGACTGCCCGGCATACGGCGTTTCCCTACCCAGGTGAAGAAAGAGGATCGGGGTGTCGATCCTCAGTCCCTCAGCGGATTACGAGATCGCTCCGAAACCCTGCGATTGGGATGGAGAGGAGGCAGGAAGCGAAGCGGCCTGTGCAAATGCGGTGACGGCTAATCCTAGCAGACACACGCCTTCGAAGGACAGGCTTCCGGGCCGGTCCATGCTGAGGGTGGACCGGCCCGGGAGTGCGGGGCGTTAGCGGCGAAATCTGCTGCTGTCGTCGCGGTGATTATTGTCGCGACGATCGTTATCGCGGCGATCGTTATCACGACGATCGTTATCACGGCGATCATTATCGTGGCGACCATCAACGATCGGGCGCAACGAAATGATTGCGGGTCTCTACGAAGCGCGGGGCGACGTGGACGACCGGTGCGCGCCACACGCCATTGGTCCACGTGTACCCCGGGCCGGGGCAGGGCGGGACGTAGGTCTGCGTGTAGGCGGGAGGAGGGTAGGCACCTGTGCCGTAGCCTCCCACGCTGACGCCGATCGAAAGCCGCGGTGCGGCGAACATCGTACTTCCAGCGATCAGCGCTACTGCCAGTAACTTCGATTTGGTTTTCATTTCTACAACCTCCTGCCCTGTATAAAGCACTCGTCCGGCCAATCGGTAACTCATGTTGAATCTGTTGGATAGCGAAAATCAAGGGTGCGGTGGGTGGTGGAGGCGAACCGCATCGGTGGTTCTGAGCCAAGGGTAGTTCAGAACGCGAGCCGCAACTGAAATTCGATGCGCCGGTTGCCGCTGGCATTGTTGCCGCCTCCGGAATAGAGCGCGGTGGATTGTCCGAAGACGGTCGAACTCAAATTGCCTGAGGGCAAGGCGAGGTTGGGATGATTGAGCAGGTTGCGTGACAAGGCGGTGATGGTCAGTTCCATGGGATCGCGCTTGCCTTTGACTTCCTGCCCGAGTTTGAAGGCCTTGGCCACGCGGAGATTGAGCGAGGCCATGCCCGGGGCCTCTCCGTAGTTGCGCGGAATCAGTACCTGGCCGGCGGCGGGCGCAAGGTCGAAGTTCCCCCACGGAGTACGCCGCACCGTGCTCCGGCTGAGATCCGTGGCGAAGGCCGGGCGATCTGTGAACAACGTGTCGCCGTTCAAATCCTGGCCCACGATGATGTTGAAGGGGCGGCCGCTTGAAGCGACAAAGAGCGGGCTCAGGCGCAGGCCCCACGGAGCAGCCCAGGAGCCGTTGAACTGGAAGCGGTGGCGGGTATCGAATGCGGCCCGGCCATATTCGGAACGCAGATCATTGGAATCGGCGGGGAAGGTGCCCGACCCATCGGTGTCACTGTGCGCCTGGCCGAAGGTGTAGGACGAGGTGAAGGAGAGGCGCGGGCTCACCTTGGCGTTCACGCTGGTGATCAATTGATCCTGCTTGAAGAGGCCGCTTCCCTCGTACTGGTAGATCGCGGAGACGTCGCGCGAGCGGAGCATGTGCGAGCCGCGAGAGTGCAGATAGTTGACGGCGACCAACAGGTTTTTCGGCAACTGCCGCTCCACGCCGACGCCGGTTTGCAGCATGTACGGGGCTACCATTCCCGCGTCGAGGCGGCGGATTGCCTGCGGGGCTCGGGCGCTCAGGAGTTGATCGAGGGACGGCACGACGGGGAAGAAATCCGGCGCGTCGATGACGAACTGCTGTTGGTGGATGCCATCGCGGCGCAAGGCGTCGAGCGAGAGGGCCTCGCCGACGCGATCGTAGAAGAGGCCGAAGCCGGCCCGGATCACGGTCTTCGCGACCTTGCCCTTCGGCGCCAGGCCCCAAGCCAGACCCAGACGCGGCGCGAAATCGCGATGGTCGGAGAGCCTGGTCTGTGCTTCGTAGCGGAGGCCGAGGCTGAGGGTCAGGTTGGGGCGGAGGCGCCAATCGTCGAGGGCGAAGATGCCGACGTCGTACTGGCTCAAGGAGGCCAGCGGATCGCCGCCGGCGATGGAGAATTGACTGGCTCCGCCGCCAGCGGCGCGGATCTGCTGGGGCGCCCAGCCGGCCTGCCGGCCCATGAGCGTGACGCGGTAGGTATCGAGCGAGCTGAAGGTAAAGGTGCCGGTGTAATTCTGGGTGTCCTGATCGTTCAGATTGACGCCGCGGAGGCGGCCGCCCCAGCGCAGCAAATGAGTGCCGTGGGTCACGGTGGAGTTGTTCTGCAGTTCGAGCACGCTGCGGTTGGTGAAGGACAGCGACACGGGCGAACCGCCACCGGTAAAGGCATCCAAGACGGCGGTGGTGGGAAGGTTCGCGTCGCCTTCCTGGCGGGTTCGCTGGCGCGAATAGCGGAAACGGGTTTCGTTCACCATGTGCGCTCCGAAGACTCCGGTCTCCACGGCTTGGACGGTGTCCTCCGCATCGCGGCTGTTATAGATGCGGCTGGGGAGGGAAAAGCCGTTGGCGCCCTGATTGTCGCGGTTATCGCGGGCGAAGGTGTAGCGCAGGGCCAGGGTGTGATTTTTCGATAGCTGGCGATCCAGCTTGAAATTCTCTTCGGTATCGCGGCGCGGCGTCTCGATACCTTCGGTCAGGGCGACGACATTGAAGGCGCTATCCAGGATGCGCGCGTTGACGAAGGAGTTCTCGGTGAATTTGCGGACTTCGAAATCGGCGAAGAAGGAGGTCTTTTTGCCGATTGCGCCGGTGACTTCGCCTTCGAGGCCGAGGCGCTGCCAGGTGGGCTTTTCGGGAAGAAACGGATTGCGCGAGTTAAAGATATCGCTGCCCTCGTGGGTCTGGATCTCGCCGTGGAAATCTTCGCTTCCCGGTTTGGTGAAGATTTCGATGCGGCCCATGCCGATGCGGTCGTACTGAGCGGAGAAGGGATTCTGGTTGATGCGCACTTCGCGGATCGAGGACTTGGCGGGCAGGCGTCCGCCGGTGAAGCCGTCGATGTAAATCTGGCCGCCGTTGGGGCCGGCGGAGGGTCCGGCAAGCGCGGCCAGGTCCGCCGCCAGGTCGTCGCGGTCGTCGGAGAGAGCGTCCAGGTCTTTATCGCGGAGGACGAGCGCGTCGGCGTTGGCGGAGGGATCGACTTCGACGTGCGCCACGTCCTGCACGGTGATCTTTTCGGAAGTGGCCATGAGCGACATGGGAAAATCGGCGGTACTCACGGTGCTTGGGGCGATTTCGATGGCCTTGGATTCGGCCGGCGCGAAGCCCTTGGCGGCGGCTCGAACGGTATAGGAACCGGGGGTCACACCGAGGAACTGATATTCGCCCTGAACGCCGGTCTTGGCGGTGCGGGCGGTTCCGGTGCTGGTAGTTAGTGTGACGGCGGCATCCGGAATACTCCGGCCGGAGGGATCGGTAACCTGGCCGCGGACGGAGCCGGAACCGGCCTGGGACCATCCGGGAGCGAACGGGGCGGCCAGCAACAGAATTGCGGCGAGAATGTAACGCTGGGAGCGCATGGGGCCTCTTGGTATGGACGAGATTAGCGGCGAGGCCGTTTAGTCCTTGGTTTCGGCGCCGTCGGCCTTCACGAGGATCGAGGCTTTTTTGCCGGCCTTGGTGGTGTAGGCGGCTTCGTACAGCATGGCTCCATCGCCCTTGTCCACGCTTTCGAGCGTACGCAGTTTGCCGCCTGCGAGCTTCTTCTCAATGGTTGCTTTGGCAGCGGGCGGAATGGAGGCGAGGTCGATCTCTTCCTCCACGACCAAGAGCTTTCCCTTGGCATCCACATTGATATCGCGATGCTTGCCGTTGCGGAGGGTCTCGATTTCGTACTGGGTGACGCCCTTTTCGACTTCCTTGCCGATGGTCTTGATCTCGCCGCCCTTGAGGTTTTCGGTAACGGTCTTCTGCACGGCAGCGGGAAGGTCTTTGAGCTTGAGGGAGGCCGCCGAGCCGATGGCGGAAAGGGCGAAACCGAGGGTTAGTGCGAGACGAAGATTGTTCATGTGAAGCTCCTGTATTCGATGCTAATCGGGCTGCCTGAAATTTCCATGAAAGCGGCGCCTATTTCTTTAATCTTAGGGAGAAGCGGGTGCCGGAGGCGGGCGAGCTTTGGACGTCTAGCGAGGTGCCGTGGGCGTGCGCGATGGCCTGCGCGATTGCGAGGCCGAGTCCGTAGCCGGAGCCGCTGCTGCGCGCGGCATCCGCACGGTAGAAGCGCTCGAAGACATGCGGCAGGGCGTCGGGCGGGATGCCTTCGCCGGTATCCTCCACGGTGAGCGTCACGGTGTCGGCGTTGTGGGAGGCCGCGACGGTGACGGTGCCGCCGGGCGGGGTATGGCGGAGCGCGTTATCGACCAGGATGAGGAGGAGGCGGCGAATCCCGGACGGATCGACGTTGGCCTGGATTGGGCCGCCGCCTCCGTTGCGCAGGGCGATTCCGCGTTGTTCGGCGAGCGGCGCGTGCTGTGCGGCTACCGAATGGGCGACTTCCGCAAGGTCGGTGGGCTTGAGGGCGAAGCCGAGGGAGCCGGCATCGGCGCGCGCCAGGGTCAGGAGGGACTCGGTGAGTTCGGTCATGCGTCCCGCTTCTTCCTCGATCTGGCGGAGGGAGGCGCGATATTCCTCCGCATTCCGTTCCTTGCGGAGCGCGAGTTCGGCGGTGGCGCGGATGAGGGCCAGGGGAGTACGCAGTTCATGCGACGCGTCGGAGGTGAACTGGCGGATCCGTTTCACGGAGTCTTCCAGCCTCGCCAAGGTGCGATTCCAGGTTTCCGACATGCGCTGCAACTCGTCGCCGGTATTGGGTAGCGGGATGCGTTGGGAGAGATTGCGCAGGGTGATGGCGCCGGCGACGGTGGTGATGGCATCCACCGGCCGCAGGGCGCGGGAGCTGAGCCAGTAGCCGCCGAGGCAGGAGACGATCAGAATCGCGGGAATGAGGAGGAGCAGGAGGCTGCGGAAATCGTGGATGACGGCGCGGGTTTCGTCCAGCGGGATCGCCACTTGGGCGGAGAACACGGTACCGGCGGCTTGCAGGGGGGCGGCGGCGACTCGCAGGGCGCGGCCGGCGACTTCCTCGGTGTAGGGCGAGTGCCGGCCGGTTGGCGAGCGCAGGACCAGGCTGGCGCCGGCGGGCAGGATCACGGCGCCGTTGGGGTCGCGCAATTGAATGATGCCGCCATCGGGAACCTCGCGCGCATACTCGTCCAGTTCGTGCTGGAGGTGGACCCGGTCGGAGATTTCGGAGCCCAGAGCGGTTTGAACTCCTTGGAGGCGCTCGGCGAGGCGCGAATCCACGCCGGCGATGAGGCGCTGCTGGAGCGAAAGCCACATGACGAGGCCGAAGGCGCAGAGACCGGCGACCAGGGCGGCGGCATACCAGAACGTCAGCCGCTGACGGATGGAGATGCGCATCACTGGGCGCCCCTGCGAAGGCAGTAGCCTACGCCGCGCACGGTGGTGAGGATGCGGGGCTCGCCGGGGGCCTCGATTTTGGCGCGGAGGAGGCGGACGAAGGCATCGAGGGTATTGCTCTCGATTTCCGAGTTGTTGCCCCAGATGCTTTCGATCAGGCATTCGCGGGTCAAGACGCGTTCGGGATTGCGCATGAGCAGTTCGAGGAGGGCGTATTCGGTGCGGGTAAGTTCGATGAGCTTATCGCCGCGGCGCACTTCGCGAGTGCCGAGGTGGAGGGTGAGGCCGGCGGCGTCGAGGAGCAGCGCCTGCGGGATGACGCCGCGGCGGCCGAGGGCGCGGACGCGAGCCAGGAGAACTTCGAAGGAGAAGGGTTTGGTGAGGTAGTCGTCGGCCCCGAGGTTGAGGCCGTGGACGATATCGTGGGCGGCGTCGCGGGCGGTGAGCATGAGGATGGGAGTTTGGTCTTTGCGCGCGCGGACTTCGCGGGTGATATCGAAGCCGCTTTTGCCGGGCAGCATGACATCGAGGATGAGCAGATCAAAGGCTGCGGTAGAGGCGAAGGCGAGGCCCTCGACGCCTTCGACGGCGACCGAAACGGTGTGGCCGTCTTCGACGAGCCCCTGGCGGAGCAGGCCGGCCATCCGTCGATCGTCTTCGACCACGAGAATCCGCATTTGCAAGCGAATCTACATGGTAAGGGCGAAATCTGAAAATTTGGTGTAAGGGGGTTATTTGGCCTTGATGGCGAAATCCCAGACCTGGATATTCATTTTGCCTTCGGTGTACTCGACGACGGCATATTCGCCGGGCTCGAGTTTTTCCTTGGGCCAGATTTTGTAGAGCTCGCCATCGAGCTCCTTCTTCAGAATGTCCACCATGACGAGCTCTTCCTGGACTTCTTCGACGACCGGCATTGTGGTGAGGTTTTCCACGATCCGGACCGCGCCTTTGGTGGTGATTTTGGCGATGCCGAAGCGTTCGGGCTCGGTGAGCTGAATGTAGAACTCCTGTTCGGGGTCGGTAAACACGTTGAGGGAGTGGGCGCCCTGAAGTTCGAGGGTGGCTTTGCCGCTGAGGACGGGCACGGGGGCGAGCTTCTTGAGGATGGCGCGGCCTTTGTTGGTGTGAACGGTGGCCTCGGCCGCCTTCATGACCTGGACTTCGGTACCCATCAACCAGTAGACGCCGGGATCCTGGGGAATGCGGCGCTTCTCTTTTTCGAGCTCGCGGAGGGCTTTTTCCTCGTCGGCGATGGATTTGGCGTCTTCGGCGAGCTTGGTCTGGCGAGCCGAAGCTTCGGATTCGGTGCGTTTCAGGTCTACCAGATCGAGCGGGAGGTCTTCCCAATCGCTGCGTTCGACGCTGTAAAAGTGGACGCGGTCCGGCTGCACCTGGTATTCGCGCACAACATGATAGCTGCCATCCTTCATGTAGAGCTTCACATTGGCTGCCCAGGCGGCGCAGGCCAGTAGGACAAAAGTGAGTGCACACTTCCACATATAGGCTTAGACTACTCCATAGGCGGTACGGGTTTCCTGTTAAGAATCCGCGAACTCAACCGTCCCCTTTTACGTATATCCAGATTCAAGACGGGCCATAATAGCTTTTGGAGTTCCATCACCTTTATGTTTATGTTGCGTGTTAAGTCGATTGTTGCGCTCATTCTTTGCTGTGTCCTGGCGCTGCCTGCGCTGGCGCAGACGCCTGAAATTAAAGGCAGTACCGGCCATGGCTTCTTCTACGGCATTGCCAGGAACTACCTGCCGACCGGGGTACGCGGGATCAGTTTTGAAGATTCCAACCGGGTGGAGCGGCTGATGCGAGCGGGGCGCATCTACCTATCGCTGCGCGATGCGATTGCGCTGGCGCTGGAAAACAATCTGGATATCGAATCGGCGCGGCTGAATCCCAAGCTCCAGCAGGCTAACCTGCAGCGCGCCAATGCCGGCGCCCTGTTGCGTAACGTGAACAACAGCATCTCGACGGGTCCTTCGTCGGCTTCGCTGGGTGTTCTGGCGGGCGCCAATTCGCTGGGATCCACCGGGCGGCAGCTCCGGCGCGAGCACGGGCGGCGTGTTGAGCGGACTGAGCGTGCAGCTGGCCGGATCGGCGATTCCGAACCTGGACCCGACGCTTTTCGTGAACGCCCAGTTCCAGCACCAGACCACGCCGCTGACCAGCACCTTTACGACCGGCACCAACTTCCTGGTGACCTCGTACAAGAACGCGAATTTCGGAATTCAGCAGGGGTTCCTGACCGGGACCAGCGTGACGGTCGGGATGGGAAACACGTTGGGGTACAAGCAGAACTCGCCGAATAACGATTTCAACCCGGTGGACCAGGGCAGCCTGAGCTTTTCGATCACGCAGAACCTATTGAACGGGTTTGGCATGAAGGTCAACAACCGCGCGATCCGGATCGCACGGAATCAGTTGCACATCTCTGACCTGACGTTTAAGCAGCAGGTGATCGCGACGGTTAACAACGTGGTTTCTCTTTACTGGGACCTGGTTGCCTTCAACGATAGCTTGAAGGTGAAACAGCAGACGCTGGAGCTGAATACGCAGCTCTATACGGAGAACAAGCGCCGGGCGGAACTGGGCGCGCTGGCGGAGATCGACATCATCCAGGCGGAAGCCGAGATGAAGAGCAGCCAGCAGGATGTGGTGACCTCCGAGACGCAGGTGCTGCAGCAGGAAATGATTGTGAAGAGCGTGCTGAGCCGGGGCGGCTTCAGCAATCCGGCGGTGGCGAACGCGCGGACTGGTGCCGACCGACCATTTCGATGTGCCGGCGGTGGACGCGGTGCAGCCGACGCAGGATCTGGTGAGCGAGGCCTTCCAGAAACGGCCGGAAATCGAACAGAGCCAGATTGGCCTGGAGGATTCGCGGATCAATATGCTGGGCACCAAGAACAATCTGCTGCCTTCGCTGAGCGTATTCGCGAACCTGTCCAATAGCGGGCTGGCGGGCGATGTGAACAGCCTGCCGGTACCGGTGACGACGGCGTGTACGCCGCTACTGAACGGGTGCCCCGCGAGCGGCTTCATCTCGACCACCGTGTTACGTACTCCTGGCAGTGTAAACGGCTTTTTCCTGGGCGGTTACGGATCTTTCCTGAACCAGTTGTTCAGCCGGAATTTTCCGAACTACAGCGCCGGTTTCCAATTGAACGTGCCGATTCGCAACCGGGCGGCGCAGGCCGATTTGATTACCGACGAGCTGAACTACCGGCAATCGCAGATTCAGGACAGGCAGTTGCAGAACAGCATCAAGCTGAACGTGATTAATGCACAAATCGCGTTGAAGCAGGCGCGGGCGGCTTATGAGACCGCGGTGCAGGCGCGGAAGCTGCAGGAGCAGGTGCTGGCCGGGGAACGGCGGAAGTACGAATTGGGAACATCCAGCATCCTCAATGTGGTGATTGTGCAGCGCGATACGACGACGCGGGAGATCGCCGAGGTGGATGCGCGCAGCCAATACGTTAAAGCCCGCAACGCGCTGGACAACGTGTTGGGGAAGACGCTGGAAGTGCAGAACGTGGATATCGGCGAAGCGCAGAGCGGGATTGTGACGCGGGAACCGGACATGATTCCGGCGATCGGGCGGGTCCGCTAGTTCGCGAGAGGGCCGGCTGCTGATATAAAATCGGGAGTTGGCCAACATATTTCCTTTTCAACCCTACCGCTACGCTGCCAGCGCAGGCGATCTGCAGAACCTGGTTACGCAGCCCTACGATAAGATCTCGCCGGCGATGCAAGCCAAATATCTTGCCGCCAGCCCGCACAACCTGGTGCGGGTGATTCTGGGCGAGCGCAAGCCCGGCGACACCGAAACCGAGAACGTCTATACGCGCGCCACGAGTGCGATGGAGGAATGGATCGCTTCGGGTGTTTGGGCGCGCGACGCGGAGCCGGGCATGTTCGCCTACTTCCAGGAGTTCGTGGTGCCGGACACCGGGGAGCGGCTGAACCGCAAGGGTTTTATCGCGCTCGGGCAGGTGGAGGATTACTCCAAGGGCATCGTCTTCCGTCACGAGCAGACGCTTTCCGGTCCCAAGAAAGACCGCATGGAATTGCTGAAGCACACGCATACGCACTTCGAACCGATTTTCATGCTGTATGCGGACCCGGCGGGAGAGATTGACGCGCTGTTGGACGAAGCGGCGGCGGGTGCGCCGATCGCCGAGGTGACGGACGAATATGGCGCGATCCATCGCATGTGGAGGGTGAAGGACCCGGGGCGCGTGCAGGAGCTGATGGCGGACAAGAAGCTGCTGATTGCCGACGGACATCATCGCTACGAGACGGCGATGGCATTTCAGCGCGAGCATCCGGCGCTGCCGGGGGCGAGCCGGATGGTGATGGCGTTCGTCAACATGCATTCGGCGGGATTGAAGATTCTGGCGACGCACCGGCTGGTGAACGGGATCGACGCATCGGGTTTCCTGAAGGCGGCAGAGGTGGATTTCGAGATTGCGGAGATCGCGTCGCTCGACGAATTGAAGAGCGCGTGGGCGGCGAGCGACGAGCGCAGTATTATCGGCGCGGCGATGGGGGAGAAGCTTTACAAGCTGGAGGATCGTTCGGCGCGCGGCGCGCTGGACGTGCGGATTCTACACGAGCGGCTGCTGGGAAATGCGCTGGGGATCAGCGAAGAGGCGGTGCGCGACGAGCAGCATCTGCGATACATTCGCGGGATCGACGCGGCGGTGGAGGAAGTACGGAAGGGTGCGGCGCAGATCGCGTTCCTGCTGAAACCTACGTCGGTGAAACAGGTGGCGGATACAAGTTTTGGCGGACGGGTGATGCCGCAGAAATCGACGGACTTTTATCCCAAGCTGCTTTCGGGCATGGTGATGTACAAGCTGGATTAATCGGCGGTTAACACATCGGGGCCGGAGTGCGTCCTTTGGGCAGATTGCACCTGAAGGAGGGCACAATCGATGCGGAAGACAATCGTTACCTTGGTATTGGCCTGCGCCGGGCAATTGCTGGCGGGGGGATTCTACTTACAACTGGGAAATCCGGACGCTAACGCGGAGGCGCGGAAAGTGAACGCCGTGGTGGTGATCAAGGCCACGGGCTGTCACGATCCCGCTACGGCGACGGTGACGGGAACGGCGACCGGCGTGGTGAACGGGCAGCGGCGCACGATTCCGCTGGAGGTAAAAGCGCTGGGCGGGCCGGGCGAATTCGCACTGGCGCAGCAGTGGCCCAAGGAAGGGAAGTGGGTCATCCAACTGGTCGGCAAAAACGGGGAGCAGTTCACGAACGCGCTGATTAGCGCGGGTCCGGAGGGGCTTGACCGGTTGCACGCGAAGTTCAACATGAAGGCGTTCGCGAGTTCCGACGTCGAGGCAATGCTGCAGTAGAGGCGCGCGGGATCTCCGGTATGATGCAGACGATGGCGATGCCGGCGAATGCCCCCGAAGACGACGGGCTGGTGCGTGCGGCGGTGGCCGGCGACCGGCCCGCGTTCGGGGAATTGTACGTGCGTTATGCGCGCATGGTGCACGGGATCCTGCTGGCGCGAGTGCCGCCGAAGGATGCCGAGGACCTGGTGCAGGACGTGTTCGTGGCGGCGATGCGGCAGCTGCGCGGACTGCGCACGGCGGCGGCGTTCCGCGGGTGGTTGTGCGCGATCGCGCGCAATAGGGCGATGGATTATTACCGGCGGGCGCGGGAGAGCGATCCGGTGGAAGAGATCGCGGCGCCGCGGGGTGCGACCAACGATGCGTTCCTGGTGCTGGATGCGATCCGCGGACTGCCGGAGGCGTACCGGGAGACCTTGATCCTGCGGTTGGTGGAGGGGATGACGGGGCCGGAGATCGCGGAGCACACGGGGCTGAAGGCGGATTCGGTGCGGGTGAATTTGTGCCGCGGAATGAAAATGCTGCGCGACGTGCTGGAGGCGAAATGAAGGACGATTATTTGTGGGATCGCACGGGGGCGCCCGACCCCGAGATCGAACGGCTGGAGCGCTTGATGGCACCGCTGCGGTATCCGCTTGCGGAGCCGCGTCCGGGGCGCGCGCGGTGGGCGATGGCGGCGGGGCTGACGGCATTGGCGGCCGCGGCGGCGGTGCTGGTGCTGATGGTGACTCCGGCGGCTGAGAACACATCGTGGCAGGTAAGTGGAGCGCGCTTGCGCAAGGGGCAGGTGGTGCGCACGGGAAGCACGGCGGTGACGTTGGAGGCGGAAGACGTGGGGCGCGTGGACCTGGCTCCGCATTCGGAGCTGAAGGCGTCGGCGGAGAAGAAGTTGACGCTGCGCAGCGGGGAGCTGCACGCGTTCATCTGGGCTCCGGCGCGGCAGTTCGTGGTGGACACTCCTTCGGCGCAGGCGGTGGACCTGGGATGCGAGTACACGCTGAATGTGGATGGCAAGGGCGATGGGCTGCTGCGCGTGAAGCTGGGATGGGTGGCGTTTCAGGTAGGAGGCAGGGAGGCGTTTATTCCGGCGGGAGCGCAGTGCGTGACGCGGCGGAAGGGCGGTCCGGGGATTCCTTATTACGATGACGCGC
The DNA here is from genome assembly GCA_963811575.1 of uncultured Solibacteraceae bacterium. Lineage (GTDB taxonomy): Bacteria > Acidobacteriota > Terriglobia > Bryobacterales > Bryobacteraceae > Solibacter. The sequence continues at coordinate 770,269 of CAWERY010000009.1, read as the reverse complement.
CGGCGGCGGTGCGCGACGGGGTGGCGGCGCTCGAGCGCGGAGACGGTGGGGCGCTGGGCGGCCTGCTGGCGGGGGCGCGGACACAGGACGGGCTGACGCTGTGGCATTTGCTGACGCGGGTAGCGGAGCGGGACAGGGGCGCGGTGTTCGACCGGTATCGCGAGTTGGTGCGGCTGCCGGCGGAGGTGACGCGCGAAGGCGTGGTGCGGGGCGACGCGCGGATGATCGACCTGTGCTGGAATGCGCTGGAGTTGGAGAATACGGGATGGTGGCGGGGGTGGGAGCGGCGCTGGAGCGAGTGAGCTGAGTTAGGAAAGAAACGACCAGATATTGTCTACGGCCATTTGAAGTCCAGCGTGAAGGGCCTCGGGGGTGATGCCGGCGCAGTGCGGGGTGAGGACGACGTTATCGAGCTTGGTGAGCGGATGATGCGGGGGGAGGGGCTCCTGCGCGAAGACGTCGAGGGCGGCGGCGGCGAGAGGTCCGGCGGACAGGGCGTGGAGCAGCGCGGACTCATCGACGATGGCGCCGCGGGCGGTATTGATCAGGATGGATCCGGGCTTCATCGATGCCAATTGCGGCGCGTGAATTGCACCTTTGGTCTCGGGGGACAAGCGCAGGTGGACGCTGACGACGTCGCTGGTGCGGTAGAGCTCCTGGAGATCGACAAAAGAGACGTTGGGGTAGCGGTCGGGATGCAGGGTCCAGATGACCACGCGCATACCGATGGCGACGGCGAGGCGAGCGAATTCGCGGCCCACGGCGCCGTAGCCGATCACGCCGCAGGTTTTTCCATACAACTCCATCGACAGGCCGCGCGCCCACTCGCCGCGGCGCGTGGCGGCGTCCAGTTGCGGGATGCGGCGCACGGCGGCGAAGAGCAGGGCGAGGGTGTGTTCGGCGATGGAGCGTGCGCTGACGCCGGGGGTATTGGCGACAGTGACGCCGTGGCGGGCGGCGGCGTCGAGATCGACATGATCGGTCCCGGTGCCCCAGATGGAAACGAGGCGAAGCTGCGGGCAGGCGGCGAAGACGCGCTCGGTAAAGCGCGAGGAGGAACGGATGTTGAGGGCGATTTCGGCGGGGCGGAGGCGGGCGATGAGGTCGTCTTCGTTGGCGGGGAGGGTGTCGTAGTAATCGAGTTGCGCGCGGGCTTGCAGGGCGGGGAAGACGGGGCTCGGGGCGAGGACGGGCGGGAAATCGTCGGGGATGGAAATTCGGGGCATGCGCCTTCCAATCGTCGCATGAGTGTTGGATGCTATTGAGGAAGGAGTGCGCGATGTTTGCAAGCGGGAATGTGACGATCCCTGTCACTAATATGGAACGGGCGGTTGAGTTCTACACGAAGACGCTGGGGCTGAAGCTGGCGTACCGGTTCGGCGATCACTTTGCGAGTGTGGAACTGGAGAAGGGGCTGACGATCGGGCTGCATCCGGCGGCGTCGGTGACACCGCGGGCGGAGCGCAAGGGTGGGCCGGCGATCGGGCTGGAACTCTCGGGAAAGATCGAGGATGCGATGCGGATTCTGGGAGAGCGCGGGGTGAAGTTCGACGGGGTGGCGGACGAAGGGAAGTCGGGGAAATTCGCGCACTTCGAAGATCCGGACGGCAACGCATTGTACCTGGCGCAACTGGATTGGAAGCACGTGAATCAGGGCGAAGGGCGTTATCAGGGATAAGATGACGAATATGAGAAACGTATTTCTGGCGGCGATGGCGATGGCGGGGTTTTGCGCGGCGGCGGATTCGCCGGAGTGGCGGCAGCCGTTCGCGGCGCACCGGGTGGTGGGCAACATCTATTACGTGGGCACGTACGACCTGGCGAGCTTCCTGATCGTGACGCCGGCGGGGAACGTGTTGATCAACGGCGGGCTGGCGGATTCGGTGCCGCTGATGCAGAAGAGCGTCGCGGATTTGGGATTCCAGTGGAAGGACATTCGCTGGATTTTGACCACGCAGGCGCACTACGACCATGTGGCGGCGTTCGCGGAGATCCAGCGGACTACCGGCGGCAAGGTGCTGGCGACGGCGGCGGACGCGGTGCTGCTGGAGGATGGCGGCAAGAGCGATTTTCATTTCGGCTCGAAGGAATACAATTTTGCGCCGGTCAAGGTGGCGGAGCGGATCAAGGATGGCCAGACGCTGAAGTTCGGGGGGACAGAGATTACGGTGTATTTGCATCCGGGGCACACGAAGGGGAGCGCGTCGTACGCGATTCCGGTGACGGAGGGCGGGCGGACGTACCGGGTGCTGATTGCGAACATGGGGTCGATCAATCCGGGGGTGAAACTGCTGGGGGAGAAGAATTATCCGGGGATTTCCCGGGATTACGCGACCACCTTTGAAAAGCAGAAGGCACTAACGTGCGATGTGTTCCTTTCGTCGCACGCGGGGCAATACGGGCTGCACCGGAAGTATCAGCCGGGCGATGCGTACGATCCTTCACGTTTTGTGGATCCGGCGGGGTATCAAAAAGCGGTGGCGGGGGCGGAGGCGGCATACCGGAAGCAGTTGGCGGAAGAAAGGGCGGCGAAGAATTAGAGAGTGCGTGCCGGCGCAGCCTGTACTATATGTGGTAGGGTGGTAGAAGGTTTTGCACGAACCGGCCCGATTTTGTTGGTTTGGTTGCAATTCCAGCACCACCTGAGTTAATATTTAAGAGTTTCGCGAGAAGACGCTTTCTGCTCTTGTGCTACCACCCGTCTGTAGGCGGGTCCGTCCAAGGGCGAGGCCCCGAGGCTTGATCGGTCACCCCGATTCCGGCATGGGCCTGTCCATAGAAGCTTTAGTAATCCTCGCTGTTGCGACCGTTCGATTGCCTTTTTTTTAATTTCTGGGGTCCGTTTACGGATTCCGGTCGTATGTGGGGTTGCTCCACGTAATTAACACTTCGCGAAGAGGAAATTCGTGCCAACGTTTAATCAACTTGTACGCAATGGGCGGAAACCGCCACGCTGGAAGACCTCGAGTCCTGCCCTGGAGAGCTGTCCGCAGAAGCGCGGAGTTTGTACGCGTGTGTACACCTCCACTCCGAAGAAGCCGAATTCGGCGCTTCGGAAAGTGGCGCGTGTGCGACTCACCAATGGAATCGAAGTAACCACGTACATCCCGGGCGTCGGCCACAACCTGCAGGAGCACTCGATCGTGCTTATCCGCGGGGGCCGCGTGAAGGATCTTCCTGGTGTTCGTTATCACGTGATTCGCGGCGCGCTGGATACTGCCGGCGTAGCCAACCGCAAGCAGAGCCGCTCGAAGTACGGGGCGAAGAGACCGAAATCGTAGGTATTGTATGCCACGCAGAAGAAGAGCAGTCATTCGTGAAGTAGCGCCGGACGCGATCTACAATTCCACGCTGGTGGAAAAGTTCGTGAATTCGATGATGTGGCAGGGCAAGAAGAACACCGCGCAGGGAATCTTCTACGATGCCATGGATAAGATCCGCGAGCGCACCAGCGACGATCCATTGAAGGCCTTCAAGAAGGCCGTTGAGAATGCCAAGCCGCTGCTCGAAGTGAAGACGCGGCGTGTGGGCGGCGCCAACTACCAGGTGCCGATCGAAGTGCCGCAGAACCGGCGGACTTCGCTGGCCATGCGCTGGATCATCACCAACGCGCGTACGCGTCCCGAGAAGGGGATGGCGGAAAAGCTGGCAAATGAGTTGAACGACGCTGCGAATTTGCGCGGCGGAGCGATCAAGAAGAGAGACGACGTCCATCGTATGGCCGAGGCCAATAAGGCCTTCGCGCATTATCGCTGGTAACCAGTTGGACCAACTGGCAACGAAACTGGTTAACGACACTGGCAAACGACACAGGAGCTAATTCCAGACTGCATGGCTAGAACTACCCCGCTCGAGAGGATGAGGAATATCGGCATCGCCGCACACATTGATGCCGGTAAGACCACCACGACCGAACGGATTTTATTTTATACGGGCAAGTCCCACAAGATCGGCGAAGTGCATGAAGGCACGGCCATCATGGACTGGATGGAGCAGGAGCAGGAGCGCGGAATCACGATTACTTCCGCGGCGACCACCTGCGAATGGCGCGACATTCAGATCAACATCATCGACACGCCGGGTCACGTCGATTTCACCGCGGAAGTGGAGCGCAGTTTGCGCGTGCTGGACGGAGCGGTGGCGGTATTCGATGCCGTGGCCGGAGTGCAGCCGCAATCGGAGACGGTGTGGCGGCAGGCGGATAAGTACTCGGTTCCGCGAATTTGCTTCATCAACAAGATGGACCGCGTGGGCGCGGACTTCTACCACTCGGTCGAGACCATCGTGGACCGGCTGAAGTGCCGCCCGGTGCCGATTCAGCTTCCGATCGGCGCGGAAGAGAAGTTCCTGGGCATTGTGGACCTGGTGGAGATGAGCGGCATCGTGTGGCGCGACGAAACGATGGGCGCGCAGTACGACGTGATCGAGATTCCTGACGACTTGAAAGATAAGGCGAAGGAATACCGCGAGCACATGATCGAAGCGATCAGCGAGCACGACGAAGCGCTGTTGCACAAATTCATCGAAGGCGAAGCGATCTCGAACGAAGAGATTCGCGCCGGAATCCGCAAGGCGACGATCGCGCTGAAGATTTTCCCGGTGATCTGCGGCACGGCATTCAAGAACAAAGGCGTCCAGACGATGCTGGACGCGGTGGTCGATTACCTGCCCTCCCCGCTGGATGTTCCGCCGATCGAAGGCCTGGACGTTGACGATCCGGAAAAGACGCTGGTCCGCCACGCGAGCGACGCTGAACCGTTCTCCGCGCTGGTGTTCAAGATCATGACCGACCCGTACGTCGGCCAGTTGGCGTTCTTCCGCGTTTATTCGGGTTCCATGAAGTCGGGTGATTCGGTGTTCAATGTGGCCAAGCGCCGCAACGAACGCGTCGGACGCCTGCTTCGCATGCACGCCAACAAGCGCGAAGAAATCCAGGAGATCCTCGCCGGCGATATCTGCGCGGCGGTCGGGCTGAAGACGATTTCGACGGGCGATACGATTTGCGATGACGATCATCCGATCGTGCTGGAAGCGATCGATTTCCCGATGCCGGTGATTCAGTTGGCGGTGGAGCCGAAGACCAAGGCCGATCAGGAAAAGATGGGCATGGCGATTCAGAAGCTGGCGCAGGAAGATCCTACTTTCCGGGTTAACACGGATCCGGAAACCGGCCAGACGATTCTCTCCGGAATGGGCGAGCTCCATCTGGAAATCATTGTGGACCGCATGATGCGCGAATTCGGCGTCGGCGCCAACGTCGGCAAGCCGCAGGTGGCGTATCGCGAAACGATCCGCAAGAATGCGGAAGCCGAAGGCCGCCACGTGAAGCAGACGGGCGGCCACGGGCAGTACGGCCACGTGAAGATCCGGGTGGAACCGCTGCCTTCGGGCACCGGGTTCGAATTCGTCAACGACGTGACTGGCGGCACGCATTCCGAAGGAATACATCAATCCGACGGAAATGGGAATCAAGGAAGCGCTGGAAGGCGGAATCCTGGCCGGTTACCCGATGTCGGACGTGAAGGTCACGCTGTACGACGGCAGCTACCACGATGTCGATTCGTCGGAAATGGCTTTCAAGATTGCCGGATCGATGGCGATCAAGGAAGCTGCCAAGCGCGCCAAGCCGGTGCTGCTGGAGCCGATCATGGCGGTGGAAGTAGTGGTTCCGGAAGAGTACATGGGCGACGTGATCGGCGATCTGTACTCGCGCCGCGGTCGCATCGAAGGCATGGAACTGCGCGGGACGACGCAGATCATCAAATCGATGGTGCCCCTGTCGGAGATGTTCGGTTACGCGACGGACTCCGTTCGCGAACCCAGGGCCGCGGCAGTTTCACGATGCATTTCGGTAAGTACGAAGAAGTTCCGGCCGCACTGGCCGAAGAGATCGTCAGCAAGGTCCAGGGCAAGACTACTAGATAAGGAGATGCTTCTTTCTTATGGCTAAGGAAAAATTTGACCGCAGCAAACCGCACGTAAATATCGGGACGATCGGGCACATCGATCACGGCAAGACGACCCTGACGGCGGCGATCACGAAGGTGCTGGCCAAGCACAATCCGAAGAACAAATTCCGGAGCTTCGATTCGATCGACAACGCGCCGGAAGAAAAGGCCCGCGGAATCACGATCGCGGTGGCCCACGTGGAATACGAAACCGCGAACCGCCACTACGCGCACGTGGACTGCCCGGGTCACGCCGACTACATCAAGAACATGATCACCGGCGCGGCGCAGATGGATGGCGCCATCGTGGTGGTGGCGGCGACCGACGGACCCATGCCGCAAACGCGCGAGCACATTCTGCTGGCGCGCCAGGTGGGTGTGCCGTACATCGTGGTGGCCATGAACAAAGTCGACATGGTGGACGATTCGGAACTGCTGGACCTGGTGGAACTGGAAGTCCGCGAACTGTTGAAGACCTACCAGTTCCCGGGCGACGATCTGCCGGTGGTGCGGGTCTCGGCGCTGGGCGCGTTGAACGGCGAGCCGCAGTGGGAAAAGACGGTCGATGAGCTGATGGAAGCGGTGGACAACTACATTCCGATGCCGGAGCGCGCGATCGACAAGCCGTTCCTGATGCCGATCGAAGACATCTTCTCGATTCAGGGCCGCGGCACGGTGGTGACGGGCCGGATCGAGCGCGGGATCTGCAAGGTTGGCGAGGAAATGGAAATCGTCGGCTTCCGGCGAACGCGCAAGACGGTGGTCACGGGCGTGGAAATGTTCAAGAAGTTGTTGGACGAAGGGCGCGCCGGGGACAACGTGGGGCTGCTGCTGCGCGGAGTGGAAAAGGACGAAGTGGAGCGCGGGCAGGTGATCGCGAAGCCGGGTTCGATTACGCCGCACACGAAGTTCAAGGGCGAAGTTTACGTATTGAGCAAGGAAGAAGGCGGACGGCACACGCCGTTCTTCAAGGGATACCGGCCGCAGTTCTACTTCCGCACGACGGACGTGACGGGAGTGGCGGAGTTGCCGGAAGGCACGGAGATGGTGATGCCGGGCGACAACGTGAGCCTGGAAGTGGAATTGATCACGCCGGTGGCCATGGACAAAGGGTTGCGCTTCGCGATTCGCGAAGGCGGCCGCACGGTTGGCGCCGGCACGGTTACCGAGATTCTTAAGTAGCGCACGTCAGGCAAAACAAATGGCACTGAGAGAACGCATTCGCATCCGGCTGAAGGCATACGATCATCGTATCCTCGATCAGTCGACGACGGAAATCGTGGACACCGCGAAGAGGACCGGCGCGACAGTCGCCGGTCCGATTCCGCTGCCCACATCGCGCAGCATCACGACTGTATTGCGCTCGCCGCACGTGGACAAGAAATCGCGGGAGCAATTTGAAATCCGGACGCACAAGCGGTTGCTGGACATTCTGGAACCGACGCAGCAGACGGTAGACGCGCTGATGAAGCTGGATCTGCCGGCGGGTGTGGATGTGGAAATCAAAGCGTTCGGGAAAGTAGTTTGAGAAATTTTTGGGCCGACGGCCGCGCGAGCGAGCTGTGCCCTCAAGGAAGTTGACATGAGTCCAGGAATCCTTGGCAAGAAAATTGGAATGACGCAGATGTTCCGGCCGGACGGGCAAGCGGTGCCGGTCACCCTGCTGAAGGCGGGTCCGTGCATGGTGGTGCAGCGCAAGACGCCAACCACCGACGGATACGATGCGGTGCAGCTTGGCCTGCTGGAATTCATCAAGCCGCAGCGCATCAACAAGCCCACTGCGGGCCGCCTGAAGAAAGCCGGCGTCGAAGGCGCGAAGTTCATGCGCGAGTTCGCGCTTGGCCCCGGGTCGACGACGATCTGAAGCCCGGCGACAAGGTGCTGGTGGATCAGTTCAAGCCCAAAGACAAAGTGGACGTGATCGGCATCAGCAAGGGCAGCGGTTTTGCCGGCGTCGTGAAGCGCCATCATTTCCGCGGCGGCGAGGGCTCGCACGGTTCGATGTTCCATCGCGCGCCCGGTTCGATCGGCGCGTCCAGCTTCCCTTCGCGCGTGGTTCCCGGTATGCGCATGGGCGGTCACATGGGCAACGAGCAGGTGACGGTGCGCAATCTCGAAGTGATCGACGTGGATACCGAGGACAACGTGCTGGTGGTGAAGGGCGCGGTTCCCGGTCCCAACGGCGGATACGTGCTGGTGCGGAGGTCGAAGAGGTAACGCCATGCCGACAGTTGATGTAGTCGATTTGAATAATCAAGGTAGTCAGCTCGGTGGAGCTGGCTGACGATGTATTCGGCGCCGAAGTGAATGAGGCGCTGTTGTACGAAGCGGTGCGGCAGTACCAGGCCGGCCTGCGCGCGGGAACGCATGCGACGAAAGTGCGCCGCGAAGTAGCCGGGTCGGGCAAGAAGCTGTGGAAGCAGAAGGGCACGGGCCGGGCGCGCGTCGGTTCGGTGCGGTCGCCGTTCTGGCGCCACGGCGGCACGGTGCACGGGCCGCAGCCGCGCGATTACAGCTACAAGCTGCCGAAGAAGATGCTGCTGGGCGCGCTGCGCTCGGCGCTTTCGGCGAAGGTGCGCGACGGCGAATTGAAAGTCGTGCAGTCGTTCAACTTCGGCGATCACAAGACCAAGAGCGCGATGGGCGCGCTTTCGAAGCTGGAAGCCGGCCGTACGGTGCTGGTGGTGGATAACGACGACAACCGCAACCTGGAGCTGGGTGTCCGCAACCTGAAGGGCGTGACGCTGATGGCCACGCGCGAAGTGAACCCGTACCACCTGCTGGGGCACGAGAGCGTGCTGCTCAGCGAAGCGGCGGCGCGGAAATTCTCGGAGGCACTCGCAAAATGACCATCTATGAAGTAATTCGCCGCCCGCTCGTCACCGAAAAGGGCGTCACGAAGAAAGACACCGAGCGCACGCTGTGTTTCGAAGTGAGCGCGGATGCCAACAAGACGCAGGTGAAGAGCGCGGTCGAGAAGCTCTTCAAAGTGAAGGTGGAGGAAGTCCGCACGGCGACGTTCGAAGGCAAGCTGCGCCGCCGGGGCCGTTTCTCCGGGTATCGTTCCGACTGGAAGAAGGCCTACGTGAAACTGAAGGCGGGCGAGAAAGTGCCCGACTTCGCGGAGATTTAAGGGGAACCGAACATGCCTATCAAGACTTATAGACCGACGACCCCGACGCGCCGCTTCCAGACGATCGTTTCCCGCGAGGACATTACCAAGCAGACGCCGGAAAAGTCGCTGGTGGAATCGAAGAAGCGGACCGGCGGCCGCAACAGCACGGGCCGGGTGACGTCGCGCTTCATCGGCGGCGGCGCCAAGAAGGCGTATCGCGTGGTCGATTTCAAGCGCGACAAGGCTGGAATTCCGGCGGTAGTCGCGGCCATCGAATACGATCCCAACCGCATTCGGCGCGCATCGCGCTGTTGAATTACGCGGATGGCGAGAAGCGCTACATCATGCAGCCGGACGGGTTGAAGGTGGGAATGAAGATCATGTCCGGCCCGACGGCCGACATCCTGATCGGCAACGCGCTGCCGTTGAAGAACATCCCGGCCGGCACGGTGGTGCACAACATCGAGCTGAAGCCCGGCAAGGGCGGCCAGATGGCGCGTTCGGCCGGATCGCAGGCGCAGTTGGTTTCGCGCGAAGGCGGCCTGGCGCTGCTGAAACTGCCTTCGGGCGAAATCCGCCGGGTGCCGGTGGAGTGCATGGCGACGGTTGGCCAGGTGGGCAACGTCGATCATGAAAACGTTTCGCTCGGCAAGGCGGGACGCAAGCGCTGGATGGGCAAGACGCCGCACAATCGCGGCGTATCCATGAACCCGGTAGACCACCCGCACGGCGGCGGTGAAGGCAAGACTTCCGGCGGCCGTCACCCGGTGACGCCATGGGGCCAGCCGACCCGCGGTTTCAAGACGCGGAACAACAAGCGCACCGATAAGTGGATCGTCAACCGCAAGAGCAAGAAGAGGTAAGGGAATGGGCAGAAGCGTAAAAAAGGGACCGTTTACCGATACTCACCTGGAAGCCAAGCTCACGGTGCTGAATGCGGCCAACGAGAAAAAAGTCGTTCGCACGTGGTCGCGGCGTTCCACGATTCTCCCGGAGTTCGTGGGGCACACGATCGCGGTGCACAACGGGAAGAAGTTCATTCCGGTGTACGTGACGGAGAACATGGTGGGGCACAAGCTGGGCGAGTTTTCGCCAACCCGGACGTTCAAGGGTCACTCGGTGAAGGCGGCCACGGAGAAGAGTTCGAAGCCGTCCTAGGTTGAACCGGACGGTATAGAGGATCAGTCATGCAAGTAAAAGCGGAAGCACGATACATCCGAGTCTCCCCGCAGAAAGCGCGGCTGGTAGTGGACCTGATCCGCGGCCAGCAGGCGGGGAAGGCGCTGACCACGCTGCGCACCACCAACAAGCGCATCGCGCCGACGGTGGAGAAGGTGCTGCAGTGCGCCATCGCCAACGCGACCAACCGCAACGAAAACGTGGATGTCGATCAGTTATTCGTTTCCGAGGCCTACGTGAACGAAGGGCCGCGCATGAAGCGCGTGCGGCCGGCTCCGATGGGCCGCGCGTACCGGTATCAGCGTCGTTTGGCACATATCGTCATTAAAGTGACGGAGAAAGAAGCATAATGGGACAGAAAGTTCACCCGTACGGATTCCGGCTGGGCTTCAACAAGCCCTGGCGCTCGCGCTGGTTCGCCAAACAGGGCTACGCGAAGCTGCTGCAGGAAGATCTGGAACTGAAGGCTGCGCTGCGCGAGCGGTTGAAGAGCGCGGGCGTGAGCTCGATCGAAGTGGATCGTCCGGGCAACAAACTGCGGGTCACGATCCGCACGTCGCGGCCGGGCATCATCATCGGCCGCAAGGGCGCGGAGATCGAGAAGCTCAAGCAGGACATGGCGAAGAAGACGAAGCGTGAAGTCTTCATCGACATTCAGGAAGTCCACAAGCCGGAGCTCGACGCGCAGCTGGTGAGCGAATCGATCGCGCTGCAGTTGGAAAAGCGCGTGGCATTCCGCCGCGCGATGCGCAAGGCGGTGGATTCGGCGCTGCGTTTCGGCTGCAAGGGAATCAAGGTTCGCGTGAGCGGACGCTTGAACGGCGCGGAAATCGCGCGCAGCGAATGGTATCTGCAGGGGCAGCTGCCGCTGCACACCCTGCGCGCCGACATCGATTACGGTTTCGCCGAAGCGCACACTACGTACGGCGTGATCGGGATCAAGGCGTGGTTGTACAAGGGCGAAATTCTGGATCTGACCAAGCGGCGCAATCTGCTGCCCGAGCCGGAGCCGAGGCGCGAACCGCGCCGCGACCGTCCGGACCGGCGCGGCGACCGTGACAATCGCGGTGGCGACCGCGGCGGCGATCGCGGTGGAGATCGCGGCGGCTACCGTGGTGGAGACCGCGGCGACCGTCCGCCGATGCAGTCCGCGCCTCCGGTAGAAGCGACGGGACCGGCGGTGCAGACTCCGCCGAGCGACCTGCCGCGTCCGGCAGCGCGTCCGGTGGCTCCGATTCTGCCGCCGTTGATGGCGCCGCAGCAGCCTTCCTGGAAGCAGGAAGTGCGTCAGGAAACACCGAGCGCGGAGAGCGCTCCCGCCGAAACGAAACCGGCGACCGAAACCAATCCGGCAAACGAGCAGAAGCCGGAAGGTTCGGGCGAGAACCAATAAGGAATTGAGGGCATACCGCTATGATGATGCCAAAGAAGGTCAAGTTCAGAAAGCAGCAGCGCGGGCGCATGACCGGCAAAGCCTGGCGCGGTTCGTCGATCTCTTTCGGCGAGTTTGGGCTCAAGGCGATGGAATGTGCGTGGATCACGTCGCGGCAGATTGAAGCCGCCCGTGTGGCCATGACGCGCTCCATCAAGCGCGGCGGCAAAGTGTGGATCCGGTTGTTCCCGGACAAACCGATCACGAAGAAGCCGGCTGAAACCCGAATGGGTAAAGGTAAAGGCGCACCGGAAGAGTGGGTGGCCGTAATCCGTCCCGGAAAGATTCTTTTCGAGATGGAAGGTGTGGATCGGGCCACGGCTTTGGCGGCAATGCGGCTGGCGGCGCACAAACTGTCGATCAGGACGAAGTTTGTGGGCCGGGAAGACTCGGAGTAACGGAATATGAAGGCGCAGAAAGTTCGCGATCTCGACGAGCACGAAATTAAACATCAGATGAAGGAAATGGACGAGCAGATGTTTCGTCTTCATTTTCAGATGTCGATGGGACAGATGGACGGCCTGAAGAAGGTCCGCCAGATGAAGAAGGACCGGGCGCGTATGTACACCATCCTGCGCGAGCGGGAACTGGCTGGGGAGAAGAAGTAACATGGCCGAAACCGAAGCCAAAAAGGCATTAAAGAACGAGAAGGTCGGCGAAGTGGTATCGACCAAGATGCAAAAGACGATCGTGGTCGAAGTCAGCCGGCGCGTTCCGCACCCGTTGTACAAGCGCATCATCGGCAAGCGCAAGAAGTTCTATGCGCACGATGAAGAAGGCCGCGCGAACCTGGGCGACGTGGTGCGCATCATCGAGTGCCGGCCGTTGAGCAAGTTGAAGCGGTGGCGGCTGGCGGACATCATGCGGCGGGCGCCGCAGGTGGGCGCGCAGCCCAAGGATCTGGACGTAAAGGTATAGCTCGTGCGGGACAGGCCGGAATGCCTGCCCGGCGTACTGCGGAGACAAATTTATGATTGGAATGCGTACGATTCTCGAGGTGGCCGATAACAGCGGCGCGCGCAGGCTTTCCTGCATTCTGCCGCGCGGCGGCGACCTCGGCTTGCGCGCCGGTTTGGGCGATGTAGTGACTGCCGCGGTAAAAGAAGCGGCCCCCGATTCGGCGATCAAAAAGGGTAAAGTAGTGCGCTGCGTGATCGTTCGCATGCGCAAGGAAACGCGGCGCAAGGACGGGACGTACATTCGTTTCGATTCGAACGCGGCGGTGTTGATCAACGATGTAGGCGAGCCGGTGGGCACGCGCGTCTTCGGTCCGGTCGCGAGAGAGTTGCGCGATAAGAAATTCATGAAGATCGTGTCGCTGGCCCCCGAGGTAATCTAATGGCAATCGCAAAACGGAAGCCGGCCGAGCCGGTGCGGATCGAGCTGAAGAAGGAAGACACGGTAAAGGTGATCACCGGCCGTGACAAGGGCAAAGAGGGCCGGGTTCTGGCGGTAAATCGCGAGACGGGCAAAGTTCTGGTGGAGCACGTGGCGATGATCAAGCGCCACACGCGTCCCAACCCTCCGAAGAGCATCAAGGGCGGCATCGCGGAGCGCGAGAGCCCGATCAATGCCTCGAATGTTTTGATCGTGTGTCCGGGCTGCCACAAAGCGGTGCGCATTGCCCATCACATTGAAAATATCGCCGGCGGGAAGACCCGCCGCACGCGCGTGTGCCGCAAATGCGGACAGACGCTCGACGGGAAGTGAGGATTTCATGGCAGCACGTTTGAGAGAGCATTATTTAACAAAGACGGTCCCGGCGCTGACGAAAGAGTTCAGCTACAAGAACGTCATGGCTGTGCCGAAGCTCGATAAGATCACGGTCAACATCGGGATGGGCGAGGCCACGCAGAACGCCAAGCTGATGGACGGCGCGGTGAACGAACTGGGGCAGATCGCGGGACAAAAGCCTGTGGTCACGAAGGCCACCAAATCGATTGCGCAGTTCAAGCTGCGTGAAGGCCAGGCGATTGGCTGCATGGTGACCCTGCGCGGCGACCGCATGTACGAATTTTTCGACCGGCTGGTGAACGTGGCGCTGCCGCGCGTTCGCGATTTCCGCGGGGTGAGCTCGAAGAGCTTCGATGGCCGCGGGAACTACACCCTGGGCGTCAAAGACCAGTTGATCTTTCCGGAGATCGATTACTCCAAGGTCGATAAGACCAAGGGTATGAATATTTGCATCACGACTACGGCCCGCACCGACGCGGAGGGGCTGGCGCTGTTGCGCACGATGGGCATGCCGTTCCGGCAATAGGCCCGTAAAGGCGAAAGAGACAAGAGAAGGACTAGAAAAAGATGGCCACCACCGCAAAAAGAGCGAAAGACATCAAACTGGAAGCGGCCCGAAAGGCGAAGACGCCAAAGCTCCAGTGCCGTCACCGTAACCGTTGCTGGCGGTGCGGCCGGCCGCGGGCCTTTCTTCGCAAATTTGGCATTTGCCGCCTTTGCTTCCGCCAACTCGCCCTCAATGGCGAAATTCCAGGCGTGACCAAGGCTAGCTGGTAGAGATTTAGTAGGAGAACTATGACGAGCGATCCCATTGCCGACATGCTGACTCGCGTACGCAACGCGATCCAGGCCCGCCACCCGAAGGTGGACGTGCCGGCCTCCAAGCTGAAAGCGGAAATCGCGCGCATTCTGAAGGAAGAAGGCTACATCACTAACTTCAAGGTGGCGGAAGAAGGCGCGAAGAAGACGATTAAGATTTACCTGAAGTATGCCAACAACAATTCGCCGGTAATTTCGGCGATCGAGCGCGTATCGCGTCCGGGTTGCCGGGTATACGTTGGGCAGACGGACATTCCGCGTGTACTGGGCGGGATGGGAATCAACATTCTGACTACCCCCAAGGGTGTCATGACGGGCCGCGACGCGCACAAGGAACACTTGGGCGGCGAGATACTCTGCCGCGTCTGGTAGTCCCGGTTCGGAATGAACCAGGGGAGACCCAGCGCAGCAGGTGTGATTGAGATTCGGTCAAGGTTGTTAAGGTGAAGGAACTATGTCGAGAATTGGTAAAAAGCCGATCCCGCTACCGGGCGGGGTAAAGATATCGGTCGGCGAACAACTGGAAGTCACTGGTCCGAAGGGCAAGCTCACGGTGCCGATTCCGGAAGGGATCACGTTTGAGCAGGCGGACGGGCGGCTGGAAGTGAAGCGCGCGAACGACAGTTACGCCGCGGTTCACGGGCTGACCCGGGCGCTGGCGGCGAACGCGGTGCAGGGCGTGTCGGCGGGATTCATCCGCGAGCTGGACATTGTCGGCATCGGATACCGTGCCGATATCAAGGGCAAGATCGCAACGTTTACGCTGGGATATTCGCATCCGATCGAAGTCCTCCTGCCGGAGGGCGTGGATCTGAAAATCGACAAGCAGACGCATTTGGTGCTGGCCGGTCATGACCGGCAGCTGCTGGGTCAGGTTGCGGCCAACATCCGCGCACTCCGCAAGCCGGATCCTTACAAGAACAAGGGTGTCCGGTACACCGGAGAAGTGCTGCGCAAGAAGGTCGGTAAGACCGGGGCGGGTGGCAAATGATTCGTAAGATCGAAAAGAAAACAATTCGCAATCGTATTCACAAGCGCATCCGGCGCAAGCTCAGCGGAACTGCCGAGCGTCCGCGCCTGGCGGTATTCCGGAGCGTGGCGCACATCTACGCGCAGGTCATCAACGACACGCAGGGGCAGACCCTGGTGTCGGCCTCGAGCGTCGATAAGGATGGCAAGACGAAGGGCGGCAACCTGGCCGCGGCCAAGGCAATCGGCAAGCTGGTAGCCGAGCGCGCCAAGGAAAAGGGCATCAAGAGCGTGGTTTTCGATCGCGGCGGTTATCAGTATCACGGGCGCGTGAAAGCGCTGGCCGATGCCGCGCGCGAAGCGGGACTGGAGTTTTAATTCATGAATACTACAGTGAAGCGCATCGATCCGGCGTCGCTGAATCTCAAAGAACAGGTCGTAGCGATCAACCGCGTCACCAAAGTGGTGAAGGGCGGTAAGAACCTCAGCTTTTCGGCGCTGATCGTGATTGGCGATCCGTCGGCGAAGGTGGTTGGGTACGGCGTCGGCAAGGCGAAGGAAGTGCCGTCGGCGATCCGCAAGGGCATCGAAGCCGCCAAGAAGAATTTGCGCCGGGTGAACCTGTTGGATACGACGATTCCGCACCAGGTGCTGGGCGTATTCGCCAGTTCGCAGGTGCTGTTGAAGCCGGCCTCTCCGGGTACCGGCGTCATCGCCGGCGGCGCGGTGCGCGCGGTAATCACGGCCTGCGGAGTGCCGAACGTGCTGACCAAATCCATCGGACGCCGCAACCCGCACAACGTGGTGAAGGCGACGATTGTCGCGCTCGAAATGTTGCGCGACCGGAACACCGTGGCGGAGATGCGCGGTCTGGCAGTGGAGAAACTCTAATGGAAGGCAAGATCAGAATCAAACTGTATCGCAGCCCGATCTGCACTCCCGACAAGCAGAAGCGCGTGGTCAAGGGTCTGGGATTGCGCAAGGTCAACCAGATTGTCGAACGTCCGGACACGCCGGTGTTCCGCGGGATGGTCAAGAAGATTCCGCACCTGCTGATGGTAGTGGAGTAAGCGGTCGAGTAAGGAGATAGACGATGAATCTCAGCGGAATCAAACCTCCCAAGGGACAAGTTAAGTTAAAGAAGCGGATCGGGCGCGGTATGGGCTCGGGCCATGGAAAGACCTCGACGCGCGGCAGCAAGGGCCAGCGCGCGGGCACGGGCTTCAGCCAGAAGCGCGGATTTGAAGGCGGCCAGATGCCGCTGCACCGCCGTCTGCCGAAGCGCGGTTTCACCAACATTTTCAAGAAGCACTTTGCGATCGTCAACCTGGGCCGTCTGGAGAAGATGGAAGGGGACACATTCACGATCGACGGCATGCTGGCGGCGGGCCTGATCAACAAGGTCTACGACGGCGTGAAGGTTCTCGGCACGGGCGTGCTGACGCGTAAGATTACGGTGGAGGGCCACCATTTTTCCAAGTCGGCGTTGGAGAAGATCCAACAGCACGGCGGAACGGCGCAGATGATCGGCGCGGAAACGAAGTAGGCGCCGGGAATCGAAGGGTATCATGAACAAGCTATTTGAAGCCTTCGCGAACATTTTTCGCGTACCGGACCTCCGCAAGCGGCTCATGTTCACTCTGGGCCTGCTGGCGGTGTATCGTCTGGGCGGCCACATCCCCACGCCGGGCATCAACATCCAGCGCTGGGAAGAGTTCTTCAGCTCCAACGCGGGCTCGATTTTTGGCTTCTTCGACCTCTTCGCCGGCGGCAACATCAAGCGCCTGACGGTCTTCGCCCTCGGCATCATGCCGTACATCACGGCGTCGATCATCCTGCAGCTGTTGACGGTCGTGGTCCCCACGCTCGAGAAGTTGCAGAAGGAAGGCGAACTGGGGCGGCGCAAGATCACGCAGTGGACGCGCTACCTGACGATCATCCTTTCGGTGCTGCAATCCTTCGGGATCGCGCAGGGGCTGCAGACGATGCAGCAGGGAATCGTGATCAATCCGGGTATCGGGTTCGTGTTCCTGACGATCATTTCGCTGACCACGGGCACGGCGTTCATCATGTGGCTGGGTGAGCAGATTTCCGAACGCGGTGTGGGCAACGGGATGTCGCTGATCATCTTCACCGGCATCGTGGTGGGCCTGCCGAACGCGATCGCCAATATCTATCAGCACGTGTTCACGATCCACGATTGGGGCGCAATCACGCTGCTGATCCTGATCGTGATGATGATCGCGGTGGTGGCATTCATCGTCCTGGTGGAGCGCGGCGAGCGGCGGATTCCGGTGCAGTACGCGAAGCGCGTAGTGGGACGCCGGGTGATGGGCGGGCAATCGACGCACATGCCGCTGAAGGTGAACGCGGGCGGTGTGATTCCGGTCATCTTTGCCTCCTCGATTCTGGCCTTCCCGCAGACGGTGGCGCAGTTCCCCTGGGTGAAGAATATCGGCTGGCTGACCGCCACGCTGAAGACCATCCAGCACGGCGAGCCGATGTACTACGTGCTCTTCGTGGCGGGCATCATCTTCTTCTGTTTCTTCTACGTCTCGATCATTTTCAATCCGAACGAGGCGGCCGACAACATGCGCAAGTACGGCGGCTTCATTCCGGGCATCCGTCCGGGCCGCAATACGGCGGATTACATGAACAACATCCTCACCAAGATCACGGTGGTGGGTGGCATTTACCTGTCGATCCTGTGCCTGATTCCGGACATCATGATTTCGGGAATCAAGTTGAATCACCTTTGGCTGATTGGCGACTGGATCGACCGCGTTGCTCCGCGGGCTTTGCTGGAAGGGCTCGGCGTGAACTTTTATTTCGGCGGCACATCTCTGTTGATTGTCGTCGGCGTGGCCATGGATACGATCAATCAGATCGAAGCGCAGCTCATTATGCGGCATTACGAAGGATTCACGCCGCGTTCGGGACGCATTCGTGGCCGGCGCTAGCTTGGACTTGTGAAAGCCATCGTATTGTTCGGCTCACCGGGCTCCGGAAAAGGCACCCAGGCGAAGATGTTGACACAATGCCTGGCGATCCCCCATATCTCGACGGGGGACATGCTACGGGACCGGATTCGTTCGGGTTCCGAGTGCGGGACCACCATGGAAGCCACCATGCAATCGGGAGCGCTGGTTTCCGATTCCCTGGTGAACGAGATGGTGAAGGAACGGCTGAGCGAGCCGGACGCGGGTAAGGGTTTTATTTTAGATGGATATCCGCGGACCCTGGATCAGGCGGCGCACTTGGCCGACTGGTTGAAAGGGCGGGGAATCCACGAGGTGGTGATCCACCTCGCAGTAGATTACAATATTATTATTGCCCGTTTAACCGGACGCCGTCAGTGCCCCCTTTGCGGCACGCTGTACAACGTAGCTTCCCGCCCACCGAAGGTGGACGAATTGTGTGATTTGGACGGGCAGAAGTTAGTCATCCGGGACGATGACAGCGAAACGGTGATTCGCGGGCGGTTGGACGCGTATGACCGGCAGACGCGGCCGGTGCTGGATTTTTTCCAGTCGGCCGGTCACCGGGTGATCCGGGTGGATGCGGATAACGATCCGCCGGACAAAGTGTTTCAGAGAATTTGCCAGACGATGGAGTCAGCTTGATTGTTCGGAAAACCGCCGCGGAACTGGAAAAGATGCGGCGCAGCGGACTTCTCGTTTGGGAGGTTCTGCAAAAGATGAAGGAGCCTGGCGGTAGAAGGGGCCTCGACGATGGATCTCGAGGTGGCCGCCGAGAAGATGATCGCCGATGCCGGGGCGAAGCCGGCGTTCAAAGGCTACTATGTGCCGGCGGCGGGCGAGGCTTTCAAGTTTGTATTGTGTACCTCGGTGAACGATGAGATTGTCCATGGGATGCCGAATGCGAAGCGCATCCTGAAGAAGGGCGACATTGTTTCGATCGACACCGGGGTCAAGCTGGACGGATATTATGGCGATTCGGCCATCACCGTCGCGATCGGCGAAGTGAGCGAGCAGACCAAGAAGCTGCTCCAGGTGACGCAGGAATCCCTGGAACTCGCCATCGAACAGGTGCGGGCGGGCAACCGGCTGTTTGATGTGTGCGGCACGGTGGAAAAGCACGTCAAGGGCAACGGGTTTTCGATTGTCCGGGAGTATGTGGGCCATGGTATCGGCACGCAGCTTCACGAGGAACCGCAGGTCCCGAATTACGTGGATCGCAAGAACGAGAATCCGAAGCTGAAGCCCGGCATGGTTTTGGCGGTAGAGCCGATGGTGAATGCCGGAAAGCCGGAAGCCATGGTTTTGAAGGACAAGTGGACGGCGGTGACCAGTGATGGCTCGTACTCGGCACATTTCGAGCACTGCATCGCGGTCACGGAGAACGGGCCGTGGGTGCTGACGAGGCCGTAGGTCCGGTAGGACGGGTCCGGTAGCGGCCACGGTGGTGGAAGAGCGGCCCAGCGCGATCTACCTGGTGGTGCTGGAAGGCCAGCAGAAGGTTTTGGCCCATCTGGTGGGTGTGGTGAAACGAAATTTTGTCCGGTTGGTTCCGGGCGATAGGGTCGAGGTAGAACTGGCGCCTCACGATCCGACGCGTGGCAAAATCACGCGGAAATTGGCAGGGGAGTAAAGTGACCGGTGAATTCAGCCCGGCACGCGAGTTTGAGGATTTTATGAAAGTAAGAGCGTCGGTAAAAAAGATTTGTGACAAGTGCAAGGTGATCCATCGCGAAGGCGTGGTGCGGGTCATTTGCGTCATCCCGAAACACAAACAGAGACAAGGGTAACGAGAGAAGACTATGGCACGTTTAGCCGGTGTAGATTTACCGCCTGGGAAGAGAGCCGAGATCGGGCTCACCTATATCTACGGCATCGGCCGTACCCGTTCGAAGTCACTACTTTACCGGGCCGGGATCGACTTCGACAAGAAGATTCGCGATCTGACGGAAGACGAGATCAACAAGGTCCGTACGATTCTTGAAGAAGAAGGCGCGGTCGAAGGCGACTTGCGCAAGGAAATCTCGATGAACATCAAGCGTCACATCGAGATGGGTTCCTACCGCGGATTGCGGCATCGCCGCAGCCTGCCGGTACGCGGGCAGCGCACGCATACCAACGCCCGCACCCGCAAGGGTCCGCGCCGCGGCACCGTTGCGAATAAGAAGAAGGCAACCGGTAAGACCTAAGGCACGAATAGGATTGTATGGCGAAAGCACCAGCTAAAGCAGGCAAGAAGAAGAGCTTCAAGAAGAAGGAGAAGCGCGTCGTCCACACGGGCGTCGTGCATATCCAGGCCACCTTCAACAACACCATCGTTACGATCAGCGATCAGGAAGGCAATACGATTTCCTGGTCGAGCGCCGGTTCGCTTGGTTTCCGCGGTTCCCGCAAGGGCACACCGTTCGCAGCGCAGCAGGCTGCGATGACGGCGGCGAACAAGGCGAACGAGACGCGGGCTGCGCGTGGTGGAAGTCCGGGTATCCGGTCCGGGTTCGGGCCGGGAATCGGCAGTACGCGCGTTGAGCACGGCCGGTATTGAAGTTCGCGCAATTAAAGATGTGACGCCGATCCCGCACAACGGGTGCCGTCCTCCCAAAAAGCGCCGCGTGTAATATTCACTGGGTGGGGTTCGTCCCCTCCCTAAGCGGGAAGAAGGCCTGCCATGGCCGTAAACCGCACCTGAGATGTACCAAGGTTAGGAGATAGGAAATTGGCAAGATATATAGGCCCGGTTTGCCGGCAATGCCGGCGCGAGGGCATGAAACTGTACCTTAAGGGTGAGCGCTGCCACAGCGAGAAGTGCGCGATCGAAAAGCGCAACTTCATTCCCGGACAGCACGGTAAAGATCGCGCGAAGAAGATTGTGGGCTATGGCCTGCAGTTGCGCGAAAAGCAGAAGGTCCGCCGCGTGTACGGCGTGCTGGAACGCCAGTTCCGCAATGCGTTTGAAAAGGCCGCTCTACAGAAGGGCATCACGGGCGAGAACCTGATGCAAAACCTGGAGCGCCGCCTGGACAGCGTGATCTACCGTATGGGCTTCGGCACCAGCCGGGCACAGGCACGGCAGGTTGTGCGCCACGGCCACATCAACGTCAACGGCCGCAAGTGCAATATCCCCTCCGCCCTGATCAACGTGGGCGACGAAATCACCGTTCGCGAAACCAGCAAGAACAACGCGACCATCCTATCCGCCCGCGACGCCACGGCACATGCTCCGGCGCCGAACTGGATCGAAGTGGATCGGGAAGGTTTGAAGGGTCGTGTGCAGAGCCTCCCGAAGCGGGAAGATCTGGTGCAGATCCAACTGAACGAGCAGCTCATCGTCGAGTTGTACTCGAAGTAAGCGGACTTGGACAGAGCCCCGGAGACGGGGCTCAAGTGAGGAATCTATGTTTAAGGGCTTTCAGAAACCCAAACGTTTGGTCGCCAATACCGAGACCTTAACGGAACGGTATGGCATGTTTACGGCCCAGCCTTTTCAACGCGGGTTCGGCACCACGATCGGCAATAGCCTGCGCCGCGTGTTGTTGAGCTCGATCGAAGGGGCGGCCATCACCGCGGTTCGCATCGAAGGCGTGGAACACGAATTCAGCCCGATTCCGGGCGTAGTGGAAGACGCCACCGATATCATTCTCAACCTGAAGCAGATCCCGTTCAAGATTTCGAGCGACGGCATTAAGACGGTGCGCCTGTCCGTGGATTCCCACGGCGACGTGCGCAGCGGGCAGATCGAGACCGACGCCGACGTCGAAGTGCTGGATCGCGACGTGCACGTTGCGACGGTCAGCGAAGGCGGCAAGCTGAACATCGAAATGCGCCTGAAGAGCGGCCGCGGCTACGTGAGCGCGGACAAGAACTTCGATGAAGATCTGGCGCTCGGCTACATCCCGATCGATTCGGTGCATTCGCCGGTGCGGAAGGTCAACTTCGCCGTGGAAGCAGCGCGCCTCGGGCAGATGACGGATTACGACAAACTGACGCTCGAAGTCTGGACCAACGGCGCGGTATCGCCGCAGGATTCCATCGGCTACGCCGCGAAGCTGTTGAAAGATCACATGACGATCTTCATCAACTTCGAAGAAGTGGCGGAGCAGACCGAAGAGATCAGCGAGCGCGGCATGGACAAGATGAACGAAGTCCTGAACCGCTCGGTGGAAGAATTGGAATTGAGCGTTCGTTCTTACAACTGCTTGAAGAACGCCAACATCCAGAGCATCGGCGAACTGGTGCAGAAGACCGAAGCCGAAATGCTGCGGACCAAGAACTTCGGCCGCAAATCGCTCAACGAAATTAAGGAAATTCTGGCAAATATGGGCCTCTCGCTCGGCATGCGGATCGATCAGCATGGCCGGCTGGTGGCTCCGCCTCCGTCTGCCGGTGGCGTGACGGACTTCGGACCCGACGAAGACGGCGGCCAGGATCAGATTGGGGAGTAGCGCATGAGACATAGAGTTGCCGGATACAAATTAAAGCGCGACACGGCTGGGCGGAATTCGCTCCTGCGCAATCTCGCCACAAGCGTGATCGAGTCCGAGCGGATCATCACCACCGTAACGAAGGCGAAGGCCGTTCGTCCGCTGGTGGAACACATGATCACGCTGGCCAAGACGGATACGCTGCACGCACGCCGCCAGGCGGCCGCGGTGCTGCGCACTCCGGATAGTGTGAAGAAGCTGTTCGACACGTTGGGCACGCGATTTGGCCAGCGCAATGGCGGCTATACACGCATCGTAAAACTGGGACCTCGCAAGGGCGATGGCGCCGAGCAGGCGATGATCGAACTGGTGGGCAGCGAGCTGGTGAAGCGCGCCGCCGACCGCGCGAAGCGTCGCGAAGAGCGTCTGAAGGCTCAGCGCGAAGGCCGCGACCACGAAGAAGAAGGTACCGACGAATAGTCAGTAGCAGGGTGGGCGGCCCCCGGGTTCGCCCACCCTTGCTAACCTGACTAGAGATGCACCGGCTCCTGTTTTTTTTACTTCCGTTATCCCTCCCCGCAATCCCTCTTCGTTTCGAACTCAATCAAGGTCAATTTCCCCGTTCCGTGCTCTACGCGGCACGCGGCATTCGTTTGTCGGCCGAGGGCCCGATATTTCCCAATGGCGTCCGGATGACGCTGCGGCATGCACGGATGCGGCGGCCCGAGGCTGGGCCGCAGACGGGGCGCGTCAGCTACTTCGAAGGGCATCATTCTTCCACTTGGCGCACGGGCGTGCCGCAATTCAGCGAGGTACGGTATCGCGAGGTCTATCCGGGGATTGACCTGGTTTTCCGCGATGCCTCCGGCCGCCTGGAATACGATTTCCTGGTTGCGGCGGGCGCCGATGCCCGCGCCATCCAGCTACGCTTCCGCGGCGCGCACAAGGCGACGCTAGAGGGCGGCGACCTGGTCGTCGACGGACTGCGGCACCAGCGTCCCACGGCCTATCAGGAGTCCGGAGGAGCGCGCCGTTACGTGGCGGCGGCGTACCGCCTGTCGCGCGGGAGAAGTCCGCTTCGAATTGGGCGAGTACGACCGCACGCTGCCGCTGGTGATCGACCCGGTGGTCACCTACGCGACCTACGCGGGGGGAGCGGGAACGGAGACCGGCAATGGCATCGCGATCGATGGCGCGGGCAATGCGTACCTGGCGGGGAATAGCGATTCGACGAATTTCGCGGTAGCAGGGGCGGGCGCTACGGCGGCCCGGGGATTCGTCAGCAAGCTGGATCCGACGGGTGCGAAGGTGCTGGCGATGGCGGTGATCGGCGGCGCATCGATTGAGGCGATCGCGATCGATAGCTCGGGCGCGATCGTGGTGACCGGCAGCGTCACGACTCCCTCGCAATTTCCGGGGGCGACCGCCGGTGCGTATCAGGCGGGCGCGACGGGGTATGTGGCGCGCCTCACGCAGGACGCTACTGGCTTCCAACTGGCGTTTGTCGCCACCTTCGCGGCGGCGCCTTCGGCTCTGGCGCTCGATGCCGCGGGCGCGATTTATGTGACGGGCGCGGCGTACGTCGATTTCCAGAGTACGGCGGGCGCGGTGCAGCCGGCCAACGGCGGGGGCCGCTGCCTGGCGCCGCTCGGCGGGAGCGCGGCTTGCCCGGATGCCTTCGTCCTGAAGCTGGCGGCGGATGGGTCGAAGGCGGTCTACGCCACCTTCCTCGGCGGCAGCAATTCCGACACCGGCCGCGCCATCGCGGTAGACGCGGGGGGAGCGGCGTATCTGAGCGGCGACACGCTCTCGGCGAACTTCCCGACTACACCGGGAGCCGCGCAGACCAGGTTTGGCGGCGTGGCGCAGGGGTTCGGAGACGCATTCGTGGCGAAACTGGATGCGGCAGGCGCGAATCTGGTCTACGCGACGTTTCTTGGCGGAGCAGCCGCCGATATCGCGTATGGAATTGCGGTGGACAAGAACGGCAGCGCGTACGTCGCGGGAGGCACGCGGTCCGCCGATTTCCCGGTGACTCCGGGAGCGCTGCAAGTCAAGTATGCAGGCGAGAGTTCCGGCGGCATTGACGACGCCGCGGGCGATGCCTTCCTCGTGAAATTGTCGAGTGGCGGGGGCCTGGCTTGGGCGACCTACCTGGGTGGCGCCGGGCGGGATCTTGCGGCAGCGATCGCTCTGGACGGCGCCGGGAATGTGTATGTCACGGGCATGTCGGAATCGGCGGACTTTCCGCTGACCGCGGGCGCGATGCGCGGCTGCCGGACGGGCGGTCCATGGGTCGCGCAACTCGATTCCAGCGGCAGCAAGCTGCTGGCATTCGACCAGCATGGGCGGTATGGGGGTCGACGAGCCGCGGGCGCTCGCGGTGAGCGGCGCGAGCGCCGTCTATCTGGCGGGGAGCGCCGGGTCGCTGGTGTTCTTCAGCAGTGGCACGGCCGCTCAGCGGAACTTCGGCGGGGGCGATACCGACGCGTTCGCCGCCAGGCTCGACCTGACCGCGAGTCAACCGTTCGTCTCCTGTGTTTTGAATGCGGCGAGCCTGCAGGCGGGCAATACCTCCGCGCGCCCCACGGGTACGGTGGCGCCCGGGGAGATCGTGAGCATTTTCGGAACGGGCGTGGGTCCGGACCAGGCGGTAACCGCACAGCCGGCCGCGGGATCGTATCCGGTGACGCTGGGCGGCACGCAGGTTTTCTTCGATGGCGTTCCGGCGGCGATGTTGTATGCCGGCACCAATCAGATCAACGCCATCGTGCCTTATGGCATTGCGGCGCCCGTGACACAGATGACGCTACAACGCGGCGGTTTCACGGATGGGCCGCGTGCCCTTCCAGTGGCGCCCGCGGTGCCGGGCATCGTCACCGTCAACAGCAGCGGTACGCAGCAGGCGGCGGTGCTGAATCAGGACGGCACGTATAACGCTGCGACGAACCCGGCGGCGATTGGCTCCGTGATTGTCTTCTATGCGGTCGGCGCGGGTACGATGAATCCCGCTGCAGGCGATGGAACGGTCGCGGCCGGGGATGCTGCCTTTGCCGGCGCCGCAGTTGCCGGTGACGGTGCAGATCGGCGGCCTCGATGCGAAAGTGCGATACGCGGGTGCGGCGCCGGGATTCGTCTCGGGCCTGCTTCAAGTCAACGTGGAAGTGCCGGGTGTAGCGGGCATCGTGCCGCTCTCGCTATCTATTGGCGGTCAGGCCAGCCAGCTTCACGTGACGATCGCGACGAAGTAGTCCATCACGACACTTACAGATTAAATTTGATCCCCTGCGCGAGGGGGAGTTGGGTGGACCAGTTCAGGGTGTTGGTCTGGCGGCGCATGTAGGCCTTCCAGGCGTCGCTGCCCGATTCGCGGCCGCCGCCCGTGTCTTTCTCTCCGCCAAATGCCCCGCCGATTTCGGCGCCGCTGGTGCCGATATTGATGTTGGCGATCCCGCAATCGCTGCCGCGATGGCTGAGGAATGTCTCGGACGAAATCACGCTGGTGGTGAACATCGCGGAAGAGAGGCCTTGCGGCACATCGTTGTGCCACTCGATGGCCTGGTCCAGGTGATCGAACTCGACCAGGTAAAGGATCGGCGCGAAGATCTCCTCCTTCAGGATGGGCATATCGGGCCGCGCCCGCACCAGGGTGGGCTGCACGTAGCAGCCTTCCAGCGCCTGGCCGCCGAAGAGGATTTCGCCGCCCTGTTCGCGCACGCGGCGAAGGCCGTCCAGCATCTCTTCGACGGCGCGGCGATTGACCAGCGGACCCATGATGGTGTGTTCGTCGAGCGGGTCGCCGATGCGCACCTGGCCGTACGCGCGAACCAGCGCCTCCGTAATCCGCGGGGCGATGCCGCGTTGCAGAAAGAGCCGCCGCGTGGTGGTGCAGCGCTGGCCGGCCGTGCCCACGGAACCGAAGAGCACGGCGCGGAGCACGAGATCGGGGTTGGCATCGTCCATCACGATGATGCCGTTATTGCCGCCCAGTTCGAGGATCGAGCGGCCCAGGCGATGGGCAATCGTCTCAGCGACGCGGCGGCCGACCTCGGTGGAACCGGTGAAACTGATCAGCGGAATGCGCGTGTCCTTCACCAGCATCTCGCCGATCGGATTGCTCGGGCCGATTACGAGATTGAACACGCCCTTCATGCCGTGGCGGTCGAAGACGCGATTGACAATCTTCTGCACGGCGATTGCGAGTAGCGGCGTTTCCGATGACGGGCGCCACAATACGCAATCGCCGCATACCGC
This sequence comes from uncultured Solibacteraceae bacterium, assembly GCA_963811575.1. Taxonomy (GTDB): domain Bacteria; phylum Acidobacteriota; class Terriglobia; order Bryobacterales; family Bryobacteraceae; genus Solibacter. Next base: position 743,423 of record CAWERY010000009.1, on the reverse strand, counting down.
GGCGATCATCGCGTTCCAGGCCCACACCGCCACGGGAAAATTGAAGGCGCTGATCACGCCGACGATGCCGAGCGGGTGCCACTGTTCGTACATGCGATGGCCGGGGCGCTCGCTATGCATGGTGAGGCCGTACAACTGGCGGGAGAGGCCGACCGCGAAATCACAGATATCGATCATCTCCTGCACTTCGCCTAAGCCTTCGGGCAGGATCTTACCCATTTCGAGCGAGACCAGGGCGCCGAGTTCCGGTTTGTGAGCGCGCAGTTCGTTGCCGATCTGGCGCACGATTTCGCCGCGCTGTGGCGCCGGAATCATGCGCCATTCCGGGAACGCCGCGGAGGCATGCTGCATTACGGCTTCGTAATCGGAAGGCCCGGCAGTGCGCACGCGCCCCAGCAGTTCGCCGGTGGCGGGACTGGTGGAAGCCAGTTCGCCGCCCGAAGGGGCGGGAATCCAATCGCCATAACAGGCGCCGGAATTTACGGCTTCGACATGGAGTTTCTCGAGGATTTCGCTAACGGCGAGGTTGGCGGAGGGCACATTACTATTTTAGTCCCGCGCCTTGCAGCGCAGTTAGGTTGTCGCCGAGACGGAAATGGCCTGGGTGCGTGGGAGGAAGGCGTGGAGGGAGCAGGAATAATTCCGGCCGGAGGTTTCAAACTCTACGAGGTAGGGTTCTTCCACGGGGGTCCGGCCCCGAACAATGTGATAGCCGGATACAACGGTGCCGGCGGATAACACTATCTGAGAAGACGTCTGCCGATCGAAGGCAGAAAAGGACCTGATGATTTCCCGTTTCACCGTTTTTATCCCCGAAAAACTAGTGGTGCGCGACAGCGACACTCACCCCTATTGCCTCGGTTGCCGGGTCTGAGATCCGGCGTTTGAGTATGATCAACGGTACCCTAGCGGCCCGCGAGCGGATAGGCTATCTTTCGTACAGTTCGGCCCGGGGGGACCCGTGGCTCACAACTGATCGTCGTACTGTTCCACGGCGACGCGCACCAGCTGGCCGCGGGTTCGCACCCCGGTTTTTTGAAAGAGGCTTTGCAGAATCGCCTTCACATAGCTCTCCGAAATCTGCAAACGCCAAGCGATCTCTTTGTTGGAGAGACCTTCCAAAACGAAACGCAGTACCTGACGCTGGCGTTCATTAAACACAGGGGCAGCGGCTTGGGGAGTGGCACCCGGATCTTCGGCGATGGCGGTCAGGGATCGGTCCAGCCACGTGCCGCCGGCGGCGACGGTGCGTATCGCTTCGGCGAGCTCGCCGAGCGGCCCTTGTTTGAGAAAAATTCCGTTGACGCCCTGACGCATCAGCCGGCGCGCTTCGGTATCGCTAACCCAGGCCGTGACGACGAGGACGCGGCCTTCGTAGCCGGCCTGACGCGCGGCGGGCAGGAATTGGGAGGCGCGCTCGGCTCCTAAGTCGTGATCCAGCAGGACCAGATCGAATGGTTGATGCGTGAGTAGCGTCAGGGCCTCGCGAATGCTGGCGCAGTGCGCGACGGAGAGGTTCGGCTCCGCCTCAAGCGCCCTCGCGAGGCTCTCGCGAAACAGCGCATGATCGTCGACCAGCAATGCGTGAATCAGCTGCGGCAGTGTCACAAATGGTTGGCTCACCCTTCTACAGCATTCTCTACCGGCCAGAGCTCAACTGTAAAGCAGCTTCCCGGTCCCTGTTCGGCATCGTAGCGCAGACCGCCGCCGTGGGCGCGGAGAATGGCGCGCGAGATATAAAGGCCGAGGCCGACGGAGTGGGCGCCCACCTGGAAGGGACGGAACAACTCATCGGGCCGGGCGACGCCAGGGCCGGAATCGCGGAAGCGCACCACCACAAGATCGCTTTCCGCGTCGGCGGAAATGTGAACCTCGCGGACCGGGCGGTCTTCGAGCGCGCGAATGCTATTGCGCGAGAGATTGACGAAGACTTGAAGCAGGCTGTGGTGATCCGCGTGTACCAGGGGCAGGCCGTCACCCACATTCCAAATGAGTGTGATGCCGGATTCGCGCAATGTTGGCTCGATCACGATGCGCGCTTCATCGAGCACGGTGTTGAGATCGGCGACCACCGCTTCGCGGTCGGAAGCCGCGCGTAAGCCGGAGGAGGCGATCTTTTCCAGACCGTGTATGAGGGTGCCGAGCACTTGGTATTGTTCGTCTCCGGCGACATCGACGCCGGCGCCCAGGCGCGCATGGGCGGAGGCGGCGGCACAGGCGAGGTTTCGGATTTCGTGGGAGATGGCGCCGATCAGTACGCGCGAGGTGGCCATCATCGAATCGAAGCCCGCGCCCTCGCGGTCGCGCAGGTTCTCGCTCGCATCCCAGACGACCGCGGCCAGGCCCGGACCTTCCAACGTGCGGTAGGTGGAGAGCCAGACGTGCGCCAGAAAGACTTCGCCATTGCGGCGGTTCGCCTTGCATTCCACGTTGGTGCGAAGGTTGGGGCCCGACAACGGGTTGTGCAGCATGCGATTGAGAATCGGCAGGTAGGGGCTCACGTCGGCGCCCTGGGGGGATTCGTCGAAGCCGAACAACTCGCGCGCGGATTCGTTGGCGAGCGCGATCTGGCCGGCGTGATTGAGGGTCAGGATGGCGAGCGGACTGGTTTCGATCAGGATGCGCACCTGCTGCTCGGCCTCTTTGCGGAGCTGGATCTGCCGCTCCAGTTCGGCCAGGTGGACGGCGAGGAGCCTGCGCCGCTGGTTCAGCGCGCTGATGAAGAAACCGGTCATCGCGTAGCTGGCCACCGCAACTCCGAAACGCTCCGCGGCGCCGGGCGCGTCTCCCAAGGGGTCGAAGATCTTGCGCAGGAAGCCGCAGAGTATGGCGACTCCCAGAATCTGCAGGTTGTTGAGAGCGGCGGCGGAAAAAAGCACCGGGAAGAGATAGAGGAACCCGATCGAGACATCGGGCAATTGGGAATCCCACCAGGCGATGAGGCTGATCCAGAGGCCGGCGGTGGCGCAGACGGTGAGGCGGTGAGATTCGGAGTAGGCCAGGAACTTATCGAGTCGGGTCATCGCGGCGGTTGTTACCATCATAGTCGTGCCCGCAAGCCCGAAGCGCAAACGCGGCTGGTTCCGCTCCATTCTGGTATTTCTGGCGACCCTGGTTGCCGGCTTCTATCTGTTCTCCCTGGTGGAATTGACGGCCCTCCGATGGATGAATCCTCCGACCACGATGGTGCAGGTGCAGCGCAGGGCGGAAGCGTGGCTGCATCGCAGACCGTACAGTAAGCGTCAAGAGTGGGTGGCGCTCAATCGTATATCGGGCGACTTGCAGCACGCCGTGATCTCAGCCGAGGACGGGCGCTTCTTCCAGCATCACGGCATCGATTGGAAGGAAGTGCAAAAGGTGGTGGATCAGGATATGGAAGAGGGACGATTGGGGCGCGGCGGGTCCACCATTACCCAGCAACTGGTCAAGAATCTTTTCTTCACGACGAGCAGGAGCGTGGTGCGCAAGGGAATCGAATTCACGCTGGCGCCGGCGGCGGAGTGGATTCTGCCCAAGCGGCGCATCCTCGAACTCTACCTGAATACGATCGAATGGGGGCCTGGTGTATTCGGCGCGGAAGCCGCGTCGCAGGCCTGGTACGGAATACCGGCAGCGAGAGTCAATCGCGAGCAGGCCGCCAGGCTGGCGGCTGTGATTCCCTCGCCGCTACGGCGCCGGCCCGTGCGCATGAATGCCTATGGCGCGGAGATTTTGCGCCGCATGAATCAGACCGGCTGGTAAGGCAGGTGCCGCGTTTTCGACGCCAATCCCAGGTATACTATTTGCACTCCGTAGGCCACTGGTAAGGGGAATTGTTGATGAGACTCCTGGCTGTCGCTCTACTTTGCTCCCGCTCTGTTCGCGCAGAATCGTTCCCCGGAACGCGGTCACTTGGTAGTGTTGCAAAAAGGCACGGAAGGCTTTACGAAAGCGCAGGAGTGTTTTTCCTGCCATCAGACCGGGTTGCCCGCGCGTGCGTTCGCGCCGGCGCGCGAGCGCGGGCTTCCAGTGAACGAGCCAGCGGCGCGGATGGCGCAGATCGTCCAGTCCAACATGACAAGCATGGATTACGGAGATGCCCGCATGGTGAACCTGCTGTTGAAGGCGGGAGCCGACCCGCAGGTTCGCACCAAGACGGGAGAAACCGCGCTGACGCAGTCGAAGAAATACCAGTATTCGCACATTGAAGCGGCGCTCCAAAAAGCAGGCGCGCGCGAGTAAAGGGAGAAGGCCATGAAGTCCGAGATCAGGCTTCTGCAGGGCACGTGGAAGATCGTCTCGCTGGAATTGGACGGTGCGGCAATGCCGTCCGGCGAGGCGTCCATCACGGTGAAGGGCGGCCGCTTCACGACGACCGCCATGGGCGCCGAATATTCGGGGCGGATTGAGGTCCGGCAATCCGCGTTCCCAAAGCAATTCGATCTGCATTTCGACGCGGGTCCGGAGACGGCAAACACATCGTACGGCATCTACGAACTGGATGGCGACACCTGGAAGATCTGCATGACCTTGCGCGGTGGGACACGGCCCGTGAGCTTCGCAACGAAAGCGGGATCTGGACTGGCGCTCGAAACCCTGAAGCGCGTCGACCAGCCCAAGCCCGACGCAGCGCCGGCCGAACTCGCCGGCGAGCCCGCGCCGGAACTTGCAGGGGAATGGACGATGGTCTCGGCGATCATGAGCGGCAGGGCCCTGGAGGAGCAGTGGGTGAAGATGGGAAAACGAATCGCCACCGCGAATACAATCGAAGTGAAGATTGGACCGCAGACCATTTTGAAAGCCGCCTACGCGGTGGACCGATCGAAGACTCCCCTGGAAATGAATTACCGGCTGTCGGACGGCCGCGTGCAGGCCGGCATCTGGGAACTGGAAGGTACCCAGCTAAAGACGTGTTTCGGCGGACCCGGCAAAGCGCGTCCGGCGGAATTTGCGAGCATCGCGGACGACGGGCGCACCTTCACCGTGTGGACGAAGTGATCAGGCCGAGCGGGGAACGGCTCTCGTGTTCCACCTGGGCCATCGTGCATTGAGCGGGCGCTTTGTCCGGACGCCAGCGCAAGAGCCTGGTGCCGTGGCGGAAACGGCCGCCGGTGAAGTGGTCGTACTGCACTTCCACAACGAGTTTCGGCGCTAGGGGCTCAAAGTCGGCGGATTTTTCCGTGCTCCAGCGGCTCGGCGCTCCGGGTGAGCGGCCGGTAAAGCCGGGCGCTTTGCGCAGCGGCTCGAGTTTCTTCGTCAGCGATTTCTTCTCCGCGGCCGGGATCGAGGAGGTGAATCCGACATGATGCAGCAAACCGGCCTCGTCATAAAGTCCAAGCAGAAGCGACCCTGCGACTTTACCCGCCGATGCATAGCGAAAGCCGCCCACCACGCAATCCGCGGTGCGCAGGCTCTTGATCTTCTGCACGGCGCCGCTGCGCTCGCCGGCCTCGTAGGCGGCGTCGAGGCGCTTGGCGATAATCCCGTCGAGACCACCGCCCATGGTGCGCAGCCACTTGCGGGCGTCCGCCAGGGAGCTGGTTGCGGGGGACAGCCGGAGCGCGCCGGCATCCTCAAAATTCCTGGCGGCGAACTGCTCCAGTTTCTTGCGGCGCTGCTGCAGGGGCAGGTTCGGAAGATCGCCGGTTAGAAGATCGAAAACGATGTACAGCGCCGGATGTTTGGCCGCCAGCATCTTGACGCGGCTGGCGGCGGGATGCAAGCGGAGCTGCAGTTCGTTGAACGAAAGGTCGCCGTCCACCGGAACTACCAGTTCGCCATCGAGCACGAATTCCTTCGCGCGCAGGTTTTCGAGTGCGGCGACGATATCGGGGAAGTAACGGCCCAGCGGTTGTCCTGATTTGGATTGCAACTCGAGCCCTGCATCGCCGCGGAAAGCGAGGCAGCGGAAGCCATCCCACTTGGGCTCGTACTGCCACTCCGGACCCTCGGGCACTTCGAGCGCGGCCAGCGCCTCCATAGGGGCGAGCTTCACGAGACGCTCTCCAAGTTGAATCGGCCGCGCTGCACGAGCATGGGGTTCCACAGATCGCCGAGTTTCCGCACGCGATCGACGATAGTATCGATGCGGAAATCCTCGATCCGGAAGCCGTGTTCGACTTCCGCCCAGGTTACCGGGGTCGAGACCGGAGCGCCCGGCTTGGGGCGCACGGAATAGACCGAAGCCAGCGTGCGTCCCCAGGCATTCTGGTTGTAGTCCACCAGGACGCGGCCGTGCGGACGCTTGGCAATGCGGTACTCGGCGGTGATAAGGGCGGGGAACGCGGCGGCTAACTCGCAGCGCAAGTTGCTTGGCGAAGCTCCACACCTGCTTTTGCACGGGGCCGCGGCGGATGGGAACGTAAATGTGAATGCCGCGGCTGCCGCTGGTCTTCGGATACGAGGGAATCCCGCGCGCACCGAGTGCATCCCGGACACGCAAGGCGGTCTCGAGCACCTTTTCCCACTCCGCACCCGGCACGGGGTCGAGGTCGAAGTGCAAATAGTCCGGGCGCTGCACATCGTCGCAGCGAGCATACCACTGGTTCAAATCGATGCACCCGAGATTGACGACCCACAATAGCGAGGCCGCATCCTGAATCATCGGAAAATCAATTACGCTGGCGGAAGCGTGCTCGATGGAACAGGTGCGCAGCCAGGCTGGAGAGTTGGGCGGGGTTCGCTTCATGAAGAAGAACTCGCCTTCGGCGCCGTTCGGATAACGCTTCATCACCATGGCGCGATCCTTCAAATGCGGCAGAAGAAAGGGTGAAATGTCGGAATAATATTGCAGCAGGTCGCGCTTGGTGATCTCCGGCTGCCGCCAAAAAAGCTTCTGCAGAGTTGGTGAGGCGGACTTTCTTCCGCCCGAGGGAGACCTCGATGTCATTGTCCATCTAACGGCAAGACGAGGCGCGGTCGCATCTGATTTCACCGGCGTCATATCGCTTCCGTTTCAGCATTTTGAAGGCCACACCCCAATGTATCGTTTCCCCTATTTCAAACGTCTAAGCAATGAGACACTGGATCTGAAAGTACCAATGAAATCTACACAGGGCTTGCTACTGGCACTCCTCGTAACGTTGCCGGCAGCGGGAGCCGATCAGTTTGCGCCGCGGCATCGCGTGGAGGGTGTTGGCGTCGGGCGCGATGATATTTCACACGAATTACTGGATGCGCGTACCGATCTGATGATCGAATCGCAGACCTTCAGCATCATGCGCGAGGCGGAGGCTCTGCCCGGCGCCAAGAGGGTCACGGGCAATGCCAAATTGCAGGCGTTATTCCGTTCCGCTTCCCAAAGCAGCGGCATGCCGGCATCGGTGATCGAGGCCATCTGTTATCTGGAAAGCTGGGGCCAGCCGAACGCGCAGAGCATTACCGGGCCGAAGGGGATTATGCAGATCTCCGGCGCCACGGCGACCAGCATGGGGCTGCGGGTGATCACCGCCACGCGCTACAGATCGACGAGGCAGAAGGTTGCGGTGAAATCCAAGGGCGGCAAAATCGTCTACAAGACCGTCACCAGAAAGACGCCGTACAAAGTGGTGGTGCGCGATGAACGCCTGCAGCCGGAGCGCGCCATTCCGGCCGCCGCCCGCTATCTGGCGTGGATGGAGCAGAAGTTCGGCGGCCGCGACTGGGCCATATTCGCCTACCATTGCGGCCAGGGCTGCGTGAACATGATGCAGGAAGTCACGCGCCGCGCCCGCGGAATCCCCAAGGACGATATGACCGTGGCTCGCATGTTCTTTTCCAATAGCCCGGCCTGGAATCGCGAACTCTATGACGCGGTCCAACAGCAGATGCAGCGCGATTATTCTCCGACCTACTGGTTCCGGATTCGGCGTGCCGAGCAATTGCTCGCGCTGTACCGCCGGGACCCCGCCGAATTTGCGAGTATGTCACGCGAGTACAAGAGCGATTTCGTGCGCCAATGGACGGGCCCCCCACCGTCTTAGCGTATGGCTGAAGAAGGACGATCTGGTGTTCCACAACGGCGACGACATTCGCGCGGATCTCGGCAAGAAACTGGTGAAGGCGCTGGACCGCCCCGAATACTTCGGCTACTCCCTGCGGCTCACGGTGGAGCGGGAGTTCATGGGCGAGGCATCGCCCGCGGCTCTCGGGACGCTCGCCTATCTGGCTTACGAAACGCGCCGCCTCTACGAGGAGACGGGTGCGAAGGCCAAGTTCCAGCCGCTGGAAGTCACGTCGCTGGTGGAGCCCGAAGATTACGGCAATCAGAAAGGCCGCCCCGAAGCCCTCGCGCATTCTTCCGGGCAGGTCTTCGATATCGCTTACGCCGCACTGCCTCCCGCGGAACTGGAGTGCCTGCGCTTCATACTGAGCGATCTCGGCTGGGGCGGTTACCTCGGCTTTGTCGAAGACGGTATGGATAACCTGCACATCGGCTGTTCGCCCCGCGCCCGGGAATTCTTCAATAACGTCTTTGAGGAAGCCACCGGCACGGTGATCATCGAATAGCGTATTTAGTGGATCGTGTGGAAGGCGATGAAGGCGCCCGGCGTAAGCAAGGGCCCCCATATAGCTGAATTGCAGGATGGGCCACATCCAGCCGCCGGTCTCGCGGCGCACTACCGCCACGGTAGACATGCACTGCATCGCGAATGCGAAAAAGATCAGCAAGGCGAACGCGCCGCCGGTGGTGAGATCGGTCTTGAGCGCCTTCTGCAGTTCCATTCCCTGCGAATCCGGATCCATACCGTAGATCAGGCCGAGCGTGCTGATGATGGTCTCGCGCGCCGCGAGCGAGGTCAGCAACCCGACGCCGATCTTCCAGTTGAAGCCGAGAGGCTTGATGAGCGGCTCGATGGTGCGTCCGACCGTACCCGCCAGGCTGTTTTCGATGGCCGGCTTGCCTCCGGAGTAAGGCAGATACGTCGTGATCCACAGGATTACGGTAACCAGCAGGATCACCGTTCCGGCGCGCTGCAGGAAGACCTTGCTGCGATCCAGCAGACGCAAGCCCAGGGATTGCAGCGTGGGCCAGCGATAGCTGGGCATCTCCAGCAGGAAGGGCGCCTGCACGCTCTTCAGGACGCTGGATTTCAACATCCGCGCGGTCACCACGGCGGCCAGAAATCCTAAAACATACAGGCCGAGCAATGCCGCTACCTGGGCGGTGATCACGCTGCCGATGAAATTCCGGTTCGGGATGAACGCGGCAATCAGCAGCGCGTAGACCGGCAGCCGCGCCGAGCAGGTCATGAACGGAGCGATCAAAATGGTGGCGATGCGGTCGCGCTTGTTCTCGATGGTGCGCGTCGCCATGATCGCCGGGACCGCGCAACCGTAAGCCGAGAGTAGCGGGATGAAACTCTTGCCCTGCAGGCCTACGCGCGCCATGGTGCGATCGGCGATCAGCGCCGCGCGCGCCAGATATCCGGAATCTTCCAGGATACCGATGAAGAGGAACAGCAGGAGCACTTGCGGCAGGAACACGAGCACGCTGCCGACGCCCTTCCAAACGCCATCCACCAGTAGAGATGCGAGCAGGGAGTTGGGCAGCGCAGCTGCAATCCACTTGCCGCTGCTGGTGATGAAAGCCTGCGCGGCATCGCTGATGGGAGCGGCGGCCATGAAGATTGTCCGGATGACGCCGACCACGACCAGCAGAAACACCAGCGGTCCGCCTACCGGGTGCAGGAACACCGAATCCAGCCGCCGCGTCCACTTGGGTGCGATCGGTGGGTGGTAGCCGGCTTTGCTGCCCACGGCGCCGGCCCATTCGCGGCACTTGGGGACATCCTGCAGCACCGGGAGTAGAGTCGGCACGGGCTTGAGCATCGTGCCCGCCAGGAAATCGAAGACCTCGGAAATGCCCTCGCCGGCGCGCGCACTGATCAGCGCCACCGGCGCGCCCAACTCCAGGGAAAGCTTGCGCAGATCGAGTTTGCCGCCGCGATTCCGCAGGTCGTCCGCCATGTTCAGGATGATCAGCGTCGGCAGTCCCAGCGCCAGAATTGGCGCGGCCAACATAAGGTGGCGCGAAAGGTTGGTGGAATCCAGCACCAGGAGGACGGCTTCGGGCTTGGGTGTGCCCGCACGTTCTCCGTGAAGCACATCGTAAGCCACCTGTTCATCTTCGGAGCGGGGTTGCAGGCTGTAAATTCCTGGGAGATCTACGATGCTGACCGCGCGTCCATCCGGGAACTCGGCAACTCCAGTGTGCTGTTCCACAGTGACGCCCGGAAAGTTTGCAACCTTCTGGCGCAATCCGGTGAGGCGATTGAAAAGGGTGGTCTTCCCGGAGTTCGGCGGGCCGACGAGAGCCACGGTGCGAACCGCGGCCGGGCGGGGGAGTTCGGCGACCGAGGTGGCGCAACTCTGGCAATTATGGCAATCGCTCACGGCTTCCTCGGGGTCTTGCCGGATCGGTCGGCCTGATGTTCCAGCCGGACTTTTAGATGCCGGGCGGTGACGCGGCGCAGCGCGATCTCCGACCCGTCCACCTGAAACACTCGCGGGTCTCCGCCCGGAGCGCTGAATCCCGCGGTAATCCTGCTGCCAGGGAGGAAACCAAGTTCCATCAGGCGGCGCGCATCATCGGTGGGAAGTTCGATGTGGTCGAGGATGGCCGCATCGCCCTTTTGCAGGTCCATGAGGTTGGCCAGCGGAAGGTCTATCTGATTCTTGTTGCCACTCAGTTGCAACATGGATTCAGTATGCGCCGGTCCTAAATGCTTGTCAAGAGGTACGGACCTGTTGCCGCGTTTTTTTCTAGCCATGGCTTCCAACAGTCTTCCAAGTGCGCCAAAATAAAGGATAACAGAATGGAAAAACGATTTGCAGTCCGGCGTGTAAGAGCCGCGGACATCCCCGGCATCCTGGAAATTGAGAGGGTGAGCTTCGGAGAAGATGCATACGATCGCAATCTGTTTGCAGAATACACCCGCAAGTGCGGGGAGCTATTCCTGGTCGCAATGGGGGGTACTAAGGTGGTCGGGTATTCGATCTGCTGTCTTTGCGCCGCTAGAGCCGGAAATCGGGCCGAGTTGGTTTCCCTGGCAGTAAATCCGGCGGTGCGGGGGAAGGGCGCTGCGAAGGCGCTCATGGACAGCACGCTGCGGCGTCTCAAGCTCCGCGGAGTGCGGCGTTTCAGGCTCACGGTGAAAGTGACGAACCGGCGAGCCATCGCGTTCTACGAAAAGTACGGTTTTCGGAATTTCCGGCGCGCGCCGGGGTATTACGAAGATGGCGCGGATGGGCAGATCATGGTGAAGGATCTATGACCCGGACGCGGCGCCGAGCGAAGCTTTGAGGGCCTCGTGCCGGCGCTTGATTTCCCCTAAATCTTCCGCTAGCCGGGTTTTCTGCTCCGGTGGCATTCCGGCGAGGAAGTGTTCGATGGTTTCGATTCCCCGCGCTACCATGTCAACTTCCGATAGTGCGATCTCGATATTTCCCAACGAGCGATGCAAAAACCCCATGTCTAGAGCCGTGGAACAGGTATCCAAATCGATCCGGATGAAGCGGTACCGTGTGGTTTCGTAGTTCTTGACGAGTTCATCGTCCACGAGGATCACGTCTCCTCGCCGGTTCAATACGTTTGAGACGGCATCTACCAGTCGCTTGGACGTATAAGGCTTTTGCAAAAATCCTTGAGGCTTCAAGCCGGCATATTTTCGAGCAGTCTCTCTTTCATCGAAACCGCTGGAGAGAATCACGGGAACATTGGGATTGATCGCCCTGATCTTCGCCAGGGCATCGCCGCCGCTGAGAACCGGCATTGTCAGGTCCAGCAACACAACCGAGATGATCCCATGGTGCTCTTGAAACAGGTCTACGCCCGATCTGCCGTCCGCCGTGGTCAGGACCCGCATACCCTCACGAGACAGCACGTTATTGGCCAGTGTTCGGATCGATTCTTCATCGTCAATCACCAACGCTACGGACCCGGCAGGTATGGCCGGAGGCGGCGGCGTGCCCTCGATAGCGTCCTGAACCGGGTGCCGGCTGGCGGGAAGGAGCACCACGAACGAGGTTCCGTGTCCCGGCGTGCTATATAAGCGGATGGACCCGCCGTGGCTTTTGACGATGCCTTGAACGGCGGCGAGCCCCAAGCCCCGGCCGGTGAATTTCGTGGTGAAGAACGGGTCGAAAACTCGCGACTGGGTAGGTTCGTCCATCCCCGAACCGGTATCGCTGACTTCCAACTGCACATATTCGCCGGCTTGACCCGGTCCGAAGATCTCGGCGGCTTCCTGTTCGGTGAACTGGCGCAGGGACGTGCGGATCTCGACCTTCCCGATGCGGTTTTCCTCGATGGCTTCGGCGCCATTGATCACGAGGTTCATCACCACCTGCTGAAGCTGGGCAGGGTCGGCGTCGATCGGAGGCAGATTCGGCGCCAGATCCAACTTCAGTTCCACTGTTCTGGGAATCGATGTCTTGATCAGGGTGGAGATATCTCTTACCAGGTCTCCCAGGTTGAGCGTCTCGATGACGAACCGCCCCCTTCCCGCATAGGCGAGCATCTGGCGTGTCAGGAACGCCGCGCTTTCCGAAGCCTGGATAATTTCGCGCAGGCGCAGCCTGGCGCCCTGGTCCGGCGCCAGTTCCGTATAGGCCAGGCTGGCATTCCCGAGGATCCCGGTGAGCAGGTTATTAAAATCGTGGGCTATGCCCCCGGCCAAAAGGCCCAAGCCTTCGAGGCGCTGTGTCTGCTGCAGTTCCTGTTCGAATTTCTTGCGTTCACTGACGTCGCGGATATTCAGCTGAATCGCCCGCCGCTCACCCTCGGAATAGGTGTTGGCGATGACTTCGGTGTGCAACTCGCGGCCATCTTTGGTCTGGATCACCCAATCGTCCACGCGCAGCGCGCCTTGATCGCGAACTCGCTGTAGCGACGCGCGCAGCGTCTGCACGTTGGCCGTGGGTCCAATCTCCCAAAGCTTGCGCCCCACCAGTTCGTTCTTGGGATAGCCGAGAAGACGCTCCGAGAAAGGATTCAGATCCAGCACTTCCCCGCTGGCCGCGTCCACGAGCACGATTCCGTCGCGAGCCGATTCGAAGAGCCGGCGGTAACGGACCTCGGCCGCGCGTTTCCGTTCCGTGATGTCCTCGAAAGCCATCAGGGTCAGATGCTTTTTCTCAGACGTGCGCAACCTGCGCACGTTCAGCAACAGGCTCCGGGTCTCGCCGTTTTCCTGTGGATACTCAATTTCGATATCGTGCAATTCATTGGCACGGTCGTCGGCTTCGAGGGCTTTGCGCACCGCCGGCAAGTCGAACCGGCCGCCGGCCGCCTCATAGATTGTCTGATTCAGCGTGGTGTGATGACTTACGGCGAAAGTCTCATGAAAGGCGCGGTTGGCGCTTTGAATGACCAGCTTTTCGTCCAGCACCACCAGCGGAGCGCGCACGGTGTTGACAATAGCCTGCGCAAAATCGCGCGCCGCGCGAATTTCTTCCAGGTTTCGCCTGAGCTCGCTGATGTCCAGCAATTGCAGGACGCAGCCATCGATGCGATTGTCGAAGGTCCGATAGGGTCGCACCCGCATCAGATAGTGCCGGCCTTCCTGGTCGTGAACATCCTGTTCGTGCGGCTGCAGGCTATCCATCACCTGCCGCAGGATTTCTTCCAGCTTGGGAACGTTGATGTGCGGTTTCAAATCCGCGATCGGCCGGCCTATATCGGTGGGAATCAGCCGAAAGACCTTCTCGGCCGTGGGCGTGAAGCGGCGGATGCGCAGGTCGCTGCCGGTCATGACGATCGGCACATTCATGGAACTAAGCAGATTGATCAGGTCGTCGTTGATTCTCGCCAGATCCGCATTCCGGCTCTGCATTTCCGTGTTGATGGTATTGAGTTCTTCGTTGGAAGATTGCAGCTCTTCCTTGGCGGTCTGCAATTCCTCATTCGTGCTTTGGAGCTCTTCGTTCGCCGATTGCGCCTCTTCGTTGGTAGAGCGCAGTTCTTCGATTACCGATTGCAGATACTCGCGTGTGGCTCTCAGTTCCTGCTGCAGGTGCAGGGTCTCCGCCGGGCTTTCAGCCACCCCTTCCGCAGGCTGGTTTTTCTCTGAGTCGCCGGCCACGATTCCAAAATGAGGCGAACGTGCTTCGCCGAACAAAATCAGGAAATGGGTAGCGCTTCCCGCCAGCCGCAGCGGAATTACCGTGAGCGATACCATGGGGTTGCCGGGCGTACCGGGTCGCTCGACGGTCACCGTCAAATCGGAACGGCGGGCCTGTTCCACGGCGACTCCGAGGAAGGTTCGAAGGTCCGGGCGCACGATCGACATCAACTCGGCATTCGGCTCAGGTGACGCCTTGGACAAATACTGCCCCACATCGCCCCGGTGTTCGATGACGGCCAGCGCTTCATTGACCACCAGGCCGGCAGGCCCGTAACGGGAAAGCACAATCCGATCCACCTCTCGCGGGATGCGGTCCATCGGGTAGCCGGCCTCGGCCGGCCGCGGCTTCTCGGGCGGCAACGAGAACCGTTGCGTGAGCTCGCCGGTGGTTTCAAACAAGTCGGCGGGATTGCGCGAAAGATTTACCTTTCTACGGTAGATCCGGTTGGCCTCATCCTCGGTGGAAAAGAAGTCGGAAAACGAGCCCAGCGTCTCCGAAGAACCAAGGATGAGAAAGCCTCCCGGGGACAATGCGTAACAAAAGGTGGAGATCACCCGCCGCTGCAGGGAAGCCGCGAAATAGATCAGCAGGTTCCGGCAGCTGATCAGATTCATGCGGGATAGCGGAGGGTCCTTGGCAATATTGTGCCGCGAGAACACACACATCTCTCGAATCGCGCGTGAAATCTGATAGCCCGATTCAGTCCGCACAAAAAAACGCCGGAGCCGCTCCGGAGAGATGTTGGTGATAGCGCTGAGGTCGTAGGCTCCCGAGCGAGCTTTCTCAATGATGCTGTCGCTGACATCCGTTCCGAAAATCTGCACTGCGTATTCCAGGTTTTCGGCTTCGAGGAATTCCGCCAGAGAGATGGCGATGGAGTAAACTTCTTCGCCCGAGGAACAGCCCGGGACCCAGATCCGGATGACCCGGGGATTCAAGCCGGAATGCACCAGGGATGTAAATGCGACGTGTTTTACTGCCTCAAACACAGCAGGATCCCGGAAGAAATCGGTAACGTTGATCAGCAGGTCGCCGAACAGAGCCCTGGTTTCTTCCGCATCCTGTTTCAGAAGCTCGAGGTATTGCGCGAGGCTGTCCGACCTGCGAAGCGCCATGCGGCGAGTCAGCCTCCTCAGAATCGTGGGCTGCTTGTATTGCGCGAAATCGACACCGGTTTGGCTGCGCAGCTGCGATAGCAGCGCATGAAAGGTCGAACCGTCGCCCGGCTCCAAATTGTCTGATTGGATTTGGCGCGCCCTTCTTGCGAAGGCAGCCAGTTCCTCGCCGATCCGGCCCGGCGGCAAAACGAAATCCACCACGCCGGTCGAAATCGCACTGCGCGGCATGCTGTCGAATTTGGCCGTCTCGTCCTGAGCGAACGTGACACCGCCCTCCGCCTTGATGGCTTTCAGCCCCAGCGTGCCGTCGGTTGCGGTTCCGGAAAGCACGATACCCACCGCGTTGAAACGAAATTCCGCGGCGAGCGAACGAAACAACGAATCGATTGGCCGGAATTGTTCGGGCGGCTTGGGCCGTGCTTCAAGAACGAGCGCCCGGTCGCGGATCACCATCAGCGCGTTGGGAGGAATCACGTAGATGTGATCCGATTCCAACGGAGTATCCTGACGCACCTGGACTACGGGTAGCCTGGTTCTCGCGGCAAGCAATTCCGGCAGCGCACTCTCGTGATGCGGATCCAAATGCTGCACGAAGATGAAGGCCATGCCGGTGACCGGCGAAATGTTGGATACCAGTTCGGAAAATGCTTCCAGGCCGCCCGCGGAGGCACCCACTCCTACCGCGATTAAACTCTCGTTTTCCCGCCGCGTCGTCGAACTCGCCTCCGACGTAGGGTCGGGATCACCTTGGCCGTTCATGTTCTGCTACTTTCTGTACGGCAGAATAAGTGCTAGGTGGCAATCGGCGGACCATCTCGGGATGAATTTTACCGACGGCACGCGTAAATTGTATCAAGATTTCGACTAACCAACTTTTGGCGACGGGACGTTTTCCAGGATCGAAGGGCAGGTTCCGTTAAAGACCGGACGAGAGGATGGCAGGCTTAGAATCCCTCGGCGTTCTCTGAGCAGCCGAATCAGGCTGCGACGCTTCGCGTGCATTTTTTTCATTGTCTAGCGGCCCGAACCGGGGGTACCATCATGAAAGACTTATTCGCAATTCGAGGGAAGGATCGTTGGAACACTCACGCTCGGAGACAATGACGCGCTTAAAGGCAGATTTGGATTCTGCCTGGAGGGAAAACGTGGCCGCACGCGCGACGTTTGACGCGATCATGAAGGAAACTCCAACCGGCCTGCCCCACCCCGATGGCAGTGTGCGGATTCGCCAGGCGGGAGCTGCCATGAACCTGGCCCTTCAGGGCTATATCAAAGCCCTTCGCCGCTTCACCGACTTCGCAACCAATCCGGACCGTTTTGACGCTGAGTAACCGGTGCGGCAATAAGCGCCCCTGCCGGCGTCATTTTGACGCCTCCTAAGTTTCTCGAAAGATTATAGATACCTGAAATATCTGTATATTCCGGAAACGCCGGGTCCGGCCCAAAGCGTCCAAAAGACTTGGGAGCGTTGCTATGAAGAATCATCTGATTACGCGCCGGAGTCTTATGCTGTTGGCTGGAGCCGGCCTGACTGGCGTTCGGCTGAATGCGGCATCCACTGACTTCTGGAATAAGAAGCCCCCATCGCAATGGACCAGCGAGGAAGTCGATCGCCTGATCACTAACTCACCGTGGGCCAAGGAGGTCAAGGCGACATATGCACCCGGTCAGAATCCGTCCTCGACTAATGGAGGAGGATATCCCGGTGGGAACTCCGGAGGAGGTTACCCGGGTGGCGGTTATCCCGGAGGCGGGCGTCCCAGCGGAGGTATCGGCATTCCCGGAATCGGAGGCTTGGGGATACCTGGGATGGGCGGAGGCAGGCCCCGCAATGGCGGCGGTTCCCCGCGCGGCGGAAGTCAGGCGTCGCCTTACTCGGGAACCGTACGTTGGGAAAGCGCACTGCCCATTGAGGACGCCATGAAATCCGGCCCGCCGGAAAAATTCGACGGCCACTACGTCATCTGCGTATCTGGAATTCCGTTGATGGGCGGCTCCCGCTATCAGGGCGAAGACGACGACAATTCCCCCGCCTCTCGCCGTCGCGACGAAGACGACATGGACCGCCTGCGCGGACTGAGCAGCCTGCAGGTCAAAGGCAAGGACATCGTGCAGGCCGGCGTGGCGGCGCGCCAGGTCAGTTCCGGCTCCAGTTTCCTGCTGGGTTTCTCGAAAGAAATGCTGTCGGTGAGCGCTCACGATTCGGAGGTCCTCTTTACTACTACGCTGGGCCGGCTGGTGGTGAAGGCTCACTTCATTCCTAAAGACATGCTGTACCATGGCGAATTAGCAATCTGATTCTGCCGGAGACAACATGGTCGAAGACGGGCAACTGGTATTTTCGCGCCGCAACTTGCTTTGGCTGGCGGGCGCGGGGATCATCTCTTTTAGGCACGCGTATGGTTTTGGCGGCAAGGAGTTCTGGGAGAGCAAGGATCCGGGCGAGTGGAACTCCGATGAGATCGCCAGGTTGCTGAGCAAATCTCCGTGGGCGAAATCTACTACCGCGGAGACCACCAAGACGCAGAAGAACAGCGCTCCGAATGCATCGATCCCCAACGGCATGCCGAATCCGCGTTCCACGCGCAACACCGGCGGGTTGGGCAAGATGCCGGGCGGCAATGGCGGCGGGAATCGCAATCCTTCGTCCAAGATCGTGACCACGTACCGGGGCACGGTAGTGTGGGAGAGCGCTGCGCCGGTGCGAGCCGCGCTTAAGACCAAACTGCCCGACGGCTTCGAAGGACATTATGTGCTCGGTATGAGCGGTGTGCCACTCACGAAATCCGACTCGAAAAATGCACTCGATCGCGTTCGCCAAGTCACCACGTTGCAGACCAAGAGCAAGCCGGAGCCGCTGGAGGCCGCGGTAGTCCAGGAGGATTCCAGCAACGGCACGGTCTACCTCTTCGGCTTCTCCCGCGAAGCTCTCACGCTGGCGAAGGACGATAAAGAAATTCTCTTCACCACCCACTTGGGCAAAATGACCTTCACCGCTAAGTTCAATCCCAAGGACATGCTCTATCACGGCGAACTGGCGGTCTGATCATGCGCCGACTCCTACTCGCATTCTTATTGGCCGTCCCACTTTTGGCCGCCGATTCCTATCTGTTCACATCCTTCCGCCGCAATGGTGAGACCGGCGTCTTCTTCGCCCTGAGCGGCGACGGGCGCAAGTGGACTCCGCTCAACGGCGATCAGCCGTGGGTCAAGCCCGAAGAGACGGGCATGCTGATGCGCGACCCATGGCTCGGCCAGGGACCCGACGGCGTTTGGCACATGCTGTGGACCTGGGGTTGGACCGCCAAGGATATGGGAGGCAAGCTCAAGATCGGCTACGCCAGTTCCAAGGACTTGATTCACTGGTCGCCGCAATGCGCTCTCTATGTGATGGAGAACGAACCGGCGGCGCGCAATCTGTGGGCGCCCGAAGCGGTGTGGGACCCGGCGCGCAAGGAGTGGATCATTTTCTGGGCCAGCACCATCCCGGGCCGTTTTCCCGATACCGAAGGGACCGGCGATACCGGTTACAACCATCGCATCTACGCCACGACCACGAAGGATTGGCAAACTTTCACGCCGGCGAAGCTCTGGTTCGACCCAGGCTTCAACTGCATCGATACCACGGTTGTCCATGCAGGCAACCGCTGGATTCTGGTATTCAAGGACGAGCGCAAATCTCCGCAGGTCAAGAAACTGCGCCTCGCGTTTGCTGAGAGTCCGGCGGGTCCGTGGAAGGATGTCAGCGAGCCCTTCACGGGCGATTGGGTGGAGGGCCCGACGGTGGCGCAAATCGGCAGCGAGTGGTGGATTTACTTCGATCACTACACCGCGCCCCGCCACTATGGCGCGATGCGCACCACGGATTGGAAGACGTTCGAGGACATGACCCCGCAGGTCAGTTTTCCCGCCGATCATCGCCACGGCACGGTCGTCAGGATCCCCGAATCGCTGGCGCTCAAACTGCAAAAGGAATCCCGTTAAAATCAAAAGAGTGAAAGCGCTGGTCGCCATCGGACTGCCGGTGATTTATGTCGCGGCCGTCTACTTCTCGACGCGCCCGCCCAAACCGGTCTACACCCTGGCGAATAAGACCGTGATCACGGTGACCGAGACGGCGGGGCCCGCGGCCCTGCATGCGCCCGACCCGGAATATCCGCCGCAGGCCCTCCGCGAAGGCATCGAAGGCACCGTCAAGTTGAAGGTCACCATCGCCTCCGACGGCACGGTTGCCAACGCGATTGCCCTGAGCGGTCCCGAGCTACTACGGCCCGCGGCGACCCGTGCGGTGCTGCGCTGGCAGTTTGTCCCCACGGCGGCGGTAGCGGAAATCGAGGTGCCGTTCCTGCTGCGTTCGGCGCATCGCTCGATCGAAGAACCGCGGCCCTTGAGCGCGCCCCCTCCCGCCAGCGGGCGCAGCAAAGTCCGTGTGGTGGCGACGGTCACGCCGGATGGCCGCGTGGAATTCGCTTACGCCGTGTCTGGTCCCTCGGAGTTGATGCCGGCCGCCGTCGCTTCGGTCAAAAAGTGGGTCTTCCGTCCCCTCCTGCGGGATGGCAAACCAGACCACGGTACGGCGGTGGTCGAAGTCTCTCTCTAGTTCGAGAGGAACCTAGCGGACTTCGACTTCGTGCAGCCAGTCCGGGCGCTTGAGGACTTCGCGCGGTTTGCTGCCGTCGGGTGGACCGATGATGCCATCGCGCTGCATCATATCGAGGATGCGCGCGGCGCGGCCATAGCCCAGGCGCAGATGCCGCTGCAGCGTCGAAGTCGACGCTTTGCCCATTTGCAGCACCAGTCGTATGGCGTCCTCGTATTGCGGATCCTGGTCTTCGCTCACCGGCTCGGCGTCCGCCGTTGAGTCGCCTTCGTCGGGCGGCGCGATCAGGAAGCTCTGGTCGTACTCCGGCTTGGCCTGATTCTTCCAGAAGTCCACCACGCCCTGAATTTCGGTCTCGGTGACAAACGCGCCGTGCACACGCGTGAGGCGCGCCGAGCCCGGCGGAAGGAAGAGCATATCGCCCTTGCCGAGCAGGTGCTCGGAGCCCATCACGTCGAGAATCGTCCGCGAGTCCACGCGCGTCGCCACGCGGAAGCTGATGCGCGCCGGGAAATTCGCCTTGATCAGCCCGGTGATCACGTCCACGCTGGGACGCTGCGTCGCCAGCACCAGGTGCATGCCCACGGCGCGCGCCATCTGCGCCAGGCGGGTTACGCTTTCTTCCACGTTGCGGCCTTCCAGCATCATGAGGTCGGCCAACTCGTCGATCAGGATCAGGATGTAAGGCAGCGGGCGCGGGTCGTCCTGGGTGGCATCTTCATCCACGAAGAGCTCGCGCGGCTTTTCCTGTAGCTTGCGAATTTTCTTGTTGTACTGATCGATGTTGCGCACGCCCAGCTCGGCGAGCAGGCGCAGGCGGCGCTCCATCTCCAGCACCGCGTTGCGCAGCGCGTTGGTGGCCTTCTTGGGATCGGTGATGACCGGCGTGAGCAGATGCGGAATGCCTTCGTACATTCCCAACTCCACGCGCTTCGGGTCCACCATGATCAGGCGTACTTCGTCCGGCGTCGCCTTATACAGAATCGCCATGATCATCGAGTTGATCATCACGCTCTTGCCGGAGCCCGTGGAACCGGCGATCAGCAGGTGGGGCATGGTCTCTAGCGCCGCCACGCGAATCCGTCCGTTGATATCCTTGCCCAGCGGAATGGTCAGGTACGAGGGCGAATTCTGAAATTCGTCGGATTCCAGCAACTGCCGCAGCGCGATCAACTCGCGCTTGCTGTTGGGAACTTCGATCCCGACCGTCGGCTTGCCGGGAATGCGCTCGATCAGAATCGATTCCGCCTGCAACCCCAGGCAGAGGTCTTCCACCAGGTTGGTGATGCGGCTGTATTTCACGCCGGCATCGGGCTTGAATTCGAAAGTGGTAACTACGGGGCCCGGGTTGATCTGCACCACGTTGCCCATCACGTTGAACTCTTCGAACTTCGCCTTGATGTTGCTGGCGGTCTCCTTGAGCTCCTGTTCGTCGAAGGGATTGCGCGGCGGCGGCGGATTCAACAGTTCGGTATCGGGCAGCCGGAAGACCGGGTCGATATGCGGTGCTGCGCTGCGCGCATTTTCTTTTGCGGTAGCGGCGGTCAGGGCAGGGAAAGGGTCGGGCAGTGGCGCCAGGTCTTCCACCGGGCAGATCGGAATCTCTTCCTCCCCGGCGTAGGCTAGCGGCCGCGGCGAAGGCTCCTCCACCGTCGCGTATTCCGCGGGTTGGGGCGTGTCATTGGTTTCCCACGGCGCGCGTCCGGAGACTTCGGAGTGCAGCGGCACCACTGCAGCCGCAGTCGCCGCCGCCGTCTTCGACTTCACTTCTTTCTCCGGCCGCGGCATCCGGCGTTTCGCAGCCTTCTCCTTGGCCTTCTCGATGGATTGCTGATGGACGCGTTCGCGCCATTCGCGCCACGCTTCGCCGCGCGCTTCCATCCACGCCATCGGGCCTTCGAACCAGCCTCCCAGCGTTGCCAGCGTAAATGTGGAGACGAAGTAGAGCGAGATGACGACCGTGGTCAGCGTAACCAGTAACGCGCCGGTGACATTCAGGGAATCCACGAGGTAGTTCGCCAGCGTGAGCCCGAGCGTGCCGCCGATGCGGATGGTGCCGTCGAAGAGGTGCAGCGGCACAAAAGAGAACGCCGCGCTCAATGCCAGCGTGAGCAGGATCGAACCAAAAATCTTGACGCCGCCTGCCTCCAGCTCCTCGCTGCGAATCCACTTCCAGGAAAGTAGAAACGAAAGCAGCGGGAAGAGGAAAGCGGCGGCCCCGAACGTCTGAAAAAATACGTCCGCCAGGTAAGAGCCGGGGTAGCCGACGAGGTTGAGAGGGCGCGAAGCGGCAGCAGTATCCAGGGATGGATCCTGTGTATGGTACGACACCAGGCTGAGAAGCAGGACCAGGCCCAGGGAAAGCAGCAGGAACCCGATGATCTCATTCAGCCTTCTGTGCTGAGTCGGTGATAGTAGCTTCATCACGCTGGCCGGCGGATGAAAGCCAGAGCAAGTATCATTATGCCAAAAAGAATTCGATAGTACACGAAGGGGCGGAGCCCGCTGCGACGCAGATAATGCAGAAACCAGGCGATCACCAAGCAGCCCGTGATCGCACTAATGGCGACACCCACCAGGAAATCGGCGTTGAGCATGCTGTGCAAACCGCTGCCCTTTTTGTGCATATCCCAAAGCGCCTTCGCGGCCGCCGCCCCAATCGCGGGCGTCGAAAGCAGGAAAGAGAAGCGCGCCGCCGATTCACGCGTCAAATTCCGGAACAAGCCGGCGCTGATGGTGACGCCGCTGCGCGAGGTGCCCGGCACCACGGCCAGCGCCTGCGCGGCGCCGATCGCCACCGCGTCGGACAAATGGATCGACGAAAGATCGCGCTGCTGCCGCGCCGAGTTCTCCGCCAGCCACATCAGCACGCCCACCACAATCATCATGAAGCCCATCACGAAGGGATTGCGCCAGGTAGTCTCCGCCTGCTTATTAAACAGGAGCCCGGCGACGCCCACCGGCACCGTGCCGATGATCAGCAGCCAGAGCAGCATGTGATTGTGCTTCAATTCACGATCGCCGCGCGTCTGGATTCCAAAGCCCTGCGCGACAATCTGCACCCAATCGCGCGCGAAATAGATGAGGACGGCGAGCAGCGTGCCCAGATGCAGGGCGATATCGAAATCCAGGCCCTCGATCTGCCAGCCCAGCAGCCAGGAGGTGAGATACAAATGAGCCGTGCTCGAAATCGGCAAAAATTCAGTTAAACCCTGGATTACCGCCAGGACGATCACTTGCAGAATGGGCATTAAGGAACAGCGTGCGCGAATGCGGCGGCGGTGTCAAGTCTGCCGGCGGTGTCTGAGGTATTCTGGACGCATGCAACCAATCCAACCCGATCAGGCAGCTTTTCTGTTACAAAATTTTCTGCCCTCACTCAAGAATGAGTCGCGGATCACCACCAGCGTGATCGAAGCGATTCCGCTTGGAGAAAGGCGATTACCGGCCGGACGAAGTCTCCAAGAGCGCGTTGGAACTTGCCTGGCATATCGCTGCCACCGAGATGCGATTCCTCGAAGCCGTGGCGGCCGGCGAGTTCGATTTCACGCCCCGTCCCCTGCCGCCTTCCATCAAAAATTCCGCCGATCTCTCGGCCTGGTACGCGGAGCACTTCGCCCCGCGCCTGGAAAAACTAGCCACCCTGTCCAACGACCAGTTACTCAAGATCGTCGATTTCCGCGGTATGTTCCAGTTGCCGGCCGTGATGTACCTGAACTTCGTGATTCATCACTCGGTGCACCATCGCGGACAGCTCTCCATGTATCTTCGCCCGATGGGTGCAAAGGTCCCCGCGATCTATGGCGAGAGTTACGATTCCGCCGCGGCTCGCAAGGCTGCGCAGTAAAGATCCTCGAAACGGAGACGTGCATGATCGCAAAAACGGATCGCAGGAGTTTCGGCAAAATGGCCTTGGGCGCGCTGCTGGCAGCGCGTCAAGGCGCGGGGAACGGTTCATCCCAACGCTCCCGGCATCAAGCTCTGCGCGCAATCGGGCGCCACCCCGACCGACGAGCAGTTGCTCTTCCTGAAACAGATCGGCGCCGAGTACGTGAGCGTGGGATCCACTCCGGACCTGCGCACGGCCGAAGGATTTCTGCAGATCAAGAAGCGCTACGCCGATGCCGGCATCACCGTCTGGAACATCGGCAACACCAGCGTGCACAACATGCCGGAAGTGACGCTCAACCTGCCGGGGCGCGATCAGAAGATCGAGGAATACAAGCAGTACCTTCGCAACCTGGGCAAGGCGGGCATTTACTATACGACCTATGCCCACATGGGCAACGGCATCTGGTCCAGCGGCCGTAGCGAAATTCGCGGCGCATCGGCGCGCGAATTCAATATGGCCAGCCCGGACAAAGCGGGCGTGTGGGATGGCAAGACCTTCAAAGAGCCGCTCTCCCACGGCCGCGTGTTCACCAAGGAAGAAATCTGGGAGAACTTCACCCACTTCATCAAACAGGTTGCCCCGGTAGCCGAAGAGAACAGCGTGCGCATCGGCATCCACCCGGACGATCCGCCGGTGCCCGTGCTCGCCGGCGTGCCGCGCTGCATCTTCAGCAATTTCGAAGGCTACAAGCGCGCACTCGAAATCGCCAATAGTCCCAACGTCGGTATCTGCCTGTGCTGCGGTACGTGGCTGGAAGGCGGCAGGGCGCTCACCGGCAAAGATCCCGAGGAAATGATCCGCTATTTCGGCGCCAAGAAAATCTGGAAGATCCACTTCCGCAATGTCACCGCCCCTCTGCCGCACTTCGTCGAGACCTTCATGGACGATGGCTACTACGACATGTACAAAATCATGAAGGCGCTTCGCGACGTGAATTACGATGGCATCGTGATTCTCGATCACTCCCCTGGCATGGTCGGCGGCAACTATGCGCAGACCGCCTACGGCTACGGCTATATGCGCGCATTACTCAATCGCGCCAACGCCGAAGCCTCGCGCAAATAATCGCGCGGTCCCGGGAATCGGCGTCTGCTCTAATAAACAATCATGGATACGCCGGACCTGGAGAAGGAGGTACGCTTCGCCCTGGTGATGTACGGGGGCGTCTCGCTGGCCGTGTACATCAACGGCGTCGCACAGGAATTCTACTCTTTGGTGCGCGCCACCTCCGGCGTAAGCGGCACGGGAACCCAGGGCACGGAAGCGATCTATCGCAAACTCGGCGCAATCCTGGGCGCGAGCGGCCCCGACCTGAGCGCCGCGAATGGTCCCATCCGCACGCGCTTTATTGTCGATGTCCTCTCCGGTACCTCCGCGGGCGGCCTGAACTCGGTGTTCCTCGCTAAGGCGCTCGCCAAGGGCCTGGATTTCCGCGTCATGGAAAAGCTCTGGGTAGACCAGGCCGATATCGCGACGCTGATGAATGACAATGACTCCTCCGGCCCCGTCGCCGGCGGGTTTACACTGCGTCAACAGAAGCCGCCTCAATCCGTGCTGAGCAGCGAGCGTATGTACGCGCTGCTTCTGAGTGCGCTGGCCGACATGGACAACAAGCCCGCCGGCGCCGCTCTGGTGGAAGAGGTGGATCTCTTCGTCACCACCACCGATCTGCGCGGTCTGGATACCTGTCTCAAACTGGCCGACGATGTGGTCTCGGAAAAGCGCCACCGCAATGTCTTTCACTTCTGCGCCAGCCCCTACCTGACGCCAGCGACCGCTCCGGAAAGCGGACCGCGCAACGATTTCGATCAGAAGTTCAATCCCTTCCTCGCCTTCGCCGGCCGCTGTACCGCCGCCTTCCCGATCGCGTTCGAACCCATGCGGCTGGCCGACATCGATCCCGTGCTGGACCGCTGCACGCCCCTGAAGAACGACGCCTCCGCGCGTTCCACCAGCGCCGAATGGCGTCCCTTCATCGTCGACTACATTCCGGCGGACGACGATTCGCCCCCCGGTCCGAGCCCCGTGCCGTACCGCTTTCGCAACCGGGCCTTTGCCGATGGCGGCTATCTGAACAACAAGCCCTTCAGCTACGCGATCGAAGAGCTCGGCGTTCGTGGAGGCTATCTTCCGTACGAACGCAAGCTGGTCTATATCGAGCCCTCGCCCGAAACCGCCGAAGAGCAGGGCAGCGACGCCTCCAAGCCCGATGCCATCGAGAATGTCTTTGACGCGGCCTTCGCACTGCCTCGCTATCAAACCATTCGCGAGGATCTGCGCCACGTCGTGGAACGCAATCGAACCGTCACGCGCATTCAGGACGTGATCGAGCAGCTCGAACAGACTGTAGAGCAATCCGATCTGCTGCTCAATTTCAAACGCGAGACCGCCGACCAGTTCGCGGGGAAGAAGCTTACCCAACTCGGCGATAGCCGCGGTTCGCTTTACGCCGGCTACCACCGCCTCAAAATCAAGACGGTGATCGACGGCTTGACCAGCATCGTCGCCGCCGCGCTCGATCTGGATGAATCTTCCGACGAGTTGCATGCCCTCTACTTTGTGATTCGCGCCTGGGTAAAAGCTCGCTACCACCAGGAATCCTCGAACCCCAAGAAGACGGAGAGCCGCTTCCTGCTGCAATTCGATTTTTCCTACCGCGAACGTCGCTTGTACTTTTTGCTCTCGCGCCTCGACGCGCTCTACGCGGGCGGCGAGAAGGCCAAAATCATCGCCACCAGCACGGGCATCCAGGACGCGGTTCAAAAGCTCGATATCAAGGATTGGAAGGCGGCGATCCGCGCCGTCCGCGGCAATCGGGAAGCAGCCGATTCCGTGCCCGCCAAAGCCTGCCCGGTGCACAAGAACGGCTGCCCGGTTGGCGGTTCGGGCCTCGTGCCCGTGCTCGGCTTCCTGCGCCGCGAACGCAACCAGTTGCGGCGCCGCGGCGCGCTCAATCCCCTGGCCGGGGCCCAGCCGGATCGCGACAAATGGCGCAAGTGGCTGGGTTCTCTGCTCGAGGGTACCGACGACGAATGCGCGGCGAAAGCCGAGGACCTTTTTGGTTTGGGCACGCCCGAGCCTCAGTTGCGAAATCAACTGCTGCGCATGCTCCACCTGATCGACAAGGCGACCAAAGAAGCCTTCGTCTGCGCCTCCTGGCACGTGGATCAACTGCTGGGCTCGGCGCTTACGCCACCCCCTCCGGAAGCCGGCGCACTGCTGCGCTATTCCTTGCGCCGCCAGTACGACGCATACGATTTCTACGACGCCGTTTCTTTCCCGATTCTTTACGGCACCGAAACCGCCACGCTGAAACAGACCGCCGTTCATCGCGTCAGCCCGCGTGACGCCACTTCCCTGATCAACGAGGCCAACGATTCCAAGGGCCGCACCAAGCTCGCCGGCGACTCTCTCAACGCGTTCGGCGCCTTCTTCCAAAAATCGTGGCGGAGGAATGATCTCATGTGGGGACGCCTGGATGGCGTCGAGCGCATCATCAACATGCTGCTGCCGTGGAACGACGACCAGACCAAACAGTGCCGCGCCGAGCTCCTGCGCGAAGCCCAGGGCACGATCCTCGCCCAGTGCCTGCACGCCGACGACGTCCGCAATCTGCTCAGCGCCGCCGTCGACGCCGTGGAGTCCGCAAAGCCGGAAGACCCAGCGACTTTGCTGGCGCAGCAAGCGCTACAGGGGCCGGGCAGGGAAGCGCGCATTCGCGCCTTCGTCGATCCCGGAGCCTTGGTGGACTACGTTCGCGAATCCTACGAAATCGATAAGACCTATCGACCCGAATGGGTACTTCCCATCGCGGCGCGCGCTGCCCGCGTCATCGGCGAATTGCTCCAGTTTCTCAGCACGGAACGCAAGTGGCGCGCCGGCCCCTCGCTCTGGATCATGCGCGTGGCGCGTGTCTTTTGGGGCATCGTGGAGATCGCCATTCCGCAGAGCCTCTCCTTCGCCGCGTTCCGTTACCTGATCGGCATCTACGGCATGGCCGCGATCCTGGTCTTGCTCACCGGCTTCCTGCTGGGCCAACCCGCGGTCACTTCGGCCGGCTGGAGAATTTTAGGCGTCGGCATCGGAGCCTGGCTGCTCGTGCAGGTAGTTCACGAAGCGATGAGCGGCCGTGTGCAGGTGTGGCGCATACTTCGCCTGCTCCTGCTCGCCTTCCTTGCGCTTCTCATCTTAGGCGGCTTGACGGCCGGCATCTACGAAGCACCCTTCTGGATCGATTATTTCCGCGTGCACTTCCTCCGTATGGGGCCCTCCACCGCCGACCTCCTACGTGCCCTTGGCGTTTCCGCCGGAGCCACCGCCCTCGCCGGTGTGGCCGCCGCATCGCCGGGCTTTTCGGAGAAGAGCCGGATCGCCGCCGCCGGCACTCCCACGGGCGCTCCGGTCCTCACCATGGAACTGGGTCGAACGCCGGATGAGATTCGGAACATCCTGCCAACCCGCGGCGATCGCCGTTCCATGCGATGGGTTCAGTATTGGGATTTCGCGCTGATCGCCGGCTACGCCTTCTTTTTCGTCATGGCCGCGGTCTTCGAATGGCGTACATGGGGTGCGCCCGCATGGCTCGCCGCCCTTGCCGCCGCTGTAGGCATCGCCGCGGCCGCGCTCGATATACTTCGAAGACCTCAGCATTCTCCACACGCTCGATCTTGCACCGCATGCCATAGCCCCTGTCCACGTCCAACGCACGCGCAATTTTTCACGCGCCAAATGGACCCTGTTTGCGCTCGCCGAACTGTTGCTCGCCGCCTTCGCACCGCCGCTCTTCCGCGCAGTTCTCGGCGCCTCCGGTCTCGCCGGACTCCTGGGCGCCCGGTGGCCCAAACTGCTCACCTTCGCGATCGCCGGTTTCGCGCTCGTCGTGCTCGCATCGCTGGTGCTGGCGATCTTCGCCTGAGTCCCGCTCTTCCCAAAAATGGGACGCTTGCGCCGGTACCGCTCGTATCCCATCAAGCACTTACCCGCGGCCCCTGGCGTGCTTTCTCCCCGCCATGCAACGCCTCCGCCAGGACCTCACGTACGGTCTGCGCACCTTGCGCAAGAGTCCCGGATTCACCGCCGTGGCGGTCCTCTCGCTCGCCCTCGGTATCGGCGCCAACACCGCCATCTTTAGCCTCATTCATGCGGTCATGCTGCGCTCGCTGCCGGTGGATCACCCCGAGCAACTCGTGCTCCTGACCGACCCCGCTGAGTCGGGTGTCGCGACCGAAACTTTCCAGCGCGGCGAACGCACTCTGCTCGCCTTCCAGGAATTCGACGCTTTGCGCGCGCAGCCCCGCGGCTTGAGCGGACTCTTCGCCGCCCAGAGCGATTACGAGGATCTCAACGCGCGCATCGATGGCAGTCTTGTGAAGCTGCGCACCCAGCTGGTGTCGGGCGAGTTCTTCCCGCTCCTCGGCGTTCAACCGGCGTTGGGCCGGATCTTCACCCCGGACGAAGATCGCGTTCGCGGCGCGAACCCGGTCGCGGTCATCTCACACGCTTTCTGGCAGCGGCAGTTCGGCGGCGATCCCGCGGTGCTCGGCAAAACCTTCCTGTTGGGTAGCGCCGGCTTCCGTATCGTCGGCGTCGCCCCCGCCGGCTTTCATGGAACTTCGGTCGGCTGGGCGATCGACGCCTGGTTCCCCCTCAGTATGCAGGCGCAAGTGCTGCCCGGCCATGATTACCTTACCCCCCGCGACACGCTCTGGCTGCAGGTGGGCGGCCGCCTGGCGCCCCACGTATCCCGGGAGACCGCGCAGGCCGGCCTCAATGTCGCGTTTCAACAAATCCTCCGCAGTTGGGCGGGAAGCCTGCCCACCGAAAAAGAGCGGCAGAATATCTTGAACCAAAAGCTGGTTCTCAAGGATGGCGCTCGCGGCGTCTCCCCCGTCCGCGGACAGTTCGGCGATCCCCTGATTCTCATGATGGCGATGGTTGGCGTCGTGCTGTTGATCGCCTGTGCCAACGTCGCGAATTTGACCCTGGCGCGTGCCACCGGCCGCCAGCGCGAAATCGGAGTGCGTCTCGCGCTCGGCGCCGGACGTGCCGAACTCGTGCGCCAGCTTCTCACCGAAAGCCTCCTGATCGCAATCGCCGGCGGTGCCC
Source organism: uncultured Solibacteraceae bacterium (assembly GCA_963811575.1). GTDB lineage: Bacteria > Acidobacteriota > Terriglobia > Bryobacterales > Bryobacteraceae > Solibacter. The sequence continues at coordinate 713,623 of CAWERY010000009.1, read as the reverse complement.
TCGGCGCACTGCTCGCGATTTGGGGTACCGATGTCGTGATCGCCATGGTGTCCGGCGCCGCCGGAGGCCTGGCGCTCGAGGGCCAGCGCGATCTCGGAGTCTTCCTCTTTACCGCCTCCGCGTCGCTCCTGACGGCCGTCGCCTTCGGGCTCGCCCCGGCACTTCGCGCCACCCGTGTGGACGTCAACCGCATGCTCGCCTCCGGAACCCGCGGCGTGCTTCAGGCAGGCTCGAAATCCCGCGGCGGCCGCGCCATCGTAGTCGGCCAGGTCGCGCTCTCCCTTCTGCTGCTGGTCGGTGCCACGCTGTTCGTACGCAGCCTGCACAACTTGATGACCCAGAATCTCGGCTTCGATCGCGACCATGTCATCGTCGCCCGAGTCGATCCGCTGGCCGCCGGATATCGCGGCGCCTCGGCCGACGCTCTGTACCGGAATCTGATCGAGCGCGCCCGTGCCGTCCCCGGCGTACGCGAGGCCACCGTCTCCAACAGCGGCATCTTCGCCGGCGATTCCGCCGACCTCATCAGCGTGGATGGCTACGCCTCTTCCAGCACAACCGACCTGCACGCCAATTGGACCCTGATCGGTCCGAACTATTTCCGCACCCTAGGCATCCCCGTTTTGCGCGGCCGCGACCTCAATGATGAGGATGCGGCGCGCGGCACGCCCGTTTGCCTGGTCAATGAGACCTTCGCCAAATTCTACTTCCCCCATTCCGATCCGATCGGCAAGCATGTCACGGATGAATACCCCACCACGCGAACCACGTTCGAGATTGTCGGCATTGTGGCCGATGCGCGTCAGGCCAGCCTCAGCGCACCCCAGGAGCGCCGCTTCTTCGGAAACCTGTTCCACCCCATCGGGAGGGTCGAGGGCCTCGGCCTGCTAACGCGAACCGCTGGCGACCCCACGCTCGTGCAAAATCGCCTGCGCGCCGCAATCGCCGCGCTCGATCCGGCCCTGCCGGTGCCCAGCATGCGCACCGTCAATGAGCAGATCGGACGCCGCCTGGTTGCCAAGCGGCTCATCGCGGAACTCGCGGCATTCTTCGGTGGGCTTGCGCTGCTCATGGCCGCCGTCGGCCTGTACGGCGTGATGTCGTATTCCATCAGCCGCCGCACCAGCGAAATCGGCCTCCGTATGGCGCTCGGCGCTTCGCGGGGCGCTGTGCTCGGCATGGTGTTGGGCGAGACTCTACTGCTGGTGACCGTCGGGATTGCGATCGGTCTCGCCGCCGCGCTCGCCGCCGGCCGCCTGCTGCAAAGCGCCCTCCCCGGAATCGCCGCCAGCGATCCGCTCTCGCTTTCCGCCGCCATCGCGGTGGTCACTGTTGCGACACTGGTCGCCGGCTACGTCCCCGCCCGGCGCGCCGCCCGCATCGATCCCATGATTGCGCTACGCTGCGATTAGATGTATCGCGAACAGCCGCCCGATCCTCGCCTCGCTCCTTGGGTGGAATGCACCTGGAGTCTGCATGTGGATCAGCCCGTGCAAGCCTATCCGGTTCGCCCTGACGGCTGTCTCGACCTGATATACACGTCCGCTACCGGCCTTCAGGTGGTGGGTGCGATGACCGCGGAGCGCCGCTTCGATCTTCCCGCCGGCGCCCGCACCTTCGGTATTCGCTTTCGTCCCGGGATGGCGGCTCCGTTCTTCCGTCTCAATGCCGCCGAGCTTACCGATTGCACGATTTCGCTCGATAGTCTTTCGGCCGGCCTCGCCCGCCGCCTCGCATCCAAGGTTCACGATGCGCGCGCGCTGAGTGACGCGCTGCCTGCCCCCGCGACTCCGCCCGGGCCCGTGGAGCGCGCCATCGAAGCCATCTCCGCGGCGCATGGAGATATCGATCTCGATTGGGCTGCCACTCACGCCGGCTTGAGCGTGCGGCAGTTCCGCAGGCGTTGCATGGAAGCCAGCGGGTTGACGCCCAAGCGCCTCTGCCGCATCCTGCGCTTTCGCCGCGCCTGCGCACTGGCGCGTCCTCCCGCGGATTGGGCCGCCATCGCCGCCGCTGCCGGCTATTTCGATCAGTCCCACCTGATCCGCGACTTCCGCGAATTCACCGGCGCTTCTCCCATGTCCGTTTTTTCCAATACGCCCACCCTGACCCTCGGGTAGAGTGGGTGCAGTATGAAACTTACGCCGGTTTTGATTGTCGAGGAAATTGAAAAATCCCTGCCGTTCTGGGTGGAGCGTATCGGCTTCGAGAAGACGGTCGAAGTCCCCGAAGGGGACAAACTCGGGTTCGTGATTCTGGCCCGTCAGGGTGTCGAGCTCATGCTTCAATCCATCGAAAGCGTCCGCAAGGACGTGGCCGCCTTCGCTCCCGATGGCCCTGTCACCAAGGGCTGCGGCATGTTCATCGAGGTGGACGATATGGAAGATATCCGCCGCCGCCTGCAAGGCTATCCGGTCGTCATGCCGGAGCGCGTGACCTTTTATGGCATGCGCGAAATCGGCGTCAGCGAGCCCAACGGCCACACCGTCGTTTTCGCCGCCAAAACCTAAGAAGGAACCCGCCGCCGGCCTGGCTTACGCCGTTTTCTTGTTCTCGATCTTCGCGCGCGTCTGGAAGAAAATCGCGACCAGCGCCAGAATCAACAACGCGCCCGCGCCGGAACCAAGCCAGAAGCCCTGCCAGTTATGCTCCAGCTTGCCGTTCACCGTGGTCGAAAAGAAATCCAACGCCACGCCGGAAAGTAGCGATCCGACGAACATTCCCACCCCGTACGTGACAAACGTGAGAAATCCCTGCGCCGTGCCGCGCAAATGCGCCGGAGCCTCCTGATCGGTATACAGCTGTCCCGTCATGAAGAAGAAGTCGAAGCAGAAACCGTGCAGGATGATCGCCAGGTAAAACATCCAGATCCCCGCGTGGGCATTTCCGTAGGCCAGCAGTCCGTAGCGCAGGCTCCAGCAGGCCAGGCCCAGCATAAAGACTCCGCGTACCGTGATCTTGCGGAAGATGAACGGCATGAGCAGCATCACGCCTACCTCCGACAACTGCCCGAGCGTCATCTTGCCCGCCGCGTTGACCACGCCCGACCTCGTTCAAGTACGCGTTCGTGAACGAGAAATAAAACGTCAGCGGAATGCACGCCAGAATCGATGCCACCACGAAGATCAGGTAGGGCCGCCGTTTCAACATCACCAGCGCATCGAGCCCCAGCAGATCCCGCGCCGTAATCTTCGTCCCTTTACCCGCGGGCGGTGTGTGCGGCAGCGTCAGGCAGTAGATCGCCATCGCCACCGAAGCCCCCGACGCCAGCAAAAATGGCGTCGCGGTGGTCTCGACTCCCATGTTGCCGATCGTCTGCCCGATCACGATCCATCCGATCGTCGCGAACATCCGGATGAACGGGAACTGCTCGCCCGCATTGGTGAGTTGTTGCAGCGTCAGGGAGTTGGTCAGCCCGATCGTGGGAAAGAAGCACAGGCAATATGCCAGCACCAGGCCATAGACCGATCCGAAACTGGTCGCCTGAGTGATGCAGTATAAAAGCACCGCGCCTACCAGGTGCAAAGCCGCCAGCACCTTTTCGGTGGAGAAGAACCGGTCCGCGATCATTCCTATGAAAAACGGCGAGATCATGCTCGCCAGCGCGGTGGTCCCGAAGATCGCGCCCGCCTCCGTTCCTGAGAATTTCAGCGTGGCGGTCAGGTACGTGCCGATCGTGACGTACCACGATCCCCAGATCACGTAATTCAGAAACATCATCAGGCACAGGCGCGCCTTCAGAGAATTGGGCATAGGTGCAGTGTAATCGAAATTATCGAAAAGGGCGGACCGGTAAGCCCGCCCTCTTTTTGGCGTGGGGAGAACGCACGAGGAAAAAACGCGAAAAACTTCTAGTTGGCTTCGTCGGCGGACGGCCCGTAAACCGCCGGCACCGGAATGTCGCACATCCGCAAATACACCGTCAATTGCCCACGATGGTGCACGATATGGTTCATGATCATGCCGCGAATTACCGCGGCCTTCGGCATCGTGAACATCACCTTGCCGCCGCCCAGCAGTGACCACGGCTTCATCATCGTGTCATTGTCCGCCGCCGCCAGCGCGGCGCGGAACTCGCTCGCGCCCTTGTCGAAAATCGAGAGCAGTTCGGCGTTCGTCTTGGCCACCGGCGCCACATAGGTTTGTCCGCCCTCGGGCGCGTAATCGAAGTTGTCGGATTGAATCGTCGTTACGCCCCAACCGAGCATCGTCGCGATGTGCACCGCCAGGGCGCCCATCTCGAAGGATTTCGGGTGCGGCTTATAGCTGAATTTGTCGTCGGGAATCCGTTCCAGGCACTTACGAGTGCTTTTCAGCTCCTGGTCGAACTCCGGAAGTAACGCGTCGCTGATTCTCATAATTCCTCCTTAGGAGATTCGCTTTTTATTCGCCTCACGATTGTAGCTTGACCGGTTCCCCAGATCAATAGAAATTTCGAGTGTCAGGCTTTCGCTAGTGCGCGAACTACCCCTAGCGCTTTGTCCACTTCTTGAGGGCTATTGAAGATGTGCGTGGAATGTCGTACCCCGATTCCGCCGGACGCGCGCGGCCGCAGCTTTCCCCGCGTCCACATCTCGTCCTGCAACTGCTGGCCGGTAACGCCGGCCACCCCGTACACCGTAATTCCCGCGCACATCGCGTTGTCCACGGGCGAATAAATTCGCGCACCCGGAATCTTCCGCAGCCCCTCGCGCAAATAGTCGCCCAGGTATTTTACGCGCTGCTGCACCCGCTCCGGCCCGATCTCCTCATGAAAATCGAGCGCTGCGTCCGCGCCCATCAGCAGCGAAAGGCTGCCCGTACCGCGCTGCGTGAGCCGGAAGCCCTCGTCTTCGTGATCGTTCCAATGCGTACTCGCCAGCGTCGACCACACTTCGTGCGCGCGCCCGCTTCGCAAATACAGGAATCCCGTTCCCGCCGGAGCCAGCAGCCATTTGTGGAAGCAGCCCACGTAGGCGTCGCACCCCATATCGCCCAAATCCACTTTGATGTGTCCCACCGCCTGCGCGCCGTCGATCACTGTGAAGATGCCGCGCGCTCGAGCCTCCGCGCACATCTCCTTCACCGGCAGGATGGCTCCGCTCCCCGTAATCACCTGCGAGATCGCGAGCACTCGCGTCCGGGAGTTGAGCGCGTTGCGGAATACGTCCATCACCTGCGCCGCGTTCTCCGCCGGCTTTGGAATCCGGACAATCTGCACGCTCGCGCCGTGCCGCTTCGCCGCGTTCAACCACGGACACTGCCCGCCGGGATGCTCCTGGTCGCTGATCAGTATCTCGCTGCCCGGCTCCAGTGTCAGGCCGGCCGCCACATAACTCATCGCCGCCGTCACGTTCTCCGTCAACGCGATTTCGCTCGCCTGCGCGTTCAGCAGGCGAGCCGTCTTGCCGCGGATCCCCGGCATCGGGCCATAGCCCGCGATCCATTCCTGGCCGCCCTTGTAATCCCAGTCCGCGACGTCGGTCGCCATCTTGCGTAGGTGTTCCACGGTCCGGTCCAGCACCACCTTCGGCATTGCGCCGATCGTCCCGTTGTTGAAGTAGACCTTGTCGCGCGCCAGCAGAAACTGGTCGCGGACCTTGGCCCAGTAAGCCGGATCACCCGGCTTCGGCAGTGCCGTTGCGCTCTTCGTTTGAGCCGCGGCCGAACGCGCCAAGAGCGGCGTGGCCAGTGCGGAGAGAAAATTTCGTCGACCCGTCATGCGTGCCTCCTCCTACCCGTGCCCGCTATCGCCAGCGGCCCTTGTAACCCTTACCAGTTCGTAATCGATCCGTCCGGCCGGTAGTAAACCTGAGCGCGTGCCGTCACCCGCTGCGTAATCTCCGACACCTGCTTCAAGGGCTTCAAATCCAGTTCCACGCCGAGCCCCGGCCTGTCGTTCGGATACAGCTTCCCTTCGCGGAAGTCCAGCCACACCGGCAGGTACGGCTTCGAAATTCCCTGATAGGTGAACTCCACCAGCACCGGCCCGGCGAACGGACCCAGCGCGTGAACCAGAGCCGCCGTCGCAATTGGCCCCGTGAAATGCGGAATGATGCCCACGAAATGCGTCTCGCAAATCGCCGCGATCTTCACCATCTCCGTGATGCCCCCGACGTTCGGCAGCGTGGCGCGGATGTAATCGATATCGTGGTTCTCCACCAGCTTATTGAAGTCCCACCGGTATCCCCACTCCTCGCCCGCCGCAATCGGCACCTTGGCCGTGCGCCGGAGAATCGGAATGTCTTCCAGAAAGGCCTCTGTCCGTACCGGGTCCTCCACAAAAAATGGCGCCAGGTCCTTGATCAAATCGCACCCGCGGATGGCCTCCGAGAGATCGAAGCGCTGGTGAAAATCCACGCACCAGTCGCCGTTCTTGCCTACGCCCTCGCGAACCTGTGCGCAGTCCTCCGCCAGTTTGTTCAAACGTTCGTGCGTGTTGTAGGTGCCGTTCGCCGGAGCGTCCGCCGCTCCCATCCGGAACGCGCGGTACCCGGCCGCAATCGTCGCCTGTGCGCGTTCCTTCAACGACATTCCGGCGCGCACTCCCGGGATCACGCCGGCAGTCGCGTAGCACTCGCAATAATTGCGCGCCATCCCGCCCAAAAGGGCATGCACGGGCCGCCCCAGCACCTTGCCCTGGATGTCCCACAGCGCCATATCGAGCGCGCCCAGCGCATGAATCTTCTCGCGTCCCGGCGGATAGAAAAAGGAACGCGCCATATCCTGCCACAACCGCTCGATGTACTGTGGATCCTGCCCGATCAGCCGTCCCGCGCACTGCTCGAGCGTGTCGCGCGAGCCGCCTTCGCCAATGCCGGTGATCCCCGCGTCGGTCTCCACCGTCACCACCATATCGCTCTGGTTGAATAAGGGATTGGGGTTCGGAGGCGTGTACACTCGCACCCGCGTGATCTTCATCTTGGGAATCGCCGCGCGAGCGACGCCGCGTCCAGCCATCGAGATCCCAACTGCTCCCACTGCCGATTTGAGAATCGTTCTCCGGTTCATTGAATGCCAGTGTACCGCTACCCGGCGCCCGGTTCGCTGGCTCTTTGGTGTGCTGTCGTGGTGGCGCTGTGGTGTGCGCCGGTCTGCGTTATAATTACCTGCTACCGGAAATCAAATGAAACTCTTCCTCACTTTCGCCGCAGCATCGATGACTCTCGTCTTCGCACAAACCCCCGACATCAAAGCTACCGACGTCAAGATGGCGGAACAGGTCTACAAGAACATCACGGAGCTCAAAGGCGTTCCGGCCGACCAGGTAGGGCCCGCGATGCAATTCATCGCCTCCTCCCTCGGTGTCGAGTGCACCTTCTGCCACGTACAAGGCAAAATGGATGCCGATGACAAGGGTCCGAAGAAGACCGCGCGCGAGATGATGCACATGCAGGCGGAGATCAACAAGACCAGCTTCCGCGGCCAAAAGCAGGTCACCTGCTACTCCTGCCACCGCGGCGCCATGCGCCCGGTAAATACGCCGCTCGTTCTCGAATCCGACGCTCCCGCACGCCCTGCTCCCGCCGCCGCCCCGGCCCCCGGCACAGACCGTCACCGCCGATCAGATTCTCGAGAAATATGTAGCTGCCCTGGGCGGCGCGGATTCCATCCGCAAGATCACTTCCCGCAGGCAGACCGGTAAAATCCTCGCCGGCGGAACCGAGACCCCCATCGAAGTGCTCACCAAAGCACCCAATCGCCGCATCACCATCACTCATGCCTCGGGCGGCGATAGTTTCACTGCGTTCGATGGCACAGCCGGCTGGATGGGCAACGCGGGCCGTCCCGCGCGCGAGATGTCCCCCGCCGAATCGATGGCTTCCGGCCTCGACGCTGAGTTCGCGCTGGCCCTCCGCATCAAGGAAATCTTCCCGCAGTTGCGCCGTGGCCGTCCCGAGGAAATCGCTGGCGTGGCCTGCGAGGTCCTCAACGGTAGCGGCCCCGGACGCCTCCCGGTGCGCCTCTACTTCGACGCCAAATCCGGCCTGCTGGTGCGCCTGGTGCGCTATGCCGATACTCCCGTGGGACGCAATCCGACGCAGATCGATTACGCCGATTATCGCGAACAGGATGGCGTAAAAACTCCCTTCCGCTGGACCCTTTCCCGTCCCAACGGCCGCTTCACCATCCAAATCGCCGAGCTCACCAACAACGTCCCCATCGATGACGCACGCTTCGCCAGGCCCGCGCAGTAGCCCGTACGCCGCCTACCGGAAATTCTCGACCAGAATCAGATTCGTCTGACTCTGGTCCACCCGCGGATACAGCAGATACTTCCCGTCCGGCGAGATCGAAAAAGACGCCAGATTCCAGAAGTCCGTATTCTTCATCCGAAATACCACGGAACTCTTTTTCGCGGCGAAATCGTAAAAAGACACCGCCATCGCGCGCGCGTTGCGCTCGAATTCCGCGTAGTACACCCCCTTTTTCGCGGGTTGGATCGTCGGCGAAAACGAAAGATCGTGGTCTGGAATGATCGCCTCTTCGCCTTCGCCCCCTTCCACCGGAACACGCCATAGGGAGCGCCGCGAACGATAGTACACGAACTTTCCATCGGCCGATTCCATGGGCTGCGCCGCGCCGCGATTCTTCGTAAGCGACTGCGGATTCCCACCCGCCGCGGTCGCCTTCCAGATCTCTCCGCGCGATTGGAAGTAAATGTTCTTCCCATCGCGCGAAAAGGAAGCATTACTCGCATTCATCAGCACCCGCTCGGCCTTCTGCCCGGGGGCAGCTCCTATGCTGAAGACCTCCCAGCCATGATCGGCCGAAACGTCGTACATCAGCTTCTTGCCGTCCGGCGACCAGCGCACTCGCCCCATCCGCGGCCCCTTCAGTTGCGTAAGCTGCACGCGGTTCTGCCCGTTTGCGTCGCTCACGTAAAGCTCTTCGGAACCGCTTTGGTCGCTCACGTTCGCGATCCGTGTACCGTCCGGAGACCACACCGGCATCGTCTCCCGGCCGGTCGAACGGATCAGCGCCCGCTCTTCCACCGCGTCTCCATCCCCCAGCGTGACCCGCCAGATCGCCGATACTGTCGGGCTGTCGGTGTACGCCAACCGGTTCCGCCCCACCGTCGGATAGTACGCCTGGCTGCCGCCGAGCGTGTATTCCCGCGGACTTCCTCCATAAGCCGGCACCCGCCAGATGCGCCAGCCGCGCGCCCGGTTGGCCGAGTAGATCAGGTCCTGTCCATCCCGGCTCCACGCGATCCCGCGTATCCCGCGATCGTCGAACGTCAGCCTCCGCAGCGCGCCGCCGCTCGCATCGCACAGGAAAATATCCGCGCCGTCATTCGGTGTATGCCGCACAAACGCGATGCTGCTTCCGCTCGGCGATACCGCGGGCGTGGAATCCCCTTCACTGCCTTCCGCGGGATTGCTAATGCGCTGCAGTTTCCCCGAATCCAGCGCCAGCGTCGCCAGTCCGCGCAGCTGCTTGTCGCCGTTCTGCACCACTACCAGTGATTTGCCGTCCGGATTCCAGGAAACCTGCGGCATCTCCTCCGCCGCATCCACCGCCGCCCCAAGGTCCGCGATCTTGCGCTCGTCGCCGCCGTCTGCGGGCATCACAATGCATTCCCGCTTATTGTCCGCCACGCGCACGAATGCCAGCGTTCCGCCATCCGGCGACCATACCGGCGCGATGTCGTTGCCTTCGCCTTTGGTAAGTTGTTGGGCTTTGCCGGATGGCAGCTCGCGCACGAAAACGTGGAATGCGCTCACTTTGGAGCTTTCGCGCCCGCTGTATGCAAGCCGCTTCCCGTCCGGCGAAATCGATGGGTAGCTCTCGGAGGCGTCCCCGCTGGAGATTTGTATCTTCTTTTGCGCGACCTGCGGGCCGCTCGCGAGCCGTCCCATCAGCGTCACGACCGCGCCCACGGAACAGAGCGCGAGCGCCAACATTACCGCCGGCCGGCGGAATAAGCTGCTGCCAGATGCCATATCGTGTCCGTATTATCGCAAGATGCGTCACTACAAAGACGAACCTGCGGACACGATTGTTCCGGGAATCGGGCTCTGGGCGAAAATGCTTTGGTGCGTGGGCGGAAGTGGCTGCCGGCTGCGCGGAGGATCGCAACCAGCGTTAGCTTCCGCCCGCGCAAGTGGGGCAGCACGTGGCGCAGAAGTGCCCGACGCGCCCCAGGGGCATGTGCATGTGTTTGGCCTTCATGCCGCACATGACACACTTTTGCGAACTCCGCGGAGTGCTGTAGCACGGCTTGACTTGAACTTCTGTTCCGCTTGTGCCGGCGATCATCGCAGCCAGAGCCATTCTCTGCGGAAGATAACTTGTCGGACGGTTTTCATTAGTGCACGGTGTAGCGAGCCTCTGAGAATTGGCCATTATATGCCCCTGACAAATAGCAATTACTAAGACCGATAGTATTACAAGTTAGTAAGTACGTATAATACGGTTTACGGCAAGCGCCCGTAATCCGCTTCGGAGGAAAACCCCTTCGAGGAGAACCCCTTCCATGTTAAGGGCCGATGTCATCTCGAGCCCTTCGGATCTACAATATTTTGATATGGCTCTATAGTAATGAAAATAAAGGCACTTTTTCTGTCTGCTTTCGGCCCGTTGCCGCTGTTTCGCCTGGCTTCGCTGCGCCGCGCCCGCTTCGCCGCCCGTGCGTTTCGCCCCGCGTTCCGCAAACCTGGATAACATGTGTATGCGTGTGTCTAACTTAACACCTAATAAAATAAAAGTAACTTAGATAGTCTTGACTGTAAGTGGATAACCGTGCAAGTTTGGAAGTATGTCACCTAAAATCGATCCAGCCGAACGAGTACTGGAAGCGTTGAGCGAAACTCTGAAGGCCGAACTGACCGCCATTCATCAGTATCTGTTGCATGCCAAGGTGTGCCAGAACTGGGGCTATGCGCGGCTCGCCGAATACAACCGCAAAGAATCCACCGAGGAGTTGGCCCACGCCGAAGCTCTCATGGAGCGGATTCTGTATTTGAAAGCAACCCCCAACATGAGCGATCTGTCGCCGATCGCCGATTGCAACGACGTCAAGGAACAGTTCGAGAACGATCTGGCTCTCGAAATGGATGCCATTGCCCGCCTCAACGAGGCGGTTCAGGTGGCCATCGAAGCGGGCGATCATGTATCGCGGCGCCTCTTCGATAAGATCCTTGCGGACGAAGACCATCACGTGGACTACCTGGAAAGCCAGCTCCACGTCATCAACGAAATCGGCTTGGGTAACTACCTCGCCACTCAGGTCCGATAACCGGAATTTCTTGCCACGTTTCCTCTGGCCTCGAATGGCGGTGCGGTGCGGCGCTCTCCTGCGCGCGCCGCCCGTCTGCCCCGAGGCCAGCGGCGGTCGGAGGGCCGCTTCCTAAATGCATAACTTCGAGAAGACCCGCCGTTCGTTTCTTTCCAGCCTCGCCGGTTCCGCCGGCCTTGTCCTGGCCGGCGCGGGCGCGGCTGCTGCCGGCGCCGGAGAAACGGACGACCTGGATGGTGTCGCCGACGTCACACTGCGCATTGCCCCGGTGCAGTTGGAGGTTGCACCGGGACACATAGTCAACACCATCGGATACAACGGCGCGATACCCGGCCCCGTAATCCGGTTTCACGAGGGCGTAACCGCCCGCGTCGATCTGTTCAATGACACCGATACTCCCGAATTAGTCCACTGGCACGGCTTCCACATCCCCGCTCAAGTCGATGGCGCGGAGGAGGAGAACAGCCTCGCGGTACCCGCCCGCGGCCGCCTTCGCTACCGCATGACGCCTACGCCATCCGGCTGCCGCTATGTGCACACTCACGTCATGTCGATGTCGGACCTGAGCCGCGGCGCGTTCACCGGCCAGTTTGCTTTCGCTTACATCGAACCGAAAAGTAATCCTGCCCGCTACGATCAGGAGATCTACCTCGCCAGCCACGAATGGGAGCCGCACCTCACCACCATGGAGGAGCAGGACGACAACAGTCCGCCCGTCCACAAATCGGATCAGAAGAGCATGGATGCCAAACCCCACGGCATGGAAGTGGGCTACAAATATTTCACGCTAAACGGTAAATGTCTCGGGTTTGGCGATCCCATTCGCGTCAAGGAAGGGGAACGCGTCCTGTTCCATTTCCTCAACGCCAGCGCCACCGAAAGTGTCCGCCTGTCGTTGTCCGGCCATCGTCTTCAGGTCGTCGCGCTCGATGGCAATCCCGTACCCCGCCCCCAACTCGTCGATGTCGTGGAACTTGGCGCCGCCGAGCGCGTCGATGCCGTGGCGATCATGGATTCCCCCGGCGTCTGGACCCTCGGCACCCCGAGCGATAGCCGCCGCGCCAAAGGCATGGGTGTGGTCGTGGAATACGCCAATCGCAGCGGCAAGCCGCGCTGGGTGAAGCCTCCCGATAGCATTTGGGATTACACCATCTTCGGTGACGGCCGCACGTCTCCGGCTCCGGCTCCGGATGCGGTGATTCCTCTGGTCATCGGCCAGATCAATCCCGGTAAAGGTGCGTTTGAGCAGTGGACACTCAATGGCAAGAGTTACGACCCCAGGGCTCGCACTCCCATGGCAAAAGGCAAGCGCCACCGCCTGGTCTTCGATAACCAGACCAATGACGTTCACCCGCTCCACTTACATCGCCAGAGTTTTGAATTGGTCAGCGTCTCCGGCCAACCGACCGGCGGCGTCATCAAAGACGTAGTCATGGTGAAGGCCAATGAGAAGGTTGAGGTGGATGTTACTCCCATCATGGACGGCCTCACCCTGTTCCACTGCCACCAGCAACTTCACATGGACTACGGCTTCAAGCTCCTCTTCGACGTCACGTAGGTGCCCGCCCTAACCGATTCCTACGCGATGCAGCTTCATCAGATTCGTCGTCCCCGGCCGCCCCACGGGCTGCCCCGCGACGAAAACCACCAGCTGTCCCTTCTGCAAATACCCGCCTTCGATCAGCACGCGATCCATCTGCGTCAGCATTTCGTCCGTACTCGATACATCCGGCGCCAGCAGCGGAGTCACCCCGTAACTCACCGATAGCTGCCGCGCCGTTGTATCGTGCGGCGTGATCGCGAAGACGCCGACCGGCGGGCGGTACCGCGATACCAGCCGCGCGCTCGAGCCCCGCGAACTGAACACCACGATTGCCGCCGCCCCCGAATCGCGCGCCGCGTGGTGCGCCGCGTCCGCCAGAATCTCCGCGTTCGATGGCTGCGGCTGGTGCGGCGGGTCCACATATCCCTTCTTGCGAATCGAATCCTCGCTCTCCGCCGCGATTCGCGCCATGAATCGCACCGCCTCCACCGGGTACTTGCCCACCGATGTCTCCGCCGATAGCATCACCGCGTCCGTGCCGTCGTAAATCGCGTTGGCCACGTCGCTCACCTCCGCGCGCGTCGGCCGCGGATTTTCGATCATCGATTCCAACATCTGGGTCGCCGTAATCACGAAGCGCCCCTTGCGCCGCGCCCGCCGGATGATCGATTTCTGAATGCGCGGCACCCGCTCCAGCGAAATCTCCACGCCCAGGTCCCCGCGCGCCACCATCACGCCATCCGTGACATCCAGAATCGGCTCGATGTTTTCGTACCCTTCGGGCTTCTCGATCTTGGCGACGATCGATATCGGCCGCCCGCCCATCCGGTCGCGCAATTGACGCACGTCGTCCGCCGTGCGCACAAAGGAAAGCGCCACCATATCCACCCCTGCGGTCAGCCCGAAGTGGAGATCCGCCAGATCCTTCTCGGTCAGCGACGGAATGCTTACCTGCACACCCGGCAGATTGATGCCCTTGTGATCGCTGATCGGTCCGCCGTTGACTACGCGCGTCTCCACGCTGACCCCATCGGTCGATAGCGCGGCCAGTTCGATAATGCCGTCGGCGAGCAGAATCCGGTCGCCTGCTTTTACATCTTTGGCGAACCGGGAATAGCCCGTCGAGGCGCGCTCCGCGGTGCCCAGAACCTGCTCCGTTGTGATCGTGAAGGTCGCATTGGTCTCTAGCGTCGCCCCGCCGTTTTCAAAGCGCCCGAGCCGGATCTTCGGCCCCTGCAGATCCAGCAGAATTCCTGCGTGAACATGAGCTTCGCGCGCGGCGGCGCGAACCGCATCGATGCGCGCTGCGTGCGCATCCTGCGCTCCATGGGACGCGTTGAGCCGGAAAACATCGACACCGGCGGCGAGCAGTTGGCGCAAGACACCGGGCGCATCGGTGGCCGGGCCCAGTGTAGCTACGATCTTTGTATTTGGCATCCCTCCGACTATCTTGCCAGACGGGGAGGTGCTTTCGCCGGTGGCGTTGCTGGTGTGACAACCAGGCGTGCGACTGCTTCCTGAATCGCCGCCAGCCCGTCATGCGCCGGGTAGCTTTGCGCCGGAACATTTGCGATCGCGCTTTGGAGCGCCGCTACCCGCGCCTTAACATCCGGATAAGGCGTCATATCATTCGCCGGCTTCGGCTCCGCGCCCTGCACGCGCTCGATATAACTCTCCAGTGCCCGCGGATTGTAGCCCGCCGCCGCCATCGTCTTTACCGCCCGCAAATCGGCATCCAGTTCGTACTGCCGCCGGAACTTGACGAACCCCGTCGGAACCGCCATCGCCTGATTTTGCCGGACCGCGTACCCGGTCCACCCGCCCATGAAGATCAGCGGAATCGTTGACTGGTTGACCATCTGGCCCCTGGTCGCCTGTCTCGTCCCGTGGCGCGCAGCCACGTGCTCCATCGCGTGCGCCAGCATCCCGGCCAGTTCGTCCTCGCTCGTCGCCGCCAGAATCAGGCTCGCCGGAACGAAAATGGGTCCGCCCGGAAACGCCACCGGCTCATGCAGCATGATCTGGTCGTCGTCCACCAGTTCGAAGGTATACGTAAACGGCGGCCCGTCCGCCTTTGCCGCCAGCCGTTGCCCCACATCATCCAGGTACGCCTTGGCCGCCGGCACATCGAGCGTCCGTACTCCTTGGCGGTACGCATTTGCCAGTTGCCGCCCCAGAGCCTGCTCCTTCTCAATACTGTAGAAGTTGACGTCGCGCGAGCCATTCTGCGCCCTAAGCCCCGTTGCGAGAACGAAGAGAATCCCTGCCTGACGCAACCTGCGCATTGCGATACCTCCGTCTCCTCAATGGTACAATTTCCAGAAACCAGCAGCCTGATCCACGCAGAGTTGACACTATGAAACGCCTGATTTCCGCGATTTTCCTGTGCGCCCTTTCCCTTCCGGCAGCCGTCCAAACTCCGGAACAATACTTCGGCTTTCGCATCGGCGCCGATAAGAAACTCGTCCGCTGGGACAAAATCGTCGAGTACATGCAGGCCGTCGCCACCGGCACGGATCGCGTGAAATTCCGCAATCTCGGCCCCACCACGAACGGCAATCCGTTCATCATGCTGGAAATCAGCTCCGCCGAAAATCTGCGCAATCTCGATAAACTCAAGGCCCTGGAACGTAAGCTCTACTTCCAGGGAGGCGCCCCCACCGAGGCCGAGCGCGAGGAAATCTTCCGCGCCGGAAAAGCGGTCGTCTTCATCACCAACAACATCCACTCCACCGAAATCGGCGCTTCGCAGATGGTGCTCGAACTCGTTCACCGCCTCGCCACAGACGATTCCCCCGCCACCAAAAAGATCCTCGACAACGTCATCCTGCTGCTGGTCCCTTCGCTCAATCCAGACGGCCAGATCATGGTCACCGATTGGTACAACAAAACCCTCGGCACCCCGAGCGAAGCCAGCCCGCTGCCCTTCCTCTATCACAACTACACCGGCCACGATAACAATCGCGACATGTACCTCTTCAGCCAGAAGGAAAGTCAGATGGCCGCGCAGGTCCTCTGGCACGAATGGTTCCCCTCCATCTGGCTCGATGAGCACCAGCAGGGCAGCGCCGGCCCGCGCATCTTCACCATGCCCGCCACCGATCCCATCAATCCCAATGTGGATCCTCTGATCTACCGCCTCAACGGCGTCTACGGCCAGTCGCAGGCCGCCGCCCTGGAAGCCGAGGGCAAAACCGGCATCATATTTAATTCCACCTACACCAACTTCTGGCAGGGCGCCATGGCCTGGGCCGGTTGGTGGCACAACCAGGTCGGCATGCTCACCGAAGTTGCCAGCGCGCGCATCGCGACTCCCGTCGAACAGTTGAAAGCCACTCCCGGTACCTCAGGAGCATCCGCCGCGCCTGCCACCGGAGCCCGCGCTGCCGCCACCGGTCCCGCCGCCGGCGCCGCCGATTTCGAATCCGAGCGCCGCCGCTCCTTTGAGCGCCCCGACGATCCGCTCCCCGCGCCGCGCGACATCCTTCCCCGCACCGAGTATCCTCGCCCCTGGCTCGGCGGCCGCTGGACCCTGCGCGACATCGTCGATTACGAGTTGATCGCCACCGACGCCCTGCTCACCTCCGCCGCCGATAGCCGCGAAACCCTGCTGCATCAGATCTACAACATCAATCGCAATACCATCGATGCCGGGAAGAAGGGCCAGATCGGCCAGGACAAAGAAAAGTCCTTTGCCATCCTGATCCCTGCCGACGCGCAGCACGACCCCAACGAAGCCATCGATCTCGTGGACAAGCTTCTCATCGCAGGCGTCGAAGTCTACCGCGCCCAGCAAGGCTTCAAGCAGGATGAGAAGACCTATCCCGCCGGTACCTTCGTCATCCCCTTCACGCAGGTCTTCGCGCGCTATGCCAAGGACCTCCTGGAAAAGCAGACCTATCCCGAAGTCCGTCGTTCTCCCGGCGCCCCCGCCGAGGCTCCGTATGACGTCTCCGCCTGGTCGCTCGGTATGCAATTCGGCGTTAAGACTGAGTTCGCCAAGACGCCCCTCGCCGCCTTCCCGATGGACCGCCTCTCGGCGACGCCCAAGTTCGTGCTCACCGCCGCCGGCACCGCCGGCTCCTGGCGCTTTCCCTATAACGGCTCCGTCTCGGCGATGGTAGTGAATCGCCTGCTCCGCGGCGGCGCCAAAGTCAGCCTGACCAAACCCGAACCCGGGTCAGTGCCCTATGTGATCGCCTCCGCCAAACCCGAGGTCTGGACCAAGGCCGTGGAAGATCTGGAGGTCCGCCCCGACCCCAAAGCCCCCGCCAAGACGCTGCTCGCCACCACGCTGAATGCCCCCCGTGTCGGCATCTATCAATCCTACGATCCGTCGATGGATGAAGGCTGGACCCGCTGGGTATTGGACCACTATGAGTTCACTTACTCCAAGCTCCACAATGAGGACATCAAACCCGGCAACCTGCGCAAGCGCTTCGATGCCATCATCCTCCCCGACCAGCGTTCCAATTCCATCCTCAACGGCCTCGACTATAAAACGATAGTGGAAGAGTATCGCGGCGGCCTCGGCGACACCGGCTGGGATGCTCTGCGTCAGTTCGTCGCCGAAGGGGGAACGCTCATTTCCCTCGGCGAGGCTTCCAACCTGCTCGTCGATAAACTCCCCCTCGGCGTCAAAGATCTCAAGCGCACCACTACGCGCGACGTCCACTTCGCCCCCGGCGCCATCGTCAATCTCCAGATCGATACCGCCCACCCGGTTGGGCGCGGAGTCGCTCCCGAAACCACCGGCTTCTATATCAATTCACCTTTCTTTCAGTTGATGGAGGGCTTCTCCTCGCAGAAGGTGAGTGTCGTAGCGCGTTATCCGAACACAAACGTCAACGCGTCCGGCTGGCTTCGCGGCGAAGATTTGATGTACGGCCGGGCCGCCGTGGTCTCCATTGAGATGAATCCCGGCAAGGTCGTCCTCTTCGGAATTCGGCCGCAGCATCGTGCGCAAACGCACGCAACCTTCCCGCTTTTGTTCAATGCACTGTATTGGTCCGCCGAGGGCGACTTATCCAGCGCTAAGGCTCAGTAGTACGAAATAATCCTTTACTGCGCTGGACCAACCCGGGGAGAACCGTAGCGTCTTAGCGCGCTCGTGTTGTAACGAACATCAGCCCCCGCACCCTTCGTAAGCTCACTTACATGTGCGCTTTCGTCCGTGCGTTGCTTCGCATAACTTTAGTGGGGCCTTTGATACTCTCGCATAGGAGCCATTGTCCATTGCGCTGCGATATCAAGTTCAAAACGGCTGCCGCGTTCCTGTTCCTGGCCTGTTCCCTGTTCGCAAACACTGCTTCCTTCGCGGGGTACATCCAAGCCACAAATTCCCAGGACTTCGCGTTCCTGTCCTCGAGCATCGGTGATAACAGTTTCAAGGTAACTTTCTCGAGCGCCGGTCAGATCGAGTTCTCTTACTTTGCAGGTTCAGACAAAGAGAACGCCACCATCAATCTGGTGGATAACAACATCTTCGCGGATTTGAACCAGCAGACCGTCCTGGCCGGAATCTTCAATGTCACGGATTCCGCTCAACCGGCGTACTCGTTCACCGGATCTCTGTTCGTCTTACCTGCGCTTGAGTTATACCGGCCTCGCGACCAATATGGCGCATCCGCTCTCAGAGGTAGTGCCGGGCGATGCCATCGTCGCTGTCTCTTCCCTCTTGCCGGTCACCGTGTACTCCGGATGCCCTTACTGCGGAATCACGCCGCCTGTCAATCAGACCTTCAATTCCGGGCCGTTCCTGAACTTCGGTCAGCCCTTCGATGTCCCGGGAGGGGACTTCGCGCCCGAACCCTCCACCGCCGCGCTCTTCGGAATTGCACTCCTCGGCGCAGCGGCGTTTCGTCTCAAGCGCAGTCAGTACTTCAAGCCAAAACCGTAAGCGAATTGCGCGTCGGCCTTCGAGTTCCCGCGCGGCCACGTGAACGATAGCTTGCCCGTCGGCTTGTAATCTCCAAACAACACGTCCGCCACGCCCTGGCCTTCCGTGCCCGGCAGCCATGCCGCGACTAACGCGTTCGCCTGCTCGCCAACCTCGCCCAGCACCATCGGCCGTCCCGATACCACGATCACCACCACCGGAATTCCCGCCGCCTTCATTGCCTTCACTGCGGCAACGTCCAGCTTGTCCAACGATAAGTCGCTCCGGTCGCCCTTCATCTCCGCGTACGGCGTCTCGCCAATCACCACGATTCCCACATCGGCGCCCTCCGCGCCCGTCCCATCCTTGCTAAAGCTGACCTTCGTATCTTTGGAAACCGCGCTCTTGATTGCCGCCAGAATCGTCGTTCCGCCAGTCGTCACGTCCCCGCTCTTCCCCTGCCAGTCGATTGTCCAGCCGCCGCACTGATTGCCGATGTCGTCGGCATTCTTGCCGGCCACGTGGATCCGCACCGCGGTCTTCGAAAGCGGCAGCAGCTTCTTCTCATTCTTGAGCAGCACCAGCGATTCGCGCACCGCCTCCCTCGCCACCGCCCGGTGCTCCGCCGATCCAAAGCTCTTCTGCAGACTGCGATCCGCCAGTTGCGACCGCTTCGCATCCATCAGCCCCATCGCGAATTTCACCCGCAGGATGCGCGTCACCGCGTCGTCGATTCGCGACATCGGGACCGTGCCCTCATTGACCAGCGCCTTCAAATCGTTGTAATACTCGCGATAGCGCGTCGGCGCCATCACCATGTCCATCCCCGCGTTGATCGAAATCCCGATCGCCTCTTTGTAATTCTTGGTGATCTGGTCGATCGCGTTGTAGTCGGAAATCAGGAAGCCCTGGAAGCCCATCTCGTTCTTCAACAGGTCCGTCAGCAGCTTCTTGCTCGCCGAACACTTGACGCCGTTCCAACTGTTGTAGGAAGGCATGATGGAGCCCACCCCCGCTTCGATCGCCGCGTAGTATCCCTGCAAGTGCAGCTTGCGCAGCGTCGCCTCATCGACCCGCGTATCGCCCTGGTCGAGCCCCGTTTCCGTGGACCCGTACGCCGTGCCCCCGTCGCCTACAAAGTGCTTGGCGCATGCCAGCACGCCCAGCGGGTCGTTGAATTCCTTCCCCTGGAAACCCCGAACCGCCGGCCCCGATAGTTCGCGCACCAGCTTCGGGTCCTCCGAGAATCCTTCGTACGTCCGGCCCCAGCGAATATCCTGCGGCACCGTCACGCAGGGTCCGAACGCCCACTGAATTCCCGTCGCCCGGATCTCCTCCGCCGTGATCCGCTCTACCTGTTCCACCAGCTTCGGGTTGCGCGTGCAGCCCAGCCCGATGTTGTGCGGGAAAATAACGGCGTTCAGTACGTTGTTGTGCCCGTGCACCGCGTCGATCCCGTAAAGGATGGGGATTTTCAGCCGCGAGTTCTGCGCCCGCGCCTGCAGCCTGTCGTACAGATTGGTCCACGACTCCAGGCTGTTGCCTTCCTTCGGGTCCGAACTTCCGCCGCTAAACAGCGATCCCAGAAAGTAGTTCTCTACATCCGCCGGATCCTTCAGTTCGTTTTGTTCGGCCTGCGTCATCTGCCCGACCTTTTCGTCGAGCGTCATCTGCGCCACCAGCGCCTTGACCTGCGGATCGTAGGAAGAAAGTGGTTTGGGCTTGGCCGCCGCCCAGCAAAGACATGCGGCCGCGATCAATCCCGGCACGAGGGCCAGGCGGAGGCTATAAGACTTTTTCATCTTGTTAACAGCATATCTCGCTTACGCCCCGGTGTAGGTGGAGATCCACCACGTATTTCCAAAGCTGTCCTGTACCGCGCGCGCTGCGTTCGTCGTAGGGTTTGTCGATCTGGCTCGGCGTGGCTTGTGCCGCCTGCCTCCAACGCTCTCTCGTACGCATCGTCCACGTCCGGAACGTAAACATAAATCGAACCGGGGGTGGCCTTCGCATGCGGCGGATCGCTGACTTCCATCGCGATTACCGAATCGCCAATCATCACTTCCACATGAAATGCCGTGGCGCTGAATTCGTGCCGTTCCAACTCCAGCCCGCCAAATACCTGCTGCACAAACTCCACCAGGTCCAGCTTTCCGTACAGGTAAGCCCGCACCGCGCCCACGCCGTGACGGATGTATCCCGAGTCTCCAATCGGCGCTGCCGCGCTCTCACCCGCGTGCAGCGCTTCCAGCACTCCGCGCGCAGCCTCCAACTCGCTCACCGGCGCCAGCACCGGAACTCCTCGAAACGCGGTCGAAAGCGTCTGCCCCGCCTCCCCGGGTAGGTCGTCGCCCAGATATGCGCGAAGACCCGCCGCGCGCAGCGCGTTCCGCGCCTCCTCGGCCTCGTGCGACGAATTGTAATTGCCCACTACCTCCAGATGTTCCGAGTCGAATGCCTCCTCATCCTCGGGCAGCAGCGTCAACCCCCGCTTGCCAAGCTCTTCGTCGTAGCATTGCCGCGCCTGCTCCACCAGGTCCTCGCGCTCCATCTCGAGCAATGCGTCATCGGACATCTCTGCGTACTGCCGCCGTATGTT
Organism: uncultured Solibacteraceae bacterium; assembly: GCA_963811575.1. Classification (GTDB taxonomy): domain Bacteria; phylum Acidobacteriota; class Terriglobia; order Bryobacterales; family Bryobacteraceae; genus Solibacter. The sequence continues at coordinate 692,382 of CAWERY010000009.1, read as the reverse complement.
CTCGATATTCAGTTTCAACCTTGCCTCCGCCGTCTATCGTCCCGTCAGCTTCTTCCATTCCGCCAGCAACCCGGCCAAGTCGCGCTGCGCCCGCGCCGCCAGATCGTACGCTGCCGCCGGCGGTGTCCGGTCTGCACTCTCCGCCACGCTCAAGCGCCGTTCCCAGTTGCGCCGTGACACTCGCGATCGTAACTCCATTCGCCGCCCCGCGTCCGCCCCGGCCACGCCCGCCGCCGCCCAGGATTCTGGCCGCCTCCGGGTCGCCGCGCCGTCCCGCGCCCTCGCGCGCCACCTCCGCCGCCCGCATCATATCCCGCCACACCGTGATGCAGAAATCGAACTGCTTCTGCAACTCCGCCGGAGTCGTCGTGGACCGTGGGTCCAGCGTCACTTTAAGTGGCTGGGTGTAACTCTTCCCCGCGGCGGTAAGTCGCACAGTGTAAGTCCCCGGCAACACCATCGGTCCGAAAATCGGCCGCCCCAATGCCGATTCCGGATCTTCCGCTCCCGGCGCCGGATACCGTAGGTCCCACACCAACCGGTTCATCCCCGCGTGCGCCGTCAAGCGTGGCGGGGCGGAGAACCAAATGTCGGCGACGGCCCCCGGCGGCCGCGCACCCGGAACCCGATCGGCGCTCGAATACTGCCGCACCACATCGCCCTTCGCGTCCAGAATCTCCAACTTCACCTCCCCGGCCGGCGCCGCCTTGAAGTAGTAATCCAGAATTGCGCCATCCGGCGGATTCTTCGCCTGCGGCTCCTCCGGTGGCAGCGGCGTTCCCGAAAATTCCTCGGGATTCAATCGCACCGCGGCTCGCGGGCCGGTACAGCGTGGCCTCGCTCGCCGCAATCTTCTCGTCTGCCTGGCGCAGCGGCGTGATGTCGTCCAGAATCCAGAACCCGCGCCCGTGCGTCGCGATCACCAGGTCGTTCCCGTGCACCACCAGGTCCCGCACACTCACCGCCGGCAGATTCAACTGCAGCGTCTGCCAGTGATCCCCGCTATCGAAGGAAACGTTCGCGCCCAACTCCGTGCCCGCATATAGCAGACCGCGCCGCGCCGGATCTTCCTTCACCGAATTCACAAACGCCGGCGCCGCCAACCCGTCCGCCACCAGCGTCCACGTCCTCCCGTAATCGCGCGTTCGATAAATGTACGGCTTGTAATCCTCCAGCCGGTGCCGGTCGATTGCCGCCCACGCTTCTCCCGCATCGAAATGCGATGCCTCGATCATCGATACTTTGCTCCACGCAGGTAGCCCGCCCGGCGTCACGTTCTGCCACGTCTTGCCGCCGTCGCGCGTCAGGTGAATCAAACCCGTATCGCTCCCCACCCACACCATCCCCGCGCGCAGCGGCGAAGGGCCGATCGAATAAATCACGCCATACCCGGCCTCGCGCGCATTCGCCGTCGTCACCGCCCCTGCCACCGGCGTCTTGTCTTTGCGCGTATCGCCGGTCAGGTCGCCGGAGATTTCCTGCCACGTGATGCCGCCGTCCAGCGTCTTCAGCAGCACCTGCGCGCCGAAGTACAGCGTGTTCGGCTCCGTCGGCGAGAACACCAGCGGCGGCGTCCACGGAAATCGATACTTCGCCGTCGAGGGATTAAACCCGCCCCGCCCCGGCGATGGACTGATGTTGTGCGCCTCACCCGTGCGCTTATCGAACCGCGCCAGCGATCCCGCCGTATTCCCCGCATATACGATGTTGTGATTCTTCGGGTCTACCGCGACATACCCCGCCTCGCCCCCGCTCACCGTATAAAAATCACGCGCGTCGATCTCCTGGTGATTCGTCCGGCTGGGCAGCGCCGCCGTCCCGCTATCCTGCTGCGCGCCGTAAACGTGATACGGGAACTGGTTGTCCGTCGTCACGTGATACATCTGCGCCGTAGGCTGGTTGTACCAGGAACTCCAGGACTGTCCCCCGTCCAGGCTTACATTCGTACCTTGGTCGGAGCCCAGCACCATCCGCCGCGTCTCCGTCGGATCGATCCACAAAATCCGGTAATCGTCGCCGCCCGGCGCGCCCTTCAGCACCGTAAACGTGCGCCCCCCGTCCGTAGACCGGTAGACGGCAACGTTCGGTGCGTACACCACATCCGCGTTCACCGGGTCCACCGTGATGCCGCTGAAATACCAGTTCCGGCTCGTGATCCTCGTATCGCTCGAGACCCGCGTCCAGCTCCCTCCCGCGTCGTCGGACCGGTATAAGCCAGCCCGCCCCCGCCGCATCGATCAATGAGTAGACGCGCTTTCCGCCCGCCGCCACCGCAATTCCGCTCCGGCCCCACTGCGATTCCGGCAGCCCGTGACCGCTGAGTTGCGTCCAATGGTCGCCCCCGTCGGTCGATTTGAAAAGTCCGCTGCCCGGGCCTTCAATTGGCGCATAGGTGCTCCACACCGGACGCCGCGCATTCCACACCGTCGCGTAGATCGTGCGTGAGTCCGCCGGATCCAGCGCCAGGTCCACCGCGCCTGTCTCGTTACCGCGATCCAGAACCTTGCTCCACGTGCGACCGCCATCGGTGGATCGGAACACGCCGCGGTCGGGATGCGGCCCGTACACGTGGCCCAGCGCCGCCACGTACACCACATCGGGGTTTCGCGGATCCACCCGGATACATGCGATCTGCCGCGTATCGCGCAGCCCTACGTTCGACCAGGTCTTGCCCGCATCGGTCGATTTATACACTCCGTCGCCAAATCCAATCTGCGAACGGATGTCCGCCTCCCCCGTGCCTACGTAAATCACGTTCGCGTTCGAGGGCGCCACCGCGATCGCGCCAATCGACGCGATCTTCTGCTGGTCGAATACCGGCGACCACGTTCCGCCGGCATTGCTCGTCTTCCATACCCCGCCGCCCACGCTGCCGAAGTAGAAGGTGGTGCTGTTCCCCGCCACGCCGCTGACCGCCGCCACTCTGCCCCCGCGGAATGGCCCGATATTGCGCCACTGAAGTTGATCGTAAAGGTTCGTCGGCAGGCTCGCGGAATGCGCCGCGGCGCACAGCAGAATAGCGGTAAAACGCATTTCAAAAGATTATCAGTTTCGCCGGTGGGAATCCCTCTGCACGCCCCGCCCCGGATCGTATTGGTTCGCACCAGCGCAAATCCCTCGCGAGGTTGTGTGAAAGTATGCACGTTAAGAAACTAACCAAGAACTCAAGTTTAGTAACACTAATGAAGCAGTTACCCTCGGTCTCCGGGCATAAGTGAAGCAAGATACCACTTAGATTGGGCGGATGTTAGAAACGGGACGCCAGCCTATTCTAAGTTAAAACCTATAGGTGATATGCTTACACCGCCTCGAATCACAATAGCCACGATTGTTGCTTTTAACGGAGGGGATCAATGAAGCAAACTTTCGCGATCGTACTTGGCCTGCCCTGCTTGGCAATAGTAGGTGCAGCCATGACAATCACAACCACAACCAATTCAGCCGCTCTGTCTACTGCGCTCGGCGGCGGCGGCGGGATGACGATTAACTCAGCCACCGTAACGAACGGTGCATCCACTCAATTTGGAACCTACACCGGCTTCACCAGTCCACCGGTCACCATTGGCGATGGCGTTGTCATGTCCAGTGGTCTCGTATCCGAGACAACCGCGGCATTTCATAGTTCAGGATCGTCTCCCAGTACCGATACCGGGCAGCCGGGCACTTCGGAATTCAATGCCTATGGTCCAGGACATATCACGAACTTCAGCGACTCCAATGATGTGGCTGCCTTGAGCGTCAGTTTCACGTTGACGTCCGCCAGCCAGGTCGGGTTCGATTTCGTTTTCGGTTCGGTCGAATTCCCGGTCTTCACCAATAGCTTCACGGACGCCTTCGTCGCGTTCCTCGATGGTACTGGTACCGCAAACCAGATTGTGTTTGATGCCAGTAACAACGCCGTTCAAGTTGGTTCCACGTTCGCCGGCGCCCTGACTACCGCCGACACCAACACTGCCTTCGCCGATCCGCATGGTCTTTTGAAACTGCAAACGTTCACCGTCAATCAGCTCTCGGCTGGCACCCATACCCTCATCTTTGAAGTGGGCGATGTCAACGATCACATCTTGGATAGCGCCGTCTTCATTTCGAACCTGCACGCCGGCTCGGGTCAAGGCGGCACCACGCCTGGAGCTCCCGAACCGGGAACCGTTGCCTTGTTTGCCACGGGAATCGCCGCCATCGTAGGAAAGTCATTTCGCCGGAAGCACGCGAACTAACTTACCTGTCAATTGAAAGTGATCTGATACAGCCGGGCAGCCCTGCTCACTGCCCGGCCCATATTCGTTCTCCCACCGGTTGTAACTCCTTCGTTCGCATACTACACTTAGCCGAATGACCCGGCCTCTCTCCCTCTCTGTCTCCTGCTCTTTCCGCTGGCTTGCGCCGTCGCGCAAACGGTGGAGGGCAGTGTGTTCGATGCCGCTACCGGTGTCGGCGTCGGCGGTGTCAAGGTGGAACTACTCAAGGGAGCGACCCCGTTTTATGAAACCGCCACCGATGGCGGCGGGCGTTTCCGCATCGACAACGTCACCGAAGGCGATTACGCCGCCCGGTATCAATCGCCCGCCTATTGGTTGACCGCCGGCCCCTCGGATTACCGGCTGTTCCATGTCTCCGCGGATAATCCGGTGAAACTCGAGGTTCGCCTGATGCCATGGTCCAGATCTCAGGACGCGTGGTGGATCCCAGCGGCGACGCCGTCGCCAACGCCCGCCTGGAATTGACGGGCTTCGGGATGGTCGCTAACGGCCGCACCTACCTCCGGACCTCCTGGGGCGGCGGAGGCGGTGGACAGTTAAATGCGGCGCCCCTGGAAATGACTCTTCATGGGCAACACCGGTCCCGACGGCCGCTTCGAAGTCCAACTGATGCCCGGCGCCTACGGCCTTTCCCTGATTCCTCCGCCGGATTTGAAACCGCCCGATCCGGAACCCGGCGGCCCTGCGCTCGCATGGCAGAAGACTTACTATCCCGGCGTGGCCGCTCCCGATGCCGCCTCGAAACTCGTCGTACTGCCCGCCGGCGAGCTTTCCGGAATTGAACTGAAACTGCTGGCCGCACCCTCACACGCCGTTCGCGGCCGGGTGCTCGATCCCGATGGCGCCCCGGCGCCCAAAGTACCCGTAACCATGGGGCAGGGAATGCGCTTCCTCTCGGCGGAATCCAAACCCGATGGCACTTTTGAGTTCCCCGCCGTCGCGGAAGGCGAATGGCGCTTCCTGGCGGAAAGTCATCAGGGGCCCGTCAAACTTCGCGCCGCGGAGTGGGTCGAAGTCACCCGTCATGACGTGGAGAACGTGAAGCTTCGTCTCGCGTCGCCCATTACGCTGCGCGGCAAAGTGCTCATCGAGACGCCCCAAGGCGCGAGCCCGCCTAAACCCGGACCCTTGGTGCTCTCGTTCGGCAGCGCCCGCGCCCCAGCCGCCGCCCCCGCGGAAGACGATCCGCGCTTGCTTGGGCTCGTCATGGCCATCCCCGACGCCAAAGGGGAGTTTCTTTTCCAGGATGCGTATCCCGGCGTCTATCACCTCGCGCCCATGTTCCAACCGCTGCCGGCGCCTTATTATCTCGATGAGGTCCGAATCGGCGAAGCCGATCTCGCCGCGCAGGAAGTGGAGATCTCTTCCGATGCCGCGATCAGCGTGATCTACAAGTCCGGCGGCGGCTCGGTCCGCGGCAAAGCGGAACGCTGCGCTTCGGGCGGCGTGCTGCTCGTGCCCGCCGATCCCGCCCGCAGGCGCGCTGCGTTCTCCAAATCCGCACCTTGCGATGCCGCCGGCCAATACGAGATTCGCGCGGTGCGCCCCGGGGATTACTACGCGCTGGCCTTCGCGGGAAACGGCCCGGTCCTTCCGTTGAATGAAGCCCTACTCACCCAGGCCGTCAAAGTCACGGTGCGCGCCGGCGAAGCGTCTTCTGCAGACCTCATCGCCATCACGAAGCCGGTCTATTGATCTCTTATAACTTGCTGTATACCGCACGCTCAAACTCGTTCAGCAGCGCCACCGCTTCCCGGTCCACGAACGGCAGATACTGCATCAGAATCACCGCGCAGCGCTTGCGCTTGGGGTCGATCCAATAGAACGTGTTGTACAGACCCGCCCACGCCAGGCTGCCCGCCGAGCGGCCGCCTTCGTAAGCCGTTGGATTGATCAGAAATCCCAGTCCCCACTTTTCGGCGGCGTCCGGTTGCATGTCCACTGCGCTCGAGGTATCCGGCTTGAAGCTCTTCATCTTGCCGGCTTCGAGCTCGCCAATCTGGTTCGTCCCCATGCTATCCACGGTCTTCACTTGCAGCACGCGCACCGTGCCGGGTCCCTTGCCGTGATTGAGAATCATCTGCATGAAGCGCACATAGTCCGCGGCCGTTGAGTACAACCCGCCGCCCCCGTTAAAGCTCTTTGGCGCGGCCGGAGGTTTGCGCTCGTCCTGCTGCAATGCGCTGTTCCCCACACGGTGGTAGCGGCTTACCAGCCGGTCGAATTTTTCCGCCGGCAGAATGAAGCTGGTGTCCACCATCTCTAGCGGTTTGAAAATCTTATCCTGAAAATAAGCCTCCAGCGTGAGTCCGCTGATTTTCTCCACCAGGCGCCCGGCCCAATCCACTCCCTGCCCGTACTGCCAGCGCGTGCCGGGTTCGAACATCAGCGGACCAGGCTTCGTCATGTCCGGCGGCGGTACCAGCGACGTATAGCTGAACATGTCGCCGTCCCACGTGTCGTAACACAATCCTGAGGTGTGAGTCAGTAAGTGACGCAAGGTTACTGGCTTCTTGACGCGGCCCAGCTTGGGCTTGCCGGTCGAATCGAATTGCTCCAGCACATCCAGGTTCGCCAGTTCCGGAAGGTGGCCGGCAACCGGCTCATCCAGATCCGCTTTTCCCTGTTCTACCAGTTGCAGCGCAGCTACCGTCGTTACCGCTTTGGTCATCGACGCAATTGCAAAAATGCTATCCACGCGTACCGGAACACCGGAACCGTCGCGGCTGCCGAACGCTCCGGCATAAAGTGTCTTGCTGTCGGTCGCCGCCATGCCAACCACTGCGGGAATTTGGCGGCGCGCGATTCCGGAGCGCAGAATATCGTCAACGGCACTACTGCCGTCTCTGGCGGCGAAGATCGTCTTCGCTGCCGCGGCCGCACCGGTGGCGGCAAGAAACATTCGGCGAGTGGTAAGGTACATCCTGTGTTGATCCTACCGCGCGGCAGCGCCTGGTGTATACTCGCACCCATGGAAATCCGCGCCTTCGGCATCCTCGCAGCGCTGCTGCTACTGCCCCCGGCTCTCAACGGAGCGGATGCCAAAAAACTGTTTCGCGATCATTGCGCCGCCTGTCACGGCAGCGACGCTCGCGGCAGCGGACAAGGTCCGGGCCTCGAAGGCAACCCACGCCTCGCCGGAAAATCCGTGGCGCAACTTCAGGCACTGGTGCGCGCCGGAGTCCCCGCTGCCGGCATGCCCGCCTTCGATCTTCCCGCCGAAGATCTGAACGCGCTCGCAGCCTATGTGCATACCCTGAATACCGGCGTGACGGTCTCCCCGCCTGCCGGACGCCGTGTCACGTGGAGCCGGCCGGAGCCGGGCGATTGGCTCACTTACAACGGGAAAGTAAGTGCCAACCGTTATAGCGAGCTCAAGCAAATCCACCGCGGAAACATAGCCGGCCTGCATCTGAAGTGGATCTTCCCGCTTCCGTATTACGCCCTCGAAACCACGCCGCTCGAAGCCGGCGGAGTCATGTACGTCACCGGTCCCAATCAGGTGTATGCGATCGATTCCGTCACCGGCGCCCAGATCTGGAAGTACTCCCGCCCGCAGACTCGCGGGCTCGATGGCGATTCCGCCCTCGGTACGAATCGCGGCGTTGCCATTCGCGAAGGCAAAGTCTTCTTCCAAACCGATAACGCGCACCTGCTCGCGCTCGATCGTGCCACCGGCGAACTTCTCTGGGAGAAAACCATGCCCGAAGAGCCGCAGCACTACGGCGGTACCATGGCGCCCCTCATCGTCGGCGATACCGTGATTGCAGGCGTCGCGGGCGCCGACCACGGGATTCGCGGCTTCGTCGCCTGCTATCGCGCCGAGACCGGCGACCTGCTCTGGCGCCACTGGACCGTGCCTCGCCGCGGCGAACCGGGGTCCGATACCTGGCAGGGTAGCGAACCCCTGCACGGCGGCGGTTCCACCTGGCTCACCGGCTCCTATGACGAGTCAACCGGCACCCTTTACTGGCCCACCGGCAATCCCTGGCCCGATGGCGACGATCGCGATCGCGGCGGCGACAACCTCTTCACCAACTGCATCCTCGCCCTGAACCCGCACACCGGCGAATTGAAATGGTATTACCAGTTCACACCGCACGATCTCAAAGATCGCGACGCCACCGAACCCCCCGTCCTGGTCGATGCCACTTATCGCGGGGCCGCGCGCAAGTTACTCCTCCATGCCGATCGCAATGGCTTCTTCTATGTGTTGGACAGGACTAACGGCGAGTTACTACTTACTCAGCCCTTCCTGCGCCGCGTCGATTGGGCCTCCGGAGTCGGCAGCGATGGCCGCCCCAAAGTGGTCGCTCCCAAAGGCTGCCCCAGTGATGCCGCCAACTGGAGCTCGGCCGCCTACAGCCCCGTGACGCGCCTCTTCTACTTTCTCGCCCTGGAAGAATGTACCGGCAGCCCGACCGGTTATCCCGATCAGACCGGCCAGCGCTTCCTCCGTGCCCTCAATATCGAAACCGGAAAGATCGTCTGGGAAGTGCCGCAGCCCGACGCCGCGAAAGCCAAAACCTGGTCGGGCGTTCTGGCCACCGCCGGCGGTCTCGTGTTCTACGGCAAGCCCAACGGCGGCTTTGAGGCGGTCGATGAGCGTGATGGCAAATTCCTGTGGCGCTTCGAAACCAACGTCCGGATGAAGGCCTCGCCCATGACGTTCGAATTTGCCGGCAAGCAATACATCGCCATCGCCGCCGGCCCCAACATCCTCTGCTTCACGCTGTAACTATGCGCGCCCCGTCACCACCGTGTGCGGGCTCATCGGTATGGCCTGCGACGTCATCCCGGTAAATCCACCTTCCTGGTACATGGCGGTGAGTTCGCGGAGCGTATAGGCATTGCCGGACGCCGTGGAAACCAGCATCGTCATGCTGAATGCCGCCGCCATCGGCGGGGAGATGCGGTCCTCGTTGGGCACAAACTCGAGCGTCGCCGCGCGTCCGCCGGGCCGCAGTGCCGCGCGCACTTTCTTCAACAAGCCCACGCACGTCGGCGGGTCGAAGTGATGCAGGAAGTTGGTCAGCAGCACCGCATCGTAGGGTCCCCCGAAGTCAACGTCGAACGCGCTGCCGGCCAGCATCTGGTAGCGGTCCGCCACCCCCGCCTTGCGCGCGTTTTCCATCGCGACGCCCAATACCGGCGCCCAATCCAGGCCCGTGATGTGCGCCTCCGGGTTCTGCTTGGCGATTTCGATTCCGAACAATCCGTGCCCCGCGGCGATATCCAGCACGCGCATCGGTCCCGGCTCCATTACCGTCAGCGCCAGCGGGCCCACTAGCGGAGCCATCATCGGCGCCATGGAAGTTGCGAACTGCACCCAGACCGGGTTCTCCGGCTCTACGGTGCCTTCGCCCGGCAGCACCGTGCGTCCGCTGCGCACGATTTCCGCCAGGTGTTCGAACGGTGCGCGCATCGCCGGGTTAGTGAGGAACTGCGCCATCGAGGCTACCGATGCCGGCGACCGCGGGTCCAGGAACGTCGCGCTGGCCGGCGTGTGCCGGTAGCTGCCATCCTCCTTCGCGAGAATTCCGCAGATGCACAGAAAATCGCACAAAATGCGGATGCCCCTCTCCGACGCCGAGCAGTGCCGCGCGATCGATGCCACGTCCCCCGGACCCTCTCCCACCGCGCGAAACACGTCCAGCTCGATCGCCGCCGTCAGCGCCGCGGTGCGCTGGTGGGCCTGCAGCATGTCAAAAATCAGAGCGGGAGTGACCGGTCCTTCGGCACTCTTCCCAGCTTGCGTCACAGGTTGCATCCATCCTCCGTTCTCACAGAGTACACTGAAACCCGGATCTATTGAATGTTAATGGTCACGGCGTTAGAGGTCTGACCGTCCGCCGTAATCGTGACGCTCGCTTCGCCGCTTCCGCGCAGCGAAAGCGGTAGCGCGACATTGACCTGGTCAAGCCCCGCGAAGCCCGGCGCCGGGCCTGCGTAGAGCGGCGGCAGGGCGGTGCCGCCGATTGTGACCGTCACGTTCGCCAGCGAAGTGCGATTGCGAAAGCCAGTGCCGTAGAAACTCACGTACACCGGCTGGTCCACACCCAGCACAATCGGTACCGAAGCGCATCCCGCCGCCGCGCATTGAAACACCGGCACCGGGGATTGCACTTGGGAGTTCCCTGCCTGCACCTGCACCGCCAGCGCCGCGGCTACGCCCGAGCCTGTTCCGCTCATGCTGAACAGCGTCGGCGCTACCGCCTGCACCGCCGCCGTAAGACTCTGTGCCGCGGTGCCGCTCCCGGTCGTGAATGTTGCTGTCCCAGGCGCGAGGTTGTCGGGCGCCAGAAAATTGATCTGCCCCGGCGATACGTAGAGCAGCGGTGCGCTCTGCGAAACTCCAGCCGAATCCGTAACTCCCAGCGTGATGCCGCCTAGCGAAACCGGCAGCGGCTGCGAGCCGGCCTGCGCCGTCTGTCCGGAGAGGTTCTGGCCGTAAAACGACGCCAGCGAACCCGGCGCAATCGCGCTGCTTGGCGCCGCTGCGGATTGAATGCTGCCCGCGATCACTCCGTAATAGCGCGCCATCCAATACACCAGAATGTAATCCACCCCGGCGTTCTCGATAATGCCTGCGCCGCCGCCCTTTAACTGGAACGGATCCACTTCCCACAGGAAGGTGGCCGGCGGCCGCATCGCAACCGGCACCGGCTGGCAAGCCTCGCTGCCGCAGACCGCGACCTTTGAGCTGACATCCACCGCCAGATCGCGCCTCGGTCGTTGCAGCCATTGTTCCAGCAGGCTCTGCGTCTCTGCGTCGCGCGCGGCATTCGCGCCGTTCAACGCGCGGTCCACCATATTGAAGAATGCGTTCTGGTGAGTCGCCGTATAATTGCGGACCGTCGTATAGGCGCTCTTGTTATCGTCGTTCGTCTGGATTCTGACCAGATGGTAGAAGGTCATGTAGTCCAGGTTGAACTTGAAGTACGAGTTGTTACCCTGTACGTCAAAAAACACGCCGGTGCTTACCGGCAGTACCACCAGCGGACCGCTGACTCCGTTGGTCGGATTAATATGCCGCGCCACCTGTAGTAACATCTGTAGCTCTTCCGGCCGCGACTGAAACGTGTTCGAGATGTCGTCGTTGGGCGACCATTGGTGGCGTGAGATGAAGCCGATCAGCCGCGTCGCGATGTCGCTCACCTCCGCCTTGACGCCAGCGTCGTCCACCAGGTCGAAGGCCACACCGAGGCCGAAGAATGCGCCCACCACCTCGTCGCGCGACGTGTTATCGATCCAGATCCAGGGAGGGTTCGAATGTACGGTGTTGGATGCCTCTTCGTTGGCAATGCTGCCCGCATAAGGCGAATTCGCCGGCACCATGCAGCGTGCCAGCCGGTTGTCGCCGGTGACATCCGAAAGCGCCTTCAAACCCGCCACCGCGCTCTTGACGTTCTGCAGCGCGTCGGCCGATTGCGTCACTTTGTAACGGAAGGCTTCCGCGGCGAGGTACGCCCCGGTCCACAGCGCCGAGTCGCCGCACCGGGTATACGCGATGATTTGATCGCTGGCGGTCTGGGCGAAGATCGGGTCCATCACGGTCCCGAAGGGCATGTGGCGCGCTTGAATGTTCGCCGAGATCGCGAGCGCGTCGGCCACCGATGCTTGCGCACTGGCGGTGCCAAACAACACCATCGCCGTCGCTGCAAGCCAGTGCTTCACCACTTAACTGACGTATTCGGCTCTTCCCGGTTTCGCTCTGCGGTGAGGAACAAGACAAAGCCCGGGCACGCTGCCTGAGTGCAACTGTGCCCGGGCGTTCTTTAGGGTAGGTAGAGTAGTTAGAGTTTGCTCGAAACGGGTTACCGGCTTCCGAACATGAAATTAAAACCAGCCGTGTAGCGCCAGTTGTTCTTATTCAAATCATCGCCAGTGAGAAGACTGGGAACACGCGTGAGGTAATAGTCTGCGCCGATCGGCCGAAACGCCACGTGCTTGTTGAGCTTGATGTCCAGGCCGCCGCCTACCATCATCGCGAATCCGGTTCTCGAGGCACCAATACGGGCCGTAATCGGAATGGTCGGGTCCAAAGGAAGGCCGCTGATATTGCCGGCCAGAGGCAGGGCACTGACTTGAGCGCTGGCGGTGGAATAGGCGCCGCCAAAAAGGATTTCCCCGTACGGGGTAAACCGCGAGTGATTGTGGAACGCCACCCTGGGACCGGCCACGACGTGAGCAACTGTCGTATCGACAGCGACGCCGTTGAGCACGCCTTTGTTCACCGCGCCGGCGTCTACCGCAATGCCGACCCATTTGTAGAAGTTATAAACGAACTGGCCGCTGCCGCCATTCGCGTTGAAAGAAGGGGTAAAGCGCGAATCGGGGTTAAAACGAACAAAATCGTAACCCACATACCCCTCCACTTTAGGCATATCCGAAGCGCTTGCTGCAAATGCGAACGCCAGGGAAGCCGCAATCACAACGATAAGTTTCTTCATTAACCAGAGTCTCCTCGCGGGGTCGAACTCCTCAAGATCAATGATGCCGGCTCTTCACCGGAACACGCTGAAAAGACTTCCACTAAAGCAAGGATTTGACCCCACAGAGGTGCTGATGCCACATGACCCCCAAGGCGCTAATTCTCGGGGTTACATGCCGCGAACGTGTGCTAAAACCCGTTACCGATCATCACAAACCCTGCCCAGTAATAGGGATGGCGGTGTTCCGGTGTCCGCATCGTGGCCAGCATCGCCTTCTGCAGAGAACGCGCGCGGCCCACATCCTGGCCCGCGTCGAAGCCCGGCCTCAGGTTTCGATGGAACGCGAGCATCAGGTCCGTCGTGCTGGCCGATTCCACTTTCCACTGGCTCACCACCGTCGTCCGCGTGCCCGCCGCCAGAAAAGCCCAGCTCATGCCCACCAGCCCTTCGCCGGGAAGCACGCGCCCGTTGCCGGTGTCGCACGCCGAGAGCACCGCGAGATCGGCGTGCAGGTTCAAGCCGACAATCTCGCGCGCTTCCAGCGCATCGTCGCCCGCATCTTTTGTGCCCGGCGCCAGCGCCAGCCAGGAATACATCGGGTTAGTTGGATTGAGCACGCCGTGCGTGGCTACATGCAGCACCCGATAATCCGGCGCATCCTGAATCCACGCATGCTTGGTGGCTGCCGCGCCTGTCAAGGCCAGAGCGCCCCGCGCATCGTACAAGCGCGCCAGGGTCTGCACTTCGCGCGCCGCGTTCGGCAGGTTCGCCGCTCCGGGGTTCCCCATTGCCAGCAGTTCGCGTCCGGCGGTCGGCGCTCTGCGGCGGTCCTGCCGCAGGAACGTGAGCGAGGGCGTATAGAAGATGGTCTGCCGCTCCATCAAATGTGCCCCATCGGGCCGCACCAGCGCTTGAAACGGCAAGTTCCAAAGCGTTCCGTCCGGCACCAGGACGAGTGTGGATTTGCCGCGCAGTTCCTCCGCCGCCGGACCTAACAATCTGCGGTACAGCGATGCCGCGGTGGTGCGATAGGCCAAATCGCGCCGCGATAACTGTTCGTGAAATGCCACTACTTCCTTGTCGAGCTGCCTGCGGTCCCACTCCACCACGTGCGTTCTCAACACGGGTTTTCCATTGGCACCGCGTGCCACCGTGAAGATCCGGACGGAGGTGTGCAGCACCGCGAATTCGATCATCAGCGTGCCTTCATCGGGCAGCAGGTCGGCAGCCTCGGCCACGCTGAGCGGCGGAGTTTCCGCGCGGCGCACCGCCAGTTCCGGATGTGACGCATAGAGGTGCGTACGGAAGGATTCGAAATCGCTCTGCGCCTTTTCCCAGGCGATTCGCGCGGCGCTATTGCTGGCGCCCGAGGTAGCCGCGACGCGGCCGTCCAGCCGCGCCAGCTCGCTGCTGAGGCGGTTCTCCTCGCGTTGCTCGTCGGCGGACATCGAGACGTACGACTGCGTTTTCCCGCGCCGTACCGTATCCACCAGTTGCCGCGCGCGCGCCCGCTCCGCGGTGGCGAAGGCGAGCTCGGGCTGCCCCTGCTCCATTTGTACGCGCAGCAGATTGTGATACACATCGACCTTGTCTGCCATGAACATCTGGCCGGCCTGCTCTCCGCCGCCCGCGAGACTGCGCACCGATTCGATCTCCGCCACCGCATCTTCCAGCACCGCGCGCGCCGCAGGGTAGTTGTGGCGCTGCATCTCGCAGGCGCCGCGAGCGTTGAGCGCGGCCCATCGCAGGTTGGCCGATTGATACTGGCGCGCAATTTCAAGCGCGAGGTCGGCGTCGCGGCAGCCGGCGTCTGTGTCGCCCAGGTGGCTTTCCAATCCGGAAATGTTGATCAGGCCGAAACCCGTCTCATACCTCGAATCGAACTTCTCTCGCTGGTGCAGCCCTTCCCGAAGATCGGCCAGCGCTTCGTCGTAGCGGCCGAGCGAGGTATAGAGCGCCGCGCGATTGAACAGTGCCATCGATTGTCCGGAGAAATCGCTGACTTGCCCCGTGAGCTCGATCGCCCGCTGATATACCGCGAAGGCTTTGTCGGTTTCGTTCAAGTGCCGGTACACCGGGCCGATATTCAGAAGCGAAGTTCCGAGCAGCCGCAGATCGCCCTTTTCCTCGTGCAGCCGGATGGATTCTTCCAGATACTGGCGAGCTGCCAGGAAATTTCCCTGCTGGGCGGCCACCGGGCCGAGGTTGCCGAGCCCGACCCCCGCCGCCACAGTGTCGGCAAGCCCGCGGCTTAACTGATACGCCTCCTCGCACTCCGAAGCGGCGCGGCGCAGATCGCCCATGATGCGGTGGGCCGCGCAGGTATTGCTCAGGACGAAGGACGCGCCGCGATTGTCCTTGAGTTCCCGGTACAGGGCCAGGCTTTGCGCGTTTTCGGCGAGGCCTTCCGGGAAGCGGCCCAGCGTGCTGTAGGCAACGCCGCGGGCGCGCAGGTAGTGTGCCTGAAGCGCCTTGTCGCCGGATTTTAGCGCCAGGGGATAGCCTTTTTCGTAAGTGGCGAGCGAGGCGATGTTCTGGTTCTGCCGGGATTGCGCGATGCCGATGCCGAGCAGCGCCGCCGCTTCGTCCGCCGCGGAATTCAGGCGCTCCGCCACCGCCAGCGAGGTCTGGAACTGACGCAGCGCCGCCGCGGACGCACCGCGATCCAGGGTGGCTTGCGCTGCATTGCGGCAGGCTGTGAAGACCTCGTGCGTCACTTCACCGGGCGCCGCGTTCAGAATATCTTCGACGGCCTGCGCGGTGGCCGTTGCCAGTAGACGGTCCGCCATCGGCGTCTGCCCTACCGCCCACATCGCCGCCATTACGCCCGTGATTAGGAAAACACGGCACCAACTCCGCATGTATGAAAGCCTACGGCCTTCTCATAAGCAGAGTCAATATTGCCCTTAAGGCTGTTATTTTGATGTCAGAACGCCATGCGTGTGCGCGCGGCCTCTGCCTTGGCCGGATCCACTCCGGGAATCTTCAATAGCTCGTCGAAGCTCTTGATCTCCCCTTTGTTATCGCGGTAATCCACGATGGCCTGCGATTCCGGGACGCTGAAGCCGAGCACGACTTTGATTTCGACCAGCGGGGCCGAGTTCATCTGCACCTGCGCGGTACGTCCAAAGGTCTTCCCCAGGTAGCCCACAATCAGGTCGATTTCCGCGGGCGTCGCCTTGGCGCCGCGGTCCACCATGTCGGCCACCGAGTCTGCCCATTCTTCCGGCGTAAGCCTGGCCCGGCGGAAGTTGCCTGAGCCGTGGCAATCGATGCACACCTTACCGACCAGCGCCTTGCCTTCCCCTTCGGGCAAACGCGCGGCATCCTTCTCATCAGCGGCAAACGCGCAAAGCGCGGCGAGCGCGAGCGCTCCGGCAAGTATTTTCATCGGACCGTCCCCTGCAGAAATTTCATCAGAGCCTCCAGCTCCTCGGGCTCCAGCTTACCATTGTGATTGCGATCGAACGCCGTCACGGCGCGGCGCAAATTGGCGGCTTGATTTGGGCTCAGCGTGCTGAAATCGGCGCCGTCGCGGATCATCTCTTCGATCCGGCTGAGCACCATCGCTTTGCGGAACGCGGGCACCTGCGCGCGGTCCGGTAGCGCCACCTGAAGGAAGACGAATCCCATTTCGTCCGTGGTCTGCTCGCCGAACTTCACTGCCTTCGGCGGCTGCGACGGGTTGTGCGGATTGGCGGCGGAGTTGTCGTACACGTAACGCATGTCGATGCGCGTTCCTTTGGGAAGCTTGATTGGCGCCTGGTAGCGGTACGTGCCCTGCCAGTTGAAATCCCAGTCCTTGATCCAGATCAGCGTCTCGTCCCGGCCATCGGGAAAATGGGCATCGACTTTCATCTCTTTACAGAGCAGGTGCGCATGCGGCGTGATGCCGATCAGTTCCACGTCCTGCGGGACCACGCCGGAATCCGTAATCACGCGGTTGGCGTCGCCGGCGGGAAGATCGATGCGGCGCGGCCCCACGATCATGTTGGTCAGGCCCTTGGGCGATTCACCCGTGAAGGTGAGGCCGAGCGAAGATTGATCGGTCTCCGCCTTGCCATCGGGATGGTAGTGAATCTGGATCACCAGGTCGGCGTTTGGTTCGATCGCGTAGCCCATGCCGGCGGGCAGTGGCGCCGGCGTCGCGCCCGGAGCCCAACCGCCCAGACCGCCCGAGGGCACGATGCGCGGACCGCCAAAGCACGAATAGCCGTTGCCGCCAGACGCCTCATTCAGGCGCCGCGCTTCGCCGCTCATATCGAGAAAGAACAGGGCGTGGTGCACCACCTTCGGATTTCCGGGATGGAACTCCACCGTCTTGACGGAGCGCGCGCCGCCGAAATTGAGCGGGACCACGAAGCACTGGAAGACATCGCGGCCATCGGCGGGAACCTCGAAGGGCTTGGCCATGGTCAGTTCGGCGTCCGGCTTGCCAGAGAGCCAGCCCGAGGCGAACTGCGGTACGCGCAGGCCGCTGCTTCGGATCGCCTTCCGGCGCGCCATTTTTGACCCAGTCGCGGATCAGTGCGAGCTGCGCATCGGAGAGGCGGCGTTCGTCCTGAAAATGGCCGTAGCCGGGCTCGGCCTTCCACGGCGGCATGTAGCGGCTCGCGGTAACGGTAGCGATTTGAGCGGCGCGCTTCGCGGCATCCTGGTACGTCAACAGGGCGAACGGCGCCACCTGTCCGGGACGGTGGCAGCCCGCGCAGTTCTGGTACAGAATGGGCGCGATGTCGTGATTGAAAGTCGGCGTAGCGGCGAATGCCGTTGCCGCGACCAGGGCAATTGCAAACTTCATGGGGCTTTCCGGGTGATGGAGCAGCCAATCGATTTATGCTTCGCGAACGTGATTCCTTTGCCGCTAAGCACCGAGTCCAGCACCATGCGAGCGTAGGATTCCGTGGCCTGCGGGCGCGACTTTCCGAAATCCTCCACGCGGTTATCGACCGGCCCGAGGTAGAGCATTTTGCCCTCCGGCGAAAGGATGGCGACCTGCGGCGTGATGGTGGCGTCGGCGTGCCGCACCAGAATCTGGGTGGGGTCCAGCAGCAACGGGAAGCTGTAGCGGTAGTCGCGGGCGTACTTCGCAACCACGTCTGAGGCAACCGTGGGGTCGGCCTGCACGCCGTAAAACGCGATCCCCCGTGCGGCGTAGGCATCGTGCAGACGATTCATTTCCGGGACGTAGCTGTTTCCCACCGGGCAATCGGTGGTGATGAAAAAGAGAAGGATGGCCTTTTGTTTGCCCCACTCGGCAGAGGTATGTACCGCTCCCTGGGTGTCGCGCAGTTGGAATTGCGGGGCCGAGGACACAAAAAAGAAAGCGATCAGCAGATTTCGCAGCATCCTGTACCATCCATTTTCGCACTTCCACTCGTATACCAGTCAAATGCGAAAGAAACTTTCCCTGCTTGCGGCGCTTTTCGCCGGGATGGCGGCTGGCCATCCGATGGGTAATTTCAGTGTGAATCACTACGCGCGATTCGAACCGGCGGCGCACAGCCTGGGTATCCGCTACGTCATGGACCTCGCCGAGATTCCCACGTTCGAGCTATTCCAACAGTGGGGCCCGAATGCGGACCAGCAAAAGCAGGCGCTGGAACAGGCTCGCCAATGGGCCGCCAACCTTGCGATCACGGTGGACGGAAAGGCCTGTGAAAGCGCGCGTGGAGCGCGCCAGCCTGGTGCTGTCCGAAGGCGCGGGAAACATGCAGGTGGCGCGGATTACGGCGGACCTGCGCGTGGATGCCGAGGGGGGCGCGGTCACGTTCGAAGATCGCAATTATGAAGGGCGCAGCGGCTGGAAAGAGATCGTAGCGCCGGGCGCGAAAGATCGCAGTGCCGGGCTGACCGCCTATCCGCAGGACCCCATGCTGGCGCCTCCGCAAGATGTGAAGGCCAGGTTTCTCTGGAAATCCGCGCCGTTGAAGGCGCCGCGCGTCGAGACCACCGCCGCCCCCGCGGTTCCGACGGCGCCGTCCCCGGTTGCCGCTCCGGCGCCGGGCACGGTGGTAAAGGGCGATTACCTCTCGAAATTGCTGCACCGCGAACAGATCGGGTGGGATTTGACGCTGATCGGAATCGCGGTGGCGTTCGCCCTGGGCTGCATGCATGCGATGTCGCCGGGGCACGGAAAGACGATCGTGGCGGCCTACCTGGTGGGTTCGCGCGGCACGTTCAAACATGCGATCTTTCTTGGCGGCATGGTGACGTTCACGCACACCGCCAGCGTGTTCGCGCTCGGCTTCGTGACGCTGTTCCTTTCGAAGTACGTTCTGCCGGAGACGCTCTTCCCGATTCTGGGCGCGATCTCCGGCTTGAGTATCGTCTGGGTGGGAACCATGTTGTTCGTGCGGCGGCTGCGCGCCAAGGGGCACCATCATCACCACCACCACCATCACCATCACGGTGACGGCCACGCGCACTCGCACACCCACGATGGCCATACGCATTCGCACGTGCCCGAAGGCGAGATCACGATGGGCAGCCTGATTGCGCTGGGTGCGAGCGGCGGACTGGTGCCGTGCCCTTCCGCGCTGGTGTTGTTGCTGAGTGCGATTTCACTGGGGCGAACCGGTCTCGGTATGCTGCTGCTGGTTGGGTTCAGCATGGGGCTGGCCACGGTGTTGATGGGGATGGGGGTGCTGGTGCTGTGCGTTGGCAACCTGCTGCCCGCAACTCAGAAGTTTACGGGCAGCCGGGCCTTCAAACTGCTGCCTGTGGCATCGGCGGGACTGATTACCTGCGTGGGATTGGTGATGACTTGTGTCTCGCTCGGAATCATCCGACCGTTCGGACTGGGGTAACGAACTACGCGGACTTGATTTCGGTCCAGATGCGGTCGCGCAGGCGCTGGGTGGCGTTGGGCAGGGGACGGGGCCACTCGCCGCGCGAGTAGATTTCAGGGCCGGGATAAAGCGCGGGATTGGTGCGCGTGGCTTCGGGGAGTAGCGCCAGGGCGGCGCCGTTGGCGGTGGCGGTGCGGGTGGCCTGCACGATCTGGGCCGATACGGCGGGGCGCAGCAGGTAGTTCAAAAACTTGTGGGCCAGATCCTGGCGGCGGCTTTCGCGGAGGATGACGGCGCAATCGCAATAGAAGGGGAAGCCCTCCGCGGGGTAGGCGAAGGCAAGTTGCGGCGCGGCGTCGATGGCCTGCTGCGCGGTGGTGGACCAGAGCTGCGCCGCCAGCACGTCGCCGGCGACCAACTGATCGCGGACTTCGGCGTTGAGATAGGCGCGCAAGAGCGGCTTTTGCGCGACGGCTTCGCGTTCGGCGCGCTGCAACTGCGCGGGGTCGGTGGCGCTGAAGGAAAGCGAGAGCTTCTTGAGGCAGGCGCCGAGCATGTCCTCGGGATCGTCGAGCATGGTGAGGCGGCCTTTGAGGCCGGGATTCCAGAGGTCGGACCACCGCGAGGGGGCGGCGGGAAGCGATTTGCTGTAGACGATGCCGGTGCCGTTCCACATGTACGGGATGCACCATTGGAGCGCGGAATCCCACGCGGGCGCGCGAAAGCGCGGATCCAGACTGGCGATGCCGGGGAGCGCCGCGTGGTCGAGTTGCGCCAGCAGGCCGTTAGCGCGCATGGGTTCGATGCGGTTGTGCGTGGGGAAGACGATATCCCAGCCCGAGTTGCCGGTGATGACTTTGGCGAGCATCTCCTCATTGCTTTCATAAGTGGCGTAGCGCACACGCGCGCCGAACTCGGCTTCAAAAGCGGGAACGGTTTCGGGCGCGATGTAGGCCGACCAGTTGTAGACATTGAGGCGCGGACGCGCGTCGCGGGAGCAAGCGGCAAGGCCGGCCGCGCCGAGGATGAAGTAGCGCCGGTTCATGCTTCCCGCATCCTTTCGGAAATCAAAATAAGCGCGCCGAAAACCAGCGTAATCAGGGCGGAGATGGCATTGATTACCGGGCTTGCGCCGCGGCGCGCCATGGCGTAGATCACCATCGGGAGAGTCTCGGAATCCACGCCGGCGACCATGCTGGTGATCACGTAATCGTCGAAAGAAACGGTGAGCGCGAGCAGCGCGGCGGCGATGATGCCGGGGGCGAGCGCGGGCAGGGTGACGTACCAGAAGGCCTGCCATTCATTCGCGCCGAGATCCATCGCCGCCTCTTCGAGCGCCGGGCTGACCGTCCGCAGGCGCGCGGAGACGACGATCACCACGTAGGCGATGGAGAAGGCGACGTGGGCCAGCACCACGGTGTACAGTCCAAGCTGCCAGTGCAGCCAGCGGAAGGCCCACTGAAAGAGCGCCAGCAGCGAGACTCCGGTGACGATTTCCGGCGTGACCAGCGAGAGGTACAGCGAGCCGGTCAGCACGCGCGAGCCGCGCTTCCACAGGCCGTAGGCGCACAGGGTGCCGATGATGGTGGAGAGCACCGTGGCCCAGAGCGCGATCACCACGCTATTCCACAGGCCTTCCAAAATTTGCGGATCTCTGAAGATGGCGGCGTACCAGGTGAAGGAGAAGTGTTCCCACCTGGTGAACCTGGAAGAGTTGAAGCTGAAGATGGCGAGCGTCAGCAGGGGGAGATGCAGGAAGGCGAAGAACGCGATGGCGTATACGCCGAGCCAGCGCTTCATACGAGCGACTCGTTTTCGCGCCGCAGGAAGAGCACGAGCAGCAGGGTAACGATGGCCATCAGGGCAATCGAGATGGCGGAGCCGAAGGGCCAATCGCGGGCGGTGGTGAACTGGTTCTGCACCAGGTTGCCGACCATGACGGTGCGGCCTCCGCCGAGCAGGTCCGGCGTGAGGTAGGCGCCCAGGCAGGGGATGAAGACGAGGAGGGAGCCGGCGACGATGCCGGGTTTCGCCAGCGGCACGATCACCCGAAATACCGTGGTCAGCGGGCGCGCGCCCAGATCGGCGGCGGCTTCCACGAGCGCCGGGTCGAGGCGCTCCAGGGTGGCGTAGATGGGCAGCACCATGAAGGGAAGGTAGCCGTAGACAAGGCCGAGCAGCACGGCTCCATCGTTATAAAGCAGGGGCAGCGGCGAGTGAATGATGCCGAGCGTTTGGAGCACGGTATTGATGAGGCCGGTGTCGCGGAGGAGGAAGAGCCAGGCGTAGGTGCGGACCAGGAAGCTGGTCCAGAAGGGCAGCATGACGAGCTGCAGATAGAGATTGCGATGCGAGGTCGCGCGCGAAATGAAGAGCGCGGCGGGGAAGGCGAACAGCAGGCAGAGCGCGGTGGCGGCAGCGGCCATCGCGAACGATCGCCAGAGAATGGTCAGGTAGAGCGGGTCGGCCAGGCGGCGATAGCTTTCGAAGCTCCAGGGCATGGAAATGCCGCCGATATCGCCGCGAGTCATGAGGCTATAGGCGAGCACGATGGCAAACGGGGCAGCGAAGAGCACCAGCATCCACAGGCGCGTGGGCAGCAGAAAATACGCGCGGAGCTTCATGAGGGAAGGCTCATCTCGTCGGCTGGATTCCAGGAGAGGTGAACTGCGTCGCCGGGTTGGAAGACGGCGTCGGAGCGCGGGAGTTGGGCGACGGCATCTTCCCCGCTGGCGAGGCGGACCAGGACCTGGACGCAATCGCCGAGGAAGACCGAGCCGGTGACGGTAGCGGGGGCGCTGCGCTCGGCGGGAGTGCGGCAGACGGCGACCGACTCCGGGCGGATGCCGATGCCCTGGATCCAGTTGACGGCGCCGAGGAAGCCGGCGACGAAGCGCGATTGCGGGCGCAGATAGACGTCCTCGGGCGAGCCCACCTGTTCGACGCGGCCTTCGTTCATGACGGCGAGTTGGTCCGACATGGAGAGCGCCTCCTCCTGATCGTGGGTGACGAGCAGGAAGGTGATGCCGACGCGGCGCTGCATGGCTTTGAGCTCGATGCGCATTTGCTTGCGCAGCTTGGGGTCCAGCGCGGCGAGGGGTTCATCGAGCAGGAGGACATCGGGCTGGAGGACCAGGGAGCGGGCGAGCGCGACACGCTGCCGTTCGCCGCCGGAGAGCTGCGCAGGGCGGCGCGACTCTTTGCCGGTGAGGCTGACGAGTTGCAGGGCATCGCGAACGCGCGCGTCGATATTCGGCGCGTTGTGGCGTTTGAGTCCGAATTCCACGTTCTGGCGCGCGGTCAGGTGGGGAAACAGGGCGTAGTTCTGAAAGACGGTACTGACATTGCGTTCGTACGGCTTGCGCTGGTTGACGATTTCGCCATTGAGGAGCACGTCTCCGGACGTAGGGTCTTCAAAGCCGGCGATCAGGCGGAGGGTGGTCGTCTTGCCGCAGCCCGAGGGGCCGAGGAGAGAGAAAAAACTGCCATGGGGAATGGAAAGCGAGATATCGCGAACCGCCTGGTGACCGGGAAAGTGCTTGACGAGCCTGCGCAGTTCCAGGATAGGGGCGATGATAGGGGCCATTTAATAATAAAAATGGTACAACACCGGGCTTGACCCTCACGCTGGGTCAGGCCTGAGGATGATTGCGGAAGGGATTTGGCTTGAACGTACAGGAGTTCGGAAAGCTCGCCGGCGTAACGGTGCGGGCGCTGCATCACTACGACCGGCTCGGACTATTGCGGGCGCGGCGCAGCGCGGCGGGCTACCGGGTGTACTGTGCGCACGACCTGGAACGGTTGGAGCAGATTGTCGCGCTCAAGTTCCTGGGAATCCCTTTGAAGCAGATTAAGACGATGCTGGACCGGGCAGGGATGGAGTTGCCGGACGCACTGCGCATGCAGCGGACGGTACTTGAGGCCCGCCGCACACTGCTGGATCGCGCGATTCTGGCGATCCGGGCGGCGGAGGATTCGATCGCACCGGGACGGGCGGCTGACACTGCGTTACTGACGAAAATCATCGAGGTGATTGAAATGCAAAACGACAATAGCTGGAGTGAGAAATATTACAGCCCGGAGGCGCGCGCCAAGATCGACGCACGCGGGAAAGAGTGGACGCCCGAATTGCAGGCGCAGGTCTCGCGGCAGTGGACGGAGCTTTTCGCGGACGTAGAGGCGGCGCTCGACGAGGACCCCGCGAGCGAGAAGGCTCAGGCGCTGGGTGCGCGGTGGAAGGCGCTGGTCGCGGGGTTCACGGGCGGCGACCCGGAGATCGGCAAGGGCTTGAACAAGCTCTACGCGGACCGGCCGAACTGGCCGGCGGCGGCAACCCAGCAGATGGCGCCCTTTGGGAACCCGAAGGTGTGGGAATACATGGGGCGCGTGATGAAGTGCGGGTTGAAGTAAAGGGCCTATAGCGGCTTCATTGCCTCAAAGGCTTTGGAGAGGCTTCGCCACTTCTTAAAGGCGTAGGAAGTGAAATCGCGGTAGGCGAAGAGTTCGTTGTGACCGAGGGCGCGCCCTTTGCATTTCGAGACGTCATCGATCAGGGCATCGAAGCGAACGTGAAATTCGACGATGCTGTGGTGGGGGCTGGTTTCGAAATCGCGCAGGCGGGTTTTGAGGCGCTGAATGCCGGAGCGGATGCGGACGGCGTTTTCGGGCGTAAAGGCAAGCGCCTGGCCGTCGATTTCGATGGTGTCTTCCGTAATGTGCGCGGCGATCTCGCGGTACCGCTCCGGGGAGATGCGGGCGAGTTGGGAGAGCTTGAAGTAAGTCTCGCCGAACTCTTCGAGACGAGCGATGAGGGCATCGGCATAGCGGCGCGAGATGCCCGCGTGCTGCTCGCAGAACCGTTCCCAGGTAAGCCCGAGTTGGGTGTGGATGGCTGCATCGCGCAGCTGGCGGAGGCACTGCGCCTGAGCGGCGGTGCACTTAGTGGCGATTAGAGCAAACGCCTGTTGGCGGCCTACCGAAGCGGCCGCATCGAACAATTGATCTGTTTCCATATGTTGACCGGAACGATCGTTCCGGAATTTTTCGAATGTGTGCTGGCAATAAGAGAGTTATGTGCCGCGAGCCGGAACGATCGTTCCGTTACCGGTAACTCACTCCCGGTGTCCTGACTACCTCGCTGACTTACATTCTTCCATACGAGTTCCAAGAAATCAGGGTTTGGCCAGCGGGGCAAATTGACAGAAGGCTCATCTATTGAAGCAGATAGGAAGAGAAAAATATATTTCAAGTTGGCGTGACAGGTTTTTTGACAGGTGCTACTGCATGCAGAATGTTTCGGCGTCGGGGCGCGCGTCGTTTACCCTTTCGCAGAGATTCCTGGCGGGATCCCCGGCAATTCCCAGACTGGCGGCATTCTCGCTGGTGACGTAGTGGATGTTATGTTCCTGTTGCCCACGTTCAGTGAAACTATTAGTGAGATACATGATGGATTGGGCGATCAACGGGATGCCCCTAACTGGGAGAGACTGTACAGGCAACACCACGTACTTCTCGGTTTGATCGGGCAGGCGAACGATCGCTTTCGCCATGTTCTCAGCAAAGGCAAGGTGCGCGAGCGCAACTTCCGGGCGCTTCGCCCAGGAGTCGAAGTATAAGATGTACGGCTGAATGGAGAGGACTAGTAACAGCAGCGGGATTCCGACCCGCAGAAGATCGTTCGGCAACTTTGTCTTTGCCAAGGCGTAGCCGCACCAGGCGCCCCAGGCGGCGAGAAGGAACACGGGTGGCGCGAACACAATGGAGCGCAATGCGTGCGGCAAGCCCTCGTCAGACAGAACGACTGGAATTGCACCTACAAACAGCCAACCGAGACCGATGATGCCGCGAAGCCAATTCCTGGTATCCCGCAGGTCCCGCACGGCAAGGAAACAGCCCGCGAGGAAACAAAGGGCTACCGGCCAGAATAGCTCCCGGTCGCCGGAGTAGTTGTGGCGCCAGTTCGCATCGCCGCGGAAGAAGAACATCTGGGCGGTCGTCCAGATGTTGCGCCCAATGCGAATCGCCGGATCGGAAGCCTGGAAAACGGAGACCTGGTGCGCGCGGTTCCACAGCATCTCCGGGTGGTCAATAAAATAGAGCGCCAGGGGAAGGCAGACCACGATCGCAGTCGAAAGATAGCCGGCGAGTAACAGACCGAAAGCGCGAAGCCGCCCCGCAGATCGCGCCTGGATCAGAGCAATCGCTAAGATCGGGGCGATCAGTAAAGGTGCGATTCGAAATGACGCGTAACTGTGAAACCCGAGCCCTAACGAAACGCCGCCGCAAAG
The DNA here is from genome assembly GCA_963811575.1 of uncultured Solibacteraceae bacterium. GTDB lineage: Bacteria > Acidobacteriota > Terriglobia > Bryobacterales > Bryobacteraceae > Solibacter. Next base: position 666,610 of record CAWERY010000009.1, on the reverse strand, counting down.
GGTTGCAAGCAGCGGGAAATTACCTTTGCCGAGGCGGATCACCGCGTGAACGAGAAAATACAGCGTCCACACGAGAAACAGGGGCGCCATGATGGCATGTCCGGCAAGCCGGGACGCGACGATATGCCAGAAACTGGTGGCCAGCAAGAATGACGCCAGCAGCGCGATGGGAACGGTGAAGAGCTCCGCCGCGAGACAGTATAGCCCGAACACGGTAAGAGTGCCGGAGACCGCCGCGGGAAGGCGGACAGCGAATTTGCTGTTCCCGAAAACGGCGATGGACGCCGCCACCGTGTTGGCGTACAAACCCTCGCGGCCGTTGTTCTCCGGATAGAAGACCTTGAAAGTGTGGGTTTCGATGGCTTCCAGCGCGTTGCTACCTTCCATTGCCTCATCCGGTGACAGTCCCGGCGGAACCGTGTCGAGTTGGTGGAAGCGGAGGAAGGCCGCTAGTACGAGGATTAGACCCAAAGCTCCATACCGCCAGAAAGCGGGTCGAAGGAGCAGGGCAGAAGACGCCGGAGCCACGGGGACATGGACGGAGGGTACGCTGGGAGGTTGTGTGGGTTTGAGCTTCTTCCGCGGCATCTCAAGTGAGCGAGTCCGGTGCAAGCGAGTGACGGCACCTGAGTTAGATCATAGCGTCTCCGGTGACCGGGCGAGCTTTTGGTGGCGGACCAGCGACGCGCGCAATTTGGGCTGGATTTCACAGGGGATTGATGTATTCTTATTTAGCATCGGAATGAAACGCCCGAGGGCCGGAGCGCACTAAAGCCCATACGGCGATCACGCCGACACAGTAGGAGGGCGGGGTATGGCCAATTCTGCGGCGAGTCCGGCGGAATCGAGTCCTCGGCGGCCTGCCGGCCAGGACCCGGTGGCGGTCCAGCAAACACTGAGTGAGATCTCCTCGCTCGAATTAAAACTGAAAATCCTGCAACGGTTTTCCGGGTTTCGGCTCGGATTTTCTCAACGGCTTGCCCGGGTGCTGGCATTTCGCACGGCGGCAATCGCAGCGGAATTGCAAGGACGGTATCGCCGGGCGGATTTTCTATGGGAGAGTCTGCACGAGCAGTTTGCGGGTGCGGAAGGCCCGGAGGAGGTTCGCCGGGCGTTCGCGCTGCAGTACCTGTTGAATCCGCATTGGGCGTTCTACAGGGGTGCGCGCCGGCAGGCAGGGCTCGTGGAGCGGCGCTGGCCGGTGCATCTGAGATATCTCTGCCAGGTCCTCAAACTCCCGGCGGTGTCCGGCGGCGAGGGCCTGGCTGAATTTGCCGGCGAGTGCAAGCAGGATGTGGCGGCATGCATCGAAAGAAGAGAGTGGAGCAATGCGCGGGTGCTGGCGACCGACTTGCTGCCGCTGCTGCCCGACGACCGGGAATCGCAGGAGTTGGCCTCGGCTGCCTGGTATCACGGGGCGATCGATGAGCTAAAAGAGGGCAAGTCGGAGGCGGAGCACCTGTCCGACGCGGAGGCGCTGAAGGCGGCCATCCTGCAGTTGGAGAAGTTACAAAAGCAGACACCTTACAACCTTCTCTTACTACAGCGGATCGCGCGGCTGCATTTCTTAAGGGCGGTAAAGCTCGGCAACGGACAGCGGCTGCCGGAAGCGCTGCTGGCGGCGGAGAGGGCGGTGACCTACCACGCCTCGCTCAAAGAAGGATGGGAGGTGCGGGAGCAACTCATCGACCTGATGAAATCGCTGCAGGAGCGGGTGAAAGAACTGAAGGAAGAACTTGCGGCCAACCCGAACAAGAGTTTGAACGATCGCGGACGGCAAATGGTTCAGGATGCCAATACCGGCTTCGATCTGCTCAACCGGTACGCAGAATCCGATGGCGCCAAACGGCAGCATGAGGACTACCGTGTGGCGCAGGCGCTTTCCATCTGGCGGGAGCTGTCCTTGGGCGAGGTATCGGCGGATGATCCGCGGCCGCCGGCGTTGCTTGGGGCGCTCGAGGAGATTGTCGGGACGCCACCCGCCGAGGTACAGATCGCGCCGGCGTGGAGGCAGATCGCGGCTTCCCGGGAAGAGCTGAAAGAGTTGAACGCGGCGCCGATCGTCGCGTTTCTCAAGCAGCGGCTCTACCCGGTAGAGGTCAATCCGGTTGACGGCACTGCAGTTGAATTGCCCGAGGAGAAAGCGGAGCCCAAACCCGCGGCGCCCCTACTAACGCCTGGCCTCCCCCGGCGCTGGCGCGATTGGGAACCGTTCGGGTACTGGTTGTTCGCGGGGCAGGGGCGCATGGTCAAAATCGAACTGGCGCTGGCGATGGCGCTGCTGCTGGCGGCGGCCTCGCTGACGGTGCGCGAGTGGTCGCATCGGGTCCGACGCGACGACGCGTACACGCGGATGTCGCAGGCGGCAGCGGTGCAGGATGACCTGGGGACGATCGATCAGGCGGAGGCCTTTCTTTCCACCGGTGTGCTGGCGGCGGATTCGCGGGACGAGGAGGTGCGCACGGCATACACGGAAGCCCTGTTGCGCTGGGTGGCTTCGCAAAATCCGACGGCGGAGATCGCCGGGAATCATTTGAACCGCTACCGGGCGCTGGTCCCGGAACTCGCTACGGGAGGTACAGACCGATGAAGCGACTGGTTGCCATACTCAGCACGTTGGGGATCATCCTCGCGATTGTCACGATCGCTTACCTGGCGACGCCGCTGGAGAAGCGCGCCGCGGATTTGCAGTTCGACGGATTCCCGCTGGACCAGCCGCGCTCGATCGAATTCGATTCGATTCCCGAGGGACTGCAGGCGAGTTGGAGAGAAGCCGGGGGCACCGAGCGCGCGATACGGCGCGAAGCATTGGACCAGTACCGGGACTGGAGCCTACTGGCGATCACCTCGGCGGCGCGCGCGCCGGTGAACGACCTGAGCCGCGCGCTGTACGACCGGCCTCCGGTACGCAACGACTATCTACGACGGTTGGGATCGCTGGATGCGGGCGAGACGCGCGCGCTGGCGATTGGCGACGGGCAGGTGATCGCGCTGATTCCGGCTGGCGACGGCGTAAGGAAGCGATCCCTGGCGCACATCGCCGACGAACAGCGCAAGAACCTGGGACAGCCGCCGGCGTCGGTGCACGTGTTCGAATACACGATCCATTCCGAGGAGCGGTTCGCGACAGTGACGCGGCGCGCCACGATCCCAGGGGCCGAACTTTTCGGAGAGAGCTTCGGATACCGGGAGAGTTCGGTTTCGACGCTACCTGAATTCCGGGCGTTCCTGGAATCGGTGGATGATGTGACGTTCGCGAGTGCGAGCGGCTCCGGAGTGGTGCTGGGGGGCAGGAAGCTGGATCGCCCGTATCGCGGAATCCGCGTGCAGGATGTGGCGGCGATCTGGAAATCGGAGAACGAGCAATCGGCGAGGCAGACCGGGAGCGGCTTCTCCCTGGATCCGCAGGTGGACCTGGCACGCTTGACCGAGTTCCACCGCGCGAACCTGGAGAGTTCCGCGGGCCGCGCGTATTTTGGCGAGCAGGCCATCGCGGCGGCTAGCGAGGCACTGCAGGCAAGCGACGACCGCAAGTATTTCGACGCGCTCCAGGAGGGCTGCGAAGCGCAGCACCACCAGGGCTGCGACGAAATGGTGCGCGACAGACTTCTTTGGCCAAATCTCTTGCAAGCGGCCCGGTACGATGGGCGGCTGCAAGGCACGGAAGTCGGCATGGTCCTGTTCTATACGGACCTGTTGATGAAGATGTGGTCGCTGGATTATGCGGGATGCAGTCCGCGCGCGGTGGAGGGGTTTCCAGTAAAGACGGAGATTCTGATTCCGGCGCTATTCCGGGCTGAGACGGAGAAGCTGACCGAGACGCGGCTATGGCTTGGGCCCCTGGACCGCGGGTATCAGGTAGCGCACAAAGGGGACGCGATTTTGTTCGCGCGCAATGCGACGCGGGTATTCGCGGTGCCGCACGATTTCCGGGAGAACAAGGACAAAGAACACGAAGTAGAGCCCAACTATTACAACCGGATTTTCATCACCTGGTGGAACGACCACTTCGAGGAAGTAGCGCGCTACGAACCGGAGTACGAGCGGCTGAATGAAATCATGAAGTGGAGCGAACTGATCGGCTGGCTCAATGCGCATTCGAAGGGCGACCGGCTTGGCTTCCTGGAGACGGTGCCGGACGAGCCGGCGCGCTGGTTTCCGGAATGGGTGAAGCAGCATCACGAGCTGACGTTTCAGGCGTGGGACTCGGTGCCGTTTCACGAGAAAGGGTATGGCTCGCTGAAGACCGAGTCGCTGCCGATATTGAGATCCGCCCTGAATAAACCGATTCCCCTGCGCGGCGGAGTTTCCCTGGCGACGCGAGATGCGCTGGAGGCGCGCACGGTGCTTGCGGAGGATCTTGCTTCCTCGGTGCGGCGCGCGGGCATCGATTCTTCGGAGCTGACGGCGACCGGCGGCAAGCTGCGCATGCTCGATAAGAGCGAGTTCGCATTTCAGACAGAGGGCAATGTCGCGAAGATCACGGCGCACACGACCACGGAGACGCGATTCCGCGGCGAGTTCAGCGAACTGAAGAACATGGAGTTCGAGCACGTGCTGGAGCGAACGCCCGGTTCCTTCGAACTGCGCACTCAGGCGGGCGGCAAAGATGTGGGGGATCTGGCGATTTCGCGGACCAACAAGGGCTTTCGCGTGGGATGGAAGAGCCGCGATGTGGATTTGGGGCAATCCCTGGGTAGGCGCATCAGCTCCTCAGGGGATCCCGTGCAGGTGCTGCGTGCCGACCCGGACGTGGAGACGGTGGTGGCGTTGGGCAATGGTCGCGGCCTGCTGGCGAAGACGCGCGGTACGGGGCGGTGGATTCATTTTGCGGCCGGCGGACCGGAAGACACCACAGTCTCGGTGGGATTCCAGGCGCGAGTTTCGGGGCCCGAGGGAAGACCCGTCAACGTGGGCTGGTTGAACAACGGCGAAGTGGCGGGCGAGATGAAAAGCCAAGGATACGTCTACATCGCCGACGAGGGTGGCACAGGGGGAGCCCCGGTTCTTCGCGTGTCCACGCGCGGCCCTCCGGAAGGGCTGAACGCCGAGACGATCGATGCAGGCGGCACGAAACTGAAGGGCTATCACGATGCGGCGACGGGTTCGCGGATCTTCCGGTTCGAGGATCTGCCGGCCGAATTCCAGCAGGAGCCGCTACGGTTGGCGTCGCTCTCCGGCGATACGGTGCCAAAACTGGGGCAGGCATCGGCGAAGTTCGCCGGGCAGATGCGCGACCGGCAATACCAGGCGGCGGCGAAGCAGATGATTGCGGATCAAGCCGAGTTCCGCAACGCGTCCTCGGGCTACCTGAAGCACCAACTCCTGCTCTACGACGATTTGATGCAGCAGAAGCAATTCGCGCTGGCGATGCAATCGATGAACGACGCCATCGATGTATTCGGCCGCTCGCCGGACCTGGTGCTGCGGAAGGCGCTGGCGGAGATCGGTCAAGGGCGCAACGAGCGGGCGATCGCCAGCCTGCGGGAGGCGGCGCCGCAGCGGATGCGGAATCCGGACGACTTCTTTAACGAGATTAACCACCGGCTGGAGCAGGCGGGCGCAGGAAGCCGCGAGCAGGGCGACCTTTCCGAATTCGCCAGGCTGGCGGAATGGCGGCAGCGCAGCCTGGCAACGCCGCAATATGATGCGCAGATGCTGTTGGCGGTGGACCGGGATTCCTTGCGACTGCGATATGAAACCGGCAAGCTGCCCAGCGCGCAGCGCGGCGAACTGAGCGCGGTGCTGCGAGGCGATGCTCCGGTATACGTGCAGGACGCGCCGGGGTTGAACAATCTGGACTGGAATACCTCGATGCACACGACCCTGCAGGAGCTGATTTCGGGGAATCGCGTGGCCATTCAGGAATTGGACTTGATCGACATCGCGGATTTCCGGCCGTCGGTAGTTTACGAAGCGCAATCGCGCACGAGTTACCGGCTGGCGGGTGTCGGCCAGTCGCAAATCACGCGATGGTCACCGCGATACTATAACGCGAACACGCAAGACGACGATGAAAAGAAGAAGCGCCGTCACAAGGTGTACATGATTGTGCCGACCTCCTCCGCGGCGGCCCGGTGAGCCGCGGCTGAATTGTGTCCAGCGCCATTCAACAGATCTTCTCGGCGGGAGAGCAGCAGATCCTTGCCGGGAACGCCGCCGGGGCGCTGGATAGCTACCGGCGGTTCCTGACGGAGCGCATGTCCGGGCGCGGCGCGGGGGCGACGCCGAGCGCGCTGGACATGGTGGCGATGGAGCGGCTGGCGGACCTTGCCACGCTGCTTGGCCAGTCCGGCCCGGCGGAAGATATTCTGGAGGCGATGCACGGCTGGTTCGCGGGCAGCGGCAACCGCGTGGCGGCGGACTATGCGCTGATCAAACAGGTATCGTTGGGAATCGCGCGCGGCCGCGTGCGTCAAGCGTACGAGAAACTCGGTTCGCTGGCCGGACTCGGGGAGTTGGACGATGTGGAGTTCACGGCGCCCGGGCTGGAGGAGTTCGAGCGGCACGCCTCGATTGCTGGAAGCACGGGGGATCGCGCGACGCTGCTTTCGCGCGTGTACTTGGAGATGGGGCGGATCCAAGCGGCCAACGGGCAGTACGAAAGCGCGCTGGCCGCGGCGCGGGCGGGATTGCGGCATTGCGGTTCCAGTGCTCCTGATCTGGCGCAGCAGGCCGCGGTGCCGCTGCGCCTGTTGATCTGCGCGGCGGCGATGGAAAAGGGCGACCTGCCGGCGGCGGAGGAAGCGCTTGGCGATGTGCTTCTCAGGACGAATTCCGGCCAGCCTGGATTCGAAGTACGGGCGGCGGAGCTCCGGGGCAAGGTACAGCTGCTTCGAGGGGCGCTCGGCGCTGCAAAGGTCTCCTACGAGGGTGTTGTCGGCATATGCCGGGCGCGAGGCTTCCAGGCAGCGGCGACCTGCGCCGGCTTGAACCTGGCGCACGTGTTGATCTACCTCAACCAGACGTCGCGGGCCAGGGAGCTGCTGGTGCAAGCGATCGCGGCGGCGCCGGCTCTTGGCGATGATTCGCTGGTGGTTCGGGCGGAGTATCTGCTTGCGATTGGCGCGTCGCGCGCGCAATCCATGGCGGAGGGAGTGCGAATCACGCCTTCGATCTTCGAACATTGGGGACAGCACTCCGCTGGACCCAGTCATGCCGGCGCACAGTGGAAGAACCCATTCGAATTGCCGGTGGGGGAAAATTACCTGGCGCTGTTCGAAGACCGTGCGCTGGGCTTTCACTGGCACCTGGCATCGCTCGATTGGGAGCGGGCTCGCGCGTATCTGGGCGAACTGCGCGCGGCGTTCGGGGAAACCGATTCGCAGTTGATTTCTCTGCGCCTGGAAATGCTGGAGGCGACGCTGGACTATTACCGGGGAGAGTTTGTCGCGGCGGCCGCGCGGCTGGAACCGCTCTGCCCGCGATTCCAGCGGGCGGGACTTCTGCCCGAACTCTGGCAAGCGCTACGATTCTTGAGTTGGTCTTGCGTACGGCTTGGGCGCGCGGAGGCCGGGCAGGCGGTTCGCGCGCAGGCGGATGCGGCGCTGGCCGTAGTTTCGGAATCTTTGACCGGCGCCGACCGCGGCATGTACCACTTGAACAAGTGGACGGCGGAGGAGGAGTTTGCGGCCGGCGAAGTGGAGCGGCTGGCGCGAGCGGCGCGAGCGGCCGCCGCGAGCTTCCCGGTACAAAGCGCGTGGAGGCGGTGGAAGGTGACGCAGGGCGTGGCGGCGCTGCTTGGCCACGTGGATCGATTTCACTCCGGCCTCACGGCGCGGTTCGTGGAGGGCGCAGCGCGCGGTGCGCGGCGCGAGAGTTCGGCGGCGCGCTGGCTGTTGGGCCACGCACGGGACGAGGCGACGCTGCGATTCGTGGTGCTGCCGGATAGCGTTCTGGTGGTGCGCGCATACCGCTTCTCGCTGACGTTCGGCGTGTGCCCGATCACGCGAATTCAAGTGCGCGAAGGGGTACGGCGATGGCATGAGGCGTTGCTGGAGGGCGGCGGAACGCAGCGTGCCAATCTGGTGATAGAAGAGCTTGCCGGGGCACTGCAAATACCTGCGATGATCGCCGGACTGCCGGAGCGGGTGCGCCGGCTGACGATCATCCCGGACGATAGCTTGTACGGCGTGCCGTTCGCGGCGATTCGCGTTGGCGGCCAGTATTTGATCGAGAAATACGCGCTCTCGATTGGCGGCGCTCCGCAGGCGGAGACGCGGGGCGACCGGAATTTCACGGGGGCGCTGGCCGTGGGAGTAGCGGCGGGGCTGCCAGGGATGGAAGAGTTGAGCGGAGTGGCGGATGAAATCGCGGAGGTCTCGGAGTGGCTGCGGCGCAGGGGCTTCGACGCCTGTGTGATGGGCGGCGAGGCGACGCGGACGGAAGTTTCCCGGCGATTGGAAACCGCCGCGGTCTGCCACCTTGCGTGTCACGGCATCTTCGAACCGGACTCGCCGGACCGCTCCGGCGTCATCCTCGGCGGCGCGGAAGAGGATCGGGTGCTCAGCGTGCGGGTTTTGGCCGGGCTGGATTTACGCGGGCTGCGGCAGATCGTGCTTTCGTCGTGCTGGTCTGCCGACAGCTTTGTGCTACCTGGCAGGTGGGTCATCAGCCTGCCGAAAATCTTGCTGTACGCGGGAGCGGACAGTGTGATCGGCAGCCTGTGGGAGGTGGACGACCGGTTGGCGCAAGGGTTCATGCGGCGGTTCTACAGGAGGCTGGAGACGATGCGCCGCGACGAGGCATTGCGATTGACACAGCTTGATTGCATTCGCGGAGAAGTAAAAGAAGCAGACGCGGCGGACCCTATATACTGGGCAGGCTACGCGCTGTACGGCGATTCCGGCAGACTTACTCAACCAAATAAGACACGGTGACGCTATGGACAACCGGCTCCCAATTTTCATTAGCAGCAAGCAATCCGAATTGGAGGAAGAGCGCGCCGTACTGGCGGACAAGATTCGTTCGCTGATGTTTTTCGAGCCCGTCATGGCGGAAGAATGGCCGCCGCAGCGCGCCGAGATCCGGCAAGTATTTCTGGAGAAGGTTCGCCAGGCGCCCATCTATATCGGACTGTTTCATTCTGCGTACAGTGCGCCGACGGAGGATGAGTATCACGCGGCGGGGGAGAATCCTCACCGCGAGATGCTGATCTACGTGAAACGCAGCGAAGGCAATCCGATCGACCCGCAGTTGGAGGCCTTGCTCGGCAGGATCAAACAGGAACGCGTCATTTACCAGTTCCGGCATCTGGGCGAACTGTTGCCGCTATTCACAGACCATCTGCGAAGCGCGGTAAGCCGGATGGTGATGCTGCTGCAGAAACTCGGCGAGCCGGCGCCGGCAAGCCGCGGGGGCGGCGTGCTGAAGGCTCGCTGGGAACGCGAAAGAAAGGCCATCGAGGGGATTGGACTTCCAGGCGATCCGGCGGCGGCTGCTGGGCTGGCACGGGCACTGGCAGCGAACAGTTAGTCACCGATCGGAAATCGCATGACTTGTTTCTGTTCGAGGGATAGCGATTCCCATACCGGGCGGGGCAGGGAATGGACCTCACGGCTATCGTCCGCATACCAGCGGCGGACATAGCGGAGGCTGACCAGGGGACGGGGAGTGTTGGTGATATTTGGCGAGCCCCGATGCAGCGCGTGGGGATGGCGAATCAGGACGTCGCCGATTTCTAACGGCAGCGCACGCATGGGGATGTCACCGGCCGCGACCGCTTCGAGCGCGGTATCGCGCGGTAGAAGGTGTGTGCCGGGAGCGATTTCGATGGGGCCATTATCGGGCGTTATGGGGAGTAAGGCAAAGCTGACGACCAGGGCATAGGCGGGCAGTGCAAGCGCGGGAGCTTCGGGGAAGAGGGGGCGCTGGTAATCCGCATGAGGGGACTGATGGACCGAGCCAAGGAGAGGGACATCGCAGCCCCACTGGTCGGCGACGATGCGGTTATCCATTGCACAGCGCGCGATCTGCAGAATCGCCGGGTCAAAGAAAAATTCCGGTGTGAAGCAGGGCGGCTCGAAGGGCATGGGAAGAAAATGACGCTGCGTGCCGCGGTTGGGCGGGTTGGCGCCCAGGTAGGCGAGGAGCTGGGGCCAAAACGCTTCGCGGCAAGCGTCGATCAGGGACGATGGCAGATGCCCGCGGAGAATGCAGTAGCCTTGACGCTGGAGCTCGATGAGGTGTTCCTGCGTGGGCTGCATAGCGAGATTCGATTGTAGCGGTTGACAGGACGATTCGTGTTGTGACAGGCTTACATCCAGAGCGCTCCGGGGCGCCTCCTGTCCGCGGCAAGGGAGCTGGCTCCCACCCTACACTGGTACCTGATTTACGGACCTTTCATTCCGGCCCTGAACGAAGCGGATAACGGGCAACTACGGAAGGAAGGTTATGCCGCGAGAACTCACACCTGCAACGAATCTGGACAATTTAAGAAAAGAAGCGAAACGCTGGCTGAAGGCGCTGCGCGCGAACGATGCGGAAGCGCAGGAGCGCATGCGCCGCACGTATCCTGGCGCGCCGCCATCACCGGTTTTGCGCGACGTGCAGCATGCGCTGGCCTGCGAGTACGGGCAGACCGGTTGGAAGGAGCTCAAGCAGGCCGTCGAATTGCGCGCGACCCCGCACGCGATCGGAACCTATCAACAGGCAGCCGAGGACATCGTGAAAGCGTTCGAGGGCGATGCTGCGGCCCTTCAGCGGCTCAATGAGTATTACGAGCGGTCCTTCAGTTTCGAGGATCTGCGCGCGGAAATCTGGCGGCGGGTATATGCGTTCCGCGAACGGTCCTGGAAAGGCTCGCAAAACTATTTGCAGCTGACCGAGGCGCAGCTGATGGTCGCGCAAAACGCCGGATTCGGCAGCTGGGAAACCTTGATACAGGCGGCCGAGCGCGGAGCGCCGCCTGCGGGATCGGCCTATGTGATCGATTCCAGGAAAGAGCGCATCGAGCCGAGCCGCAGAATGCGCGCGGCCGATTGGGACGAATTGATCGGAGCCGCGAGGGAGCACCGCATTACCGCGATCCACGCCAACGGATTGATGAACGATTCGGCGATGGCGCGAATCGCGGAGTTGGAACACGTCACCGTGCTCGATCTGGGCGGGTCGCGTGAACTCACCGATGACGGGCTGCTGCAGCTGGCGCGAATGCCGCAGTTGGAGAGCCTCAATCTGAGCGAATATCCGGGCGGGAAACTGACGGATCGCGGGCTTGCAGTCCTTCGCCACCTGCCCAATCTGCGGAGATTCGAAATGACGTGGCAGGCGGGCATTACCGATGCCGGCGTGGCTCACCTGGCGACTTGCGACCGGCTGGAAACGGTCGACCTGATGGGCTCGCCCACCGGCGATGGCGCGATCGCGGCGCTGCAGGGCAAGCCGATGCTGCGCAGGTTCAGCACGGGACGCCTGGTCACGGACGCCGGCCTGCCGATGCTGCACCACTTTCCCCTGCTGAAGACGTGGCATGGCCCGCCGCTTGCAAGCGGGAAGGAATTGGAAAACGCGGCGCGGCTTCTGGTGGACGGCCCGTTCACCAACCAAGGGCTCGCCAGCCTGGCCGGGTTGGAGGGGGTTGCGGAACTGGATCTTTTCTGGCATGTCTCCGGCATCACGACCGATGCGTTTGCGCACCTGATCCACTTGCCGAATCTGGCATCACTCGGCTGCGATGGGGCGCTGAGCGATGACATCGCGATGGGGCACATTGCGGCGCTGCCGCGGCTGCGTCAACTGCGCGCCCAGGAATCCGTCGCGACCGATGATGGGTTTGTCGCGTTGAGCCGGTCGCAGACGCTGGAAGGTTTCTGGGGGCGGGTATGTCCCAACTTCGGCAGCCGCGGGTTCGTCGCGTTTTCGAAGATGCCATCGCTGCGCAGGCTCGGCGTGGGCTGCAAGAACGTGGATGATGCGGCGCTCTCCGCGCTGCCCCGATTTCCGGCGTTGGAGGAGTTGACGCCGATCGGGATGAACGACGAGGGCTTTCGTTACGTCGGGCGTTGCGGGCGGCTGCACCGATTGACGTGCATGTACTGCCGCGACATCACCGATACGGCCACCGGGCATATCGCCGGACTCTCGCTGAAATATTACTACTCCGGCCTGACGCAGATCACGGATCGCAGCCTGGCAATACTCGGCCGCATGGCGTCCCTGGAGGAAATCGGGCTCTATGAATGCAAGGGTGTCACGGACGCCGGTCTTCCCTTTCTGGCGGCGCTGCCCCGGCTGCGCGAGATCCATCTGGACGGCCTTCCGGGCGTCACGCGGGACGGTACGAAGGTGTTCCCGGCGACGGTGCGCGTGGGGTATTCGACGTGATCAGATTGCGACGCGTCCCATCAGCGGATCGCTGATTCCAGGCTTTCCGGTCTCCACGCGTCCGGCAAAGCGGCGAACGAATCGAGGGGCGCCATCGAGCGTGACGCTGAAATCGTACCAGTGGTGACTGCGGCCGAGCGGAAGCAAGAGCACCCTGCCGGCGGCAGGCGCGAGGGCGATGGTGTGATTCGCGGTTTGATAGCCGTGGTCCCGCACCTGTAGCGTGAGGGCCTGCCGCGATGAACTGACGATGCGAAGCGCGAGATTTCCGGTGAGAAGATTTCGGCTGCGATCGTAGTCGCACTGGATCTGCACGGCGGGATCTTGGGGATCTCCGGCGAGCTCGCGAAGGAAGCCGTTCGGACCGCAGATGCGCAGGTGGTAGGCGCCGTGCTCGAAGCCTTCGAGCTCCCAGGAATCCGTCAGTTGCTCGCCGGCGGCGACGGCGTAAGCGCGCGTGCGCAACTTAGGTTGACCGCGAAAGGCCGCTGGAGTGTAGACGTGAAAGGGAGCGCCCGCCGACGTCGCGTCCGAAGTTTGTATTGCGAGCTTCGAGGACGATCTCGACGCGCTTACGGTCCGCGCTGAGCGAACCGGCGGCCGCCAACTCGTACGGGATCGCGGCTGAAGGCCGCACGCCCGGCTCCTGCCGCGGCATCCACGTGGCGGCAGACGGGTTTGCCGCAAGCAGCGCCGCGTCCTCGGCCGTGAGTTTTCGGTAACCGGACGGCATGCGCGCGAACTGAGCCTTGTGCACCTGTTCGAAGAACGCATCGCGCGGCGGGAAACTCACGCTCGCCGCTCCACCTTCAAAGGGCCGGAATACCGAGGATAGATCGCCGCACACGGTTCGCCGCCACGTGCTGATGTTGGTCTCCCGAACTTCCTTGTGCGCGCGCCGGCTCACCACACGTTCCAATAACTGAAGCACCGACGTATGGTCGAAGACCTGGGAACACACGTAGCCGCCGCGGCTCCACGGCGACGCGACCAGGAGCGGTACGCGGTAGCCGAGACCGACCGGGCCGCCGCGCGCTTCTTTCGGCGGATGGCGCTGGGCATCCTGGGCGAGCGGGAGATATTCGAGGCTCGCGTCGATTCCGGGGGATGTTTTGCCGGACTCCGGATTGTTCGGGTCGGGCGCGACAAACGGGGGAACGTGATCGAAATATCCGTCGTTTTCGTCGTAAGTCAGAACGAAGATCGTCTTCTTCCAGACCTCCGGATTTTGGGTGAGAATGTTCAGCGTTTCGGCGACATACCAGGCGCCGTACCACGGCGAACCGGGATGGTCTGAGAAGCGTTCGGAAGGTACCAGCCAGGAGACGGCCGGCAGCCGCCCGCCTTCGACGTCCGCGCGGAAATTGTTTAACGGATCGGTTTTCGGCACGGCCATTTCGCGTTCCACGCCGCCATCGCGATAGCGCAGCGTCGAGAGCTGCCGGTAGCCGGGATCGCCGCTGTTGGTGGTGAATGCCTTCTCGTGCAAATTCAGCTCCCGCGGGGAGACGCGGCTGCGAGCTTCCGGAGTCCACTGGGCCTGTTCCGCGAGCACGTAGGCGAGGAGTTTCTCTTTCTTGGCGAGCTCCTTTTCCGCGCCGCCGCCGCTGCGGAGCTTCTCGATTTCGGCAGGGAGAGTCGCGGCCATCCGATCCACATACTTAAGGTGGGTGGTTCGAAATCCGACGTGATATTGTTCGAACCACTCCAGCGGATTGTCCGAGAAGTTCGCGAGCCAGGCGTCGCTTTCGCCTTCCAGGCCGGAGGCGACGCTCAATTCATTCTGGTAGACGCGCCAGGAAATCCCCGCTTCCTCCAGGCGTTCCGGGAAGGTCTTCCAACTTTTGTAAGAACCGTAGTCCACATCGGCATTGCGAACGTTTGGTGTAGACGCCGCAGCGGGCTTTTCGCGAATCGTGCCGGTCCAGAGGTGCAGACGATTGGGCGTGGTGCCGGTGAGCGAGGAACAGAAATGCTGATCGCAAATCGTGAAGCCATCGGCGAGCGCGTAATAGAACGGAAGGTCTTCGCGATCGTAGTAGCCCATGGTGAACGGCATGCCGGCGCATTCCTTGCGGTTGGAGCCTTTGGCATCCAGCCAGCCATCGTGATTGCCGTGATTGCGGGCGTCGGTCTGATCGCGCCAGGAATGCGGCAGGGAGCCCAGCCAGGTGGCTTTCGTATTCTTGAAATCCAGGCGGAAGGGCGCATAGGTTTCGCCCGCGGCATTGGTCTGCAGCCACACGGGCTTCTGGTCGGGCAGGGAAACGGCGCGCGGATCGTTGAACCCGCGGACGCCGCGCAGGGTGCCGAAGGCGTGATCGAACGAGCGGTTCTCCTGCATCAGGATGACGACGTGCTCCGCATCGAGGTACGTGCTTCCCTGCGGCGGGTCAATCTCCGCCGCGCGCTGGATGGAAGCGAGCAGCGTGCCGGCGAGCGGAGCGCCGCCCGCAAGTGCGGCGGCTTGGCGGAAGAAATCTCGGCGCGAGCGCATGAGGCAATTATCACCCATGAAGCAGGCATGACGAACGCCTGGGTAATTGCTAGAAAAAATCGTGATTCCAGATCTTGCGAGCGCCGATGGAGGTGTGGAATGCCCAGGCAACCAAGGCGAGAGCGGCGATCAGAACGCAGGCGGAACCGCTGAAGTACCACGCGGAGATTTGCGGCGCCGGCACTTCACTCACGGACAGGAACAGCAGAGAAATGCCGAGCGCCAGCAGGCCCCACCGCAGGACAACGAATGCCAGGCCGATGAATACGATGAAGTTGATGGATGCCCGGAATACCGGATGGCCCGAATCCAGCAAACTCAGAGACGCCAGAATCAGCGCGAAGGCGCCGCCCGCGGCCCACTGATTCCTGAGGACCGCGCGCAGCAGGAAAATCAGGAAGAAGAAAAACAGAGCCCCCGTATGGCGTGGGGAACGGCGAGCAGAACCATCGCCAGGGAACCGCGCGCGCCAAGTAGCGGGAGTGTTGTTTCCATGTTCGGCCAGCCGCCGGCGCGCCGCAGCCAGGTCTCGGAAAGGCCGTTGAGCACCGCCAGCAGCGCGCCGCGCCGTACAGCCGATGAGCACGTCGCGCCCGACTATAGGGTCGCGAAGGCGGCCGATCAGCACCGCGGACCACGAAATCAAAGTCTGTGGCCAGCGGCGCCGGACGTACGGCTCCAGCGCAATATACAGAAGCCACATTGCCGCGCCGTAGAAAACCGAAGTCGCCAGCGCCACCAGAAAAATTCCGAACGTGCCGAGCGTCATGCCGATATGCGCGCGCGCCGCCCACAGCAGCATTTGGACGCAGAAGGTGAACGCGGCCAGGCGGAAGGCGCCGCGGCCATCGCCCCGTCTACGCCGCAAATTGCCGGCGGCGAGCCACGCGGCAGCGGTCAAAACCACCACCAGGAGCCCTCCCAACACGCTTACGATGATGGTGGCCGCGGTGGAATTGTCCGCGCCCGGTGTGCGGTCCGGTTTGGTCCACGGCTCAATCAGGGCGAAGAATACCGGTTGACCGCGCAGTGCCGCCGCCTCGACGCGCTGCTGGCGCGGGGAGTTTCGGGTCCATGCCATGCGTGTGTCGGAGGTCGCGAGCGAAGTCCATTGCGGCTCGGCTGGTTGGAACGTGGAGGGGTCGAGTGCGGCGGCGGCGAACAGCGGCTTCCAATCCGCCGGAGGGGCGTTGGTGACGGGCGGCTGGCGCTGCGCCGGGATGCGCTCGAAGTACTCAAGACGTCCGCGCGCATCCAGCTTGAGGCGCACCATTCCGCTCTCTTCGAAGGGCGGATCGTCCCAGTAATTCAGGCCGGGCGTCAACAGATCGTCGTGAAACATGAGGCCGGTGAGGGGCGCGGTGTGCGAGCGATAGTGGAATCGGAGCGCTTGCGGGTTGGCGGCCAGCACCTGATTCCAGTTGGTGTGCGTGGACTGGGTGCTGAACCACTCAAACAATCCGGAATCCCAATCGTAGCGAAAGGATTCGTCGAACGGATGGGGATCCACGCCGAGCGTGGCGGCGATGTCGCGGGATTTCTGCGCCAGCACCTCCGGTCCGAATTCGGGCGCCATGGTTGCCAGGGCGCTGGAGCGCATGGTGATCCCGAGAGGAATGCCGACGAGCACGGTCAGCAGGAGCGGAATTGCGATGCGGAGGGAGAGTCCTTCGCCTTCCCCGGCGGCGGCGACCATTTCGGGCGATGGCGTTTCGCCGGCGGCCAGCGCGGCGGCCAGCGGGTCGCCCCCCGGCAGTGCGGCGGCAACGGCAAGCGCGGAAGAGGGGCGCATGGCGGGCTTGGAACTCAAGCAGCGCAAGATCACGCGTTCCACCATCGGGTCCAGATCGCCCACCAGCGTGGAGGGGCTCACCGGCGTGCTTTCGCGCTGCGCGCGCATCAGGCCGGTCAGCGTTTCGGATTCGAAGGGCAGTTTGCCGGTGAAGATTTCGTAGAGCACCAGGCCGAGCGCATAGATGTCGCTTTTGACCGTGACTTCCTGGCCGGAGAGTTGCTCGGGCGCCATGTAGGCGGGCGTTCCGTTGCGCACCTCGGCGCCTTCGATTTCACCGGCTAACCCGGCGAGGCCGAAATCGGTGAGCAGCACCTGGCCGCGGGCATCGAGCATGACGTTGGCCGGCTTCAGGTCGCGATGCAGCACGCCCTTCTCATGGGCGGCGGCGAGTCCGGCGCAAAGTTTGCGCGCGATCTCCAGCGCCTTGTCGCCGGGCAGGCGGCCGATGCGGCGGAGGAGTGAGCCCAGGTCTTCGCCATCCACATATTCCATGGAGAGGAAGTAGAGGCCCTCCATTTCGCCGAGATCGTAGACCCGGCAGACATTCGGGTGAGAGACCTGGCGCGCAATGCGGACCTCGCCGCGAAAGCGTTCGAGCGCGTTTTCGTTATGAGCTATGGCTTCGGGGAGGAATTTGAGCGCGACCGGCTGGTCCAGCGAAAGATCGTCGGCGCGATAGACCTCGCCCATGCCGCCCTTGCCCAGCATGGCGAGGATGCGGTAGCGGCCGCCGAGCAACTCGCCGGGAGCGAAGCGGCCTCGAGCGCGCGAGCTGGAGGACACACGGCTGGTGCGTGCGGCGGTGGCGGCTGGGGGCGTGCTATCCGCCAGGGTGCGCGTGGCGAACGAATCAACCGGGACGGGCGCGCCGCAGGCTGCGCAGAAGCGGCCGGCGGCTTCGCTGCCGCAGCTGGAGCAGTGGGCCATCAACGATAGTTTACGACGGCCTGGAAAGCAAGATCAGCGGGGCTGCCAGGGATGAGTATTTCCTTCGAGCTTGGCGATGGCGTTTTGCGCGGCGCGCGAGAGATCGATCGGCGGCATGAAACCAAAGCCACGGCCGCGCGAGAATACGGGGTCGCTGTTCGCGGCGAGTTCGCGCAATTTGGGGAGATCGCTCGCGTCGCCGAGATCGCCGAGGATCGTGATGGCGACCAATTGGGCAGCGATGTCCGCCTTCGCCACCACATCGCGGGCGATCGGCAGGACGGCGGGAGCGCGCAGGCGGGCGAGTTGTTCCAGGGCATTCATGCCGGCGACATTCGGCTGGCGAGCGGCACGGAGCAGATAGGGCACGGCCGATTCGCCGTCAAATGCCCCGAGCGCGCCGATGGCGGTGGCGGCGACCATCACGTTGGCATCGAGCGCGGCTCGGCCGAGCGGCTCGAGCGCCCGAGGGTCGCGCAGTTCACCGAGTTGGCGAGCCGCCGCCATCTGCACGTCGGCATCGGGGACGCTGAGCGCGGCCACCAGGGGAGCGACGGCCGCGGCCTCGCGCAGATCGCGCGCCGCGCACGTGCGGACCACCTTATCGGCGAGGGCGCGCTGCAGGGCTTCGATGACGCCGGGGGTGCGATCGCCGCGAAGGCCAAAGCAGGCGTCATTGCGCTGCGCCACGCTGGCGGCGGGGTCCAGCAAGGTTGCGATGAGCATGAGAGCGGCCGTCATTTCGATACCTCCTTCAAAGCGGCGCGGGCAATGCCGGCCTGCTTGAGATCGAAGTTGGGATTCAACGCGAGTGCATGTTCCAGGTGCTTTCGCGCGGCGGACGAATCGCCCAATGCGGCGGCGATCATCCCGGCGTGATAGTAGAAGGCAGGCTCGGGCGTCCCGAGTTCGAGCGCCTTCGCGGCGGCCTTGCCGGCCTCGGCATACTGCTTATTCTGATACAGCACCCAGGCGAGCGCATCCTGTTCGTAAATATCGCGACGCGTCTTCATTTCCTCGCGGACCATGGCGAGCGCGTGATCGAGATTGCGTGCGTGATCGGCATAGGCGAGCGCCAGATTGCGATTGGCGGTGAAGCCGGCGGCCTGATCCATGCGCTCGATTACAGGCAGACGGGCGGCCTGTTTGCGAGCTTCTTCGGGTTTTCCAGTGGCTTCGTAAAGATCTTCGAGCGCCGCGGAATAGTCAGGCAGGGGAACGGCGGCCTGGGCCCGCTGGTAGTAGTCGATAGCTTCGGCGAGCTTGCCCGCCTGGGCGTTGAATTTGCCGAGTCCGGCGAGCGCCGGATGGTAGCCGGGGAAGAGCTTGAGGGCGGTTTGGAAGGCCACGGAGGCATCGGCAGCATGCCCGGTCTTGAGTTTCATGTTGCCCAGATCCACCAGGCACCAGGCGATGTTTTCGGGCGAGCGGCTGCCGCTATCGATGGCGCGTTTCATGATGTCGATGGCGCCTTTGGGATCGCCCGCAACGAAGCGGTAGTAGGCGGCGCGGTTGTAACTCGACATGTCGGGGCGCAGTTGCATCATCTTCTGGTACGCATCGGCGGCGGCGGAGTACTCGCCGAGTTCCATGAGGGAATCGCCGAGCGTGCCGAAGTTCCAGGGATCCTCGGGAGCGATACGAATGAGCTGGCGGGAGTTTTCGGCGGCGCGCGGAAAATCGTGGCGCTCCAGTTCGATGGCGCTGCGCAGGCGGAGCGCTTCGTAGTTGGCGCGGTCCGTGGCGAGCACGTTATCGACGATTTTAGAAGCGCGATTGAGATAGTCGGGGTCCATCGTTTCGCGCATCTTCTGCAGGTACGTCGCGGCCATCTGCGTCTGGTAGCGCGGATTGTCGGGCTTGGCGCCGGATAGGCTGGCGAACATAGCGATGCGGTCGTCGGTCTTGAGCCGGGCCACGGCATCGTACAGGGCGCGGTCCTGCAGCAGATCGCCCAGCTTTTCATTGCCGGATTGAGCGAACGCGGCGGTGCTGAGAAAGATAGATACGAGAATAGGTTTCATGTTAGTAAGTCCTCCGTAAGGGTGGGGCAGGCAGGGGCCCGCCCCGATACAGTCTTACTGGTTGGTGTTAGTCCCGCGCATGTTGGTGCCGTCGATCTGGCTGTGCTGAAAGCCGGCGTGCGGCGGTGCGTGGAAGGGGAAGTGATCGAGCAGGGGGACGTCGTTGGAGTTCACGCCGTCGCCGAGCGGGGGAGCGTTGGTGAAGCCGGGCACAAGCACCCCGGCCAGGGCGCGGAAGCCGATATCGACCACGTCGTCTACCGGGCGGCGTCCGCCGAAGGGCCAACCCGCACTATCGCCGCCGAGGGGTCCGAGCCGGTTCTGGCTGGCAAACGCGGTGGGCGTGGTGAAGAGGTTGACGCGCGTGATATCGGGAACGAAGACGCCGAGCAGGTCTTTGCGCGGGGCCGGCGGCACGGGCAGGTTGAAGACGCCCTTGAGAATGCCGGTGGCAAAGAAGGGATCGCCGATGTAGGGCGCCCATTGTTGGTCGTCCACGGGGAGGCTGCGATTCCAGCGATCCTTCATCGGCGTCGGGATGAGGGCTTCGACGGTCAGCGGATTGCCGACGCGGTCCACCTGCATCCAATCGCCGTAGCCGATCGGGTCATTGGGGCTGGGACGAACGGTGACGATCTGGCGCAGGGTGCTGGCCCAGGCGCCGATCGTGCCGCTGGCGTCGGTGGCGCTGGTGGGCGCGGCGCCGGTGGTGGTGACCATCGTGATCGGCATCTCGACGGCGATCAGGCTGATGTTGTAGCCGGCGAAGCCATCCACGGCGGCGGGCGCGGCGGCGCCGTTTCCGGTGTCCGCGCTGCCCGAAAGAACCGGCGCGGGAGCGCGGAAATTCAGCGTATCGAACGTGGCGCCGCTATCGAAATAGAAGGCGTCGTCGCGCGGTCCGGCAAAAACACGCATTCCGTTTGCCAGCGTGAAGACACTGGGTGCGCCGAGATTCTTCTCGTAACCGGGGGTGGAATTCGGCCCCAGGTTCGGCGGCGCCACCGAGAGCGCGTGGCCGTTTGCATCCTTGTCATAGACAGCGATGATCTTGTTCTGTTTCAGATCGCGGATGATCACCACGTACGTTTCGTACAGGAAGATGCCGGGACTATCGATGGAATTGATCTTCCCGAAATAAGAAACGAACGTGGGGTTGTCCCGGTAGGTATCCCGGAACTGAAAATCGATCTGCATATCGGGAGCGCCATCCAGCCCTCGCGAATTGTTGATGTTGAAGCGGTATAGGACGCTGGTCGAGAATTTGTAGTAGCTCGGGCCGTTGTCCGGGACTTGGAATCCCTGCGCGCTCATGCTCATCACCAGCCGGTCGCTTTTACCCTGTTCGTAACTTCGAAAGGCATAAAAGTCGTTGAGATTCGCAGTCTGGTCTTCGAGCAGTAAAGGGCCGTTTCGATGACTGGCTGCGAATGCCGAGCTGAGGGCGAGCACTGCCGCAAGCGTTCCACGTGCGATTGGGTGCATCGTAAATCCTCCTTCGGATATGGGTTACACGCATGTCTACGAGGCGGAGCCGCGCTTTGGATTTAACCCAAAAGGAAAAACCCCGGCGTGTGCGGTAGAGCACTGTGCCGTATCTGGCGCGGAATCGCCGCGGAAAGGGGTTGGCCCGCCAAGTACGCTACCCTTAAGGTATGGATAAGAGACTTGCAAAGCGGCACAAGCGTCAGGTGACGCGCGCGAGGGAAAAGGTGCGGACCAGCGAGCCCGATGTTCGCACGCACGAGCAGATCGAGGCGGCGCGCGAGTTGAGCCGTCCGGATCGCAGCCGCGACGGCAAACCGCAGGTTGGAGTCCCCTCCCGCTAGTCGCCGGCCGGAATTCGCGCTACTGTTGGATTGTGCTCTCTGCCCGCTGTCCACATTGCCGCTCTGTAGAATTTCGCGGAGTCGGCCCGAGGAACTTCGTGGAGAGGGCCGTCTACTGGTTCTATCTGCCTTACCGATGCGAGCTTTGCGGACATCACTTCTTCCTGCTTCGCTGGCTGGCGCCGCAATCCGGAACCGCGTAACCCCAACTAATAAGCTCACAAATCTTTACAAACTTAGCCACTTACTCCGGTGTCCCGGTAGCTAATTAGGGTCAAATTGCAGCGAAGGTGTTAAACATCCCGGCGAAAAGCCGTATGCTGGCGGAAGATCAAAGCAGGAGAGGTCTTCATGCAAGTCAACCTTCGAGTTCGCCGCTGGGTAGCGTGGTGGTTCTATATAGGCGTGATCTGCGGGGGAATCGCACTC
This sequence comes from uncultured Solibacteraceae bacterium, assembly GCA_963811575.1. Lineage (GTDB taxonomy): Bacteria > Acidobacteriota > Terriglobia > Bryobacterales > Bryobacteraceae > Solibacter. Next base: position 644,785 of record CAWERY010000009.1, on the reverse strand, counting down.
GCCAACATTTTCGGCCGGGATCTCACCCGGTCGCAGGAACGAATCCTTTTACTGATCGGCGCCCTTCACTGGATTTTGGGCGGCATCGTCTGTTGGGCATTCGAAAGCGTTCGCATCCAATCGCCCGCCGACGAGCGTCCGAAACCAATAGCGGGCAGTTCCCGAACTGCTTCGCGTACCGACGGAATGGCATTCGGCCTCAGATTTTCTGCTGCCGGGTAACAGTCACAGCCTGCTGCCCTCGTCGGTGGCGCTTAACCGGCGTCCGCGAAAATCTCTACGAGATTCCCTTCGAGCATCAGGCGAGCGTCCGCTGCGCTAACCCCGAGATCCAGAAACGCGCGCGTCTGCGCTTCAAAGATCTCGTAGTTCCAGCCGCGCGGGAAGAATGAGGAGTCGGTGCCGAAGAGCAGACGATGCGCGCCCACCACGTCCATAGCGCGGCGAAAGACGGTCTTCAAATCCATCCCGTCGTAGCGCATCCAGGAGTTGCTGCTGGAAGTATCCAGATAGACGTTCGGGCACAAATCCGCCAGCATCAGCGCTTCGCGTAGAAAGCCGGCGCCGAAATGCGGGATCACGAATTTCAGCTTCGGATAGCGCAGCGCCACGCCATGCAATTCGAGCGGATTGGAATAGCGCATATCGAAAGGGCAGGGAAGCCCGAGCTTCTTGCGGATTCCCACCGTGAGCACGCCGCAGTGAACGAAGACCGCGCGTCCCCGATAGCCTGACGCGAGTTTGAGGATCGCCTCCGCCCGCGAATCGTGGATCGAATAGCGATGCATCGCCGGGAAGAGGCAGATCGCGTGGAGTCCGCATCGCAGCGCGATCTGCACACGCTCCAGCGCTCCCTCTTCCAGCGGATTCACCATGAAGTAGCCGAAGAACCGGTCAGGGAAGGCCGAGACGGCGGCCTCTACCGAGGCTTCGTCGCCCGGCACGCTGGCGATGAGCGCAGCGCGCGAGACTCCGTGCGAATCGAGCTCCGCCGCCCAGGCACGGGCGAGTTCCACCGGATCTTCGGCGGGTAGCGTCCAGCCGGCGGCGCCCGCCACCTGCTCGGCGGTCTTGCCGGATTGCGCCGCAAGCGCGGAGAAGAAGTTTCGAGAGAAGAAGTGGACGTGCGCGTCGGCGACCGCAAAGTCACCCCAAGGTGTTTGCATCAGGTTTATTCCAGTGAGTAATGCCTGCGGCGAGCGCAAGCTGCGTCAGCCCGGCGACATTGTTCACGCCGAGTTTTTTCATCATCGTCTTACGATAACTTCGCACCGTTTGCAGCCCCAAATCCAGCAGCACGGCGATATCCTTGCTCGTTTTGCCCTCCGCCACCAGCCGCAGTACCTGCAATTCACGGGGTGACAAGGATTCCAGCGGGCTGCGGTCGTGGGTTTCCAGATCGCCGCGCTGAATCCGCTGCAGCAGGCGGTCGGAGACTTGAGAACTGAGATAACTGCCGCCGCGCGCCACAGTTCGCAGTGCGTCCAACAGCTCATTCGAGGATGCCTTCTTGAGCACGAAGGCACGCGCGCCGCTGCGTATCGCGCTCACCACCGAATTTTCGTCGTCGTACATGGAAAGAATGATGACCTTGACTGTGGGGCAGTGGCGCAGAAGTTCCGTGGTAGCTTCGATGCCGTTCATCCCGGGCAGCCCGATATCCATCAGGACAATGTGCGGCAGGGATTTCTTGCAGAGCTGCACCGCGTCGGCGCCGTTCTCGGCCTCCCCGACCACGACGAACTCCGACCCTCTTTCGAGAATCATTCTCACTCCATCGCGAACCAGCTTGTGGTCATCGACAAGTACAATGTCGAACGGCATATTTATCTCTCGGCGGTCTCCGGTGACACGGCCCGTACCGTGGTCCCAAATTCTCTTGTACTCGTGATCGAAAGCTCCAGGCCGGCCTCGGCGGCATAGTGTTCCATGCTCAACAGCCCGAGCCCGCGCCGCCCCGCAACCAGATCCGCCGGGTCAAATCCCCGTCCATTATCACGCACTTCCATCATGGTCCCGGTACGTGTGGACTTTACCGCGATTTCGATCGTGGAGCAACTGGAATGTTGAACCGCGTTCTCCACGCCCTCCTGCGCAATCTGGTACATGGCGCTGGCCAGCTTGGGATCGATCTTCAGGAACGGGTCCACGTTGACGCGCAGCGTGCCGGAGAATCGCTGCCGGATGCGGCCCGTCAGGCGATCCAGCGCGGGGCGCAACCCGGCGCGTTCCACGGTGGAAGGGTTCAGCTCATAGCTGTACTCGCGGACGCTCTCCATCATCTCTTCCAGCAGCCGCTGCACTTCGATCGCGCGCAAACAGGTTTCCGGAGAGGTGGTCTCCAGGTCCATGCGAATCAAATCCAGTTGGAGCCCGAGCGCCGTCAGATTCTGCCCCACCGAATCGTGCAGAAATTTGGAGACCATGGCGCGCTCGAATTGCTGCGCCTTCAGCGCGCCCAGCACGGTGTGGCGAAGTTCCTGCTCGGCGTTGCCCCACGGTGTAATCTCGCGCGCCATGCCGCCCGCGTAGAGAATCTGTCCATCCGCAGCGCACCGGAAAGACCGTGACGTACCAGGCCTCCTTGCCGCGCCGTTCGCGCAGCATCATCGTCTCGCCCCTGAGGGCGCGCGTGAAACGTCCCTGCCAGGCCGTTCCGTGCTCGGGGCCCAAGACGCCGGCCGCCGCTTTCCCCAGCAGTTCCGCGGCGGGCTTGCCGAAAAGAGTGGTGGTGTCCCCGTAGAAGCGTTCGAAGATGCCCGTCGCCGAAACCATCCACTGGCAGGCGGGAGCCTGTTCCAGGAAGAGTTCCGCTAGATTGGGGGCGTCGGGCATCTTCACAGATTAGCGCTTTCGCGCCAGCACTTTTCGCGCGGCCGCGGCGATATCCGGCGCCACCAGGTGATATTTCTCCAGCAGCTCGTCCGGCTGCCCGGATTCCGCATAGCGATCGTGAATGCCCACGAACTCCATCACGCACGGATTGGTCTCCGCCACCACCTGCGCCACGCGCACGCCCAGGCCGCCATCCACCAGATGTTCCTCGGCCACAACGATCGCGCCGGTTTCGCCCGCCGCACGCGCAATCGCTTCGCGGTCCAGCGGCTTCACCGTGTGCATGTCGATCACGCGTACCGAGATGCCCTCCGCCTCCAGCGTGTCGGCCGCCAGCATCGCCTGTGCCACCAGCAGGCCGTTGGCGATGATCGTGACATCGCTGCCCGCCGCCACTTCGATCGCCTTGCCGATTTCGAACTTCTGATCGGCGGAATAGATCACCGGCGCTTTGGGCCGTCCGGTCCGAATAAACACCGGCCCATCGTACGCCGCCGCCGCGCGCACCAGAGCCTTGGTCGCCGTCTCGTCGGCCGGCGCCAGCACCACAAATCCCGCCAGCGAGCAGGCCAGCGCGATCTCTTCCACGCTCATCTGCGAAGGGCCGTCTTCGCCGATCGAAATCCCGCTATGCGTTCCCACCACTTTCAGATTCGAGCGCCCGTACGCCGCGCAAACCCGCATCTGCTCGAAGCCCTTATTTACGGCGAAGACGCTGAAGCTGGAGACGAATGGGATTTTGCCGGCCATCGCGAGTCCCGCGCCCACCCCCACCATGTTCGATTCCGCGATTCCGCAGGAGAAGAAACGATCTGGAAATTCCTTGGCGAAATACGTCGTCATCGTGGACTTCGAAAGATCCGCATCCACACCACCACATCTTTGTTCTCCCGGCCAAGTTCCACCAGCGTGCGGCCGAAAGCTTCGCGCGTGGCAGCGCCCAGCTTTACTTCAAATTTGGTTTTGGCGGTTCTGGCTTCGGCGGGCATTAATTCAGCTCCTGTAAGGCCAGCGCGAGTTCATCCTGCGTCGGCGCCATGCCGTGGATACTTCGGATTGTTCTCCATGAAGGAAACGCCTTTGCCCTTCACGGTGTGGGCCACCAGGCAGGTGGGCTTGCCCTTGGTCGCCGCCGCTTCCGCCAGCGCGCCCTGGATTGCCGGGAAATCGTGGCCGTCGATTTCCAGCGTGTGCCAGCCGAACGAGCGCCACTTTTCGGCCAGCGGCGCAACATCCATAATGTCCTTCACGAACCCATCCAACTGAATCTGGTTGTAATCCACAATCGCCACCAGATTGTCCGCCTTGAGAAATGCGCGCGGACATCGCCGCTTCCCAAATCTGCCCTTCCTGAATCTCGCCGTCACCCATCATGACGAAGGTGCGCGACGCGCGCCCGTCCAGCCGCGCGCGCCAGCGCCATTCCCAGGCCAAGCGAAAGTCCCTGCCCGAGCGACCCCGTCGAGGCCTCCAGGCTGGGAATGAAACGCATATCCGGATGCCCCTGGAAGATGGATCCGAACTGGCGCAGCGTATTGAGTTTTTCCTTCGGCGTGTCGGCGTACCCGCACTCCGCCATCACGCTGTACAGCACCGGTGCGGCGTGTCCTTTGGAGAGAATGAAGCGATCGCGATCCACCCATTTCGGGTTCGCCGGATCGATCCGCATGTGATCGAAGTACAGCTCCACCAGAATCTCGACTGCCGAAAGCGACCCACCGGGATGCCCCGATTTGGCGGCTGTGATCATCTCGACGATGTCACGCCGGACACGCTTCGCTATGCTTTGCAATTCCTCAAGGGATTTGGCCATGTGAAAGTATTGATTCTAGCAGCACACGCCATCAGCCCCGCTTGCGAGCGGCGCGCTTGCAGAATGCCGGGACAGACTTACTTCTTCACCGCCACGGTCTGATCGCCGTCGAAGTAGGCCAGATAGGTGCTGCCCGCGGGAGCCAGCGAATCCTTGCCACGATGTCCGGGCGGTTCCAGGTTTCGCTCGTTCTTACCCGGCGACCGGCCCGGCGCCGATTTCACTTTCACCTTGCTGCCGTCCACCGCGGTGACTTCCATCAGCTTGAACGCAGGCTTGCCGCCGCGGCCGAGAATATTTTTCTTGCCGGGCTCCAGCACTTCGCCGGAGACCGCCGCACCCTTGGCGATCACCACCGCTCCGCCCGCCTCCACATCCTTCGACGCCTGGAAATGCAGCGGCATGCCGGGCGCCGGATCCATCGGCACTTCCTCCATCAGCGTAATCTCGAACGGGACGCCGCCCAGCAGTGGCGCCAGCCGCGTTCCCGCCGATGCCGCCGGTACCGCCGGCGCTGCTGCCGTGCCTGCCGCCCCTGGTGCCCCGGCCGCCACCGCGTCGCCCGCCGGATGCCGCATCGCATCGATCACGGCGGCCGCCACGCCGCCTTTGGTGAGTTCGATAATTCCCGTGGTGGACAAATCGAATTTCGTTTTCGAAGACCGTATGTGCCCGATGATGACGGCGTCCGGCACCTTGGCCGCGGCCAGTTCCAGCACGCTCTGATTCGTCAGAACTCCGTCCGTCCGCGGCGCCGGAATCGGTTTTGGCGCCTCCGCCAGCGGCGATGGCTTGTCGCCGCCGGTCACCGCCGGGAACCGGCGCGGAAGGCGAGCCTGCACCACCTCCGGAGCTTTCGGCGGAACCCTTTGCGCGCGCTTCAGCAGGATGAACCAGCCGCCGATTCCAAAAACAACCAGGAACGCGATGATCCCGAGCTTCAACGCGCGCGTGGTCTTCTTCTCCGGCACCACCAGCTTCGCGCCGTACAGAATTCCCGATTCGAATTTCTGCCGCAGCCCCAGCAACGCGCCGTGGACCTCCTGCATGCTCTGCCAGCGGTCGCCCGGCGCCTTGCGCAGCGCACGCGCCGATAATCTCCTCGAGTTCCGGCGGACACTCCGGCGCGCTCTCCCGGATCGGCTTCACCTCGTCGCGCAATATCGCCGTCAGCGTCGCGATCGGGGACGCTCCCGGGAATGCCTTCGTCCCCGTGACCATCTCGTACATCAATGCGCCGAACGCGAAGACATCGCTGCGCGAATCTACTTTTACGCCCTGCGCCTGCTCCGGCGACATGTAGCTCACGGTCCCCAGAATCGAACCTTCCACCGTCATCGGCGCGCCGATAGTCTGCGTCTCTTCGGTGAGCGACGTGGCCAGGCTGACTTTCGCCAGGCCGAAATCCAAAATCTTCACCAGTCCGGATTCGGTAACCATCACATTGCCCGGCTTCAGGTCGCGATGCACGATCCCCGCCGCATGCGCCGCCGCCAGCGCATCGGCGATCTGCACTCCAAAGCGCAGCGTCTTCTCCACACCGATTCCGCCCGGCTCAATCAGGTCCGCCAGCGTCTTGCCGGCCACATACTCCATCACCATGTACTCGTTATCGGAGTCGGTGAGGATGTCGTGAATCGTAATGATGTTGGGATGGTTCAGGCCGCTGGCCGCCTGGGCCTCCTGGATGAAACGCCTGCGCCGCTCCGGGTCCCCCATCGCGTCGATCGACAAAGCCTTGATCGCGACAGTTCGGTTCAGACGTGGATCCCGGGCCTTGAAGATGTCACCCATGCCGCCCGCGCCCAATTTTTCGGTGACCTGGTAATGCGAGATTGTCCGCCCGATCATACCTGAGTTATACCAGCCTGAGTTCTACCAGCCTGAGTTCTACCAGTCTCCCACAGCCTCACTTGGCTGGCGCCGCCGGCGGGTCCGGTTTCTCCGGCGGCGAAGGGTTACGCATGGCTTCGATCACCGCCGGCGTCGCTCCCGCCTTGGTCAGCTTGATGATCTCGTCCGTGCTGAGCGTGAACTTCGTCCTGGATGCGTGAATGTGCGAGACGATCACCGTTTCCGGCACCTCCGCCTCCAGCATGTCCAGAATGCTTTGATTCGTCAGCGTGCCCGCCTTCTTTGACGCACGCGAAGGAATCCCGGTCACACCCACTCCCGGGATCGAGACACTGACGCCCGGCAGATTGGGATCGATATTCACCTTCTGGCGCGAGGAGCCGCAGGACTTTCCCCAAAACACAATCCCAAACCCGATCCCGATCCACATCCATACCCGGCCGGATTTTCTCGGCCGCGTGAGCCCGGGCTCTGGCGCCGAAGGCGGAATGCTCATTGGGGGAGAGGACGGCGACGAAGGCGGCGGCGCATATCCCACGCTCGAATTGGTGAATACACCCGAATCGAATTTCTGCTTCTGCCCGCCGATCACGGTGTACATCACCTGCGTGCTCTGCCACCGGTCTTTGGGATCTTTGCGCAGCGCGAGGCCGATGATCTCCACGACCTCGGGTGGCACGCCCGGCACCAGCTCCGTTACCGGCTTAGCCTCGTCGCGCAGAATCGCGGTCAGGGTGGAAATCGCCGAATCTCCCGCGAATGCCTTGGCGCCCGTCAGCATCTCGTACATCACCACGCCGAAGGAAAAGATGTCGCTGCGCGCATCTACCCGCTTGCCCTGCGCCTGCTCGGGCGACATGTACGCCACCGTTCCCAGAATGGAGCCTTCCACCGTCATCGGCGCGGCCCCCATGGTTTGCGTCTCCTCGGTGAGTTTGGTGGCCATGCTCACCTTCGCCAGGCCGAAATCCAAAATCTTGACCAGCCCGGAATCCGTCACCATCACGTTGCCGGGTTTGAGATCGCGATGCACGATGCCCGCGGCGTGGGCGGCGCGCAGCGCGTCCGCAATCTGCAAGCTATATTGCAGCGTCTTGGCCACGCCCAGCCCGCCCGGCGTAATCAGGTCCGCCAGCGTCTTTCCCGCCACATACTCCATCACCATGTACTCCGATTCCTCATCGGAGGTGATGTCGTAAATCGTGATGATATTCGGGTGGTTGAGTGCCGAGGCGGCCTGGGCTTCCTGGATGAACCGGCGCCTGCGGTCGCTATCCCCGGCGCTTGCGTTGTTCAGCACCTTGATCGCGACCATCCGGTTCAGGCGCCCGTCCTGCGCCTTCCAGATCTCGCCCATTCCCCCGGCGCCGAGCTTCTCAATTACCTGGTAATGCGAAATCGTACGCCCAATCATAATGCGCCACAATCCACGGATATTTTAGTGTGTCATAGGATGGCCCCGGATGGGCATGCCCCGCTTATTTGTTGCGCCGCCAAACAAAATATGGTCTCTTATCTACCATGAAGGCTCGACGGTGTCTTACGCCGGTGTTACGGATGAGCGCGGCCATTACGCTTGCCGCCAGTCTGTTTGCCCAAAACTCGCCCGATAAAAAGCAGCTCGATACCAAAGACTGGACGGCTGCGCAGGACCACCAGAACATGCTGGAGCAACTCGGAATCAAGGCCCTGCGCCCGGGTCCGAGCGGCAATGAAAACGCCCCGAACCATGCCAATTACGACGAGGCCACCGCCAATCCATTTCCGGATCTGCCCGACGTCCTCACGCTGAAAAACGGCCGCCGCGTCACCACGCCCGCTATTTGGTGGAACCAGCGCCGCCCCGAAATTGTAGAGGATTTCGAACGCGAGGTGCTGGGCAGAATTCCCGGGAGAGTTCCCAAGGTCACCTGGGAGGTGGTGAAAACCGTCGAAGCCAAAATCGGCGATCGTCCGGTGATCGGAAAGCAGCTTCTCGGACACGTCGACAATTCCTCCGATCCCGATATCACAGTCGCGATCCAGATGACGCTAGTCGTACCCGCGGACGCTAAGGGACCCGTGCCGGTGATGATGATGTTCGGCGGCCGGACCCTTCCGGAGGTCGCCTTCCCCGCGCCTGTATTCCCGGCGCGTCCCGGAGCGCCGGGCCGTGGAGCCCCGCCGCCGCCGCCCCCCGCTGCTGACCCTCCTGCTACCGAACAGCTCATCGCCGCCGGCTGGGGCTTCGCCACCATCAATCCCGGCAGCATCCAAGCGGACAATGGCGCCGGGCTCACCAAGGGAATCATCGGCCTGGTCAACCATGGACAGCCGCGCAAGCCCGACGATTGGGGCGCGCTCCGCGCCTGGGGCTGGGGCGCCTCGCGCGCACTCGACTACCTGGAAACAGACAAGGCCGTGAATGCGAAACAGGTGGGCATCGAAGGCGTCTCGCGCTACGGCAAAGCCGCCCTGGTGACGATGGCCTTCGACCGGCGCTTCGCCGTGGTCCTCATCGGATCTTCGGGCGAGGGCGGCGCCAAACTTCACCGCCGCAATTGGGGCGAAGCCGTGGAGAATCTCACGGGCTCGGGTGAATATCACTGGATGGCGGGCAACTTCCTGAAGTACGGCGCATCCGAGGCATCCTTCGGCAGCCGGACGGCCGGCGACCTGCCGGTGGACGCGCACGAATTGATCGCGCTCTGCGCCCCGCGCGCCACCTTCGTCAGCTACGGAGTTCCCGAAAAGGGCGACGCCAAGTGGCTCGATCATCAGGGAAGCTTCATGGCCGCCGTGGCTGCCCAGCCGGTCTTCCGCCTGCTCGGCGCGAAGGATCTCGGCGTCACGGAAGACTATCGCGCCGCCAAAATGCCCGCCGTGAATGTCAGCCTGCTCGATGGACAACTGGCGTGGCGGCAGCACGAAGGCGGCCACACCGACGCGCCCAACTGGAAATATTTCATTCCCTGGGCGGACAAGTTCGTCCGCACTCCTCCCGCCGATCAGCCGGCCCCAAGGGCCGATGCGAACTCCCAGCTCGCCCATCAGCAGCTTCTCGCCAAAGCCGCGCAAGGCCGCATCGACATCTACTTCGAAGGCGATTCCATCACGCGCCGCTGGGGCGCGTTGGACTACCCGGAATTGCTGGAGAACTGGAAGAAAAATTTCTTCGGCTGGAATGCCGCCGATTTCGGGTGGGGCGCGGATCGCGTGGAGCATGTCCTCTGGCGGCTGCAGAACGGCGAGTTGGACCACGTCAATCCAAAGGTGATCGTACTGTTGGCCGGTACGAATAATGTGGGCAATCAGGTTCCGCCCGAAGGCGTTGAGGATGCCGCCGCGAATATCACCAAGGGCCTGCAGGCAGTGGTGCGCGTGATGCAGTCCAAGGCCCCGAACGCCGTCATCATCCTGATGGGGATCTTTCCCCGCAACGACAATATGGCGGTCATGCCCGTGATCGATAAGGTCAACGCCAATCTGGCCGCGATGCCGCGCGGCGCGAAGCTCCGCTACCTCAACATCAACGGCAAACTCGCCGATGGCGAGGGAATTCTTCACGCCGGAATGATGAACGATCGCGACAAACTCCACCCGGCGCTCCAGGGCTATCAGCTTTGGGCGGATGCCCTGCGCCCCATCTTCACCGAACTGCTCGGACCGCCCGCCAAGGAAGACCGCGCTCCGCCGCCTACGGGCGATCCCTCAGCGCACCGCTAACCCTCCGCGCTTACGGTGCCCAGCCTGGCATGACGTACGCGTAAAACATCACCAGCACGCCGATCACGCTGGCCAGGAAAACGCTGTGGCGCAGGGTGAAGCGGAAGAGCCGCGCTTCGTCCTCGCGTTTCATGCTGGTCGCCGCCGCGGCCACGGCGATGCTGGTGAGGCTGATCATTTTGCCCATCACTCCGCCCGCTGAATTCGCCGCCGCCATCAACACCGGGTTTTGCCCGAGCTTCCCCGCCGTCACTACCTGCAAGGTTCCGAAGAGTGCGTTGGCCGAAGTATCGCTGCCCGTCAGGAAGACGCCGAGCCAGCCCAGCAACGCGCTGAAGAACGGAAACATCACGCCGGTCGCCGCGAAAGCGAGCCCCAGCGTCGCGGTGGCGCCGGAGTAGTTCATCAGCATCGCCAGGCCCAGCACCGTGGCGAGCGTCAATTCCGCCAGCGCAAGTTGCTTTACCGTGTGCCGGAAGACGCGCCCGAACTGCGCCACCGAAAGTCCTGAGATCATGGCGGAAAGAATCGCGGCGAACAGGCAGGCCGTGCCCGACGCCGAAAGCCACGGGAAACTATATACGGCGGCGTAGGCTTGCGGCTTGGCAACCGCCGGGGGCATTCGTTCAATTGCGTTGTGAAGGCCCGGCCATTGCACCGGGATGTTGAAGGTGTTGAGCCACGTCTGCAGCGGCTTGTATCCCCACAGAAGCACGAAAATTACCAGCAGCACGTAAGGCGCCCATGCCATCGCGATGGTGTGTCCATCATGTTTCTGCGCGCCGCGGCTGTGGCGCCGGATGGCGAACAGCAGTGCGCCCATCGCCGCCATGGAGGCCAGAATGTCCGTCAATTGCGGACCCATGAAATTAGAGACCAGAAACTGCGTTCCGGCGAATGCGATGCCGCACGCCGCCGCCGCCGGCAGCACGCCCTTCAAACCCTTCCAGCCGCTCATCACCGCGATCAGGTAGGCAGGCACGAACAAGGAAACGGGCGCGCAAATCCGCCCCACCCCGGCGCTCAACCGTTCGAGCGGCAGGCCTGTGGTCACCGCGAGTGTGGTGATCGGAATTCCGATTGAGCCGAACGCCACGGGCGCGGTGTTGGCCAGCAGGCAGATCGCGGCCGCGTAAAACGGCTCAAACCCGAGTCCGGTGAGCATCGCCGCCGCCACCGCCACCGGTGTGCCGAAGCCCGCCGCGCCTTCGATGAACGCGCCGAACGCGAAGGCGATGAGCAGCGCCTGCAACCGCGAGTCGCTGGTCAGGTGGCCGATCGAATCCTTGAGCACTTCGAATTTTCCGCTCTCGAGCGTGATGCGATAGAGCAGAATCGCGCTGAAGACCACCCAGCCAATCGGGAACAGGCCGAAGGCCGCGCCGTAAGTGATCGCACCCGCGACCAGCCCCGCGGGCATTCCGTAGACCGCCATCGCTACCGCGGCCGCCGCGCACAAGCCCGCCAGCGATGCCATCCAGGCCGGCTTGCGGAATACTGCAAGCAGCAAGAGCAGCGTAAAGATCGGGATCGCCGCCACCATCGTGGAAAGCGGCAGACTATTTGCGACCGGCGTATAGATCTGGTGCCACATACAGTGTCCTCAACCTTGAATGCGAAGATCTTTGGTGCTCCAGAGCGTCTCCCGAAGCGTGCGCTTCAAGATCTTGCCGGTGCCGGTTTTAGGCAGCGCGGTATCGCTGAAATGAAACCGCCGCGGCATTTTGAATTTCGCAATGCGCCCTGCCAGGAACTCGCAAAGGCCGCGCTCATCCAGCGTGTGACCGGGCTTGACCGCCACGAACGTTGCGGGCACCTCGCCCCACTGCTCGTCCGGCGCGGAGACCACCGCGCATTCCAGCACCGCCGGATGTGCGGCGATCGCGCGCTCCACTTCGATCGACGAAATATTTTCGCCGCCCGAAATAATAATGTCCTTCTTACGGTCCACGATGTGGAGGTAGCCTTCTTCGTCCCACATCGCCATATCGCCGGTATGCAGCCAGCCATCCGTCATCACGGCGGCGGTCGCCTTCGGCTCCTTGTAGTACCCATCCATGATGTTGTCGCCGCGCATCACGATCTCCCCGATCGCGTGCATATCGCGCGGCACATCCTGCATCTGCAGGTCCACCACCCGCGCTTCACAGCCCGGAAGAGTCCAACCCGTCATCGCCCGGCGGCGCAGGCGTTCTTCTTCGTTTACGTAGCGCAGCGTGGATTTATCGCGCGCGCTGGTCGCCACAGGCGCCGTCTCCGTCAGTCCATAACCCGCCATCACGGGGCACGGAAACACGGCCTCCATGCGCGCCACCAGTTCCGGCGTGGAGGCGGCGCCCCCGAGGTGAACCTGCCGCAAACTCGAAAGGTCGAAGCTTGCGATCTCCGGGCAATGAATCAGCGCGTTCGCCATCGTCGGCACCAGCGACATGGAGGTCGCGCGCTCTTCCTGTATCAGGCGCAGCACCACGGCGGGCTCGAAGCGCCGCACCATCACTTGCTTCAGGCCATGCAGTGTGGCGCATTGCGGACGGCCCCAGCCGTTGGCATGGAACAGCGGGATGGTGTGCAGCTCCACCATGGTCTCGTCGTTGTAGAAGGTGGCGGAGACGGCCAGCATGTGCATGTGCAGCGTGCGGTGCGAGAGCATCACGCCCTTCGGTGTCCCGGTGGATCCCGATGTGTAAAATATCTCCGCGATCTCGCGTTCGTCGAACGTGAAGACGTCGGGCCGTTGAATCCGGCTGCGTTCCAGCAGTTCCTCGTACGGCGCGCCGGCCTCGATCCACCGTTGCACGCCGGGGCACATCGCGCGTAACTGTTCCACCGTGGCGGCGAAATCGGCTTCGTAGATTACGATCCGCGGTTCCGCGTGATTCAAAATCGCGCTCAGCTCCGTGGCGGTCAGCCGGACATTCAACGGCATCACGATCGCCCGAATCAGCGGCGCGCCGAAATATCCTTCTAACAATTGGTGCGTGTTGAAGCTCAGAAATGCCACGCGGTCACCGGGAGCGATGCCTTCCGAAAGCAATCCGAACGCCAGCCGTTCCACGCGTTCGCCGAACTCCGCATAGGTGAAGCGCCGCTCCCCGCTGACCACCCCGGTCTTCTTTCCGAATAGGTCGACTGCCCGGTAGAGTGCGCGAATCGGCGTGAGAGGTACGTGCATGACCTTGCGATTGTATCAGGCGATTCGCGCCGCAATCTTGCGTGTCCCTCGCGTCTCCGTATTTGGCACAATCGAACCAGATGCTGACTGTCCAGATTTTCGGTGTGAAGAACTCGCAGGCCACTCGCGCCGCCGAGCGCTTCTTTAAAGAACGGCGCGTCACGATCCAAATGGTCGATTTGAAGAAGAAGCCAATGTCGCCGGGCGAGATCCAACGCTTCGTCGCCCGCTTCGGCCTGCAGTCCCTGCTCGATACCGAGGGCACGGCCTACATCGACGCCGGCCTCAAATATCTCAAGATGTCCGATGCCGAGTTATTACTGCGCATCGAGCAGGAGCCCAAGCTGCTCATCCTGCCCCTGGTGCGCGCCGCCAACAAACTCAGCAAAGGCCACGACGAGGAATCCTGGAAGGCCATGTTGTCCGCGCCGCCTCGCTAGCCTCTCCCGCTCCTCAGTGGAAGCGCTTCTTATAGAAGAAGTCGAGGTCGAACTCGCCGTACAAATCGCGCTGCGCCACCGCCGAGAATTGCGGGCTGATCGCCCACTCCACGCGGATCGCCTGCGAGTTGCTGCGTGCCGGGCGAGATCCAACGCTCCGTCGCCCGCTTCGGCCTGCCGTCCCTGCTCGATACCGAGGGCACGGCCTACATCGACGCCGGCCTCAAATATCTCAAGATGTCCGATGCCGAGTTATTACTGCGCATCGAACAGGAGCCCAAGCTGCTCGTCCTGCCCCTGGTGCGCGCCGCCAACAAACTCAGTAAGCGCCACGACGAGGAATCGCTCCTCAGTGGAAGCGCTTCTTATAGAAGAAGTCGAGATCGAACTCGCCGTACAAATCGCGCTGCGCCACCGCCGAGAATTGCGGGCTGATCGCCCACTCCACGCGGATCGCCTGCGAGTTGCTGCGTGTCACGTCCTGGATGTACGTGAAGGTGATCTCGCGCGTCACCTGCTGCTGGAAGGTGAGCGTCGCCTGCGGTGTATTCGATGTGCCGACGATCTGCGGATCGATCGACAGCTTACTCACGCCGAACAGCCGTTGCAGCCGCCCCGAAATCGGGTTTGCCACTGCCTGCCCCAATAGCGCCGATGCTCCGGCCTGTCCGTAATTCTGCTCTGGCGCCACCGGCGCGTGCGCCGCCAGCACCGGGTCCGTGCTCGGCACCTTGCCCGACGCGAGCAGCGAGACGATCTGTTGGAACTCCAGTGGCGGGTCCGACCGGTACGATAATTTCAGCCGTTCGATGGGCCCGGAAACACTCACCGAAACATCGACGCCTTGCACCGTAGTCTCCAGATCGACATTCAGGATCGGCTCGATTTTCTGGGGATCGTAAAACGCGATAGTCCCCTGATCGATCGTGTATTTCGCGCCGAAGAAAATCACGTCGCCCTGCGTGACCGTCACGCGGCCGAGAATACCCGGATGATCGGGAGTGCCGCGCAGCGTCAGGTTGGCATCGGCCTGCAGATTCTGCGTGAGCGTGGTTCGAAATTGCACGTCGGGCGAAGTGCGTATGCGAACGTCGAAATGCATGCCGGCGAGAATTCCGGTGCTGGCGGTCGCGATCGGCGGCGGCGTTGCGGCCGAAGTGAGCACAGAGCCGATATCGCTGTGCGCGTGCATCGCCACATCCTGAACCGAAATGGTCCCCGAAACCAGGCTCTTGCTGGTGCTGCCCGTCAGCGTCAGGCGCGCGCCGATCTGCGTGGTGACCGCCGCCATCGCCTCCACGTGTACCCGGCTGGCCGTCGCCTGCAGCCGGAATTGCATCTCCGGCCCGCCATAACTCACGGCGCCGGAGAGCGTGACTTTTCCTCCGCCGCTCTCTCCCGAAATGTTTTGCACCACGGCTTCGGTTCCGTTGAACGCTACCGTGCCGGTCGCGTTGGAGATTCCCTGCGGCGCGTCCAGCAGATTGAAAGACGCCTTGTCCAGCCGCAGCGTGCCGTTCACCACCGGCTGCGAGGGCGTCCCCGTGACCGCTGTATTCAGCGTCACGGCGCCGGACGAAAAAATGTTCGCGTCGAATGCCTGGAGCACGTCCAGCCGGATGTTGCCATCGGCGCGCAGGTTCATCTGCCGTGGACCCTTCAAGGGCGCGGTGCCGCTCACCGTCAGGTTGGTGAACGGTCCGGCGATTTGAAAGTACTGCACGGTGACCACGGAATGATCCAGCGCCAGCAGAATGTTTCCCGTGTTGTGCAACTCGAATTTCACGCGAGGCGCCTTGCCCTTCGGCGTGGTCACCGAGTGCGCCTCCAGCGTGGTCAGCGTCACGCTGCCGCGGAATTTGTCGGTGTCCGTAACCGGGCCCGATAATTCCACCTGCCCGTTCACCGTGCCATCGAAGGGCTGAAGCGGTCCGCCGAGCAAGGGGCTCAGGCCGCCGTACGTGAGATCGGCGATGCTGACTTGGGCGGTGAGCGGATACTCGCCCGCCAACCCGAGCCGTCCGCTGCCTTTGATCGTCGAGCGTGCGAAGTTCGAGTTCAAGTTGAAATCCACCGCGCTGCCGTGCGTGACCGCGGTCGCCGTGATGTCGCCGAGCGGTTTCTTGTTCATGCTGAGCCGGCTCGCCGAGAGATTGGCATTGAGCGTGGAAAACAGCGGAGCCGCTTTCCCGCGCAGCGTAGCCGCGCCATCGGCCGCCAGCCGGATCACGCCATCCAGTCCAGGCCTCGCCTGCTGCAGCGTGTGGAGGCGCGTGATCTGAATGTCGTTACTCTGCACGTGAAACCGCACGCTGCCTTCGCTTAGGTTGTTTGCCGGGTGCGCGAAGTTCGCCGTCAACTCCACGGACGAAGGTCCGTCATCCACGCGGAATTGCGGTACGTCGATCGCCTGGCCGGTATAGTTCACCACCGCCTGCAACCGGTCGAACGGCTCTCCATATGCCGCTGCCTTCGTGACCGTCAAGTTTAAGTTAGCCCGCGGATCTTGCAGTGTGCCGCCTACCTGTCCATTGAGCGCGAGCGTGCCGCTCACCGGCAGATCGGTGCGGCCCGCGATAGCCAGAACGCGATCGATCGGCAAGCCTGAGATGGCGGCAGTCGCCGTGGTCTGGTGATTGCCTGTAAGCGCCGATTCTCCGTTGACGCGGATTGTCGAGCCCGCAAAGTTGGAGTCGACGCGGTAGCGCAGCGCGCCGCCCGTAGCGGCCGCGGTGGCGGTGAAATCGCCAAGCGCCTTACCCTGCATCTGCAGATTGCGCGCCGCCGCGTTCGCATTTAGGGTGACGATCTCGACATCGAGTCCGCCCACCCCCGGCCGAATGTTGGCGCTGGCGTCGCCATTCAGGTTCAGTACTCCGCGCAGACCGGGCCGGCTTTTCACCAGCGATTGAAACTGTTCCAGCTGCACCTGGTTGCTGGCGACATGCGCCGTAAGCGAACCGCGCTGCAAATCGTTCGATGCGTGCTGATAATGCCCCGTCGCGTCGATTCGCGAAGCGCCCGCGACCAGTTGCAGAGTCTGCAGGTCAATCGCGGATTGCGTCATCACCGCATGCAGCGCGAGGCTGTCGAAGGGTTCGCCTTCGATGCTGCCGCGATCCACGCGGAGCACTGCGTCCCCGCGCGGATCACCGATCGTGCCGGTAAGATGAGCATCCGCTGTGAGCGCTCCCGTCGCCGCGATATCCGCTTGGCCGGCCAGCGCGAGAACATCGCGCACATCGGTATTGCGCACCGTGGCATCCAGCCGCAGCGCGTCGAATTTCTCCGGCACCCATTGGTGCATGCCGATTGCTCCCGAAAAGCGCGCCTGCAGCGGACCGCGCGTCAGCAGCGCGTCCTTCACCGACGCCCCGGATTTCGCCGCGTCCAGCGCCGCGGTGAAGCTCGTAAAGGGCCGCCCCTGCACTGCAAAATTATTGACCGACACCTGCGCCGTGATCCTCGGCGCGCTCAGCGAGCCCGTCACCACCGCGTCCACCGTCGCCGCGCCGTTATTGCTGAACGAGACCGGTACCACCGCCAGCGGGCGAAAATCCGCGAAATCGCGGGAGACTGCGTGCAGTTGAATCTGCTGCCCGAGCGAACCGGAGAGATCCACCCGCGTGTGCGGCAGCGCTACGTAAGATCGTTCCAGCGTTACGTTGCCCGAACGGCCGTTGTAATCCACGCCGAGGTGCCCCGAGACAGGAATGCCGCGCCGCCCCGGCGCGATCGCCAGATTGCCGCGCGCCGCCAGCGTAGCCGTGTTCTTCAGATCGCCTTGAAGCTGTAGCGGGCCCGAGATCACGCCATCGTACCCCAGCGGCTTCGCCAGCAGCGCGCGCGTCATCTGATCGATATCGAAGTTGTGCAGGTTCCCCGCCACCTGCAATTGTGACATCTCCTGCAGCGCGGCGGAGCCCGCGAAGCTGCCGCCGAGCGCGGAAAGGCGCAGCGCGTCGAGCGCGATCCGGTGAGGGTCGGCCGTCAAGCTCGAATCCACGGTGATGCCGGCAAGATGCGTCGTCCCTTGTGTGAACGCAAGCTGCCGTCCTTCCACGTTTGCGGTCACCAGGTATTTATTATGCAGATCGAGCGTGAGATTGCCGGCCGCCTTCAGCGTGCCCTCCGGCCGCGCCGCGACGCGTAGCAGCCGCCCCAGTTCACCCACCGCGATACTCGAAGTGAATTGCACTGCCGCAGGCCGGCTCGCGTCCTTCAACGTCCCCGACGCTTCCAGCTTCGTTTGTCCGATCGTGACCTGCGCCCGCTGCAGCTGAATCCGCGCATCGTCCATCGATCCGCTGATCTCGGCATTCAAAATCCGCGGCCCGCGCTGGATATCGAGCGGCATGCTCAATCCCGCCGCGCGCCGCACGTCATCCAGCGCAATCTGCGCGTTGACGTGGGCGCTGGTGCGCGGCGCAATCAGATGCTCCATCGCACCGGTGACCACCACCTTGGATTGGGCCGTGAAAATTTCAGCCGCGGTCACGCCGATCTTGTCTTTTTCCAGAGTGACCGGCAGCTTGACCGAGATATCGAGCGCCGGGTTCGCGCCGGACTTCCAATGCAGCGGGCTGATATCGATCTCACCGGTGTAACGCGGACGAAGGGGATTGTATCCCAGCTGCGCGCGCAGGTTCTCCCCGCTGGCATTGAGCTCCGCCTTTCTTTCCGCGAACGTGAAGCTTCCATTGCGCAGGTCGAACCGTCTGATCGCCAGATCCACCACGGTTTCCAGGCCGGTTTTGTCACTGCTCTTCGCCGGCACTTTCGGGCTCGGTACATTTGTGCGGCCATCGGCAAAGACCATCACGTTGGCCTGCGGCGTTTCTACCAGGAGATAGGCGATGTCCACAAAGCCTTTGAACGGCGAGAGCAGTTTCAGATCCGCCTGCAGCAGATTGGCGCGCAGCAGCGGCGCAGCGCCCGCGGGCTCCAACCCGTGAATCACGAAATTTCGAATCTGCGCCCGAAGGTGCGTCCAGTCGAATGTAAACGCGCCAATCTCCACCGTTCCGCCGGTAGAATCCTCCACCGCGGCCACGATCTTCGCGCGAACCATGTCCCGGAACCAGTCCGTGCGCACGATGATTACGCCCGCCAGGAATCCGATCAGCGTGATGCCCGCAAGTGAGCCCGCCAACGATCGCGGCAATCTTTCGTCCCCGTGTCATTGGAAGGCACCGGCTTTGAAAATCACTTTGGTGTTGGATCGCGCTTGCTTCAAAAATGTCTCCATCTGCTGATCCACGGTATCGGCATTGGCCGCCGGTTCGGCCCCATTCGTCGCCGCTCCCGGCCGAAGCCGGTCGGCATCCTGAGTATTCGCCACGGCTGCCGCCAGGTTGGCCAGCGGGCGGAAGCGCTGCTCGGTGAAGCGCAGCAGCGCCACCTGCCAAGCCAGTTGTTGTTTCAATTCGTTTTCCGTAACGCCGTAGGCCGTAAGCGCCTCCCGGTATGCACTCTCGTTCGGGTACCGCTTCCCGATGAATTGCCGCAGCACGCTCTCCGCTTCCGCCGCCTGAGTCTGCGCGGCGTTGGTCAATTTCATCTCGTTGCGCAGCAGCTCCTGATCCACCAGCCGCTCGGCGGCCTCCTTCCTTTTGGCGGCGCCCACGTCGAGCGGCTCGCCATTGATCAGCGCCGTGATTCGCAGATTTTCGAGCACCTCCGATTCGGTAAGAATCTGTTTCCCCACCACCACCGCGATCCGGTCGACCACTGTTTCCGCGGGCTGTGCACCAGCCGCGGCGGCCAACACGAATATGAGAAGGAGTCGCATCTTAAAAGGACTGTCCTATCGAAAAGAAAAACTGCAAATGACTCACGCCGGTGACGGTCTTCGTCGCTCCCCCGAACAGCAATTGTTGATACGTGCCGTCCAGGCCATTGAACCTCGGCGGATTGATGCTGTACGCGACATTCACGCTCAGCGGCCCCACTGGCGTTCGGTACCGAACTCCAAAACCCGCGGCGTGCACCATGTAGTTGAAATCGGTGAGACTCTTCTGATGCACCCGGAAAGAGATGTCGCTCAGGTTTGCGTAGATGTTGCCGAAATCGTGAAACAGCACGCCCTGCATGTTGTCGGAGAGAAACGGAAAGCGCAGCTCGGTCTGATGAAAGAGCAGCGCATTTCCTCCGAGCGGAAACCCGGTAATCGGATCGCGCGGACCCGCCTGGTTCGTCGGGAACGCCCGCAGGGAATTATCGCCGCCGCCAAAGAATCGCTCGGGCAGCGGGATGTAGTTATTGGGATCGGCCGACCCGATGGCGAACGGGCGGATCAACCCGAACTCCGTATTCGAAGCCAAAACATAATTGGTGGCAATTGTTTTGTAATAGGAGTTGCGCGCCAGGAAGCGCACGAAATTCCGATTGCCGCCAAACCCGTGGTCCGCCACTCCGAAATCGAGGCTGTTGAAGTAGCCGCGGTGCGCGTCGGCCGAGTTATCGCGCCGGTCCTGGACGAGGTTCGCCGCCAGCAGCCCGATGCGCGAAGGCTGCGCGTACAACGGTATCAGCAGCGGGTCGATCTTCAAGCTGCCTGCGTCCACCCGGTCATTGGTCCACGAGTATCGATAAAGAATGGTGGTCGCCTTGGATAGCTTCTGGGACACCTGGACCGCGCCCTGCAGGCGGACCGCCGTGAATGTCAGGACGTCGCGCGTATTGTCATAGAGCGCGGTGAACGATACGTTTCGCCCGTCAATATTGTGAAACCGCGGCGCCAGGTAATTCAGTGAGAGCCGCCGGTCCAGCGTGGAGTAGCGGCCCTTGAAATTGATGCTGTGCCCCAAGCCCCACATATTCATGCGGCTCAATTCCAGGTCGAAGCGCGGCGCGAAGCCGGTGGCGCCCCCGGGATTATTCAAGCTGTCCTGATTGCCGCCGATGCGCGCCAGCTCCGCGCCCACGCCCACCGCCATGTTGTAAAGGTGGCCTTCCGTGAAATGGTAATCCACGTACTTCTCCCGCAGATCCCCGTCCGGATTCTGAATCGCCATATCCACCTTGTCGAAAACTCCAAAGTCGTAAAGATTACGCTGTATGTTCCCCATCTGCGTCCAGGACAACGTATCTCCCGCCTTCATCGTCATCGCTGGATCGATCAGCCGGTGCCGCGTCGTGCGCAGCCCCGTGATCACCACGTCGCGAACATACTGCGGCTGCCCTTCGTTCACCGTGTACGTCACGGCTAGCTGATACGGCCCCGCGCCCGGTGTCACCCGCGAATCAAAAGTTGCATTGGGGTAGCCCGACGATTGGTACTGCCGCAGAATATAGTCGCGGTCAATCGCCACGTTCCCCTCGCTGAACGGCTCTCCCGGAATGCAGGCGAGGTAATCCAAAATCTGCTGCCGGTCGGGACGCGTGATGCCGTCCACGTTCAGGCTGGAAACCATATACTGCTTCCCTTCGTTGATCGTCAGCGTGACGGAGACGTCGCCCTTCTTGCCCTTAGTGTCATCCGTCGTCGCGGTGTCGACTTTTGCGTCGCGAAAGCCATTGTCGCGATACAGCGCCTCAATCGCCTTTTGATCGCGAGTCGCGAAGCTTTCGCTGTAGCGGCCGTGCCTCAACGTGACGAAGCCCTTGGGCTGGACAAAGATTCGTTCGCGCAACTCCCGCGTGGTGAAATACCGGTTGCCTTGAATCGCGACACTCACCACGCGATGACGTTCGCCAAGCGAAATCACATATACGATGTTCTCGTGATCGTGATCGATATCGGTGGTGTTGAAGTCCACTTGGACATCGAAATATCCCTTGGTCTGAAAATAATCGCGCAGGTTGCGCGCCCCCGTCACCAGCAAATCGCGATTGACCATCTCTTCGTCGTAAACCGGCACGTAATTCTTCAGCGTTCCCTTGGAAACCTTGGCTTCCTTGGCCTGGATCTGGATCTTCGGTCCGCCGTTCACGTTAATGGTCGGACGCACCCGGTATTCGGATTCCAACAGTTCGACATGCTCCAGCGTCACCGACGCGGTCAGGCGGTCCTGCTTCTGATACTTCCTGCGAATGCCCTGCAGGCCGCTTTGTAGGTTCTCCTGCGTCGCGGCCTTCCATGGGAAGATCGGCGGACCTTTGTATTTGGCCGCCCTGGCCACATCGTCAGACTCCAGGCGTGTATCGCCGGTGATCACCGGGAGCGTGAGCCGGGCGCGTTTGCCGGCGTTCACTTCAAACGTGATCGCGACCTGTTGATGCTCCAGATCCCGCTGAACGTCCGGCGTGATGGTCGCGCGATACAGGCCGTTGCGCTCCAGCAGTCTCCGGATGCCGTTCACCGCCGTTTGCACGTCTTCCTCGTTAAACTGCGTCCCCAATTCCAGCCGGCTGGCGTTCGCCAACTGTCCGATGTTCGGCGGCGCGTTGGATTTGCCGTGAACTTCCACCGGCCCCACAAACCACTGTCCCGACGTCCGGAATACCAGCGTCAGGCCCCCGGCCGTGGGTTCGGTGCTCACTTGAATGTCGGTGAACTCGCCGGTATCGTAGAGGCGCTTGATTGCGGCGCGAACGTCGGCAAGATGCAGCAGGTCGCCGCTCTTGAAAGGGACCAGGCGGTCGAGATCCGCCTTGCTCAGCCATTCCGCCGGAGGGTCGAAGCGCACCTCCGTGATCGGCTTTCCCTCGTAAGAAATCGGAGTGGCAAGATCCGCGGCACAGAGACACGTGGCGAAGAAGCAAGGCAACAATGCAAAGCACGACGCCATATCTTGCACACTGATTGCACGTAGACTGCCCTGGTATCAGGACTCACGCTCGCCGCGATTCAGCCCTTGCGTTGTGACGCGCTCGTCTGCTGCACGCTACGACGACGACGGTACGATTACGGGGGATAAATCAGAGCGGCTGATATCCTGATGCTACAAGGACGGCGCGCATCCGCGACAACACGCAGGGAACGAAGCGGATCACAACCGCAGCACAGGCTCGGGCGCCGCTGGTGGCGGAAGAGACTCCGGGAGTCACGGTACGCTATACGTCGGTAACCGTTTCACGGTGGTGAAGGACTTCGTATTATGCTTCGGATCCAGCATCCGCCGCACAACAGCGTGGGCACACTGCTTTCGCGTGGCTCGCAGCGGACAATGCCAACCGCGCGAACACCGGGTACGCGCTTGAGTTCGTCGCGGAGTGAACTGTAGTCAAATCGACAGCACAGCCGCTTCCGGAAAGTTCGCCGACCGTTACGCCGCCGGTTGGATTTCAATGTCTCTGGCTACACTCGTCGGCTGCGGAATAGACTCGCCAAACTCACGCAGGGTTCTCAGATGTCCTTCGATGGCCTCCCGAATGTTCCGTTCGGCCTCTTCGAGGGTGCTACCGGTAGTGATGCAGCCTGGCAGATCCGGGACATATGCGGGCCAGTTGGGCTCAGCCTGTTCGAAAATGACCGCGTATCTGACGCTCATCACTTCTTCTCCAATCCCGCGGCTTCATCGCCGGGATGTTTCGGTATCGTCACGACCTTGGGCTTTGAGGGATGTTTGTAGTGGCGATGGCTACCAGTAGTACGAACGTGCCGCCAATCACCCGCCTCCAGGAGTCTCGAACCCTCACCCTTCATGGTAGGCCTCGCAACCGTACCCTGGTAAGCAACGTCCATTGAGGGAAGTTTGGTGCGCCCGGAGAGATTCGAACTCCCGACCTACTGATTCGAAGTCAGCCACTCTATCCAACTGAGCTACGGGCGCACGCGATCCGATTTTACCACTACTCCTCGGCCACCACGGGGTTTGCCAGCTCGCCGATCCCCTCCACCTGGATCGCCACCACATCGCCCGCCTTCAGCCAGCGCGGTGGTTTGCGCGCGAAACCCACCCCCGCCGGAGTCCCCGTCGAAATGATGTCGCCGGGCTCCAGCGTCATCACGCTCGAAAGATAGGCGATCAGTTTCGGGACTCCGAAAATCAGGTTGCTCGTGTTCGAATCCTGCATCGTCTCGCCATTCAGCGTCAGCGATATGCGCAGCGCGCCCGGGTCTTCGATCTCGGCGGCCGGCACGATCCAGGGGCCTATCGGCGCGAACGTGTCGAACGTCTTGCCCATCGTCCACTGCGACGTCGCCATCTGAAAATCACGCGCGCTCACGTCGTTCAAAATCGTGTACCCGAAAACATGTTCGCGCCACTTCGCCTCCGGAATATGCCGTCCGCCCTTGCCGATCACCACCGCCATCTCCGCCTCGTAATCCGGCTTGTTCGAGTTTTTCGGCAGCACGATCGGGTGCATGTGGCCCGTCACCGTGTTGCCCCACTTCGCGAACACCGTGGGCGTCTCCGGAATCGCCATCTTCGCTTCCTCGGCGTGATCGCGATAATTCAGTCCGATGCAAATGATCTTTCCCGGCCGCTGAATCGGCGCCAGCAGCTTCATCCTGGACGCGTCGAAGACCTCGCCGCCCGGCGCATGGTTCACCCAGCGCGCTACCCGATCCATCGCATCGGCGCCTTCCGCGATCAACTCGTGAAGGCTAGGAAATCCGGCATCTCGCAGACGGATGATCTGTCCGTCCACCATTACCGCCGGCTCGTTCCGCGACTCAAGCTGCAAAGTAAGAAATTGCATATCTCGTTGTATATTGAGTGTAAACCCAATGAACGCACCAGAGCTTTTTTCACTCAAGAATCGTGTCGCCGTAGTGCTGGGTGGCACCAGCGGGATCGGTCTCGCCATCGCCCGCGGCTTTGCCCAGGCCGGAGCCACCACCATCGCGAGCAGCCGCGATCAGGCGAAAGTCGATGCCACCGCTACCGAGCTCGAAGCCCTCGGCAGCAGCACCCTCAGGATCACCAGCGACGTGCAGGATCGCGCAAGCCTCCAGCGCCTCTGTGACGAGACCGTTCTCGCCTTCGGCCAGGTCGATATCCTGATGGTCACCTCCGGCGCGCTCAAGAAGGCGCCCAGCGCTGAGCTTACCGAAGAAGACTGGACGCGCGTCGTCGATATCAATCTCAATGGCTCCTTCCGCGCCAACCAGATCTTCGGCCGCCAGATGTTGAAGCAGAAGCGCGGCTCCATCATCAATACCTGCTCCATGACCACCTTCGTCAGTTTCGGCGAAGTCGCCGTCTACTCCGCCAGCAAGGCGGGCGTCAACATGTTGACCAAGAGCCTGGCCTGCGAATGGGCAACCCAGGGCGTTCGCGTCAATGCCATCGCTCCCGGCGTCTTCCGCACCCCGCTGAACACCAACGCGCTCGATATTCCGGAGCGTATGGCCGCCATCATCGGCCGCACCCCGATGGGGCGCGTCGGACACGTCGATGAACTGGTGGGCGTCGCCATCTTCCTCGCCAGCGATGCTTCCAGTTTCGTCACCGGCCAGACCATCCCGGTGGACGGCGGCTTCCTCGCCAAGGGCATCTAGCCTGGATAGACTAAGGAGCATGGTGCGATTATTTTTTCTCTTCGCGTTCCTGCTCCCGGCGGCGGCCTCGGCCGTCACCGCCGCCGAAACCGCCCGCGCCATCCGTGAGAATTCGTTCGACCGCGAGGAATGCTATCGCGTCCGCGACCTCACTTTCATCAAAGAAGACATCCGCCTCTACCTGACCGACGGCCATCTGATTTTCAGTAAGCCCATCGCCGGCCGCCGCATCGCCGCCGTCTTCATCGCCGATGTCGAAGGCGGCGATGGCGAGGTCATTCTCTTCCCGCCAGACCGCGCCGAGCGGCGCTCCCTCTCCGCGTTTGTGGATGCGCCGAATCTCGACGAACACTTTCATGCCGTCGTCCTGCTCTTTACCGGTGACGTGTACGAGCAGCTCAAAGCCCAGATCGCCGATAATCCCGGCAATCGAAAAGATCCCGCCGTCGCCCCCCTGCTCGATGAAAAGTGGAGCCCCGTGCTGCGCAATCTCGGCGCCAGCTATCAGATTCGCCTCACGCTGGACCTGATGGGCGCGCCCTCTCGCGGCGGCCTCTTCGCCGCGCTGTTCAACAGCGTCAAGCTCGGCAATTTCGACATCGTCTTCGATCCCGATAACGCCGAGCAGATCATGGCCGGGCAGGTCACCACCCGCGAAAATCATCTCTTCTTCGACACCTGGACCAGCTTCCCCGCGCGCTCCTCGCGCAAGGATCCTAAGCCCGTGGTGCGCGACGCCCAGTTGCAGGACTACCGCATCGATGCCACCGTCGCGGCCGATCTCTCCCTCAACGTCATCGCCCGCGCCAAGGTGCGCGTGAGCACTCCGCTCCCCATTGTCAATTTCGATATCGCGCGCGAAATGTCGGTGACGGATGTGCTCGTGGATGGCGCGCCCGCGGAGGTGCTGCAAGGCGAAAGCGTACGCGTCAATCTCACCCGCGGCGGGAATACTCTCTTCCTCGTGGTGCCGCCGCACCCCCTCGAACCGGGCCGCGACTATGAGTTCGAATTCCGCGCTTCCGGCAAGGTGATTCACGATGCCGGCGATCATGTGCTCTACGTCAGCGCGCGCTCCAACTGGTACCCTGCCGCCGGTCTGCGTTTTGCGAACTACGACCTGACCTTCCGCTTCCCGCGCGAACTGGATCTGGTCGGCACGGGCGACATCATCGAAGACCGCACCGAAGGTGACACGCGCATCGTGCGCCGCCGGCCGGGCGCGCCCATTCGGATCGCCGCCTTCAACCTGGGGGAGTACACGCACGCGCGCCTGGAACGCGGCGGCTACGTGATCGATGTCTGCGCCAATCGAAGAGTCGAAGCTGCCCTTCAGCCGCAGCCCCGCGCCCCCGGCCCTTCCGCACTTCCCAACCTCCCTGGTATGTCGCGCCGCGGCCCGCAACCCATGGAACCCGCCATGGCGCCGCTCGAGCGTGTGCCCAATCCCCTCGAACACCTCCAGTCGCTCGCCGATGAAGTGGCCTCCGCCATGGAATTCATGAGCTCGAAATTCGGACCGCCCGCCTTGCCGCACCTCACCGTCTCTCCGATTCCGGGCACCTTCGGCCAGGGCTTTCCCGGCCTGATTTACCTCTCCACACTCTCCTATTTCAAGAGCCTTCCAAACACCCGCATCGGCGGGTCCGGACTCACCGCGGAGATTTTTTTCGGCGATGTCCTGCAGGCTCACGAAACCGCGCATCAGTGGTGGGGCAACCGCGTCACCGCCGCCACCTACCGCGACAACTGGCTGATGGAATCCCTGGCGAATGCTTCCGCGCTGCTCTATCTCGAAAAGCGCCGCGGCACGCACTCCGTGGAGCAGATGCTGGATAACTACCGCACCGCGTTGCTCGCCAAAAATGAATCGGGACAGCCCGTGGATTCGGCCGGCCCCATCGTGCTCGGCACTCGCCTGGAAAGTTCGCAGGAACCGCGCGCCTGGCGCACCATCACGTATGGCAAGGGGAGCTGGATCATGCAGATGCTCCGCGCCCGCATGGGCCCTGACCGCTTCCTCGCCCTGCTCGCCGAAATCTGCAAACGCTACGACCGCAAGGAAATTACCACCGAGGCGTTTCGCCTCCTGGCCGCCGAATACCTCCCGCCGAAATCCGACGATCCCAAACTCGAAAGCTTTTTCGAGCAGTGGGTCTACGGCACCGGCATTCCCGCCATGAAGTTGTCGTACACCGTGAAGGGCGTCGCGCCCAACGTGAAGCTCACCGGCACCCTCACGCAATCCGGAGTCGATGAAGATTTCACTACCGTCGTCCCGGTCGAAATCCAAATCGCCAAGGGCCGCTCCATCACGCAATGGGTCCGCTCCGCCGATGGCGCGGTCACGTTTACCGCAGCGCTGAAATCCGTGCCCTTGAAAGTGACGCTCGATCCGCACTACGCAGTCCTGCGAAAGTAATCAGAACCGCATTCGCAGCGCCAGTTGCATGGAACGCGGATCGTTCACCGCGGTCACCTGCCCGAATCCCACGGCCGGGTTATCCGCGTACGCTCCCGCCCCGAACACGCCGTTCTTCGTCAGGTTGTTCCGGTGATTGAGCGCGTTGAACGCCTCCGCCAGCGCCTCCACGCGCAGCTTCTCGGAAATCCGGAAGCTCCTGCTCACGCGCGTGCTCACGTTCAGGAAATCGCTGCCCGTCCCCGTGTTGCGCCCCAGGAACGCGCCATTCACAATCGGCCTTCCCGCGGTCCCTTGAACGGTCGTCACACCGGAAGTGATGTTCAACGGGAGGCTGGAATAATACTGCATCATCCCGCTCAGCTCGAAGCCGCGCCCCAAGCGGATCGTGCCATCCAGCGCGATGCGATGCCGTTGATCGTCGTCGCTGCGTCCGTAGTCCTGCCAGATGTTGGAAAGATCGATCGGCGAGCTGAAGAAAAATTCGCCCACGTTATCCAGCGCTTTGGACCACGTGTAGGACACGCGATAGCTCCCCCACTTCGCCGGACGCTGCACGAACGAGACGTGCAGGCCGTCATAGTGGGAATCCGCCAGCGAGCGGTACTGGCTGTTGTTGGCGTAGCCCGGGTCCGGACGGCAGCCGTTGTTGTTGCCCGCCGCCACGCACGCGGGCGCATTCTGGTTGATCGAGGCAATCAGGTGCAGTCCGCGCAAATGCTGGTACCCCGCGCTCAACGTGCTGCGCGCGCCCAACTGGTGCTCGATTTCCAGGCTGCCTTGCTCGCTGTACGCATTTTGCATGTGCGGGTTCATCGTCGTGAAGCTCACCAGCACGTCCGGCGGGCAAAGCCGTCGCCGGTAGAATGTCCGGGAAATGCGGGCGCTCCCGTCTGTCCCGGCGAAAGGCTCACGCTCAATTGGCTGGCGTTGGTGATGTCTGTCGTGTTGTTGCTCGAAAGCAGCGCGTTTGCCAGCGCGCGCAGCGGCACCCGGTCGTAGAACAGCCCGAAGCTGCCGCGCACCACAGTGCGCCGGGACGCGGAAGGGCGACCACGCGAATCCGGCGCGCGGAGCGAAATTGTTGGTATCGGTGGCGATGCGTCTTGAGGTACTGCAGATCGTAACGGACGCCCAGATTCACCGTGAGCCGCGAACCCAGCTTCCATTCGTCCTGCACGTAGAATCCGAAATTCGGATTGCGTTTGCGCGACCGCTGTGTTCCCGAAAGTCTGCGTGAAGCCGGCGTTGTTGTAAGTTCCGCTGAGGAAGGCCGCCAGCGAGGAAAACGCGTAGCTGCCGCGCAGGGAGCGCGGGTAGGCAATCGTCATGTCGTTGTACAGGAAGTCCGCGCCAACGCGCAGCGCGTGTGCGCCTGCCCTGGTGCGAGAGATTGTCGGTGATTTCGTACAGATTATTGACGCGGCCCGTCGGAGAGCCGGCCAGGGTGCCGAAAGAGGCAACGCCGGAAATCGTCACCGCCGGCCCGACGGGGTCGGTTGGCGGCGCCGCCAGGCTGCTGCGCGTGAACTGCCCGCGAGTTTCGTTGACCGTCCCCGCCGAAAGCGTCGCGACGTTGCTGATCGCGACGGTCTGGTCCGTGTTGTCCAGTCCCGCCGATGCGCTGGCCGCGTTCAGCCCGCCGCCGCCCCGTGAGTTTTTGCTGTTCACGCTGTAGAGGCTGTAGCGAACGCTGAACTGATCGCTGCCGCCAAGCTGGTGATCCACCTTGCCCAGAAAATTCGTATTGTGCACCGGGTTCGGAAACAGGCCCGTGGCGATGCGCGCCCCGGGTATCCGGCCGCGTCGAGCTGCGCGTTGATCGCGCCACGTTGGCGGCAGAGATCGTGATCAGCCCGCTCTGGTTCAATGTGCGCTCTTCGAAGTTCGCGAAGTAGAAGCTGCGGTCGCGAACCACCGGGCCGCCGAGACTCGCGCCATACTGCGCCTGCGTTTGCGGCAAGCGCGCATTCGAGAGCGGATTGGCCGCGTTGAGCAACTGATTGCGCCCATACCCGTACAGGTCGCCGTGCATTTGATTGGTGCCGCTCTTGGTGACCATATTGATGTAGCCGCCGAGCGCGCGCCCCAGCTCCGCCTGGCCGCCCGAGGTCACCACCTGGAACTCCTGCACCACGTCCAGCCCGAAGAAGATGCCGCTCAGCCCTGCCGCATCGTCGTTCGCGGAAAGCCCGTCCACGATAAAGTTGTTGGAGAAATTTCTCTGGCTGCCCACCGAAATTCCCTGGCCCGGGCACCGCCGATGTCTCGGCGAAAAGTTGATTGCTCGCCGTATTGGTGGGCGAGACGCCGGGCACCAGCAGCGCCAGATCCAAGAAACTTCGCCCGTTGAGCGGCAGCGATTTCACTTCGTTCTCCGAAACCGTGCCGGCCACCTGCGTGCGCGCGGCCTCCAGCAGGTCCGCCTTCGCGCTCACCATCACGTCGGTCTTCTCCGATGCCACCGCCAGTACTACCGGAAGTTCGTAAGCGGAGCCCAGGCTCAGCGTCACACTCTGTGACGCGCTCGCAAAACCAGCTTGTTGAATGCGGATTTCGTAAGGCCCAACCTTGAGCGACGAAAAACGAAACCGCCCCTCTTTGTCCGTCAGCGTCGCGCTTGCGATATTGGTGTCGAGCTGGCGCGCCGTCACCTTGGCGTTCGAGACCACCGCGCCGGTCGCATCGCTGACGCGTCCGCTGATACTGCCGTACTGTATGGATTCCTGAGCTGCGGCGCTGATCGCCACAAACGCAAGTAACACTCGCAAATTCATGAAACATTCCTCGGCGGGACAGACAATCGTCTTTGGTCGTCCGTCACCCAATCGTCGAAAGAAGACTAGCCAAGGAAAGGAGGAGGTCTTTCAAATAGAGAGAATTCGACGCCCGGGCGGGTCCACGCCGTGGCGGAAGGGCAGGGAAACAGCGAACTCCGCAAGCATGCGCCATCCGCGAAA
The DNA here is from genome assembly GCA_963811575.1 of uncultured Solibacteraceae bacterium. Taxonomy (GTDB): domain Bacteria; phylum Acidobacteriota; class Terriglobia; order Bryobacterales; family Bryobacteraceae; genus Solibacter. Next base: position 614,192 of record CAWERY010000009.1, on the reverse strand, counting down.
TCGGCTGCCGCTAAACTTCCAGTCGCTGCTCCCGCAACCCCCGCGCACTGTCCGCATCCTTTGGGACAAGTGGGGTTTGCCGTCCAGCCGGAGCTCTGTCTGTGATGACATGCTTTGGCTGCCTTGCAGCAGGACATGCTGCATGAAGAAGCCAGAAGTTGCGCCGCCAGCGGCGTCACACAGGCAAGCGCCAGGAATAGGGAGAGGCACGCCGCCGTAATGGCGCGCGAACAAACGTCAAGTTTGAGCTTCCCCAGCATCCTTGGGGGCATGATACCACCTACTCGCTGCGCAGTGCGTCCGCCGCGTCCACCCCGCAGGCTCGCCGCGCCGGCAATGTACTGGCGCATACCGCCACCGCCACTACGATCGCTCCCGCCAGCAGCACCGCGGCCGCCGTGGTGCGCATTCCGCTCGCCAGCCCGGCGGCCGCCGACGCCGCTCCGCCGATTGCGATACCCACGCCCGCCAGCCACATCGCCTCGCGCAGCACCATGCGCGTCACATCGCCGCGCTGCGCCCCCAGCGCGATCCGGATGCCGATCTCGCGGGTTCGCTCCGTCACCGAATGCATCACCTGCGCGAACACCCCGGCCATCGCCAGCGCCAGCGCGCATGCCGCGAAGACTCCTACCAGCGTGAGGTGGAAGCGCGGCAGCGCGAAGGTCTCTTCCACCAGCGAATCGAGCGTGGTCAGCGAACTTACCGGCTGATCCTTATCGATTTCCGCTACCGCCCGCCCAATCGCGCCCGATAGCGTCAGCGGATCTTGAACAGTCCGGACCACGAAATCGCTGCGATGCTGCGCGCGCTGCTGCATCGGGATGTAAATGTCGTACCGCGCGTTCTCCCATTCGCGATACCTCACATCGGCCGCCACGCCGACCACCGTAAGCCACGGCGGTTTGCCATCCGGCCGCGCGAGCTTGATGCGTTTACCCAGCGCGCTCTGGCCCGGCCAGTAGCGTTTGGCCAGGGCCGCGCTGACCATCGCCACCGGCGCCGCTTCGCTCCGGTCGTCCGCGCTGAAGTCGCGGCCCGCCATCACGGGAATGCGCATGGTGCGGAAGTAGTCCGGGCTGATTGCCTCGTAGTTGGCGTCGGGGTTCGCCGCCTGCTCCGCCCCGCCCTGTCCTTCGATGGTGAACTGTGTGTCCCATCCCACCGTGCCGGAAAGCGGCCGCAGCAGGATCGCCGCCGCCGATTGTGCTCCCGGCATCGCGCGCAGTTTCCCGAGCAGCGTTTCGTAGAATCGCTTGCGCGCCTCCTGCTTCGCGTATTCGGGCCGCGACAAGGTAACGCGGAAGGTGACGATGTGGTCGCGGCCGAAGCCTGGGTTGATCCGGTTCAACTCCCGGAAGCCCTGCGCCAGCGTGATGGCGCCCGCGATCAGCATCACCGAAACCGCCACCTGCGCGCTCACGAACAGCCCGCGCGTTCGCCGCCGCCCCGGGCTTCTCCCCAGCGGACCCACGCGCGCGGCGTACCATGCCGCCGGCGACATGAAGAGCAGCACCGTGGCCATTGAGACCAGCCAGGTGTAGAGCATCACTTCCCCGTTCACCCGCGCCTCGGCGATCCGCGGAATATCTCGCGGAGCCAGCAACGTGAGCGCGGCGACTCCATAGCGCGTGATCAGCAAGCCCACTGCTCCACCCAGGATTCCGATCGGCAGCCCTTCCGCCAGCATCTGGCGCAGGACGCGCGCGCGGCTCGCGCCCAGCGCGGCGCGCAATCGCATCTCCGGTTCGCGCGCCATCACGCGGCTCAACAGCAGGCTGCCGGCGTTGGCGCAAGCCGTCAACAGCAGCAGCACGACCGCCGCCATCAACGCCCAGAGCGCGGGCCGCGCCTTTCCGAACACGGCGTCTTCCAGCGAATCCATGCGCACGCCGAGGCCGCGATTCTGTTCTGGAAATTCGCGTTCCATCGCCGCCGCGATGCGTTCCATCTCGGCGCGCCCCTCGGCGAGCGTATGCCCCGCGCGCAGGCGCCCCATCACGCGGTAGACGCGGATCGTCGGGTTGGCGCTCAAATCCGCGGCGCTGCCCGGGAACCAGAAGTCCACGTTATGCGGAAAATCGAAATCCGCCGGCATGACGCCGACGATAGTGCACGGTTCGTGGTTTCCCAGGATCGTGCGCCCGATAATGTTTCGGTCGCCCGCGAAGCGCGTCTGCCACAACCGGTGGCTGATGACGCCAACCGCTCCCCCGCTATTGACCTCGCGCGCGGAAGGCGTGCGCCCCAATTCCACGCGGCTGCCCAGCAAGTCGAAGAAGCCGTCGGAGACCAGCATGCCTTCGATCTGCTGCGGCCGGTCGCCGCCCGTCAGCGCGACATCCAGATTGACCGAAGAGAGCGCCGCGAAGCCTTCGAACGCGCCGCTGCGCCTCTGCCATTCGGTCAGGTCGCGGTAGGAAACTTCCACCTGCTGGTCGCCATGCTTGCGGTCCGCCGCCCAGAGCACCGTCAGCCGCTGCGGCTCGCGGAACGGCATCGGATGCAGCAGGACGCTCGAAATCACGCTGAAGATCGACGCGTTGGCGCCAATCCCCAGGGCGAGCGTCAGAATCAATCCAAGGCTCAGCCCCGGACGCCGCACGAGCAGGCGCAAACCGAATCGCAGATCCATGCCTTCCCCTCGCGCCGCCTATTGCAACAGCAGCACCGCCATCCTACCGTCCGTCTCCACGCTATCGCCCGTGGCATTCTGCCCGTGCTGCGGCACCGCGGGCCGGTCCACCAGCGCGACCGATTTCACCCGCCCGGTGAACAACAGATCGTTCACCACTTTGGCGCGCTCGTGATCGATCTGCGAATCGATCTTGTGGATGAAGGTGCGGTTCTGTTCGCTGAAATCAATCCCCGTATCGTGCGTGGCGGCGATCACCCACACCGGCAGTCCACCGAATGTGTCCGGCCGCTTCCATACGCGGAGATGATGACGTTGCGCGAAGGTATTGGTTAGTTTCTCAAAGACTACATCGGGAGGACGCCCATCCAGCAGCAGCACAGAGACGGGCGCTTCTTTGTACCCGCGCTGCTCGGCGATGGCGCGAAAGGTTTCGAGCTTGGCTTCGGTACTGAGCGCCGCCGCGCTGGACCAGCCGGCTTCGCTGAAGGTCTTCTGCACTTGTTCGAGCGTGCCGATCAACATGATGTTGGTCACATCGCTCGGCTTCGGCGGCTTCTCCGCCACGGTTTGAAACGGCTGCCGCGCCACCAGGCGCAGAAGCCCGTTTTCATCGGCAAGCGGCGTCAGCTTCGATGCCGGGCCCGGCCCCGAAGGGCCTTTCAACTCCAGCGCCGCAGTCAGCTTGAGCGAGAGTTCGACGCCCGCATCGTAGGTGATGTCGCTTTCCGGTTCCTTGAGGACCGCCTTTTTCACGGTGCCCAACAGGTCCGCGAAGCTCGCCGCGCGTTCGCCCAGCTTGGCGAGTCCCGCGTCCAGGCGCCCGCTGATGGTCTCCGACGCGACGATGCCGGTGATCTCTCCCTGCTGGTCGATCTTCTCGCGCGCATTGTCGATCGCCGCCACCTGCGCCGCGAGCTTGGTTTTGGCGCCGTCGATCTCCAGTTCCGTGAAGGCGAGGTCGAGCGCGCTGCGCTCATCGCTCTTCGCGGATTGCGACGCCTTCGCTACGCTCCCGTGTACCAGGGCACCCGCTGGAATCACAAACTCGCCATTCACCATCACCGGCGCGATCACCACCGCTTCCACTTTGTCCTGCGGCTTGGAGTTCTGGGTAGAGACCTTGGTCTTAAGCCGGATCTGAATTTCCGTGCCCGCGGGTACTTGCAATGCGAACGCCGGTAAAGCGGCCAACAGGGTGAGCAGCGCGCTAGCGCTCGATATACTCAAACGACTTGCCATCGACTTCCTCGATCCGCAGTACGAATTTCTTGCGCGCATCGAGCATTGCCACGGGCGCCTGGAATCGGGCTGCGATCATGCGATCCTGGGATGCGTGCGCGCCGATCCGCTCGCGCATTACCAGGGTCTTGTTAAACTTTCCGCCCAGCACCGGTAACCCATCGAATAGGCGCTGGGCATCCATCTCGCTCACCGTCTGCCCCAGGTAGTTCTTGCCGTCTTTGTCTTCCAGCTCCACCGTGACGGTGCGCACTTCAAACAGCACGTCCGAAGGGTTGGTGATGCGGAAATCCAGCACGGCGATCGAACTATCCTCGTCCAGCGGCGCCGTCCGCACCTTCAGAATCTTTCCCGGCAGCTCGATCTTGTCGCCGCGCTGCATGAAGAAGATTCCTCCCACCGCCAGCGCGATTACCGCCAGTCCAATCCCGAACGCGGCCGCAAAAGTGTTTTTCATTGGTTCACATTTCGCGAACGATCTTCATGATCTCGTCCATCGACTTGTGCGCCGCCAGAATCAGCGTGCCGTCGAAGAGGTGCGTTTCCAGGCCGATTTTGCCTTCGTAGCCGTCCTTGGCCAGCGCCGCGAAAATCGCGCGCCAGTCTTCCTTCTCGGGGCTATCCGGCATCACGCCCTTGCCTTTGATCTGCAGGTTCAGCATGCGCGCCTTGGGCAGGAGCCCGTAGCCTTCGGGGAAGGCCGGCTCTTTGCCGTAGGCGTTGTGCGGATCCCAGTTGTAGCCGACCCACTTCGAAGGCACCATCTTCATGATGTCGGCCAGCTCCGCGGCGGTCGCAACATTTTGCGAGCCTTCATTTTCCAGCAGCAGGTAGACCTTCTCCCGCTCCGCCATCTTCGACATCTCGCCCAGCGTGTCGGCGATCATCGGGAACAGTGGCTTGACGTCGGCGGCGCGCGTTCCGGCGAAGACGCGAACTTTGTCGCAGCCCATGATCTGCGCGCAGCGGATGGCCTTATGGAAATCTTCCATGCGGTTTTCAAAGCGCAGCTTCTCCGCCGCCAGGCGCTTGTCGCGCGCCTCCGGCGTTTCGTTGCGTTTGCGCGCGGGCTCCATCCCGGGCCAGGTGAACTTCATCAGGCTGGTGTTCACGAACGTGACTTTGAGGCCTTCCTTGGCGAACCAATCGGCGTCGGTCTTGATCTCCGCTTCCGGCAATTGGAAGTATTCCTTCTTGCCGGGTGAATTGCGGATTTCGACGTTCTGCATGCCATAGTGATGCGCGAACGCAATGGCTTCCTCGGTGCTCATTCCGATCTCGTCGGTAATCGCACTAATCTGTGATTTGTCGATGCGGGTCTTTGCCATGAGTCCGGTTACGGACGCCGCACACGCCGCCCCAGCCGCCAGAAGTTCGCGCCTTGTCATGATAATGATTGTAATAGATACATATGGAGTGGAGCAGAAAGAAAATCTCCCTGAAGCAGGGCGATATCACCCGCATTCCGGTGGATGCGATGGCCAACGCCGCGAATTCCGCGCTCGCCGGCGGCGGCGGAGTGGATGGCGCGATTCACCGCGCGGGCGGACCCGCGATTATGAGCGAGCTGGACGTGATTCGCGCGCAGTCGGGCGGCTGCCCCACCGGCGGCGCGGTCGCGACCACGGCCGGACGGTTGCCGGCGAAGTATGTGTTCCACGCGGTCGGCCCCGTCTGGCGCGATGGCCGGCACGGTGAGCCCGAGCTGCTCGCCGGGTGCTATCGCAAGTGCCTGGAACTCGCCAAAGAACGCGGCGTACGAACGATCAGTTTCCCGGCTATCAGCACCGGTATTTACGGCTACCCGCTACGCGACGCCGCCGAAATCGCGGTCCGCGAGGTGAAGGCGCACCTCCATGACCCGGGCACATGCGTCGAGGAGGTCATCTTCGTGCTCTTCGACGGGCGTGCTGAAGAGACTTACCGCTCGATCCTTGACGCCTAAGGCCAAAGGGGACTCCTAAAGTCAAAAGGGATTTCTGCCGATGAGAACTCATGGCAGGCTCCCACACTCTCGGCTTGGCAGTATTGGCGATGTTGTTCGTCCCCTTTGCCACCCTCGGCATGATCGCCGCCGGCGCCCACGTCGGCAAGCGAATCCGCGAGTCCCTGACCGTCCGTCCGCCCACGCGCCGTAGTACCACCGGCCTGACAGTCCATTCGCGAGCGATGATGGCGCCTACCGGGCGCTTACCTTGATGACTCGCGAAGCTGCGGCAAGTTGGCCGACCGCTGCGGAAAGTTCGGGTTGTGTTTCGGTACCATCCAAGTGATGACCAAACGTACCGCTGCGAAGATTCAAGCGTTCCGGATAAAAGCGGCGGCAGCCAGAGTTGATGCAAGAGCGCAGGTGTACAGGGAGAGCACGACCATTCCCGCGAAGGAAGTCGTCGAGTGGCTCGGCACGGATGGCGATCCGTTGATGGTCCGCGTGACCTGGAAGCGTGCCGCGTATCTGATATGGAAGGACGACTGGGAAGCCGCGCCCGAAGCGTAGCCCGCTCGGGACCCCAGCGACCAAATGCCTTGTCGAAGGAGCCTGCCGCATACACCTGATTTTTTCCAAAAGGAAATCGGGTACCGGCTCCGTTCCTATTCACAGAACTCTTATTAGGTTCCGCTGTATGATGTAGCGTTACGATGCGACAGTATTGGATTCGATCTCAACCTTTGGCGGCCTGTTGCCTGATCCTGGCGATGAACTCCTGCAGCGATGCACAAACGCATGGCCCGGGCAAAGTGCCTGCCAGCATGAAATTGGAGCCCGGCAAGTGTACCGCGATCACGGCGAAGCAGCGAGGATGGTTGGGCGTGGAGTGGCAGCCAATCATTTCCTATACAAAAAGCTGTGAGGTGAAAGGCGGTAACTCGGTGGCGCTCTACGTGATCGCAGTCTGGGCCGACGACTACGAGGCACACCTGGCGAAAGATGCCCCAGCGGTGAAATTGCCTAAGCCAGTCATTATGTCGAAGGATGGTAAGGTCCTGGGGCACCTTCCGCTTGGATTTCCACGCGATCCTCCGAGAAGCAGCGAAGTAACTTTCTCGAGATGGTTGGATGGTTTTCCGGGTCGGATACAGGTTGAAGTAGATGACCCCACGGTAACCGGCAACAGCACTCTTTGGCTCGAATGGGACGAACGGTCGAGTTCGTTTGTTCCTTCAAGAACGAAACAGTAAGCGCGAAAGGAGGCAATATGGGGGCTAATCCAGGAACGGCGACTGCGGACGCAGTTGCAAAACTACAGACGGCGTGCGACGAGGCTTATGCGAAGCACAACAACTCCTGTAGTCACGCGGTATGGTACGTACTGACAAAGACCGTCGATAAGGATTTCAAATGGCTGGATGCCAACCATCTCATCGACTTCCTGATTGCCTCCTCGGACTGGAAGGAAGTCCCGGTTGAAGACGGGTGGACGCTGGCTCTAAGCGGCATTGCGGTGGTCGGCGGACTCAAGAAGGTTGCGAAGGTTGACGATCACGGCCACGTGATCGCAATCTATCCAGGTCAGAAAAAAGCGAGCGGCGGATACAGCTACAACCATAAAGACAAGAAGTCGGGCAAATTGGTGACCGACACAATGCGCAGCCACGGAATCTTCCCGCCTGCGCTTTCCACGTCAAATGGTTCGTGGCCGGGCGCCAAGAGCAAGGGAGAAAAAACGGTTTGGGACCCTTGGGCAAACGATGATCTATTCCCAACCGTCAAGTTTTGGACCAGGAAGTGAATCCTGGTGCGGATGATAGGACTTGAACCTACACTCCCTCGCGGGAACTGGAACCTAAATCCACTCCACCCATGTTTACCTGGATCTCTGCCTGTTTAACTGATTGATAATAGGTAGAGCTACTACCCTCGTCAGTACTCACTATTGAGTTGAATGGTGACAATAATCGTGACACTCCGTGACAATCATCTGAGAGGCGTCCGGACTACCGTCCGAGTGGTCGGCCATTCGCATTAAGCTCAGATCGAGCTCGCCGCCCCAGTGACCTGGTGATTTGTTGGAAACGCCCTTCGGGGAGATCATCCTACGCTTCCCCCAACCGGACTTCCGGCCAACAACACCGTCTGTCCAGCAATTCCAGCCCAACGGCGCGTGTCAACGTATTTGAGACACTCCGAAACATAATTTATTGAGTTTTATTCTCTGTAGTTTGTTGTGGCTTGTTGATCCAGACCTCCTGCGGCGCCGGAAGCGGTTGAGGTGGTTTCTGAACGAACCGCTCGGGATGAGCTGCGTAGGCAGCGTCGAGAACGGCGCGTCGTCGCTCGATGGCCTCATGCGCCAGACCGTGATGCACCACAGTCGGAGAGAGAAGTCCCAGTCCGGAATGGCGGTGCTCGTCGTTGTACCAGGCGAAGAAATCCTGAGAGAAAGAGCGAGCATCCTGAAGGGATCCAAAACGTTCCGGAAAACCCGGCCGATATTTCAAAGTCCGGAAGTGGCTTTCCGAATACGGGTTGTCGTCGGAAACGTGCGGGCGACTGTGGGTTTTGGTGATCCCCAGATCCGCCATCAGCAAAGCAACCGGTTTGGAGGTCATTGACGATCCCCGGTCCGCATGGATCGTCAGCGTCCTCGGCTGGATCTGTTGTTTCGCGCAGGTATCGGCGATGAGCCGTTTGGCCAACTCCGAGCTTTCGCCATCAGCGACCATCCAGCCCACTACGTAACGGCTGAAGACATCGAGAATCACATAGAGGTAGAAGTACGTCCACTTCGCCGGGCCGAGCAGTTTCGTGATGTCCCAGCTCCAGAGTTGGTTGGGACCGGTTGCCAGCAGTTCGGGCTTCGTGTAAGCCGGATGGACCAGTTGGCCGCGGCGCTCACGTACCTCGCCCTGGCTGCCGAGAATCCGGTACATGGTGCGAATCGAGCAATGATACCGACCCTCATCGAGAAGCGTGGCGTAAATCGCGGCAGGCGCGCTGTTTTGAAACCTCTCCTCATGGAGACACGCCAGCACCGCGTTTCTTTCCGCCGAAACAAGCGCACGAGGCACATGCCGCACGGCCGCGGCGGCCGGAGGAACAACCCCAAAACCCTTCCTGTAGAAAGAAGCTCGTGGAAAGTCGAAGGCTTCGCAGGCGGCTCTCACACCGACCATTGGCGCCAGATCACCGATGGCCAGTCTCACGACCCCTCCGTCTCCGCGATCGGAAGACCCAGCAGCATAGCCACTTTTTTTTGAACGTCGATCACGATTTCGGCCTTACGTAGCCGATCGGTCAGCCGTTCGTTGTCGCGCCGCAGTTTCTGGTTCTCCACAGTCAGTGGATTGGCCTTTGATTTCGGTCCTCGCTTCTGCGGAGCCAACCCATGCAGGATTCCAGTTTTCCGTTCCTTGCGCCACTTGGTCAGATGCGAAGAATACAGCCCATGGCGCCGAAGCACAGCGCCAATCTCGCCGGCCCCCCTGGCCGCCTCCGCTTCGGTCAAAACCTGCTGCTTGTATTCGCCCGTGTACGTTCGTCGTTTTGGACGAGCCAAAACCTCTGGATCCGGGCGGGGCGCTTCGCGCCCGCCGTCTGGGAGATCGCCCAATGCCGTATCTGATATCGCCGCCTGTTGTGACGCCGGGCGAGCGGTGCTGTTTATCGTTGCCATGCTGGGTCTCTTTCCCGCCCTGCTCACTAATTGCGGTCACACAAGGTGTCTCATCAATGTTGGCACGGAGGGCAATGTCCGAGTAGCGCGTGACTCGGCCGGAGGGACACTTCGACGGTTCGGGGGCTACACTTCAATTGGAGGCTTCAGAGTGGCCGACAAACGGACCAGGACTCCGCGCGGGCGGCGTATCACTTGCGCAGCGCCCTGACCGGGTCGACTCGAGACGCGTGCCATGCGGGGTGAACGCATGCGCCCACGGTGACAATGACAATCAACAACGGCAGTACGCCGAAGGTGACCGGGTCGAGAGGGCGCACTCCGTATAGCAGGCTCGCGCCCCAGCGGGCCAGCGCTACTGCGGCGGCGAGGCCAATCGCGAGCCCGGCGCCAGCAATCATCAGTCCGTCGCGTAACACCATCGTGACGATGCGCTGGCGGTCCGCCCCGAGTGCGATCCGCACTCCGATTTCGCCGAGCCGCTGCTGCACCATGTAGGAGAGCAATCCGAAAAGGCCAACGAGGGCCAGCAAGACGGCGATCGCGGCGAAGACCGAGAGCAGGACGGTTTGGAACCGTCGGCGCGACCCCGCCTCGCCCGTGCGCTCCTTCATCGTCTTTGCGTTCGCCACAACAAAGGGCGCTCCGATCTCGCGGACGGAGTGGCGAACCGCTGGCACGATCGCGTCCGGCGGCAAGGGTGTGAGGATCGAGAGATCGCTGGCGTCCCACGAAGGTTCGTAAAGCGTAGGGGCCGGCGCCGACTCGAGGTCGAGATGCCGCACGTCAGCCACGATGCCGACAATCGTCGACCATTCTTTCGCACCGCCATGGCGGAAGTGGCCGCCAACGGCATTTCCGTTCGAAAAGTACGCCTTGGCGAAGCTCCGGCTGACGACCACGGCGGCGGGCCAGCCCTTCGCAGGGATATCGCGCGTCGTCACATAACGTCCGGCGACGAGCGGTATCTTCATCGCGGCAAAGTAGTCGCCGGCAATCCGCCGCCAGGCGACTGATTGGTTGCGCCGGTTCGCGTAGCCCTCGACCTCGAACGTAGTTGAACTCTCGGCGTGGCTCAACGGCAGCACATTGGAAGAGCCGGCCGCGGTCACGCATGGCAGCACCGCCACCCGCTCCAGTACAGCGCCTTGCAAGGCGCCCATTTGCGCGGCAGGTAGGGCGGTTCCGTCGGGAGCGAGCCCCATCGTCAGCGTGGATTCGTCGAACCCTTTATCCGTGCCCTGCACCGCGAGGTAACTACGGATGAGCAGCCCGGCGCCGCTCAGCAGCACGACGGAGCGCGACATTAATCGCGACGAGCGCGCGGCTGACGCGCGTGTTCGAACCGGCGATACCGCGTCCCCCGCCTGCGCTGAGAAGGTCCACGACGTTCGTGCGCGACGCGGCGAGCGCGGGAAACGCGCCGAACGACAGGCCGGTACCGAGTGAGATCGCGAGCGCAAACGCCAGCACTCGCCAATCGATGGACAGTTCCTCGAAGCGCGGAATATCGCCGGGATTCATGACGCCCAGCAAGTGAACGGCTACCGAGCACAGGAGCACGCCAAGCGCGCCGTCGGCGATCGAGAGAACCACTGACTCGGTCAGCATCTGCCGCACGAGACGCGATCGCGGCGCACCGAGCGCCGTGCGGACTCCCATTTCGTGCCCGCGCGCCGCCGACCGCGCCGTCAGCAGGTTCGCGACATTTCCGCACGCAATGAGAAGCACCAGGAATACCGCGCCCGCGAGCAGCCGCATCAACGGCCGCACCGGTCCGACCGCCGATTCGCGCAGGGGAACCAGCAGCGATTGCGAGCCCTGCATCTCCGGCAGATTAAGGCGGTCGAGCCCGCTCTGGATGGCCGACATTTCGGCCTGTGCGTGCGCAAGGGTGACGCCAGGCCCGAGCCGGCCCACCGCCGCATCACACGTCAACATGCGGTCGGAGCGCTGCTGCGGCGTCAACGCCGCCGCAACCCACACATCAGTACGTTCGAGTCCGGCGGGAGCAAGCCGGTAATCGTTTTCGTGTGGAAAGACGAACCCTGGCGGCATGACGCCGACTATCTGGAACGCGGCGCCATTCAGGCGGATCTTTCGCCCGAGCGCGGAAAGGTCGCGGTGAAATTGCGAATTCCAGAGCGTGTCGCTGATGACCCCTACGGGATCGTCGCCGGAGCGCTCGTCCGACGGGTCGATCACGCGGCCGACGATCGGAGCGGTACGCAGTGTCTCGAAAAAATTGTCCATCACGATGGCCACGCCGACGCGCGACGACTCGCCACCGTCGTTGAAAGTGAGGATCCGGACGCGAAAGGCAGTAATACTCGCAAACGATCTGCTATGTTCACGGTACGCCAGCACGTCCGCAAATGACGGTCCCCTCTCGGGCGGTACTGCCGGATATCGGGGAAGCGGCGTCCACAGGTACGTAAGCCGTTCGGCCTCGCCGAACGGAAGGGAACGCAGCAGCACGGTATCAATGAGGCTGAAGGTGGTGACGGCCGCCCCGATTCCCAGCGTGAGCGCAAGTAAGGCCGTGGCCGTCCAGCCGGGCGATTTCCCGAAGACGCGCAGGCTATTGCGAAGGTCGCGCCACAGAATGTGGAGGTGCTCGCGGGGCGCGTTGCGAGCCACATCGCCCAATAGCATCAGCCAAAGCCGCGCGCGGCGGTCCATCGTCGCCGATTCCGCAGCCACGAACTCCATTTGGGCGCCGTACTCTTCCCGGAACTCCGCCGGGTAGACGCGCAGCAGCCAGCGATACAGTCTACGAGAGTTTAGGAGCCAATCCATAGATCCTCGCCTGTTCCAGGCTTTGGGCCAACCGCGCGGCCTCTGCCTTGGCGACCTTTCTTCCGAAAGGCGTCAGCCGGTAAAAGCGCCGGCGTTCGTCGCCCTGGGCGTCCAACTCAATGACGAGACCCTGTTCCAGAATCCGGTGGATGCATCCATAAAGCGTACCCGGGCTCAACCGAATTTTCCCGCCGGAGCGCGCCGCCACGTCCTGCATGATGGCGTAGCCATGCTGGTCGGCGGCCGCAAGTGCTACCAGAATCTGAAACACTTGCGGCGAAAGCGGGAGGAGTTCTTCCGGTATCATGTCCCGCATTATATCGTGCCTCGGTATAATGTCAAGCGATAGGCCGGTACAGCCGGACGCACGGTCTCGGCTCCCCCAATCGTAATCATCTCGGAGGCCGCTCACGTGCCACTTGGCTCGATGACGCCATATTGTTCGATTTGTATCAGCACCCCGGTCGGGTTGTCGCCCACTCGGACATTGCCCCCAAACGGCCTTCGGGGAGATCACCCCACACCTCCCCCAACGGGACTTCGGGACAACAATCGGGGAAGCAAGGACCTGATCCAGACGCCCGATTCCTAAACACTATGCCGTCAGGCAGGATCTATCCCCGTCTTATCATCAGGGTGTCCCGTTCACGTGACCCAGAAAAGGCGAACTTCCTGTTTGTACGTAAGTCGCCCACCACTGAAATCGGCGCGTCCGACGGTTGTCCCGGCGTGAGAATCGTGTTGATCTGGGCGTTGTATTTGTCGTGAATTGCCTTTAGCGAGTCCTTGGCGTTCTTCTTTAGGCATCGCTCTTGGCGCTCGCCATGTGTACATCTTTAACTTGGCCCATATCGACATATGCATTCAACCACCCGAGGATCGCTTCAACGGCACATGGTGAACACACATGCCGATGCGTCCTTTGAATGGGCTTTCAAGGGCTGAAACGTCACCCCTGAGTCCCCACGAAGCCGGGTCACCACAGACTCTAGTGAACACGGCGTCGGCGAGGGCCAGCCTGCGGTTCGGCAGAATTCAGCACTTCTTCAGTCAATTCTCAGGTTTGAGAAAGTGATTTCGGGTGTATTCTGATCTGGGTTATCCGGAGGGTCCTATGAGGGAACTGTCTATTATCGTCCCATTGGTGCTGTCAGCATCCGTAGTATTTGGAGAGGACGGCGGCGCTTTGTTTCGCGCGATCCGAAGTGGCGATCTCGCCACCGTGAAGGTACACCTCAGCAAGGCCGAAATCGAGGCGCGAGATGCCCGGGGCGCGACCCCCCTGATGCATGCCGCAGCGTTTGGAAACCTGGAGACAATGAAGGTGCTCCTGGATGCCGGCGCGGACGTAAATGCGAGGAATACGTTCGATGCCACTGCGCTGCTGTGGTCGGCCCGCGATCCGGAAAAGGCCAGGCTGTTGATCGAGCATGGCGCCGATGTGAACGTGCAATCGAAGCAAGGCCGGACTCCCCTGATGGTCGCTTCGTTGCGGCGCGGCGGTTCGGATACCGTCGCTTTGTTACTGGCGAAAGGTGCGAAGGTCAATACACAGGGAGGCCGCGGCAGCACGGCGCTGATCATCGCCAGCAACGCGGGCGAGGCAAAGTCGGTGCGGCTCCTGTTGGAGAAGGGTGCCGACCCGGGGGTGACAATGGGCATAGGCTTCACGGCGATGACTCTCGCCGGGGCTGGAAGAAGTCCTGAAACGATCCGGCTTTTGCTGGAGAAGCAGGCGGATGTCAACATCTCGGCAGATGGGTCGCCTCCGCCGCAGAGGCACGGGCCGACGAACCGGCGGAACGTGACGGCGCTGCACGACGCGGCGGCGTTCGGGCCAGTGGAATCGGTGCGCGAGCTCCTGAAGGGGGGCGCCAAGGTGGACGCGCGCGACAGCCGCGGGTTGACTCCTCTGGCCTTTGCGCTGGCTTCGGAGACTCCTTCGCTGGAGACGGTGCGCGCGCTGATCGGGGCGGGGGCGGATGTGAACGCTCGCGATTCGAATGGTGAGACGACGCTGGATTGGGCGGAGAAGTTTGGCTGTCCGGAGGTGCTTGCGGAGTTGAAGAAGGCGGGGGCGAAACAACGCGTGGCCTACGTTGCGCCACGGCATCCGGAGAGCGATCCGCTGAAACCCGTGGAGGCGATTACGCGGAGTCTCAAGCTACTGGAGGCGTCCAGCGCGGAGTTTTTCAAGGAGAGCGGGTGCGTGGGGTGTCATCACCAGCCGCTGGTGGCGCGCGCACAGGCTGCGGCGAAGGCGGCGGGTATAGCCATTCATGAGGCGGCTGCCAAGGCGCAACTGGCACAGATGCGCGGGCAGTGGTTGTCTTTGCAGGAGGAGTTCTTGCAGTCGCTTAATCCAGGCGGTGGCGCGAACCGGCTGGCGGAGAATCTGCTGGGGCTGAAGGCCGCGGGCCTGGCGGCGGATGCCATCATCGATTCGGCGATTGTGGATGTGGCCGAATGTCAGGAGCCGGATGGGAGTTGGGCGGCGGGCGAGGTGCAACTGCGGCCGCCGCTTTCGCAGAGCGACTTTGCGGCAACGGCTCGGGCAGTGCGGGCGATGAGTGTGTATCCGATCCCGGCGCGGCAACCGGAGTTCGATCGACGGCTGGCGGCTGCTCGTGCGTGGTTCAAGAAGGCGAAGCCGGTTACGAATGACGATTTTTCCATGCGCCTGTCCGGCCTGACGTGGTCTGCCGGGTCCGTCGGTGAGATCGAGAGTGCAGCAAAGGAGTTACTGGCTTTGCAGCGGGAGGATGGGGGGTGGGGCGGACTCCCTTATTTGGGCAGTGATGCGTATGCGACGGGCGTGGCATTGGTGGCTCTGGCCGAATCGAAGGCGGTGCGCATTGAAGATCAGGCGTATCGCCGAGGTTTGACGTATCTGCTTTCTACTCAATTTCCGGATGGGAGTTGGCATGTGCGCAGCAGGGCCATCAAGTTTCAGCCTTACTTTGAGAGCAATTTTCCGTTTGGGCATGACCAGTGGATTTCGGCGGCAGCGACTTCGTGGGCCGTGCAGGCAATGGCCTTGAGTCTGGCTCCGTAGCACGGCATTGCATTCGGAAGGCCATCGGTACGGTTCTGATTGCCCGCAAGTACGACGATATTCAGCATCGCATACCCCCTGTGCGGTTTGGCGCCGTCGGCATAGTATTCTCGGCACCGCGGATGTTTACGTGTTCCAGAGGCGGGGCCGGCCTGTCGCCGGCGGCGCTGTCAACGGCGGAGCCCGACCCGCAGCGCCCGTTACGCCGCTGCCCGCGTACACCCAGTTCAAGCGTCCGAAGTGGATGACCGCCGCTTGTGTTGTGGGCGTGCTCGGTTTGGCCGCATCGGCATGGGCGTGGAGGGCCCCCGCCGACCACGATTGGGCAATCGCCTCCGTCTCCAGAGTAAGACAGCTTGCCGAAACAGGCAGGAGAGAAGTCTACGTACAGTTGTTGATTCCTCCCGGCCGTCACGAGTCAGAGTAATGATCTCGAGCCAGAGCGGCAGCCAGCCGCGCTGGCGGCGTGATGGGCGGGAGTTGTTCCATCTCTCGCCGGAGAGGAAGCTGATGACGGTCGACATCACAACCAAGCCGGCTTTTCAAGCCGGTTCTCCAAAGCCCTTGTTCACAGTACCTATTTCCAGCAGCAGCGCGGACGTGCAACGCTCTGTCGTCTCTGCCGACGGCAAGAGTTCCTGGTCATCGCCGACACAGGAGAGGCATTTTGACGCCGATCACGGTAGTGCTGAACTGGACTGCCCTGTTGAAGCAATGAACCATCCCGTCAAGATGAGACTTCAAAACCAGCCTGCTAACGTGGCGCTCCTATCCTGACACTCAGCGCGCTCGCAGTTCTGCGTTGATTGCCGCTCTGCCGGATTGATCAGGTTCGCCCGGCCAGCGAGCGGATTCCCGCCGCTAGTCGCCTAGGATTTAGGAACGCAGGTTGTCATTGGTCCGAAACGGCCTTCGGGGAGATCACCCTCGCTTCCCCCAACGGGACTTCGGGACAGGGTCGACGCACATCGGTGGTTTGGGCGTTATTCGCCCAGGTGAATTCCGGCGAAACCTTTACCAATCCCTTGGCGACAAGGCAGGAGTGATCTGGCCGAGGCGTACATGCGGATTGATCACCACTGGCGAATGCGGCTCTCGCCTGAATGCTGTGCGCAACGTTGACGAAAAGAGGGAATCCGGAAATCGACGAAGCCACGGTTCGGAGCTCATGAGGTACAAAGAAGTTGCACGCCGAGAGATACCTCAAGATGGCACTGCACAGTTAGTGAATGGACGGGAAATCCGAGGTTGGCTGCAATGACTCTACCGACTGCAATTGTGGTAGCGTTGGTTCGCGGTGATTACGAATGATCAACCGCGCAGTGATCCAGACTTCAAGTGACAATCGCTGGAAAAAGGAGCAGGCATGGGAGACAAGGGCGGCAAAAAGGACAAGGAAAAGAACAAGCACCAGCAGTTGACGAAACAGAAACAAGGGGAGCAGAAGAAGCACGACAAAGCCACAGACAAGAAGCCGTAGCAGGAACTGAGTAAAGCCGATTCGTGGGCGCGGCGAACGGGTCTGGTCGGCCGATCCGCGGCTCAAGGTTCCGAAACTGCCAGAGGATGAGACGGCATTCGCCTCAGGACAACTCTATGGCCGCTCGGTCCTCGGTAACGGGACGGTGGTTACGGCGGCTGACATTCCGGAAGACATTCCGCGAAGCGCACTTCTACGATTTGTGCGTTACTCGGCAACTTGACAACGAACAGCTCAAACGCCGGTTGGCCTTACTCGGCAAGTGATCGGTCCTGAAAACGATGGGAGCGTCGCTAGACCGGCGGCTTGCCGGAATCTGCGATTAACGCCATCGTCGCCCAGCAGGTACCCGCAAACGATATGAACTGATGCTTGCCGTGCGGAGATCCGCCCTCGAGATAACCGTTCAAGGGGATTGCTCGCGTCGGTATCAACCACGATCCATCTTCCTCCTGCGTCCGCAGAAGGTAGTCCATGCCTCGGCGGTATGGACCGGCTTTGGTGCTCAGCTGTCGCGTCCGGTACAACGCGAATAGCGCTACCCCAGTGGCATACGCGTCACCGTTCATGCCTCGCTTCTGCGCCCAGCTTCCATCTGCTCGCTGTTCCCTGAGCAATTGCGCCGCCGCCTGCCGGATCTCCGGCTCATCCCGATTGGCCCAGAAAAGTCCGTAGAGCCTCCCGGCCAAGTCGTCGGTGGTGACACAGGTTTCGGTCCGCAGCCACTCGACGGCCTTCGCAACCTGTTGTTGGATTCGTTGCTTCTCGGTCGCGGGCGCGTACTGCGAAAGAGTGCGAATCGCCTGGGCGGTAGTCAGGCAATCGCTGGACTCGATCGGAAATCTCGCCATTCCATGCGTCCAACGTCCATCCTCGAATTGAAGATTCGCCAGAACCAGAGCGTAGCTGCTAAGCGGCCCAGAGTAAAGATCATCCAGTCCGAGAACGGGCAGGGTCGCGCCGGCGATGCCGTACGCCAGGTCTAACCCTGGTTGATCTGCCCTCGCTGAGGCCACCCGGCTTTCGGTGGCAGTTGCGTAGCGATTCTGGTTTTTGATCAGATTTTCCTTGAACGTGGCCAGCAGCCGTTCGGCGAGCGTGGAATCGAGTTCCATCCTGTAACGGCGGGCCATGAGGATCGCCTGCGTGCCAACCAAAGTGTGATGACAGGAGTTGCATCCCGTCCTCTGCGACCATATCTCGACGCCGGGCAGGATCATTCGCAGGCTCGCTTTAATGGCTTCATGGGCGTCCCGCCGTCGCGGCGTAGCCGTTACGCGGGCGAGGAGGAGGCGCCCCATGCGCGTGTACCCGGCCCGGATCGCCTGATCGGCTGGCGACGATCCGTTGTGGTCTGCGGCACTAACATTTGCTCCGTCTGCCACGAGTTGCTTGAGAATGTCCTCACGGCCAGACCGGGCGGCCCACCACGCGGCGCCGCGTCCTGACTTGTCGGTCGCATTGACATCCGAGCCGGCAGACAACAGAGCGGTCACCCCGGGCAGGCTCCCCGCTTGAACTGCAGCGATCAACGGAGTATCGCCGAACTGGTCGGCGAGGTTTACTTTCGCCTGCCGCGCGATCAGCATTCGAACGATATCCACATTCCCGTTTGCGGCGGCCACCTGTAGCGCCGTTGTCCCTACCGTGAGCCGCGCATTGACATCGACTCCTTTCGAAAGCACGAATTCCACAACGTCTGGATAGTTTCTCGCGGCGGCGATGGCGAGCGCCTCGGCGCCCGCACGGCGGCCGGTTGTTGCCGATGATGCAATTGACGCCTGGCCACCCCGCGTCATGATATAGAAGATCTCCTTCTGACCCATGAGCAGGCTGGACAGCCACACGGGACCGTTGAACAACGGAGTCGCGGTATTTGGATTCGCGCCGTGAGCCAGTTGCGTTTCGATCGCACGCGCGTCACCGAGCACCAACGACGAGATGAGATCGTCGTGATCCCCGCCGCTGGAAGAGGACGCAGCCGGCGACTGTGCAGCGCAGACGCGAGTAGCAGCGACCGCAACGGCGACAACACAGATTCCCGCGGAAAGACGTCGTGGCATGCAGCACCTCCCGGAAGAACAGGTCAATCTTATCACTCGGTCCGCCAACGGTTCCGTTTGATCTCTATCCCGGAGTGATTCACCTGGCCGTGTAGTGGCTTATGCTGAGATTGGTCCGAAACGGCCTTCTGGTCAATAGGGGCGCGGGGAGCCTTTTTCGTCCGCCAACTCGCAAGCGACCGCCGGCCGGGTCTCCGGTGTCGGATTCGCGGCTCACATCAGCTACGGAGAATTTCGGCTGGGGAACTGGCCTCGCACGACCGCGATGCACGCCAGCATCGCCGCGGCCCTTGGCGCGGGCGGTTTGGCAGTGGCCGCGAACATGCACGAGTGGATGACCGCCTCAAGTTACCGGCCTTCAATCGCCATTGCGCTCGCCGCGTGGCCACTCCTCACCGGAGTTTCAGCATTTGTTGTCGCGATGATCGCTGCACCCCTACTACACCGCTGGGCGGAGCCGCTTTTAGCCGAATCGAGTGTGGTTCAGTTCGTGTCCGATGGCGCTTCAACCAGTCGGAAGATCGTCTGGATAGAGCGACCCCGCACGCTGTCCGCGATGTGCTAAGCCGCACGTCGGATCTGTGAAAAGTCCGGCGTTGGCTCGCTGGTTGCAGGACCAAAAGGGGGTGCACGGCGATGAAGAAGTTGCCTTTCAAGATCGGCGACAGACGAAAGAGGGCGGTCATAGACACCGTCCTTTCAGTCCTGGAACGCAAAGGCCGTGATATTGCGTCCATCTCCCCCAGCGCGACGGTCTATGAGGCGATCGCGGAGATGGCCCGGAGCGAGGTAGGCGCGCTGCTGGTCGTATCCGAGCGGCACCTCGTAGGGATCGTCTCGGAACGCGACTACGCGCGGAAGGTGATCCTTCAGGGGCGATCGTCCAAGGAAACCCTGGTTCAAGAGATCATGACGCCTTCTCCCATTACGGTCACGTCGTACCACACGGTCGATGAATGCATGAGAATCATTACCAATAAAAGAATCAGGCACTTGCCCGTGGTTGATGAGGGAGAGTTGAACGGAGTTGTCTCGATCGGCGACTTGGTCAAGGCGATCATTTCGTCACAAGCGTACACAATCGATCAATTACATACCTATATTGGATCCGGCTCATGACGCACGCAGGATTGCATCTCATCGGCCGAGTCGCGGGCTGAGGGAATCTCGCCGTTGCTCTCCCGGATAGTGGCTCACGAGTAGGTAGTCAATCTTGGTAATCTACCGGCCAGGCTGATGACCGGCTACAAACGTAACCGCCGTCATTGGCGGAGCCGGACACTGTACAGCCGAAAGGTGAGTAATGAGCTTCGTGGCGATCCTGGCCGCTGCCGGCGAGAAATAATAGTTCGTTTGGCCGGGCTCAAGGCCTCTAAAAAGAGTGGCGTCTTCCGGCGAACCCGCAGCCAGGAAGAATCTCTCAAAATGTGCCTCCATCTCCAGATGCTTGGCCGCTGAGATGTCATCCGGGCTAAAGGTAAGCCGGTACCAGTCGTTCATCGGTCTTTCCTTTGTACCACTCGCGGGATGCCGGCGGTGCCGCCAATGTTCGAAACATGAACGGACCCGTGCGCGGGAGCAGCGATGGTCGTCCCTACCTCGACAGTTGGCCTGAAACCGGGTCTGGATTCGTAGGCCAACGGATATCGCAGGCACTAGCGCACGGACAGAACCATCACGTCGCCCGGATATTCGCTGGATTAGACGCTTCGAGGGGCTAACGAATGAGCGAAGTTTCTCGCGTTCAGCCGCGCGCTGCTCCCGGAAGACGCTTTCGGCGTCACAACTAAGCCAGTAATCGTCACAGCCGTCACCAGAACCTCGGCCCCTGGTTCTGGAACGTATTCAAATAGACATCAATGAAGTCGATGCATGACCCGCAACCGGTGGCATCGGGAGGAGCGATGATACCCGTGACGCTGAATTTTCTTGGATCGCCTTTTATTCTCCTCATACGTGGCGCCACCGCATGCTACGATGTCTCCCATTGGAGGCCCGATGCCGGACACTGCTCACATCGGTTTCGATCAGGGCTTTAACATCCAGTTTCTGCAATTGTTCGCTGCAAAGCAGGGTAACTCGGACCTGTTCAGACGGGCCACATCGGTCAGCAATGGGTGCTGTCGCGGATTGTCGATGATCTGGCTCAAGAACGGCTGTTCAGCGTCGGCGATGGCCACCCCCTCCGACGCGCTAGCCGCGGTTGCGCAAGCCATCCCCCTCCAACTCGAGGGTGAAGGCGGAGCCGAAGTCCGAACGCAGTTGAACCAGCTTGGATTGTCCGTATCCGGCAATCCCGGCAATTTCTCCGGCCCGAACCTCATTCGGGACGCCTTGAACTTCGTTAGTGCCCGCGGACGTTATTTCATCTCCATTGTGGGTAGGCCGAATCACGCTATTGCTGCCCATCATCATGATGATGTTTCGAAGGTCTTCGATCCCAATGCGGGAGAACTCTCCTTTAACGAAGCCGAGTTTAATACGTGGCTCAAGATGCTGCTTTTGCACTACATCTCCCGCGGGTCGGACACCGTACTGATTTATTATCTTGGACGGTAAGTCACACGACGGGGCCCGCTGAGGCATTGTGTCCCAACGATATCTGAGCTGAAATCGGCGGGCGCGACCTTTTTCTCGAACCTTAATTGCACGATTGTCCGGATTTGGGGGGCCCTCGAGTCGGCCTAATTTCACGAAGCTGCCGTTCATTATGCGACGCGGTGAGGCGGCTGCCCAGGTGACGCCCGCCCTTCGGCTCAGCACAATCTCCCGGATGCGCCAGCACTGCGGAGTCGCGGATTCAATCCAAACTTCCGGGTTTCCGATTACCTGAAACTCGCCGCCGCGGCCGGGTTGAAATGGCTGGACGTCGCCGACTGGAGCGATGACCTAGTGGCGAACCAAACGGAACGAGGAGGTCCACTGTCGCGGTAGGGACGACCATCGCTGATCGCCCCCCGCACAGATCCGTAGGAACGGCACCAGAGCGATGGGAGTTGGTGGCACGTCGTTCAGAGGAGGGTAGCTACCAAGGCCGAAGATCAAAGCGGAATAGGCTGATTCTTCCGGCGTGAGCATCCCACCGATGATTGGCAGGGCAAGGATGCAGAGCAAGAGCAGCGTTAAGTGCCCCCTGAACAAGATGGGGCCGTGCACCCACAATAGGGAACTGAACGCGCCAGTAGCCAACACTCCGTCCCCTGGCCACGCCGAGTCGCGTTCGGCCAAACGTTTGAAGGGTAGTGCGGACCGCAATTGAAGGCTCACTATGACGTGACGCGCCGAGCCGAAGCAGCGTGGAATCAAGTTATTGACGGCAAGGCCCGACGCAAGCGGACGTATGTGGGGTTCGCGTCCGTTAGCGGAATTTATAGCGACAGCGAACGCCATTTATGGACGACAACACCGTTTTTCAATGACTATCAGGCCCAGTGGCTGTCGTCTTGGGTCATGAATGCTTAACGTGAGATTGTGGTTTCGATCAGAATCACCAGAGCGTGGCTCTTCCTAGCGGCAATTCATTGTGCTTACGGCCAATCCATTGATTGTTCCGAAGTGGCAAACACAGAGACGCGCAGTAAGAGCGGACCCGGTGGCGTAGTCGCTGTGCTTAAGGTCGAGACTCATGACGACCACGCGAAGGATTCACACCAATGCATGGCGGAGTATCACCTACACATCACACTTCCCGACGTCCACGAAGAAGCACCTGATAATGGCTACGGTTTCACCAACAGTATCGCCGAGTGGGGGCGAAGGTTTTCGGTTCATCTAGACGGTTTCCCGAACGACGGCAAACACATTTTTGGCGTAATCTCCGAAGGCGGCAAGGGTTCATTCGTTCAAGTGTTCGACTTCAAGAGAGTCGGCCCCCATGTGGAAATAGCCGTCCAGCAGGGCTTGTCGCACTTAAAGGCGGTCAAGTGCGGTACGGCGTTCGCGGTGGCAGGGACGACCGTTGCTGATGAGATTGTCTTGGGAACCGAACACGGCAAACCAATGCCGGATCGACCACCGTTGGGTTTTGGATAGAGCGGGCAAACTTCGGGACGTGACGAAGGACGACTCCTTCATAACCCTCTACACCCCCCGCCGAAGTGAGCAACGCACATTCCCGATAACTGTCTTGAAGTGGAGATATCGAAAATTGAGGGCGTGCACGGCGCGGACGCCCCCACTTTCCGCTAACGTCGTCGTTCAGCCACAACTCCTCTACTGCGGCCCGGGGTTCGCGGCGAAGGATTCATCCGTGGGGTGTGAATTCAAGACGGAGCGCGACGTTTGGCTTCGATCGAGGAGATGCAGCCTATGACGGGTTCGCCCGCTCTGTCCTGCACGTGACGGACGTTGAGGCCTCACTCCGCTTTTACGTGGCCCGGCTCGGCTTCACGAGCCCCTGGCGCTTCGAGGAGGACGGCAAGACGTTCGTCGCCCAGGTGGATCGGCGGGGCTGCGCGCTCATCCTCTGCATCCGATGGACCGAGAGGGTCGGCAAAGGGCTGATGTTCATCTCCTTGAACGTCGAGCCGGAGACCCATGAGGCTGCGCGACGTCTTGGCGAATACGGGAATCGCTCCCCTGACGATCCACCACAAACAGGCGAGGGCACCGCCAAGGGTTACCGGCGCGATCGCGTAAAATACCCAGGTTCCCCCATGTCGATGTGCTTCCAGCACCAACATACTCATTCCCTATTCCCTCTATTGCCTACGATCCAAAAAATCGACGAGCCGCTTCAGTCCGAGGGGCGGCATGCAGGCGAAGCTCGCGTTTTCAAGCCCTTAGCGAGCGGCGGATAGTCGTTGCGGCGGTCGTAGGCCTTCCCGGGCGCCAACAGCCATTCGCCAGGGCTTGGGCATCAGACGTCGCAGACGCTGCTGAACTAGCGTTCAGCGGGTATTCAGATCCGCCGAATGATTTCCGCGCCTACACCCGAAAACCCGCACAGCCTAGTTGCGATGACGGTTGGCGGCATGGAAGGTGATACGTAAAAGATTGTGAAATTTCTAGCTGGAACGGCGGGTTGTCTGTTTCTTCCGAACGGTGTATATTCACACGATAAATGTTGGGCCAGCGTTTTAAGCTCAAGACGACAACGATTGCCGTGTCCCTGGAAAACGGCAAGAAGATCGCTGTTCAGATTCCCGTGGATGCCGTCATTGTTGTCACAGACAAAGCTCCTGTCGATGCCGCTGAACGCAACCGACAGGTAACCGTCGAATGGGAGGGCAAGACCGTCACGATGTTTGCAATTGATATTTGGCAACGTGGCATACGGGTTGCCAGCGCAAGCTCGTAGTATCCAAGGTAACCGATGACCTACTCTACGACACATCGGTTGGGCGGTTCTGGATTCTGATTACCGAAGGACCAACGGACGGTCCCGTGAGATCGGGTGTCCCTGAACAGGACTCGGGCAGGTACATCTCGGTCGAATCTGCTTCGGCTGCGGTCAGCGAACACGAAACTGGGTATGAGGAGTGGGAGGCATCCTAAACTCGGTTGAGACTCCGCCCTCGATCTCGTCTTGCCGACAAGTGTCTGGATTACGAATGCGCCGCCGTCGCTGAGGTGCCGATGACCTGCCCCCCGAAAACTCAGCCAATCTAAACTAGAATTCTCCAGTTCGGCGCCGCTCCATCTTTCGATGCCACTGGGTTCGTTACTTCCATGGAATCGGTACAACAACCGGGGTGGAAAGACTGGCCACCGCACCGGAAAACAAGTGCGTGGGGATTGCGATGGCAGCGTGAATACCTGTCAGATCCTGGAACGAGCCAACCATGACCCCCGCGTCATTGATGCCGAGAGCTTGGTCGGCGAGGAAGCCGTCCAGTCCTGCTTCGAGCGGCTGGAAGTTGCCTCCGCCCTCGAGAAACGCTTCCACCCGCAGAAACCCGGTTTGAAATTGAATCGTCACGGTTCCGGCGATTTCGTTCCGGTTGTTCAGCGAATTGAGTAAGGTTGAAGTCGTAGCTGGAGTCAACACGCTGTTCGAATAGTCAAGCGGGGTCAGAAAACCTGCGGTTCCCGTGAATCCGAAGGTAGGGGCCGTGCCCAACGGTCCGCCCAGATCGTAGACACCTGCCATCTGGCCAAAATCGTTGATGCCGGTCACGCTAAGGTTCGTCGCAAAGCCGGCATTGATTGGCACGAAGAGGCCCCCAGCCGTGACAAACCCATGAACCTTGCCTCCAGCGTCGGTATAGTTGCCGGCAATGGCAGGTATCGGCCAATTATTGATTGCCAAAGCCTCTGTGGCGATGGCCCCCGGGAAGTCGATTGTGGAGTAACGGCCTTTACTGAGCAGAAAGCCATGCGATTTGCCTCCGGAATCGAGGTAGAACCCGACGATCTGTCCGGCATCGTTTACTTTGATCGGCACCGTAACCTGAGAGGCCGGCAGATACACCTGCTGCAGGTTCGCGAACGTTATGGCTCCGCTCGCCGGATCCAAGCTGACATCCATTTGTATACCGGTAAGAGAAGACGACGCCGATTCGGCGTATCCCACCATCGTCATCTTGTTATTCACGGAATTGCTCACGCCAGTCAGGACGCTGGTGGCCGCTCCTGTGAAATCGAATCCAAAGAAGCCGAAATTGGTGAAAACGGGGCATGCCGTGGACGGGCTGGAGAACGTATTTAGGGACGAGTACCAGCCGTTCACCGACGTGGAGTGACGATCGCCGGCGAACCATGGCAGGAACGCCACCTCGGGAAACTGATAGGTTCTTCCGTTCAGACTCACGCCGAACCCGCGGCTAATGTATTCCAAAGGATCCCCCACTTCCAGGAAGGAGTTGTCGCACAGGTGCGGGAAGGCCGGATCCTGCCAGGCGGGGACGAACGAGTCGCCCACGGGGTCATTGAGCCACTCAGCGATTTCGTGGCCCAACACCCCGGTCCCGGAGGCATTCGAGGTCGCAACTACATATGCGGAATTCTGGCTGAAATATCCGGTCTGCATATAGGGCTGAATGACCGGATTGGTTGCGCTCCCCACGTTGATCGAGTCGTGGAACCCCAGAGACCCGCCGCCATTCAGGTCTTGGCCCTCGACGGCCGACATGAGATGAATCGCCAGCGCTTGCGGTGGGATGCCCAGGTTGACCGTCTGTTTTGCGGTCGTTTCCGCGAGCCACGCAAAGTCCACCACTCCGACCTTGACTCCGTGAGAGTCAACCGTACTGATCCCCAGTCCTGCGGGGACATTTACAACCTGCACCGGCAGAATCTGCGGCGCCGCCAGCAGCACATGATAGCCCGAGCGGTTGCCAGGAATAGACGACCAGAAGTTCGCGCGTAGCATCGCATCGCCGAACTGCGTGGTGCCCACTTGGGTGGACCCGACCGTCCACGGAACGGGCTGGAAGATCGGCGAATTCACGATGCCGGCAAGCGGCGTCACGCCGTCCACCAAATCGGTGGTGGCGTCAAAAACGCCCCCATCGGGGAAGACCAGACGATAGGGGACGATCACCGTGGGAATGGTGGTCGAAGTTCCCTTGGAAGGGTCGGAACCAATGACTGTGAACGGATAGGTGGCGCCTTCCGAGGTAAACGCGCTCGTCCAGTGAGGCATGGCCAACGCCTGGTCGTGTGTCAGGTTAGGCTGTGCCTGAGAACTCTGACTCTCCCGTTTCATTCGCCTGCCGACCGCCGCGCGGCCTTCCTGGGCGTTATGGATCGCAGTTTCCCAACGGGAGGGCGCCTGCGGTTGCGTCTGCATCCGGTCAAAAAAACGGACCTGGGCGTCCACGGAGGAGGGAATCATGCCAGAGATCGCTACGACGAGCGAGAATTGAAACGCGCGGTACACACTCATTGGTTTTCCTTTCGACTTGCACACACTCAAGCGGAATTGGACCGGCGAAACCTGCCATGCCAAGGCAAAAATCTCATGGATAGATGCGGTAGAATCAGCGCAACACCCATGGACGAGGCATTCTCGCAGCCAGTCACGGAATTACTCCAGGCCTGGAGCGCGGGAGACGAGAAGGCCCTCGAGCGGCTGGTGCCACTGGTCTACGGCGAACTGCGTCAACTGGCACAACGCCGCATGTTGCTGGAAAACCCGGGCGCTTCGCTGCAACCGACAGCGTTGGTGAATGAGCTTTATCTGCGCCTGGTAGAGGCTCGCGGCCTGAGCTTTCACAATCGCAGCCAGTTCTTCGCGCTTGCCGCCCAGATGATGCGTCGTATTTTGGTGGACGCGGCACGAACTCGGGGAGCATTGAAGCGTGGAGGACCGGCCGGGAAGACTTCATTTGTGGAAGGATACTTTGCCGCTCCCGGGCGCGATCGCGAGGTCATCGCGCTCGACGATGCGCTCGATTCGCTCGCCAAGGAAGATTCCCGCAAGGCTCAGGCGATCGAACTGCGCTTTTTCGGCGGGCTCAGCATGGAAGAGACCGCCGAAGTGATGGGGATTTCGGTCCAGACCGTGCGACGCGATTGGGACTTTGCCCGGGTCTGGCTGGCGCACGCCATGCATCCCAAAGAGCCGCCTCCTGAACGACCAGCTTAGTGAGCGCTCAGGAGGCGGACTGCCTGTTTGTAACGGTCCACAGTCAACGATTTCAGCGCTTTTTCGATCTGAGCGCTGTCTACTGCCGGCTGAAACCTCAACTCGGGAGCAAGCGGTTTGATTTGCAGTGGATCGTGAATCGATCCCGGTTGCCCCATCAAGGCCATCGACTTGCTAATGAGAGATAGCGACTGTTCAGCGGAGAAGAGGACGCCCCGGTAATCCCAGTTGTCATATGCGCGAAGCCCGGCGTCATGCGCTGCTACAGCCATTTGCAGCACTCCGTTGATCTGTGAGTTCTTCGAAAAGGCTGCCTGAAACGCCGCGGTGGCCTGGGTCAGTGCGGTCTCCGCCGCCGACATCTCCTCTCTGGCATGCGAACGGAACAGGCTGGCCTGCATCCCGGCGTGCGGGCCGGTTCCATTCCACTCCGAAACACTCTGCGACCATACGGTTGACAGGCCGGCGGTGGTGTACATGTTCACGTCCTGGTAGAGGAGCTGGCCGAACGTGTCCGACGGGTCGGACAGCAACTGATAGAGCCGGGCAATGCTCGATTGCGTTCCGTCGAAATGGTAGCGATAGCGCGGTTCCGCGGTGTGCATGTACCCCAACCCATGCTGGAGGGTCTCAATGGCCTGAAGGGTGGTGGTGCTCTTGACGAAACTGCGGCAGCTTGCCCGGGCAGCCGGGTCGGCGGCATCGAACTCGTTGCACCAATGAGGGGCGCCAATTTCCAGCGCCCGGGCAGTCAGGAAGCCGAGTGGAAATGGCTGCACCGTTCCATCAGGCATGACACCCGTCGGGGCGGCCTCACCATTTCCACGAGATGGACCGGCAAAGTATTGGGGAACCATCCAGGAAAAGTCGCGCCGCAAAAGCCCACCCCCTTCTTCATTCCCGCCGCCGGAAATCCACCACCCACCGCCGCCGTACTCCGAGAGTATGCCGAGTCCCGCCAGCGCATCGAGGTTGAAGGGAAAGGCGCCCCACTTCTCTCCGAGTGGGCCGTCGGGCGGCGGCGTGAGGATCAGGGCGAGCGGTTTCACGGTGCGCTTTCCCGTCTCGTGATACGGTTTTGCCCCCGTTACGCTGGCCTCTGGCCAGATGCTGGTATAGATGCCCAGCCCGCCGGACGCTGCATCGCCGGTGAGGAGCGTCATCGCGGAAACAGGATCGATGCCGTTCTCCCAGCTCGAACTGATGGTATGCAGATTATTTTGCGCATCCGGGACCATCATCGTGCGGTAGAAGGGCGGATGCGTCAGCGTCACCGTTTGACCGGTGGCAGGGTTGGTAACCACCGGCTGATTCAAGGCCTGGCGGAGCAGCGCCTTGGTCTGCACGGCCATCACCGGGTCCACTGTGCCGTTGGGCTGAACACCAAACGGGAAGTTATTCAGAGTCACCTCCCAATTCCCGGGATTGAACTGGCTAAGCGATGCCTCCGCCAGATTCGCATCGAAAACGTCGCTCACCTGGTACGTTTGTTCGGTCGGGAAACCAGACGGCGACTTGCATTGCGATGCGGCCGTGCTCGACGGAAGGCCTTGTTTCAGCGCGCTCAGGATGCAAAGATCCTTGGGGCCGTACCGGAGGTCGACCACCAGGGTCCGTAGTTCGTAGGCTTCGGAGTAGACATTGTTGGCTTTGATGGTCGGGGCGAGGACGCCGTAGCGGTAGAGTTCGAATGCGTTCTGCTGAACCTGGCTGAGGAATGCCGTGCGGGAGATGCCGCCGTGCTGGTACGCCGTCACATCCGTAGTGGCGTCTGAAACGAAAATGCGACGGCCGTCATTTCCGGCGAGGTTCCGGATCGGATCGAGCGACCATTGGCTGCATAGCGGCTGGGAGGGCTTCATGCCGGGGAGTGCGATTCCGCTGCCGGCGCTCGTGCTGGTGTCGGCGCATTTCACGTCCATCGCCGCCAGCATTTTCGGCTGCGTCAAACCTCCGTGGAGCACGGTCGCCATCGCCGATGCCACTGCCTGATTGGCCGCCGACGAAGCATTTGCCGCGGAATACTGCACTTCCGAATCGGCAACTCCAATAGCCGGCACGGCGTCCTTTGCCGGTTCGGCATAGAACGCGTAAGGTTGGCCGGAGTCGAGCGCCGCCAGATTCAGAAATACCAGCGTAGCCCCTCCCTGGCCGTCGGGCTGGTGGTTGAATTGTCCAAGCCAGTCCATGAGGACGTTATAGGAATAAAGCGTGACCTGCGTCTGTGGATTGGCGGATTTGAATGAGTGTTGAGACCTGGTAAGCAGCGGCAGCAGACTGTTCAACTCAGCCGTAGGAAGAAAGTGGACCTGCAAACCTTGAATCCGCCAGGGCACTCCGCGATACGAGCCGGCGTGCTCGACATAATTGACGATGTCCGCGTTCTGATGCCAGTCCGAGACGAGTTCACCGATTTCCTTTTGGGGGACCCAGGTGGTGGTGCCGCCCGCGACCTGCTTTTGCATGGAGTTTGGCTCGTATCGAAGCAGTCCATCCGGCGGTATGTCTCCAGATGGGAGGGAGCCGGGAGCCGGTGCCGTCGCAAAGGCCGACGCCCCGTACTTGGGAATATTGGGGATCCACCAGGGTTTAGCGTCTTCGATAGCAAGGCCGTTGAGCGTCTTCCCGACACCGGCTTTCAGGTCGGCTTGCAACTCCGCCGGGAAGCCGATGAAGTAAACGTCGAGATGGACTTTCTCGGCTGCCCCAATGTGATCGCGAAGCGTAACGAAGCTCTGGGCCAGGCTGCCAGCCTGCTGCGCATAGACGCTCGGAGCGATCAGTAAGAGAGACAATGACAGCGCCTCCAGACGTTTGAACCTGTTCTTTGTTAGAGCCATGTTGATATTCCCTCCCCAGATATGGGTTTTGCTGCACTGTGCACCTATTAAGCGGAATGCGCCCGACGAAACCTGCCATGGTGACAACTTTTTCTGCTTTGCCGCCGGTCGTCTACCTTAAATCACCCCTAATTGGCTTTGCTAACATCGGAAGGTGCTTGCGGCATTTAGGACTGATGGAAGATGAGTCCCTCTCCTGAGCGCTGGCGACTGCTCGAAGAGTTGTACCAGGCTGCGGCAAAGCGCCCTCCCGGCGAGCGGGCACTCTTTCTCCAGGAAGCCTGCTCTGACGAAGACCTCCGCCGGGAAGTGGAATCCCTGCTCCGCTTCGAAGGCAGAGACGATACCCTCATGCAGCAATCCCCTTGGGCACAGCCGTCAGGACTTGCGCCAGGAATGCGCCTCGGCCCTTACGAAGTCGAGTTGCGCTTGGGCGCGGGGGGCATGGGCGAAGTGTGGAAAGCCCGCGACACAAGGCTGGGGCGTAGCGTCGCCGTGAAAGTTTCGCGGACAGAATTCAGCGAGAGGTTCGAGCGCGAAGCGCGAGCGGTCGCCGCTCTGAATCATCCGAACATTGCGACGCTCTATGACGTCGGGCATGACGTCGGGCCGAACTACTTCGTGATGGAGTATGTCGATGGCAAGACCCTGCAGGAAGTGATCCCGCGAAAAGGGCTGAGTATCGGCGAATCGCTGAAGTACGCTACGCAGATCGCTGACGCGCTGGCAGCGGCTCACGCAGCCGGCATCGTTCACCGCGATTTGAAGCCAGGCAACGTGATGATTACCTCCGGCGGCCAAGTGAAAGTTGTGGATTTCGGCCTGGCGCGGATGGAGATTGCCCAAAACGCCGATGGCGAGGCGTTCCTGCAGACGGCTGAGGGCATCATCGCGGGCACCGTCGCCTATATGTCGCCGGAACAGGCGCAGGGACGGGCCGTGGATGCGCGATCGGATGTGTTCTCGTTCGGCGCGCTGCTATACGAAATGCTCACCGGCACGAGGGCTTTCCAGGGCGATTCGGCGGCGGCGATTCTGGCGGAAATCCTGACCAAAGATCCTCCTTCCATCGAGGGCCTTCCGGGCGATGTCGAGAAACTGTTGAATCGTTGCCTCCGGAAAGAACCAGCGCGCCGCGCGCAGAGCATGGCGGACGTCAAAGTGGCGTTGCTGGAGCTGAAGGAAGATTCCGACTCGGGCAGGCTATACGAAGCGCTACCAGTTCCGCAAAAGGGACGGCCGGGTGTCTGGCTGTGGGCCGTGGCGGGGTTGCTGGTGCTGGCGGTCGCCGCAGTGATCGTGTGGTCGAATTACGGTGCTAGACCTGCGCTGCCGCAAACCATCGTGCCGTTGACTACCTATCCGGGTTGGGAGCTTTATCCCAGCTTTTCGCCTGATGGCGACCAAGTGGCATTCACCTGGGATGGCGGCGATCTGAACAACGTCGATATTTATATCAAGCAGGTGGACGGCGTGGCGCCTGTGAGGCTCACCACCGATCCGGCTCGGGACAGCTATCCGGCGTGGTCTCCCGATGGCCGCACCATCGCTTTTACACGCTTCCTGGCTGGCCGGCAGGCGGTGATTACGATTCCCTCGATCGGAGGGCCGGAACGTAAGGTGCTCGAAATGACCGGCACCAGTGTTGCGTGGTCCCCCGACACGAAATGGCTGGTCTTCGCAGACGGCAAACCCGCGAGCCTGTTCCTGTATTCGGTCGCAACCGGCGAACGAAAGCGGTTGACGGCGGCACCGGCGGATTCGTTGGGCGATGATTTCCCCGCGCTCTCACGGGACGGGCGTCGCGTCGCATTCATTCGCGCGATGACAGACGCTGCGACCAATATCTACACGCTCTCGCTGACGGACCAATTCCAACCCGCCGGTGAACCAGTGAAATTGTCAAAGACCGGAAAGTTTAGTCCGCTTGCGTGGACAGCCGACGGACGCGACCTGGTGTTTTCCGAGTACGGCAACAGCATTGTCGACAACTTCTGGCGTTTGCGCGCCAACGCGGGAGCGGTGGCGACTTTGGTGATGAGTGACGGCGGAATCGCGCCCGCGATATCCAGTCAAGGGACTCGCCTGGCGTTTGCCCGCGAGATTACCGACAACAATATCTGGCGCGCCCCAACGGGCGTCGAGGCGCGAAAGTCATCCGCTGTCCCACTGATTGCTTCCACGCACTCTGACCAGGTGGGACGGTATTCGCCGGACGGGAATCAGATCGTGTTTGTTTCGGACCGCAGCGGCCATTCGGAGATCTGGCTTGCGAATGCGGATGCCACCAA
This sequence comes from uncultured Solibacteraceae bacterium, assembly GCA_963811575.1. Taxonomy (GTDB): domain Bacteria; phylum Acidobacteriota; class Terriglobia; order Bryobacterales; family Bryobacteraceae; genus Solibacter. The sequence continues at coordinate 581,642 of CAWERY010000009.1, read as the reverse complement.
CCAGGTCCAACTGACATCGTTGCCCAGCGATCAAGCCGGCTCCCCCAGTTGGTCGCCAGATGGACAGAAGATCGCGTTCGGCTGGAGAGACGGGGGAAGCACACAGATCTACACGATACCGGTTACCGGCGGCAAACCGCTTCAGATTACGAATATGTCCCCGGGATGCTCGATTCCACGCTATTCGCGCGATGGGAAATGGATCTACTTCGGATCGCGGCGGACAGGGCGTTTCGAAATCTGGAAGATTTCTTCGGCGGGCGGCGAACCCGTACAGGTGACGCGGAACGGGGGACATACTGCCGATGAGTCGCCGGACGGCGCCTGGCTCTATTTCACTCACGATGAGTCGACGCTGACGGCGCTCATGAAGATGCCATCGGCTGGTGGTCCCGAAACGCAAGTGGTCGCCGAGGTCTGGTTGCGCGCGTTTGCACCGGCGATGCACGGCGTGTACTACATCCGGAAAGATGGACCCAAAAACGCCGCCATCCGCTTTTTAAATGAACAGAGCGGCGTCGAGCGACAGGTGCAGGCATTGACGAAACCCCTTTGGTCGTTCCTCAGTATCTCTCCGGATGAGCAGTTTGTTCTGTGGACGCAAGCGGATCAATATGGCAGCGACCTGATGATGATCCAGAATTTCCGATAACTGATGCGCACGAGGTTGGGTACGCTGTGGAGTAGAACACGGCTCAAAAAAGTCTGCCAGCTATGGTAGGGTTCGCCACCCCAATTCCGCTTGAGGGAATGCACGAGAAAGTAGACTGTTATGACAGCTCATCGTGCTTGAATCGGAACGGATTGATCATGAGACTCCCACTCCTTCTGTGCCTTCTGAATCTAACGCTGGCGATTGCCGGTGAACCCGCCCGCCTGCAGTTTTCGCGGGTTGGGCCCACTCGCATTGGCCTGTTCCTCGCCTTTGCTGATGGCAGCAACGAACATGCGCTGCTGCTGGCGGACAGCCTGGACTATAACCCGTCGTTCTCCGCAGATGGAAAGTGGATTGTGTTCACGTCCGAGCGCAACGGATCGGCGGACATTTTCCGGGTCCACCCGGACGGCAGCGGGCTCGAACGGCTGACCGATGATCCCGCTTTTGACGATCAGGGGACACTATCACCGAATGGCTCAACGCTCGCGTTCGTGTCCACCCGTGACGGCGGCTTTGCCAATCTTTGGCTGGAGGACCTTTCGAGTCCGAGCCCGCGCGCCAAGCCGATCGCCAAGGTGAACGCGGGCAGCTTTCGGCCGAGCTGGTCGCCAGACGGGAAGTGGATTGCCTTTACTTCAGATCGCGACACAAAGCGGGCGCGATGGGATGGCGGGTGGGAGCTGATCCAATCCACTGCGCTGTACATCGTTCGAGCCGATGGAAGTTCGCTGCGGCGCCTGACAGAGTCGGGCGGCTATGCTGGGTCGCCGCAATGGAGTGCTGATGGGCGGCGAATCGTGTTTTACCAGTCGACGCCCAAAGACGTCTATCCGGGGCGGTTTGGCCGCAACCGTCCCGCGGTATCGCAAATCGTCTCGATGGATGTCGAGTCGGGGAAAGTCCACGAGTATACGTCAGGACCCGGATTGAAAGTCGCGCCACAGTGGCTGCGGAATGGCGAGGTTGGATTTGTACAGAAGTTCGGTGATGCCAATGGGCTGGCTTTCGTGTCTGGCAAAGGCGGGGTGCCCGGCAGCATGCGAAACCCGTCTTGGTCGCCAGACGGAAAAACGGTGGTGTATCAGAAGCCGATTGATGCGCAGAGGCCGCAAATGCTACCGGCTTTCAACCATCTGCCGCAGATGCTTCCGGTTTTCAGCCGCGACCCAGGGTTTTCGCTCTATCGCACCGGCAATTTCCCCGCGTGGTCACCGGCGGGCGATAGTTTCGCGACAACGGTGGGCTCAGAACTCCAGACATTTGATGCGAAGGGTGAGAACGGCCGAACGATTTACAACGGCGGCAAGGACGGACAGCTAACCTTTCCAGCCTGGTCGCCGGATGGGAAAATGATCGCGTTCGGGTTCGGGTCATACTTTACCGGCCACGCCAAGCCCGCCGCCCTTGAGATAGTCAAGGCGGACGGCTCTGGCCTTCGAACATTGACCCAGGGGCCGGGAAATGCCGGTTTTCCGAGCTGGGCGCCGGACGGTAAGCGGATCGTCTATCGAGTGGCGGGATCGGAGCAGGGCTTACGGATTCTAAATCTGGCCGACGGCGCAGTAGCGACTCTAACGACCGAATACGACAACTTCCCGGCGTGGTCGCCGAAAGGGGATCTGATTGAGTTTACGAGCTTCCGCGATGGCGACTTCGAAATTTACACAGTCAAGCCGGACGGCTCCGGCGTTCGGCGGCTGACACATACAGGGGGCAACGACGCGCACGGAATATGGTCGCCAGACGGCGAGTGGATCGTCTTCAGCAGTTCCCGTCTGGGATGGAAGGACGAGGCGTTGTTGAGCGACTATGGACCACAGCCATACGGCGAACTGTTCGCGATGCATGAGGATGGAAGCGGCGCTCGGCAGTTGACGGACAACCAATGGGAAGACGCACTGCCCGCGTTTCAACCGAAATCGAAATAAGCGCAGTAGCTGCGTGAACCCCGAAGCAAATCCACAGACGCGAGTCGGCTTCGCAACTGGAATACCGCCCAAAGTGGCCCTGAACTCTTAGCTGGTGGGATGGCCGTTCACTGAGAGTAATATTGGCAATAGTCCCCAAAACGCCTGGCCCGCGAGGTGGTCCACGTCAGCGAATTGGGCGTTTCGCGTCACCTTGACGGCTCTGCCCAACTTCCGGTTGGTGCGTGAAAACGTTTCCTACTCTGTTCACTGATCGGCTAAACTTAGAATCCCATATGACATTGTCGCCAGGCGACAAACTCGGTCCCTACGAGATCCTCGCGCCTCTTGGCGCCGGGGGCATGGGCGAGGTGTACCGCGCGCGCGATCCGCGCCTAAACCGCGATGTGGCCATCAAGATCTCTCGCGAGCGATTCTCCGACCGCTTCGAACGGGAGGCGCGCGCAGTGGCCGCCTTGAACCATCCGCATGTTTGCACCTTGTTCGATATCGGGCCGGACTACCTGGTACTGGAATACGTCGAAGGCAAACCCCTACGCGGGCCGCTGCCCGTGAGGACCGCGCTCCAGTACGGCGTGCAAATGGCCGACGCGCTCCACGCCGCTCATTCCCACGGCGTGGTGCATCGCGATTTGAAGCCCGCCAACATCCTGATAGCCAAAAGCGGGGTGAAACTGCTGGATTTCGGACTCGCCCGCCTGGCCGAGCGATCCGTGGCGGCAGCTGACCAGACGGCCACGATCGCGGAGCCGCTCACCAAGGAAAATACCATCCTCGGCACCCTCCAATACATGGCCCCGGAGCAACTTGAGGGCAAGCCCGCCGATGCGCGTAGCGACATCTTCGCCTTCGGGCTGGTGCTGTACGAAGCGATCTCCGGAAAGCCGGCGTTCACCGCGGCCAGCCAGGCGAGCCTGATCGCGGCCATCCTCAAGGAGGAGCCCCCGGCGCTTTCCACACACCAGCCGCACATGCCGGCGGCGCTCGATCGCGTGGTGCGCAAATGCATGGCGAAGGACCCGGATGCGCGCTGGCAATCCGCCGCGGACCTCTGCGACGAACTGCGATGGATTTCCGAAGCGTCCGCCGAATCCGCCGCTGCTCCCGCGACCCCCACCCGCCGCAAAATCCCCCCGTGGATTGGCGCGGCGCTCGCGCTCGCCATCGGAATTGCCGGCGGGATCTTCTGGCAGTCCTCCCGCGCGTCCGTGCCGGCGGTCTGGGTCGCGACTCGCCTGGGTGGCCCCTCCACCGCATTGTGCCCACGGATTTCGCCGGACGGTCAGATGCTCGCCTTCCTCACACTGGTCAACGGCCTGTCCCAAGTCGCCGTGATGAAAGCGGACGGCAGCAGTTGGACTCTGCTGAGCAACCAAAAGGACAGCGGATATGTGGCGGACCTCGCCTGGGCGCCGGACGGATCCAAGATCTACTTCTCTCGTTACTTCGACCGGCCGCGAGGCGTGTATTCCGTGCCGCTGCTCGGCGGCGAGCCTCGTCTGGTGCGAGATAACGCTGCAGGAGGTTATCCTCTCCCGGACGGTAGCCTCATTTTGGCGGCCCCGGCGGCCCAGGGCTATTTTCAGTTGCAGCGCTTCTGGCCGGAAACCGGCCGCGAGGAACTGCTGCCGGTGTTCTTCGATCCGACGATCGAGTATCCCTCGTCCGCCGCCTTTCCGGACGGCAAGGAGATTGCGGTCTTCGGCATGTACGGCGCCACCCGCGAACAGGCCGGAGTTGCCCGCCTGTACGCGCTGGATCTGGATTCCAAGAAGGCGCGACCGCTCGAAAGCGCGGCCGAGACGTGGCAATCCGTCCTTCGTCCTGTGGCTGCGATGCCGGACGGCAAGTCGATTCTGACTGCGGTGTATACCGAAAACGTGCTCGAGGTCGTAAAAATTCCGCGCGACGGCAGCCTCCGCCGGGAAACGCTCTTTGCGCAAGCGATTCTCGGCATCGGCAGATTGTCTCTGAGTGCGGGAGCCGATGGTTCCGTCTATCTCGACGCGTTGACCCGTCCCGAAACGCTGATGCGGTTTCCATACGCGGGGGGCGATCCGGAAGAGAATGCCATCGGAAACACCTTCGGATTTATCGGCCTGTTGCCGGACGGCAAGTTTCTCTCCATCTCCCTGAGTGGCGGAAGGGAACGCCTGACGGCGGGACCGCCGGGCGCCGAACCGCGTCCTTTCCTCGAAACTCAGGAGCAAAGCATGTATCCGATGGGCATCTCAGCCCATGGTGAGATCGCTTTCCTGTTGGGCTTGCCGCCCGATCAGCATGTTGCCCTCGCCACCACGCGCGAAGGGCGCATCCTCAAGCGTTTTTCGATCAAAGCCGCTGAAGTGCGCAACCTGGCTCTTTCGCCGGATGGCCTGACGCTGTACTATGCGGCGAGTGGAGCGGTTTGGTCCGTCCCGGTCAGCGAGTCCTCTCCGCCTCGTCGCCTCATCGATGGCGACGACGTCGCGGTCGCTCCCTCTGGCCGTTTCCTGTATGTGAAGCAAATGTCGAAGGGCCCGAACGTTCTCGTGCGCGTGCCGTTTTCCGGCGGAGAGAACGAGGCGATCCCGCTTCCCGAAAGCCTCCACTTCACGACCGATCCGATGGGCAACAGCGCCGTCGATGCGCGGGGCCGTGTCGTCTTCGAGATTTCATCGCCCGACTCCTTCTTTTATCACACAGCGGTTTACGATCCGACCACGAGATCGGTCAGACGCGTGCCGGTTCGCTTCGACGGCGACATCTGGAGTCCCCTCTGGACACCCGACGGCCGGATCGCCGCCGTCGGCGGGCGTTTCGACAGTTCCATCTGGCGATATCATCCCGCGAAGCGGCGTTGACGAACGCCCTTCGTGGCTGCAGCTTTTAGGGAGCTCCGAGTGCTTGGTCGGCAATCGGAAGCGCTACCAGATGAGCGTGTAGTCGGCAAACAGGAAGTGTTCCACCGGGGCGTGTAGTCGCTGACTCGTACATTGACCCGAAACGGCCTTCGGGGAGACCCGCTTCCCCCAACCGGACTTCTGGACAACCATCGGGGAAGCAAGCTCCTCATGCTGGCGGCTGATTCCTAAACGCTACGCCGTGACACGTCAAGTGGATCGACATCTGGCGAGGATCAGTGTGATGTCGTCCTGCTGGTTGCCCGGACTGAGCGCGCAGACCTCGTTCGTAATAGACACCACCGCAGCCTTGCACGGCTGATCGCGATGGTGTCGCAGTGTTTCGATGAGATTGTCCTCACCGAACTCTTCGCCCCGACTATTCACCGCTTCGGTGACGCCATCGGTGTAAAGCGCGAGCAAGTCTCCAGGCGCAAGTTGGAAATCGGCGAACTCGCAATCCCAATCCGGAAAGAGACCCACCAGAGTTACTGTCGAGTCGAGCCGGACACAATTTGTCGTCTGAGACAGAATAAACCGGACAGATGTCCGCAGTTCGCATAGCGGAGGCGGCGCGACTCGGAGTCGTACTCGGCGAAAAAGAGCGAGGCGTAGGCGCTTTCGACGGTGTTCCATAGAAAAGCGGTTGACGGAGCGCAAAAAGGCTTTAGGTTGTGTCAGGCGAGAGCGCTTTGGCTGCGCAGGTTCCCCTGCAGGTTGGCCATCAGCAGAGCGGCGGCGATGCCTTTACCGGAAACATCTCCGATCACGAGCCCGAGGCGTTGCTTCCCGAGATCGAGGAAGTCGAAGTAATCGCCACCCACTTGACGAGCTTGTAGGCAGACACCGGCATATTCGAGAGTCTTGACCTCAGGATGCACTTGGGGAAAAAGACGAGCCTGTACTTGCCTGGCGATCTCAATTTCCTGTGAAGTCGCGGCGTTCGGCTTCATGTTTCTGAGCGAGTTCCCGCGTTTCACCGCGACTTCGCGCGTGAGTTCGTCGAACCCGGCAAGTCCGAAAGAGTTCCCATCAGGATCTTCAAAACGGGTGTGAATGCCACCCCACGCGGGAACTTGCGGCGGGAAACGGAATGAACGCCGCGTGCCGTCCATTCCTTGTATTTTCGCTGACGTCTTCGGTGATGAAAAAGATGCGGGTCTCCTGGCTGATGAGTGACTCGATATCGGCCCCGGTCTCGACGGGCGCCAAACCAATATGGCATTGCCATCCGGACGGAGATACCTCGATAAAGCGTCTACCATCACGAATGTATGATCCACAGCCATGCGGAACCCTAAACTTCTCAACATAAAAACGAAGGCTTCTTTCCTGATCGCGGACGAAAATGATCACGGAATGAAGGCAGAGGTAAGGATCGCCGCCGTCGAGCCGCAGCAGAGATCGTTCATTGCCAAAGGAGAGCTCGTTCGCGGCCATTGGGAAGATTATACGGGATTTTCAGAATGTCCATGGTCCCTCAGCGACCGGAGTTTACCCCGTCGCGAGCGGATTCTCTCCGGCCGCCACTTGATCGACGGCGAGCCGCTGCGGGTGAAACACGGCGTTAGCGGAAATCAGTGATCCAGTTCCGCTCGTCGAGTTCGCACGTCTATGTTGACGGGTTGTCGCCGTTGCTGACTTTGTCTGGCGCGGTGGCCGCCAAACGCTCAAAGCGCGGAATGGTGGTGATAAGGCCCACTGGTAAGCACCCCAGTCTACACAACGTCACGTCAACCACTGCACCGCGTGCGCACGCCACAGAATTTTACTGGGGCTTTGTGCCGAGCATGATAGGTTCCGTCTCAAGTAGCTTGAGAGACTTAACCATTTCCTGCGTGGCAGTCTTGTACTTATTGAAATGAGGAGTTCCCAGGTGCGCTCTGTACGCAGCGTCATCCGTATAGGTTTCGAAGATTCGGATTTGCGCTGGCTGATTTTTAACCGATACGGCGTACAAGGTCAAGACTCCTGGCTCAACGCGAATCGAAATCTCGATTTCCTCTTTGAGCGCTGCTTTATAGCTCTCGACCTGAGCAGGATCGATTTCCAACTCGGCTATCCGCACGATACGGCCTTGCGGTTCGGCAGAGGCGTGTCGGCCCGTCCAGAACAGACACGAAACCAGCGCGGATGTGCCAAGGAACAGAAGCTGTTTCACCGTCACGGCAACCTCCCAGGTACCGACTTTAACGCAAACCCGTGGCAGCGGAGATGGGCACTCCACGTGGGCGTGTAGTCGCCGACTCGTACATTGACCCGAAACGGCCTTCGGGGAGACCCGCTTCCCCCAAGCGGACTTCGGGCCCGCGACAGCCTAACCCCAGCAGTTTCCGAGTGGCGTGATCCGCTCGATACTGCCCGGCGGACCTCCGAATCGCGTCCGCAGTGGTAAAATCGCCGACATAAGATTACACGTCCAGTGTGGCCCCGCCAGGTTTCCCGCGCGGCCGTGGACGATGAATGGGGCGTTATGCAAACTCGTACATTGCTCTTACTTAAAATGTTAGTGCTGGTTCCGCTTTTCGCCCAGTCTCTTCCCGAGCCCACCCTCACGTATCAAGGATCGGCTGATAATGGATTGCGGTTCACACACTTTAACTTCGCCGTCGCGAACTATCGGGACTTTTCAGACGAGCTGTTTCAGGCCGCTCCCGACTTGCCGCCTTGCGGGCTCAACCACTCTGCGTCGCGAACATGGACGGAGATCTTCGACAATGCCGGCCAGCGCCTCTACGGCTTCTGTGCGATGAAGGCTTCGGTGGAATTACAGAGGCTCTGGTTTGCCTTGCCGGCCGGCACGCGACCACCCAAGTGGATTCGAGTAAGAATCGAGGACCGCCGAACTGGGCGGTCTGTAGAAGGCCGACTGGATATTCCGGATCGTTAGCTCATCCAGACCCGAACAACGCCGCTCAGCGCTGTTCGGGCAGAACAGGTCGTGACTCGGTTCCGAAAGCACCCGCTGAAAGTGCCTGCGGTTCGAGCGGATGAGTCCGGATTGCCGACTCGGAAACTGGCCCGAAACGGCCTTGGGAGAGATCATCCTACGCGACCGCCTCGAGAAGGACCGTACTTTCTCGTACTGCCGAGGTTACGCCGCTGCACCTCGGCTTGAGTTATATTCACTGTGCAGGTTTTTTTGATGGGCCAAATCTGAACCGATACGCGATCTTTGGGTGGCTCGTCGGGTTTGCCAGATACATCGCGAGGAAACCAGATGCGATTACTGGTGCTGTTCTGGATAGCCGTCTCAGCGGCTCTCGCTGCTCAGCCGAGATCGTTTTCGCGGACCGAAATCCCCACCGGACCATCGTGTTGCTCCCTTGTGACCGGAGACCTTAACGGCGATGGCAAGCCCGACCTCATCGTTACCTTCTCGGACAGTTTCGATGCAGGCGGGCGCCAACTTCTGGTGCTGTCGGGAAACGGCGATGGAAGCTTTACGACCAGGAACACTCTGGATTTGGGCCAGTCGTTCATCCTGGTGGCCGCCGTGGATGTCAATGGCGACAAAAGGGCTGATCTCATCATCACCGTGCCTTTCAATGGCGATTCTTATGTGCTCCCCGGTAACGGAGATGGAACCTTTCAGCCGCCGAGGATGGTCGGCAGCGGCGTCTTGCGCGTTGCCGATTTCAACGGCGACGGCAAGCCGGATCTGCTCTGCGCAGGTCTGGTGGTTCGCCTCGGCAATGGGGACGGCACATTCAAAAATCCGATCGCCACGGCTGCCGCCCAGAACTTCACAGCACTGAATTTCGGCGGCGCGATCGTAGTGGGAGACTTCAACGGCGACGGCCACTTGGACGTCGCACAGACATCGGCATGGCATGACGCCTTCGGTATGGTGTGGGTTTGGCTCGGAAATGGGGACGGGACCTTTCGAATGCTGCCGCCGAACGACCAGTTTTCAAATGGAACCAGTAGCCCCTCTGCGCCGCAAGTGGCCGTCGGAGATTTCAACGGTGACGGGAAGCCCGACTTGGCGATCGGCGCCGGAAGTCTCAGTTCGGTCACAGGTCCCACAAATTTCGTTGGAGTCCTGCTTGGCAACGGCGATGGCACATTCCGAAAGGGAACGACCGTTCCCATTTTCGGTGTTCTTCTCATCTCGGCGGATGTCAACGGGGATGGAAACGCCGACCTATTGACCGAATCGGAGATAGCGCTGGGCAACGGGGACGGAACGTTTCAGCCTCCTGACGCTTTTGGGTACGGCCAGCGTTCGATCGGTAGCAATGCGACGGACTTAATCGAGTTGCGGCAGTATCCGCCACTCGTCGCAGGGGACTTTGATCAGGACGGCAACCTCGACATTGTCATGCCCAGCCATTCCACTGTAATCTTCGGCAGCAGCGGGTACACCTCGTCGGGGCTGAGCGTACTGCTGAACAAGGGCAGTGCGCCGCGGAATTCCGTTACGGCCGTTTCCGCGGCAAATGGAACCCGCCTTGTGGCACCAGGGTCGATCGCTGCGATTTACGGCACGAATCTAGCCCCAGGTGCTGCGGCCGCTGGGAGTCTGGCGAATCTGCCGGTGAGACTCGGCGGAATCAGCCTGCATGTTCGTGACTCGCTCGGAGCCGACCGTCTGGCGCAACTGTTCTTCGTTTCCCCTACACAGGTGAATTTTCTCGTTCCGGAGGCAACCGCCGAGGGGCTGGCAGCACTAAACATCGATGATGGGCACTTACCGTTCGTGGAAGGTCTACGCGCTACCGTGATCCAGATGCTCGCACCCGCCTTTTTTACCGTTGACGGAACCGGAGCGGGCGCGGCCGCGGCCACCGCTGTGCGGGTGCTGCCGAACGGTACGGAGATTCCTGTACCCGTGTTTAGCTGCACGAATGGCCGTTGTAACACGCTTCCGATTGATTTGAGCCAGGGTCCTATATACCTCAGCCTGTATGGAACTGGATTTCGGCACAGGTCCGCGAACCCGAACGGCGTTCCGCTCGCCGGCTGTCAGATCCAGAATCAGATCCCATTTGCAACCTATGCTGGGCCGCAAGGGCTGCTTCCGGGGCTCGATCAGCTCAATCTGCGTTTGCCGCAGGTATCCGAACCGGGCGAAACGGATGTGGTCTGTAGGTTTTCGGTAGACACCCAGGCGCTCTTTGAGAGCGCCTTTTCTCGACCAGTGAAGATCAATATCAAATGACTGATAGAACCAGACCCACGAAATGGGGAAGCTCTCGATATAAATGCTTATAGACTAGCTACCGGTAATGCGTAATATCGAGGCTCTTTCCGAGCGTCGTGCGTGATCCGATCATCCAACTTCCCAGAACCCGACTTCCGGACAGGGTCGAAGCACATCGATGGTTCGCGCGTTATACAACAAATTGGCCCGAACACGCCAAGCTCGGGATAGCCCGCCCTCCGGGCAAATGGTTGCACATCAGGAAGGGAGCGCCGTTGAATCGTTGAATCGAACTTTCACCTGCTTGAAACCGGGGTACGCGCCCCTGACTCTAATCAGTCATAAGATCCCAGGAAGGAATTAGACATGGCTACCGACGCTTCGACAGCACTTATCACGGGAGGAACGAGCGGAATCGGCCGTGCGACAGCGAACAAACTGGCACAACTGGGCATTCACGTTCTGGTCGTGGGGCGCAATGCGGAGCGTGGAATGAAGGCCATCGACGAAATCCGCGCAGCTGGAGGCAAGGCGGATTTCATTTCCTCTGATCTTCGCGATGCAGAGAGCGCACGCGCTGTGGCGCAAAGAGCGATCGAACTCGGCAATGGGCGCGTGGATATTCTGATCAACAATGCTGGTGTCTATCCGTTCGGGCCTACGCATGAAATGACGGAAGAAGTGTTCGACCGCGTCTTTTCACTCAACGTGAAGGCGCCGTACTTCCTCGTGGCGGAACTGGCTCCTCTAATGGCTAAGAGAGGCAAAGGGGCGATCGTAAATCTCTCGACTATGGCTGCAGACTATGGAGCGCCTGGGATGAGTCTTTATGGTTCGAGCAAGGCCGCGATCAATCTGTTGACCAAAACTTGGGCTGCTGAATATGGGCCGAGCGGCGTACGGGTTAATGTAGTGAGTCCTGGACCTACACGCACGGAAGGCACGGACGCAATGGGTGAGGGCCTTGAACAGCTGGCTTCCCAGGCGCCGGCCGGTCGTCCAGCCACCGCCGACGAGATTGCCGAGGCGATTATCTTCCTGGCGACGGACCGCGCTAGTTTCATTTATGGCGCGAAGCTCGCTGTGGACGGAGGGCGCACTGCTATCTGAGGGGCCTCCGGGATTCCGCCTGCAGGATCCGGCGACAGTGGTGGTGCTGCCGAGCGCTGGCACCGGGAAACAATCACATGATTGAATAGTCGCCTTCAAGTGACTGCCGCGCAAGTGCATGGATCAGTGTCGGGCGTTATCCGGCAAGGTAACTGCCCTCCACATTCTCCGTTGGTGCGCGGCTAGGTCACGATGGCCCGGGTGGCCGTCGCGGTTCAGATCGTTGAAAATGACATGCCAGCAAAAAGATGAGCCAAGCTTTACCATGTCGCCGGAGGCGCCAGATTGGCCTTGGTTCCCAACCAGTCTATGCCGATATTGGCGTGCCGACGGAGAAGCATGACTAATTGACCAGTGTGGTGCTGAGTGTGCCGCAAGTTATTGAGAAGAAACTCACCTACGTTCAAGTTGTACCACGGGAAACCACAGCGTTCGAGAGCCAGATTGTCAGTCAACTTCTTGAACGTTTCGTCGCTCTTCCGGAGGCAGTGATCGGCGTACTCAAGTAGCTGGATCCTGGTGAAGGCCAACTCCGGGGTGCTGACGACCCCACCGAATTGCTGGTAGTTCCCGGGCAGAAACATTGCTTTGTCTACTTGGAAGTCTTGCAGCGAGAATTTTTCCGCAACGTTTCTCACGATTGTCTGGAACGTCTCCGCATTGTCCGATAGGTAGAAGTCCGCGTAGAAAAGTGCATGGTAGGCTAGGTGCCAGAACGGCGCGCCATTGGCGCGGTCGTCCCACAGATCGTCAGGACAGGCCTCGACGGCTGACCGTAACATCTGGATCGCAGCGGCGAACTGCCGGCCGATCACGGTTTGCCAGTAATCGTGCGTGTATCACCGCCCGCAACAATTGCCGCGCCGTGAAAGCGCGGCCAGAGGTTTGTTTTACCTCTGGCTCTCTATTGTACGGCGGATGGCCAGGCCTCTAGGGGGAAGGAACCGATCCTCGTTCCCGCGACGGTTGCGGAGAAAGCCACCGGGACACAGTCCCGAGCACATGGACGTGAAGTCGCCTTTTGCTGAGACTGGCCAGAAACGGCCTTCGGGGAGATCACCCCCACGCTTCCCCGAACCGGACTTCTGACATGCGTTGCGGCTTTCCGGCCGGACAGGCACAGCAGGTCTCAACTTACGGTTAACGCGTCACTCGGGAGCAATCGCATCCACGCCTGCCAAAGTCCGAGATAGTGGCGGAGGACAAAAGGGTTCAAGGACCGCGGGGCTAATTCGTGCTTGGTCACATCGCTCTGTCGTCAGAGGATAAGCGCCATTTTATGCGCGTGTAGGCGACCTGGAAGCCGTTCCGCTCGGCATTGCGTTGAGAGTCGCTCCCGGCTGCGGCAACCATCACAGCCAAATCACAGCCGTGGTCGAAGGCATATCGCATACGCTCCCGTAGAAGGGCGCCCTGCAAGCCGCGTCGCCGCATCTCGGGAACCGTGGCCGCGCCGGCGAACAGGGCAACGCCCTGATGAATACAAAGCGAGGCCGCGGCTCCGGGTTGGCCTTCAATCTCGGCGAAAAAACACGGGCTCTGCTCGCGCGCCGAGGAAATGGCGGTGGTTAGCAGAATGAAGCCGAGAAGTTCCGGATGTTCGTGTGTCCAACCCTTTGCGATCGTTTCGGTCCATAGCTGCGCTTCTCCCGGACCTGCCAAACGCGCTCTGATGTGGGTCGGATCCTCATTCGTCGGCTTTTCAACCGGCCGAAACATGACGTTGCTAATCTCAATTGGCTGGTACCTGCGAGAGCAGAGCAAGTTCAGGGCAGGCACGCCGGCATGCGGGCTGACCTCGTGATCCACCTGCGCCCCGCGGTCGAGGAAGAAGCGCTCGATCACATCCAGCGAGGCGGCGGTCAATTCTTCGAAGATGCCGAGTCCGAAAGTCTGAGTCACGGGAGAGTCGATACCGTCGAAAACGGCGTGGGCTCCTGCAAACTCCATCCACTCGGAACTGCAGTCGGGGAATAGGCGGCGGCGGGCATTGGCGAACTGGGCTGCGGCATGCCCTTCCGCTCGCTCCAAACGCCGCGAGAGGGCAAGGTCCGAGAATTGCACCACTTTAATCATCTTACACGCCGCTGACGTTGCACAGGTCGCTGCGCCAGCCCGGAATAGATCAGTTCTATGTCTAAGGGCGTGAGGGCAAGTTCCCTCCACCGCATCTCGCCAAAGTCTCCGGAGGTCCACCGCTCCTTCATGACGCCGGTGGCCGAATGCCGGCTGAAGCCTTGCAGAAGATGAGTGATCTCGTGAACCATCACATGGGCCAATACTTTACTTGGAGTACTCATTCCCTCGATGCGATCAACGAACACAGTAATGTGAGAGCCCTCGTAGGGTAAGGCTTACGCCAGTGCATCGGGCTTGAAATTCTCTGGCGTCCCCGTCACCAGTTCGATGATGATGTGCGGCTGCGAAGTATTCACAGGCGAGCTTCCCTTTGGCCCACTCCAAAGAGATGCCAATCGCGGCAAACATTCTGCCGGCCAGTGCTTGGGCCGGGATGCAAGTCATAATTGGTTCGTTAGCCTTGTCCAGCAGAAAAACGGTCACCGTCTGCTGGGGTTTGCCGCCATGCGCCGCCGTTCTCGCCATCCATACCGTGAGAGCCACCGATGCGGTCGTCACAGGTCGCTCCCGATTTGGTATTTGGGGGTGCCACGCTTCGGCAAGAGCGCGGTGATTGGGTAGTAGAGATGCCGCCGAAGTTGACGGCGAACGTGTCAGAAGCCAAACGATGCGAGGTGAGAGCCTTGGAAAGTCACGGGCGCAGATCGAGCGATGCAGCCTAAAGCGTTTTCAAGAAAGCGATCAGCGCGCTCTTGTCACGCGGCGTGTGGTGGAGGCCAAACTCGTGCCCCGGCGAGAGTTTGCGCGTTCCTCCGCCGGCCAATCGCCCTGCGTCCAACCAGTCTTCCAGCGTTGGGCTGGTTCCACCCTGGCCGAACGGGCCGCGGTACCAGACACCTTTGAGCGATGGGACCTTGTAGTATCCGGTTCCGCGCCGGGAGCGCATGGCGAGTTCGGGGTCCGTGCATACATGTACCGGCATCACGTCGGCCACCGTGGCGCCGCTTGCGGGAACCTCGAATCCGTCGGCCGGCGTCAGTTTGTTGTTGGTGTACAGCGGTGCAGTATGGCAGGCGCCGCAGCCTTCGCGCTCAAAGACCGCGCCGCCGGCGCGGGACTGAGAGTCCGCGTGGTTCGGATTCGCGGGCGGCTGCAATGCGTATAGGTAGAGCGCGAGCGCGTACAGCGCTTCGTCGCTGTAGCGGCTGACGAATGGTGGCGCTTAGGTAGCGACGCTGGATTACATCCGGCGCACCGACGCCGGACATCTGCGAGCCACCGCACGTTTTGGACCCGAGGGGTGCGGTGACGGGCAAAAGACCCAGAAGCAGGAAGTCTGCGAACTCTATTTTCGAATCCAATACAACTGTCGGACCTTGTCACCGAGGAGGTCGAAGTGAATGAACTTGCGTTCTTCACGGACGAGCGTCCGCAAGCGGGACAGCAGTCGATCCAGATTCCCGTCGGCGGCGTAAAGCAACGATCCCAGGTCCAGCCCGCTCACATCGGGGAATCCCAATCCGGCAAGTAGTTGCTCAAGCTCCTCGCCTCGGTTGATTATTTCGGGGCTTAGCGGCGGAGGAGGCCCCGGACCCTTGACGATCAGCGTGGGCTTCGCCCGAAAGCGAATAATCTTGTCGGGGAATCGGACAGTTCTAAACGATATCTCTCCAGTTTGGATATTCCTGAACCTCTGCCACTTATGTTGCTTTCTGTTGGCCGGCGGCCGGGCGGTCTGAATCCAGAACTGGGGAACAACCCCTGGGAACAGGAAGGACTTCAGCTCTTGGCCAAAGACGTAAGAGCATCGCATACACGGCTTCTCCTTTCATGAGCCATTTTGACCACCGCGGTTGGTGCCTGATTGCCCCCGAACGCCAATTCGCAAAAATCTCGGTGGAACGTGATTGACCACGATTGACCCCAATTGATCGATGCCTAGTTTAGGGATCGCTGCAGCGAGCGCCGGAACCCTAGGAGGTGGGGACGAGACCACAACGAATCCGACCCCACTAAATTATAAATTTCCGACCCGTATTAAGTATAGGAATCCGGCAGACTCACCACGTGGGGCACGAAGGAGAGACTGCAAATGAAACAGACTACCCTACCGGCCCACCATTATGCCGCCGGCTGGAAAACCGAAGGCGCCGTTAGGCCACTTGCTGAAGTGAACGACCTCGGGCGCCGTTATGCGGAGTTGCCGGCCGACGCGCCGGAGAAGAAAGCTCTCCTTCTGGAACTGTGCCAGTGCTTTCATCCCTACTTGATGAAGTACCTGGTCATGATCTGCCGCGGTCATGTGCCGGTGATGGGCCGGGGAGGAGAACGGAGTACATGTCCTATCAATAAGGACATCAAACCTTTCCTCCACTACTTCCTGCCGAAAGGGCAGTCTCTCAGTTGGCAGACCATGAACAGCATCGTGAAGCATTTTCACTTGGCGTTCAAAGGGATGGAGACAGAGGAAATCTACGACGTTTTGATGGAGCAGTTGGTCGCGACGATCAAGGGGTACGATCCCACGTACACCGAGAAAGTAAAACTCTTGGTGGAGGCCATTGAGAATGGGTTATCAAAGAGGAAACAGTTCAGCTTCGCCGACGTTAACCGTCACCTGGACTTTGATTGCGATCGCTATATCCGCTTGTTGGGCCGCCTTGGCTTCGTCTTCCCGGAAGCACAACGGCCGGCCGGGAGCATAAACCAGTTCATTGCCGGAAAGCGATCTGCCAAAGGAGTCGCGTTCTGATCCGGCCCGAAGAACAGAGCCTTTTTCTTGTTCTTCCTTTTCAGCTGTACCAATCAAATCTACAAAATGGAGAAAAACTGATGAACCAGAATTCAACTGCCACTATTATCGAACTGCCACTGCACATCCTGCTGCGCCGGCGCCGTGAAGAACTCTCTCTGTTCCAGGCGCAAATCGCCGAGGCACTCCACGTTAGCCCGGAATGTGTCGGGTTGTGGGAGTGCGGCCGCCGGCGTATGGAACTTTCAAAACTTCCCCGCCTTGCCGAGACTTTGCAACTGGACGCCAAGAAACTCTGCGCCAAAGCGCTGTCGGAATTCCACCCGCTGTTTTACGCCGCTCTGTTCGGCAACCCCACACTGGCTTAACATCCAGCAAGTGCCAGGTGTAAGCGTGCGTTACACACTGCGCGATTCGGCCGCTTCTGCCACCGACTGGAAGCGATCGAAATCGTTGCTCGCGGCCTGGGAAAATGCGAAGAGTTTGCTCAGCAGATCTTCCGTACCGGAAAACGCGATATGAAGGTGGCCCGCTTCCAGGGCCACCCCCGGCAACAGGTCGGCCAGTTTCCGGCGGAATACGTCGGGCTGCACGGAGATCTTCACGCGTGCCGCGATCTGATGCCGGCGGAGTTGATCGACGGTGTGGTCCAGTCGCTCTTTGCGCCGGCTTTCCCGCTGGAATTCTTCGCCATCGGCCAGGCGCCGCAGATGATCGATCAGCCGGCGCCGGTCGACCAAGAAGGTGCGGCCGGCCCCCGTTCACAACCCAAATGGAATCAGCTCTTGCGCTCACCCGACAACCGGTGATGCCCTTCGGTTTAACCGTTAGCCGAACGAGTTAAAGGCACTGATGCCACCTGCTGCTGTTCAAAAGCTGTATTTCAGAGCAAGCTGCATCTGGCGCATGGACCCGCTGGTCGAAGTGATTTGCCCAAACTGAGGACTGCTGAAATTGGTATTCGGGAAGCCCCAGACGGGGTGGTTGAGGAAGTTGAATGCCTCCATCCGGAACTGCAGTGCGTGCCCTTCCCGGATGCGGAAGTCCTTGTGGGCGGAGAAATCCAAGGTAAATCCGGGCGGTCCGATGATGCTGTTGCGCGCGGCGTTACCAAACGAATACAGCGGGGAAAGCGCGAAGGCCGCGACATTGAACCACTGGGCGGTGGAGCGGTTGTCGAGCGATTGGCTGACGCCGGTAGCGTTCGGTCGATCAACGTTGATATTGGTGTTGGCGCGATTGACTCCTGCCGATGGGTTAATGGGGAACCCGCTGCGCCACGTCATGATCGAACCGAGTTGCCATCCTCCGGCCACCGCGTTCAGGAAACGGTTCTGCACGTTTACCGCTCGTCCCTTGCCGACCGGCAGATCATAAAGGCCGGAAACGACGAGACG
The DNA here is from genome assembly GCA_963811575.1 of uncultured Solibacteraceae bacterium. Classification (GTDB taxonomy): domain Bacteria; phylum Acidobacteriota; class Terriglobia; order Bryobacterales; family Bryobacteraceae; genus Solibacter. The sequence goes on along the minus strand of CAWERY010000009.1, from coordinate 563,690 downwards.
CTGCCGGTTGTCGAAGGCCGAGAGACCGCGCTCGCAGCGCATGCAGTTTCCGTTCTGCGAGAACAGCGTATCGCTGTCCTGGGTGCGGACGCCGCTGGTTTCGTCGATCGATTTCGACCAGGTGTATGCCACCAGCGTGGTCAGTCCCTTGGAAAAACGTTTGGTCAATTTTCCGGCAAGCGAATTGTAACTGCCGTTGGCCCCGTCGTCCACGAGTACAAGCAGGCCGAAATTAGGGTATGGCGAACGGCTGGCGACGGTGCCTGCACCCGGGACGGCGGCGCTGACTCCGCGGTAAGACTCGAGGTGTCGGCTGATGGATCCCAGGTAGCCGGCCTCCAGGGTGACGTCTGGTGCCAGTTCGCGCTGGATGTTGAACAGGTACTGGTGGGTATAGGGCGTACGCCGGTCGAACTTCATAGAGAAGGCCTGCGGCGTGGTGATGACGGCATTCGCCGAGCCCGAAGAACCCAGCGCGTTCGCCCAGGTTTCGGCGGGGAAGGAAGGATTGTCGTCGTTGCGCGAGCGGCCCGCGGCATTGCGTCCCACATCGAACCAGGGGTTGCCCTGGTCCTGATTGTAGAAGGTGCCCCCGGCCAACCGCACGGCCCACTTCGATGTCGGGCTCCAGGCGATGCCGATGCGCGGCGCGAAATCGTTGTTGTCCCGCCGCACGAGGCTGTCTCCCAATCTGCCGTCCTGCACGAGCGGAATGTTCGGCCAGCGGACGTGCAGACCCGCATAGGGATCTCCACTGCCTTTGCCCTGCCGCAGGAACACCGGATACCGGGTCTGGTCGGTCACGTTCGGAGTGGTGTCGTAGGCATTGAAGAACACACCCACCAGATTCCCGCTCTGATCGGTCCACGGCGGAGTGTTCTCGTACCGCAGGCCCAGAGACAATGTGACGTGCGGGGTGATCTTCCAGACGTCGTCGACATAGAGGTAGAAACTCGTCTGCCGGTATTGCACAGACGCGATCTGGGCGGCAACTTCCGTAAGCGTAATGTTGCCGAGGAGGAAAGATGCGAAGGCGTCGCCACCGCTACTGGTGGAGGGGTCCCAAGTGGGCGTGGTGGAAAAACTGAAGCTGCCGCGTCCGAACTGGTTGCCATCCTGGTTGTACTGATCGCGGCGAACCTCGGCGCCGAAGCGGAACGCATGCTTGCCGCGCGTGATCGAAGTGTTGTTCAGAAACTGAAGGGAATTGTTGTTGTTGACAAACGGGCCGTCGGTGCTATCGCCGATCCCGGTGTAATTGGGAATGCCGACGGTTGGAATTCCCCAGGTTACGGGATCGCCTCCGGAAAGTCCGGGGATCTTGAGCTCATCGACCACGTTGCGCACTCCGGCGAGAAGCGTGCCGACCGAGTTGAAGAAGCGGGTGTAACCGAAGCGCGTCTCGGTAACGGCTGACGGCGAGAACACGCGCGTGTTGGTGCCCATGTACTGTTCGAAGTTGGTCAGGAGTTTGGTGCCGTTGAGATTCAGGCCGGGGGTGGAGGAGTTTTCATCTCCCCAGCTATACCGTCCGCTCCACGAGGATTTGGAGGATTCCACATAATCCATACGCAGCACGAACTGGTCGCGGTTGTCCGGGCGGGGGAGCGCCTCGACATAGTTGTTCACGGAACCGGGTAAGGTCGGCGTGTGGTAAAACTCCAGGAGTTGCCTGGACGTTGCGCTGATTCGATTTTGGGGAATGATGTTACCCGGGAACGGCGTGGCGGTGATCGTCTTGCCATCTGCGGCTAGAACGCGGGTTGTGGGATCGTAGACTCGAGGAGCGATGGCGGAGAAATCTCCGCCCTGAATCTGGGCGGAGGCGAGGCTGAACAGGGCCGTGGAACTTCCGCGCTTTCGATACGCCTCGTAGTTTCCCATAAAGAACAGTTTGTCTTTGCCGTTAAACAGCTTGGGAATCCGTACGGGGCCGGCCAGCGTGAAGCCGTACTGGTTCCATTTGAAAGGGTCTTTCGACGGACGCAGGGCGGTAAAGGCATAGCTCGTGGCATCGAGCTTCTCGTTGCGCAAGAACTCGAATAGCGAGCCATGATACCGGTTGGTGCCCGACTTCGTGACGACGTTGATTTGCGCCGCCTCCCGCCCGAACTCTGCCGGATATACGCCCGTCTGCACCTTGAACTCCTGTAGAGCGTCGATTGAGGGCATGACGATAAACGTGTTGAAGTTCGGGTCCGTGTTTTCCACGCCGTCGAGCGTGTAGTGATTAAAATTGGTGCGCTGGCCGCCGACCGAAATCGTCTGGCCGGCCCGGATACCGCCCTGGCGGGAAGAGGCCTGTCCCTGCCCGGCGAATCCGGTTGAAACATTCGGCGCCAGGGAAACGAGTTGCAGGTAGTTGCGTCCGTTGAGGGGTAGTTCGACGATCCGTTTGTTATCGATCACCGTTCCGACGGTCCCGTTCTCGGTTGCCAGCAGCGCGGCGTCAGCCATCACCTGGACGGATTCGACGACTTCGCCCAATTCCAGTGCGATATCGATGCGGGCGTCCTGCTGAACATGCAGTTCAATCTGACGCCGAACAGCGGTTTTGAATCCGGCTTTTCCTGCCTGAAGAGTGTAGGTGCCGGGCGCGAGGGATGGAAAGGAATAGACGCCTGCCTCATTGGTAACGACCGCGCGCGTTGCGCCGGTCCCCTCGTTGGTGGCGGTGATCGCCACGCCCGTAGCCGAGGCCCCGGTCACGTCGCGAACTTCGCCGGCGATCGAGCCGGACGTCTGGCAAAAGGCAAGCTGACCTGCCATTATCCAGAGCAATGAACCAATCCGTCCTACTCTGAAACGCAATCTTGCATTCATGAATGTCTTCTCCAGGCTTACGACTTGGACCCGCTCAGATGTGCTTGAGTGGAAGTGCCCTGGATTGTGATGTGCTTCCGATGGAAGAACAAGGTAGCCTACAGTACGCGACCGTGCAGTGTTGGGAATCGGCCTTCACCATTAACACTTTGCAGAGCGGGCGGGATGCTTCGTGACGGCTGTACGGTACCTCCGCACGTGATAGAATCGACGCGAGCTCAAGGACCGTGCGCCCCCCGATCACAGATGCCGGACGCCTCGTTGTCGCCCTGGATCACGACCACACGGCCGTGCACTCTCAGCTCGTCAAGATTCTGGAGAGTCCTCATTTTCGGAACAGCAAGCGCAGCGGATCGCTGTTGCGGTTTGTGGTGGAGGCGGCCGTCGCAGGAGACCAGAACACGCTGAAGGAGAGATGTATCGGCGCCGCGGTATTTGGCCGCGAGACGGCATACGACACGGCCCAGGATCCCATAGTCCGCAACGCAGCCATCGAAGTCCGCAAGCGATTGGCTCAGTACTATATGGATCCGGAACACGCCGGCGAATTGCGGATCGAGTTGCCGAGCGGCTCCTACCTGCCCACCTTCACGGTCGAAGCGCCCTTCGCGGAGCCTCTCAAGCCTGTCGCCGAACCAGAGAAGCCTCCGGCGGAATTAGCCAATCCCGTCACCGTCCGGCACGGCCATCGACCCAGGTGGGTCCTGGCGGGCGCCGGTCTGGCAGCGCTGGGTGTGACCGTGGCACTGCTCTGGATCGCGCGCCGCACCCCCGTTTCCGAACTCGAGGCCTTTTGGGAGCCCCTGTTCCGCGACCGGTCGACGATTCAGATCTGTATCGGCCAGCCGACGCGTCTCTACCGCTTCACAGGACCGCGTACCGAGGACTTGAACCGTCTGCTCTCCGGCCCGCCATCCCCCGATCGCAGCAGGCCAGAGCTTTCGATCGACTCCGGCGAGCTGGCATGGGTCGCGCCGGAGTACCTGTTCTCGCGGGATGCCCTTTCGGCCTTCAAGGTGGCGTCGTGGGTTCAATCCAAGGGCCGCGCCTATCAAATGATGTCGGTCTCGCAGACGAACTACTCGCGGCTGCGGCACGCGCCCCTCGTGGCGGTAGGGGCGTTCAACAATTCCTGGGCGATGCGGGTGACCGCCGAACTGCGTTTCGTATTCGACCACCGGACGATCGACGGCGTCACCTACAACTGCATCAACGACCGGCGCAATCCGAGTGCCGTGAACTGGATGGTGAAGCAACCGGCGGCCGGCACGATGACCGAAGATTATGCCATTGTGACGCGGGTGTTCGACCCATCCACCGAGAAAACCGTAATTTCGGTGGCTGGAATCGAAGCCTACGGCACCCTGGCCGCAGGCGAATTTGTCACTGAGCCGGAGTATGTGGGGGGCGCCCTCTGTGCGGCTCCGCGAGACTGGCGCCATAAGAACGTCCAATTCGTGTTGACGACCAAGATCATTGACGGCACGCCTGGTCCGCCACGGGTCCTGGCCAGCCACGTGTGGTGATGACTCGTCGGAATCATTGGGCCGCGATTGCTCCTGTTCGACCTCTAACCCTTCAAGGAAGTGCGCCTTAACACGGTTGGACAATCGCGGTTAACAGTTAGCCGGACCCGCAGGGCGGGCTCCCACGCTCCTTATAAGTTATAGATTCTGATGCCATTGCACTCCGGACACCGTACCAAACCTAGTCCCTGAGCGTCCTGCGCGCTAGGATATGCAATCGGGACTCGTCTGGAGATTCTGGGACCATGGAGGACTTTGCAACGTCGGCATTTGAACGCGGCAATCTTCCGGACCGTGATGTCACGATACCTGACGTTCGCCGGTTCGTCGGACGGGAGGCCCGGTTCCCGAAGGGTTGCAGGGGGATCATTCCGGTTTGCCTGACACTGAGGTCCGCAGGATAAGGCGATTCAACATGCAAAAGAACATTTTTGTCCTGTTTACGATGACACTTGGATCGGCGCTGCTGGCGCCGGCGCAGGTACAGACGGAAATCCCGCCCGTCGAGCCCAGCGCCAAGCCTGTCAGGGTGGAGCAGATCAAGATTCACGGAGCGTCCCTGGAGGGCAATCTGGAAGACGAAGAAGTGGACCGGGTGGCCCTCGTCTTTCTGCCCGCCAGCTACGCGACTGCCAAGTCCCGGCGCTACCCGGTGGTGTATGCCCTCCACGGATATTTCATCGGCGCGGAGCAGTGGTCGAAGGAAATCCATGTGCCGCAGACGATCGAAGGCGCGTTCGCGAAAGGCGCACAGGAAATGATCGTAGTGCTGCCGGATTCGAAGACCGTGTACAACGGCTCGATGTACTCCAGTTCGGTGACGACAGGAGACTTCGAGAACTACGTGGCGCGCGACGTCGTTGGGTATATGGATGCGCACTACCGGACGATTCCGAAGCGGACGAGCCGGGGGCTGGCGGGGCACTCGATGGGCGGCTACGGCGCGAGCCGGATTGGCATGAGGCATCCGGATGTTTTCGGCAGCCTGTACATCATGAGCCCGTGCTGCATGTCCGCGCGCGGCGCCGGCGGCGGGCGCGGAGGTCCGGGCGGCGGGCGCGGGCCCAATATGGAAGCGGCTGTGGCGGAAGCCAAGTCGCCTGCTGAGGCCGCCAAGCTGCCCGGTCTGGGCACTCAGCTTGCGGTGGCCGCGGCGTGGTCGCCGAATCCCAAGAAGCCGCCGCTCTATCTCGACATGCCGTTTGGGGATGCCCAGCAGGAAGTCCTGAATAAGTGGGCGGCGAACGCGCCTCTGGTATTCGTTCATCAATACATCGGCAATCTAAAGCAATACAAGGCGATCGCCATGGATGTCGGCGATCAGGACGGCTTGCGAGTCGATGCCGGCAAACTGCACGAGATCCTCGACAGCTACGGGATTGCGAACGGATTCGAGGTCTATCCCGGTACTCACACCAGCGCGGTAGCAGTCCGTTTCCAGAACTACGTAATGCCGTTCTTCGCCAAGAACCTGTGTTCCGGCAGGGACTGTAAGTAGGCGTATGCCATGAGAAACGCGCCGCTAATCCTGATGGTCCTGCTGGCGGCCTCGGTTTGGGGACAGCCGCCGGCCGACTCGCAGCCCGCGCCGACAAACGTCATGGGCGCGCAATACCCGAGGGTCCACGTCGATCACCGTGCGACCTTCCAACTCAAAGCGCCCGATGCGCAGAAGGTCCAGGTTTCGTTGAGCGGCCGTCACGACATGACGAAGGGGGCGGATGGAGTATGGAGCGTCACGACTCCGCCGCTGGTCCCGGGTTTCCACTACTACCAGTTCATCGTGGACGGAGTGGCGGTGAACGACCCGGGCAGTCACGCCTTTTTCGGTACGGGCAAGGATTCCAGCGGAATCGAAGTGCCCGAGCAGGGCGTGGACTATTATTCCTATCAGGATGTGCCGCACGGCGAGGTGCGGATCCGGCCGTATCTGTCGAAGGTCACGGGCCAGTGGCGGCGCTGCCTCGTCTACACTCCTCCGGATTACGATGCCAACACGAAGACGCGGTATCCGGTGCTGTACCTGCAGCACGGCAGCGGCGAGGATGAAACGGGCTGGACCTTCCAGGGCCGCGCCAATCTCATCCTGGACAATCTGATCGCGGCGAAGCGGGCCGTGCCGATGATCATCGTGATGGATAACGGCTACGCTTTGAGGCCAGGCCAGGCGCCGGGGCCTGGAGCCGGCGGAGCTACATCGGCCTTCGAGGAAGTGATTACGAAGGATCTGATTCCCCTGATCGACACTACGTATCGAACGCTCGCCGACCGCGGGCACCGGGCGATGGCCGGCCTTTCAATGGGCGGAAATCAGACCTGTCAGGTGACAATGCGCAACCTCGACAAGTTCGCCTACATCGGCGCGTTCAGTGGAACCATGAACGGGCTGAGCACGGAGCCGCTCGATCCGGATACGGCGTTCAATGGAATGTTCAAAGACGGCGCGGCGTTGAACCAGAAGGTGAAACTGTTCTGGATCGGCATGGGCACGGCCGAGCCGAACCCCTTCCCGGGCGCGATCGGCGCGTTTCGCGCGATGTTGGACAAGGCCGGCGTCAAGCATATCTATTTCGAATCGCCGGGGACCGCTCACGAATGGCTGACGTGGAGAAGGGACCTCAACGATTTCGCCCCGCGGTTATTTCGATAAAGTGATTATCGAGAGCTTATTCTCTTAATTTTATGTTCCTACGAATTATGTCCGCGCGACCGCAAGCCGTTCTGCTGGCTGTCGTGCTGTCCGTTCTGCCTGTGGCAGGAACAGATTTCACCATGAAGGTAACCGAAAACGGATACCTAGATACGCAGGGCTTCAGCGTCATTCTCTACAACAGCACGTACCACCCCGTTTTCGTCGACCAGAAGAACACGGCCATGGAGATAATTCTCCACGGCCAGCGCATCGCCACCAACGGCGACCTGCGCCTGATGCCCACGCCTGAGCAGTGGGACCTGGTGGCAACGCTCAAAGGGCGACAGCCCGATAAGGCGAACAACCGGCTCACCGCCAACCTCGCCTTCGCCACCTTCGATCTCAGCTACACCCTTGAGGTCGTCGCGGAACCGGGCGGCGTAAAGGTCAGCATCAATCTCGACAGGCCGCTGCCGCAAAAGCTTGCCGGGCGGGCGGGTTTCAACCTGGAGTTCCTACCCTCGATCTACATGGGCAAGGCTTACCTGGTGGATGGGACCAAAGCCGGCATCTTCCCGCGAACGCCGAACGATCCGATGGTCAAGGTCCCGCCCCTTGCCGATGAACCGAAGAAGGCCTACTACCTGGACGACTGGGATAAGACCAAGGGATATACGCAGCCGCTGCCCTTTGCCGAGGGGAAGCGGATCACCTTGGGGATCGACGACCCTCAGGCGCGGGTCAGCGTTCAGTCGGATACGGCCAATCTTATGCTGTTCGACGGACGCAACCGCGCGCAGAACGGCTGGTTCGTGCTGCGTTCGCTGATCCCTTCGGGCAAGACCGCGGGGGCCATCGTGTGGCACATCAGGCCGGACGTGATTCCGAACTGGACGCGGCCGCCGATGATCGCGCACAGCCAGGTCGGTTATGCGCCGGGCTTCTCCAAGGTGGCGGTACTTGAACTCGACCCGAAGGACAACGGGCCGAAGACGGCTAAATTGCTGCGCCTGACGGAAGACGGTTCATGCCAGCAGGCGTTCGAGGGCCCGATCACGGCTTCAACGCCCTGGCTGCGATACGTCTATTCGAAATTCGACTTCACCCCGGTGAACGACCCCGGCCTTTATGTAATCGAATACGCAGGCCGGCGTACGGCGCCGTTCCCCATCTCCAAGGACGCTTATGCCAACATCTGGCAGGACAGTCTTGATCATCACATCGCGGTGCAGATGGATCACGTTTCCGTTCGCGAAGGTTACCGCGTATGGCACGGCGCTTCGCACCTGGACGATGCCCGCCTCGCGCCCGTCGTCGGGGAGCAATTCGACGGCTGGCATCAGGCGACAGCAACAGACGGCAAGTACAAAGGCGGCGATCACATCCCGGGCATGAATGTCGGCGGCTGGTATGATGCCGGCGATTTCGACCTCGAGGAGCCTGCCCAGCTAAACGTCATTCAGAGCCTGGCCCTGGCATATCGTGAATTCAATCTGAAGTACGATCAGCTTACGGTAGATGAAGTCGCCCGGGAAGTGGAGATGCACCGTCCGGACGGCGTGCCGGATGCGGTGCAGCAAGTCAAGCACGGCGCATTGCTGATTCTGGCGCAGTTCAAAAACATCGGCCACACGATCCGCGGCACCCATGAACCGGATTTGCGCCAGTATACGCACTTGGGCGACGGCTCGACGAAGACCGACGGCCGTATCTATGACCCGAAGCTTGGCGCCAACGAAGTGAAGGGCGAGTACTCCGGCAAGCCGGATGACCGCTGGATCTTCTCCACTACGAACGCGGGCAACCAGTGGGGCGGAATCGCCGCGCTGGCGGCGGCGGCCGATGTGCTGAAAGGCTGGGATGACGCTTTAGCCAAAGAGTGTCTCGAGACCGCCATCAAAGCGTGGAACGAAGAGAAGGCTCACCCGACGCCAACTGTCGGCCGCGGCGGGATGGGCGGCGGGAATCCCGCGAATGCTCCCGCGCAGGGTGTGCTGGCGGCGTCTCAGGGTGTGGTGACTGGCGCCCCGCCCACTCCGGCAACCCCTCCGGCAGGCTTCGGCCGTGGCGGCTTCGGCGCAGTGCAGGACTGGGCCGCGGCACTGGAATTGACCATCGCCACGAATGGCGCCGAGCCCTACAAATCCCGCCTGAAGGAGTTGTTCCCCCAGATGATCACTCCGCAGCAGATTGGCGCCCGTGGTTGGACCTCAATCCGCGCCTTGCCCTATCTGGACGCGAACGCCAAAGATCAACTACGGGAAGCAGTAAAAATATACATGGCGGGTCTCGACAAGCAATTGGACGCGACGCCGTTCGGCGTGCCCCCGAGCCTGGGGACGTGGGGAGGATCGGCCAGCGTGGTTGACATGGCCACGCGGATGTACTTCCTGCACCGGGCGTTTCCGGATCTTGTGAGCCCGGAGTACACACTTCGCGCCGTCAATTACATCCTCGGAACACATCCGGTATCCAGCACCTCCTATGTAGCTGGGGTCGGTACGGTCTCGAAGACGACGACGTACAGTAACAACCGCGCCGACAATGCGTACATTCCGGGTGCCGTGATTCCGGGATACATCATCATCAAGCCGGACTTTCCGGAGTGCATCGACGACTTCGGATTCCTCTGGTTCGAGCATGAAGCCGTCGTGGCCGGGTCGGCCAGTTGGGTTTTGGCGGCCAACGCCGCGGGTGCAATCGTTCTCGAACAAAACGGCAAGTAGCGATTGGAATACAAGGAGCTTCCTCATGAAGAAATTGACAATGATTCTCGCCGCAGTACCCGTGATGTTTGGGCTTTCGGCACTCGCGCAGGCTCCGCCGCCGCAGCCCACGGCCGCGGAGCGGGCGGCCCAGGCCCAGGCAGCGATCGAGGCTGCCAAGGCCCCACCCGTGGAAGATTTCAAGCCCTCGACGCTGAACCAGAAGGGTAAAGAGTATCCCGCGGTCAACTCGGAAAGGCGCATCCGCGCGCGCGTCGTCGCGCCGGGCGCGCAGAGCGTCGCGCTGGATATCGGCGCCGTGAAGTTCCCCCTGACCAAGGGCGAGGACGGAGCATGGGTAGGCGCTTCGATCCCGCAGGACGAAGGCTTCCACTACTACCAGATCGTGGTCGATGGCGCACAGGTCCCGGATCCCAGCAGTCTGTATTTTTACGGCGCGAGCCGGTGGGGCAGCGGGGTCGAAGTCCCCGCCCGGGATCAGGATTTCTACGCCATGAAGAACGTCCCTCACGGCCAATTGCGGGAGACTCCTTTCTATTCCAAACGCTCCGAGGCCGTCCTGCGCTGCTTCGTTTACACTCCCGCGGAGTATGAAAAGAACCCCTCGAAGCGATATCCCGTGCTGTACTTGCAGCATGGCGGAGGGGAGGATGAAACGGGTTGGGGAAACCAAGGGAAAACCGGCCTGATCATGGACAACCTGATCGCGGCCGGCAAGATCACGCCGTTCATCATCGTCATGGCCAGCAGCTATGTCCCGGGCGTACAGATTGGTCCTCCGCCAGCTCCCGCTCCGGCTGCCGGGGCCGCGGGCGCGGCGGCCCCGGGCCGTGGCGCGGGCCCTCCGCGCTTCAATTTCAGCGCATTCGAGCGGGTGCTGATCGACGAACTGATCCCATTCATCGATGGCAACTTCCGCACCCTCGCCGATCAAAAGCACCGGGCCATGGCCGGTCTCTCGCTGGGAGGAATGCAGACGCGTCAGATCGGGCTGGCAAACCTGGACAAGTTCTCCCACATCGGCATCTTCAGCGGAGGCAGCATCGCGCCGGCGGAGATCACCGACATGGACAACTTCAAAAAGAAGGTCAAGGTGGTGTTTGTCAGTTACGGAAGCCGCGAGAGGGGGGCTGCGGGCAAGGCTGCCGTGGAAGCCCTCCAACAAGCCGGCGTGAAGGGCGTGTTCTACGAGTCACCCGACACCGCTCACGAATGGTTGACCTGGCGGCGCAGCCTGTATCAATTCGCGCCGCTGCTGTTCCGCGATTAAGGAACAGGGACGCCGGCGGCCGTTCCGGTCGCCGGCACTCCCTCGAATACCTATATCCGATCAGCCTGATAAACTGCCAGTTCCGGTTCTCGCCGCCTGAATCACGATGACCACGATTAGAGGACTCCGATGGTGGATGATCAGCCTAATCATGCTCGGCTCGGTCATCAACTACCTCACCCGAAGCACACTGGCGGTGGCCGCCCCGACCGTGCTGAAGGAACTGCATATCAGCGCGCGGGAGTACTCGTGGATCATCGGAGCCTTTCAGGGCGCCATCATGGCGCAGCCTATCTGCGGTTACGTGCTGGACGTGCTAGGCCTGAAGATCGGGTTCGCAATTTTCGCGATCGCCTGGTCGCTGGTGAACATGGCGCATTCACTCGCCGGAAGCTGGCAGGCATTTGCGTGGCTTCGCGGGCTTCTCGGCTTCGCCGAAGGATCGGCCAACCCGGCAGGCATGAAGGCTACGGCGGAATGGTTTCCCGCCAAGGAGCGTGGACTCGCGGGCGGCGTGTACAACATCGGAGCCTCGGTCGGTTCCATGCTGGCTCCTCCGCTGGTGGCGTGGGCGATTCTTGCTTACAACTGGCGGGCGGCATTTGTCATCACCGGCGGCCTCGGGCTGGTTTGGGTGGCGCTGTGGCTGTTCTTCTATCAATCGCCGGACCGGCATCCCGCGCTTTCGGCAGAGGAGAAGGAGTTCATTGCGTCGGGACAGGAGAAGCATCTGCAAAGCGATGGTTCGCGCCCGTCGCTGGTGAAGATTCTCGTGCAGCGCAACTTCTGGGGGATCGCCGTGCCGCGTTTTCTGGCCGATCCGACATGGGGCACGCTGAGCTTTTGGCTGCCGTTGTACCTGAGCAGCGTCCGGCACATGAATCTGAAAGAGATCGCCCTGTTCGCCTGGATGCCGTTTCTGGCGGCGGACTTCGGCTGTATGTTCGGCGGCCTGGTGGCGCTGAGACTGCAGAAGCGATTCGCCCTCAGCGTGATCAATTCCAGGCGCTGCGCTTTCACCCTAGGCGCGTTCCTCATGCTCGGCGTGGGCTTCGTGGGATTCGTCCAGAGCCCGTACGCGGCGATCGCGCTTCTGAGCCTCGGCGGGTTCGCGCATCAGACGCTCTCGGTGACGGTGATCACGATGTCGTCGGACCTGTTTCGCAAAAACGAGGTCGCCACGGCCGCCGGAATGGCGGGCACGTTCGGTAACGCGGGCGTGCTGATCTTTTCGTTGTTGATCGGCGGCCTCGTCGCAACGGTCGGCTACACGCCTTTCTTTATCTGCCTCGGTCTGCTTGACCTCTTGGGAGCGGTGGTCCTGTGGACCGTGGTCCGCGAACGAATAGGAGCCTGAAGGTGACGAACCACTCGGCCCGCATTCGAAATCCGATTTTGCCCGGATTCAATCCCGATCCTTCTATCGTCCGCGTCGGAGACGACTATTACATCGCCACCTCCACGTTCGAATGGTATCCGGGCGTTCAGATCCACCACTCGTGCGATCTGGTCCACTGGCGGTTGCTGACGCGGCCGCTGAATCGCGCCAGTCAACTGAACATGCTGGGCGATCCGGATTCGTGCGGCGTTTGGGCGCCCTGCCTGAGCTACGCCGACGGCCTCTTCTGGCTCATCTACACGGACGTGAAGCGATATGGACGCACGACTCAGGGCGGCGCAAGCGGCGCCTCGCTGCGCGACACGCACAACTACCTGGTGACCAGCCCGCGGATCGACGGCGAGTGGTCGGATCCGGTCTACCTCAACAGCAGCGGCTTCGATCCTTCGTTGTTCCACGACGACGACGGCCGCAAGTACCTGCTCAATATGCGCTGGGACCACCGGCCTGGAGGCAATCGATTCTCCGGGATCGTGTTGCAGGAGTACTCGCATGCGGAGCGCAAGCTGGTGGGACCGGTCCACATGATTTTCCAGGGCACGGCGCTGGGATTCACCGAGGGACCGCATCTCTACCGGCGGAACGGCTATTACTACCTGTTGACCGCCGAGGGCGGCACGGGATGGGGACATGCCGTCACCATGGCGCGCTCGCGCGAACTCACCGGACCGTACGAATTGCATCCGGACGTGTATGTTCTGACCGCACGCAGCCGGCCGGATATCGAACTGCAGCGCGCGGGGCACGCCGACCTCGTGGAGACTCCGAACGGAGAGACCTACATGGTTCATCTCTGCGGCCGGCCGATTCCGAATCGCGGGCGCTGCACGTTGGGCCGCGAGACTGCGATCCAGCCGATGGTGTGGTCGGAGGACGACTGGCTTCGCACCGTGGATGGATCGGGGGTCCCGTACTCCGAGGTCGCGGCGCCGGACCTGCCCAAGCACGTGTTCCCCCAAACGCCGGAGCGCGAGGACTTCGATGGTCCGAGTCTGCCATTGGATTTTCAGTGGCTCCGATCCCCCTGGCCTGAGGAGCTTTTCAGCCTGACGGAGCGCCCCGGATATCTGCGGCTTTACGGCCGCGAGACGCTGGGCAGCCTCTTCCGGCAGTCCCTGGTCGCGCGGCGGCAGCAGTCGCACTGCTTCAGCGCGGCGACGGTGATGGAGTTCGAGCCGGACCGGTTTCAGCAGATGGCGGGCCTGGTCTGTTACTACAACGGCAGCAAGTTTCACTACCTCTACGTCTCGCACGACGCGGAGTTGGGGAAGCACATCCGGGTCATGTCGTGTCTGCCCGACCAACTTCAGTCGGATGTCTTCAGCGCGCCGGTCGGCATACCCGCGGAAGTGCAAGTGCATTTGCGCGTGGAAGTCGATTTCGAGCGCCTCTATTTCGCGTACCGTATCGAAGGCCGCGAGTGGCGTCGGCTGCCCGGCCCGCTGGATGCCAGCATCCTGTCCGACGAGGCGGCGGGCCCTGGAACGCCCAATTTCACGGGCGCATTCGTCGGCGTTGCCTGCCAGGATCTGGCGGGCATCGGCCGGCAGGCGGATTTCGATTATTTCGTGTACCGCGACCGTAGTTATCGTGCCGACCCGTTCGGCGAGGATGGCATATGAACCGAGGATCCTGCTGTTTGGTGGTTGCCGTTACGGCCGCCTGGTGACTGCCGCGCCACCCGAAAGACCTCGAACCTTCGCGAATCCGATCAATATCGAATACCGGTTCATGACGGACTTGCCGAGCCGGCGCGAAGCGGCCGATCCGGCGATAGTTCTGTTTGGCAGCGACTATTATCTGTTCGCGTCAAAATCCGGCGGATACTGGCGCTCGGCGGATCTGGTCGACCGGACCTTCGTGAAGCCGTCGGGGTTGCCGATCGAAGCCTACGCTCCGGCCGTCATGGCGTACGACGGCGTCCTCTATTACTCAACCTGCAATATCGGTCTGTACAAAACCAAGGATCCCAAGGAGAGCAAGTGGGAACTGCTTGAGAAAGCCGTTCGACGTAGGCGATCCCGATCTGTTTGCCGACTGACGGCCGCGTCTATCTCTACTACGGGCTGTCCTACAACGGTGGAATCTCCGGAATGGAACTGTCCCTCATATTTGGATCTTGACAGGGCCCTCTATCCAGGATAAAGGTTATAACACCAAGAAAGTTTTGGGGCCGAACAAAATGGGCCAGCCTCGCGCCAGTTCGGTGGAACAAACCCTTGACGGAGGCCTCTGCCTCCTCCGCAACGTGGTCGCTCTCCCACGTCCTTAGGCAGGCCCGGACAAATCGTAAGAAAGGAGTTTGCAGGAGGAGTGCGAGTATCGCAGCCCTCTTGCTTTGGCTCTTCGCGGCCCGCAGGTATGCACGGACTACCTGCCGCGACACTGGGGCCGTAACCGTTAGGGCTAACGGTTAATCAAGCTCGGCAGGAGCTCGATACGTGAGTGCACTGGTCAGATTCCATTGGAGTTGAACAACTGACACCGTACCGAACCTAGCCGTAGCGTGTGCTAAGAGTAAACTCGATCAGATTGCACTATCCAGCTATTAAGATCGGTTTTACCAATGATGGAAGTGAAAGAGGTACCAGAATGCGGAAGATATCCACAACGATATTGCTCACCCTGTTCGTGCTCGCGGTTCAGGGCTACGCACAGAGCATCACAGGCTCGCTGAACGGACGTGTAGTCGATCAGCAGGGCAGCGCGGTTCCTGAAGCCAGGGTCACCGCTTTCGAGCCAACCAAGAAAGTGACGGTGGTCACGAATTCAACCGCCCTCGGAGATTTCTCGATCGCCGGACTGGCGCCGGGGAACTACACTGTCACAGTCGAGGCAAAAGGCTTCAAGAAAATGACTCGTGCGGACGTTCCGCTGAACGCCAGTGACAAGATCGCCCTGGGCGATTTGGCGCTCCAGATCGGCGCTCTCACCGAGACGATCGAAATCAGTGCCACGACCGTGGCGCTACAAACGCAGAGCAGCGAGCGCGGCTCGGCCGTAACAGGTACGCAGATTGAGAACATCAACGTCGATGGGCGCAGTCCGCTCGATCTGGCCAAGCTGATTCCGGGAGTGCAGTTTACGACCGGAGCTACCTACGCCGTGGGCAACGCAGCCAATGGGGCGAACAACTTCACCGCGAACGGCACGCGCCCTTCGCAGAACCAGGTTTCGATCAACGGAATCGGCGACGTCGACACCGGCAACAATGGCGGGATGAACGCCAGCGTCAGCAACGACTCGATCGCGGAATTCAAGGTACTCACCGGTGCCTATCAGGCCGAGTATGGCCGCAGCGCGGGTGCGCAGATTCAGTTAGTCACCAAGAGCGGCACCTCGCAGTTCCACGGCAGCGGGTATTTGTATCACCGCAACGAGGGCATGAACGCGAATACCTTCCTCAATAACATCCGGCCCCAGTTTGGGTTGGCTACAATCGCCAAGCCCTTGTTTCGCTACAACGATCCCGGTTACACCATCGGCGGCCCCGTACCGTTAAGGAAAGGGAACCTTAAGAACCGGTTATTCTTCTTCTGGAGCCAGGAATGGCAGGAGCAACTGGTGCCGAACACGGCGCGAAACGTGACGGTGCCGACGGCGCTGGAGCGGAAGGGGGATTTCAGCCAGAGCGTCAGTTCCGCCACCCACCAACAGGTCAAGATCTATGATCCGACCAACGGCCAGCCCTTTCCGGGCAACGTCGTTCCAACCAGCCGGATCTATGCGCCCGGCCAGGCGTTGATGAACCTTTTTCCCACGCCCAACCAGACTCTCGCCGACAACGCCAGTCTTCCTTCGGGCGCCACTTACAATTACCAGACCCAGTTGCCGAGCAAGCAGCCACGCCGGGAGGATCTGGCTCGGATGGATTTCAACCTCACCGAAAAGATCCGCGTGTACGGCCACTACATTAAAGACGTGCAGAACATGGTAATTCCCTACGGAACATGGGTCTTGGGGATCAACCCGCCAATCGCGGAGATTTCCGAGCCGATTCCGGGCAAGAGCTGGGCGGGGGGCATGACTTACATGGTCGGCCCGACGATGACCAACGAATTCAACCTGGGCTTCACCAACAACAGCATCAATATCTTCTCCCCCAAAGGACTGCGCCAGTCGTCCCTCGGATCCAATCCGCTGCCGGTGTTATACCCTGACGCGGTGCAGGAGGGCTATCTCCCGCAGATAGGCTTTGGCGGCAACAACCTGGCTAACTCCCCCACGTTCGGGAGCGCCGATGCGCCGTTCATCAACTACAACACCACCATCGACATCACCGACGGTGTGTCGAAGGTCTGGCGGAGCCATGTCTTCAAGGCCGGCATATACATGCAGCGCAGCCGGAAAGATCAGACGTCCTTCGCAAACTTCAACGGCAGCTACAACTTCGGCGACCAGGGTGGACCGACGGGTGCGAATCCGCTCGATACCGGCTACGGGTACGCCAACGCGCTGCTGGGCGTTTTCCAGTCCTTCAACCAGGCTCAGCATCACGTCAACGGAATGTACCGTTACTGGAACATCGAACAGTATTTCCAGGATACCTGGAAGCTCACCCCCCGCGTGACGCTGGATTACGGTCTGCGCGCGAGCTGGTATCAGCCACAGTTCGATGCGTCCTTGCAGGCATCTACCTTCGTACTTTCGAAGTGGGATCCGGCGCAAGCTCCCCGGCTGTACGTTCCAGCGGTCAATCCCGCGAACAACACCCGCAACGCCTACGATCCGGTGACCAAAACCTATCTCCCTTCGAACTACATCGGCGTTCTCATCCCCGGCAGCGGAAACACCACCAACGGCATCTGCCAGGCCGGCACTTGTGTCAGTAAGTATTTGACCCAGGGCCGTGGTCTGCAATGGGGTCCCCGCTTCGGAATTGCCTGGGACGTCACCGGCAAACAGGATTTCGTAATCCGCACTGGCGGCGGCATCTACTATGACCGCATTCAGGGCAACCGGACGTTCGACATGGTTGCTAATCCGCCCGAATCGTTCAGCGTCACGGCGCAGTACGGTTTCGCTCAACAGCTCAATCCCGCTACGGCGCTGCTTTCTCCGCCGGCCGTTAACGCAGTCGACCCGACCGGCAAGATTCCGACCACCTACTCGTATCAATTCAGCGTGCAAAAGCGCCTGCCGTGGAGCATGATCGCCGACGTCGCATACGTCGGGTCCGCGTCCCGGCATCAGCAGGATAACCGCAACCTGAACTGGAGCCCGTTCGGGACCACGTTCACGGCGGCGGCGACCGATCCCACCGCCGGCACCGGATGCATCGGATGCCCCGCGGCCCTGGGAACGGGACGGCCCATTGGAAGCAACGCCCTCCCGCAGAACTTCATGGCCCCGATGAGGGGATACGGCAATATCAACCTGTATGAGAGCGCGGCCACATCGAACTACAACGCACTTCAGGTGCAGTTGCAGCGGCGCGCGGCAAAGGGTCTGTTCCTCGGCGTCTCTTATACGTGGAGCAAGGCGATGGCAAACTCGCTGTCCGGCGGCACGAATGACAACTCATTCGTTCGACCCGATCAGTACAACAACATCGCGAACGTTGGGCCCACTTCGTTCGACCGCCGCCAGATCCTGGCGATCAATTACGTCTACACCCTTCCGAAGCTGGAACGCGGCAACGCGTGGACGAAACTGGTCACCAATGGCTGGCAGCTCTCAGGCGTCACCATGGCGCAGACCGGCGCGCCGTTTACGCCCTCCGTCAGTGTCCAGAATTCATCCAATGCGGTCGTCACCGGATCCTATACCGAAGGCTGGCGGCCGGTGCGCGTGGCAGGCTGCGACCCTTACACGCACTCAAGCAATTGGAACACCTATCTGAACCCCGCGTGTTTCCAGCCGGCCTCGGTTGGGAGCATCGGGCTCGAGTCGAGTGTCAACTACCTCAACGCTCCCGGCGGATTGAACTTCGACATGGCGCTCCAAAAGGAGTTTGCGGTCATCAAGGAAGGAAGGGTTCGCTTCCAGTTCCGCGCTGACGCATTCAACGTGTTCAACCACACCATCTTCACCGGCGTCAACAGCGGGTTGGCCTTCACGGCATTCCCCGCCAACAGCGCCGGTGTCATCACCGGCCCGCCGACGGGATACACCTCGACGGCGCTGTCAGTCAACGATCCGTCTCGGGGCTGCAGCGGTGTTAGCTGCACCCAGATCGGCGGTTTCGGCAGCCTGACGCAGTCGGGTCCCGGAGCATTTGGATACTCCCGAATTCTGCAGCTGATGGTTCGGGTTCAATTCTAAAGAGACCGGACAGTAGTCTTAAGACGCCGGGCAGGGCTTCGTTCCTGCCCGGCGTCTTTTTTATTGACCCTTCAACGCTGCAATTGCTGTAGCAGTGCCTGCGCTTCCGGGTAGTTCGGGCGCAATCGGATCGCTTCCCTCAGCGCCGCGACGGCATCTTCCCACCGGCGTTGCATGGCGAGCGCCGAGCCCAGGCCGTAATGGGCCTCGGCGTCATCCGCCTTATACCGTAGCCCCTCATTAAAGCTTGCAATCGCAGCGTCGATCCTCTTCGAATACAAGTACGCGAATCCCATGCAGAAATGCGTGGCTGCATCGTTCGGCTTGAGCCGGAGTACTTCGCCAAGTTCCTTCAAGCCCTGACTGTCCTTGCCACTCTGCAATAGGGCAACGCCCAAATTGAAACGGGCGGCGGTATTAGTGGGCTCAAATTGGATCGCCTTCCGAAAATACGCGATTGCCGCGTCGAACTTGCCTTCCCGGTCGCAGACCAGGCCAAGTTTGACGTAGAGAGCGGCGTTGTCGGGATTTTGCTTCAGGGCGGCTTCGTATTGTGAGACGGCTTCGGCGTCCTGTCCCCGGGCGTCGGCGACCATGCCCAGAAAGAAATGGGCATCGTCGCGGCCGGCGAACGGGCGCAGAAGTGAGTTGAGCCGTTCAACCGCCGCGGGTTGCTTTGGAGTGTCGAAGAACAAACCGGCGAAGCCCCACAGGGGGAGTGGGTCCTCGGGCCTCAGCCGAAGATACTCGCCCATCTGGGTGAGGGCTTCATCCACCGCCTCCGGCTTATTGGGGTAGGCGGTGAGCAGCGTGCGAGCCATAAAATTCCGGATGTCCGGGTCCTTGGTGTCCGCTTCGGCTGCGCGGCGAGCGACTTGAATCGCCTGGTCGGGATACCCGAAACGGCTCAGCAGACCTGCCTGTTTGAGCAGACGCGTGGAGTTGTACGAGAGACCGATCAACTGGTCGTTCAACGGATCTTGCGGCGGGGGTACGATCTTGGATTTGCTCAGCGTAATGCTCCGCCTGGCCTCCGCGGCCTTGTCAGCCTGACCGAGTGCCGCATAAGCTTCCTGCAGCAACTCGTACGGGGGCTGCAGATAAGGGTAGGTGCGTGCCAGGGGAGCGATGTGCTCGATCACCTGCTTCCACTCCTGGCGGCGCGCCGCAACCCGCCCCAGCCCGAAAGCCGCTTGCAGTGAGGCGTGACCGTCGGGAGCGGCGGCCGCCCTTTCGTAATAACGTGCCGCCTCATCCAGTCGGTCGCGCTTGAACTCCCCGTCAGCCAGCCGGAGCAGAGCCGGCACGTGATCGGGCTTGAGCCGCACGGTCTGCTCCAGGAATTTGACCTGCTCCTGTTCGTTCCCGTTCTCCTCCTGCAGGAATGCCTGGCAGTACGCCCAGTGATAGTCGTTGGGGGCCAGCCGTGCGGCAATCCGATACGCGCTCGCAGCTTGCTCCAGGAACAGGTTTGCATGGTAAGCCATGCCGAGTTTGCCGACGGCTTCAGCCGAGCCGGGCTTCCGCCGGGCATCCCGGTCCGCACCCTCCAGCGACGCGCGAAGGGCCGGGTTCGTCGTCCGCAGATCCGGCAGCTTTGGGAAATTCTCCGGTAATCTCGCCGGAAGCAGCACCGGCGCCACCAGCCACGAGACCGCGGCAACCGCTATGACAAGCGCGCCGGTTTTTGGA
Organism: uncultured Solibacteraceae bacterium; assembly: GCA_963811575.1. GTDB lineage: Bacteria > Acidobacteriota > Terriglobia > Bryobacterales > Bryobacteraceae > Solibacter. The sequence goes on along the minus strand of CAWERY010000009.1, from coordinate 543,358 downwards.
AGCGACCTTGAATCGTACCAACGATGGTCGTCGCGAGATTCGGGTTTCATGGTGTTTTGCCGGCCGCCTGACTCCAGTGGTTGAGCCAGAGCACAACACGTCCCTGAGGGGTAAATGGCTGATAAACGTCCATCCGTACGGAAACCAAATCAGGTTTTCCGTCTCCATTCATGTCTGCCGCTTCCAGGCTGATGAGATGCGTCGGAGAGTGGCTGATATCATGCTGCGTAAAGTTCATTTTGCCGTCATTCTCAAACCAGATGATGCTCTGCGAGTTCGGCTGCTCCCAGAAGTTATAGCAACTGACAGCGGCGATATCGAGATCGCCATCGCCGTCCAAATCGGCGGCAACCGCGGCGCTCGCGCCAGGGAGAAGGCCGATGGGATGATGTTCGAACTTGAAATTCCCTTTGTTCTCGAGCCATTGGACGCTGTGCCAGGGTCGCGGACGCGGCGGCAGATAGTCGAAGGCGTCCCCATTGGTGAGCAGGATGTCCACCCGGCCGTCGCGGTTCAAATCGACCAGCCTGATACCGCTGCTGCCATAGTCTTCGTTGGTGCTGCCCCAGACCAGGTGAGACTTGAAATTCCCGTGTCCGTCATTCTCGAAGACGTAGACCTCCTCCCATTCCTGGCTGACGATGCTGATGATATCCATGTCGCCGTCGTTATCGATATCCACGGGAATAGCGTGGATCACTCCCGAGAGGCTGTGCAGAATGTGCGAGCGGAACTGCCATTTGCCGAGATTCTCCATCCAGCGGGTCTCGCCATCGTCATAGCCGAATTCGCCCACGACCAGGTCGAGACGGCCGTCGCCGTTGAAATCCGCGGCGCGCACGTCGGTCACCCTGGCGATGTGCTCGATGATCGTATGCGGAGTGAAGTCTTGCTTTCCGTTATTTTCCAGGATTACCACCGAGCCGATCTTGTCGTTGCTCGGGAAGAGTTGTCCCATGCAAGCCACCAGCACGTCGAGATCGCCGTCCTTGTCGATATCGACTGCGCTCACATGCGCGGGGGCGGGGAGTACCGGACTGATCCAATATTCCGTATACACTCCAGCCGGAGACTGCCGGATCCAACCCACGCGGTTGGCGAGCATGTCGGCAACGAGAATGTCCGGCAGGCCATCCCGGTCGAGATCGACGATCTCGACGCTGCCGATTCGAGGCGGGGCGGTGGACGGGAACCCGACCGGCACCTGCGTCAGGAAGTCGATCTTCCTGCCGTGGCCGGTTTTGGCGGGGCTTTCCGCGGTATCGGCCGGGCGGGCGCTCTTGAAAACATGTTCGAATAGCTGGCCCAGTGAGAGGCCGGAACTGTGCGCCTGGTAAAACAGGACCGCCAGCGGGACTCCCAGCATGACGGCGAGGATCCGGAGCCCCGGCAGCACGGATGAGCGCCTTGCCCCAGGTGATTTCGGCCTGCTGGACTCCCGCTTCATTCTCACCTTTCTCTGTTAGCCCGCGAAAAACCAGATCATCACCGCGCCTGCGGTCCACAGGAAGGACGCGGGCGCAAGCCAACCCACCCTGGCCCGCCGCGCCGCCGGCACGTCGTCCGCCCAGCCTTCATGGAGCGTTCGCAACGCAACCGCAGTCCCCACCAGAACACAGGCTACCTGCAGCCAGGGGATGCCCGCCGCCCAGACGATGTGCCAGCGGCTTCCGGCCATGCCCAGAAGATCCCATCCCCAATTGAACGGGTCCGAGAGGCTTTGCAGTACGAAGGTCTTCATCGAAAGCACGGTGGCCAGCGCGAAGGCGATCCAGACCGACAATCCAATCGGGATCAGGGCGCCGCTGGTGGCGCGAAACTGCGTTCCCGCAGCCTGGCGCGATCCGTCGATTGCAAGCCCGGTTCTGTTCAGCAGATACCACGCCAGCGGCAGGACGCCCAGACAGACCGCCCACACCACCACCGCGTAGACGGCAAATGTACCCCAGTTCTGTTTATCGACGATGTCGATCCAATCCCGGACTCGATCCCACGCGCCGAGGTTGAGGTAACAGTACAGGCAGGCCAGGGCAAACATCACAATCGCCTGCCAGGCTTCGCCGTAGCTCACGAGCTTGTTGTCCCAGGATGCGCTGCGCCAGAAGACTGCGACATTGTCGTAGGCGCAGGTCTTCACACATTCCATACAGGCCCCGCAATCGTTATTGCGGTCGATCTCGCCCACGCACAGTCCGTACGGGCACCCCCATCCCTTGACGCTGCCGGTCAGGCAGAACTTCTCTTGACAATCGCCGCAGGCTTTGGCGGAGACGGACCGCACCATGACGCGGCCGGTAGTGGCGTAGAGACTGATGTAGCTGTTGATCGGGCACAGGTACCGGCAAAAGAGGCGCTGCTCGCTGAAGACGGAGGTGGCGACGGCCATCAGCACGAGGGCGATCAGCATCCAACTGGTAGCGGCAGGCACCGCCACGAGAGTCGTACTGAAGGTTCCCAATAGGAGGAAGAACAGCACTCGCGGCCATGCGTTGCTCAGGAAGGCGGGCCATCGAAGCGTAATGCCGAAGAGGCGGCGCACCGACTTGCCTTCCAGTTCCGCCGGATTGCGCGCGAGGCGGAGGCGCTGCAGCCATTCCCCCAATAGCGGCAGTGGGCAGGCCGTGCACCAGATTCTGCCGCCGATGGGCACCAGGAGGATAATCAGGGCGGAGAGCCACAGGACCCAGATGATCATCGGGCCGGCATTGCGGCCGGCGACCTTGGTGCCGAACAGGCCCGCCAGAATGATGAGCCAGAACACCCCGAGCATTGGTAGCGCCAGGTTGAATTGAAAGGAAGGCGCTTTCAGGATCCTCTTGAGCCATGGGAAGGTCCGGAACAGATTCATGCGCCGGTCCGGACCGCCTGCCGTGCGCCGTCGCCCCAGGATCCACCCTGCCAGCGGAATCGCCACCAGCAGCCCCAGCCCGCCGTACAGCAGGAAGTTGGGCGCGACAATCAAGTCCCCGCGCTCGGTTCCGTGCAGCGGGCCGTTGTACGTATGATTTCGGAACTGAGACTTACCGGTTAACCACCCCTGCCAGCCCGGAAGTCCCGCCACGATTTCGACTGTTTCCATCAGCACGGAGGGAACATCCGGATGCGACAGGCGCTGAACGGAAACCAGTTTGTCACCCGGAGTGATGGAGACGTGAAGATCGTAATCCTGGAAGAAGAAGCTTTGCCCCGTATCCCGGGTGGAAAACGTCAGCCGCAATCGATCCCCGCGATTGGCCTGGATTCGTGAAGGACTGAAACCGTAGCGATACGCCTCGATGTGGATATCCCGCGTTCCGGGGCTCGGCGCCGTCACAGTGGCAAACCAGCAAGGCAGGGCCGCCCCCGCAATTAGCGTCAGCAACGCTGCCAGCCACCGGGATGCGGAGGGGCCCGGCCCCTCGCTGCGTGCCCTCACGGGCGGATTCGACAGGATCGGGAATACGACAGACGACGGCTCGGTCTGATGCGGAGTTTGACCGGACATCGCGATGGGGCTCCTTCCCTTCAGGGCCAACTGTGCGGGCCTCGACAGAACCCGCTGAGTGAACTCAGACCGGAACGTCGAAAGAATACAGAACCTCGCTGGCCGCGGTCCGAAGCATCGACCCTTCGCACACTATAGCGACATTCAAACCGGCGCATCAACACCAATCGTCAGACGATGCCGAACGCCGATCATTCCGGGATCTTGCCGGCCAGCCGGCCCAGATATTTCTCTGCGTAGATGACGCTTCGCTGGCGAATCAGACGTTCCGGAGGATGACGAAACAAACCCAATTCCGGAGCTCTTGTCAAAACCCGGCCGTCTTCCGGATTCAGGATGATCCAGGCCAGCGCGCGCTGCGCCGCGGCGGGTTCAAACCGGCTGCTGATTTGGCGAAACACGAGTCGGCCGATCTCCGCCTCTCTGGGATCGGTGCAAAGATCGGCCACCGCCGCCAGCGAGACCAAGTTGCGGACGCTTTGTCCGCCTTCGTCGACCTTTCCCTGCGGCCACACAGCAAGCTTGCGCGCAAACTCCCTGCTGGATGCGGACTCCAGAGTCGGGGACGCCATGGCCACGACCATGCCGTCGTCGGCCGGCAGATTGTCAAGACTAATCGCCGCAATCTGTGTCTCGGTGATCGCACTCCACACCGCCGCCTCCGACAATACGGGACGCAACCGGTCCGTAGCCCAGGCGAAGGCGCCGACGGTCACCCACGAGGTCAAAGCCGCCGCTACCCACCAGCGCGCGGAGCCCTTCCTCCGGCCGGCTTCCCACCGAAAGAGCTTCGTGCCGGACACGCCAGCTGCAATGCCGATCACCGCCAGCGACCCCAACCGGAATCCGGCGCCGTGGATTCCGTCCGGCCCGCTAAAGCAGGGCTGCAGAACTTCGACCGCGTAACGGCCCGGCATAAAGCCGGCGAAGCGTTGCGCCCAAACCGGCAAGACCGCCAAAGGCACTCCGACTCCGCCGATCATGATCATCGGAAGGAAAATGCATTGGCCGAGCGCCTGCACCGCGGGCACCGAGTCGGCCATCGCCGCAATGAGCAAGCCGATGCCCAGAAAGGCGGCGATCACGAAGAGAAATGACACCGTGGCCGCTCCCGGATGATTGGGAAAAGGGGTGCCAAAAATGGCGCGGGCCATGGCAATCTGAACCAGGATGGATGAGGCGACAATCAATACTCGCGCCAGCATCGCGCTGAACAACAGCCACGGAATCGGGACAGGCAGCAAGCGGTACCGTCGCCAGACGCCTTGTTCGCGCTCGGCCACCAGCGCCGTCGGCAGTCCGAAACACGCACCGCCCAGTATCGTGATGGTGACGATCTGCCCCATCTGAGCCAATAACGGCGGAGAGTCGGCTCGAAATACACTACCGAACGCGAGAAGGAAGATGATGGGCACCAGATAGCCGTACACGATCGCCTGGGCGTTGGAGAAATTCAGATGGATCGTGAGCAGGAAGTGCCGGATCCAACCGTTCAATGCCGGTGGCGCCGTCATGAGGCCTCTCTCCGCTCGCGTTCGCCGGAACATGGGTGGCCGGTGAGTTCGATAAAGACGTCTTCGAGGGAAGGACGGCGTAATTGAATGTCGAGCAATTCAGCCCCCACCTCATCCGCTCGCCGGACCAGTGCTGCGAGGAGACGATTCGGAGCCGGTGTATCCAGGATCCAACCGCAGTCACCGCAAGCCGCTCCCAGCACGTGGGGCAGCGAATCCACCTCGGCGCTAGTCAGCGGCGGGGCGGTTCGCACAATCACGCGAGTTGGCGATTTGGCGTGGCCGATCAATTCGGATGGCGGCGCGATGGCGATCATCCGTCCGCCATCCAGGATTGCGACCTGATCGCATAGCTGAGCCGCTTCCTCAAGATCGTGAGTGCTCAGCAGGACCGTCCTGCCCTCCGTTCGCATGTTGCTAATCAAGCCGCGTAGTGTTCGACGGGTCTGCGGGTCGAGACCGGCGGTCGGTTCGTCCAGCACCAGCAGCGTGGGCCGGTTGATCAGTGCCAGCGCAAGAAACAATTGTTGGCGTTGCCCGCCGGAGAGAGTGGCGAAGTGCGCATCGGCTTTATCCTCCAGATCGAAGCGTTCGAGAAGCTCGTCGCTGGCGAATGGCCGAGGGTAAAACGAGCCGAAGAGCTCGAGAGCCTGGCGTGGGGTGATCTTGTCCTGTAGCGTGGCTGCCTGAAGCTGCGCGCCCACGCACAGCTTCGCCCGGTTCGCATCGGTGCGGAGGTCCGAACCGCCGATCTGAATCGAACCGCTATCGGGTTGCCGCAATCCCAGGATGCACTCCAGCGTGGTCGTTTTGCCGGCGCCGTTCGGACCCAGCAGTCCGAAGATCAGGCCTGCCCCGACTTCGAAACTGACGTCGCAAACCGCCTCGGTCACACCGTAGCGTTTCGACAAGCCGGCCACCGACACCATTGCGGTCGATGATCGACTGTTTCTGTCATCCATGTTGATGTTTCAGTTGAAGAAAGGTCGGCCACGTTGGGTCCTGCAACTGCAGGTTTGAGCGATGCATTCGAGGCCAGTCGGCGTTCGGCACCCAAGAATGACCCTCGTTCGCGCAAGCCGATCCGAGTCTCAGGCTATTATAGCGCCGACGCTAACTCCCAACCGTGCGATCGCTCTGGAGCCGGCGTCGCATCCTGCTCGCGGCCCGGCGGGTTCTATCGTGCAGGCCAGAAGCCGCGACCAGCATCGTCAATGCCGCCGGGCGTCCCTGGAGCACCTGCGGCCGCACTTCGGAAAGCTCAAGGCCGAGAAGATTACGTCAGTCGCATTGACCAACTATCGCATTCTCCGCACCAACGAGGGCGCATCTCCGACCACGTGCAATCGAGAGCTATCCTACCTGCGCACCTCCTTGAGGACCGCGGCCACAACCACCCCTCCCTTGCTCTCCCTCTCTAACATCCCGAAATTTCCGATCGTCAACGAAGACGCGTTCGCCCGTTAGGGTTTCATCGAAGACGATGACATCGAGAAAGTGCTCGTTGAGTTGCCGTCGTACCTGCTTCCACTCACGACGGTTGCGTATAACGCCGGAATACGTAGAGGGGAACTGATGCGAATCCAATGGGATCAGGTGGACTTCGCTGGCGGTGTCATCCGACTCTGCCGAGGCCGGACCAAGACAGGGGATCCTCGCATGGTGCCTAGGATCGGCAATATGGATAAAGTCCTGCTCCAGGCCAAGGCCGATCGCGACGAATACTTCCAGATTGCCCGTGGGTGTTCTCTCGCCTGGGAGAACCCATTAAGTCCTTCAAGAACTCTTGTTACGCGGGCGGGATTTGCTGATCTGCAGTTCCATGACCTACGTCGGTCTGGCGCCAGGAATCTTTCCAGGGCCGGGGTGCCTGAACGCGTCATCATGTCGATCACCGGACACAAGACCAGGGCGATGTTTGACAGGTACAACATCACGAGCGAGTCGGATCTGACCGAAGCGGCCGCCAAGCTCAAGGCCTACCGCGACGGGAAAAGGAAGCTGGACTCCGATTTTAATGGTGACAATCTTCGTGGCAGTCGCCAAGTCGAGCGACTCAAAACGGAGGTCATGAGTGAAGGCTAATTGGTTTGTTATCTGATTGGTGCGGATGATAGGACTTGAACCTACACTCCCTCGCGGGAACTGGAACCTAAATCCAGCGCGTCTGCCAATTTCGCCACATCCGCAGGACTAACGAACTCGCTTCAGTTTAGCCGACTTTGGGGCTATTCCGCGCGCAGCCATTTCAGAAATTCGGGTAGGCTGTGCAACTGATCGACGTGGTCGGGGGCGGAATTGCCGGCGTAGCCGAGCAGGAGGAGTTTGCCGGCGCGCAATTCGCTGAGCTGTTGGAGGCCCATGGGGCCGGGTTTCAGGACGGCACGGCTGGGAATCTTGAGCTGCGCGATCAGGTAATCGGCGGTCTCGGTGGTGCTGGCGAAGGTGCCGGGGAAGATTTCGGAGTGGGTGATGATGGCGCGCTTTTTCCCGGCGACGGCATCGCGGACGAGTTGCAGCCAGATCTCCAGGTTTTGGGTGCCGAGCTTGGATTCCAGGGGACCCGGTTTGCCATCGGCGTAATCGGTGTGGATGCCATCGATCATCAGGGCGCCGGCGACGCGGGAGTAGGCGGCGGGGGTTTGCAGGATCTGGCGGATGGCGCCGCAGCCGGCGCTCCAGCCGCCGAGCATCACGCGGCCGAAATGGACGCCGGCGCGGGTCTCCGCCTCCTTCAGCAGGGCATCCCAGCGGGCGGGATCTTTAAAGAGGTTGGCGTAGGTGGCGGAGCCCGAGCCGGCCTGGATCGAGATGACGGCCGACCTTGTTGCGCGCGGCGGCGACTTCGGGGAGCCAGGTGCCACCGTGGAAAAAGAAGAGTACCGGAATGCCGTCCGACACTTTCAAGGCGGCGGGAAGGAAGAGCGTGCCGAGCTCCAGTTTTTCGCGACGGCCGGGAGGATCTTCCTGTTTGAGACGAAGGTGCGCCCGGGTGTGTTCGACCATGGGCGAGGGATTTTGCGGCTGCTGCGCGAGAGCGATTCCCGCAGCAATCGCGCTGGCGAGCAGCAGCCGCATTGGAGCTTAGCGCCTCGGGCGGCCGGCGGTATCGCTGGCGAGGTGGCTATGATGGCGGCTGTATCCGAAGTAAATTGCCAGCCCGATGGCCAGCCAGACGAACAGCCGCATCCAGGTTTCCCAATCGAGGAAGTACATCATCGCGAAACACACCCCGACACCCAACATCGGCACCAGAGGCACCAGCGGAGTCCGGTAGGGTCGCGGGGCGTTGGGATTCGTTCTGCGCATCACGATGATGCCGATGCACACGATCACAAACGCCAGCAGGGTTCCGATGCTGGTCATTTCGCCGAGCTTGGAAATCGGCAGGAAGCCGGAGAACAGAGAGACGAAAACCATGAAGATCATATTGCAGCGATACGGCGTCTTCCAAGTCGGGTGAATATCGGAGAACGTGCGCGGGAGCAAGCCGTCCCGCGACATCGAATAGAAGACTCGAGACTGCCCGAGCAACATGACGAGGATGACCGAAGTGTAGCCGCAGATGATGCCGACTACGATTACGGTGCGCAGCCAGGGATAGGGGAAGAGATTGATGACGGTTGCCACCGGCGAGGCGTCGCCGTGGAAAGTGCGATAGGGAACCATGCCGGTAAGCACGCGGGCGAAGAGGATGTAAAGCACGGTGCAGATGGCAAGGGAGCCGATAATGCCGATGGGCATATCGCGCTGCGGGCGTTTTGCTTCCTGGGCGGCGGTGGAGACCGCGTCGAACCCGATGTAGGCGAAGAAAATTACGCCGGCGGCGCGCATGACGCCCGTGTAGCCGAACTCGCCCGGGCCGGTGTTTGGCGGGATGAAGGGAACATAGTTGGCCGGGTTCACATATTGATATCCGACACCGATCACGATGAGGACGATGGAAACTTTGATCACAACGACGATGGCGTTGAATTGCGCCGACTCCGAGGTTCCGATCATGAGCAAGACAGAGATGGCGCAAACCACCAGGACAGCGGGCAGGTTGATGATGCCGGGAACAATGTCCCAAGGACAGTGAATCAGGCTGGGAGGAAGCTCGATGTTAAAGCTGTGGAGGAGTTTGACCACGTAGCTTGACCAGCTGACCGAAACTGTGGCCGCGCCTACCGCGTACTCGAGTACCAGATCCCAGCCGATGATCCAGGCGAGCAGTTCGCCCATGGTCGCGTAAGCGTAGGTATACGCGCTGCCCGCGATCGGGATCATGGTGGAGAATTCGCTGTAACACATGCCGGCGAACGCGCAGCCGATGGCGGCTACCACAAAGGAGAGCACTACCGCGGGTCCGGCATGATCGGCGGCTGCGATTCCAGTGAGAGAGAACAGCCCGGCGCCGATGATGGCGCCAATGCCGAGCGCCACGAGGTTGAACGGACCGAGGGTCTTCTTGAGCTGGTGCGGGCCCGATTCCGATTCCGATTTTATGCGCTCGAGCGATTTCGTCGCAAATAGGTTCATATTGTCGCCTTCCCTCGCCAAATAGAATAAACGGGCAGGCCCAACAGAACGGTGATGGGCGCCGGCCGCGTGTAGTTCGGTTTACGACCGCTCCATATCGGACGAGTGCGACGGAGCACGAACAGGCCCGAGATCGTCAACATGTAGAAGAGCAGCACAGCAAAGATAACATAGTCGGGCGGACGGTTGTAACCGGCGTTTAATGGGTACGCCGGAGACCGGCCTGAGAGACGAGGCGCTGCCATTCTTCCATGCGTTCGCGCAGGGAATGGGCGGTCGGGGCGGGGGGTAGAAGGCCGCCGATCACGGCTACGGAGTCGGCTCCGGCGCGCAGGACGTCGAGCGCATTCTCCTGCGTAATACCGCCGATCGCGACGAGGGGTTTTTCGATGAGGGAACGGCAGCGGCGGATTTCCTCGATGCCGGTGACGGGGTCGGGGTTGCGTTTGGACGCGGTGGGGAAGATGGGGCCGAGCGCGACGTAATCGACCGGTTCACCGCCGGCGGCGCAGAGCTGATTCACGTTGTGGCTGGAAAACCCGATCACGATATCGGGGCCGGCGAGGCGGCGGGCATCGCGCGGGGAGAGATCGTCCTGGCCGAGGTGGAGTCCGGCGTTGAGGAGCATGGCGAAATCGACACGGTCATTGATGATGAGGGTGACTCCGGCTTCGCGGCAGAGGCGGGCGACGAGGCCGGCGGACTCGAAGATGGCGCGGTCCCAGTGCGATTTATGGCGGATTTGCAGGATCCCGGCGCCCCCATCGAGGAAAGAGGCGGCGGCGGTTTGTAAGGAGATGCCGCAGCGAGCGAGCGATTCGGTATCGAGAATCGGGTAGACGAGGGGGAGCTTCATCGCGGGTGGAATGCCCATGATACTCCACGCGGGACATTCCGTGCCCGCTTCGGAGGAATGGTTTGTTGATAATAAAGGAGTTATTTGCAGGAATTCGGAAAAAGCGGGCCAAATTTGGCCCGTCGCCGAGTGCAATTAAGAATTTAAAGAAGGATCGATTTCAGTTTACGGCATGGGTTGAGCGGAACCGGCTGGCGAAACACTGTTGAATTTTATAAGTAATTGATTATTAGGTGCTTACGCCCAGTAAATTTATTTTGTGCTGCGGTGACGGCTATTTGGCCGCGGCTAAAACCTCGGCTGGCGCGGGCATGCCGCGGCGGGAAAAGAGGATTTGGCCGTCGGGACCTATTAGGTATACGGTGCGCTTCACTATCAGGCCGTTGGCGTGGTAGAGGCTGGCGATCTTGCGGCCGGCATCGACCAGGAGGGGGAAGGGGAAGCGGAACTTTTCGCGGAATTTCTGGTGAGGAACGGCGCCCTGAGGATTGACGCCGAAGATTTCGACGCGGCGGGCGACGGCCTGGCTCCAATCGTCGCGGAACTGGCAGAGTTGTTTGGTGCAGCCGGGGGTATCGTCGCCGGGATAGAAGACCAGGACGACATTGCGGCCGCGCAGCGCGGAGAGGGAAACGGTGCGGCCGGCATCATCGAGCGCGGTGAAGTCGGGGGCAGGTGTGCCCACCGGGAGGGGATCGGAAAAGAGCCAGGAGAGCATGATTCTACCGTATGTCTATTGAAGCGTAACTGGAACCGTGTTGCTGTACTGTTGTCCGCTGGTGACGATGACCGGCAGGGTACCGGGCGCGAGCCCGTCCGGCAACTGCACATTGATTTGATACAGGCCCGTGAACCCGGGCGCGAGGCCGCTGAAGGCCGGGGTCAAGGCGGTGGCACCGACGTAGACTGCCGGCACTACGGTGGTGACGTTGAAGCCGCCGGAGGGGCGCGTGGGACCGAGGCCGGTGCAGTAGACGACGAGATAGCCGCCTCCCGGGACGATGGCGAAGATGCCGGGATCGGCAGCGGTCACGGTGACGCGCGCGGAGACCGCGATGCCCGCGGCGTTCGCGACGGTGAGAGTTCCGGGGCCGAGGGCGGCTTCCGGGGGTACGTAGAAATTGATCTGACTCGCGCCGCGGTAGAGCAGGGTGACCGGGGCGCCGTTGAGGGATACGGCGGCATCGCCGAGATTGACGCCATAGATTGTGTCGATGGAGCCGGGCGCCATACCGGGAAGGGAAGTTGCGGCGTTCACGACTGCACCGATGACCGGGACGGCACTGCCCGCATTCAGGCGAAGGGTTACGGAAGGTGCGGCTTCGACGGCGACGGTGAGGGTGTTGACGGCGGCGGGTCCCGGGGTCCATTGGAAGCTGGCTTGACCGCTCGCATCGGTGATGGCGACGGCGGGAGAGACGGCAGCGCCCGCGGTGGTGGCCGCGGTGAGGCGCGCGCCGGCATATACCAGGCCGTTGGCATCGGTGAGGGCAACCACTACGGACTCCTGGCTGTCGCCCGAAATGGGGCGGAGGGTGAGCTGCGATGGGGCCGCGACCTGAAGTCGCGCGAAGGCGGCTTCATACGTTGGGTCGGCGGGAGTGGCGGTCAGTTCCTCGACTCCGGCGTTGAGTCCGGTGACGAGAAAGGACACGGATTTCGCGCCGGCCGGGATGGTGAGGGTGGCGGGAGCGTGGGCGTACCCGTGGACGGCGGCGATGGCGACCGGCATATCGGACTTGGGTGCGGTGGCCAGGGTGAGGGTGGCGGTGGTTGTCCCCGCGGCGACGACGCCGGCGGCGGGGAACAGGGAGAGCTGGGCACTCTTATTCAACGTGGTCTCGGCGACCGCCAGATTCGCGGTGAACTTGGTGTAGGCCGCGGGGAACTGCTGGCGATAGGTTTCGACCTGCTGCACGCTGCTGGTGAGGGCCGAATCTGGCGAGCCGGCAGCGACAATGAGGATGAAGGCGAAGCGGAAGCGGTGCTGGGACACGGAATCATCCGGGGTGCGGCGTCCGAGTGCCTGGATGATGCCATCGGTGGTCACGGGCACGGGGATTCCATCGAACGAAACGCCTTTAATGGGATGGTTCAGGGGCGAGACGAAGATGGGGTTGTAGTCCTTCACGTAAAAAGTGGGCGGCACGTCGGAGGCGGGGCCGAAGCCCATGAGGTAGCGATCGAGCGGGGCATAGCCCTGGGTGATGGCGGTGGTGAGGAAGCGCGGGGTAGCGGAGGTGTTGCGATTGGTGATCTGTTCGCCTTCATCGAGCGAGGCTTCGGAATTGAAAACGAAGCTCCAGTGGACACCGCCGAAGCCAAGCATGGGTTTCGCGGCCGGGTCGGCGGGATCGGGCACGCTGGCGTAGGCGAGAAAGAGATGGCCGGCCTCATGACCAAGTACGGTGAGCGGGGTATCGGCCTGCTGGGCGCGGAGGGGAGCCAACTGGGTGGGGTCCAGCGGGTAGTTGGCCAGGGTGGCCATGTTCATGACGGCGCGCAGGCGGGAGGGCGAACCGTAATCGGCGCCATGGTCGGAGGGAGGCACGCCATAGCCGGTGCCGATGGAGCGTACGGTGCTCTCATATGCGAGGGCTCCGGGTGCGGCGACGATGCCGAGGTTGTTATAGACGACGAGGTAGTCATAGGCGTCTTCGTGAGTTTCGTAGAACTTCTGTGCGACGCTGACGATATCGACATCCACTGTATTGCCGAAGCGTTCGAGGACCGCGCCGCTCTGATCGGCGGAGGGGTCATGTTGAAAGGAGACGAGGGCGGCGCCGCCGCGATCGGCGCCGGGGGCGATGCCGACAACGGCGGCGGAAGGCGCGGCGCCCTGGTAGGAGAACTGAATCCGGCCATCGACGAAGAGGACCGCCTGAAAGGTCATGGTGGACGCGGAGCCGAACTCGGCGACGCCGACCCAACTGAAGACCACACGGCCGGAATCGGTCGCGATGCGGACGCTACCGGCGCCGGTGCGCGAGGGGTCGAGATCATCGAAGAGGGGCGAGATGCGCGGGGGGCCGCCGGTCATGCGTCCGACGGAGCGGCCGCTGCTGGCCGCATCGCCGGCGGTGAAGGTGAGGTTGCCGTCGGAATTGAGGAAGACCTGGCGGTAGGAGGAGCCGAAGAAGGGAAACGCGAAGGGCAGTGAAATCTGGCGTGAATCGTCGTCGCCGAGGGCGACTACGGGAGTGCCCTGGGATGCGGCGGAGGCATCGTAGGCGGAGGCCGAGAGGGCATAGCGATAGGTGGCGGCGGCGGGCGTGCTGGGGGTGAAGAGGAGGGTGGCGGCGTCGAGGTTGAACTGATTGAGCTTTTCGACGACGCCTCCGGAATCTTCAATGATGGCGACGTTGCCGATGTCGCGATTGGTGGAGGCGGCAGGGGCGGCGGCGCGGGGGCGGGCGCGGCGTACCTGGCGATGGAGGAAGAGGGTCTCGGCTGCGGTATGTTGCGATGTGGCGCAGCCCAAGGCGTCGCTACGGGAACTCGCAGGGGCGGCCGAGGCGAGGAGGAAGGATAGGGTAATGGCCAGTCGCCGCATGGGGTGAGAATTCTCCATTGTCCCACGGTGGTTGCGGAGGGCACTCGGCGCTACCAGGCGATACGACATCATCCATCAAAGATCGTCGTCAGATCCATTTCCAGCGGCGGGTTTGCGATTTGGAGAATTGCGCCTTTGAACTCGCGGAGGCCTTCGGCTTTAGTGACGGTGTAGGCGCGCTTGAGATTGGGGTCCAGCAACCAGACTTGGGTAACACCTTCAGCAATGTAACTGTCGCAGCGTTTTTGAACCGCGAGGAAAGGGTCGTCACGGATGATCTCGATGCACAGGAGCGGGACTCGCGGAGGTGGTTCTTCCAGGTTGAACTGCTCGTACAGCAAGCGCAGATTCTTGCGCTCCTTCCGTTCTTCGTCCGAATAGAGTCGTGCTTTATCGAATTCGTGATTGGCGATGGCGTGCTCCATTCTCCCGACGATGAAATCGATCCGCTTCTGAATTTTTGCGAGCTCTGCGGCGGGAGCGATCTCCTGACCCTTTTCGTCCCCTGGTGGATCGACTCCGTAAATGGCGAAGTGGGTCGTTTTGTTCGAGCCGCGCTCTTGCCGGACGGCGCGGATGCCGCCATGCGCTTCACGCCCGGCAAGCCACTCGTCGAGACGGGTGAAGAAGGCAAATCCGCCCTGAGCAAGCTGGGCTTCGGAAGGCTGCACCTGTTCCCTCACAGCGTGCAGGGTGACGCCGTGTTCGCCTAGCAATTGAGCGGCGAAACACTTCTCCTCACGCAATAGCCCAAGCAGCAGGTGGCCGGTGTCGATGTGCTTGTGGTGAAACCGCGCGGCTTCCTCGGCCCCATAAGCCAGCACACGGACGCATTCGTGGCTGAGCGGCAGATCCAGCGAGGTCGGCACTTTCTGCGCCGGCGTCGTGTGCGCCTCGATCTTTTCGCGAATGGACTCCAGGGCCGTATACGAGTGAAGGAAGCGGTCAGCCAGAGGCTTGTCCTCGCGCAGCAGGCCCAGCAGCAGGTGTTCGGTCTCTATATAAAGACTGCCGAAGTGGCTGGCCTCATAACGGCCGAAGAAGATTGTTCGCCGGGCCTTTTCGGTGTAGCGCTCGAACATATCCGCACTTTACTCCAAATTCGCGGTGGACGGAGGAGAGGGTGAGAGGGGGGCCGGCCTGCGCGGCCCACGGTCTGGTGGACGACTTCGGGGAAAGGGGGGATTGGAGTTCGCAGGTTCGCGGTGGTTGCGGGCAAGTCAGGGAGGCGGGCGGATCTTGCGGACAATATTGGGAACGATCTCGAGGGAGAAGATTGGGAGCCCATACTCGGACGAAGTGGAGCGGCTGAAAGGGTGGTTCCTCAACCTTTGGCGGCCAGCAAGGACCCGTTCCCTATAATGCCGGATTCGAGACCGTCGGCCTATCAAGGTTCGAGATGGCGACAACCTGTCAAGTTGAATTGCGTGATCGGCAGTTCGTGCGCCAGCCGGTTCCTGCGTGAACAGCATAAAGCCTGCCCTTCTCCGAGTGGCGCGTAAACCGGAGAGAATCTCAAGATCCTGCAAACCTGCCGTGTTCTATCCCGTGTCGCAAAACCCTGGCACTTTAATCTGGTAGACTACCGGGACGGCGCCGGGTGAGCGCGGGCGGGGACGAATGTTTCCTCTCACCGCATAGGGTTGCGCCAAGCTCAGACCGCAAGAAAATCAATGAACCCGATTCAAGAATCGGACACTGCCGTTGCGCGCTCGGCAATGGCGAAGGCGATGTGGCGCATTCTGCCACTGATTTTGCTGGCTTACGTAATCGCCTATATGGACCGGGTGAACGTCAGCTTCGCTTCTCTCCAGATGAATGACGATCTGAAGTTCAGCGCGACGATCTATGGCCTTGGCGGCGGTCTGTTTTTTCTTGGCTATGCACTATTCGAAGTGCCGTCCAGCCTGATGCTGGTGCGCTTCAGCGCACCACAATGGATGGCACGGATTATGATCACCTGGGGGCTGCTCGCCACTGGGATGATGTGGGTGCACACGCCGCTGCAGTTCTATGTCCTGCGTTTCCTGCTCGGCGTGGCCGAGGCCGGGTTCTTTCCAAGCGTGATCTACTACTTTTCGGGCTGGTTCCCGATGGCTTGGCGCGGACGCGCCGTCAGCCGGATCTATGTGGCAAGCTCGCTGGCATCGATTGTCATGGGCGGTATCTCTGGCGCCTTACTTGGGCTTAACGGCAGAGCTGGCCTGCGAGGATGGCAATGGTTGTTCCTCGTGCAGGGGCTACCCGCCATTTTGATGGGCGTGATCTTAGTACGCTTCCTGCCTTCCGCACCTGCAACTGCCCGTTGGTTGTCAGACGGGGAGAAGGCGTGGATCGATCGGGAACTGGCGCGCGATGCGGCGTTGATCGGCGCTCCTGTCCGGCACAATCTGCTTGCCGCATTTGCCAACCCGAAGGTCCTGCTGCTGGGCATGGTCGGCTGCATGGGTAACGGCGCGGGCAACGGTCTGCTACTGTCCGCGCCTGCAGTGCTGGGTGCCGGAGCCAGACTTGATACCTTGCGCACTGGCTACCTGGTCAGTTCGGGCGGCATCCTCGGCGTTGTGTGCGTCCTTATCGCCGGGTGGAATTCGGACCGGACCGGTGATCGCCTCCGCGACGCTTGCGCGTACGAGATCGTTGTTGCTGTCGGTCTTCTGTTGATTGGCTTTTCTTTGACGCCGGCTCTCGTCATCGCCGGCTATCTGTTGTTTGCCGCAACCTATTTTACCGCTGGGGTCCTCGTCGTATCCTCGTGGGCCGACGTGCTGCCCGTCCGCCAGCTTGCCGTGGGGAGTGCCGCGATCAACACGCTGTGGCAAATTGGCGCGTTTCTCTCGCCCTATGCCTTAGGTGTGGCGAAGGATGCAACGGGCGACTTCCGAGCGGGGCTGATTGGTTCGTCGGTCCTGGCGATGTCCATGGCGGGGCTGATTCTATGCGTCCGCGCACTCGTCAGGTCTGAGCGTCGCGAGCGCGTGTTGAAACAGTCGCCTGCTCTTGAACTGAGTTAGCCGAAACGAACATCAGGTGACAACTCTGTCGCCCGGCGGCTCCGCCGTTTACGGTTTGGCCATAATCGGAGCCAGAGCCATGATCGCGTACGCGGTGGCCGATGCCGAAATCCACTGCTCGTGATCATAGGGGAACCCGCTCTGGAAATATGGCTGAAGCTTCGGCGCCCGGCTTCTTACAAACCATGACCCATCCGGGTACTGCGTGCGCAGAAGGTACGCAACTCCTTTGCTATAGGGATCATCGGACGCCTTGAGCACGCCGGCCTTTCCCAGTGAATACAATGCCAGTGACGTCGCGTAGGCATCGGGTTCGAGCTGCGAATTCTGCGCCCAACCACCGCCGGCTCGCTGGCGCTTCAGCAGCGCTTGGGCCGTTCCATGAAGTTCCTTCCCGGAGGAACCCGTGAGCCACAACGCGATCAACCTGTCACACTGCTCCTGGGTGGTGTGTGGCTCCGCCGCAAGCAGCCACTTTCGCGCGCGCGTCAATCGCTCCTCGAACTCGGCCCGACGCGCTGGCCAGCCATAGGTTTTCAAAGTCCATACCGCCATCATCGTCCGCGTGAACGGTGTGTCTTCCATCGGCGGACGCCCCCCTTGCGCAATGTCCCACGAACCGGACGGGTTCTGACGCGAGGCGACGAAATGCACAATTGCATCCGTCATCGAACTCGCCGGTTCGCCCAGTTCGGCCATCGCCACTGTCCAAAACAACATCCCGTCCATGTCTCCATTACCGGCGATGAGCTGGGGCAACCTTGTAAGCGCCAGCGGACGCTCAGCAAGCAAACCGTCGATCAGCACTTGCCGGAGGCGCGGATCCGGTTGCAGCCCGCCTGCACGTAATGCTGCGAACGCCCTGCCCGCCATGGGCTGGTGATGGCAGCCCACACAGCCACCGCCTTCCGTGAAAAACGTCTGGCTGGATGCTGCCAGCAGAGCGGACGACCTTTGAATCGCTTCCGTCACGTTCGGGTGGTAGTCTGAGGCGCGCGCGGGCGCCGCTGCAATCTCATGCCCTTTGGCGCCGGCTTTCTCCAGCAGCGTAACTGCCGGTCCTGGCCCGAATTTGCGCGCCCAATCCAGGGCCGTGTCGCCGTACACATCCTTAATCGTCAAATCGGCGCCTGCGGCAAGCAGCGCCCGAATCACTTCCAGATTCGGCCTGTCGTTCGCAACTGCGAGCATCAGAGCCGTCATACGGCGCACGTCGACATCATTCACTTTTGCGCCCTTGGCGAGCAACTCCACAACACCGCTTGCGTTGGCGCCCGAAGCCGCGCGCATTAGCGGCGTGATCTGCGTCAGCGCGATCGGTCCGTTTTTCACCCTGCCTGCCGAACGGCTGGCAGCATTCACGTCCGATCCGGCGTCAAGCAGCATCTTCACACGTCCGTCCTCATCGCACGAAAACGCTAATGAGAGCGCCGTAGCTCCCGCACTGTTCGATCGCTTTCCGTCCACGCCTTTGTCCAGCAGCAAACGAACCACGTCCGGCTCACTGAACATGGCGGCGCGCTGCAGAAAATCGGTTGCGTTCCGGCTCACGGCTCTTGGATCCGCCCCGTGCTCGATCAGGTGCCGAACCGCCGCTCCGTTACCGTGTGTCGAAGTTGCCACCCATAAAGGCCGGGTGCCAAGATCGTTGGCAGCATTCACGTCCGCGCCTTTTGCCACCAGCAACTTCGTCTTTTCCAGGTTGTAAGCGCCGAATATTAACGGAGTTGATCCAGCTCCATTTGTCACGTTCGGATCCGCCCCACCTTCGAGAAGGATTCGCACGGCCTCTGAGCTCCCGTAGAGCGCGGCATAGTGCAACGCCGACATCGAGAGCTTGTCTTTCACATTCGCGGCTCCATTCGACACGAGTTGCCGAAGCGCACTCATGTCATCGGAGCGGATAGTCTGGAAAACTTCCTCCGCGCTCGCCCGTTTTTGCGCGGCGGATTCCTGAGCCGAGGCGGCGCCGGCGGCCAACGCGAGCAAACAGATTGCTTCCAGGGTATAGCGCCTCATGCACGACCCTCCTTCAAAGGCTTCCACGAGAATAACAGGTTGTCCTCTGTCCAGTTAAAAACGCCACAGGTACCACTTGCTTGGGCGGCAAGGTTACGGATTATTCGCGCCAGTTGCCGCATGGGCGGGCCGGCGAGGGGGCTAGCCGGTGCGGCCCGCGGATTCGCGGATGATATCGTTGACGACTTCGGCGGAGCGGGGGGATTGGAGTTCGGCGGCCATGCGGCGGAGGGCGATGCTGATCACGTCGCGGTGGTGGAGGCGGGAGCCGGGGCCGCGGGCGCTGAGATCGAGCCAGAGTTTGTGGGCGAGGGCAATATCCTCGGGCCACAGGCGAGGGGGGTGCGGGCCGAGATTGAAGAAGACGACGTCCTGCTGATTTTCGAGCACGAGCTCGAGGGAAAGAGACGGGCGGGGCTCGGGGAGTTTTTCCCAGTGCTCGCCGACCTGCGCGCCCTGCTCGCTGGGAGTCAATTGGGGCGACAGGCCCATGACGACGCGCGACGATTGGAGGAGGGCGGCGGTTTGAACGATGGTCTGATACGGGTCACTGCCGGGGACCACCATGAGTTCGACGTGCTTGCCGGCTTTTTCCGCCAGCGTGACCACCTTGCTGAAGACGGTGGTTTCCGCGTCGGAAAAGATCTGGGCGGCATCCAGGGAATGCTCGCCGCTGGCGGCCTGGGTGACGTTGCGAACGGAGAGCACCACGATATCCATTTTCCGGGTGTCGGTCTTCTTGAGGATGCGGGCGAGGTGCTGGAGGCGGTTGGGATTGCGGACGGCGACGAGGACGTTGCCGGGGCGCACGCTGAGGTTCTGGGTGGAGACTTCGGCATGGGTATCCAGGCGGAACTTTTCCATCTCCTGGTGGTGGCCGGCCTTACGCTTGCGGTTGTAGATGTCGCTGAGCTCGAAGACGATGAAGAAGGCGATGGTGAAGGTGACGCCGGAGATGGTGGCAACCTTCTTGGTGAGGACATTGATGACGGCGAGGGCGAAGAGGGCCGCGGTGATCATCATCAAGCCGAGGGGGATTTCGGTCTTGCCGATGTGGAAGTTCAAGGGCACCTTCCATTCGCGGGCGCCGGGCAGCTTGTAGCGCAGCATCAGCACGCTCAACGATTTCATGGCGAAGCTCCAGACCACGCCGAAGGCGTAGGCTTCGCCGAGCATGATCATGTTGCCGCGGCTGATGACGATGGTGACGATCTGCAGAATGACGATCAGGTTGATGAGGCGCGAGGTGGTGCCGAACTTGTGGTGGGGATGGCGGAACCAATCGGGCAGGACGCCATCTTCGGCGACGCGGTTGAGGACGCCGTTAGAGCCGATGATGGCGGTGTTGACGGCGCCGGAAAGAATCAGCGTGCCCACCAGCACGACGAAGCCGTGGAAGAGCAGGCGCAGCGGGAGGGGACCCACCAGGTACATCGAGAGGCCGCCGATCAGGTTGTCGAGAAAATTCTGGCGGGGTCCATCGGGAATGATCATCACGGCGAAGAACGATACCAGCGATGTGAACAGCATGCTGTAGATGAAGATCACGAAGCCGGCGCGTTCCAGATTTTTGAGCTTGGGGTGGGCGATTTCGCGATTCACCTGCGCCAGGCTTTCCTCGCCGCTCATGGCGAGGAGGGAATGGCCGAGACCGATGAGGACGGCGATCACGGTGATGGAGGGGGCGAGGGTGCCTTTCAGCCAGCCCAGGGCGTCCGGGTTGAACTTCAGATTTTCAGGCAGGGGAAGCGGCACGGGCTGGTAGCCGTTCTTGAGAATGGTGACCACGCACCAGACGATCAGGATGACGACCATGACAGTCGTGATCTGCATGATGCGCAGCGCCTTCTCGCTGGATTCGTGCATGCCGATGACGTTCTTCCGCCAGAAATAGAGGGTGACGACGATGGCGAAGGCGGCGGCGAAGTACGGCGGGTATACGTGCAGGGCGGGGAGTCGCAGGTTCTCGCCGATTTCATTGATGAGGCCGCCGAGGTAGAGTCCGGCGCTGACGCCGCTGATGGGGCCGGTAAGCACGTAGTCGAACATGAGGGCGGAAACGGAGAACTTGGCGAGGGTGCCGCCCATGGCCTCATGGACCACCTTGTAGACGCCGCCGCGCACGAACATCGAACAGCTTTCGATGTAAATGGCGCGCACGGCGTAGGAGAACAACATGATGGCAAGGATGAACCAGGGGGCGGCTTTGCCGATGGCGCCTTCGGCGATACCGCCGACGTAATAGGCGCTGGATGCGAGGTCGCTGAGGACGATGGCGGCGGCGCGCCAGAAGGAAATGAACGACAGCATGACGGTAGTCGCGACGACTACCTTAACGGCTGCGGGCCGTTGTTCAGATGTCACGGAAATACGCTCCTCGATCACCCACAAGGGTGACTCTCAAATTCGCCTACGGGGTTAGCTGACGGGCTAGAGCTTGAAAGTACTCCGTGCTTGCGCACTGCGCCCCGACTACTCGGGTCCCCCGTCTCCAGGTGGAGTTCGGCGACTTCATATTAGCATAGGAAGGTGGATTCGGAAGCGCTTGCAGGCCGTGTTATCGCGAAGTTGCGGGGTGCGGGACATCGGGCTTACCTGGTGGGCGGTTGTGTGCGCGATGTGTTGCTCGGGTTGAAGCCGAAGGATTACGACATTGCCACGGACGCGCGTCCGGACCGGATCATGGATCTGTTCCCCAACTCGGGACGGGTAGGGGCGCACTTCGGTGTGGTGCTGGTGCGCGATGTATTCGACCAGGTGGAAGTCGCGACGTTTCGAAGCGATCACGATTACCTGGACGGGCGGCATCCGGAGCAGGTGCGCTTCGAACTCGATCCGCGGGAAGATGTGCTGCGCCGGGATTTCACGATCAACGGACTGATGCTGGATCCGGAGACGGGCGGCGTGTTGGATTTTGTGGACGGGCAGAGCGATTTGAAGCGCGGAATCGGTGCGCGCGATCGGCGACCCGAATGCGAGGTTTCGCGAGGACCACTTGCGGCTGCTGCGCGGCGTGCGATTCGCGGCGCGATTCGGCTTCGAGATCGAGGAGGCGACGTTCCGCGCGATCGAGCGCGATCACGCGTTGATTCTGAAAGTGGCGATGGAGCGGGTGAGGGAGGAGCTGGTTCGCATTTTGACTGAGGGCGGCGCGCGGCGGGGGTTCGAGCTGCTGGACGCATCGGGCATGCTTTTGGATTTGCTGCCCGAGGTGGCGGCGATGAAGGGTGTGGAGCAGCCTCCGCAATTCCATCCGGAAGGCGACGTGTGGGCGCATACGCTGCTGCTGCTGGAGCAACTGCGCAAGCCGAGCGCGACGCTGGCGCTGGGCGCGCTGCTGCACGACGTGGGCAAGCCGCCGACGTTCCGGGTGGCGGACCGAATCCGCTTTGACGGGCATGTGGAGGTTGGGGTCAGGCTGGCGCACACGATTCTGACGCGGCTGCGATTTTCGCGGGAGGAAATGGAGCAGGTGGAGGCGCTGGTGGCGAACCACATGCGTTTCAAGGACGCGTCGAAGATGAAGGAAAGCACGTTGAAGCGCTTCCTGCGGCTGCCGGAATTCGAGGAGCATCTGGAACTGCACCGGCTGGACGTGATGAGCAGCAACCGGCGGCTGGAGAACTACGAACTGGTGCAGGCCAAGCTCGCGGAGTATGGCGAGAAGCACCTTCAGCCGGAGCCGCTGGTAACGGGCGCGGACCTGATCGGGTTGGGCTATCAGCCGGGACCGCGATTTTCGAAGATACTGACCGCGATCGAAGATGCGCAGCTGGAAGGTGCGATTGCGACCCGCGGTGAAGCGATCGAATTAATCCGCGACACGTTTCCCCTATAACCACGTCTGTTAGTCAGACCAAGTTAGTAAGGAGGGGAAGAACTATGTATCGACTCATTTCGGCCGGGCTGCTGCTGGCCACGGGCGTTGCCGGGCTATCCGCACAATCGCTGGTGATGTCCCTGCCGCGGCAGAGCCAGCGGGCAAGCGTCTCCCAACGGGTGGCGTTGACCGATATCACGATCGTCTACCACCGGCCGCTGGCGGGCGGACGCAAGGTATGGGGCGGGACGGTTCCCTACGGGCAGGTGTGGCGCGCGGGGGCGAACGAGAATACGACGATCGAGGTCAGCGACCCGGTAACGGTGGAAGGGCAGGCACTGGCGAAGGGAATTTACGGTCTTCACATGATTCCGACGGCGGATTCGTGGACCGTGATTTTTTCGAAGATGCCGGGCGCGTGGGGCAGTTTTTCCTATGATCCCAAGGAAGACGCCTTGCGGGTCACGGTAAAGCCGCAGGCGGCTGAGATGCACGAGGCGTTAACTTACGATTTCGACGACGTTAAGCCGGATTCCGCGGTGGTCACGCTGCGCTGGGAGAAGGTGGCGGTGCCGTTTAAGGTAAAGGCGGACCACGAGGCGACACTGGCCAACATCCGCACGCAATTGCGCAACTCCGCGCAGTATACGTGGTCGGGCTGGGACGACGCTGCCACGTGGTGTGTGGACAACAAGACGAATCTGGAAGAAGCGCTCACCTGGACCCAACGCTCCACTCAGATGGAAGAGCGGTTTGAGAACCTGATGACGCGGGCGCGGATTCTGACGGAGCTGAGCCGGTCCACCGAAGCAGCGGCGGCGCGCGGGAAGGCGATGGAAGTGGGCACGGCGGTACAGCTATATATTTACGGACGGCAATTGCAGACGCAGAAGCAGAAGGCCGATGCGATTGCGATTTACCGAATTGTTGCCAAGCGGTTCCCGGAGCACTGGCTGGGTCATCTGGCGAAGGCTCGCGCGGCGGTGGCGGACGGGGATTTCGCGACGGCGATGAAGGAGACGCAGGCGGGACAGGCGGGGGCTCCGGAGGTTCAGAAGGGGCAACTGGAAGTATTGAAGAAGAGGATTGAAGCGCACGAAGACATCAATGGGTGAGAACTACGGGAGGACTGCGTCGATGTGGGCGACTACGCGATTGCGGCCTTGCGGACTTGGCCAGGTAGAGGGCATCGTCGGCTTCGCGGATGAGGACTTCGGGGGCGCAATGGGAGGAGCAGGCGAGGCCGAGGCTGGCGGTCATGACGATGGGGTGCGACTCGGCGCGGAAGGGGGTTCGGGCGAGGGCATCGCGGAGGCGTTCCGCCTGGACTTGAGCGGCGGGGAGGTCGCACCCGGGCAGCACGACGAGGAATTCCTCGCCGCCGTAGCGTCCCACGGAATCGTAGCGGCGGGAGGCCGATTTCAGGCGGGCGGCAGCCTCGCGGAGTACGGCGTCGCCGGCGAGATGGCCTTGGGTATCGTTGACGCACTTGAAGCGGTCGAGATCTATCATCGAGGACGGAAACGTCGGTGCCGCTGCGGGAAGCGCGGGCGAGTTCGTCATCGAGTTTCTCCAGGATGCTGGTGCGGTTGAGGAGCCCGGTGAGACCATCGTGCGTGGCTTGTTCGCGGAGGGCTTCGCGGGCCTGGAGCAGCTCCTCCTGCAATTCGAGGATGCGGCGCCCGGCGCGGATGCGGACGCGCAGTTCATGGGCGTTGAAGGGCTTGGTGAGGTAATCGTCGGCGCCGGCGTCCATGCCTTCGATCAGGTCCTGGGATTCGGTGCGGGCGGTGAGCAAGAGGATGTAGACGTAAGGTTCGCGATTGGCGCCGCGAATTTTCCGGCAGATTTCGACGCCATCCATGCCGGGCATCATCCAATCGAGCACAGCGAGACGGGGCGCGCCGGGGCCGTTGAGAATCGCCCAAGCCTCATTGCCGTCGCGTGCGATCACGGCCTCGTAGCCCCATCGGGTCAGCATGGTTTTCAGCATGGATTGAAACACCGGATTGTCTTCCGCGGCCAGCACGCGCATGGGGTGATGCGCTTGTTGGAGCGCGTGAAGCTCCGCGATGTGGCTGATGGTGATCGACAAATGAGTGCTCCGAGAATACTCATCGGCTGATGCGGAGGGATTTGGAGGCTGGGGATACTAAGGTTCACCTAGCCCGATGGCGCTAGTTTGAGGAACCTGCGGTTCGGGCAGGCGTCCGGACCAATCGAGCCAACCCCAAACGAGGGCGGTGATCAGGCCGAAGCCGCCGGCGATGAGGCCGATGGTGCGCGGGCTGGTGTACTGGCTGGCGATACCGGCCGCGGCCATGGAAACGATCATGATGCTCCAGCGGATGGATTCCATGGTGGAGAAGACGCGGCCGCGAAACTGATCGGGGGTGTGGCGCAGGAGCTGCGCATTGTTGAGCACGCTGGTCACCGCCATGCCGATGCGGGAAAACATCATGAAGACGAGGGCGGCGGCGTAGGATTCGGACTGGCTGAAGAGCATGTAGGCCGCGCCGTGGAGGAGGTAGGAAAGGGTGACGGTGCGTTTGTAGCCGGCGAAGGATACGGTGCGGCCGGTGAGGTGGCCGATGGCGCCGCCGATCAACAGGCCGATGCCGGCGAAGCCCCAGATGGAGCCGATGCCGGTAGCGCCGCGGTGGAATATCTGTTCGCCGAAGAGGGCGAAGAGAATCTGAGCGGCGCCGCCGCCCATCGACCAGCCGACGGAAATCATGGCGATGCCCATCATGAGGGGCACGCCGGCCATGTACGAGAGTCCGTCACGGTATTCGTGCCAGCCGCGCTTGGCGGGGATGGAGGGATGGCGCACGGCGCGGAATCCGCCGGGGCGCTTGATCTGCCAGATGGCGATCGCGGAGAAGACGAAGCTGAGCGAGTTGATGACGAAGGCCCAGTAGTAACCGAGGAAGCCGGCGCTGTAGCCGGCGAGCAGGGTTCCGGCGGTGAGGGTGGCCCATTGCGTGGTCTGGGTCAGGGAGTTGGCGGCGTGCAACTGCTCCGTGCTGGCGATGGTGGGGAGGATGGAGGCGCGGCCGGCGGTAAAGAAGGGCGAGGCGAACATGAGGCCGGCGCTGAGCACGTAGAGCAGCCAGGGACGCGGCTGGTGGATGGTGAAGACGAAGGCGAGCGCGACGACGGCGCGCACGAGGTCGCTGGCGATCATGATGCGGCGGCGATCCCAGCGATCGAGCAGGACGCCGGCGACGGGGCCGGCGACGACGGCGGGAATGGCGCGCGCGAGCATGACGCCGGTGACGACGAGGCCGGAGCCGGACTTTTCCATGACGAGGGCGAAGACGGCGATGTTATTGAAGTAATCGCCGATCTCGCTGACGATCTGGGCCATCCAGGTATATCGATAATTGGGATTCTGCCTAAGGAGCGCCCGGAGGGTCGTCATGAACTGCTCCATGATAGCGTGCGGGCGATGGTCTACAGTGATGGCGATGGAGTTCTTGATTCGACCTTTAACGGCGGCGGACTGGCCCCAGGTATCGGCGATTTACCTGGAGGGGATCGCGACGGGAAACGCTACCTTTGAGACGGCGGCGCCAGGGTGGGAGCGCTGGGACGCGGGGCACCTGGCGAATTGCCGGCTTGCGGCAGCGGCGGCGGACGGGATATTGGGATTCGCCGCGCTCAGTGCGGTATCGACGCGTACTGGTATATGCGGGGGTGGCGGAGGTCAGCGTGTACGTGGCGGCGCGGGCGCGCGGAGCGGGAGTTGGGAGCGGGTTGCTGAGGGAGTTGGTGCGGGCGTCGGAGGCAGCGGGGATCTGGACGCTGCAGGCAGGGATCTTTCCCGAGAATCACGTGAGTTTGCGGCTGCACGAGAAGGCGGGTTTTCGAGTGGTGGGCACGCGGGAACGGATCGGATGCCTGGCGGGGCGATGGCGCGACGTGGTGTTGATGGAGCGGCGCGCGTGAGGCGTCAGTTGCGGCGCACGGGGCGGCCGGGTGTGGCGTTGGGGACGAGTTCGCCGCGGTTGACGATCACGGTGCCGCCGACGATCACGTAAGGGATGCCTTCGGAGTAGCGCGCGGGGCTCTCGAAGGTCGCGCGGTCGGTGACGCGGGAGGGGTCGAAGATGGTGAGATCGGCGTCGGCTCCGGAGGCGATGCGGCCTTTGGCGGGCATGGCGAGGCGGTCGGCGGGCATGACGGTCATCTTGCGGACGGCGTCCATCAGGCTGAGGGAGTGGAGTTCGCGCACGTAGCGGCCGAGGACGCGCGCGAAGGTGCCGGCGGCGCGCGGATGGCCCTTGCCTTCCTCGAGAATGCCGTCGCTCGCGATCATGACGAGGGGGTTCGCCATCGCAAGCTGCACGATGTTTTCGGGGATGGAATGGATGGCGACGAAGCCGCCCTGCTTGCGGTATTTGGCGAAGGACTCGGCGGTGAGGCGTTCGCCGGTGGCTGCCCACTGCAGGTCTGAGAAGCCGATGCCGCCCTGGCGCTGCTGCCAGCCTTCGTTGAAGATCGCGCTGCCCAGGTCGGTCATGCCGGCGGTGTAGGGGTAGGCCTCAGTGGTGACGTCGAGGCCGCGGGCGCGAGCGCCCTGAATCATGGCGAGGCAGAGCGGGGCTTCGCGCAGGCCCATGCTGGTGATGTGAACGATGTGGACGCTGGCGCCGGTGGCGGCGGCGTCGGCGAGCACTTCCTGGAGGGCATCGATCACGCCGGGCTCGAGCGGGCCGCCGTTGCGCATGTGGATATAGAGCGGGACTTTGCGCTGCGCGGCGAGGCGGAAGATCTCGAACACCTCGGCGCGGGATTCGTGGGGCAGGTAGGCGATGCCGATGCCGATGCCGAGGGCGCCATCGTCGAGGCCGCGGGCGATGCGCGCGAGAATATCGGCGAACTCGGCGGGGGTGGCGGCGCGCTCCACGGCTTTATCGCGCGGGCAGGAGCGTTCCGGAATCGTGCATGACGGCGATGCGGGCGGGGAGCTCGCCGGAGGTGGCGCCGAAATTGATGAGCGAGCGGCCGGTGCGTTCGGCGTACCAGGGCGCGACGGGGTTGGCGCCGACTTCCATTTCGAGCGCGGTGGTGACGCCGTCGCGCGCCTTGAAGCGATAATTTTCGGCGGTCTGCCCGTGGGAGTGGAGATCGATAAAGCCGGGGGAGACGACGAGGCCGGAGGCATCGATGGTGGCGCGGCCGCCGAGCGGGGAAGCGGAGATGGCGGCGATTTTTCCGGCGCGGATGCCGATGTGGCGGATGGCATCGAGATTGGTCGCGGGGTCGATGACACGCCCGTTGGCGACTACCAGATCGTACGTTTGAGCGAATAGGGGAAGAGCGAGGAGGGCGAGAAGGGCGGTACGCGGCATCAACGAGATTGTATCCTTATAGCGCATGGAGTATCGGTTCCGGGAGGCGCGAGGGGCGCTGACCGGCTTCGTGGACAAATTGTGGCTTTACGATGGGCCCGCGCAGGCGCACAAGATGGAGCGGCTGCTGCCGGATGGGTCTATGGAGCTGGTGATCAACCTGGCGGACGACGAGGTGCGCGTCTACGACCGGCGCGATGCGACGCGGTATGAACGGCTGCCGGGGGGCGTGCTGGTGGGCCCGCACTCGGATTTCTTCGTGATTGACACGGCGGAGCAGCAACGGGTGGCAGGGGTACACTTTCTGTCCCGGCGGCGCGTTCCCGTTTTTGCGGCTGCCGGCCGGCGGAGTTGCACGGCGAGCAGGTTGCGCTGCGCGACGTGTGGGGCGGTTTCGCGCGCAGAACTTCGCGAATGCCTGATGGCGGCGAGAGACGACGGAGGCGCGCTTCGACTTGCTGGAGGCGGCGCTTTTGCGGCAGCTGGACGGGCCGCCGGCGCGGCATCCGGCGGTTGCCTTCGCGCTACGCGAGCTGCACAATGCGCCCGGCCGCGCGATTGGGCAGGTGCGCGAGCAGACCGGCGTGAGCGAGCGGCGTTTCATCGAGCTCTTCCACCGGCAGGTTGGCCTGACGCCGAAACTGTACGCTCGCGTGCGGCGCTTCCAGACGGCGATCCGGCGCATACGCACGGGGTGTCCGGTGGATTGGGCGGATGTGGCGCTGGGATGCGGGTACTTCGACCAGGCGCATCTGATTCACGATTTCCGCGCGATCTCCGGATTGAAGCCGGGCGAGTACGCGGCCTTACGCACGGAGCATTTGAATCACGTTCCGATTCGCGCGTGAGGGTCAGTTTCTTACAATACGCGGGGCGCCGGGAGGAAGCAGAATGGCAGACATGAACAACACAAAAAATGTAGTCCCAGAGGGGTATCACACGGTCACGCCGTACCTGATCGTGGAGGGCGCCGGAAAACTGATCGAGTTCCTGAAGGCGGCGTTCGACGCGACGATAGTTTCCAGCACGACGAATGCGGAGGGGAAGACGGGCCACACGGAAATGCGGATCGGCGATTCGCTCATCATGTTGAGCGAGGCACGGGGAGAGTATCGCGCGATGCCGACCATGCTTTACGTGTACGTGGAAGACGCCGATCTCACGTTTCAAAAGGCGCATCACGGCCGGCGCCACGGCGGTGATGCCGGTGCAGGACCAGTCGTATGGCGACCGCAGCGGCGGGGTCAAAGACATGTGCGGGAATCAGTGGTGGATGGCAACGCAACAAAACGCGCTAAGCGCGGGGCTCGCGCCACTGCTCCAGTTCGCGTTCGATGAAGTAGGCGACGAGGCGGCGGAACACTTCTTCGATCGACGTCCGGGGAGAGGCCTTCGCGCTCCGCCCAGGCGCGTCGCACCTGCATCATGGCGGCCTGGCGATCTGGCGCGGCGACGTGGGCCTCGCTGGTTTTGAAACTGGCCGCCGCATGAACATAACCGGCGCGGCGGCCGAGGAGGCGGATGATCTCTTCATCGAGCAGATCGATTTCGCGGCGGACGTCGTGTAAGGTTTTGCAATCTTTGGGCGAGGCCATTAGGGTATCAATATAATGGAATTTGACGATCGCGATCAGCGCCACCTTCACGGCCGAAGCCATACAGCCCGGACTGGCCTTCTGGATGCAGGAATTGGGAGTTCCGGGCGAGATCCGGTTCGCCGCATATAACCAGGTCTTCCAGGAACTGCTGGATCCCGGCGGCCTCTTCGCACGCAATTCCGGCGGCGTGAATGTGGTGCTGGTGCGTTTCGAAGACTGGACGGCCGGGACAGGCCGGCGAATTCGTGGAAGCGGTGCGCGAGGCGGCGGGGCGATTGGCGGCGCCACTGATCCTCGTGCTGTGCGCGGGCGACCGGCG
This sequence comes from uncultured Solibacteraceae bacterium, assembly GCA_963811575.1. GTDB lineage: Bacteria > Acidobacteriota > Terriglobia > Bryobacterales > Bryobacteraceae > Solibacter. The sequence continues at coordinate 513,303 of CAWERY010000009.1, read as the reverse complement.
AATTCGACGATGCGATGCGGCGCGGCGTGGCGCACCTGCCTTCGGTACACCTGATTACGGCATGCGAGATTGCGGCACTGTATCCGGTGGCCGACATTCACGATCCGCATGCCAACGAACTGGGGCACGTGCCCTACACGCCGGTATACTTTGTCGCGCTGGCCACCGCGATCGCGCGCAAGATCCACGCGATCACGGCGGCGCCCTTCAAGGTGATTGCGCTGGATTGCGACGACACGCTGTGGGCGGGTATCTGCGGCGAGGACGGGCCCGAGGGCGTGGTGCTGGACGCGCCGCGGCGCGAACTGCAGAGTTTCATGCGCGCGCGCCGGCAGGAGGGAATGCTGCTGGCGTTGTGCAGCAAGAACAACGAAGAGGATGTTGCGGCGACGTTTGAAGCGCACCCGGAGATGCCGCTGCGGTTGGCGGATTTCGCCGCGCAACGCGTGAACTGGGAGACGAAGGGCGCGAACCTTGCGTCGCTGGCGGACGAACTGGACATCGGGATCGATAGCGTGATCCTGATCGACGACAATCCGAAGGAAGTTACCGAGGCGCAGGCGGGGCGCTCCGCAGGCGCTGGCGGTGGCGCTGCCCGAACGCGCGGCGAGAGATCCCGGAGTTTCTGCGGCACCTCTGGGCGTTCGACCGCGCGCGTGTGACGGAGGAGGATCGCCGGCGTCCGGAGTTGTATGCACAGCGCGCGGAGCGTGTGCGGGCGCAGCGCAGTTCGGCCAGCCTGGAGGAGTTTCTCGAGCTCGCTGAAACTGGAAGTGACGATCGCGCCGATGGCGGCTGCGCAAGCTGACCGGGTGGCGCAGCTCACGCAGCGCACCAACCAGATGAACGCCACGTGCATACGGCGCACGGCGGCGGAGATTCAGCATCTGGCGGAGGCGCATTCGATAGAGCAGTGCCTGACGGTGCACGTGACCGACCGCTTCGGCAGCTACGGGCTGACCGGCGTCGATGCTATTCCGAGTGGAAGGCGCGGCGCTGGTGGTGGACACGTTCCTGTTGAGCTGCCGCGCGTTGGGCCGCGGCGTAGAGCACCGGATGGTGGCGCGGCTGGGCGAGATCGCGACGGAGGCGCGGCTTGGAGCGGGTGGAGATTCCGTTTGTCGAGGGGCAGCGCAATCGTCCGGCGCTGCTGTTTCTGCAATCGCTGGGAGTTGCAGAGTTCGAGGGTGTGTTCCGGCTTTCGGCGGCGGAGGCGGCGCAGGTGAAATACCAGCCGGGCGCGGGACGGGCTGCCGATCTGGCGGCGGGCGAAGGGCGTACTCCGGCAGCTGCTCCGGCGCGGATCGGGTACGCCCGCATCGCGGCGGAGTTGCGCGATCCGGAGGAGATTCTGGCGCGGATTCGCGCCAGCTCGCGGAGGGCGGTCGGCCTGCGCGAAATCGAGCCGCCGCGCACGGCGCTAGAGCGCGACCTGGTGGCGCTATGGGCGGAGCTGCTGAATATCGACGCCGCCGGAATCCATGAAAATTTCTTCGAGCTCGGCGGACATTCGCTGCTCGCGGTCCAACTGCTTTCGCGCGTGCGGCAGATATACGGCGTGGAGCTTTCGCTCGAGGTGGTTTACTCGGGGCGAGTTCACGGTTGCCGAACTGGCGAAGGCGATGGAGCTAAAAGAAATCGAACAATCGGGCGGCGATTATCACGAACTGCTGCAGGAGCTGGACGGCCTGAGCGATGAGGAAGTGCGCGCGCTGCTGGCCGAAGAGCAGGATGCCTCATAGCGCATGCGGATCCTGCTGACGGCCAATGCCAGCTATGTGCCGCCGCGCGGCGGCGCCACGCGCAGCAATCTGATCTGGATGGATCAGCTGGCGGCGCGCGGGACATTCGTGCCGGATCGTCTGCGGCGCCACCGGAGAAGGCGCGGAACTGCGCTTCCACGCATCCATCGCGGTCTTCGCGGTGGAAGACCCGGGTCGCCGGATTCAGGTGCTGCGGCAGCAGATTCGCGAGTTTCATCCCGACTGGGTGCTGGTTTCGAGCGAAGACCTGGGGCACGGTCTGTTGCGCGAGGCGCAGCATTCGGCGCCCGGCCGCGTGATCTACCTGGCGCACACGCCGCAATTTTTCCCCTTCGGGCCCGCCAGTTGGAATCCCGGATCGCGACGGCACGCAGTTGGTGGCGGATGCCGCGGGCGTGGTGGCGATCGGGCACCATATGGCGGAGTACATCGAGCGCGCGCTGGGGCGTGACGTGGTGGTGATTCACCCGCCGATTTACGGAGCGGGCCCGTTCGCCGACTACGGCGATTTCGAGCGCGGCCTGGTGACGATGATCAATCCGTGCGCGGTGAAGGGGCTGCCGATTTTTTTGGAAATTGCGGCGCGCATGCCGGATGTCGAGTTCGCCGTGGTGCCCGGTTGGGGCACGACCGCGGACGATCGCCGCGCGCTGGAGCGGCCGAACGTACGCGTGCTGCCCAACGCGCGCAATATCGACGAAGTGCTGGCGCGAACGCGCGTGCTGCTGATGCCTTCGCTCTGGTACGAGGGCTTCGGATTGATCGTGATGGAGAGCATGCTGCGCGGAATTCCCGTGATCGCGAGCGATTCAGGCGGCCTGGTGGAGGCCAAGCACGGGACGGGCTACGTGATCCCGGTGCATACCATCGAGCGATACGAGCCGGTGTTTGACGAGCATGCCATGCCGCGCCCGGTCATCCGCGAGAATGACGCGGCGCCATGGGTGGCCGCGCTCGGCGAACTGCTGGGCGATGGGCGCGCGTATCAGCGCGAATCGCAGGCATCGCGCGCGGCGGCAGAACGCTTTGTTACGGGACTCGACGCGGGGGCGCTGGAGCGTTACCTGGAGACGCTGGCTCCGCGGGCTGCCAGTTCCGCCGCGCAGGCGACGATTGAATCGCTGTCTCCGGAGAAGCGGGCGCTGCTGCTGGAGCGGCTGCGCAAACGAAAGGCTGCCGAGTGATGCGGGCGCGCCGGGCCACTGTGGGGAGTGTTTGAGTGCGAATTCTCCTGGCGCAGAATTCGAACTACTATCCGGCGCACGGGGGCGGCGATAAATCCAACCGCCTGCTGATGGAGGCACTGGCGGCTCGCGGGCACGAGTGCTGCGTGGTGGCTCGCATCAGCGTCTTCGGTGAACAGGGGCACGAGCACTATCTGCAAGAGCTGGCGGAACGCGGCGTCACGCCGGATGCGACGGAGGGCGGCGTGGTTGTATTCACGCGCGGGGGCGTGCTGGCACACGTGGTCACGAACGCCAATCTACGCGCCACGTTTTCGGCCCGCATCGAAGAGTTCGCGCCCGACGTGATCCTGGTGTCTACGGACGATCCGGCGCAACTGCTGCTAGAGATCGCGCTGCGCAGTGCGGCACGCGTGGTTTACCTGGCGCGCGCCACGATTGCGGTGCCGTTCGGACCCGATTGCGCGTTTCCGAGCGAGGCTAAGACGGAGCGCATACGTGCCTGCGATACCGTGGTGGGGGTCAGCCAGTACGTTGCGGATTACATCCGCAAGTACGCCGGTATCGAGGCGGTGCACGTTCCGATCTCGCTGATGGAGCCGGAGGAATGGCCGGAACTGGGCCGCTTCGACAACGAATTTGTGACGCTGGTGAATCCGTGCGCGGTGAAAGGGATCTCGATCTTTGTGGCGCTGGCGGCGGCATTTCCAGAAAGCGCTTTCGCCGCCGTGCCTACCTGGGGAACCAACGCGGAAGACCGCGCGGCGCTTGCGTCACAGCCGAACGTGCGGCTGTTGCCGCCGGTGGACGATATCAACACGCTGCTGGCGCGCACTCGCGTGCTGCTGGCGCCTTCACTGTGGGCAGAGGCGCGCTCCCGAATTATCCTGGAAGCGATGCTGCGCGGAGTGCCGGTGATCGCGGCGGATGTCGGCGGAATTCCGGAGGCGAAGATGGGCGTGCCGTATCTTCTTCCGGTGCGTCCGATCGAGAAGTACGAAGGGCGGCTCGACGAACAAATGGTTCCGGTCGCGCAGGTGCCGGCGCAGGATGTGGGGCCATGGCGCGAAGCGCTGGGGCGACTCTTGGCTGACCGGGAGCATTACGAGAGAGATCGCGGGCCAATCGCGGGCCGCCGCGCTGAAGTATGCCGAAGAACTCCATGCCGGGCACCTGGAGGCGATCCTGGTTTCCACGCTATCGCGGGACACCCGGCGATCGCCCGCGGCGGCGGTGCTGCGGGAGGTGTCGCTTTCGCCCGAGAAGCGCAAATTACTGGCGCTGCGATTGCGTAAGCAGGCGGCGCCCGAAGCGTGGTTCGCGGGGATCGACCGGATGGCGGCGCGACGGCTCTTCACGTTTCCGCACGCCGGGGGCGGAGCGCTTTCCGGCCCGGTAGACGTGCTGGCGGGCTGGCAAATTGCGCGCGTGCGTCTTCCGGGCCGCGAATCGCGGCTGGCGGAAGCTCCGTTCGAGCGGATGGCGGCGCTGGTCAAGGGGCTGGCGGACGCGATCGATCGCTATCTCGACCGGCCATTCGCGTTCTTCGGACACTCGATGGGCGCGGCGGTTGGGTTCGAACTCGCGCGCGAACTGCGGCGCCGCGGAAAGGCGCTTCCGGAAATCCTGATTGCGTCCGGAGCGCGCGCACCGCAGTGGCGGCGCAATCACGTGCCGCCGCCCGCGCCTTCGCGCGAAGCGTTCGTCGAGGAACTGAGGCGGCTGCAAGGCATTCCGGCGGAGGTGCTCGACGACGCGGCGCTGATGCGTGCGATTCTGCCGTCGCTCGAGGCGGATGCCGCGCTTTATCGCGCGTATGTATATCGGGACGAGCTTCCGCTCGCGTGCCCGATCCGCGCTTACGGAGGCGAGGCCGACCCGAACGTCCGGCCCGAGCATCTGGCAGGGTGGGGGGAGCAAACCGCGGCCGGATTCGAGATGCGTCTTTTTCCAGGTGGACATTTTTATCTCAACACTGCGCGCAGCCAATTTCTGGCGGCGCTTATCGAGGATTTGCCATGCTAATACCCGGTCAAGTTGACGTCTGGCGCATCAAGCTGGACCGCGTCGAGGTTCCCGATCCTACCCCCGGTGAGGCGGCGCGCGCGGCGCGCTTCGCTACCCCGACACTCCGGCGCCGCTATCTGCGGGCGCACGGGGCGCTGCGCGCGATTCTGGGAGGGTACACGGCAGCGCGCATCGATTTCGCCCTGGAGGACAAAGGAAAGCCTTATCTTCTGCACGCGCCCGAGATTCAATTCAACCTCTCGCATTCGAAGGGCATGGCGCTGGTGGCGGTGGCGTTGAATACCGCGGTGGGCGTGGACATTGAGCGCGTGCGCCCGCTGGCCGAACATGCGGCTATCGCCGAGCGCTTTTTTCCGCCCAGTGAAGGCCAGCCCACCGATGCCGCCGATTTCTTTCGCCGGTGGACTCGCTACGAAGCGATTCTCAAGGCGCAGGGGCTGGGCCTGTACGGCGCGGGCGCGGAGCCCGAGGGCGAATGGACGGTGCGCGAACTCGATGCCGGGCCCGGCTTTGTGGCGGCCGTGGCGGCGGCCGGGAGCAACCTCACAGTGGTGACGCAAGATTACGGAGAGACGCAATGAAGATTGTTGTGCTGGATGGGTATTGCCTGAATCCCGGCGACCTTTCGTGGGATGCCCTGCGCAGTTTGGGCGAGGTGGAGGTTTACGATCGCACGCCCGCCGGACAGGTGGCGGAGCGGGCGAAGGGCGCTGTCATTGCGCTTACCAATAAGACACCTTTGAAGGCCGAGACGCTGGCACAACTGCCGGAGCTGAAATATATCGGCGTCCTGGCCACGGGATACAACGTGGTGGATGTGGAGGCCGCGCGCCAACTGGGCATCACGGTCACCAATATTCCGACGTATGGCACGGCCTCGGTGGCGCAGTTCGTCTTCGCGCTGCTGCTGGAATTGTGTCACAACGTGCGGCAGCATGCCGATGCGGTGCGCGCTGGAGAGTGGTCGCGGAATGCGGATTGGTCGTTCTGGAAATCGCCGCTGATGGAACTGGCGGGGAAGACGATGGGGGTGATCGGGTTCGGCCGCATCGGGCGGTCGGTGGGCCGGATCGCGGATGCGATGGGAATGAAGGTGATCGCCAACGATACGTACCAGGGGAATCCGCCGGATTATGCGGGGTTCCGCTGGGCCTCGGTGGACGAGCTGTTGCGGGAGAGCGACGTGGTCAGTCTGCACTCGCCGCTGTTTCCAGAGACGCAGGGTATGATCAACGCGCGCACGCTTGGCTTGATGAAGCGCTCCGCTTTTTTGATCAATACCTCGCGCGGCCCGCTGGTGGTGGACCAGGACCTGGCGGATGCGTTGAATGCCGGAAGGCTGGCCGGGGCGGCGGTGGATGTGCTGAGCGTGGAGCCTCCGGCGGAATCCAATCCACTGCTTTCGGCGAAAAATTGCCTGGTGACTCCGCACATCGCCTGGGCCACGCGCGAGGCGCGCTCGCGCCTGATGGAACTGGCCATCTCTAACATTTCAGGCTATTTGAGCGGAAATTCGCAGAACGTGATAAAATAGCGTGCTATAGCGGTAAAGGAAGTTATGGACAGACGAAATTTTTTCATCAGCACGGCGGCCGCGGCAGCCGCATCCACCACGGTTTTCGGCAGCCCCAGCGACACGCTGCGGGTGGCGACGATCGGCCTGCGCGGCCGGGGCAAAGACCACATCAAAGAGATCACGGGCCAGCCCAACGTCGAATTGGTTGCGCTCTGCGATATCGACCAGAAGGTTCTGGACGCGGCGGTGAAATCCGTCGAGGATAAAACGCAGAAGAAGCCGAAGGCGTACACCGACTACCGGAAGCTGCTGGAAGACAAATCGATCGACGCTATCTCGATTGCGACGCCGAACCACTGGCACACGCTGATGACGATTGACGCGTGCCGCGCCGGCAAAGACGTGTACGTGGAGAAGCCGTGCTCGCACAACATCTTTGAAGCGAAGCAAATTGTGGCGGCGGCCCGCAAGTACGACCGCATGGTGCAGCAGGGCAGCCAGAGCCGTTCCTCGGTGGCGCTGCGCGATGGCGCGCAGAAACTGCGCGAGGGCGTGATCGGCGACCTCTACCTGTCGCGGGGATTGTGCTTCAAGTGGCGCGACACGATCGGCACGGCGGCGGTGAGCGATCCGCCTTCGTATGTGGATTACGACATGTGGCAGGGCCCTGCGCAGAAGGTTCCTTTCAAGGAGAACCGTTTCCATTACAACTGGCACTGGTATTGGGCCTACGGCAACGGCGATCTGGGGAACCAGGGCATTCACGAAGTGGATATCGCGCGCTGGATGCTGGGCGTCAAATATCCGACGAAGGTCAGCGCGATTGGCGGCAAGTTCATGTTCGAGGACGACCAGGAGACACCAAACACGCTGAATTGCGCCTTCGAATTCCACGAGAACGGCAAGCGGCAGATGATGGAGTTCGAGGTTCGCCACTGGATGAGCAATCACGAGGCGGGCATCAACGCCAGGCCTCCGGCGGAAGGCCGCAAGCCCGACCCCAACACGATCGGCAATATTCTGTACGGGTCGAAGGGCTATATGGCGATCGATGGGTACAGCCGCTACCAGACGTTCCTGGGCAAGGAAGGCGAGCCGGGTCCGACGATGAACAAGGGCGGCAGCCACTTCGCCAACTTCTTTGAGGCGGTGCGCAATCGCAAGAAGGAGACGCTGACGGCGGAGATCGAGGAGGGCGCCGCGTCCACCGTGCTGGTACATCTGGCGAATATTTCGTACCGGGTCGGCCGCACGGTCAATTTCGACCCGAAGACGATGACGATCACGGGCGATTCGGAAGCCAGCAAAATGATGACGCGCGATTATCGCAAGCCGTACGTGGTGCCCGAGAAGGTCTAAGCGGCGAAATTGCGCGCACCGATAAGGTGCAGCATGCTGCCGCCGAACAACGCGTAGAGCCCGGCATGGCTCCACCATCCCGCTTCGTAGAAGCCTTGCCCCGGTTCGATTACAAAGGCCAGCATCAGGAATACGGGCGCGGCGATCAAGAGCGCGGAGCCAGCGATTTGCGCTCCGCGCCGCCTTCCCTTCGCACGCGGCTGAAAATACACTCCGAGCATCAGGTTGAGCAGGCCAGCGGCCAGAATATAGATGTGACGGGAGCGGTACATCAGGCGGGTGGCAGCGGTGAGCGCGGCCATTGGCGGACTGTGGTGCCGCATGAATTGACCGGTGATCAGGAAGGCGATCACGGTAGTGAATCCCATGGCTAAGTGAAGCCTGCGCACCTTACCTCCGAGGCCCTAACTAATGAGACAATGTGTGTTTTCTGGAGAATACCATTGTCTCTATTGATTGATCGTCGCACTGTCCTGGCTGCTCCCTTCTTCATTCGAAATCTGATCTCCGCCCCGCCCAGCGGACAGGTTCGGTTGGGGGCGTTCGGCGCGGGCGGCATGGGTTTTGTGACGCTCGACGTTCTGGCGCGCCATCCCAAGATCAAGATCGCGCATGTGGCGGAGGTCGATTCGGCCAAGCTCGATCAGCTGAAGGCGAAGTACCCTGACGCGAAAGTTCATCAGGACTGGCGCGTGATGCTGGCCAAAGAGCGCAAGAATATCGACGCGGTCTGCGTGGGCACGCCGGACCACATGCACGCCCCGATGGCGATGTCCGCGATGCGGCTCGGGCTGCCGGTCTACCAGCAGAAGCCGATGGCGCACAGCATCTTCGAGATCCGCCGGCTCACCGCGTACGCGAAGCAAAAGAACCTGGTCACCCAGATGGGGATTCAGATTCATTCCAGTAAGGAATACCGCAGCGCGGTGCAACTGATTCAGAGCGGAGCCATCGGCAAGGTCAAGGAAGTCCATTCGTGGAGCGAGAAGAAGTGGGGCGACCCCGACCCGCTGCCTAACCGCACGGATCCGGTTCCGGCGACTTTGAACTGGGATCTTTGGATTGGTGTCGCGCAGCCGCGACCGTTCATCACCGACGTCTTTCATCCTTTGAACTGGCGCAAGCGCAAAGATTTCGGCACGGCCACATTCGGCGACATGGGCTGCCACATACTCGACCCGGTGTTCGGTGCGCTCGCGCTTTCCGCGCCGAGCACGATACGCTCCGAAGGTCCGGCTCCCAATGAGGAAAGCTGGGCGCTGAATTCTATAATCCACTACGTGTTTCCGGCGACCAAATTCACCGAAGGCAAAACGCTGCCGCTTACCTGGTACGACGGCGACGCGCGGCCGCCGCAGGAGGTGCAGGCGCTGGCGGGAGACCGCAAACTGCCGGGACAGGGCTCGCTCTTCATCGGCACCAAGGGCCTGATGCTGCTGCCGCACGTCGGCATGCCCATCCTGCTGCCCGAGGACCAGTATCGCGGCTATGAAATGCCGGCGCTCGAAGTGGTGAGCCACTACAACCAGTTCGTGGATGCCGTGCTCGGCAACGGCAAGACCTCGGCCGGCTTTGACTATTCGGGACCGCTGACGGAGGCCGTCCTGCTGGGTCCTCTGGCGACGCGGTTTCCGCAGACTACGCTTGCGTGGGATTCGGCGAAGATGAAGTTCACCAATTCAGCCGACGCCAATCGCTACGTCCGTACCAGCTATCGGGCCGGGTGGAAGGTGAAGGGGCTCGACTAGCGGACTACTGGTCCAGCTCGAACGACATGGTGATCGTGGTGATCACTTCCACCGGGTGACCGTTGAGCAGGGTGGGCTCGTGCCGCCATTGTTTTACGGCATCCAGGGCGGCTTGCGCCAAGCCGGGATGCACGGTGTTGATCACCCTGGCATTCAAGATGTCGCCAGTCTTCGAGATGATGGCGCGGATGATGACCGAGCCGGTAACTCCCTGCTGTTTGAGATCGGCTGGATACTCGGGATCTTTTCGGAAGAGAAGTTTCGACGCCTGCACGTTGCCGCCGATGGGTATGCGCTGGGGCGTTCCCGCCGGCAAGGCGGCAGCCGGCGCGGGCGTGGAGCGAGTTCCCATGATTTTGACGGTCTCCGACAGGCCGCCGATTTGGAGCGGCAGATCCGCGCGGGCGGCGGCACCCGCCACCACGACGATCTCGGCCTTGCCGATTTTGAAGCCCGGGGCGCGCGCCTCGATGGCGTAGCGCCCGGCGGGAATTGCGGGGAACGCATATTCGCCGGCGGCGTTGACCACCGCCACTTCTTCGTTGCTCCCATCCAGATTCCGAATGGTGATTTCGGAGTGGGGCACGCGTGCGCCGCTGGGATCCTGCACGATGCCGGCGAGAGCGCCGCGCGGCTGCTGCGCATGCGATGCCACCGATAGCACCGCTGCGCATGCGAGCATGGCGACGGCTGCCGCCGCACGGCGGGTCAGCGGCCTGCGATTCCGCGTGCGATCGAGCAGGGCGCGCACCCGCTCTTCCAAATCGCCGGCCTCCGCCATTGCGGGCGCGTCGGCAAGACTCGTCCGCCGTTCCACCAGGGCGCGCGCCAGTTCCATGAGGTGGCCGGCGTAATCCGGCGCGTCGATGCCGCGTTGGAGCACCGCGTCGTCGCAGGCCCGCTCGCGCTCTTTGCGAAGCTGGCGCGCGGCGAACCATGCCAGGGGATGCCACCAGTACAGGCAGCAGGCAGCCTGCGCCACAACTTGAGAGAGCACGTCATAGCGCGCCACGTGCACCATTTCGTGCAGCAGGACGGCGCGTACGCGGTCCGCCGGCCACTGGCGCGCGTCAGGCGGCAGCAGTACTACGGCGCGGGCCACGCCCCATGCCATCGGCACATGCGCCTGCTCGCTTTCGAGCACGCGGACGCTGCGCGCGATGGCGAGTTCAGCGCGGATTGCGGAGGCCGCGCGGTGCGCATAGGCAGCGGGCCTTGCCAGGCGCACCAGACTGCGCATTCGCCACGCCGAGCCCACAAATCGCGCCGCGACGGTCAGCGCGCCTACCAGGTAGAGGGCCAGCCAATAGACGTTCGTCGAGGGCCTCGGAACAGCCGGCGCGGCGGGAAGGCGCACGTGCGCCGGCGTCGCGCGTACAATTACGGGCGCCGGAGCGGTAGCCGCCGGAGTGACGGGTAGCGGGACAAGCGGGCGGACCTTGATCGCTATGGGAAGCAGGAGCAGCGCCGCGAAGGACGCTGTCCAGAGAAAGTGACGGAGCGCCGCGGAGGCGCGCTGCATCGCGTATGCGGCGGCCAATGTCACCGACAGAAGAACCGTCGCGCGAACCACAAAATCCACCCACGTCATGCTTTGCCTCCCTCTTTCCTGGCTTGTTCGATCATCCGTGAAATTCTTTCCAAATCGCTGCTCGCGAGATTCGCCGAGGAGAGATCGAGCAGCGCCGCCACGGTATCTTCGACGCTGCCCGAGAAAAATGTCGTCACCATGTGACGGAGCGCCGACTTGCGCGCCGAATCGCGGGCCACCACAGGGAGGTAGACGTAGCGCAGGGATTCCTCTTCATGGCGTACGTGGCCCTTTTCTTCCAATACGCGCAGCTTGGCGCGCACCGCTGAGTAGGTAGGGGCGTCGGGCAGCGCCTGGTGAATTTCGGCTCCCGTGGCCCGGCCGCGCTGATAGAGGATGTCCATGATCTGCCGTTCGCGGCGGCTGAGGTTGCGATGTCCGTCTTTGCGCATGAGCTACCTGTCAACTGCGTTTGCTGTAAAAGCAGCAGTATGGTGCAAAAGTAGCATCGACCCCGGCGGGTGTCAAGAGGGGAATACAATAAAATTTGCAGACCACATCCACCTCGCGACCTTTCGCGCGCTATGCGTGGGGCGTACTCGGGTTCAATATAGCGGTTGTGCTTTGGGGCGCCTACGTGCGGGCGACGGGCAGCGGGGCCGGGTGCGGCCAGCACTGGCCGCTGTGCAACGGCGATATTTTGCCGGTGGCGCCGACGCTCAAGACGATCATCGAATTTACGCACCGGGTAACCAGCGGCATCGATCTGGCGCTGGTCGCGTTCCTGGTGATCTGGGCATTCCGAGGCTTTCCGCGGCGGCACCCGGTGCGTCTGGGCGCGGTGCTCTCGGCGGTCTTCCTGATGACGGAGGCCTTGATCGGGGCGGCGCTGGTGCTGCTGGAGCACGTTGCCAAGAATCAATCGTCGGCGCGCGGATATTCGCTGTCGCTGCACCTGATCAATACCTTGACGCTCTTGGCCTGCCTCACACTTACGGCGTGGTGGGGGATGGGAAAGCCGGGGGTTCGGGTGGCGGGCAGGCCGGGTTGGATGGCGGGCGCGAGCCTGGGGCTGGTCATGCTGCTGGGCGTGAGCGGCGCGATCGCGGCATTGGGCGATACGTTGTTCCCGGCGCGCTCGCTCTCGGAGGCGTTCGCGCAGGATTTCGACCCCGCCGCCAGCATCTTTGTACGATTGCGCATCCTGCACCCGATCATCGCGGCGTTGGCCGGGAGCTGGCTCGTCCTGTATGCGGTGGCGACCGCAGGGCGGCGTCCCGATCTGCGTCCGCGGGCGTGGCTGCTGCTGGGACTGGTTGGGGCGCAACTGTGTGCGGGGGTGACCAATCTGCTGCTGCGGGCTCCGGTATGGATGCAGATGTTGCACCTGCTGCTGGCCGACGCGCTGTGGATCTCGCTGGTACTGCTCTGCGCGGGGATCCTAAAGTCCGACGAGGTTTGGACCGATAAGCAGGCGTGATCGGCATCCTCATCCTATTGCTGTTCGCGGCGGATAAGCCGCCGGAGACCTTCCAATCCGCGATGGAAAAACAGCGTGCCGCCGTCGCAACGCAGCGCGAGGCGGTCCGCAAGCAGGGAGAACTGGCGGCGCAGTGGCGTACGCCGAATAGCGCTGTTCCGCCGGAGTGCGAGCCCATGGCGGACATTCAATTGACGCCGCTGATCGATGGCGCGGCGCAGGGCAATCACGTGCAAACCAATCTGATTCGCGGCGTGATCGAGCAGGAGTCCGGCAAGCGGCCGTGCGCGGTTTCATCGAAAGGGGCGCAGGGGCTGATGCAACTGATGCCGGCGACCGCGGACGAACTTCAGGTAGAAGACCCCTTCGACGCCAAACAGAATATCGAGGCCGGGGCTAAGTACCTCAAACAACTGCTGGATCGCTACAAGGGAGATATCAAGTTGGCGCTGGCGGCGTACAACGCGGGGCCGGCGGCGGTGGATCAGGCCGGCAAAATCCCCGAGATCAAGGAGACTCAGGACTACGTGGACGCAATTATGAAAAAGCTGAAATGAGCTATACGGCCTGACCGGCGGCGACTCCGCTTGCCCAGGCCCATTGGAAATTGAAACCGCCGAGTTGGCCGGTGACATCGACCACTTCGCCGATGAAAAACAGGCCTGGGACTTTGCGGCATTCCAGGGTCTTTGAGGACAACTCCGCGGTATCGACGCCGCCGGCGGTGACCTCGGCTTTCTCGTAGCCTTCGGTGCCCGCGGGACGCACTCGCCAGGAGTGCAGGCCGGCGGCGATCGCCTGGATTTCGCGATCGCTCATGCCAAGCGCCGGCCGGTCGATTCCCTGGACCTGGCACCAGCGGTCGGCCAGGCGTTTGGGCAGGAACCGGCCGATGATGGTGCGGACCTCGGCGCGAGATCCGCGCAGGGCAGGCGGAAGGTCGATTCCCGGGAGGAGGTCGAGTTCGAGTTCTTCGCCGGGCTTCCAGTACGACGAGGCCTGCAGAATCGCGGGACCGCTGAGGCCGCGGTGGGTGAACAGCAGTTTCTCGCGAAAGGCGCAGCCATTGGCTTGCGCGGTCACCTCCGCCGAGACACCGGTCAACTCCGCGTAGCGTTCGCGATCTTCGCGGCCGAAGGTCAAGCGGCACCAGGGCGGGACGGCACTCCACCAGGCCGAGTCCGAACTGCCGCGCGATCTGGTAGCCGAACGGCGTGGCGCCGATCTTGGGAATCGACAGGCCGCCGGTGGCGATCACCAGCGATTCGCAGGCGAGGGTACCCGCGCGACGTCTCGACCGCAAACGAGCCGCTGACATGCGCGCACGCTGCAATCGGTCTCGATGCGCACCGCGGCGGCCGCGCACTCCGCCTCCAGCATGGCGACGATCTCGGCCGCCGAGCGATCGCAGAAGAGCTGGCCGAGCGTCTTTTCGTGATAGGGAATGCGGTGGCGCTCCACCAGTCCGATGAAATCGCGCGGACCGTAGCGGGCGAGCGCGGATTTTACGAAGTGCGGATTGCGCGAGTGGAAGTTGGCCGCGGTGGTGTGCAGGTTGGTGAAATTGCAGCGTCCGCCGCCGGAGATCAGAATCTTGCGGCCGATCTGCTGGTTCTGCTCGATCAGCACCACACGCCGTCCGCGCTTTCCGGCTTCGATTGCGCACATCAGCCCCGCGGCGCCCGCTCCGATGATCACCACATCCACCGCGTCCGCGGACTGTATCGGCATCCCCTATCATTCTGGCAGAGCCGCGCGCTATGCTGTCTGGAAATGAGCCGTAAAGTCCTGATCGTGACCGGTGACGGCGGAGACAGCTACGAAGCGCTGTACGGATGCCAGAGATTCCTGGAAGCGTACTGGGAGCCGGTAATCGCGGCGCCCGCGCGGCGCCGGCTGCACATGGTGTTTCACGATACCGAGCCCGGATGGGACACGTACGTGGAACGGCCCGGGCATAGCGTGGAAGCGCGGATGGCGATCACGGCCGTCTCCTCCAAAGACTTTGCCGGCATCGTGATCTTGGGCGGGCGCGCGCCGGAATATCTGCGCAATGACGCCAGCCTGCTTTCCCTGGTGCGCGAGTTCTCTGAGCAGAACAAGTGCATCTGCGCGATCGGGCATGGGATTCAGGTGCTGGTGGCGGCTGGATTGACGGCGGGCCGCACGGTGACGGGCCATCCTCATGTTTGCGTGGAAGTGGAGCGCGGCGGCGGCGTCTACAGCGAGAAGACGGCGGTGCGTGACGGACGCCTGATCACGGCGCAATCCTGGAAATCGCATCCCGGAGTTTTACCGCGAGGTGCTGGCGTGCCTCGGCGCCTGATTTTCGCCTTCCTCCTGCTCGCCGGGTTCGCGGCGGGGCAAACGCGGACGGCTGGAAGCTGGTCTGGTCCGACGAATTCGACAAAGACGGCCGGCCCGACCCCTCGCGTTGGACCTACGAAACCGGCTTTGTCCGCAATGAAGAATTCCAATGGTACCGGCCCGAGAACGCGTGGTGCGAAAAGGGCATGCTGATCATTGAAGGCCGCCGTGAGCGAGTGAAGAATCCGGCGTACGAGGCCGGCAATGGCAATTGGAAGCGTTCCCGCGAATTCGCCGAATACACGTCGGCCAGCCTGACCACGAACGGGATACAGAGTTGGCGCTACGGACGCTTCGAAATGCGCGCGCGGATCGATACCCGCGCCGGGCTCTGGCCGGCTTTCTGGGCGCTTGGCGTGGAGACTCCGTGGCCGCGAAACGGCGAGGTCGACATCATGGAATATTATCGCGGGCAACTGCTGGCGAACCTGATCTGGCAGGGCCCGGTGCGCACCGCGTCGGTCACCCGCCGGAAACCGATCGCGGCTTTTGACGACCCGGCGTGGTCGTCGAAGTTTCACGTTTGGCGTATGGATTGGGACGAAAGCCGCATCGTGATCTCGGTGGATGGGGAGGTGCTGAACGATTCGGAACTGAGCCGCGCGGCCAATCCCGATGGCAGCAACGGTTTCCGCGAGCCGCACTACATCATCCTGAATCTGGCGATTGGCGGAACGGCGGGCGGCGATCCGGCGGCAACGAATTTCCCGGCGCGTTTTGAAATCGATTGGGTGCGGGTGTACGAAAAGCGATAGAGGGGCGAAGTTCGCTCGGCGGGATTGAAAGGCTTCGCGTTATCAATAGGTTGTGAATCGCGGAGTGGTCCTCTTCAATCCAGTTCCCTGAATACGGATGCTGTTACAATTCTAGAGATGGCCAACGAAATCTACGCCGCCTTCGACACTACCGAAGGCAAGTTCAAAGTTAAGCTTTTCGCCGACAAGGCGCCGAACACGGTAAACAACTTCGTCTCGCTCGCCGATGGTTCCAAGACCGGGAAGCCCTTCTACGACGGCACGGTTTTTCACCGCGTGATTCCGGACTTTATGATTCAGGGCGGCGACCCCGAAGGCACCGGCCGCGGCGGGCCTGGCTATCGCTTTGCCGACGAGTTTCATCCCACGTTGAAGCACACGAAGGGTGGGTTTCTTTCCATGGCGAATGCAGGACCGAACACCAACGGCAGCCAGTTCTTCGTGACCGTGGCCGCCACCCCGTGGCTGGATAACAAGCACAGCATTTTCGGTGAAGTGGTGGAAGGTTACGACGTGGTGGAGAAGATCTCCAAGGTCCCGCGCGCTGCACAGGACCGCCCGGTGAAGGAAGTTCGCGTCAACTCCGTGACGATCGAAAAGACCTAGAGCGCCGCACGCCGTGAAACTGGCGATCTTCGGCGGCACCTTTGACCCGATACACGCGGGGCACCTCGCGGTAGCGCGTGAGGCTGTCTCGCGCTTCCAACTCGACCGCGTGCTGATTGTTCCCGCGGCGCATCCTCCGCATAAGGCGGGAGTGACACACGCACCCTACGACGACCGCGTGCGCATGGCGGAGCTTGCCTGCCGCGAAGAGCCGCGCTTCGAAGTTTCCCGCATTGAGGAAGGTACTGCGCGCAGCTACTCGATCGATACGATTGAGAAGGTGCGCGCGCAACTCGGCCCTGGGGACGAACTGTACTTCCTGATCGGCGCGGATGCCTTTGCCGAGATCCGTACCTGGCGGCGCTGGGAAGATGTCGCGCGCGGCGTGCGATTCCTGGTGGTGAGCCGGCCGGGTCACAGCTACGAGATTCCCCCCGGATTCAGCGTGGACCGGATCGACAGCCTGGAAATTCCGTTGTCCTCCTCCGAGATCCGGCGCACGCTGGCCGCCGGGCAGGTTCCGATCGGCCTGCCGCCGGCGGTTTTTGCCTATGCGTGGGAGCACCGGTTGTATTCGTGAGGACGCAGCGGCGGCGGCCGTCAGGGCGGCCATCAGTTTTTTGAAGCCGGGGTATAAAGACAATCTATAGGCCTAAGCCAAGAAAACGTTGCCAAGAAAACGGGTCCTCATAGGACAATCGAATAATCTCCCAATCGAATCATCTCGAACCAAGGACTGGAAGACTAATGGCAAACGAACTCCAAGACTTTTTGAAGCTTTCCTACACAGAACTAGAAGACCTGAATCTGGAGGCGAAGGCCGACCGCCAGAACCGCGTGCCGGTACACGAGATTCAGGAGAAGCGCCTCAAGTACCTGACGGACGAGAAGCGCATCAAGGCCGTCACGGTGCTGTTTAGCGATCTGGAAGGCCGCCTTCACATGCTCGATTACGACAAGAAGTTTCTTGTCAAGAGCTGGGACAATCTGACGTTTGACGGTTCTTCGATTCGCGGCTTCACGGCGCAGCGCGAGAGCGACCTTCGACTGAACATGGATTGGAGCGCCTTCTATTGGGCGCCTTCCGATATTTTTGGCGCCGGCAAAGTCCTGGTGTTCGGCGAAGTCATCGATAAGGACGGCACGCCCTATAGCGCGGACATCCGCGGTGTGCTGAAAGCGTACGCGCAGACACTGTTCGATAAGCAGGGTTATACGCTGAACGCCGCCAATGAAATTGAAGGCTTCCTCTTCAACGGCGCGGACGCGGAGCGCGGCTATCACGATTCCGGCAAATTCGAATACGTGAATACCGGCGGGTACTACCATTCGCTGCCCGGCGATCCGCTGCGTAAATTCATCGACACCTCCGCCGAAGTGCAGCGGGCGATGGGTTTCCAAAACGAAAAAGATCACCCCGAAGTCGCGCCCTCGCAGTTTGAAATCAACTACAGCTACGCCGAGGTAGTAGCGGCGGCCGACCAGATCCAGCTCTACAAGCTGATCTGCCGGCAGGTGGCTACCGGCATGGGGCTGACCGCGAGCTTCCTTCCCAAGCCCGTCGTCGGTGTGAACGGCAGCGGCATGCACACCAACGTCTCGATCACGAAGAACGGAAAGAATCTCTTCTGGGACCCGTCGGGCCAGGAGAAGATGAGCAAATTCGCCTGGCAGTTCGTGGATCGCATTTTGACCCACGGCAACGATCTGTGCCTGCTGCTGAATGCGAGCGTCAACGCCTACCGGCGTCTCGATCCGCACTTCGAAGCTCCGAACCAGATCAAAGCCTCGGCGACCGACCGTGGATCGATGATCCGCATTCCGATCGGCAACGAGCGCAGTTCGCGCGTGGAAGTCCGCTCGGTGGGTCCGGACGCGAATCCGTATATGGTGATGCTCTCGGTGTTCAAGACCGGGCTGGACGGCGAAACGGCGAAGATCAAAAATCTGCGTTCCGCCGAACGCTACCTGCCCGATAACGTGTACGACGCCCTCACCAATTTCAAGAATGCGGAGTGGACCACCAAACTGCTCGGCGAAGACGTGAAGGGCCGCTATGCCGATCTGAAGCAATCCTCGGCTGACCGCTGTCCGCGATTGCTCGGGACTTTCGTCAAGACGCCGGAAGTGCAGTATCACCACGAAGTCTACAATCAGTTCCTCTGGAACAAGTTCTAAACAGCGATACCGGGGGACGGGTCACGCCTGTACCTGTCCCCCACCCGCCTTCGATGACCATGCGGTCTGCTGGCGGAACATGTCCTCGGCTTCGCCCCGTTTCTGCGAAGAGCGGCACAGGCTGCCTTTCGCCAACGGAGGCGACGATGAAATCGAAACCTGCTCGAATCAGCGCAATTCTTGGCGTCCTGGTATTGATGCTCGCGGTTGTCATCGCGGCGGTGGTTTTGGACCGCGGCGCCGACAGCCTGATGATCGGGGTCGATCTGCTCCTGGTCGCGACATCGATGGAACTTTTCCGGCGCGCCCACCCTCCCGCATCGTAGCGTTCAAGGTTGAAAACCGGCGCTCTGCCATAGCGGTCCGGTATCGAAGACCCGTCCGTTTGTGATCACGCGGGTAACCTTTCGCAGGTCGGCGAAATTCCGCAGCGGATTCCCATCGACCAGGATCATGTCGGCACGCTTGCCCGCTTCAATCGACCCGGTCTCGCGGTCCATGCCGAGAGTTCGCGCGGAGCCAAGAGTCGCCAGCCGGATCACCTCCATGGGCGGCACGCCTGCCTGAACGTACAACTCCAATTCACGGTGAAGGCTGTGTGCCGGCACCGCCTTGTCCGTGCCCGCGACTACCGGGATGCCCGCAGCTACCAGGGCTTGCACGATTTGGAAGCTCTCATTGAGTCGCGCGCCTTGGCCGGATGCGGTCCCGATGACCGACGTCAATGAATACGGCGCTTTCGCGAAACCGGGCTCGAAAGACGCGATGCTGACGTCCTTGGGATGCGAGAGGAGTTCGCCCCAGGCGAGCGTCGGGTCGATGACGGTGTGGTGCTCACGGAAGAATTGGATTGCTTTCTCCAGCCCAACGGCGCGCACTGCCTGAGTCACCGGTCCCAGATGACAGATCTGGTCCATACCCGCTTCTACGCCCTGGAACGCGGTCATCCCATTCGGAACATGGCCGGCGACCGTCATGCCCTGACGGTGGGCTTCGGCGGAGATGGCAACCAGGACTTCGGGTTTGATCTGGTTGTAAACCTTCATCTGGGCGAAGCCGGCCGCTTTATATTTCGCCACCATGGCTTTGCCCTGTTCCGGCGTGTCGGCCCAATTCACGCCGAAGGTGCCCGGGCCGCTGCCATCCACCAGTCCGGCGAGGA
Organism: uncultured Solibacteraceae bacterium; assembly: GCA_963811575.1. Taxonomy (GTDB): domain Bacteria; phylum Acidobacteriota; class Terriglobia; order Bryobacterales; family Bryobacteraceae; genus Solibacter. The sequence goes on along the minus strand of CAWERY010000009.1, from coordinate 493,626 downwards.
CGAGGCGCGGGCCGATTCCGCCGCGGGTGTTCAAGAGATCGCGAACCGCGGTGAGGAATTCGAATTCACCGCCACAATCGCGCGCGGTAGTCACGCCGGCGGCGAGATACGCGGGGGCATATTCGACCTGCGCAAAATGCGCGTGCATCTCCCACAGACCCGGCAGTAGCGCTTGACCGTGCGCGTCGATGCGTTCGGCATTACGAGGAATTGCGATTTGATCGCGGGGGCCGGCGGCGGTAATACGGCCGTCCTTCACGACCACCGTCGCGTTGTCCACGGACGCCGCGCGATTGCCATCGATCAACAGTGCATTGACGATGGCGAACTCCGGTGGGGCCTGGCTGCGGATACTGGTGGAGAGCGTGGCGAGTTCCTTCATGCGATCGGCAAGGGCGCTGCGCATGAGTTGGGGCAGGGCGGCGCGATACTCTTCGCGCACGGCTTCGAGCGGCAGATTGCCTGCGTACGTGGAGGCGGCGGCGAGTTCGCGGCGAGCATTCAACCACAGCGATTCGCGGCCCCATACGACGTTGCCGACGGAGTAGCGTACCAGCCGCACGCCGTTCGCAATCACATCGTGGCCGGTTTCCTCGATGATCAGATCATTCTCCGGGGAGGCGGCCGGCAGTTGTTTGAGGCGGTGCGGACGTCCATGCGCGAGCCAGTAGCGCAGCATCATCATTTGTACGGACAGGGGCGTGTAGCCGCTGATGGTAAAGAACGGACCGGATTCGCGGCCGGGCGTGACGGAAACGTCCACGCTGAAAGGGCGATAGCTGCGGCCGTGCGCTTCGAACTGCTCGGGGGTCAGGTCGGGCTTCACCTTGAGTGTGGCATCGAGCGCGACCTTGGAATTCCGCTCTGTGTATTCGAAATGCGAGCGTAGCGTGTTGTCGGTCAATTCATAGGTTTCCTCGCCCACCGGAAGTTGCAGGAAATGGAGGGCGAGTCTGCCCGTCTCCGCCCGGGCCGAGGATACGAGGAAGAGAAGCAGGAAGCGAAGCATGGAGGGAATTGTAGCGCGTTACTCTGTAGGGGCATGCCAAACATATCGGTGGTCGAACTGACGCAGTTCTGCGAAGGGATTTTGCAAGGGGCGGGAGTTCCGCGCCATAAAGCCGAGGTCGCCGCTGCGTGCCTGGTGGCGTCCAATTTGCGCGGAGTGGATTCGCACGGAATCCAACTGCTGCCGTTTTACGTGGATCAGTTGCTGGCGGGAGAAATGGATGCGCAGGCCGACGGGCGTGTGATTTCAGAGAGCGGAAGCTGCCTGCATTTCGACGGGCAGAATGCGCTGGGCCAATGGGTGGCGGAGACCTGCTGCGGGCATGCGGTGCGGATTGCGCGCGAGAACGGGATGGCGCTGGTAGTCGCGAAGGAATCGAACCACTTCGGCGCGGCGGCGTGGTGGGCGCAAAAGATGCGGGCCGCGGGGCAAATCGGGATCGTGATGTGCAATGCTTCGCCGATCGTGCCGCCGTGGCAGGGCAGGGAAGGCCGCATGGGCACCAACCCGATCTGCATGTCGGTGCCGGGGCCATGGCTGCTGGATATGGCGACCACTACGGTGGCGGCGGGCAAGATTTTCAAGGCGTTCCTCAACGGGCAGCCGGAGATTCCCGCGGGATGGGCGTTCGATTCCGAAGGCGTGCCGACCACCGACACGCAGGCCGCATACAAGGGAATGCTGATGCCGCTCGGCGGATACAAGGGCAGCGGCCTTGCCATGATGGTGGAGATTCTCTGCTCCGTACTGAGCGGAGGCGCGATGGCTAACGAGGTGGGCGGCATACGGTTCCGCGGCAAGACGGTGCGCGTCAGCCAGATGTTCCTGGCGATCGATGTGGCGCGCTTCATGCCGGTGGCGGAGTTCACGGCGCGCGTGGAGCAACTGGTGGCGCTGATGAAATCCACCGCCACCGCGCCGGGTTTTGGAGAGGTGATGGTGGCCGGCGACCCCGAATGGCGGATGGAAGCGGAGCGGCGGACGAGCGGAATTCCGATTGCCGATGGCAACTGGGACCAGTTGGTGAGGGCCGCGGGACGGGTCCACGTGGCGGTTCCCGCGGTGTGATGCCGCTACAATAGAAGGAGTGCTGGTTTCCATTTCTCCCAAGCTGGAACGTCCCCAATGGCTTCGCGCGCCTGCGCCCGCCGGTGAGAATTATCGCGATCTCAAGCAACTGATCGACCGCCTGCGCCTGCACACCGTTTGTGAAAGCGCCGCATGCCCCAACGTGGGCGAGTGCTGGAACCATCGGACGGCGACTTTCATGATGCTGGGCAATGTGTGCACGCGGCGCTGCGGCTTTTGCGCGGTGCAGAAGGGTGCGCCCCTGCCGGTGGATTACGACGAGCCTTCGCGGATCGCCGAAGCGGTCGCGGCGATGGGGTTGAAGTTCGCCGTGATCACCAGCGTGAATCGCGACGATCGCCACGATGGCGGCGCGGAATTATTCGCGATGGTCATCCGCGCGATTCGCGATCGTGTGGCGGGCTGCGGAGTCGAAGTGCTGATCCCGGATTTTCAGGGCAATCGCGAAGCTGTGGAGACCGTGATGGAGGCGCGCCCGGACGTGCTCAATCACAATACCGAAACGGTGCCGCGCTTGTACCGGCAGGTGCGTTTGGGCGCGCGGTATGAGCGCTCCCTGGACGTGCTGGCGCACGCCAAGCGGGTACAGCCGGCGACGCCAACGAAATCCGGGCTCATGCTCGGGCTCGGCGAAACGCCCGGCGAGGTGCTTCAGGTGATGCGCGATCTGCGTGCGCACAATGTGGACATCCTGACGCTCGGGCAGTATTTGCGGCCTTCCCCGAAGCACCTGCCGATTGTGCGCTACGTGACGCCCGCTGAGTTCGACGAATTTCGAATCGCGGGGCAGGAAATGGGGTTCTCGCACGTGGAATCGGGACCGCTGGTCCGCAGTTCCTATCACGCCTCCAACGCGGTGGAATAACCACTCGCGAAAGTATCTTTCAGTCACTATCGCGAGATTTGACGAGCAACGTTAGCGTTATTCGCGGGGAAACACGCGTCAAGTTTAAGTGCAAGCCCCGAATCATCACTTGATCTTTCCCTGAGATTCGCATATATATCATTCACATCAGTCGTAAGTTCTCGACTAAGTAACGGACCGCTGTAGGGAGCGGGTACGTCGTGGGGGATAGGGGATCTCATTGTTCCAATCTTTGTCCGGCTTAATTTGCCCGGGGCTGTTCACGCCTGCCTGTTTCTTCAGCCATGTAGCACCTATTTCTATGTAAGAAAGAAGGAGTCACAGGGATGAGAAGTCTAACGGGGGTGCTGGCGCTACTGGTGATAGCGATCAGCGGGAATGCACAGACCAGTTCGGGCTCAATCGCCGGAACTGTCGTGGACAAACAACAGGCCGCAGTCGCGAATGCGTCGGTGACGCTAATCGACCAGGACAAGGGAACCGCCTTCAAAGCCGCGACGGACCAGGAAGGGCGCTTCGTCTTTCCTCAGGTTCTGCCGGGCAAGTACAACCTGGCGGTTGAAAATCCGGGGTTCAAAAAAGCGGAACGGTTGAATTTGACGGTTCTTGCGAACGATAAGATTTCGGCCGGCGTGATTTCGCTGGAGATCGGCGCAGTTACGGAATCGGTGGAGGTGAGCGCGCAGACGCTCCAGTTGAAGACCGAGAGCGCGGAACGCTCCGCCGCCTTGACCACCAAGGAACTGGAAAATGTGGCGGTCAACTCACGCAGCTATCTGCAACTGGCCGGACTTTTGCCCGGCGTTGTTTCCACCGCCAACCTGAACACCGGCGGCCACGCGGGCCTCGCCAACATTTCCGCCAATGGCGCGCGCTTCGATCAGAACAACCTCACGCTGGATGGCATCGGCAATGTGGACACCGGCAACAACGGCGACCAGCTTGCCACCGTCAGCCTGGATTCCGTACAGGAATTCAAGATGCTGACGTCCAACTACCAGGCGGAATACGGGCGCAGTTCGGGCGCGCAGATTTCTGTGGTGACCAAGAGCGGCTCCAGCAATTTCCACGGCAGCGCGTACTGGTTCCATCGTCACGATGGCCTCAATGCCAACAACTGGAAGAACAACCGGGACGGCCTCCCGCGCAATCTCTTCCGCTTTAACGACCCCGGTTACACGATCGGCGGCCCTCTCTATATTCCGAAAGTGTTCGAGCGGACTAAGAACAAGCTATTCTTCTTCTTCAGCCAGGAGTTCCAACGGCAGTTGAAGCCGCAGGGCAGGCGCGACGCGACTTTCCCGACGCTGCTCGAACGCGGCGGCGATTTCTCGCAGAGCGTCGATAAGAACGGCGCCGCGATTCCGCAGTTGAAGGATCCGCTGGGCGGAATCTTCCCCGGCAACGTGATCCCCAAGAACCGGCTCTATGCGCCTGGTGTCGCGATCCTCAACTGGTTCCCGGCGCCCAACAACGCGAGCGTTGCCAACAAAGGCTTCAACTTCTCCTCGCAGATTCCCGATTCGTATCCGCGCCGCGAAGACCTGATCCGCGCCGATTACAACTTGAGCAGCAAACTGCGTCTCTTCGGCCACTACCTGCACAACTCGGATTCGGTCACCTCGGCGTACGGTTCGTTCGTGCTCGGCTCCGGTTTCCCGCTGGTGCCCATCACGGATACGCGCCCCGGCTACAGCATGGCGGTCAGCGCCAGCGCGGCAATCAGCCCGACCCTGACCAATGAAACCAACTTCGGTTTCGGCAAGAACATCATCCACATCGATGCCGTGGGCGATGGCCTGAGCCGCGCCAAGACCGGCATCAACATTCCGTTGATCTACCCCAAGGCGGTGCAGAACGATTACATTCCGCGCTTCGCCTACGCCGGCACCCTGATCGGCAACCAGCAGCAGTTCGGTACCAACAACGCGCCGTTCTTCAACTACAACACCACCATCGAATTGATCGACAACGTAACGAAGGTGTGGAACCGGCACGTAGTCAAAGGCGGCGTCTATATTCAGCGCAGCCGCAAAGACCAGACGGTGTTTACCAACTCCAGCGGCGATATCAATTTCGGCGATTCCTCCAGCAACCCCTACGACACTGGCTTCGGCTTCGCAAACATGGCGCTGGGCGTATACTCCAGTTACAATCAGGCGTCGCAGTATGCCACCGGCCGGTATCGGTACACCAACGCCGAATGGTACCTGCAGGACACCTTCAAACTCAATCGCCGCGTGACCCTGGATTACGGTCTGCGCTTCCAGTGGATTCAACCGCAGTTCGATGCCGCCGAACAGACCTCCACCTTCCTGCCGGAGAAATTCGACGCCAAGCAGGCGCCGCGCATTTATCGCCCCACCGGTACTGCCGCCAACCGGCAGGCGATCGATCCGCTGACCGGCCAGATTCTCAACAGCACTTACATCGGCAAGATTGTCACCGGGACCGGGAACCTGTTGAACGGGATTGCGCAGGCCGGCAAGGACGTCAATAAGTACCTCATGAAGAATCGCGGCATTCACTACGCCCCGCGCTTCGGCTTAGCCTGGGACGTCACGGGCAAACAGAACATCGTGGTGCGCACGGGCGGCGGCATCTTCTATGACCGCTTTCAGGGGAACGAAGTGTTCGACATGCTTGGCAATCCGCCGACCATCTTCTCTCCCACCCTGGTCAACGATCTGTTGAGCAATATCAACCCGAGTAACATTCAATTGGCGCCGAGCGGCTTGAATGCCTTCGATTACAACGGCAATGTCCCCACCGTCTACAATTACAGCCTCGGGGTTCAGGCGCGCCTCAGTGAGTCGATGGTTCTCGACGTTTCCTATGTCGGCAACCAGTCGCGTCATCAGTTGCAGCGCGTCAACCTGAATGCGATTCCTTACGGCGCAACCTTCCAGGCGCAGAACGTGGACCCCACCAAGAGTGCCGGCCTGCCCGGCGCCAACGCACTGGATGCCGTGTTCCTGCGCCCCTTCCCGGGCTACGGTGATATCACGCTGCACCAGTTCGGCGGCACCTCGAACTACAACTCGCTGCAGACCTCGCTCACACGGCGCTTCGCCAGGAACCTGGAATTCGGCGTCAATCACACCTGGGCGCGCGCTCTGGGCACTTCCGATGACCGCACCAATTTCAACCGCATCGATGGACTCACCCGCGTGGCGAACTACGCGCTGCTCGGCTTCCATCGCCAGCACACGCTGCAGATTTATTACACCTACACGCTGCCTTCGATCTTCCGCGGCAACAAGCTGGGGCACGTAATGGCGGATGGCTGGCAGCTTTCCGGTAACACGACGTTTCAGACCGGCAGCCCGTATTCGCCTGGCTTCAGCATCTCTGGCGCGGGCAACCAGAACATCACCGGCTCCTACACGGAAGGCGCCCGCCTGGCCCTGGTAGGCAACCCCAACACCGGCTCCGACGATCCGTATAACCGGCTCAACCCCGCCGCGTTCGCGGCCCCCAAGGTTGGCTCGGTCGGCCTGGAAGCTCCGCGTAACTACCTGATCAATCCGGGCATCAACAACTTCAACATCTCGCTGCAAAAGGAATTCGCGTTCACTGAGAAAGCACGCCTGCAGTTCCGTGCCGATGCTTTCAACGCGTTCAACCATACGCAGTACTCCGGCATCAACTCCACGCTCAACATTTCGGCGCTCACCAACGGCACCTACACGAATCTCTACCAGAATGCCAATGGCACGATCAATAACAAGAACGGATTCGGCACCGTGAACGGCGCACGCGATCCGCGAATTATGCAACTGCTCGTCCGCCTGCAATTCTAGGCGGCCGGCAAAAAAACACGAAGGGGCGTCTTGAGCAAGCAGCTCAAGCTGCCCCTTTTTCTTTTTCGGGTGTGAATGCGGGAACATCTGCCGCGGTATTGGTGTCGAATCGCATGAGGAGATTTGATGCGCGAAGCGGTTGGGCTCTTCCTGCTCCGGTTGATGAGCCGCCTAGCGCCCCGGCACGCCCGTCACGAGTGGCATTCGCGGTGGAGTACGCGATTGCAGAACCTCGGGATCTTGGTGGATCGCGGCGAGCTGGCGCTCAACGCGCGCGCCGAAACAGTCCGCTTACTGCGTGCGGCCGCCTTGGCCGCTTTCTGGCTCCGCTTTACGCGCGCGGGCCTACGCTACTGGGTGCGCGGTCCGGGCTTCGTGATGGCAGGCGGGGCCGCGGCACTGGCCGCGCTGGCAGTGCTTTCCCGCGGCTTCGCCGCAACCCGCGCGATTGTGAATGCCGCCATCGAGTGGCGGATCGACCCGCGTCCGATCCGCTATGACCCGCGCGGCGATATCGTCGTCGCCCACGTGGTGCCGATCGCGATGGCCTTAGCGATCGGCGCCGTGCTGGTGCTGATCGGCAGGCTCTCCTTAGGGCGATGCGGTTGGCGCTACTGGCTGTTTCTTGCGGTCAAGATCGCGCTCGTTATGCTGCTGGTTCCGCTGCTCTGGTTGGAAGGCGGCGCCGCGCTGTGGCGGCAGATCTCCCACGAAACTCTGCGCGCATGGATCGCGGGTCTCGGGTCTACGCTTGCATTTCTCGGTGGCTTCGGCGTCTCCGTAATCTGGGTGTTTGGCGATCAGCGGCGTCGCTGTCCGGTCTGTCTGCGGCGCCTGGAGCGCCCCGTGACCTTCGGCTCGTGGGGCAGCATCTTCGAGCCGGCCACCACGGAGTTCGTCTGCGAAGAAGGCCACGGGTCGCTTTCGCTGGATGAAAGCGAGATCGGTGCGGGCGATCGGTGGGTTGCGCTCGATGCGTCGTGGCACGGGCTTTGAAGCTGCTCCGGACTCATAAAATGCGCGTGCTACTTTGAATGCGTGGAATCCCCCGTACGCAGCCGGATGCAGATTGCCGCGGCGGCGCTGCTCTTCTCTACCGGCGGCGCTGCGGTTAAGGCTGCCACGCTCACCGGTTGGCAAGTGGCGAGTTTTCGGTCAGGGCTGGCGGCGATGGTACTGCTTGCGGCGCTGCCCGCGGCCCGGCGTGGTTGGAACTGGCGCATGTTGCCGGTAGCCGCGGCGTATGCCGCTACTCTGATTCTCTTCGTGCTGGCCAATCGCCTGACCACAGCCGCCAACGCCATTTTTCTACAGGCTACCGCGCCGCTCTATGTGCTCCTGCTCGGACCCTGGCTGTTGCACGAGCGCGTGCGCCGATCAGATCTCTTCTACATCGCGGCGGTCGGCTTAGGGCTCACGATGTTTTTCGTGGGACGCGACCTTGCAGTGGCGAGCGCGCCCGATCCGCGGCGCGGCAACATTTTGGCGCTGGCGAGCGGCGTCACGTATGCGTTGATGCTGGCCGGGCTCCGCTGGCAGGGGAAGCATGGCGAGCCGGACGCAGGCTTGAAGACGGCGGCCGCGGGCAACGTGCTGGCCTTCTTCCTGGCGCTGCCCGCCGCTCTGCCGATCCACTCTTTTTCCCTTGCCGATGCGGCGGTGATTCTTTATTTAGGACTGTTTCAGGTCGGTCTGGCGTATTGGTTTCTGACGCGGGCCATTCGTCACGTTCCGGCATTCGAGGCCACTACGATGCTGCAGTTGGAGCCGGCTATGAGCCCTTTCTGGACCTGGCTGGCACACCGGGAAACTCCCAGTTCGTGGGCGATGGCAGGCGGCGTGCTCATTATCTCTGCGACGCTGGTGAACACCTGGTGTAACCGGTGGCGCAGCGGACGGGGCGGAAACTTCTAGGCGCACGGGTCCTGTGTGTGCTAAAACGGATTTAAGGGTGTGGCACGCTCAGACGCCATCTTCGGGCGTGTCCAAATATGAAAACTTTAGGTTGGTTAGTCGCGTTCGGCTTTGCTGCGTCCTCGGGGAAGGTCGTGACATTCGACAATTCCCATTTGGGCACAACTCCACCCGAATGGACCATTGCGATGACCAACCGGGGTCGCGCGCCGCACTGGGAAGTGATTCGCGACCAGACCGCTCCCACGCAGCCTTACGTCTTCGCGCAGACTTCCGCGGACCGCGTGGGCGACCGCTTCCCCCTGGCCATCCTCAACGGCGTGACCATGCGCGATGGCGATGTAAGCGTCCGAATCAAGCCAGTCTCCGGCCACGACGTCCGCGCCGGGGGACTGGTCTGGCGGTACCGCGATCAGAATAACTATTACCTGGCGAGAGCGAACGCGGTGGACAAAAACGTACAGGTCTTCAAGGTCGAGAACGGACGCCGCATCCCGTTAATCGCCGGTGCGAAACACGAGATCCCCACCAACGCCTGGAGCATTCTGAAAGTTTCGGCGCACGGGAATCGATTCCAGGTGTACATGGATCACCGGCGAATCCTGCAGGGCTGGGACAATACGTTTACCGGCGGCGGCGGGGTGGGACTGTGGACGGTGGGAGATTCCATTACTTACTTCGATGACTTCCGGGTCACGCCAAAATAAAAAACGCGGCCCCTTTTCGGAGCCGCGCATCTTGCCTCATCTCCGGTTCTGACTCACATCAAACGGAAGTTCACCTCGATCTTGGCGTAGACCGGGACCGCCACGCCGCCATTTGTTCCTGGCTTAAACTTCCATAGCGCGACGGCTTCGGCGGCCTTCTCGTCCAGGCCATTGCCCTGCCCGCTCACCAGTTCGATGTTCTTTGCGACGCCGTCCACGTCGATTACTACGCTGAGGAGGACGGTACCCTGCACTTTAAACGAACGGGCTTCCTCGGAGTACTCGGGCTCAACCTTGTAGAGCAAGCTCGGGGCGGTCACACCGCCGCCCACTTTGACGGCGTTCATGATGGGCGCAAATCTGGAACTGGTCGCACCTACCAATGATTTTCGTAGCGCCTTGGCCCGATCTTGCAGCGGCGCCGCTTCGCTGGCGCGGTCTGTCGAGGTCAGGAATTTTGCGTACTGTTCCAGGGTGAACGCAAGCGCTCCCGAATCCGGAGTTTCGAGCGACATGGCGCCGCGATAAAGAGCGTCGGCGATGGGCGCTCCGTCCGCTTCGGCCTGGCGCTCCTGTGCCAGCCACGTCATGGCGCTTCCGGCATCGTTCCCATTTCTGGCGGCGACGCGAGCTCGCTCCAGGTAGTTGCGGCGTTCATCGGGATCTTTGCTGGTCAAGCCGAGGCGCATCAGGGCGGGGAAGACCTCGGGCCGATCGCCCATGCTCAGCGCGCGTTTGTAGTAGTCGTTGGATTCCTGCAGCGTGCCGTAACGGCGTGCCAGATCGCCCAGATGCACCAGCGCCATGGCATACTCGGCGCTCTGTGGGCCGGAGATCTGTTCCGCGAGAGCGAGCGAAGCCTCGCGCAGTTTCTTGGCCTCGGCGAACTTGCGGAGATGTTCGAAGGTGACCGCGGACTGATCCAGAATCTCGCGATTCTTTTGCGCGTTGGCCGCCATGATGGTGCTATCGACATCGGCCGGAAGCCCCTGGTCCGCAGCCGATTGGGCGCGAATCGCGGCCAGCGGCGCCATCAGCGCGATGGCGAGAACGGCGGCGATCAGCCCCATGGAGCGTGCCGGCTGTGTCCGCCGGGCATTGGAATCAAGAATCGCGATCAGGCGTCCTTCGAGCTGCGAAGATCTTGCCATCGGAATGCGCTGCGGCGGCCGTCGAGGACTGGGTTTGCATAGTGCGTGCGATCTCCAACAGATGCGAAGCGTAATCGACGGCGGTCGCGCCCGCCGTGAGCACCAAATCATCGGCGGCGCGTTCGCGCTCGCGGAGGAATGCGCGCCAGGCGCTCCACGCCAGCGGATTCCACCAGTTGAACGCCAGGGCCGTCCGCGCCAGAAGGTGGGTGGCGGCATCGCCGCGGCGCACATGCGCGAGTTCGTGCAGCAGCACGACCCGGCGGCGGTCTTCACTCCACTCCGCCGCGCACGAAGGCACCAGCACGGTAGGCCGCAGCACGCCAAAGGTCATCGGCATGCCGGCGGGTATCTCCAGGACGTCGACACTCTCGGCGATGCCGAGGTCGCGCGCCAGGCCGCCGGCCAGCGTGGAGTAGGCGGAGGGGCTTGCGCTGCGGCGCGTGCGCCACAGTGCGACGCAGGCGGCCAGCATTTGAAGCATCGCGAAGACGATTCCCGCCGCCCAGATCAACACGATGCCGGTACGCCAGTCCATCGGTGAGGACACCGGGGTCGAGGATGGTAGCGTGCGGCCCTGCGCATTTTTCGTGGCAGCGACCATTCCGCTTGCGGCGGCGCCGGTCGAGGTCGCGCGGAAGGTCACAGCGCCGCCATCGGCCGGCAAGAGCCCGTTGGCCGCCGGCAGATGCAGCGCCGGAATCGAGATGGAAAGTAGGGGAAGGGCGAGCAGCGCAGCGGCGCAGGCTGTCCACACCACGTGACGGGCCGCCGCCGAACGTCCGCGAAGAAGCATAGTGATCATCCATGCCACGCCCAGCACCAGAGTGCTCTTGAGCGCCGCGCTTACCAGAATCGGCCACGCCGATACCGTCCAGTTACCCATTGGATTTTCCTTCTTTCTTGGCTTTCTCGATCAGTTCCGACATCCGGTCCAATTCTTCGCGCGTGAGACGCGTGGAAGCGACGTCCAGCAGGGCTGCCACAATCTGTTCCGGCGACCCGTTGAAAAAAGTTTCCATTACGTGTTTCACCGCGGAGCGTTTGGCTTTGTCGCGCGCCACACAGGGCACGTAGACGTATTTCAGGCCTTCTGCCTGATGTTTGACATGGCCTTTATCTTCCAGCACGCGCAGCATGGCTCGCACCGCCGAATAGCCCGGCGCGTCTTCCATTCCTTCGCGAACCTCCGACGCCGATCCCTTTCCGCGCTGGTAGAGTATGTCCATGATCTGCCGCTCGCGGCGGCTCAACCCACCCGGCGCACTCACGATCGCGCCTCCTGCTGAATTTCTAGCACCATGCTAGAAAATTAGCACTGGCGGAGGATCGTGTCAAGCGGATTTTCTTCGGAGAATCGGAGCGGGGCGCTTGGGGTGTCCGCGCACGGATGCACGCGTCCGTCTTCCGATGCTTTGTTTTTGCCTTTCGGCGGCGATTATTTTGTGCCGCGGCCGGGTTCCCACTACCATGCGGAACCTAGCTACGATACGCTTAAAGAATGGACGTCTGGAACCTGATCGCGGAGCGCAAGATCCGGGAGGCGATGGAAGAAGGCGCCTTCGATCGTCTTGCGGGAACCGGCCAGCCGATTTCATGCGACGAAAACCCTTACGAAGATCCGGCGCAGCGTATGGCGCACCGACTGCTGCGCAACAACGGTTTTGCCCCGGAGTGGATTCTCGAAAGCAAGGACCTGGATTCCGACATTCAATGGCTCCAGGCTGCGGCGAAGCGGTTGGACGGCGCGGAACTCGCACGCCGTGTGGACGCACTGAACCGCCGCATCGAAATCTTCAATCTCAAAGCGCCGTTTGCCGGCGCGCACAAAATTCCTGTTTCTTTCCAGAGTCTGCTGAATGCCTGATTACGATGTAGTGGGAGTTGGCCTCAACGCCACCGATACCGTGCTGATTGTGCCGCATTTCCCGGCCTATGCGGGCAAGGTACCGTTCGAAGACGAACATATGAGCCCCGGGGGACAGGTAGCCAGCGCGCTGGTAGCCTGCTCGCGCCTGGGTCTGCGCACCAAATATATCGGCTCCGTGGGCGACGACCTGCGCGGCCGCATCCAGATCGAAAGCCTGCAAGGGACCGGCATCAATCTGGATCACGTGATGGTGCGGCCCGGCTGCGCGAACCAGTCGGCGTACATCATCATCGATCGCTCGACCGGCGAACGAACGGTGCTGTGGCGGCGCGACGATTGCCTGAAGATTTTGCCCGAGGAAATCACCGAAGAGATGATCGCCTGCGCGCGCCTGCTGCACATCGACGGGCACGATACGCCGGCCGTCGCGCGCGCCGCCGAGATCGCGCGCCGCCACGGAATTCCCGTGACGGTGGACGTCGATACGATCTATCACGGCTTCGACCGCGTGCTTCCGAATGTGGATTACCTGGTGGCCGTCCAGCGAATTTCCCACCGCGTGGACCGGCGAAACCGACCCGTTCCAGGCCCTGACCGCGATCCAGGAAGAGTACGGCATGCGGGTGGCAGCCATGACGCTGGGCGCGCACGGAGCGCTGGCGAGAGAAAACGGACGCTTCCATTACGCGCCCGCGTTCGTAGTCAACTGTGTGGATACCACCGGTGCCGGCGACGTGTTTCACGGGGCCTTCTGCTATGCTGTCCTGCAAGGCATGCCGATGAGCGAGGCACTGGAGTTTTCCAATGCGATGGCGGCTCTGAATTGTACGGCCCTGGGCGCGCGCGGCGGCATTCGCGGCCTGGCGGAAGTACACGCGCTGTTAGAGCGGGCGGAGCGCCGGTCGCATCCGGATTTCTCGACTCGCGCCGCGCGCGCGGCGCACTAGACACTCAATGTTTCCGTTACGCGATACACAGCCGAGCTACTCCAGGCCAGTGGTCACGGTGCTGTTGATCGTGGTCAACCTGCTGGTCTTTCTTTTCGAGATCTCACTCGACCCGTATACGCGCAACGCCTTCATCGGCACCTATGGGCTGGTGCCGGACCAGTTCAGCTATCTGAGCCTGCTCACCTCCATGTTTCTGCATGGCGGCTGGATGCATGTTTTGGGCAACATGTGGTTCCTGTGGATTTTCGGCGATAACATCGAGGATATTCTGGGGGGCGCGAAATATCTGCTCTTCTACCTGGTGTGCGGAGCCGCCGCCGGCCTGACGCAGTTGCTCTCGAATCCATACTCACGCGTGCCGACGGTAGGCGCCAGCGGCGCCATCGCGGGCATCATGGGCGCGTACCTGATTAAGTTTCCGCACTCGCGCATCTACTCCCTGGTCACCGTGATTTTTTTCTTCACCACCGTGGATGTTCCGGCGTGGGTGATGCTCATCTACTGGTTCGTCATCCAGTTCTTCAGCGGCGTGGGCACCATCGGTTACTCCCACGTTTCGGAGGGCGGTGGCGTGGCGTTCTTCGCGCACGTGGGCGGCTTTCTGGCCGGAGTCGTGCTGATCAACCTGATGGCTCCGCGGCAGCGATTCTCGCGGCGCCAGGACCTCTACTGGTAAATGAAGCCGCAGGTCACGCTCTATACGCGGGCGGGCTGCTGCCTCTGCGACGACGCCAAGCAAGTCATCCACGCGGCGCGAGCCCATGCCGATTTTGAGTATCGGGAAATCGATATCGATTCCGATGTTGACTTGCGGCGCCTGTACAATGACGAAGTGCCTGTGATTGCGATCAACGACGTCAAGGCCTTCAAATACCGAATGACTATGAATGATTTCCTGAAGAAACTGGCGGGACGCGCATGAACCTGGACGTCCTGGCCATCGCCGCCCATCCAGACGATGTGGAGCAGACCTGCGGCGGCACGATGATCAAAATGGCGGAGGCCGGCTACCGCACCGGCGTGCTCGATCTGACGGCCGGCGACATGGGGACGCGCGGTACTCCCGAAACACGAGTCGCGGAGTCTGAGGTTGCCGGGCAGCACATGCTGCTGAAATGGCGAGGCAACCTGCACTTCCCCGACGCGCGCCTGGAAAATACCATTACCGCGCGCATGACGCTGGCTGTCAAAATTCGCGAGCTCAAACCGCGCGTCGTGATCCTTCCCTATTGGGAAGCGCGCCATCCGGATCATTATCGCGCCAGCGAAATCGGTTTCGAGGCCTGCTTCTTATCGGGCCTGCGCAAGCTCGATGAATACTCGGAGCCGCATCGCCCCTTCAAGATTCTCTACTCCAGCATCTATGCCGAGGTGAAGCCATCCTTCATCGTCGATATCAGCGCGCAGTTCGAGCGCCGGATGACGGCGCTGTTGAGCTACACCTCGCAATACGGCGAGACCATCGAGGGCGGTACCCTGTTCCCCAACGAACAGGAGATCCGCGAGCGGCTGGGGTCGGTGGCGCGTTTCTACGGCAACTTGATCGGCGTGAAATACGGCGAGCCGTTCGTGGTCAAGGAAGCGATGCAGGTGGAAGACATCGTGACCATGGGCTCGCGCTCCATCTGACGAAGCTAGCCGAGTCCCTGCCGGAAGCGCGCGGCAATCTCATTTGCCGGCAGGCGATTCCAGGTCTCGTTGACTTGTACGCCGAACCAGTCGCCAACCGGGTCCGCAATGCTGATCCCGGCATCCTCCAGGCGTAGCTTGTAAACCGGCGCGTTGACGTTGAAGACGCGCATCCGGAAGATGTTGGTGCCGTTCGGAATGGCTTCCACGCCGAAGTTCGAATCGGCGCGCAGGGCCGTGATCACGCGCTCCGCGGTTTCCACGCTGCTGCGGAAGCGCTGCTCGAAGCCCGCCATATAATGCAGCGCCACCGTGGCATAGGGCCACACTTGGGACAAGTCCGCCGCCGAACATTCGCCGCGTCTGAAACAAGTCGGCCAGCAGCGCTTTGGGCCCCGCCAGCACGGCCCCGGCGGCGGCGTTGAAATACTTGTACATGGAGACGTAGACGGTATCGAAGAGCGCCGTGTACTCCTTCACGGGGCGCGAGGTGTACCCGCACTCCAGGAAGATTCGAGCGCCATCCAGGTGCAAGCCGACGCTATGCGCGCGCGCCCACGCGGCGATTTTCTTCATCTGTTCGAAATCGAAGCGTTCCCCCTGCCGGCGCCGCACGGGCGATTCGATTTGAATCGCGCCGATCGGTGTGGCGACCCGTCCCATCGAAGATTCGTAAGCCGCGCGCTCCACTTCTTCCAGCGTGAAGGTGGCCTTGCCGGGTGCCAGCGGCATCAGGTGCAGACCACTGAGAGTGCCGGCGCAATCGCCGCAATCGTTCATCAGATGGCTTTCGGCCTGCACCAGGACGCGCCGCCGGTTGCCGGCGAGCAGGCGCACCGCCAGATGGTTTGCCAGCGTGCCGGTAGGCAGCCAGACCGCCGCTTCCTTGCCGAGCACGGCTGCCACTTGCGACTCCAACTGCTCCACCACGCCGCCCAGCGAATAATGATCGCGCGCGATCTCGCCCTTGCCGGTGAGTGACGCCAGCAGCGCTGCGTACTCGGCGGGCGTGTGCGGGATCCCATCGCCGGTGGCGTAAACACGCTTTTCGGTTTCGGCGGCCTTAAGCTGCCAGGCGGCCAGCGGCGCGGCGAGAAAACTCCTGCGTTGCATCTGGGAATCCATCATACCAGCCGCCGGATCCCCTCACGAATTGCGCGCTCGTTGAGCGCGGAAAATCCGAACACGAATTCATTGCGCGGCGGAGTGCCCAGGTAATAAGGGCTGGCGGAGGCGAGCACCACCTTGTTGGCGAGCGCCCGTTCCGCCACCGGCACGCCGTCGAAGCGCACCAGCACATGCATGCCCGCATCATCGCCGAGCACCGTCGGCGCGGCCGCCGAAATGTTTCGCCAGAGATTCCACCAACACCTCGCGTCGCCGTCCGTAGATGCGCCGCATGCGGCGAATGTGGCGCTCCAGATGGCCCTCGCGCAGAAAATCGGCCAGCGTGGCCTGTTCCAGCAGCGGCGTCTGCCGGTCCGCGAGCCATTTGGCGCGCGTGAACGCGACGGCCAGTTTCGGTGGCACGACGATGTAGCCGATGCGCATTCCCGGAAACATCACCTTGGAGAATGTCCCGATGTAGATCACCGGCGCCCCGCCCGCCAGGCCCTGCATCGAAGGCATCGGCGGACCGTTGTAGCGATACTCGCTATCGTAATCGTCTTCGAGAATCGCCGCGCCGCGCCGCCGCGCCCAGGCGATCAATTCCAGCCGGCGCGTGACGGACATGGAGACTCCGGTGGGGAACTGGTGCGAAGGCGTGACGTAAACCAGGCGGGCCTGTTCGCTGAGCGCGGCGGCCGCCAGTCCATCGGCATCGAGGTGCGCCGGAGCGAGGCGGGCCCCATACGCGGTGAAGATCGCGCGCGCGCCCTGATAGCCGGGGTTCTCGAACGCGACTTCGTCGCCTGGGTCAAGCAGCAGCCGGGCGCACAAATCGAGCGCCTGCTGCGAGCCGTTGACAATCAACACCTGCGCGGCGGTGCAACGCACGGCGCGCGAACGTCGCAGGTAGGCGGCGATCTCTTCGCGCAGCGGTTCGTATCCGGACGCGGTATCGGCGTAATCGAACAGCGCCGAGTCCGGTCCGCGTAAATGGCGCCCCAGAAGTTTGCGCCAGACGGCGAAGGGAAATTCGTTCAGGTCCGGGCCGCCACTCTGAGAAGCGCAGCCATCCCGCGCGGCGCGCCGGCATCGGACCCGGCCCTCCGTAAGCCCGGCGCCATAGTGCGAAAGACGTATCGGAACGTCCATTCCGGCCTGGGGAAGGGGAGCGCGCCGCGAACGCGGCATCTCATCGGGGAGTTCGCGGCAGACGAACGTGCCGGAGCCGCGCACCGACTCCAGATAGCCCTCGGCGACAAGCTGTTCGTAAGCGGCGGACACCGTGGTTCGCGCCACCGCCAGCGTCAGCGCCAGATCGCGCGTGGAGGGAACGCGCTCGCCGCGATGGAAGCGGCCGCTCAGAATGCCCTGCCGCCATTCTTCGTAAATCTGCCGGTGCAGCGGAACATCCGCGTCCGGATCAAGGGTAAATGCGACTCGCATAAGTGGACTGCTCCAGAATATCAAAAGTGGATCTTTTCGATGACCACAAGGCGCGGTATCGTAAATCTACCATGGAAACCTTCACCCCCACCGCCCGCACCCAGGTCCGGCGCATTCCGCAGCGCGGGGTCTACGACAAGAACGAGGTGTACGCCATCCTCGACGAGGGCTACGTCTGCCACGTCGGGTTCGCCCTCGACGGCCAGCCTTACGTGGTTCCGACCGGCTACGCGCGCCTCGGCGACGAAATTCTGATTCACGGGTCGGCCGCCAGCCGTATGCTGCGCGCCATGGGCGATGGCGTGGATGTCTGCGTTACCGTCACTCTGGTGGATGGCTTTGTGCTCTCGCGCTCTGCCTTTCACCACTCCATGAACTATCGCAGCGTGGTGATGCTGGGGCGCGCGCGGGTGCTGGCGGACCCCGTCGAAAAGATGATCGCGCTGCGCCGCTTTACGAATCACATTCTGCCCGGGCGTTTCGAAGAGGTGCGTCCTCCGTCGGACGCGGAGTTGAAAGGCACGATGGTCCTCGCGCTGCCCCTCGAGGAAGTGTCGGCGAAGATTCGGAAGGGTCCGCCGGTGGAGGACGAAGGCGATATCGAACGCCCGGTCTGGGCCGGCGTCGTGCCGCTACGCTCTCATTTGGGAACGCCCGAGCCGATGGACAACCTAGTCGCCGGAGTGCCGGAGATCGATCGCGCCCGGTTCACACGCTTCCAGCGAACGTGACGCGTCACGCAGTTTAGTATTATTGCTGGCATGAAGATCGCCACCTCGCTTCTGCTGGTTGGTTCGCTTGCGGCAGCCACCTTCGTTACCGGGAAACTCGATCCGGAAGGTGCGGGGATGTCGCCGGAGCGCCTGGCCCTCATTCGCACCCGCATGCAGGAATACGTTGACGCCGGCAAGACCGCGGGCGTAGTGACGCTGGTGGCGCGCCACGGCAAGGTCGCCCACTTCGATGCCGTCGGTTACCAGGATCTGGAAAGTAAGGCGCCCATGAAGACGGACACCATCGTCCGCATCGCGTCCCTGACCAAGCCCATCACGTGCGCTGCAATCATGACGCTGGTGGACGATGGCCGGGTCTCGGTGATCGATCCCGTGGAAAAATATCTGCCGGAGTTCAAGGGTCTCAAGCTCAATCCCTGCGGAACCCGCGCCGGCATTAACTGTTCCGCCGTCAACCCGCAGCGGCCGGTCAATCTGCTGGACCTGATGACGCATACCTCCGGCTTGCCGGGTGCCGCCCCGGCCGGCGCAGGCGCGCCTGGCACGCTTGCCGAATCGGTGGCGCGGGTGTCGCGTGCAACGCTGCTGTTTGAACCCGGCACGGAGTGGAACTATAGCAATATCGGTATCGCCGCGCTCGGGCGTGTGATCGAAGTCGTCTCCGGGCAAACCGTTCGAACAATTCCTCGCTGACCGCGTCTTTGAGCCGCTGGCAATGAAGGATTCGTTCTTTTTCGTGCCGGCGGAAAAGGAGAATCGCGTGGCGTCGGTCTATTCCTATGAGACCGAGGGCTTGAAGCGCGTCACCCTGCAGCGCGCCAAATTCCCGGCGCCGGAAGGCGGCCTTTTCAGCACGGCCAATGATCTGGCGCGCTTTCACCAGATGATGCTCAACAAAGGCACCCTGGATGGCCGGCGAGTGCTCTCCGCCGCCGCGGTAGAGGCCATGACGGCCTCACAGACCGGCTCCATCAAAGCCGGCTTCGCGCCCGGCGTGGGCCACGGCTTCGGGTTTGAAGTAGTGCGCGAGACGCTCGGCACCTACCGCTACAATTCGATCGGCAGTTTCGTAAAAGGCGGCGCCTATCGTACCTATGGCTTCGTCGATCCGGCCAAGGACTTGGTCGGCATCATTCTGATGCAGCGCACCAATGGCGGCGGCGACGTGGCGGACGAAATCAATAGCTTCCTCGCCATGGCTGCGGCGGCAATCGAACGCTGATGTCATGCGGTGTCGGTTGGTAAAGTAGAAGCCATGTGCGATGCCGCGTCCTGAATGGCCCGCGATGTTCCAGGCTCGAAAGCGCCTCTCTGATGCGCTTGCCCTGCTGCTGATCGCCGCCTGCATCACGGCCGCGTTCTGGAAGATCGCCCTTACCAGGCAATATACCTTCATCGAAAGCCCGGATATCGGGCACCAGGTGCTGCCATGGCTGCAAGTGCAGGCGGCGGCGCTGCACAAAGGCGTGGTTCCGCTGTGGGACCCCTACCTTCTGGGCGGTCAGCCGCTCGCCGGGCAGGTTCAACCGGCCGTCTTCAGCCCCTTCACGTGGCTGCTCGTGGCCGCGCCGCTGGATCCGTCCGGTCACCTTAGCCTCCCCTGGATTCATGCGTGGTTCGTGCTCTTGCACGTGTTTGCCGGATGGTTTGCGTATGCGCTTCTGCGCAGTCTTCCCGCGCGCCGCGAAGCCTGCATTGTGGGCGCTGTTTTTTTTGGCGCAGCCGGCTTTGTCGGCAACACGCCCTGGCCGCAAATCGCCGCCGGAGCCATCTGGCTGCCCCTCGTCTTTCTCTTCTACCTACGGAGCCTGCGCGGCGAGCGCGCCCTCTTCCACGCGGCCCTCGCCGGCGGCTTCCTCGCGCTCTCGTTTCTCTCCGGCCATCACGCAGTGCCCACCTTCGCGTCGCTGGCCTTAGTCGGCGCGGGAATCGCAGCCGTGCTCCTGCGCCGGGTCGCGTGGCGCGCCGCCCTGCTGAGCACCATGCTCACGCTCGCCGTCGCCGGGCTTGGCGCCGCCGTGCAGATTCTTCCCGCCATCGAATACGCGCACGATGCGGTGCGCTGGGTCAATGCCGCGAATCCCGTCGGTTGGAAAGACGTGGTCCCGTACACCGTTCACCAGCTGTTGGGATGGAGTGCGTCCGAACTGCTTTTCGCGGTGCTGCCGGGTTCCAACGGGACCATCGTCAATCCCATCGTCGGCCTGATACCGCTCACGCTTGCCGCCATCGCGCTGCTCGCCAGGCCGATGCGGCGCGGAGCCGGAGTCTTCGCCGGAATTGCGCTGGGCGCGTTCCTCTTCTCGCTCGCGCGTTCCAATCCATTCCACGGCCTGCTCTACGCCCTGGTGCCCGGCCTGGAGAAAGCGCGCGCGCCGATTATGGCGATGGCGGTCGCCGATGTGGCGATCGCCGCGCTGGCCGCGTTCGGCGTCGATGCCCTCCTGGCCAACAGCGTGCCCCACCTGAAGCGCGTGTGCACATTCGTGGCCGGGATTGCCGCCTTTCTCTTCGTCATCAGTCTCTACCCGCCGGCGATTCTTCAAACCGTAAACCATGGCGCCGAACGTGCCGGTGCGATTGCGCTGGTTGCCCTGCTCTTCGGCCTGTTGCTTTGGGCATGGCAGCGCGAGGTCCTCAAGCCGCTGGCCTTCGTCGCCGGCATCCTCATGCTGTCGCTGTTTGAAATCGGCAACAGCACCGGCTACGATTACGTGCATCTCGAGGACAAAGCATCGATCGTGCGCCCCCGCCTCTATGGCGGCACGGCCGATCTTGCCGCCTTCCTGCGCCCCCGTACCGCTACCTCGCGTATGACCTACGAGTATGGCGACCTGCTCTTCAATTTCGGCGATTGGTACGGAATCCCCGCCATGTCCGGCTTTCTGCCCAGCGCGCCGGTCGCCCTGTGGAAGCTCGGAACGTGGAATCCGCGCGTGCTGGATCTATACGGCGTTCGCTACGCCGTGGCTTTGAAACCCGCGGCCGGTAGCGGCCCGGAACTCTTCCAAAGCGCCGGTGGCTGGAAGATCTGGGAACGGCCCTCCGCCTTCCCGCGAGCCTGGGTGGTGCACCACCTAATCACCGCGGAATCCGGTGACGCCGCCGTGGGTAAAGTTCTCGATCCCGCTCTCGATCTTCACCAGACTGCGATTGTGGAGCGCCAACTTCCAGTCGAAGGATGTGCCGCCTCAGAACCCGTTGCGGTGAGCACGCCCGATGAGCAGCACGTCGTAATGGATGCGACTCTCCAGTGTGCGGGGCTCGTGGTGCTCTCGGATAGTTGGTTTCCCGGCTGGCGCGCCACCGTCGATGGCAGGCCGGCGCAAATTCTCCGCGCCGATGCCGCGCTGCGCGCCGTGCTCGTCCCCGGCGGCCGTCATCGCATAGAAATGAGCTACCGTCCCACGCCGCTATATGCGGGCGCGGTCTTATCCCTCGGTACATTTCTGGCGTTGGGCGTGATGCTTCTCGCCGGATCTCGCCGCAAGACGTTTGCTTAGACCGCGGCCAGCGCCTGCTCGAAATCGGCCAGCAGATCGCGCCAGTCCTCGATGCCCACCGAAATGCGGACCAGGCCGTCCGTCACGCCGCTCTCGGCGAGTTCCTCCGGCGTCATCCCCGAATGCGTGGTCGATTTGGGATGGCACGTCAGCGATTCCACGCTGCCAAGCGATACCGCGTTGCGCGCGATCCGCACGTGGCGCAGGAATTGGAAGGCCGCCTCCTTGCCGCCCTTGAACTCGATCGAGAACATGCCGCCCGGGAAGTCGCACTGCTTTTCGAAAATGCGCTTTTGCTCCGGGTCCGTGAACAGCGTCGGATAAATCACCTGGCTCAGCAGGCGATGGCCGTGCAGCGCTTCGGCAATCCGCTGCGCGTTCTTGCTCTGCCGGTTCATGCGCAGCGCCACCGTCGAAAGCCGGCTGTCCAGCATCCAGCATTCGTCGGGCTGCAGGATATTGCCGAACATGCTCCGCACGCTGCGCAATTTCTGGATCATGTCGGCGCTGTCCGTGATCGCTACGCCGCCGAGCATGTCGCTGTACCCGGAAAGATATTTGGTCGCCGAGTAAAGGCAAAGATGTGCCCCGAGCATCAGCGGATGTTGGAAGGAGGGACCGAGGAAGGTGTTATCGACCATCACCACCGGCTTATCGGGATGCTTCGCCGCAGCCTCCGCGGCGCGCTCGATATCGGTCATGATCATGGTCGGGTTGGCGGGAGTTTCCAGGTACACCATCGAGCAGTTCTTCGCCTTGCGTATGGCCTCCTCGATCGCTTCCGTTTTGCCCGAGGTCACCGGGATTCCCGTGACGCCCAGCGGCTTGAGGAATTTCTGGATCAAGCCGGTTGTGCCGCCGTATAAAGGCGTGGTGTAGACAATCGTGCTGCCGGGCCGCGCATAGGCGAAGAACGCCGTCTGGATCGCAGCCATCCCGGAATTGAAGATCGCCGAGTAATGCCCGCCCGCCTCGAGCGGTACGATCTGGTCTTCCAATATCTCCGCGTTGGGATGCGAAAAACGCGAGTAAATCAGCTCGGCGCGTCCGCCGTTTGCCGGCTTCACTTTCCCGGTGACGATGGCGAAAGCCTGTTCGGCCTCTTCCGGGTTGGCAAAGACGTAGGTGGAACTGCGGAACACCGCCGGGCCGCGCCGAGCCCACCGATAAAGTGGGGTCGAAACCTCGCGTCAATACCGCGGTACGTGGACGGACAACGCCGTGGGAATGCTCCTGATCGGACGTCGGGTGATCGGTGGCCGGGTGCTCGGACCTCGAGTGATCGGACATTGAGTCTCCTCACAACGATGGTACCGCCAAAGCGCACCTTCAGGCACAACAAAAGGGTGGTGCTTCGTGCTGACCGGAACGTTCCGGTTCGCGAGACCTAGATAAACGCCATCGTCTTGATGCCCGAAATGTCGAACGGACGGCGGCAGCGCAAGTTCTTGCACGTCGCCTTATCGTCGAGCAGCACCATGTAGCTTTGCGCCTTCAGGAACTTCGCCCGGTCGCGCTCATCGGCGCCGCCCGGCAGGCGGTCCTTCTTCTTGCGGACCATCCAGCGCAGTTCGTAACTCTCAGCGCTGCGGCAATACGGGCAATTCAAAACCGCCGGCTTGGTAGTCTGCGATTCGCTGTAATAGGCGCGTTCATCCATGAGTTATCGCTCGGCGATCGGAATCCAGGTCTGTCCGTCCGGATTGCCCTTATATTCGGCGCGGGGACGGATCAGCCGGTTGTTGCGATACTGCTCGAGTACGTGCGCGGTCCACCCCGACATGCGGCTGACGGCGAAGATCGGCGTATAAAG
Source organism: uncultured Solibacteraceae bacterium (assembly GCA_963811575.1). GTDB lineage: Bacteria > Acidobacteriota > Terriglobia > Bryobacterales > Bryobacteraceae > Solibacter. The sequence continues at coordinate 470,036 of CAWERY010000009.1, read as the reverse complement.
ATCGATCGGAATGCCCAGGGAATAATAGGCCGAGGCCGAATAGAAATCCACATTCGGATTGAGCCCTTTAATTCCTTTTACCGTCTCCTCCATGCGCGAAGAGAGACGATATAACTTCTCGTGTCCCGTCCGTTTTCCGAGTTCCTCGCTGAGCACGCGGAGGTGCGTGGCGCGCGGATCGTCAGTACGGTACACGCGGTGGCCGAAGCCCGGGATCTTCACCTTGCGGGCCAGAGTGTTTTTCACCGCTTCCACCGCCGCCTCTTCGTCGCCGAGGCTGAGCAGCCACTTGATCACGTCCTGGTTGGCGCCGCCATGTAGCGGTCCCTTCAGGGCGCCGATGCCGGCAGTGATCGCGGAGTAGATGTCGGAAAGCGTAGCCGCCACCACCCGCGCCGCGAAGGTGGATGCGTTCAATTCGTGATCCGCATGCAGCGTCATCGCCACATCGAAGGCGCGCTCCATGATTTCGTCGGGCCGCTGCCCGGTCAGGGTGTATAGGAAATTAGCGGCAAATCCCAGGCTGGCGTCGCCCGCGATGATCGGCTTGTTGTTGCGCAGCCGGTCGTACGTCGTCACCAGCGTCGCCGTCTTCGACATCAGGCGGATCGCCTTGCGGTGATTGGCCTCCGCCGACATGTCCTGCGCTTCGGCGTCGTGCAGGCTCAGCATCGATACCGCGGTGCGCAGCACGTCCATCGTGTTGACGGCCGGTGCGCCCTTCAGGAAATCGACCACCGGCGCCGGGAGCTCGCGTTCGGCCACCAGGGCCGCCTTCAGTTGATCGAGCTCCGCCTGCTTGGGCAGCCACCCGTTCCACAGCAGGAAGATCACTTCCTCGAACTTCGCGTTCTCGGCGAGCGTGTGGATGTTATATCCGCGATAGCTCAGGACGCCGAGGTATCCGTCGATGTAACAGATCTCGCTCTCGCCCGCAATAATGCCTTCCAACCCAGCCGTAGTCGTTCCCATAGCGCTCCGCTAGTTAATACGCGCCGGCTCTGCCCGTGCGCGAGATTAATCCCCGAAAGTATCCCTTAGAGTCCAGCCGGACACCCCTGTACCGGCGGAAAACCGATGCTCATATCCTGCCGCTCGACCCAGAGCTTTTCGTGCTGGTTCTTTCCGTAGTCCACGGTCAGCAGCACACCGGATCCACAGGACCGGCTGCGCGTGATCCGCGCGTTTTCGAAGCCCGCGCGACCGCTCGCCGGGCCCCAATCTTCCATGAATTTCTCGAATGGGTAATAGCGGCACGGCTTGGCTTCCGTGCAGCCGAACAAGGCGTACGCGGCCTTGTAGTTGCGGGCTCCCAGCTCAGTGAAGAAATCCCGGACCTGCCGCTCTTCACGGTAATTGTGAAAAATAAAAAGCAGGCTGCCGCCCACCACCACCAGCAGCACCAACGAGATCACCACCGTCTTGATAATCTTCCCGCGCCGTTCTTCACCAGCGCCGTATTGATCCAGATAGCCGGCCATCTCTTCTTCGATTATGGCTCACTTCTTGGCGGGAGGCGCGGCCGCAGGGTACGCTTTGTCATACGCTGCGATGGCGTCGTTCGTAATATCCAGGGACGGCTTGGCAAATACCGTGTAAGGAACGTCCACCACCACGTCCAAGCCCTTGTCTTCCGCCAGCTTCTTCACGATGTCGCCCATCTTCAGCGAGGATTTCTGCAGGATTTCGTTGCGATCCCGTTCCACATCGGCCTGCAGATCGTCGCGCAATCGCTGCACGTCGCGCTGCTTCTTTGTGCCCTGGGCGTTCAAGTCCGATTCCGCCTGCGCGGTGAGTTTGCCTGCATTGCTCTGCAGGTTCTGCGAAATCGTCGCGATTTCCTTGTCAAGCGTCTCGATCTGCGTGACGCGAGGCTTATAGCGGGCCTCCATGGCCGCGGAAGCGGCTTTAATCTCCGCCGATTCCAGGACCGCCTTCTGCAGGTTGATCACGCCTACCTTAGTCTGAGCCGCGGCCACATGGCCGAATACAAATAGGGCGGAGCAGACCACAAGCGGCCTGAGCGCCAACCGTAAAGACATGAAACAACTCCTGATTTGGTGTGTAATCTCTTAGACTAGCACAGCCTATTCCAAGATCCCGAGGATCTCGTCTTCGCGCAGGATCAGGTATTCTTCCCCATCGATTTTGATCTCAGCGCCGCCGTACTTTCCGAACAATATGCGGTCCCCCGGCTTCACATCAAGCGCTACACGCTCACCGGTCTCCAGCAGTTTGCCGTTTCCAACCGCCTTCACCTCGGCTTGCTGCGGCTTCTCCTTCGCCGTGTCGGGGATGATGATGCCGCCGCGCACCTGTTCGCCTTCATCCAAACGCTTCACCATCACTCGGTCATGCAAGGGTCGTAAGTCCATGTCTACGATTATACAGTTGCCACAAGCCCCTTCCAAGAATTCACGGGATTATGGCGCGCACTCATCCGATTGCACATCCGCTTCGTATTACCCCTACGAGTGTCCACAATATTTACATTTTGCACAGGATTTGTATGTAAATTAACTTTACATCACGGCTTTAATCCGACCTTAACGTGTTGATTTCACTTTTATCCCTCAGCGGGTGTCAAAATGCACTGATGGACGGGGTAGGGTCGGGGGAGGAACCGAACCATGCAACTCATAAATAAGGGAAATGATCGTCGGGCCAAGTTTAGATTTCCAATCGAACGCGAGATTCGGTATAAACTGGCCGAGGATGGAATCGTAGTAGCTGCGGGAGCGGGCAAGACCCTGAACATCGGTAGCGGGGGCGTTGCATTCACTACCGAGCAGGCCCTGAAACCCGGGGGATTCGTGGAGGTTTCGATCAGCTGGCCGGCGCTGCTCGATGAGACCTGTCCGATGCGGCTCGTCATTTTCGGCCGCTTGCTCCGTTGCTCCGGGCTTCGTTCCGTGTCCACTATCGATAAGTATGAATTCCGGACCCAGGCTCGCGTAGTTCCGCCCACACCCACCGCCGCCCGCACCGATGCAATGCTTCAGCGTTGGGTCGATGGCGTGCGTAAAGATGGCGTGAAAGCGGCTTCGATGCGCGCCTGAGGCGCGCCGTATTACTTATCGCTGCTGGTGGAGGAAGCGGGCGCCGGGGAAGGCTTACTTTCGGATTTGCTCTCCGATTTCGTCTCTCCCTTGCTCTCGCTCTTTGTGTCGCTGCTCGATTCCGTCTTGCCTTCCGTCTTCGCGTTGGCCCCTGTGGTCGAAGGGGACTTTCCATTCTTCGCGTAATCCGTAACGTACCAGCCGGTCCCCTTGAACTGCAGGGCGGGAGCCGAAATCAGCCGCTCCAGGTCGCCTCCGCAGCTCTCGTGGACGGTCAGCAAGGGATCCGCGAACTTCTGCCTGACCTCGAAAACTTCCCCGCAGCGGTGACACCGATAATCGTAAAGTGGCATAGTTTGTTGCCGGGCCTTTGCTATTCCAGGCCCTCTGTATCTGATTTTAGCTTATCGGATGATCGAAAACAGCTTCCGGATGCGCCCTACCTGGTGTGAGGGGAAAATCTACGAGGGAAAAACCGCAAACCTTAATTTTTGTGAAGCGCCGCGATTCTGCTAACTTTCCAGCCAGGTGCGCCGTCTTATCGGTAGTGAAACGAAGAGCTTACATCATCGCGGTGCTGGTGATCGGCCTGTTGGCCGCCGCCGGACCACCTGCCCCGGCCTACTGCCGGGTGCTCTCTTCGGCCGTCAAATTCCAACAGTCGTTCCGCGATTTGAAGCAGGCCGAGGCCATGAGCCCCATCGAGCGCTTTGTCTTCAGCCTCGTCCTGACCCGCGCCAAGGCTCCTAAAGCCGATCCCGGCACGTCCAGCCGCACCTAACATCGCTTCCCAAAATAAAAAGGCCCGGGGGCAGAATCCCCGGGCCTTGGTACTGGTTACTTCCCGGCCTTATTTCTTGCGCGGAGCCGCTTTTTTCGCCGGAGCCGCGGCGCACGGGCTGGTCTTCAGATTCTCGATCTTGGCCTTTTCCGTGTCCATGGTCAGGATAAAGGGCTCCTTCGTGAACGCCGAAGGAACGCCTTCCCACTGAATCTCCACGCCGGCTTCAGGCTTGCCCGTGAGCGCCGTGTCGAGCTTCAGCGATACTTCCGGGTGCGTGCCATCCGAAAGCGCCACCAGCAGTTCCTTGCTCCTGCAGGCCGGCTTGCCTTCCACTACGGTGCCCTTCAATTTCGGCACCGCGGCATTCTTCAGCGTGCCTTCGAAATACTGCTCGCCGCCCGTATCCGCCAACTGCTTCTTGATTCCCATCCACAGCGCGAGCTGCGGATTGCTCTTCTTGAACTCTTCTTCTTTCTTGGTCGCGATCTCCGTGGCGGACTCGATCTTGAAGCCCGAAGGCGGCATCGGCGCGCCCTTCGCGGTTTCCTTGAGTTCCTTCAACCCGGCATCATCACCACCGTGATACTGGTTGTAGGTATTGGTGAGATAGCTCTCGATCGCTTTGGGGTCGGCCGTGCCGCCCAGCGTCGGGTCAAGCGCTACCGCGCGCGCCACTTCATACAAGCCGGCCGAGATCTTCTCGGGCTGCACCTTGTACAAGCAGACCTGCGAGGTTCCCAGTCCAAACGCGATCGCCGCGCCATCGGGGAACTGCTGCAGCGCCTTGGTGTACGCCGCTTCCGCCGCCTTGCAATTGTCCACGTTCTTATCGGCGCGATATTTCGTCATCGCCTCGGCACCCGGACGCTGCGCCAGGTTCATCAACACCGCCTTGGCGAGCGTGGCCACATCGGTCTTCGTCTTGGTCCAATCCGCGTCGCTCGAGCTCGGCGGCTTGTTCGCCGCTGTGAAATACTCACCCACATAATCCTGCAGCGCCCGCGCAGCCTTCTCCCCGGACGCCAACTGGTCCGGCGTCGCGTTCGGCAGCTTCAGCGTGTTGACCGACATCAGGTAGAGCACCGTCAGCACCTGCTGCGGCCCGCTCTTGGGATCTTTGAAAACCTGCTTCAAATCGCGGCCCATCAACTGCGAGCCGATCTCAATCACCTTGGGCGATTGTCCGGTGGCGTTGTACGCCTGAATGTAATAGTACAGGCGATCGTCTTTGTAATCGGAATCAGGATACTTCTGCGTCCACGTGTCCAGATCCTTGATCTGTTGCGCCGGATTGCTCGCATCCTTAATAGTCTGATTGAAGATGTCGTATTCGCCTTGATCTTTGACCTTCTTCTCGGGAGCAGCCTGCGCCTGCGCGAACTGGGCAGTTCCCGTGATGACCACAGCACTGATTGCGGCGACCGCTGCGATCTTCTGGAAAGTCCGATAAATATGATGCACGTGTGCCTCCTGCATGTTTTCGCTTTCTTGAACACCCTTTGGGCTGACCCTGCTTCGCAACTCTACATGGTGTGGCTATGATTCAATCCTGGTAATGATTCAATCCTTGGTAATCCACTACCGGATCGCGGGCTCTTGCGGAGTATAGCCGAACCCCTTACATGGCGCAACATCTTTGGACTCCGCCTTTGCTCTCCAAGTTCCGATCCAAATCATAGCAGAGGAAGACTATCGCCCGGACAAACATGACCAAAACGTGACCAAATCGGGTACGGAAGAGTATGCTGGTAGCTCCATCACTCTTGAATGCGCTACTTCGACCTGGCGATTATTCTCGTCTATTTGATCGGGATCACCCTCTTCGGCGCTCGCTTCCGCAGCGGCCAGAAGAACCTCCGGGACTACTTCCTGGGCGGCCGCACCGCTCCCTGGTGGGCCATCAGCCTTTCCATTGTTTCCGCGGAAACCAGCACCCTCACCATCGTCGGCACACCCGCCCTGGCCTTCGGCGGCAATCTCGGCTTTCTTCAGATTGTGCTCGGCTACCTGCTCGCCCGCATCGTGATTTCTTTTGTTTTCCTGCCCCAATATTTCAAGGGCGAAATGTTCACCGCGTACGAACTCATGCGCCGCAGGTTCGGCGAACGCGTCCGTAAACTCACCGCGTCCATATTCCTCATCACCCGCGCTCTCGCGGAAGGTGTCCGCGTCTTCGCGATTTCCCTGGTGATTTCCATTGTCCTGGGCACGGGCGAGATTGCTTCCATCGTCCTCATCGTTTTGCTCACGCTTTTTTACACTTTTGAAGGCGGCATGACCGCCGTGATCTGGACCGACGTCGTGCAAATGACGCTCTACGTCCTGGGCGCCATCGCCAGCTTCGTCATCATTCTCGGAAAGATTCCCGGCGGCTGGGACCACGTCGCCCTGGTCGCCGGCGCCGCCCACAAATTTTCCGTCTTCGATTTTCGTTTCGCGCCCAATATGGAATTCTTCTCCCGAACCTATAGTTTCTGGGCCGGAGTCGCCGGCGGCTGCTTCCTCACCACCGCCAGCCACGGCACCGATCAGCTCATGGTCCAGCGCCTCTTGAGCGCGCGCGACGAGCGCCAGAGCCGCACCGCGCTGATGGCCAGTTGGCTGGTCATCTTCGTGCAGTTCACCCTCTTCCTCCTGATCGGCGTGCTGCTCTTCGTCTACTACGGGGATCAGGGCCTCACCGCTCCCGCGCAGAAAGACCGCATCTATCCCGAGTTTGTCTGGCACAACCTGCCTCCCGGCTTGGCCGGGCTGATCATCGCTGCCATCCTCGCCGCCGCCATGGCCAACCTCAGCGCCGCCCTCAATTCGCTCGCCTCCACCACCGTGGTGGATTTCTACCGCGCGCGCGCCAAATCGGTCAGCGATGCCTCCGCCCTCAAGATCGCCCGCTGGGCCACCGTTGCCTGGGGTATGGTGCTGCTTGCCATCGCGATCGCCGCCCGCCATTCGAAATCCGTGCTCGAAGCGGGTTTGACCATCGGCTCGATCCCGATGGGTGCCCTGCTTGGCGTCTTCCTGCTCGGCGTCCTTACCCGCAAGCCGCGCGAAGGCGCCGCCATCGCCGGCGTTGCGTCCGGACTTGCCGCCGTTCTCTGTATTCACTTCTTTACCCCCGTCGCCTGGACCTGGTACGTCCTCATCGGTACCGTCACCACCTTCGGTGTCGGCCTCGCGGCGTCGCTTTTCCAGGGACCCGCGCCGCTTCCCCCCGTCGAGGAAATAGGCGTTCGCCAGCCTTCCGGAGGGCCTCCCTACCTCCCCTCGCGACACACTACCCCAGAGGAATAATCCGCACATGGAAAATGCACCCCGCACGGAATTGAAACGTGACCTCGGCGCCTGGGCCGCGGCTTCGATCGTAGTCGGCACCGTCATCGGCAGCGGAATCTTTCTGGTTCCGAAGACCATGATCCAGCGGGTCGGCACCGTAGAAGCCGTCTTCGCCGTCTGGGTGGTCGGCGGACTGCTCTCGCTCGCCGGCGCCCTGAGCTATGCCGAACTGGCCGCTGCCCTACCCGAGGCCGGAGGCGAATATGCCTTCCTCCGCGAGGCTTACGGGCCCCTCTGGGGCTTTATCTATAGCTGGACCCAGATGTGGGTCGCCAAGAGCGGCTCCATCGCCACCCTCGCGACCGGCTTCTTTTTATACCTGACCACTTTCTTTGAACCGCTTAAGGGTATTTTTTATACAATTCCACTTCCCATTGGTCCCAATGGCGGTCCCCTGGAAATTCAATATGGGCAGATTTTTGCCATTTTCCTGATCCTCGCTTTAGGCTGGCTCAACTACTTCGGCGTGCGCATCGGCGGCAATGTACAGGTCGCCGTGACTTTCATAAAAGTCGGACTAATTGCCGCTATCATATTGGCAGGCTTGGTCTTCGGTCAAGCCCATGCCGCCGAATCCGCGCCCGTCTCGCCGCTTACCTTCTCCGGTTTTATCGCCGCGCTGGTGGCCGCGCTGTGGGCCTACGACGGGTGGAACAACGTCAGCATGGTCTCCTCGGAAATTAAAGATCCCCAGAAAAATCTCCCGCGGGCTTTAATCGGAGGAACACTTTGTGTAATTGCTATTTATATGGCAGCGAATGCCGCGTATTTTCATGTGATGTCTCCCGCCGAGGTCGCCGGCAGCACCCGCGTGGCCGCCGAGATGATGCGCAAAATCTATCAGGCGCCCGGGGCCGCCGCGGTCTCCATCGCCGCTATGATTAGCATCTTCGCGGCATTGAATGGCTCGATCCTCTCCGGCGCGCGCGTACCCTACGCCGCCGCCCGCGACGGCTACTTCTTCGCCGCCGTCGCCCGCGTTCATCCGAAATATCACACTCCCGGAGTTTCGATAATAGTGCTAAATCTTTGGGCGTGTCTTTTAGTGCTTTCCGGGAAATATGACGACTTATTTAACCTGGTAATTTTCGCGAGTTGGATACTCTACGGCATGACCGCCGCCAGCGTCCTCGTGCTGCGCAAAAAACGCCCCGATCTGGTGCGTCCTTACCGTACCTTGGGCTATCCCGTGATTCCCATCCTCTTCATTATTGGGGCAGTAATCCTTTTAGTATCAACAGCTTGGGAGCGGCCTCGCGAATCCATGATGGGCATCGGGCTGATCCTTTTGGGGCTCCCGTTCTACTTCCATTGGAAGAAACGACTTCCCTCCGTCTGATAGATTTAACCGTACTGGGCCCCACATTCGGTACTTTTGGCCTACTAAATTAGCCGTGAAATTGCATTTCAATCCTTGAATTTACGTTCGATTAGCGAGAAGATTTGAATGTATACTGGAATCATTAGTAAAGGTTCCTTGTAGTTTCGGCCTCGGTTTTGTCAGGATCGAAGGTCGATTGTGGAGGGCCAGATGGATGTCAGCAAAATTCTCGCCGAATTGAAGGCGGAACGAGAACAAATCGAACAGGCCATTTCGAGCCTGGAACGGTTGGCACAAGGTCGGGGGCGTAAGCGCGGTAGACCGCCGGCATGGATGGCCGAAGTTTCGGCCCCAAAACGGCGCGGTCGTCCGCCGGGTAGTAAGAACAAGGTTCACAGCGCTGATATTCCCAGTGCTGCTCTTGCCTCTTAGTCAATCGTCAACTCTATAAACCAAGGGCCGGCATTTCCAAACGGAACGCCGGCCCTTTTACTTTTGTGGCAGCACGCCTCAGAACTGCTGTGGCGCCTCTCCCAGTTTTACGCGGACCGTTTGATTTCGTCCGCTCCGGGTGATTGTCAGCTCCAGCGTGTCTCCGCCGTGCTTCTTATCCATCAGGCGTTTGAGCGTTTCCTTGTCGTCGATCGCCTGTCCCTCGGCCGCCGTAATTAAATCGCCGCCGATTCCCAACCGGTAATTGCCCACGATCACAATTCGCGAATATCCCCGCAGCCCAGCCTGTTCCGCCCCTGATCCGCGCTCCACTTCCTGAATCAGCAGCCCGCCCGATGCCGGAAGTTGCAGCATCTCCGCCAGGTCGCCCGCAATGTAAACCGTGTTGATGCCAAGCGTCGGGCGCGAAATCTTGCCCTTCGTCTGGTACTCCTCTAGCATCGCTTTGGCGCGCGCAATCGGCATCGCAAACCCAATCCCGATACTCCCCTGCGCTCCGTAGATCGCCGTGTTGATGCCGATTACATTGCCGTGTGAATCCAGCAGCGGCCCGCCGCTATTTCCAGGATTGATCGCCGCATCCGTCTGGATCATGCCTTCCAATTGCCGGTCTTCCGTCTCGATGGTCCGTCCGAGCGAGCTCACAATTCCCGTCGTCAACGTCCCTTCGAATTGGAAGGGATTGCCGATCGCCAGCACCTTCTGCCCCACCACCAGGTGATCGCTATCGCCTAAGCGCAGCGTGGGCAGCTTGCGCCCCGCAACTTCGATCTTGATCAGCGCCAGATCGTTTTTCGGGTCGAAGCCCAGCACCCGTGCCTTATAGACTTTCTTATCGGATAGTGTGACGCTCAATTCGGAGGCGCCGCCCGCCACGTGCCGGTTGGTCAGGATCTCGCCATCGGCGCTGATTACGAAGCCTGTGCCCGTGCCTTTCTCCGGATAGACCCCGAAAAAGCTGCGTGTGAACACCGTGGACGTGATGAATACCGTGGCATCGCGCGCCGATTTGTAGATGTCGATGTTATTCTGCTCATCGGTCGAAAAGCCCGCGCCCGCCGCCGCCGCCGGCTCGCTCCACATCCTCCCCGCACTGCGCACCGGTCGCAGTACTTGCCCCACATCCCAATTCGCCATGCTAGTGACAAAAATAAAGCCCCCCGCCAACAGGGCGGCCCAGAGGAAGGTACGCAGCACTCTCATGATTCCATTCTCCGTAATGTGTCGTAGACGGCCCGGGCCTGCCGTATCGTGTCCACTTTTTCCCCGGATGTATCTATGACGAAATCCGCAAACTTTCGTTTCTCCGATAGGGTCATCTGGCGGTCGATTCTGGCCCGGACATCCTCTTCCGAAGCTCCCTCGCGGCGCAGCGCCCGCTCCACCTGTTGTTCCTGCGTGCAAGTCACCAGAATCAGCTTGTCGAAGCGCTTGTAACTCCCGGTTTCTATCAGGATCGCCGCCTCCACCACCGCGATTCCCCCGGGCTCACGAGCCGCAAATCCGGCGACCAGTTCCTCTTCTTTCCGAATCACCGCCGGATGCACCAGTGCGTTGAGCCGTGCCAGTCTCTCCGGATCCCCGAAAACCCGCGACGCCAGCACGCGCCGGTCGATTGCCCCGTCGCCCGTCAGAATCTCGCTGCCAAATTCCCCGACCACCGCCTCGTGCGCTTCTCCTCCGCGCGCCATCACTTCCCGCGCCAGCTCGTCGGCATGAATCACCAGGCATCCAAAGCTCGCCAGCGCCTCCCCCACGAAGCTTTTCCCGCATGCGATTCCTCCGGTCAAACCGACTTTTAGCATACGCCCGATCGGCGTTCCGCTGAAGCCACCGTGTTCACCATCAGCATCGCGATCGTTAGCGGCCCCACGCCGCCCGGCACCGGCGTGTAAGCCCCCGCCTTTTCTATCACGTCAATCGGGTCCACATCGCCCACCAGCAGACTGCCCCGCTTGTCGAAATTCGCCAGTTTCTCCGCCGAGTTCCGGAAAATGCGCGCCGCCTGTTCCCGGTCCCCGACGTGATTCGTCCCGACGTCGATCACCGTCGCGCCCTCCCGTATATACGCCCCCGTGATCATCGCCGCCCGCCCGATTGCGGCCACTAGAATATCGGCCTCCCGGCACACAGACTTTAGGTCCGGCGTCTTCGAATGGCAGATCGTCACCGTGGCGTGCTCGTGCAGCAGCAGCATCGAGACCGGCTTGCCCACAATGTCGCTGCGCCCCACCACCACCGCCCGCTTTCCCGCGATCGGGATCTCGCCCCGCTTCAGCAGCTCGATGATGCCCGCCGGAGTGCACGCTCGCGGCGCCGGCAGCCCCGCCACCAGCGCGCCTACGTTGCACGGATGGAACCCGTCCACATCCTTCGCCGGCGATACCGCCATCAGAATCCGCTTGGTGTCCACCTGGGCCGGCAGCGGCAGCTGCACCAGGATGCCGTCGATCTCCGCACGCTCGTTCAAAGCCTGCACGATTCCCAGCAGTTCTTCCGTGGAGATGGTGTCGGGCGGTGTGATCGATTCGGAGTAGATCCCCAGATCGTGGCAGGTCTTGATCTTGTTCCGGACGTAGATCTCCGACGCCGGATTGTGCCCCACCAGCACTACCGCAAGTCCGGGCGGCCGTCCCTGTGCGGCAAGCGCCGCGATGCGCGGCTTCAGCTCAGCTTTGATTTCATCGCGTACGCGATTTCCGTCGAGAATTCGCGGCATTCTTCTCAATCATAACGTGTGAAGATGCCGGACCGTGCCGGGAAACCGGCGGTGCCTGAAACTGCTCGCGCAGGCTCTCCGCCGCTGCCCGCGCTTCCTCGCCTTCCAACTGCGCGTGCAATTCGCCCGCGATCTCCAGAAATCGGCGATACCGCGGCTCCCATATCTTCAAAAACGGCCGCGGATCCAACCGCCCCGCCACCGGCCCGCGCTGATACAAGCGTTCTTCGAAGGCCTGGCTCACCAGGTTCTTCTCCAAACGGTCGCGGCATGCGTCTTTTAAGATGCCGGTCAACCAGATCAATTCCTGATGGTCCAGGCGGGAGAGGGGATTTTTCGGGTCGGACATGGGGCTCTAGAAATATAACAGCTGTCCCCGCCCTTTGGAAGGCTATCCTCTTGGTGCCCCCCTTTTCTCGCAAAGCCCGCCCACCCGCAAACACAAAGATCCTCCTCTGCGTTCCCTGCGCCTCTGCGAGCAGAGCCTTTCCCCCGAAGTATCGACCTTGAAGCAAAGCCCGCTAGCCGCAACAGGAACGTTAAGGAACTCCGTCCTCCGCGATCTCCGAGAAACGCCTTCCTCGAACTCTCGACCGTGCGCCCACGCAAACAGGAAATCCTCCTCTGCGTTCTCTGCGCCTCTGCGAGAAAAGCCTTTCCCCCGAATGATCGACCCTGCCGAAGCAAAGCCCGCTAGCCGCAACAGGAACGTTAAGGAAATCCTCCTCTGCTCTCCGAGAAACGCCTTCCCTCGAGCTCTCGACCGTGCGCCCACCCACAAACAAAAAGATCCTCCTCTGCGTTCTCTGCGCCTCTGCGAGCAAAGCCTTTCCCCGAATGATCGACCCCGCCCGAAGCAAAGCCCGCCCACAAACAGCCTCTCCGTCCTCTGCGATGCTCCCCGCGAAACGCCTGCCTTACCTCTTCTGCAGCATCTTCCCGAGTTCCGTTTCCTTCTTCTGCTTGGCCCGCGCCCCTTCTTCAAACACCGCCCGGCTGCCCTCCACGTCACCCTTCTGCCGCAATAACTGCGCGAGCGTGTTGTAAGGCCCGGGATTGGCCGGGTCGAACCGGATCGCCGCACGCAGCGCACTCTCCGCCTCCCCCAACTCCCCGTTCTGCTTCAGCGCCGTCCCCAGCATGAAATACGCCTCCCCATACCCGGCGTTGATTCCGATCGCCGCCCGCATTTCCTCCGCCGCCTTCCCGAACTCCCCGCTCTGCCAGTGAATGATCCCCAGCGTGTAATGCGCCTCCGCCAATTGCGGATCCAGCGCCAAACTGCGCGTCAATTCCACCTTCGCCCCTTCCAGGTCGTCCTTCTGCTTAAGCGCAATCCCCAGGTCGTAATGCGCAATCGCCGAATCCGGATCCCTCCGCAAGACCTCCCTGAACTCTGCGGCCGCTTTCTCCAAATCGGCCCTCTGCAAATGCGCGAATCCGGCGTTGACCCGCGCCATATTATTCCCCGGGTCTGCGGCCAGAATCTTATCGAATTGCGCCAGCCCTTCGTCGGCGCGCCCGCTGTTCACCAGCACGAAGCCCAGATTGTTCCGCGCGTCCCAGATTGCCCGGCGAGAGGCCCACCGCCCGCCGGTACGAATCGATCGCGCCCGTGGTATCGCCCGTGCGCTGCCGTGCCAGCCCCAGCTGATTCCACGCTTCCGACGATTTTGGGTTGACGCCCGTCGCCGCCTGCAGGTGCGGCAGCGCCGCTTCATACTGTGCCGTCGCATTGAATGCCTGGCCAAGGTAAAACCGGTAATCGAAGGAATTCGGGTCCAGCGCCGCGGCGCTTTGCAGATGAGGAATCGCTTGCTCGGGCGCGTTGGCCAGCCAGTACGCCACGCCCAAATGATATTGCGCCGGGGCGAACTTCGGATCCAGCGTCACCGCCAGTTCGAAATGGCGAACTCCTTCTCCCTCGCGATGCAGCACCGCCAGCAGGAAGCCGATCTCATCCTGCACGCGTGCCGATTTGGGCGCGAGCGCGGCCGCCTTTTCCCACGCGGCAAGCGCGGCCGCCGCGTCGCCGCGAGCCCGTGCCGCCATAGCTTGAGACTCCAGGTCACGCAACTGCGTCTGCTGTGCCGGCGCCGCCAGGGCGCCGGCCAATAACACCAGAACGCGCAGGACGTGAGCTCTACGCCGTCTTAAAACTGGACCCGCATCCCGAGTTGCCACTTTCTCATTTGAGCAAGATTTGCGATCGCAAAAATCTGCCCCGCCGTCGGCGAATCCACCTGTGCGTTCGGCTGACCCAGGTTCACGTGGTTAAAGCTGTTGAACAGCTCCGCGCGAAATTGCCCTTGTACCCGCTCTGAGAACTGGAATTTCTTGCTCAAGGATGCGTCCGTATTGAAGAAGTGCGGCCCGAAAAAGCCGTTGCGCGTGGCGTTGCCAAACGTCCCCGCCGCCGGCCGGCTCCACGGCCCGCGAGTGCATCCATTCGCGTTCAACAGAGGCGTCGCGGCGGCGGTGGTCAGGCAGCCCTGCCCCGAAGTGCCGGCGGGCGCCGTCGCAAACCAGCCCGCGGCGCTCGGGTTCGACACGTTCGCGTTCCCTACCAGGTTGGCCCGGCACGGCCCCGTGTCTTCGTCGCTGCCGCAGTTCACGTACGATGGCGTAAACGGAATCCCCGATTCCCACGTCCCGATCCCCGCGATCTGCCACCCGCCCACCAACAAGTCCGCCGCGCGCGACGCGTTCTTCAGGAAATGCTTGTTCTTCCCAAACGGCAGTTCGTAAAATCCGTTGAAGTTGAACACGAACCGGCGCACGCCGTTCTCCCGTCCGTAATCGATATTGTGATTCCACAGGAAATAATCGTTGGCGAAATCAAACGCGCTCGCCCACGTGAAGTTCCCCTGGATCTGCACGCCGTTGCTGAAGCGCTTCTCCCCGCGAACCTGTAGCGAATTGAACTTCACGCTCGCATCGTCGCTGAAATATTTAATCGATTGCGTCCACCCGAACTTCTGATAGAAAAGCCGCCGCTGATTCGTCGTCAGCGTCCCAAACCCGTCGATCGTCGGCTGATTGATGTTATAGTTCGTGCCGCCCGGCGTTACGTGGTATCCCTTGTTGCCGATGTAGCCGATCGAAAGTACCGTGCTCGGCGTGAATTGCCGCTCGATCGTGAAATTCCACGCGTCCACTACCGGCAGTCGCATCGTGCCGTTGCTGGTGAGCGGTAACACGTTCGGCGCAACCCCATTCGGCAGGATCGGGTTGCCGTTCGGTCCCTTCGGCTGCGACGCCAGAATCGTGGTCGGGTCCAGCGTCGTCGGCCCCTGCGCCAGCGTGAACACGGACAGCCACGGCTGCGACGGATTCAACGATTGGTTGGCCAGCACCGGAAGATTCTGCGTCACATTGTGTCCGTAGGAGACGCCGAAAACACCCACGTCGTAGGATCGTCCGTAGCCCGCGCGAATCACCGTCTTCGGGTCCACCTGGTAAGCCAGGCCCACCCGCGGAGCGAAGTGCGTCATTGCCGTCTTCACATTGCCGCTCATGTTGACGCCGTTCTCGCCCGTAATCATTACTTCGCCGGTTGCCAGATTCTGGAAGCCGCCGTTATCCTTCCCGTTCACGTACTGCGGGAAATAAATCTCCCAGCGCAGCCCCAGATTCATCGTGAGCTTCGGCGTGATCTTCCACGTGTCCTGCACGTAAGAGAACAGGCGATTCTGCCGCTCCGCCGCTTCCGTGGAGTTGCTCACGTAGCGCGTGAATGAATTCACCTGCCCCAGTAAAAACGAGGCGATTCCCAGCCCGCCGCCATTCGGACCCTGCGTCGTCGTCGGGTCGAACGTCAGCTGGCCCGCGCGATGCGAATCGCTGGGCACTCGCAAATTCTGTCCGTAACGCCAATCCGCCCCAAACTTAATCGAGTGGTTGCCCACAACGTGCGTCGTGTTGCTCACCCACTGGAATCCGTTCTCCTGTTCGTTCAACGGGCAATTGCACTGATTCACCGTGAGCGAGTACCCGAAACTGAAACCGCCCGTTCCGTTCAACGCCACGTGCGGCATCCCGGATGTGTAATAGTTGTCCAGGTTCAAACCGGGAATGCCCGGCGTCTTTTGCCGGCGAAGTGCCTACCCCGTTGGGGTTCACGAAGACGCGATACCGGAAGAAGCCAAAACGGAAATCCGTCAGCCATGTCGGCCGGATCGCGTAATCGAATCCCGCCGAGAGGCTCTGGTCGCGCAATGACGAAGTGCCCGCGAACCCAGCCACTGGAAACTGCGGGCCGCCCGCCGTCAGGCCGAACGCCCCCGGCGAACCCTGCTCGTATTTCATGAAGCTGTAACGCCCGAACAAGTGCAGCTTCTCCGTCTGGTAACGGTCCACGCGAACGTCGAAGGCATCGCTATTGAGCACGCCCTGTCCCGACGCCACGAAGTTCGGCCCCGCGCCGCTCGCTCCCGCGACATTCGGCAGCGGAATCGATTGCAGCAGATTCTGCGCTTGCGGCGACAGCAGGCTGGTCGGAATCACATTGCCCGCGAACTGCTGCCGCGCCGCGGGCGCGATGTTGCAGTCCGTTCCATTGCAGGGATTGAAAATCGGCGTGTTCAGCCCGCTCAGGTCGCCGGACCGTTCCGCCGCCGTCGGCACGCGCGTCAATAGCGACGCTCCATTATGCTGCCGGTTCGCCTGGTAATCGCCGAAGTAAAACGTCTTATCCTTCTGGATCGGTCCGCCGAACGATCCGCCGAACTGGTTCCAGAGCGTGGGCGGAATGAACCTGCCGTTGCTGCCCACAATCGGCTGCGCCTGCGCGAACGGGTCGCGCGCCGCGCCGTGCTGGTCGCGTCGATACTCAAACGCGCTCCCGTGCAGTGCGTTGGTGCCGGATTTCGTGTGCGACGCGATGATCGCCTGGCTTGCCTGCCCGAACTCCGCATCATAACTCGTCGTGGTGATCTTCAACTCCGCCACCGAATCCAGATTCGGCGTGATCACCGGTTCCCCCAGCACGGAATCGCGATTGTCCGTGCCGTCCAGTTGGAAAGAGATTCCGCCCCAATACTGCCCGCCGATGGTGGGCCGGAAAATATCGTGCGGCTGCTCGCTCGGCGCGCTCGTGCCGGTCGCCTGCACGCCCGGAACCAGGAAGTACAGCCGGCTCATGTCGCGTGCGAATACCGGCAGTTCCTGAACCGCGCGCTGCGTCATCGTGTCGGAGACGTCCGCCTTCTCGGATTTCAACAGCGGCGCTTCCGCCGTCACGTTGATCGTCTCGCCCACCGTCCCCAGCGCTAGCCGCGCGTTGATTGAAGTCACGGCGTCTACTTCCACATGCACGTTCTTCGCCGTGTAAGGCGCGAAGCCCGACGCTTCGATCCTCACTTCGTACACGCCGACAATCAGGTGGCCTTGCGTATAGTTTCCGGATTCATTCGTGGTGGCATTGTTCGTAATGCCTTTGCCGGTGTCGGTGATGACTACCTTGGCATTCGGCACCGCCGAACCGCTCGAATCCGTCACGTTCCCCGAAATACTTCCGTAGACGGCCTGTCCAAACAAATTCCCGGTGGCAGACAAGGCCAGTGCGCACACACAGAGCGCGAGAATTCGCATGTATCCCCCTCAAGGTCGGCTGACGAACCGACGATTTGGCGAGAGTTTATCAGGAACCTGGTGCGAATACAATAGACTCAGTATGCAGCCTGGGAACCGCCGCACATTCATCCGCTCCCTCTGCCGTACCGCCGCGGTATTCACCTTCGATCAACTGCTCTACGGCCTCGATCCCGGCGTTCAGTTTGTGAACGTCGCGCGCGAGGCCGGCCTGCGCGCCCCCACCGTCTATGGCAGCGAGAAGCGCAATCGCTATCTCATGGAGACCACCGGTTGCGGCGCCGCCTTCTTCGACTACGATCATGATGGCTGGCTCGACATTTTCCTGGTCAACGGCACCCGCTTCGAAGCCGGCTGGGCGCCCGCCAACGCCCCCGTGAGCCGCCTCTACAAAAATAATCGCGACGGCACCTTTACGGATGTCACCACTCAATCCGGCATCGCGCGCACCGGTTGGGGCGCAGGCTGCTGCGTCGGCGATTTCGATAACAACGGCCTCGATGACCTGTTCGTCACCTACTGGGGCGATTGCTCGCTGTGGAAGAATCTCGGCAATGGCAAGTTCGTAGACGTCGCCGCCAAAGCCGGCGTCACCACCAGCTCCGCCTACGGAGGCCGCCGCAACAACACCGGCTGCGCCTTCCTCGACTACGATAAGGATGGCCACCTCGATCTCTTCGTCTCCAACTACATCGAGTTCGATCCCAAAACCGCGCCCCTCCCCGAATCCGGCCCCTGCAAATACAAAGGCCTCCTCGTCGCCTGCGGCCCGCCCGGCCTGCAGGGCGGCAGGAACATTCTCTTCCACAACAATGGCGACGGTACCTTCACCGATGTCTCAGAGAAGTCCGGCATTCTCAAAACTCCCGGCACCTTCGGTCTCGGCGTTGGAGTTTTCGATTTCGATAACGATGGCTGGCCCGATATCTACGTCGCCAATGACTCCACCTCCTCCGCCCTCTACAAGAACAATCACGATGGGACGTTTCAAGAGATCGCCATCGAAGCCGGAGTAGCCTTCTCAGCCGACGGCAAACCTCAGGCCGGCATGGGCGTCTCCATCGCCGACTACGATTGCGACGGCAACTTCGATCTCGTCAAAACCAACTTCGCCGGCGATACCACCAGTCTCTATCGCAACCTCGGCGGCGGTATGTTCGAAGACCGCACCTTTCAGGCGGGCATGGGCAAGATCACCCGCTTCCTCGGTTGGGGCATCGCCTTCGCCGATTACGATAATGATGGCTGGCCCGATATCGTGCAGTGCAACGGCCACGTCTACCCGGAAGTCGGCGAGACCCTTGCCGAGTCAGGCTACCGCCAGCGCAAAGTCGTGTACCGCAATCTCCGCAACGGCAAGTTCGAGGACGTCTCCGAACAGTTGGGCCCCGGCATCCTGGAGGCCGTCACCGGCCGCGGCATGGCCGTCGGCGATTTCGATAATGATGGCGATCTCGACCTCCTCGTGAACTGCGTCAACGGCCTTCCGCAACTCCTGCGCTGCGATTCGCGCCTGAAGAATCACTGGGTCAAAATCAAAACCATCGGCACCAAGTCCAATCGCACCGGCATCGGCGCCCGCATCTACTGCACCACCACCGATGCCGGCAAACCTCACCGCCAGATGGACGAAGTCCGCAGCGGCGGCAGCTACATCTCGCAAAGCGACCTGCGCGTGCACTTCGGATTAGGCACGGCAACCTCCGCCGATCTCGAAGTGCGCTGGCCCAGCGGCCTGATCGATCGCCTGCCCGCCGTCGCCGTCGATCGCGTCATCACCGTAATCGAAGGCCAAGGCGAAAAACCCTAGCCCTCCCCGTTTTCATCCTCATTCCCGCCGGAACGTAGTGACGGCCGTGGGGGAATCACGCCAACTTCAAAATTATTTTCTCCCGCTAACTCATTGAAAATGCGACTTCTCGTAAACTCCACCTTCCCCAGTCCCCCTTGCTTCCGCATCTCCCGGTAGTAAGCTTTCATTCAGGGAGCAACCCTGAAACGCGAAGCGGGCCAATTTTGGCCCGCTTTTGTCGTTCTGGTGCCTCTAAACCCCTTTATTATGAATAAATGGATTGACCAAACCGGGCCAGAAATGGCCCACGTAGAACTTCTGCCGGATTCCAATGAGACCTTCGACATCGGTCTCATCCTCGGCCAGCGCCGCGCCGTCGCCGCCGTCGGAGGACGCTGTTCCGCCGCTCACGCCCAGATCCTCCGCCGCATTCGCGACCAAAAACTCTACCGTCCCGTTGCGCGCTCCTGGCGGGCCTTCTGCGCCGACTATCTCGGACAGAGCCGCCGCCACGCCGATCGCCTGATCGCTCTCCTCAATCGCTTCGGCCCCGCCTTTTTCGAGTTCTCCCAGCTATTCGGCATCACCGCTGAACAATACCTCACCATCGAACCCGCCGTTCGTGACAACCATCTCCTGATCGATGGGGAATCCATCAGCGTGATCCCCGCCAACGCTCCCAAAATCTCCGAAGCCATCAGCGCCCTCCTCGTTCGCTCTCCGCGGCCCAAGCCTGCTTCCCAAAACGTAGGGGCCCGCCTTGCCGATCTCACCGCCCGCGGCCGAGTCATCGCTCATCAACTCGTCGCTCTTTACTCAGCCACCGCCAGCCCTCGCGAACGCGAACTCATCGTCGAAGCCGCTACCGAACTCCGCCTCATCCTTATGCAGCCCGGCTTCGATCCCCCTTCTGTGCGGAGGGGGGCTTGACAAGAGCTTGCGCAACGGTAGAATAAACTTCATCTAAGCGCTGTTATGCAACCCGCTTGCGACCACTCCCGTACCCAGATGATTGCCCGAAGAGACGGCATCGATTACATCGAATGTCTCGACTGCCGCCAGATCTTTGAGGCCGAAGACCTTGAACCCGTGAAAGTCGAGGAAGAGGAAGAATAGCTCCCCTGCGATGGCATTTCGGGAGCTGCAGGGCTGCTTCGGCCAATGCACATATTTCCGAGGCAGCCATGCCAACTCATCTCGCGCTTGGGACTCTTGCTTAGTCACTGTTTCTCTAAAACAAGAACTTGAGTAAAGGCCTTGCCTTCGGCATTGGTGCCTTTGGTCGTCGTCGTCATCGTCTTGCCGCCATTCGAGACTACCGTGCGGCCCGTTGCCTTATACTGCCCGCCGGTCTTCTTGCGTTCGTCGGTCAGCGTGTTGGCATTCACCTGCTTGATCGCAATCGTGTCATATTGCGAATTGCCCATCACCGGAACATCCTTGCCGTCGTACATTGCCGTATAGCTGGCTTCGATCTTAGTGCCATCGGTGCGCTCTCCCGTGGTCGTCTGCTTGACGCCCCCGCCCGATGCTTCCCTCGTGACGTTTAGACTCTTGATGGGCATGGGCGCCGGTGTGTACTTCGATTTCGCGACGTCCAGCTTCCATGTGCCAAGCGTATTGTCCGCGCCAAAGGCACTGACAGTGGTGATTGCCACGGCGATTAGCGCGGTGGTGAGAAAGGTTCGCATTTTTTTTGAAGCCTCCATTAAGTTCTAACGGACATGGCTGCGTGAGGTCCAATCGTGCGCCGGCAAACGACTCCCCGGTTACGGCATCCGCTGGTGGGAAACTCAACTTTCGCTGATCGCCTCAAACAGCATCCCCGTCGATCAGCTTTCGGCGAGCGATCATATCACGCGCGGCCTGCAGTGGGAAGGCCCGACTGCAATCGCTCTGAAGTAGGATTGAAAAAGTCGATCTGCTACACTTTGGAAGTAGGCAACCAATGAAATCATGTGGTTACCCAAGAACTCAACTGTGGCAAGTTGCTGTTGCAGATTTGTCCGAAATCCCCTCTAAATCCGCACGTTTTGCAAGACTGTCGCAAATTTGACTGGTCGAAACTAACACTGAACCGTAGACGGCTTACCTATGCACGATCTCTCTTACTTCCGGAACAACTTCGAGAAACTGGCCGAACGCCTCGCGACCCGTGGCGGCGCGCTAAACCTGGAGGGCTTTCGCGATCTGGACCTGCGGCGCCGTTCCGCCATCTCCCAAGCCGAACAGCTCAAGGCGCGCAAGAACCAGGAAAGCGTTGAGATCGGTAAACTCAAACGCGAAGGCGCCGATACCACGGAGCGCCAGAAGGAAGTCCGCGCCATTGCCGACCAGATCACCGCGCTCGATGAGCAGGTGAAATCGGTCGACGAGGACTTTCAAAAACTGCTCGCCGGCATTCCCAACATTCCGCATGAATCCGTCCCCGTCGGCAAATCTGCCGACGATAATGTGGAGGTCAACCGCTCTGGTGAGCCCACCAAATTCGATTTCGAGCCCAAGGCCCACTGGGACCTCGGCCCCGAACTCGGCATCCTCGATTTCGAACGCGCTGTCAAAATTACCGGCGCGCGCTTCGCTCTCTACTGGGGCGCCGGCGCACGTCTCGAACGCGCGCTCGTAAATTTTTTCCTCGACGTCCACACTCGCGACCACGGCTACACCGAAGTGCTGCCGCCGTTCATGGTGAATTCCGCCAGCCTGTATGGCACCGGACAGCTTCCTAAATTCGCCGACGAGCTTTTCAAGATCGACAACCACGATTTTTGGATGGTGCCCACCGCCGAGGTTCCCGTCACCAATATCTACCGTGACGAAACTCTGGAAGCCGAACAACTCCCCGTCAAACTGTGCGCCTACACGCCCTGCTTCCGCAGTGAAGCCGGCTCCTATGGCCGCGACGTCCGCGGCATCATCCGCCAGCACCAGTTCCAGAAGGTGGAACTCGTAAAATTCACCCGTCCCGAACAGAGTTACGAAGAGCTCGATAAACTTACCGCCGACGCCGAAGATATCCTGGTGCGCCTCGGCCTGCCCTTCCGCACCGTCGTCCTCTGCACCGGCGATATGGGGCCCAGCTCCGCCAAGACCTACGACATCGAGGTCTGGCTGCCCGGCCAGAACAACTACAAGGAAATCTCCTCCTGCTCCAATTTCGAAGCCTTCCAGGCGCGCCGCGCCGGAATCCGCTATCGCGCCGGTAAGAAAACCGATTTCGCCCATACCCTCAACGGCAGCGGCCTCGCCGTCGGCCGCACCTGGGTCGCCATCATTGAGAACTATCAGCAAAAAGATGGCAGCGTGATCGTCCCCGAAGTCCTGCGGCCCTATATGAATGCGGAAATTATTCACCCGCACAAGCCCTAGCCTGTAATAAATCCGCCGGATCTGTATCTAATAGACTAGATCCGAATGAATCCGGCCGAACGAGAGCGAATCTTCCTGGAGCTGTTCCAGCGGCACAAGGCGCCGCTGCAGCGCCTCTGCTTCGCCTACCTCAACTCGGCCGCCGACGGGGAAGACCTCTTTCAAGAGATCATGTCCAACGTCTGGAACGCCCTGCCCGGCTTTCGCGGCCAGTCGCAGCCGGGCACCTGGCTCTACCGCATCGCGGTCAATACCGCCCTGCTCTACCGCCGCAAATGGAAGCGCGGCGAGCTGCTTCCCGAACTCACCGATCCCTCGGTTGGCGTCCAGCAGAATCTCGAAGATCAGGAGCGTCTCGCCGCCCTGCGCTCCCTCATCGCCGAACTACCCGGCCAGGACCGCCTCATCATCACCCTCCTGCTCGAGGGCCTCAGCTACCGTGAAATCGCCGAGGTCACCGGCCTCACCGTCAACTATGTCGGCGTCAAACTTTCGCGCATCAAACACACCCTCGAACTGCGCATGACGGAGGTCTCCCATGGCACGGTTTGAAGAACTCCAGACCCTCTGGCAGCGACAGCCCGTACGCACCGTCACCGCGCCCCAGGCCGCCGAACTCACCTCCGCCTTCCGCCGCTACGGCCGCCGCCATGACCGCATCAATCTCGCCAAGCTGCTGCTCGTCGCCGCACAAATGGCGGTCATCACCAGCGCTCTCCGCCACCGGCCCCTGATGCTCTTCGGAGCCTGCCTGGTCGTCTTCACGGCCCTCCTGTTCCTCTTCCGCGATTGGCACGCCCAGCGCGCCGTGGCGCGGCTGAACTTCGCAGACCCTTCCACCGAATTTCTGCGCAAGGCGCTCACGCGTCTTGAGGCCCAGCGCAATCCGTTCCGCAATCGCGAATTCTATATTGCGCTCGCCGGCGCCTTCGTCGGCTTGAACCTGATGTTCGAATCTCTGGCGGGACACCTGTTTACGATCCTGGTGC
The DNA here is from genome assembly GCA_963811575.1 of uncultured Solibacteraceae bacterium. Lineage (GTDB taxonomy): Bacteria > Acidobacteriota > Terriglobia > Bryobacterales > Bryobacteraceae > Solibacter. The sequence continues at coordinate 446,625 of CAWERY010000009.1, read as the reverse complement.
CTTTCCTCATCTACCGGTTCGGACGCTTCGTTCGCGATCGCCGCTTCCAGCGCGAAGCCCAACCCCTCATAGACCGCCTCTCGGCCATACTCGAAACCATGGCAGGAAATCCCGCATGAATACGTCCCTAATCGGCGAACTCGTCTGGCTTCGCTACAAACTGCTTTGGGCCAAGACGCGTTCGCGCAATGGCCGCATTGCCCTCTTCCTCGCCGGCTATCTGCTGCTGGTGGCGCTCATTGCCTTGCTGGCTTCCGGCGGCTTCGGCGCCGCGATCTTCGCCATCCGCAGCGGACGCGGTGAGAAGATTGCCCAGGCCGTGCTCACCGCGATCTTCCTGGAAGCCGTGCTGGCCAGCAACATTCTCGGCTTCGGTATGAACGCCGTGTTCAGCGACGTAGAGTTGCGCCGCTACCCCCTGACCTCCGCCGACCGTCGCCTCACTCGCCACCTGATCGGCATTGTCGACCCGTTCTGGTTCCTCTTTTTCGGCTTGGATTTGGGCCTTGCTTTGGGCCTCTACGGCGCCGGCGGCGGCAGCTTCTGGTTCGGCCTGGTCGCCGTGCTCCTGCTCTTCATTGCCAACTATCTGCTGGCCCGCCTGGTCGCCCTGGCGGTGGACCGCCTCGTGCAGCGCAAAGGCGGCGCCGCGATTCTCCTCGGCTGCATCATGATTCTGTCCATCCTGCCCTCGGTGGCCGCTCAGTCGCTCGAGAAGAACCCCGCCATTCTCACCGCCATCCTCAGCCGTCTCTCCTACACGCCCCCCTTCGCCGCCGCCTCCGCCATGATGCACCCCGATGGCACCGGTCTTTGGGCGCTCGCTGGTGTTGGTCTGGTGGAATCTTGGACTGGTCGCCGCCCTGGTCTGGATCGAGAACCGGCCCGTCGAAAGACGCGCCGCCGTGTCGGTCAAAGTGGAGTGGGAAGGGCCCACCGACCGCGTCGCCACTTTCTTCGGGCCCGGCCTCGCACCCTTTGTCGCCCACTGGCTGCGCTTCTACCTGCGCAACGGCCGCACCCGGATTCTCTGCGTGATTTCCATGCCGCTATTGACCTTCCTGACCTTCCAGACCGGTCAGCGCCTGGGCCCGCACGGCATCTTCGTCGCCGCCCTCGGGACTTTCGCGATCTCGGGCTTCCTCGGCGTCTCGCGCATCGGCCTCAACTACTTCGGCTACGTCGGCGGCGCCTTCCGCCGCTATTTCCTGTTGCCCGTGCCGCCTTCCGCCACCATCCGCGCCGCCAGCTTCGCCGCCATCACGATCGGCGCCGCGATTGTGCCGGTGGCTCTGCTGCTCTGGGTTCTCTTCTCTCCCTATCCGCTGGATGCGCGCATGGTTTTCATGCTCGCCTGCAGCGCAATCAGCGGCCTGTTCGCCTTCAACGCCATGGGCATTTGGGTGACGCTCTACAATCCGCGTAAGGGAAATTATTCCAGCAGCTTCGGCAATGATCTTTCGCTGGGCGGCAACGTCGTACTGATTGGCGGAGTGATGTCCGCCGTGCTTCTGCCGCGTCTGCTCTATAAACTCTGGCCCGCGGCGGTGTCGCCGGAAGCATGGTGGATGGTGCTGCCGCTGCCCGCGCTGGCCGCCGCATTTTACTTTGGAACTTTGCAAGCCGCCGGGCCAATCTTCGTCGCCCGGCGCGAGAAACTGCTGGCCGTTGTGGAAGGAAGAGACTGACCGATGGACGCGATTCGCATTACCAACCTGGCGAAACATTATGGGCCCATGGTGGCCGTGGAGAACCTTTCGCTGACCGTCCGTGCCGGCACCATGTTCGGCTTCCTCGGCCCCAATGGCTCGGGCAAGAGCACGACCATCGGCTGCATGACCGGCCTGCTCGACCCCACCGCCGGCCAGATCGAACTGCTCGGCCAGCCCTTCAACGCCGACAATGCCGCCATCAAGCGCCGCATCGGCGTGATGCCCGAAACGCTGGGACTCTTCGAGCCGCTCTACGCACACGAATTCCTCGCCTTCGTGGCGCGCATGTTCGGCCTCGATGAGGCCACCACGCGCAAGCGCGTCACCGAAATCCTGGCGGCGCTCGAGCTGACGGACACGTCCAAGACCCTTTCGGAATACTCCACCGGCATGCGCAAGCGCGTCGCCTTTGCCGCCGCCGTCATCCATTCCCCCGAGGTGCTCTTTCTCGACGAGCCCTTCGAAAGCATCGATCCCGCCGGAGTTTCGCTGATGAAGCAGTGGCTGCGCCGCTTCACGGAGCAGGGCCGAACGGTCTTCATCACCAGTCACGTGCTCGAAACCGTGGAACGCGTCTGTCAGGAAGTGGCCATCGTCACCCGTCCCGGCAAGCTGGTCTGGCAGGGCGACATCACCGCGCTTGCCCACGATGGCACGGTCAACTGCAACGGCCAGGAATTCCGCGCGCTCGAGCCGCTCTTCCTGCACCTCACCGGGGAGCGCTACGCCGATCTAAACTGGCTGTAATGAAACTCTATCTGAAGCCCACTTGAACCACCTGCCGCAACGCGAAGAGTTTGCTTCGCGAACAAGGTGTGAAATTCGAGGAGATCGACCTGAATAAGGGTCTCTCCGTCGAAGAGCTCGACCACCTGATCGGCGCCCGCGATTACCGGGAGTTCCTCAATACCCGCAACGAACTTTACCGGGAGCGCAATATGAAAGAGCACCCGCCATCGCGTCCGGAGGCATTGCAGCTGATGTCGGAACACCCCAACCTGATCAAACGCCCCATCCTCGTGGATGGCAAAAAGATCACGCTCGGCAGCGCCGTAGGTCACTGAGAAGTGCCGTTCGTGGTCGGCGCTCCCGGCAGCGCAATGGGCGTGTGAGCGTCAGTGGTCGGCAGGGGGCGGGGGAGGGGGCAGGGCGGACGCATCCCGCTTGGGGCCGAGACCGAGGGCGATGAGCGAGAGCGAATTGATCTTGCCGTTGGGATCGAGATTCTGTTCGGACTGGAAGCGCTTCAACGCGTCGGCGGAGGCCGGATTCCAACTGCCGTTGGCCTCTTCGGGCTTGAGGTAGCCCTTGGTGGCGAGCGCCTGCTGGATCTCGCGATAGCGGTCGGTTGAGGGGGAGAGTTGTCGATTGCGCCAGGTGGTAGCGGTACGTTTGGCGGGGGATTTCTTGCTGCTTTTTGACGCGGCGGAGGTGGTGGATTTCTTCTTGCCCTTCGACGCCGTCTTCGAGACCGATTTCGAAGTCCCCTTCTTTACCGGGGCCTTCTTCTTCGTCACTGTCGCGCCGTCCGCGCTCCACGCTAGCAGGACCATCGCCAGCATGGCGGCGCAGCTCAGGAAATTCTTCATCGGATAGTTTATTTTACCAGGAGAAAGGGCAGGGCAGGCGGGAGGCCTGCCCTGTATGCTGCTGCGGGAGGGAGGTTAGCGGGCGTTGCTCGGCAGGGTGCCGGCAACGAAACTCGAACCCCAATCGGTACCGGTGCGGCCGCGACTTGCGAAGTACCTTGAACTGCACCGCGTCTCCGGCGTGGAGGTTGGTGCGGATCTTCGCGATGTCGTCGGTGTTGTTTACGGCTTGGCGGTTGATCGAGACGATCACGTCGCCCTGCGCCAGGCCGATGTCTTCGGCGAAGGAGTTGGGCTCCACCGAAACCACCTGCACGCCACCCTTCTGTTTCACGCCCAGGCGATCGGCCTGCTGATCCGTCAGGTTCTGGATCTGCATGCCGAAGCTGACCGCGGTGGGCTCTTCATTCTTCGAAGATGTCTCGCGGCCGTTGCCGTACTGCTCGGGGAAGATCTGCGCCAGGTCGGCGACCACAACTTTGAGCTCGTGGCGCTTGCCTTCGCGATCCACCGTGATGTTGAGCGCGCTGCCCAGCGGAGTCGCGGTCACCGTGCTGATCAGCTGATTGCCGTCATGCACCGGCTTGCCGTTGATCGCGGCGATCACGTCGCCGTCTTTCATTCCGGCCTTCTCGCTCGGTCCGCCCGGGGTCACCTGTTCGACGAAGACGCCTTCCTTGGCTCCGGCCACCTTCAGGTTGGCGCGGGCGCGGTCGGTTTCGCTCGGCGTGAAGCGGATGCCGATGGAACCGCGGGTCACGCGGCCGTTCTTGATGATGTCGTTATAAACCGAGGCCGCGGTATTCACCGGGAGGGCGAAGCCCACGCCCTGGTTGCCGCCCGAGTGGGTGGCGATGGCGGTGTTGATGCCGATCACTTCACCGCGGATGTTGAGCAGCGGTCCGCCGCTGTTGCCGGGGTTGATGGCGGCGTCGGTCTGCAGGAAATGCTGGAACTGCATGGTCGGGTCCACATCGCGTTCTTTCGCGCTGATGATGCCCGCGGTCATGGTCGCCTGATACCCGAACGGAGACCCGATCGCGATCGCCCAATCGCCCACCTGCACGGCGTCGGAGTTGCCGATCTTGGCGACGGTGAGATCTTTCTTGCCTTCCACGCGGATTACGGCCAGGTCGGTCGCAGCGTCCACGCCGACCACCTTGGCGTCGTATTCCACCGGGTCGTCATTGAACTTCACCTGGATGCGGTCGGCCTTATCGACCACATGGTTGTTGGTCAGAATGTAGCCGGCGCGATCCACGACCACGCCCGAACCGAGCGCCTGACCTTTGCGCTGCGGCATCTCGGGTCCACCCCCGTTACCACCGCCGAAGGGGTTCCCGAAAAAGCGGTAAATAAAATCATCCATCCCACCGTTGTCGCCCTGATCTTCATCGGGCTGGGGCACGGCCTGGCGCCGCCCGTTGCGGGGCACGCGGGCCTGAGCCTTGGGCAGGTACGTGGTCGAAATGTTCACCACGGAAGGTTCCACCTGCTTGGCGATCTGGCTGAAGGTGTTTGACAGTTCCACTGGGTTCGGGATGACGAGCGGTGTCGCGCCGGGCGCCACCGAGCCCTCATTCTTTGCCGCCTTCACGCCCTGATTGACCAGGGTGCCGATGACGATGCCGGTGCTCAGTGTGAACAGGATCAAAGTGAACGAAAGGAATTTCTGGGTTCGCATCTTATCTGTAAAACTCATTGGCCTACTTGCTCCTCTTACGCTTCCCTTCCGCTTCGCAGCGGAGTTCAGTTTTCACTTGTGTTGCGTCTACTTAATTGATGTACTTGCGGCGCTAAGGGTTTCATTTCTACCATAAGAACGCCGCCCAAAATGAGCATTGCCCCCGCCGCCGCTCGCCCGGTAAGGCTCTCACCCGCCACCAGGAACGACGTTGTCCACGCCACTACGGGCTCCAGCGCATAGATCAGGGCGGTACGCGTAGCGGTAGTGTACCGTTGCGCCCATGCCTGAATCGTGAACGCTGCAGCTGTACAGAAAAGTCCCGTAATCAGTATCGCCCAGAGGATTACCGGCTGCCAGTGGAAGCGCGGTGTTTCCGCCCACCAGAAGGTTGCGATGGCCGAGAGCGCGGCGGCGCCCACCTGAGTGACGCTCAGGAGTTCATAGCCTACGGTCTCGGAAAAATGCCCCAGGGTCACGATGTGCGCTGCGAACGCCATGGCTCCGCCGAGCGTCAACAGGTCACCGCGACCGATGGAATCGATTGGGCCTTCGATTGTCATCAGCGCCATTCCAACTGTTGCAATGAGAACCCCGAGAACTTCGAAGAACTGGGGTCTGGTTCTATAGACGAGGGCGCCGAGCAAAGGTACCATCACGGTTGCAAGACCGGTCAGAAACGCCGATTTCGGCGCGGTAGTGAGCTGTAACCCAATGGTTTGCAACGCATAGCCGCTGAACAGGAAGAATCCCGCCAGGGACCCCGCGCCCAACATTTTTGCAGTGACCCGGGGGCGTTCTTTCCAACCGCCCCGGAAAAGAAGCAGCAGCGCCACTGTGGCCAGCGAAAAACGTAAGGCAAGGAACAGGAGGGGTGAAACGTGCCCGATCGCGCCCTTAACTAAAATGAACGTACTGCCCCAAACGACCGCGTTAAAGAGCAGGGCCAGATCCGCCTTGCGGCGGTTCACTTCTGGCTGCCTCCGGGGTCGCGCATCAGCAGGAACAGGGTGAGCAGGATGCGCTTCAAGCCCAGGTCCCGGCCTTCCGGGCTGTACCACTCCTGCGGGGTGTGCGCCCCGCCGCCGAGGCCGCCGGCACCGATGGCGAGGGCGGGAATTCCCATCGCGAGCGGTATGTTGGCATCGGTCGAGGAGCAATCCAGATGGGAGCGAATTCCGAGATGCGAATCCACAGCGCGGACGTAATTGAGGATGGGCGCCCCATCGGGCAGGATGGCGGCGGGTCGCGAACCGATCTCCCTGGTCTTGACCGAGACGCGCCCGCTGGTGGCTCGCTGGTTTTCCAGGTCGCGCGCGCGATCCACCGCACTGGTGAGCACGTCCACCAGCTGGTCCATGCGCTCATTGCTTTCGGAACGGATATCGACCTTGCAGCGCGCCGACTGGGCGATGGCGTTGACGCCGCTGCCGCCTTCGATCAGGCCGACGTTGACGGAGGACTTGGGTCCGGAATCCAGCCGCGTTTCGGCGAATAGGGCGACGGCGCGGCATAACGCGTGGACCGGATTGCCGACGCCGAAATCGCTCCAGCTATGGCCGCCGGGTCCGGTGAACGCTACTTCGAAGCGGCGGCTTCCCAGGCCGCGCGTGGTGATGTGGTCGGTATTGGCGCCATCCACGATCAGGAAACTGTGAATTTTTTTGGCGAACGGCGATGGCTTACAGAGGTGCCGCATGCCGACCAGGTTGCCTTCGCCCTCCTCACCGACATTGGCGACCAGCAGCAGGCCGCGCGGGAACGCGGGTAGCCGGGAGGAGGCCTTCCAGGCGCGCGAGATGGCGAGCAGGGCGGCGAGGCCGGCGCCGTTATCGCTGACTCCGGCTCCGTGAAAGCGGCCGTCGGTATCGACCGCAATATCGTCCCTGGTGCGCGGCGCGAGTACGGTATCGAGATGGGCGGTGAGCGCTACGTACGGAGGCTCGCCGGTGGCGGCCAGCACATTTCCGGCACGATCGATGGAGGCTTCCCAGCCGGCGCCGCGGAACTGTTCTAAAAACCAGGCGGCGCGCTCCTGTTCCAGAAACGTGGGGGCCGGAATCCGGCAGAGCTGCAAATGAACTTCGTTGATCCACTGCTTCTCGCGAGTGAAGTATTGCAGACACTCGCGCACGCCGGGCAGTTCGGCGAGTTCGCTTAGATTATTCCCCGTTGAGGCCGTATTGGCAGCCATGCTCCTTGCCAGTGTAGCAGTCCAAGGATTTAAGGTCCGAGCGCGGCAAAGTGTGCTCGAACGTGCATTAGGAATTTCCCTAAGGATTGACCCCAGGGTCTGAGCGAACCCACACTATGAAACATGGTGACCGTAGGTTTGTACGTCCGTCTCGAAGCGAAAAAGGGCAAGGAGGCGGAAGTGGAGGCATTTCTGCGCGGTGGACTGGCGCTGGTGGAAGCGGAGCCCGGCACCACGGCGTGGTTCGCGATTCGCCTGGGGGCGACCTCCTTCGGAATCTTCGACGCGTTCCCGGACGACACGGGGCGCCAGGCTCATCTTTCCGGCCGGTTGGCGGCGGAGTTGATCGCCAAGGCCTCCGATCTCTTCAGCAAACCTCCGGTGATTGAAATGGTCGATGTGCTGGCCTCCAAGCTTCCAGGTGAGTGACGGGCAAACACTGACGCTGACATACGTCGGCGGCCCGACGGCGCTGCTGGAATTCGCCGGGATCCGTCTGCTCACAGACCCGACGTTCGATCCGGCGGGAGGCGAATATCCTTCGGGTCCGGCGACGCTGCGGAAGCTCGCCGGGCCGGCGCTCCGGGCGGTGGAGCTGGGCGCGGTGGACTACGTCCTGCTGAGTCACGATCACCACTTCGATAATCTCGACCGCAGCGGACGCGAACTGTTGCCGAATGCCAAGGCGGTGCTCACCACCGACGCGGGGGCGGGCAGGTTGGGCGGCAACAGCATCGGGCTGAAGCCCGGGCAGGCGGTGGAAGTTCCGGCGCCGGAGGGCGGGGCGCTGCGCGTGGTGGCGACGGCTGCGCAACATGGTCCGGCGGGACTCGATCGAGGTCCGGTGATCGGCTTCGGGATTTATCATGCGAAGGCCGCGGAGCGGAGTATTTATATCGGCGGGGACACGGTTTGGTTCGAGGGCGTTGCGCAGGCGGCGCGACGATTCAGCCCGCGTGTGGCGATTCTCAATCTGGGTGCGGCGCGGGTGCCGGAGGTGGGGCCTTACCCACTGACGATGACGGCTGCCGAAGCGGTCACGGCCGCCGGCGCGCTGGCGGGAGCGACGATCGTGCCGCTGCATTTCGAGGGCTGGGCGCATTTCTCTGAAGGGCGGGAAGAGATCGCCCACGCCTTCGCGCTCGCGGGCATGACTCATCGGCTGCGATGGCCGGAACCGGGGCGAGCGATCCGGATAGAGCTGTAACGCGCGCCGATGCTACTTGCGGGCGACGGCGACGAGGCGCAGGGCATCCACGCCGTAGGGCGAGCCGCGCAGATCGCCATAGAGGCGGACTTGGGAGAAGCCGCTGCGAAGCAAGAGATCCTTCAACTCGCGGCCGGAATAGATGAAGTGGTCGAATTTATAGGTACGGGCGCGGCCGGCTTGGATGAGCGTCCATTCGCTGAAGCAGCGGGTCCATTCGTCGCGCGGCCAGGCGCGTTGAAGAAGCAGGGTGCCATCCGCGAAATCCGTGCAGCGCGCGGGAACATAGTGGGCCGCGAGGTATTCCTTGCCGAGTAACTCCATGACGAACACGCCGCCTTCGCGCAGGCTTTGGTGGACGTTGCGGAGGACGCGCAGCTCTTCGCCGGTATCTTCAAAGTAGCCGAAGGAGGTGAAGAGATTGACGGCGAGATCGAAGGCCGCGGGGCGCTGGAATTCGCGCATGTCTTCATGGACGAGTTCGACGGAATCACGGACTTCGGCGGCGTGGACGCGCGCGCGATCCAGCAGGTAGGCGGAGCGATCGACGCCGGTGACGGTGAAGCCATCGCGGGCGAAAGCGGCGGCATGCCGGGCGGGGCCGCAGCACAGATCGAGGACGGTGCCGGAGCGGATGCCGGTGAGGGCGACGATTTGCGCGACTTGTTCGGCCGCGGCGGCGAGGCGTTCCACGGGGAACATGTAGGGATAGAGGTCGCGCCAGAAATCCTCGTTATCGAACCAGGGCATATCTTAGGCTACCAGGGAGGGCGGGGCCGCTTGACAGGGCGGGGGAGCGCGTGGTTTGATCAGATGACTACCCTAGCCGTCTAAGTATATGGCAACTTCAAAATCCGCACAGAGCGCGCTCGATGTGTTGATCCTGACGATTCTCAGCCGGCGCGGTGCGTCGCACGGGTACGGGATCGCCAACGCGATTCAGGAACTCTCCGAAGAGGCGCTGCGGGTGGAGGAAGGTTCGCTCTATCCGGCGCTGCACCGGATGGAAGAGGCGGGGTGGATTGCGGCCGAGTGGATGGTGACGGAGAACAAGCGTCGCGCGCGAATCTACCGGATCAGCCGGGCGGGAACGAAGCAACTGGCCGCGGAAACCGAACGGTGGACGAATTTTTCGGCGGGAGTGGCGCGCGTTCTGCGGCACGCGTAGCGGAGTCTGGAAGAGGCGGGATGGATTGCGGGTGAGTGGGGAGAACGCAACTCGGCGCTGAAGGGGCGGGCGAACTGCGGCGCGCGTAGCGGTGTTTGGGGAGCGGCGGGATGGCCGGATGGAAGAGGCGGGATGGATTGCGGGCTAGTGGCGACGAGGTTCTTGGCGGCTGAAAGGGCGGGCGCGCTGCGGCACGCGTAGCGGAGTGTGGAAGGGGCGGGATGGATTGCGGGCGAGTGGCGACGAAGTTACTGGCGGCTGAAAGGGCGCGCGTGCTGCGGCGCGCGTAGCGGAGTGTGGAAGAGGCGGGATGGCCGTACGGATTGCGGGCGAGTGGCGACGAAGTTACTGGCGGCTGAACGGGCGTGCGTGCTGCGGCACGAGTAGCGGGGCTGGAGGAATGGGATGTCCTGGCTTACGAGATTAAGGAACGCATTGAATCCGCGGCGGCTGGATGAGGAACTGGCAGAGGAACTGCGCGATCACCTGGAGCGGCGCGCGGCGGAGCTGGAAGGGCAGGGATGGAGCGCGGGCGAAGCTCGAAGGCAGGCCAACCTGACCTTTGGCAACGTCACCGGGATTCGCGAGAGCAGCCGGGAACTCCGGCTTTGGGCAGGGCTGGAAGTCACCTGCCAAGACGTACGGTACGCGTGGCGCGGGCTGCGGCGGACACCGATCTTCGCGGCGGCCGCGGTGGTGTCGCTGGGGCTGGCGATTGGCGCGAACACGGCGATCTATTCGATTGTGGATGCCGCGCTGCTGCGTCCGCTGCCGGTGGCGAATCCGGACGGCCTGTTCACGCTGGCGACCGCGGAGAACGGCGACGACGAGCTGTTCAGCTTTCCCTTAGGCGAGGAGTTGCGGGTTGCGGCGGGCGGCGCGGCGCGCCTGGCGCTATTCGGTTCGCCGAGCCGTGTAGAAGCGCAGGCAACGGATGAAGGCGCGGCATACGAGGACGTGATACAGCAGTATGTCTCGCCGGATAGCTTCGACGTGTTGGGCGTTTCGCCTGCCTCGGGGCGGCTGCTTTCTGCCGGTGAACCGCGCGCGACGGCGGTGTTGAGTTACGAATATTGGCGGCGGCGATTCGGCGGGGACGCGGCGGTGGTGGGGCGGAGACTGACCGTGGATGGCCGGACGTATTCGATTGCGGGCGTGGCGCGCGAAGGGTTCCGCGGCACGGAGCCCGGCAAATACGTGGATGTGTGGCTGCCAGTCACGCTGATGGACCCGAGCATTTTTACGAATCCCGATATACGGCTGTTTCATATCATGGGGCGTCTCGCGCCGGGCAGCCGCAAGGAACAACTTACTGCGAGGCTGCAGGGCACATTCCAACGCCACCAGGCTGCGCGAGCCGGACTTGGAAACGGCATGCCGGAAGCGATGCAGAAACACTTGCGGGAGATGCGGCTGCGCCTCAACTCCGGCGCGAACGGGATCTCGGCATTCCGGCGAAGTTTCGCGCGGCCGTTGTGGATTCTGCTGCTGGTTTCGGGGTGCATTCTGCTGATTGCCTGCGCCAACGTAGCGAGCCTGCTGCTGGCGCGCTCTTCGGCGCGAGCGGCGGAAATGGCGCTGCGCGTTTCGCTGGGAGCGCGGCGGTCGCGGCTGGTGCGGCAACTGTTGACGGAGAGCCTGGTGATCTCTCTGCTGGCCGGCATTTGCGGGTGGTTGATGGCGTGCGCCGCGGCGCCGGCGCTGGTAGCGATGGTATCCACGCCGGCGAACCCGATACGGCTCGACCTGGCGTTGGATACGCGTGTGCTGGGGTTCTGCGCCGCGATTTGCGCCTGCTCCGCGTTATTCTTCGGACTCTTGCCGGCGTGGCAGGCGACGAGTGCGAGCCCGATCTTCGCGCTTCGCCACATGGGTGCGCAGGCGGGGCGAATGCGGCTGGGCCGGGTGTTCGTGGGAGTCCAGGTGGCTTTCGCTTTCTGCCTGGTGACGGGCGGGTCGGGGTTTGTTTTGAGCCTGCACAAGCTGGGCGCGGTGGATGCGGGGTTCGAACCGCGGGGCGTGACGGTGCTGACCATAAGCAACACGGCGCAGCGCGATCGCCAACTGGCGCTGCTTCAGCAACTGCAACAGCGAACCGCCGCATTGCCTAACGTAAACGGGGCGGCGACGGGGTGGACGACGATTCTGAGCGGCACGCAGCGTGCCCAGAGGGTGATGCTGCCGGGCCGGGCGGCCTCGGAGCACGCGGAGACCTTCAGCCGCGTCTCGCCCGGCTATTTCGCGGCACTGCGCACGCCGCTGCTTGAAGGGCGCGACTTTACCCTGGGCGATAACGACAACGAGCCGGTGCCGACGATTGTCAATCGCGCGTTTGCGAAGCGATATTTCGGAGCAGGCAGCCCACTGGGCAGGGAGTTCCGGCGCGATGACGGAGTGCGCCACCAGGTGATTGGCCTCGCGGCCGACTCGCACCTGGGCGACTTGCGGAGCGGGCCGGAGGCGGTCGCGTATATGCCGATGAAACCTCCGCGGGCGTACACGCTGTATGTGCGTTCCACGCTCGATGCCGGCTCGGTGGCGAAGATGGTGGAGCGGGAGGCGGAGACGCTGGGGGCGGGAGTGCGCGTGCGGGACGTCACCACGATGGAAGCGCTGATGGAGCGCACGATGCTGAAAGAGAGGCTGCTGGCGGGTATTGGAGGGAGCTTTGCCTTCCTGGGTCTGGCGCTGGCGGCGGCAGGCCTTTTCGGATTGCTGAATTATTCGGTCACGATGCGAACCCACGAAATCGGCATCCGCAGCGCGTTGGGCGCGCAGCGGCTGCCAATCTACAGGCTCGTGATGAGAGATCTGACCGGGATGGCGGCGGGCGGCTTGATGGCGGGGGTGGCGGGGTCGCTGGCGTTGATGCGTCTGACGCAGTCCTTAATGTTTGGAATCGGAGTGGCGGACCCGACGGTGATGGGGACGGCGGCGGCGGTGTTCCTGGGGACTGCCCTCTTTGCCGGCTGGCTACCGGCGCGTCGGGCCGCGGCGATCGACCCGGTGATTGCGCTCAGGCACCAGTAGCGTTCAGAGCGATCGAAGGAATTGCAGGATCGCTTCCTGATCGCTCGCGGCGAGTTTGCGAAAGTCACGAGTTACGTTAGCGGCCTCACCGGCGTGGCGGAGGATGGCATCGCGAAGGGTAACGGACGTGCCATCGTGCATCAAACGGGTGCGGAGGCGCAAGCCCCACAGGGGCGCGGTCCGCACGCGGTATTGGGTCTTCTGAAAGTTATCCGGCGAGCATTCGCGGGGCATCTGGCGAGTGGCGCGTCCATAGTGTTCGACGGTCGGGATGACGATTCCGTCGCCGGTTCCGACGTCATGCAGGAGGAAGTCGCCGAAGGGATGAAAGGTCTTGCCGCCGAGCGCGGGGGGAACGGTGTAGGCGCCGCCATTGATCTTGAGGCCGGCGGCGGCGGTGACGAGGGTGGGGACGTGGCAGACGGCGCAGCCGATTTTGGTGAAGAGATCGGAGCCGCGTTTGGCGGTGGTGGTATCGGCGAGTTTCTGGTCGCGGGCGGGGGCTTTGGAGGCACGGATGAAGCGCGCGAAGCGGTCCACGTCGGCCAGGCCATCGGCCGCGGGCGTGTCGTTGGGTTCGGGCGCGGTGTTGCAGAGCTTGGTCACTTCGTCGGGGAACAACGCGGTGGTGATGCCCATTTCGTTGAGGTAGGCATCGCCCGAAAAAGACAGGAGGCTGGCGTGCTGGTTCTTCCAGCCGAAGCGGCCGACGCCGGCCTGGCCGGTGGCTTCCACGATCGGAACGTAAATCACCAGGCCGCAGATTTTTCCGTGAGTGCTCTTGCACTGGTTGCGGGATAGATCGATCAGCGTCTGATCGGGAAGTGCCTCGATGAAGCCGTCGCCCAGGAGGTTTACGGAGACGCGGGTGGTGCGCACGAGCTCGGCTTCCGGCACGCGCTCCTGGATTTCGGTGTCGGGGAAGGCGCCGCTGGGGCACACGGCACGATCGTTGACGAGGGTGCGGCCGGAGATGATTTCCGCGCCGCGGGCGATCGGGATCGACGGGTTGAGGAAACGGCGATCCGGCCCCAGGTGCCCGACGCGGAGTTCGGTGACCTGGCTACCGCCGCCCGAGGTGGGATTCTGGTGACACTCCCGGCAGGACTGTGCGTTATAGAGAGGGCCCAGGCCATCGGCTATGGTTTCCACACTGTCGAATTTCAACTGGTCGGCTTGATGAGTGGGATCGTCCACCATGCCGTTGCTCTTATTGTCGAAGGCGGAGGGTGCTTCGGGGAGCGGGATGGGGGGTGGAGCTTTCTTGGCAGCGTTGCGGTTCTGGGCGTCTGCCAGGGTCCACGCCAAGATCGGCAGAACGAGAACGCAGGTAATGCTTCTTGAGGTCACGGTGCCTCCTCAGGTCTTCTCGATGCTACATCCGGAAGGGGGGAGAGAATGCGGGGAAGTGGGGGAAGGCGAGCAGGATTGTATCGGGCATCACGCTTAGGGGGAAAAAGGCATTTCTCGCAGAGGCGGAGGAGGACGCAGAGAAAGGCTTAGAGCCGGGGGTGGGAAGAAGTGTTCGTCTCTTGGCGACTGGCGGGGTTGGCGGGAAAAAGGCGTTTCTCGCAGAGGCGCAGAGGACGCAGAGAAAGGCGCAAAAAAGGGGCGGGACGTCGGCGGCCTCGCGTGATTAGCGGGATGCGCACGCGGGGAAGGCGGCTTCGATCCATTCGGCGGGGAGATCGTGCACGGCTTCGCGCATGCGCTCCTGCCACCAGACGGTGATGGCGCGGAGGTCGTCGCGTTCGTAGCGCTGTTGGACGATTTCGAAACTGTTGCGCGAGTAGAGCAGGACGTCCATGGGGAAATCGACGTCGGCGGCGCAGAGGCGCGTGGCATCGAAGGCGAGGATTCCGACTTTGAAGGCGTAGAGCATGGAATCCTCCTTCTTGAGGGAGCGCTCCAAGATGGGTTTGCCGTAGCCGGAGGCGCCGATGATCTGATAGGGAGTGTCGGGGCCGACCTCGACCCAATTGCCTTCGGGGTAGACGAGATAGAGCTTGTGGGACGAATCGCCGGACATCTGGCCGCCGATGATGGAGTAGGGGTTGTATTTGAGATCGGCGATGCGGAGGGCTTCGCCATCCTCCTCACTGACGCGGCGGACCTGGCGGGCGTAGAGGTTGACGACTTTGAAGAGGCGATCGCGCGACATGGTATCGCGGGCGAAGGCGTCCTCGAAATAGAGGAGGATCTTATCGCGGGCGGAGCGAATGCCGGAGTGCATGATGAAGAAGGCGAAGCCGGGGCCCTGGTAAGTGGCGGTTTTTCTTGCGGTGAGACATTCATTGCCGGCGACGACGCGCGTATCGGCAATGCCCACCAAGCCTTGATCGACGGTGATTCCGAGGCAGAAGGTCATGTTATCCAATCAAGCGACTTATTCCATCAAACGCGGGCGCTGGACATGAGCGGCCGCTGGGCGAAAAAATCGCCCGAGATTCCTTCATCGATTGTATTCATTTTGGTCTGGGCGGCATCGCAGAATTCGTGAAGGCCGGTGGCGAGGATGTTCTCGACGTTGGCGAAATCGAGTTCGCTGCGCAGCATCCCCATGTGTTGTTCACTGGCGCAGGAGTAGGTTCCGACGGGGGTGCCGGTGATGAAGTGGAGGCTGCGATCCGCGATGGAAATGCAGTAGCGCAGGGCGCGGGGAAATTCGCCATCGAGCAGGAGGAACTCGGCGATGCGCTCCGGCGAGATGCGGCCGTGACGCTTGCGATACATTTCAAAGCCGCTGACGGATTTGAGGACGGCGGACCACTGCACGTCGTCGTAGGGAGTGCCGACGTCGGCGAGCGAGGGGAGGAGGATGAAATATTTCACGTCGAGGATGCGGGTGGTTTTATCGGCGCGCTCGAGCTGGCAGCCGAGGCGGATGAACTGCCACGCGTCGTTGTGGCTCATGGTGACGTGGAGAATTCCGTGGATCAGATGGCAGCCCATGCGGACCTGGTGGCAGAAGCCGGGAAGGTCGGCAGGCGCGAGGGTGCGGCTTTCGGAGGTGATGAGCAGGTAGAGGGCATTGATCTGCTGCCACATTTCCGAGGAGATGGTTTCGCGCACGCTGCGGGCATTTTCGCGAGCGGCGAGGATGCAGGAGTAGATGGAATTGGGGTACTCGGGATCGAAGGCGAGGAAGCGCACCACGTTTTCGCGGGTTGCGACGCCGTAGTGTTTGAGGAAGAATGCGCGATCGCCGGTGGTATCGACGATGGGCTGCCACTGGTCGGCGAAGCCCTGGGGGAGATCGAGCATGAGGTTGTGGTTGACGTCCAAAAAACGGGCGACGTTTTCGGCGCGTTCGATGTAGCGGCCCAACCAGTAGACCGCGTCGGCAACCCGGCTGAGTAGCGGTTTGGTATATGACATGGCTATTGCTGCTGACCTCCCTGGGAATCCGACGGACGCGGGGACAGCACCCACGTATCCTTACTGCCGCCACCCTGCGAAGAGTTGACGACGAGCGAGCCTTTGCGCATGGCGACGCGGGTAAGACCGCCGGGCATAACGTAAATATCCTTGCCGCAGAGCACGTAAGGACGCAGGTCTACGTGGCGGCCTTCGAAGTGTTCATCGATGATTGTAGGCACGCGCGAGAGAGCGAGCGTGGGTTGGGCGATGTAGTTGCGCGGGTTGGCCTTGATGAGGCCGGCGAATTTCTCGCGGTCGGCCAGAGTGGAGTGAGGGCCGACGAGCATGCCGTAGCCGCCGCTTTCGTTGGCGGCTTTGACGACGAGCTTCTCCAGATTTTCGAGGACGTACTTGCGATCGGAATCGCGCCAGCAGAGATAGGTGGGGACGTTGGGGAGGATGGGCTCTTCGCCTTCGTAGTACCGGATCATGTCGGGCACGTAGGCGTAGATGACTTTGTCATCGGCGACGCCGTTGCCGGGGGCATTGGCGAGCGCGACGCGGCCGTTGCGATAGGCGGCCATGAGGCCGGGGACGCCGAGGAGGGAATCCGCGCGGAAGGCTTCGGGGTCCAGGAAATCGTCATCGACGCGGCGATAGATGACGTCTACGCGCTCGGGGCCTTTGGTGGTGCGCATGAAGACATCGCCGCCGGAGACGACGAGATCGCGGCCTTCGACGAGTTGCACGCCCATCTGCTGGGCGAGGAAGCTGTGTTCGAAGTAGGCGGAGTTGTAGATGCCGGGAGTGAGGACGACGACGCGCGGAGTGCCGGTGGGGCTGGGGGCGAGCGATTCCAGCATTTCGAGGAGCTTGCCGGCGTATTCATTCACGGGGCGGACCGAGAGGCCTTGAAAGACGCCGGGGAAGATGCGCTTGAGGACCTCGCGATTTTCGAGCACGTAGGAGACGCCGGAGGGGACGCGGAGGTTGTCTTCGAGAACGTAGATACTCGCCGTCGGAATCGCGGACGAGGTCCGTGCCGGTGACGTGGCACCAGACGCCCCAGGGCGGATTGAGGCCGTGGCACTGGCTGCGATAGGAGACGGCGCTGGTGACGACTTCGGCGGGGATGGCGCCGTCCTTGAGAATTTTCTGATCGTGGTAGACGTCGTGGATGAAGGCGTTGAGGGCGTGGATGCGTTGTTTGAGGCCGCGTTCGATGCGGTCCCATTCGGGCGCGGTGATGATGCGCGGGATCAGGTCGAAGGGGAAGATGCGTTCGGTGCCGGCGGTATCGCCGTAGACGTTAAACGTGATGCCGAGCTGGAGGAGGAGGCGTTCGGCGGCATGTTTATAGCGGAGGAGCTGTCCGGGGTCGAGCGACTGGATGATTTCGAGGACCAGTTCCACGTGCGGGCGGACACGGCCGTCGCCCTCAAACATTTCGTCGTAGAAGCCTTCCGTTTTATAAGACGAGAATTGCATAGGGCTCCCGGGTACCAAACTCGCCAGTATCCATGGTTGCGCAATCCGCGGGCCGAAGGGAAAGCGAAATAATTTATGCAGGCGATATGCATTATCGATCATGCGATTATAGAAGATTCCGATGAGTTCCGGGCGCAGTGCGAACGAATGGCTCGCCGCCGCGCGCGCCGCCATGATGATTGAAGCGGATTCGATCTCGAGGGCCGCGTCGCGTTTGGACGGGGAACTGGTGCGCGCGGTGGAATTGATCCTGGCGCATCCCGGCAAGGTGATTGTCACCGGGATCGGAAAATCCGGACACGTGGCGCGCAAGATTGTGGCGACGTTGTGCAGCACGGGCACGGGGGCGGTCTTCCTGCATCCCGCGGAGGCGGCCCACGGGGATTTGGGGATCTACACGCCGGGGGATCCGACGATTGTGATTTCGAAGAACGGGGCGTCGCGCGAGTTGCAGGCGCTGGTGCCGCTGCTGCGGCAGTTCCGCTCGCCGCTGATCGGGATCCTGGGAAATGCGGCCTCGCCGCTGGCGAGTGAGATGGATGTGCGGCTGGATGCGAGCGTGGAGCGCGAGGCCGATCCGCACAACCTGGCGCCGACGGCGAGCGCGGTGACGGCGCTGGCCATGGGGCATGCCCTGGCGATCGCGCTGATGTGCGCGCGCAATTTCACCCCGGAAGAATTCGGGCGGTTTCACCCTGGCGGGCAACTGGGGCGGAATCTGCGATTGAGCGTGGCGGAAGCGATGCACGGCGAGGACGAGGCGGCGTTCGTGGCTCCGGGGGCGGCGCTGAAGGACGTAATCATCGCGATGACGCGGCGGCCGATGGGCGGGGCGTGCGTGGTGGGCGAGGACGGGCGCCTGGCGGGATTTGTCACGGATGGGGATTTGCGGCGCGCGCTGACGAGTCACGACGACATACGCGGACTGACGGCGGCGGATGCGATGACGGCGACGCCGGTGACGATCGGGCCGGATGCGACGCTGGGGCAGGCTCTGGAGCTGATGGAGCGGCGGCGCTCGCAGATCTCGGTGCTGCCGGTGGTGGACGCGGCGGGGCGGGCGCTCGGGGTGCTGCGGATTCACGACATCTATCTGGGCGTGAAGTGAGGGGATTGTGAAAGAACAGATTCTGGCGGCGTACGAGCGGATCCAAGGGATGGTGCGGGAGACTCCGCTGGAGCAGGCCGCGGGGTGCGGGGCGCTGTTGAAGTTGGAGCATTTGCAGCACACGGGATCTTTCAAGTTTCGAGGCGCGGCGAACAAGATCGCGATGCTGACCGAGGCGCAGGCGCAGGCGGGCGTGGTGACGGCGAGCAATGGGAATCACGGGCTCGGCGTAGCGGCGGCGGCGGAGGCGCGCGGGATTCGAGCGGAGGTATTCGTCTCTTCGCATGTGTCGCGGGCGAAGGCGAAGCGGATTGAAGCGCGCGGGGCGCGGATTCATTACGCGGGGGACGACCCATTGACGGCGGAACTGGCGGCGCGGCGGGCGGCGGAGGAAACGGGGCGCGTCTACATTTCGCCGTACAACGATTGGGATGTGGCGGCGGGGCAGGGGACGATCGGCGTGGAGTTGCTGCGGCAGGCTCCCGGGTTGGACGCGGTGTTTGTCGCGGTGGGCGGGGGCGGGCTGATCGGCGGGATCGGAGCGTATGTGAAGGCGGTATCGCCGCGCACGGAAGTGGTGGGGTGCTGGCCGGAGAATTCGCCGGTGATGTACGCGTGCCTGGAGGCGGGGAAGATCATCGACGTGCCGGAACTGCCGACGCTTTCGGAGAGCACGGCGGGCGGCTTGGAGGCGGGCTCGGTGACGTTCGAGCTGTGCCGGCAGGCGATCGATCGCAGCGTGCTGGTAACGGAAGACGAGATTCTGCGCGCGATGCGGCTGGTGCTGGAGACGGAGCACTGGGTGGTGGAAGGGGCCGCGGGGGTGGCGATGGCGGCGTATCTGAAGGACGCGGAACGGTACAGGGGAAAGCAGGCGGCGGTGGTGATTTGCGGGCGAAATCTATCCGAGGCGGTGCTGCAAAAATTATGCTGAGAGTTTCGATGGCGCTGCTGATGGCGGGGATGGCACAAGGCGCGAGCTACCATTTCGCCGCGGTGTGGGACGGCGCGAAGCTGTGGAAAGACGCGTGCGTGGTGACGGAAGGCGAGCGGATTGCGAGCGTGGGCGTTTGCAGCGGAGACTCGATCGACCTGACGCGGTACACGGCGATTCCGGGAATGATCGACGTCCACACGCATATGACGTATGTGCTGGAGAATCGCGTCAGCCAGGCGGGGCGCGCGGCGGCGGTGGTGTACCTGGCGCAGGAGAATGCGCGCAAGACGCTGGAGACGGGCGTGACGACGGTGCGCGACCTGGGGGCGTCGGACTATGCGGACATCGCGATGCGCGATTTGATCGCGGGCGGACAGATGACGGGGCCGCGGATGTTCGTGGCGGGATACGGGCTGATGGTGACGCGCGGGCGAACGGCTACGCCGAACACGGCCGATGGCGTGGCGGAGGTGCTGCGCGTGGTGCGGCAGCAGGTGGCGGCGGGGGCGGACTGCATCAAGATGTACGGGTCCACCGGATCGGGGCGCGATGTGACGGGGTTTCAGACGTTCACCTACGAGGAGATGAAGGCTGCGGCGGATGCGGCGCACGCGCTGGGAAAGAAGATTGCGATTCACACGTACGGGCCGGATGGCGCGCGCGACGCGGTGCGGGCGGGCGCGGACAGCGTGGAGCATGCGACCGATGTGGACGATGCGGTGATTGCGGAGATGGCGCGGCGGAAGACGTTCTACGTGCCGACGATCGACCACAATCGCTACTACGCCGACAATTTCCGGCTGCTCAACTATCCTCCGGCGGCGGTGGACGGGCTGAAGGATTACATCGCGCGCAATTTGGAGACGGCGCGCAAGGCGTGGAAGGCAGGGGTGCGGTTTGCGATGGGGAGCGACGCGGTGTACACGATGTTCGGCGAGAATACGCGCGAGCTGGGGTGGTTCGTGAAGGCGGGGATGACGCCGGAGCAGGCGCTGCGCGCGGCGACAGGGAATGGGGCGGAGCTGCTGGGGATGGAGAAATCGCTGGGCGCGATCCGCGGCGGGATGTATGCCGATATCGCGGCGGTGGAGGGCGATCCGCTGGCCGATATCGAGGCGGCCACGGGCAGGGTGCGGTGGGTGATGAAGGGCGGGAAAGTGGTGGTGGATCGGACCGTGGTGGATAGGACCAGGGAGCGGTGAGATACTGGGCTCGTGAAAACTGCATGGCTGATCGCGATGGTGGGCGCGGCGCTGCTCGGCGGGCCGGTATTCGGCGCTGACGGCAAACCACTCTTCAACGGCAAGAATCTGGATGGCTGGGAGATTATCGGCGACGGGCAGTGGACCGTGATGGCCGATGGGACGGTGGTGGGGCAGCGCATCGGCGACTTGCGAAAGATGCTGGTGCCGGGCGGCCCGATGGCAACGCCGAAGGATTTCAAGAGCTGGGTGGACACGCAATCGTGGCTCTACACGAAGCGCAACGATTTCGGGGAGTTCGATCTGCACCTGGAGTATTGGACGAAGACGTCGGGGAACAGCGGGGTATCGATTCGGGATACGTCGCGGGCGAAGTGGGGAGTGACGACGCCGCCGGATTATACGAAGACGCCGTCGAAGATCGGGTACGAGATTCAGATCAATAACCGGTTTCCGGATCCGCATCCTTCGGGGAGTATCTACGGGTTCCAGGATGCGCCGAAGGATTCGCAGAGGGACGATGAGTGGAACGCGATGGACATCCGGTCGCGGAATGACAAGATCACGGTACTGATTAATGGCCGCGTGGTGGCGGAGCATGCGGGGGATCCGGCGCGGTCGAAGACGGGGCCGATCGGGCTGCAATTGCACGATCAGTTTTCGATCTCGCAATTCCGCAATGTGAGGATTACGGAGAAATAGGAAAAGCTGTCTCGCAGAGGCGCAGAGGACGCAGAGAAAAGCGAGCTCAAGAAAAACTAATTGTTTTCGAGGAGGCCTAGGAGTTTTTCCTGGACGGCTTCGGCGGTGGGGGTGTCGGGGGCGATGACGAGGATGGTGTCGTCGCCGGCGATGGTGCCGACTACTTCGGGCCACTCTTCGTTATCGAGCGCGACGGCGACGGAGTTGGCGTGGCCGGGGCTGGTTTTGAGGACGACGAGGTTTTGGGCGCGGAGGACGTCGCGCAGGAACTCGCCGGCGAGGAGGGAGAACTGGGGGCCCTGTTCTTCCTCGGCCATTTCCTTGTAGCCTTCGCGCGTCTTGACGAGGCGAAGGTCGCGGATGTCGCGCGACAGGGTCACCTGCGTGGCAGCGATGCCCTGGCTCTTGAGCTCCTGCGCGAGCTCGTCCTGCGTGCCGATGCGCTTGCCGCGGATGAGCTTGAGGATCTGGCCTTGACGGTAGCTTTTGGTCATACGATCAACTTTCCAAGGAGTTGGCGGGCACGCGCCAGCGCGGAGGCGACGGCGGCGGAGCCGGTGCCACCGGGAATCTCGCGCGACTTCATGCCTTCGGCGGGATTCAAGAGCGCTGCGAAATCGGGGGTGAATTCGGGGGCGAAGCGCTGCATGTCTTCGGCGGTCCAATCGGAGGGCTTCTTCCCGTTGCGCACGCTTTCGAGGACGAAGCGGCCGACGATCTGGTGCGCCTGGTGGAAGGGGGTACCGGCGCGCGCGAGCGCCTCGGCAAGATCGGTGGCGACGACCCAGCTTTCCTCGGCGGCGGCGGCGGGGCGGGCCGGGTTGAGACGCGTGGATTCGATGACGGCAGAGGTCATGAGGAGCGAGCCGGAGAGCTGGTCGGCGGCATCGAAGATGGGCACCTTATCCTCCTGCATGTCGCGGTTGTACGTCATGGGGAGGCCCTTCATGGTGACGAGCAGGGAAGTGAGGCAGCCGACGACGCGTCCGCTTTTGCCGCGGATGAGCTCGAGCGAATCGGGGTTCTTTTTCTGCGGCATGAGGCTGGAGCCGGAGGTGACGCCATCGCCCAATTCGAGCCAGCCGAACTCTTCGCTGGAGTAGAGAATCCAATCCTCGGCGAGGCGGCTGAGGTGGATCATGGTGACGGTGCAGGCGTAGAGGAAGTCGAGGGCGAAATCGCGGTCGCCGGAGACATCCATGCTGTTGTGGGTGACGCCTTCGAAGCCGAGGTCGCGGGCCATGTCTTCGCGGTCGAGCGGGAAGCCGCTGCCGGCGAGGGCGCCGGAGCCGAGAGGCAGGACGTTGGCGCGGCGGCGGGCGTCGCCGAAGCGCTGCCAATCGCGGAGGAACATTTCGAAGTAGGCGAGCAGGTAATGGGGCCAGAGGACGGCCTGGGCGCGGCGCAGATGGGTATAGCCGGGAATGATGGCGTGCGGGATACATGCTCGGCGAGATCGAGCAGGCGGCCCATGACGGCGAAGAGCTGGGATTGGAGGTCGGTGCACTCTTCGCGCAGCCACATGCGGGTATCGAGGGAGACCTGTTCGTTGCGGCTGCGGCCGGTGTGGATCTTATCGGCGACGGCGCCGGCGCGCTCCTTGAGTTTGCGGATGACGAGGGTATGGACGTCCTCATCGGTGGCGCCTTCGTAGAAGGCGGGGGTGAGGGATTCGGCGCGGATGGCGTCGAAGGCCTCGACGATCTGGGCGCGCTCCTCGGCGGTGAGAATGCCGACTTGTTCGAGGGCGCGGGCGAAGGCCTGCGAGCCGCGGATATCGCACTCGATCAGGCGGCGATCGAAATCGAGCGAGCCGCTGAAGCGCTCGAAGACTTCGCCGGGTCCGGATTCAAAACGGCCTCCCCAGAGTTTCATTGCGGGCCGCACCCGGTGGCGTAGTTCAGGTTTGTCATAAGAAATGGTGGTTCTGGCGATTCGGTGTCGCGGTTACGTCAACATCATCAGCAGCAGCGCCTTTTGGGCGTGCAGCCGGTTTTCCGCCTGGTCGAAGATCACCGAGCGGGGGTGTTCCATGACGGAGTCGGTCACCTCTTCGTCGCGCTTGGCGGGAAGGCAGTGCATGAAGACTGCGTCGGGGCGGGCCTGGGCGAAGAGGGCGTCGTTGACCTGGTATTCGCGGAAGGCGCGGCGGCGTTCGATGGTTTCCTGTTCCTGCCCCATGCTGGCCCACACGTCGGTATAGACGGTATGCGCGCCTTCGACGGCGGCGCGGGTTTCATGAGTGATCAGGAGGGACGCGCCGGTGACGGCGGCGAGGCCTTCGGCCTGGGTGACGATTTCGGGATCGGGCAGATAGCCTTCGGGGCAGCCGAGCGCGAAATCCATGCCGAGGCGGAGGGAGGTGAGCATGAGCGATTGGGCGACGTTGTTGCCATCGCCGATGAAGGCGAGCTTGAGGCCGTGGAGGCGCGAGACGCGGAAGTGTTCGCGGATGGTTTGCATGTCGGCGAGCGCCTGGCAGGGATGGTAGAGATCGCTGAGGGCGTTGATGACGGGGACGCGCGACCAGGCGGCGAGGCCATCGACGGTGCTCTGGAGGAAGACGCGGGCGACGATGCCATTGACCCAGCGGTCGAGATTGCGGGCGATGTCTTTGAGGGGTTCGCGGACGCCGATGGGGCCTTCGACGAAGACGGAGCCGCCGCCCAACTGTTTCATGGCGAGCTCGAAGGTGAGCTTGGTGCGGAGGGAGGGTTTTTCGAAGAGGAGGCCGAGATTCTTGCCATCGAGGGCGCGGGAGTAATCGGCGGGAGAGGTTTTGACGCTGCCGGCGAGATCGAGGAGGTAGAGCAGCTCGTCGTCCGTGAGGTCGAGATCTTTCAACAGATCGGACGCGCTGGTTTTGAGTATCTGGTTCGGAGCAAACATGGGGGCCACGGCGAGCGCCTCTGAATTATTATTCACCTAAATGAATAATCACACATCGCGAGTTTCGGGGTCAAGTTTGCGGTTGAAAACGCCGGAGGCACCGTACGGGCACCTCCGGCGGGGAAGGCGGGTTAGGGTTCGTTGAAGAAGGGGCGGGCGAGGGGGCTCAGCGGCTGCCAGCTGACCTTAGTTCCCCAGCCGGAGGTTTGCCCGTTGCCGTTCATGGCGCGGACGCGGACTTCGCAGTATTGATACCACCGGTTCAGATCGGTCCAGTACATCTGGCCGATTTGGCCTTGGGCGGTATAGGGTGCGCGGAAGACCATGCGGGTGGGATCGGATTTGAAATCCTGATTCTCGCTCTCACGGAAGACGACGTTGACGACCTGGTCTGGATCGCCGGGGACGAGAGGTTTCGACCAGCGCATTTCCACTTCGTAGAGTACCGGGCAGCCGGCGGGCTGATTGGTGACGCGCGAGGCGGCGACGGCGAAGCCGCCCTGGAGTTGGGCGAGCGGATTCAGGATGCTGGCCTTGGCGACATCGTCATAGCCGAATTTGAGGGGCGCGGAGCCATCGGGCTGGGGCGCGTTGTCGCAGGCTTTGCTGGTGAGCATGTGCATGGCATCGAGCACCATGTGCAGGTCGCTTGCGGGGGAGCGGGGGGCAGATCGCCGCGGACGGGGCAGCCCTGGTCATCGGTGGGCGTGAGGTCGGGCGTGCCGGGACAGCGGTCCATGCTATCGGGGACGAGATCGCCATCGGCATCGCCGCGGGCGTATTCGGTGATCCAGGTGGGATTGCCGCGCGCGAGGCGGAGTTTGCGATTGCGATCGCGGAAGAGCGCCATGTACAGGTTGGGCGAGATTTGATTCTTGGCGACCATGCGTGCGAAGCGGGTGTAGTCGAAATTGGCGGCGCCGATGAAGGCGGCATTCAGGGAATTGTCCCCGCTGCAGACGGCGAGCAGCGCCTGAAACTGTTTCTCGACGAGTGAGGTATTGACGCCCTGGGATTTCCAGAGCGCCGCCTGACTGTTGGCGGACTGCATGCACTGGTCGGCGATTCCGCCGCCGAGCATACGATCCTGGGCAGGGGCGAGGGTGGCCGCGGCGGTGAAGAGAAGGGCGCAGAGAAGAGTTTGACTGGTTCGCATTAGAACACCTCCGAAGTAGCGGTCAGGAACGCGATGATGGCGCCGACACCGTCATCGAGGATGGGTTCATACAGGCTGACGGCGTTGGGAAATTTCTGGTAGAAGGCGATGGCATTGGCCCTGGTCAACGAGGTACCGGATAGGTCCACCAGGTAGGGCAGGGAAGTGCCGCCGTTGTAGGGCCACTTCACGGAGGCCTGCATGGCATCGGAGTAGGCGGCGGTGTGTCCGGCGAGCGCGGTGACCATTTGGCGGATCGGAACATCGTTGCTGTGGCCGGCGTTCTGGCGGTAGGCGGTAATCATCTTGCGCCACTCGAAGGCTTTGCCGAGGATGACGGTGGCTTCGGCCTGCTGCTTGGCCACATCGTCGCCCTTCACGAGGTCGTGCCACATATTCTCCGTGGCGTCTTCGAAGGGGCGGTGTCCCCAGGCGGAGGTTCCGGCGACGTGCATGGGGACCATGGCATCGCCCAGGGCGTGCAGCGGCCAACCGAGCGAATTGGTGGGGTGATTCTTTTGCTCACGGAAATTCTTCCAGCCGAACAGCGCGAGGTTATCGACGGGTTCGAAGGGGACGTGAGGGAAGGAGAGGTGCTGCCAATCGGCGCTGCCGCGCATTTTGGTGTTCTGGTGGAGGTCGCCGCCGGACGCGATTTGATAGCGTGCAATGCCTTGGGCCTTCGCGTAGTTATCGGAGAGGCCGAGCGATTCGGCGGCGACGATGATGCCGAGCTCGACGGCATCGATGTTCTGGTTGCCTACGCTGGCGGCGCCGGCGTCTTCGTAGTAGAGGCCCTGGATATCGTCGTAGTCGTTATTGGCGACTCCCGTCATCTTGATGAAGTGCCACATGCCGGTATAGTCGGAGCTGTTGCTGTCTTTAAAGCCGCCGAAGGTGCTTTCGATTTGTTTGACGACGTTGATCTTGTCGGCGGCATCGAAGGCATCGACCGCGCATTTGCCGGGATCGCCCGCGAAGAGCTCACCGAGGCAGTAGAACGGCAGGAGCAGGGCGCCGACCAGGCCCTGCCAGGCGGTGTCCGTAAATGATTTGACGATGGACGAACCGGCGGCGCTGGTGGGCCAATCCAGATATGGGAATCGTCAAACTCGTTATCGACGTTGGCGGCCCATACGCCGAGAATGTTGCCGGTGTAATCGGGCTTGGCGCCGTGTCCGCGCCGGGAGGAGGGATGCTGTTGATGACGTTGCTATACCAGCCTTCCGGGGCCCAGACGCCATCGACCTTGCCATCGGCGGTGTAGCGGAGGCGGACGCCGCAGGTATTGCTGACGGTGTAGTCATAGGAGACCGGGAAGGGAACGTCTCCCATGGCCTGCTGCGACCAACCGGTGCCGGGGTTGTTGGACACGCCGTAGAAGACCTCCGAGCAGGTGGCTTGTTTGGGATTGGGAAGCGCGGAAGGAAGCTGGCGGAGTTTGCCGGGGGCCCCCTTGATTTCGGTCAGGAACGCGTCCCATTCGGCCTGTGCGACGCCAGGGGGCGGGGCGGTACGATCATGCCGGTTTCGACGCCGCGCATGATTTCGTAGGCAAGATCGGTGAGGTCCTGGTGGACCGCTGAATTGTGGGCCTCCGCCGGAAGGCAGACGAGGCCGATGGAAACCAGTGCGGTCAAAGTTTGCAGCCGACCGCGCCAAAAACGCTTCATGTGGATTCTCCTGTGTATCTGGTGTTAGGTCGCGCGGTGAGTCCGAACTTCCTACATCCAGACGGGCGCAGGCGCGGGCGATTTTCGATCACGCAGCTAGAATTTTTTTGCGGGGTCGCGATTTTCGATGGTGGCTGAGACGAGTTCGAGGAGCTCGGGGACGATGGGATCGGGCAGCGTGGGGCGGCAGAGAAACTCGCAGAGGGCGGTGAGATCGAGCGCGCGGGAAAGTTCGCGCCAGCCGGAAGGAAGTATGCCGCCGTGATCGCGAAAGGCACGGGAGAAGTGCGGCTCTAGGCGGGGCGAGCCTTGGCGTTCGTAGCGCAGCATATGGCCGATGTCGCAGAGAGGCGGGCCGGAGAAGGCGAATTCCCAATCGAGGACGGCGGCGACCTGCCAGCGGCCGGCGACTTGATGCAGGAGCAGGTTGGGCGCGCCGAAATCGGCGTGGACCAGCGAACTCTCGCGATCGAGCGCGGCGAAGGCGGGGGCGAGATGCGCGACGAAGCGGCGGAGCCTGGCGCGATCCCGGGAATCCATGCGGCGTTCGAAATCCGGAGTGGAGAGGCAGGTCTCGATGAAGGCCGGGACGTTATCGATCAGGCGCTCGCCGATCGCGAGGGCGGGGCCGATGGCGCCGGGGCGCACGAAGGTGAAGGCGCCGATGCGCGCGAGCACGGCGCCGATGGCGCGGGCGCAATCGGCGAGCTCGGGCGGGACTTGGAGGCGTTTGATTTCGCGGAAGGTGACACCTTCGACCCAGCGCATGAGGACGTGAGGCGGGGTCTCGGGATCGCCGTTGCAATCGGCATAGAGGATTTCGGGGACGGGGACAGCGGGAGCGATCAGGCGGTGCAGGTCCATTTCTTTGCGGCAGGCCGCGGGGTCTCGCGAGTAGATGCGGAGAACCATGGATTCATCGGGATTCCCGGCGCGGATGCGATACAGGGCATTACTCAGGCCGCCGCTCAGCGGTTCGATGGAGTGAATTGTGCGGCCGGGAAGAGCGCGCGCGAGTATGGGCGGGACGGTCGATGTGGGTGCGATAGCGGACACTCGCGGCCAGGCGGCTTTCTCATCGGGCACGGTCTCATCTTCACATGTCTACGGATGGCAGCAGGTTTGCGGGTGGTCTGAGTATGATACGCAAACTGAAATCGGGAGAGTATCGCCTGTATTCCCGGAAGCAGGACGAGAAGACCGGGAAACGGAAGAACCTGGGAACATTCAGCACGCGCGAAGCGGCGGAAAAGCACGAGCGCGCCGTGCAATATTTTAAACGGGCAGGATAAAACTACTTGATGACCGGTACCGGATCTTCAGCGATCCGGGGATCGTGGGTTTTGCACTGCGTCTGCGGCTGGGTGCCCTCGATGAAAACATCGGAACGCACCTTGCTGCAGAACGGGCCGGCCAATTCGCCGCTTTCGGCGCAGACCTGCAGGCTCACGATTCCCGGAGGCGTGGGGAAGGGCTTGGCGTCGCGGTAGGGCTTGAAGCGGGAGGCGCGGTTCATGAACTCGGCCCAGATGGGAAGGGCGGAACGGGCGCCTTCGAGCGTGAGCTCGCGGTTGTCGTCGAAGCCGACCCATACGACGCAAAGCAATTGGCTGGTGAAGCCGGCGAACCAGCCATCGCGAGAGGTCCCGGTCTTTCCGGCGGCGGGCAGGGTAAAGCCCAACGCGCGGACGCCGGCGCCGGTGCCCATTCGCAAGACATCCTGCAGCATGCTCACCAACAAATAGTTCACGCGGGGATCCAGGGCGGAATGGCTTTCGGGCGAGCGCCGGTACGTCAGCTGGCCATCGGACGTGCTGACGTGCGAGACCAGCGATGCCTTCACGTTGACGCCCTGATTCGCAAAGGTGGTGTAGGCGCTGGCGATTTCCAGGGGAGTTGTCTCATACGAGCCGAGCGCCATCGAGGGAGTGGGGCGGATGGCGTCGTTCAAACCCGAGAGTTGGGCGAGTTGCACCACCTTGCGATAGCCCACCTGCGAGGCGAGGCTAACGGTGGCGACGTTCAGCGAATGGGCGAGCGCATCGCGCAGCGTGATGTCGCCCATGAATTCGTGATGAAAGTTGCCTGGCTGGTAGACCTGATTGCCCGAATAGAAAGTGCTGGGTTCATCGCTCACGACACTGGCGGGGGTGAACACCGCATTGCCGCCTTCAATGGCCGTATTCAGCGCGGCGGCATACACGAAGGGCTTGAACACGGAGCCGGGCTGACGCATGGCCATGGCGTGATTGAGCTGGCTTTGCCCGTAGTCGCGTCCGCCGACCAGAGCTTTTACTTCGCCGGTGCGCGGGTCCAGTGCGACCAGCGCGACCTGCGGCTGGCCGGCCTGCGCGGAGTAGCCTTTCCTGGCTCGGAGCAGGCGGTCCACTTTCTCCATCCCGAGGCGCACGGCGGCCTCCGCAGCTTCTTGCAGATCGGGGTCCAGGGTGGTGTCAATATTGCGTCCGTCGCGATCGCTTTCGTCCACGCGCGAATGCAACTCTTCACTCACCAAATCTACAAAATACTGGTTCTGGTGTGTGTTCTGGCGCTCGGGAGTGAAATGCAACGGCTCTTGAGGGCGGCTTCGTAATCGGCCTGCGAAAGGTAGCCATTGCGGCGCATCAGAAGGAGAACGATATCGCGGCGTTCCCGGGCACGCTCGGGATAGCGATAGGGATTGTAGTAGCTGGGGCGCTGCACGAGACCGGCGAGAAAGGCAGCTTCCGAGGTGTCGATTTGGGACAGGTCCTTGTCGAAGTAAGTGCGGGCGCCTTCCGCAAAGCCGCTGACGCTAAAAGTATCGCGGCGGCCGAGGTAAACCTGGTTGGCATAGTATTCGAAGATCTGCTGCTTAGTAAGTTTGCGCTCCATGTGGAGAGTCATGAGCATTTCTTCGAGTTTGCGCTTCCAGTGTTTGTCCGGCTCCAACCAAAAACTGCGCGCGAGCTGCATGCTGAGGGTCGATGCGCCCTGGTCCTTATGCCCGCTGCGCACATCGACGTAGGCGGCTTTCAGGATGCGGCCGAAATCGATACCGGAATGGTGAAAGAAGCGCTTTCCTCCACGGAGACGAGCGCGTGCACTACCGACGGCGGAATTTCGGAGTAGCGGACCAGTCGGCGGCGTTCGCGGTTGCCGGAAAGGTTGGCGATGATTTCGGGGCCCAGATCGAACTCGGAAAGCTCTTTTCCGGCGGAGGTGATGCGCGCGACTTTCCCGCGAGCGAATTCGACGGAGACGGATTTTGCGCCGGCCTTCGATTCCGGGCCCGGCATCAGTTCAACTACATTCTTGCGAATGATGAACCAGCCTTCCGGATCCTTTTCCGAAGCGCTGTAACCGCTGCGGCTCAAGTGCGCCCATGTATTCTTCGGGTGTAAGAGGGTCTCCGACTGCGATGCGATGCGCGGCGCTGAAGATGTTCCGTGGTTCCCGCGAAAGGTCCGCTAGCTAAACGTTGATCGATGACGTGCGCCAGTTTTATGTAGAAAAAAATGAATCCCGCAACGCACAGCGAGAGAGAGCCAATATCGAAGCCGCAGTGATTCGAACACAGCGGCGATTGCAAAAATGCTGGAGGTGCCCGAGCAGCCGCTGATGAATCGGGGGCGGAGCAGTGGGTTCGAGTTGAAGCTTAAAATCGCTCCGGCCGGTCTCCCTCGGCGTGAAAGGCATCTGCCAAAGAGAACAGCAGGTAGGTGGCCATTGAACAGGTAGCCTGTGTGCGGTGGCGAACGCTCCGATGCGCTACTTGTCTACGACAGCGGATTCGCCAATCTGCATGACGATGGCGCGGGGAGTAGCGGCGGAGCCATCGGAGACCTGCACCATGAAGATCCGGACCAGGTCATTCTTCGGATCCATCCACCCTTCGGTACCCAACGCGCCGCCGTGCCCAAACGTGCCGGGCGAATGCAGTAGCTGCGTACCCTCGGGCTTGTTGACAATTTCGAATGTCAGGCCGTAGCCGGTACCGCCCAGCAATCCGAAGGTTTGACCTCGGGCGTGAAGACCGTTCTCATGGTCTCAATCGTCTGAGCGGAAGAGATGGCGGCCTTCGAATACGCCGCCGGCGAGCAGCATCGGATAGAAACGAACAGATCCGGCGCGGTCGAATACAGCCCAAATTCAGGCGCCGGATACTTGGCGCCGGCCCGATATTTGTCGGATCGCCGGCCAGGATCTCGTCCCCGGAAGGACCAGTTTGCCGTCGCGATGCCGGTAGACCATCGCAATCCGGTCCTTCATGTTCTCGGGCGGAAAGAAGAACGTGTCTTTCATCCCCAGCGGATTCAGGATGCGAGTCTGAATGAAGTGGACGTAGTCGTCACCCGACCACTTCAATGATCCGCCCCAGCGCCGCGATCCCTTCATTGCTGTAACTCCATGCGTGCCGGGCTCGAACTTGAGAGGTTTGTGCGCGTAGTATCGGACCGCCTGCTCCAGTGTGACCCGCATTGTCCGCGGATTGTCCGTGAGCGCGCCATCGGGATCGCCGGGCGGCCGGAGGTATGGGACATCAGCTCCCAAACTGTGGGAGGGTTCGCCGGCGGGTGCAGGGCCGTGGCCGTTGGGCATTGTCTCCTCAATCTCCTGACCGAACTCGGGCAGATAGTCCGGGACGGGCCGGCGGAGCTCGATTTTGCCCTGTTCTACCAGCATCATGATGCCGACCCCGGTAAATGTCTTAGTCATCGACATGATTTGGAAGATCGAGTTGGTCTTCATGGGCTTCCGGGCCTTCGATGTCGCGCCAGCCGGCTGCTTGAGCAGGCCCTCCACGTGTCCGTGACGCGCCACCAGCGCCACGGCCCCCGGAATGGCCTGGCTGTCGACCAGCGCATCGAGCCGTGTACGAATCAATTTAAGACGGCCGGCATCGAGACCGGCGGTTTGGGTGGAGGCCGGTATGACGAACAAGGCGAGTAAGAAAAGGGGAAATCCGCATTGCGGACGAGTGTATCGCGAGTCGCCCGAGGTGTCCATCCGCCTAACCGACCGCCTAACCGACCGCCTAACCGACCGCCTAACCATCCGCCTAACGGAGCGAGGCTTCGCGCGTCCTATAATCAGGTTGTCTATGGGAACCGAGAAACCGAAGGCCGATCTTTTGCCTGGCACGCTGGACATGATGGTCCTGAAAATACTGACGCGGGGCCATCTGCACGGTTATGCCATTGCGCAACTGATCCAGCAATTGTCCGACGACCTGCTGCGCGTGGAAGAAGGCTCCCTTTATCCCGCGCTTCAGCGGCTCGAACTGAATGGCTGGATCGAAGGGGAGTGGGGTCTATCGGCCAGCAATCGCCGGGCTCGCTTCTACACGCTCACGCCGGACGGCCGGAAGCATCTCAACGCGGAAGCTGCCCGCTACCGGCAGGTAACCGGAGCGGTGGCGCGGATTATGGGATTCGCTTAGTTGAGTCGGATCCGGCGATGGAATGGTTCCCACCCCACAGCGAGCGGCAGGGATTAATGCGGAAGGAGATGAAGTTCCCGCGCCCACCTGCATCGCGAAAGGACGAATGATGCCGGCGGGAGCTGAACCGGGGACGCAGCGCGATGCTGTCGCCACGTGTGTGATTCTGGGCGCGGGTTCCACGAGATTGCTCGTGGTGTCGAATGAACTCAAGCCGGGAAGGTCCCAATGGATGGCCGGAGACGAGGCTTCGAAAGTCTCTCCACGATGACCTCGGGAAGAGGCGTCCTCTTATATGATTGCGGCGGCACGTGGCGGCAGCATCGGGCGATGACCGGTTAAGACGTCCTAGTTTCCGGCGACGCCGTTTACCTGGAGTTGAGGAGGCGGGACGGCCCTTCGGCCTGTGTGAGCAACGCAAGTCAGTTACGTGTTAGTCTGCTTGGTCGTGAGCTGCCGTAAACGAAGATGAAACTCTCACGGGGATTATTCGGGCTCGCCATCATCGTGTATTTGGCGGGGTGCAAGTCAGATCCCATATGGACCACCAGCAACCTTGTGTCTGAGGTTCGCATTATTTCCGACAGTGCTGATGTGCGCCAATTGATTTCGCACCAAGAATAGCCGACGCTTCTGAGCTGCACTGGTTGCAGGATCAATCGTCCAACCGTGACGACCGGGTCCAAGGTATAGCGAATAGGAGAATACACCCAGAAGAATTCGCTCCAGCCTTGCGGCCGTTCCTTGCGGCGATGGCGGCAAAACCCGGTTTTATCGTTCGGGGGGGTAAAGCTTGCCGCATCGTAGGATGTACACGCGCAAGATGCACTCCCGATCCATTGGATACCCACGTATATGTAAAGATACATCACGGAAGGCCCCAACAAGGGCCAAGAAGGATGGGCATGTGAGGTCAGGGATGTAGTGCCGACAACGTCCAATGCTTTCTAGGCCCGAGGTTGACTTTCGCCAGTGGACGAAATGTGTTCCAGTACATTACCATCCCGCGGTAGATCGAAGGGGTTCCGTTTCTGCGTCGCCTTTCGCGATCCCTTCACGATGACCAAGGGCATTTGCGTCAACGCCTCGCCACGAGCGTTGCCGTCTCCGGCATAAGGCAAAACGTTCGCCCATAAACCGAAATTTCGATGACCGTACCGTTGACCCTTACGTCGTTCGCGGGAGCGACGCCTGATTGACATTGGTAACCGTGGACCACCTTTTCCGTCTTGAGTCCAAATACTCGTAATACTACTCTTTCGAGAGCATTTCCTCTCTTGACAATCGTCGATGTCGGCACACTCTTGGCGCTATCGACAATGACAAAGTGGTACGTCATGTCAAGATTTGTTGCGCTCTGAATCGATCCGAGTGCTTTCGCGCTATAGACGGCAACGGGCGCCAGTAGTGGATGACCGGAAATGAGCGTGACGACGCCGCCATTGAGGCTGAGCCGAACATCGCCCTGAATTCGCGCTTGTTCAGCAAGGGGGGCGTAATGAACGCTCATCAGCCTCGACCTCAACACTTCTTCGTTAGATTGCGCGAAGACCGCCCCTACAAACAGACATGCTAATGTAGCAGTCCTGTCGAGTTGGACCATCCAACACCTCGCGTCCCTCAGTCTAATGCATTCACAAAGCGGTGTCCTGTCCTTACCGCCGACGGCGACGTATTACGCGCTGCCGATGGGGCCACGCTGTCCGGACCGTTTACCGGGCCGCTCCAAGGGGCCGCCCTGCAGCGGGACGGCTGGAGCGCCACTATGAACTCCGGGTGGGTGGTCCGGCGGGCTGCATGAAGCGACTTCTTTACCATCGTTCGCGAGACGTAATCTTCGTTGCCCGCGCTGCTCGCGCCGACCTACAACGCCAAGCCTGCGCCGGCCAGTATGATGATCGATCAGATGCCTTAGCCGCGAGCCTCGAGCGCGCCGGCCGAAGAAACCGCGGAATTGCCTTCCGGGTTTCGGTTAATTGCCCGGCGACTGGATGACTACCAGCCGCGCCATCAGTGCGCCGCCTCCCGATCGCGGCGTTGCGCCTTGCGCAGTTGAGCGAGCACGCCGATGGTGGCGATCAGGTCGTAGGAAGGCTGGGCAGGATGCCTGTCTTCGATGGAAGAGCGTGGGTCAGAAGGCGCTCGGCTTCGGCAAAATTGTGCTGCCGGAGGCGCAGAAGGGCGAGATTCGTTTCCGCTATCGCGAGACGGTATTCTCCGGCCGGCCCCGTTCGGCGCAGTATGTCCGCCGCCTGTGTCATTTCGTTGGCGGCCATCATCACTTTGCCGTCATTCAGCATGGCGAGCCCTTCCTGGCTGAGCAGAGAGGCCAGGGCCGGGCTGGCGGGACCGAGCGTCCTTTCGTAAAGCAGGTGCGCCTTCCGGAAGAGGGGTAAGGCCCGCTCCGGCTGGCCGGCGAGTAGGTGGAGTGTCGCGACGTTCTCATAGGCCATGGCTACGCCGGTGTCTGTTTCTCCGGCAACCTGCAACGCCGCCTGCAATCCCTCTTCGCCTGCCTGCAGGGCTTCGTCGAACCTGCCCTGCCGCCGGCGCAGCAGTGAGACTCCCAGAAGAGTTTGGCCGACCAGGACGTGATTCGGATACAATTCCCGTTCGATCGCAAGCGCCTCCGTGAAGCCGGTCTCGGCGCGATTCAGGTCCGCCACTTCAGATAGGCGTGGCCGAGCAAGCTCAGATTCGATACGGTGCGGATATGCTTTGGACCGAGCGAGTGCCGGTTGAGTTCCAGCGCTTCCTCCAGTGCTCCAGCGCCTTCGCGCCATTTGCCGGAGCTGCAGAGCATCTCTCCGAGGTTGGCCAGTGTGGTCGCAGTGTGCGCTTCATAGCGAGGACCCAGGCTCCGCCAGATCTTCAGTGCTTCGCCGAAGAGCCGCTCCGCCCCGGCGTAATCGGAATGCGCCGCCGCGGCGAGCGCCTGTTCGTTCAGGATCAAAGCCGATCGGTCTTGCTGGCCTTGGGCCGACGCGACGAATGTGAAAAAGATGGACCAGGCCAATCTACCCGGCATTTCCATTTTGGATTCCCCAGCCTTGTGCGTAGCAAAATTGTACGATGTCGAACTCATGTTTTAACCAATTTAATTACCATTGCTAACTCGAGTTTGTACTGGTAGTAATGTGCAATTGGTTAACGTCTGCTGCGTCGGCCTCGACGAGCAGTGGGGAAGCGAAAGCCGGGAGGGCAGGGAGACGGGACAAAGAATTTGGCGACAGCCGAGTACTCCAGTGATGAAGTAGACTTTCAGCTGCAGGGAACGGAGGGAATCAAGCGAACTTTTTGCGATAGACTTGCGTATTAGGCGCAGGGGTGCCTGACTATGCGTGAACTAAGTCTTCCCGAAGCCGCGGTCATCGGAGGTGCGACCCCTGTGCTGCATCGCTCATCGGACTTGCAATTTGGCGCGGTTTCGCGAATCTAAAGAGTCCTTCGAATCCCGAGGCGTGAGGCCGATCCGACGCGAGTCTCAACGAAGGCCTGGCGATGATCGAGCGCTCAACACTTCCTCCAGATTCTCCGGCGTGCAGTACACGTGCTCCCCATACAGCGGGTAGCCCAGTGAGAAGCCATCGACGGCCGACATCAACGCTCGAATCGCCTCCACCATTATCGAGGGCGGCGTGTAGCGCAGGGACATGTGAGCGTACACCTGTATCCGGGGATTGCGGGCGCGGACATATCCGGTCACCGCAGCCATGAACTTCTGGTATCCCGCGACCCCGTTCGCGCAACCTGCCTTTAACCAGCCCTCGCCCCGAATCATCACGCGGTCTACCTGTCTCCAATCCACTTGCCGGTACGTGCTCGACCCTAGATCGTATGCGCACGGCCCCGTGTATCCCCAAAATTCCGCACTGGGGCTGATGCCGGCCTGCAGGCATCCGCTGGTGTGGATCAACTTCACAGCCGACGCCACACTTCCGAGCACATCGCGGAACTCAGGCCCCTCGGTCGGTGAGTAATACCAAATGGTATGGCCTGTGGGGCGGCCGGCGCACCCGCGACTTACCTGGGCCGCGACTAACTCGAGGCTTCTATAATCATCGAAACGCTGCGACGCTTTGACCTTAGCAGCTAACACGGGG
This sequence comes from uncultured Solibacteraceae bacterium, assembly GCA_963811575.1. Taxonomy (GTDB): domain Bacteria; phylum Acidobacteriota; class Terriglobia; order Bryobacterales; family Bryobacteraceae; genus Solibacter. The sequence goes on along the minus strand of CAWERY010000009.1, from coordinate 410,001 downwards.
TCGGCCCCGATATCGCGCAGCCTGACAAAGTCGGAGTCCGTGACGTATTGCCGGATGACCGCCAGCACATTGGGATCAGTCGGGGTAGCATCGATCATAAACACCGTAGAAGCCGCGTGCGCTACGGCGACGGCTGCGAGCGCGAAGCCGGAGACGGCTAACATACGCATGGGAAGCTCCTTGCTTGCTGTGACGCTCACCGCGCGGAAGGCGTGCAAATTAATTCGTGGTGCCGTTCGACTGCTGACGACCGGCACCACTCGAATATTGTTCTGAGGGGGGGTCGATCAGCATCGTGCTCGGATCGACGCTAAAGATCTGAGCCATGGAAAGAAGCTGCCAGCGGCCCTCGCGCTTCATATAAGTCCTCAGAAACAGGAACTTCATCTGGATACCGCCGCTGGACCCGGATTATGGGTTCGCCTAGTTGATTCCGATCCGGGATTCAGTTCGGTTTGGCGCCGGCGCTTCTTAGAATCCTGGTGTTCGTCCGACAGCCTGTTCGAGTTCTGCCCAAGCCAGTAGATATCCCAGTCTCGCCTGGAGAAGGTCTGCCTGCGCTTTGTATGTGGCGGCAGTGGCTTGCCGCCGTTCCGACACTAATACCACGCCCTGGGTCACTTGGTTGCCGGCTACCCGCTCGCTCTCCTGCCGCAGGCTCACAACCTGATTTGCTACCTGAACCAGACTCCTGGTTTGCTGCACCTTGTTGTAACGTCGCTCGATTCCAACGGCGACCTCCTCCTTGAGACGCTGTAAATTCTCTTCGGCTTGCGCCAATTGAGCTTCGCGCTCGCGCACGGCTGCCCGGCGTCTACCGAAGTCGAATACCTCCCAATTGAGAGTGACGCCGAAAGTGCCGAAGTTCCGTACCAGAAATGGCACGCCATCCTGATAGCTATGACGGGCATAGGCAGTGATGTCGGGGAGATAGGCCGTTTTCGCGACGGTCACGCCGGCCCGCGCCTTCCGGACGGCTTCCTCGGCGGCCAGTATTTCCGGGTTCGCCGACCACGCGGTCTGGACGTACTCTTCGCGCGGGCGCTGGTCAAAACTCGCCGGCACGGCCGGGTCCAGTTCGAGTCGCGTGTCCAGTGGAAGCCCCAACAGGTCGTTCAATTCGGTCGTGAGATCCGCCAGCTGGAGGTCCGCGGTAAGCACGGCCTGCTGGCTCTCGAGCACACTGGCGCGACCCTGTATCGCGGCTACCCTGAGGGCGGCGCCGTTGCGTACGTCTTCCTCGCTCTCCCTCAGATGCTCGCCGGCATAGGCGCTCTGCTGTTCGGCTGCCAGCTTCTGAAGACGGGCGATCAGGATGCCGAAGTAAGCGTGTGTACGTCGAGAGCGACCTGGGTCTCCGCCTTCTTCAGGTCATCGCGGGAAGCCGCTACTTCGGCGGCCGCGATCCGGTTGGCTGCATGAACTCGTATCAATTGTGTCAGTGGCTGGGCGAGCATGGTTCCGCTGGTGAAGAATGTCAGTTGTCCCTGCGGGACGATGAGACCCTGCGTCGGGACGAGGATTCCCGCCACTCTTCCGAATGCTCCCGCGGGAATCTCGATAATCTGCAGATCGGTGACGTGCAGCGCATTCGATTGGTTGGTGATCGACGGGAAATAGGCGGAATGTTCGCCGGCCTTTTTGTGCTCGTTCTCGGTCACCTTGAGGCGCGCGATCTTGAGCGCCCGATTCTGGCTGATCGCGAGATGGACGGCCTCGGTCAGCGTGAGGCGACGGATGTCGGCGGCATACAGGGACGCCGCAGCGATGGCAGCAATCGCCACCATCGCGCGGGTGCGAAAGAAATCCTTGGTGATTCATTGCATGCTCCTCATGTCCTTGAAGCTGAGCTTGGCCGGCCGCAGGAATAACATCAGCAACAGGTAAACGACCACCATCCACCCGATCAGGACGAATCCATCGGCAATGGCCATCGTGTAGGCCTGCGCCCGCACCTGCTCGCTCAGAAGTCCGACTGCGCGGGTTTGTGCTTCCTCCGGCCCCGTGGATGCCGGCAGCAGTGCGGCGGTCAGCATTCGAATCCGTTCGCCGGTAAGCCAATCGCCGGCTTCCACATGGAGGCCTAAGAGGTTGGAATGAAACTTCTCCCGCAACGAGAGTAAGCGGGCCATGGCAGCTACGCCGACCTGGCCTCCGAATATGCGGATAAAATGCATGAATCCCGAGAACGTGGCAGCTTTGGCGGCGCTGGTTAATGCGCCCGCTTCGAGCGCCTCCAAAACGATACTGCTTACCAGGCCGATGTAGGTGCACGCGAACCCCGCCGACAGGAAAAGTTCCACGATCCTGAAGCTGTTTCCCGCCCACGAAGTATCGAGGTGGGCGAGGCTCCAGCAGCCCACCGCGACGATTGTGAGCCCAAACGCCAGAATCAGCCGCGAGTTCGTATAGATCACCAGCCAGGCGACCAGCCACACGACCGCGAACATGGGCACGGCCACCCAGGCAAGCGCCTGGCCGGTCTGGAGAGCACGGTACTGCTGGATGTTGCCTAGGAATCCGGGGACGAGGATGATGGTGGCCAGGTGCACGAACTTAAATGCGAAAATGGACAGGCCAAGAAGAATAATATTCCGGCTGTTGAGGAAGGAGAGGCTTAACGTTGGATTCGGGTGGTAGATCCGTCTCACCAATGCCGCCACCAGCAGGAAGATTCCGGCGGTAAGCATTGCGACGATTACGCCGGAGTTTAGCCAGTCCAGACGCTCCCCTTGATCCATCGCGCCGTAGAGCAGGCTGAGGCCGAGGCTGAAATAAGCGAATCCGCGCCAACTCGGTCGCGTGTCCGCGTAAAGGCCGCCGCGGAATTCCAAAATAGACACAGATCATCATCAACGGGGTGAAGAGCGCGGCATTCCAGAAGATCCAATGCCAGGACAGATTCCCGACGTACCAGCCCTCGATCGCGGAGGCAAAGTTACTGACGAAGACGATGTCCGCCGCATAGGCTGCGATACCGAAGATGATCAGCCGCTTGGGAAGCGCGGTCAACACGAAGGTCAGAGTGAGAGAGTAAAAAGTGCCTGAGGCGAGCCCTGCGATTACCAGCATGGGCAGCATCAGCCCAAAAGCTTCGGGGCAAAGGGCAGCAGGGCGGAGGTCATCGCGAAGATTCCGGCAGCGGGGAGCAGGATTCTGCGCGGGCCGTATAAGACGTTCAGGAAAACGACGAAGACGCCGCTGAACATCGTTGCCATGTTCAGAGCGGTTGGGATCCAGGAGGCCTCGTCGAAACCCAGACCGAGGGCACCGCGGAGGTCCGCCAAGCCCACTCCGACCAAACGTGCGTTCAGCGTGGCAATTCCCGCGCCGAGGAATACTCCGGCAATTCCTATGTATGGGTGGGTAGTGCCCTGCGATGTTGGCGTTGGCGCTCTGAAACTGCCACGTAGGAATCTCCGTCAATGGCCGGCGCCGTTCGTGCGAACGGTTGCGATCACGGACAGCCCGGGCCGCATTTGCCCCGCGCTGGCCTGGTTCGGGTTCAGCACGATCTTCACCGGCACCCGCTGTACGATTTTTGTGAAGTTACCGGTCGCATTGTCCGGCGGCAACAACGCAAACTGCGAGCCGCTGGCGGGAGCCACCTGATCGACCTTGCCTCTTAAAATCACTCCAGGAAAGGCATCCACGCGGATATCGGCCGGATCGCCGGGACGCATATGACGCACCTGCGTTTCTTTGTAATTGGCCTGTACCCATACGTCTGTTTGAATCAACGAGATCACCTGAGTGCCTGGACTGACCAGTTGTCCGGGGCGCACTTTGCGTTCACTGACGATGCCGGCTTCCGGTGCTGTGATTCGCGTGTAACCGAGATTGACGCGAGCCAGTGTGAGAGCGGCTTCCTTGGAGTTTAAGTCGGCCTGAAGCAGACGGTCCTGGGAGTCCAACACGGCACGCTGGCGCTTCTGCGCTTCGAGTTCGGCCCTGGCGCTCCCCAGGTGAGCGCGTGACCGGGCCAGGTCGGCCTGGCGGCTGGCTTGCTGCGCGGCGGCTGCTTTCAGGTCGTCCTGCCGGCTTGCGAGCTGTGCGCGAAAGCGCTGCTCATCTGCCATCACCTGCTCCACTTTTTGGCGCGTTGCAGACTCCGCGGCGAGGAGCGCTTCCTGCCGCCGTAGCTCCGACCCCGTGCGTTCCACGTCGGCTTTGGCTGCGTCGATGCCGCTCTGCGCATTGCCGATGGCCGATTTCGCCGCGTCGACTCCGGCTTCCGCCGCGTTGATTTCCGCCTCTGCCGCGTGGATTCCCTCGTCGGCCTGAATGATCCGAGTGTCCTGCAAACTCTTCTGGCGCTGGTTGTGGATGAGTGCGCCTTTGCCGGAGAGCACCGCGGCCTCGGCCTGCTGGACCTGCGCGCGAAAATCGTCATCTCGCAACTGGACGAGCAGATCACCTGCCTTCACTGCCTGATAGTCGGAGACCGCCACTGCCGCCACCAGTCCTGCCGCCTTCGTACTGAGGGGCGTGAGGTCTGCCCGCAGGTAGGCATCGTCGGTTTCTTGCGACGGGCGCTCGCCGATCCATCGTTTCCAATTGCCGGTAATCAAAACTATGATTGCGGCGGCCGTCAGCAGAATCAACGCCGGCGCCAGCCAGGGCTTCCAACGGGACGGTCGAGGCGCCTCCGGAACGGAGGCCGTTGAATCCGTTTCTCGCGAAAGGAGCTTCTGGCTCACTGGCGCTTCCCGCTGTGTTCCAGCGGTCCCGGTTCGTGTGTTTGCGTGTCCCCTATCGACGGCCCATTCGGCTCCGACATGGTGGGCGAGGGCAACGTGGGAAGTTGAACGATGTCCTTGGAGAAGACCAGGTCAAGGGTCCAATCCAGAGCGACGCGAACTTTCTTCTGCAGTCCCGGAAGTTTGGACAGGTAGATCGTGCGCCAGAGCGCCCAGGCGAGGAACCCCGAGAATTTCACGCCGAGAATCTCCGCCACACCGGCACGGTGCCCGATGGCGGCAAGCATGCCGAGGGTCTTAAACCGGAAGGGCTGCGGGGCCTGGCCGCGCATTTCGGCCACGATATTGCCCGCCAGCACCGCGGCCTGGCGAATGGCGTGTTGCGCGGTGGGCGGAGAGTATTTGCCAGGGTTCAGGGAATCCGGCACGGACGCACAATCGCCAAGCGCCCATACACCCGGCCATTGCGGCACCTGCAAGCACGTGTTCACCAGAACGCGGCCCTGCTGCGTGGCGCACGGCAAGGCCGACACCAACGCCGACGGTGTAATGCCGGCGGTCCAGACAACCAGGCGGGTAGTGATTTTACTGCCATCGGTCAGAGCCAACTCTTTACCGTTGTAGCCGGCAACACCGGTTTTCAAACGCACCTCTACTCCGCGCCGCTTCAACTGTGCCTGAGCGTAACGCCCGAGGCTTTCGCTCAACTCCGGAAGGATGACTTCGCCGTGATGCACCAGAACGATGCGGAGCATGCTCTCCTTTAAGTTGGGATAAAAATGGACCGCCTGACGCAAGAAATCGTTGACAGCGCCGGCTGTTTCAGCCCCGGCGAAACCGCCGCCCGCCACCACTGCGGTAAGCATGGCCATGCGCTCCGCCTCATCAGGATGGTTGTCCGCCACGTCCAGGGCTTCAATCATGCGATTTCGCAACAGGATGGCATCGCCCAGAGTCTTCATCGTCAGACCATGCTCCTGGATGCCTGGAGTCCGGTGGAAGTTCGGAACGGTGCCAAGGGCCAGCACGAGTTGGTCGTACTGGAGATCGAATCCCTGTGCTAAATTCCGCTGCACGATGTGCACCCGTTTGGCGGCAAGGTCGATCGACTCGATCTCGACGATCAACACGTGGGTGCGCCGCAACATCTTCCGGAGTGGCTGGACCACATCGGTGATGGCTACGTCGCCCGCGGCAACTTCGTGCAGCATTGGTGTAAAGAGAACGAAATTTTCCTGGGCCGCCAACACGATTTCAATATCCCGTGCTCCGGAGAGCCGTCTCTCGATGTGCAGCGCCGTATAAGCACCCGCAAAACCACCGCCGAGAATAAGAATGCGTTTGTTCACGGCGACCCTTCCTCCACCCGGTTCTCACGCAGCCGGAACACATGCTGACTGCCGCTTTTCAACCGGCCATCGGCATGGACGCCGAACTGTTAGATGGCTATTGCCCAGTGATCGGAATCCAATCGGCCCAGTCTTGCTCTCGGGTGTCCTCCAGCGCGCAACCGCGCCCAATAGCGGCATTGTCTTTTGCGATGCACCGCTGGGACGAGAGATCCAATTTTTCCACGGCTGGACGTGTTGGCTGGGAGCGACCCCACGCATCCTCCGGCGGCGACTCTCTAAGGGTGATTTCAACCGATCATCAGGGATTCGGAAATTACTTGATGGAAACGCGAACGGTGGGTGCTTGAATTCCCCCAGCGGTGAGCACGATGGCGGCGTCACCGGTGCCCGCGAGTTCGACCGGCAGCAGAATGTTGACCTGGTCCAGGCCGGCAAACTGCGATTGGGGGCCGGCATAGATTACCGGAGCATCGATTCCCTGAACATGGACACTTACCCTGCCGGCGGGTGCGCCGCGAATGCCCGTTCCAAACAGGCACAGATACACCTGGGCTGCCGGTGAGGAACCGCCAAGCGGACCGAGGTCGATTGGATCGGAAATGGGTGCGACCGTCTGACTTCCCTGGCTCACGCGCACCACGTACCCTGCGACCAAGTCCGGCGGCATTGAGCGTGAACAGAGCGGGCGCGACCGCGGTAAGGGTCGTAAGCACCGAGACTGAGCCCGCACTGCTAGTGACGGTCACCGCGGCATTTCCTTCAGGCAGGAATGCGGGAACCAGGAAATTCACCTGAGCCGCCGAGGTGTAAAGCAGTGTGGCGGAAGTTCCCGCGACGGTCACCGCGGTGTTGGGGGCAAGTCCGCTGCCGAACGCGGTTGCCAGGGAATCCGGCGCCAGCGGCCCTACGGCGAAACTGGCGGCGGAGACAACGGTCAGCGGCACAGGTTGCGAGATGTTGAGCAAGACCCCGACGCCGGAAGTGACGACTCCTCCGGCCAGATCGATTCGGCCATCGTGGTTGAAATCGCCCGCGATCACCGAGATCAACAGTGGGTACGCGCTGCCGGCGAACGTAGTTTCCGGCCGGAAGGTACCATCGCCATTACCGAGGAGCCAGTTCGGTCCGGCGAAGATCAGGTCGGGAATTCCATCGGCGTTGAGATCGGCCGAAACCAGTTGGTTTTGGTTGGTGATCGCATAGCCGGCCACCGGATAAGCGTTGGGAGGCTGGAAGGTGCCGTCGCCGCGGCCCAAAAGAACCAGCAGAGGTCCGTTGCTTTGGTTATTCAGAGTGACCGCGAGATCGAGCAACCCGTCGCGATTCCAGTCGGCGCAACCAGTCCTACCGGCCTCGGATTGTCGATCCCGATGGGAATCGGGACGGGCGCCGAGAACGTACCGTCGCCTTTTCCAAACAGGATGCTGAATCCGCCGGCAGGGGACGGCACCGTGCTGATGTCTCCCTGATAGGCGACTACCACGTCCAGTTTTCCATCGCGATTGAAGTCGCCTACCGCCAGCGCACTGGGGTATGCACCGGCAATGGATGCCAGTGGGGCGGCGAAGGTACCGGCGCCGGTTCCGAGGTAGATCAGCAACCGGTCGGAAGCCGCGCCTTCCAGGCTGCGCAAGAGCACGGCCACGTCCGGCTTGCCATCGCCGTTGAAGTCGGCCACTGCCAGCGCCGTCACGCAGCATGGCAATGTGACCGCCAGGGGCGCCTGGAACGTGCCATCGCCGTTGCCGGGTAGGACTTCTATGCGCGCGGTGGGTGCGTTGGCTATGGTCGCGACGATGTCGGGTTTGCCGTCGTGGTTCAAGTCCGCCGTGGCGATGAATGTCGGGTAGCCGCTGGTGGGCACGTACTCGAAGGTCTGGCGGAACGTGCCGTCGCCAAGTCCTTTGAGAACGTCCACCCGGTCCACTACCTGAACCACCATGTCCAAGTTGCCATCGCCATCGAAATCGGTTGCCGCCTGGCTATAGTTGTACCCGTTGTTTGACGGCAGTCCGCTGACGAGACTGATTGGCGGTCCGCGGAAGGTGCCGTTGCTGCCCGCGAAGAGGACCATGATCGAGGGCCCAACGAGCGCGCCGGCCGAGCCAGTGCCGACGATGATGTCCGGCTTACCGTCGCCGTCGAAGTCTGTAAGGATGATGTTGCCGGTGACTTCCTGCCAGTAGTCGGCGCGCTTGGGAAAGCCGCCGTGGCCGTCGCCGAAGAGGAGCGTAAAGCCGCTGGTGACGATGTCCGGGAAGCCATCGCCGTTCATGTCGGCAATCGCCAGGGAATCGCCCCAACCGATCGGGTATTTCGTGGGCGTTCCGAAGGTTCCATCTCCCACGCCCAGCGCCACCTCTGCCGCTGGTTCAGCGCTAGTGAAGACCAGGTCGGCCTTGCCATCGCCGTTGAGGTCGGCAATCGCCAGCGGCGAATTAGTCGAAGCGGTGAAGAGCGTCCGTTCCGGCTGGAAAGTCCCATCGCCGTTGCCGGAGAAAGCCGAGATCTTGCCACTGCCAGAGATGACGGCATCCAATTTGTGGTCGCCGTTCAAATCGGCAACGGCGAGCGATCGGATATTCAGGGAAGACGCAATCCCGTAAGTGACCGGCGGCTGAAAGCCGGAGCCGCCGGTGCCAATGAGAACCTGCAAAGCCGCGCTATGTGGAAAGGCGGTGCCGCTGAGGATATCCGGAATTCCGTCGCCGTTTACATCCACCACCGCCAGGGCCTCCACGATGAGCACCGGGTACTGAGCTTCGGAGATCAAACGGAGGGCCGAATCGAATGCTGAGACGTACAGCGCGAAGTAACTCCCGGGCGGGCCGTTCACATCGCTTCTCCTCACCCACAGGTAGCCCCCCGATTCCAAGCGTGTGAACACCTCGGGAGGCTGCGTAGCCGGCAGCGTGCCGACCACCGGAAAGGCAGGACAACCAGTGAACTGCCTCTGGAAATTCTCCGTGGTCCGGACAATGCGGTAGGGCGAAGCATCGGTCAGCTCGAATGCCGTATAGGAGCCGTCGCTCTGCCGAAGCACGACGGTGTGGGTGGACAGGCTCGGTTTCAGGCTGGCGGAGGCGGCGCCTTGGAAGTTCACCGAAGGGCAGGCTGGTTGGGCGTGCCCGATGCACGCGGCGAGGATCGCGGCGAGCACCGCGAATATTCTGACACACGGATGTGGCGTAGTGTCGCGAATTAGATAAACGCCTCCAGTTATGCTGCCTGGAATACGGGCCATGTCTGAACGTTAGCAAGCAGATCGCCACAAAGGCGATGTCTCTTTTCAGCGATCGCGCCGCTCTTCCGGATCGGCTCGTTCCGAGAGTTATCATCCCTGTACTCAGGAGCGCGATTCGACACCAGCTGGTTACCAGCGATCCTGATTCTCGCCAACAGGCGTTAGCCGTAAATCCGGGCGGGCGGAAGGATTTCAGATCCTGAATCCCGATCAGCGAAGGGCTTCAAACCGACTTCGAGCCCAAGGGCTACCACCGCGGCCCCGGACCGATTGTGGGATACGAGTTCGGCCTGAAGCTCAATGCGGATGATCGAGCGGCGTTGATCGCTTTCTTGAAGACACTATAGGGCGCAGAGCAGTAGGAAGCGCCTGTGTCATCGGGCTACACTAGCTCTTTATGCCGCAAACCTACGCTTCGCTTCAGGCGCCGCCGCGCCTTCTCTTTGGCCCCGGACCCAGTATGGTCGCGCCGCGCGTTTATCAGGCCATGTCGCAGCCGGTGGTAGGACATCTGGATCCGTTCTTCTTCCAGGTGACGGAAGAGATCCGCACGCTGCTGGGCTACGCGTATTCGACCAAGAATCAGTTCAACATCGCGATCTCCGGAACCGGAACGTCGGGGATGGAAGCGGCCGTGGCCAATTTGATCGAGCCCGGGGAAAAGTTCGCGCTGCTTACCAACGGCTTCTTTGGCGATCGGATCGGCGACATGGCGCGTCGCCACGGAGCGGAAGTCGTGCGTCTTGCCAAGGGGTGGGGCGAGCCGTACGACGCGCAGGAAGCGCGCGAGTTCATCCGCCGGGAGCGGCCGCGCGTGGTGGCGTTCGTACAGGCGGAAACATCGACCGGCATGTACAACCAGGCGCAGCCGATTTGCGAGGCTGCACACGAAGTGGACGCGGTGACCATCGCCGATTGCGTGACGTCGCTCGGCGGCATGCCCGTGATGGTGGACGAAAACGGAATCGACATCGCGTATAGCTGCTCGCAAAAAGGCCTGGGCTGCCCTCCCGGACTTTCGCCGGTGACGGTATCGCCGCGCGCGCTGGAGCGCTTGAAGGCGCGCAAGACGCCGGTGCAATCCTTCTATCTCGACCTGCAACTGCTGGATAGTTTCTATACCGGGAAGAAGTATCACCACACCGCGTCCGCCACGATGGCCTACGCGCTGCGCGAAGGTTTGGCGATTGTCGCGGAAGAAGGCCTGGAGGCGCGATGGAAGCGCCACAAGACGAATCACGAGGCCTTCGTGAAGGGCATCGAGGCGATGGGCTGGAGCATGCTGGTGCCCGAAGGCCACCGTTTGTGGACGCTGAATACGCCGTGTATCCCCGCGGGAATCGACGATGCGAAGGTGCGGCAGTATCTGCTGGAGAAGCACAACATGGAGATCGCGGGCGGCTTCGGACCGCTGGCCGGGAAGGTCTTCCGCATCGGCACCATGGGGTACAGTTCCACCGCGGAAAATGTGCGGCTCATCCTGGAAGCTACTTCAAGAAGCGGTCCAGGCCGCCAAGAGCTAATACTCAACGCCTATTTGATCGCGAAGCCGTCGGCCTTCACGCAGCGCGTCACGATGTCGAAGATGGCTTCGATCGCCTTCTCGTTGGTGATGGTCGCCTCCCCGAGTGCTTGCAGCGGCGCCTTCACATCCAGGCGCCCATAATAGCGGCCCGGGTTGCTCATGACGGTTTCCCAGATCTGGCGGGCGGCATAACCGGTAGCGCCGATCGGGATCGGGAAGGTATTTAGCGGCGGCGTGGAGCCGATCTCGAATTCCTGCAGGACCCCGTCGCCGACGTACGATCTGCCCGGTAGCGGGATCGGGCTTATTCCCCGCTACGAAGATGCTAATCCCGGAGAGCGCCAGCATCGCCTCGCGCCACTCGCGATAGATTTTCGGCTTGCGCCCGTCTTCCAGGCTGCGCGGGAACGGGCGCAGCACCAGGCGATCGCGAAGCGTCGAGAACTTCTCATCGGCGGCATCGAGCGCGCCCACGATCAGTTCGCTGCCGATCCCCCAGCCATAGCCTGAGACCAGGTTGTAGCCGCGGCGGATAATCTCTTTCCCGAGCAGCCGGGAGAAGCCGCAAAGCCGATCCAGATTGAAAGTCTCGAGCGCTTCGGTCCAACTGCCGGAGACAAAAATGTTCTTGAGGAAGGCGCGGCGGTTCAATTCCTGCAGGATCTTGGTGATCTCGCTGTACTCATCGATCAACACCGTCTGAATGCCGTAGCGCTGCAGGTCGCCGACGCGCAGGCTGAGTTTGCGGCACTCGTACTCGTAATCGGCGCGTTGGGCACCGTCCGTCGCAAGCGGCGGGACGGGGCGCTTCATGATGCAGTAGTGAGTCGGAGTGTCCTGGCCCAGCAGCCCGCGTATGCGACTGAGGATGTACTCGATGTTGGGATCGGTGAAACTGAAGCCGAGGAAGAGGAAAGTCTGCGTCACCAGGTCGCCCTTCAGGCGGATGGTGAAAAGCTCGCGCGTCTCGGCATAGGTCTCGTAATCGTCCTTGGTGAGGACGGCGTTATAGGCGGCGGAGACGTCGCCGTGCATTTTGAAGATGGTGACGTCGGTGCCCGGTTTGTACACGGCGAGCATTTTGGGATCCACCTTGACGTCTACGCGCTTATCCTGCTTGAGGAAGGAACTTTCGAGCAGGGTATCGTAGTTCGTGGTCCAGACCGTGTGGATGGGCAGCCGCGCGATCAGTTTGTGATTGTCGGTCTCTTCGGCATCCTGCGTAAACTGCTGGATCAGGAGGCTATTGAGCGCGGCGCGATTGCCGTGGTTTTCGTTGGTGTGATATTGCGCCAGCGCCACCAGGTCGTTCTCGCGATCGATCTGCAGGTCGAGATCACTGGCGATGCCGCTCATCAGGCCCTTCCAATCGACGAACCCCGCCGCGCGCGAAAGGCCGGCCCCGGCGAAGACCGCGGCGCGGCGCTCTACCAGGCATCGCCCGTAATCGCGGATAAATGTTTCGGCCTTGATCTCTCCCATATAAGGCTTGATTGTAATCTCTTCCGGGCGGTGCGATTCTGAAAATATGGCGAATCCAGCGCATCGCCTTTCGGAAAATGTCGAGGGGCCGTTTTTCGTCGATTCTACCTGCATCGATTGCGACACCTGCCGGCAGCTTGCGCCCCAGACGTTCGGGGAGACGGCAGAATTCTCGTTCGTGCGGCGTCAGCCGGAGAGCGCGGAGGAAGAGCGGGCGGCGTTTCGCGCGCTGGTGGCGTGTCCCACCGGGTCGATCGGCGCGGCCAATCCAAGCGCGGCACGGACGGCCGCCCGCGAATTTCCGATGCGATTGGCGGACGGCGTATTTTATTGCGGTTTCAATTCGCCGAAATCCTTCGGAGGCAACAGCTATTTCGTGGAGCATTCCGCGGGCAACTGGCTGGTGGATTCGCCGCGCTTCGTGGAAGGCCTGGCGCGTCGCCTAAAGGAAATGGGCGGCGTGCGCTACATCTTCCTCACGCATCGCGATGACGTCGCGGACGCGGAGCGGTACGCCGAGCGCTTTGGCGCGGAACGCATCATTCACCGGCTGGAGCTTTCCGCGCAGCCCGCCGCGGAGCGTGTGATCGATGGCAATGACGCGCTGGAACTGGCGCCCGGTTTTCTGGCGATCCCGACGCCCGGGCACACGCGCGGGCACTGCGCCCTGCTGCACCGGGAATTCCTCTTTTCGGGGGATCACATCTGGTGGAGCCGCAATCGAGGGCGCCTGACCGCGTCCCGCGATGTCTGCTGGCATTCGTGGGCGGAGCAGGTGCGCTCCGTCGCGCTGTTGGAAAACTACGCCTTCGAATGGGTGCTGCCGGGACACGGCGAGCGCGCGCACTTTCCCGCGGCGGAAATGCGCCGCCAGATGGAGACTCTGGTGCGAGCGGTGGCGTGAGGGAATCAGTAGCGCAGGCGGTCCGTTTTGCGTGACCATTCGTCGAAGGGGCCGGAAGCGAGTTCCGCGCCGAGGCGAATCATGGGAATGGTACGCTGCGCCTGAGGTGCGGCGATTTCCCGGTAGATGAAGGAATCGTCGAACCCGGCGCCCGCGGCATCTTCGTGCGTGGCTGAGTAAAAGACGTTCGCTGGACGGGCCCAGTAGATCGCGCCCAGGCACATCGGGCAGGGCTCGCAGGTGGTGTAGATATCGCAGCCCGTGAGCTGGAAGTCGCCGAGCACGCGGCAGGCCTCGCGAATGGCAACGATTTCCGCGTGCGCCGTGGGGTCATTGGCGTGCGTCACCTGGTTGGCGCCGGATGCGATTACAATTCCATCCTTAACGATGAGCGCGGCGAACGGGCCTCCGCCGCGGCGCACATTGGCCACGGCCATTTCAATGGCCTGTTGAATGTAATGGTTCGGCATCCGTCTGAGCGCTACCCGGCGCATCGACCAGATTACATGATCGAGGGCCGATCAGGCTTCGATGAGGCCTGCGCGGATGGCGTAGCGCACCATGCTTGCGGTTTCGTGAACGCCGAGCTTTTCGAGGATGCGGCTGCGATGCGAATCGGCGGTCTTGTAGCTGATGCCCAATTGGGCAGCGGCTTCCTTCGTCGATTTTCCGGCGGCGATCAGCACCAGCACTTGCCGTTCGCGCTCGGTGAGTGCGAACACCAGGCGCACCGAGGCCTCATCCGGAGTGAACATGCGGCGGCGGCGGTCGCTGATATCGACGGCGGCGCCGACAAAGCCGGCGAACGCGCCATCTTCCAGCGCGGGGAAGTCCGGAGTCTTCCACCCAGGCGAATTCGCCGTTGGCGCGGCGCATCCGGTACTGAACGCGGAACGGCTGCCGCGCGGAAAATGCCTTAAGGTAAGTTTCCAGGCAAAGGTCGCGGTCGTCGGGATGCACTCCTTCCGCCCACCCGTTGCCCGATTCTTCTTCCAGGGTGCGGCCGCGGAACTCCAGCCACGCCTTATTAAAGAAGGTGCACATGGCGTCGGCGCCCGACATCCAGGTCATGAGCGGGGCCGCATCCAGCAATTCCTGGAAGCGCTGCCGCACGTTGTAGTCAAGCTTTCTGAGGTTTTCCAGCTCAACTTCTACCTCGGCAAGCCTGCTGCGGAGGACTGTGATTTCGTCGATTGATTGTCCGGGAGCCATGTGGTTTCCAGTGTTAAAAGTAATGATATGGTCAATGACTACTAGGCGTAAAGTACCAAATTAGTTATTGTTGTGCTTCCTAGCGCTATTGTCATGGGGTAAACCCCTGAGTTGAAGCGAGTTTCTATTGGAACTTTCTGCTTTCCGGGCGGAATAATGAGTGTAAGGCCCATGACGGCAACCCGGCTCGAGACGGACGACGAACTACTTTCGCGCATTCAGAGCGGCGATGAACAGGCCTTCGTCGATCTCTACCGGCGCAGGCAGGCAGCGCTTTTCCGCTTCGCTCTGCATATGAGCGGCTCGCTGCCGGTGGCGGAGGATGTGACTCAGGAGGTCTTCCTGGCTCTCTTGCGGGAGGGTTGCGGGTACGATCCGGAGCGCGGCACGCTTTCCGGCTATCTTTTTGGCATCGCCCGAAAATTGGTACTGCGGCATCTGGAGCGCGGGCGGTCCGACGTCGTGCTGGATACCGACAACGATGACTCGGCGCTGCCCGGAACTGGCGGTCGTCGATGACCCGATGGTGGATCTGACGCGCCGCGAGGGCATCGAATCGCTGCGGCGAGCGGTGCAGGCGCTTGCCCAGGCGGTACCGGGAAGTCGTGGTGCTCTGCGATTTGGAAGAAGTGGACTACGCCGATGCGGCGGTGGCGTTGAGCTGCCCCATCGGCACCGTGCGTTCGCGCTTGCACAGGGCGCGTGGGCTGTTGTTGGACAAGTTGAACCAGGATCGGAATCCCCGGCAAGCTATGTCGCTAAAACCGGTGAGGTGCGTGTCATGAACTGTCAGGAATTTTGGAATACGATGCCGGAATTCGAGGGTGAAGACTCATCCTCATCTGGCCGGGTGTCCGGTCGTGCGAAAACCGCATGAATCGCGAGCGGAACCTGGTGGCGGGGCTGCGGGCGGTCGCGGCCGGCAGCCGCAAGATGGAAGCTCCGGCTGCCCTTGAGGCGCGGCTGGTGGCGGCTTTCCGCGAGCAGGCCGGGATCCATCCGGTCCCGAAGCGGGGACGCTGGATCCCGGTGGTGACATGGGCAGCGGCGTTCGCGGCGATGCTGGCGTTGGGAGTATTTCTGATGCGCCAGCGCGAGCCCGAGGCGGCGCGCGCGCCGGCCCCGGTTACCCGCGGCGTGGAGCGGGCCTCGCTGGAAAATTTCCCCGATTTCGATGGCTATATCGCGCTGCCGAATTCCGAGGCGGTGCAGGCCAATGAAGACATGGATGTGGTGCATGTGGAAGTTCCGCGTTCGGCGATGCTGGCGGTTGGCCTGGAAGTGAGTGCGGACCGTGCCGGCGAGATGGTGCAGGCTGACGTCATGCTGGGCTCCGACGGCGTGGCGCGCGCGGTGCGTTTTCTGGATTGATTCACAGTTTTAATTAAGAGGAGAGGAAAATCAAATGCGAATCACAATCGTTGGTCTTCTGGCGCTAGCGTTGAGCGCCTTCGCACAGGGGCCTGGACCGGATGGACCGGGGCACGGACCCGGCGGCCGCAGGGGCTTTGACGCCGCGGCAGGGCCGGGCGGGCCCGGCGCCCGTTTCCTGGGAGCCGAGGCTTTCATGTCGGGACGCGTGGTAAAGAACGCCCCGTACTCCGCCGACGTGGTCACGGAAAGCACCCACACGCTGGCCGATGGCAACCACATCCGGCAAAGCTCCACTTCCAAGTTCTATCGCGATAGCGAAGGCCGCACGCGCCGGGAACAATCGGTCAATCTCAGCGGTCTGGCGCAGAGCGCCAACATGCCGCAACTGGTCTTCATCGACGACCCCGTGGCGGGCGTCAACTTTGCGCTGAACGCCAAGGACCGCACCGGAACCAAATCCACCTTCACCGCGCGCGATGCGGGCGGCCCGCGTCCGCAGGGCGCCGGACGTGGACCGCGTCCCATGGATAGCGCGGCCGGCGGTCCGGGAGCGCGCGGTATGGGAATGCGCGGCGTCACCGATCAGAACATCAAGACCGAATCGCTGGGCAAGCAGACCATCGAGGGCGTGCAGGCAGAAGGCAAGCGCACCACCTTGACGATTCCGGCCGGACAGATGGGCAACGAACAGCCGATCACGATCGTCACCGAGACCTGGTACTCGGCCGATCTGAAGGCCATGGTGCTCTCCAAGCACTCTGACCCGCGCAATGGCGATACCGTCACGCGCCTGATGAATGTCAGCCGCAGCGAACCCTCGCGCATGTTGTTCGACGCGCCGGCGGATTACAAGGTCACCGAAAGCCAGCACGGCCCGCGTCCGCACGCTCCCACGCAATCGAAATAGAGTTGTCCTTACCGGGGGCGGGTTCGTCCCGCCCCTACTTCGTCCCCGCCTTTTCCAGCCTGTCGATCGCTTTCGCAAACTCCCCCGGTGTGTGAATCAGAATCGTCTTGCCCCCGAGTCTCGCCACGGTGTTCTTGATGGTGTCGCTGGGCTGCGCCTGCTGCCGGAAGAACGGCGCGATCTGGAAATAGTAAAATTGCGGCGCATGCCCGCCGGGCTTCTCCAGGGTGCTCTGCGGGATTCTGTCGAAGTGGCGCGCGGAGGGGCCGAGGAAGAGCACCACGTCGCTTGCCGGCTGCGCCTCGATTTCCCGGTGCACCATGTCCGCCATCAGGTCCACGTGGCCGTGGCGATTCTGCAGCGTCTGGAAATCGACCAGGCCCAGTTCGATGTTGGCCATTGCCTGTGAGACCTGCGCCATATCCTGCATCAGGAAATCCTCCTTGCGGTAGAGTTCCTTCTGCTGATCGAGATTGAAAAGCACCAGCCTGACGGAGCGCACCGGCACGCGCTCCAGCAGCGAGGCCACCGTGCTCATCAGGGTCATCATGTCATTGGGGCGCAGGCGAGTGCGGCGCGGGAAGAGCGGCGCGGTGTGCAGGAAGATGGTCATGCGCAGCGCGCGCGGTATCGTCCGTCGCGCCGGGAAGCTGCCGCGCGCCGCGCAGGCTGAGTTCCCACACGGTCTCCGGCGGCATGTTGATCTTGACCTTCTGTTCCGCGTGATTGCGATGCACATCCACGTGCCAGGTCTTGCGGCAGGTGCGCCCGGTATCGTCCAGCAGCATGAACCGCACATCGTAAGCGCCCTCGCCCAACAGATAGCCTCCGCCCACGCGCAGCTCCATGTTGGTCTTCGGCACATTGGGCAGGATGGAGCTGGAAATCAGGTAGACCGGTTTTTGGCCGTCCCCCGCCGGGCGTGATCCGGGTCAGCATGCTCCAACCGTGGTTGGGGCCGAAATACTGGTGCATGGGGATTGTGACCATGTAGCCGGCATTAAAGCGAAAGCCGTAGTTGAGAGCGGGCTTGAGGGCTACGACGTCGCAGTGAAGGCTGCTATCGTCGCGTTCAAACTGCGGCAGAATCAGGCGCAGCTTCACCGGGTCCACGATGCTCTGCGCCGGCAGCAGACGTGCGCATAGCAGGGCGGAGAGTAGGGCGAATCGCACCATCCAGTCTTAACACGCCGAGCCGCAGCGCGCCACCGAAGCGCACCGGAATTCACAACTACTATCCTTCCGCCGCCGTCCGTGCTTGTTAAAATCGCCGAATGGCCTTTTGCACAAGCTGTGGATCCCAGATCGCCGCCGGCGCGCGCTTTTGTTCCGTCTGCGGCAAACCCGCCGCGGGCGATGGCGCGGCGGCGCCCGCACCCGCCGCGTATCCCGCCGTGTCTCCAGCAGTGACGCTCCCGCTCGATTACACGATTCAGGGCGACAACCTGCAGATTGCGCGCGTCCGCCTGCGTGCCGGTGAAGAGGTTTACGCCGAGGCGGGCAAGATGGTGTACAAGACCGCGAACGTGCAGTGGGACACGCGCATGAGCGGCGCTACCGTGGGAGAAAAATTGATGGGGGCGCTGCGCCGCACCGTGACCGGCGAATCGCTGTTCCTTACCTACTTCCGTGCCAACGGCGCGGGCGAGGTCGGTTTCGCGGGCAACTATCCGGGACGCATTCAAGTATTCGAACTTCCCGCGGGGCGCTCGCTGCTCGCGCAGCGCGATGCGTTCCTCTTCGCGCAGCCCACCGTGCAGTTCAATGTCGCGTTGGTCAAGAAGCTGGGCGCGGGATTTTTCGGTGGCGAAGGGTTCATCCTGGAAAAATTCACCGGGCCGGGCGCCGTCTTCATTCACGCCGGCGGAGACTTCGTGGAATTCGACCTCGCGGCGGGCCAGGTGATCCAGGTCGATACCGGCTGCATCGTCGCCTTCGATGAAACCGTGGACTACGACATCCAATTCGTGGGCGGGATCAAGACTGCGCTCTTCGGCGGCGAGGGCCTTTTTCTCGCGACCCTCACGGGCCCCGGCAAGGTCGTGATCCAGAGCATGACCATCAATAAGATGCGCCGCGAACTGGCGCCCTCGCGCTCTGGCGGCGATGAACATAGTCCGCTGGGCGCCCTCGGCGGAATCTTCTCGTCGGAGGATTGAGCCGCGCAGGGCCCGTTACGGGATGGCTTCTTGCGACTCGGGGAGGAAGTAGAACACGATCGCCATGATGACGTAGACCGCCAGCAGTTGGACGCCTTCGATCCAGTTCGACTCCCCGTCCGACGAAATCTGCCCGGTGATCAGCACCGCCAGGAAGATAGCCAGCACCTCGGCCGGCGTGAACATCAGGTCCATCGGGCGCGGACCGATAAAATGGCTCACCATCACCAGCAGGGGCGCCACGAAGAGCGCGATCTGCAGACTGCTGCCGATCGCGATGCCCATCGAAAGCTCCATGCGGTTCTTGAGCGCGAGCATGACGGCGCTGCTATGTTCGGCGGCGTTGCCCACCACCGCCACAACGATTACGCCGATGAAGACGTTCGTCATGCCGAAGGCCGCCGCCGCTTCCTGCACCGAGCCCACCAGAATCTCGCTGACCCAGGCGATCAGGATGGTTGAGCCCGCCAGCGTCACCAACGCGCGCTTTAAGCTCCAGCCGCCGGCGGGCTCCTCATCTTCCGAATCTCCGGCGAAGAGTTGTTTGTGTGTGCCAAGTGAAAAGATCAGGTGCAGTCCGTAGGCCGACCAGCAACACGCAGGCAATGCCGAAGCTCAGGCCGTCCTTCGTCAGGACCGCTTGCTGGCCCGCCAGCGCGCGGAAGGCCGCGGGCATGACCAGCGCGATCGCGGCCAGCGTGAGCAGCGTGGCCTGGGCGCGCGCGCCGGTAACATTGAATCGCTGGCTCTTGTGCTTGAGGCCGCCGGCCAGAATAGCGCCGCCCAGCACCAGCAGGATATTGCCGATGATGCTGCCGGTGAGCGACGCTTTCACCACGGAGTACAGGCCTTTGCGCAGCGCCATGATGGCGATGATCAGTTCCGCCGCGTTGCCGAAGGTCGCGTTCAGCAGGCCGCCCGCGCCTTCGCCGGTGTAGCGCGCCAGTTCCTCCGTGGCGTGGCCGAGCCAGCCGGCCAGCGGGATCACCGCCAGGCAGGCGGTGAGGAAGATCAAAGTGTGCGCGCCGGGCTGCAGGAACTCGAGCCCGATGGTCACCGGCACAAAGATCAGCAGCCAGTTCAGCATGGCGATTAGCGCGTGGCGGAAAATTGCAGCGTGCTTGCGGGTTCGACTTTCGTGAACTGCATGGGATAGCTGCGAGCGTTGTAATAATCGAGCCACTGGTCGTTGTAGTGGCGCGAGAGCACCTGCCCGGATTGTCCGATGGTGATGTTGAGCAGCGAGTGATCCCAATCGCTCAAGTCGGCGTTCATGCGCATGGAGGGCGCCAGCGTGCGGGTGGTCTGTTTGACGGTGGTTGCGGAGCCGCTCATCGGCACCGGTCCAATGTCGAAATATTTTCCGACCAGCGGCACCTGGTGGATCACGGGATTGTTGATCGCGATCTTGAGGTACTGGCCATAGCGCCAGCGCTTGGGCTCGCGGCCCTGAATGCGGCGCGCTTCGTCCACGGCATCCACCAGCGCGCGCAGCAGCATGTCGTCATAGTCGGCGAACCACCCCGCCGGGCGCTCCGTCAGCAAACGTTCCACCACCACGGGAGCCAGGTTGAATTCGTACGCAATGCCGGCGGAAGGCGAGGCGTTCTCTGCGATGGCGCGGCGAACGTGCTGATAGGCCAGCGTGATCAAAAACGGCGCGGCCTCATCCTGATTCATCTGGCCATTCCAATCGCGCAGCATGCCCACCGCTTCTTCCACCGCCGGATTGTGGGCGTCGCGCTTTTGGTAGGCGGCGACAATCTGGCGCGCCAGAAAGTGGCTGAACGCCGAGTAGACGTCCTTCTGCACGGTGAGCATGTCCGGCGCCCGCCAGCCCTCGCGCGCGGAAAGCAGCGCGCGAATTTGCGCGAAGCGCAGCGGCGGAGCGAAGTTGCCGTTCACCGGGTACGCGAACTTCTCAGGGAATGGATTCTGGTTCGCGGTCACGATCATCCCGCCCGGCGGATTGTAGACGCTCGGCAGCTCTTCGAAGGGAATGTAGCCATCCCACTCGAACTCTCCCGTCGAGCCATCCACCGGCACGTCGCCGCGATAATTCTTGCGCTTCGGCAGCATGCCCACGGCATGGTAGCCGATGTTGCCGTCCACATCGGCGTAAACGAAATTCGAACCCGGCCCGGGCAGGCGCTTGATGGCTGCCTGAAACTGGTCCCAGTTCTGCGCGCGGTCGATATCGATGAAGGGGAACTGCAGCAGCCCGCGCTCCGCCGCCGTCCACCGCAGCGCCAGCCGCTGCGCGCCCTCGGCGATGAAGATCGGTCCGTGGCGCGTGACCCAGGTTGCCATCTCCACATTCGCGGCGCCCTTGACGCGGATGATCTCGCGCTCCGCGCGCGCCTGCTCCACCTGCCCGCGGAAGACGTAGCGCCCCGTGCGCTCGTCGATCTTCTCGATGTACAGATCCTGCACGTCGAAGTGCAGGTTGGTGATGCCCCAGGCGATTCGCTGGTTGTGGCCCACGATGATGCCCGGAGCGCCCGGCAGCGCTACCCCGGCGGCGTTCAGGCCGGGAGCTTCCAGGTGCGTCATGTACCAGATGCCCGGCAGCGAATACTCCAGGTGCATGTCGTTTGAGAGCAGCGGCTTTCCAGAAGCTGTGTGGCGGCCGGAAATCACCCACGCGTTCGAGCCCGGGTTGCCCTCCACCATGCCGCGCATCGGATAGAGAAAATCCACCTTGGCGCGGTCGCCCTGCACGCAGCATGCTGCCCTTGATGATCTCGTCCTTCCACGTGGTGGTCAGGCTGCGATACATGTGGAGACAGAGCAGCAGGCAATCCACCACGCTCCAGGGGCGCGGTTGATAACCGAGCAGGGTGAACTCAACCGGAAGATTGTTGAGATGCGTGGTGATGAAGTGGTTCACGCCGCGCGTATACGCCGCAAACGCCGCGCGGTCGGCATCGGGAAGCGTGACGTAGGCGTCTTCCGCGATCCGGCGCATACGCAGCTTGCGCGAGTCGCGGTCGCTTTCCACCAGCGTGGGGCCCAAAATTTCAGCCAGCGAGCCGCCCGCGAAGCGCCGCAGGGCGTCCATCTGAAAAAGCCGGTCCTGTGCGGTGACGTACCCCTGCAGGAAAAATGCGTCTTCCTGATTGGCGGCGCGAATGTGCGGTTCGCCATGCGTGTCGAAGACCACGCTGGCGGCCGCCGTGAGCGGAGCGTCAATCGTGCCGGAACGCTGCGGCAGCGGCCGCCACACGTACCAATAAATCACTCCGAGTGCCGCGATCAGCGCCACGGCGATCGCTATGTTCACAATTTTTACTGCGTGAGATAACAGGTTGCGAGACATTTACCAGGGGTTAATTCTCAATCATACCCGTTACCCGGTAAACGCGACCAGGTAAATCGGGCTGCTAACACGCTTTACCCTGGGCACATCCCCGTTGTACAATCACAAAAAGTGCATTCGCACAAAGAAAAAGGGCGCCCTCCCGGGATACTTTTGGAGGACGCCCACCTACGTAACGGAGTTAGTTGGTTACCTATTTTGACGACGATCGGGCGATTCGGTTAGAAACTCCGCTAGAATTATTTCGGAGCCTGTGACTGATTCGCCCATTCGTCTTCTCCTCGTAGTTCTTCTCATCGCCATCAATGGATTTTTTGCGGGCGCGGAAGTCTCGCTGCTTTCCGTCCGTCAATCCCGCCTGCGTCAAATGGTGGCGGAAGGCAACGCCGGCGCGCAGGCCGCGCTCAATCTTCTGGCCAATCCGGGACGCTTGCTTTCCGTGACTCAGGTGGGCGTGACGCTTGCCAGTCTCGGCTTGGGTTGGGCCGGCGAAGACACGCTCTATCAGATTCTCACCAGCATCTTCCACGTCCTGGACACGCCGGCGACCTCGAAACTGCTCCACGGCGTTTGCTTTCTGCTTTCGTTCCTGGTGATCAGCTATTTCCACGTAGTGCTCGGCGAAGTGGTGCCCAAGAATCTGGCGATGGCGAAATCCGCGCAGCTGGCCGCTCTGACCGCTCCCGCCCTGCTGATCTTCTACCGGTCCACGGTGGCCTTCGTGGTGGTGATCGAACGCTCGGCCGCGGCGATCACGCGCGCCTTGCACCTGAAAGGCGAAGGGCACGGCACCGTACACACGTCGGAGGAACTGAAGCTGATCGTCTCCAGCAGTCGCGGCCTGGGCTACCTGCCGGAAGCCGAGGAGGATATGATCCACCGCGTGCTCGATCTGCGCGCGGTCTCGGTGCGCGAGATCATGATTCCGCGCAACGACATCGTCTCGATTGCGATCGATGCCGGCCTGGACGAAGTGCTGCAAACCATGAACGAGCAGCGCCATTCGCGGCTGCCGGTCTACGACAAGACGCCGGAGAAGATCGTCGGCCTGCTCCATTACAAAGACCTCCTGCCGGTCTGGCAGGAGCGCCGTATCGCCATACGCTCCAGCCGCTCCAGCCGCGCCTTCCGCATCAGCCGCCTCATGAGGCCCCTGTTATTCGTGCCGGAGACCAAGGAAGTCTCCGCGATGCTCGAGGAGTTCCGGCACGGCCGTTCGCACATGGCGATGATCGTCAACGAATTCGGCACCATCATCGGCATGGTCACGGTGGAGGACGTGCTCGAACAGATCGTCGGCCAGATTGAGGACGAGCACGATGAGAAGGTGGAGCCTCGCATTGAGGCCGACAACGTGGAACTCGATGGCGCCACGCGGATCCGCGACCTGGAGAGCGAATACGGAATCGAGATTCCGCCGGATGCGGGTTTTGAAACCTTGGCCGGCTTCCTGCTTTTCAAGCTCGGCGAAATTCCCCAGGCTGGGCGCAGCGTGGAGTACGAGGGCCGCCGCTACACGGTGCTCGAAATGGACCGCAATCGCATTGCCCGCGTGAGAATCGAAAAACTTCGTCCCCCGCCGGGGTAGGATTGAAAGAGACTATGCTTGGGTTGGAACCGAAGGCGGGGCGCTATACGTGGACGGCGGCGCTGGTTGTTCTCGCGCTGGTGCTGGTATACCTGCTGCGCTCCACCCTGTTCGTGTTTACCCTGGCGCTGCTGTTCGCCTACCTGCTTTCGCCCCTGGTCAACCTGCTCGATCGCGCCCTCCCGATGAGCCGTACGCGCACGTTGGCGCTGGCACTCTCTTACATCATCTTCATCGGCATCGCGGTGCTGGTGGTGACCCAGATCGGTGCGCGTGTCGTGGACGAAGCGCAGTCTCTCACCAAGAAACTGCCCGACATGATGGCGCGCTGGGAAGCGCCTTCCCCGCTGGCATCCGCCAACGTGAACAGCGTGAAAGCCGAGATTGTGCAGACCATACGGGGCGAGCTCTACAAACGCACCAGCGACATTCTGCATGCGCTGCCGGGCGCAAGTCTTAAATTCCTCTCGGTGGCGAGCAGCGTAATCTACGTCGTGATCGTTCCGGTGCTCGCTTTCTTCTTTATTAAGGATGGCGAATTGATACGCGGCCACATGCTGAGCCTGGTGGATGCGGGGCCGCTGCGCGCGCTGGTGGACAGCCTGATGGAGGATATCCATCTGCTGCTGGCGCACTACATGCGTGCGTTGGTGCTGCTCTCTCTTATGCACCTTCGTCAGCTATAGCGTCTTCTTCACCATCATGGGTATGTCCTTCGGCATCCTGCTGGCCGTGCTGGCGATGTGCCTGGAGTTTATCCCGATGATCGGCCCGCTCACCGCCGCGGCGACCATCCTGATTGTCACGGCGATTTCGGGCCAGCACCTTTTAGGCGTACTGATTTTCCTGGTGGCCTTTCGCATGCTGCAGGATTACATCATCTCGCCGCACCTGATGGGGCAAGGCGTCGAGCTGCATCCCCTGCTGGTTCTCTTCGGCGTGTTTGGCGGCGCGGAAGTAGCCGGAATTCCGGGCAGCTTTCTCTCCGTCCCGGTGCTGGCCCTGGCCCGCATTCTCTATCTGCGGATCCGGCGGGCACGGCTCGCCCACGGTGTCACGGTCAAGCCGCTCGATACAACCTCGCCATTACAATGAGACGCGCGTTGTTCCTGCTCGCGCTTCCGGCGGCGGCGCACGTCATGAGCATGAGTTCGGGCGACCTGACCGTGAAGGGTGCTCACGCCCATTACGAGCTGCGCATGCCGCTCTACGAAATTACCCACGTCAAAAATCCGGAGCAGGTGCTCCTGGAGCACGTCCGCTTCGAGGGCGCCCGCCTTTCCCACAGCGAGTGCCGCACGGATACGGCGCGCAACACGTACCTCTGCTCCGCCGATTATGAATTTCGCGCGCCGGTGGACCGTGTGGATGTGGAATGCACCCTGGCCGCGGTCACGGTACCGAATCACGTCCACCTGCTGCGCGCCGAAATGGGCGGGAAGCGCGACGAGGCCATCTTCGATCTCGGGTTCACGCGCTCCACGCTGCGCTTCCGCCCGCCCACCCGCCTCGAAACCGCCGTGACTCAAGCCGGCGCCGGAGCCGTGCGCGCGCTCGGCGGCGTCGTCCAATTGCTGTTTCTCGCCGCGCTCGTGATTGCGGCGCGTTCGCGCCGGGAGCTGCTGGCGATCGCCGCCGCCTTCCTGCTGGGCCAGTGCGCCAGCACGCTCGTGCTGCCGCATCTCGCGTGGCAGCCGCCGCTGCGTTTCGTGGAGGCCGCCACCGCCCTCGCCATCGCGTACCTCGCGGTGGAAATCCTGCTCCTCCCGGAGGCGGGCGCCCGCTGGCTCGTCACCGGCGTGCTCGGCCTCTTCCACGGCATGTACTTCCACCTGTTCCTGCAAACAACCGGCTACTCCGCGGCGCTGGTCCTGGCGGGCGCCGCTCTGGTAGAGATCGCCGCAATCGCCCTGCTCGCCCTGATACTCGCCCGCCTCGGCCGAACCCCGCGCCAGGTCTCCGCGGCCGCGCTCATGGCCTTCGGCATGGTCTGGTTCTTCCTGCGCCTGAAAGGCTGACCTTCTTCTCTGGCTTCCCATGACCAGCCTGAAAATTCATTTCTCGCAGAGCCGCAGAGAACGCAGAAAAACCATGCCGCATAACTTCTCCCCAGCCTTTTCTCTGCGTCCTCTGCGCCTCTGCGAGAACTGCCTTTGACTTAGAACTCCAAAGCCGTTCACCAACCTGAAAAAGCATTTCTCGCAGAGCCGCAGAGAACGCAGAAAAACCATGCCTCATGACTTCCCCCCCAGCCTTTTCTCTGCGTCCTCTGCGCCTCTGCGAGAACTGCTTTTGACTTAGAACCCTCAAGCCGTCGATCCACCCATCACCAGAGAACGCAGAAAAACCATGCCGCATAACTTCCCCACAGCCTTTTCTCTGCGTCCCCTGCATTCCCGCTGCGCCTCTGCGGTCTGCGACTTCCCGGAAAAAGCCCCAATCACAGCGCTCCCTTCCGCCTCCCCTTTAACGCCGAAAACGCCAGGAAGAATCTCTTCTTCCTGGCGTTTCCAGTGCCTCAGCGAGAAGCCCTTCATAAATCTCCGGCCCGCCTATTCGATCATCGCCACCGAAGGAGTGCTCCCCAGCGGCAGCCCCGTCTGCGCGACGCTCGTCGCCACGTTGATCTGCGCGCCTCCCTGGAATTTGACCTTGCCCGCGACCAGCCCCATCGTCCGTGTCTGGTTCCCGTTGTCGATGGTGAGCAGCGAGTGCGGCATATAGATCGAGCCCTGCAAGTTCATCGTCGAGCCGCCCGCGAAATTGCTGCCGGTCGGGTTCGACATCGTCCGGTCCTGGTAGAACAGCACTCCCTGGTAACTTCCGGACGATTGCGCCTGCAGCGTCACGTTGGCGCCGTTGGCGATATTCACGTACGCGCCTCCGGTCAAATAGATCAGCACGCCGCCGGTCGCCGTCAGCGTGGAGCCGCCCTGTATGCTGAAACTGCCGCCATTAATAATGTAAGTCCCGGCCGAAAGCTGGCCGTTCATCCCGTTGCCGAGTTGGAACGTGCAATAGGTGCCCGGCGCCGGAGTGTATTGCGTGGGCTGCCAGTTCGTAAACGTGCCGTTCTGGCAGGTGTTTGCGGGCGTGGGGCTGGGCAGGGAAGCGAACGGGTCGGCGGCCGGCGTCGGAGCCTTGGTTGCCGAGGGGCTGATCACCCCGCCGTTATCGGTTTTCACCGCCCCAACCACATTCACCGTGGCGCCATTCGTCGCGGTTACGTGCGCGCTGCCGTATACGTGCATAGCCTCGGTCGAATTGCTGGCGTCGCTGTTCACGTAAATGCCGCACTGCGAGGTGACGGTATTGTTATTCCCCGCGTCGAAGGAGTCGCTGGCGTGGGGATCCAGCACATAGATGCATCCGGCGCCGCTGCCGCCGCCGCCTACTACCGCGGCCGTCGCGCGCGCTGTCGAACTGAAGGGCTTTCCGATCAGGCTGCCGAAGAAGCCCACGGGCGTATCGGTGACCCTGACCACAGCCCAATAGTTCGTCGAGATCCCCGAAACCGTCGGTGAGGAACTGGTGTTGTTGGCCTGTACGCTGACCCGCCTGTTGCCGCTGGTGGTGAAGCCGTTGGCCGCCGCCATCATGCAGGCATTATCGAAGGTTGAACTCGCCGTGGTGGGTGCGGTTGCCGGACAATCGGCCGCCGTTCCCGCCGGAGTGCCGCACCACACCGAGTTGGTTCCGCACGCGATCCCGCTGGGCGCATTGATCATGGCCGCGCGTACAATCGCCATCGCCGCCCCATCCGCCGCCGCCTGCGCCGCTTCACGCCGGTAGTAGGCCCAGCCCACGTCCACCGCCAGGCCGACCGTCCCGAACACCAAACTCATGGAAACCGTCGTCAACAATAACGCCTGTCCGGTACGCTTTCTATTGTTTTTCATTAGTACATCACCATCTGGCGCGATTGCGCCGCCAAAGTCAGACCGCCGAACGAGGACCCTTTTCCGCTGCCCGGCGCGTACATCGGAATCGGAAATTTCACCGGATAGCTGACGCTGATCGTCACATCTGTGCCCGCCGTGTTACCCGCCAGGGAAGGCCATGCCGTTCCGTTCGAGGTGCAGGTATTCAAGGGGTTGCAGGTAACCGTGGAAGCGGTCGATGTCAAAGTTGCGTTCACGCTCCCCGGCGGGATGCCGATGGCGCGGCTCGCCAGCAGCGTCGCGATCGAGCCCACCGTCGTAGCGCAAGTCTGCCCTGCGCAGCCCGCTCCCCGGCTGCTGGCATAGCGCGTCGCGTAGCTTACCGATTCGGCCAGGGTGTGATAGTTCCACATCGTCATGCTCATCTGCGTGATCGAAATCAGGACGAAGATCAGCGGAATCGCGCACAGCGTAAATTCGATCAGCAGGCTGCCGCGCTGGTTGGTTCGTTTGGATCTCAATCGGGCGGTCATATTAACTCCTGATCGGCAATTCCACGCTGCGGCTAATGTTAACCGAAGAGGGTAATATGCCCGGCAGCCGGATCATGTTTAATGTGTAGGTGACGGTGACCTTGGCAGAGGGCAGCCCGTAGGATCCCGGACTGTTGTAGCTGGCCGACACCCTTACCAGGGATTCGCCGCCGCACGTTGTAGTCCCGGTCCCGACCCGCGGGGCATAGCGCAGCGCGTCCAACGCATACTGGCAAGGAATCGCGCCGCCGGTGAAATTCGTGCTCTGCGCGACGGTGGATGATTGGGCGCCGTAACTCGCCGCCGTGCGGGCCGCGTTTTGCACCGAAATCAACGCATAACCGGCTTGGCCGACGTCAAATGCACCCACGAAGGTGAAAATTAACCAGGGCAGCATCAATCCCACTTCGATTGCCGCATGGCCCCTCTGCCGCGCTCTCGCGGCGTTAAATCGCTTGCTGATTCCCATCGGTGTTGTTCCTTCCTCTGCTCGCTCGCTACAACTGGTGTTGATTCTCACGTAATTCACCCGGATTCCGAATAGTTACTCTTTGGCAGTTGCTCGTGTACTAACCTTCGCAAGTAAAAGTCTACTGTCGGCAAACAGGTCAATCGTTCCCGCGCTCGCGTCCCCGCGCCGCGAGTTTCGCCACAATGCACCTTTTGCCACAATGAACCATGGCGCGTAGCTCGGCATCGGTCGTGGTGGTTGGCGCGGGGATCGTCGGTTCCTCCATCGCGTACCACCTGGCCATCCGCGGCTGTACCGATGTAATCGTTCTGGAGCGTGCCTCCACGGAGGCTTCCGGAAGCACCGCGCGCTCCGCCGCCGGCGTTCGCCACCAATTCGCCAATGCAGTGAATATCCGCCTCTCGCGCTACAGCATCGAGCGCCTGAAGCATTTCGCCGAGGAAATTGGCGGCGATGCGGGCCTCAAACAGATTGGGTATCTGCTGCTCGTGTCGGACCCCGGCGCGTGGGAACACTACCAGCGCGGCGCCGAACTGCAGAATTCGCTGGCGGTAGCCACTCGCTTGCTCACGCCGGCTGAAGTGCTCGCCCACTTGCCGTTCCTCAACCCCGACCGCCTGCTCGGCGCCACCTATTGCGCCGAGGACGGGCATTGCGATCCGCACGGCGTTGCCATGGGCTATCTGGCCGCGGCGCGCCGGCTCGGTGTCGAATTGCGGCGCGCCACGCCCGTGCTGGGGATTCACCAGTCGCTGGGCCGCGTTACCGCGGTCGAAACTCCAACCGGACCGATTCCTTGCGGCGTGGTGGTCAACGCGGCGGGTCCGTGGGCCGGCGCCGTCGGTAGCCTGGCCGGCCTCGATGTTCCGGTGCTCCCCTATCGCCGCTGTATCTACATGACGGAACCGCTGCCGCAGCTCCCCGTCTTTCCCTTCACCATCGATACCGGCAGCGGCTTCTACATGCGCAAAGAGGGCGACAAGATCCTAATGGGCGTCAGTAACGAAAGCGAGCCTTCGAGCGAGAATCTTGCGGTGGATTGGGCTTGGCTGGAGACCGTTCTGGAACGCGGCGCCGCCCGCTTCCCGTTTCTGGCCGATCGTCGGCATCGTGCGTCGCAACTGCTGGGCGGGGCTCTATGAGAATACTCCCGACCACATGCCGGTGCTCGGGCGCCGTCCGGAATTGCCGAACTACGTGGATGCCTCGGGCTTCAGCGGCCACGGCGTGATGCATTCCCCCGCCACCGGCATGCTGATCGCCGAGGAAGTGCTGGACGGCCGCGCCCACACCATCGATATCGATGAATTGCGCATCTCGCGCTTTGCCTCGCAAGCTCGCGGCGTCGAGCGAAACGTCTACTGAGCGCCCCTATTTCCCAATCACGACGCCCACCGCGGCCGGCGCGATATCCAGCCGTTCGATGCGGTGCCCCAGCTCGAAAGGCTTGCCCAGCACGGCGTCCGGGTACATCGCGAGCAGGAAGTTCTGAATCAGAAAATCCAACGTGCGTCCGTCGATCGTAATCCCGGAAATCGCCACGCTCTGCAAATCGACCGTGGCGTGCCCGCCCGAGGACCGTATGCGGGCCGTCACGCTGACCGGACGCTCGCCATCCAGCAGTTTGGACATGAGCCACCCCGGCTGCTTGCCCTGGGACCGCTCGAGCTTGCCGAAGTCGATAAGCGCGGTTCCCGTCGCCACGTCGCGCTCCGTGGCGCGCAGTTTCGGGCTGCGGACCCCGCGAGGCGCTTCTTTCTCCACCAGCGCGGTCAACTCCGGGTAGCTCAGCGTCACCCGCGCGCCAGGCCGCAGGCGGTCGCTCTCGATCGTGTCGATCTTCTGCTTAGCGGAAAAATACTCGCTCCCGGCGGCGCGCCAGCGCGCCGGCGACCAATAAGAGCGAAATGGCCCGGAAATGAGGCTTCACTACGCTTGAGACGTGGTCGAAACTCCCCCCGTTGCCGCAGTAAGCGCCAAAGGACTCTATTACTGAGCGAAAGGTCACAGCGTGAGCCCGATCACACAACTCTGCCGCCAGGAAACATCCCTTTAAATCCAGCCGCTTGATGCCCCAAATAGGGGAATCTCCAGATGGCGCGTGCGTTGCACTAGTTATTTCGGAGCTTTTTATGTCTGATTATCGTGGTCGGTGCAATTTTAGCCTTTGCGGCCGTTGCGATACTGCTCCCCCTGGTCAGCGCCTGGTGGAAGTTTCGCGGCAACCGCTTGATCCAATGTCCGGAAAACCATCGTTCCGCCGCGGTGGCTGTGGATGCGGCGCGCGCGGCCGTAACATCGTTCGGCAAGTCGCCGGACCTGAGACTCAGCCAATGCTCGCGCTGGCCAGAGAAAGCAGGCTGCGGGCAGGAGTGCCTCAGCCAGATCCAGGCCGCCGGCGAAGAATGCCTGGCTCGCAACATCATTGCCAAATGGTACCGCGGCAAGGCCTGTGCCGCCTGCGGAGTTGCGCTTGAAAATGTCGATTGGAGCGGGAACCCGCCGTGTCTGCTCACGGAGAGTGGAATGACGCTGGAGTGGAATCAGCTTCCCGCCGATCAATGGGACCAAAATTTGTCTTCGGCCAAGGCGATCTGTTTCGCCTGCCACACTGCAGCCACCCTGGTTCGAGAGTATCCCGAACTGGCGACAGACCGGCATCGCGCGGTCTAATCTCACACCCGATTCGATCGTTGCGAGGTCTGTAAAAGTGAAAATGGTTCTGTTTTGCCTGTTGGCGGGCGTCCTCCCCGCCGTCGGCGAAACCCGCTGGGCTCCGTCTGCTCCGATTACTCTCTACACCAGTTTCCAATACCAGCCGCCGCCCGCTGTGCTGGCCGCCATTCAGGAAGAAGTGGAGGCCATCATGGCTCCCATCGGTCTGCGCTTCGAGTGGCGTGATCTCGCCGCGCGAGCGCAGCAACGAAAGTTCCGCCGAACTGGCCGTAATTACCTTCCAGGGAAGGTGCGATCCCTCCGCCAGCGTAACCGCCGGGCCGATCAAATTTTCCGGCGCCCTGGGCTGGACCCACATCAGCGATGGAGAAATCCTGCCGTTTACCGACGTGGCATGCGATCGGATTCGCGAATTCGTGCACCGCTCCCTGGCGGATGGTGCCCGGGAATGAGCGCGAGGGCGCGTATGGCCGCGCGCTGGGCCGCGTCCTGGCACACGAGCTCTATCACATCTTCGGCAATACCACGCACCATGCCTCCGAGGGCGTTGCCAAGGAGAGCTACACCGTGCAGGACCTGCTCACGGAAGAGTTCCAGTTCGAGGCCAAAGAATCGCCGCCTGCTGCGTACCGGCCGGCCCCCTTCGCCCCTCGATCAGCCCATTGCAACTCATTAGGCGGTAAAGGGTTATAATTCGACGTAGTGCATCCCGAACTAGAAAAATATAGCCAGGAATTTGAGCTCATTTCCAGCCAGGCTCAGGAATTGTCCCTGGGTCTGACGGAGGCTCAATTCAACTGGCGCCCGTCACCCGACCAATGGTCCATCGAAGAGTGCCTTTCGCATTTGACCATGGTCGGACAGGTGGAACTCCTGGCCATCGAAGCCGCCATCGATCATGCCCGTATCGCTGGTACCCGCACCGCCGGTCTCCACAACGGTAAGAACTTCGAGTACCCCGCCTGGGAGCGCTTTATCCTCCGGGAAACCGAGCCGCCCGTCCGCCACGCCATGTCCGCGCCCAAGCGTTTCGTTCCCCTGCACGGACAGCCGATCACCGGCGTCCTGCCGACCTTCCTGCACGTTCAACGAAACTTCGGCATCCAGATCGCACGCGCCGATGGCCTCGATCTGCGGCGCGTGAAAGTTCCCACCCCGATCGTACCGCTGATCAAGTTGAGCCTCGGCGCCACGTTGGCGCAGGCCGCCGCCCACGAGCGCCGCCACCTCGCCCAGGCCCGGCGCGTGCGCGACCGCATCAAATAGACCCCTAGCCCAGCGCGGCGCACATTTCCGTCATCATGGCGCGCGCATACGCTGCCGCTTCCCAATAAATCTTCTGCATCGCCGCGTCCGGCAGATCGACGCCCGCGTATTTGCCGTTCTCATACCCGAGCACCGCATCCAGCACCGCGCCCAGCGCCCCCTCGCGCTGCAGGATCGCCCGCTTGAAACGCGTGTCGATGGGCAGCGGAGCAATCAGCTCTTCCATTGGCGAATTGAAGATCGCATCGAGCGTGCTCAACAGCCCGGCGATATAGGCCTCCTGCGAGGAGCAATGATAGTGCGCCGCCAGCATTTCGCTCATGCGCGCGCGCTGTAGCGCCGTCTCCAGATATCCCGCCGGACAATCATCGTTCCCGGAAATCGCCAGCAGCGTAGCCCACCGGTACACAAAATCCATCCCGAGCAGCGTCACCGCCTGCGCCGGACTTCGAATCTCACTCCGCCTGCGATACAAAGCGGAGTTCGCCAGCCGCATCAGGCCGTACGTCAGCGGAGCATCGCGCGCAATAATCGCCGCGATCACGCCCGCCGAACTCTCCAGGTCCGCGCACTGTGACAGCAGGGACAGAATCGACAACCGGCTGGAAGGAATTCGCCTTCCGCTCAGCACCTCCGGCCGCCGCAGATAGTAGCCCTGGAAGAGTTCGCACCCCAACTTGCGGCACCAGCGAAACTCGGCCTCCGATTCGATCTTCTCAGCGACGATGCGTACTCCGAAAGGCCGCAACAGCCTCATCTGCTCCCGAAATGCATTCGCTCCCAAGGCCAGCAGATCGAGCTTCACATAGTCGGCCAGTTCCACCATCGGAACCAGTTCCTCCCGAAATACGAAATCGTCCAGCGCAATCCGGTAGTGCAGCTTCTGCAGGCGCGCCAGGCGGTCCACCGTTTCCCGGTCTGCCGCCACGTCTTCCAGCACCTCGACGACACAGCGATCCGGAGGCAGAATCGGGTCGAGCGCCAGCAGGTGGCGCGTATGATTGATGAACACCGGCTGTTCGGGACACACCGTAGACAACCCGATTTCCAGAAAAGCCCGCAGCATGACATCCGCGCTGGCACGGTCGGCGTCGTCAAAATTCGCCGTCGCGTCCGAAGCCTGTCGCCGGTATAACAATTCGTACGCCCGGATCTCGCGGTTGCCGCCATAGATCGGCTGCCTCCCCAGGTAGACCGTGCCCTCCGCGGCGATTCGTGCCGAACGCTTCATCCATCTGTAGTCATCGGTCGGAAATGAGTTTTCTTTAGCGGCGGGGGCAACGTGCAGTTTCTACATCCGGACCGCGTGCCTCGCCTACCAAACTATGGCTTTTCCGTCCATCCGCCCGCCGAACTCCGTGGTTCAACCGCCATAGGCAGCCCACCTGCATACCCAAAGTATCAACGTTGGAAATCTAAATCTCTGCGAGGCAATCATGAAAGCAGTCGTCTACAAAGGAAAAAATAAAGTGGCTGTCGAAGAGGTCTCCGATCCTAAAATCGAAGCGCCCGGCGACGCGATCGTGCGGATTACCACCGCCGCCATCTGCGGCAGCGACCTTCACATGTACGAAGAACGCAGCACTGCCAAACCCGGCACCGTCTTCGGACACGAAAATCAGGGCATCATCGAAGAAATCGGCAAAGGCGTAGTCTCCATCAAGCGCGGCGATCGCGTCGTGCTCCCGTTCAATATCGGCTGCGGCTTCTGCTTCAACTGCTCGCGAGGCTTTACCGCCGCCTGCCTTACCGCCAATCCCGAAGCCCCGACCGCCGGTTATGGGTACGCCGGCATGGGTCCGTATCGCGGCGGCCAGGCGGAGTTCCTGCGCGTCCCGTTTGCGGATTTCAATTGCCTGAAACTCCCCGGCGAACCTGGCGACCGGTTCGAGGACGATTTCGTCCTGCTCTCCGACATCTTCCCCACCGGCTGGCACGCCGCCGAATTAGCCAACGTCCGAAGCGGCGATTCGGTCGCGGTCTTTGGCGCCGGTCCCGTCGGCCTGCTCTCCGCGTACAGCGCACTGATCAAGGGAGCTTCCGAGGTCTACGTGGTGGATCGCGCGCCGGATCGCCTGAAGCGCGCCGAAAGCATCGGCGCCGTCCCCGTCGATTTCACCAAGGGCGACCCCGTGGAGCAGATCCGCGAATTGCGCTCCGCCAATCGCTCCCATACCCAGGCCCTGCGGCCGGGCGAAGAGAAGATGTCGGGCGTCAACTGCGCCATCGACGCCGTCGGCTACCAGGCCGTCAGCCAGGATGATCCCGGCCGCGAAGATCCCATGCAGACCATTCGCCAGATCGCCGATATCATCAACCCCACCGGCTCCGTCGGCATCATCGGCGTCTACTTCGATCAGGATCCCGGCGGGGTAGACAAACATGCCAAAAAAGGCGAATTCCTCTTCCCCCTCGGTAAGTTCTGGGGCGGCGGAATCACCATCGGCCAGGGACAGGCGCCCGTCAAAAAGTACAATGTCTATCTCCGCGACCTGATCATCGCCGGCCGCGCCAAGCCGAGCTTCATCGTCAGCCACCGCCTGCCTTTGGCGCGCGCCGTGGAAGCCTACGCTCACTTCGATCATCGCGGCGTAGGCACCGGCCAGGATTGGACCAAGGTCCTTCTCAAACCCGGCATGAAAGCCGCCTGACCCTGTATCCAACCGGAGCGCCGCGGACCATACGACCGGCGCTCCCTACTTCAGCGAAAGATTCCCGTGTGGCCCAGCGAATAACGTCCCGGCTGCGGATACACGCATAAGCCATGCGGCTCTCGCCCCACCGGGATGCGCGCCAGCAATTTGCCGTCCTGGGTATCGATCGCGTAGACCTCGGAATTGTACCGGCCCGCCAGCCATAGAACCTTGCCGTCCGCCGACACGCCTCCCATGTCCGGACTCCCGCCGCCCGGCAGGCGCCACTTCGCAATCGCCGTCCGGCTGCCGAAGTCGATTACGGAGACGCTCCCTTCATCGCGGTTAGAGACGTATAAGACGCGCGAATCCCGGCTGACGTACAAGCCGTGCGCGCCCTTCCCGGTCGGCAGAAAACTCATATACCGGAACTGGTCGCCATCGATCAGGTGGATGCCGCCCGCATCCATATCCGCCACAAAGAACACCGAGCCGTCCGGGGAAAGCTTCACATCCTGCGGCATGTTCCTTCGACCCAGTTCGATAGCATCCCAAAACTTCCTGCCGCTCTACGTCCACTTTGACCAGCGATCCCGAGAACTCGCAGCTTGCGATCAGGTACCTTCCATCCGCCGAGAAATCCATGTGATCC
Source organism: uncultured Solibacteraceae bacterium (assembly GCA_963811575.1). Classification (GTDB taxonomy): domain Bacteria; phylum Acidobacteriota; class Terriglobia; order Bryobacterales; family Bryobacteraceae; genus Solibacter. The sequence continues at coordinate 374,122 of CAWERY010000009.1, read as the reverse complement.
ACGCCCTTGCAGGGCACCTCCAGCGAATGGCGCAGCGTCATATCGGCCGGATTGAGAAAATTCAAACGCCGCTGTTGCTCCGCCACCACGATGGCGTATTTGCCGTCCGGCGTGTAGTACATGTTATAGGGGTCGGTCACGCGAATCGTCCCCTTCGGCTTGCCCGTCATGGGATCGATCCGCGTCAGGCTATTCCCGCGATCGTTCAACACCCACAGCGTCTTCATGTCGTAAGATGGCGTCACGTGCTGCGGCAGGCGCCCCACGGGAAAGCGATCGATTACCCGAAAGGTCGCCGGGTCGATCACACTCACCGTATTACTCTTGCTGTTCGGAACATACACGCGCGCGGGAAAATTTCGCGCCACCTCGCTGAGCTCTCCCGGACGATTCGCGGCGTATATATCTTTCGGATTCAGCGGAGCGGGCATGCCGGGCAGGGACTCGGGGATTGACCGCATCGCGTGTCCGGACGGCGCTCGTCTTCGCCGCCGGCTGGCTTCGATGCACCAGCGCGGAGCGCGCCGCCAGCACCGCGAGAATCCCCAAAGCCAATCCCAGAAGCAGCGCCGGACCGGTGGAAAGACGCCCTATCTTCAATCTCCTCAAAGTCATCCCCTCGGAACTCAGGATGCTAGGGATTGCCTGGAGACGCTAAACAAGGGGCTTGATCAAAAAGCGGGCTTGATCAAAAAGGGCGCCATGCCTTGGGGAGGTACAGCGCCCATCTAGTAAAAAGGGGGTATGTCATGAGGGCGCACCTGCAGCGCCCAGGGTTACAGGTCCGGGTACGGCTCAAAAGATTGGAACTTTTGGACCCCCGTACCAGCTAACCGCGGACGTCCGCTATAATCCGAAAACAATCCTTCGCGATCTGCCATTCTTCGCGAGTGTGCACCACCAGCACCCGTACCGCGGAGTCGCCAGCGGCGATATCCCTGTCCTCCTCCGCCGCCACTTCGTTCTTCCCTGCGTCAAGCTTCACGCCGAGAAAGCCCAGCGCCTCGCAGGTCGCCGCACGCACCGCGGCAGAATGCTCGCCAACTCCCGCCGTGAATACCAGCGTATCCAGTCCACCCAGGCACGGCACCAGCCCCGCGATCCCGGCCGCCAGCCGCCGCGTATAAATCTGCATCGCCAGCCTCGCCCGCTCTTCGCCGCGCCCCACGCCCGCCAGTACCTCGCGCACGTCGCCCGAAATTCCCGAAATGCCTTTCAGCCCGGATTCGCGATTCAATACCCGGTCCAACTCGTCCACGCTGTGCCCCCGATGCCGCATCAGGTGAATCAGAATCCCCGGGTCCACCGACCCAGAACGCGTCCCCATCATCAGCCCTTCGAGCGGCGTATACCCCATCGTGGTATCCACGCTGCGCCCGTCGCGGATCGCTGCCAGCGAGCAGCCCCCGCCCAGGTGGCATGAGATGATCCGCGCGTTCCGTCCCAACATCTCCGCCGCCCGCCCCGCAATATACTGATGGCTGATGCCGTGGAAGCCATACCGGCGGATCCCCTGCGCGACCCAATCGTAAGGCCCCGGATACACGTACGCAGCCGGAGCCAGCGTCGCGTGAAACGCCGTGTCGAACGCCGCCACCTGTACCGCTTCCGCGCCGAAGATCCGCGTCGCCGCGTCGATCATCGCCCCTTCGAGCCGGTTGTGTTCCGGCGCCAGCTCGCCGAAGCGCGCGATCGCCGTCCGTACCTCCGGCGTGATGCGAACGCTCTCGTGAAATGCATCTCCCCCGTGCACGATGCGATGCCCGATCACATCGATTCCCGCCCGCTCCCCGATCACATCCGCCAGTTCCGCTCCCGCCCCCTCATTCCTCTCCCAAACCGCCGTCGGAGAACGCCCCTCCCCGAGTTCGAACAAACTCACCTTCAAACTGCTCGACCCCGCGTTCACTACCAGAGCTCTCATGCCCCAGCTCTGCCATTTCCACTCGCGAACCTCCGGCAGATCCTCTCCGTGCGTAGTGACATACTGCCGGTGCTCGATCACTTTGTTTCGCAGCGACTGTCTGAAATGCGCTCCCTTGTCGGCCAGCCGCGGCACCCGGTCCACTACGTCCATCGCCAGGTGGAACCGGTCCAAATCGTTCAACACCGTCATATCGAACGGCGTCGTCGTCGTGCCCTCTTCCTTATACCCGCGCACATGCAGATTCGCGTGATTGGTGCGCCGGTAGGTCAGCCGGTGGATCAGCCAGGGATATCCGTGGAACGCGAACACCACCGGTTTATCGCTGGTGAAAATCGAATCGAAGTCGTGATCCGATAGCCCGTGCGGATGCTCGCTCGCCGGCTGCAGCGTCATCAGGTCCACTACGTTCACCACGCGGATCTTGATGTCCGGCAAATTGCGCCGCAACAGGTCCACCGCCGCCAGCGTCTCTAACGTGGGTACATCGCCGCAGCACGCCATCACCACATCCGGCTCCATCCCTCGATCGTTGCTCGCCCAGCTCCAGATCCCGATCCCGTTCGTGCAATGCACGATCGCCGCGTCCATATCCAGCCACTGCGGCGAAGGCGCCTTCCCGGCCACGATCACGTTCACATAATTGCGGCTGCGCAGGCAGTGGTCCGTCACCGAAAGCAGGGAATTCGCGTCGGGCGGCAGATAGACCCGCACCACGTCCGCCTTCTTGTTCACCACGTGATCCAGAAAGCCGGGATCCTGATGGCTGAAGCCGTTGTGATCCTGCTGCCACACGTGCGACGTCAGCAGATAATTCAGCGATGCGATCGGCCGCCGCCAGGGAATGTTCTGCGTCACCTTCAACCACTTGGCGTGCTGGTTGAACATCGAGTCGATGATGTGGATGAAGGCCTCGTAGCAGCTAGAAAAATCCGTGACGCCCGGTCAGTAGATATCCTTCCAGCCACCCCTCGCACATGTGTTCGCTCAGCACCTCCATCACGCGTCCCGCCGGACCCACATGATCGTCGTTGGGAAGAATCGTCTCCGTGGACATCGCGGTCGGTCACTTCGAACAGCGCGCCCAGCCGGTTGGAATTCGTCTCGTCGGGCCCCACCACGCGGAAGTTCGCCGTCTTCAAATTGCGCTTCATCACGTCGCGCAGCATCCGGCCCATCACCCGCGTCGCCTCCGCCGTCACCGCGCCCGGCGCCGGCACGTCCACCGCGTAATCGCGGAAATCCGGCAGGTCCAGATCCTTCAAGAACAGCCCGCCGTTGGCATGCGGATTCGCGCCCATCCGCCGGTCCCCCTTCGGCGCGATCTCAGCGATCTCCGCCATCAGCTTGCCGCCTTCGTCGAACAGCTCCTCCGGCCGGTAGCTCTTCATCCAGTCTTCCAGAATCCGTATGTGGTCCGGCTTGCTCGCCAGCTCCGAGAGCGGTACCTGGTGCGCGCGGAACGTGCCCTCGATCTCCACGCCGTCCACGTACTTTCGGCCCCGTCCAGCCCTTCGGCGTGCGCATCACGATCATCGGCCACGCGCGCCGCTCGTGATTCCCGCCGCGCGCGCTTCGTCCTGGATGCCGCGCATCTCGCCGATCACCGTATCCATCGTTCCCGCCATCTGCTGGTGCATCGCCGCCGGCTCATCCCTTCCACGAAGTACGGCCTGTAGCCGTAGCCCTTCAACAAATCCTCCAACTCCTCGCGCCGCATGCGCGCCAGCACCGTCGGCCCCGCGATCTTATAGCCGTTCAAATGAAGAATCGGGATCACCGCGCCATCGCGCGCGGGATTGCAGAATTTGTTCGAATGCCAGCTCGTCGCCAGCGCTCCGGTCTCCGCCTCGCCATCCCGATCACGCAGCATCACGAAGAGATCCGGGTTGTCGAACGCCGCCCCGTAAGCATGCAGCAGCGAATACCCCAGCTCCCCGCCTTCGTGAATCGAGCCCGGAGTCTCCGGCGCCACGTGGCTCGGAATCCCGCCCGGAAATGAGAACTGCTTGAACAGCCGCTTCATCCCCTCCGCGCTCTCCGTGATGTGCGGCCAGAATTCGCTGTACGTCCCCTCCAGATAGGTGTTCGCCACCAGTCCGGGGCCTCCGTGGCCGGGCCCGGTCACGTAGATCATGTTCAAGTCGTACTTGCAGATCAGGCGATTGCAGTGTACGTAAATGAAATTCAGCCCCGGCGTGGTGCCCCAATGCCCCAACAGCCGCGGCTTGATGTGTGCCAGCGTGAGCGGAATCTTCAACAGCGGATTGTCGTACAGATAGATCTGTCCGACCGAGAGATAGTTGGCCGCGCGCCACCACGCGTCCATCTTCCTGAGTTCTTCCGCGTGTAACGGAGTTGTAACTTCGGACACAATGGTCTCCTTAGCCTACAGAAACCATTGTCCCCTAGTTCAATTGCAGATCTTTACAGGATTACTCTACGAAATGTTCGCGAACTCTCCCGAATTCGGCAAACTGAATTCCGCCGGCCCGATCAGTTCCACGATGCTTTCCATCAAATGTTCGTTCTGCGTCAGTGCGGTCCGCGCGGCATCCATCGCTACCGCATGCGACGCCACTTTCTGGTCCATATTCTTCAAGCCCTCTGCCAGCGCCACCGTCGCCTCCCGCACCGCTTCCAACCCGTCCTCGATCTTCTGCAGCCACGCGTGGCTGACTGCGGGAGCCACACTCTTTGCGGGGATCATGCGAACTTCCACGCCGCTTGCCGTGAGGATTATTGCAGCGGTCGAACCCGCCGGCGGACACAGTGAGGCCAGTAACTGGCTCACAGCCTGCAAACCTTCCAGAGCCTCGTGATACGGCAGGGATTGCTGGACAACTTCCAGCTGCTGTTCCTCAATGGGCATCTCTTAAGTATTCGTGGCCGCCCGGTCAGGGTCAAGTGGCCATAGGTTTACTGAGTACTGGTTTTTTGCCGGGTATACTGGTCAACGAATGCCCGTCAAATCCGCCACGCCCTCCGAAATCCAGCAGCGCCTCGCCGCCGGAGAGCCTCTCGAACTGATCGACGTCCGGGAACAGGAGGAAATCGCCATCGCCGCCATCCCCGGCGCGCGCGTTTTCCCCATGAGCCAGGCTGCCGCGTGGATTGACCACCTCCCCGGAGATCGCGAACTCGTCATCATCTGCCACCACGGCATGCGCAGCATGCAGGTCGCCATGGCACTCGCCCAGCGCGGCCATCAGAACGTCACCAACCTGACCGGCGGCATCGACCTCTGGTCTGCCCAGGTTGACCCCTCCATCCCGCGCTACTGACCCTCCGTCTGCTTTTTCCGCTAAAATCGACAGGTATCCCATGAAAAAGCTCGTTGCGTTCTTTGCCCTCGCCTGCGCCGCATTCGCCGCCGATTCCGATCTCGCCCGCTGGAAAAAGCAGGCCGCCGACGTCACCATCCTGCGCGACGATTGGGGCATCGCCCACGTCCACGGCAAGACCGACGCCGATGCCGTCTTCGGCATGATCTACGCCCAGGCCGAGGACGATTTCAACCGCGTCGAGACCAACTACCTCAACTCCCTGGGACGCCTCGCCGAAACCGAAGGCGAATCGCGCATTTATCAGGACCTGCGCATGAAGCTGTTCATCGATCCCGCCGTGCTCAAACAGCAGTACGCCGCCAGCCCCGGCTGGCTCCAATCGCTCATGAACGCCTTCGCCGACGGCCTGAACTACTACCTCGCCACGCACCCCGCCGTGAAGCCGCGCGTCATCACCCATTTCGAGCCCTGGATGGCCCTCTCTTTCACCGAAGGCAGCATCGGCGGCGATATCGAACGCATCAATCTCAATCAGCTCCAAGCCTTCTACGGGAAGGAACCCGCTCCGCCCGAGCCCCCCGCCGATCCCTTCGCCGAACCCGAACCCACCGGCTCCAACGGCATCGCCATCGCGCCCTCCAATACCGCCGGCCACCACGCCCTCCTCCTCATCAATCCCCATACCTCTTTCTTCTTCCGCTCCGAATTGCAAATGAGCAGCGATCAGGGCCTCAACGCCTATGGCGCCGCCACCTGGGGGCAATTCTTCATCTATCAGGGCTTCAATGAACACGCCGGCTGGATGCATACCTCCAGCGGTGTCGATGCCGTGGACGAGTACCTGGAAACCGTCACCAAAAGCGGCGATCGCTATACCTATAAGTTCGGCGACGCCGAACGCCCCGTCACCGCCGGCGAAATCGTCGTTCCCTATCGCGGCCCCCAGGGCATGGCCGAAAAGAAGTTCACCGTTTACCGCACGCAACACGGCCCCATCGTCCGCGAGGCCAACGGGAAGTGGGTAGCGATCCGCCTCATGCAGGAGCCCATCAAGGCGCTCACGCAATCCTACACGCGCACCAAGGCGACCAATTACAAGGCCTACCTCGAGACCATGGAGCTCAAGGCGAATTCGTCCAACAACACCATCTACGCCGACGATTCCGGCACCATCGCCTATTTCCACGGCAACTACATTCCCCGCCGCGATACCGCCTTCGATTGGACCAAGCCCGTCGATGGCAGTAATCCCGCCACCGAATATAAGGGCCTCCTCGAGGTCAACGAAGCGCCCAATCTTCTCAATCCCAAGAGCGGCTGGCTGTACAACACCAACAACTGGCCCTGGTCCGCCGCCGGTGCCTACAGCCTCAAGAAGCAGGACTACCCCGCCTATGTCGAAAGCGGCGGCGAATCCGCGCGCGGCCTCCACGCTCTCCGCGTCCTCCAGAACAAAAAGGATTTCACGCTCGATACCCTGATCGCCGCCGCCTACGATAGCTATCTTGCCGTGGTTCGAAAAACCGATCCCCGCGCTCATCCAGGCCTGGGATCAGGCCCCCGAAGCCAATTCCCTGAAAGCCAAACTCGCCCCCCAGATCGCCCTGCTCCGCAAATGGGATTTCCGCTGGAACGTCAATTCCGTCGCCACCTCGCTCGCCGTCTTCTGGGCGGAGGATGTGCGCCGCCGTGTCGGCGGCGGCGGCCGCGGCGCCCGCGCTTCCGGCGTTTCGCCCGATGACGCCATCGCCTCCGCGCCCGCCGCCGACCTCCTCCAATCGCTCGACGCCGCCAGCAGCAAACTCGCCGCCGATTTCGGCGACTGGCAAACTCCCTGGGGCAACATCAACCGCTTCCAGCGCCTCACCGGCGACATCGTCCAGCCCTTTAACGACGCCGGCCCCAGCATTCCGGTCGGCTTCACGTCCTCGCAATGGGGCTCGCTCGCCTCCTTCGGCGCGCGCGCCTACCCCGGCACGAAGAAATGGTACGGCACCAGCGGCAACAGCTTCGTCGCCGTCGTCGAATTCGGCCCCACCGTCCGCGCCCGTGCCGTCACCGCCGGCGGCGAAAGCGGCGACCCCAAATCGCCGAACTTCAACAACCAGGCCTCCCGCTACGCCACCGGCACCCTGCGCGAAGTCTACTTCTACCGCACCCAGCTCCAGGGCCACGTCAAAAGCGAATACCACCCCGGAGATTAAATCCGCCATCGTCGCAGAGCCTCGTGCCCCGGCCGCCGCGCCGTCAAAACCAGCGCAATGAGCGTTGCCACGCCCAGGGAATCTGGCGTACTATCGACCTGGGTAGAGATCGATGGATCCGGCGGCCTCGATTTCCACCTGTGAACTTAAGTCGAGACACAGAACCGATGGAGCTGATCCTTGAGTCACAAAAAGACTATTTGCTGGCGACGGTAACGGGGCGAGTCTCCGCCAAAGCCGTACATCGCATTTTCAAGCACGTCATTGATACAGCCACGGAGCGAGGATTCGACAAGGTGCTCATTGACTTCTCGGAGGTGATGGGCGAACTGGCGGTCATGGACCTCTATGAGCTTGGAAAGGCCACGGCAGAATACTGCCTGGGCAAGGAGCTTTACCCGAAATTGGCACTGATAGGCAAACCGCCCCTCGTCACTGGATTTGGCGCGGAAGTCGCCTCGAATCGCGGATTACCATCCAAAACGTTTTCAGACCGCCAGTCCGCGCTGAACTGGCTGCGCGCACTTACGTTGAAGGCGCCGGGATCGTAATCGGCCCAACTTCCTTCCCTGAGTGACGCGCGCGATGCCGGACAGTGCACTACGCCACATTACCGGCGCGCGCCCCAATTAATGAACCCGGCCTACGTCATGAACATCCGTGTGGAAAGTGGGCACCGTAGCATCGCTGGAGCATCGAGCTCCGGGATCCGTGATCGATGCCCCGGTACTCATTCTTGCCAACCATCTACAAGGATCATTTATGTCGAAGGAATTCAAAGGCATCATCAATCTGGACGTTCGAGATTCTACTGCGGATTGGCAGCCATATCTTCCGCCCGCGGCGGCGCCCGGCTCACCTAACGTTCTTTACGTTGTCGTCGACGATACCGGCATCGCCGCCTGGGACACATTTGGCGGCCTGATCGAAATGCCAAACCTCAATCGGATTGCCAAGCTCGGCTTGAAATACACGAACTGGCACACCACCGCGCTGTGCTCTCCCACGCGTTCCTGTTTCATGACCGGCCGCAATGCCCATAAGAACGGTATGGCGTGCATCACCGAAGGCGCCAACGGATTTCCGGGAGCCAACGCCGTGGTCCCGCCCGAAAATGGCACACTCGCTGAGATTCTTGTGGAGAACGGGTACAGCACATTCTGCGTCGGCAAGTGGCACCTGACGCCGGAGACCGAACAGCATATGGCCGCCAGCCGGCGCACCTGGCCGCTAGGCCGCGGGTTTGAACGGTATTACGGTTTCCTGGGCGGCGAGACCAATCAGTGGTTTCCCGATATTGTCGAGGACAACCATTTCAGCCACGCGCCCTATGGCCCGGAGCAGGGCTACCACCTTTCGAAAGATCTGGTGGACAAAAGCATTTCCTACATCCGCGATTCCAAGCAGGTGGCGCCCGACAAGCCCTGGCTCAATTACCTCTGCTTTGGAGCCAATCACGCGCCGCATCACGCCCCCAAAGAATGGGTGGACAAATACAAGGGCAAATTCGACATGGGGTACGAAAAGTACCGCGAAATCGTTTTGGCCAACATGCTGAAGATGGGCATCGTGCCCAAAGGCACCACTCTCCCACCCATCAATCCCTGGCCCGTCGGCGAGGTGATCGCGCCGGCCGATGAGGTGCTTCCTTGGGACACCCTGTCCGATGACCAGAAGCGGCTCTTCGCCCGCATGGCGGAAAACTACGCCGGCTTCTCCAGCTACACCGACCATGAATTTGGCCGCCTGCTGGACTACCTCGAGGAATCCGGCCAGCTCGACAACACCATCGTGTTAGTCATGTCCGACAACGGCGCGAGCGGGGAAGGCGGCCCGAACGGCTCTGTCAATGAGAACAAATTCTTCAACAACTGGCCCGACGATCTTAAGGAGAACCTCTCCAAAATCGACAAGCTCGGCGGTCCGGAAACCTATCCGCACTATCCCACCGGCTGGGCGCAGGCGTTCAACACTCCCTACAAAATGTTCAAACGCTATTCGCTCGAAGGCGGGGTTGCGGACCCCCTTCTCATCAGTTGGCCCAAAGAGATGAAGAAGGTCTCCGGCGGCATCCGCGATCAGTATCATCACTGCATTGATATCGTCTCGACGATTCTGGATTGCTGCGGCGTCCAGCCCCCCGCCGTCATCAAGGGCTACACCCAGACTCCGATCCAGGGAATCTCCATGCGCTACTCGTTCCAGGACGCGAAAGCGGAATCGCAGCGCGAAACGCAGTACTACGCGATGCTCGGCACGCGCGCCATTTATCACAAGGGCTGGAAGGCCGTTGCCCGCCATGGCGCCATCTCCGGTAAGGGTAAGTTCATGGAAGACCCCTGGGAGCTGTATCACATCGAAACGGACCGCTCCGAAAGCCGCGACGTGAGCGCCCAGTTCCCTGAAAAGAAGTTGGAACTGATCGCTACCTGGTTTGCCGCCGCCGGCGCCAATCAGGTCTTTCCGCTCGATGACCGCACCGCCCTCGAACAGCTCACCGTGGAGCGTCCGGAACCGTCGAAAGCGCGCGATAACTACACCTACTACCCGGACACGTCCGAAGTCCCCGAGGGCGTTGCTCCGAATATCAGGAACCGGTCCTACGGGATTCACGCCGCGTGCTCGATTACGGAGCCGAAAGGTGCGCAGGGTGTCCTGATGACCCAGGGTGGTGTGGCCGGCGGGCACACCTTGTTCCTCAAGGACGGCAAACTTCACTACGTCTATAACTTCCTCGGCATCGAGGAACAGAGCGTCGTGTCTACCGAAGTCGTTCCCAAAGGCAATGTGGTTCTCGGCGTGAAGTTCGATCGCGAGAAGGAAGAACCCAAGGGCTGCGCCAACGGCACCGCCACGCTTTATATCAACGATAAAGCGGTCGGCAAAGCGAAGATCCGCACCCAACCGGGCAAGTTCACTCTGGCTGGAGAAGGCCTGGTCATCGGCCGCATGGGTGCCGATTCCGTGACCAAGCAATACAACGCGCCCTTTCCGGGCAGCGGATTCACTCTCAAGAGCGTCACCATCGACGTGAGCGGCAAGCTGTATCGCAATCTGGAAACGGAAGCTTTGGCGATGCTTTCGAAGGAGTGACCGTTCCCAATCCGGGTCCGGCGCGGCGCAACGAACCTATCGTTGCGTCCGCCGGGCTGCCCGGGAGTTTGTGATCAGCGCTTCCATCGACTCAACGACCAGCTTCACGCATCGCACTGTCGAAACAGATCGCTCCTGGCAGAACTTGACGACCGCTGTGATAAAGTGGCTCCCACAAGGAGCGCCCGCATTGTGATCAAGTTAGCCAGGGTTGATGGTGAAACCAGTGCAAATCGCAAATTGATTGCCAAGTCCGTTCGCTTTTTGGCAAGAACCCCGGAACCCGGCGAGATGCACGAGCTCAAGACCCTGTTTGAAACTGTGGATGGCAGGCTGCGCCTGGAGAACGGCGTACCTTGCTCCCTTCCGGCCATAAATGGGCAGCAATATTTCAGCCGCATGGTATGGCCCGTCCGAAAGTTGGGCGACGTAACTGTTTCGTCGCTGCAGCGCCTTTTGTGCCTGGACAGGAACTCCATGGTGCTTGCAGGGTCGCATGAGGTGGATGCGCTCCTCGAGCACGCTCCAGGCGGTAATGCCAAGGTTCTTTTGGAATGCAAGTCCGGCAGCGCGGGCAGTACGGGCCCGCAAACAAACGCCTACCTCGAATGTCTGCTTGAAGAGTCTTGCCTCGGAAAGACGCGCCACTACCTCGCCTATTGTTCAGAGGAAGCAGGTCCCGTACATATCCCGGCCTACTGGCCGTTTTTCCTGCGCGTTTTCAGGGGAATTGCTGAAATCAGCAGCGTGCAAGGCACTCCCGGGACCGCTACCGCAGCGCGTCCTTTCTTCTCGCAGTTCGACTTTCACCGCACCGGACAGCCTCTTGAAGTTCTAAACACAGTGCTTAATACTGCCGTGCGCGAGCACATAGTAGCTCAGAACCCCGAAAACCCTACCGCCAAAGTTCACGCGCTCAACGATCTGCTCTATGCGAAGGCCGGTATTCGCGTGGCTCTCTTCAACGTGAAGCGCTCCTCGCCTCCCGCCATTGCGACCATGGCGCGCAAGGCCGCTCAGGAAGAGGCCAAGACTGCTCCAGCTTCAGAAACAACCTTCTGGGACGCCCTGATTCACTGGTTGCGAGAACAGGAAAAGGGCTAACTCGCTGCCCCCTCCGATCGGCTGTCTGTTTCCAACGCCAAGCCTGTAACCAAAACTTAAACTTTATCTTCGGCCTGTTTTGAGTAACTTACAGGAGTATCTTACCTGATACTCCGGTACACGTGTGGTAACTTCTCAATCAGGTAGAGAGTTGCGCAAACCACAGCGCAACTCCAACAGTTTTCATGCTGGCCAGCATAAGTTGACCTGAGGTGGTGCTGACTTCCTGTAAGCCCGTTAACGGCTAAACGGTGGTTCCCCTACGTGGAGGAGACCGGCGGGAAGATCTTCGGTTCGAACCGATCACACCCGGGGGACCGTCGCGGATAGCGTTTGATTGCCGCACCCCTGGATACAGAGACGGATCACGCGAAACGAGTGGACGATCGAGAGGCCATCCAGCCGAGTTCTTACGTCTTCGTAGCGTGCTGTCAAATCACTGGCGGCCGGGCCCACCCGGCGATAAGCCCGAAAGTCCCCGGCCGCCACAACTTCTTTACCCACATCTAACGGGATACGTGTGTCTCGTCCGATCCCCGTCTTGAGTACACTCAATTTCATGCTCTATTCCCGAAGAACCTTCGGAAAATTCGCCCTCGCCGCCGCTGCCCGCATCAATTCCAAATTTCAGGGCGTCCAGATCGGCGCCATCACTTACAGCTTCAACAGCATCGCCCTGCCCGATCCCGAAGCCATCCTTCGCGCCTACGTCGAAATCGGGCTCGGTGAGGCCGAGCTCATGTCCAATCACTGCGAAGCCCTCGCCGGCGCCCCTCGAGTCGTCCGCAACGCCGAGCCCGCCGTCCGCCAGCAGCAGCAGAGTCAGCTCCGCGCATGGCGCGCCGCCGCGACCCCCGCTACCTGGAAGTCCGTCCGCGCCAAATTCGACGATGCCGGCATCGCGCTCGCCATCCTCTGCTACAACATGAACGACAACATGCAGGACGACGATATCGAGTACGGCTTCTCCCTCGCGCATGCCCTCGGCGTTCAAGCCATCAGCACCAGCACCACCCTCACCATGGCCAAGCGCATCGCTCCCTTCGCCAACCGGCACCGCCTGCTCGTCGGCTATCACGGCCACGATGCCACCAGCGATCCCAATCAGACCGCTACCCTCGAAAGCTACGACACCCTGATGTCCTACGGAAAATACAGCGGCGTCAACCTCGACATCGGCCACTTCACCGCCGCCAACTATGACGCCGTCGCCTTCATCCGGCAGCACCACGCCAAAATCACCAACCTCCACGTCAAGGACATGAAGCGCGATCACGGCGCCTACACCCCGTTCGGCCAGGGCGACACCCCGATGAAGGGCGTGCTGCAACTCCTGAAAAAAGAGAAGTACCCGTTCCCCGCCAATATCGAGCTCGAGTACCCCATCCCGCCCGCTTCCAACCTGATCGCCGAAATGAAAAAATGCCTGGCCTATTGCAAAGAATGTCTGGCCTGAACGAGGATAGGGACATGCAACGATTCGCCCTCGCGATGCTCCTCCTGCTCCCTGTCTTCGCCCAGGAGCGCCCCCTGAACACTCCGCCGCCGGGCTTCACCGCCATCTTCGATGGCAAAACCCTTTCCGGCTGGCGCGGCCGCCAGGGCACTTACAGCCCGCACGCCGAAGCGCTGCTTTCCCGCGAAGATCTCGCTGCCAAACAAACCCAGTGGAACGCCGAGCGCGACCTGCACTGGAGCGTCGATACCGCCAAAGGCGAAATCGTTTCCGATGGCAAAAGCGTTCACCTCGCCACCGCCAAAGACTATGGCGATTTCGAGCTCTACGTCGATTGGCTGATGGTCAATCACAATGGCGATTCCGGCATCTACCTCCGCAGCTATCCGCAAGTCCAGATCTGGGATGTCGATAATCCGAGGGAAGTCAAAAACGGTGCGCCCAGAGGCTCCGGCGCTCTCTGGAACGATAACGACGATAACCCCGGCAAGTGGCCCCTGGTCAAAGCCGACAACCCCGTCGGCACCTGGAACACCTTCCACATCAAAATGGTCGGTTCGCGTGTCAGCGTCTGGTTGAACGGCAAACTGACCGTCGATAACCAGGTGCTCGACAACTTCTACAACCGCACGCTGCCGCTCGTTCCCAAGGGCGCGATCGAGCTCCAGACCCATGGCTCGGAGATTCGCTTCCGCAACATCTACATCAAGGAACTCTAACTACTTCGGCAGCGCGAACGCGACGTAGGAGCCCGAGACCTTGCCCTGCGTCGCCGGAATCAATCCCACCTGCGCCGCCGCGCAGAATACGATGTACTGCCGCCCGCCAATTTCGTAGACCGCCGGCATCCCTTCGAGCGCCGCGTCCACCTGCTTCTGCCACAGCACTTTCCCGGTCTCCGCATCCAGTGCGCGGACTTCCTGATCCCGCGTGCCCGTAAAAATCAACCCGCCGGCCGTCACCACCGGACCCACCTTCGGATAGTGCGAGCCGGTGTTCTTAATGCCCTTCGCCGCCAGCTCCGGAACATCGCCCAGCGGGATCTGCCAGCGGATTGTTCCTTCGTTCAAGTCATACGCGGTGAGCGAAGACCAAGGCGGCGCGATCGGCGAAAGTCCGCTTCCCGCCAGCATGAAACCAAACCCGCTGGTGTACCGCGGTCGTCCGGATCGGCCCCTTTTTGCGTCGCGTCCGGTTCCAGTTTGAGCATCGCCGGAAGATCTTTCGAGACCACGTACAGCGCGCCCTTCGTCGGGTCGATCGCCGCCCCGCCCCAGTTGGCGCCGCCGTTGTTTCCGGGCATCTGGACCGTATCGCGCAGTCCCGGCGGCGTAAACAGACCCTCGTTGCGCGCGCTCAGAATCTGGTCGCGGAATCGCGCGCGCTCCTCCACGGTGAGGAACGGGCTCAGGTCGTCCGCCGTAAATTTCTGCCTCGCAAACGGCGGCGGCTTGGTGGGAAATGGCTGCGTCGGCCACGTTTGCTCGTGCGGCATATCGGTCTTCGGCACCGGCCGCTCTTCGATCGGCCACAACGGCTCGCCCGTCACCCGGTTGAAGACCCACACGAAGCCCTGCTTGCTCACCTGCGCCACCGCGTCCACCATCTTGCCGTCGTGCTTCAGCGTGAGCAGCTTCGGCGCCGTCGCATCGTCGTAATCCCAGATATCGTGATGCACCATCTGGAAGTGCCAGATGCGTTTCCCCGTGCGCGCGTCCAGCGCCAGCAGGCAATCGGCGAACAGGTCGGAACCCTTGCGGTCCGCGCCGTAAAAATTGTACTTCGCGCTCGCCGTCGGCGCGTAGACGATGCCGCGCTTTTCGTCCACCGAAATCTCGCCCCACACATTGGCGCCGCCGACCGTCTTCCACGCGTCCTTCGGCCACGTCTCGTATCCGAACTCCCCGGGATGCGGAATCGTGTGGAACGTCCAGACCTGCTTGCCGCTGCGCACGTCGAACGCGCGCAGGTCGCCGGGAGCGGAACCGTAGCCCTGATTGGTCGCCGAGCCCAGAATCAGCAGATCTTCGAACACGCGCCCCGGCGTGGTCGATTGCACCAGCTTGATGTCCTTCGGGTCGCGGCCCAGCCCCTCTTTCAAATCCACCCGGCCGTTGACGCCAAATGCCGCGATCGCCTTTCCGGTGCGCGCGTCGATGGCGCGCAGCGAATGGTTCGCGCAGAACAGCAGCCGCCGGTCCTTGTGGTCTTTGCTCTCCCAATAATTCAAGCCGCGGCTGGTGATGATCCCGGTCGATGGGTCCGGCGAGTGCGCCCAGATCTCTTTCCCGGTGGCGGCATCCAGCGCGACCACCGAATTGTTCTTCGCCAGAACGTAGATCATGCCATCCACCACCAGCGGATTGAACGCGTACTTGCGATCATCCCCGGTCGAGTAGATCCAGGCGATTTCCAGTTGCTTCACGTTGGCGCGGTTGATCTGCTTCAGCGCCGAATACTGCGCCGAATCGGAGCCTCCCGAATAGTCGCGCCACCCCGTGTGGTCCTGACCCCATGCGGCCGCTGCGAGTGCCAGAAACAACGCGCTGCGCATCAATTTCCACCCGCCGTGCTCTCCGCGGAAAGCGCCACGTGATTCCAGTCCGGCGGCTCCACGCCCAGCAGGTGATGCACGAAATAATCCTGCAGGTAATGCTGGCTCCCCAGCACGCCAACGCCGTGATTCTGCCCCGGGATGAACATCATGTCGAAATGTTTGTTGGCCTTCACCAAAGCGTTCACCACCTGCAGCGAAGAGGTCGGGTCCACATTGCTATCCATCTCGCCGATCACAATCAGCACCCGCCCCTGCAGCTTCGCCGCGTTGTCCACGTTCGATGCCGCCGCATACTCCGGCCCGATCGGCCAGCTCATCCACAACTCGTTCCACCAGATCTTGTCCATGCGGTTGTCGTGGCAGCCGCTATTGGTGACCGCCACCTTGTAGAACTCGGGATGGAACAACATGCCGCCCATCGCATTCTGCCCGCCGGCCGACGTCCCGTAGATGCCCACGCGATTGGTGTCGTACCACGAGTATTTCGCCGCCGCTGCCTGGTGCCACAAAATGCGATCCGGAAATCCCGCGTCGCCCAGATTCTTCCAGGCTGTATTGTGGAATGCCTTGCCGCGATTGTTCGTTCCCATGCCATCGATCTGCACCACGATGAACCCGAGTTCCGCCAGCGCCTGCGTCGCGGGCAGGGCGCTGAACGTCTTCGGCACGAAGGAGCCTTGCGGTCCCGCGTAGATCTGCTCCACCACGGGGTACTTCCTGGCCGGGTCGAAATTGGTCGGGCGCACGATCGTGCCCCAGATATCCGTCTTGCCGTCGCGACCCTTGGCGACGAACACCTCCGGCATCCGCATCCCCGCGGAGAGCAGCGCGGAAGCGTCCGCCTTTTCCAGCTCCATCACCGGCGGCATGTGAATCCGTGCGCCGCAGTTGAGAGACCGGCGGCAGGTCCACACGCGACCACGTATCCACGTAAAAGGCGCGTCCCGGCGAGTAAGTCACGGTGTGGTTGCCATTGGCTTCGGTCAGCTTCGTCAAGCCTGTGCCGTCGAAGTTGATGCGGTAATACTGGATGAAATACGGATCCTGCTCGGGATTCATCCCGCTCGCCTGAAACCAGATCTGCTTCTTCACCTCGTCCACAAAATCCACTCCGCGCAGCACCCAGTTGCCCTTGGTGATCTGGCTCTTCACCTTGCCGGTCACGCCGTCGTACAGGTATAGGTGCTCCCACCCGTCGCGTTCCGAACCCCAGATGATTTCCTTGCCGTCATCCAGGTTGTAGCGGTAGCGCTTGCCCGTGGGCAGCAGTTGATAGTCGATGAAGGTCGGACTCTCTTCCGTGATCAACGCGCGCGCTTTGCCGCTCTGCGCTTCCACTTCGATCACGCGATAAATCTGATGGCCGCGCTGATTGTATTCGAAGGTGAAGCCGCGCCCGTCTTTCCACCACACCGGCATCGTCAGGTCGTAGGCGTTGGGGAACAGCGCGCGGTCAATCTCGATCTCTTTCTTGGTCGCCACATCGAACAGCGCGGGGTAGGCAATATCCAGCGCATCGCCCGGCTTGCGGTAAAAGATGGTCGAATGCTTCGGCTGAATCTGATCCACCGGCGACGATTCAATGTAGTGAACCTGCCGGTCATACCCGGGCCGAGTGTGATAAGCGGCGAGCTTCTTCGAATCCGGCGACCAGGCGACCGAGCGCAGTGTGTAGTAGTTGCCTTCCGACCCGTCCGTACTGAGCGCAGTGGCCGCGCCGCCGCCGCCCGCCGGCCGTAGGAATACGTTGAAGTTCTCAATCAGCGCCTCCCACTTGCCGTCGAACGACGTGCAGACCGGAGTCTCGCCAGGGCTTTGCGCCGCCGCGCCCCGGCCCGCGCGGCCTCCGCCGCCTTGCGCCGCGCTGCGATTCGCGCATCCCGATTGCCCGCGTCCGGAACCTGCGCCCTGTCCGCCCTGCTGCTGCGGGGAAGGCGTCAGGAACTCCACGCCGTCGAGCGTGTTGTACTCCGCTACTTCCGGCGCCGCGAGCAGATCTTCGTCCTCCGGCGCCGCGCCCCTGCCTGCGGCGGCAGCGGCGCCACCGGGCAGGGCCGCACCCTTGAAGCATCGGTAGTCGGCCAGCGAGCACTTATACAGGAAGCCCGCCGCGCCAAATTCGATCGAGCGCGCATCGTCCGCAAAGGTCAGCGCTCCCGGCACGGGACCGCCGCCCCGGCCGGCCGCGGCCGCCGCACCCCGCCCTCCGGTTGGCGGCGCGAAAGGCAGCGCGAACGCCGTGTAATGCCCACCGGAAGCCGCGTTGATCGCCGCCGCCAGTTTCTCGTGATCGAAGGCGGGAGTTTTGGTGGCAGCGCCGGCATCCACCAGCAGGAACTCGCTCCCGCCTTTGACGCTCCGGCTGTACCAGAATCGTTGGGTGTCGCCGATCCAGGTGGGCGTACCCGGAACGTGGAGCACCAGGCCGCGGGCTTTCGCCTGCAGCGCCTGGCCGCGCTGGTAGTCCGCTAACGTGCCTTGGGCGCTGGCGCCGGCAAGGGCGGCCGTAAGGAACAGAACGGGAAGGGGGAACTTCATATCCCGGTATATTCTCACATCCCGCCGTATACTAAGCTATTCGCGATGAGATTGTTCATGGTGTTCGGACTACTGACGGCCGCGGTGTGGGGACAAACGATTCAGGTCCACGGCCATCGCGGCGCGCGAGCGATGCGGCCGGAGAATACCCTTCCCGCGTTCGAGTATGCAATCGCACAAGGCGTCGACGCCCTGGAACTGGATATGGGCGTGACCAGCGACGGGGTCGTCGTGGTGTCGCACGATCCGCTGCTGCGAGCGCCGGTTTGCACGGGGCCGCGCGATAAAGTTGCGATCCACTCCCTCACCCTGGCGGAAGTGCGGCAGTGGGATTGCGGAGCCGTGCAAAACCCCCAGTTCACTACGCAGCAGACCGTGCCCGGCACCAGGATGCCGACGCTCGACGAAGTCTTCGCGCTGGCGCCGAAGGGCAAGTTTCTCTTCAATATCGAAACCAAGATTACGCCGCAGCGGCCCGAGCTTGCTCCGTCACCCGCGGAGTTCGTCCGGCTGGTGCTGGCGCTGATTCGCAAACACCATCTGGAATACGCGCGTCGTGCTGCAAAGCTTCGACTTTCGCACCCTGCACGCGATGAAGGCGATCGCGCCGGAGATCCGCCTTTCCGCCCTGTACAGCGGCCAGCCGCGAGATTTTGTCGAGATCGGCAAAGAGGCGGGCGCGCAGATCGTATCGCCGGAGTTTCATCTGGTGACCGCGGAGCAGGTGAAGGCGGCGCACGCGGCGGGCCTCCAGGTATTGCCCTGGACTGCCGACACTCCGGAGGATTGGGCGAAGCTGAAGGCCGCGGGAGTGGACGGAATTATCTCCGATGACCCGGCGGCGCTGATTGCCTGGTTGAAAAAGTAGAGCACCGAAGCCATGGCGGAAGACGACGGGTTGGTGCGGGGGTTCGGGCTGCTCCATGCCACCGCGCTCAACATGAGCAACATGGTGGGCGTGGGGCCGTTCATCACGATCCCGCTCATCATCGCCTCCATGGGTGGGCCGCAGTGCATGCTGGGATGGCTGCTGGGCGCGGGTTTGGCGCTGTGCGACGGCTTGATCTGGAGTGAACTGGCGGCGGCGATGCCGGGCACCGGCGGCACCTATTTGTACCTGCGCGAGGCGTTCCGCAAGACCCGGCTCGGCGGCATTCTCCCCTTCCTGTTTATCTGGCAGTTCATCATCAGCGGTCCGCTCGAAATCGCGTCCGGCTACATCGGCTTCGCGCAGTACGTGGGCTATTTCTGGCGCGGAATGGGCGCCTGGGAGACGCGTCTGGTCAGTCTCGCGGTCGGTGTCGTTGTGACCGCTCTGCTGTATCGCAGGGTCACGGCGGTGGCGCGTATGACCGTGGTGCTGTGGGTCGGCATGCTGGCCACGGTGTTGTGGATTATCGCCAGCGGCCTCGCCAATTTCCATGCGGCGTTGGTCTTCGATTTTCCGCCCGGCGCGTTCACTTTCTCGCGCGGCTTTCTGGCCGGCCTGGGGTCGGCGATGCTGATCGCGATGTACGATTTTATGGGCTACTACGATATCTGCTACGTCGGCGGCGAAGTGCGCGACGCGCCGCGCGTGATTCCGCGATCCATTCTGTATTCCGTGCTGGCGGTGGCGGCGATCTACGCGCTGATGAATTTGAGCATCATCGCGGTGGTGCCGTGGCGCGAAGCGATGAGCTCCAAGTTCATTGCGGCGCAGTTCATCGAGAAGCTCTACGGCACGCGGGCCGCAACGGTAGTGACCGTGCTGGTGCTGTGGACGGCCTTCGCTTCGGTCTTCGCGCTGCTGCTTGGCTATAGCCGGATTCCCTATGCGGCAGCCATCAACGGCGATTTCTTCGCCGTCTTCGGCAGACTCCATGCGGGCGGAAAGTTTCCGCACATCTCCCTGCTGGTGATGGGCGCGCTTTCGATAGTCGCGTCATTGTGGAATCTGGATGCCGTGATTTCCGCGCTGTTGACCTCGCGGATTCTGATTCAATTTCTCGGGCAGATCTTCGCGCTGCACTATCTGCGTGCGCACCGCGCTGACATCGCGCGGCCATTTCGTGTGTGGCTCTATCCGCTGCCGAGCGTGATCGCCTTCGCGGGCTGGGTCTACATCTTCGTGACTTCGGGTTGGAACTTCGCCGGTTTCGGCGTACTGACCCTTGCCGCCGGAGCGGGAGCGTATTGGCTGTGGCGGCGTGAAGCGTGACAAAATATTGCTGAATGCACAGGATCCAACTACTCGCCCTCATGGCACTGGCCGCATCTGTAGCCGTTGCGCAAAACGATGCCGCACCCAGAACAGTCACGCTGCACCTGGTAGCGACCGACGCCCAGGGCCATCCGGTCACCGACCTGACCGCCGCCGAGTTACAGATCTCCGACCAGGGCAAGAGTGTTCCGGTGACCAGCTTTCGAAGAGATGCGCCTGGCACACAGCCTGCCGCGCAAGAACTATCCAACCGGTCCGGGCCCTCGCTCTCGCACGTTCAGGTGATTCTGTTTGACGCGATGAACGTGAGCCTGAGCAGCCGGAAACCGGCGATGGATCAAATCGTTCGGGCGCTGGAGACTCGGGAAAGCAGCGACGCCATCTATTTCTACCTGATCAATGCCGAAGGCGAGTTGTCGCCGGTGCGCGCCCTGCCGGAGACCGCACCGGATCCGCGCCCTGCCGCCGCGCCATGGACACGCGGCATCCGCGCGCAGTTGGAACAGGCGGTGGGACCGGTGGCCGCGGTTCGCCCCGCGATTGCGCGCGACGTGATGCTGCGCATTCAGCGCACCTACGGAGCGCTGGAGACACTGGCTGCGCGGCTGGCGATGCTGCCGGGGCGCAAGAACATACTGTGGGTCACTTTCGGCGTGCCGTGTTCCGTGCCGGCGACCAACGGGCAGGCGTGGGACTGCCGGCCCATCCTGGGAAAACTTGCGGAGAAGCTGGAGCAGGCGAATGTCGCGGTGGACCCGGTGCCGCTGCAATCGGCGGCGGCGGATATCGAAAGCAACGTCACGCTGCAGGAATTTGCCGATCTTACGGGTGGCAAACTCTACACCGGCGGCGATATCGAGCGTGCCATTCCCGACGCTACCGCACAGTCGCAAGCAGAATACCGGGTGCAGTATGCGCCGGCGGCGAATAACTGGGACGGCAAGCCCCATAAGATCCGCGTAGGTTCCAGCCGCAAGGGCATCAACTTACAAGCCAGGCAGAGTTACACGGCGGACAAACTCCCCGCCGCGATCAACGAGAAGGACCGCAACCAGGCTTTGTTCCAGAGTCCCTTCGATGCGGCCGATATTGGGTTGACAGTTACCGTGACTCCCGGGGCGCAGCCGCATACGGTGCATCTCCGGATCGGAATGGAAACGCGGGATCTGCTCGTGACGCAGCGCGGCGATCACTTCACCGCGCAACTGGCATCGTATGTCGCGGCGTATCTGCCGGACAACCGGCTGCAGGAGTATCCGGTGCTGCCGATCAACTTGAATCTGACGGCGGAGCAGTACGGGAAGGTGAGCCGCGACGGAATCCATTTGGGACAGGATGTGACGGTCTCTGAGAATGTGCACAAGCTTCGCCTGCTGGTGGTGGACCGGGCGGCGAATCTTGCGGGCACGCTGACAATCGCGCTGCCCTGAGAGCGGTTAGTTCTCCGTGGGAACTTTCTTGACCTGATCGATCAGGAGCACTTCGAGCGGAGATTTGCGCGGTTCCAATTTCAAGCCGACCGTGCGCAGCGCGGCGTGGAGCGATTCGTCGGAAGCCCCGTCCAGCAGGCGGAGAGCTTCGGGCGGCAGTGCGACCCCGGCGGAGATGGCGGAGCGAATCAGCAGGGCCCGGTAGTCCTCGGCGGTAAGCGGCAGAGTGAAATCATATCTGCCGGTCAGGCCGGTCATATCCACTACGGGACGGTCGAGATAGCGCGCGAGCGAATCGACGAAGCTGATCATCGGGCAGCTTCCGCGCTTCGAATTTGTTGTCGCCGAAATTCAGACTGGAGCCGCGCCCGAAATTCATGCTGACGCCCGCGGGGCCACCGGTGGCCACCACGTCAACGGTGGTGGGGGCTTCCTCGCCGGGCTCGGGGGGAACTTCTTTCATCTTCATTCCGCTGCCGGCGACCACCAGCGCGTAGACGGGAAACTCCTTCGTGCCGCGATGAAGTTTCAGGCCGAAACGGTCCGCGAGTAGGGACTGCAGCATATCGGGCACCTGATCCCGTGTGACGCCGGAGGGGAGCTTGGCATCGATCTCGAAGCGCTCGCCGTTCAACCAGTCGGGGCCGGAAACCTGGTACTCCTTCACACGATATGCGATGCGAATGTAGTCTTTGAGGGAGAGCGAACTGATGTGAACCTGAGCGCCATTGATCTTTACGCCGATATTGACCGAGGAACCGGCCGTCGGAGCGGTGGACGGTTTCACCGAGGCGACCTCGAATTCCAGGCGCGCAGGCGCGGCCTGCGCGAAGGCGGCGGCGGACAGTAAGGCGGTGGAGAGAAAGGCTCGAAACACTTGCATACTCTACTATACGGCGCTGCCCGCAAAAAGTTCACCGCACGACCGGCCTGGGCGTCCTCGGGGCCCGTCAGGGGGCCGGGATCAACTGTCGGGAGTCGGCGCGTTCGGCGGCCGTCGGCCTGTGCGCGCGGGTCCGTCACGGTGGGCGGGATTGGCTGTCGGGAGCTTGAATGGCGGGCGGCACGAGCCGGAAAAAGTTCAGCGCAGGCGAACGTTGGCTTGGGCGCCGGAAGGGCCGGTCACGGTGAGGGAGCACGAATAACTCCCGGGGCCGAGATTTGTGAGATCAAGACGGATCGACGAATCGAAGGGCGTGATGCCGGAGGCAGGGGAAGGCACGAGCCAGTCGCAGGTGGACACTACGGAGACGTTGACTCCGGCGGGAGCGCTCATGATGTGCAGGGTCTGCGCGGCGGGCGGCGCGCTGCCCAACTGGTAGGAGAAGGCGAGCGAATCCGGCGTGGTGGAGAGAACCGGCGGAGTGTCGCCGACGGCAAACAGGGTTGCGTTATTGATGGCATACACTGTTCCATCGGGGCCTACGAGGGTCGGGGTATAGGCTTCGCCGAGCCCGGGCGTGAGCACGAGAGTTTCCGAAAGAGTATTGGAGGCGAGATCCCAGCGGTAGAGTTTGCCATCCTCGTTGCCGGCAAGGATAGAGCGCGTTGCGGCGTCCACGACGGCCGAGTTGATGCACCATTCCTTCACCGCGGGCGGCGGCCCATCGGGTGTGACGGCCGCGATGGTGAGGACTTCGCGCATGACGAGTTGCGCGGTGACGGGGTCGAGCGCAGCGGAGTTCGGGTCCAGGATCGCGAGACGATTTAAGCCCGTGCCGCCGCGCTGGCGGTAGTCGTTGTACTTGGTCATCAGCAGGTACGAGGAAGTGCCGGAGTAGGAATGGACCAGCGAGGCGGGGACGACGGAGGCGGTATCGTCCCAACCGAAGGCACCGGGAGTTTTGGACTGAGAGAGCAGGGAATCGAAATGCAGCAGCCAGCCGCGCGAGTGATTTTCGCCGCCGGGATTCTCCAGTACGCCGTAATAGATATCGCCATCCGGGCCGACGGTGGGAGAGGCGGAGGCGTTGTCGTCGAGTTCGGCATCGGCGCCAGAGACAGGGTCCTTCAGGCGGATGCGCGCGACTGGCGCGAGCGTCAGGCTATCGAGCGCGGCGAGGTAGCCGGCAGCGCCATCGCTGACCGCGACGTAGAGCAGCTTGCCATCGACACTGATCGCGGGGGCGCAGTTGTAAGGCACCTCGGTCATCGCGGGGTCTGAGGCGGCGATGGTGACAGGGATCCACGTGCCCGTGCCGTTCGCGGCGATACGCGCGATGCCGCTGGCGAGCGGCATGGGTGTGGGGCCGGTGACGAGAAAACCGAAATAGAGATTGCCGGCGGAATCTGAGGTGAGGGGCGTGTTGATGGCGACGGCGGCGTGTAGGCCTGGCGATTGGCGGTGTAGGCATCGAGGCCATAAAAAGCGATTTGACCTTGCGGGCCGGATGACGAATCGGGCGCATCGCGGAAGTAGACGGTACCTCCGGCACCGGGATAGTAAAGGCGGCCGGCAGGGGTAAGCGCGGGACCGAACTCCGGCACCCATTCATGAGTGGGGAGCAGGTAATCGGAGGGCAGACTCCACTTGAGGCTGCCATCGGCCGCGGCGCGGGCATCGATCCGGAAGCCTCCATCGGCGCCGGTCTTCACCGGGACGATTACGGTGTTGCGCGCGGTGACGAGGGGCGAGCCGTAGTGAATCAGCAGCTCAGAACCCTGGTATTGCGGCTGCAGATCCACCGGGGCGTGCCAGCGGATTTGCGCCAGCGACTGCGACCTGGCGGGCGACAGCGCGCGGTGTTGCGGGCCGTTGCCGAAACTGGTCCAGGCTTGGGCGAGAAGCGATTGCGGCGTGAGAAACAGGAAGACCAGGCATGCGCCGCGAGGGGACATCAGTGGCTCATCGCGTAGATGATGTAGTTGACGCCGATGCGGATGCCGAGGGCGGCGTAGCGCTCGGGATAATCGGGTGCGTCAGCCCATTCCCACGAATCGCCGACGTCGGATTGAAAGGTGATGGCGACCATGAGGCGGCCATGATCGTCCACGATGCCGCGCCAGTGGTCGGGGCAGCCATCGCACTTCCAACTGGTACCGCGGCGGACGGAGCCCTGGCTTGCGACCTGGTAGCGATCGTCCAGATCGTAGACGGTGTGGAAGATCGGATTCACGTTATCGAGTTCGACGACTTCGCGATCGGGGAAGACCTTCTTCATGCTGGCCATGAAGACGTCCCATTCGCCGGGGCCCCAGAAATCATCGGCCATGAAGAAGCCGCCGCGCAACAAAAACTCGCGGAGCGATTTGGCCTGCGCATCGGTGAGCTGCCAGCTACCGGTCTGCACGGCATAGAGCCAGGGCCAATCGTATTCGCCGCCTTCATCGAGGTTGACGGGCTGCTCCACGGAGCGCACATGGATGCGGGTGAGACGCCGGACGGCTTGAGAAAAATGACGATCGGCGCGCGGATAATCCTGGGTCCAGATGGTGTTGCCCTCGGTCCAGACGCCGCCGCCACCGCGAAAGCCGTAGCCGCGCCCGAAACGGCCGCGGGGAGCGGGAGGATACATGAGGCGGGCGAAGGTCCACTCGGTCTTCTCGAAGGAATCGGAGGGCAGAGGAATCTCGCCGACGCGGTACTCGACGCCTGGGAATTCGCGAAAGGGAAGTTGGAACGCAGAGAGCGTGCCGAGTAGAATCACACTTGCCGCCAGCCCCAGAGACATTCGGAAAGTCATGTGCGCGCGCCTTTCGTGAGAATATCATTCGCCGCCGCCGGCCGGGCGGGGATTATGCCAAAGGGCAACATTGGAGCGTTGCCGAGGTTGGCGGGATACCGTTCACCACAACGAGTCTTGTTGAGAAAAGGCATCGGGGACTATCTTTGCAGCAGGCCTGTAAGGAGATGCAAATGGGGAAAAATTCGAAAAAGCAAGCCGAGTGCAGCGTATGCTACGTGGCTCATGACGACGAGATTCACGACGCGACGCTACGAATTCATCAATGGTTCTGCAGCCAGGTTACCCATCAATTCGAGGAAGACCTGGTGTACACGCCGGAGCTGGCAAGTTAGCGAATGAGTGAGCGGAGCAGCACGATGCCCCCTGCGATTTCACGGAGGCGCTGCGGCTGATCTTCGACTTCGCGCTCCACGTTGAGCGGCCCCGGAAAGCCGATTTCGCGGAGTGTCTGGATGAAGCGCGGGATGCCGACGGCGCCTTGGCCGAGCGGGCGTTCCGAGCCCAGTGCCCCGGGGACTCCGGCGGGCGGCGGGTCGCCATCCTTGCAGTGCACGGAGACGACGAGCGGGGCCAGAGTCTTCAATGCCGCGATGGGTTCATCGGTGCCGTAGAGGATCAGGTTCGCGGGATCGAAGTTGATTCGCAGGTTGGCGCGGCCGACATCGTTTATGAAGGCGAGCAGCACGCCGGCGCGTTCCTGGCCGGTCTCCAGGGCAAACGTCTGCCCGTGTTGCGCGGCGTGGTCGCAGATGCGGCGCACCATATCGCGAACGGCTATGTAATCGGGATCGTGCACTTCTTCGGGGACGAAGCCGATGTGGCAGGCGATGCTGCCGACGCCCAGCGCGGCGGCGAAATCACTGACCGCCAGAGTGCGGGCCTCACGCGAGGCGCGCGTGGCGGGCGGGATGAAACCGACGGTGCGCTGTACGGTCGGGAGATCGGCATAGTCCTCGCCATCGTAAGCGGCGACCACGGTGACGGCGGTAATGCCGGCCTCGGCGAGGGCCTGTTTCCAGTGCGCGGCGGCATCCGCGGTGAGCTGCATTCCACCGCCGACTCCGAGCTGCCCATAGCGCACGCCGAGAGCGGCGATGACGGCGAGATCATCGCGCTCCGCCCAAAACATTACTCCTGGTTCGAACATAGAAGTTTCTCTCCGTTTCGTTCGCGCGCGTCGAGCAGTTCGCGCATCAGTTCCACGACTTGAGCCGATTGCCGCGGAGGGCAGAGATCGGGCTGGCGGTTGTGGCGGCAACACTCGATGAAGTAGGCAAGCTCGGCAGTGTAGCCCGCGGGCCCGGCGAGCGCCAAGGGCAGTGCGGTATCGGTATACAGCGTGGGCGGGAGGTCCGCGGAACGGAACTCGATGGCGCCCTTTTCGGCGGTAACGTTGTACTCCATCCCGAAGGGATAGGCGCCGGACTGCTGCCATCCGCCGGCCACCGTGACGGCGCCAAGGGGATAGAAGAGGCGCGCGTCCAGGAGGTCCACTCCGCTTTCCACGTCGGTGTATCCGGTGGCGGCGATCGCTTCCGGCGCGCCGAAGAGGTGGAGGCAGAAATCGAGATCGTGAATCAGGAGATCGAAGACGCCGCCACCGCTTTTCAGGGGATCCTTCAGCCAGCCGCCCCACGCGGGGGCTGCGCAGCGGCGGCGGAAGAACGCGCTGCGCACGGGGCCGAGCGCGGGCAGGGCATTGCGCAGCGCGACGTATTCGGGGAAGAAGCGAATCACCTGGGCGGCCATGAGGATGCGGCCGCTGCGTTCGGCTTCGGCCACCATGCGGCGCGCCGCCGGACCATCGAGCGCCATGGGTTTTTCCACGAGGACGTGTTTGCCCGCGCGCAGCGCCTGGATGGCGGCGGATTCGTGGAGGTGGGTGGGAAGGCAGAGATCCACCGCTTCAATTTCGGGATCGGAGAAAACTTCGGAGAGTTCGCGGCAGCGCTTCACGGACGAGAAATCGAAGTGTCCGGCGGGGCCGCCGAGGTTGCCTTGCGTTCCGGAGAGATCGCCCGTGAGCTGCCGTTCGTCATTGGAGAATACGGCCGCCAATTCGGCGCCTTCGATTTCCTGGAGGGCGCGGAGATGAACGCCTCCCATGAAGCCGAGGCCGAGGACTGCAATCTTCATTCGCTTAGGGTACCAAGGCGGAGGGCGGAATCGTTACCGGAGTCGCAGGCGCAGGTACAGGTTGACTCCCCAGGGATGGGCGCCGTAGTATGGCGCGATGACGGAGGGAATGCCGTAGCCGGAGATGTTGGCGCCGATGCCGGTTTCGATGCCCCTGATGGTGGCGATGTCGCGCGTATATCCGGCGGTGTAGGCGCGAATGCGAAACGTGGTGCCGAGAGCGGCGGGGAGCGCGAGCTCGTCTTTATCGACCAGTTCGAAACGGCCGGTGAGAAAGTTGCGGCGTGTGGCGGGGTAGAGGGTTTCGAGCAGATAGCTATCCACGGTGCGGTGGGCAGCGAGTTCGTGATTGCGTCCCCAGATGAGACTGGTAGACCAGGAGACTCCATGGTCCATGGGGCGCGAGTACTGGAGCGACGCGGTGGTGCGCTGCACGTCGCCATCTTCCTGATGTTCGGGTTTGGTGAGGTGGCCGGTGGAGATCTGCGCGAGCCAATTCTGCGTGGGTGCGACGGAGACCCGGGTGGACCAGGAATTCATCTTGCCCCAATCGATATTCCAGCGGTTCTCATCGGGCTCCGTGCCGTAGAAGCCGCTGGCTTCGACGCGCAGCCATTTATGGCGCACCGCGACGGTGGCGACGTTATTGGCGATGTGGGTGGAGTCCTGCCAGTGATGGCCGAGCGTGGCTTGCGGCAGTTCGAAGGCGGAAGCGCGATGGGGAAAGGCGACGGGGCCGAGCGCGGGGTCGCCGACGGGGGCGTAATAGAGTTGCAGCATGGTGTCGCGATTAAGGGGGCGGGCGTAATCCACGCTGAGCGCCATGAGCAGATCGTGGGGATGCTGGGCGTCCACGAGGGGGCGGCCGAAGGCGGTCTCGCCGGTCTGGAAGAGGAGGGGGTAGCGGCGATCGGTGACGGTGAGCGGGTCCAGGCTGACCATGGCGGTGAGCATGAGGCTGCCGCTGCCGACTTTGTGGATGGCGCTTGCCATGAACCAGTTCGGCGAATAGAGTTTGTCCGCGCCGCGCGGGCCGCTTTGCTGGGTATCCACCAGGAAGGCCTGCGACATGAACATGAGATTCCAGGAGCCGGCCTCGGTCATCCGCATGGGCATCTGCCAGGAGTAGGGATTCATGGCGGTGCCGGAGGACATGTTCATCAGATACATGCCGGCGCGGTTCATGTTGCTGTGGTTCATGCCGCATACCAGGCATGCCAGGCATGCCCGGCATGGGCGGCATAGGCGCCTGCGCGGCGAGCGCGGCGCAGAGTGCCGGCAGGAATAACAGTTTACGGTACATGCAAGACTCCGAGAATCGTTTGAGTAGAGGAAAAGCTACCGGGACGACGGATCGGGTCAGATGCGGAGCACGAGCGTTGCGCGTTCGCCCGGTGGGTACCGATGAGCGGACGCGGCGGCTGCGAGCGCGGGGACGGGCGGTTGCGGAGGGTCGGGATTCCAGCGGCTTCCGGTATCGCATGCCACCGGGGATTCGATGAGGGTGACGGTGCGTTTCTCATCGAAGACGGAACTGGCATCGCAGGTTTTCGCGGCCTTCTGCGGCGAGTGGTGGCAGGGCGGCGGGGCCGCGGGATGAACGCAGGCAACGACACACTGCGCGCCAGCGACCATAGTCGCCGAGATCGCCAGGATGAGTAGGATTGCCGCGAGCCTCATGAAGTCTGCCTACCCCTATGCTACCGCGGGCGGCACAGGGATAGCGGGAAGTTATAATGCGTGCTTGACACCCAAGACTGCTTTTCTCTTTCCGGGCCAGGGCTCTCAAGCCCCAGGCATGGGCAAGGCACTTGCCGACACGCACGCTGTTGCGCGGCGCGTATTCGAAGAGGCCGACGAC
Organism: uncultured Solibacteraceae bacterium; assembly: GCA_963811575.1. GTDB lineage: Bacteria > Acidobacteriota > Terriglobia > Bryobacterales > Bryobacteraceae > Solibacter. The sequence goes on along the minus strand of CAWERY010000009.1, from coordinate 344,643 downwards.
GCCCTCGGTTTCGCGATTTCCCGCCTTTGTTTCGAGGGGCCCGAAGATCAGCTGAAGCTGACCGAAAATACCCAGCCCGCGCTCGTGACCGTGTCGACTGCCGCGTTTGAAGTGCTGCGGGAAACGGGTCTTACGCCCGACTATGTGGCGGGACACAGCCTGGGCGAATATTCCGCGCTGGTGGCCGCCGGGAGCCTGCGGTTTGCGGACGCAGTGCGGGTGGTACGCAATCGCGGACGCTACATGCAAGAAGCGGTGCCGCCGGGCGTGGGCGCGATGGCCGCCATCATGAAGCTGCCTGAGGGGAAGCTCGATGCGATTCTAGAGGAGGCGGCGCAAGGCGAAGTGGTGAGCGCGGCCAACCTGAACTCTCCGGACCAGATTGTGATCGCCGGCAATGCGGGGGCGGTCAACCGGGCCGCCGAGTTGGCAAAGGGCGCGGGCGCTAAGCGGGCCATCCTGCTGCAGGTGAGTGCGCCATTCCACTGCGCGCTGATGCGGCCGGCGCAACTGCGGCTGCGTGCGGATCTGGATGCGGCCGAATTCCGCGACCTGGCGATGCCCTTGATCAACAACTGGCAGGCTCGCGAAATTCATACGGGCGCCGACGCGCGGGAAGGTCTTTTTGAGCAGGTGCCCAACCCGGTCCGCTGGGTGGAAACGATTCGCTATCTGGCGGCGCAGGGGGTATCGCGGTTCGTGGAAACGGGTGCGGGCGGCGTGCTCACGGGACTGCTGCGCAATATCGACCCGGCGCTGCAAGGGTTCAAATTCGGCGAACCGGCGGACCTGGAAAAGATTTCCGCGGCCTGAGCTAGACGCGGCGGACCAGCACGCCGGCCTCGCCGAAGAGCGTTTCCACCATGCCGAAATGCTCGTTGTAATAGTCGCTCGAGTACTGCGCCATGCGCTCAGCGGAAATCACCACCTGGATGATTCCGGCCTGTACCACGGCGCGGGCGCAATCCATGCACGGCATGATGTCCACGTAGATGGTGCAGCCTTCAGTGGCGGTGCCGGCGCGGGCGGCGTTGCAGATGGCGTTGCGCTCCGCGTGTTCGATCCACAGATATTTCGCGGGCCGCACCAGCCTCTCCGGCACGTCGTCGCGAATTCCGCGGGGAAAGGAGTTGTAGCCGGTGGAGCGGATTTCGTGGTTGGGCCCGACGATCACGCAGCCGATTTGCGTGTTCGGATCCTTGCTCCGCGCGGCCACCACTTTGCAAATATCCAGGTTGTACTGGTCCCAGGAAGGGATCGTTCGCATACCATACAGTTGCATTTCTTCTCCCTTTCAGGCAAGCTGGTAGGTTTTCCATTCACAGAAAATCCATGCGGATGCGAGTGCTGTATCACGACCACTGTTTTGACGGGGCAGCGTCAGCTGCTTACTTCAGCAGATTCATCGCGGGCGCGGTTCACCCGGATGCTCAATTTCAATACACGGGCATGGCTCACAAGGCCTCCCAGCTCTTTGACCCGGCGCTCTTCGACGGCGATGAAAATGCCATCGTGGATTTCAAATACTCGAGCGACCCGCGGCTTACGTGGTGGTTCGATCACCACCAGAGCGCCTTTTTGAACGCCGAGGACCAGGAGCATTTCCGCCGCGACACCAGCGGGCGGAAGCTCTACGACCCGAGCTATAAATCCTGCACGTCGTTCATCTGCCGCACGGGCATGGATCGGTTCGGCTTCCGGGCGCCCGATCTGGACGATCTGGTGCACTGGTCGCTGATCATCGACGGGGCGCAGTACCCGGACGCGAAGACCGCAGTGGAGCTGGGCGCGCCGGCGATGAAACTGACGCTGGTGATCGAAGCCGCCAAGGGCAGCGATATCGTGCAGAAGATTATCGGCTGGATGCAGCGGCGGCAGCTCTCCGAGATCATTGAGGAGCCGGAGATCCAGGCGCTGTACGAGCCGCTGTACCGGCGGCACGTGGAATCCATCGATCTGATCCGGCACCGCGCCACGCAGGACGATGGGGTGATTTTCTTCGACCTGGCGGGGTACGACGTGGAAGGCTATAACAAATTTATCCCCTACTATTTGTTCCCGGATTCCACTTATACGGTTTCGGTGACGCCTTCCAGTTTCCGGACCAAGATTTCGGTGGGCTCGAACCCATGGACGCCGGTGGAGCCGACTCACAACCTGGCGACGATCTGCGAACGCTACGGCGGCGGAGGGCACGCCCGGGTGGGCGCGATCAGCCTGGCGCCCGGGGAACTGACGCGCGCGCGTGAGGTCGCGGCGGAGATTGTGGCCGAACTAAAAACCTAGCGCTTCGGCAAGGATGCGTACGCCGGATGTAATTTCGCGTTCGCTCATTGCGCCGTACCCGAGCACCAGTTCACAACGCGCGGGGACGCCGAGATAATAGTGGCGCGTCGAATAGACGCGAACGCCGCGCTTGGCGGCCGCTGCCACCAGACTTGCGGCATGGTTCGCGGCGAACCCGGGGAAGCAGGCCAGCACATGGACTCCGGCGGCGGCACCGCGGACTTCCACGGCGCTGCCGAAGTGGCGCTCCAGGGCGCGCAGCAGCGTCTGCCGGCGCGAGGCATTGCGCACCCGGGCGCGGCGGACGAGGCGATCCAAGTGACCTTCGCGCATGAGGTCCGCGAGAGCCGCCTGTTGGAGGAACGAGGTATGACGGTCGGCGATCCACTTGGCCTTGGCGAGAGCGGCAGCCAAGCCCGGCGGCGCGACGAGATAGCCCATGCGGAGGGAGGGGAAGAGGACGCGGGAGAAGCTTCCGGTGTAGACCACGCGGCCGGCGCGATCCATGGCCTGCACGGCCTCCACGGGCCGGCCTTCGTAGCGGTACTCGCCATCGTAATCGTCTTCCAGGATGTAGGATTGATTGCGCTCCGCCCAGGAGAGGAGCGCGAGGCGGCGGTCCAGCGGCATGATTGCGCCGGTGGGGAATTGATGGGACGGGGTGACGTAGGCGAGGCGGGCTTTGCGCGGCAGCTGGTCGACATCGATTCCGAAATCGTCCACTGGTACGGGCACGATGCGCGCACCGACGGCGCGGAAGACTTCGCGCGCGCCGGTGTAGTGCGGATCTTCCATGACGACGCGATCGCCGGGGTCGAGCAACACGCGGGCCACAAGGTCCATGGCCTGCTGGGTTCCGTTGACGAGCAGCACCTGTTCCGGGGTGCATTCGATGCCGCGGGTGCGGCGCAAGTAGCGGGAGATCTCGCGGCGCAAGCCGGTATCGCCGCGCACGGCGGCGTAATCGAGCTGGAGCGAACTCAAGCGGCGCGAGAGGAGGCGGCGCCATAGCGAGGCGGGGAAATCCTCGGCGCGGGAGAGGTAGTAGGCGAAATCGTAGCGGCGGCGGCGCGGGGATTCGGTGAGGGGGGCGTCGCTTTCGGGGTCGGCAAGAATCCGGGCTCCATAGCGGGAAAGGCGCGGGGGCGTGGCAGGAGGCGCTCCGGGGGCGGCGCCGCGGACGGCGGCCCGGGTCATGGAATCGGGCACCGCGGCGGCTACATAGGTCCCGGAGCCAACGCGGCCGACCGCGTAGCCCTCCGCGATCAATTGCTCATACGCGATCAAGACGACGTTCCGGGAGATGCCGAGATCGCGCGCCAGGGTACGGGTCACGGGGAGGCGTTCGCCGGCGTGGACGCGTCCGAAGAGAATGGCATCGCGAATGGCGCGGTAGACCTGCTGGAACAGAGGACCTCCGCCGCCGAGAGTCAGCACCATAATTGGCTCCATCATGATGCCAGGAATTGGCTCTTGTCAAAGGCCAATTTGCGGGTAGGCTGGGAACATGCCGATTCTCAAGGGTCTGTGTCTGCACGCATTTCTCGCCGCGGCGCTATTCGCCCAGGCGGGGGAGGGCAACGTTCTTTTCCAAAAGCAGGAGTGGGCAGGGGCCGCGGAGGCCTTTCAAAAGGCGGTCGCGCAGAACCCCGCCGATGGACCGTCCTGGTTTCGGCTTGGGACCTGCCTGCACCGTTTGAATCGCCAGGCGGAATCGCGCGCGGCGTTTCAGAAAGCTATCGACAATCACTTTCAAGCGCCGCAGGCGATGGCGACGATCGCACGCTCGTATTCGATGGAAGGCAAAACGGGCGAATCGCTGGAATGGTTGAAGCGTGCCGCGGATGCCGGCTTCGCGGGCACGAGCTTCCTGGATTCCGACGCCGGTTTCGCCAATGTCAAAGCCGACCCCGGGTATCTCGCGGTGCGCGCGCGGGCCGACGCGAATGGCCACCCGTGCTCCGCGCAGGGACCCTTCCGCGAGTTCGATTTCTGGGTAGGTGAGTGGGACGTTCAGGTGGGCGGCCAGACGGTGGCATCGAGCCGCATTGAAAAACTTCTGGATGGCTGCGTGGTGCAGGAGAATTGGATGCCGCCGAATGTGGCGGGCGGGAAGAGCTGGAACTTTTACAACGCGCAAACCAAGAAGTGGGAGCAGGTCTGGATTTCGAGCGGCTCCGTGCTGAAGCTCGAAGGCGGATTCAGCGACGGGGCGATGCGGCTGCAGGGCACTCGCCAGGCCGGAATCGACCGCATCACCTTCACACCCTTGCCCGAGCACCGGGTGCGGCAGGTTTGGGACCTCTCCACGGACGGCGGCAAGACGTGGACGGTCAGCTTCGACGGCACGTACATCCCGAAGACCCAGTTATGAGAATTGCCGCGCTGATGATGGTTATGGCAGCACCTGTTACGGCCGCAGCTTGCCCCGCCGAGTTCAATTTCTGGGTGGGGGAGTGGGACGTTCAGGTGGCGGGGAAAGTGGTGGCGCACAGTTCCATTGAGAGCCTGCAGAGCGGGTGCCTCATCGTGGAAAACTGGCTGCCCTTCGCGGGCGGGGCGGGCAAGAGCTGGAACTATTTCGATTCCGCCAATCGGAAGTGGGAACAACTCTGGATCACGGATACGGGCGAAATCCTGAGGGTTTCCGGGGGTTGGAAGGATGGCGCTATGCGTGAAGCCAACGCCACCCACCGTCACAGTTTCACGCCGATTCCGCCCAACCGGGTTCGACAGTTTTGCGAAGAGTCGAACGACGGCGGCAAGACCTGGCAAGTTACCTTCGACGCAATTTACATCCGGCGCTGACCGCTACTTCAGATCCTCGCCCCTGCATCCCGGATGATCGCACTGGCAGGTTATTTCCGTCATATCCGCGGCATCCTTGCACGCCGTACTGCAATACGTTTCGCCGTCGGCTACCGGACAGCTACACGCTGGATGTTTGCACTTCTTGCCTGAGGCCATAAAAGTTCCCTCCGACCTCAGTACACCACCGCGGCTCGCGCCGGCGCTGTATGGAAACCTACTTCGCCTGGGGTGGTTTCACCGCTCCCGGCGTGACATCGTCACCGGTCAAACGCAATGCCCAGCGCGTGGCTTCGAAGTACATTTTCTGGACCTGCGGATTGTCCCAGGTTTCGGCGGCGTGTCCGAAGGAACTGTAGAAGACGCGACCTTTTCCGTACATTTTCGCCCAGGCGACGGCGAAATCGCGATCCTGGCGGTGAATGTTGGGTTTCGTATAGTCCAGTTTCGAAGCATCCAGGCTGGCCAGGACGCGCACCTTGGAGCGGTCGAAATTCTTGTGCTGGTAGATCTCGTCGTGAATGGTGAAGCGGACGGGGAAATGCTTCATCGCGGGAAAGCTGGAATCCTCAATGATTATGGGCGCGTCGAACTGTCCCCAGGGATGATTGTCGAAGTAGCCGCCGATCATCTCGCCGAATTCGGGCCAGTCAAAGAAGGCATCGTCGCCGGTGTGCGCGCCGACAAAGCCCTTGCCTTCGTCCTTCACGAACGCGATGAGGTCCTGCTTCTGCGGGGCGGTCAGGGTATCCCCGGTGCCGTAGTAAAAGATCGCGTCGAAGTAATTCAGGTTCCGGGCATTGCGGGCCGGTTCGGGGATAGGCTGGCGGGTGATCCATTGCGAATCGGTGCGGATATACATCTCGTAGGCGCCGGAATCGTGGCCCAGGCGTTCCATGGTGGCGAGGGCGTGGGAGATGGAATCGTGCTGGAAGGCGTTCTGCGTGTCTGCCCACGCCAGCACGCGCTTTGGCCGCGTCTGCGATCCGGCCGGGCTGAGAAGGGCGGCGGACACGACGAAAGCAATGGATAATCGGGACATAAATCTTACGATACGCCATTGCGAGGGAGTGCGCGTCCCATTATGCTGGTAGCCGCCTAGCCATGAAACTCAACACTGCATCCCGCCTGATTTTCGCCTTGGCCGCCGGCGCGCTGCTGCTCTTTACCGCTGCCGCGCAGCAGGAGAAATCCAAACCCGGCGACCTTGGCTTTACGGACACACCGATTCTGCCGGGCCTCAAATGGCACGTGCACGATCCCGATCGCCCGCATCCTCCGGTGGTGACTCCGGGGGCCACCCCGTATGCGCCGCCCTCCGACGCCACTGTGCTTTTCGATGGCAAGGATCTTTCGAAGTGGGCGCAGTTGGGCAAGGGTGCGGACGCCGGCAAACTGGTAGACCCGAAGTGGCGCCTGATGGACGGATATTTTGAAACGGTCGGCAACTCGGGCGATTTGATCACGCGGGAAAAGTTCGGCGATTGCCAGCTTCACATCGAGTGGAGCGAGCCCGTCGAAGTCACCGGCACGAGTCAGGGCCGGGGCAACAGCGGCGTGCTGCTGATGAGCCGCTATGAGATTCAAGTGCTCGACGCGTTTAAGAATCCCACTTACGCCGATGGGCAGGCGGGCGCGATTTACGGGCAGTGGCCGCCGCTGGCCAATCCGGCGCGTCCTCCGGGGCAGTGGAATGTTTACGACATTGTTTTTGAAGCTCCGCACTTCGACGGCGAAAAGCTGGTGCGGCCCGCGTACTTCACGGTCTTTATGAACAACGTGCTGATGCACAACCGGAAGGAAGCGATGGGTGCGATGATCTATCGCAAGGTCGCGACGTATTCGGCGCACGCGCCGGAAGAACCGCTGATGCTGCAGGATCACCACAATCCGGTGCGGTTCCGCAATATCTGGCTTCGCCGGCTGCGCCACTACGATGAGCCTGAGAAATAGCGCGGGACTGCTGCTGGTGTTCCCGCGGGCCGGCGCGCTGCCATGAAGTCCGCGATTCTGATTGCCGCGATCACGCTGGCTCTGGCGGGCCAGGTCAAACGCATGCCATCCAAACTCATCATCTTCGACCCCGGCCATTTTCACGCCGCGCTGCTGCAGAAGGATATGTATCCGTGGCTTGACCCGCGCGTCACCGTGTACGCGCCGCTTGGCCCCGACCTTCTGGACTACCTGAATCGCATTTCGCTCTTTAATTCGCGTGCCGAGAGCCCCACCCGGTGGGAACTCGCTGTGCACACGAGCGCCGATCCGATGGCGGGCCTGCTGCGCGAGCCGGCCGGCAGCATCGTGGTGTTCACTGGCCGCAACCGGGGCAAGATCGATCGCATCCTCGCCGCTTTGAAGGCAGGGCTCCATGTGCTCGCGGACAAGCCGTGGATCATCGTGCCGGGAGACCTTCCGAAGCTGCAGGAGGCGCTGCGGCTGGCGCAGCAGAAGAATCTCGCGGCGTACGACATCATGACCGAGCGCTACGAGGTCACTAGCGAACTGCAGCGCGAATTTGTCGGCGACAAGGCTATTTTCGGCGCGCCCACCGGCGTGCGTGCGCGCAGCGTTCATCACATCATGAAGAACGTCGCGGGGGTGCCGCTGCGGCGTCCGGCGTGGTTCTTCGATATCGCAGAGTACGGCGACGGACTGGCGGATGTGGGCACGCATGTGGTCGATCTGGTGCAGTGGACGATGTTTCCCGATCAAGCGCTCGATATCCGCAAGGATGTTGAGGTGCTGCACAGAGAGCAGCTCGGCCGCTAAAGATGACGGGCGAGCAGTTCACGCGCGTCACCGGGGAAGCGGCGTTCCCCGCCGCGCTGCTTCGTCACGTGCACGGTGGGGTGTTCGAATACTACTGCAACAACACCGTCTCTTATAAGCTCCGCGGTGTTCCGGTTGAGCTCGAGATTTTGTGGAAGTGGGAGGCGGCCGAAGGCGGCGATGTCTACGAGGCGTCCTTCGCCGGGAGCAAGGCGACGGTTGAGATCCGTCAGGGCAAGGCGGAGAAGTTCGTCCCCGAACTCTACATTTCCAAGATGCGGGATGGCGCCGCGGAGGCTGTCACGGCGCGTGTGGCCGCGCTGCAATCGCGCTGGCCCGGGCTGGCTGTGGCCGCTGCGGGCGATGAACTGCGCATCGTCATTCCCGAGAAATTCCGGGTAGGTCACGAAGCTCATTTCGCCCAGGTGGCCAATCATTTTTCGAAATACGTGGCGGACCCGAAGGCGGTCCCGCCGTGGGAGACTCCCTACATGCTGGCCAAATATTTCGTCTCGACGGAGGGCGTGAAATGAAAGTCTCCGATCCTACTGCTTGCGTGTTCGCTCGGACTCGCAGCGCAGGAAACGCGGCGCGAAATCACTAACGCCGCCGCTAACCCGGCAGACGACGCCAAAGGCCTGAGCGATAAGGTGCCCGACGTCTATGCTATTTCGACGCAGTTCGAACGCGTCGTGATTCTGCGCTTCAAATTCGGCACGGACTTGCTGGCGGGGCTGCAGAAGATGGTGAAACAGGAAAACATCAAGAACGCGGTGATCCTTTCGGGAGCCGGCAGCGTGCGCGGGTACCAGCTTCACCAGGTGAGCAATCGCGACTTCCCTTCGAAGAACATGTTCGTGAAAAACCCCACCGAGCCCGCGGATATGATCAGCATGAACGGGTACGTCATCAATGGCCAACTCCACCCGCACGTGACGCTGGCCACGCCCGATAAGGCGATCGGCGGGCATCTGGAACCCGGCACCACGGTCTTCACATTTGCCATCGTCACGCTCGGTGTTTTGAAAGACGACATCGACCTGCAGCCATCTCGACGACAAGAGCTACCGATGAAAACCTGCCTGACTGCACTCGCCCTGGCCGCGCTCCTGTGGTGCGCGCCGCAATCGGCCGAACTCTGGAAGTTCGATAACCTGACGCGCATCGGCGGGCACCCCGTCACGGTAGAAGGCCATCCCGCGCTGATCCGCACGCCGGCCGGGAAGGCGGTGCAATTCGGGGGCGTGGCGGACGCGCTGTTCCTGGATGTGCACCCGCTGGCCGGCGCGGAGACCTTCACGTGGGAAGTGATCTTCCGGCCGGATGCCGATGGCGCGGCCGAGCAGCGTTTCTTCCACCTGCAGGAGGAAGGCTCCGACAATCGCATGCTGTTTGAGATTCGCATTGTGGATGGCAAATGGTGCCTGGACAGCTACGCGCAGACGGGCACCGAATCCAAAGCGCTGCTGGATCGCGCGAAACTCCACACGCTGGGTGAATGGCACCATGCGGCCGCGGTTTACGATGGCCGTGAATATCGAAACTACGTGGATGGGCAGCTCGAGGGCGCGGCGGCGCTTCGACTGGCGCCGCAAAAGGCGGGGCGGACGTCAATCGGCACGCGGATCAATCGCAAGGATTATTTCAAAGGCGCGGTGCTCGAAGCGCGGATGACGCGCGCGGCGCTGGCGCCTGCCCAATTTCTGAAAGTTCCGGCGCGCTAAGGCACGGCGGGCAGTCTCCCTCTGGCTATATCCCTTGACAATATAGCCACCATGCATATAATTGGCTCATGGATCCTGCGTCCTTTATCCCTCTGCCTCCGGCCACGTTTCACATTCTGCTGGCCGTCGCGGATGAAGACCGCCACGGCTACGCGATCATCCAGGACGTTGCGGCGCGCACCGACGGGGAACTCAAGCTCAGCGCCGGGACACTTTACCGTTCGATTGCGCGCATGCTGGATCAAGGCCTGTTGGAGGAGCCGCGGCAGAGGCCGCTGCCGGAGCTGGATGACGAACGCCGGCGGTACTACCGCATTACGCCCTTTGGCCGGGCGGTGGCGGAGGCCGAATCGCGCCGCCTTTCGCAGCTTGTGCGCATGGCGCGGGCCCGCGGCTTTACACCGGGGAGGGCGTGATGCGTCTCTACCGGGCGCTGCTCCACCTGTATCCCGCGAGTTTCCGGGCCGAGTATGGGGAAGATCTGTGCGCTCTTTTCGCGCGGCGGCGGGCACAGGCAAGTAACCCGTTCGCGGTGCTGGCGCTGTGGCTGGAGGCGATTGCGGATACACTGACGAGCGCCCTGCCGGTGCACTGGGACATTCTGCGGCAGGATGCCGTGTGGGCGTTGCGATCTCTGGGGCGCTCTCCGGCTTTCACGCTGACCGCAATTCTGGTCGCGGCCCTCGGAATCGGCGCCACCACCGCCGCGTTCAGCCTCACTGACCACGTGCTGCTGCGCCCGCTGCCCTTCGCGGACCCGGACCGGCTGGTCAAGATCTGGGAAGACCAATCGGTTCACGGGCTATTCGCCGCATGGAGCCATCGCCCGCGAACTTCCACGACTGGCAGCGCCTCGCGACCTCTTTCGAGAGCATGGGCGCGTATTCGAGTCTCGCCGTCAGCCTGGGCGGAGTGGGCGAGCCCGAGCAGTTGGAAGGCGCGGTGATTTCCGGCGATTTATTTGCGATGTTGGGCGCGCATCCCGCGATAGGCCGCGCGCTGACTGCCGCCGACGACCGCCCGGAAGCTCCGCGGGTCGCGCTGCTCAGCGACGGGCTCTGGCGCCGGCGCTTCGGCGCGGACCCGGCGATTCTGGGGCGCAGCATCCTTCTCAACCAGATTCCGTACACCGTGATTGGCGTGATGCCTCGCGGGTTCTTCTTCCCGGTACGCACCGCCGAACTCTGGCGGACGTTTCAGTTCACCGGCGACGACTATATCGAGCGCAGCAACAATTACCTGCGCGTGATCGCGCGTTTGCGGCGCGGCAGTTCCTTCTCAAGCGCGGAGGCCGAGATGCGGCTGGTGGCGGCGCAACTGGAACGTGCGTGGCCAAAGGACAATCAGGGCGTGGGCGCGCGGGTTACCACGCTGCGCGACGAAGTGTCTTCCGGTTCGCGCATGCTTCTGCTTGCGATTCTTGCGGCCGCAGCGTGCGTGCTGCTGATCGGTTGTACGAACCTGGCGAACCTGCTGCTGGCGCGCGCCCTCTCGCGGCGGCGCGAACTCGCGGTACGCGCGGCGATCGGCGCCGGACGCGAACGGCTGATTCGCCAGCTGCTGACGGAGAGCCTGATGCTGGCGCTGGCGGGCGGCGGTGCGGGAGTTCTGCTGGCGATGGCTGCGCTGCCCATGCTGGTGCGCCTGGTGCCGACGTCGCTACCGATCGCGGAGGTTCCGGCGATTGATGGGCGCGTGCTTGGTTTCGCGGCGCTGCTCACGGTGCTCACGGGGGTCGCCTTCGGCGTGCTGCCCGCGCTTCGCGCTTGCGGCGGTATGAATCTCAGCGGGCTGAGGGAAGGTTCGCGCGGCGGAGTGGGCGGGCGGCGCGAACGGCTGCGTTCGGCGCTGGTGATTGCGGAGGTTGCGGGGTCCGTGGTGCTGCTGGTCTGCTGCGGACTGCTGCTTCGCGCATTGTGGCGGGTGCAGAGCATCGACCCCGGTTTCCGCGCGAACGGCGTACTGACGCTGCGCACGACCCTGCCTATGCCGCGCTACGTCAAGGTTGCCGACCGCGAACGCTACTACGTGCGGGTGTTGGGCGAGGCTCGCCGCCTGCCGGGTGTATCGAGCGCGGCGTTCGTGAGCTTTGTCCCGATGTCGCCGCACGGAGGGATTTTTCCAGTTAGCGTTCCGGGCCGCGATCCCGATCCGAAATCCCGCGGGGCGCTTTTGCGCTACGTGACTCCGGGGTACTTCGCGACCTTGGGCATCCCTCTACTGGCGGGCCGCGACGCGGATTCGAGGGACGCGCAGGACGCCCCGTACACGGTGGTGGTGAGTGAAGCTTTCGCGCGCCGCTACTGGCCGGGCGAAAACCCGCTGGGGCGCCGCATGCAAATTGCACTGGCGGAGCGCACCGTGGTGGGGGTGGTGGGCGAGATTCGCGCGCGGGGCCTGGAGCGGATCAGCGAGCCGCAGGTTTATCTTCCTCACCGCCAGGTTGGGCGATGGCGACATTATCTGGTACGCGCCGAAGGATCTGGTGCTGCGCGTATCGGGGCAGGCAGCGGGACTGATTCCCGCGCTCCGGCGGATCATCGCGGGCGCAGACCCGGACCAGCCGGTGAGCGATGTGGGGATGCTCGACGAGGTCATCGATTTGCAGACCGCGCCGCGCCGGGTGCAGGTGCGGGTGCTGGGCGCGTTCGCCGCGATTGCGTTTCTGCTGGCCGCGATCGGGATTCACGGGCTGCTGGCATTTTCGGTCTCCACGCGGCGGCAGGAGATCGGCGTCCGCGTGGCATTGGGGGCACAGCGGGGCGCGATTCTGGGCATGATTTTCGGCGAGTCGGTGCGGCTCTCGATCGCGGGCATTGTGCTTGGCGTGGTGATTGCGTTTTGGGCGGCAAACGGGATGCGCGCGCTGCTCGCCGATTTATCGCCCGGCGACCTGCTCACTTATGGGGCGGCGGTTGGGGTCTGCCTGGTGATGACGGTGATCGGTTCCGCATTGCCTGCGCTGCGCGCGCTGGCGGTGGACCCGGCGAGCGTAATCCGGGTCGAGTAATGTTCCTGATGATGATGATGCAGTGATCGGTTCCGCGTTGCCCGCGCTGCGGGCGCTGGCGGTGGACCCGGCGAGCGTAATCCGGGTTGCGTAGGCGGCGGTCTTGCGATGTGGTTAGAACGAAATCTTGGCCGCGAACCGGAACTGGCGTTCTCCGGTCGCGCTGGTGATCTCGGTGTAGCCGTTCAAAGCTTTGATGGACCCGTCGGCGTTCCGCGTTAGCGAGGAGACGGTTGCGCCCGGGTTGGCGAACTGGGGCGTGTTGGTGGCGCCGAACGACTTCCGCCCGGAATTGCAGAGTGAATCGCTCGGTCATTTTGAAGTTCCGGAACAGGCTTCCGTCCAGGTTGAAGACTCCGGGACCGCGCAGCAGATTGCGGCCGCTCGATGCCGAAGCGCACAGCGGTGACGGGGCCGAAGGCGTTGGGGTCGAAATAGGGCTGCCCGACGCCGTGTCCGCCGAGGATGCCGACTTCGGCAATGAGCTGATCGGCGGTCTGGGTGTTGCCGGGGGCATTGACCGAGGTGCCGGAGGTGCCGACCGTGAAGGGGGTGCCGCTGGTGCGGCTCAGGATCCAATTGACCTGCCAGCCGCCGGCCAGTTTGGCCGCAAAACCGCTGTTGGCGAACTTCTTGCCGTGACCGAACGGCAGGTCGTAATTTCCGTAGAACTGCAGGTTGTGGGTGCGATCGAAACCGGCCACTGCGCGGTTGCGCTGCAGCATGGGCAGCCAGTTCCAGGTGAGGCCGCCATCGGTATCATCGGCATAACCGATGCGCGCGAGAAAGGTGTACGAAAGCCGAGCAGAGAACTTCCGAAGCGCCGCGTCAACCGACATCAGCAGGCCGTTATAGCTGGCGGTATTGAAGGGTACGAAGTACTTGATATTGGCAATGCGGGCAAACTGCGGATATAGCGCGCGGCCGGTATTGCCGCCGCCCGGGCCGGCCGCGTTGATGTTCTGAATGACGGTCTGGCGGATCGCGCGGCTGCCCACATAGCTGGCCTGAATATTGATTCCCGCGCCGGGTCGCGCTGCAGCGTGAAATTCTAGCTTTCGATGTAGCCGCGGTGATATACCTGCGGGAAGGTGGTGGTGCCCACGGCGGCCGGCAGGGTGAAAACATCCTGATTGAGGTCTGGACCGACGACGGCCGGGATGCCGGTGCGCAAGCTGCCGGCAGCCAGATAACTGGTTGCGCCGGAATATTGGGTGGAGATGGTCGCCGGGTAAGCGTCGCGCAAATAGCGGAAGGAATTGGGGTCCATGCTGATGCCGCCGCCGATGCGGAGCACGGTCTTTTCATTCAACCGGTAGGCGAGGCCCAGGCGAGGGGCGAGCTGGCCGTTGCCGGTGTCGAAACCGCCGCGATAAACTTTATCGGTGTTCGGATCGTACCGTTCGCCGGCCCAGTGATCGCGGCGCGGCGCGGGATAGATCTCGTAGCGGATGCCGTAATCGATGGTGAGCTTGCGCGTGGCCTGCCAGGCATCGCGCGCATAACAGGCCATACTCGGCATGCGTACGGTCGCGGGATTTTGGTACTGCACATCCTTACCCATGGCTTGGGGCAGGCCCAGCAGGAAATCGCCCCAACTGTTATAGCCGGTGGTGGAGGTGCCGCCATTCAGCGAGGTGAGGCCGCCGGTGAAGTTGAAGCCGCCGCGCGGTCCGTTGGAGGCCTGCGGTTGAAAATGGTTGATGTCGTATTTGCTGTATTCGAAGCCGAAGCGCAGGGAGTGCGACCCTTGGTCCAGCTCACGTTGTCGTTGGTGATGTACTGGTTGTCGCGAAACAGAAATGGATTGGAAACGTTTGGGTTTCCGAGGCTCGAAAACTGATTGAAGGTAAAGCGCGGGAAGCCGCCTTGCAGCGGATCGGTGCCGTTTGTGCCGGGAATCTTGAGGACATCCAAGCCCTAATTCTTGTCGATGTCGACGTTCTGTGCCGCGAGGCGCAGGCGTGTATAGCCGAACACGCCATCGAAGAGGACGTGGGGAGTGAATGTGTACGTCGCGCCGATGCCGCTGCTCTGAATCAGGCCCGGCGCGCGTCCCGGCTGGCCGCCGTTGGTGGCATCGCCACCCGCCGCGCCGAGGGAGGGCGGATCGAAGACCAGGGTCGGCGAGATGCTGTAGCGGCCGAAGATCTGGAGCTTGTCGGTGGGGATGTAGGTGATCTTGATATCGATGTTGTCGCGCGTGAAGGCATAGCTGCCGACGGCGAGGTAGTTGTTCGGAAAGACGCCGGCCTGGTTCGGTTCGGGAATGAGGTCGGCCATGTAAGCGGCCGCGGGGTCGATGCGGTTGAGTGGAATGGTGTTGTTCGGGAAATGCGGTGCGGCCGGTGCCATCCGGGTTGCCGGTGTTGGGGTCGAAGACGGTGGTGCCCGTGCCGTTGAAGTCGCCGCCGCGGAGCGCGTCCGTGGGCACAGTGCGGAGGGCCGATGCCGCCAGGCGGCGCGTGGTCCGTTCCCAGTCCGCGAAGAAGAAGAGCTTGTTCTTTTTGATGGGGCCGCCGAACATGACGCCGAATTGATTCTTTACGTTCTTCGGCGCGCGGTTCGGATCCCCGCTGCACGAGTAGAGGCAATAGAAATAGTTGCGCGCTTTCAGTTCGCTGTTGGTCATGAACTCCCAGCCGGCGCCGTGAAAGGCATTGGTGCCGCTCTTGATGGTTACGTTCATGGCCGCGCCGCCGGCCATGCCCTGTTCGGCGTCGAAGCTGTTGCTGACCATATTGACGGTCTCGACGGCTTCCACCGGCGGCAAGTACGCCACCAGGCGCGGCAGCCACGGGATGGCTGATCGTGGCGCCATCGAGCTTGGTGTTGTTGCTGGATTGGGGCATACCGTTGGCCTGGGTCACCATGGAACGCTGCGGATTGCCCGAATCGGAGTGGGCTTCAACGGGCGGCGTGAAGCCAGGAAGGATTTTGTAGAGGACCTGGAAATTGCGGCCCTGCGAGTTGATCAACGGGAGATCCGTCATTTGGGTGGAGCCAATCTGGTTGTTGATGTCGGCACGGTCGGTCTGGAGAGCGGTCGCGCTGGCGCTGACCTGCAGGGTCTCCACGACTTGCGATACGGAGAGGCTGACATCGAGGCGCAGCACCGAATTCAGGCTGATGGTAGCGCCTTCCAGCACGCGGGTGGAGAAGGCCGGCGCTGAGATGGTGACGCGATAAGTGCCGGGTTGCAAATCGCCGAAGAGGTAAGTGCCGTGTTCATCCGTCAGGCCCTGTTTGGCGGTCCCGTTAGCGTCGTTTCGGACTTCCACTTTGACGGCTGGAACGGCCGCGCCGCTGGCGTCAGTGACGTTTCCGGTGAGGGAACCATAGAGAACCTGACCGCGGCCCGCGCCTGCGAAGAAGGCGAGCGCGACGAGGAGTGCGGAGACGCGCCGGGAGGGTCGCAGGCGGCGGTTGGAAAACGGCATAGTTCACCTCTCGAACAAAAAATAGACTCCGGGATTATATCCCAAATCCCAGTAATTACCAGGGAATTTACGGGGCGGTGGGGCTCTGTCGAACCTATCGGGCCGGGGGCGGGGGGATATCTCTCAGGCTTTGGTCACGGCGGCGATTTCGTAGTCGGTCACGGAGGGAAGTGTGAATTCGAGGGTCTGTCCGGTGACCTTGTGCTTGACGTCCACGCCGGCACGCAGCGCGGTCACCTTACGGACCTTGACGTATTCCGGCAATTCCATGCGAACGGTCTGCGGCACCCAGCGGATAGGTTTCGCGGAACCAGCCCTTGGCGAAATTCGGATTGGTGTAATTGAGAATGTGAATGGCGTAGCCGGGTTCGGTTTCCCAGCCGAACAACTCGACCAGGCCATCGCCCGTGACATGCGCGGGCATGCGATCTCGCGACACCCAGCGGATGGCCTGCTGCAGCAGGCGGCTCAAATCGCCATCGCCGCTCTTCCAGAAACTGCGCTCGCCGTCACCGGGGAACCAGATGCGGCGGCTCATGCCTTCTTCGTGAATCACGATGGCGGGCTCGTCCGTCTTGGGCGTGCGGGTGTAGACCATCTCGGGGGGGAAGGCGGGATAGGGCGGCACTACGGTCATCGCCTGGGGCAGGCGCGTCTTCACCGGCAGGCGGTATTCCGCGCCAGGGATCACGTTGGTTTCTTCGAAGCCGGCGAGAATTGCGTGGCGCTGTTCGATGCGCGCGTAATAGGAATTCCCCTTGGGGCCTTCGATGTCGCCGGCCACCGCTGCCTGGAAGACGTCGGCGAGTCCGAGTTCTTTGCGGCGCGCGCCGGTGAGATCGTAACGCGCGGTCTCAAAGGTGCCGATCAGGCCGCCGCCTTCGCGCGCATAGGTGCGGAGCTGCTCGCACTGCGCGTCGCTGAGGAGGGCGACGTTGGGCAGGATCACGGCGGCGTATTTCTTGAGTGATTTGGCGTCGAGATCGTCCTCGTGGACGAAGTCGAAGAGAAAGCGGCCTTCGAGCAGGGCGTAATACATGCCTTGCAGGAAATCGGTCGCGGGTCCGCCGCCCGGCGGAGTGTACATCGAGTTCATGCGCTGGCTGAAGACGACGGCGACCGCGGCGAGGGGTTTGCGGTTCACGAAGTGGGGTTCGTACTTGGCGATCCACTGGAAAAAATCGCGTCCCGGCGCGCGCCAGCGTTGGTCTTCGGGCGCGCCGCCCAGCCAGTGGTACCAGGGCACCATGCCGCTGGCGGTGGTCTGCGCCATCCACATCGTCGCCTCCGCGGGAGCCTTGGCGGTGTGGCGCCACAGAGGCGAGGAGTTGGCGTAGCTGCCGGTCACATTGGTGATGGGGCGGCCTTTCATTACGGATTGAGCGACGCGCCCCTGCTGTGCGCAATCCCAGATCGGGGTGGTGCCGGTGCGGCCCTGATGGTCCGCATTGAACCATCCGGCGACGCCGGCGATGCGGCGCATGTCGGTAGTGGCGCGAATGCCGCCGCCGAGGTTGCCGACGTAGACGCTGTCGGGCTTTTTCTCTTTGGCCGCGTTATCCCAGAGCTTCCAGATTTCGAGCACGCGGGCGATGTGCTGCTCCGCAAACGCGGGCGTGCCGCGATCCGCAAGGCGGCGGCACACGTCACAGCGGCAGGCGGGGGGACGGCCGGTGCCGGGCCAACCATTGGTGAAAAAGCCATCCACGTCGTAGAGGGAATTGACCTCGCGGATGATGGCGGGCATCTGCTCACTGAAATACGAAGTGAACATGCAGGTCTGAAACAACCACGGCGACTCGCTGTGTTTGACGGGCTGCCCGTCCGCCGCGCGTATAAACCACTCGGGCTTGGCCTGCACCGCTTCCTGGTATGCCGAGTTGCAATCCAGGCGCGCGACGACGCGCATGCCGCGCGCCTTGGCGGCTTTGGTGAAATCGCCGAACAGGTCGCGGGTGCCGAGGAACTGGCTGCGATGGTGGTAGGGAATTTTTGTCGGGTAGAAGGCCATGATGCCGCCTGCATTCAGCAGGAGGACATCGAGCTTGAGGCTGCTCCAATAATCGACCCATTGGGCGATATCTAATCGCTCGGGATCCAGCTCGTTGAAATTGACCTGACCGCAGCGCCGCATGGTTTGATACCAGGCGCGTGCGGCATGCGAACTTTGCGCCGCACTGAGTAACGGAAGAGCGGCTCCGGTAGCGATAAAGTTGCGGCGCGAGAGTTTCATCTCTTGGCTTCATTGTAAGCCCCTGGGGGGAAGGCGCCGTCGCGGCCTTTGGCTGTCCAATGTGGGTGGCTGCATCAGTAGTGATCGGCGACCTTCGTATGATCGCCGAAGGTCCGGCTAGATCGACGAGACGGTCGTTTTTCGGCAAAGTCACGTGGGCGCACATCACGGGCGACTTGGCGACGCTTCCTCGAGACCGTTTCGAAGGAGTTTGGTACTGGCTGTCTAACTTCCGGCTGAGTCGGGCAATGTCCGGATTGTCAACATCCGGCGTCTTTCGTGCGAACTGCGCACCGTGGCACGAAACATCTCAACGGACAGGGAAAGCGGCCCGAAGGCGCTCGCGCCATTGCTGCAGGCGCTCTACGATGGCCTTGGTTTGCTCGGGATACGTTCGCCTTGATTCTTCGAGGTTGACGTACAAGAAATCCATCGTCACGAAGGAGGTGTCGCGGAATTCCTCCCACGTCACCAGCGGCGTCTTGATGAATTGATTGGCCGCCTTTACCACGGCTTCCAGATCCCGCCACCCCAGCCGGTCCAGTCGAGGATCCGCGATCAATGCGCGGACCAATTTGACGTCTTCCGGCTCTAGTTTGGAAAGCTGGCTCCAAAAAGCGTCTCTGCCGTTAAACAGGCCGCCTAACGCAGCGTCATCGTAGAACCAGTCCACCACTTGGCGCGTCTCCATTTCTCCTGCGTCGCGCCATAAGGCCTGCGCCAACAATCCGCGATCCCCCTGCTGATATTTCTCTCCGAAGCGCGACCAAGCAGCCTTCAAAATGGTGCCCGAGTTTTCGGGATTCAGTTCCGCGGCCGCAATCGCCCACCACGCCGAGATCAGAGGATCGATGATGCCCATCTGGCGATGATTTCGCTCCCATCGCTCACGCTCCAACAGGAATGCTGCATCGTCCGAGCGCAGCAGTTCGCGCGCGTTCTGCAAAACAAAGCGGCACATGGAGTGGTACAGAGAGTTGTTGCTCGACTGAGATTTCAAAACGGGATCATCGGAGATCTTGTCTTTGCGCAGCAACTTCAGCAGGTCGTCATGCCGTACGGTCTTCATCTCCACAACCAACTCGCTCGACCGGATGAGCGTCGTGGGCCCTTCATCTTCACCCGGCAGGGGAGCTCCTCGGAGCACCAAGAAGGTCCATGCACGTTCGGGCTGTGGCAATGCTTCTATCTCGCGCCGTAGTGCCCGGATCTTTGGAATGCGCCCAGGATCGACAGGTGATCGTCCTTGGACCGCCCGCTTCATGCGAAAGAAGGTCCACGCAGTTGGCGAATCCGTAATCCGGTCAGGCAACCACAATGGTTCGGTGCGAAACGACGCAAACATCCCAGCGATCTCCCCCACCGTCTGGTTCCGGGTGGGTAACGGCTTGGGTATGTTCGCCGTCGGAAGGATGGTGCGGAAAGTTACGGCGGGGTCGGTCGCCAAACCCGCAATGTAGGGAAGATAGCGGCGCTCCTCGCGGTCCAACAAAGCCGCCATTGCCAGCGTGCGCACCTTCGGGTTGGAGTGCTTTAGGAGAGTCACCAGCAATGCTGCGTCAGGAGGACGCGCCTTGATCTCCGTTTGAAACGCGATGGCCGCCTCGCATTGCATTCCACAACCTGGCTGAGTGACGGTGCGGTCGAAGAGAAACTCGCCCGCGAGAAACACGTCAATCTTCGATGCATACTCCTCAAATCCGCGCTGATCTAGGCGCTTCTGCGCCCAGGCGATCCCGCCGTAACCACACAAGCAGATCAGGATTGATGCGGCGATCCTCACAGCTGCAAGTGTAACGCTGTGCGGTCTGGAAGTCCGGTTCTGGGAAGTTCTTGGACCCACCGGGCCGTGTAGTCGCCGTCACTGATCCTGATTGGCGGGCCGCCCGAATCTGCGTCAGATTGCGATTAGCGCGTGATACGTCCAAGTGGCAGTCTAGTGGACCGGCCAGTTGGCGGCACCCGCTGCAAGGTGGGAGGTCGAGCGATTGGTCACCGTCGCGTGGGCGATTGAATGGGCTCGCTGTTAGCGAAAATTCTCAATTAACATAAGGTCTGCCCCGGCGGCGGTATTGGTCGAGAAGAGAATTGTCTTTCTGTCCGGAGATACGGCGAGGCCCTGGTAAACGCTCCCTTCAAAGCGGGTAACCAGACGACTCTTCCCGGACGAGAATTGATAGAAGTAAATTGGAGTCTGTCCCTTTTCGGAGAGGCCGCCGTAATAGATTCCGTCATCGAACACCGCAAAGTCGCGGCTGCTGCCCACAAGGTCCACCACCTGCCGCTCTATACCCCCGGATAACGACTTGGCGTACAAAGGTGTCTTCATCGCTTTCGTGTAATACAGGGTCTTACCGTCTACTGACTCAAACGCCGTGAACCCGCCGTTGTCCGTGAGTCGTGTGGCTGGGCCGCCGGACGAAGGCATCCGCCACAGGTCGCGTTTGCCGGATCGATCGGAGTTGAAGTAAATCCAGCGTCCGTCGCGGGACCAACTGGGGATCGTGTTTTGAAACGAGTCTTGTGTGAGATGGCGCGGTCTGCCGCCAGAGGCGTCGATGACGCAGATCTCCTCTGAGCCGTCGGCGCGCTGTGAGTCGTAGACAATCTGCCGTCCGTCGGGTGACCAGCGAGGCGCTCCATCCCCTCGCCCGATCTGGCTGGTGAGGGACACGGGATTCGATCCGTCGGCGTTAACGATCCATAAATCATACGACTCGCCGGAGCGGGCCGAGGTAAAAACGATTTTGCTCCCGTCCGGTGAGAATTGAGGGGACAGGTCGTCAAGCGAGGATGCAATCAGGAGTTTGGGCGAGCCGCCGCCAACCTGGTATGTCCAGATGTCGTAATTACGGCTTGCCCGAGTAAAGGCCAAACGGTTGCCGGTGCGAGTGATCGACGGTTCAAACGCATTGACGCCGGCGATTTCCAAGCGTTCCGGCGGGTGACTGCCGTTAAGCGGCACACGCCATAGGTAAGGCAGCATGCCTGTGCTCATCGAGCCTGAATAGATCAACGAGTCGGCGGTCCAGACGATTCCCCACATGGAGAGTTGCTGGTTTGTGATCCGCCGAGGCAGTCCAAGCGGGCGCAAATCGGGGCTGAGGTCTTGCACAAAGATATCGCATGCGAATCGGCGCGGGCAGGTCGCATAGGCGAGAGAGCGTCCCGCCGGGGAGAACGCGGGATCGGTGTCGTTTTGCGGAGCAACAGGGTTGGTGAGTTGCCTCGGTTCTCCACCGTCAACCTGTAGCAGGAAAATGCCGCCAGGATCGCGTTCCGAGGCTTCCGGAGAGCGGGTTCGGGATACCGCCAGCCATTTTCCATCCGGCGACCATGAGATTGGGCCGGTTGCTGGAAACTCGGCAATCGTTCTTTCCGCACCGCCCAGGGGTGAGACTATGTGAACCGCCGTTTTCCTGCCGGGAGCTGACCGCTCAAACGCAATCCACTTGCCGTCGGGCGACCAGGCCGGCCAATCGTCTGAAGCCGGATCGTTCGTAATGCGCAACGGGTTGGTCTCACCAACCAGCTTCACGTAGAGGTCCCAGTTATCGTTCTTGGGACCGTTCCAGGTAAATGCCACCTGGCGTCCATCCGGTGAAAAGCTCGGGTAGAATTCCATCCCCGGATAACTGGACAGGGACAACAACCTCGGCGGCGGACCCGAGGTATGGCCGGCCTGCCCGAGAATCCACGTCCCCGCGATCAGAAGCAGAACGGCCAGCGCGAACGCCAGTAGCCACCGGCGGATAGGTTTCGCCGGCGCACTCATCGCGGGTGGAATTTCCTGTACGGAAACGCAGTCGAGACTCGGTCGAGTATCCTGTGCAGCCGGCACATCGGCCGGTGTTTGCGAGGCGACGCACTGCACTTGTCCAGTGAAGCGGTATCCGCGCCGCGCCACGGTTTCGATATAGTGGGGCCGCTCCGCCGATTCGCCCAAGGCGCCGCGCAGCCGCAGAATCCCTGCGTTGATCGCCTGGTCGAAACCTACGGTTGTGTTGTTCGGCCACAAGCGTAGCCGAATCTCCTCACGCAGGACCACTTCGCCGGGGTTAGCGACCAACATTTCCAGGATTTGAATGGGTTGTTCGCGAAGCTTGATCCGGATGCCGTGCTTGCGCAACTCCCCCGCGCGGACGTCGAATTCGAAGTGCCCGAATTGAAGAACCCTTGGCTTCAACTGCGGTGAGGACGCCATGACTTTCTGGTCCCCAAGAATAGCACAGAAGGAAGATCAACGCTGGATTTTTCCACTGTGTTTTCAATAGGTTGCGCGTCTATTGGAATTTCATCCGCGAAGCACCCGCAGGCAATTCTCATTTCCGGTGCTGAGCCGCAGACTGCTCTCAATCGCGGCAATACGGCGAGTGGAGGGGAAAATGATCCGAGGGTTCGGAATGCTGGTTTTCGCGTTGGTTGCATGGCCGGGCTTTGGCCATTCCGAGGAGACGACCTTTTCATCCAGCACGCTGCAGGCACGTAATGATGTGGTTGGGGGCTTCAATGCCATCGGATCGCACGCTTCGACGTTAAGGCGCGCCATGAAGGCCGACGACGCCCTTGCGTTCGATGCCGTGCTTGAGGACGTCATGAGTGCCCTGCTGGCGATTCCCGGCATCGCACCCAGAGATCCGCACCCCGTGGACACTTCCCTTCCCAGTTGCCGTCCCGATCGGGTGGCGCAACTCATACCGGATATGCGAGCGATGGAGAGGTTCTTTGCGCGGTTGTCCGGCGGCAGCGCAACTCTTGCGCAGCGGAGAATGTTCCGGCGAGCGCAACAGGCTGCCACGAAGATGCTGGCAGCCCTGCCGGGAGCGCTGCCGACGGTAGACGCAAGGACACTCGCCGGACCGGCTGTGCCCCCCGACCGCAGGCGCGACCAATGATGTACAGGGTTACGCAATCGACCAGCGGATCCGTAACGATAAAGCGCGCTTCAGTCCCCCCAGTCCACCGTGACGTGTAGTCGCCGGGCGTGATACGGCCAAGTGCGGTAATGGTATAACCAAACTAGCGCGAGGGGCGCATCCAGTCCGCGGAAAGGGCCGTGCCCACCCACCAGAGAAAACTGAAGGTTACGAACCTTCTTTCAGCCTGATTCGTGCGGACTCCAGGCACGCTGTGAAAGGAGATTCGTATGTCAGACGCACTTTCTTTACCGCCCCGTCCCAACCTCGAACAATACAAGAAGCTCGCCAAGGACCTGCAGCACGCCTGCAGGTCAGGTGAGCAGGGTGCAATCCGTGAATGGGCTGCACGCTGGGCGGAGACGCTTGCCGGCCTGGCCGGGCACGCGAGCAACCTCGAAACACGAAGAGAGATCCATTGGGATATAGAACGAGTCGAACGTCAGTGGAACAAGCTCCAGAAGTCGAATGAACGCGCGGCTGGCTGCACCCTGGCGGGCGCGCAGTTCTTTATCGCGCGCTGTCACGGGTTTGCAAGCTGGCCGAAGTTCGCCAAACACCTGGAAGCGTCGGCTCGGACAGACTCACCAGTGTCACACTTCGAAGCGGCCGTAGACGCCGTAGTCAGCGGCGATATCGCCGTGCTCGAAAAACTGCTGCTTGCGCATCCGGAGCTTGTGAGGATGCGATCCACACGTGAGCATCGCTCGACGCTACTCCACTACGTCTCGGCAAACGGTGTCGAGGACTTTCGCCAGAAGACGCCCACGAACATTGTCGAGATCACGAAGATGCTACTGGATGCCGGTGCCGGCGTTAACGCCGAGTCCGACGCGTACGGCGGCCGATCGACCACCCTCGGGCTGACGGCGACGAGCTGCCATCCGGAACAGGCGGGCGTGCAACTGCCGCTGATGGACCTTCTGATCCGGTATGGAGCCGCAATCGACGGTCCGGATGGCGGCAGCGCCGTCAATGGATGTTTACACAATGGGCGCGAAGAGGCAGCGAAGTTTCTCGCGGACCGCGGCGCGCGCCTGGACTTGGAGGCGGCGGCCGGAGTGGGCCGGCTGGACGTGGTCAGCAGTTCTTTCACCGCGGACGGACACCTGGTGCCGCCGGCCACTCCGAAGCAGATGAAGGATGGATTCGCCTGGGCCTGCGAGTTCGGGCGCACTAGCGTGGTGGATTTCCTGCTGCGACAGGGCATCGGCACCGACGCGAAGCTGCCACACGATGGGCAAACCGGGCTGCATTGGGCGGCTTACGGTGGTCATGCGGAGACAGTGAGGCTCCTGCTCGAACGCGGCGCCCCGGTGAATGCAACGGACGAGAGCTACAGCGGAACGCCACTTGAATGGGCGTTGTATCAGTGGGGCAACTCGTGGGGCAACTCGTCGAGTCAGGCGGAACACGGCTCGTACTACGAAACCGTCGCACTGCTGGTCCGGTCAGGCGCCAAACTTCACGATGAGTGGTTCCAGGAGGAGGATGAGGAGCGCCAGCGTGCAATTCGCAAGTTGCGCTCCGACCCGCGAATGGAGGCGGCGCTTCGGGGCGAGATACCGCAAGAATGAACTTGCACCTGCAACCGAGCGCGCGGAAGCGGCCGAAAAATTCCGTCATAAATTCGCCTCGAATATCGTTATGACAGGGTAACGAGGAGAATCAGTCATGATACGAGGCTTTGTGGGAGTGTGCCTGCTGGCGGTTACGCCGGCGATCAGTTTCGCCGCGGGCGCGCTGGCGTTTGAGGTAGCGTCGGTCAAACCGGCCGCGCCGCAGCCGCCCGGGCGATTCCAGATTTCGATGGGGGGAGATCCGGGGCGGATCAATTACACGTTTGTGAGCTTGAAAAATCTGGTGGAACGGGCGTACTCCATCAAGAGTTACCAGGTCTCCGGCCCGGACTGGATGGATTCCGAACGCTTCGACGTTACCGCCAAGCTCCCCGAAGGCGCGAAGCAGGAAGATGTTCCGCAGATGCTGCAAACGCTGCTGGCGGAGCGGTTTAAGCTGACGATTCATCGCGAACAGAAGACGCTGCCGGTCTACGCCATCGTGGTGGGCAAGAACGGTATTAAGATGCCGAAGGCCGAGACGGGGCCGTCGGGCGGGATTCGCATGCAGATGGGGCTGAAGGGGCGGGAGCTGGCCGGCAAGGTGACGATCGACGGCCTGGCTGGAATGCTTTCCCGCATGCTCGACCGGCCGGTGCTCGACATGACGGAGGTCAAAGATACGTTCGACATGAAGCTGGAGTGGACGCCGGACGATCGCGAAGGCAACGGGCTGGGCGGAATCCGGGTGGCGCCCACCGGGGACCATCCTCCGGCTTCGGAGAGTTCCGACAGCCCGTCCGCACCATCGTTGTTCGCGGCCGTGCAGGAGCAGCTCGGGCTGAAACTCGAGCCGCGCAAAGGCCCGGTGGATATCGTGGTGGTGGATAGCGTCGAAAAGGCGCCCACGCAAAATTAGTGACAGATCCGGGGAGTTCACGGGAACCTCCAGCCCCGGAGCGGTTTCTAAGAGGTTCGGGGAATTCGGCCGGGTTACGCGATGCGAGACAGACCGGAACACCTTCCCGCAGTGGGGACTTTTATTTCCAGCCCGGCCGCTTCCGGTGTTAACCCCGGACCACCCTGCTCGTCTTTCCCTCAAGGGGTACTCCAATTGATTGAACAACCAGCGGGGGTTCCCTCGTATAAAAGAGTATTATTATGAAGAATCCCCACGTTTCCGCGAGCGACGGCGTCAATCTTACTTCCTCTCGCTATCGACCGCGCCTCTAGAGCGTCTGAGCATTAACTGGATCATTCAATGGATTTTAAGGGCATAAATAAATATCTGCTGCAGGGGGCGATGGCCTGGCTGGCGGTTTCAGCTCTGGCGGCGTCCGAACATCATGGAAGCGTAAAGTTTGGCGGCCTGCCGGTTCCCGGCGCGACGATCACGGCGAGCCAGGGAGAGAAGAAGTTTGTTGCGGTGACCGATCAGCAGGGCGCCTATGCGTTTGCCGATCTGCCGGATGGCGTGTGGAACCTGCAGGTTGAGATGCTCTGCTTTACGACGCTCAAGCAGGAGGTCGCGGTCGCGCCGAATTCGCCGAGTCCGGAGTGGGAGCTGAAGATGCTGCCCTTTGACGAGATCAAGGGGTCGGCTCCGGCCGCGCCGGCGGTTTCGATGACGGCGACGGTGGCGACGAACACTCCGGCGGCTAACGCGCCGGCGGCTGCGCCGGTTGCGGCGGCAAAGCCGGCCAGTGGAAAAACCAATGGGAAAAAGGGAAGCAAGACGGCGGCGGCCCCGGCGTCGAACGCCAAGAGCGGCTTTCAGCGAGCGGATGTGAATGCGTCAGCGGGCGCGGCGGCGCCCGATCCGCCGCCGGCCGCCGGTGGGGTGGATGAGGCCGCGCCGGCGGCGGGCGACGCGCTGCTGGTGAACGGCAGCGTGAGCAACGGAATCGAGCGGCGCGCCATCGGAAATGCGCGCAAGGGGCCGGGGTCGGCCTACCGGGGGGATTTCAGCACGATCGTGGATAATTCGGCGCTGAATGCGCGGAACTACTCGATCACCGGGCAGGATACTCCCAAGGCGGCCTACAATCACCTGCGCTTCGGCGTATCGGCGGGCGGACCGCTGAGCATCCCGCACCTATTCCGCAGCAACAACGGAAATTTCTTTGTGGCGTACCAGTTGATACGGAATCGGAATGCGAACAACCAATCGTCGCTGGTGCCGACCGAGGCGGCGCGGAACGGAGATCTCAGCGGGGTACTGAATGCCGCGGGATTGCCGGTGACGGTAATCGATCCGCTGAGCGGGATGCCGTTCCCCGGCAACGTGATTCCGGAAACGAGGATTTCGCCGCAGGCCAAGTCGCTGCTCAATTATTATCCTCTGCCGAATTTCGACCCGACGGCGCGCTATAACTATCAGGTTGCGCTGGTAGGGGTGACGGATCAGGATGCGCTGCAGACGCGCCTGAATAAGATGGTCAATCCGAAGAATTTTGTGAACGGGACGTTCGCCATGCAGCGCGTGAATACCGAATCGCCGAACGTATTCGGCTTCCGCGACGATAACCACAACCTGGGAATCAATACGAACGTGAGCTGGCGGCATACATTCAGCAGGATGGTGAACGGCAACCTGACGGCGAATTTCAGCCGGCTCTCCACGAAGAACACGCCGTTTTTTGCGAACACGACGAATGTTTCCGGCGCGGCGGGAATCACCGGCAACAACCAGGACCCGGTGAATTGGGGGCCGCCGAATCTGAATTTCGGCAGCGGCTTCGAAGGGCTGAACGAATCGCAGTACTCCTCCATACGGAACCAGACCAGAGCGCTTTCGTATTCGATGTTGTGGATGAAGCGCCCGCACAACTTTACGTTCGGCGGCGACATACGGCGGATCGGGAGCAACGTCTTCGCGCAGCAGAACGCGCGCGGGAACTTCGGCTTTACGGGAGCGGCGACGCAAACGATTGTGAACGGGGTGGCGGTTCCGGGATCGGGCTCCGATTTCGCCGATTTTCTGCTGGGCACTCCGGATGCGAGCTCCATTGCCTTCGGCAACGCGGACAAATATTACCGCTCGACCAACTACGACCTGTATTTCACCGATGACTGGCGCGTCAACGCAGGGCTGACGATCAACGCCGGCGTGCGCTGGGATTACGGCTCGCCGATTACGGAACAGTATGGACGCCTGGTGAATCTGGACGTGGTTCCGGGATTCTCGCAAGAGACGCCGGTAGTGGCGAGCAACCCGACGGGAGCCCTCACGGGGCAGAAGTATCCGAGTTCGCTGGTGCATCCCGATAAGCACGGATTCCAACCGCGCATCGGGATTTCGCTGCGGCCGATTTTTGGTTCCTCGCTGGTGATTCGCGCCGGCTACGGGGTGAACTACAACACGTCGGTGTATAACGCGATCGTGAACCAGATGGCGCAGCAATCGCCGCTTTCGAAGAGTTTGAGCGTGCTGAACACTCGCGCTCAATCCGTTGACGCTGGCCAACGGCTTCAACGCGACGCCGGGAATCACACCCAACACGTTCGCGGTGGACCCGAACTTCCGAATCGGCTACGCGCAGAACTGGCAGATTTCGGTGCAGCAGGATCTGCCGGCGGCGATGATCGTGACGGGCACGTATCTGGGCATTAAAGGAACGCGCGCGATGCAGGCGTTTTACCCGAACACGTATCCCACGGGCGCTTTGAATCCGTGCAGCTCCTGCCCTTCGGGTTATGTGTACATGACGTCGAACGGCAACTCCACGCGCGAGGCGGGGCAGGTTCAACTGCGGCGGCGCATGCACAACGGCATGACGGCCTCGGTGCTGTATGTCTATTCGAAATCGATCGACGATGCGATTCTGGGCGGCCGCGGACAGGGTCCCACGCTGATCGCGCAGGACTGGCTGAACTTGCGCGGGGAGCGCGGGCCGTCGAACTTCGATCAACGGCATTCGGTGACGCTGCAAGCGCAGTATTCGACCGGCGTGGGAGTGCACGGCGGCGCGCTGCTGCGGGGATGGAAGGGCACGGCGTTCAAGGGCTGGACGATCCTCACGCAGATCACGGCGGGCAGCGGCTTGCCGGAGACGCCGACGTACGTGCAGGCGATCCAGGGCACGGGATCGACGACCGTGCGGCCGGACCCGACGGGCCAACCGATCTATACGGCCGCGGCGGGACGCTTCCTGAATCAGGCGGCCTTCACCGCGCCGGCATACGGGCAATGGGGTACCGCCGGGAGAAACTCGATTGTGGGGCCGGCGCAGTTCCTGTTGAACGCCTCGATGGCGCGCACGTTTCACGAGAATCTGGACCTGCGGTTGGATTCGACGAACGCCATCAACCACGTAACGTTCACCAACTGGAACGCGGTGGTGAGCAGTTCGCAATTCGGCCTGCCGGTGGCGGCAAACAATATGCGCAGTGTGCAATGCACGCTGCGGTGGAGGTTCTAAATGACGATCGCTCCCTTACGGTCGCAGGTCACAAGCGTGCTGCTCGCCGCGATGATGGCGACGGCGCAGCAGACTCCGCCGGCAGCGCAATCGGCGGGCGGGACGGTGAAGTTTCAGGCCAGCACCCAACTGGTGATCGAGACGGTTACGGTGAAGGACAAGAACGGCAAGCCGATCGAAGGCCTGACGGCGAAGGATTTCACGGTCACCGAGGACGGGGTGCCGCAGACGATCGCTTTCTGCGAATACCAGCGGCTGGACGAGGAGCCCACGGTAGCTACGCCGGCGGCGGCTCCAGCGCCCGTTACCCCGCCAGCGGCGGCGCCGGCTGCGTCCGCGCTGACGGCGGTGGCGGCGGTGACGAATCACCAGATCACGCCGGAGCGTCCGGGCGACATTCGCTATCGCGACCGTCGCCTGATGGCGATGTATTTCGACATGAGCGCGATGCCGGTGCCGGACCAGATCCGGGCGGAGACGGCGGCGCTGAAGTTCATCAAGTCGCAGATGTCGCCGGCGGACCTGATGGCGATCATGTCCTTCAACGGCGCGGCGGTTCAGGTGCTGCAGGACTTCACGGACAAGCGCGACGAACTGGAGAAGGTGATTACCAAGCTCTTCATCGGCGAAGGCCAGGGGCTGGACGAATTATCGAGCGATGACAGCGCGGCGGACAGCGGCGGCGCCTTTGGCGAAGACGATAGCGAATTTAACCTGTTCAACACCGATCGCCAGCTTTCGGCGCTACAGACTGCGGTCAAGATGTTGGGTACGCTGAACGAGAAGAAAGTCATGGTCTATTTCGCCAGCGGACTGAAGCTGAACGGCATCGACAATCAGGCTCAGTTCCAGGCGACTACCAATGCGGCGATCCGCGCCAACGTGAGTTTTTACGCGGTGGATGCGCGCGGCCTGGTGGCGCAGGCGCCGATGGGCGACGCGACCCGGGGATCGCAAGGCGGGGCCGCGATGTATTCCGGCGCGTCGATGAACGCGGTGAGTACGAACTTCCAGAAATCGCAGGATACGATGTATGCCCTGGCGTCCGACACGGGCGGCAAGGCGCTGCTCGATAACAACGACCTTTCGCAGGGCGTGGTGCTGGCGCAGAAGGCGATCACGAGTTACTACATCATCGGCTATTACTCGGCGAATGCCGCGTTGGACGGGCGTTTCCGCCGGATCAAGATCACGGTGGCGGATGCGTCAGCGAAGCTGGATTACCGGCAGGGCTACTTTTCCGGCAAGCAATTCAATAAGTTCACCACGGTGGACAAGGAGCGGCAGTTGATCGACGCCCTGATGTTAGGGGACCCGATCACGGAATTGACGATTGCGATGGAAGTGAATTACTTCCAGTTGAATTCGGCGGAGTATTTTGTGCCGGTGGTGGTCAAGATTCCGGGCAGTGAACTGGCGCTGGCGCGCAAGGGCGGGGCGGACCATACGCTGATCGACTTCATTGGGGAAGTGAAGGACGAGTACAACACGACGGTGGCCAACGTTCGCGACAAGGTAGACATTAAATTGAGCGGGGCGACGTCGGCGCAATTGGCGAAGCAGCCGATTCAATACGACACCGGGTTCACGCTATTGCCGGGCACGTACAGTTTGAAGTTTCTGGCGCGCGACGACGAAACGGGGCGCATCGGGACTTACCTGAACAAGTTCGTGGTGCCGAACCTGAACAAGGAACAGAAGCGGATTCCGATCAGCTCGGTGGTTTTGAGCGGACAGCGAATGGAGATGCGGGACGCGGTGTACACGGCGGGGAAAGACAAGACTCCGACGGTGAATCCGCTGATTCAGGACGGACAGAAACTGGTGCCGAGCGTCACGCGCGTGTTCAGCCGCAGCCGCGATATGTACATCTACCTGCAGGCGTACGAGCGTGGCGCGACCACGACGCAACCCCTGGTGGCGTTCGTAACGTTCTATCGGGGGCAGACCAAGGCCTTCGAAACGGCGCCGCTGCCGGTAACGGAAGGGCTGGATCTGAAATCCAAAGCGGTGCCGCTACGCTTCAGCCTGGCGCTGAATAAGCTGCAGCCCGGCCGCTACAACTGCCAGGTGACCGTGGTGGATACAACGGGGCAGAAGGCGGCGTTCTGGCAGGCCCCTGTCATGCTCGTGCCCTAGACGATATCCGGGGGCCGGCGCAGGAAGAGAGCGCCGGCCCGCGAAGTCTTCGATTTGGGGAGAAATGTGTTTTCACCCTCTTTCTTAAGGCAGCGTTCCCCCTCCGCACATCCCCAAAGGTGAGGGAGAAGCGCGGTGGAGAAACAAACTGACCGTAGTGTCTGTATTCCCACGCTTGCCGATCAACCTGTCCGCGCCCCCTCATGCCATTTATTTCCGAATGGCATTTTAATCGGGTAATCGCGCGTTCTCAGGAGGATCGGCATGACACTCACGGTGATTCAGTACGTGCTTTCCCGTCTTGCTGCTCTTGGAGTTACCGACGTCTTCGGGGTGCCCGGGGACTTTGCCTTTCCGGTCAACGACGCGATTTGCGAAGACCCGCGAATGCGCTGGATCGGATGCTGCAACGAACTGAATGCGGCCTACGCGGCGGACGGCTATGCGCGGGTCAAAGGGATGGGCGCGGTCTGTACCACGTACGGCGTTGGCGAACTGAGCGCGCTTGCAGGAATTGCCGGCGCGTATGCGGAGCATCTTCCGCTATTTCACCTGGTGGGGACGCCCAACATGTTGGCGCAAAGTTCGCGGGCGATCATGCATCACACGTTGGGGAACGGGGAGTACAACTTATTTCAGCGGATGGCGGAGCCGGTGGTGTGCGCGCACGCTGTGATGACGCCGCAGAATGTGGCATTTGAAACCGAGCGGCTGATCGCCGAGGCGCGTTATCACCGCCGGCCGGTCTATATGGCATTTCCCGCGGACTATGCCAACCATCAGGCCACGAGTACGGCGAGTTCGGTGCCCGGCGTCCGCAGCGACCCCGAGTTGCTGAACGCGGCGGCCGATGCGGTGGTGGCATCGCTGGCCAAGAGTCGCACGGCTTGCATTCTGCCGGGCATCCTGGTGGCGAGGACCGGACTGCGGACGGCGTTGCAGGGTGTGGTGGATGCATCGGGGCTGCCCTTTGCGACGATGTTCATGGATAAATCCGTGCTGGAGGAACAGCAGCCGAACTATATCGGGATGTATGACGGGGCATTGATGAACGAGGAGGTGCGCGCGTTCGTGGAGGGCTGCGATTGCGTCATCGAGGCCGGCACGATGCTCAGCGATTTCAATAGCGGCGCATTTACCGCGAGGCTGGATCCGGCGAAGACGATCACGATTTCCCACCATTGGACGCGGGCAGGCGGAACCGTCTATCCCAGCGTGGAGATGAGCGACATTCTTGCCGCGCTGCAGCGGCGGTTGACGAAGCATCACGGATGGAAGAAGCCGCGGGCCGTGGCGGCAGATTCGCTGGCAGGAAAGGGGGCGGACCCGATCACGGCGGCCTCGCTTTATCCGCGGTGGGCGGGCTTTCTGCGGCCAAACGATATTCTGATGGCGGAGACCGGGACTTCGTCGATGGGTCTCGGTTTCGTCCGGATGCCGGCGGGCGCGGTGTTCCACAATCAGACGCTATGGGGCTCGATCGGTTGGGCAACGCCGGCGGCATTCGGGGCAGCGGTGGCGGCGCCGGAGCGGCGGGTGGTGCTGGTCACCGGGGAGGGCGCGCATCAGCTTACCGCCCAGGAGGTGAGCCAGTTTGGGCGGCTAGGATTGCGGCCGATCATCTTCGTGTTGAATAACTCGGGGTATTTACTGGAGCGGCTGTTGTGTAAGAACCCGGCCACTCCGTATAACGACGTGGCGGCGTGGAACTATGCGGACTTGCCGGCGGCGCTGGGCTGCAAGGACTGGTTCACGGCCCGGGTGACGACGTGCGGCGAGCTCGATCAGGCGCTAGAGACAGCGGGCAGCGGGAAACGCGCGGCGTATATCGAGGTCGTGACGGGCCGGGATGCGGCATCGACGCTCGCGTTAAAGCTGCATGATGGGATGCACGCGTTGTACCGGGACTAAGCGCGTGCCTATTTCTTGGGCGCCAGTTCTTTCAGGATGGCGTCGGCCTTTTGCGATTCGAGCAGCCACATGAGGAAGCGAACGTCTACGCTGATGTTGCGCGCGATGTCCGGGTTGTAGCCGAAATCGTTGGCCACGTTTTCCCAGACGCGATCGAAGTTGAGGCCGACGAGTTCGCCGCGCCCATTGATTACGGGGCTGCCGGAATTGCCGCCGGTGGTATCGGCATCAGAGAGGAAATTGAGCGGAATCTGGTCGGGCTTGACGGCGCGCGCGGCGTCGAGGAGGAAGCCCGGGACCGTAAACGGCTCTTCACTGGTGCGTTTTTCCAGCATGCCGGCGAGGGTGGATTGGGGCGTGTACAGGATGCCGTCGCGGGGTGAGTAGCCTTTGACGTGCGCGAAACTGACGCGCAACGTGCTATTGGCGTCGGGCGCGACGGGCTTGCCGGCGTGCGCGATGACGGCGCGGCGCCACAGGGGACGGAGGCGGGCGATGGCGCCCTCGGTAGTTTGGGTTTGCGCCTGCCACGCCCGCAGCTCGGGCTCGAGCGCGAAGGCGAGATCGAGGAGCGGATCTTTGCGCGCGCGTAACTGGTCGGAGGTCTCTTCGAACATTTTGGCGCGCTCCACCGGGTCTGTCACGCGAGTGCCGGAATAGAGCGTGGCAACGAACTGCGGTATGCGATCGCGGGGTACGAGTTTATCGATGGCTTGAATGCGCTCGCCGGCGCCGAGCGCCCAGGCGCGATCGACCCAGACTTTGAGCATGGCTTCATCGGCGGGGCGGTAGAAACTCTTTTGCTGGCGCTCCAACGTGTTGTTGAGGGCGGGCAGCTCGCGGTTCATGTAATCGGGATCGCGTTCGGTGTCGGGCCTGGCGCGTTCGGAGGCGAGGCGGACGAGCGTAGTGGCCTGGTAGAGGGCGATGGGGCCGGGTTTGACGATTTGGAAGAGGAAGCTGCGGGTGGCGGTAGAGCGGTTGCGCGCGGCGAGGCGGTCCAGATCCATCTTGGCCTCGACGGAGGTGTTGAAGCCGGCGTGCTGGCCGGCCCAACTGGAGACGGTGGAATCCTGATCCTGCTGCTTTTCGATGATGCGGCCGCGGGTAAGGCCGGCGAGCTGGCCCCGGGCGTTGGTGTGAGAGTTGTTGAGAGTCTTCAGGATGGCCGCGACGGCGATGGTTCCCTGGGTGTTGCCTTTGGTTTTTTCTTCGAGCACGCGGATCCATTCGCCATAGACTTCGTCACGGAGCTTGAAGCGGTAATCGCGTTCATTGGCCATTTCGGCGGCGGTCATGGAACGGATGGTGCGCCCGGGATAGCCGAGCACCATCACGAAATCGCCGGGTTTGACGCCGGTGCGCGCGATGGGGAAGTAGAATTCGGGCTGGTAGGGCTTGCCATCCTTGTAGGCGCGGCCGATGGCGAAATCGCCGGTGTGGCGAGGCCAGCGGAAGTTATCGTCTTCGCCGCCGAATTCGCCAATCGCGCGAGGCGGCGCGTAGACCAGGCGGATGTCGGTGAGCTCGATTGTGGTGATCAGGATGTACTGCAGGCCGCCATCGAAGGCGGCGACGGAGCAGTGCATGCCGGCGGTCTTTTCGCAGGCCGCGATCAGAGATTTCTGTTTGGCCTCGACAGCCTTGGTGCGCGCGAGGTCATCGGCCTTCGGCGGAATGGCCGAGATCACGTCGCGAGTGACGTCGGTGAAGCGATGGGGTACGGTGACACGGGTGGATTTGCCGCGGAGTTCCTCATCGGGGGAGGCGGCGATGAAGCCGTGGGTGATGAGGTCGCGGCCGGGTGCGCTGTGTTCCTGGACGATGCCGAAGAGACAATGATGATTGGTGAGAAAGAGGCCGGTGCTGGTGACGAAGCCGGCGGAACAGCCGCCGGTACTGATGGTCGCGGCGAGAAGCCCGGTGCCGCGCGCCGGATCCCAGAGACGGGAGACAGGCAGCTCGAGACCCTGTTTTTTGAGAAAAGCGGCGTCGAACTGAAGGAGCTGTTGCGGCGTCCACTTGCCTTCTTCGCCGCGGGCGAGCGCTACCGCGGCGGCCAGGCAGGCTGCCCATCGTTGCCAATTCCGGAATTGCATAGGAAGTAATAGGATAATGCCTATTGTGAAATCGATTTGGCGGGGTGTACTGGTGTGCCTGAGCCTGAGCCTGGCTGCGGAGGCCGCAGACGATTGGCAAACGCTCTTCGACGGCAAGAGTGCGGCGGGCTGGCTGGAGATTACGGGGAAGCCGTTTCCGGCGACGTGGACGATCGAGGACGGCTGCCTGAAGGTGTCACCGCGTCCCGGAGGCGCTCAGGACATTCGCACGGTGGATGTGTTCCGCGACTTCGAACTGGAGTTCGATTGGAAGATGAAGGCGGACGGAAATTCCGGCGTGAAGTACCTGATTCAGAAAATCGACGAATGGACGAATCAGGATGGGCGGCAGGCGCGGGCGCGGGGGCTGGAATACCAGTTGGCGGACGATCATAATCCCGATGCGGCGAGCGACCCGACGCGCGTGGCGGCGGCGCTGTATTCGATCATCGCGCCGAAGCCGAAAATCACGCCAAAGATCGGAGAGTTCAACCATTCGCGGATTGTGGTGGAGGGGACGCACGTGGAGCACTGGTTGAACGGCGTCAAGGTAGTGACGTTCGAAACCGGGGACCCCGCGGTGCAGAAGCACCTGCGCGAACTGCGCGGGGCGAACGGCGCCTTGCTTGAGGAAGGGCCGATCAGTTTGCAGAGTCACGGGTCCGAGGTTTGGTTCCGGGGGATCCGGGTGAAGCGGAGGTAAGACGTTTCTCGCAGAGGCGCAGAGGACGCAGAGAAGATTCTTTAGGCTTTGATGAGGGCCGCCTTTTTCACGAAGTCGGGATCGAACTGGAGGCCCATGCCGGGGCCGGTCGGGACGGGGATGACGCCGTTTTTGATTTCGAAGTTCGGGGCTGTACCAGGATTCTTTTTTGGCGGGGCCGCGCGACACGTATTCCATGTAGGGGCCGATATTCGGCGTGGTGGCGGCGAACTGGAGGATGTTGACGGAGGCCGCGCCGGTCTGGGTGTTGTGGGGGCAGATCCACATGTTCTGCTTGCGCGCCATGCGGGCCACGCGGGCGGCGCGGATGAAGCCGCCGTTATAGTTGAGATCGGGCTGCACGACGTCCATCACCTTGTTTTCGATCATCCACTGAAACTGCCAGAGGCTGGAGTTCTGCTCGCCGAAGGCGACCTTCATGGTCAGGGCGTCAGCCACCTTTTTGGTCTCGCCGAGTTCCTCCCAGGGGCAGGGTTCTTCGAACCAGAGGTACTTCATCTCTTCGAGGCGTTTGCCGATTTCGATGGCCTTGGCGGCGCTATAGCTGCCATTGGCATCGGCCATCAGGGTGACCTTGCCGGCGAGGGTCTTGGCGGCGATTTCGAAGATCTTATCGGTGCGGCCGGGATAGCTGTCGCGATTGGCGCTCATGCGGCCGCCGATTTTGAATTTCACGGCCTTAGCGCCGGTGGCCTGCACGCCATCCACGTAGACGTTGACCTCTTCCTCGGCGGTGGTATCGCGGCCGGAGCCGGAGAGATAAACGGGGATCTCTTTACGCAGAATGCCGCCCATCAAATCGCCGACGGGCTTGCGGGCGGTCTTGCCGAGCAGGTCGAAGAGGCTCTGCTCGACGTAGGCGACGCAGCACCAGAGGGCCTGGCCGGAGAGCTTGTAGTTGGCGATGTACACGTCGTCGACGAGTGTTTCCAGATCGCGCGCGTCCTTGCCGAGGAAGTGGGGGATGACGCGGCGCAGGAGGATGGGGACGAAATCCTCCATATCCTTGGTGAGGATGAGGCCTTCCACGCCATCGGTGGAGCGGGTGCGGACGAAGAACTGTTTGCCGGATTGCAGCAGTTCGATGGAGGCGATCTTCACCGGGGCGGGGAAGTGCTTGTGCAGATTGAAGACGGGCTGCTGATACTCGGGGATGGCGGAATCCTTGTCGTCTGCCTTCAGAGTGGACGCCGCAAGCAGGGCGGCGCCAGCGGAAGCTCTCACGAAATCGCGGCGGTTCATGGCAGATAGGATAACAAGTAGATCGGTGCCTAACGGGTGGGGCTGGTTGGCGTCATACTTATCGACAGGAGAGGTGTGCATGAAGGCGGCTGTGTGGTTACTGGCGGCGTGCGGGGTGGCGCAGGGATTTCAGGCGGCGCAGGCGCCCGTCAAGGGGTCGATCGAGGGGCAGGTATTGAATCTGAAGAGCGGCACGCCTTTGAAGAAGGCGAGTGTGCAGCTCAACATGATGAACCCCGGCGGAGGCGCGAACATGGGCGGGCGGGGCGGTCCGGCGCCGGTTCGCAAGGCGGTGGAGACGGACGAACAAGGGCATTTCTCTTTCGCCGGGCTGGATGCGGGGAAGTACCGGCTCTCGGCAGACCGGCAGGGATATTTGCACCAGAACTACGGGGCGCGCAAATACTCCGGCAGCGGCACTCCGGTGCTGGTGGGCGACGGGCAGAACGTGAAGGGAATCGTCTTTTCGCTCAATCCGCAGGCGGTAATTACGGGCAAAGTGCTCGACGAAGATGGCGAGCCGGTGGCGAATGTGCAAGTGCGCGCCATGCGCTATTTGTATCGCGGGGGAAAGCGGCAGTGGTCGCAGGTAGAGAATGCGACGACGACGGACATTGGCGAATTCCGGCTGCCGGGCCTGGAGCCGGGGAGGTACGTGGTGTCGTCGAACCCGCGGAATATCGGGATGCAGGCGCGGCGGCTGCAGAGCGACGAGCCGCTGCCGGCGACACCCGACCAGGTTTACGCGGCGACCTATTACCCCAGCACGCCGGACGCGACTACGGCGGTGCCGATCGATGTGGGGGCGGGCGGAGAGATTCGCGGCATCGACATCCGCCTGGTGAAGACGCGGGTGTACCGGGTGCGCGGCAAGGTGGCGGGCGCGACGGGCGAGCGGAATGTGACGGTCTCGCTGAGCCTGAAAGATATGCCGGGAAATCAGCTGATGGGGGTGGCGAACGGGCCGGAAGGGCAGTTCGAGATTCGCAACGTGACGCCCGGATCTTACGTGGCGACGGCGCAGGCTCGAGGACGCGGGCAGGATGGGATCGCGATTCAGCCGGTGGACGTAGTGGGCAATCACGTGGACGGGCTGGTGCTCACGATGGTGCCGGGCAAGGATGTGGAAGGCGGCGTCAAGGTGACCGATTCCACGGCGGCGCTGGATTTGAAGAATCTGAATGTCATGCTGCGGCCGGTGGGATTTATCGGGATGGGCGCTCCGGCGCGGGCGAGAGTGGGAGAGGATTTGAAGTTCAGCCTGAAGAGCGTCGCGGCGGTGCGGTACGCAATTAACGTGACGGGAGTGCCGGATACCTGCTACGTGAAATCGATTCAATATGGCGGGCGCGATGTCACCGAGGAAGGGATCGAGATGACCAACGGCAGCACGCTCGAAGTGGTGCTGAGCGCGACGGCGGCGCAGGTGGACGCGGTGGTGATGGATAAGGACGGCAAGGCGGCGTGGAATTCGACGGTGGCGCTGGCTCCCAAGGACGGCACGAACATTGTGGTGCGCACCACCGATGAGAATGGCATGATCTCACTGCGCGGATTGAAGCCCGGCGATTACCGGTTGTACGCGTGGGAGGATGTGGAGCAGGGCGCGCCCTTCGATCCGGATTTCCTGAAGAAGTACGAGGGACAGTCGAAATCCGTGAAGTTGGATGCGTCGGGGCACGAAGCGGTGCAGTTGAAGGCGATCGTGGTGGACTAAAGAGATGGGCTTTGCTGGTTGATCCAGCGCACGGCGGCGGCGGCGCACTCGTTCACGCTGAGGCCGTCCGTATCCAGGGTGAGGCCGGTCGCGAGATAGCTGTACTCGGAGACCATGGTGCGCACCACGTCATCGGTGAGGTCCAGGCGGACCGGGTCCGGGCCGCGCTCGCGGAAGCGGCGCACGGCGGTATCCGGGGAGACGCGGCACTCGATCCACAAGGGAGACAGGCTGAGCGCCGCATCGCGATCTTCGGAGTGGCCGTAAGGGGCGTCGAGGACCACGCCGGCGCGGGCGTGGTGGAGCAGTTCGGCGGCGAACTGCATGGCGCGGTAGGCAACGGCTCGATCGGCACGGGTATGGGCGGCGTGAGGGAGAAGACGCTCGCGAGTGGCGTCCATCGAGATGTGGGGTAGGCCGAGCCGGCCGGCAACCAGGGAGGCGATCGTGCTTTTGCCGGCGCACGGAGGGCCTGCGAATACGATCACCACGGGTTTACTCGATTACCTTCTTCTTACGGAACCAGTTGACCAGCAGATCTCGAAAGAGGCCCCCATCGCCGGGAAACTCGAGTCCGGTACTGCGCAGATTTTCGTTGCTGGCCTGATTGGCGGCGGTGAAATCGCTGACCGCGAGCGTGTACACGTGATTGGGATTCACTTTGCGATCGCCGACAACCACCGCCGGTAAGTCGCGGCCCTTGAACTTGCCGAAGACGACGCGATTGTCGAAGGGCATGATGTTCCAGACATTGCGCACGAGGAGCTGCCCCTGGGGCAGGATGTCGCGGACGCCGCCGAGATTCATGAAGGCGAAATCGGCGCCGGTCTGTTCGCGCATGGCGCGTTCCATGAGGGACTTGACGGCGCGCTTGTCGAACGCGTGGGCGGTGACGGCGAGCGGCTGATCGACGCGAGCGCTGACTTCGTCCTCCCAGTGTTTGACCACGGCGGCGACGTCGGCCGCCGGCTGGACGGCCGTGGAATCGATGAGGATGTGTTTCCAGGTAGAGGAGACCACCGACTTAGAGGCGGTATCGACCTTCAATTCGAGGCGTCCCAGTTCTTCGGCATAGCCTTTGACACGGACCACGATGCGGCCATTTTCCATCAGCGGCTGGGCGATTCCGTTGTGAGCGTGACCGGTGACGAGCACCGGGATATCGGCTGCGGTGTGGAGAAACTGCAATTCCTCCTGCGGTGTGATGTGGCCGAGCAGGACGATGAGATCGCTTTGGCTCTTCAACTCCGCGGCGTACTTCTGAGCGGTTTCGAGGACGGGCAGAGTATGCCAGGGAGCGATGGCCTTGGGAATGGTGAGCGACTTCAACTCATCGGTCATCGCGCCGATGACGGCGACGCGAAGCCCGTTGACCTGGAGGATTACGTAGGGTTTGGCGGTGAAAAGTTCACCCTTGGCGCCGACGATGTTGGAGGAGACGATTGGGTACTTCGCGATATCCATGAACTTGCGGGCCTGCATCCAGCCGTAGTCGAAATCGTGGTTGCCGAGGGTGCCGGCGTCGATACCGAGCAGGTTGGCGACCTCGAAGACGGGAAGTCCGTGGAAGATGGTGGAGACCGGGGTGCCCTGTGCGACATCGCCGGCGTTGAGCAAAATGCAATCGTGGCAATTGGCGCGTTCGCGGCGGATTACGGTGGCGAGATAGGCGAAGCCGCCGTGCTTGTTCTCCAGGGGCATGAGGCGGGCGTGGAGATCGTTGGTATGAAGGATGGTGAGCGACCTCACCTCCCCTGAGAGAGGCGCGCAGGCAAGCAGCAGAATTGCCAGGCGGCGAGACTTCCAAAATGACATACTGTGCCTATTGTAACGTGTGCTACTTTAGCCTACGTCATGAGAAGACTATTCACATTGATTGCGGCGCTTATCGTGGCTGCCGGAGCGGCGGCGGCACAGCCTACGCCGGTCATCTTCGATACCGACATGGGCAACGATGTGGACGACGCGCTGGCGCTAGCGATGTTGCACGCGCTGGATAGCCGCGGAGAATGCCGGTTGATCGGCGTGACGATCACGAAGGACAACCCATGGGCGGCGCCGTATGTGGACCTGGTCGATGTGTTTTACGGGCGGGGCTACATTCCGGTGGGGATGGTGAAGGGCGGCGTCACGCCGGAGAACAGCCGGATGATTCAAGCGCCGGCGGAGCGACGCCGGAGCGACGGTTCCCTGGTGTATCCGCGGCGCCTCGGCTCGGGCAGCGAAGCTCCGGAGGCCGTGGGGTTGCTGCGCCGCTTGCTGGCGGCGGAGAAGGATGGCAGCGTGGTGATTGTGCAGGTCGGCTTCAGCACCAACCTGGCGCGGCTGTTGGATGATCCGGCGGATGTGGAACTGGTCAAGCGCAAGGTGAAACTGCTGAGTATCATGGCGGGTAACTTTGCACAGGCGAAGAGCGAATTCAACGTGGAGCGCGACACGGCGAGCGCTCGCAAATTGTTTGAACGCTGGCCGGGAGAGATCGTGGTCAGCGGCTTTGAGATCGGCCAGGCGCTGCTGTTTCCGGCGTCGGCAATCGAGAAGGACTTCGCATGGGCCGCCGATCATCCGGTGGCGGAAGCGTATCGAAATTACCAGAAAATGCCGTACAACCGGCCGACGTGGGACCTGACGGCGGCGCTCTATGCGATCCGGCCGGATGCGGGGTATTTCGGACTCTCGCCGCGGGGACGGATCAGCTCCGATGAAAAGGGCTAACCCATTTTCAGGCGGACGCCGCGGGACGCCATAGATATCTTGTACTTAGCGAGGGCCAGAAGGCCCGGACGCTGGAAGCGATGATGCAGCTGGCCAGCCAGCCGCGGAATTAAACCCTTCGCGACTTGCGTGCGATTCTATCCTTTTTGTAAACTGCGGGAAGGATGTCAGACCGATACCCCCTCACCATCGAACAATTGCGGCAGACCACTCAGGATGTCGCGGCGATGTGCACCCAGGCGGAAGAAATCGCAGAGTTACTCTGCGCCTGCTACGGGGAAAGCGACCAGCGCACGATTCGCGCGCAGGAAGCGCATGCGGCGCTCCACCGGTTCCAGATCGAGATGGGGCGGGAGCACGCCAAGAGCGCATAGCCCGGCTTACTCGGGTAGCGGCTTGCCCTTGGTCTCCGGGGCGAAGGGCAGCGCGGCGAGGCCGACCAGGAAGACCAGGCTCATGGCAACGCCGGCGTAGCGCATGGGTTCCGCGTAGGCGCCAAACACATCCTTCGTGAGATAGCCAAGCGTGAAAGGTCCGGCGGCGGCGGCGAAGCGTCCCACGTTGTAGCAGAAACTGGTGCCCGTGCTGCGCAGACGCGTGGGGAAGAGTTCCGCCAGATAAATCGAGTAGCCGCCGAAGAGCGAAAGCTGCGCGAAGCCCATCAATGGGATCATCCAGAAGATATCGCTGATCTGCTTCAAATTCCAGAAGGTGTAGGCGGTCATTCCCATGGCGGCGAGGAAGGCGATCGCGAAGGCCTTCTTGCGGCCGGTGTAATGGGTCAGGTAAGTGAAGGCGTAGATGCCGAAGAAGCAGCCGATGTTCTGGAGCAGGGAGGTGATGCCGATCCAGGTGGTGACCTTGCCGGAAAGGGCCTTGCCCACCAGACCTTCGGCGGCGAAGGTGCGTTCGAGCACCGGGCGGAAGAGATCGTAGCTGAAGAAGCCGATGCCCCACAGGCCGACCACGCCGGCGAAGGCCAGCAGAAAGCCGACGATCGCGTTCTTGCGCCAGCGGGGGTCGCTGAACAGCTCGCTGTACGAGCCCATCTGCTTCTTTTCGGCGCGTGCCTTGAGCCACTGTTCCGGCTCCTTCAATTTCTTGAACACGATGAAGGCGAGCGGCGCCGGAATGGCGCCGGCCAGAAATTCCCAGCGCCAGGCGCCGGTAATCGTCCCGGCGACCTCCATTTGTCCGACCAGGATGCCGGTAAGGGCGGCCATCATATTGCCGATGGCGGAGGATGCCTGCACGAAGCCCAGCGCGTACGGCCGGGCGCGCGTGGGCACGACCTCGGCGACCAGCGCCACGCCGACGGCGAACTGTCCGCCCACGCCGAGACCGCAGAGGAACCGGTAGACATTAAAATCCCAGACGCTCTTGGAGAACACGCTCAGGCCGGTGAAGACGGTGTAGCTGAGAATCGTGATGGTCATCGTCTTGGCGCGTCCCAGGCGATCGCCCAGGATGCCGAAGATGACGCCGCCGATGGCCCAGCCGATCATGAAGATCGAGGTGGCCCAGGCGGCCTGCTGATCGATGGTCGCATTGCTCGCGCCCGCGCCCAGCAGTTCCTTAATCGCGGGCTTGCGCGCCAGGTTGAATAACTGCTGCGCCATCGTATCGAACATCCAGCCCATGCTGGCGACGCTCAACACGAACCAGTGGTAGCCGGTGAGTTCGCG
Organism: uncultured Solibacteraceae bacterium; assembly: GCA_963811575.1. Lineage (GTDB taxonomy): Bacteria > Acidobacteriota > Terriglobia > Bryobacterales > Bryobacteraceae > Solibacter. The sequence goes on along the minus strand of CAWERY010000009.1, from coordinate 301,245 downwards.
ATACCACGCGTAATTTTGCCCGCCGGCACTTGCCGAAGCTGCTCCGCTTTGAGACATTAAGTTGCTATTCTACATCGTGGCACTGACGCGGTCGCCGGCCTTGAGTGAAATGTCGGCCGGCAGGGCGACGGCGTCGGAGTCCGAAAGTCCTTCAAGAATCTGCACTTGAGTCACGCTTGCGGCGCCTTTTTTCACGGTACGCCGCTCGATCTGGTCGCCTTTCAGCGCGAAAACGTAATCACCCTGGATATCGTGGCGCAAGGTTTCTTTAGGAATGACCAGCGCGTTTTCGGCGACGGCGGTGCGGATCTCCGCATTGACGTTGGTGCCGGGAATGAGCGCGCGGCCCTGATTGCCAATGGCGCAAATGACCTCGCCGACCTGCCTGGATCCCAGGGCTTGGATAGCGACCGGTATCTTCTCCACCTTGCCCTGCCACTGCCTGCCGGGAAGAGCGTCCCACGTGATGGTGACCGGCTGACCTTCGGCGACGCGGCCCAACTCGGGCTCGTCCACATAGACGCGCACGCGCAGTTGATCCAGGCGGCCGACATTGGCGATCAGGTCGCCCGCATTGACGTAAGAGCCCTGACGCACTTCGCGCGCGTAGATGGTGCCGGCGAGCGGCGCGCGGACGAGGGATAGCGACGCGCGCTGCTGTGCCAGGCGGAGGGCGGATTCGGCGTCGCCCACGCGGGCCCGAGCAGCGGCCAGATCGGGCGTGGACACCAGCGAACGGCGGCGCTTATCGAGGCCGGCGATTTCTAGTTCGGATTGCTGCACCTTGTCACGCAGGGCATCCACTTCCTGTTGGGTGGCGGCATGCTTTGCGGCGAGGCGCTCGAGCGAGGCGAGGGTCTTCTGCGATTGAGCGAGATCGAAACGTGCGCGGGCGAGATTATTTTCGATCTCGGTGAATTCAGCGGGCTTGCCGCCGGCTTCCAGCGCATTCATATTGGCGCGCGCTTCGTTGAGCTTTGCCTGCGCGGCTTCGATATCGGCCTGGAGCGACGCGTCGGCGATGGTCGCCATGATCGCGCCCGCCGCGACGGTCTGCCCGTCTTCGACGGACACGCGGCTGACCACCCCGGTGGTCTCGGCGCGCACGGGCTGCCAGGCGAACGGCTCGACCTTGCCGTTGGTGGGCAGCGTGCTCACCAGCGTCTGGCGTTTGGCGCGTGCGAAGGCCACCTTGGGAGGCTCGTTTTTGCGCAGTACGCCCCACACGAGGACTGCCGCCACACCAGCCAGCAGCAGGAACAGCAGCAGCTTTTTCAAGAATTGGGCTCCAACTTTTAGTTTAGCTTGAGTGGGGATGAGGATCGCTGCAACGGATGGCGCTAGCTCCGGCTGCATTCTGCTAGATTCAGCTTTCAGGATCTTATATGGTGAAGAGAATGACGATTTCCCGGGCAGTTGGTTTACTGGCCGCGGCATTTGCATGTGCCTCTTTCCTGCCGGGCGGGGAAAACGGTTCTGGCGCGGAGGTTTGGCTCACCAATCCCGATAAATCCGCGCTGTTCGAGAAACAGCTGATGCCTCTGCCCCTGGCAACTCCGGGTGACGCGCGACCGACTATCGAGATCGACGAGACTCAGAAATTCCAGAGTATCGATGGCTTCGGTTTCGCATTGACCGGCGGCAGCGCGCAGCATCTTATCCACATGAATCGCGGATCGCCGCGCCGCCATTCTCAGAGAACTGTTTGCGACTGATGGCGCGCAATATTGGCGTGAGCTACGTGCGGCTGACCATCGGCGCCTCAGACCTGAACGAACGCGTCTTCACGTATGACGACATCGCCGAGGGACAGACCGATCCCGACCTGGTCCATTTCGATCTGGGCCCTGATAAGAGTGACGTCATCCCGGTGATGAAAGAGATCCTCAGGATCAACCCGAAGATCAAAATTCTAGCCTCTCCGTGGACGGCGCCTTCCTGGATGAAGAGCAACAACAACGTCAAGGGCGGGTCGCTCAAGCCGGAGAACTACGCGGTCTATAGCCGGTATTTTGTGAAATACGTACGTGCGATGAAGGCGGAGGGGATTGTGATCGACGCGGTTACGGTACAGAATGAGCCGCTCAATCCCAAGAACACGCCGAGCCTGGTGATGCAGGCTGGGGAGGAGGCCGAGTTTATCAAGCATCATCTGGGCCCGGCGTTCCGCGCAGCGGGGATCAAGACCAGGATCGTTCTCTACGATCACAACTGCGATGTGCCGGAGTACGCCACCTCGATCCTCGCCGATCGCGACGCGGCGCGCTATGTGGATGGTTCGGGCTTCCACTTGTACGGCGGCAAGATCGAGGCGATGTCGCAGGTGCACGCGGCCGCTCCGCGGAAGAATCTCTACTTCACGGAGCAGATGGTGGTCGGCTCGGTGGAGGGAAGGCCTTCCATTAATATCGCGGGGCCGGTGAAGCGGCTGATCGTCGGCGCCACACGGAATTGGAGCCGCAACGTGCTGCTGTGGAATCTCGCGGCCGATCCGAAAAACAATCCGCACACCGGCGATGGCGGCTGCGGCATGTGCCAGGGTGCAATTACGATCGATGGCGATCAGGTAAGCCGCAATCTAGCTTATTACGTGGTAGCGCACGCATCGAAATTCGTGCGTCCCGGGTCTGTACGCATCGCTTCCCCGGCTCTCGATCTGCTGCCCAATGTTGCGTTCCGGACGCCTTCTGGCAAGCACGTCCTCATCGTGGTGAACGCCGGCGCCGCGGCGCAGACCTTCGATATTCGTAGCGCCAAGACGATGACCGCGACGCTGGCGCCAGGCGCGGTGGCAACTTACATTTGGTAACTGGTTTATGCTGGCGGCTGGCGACCACAGGCCCATGATGTTGCCATCGGGATCGCCGATCCACGCGAAGCTTCCGGAAGGGATATCCACTTTGGGCACCACGACGCGGCCGCCCAATTCGACGGCCTGTACGAGATGGGCGGCGATGTCTTCCACCTGCACATAAAAGATCGTGAAGTTGTGCGGCGCGTGGCCGAGTGCGGTGTAGTGCCCTTGAATGCCCTCGGGCGAGCCGGTCTGGATCATTTGGGCCGGACCCATTTGCACGGTGGTCCAGCCAAATAAGGGACCGTAGAAGGCCTGGGCCTTGGCGGTATCGGCGCAGCCAATCTCGAAGTGAACCACAGGTTTCGACATGGCACGTAGAATATCACGCGGGAACTTTTTCAGAGCGCGAGTGTCCAATGTTGCGAGGACACGACAATGTCTATGACGGTCGGAAATCGCGGAGGGGCAAGGGCGGAAATCAATATGACGCCGATGATCGATGTGCTGTTGGTGCTGATCATCATCTTTATGGTGATCACGCCGACCACCTCGCGCGGATTGGAGGCGGTGGTGCCGCAGCAGGGCGAGAACGCGCCGCCCGCGAACGTGCCGTCGCAAGACATTGTGATTTCCATCGAGAAAGATCAAACCATCCGGATCAATCGCCAGCCAGTGGAACTCGATGCGCTGCCGGAGCGCCTGGCCAAGTTATACCGGCCGGGCAATCACGATCACCTGTTCGTACAGGGGGCGCGCGATTTGGAATACCAGCAGATCGTGCAGGTGATCGACCGCGCGCGGGCCGCCGGATGGGACCGCATCGGGCTGATGACGCAGCCTTAACGGCGATTCTATCGCAGCTTCAAACGCATCTCATTCGTGGGCTGAAAGCCCAGCCGCTCATACAGCGGTCTGCCGGAATCGGTGGCATGAAGGGCGACGCTGGCGAAATCCTCGGCGCGGCACCAATCCAAGAGGGCATCCATCAAACGGCGGGCGATGCCGCGGCGACGGTATTCCGGCTCGGTATAGACGTTGAGTACCCAGCCGCGGCGCGGCGCAGGGTCATCGGGAGAACCTGGCCAGGCTGCGATTGCGATGCCCACGCCGCCGACGACGCGACCGTCGGCCACTTCCGCCAGCCATCCGTGATAGCGGCCAGCCGGCATGGCGTCGCGCAAATACGCGGTGGTGGTGAGTCCCATGGCTGCCAGCGCTTCGGGAGTGCCGCGCCGCAATTCGGCAAACATCTTCTGGCGGTGCGTGACCACCTGGGCGATGTCGGCGGGCGTCGCAGGGCGGATGAGGATCTCGTCCATGAGATATTTTACACAGCTCAGTACGAACTACACCGCCACTGCTTCTTTCTTTTCGGCTTTGGCGCCGCTGAACCATTCCTGCAAGCCTTCCAGGTAGAGGTAAATTACGGGCGTGATGTAGAGGGTCAGGAACTGGCTGACCACCAGGCCGCCGACCACGGCGAGCCCGAGCGGCTGGCGCGCGTCCGCGCCTTCGCCATAGCCGAGTGCGATCGGAAGCGTGCCGAAGAGCGCCGCGACCGTGGTCATCATGATGGGACGGAAGCGGAGCAGGCAGCCCTGCCAGATGGAATCATAAGCGCTGTGTCCCTTCTTCTGGGAATCGATGGCGAAATCGATCATCATGATGGCGTTCTTCTTCACCACGCCGAACAACATAATGATCCCGACGAACGCGTAGAGATCGAGTTGCTTGTGAAAGATCACGAGCGTCAGCAGCGCGCCAAAGACCGCGGAGGGCAGACCCGAAAGAATCGTGATGGGGTGAATGAAGCTTTCATACAACACGCCGAGCACGATGTAGATCACCAGCACCGCCACCAGGAGCAGGATCGAAAGATTGTTGAAGGAGCGTTTGGAATTCCTTCACGGTGCCCTGGAAGCTGGAACTGATGGTGGCCGGCATCCGCATGTCGCGCACCGTGGCGTCCACCTGCTGGGCGGCTTGGCCGAGTGAGAATCCGGGGCGCAGGTTGAAAGAGATGGTCACCGCCGGCAGCTGGCCGAAGTGGTTGATGGAAAGCGGACCGGTCTGGCGGTGGGTACGCACCAGCGATTCGAGCGGCACGAGCGAGGCGCTCGAGGAGCGGAGGTACAGCTTGGAGAGCGCTTCGGGCGTGCGCTGATACTCCGGCAGCACTTCGAGAATCACCACGTACTGATTGGCCGGCGCATAGATTACCGAGACCTGGCGCGCGCTGTATGCGCTGAAGAGCGCATCCTGCACCTGTTCCGGCGTGACGCCGAGCGAGGTGGCCCGGTCGCGATCGATATCCACCATCAATTGCGGGCTGGAGATCTGCATGTCGCTGTTCACATCGACAAAGCCAGGCAGTGCGCGCATCTTATTGGTTAACTGCGGCGCCCACTCGTAGATCTCCTTGAGGTTCACGCTTTGCAGCGTGAGCTGATAGGCGCTGGCGGAGTTTTGCCCGCTGACCGTGATCGGCGGCGGATTTTGCATGAAGACCATCAGGCTGGGAATCGCCGCCATTTTCGGGCGCAACTGTTCGATGATCTGATCCACGGAGAACTGACGCGTTTCGCGCGGTTTCATGTTGGCGAACATGAAGGCGTTGGTGCCGCCCACCACGAACACGCCGACGCTCTTGACCTCAGGATGGGCGCGCAGAATTTCTCCGGCGGCGTGGTTGTGATTCTTCACCCAATCGAAGGAAGCGTCCTGCGGCGCCAGCGTTCCGGCGAACATGAACCCGCTATCCTGGCTGGGGATGAAGCCGGTGGGCATGGTGATGAAAAGGTAGACCGTGCCGAACAGCATCAGGATGGCGACGGCCAGCGTCACCAGGCGAAAGCGCATGGCGACACCGAGAGTGATCTCATAGCCGCGCTGCATTCCATTGAAGCCGCTTTCCAGCGTCCGGTAGATCCGGCCATGGCGCGCCTCGTGCTGGTGCTTGAGGAAGCGGCTGCCCAACATCGGGGTCAGGGTCAGCGACACAAAGCCCGAGATCAAAATCGCCACCACGATGGTGACGGAAAATTCGTGCAGCAGGCGGCCGACGATGCCGCTCATGAACAGCACCGGAATGAAGACGGCGACCAGCGAGAAGGTCATCGAAAGAATGGTGAACCCGATCTCGCGCGCGGCGTTGATGGCGGCGGTCATTCGGCTTTCGCCCATCTCCATGTGGCGGACGATGTTCTCCAGCATCACGATGGCGTCATCCACCACGAAGCCCACGGAAAGCGTCAGCGCCATCAGCGAGAGATTGTTCAAACTGTAGCCGAGAAGGTACATCACCGCGAAGGTGCCGACAATGGAAAACGGCACCGCGCACCCGGGAATCAGCGTGGCGGAGACATTGCGCAGGAAGAGGAAGATCACCAGCACCACGACGCAGATGGTCAGCACGAGCGTGAACTCGACATCGCGGATGGAGCCGCGAATGGATTGCGACGCGTCGAACGCGATCGAAAGATTGACCGCGGGCGGAATCTCCTTGCGGAATTCCGGCAGCAGCAGTTTGACGGCATCCACCACATCCACCGTGTTGGTGCCCGGCTGGCGCTGGATGGCGAGAATCACGGCGCGCTTGTTGTTGTACCAGGCCATGATCTTGTCGTTATCCACGCTATCGATCACGTTGCCCAGCTCTTCCAGGCGAACCGCCGTGCCGTTGCGCCAGGCGACGATGATCGGGCGATAGGCGGGTGCGGTGGCGAGGCTGCCGCTGGATTCGATGGTGAACGCCTGCTTATCGCCATCCAGGCGGCCGGTGGGCAGATTGGTATTGCTCGAGGCGACTGCGCGCTGCACTTCGTCAATGCCAATGCCGCGCGCCGCGAGTTTGTCGGGGTCCACCTGCACGCGCACAGCGTACTTTTGGGCGCCGAATACCTGCACGCGCGAGACGCCGCTGACCATGGAAATGCGCTGCGCCAAAAGCGTATCCGCGTATTCATTCACCTGGTACATGGGCAGCGCGTCGGAATCGAGCGCCAGGTAAAAGACGGGCTGCTCCGCCGGATTGACCTTGTTATATGTGGGCGGGCGCGGCATACTCGGCGGCAAGCGGCCGCCGGCGCGCGCGATGGCGGCCTGAATATCCTGAGCGGCGTCGTCGATTTTGCGCTCGAGCGAGAACTGCACGGTGATCGCGGTGCTGCCCAGGGTGTTGGTCGAGTTCATCGACTGAATGCCGGCGATGGTGGAGAATTCACGCTCCAGCGGAGTTGCCACAGTCGAAGCCATGGTCTCTGGACTGGCGCCCGGAACGGCGGCGCTCACCTGGATCGTGGGATAGTCGACCGAGGGCAGCGCCGCCACCGGCAGCGCGCGGAACGCGATGGTGCCGAAGAGCAGGATGGCGAAGCAGATGAGCGCCGTCATCACCGGGCGCTCGATGAAGATGCGGGAGAGGTTCATACTTTCCCCGCATCAAGTTTTTCGGCATCGACCTTTTGTATCTGCGCGCCGGGAAAGAGGCGCAGTTGGCCATCGACCACCACGGTGTCGCCGGGGGACACGCCTTTTTCGATGACCATCTTTTTGCCGAAGGCGCGGCCAGTGCTGACCACGCGCGATTCCACGGTGTTGTCAGCCTTGACGACGTAGACGAACTGGCCTTGTTGGCCGGGTTGCACGGCCTCCGCGGGAACTACCGTAGCGCCCTGCAGGGTATCCAGCGTGAGCACCGAGGTGACGAATTGCCCCGGCCAGAGAATGCCATCCGCATTCGGGAAGGTGGCCTTCAGATGGATCGTGCCGGTAGCGGTATCGACCGTGTTATCGATCACGGAGAGTTCGCCGGATGCGGAGCGGTTGGGGGCATCCTGCGCGAAGACGCGGACCGCGAGCTTCCGATTGGCGCTGAGGCGGCGGACTGCGCCGAGATGTTGCTCCGGCACGTTGAAGTTGACGAAGACGGGCGATACCTGGTGGATGACGACCAGCGGAACGTCGTTGGCTTTGATCAGGTTTCCGGCATGCACCAGCAGGTTCCCCGTGCGTCCGCTGAGCGGCGCACGAATCGTGCAATACGCCAGATTCAACTTCGCGGAGGAGACCGCGGAGCGATCGCTTTCGAGCGCGGCCTTGGCGGAATCGATGCCGGCCTGGGTGGCACGTGCGGATTCGCGCGCTACGTCGAAGCTCGTCTTGGCCTGGTCAGACTGCGATTTCGATACCACCCCGGCCTTCGCAAGTTCGGCGTATCGGGCCGCATCGCCCTCGTTGAACCTGGATTGGGCGGCGTCGCGCGCCAGCGTGGCCTCGAGCTGCGAAATCTGCGCCTGGTCGCGTGACACGTTGGCTTCGGCCTGATGCAGCGCCTCCTCATAAGGACGCGGGTCGATCTCAAAGAGCAAGTCGTCCTTCCGGACGTTCTGGCCTTCGGTGAACGCCGCTTTCAGCAGTTGTCCTGCGACTTGCGACTTGACCTGTACGATAGCCGACGCTTCGACGGTGCCGACCACGCGTAACTCGGTGGGGACGGATTCTTGGGTGGCCGTGGCTACGGACACCGGGACGATGGGCGGCCCTGCGGGACCCTTTGCCTGCTGCGCCGGCTTACAAGCGGCAAGCGCAAAAAAGCAAACTCCCGACAACATGGTCGCGGTGGAAAAATGAATACCCGGCACGGTGAGTTACTCCCGGTTACAGATTGAGACTTTCGCCTATTCTTCGCAGTTTACCAAAATGGAGGAGTTACAGGTGCTTGGAAGAGTATCGAGGGCGGCCGACAATCTCCCCTTGGACTGGACGTGCGGCGGCCGGTTCCGTCACGGAAAAACCCGGAAGGATCGCGCGCTCCGGGTCAATGGGGATTATTAGTATGCTGGAAATCGTGAAAATCCCAAAAATAACGAGGCGTGGATTTTTGGGCAGCGCGATGTCGGCTCCCCTGTTGCTGGGGCAGGACCCCGGCGATGTGAGCGCGTGGCACGGCTACGAGAAGCGGGACTTCAAGTTCCACGGGAGCGGCGGCCTATGTGGTGCTGCCGCGGATCGCCGCGCCGGGGAAGCCGTGGTTCTGGCGTGCGCGATTCCCGGATTACCAGCCGCGGCCGGCGCTCGGGCTGTTGAGCAAGGGCTTCCATCTGGTGTATCTCGACCTGCCGAATATCTTCGGCAATCCGCAGGCAGTGGCGTCGTGGGAATCTTTTTACGATCACGTGGTGCTGACGTTCGGGCTGGCTCGCAAGATGTCGCTGGAGGGGATCAGCCGCGGCGCGCTCTTTGTTTATAACTGGGCGGCGAAGCATCCGGAACTGGTCAATTCGGTCTACTGCGAGTCTCCGGTCTGTGACATGAAGAGCTGGCCCGGCGGCAAGGGCAAGGGCCTGGGCAGCGCGAAGGACTGGCAGGAGGCGCTCGAAGCGTATCACTTGACGGAAGAGCAGATGATGCACTTCAGCCAGAATCCGATCGGCGAGGTGGCGCCGCTGGCCGCGCGCAAGATTCCGATCCTGCACGTGGTCAGCGATCGCGACGAGCTGTGTCCGCCGGTAGAGAACAGCGATGTCTTCGCCGAACGATACCGGCGCGCCGGCGGGACGATCGAAGTCTATCGCAACACCGGCATGCCGGACAGCCTGAACGGCCATCACTTTCCGCTGGACAACCCCGGCCACATCGTCGATTTCATTCTTTCATCGACCCGAGGAATGGAACAAAAGGCGGGCAGCGGGATGACGCCGCATGGCCGCGACTACTTCGCGCTGCGCGGCGGATTGGGAAATGCCTGGCGGCGTTTGAATGCGGGCGGCAACGCGCGCGTGGCCTTTCTGGGCGGCTCGATTACGCAAATGCCGGGCTGGCGGGACCTGGTGGGCAAACAATTGACGTCGCGTTTTCCGGCGACGAAATTCACCTTCACCAACGCCGGAATCAGTTCCACGGGCTCGACCCCGGGAGCGTTCCGGCTGGTGCGCGATGTGTTTTCAGAAGGCGCGATCGACCTGCTGTTCGTAGAGGCGGCGGTCAATGATTCGACCAACGGTTTTACGGCGCGCGAACAGATACGCGGCATGGAAGGTATCGTGCGGCACGCCCGCCTGCTGCAGCCGGAGCTCGATATCGTGATGCTGCACTTTGTGGATCCCGAGAAGATGACGGAGCTGCGCGCGGGCAAGCGGCCGGAAGTGATCGCTTCGCACGAACAAGTGGCCGAGCGGTATGGCGTGCCCTCCATCGACCTGGCGCGTGAAGTCACCGAACGCATCGACGCCGGTGAGTTCACGTGGGACGGCGATTTCAAAAGCCTGCATCCCTCGCCGTTCGGCATGAGTGTGTATGCGCGCTCGATCGAACGCTTGTTGGACGCGGCATGGAAGCAGCCGCCCATGATCGCGGGCCCGGTAGAGGCACGCGCGCTGCCGGGCGCCCTGGACGAACACAGCTATTTTCGCGGGCGCCTGGTCGATATCCGCGAGGCCAGGGGCTGGCGGATCGACCCGGACTGGGCGCCGGCCGACGGTGTGGCAACTCGCGCCGGCTTCGTCCACGTGCCGATGCTGATCGGGGAAGCGTCGGGAGGCGAGTGCATTTTCGCGTTCGAAGGCAGCGCGGCCGGCGTCTTCGTGGCGGCCGGGCCGGATGCGGGCCTGCTCGAGTTCCGCGTGGATGGCGGCGAGTGGCGGCGCCAGAACCTCTTCACGAGTTGGAGCAAGACGCTTCACATACCGTGGGCGTACGTGCTGGAGGCGGATTTGAGCGCCGGCAGGCACGAGCTGACAATGCGGGTGTCAACAGGAGTCGTGCGGGTGACGCATTTCCTGGCGAACTAGCGGCGGCGCAGTTTGGGTGTGTAGAGCGTGATGCCGACGACGAATTGCGTGTCGGGCTGTCCGCCCCAAAGCGCGATGTGCTGCACGGTGAAATCGATCGAGAACGGGTCCGTGACCTGGTATTCCATGCCTTCAAAGAAGGAGATCTGGCGCTCGCTGCCGGTCGCCTTTTCATAAAGCGCGTTGATGTGGGGCGTGAGGTGGCCGAGTGTGCCGGAAGGCCTCAAGCGGAATCCGTAGCCCGCCCCAATATCGAAAATCCCGGCGGGATTGTCGGAGAAGCGTGGGTAGCGGCGGTCCAGGTGAAGGTGACGCCGGCGCTGCTGCGGCCAATGTCATACCGTGCGATGCCGGTGGCGCCGATGCGCGCGCCCGAATCGCCGCGCATGAGGAACGATGCCTGCGGCGCGAGCGCGATATCGAGTTTGTCGCCATCGTGGACCACGCAAGTGGCGGCGACCGTGGTGCGGTCTCCGAACTGCGTGGCCGAATCGTGCGCCAGGGAATCGAAGGCGACGCTGAATTCCGTGCGGCCCCACCAGGCGTAATGGCCCTCCGGAGTGTAGTGCAGCGCCATGGGCAGAGTGAAGCCGCCGTCTTCGGTGAAAGAGGCGCCATACTCAAGCTCCATGGTGCCGGGCTCCGTGATCAATGTGTTGACGTGAAGCCGCTTGCGTAGCGTGATCGCCGGGCCGCGTTCTGAAGGTACCGAGCCGCCGGAGTGAAACAGCGCGGCGGGTGCGGCTGCGGGAAGCAGGAGCAGGATCAGTGCCGCGCGCGCCAGAGTCACGATTAATTAATTACCGCGCCCGAGCCCTGGATCTGATAGATCGTCATCGGCCCTTTAACGGTGGCCGGGTCGAACTTCGCGCCCTTCTCTTCAGCTTCTTCTTTCGCCCGTTCGATCGCCTGTTCCTTCGTTAATTCAGTCTTTGTAAGCTTGCCTTCGGCGGTGACCATCTTGCCGGCGCTGTCCTTCGGGAACACGATGTCGCCATCGTCCACTTTGATGCGGAGCTTCTGGCCGGCGTCATTGGTGAGATCGAGCCAGCAGCCCATCATCTGGCAGACCTCGACGATTTTGCCCGTGACTTGAACGGTCTTGCCGACGTACTCGTCGGGGTGCGCCAGCAGCGTGGCGAGCGGCATGGGCTCTTTGACGGCGAGCGGCTTGCCCAGCTTATTCTCAGCGGCGGAGAGCAGGCCGATGGCGAGCAGGGAAGCGATCAGGTAACGCATCCTACTATCTTAAGCGAGCGCGGCGGCCTCCGCTTGGGCGGTGAAACGGTATAAAAGAAGATATGCTCAGAAGCCTTCTGCTCATGGCCCTCGTGCTCTCCGCCGGCGCGCAGGAGCGGCTGCCGATGCAGGCAGACATGTGGCGGGAGTTCGATTCCTACCGCGGCCAGCTACTGCAGTTGGCGAGGGCGATTCCGGCGGAGAAATATGCGTGGCGGCCAGGGAAGGGGGTCCGCTCCGTGCAGGAGGTGTTGCTTCACGTGGGGCTCACGAATTACTTACTGCTGGACGTGATGGGCAAAGAAATCCCGCAGAAGCTTTATCCGGCACTGCCGTCGTCGGGAGCGACTCGAACGCCCGCGATCGGTAAGAAGAACCTGGACCTGGAGGCGGCAGTCCAAGGGAAGCAGAGTGTGATCGACACGGTAGAGACGGCGTTTGCGGCAGTGGATGCGCCAATGAAAGGGACGAGTGCTGCCGAACTCAACCGCTTGGTGATGTTTGTGGACCGCGAGTCTTCGGTGGGCGGCATCGAACTGCGGATCATTGCGCACGTGCACGAGCATTTGGGACAGTTGATCGCGTACGCTCGGGAAATGGGCGTGACTCCGCCCTGGTCGCGATAATCATGATCCTCGATGAAGCGAGCACCGGGCTGATGGATCGCGCGGAAGTGATCCGCGAGCGGAACGCCCTGATAGCGCTGTTGACGGACGCGGTGGATAGCGCAGCTTCCGTGGGTTTTCTGCCCCCATTGCAGATGCAAGCCGCACGGGATTATTGGATCGGCGTCGAGCAGGCGATTGAGGCCGGCGAACGCAAGCTTATCGCGCTGCGGACGGCGGGTGTGTTGGCAGGCACGGTCCAACTTCAGCGCGCGGGTATGCCAAACGGCCGGCATCGCGGCGAAGTGATGAAGTTGATGGTGCATCGCACGTTCCGCGGCCGCGGTTATGCAAGGATCCTGATGGCGGCGATGGAAGCGGAGGCGCGGCGTCAGGGTCTTGAATTACTGGTATTGGATACGCGCCACGGCGACGCAGCGGAACGGCTGTATCGCAGTCTGGGGTGGCAGGACGCGGGCGTAATCCCGGGATACGCCCGCGGTGCGGATGGGGAACTTCACTCGACCGTCTTCTTTTATAAACAGCTCACAAAGACAACATGACGCGCTACCGAGCCGCAGTCTCCAGAACCAGGACGGAATCCAGCGGGTTCGGCGCCGTCGGGGGAACGGTCACCGTGACGGTGTCTCCGGATTGTGTAAATTTCAGTGAAGAATGCCGGTCGTCTGCCAGCATGTACGCCTTCTTCACCTTATCGGAGACCTTGGCGAGTTCGAACGATTTCGCCGGGTACTTGAAAAGATGAATGTACAACTTGCCGGGCTTGGTAGTGCAGCGCCAATCCTTGGCGATCTTGAAGCCGGGGTTGCCCTTCTTGTCATGCGTGGAGTTGTCCACCTCGCCGAGTTCGGGCCCGAACGGAGTGGGGCCCGCGCCGTAGACCGATTCGCCATTCACCTTGAGCCATTTTCCGACGGCGCGCAGGTTGTCCTGGCTGGCCTGCGGAATGATGCCTTCGGAGGTTGGCCCGACGTTGAGCAGATAATTTCCGCCCTTGCTCACGATATCGACGAGCTTGAACTGTAGGTCCTCGGGCGTCTTCCAATCGGTATCGTCCTTCTTAAATCCCCACGTCTTATTGAGCGTCGCGGGAACCTCCCAATCTTCCTTCAGCACCTGATTGGGAATCTGATTATCGCCCGTGGAGACGTAATCGCCTTTGACGCCGAGGCGCCCATCGATCAGGGTGGCGGGTTGCATGGTGTGCAAAATGTCGATGAATCGCGGACCGCGTTCGCCCGTCATGGAACGCGCCGTATCGAACCAGATGAGCGCGACCGGGCCGTAGTTGGCGAGAAGTTCTTTCACCTGCGGCTCGGCTTTCCCTTGCAGGTACTGGTCGTAGTTCTTGTCTTTTTCGGCGTCGGGTCCGAAATCCCATGTGTTGCCCATGCCATAGGGCTCGTGCCAATCCTGAGACTGCGAATAGTAGAAGCCGAACTTGATGTGATGGCGTGCGCAGGCTTCGGAAAGTTCCTTCAGCGGATCGCGCTTGAAGGGCGTGGCATCCACGATATTGTATTTGCTCACCTTGGAGCCGTACATGGCGAAGCCATCGTGATGTTTGCTGGTGATCACGATGTACTTCATGCCCGCGTCTTCGGCCATTTGCACCCAGCTCTCCGCATTGAATTTGGTCGGGTTGAATTGCGGGGCGAGCTGCTCGTATTCCGCGACGGGAATCTTCGCGCGATTCATGATCCACTCACCGATGCCGGCGATGGGCTGCCCCTTCCATTCTCCGGCCGGAACCGCGTAGAGTCCCCAATGAATGAACAAGCCGAATTTAGCTTGGCGGAACCATTGCATTTTCTCGTCCTGCGATTTCGGAGCGGGAAGAGGCTTGGCGCCGGGTTGAGCGAAGGCGGCCCATCCACACAGCAGAGAGGCGCAGACTTTTAGCGATAAAGTTGGACTTTTCATGGTCACTCCGTGGTGAGTTCCTATTTGCTCACAATGCGGTACGGAATTCAAGCGGAGATCGTTCGCGGAGTGTTGAAATAAATTGCTATTTTGGAATATCACAAGGAAAGAATTATGCGTACACGCTGCTCTCATACTGATCGGATTTATCAGTGCCCTCGCCGCGACTGCGGCGGAAGTTCCGCGACCCGCGCCGGAGTTGAATATGCGGGATCCCGGCGGAAGGCCAATCCGGCTCTCGCAATTCAGGGGCAAGGTAGTTGTACTTACTTTGATGCATACGACCTGCCAGCACTGCCAGGACCTCACCCGTTTGCTGGTGCCGCTGCAAAAGGACTACCAGGGCCGCAATGTAGTGGTCGTGGAGTGCGCATTTAACGATGATGCGCCGGTGACGATGGCGCCCTTCTATAAAGTCTTCGAACCCAACTTCCCCGTTGGAATCACGAATGAGGCCGCCGTCAGGGAGTTTCTGAAATGGAACGATAAAAAGGACGGCATACTGATGGTGCCTCACGTGACGTTTATCGATGCCAAGGGGACCGTGGTTGCCGATCACGGCGAGAATGACTTCTTCGGCGCCGCCGTCGATAAGAACATTCGCGGGGAGCTCGACCGCATGCTCGGCAAGGCTGCGGCGCCGGCGGCAAAGAAAAAGTAGCGCTCAATCGCCGGATTTCACCCAATCTTCATTGAGGCGTACGTGCTTGATGGCTTTGCCCTCAGGCGTGAAGTAGCTGTACGTGACGTGGATCGCGCCGTCGCGCGCCTGGATGACGGAGGGGTAGTGATATTGGCTGGTTTTGGCGCCGGACGGGCTGCCGTCCAGGTGCCGCTTCCATTTCCACGTGGCGCCTTCATCGTCGCTTACGGCGGCGACCAGCGAATAGCGGCCCTGCTCCAGGTCGTTGTAGACCATGATCCAATCGCCGTTGCGCAGGCGGATGTTCTCGAGGCTCGTGCCCGGATTGAGGATCTCGGTATCGCGCGCGCGTGTCCACGTCATGCCATCGTCCTTGGAATAGCTGACGTGCGCACGCTTGGGCGGCGGTCCGTTATCGCGCAGGTAAGCGACCAGCGAGCCGTCCTTCTTGCGCACCACGGAAGGCTGAATGCAGCCTTCGCCGACGATGGGCTGGCTGCCGGTCCACGTATATCCGCCATCATCACTGATCGCCATGATGCCGTAGGAATAGCCGTCGGAGTACATGGGCACGAGGATGCGGCCGGAGGGTAATTCGAGTGGATGAGTGCGGGTGAACCATCCCATGCGCGAGAAATATTCGTCTTCGGCGTGCTCAATCTGTTTCTTCGCGCGTTCGCCGCGCGGACCGGTTTCCCGTGCGGCGGCGCCGGCAAAGTCTTTGGTGAGCGCCGCGATGTCTTTCGGGACGAGGATGATGTTGTCCTGGAACTCCCACTTCGGCGGTCCCGAAGCCTGCTGATAATCCGTGGAGATGCGGTATTTCATGAGCGCCGTTTCCCACTGATGGGCCACAATCAGGGGCCATGCGAAAAGCAGGCGTTGGTGCGAATCGAGGAAGAGCACCGGATTGGTTTCGGGGAAGCCCGGCGTATCGGCCAGAGTGAAAGGCGCGGACCACTGCCTGGTAGTGTGATTCCAGCGCGCCGCCTGGATCAGGACATCGTCCGCTGTGCGCTCCCCGGAGCCGTGGAACCAGCAGACCAGGAGATCTCCATTCGGCAGTTCGACGATGGAGGAGGAATGATTGTGCCACTTCTCGAGCGGGAAAATGAGTTCGCCCGAATACTCGGGCGTGGCCGCGGCGCAGGTCAGCGCGCAGAGGAAGAGGGCGAGGGTACGCATCGCGCTCAGTATATCCGCAATGCGACGCGCTTCGCTCTGGCGTTAGCGCGATCCAGTTATCGATGCCGGCCTGCAGGCGGAAGGGAAATGGCTGGTCGCGGCGGCAGAGTATCTCGCCCGCTTCCAACTCCAGCTTGGCGACCTGAATCGAGGTGCGGCGCGTTGCGTAGGGCTCCACGTCGTGAACGGCCGCGGTCGCGGCGCCCGGAACGCGTCCTGGATGGGTGAAGTAGAAGATCCAGGCGTCGTTGCCCTGCACCAGGACGTCCGCATGGCCGCCCTTCACACCATCGTCGGGACGTTTGCCCGGCTCGCGCAGAATGTTGTTCGGCTGGCGCTTCCAGGTGAGTCCGTCGTCGCTGTGAAAGACGCCCAGGCCGTCCCAGTGATCCGTGATCATCCACCACGTATCGTGCCAGCGAAAAACGTTCGGGCCCTCGTGGCCCTTGCCGCCGATCACTTCGCCGGAGACAGTCCACTGATCGAGATCGGTGCTATCAGCGGCGAAGGTGTGGGAACTATTCGCCTCGTCCTTGTACCACATGCGCCAACGGCCCGGCGCGAGCCGCTCGACGCAGGCATCGATCACCCGTTCGGACGAAAGCTTTAAGGGGCCGTGAAACTTCCATTGCCACAGGTCGGGGCTGGTGTAGTGCAGGATGCGGCGGGGACCGGACCAATCGCGTGGCACGCCGGGCACGTAGCTCGCGTACATGTGATACACGCCTTCATGCCACAAAATTTCGGGCGCCCAGAAGGTATTGCGCCCGCGCTCGAACTCGAGGCCGGGAAGCGCACCCAGGTAACGCCACGAATGGCCGTCGTCGATGGATCGCGCCACTCCGATATCGCAGCCATGCACCCACGAGACCCCGGGAGCATCTACGTTCGCGCGGCGTTGGGTATAGAGGAGCCACCAGTTCCTCTCTTCCCGGTTCCAGATAATCACCGGGTCGGACGCGCCATCATATATCGGATCGCGAAACAGGGGAGAAGGAGCGGGCGGGGCTTCCTGTGCAAATAAAGACAATGCCGGGGAGGCAAGGAACAACCGCCTCGAAATCTGAGCCATAGATGCTTTTCAGCATCTCACTTTCACGGGTCGGAATACCTCGGCGCGATTTCGAACTCCAGCGGCGACCAGATACTGCGAGTCGTGCGGGCGGCAGCGCGAAGATTCTCCATTGGCGAGAGGATATTCGAGAATCTGCTGCTCACGGTCCGGGCATTCCACACAGACTACGTTACGCTCCAGCAGCCAGAAGGCCTTGCCTTTACCGCGGGCCGCAGCCATTGCCTTTACCAATTGTTCCTGAGTAAGCCACTCTGTCAGATTTTCCGTCCCATTGTGAAGAACCGACTTCAGTTGATACTCGCTGCCGTGCTGGTGTCCCATTGTTGCCCGTATCAAATGCATTTCCGAGGCCAAATTCCAGTGCGTAAGGACGAGCACAAACACTTCGGGAATCAGGCCGGAAATTCACCGTTTACGGGTTAAATCGGCCCTTCAACGTGAGGGATACCACCCACGGGCTGCCCTCCGCCCACGCTGATGCGCAGCTTCTTGCTGGAAATATCTTCTTGCCGGAGCCGGAATTGCACTTCCCGTGATTCTCCATGGCGAAGATGCACGCGCTGGAAACCGCGAAGGCTTCGTATCGCCTCGCCCTTCGCGCCGTCGCCGCTCAGATAGAGTTGGACCACTTCCTCACCGTCCACCGGCGAGGTGTTCTTCACGCGAAGTGTGACTTGCGCCCCATTCGCATCGCGCCGCGCCTTCAGGCCCGAATATTGAAATGTTGCATAGCTCAAACCGAAACCGAAGCCATATAAAGGCTCCCCGTTAAAATAGCGGTAGGTTCGGCCCTTCATTGCATAGTCGTCGAAGGGCGGCAGTTGATCCACGCTCTTGTAGAACGTTACGGGCAGGCGGCCGGAAGGATTACTGACGCCAGCCAGAGTCTCGGCAATCGCGGTGCCGGTTTCCTCGCCGTTGTACCAGGTTTCCAGCACTGCGTTGGCGTGTTGGGCCGCGTAATTTACGGCGACCGCGCTGCCGCTCGCAAGCACCACGATTACGGGCTTGCCGGCGGCGACCGCCGCCTCAATCAGTTTTTGTTGTGGCTCCGGCAATTCCAGATTCGTGCGATCTCCGCCCTGAAAGCCAGGGACGCTCACCGGCATTTCCTCACCTTCCAGACTTGGATTCAGCCCCACAAAGGCGAGGGTGACGTCCGCGTTCGAAACGGCCTCCATGGCTTCGGCCAGCAGTGGGGCAGCGGGCGGAGCCCAAAGCACCTGGGCGGCAGCACCGCGCCCCGCGCGATACTCCACGCGAAGCGGATAGCTTCGGCCGGCCACCAACTGCGCGTGTGCCAGTGTGGGCGCTCCCCGGTTGGGGGCTGGGGCGGGCCCCGCGGTCAGGTCCCGATTGTCCAGGAAGATACGGATGCCGGGCCGCCCCTTCGGGCTGAATGTGTAGTCGCCCGTGACTGGGGCGCGAAGGCTCCCGCTCCAACGCACCGAGAAAACGCCGCTCGGGAATGCGGCGGCCACGGCGGCATCTAACATTCCCGATTGCAGGTCCGGGCCGGGTTCCACGCGCCGCAATTTGGGCTGACCCTGGAACTCGGCACTGTCGAAGTACTCGGCCAGCAATCCCGTGCCGCTCTGGCTTGCGGGGGCCAGGACACTGGCGGGAATGACGGCCTGCGATTGCGCCGTGTAGTTCGCACCCAAGGCGTAACGGACCTCCGCCTTACCCGACCATTGCCGCTCGATGCCCGCCAGCGGCGTGACCTGCCTGGACGAAAATCCGTTGTAGTTGCCCAGCAGCGCCTCGGCATCATCAGCCGCAGGCCCGATTACGGCAATCTTGCGCACGTTCGCTTTCAGGGGCAGCGTGCCATCGTTCTTCAGCAGCACGATGGATTTGCGCGCGGCTTCCAACGCGAGCTTGCGGTGGTCCGTGGAATCCACCTCGGAAAAGGGAATTTTCGAAAACGGAACGCGGTCCGGCGGATCGAACATGCCGAGCTTGAAGCGGGCGACGAACAATCGTTCCAGCGACCGGTTGATCTCCGCTTCCGTGATCAGGCCCTGCTTCACGGCGTCCACCAGCGTACGGTATTCGTTGCCGCAGGTCAGATCCGTACCGGCCTTTACGGCTACGGCTGAGGCTTCGGCGGCATTCGGTTTATATTGATGACCGCGGAAGATATCGCTGATGGCGCCGCAATCGCTCACCACGTAGCCTTGAAATCCCCATTCCCCGCGCAGACGCTTTTCGAGCAGGTCGGTACTCGCGCACGCAGGGATGCCGTCCACGCGATTGTAGGCGCACATCACGGAATCGGCCTTGCCTTCCACGATGCTGGCGCGGAACGCGGGCAGGTATGTGTCGGCAAGATCGCGCGCGCTGGGCTGCACGTCGAACTGATGGCGCGAAGATTCGGGTCCGCTGTGCACCGCGTAGTGTTTGGCGGTGGCGATCACTTTGAAATAGCGTGGGTCGTCTCCCTGCATGCCCTGGATGAAGGCGACAGCCATGCGGCCGGTCAGAAAGGGATCCTCGCCGTATGTCTCCTGACCGCGGCCCCAGCGCGGATCGCGAAAGATGTTGATGTTGGGAGACCAGAAAGTCAGGCCGCGGTAGCGGGAGTGGTCGCCGTTGCGGATGGCTTCGTTATACTTGGCGCGCGCTTCGGTGGAAATGGTATCGGCGATGCGGTGCATCAGGCCGGTATCCCAGGTAGCGGCGAGTCCGATCGCTTGCGGGAAGACGGTGGCGAGTCCGGCTCGCGCCACGCCGTGCAGGGCTTCGTTCCACCAATCGTATGCGGGGATGCCGAGGCGCACGATGGCGGGCGCGGAGTTCTGCATCTGCAGAACCTTCTCGTCCAGTGTCATGCGCGAAACCACGTCGGCCGCCCGGCGCTCGGCGGGGAGATCGGGGTTGAGATAGGGCGGGTTGCCTGCCGCCTGGCCAAAGAGAGGGGAGGAGGCGGCAAACGCCAACAAAATTCCGGGCAGTCGCATAATAGTTTCCAGACCCTTTTATTCTAGAATCAAACTAACATGATGAGCGCACTTTCCCGCCGCGGCTTTCTAGCCTCCATTCCCGCGTTTTCGCTACTCGCGCAGACGAAGCCCCAGAAGATCATCGCGGTCGAGATCTGGCAGCTTCACGGTCACCACGATAGCGTTCGCGGAATCGACCAGCAGTATCAGGCGAATCCGCTATTCATCTATGACGAACTGCGGCCCAAGCCTTACCTGGACGCGCCGCAGGGCACTACCCAAAAATCCGCGATCAGCGCGCTCTACCTGAAGATCAAGACCGATGGCGGCATCGAAGGACTCGTATGGCCCAATCGATCGTGAGGCGGCGATCGTAATCGACGAGCAACTGCGCGCGTTCCTATTGGGCAAAGACGCGCTGGCGCAGGAGAAGCTGTGGGACCAGTTGTACCGGTCGAACCGTCACGCGCGCCGCGGCGCCTTCCTGATGGCGATCAGCGCCGTGGACAACACGCTGTGGGATTTGCGCGGCCGCTTCTTCCAGACGCCGGTCTACCGGCTGCTAGGTGGTCCTACGCGAACGTCGATCGAGGCCTACGGGAGTTGCCTCGGCTATTCGCTCGAGCCGGAAAAGGCGCAGGCGCGCGCGTCCCAGTTGAGAAAGGAAGGGTTCCGCTATCAGAAGTGGTTTCTCGCCTACGGCCCCGGCGATGGACCGGAAGGGCTGAAGAAGAATGTCGATCTGGTGCGCTTGCTGCGCGAGGCGGTGGGCGAAGAGACCGAACTCATGTTCGACGTGTATAGCGGCTGGGATCTCAGCTACACGCTGAGCTGGGCAAAGCAGGTGGAGCGCTACCGGCCGCGATGGATAGAGGAAATGACGCAGGCGGAAAAGATCGATAGCTTCGCGCAGTTGCGCAAGGGCACATCGATCCCGGTGGCCTCCGGCGAGCATATACAAGGAAGATGGGAAGTCTACGACTATCTGAAGGAGGGCGCGCTAAGCGTAGTTCAGTGCGACCCGGAGTGGTGCGGCGGAACTACGGAATTGCAGAAGATTTGCGTCCTGGCGTCGATCTTCGATGTGCCCGTGATTCCCCACGGACACAGCCTGCATGCGGCGCTGCACCTGATCGCCAGCCAATCCCCCGCGGTGTGTCCGCTGGCCGAGTATCTGATTTTGAAGATGCGCTCCTACTACCACTTCGAGAAGAATCCTCCGGCGCCGGTGAACGCTCACTTCGCACTTCCCAACGGCCCGGGCTACGGGATTGAGTTGGATGAAGCGAAGGTGGAAAAGCGGGAGCTGTTGAAGTGGAGCTGAATAAAGGAGGGCACCCGGGGACGAATCCCCGGGTGCCCCGACTTCAAAAGCGGACGTACGCGCCAACCTGCAGTTGGCGTGCCGTGGAGACGGTTCCGCTGATCACGCTGTAATTGCCATAGCTCTTCACGGAGCCGTCGGAATTCAACGTGGGCGCGGCGAAGGTGGCGTTCGGTGTCGAGAACGACGCGGTATTGGTGAGATTGAACGCTTCGCCAATCAACTGCAACTTGAGTTTCCCTTCTTTGAAAGTGAAGGTGCGGGAAACATTCTCGTCGATGTTGAAGAAGCCAGGTCCGCGCAACAGGTCTCGGCCGGTCGTGCCGAGGGTCCCGGCGGGCGGGTTGGTGAAGGCGGTGCCATCGAAGTACGGCGTATTGGGGTCGTGACCGCCGAGAATCTGGACCACCGGATTGATCTGGCTGGCCGTCTGCCCCTGCCCGCCGGCGTTAACCGCACTCCCGGAGCCCAGCGTGAAGGGCAGGCCGCTGAACCGGCTGAGAGTTCCGCCGATCTGGAAGCCGCTGACCACATAGCCGATCACGCCATGGTTGAGCAGCTTTTGCCCCTTGCCAAAGGGCAGTTGGTAGACATGATAGAGCTGGAAGGTATGCGGGCGATCGAAACCTGCCAGCTGCTTGTTCAGCGAGTACGATACCGGATAGGCCCGGAACAAAGTGCCATCGCCGTTATCGCCGTTGTAGTTGTTGATCGCTTTGGAATACGTGTATGCGAGCCCGACAATCGAAGAGCCGAAGCGCTTCTTCACATTGGTCTGCAACGCATTGTAGGTGAGGTTGCCGAAGGGCTCGTACATGTTGAAGTCGGTGGTCAGATAAGGCGCCAGTTGACGGCCCGCATTTCCGGTATTCGGCGCTGAGCCGTTGATGTTCACGCCCATCATCTGGTGGACGGCGTGGGTACCGACGTAGCCCGCCTCCGCCGTCAGGGTCGGTGCGAATTCGCGCTGGATAAAAAGGTTCCAGCTCTGGATGTAGCCCCGGTTCATGTACTGAGGGAATGAGGCTGCGATGTTGGTAGTCGGCAGGTATGTGGTGGTCGAGGCAATCGTGGAGGGCGTAAATTTCCCTGTCGAAATGTCCGGCGCAACAGCCGCGGGAATTCCGGTTCGCAAGGACGCTTGCGCCACTCCGGGCGTGGTGACGAACTGATAGGAGTTGGCTGGTGTGAAGTCCTGATTCAGCACGGAGGGGAAGGCATTACGCTGATTGCGCATGTTGTCCGGGTCGATCGTGATGCCATAGCCGCTGCGGATCACGGTCTTACTGCCCAACCGGTAGGCAAGGCCGATTCGGGGAGCGAACCCCTTCTTGCTGGCGGTGGCGCCGGTGTCCCAAGGCACGCCGCCGAGTCCGCCAATGAGCACCGTGTAAGTGGCCGGGTCGTAGCGGACCGCGCCATAATTATCGTGGGAAAAAATCGGATAGTATTCCCAGCGCAGGCCGTAGTTGACGGTCAGGTTGCGGGTGACCTGCCACTGATCGCGCGCGTAGAGCGCCCAATTGGAAAAGCGCAGTGCGTTGGGATTCTGGAATTGAGTGATCTTGCCGACGCGGCTCGGGAAGCCGAGCAGAAACTCGGCGAAAGAGTTGGCGGGAACACCATTGAAATTTACGGCCGCGCCACCCTTCAATGCAGTGAGCGTGCCGTCAAAGCCGAAAGTCCCGCGCGCCGTACCGAAGGTCCCTCCCTGCGGTTGGAAGTGGTTCAGAGCATATTTGTCATATTCGAATCCGAAACGCAGGTTGTGCGCGCCCTTGGTTTTACTCAGATTAAACGCCGTGGTGTATTGGTTGTCGCGGAAGAGGAAGGGGCTGCCGGTACTGGTGTTGCCGATGTTGGCTACGCCGGTGACCTGGAAACCGGGAATGCCGGCGTAGTTCACGCCCACGCCATTCGTACCGGGAATCTTCAACACGTCGAGCCCATACTGTCCGTCTTCGGGATCGCCGGTAGCGCCGATGTTTTGCCGTGTATAGCCGACGTTGCCATCCACCACCATCGTCGGAGACACCGCGTAAGTGAAGCCGGTCGCGGTGGTCTGTACGCGCCCGCCCGCGTGCCCGGGATTGCCGCCGCCGAAGGCATCGCCGCCCGCCGGACCCAGCACCAGGAGCGCGACGATGTCCATGGGCGAAAGGCTGTATCGGCCCCAGACCATCGCTTTATCCGTGGGATTGTAGTTCACTTTGAAATCCCAGTTGTCGCGGTTATATTGCGTATTTCCGTACGCGTCGTAATTGCTGGTATAGGCATTCGGCCGCGTCAGAGCCGGAAGCAGGGAGGTCAACTTCGCCGACGCCGGGTCGATGCGGCCGGAAGGAACTGTATTGTTCGCGAAGGGCGTACGGCCGGTGCCGTCGGCATTCCCGGTCAGCGGATCATAGATCGTAACTCCGGTAGCGCTGAAGTCTCCCGAGCGCATTGCCGAATTGGGCAGCGTCAGGTTCGTGGCGGCTGCGTACTGGCGGCGCTTGGTTCCCTGATAGTCCGCGAAGAAAAACAGCTTGTTCCTGCCGTGCACGAGCTTCGGAATCCACACCGGTCCGCCAAACGCAAAGCCGTATTGGTTGAAGACGTTCTTATTCAACGGGCTGGTATGGGAGAAATAATTCACCGCGGTCATGTCGTTATTCTGATTGCGTTCGAACGCCACACCGTGGAACTGATTGGTGCCGGACTTGATGGCAACGTTAATCGCCGCGCCTCCCGCCGAGCCCTGCTCCGCGTCGAAGCTGTTGGTCGTAATGTTCACCGTTTCGATGGATTCCGGCGGTGGCACGTAAGCGATGTTCACCGGTAGCCACGGATAAGAAACCGTGGCGCCATCCAGCTTCGTGCTGTTCCCGGTGGAAGATACGCCGTTCATGAAAATGGTCTGTGCGCGCTGCGGATTGCCGGCTTCCGAATTAGCTTCCCGGGTCGCCGGAATGCCGGCGCCCGGCACCAGATAGAGCAGGCTCTGGAAATTCTTGCCTTCGCCGCCGTTATAGGGCAACTCCACCACCTGTTGGGCCGTGATCTCGGAATGTACGTCGGACTTGTCGGTCTGCAACACCGCGGAATTTGCCGAGACCTCCACGCTTTCCGTGGCAGCGGCAATCTGTGCCGCGATATCGACGCGCCGGACTTCGTTGACGTTCACCCGGACATTGTCTACGATCGATGTTTTGAAGCCTTTGGCGTCCACCGTCACCCGGTAGGTGCCGAACTGCAGATTGCTGAACAGGTACGCTCCGCGAGCATCGGTTTCCGCCTGCCGCGTAACCCCGGTGTCGATATTGGACGCTTGTACCTTGGCAGCTGGAATCGCGGCCGAACTGGGATCGGTCACGTTTCCGGTGAGCGATCCGTAGAGCACCTGTGCGTGAGCCGCGCCTGCAAACAAGAGCACGGCGGCCACCCCACAAAGCTGAACTGAAATCTTCCGCATAACTTTTGCCAACCTCTGTTTTAAAACTTCAGACCCGAGCGAATGAAAAGAGCGAGAACGCTCTTCACAATCTGTTGACGCATTAGTTTCGCACCCAAACTATATGTCCGGGCACGGACTCAGTCAAGGGGGTGCTGCGGTTGTGCGGAGCTAATGACTGCGCCGAACTACGGGCGCGCCGGGAGAACTTCCAGGTAGTCGAGTGCGGCGGATTCCTTGCCTTCCGGCGTGCCCTCGATACGGATTTCGTCGCCCGGCCGCAGAGCGATGCCCTGCACCACGCGGCGTGTGGACGAAGAGGC
Source organism: uncultured Solibacteraceae bacterium (assembly GCA_963811575.1). GTDB lineage: Bacteria > Acidobacteriota > Terriglobia > Bryobacterales > Bryobacteraceae > Solibacter. The sequence goes on along the minus strand of CAWERY010000009.1, from coordinate 275,942 downwards.
GTCCAGCTTGCGGGCGGGCAGGTGATCCGTCGCCCCCCACTCGTCCACTAGTTGGTCGCCCACCCAAAGCTTGAAGTGCGAGACAGGGCCGTTCAGATCGAAATATTGCACGTGCAGCGTGAACCATCCGGACGGCCCATCGTAGCGGAGCGCCGCACTGCATTTCGCCACCGGACAACTCACCGCCTTGCCGCCCGACGCCGCCTCCCAGGGTGTGATATCGAGCGGCAGGTAGCCGTCCAGTTTCATCGCTTCCGCTTCAAAACGCCCCGGATGACTGCCTACGCGATTCTTGGCGTCCGCAATCCCGCTCTCGCGGTGAAACCAGTTATTCACCGCATCGCGCCAGACCTCGGTGTGCGCGGCCTGGTACTGCAACTGGGCCAGAATCTCCTGGTAGCGCCCATCGTCGATCTGTCCGCGAAGCCTTTGAAATGCGGGCACCCATAAGGCCACGGCGTCGGCGCCCTCATAGTGCGAATCGTACAGGTACTGAATCACCGTCTTCCCGGAATGCAACCGGTAGGTGTACGGAACATGGTGCAGGAAGAGCAGCAGATCGTCGGGGCAGGTCGTGAGCGATTCGTACACCTTGGCGATCGCGGGACGATACTGGCCAATGTACCCGGTCCCGGTCGCTACGCTGCGATCCATTCCGACGCCCTGTTTATCGGCGTTGTGCCACTGCCCCCAGCCATTGTGCTCGGAGGCTTCGACCGCCACGCCGTAGTGATCGCCCACGATATCCGTGAGCGTCTGCAGCCCGAGCGGGCCGGTGTAATTCTCGAAGGTGCGCCAGGACGACAATTGCATCGCGCCGATTGCCTCGACAATCTTCGGATCGTTCCCGAAGGTGAGGCGCGTCCATTCGTCCACAATCTGCTTCGCGGTCAGATCGGGATTCCACGCGAGGCGGCCGAAGCCGTACAGATTTGCCTGCGAGAGATGATTCCCGGACCAGTTCTCATCGAGTCCGATGTTGGCCACCCCGACGAAGCCTCCGAGCGGGCGGTGAAATGTCTTGCCCGCCACCAGTGCTTTAACGGGTGTAGGCCCCGCTGCCTCCATGTCGAAATCGAGCACCGATTTCCACATCGGCACCAGGAAGACGTTGTCGCGCGATTGACCAAAGTATTCCTGCGTGATTTGCAGCTCGATCGCCTGGTTGGTCTTCTCCAGCGCGCTGAAGAGCGGCGAGGCCGGCTCGCGCACCTGAAAATCGATGGGCCCGTGCTTGATCTGAACGATGACGTTCTCATCGAACTTGCCATCCAGCGGTTGGAAATTGTCGAACGCGGCGCGCCCGCGATCGTTCTTCGGATTCTTCCAATCCATGTGATGGTCGTATACGAAGCCGCGATACAGCAGTATTCCGCCATGCGGCTGCAAGCCGCGAGCCACCACGTTGGCGGCGTCGGCGTGAGTGCGCCCGTAGGTGGAAGGTCCCACGCGGCCTTCGGAATCTGCCTTCAGCACGATCCCCGCGAGGTCGGGGACGGCGCGATACAGTTCGTCGGCCTTCTGTTTCCACCAGGCGGCGACGCGCGGATCTACGGGGTCGAAAGTATCCAGGCCGCCGATGGTCTTTGGACTGCCGAAATCCACCGCCAGCGCCACACGGATTCCCCACGGCCGGAAGGCCTCGGCGATGCGCACGATTTGGGGAACGAAATCGGTGGCGAGCACCAGCGGATTTGCATTGACATTATTAATGGAACAGGCGTTGATGCCGAGCGACGCCAGCATGCGCCCGTACTCGCCAACGCGAGTCAGATCTTCGCGCGCCTGGGAATTCTCCCAGAAGATGGACCGTCCCCCGTACCCGCGCTCGATCGTGCCATCGAGGTTGTCCCACTGATTGACCCAGCGCACCGGTGCGTAGGGCAACTGTTTCTCGTTTAGTTTCGCGATCGGTTCACCGGTCCCCAACTTGCGCAGAAACGCGAAGGCGCCGTAAAGCACGCCGCGATCGTTGGCGGCAGTGATCACGATGTGGGAGACTCCGCCGGCGGAAACGGTTGTGAGCCAGTAAGCGTCGGCCGGAAGGTCGGCATCGAGGCGAAGTTGCGGGAGTGCGGCGCGCAGGTCTGCCAGTGTGCCCAGCAGGATCGCGCTTTCGGCGGGCAGGGCGTTCTGTGCCCGAAGGGTCCGTCCAAGCATTCCGCGAACGCCGCGCACCAGCTCGCCCCGCGCGCTCTGGATCACGGGCGACGAACCGTAGGCCGTAACCACGGCCGGCAGACTTGTAAGGTAGAGACGCGCGGTGGCGTCATTCAAGGGCGCGTATCGCAGCCAGGCATCACGGCCCGTCTCCGCCCGAAGCAGGGGGGAGAGCAACAGTCCGGCAACCAGGAATAATTTGGACGTCATGGTCAGTAGGGGATCTCGATGCGGCGATCGTCCTTTGGGTCGGCCCACCGGTCGTTGGGAACCGTAGGCGTCCAGCCCGGGCGTCCCGGATCCTGATCGTAGGGATAGCCGCCCAGTCGCTGATAGAGTTCGCTGTACTCGCGCAGCTTTTCGCGATTCAAGGTAACGCCGAGGCCGGGTTTATCCGGCACGCGGATGGCGCCGTTCTCGTATCGCATCAGGCCGCCCTCGATGATGTCATCGGTCAGATGATGGTAATGGGCGTCAGCGGCGAATGAAAGATTCGGCAGCACCGCGCCCAGATGGAGCATGCTGGCCAATTGAATTCCCAGTTCGCCGGAAGAGTGCACGGCTACGCCGAGCTGGAACGTCTCGCACACGCCGGCCGCCTTCACGCAGGCGCGGATTCCGCCCCAAAACGTAGTGTCGAGCAGGATGACATCCACCGCGGTATCGAGCGCATTGGCCGCGAGCTGTTCGAAGTTGACCACCACCGTATTGGTGGCAAGCGGGACGCGCACCATCTGCCGGGTGCGCCGCATGCCGTTCAGGCCATACACCGGGTCTTCCAGATAATCGTTGCGCAGCCCCTCGATTGCCTGACCGAAGCGGATCGCCTGTTCCACCGACCAGACCGCGTTGCAATCGTAGCGGTAGGAGTCTTCGGGGCAGGGCGGCGGCGACGGCGAGATATGCCTCGAGTTCGTAATCCTGCGGAAATACGCCGGCCTTCACTTTGTGAGTGGTGAAGCCGAAGCGCTGCTTGAGGACCTTCGCGTTTGCCACCACCTGGTCGATTGTGCGGACTTCGCCTTCTCCGGTGCGCGGGTTGGGGTACCGGAAGAAGCAATAGGAGGCGAACGGCACGCGATCCCTCAGCCGTCCACCCAGAATTTCGCTCACCGGAACGCCCCACGCCTGCCCTAAAATATCCAGGCACGCGAATTCCAACGCGGCCAAAATTTGCGTCCGGTTGTTATACAACGATGCAGTGGGATTGGCGATCTTGAAGCGCATCTCCTCAATGCGCGCCGGGTCGTGGCCCAACAAATAGGCCTTCATCGCGCGGAAAACCGCCTCCGCGGATTCGCCTCCGCCGCCCATTTCGCCCAGCCCGATCAGGCCTGTATCCGTCTCTACTTCTACGATGGTTCGGACGAAGCGGCCCCAGTGGCAGCCATTGGCGTGCCGCAAGGGAGCTTCCAGCGGGACCGTGACCGTGGTCGCGCGAATATCCCGGATTTTCATATTTTGTTTCATGGTACAACAATATTCAAGCATCCCTGTCGAAACGGAAAGGAAACCTTATGCTGCCAGATCAATGGGAAACATTTAAGCGCGCCGCCCGCCGCGAAAAGATGGACCGGATCCCGATGGCGCTCATCGTGGACAGTCCCTGGATCCCCGGTTATCTGGGCATCAAGCATATGGATTATTATCTCGATCCCGAGTTGTGGTTCGAGTCGAACCTGAAGATCATGCGGGAATTTCCCGACATCATTTTCATCCCTTCGTGGTGGATGGAATATGGCATGGCCGCGGAGCCCTCGATTCTTGGCGCCAAGATCAAGTTTTGGCAGGATAACACGCCCAGCGAGTACCACACGCTATACCGCATCGAAGACATCGACAACTTCCCGGAGTACGAAGTCGAGGCCGATGCTTTCGCCGCGATGACTCTGCACCGCATCGGCGATGATTAAACCGCGCATCCTGGACCACGGCTACATTCTGCCGATGGTGACCGCGCGCGGCCCCCTATGCACGGCAGGGTTCGTGCGCGGCACCACCCACTTCATGATCGACATTGTGGAAGACCCCAAGGGCGCGCACCGGCTGATCGACCTCTGCACGCGCGTGGTCATCGATTGGTTGAAGGCCCAGCAAAAGGTGATGGGCGACAAGGTGGAAGGCATCTTCATTCTTGACGATATTGTCGGCTTCATCAACGAGGAGCATTACCTGGAATTCGCGCATCCTTATCTGAAGCGCATCTGCGACGCCTTTCCGAATGATTGGGTCAAGCTGTATCACAACGATGCCGAAGTGGATGCCTGCCTGGATCACCTTCCCGACGCCGGGTTCAATGTGTTGAATTGGGGCAAGCAGCGCCACATCACGGACGTGAAGCGCCGCGTGGGCGATCGCATGTGCCTGATGGGCAATGTGAATCCGCTGGAGATCGCGGTCCGCGGCACGCCCGAGGAAGTGAAGGACGAAACACTCGAAGTTCTGGAAGGCGCCGGCGGCGAGGGCATCATTCTTTCCGTGGGCGGCGGCGTGAGCCCCGGGATGCCGCGCGAAAATATTCTGGCGATGCTGGAGGCGCTGCAGGAATTCAATTCCAAGCGCGCGTCCAGCATGGCGGCGACCGTCCGCTAATCGGGAGACAGCATGGTCGATTACGCCCTGATGAACCAGTTGCTCTATGAGGGCAACGCCAACGAAGTGGAGCGGATGACGCGCGAAGCGCTGGAGGAAGGCCGCACCGCCCAGGAAATTCTCAACGAGGGGTTGATCGCCGGCATGAGTGTGGTCGGCGAAGATTTCAAACACAACGTGCTGTATGTGCCGGAAGTTCTGATTGCCGCGCGCGCCATGAAGGCAGGAATGGCGGTGCTCAAGCCGCTCCTCTCGGCGAAGGAGGGCGGCACCAAACCGGTGGGCGTACTGCTGATGGGCACGGTGCGCGGCGACCTGCACGATATCGGCAAGAACCTGGTGCTGATGATGGCCGAAGGCGCGGGCTTTGAGGTGCACGATATCGGCGTCGATCAAAGCCTGGACAAGTTCATGGCCGCCGCGGAGCGATGCCAGCCCACCATCATCGGCATGAGCGCGCTGCTCACCACCACGATGACGTATATGAAAACAGTGATCGATGGTTTCGAGGCGGCGGGCCTCACCCACATCCGCATGGCGGTAGGCGGCGCGCCGATCAGCCAGATGTTCGCCGATGAGATCGGCGCCGATGGCTACGGCGCCAATGCTTCGGCGGCGGTCGATCTGTTCCTGAAACTCGCCGCGCAAGGTTGACCGGAATGGCGACGTACAAGATTCTCTACTGGCAGGAAGTTCCCTCGCAGATCAAGGCGGACGACGGGGTGGATGAGATCACTCTCCCGATGCCGCCGCGCTTTCTAGAGCACATCGACCTGCTGGCGGCGAAACGAAAATTGCAGAACGCCGACGATTATCTGGCGCAATGGAAGTGGAGCGAAGAGGAAGATCGCGAGGGCTCTGCCGAAGAGGTGGCCGCCGCCGTGATGGCGGAGTTGGAGTCTCAAGCGGATTGGTAGTCCCAGTGCAGATGCCGGCCACCGTCACCATTAACGGGAGAAGCGCGCAGACCGCCGCGGTCGCTTCGCTCTTCGATATTGCCGCTTCCGTCGGTGTCCAGGTGCCGACCTCCTGCCGCAAGCAGGGCAAGTGCAAAGAGTGTATCGTCGAGATCTCCGAGGGCGCGCAAGTGCTCAGCGAACGCACGGAGGCCGAGCGTCATCTTCGCGGCAACTTTCGCCTGTCGTGCCAGGCCTCGGTCACCGGCGAGCGGACACATCCGCTGCCATACCATGCGCCGCGGCCACATGCGGATTGAGGGACACGCGACCGGTCTGCCGCTTGGCGCGAAGCGGAAGACGGACGCCGCCGTGACTCGCGATGGCGATCGCATCCTGATCGATGGCGAAGAGGTGGAGCGTTCCACCGGGCCGATTCACGGAATCGCCATGGACCTGGGCACCACTACCGTTGTGCTGCGCCTGCTCGACCTGGAAACCGGCGAACTCATCGCCGCCGCATCCTTCGAGAATCCGCAGCGCTTCGGCGGCTCCGACGTGATGGCGCGTATCAGCTACGATGGCGAGCATCGCGGCCTGATGATGCGTACGCTTGCCGGATATCTCACCCATGCCATCGAAGAGTTTCCGGTGGATCCGCTGAGCATCTATGAGCTGGTGGTCGCCGGCAATTCGACCATGCGCGATCTCTTCTTCTGGCAGAGCGTACATTCCATCGGACAGAATCCGTACCGCTCCATCACGGAAATCGAGATGGCGCAGGGGAAGCGCTCCACCACGGCGCTCACTTCCACGGGACGGCGCAGCCTGCTCCCGATTCATCCGCGAGCCCGTGTTTATGGGATGCCCGTCATCAGCGGACACGTGGGCGCGGACGCAGCCGCCTGCATGCTGGCGATCGATCTGGCACACGAAGATCGGCTGGTCGCCATCATGGACATCGGGACCAATACGGAATTGATCCTCGGCAATCGTCACCGGATTCTGGCGGCATCCTGTCCCGGCAGGTCCGGCCTTCGAAGGCGGCGCGATTTCCTGCGGCATGCCGGCGCTCGATGGCGCCATCGAAAAGGTTGCGATCGATGAGGAGGGTGACGTTCCACCTCGACGTGGTCGGCGGCACGCCGCCGCAAGGCATCTGCGGTTCCGGCCTGGTCGATTTGATGAGCGAGCTGCTGCGCACGGGGCGCATGAATTCGATGGGGCGATTTGCCGACGATGAGTGCCGCATTGCGCTCGATGGCGAGATCGGTCTCCTGGAAAGCGACGTCAACGAACTGGCGCAGGCCAAGGCGGCCAATGTCGCCGGGTTGCAGGTGGTGGTCAACAATTACGGCATCGGCTTTGACCAGATCGAGGTCTTCTATCTGGGCGGCGCCTTCGGCCGCCACATCAACGTTCAGGCGGCGCAGCGTATCGGCTTGATTCCCCGGATTCCGGAATCGCGCATCGTGCAGGTGGGCAACGCCGCCATCGAAGGCGCGGGCATCGCGCTGCTCTCCCGTTCGCGGCGGCGCGAATTGGAGGAACTGGTCCTGAGGGTGGAACATTGCCGCCTGGAAACGCATCCGGATTTCTTTGATTTCTTCGTAGAGGGCTGCCAGTTCAAGCCGGTGGAATCGGCCAATCGGGTGAGCGGATGATCGAACTGGAACAGACTCTTCCGCAGGTCGATGTGCAGGCGTCGGAGTACCACCGCCTGCTCGGCTATCCGCGCGATCACGAACTCAGCGATCGTGCGCGGGAGTTGGCCGAAGCGGCGCGCGCCTGGTATGCACGCCACGGCAGGCCGTCGATCTATACATGCGAGGTGAACGCGCTGGAATGTGACGGCGCTTCCCTCGTGCTCGAAGGCGTCCGGTTTTCGAGCCCGCGCCTGGGTCGCATGTTGCGCGATGCGGCGGCGCATTCCGCCGTGCTCGCCGCCGTCAGCGCGGGACCGGAGTTGGAGCGCGAATCGCAAAAGCTCTGGAGCGAGGAAAAGCCGGACGAATACTTCTTTCTGGAAATGTTCGGCTCGGCGGTGGTGGAACAACTCACCACGATGGCCGGCGCGCGCATCTGCGGCTGGGCGGAGACTCGCCAACTGGCCGTCTTGCCGCACTACAGCCCGGGCTACCCGGAATGGGATATTGCCGAGCAGCCCGCACTGCTGCGCCTGATGCGGCAGCGCGGCATGCCGCATCAGATCGAGTCGCTCGATTCGGGCGCGCTGCGCCCCCGCAAATCGCTGCTCGCCGTCTTCGGAATTACGCGGCAGGCCGGGAGTGTTCGTCCGTTGAGCGAAGTGGTCGCTTGCCAGAGTTGTTCCTTCGCACCCTGCCAGTACCGGCGTACGGCGTACCTCCCGCCGCTTCCGCCTCACCAGGTGAACGTGAAGGCGCTGAAGCGGTGGGCGGACGAACGGCTGGTGCTGCATGCTTGCGGCGATGGCTCGTTGGAAGCCTTGTTCCGCTACGAAGGGACAACCTGCACCAACATGGGGCGTCCCGCTGGCCTTCGAGTACCGGGTGCGGCTGGGGCGGCGTGAAGAAGGCTATCCGATTCGCGAACAGCAGTGCGCGCCCGTGGCCGGCGACACCGGGCATACGATGATGTGCCGCTATCTGGATCAACGCGACCGGTCTGATGTCCGCGATTGCGGAGGAAAAGCCGCTGGCGGGACGTCCGCTGCACGAGGTGCTCACGTGGGTTCGTCCGGTCTGCGCCGCGGGCTGCTACTGCGAGGCCGATGCCCGTCAACACAAATGGGGCCTGGTTTTGGAAACCATACAGTATGCGCTGGCGCGCCGGGAGGCGACGGAATGAAGGCCCGTTTGCAGGATGTCATCCGGACGCGAACCCTGTTGGGCGATGGAGCCATGGGCACGCAGCTCATGTTTGCCGGCCTGGAGCAAGGCAATTGCGGCGAGGCCTGGAACCTGACTCATCCGGAACGCGTGCTGGCCATCCAACGGCGCTATGCCGAGGCCGGCTCGGATTGCATCCTCACCAACACCTTCGGCGGCTCGCGCATCATGTTGAATCGCCACTCCAATGCCGGCAAGGTTGTGGAGATCAATCGCGCCGCGGTCGCGATTGCCCGCGAGGCGTTTGGCGGCCGCGCGGGCTACGTCATCGGCGACATGGGGCCTTTCGGCGGCCTGATGCAGCCCTATGGCGAGTTCACCGAAGAGGAGGTGCGCGCTGCTTTCGGTGAGCAGGCCAGGGCGCTGGTGGAAGCGGGCGCGGACGCCATCCTGATCGAGACTCAGACTTCGCTCGAGGAACTGGGGCTCGGAATCGAAGCGGCCTGCGAAGCGGGCGCCGCTTGCGTGATCGGCTCCATGGCGTACGATGTCACGCTGGACGGCTCCACGTTTCGCACCATGATGGGCGTAGACCCGGAACGCGCCGCGGAGTTCATGGAAGAGCATGGCGCGGACATCGTCGCCCTCAATTGCGGCACCGGCATGGATATGGAGCACGCGCGGCAGGCCGTGCTGCGCTATCGCCAGGTGACCGGTCTGCCCGTCATGGTGCAGCCCAATGCCGGAGTTCCCAAACTGATCCAAATGAAAGTGGTTTATGACGAGACTCCGGAACAAATGGCCGCCGGTGTGGCGCCCCTGCTGTGCGCGGGCGCCGGAGTGATCGGCGCTTGTTGCGGCAGTACCCCCGGCCACATCCGCGCGTTTCGCGCGGAGATCGACAAATTCTATGAAAACCAAACTCTGTGACGTCAATGCCGCGGCACTGGAAAAACTGCCCGCGCTCACAGGCGACAAATCCGGAATCGGCGTGCACTATGTGGATGCCTACATCAAGCCGATGAATCTGAAGCTGCCCGATGGCACCCCGGTGCGCTGCAAGCGCCGCGGCTTGAAAATCGTCTTCTCCGCGGGCGCGAAAAAAGGCGAAGGCCTGCTGCGCCGCCTCGACGTGAGTGCCGACCCGGTCGTGATGCTGAACGCAGCGCTGCAGGAAGCGGTGAAGTCCGCTGGTGTCGAGCTCTCCGTGGAAGAGGGCAGCCTCTTCCTGGTGCTCTAGACTCCCTCTCCCGTGACAAGAGTCTTGTCACGGCAAATCGCTAAGTGCTTTATTTCCACCTGATATATTTTTCCCGTGACAAGACTCTTGTCACGGGATGCCTAACGGCGCATCGCGCGGCGAATTACAATGCCGTTTGGAGGAAACGCCTTGTACACAGCCACCGCTGATCTAATTCTGCCGAGCACCACCACCGGATCTTTCCCGCGTCCCCGTTGGTATGACGTCAACATGTGGGGACGTCCGCTGGATACGTGCATGCTGGATGTTCGCTTTCGCGAGAAATTCCAGGATGCGATGGCGGTGCTCATCAGCGATCAGGAGCGCGCGGGATTGGATGTCCTTACCCACGGCGATCTCCACGTGGATGAGGATCTGGCGGGCCGCGCGTGGCATCACTACCCGCTGCAGCGCTGGGCCGGATTCGAAGGCGATCACCTGCAGCCCGAGGCAACTACCGCGCCGTGGCTGCATTATCCTCCGGGCACATTGCTCAACGAAATCTACACCGGCTGGCGCTGGCCTCATGTTGTCGATAAGATCGAGCACCGCTCGCTGGACTACGCCAAGTTGTGGCGGCTCGCGCAGGGCAGAACCCGCAAGCCGGTGAAATTCGGCACGTGCTGCTCCCAGGTGATGGCCCTCTTCCTCGATATCCACACGCCCAAATACAAGGACAAGCGGCAGGTCATTTGGGATATGGCGGAGGCGATGAACAAGGAACTGCTCGCCCTGCGGGATGCCGGCTGCCGCTGCATCCAGATCGAAGAGCCGACCTTTCACTTCATGGCCAACACCTACGGCAAGGACCACGATGAAGTGAAGTTCATGATCGACGCCTTCAATCGCGAAGTCCAGGGACTCGACGACGTCGAACTGTGGATTCACACCTGTTGGGGCAATCCGAATATGCAGCGCGTAATGGAAGATACCAGCTACGCCAACTCTATCGAGATCTACCTGGAACGCTGCCGCGGCGATGTGTGGACGCTGGAGATGAAAGACCGCGGCCAAAAAGATCTCGAGCTTTTTGCGCCCTTTCAAGAACGACCTGAAAAAGAAGGTCTGCATCGGCGCCGTCAGTCACCGTTCGCTGCAGGCCGATCGTCCCGAGGAAGTCGCCGGGGAAATCCGCAAGGCGCTGAAGTATATTCCGGCCGAAAAGCTGATCGTATCGAGCGATTGTGGCTTTGGCCGCCAGGGCTGCAATCGCGAGATTGCCTTTTACAAGGCAAGCGCGATCGCGCAAGGCTGCAACATTGTTCGCAAGGAACTCGGGCTGAGTTCGTCCTACATTCCGGCGGCGGACCCGCGGCTCCAGATAGACGTGGTTCCGGGGCGCGACGTATAGCGCCTGGGTTTACGCCTGGATTACGCCTTCGCAGCTCCGAAAAGTCCGCGCTGTTGAATTAAATCCGCGATCTGTACGGGCACCATTTCCCGCCACGTCACATCGCCCGCTTGTAACTTTTGCAGCACGCCGCCGGGTGTCACGTCCAGTTGCGCTGCGTCGTACTTGCGGACTGCCTCGATCGATCCGATCTCGCGCAGGTAATCGTAGAGCTTCCTGTGGCGCTCGGGAACTGCGATGGTATCGGCGGTGGAAATCTCGCCTGTGACTGGATCTTTTGTGGGAAAGATTAATAATTTGAGAGGACCCTGGAACAGCGTGCCCACGCCCTGAAGAACCCCTCCGGGCAGGTCGGCATAATACTTCTCGTCGAACAATTCGTTCAACGTGGGTACACCCATTACCATTCCGATCCAGTTCTTGGTCGATTTGCGCAGGTAGCCCGTGACTCCGTCAAATCTCGTGTAGTTGGAAACCAAGACCGTCTTGCCGAGCGCGCCCAGAAGGTCCACCCGATCGAGAAAGTCCTGATGGTCGATGACCTCCGCGGACATCAGATTATTCAGCGTCATTTCCATCAGGACGATGCGCTCGTCATTCCCCGCCGGATTGTCCTCTTGCAACTGCTGCTCGGCGCGCACCAGCATATCGAGGGTCACATTCGTTACCGGGCGAAAGCTTCCGCGTTCAATCAGGACGCGCTTGCCGTAGAGCACCTCCGAAGCCTGCACCACCTCGCCCGCTGCCGTGAACATGGCGGCGTCGGTGAGCGAGTTCTCCACCAGTTGCAGGCTCATCAACCGGTTGTCCACGCCCGCGAAGACCGGCCCGGAGAACTTGATCATGTCCACTTCGATCCGCCGCCGGCTCAAGCCGTCCATCAGCGCATTCACGCACAACTTGGAATCGCGGTTCAAGTAGAACGCCGCATGAATCAGGTTGACGCCGAGAATGCCGGCCGCCTCCTGCTGGTTGACGGTCTCCGGATCCGACATCGCAAAGTGAATGAGAATCTCTGATGTTTCGCCGCCGGGCTGGTCCTGAAAGCGAACTCCCATCCAGCCCTGGCCGCCGTGCGTATGCGATTGCGTCGCCACCGTATCGGCAAAGACAAAGAGCGCCTTGGGCTCGCCCGGTTTCGCCGGATGCCGCCGCAGCAGTTGCTCGAACTCGCAGGTGAGCATCGCCTCCAGCCGTTCCCGGCTCACGTAATGACCCGTGGCGCCGTACAGCTCGTCGCTGATCGCCATGTCGTACGCCGAAATGGATTTCGCAACGGTACCCGACGCCCTGCCGACGTGAAAGAACCATCGCGCGGTCTCCTGGCCCGCGCCGATTTCCGCGAAGGTGCCGAACTTCTTCAAATCGATGTTGATCTGCAGTGCTTTTTGAGGCGTGCTGAGTGTGTGTTCCATATTCGGCCGATCTTTCTACTCTATGCTGCCATGGAAACGGCAGGCTCTGGTACGCTATATGGGTTGAGGTTCTAGGAGCCTGCATGGATTCCGCGAAAACGGTGGCCGATCGCAGCCCGGTAAGTGCAGCCAAGCGTCCCCAAGGCGCATCCAGCGAAGTGGTTCGCGATATCAATCGCCGGATCGTGCTGAATCTCGTCCGCACCCGGCAGCCGATCTCCCGCGCTGACCTGGCGCGCGCTTCGGGGCTGCAGCGCAGCACGATATCGCTGATCGTCGAACAGTTGATCGAGGAAAATTGGGTACTCGAAGGCCCCACAGGCCGCCTGCCGCGCGGACGCCGTCCCACGTTTCTCCGGCTGAATGACGATCGTGTGATCATCGGTGTCGATATCCGTCCCATTCAGACCACCGTGGCTCTCGCCGACGCCAACGGCAAGTTCACTTCACAGGAGGTGATGGTCACACCCGCTGACCCGAAGCAGGCCCTGAACCAGCTGATCGCCGCCATCAAGCGAATCAAGAACGCGTGCCGCGGCAAGATGATCGAAGGCGTGGGAATCAGTCTGCCCGGGCGCTTCGACCATACCTCGAACCGCCTGGTATTCGCCCCCAATCTCAAGTGGCCCGATATCGATATTTGCCAGCCCATCGTGGAGCAGACCGGGTTGGACGTGGAAATGGAGAATGCCGCCAACGCCTGCGTTCTCGCCGAAGTCTGGTTCGATCGCGTGCACGAGTGCCGCAACCTGGTGGTGGTTACCGTCTCCGAAGGCATCGGTACCGGGATACTTGCAAATGGCGCTTTGGTGCGGGGCTTGGGAGGAATGGCGGGCGAATTCGGCCACGTGCCGCTCGATCCCACCGGCCCCGTTTGCGGCTGCGGCAGCCGTGGATGTTGGGAGGTCTTCGCCTCTCACCGTGCCGCGCTCCGTTACTACCTGGAAACCGGTTCCACCGAAACTGGTTTGAGTTTCACGGATCTGCTCAGCCGCGCGGATCAGGGCGACAGCCGCGCGGAAAAGGCGCTCGACACTATGGCCCACTACCTGGGACGCGGCATGCGCATGATCGTGGCCGGCCTGGCGCCGGAGCGCATCGTCGTGGTCGGCGACCTGACGCGTTCCTGGCATCGCTTCGGCAGCGTCATCGAAGCTGAGATTCAGGCGCAGGTCCTGCCCGGCGGCGTGGCCGCCGAATCTGGTGCCCGCATTTGAAGACGGCATGGCGCGGCTACGGGGCACGGTCGCACTGGTATTGCAGAAGCATTTCAGCGAGTAACGCTTTGAATCCCAATCGCCATCGGGTATAGTTGTAGTCCACAACTATATGCCTCGGGCCGCGAAGACTGAGCCGTATCGCAACCCTGCCTTGCCGCCGGCAAGACGGGTGAAAGACCTGCTTTCCCGCATGACGCTGCCGGAGAAAGCCGCGCAGATGATGTGCGTCTGGCAGCAGAAAGCCGCCACGCTGGTCGATGCGGAAGGCCGCTTCGATCAGGCGAAAGCGCAAGCGGCTTTCAAAGAGGGCAGAGGCCTGGGCCAGGTCGGACGTCCCAGTGATGCCGGCAAGGGCCAGAATGCGCGCGCAGATGGCGGAGCTCACCAACGCCATTCAGAAGTTCTTCGTTGAGAACAGCCGCCTCGGCATTCCGGTGATCTTCCACGAGGAGTGCCTGCATGGCCATGCCGCCATCGGCGGCACCAGCTTTCCGCAGCCGATTGGGCTGGGCGCCACCTTCAATCCCGAACTGGTGGAATCCCTGTTCACGATGACAGCCGCCGAGGCGCGCGCGCGCGGGACTCATCAGGCGCTCACTCCCGTGGTGGATGTGGCGCGCGAGCCGCGCTGGGGGCGCGTGGAAGAGACTTACGGGGAAGATCCGTTCCTGGTATCGCGCATGGGCATCGCGGCCGTGCGCGGCTTTCAAGGCGATGCCACGTTCCGCGACAAGACGCGCGTGATCGCCACGCTCAAGCACTTCGCCGCGCACGGGCAGCCCGAATCCGGCACCAATTGCGCTCCCGTCAATGTCTCCCAGCGCGTGCTGCGCGAAACCTTCCTGTTTCCGTTTCAGGAGGCCCTCGAGAAGAGCGGCGCGATTAGCGTGATGGCGTCCTACAACGAGATCGATGGCGTGCCCTCGCATGCCAACCGCTGGCTGCTGCGCGATGTTCTGCGCAAGGAGTGGGGCTTCCGCGGCTTTGTGGTCTCCGATTACTACGCGATTCACGAGCTGAGCTACCGCCCGGAATCGCACGGCCATTTCGTCGCCGCAGGACAAGAGCGAGGCGTGCGCGCTGGCGGTGAAGGCCGGCGTCAATATCGAATTGCCCGGAGCCCGACTGTTATCTCCATCTGGTTGACCTGGTACGCAAGGGCGTCCTGAAGGAATCGCAGCTCGACGAACTGGTCGCGCCCATGCTCTAGTGGAAATTTCAGATGGGCCTCTTCGACGATCCCTACGTGGATCCCGACGCGGCGGAGCGCATCGTCGGCTGCGACGCCCATCGCGCACTCGCCCTGCAGGCGGCCCGCGAAACCATCACGCTGCTGAAGAACGAAGGAGACGTCGCGCCGCTGGATCTGTCGCGCATCAAGACCATCGCGGTGATCGGGCCCAATGCGAACCGCAGTCTGCTGGGCGGCTATAGCGGCGTGCCCAAGCACGACGTCACGGTGCTCGATGGCATTCGCGCCAGGGTCGGGGATCGCGCCAAGGTGCGTCTACAGCGAGGGCTGCAAGATCACGATCGGCGGATCGTGGACCGCAGGACGAAGTCACGCCCAGCGATCCCGAGGAAGACCGCAGGCAGATCGCCGAGGCCGTGAAAGTCGCCAGGCAGCGCCGACGTCATCGTGCTGGCGATCGGCGGCAATGAGCAGACGTCGCGCGAAGCCTGGTCTCCCAAGCATCTCGGCGACCGCGCCAGCCTCGACCTGGTGGGCCGGCAGGACGAATTGGTTTCCGCCATGCTGGCCACCGGCAAACCCGTGGTTGCCCTCCTGTTTAACGGCCGGCCGATCTCCATCAACCATCTCAGCCAAGCCGTGCCCGTGATCTTTGAGTGCTGGTATCTGGGACAGGAGACCGGCCGCGCGGTGGCCGAAGTGCTCTTCGGTGATGTCAATCCCGGCGGCAAACTGCCGATCACCATTCCGCGCTCGGCCGGCCACCTGCCGGCCTTCTACAATCACAAGCCCTCGGCGCGCCGCGGCTATCTGTTTGACGATGTCTCGCCGCTCTACCCCTTCGGCTTCGGCCTGAGCTACACCACGTTCGCTTTTGCAAATTGTTCGTCTCGCGAAGAAGAAGATCCGGCGCGGCGCGAATGCGCGCGTCTCGATCGACGTCACCAATCACAGGCGGGCGTGAAGGCAGCGAAGTTGTCCAACTCTATATCCGCGATCTGGTCAGTTCGGTCACGCGGCCCGTCAAAGAGCTGAAAGGCTTCCGCAAGATTTCGCTCCAGCCCGGCCAGACCGCTGCCGTCGAATTTGAAATCACACCCGACCATGCTTGCCTTCTACGACGTCGATATGAAATTCGTCGTGGAGCCCGGCGATTTCGAAATCATGGTGGGCAATTCCTCGCGCGATGCCGACCTCCAGAAAGTGATACTCCGGGGTGGAATGATGCAAATCCGATCAGAGAAGCTCTCATTCTTCGAGAAGGCCGGCTATAGCCTCGGGGATGGCGCCGCCAACTTCGTCTTCATGACGATGATCCTTTTCCAGCTCAATTTCTACACCGACACCATGGGGATTGCGGCGGCATACGCGGGCACCCTGCTTTTGGTGGGCCGCCTGTGGGATGCGTTCTTCGACCCCATGATGGGCGTGATGGCCGACCGCACCAACACGCGGTGGGGCAAGTTCCGTCCGTGGGTGCTTGTGGACCTCCGTGCCGTGGGGCATCGCGATGGTTCTGGCGTACACTAATCCGGGTCTCGGCTCTACCGGCAACCTGGTGTACGCCTGCCTCACCAACGTCCTGCTGATGACGCTTGTATTCCGCCAACAACACGCCCTACTCCGCGATGACGGGCGTGATGACCGGCGACGTGAATGAGCGCACCAGCCTCTCCTCCTATCCGCTTTGTTGCCGCGATGATCGCGCAACTCATCGTGGGCGGCTTCACGCTGCCGCTGGTCGCGAAATTCGGACAGGGCAACAACGCCAAGGGGTGGCAGATGACCATGGGCACTGTGGGCGATTGTCTGCGTCGTGCTCTTCGTGATCACGTTCCTCACCACGCGGGAACGCATTCAACCCGACCCGGAGCAGAAATCCGACCCCAAGCGCGATTTCGGCGCGCTGCTGAAAAACGGGCCGTGGATCGCGATGTTCATTCTTACCCTGGCGCACTTCATCGTGCTGGCTATGCGCGGCGGCACGATGTTTTACTACTTCCAATACTACGTCAATCAGGACCGGCTGTTCGATCTTCTGCAATCGCTCGGCCTGACGAACACCGCTGCCAACGGAACCGCCGCCACCGGAGTTTGGAATTATCTCCTGAACGTCTTCGGCCTGATCGTCGATTCCAGCCGATCCAACGTCGCTTCGGTGGGCTTCAGCCTTCTGAATATCACCAGCCAGTTCGTCACCGTGCTGGGCGTTTTGTGCTCCACGCTCTCTGCCGATGCGCTTCGGAAAGAAGGCCGTCGCGACTGGTCGGCTTTTCGCTGACCACGGTCTTCATGGCGGCCTTCGTCTTCTTGCCCGCGGACGCCATCGGCACAATCTTTCTGATGGAATACCTGCGCGCACTGACCTACGCACCGACCATCCCGCTGATCTGGGCGATGTTTGCCGATGTCGCCGATTACTCCGAATGGAAGACCGGCCGCCGCACGACCGGCGTGATTTACGCCACCATCCTGTTTGGCCTGAAAACCGGCCTGAGCCTCGGCGGCGCCATGGCGGGCTGGCTGCTTTCCGGCTACGGCTATCGCCCCAACTCGATTCAGACGCCCGAGGCGTTGCGCGGGATCCGCATGACGATCAGCGTCTATCCGGCGATCTTTTTCGTGATCGTCATCGCCTGCCTGATCTGTCTATCAGCATCGGCAAGAAACTGAACCTGCAGATTCAAGACGAACTGGCGGAGCGTCGAAGAAAATTCGCAACCGCGTAATTTCGAGGTAACTCAAGATGTCGATCCGTTGTATGTCTACCGGCCTTCTGCTGGCTGCTCTCACGGCGCACGCGCAGACGCCGGCCACGTTGAAAGATGCATTTCAGAGGAATCTTTCGCATGGGCGCTGCTGTCAACCAGTCCCAGTTCAGCGGCGAAGATGCGCGCGGCGCTCCCATTATCCAGGCGCAGTTCAATACCATCAGTCCGGAGAACGTCCTGAAGTGGGAATCGGTGCACCCGCGCCCGAACGAGTACGCCTTTGATGCTCCGGATCGCTACGTGGCGTTCGGCGAGAAGCACGGGATGTTCGTCATCGGCCACACGCTCGTGTGGCACAGCCAGACTGCCTCGTTGGGTCTTTCAGGATGACAAAGGCGCGCCGCTCGATCGCGAAGCGCTGCTCAAGCGCATGCGCGAGCACATACAGGCCGTGGTGGGCCGCTACAAAGGCCGCATCGGCGGATGGGACGTGGTCAACGAAGCGCTCAACGAAGACGGCACCCTGCGCAAGTCGCCCTGGCTCACGATCATCGGCGAGGACTACCTGGTGAAGGCTTTCGAATACGCGCACGAGGCCGACCCCAAAGCCGAACTCTATTACAACGATTATTCGCTCGAGAACCCCGCCAAGCGCGATGGCGCCGTCGCGTTGATCAAGAAGCTTCAGGCGGCGGGCGTTACGGTCGCCGCCATCGGCCTGCAGGGGCACGACAAATTAGATTGGCCCACGCTCGACCAACAGGATGCCGCCATCTCCGCCTTCGAAAAACTCGGCATCAAAGTGAATATCACCGAGTTCGATATCGATGTGCTGCCGCCCGCGACCGGGCAGCGCACCGCCGATGTATCGCTCAGCGTCGAAGCGCAGGCCAAATTGAATCCCTATTCAAACGGCCTGCCCGATGCCATCCAGCAGGCTCTCGCCCGGCGTTATGCCGACCTGTTCGGAGTCTTTCTCAAACACCGCGGTAGCGTTTCCCGAATCACGTTCTGGGGCGTGACCGATGGCGATTCGTGGCTTAACAACTGGCCGGTCCGCGGCCGCACAAGCTACCCCTTGCTGTTCGACCGGCAAGGCCGTCCCAAGCCGGCCTTCGACGCCGTGATTCACGCCGTTAAATAACTACGATCCCGCGTTGCGCCGCGACCACCACCGCCTGCGTTCGATCGTTCACATCCAATCTCCGCAGGATGATGTTGACGTGCCACTTGACGGTGCCGCGCGTGATGTTCAAGGAATCGGCGATCTGTTGATTGCTGAGTCCGCGGACAATCAGGCGGAGAATATCCATCTCGCGGGGGCTGAGCGCCGGACGGTTGAGTTTACCCGGCACGCTATTGCGAATCGCGCGTGGAAAATACGTGTGGCCCGTCCGCACGCTGCGGATCGCTTCGAGCAGCTTCAAGTGGGACATGCCTTTCAACAGATACGATCGCGCTCCCGCGGCAAGCGCCTTGCGGATGTCCTCATCGCCCTGGTAGGTGGTGAGTACGATCACGGCGCTCTCGGGCCGCTCCGCCCGTATGACTTCGGTGGCTTCCACGCCGCTCATCCCCGGCATGCGCAGATCCATCAGCACCACATCGGGCGAATGCTTGCGGGTGAGGGCAACCGCTTCGGTGCCGGATTTCGCCTGGCCAACCACGGTCATGTCGGGTTGCCCATTGATAATGCCGAGCAGCCCGAGGCATACCACCGGGTGATCGTCGGCAATCAGTACACGAATGATTGCGGCGTCGGGAGCTTTGGCTTCCACGGCTGTGCGGTGCGGATTCGGACTCGGAACTAGCATTCCTTAACCCGGAAAAGACCGCTCCGGTACGGCAAGAATTGTACACTAAAAGGCCGGTAGCCGGAATCCTGTGCCAGGCATCTCGCCACTCTCGCGCATGTTGTTGCTCGTTTTGGCGGGCATGCCTGGCGCTCACGCCAGCGCGCCCCCGCCTGCCATTGCCCGGCCGCCGGCCTATGTAAGCCGCATCTGGCGCACGCAGGACGGCCTGCCCGAAAATCAGATCAGGGCCATCGCGCAAACCCCCGACGGATACCTGTGGCTGGGCACTTCGAGCGGCCTCGCACGCTTCGACGGTGTACGCTTTGTGGTCTACGCCCGCTTCAACACTCCTTCCATGACGGACGACAACATCCGTGCCTTCGCGGTTGCCGCGGATGGCTCTCTCTGGGTGGCGACCGATGGAGGCGGCCTGATGCACTACGCGAACGGACGCTTCCAAGCCTACGGCCCGAGCCAGGGACTGCTCAATGAATTCGTGGGAGCCGTGATGGTGGATCGCGACGGCACCGTCTGGGCCGGCACCAATCGCGGCCTCTTCCGGCGCCGCGGCGAACGTTTCGAACGCGTCGATGAGGCGCTGCATCTGACCAACATCGCTTTTTTTGAAGTGCGCCAGTCGGCCGACGGGCGGATCTTCGCAGGCGGCCCTGCCGGCCTGTTTACATTCGAAGACGGCGCACTGCGGCCCTACCCGCAAGCCGTGGATGTCGATGGGACGTATCATATCGGCCTGACGCGCGAGGGAACTCTCTGGCTGGGCACTCATCATGGATTGCGAATCGTCGGCGATCATGCGGGTGAAGCCAACCTGCCCTCCACCAGGGGCATGGTCGGCGCCCTCCTGGAAGATCACGCGGGGAACATGTGGGTCGGCACCGAGGGCGATGGCTTGTACCGCGTCGGCGGCCAGGGCGAGACCGTGTTTCGCGCGCCGGCGAACCTGCCGGACAACAGCATCCTGGCGCTTTGGGAAGATCGCGAGCAGAACATGTGGGTGGGTACCGCCGATGGCCTGGTCCGGCTCAGCGCGCCCGATGTCGCCGTCATCAACAGTAGCGATGGCCTGACCAGTGACAACGTGACCACCGTCTATTGCGGGCAGCGCAATACCGTTTGGATCACCACCGTCACCGGACGGGCGTTTCAGTTTGCCAATGGCCGCGTCGCAGCCGTGAATCTGCCGCCGCCGTTCGATACCTTGCGTGTTCGCGGGACCTTCGAAGACCACTCGGGCACCGTCTGGTTCGGCACCGGCAGTCAAGGAGCGGTGCGCTTCGCCAATCAGAAAGTCACTCGCTTCACGACGGCGGAAGGCCTGCGCAACAACGGGATTCAGGCATTCTACGAAGATCGAAATCAGAATCTCTGGATCGGCACCACCAGCGGTCTCAGCCGCTGGGACGGCACGCATTTTGAAAACTATTATCTGGAGCAAGGCCTCTCCTACGGCTGGGTCCGGGCCATTGCGGAAGATCAAAACGGCGACATGCTGGTAGGCACAGATCGCGGACTCAATCGCTTTCACGATGGGAAATTTGTGACCGATCCCGCGTTTGCCGCGCTCGCCCGGGACCGCATCTGGTCCATCTACCCGGAAGGCCCGCGGACCTTGTGGATCGCTACTCAGGGGGCCGGTCTGGTTCGCGTGCGAAACGGCAAGGCCTCGCGCATCACGACCCGCGAAGGCCTGTTGAGCAACTCGATTTTTCAAGTGATCGGCGATGGCCGCGGCAGCCTCTGGATGAGCGGCCCGATGGGTCTTTCCGCTGCGTCCCTCGAAGACCTGAACGCCGCCGCCGACGGACGTTCCGATTCCATCGCGGTAGTCGCCTACGGAACCGGCGACGGTTTGCAATCGACCCAGATCAATGGCGGCGTGCAACCATCGGGTTGCATTGCGCCCGATGGAGAAGTTTGGTTTCCCAGCGTCAAGGGCGCCGTGCATTTCAAGCCCGGGCTGCCGCGGACCGACTACCACTCGCCCGCTCGCATTGAAAGCGTACTCATCGACGGCAAGAATGTCCCGGCCAACGCCGGCATCACGATCGGCCCCGGACGCCGCCGTGTGGAGATCGAATTCACCGCCTGCAGCCTGCGTGCCCCGGAACGCGTGGTGTTTCGGTACAAGCTCGAAAACTTCGACAGGCATTGGATTGCCGCCATCGGACGCCGTTCGATTTCCTACGACAACCTGCCGCCCGGGCAGTACCGCTTCCGCCTGGTCGCGCGCGACGGCTCGCTCGACGCGGGTTCTTCGGAGGCGGACCTCGCGCTCGTAGTGCGGCCCGAGTTCTATCAAACCCCCTGGTTCTTCGCCCTTGCCCTGCTGGCAACCACCGCGTGCGTCGCCGGCGTGATGTTGTTCCAGGAACGCCAGGCGCGCGAGCGTTATAACCTGCGACTGGCGGAGCGTACCCGGATTGCGCGCGAGATGCACGATACCGTTGTGCAGGGTTGCGTCGGAGTCTCCACGTTGATCGAGGCGGCGGTCGGCTCTGCTCGCTCAGATCAGGACCTCATGCTGGAATGCCTCGACAACGCGCGCATTCACCTCCGCATGACGTTGGATGAGGCTCGCCAGGCGCTCACAGACCTGCGCCACGATTCGTTCGATAAAGGGCTCGCTGGCGCTCTGGCGGAACTGACCCGGGCAGTCAGCGCTGAAAAGGGAGTTCCGGTCACGCTGGAAGTAGCGGGCGAAGAGGTTCGCCTGGCGGAAGCCACCAACCGCACCCTGCTCCTGGTGACGCGAGAGGCCATTCGCAACGCGCTGATGCATGCTGCTCCTACCGCGGTGATGGTTCGTTTGCAGTTTGGACCGGAAGGGGTGCATCTGGATATACGCGACGATGGCTGCGGGTTTGAACCCGAGTCCGGATGTCTTGCGGCCGAGGGACACTTCGGAATTCTCGGTATGCGCGAGCGCATGGAACAGATTTGCGGCTCCCTGGATGTCGCCAGCAGACCGGGGAAGGGAACTACCGTGACGGCCCGCTTGCCCTTTGGACACTCCGCCGCATCGGCCGCCGGCGCCGTATAACGGATGTGACAAATCCAACCCCCTATCCGGGGGTAGGTGTTTTCCCTATCCCCTGCGTGATAGATTTGGCGTCCAGTGTCCGGCGGCGGGCGTTTCCGCCCCGACAAAACCAAGTCGTTTCGTAAACGGGGGGAATATGCGGAAGTCACTACTCATTCTCAGCTTGCTGAGCGCGGCGCTTACCACGGCCTCTGCGCAGACGGTGGGCGAAATCACCGGGGAAGTCAAAGATGCCAGCGGCGCGAACGCTCCCAATGCCGCAATCACCGCCACCAATACGGAAACGAACGTGGCTCGCTCCACCGTTACCAATACCTCAGGAGTCTATAGCATTCCGGGCCTCGCTCCCGGAATCTATCACGTGAAGGCTTCCGCCGAGGGCTTCCAAAGCGTAGTCAAGACCAACATCGAACTCCAGGTGCAGCAAACCGCGCGCGTGGATTTTACGCTTGCCGTGGGCTCTACCAACCAGACCATCGAAGTCAGCGGGATGGCCGCGCTGCTCAGTACCGAGGATGCCACCGTGGGCACCGTGATCGAGCAGAAGCGGATTGTGGATCTGCCGCTGAACGGCCGCAATTTTTTCAGCCTGGTCGCACTCAGCCCCAATGTGCAGTATGGTTTTACGCCGGCGCAGCAAGCCTCCGGCCGGCTGGGCGGCAGCCGCTCCACGCTGACCATGTCGCTTTCCGGAGCGCGTGCCACGTGGGCCAACTACACGCTCGATGGCATCACCAATACGGACGTGGATTTCAACACGTACATCGTGCTCCCCTCGGTCGATGCGCTCCAGGAGTTCAAGGTGCAGTCCGGAATCTATCCGGCGGAATTCGGCCGCGAAGCCGGACAGATTAATGTCTCGACGAAGCCGGGCACCAACTCCTTTCACGGCGCGGTCTTCGAATTTCTGCGCAACAACGCGCTGGATGCCCGAAGCTACGACTTCCTTTCCAGCAAACGCAGCGCTACCAATCCCTCCCCGCAGAGCACGCCCTATCGCCAGAATCAGTACGGCTTCACGCTCGGCGGGCCCGTCTGGATTCCCAAGGTGCTGAACGGCAAGAATCGCATCTTCTTCATGTCCAACTTCGAGGGCTTCAAATCGCGCACCACCACCACGTCGCTCGCCACCACGATGACCGCCGCGATGCGCGGCGGTGATTTCTCGCAGATTCCCACCGCGCTGCAAGATCCGCTCTCGCGCACCGGCACGCCTCCGAATGTCACGACCTCGCCTTACCCGGGAAATCAGATTCCCTCCAGCCGCTTCGATAAATCGTCGCTCCTGCTGATGAGCAAATTCTTCCCGCTCCCGAATCAGCCTGCCACCAGCGGCCTGCCGTTGAATAATTACCAGTACCTGACCAAGAGTCCGGTGGACAAGAATCAATTCAATCAGCGCATCGATATCAACGAGAGCGCCAAATCGCAGTGGTTCGGCCGCTACAGTTGGACCGATGAGCTGACCCTCAGTCCCGGACTCACGCAGGATGGCAGCACCACCTACACCCGCGCCAGCCAATGGGTGGTCTCCAATGTCCGCGTCTTCTCCCCCACCAAGGTCAACGAAGCCCGCTTCGGCTATAACTCGCTGTACAACAGCATCGCGCAGCAACTGGCCGGCGTAGAGGACGTGGATGCGGAAATCGGCGTGCCGTTCAAGGTCGCCGACACCAATTCGTGGGGCATTCCGAGTATCCAGCTCTCCAACAACCTGAGCAGCTTCGGCAACAACACCAGCAGCCCTTTCACGATCAATGACAAGGTGTACCAGGGCGTGGATAACTTCTCCTGGGTAATCGGCAAGCACTCCCTGCGCATGGGCGGCGAGTACCGCTATAACCAGTTCCCTCAGGTGGGCAATGAATTCCCCCGCGGCCAGTTCTTCTTCAATGGCTCTTTCACCGGGAACCCCAACACGCAGAGCTCCGGCTATTCGGGCGCCGATTTTCTGCAGGGCTATATGAACAACTCCATCATCGCCGTCGCCCTGGTCTCTTCGGATTTCCGCAATTCGGAGTGGGCGGCTTACATCGACGATACGTGGAAGATCGCGCCTCACCTTACCATCACGGCCGGCCTGCGCTGGGAGGTCGCGCAGCCCATGCTCGACGTCTCCGGCCGCGGCCTTAACGTGCAGTTGAATGATTCGCTCGCCTCGGTAGCGAACGTGGCGGACATGAGCAAGCACCCCGTCCTGGTGCGCACCGGCACGAATGGAAATTTCTACGAAGGCATCGATTTCCGCTACCAGGCCTACTACGCCGCGCAAGGCCAGCAGGTCTCGGGATCGCCGGCTTTCCAGGTTGCGCGGGATGGCCGGTTGGGATCCCGCCTGGTCGCGACGGACTATAACAATTTCGCGCCGCGCCTCGGGGATTGCGTGGAGCCCTTCCAGCCAGTGGAGCGTACGCACTGGTTTCGGCATCTTCTATTCGCAAGAGAGCAAGAATTCGATCTTCGATTTGAATCGCGGTCTCGGCGGCCGCACCGGGCGCACGCCGGACAACACCTACTCCGCGCCGACCTTCGGATACACCAACTTCCTCAACGCCTCATCGCTTCCCGTGACCCTCCCGGTGGGCCTCACGTGGGGCGTGGATTATCACCTGCCCACTACGTACAGCCTGACCTACCTGATCAACGTGCAGCGCTCGCTCGGTAAATCCACCACGTTCGAAGCCGGCTACAGTGGGTCGCAGAGCCGTCATCTGGCCAACCTGATCAATGCCGCGCAACCGCTCCCCGGCAGTACGCCGATCGTGACGCGCCTGCCTTACCCGGAATTCGGCGCCGCCGGAATTCAGTTCCTGAAAGACGACGGGGTCGGCAATTATAACGGCCTCGGCGCCAAGGTGAGCCAGCGTTTCGGCAGCAACCTGACCACGCTCTTCAGCTACACCTGGTCCAAATCGCTCGACGATGGCAGCGCGATTCGCGGTCCCGGTAACGATTTCGTGGCTGAGGACGCGCGCTGCCGTGCCTGCGATTATGGCTACTCCGCCTTCGACGTGCCGCAGCGCTTTGTGGCCTCCGTCCTGTACACTCTCCCGTTCGGCAAGGGCCAGCATTTTCTGAATCACGGAGGCATCGTGAACCAGGTGGCGGGCGGCTGGCAAATCAGCACCATCACCACGCTGCAAAGCGGCGCCACTACCGAGACCGCTTCGTGGGATTCGGCGGGCGTGGTATTTTCGCCGAACGGCAATCGCACCAATTGCTACGCGGGCGTCAACCAGGTGCTCGATAACCCAAGCGCCGCGGGATATTACAATCCCGCCGCCTTCTTCAATACCGTCGCCCCCGAATTCGGCAACTGCGCACGCAATAACCTGCGCGGTCCGAAACAGGTCAATATCGATTTCTCCACGTTCAAAGACTTCCGCATCGCGGAGCGCCAGGCGCTGCAGTTCCGCCTGGAGATGTTCAACGCACCCAATCACGTGGAACTGGGCACGCCCAACACCGGCTGGGGCAGTTCGAATAAGGCGCCGTCGGCGAACTTTGGAACCATCACGTCCACCCGCGCCAGCATGCGGCAGATTCAATTCGCGCTCAAATATAATTTCTGAGCGCGGCTAGCGTAGGGAGATGCGCTGGTAATCGCCATCCGTGCGAACACCGTATCCGAAGCCGCACTCTCCCTCTTCCGTGACGGCGAGACGATCGCGCTTCATCTGCAGTTGAATCTTGCAGGATACGAATTGGCCGCTGCCGCGATAAAGTGCGCTCGTTCCCCGGAGGGCGATTTCCCCCTCGAGTTCGCCTAGTGCAGCGGGGCCTGAGTCGGAATGACATCCCTTGGCGCCGATCCGCATTCCTTCGAATGCCAGAGTCGCTGAAGCGGCGGACGCACCCGTGATGCGGATCTGGTTCCACTCGCCGCAACCGATGTACTGGACATAGAGTCCATTCGGTGATGCCGGCCAGGCCAGATTCCGCAGGCTGTTTTCGGCGGCGGCCAAATTGTGAGCCGCTGCCGCGCTTTTCGGGTCGAGCTCCAGCGCCTGGCGCGCCCAGAATCGTGCTTCGAGATCATGGTGTTGCCGCAGTTGGGCGACGCTGAGATTGTTGAATGCCCGCACCGCGGGCGCGGTAGCGGGCGAGGTTCGCTCCGCCATGCCGTCCTCCGCGTAACGGAGCTCTTCCTTGAAATCCTCCACCGCCGCATCGAAATGTAATGCCTGGAGCGCCTGCGTTCCGCGCGTGTTGCAATGCGCGGCGCTCGTGCACGTGGGAATCGACGGCTGTCGACGCGGCCGATTGTGCCAGCAAGAGGAGCGCTACTCGGAAGGAGAGTGGCATCGTCGTAATCGTTTCACTCTAACAGGGGGCGCGATCACTCCAAGATTAGAATCCACCGGCGCGACGGCCGGATCAAGCGTTTGGGAATTACTAATTGGCCCGCGCCCGAAGGTGCGGGAGAAATGGGGAAGGCGTGCAAATATTAGTCCATAGCGACAAGAACATCGCGATAGATGCCCGGGTAACCCGGTTCATTGGGGTCGAGGTCAACCGTATACTCAAGCGGTTTGCCCGCAGGCTGACTCGGGTCGAAGTTCACCTCAGCGATGTGAATAGTCACAAATTCGGGTTGCACGATAAGAAGTGTCTGATCGAGGCTCGCCCCGCCCGCCACCGGCCCCTCACCGCGAGCAGCGGCGGGACGACCGTGAGCGAAGCTGTGGGTGGCGCCCTAAACAAGCTGAGCCGCTCCATGGAAACCTTCTTCGGCCGGCTGAAAGAAAGACACGGAGACACCCCCTTAAGAGCTCGTCGCGAACCCGTCTCAGCGGAGGCCGCGACCCCGGCCGCCGCGGCGCCGAAAACGCTATCCGCCGCGGCAAACGAGAGCCTTCCCGAGGCAACCGCAACGCCCGCGCGTGCTCCCAAGAAGAAAGCCATCTTTCAGGCACGCCGGAAGTCCTGGCCGGCCAGGTAAGTCCGCCTTTGGCCCTCAACCTGCACTGATCCCGGCGTGCAAAATCGAACTGAGCCGAGGACCCCGGCGCAATGGGTCCGCTATTTCGTTGTCGCCGTGATCGCCTTGTTTCTGGTTTGGTGGATGCTGCGCCTGTACGTTCTGTAGCGGCCCGGGGACCTAGTCCCCGGGCTCTTCCGGCGGGGACGTGTCGTCGCTATCCAAGCCGAGCAGGCCCTCCATCACGCCCACCTGCACCACGCCGACGACGGCCCCGCAGCGGTTGCATTGCAGTTCCACCGTCCCGCTCTCGACCACCGCGATGATCGATCCACAGCAATCAACACCACTGATCCCGTGTAGCACGACGGGCATCAGGCCGGTGAGTTCCTCGCTAAACTCCCGATCCACGATCTCACACCTAGCACATCGCAATCCTGGATTCGCGTCCGCCAGTCGGTATTGGCCGGCCAGCGTACCTTTGCTCGATCACCTGGAGTTCAAGTAGGCAATCAGGTCCGCCATCTCGGGTGCCGTGAAGCGCGGCCACTCGAGCTTGCGCTGATTCATCATGTCCAGCATCTGCGGCCCATGCCTCCAGAGGGTCGACACCATCGTGATATCCGAATATCCGCCCTTGGCAGCCGGCAGCTTGGGAGCGCCGCTTGCGGCATTGTCGTGACACGCGGCACAGTGCTTATCGGCGAAGACACGTTTGCCGCGCTCCGCGCTGCCGTGTCCCTGGAAGTATTGGCGGGCCCAAATATACGACACGATTTGCCGCATCTCGTCTTCCGAGAGCGCGGGAGGCGGAGTTTTCATCAGCGGCTGATGCTCCCACATCGCCGCCGCGATTTGAGTGAGCGTCTGATTCTTGAGGAGAGTCTCGAACGACATCGACCCCGTATGGCATCCGGCGCAGCCCTTGGAGCGAAAGACTTCCTCGCCCGTATCGGAAGCGGGAAACGTGAAGTTCATCGTCTGATTCCGCGTCTCCGGCAGGTGCTGCAGGTACACCAGCATATCCGTGAGTTCCTGCCCGGTGAGGGTGGGACGCGGAATCTTCCGCTTCGCGAACTCCTCTTTCATGCGCGCACCGTGGTTCCACATCTGCTGCGCGAGAACGATCGGATCGGCGAGCGAACCCCACTGGGCGACCGGCGGCGCGGCGGGGTTCGGCGATTTCCCAATGCCGTGGCACTCGGCGCAACGCTTGGCGGCAAAGAGCTGTTTCCCCCTGCCTGCATCGCCCGGCTGCTCGAAGTATCGCGCCGATACGAAATAGGCAAACAGATCGGCCGCTGATTCCGGGCTCAGTTCGGCCTTGGCGATATTCTGCTTGCTCATGGCCGCCCACATCCTTGGCGCGTGATTCCACATCAGGGTCGCCATCACGGTCGGCGTGTAATTGCGATCGATGCGGCGGGCAAGATCGGGCGCCGCCGTACCGCCATGGCCGTTGATGCTATGGCATTGAATGCACTGCTGCGACCGAAACAGCTCTTCGCCCCGGCGGGCATCGCCGGGAATACCCTCGGCGAGCGCGCTGCCCAGCGCGAGCCCGCACGCGGCCAGTACCCAAACCGTGGACATCGCTGGTCTCCTATCTACTCACCCGAATACCTGTTGTGAAGGTATTCGTCCGGAAGCCTTCGTACAGAAAAAACGCTTCGCTGAATCCGTAGTAGCGCCACTCGGCGTTCCAGTGTATGTGTTTCCCAACGGGAATGGAAACCCTTGCCAGGGGCTGGTAGTAGGTGGTGGGCCTGCTGCCCGTTAACAGCACAAACGACCCTCCAGCGGTCAGTTTGGCGCCGCTCCACCTGGGGAAAGCTACGTCCGCTACCGCCGTGCCGGTGTGCGCATTTTCGGTATAGGAAGAGGTCGCCGGGGTAAAGAAAGGCAGATACAGGTACAAGATATTCGAGTTGACCCAGGCGCGGTCGTATTCGGCCGAAATGGTGACTCGTTTGGCGTTGTTGGGCGTCCAGTACGCGCCCGCGGTCGCGTGCAGGGATAGAAAATCGAACCGGATATCGCGCGCCGGATTCTGGTTATCGAGGATCTGAAAGTTCAACTGAAAGGAAAGCGAGTCGTTCGCCTGGTAGCGGGCTCTCGCCCGGCCGCGGTTGTAGTTGTTGAGGCTGTTCCGGAAATAGATCTGATCGCTGATGCCGCCTTCGTAGTCCAGGTTGATGGCGAGCTTTTTCATCGGCCGGTAATTCGCGCCTGCCAGGGCGATGTTGCGCCGCAGGTTGCCTGTTTCGAATGCGCCGATCTGACTGAGCGAACTGGCCGGCACTTCGGCGTCTCCCGTCACGTAACGGTAGCCCGCGCGAACCGTCAGTTTGGAAGAGAGGTCGTAGAAGAAGTTCGTTTCCGCCGTCGTATAGTTCACTATCTGAAGAGTGGTCTGGGCGAGACTGTTCGCTGCGATCAACACCGGATTCGACAGGCTGCGAAACAGTGATTGATTAAAGAGACTGATACCGGAATCGTGCTGACGGTCGGTGCTGATCGATTGGGTGATGCGTAGCCGGTCTGTTGCGTGGATTTCAACTCCGGCGGTGCCGGAAACGTGGGGCTGGATGGCGGAGCCGGCAGCCACACCGAACTGACCGCCGAATAAGAGAAGCGTAGTGGACATGGCGAATTTTCCGCCCGCCAGCTCCGTGTAGTTCACGCTGGTGGTCGGCTGGCTGTACAGAAACTGGCCGTAAACGTTGACCCTGGATGTGATGTTGGCGGTCAGCAGTCCGCGCGTATACACGCTGTTTCCGCGGATGCCGTACGCCTGCTGCAGGCTGGTCAGCGTGGGCTGGATGCCGAAGATCGGTGTCGTGCGGTTTCCGGGGTTCTGGCCTGTGTAATTGGTCTGGTCGTCCTCCTGGAACGTCGTGCCGCCCACTTCCAGGGTCGCGTGATATTTGCTCATCTCGATGTGCACGCCTCCGCGAAAATTGTTGGTGGCGTCATGTAAGGAAACCGGCACCGGGTAACTATTGTCGGCGCCTTGCACGAAGTCATCGACTCCGGTTCCGTTCCCGGTATTCCGGTAGAAGGCGGCGTACGGGCGTATGTGCCGGTTGGGGAAGAGGTCCAGCAGGATCGTCGTGTTCCGCCTCCGCGTATCGAAGGACTGCTGATCGAATCCGCTCGGTGCTGTCGGATTGGCGAACGACGGTACCGCATTGAAGTACGCAATGTTCTGATAGTCGAAGCTGAAGTTGTAAACCTGATGCTTCATGACATCGACGTGAGCGGTGTTATACGGATCGCCGCCCCAGTTGTAAGCGCGGGCATTGACGCGGTCGAACCAACGCTTCTTGGGATCGATCACGGAAACGTCGAGCCCGAAGAGCTTGGGACCTTCCCCGAGATTGACGACACTCCGGTATTCCGGAAGACTGCCGCCGATGCCGGTCACCCAACGGTACCCGGCGTCGATACTGCCGTCGAACCATTGGCCGGCGGCAGGCCCCGCCGGCGGTTCCGGCGGCCGGCGTCTGTATGGCGGCTATCGGCGTTTGGATGCTATTCCCGGCGGCTTTCGGGGCGGCCTGCTCCGCATTCTCGGCGGCCTTGGGAGCAGGTGCAGTCGCCTGCTGCGCGAGCGCGGGAAGCATCAGAGTGAGAGCAAGAAGGAATCTCATTTGAAGAAGTCCCGGTCCACATAAGACCCGTGCACCTTCTGATGACAGGTGGTGCAGTTCTGGAATCGCGGGCTGCGCAGGTCATGCAGCGCGGGCGGGACAGTGCCGAGAGTTCCGTTGGCGGGCGGCGCCGGCCCCGGCAGGTTGGCGTGACACTCCAGGCAGACGAACTGTACCTGCGCGCGCGTGAGCATCCGCGGGTTTGCGGAGCCATGAGGTTGATGGCAGGCGCCGCAGCCCTCCAGCTTCACCGGAGCGTGCTCGAAGATGAAGGGGCCGCGGAGATTGCCGTGGCACCTCATGCAGCCTGGCTCATTGGCGTTCGCAGTCTGCATGTTGCCCGGAAGGAAGTTTCCGTGAGGATTGTGGCAGTCGATACACGACATCGCGCCTTCCGGCAAACGATGCCGGTAAGGCCGTTGGAAGCTGGCCCAGACATCGACGTGGCATTTCGTGCAGAGCTCATTGACGGCGACGACTCGTTTCACCACCAGCACGTCGGGCCCGGTTTTGTGGATCGTATGACACGAGGTGCAGCCCACCTGGTTCTTCGCGTGACTGCCGTGGATGCGCCCAACATTGGTCGATTGGTTCAGATGGCAGCCGAGGCAGATGCGGTCTGTTTGGGAAGCGGACGCCTTGTTGGGATTGGTGATGTCCGCCGCCGACATGGATTCGGCGTGCTTGCTGCCGGGACCGTGACAAGCTTCGCAGGCCTTTCCATCCCACGCGTGTCCGCCGTAGGTTTGCACGGCGATGTGCCGATTCTTCTGGAACGCGTTGAACGTGTCCTCGTGGCAGCCCTGGCAGACTTCGATTCCGACATACGTCGCTCCCGCTTGAGGACGAATTGCGGGGAATGTGGGATGGGTTTGTGCCCCCACGGGAAGGATGCACAATGCCAGCACGAAGACCGGACGGAGAGTGGGATGCCGGGAGGTCAGTAAGCGACTCCACTCACGTCTGCTGCTTCTGGTCATGGCGTAATGAAAATGGCTGGCAGCGAAGGATCGTGAATCCTTATTTTCCGGCGTGCACCTTGGTTGCGTCGAAGGCGGCGCCGGCGGCATGGCAGACGTCACAGCTCTCACCGAACTTGGGATCGGTATTGGCGGACGCGTGCGCAAATGCCGACTGATTCAAGTGGCAGGCCGTGCAGGCCGACGTCGTAGCGGGCGCCGGGTTGAGTAAGCCTTGCGGATCCATTACAGAATTCTTGCCAATGGGCAGCACGGCCTCCGATCCGTTTGCATGGCAGACATAGCACTCAGCGGTATCCTGAACGGCGCCCGTGGGCCCCATCGCGGGGAAGCGGACTCCGGTATTCGGAATGGATGCGGGCACCGATGCGAACGCTACGCCGAAACTGTTGTGGCTTCCGCCGAAACCCACCACGACATAGTCCTGGTTGTAGTTGGCCTTAAGATTCAGGCCCGTGTGGATCTTGTGCACCATCAGGGCGAAGTTGATGCCTTGCGGCGGCAGTGCCTTATCCGCGGGATTAGCTGGCCGTGGCGCGCCGGGCGGCATCCGTGTCGTTCGGGTTGTGGCAGAACACGCAATACTCGGTGTTGTTGCGCAGGCTGCCGTGAACTTCCAGGAAGGCATGACAGCTGTTGCAATTCGAGCGTGTTACCACGCTTCTGCGGGATGCCACCGGCGAACCGTCCACGGAGAAATAGATCACCTGGTTTATGCCTCCGTAGTTCACGTCCATTTGCGTGACCGTCCCGGGCAGGAGCGTGGCCGTCAGACGGCCTTCGATTCCGATCGCATAAGTTCCGGTTGCGTTCGCCGGAACGGCATGCGTGAACGTGTACATGCAGGTGCCATCGCCGCCGCAGGATGCCGAATTCAACACGCTCTCGGTGACGTATCCCGGCGTGCTCACGTCGGAGCCGAAACTGGTATAGCCGTAATCGGATGTCGGCCCGGTCATGGTCAGCGAAAGCGAGCCGGAGCCGGTTTTGAAATTGCTGAGTGGAATTCCGTTGCCCTTGTTGTCGCGCACCGTAAACGTGACGCTCGGTTTCTGTCCTGCTCCTCCGTTCGTCACTTTCGTCAGAGTAAAGTTCAAGCCGGGAATTGTGTTCGATTGATCGGGAATCGTGTGCGCGCCGAGAATCGAGGCATCGAATTCCAGTTCGCCTTGCGGAATGTGGCACAGCGCGCACTGTTTGTCGCTCACTTGCGGACCGCCGGGGTGGTTGGCGCCGGTAGCGAAGTTGACGTTGTCATGGCAGGATCCGCACGCGGCGGCCGTCGGCTCCGTCAACCAGGCGCCAGTCTGGGCGGCGCCGTTTTTCGGATTGTGGCAGGTCTGGCAGCGGCGGACGTCGGCCGGATAAACCACGGTGGACCAGTCCGTCACGGCATTCTGAAAACCGATGATCCGATAAGCTGTTCCGGACTGCACGCTGGGAAGGGAACTACCCATGTGGATCTTGTGAATGAATACCTTGAAGTCGAGCGAATTGCCGGTGTCGGGATCGGACGTCTGCGGCTGATGGCAAATGATGCACAACTGAACGTTGCGGCGCGAGCCGCCATGCGCCGCCAGCCCGGCGGATCCGGTGCTGCTGGTTAGACCATTGGGCAGCCCATGGCATTGGTTGCAGTCCGGCGTGCGGACGACGTCACGAGGCGCAGGCGTGCCTCCCGCCGGTACAAAATCGAAGGTGGTGTCGGCGTAGTTGGTGCCCAGATCGAATTCGGTGAGATTCCGCGAGCCATAGATCCCGATGCGGTGGGCAGCGGTGGCATCGAACCCGGACGGAGCCCTGGTCGCGAATGTGTAGGTGTACTCGCCGGTGGACACGGTCTGCGTGGTGCCACCCGAATCCGCGGCGGCCTGCGTGGCCGTGGCTCCGGAAGGCGCGGTCGCAGTCCGGACGATGTACGACGTGTACTGCTCCTGCCCCTTCGGGAATGTAGGCCGCCAGAAAGCTCAGACTTACCGCGCCGGGAGTCACTACGCCGGACCGGTCGAGTGGAGCGCCGCTCGGATCCGCCAGCTTATAGTCGATGCTGATCGTGCCGTCCGATGCGATCTTAGCCGAAACGATCGGAGATTACGAGACCGGGCCGGGAAAAGGCCACCAGCGAAGATTCGGCATAGTGGGCCTTTTCGTGAGGCGAATAGGCAAGGTTTCTTTGGCCCTCCAGCACAAGGGAGGAAGCAACAAGAAATGACCCGAGGAAGAATGCCCGTCTTTTTGTGTTGCGCACGAAGCCCCCAGAGCCCGGTAGTATCGGCAGGGATTTAATACTCAGCCTTGACGATGCCGGTAGGGGCGCACGTGCTGTTCCAATATATTTAGCGACGAAGCTCAAGCGTTTCCCGGCACTCGGATTGTTTTCGCGAATGCCGGGAAGCTCGCTAATCTTACTGCTACTTCTTCAGCGTGCGCACGTAGGCGATCACGTCGTCGAGGGGCTTGCCGGTAACCGAGTGAATAGGTTGCATCTTACCCTTGCCGTCGGTAACGACTTTCTTCAGAGCGTCGTCACTCTGGCTCTGAACTTCTGCGGAGCCGAGCGGCTTCATTTCCACTTTCATCATTTTAGCGATGGTGGGATTGCCTTCGCCCGTGGCACCGTGGCAGTTCTTGCAGGATTTCTCAAAGACGGCTTTGCCGGCCGCGGCGTCTCCGGCAGCATTCAGGGTGGCGACGCCAAGCAGCAGGGCAGTAATCCAGACGATAGTGATTTTCATGAGTTGTCTCCGGCGGTCTCCTTAGCTCAGTATATAAGGTCCATGCGGCGAAAAATATAAGTCCAGGAGGCGGAAACTCCTGAGCCGTAGATTCAGAGCGTGAAGGTCAGCACAGCGCACCTTAACAGTCGCCAGCAACGTTACGATGATCTCGTCACGGAAATGTAAGACGGTCGTACGAAGATTCTCGCCGGCCACGGAACGATCTATTAATTTGTCCAGCGAGGAATAGCAGTCGGAGTTACGTGGCCGCTTACCTCGCCTTCCGCGCCGCCCGGCTCTTCTCCCTGCGCATCGAAGAGATTTTTCAAGACGGGATCGGCGTAGTCTTGCGACCGAACTCAAAAAGGATGGAAATTCGCCGTGACGTAAATGGCGGAGAGAGTGGGATTCGGTAGCTTGAAGACCGTTTGGCACCTTCAAGTTGCAGATTCCTCGTTGCCACACCTGCCAAGTTTGCCATTGTTCCCGCCGACCATTGCACGCTATTGCACGCTACAGTGGGCCTACATCGGAAATAACGTTCAAGAGTGGGCGCTGTCCTTCAGAGCAGGCGCATGGAGCAGTTCGATTTCGTCGACCAAAGTGGCAAAGGCGATGTCATTCTGCAGGAGTATTTCGGCGTCAATTTCCGACACCGTGCGTCTAAACTGTCCTACCATGAGCTCGAAAAGCCCATCGCCAAGGCGCGAAAAAGAATAGCGATACGTGCCTCCCGTCGCGTCTCTAATCCTATCCAGCATTATTCTGATGTTCTGTGTGGCCGTCCCAGCCGATCCTCCGGACCGCTCCGGCCGTCGGATTTCGCGTTGAAGGGACCGCAACGTCCTTAAAATCTCAGAGAGCATGTCATTAGCTTTGACGTCTGGATTCGACGGCATAACTGGTGCCCCAGTTGAAATAGCGGCTGCTTTGACGAGCACCTCTGAGAAGCTCGGCCAGAAAAGGGCGTCAAAGCGGCGTTTGAGTGAATCGGCGGAAACCGGATCGGGTGATAGGGTATTAATACTCTGTACCAAACGGAACGTCTCGTCTTGAGTGGAATCAGTGGCTTGGTATTCCGCAAAGGGGGTTAGCTGAAGGTCTTTGGACTCCAGCCCTGAAAGGTACGTCCAAATTCTGTATCGAGCTCCATCGGTTCCCCCAGCTGCTCTAGAAATAGCCCCCGCCTCGAATGCCACCCAAATGGAATTGATGCTTTCGCGGGTAATGCAAACAATCGCGCATGATGATTCCTGAAGGGTACCGTTCAAAACGTCTCCCCATCGTGTGCCTTTGTCAATATTCATTCCTGACATGAACGGCTGCACGGCGTTGACCACATCGGGTAGGAAGTCATGAAACCCCTTACCGATTGCGTTTGCGCGATCACCCGCCCAACTAATGAATACTTTTAGCTTCTGCGTATCTGCGGCCAAAGGCATCCCCCTAAAGAAGTGAATACTTTAGCACCTAGGATGACTCTTACGCAGGGGGTCAGTCCACACAACGGCTTAAATGAACTGCTTCGCCCGCGTTCCGTACATGATCCGCCCCACCGCGCGGAAGGTAAGGACATTCCGCTTCACAAGGGCCTTCGCCACCCGTTCCACAGCGGCCCAGACGTCCGGATTCCGGAGCAAGGCGCGTGTAGCTGTTTCCATCCGCGCCAGCCATTTGCGGGCTTCTGCTCCGATGATTCCAATCGAGTAGCAAGACAATCTGCATAGCTTCCCGATCAAACCGGGCCACGAACGCTGGGACCTTCTGTCTGGCATAGATGGACTCCGCAATGCGGCCCGCGTGAAGGGACATCAAAAGCGGTTCCGCAAATTGCTTGGCGCGCTGCAAATCGAAGTCCTCAGATTCAACACATGCATAGCTGGGCCAAGTTTTGAAACGATCAGAACGAACGATTCCCGCGTAGTCACTTTCGCTTTCCGGTGCTTCGTGGTTGTCAGTGAAGACTTCGACTCGCGAAAAGGGAATGTCAAAGAAATGGTCTACGACTGCATGCCCGGCTTCGTGCGCGGCTGTGGCGCGCAGTTCCGCTTCGATTAGAGCGTCCAGCAAGGCATCATTGTCCGGCCAGGTGTTAAGCGTGCCACGCGCGACACCTGCCCATTGCGCCGGGGCAGGGGAGACAGCCCGCGCCAGCCGCAGCACGTCCCCAGCATCCACGGACCCGTCAGCCAACAGCGCTTCAGCCACCGCTGATATTACCGGCTTGATGGCCTGGTCACCGGCCAGGCTCCGGGCGCGCTTGCGCGCGTGATTCAGCCAGCGCAGCCCTTGGTCCTGGTCCCCGATGCGTTCGGCGTAGGATAGGGTTTCCGCGTCGCTGGGCGCACTGTGCCAGCGCGTGTGGTTCGCCTCAGACGCTGGGCCAGCCAGGGTGGCAAGCATGCGCTGCCGCGCGTAAATCCGCGCGCCCTTACGGTTGAAGGTCTGGTGGGCCGGGTTAGCCCAGCGCGGCCAGGGATTGAAGTGTACCCGGCCCTTGAATCCGGTCTTCGCAAGCATGGCGCGCTTTGCGTTCAGGCGCAGGAAAACGGCGGCAACGAAGGTACCGGCCAGCTTGTAGGCGAGGGCGGACCGGCGCATCTGGTCAGCGGTGGATCTGTTTCTTCTCTCTTGGTTTTGTTTCACGAGCGCGATTATATGCTAAAGCGGTAGTAGCATTCCACTCAATAAAAACAGCCACAAAACAGCATGCCACCCGTAAACCACATGCTAATATGGGCTTAGCATGGCGAAGAAAAAATCAGGCGTCAGTCAGGAAATGATCGCGGCTGTCATGCGGGAGCTTGGAAGCCGTGGCGGGACATTCAGGAGGGAAGCGGTGCCTGGACACGATGACACCGGCCCAAAGAACGGAGCGCGCACAGAAGGCCGCGCAGGCCCGCTGGGGAAAGCCAGCGAAGGGCAAGCGGAAGAAGGCGTAGTTCTTCAACTCTCGTTGGGACACGACCGGGTGGGCGTCGGACCGGGGCTCTAATGGTTTATGACCTTAATGGCCTGCTCAATAGAATGAGGCTTAATTCCGCTTGTGTATTTGCCGGTTATCGTTATTGTTCCGGGGGATGGCTTCGAATTGAGCATTTCAACCCAAGCAGTTACACCGGAATATGTTTGCACATCCATGGCAAACCCTCCAAGAGGTCCCGTCATATGCGGGGTTAAGCTTGGCTGTGGAGCAACTAGGGCGAAGACCATCTTAATCGTGGACTTGGAAGGAAAAGTGGCACACCTAAGTCTATACCCGGATTCGGAAGCCATCACGACGAACTCATTTCCCGCGCTATCATATGTTTCATAGCTATCACCAATTCGCATCCCCGTGAAGCTGTCCTGTGTTGAGGTCTTAAGTGGCATTTTCGACATAGTCAATACATTCCCGCCCACTTCGGATAAGTTACACCCTGCGCCGCTAAGGACGGCAGCCTTGTGCGTCCATTTGTCGGGCTTTACCACCACGTCCAGATTCTGATAGTCGTTGGATGTAGAGTTTGACATTGCCATCCGCAGATCTGTAAAGTGAGAGTCCCACGCTATTCCGCCTATAGATTCGGCGTCGGCGTGGCCTCCGGGGGGAACGTATGCTGATACCTCCAATGGATCCTTCGCAAAAGGGACGGTGATGCTAAACCAACAGGTTGCAATTACAATAGCTGCCGACAAAGGCCACCTGACTTTTCTGAGTGATAGTTCAAACCAGATTTCCAACCCGCATAGGCCAAGAAACGCATATGCGAGAATAACAGTCCACAAGTAAGAAAATGCCTGCATCACGCGCACCAAGCCAATGAGGATATTGAGCACGAATACGCTACGGGAAAACAGTAGCAGGGCAGAGGGAGTCGTCGGTTTGGTGGTCATAACTGCGGTATTTGGTGTTAGTTCTTTACCCTGGCTGCCAGGGGCATTCTTGCCGAAGTGTTTTCCGGCGTCCTCAACCATTCCACGCAGGAAATTCACATATCGGACGCAAATATCTTGCGCAGGAACCTGTCGGAACTCTTCCGGCGCATCAACAAAGAACAGGTTGACGTTCAGTGGCAATCCGGGCGTTTCGGCAAGTACGTACAAGTAGTATTTTTCTTCTTGACCGTCCAGCAATGTGACCACCCAGCCGGTTCCCCCAAGACCATCCCCCACGAAAAAACCCTTTGCGTTTGGTGGCTTGGGAAATCGCTTCATTAAATCAAAAGGACTCCCCGAAATGTTCATTGAAACGCCAGTTGGCATTTCACCAAGTTTAAGGATTCGCGTCTGCAGTTCGTATAAGTATCGGGTCTGCGGATCAGAGGTAATCTGGTTCACATAAGGTTGGTACCATTCATCGAAGCCTGTTTCGATGTCCCGAAGGTTTTGAAGTACAGTTGTCACCGATCGGCCGAATACAATGAT
Organism: uncultured Solibacteraceae bacterium; assembly: GCA_963811575.1. Taxonomy (GTDB): domain Bacteria; phylum Acidobacteriota; class Terriglobia; order Bryobacterales; family Bryobacteraceae; genus Solibacter. Next base: position 236,820 of record CAWERY010000009.1, on the reverse strand, counting down.
GTTTAGAAAGAACGGCCTTCGATGTCGCGGGTCAGCCTGCTCAGTCAACGTATTCAACGCTAATTCTGCTGTTTGCAGAAGTTCGAGGGTTCGGGCAAATACTTCGGTAGTAGTCTTCACGCTCCGGACGGGTTCTGTGCGCCTCGACCACTCACGCTTCCTTCTTCTTGCCTTGCCCATAGACAAGCAATCTTAACATTCAGGTTCGCCAAGGGGTTGGTTTACTGGTCGGGGGCTGTGCCACTCTATCTGGCTTTTCCGCGACAATGGCGGGCGTAACGGGATCCCGGTGCCCGGAACCCGAACCAAGGGCACCGGCGTGGGCCGCACTTGGGAAAGCGCCCTTACGCGTCCTTGCCGATCACGTGTTGCGTCAATTCTCGCAACACGCGCATGTAGTTTTGGAGCGCCAGGTGTCGTGCCGCGCCTGAGCGCTTAATTTGCAAACTCATGTATAGTGCGGGTATGCCGGTCGGCACCTGCTTCACGAGTCCGTCAAATGCGGCTTCGGCGTCCTGGTGTTCTGCTTGCGCGGCTACAACGGCAGCCCACAAAATCTGGCGCTGGGAGCCAGGATGTCCCGCTTCCTCCATATTCTCAATGTCCTTTGGGCTTAATCATACGCCGTTTCCGTGCTGTTGTCGCCCCCGGCCATCTGCCATGGGTGGCCGCAGTGGCCCCCGTGGTCCGGGATCCGGAGAACGGGGCAGGCACGGGCGCGCACCACCCGGCACCCGGCGCTGGAAGTAGTCGTCAATCGGGTACAGGGCGTATGGTGTCAGCGTTCGGAACACGTGGCCCAGCTTCGCTTCCACCCGGCCCAGACGCTGGAGGAAGGCTCCACGGTCCATTCCCAGGCGCTTGGCGCACGTAGCGGCGTCCGCGCCCAGGTAGTAGTAGAACCTGAACAGTTGGAAGTCGCTGGGCATAAGCGTGCGCTTGGCCGTCAGGTGCACGTCACCCGCGAACTCTTCCTGCATCAGCCGGTAGCCTTTTTTCTTGCCACCGCCGCTGATGAAATAGTCAATCGGTATCGGCGGGGCATGGTGATAGCCCAAGTGGATGTACCGGAATTTCGCCATGACCATGCGGCACACCTTTCGGTGGACGCAGGGGCAAATGATCCCGGTTTCTCTGCGTCCAAGCCCATTGCAGCCTTCGCACCCAAGCAGCGCCAGGACGATTACGTCCGTGGTGCTGGATGCGTCCGGCACCGGCGCAGCGGTCACCGGAACCCGTGATTCGGAAAACGTGGTGCAAATGCCTTCGCGCTTGAGTGCCTGGCCGATTGTGCTGGTGCTCCATGGTCCACCGGTGCGGGTTGGCGCGCCTTCCGTGTCCAGTTGCCGCGCGATGCCATGCACCGACAGCCCGGCTTGGTGTAGCGCCTTCATGTGCGCGATGACCGCTTGCTCCGTAGGAGTCTGCCCGTAGGCCTGAGTACTGAGTTTCTCTGACATGGTTCCAATCCAAAATGAAAAAGCCCAACCGTTGCCGGTTGGGCGCGTGAGGTTGCACCGTTTGCCACTTATTCCAGTGGTAACGGCTAGGTTCCGATAATATCCATTTATGTAAACTTCCTTAGACGCAAACAAACCACTTACAAGCGGTAAGCACTGTGAAATGTGCAAACCACAATAGGTTGTGGTCCGAATCGAGAAATACACGCGAGTTTCAGCCTAATAACTCTGAATAGCACGCGCTGCGCGTGGGGAAGCCGGAATCCGGATTCCGTGCGCGCCGGTCACCCCTTGAAGAGCACGAGATTCGCCGTAAACCGCGAAGAGGTCAAGCGCGACAGTTCAGCGTCCACATCAATGGCCTGGCCCGAAGACGCGGCCAGCGCGAGTGCCTGAGCAGCAGCAACTAATTCAGGTGACTCCATGAGCCGATTTACGTCAATAACTGCGTCTTCCGGATCGGCCTTGTGTACAACCTGCTAGACATTTTGAAGCTTAGGCATTACGTAGAGACATAGCGCGACGCTAGCGCTGATCCGTCTTCACTGCTCACCGGTGTGGTCGTCCCGTCCGGATTCCGCATCATGCCTGTTTTCGCAATTGCAGCCAGAAGGCTGCAGGATAGAAATTGTGCTGCAAACAGATCTCAATCGCTTCACGCGTGCGCTTGTTCATAGAGCCAGATCTGCGCCCGCCGAATCTTCTATGACCCTTCCCAAAGGCCCCAGGTTTGCGCGCGAGGTAGAGCTGGTTTCGTCTTTCATTTAGTTCCTTCCAGAGATTACGTGTTCGTTCGAAGCGCGACGCTATTCTAGTGCGGCGTTACGTCACCCACTCGTGATGATACGTGCAGTGCTCTGCATTACAAAGTACTTTTTATTCATGCGTTAGGCAGAATTAAGAATTATTAAGGCGCTTGAGCGTCACCTACCACTGCTATGAATTCGAGACAGCGCGTGCCATAGATAACCAACCTTACATATGACCAACTTGTTGATTCTTTGTGAGGCAACATATTGACCAATGCCTCCACATCGAGCGATTAGTGAGCGCTGCCAGAGTACTGTAACATAGGTTTACAGGTGTCACAAGTACCCCCTATCTATCACCCCCTTTTTCCCCTCTCCTGTCCCCCCTCTTACCTTTTCCTTTAAAAGTACGTTAGAGGAAGGATAGATAGGTGCCACCCGTGACACCTGTGACGCCCTGTTACACCCCTAGTTAGAAGACCCCAGAGACCAGATCCCAGAGTAAGAATCCAAGCCCGATGAAGACCCGTGTTAGCCTACCATCGACGCGCCGCTGTCCAGGCTGAACCTTGAGCCGCAGACGCTTCAGCGCCGCTGTGAACTGACCATCAGGCATGATTGAGCGTCCGGCCTCTTGGCAAAAAAAATTTTTTTTTTTTTTTTTTTTTTTTTTTTTTTTTTTTTTTTTTTTTTTTTTTTTTTTTTTTTTTTTTTTTTTTTTTTTTTTTTTTTTTTTTTTTTTTTTTTTTTTTTTTTTTTTTTTTTTTTTTTTTTTTTTTTTTTTTTTTTTTTTTTTTTTTTTTTTTTTTTTTTTTTTTTTTTTTTTTTTTTTTTTTTTTTTTTTTTTTTTTTTTTTTTTTTTTTTTTTTTTTTTTTTTTTTTTTTTTTTTTTTTTTTTTTTTTTTTTTTTTTTTTTTTTTTTTTTTTTTTTTTTTTTTTTTTTTTTTTTTTTTTTTTTTTTTTTTTTTTTTTTTTTTTTTTTTTTTTTTTTTTTTTTTTTTTTTTTTTTTTTTTTTTTTTTTTTTTTTTTTTTTTTTTTTTTTTTTTTTTTTTTTTTTTTTTTTTTTTTTTTTTTTTTTTTTTTTTTTTTTTTTTTTTTTTTTTTTTTTTTTTTTTTTTTTTTTTTTTTTTTTTTTTTTTTTTTTTTTTTTTTTTTTTTTTTTTTTTTTTTTTTTTTTTTTTTTTTTTTTTTTTTTTTTTTTTTTTTTTTTTTTTTTTTTTTTTTTTTTTTTTTTTTTTTTTTTTTTTTTTTTTTTTTTTTTTTTTTTTTTTTTTTTTTTTTTTTTTTTTTTTTTTTTTTTTTTTTTTTTTTTTTTTTTTTTTTTTTTTTTTTTTTTTTTTTTTTTTTTTTTTTTTTTTTTTTTTTTTTTTTTTTTTTTTTTTTTTTTTTTTTTTTTTTTTTTTTTTTTTTTTTTTTTTTTTTTTTTTTTTTTTTTTTTTTTTTTTTTTTTTTTTTTTTTTTTTTTTTTTTTTTTTTTTTTTTTTTTTTTTTTTTTTTTTTTTTTTTTTTTTTTTTTTTTTTTTTTTTTTTTTTTTTTTTTTTTTTTTTTTTTTTTTTTTTTTTTTTTTTTTTTTTTTTTTTTTTTTTTTTTTTTTTTTTTTTTTTTTTTTTTTTTTTTTTTTTTTTTTTTTTTTTTTTTTTTTTTTTTTTTTTTTTTTTTTTTTTTTTTTTTTTTTTTTTTTTTTTTTTTTTTTTTTTTTTTTTTTTTTTTTTTTTTTTTTTTTTTTTTTTTTTTTTTTTTTTTTTTTTTTTTTTTTTTTTTTTTTTTTTTTTTTTTTTTTTTTTTTTTTTTTTTTTTTTTTTTTTTTTTTTTTTTTTTTTTTTTTTTTTTTTTTTTTTTTTTTTTTTTTTTTTTTTTTTTTTTTTTTTTTTTTTTTTTTTTTTTTTTTTTTTTTTTTTTTTTTTTTTTTTTTTTTTTTTTTTTTTTTTTTTTTTTTTTTTTTTTTTTTTTTTTTTTTTTTTTTTTTTTTTTTTTTTTTTTTTTTTTTTTTTTTTTTTTTTTTTTTTTTTTTTTTTTTTTTTTTTTTTTTTTTTTTTTTTTTTTTTTTTTTTTTTTTTTTTTTTTTTTTTTTTTTTTTTTTTTTTTTTTTTTTTTTTTTTTTTTTTTTTTTTTTTTTTTTTTTTTTTTTTTTTTTTTTTTTTTTTTTTTTTTTTTTTTTTTTTTTTTTTTTTTTTTTTTTTTTTTTTTTTTTTTTTTTTTTTTTTTTTTTTTTTTTTTTTTTTTTTTTTTTTTTTTTTTTTTTTTTTTTTTTTTTTTTTTTTTTTTTTTTTTTTTTTTTTTTTTTTTTTTTTTTTTTTTTTTTTTTTTTTTTTTTTTTTTTTTTTTTTTTTTTTTTTTTTTTTTTTTTTTTTTTTTTTTTTTTTTTTTTTTTTTTTTTTTTTTTTTTTTTTTTTTTTTTTTTTTTTTTTTTTTTTTTTTTTTTTTTTTTTTTTTTTTTTTTTTTTTTTTTTTTTTTTTTTTTTTTTTTTTTTTTTTTTTTTTTTTTTTTTTTTTTTTTTTTTTTTTTTTTTTTTTTTTTTTTTTTTTTTTTTTTTTTTTTTTTTTTTTTTTTTTTTTTTTTTTTTTTTTTTTTTTTTTTTTTTTTTTTTTTTTTTTTTTTTTTTTTTTTTTTTTTTTTTTTTTTTTTTTTTTTTTTTTTTTTTTTTTTTTTTTTTTTTTTTTTTTTTTTTTTTTTTTTTTTTTTTTTTTTTTTTTTTTTTTTTTTTTTTTTTTTTTTTTTTTTTTTTTTTTTTTTTTTTTTTTTTTTTTTTTTTTTTTTTTTTTTTTTTTTTTTTTTTTTTTTTTTTTTTTTTTTTTTTTTTTTTTTTTTTTTTTTTTTTTTTTTTTTTTTTTTTTTTTTTTTTTTTTTTTTTTTTTTTTTTTTTTTTTTTTTTTTTTTTTTTTTTTTTTTTTTTTTTTTTTTTTTTTTTTTTTTTTTTTTTTTTTTTTTTTTTTTTTTTTTTTTTTTTTTTTTTTTTTTTTTTTTTTTTTTTTTTTTTTTTTTTTTTTTTTTTTTTTTTTTTTTTTTTTTTTTTTTTTTTTTTTTTTTTTTTTTTTTTTTTTTTTTTTTTTTTTTTTTTTTTTTTTTTTTTTTTTTTTTTTTTTTTTTTTTTTTTTTTTTTTTTTTTTTTTTTTTTTTTTTTTTTTTTTTTTTTTTTTTTTTTTTTTTTTTTTTTTTTTTTTTTTTTTTTTTTTTTTTTTTTTTTTTTTTTTTTTTTTTTTTTTTTTTTTTTTTTTTTTTTTTTTTTTTTTTTTTTTTTTTTTTTTTTTTTTTTTTTTTTTTTTTTTTTTTTTTTTTTTTTTTTTTTTTTTTTTTTTTTTTTTTTTTTTTTTTTTTTTTTTTTTTTTTTTTTTTTTTTTTTTTTTTTTTTTTTTTTTTTTTTTTTTTTTTTTTTTTTTTTTTTTTTTTTTTTTTTTTTTTTTTTTTTTTTTTTTTTTTTTTTTTTTTTTTTTTTTTTTTTTTTTTTTTTTTTTTTTTTTTTTTTTTTTTTTTTTTTTTTTTTTTTTTTTTTTTTTTTTTTTTTTTTTTTTTTTTTTTTTTTTTTTTTTTTTTTTTTTTTTTTTTTTTTTTTTTTTTTTTTTTTTTTTTTTTTTTTTTTTTTTTTTTTTTTTTTTTTTTTTTTTTTTTTTTTTTTTTTTTTTTTTTTTTTTTTTTTTTTTTTTTTTTTTTTTTTTTTTTTTTTTTTTTTTTTTTTTTTTTTTTTTTTTTTTTTTTTTTTTTTTTTTTTTTTTTTTTTTTTTTTTTTTTTTTTTTTTTTAATTCCCACAATGCGAACCCCAAACTGTCCCGCAATATCCGGTCTATGTCAATCCGTATTCGGCGGAATATGAACCGCCCCTGGTCCAGCATGGCCTGACCGGCGCAACGCCCAGCACAGTGGTCACGCTGGCGGCCAGACGGTCCACAAGCCGAACAGCGGGTCCAACGTCACGCCCTACCTGGTAACCAGCATTAGCGGTTCCGTAGGCGCTGCGGTCAGCGTCAGCGGCAAGCTGCGCAGGCCGATTTCCATCACGGTCAGCCTGGCCGGTATGACTATTCCCCCGCCGAACGGCTGGGCTTACCAGCTTCTGGGCTTCAAGGACGGGGATACCACCAGCACGCCTGTTCTGGTCAGCGGCCTGATAACCGACACGGGCGGGGCCTGATTGGGGCGGGGCCGGACGGCATCAGCGTAGCGCATACGTTCGGGCCGGAAGAACCCACCGCGCTCATGAACATCACGGTTTATGCAGTCGCTGGGCTGGTGGCAAGTACCCACTACGTGCCCGGCCAGCCACCGCATACGCCTGGCGCGTTCCAGCCGAACAATATCATTGACGGCATTACGGCTTCGTGCCAGGTGACCATTGGAACCACCACCGGTGTGGTGGATCCCACGCAGCATATCCAGGCGCTACTGGACACCAGCGTGGGAACGCTGGCTGGCATCTTCGGCGTGCTCCCCCTGGGCGTGGACAACGCGCGCCTGGCGCTGTTGTCGGTGGATACGGGGCAGCTTCGCCTTTTAGCAGCTACAGCCGCAATCCTGGCAACTGGCGCGGTTACCACTTCGAAGCTGGCCGCGCTAGTCTTAGACGCTGCGGCGCTGGGTACCTCCGCAGTCACAAGTACGAAGATTGCCAATTTAGCCGTGGGTACCGCTGCGATTGCAAACGCGGCTGTCACATCACTTCAGGTAGGCAGTGCTGCAATCGGGACAACGGCTATTCAGACCGGCGCGATTACCAACGCGCTGATTGGGAATCTGGCGGTAGGTACTGCGAACATTCAGCTTCTGGCGGTAGGCACTGCGCAGCTTCAGAATCTCGCGGTTACGAACGCGAAGATTACCGACCTTGATGTTTCGAAGTTGAACGCGGGCGTGATAAACGTTTCTGGCCTGGGGACCGCAGCTATCGCCGTTAAGGATTCCGGCAGCAGTGCGCGGATGTCCATCTTTGCCGGGGCGCTTTCCGCTTTGCATACTGGTGGCGCGCTGGGCGTGAGCCTGGGCGCAGGCGCTGGGGGTGACGCGGGACTGGAGCTAACCAATTCAGCGGGTGGGAACGATATATCTATCTCCACCTTCGCCCCCGGTATCTTTATTCGCGGCGTTCAGGTGCTGAGCACGCGCGTAGCAACCACTCCCGTAACCTTGTCTGACGTTATTTCTGTGCTCCAACATCACGGTTTCAGTAATTAAAATCCGAAGGTAAAACATGAAAATCCGAATCGTACTTCTGACGGCTTTGCTCTGCCTGTCCGCACTAGGCCAACAGATACCAACCAAAATGACCCAGGGAAACGTGACTGTGATTGTCAAACAGTCTACGGGAATGGGATTTCCTGTAACGTTCCTCCTGGCTTGTTCACGAGACTCGCGCACCACGGGCTTTTCGATTGTCGCGAACTTCGTTACAACTTCGCTGCTGTTGCACGTGGCCGCTGTTCCGGCTTCGCCAGGGGACGGATGGACATATTGCGCCGTGGCCGCAGCCCCTGCACCGATTGCGGCGATTCAATCGCTCGATATCGGGGAGTCGCAGGATAACAAGCAGACCTTTTTGTTCAGATAAACATCACACTCGACTGTTCACCACATCGAAACTACAGAGGATCAAACCATGACCAGCACAGGCAAAACGATATACACAATCTCAATTACTGATTCCCAGGGGCGCATGCAGAGTTACCGCATTGCGGCCAGCGCTAAGGCGCTTGCGGAAGGGGAAGCCCAGCGTCTGGCAAGCGTACCGGACACCACCGAGTCCAGCACATGCCAGAATTCCGGGCGCATTGATTCGGAGGTTTAATTATGACTGACGACCTGCAGGCGTTACCCATCTTCGAGATTAAAGCCATCGAGCCTGAAGTTGCCAGGGAACAACTTGGCCACGCAGAAGCGCAGAAAAGCGCTGCAACTGAAGCGCGGGATCAGGCGCGCGCGCTGGTGGATCAACGGCGCGAAGTGGAAGCTGAAGACCGGCGCGCCAGGGAATACCTACGGGAACGGATCGCCGCGCTGACCGCCAGCGGACGGGAGCGCCGGGCCATTTTCCAAAAGGAGGTGCGGGAACTGCGCGAATCCTTCGACGCAGCCACCGTAGCGCAACAACTCCGCACCGATGACGATACGCTGCGGCTGTACCTGGATACGCATGCCGAACTCGTTGAAGTGTTGCAAGGGCTCCACATGCTCGACACGCTGGAAGCCACCGTGTCTTTGAATCGCGCCACCGCTTCCGAATTGGATTCCATGGCCATGGTGTCGCATTTGCGAACCGTCATTTCCCTGGAAGCCGCTTTCAAAGAGGAGAAAAAAATCGGTTTCATTGGCCAGCGCACCCAGGAACTGTTCGGCGCTGCAAAGGAAGCTCACCGCCTGGCGGGCGTGTCCGAAGTAACCTTACGGGAAGCGCGGGCCGCGTACGAAAAGCAGCAGACCGCGCGCGTATCGGCGGGCATCATTACCAGCATTCAAGTTCGCAACGCAATCTAACACTCAGCAGGCACGCGAAAGGCATTACAACAAATGGCAAATCCGAACCCCCTGACTCTTCAGCAACTCCAGGCGCTGCTTTTGCAGAACCTGGGGACTTTGCGCCCCGTGGACCTGGAACAGGTCCTCGACGCGTTAAATCGCAGATACTCCGACAGGTCCCAGACTCTCAGTACCATCACAGCAACCTTTAACTGAACCTTACGCGGGATTCTTCAGTCCGGGATCCTGCCCCCGCCACCAAACCGAAAGCAGGAACAACTGTGCAAGAAAAACACATCGATGATATGACCACCGCCGAACTGCGCGCGGCTCTTTCCGAATTTGAAAGGCAGTCCCGGCCCACGCATCAGGCACCCGATGCACCCGGCTGCGCGGGCCTGAGCGATAAATCCCGCGAGACAGCCCGCGAACTCTACGGGCAGGCCGTTATGGGGAAACAACCCTGCCAGCTTAACTCCGAAGAACGAGAATTCCTGCGCGCGTCCATTCGCGCAGTGGCAAAGGACATGGGGTACTAAGGCATTTTCACGTTGAACGCGAGGGGCCGGAAAAGCACCCGGCCCTTAGTTCGTTCCGGTCTTCGGCATCTCAATGACGTTTGGTTTCGGTTTCTCGCCGAACGCAGCCTTCAGCACTGCCGTCAGGCGTCCTTGCCTCTCCGGGATCCATGCAGAATAGTGTTTGCGGACCATCTGCTCCGTGTTGCCCAGAAGTTCGGCAACGTCCCGTACTGTTACGCCATGCACGTTCCAGGAGAATGCGGGCGAACGTATGCCGGAACCGATGCGGGTGTAGGCTTTTCTTTCCAGGGGCCACACAGCGTCCACAGCTTATTCAGCTTGCGTCGCCAAACATCGGTGACGACGTTCATGTCCTTGGTCTGGTGTTCACCAAAGATTAGCGGGCCCGTGCGTGCGCGCGCGTTCGCGGATGCGTTCCTGCAACCATTCAGGAACCCAGGTGTAGACATGTGTTCCAGCCTTTGTGGTCCTGACATGGATTTCCCCGGTCGGTTGCATTCGGTCTATGTGGAAGGTTGCCACGTCGCTGATGCGCAGGCCGGTGTAGACGACTGACGGAAATGAAGTCCGCAAGGTCCTGGCCGGTCCACTTCCGAGTTGTAGCGGTGCATACTCACCTTCAATCGCTTTGATGATGAATATCGCGGGACCATTTGACTATCCTGCTTGCCGTATCTTCGTTTCGCAAGCGTCGTACATCTCTTCGAAGTTCATCATCAGTGAAGGGCAGCTTTTGTTCGTTGCGCCGGTCAGCGGCATCACGGCCCCGCTGATTTTTGACCAGGCGCGCCGGATTGCTTCGATATCCATTCGTTTGCACAGGCAGAATTCAAAGAACGCTTTGACACGTGCTCATGTTCTTTGCGGCGGTTTGTAGGCTAACAGACCAGGACGCGCGGAACTCGCGCACGTCTATAGGTGTCCACTGGTCTAACATCACGTAGCCCTTACTGTCGGAAAATGCCTTGCAGCTTCTTCAATAGCATTTGTGTATTTCCTCTGGGTGTTGGCTGCCGGCGTACTCTGCGAATTCCGCTGTGAATGCCTTGATGGCGCGGCCAACCGTGGTGCGCACGTTCACCAGCAACCGGGCACCGGGGCCAGTAGTCACGGTTCAACCTGGGGAACCGGGGTCCCAGGCTTTCGCAGTTTCCCAAACCGCAACCACGCGCCGGGCTTCGTCCCAGTCAGATTTGCCCGGTCTGCTTGCGGCTGAATTTCCCGCCAAGCGTTCCGGAAACATGGATCAGGCATGCGCACTTTTTCCAGCCGCGTCTGCCTTCTTCGAACTCGCCGGAACGAGCGTCTTCTGCGTGGCCACCTTCGCATTCGGTGCGGTGTCTGCGATAGAGAGTGAGGGCCATAGGTGCAATTACAGCTCTACACCCTTGCACGCTATTGCACGCTGGATTCAGGTTTATGGTTTCTCTAAGTTATTGATTTAATTATGGCGGAGAGAGTGGGATTCGAACCCACGTTAGAGTTTCCCCTAAACACGCTTTCCAAGCGTGCGCCTTCAACCACTCGGCCATCTCTCCGACGAAAACGCGAGGTCTCTTACAGAATAACACGTGCCCCGCTTCACCGCCTCATCCGGTGATTTCCCCGCGCCTCCGGCATAGAATAGAGACAGTGAACCGATCCCTCATCTCGCGGCGCGCCCTGCTGGTCTCTTCCGCCGCCGCTGCCGTCGGCTGCTCGCGGCCAAAGGCCGAGCGCTTTCTCGGCTTCTGCTTCGTAGCCAACCACGATGGCCGCTCCATCGCGGTCGTCGATCTCACTCGCTTCAAGACTCGCCAGCAGATTCCGCTCGATGCCGCCCCTGCGCAGATACTCGCGCGCCCGAAAACCACCAAGGCCTACACGCTCGCCCCGGCCAACGGCACAATCTACGAACTCGACGCCTCCCTGCTTTCCATCACCCGCCGCGTCAAAGCCGGCAATGACGCCGTTTCCATGCGCCTTTCGCGCAGCGGCGATGCCCTTTGGGTGCTCTATCGCGACCCCGCCAGCCTCGTCGAGATCCCCTTCGACACCCTCCGCCCCCGTCGCCGCATTCGCCTGGATTCCCCGCCCGACGATTTTGATCTCAGCCGCGAAGCCGACGAGGCTTGCGTCGTCAGCCGCCACGATCATACGCTCGCCATTGTTTCGCTCTCCCAGTCCGCCATCAGCCGAACCATCCAAGCCGCCACCGAGCCCTCACTCGCGCGCTTTCGCCTCGATGGCCGTCAGTTGATCGCCGGCAGCCAGCCCGATCGCAGCCTCACGTTTTACGATGTCGCCACCGGCAAGACCGTCGTCCGCCTGCCCCTGGCGCTGGCTCCCCGCGAGTTCTGCTTCACCAACGATGGCGGACAACTCTACGTCACCGGCGATGGCATGGACGCCGTGGTCAGCGTCTTTCCGTATCGCACCGAAGTCTGGGAGACGCTGCTCGCCGGCCATGCCCCGGGCGTGATGGTGACCGCCGAACCCGACAAGCCGCCCTTCTACCTGCTGGTAGCGAATCCCGAAGCCGACACCGTCACCGTGCTCGACGTCGAATCCGGCAAACTCGTGGCCCTGGTGACCGTCGGCAGCCAGCCGCGCCAGATCATTCTTACGCCCAACCGCGAGTACGCGCTCGTGCTCAATGAAAAGTCCGGCGATATGGCGGTCATCCGCATTTTCTCGCTGGGCGGAAATCAGGTGGGCGGAGATCGCGTCAAGCGCTATAAATCGGCGCCCCTCTTCACCATGATCCCGGTGGGCGAACGTCCCGTAAGCGCCGCTGTCGTCGGCTTGAACGTCTAGGACGAACCTGCGCCGCGCGGCCGCGTAGCCTTCCAAAGCGCCTATACTCAAGCGAGGAGATTCTCAAATGAAATCCAGTTGGCTGGCCCTCGCGGCCGGAGTCGCGCTCGCCGCGCTCCCCGCTTACCCCCAGGATGGCCCCTATAAGATACTGAAGAGCGCCAAGACGGGCGGCGCCGGCGGCTTCGACTACGTCTATGCCGACGCTACTGGACGTCGTTTGTACATTCCGCGCAGCGGAGCCGCCGGCCGCGTCACCGTCTTCAATCTCGATACCCTGGAACCCGTCGGCGAAATCGCCGGCAACGCGCGCGGCGCCGCGGTCGATCCCAAAAGCGGGCACGGCTTCGCCACCAGCAAGCCCGTCGTCATGTGGGACACCAAAACCCTTGCCGCCATCAAGACGATCGACGTGCAGGGCGGCCCCGATGGCATCCTGTTCGATCCCTTCAACCAACGCGTCTGGGTCTTCAGCCACGGCGCGCCCAACGCCACCGTCATCGACGCTAAGGATGGTTCCATCGTCGGCACCGTCGATCTCGGCGGCGCTCCCGAGCAGGCCGTCTCCGATGGCAAGGGCAAGATCTACGTCGATATAGAGGATAAGGATAATGTGGCCGTAATCGATGCCGCCGCCCTCAAGGTAACCGCGAATTTTCCGCTGGACGGCAAGGGCGGCACCTGCGCCGGCCTCGCCATGGACCTGAAGAATCACATCCTCTTCGTTGCCTGCCGCAATCCCGCGAACATGGTCATCATGAGTGCAGCCGATGGCAAAATCATTACCACCCTCCCCCTGGGCGCCGGTACCGATGGCGCGGTCTTCAACCCCAAGACCATGGAGGCCTTCAGTTCCCAGGGCGATGGAACCCTCACCGTCATTAAGGAAAACAGCCCCTCCAGCTTTGTCGTGGAGCAGACCGTGAAGACTCCCGTCCGCGCCAAGACCCTGACCCTGGACAGCAAGACCGATCACATCCTGCTCATCACCGCCGAATTTGCCGCGCCACCCGCGCCCGCAACTCCCGCTCCCGCCGGTGGGCGCGGCGCGCGCGGCGTAATGGTGCCGGATTCGTTCTCCATTATCGTCGTCGGCAAGTAAACTCTCCGAGCGGGGCGGGTGCCCGGCCCGCCCCCGGCATGCTGCTTTGGGTCGCTGCTCACTGAACTTCTGCGATGGGCGTGAATGTTTGCTCCATTCCGCACAGTATTTTGTCACCATCCAGACTGATAATTCGGGTGTCGAGGAACATCCGTGACCCCGGAAGATACCATTTCTCATCTGAATCAGTTAATTGAGACCAGCAAAAATGGGGAACTCGGCTACAAAACCGCAGCCGAACATGTGAATAACACCCAGCTCAAGACAGTTTTTCAGGAGTATGCCAAACAGCGCGCCCAGTTTGTGCAGCAACTCCAGACGGAGGTCGGCCGCATCGGCGGCTCGCCCGCCGCTTCCGGTTCCTTGACGGCCGCCCTGCACCGCGGCTGGATCGATGTAAAATCCGCCCTCTCCGGTGGAGATGGTAGCGCCCTGGTCGCCGCCTGCGAAACCGGGGAGGCTGCCGCCGTAGCCACCTATGAACGTGCGCTCGATATGGATATCGCAGGCGATACCCGTACTATCGTCGACCAGCAGTTACAAAGGATTCGGGAAGCGCACAAGCACATGCTCCGCCTCAAAGAAACCGGCAGTAAGGCCGAGTATCCAAAAACTGAAGTGGGTAAGGGGGAAGTTTAAAGGGTCCGCCTGGGTAGTACGGACCCTGCACTCAGAGGGTTGGCAGCGGGAGGGGTCTCGCTGCCAGGGATGCTGTTGGTCCTAATATAACCATTTCAGATGCGATTGTCTACTATTTTGCAAAGATTTTTTGGCAAGTGGTCAACTTTTTTCACAGAAGGCTTGACGAGATAGCATAAGATAGTTTAACGTTGTTTGAGGTTATGAATGAAGCCGAGCACGCCGCCGCTCTCGCGATCGCAATCGCCAGAACCAGGGGCATCAACGAACTCGGACCCGATGAACTCCTCCTCGGCTGCCTGCAGGCGATTTCTCAATTTGGCATCGCCCGGCTCGGGCCCTGGACCTTTGATCTGGAGGATCTCTCGGTCGATTGGCTCGCGCCGGCCGATCGCTCCGCCGGCAAAGTCGCCTATTCCGAACGCGCCGTCGAGATCTTCGATCTCGCCGCCCGCATCTGCCGCGCCGATGCGTCGGACACCCTCCGCGTGGACCACTTACTCGCCGCCTTTGCCGCGCAATCCGATGGTCTGATGGGCCAGTGGCAGCGCGACCGCGGCATCACCAGTGCCGCTTGGCGCGTTGCCGTAGCGCAGCTTGCGCCGCCCCGGCCGTCTGCGCTGCTCCGCTCCGAGGCGCCCGGCCCCGCCTCCGCTCACCGTGATTTCCTTACACCCGAGGAGGCCGCGGACGCCCTGAGTATTCACGTGCAAACGCTGCGCGCCTACGTGCGATCCGGCAAACTCCCAGCCCTCCGTCTCGCCGGAGAGCGTGCCATTCGAATTCGCAGGCAAGACCTGCAAACCGTCTTGGAGCCGCTCGTCCCCCAGGGATGAACGCTCCGCCGAAAGCCACACACACTTCTCAAGGAGACAACCACGATGCCGTTATTTGTAGTGAAACGCGACCTGCCCGGAATCACCCCCGAGGCATTACGGAGCGCCGGTATGCGCGCCAAGACCTGCTGCAGTGAGATGACCTCCGAGGGGCAGCCCGTCCGCTGGGTCCGCAGCTTCTTCCTGCCCGAAACCGCGCAGACCTACTGTTACTTCGAAGCGCCCGGCAAAAGCGCCGTCGAAGAAGCCAATACCCGCGCGCGGATTCCCTTCACCCAGATCACCGAAGTCGTCGAGATGACGCCTGACGCCATCTGACGCTGCGTCGCCGGATTATTTGCTCTTCACCGTCACAAAGCCTAACGACGGCGTCTGGAAGTTGCCCAGCGTCAAGGTCAATGCCTGGTCTCCATCCGGCAGATTCGCTGGCACGCGAATATTCAGTTGGTACAGCCCGGCGATTCCCGGTGACACGCCCGCATACAAAACATCCTCCGGGTTGAGCTTTACGTCGCCCATCGTAACCGCTGCGGCGTTGACCGTCGCCCCGGTTGTCGCCGGCGGTGCGCCTGGCTCGAAACCCGGAGCCGTCGGCCCAAACGAAACGCCGTAGATCGTCAGGATGTCGCCCGGTTTTGCCGGTACAAAGGTCAGCCCCGGAATCAGTTCCGGCGCGCCGACGTAGGCGCCCGTAACCGCATTCACCGCCACCACCGGATTTTTGCCGCTGGCGTTTTTGACCCAGTACAAGAGCTCCGGCGAAGCTGCTGCCGAACCCACCAGCGCCGCACTGCCGCGCACTTCGTTGCTCGTCCCGCAATTGGCGACCACGCGCACGCTTACCTGCGCATTGATCGCCACTGCCGGAACCTGGAAATTGATCTGGCCGGGACTGACGAACGTCAGGTATCCAGGCTTACCGTCCAAATCCACGCAGGTCCCCGCCAGGTTTGTCGGAAGTCCGCCGTTAGCCAAATCGCCGGCTTCCACCACCCGCAACGTGCCGGCCGGGGCGAACGCTGTTCCGAAAATGCTCGCCATTCCGCCAGGTGAAATCTTCACCACCGCCGGAAGGCTGCCGCCGCCTCCCACGATTCCGCCGGTCGAAATCGAAGGACCAGCTGCCGCCACTGTCAGCGATACCGGAATGACCGCGGGCGAGCCCGGCACTCCAGCTGCGATGATCGTAACCGTGCCCGAGTAACTGCCCACCGCCAGCGCCGCCGCGGCCGCCGAAATCGTGGCCGGGGAATTTCCCGTGCCGCTCGCTGTGACCTTCAGCCAGTTTCCGCCCGAAGTTGTCGCAGCGGTCGCGGTCCAATTCAATACTCCTCCTCCACCGTTCGACACCGTCACACTCTGCGCCGCCGGATTCTGGCCGCTGGACGTTTGGAACGTGATCGGAGTCAACGGCACGGAAAGCACCGCCCCTGCCGTTACCGTCAGCGTCACCGGAATCACCACGGGCGAGCCTGCCAGGGTCGCGGCCGTCAGCGTGATGGTGCCCTGGTACGTCCCTGCCTTCAGCCCCTTCGCATCCACCGTCGTTTGCATTGCCGCGTTTCCCGTGCCCGAGTCCTTGGAGACCGCTCAGCCAGTTTCCGCCGCTCGCCGTGGCCGCCACCGCCGTCCACGCAAATGTCGATCCGCTGGGGTCCGAGACCGTCACTGTCTGGCCCGCCGGAGCGGCGCCGCCCTCGCCCGCCGTAAACGTCAATGCCGCCGGCGACACGGAAAGCGATGCCGGCGCGGTGACGGTCGCCGTAATCGTTACCCCCGTGTATTTGGAATACGCCGATACATCCACATACCAGTCGCCGGCCTGCGGGTTACTTACCGTGACCGATTCCGTGTTCCCGATATTCGTCGAGGAGGAGTCCCGTGTGCACGGCTCAAACGCCAGGAATGACGATTGGCAGGCTGCCGGCCGACCGTACTTCACGTACAGATCCACATCGCCGCTGCTGCCCGAAGTCGCAAAATTCAGGGAGGTTGCCCCCGAGGGAACCGCCAGCTTGTAGAAATGCTCGCTGCCAGCTACATCGTTCAGTCCGCTCAACGGTGTGTTCGCCGCCAGTGCCACCGGTGTCACCAGCGATGCCGTCACGGTAACGCCGGAGAATGCATCGTATCCGGTGCTCTCAATCCTCCACCGGCCGCTCTTCGGCGCCGAAACAGAGAGCGTTTCGTTATTGCCGGTTCGTGTCGAGAAATAGTCCACACCATCCGGGTCGAACAGATCCAGGTCCGCATCACCCGATCCGCCGCGAAAGGTCACTTGCAGGATCTGAGCGCCGGCCGGCACCGTGAAATTGGCGTAGCCTACGCTATCCTCCGTGCCGTCGATAGTCACGGGCGCCCCTGATGTCAAGACCGTATCGGGCGTCAGCATGAACCCGTGCACCACCTTGCCTCCATGCGCCTCGGTCACCAGAATCTTGACCCGTTGCTGTGTGAACGTAGCGGTCCAGTGCAAGACTCCGCTGCCATCGATCGTCATTCCGGCCGGCCCGTCCGCCACCGCGTACGTCAGCGTGCCTCCCGCCGGGTTGGATGCCGTCACCGGGTAACTGTACGGCTCTCCCAACCGCGGCAGCGTAGCCGGCGGCTTGCTCGTGATCGCCGGATTTCCCCCCGGCTGCAGGTCCACCGGCTGGTCATACGCCGCGTTGTAATAAATTCCGGGATAGCTGCCTCCGTCCGAGCCTGCCGCGCTGAAACCCAGCCCGTGCTTGGCGAATACCTGCCAGATCTTCGCCCGGTTTGCGCCGCCGTTGGTTGCCAGGTCCGCCGCTAAAATCGCATCGCGCGCGTCCGTCATGCTCGGATGGCACGGCGTGCTTTTCAAGCCGTTCATCACCAGCAGATCCGTGGCGCTCTGGCCCAGCACCTTCCGCAAATCCCACAAGGTGGCGGCCCAGATCTCGCCGTCGTTGTGCACCTCATAGCCATCGTTGCCGATGTCCTCATAGGTGAATGGATAGCCTTCGTAGCTGTGCCTGCGCAGGCCGTTGCGAGGGTCTTGAATGATGTAGGCGCCTTCGATCGGGTTATTGAAAAAGCTGATCGAAAAATAATCCGACCACCCCTCTCCCATGGCGCCGGATTGCACTCCGGTCAGGCAGCCGACGCTGACCTTGCTCCCCACCAGCCGGTTCGATACGCCGTGCGCGTACTCGTGCAGCACTACCTGCCCGTCGAAGGAAGAATCCAGATCGTCGTTCAGGGAACTCGTGTCTTGCGTGAAAATTCCCATTCGGATTTTGGGCGCGGTGCCTTCCACCGTGGGAGCGAACGAAGCGTTGTCGAGCTCGTCCGGCTGCTGTACTTCCGCCAGTACCGCATCGTTGCCGGCCCCGCCCTTGCCCAGATTATCGGTCTGGAAATTGCCCGCCGCCTCGTTAAAGCCCAGGCCGTAATAGTAATCGTGCGCTGTATTGATGAAGTAGAAGAGATTGGTTACCGCGGCGGCCTGGAAGTTTCGCGGATTTTGCAGGTTCACGCCGTCCCCAAAAGGAAAATCGAAGATCTGGTTGGCTGCCGAGGCGCGGCCCAGGCTCAGCATCGCCGTCGTCGTGTTGTCCGGCCGGTCGTCGCCGTTGGTATCCAGATACGCGTCTACGTTATTGCCTGTGGTAACTGTCGCGGTCGCGGGCAACCAGGCGGCGGGAAAAGTGACCAGCTGCCGGTCCGTATCCTGGGGAGATTGCACCCATACACGTCCCTGCGCCGCGTGCACGTAAACGTTGTGGCGATAAAGCAGCCCGCCGTTCTCCGCGTCAATCAGTATCTCGTACCAGTTCTTGCGATCCGCCTCCAGAAAGATACGGTAAGCCAGCCGCGCCGATGCCGCCGTGACCGGAAAGATGGAAAGTTCGGCAGTGATCGCGCTGTACCGGTCGCCCATCGGATTGCGAAAACTCGTCTTGCCTTCCGCGCTGCGGCCCTCCGCAAGCTTGGGTGCAGGGGTGCCCGCCGCTGCGAACGCCGCCTTCACTGCTTCCTCCGCGCTCAAACGCGGCTTCGTAGAGACGCTCAGTTCGGGAATTACCTCGTCCGCTCCGGCATGCACAATCTCACCCGCCGGATTCAACGTGAATTTGATCTGTCCGTTGAACACGTCGATCCCGTTCAGCGTCTGATTGAAACTCAGGAAGACCGCGCCCCCGGCCGCATCTCTACTTACCAGCCGCATGCCGTCAATTTCCGGAGCTGTCAATGGAAACAGCGTTTTGTTGGTGCGCAGAAAATTGCGTGCAATTACTTCGGCATCCAGCGTGGAAGGCGGCGTCAGCGCGCGCCCCTCCCGAACCATCGTCTTCGGTAGCCCGTACCGGTTTGGGATCACGCGCATTCCGGGACCAGTTCCCGGCGCGGTCAGGAAAGCGTCGATTGCGCTACGGCGGCGCTCTACCGTCGCTTTCCCCTGTTCCGCGGCCGCCGCATCGCGCATGTCAAAATCGGCCTGTGCCTGTACCAAACTGCTAAGAAAGAAAATGGCGAATACAGTCTTCAGTTCCGTGGAACTTACTAGCCGGAAAGTACGCATCAGGAGACAATAGCGCCTTTCATGTGCAGCCGCAAACAGATTGCGTCAACAGATGATGTTCTACTTAGTTAGTAGTTCATCAAGGTAACTCTTCAGAAAGCTATACGGCGGCACCGGAGCGATCACCTGCCGCTTACCCTTGTAAGTGATCACCAGCGAAGGCGTCTGGTTGAGATTGTCTTCCCGCGCCAGCGCGAGATCGCTGATCACGGTTTCATCCAGCTGCCCGTCATTCTGCACCATTGCGCGGATTTTCTCCATTATCTCCGGCGTCACCACCTGCGCTACCTGCGAATCCACATCGCCGGTCCTGGCCCAGACCGGCTGCGTGCGGAAAATCTGGTTGACCACCAGCTCGTACTGTCCCAGGTGCCCCGCCGCGTTGGCATAGCGCGCCGCCAGCCGGGCGTGCGCGTGCATCGGCAGCGGAAAGTCGCGATGCACTACCTTCATCTTTCCCGTCTGCACATACTCCGCCAGCATCATCGGGACTATCTGGTCATAAATTGTCGCGCAGTGCGGACATTCGTAATCCGTGAAGATTTCGCACGTGATCGGCGCCGCGGGGTTGCCAGTCTCTTTGAAGTTACGAGTAACTTGCGGTGCTTCCGCCGGAACCGCGGCGCTATGTTTCACGCGCGGCGCTGCCGGCGCCGGCGTAATCTGCGCTGCGGGTGCCGGAATCGGTACACGTGGCGCTGGCGCCGGAACCGGCTGCTCCGCCGGCGCCGGAGTACGGCATACTCCAAAGGCGCACTTTGCCGGCGTCAGCAGCACCGCCAGCCCCAACAGCGATGCGGCCATCGCGCTTCCCACCCACTGCGCCCGGTGCTTGCGATAGGCCTTCTCCCGCTCCCGCACTCTGCCCAGCGCGGCCGTCGCGTCGGGCTTCCAGGTGGCCGGCGGCGTCAGCGCGTGCAACCGGTCGTCTACCCACTTGTCATTGTTCGCCATATCGTTGAATAAACTCCTTTCGGAACGCCTGCTGGGCGCGGCTGAGCAGAGTGCCCACCGACGCCGGATTCAACTCCAGCGCCGCCGCCACTTCCTCGTAACTCAGACCGCTGCTGCGCAGTAACAGCAGCTCCGCCTGCCGCGAATCCAGCGCCGCCAGCACCACCCGCACATGCTCCTGTTCCTCGCGCGCCGCCCGCACTTCCTCCGGATTCGGCGCGCCCGGCATAACTTCCGCCAGGCTCTCGTGCCGGCTGCCGCGCGTCTTCCGGCGCAGCTCGTTGAGGCTGGTCCGCACCGCAGTCCGGTATAGCCAGCCTCCCGCCTCTTCGCCGTGGGCGCCCGGCGTCCGCCAGAATTTCCAGAGCACCTCCACGGCGAGCTCCTCCGCGCGTCCCGGGTCGCGGATTACGCGCGCGATGACGCGTGCAATCCGCCCGTAATGGGCATGAAATGCCGTCTCGAAGTCGAATGCCGGTGCGCGGGTTCCCATCTCGGCGATTGCCCTACTGCGTGCGTTCACAATAGCTCAACACCGCCCGCCGCCGCTTTGTGACAGCCACCGCAAAGAGATTTTTGCGAAATCGCCTGCACTCCCAGGCGCCGGCCTGCGTCATTCCGTCAGACTCTATGCGGAATTGGCCCGTGCTCCCGCTCTTGCCTCTGCTCATGGCCGGCGCGCTTCACGCCGCCCTGATCAAGGGCGCCGTCGTCGAAAATCAGTCGGGCAAGCCGCTCGCCCGCACCTTGATCTCCGTCCAGCCCGTCCCCGGCAGCCCCGGCCCCACCGTCACCACCCGCACCAACACATACGGCACCTTCGAATTCGCCGGTCTGCCCGCCGGATCCTATCTGCTTGCACGCCGCGCGCCGCGGCTTCATGCCCGTAGCCTACGGCCAGAAGAACTGGCGCGCCGCCGGCACCCCGATTGTGCTCGATGCCGACCAGTCCACCTTCCTGTATGTGCGCATGCCACGCTTTGCGTCCATCTCCGGCATCGTCGTCGATGAGAACGATGTCGGCCTGCCCGAGCATGAGGTCGCCGCCTTCCGCAATACGCGGCCGCCCCGCCTGATCGCCCGCGCCCAGGCCGACGACCGCGGCATCTACCGCATTTTCGGACTCGAGCCCGGCGACTACCTGGTGCGCACCGTGGGACGCCAGTATGAAGACGGCGGCTATCTGCCCACCTTCTTCCGGGAAACCCAGCGTGTGGATGAGGCCGGGCTGGTCGAAGCCTATCTCGATCAGGACCGCCCCGATATCAAAGTCCGTCCCATCCCTGGTAAGTTATTTACGATCTCAGGCTCAGTGGAAGGCTACGGCCAGCCGGTTTCGCTCACGCTCGTCTCCGACGTCGGCCGCGAGATCGTCACGACCACGGGCCCCTTCCAATTCGTCAACCGTCCGCCCGGCCCTTATGAAATCTATGCCGAAACGCTGCCCGAGCGCCGCGGCGGCATCGCGATGGGAGCCTACATTCCGCTCGCCCTGGAGCACGACATCGTCGGCCTTCGTGTGCCCTTGCTTCCCTCGCCCGGACTTAGTTTTCAGTTTCAAGGCGTGCAGGGTCCCATGGACGCCGCCGGTTTCAGGATCCTCTCCAAGCGCATCGATCTCGCCGGCGAGGCTCCCCCGGAGACGTTGAAGCTCAATAACGGAACTGTCGGCGTGCTGCCGGGCCGCTATCTCGTATCGATGGCGCCCTCCGCTGCGTATGTGCCGCTGGATTTCCGCGGCTGCCGCGGCGAGAGGCCCGAAGTGGGACGCTCCGATGGCTGGATTGAAATCGTCGTCACTCGGCCCTGCGGCGTGCGCTACGTCGTTTCCAATAAGCCCGGCGGCGTCCACGGAGTAGTTACCGGCGCCCGCATGATCCCGTAGGCGGCGTGCCCGTCTTCCTCGAACCCTACGATGAAATCACGCGCAAGCGCGTAGTCGATGTACGCTCCGTGATTTCCGACATACACGGCCAGTTTCAGTTCCTACGGACTCGTCCCCGGCACGTATCGCCTGGTCAGCACCTTCGAATACCAGTCGCCCGAGACCTACGACATCGATCTGATGACGCCGCGCATCGTCAAAGTGGAAGAGGGCCGCGACCAGCAGCAGGACGTTGACCTGTTCGTCATCCGCTAACCCGCCGCCTTACAAACTCCGCAGGCTGAACCCGCCGTCTACGTTCAGAATCTGTCCCGTCGAGTAATCGAGCATGCCGTCCGCGATCGTCCGCACCGCTTTCGCCACGTCGCTGCCTTCCCCCATGCGCCGCTGCGGCAGCAGGCCCGCCGCGATTTTATCGTCGTAGGCCTTCTCCACTTTGGCGATCATATCGGTGCGGATAATGCCCGGCCGGATCTCGAACACCTTGATGCCGAGCTCCGCCAGGCGCTGCGCATAGAGCGCGACCGTCATACTCAATGCTGCCTTGGAAACGCAATACTCGCCGCGATTCACGCTCGCCGTATACGAGGAAATCGAAGTGACGAATACGATCCGCCCGTCGCTGTGCTCGCTCATCCAGCGCGCCGCCTGCTGGGTCAGGAAGTGCGGACCCTTGAGATTGGTCGCGATCAGCTCGTCGAAGCTCTCTTCCGTCGCATCCAGCAGATCGCGCCGTTCGCGCGGAGCCATGCCGGCATTATTCACCAGCAGGTCCAACTTCGGGAAGCGCCCGCGCGCGAACGCGAGCAGCGCCTCGCGGTCCGGCCGGCTGCCGATGTCGCATTGAAAAATCTCGCAGCCGGTCTCGTCGCGCAAACTCTCCGCCGCATCCAGCCGGCCGCGGTATGTCGCAATTACCTGGTGTGTCTTCGCAAGCTCCGTTGCGATGGCGCGGCCGATTCCCCGGCTCGCGCCCGTAACAATCGCGGTCGGCCTCATCTAAAAGCGAACCGGATTATCCAAAACAAAAGTCAGTCGCGTTTCTGACGGAATGTGCACCTTCTGTCCGCTCGTAATCACCTGCGCGCCCGTGCCCGCCGCCGCACCCGCGCCCGCGCCGATCGCCGCGCCCTTGCCGCCGCCTGCGATTCCGCCGATGATCGCGCCCAAGGCCGCCGTGCCTCCCGCGACCTTTGCCGTGCGTTCGCCGCGCGACGAGCTTTCCTGCGTCACCGATTGCGTATTGATGTCCACCATCCGCCCGTTCACCAACACCGATTGCAGCTGCAGCTTCAAATCCGCGCGGCCCGTAAGCTTGCCGGATTCCTTCGAGTCCACCAGCTTCACCACCGCGTCCGCTCCGCGCGGAATCACCGTGTTGCCTTCCAGCATGACCGGCTGATCCAGCGTCGCCCGGAAGCTCTGCCCCACACGATTGGTTTCCGAATCGATGGCGTCGATCATGCGTACCGTGAGGTTGGTGCCCGCCGGGAGTTCGAAGTTCGCCATCACCGGAGGCGGCGGTGGCGGTGTCGCGGCTCGTGTCCGGCCGCATCACGTTCGGTTCCGCGCGCCGCAGCACCGGACGGTCGTTGTCGTAGCTCGCGGTCGCGTTGCGCTCCACGGGACGCGAATTCCGCATGATCGTCGGACCGCCGTTGCCAAAATCGATCCGCGAGATTTCCGAAATATCGAACGTCTGTACGTTCGTTCCGTCGTCTACCCGTATCGATCGGGCCGTCCCGCCCAGGTATGTTCCGTTTATCACGCTTCCGTTCTTGAGCGTGATCGTGTCCGCGAACCCGAGGCTCGCGCATGCCAAAACAATTCCTGCATAAATCAGGCGCATAACTCTTCCTTGGTGGAGGGTTTACCTTCTGATTGTACGACGCGTAGAATTGCGATTTGGTTTACGCCGACGTGCAGGCAAAATGCCGTGTTACGCGCGGCTTTCCCGGTAAGTTCCTGCGAACGTGCGGCCGTGTTCCAGACCTTCCTGGTACAGCCGTTCGCGTTCTTCGTTGGTGTGCGGCCGGTCCTGCACAAGCAGGAATTCCATCCCTTTGCCCAGGACGTAAGTCCCCGCGTACGCAATCGCACCTTTGGGAATCAGCCCGCCGCCCAGCGGAATGTGGCTCACCAGTTCGCGGGCGATCGCCCGCCAACCGAACGCACTGGCCACGATCGTCAATCACCGTGCCCTTTTGCGAGGTCAGCCCGACATCTTTGCCGCACGCCGCCGCGATCTGAAAGGCCATGCGCGTCTGGTTGGTCGTCAGGAACGCCGTGTCCGATGCGAATTCGCCCAACGCCCACGGCAGCTCGATAAAACTCGGCACCACGTTCGGCAGCGCCGTCGCCACCGCGAATAGCGCGTTCTCGCGCGCCACCAGGTGGATCACATGCTCCACTACCTGCCTTCGAAAGGCCGGATACTGCCGCGCCAGCGCCAGCGCCAAGTCACTCTTATCGTGCAGAATCTCCGCGATGGTATCTTCGGGATGCCCCCGGTGAAACGTGTACGCGCCCTGCGGGCACGGCAGGCCGGGCTCGTACAGGACGATATCCACGCGATCCGGCACCTGCGGCGTCGTTGGCCCGGTGCACCTGGCTCATGCGCTTCCGCCACTCCGGACGCGGCGTCCCCGCCGGCACCAGAAAATCTTCCATCTCGGCGTAGGCGCTGCTGCCATCGGCTACCAGCCCGATGTGCACCGGTTCCTCCGCGGCGTCCAGAATGTCCTGCGGCCGGAGCAGAGAAAACGCGGCGCGTGCTTGTTTCAAAACATTGAGCATCATATGGCTACTGGGGGGACTGTGCGCCCTTAAGCCGGAACATCACGTGCAGCCCCTTACGCCATTCTACCGCCAGCCCGATTCGCTCCACCTCAATCTCTGGTGCGTAGAAGCCCAGAACGGTCTCCGTAGCCGGATGAAATTCCAGGGCAGGGGACACCAACAGCACCCGCGGCGGATCGGGCCGCAATTCGATCCCCGGAAAATATCCATTCGCCGTGAACTCGTTCCGGTCCAGGTGCCACTTCACGCGAATCCAGTAATCCAGCGCCTGTAACGGCAGGTGCAAATCGGCGGACGCCTTGAGCTCGATCACTACCAGCCGCCCCGAACGGTCCACCGCCAGCAGATCCAACACGCCGCGCTCGCCGCCCGCGAACGCCGGCACCTGCCCGTAAACCGGCTCGCTTCGCAGCGTGGCGTCCAGCGTTTCCACTTCCGCACGCGCCATCGATTCCAGCCATGCCTCCGGATATTGCTGGTACAGCGGATGTCCCGTGTCCCCTCCGGCGCGGCGCGCGCGATCCAGTTCCTCCGCCAGGCGCGTGATCTCGCCGGTATGCTGCGCGCGCGCCGGCCGGCGCTCGTTCATGCCGAAGATCAACTCCGCTCCGTTCAGTTCGGCGAACTCGATGCCGCGTATGCGCAGGCTGGTACGCCCGTCGTGCTTGCCCACCCGCTCTACTCCCGGCAGGCGCGTGATCTCCTGCCAGGCCTCCGGCACATTCGGCGCCGCCCGCCGGCATGCTTCCAATCGCGTGTCCAGGTTGCCGTAATCCTGAATGTCCGTCCGAATTACCGCGTCCTGGTTCACCGTTCCTGGTGATCGTAGGTGAAGATTTCGAAGCGCGCCGCTTGCGCATTCAGGCACAACAGCCGCAGCGCCGCCGCCCGCTCCTCTCCCGCCGGCACATACACCGCCAGGCCTTCGACCGCCACCCGCTGCTCGCGCTTGCGCAGGTAGGCCAGCCAGATCAGGCCGAAGGAAAGTACCGCGGCCGCGTCCCCCGCTGCCGGGCAAGCGATCGCCGCCCAGCCGTGCTGCCCGTGTTTCAGATACGCTCGCGGATAGGCCGGCGAGAGGCTGTGCTGCAGGTCTGCCTCCGCGGTGACCTCCGCCAGGTCCCACTCCGGAAACTGCCGCCGCAGCATCAGGCGGAAGCGCTCGCGAAATACCAGCCGTCCGCTGCGCCGCCCCATCTCCGCGCCCGCGCGCTTTGCCAAATCCAGCAGGAACATCTGCCCCGGCCGGCGCCCGAACCGCTCCACCGTCAGTTCCAGCCGCGCCGCGGTCTGCTCGTGGATTGCCGTGACCCTCCGCGTCCAGTTGCGCGTGCGGTCCCATGCCTGCATCGTCAGTCGCGAGCCGCGGATCTCCAGCGTGTGATTGCCGCCCGTGAGCGGCAGCAGCTCTTCCCCCGGTTCCAGCACCGCCGGTTCCCGCGCCGCGCGCAGAAACTCCTCGATCGCCTGGTCGGATTGCTCCGATGTCCTGCGCCGGCGCGGCTTTCATTCGCCAAACACGGCGGCCCGGCGTTCCGGCCCTACCGCCGCCGCCAGCGCCGCCAGCAGGAATACGGTCGCCGCCGTCCCCGCCATGGCAATTGCATAACTCGTTCGATGCGCGAACACAGCTTCAATATAAGTCACGGCGCTCGCCAGTAGTACGCCGCACTGGTAGCCGAACCCCGGCAGGAAGCCGCGCACCGAATCCGGCGAGAGCTCCGCCAGATGCGCCGGCACCACTCCCCACGCGCCCTGCACCAGGAATTGCATCAGGAACGCGCCCAGCACCAGCAGCGGCACCGAAGGCGCAAATGCCCAAAGCGGCACCACCAGCGTCGCCAGCAGCAGCGCGCCGATCATCGCCCGGCGGCGCCCCACCCGATCCGAAATCCAACCCACCAGCGTGCCCCCGATAATCGCCCCGATCATCGAACATCCCGTCACCGCGGCGCGTCCCGTCACGCCGAAATGCCACTGCCGCTCCAGAAACGTCGGGTACATATCCTGCGTTCCGTGCGCCGCGAAGTTCATCGCCATCATCAGGAACACCAGGTAACAGAACAGCTTCCAATGCGAGGTGATGGCGCGCCCCAACTGCCCCCAGCTATCGTGTTTGGTGCGCTC
Organism: uncultured Solibacteraceae bacterium; assembly: GCA_963811575.1. GTDB lineage: Bacteria > Acidobacteriota > Terriglobia > Bryobacterales > Bryobacteraceae > Solibacter. The sequence continues at coordinate 209,937 of CAWERY010000009.1, read as the reverse complement.
CCAGACTTCACTCTCCTTCACCCGCACACGCACGAATAATGCCAGCAGGGCCGGTAATCCGCCAATGAAAAACAGCGGCCGCCACCCGAAACGCTCGAACAGCAGGAAGTAACAGATCGCCGCCAGCAGATATCCGGTCGCATACCCCTGCTGCAAAAATCCGCTAAGTAGCCCGCGCAGCCGCGGCGGCACTTTTTCCATCGCCAGCGATGCCCCCACCCCCCATTCGCCGCCCATGCCGATGCCGAAGAGCGCGCGCAGAATCAGAAACGTCTTGTAGTTTGGTGCCAGGCCGGACGCCACTTCGACAATCGAATAGAACACCAGGTCCAGCATCAATGGCAGGCGCCGCCCGTACCGGTCCGCCATCAATCCGAAAATCAGCGCGCCGATCGGCCGGAATGCCAGCGTGATCGTAATCGCCAGCGCCATCTTCGCGTCCGATTGGTGGAACTCGCGGCCGATCGCGGTCAGGCAAAATACCACCAGGAAAAAATCGAACGCGTCCAGCGTCCATCCCAGGTACCCCGCCAGCAGCGCCGCCCGATGGTCCTGCGCTCCCCCGCTCACGACGCCGGCTCGCTACGCCTGCCTAAGGCCGGCGCTACCGCCCACAACACGCTCGCCCCCATCACCGCCGCCACAATCCATCCCTGCATCTCAAGCCCGGCATTGCCGTTCCCCAGCAGTTGCATCATCGGCCCGCGCAGCGCCGCCAGCCACAGCACCAGCGCGTACGCCAGGTAATTTCGCCTCCCGAAGTACCGGCAGAACGCATACGCCGCCGCCGCCATCCCGAGCGCGATTGCGTATTGCACCGCGAACTCCCCTGGCGTTCGAATCTCGCCCGGCAGCAGCGCGCACAATGCCAGCAGCACGCCCGCGATCCGCATCCACGTTGTGGTGAACTGCCGGAACAGCAGCCCCACCAGTCCCACCAGCGCCGCATTCGTCAGCAGGCTGCGCACCGCGGCCGCCAGCGCCGCGATCGCCGGAGCGCTGCTGGCGATGATGTCCGGACTGCCGAAAGCGAAGATCGCCTGCCCGGGAAATCGATCCAGCAGCACCGCCTGCCATTGATGCAGCATGAGTCCCAAACCGATCGCCGCCAGCACCGCCGCCGCCGCATCGATGCCCATCAGGCGGCGATTCCCCGCTTCCAGCGAGCCCGGCGCCGCCGGATAAAAAGTGCAGAGCAGCGCCGCCGCCGCACCCATCACCACGAAGCCCAGCACCGCGCTCATGCCGATCACCACAAACGCCATGGCGCGGAAAGTCTCCACCGGCACCGCCGTGTTGTAGTCCTTCATCATCAGCCCCGCGGAAAGCAGCGGCGCCACCGGGAACACCAGCGTGGCCGGCAGCGCCAGCCGGATTACGTGCTTCCATGGCACCGCGCCGCTTCGCGTGGCGTGAATCAGGCACCACATCGCGAACACAATCAGGCCCGCCAATACCGCGATCCGGATCACCGTCACCACGATCGCCAGGGCATTCTGCTGCTCCCGCGCCCGCTCGTACGTCTCCGGCAGCTTCCAGAATCCGCGCGCCGAATCCACCCGGTCGCCGCTGATTCCTACGTGTACCCGCCAGCGCGCTTCGTCCACATTGCGCGCGTCGCCGGGCCGCGCCTCCCATTCCAGCGAATAATCGCGCCGCGCCTTCTTTTTCTCCGAAGCGTTCTCCTTCAACTCCATCGTGCCCGTGTCCCAACCTTGCGCGTTGGCGAACTGAGCCGCCGTCTCGCGCGCGCGATCTTCCGCCACGTCCGCGCCTGCGCGGTCCTCCGGTATCGTGTGCACGAAGCCCATCACCTTGCCGGTTTCCGGGTGCACCGTCACCGTGATTTCTTCCTGATCGAGAGATCGGAAATAGCGCGCCGCCCAATATTGCACCGGCCGGTTGCGTTCAAACAGCGCCGCGACCGCGCTTACCGGCCGCCGCTCCAGAAAATATTTCGCCGCCATCGAATCGCCTTCGCCCCAGTGAGCCGAAGGATACGTCACTTCCTGGAAAGCGCGCGGATCCAGCCCGCGAGTTTTCAGGAACGCGTCCGCCGACTGCCCGTGCCTGCGCGCTGGTCAGTTTGTACACCGGCGATTCACCGAACCGGCTCACCGGGATGGCGAGCGCCGCCAGGCCTGCCACCAACACCGCCGCTCCCGCCCAGCGCACCCTCCGGCTCAGCGGCTGGTACACCGCAACTGCCGCCGGAGCGTCTGCGGCTTCCCGCGCCGCGGCCTGCTCCGGCTCCGCGTCGGGCTCCGCCGCGTCATCGCGATTCAGCAGCCCGGTCTCGGGCTCGAACCCTCCGCCCCGCCAGTACGCCACCAGCGCAATCCCCACCGGCAGCAGCATGATCCCCGCCGCTCCTACGCCCGAGAGCTTGTAATACAGGCTCTCGGAGCGGATCATCAGCATCGCGCTGTACATCGCGTCCACCGAGTAGTGCCACACCAGCGTCGGCAAAATCCCGAAGCGCAGCATGATGATTCCCAGCGCCACGCCGCCGATTCCCACTTCCACGCCGCGAATGTAAAACGGCTGCTGCGGATAGCCCGCGTGCCCGAAGCCCCAGATGAAGCCCGCCAGCACCAGCGCGATCACAATGTTGCGCGTCAGCTTTGCGCAAAAAAGGAATCGCGAACATGCGGAAGAGAAACTCTTCGGAGACCGCCGGTAAAAATCCGCCGAACAGCACAAACGCCCAGGGGAATTTCGTATTCAGCAGGTCCGTGTACGGAACGTCCGCCGGCGACCATGCCCCATACCGGAACGCGACAATGTAGAACGCCGTCTGATAAGCGATAAAAATGCCGGTGAGCGTGATGCCTAGAATCGCTCCCAGGAAAAACCGTTTGGTGCGCAGCCCGCGCATCGTGAACAGATTCCCCAGCGAGATCTTGTCGCCCATCATTTCGCGATACAGCGGCTCCGCTCCCGCCGTCAGGATGAACAGCAGCCCGCCGGCGCCCAGCGCGGAAAGCAGCGCGTTCAAAAATTGACGGGAGAGAAAACTGCCGTAAGAATCCGTCGTGGGATAACTGAATTCGTGCAGGGGAAATTCGTTCAGCTGCGCCAGAAAGCCAAGCACGATTCCGGCAAGCCCCACCAGCGCCGCCCGCCTCCACGGCACGTCGCGGCGCCGCACGCGCATCACGATCACGATCACCATGCCGACCACCAGCACCACCGTGGCCGCCGAATCGATCGTCTGCGCCACTTCGTTCTTGGAACGCAGCAGTTGATAATCGCGCTTCCACTGGTCGGGCACCTTCAGGTATTCGTGATACCCGCCGGGCTCGTTGCCCAGCATCGTGACGTCCACCCGGTTGGTGGCGCCGTGCAACTCGAAATCACGCTCCTTCCAGGTGAAGCTTCTGTCCACCCGGTGCGGACGCGTCACGTCGCTCTCTTCCACGAAATCGAGCGTGGCCGGGTCGCGCCCGATCCGCGTGCGGAGAAAATTCTCCGCCAGCGCCCGCGCTTCCTCCACCGTCGCCGCCGGCCGCGCCGCGTCTTCCGCTATTTCGTGATCGAAGCCCGCCAGTTCGCCGCGCGGCGTGATCTCGACATCGAACTCTTCCTTCTGCAGCGGCCGGAACCACCGATAGCTCCAGCGCCACAACCGCACCCGCGTGCCCATGATCCGGTTGGCGCGCTCCAGGCCCGCTTCGCGTTCCAGAAATGTCTTCGCGTCTTCGTCGTACGCAAATTGCGCGGCCTGCCGGTAGCCTTCGATTCCGTATCCCTGGGCACTCAGAAATTTGCCGGCGAGCGTTTGCGCATCATCGCGGCTTACCTTGAAATCGATTGACGCTTCCGGGAAAGCGCGGTAAAAGTTGCGCGCGCTGAACCACGTTGTGCCCGCCAGTAACACCATGCAGATGGTGATAAACCGGTAGTCCGATCCGCGAAGACGTTCCTTCATAGGTTGGTGGCCTTCAGCCGATGTGGTGGATAACGGCCACCAGCTAACGTTTCTCTGCCCAGTGCAGCCCGATTCCGCCCAGGATGTAACGCCGCGTATCGATCTTCTGATAACCCGTGCGCTTCAACAAGGATGAAAAATCGTCAATCGAAACGAAGCTGCGCAGGGAATCCGGAATGTAGGTGTAAACCCGCGGCTTGCCGTGCAGCACCATCCCCCAGAACGCGCCCTGCGCGTAGAGGTAACCCAGATACAAACGTTGCATCACCAGATTCGAGGGCAGGAAAAAGTCCAGGCTCACCAGCATGCCGCCCGGCTTCGTCACGCGTTCAATCTCCCGCACTGCCACATCGAGCTTGGGAAAGTTGCGCAGTCCGTAGCCCACGAATACGCAATCGAACGAATGGTCGGGGAAGGGAAGATGCCCTGCATCGCCGCAAACCGTTTCCTTCACGCCGCGCCCGCGCGCCAGTTGCAGCATGCGCTCCGTGATATCCACCGCCACCGGTTTCGATCCCGGATATCGCTGCTGGACCATCAGTGAAAAATCACCGGTGCCCGAAGCCAGGTCTAGTACTACTGGTCTTTCGGGTAGCGTGGCATGCTCCAGCCCGGCGCGTTTCCAATGCCGGTCCATGCCGTAAGAAAAGGTTCGGGTGATGAAATCGTAGCGCGGAGCCACAGTGCTGAACATGGCCCGCATCAGGCGGGAACTCTGCTTCTCTGCTGGAAGTTTCACTTACGCGGGATTGTACCAGAACTGCGGGATGGCAGGCTGTTCGCCCGCCATCCCCCCGCGTTTTTCGCTTCGTTCGTCTGTTATCGCTTGGTCGTTCTGGCGTGCGCCGTACGAATCGGTTCCACCGTTGCGCCGGCCGCGTGGATTCCGTTCGGCAAGCCGATCGATGTGTCCACCATCTGCGCCATCACGTGAGCCGGCATGTCTTCCTGGTCCTTAAAGAAGCGTCAGGTTGCCCCTCTCGTTGTAGTCCACTCGAATCAGGTCGCCGCCCCGCACCTGGAAGGTGGCAATCAGATTCGAAAGGGGATGCACCAGCAGCCGGTCTACCGCCCGCTTCAGGTGACGTGCGCCGTACTTCATGTCGGTCCCCTCGCGAAGCAGGAAATCTTTCGCCTGGTCCGTGAGATTGAACACGAAAGGCGCCGCATTCGCCGCGCTGAACACCCGCTGCTGCACCATGTTCAGTTCGATCGTCAAAATTTTGCGCAGATCTTCAGCGCAGAGTGGATGGAACACCACAGTTTTGTCGATGCGATTAATGAATTCGGGGGTGAACTTGCGGCGCGCCGCCTCCAGTCCCGCCGATTCCACCTTGCCGGCCAGCGCCGGGTCTAAGATTCCCGCGGCGTTATTGCGTTCGCACTCGCCCGCGGCGAAGCCCAGGTTCGGCCGCAGAATCGAATTCATTTCGGTCGCGCCCAGGTTGCTGGTCATGAAGATGAACGAGTTCGAGAAATCGACATGGCGGTTGTCGCCCAGCGTGAGCGTCGCCTTGTCCAGAATTCCCAGCAACAGATTCCACAGCGCATCGCTCGCTTTTTCAATCTCGTCAAAGAGGACGAAACTCAATTTCATACGGTCCGTATGAAACTGGTCCAGCACTTCCTGACTGAGAAGCGGATGCGTTTCGCGATGCCCCAGGTATCCGGGAGGCGAACCGATCAACTTCGCGATTTCGTGGCTATGCTGGAATTCCGCGCAATCAATCTTGATGACCGCGCGCGCATCTCCCAGCAAACTCTCCGCCGTCGCCTCCACCATCCTGGTCTTGCCGGAACCTGTCGGACCCAGAAATAAAAGGTTTCCGATCGGCCGCCCGGGACTGCTCATGCCAGCGAGGTGAGTCTGATAGATATGTATGATCTGCTGGATCGCTTCTTCTTGTCCGACAATCCTCTTGCGCAGGTCCGCATCCAGCTTCCCCGCGAGTGAGCCCGTCAGCTCTGGATCCAATTGCCTATTCAGTGTCCCCATGATCGCCTCCCCTCACACTCACTGATGTAGCAAGTGAAGGGCCAGATTAAAGGGCGTATGCAGACTCACTTCTTGGGACGCGACGGACGGATTTCTACGCGGCTCACCATCGTCCGCGCCGGCATCCGTAACACCATTGACACGGCCTCCGCGACGTCCTCGGGCGCGATCATCCAACTCGTATCTTCCGGATGGACCTTTCCCGGAGTGCCGGAAAATTCCGTATCCACACTGCCCGGCATGATCGAACTCACGCGAACATTATCGTGGCGGTGATCCAGCATCAGAGCCTCGGTAAACCCGTTTAGGCCGTATTTCGATGCGTTGTAGCCCGCTCCGCCGCTGAACGCGTTGCGCCCGGCGAGGCTCGAGATGTTCACGATGAAGCCGCCACCGCGCGCCTTGAATTGCGCCAGCGCTTCGTGCGCGCAATAGAAGGCGCCGCTCAGGTTGAGATCGATATTGCGGTGCCACTGCTCCGGAGTCATCTCGCCGACTTTCTGATACGCCGCTTGCCCCGCATTGTTCACGAGTATGTCGAGCGCGTCAAATTCTCCCTGCACTGCCGCGAAAAATGTACGCACCTGTTCTACCTTGCTGACGTCGGCCGCCGCTCCGAAGACCCGTCCCAGCGATTTCATTTCCGCCGTGGCCCGCACAACTCCCGCCGCATCGCGCCCGCAAATCGCCACGGCCGCGCCATCCCGCAGCAGCCGCTCCGCGATCGCCCGCCCGATTCCTCGCGTGCCTCCCGTGACAATCGCAAACTTTCCCTTCAGTGTCTCCATGCCTGCATTCTACTGCCTCGCCGCCTCCCGCGCCCTTTTATCTCTTGCCGGAATACCCTGGCCATACCGCCTGCTAAACTAAGATCAGCGATGCTGCGCGGCCCCCGCCAAGTTCTCGAAGAACGCCTCCCGCAAATTTCACACGAGCTCGAATCCCTATTCGAGAATTCGCGCGATACCGCCTGCCGCGAGCTTGCCGAGCAGCTCAATCAGGCCGTCCGCCGACTGCGCATTGCTCCCGACGAAGACGAACTGTGCGCCACCCTGTCTGGCGCCGCCGGCCGGTTCGCTACCGGTGCCGCCCTCTTTCGCATCGCCGGACCGCTCGCCGCCGCCGAGCGCATTGAACTTCCGCTTTCGACCGCGCCCGCCCTCGCCGCCGCCGTGGAATCGCGCGATCCGCTGATCGCCGCCGCCACCCCCGGGGAACTCTCCGCCGCCCTGGTCGAACACTTCGCGCATCCGCCCGAAACCCGTGTTTCCCTCTTCCCGCTGGAAGTCCGCGAGGCCGTGCCGGCGCTGATTTATTGCTGGGGCTCCGTGCAGGTCGCTGCCGTCGAACTCCTCACCCAGGTGGCCGCCGCCGTGTGGACCGCGTTCCCCGAGCCGCTGCCCGAGCCCGAACCCCTGCCGGAACTGATCACCATTGCCGCCGCTCCGCAAGCTCCCGCGCCGCCCCCGGAACAAGCGCCCCCGGAACTCTCCGCGTGGGACCGTATGCCGCCCTCCGAGCAGCAGCTCCACCTGCGCGCCCAGCGCTTCGCGCGCGTGCAGGCGGCCGAAATGCGGCTCTATCATGCCGACGTCGTGCAATCCGGCCGCACCCACCGCAATATTTACGAGCTCTTGCGGCAGCCCATCGATTCGGCGCGCGAAACCTTTCGCGTGCAGTTTTTTTCCTGTCCCAGCATGGTGGACTATCTCCACCTGGAACTGACGCGAACTTTAGCCAATGACGAAACGGATCTGCTCGGCAGCTCTTATCCTGGCCCTCTTCACGCTGGCCCTATCGCTTAGCCTGCCCGGGTCGCCCGCCGCTTCCAGCGTGCTCGGCGCGCTGGCGCGGGCCTATCGCGAATCACCCACCCCGGCGCGGCGCGCCGCCCTCACTGCTTATCTCGGCTCACACCCCGAGGACGCCGCCTTGGGCGAACTCGCGCTCGGCATCGCGGCCTATGAACAAAAAGATTGGCCCGCCGCCATCGCCGCGCTCCAACCGCTTCCCGCCCGGCTTCCCAAGATTGCCGACTATGCCGGCTATTACCTGGCGGCCGCGCGCGTGGAGAACAACGAGTTCACCGGCATCGCTGCCGATCTCGCCCCCGCCTATCGCAATTCCCCGCTGGCCGGCAAGAGCCGCCTGCTCGAAGCCCGCGCCCTGAAATCCACCGCCCCCGCCGATGCCGTGCGCCTTCTGCGCGACCACTACACCGAACTGCCGCAGCCCGAAGGCGATGTCATCCTGGCCGATTGCTACCAGGCCGCCGGAGACCTGCCGCACGCCGCCGAATTCTATCAGCGCGTCTACTATCACAACCTCACCGGCGCCGCCGCCACCCGCGCCGCCGCTGGCCTGGTCGCCCTGAAAGACGCCATGGGTGCGACGTACCCCGAGCCCAGCGGCGCCCTGTTACTGCACCGCGCCGATCGCCTCCTCGATGCCAGGGAATATGCGGAAGCCAAGCGCGAATACCAGTCCGTCGCCACCGTGGCCCAGGGACTGGAACGCGATCAGGCCCGCGTCCGCGTCGCCGCCACGGATTATCTCAGCGGCAAACCCGCGGTCGCCTGGCCCGCCCTCGCCTCCCTCCAGATCCCCGATTCCGAGGCCGGCGCGGAACGCCTCTACTACCTCGCCGAATGCGCCCGCCGCCGCAATGACGATGCCGAGCTGGCATCCGCCATCCAGCAACTCGCCGCCCGATATCCGCAATCGCAGTGGCGTCTCAAGGCACTCAACTCCGCCGCCAATCGCTACCTCCTGGTCAATCGCCCCGACGATTACGTGCCGCTCTATCGCGCGATTTATGAGGATTTCCCCACCTCCGCCCAGGCTCCCTTGTGCCGCTGGAAGGTCGCCTTCAACGCCTATCAGCACGATCTTCCGTCTGCCGCGGCGCTGTTGCGCGAACACCTCCGCCTGTTCCCGGCCCACTCCACCGGCGGCGCCGCCCTCTACTTCCTGGGCCGCCTGTCAGAGCGCTCCGGCGATACCGCGGGAGCCCGCGCCTGCTATCAGCGCCTGACGTCCGCCTACGAAAATCACTATTACGCCATGCTGGCGCGTACCCGCCTCAAGGCGTTGCCAGCGTCGTCCTCCGCATCGCCCGAGATCTCGCAGTTTGTCGCCGGCCTGCGCTTTCCCTCGCCTCCGCCGATTCCCTCCGACGCGACCCCTGCCACCGCGCTTCGCATCGAGCGTTCGCGCCTGCTCCGCTCCGCCGGACTCCCGGACTTGGCCGATTCCGAACTCCGTTTCGGCTCGCGCACCGATGGCCAGCCCGCCCTGCTCGCCATGGAAATTGCCTCCTCCGCCGACGCCCCGCATCAAGCCATGCGCGTCATGAAGGGCATGGCGCCGGAGTATCTCGGCCTGCCCGTCCCCTCCGCGCCGCGCCGTTTCTGGGAGCTCTTGTTCCCCCTTCCCTACCGCTCCGATCTGATCCGCGATGCGCAGGAGCGCGCTCTGGACCCCTACCTCCTGGCCGGCCTGATCCGCCAGGAATCGGAATTCAATCCCGGCGCCGTGTCGCGCGCCAAAGCCTACGGACTCACCCAGGTGCGCCCCGCCACCGGCCGCTTGTTCGCGCGCCAGAACGGCGTCGCGCGCCTCACCACCAGCATTCTCTGCCAGCCCGCCGCGAATCTGAAGATCGGCAGCTCCATCCTGCGTTCCATGCTCGATAAGCAGGGCGGCAGCGTCGAGCAAACGCTCGCGTCGTACAACGCCGGCCCTCAGCGCGTAGTCGAATGGCTCACCTGGAACACCTACCGCGAACCCGCCGAATTCGTGGAATCCATCCCGTTCACAGAGACGCGTGATTACGTGCAGGCCGTCCTGCGCAACGCCGAAATGTACCGCCGCCTCTATCAACCGTAGCGGCCCCCACATCTTTCACTGGCGCTGCCAGCGCGGGTTGACTGGTTCGAGCGCCCGCGCCCGTTTGAGTAAACTCTTGCCGAACGCGTCGCTCGCGGCGATCTCCGGAGTAGTGCGCGACGTCCTCAACAGCGCCGCCTCTGACGTGAGCAATTCTCCTGTCTCTCCGACCAGCGCAGCGTCGCTGGATGTTTCCAGTTCCTTCTTCAACTCCGCCGCCATCGGCAGCGGAGTCGTGAACCCAGACCGCAGATTCGGAGGCCCGGTGAAGTCTCTGGAACCGGAGCCCGGTTCGCGAGCGAAGAAAACGTCCCGCGAGGCCCGTGCGTAAACCACTGCCAGCCAGGTGCTCCATTCCGGATTCTTCGGCTCAAGAACTCGCAGCCGCCGGACCAGCCGCAACCTGACGTCCGGTTCCAACACAGAGGCGTCGGCAGCATTCGCCAGGATCCTGGTGTCGGTCGCGTACCGCAGCGTCTGCTTCAGCCAAAGCGCTTTGGCACGCTCGTAGCCCGCCTGAGTATTCAACCCCGTCCAATCCGGGAACTTCATGGAGGTCACGTCCGCGGCAACCCGGAAGATGTTTGCCTCAGGATGATTCTCGATCAGCCACAGAACATGCCGGCTCCGCGGCTCCGCGATCATCCGTTGGTAGTAATAACTGATCAGCCGGACCCGCGCGGGAACATCCTGCGGATTCGCCGCGAGCGCGGATTCCAGTCGCGCCGCTCCTTCAGGTGTCAACCGCCAGCCCTCCGCCAGAATCGACTCGTGAGCCTCCTTCTGAAGTTGCAGGGCAGCCGCGGGATTCACGACAGGAAGAGCCAAAGAAAAAGTCAAAACCCACGCACGCCAGGCTGCACACTTGACGCGATTCACTGAGCCCCTCCAGGATTGGTGCCATCCACAAACCAACGAAATAGGCAACCGTGTCTTGCCGCCGCTCATGTTGCCAGCAAGTCTATCACTCCGGCCATATGCCCTCCCGCCCGGCCCGACCGCCCGGCCCGACCGCCACGAATGCGGAATTCAATCCGGGCGCGCTTGGTGCAACGCCCAAATGTAACCCCGCCTGTATCGACCATAGGCCGCGCGGCGGCCCGGCCACGCCATTTGCAATCCGATGCCCTGAACCCTGGAGCGGTCGTGTGTTGCCCGCTTCGCATCGTCAGAACGAATATGCGATAACACGTGCCTTCGCTGGAAAACAATACGCGCCAGGAAAGCGGAACGGTGCCGTCGACCGCTTCGGGCGCGTCCGGAAATGACCGCATTTCTACTATGGCGTGCGCCTTCGATAAACTTGAGGCATGCGGCGATGTCAGAGTTTGCTGACCGGGTTCTGTACGGCGTTGGTCACTGCTGCGATTTTGCCGGGACAAACTCCGCCCTCCGGTGTACTTCCTTCTTGCGTGAAGTCTCTCCAACTCCCAACCCAGGGACTGTTTGCGGCCCGAGCTGGAGTCTCGGGAAACGTCCGCGCCCTCGTCCAGATTGGCAAGAACGGCCAAGTTGGGAAGGTCGATCTCACGGGTCCGAACCGGATTCTCCAAGCGGAGGTGCAGGTCGCGATGAGTCTCTCCGAATTCGAAAGCCGATGTGAAGGTGAGAGTCTGGAATTCATCTTCATTTTTACGCTGCAAGACCCACCTACCGATAAATCCTTCCCCCCGCCGTTCGATTTGTCCCGCCAAACAAGTTTGAGTTGACGTTCCGGCGGGTAAAGCCCAACGTTGATGCGTTCGGCAAAGTTGGACAGTGATGGGCTCACCCATGTTTCGTGGCGCCTCTGGAAGCTGTCCGCATACCGAGGTCCGGCTAGCGTCCGGGGGGGGTGGCTGATGGCAACCTACTTCTGCCGTTCCGCTGGAGACCGTTCGATGCCGAAGGTGTAAACCTTCGAGGGCGGCCGGGGAGATCCGTCCAGGTAGTGATAGGACACGGGCGGCACCTCGACCAGAATTTGATCATGCTCGGGATCAGCACGCTAGTCTCGAGCGCAAGAAGGCTCGGGTACGGGTCGCCCGTCTCGAAGGCGAGCGCGGTCCGTTTCTCCCCACCTTGGTATGCCAACACCTGGACGTTACCGGCAGCGCACCGGCGTAGTTCGAATTGGCGCAGTTCCTCCAAGGGCCGTACCAGGTCCCGCAAGGTTGCTGGTAGCGTTTCAATGACCTTGCAGGAAGTGTCCCCGTTGGGAAGCATCTCGCCTGCCTGATCGAGTGCAACAGCAAGGAAGAGTAACGGGAGCATAAAGCCATACTACTCGGTGGCACCCGTGCCGAGTAGCAAGTCCGACAACGCGAGAACCTCAACGGTCATGTGGCACTTATGGAAAGAACCACCAGGTTGGTGTGTGAACACAACGTCAAGTTCGTACTTGGACTTCGGAGCGGCGCTTATGACAAAGCGATACTCGACAACCGCAAATCTGGGCTTCTGGAGCGGACTCGGGCCAAGGCTGTAGCGCCACTTCTTCAGATTGTCTATCGCATCTTCAATAGCAGTGGATGTCCAACTAGCGGCGTCACGTCGGAGCAGAGTCCGTCGTTTCCGATAGCGCACTGGAGGCGAACGGATCCTTGAATTCGTTCCTTGAGGGCCACGCACGGATATTGTAGCGATACCACGCGTGTCGGTCGCTCCTGGTCCATGCTGCCCGCACCAGCGACTGCGAGAAGCAGTGTGGCTACTCCAACAAGATTGATCCCCTGCGTGAAATGATGACACCACAAAGCACCGTGAGGTTCCATCGAGCCTAAGGGAGCGATATGCGGTCGTTAAGTGGCGAAGCATCGATTGGGATGCCGGACGGCGCGGGCCGGAGGCCGGTTTCCGAAATCGCCGGTAGCCGGCCGTGATGGCTTGTGCCGAAATCCGGAACGATGGAATCCGCAGATTGAAAGTCGCCGTATTGTAGCAATCCTTCTAGGCTAAGCTCTTGAAGATGGAGAGTATCAGCAGCGTACCTGGCTCGGCACGACCCTAGCTAGTGCTGGCTCATCCACCGGTGAGATGAGCTGCACGATTTGCGGCGATCTTGATGCGGCCGAACTGATGACCGACACAGCGCGTGGTCTTGTCGTCACTCCAATTAGTCGGGCATCCTCCGCTCCGGGGATCTCAACGCACGAAGTGATCGCAAGCGTTAAGCGAAGTTAGCGGGGCTAGAATAAGTGTGTGATCGAACACAGAGCCCTGCTCTTAGCGATTATCTCTTTCGCCGGAGTGAATGCTGCCGTCGCGCAGCCTGGAACGTACCTTCCTATTTGCGCTGGCTTAAAATCCGTCGCATGGTGCCACCAGTTTGATCCTGGCTCACCCTTGGCCATGGCAGTCGGCGCCAACGGAAACACTTACGTGGCCTCCCTCGGAAATGTCGGGGCCGCTTCCACTGTGACAGCGCTGGCATCCGATGGCTCAGTTCTTTACCGAGCACAATTCGACTCGGTCGTTGCCTTCCTGGAGCCCGCGAAGAACGGAGCGTTGTGGGTCGTGGCTGGCTCACTTTTCCAGGTGGATGCCCAGGGCAACAAGTCGCCCATCAATTACGCGAACGCCTTCACAACATACGCCGCTTCCACCGATGCAGCAGGAAACCTTTACCTGGCAGGGCGCACCCCACCCAGCGCTTATTCGATTACGAAACTGACCCCCGCGGGTGCAATTGCCGGCGTATTCCCTCTCGATGCCTATGGCGGCCCGACTGCGATTGCGGTCGATTCGGCAGGAGCCGTATACGTTGTTGGCGTGCCGGTCGCTGGGTTCGAAGCGACACCGGGTGCCTATGAAACGACTAAGCCTAAGTCCGTTTCCGCTGTGAATGCGGGCTACGCGCTCAAGATTGCACCCGCGCTGGATCACGTGGTTTACGCGACTTGGCTCTATCAGGGCCAACCCGATGGGATCCCAAGCCCAACATCGGTTGGAGTCGATAACGCTGGGAATGCCTACGTTGGTGGTTCCTTTGACAACACTCCCGACCAGCCCTTTCCGGCCAGCCAAATCGGCTTGCCTCTGCAATCAAGTTCCGCGACTGGGTATGTTCTAAAACTGAATCCGCAAGGTTCTGCCCTTGTATGGTCCGATGCACTGGCTTCCGGCACCGTTGAGGCGTTGACGGTTCTGCAGGACGGGCGGGTTCGCGCCCTTGTGGCGATGCCGCCCTTCACCAACCAGTTCGGGCAAGGCCTGCACGTGGAACTGGGCGAAACTCTGTTCGCCATAAACTCGGACGGCGCGACTCTTGAGGGCAGCTACTTTCTCGGAGGTATCACTGCACCCCCAACATTCAGCAATAAGGTGGGAATGCGCTGGCCGCAAGGGTTTCTCGCTGCTGTCCCGGGCGGTGCTGCTCCCCTTCGAATGCTGGTGGCGACAAGTTCCGCACGCGTTCCAGTCGTCTTCAACGACCAGGTTACCGCGCCTCTACTGCTGAGTTTCAGCGATACGCCGCCCCAAGCGGAGTTATCCGTGTCGCTGAGCCTTGTTAAGCCATTTGCAGTTGGCACCGGTATCGCGGCCAACGGTACTGTGGACGTACGAGTTACGGTTTCGAACAACGGCCCTGCCGACGCGGAGGGAGTACAATTGCGGGCGAACGTCGGCGACATCAACGGTGGCTCCGCCACAGTCGCCGGATGCCTGCCCGGAGGAGTGGCGATCTGCAACGCTGGCGGCGGCGCCCACATTCCGCTGCTGCGCGCCGGCAGCGCTATGAGTATCGAGTTCGTGTATAGCTATGCGTGCCACGCGGTGCCTTGTGCTCCCTTGGCGTACGCCAGTCTCCAAGCCATAACCTCGGACCCCACCTTGGCCAACAATTCCGCCAGTCTGGCAGTGCCCGTAACGAACGGGTTTGACGCTACGCTGGAGTCCGCCCAGCCCCTGCGGAATACTCCATTGGTGTACTACCGCAGTGACGTGCCCGGCTTTGATGGAACATTCACTTTGGTCAAAACGCCACTTACGGCAGACCCGGCGTTAACGGTGTGGGTACCGATTCAAACGTCCTCCGGGAACGTCTGGTATTTCGATTCCTGGGCGGATGGCAATCGCGATAACCCCCGTACCTTTGATGCTTCGAACGGAATCCCAGTCTCCAAGGGCCGCATGAACTTTCGTACTGCGCTGCCCATTGGGATGGATCCTGGGGCGCTAGACCTGGTGGCGCTCCAAGGGTCGGTGCCGCTCGCCCAATCCTTGAAGCTATACCCCGCCGCCCATACTGGTACTTGGAGCATCGGTAAGGCTGCTGCATCCTGGTTGACGGTCAGCGCCGGCACGGCTAATGCCATCGATGGGTCGGTCGCAATCACCGGCAGCGCCGATGTAACCGGGCTTGCGCCGGGCTATTTCACGACAACGGTGTCCGCCAAGTTGGTTGCTGCCGGCTACCCCGACGTCTCGGTGGACATTCCTGCCAGTCTGCGCATCTTGGATAAGGCTCCGGTGGTTCAGGCCAGCGGATTTGTCAACGGCGCGAGCTACCAGAGCGGTCCGCCCTCGTCACGCGAGATCATCACGATATTCGGAAGCGGACTTGGTCCCCCTCAACTGGTCACCGCGTTTGTGCCCGAGGCGGGAAGCCTTCCTACCAGCCTCGGGGGGACGTCTGTGGAATTTCAGGGCGTCCCGGCGGAACTGCTTTATGTACAGGAGCAGAGCGTTGCGGCCATCGTGCCCTACACAATCTCCGATGTGCCCACGACCTTAACAATCAAGCTGGGCGGAACGGCAGGACCTTCTGTGTCGATTCCCGCGCCGCCATATGGGCCGGGTGTTAGAGGCACCTCCTACGCGCCCGCGCTCTTCACCACTAACAGCTCAGGCACCGGCAATCTCGCCGCGGTGAACGCCGACGGGACCGTCAATTCTCTGTTGCACCCGGCCAAGAGGGGCTCCGTCGTGCTGCTCTATGGGACCGGCTTCAATGTTCCTGAAATGTGTGCAAGCAGGAACTTCGGATCCCTCTTCCCAAACTCGACGCTTTTCCCCACCTCCACGTCTCCTGTTGAAGCGTTCGTTGGCGGCAGGCCCGCGTCTGTTCTGTATTCGGGCTCGGCACCACTAATGACCTGTGGAGCGCAGCAGTTTAATGTCCTGATCCCGGATGACAGCGCTACCGGGCCAGACGTCCCCCTGCGCATGGGCATTCCTGTTCCCGGAGCATTGCCGAGCACGCCATACGTATGGTACGCAACGGCGCCCGGCACGACCCTTTCGATCCAATGAGCTTGCGGCCGCGTACTCATCTCCTCTGGGGGCACCTCGAAGAGACTGAACGGAACATTCTGGAAGCCATCGAAGGTCACGCTGCGCGAAGTTGGAGCGCCTAGCCCGCATCCGACGAGTGTAGCCAGAGACATTAAAATCCAGCCGGCGGCGTAATTGCTCCCACTTCCTGTTTGGCGAAGGTCGGTCCCCCCCAGCCTCAGGTGTAAGCTCGAGGAATGAATCTTACTACCCATTTCCAAATGCTCGCGCGGTATAACCGCACTGCAAACGAGCGGCTGTACGCCACTTGCGCGCATTTGAATGACGCGGAGTACCGGAAGCAGCGTCCAGGATCTTTTGGTAGCATTCATGGCCTGTTGAATCACATTTTGCTGGGCGATCGGAGGTGGCTGGGGCTGTTCGAGAACGGACAGCGTGTGACACCTCCTCTCAACCAGATCCTGTATGACGACTTTGCCTCCCTGCGCAGCGCGAGGGCACGCGAGGACGCCCGGATCGAGTCGTTTTTCTCGGATCTCGATGTCGCTTTTTGGGACCGCTCGTTCCAGTACACGAACAATCAGGGCAAAGACTACGTCGAGACGGCGCACGTTGCCTGGAGCCATCTTTTTAATCACCAAACACACCACCGGGGTCAGGTTCACGTTATGCTGAGCGACGCCCAGGTGTCCCCTCCCGCTCTCGACTTGCACCGCATCATCAATCCCTAGTTGAGCCACTTCACACCTGAGCGTGACCTTGCGGAGCGATGGTTCTCGCCTCCCACGTGAAGCCGCGACCCAAGCGCGTCACGACGATGGTCGCGTCGCGTTCATAAAATCTGGAACGGGAATCACATGCGGAAGGATTATCGGTGCAACGGGAACACAGGAGCATCGACCATGCTCTTGACCCGGGAATACAATGCCACTTCCCCCGCTCCCCGGTACACCGCAAGAAGCAGGCGAGCTGCGAAAATAGTCTCCACCGAATGGGCGTCTGCCGGAAGCCGGCGGACCGCAGCGAGTTCCTGAAGCCAGCTCACAATTTCGGCGGTACTCTGGCTGCCGTGCTTCTGCAAAACGGCACTGGCCAGGTCCCTAGGAGCATGGACCTGCGCGTCCCATTGCTCGAAAGCCCCGTAGCGGTTCGCTCCCACGAATTGCCCCGATTCGAACACCACAGCATCCACTGCAACGGTCACCTCCTCAACATGCCGAAAATTTTCGAGTCGATGGGCCTCGGTCGAGCCGTTTGCGAAGATCTGCATCTGCCTCTGGTTTTGCAGGATGCCGGGCGGACTCACCACCACCGCCCGTCCCGGCTTCACATACAAGATCGCCTTGTCGAACATCGTATCCGCGGCATTCAAGAGAATCTGATCCGGCGTCGTCCACACCGTATCGATAGCCGCGATGGCCTCCGATGTCCTGTTCCGTATCACCAGCGTGTACGGCAGCGCTGCCGCAAATCCTGCGGGCCGCTCGGGACCTACGATTTGCGTTACCAGCGCGTCGAAGTTCGGAGAGTCCGGGCCGGCCAGTTCTACACCGTGAATACTCGACGGAACCACGGTGAGCTGCTGGGCCGCCGCCCCAGTGGTGAACCCAATGGTAAACAAAACTGTGGCCAACAAAAGGCGGGCCATTCTCTCTCCGTCAATATTCTGGACCTCGAATGCACTGCCGGGCAACGCCCCATTTCGAGCTAAAGCGTTGTGTAACGCACGAAGAGAACTGCAGCCGGTCACGCGTTGCGGGAGATTCGATTGAGCGTGACCTTGCGGACCGGCCGGAACCCCAGCCGGAGGTAGAGTTCGATGGCGCGATGGTTCTCGCCTCCCACGTGAAGCCACGACACAAGCCCGTCACGACGATGATTTCGAGCGAGCTGCCAAATCAGCTTCGCAGCCAGACCCTTGCCGCGATGTGCGGGATGTGTACACACGCCGCTGATCTCCGGGTAGCCGTCAAGCCGCAAGCGCTCGCCACCCATCGCGATGAGCTCGCCACCAGATCGGATTCCATAGTATGAGCCCATCTCACAGGTGCGGCTGCGAAAGAAGCCGGGGAACGCGATGTTCGTCAGTTCGACCATCGCCGGAGCGTCTGCATCGGAGAGCCGGACAATTTCATTCGCCGGACCTTCATTCGCCGGACCGTCCGGCGTGACCGTCCCGGGCAGCACCATCTGGAGACATTCCATGGTCCCTTCGAAATGGAGTTCCGGCACGGCAGGGTAGCTCTCCCCGATCAGCCACACAGACTCGCCGGGCGCGAGTAGCGAGTGAAGCTGTTGCAAGGCGCCCGTAGTCGGCGCCGAGACCGCCGCGAACGGGGCGACGCCGGCAGGATAGCGGCATGCCTCATCAACCGCCACGGCGAAGTGCCGGTGTATCGTCTGCAGCGCATGCCACACTGGATTTGCGAAGAGACCCTCGGGCAGATCGTTCACCATCTTCAACATACATGAGCTGCCGGGGCCCGGTAGCCGGTCCGCCGGCGCCGTAAACCGCCGGCGGCGTAAAATGGTGGTAGAGATGCTGCGCGAGAGGGGACACAGCCGGCCTCGACTATTGCGGGTTCACCGGGCACTCCGAGCCGTGCACCGGCGCTTGCGGGAGGCCCGCATGTTTGCCCGCGCGATGGTCTCTCCGCACCACCCCATCCTGGCGCAGATCGTCCCCATCCGCCGCTGCAACCTCGCCTGTACTTACTGCAATGAGTTCGACGCATTCTCCCCGCCGGTGCCTTTCCCCGAGATGAAAAAGCGTCTCGACCGGCTGGCCGACCTCGGCGTCACCATCATCACCGTCAGCGGCGGTGAGCCCATGCTGCATCCCAACCTGGATGACATCATCAGTCACATCCGGGGTCGCGGGATCCTCGCCACCCTGATCACCAACGGCTACCTGTTGACCGCTGAGCGCATTCGCGGCTTGAATCGAGCCGGCCTGGACTACCTGCAGATCAGCATCGACAACGTATCTCCCGACGAAACCTCGAAAAAGAGCCTGAAGGTGCTGGGCCGCAAGCTCGAACTGCTGGCGGAGCACGCCGAATTCCCGGTCACGGTGAATTCGGTGCTCGGCAGCCCGGTTCGCAACCCGCAGGACGCACGCACCATCGCCCTGCGTGCCCGCGACCTCGGCCTCACCAGCACGGTCGGAATCCTCCACGATGGCAGCGGCCAGCTTCAGCCATTGGCCCCGGAACAGTTGAACATTTATCGCGAGCTGGTGCAGCCATCCCAATCGATGTTCTCCTTCGCGCAGTACGATCGCTTCCAGAACAACATCTCCCAAGGCCTGCCGAATCGCTGGCACTGCCGCGCCGGCGGCCGGTTTCTCTACATCTGCGAGGACGGGCTGGTCCACTACTGCTCGCAACAACGCGGCCACCCCGGCATCCCGCTCGACCAGTACACTCAGCAGGACTTGGAGCGCGAGGCAGCCGTCGAGAAACCCTGCGCGCCCTACTGCACCGTATCCTGCGTCCACCAGACCGCCATGCTCGATGCCTTCCGCGAAAACCCGCGGCAGGTGCTGCTCGAAATGGTCGCCGCGCGCGAGCAGCGGGAGCCCGGATACCGGCCGCCGGCTCTCGTGTCCGCACTGACCTGGATGTTCCTCGACGGCCCCGCGAAACGGGTGCTGGGCAAAGTAGCGTTACGCCTCTTGAGGGCGCGATCCTGATGGCGGATTTGCGCGCATCGGAATGGATCACCCTTCTAGCCTTCTCCTGGTTCAGCGTCCTGGGCTGCTGCCGGCGCACACTGGGTCGCAGCCGTCAGGTCAGGATTGTAGCGTTCGGGTTGAGCGCAGTCGCCGTCACCGTTTTCGTCGCAGTGGTGTTGCCTCGCTGGGTAACGCCGCAGACGGCCTCGATCGTTCGCGATTGGGTGCCGTATCTTTTCCTGTTTCTGTTCTACTCTCAGGGTGGCCAATTCGTCACGGGCGCCGACGGCGAATTGGAAACCAGGCTGGCACGGATGGACCGCCGCATCGTGGCGCCGCCCCTCACATGGTGTGCCAGGAACCCCGCGGGGCCCTGGGTCCTCACCTACCTCGAACTCGCGTACATGTCGTATTACCCGGTGTTGCCCTTGTCGCTCGTGGTGCTCTATCTCTCCGGCAGGCAGGCCGAGGCCGCCCAGTTCTGGACGGTAGTTCTGCTGGCCGCCTACGGATCTTGCGGAACCCTGCCGTTCATCCAGCTACGGCCTCCCCGCATGCTCGGAGAGAAGTGGACTGACGGGCTTCCCTCGGGACGCGTGCGAGCCTTCAACCTGTGGATCCTCCAGCGCGGCAGCATCCAGGCCAACACGCTTCCCAGCGCGCACGTGGCCATCACCGGCGCCTGCGCCCTCAGCCTGCTGCGGCTCGGCCCACAGTCGGCGGGACTAATCTTTTTGTGGATCGCCGTGAGCATCGCGCTCGGCGCGGTCTCCGGCCGCTACCACTACGCGCTCGACGCGATTCTAGGCTTCCTCGTCGCCGGCGCAGCCCTGCTGGCCGGCTCCATTTCGCTCCCGTAGAGTGGAGGACTCTGGTCGAACCGGGCACCTCAGCTAATTCTCCGTGGGCCGTTGCACTTGGTTGATTACGAGGACTTCAACCGGCCCTTTCGTCGCATCTAGTCGCAGGCCAAGTTGCTGAATAGCGGCAAAAAGGTCAGGTTTCTGTTGCGCGTCGGGCGCTCCTGGCGGAACTTGGCCGCCGAACTGAACCTCGTCGGGCATCCACTCCAGATCGAAATCGTATTTCCCGGATAGTCCGGTTCTGTCCACAACCGGGCGGTCGAGAACGGCACGTTGCATCATTGAGGCGAACTGCTCCATAGTCGCGTTGCGGGCTGGCAGCAAAGCGCGGCCAGGAAAGATGCGATTGACGAGGGCAGCAGGCGCATCGGGAGGTTCTGTGCTCGCCTTGAGCTTTGGTCCGCTCCTTGCAACAGTCAGCGCATAGATCGAGAGTTCTTTCTGTTCGCGATGAATGGCAAGCCCGAGCCTCTCAGCCAGGAGTTTCCGAAGCATCGACATTTGTTCATCAAGATTGGGCCGGATTTCGTTTGGTGCCTTGGCAACAATATCGTAGCGGTCGGAATCGAACCACGCCGGACCGCCTGAGACTGCTCGGGGGTTGAGATTGTAGGCAGCCACGACAAGTGCCTTCACCGTGTAATTCTTCGCGGCAAATACATGGGTGCTTTGCATGGTAATAAACCTGCCCCCCTTGTAATCCGGGTCCGTTGGCTTGATGGTCGCCACTTCAAAGGCTTCAAACGTGGGGCGGGTCACCGCGGGTTGCGCTGGCATTCCGCTCGCAGTAATCAGCGTTGCGACTACGACGTTTCTTCTTACAGACAAGGGTGCCTCCGTGAATAATTGTCTCAGACGAACTAGACAGCCTTTAGTCGCGAAAGCCATACAAATGCAGTTGCGCCGTGTCGGCAATTAGGGCGGACGGTCACGTTTCCGAAGCGGTCGTGAAGGGGTTCTCGTTATCACCCGATTATGACCGCGAAGAGGCCGCAACATTCGTCTGCACGTGCGCCGGCGTTTCAGCGTCAACGACTGCATGAGAGCGTTCCTTGGTCTTTTGTTGCTAACGTCAGGCCTCTTATATTCCCAGGGCTGCCGTTACGTTCGAGGCCGCTCATATGCAACTCGACTCATCGTCAGACCGGCCGGGCGGGGAGTACAAGAATGGCCGCATGATCATTCATAATCACAGTCTGCGTAGCTTGATCGGCGCTGCATATCATGTTCCGAACAGCAATATTCAAGGACCGGATTGGCTTGACGACGTTCGCTTCGATATTTCGGCCAAAACCGACCCGGCCGTGACCGAAGAAGCAAGCCGCGCCATGCTGCAAACGCTCTTGTCGGAACAACTGAAACTGGAGATCCATCGGGAAGAAAAAGCGGAATCCGCATATTCGATGGTTCTGGCCAACGGTGGCCTCAAGGTGCACGAAGCAGCGGCGGACCCGGAAAAAATCACAAACTGTTCGGTCATGAAACGCGGAGAACTCACATGCCCGTCCGTCAGTTTGGAAAGCCTTGCCAAGTTCTTAGGCTCATTCGTCGGCGATGGGTCGGCTGTTAGGGATGGTACCGGACTCAAGGGGCAATACGAAATTCACCTGACCTGGACGGAGAGCTCATCGGGTCTTACTTTGTTCGAGGCGCTTCAAAAGCAACTCGGCCTCAAATTGCAGGCGCGAAAGCTGCAAATCGAATACATCGTCGTCGATCACGTCGAGCGTGTCCCCCTCGATCAATAGATGCTCTCTGTGCGATCGAAGACGCGATGAGCAGGGGTAAATCCCCGCTATTTGCCGCTATCGCCGTGGTCTATTTCATCCCGTCCGGCTTGATCTGCTCCGGCCTGCGGTTTTCGAGCCTCTCTTGGAATTGCAGCTTGCACCACCGCGATAGGCACTGTAGAATAACCCCTGGATCGCTCCTGGTTATCGCATCAAGACTATGGCTGTGAAGTACTGGATAGATGACGAGACTTTGGCGTTCTGCCACTCCTGGGCAGGCCACATCAGCACCAGCGAGGTGCTGGAGTTTAAATCCGTCGCGAAAGCCTTCGCTGCCACGGACAGTCTGGTAGACCTAACGAACGTCACCAGTTCGGATATCACTCCAGAATCTCTAAGGGCTTTCGCAAATGAGCCCATCAACCGTGGCCGCATGGCGATCATCGCGCCCAAGGCCGCCCAGTTCGGGATGGCCCGCATGTATGAGTCCCTGTCAACCCTCAAAGCGAAGCCAACCATCATCGGTGTCTTCTGGACCAGAGAAGAGGCAATGAACTGGTTACGCGAGGGGACCGCTCTTCCGCGCGCAGCGGGAGTCATGGCCTCCGAATAGTGTCCAACGTCGCTTGACATTCGCGCAACGCACAAAAACGGAAGTGCCGAAGACCAAAATCTTGTATATCCGCAAGCGCCGTTTCCACGGCTCTACCGCGAGCTGACCTCGAAAAAGATTTCAGCATGGCGGTCCAAGTCAATGCGTATCAGGTGCTGAATCATGCGAAGCATAAGCCCGATTTCTGGTCGCTGATTCGAGCATCTCCCATTCCGATGGGAAGACCATCTTGTGGACTCTGAACAGGACCAGGAGCAAAACTCGGGTTATTCGTTACGGCGTCCTCGAAAAGAAGGAAACTTCATGAAATGATCGGGCAATTGGCGCTTCGGTATTCGTCGACGGTACATTGGTCATGGGCTCGGGCATAACGTCATCGATATAGGCCCGTCTTGAAATGAAGAGGCTGGGATTTGGGTATCCGGTGAATGCGTTTTCCGGATAGGCGGCCCCGCCTGCCGCACCGTCCGTCACTTTCGGCTTTCGCGGAACCGCCTGCGGACCCATATGGAAACTGGGTAACGGAGATTCCTTCAGGGCCTAAGAACAGCGATTCCACTCGAAACTAGGCTTACGTTAGGCCTCGGTAATCCTTGCCACGTGCGAGATTCAACCAAACCTGAAGCAGACCGTTTGCTCGTGGTGTGAATCCGGATCTGCTCACCTCATTTCGCCGCGTTAACCGAGGCTGGCAGCTCTTCGCGGGGAATCGTATGTCATCACCCAGGTTTGGTTGTATCGAACACTTGGAGTCGTCGTGCGATAATCTTTTTTTATCCCAATCCCCCCGCCTGTAAGATCGAAAGTCGGTCCCCCACTTGCCGCGGACTGTCCTCTGGCGGTTTCGAAGAGAACACCCCAGATTACGGCCGGTCTGGTTAGCGCTGATCCGCAGCCACGCCTCTTTTCGGCCCATTCCTATTACTTGCTGTCTGGTGACCGTGTACGTTCCTCGAAATGGCGCGAACGTTCTAACACAGCGCTATAATCAGGAGTTATCTGATTCACGCGGCGTGGCCGGAGCAGTCCTGCTTCCATTGCGCGATCACCAACCGCGTCCGGCACGATTTGAAAATCACGAGGGATGAACATGCTTGAAGGAATACTCGTAGGTCTTCCCCCGTCTTCGTTTTGTTCTCGAGATGAGGCGGCCTCGCTTCCGACTCTGAGTTCCGCCCGCTCGCTGTCGTTGTTTCCATTGATGCCCTGGCTTCGAACTTGTCACGGCTGTGGACGCCACCTTCGCCTGCACCATGACCGGCGCGGGCGATCGTTGCGAACGTGCTTTGCCTGTTGGTGAGCGATATGCTCTCCTTCTCCGTAGCCATACTGTTCCTTTGCATGGTCACCGCGCCGCGTTCAAATCGGTCCTCTGTATCCCAAATGCCTGCTCAGCTTTATCCGTCTCGGAAGCTGTCGTTACACGTCCACTATGCGTACAGGGCGCGTCCGTTTGCCCAATGCCGGTATTTACTTGCCGAACGAAGCGATCAGGCCAAATGTTGACGTACGGTACCTGTAACCGGCGATAGCAAGCGATCGTTGATTTGGTGGCGCTCTTCCTGGTTGCGGTATAGCCGACGACATTGTAGCGCGATGCGCTCGCAGCACGCCGGCCAGTGCCGCGTAGTAGCTCGGCGGTTCGCATGTTTCCGTATCGCAGCCGTTAGGTCGGAGGGCGGCATCGTCTGGTGGCATCATCCGCGCTGCCTCAACTGAATGATCCTTTCGAAGCTGCCAGTTTGCCCTAAGTCGCTATCGGAGTGCCCTTAGTCCACGCTCTCGGCGGCGAATC
This sequence comes from uncultured Solibacteraceae bacterium, assembly GCA_963811575.1. Lineage (GTDB taxonomy): Bacteria > Acidobacteriota > Terriglobia > Bryobacterales > Bryobacteraceae > Solibacter. Next base: position 185,229 of record CAWERY010000009.1, on the reverse strand, counting down.
GCCAACCGTCGTTATGCTCGACGGGAACCTGATAAGGATCTCACCCGATTTGCGCAATCTGCTTGCCGTGTACTCTCTTTGAACGCCATTTGCGGGAACACCAGATACGCACTATGCCCGTAACGTCCGGCGTCAACCGGAGTGCAATCGTGACTAAGTTGTCTGTCGCCACCTTGGTGTTCGGTCTTCAACCAATAATCCCTTACCCTTCGTGGCACGCTGTCGGGGCCGTGCCACACTATGTGGCGTTAAGGCCGACGCCCCCCCCGTTTCAAGCGTTTGTAAAGGAAGCAATTCGTTCGGTCCTAATAGGGTCCTGCATGTTTGCCGCGCCCTATATCATATGGGCGGCCATTCGCGGCCAGACAGCGGCCCGCACGTGCACTGATGCCAGAGAAGAGTCCCAGGGTAGTGGAGAAAGCGATTGAGCCAATGCCTAGTATCCACAACTTCGTGTTGATACTTGAAAAGGCCACCTTGCATCGAAAAATTACTTTCCTGCTGCCGCCTTGCCAGAAACATACAGGACTTGCCGGAACTGATTGCCTTCCCACGAGAAATAGTACGTATCGAGGATGTTTTCTGAAGCGGTCGAATAGTTCAGGCCACAGCGCACGAATCGCGCCGCCACCGTGAACTCGTTGTCCGCCCCCTCAAAACAGGCCGTGCACCCAATCCAATGCTCCCATCCAAGCCCACCCGGTTTTGCAAGTGGCGGGGGGAAGACACTCCCTGTCTGCAAGTCAACCACCGCACCAGCCGAACAGTTCGAGCCGCATCCCCAATATGTGACTCTGTAGTGCCCTGCGAAGTTCGGCTTTTCCTTTGCATCGTTCTTTGTTCGAACTGCGCTCCGACAGCGTAGATAATCTCGTTCGTGGCGCACCTGCCCGGTCACGGGATCTGTTGGAATCTTGGGCCAGGACCAACGGGAGCTTGCGCCCACATGGAACCGCTCAAAACGATCAGCAGCAATCGGATCTTCACTTTCCAGCATAGCCGGTCTGACGCCGTTTATGCCTGCATTTCACTCTTCCCGCAGCACGCTGATCGGGTCGATTCGGACCGCGCGGCGGGCAGGGATCCAGCAGGCGGCCGCCGCGATGAGGGAGAGCATTCCGGCGACTGCGGCGTATGTTGCCGGGTCGGTGGCCGCCACTCCGAAGAGCAGTTTGCTCATGGTGCGCGCCAGCGCCCATGCCGACGCGATGCCGAGCACCAGGCCCGCCGCGGAAAGCAGGACGCCGCGCAGCACCACCATCCCCACCACGCGCGACGCGCTCGCGCCCAGCGCCATCCGCAGGCCGATCTCGCGGCTGCGCTGCGTCACCGTGTACGCCAGCAGGCCGTAAAGTCCCAGCGATGCCAGTAGCAGCGCCAGCGCGGCGAAAGCGGTGAGCAGCGTCATCTGCTGCCGCCGGTCCGCCACATCGAGGGTCAGGATGTCATCCATCGTGCGCACCGCCGCGACAGGCTGCTCCGCGTCCACCCCGGCGATTACCCTGCGGATCGCTGGGGCCAGCGACTCGGGGTCGCTCTTGGTTCGCACCACCAGCGTTTCCGGCGTCGCCCACGTGCCGGTGAACTGCTCGAACGGGAAGTACGCGGCCGGCTTCATGGCGAGCTCGTAGCCGCGCTCGTGAACGTCCTTCACCACGCCGACCACGGTGCGCCACACCTGCACCCGCGCGCTCATGGAGATACGATGGCCCAGCGCGTCGCCTTTGGGAAAGTAGAGTTTGGCGAGCGTGTCGTTGATCACCGCCACCGGCGCGGCGGCGTCCCCGTCGCGTTCGTCGAACAGTCGTCCTTCGACGGGCCGCACGCCCAGCGTCTGCAGATAGTTCGCCGCTCGAGACGCGCAACAGCGCGTCGCCGGCGTCGCCCGGGACCCGCGGCACTCCCTCGAATTCGTAGGATTGCGTATTGCCCTGGCTGCCGAACGGCACCGTCGAGGTGTACGCCGCGCTTTCCACGCCGGGCAGCGCACGCACGCCTTCCAGCACGCGATGGTAGAACGCGATCCGCCGCTCCGGCTCGCGGTACTTGCGATCCGGCAGCGTGGTGCGCAAAGTCAGCAGATGGTCCGGCCGGAAGCCGATCTCGACCGCGCGCAGTTGCGCCACCGTGCGCAGCATCAAGCCCGCGCCCACCATCAGCACCAGCGCCGCCGCGACCTCCAACACCACCAGCGCGTCACGCGTGCCGGCGCCGGTACCGCCGATTCCGCCGCGCCCGCCCTGCTTCAGCGTGTCGTTCAAAGAAATCCGCGACGCCTGCCAGGCCGGTACGATGCTGAAGCCCAGGCCGGTCACGATAGAAAGCAGGAATGCGAAGGCCAGTACGCGAAAGTCCACGCCCGGCGCCGTGGTCGCAGGCATCGCGGTGGGCACCAGCGCAGACAGCGCCTTCATGCCGAGCGGCGCCAGCGCCACCCCGAGCACTCCGCCGCCGATCGCGATCAGCGTTCCCTCGGTCATCATCTGCACGATCAGTCTTCCGCGGCTGGCGCCCAGCGCGGAACGCACCGCCATCTCGCGCCGCCGGCGCACCCCGCGCGCCAGCAACAGGCCCGCCAGGTTGGCGCACGCGATCAGCAGCACGCAGCCCGCCGCGCCCATCAGCACCAGCAGCTCCACCCGCGTATTGCCCACCATCTCTTCCCGCGCCGGAACCACCACGGCGCCGGTCTTGGTGCCGCTGTCCAGAAACTCCGAATTGATCTGCCGCTGGATCGCGCTCATCTCCTCCTGCGCCCGCGCCACCGTGACGCCGGGCTTCAGCCGCGCGACCACATTCAAATTGTGCGAATTGTGATTGACCAGGTCGGCGGCGGAGAAGTGGGCGGGCACCCAGACATCCATTTCGCGGGCGCGGTAGGAAAAATCGCGCGGCATGATGCCGATGATCGAGTACTTCAACCCGTTGATCAGGATGTCCCGGTTCACGGCGTCGGGCGACCCCGCATAGCGCCGCTGCCACAACGCGTAGCTGATCATCACCACCGGCGCGCCGACGCGGTCTTCCTCCTCGGTGAAGATGCGTCCGGCGATCGGCGTCACGCCGAGCACCGGAAAAAAGTTCGCCGTCACCCGGCGGCCGATCGCCTGTTCCGGAGGACCATCGGCGGTCAGGTTCGCGGAAAGTCCCCGGGTTGCCGCGATGTCCGTGAAGACGCGGTTGCGCTTCTTCCACTCGGCGTAATTGCCGGGCGCTGGCGTGTTGCGCGGGAAGCCGGCGAAAGAAGCGTCTTCCCAGACGGCGACCACACGGTCCGGCTCGGTATAGGGCAGGGGGCGCAAGAGCACCGCGTCCACGGTAGAAAAGATGGCGGTGTTGGCGCCGATTCCCAGCGCGAGCGCGCCCACCGCGACCGCCGTGAACCCTGGGGCGTGGCGCAGCAAACGCAGGCCGTAGCGGAAATCCGTCAGCAGTGAACTCATCGCTATTGATACTCCGGTCAAGCCAAAAGGTTACGGTGGTGACCCAAGTTGGGTCACCAGCGAAAATTATCCGCCCTGATTTCAGGAGGTTGCGTTTTCCAAATGACCCAACTTGGGTCACCACCGATTTTGGTAACCTTTTTCCGATTGGGCGGTATTCCCTTCAACATGCTCGACACCACCTTACAAGACCTCCGCTTCACGCTGCGTCAGTTGGGGAAAAGCAAGGGGTTTACCCTGACCGCGGTGATGACCGTCGCGCTCGCCATCGGGGCCAATACCGCGATCTTCACGCTGGTGAACGCGGTCATGTTGAAGTCTCTGCCGGTGGCCGATCCGGCGCGCCTCTACCGCCTCGGCGATGGCGATAACTGCTGCGTGATTGGCGGCCTGCAAGGGCGCTTTTCGATTTACTCGTACCCGCTGTACACGTACCTGCGGGATCGCACGCCGGAGTTCGAGCAGATGGCGGCCTTCCAGGCTGGGCATCAGCAGGTGGGTGTGCGCCGCGCCGGCTTCGCGCAGGGCAATGAGCCGTTCGTCGATCAGTTCGTCTCCGGAAACTACTTTTCGCTGTTTGGCCTGCACGCCTACGCGGGCCGCCTGATCGGTCCGGCGGACGATCTGCGCGGCGCGCCGCCGGTGGCGGTGATGAGTTATCGGGCGTGGCGACAGCAATACGGGTCGGACCCTTCCGTGATCGGCGCGACGTTCGTGATCGATGGCTACCCGTTCACGATTTCCGGCATCGCGCCGCCCGGTTTCTTCGGCGACACCATGCGCCCCGACCCGCCCGATTTCTGGATGCCGCTCGCCACCGAGCCCGCGGTCCACGGGAAGAATGCCCTGCTCGACCGCGCCCAGGACTACTGGCTGTACACCTTTGGCCGCCTGAAGGCCGGAACGCCGGTCGCGGCTCTCGAGGCCAAGGTCAACGTGCTGATGAAGCAATGGATGCTGGAAAACGATCCGCCGCTGACCGCCCGCGAGAAGCGCGAGTTCGAACGGGAGTACATTGCGCTGGCTCCGGGCGGCGCCGGGATCCAACTCATGCAGGCCAACTACGGGTCCGACCTGCGGCTGTTGATGGCGGTCACGGGACTGGTGCTGTTGATCGCCTGCGCCAATCTCGCCAACCTGCTGCTGGCGCGCGGAGCGGCCACCCGCGGCGCAGGCGTCGCTGCGCATGGCGCTCGGCGCCCCGCGCGCGCGATTGATCCGGCAGACGCTGACCGAATCGGTAACGATCGCGGTGCTCGGCGGAGCGCTCGGCATTTTCTTCGCGATGGCGGGAACCGAAGCGCTGCTTCGCCTGACCTTCCATGCCGCGCGCTTCGTGCCCATCGACGCGACGCCCTCGCTGCCCGTGATGGGCTTTTCGCTGCTGCTCTCGCTGATTACAGGAATCGTCTTTGGCGTAGTGCCCGCGTGGTCGGCATCGAGCGCGGACCCGGCGGCGGCGCTGCGCGGCGCGGGCCGCTCCATCGCCACTCCCGCGACCCGGACGCAGAAGCTGCTGGTGAGCGCACAGGTGGCGCTCTCCCTGTTGCTGCTGGCGGGCGCGGGCTTGATGGTGCAGACGCTGGGAAATCTGCAGAATCAGAATTTCGGTTTCCGGCTGGAGGGCGGCGCCATCATCAATGTGAACGCCGCGCTCAGCGGCTACGCGCCGGAAAAATTCGCGTCGATCTATGGCGAAATCGAACGCCGCATGAACGCCATCCCCGGCGTCCGCAGCTCCAGCCTGTCGCTGTTCGGGCCGATGGAGGGCAACAACTGGTCGCGCGAAATTTCGCTGGAAGACCGCCCGGCCGATCCGGCGCGGCCGTATCAATCCTCGTGGGACCGGGTGAGCCCGCGCTTCTTCGAAACCATAGGCGCCCGCATGCTGCGCGGACGCATGTTCGATGAACGCGACACGCCGGATTCCACGCATGTCGCGGTGATCAACCAGGTCTTCGCCGACACCTTCTTTCCCAATCAGGACCCCATCGGCAGGCGCTTCGGTTTTGGCGGACCGGAGCACCGCGCCGATTTCACGATCACCGGCATTGTGGAGAACGTGACCTTCCGCAATCCGCGGAAGGCCACGCCTCCGCCGATGTTCTTCCTGCCACTGCTGCAAATGTGGAAGGCCGAGTGGAACAACAATTCCATGGCGCGCTCCAACCTGATCGGCAATATCGAACTGAGGCTGGATGGCGCCGCGCCCGGGCTTGTCCGGCCAGGCGCGCGCCGCACTCGCCGGCATCGATCCGAATCTGACCGTCATCAACGTAACTACCATCCGCGAACAGCTGGGAAATCTGCTGGCCCATGAGCGCCTGATTGCGCGGCTGACGGCGCTCTTCGGTGTGCTCGCGCTGCTGCTGGCGGCGATCGGACTCTATGGCGTCACGGCCCACACGGTGGCGGGGCGGACACCGGAAATCGGTGTGCGGATGGCGCTGGGTGCGACCCGCCCTTCGGTAATCGGCATGATTTTGCGCGGCGTGTTCGCGCAGGTAGCGTGGGGCATTGCGATCGGCGTGCCCGCGGCGCTCGCGGGCGGGCGCATCTTGGCGGACCAGCTCTTCGGCGTGAAGAGCTCCGACCCGGTGACGCTGGCGGCGGTGACCATCGCCCTGGCGGCGGCCGCGCTGCTCGCCGGCCTGCTTCCGGCCTTGCGCGCCAGTACGATCGATCCGGTGCGCGCGCTGCGGGCGGAATGAGATCTACAGTAGATGGATGCAAGCGCAGCGAGCCGGCGGCAGGGAGCAGGATTTTCTCAAGCTCTGGGCCGGGCAGGCGATTTCGCAGATCGGGTCTACCATCACCAGCATCGGGGTGCCGCTGCTGGGCGTGTTGGTGCTGGGCGCGACGCCGTTGCAGATGGGATTGTTGAGCGGCGCCAGCGGCGCGAGCGTGCTGATCTTCGGCCTGTTCGCCGGCGCCTGGGCGGACCGTTTGCGGCGGCGGCCGCTGATGATCGCGGCTGATCTGGGAAGGGCCCTGGTGGTAGGGTCGGTACCGCTGGCCGCCCTCTTGCATCTGTTGACCATGACGCACCTCTACCTGGTCGCCGCCGCGGGGGGGATGCTGACGGTGTTGTTCGACGTGAGCTATCAGGCGTACCTGCCCTCGCTGGTGGAGCCCGGGAAACTGCTGCAAGGCAACAGTAAGCTGGCGATGACGGAATCTTTCGCGGAGATCGCGGGGCCCGGCTTCACCGGCATCCTGGTGCAACTGATCACGGCGCCGATGGCGATGCTCTTCGACGCCGGCTCCTTCCTCTGCTCGGCGATTTCGGTGTGGATGATCCGCACGCCGGAGCCGCCGCCCGCTCGTGCGGAGGAACCGAACATGGGCCGCGAGATCCGCGCGGGATTGAGCGCCACCTGGCATGACCCCGTGCTGCGCGCGCTGGCATCGCGCGCGGCCACCGGCGCATTCTTCCTGGGCTTCGGAGGCAGCCTTTATTTTCTATTCACTGTGCGCGAACTGGGGTTGAGCCCCGCGCTGGTCGGCACCATCATTTCGCTGGGCGGAGCCGGCAGCTTCGTGGGAGCCTGGATGGCGGAACGGCTCGCCAAACGTTTTGGCACGGGAAGGACGCTGATCGGCGCAAGCCTGCTGATCGGGTTGGCGATGATCCTGGTGCCGTTGGCGCAAGGGCCCGGCCTGCTGCTGCTTGCGCAGTTGGGCGACCTGGGATGGCCGATCTACAACATCAATGAGCGGACGCTGCGGCAGACGATCACGCCGGGTCATCTACTGGGGCGCGTGAACTCCGCGATGCACCTGCTGTTCCAGGGTGTAGTTCCGCTGGGTGCGCTGGCCGGCGGCGCGTTGGCGGAGACGATCGGTGTGCGGACCGCGATGCTGGTGTCGGCGATAGGCTTCCTGCTCTGCACAGCGTGGCTGTTCCCATTGACCGGCATCCGGCAGGGCGACGTGCTAGATTTTTAGCATGAAGGTCATGGCACTGGGGCTGATCATTTCGCTCGCGTTCACGGGATGTGTTCGGCGAGAAGGCCGCAACTCGGAATGCATGTGGCCGGAAGCGAATGCAAGATCGCTGGACTTAAGCCGCGGAGGCGATGCGAGCCACCTTCGCGAAGACGTGGAACTCGTCGAAGACCTGGCTGTCCGGTACATGGACGCCCAGCGCCGGTCGCCGCGCAACGAAGTCATGAATGCGTGCAGAAACTCGCTACTAAAACAGATCAGCACGTCGCATCACGTCCCGCCGGGCGAGGTGGTCCGGTTCTTTGGCCGACGCAGTTTCGCCATCGACTTCGCGATCGTTCTCCCGTTCTTTCTGCTCTATGCCCTGGCGGCGATGCTCATGGCTAGCTGGTTGTTTCGGCGGTACCCGCCAGAGGAGAGCCTTGTCGCGGCCCTGGTGATGGCGCTTTTGTGTTCCCTGGCATTCGGCGTTGGAGGACTGCTGTTGGGTGAAGAGTGGTCGACCATGGCGGAGAGTCTGCGCATTGGCACCGGGCATCTGAGCTACCGCGTGGACCGCATTCCGTGGGTTCAGCACCGAATCGGCTTCTTTGTGCTTTGCGTGGCGGTATTTTGGAGCGCTGCCGCTGTCCGGTTCAGCGCTGCGAAACGCGGACCCAATCGAGCAGCATCTGTTGAGGAAAGGTAGAAGTGGCGTCGGGGTTGCCGGGCCAAGTGCCGCCGACGGCGACATTCAGGATCAGGAAAAAGGGATGCTGGAAGACCCACGATTTTCCGGCGGGAAGTTTGGCGGGTGTCACGGAGAAGTACTGCTTGCCATCCACAAAGAAGACGACGGAATCGGGGGACCACTCGATGCCATAGATGTGGAAATCGTCGGCGAAGCGGGGGCCGGTGAAAGGCCCGCCGATGGCGCTGCCGCCGGAGTAGCCCGGGCCATGCAGGGTGCCGTGGATGGTGGTGGGCTCTTTGCCGATGTTTTCCATGATGTCGATTTCGCCGCAGGCAGGCCAGCCAACCTGGTCGATATCGGCGCCGAGCATCCAGAACGCGGGCCAGATTCCCTGGCCGGCGGGGATCTTGATACGTGCCTCCACTTTGCCGTACGTGACGCTGAAGCGGCCCTGGGTCTTGATGCGCGCCGAGGTGTAACCGGTACCTGATTTCAGGGCTCGGATCGACCAAGTTGCCCGCGCCATCCTGGGAGGCATTGTCCGGGCTGTTGGTATAAGTCTCTAACTCCGCATTGCCCCAACCGCCCGCACCCAGGTCATAGGTCCAGCGGCTTGGGTCCGGAGGGGCGCCGGCCGCACCGTTGAACTCGTCGCTCCAGATCAGTTTCCAGGGCGCGTCGAGATCGATGGATGCAGGCGGACTGGCAGTGCTGCCGGCGTAGAAGACCATGGGCACGGCTGCTGAGAGCGGCAGGCCCTCTACGATGCAGGTGTTGATTTGCGTGACGCCGGGAGAGATCAGGCCGGCGAACTCGGCTACGCAGCGGCGCGCCGAAGCGAGGCCGCCGAAAGAGGTGCCGACCGGCAGCCCAGGTGCGGGCCAGGGAGGTCCGGATGGCAGGCGGCCATCGGCGACGGCGGGAGTTGGTGCGCCGTCGCCGGTCACGAAAAAGGTAATCACCGAATTGGGAGCGGGCGGCACGAAATCGGCATTGCAGGAGCTGACATTCCCTGCGCTGGCGTTGATTACCAGAGCGACTCCCGGTTTGTTCGGGCACATGAAGATTCCCGGCGCGGCCTGTGCAACCGGCAGGGTGACAGGCGCGGTGGCGATGCCCTGATACTCCACCTGTATTTGCGTGGTGCCGGTGACGGCGTAGGGCGCTACCGCGCTGACCTGTCCATTGGCGGCGTAGATCATGGGCGCGGGCGCGCCATCGAAGAGCACGCGCGTTTCGCCCACGCTGCGCGGAAGATTGCCATCGCTCGCGAACTGTGCGACGGCGGGCGCAGCGGGGCCGAAGCCGGCGCCGAAGATGGTGACGATCTCTCCGGGTGCGATCGGGCCGCCGTGGAAACTGGCTGCGTTGACTACGCCGCCGGCGGCAATGGCACCGGCGGCCGCCTTGCCCGTGTGGAGGAAGACGGGTTCGGCATTCGAGGCGACGCGAAGCGGGTAGGTGGTGGTCTCTCCGTTGACGGTGATTTCGATATCGTAATCGCCCAGGAAGCCGCGGGTGCGCCAGGAGCCGTCAGAGGCAGTGGCGCCGCGGACGTCGGTCCACCACTGGGTGTAGAGCAGGTCGTTCCAGACTGTGTAGTTCGGTTTGGTGGACCAATCGCGGCGAATCATGGCTGCTTGCGGCTTCCAGTGGGCGCCTTCCCAGAAGCCCCACATCATGAAACCTTTGATGGCGGGATGGCTGAAGCAGGCGGTGAGGAAATCACGCGTGTAATCGGCCTGCACTTGCTCATCGGCAACGGAGACATCGAATTCGGTGACCTGCAAATCGCGGCCGAAGGCGGCGAACTGGTCCAGAAGCTCGATGACGCGGGAGGGCGGAGTGAGATTGGAATCGAAGTGCGATTGGAGGCCGATGCCATCGACCGGCGCACCGGCGGCGAGCAGGTTGCGAATGATCTGGGAGTAGCCGTTGATGTGCTGGATATCGTAGCCGCCGGCTTCGAGGATATTGTAGTCGTTGATGTAGAGTTTGACGGCGGGGTCGGCGGCGCGCGCTTGCACGAACCACGACGCCATTTCGGAATCGCCCAGGACGGCTTGCAGGTCTTTATTGGTGTAGGCCTCGTTGAGCACGTCCCATTCGGTGACTTTGCCTTTGGTGAAGGCCATGACGTCGGCGAGGTGGCGATTGATGCGCGTGCGCAGGGCGGCGGCATCGACGGGGCTGGCTTTGAGCATGGCCTGCACGTCGGCGGGAAGATAGGTGGCGGCAGGCCAGATGACGTTGTGGCCGCGCACCATCTGGATTCCATTGGCGGCGAACCAGGGGAGCATGTAATCTGCCTGCTGGCGGCCGGTGGATTCGAAGGGCGGCCACTTGAGCGCGTTCTCCGTGACCACCTTATTGAAGAGGCGTTTGATGGCGTCGCGGTAGTTCTGCCCGGTGGCATCGGTGCGCTGAATGACGTCGCCGGCGATCGCGGAGCCGAAGCCAAAGGCGTGGCGCTTCATGCGGGCGTGGACTTGCGCGCCCGGGACGGGCTGGCCGGCGCTATCGCGGGCGAGCACCACGATATCGCCCTTGCGGTAGCGTTCGATGCGCTGCGCGGCGGCGGCCCGCCAGGGAGAATCGGGCGCGCGTTCGTCGTACGGCCAGGTGGTGAGGCCGAGGGAGGAGAAGGCGACGCCGGGACCGTAATCGAGAATGGCGAGACCGCCGATTTCGATTTCCTGGTTGGGGAAGGTCACCCAAAAGCTGAAGTTGTAGGCGTTGGCGGCATACGTTTCCGCCATGGTGAAGGGCACTTCGAATTGCTTCCACTGGCTGCCGGCAGCGGCGGTATAGGTCACGGACTTGGTATACGGCGAATCGTTGCGTTCCAGCACGAAGCTGGTGAGGCCGAGGTTATTGGGAGCGGCGAGGGTACGCATCCAGAAGGTGACGGCGATTACGTCATTCTGCTTTGCGGGCTGAGTGGTGAAGCATCGCGGGCGAATGTCCCACGGGTTGGCGGAGGCGGCGACCGCGCCCGTTGCGATATGAAGCGCGCGGTTGAACGGCATGCCGGCGACGGGAACGTTGGTGACAGCGGCGGCGCCATCGACGCGGGTGAAGCAGGTCAAGGGATCGCCGGTTACCAGCGGCGCGGGGGCGGCAAACGCGGCGGACGCCCCCAGGAATGCGGCGAAAAGAGCACGGGGTAGCATGTGCACCCTAATGGTAGCGCTCAGTCTTACTGGATCGTAAAGGGCAGTGTGCCTGTGATCCCGCCGGGGGTGGTGACGGAGACGTTGTGCGAGCGGCGGGATGCCGTGGACGCAGGGTGGAAGGTCGCGGTGATGGTGGTCGAATTGATCAGCGTCACGTTGCTCACGGTGATGGCGGAACCTTGCACGGTCACGGTCGCGGGGGAAGTGAAATTGGTTCCGGTGAGGGTAACGGTGACGGTAGCGCCGCGGGTGGCGGCGTTCGGGGCGAGCGAGGTGAGCGTGGGCTTGGGCGGCGCGGCCGGATTCACGGTGAAGGATTGCGGCGCGCTGGCGCCTGCGCTGGTGGTGACCGTGACGGCATGGACGCCGGTCGCGGCGGTCGCGGCGATGACGAAGGTCGCGGTGATCCTGGTGGAACTCACTATCGCGACGGTGGTGGCGGAGACGCCGGATCCGGCGATCGAGATGGTTGCGCCCGTTAGGAAATTGGCGCCGGTGAGGGTGACGGCTACGCTCTTGCCCTGAGTTCCGCTAGAGGGTGAGAGCGAACTCAACACCGGCGCGGCGGGCGGGGCGGTGATGGTGACGATGGCTGCGCCGGTTGCGGAGGGAGAGACGGTGCTGGCGGCCTGAACGGTGGCGGTCCCGCCGGAGGGAGGCACGGCGGGCGCGGTGTAGAGACCGGAGGGGTTGACCAGGCCGACGGTGGAGTTGCCGCCGGGAGCGCCGTTGACGCTCCAATTGACGGTTTGGGTGCCGGCGTTGACTACGCTCGCGGAGAACTGTTGGGTGGTGTTCACCGGGACAGTGGCGGAGCCGGGAGTCACGGTGACGGTGACGGTGGTGGACTGTTTGGCCTGGCCGGAATTGGGATCGACCATCAGGCTGGCGGTATCGACGGCCTCGAAATCGGAGCCTTTGAGGAGGCCGAGATTGTGCAGGTCGCTGTTATCCCAGCGCGAATCGGGCGCGCCGGAGAGATACCAGGCCGAGCCATTATCGGCGAGCAGCATCCCGTATTTCTTGAGCGCGCGAAGGATGATCTGGTTGGCGGCGGAGAAGCTGGAGATATCGAAGCCGGCGCGCAGGCGGAAGCGGGCGCCCATCGGGGGATATTGCGTCCCGGTCAGGCTGGAGGCGTAGTGGCGGGCGGGCCAGACGAAGGCGTGCTGAGTTTGGGGGACGGTGAAGCGGATGGCGTGGCGGATTTCGCCGGCAGTGATTTCGTCGTACCGCAGCAGGCCGGGGAAGACGGGAAGTCCGGCGGCGTCGGTGGAGGTCCAGCCGGAGGGGCGCAGGGCATTGGAGAGGAGGTTGAAAATGGCGCCGGCGCCGGCCATCCAACTGGCGGTTTGGGGGTAAGCGGCGTAGAGCTCGTAGAGGACGCAATTGGCGGTATCGATGGCGAGGACGTGACGATCGCCGGTACTTTGGCTGCCGCCTTCGACGGGCGCATCCAGGGGCACGGGATAGGGGCCGGGGTCGCTTTCACTGGCGTAGGTAAATGTGACGGGGTATTTGGTCTGACCGGCGGTCACGGAGGTGTAGGGGATGCCGATGGGCGCGCCGTTATAGAGGCCGGAGCCGAAATCGGCATGGGCGGTTTTGGCGGCGCCGATGGTGTTGACCCAGGTAGCGGAATTGGGGGAGAGCGGCAACTGGTCGACCGGCGTGTTCCAGATATTATCGGCGGGGAACACAGTGCAACTACCGATGACGGGCGGCTGTGCGGATGCGGCGGAAACCGCGACCAGGGCCAGCGCGACGGCTGAGAGGGTCGATCGAAGCGATGCGAACACGTCAGGGCCTCCGTGATGCAGGACTGGTAGTACTAGGACTACGAGTATACAGGAGGTGGACGGCGCTTTCAGGATGTCTTCGGTATCGGCGGTACTGTTATCAACGGTTTCGTTAAGGTAAGGGGATATTCACGGGAGCGGCGCGGGCGCGAGCCATCGAGAAAACTCGACTGCAGACATCGCGTGGAAACGTCGCCGGCATTAATGGGTTTGAGAGTGCCAGACGGACTCGTCGCGTATCGAGCATCCGCACCGGCACCGCCCACGGCTTCGCTTTAGACCTTGGTTCCGACAAAAGACCGTATTTCAGTCGACGGATCGTACAATGCCGCCGAATATCCCACCGCACGCGATGCGCTGGCGACAACTGTGGGGTGGATTTCGGGCAAAGCGCATTCTATCGAGAAACCGCAGTTCCAGACCGCGAGACTCGGGGCACTGTCGCTAGCATGTGAGTTGTCCGGTGGTATTAGCAAGTGAATTGTCCGGTTCGAAAAAGCGGTGATCCTGAAGGGTGACGAGGCCCGAACAGGTAAGCGCCGCGGAAATGGAGCGGATGATGAAACTTCAAGACGTGATTCTGAGGGCGATAGCGAAGCGCATCACATGGATGGTGGCAGCGGAAATCGCGGGAGTATCGGACCGGACGATGCGGCGGATCAAGCAGCGGTATGAGGAGTTCGGCTATGACGGACTGTTCGACCAGAGACGGGGGAAGCGGAGTATCCATCGGATCCCGCTAGAGAAGGCGGAGCGGATATTGTCGCTGTATCAGGAGAAGTACTTCGACTTCAGCGTGCTGCATTTTCACGAGAAGCTGCGGAAAGAGCACGGGTTCTCGGTGAGCTATAGCTGGGTGAGGCAGGCGCTGCAGGGAGCGGGGTTGGTGAAGAAACGGAGCCGGCGTGGGACACACCGGCGGCGGAGACCACGAAGACCGCTGCCAGGGATGTTGCTGCACATTGATGGGAGCAAACATCAGTGGTTGCAGGATGGACGGTATTACGACCTGATCGTGATTCTGGACGACGCGACCAGCGAGATCTACTACGCGCAATTGGTGGAGAGGAATCGACGGCGACGGTGATGGCGGGGCTGCGGGAGGTGGTGGAGAAGCAAGGGGTGTTCTGCGCACTGTACAGCGACCGGGGGAGCCACTTTTTCTACACGCCGACAGCGGGCGGGAAGGTGGACAAGAGCCGGCCGACGCAAGTGGGGAGAGCGATGCAGGAACTGGGGATTCAGACGATTGCAGCGTACTCGCCGCAGGCGCGGGGGCGGTCGGAGCGGAACTTCGGGACGTGGCAGAACCGGTTGCCGCAGGAGTTGCGAGTGGGGGGATAGAGACGCTGGAGGAGGCAAATCGGTTCTTGCGAGAGCGGTACATCGCGGAGTTCAACGAGAAGTTTTCGGTGGCGGCGGAAGGAGAGGGGACGGCATTTCGGCGGTGTAGCCGAAAGGATCTGGCGTTGGTTCTTTCGGTGCAGACGGAGCGAGTGGTGGACAAGGACAATACGGTGGCGATCGGGCACCAATGGTGGCAGATCGAAAGAGCCGGTGGCGGTACAGCCTGGCGAAACAGACGGTAACGATCCATCAGCACTTGGATGGGACCGTGTCGATTCGATTTGGGCCGCACGTGGTGGGGCGGTACGACGCCAGGGGAAACCCACTGCAGGAGAAGGCCCCGCGGAAGCACGGTGGAAAAGGCGGGAGTAGGGAAGCCGGTGAAAACCAAAAACCGGTTTGCACCGGCTCCCCCACTCCCTTGGAAATCTCGCAGAAGGCGCGAGATTTCCACTTTCCCACCGCGCCGACGACGACTGTCGCCTCTAAAACAAGCGGGAAAACCAAGAGCAGACGGAAGGCGGCCTGACGGCCGCATCACTTTGTAATGCAAACCGGACAGATCACCTGCTAATAAAACCGGCCAACTTGAAAAGCTAACGACAGCGAGACTCGGGGCACTTGCGGCAGTGGAACTGGTCGTCAGGTAAAGGGATAAGAGCGCTAAAACCGCACGCGTGTGTCGAACAGCAGCGGCTATCAGGAGAATAAATCCGACCGACACGATGGGGATCGTCTACGAGATTATCCTCGACACCTCGGCGGAGCGCATCGCCAAGGACATTGTCACTTACGATGCCACGCCGTGGCACTCGGAACCGCGTGACTGATATGATTTTCTGGAGGTCACCATGGTCCGGCTCAGGTTTATCGCGCTGGCTATGCTCTCCATTTGCGGCATTCAACTCTTCGGGGTGGAGGATCCGTTCGTTGGCACGTGGGTCTTGAATTCGGAGAAATCGATATTTGAGGGTACGTCTTCTCTACCGATGAAGGTTGCCCTTGAAATCAAGCGCGGGGATTCAGGAATTCTGATAATTGACATGACCGGATTCGGCAACGCGCAACCGCTGCAAGTCGAAGTCGTTACCGGATATGACCGCTGTGATGGCGAAGAGCAGATTCTTAATTTCGTTCGCCAACCCACGAACTCATGGCCAGAAGAAGTAACCGTTCCCGCATCAGTCCGAGCGATTTCGTGCATACGAATTGATGATCAGAATCGCGGCCTTTCTACTACCGTGCGGCAGGATGGCAAACTCTTGGCCAGTTCATGGCGGACGGTTTCGGAAAGCGGTCGAGTTCTCACAGAGATCAGGACGGGCCTAAATGTTCGTAGCGGACACTATTACCGTGCGGTGCTTGTCTGGGATAAGAAATCGGGTTGATCAGTTTCCGATATCGCGGTATATCGCCCACAGGCCCGGCTCAGCTCCCAACTTCAGAGTCGCCGACCATACATTCAGGAGCCGCTGCGGGGACATCGAAGCATAGGGCGTTACGCGTCGACTTATTCACCCAACTTCCAAGTCTGTGGGGGCGCTATCTGCGTGCGTCCGGCGCGATCAGCCGCATTCCAAACCGCGCCGTTTTGGCCCGCGTCGGCTGAGAGCGGTTCGCAAGGTGTGCGTGGGGACGGAGACGCGTGAGGAGGCGTCGGATCGGCGCTCCCTCACGCTCACGGCTGGCTGCGCTATTTGCTTAGTTGGCGCAGGAGCATCTCACACGATTCGTCTTCGCACGGTGTGACCCGGGCCTTGCCATCTTTGATCACGCTTCGAACCGTCGGGGCAGAGAGTACCTTGTCGTTTATGACGACCGCGATCGGCCGGTTCATGTGCGACCGCGTAAGATCCTCAAGACGCTTAGCCGCCTCGGGCGCAAGCTGGATCATCAGCCAACTGCCGCGCTCGTCCCGGTTAATCTTCGGTTTGCCCTCGACCACGAGTGGTGCGAAATTTGCCGTGTCGAGCACAACGTCTTTGCCTCCGTACTGCCGGATTACAATATTCTTTCCCTTCGCATTGCCTTCCTCGACGGCATAGACGCCGTTCGCGAGCTGCCCATTCTGGGCCATCAAAGCGCTGCCTAACAGCGCGACCATCAACATCGTCGTCTTCATGAAGTTCAACTCCAGATACATAGCACAGGTGGACTGTGGCGCCCACGAACGTGTCGGGAGCGCGAACCCTTACGATGCCGGATCAGGAGTTGGCAGGCGGGGGCCGATGCAACAAGGGAGGGTAGGTCCCGGGCGCCGGGGGCGGAATCGACCACGAGACCGCTTGGATGCGGGGTTCTCTCACGGCTCCGGCTTGCGCTCCGGCGTTTTCGGTAGCGAAGGCCGAGTCGATCGTCGAAACCACTTTCGATTCGCTCGTGGCCTTGAACGCGGCTGACGCAGGCTCGCACGGCGTGGAAAAATTGGTGGAACCGCCAGGGGCTTTCAGCGGGTGCGTGTGCGCCATCGCCAAGCCCAGCGCCACGGCAAGCACAAGGCCGAACGCAACGCTCGCGCATTTGCGAACCATGAATCGATCGTACACCCGTATGCACGAGCGTGCAATGAGAAGTGCCGAGAGAAGACTTCCACCACCGTTGCGGCGCGCTCGGCCTTGCCGCGCTGAGCATCTCCGACACCACTCTCCCCGAGGCCGGCTCATTCACGAGACCATGCAGCGCCATATCGATTCGCCCGATATTCCGGACTCGGCGCGTACGTGTCACGGGCAATCCAGAAGTAACGACATAGAGCACGACCGCCGCGCCCTCGTCGATTCTGGACGTAATGTGGGGTTTATGGAAAGTGGCCCGACAGATGGGCGGGAGGCCGTCAACCTTCCGTTAACGCCGTTTACCTGGACCTGAAGGGCGTGAACCCGATGGGAACTAACCGACCGCTGACTCGACTTGACTCGCCGCGATCGCAGTTCGTCGCACCGCCCACGGACGGGGCGAGACGGTATCGCTGGCGGCCCAATCGTTCGACCTCGGGTGTAAGGGCTAACGCACGTCCGCTTCTGGCCATACTCGCAGACCATAATCGAGAAAATCTGCCCATGGAGCCTGCGGTCGGCAGTAACGTAGACCAACTTCTCCGCACGGTAGCCCAAGACTTCACGGAGACGGAGATCTAGCTGATCAAGCGACACTACAGACTCCGCGTTCAGCCTGGCTCTACCATTCCCCATCGCTATGGCGACGATGTTTCTGCCATCCCCGCAAGACGTGGGGGCCGATGCCACATCGACGAGGAACCCGACCGTAGGCAGGCGCTTCTCCCTGCAAGCCACTAGAATAGCCAGATCAGTCCGAAACCCAACAGCACCAGCAACTATGCGTGTGAAGCTCACATCTCAGTAGACACCCGAGGCCGGTATAAGTTCCACTCGACGCAGGGCTTCGCCACCAAGGTCCTGGTATGTGGCGTTACCGGAAGTGCGCCGGGATAAACCGGCATGTTGTAGGGAATGAAAGAGTCCTACAAGAAAGGAGAGAGCGAATCCATCTTGGCCCCGAGTCTTGCGGCGGGTATCGCGAGGTATTAGTCGAAGCGTAGATAGGGGTATCGGTGGGCGGGGTGATTGAGCTTCGAAAAATGCTGATTGGGGCGCTGAACCCTATTTCCGACGAGGAAGGCAATACGGCAGGTTGCGGTATATCGCGAGTGACCGGCCGGCCCTGCGTAGTCTAAGAGCCCAGGCACGCTGAGAAACAACATGCACGAGAACCGGGAGATCTCCGGGGCGTCTCGGTCCACCCAGGATCGAGACCGGTCCGCGAAGGTTCAAAACCACAAGGCGGACATGCACGTTTCGGAGAAGTCGGACTGCGCCGTAGTACCGGTGAACCAGCCGAACAAAGGGGAGTCATCTCCGGCGGAGGTTGGGGAGGGAAGGGCGCGGACCAAGGAGAACATCGTTCGAACCCACACGAGCCCGACACAGAGCGGGGAACGAGTGTCCCAGGGATTGAGCGGTGTGCGGCAAGCAGCAAAGGATAGGAGACAGGAACGGTTCACCGCTCTACTCCACCATATGACGGTCGGTCTGCTCCGTGACAGCTTCTACGCCCTAAAGCGGCAAGCTGCTCCGGGGGTAGATGGCGTGACGTGGAAGGAGTATGAGACCGGACTGGATGGTCGCATTGCCGATCTACATAACCGAGTCCACCGTGGAGCGTATCAGGCACAGCCCTCACGAAGAGTCTACATCCCGAAGGCCGATGGGCGTCAACGTCCGTTGGGCATCGCGGCACTGGAGGACAAGATTGTTCAACAGGCCGTGGTGACCATCCTCAATCAGATCTACGAGGTGGACTTCAAGGGGTTTTCGTATGGGTTCCGGCCAGGTCGCAAACCGCACCAGGCGCTGGATGCGCTGGCAGTGGGAATCCAGGGGAAGCGAGTGCACTGGGTGCTCGACGCGGACATTCGAGGATTTTTCGACAACTTGTCGCACGAATGGGCCATCAAGTTCGTTGAGCACCGCGTGGCCGATTGCAGGGTACTCCGTCTGATCCAGAAGTGGCTCAAGGCGGGGGTGTCCGAAGACGGCCAGTGGTCGGAGTCGAAGGTGGGAACACCGCAAGGGGCAGTGGTTTCGCCGCTGCTCGCCAACGTGTACCTGCATTACGTTTTCGATCTGTGGATAGAAGCTTGGCGCAAGAAAGTGGCTAGGGGCGAGGTAATTGTCGTTCGCTACGCCGACGATCTTGTGGTGGGCTTCGAAAGCCGGGCGGAAGCCGAGCGTTTCCTCGAAGAGTTTCGAGAACGTCTGGCGAAGTTCGGTCTGGAATTGCATGCGGAGAAGACGCGACTGATCGAGTTCGGGAGGTTTGCCGAACAAAACCGGAAGCGGCGCGGAGAGGGAAAACCAGAGACCTTCACGTTCCTGGGCTTCACGCACTATTGTGGGAAGCGTCGGAGCGACGGGAGCTTCATCGTCTGGCGCAAAACGGCCAGCAAGCGGATGGTGGCGAAGCTGCGAGCCTTAAAAGCAGCATTGATCCGCCGGAAGCATGATCCGCCGGCGCAAGTAGGTGAATGGCTTCGGAAGGTCGTTCAGGGTTACTACCAATACCATGCTGTCCCTGGCAATTTGAATCAGCTCAGTGCCTTCAGGCATCGACTGTGCAGGTTGTGGCGAGCGGTTCTAAATCGTCGCAGCCAGCGCGAAGAGACCCTGGCAGCGGCTTAATCTGCTGCTGGAACGCTGGATTCCATTTCCCCGAGTTCTGCACCCTTATCCGCAAGCTCGCTTTGCCGCCAGGCATCCAAGGTAAGAGCCGTATGCGTCAACGCGCCCGTACGGATCTGTGCGGGGGGCGATCAGCAATGATCGTCCCTACCGCGCCAGTGACCAGCCAAATGGGGGCGGGAAAGTCCACTTTCCGATAATGCCGTATATCGTCCACAAAGCCGATTTTCAGGCAGAGGTATTGACGCAACTGCCAGAGAGTACACTTGAGCTGCGATGAGAATTTGCAGTACTCGTGATGGTGTTCAGCATTAGCGGGTTCAGTGCGTTCAACACCCTCCAAGCCGACACGGGTATTAGGAAGGAACTCACCGTCAAGGATGCTGAGCCGTTAGTC
Source organism: uncultured Solibacteraceae bacterium (assembly GCA_963811575.1). Lineage (GTDB taxonomy): Bacteria > Acidobacteriota > Terriglobia > Bryobacterales > Bryobacteraceae > Solibacter. The sequence continues at coordinate 165,248 of CAWERY010000009.1, read as the reverse complement.
ATGGCGGCACTGTCTCGCAAGGTGAAGCAGCTGCCTGGTTTGTCGCTTGATCCCGCAGCGCCACGAGGGCGCTATGTCCTTTTTGACGTGCTCTGGGACAATCCGGAAGGCAGCGTTCACGTCGAGTCCTATACTGTCGATCTTCAGACTGGGGAACTTTGGCGAGGCATAATATGTGAGCGCGTCGTGAATCGCTCTGTTGCCAGCCTTCAGGCCAAACTGCGCAGCCGCTTGGGAATCACCCAGGCTGAAGTAAAGGCTGCGATTCGGGACCAAACCGGTTGCATTCCTATAGCCGGTTGCCAAAACGGTTAAGGTTTTCTTGATAAGTTGGGGTGATGGCTCCGATCTAGTTTTCCGTCAAACTCACTGAAAATGATATTGCGCGTTTGCACGACGAAGTGCGCCCCTACTGGCGGAAGCTCACCCCGGTTGCGTATATTGCGATTGTGCTTGGCATCGGCGGAACTTTCCTCGGCCCGGATTGGTGGCCGTGGCAGGCGCGATAATCGCGGGCGGCATTTGCTTAGTCCTCTTCCCGCGTGGGTTCAAAGCATTACTGGTGCGGCAGTTCCGCAAGAACCCGGGCGCGCTCGGAACGGTACGGTATGAGTTCAGAGACGAATCGGTCACGATCAGTCTCGGAAGCCGGACGCTCGGAACTACAGTGGCAGGGGTTTCTGAAGAGGAAGGAGACTCCGGGCTTTCTTTGCCTTCATCTCAGCCCGATTACGGGTTCTGTGATCCCGCTCGCCCAGATCACGTCCGTGCAGGCCGGACAGCTACGCGAATTGGTCCGAAGCCGGGTACCCGCCGCGACCGGAATCCAAAAAGCGCGGACATTCCGGTCGCGTAAGGATACAGCGCCCTTCACGACAACCGGCCCAAATAGCCGCGTACGGCTTAGTTCCCGGCTAGTGGGGTTCGGGAAACTGACCGCGCTCGGATCGGCCTAGTCGGTCACTTTCCGCCAATCGCCGTATATCGACCACAGACCCCGAACGGCGATTCACTTTGGCGGCTGCATCGGAACAGGCGGTGGTGGAGAACTGCTTCGCTTGAAGGCAGAGATGAACCCGGTTTTCGGCAGGATCGATAGCCCCGAACTGTAGAGACCCAGTCTCCGGGTCTCTACAGTTCCGCCCATGAAAACCTCGGAATAGAAGAACAGGCAGCTTTGACCGTGTCGAAGGCATAGGCCTTGCATTCCAGAGTTGATGCGCAGGCTGACTCACACTCTTCCGCGGTTGCGACATCCCGCCGCAGTGTCGCCTTTCCCTCAGGAACATTGTCAGGAGTTACATGCGAGAAACCGCTCGACGCCTCGACCCGGTTGCCCATCTCCGCTGTGTAGAGCGCGTCGAGTTTCAGGCGGAGCGAGATCTCTTGGGCTTCGCCTACCTTCATGCGGATTTTGAGGCAAGTCGGAGTGAATGCGGTCGCAGCGACAAAGATATCGTAGAAGCCGGGCGGCAGATCAGCGGCAACAGTGCCGTCCTCCTTGGTCCCCATGCTGAGGTCCGCCGCTGTTCCGATATTCGTTCCGAGTCCGGCACTATTTCCGGCACGGTCCCAGTGGATCAATATCATTGCGCCGGACAATGGGGTATCCGACGAGTCCTTCACCGCGACCTTGAGCATACCGCCCGATGCAACGGCCGGTGCCATCACTGCAACTGTAAACAGCAGGAACTTGCGCATTTCAGATGACTCCACTCCCTGAATTCTATCGAAGTGGACGTTAGGTTAGCGTTCACAACCCGCCGGAAGCCCATTGCGGACCAGTTCTGTCCGCTAATGCCGTTTAACTGCCCCTAATGGTTTTGCATTGGTCCGAAACGTCGGTAAACGCCGTGCGACCTGGGAGGATCTGCCGCGTTTCAGGCAATCGAGTATGGTATCGTAGCCGCCGGGAGGCAAGGAGCGGATTGACTGCTTTCTACCCTTACCGATCTCTGGCAGCCAAAGAGACGTATCTGTCATTTTACGACTCCCGTAGCGTCAAGGAGTGGCCCATCCATTCAGAAAACAGGATGGCCCCGACATCGTTTGGCCAAACCTTCGTACGCATCAGCGGCCCAGCCGGTGCGCCGCCGCTCGTCCTGTTGCCCGGCGGGACCGCGACATCGCTCATGTGGGCACCGAATATTCGGGCTTTCTCCGAGGCTTACCGGACCTTTGCCATCGACCCAATCGGAGACGTTGGCCGGAGCGAATGTAGCAGGCCCTTGCGGTGTTTGAAGGACCATCTGGTCTGGCTCGATGAACTGTTCAACACGCTGGAGCTCGGAGATGCCGTCAATATTGTGGGTATGTCTCACGGCGGCTGGTTGACTTGCCAATTCGCTTTGAGGTTTCCAGAACGGCTTAACAAAATGGTACTGCTGGCGCCGGGTGCAACCGTCCAGCGTTTCAGCGCCGAATTCATGATTCGTGGATCTTTGGCGGCCACGGGCAGCCGCCATTTCGTAAGCGCCGTGGTCCACTGGCTGTTTGCGGATCTGGCACGGACGAACCAAATTAGAACGGATGCTGCAGTGGATGGGATGTTGAGAACCTTCCAGTGCATGCAACCGTGGCGCGTGATTGCTCCGACGGTGTTAAAGGATCACGAACTGCGTAGTCTTCGCATGCCCACGCTGTACCTGGTGGGCGAACACGAGAAGATTTACGACGCCCAGAAGGCCATGCTCCGGCTCAAGAAAGTTGCTCCGCAAATCACGGCCGAGGTGATTCCGGGCGCTGGTCACGATTTCACGATCGTCCAGGCGGAAATGGTGAATCGAAAGGTGCTTGATTTCCTGGCACAACAGTGTCCGGCTATCAGCTAGGGAACCCAGATCCACGAAGAACCAAGGTCGGACTACTCACGCCTAACGCCGTAGTGTTTAGGAACCCAGTTGGGACGCGCCCATGGCAAGTTCCTCGAAAGTGGGGTTAGCGTCCATTTGGCCTTCCGCAATCCCACCGGGCCGGTCAAGGTACGCTAACGTTTTACGACAACGATCTCACCTGACTGCTGCTAAACTCCAGTGCGATGCGGCGCGGCGGTTCGGTGTCGGCGTAGACTTGGTGCTTCTTCATGCAACGTGCTTAGCGCCTTGAGGTTGTAATTCCAACTTAGGCATGTAAGATTCCTTCCATGAGGATCGCTCGTCTAATGGTGGGCACTTTGATGTGCGCAGCGGCGTACGGTCAGTCGGTCGCCACGCGCCCCACGTTTGGCGGGGTTGGAACTTCAGATCCGGGAGATGGTCCTGCAGCAATTGCAGCCTCTTCAACATTCTCACCTATGCCTACGAGATTTGGGAATACAAGATTGTTTCCCCGGACTGGTTGCGGACTACCCACTTCGACATCGTTGCGAAAGTGCCGGTGGGGGCTACCCGGCAAGATTTCCGACTGATGCAACAGAACCTGCCGCAAGAACGCTTCAAAATGGCAGTGCATCACGAGAACAAGGAGACGCCAGTTTACGATCTGGTGGTCGGCAAGGGCGGCTCGAAAGTGATGGAAGTGGAGGCCCCTGCGCCACCGGTGTCTTCCGGACCCGCACTGGACAAGGACGGCTTCCCGAATATTCCAGGTGGAACCGGGATGAGGCTTCTTAGTGACCGAGGCCGCATTCAATTCCGCGCGCAGAACATGGATAATCTGGCGCACTACTTATCTGGACTGGTGGATCGCCCCGTCCTCGATGCCACGGGCCTGAAAGGGAAATACGCCTTCACCCTCTCCTGGTACCTGAGGGACACTGATGCCGGCCTGACGATCTACGAAGCGCTCCCTGCGCAACTCGGCCTCAAACTGGAACCCAAAAAGGGGTCCATCGAGAACCTCGTAATCGACCATTGCGAGAGGATACCGGTCGAAAATTAAGCTTCTGATTTTTCCCGCCGGAATCATGACAGTTGCAAAAAGGAAAACGCAATTGGGCGAATGTCAGAAACTGACGATGGTCATCAAAAGGCGAGGAACGCCTGCACCATCGGTACCCAGCCGGTCAGGCCAACTGTATACGGAGTAAATGCCCCGCTATAAGGAGATTTGTTGACCCGGAACACCTCGGGCTGGAGCCAGAATCGGTCGGTCCGAACGGGAAACCACTTTGCCCCAGCGCCATACTCATAAGCATTGCCGAACTGCCCGATCACCCACGATCCACGAATGTATGGCATCAGCTTTCTCGGCTTGGCAAAATAGCTCGTCGAGAACTCGCCGCCATGGTCGAATGTGGATTTGAGCGGAAGCGGTCCGTCGGCCACGAAATCATTTAGTTCACGCGCGAAGTACTGCCCGTTGATTGCAAGTCCGTTCCATTTGATGCCGGCGTCAACCGCCCACATCTTATACGTGGCCAGGCTGAGCGTTACACCCGGCGCAAACGCTCCGGTCGAGAAGGTAAGCACGCCATCGGAATTGTACAGTGACGTATTGTCGGGATTTGATTGCTCGAGATTTGAAAAACGGTCCTCTCGGGATCTTGTAAACGAGCTGCCAATTCGAATGCGAACTTTTTTGGAGGAGAAATAATCGTCGTACATGTTGCGATCTTTGCCCGTCGGGCCGTAGGCCCCCAGCGGTTCCCACCAGACGCTGCCGGAAACCGCCAGATGAGTATCGATCTTGACTGCCGAGATATTCAGGGTGTTGAGACCGTTGCCGACGAACGCCAAATAAGTCAGCCCTTTCACGGGTTCTCCGCTCGCCCAGACCCCCTGAGTGAACCCGGGGCGGAAGAAGTTGTCAGCCATGCTCCTATCGCTTGCCGTAAAAAATGGGAACGTGTTCACCAGTGATCGGCTGCCCGGAACGCCCGTGTAACCTCCAGTGAGCGTGATGGCCTTGTTGAATCGCCAGCCAATGTTGCCGGCTACGACGATCGAAGCGGCCCCGGCGGACGTCCAGACGGTTACGCTGTATAACAACCTCTTGTCAAAAACGTAGCCGCCTAAGATGAACATCGAACGATTTACCGTGATATCGTTGCGCGTATTCACGTCGGTGATCACTCCCAGGTGGTCGGTAAAAGTCCCCTTGCTATCAAGGGTGTTGAGATATCGGACTTGGGTATTGACGTTGAATTTCAGCAGGAAAGGCACCTTGGCGTGTTCGCGGGTTTGATAGATGATCATTCCATCTTTGTAATGATCGTCGTCTGCCTGTGATGCCACAACGGATGACTGCGGTACGGGAGTATTTGCTGAACCTGTCACCGCCGGTGGGGTATTGGACGCGGCACTCGCTCTTGGCGCCGGGGCATTTGGCGTTGTCGCCGGTGCAATTGGCTTGCCGTCGATCGCGACATTCGTTGCCGTGCGGCCAAGCAGACGCTGCAGTTCCCCGATGAGCGCCGCCAGGTGCTTTTGCTGTTCATCGAAACTCTTTTGCTGTTGATTCAGGCTCGTTTGCTGCTCCTGGATTTTCCGAAGGAGCTCGCGGACAACACCATCCTCGTTCTGGGGCTCCACGCTCTCGGCGGCAGTAGGCGACGACCCCTGGGCGTGCGCGGAACTCACGAGCAACGTCAGAGACGTGAACACCAGGACTGCTGAAGATCTAAAGGCCACGAGCTGAATCCGCCTGGTTGGTTGAGTCGCTTTCCGCAAGCTTCCGAAGGTCATCTGGGATTGCGGCATTCCCGGCTCGGACCTGCACGAGTTCCCTCTGCAAGAGACTCAGCGGAGCCTTGGGAGTCTGTGCCCTTCGAGAGGTTGTAGGTAATAGAAATGACGTTGGTGCCAATGCAGCTGAGAAGATTCCAGATACAGGTTGGATCAACATGGCCACGTTTCCTTTCGAGGAACTGGTGTCGGATTGCCGGAACGAAGTGCAGCGTCACGGCCATTCGTGCTTCATGGTCACGAAAGACGAGTTTTTGCGATGCCTCGATTTAAATTAATCGACGAGCAACCATCGTAGAAAAAAACTAAATCGCGATGCCTTAGAACGCGTCTGGTCATGGGGCCTGATCTGTCAGACCTATGCGTCGCGCCGAACTCCGTAGTGTTTACCAGTTCCACCCACCTGACCGAAAGTGGGCTTCATTCCCTTGCCGCCCGGTTGTGGACCGCTCCCTGTGTAGTTTCCAGAAAACTGCGTATTTCGCCCATAACTCCGTATCGGAGGTCCTCCGCTTAAGCCGACTATCAGCGAATGGAACGCAGTCGGGCAGGGCAGCGCTTTGCAATTTATGTCGTGTGTACGGCTGGCCGCCAGACAATCGTGCTTATTGGCGGGGCAGCAAAGCGAGCAAGGCTTCGTCGGATACGCGTGAGGCATCCAACACTTTATCTTCCGGTGCCCCGGCGAGGTGGGCGAAGATCACCACTCCGGACAAAGCGTGCCCCTCGTCTTTCCAGCGCGCCATTTCGATGATGGAGTCGAGCGCTTCGGCGCGGAGGCGGCCCAACAGTTTTGGGTCGCGTGATTCCGTCAATCGTCCCAGCACCATGCTGGCTTTATTACGGTCGGTCCAGATCCCGGAATTCATCATGCTTACAAAAAGGTCCGGCAAAATCAGTTTGCGCATCTCCGGCTTATTTGCAAGGCAGCCCAGTGCGCGCACCGCTTCATCGCGTACACCATCGTTGGCATCGCTGCCGGCTCGGAGCAGCGCCGCGATTTGTTCGCGCGATTGCTGTCCATAGCCCAAAGCGCTGGCCGCGTATTCACGGTGTTTGTTGTCCGACGACGATTCCAGTACGGCGTACACTTCCTTTTCATGCTGTAGTACGTAGGTTCGCAACTTAAGCTCCAGCGCGCGCGACTCGGGATCTTTGGAGAGCGCATAGCCCTCGGAATCGTCCTCTTCGGCGCGGCCAGCCGACACCGCCGCATGGACGGCTGTTTCGATCTGTTTCTGCAAATTCCATAACTCCTGCGGCAGCCGTACCGCGCCGGTGGGCACCGCGTTGTATGGGAACGGTTTCGATGATGCCCCCGGTAGGCCGATGAAGATCGACCGGTCGCCGTTCTGGTCGCAACAGATGGCTTCGACATCGGTCGCCGACCGACCCACGATCTGCTGCACGGTTTGGCGGGCCTGCATCTTGATCTGAGCCGTGTACGGATCGCCGGTGTGGAACGGAAGAGCGCGCCGGAGGGCTTCAGCGTCGATGCCCTTGTACCCATAGAGATCGATGGTACCCACTCGATCGCGCGCTGCCAAAGTGCAGGCGCACAACAAGGCAATCAATGCTGTTCGTTGCATTTGGCATTATTCTACCCATCCTTGGCCTCAGCGGGTAGTCGGGGCCGAATCTTTGGGATCCGGGGCACCGTACTCATTGCATCTCGATTCACGGGTTACGCGGGGTTCGGCGGGCGTCGGGAATGATACAGTGCCGGAAACGGCAAAGAGCCTAAGCCAACGTGGTAGTCGACCGGCTCAACAATGAAGAACCATATGGTAATATACGGGCGCTGCCTTGGAGGGGTGTTCCCTGCGTTACTACATGAAGATCGCCGGTGTGACCGGCGGGGCGAACTATCTGGGCACTGGCGCCTGGTCAAACATCGACTCCGCCGTCAATAACCCGCTCTCAAAAGGCATCCTCGTCACCAGACACGTGGATTTCGTATCGACGCGGCTGAGAGCGCTGGCGGCCACCGGAAAACTCTGTCCTGTGGTACTGATCGATTTTGTGGAGACCGTAGGCGGGTCAAATGTCCTCGTCATGGAGGCAAAAATGGAGCAGGTGGGAGTCGTCTACATTCCGACCAACACCAGCACGCAAATCGAAAGCTTCCTGTTGAACTACGAAAAGAACACTCTTGAGTACTACTCGATCCAACCACGCCCGACGATGAGCGCAGTCCCCACTGCGCCAGCACGCCGGCCTTAGTAGCGTTGGGCATTGCATCCGGTCACCATTACGGATAGTTTCCGCCAATGTGGCGTTAGCGCAGATTACCAGTCGGCTATGTGCCAGCCCCGGTCACTTTCCGGTAACCCCGTGTATCGGCCACAACGAGCTTCTTCCGCCGGACCTGATCACTTCTCCGCAAACGGCACCACGTTCATCTGAATCTGTTGGGGCCCCTCAAGGGGGAAAATCTGGCCGCCCGTTTTCTCAGTACACTGGCCGTATGCTTGTCGTGCGAGCGCTCATAGCAGCGGCGGTCCTCGCGGGACTGACCTGCGCACAGAATCACGTCTCCTTTCCGACCCCGGACGGATGGACGATCCATGCAGACTTGTACGGAACGGGCGATCGTGCCGTCGTGCTAGCTCACGGAGGCCGGTTCGAAAAGGGTAGTTGGGAGAATCAGGCACGTGCGCTAGTGAAAGCTGGATTCCGTGCTTTGGCCATTGACCTCCGCGGTTTCGGTATGTCCAAGGAAGGTCCGCAATCCGCGCGTTCTGACTTCGGGTCCCCGCTCGACGTCCTGGCCGCAGTCCGTTACCTGCATGAGAACGGAGCAAAAACCGTTTCGGTCGTCGGGGCTAGCATGGGAGGCGACGCGGCGGAAGGAGCGCTGGGTAAGGCAAAGCCCGGTGAAATCGATCGGGTTGTGCTCCTGGCACACGGAGCGTACGGCCCGCCCGAAAGTCTGAAGGGTCGCAAGCTGTTCATCGTGAGTCGCGATGACATTGGCTCCGGCGACAAGCCGCGGTTAGATAAGATTCGCGAGCAGTACGAAAAAGCCCCTGGCCCCAAAGAACTGGTGATTCTCGAAGGTTCGGCACACGCCCAGTTCGTTTTCGAGACTGATCAGGGAGAGCGGCTGATGCAGGAGATTCTCAGATTCCTATCAGCGCCTTAGGTCGGACTTCGTAAGGGTGCTGAGAGCTGCCGCTTTGACGCAATCACGCCCCAGCCGCGGATTGGCGGGTCGCTCTGTGAGGTTTGAGGACGATATGGTGAGGTTATCGTCCATTTGGCCCGTTCTAAGGCTGGAAGAGCGGCACCGCGACCGCGATGAGGAGGCCCAAAAGCATCGGGGCGACCAGGACTACCGCCATGGCGACCGCCTCCCGCTGGAAGGTGAACTGCATCTGATTATGAAGGACGTTGTCCAGGGTCGGAAAGACGATGGACGAAAAGTGGGGTTACCAGAGAAGTGCCACCGCCCGGCCTGTGCCCGAATCCACTTCTCCGGTAACGTTTGACGGCCATGCACTCGGAGAGGGCGGGATGGCCCATCGCCGCGACTGCAACACATCGGTAGAGCACGCCTCGCTTTTATGCCGCTGAGTTTCTTCGCTGGAAATTTAGCGACGCCGGCGGCTGCGCGAGTACCTGATCATCGCCGCCGGCTTCGGGCCGGTGCTCGACGGCTGACCGGTACTCATGGAAGCCAGAAACGCACTCACATCCGTGACGAGCCCGATCGGGCGCGGCAGCAACGGCAGTTCGCGAAATTGCACCTGAATGCTCAGTGCGCGCTCATAATTGCGCACATCCGAGCGCTCGAGCGGAGTCACAAAAGTCCAGGAAGCGCCACGTGCGCCGGCGCGGCCCGTGCGTCCCACGCGATGAGTGAAGTTTTCCGGTTCGTACGGCAAATCGTAGTTCACGACATGCGCGATGTCATCCACATGAATCCCGCGGGCCGCCACGTCGGTGGCGACCAGGACGCGGTAAACGCCGTCTTTGAAGCCCTGCAACGATTCGTTACGCTGGCCCTGCGAGCGGTCTCCGTGGATTGAGGCCACCTTATGTCCGCCACGCACCAGAAATTTTGTGAGCCTGTCGGCGCTCTCCTTGGTGCCCACGAAGACCAGGAAAGAACCCTTCTCGTGCTTCAGCAGATGCTCCAGCAGATCGAACTTGGAGGCTTGCGCGACTTCGTAGGCGAAGAAATCGATCTGGCCAGTGGTTTCCGCGGACGCTTCCACTGCGATTCGCACCGGATTGCGCACGTAACTGTTGACAAGGCCCTCCACCGATTGCTCCATGGTCGCGGAAAACAGCATCGTCTGGCGTTTCGCCGGAAGCTCATCGAGGATGGTGCGCAGGGAGGGCAGGAAGCCCATATCGAGCATCCGGTCGGCTTCGTCCAGAACCACAGTGGCGGCGCCGGAAAGATCAATCAGCCGGCGGTCCAGATAGTCACAGAGACGGCCCGGGGTGGCAATCACGACCTGGGCCCCGGCTTTGATATCGCGCAGCTGGTTGCTCTCGCTCATGCCGCCCACCACTACGGCAGTGCGGATGTGCATGCCGTGGGCGAGCTGCCGGAATGCCGCATCGATCTGAATCGCAAGTTCCCGTGTCGGGGTGAGGATCAGGACACGGATTGATTTTCCGCGAGGTGCGGCGGCCAGTGCCTCGATCAAGGGAATGGCGAACGCGAGAGTCTTGCCTGTGCCGGTCTGCGCGGTCGCCACCACGTCGCGCCCCTCCATGAGTGGCGGAATGGCCTGCGCCTGCACGGGCGTGGGCGTGACGAATTCGTTCTGATCGAGGTTGTTCCGCAACGCGGAGCAGAGATTGAGTTCTGAGAAATGCTGCATCAATTGAGTTCGGTTCTTCGGCAGCGAACCGGAACGTGTGAGCTTTTAGGATAGCAGTATCAGGCTATTGGCGAGGGGCACTGGAGGTGAAGGCTGCTTGCCAAGAATGGTTGGTAGCTAGGCGGCGGTGGGGACGAGGGTTTTTACTTCCAGGCGCAGGCCGTCGAACATGCGGACCAGGCCGGAGGCGTCTACGCCGGCGATTCCCAGGCGGAACAGGATCAGGCGGAATTGGACGTGCAGGATGCCGCACGCGAAGGTGAACTGGCAGTGGAGGAGGGCGGAGGCCAGGTCAGGCCGATCGTATTCGGAGCGCACCATCATTACTTTGAGGGCGAGGCAGACGCGTTTGAAATCGGATTCCAACATGTGAAGGTAGTTGTCGAAGATTTTGACGCGTTCACTGCGCAGCTTGCGTTCCATGGCGGGCGTGAAGCCGTGCTGTTGGCGAAGGCAGCGGAAATCGGCTTCCTGCAGGAGGCGGAGCATCGGGCGGTAGCGGTCGTCAGACTGATCGCCGAGCCATTCCGTGGTGACGGGCAGGATTTCGGAGCCGCAGCCAATGTGGCGGGCTAACAGCACCGCTACCGTGAGAACCGAAATGCATAGTACTACTATAACGATCAACAGCATCGAAGTTAGTGTGCACTATCTGGGCCTAAAGAAAAAGGAAGCCCAGTACCAGGCAGGTACCAAAAGGCTACTAAAGTTAGTAATTTTCCGGTCTGTTTGAATTTAAGTCGTTTCTTATCTTCGCCTAGAAATCCAATCGAGATAGGTGGCGAATGCCTCAGGTTTGTCTGGGGCGGCGATTTCGAACTTGCCGGCGACGAGGTTTTTCCCTGTTTCCCGATAGGTCAGACGGTACCGGGGTTGGTTGGGTACTGTAGGACTGACAAAGCGGACCAACTTAGCGGCAGCGTCAATTTCGACGGAGTAATGGATGACGTGGCCTTCGCTATCAAAATAGATCGCCGCCGGTGGTTGGTTTCCGGCTTCCCGGTACACGGTCATGACATCTTCGTGGTGGACGGCGGGTTTGCCGCCGGCGGCCGGATAATCGGCGACGTTGCGGCGCACGAGGATCTTGCCGCCGAGCTCGGGCAGGAAGGAGTACGCTCCCATAGCCTGGCCGGGGGAACCGCCGCCTTCCCCGGTCCACTCGCCCAATAGGAAGCCGAGATCTTTCCAGGGGTCCGGAGCCTGAGCACCTAGGGATGCGGCACAGAGGCAGAGAAGGATCAGTTTCGACATGCATCGATTATGCAGCGAAATGGGACTGCTCCGCGGTTTTGGTACGATGCAGGAGCTATGACGAGACGGGCATTCATTCCGGCGGCGGCAGGCAGTGTGGCAGCCGGGAACGCGGCGGCGGCCGAGGCGGGGAAGGCGGCAATCCTCGAATTGCGGCGCTACCAGTTGCGCAACAGCGGGGACAATCAAAGGCAGCGCACGAGCGATTTTCTCAAGCTGCAGGCGGGGGCGCTGCAGCGTGCGGGAGCGGGGCCGGTTGGGGTCTTCGGCACCACGATCGCGCCGGACGGGCCTTTTCTGCTGGTGTTGACCAGCTATCCGACGCTTGCGGGCATGGAGCAGGCGCAGGCCAAACTGGCGGCGGATGGGGAGTATCAGAAGGCGGTGGACGCGTATCACGCGCAGCCGGGGTTGAACTACGAGCGGATGGAGAGCAGCCTGCTGCGCGCATTCGACGGATACCCGGCAATCGTGATTCCCGCCAATGACGGCAAGCGGGCCGCGCGATTGTTCGAGGTGCGCATGTACGAATCCAACAACATGGGCACGCTGCGCAAAAAGGTGAAGATGTTCAACGATGGCGAGATCGGCGCCTTTCAGCGCGCCGGGGGGCAGCCGGTATTTTTCGGCGAGACCTTCGTGGGAGCGCGGCAGCCGAACCTCACGTACATGCTCTCTTACGACGACCTGGCTGGGCGGGATAAGGTGTGGAAGGCCTTCGGCGCCGATGCGGAATGGCAGCGGCTGCGCACCACGCCGGGACTGTCCGATGCGGAGATTGTCTCCAACATCAGCAACTACCTGGTGAGCCCCCTGCCTTTCTCGCAGATCCGATGAGCCGCGGTTCCGCGGTATTGTAGAATACAGGCTGTTGTCCGTAAATGTGACTGGGAACCGTATGCCCTCTGAGTCGGAGCGATCTTCCACTGCGAAAGTGGTAGTCGCCACCACCGTAGCTTTATCATTCATCTCGTTTTGGCGCGCTGCCGCCATTGTACTGAGCGATCTGGCCTCGTCGGCATTTTATGCGGGCGGCATCGCCGAACACGCGATTGGGAAGAGCGCGCCGTGGTTCATTCTCGGGGTCATGCTGTTCAGCTTCGCGGTGCGTTCGATTTACATGGAATCGAGCGGCATGTTCGTGCGCGGGGGCGTGTATGTGGTGGTGCGCGATGCGATGGGGCCTTTCGTGGCGCGGCTCTCGGTTTCCTCGCTGATTTTCGATTACATTCTGACCGGACCGATCAGCGTGGTCAGCGCGGGCCAGTATCTGGGCCACCTGGTGAATGAGCTCTCCGGGCTGAACCACATCAAATACCATCTGGACCCGAACACATTTGCGGCGGGGTTCGGCGTCCTGGTCACGATTTATTTCTGGTGGAGCAATACCAAGGGGATTCACGAATCGAGCGGCAAGGCGCTGCGCATCATGCAGATCACCACCGTCATGGTGGTGGCGTTCCTGATCTGGTGCCCGATCACGCTGCTGCTGGCGCCGAGTGTTTCGCTGCCGCCGGCGCCGATTCCCGCGAATCTGCATTTCGCGCCGGAAGCGCTGGGCTGGCTGCGCGGCACGATTTTCCCGCAGATTGCCGCGATTGCGATGATCGTCGCGTTCGGCCACTCGCTGCTATCGATGAGCGGCTTTGAGACGCTGGCGCAGGTTTACCGCGAAATCGCTTACCCGAAGCTGAAGAATCTGCGCTACACGGGCAATCTGGTTTGCATTTACTCCGTGGTCTGCACGGGCGTAATCACGCTGTTTGCGGGCATGATCATCCCGGACAACAAGCGCGCCGAGTACGTGGACAATTTGCTGGGCGGGCTGGCGATGCACCTGGCGGGGCCGGAGTTTTTGCGGCTGGGCTTCCATATTTTCGTGGTGATCGTGGGCGTGCTGATTCTTTCGGGCGCGGTCAATACGTCGATGATCGGCGCCAACGGCGTGATGAACCGGATCGCCGAAGACGGCGTGCTGCTGGACTGGTTCCGCAAACCGCAAAAGCGATTCGGCACCACGTATCGCATCATCAACCTGATCGCGGCGCTGCAGATCGCGACCATTATGTTGAGCCGCGGCGATGTCTACCTGCTGGGCGAAGCGTACGCATTCGGCGTGGTGTGGAGTTTCTTCCTGAAGTCGCTGGGCGTGCTGGTGCTGCGCTATCACCGCCACGATCAGGAATACAAAATGCCGCTCAATCCGCGGATTTTCGGGCGCGAGTGGCCGGTGGGCCTGGCGTTGACCACGCTGCTGCTGTTTTTCGTGGCCATCGCCAACCTCTTCACCAAGGAAATCGCGACCAAGAGCGGCGTGGCGTTCACCATCGTGTTGTTCATCATCTTCACGATCTCCGAGCGGATTAACGCGCGAAAACGGGCGAATACCAAGCATGGGCTCGAGGAATTCAATCTCGACATGCGGCCGGAGATCACGGCGGAGACGGTGCATGCGCGGCCCGGCTGCGTGCTGGTGGCGGTGCGCGATTACCATCGCATGCTGCACCTGCACAGCGTGCTGGAGAAGACCAACCTGCGCCGCCACGATATTGTGGTGATGACGGTGCGGCCGGTATCGACTGGCGCGGGCGAATACGAGCTTTCCGATTCGCAGCTTTTCAGCGAGTACGAGAAGGAACTGCTTTCCGCCGTAGTGACGATGGCGGAGAAGGAAGGCAAGACGGTTGACCTGCTGGTGGTGCCGGGCGTGGACCCGTTCGACGCGATGGTGCAGACGGCGTCGAAGCTGAAGGCCTCGCGGCTGGTGACGGGCGTTTCCGCGCAGATGGATTCGGAGGAACTGGCGCGGCGCATCGGGCTGGCGTGGGAAAAAATCCCCGAGCCGCGGCATCCGTTTTCGCTCGAGATCATCACGCCGGACCGGCCAAGCGTGTACGTCAACCTGGGGCCGCATCCTCCGCGGCTTTGGCCCGAGGATCTGGACCGGGCGCATGACATCTGGCTGCGGCTGCAGGATAACTTCGGTTCGCGCCTGCATCACCGGGATGTGGTGGGAGTCGCGCTGCGGCGGCTGCAAAACGATCTGGAGAGCGAACGCCGGGACCAGGCGCTCGAAGACCTCAGCAAAGAACTGCGCAAGCCGTAGCGGGCGCGGGCCTCCGTGTAGAAAGTTTCCATATTGACGCCAACCGGTTGGCGGCGCAAACTGCTTGGTGTGCGGGAAACAGAGTTACAGATCCGAAATTATCTGGCGCGTCCCGGGCGGTATGTCAATATCGATGGAAGCAACGAGCTGACCTGGGGGGCGATGCTGTGGGGCATGGCGCTGCTGGATCGCATTTCCTCCGCCGTTCCGCGGTGGGTCCACCTGGCCTACGTTCCGGCGATGGTGCTGGCGGTCCACGGCGCGGGCAAGCTGCTGAAGCATTACGTGACTTATCCGCGCACCGGCTACGTGGCGTATCCGGACGCGGCGCGGATCTGGCGGCCGCGGGCTGTGGCGGTGGTGCTCGGGATCGCGACAGCGCTCGCGGCGGCGCAGTTCCTGCGCGGCGGTTCGCGGCTGATTGGGATGCTGGCCGTGGTCAATGTCCTCTTTTATGCGGTGGCGGCGCAGCCGGTGCGCGGCTGGAAGTGGGGAGTTGTGCCGGCGATGGCAGCGGCGTCGCTTTGGCTTCGGGAAGGCCAGGAGCTGTGGTTTTTCGGCGCGGCCTTCCTGGCCTCGGGCCTGGCGACACTGACCCTATATTTGCGACGCACCCGGCGAATCCCAGGATTATGAATCCCAGAATTCGCAGTATCGGGGAACTGGACCGGGTGGTGCACGAACCCGGACGGCTGATGATTCTGGCGCTGCTCTCCGCGGTGAAGCAGGCCGACTTTCTCTATTTGCAATACGAGACCGGGCTCAACAAAGGGACGCTCTCCAGCCATCTGGCGCGCCTGGACGAGGCGCGATACGTCCGCATCGAGAAGAAATTCCGCGGCAAGGTTCCGCAGACGCTGCTGCAATTGACGGTGGAGGGGAGGGCGGCGTTCGACGCGTACCGGCGGGCCGTGAAGCGCGCTCTTTGAGGGACGGACGAGGGGGCACGGACCAGGGGCGGCGAATTGGCGGCGCAAATATTTGTAGAAAAAGACTACTTCGTCCTGTTGCGCGATGTGGTGCATTCCAATATCCTTAGTATTCGCTTATGGCCAAGAAGACTCCAATCACGGTCGCCCACGGCGACGGCATCGGTCCTGAAATCATGAACGCCACGCTCCAGATTTTGGAGGCGGCGGGCGCGGCTCTCGAGATTGAGACCATCGAGATCGGCGAGAAGGTATATTTGCGCGGCAATTCGGCCGGCATTGAACCGAGCGCCTGGGATTCGCTGTTGCGGACCCAAGTGTTCCTGAAGGCGCCGATCACGACTCCGCAGGGCGGCGGGTTTAAGAGCCTGAACGTGACCACGCGGAAGACGCTGGGACAGTATGCCAACGTGCGGCCGTGCGTATCGTATCACCCGTTTATCGACACCAAGCATCCCAATATGGATGTGGTGATTGTCCGCGAGAACGAAGAGGATTTGTACGCCGGGATCGAGTATCAGAATACGCCGGAAGTGATGTCGTGCATCAAGCTGATTTCGCGGCCGGGCAGTGAAAAGATCGTGCGCTACGCATTTGAATATGCGCGGCTGCACAATCGCAAGAAGGTCACGTGCTTCATGAAGGACAACATCATGAAGATGACCGACGGGCTGTTCCACAAGGTCTTCGACGAGATCGGCGCGGAGTATCCGGACCTGGAGAAGGAAGCCTGGATTGTGGATATCGGGGCGGCGAAGATGGCGGACACGCCGGAGGCCTTCGACGTGATCGTGATGCCCAATCTCTACGGCGACATTCTGAGCGACGTGGCGGCGCAGATCGCGGGATCGGTGGGGCTGGCGGGCTCGGCGAACATCGGCGAAAAATGCGCGATGTTCGAGGCGATTCATGGGTCGGCTCCGCGGCGCGCGGGACAGAATCTGGCCAATCCCTCGGGCCTGCTGCTGGGCGCGGTGCTGATGCTGGTGCACATTAACGAGCCGGAGGCCGCGGCCAAGGTGCATAATGCCTGGCTGAGGACGATCGAGGACGGGGTGCACACCTACGACGTTTTCACGGAAGGCGTGAGCACGAAGAAGGTGGGGACGAAGGAGTTCGCGGCGGCGGTGATCGAGCGGATCGGGCAGAAGCCGAATATCCTCAAGCCGGTGACGTATGCGCACCGGCCGGAGAAAGCGGCGGCGGTGGCACAGGCTGCGCGTCCGGCGCCGGCGATGGAGGTCAAGGGCATCGATGTGTTCGTCTACTGGCCTTCGCGCAATGCCAACACGCTGGCGGACGCGGTGGGCAAACTGGCGGGCGACGGCCTGAGTTTGCAGATGATCGACAATCGCGGGGTGAAAGTCTGGCCGGCGGGCAGGGCGGAGACGTTCTGCACGGATAGCTTCCGGTGCCGGTTCCTGGCTCAGGGCGCGACCGACATGGGCAAGCTGCTGGACGTGGCGCGGCGGATCTCTGATGCGGGCATCGATATCGCGGTAACGGAGACTCTACGGAACTTCGACGGCGTGGCTGGGTTCACGCTGGCACAGGGGCAGTAGGGCCGGAAGAGGCCTGGCGGGTCGTGGGGCTTCCAAAGAAAAGGGCGTTCGTCTGGAACTCAGACGAACGCCCCTTTTCTATTTACAGGCGGGTTACTGGGCTACCAAAGTACCGGTCACGGTGGTGGAGGAATCGGGTTGGACCGCGAGCAGGCCATTGGTGGCATCGAGCATCAGGAAGCGGAAGGAAGTGGGCGCAACAAAGTTCGCGGAGGCCGCGTCGGAGGTTGTGCCGAACTTCAGGCTCACGCTGCAATCGGCGCCCACGGTGTAAGTGCCGCTGGAGGTGGAGCGCTGTAAGCCGGAGGCATTGTACAGGCTCTGCGCCATGGTGAAAGTGCCAGAGCCGCTGAGGCTGACGGTGCCGGCCGCGGAGTAGTTATAGGTTCCGGCTCCGTTGGTGGAAGTCTGTTTGCTGCCGCCGCCGAACTGGTAAGCGAAGGTTCCGGGATAATTCAAATTGACGCAGGATCCGCTGCGGGCGAGGACGCCGGTCTCGCCGCCGCCGCCCGTATCGGTGCGGGTGTAGAGGGCCTGGCTGCCATTGCCGGCGAGGAACACGTCATAGGCGGCGCCGGTGGTGAGTTTCACGGTGCCCGAGCAATCCACATTCACGCTATAGGTGCCGACGTTGAGATTGGTGGAAGGCACGGTGGAGGTTGCGACCGTCATGCCGAGAACGTTTCCGGTGCCATCGAAGTAGTAGCGGCCGAGCCCCGGCAAGCTGCCCGAGAGGCTATTGGGGTTGCTGGCGAAGCCGATTACCGTCGCGGTAGTGGTTCCGGGCGGCAGCACGGCCGCCGGCTGCAACACACTCTGAAAGCCGATGTTGCTGACCTGGGCATCATATGCGCCCTGAAGCTGACTGATGCTGCAGCCGGACGCTGCCGACAGCACCTGGGGAAGTGCGAGTAAACACGCAAATGTAGTTTGAACTGCGAGCCTGCGGTAAGTCCTGGTCATTTCTGCTGATCTCCTCATTGGTATTCCGCCTAACGGTGCACGAAGGCGCCGGACAGCGTTCTGACAGGAGTATACGGGGGTTACGAAGTGCTTATCGGGACTGTAGCAAACGTTCCATCGAATTGGTAATTAACAGTTGGACTCTTCTTAACTCAGCTTCATCCACATAGCTCCGTCGCGGCCAAAAGAAGCCTTTAAGGCCGTCTTTGCGGCGCCGCGGGACTATGTGTACGTGAAGATGCGGAACGCTCTGGCTTACCCGATTATTGATTGCTACAAAACTGCCGTCGGCTTCGAGCGCGGTTTCTACGGCGCTGGCCAGGAGGCGGGCGGCGGAGAAGAGCGGCGCGACGTGATCCGGGGGCAAGGCGGTCAAGGTTTCGAAGTGCGGGCGGGGAATGAGCAGGCAGTGGCCGGGAAAGAGCGGGCGGGTATCCAGGAAGGCGAGCATGTCCGGCGGTTTCGTAGACCTTGGCGGCGGGAAGGGTTCCAGCGGCAATCCGGCAAAAAACGCACGCAGCGTCAGGCATGGCTTCCATGATGCACCGGCGGGAGGGGTTTTGGGCAACGCGTGTTATGATGGGCCTGAGAAGCCTTAATCTGGGAGGAAATGAAACGATGGGTCCGCTGGGTTGGCCGGAAACGGTCTTCATCTTTTTCCTGGCACTGATCCTCTTCGGCCCGAAGAAACTGCCGGAGTTGGGCAGGACCGTGGGAAAAGCACTGACCGAATTCCGCCGTGCGTCGAACGAGTTGAAATCCACGTTCGACCGTGAATTGAAAAGCCTGGAGCAGGAGACGGAATCGTTCCGCGAAGTCACAAATCAGTATCAATCCGATACGTATAGCTACGATTACTCGTCGTATGAATCCACCTACGAGGGTTCCTACGGAAACGAAACCTACGATTCCACTGCATCCAACCCATCCACAATAGGCGCATCCGCAACTCAGGACGCCGAATCACCAGCCGGTTTGCCGGAAGGCACGGTTGCTCACGGCACGGAAGCCGTCGCGGCACAGGAAACAAGCGGGCATGTTCCCCCGGCAGCGGGCGACGATCCCCACGCGAAGACCTCTCCGGCCGAACATAACGCATAACTGATGAATCCATCTGAAGAGCAGAAGGGGACGGTTGTTCCCCCGGCGGGCGGTACGCCTATCGCCGGACACAACGATCCCGGTACGCCGGCCAGCCCGGCAGGCGACAAGCAATCCGTTGAGCCGGCTGATTCGCTAGATAGCTACGAGGATGGATATCCCCATGAGCCGGAGCCTCCCGCTCCGGCTGTTTCCACGGCTCCGCCACCCGTTTCCAAGGCAGTCGCGACCGTTCCCCGCCGTCCGGGCGGGGGCGGGAAGACGCCGCCTCCACCTCCGCCCGGCGGCGGCAGGGGGAGGTGACGACGAAGACGACGACGGCATGCTGCGCATGTCGTTTCTGGGGCACCTGGAAGAGCTGCGTTCGCGCATCATCCGCTCCCTGATGGGCGTGGCGGTCGCGTTCTTTGTCAGCCTGGTGTACACCAACGCTCTTTGGGATTTTGTCTGCCAGCCCGCGGTTTCGGCGCTCAAGACTTTGGGTTACAAAGAGCAGAACCTGGTGCAGATCGAACCGATGGAAGCATTCAATGTCATCTGGTTCAAGCTGCCGATTCTGTGCGCGATTTTCCTGGCTTCTCCGTGGGTTCTGTATCAGGTGTGGGCATTCATTTCGCCGGGACTTTATCGCAATGAACGGAAGTGGGCAGCGCCATTCGTGCTTGGTACTGCCGGCCTATTCATCACCGGTGGTATCTTTGCTTATTTTGTGGTGTTCCGCTACGGCCTAACTTTCCTGCTAAGTATTGGACAGGGGAACCACGTAGTAGCGATGGTTTCCATTACGGAATATTTCAACCTATTTGTAAATGTAACTCTTGGTGTCGGGCTGGTTTTCGAGTTACCGGTAATTATTTTCCTTTTGATTTTGCTGAGGATCGTGACTCCGGTATTTCTAATCAATCACAGCCGCTACGCGATTCTGGCGATTTTCATTCTCGCCGCCATCGTGACTCCGACGCCGGACGTCTTCAACCTGATGCTTTTCGCGACGCCGATGTGCCTGCTGTTCTACATCGGAATTTTTGCAGGCTACCTCCTGGTACTGCATCGCGAGAACCGGAGATTCCCCTGGAAGAAGACCATGACTATCGTCATCCCCGTACTGCTCCTACTAGCTTTGGTGCTATACGTGGCCATTACCAAATATGGTATGAAATTGGTACCACACTGGCCGTTTTTAACCCGCTAGTGGGGGTATTTTTGTAGAATTGCGGATCGCATCCGATGTAACATTCAGTTGACTATCTTGGCTCTTCAAACGAGGAGCCGACGAGATGCGATGGATTTATATAAAGCTATCCAAGATTTATACGCTGAGAAGGAAAAGCTGGAGCGAGTGATCGCTTCCCTGGAAGAATTGCAGCGGACCGCGGGGACGGTGCCGGTGATGCCCAAGCTTGCCAAACGCCGTGGGCGAAAATCGATGAACTCTTCCGAGCGCCTGGAAGTTTCCGAGCGAATGCGCAAATATTGGGCATCGCGACGCGAAAAGAAGCAGACCGACGGAGCCGTGCCGGGTAAAAGCGACCGGTAAGGCGACATCCCATGCGAAGCTACGCCCGGTGCAGTTATCGAAAGGCGTAGCTCTTGAGTGTTAGGGAACTTACCGTTTGAAGAACCAAAGCCAGTAGTATTGATCGCCTGCGCCGTATTGGTAGCGCATATCGAAGCCGCAGCGCTCCGCCATATCGCGGGCCTGGGCCTCTGTAAAAGAAGATCCGATCCAGCTATGATCCGGCTCGGCTTCGTCTACCGAACAGCCCTGCACCTGGAATTTGAATAATCCGCCCGGGCGCAGAATGCGGTGCACTTCGCGCACATAATTTTCGATAATCGCGCGGCTGGGAATGTGCTGGAAGACGATAATCGAAAACGCGAAATCCACTTCAAAGCGGGCGCCCAGCCCGAGCCTGCTGCGCCAACCCCGATTGACCACGGAGAGGTCTTTGCCATTATTCTGCAGGACGTGGGCGTTGGGGAAGCCGGCAACGGCCTCGCGCGCCTGGCGAACCATTTCCCGGCTGATATCGACGGCGTAAACTTCGCCGAAAAAGCCGGCGAAGGCGCGCGTGACGCGGCCGGCGCCGCAGCCGATTTCGAGCACCTTCATCGCTTTGGGATCCTTGCCCTGGCAGATATTCGGCAGGTCATTGAGAATCTCTTCTTCCAGGGTAATCAGGCCGGATTGGAAGAATTCTGCGTCGGACCACTGCTGTTGGCCGGTGACCACGTAGTGGCGGGCATTCTCCTTCGCGCGGCGATCCCAATCGCGGCGCATGCGGAGAAGTTGTCTGGTGATTTGGAGGCCTGCCATCTGCTATATTGTAATTGATCGAGAGAAGTGGGCGACTAGCTCAGCTGGGAGAGCGCTGCGTTCGCAATGCAGAGGTCGGGGGTTCGATCCCCCCGTCGTCCACCAACTTCTTGATTTCCCCTTTCTATTCCCCCAGCCGACGCAAGATAATTGGCGCATTTGTGTCCCAGGACACAAAGAATTTCACCCCTTACTTCGGTACCAAAGCCCCGCATATCAATGTGTTGGATTTGCCCACACGCACTCGGCTCGTACTAAGGGCCATGAGAAATCAGTTCTAAGGATTTCTTAGGATGGTGCTATGCCATCGGCCTCGCGCACTTAGGACAAGTCCGATTCTAAGTTATGCCGCGGTGGAAACGGGGCGGCGGAAGCGTGACGCGGCAAGCCCGAGCAGCGCTCCGGCCGAGATACCGAAGGCGGCCATCTGCGGACGGTTGGGAGAACTGGGGAAGCGCGGGAGGCTGGGCGGGTCGAGGACTTCCACCGGGAGCGTGCGCGCTCCGGTAATCTGCGCCACCAGGTCGCTGGTGACGCGCTGCGCCAGGTAAGGATCGGGGTATTGGAAGGAAATAGTGAAGGCGCCCGGAATGTTGGCGGAGCGCGGGCCGCCGGTCTCGACGGTCTGCACACGGAGCGCGGAGTTGCGCATCTTTTCCAGGACTTGTTCCATGCGGCCGGCGGCGACATCGCGGGGATACAAGCGGTCGCGATGAATCAGGCCGGCGAGCGCTTCGCGGGAGAGGGCGGTGCGGACGGCGAGCTGCGGACTGGTCCGCATCGGGGGCGCGCAGCACCGCGGTGGAGATGAATTCATCAGGCGTGAGGGCGGCGAAGGTCATGCCGATCGCGGCGCCGCCGGCGGCGAAGATCGCGATGCGCCGGAGGCTCCCCTGTTTCCGGTGCCGCAGAACGGACCAGAGCGCCCCGCATAAAATTCCCATCGCCACACCTGCCAGGAAGCCGCGTCCCAGCATCCGGGGACGATTCGGTCCGGCGGGAAAGATCGGACGGCTGGCCGGATCCACCACTTCCAGATTCACGGCTTGCGGGCGATCGATTGCCCGATGCAGATTGGCTTCGATCAGGGCGGCAACGACGGCGCGAACGGTGGCCTGCGCTCCTTCCGGGTCCGAATAGGTGAAACTCACGGAAAATTGCGTGTCGTTGAGTAGGACCGCGTGGAGATCCCGATCGCGCATGTTCTGAATCACCGCGTCGAGCGGCATGCGGGCGCGCTCCTTCGGATATAGTCCCTGCTGCATGATGATTGCCGACAGTGACTCGCGGCTGAAGGCGATTTCCCGAACTGCCTGAAGTCTGGGCCGGAGATTATCGTGTTGCGGAAAAGGATCGGTGGCGCGGAGCATCGCGCTGGACACGTAGCGATCCGGCAGCGTCAAACTCCACGCGCCCGCGCCCAGCGTTCCCGCAAGCGCAAAACCGACCGCGATCTTCCAGAAATTCAAGCTGCTCCATTGCATCATCAGTGCTCCTCGCAGGACGTCCAGTAAGTCTGACCAGCGCGGCGCGGCATCCTCGAGCAGAATTTCCATTTCCGCGCCGTAGCGGGCGCGCCATGCCGAGGGATAGAGCCGCGCCGCCAATCGGATGAGCCGCCTCATGCGTGTTTCAACCTGCGCATGGCGGTGCGAACTACCTGATCGAGCGTGGCGAGCTGATCTTCGAGATGTTTACGTCCGGAGGCAGTGAGGGTATAAGGCTGCCGCCGGTCGAGCGCTTTGGACGGGGCGAATCCAGCCGCGTTCTTCCAGGCGCGTGATGGCACCATAGAGCGTCCCGGGCCCGAGGCGGATGCCGGCGAACTGGCGGATATCCTCCATGATGGCGTAGCCGTGTTTATCGCTTTCGGCGAGGCTGGCAAGTACGAGCAAAGTTGGATCTGACACTGTAGTACGTCCCGCGTAGTATCGTATGACGTAATAGTTGCGGGAGTCAAGCGCCGCGCCGAAATTTGTGCCGCGGTTCACACAGTGGAGGTGTACGAATGTGGGAGTGCGGGGCTGTACGATATCGATCTGGAATGAGTCGCGATTTTTCATGCGATAGTTCTGCATGCGTACGCGCGCGGCGGCAGCTCGTTCCTTCGCAAACTGGCGGCGGCAGTGCCGGCCAACCTCGCGGTCTTCTGGCTGGTGCTCGACGGGAGCATGCCCGCCGTCCTGATTCTGAGCGCGATCGGCGCGCCGCTGGGGGCACTGCCTGTTGATGGCGCTGGAGAGTCCGCTGGTGATTGGCGACGTGCGGAGATCCCCCCGAAAAGGCCGCCCGCCCGCAACCGTCCACGAATTTCCCAGACAGCCGCGTCCCGCCTGAATCCATGCGCTACTATGAGCGCTGATGAAGCTCACGTTCTGGGGTGCGGCCGGCACCGTCACTGGCTCCATGCACCTGGTTGAGACTGGCGGCAAGAGATACCTATTGGATTGCGGGCTGGCGCAGGGCCGGCGGAAGGAAGCCGACGCGAAGAATCGCAACCTGCCTTTTTCCGGCGCGTCGATCGATGCGGTGGTGCTCTCCCACGCGCACATCGATCACAGCGGCAATCTTCCCTCCCTGGTGAAGCACGGGTTTTCCGGGCCGATTTATTCGACTCCGGCATCGATCGACCTCTGCAACTGGATGCTGCGAGATACCGCGCATATTCAGGAGAAGGATGCGGAGTTCCTGAACAAGCGCCTGGAGAAACGCAGGGCAGCCGGCCAGGAGAACGGCGTGGTGGAGCCTCTGTATACCACGCCCGACGTGGAGCATACCCTCCCGTTATTTTCTCCGGTGCCTTATCACCGGCCCTATCGCGATCTCCCCGACGTTGAGCTACGAGGCTTACGATGCCGGGCATATTTTAGGTTCCTCGAGCGTGATTCTGCACGATTCCACGGGTGCCAAGCCGGTCCGGCTGGCATTTTCGGGCGATGTGGGGAGGGTGGGGCTGCCGATTATCCGCGACCCGGAAGTCATGCCGCCCGCCGACTACCTGATCATGGAGAGCACGTACGGCGGCCGTCTGCATAAACAATCCGGGCACGTGATCAATAAACTGGCGGATGTGGTGAACCGGACGGCGCGCCGCGGAGGCCGCATCATCGTGCCGGCATTCGCGGTGGGGCGCACGCAGCAATTGGTGCTGCTGCTGCATCAACTGTTCAATGAGAAGCGGATTCCGAACATCCCGATATTTGTGGATAGCCCGCTCGCTCTGAACGTGACCGCGGTGCACCGTGCGCACCCGGAGTGTTTCGACGAAGAGACCCGCCAGTATTTGACCAACGGAGAAGACCCGTTCGGTTTCCAGCGCCTGCAGTATATCCGGGAGGCCGCCGATTCCAAGAAGTTGAATGACCTGCACGGTCCCTTCGTCGTGGTGAGCTCTTCGGGAATGTGCGAAGCCGGTAGGATACTGCACCATTTGCGCAATAACATTGAGGATCCGCGGAACACGGTACTCATCACTGGTTTCCAGGCGCAGGATACGCTTGGGGAGAAAACTGGTGGAGAAGATGGCGGAAGTGCGGATTTTCGGGGAGCCGATGCGGGTGCGCGCCGAGGTTGCCAGTTTGGACGAATTGAGCGGCCATGCCGACCAAAGCGAGCTGCTGGAATGGATCCGGCCCATGGTTCCCACGCTGCGCAAGGTCTTCCTGGTGCATGGCGAAGCGCAGCAATCGGCCACCCTGGCCAAACTGTTGCACGAACGGCACGGTGTGGAAGCGGTTTGCCCGGTTCCCGGCCAGACTATTGACATCAGTTAAGTGAAACCGAAATCACCGGAATTCCTGTCTATACTGTAAGGAACGTCAAAGGAGTACCGTTACGTGAGTCCTCAACCGATTTATCAGCAGCCCTCGCAAAAGTCAGGACTGCTCGCCGCGCTTGTTGCCGGCGCTTTGATTGCGCTGGTCGCCACCAATATTTATTTATACGTACAGCTGGATCACGTACGTACGGACGTGGCCAAAGTGCGCGAGTCGCTATCCACCGAACTGAGCAACTTGAAGGATGCCTCCACGGTGACTACTGCGTCTCAATCGCGGCACCTGGAGACCTTGAAGCAGGAACTGGACGCGGCCCGCATTAAGAATCGCGATGAAGCACGCAGCATGTCCAGCCAGGCGAAGACGGAAGCGCAGGCTCATGCCGACCAGCTGGCGCGCCAGATTCAGGCGGAAGAAGCCAAAGTGCAGCAGCAGGTATCGAGCGAAATTAGCGAAGTAAAGACGGCGGCGAACACCGCCAACGCCAAAATCGCCGATGTTTCCACCGATGTCGGCGGCGTGAAGACTCAGGTCTCGGCGACGCAGGCCGAATTGCAGAAGACGATTTCCATGCTCAAGAGCACGCAGGGAGATCTCGGCGTGCAGAGCGGACTGATCGCCACCAACGCCTCGGAATTGCAGGCGCTGAAGCGTTTGGGCGAGCGCAACTATTTCGAATTCAAGATCGGCAAGAGCAAGGAACGCCAGCGCGTCGGCGATATCACGGTGCTGCTCAAGAAGACGGACCCGAAGAAGAACAAGTACACCATCGAAGTGATGGCGGACGATAAGTTGACGGAGAAGAAAGACAAGAACGTCAACGAACCGGTGCAGTTCTACACCGCCAAAGCGCGGCAGCCCTACGAAATGGTCGTCAACCAGGTACAGAAAGACCAGATCGTGGGCTATCTGGCTACCCCGAAAGAACAGTCGGCGCGATAACACTCGGTGGCGGAAGACCGGCGCTTACGCGTCGGTCTTTTCCACCAGCTTTTCCACGTGCATGCTGTAGATAGCCGGCTTTCCATGGCGGTCGCTCTGGAAGTAGATACGCTGGCTGTCTGGCGAAAATCGCGGGGCTACCCACTCCGGCTTACTGGCCTTGTGCTCGCACAGGGTCCGTTCGCTGTGCGCGGCGCGCAGCAGTAAAAGCACCGCCGGCGAGGAGTTGCGGCTGGCGCCCACGAAGACTGACGCATCCCGATTGGCCCCGAACGCGGCGAACTGGCTGGTTTTCCCGATCATCTTATCTGTGCCCGAATCCGGTGTGAACTCGCGCAGGTTATTGAGCTGCGTGTGGTCATCGGGGAAATTCAGATAGAGGACGGTGCGCCCGTCCGTAGACCAGTTCGGAGTACCGACGCCTCCGGCCGCCAGCTTCAGTTTCCGATTCTGCGTTCCGTCGGAGTTGACCAGCCAGACCGCCTCGCCGCCCTGGCGGTACAGAATCTGCGCGCGCATGGGGCGGGGGATGGGCGCGCTCATTACGAATGGCGCCTCGATTACGGTTCGCGCCGCGCCCTGCACTAGCGACACCATGCGCAGGCGCGAGGTCTCGCCGCGTTTTTCGATCAATGTTGCATGGGTGCCGTCGGGACCTACGCTGACATCCGAGGGCTCCCAGCCTTCGGGAACCTTATATAGTTCGCGCTCCTTCAGACTCGATACCGTCGATTGGTACAGCGTGCGTCCCGCGAAATAGCAGAACTGGCGATTGTCGGGGGTCAGCGTCAAGGTGCTGCCGTCCAGGTCCGGCGCATCCGTCAACTGCTTCATTTCTCCGTTCTTCAAATCGAGGTGAAATGCCTGGGGCGTGCCGCCGCGGTCAGAGCAGCAGAGCATCCAATTGCTGTTTCGCGCGATGCCGCGATTGAAATACGCGGTCATTGTGGTGGAATAGTCGGGTTTGGTGAGGCGATAAACGTCGATTTCCGTCAGCGGGTCGGGATAGCGTGCGGCGTCGGACGCGAATGCCTCGGCTTTCTTCCCTTCCGCGAGGATTCGCGCCGCCGCGATTCCGGAGAGGAGTAAAGCTCTGCGCGTGGGGCCGGCCATGATGTGATGGTAGCAGCCCAGGCCGGAAGCGGTTACCGAATTCACAATGGCGAGTGTTTTGCACTTATCAAATTGCCGGAACGGGGATGTTTTGCCGGTTGACCCCGTTAGTCGGTGGGCCGAAGAAGAACGGCGGCAGGCCCCCGAACGGCAGCAGCGATGGATGGCGGCAGGATACGCGGGCGTGGAAGTGTAGCGAGGTTTTTGCCGTTTCCCTCGCGACGCGGCGCCTACAGGGACGCTAAAGCGTTCGACAGATCGGTCTGTGGGTCCGGCACATTAAAAAGCCGTGGTCGCGTATCCGCCGCTTTCTTGGATTTCCGCGAACCGTTGCGATCGGCACGGTTCATTGCGGTAACACTTCTTGCACGGGCTGCGGCATTTCCTGCCCCTTCCCGGGCAGGGCCGGGTGCTAACACGACAGTTCACCGCCCGTCTCCTATTACAGAGTAAAATGGAATTTGCGGATGTTTAGCCGTATCGAGACCTATTCATGATTGATGCCGTTCTGGCCAAAGTCTTCGGAACTAAAAACGAGCGCGAAGTCAAAGCGATGCTCCCTACCGTGGAGGCGATCAACGCCCTGGAGCCGCAGCTTCGCGAACTCTCCGACATCGACCTGGCCGCTAAAACAATTGAATTCAAAGAGAGACTCGCGCAGGGCTCCACGCTTGACGATCTCCTGGTAGAAGCCTTCGCGGTAGTCCGCGAGGCTGGACGGCGCGTACTCAATATGCGCCATTTTGATGTCCAGCTGATCGGCGGCATGGTGCTTCACAAAGGCAAAATTGCCGAAATGAAGACCGGTGAAGGTAAGACGCTCGTCGCTACCCTGCCGTGTTACCTCAACGCGCTGGCCGGGCAGGGCGTTCACGTGGTTACGGTGAACGACTACCTGGCGCGCCGCGACTCGGAGTGGATGGGACGTTTGTATAAGTTCCTCGGCCTGCACGTGGGCGTAATTGTTCACGATCTGGACGATCAGGAACGCAAGGACGCGTACAACGCCGACATCACCTACGGCACCAACAACGAGTTCGGCTTCGATTACCTGCGCGACAACATGAAGTTCCGGATCGAGGATTGCGTGCAGCGCGTGCACAACTTCGCCATTGTGGACGAAGTGGATTCGATCCTGATCGATGAAGCGCGGACGCCGCTGATCATTTCGGGGCCGAGCGAGGAATCGACCGACAAGTATTACAAAATCAACCGCATCATTCCGAAGCTGGTGCGCGGCGAAGTGATCGACGGCAAGGAGCCCGGCGAAAAGTACACGACCGGCGACTACACCATCGACGAGAAGCACAAGAGCTCCGCGCTCACCGAAGAGGGCGTGCTGAAGCTCGAAAAGCTGCTCAATATCGGCAACCTGTACGACCCGCAGAATATCGAATGGAACCATCACGTGCAGCAGGCGCTGCGCGCGCACGTGCTGTACCAACGCGATCGCGAATACGTGATCCGCGATGGGGACGAGGGCCCCGAAGTAGTCATCGTCGATGAGTTTACCGGGCGCCTTATGCCGGGCCGGCGCTGGAGCGACGGGCTGCACCAGGCCGTCGAAGCCAAGGAAGGCGTGAAGATCCAGCGCGAGAACCAGACGCTGGCCACCATTACCTTCCAGAACTACTTCCGCATGTACAAGAAGCTCTCCGGCATGACCGGTACGGCGGAAACGGAAGCGGCCGAGTTCTATAAGATTTACAAGCTGGAAGTGGTGGTGATCCCGACCAACCGCTCCATGATCCGTAAGGAAAATACGGACATGGTGTACCGCACGGAGATCGAGAAGTTCCGCAACGCCGCCAAAGAGATCAAGGAATTCAACGCCAAGGGCCAGCCGGTGCTGGTGGGCACGATCTCGGTGGAAAAGAGCGAACATCTCTCCGGCATCCTGAAGAAGATGGGGGTGAAGCACGAGGTCCTGAACGCCAAGAATCACGAGCGCGAAGCGGGCATCGTGTCGCAGGCGGGCCGCAAGAACGCGGTCACGGTTTCCACCAACATGGCCGGCCGCGGCACCGACATTCTGCTTGGCGGCAACGCCGAGTTCATGACCAAGGACGAGTGCCTGAAGCGCAAGGTCGCCGAGAAGTTGACCGAAGACCAGGCGCAATACGTGGCCGACGAGCACTTCTATTACTTCACCCATAACGATCAGTTTTTCCGGGTGCGCCGCGACGTCTGGGACGAGATTTTCCTCGAGAACAAGGCCTATACCGATAAGGAGCACGACGAAGTAGTCGAGCTCGGCGGGCTGCACATTGTGGCCACGGAACGCCACGAGTCACGACGCATCGATAATCAGCTCCGCGGACGCGCGGGCCGCCAGGGCGACCCCGGCAGTTCGCGATTTTATCTCTCGCTGCAGGACGACCTGCTGCGTATTTTCGGCGGCGAGAAGATGCAGAATCTCATGCTGCGCCTCGGCATGGAAGAAGATGTGCCGATCGAATCCAAGATGATCACCAAGCGGATTCAGCGCGCGCAGGAAGCCGTGGAAGCGCAGAACTTCGAAGCGCGCAAACATCTTCTGGAGTACGACGACGTCAATAACAAGCAGCGCCAGACGGTCTACGGCCTGCGCCGGCAGCTGCTCGAAGGCGCCGACCAGAAGCAGCGCGTGATGGAAATGGTGCAGGGCATCATCGAGCAGTACATCGATATGCGCTGCCCTGACGACAAGCATCCCGACACCTGGGATATGGGCGATCTGCGCAATGACATCCTCACGCAGTTCGGCTACAAGATCAACCTTCAGGAACTGGCCAGCCTCAGCCGCGACCAGATGACCAACCTGATCTTCGATCAGCTGCAGGCCAAATACCAGGAGAAGGAAGACCTGGTGGGGGCCGACATCATCCGCCAGACCGAGCGCATCGTCATGCTCCAGGTGATCGACAACCAGTGGAAAGATCACCTGCTTTCAATGGACGAGTTGAAGCAGGGCATCGGCAATCGCGCGTACGGGCAGAAGGATCCGCTGGTCGAGTACAAGAAGGAATCCTACGAGCTGTTCACGGCGATGATGGATCGCATCGAAGACGAGACCATCCGCTACCTGTTCTTCCTCCAGGTCAACACCAGCACCGGCCCGGTGCTGCCTTTCCCGGATGAAGATGCGGAAGAAGAGGCTGAGGAAGAGCCGGAACGTCCCGACCCCACCGAACAGCAGCGCATCGCGGCGAAATCCAGCATGGAAGATTTCACGCGCAACGTGCAGCGCAAGAAAGAGCGCGAAATGGAGCAGCTGCAGTTCGTCGGCGGCGACGGCTCCTCCACCGCGCAGCAGGCGGTCGCCGGGCAAAAAGTCGGACGCAACGACCCATGCCCCTGCGGCAGCGGCAAGAAGTACAAGAAGTGCCACGGCACGTAGTCCGGGCGTTTATCCCGTCATTCTTCGCGTAACGTAGTCATCGGGTCGAGGCGCGCCGCGCGCCAGGCGGGGACCGCCGCTGCCGCAAGTCCCACGATCGCAAGCGTCGCCAGCGCCGCCAGCAGCGTTCCGAGCGGCACGCCTTCGATTCCGAACGTGAGGGTGCGCAGCCATTTCGCCGCCGTCAGGGAGCCGAGCGCTCCGGCCAACATCCCCGTGGCTGTCCAGCGCTCGGCGAAAGCGAGTGTCAGCCGAACGATGTCGCCTGGTGTGGCGCCCAGCGCCATTCGGACCCCCATCTCGCGCCGCCGCTGCGCCACCAGGAACGACATCACGCCGAACAATCCCACGCCCGCCAACAGTAGTCCGGTAGCCGCGAATACGCCGAGCAGCGTGGCCTGAAAGCGCGGGCGGGCCGTGATTCCGTCCAGCCGCTCGCGCATGCTTTGCAGTTCTACCGGCAGCGTCGGGTCCAGATCTCCGAACAAGCCCCGGATGGCCGCCGCCGCCAATCGCGGATCCAGCGGAGTGCGTACAATAATCGACGCCGCGCGCCATCCAATCGGCGGCTCCTGGTTGGCCCACGCCGCATCCGGCACTGGCTTCCGCACCTCATAATATTCGGGCGCGCCGTTCTGCTCCAAGCCCAGATTGCGCGCGTCCGCGGCGATCCCGATCACCGTATACCATTCCGTCCTGCCGGCGAAAAAGACGTGTTTGCCGATGGGGTTCTCGCCGCCGAACAGCCTGCGCGCCAGGGTCTCGCTGACCACAATGGATCGCGCCGCCGCGCTGCGATCTTCGTCGCCGAAGACGCGTCCACCGCGCAGCGGAATTCCCAGCGCGCGGAAGTAATCCGGTGTCACATAGCGCCAGGAGACCATCCCGCCGGTGCCCTCGGGCAAGCGCGCCTTGCCTTCGACTTCGATGGTGGAGAACGGCCGCCCGCGAGTGCCGCCCGCCGGGGGCAGGGAATCGCTGACCGCGGCGGCGTCGATGCCGGGCAGCGCGCGCATCCGGCGCTCCAGGTTATCGAAGAAGGCGAGCTGCTCCGCCGACGAGTTATAGCGCTGCCGCCCAAGCACGAATTTCGCCGTCATCACGTGCCCGCGCTCGATGCCGAGCGGCGCCTTTTCCAGGTTCCACAGGCTGCGCAGCAGCAAACCGGCGCCGGTCAGCAGGATTACGGAAATCGCGATCTGAGCGCTGACCAACCCCCCGCGCAGCCAGGCTCGTGTGCGGCCGGTAGAGCGAACGCCGCCCAGGAACGCGGCTCCCTCACGGCCCAGCGCCGGGGCGATGCCGAAGAGCAGACCCGCGCCCATCGACGCCGCCACGGCGAAGAGCAGCACGCGCCAATCGAGTCCGGCTTCACTGAGTCTGGGCAGGCCATCGGGAGCCAGGCCTTGAAAAACGCGCAGCAGAATCCAGGCGAGCACGCACCCGGCCGCACCGCCGATCGATCCCAATAGCAGGCTTTCGGCGATCACCTGCCGCGCCAGCCGTCCGCGGGAAGCGCCCAGGGCACGACGCACTGCCATCTCGCGCTGCCGGCCGGCGGCGCGGGCGAGCAGGAGATTCGCGATATTCGCGCACGCAATCAGAAGCACCGCGAGTACCGCGCCCAACAGCGTCAACGCCGCGAATCGTACACTGCCGACCTGCCGATCCCGCACCGGGCGAACGCGCAGCGTGACCTCCTTCCGGAACTGCCGCGGCACGGTCTCGAGGACGCGCGAGAAATAAGGTTGCAGTAGGGCGCGCGCCTGTTCCGTTCCGGTGCCGGGTTTGAGGCGTCCGAAAACTCGAAGTGCCCGGCCCGCACCCTCGGTCGCCTCGTTGAGTGCCTCGGGAAGTAGAATATCGGCAGCGGTGAGCGTCGGCATTAGGAAGTCTTTGGGCAGAACTCCGGTGACCGTGACCGGTGCGCCGTCCAGTACGAGGGTGCGTCCGGGGGCCGCCGGGTTGCCGCCGAAGCGGCTGCGCCAGAGCGCGTAGGAGATCATCGCCACGCGCGGTCCGTTGGGGCGGTCTTCTTCGGCGGTGAAGGTCCGGCCGGCGGCGGGCTTCATCCCCAACGTCGCCAGGAAATTGGCTTCGATGCGCAGACAGGCCAGGCGGACGGGATTGTGTTCCGTCAGGTCGCAGGGAATCGCGCCCGCTTGAAACGAGGTCACCTCTTCGAACGGCCCCGGGTTGCGCCGCAGGTCGAAGTACCCGCTGGCGAAGAGGAATTCGTTGGTGTCGAGCGGCGCCAGGATGCCCACCGACATCAGGCGGCCCTCGTGTTGGTAAGGCAGGGCGCGAAAGAGAATCCGGTCAACCGCGCTGAATACCGCCGTGGAGGCGCCGATTCCCAGCGCGGCCGCCAGCACTGCCGTCACCGCAAAGCCCGGATTCCGGCCCAGCCCCCGCAGCCCAAACCGCAGATCGTAAAGCGTTTCTTCAACCATCGAGCGCATTTTCCCTTAGACACCGCACGCCGACCCATGTTCCCGGCCCGATTCGCGTAATTCCTTGCCGCCTCCGTACAACTCTTTGCCCTTCCCGGTGTCTAATAGGGCATGAGGCTTTTCTTCGCCGCTCTCGTTCTGCCCGCACTCTCCTGGGGAACCATCTGGCCGGATGCCATCGGAGCCTTTCACCGGGCTGCCATCACACCGGTAACGCTTCAGGACCGGGCACTTTGGGACGAATACGGCCTCAAGGAATCCGAAGGCGCACGCTACGAAAACGGCGACGAAAGCTTCACCGTCGCCGGCTACCGGTTGCAGGATACGACCGGCGCCCTCGCCGCCTTCGACTGGCAGCGTCCCGCCGGCGCCAAGCCTTCCAAGCTCGCGCCGCTGGCGGCCGAGACTGCCGAGGGGCTGCTCACGGTCCACGGCAACTACCTGTTGACTTTTGCCGGCAGAAAGCCGGAGCCGGCTGAACTCTCCACGCTCTTCGATGGCATGAAGCAGGTGGACACCACGGCTTTGCCCGCGCTGACCACCTACCTCCCCACGGACGGGCTGGTGGCCAACAGCGAACGGTACATCGTGGGGCCCAACAGCCTACAGAAATTTGACCCGGGCGTTTCCCCCTCGGTTGCCGCGTTCCACTACGGCGCGGAAGCCCAGTTGGGGGTCTTCCATAGCCCCAAGGGCGACATCACGATGGCGATATTCAATTACCCGACACCTCAAATTGCCATGCAGAAAGAGAGCGACTTTCGCAATCTTCCGGGCGGACCTGTGGTAAAACGCACAGGTCCCCTCGTAGCGGTGGTGCTCGCTCCGGCCGATCCGGACACTGCCGAGCGGCTGCTTGCGCAAGTGAAATACAAGGCGTCCGTGACCTTGGATCAGTACGTTCCCACACAGCGGGACAACATCGGGAATCTGGTGATAAA
Organism: uncultured Solibacteraceae bacterium; assembly: GCA_963811575.1. GTDB lineage: Bacteria > Acidobacteriota > Terriglobia > Bryobacterales > Bryobacteraceae > Solibacter. Next base: position 130,950 of record CAWERY010000009.1, on the reverse strand, counting down.
TGCTTTCGTTCTCATCGGGATACTGCTCACTTTCGCGCTCGTATCCGGGCTGACGGTGGGTGGCTGGAGGGCCTACCGGCGGCGCGGAAATCGCGGCGAAGAGGGCGATGCGCTCGTCTCCCTAAACATTCAACGTTGAGGGTGACGCCGTACAAACCTCCACTTTTGTGCACCTTAGAGCGATATCCTCAGGCTAAAAATGGAGTAATTGAGCGTTTTCCCGGAAACTGTTGAAAAATACGCTTACCCGCAAGTCGTCACCCAAGAGCAGGTTACAACCAAAAAATCCCGCGCCGGATTTTCGCTTGACTGGAAGGGCGTAAGGAAATAAGATCCAACTACAAAGTTTTGGCGGTTGCGATTCCGTCGAGACTGATTCTCCCATCGAACATCACCCTGGTAGAACAGGGAAAAAGAATGCTCACCCTTCGGGGTGAGCATTTCTATTTCCGGACTCTCCTATTTCTGATCACCCCGCCCGATATACTGGTCGTATGCCGCCATTCAAGCCCGCCGGGCCCGACCAGGACCTTTCCTGGCGCGACCGGATGTCGGCGCTACGCAACGTGCGGCCCCTGATCCGAATGGTATGGGAAACCAGCCCCTCACTGGTTCTGGCCTCAGCGGTTTTCCGGCTTCTGCGGGCCCTGCTCCCGCTAGCCATGCTCTGGGTCTCCAAACTCATCATTGACGCCGTGGTGGGCTGGATTTCGCGCGGAAGCGGTAGTCTACCGGCCATCTGGAAGCTGGTTGCGCTGGAACTTGCGCTCGCCATCGCGAGCGACGTTTTGGGCCGTGCCAATACGCTTTGCGATAGCCTCCTGGGCGACCGTTTCACCAATCGGGTGAGCGTTAAACTGATGGAGCACGCCACAAAACTCGACCTGGCGCAGTTCGAAGACCCGGTTTTTTACGACAAACTCGATCGCGCGCGCCGCCAGACCACCGGCCGGCTCGGGCTTCTTGCCTCGCTTCTCAACATCTGCCAGGACATGCTGACCCTGGTCTCGCTTTCCACCGGCTTGATCGTGTTTTCCCCGTGGCTGCTGGTGCTTCTTGTCGCCGCCGTGATCCCGGCGTTCCTCGGCGAAACTCATTTCACCAGCCTGACTTACTCGATTCTTTACAGGCGAACTCCGGAGCGCCGCCGCCTCGATTACCTGCGATTCCTCGGCGCCAGCTCCCAAAGCGCCAAGGAAGTGAAGATCTTCGGACTCGGTTCTCACCTGTCTAAACATTACGATGAAGTGTCCGAAGCTATCTATCTGGAGAATAAAGAAATCGCTATCAAGCGGGCTAGCTTGGGTTCGCTTCTCAACTTGGTTTCCACCGGGGGCTATTACGGCGCATATGCGGTTGTTCTGACGCGTACCCTGGCCGGCGCCGTTTCGCTGGGCAGCTTCACCTTCCTTACCGGGGCATTCAACCGCTCCCGCGCCTACATCGAACGAATTCTCTCCGGCTTCAACGATATTTCGGAACAAGCCGTCTTCCTGAAAGATCTTTTCGAGTTCTTCGACATGGAGCCTACCATCCGCACCCAGCTCCATTCCCTCCCGGCGCCCCGTCCCATCCGCCGCGGATTCGAGTTTCGGAACGTCGCTTTCGCCTATCCGGGCCGCGCGGACAACGTCGTCCAGAACATTAACTTCGAACTGCATCATCATGAAAAAATTGCATTAATCGGTGAGAACGGCGCCGGCAAGACCACCCTGGTAAAACTGCTCGCCCGCCTTTACGACCCCACGGAAGGCAAGATTCTGCTGGATGGAATCGACCTTCGCGAGTACGATGTAGAAGATCTCCGCAAGGAAATCGGCGTAATCTTCCAGGATTACATGCGATATGATCTGTCAGTCGCTGAAAATATTGGGTTTGGCAAAGTAGAAGCGCTCCACGAACAGGCGCGCGTAGAGATCGCGGCTGAGAAGAGCCTTGCAAAAAGTGTGATAGACAGGCTCCCAAATGGATACGATCAAATGGTGGGCAGACGCTTTGAAGGCGGTGTGGACCTCTCCGGGGGAGAATGGCAGAAGATCGCCCTGGCTCGCGCCTACATGCGGGACGCCCAGGTTCTGATTCTGGACGAGCCGACCGCCACGCTGGATGCCCGCGCCGAATACGAGGTCTTCCGCCGGTTTGCCGACCTCACCTTTGAACGCATGGCGGTTCTAATTTCTCACCGATTTTCGACCGTTCGCATGGCCGACCGCATCCTGGTATTGGCCAACGGATCGATCCACGAACAAGGTACCCACGAGCAACTCCTCGGGCTGGGCGGGCGTTATGCTGAATTATTCGAACTGCAAGCCGCGGGGTATCGCTGAAAGCAAAGTGAAGACGAATGACTGATTTGAAGTTACAGGTAATCCCTCTGGGCGGATTGGGTGAGTTCGGAATGAACTCCACCGCCATCCGCTACGGCGACGACATTATTGTTGTCGATTGCGGCATGATGTTCCCCGATGCCGAGCTTTTAGGCGTGGATCTGGTCATGCCTGATCTGACCTTCCTCAAGGAGAACCAGGCCCACGTCCGCGCCCTGATTCTGACTCACGGGCACGAGGACCATATCGGGGCCGTCCCCTACCTGCTCTCCGAGATCGATGTGCCCGTCTATGGCACGCCGTTTACGCTCTCCCTGGTGGAGCGGCGCATGGAAGAGTATGACCTGGAGAAGGAGCCGCGGCTGATCAAGGTCAAGCCCAAGCAGGCCATTGCCGTCGGCCCTTTCAAGATCGAGTTTATTCACGTGACGCACTCGATCGTGAGCGCCGTCGCGCTCGCCATCACCACACCGCTTGGCGTCATCATCCATACCGGCGATTTCAAGGTGGATCCCACCCCCACCGATAACGAGCTGTTCGACCTCCACACGCTGGCCGATTATGGCAAGCGCGGGGTCCTGCTGCTGCTTTCCGATTCCACCAACGCCGACCGCCCGGGGTATACCGAGAGCGAGCGCGCCGTGAAGCCGCGGATGGAAGAGATCTTCAGCCGCGCCGAAAAACGCATCATCGTTTCATGCTTCAGCTCGTCGATCCACCGCATTCAACTGGTGCTCGACCTGGCGGAGGAGTACGGACGGCGCGTGGCCGTGATCGGCCGCAGCATGACGTCGGTCACCGAAATCGCCCACTCGCACGGGCTGCTCAGCATTCCCGATGGCATCCTGCTGCGTCCCCAGGACGCCATGGACCTGCCCGCCAACAAGGTCGCCTTCCTGGTCTCCGGCACCCAGGGCGAGCCCATGTCGGCGCTGTCGCGCGTTGCCGTGGACAACCACAAACACGTGTCCGTGGAGAGCGGCGATGCCGTGGTGCTGAGTTCGCGCATCATCCCCGGTAACGAGAAGGCCATCTTCCGCATGATCGATCACATGGCCCGCCGCGGGGCCGATGTGATGTACGGCAGCATGAACCCGCCGCTGCACGTTTCCGGACACGGCAGCATCGAAGAAATGAAGCTGGTGCTCAACCTGGTGCGGCCGCGCTTCTTCATGCCGGTTCACGGCGAATTCCGGCAGCTCTCCAAGCACGCTCGCCTGGCCGAACACCTGCGCTTTGCCGGCCTGGAAGAGAGCTTCATCATGGATACCGGCGACATTCTGGAAATCGATCACCGCGGCGCCCGCAAGGCCGGCCGCGTGACGGTTGGCCATGTCTGCATCGATTCCGGCTCGGTGGACGATGTGGTGCAGGAAATGGTGATCCGCGATCGCCGCCTGCTTTCCGAGGATGGCATTGTCCTGTCGATCATCGCCATCAACCGGCATACCGGGAAACTGGAAAGCCCGCCGGAAATCGTCAGCCGCGGCTTCAACGTGGGCGGCGAAGGGTCGGCGTTTATCGAGGCCGCCAAAGGCATCGTTGCGCGAACGCTGGAAAGTTCCAGCCAGGAGGAGAAGACAGATTGGGGCGTCATGAAGGAGAAGGTCCGGGCGGACCTGAAACGCTACATCGTGAAGGAAACATCGCGCCGGCCGCTGATTCTGCCGGTGATCATGGAAGTTTAGGGAGCGACGTAGCTCCCATCTACCTGGAGGACGCCTCCGGCCTCAAAGGCCACGCCGAGCGCGTCCTGACGCCGGCGGACGAGACCGAAATCGCGTCCGCCCTGCGCGAGGCCTCGAGCGCCGGAATCCCCGTTACCGTCTCCGGGGCCGGCACCGGCGTCACCGGCGGCCGTGTCCCGTTCGGCGGCTGGGTGCTCTCGCTCGAGAAGTTCACCCGGCTGGACGTCCATACGGGCTTCGCCGTGGTGGGCGCCTGCACGCTCCTGCGAGATTTGCATGCCGCTGCCCAGCGCTCCGGGCAGTTTTATCCGCCGGACCCCACGGAAACCGGTGCGTCGCTGGGCGGGAATATCGCCTGCAACGCCAGCGGCTCGCGCAGCTTTCGCTATGGCGCCACCCGTGCGTGGGTGCAGCGCCTGCGCGTGGTGCTTGCCGATGGCCGCATCCTCGATGTGGGCCGCGGCGAACCGATCGATTTCGACCCGGGCGCGGTACCGCTGCCCCAAGTCACCAAGAACACCGCGGGTTACCTGCTGCGCCCTGGCATGGATTGGGTGGACCTCTTCATCGGCAGCGAAGGCACCCTCGGCGTGGTTACGGAGGCGACTCTCGGCCTACTGCCGCTGCCCAAGGCCGTTCTGGGCGGAGTCGTCTTCTTCCGCAGCGATGAGCAGGCTATCGATGCGGTCGAGGCCTGGCGCACAAGTGCCACCGCGCGCATGTTGGAATATTTCGACCTGCCGTCCCTCACCCTACTGAAGGCGCGCTTTCCGGAAATTCCCGCCGCCGCGGGCGCCGCGATCTTGTTCGAACAGGAAATGGCGGGCGAAGACGATGCCGAACTCGATCTCTGGCTGGAGAGAATCGAGGCCGCCGGCGGCGCGCTGGCGGAAGACTCCTGGTTTGCCACCACGGCCAACGATCGCGAGCGCTTCCGCAAGTTCCGCCACAGCCTCCCGGAACTGGTCAACGATACCGTGCGCCGCAGCGGCGCCCTCAAGATGAATACCGATTTTGCCGTGCCGCTGAGTCGTAACCGCGAAATGCTGGCCTACTACCGGCGCCGCCTGGAAGAGGAGTTTCCAGGCCGCTACGTGATCTTCGGGCATATTGGTGACGCCCACGTCCACGTCAACCTCTTCAGCGACCCGCAAAACCCGGAGCACGCCGCTAACCTGCTAAAGGATTTTGCCAGGCATGCGGCGGAGTTGGGTGGCACCGTGTCGGCCGAACATGGGGTAGGCAAGCGCAAGGCGCACCTGCTGGAGCTGCAATACTCCGCGGAGCACCTGGAAGCAATGCGCGCGGTCAAACGCCGCCTGGACCCTGCCGGCATCCTCGGCCGCGGCACCATTTGGCCATAACTGACCGCCGGGCGCCGCTACGCCGCCAACTCCCGCCTCCGCCTCAATTCCCTTAAGGGATCGCTTTCCTGCAAGAGTGCAGAAAAGTGATCGGCAGTGCAGGAAATGCAATCGCCGCAACCGCGGACGTGGCGGTCACTCCGATCGAATCGGCGGGGAAGTTACGCGTTGTCCCGAACCCAGCTGCGGAGAGCCGTGGGATAGACCGCGATCGAGCGCCGCGAATACTGTAAATACCCTTCCTTGCGGAATTTCGTCATGTGGCAGGTGATCAGCTCGCGCGAGGTACCGACATACTGCGCCAGCACTTCGTGGGTGAGCGGATCCATCTGAATGCTGCCGTCGTCCTGAGGACGGCCCAGCCGCTCCGCGAAACGAATCAGGGACAGCGCCAGGCGCTTGTCGATGCGGTCCGTGGACAGGCTTTCCAATCTCTGTAACAGAGTCAGGGAACGCTGTCCGAAGGCCTGCAGCAGCGCGATGGCGAGCCTGGGCCGCTTCTGAATCAGTTCCTCGATGTCGCTCGCCTTCCAGGCCATCAGCGTGGAATGCTGGTGGGCGGTGGCGCGTTCGAACGCCTGCAGAGGATCGACAAAAGCTGCCTCTCCGAAAAATTCATCGGTCCCGTAAAGATCGACCAGTAACTGGCTGCCCTGGTTGGACACCCGGGTTACCTTTACCATGCCGCTCAACACCAGGTATAAGTCGCTATGCGGTTGATCGTGACTGTAGATTACTTCGCCCTTGCCGTATTCCAGAACGTTGGAGCAGGGCAGATAGGCCAAGGGATCCTCAAGAGCTTTCTGCGGTTCGACTCTGACTAGTGAAGTTGCCATTGGAGCACGTCCTTATGTGGAATAGAATTTTGAGAAGGCAACTCTTGCATCTTTGTACCTTCCCCTGGGGCCACTTTAAGCACGTTCCGTACCAACCCAATGTACAGGCGGTGACGCTTTTGGTTGACGTAACGTTCTGAATGAAATTGGGGCCCCGTTGCAATCCCATTTCGGCATTTCGGTATTATGGCACCTCTACTTGTCAAACTCGTGACCTGGAGTAGCTTTTTCGGGTTACGGGCGTATCGCGCACCACAATACGGACTATAGAGCGGTACTGATTTTAACGCCCACGGGTTTTGTGGTGGGTGCTAGTTTAAGAGTAATGCTTTCCTGGCTCGTCGTTGGAATCGGCGACATCACTCGCAAACGTGTACTGCCTGCGATTTTGGGCGAACCGCGCAGCCGCCTGGCGGGAATCGTGACGCGAGATCCCGCGAAAGCCGCAGCCTACGGCGTGCGGTCATGGACAACGCTGGAAGCTGCGCTCGCCGCTTCGGATGCAGAACTGGTCTATATCGCCACTCCTGTTTTTCTGCACGCGCAGCAGACCATCGCCGCCCTGCGCGCCGGGCGTCATGTGCTCTGCGAAAAACCGATGGCAGCCAACTTCGCCGATGCCGCAAGCATGCAGAAGGCCTCCGAAGAGAGCGGACGAAAACTCGGCATCGCTTACTACCGGCGTCTATACCCGAAGGTGGACAAGGCGCGCAAACTGATTGAGGGCGGCGTGATCGGCCGGCCCTTGATCGCTTCCGCCACCGCGCACGATTGGTTCAATCCCATAGGCACCGCTCGCGCCTGGCTCGCCGACCCCGAGCAGGCCGGACACGGTCCGCTGCGCGACATCGCCTCGCATCGCATCGACCTGATCAATTACCTGTTCGGCAGGCCGGTACGCGTCTCGGGTTTTCTTTCCACCCTGGTGCAGCCTCTCCAGGTGGAAGACAATGCGACCATGATGATCGATTACCAGAGCGGCGTGCGCGCCGTGGTGGATGTGCGCTGGAACTCGCGCATCGTTCGCGACGAATTCCGCATCCGCGGCACGGAAGGGGAGATCGATCTTTCTCCGCTCAATGGGCCCGAACTGGTGTATCCCGGCGGAGCCGAATCCGTTCCCGCGCCGGCGAACCTGCATTACCCTTGCGTGGAAGATTTTGTAACCGCGGTACTGCGCGACCTTCCGCCCGTTTCCGGCGGAGCCAGTGCCCTGCTCGCGGAGTGGGTGATGGATCGCGCGGCGGCTACTTCGCAATCGTCAGATGCAGAAGAAAGTACGATAGCCAGGCGATCGTAGCGGCCGCCGGAATCGTCAGAATCCAAGCCCACACGATGTTTGTCGCGATGCCCCAGCGCACCGCTTTCATGCGTTGAATGCTGCCCACACCGGCAATCGCGCCGGCGATCGCGTGCGTGCTGGAGACCGGAGTTCCCATCATCGTCGAAAGCAGCACGCTTGCCGCGGCTCCGGTTTCCGCGCAGAAGCCGCTGCGCGGTTTGAGCCTCGTCAAGCGCCCGCCCATCGTGCGCACGATCCGCCAGCCGCCGCTCAGCGTGCCCAGCGCGATCGCCGAGTACGATGCCAGCAGCACCCAGTTGGGAACTTCGAATTTCGTGAGGTATTTCGACGTGAACAGGACCCCGGTGATGATCCCCGCCGTTTTCTGCGCGTCGTTGGTGCCGTGCGCCAGGCTGAACGCCGCGGCTGAAAGCAACTGCAGCTTGCGGAAATACTTGTCCATCTTCGAAGGCGTCGAATTCCGGAATAGCCAGTAGACCAGCACCATCAAGATGTAAGCCGAGACCATGCCGATCAGCGGCGCGCCGATGATCATCTTGAGCATGAACGGCCATTCGCCCGTGCTGCTGACGTTGAGCGCCTCGAAGCTATGGTGAAAGCCGCGCAACAGGCCGACGCGCGCCATCGCCGCGCCCGCGTACCCGCCGATCAGTGCGTGCGACGAACTGGTCGGCAGCCCGAGCCACCACGTAATCAGATCCCAGACAATCGCGCCGAACAAACCCGCCATAATCACGTACGGCGTCACCAGGCCCGAGATCGACGAAACCTTTGCCCACCGATTTGGCCACTTCGGTGCCAAACAGGAAGGCGGCCGCGAAATTGAAAAATGCGGCCCACAACACTGCTTGAAATGGAGTGAGAACCCGCGTCGCCACAATCGTGGCGATGGAATTTGCCGCATCGTGAAAGCCGTTGATGTAATCGAACACCAGCGCGATCACGATGATCAGGGCGGCGAGTGTGAGAACCGACATGCTAGCTGTTCTTGACCACTACGTTTTGCAAAACGTCGGCCACATCCTCGCAGCTGTCGATGGTCGCTTCGAAGAACTCGTAAACTTCTTTCAGCTTGATCAAGGTAATCGGGTTGGTTTCCTGGTCGAACAGTTCGGCCACCGCGCTCCGGCCAATCAGATCCGCTTCGTTTTCCAGGCGGTTGATCTCGATGCAGTGCTCCATGATGGGCCCGTTCTGCTCCAGGGCCTCAAAGGCCGCCTTCAGCGCCTTGGAGCAGCTCGAAACGATCTCCGACAACTTCACCATCGTCTCGGGAATCGGATGAATCCGATAGGAAACCAGCCGGTGCGACGTATCTTCGATTCCGTCCAGCACGTTATCCAGTGCGGAGGAAAGATTATGAATATCCTCGGGGTCGATGGGCGTAATGAAAGTCTGATTCAGGCGCGTGAATATCTCGTGGATGACTTCGTCTCCACGATGCTCGAGCACGTTGATTTCAGTGGCGACGCCGGCCAGCCGTGCATTACCACCCCGAAGGCCTTCCAGTAGTAACCGCGTGGCCTCCGAGATGATCTCCACCTGTTTCAGAAACAGGTGGTAAAACTTCTCCTCGCGTGGCAGCAATCTCATAAGTTGGGCTTGATTGTGAGAGATTCATGGTAAACGGTATGCACGCCCAGGGTCAATCGAGCCACCATTACATTTCCGTGACAATCGGAAACAATTCGGCCGCTTGTGTTTCGATAGTCGGATTTTCGCTGTCCTGATTCAGGAAGCGCGGGTCCAGTAGCCGGGAAGTGTCCACATTGCCCATGGCGGAGAGCATCGTCTCCTTCAGGTGGGGATGTTCCTGCTCCAGTTCGGCGAACATATCGCGCAGCGCGCGGCGCACCGTCCCGGTCCGCTGCGAGCATCCGCACGGAATCACCGGGATGCCCATCGACGCGGCGAATGCCGTGGTGATGTCCTCGGTGACGAAGCACAGCGGGCGGATCAGCCGGTAATCTTTGTTGCGCGACCAGGTCACCGGGGGCAGGGAACTCAGTTTTCCCGTGAACATGGTGTTGCGCAGCAGCGCTTCGCAGAAATCGTCAGCCGTGTGCCCGAACGCGATTACGTTCACGCCCAGGTCCTTGGCGATTTCGTAGACCGCCCGCCGCCGGTAGCGGCTGCACAGATCGCACCCGTGGTCCGGCTGTTCTTCGAGCAGCCGCATCGATGACTCGTCGCGGAAATACGTCCACGGAATCCCGCGCTGCTTCAAATATTCGCCGATAGGCTCGATCGGCCGCAGAAACTTTCCCTGCTCTACCGTGAAGGCGATCACTGAAAAATCGATCGGCGCGCGCTTCTGCAATAGCAGCAGCGCCTCCAGCATGGTCGCCGAATCCTTGCCGCCGGATAGCGCCACGGCCACGCGGTCGCCATCGCGAATCATCTTGAAGCGATGAATCGCTTCCCCTACCTTGTGCAGCAGCGTTTTTTCCAGGTCCACTGCATCAATTATGCCATTTGTAGCGCGCTTGCCGCGTTAGCGGCAGGGTTACCGGCAGAGTTACAGGCAGCGTTACCGGTAGATGCGCAGCACGTGCAGGCCATCCTCACTCACCGGCGAGCTATCCGGATCCTTGCATTGCCACGCCGCGCAATACGTGGAGTGATAGAGGCCTTCCCGGTACAGGTCGCTGAAGCGCGCGCCTGACAAGCTCAATTCAGTGGTCGAAACCAGCGTGGCCACACCCAGCACGGCAAAGAGCATGACGTAGCTTTCGACCCCGTACCGCGCCAGTTTGCGTTTGAAGAACGGCCGCAATGCCAGCCAGGAATAAGCAATCAGAAACGGAATCACGGGCAGCCAGAATCTCGGGTCATAAAACGGCCACGCCAGAATCACCGCCAGGTAGCTGACGAAATACGTCTCCAGCTACGCCGGCCTGTTTTCGCCGGACGGCCCCGGCAAAAGTCAGCAGCAGCACCACGGCGCCGATCACCGGAAGACTCTGCTGCAGCCGCAAAGGCGCCGCCGACGCCGGCAGGTTGACCGCGATCTCGCCAAGTTCTTTCAAGCGCAGCGCCACAATTCCAGGGAACGAGGCAAGGAACGAATGGCCCCCGAGAATCAAGTGAAAATCCGAGAGCGTTGAGGTGACCGACAGCTCCCAGGCGATCCCGGCCGCCACCGCCGCCACCCCCAGCAGGATCGCCGCCTTGCTCCGCGAGGAGAGCCGCCGGACGTAGAGCCGCACGCCGGCCTGCCCGGCAACCGTGTAGAGCAGCGCCGGCAGCAACGCGACTCCGACCCGGCGAATCCACATCGACACGATCACCAGCGCCAGGCAGCCCAACATCCGCTTCCAACTGAATTGCGTGCGCAGGGTGTGATTCATCAGCGCCAGCCCGCACGTCGAGACGCCGAAGAAGATCGTGTCCGTCAACGGAATCGTCGAGTATTTCACGAAGACGAAAGAGAGCAGCGTCAGAATACAGACGCAGAGCGCCTCCGAACTGCCGCAATACCCCGATCGCAGAATCGAGTTCACCGCCAGCAGGCCGATCACGACGAAGACGACGTTGATGGCGACGATGACCCACACATACGCGAGCTGCATCTTCAGCAGCAGCGCCATCAACGTCGGATAGCCGGGCGGAAATACCGTGCGGTGCCCGTGGTAAAGATACCCTCCGCCGTGCGCCACCGTCTCCCCAATCGAAAGCAGGATCACGGTATCCGGATGCAGGCGAAGCGGTGTCGCGGCTTGCAGGAAGTAGACGCCTATCAAGGCTAAGACGATGCCGAGTTGGACTTTGACGGCGTTCAAAACATCCCGCGCTACTCGCTCGCGTTCCAGTTCTTCTTGGCGAAGATGCCGTGGATCATGGTGAACAGCATGCCGGCGCGCGGCTTTTGGTCCTCTTCCAGTGAGCCCGTGACCTTCACGAAAGCGCGCATCTCGATCTCGGTCATCTGCGCTTCCAGGGAGCCCTCCGCCTTCACCAGCTCGTCGGCGCTCTTGCCCGCCGCCACCGCATCGGCAATCGATTGGCGGCTCTTCAGAATCTGCTCGTGAACAGGAGTGGCTTCCTTCTGCGCATCGTCCATCGCAGTCTTGAAGTCCTTCTTCTGCTCCTTGGTCATTTTCAGCGTGTCGGCGACCCGGTCGAAGGGCGTCGCGCCGCCGAAGCCCACATTGGGAATGTTGGAGCCGCCGCCGCGCGAGCCGCCTCCGCCGCCCCCGCCGCGCTGCGCGAAGATCAACGTCGATGTGAACAACGCCATCAGCAATAGTCTGCGCAGCATCTTAATTTCTGCCTCCCTGACCCTGGCCCTGCCCTCTGCCGCGGCCGCCGCCCGGCATGCCGCCGCCGGCAAACATCCCCGCCATCAACTCGAAGGCCTGCGGGGCCTTGGACTGCTGGTTCGGCTTCAACAAAGCGTAAATCTTGCCGAACGCATCGGCCTCGATGGCCGTCATCTGCGAAGCTACGATGGCGTAATCGCCCATCAGCTTCTTGACGTCTTCCTCGCGTTTTTGCATGATCAGGCCGACCACGATCTGCCTGCCCTTGACGAGCTGTTCGCGCACCGGGGCCGCTTTTTCGCGGGCCGCGGATAGAATGGTTGCGGCTTCTTCCTTCTGCTCTTTGTTGAGCTTGAGCTTGTCGAAGAATAGTTCTTCTTTACTCTGGCGCCGCACGCCGCCGCCGCCGCCCATGCCCCCCGTCCCGCCGCCGGCGCTCATCCCAAGCCCGTCGCCGCCCATGCCGTTCTCGCCGCCGCCGCCACCGCCACCGCGCTGAGCGCTGGCAAGCCCTGCCGCCAGCACCGCGGTCAAAAATAGACGCACCACCATGAAGTCTCCTTTTCCCACCAAAAGTTTTTTCGGGACTTCATCGATTAAATCACGATTTCAAATTATTCGCAGCGCAGGGCGATCTGCGGGTCGATGCGCGCCGCCCGCCGTGCCGGCACCCAGCAAGCGAGCAGCGCCGCCGCCAGCAGCAGTGTCGATACCGCCGCATAGGTCGCCGCATCGGTCGGGCTGCACTTCGAAGAGCAGATTCTTCAGTAATCCGGTCAGCGCCAGTGCGCCCGGCGAACCCGCAGGCGAGGCCGATTGCGACCAGCAGCATTCCCTGCCGCACCACCGTCCCCAGGATATCCGCCGGACTCGCGCCGAGCGCGATCCGAATCCCGATCTCGCGCATCCGCTGCCGCACCCAAAGCGCCAGCATGCTGCCGATTCCGGCTACCGCGATCACCAGCGCCAGCCCCGCAAACAGGCCGAAGAGCCGCGTAATCGTGCGCGGCGATGCGGTGGAGAGCGATTTCGCTTCCTCCAATGTCTGTACCTTGGTCACCGCAGATTCGGGGTTGGCTTCGAGCGCCGTCCGCCGCACCGTGGCAATCAGCGCCCGCGGATCTCCCGCCCCCCGCACCAGCAGCGCCCCCACAAAAGGCTGTTGCGCGATCGGGCGGTACACCTGAATCGGAGTGCTCTGGCTGGGCCCGAATTCGTGTACGTCGCCCACCACGCCCACAATCTCCGCGTAGTGCTCGCCGTCAAACGTGATGCGCTTTCCCACCGGGTCTTCATTCTTCCAAGCGCTCTGCGCCAGCGATCGGCTGACAATGAAAACATTCGGCGCGCTCTCCGAATCCGCCTCCCGAAACGCACGGCCCGCGATTACCTTGATTCCGACGGTGTGGAAATAATCCGGCGAAATCCGGCGAATCGTGGAGACCGGCGGCAGCTCCGTATCCGGACGGTTGTCCCCGTACACGCGAAACCGGCTGACTCCGCTGCCGAGGTTCGTGTTGTCGGGATCCATCGGAAAGCTCGATGCCACCGCCGCCGAAACTACGCCCGGAATCTCTCGAACCCGCTCCAGCAGCCGCTGCGCGGCCATCCGCCGCAGCCCCGGCCTCGCCGTACCTGGTGAAATTCAGATCGATTCCCACCGCGAACAGGCGTTCCGGAGCGAAGCCCGGATCCACCTTCTCCAACTGAATCAGGCTGTGCACCATCAGCCCCGCGCCAATCAGAAGGATATAGGAGAACGCGACCTGCGCCGCGATCAGCGCGCTGCGCACCAGACTCCGGCTCGCTTGCGGCGCCGCTTGTGCGCCATTTTCCTTGAGCCCGCCGGCCACATTGCCGCGCGTCTGCATCGCCGCCAGCGTGCCGCAAACCACCGTGGTGATGCTGGCGCACGCCACCGCGAAACCGAGCACCCAGCCGTCCAACGAAATCTCCCTGGCGCGCGGCGTCAACTGCCCCACGAACCTGGTGAGCAGCCCGGTCGCCCCATATGCGAAGGCCACGCCCACCGCCGCGGCAAGCAGCGCCATCAGCAGGCTTTCGGTGAGCAGCTGCCGCAGCAGCCGTCCCGCGCCGGCGCCCATCGCGGTGCGGATCGTCAGTTCCTTCTCGCGCCGCCCCATCCGCGCCAGAATCAGGTTCGCGACGTTGGCGCACGCAATCAGCAGCACGAATCCAGCCGCCCCCAGCAGCGTCCAGAGCACCGGCTTCACGTCGTGCGTCAGTTCGTCGCGCAGCCCGAACGCTCCCACGCCGTAGCCGAGTTGCGGCGTGTACGATGCCGGATTCTCCGCCGTCAGTTCGCCCGCCACGCGCTCCAGGTCGCGCCGCGCGGCATCCAGCGTGACCCACGGCTTGAGCCTGCCGAAGACGCTCATCATGCGCCGGTTCCGATTGCCCGTGAAACCCGGATTCATGCGGAACGGGCATGACGTGGTGGTCATGTAAACGTCATTCTCATTTGGATATTGCGGAATCGGCGGCAGCACTCCGATGACGATGTGCGCGCGATCGTTCATCTGATATTTCCTGCCGATGATATTCGGGTCGCCGCGCTCCTGCTTCTGCCAGAACTCGTAGCTCAACACCAGCACGGGCTGCGCTCCCGGCTTCTCTTCCTCGTCCAAGAAGGTGCGTCCCAGCAGCGGCTTGACGCCGAAAAAATCGAAGAACCCGGCCGAAACCACCCCCGTTCGCACCTGGTGCGGCTCGCTGCCGCCAAGCAGCGTGAACGTCATGGCGTGATACTCCACCAGGCCCGTCAGGCTGCGGTTGCGCTCCCGGTAGTCGTTGATCTCCGCCACCGAAAACGGAAGATCCGTGACCCCGTTGTGCTCGCCCTGCTGCCGCACGATCACCAGCCGGTTGCCGTCCGTGTAGGGCAGCGGTTTGAGCAGCACCGAATTCACCACGCTGAAGATGGAAGTGTTGGCACCGATGCCGAGTCCCAGAATGAGCACCGCAGCCGAAGTATAGGCGCGATTCTTGCGCATCATTCGCGCCGCGTAGCGCGTATCCTGCGCCAGCACGCTGAGGTGTTCCCGCGGCGCCATCTTTACGATGTCGGCGATCGTGGACCCCCACATCTTCCATACTCCCGCCTGCCCCCGCCGGCGTTCTGTGGCGGCGCGCTGTTCGCGGAAGGTCTCTTCCATGTCGTCGCCGAATTCACTCCGGAAATCAAACGGCAAAATACGCAGGAGGCCGCGGTAAAAACGATCTCCAAACGGTTCCTTGACGGCAGACATCGAATCGCTCCTATGATTAGACCGGCTTGAGAGTGCGCAGCAATCGCTTGTTACGCGCCCGCGTCAACAGCTTTTCCATGCGCAGCGCCTCCGTTACCGCCACCTGCCGGCCCTCTTCCGTCAGCCGGTAATAGCGCCGCCGCTGATCGTCGTCCTCCGCGGGCCGCTGCCGCGATTCCACGATCAGCCCCTCGGAAAGCAGCCGCTTGATAATTCCGTAGAGCGTGCCGGTGCTCAGCTGTACTTCTCCGGCGGTCTGCTCTTCGACCTCTTTCAAAATTGCGTACCCATGCTTGTCGCCATCGGCGAGCGTGATCAGGACGTTGAACATCGCCGCCGTGAGCGGCGCCTGGGATTCGGGCATGAAATTCCTCCGTTAACGTAGGTCGTCCTCAACTATAGCGTCAGACGACATAGGAGTCAAAAGGTTAGCGTAGAATAAAAATATATGAAGACGTTTGCACTGGCGCTTGCCTTGACGTTAGTCAGCGTGGCCGCGGGGCCCGAGATCGAAAAGAGCAGAACCATGGGTAACCCTTCCGCCCCGCTGCGCATGGATCTCTACAGCGATTTCACCTGTCCGCATTGCAAGATGCTGCATGAGCAGATATTGCCGAAGCTGGTCTCCGATTACGTCGCTACCGGCAAGGCGTACCTGGTGTTCCACGAGTACACCCTAACCGGCCCCGGCCATGAGCACTCCAAGACCGCATCCTTATATGCCGACGCCGCTGCCAAGGTTGGCAAATACCAGCAGGTCTCTGACGCCCTGTTCGCCACTCAAGGCTCCTGGGCGCTAACCGGCAAGGTCTGGGAGGCTGTGGCCCCCGCGCTGACTGAGGCGGAAAAGAAACGCGTTTTAGTCCTCTTCAAGGAACCGGCCGTGGCCGCCGATGTGCAACAGGACCTCAACTCCGGGATGGCCGCTCATGTGGATCGCACCCCGACCATGCTCATCACCCACAAAGGCAAGATGACTCCGTGGAGCTACTGGGAAAATTACCCGCTCTTCCGCAACCTTGTCGATAGCGAACTGCAAAAGTAAACGCACAAACGTACAATAGGTTCATATGAAGCTTCTCGCACTCGCGATTGCCGCGCTGATTCCCTGTCTTGCCGCCTCGCCCGACGTCGATAAGAACAAGACCATGGGCAACCCCAATGCTCCGCTCATGTTCGAGCTCTACAGCGATTTCATGTGCCCGCATTGCAAAGTGCTGCACGAGAATATTCTGCCCGCCATCATCCTGGATTACGTGAAAACCGGAAAGGCCTATCTGATCTTCCGCGAATTTCCGCTGGCCATTCCGCAGCACGTTCATTCCCGCCCCGCTGCCGCCCTGGCGGTGGCCGCCGGACGCGTCGGCAAGTATCAGGCGGTGAGCGATGCCCTTTTCAAGAACCAGCTGTCCTGGGGCGTGACCGGCAACCTGTGGGGCGCCGTCGCACCCGTCCTCAACGCCGAGGAGCAGAAGAAGGTGCAGGCGCTCGCCAATGACCCCGCCGTGCTCGCCGAAGTGCAGCGCGATGTGGACCGCGGCATGCAAGCCATGGTCAATGAGACGCCCACCCTCATGATTACCTACAAGCTCAGGCAGCAGCCCTGGGCCAAGTGGGCCGATTACAGCTTCTTCAAAAGCTACGTTGATGGACTTCTCAAAAACTAAGATCCTGAAGCTCGCAGTCCTTGTGCTGCGCGTCATTCTGGGCGGTCTCTTCGCCTACGCCGGATATCTGAAATTGGTGCAGCCGTGGCAGCTCTTCGCCGCCGACATCGCCGAATATCAGGTGGTCCCGATGTGGGCGGCCACTTTCATCGCCAGGTCGCTGCCGTGGTTTGAAATTCTGCTCGGCCTGATGGTCATCGTGGGGCGCCTGGCGCGCACGTCCACCGTGCTGCTCTCCGCCATCTTGCTGGTATTCTTTTCCCTTATGGTCCGCGCCAAATTACAAGGCAAACAGATCGATTGCGGCTGCTTCGGTTCCGGCGAGCCTATCTCGTGGAAGACGCTGCTGCGCGATGGTTCCATGCTCGCCGGTGCCCTGTTTCTCACCGTGATGGCCTTCCGCAATCGCCGGACCGTCGCGTGAGTGGAGTCCTCGAAAGAGAGCTTGCCTATCACGAAGAGTTGTATTCGGGATTCGCGCAGCAACACTTCGCGCGTCCCGCGGTGCGCGCCCTGCGCGGCCATATGGTTCGCCGCATTCTCAAACTGACCGGCGCCGGGCCAGGCTCCCGTGTGCTCAGTCTCGGCTGCGGAATTGGCGATACCGAACTGCTGTTGGCGCCCCATGTCCGCCAGATCGTCGGCATCGATCTTTCCCCCGCCGCCATCCGCCAGGCCCGCGCCGACGCTTCCGCCCTGGGAATTCGCAACGCGCGTTTCGAGCAAGGCACCGACGCCAAGGGCCGCTTCGACCTCATCATCGCAATCTTTTTCCTGCACCACCTGCCCGATCGCGAGCTCGCCGCACTGCCCTCGCGCCTCAAGCAGCAGCTCAAACCGGGAGGCGTCTTTTATTCGCTCGACCCCAGCCGCCACCGCCTCTCCGGCGTTGTGGGACGCCTGCTGATTCCGAAATTGATGGAGCGCTACCAGACCGAGGACGAACGCGAGCTCGATCCGGAATCCACCGCCGCACTCTTCCGCGCCGCCGGAATGCCCACCCGCGTCCACACCTATGATTTCGGATCTTCGCCCCTCGCCGGACTCCTGCCCGGGTGGCGCGCCGCGTACGAAATCGCCCGCGTCATCGACAACGCGCTGCTCCTCGCTCCCGCCTGCCGCAGGCGCGGCAGCAACTTCGAGCTCGTCACGCGACTTTCAGAATGACCTTGCCCACGTGCGTGCTGCTTTCCAGGTAGCTGTGCGCTTGCGCCGCTTCCGCTAGCGGGAATACGCGGTCCACCACCACTTTGACGCGGCCCGATTCCAGTAGCGGCCATACCTTCTCTCGCAGTTCGCGCGCGATCTCGCCCTTCTCCGCCACCGTCCGCGGCCGCAGCGTGGAGCCGCTGAGCGTCAGCCGCTTTTGCATGATCTTCGCCAGATTCACCGTGGCCTTCGCTCCTTGTTGCACCGCGATCTGCACCAGCCGCCCGCGCGGTGCCAGGCAATCCAGATTGCGATCCGTGTAGGGCGCCCCCACCACGTCCAGAATCAGATCCATGCCCGGAAACTCCGCAACGAAATCGTGCTCCTTGTAGTTGATCGCGCGCTCCGCTCCCAACGCCTCACAGGCGCGGCACTTCGCATCGCTCCCGGCGGTGGCAAAGACCTTCGCCCCAAAGGCGTGCGCCAGTTGGATCGCGGTCGTGCCGATTCCGCCCGACCCTCCGTGCGTCAGAAACCGCTCACCGGCCTTCAACCCGCCGAGCTGGAAGACATTCGCCCAAACCGTAAAATAGGTTTCCGGAATCCCCGCCGCCTCCTCCAGCGAAAGTCCCCGCGGCGCCGGCAGGCACTGCACTCCCGGCACCAGGCAGTATTCGGCGTAACCGCCGCCCGGAGTCAGCGCGCACACCACGTCGCCCTCGCGCCAGCCGGAGTCCGCGCCGGCCGATGCCACCGTCCCCGCCACTTCCAGCCCCAGCACCGGCGACGCTCCCGGCGGCGGCGGATACTTTCCCGCGCGCTGTTGGATATCGGGCCGGTTGACTCCCGCCGCCGCCACCTGAATTACCACCTCGGTAGCCCCTGGCGATGGCATCGCCCCTTCGGCCAGGCGCAGCACTTCGGGACCGCCCGGCGCATCGAACGAGATAAATTTCATCACCACCAGTATCTGATTTTTTGTCTAGAGGAAATCCGAACTTCGTGCCAGCGTGCCGCCGCCCGCAACAATCTCCGCCAGCGCGCTCGCCGAAGACTCCGCCTCCAAGGTCTCGATCGCGTCCGTGACGATCACCACCGGCTTGCCGAATTTCAGCAGCCCGCGTGCCGCGAAAAGTACGCAAATCTCCGTCACCACTCCGTAGACCACGAACCGCTCCGCCGCCAGCCGCTCGATTACACGCGCCAGGTTCACCGCCGTGAACACGTCCACATGCTGCTTCTCGATCAGGATCTGCTGCGTGCCCTCAATCGCCAGGTCGCAATCCGCGTTGGGCACCGTCACCCGCCGTTCCAGCAGCGTCGCTTCCGCCTTGCGCTGCCCGTGCGTCCCCGCGACGCAATGGTGCGGCCAAATCAGAAATTCGCAGTCGTTCTCCGGTGTGCGCGTCCATCGTCGAGATCACCGGAATGCCATGCGCGGCGGCGTGACGGTTCAAGCGCGCGATCACCGGCACCACCCGTTCCGCGCCGGGCACATAGAGCGCCCCCGCCGGGTACAGAAAATCCAGTTGAGAATCGATATCGAAAAAGAGAGTCTTCATCCGCGCAGGTTGGAGCGCGTCTGGCCGATTAACTCACGCAATTCGCGGCTTTCAATCACCGGCCAGGGCTCTGCCATTTCCAATTGTCGCAGATGCTCCGGCAGCCTCGCGATCATCTCCGCCGCCCGCGTCCTGGCCTGCTCCAGCGTGGGCAAGGGCTCGATCAGCCTGCCGCCCAGCAGGATCGGCCGCAGCAGCGCCTCTCCCTTGCCGCACTCGCCGGAGCGCGCGATCACGTCGCGCGCCACGTCGCGGAATACCTGCTTGCCGCCGGGCAGCGAGCCCTTCTCCGCGCTGTATTTCGCCGTGAAGCGTTTGATGCCGCAGATCTCCACTTCCACCAGCTTGTAGATCGCGCCCATATTCGGCGCGTCCGCCGACGTCGCCAGTTGCGTGCCCACTCCGAAAGCGTCGATCGGAGCGCCATCGCGCACTAACTGCCGGATCCGGTACTCGTCCAGATCTCCGCTTGCCATGATCTTCGCGTGCTGCAGTCCGGCCTCGTCCAGGATGCCGCGCACCTGCCGCGAGAGCACGTCGAAATCGCCGCTATCCAGCCGCACGCCCCACAGCGGTCCGCCGATCTTCGCCGCCCGCCGCGCGCCTTCCAGCGTGTCGTAGGTGTCCAGCAATTGCACCGTGGTCTCGCCCAGTACGCGCTGCAGCTTGCGGAACGCATCTACCTCGCAGGGAAAGCTCATCACCCAGGAATGCGCCGCCGTCCCCATCACCGGGATCCCGTACCGGAAGCCCGCCAGCGTATTGCTCGTGCCCGCGCAGCCGCCGATGTAAGCCGCGCGCGCGCCCAGCGTGCCCGCCTCCGCGGTATGTGCGCGCCGTGTGCCGAACTCGGCGATGGGACGCCCGCCCGCCGCTTCCGCGCAGCGCGCCGCCTTCGATGCGATCAGCGTCTGGAATGTGATTGCCGAAAGCAGGTACGTCTCTGGAATTTGCGCTTCGATAATCGGCGCGCGGATGGTGAGCGCCGGCTCGCCCGTGAACAACGGCGTGCCTTCCGGCACCGCGAACAGATCGCCGGTGAAACGGAAATTGCGCAGGTATTCGAAGAACGCTGGAGAGACTCGCGCGAACTGCGGCAGGCCGCGAAGATACTCCATTTCCTCCGCGCTGAAACTCAGGTTCTGCAGGTACTCCACTACTTGCGGAAGCCCCGCCATCAGCGCGAAATTTCGATTCGCCGGCAGCCGCCGGATCGTAAATTCGAAGGTGGCCTTCTCGGCCGCCTTGCCGGCTTCGAAGTAGCCGGCCGCCATCGTGAGCTCGTAGAGATCGGTAAGAAGCCCGTTCATTGAGTGTGGGACGGGGGCGAAGTTACTTCTTCTTTGCCGGCTCCGGAGCCGCTTCCTTTACGTCTGCCGCGGCTTTCATCAACTCCTCGACCGCTTTGCCGTCCAATTCATAGATGCTGGGCTCGCCTTCGCGTTGCGCGAAATATTGGTTGCCGAGCTTGGAAATCACCACTTTTTCGGCCCGCTTGCCCGAATTGGAGGTAACTGTGGGCTCAAACACAGGCTGTCCGCCGCCCTTTTCGGCAAACTTGATCGCCGTCAAGTCGCGCAATTTGTCGATCAGGTTCTGCACGCTGCCGTTGTCCATAGCCTTCGCGACCGGACATCCACTTGTCGCCGTTCTTGGTGTAAGTGACGCCTTTCAGCTCGACTTTATTGGGGTCGCTGAAGCCGAAATCGAAGACCTTCTTATTGCGAAAATCATCCACGCCCTTATCGAGCGCGTCCGCCACATCGGCGCTCGTCTTGTACACCCCGTCTACCGCCGAGCTCTTGGCGTATACGTTCTTATCCTTATCGCGCCGGACCTCCAGCGTCTGCGTCCCGCCCGCGTCCGTTACCGTCGCCACCGCAACCTTCGTCGCCGCGCCGAATTTCTTCGCGGCATCCTCTTCCGTCAAATCCATCTTGGCGTCTTTGAGTTTCGAGATCAGCCCGTCCACCGCCGACCCGTCGGCGCGCAGCGGCCGCGGCTTCACGATCTGCCACTCGTTCTGCCCGTTCTTGCCGAACTCCACCGCCGCACCCTTACCCGCCAGGTCCACCCGGGAGAGCTTGTCGGAATCGAAGGTCATCAGCCGCTTGTCCCGCAGGTCGTCGGGCCGCTTGTCGAGGCTCGTCTTCGTCGCCGCGGAAACCGTGACCACCCGCGCGTCGTTCGCCAGCTTCGCATACGCTCCGGACCCGGTCGGCGTATCGTCGCCAATCAACAGGTGGTCCGTCTTGCCATCCTTGCGCATCACCTGGACATCCAGCGTCGGCGTCTCCAGGCCGTACGGTTTCAGATCCGCCGCCTTCTCCTCCACCACCTTATCGCCGGTCAGGCTGCCCAGCGCGGATGCCATCGAGCCGGCGGCATCCTGGTCGGCAGTCATCGCCTTCGGCGCCGTCATCTGCCACTTCCCGTTTTCCTTCTGCAGCGCCAGCGTCTCGCCGGTCACCTTCTTGATATTGATTCCCTGAAATTGATCGTCCGGAATCGTCAGCAGCTTAGTGGTGGCGGCAGCGTCGCCCGGCGCCTTCGCCTTATCGGCCTGATTCTTGTTGCTCCACCACGTGAGCCCGCCCAGAACAGCCAAAAGAACGACGGCGATCAGGAGTCCCTTCGGCTTCATCGCCTATCTCCTCTTCCACCAGGTAGCCATGCCGAACCCGACCACCGCCAGCGGGAAGATCACGATGCTCAGCCAGAACACCAGGTTCAGCTTTTGCGTCGTCATCGTCAGCGGCCGGTCTTCCGTGGTCTTCGGACGTATGCTGATCAGGTCCTCGTCCGCGGTCAGCCAGTTGATCATGTTCAGGAACAGATCGCGATTGCCCAGCGAGCGCGAGCCCATCGCGCGATTCTCGGCCCACTGCGAAGTGCCCACCACCACGAAGCGGCCGTTCGTCCCCTGATAGGTTCCCGAGGCGCCCAGCGTGAACGGACCCTTCTTCCCTTTCTTCGGGTCGATCGCTCCGTTCGCCGAAACTTCCGTGACCGCGATGCTATCCTCGGTCGTCCCGAATAGCTTCTCCACCGTCGTCTTGCCGCCGGATTTCACGTCCAGCGAGCGCGGCACCGGGAACGCGGTAGGTACGCGCGCCATCGGCCGCGTAATCGGCGAAGGGTCGTACTGCAGCACGATCGGAATCTCCGGCCCGGCCCCGAACATGTTGCCGATTCCGCTCAGGTCCAGCACCAGGTTCTTCTCCGGCGTGATCCCCCAATCCGAAAGCACCTTGACCAGCGCCGCGTTTTCCGCCGTCGGTTCGCCGCGTCCGATGCGCAGCGTGTTGTCCACCATGAACAGCGCGTGCCCGCCGCCTTCCACGTAGTTCTTCATGGCATCGACAATGGGCTGCGGATAATCCAACTGCGGTCCGCCCACCACCAGCGCCAGGCAGTCCTTGGGAACTTCCACTGCCGCCGCAGCCGGGGTCTGGCCGATCGCCAGCGGCTTGCCGGCTTCCGGTGCCGCGGCTTTGAAATTGACCTCGCGCGTCTTATAGTTGTCGCGCTCCAGCAGCTGCTTCATCAACGAAAACCCGGTCGGCGCTTCGTCGGTAATCGCATGCTCGTTGGCCGCGCTGACAAAGCACACCGTGCGTTCGCCGCTCTTTAAGGATCGGATCAGCGCGCCCGTCACTTCCTCTTCGGTGAGGCTCTTCGCCTCTTCCTTGCGCACGCCGCTATCCACCAGGATGCTCAGGTCGCGCCGGTAGCCGGCGGATTTGGCCTGCTGCGGCTTTTTCACCGGATCGATGAAGTCCATGTGCAGCTTCGGCGAAAGCGCGGAGTAGCGGTCCAGCAGGTCGCGCGCCTGCGGAAACCGCGCCGTGTCGTCGAAGTAAGTGATGTGGATATCGCTCTTCAGATTCTTGACCACCTTCTCGGTCTGGTCAGAGAGGCTGAACTGCTTATTGCTGGTGGAATCGTAACTCTTGTCGTAGCGATTGGCCAGGAAGTTAATAGCGCCCAGCACGGCCAGAATCACCACGATGTAGGTGCCCGCGTAGGCGGTATACTTCGTCTGTCGCGATTTCAGGAAATTGGCAGCCATATATTAGGATCTCCACCGCAGAGATTCCATCGCCCGGGAAGTGATGAACAGGGCGAAGAAGATCATCGAACAGTAAAACACTACGTCCTTGGAATCGAGCACCCCTTTGCTGAAGTTTTCAAAGTGGGTGACAATCGAAATGTAATTCACCACCTGCGACATCGCGCCGTTATCGAACGCCGTCATCCAACTCAACAGCCACAGCAGCAGGCACACGAAGAAGGTCACGCCCCCGGCGATGATCTGGTTCTTGGTCGTCGTCGAAATGAACGTGCCGATCGCCAGCAGGCAGGCGCCTTGCAGGATCAGCCCCAGGTAGGCGATCAGCACCGGCTTCAAATCCGGCTTGCCCCAGGCGAACAGCATCGCCACGTTGAGCATCGACATCGCCAGCACGCAGACATAAAGAATCACCGCGCCCAGCCACTTGCCCACGATGATCTCGATATCCTTGATCGGCGAGGTCAGCAGCAGTTCGATCGTCCCCGTGCGCTTCTCTTCGGCGATCAGCCGCATCGTAATCATTGGAATCAGGAAGAGCGCGATCGTGGAAGCGAAGCCCAGCAGCGGGCGGATGATCTGCTCGTTCACGTTCATCGGCTGCTGCTGTCCCGACATCTGCGCCTGAAAACTGAAACGCACGAAATCGCGGGTGGCGGTGAAGAAGCCGAACCCGAAAATCAGCGCGAAAAAGGCCATCAGCAGGTACGCGATGGGAGAAGCGAAATAGCTCTTGAGTTCCTTATTGCAGATCAGCAGTATGTTTCTCACTTGCCGCCCCCTTCTAGCTTCGTCACATCTTTCTTCTCGGCCGCCGTAAGTTGCAGGAAGATGTCTTCCAGGCTCAGGCCCACCGCGCGCAATTCGTTCAGGTTCCAGCCGGCGTTCACCACCCCGCGCGCCAGTTCCGCGCGGATCTGCCTGCCTTGCAGGCTCTCCACTTCAAACACCAGGCGGCCATCCTTGGAATCCTTCATCATGACCCGGCTCACGCCCGCTACCTGCTCCAGCTTTCCCTGCACTTCCGAGGGGTCCG
Organism: uncultured Solibacteraceae bacterium; assembly: GCA_963811575.1. GTDB lineage: Bacteria > Acidobacteriota > Terriglobia > Bryobacterales > Bryobacteraceae > Solibacter. The sequence goes on along the minus strand of CAWERY010000009.1, from coordinate 106,415 downwards.
GACGCCCGTCCGCCGAGCCCACCTCGAGCCAGACAGCTTCGGCGCCGCGCAGCCGGTTCGTCAGGTTCGCCACCGAATCCTGCGCCACCAGCTTGCCCTGGCTGATGATGATGACGCGCTCGCAGGAGTGCTCCACCTCGCTCAAAATGTGCGTGCTGAGAATGATCGTGTGGTCGCCTGCCAGTTGGCGCAGCAATTCGCGGATTTCGATAATCTGCTTCGGATCCAGCCCGCTCGTCGGTTCGTCCAGAATCAAAACGTCCGGATTGTGGATGATCGCCTGCGCGATTCCCACGCGCTGCCGGTAGCCTTTGGAAAGCTTGCCGATCAGCTTCTTCCGTACCTCGCCCAGCGAACAACGGTCGATCACTTCGTCGCGCCGCCGCTTGATATCGGCGCGCGAGATGCCCTTCAACTGGCCCACGAAATCCAGGTACTCGCCCACCTCCATTTCCGGATATACCGGCGGAGTTTCCGGCAGGTACCCGATCCGCTTCTTCACCTCTTGGGGACTTTCCAGCACGTCGAAGCCGGCGATCGTGGCCTTGCCGGCGGTCGGAGGCAGGAAGCAGGTCAGTACGCGCATCGTGGTGGTTTTACCGGCGCCGTTGGGCCCCAGGAAGCCCACGATTTGGCCCTTTTCCACCTCGAAGGAGATATCGTCAACGGCGACAGTGCGAGCGTATCGCTTGGTTAGACCTTCGACTTTAATCATTTTGATTTTCCAAACCAGACAGACGTGGTAATTGCCATTTGGCGCGAAAAGGGGCGCAGGTTGAACCCGAGCCTCATTACTAATTTGAACTTACATCATATGGAAGACCGCCAAGTATTGTCAAATGAGCGGTATAAGGCCTCGGCGCGAGATCGCACCGGGGTGCGCGGCCCGGCCAAGCCACTATCTATTTTTACGTGTCGCTCCCCCTTCCGGTTACTCTCCATCACTCCAATCGACGACAATGAACTCATGGAAACCATCACTCTCGGAGGGGGCTGCTTCTGGTGTCTGGAAGCCGTCTATGTCGAAATGGAAGGCGTTACCTCGGTCGTGTCCGGGTACATGGGGGGGCGAGTTCCCGATCCCGACTATCGCTCCGTTTGCACCGGCGCTACCGGCCATATCGAAGTTGTGCAAGTTACCTTCGATCCGGCAATTACCTCCACTCGCGAGATCCTCGAGGTCTTCTTCGCCATCCACGACCCCACTTCGATGGACCGTCAGGGCAACGACGCCGGCACCCAGTACCGCTCCGCCATCTTCTATCACACGCAGGAGCAGTACGAAACCGCCCAGGCCCTGATCGACGAACTGGAGAGCGAGAAAATCTGGAGCCGGCCCATCGTCACCGAAGTCCGCCCCGCCGTCGAGTTCTACCCTGCGGAGGACTATCACCAGAACTACTTCGCCAATAATCCGCAGCAGCCCTACTGCTCCTTCGTCGTCTCCCCCAAAGTGCGTAAGTTCCGCGAGAAGTTCGCCGCGAAAATGCGTAAGGGAGCCTGAGTTTGCGAATCGCAGTCCTGTCCGATATCCACGACAACGTCTGGAAACTCGATGCCGCCCTCGCCTTCGTACGCGAAAATACGGAGGCGATGCTTTGCTGCGGGGATCTCTGCTCCCCGTTCGTCGTTCACCAGCTCGGCCGCGGCTATCTCCATCCCATACACATCGTCTTTGGGAATAACGATGGCGACCAGTTCCGGATTACCGCCAATGCGGCGAAATATCCCCACCTCCGCATCCATGGCGAGATGTTTACCGGCGAATTCGAAGGCCGCAAATTCGCCATGAACCACTTCGACGCCATCGCCCGCCCCATCGCCGCTTCCGGCCTCTACGACGTGGTCTGCTTCGGACACAATCACACCCGAGAAATCACCCGCTATCGCCCTACGCTAGCGATCAATCCCGGCGCCATCATGGGCGCCGCCTTTCAACCCGATGGCTCCCGCCGCGATGTTCCCGCAACCTTCATGATCTATGACGCCGCTGCCCACGCTGTCGAGACCTTCGAGGTGACCCAGGCCTTGACCGTGTCGCGCATGAACGTGCCCAGCACCGGAATGCAGAGCGCGCCCTCGTGATCTACCAATTCCTCCAATGCCCGCCTCGGTTCCGCCGGCGCCGATTCTTTCAGGCTCGCGCCATCATGGGCGCCGCCTTCCAGCCCGATGGCCCGCCGCGATGTCCCCTCGACCTTCATGATCTATGACACCGCAGCCCACGCCGTTGAGACCTTCGAGGTGACCCAGGCGTTGACCGTGCCCTTGCCGTATCGATTACTGCAGGCTGAGTTCGTCGCGCATGAACGTGCCCAGCACCGGAATGCAGAGCGCGCCCTCGTGATCCACCAGTCCGCGGCGCGAGAGCCACCGCTGCACCGCCGGAGCCATGCTGGCACGCCGCCCGGCCGCCAGTTCCTCCAGCGCCCGCCTCGGTTCCGCCGGCGCCGATTCATAGGTGTGCCGGAAATAATAGGCGCCCTGGCTCATCGCCTCTTCCTCCACCTTCGGGATATCTTCCAGGCTCGCCTGTCTGCGCCCCTGCTCGTTCAAGTGCGTGATCAACAGCGACCCGTACAATTGCAGCAGGTACGGCTGCCCTCCGGTGCGCTCGAAAATCCGGTCCGCCACCATCCGCGGCACCGCCTCGGCCGGGAAATCGGCCAGCGGGTGGCGCAGCAGATCGATCGCGGTGGAGCGGTCCAGGTGCCCCACGCGAATCTCGCGGACGTTGATGAAATGGTCGTTCCAGATCTGGCCGAGTTCATCGAAGGGCGCCACCCCGGAAACCAGCAGCCGCAGTCTCTTGCGGTGCTGAATCGTGCCGCGGAACAGCCCCATCAGCCGCAGCAGGTCCTGGCGATTTCCGGGGAAGAGATCCTCCAGCCGCTCGAATTCGTCCAGGCAAAACAGCATGCGGAAATCGCCGGGCAGGTTGTCCAGTTCCTGCAGCCACTGCGCGGCCGCATGGAAGCTCCCTCCTCCCGGCAGGGGCGGCAGTTCCACGCGCCGGTCCCGCCGGCTCTGTTCGCGAGCCTGCCTCTCCAGCGCCTCGAAGAACGCCTGCGTCGAATCCACCGGATTATCCTGCAGGTCGAAGAATATGCAAATGCAGTCCGGCAACAACGCCGGCAGCATCTGCAGCAGAGACGTCTTGCCGCAGCGGCGCGGACCCAGCAGCGCGATCGATCCGCTCTGGTTCGTGTCCGCTAGAATCGATTCGATCTGCCGCACAATCTGGTCGCGCCCGCGAAACAAAACCTGCCCCTGGTCGGGACGCAGCGGCTGGCCCGCCCGGAAGGGGTTCGGCAACTGCCGCTCCACCATCGCCCGGCCCTCGGCGAGTTTGTCGCGCGTGTAGGTTTTCCACGCTTCGAGCGCCGCCGGCATGGCGGCCGCCTCCGCCGTCTGCCCTTGCAACAACTGATTTCCCGCCGCGACCAGCACCGCTTCCGCGCGCGACAGATGCTCGATCGCGTTGTGCGGGCTGGACGCATTTCGCGCCGCCACCAAATATCGCGCCGCCTCCCGGAAGGCCAGCAGCGTGGCGTCCGCGCCTTCCACGCCCGGCAGCCACTTTCCCTGCAGCAGCACCGCCGCCTCGAACTCTCCCTTGATTGCCAGTTGCACCAGTTCGTTCGCCTGCCGCGATGCCAGTTCCAACGGATCCAGCCGCGAATCCACCGGACGGCGCAGAATCACCGTCTGTTCCCCGTCGCGCGCCGGTGCCGGCGCTGGCGCTGGTGCCGCTGCCGGCGCCGGAAATGGTGAAGACGAAAGTGGTGGCAATGGCGGAAGAGGAACTGCTGGCGCCTCTTTGGGAGCGCTGCCGGCAGGCTTGAAAATCTCCAGCGCCGAATCGATCGCCCTCCGCATCCAATTTTCCGCAGCTTTCGGCGCCGCGGGCATCTCGCGTGTGGCCTCGAGCGCAGCGGCTGGCGGTCTCCCGCTGAGCGCGTCCACAAACTCCGTGCACGTATGGAATCTATCTTTGGGTTCTTTCGAAAGAGCCTTCAGTATGGCGCGCGAAGCGAACTCGGGAATCTGTTTGTTGAGCTCGGTCACCTGCACCGGAGCCTCTCGCGTCACCTTGTATAAAAGTGCCGCCGCGCTATCTCCCACAAAGGGCAACTTGCCGGTTGCAAATTGATACGCGATCACCGCGAGCGCGTACTGATCGTTTTGCGGGGAAACCTGTCCGCCCATCACCAGTTCCGGCGCGAAATAGGAAAGCGTTCCCACCAGGCTGCCGGTCAACGTCACGCTGCTCTGATGCGAAATCCGCGCCAGGCCGAAATCCAGAATCTTCGGCCGCCCGTCGCCTTGCACCATGATGTTGCCTGGTTTGATGTCGCCGTGAACGATGCCCCTGCCGTGAACGTAATCCATCGCCCCGGCACAAGCGTGCAACAACGGAACAAACCGCCGCCACCACTCCTCCTTGGGCGTCGCCGCCATCAACCGCTCCAGCGATTGGCCGCTGACGTACTCCATCACCAGGTATAGTTTGTCGTCCTGCGGAAAGTATTCGTAGATGGCGACGATATTCGGATGCAGCAGTGACGCCGTAATTCTGGCTTCGCGGCCAAAGCGCTCTCGCACCAGTTCCCCATCGTCCCCCGGGTCCACGGGAATGGCCTTGATCGCGACCTTGCGCCCCAGGCTCGGATCGATTGCTTCATACACTGCGCCCGTGCCGCCCTGCCCGATCAGGCGTACGATTTGGAAACGGCCCAGGGTGTTGTCCATACGGAACGCCGCCTCAGCGATTCTCTTCCAGCAGCCACTCGGTGAGCAGTCGCCCGAACGGACGTCCCTCTTCCGTCAATAGCCCTCGCCGCCTCAAAGACCGGGCCTGCGATTCGATCTGCGGCGCCGAAATCGAGGCGCGGATAATCTGCTGGTCGCGCTCCGATAAGGTTCCCCAGAGTTCGCGCAGCCGGCTCTCCGCTTCCGCCAGGAACTGTTCCAGCGCGCTATCGATGCTCTCGCCATAGCGGCAGCTATCCACCAGTTTTCGCCCGAAAAGCTGAATGAAGAACGGGTGCCGCCCCGCCCACTCCCGCACCATCAAGCGCGCGCTCGCCGGCAGCATCGGCGCCGAGCGCGTCGCCAGCTCCTCCGCCGCTTCGTCCTCGATCAGCCCTACCCAGCAAAGCTCCAGCCGGTTGACGAAGGGCGACGTTCGCCCGATATCTTTGTAAATCCGGTCCACCTCGCGGCGCGAAGAAACCACCAGGCACAAATAGTCGAGCATCCCGCGCAGCCGCTCGAAGAACCGTGGATCGAAGCGCGTCACTACCGCGTCGAATTCGTCCACCAGCAGCGCCGGTATCTGGCCCGGTTTGCCCGCCTGCTTCGCCCAGTTCGACAGCGTGTCGGCCGCCGCATCTGCCGAATCCGCCGAGCGCACACCGGTGGCGCACTCCACGAAAATCGCCGGCGAAGTGCCCTCCCGTCCTTCCCCGCTCAGCAGCTTCACCGTGTGCCCCGATTCGTGAAGGCTCAGCATGCAGGTCGTCAGCAGCGAGGATTTGCCGATCCGCCAATCGCCCACCAGCGAGACGCTCCGTCCTTCCGCCAGCGCCTTTTGCAGCCTCGCCAGCGTGCTCGTGCGTCCCACGAATGCGGGCGGCACAGCCGGCGTCCACGGGTCGTAAGGATTGATGCCGGTGCTCTCGGCCGCCTTCGGCCGTCGCGGCAAATCCCACGTCAAACGTCCCCCGCGCGTTGCCGGGTAGAGACTGTCGTCGTCAAACCATTGGCCGCTGCGCGGTGAGAATGCGCGGAATCGCAGGTTGAGCCGGTGCGGCTGGCCCGCCGGGTCGGCCTCGATTCCCAGCACGTGGCAGGAGTTCGGCCAGTAGTCCGCCCGCCAGCCTTCATACAGCGAGCCGGCCGCGAGTTGCCGCACCGTATTGCCAGGGTCGCTCCACGTCCCCACCTCTTCCTTGTGCAGGTGCCCGCGCAGCACCAGATCCACTCGTCCCGCCAGCAGCGCCCGGCACTCCGCCCCATCCGCGAGCTGGTCGAACGGGTGATGCATCAGCAGGATGCGCAGGCCTTGCAGCGGTCCCCCGCGCGCGTCAGAGACCAGCCGCATCAGTTGATCGTCCAGCGCCCACAGCTTGCCTGAATCGGAATCATCGCCGCACATCCACGCCGTATTGAGTCCGATGATGTGGATCGGGTAGCCCGCTCCCAGATCCAACTCCGGGTGAAAGCCGAGCGTCCCCTTCCGCGGCGCCAGTTCCGGACGCTGCGAGAGAACTCGTTACCCAATCCGCATACGGCTGCAGCCGTCCGAGCACGCGATCCAGTAAATCGGCCTCCGCTCCAAACGGCGCTCGCCCGCCGGACGCCCAGCGCGCCACATCCAGCGTGTCGTTGCCCGCCGCAAACACTGCGCGCATTTGCTTCCACGCATCAGTCTCCACGTCGCGCCGGATATCGTGATTGCCGGGAATGACGAAGAATCGCTCGCGAGGAACCCTGAGTTTTTCGAGTGCCGTGAAGAAAAATTCGGACGCCGCGTCGAACTCGTTGGGAAGTCCCCAATCGGCCGCATCGCCCGTGAAAAATACCAGGTCGATCTGCCCGTCTTCGCTGATCGCGTCGAGATTGCGCTCCCAGGCTTCCCCAAGGACCCGCCGCCTTCGCCAAGTCTCGGACTCCCGATCGCCTCGTGAGTGGAGATCCGAGATATGAAGAATTCGAAGCGGTGCACCCAGAACCAATCCCTCCACGAAAGCCAATTGCTGAAAAATTGTATCACGCACGCTTCACCCTTCCGCTACTACGTGCTCGAAAGCACGATGTGCGTTGCGGTACGGCGCGTGCCGTGCTCATAAATATGACCCTGAAAAATATCGAACGATTGCTCTTCGTTGGCGGCGTGCTCGTGCTTGCCTCCCTGTACGCCAAATCGCCGGGCTCGCTGTTCGAAATTCGCGGCGTATCCGCCGGCCCCTCAACCGTTTCGGAGGCCATGACGTATACCGCCCCCGATGGCCAGGCTCAGAAGTTATTCGTTCAGAAACGGCCCCTGCTGGATCTGGGCTCCGTGGAATCGGTCGCCGTGGGCAATGATGCCCAGACGGGCCAGCCGGCCCTCCAGGTCACACTTACCCCGGCCGGTCGAATGCGTTATACGGAATTCGCCAAACAACATCCGCACCAGCGCATCGCGATTTTCATTGATGGCAAACTGCACGGTGCTCCCGTGCTTGAGGATGGTCAGTCGCAGAATGTGTTGAGTGTCCGCGAAGGCTTCACCCCAAGCCAGCTCTCGGACGTTGCAGCCAGAATGAACGCCGCCGTCAGTGGCAAGTAAAGCGGTAAGTTACTAAGCCGTCGCTTCGGCCATCGTGCCGTACATCGACATCATCGAGTCCACGCCCGTCATGCTGAAGATCCGCTTGATGCGCGGATTCGCGCCGACGATCTTCAAGTCCCCGCCCGCCTTCTTCGCGTTAGTCACGCACGAAACCAGCATGCCGATGCCCGAGCTATCCACGTAGTCGAGACTCGTGATGTCCAAAACGAACATCTTCACGTCTTTTTGCAGCAGCCCCTTCACCGCCGCGTCGAGCCGTTCGGTTTCGCCGCCCAACGCGAGCCGCCCAGAGATGGTTACGACTCCGACGCCGCTATCCAACTGCTTTGCTTCGACTGACATTGTTCGATCATACACAATTCCATCGCCTACGTTTGGCATACCGGGCACCAGAAACTGACGCGCCCATCCGCCCGGTGTTTCGCGGACCGGATCGGCGTCGAGCAGCGGCGGCACGCTTTCCCGGCGCGCCCGTACACCCACAGATTCTCCTCCGCATTGCTGCGTCCGGTGGTGCGCCGGTGCGGCACGAACGTCACGATGCGGTCCGCCGAAGCCGGCGTAGTATTCGCCTGCAGGAACTTCTGCGAGGTCGCCACCAGTTCCGCTAACTGCGCGCTCGAAAGCGTGCCGACCAGCCGAAATGGATTCAGCCCGCACGCGAACGCCACCTCGCTCTTGAACACATTCCCCAGGCCCGCCATCAGTTTCTGATCGAGCAGCGCCAGCCCCAGCTCCAACTCCGGCCGCGACGCCAGATTCGCAATCGCCTCCGCCGCATCGAAATCCCCCGCCAGCGGCGCCGGACCCAAGCGATTGAAGCCCTCCCGCCTCTCCAGGCTGCGCGCCGTGTGGAACTCCGCCACCGGAACGTGGAAGCCCACCGCGATCATCGCCGCCGTCTCGATCACGATGCGCATGTCTCCGCGCGGACGCTGCCACCGCTCTCCCGGCCGGTAAATATGCCAGCTCCCGCTCATCAGCATGTGCGTCAGCAGAATCAGGTCGCCGGAAAAATAAATCAGCAGCCACTTGCCGCGCGACTCCACTTTCTCCACCGTGCGCCCCGCCAGCGGCGTGTCATAATCCACCCGCTCCAGCTGCGGCAGTACCGATTCAAAGCGCGTCACCTGCTGCCCGCCAAGCGTCGCTTGCAGCGTGCGCGCCGTGCGAAAAATCGTATCGCCTTCAGGCATTCCGCGGTCCGGCTCCACGCGCCGCATCTGGAATCCGCGGCGCGGAGCTCACAAATCCCGCCTCCTCCAGAAATCGCGCCAGGAAATGTTCGCGCGCCGGAGCGTCGTTGATCTCCCCGATCAACAACCCCGCTACGCCGCCCCTGCCACCGCGTCGCCAGCTCCGCCAGCTTCTTCGCCAACTCCCGTGCGATCCGCGTACGCTCCGGCTCGTTCTCCGGCAGCAATACGCGAATCGCCGGATTGCGGCGCCGCAGAAATGCCGCGAGCTGCCCGTTGATCAGCACCACGCTCGCCCCCGCCGCACGCGCCATCGAGTGATTCGCTCCCGGCCACGGCAGCAAGCTGCCATACGGATTCGCCGGATCGCTCGCCGCCAGGTGCACCGCCTCCGGCTTCTCCGGCTCCGCGCGCAGACTGCGCAGCATATCCACCGCCGCCGTCATCGCAAATTGCGCCGCGCCCAGGCCCGCCACGAACATGCCGCGCCGGATCCAGCCGTTCTCTTCCATCGTCTTCAACGCCGGATAAATCGCCGGATATCCGCCCGCCACATTCTCCGCGCTCGCCGTCTCGCGCATCACGATGCCGTGCCGCACCAGCATTTGCTGCGCCTGGTTCGCGCTCCACTCCGTCTGCGTCACGCCCGCCCCCGCGCGCTGCGCCACCAGCGACCATCGACCCTCGCCGCTCTGCTGTCCGCCCGTGCGCGCGCGAAATCGCCGCAGAAATTCGGGCGACCCCGGCGGTCCCTCGCGCAGCTCCCGGCGTCCGCGCTCCGCGTCCTTCGCGTGCAGCAGATTGCGCAGCGGATGAAACGTATCGTTGGTGATCACGCCCGCCCACACCAGCTCCCACAGCGCGTCCTGCGTATCGTTCGCGAATCCGCCGCCCGCCGCCGCATGCAGCGCCGCGAAGAAGCTCGCACCCATCTGCCGCAGCAGCTCCACCATCAGCGCCGCGCGCCCCGATAGCTCCGGCGGCGCCACAGGCGGCAACAGCCGCGGCAGCGCTTCCGCCAGGTACAACGCCACCCGCCCATCGCGATCGCCGATCGGTTCGCGTCCCACCCACACCACATCGCCGCTCGCCATCAGCGCGTCCAGATCGGCCGGCCGGTAATCCGCCACGCGCGCCGGCAGAATCTCGCGCTCCAGTTCGGAGACCGGCAGCGCCGCCCCCTGCAAAATCTCGATCGTATCCAGCAGCGCGTCCGCCCCGCGCCGCGGCACCGCCGCCCCCTGCCATCGCGTCAGCATCCGCGCGAACGTGTACTGCTCCGCCGGCACTACCTCGCGCCGCAGCCGCGCCAGCGTCTTCCGCCGGATCTGCTGCAGCACATCCGGGTCGCACCACTCGCGATGCACACCCTCCGGCCGGAACTCGCCCTCCAACAACTTCCCGTCCAGGTGCAGCCGCCGCAGCGCCGCGTCCACTTGCTGCGCCGCCAACCCATACCGCGCCGCAACCTCCGCCGTCGTGAACGGCCCGTGCGTTCGCGCATACCGCCGCAGCAGTTCCAGCAGCGGCCGGTCCGTCGATTCCAGGAATACTTCCGCCAGCCCCGGCGGCAGCGGCGTCCCCACCGCGTCCCGATACCGCGCCGCGTATTCCACCGGAATGTATCGCGTCTCTCCCGCGATCCGCACCCGCACCGCCCGCCGCGCCGCCGTCAACTCCTCAATCGATCCCCCCGATACTGCGCGCCCCGATCCCCTCCGCCGTCAGATCCCCCAGCCGCAGCAGCAGATCGTGCAGCGCGTCCGTATGCCGCGCCTGGTAATCCGGATCCAGCGCCTGTAGCTGCTGCTCCACTTCCTCCATCGCCGCCTTATCCAACAGCTCCCGGAAATCCGTGCTGCCCAAGATCTCTTCCAGCTGCGATTGGTCAATCGAAAGCGCCTGCGCCCTCCGCTCCGCCAGCGGCGCGTCGCCATCATATATATAGTTCGCGATGTAAGAGAACAGCAGCGCGCCCGCAAACGGCGAAGGCTTGGGCGAATCCACCGCCGTCACCCGAATCGTCCCGCGCTGCACCTGCTTGAGAATTGCCGTCGCCGCTTCCAGGTCGAAGACCTCGCGCACGCACTCGCGATACGTTTCCAGCAGCATCGGAAAACTCGCATAGCGCGTCGCCACCGCCAGCAGATCCGCCGCCCGCTTGCGCTGCTGCCAGAGCGGAGCGCGCATCCCCGGCGCGACGCCGCGGCAGCAGCAGCGCCCGTGCCGCCGCCTCGCGAAACTTCGCCGCGAACAGCGACGTGCTCCCCAACTGCCGCAGCACCAGGTCCTTCAACTCCGCGGCCGAAGGCAGCAGCCACTCCGTCTCCAGCGGCTCTTCGCTCTCCGGCATGCGCAGCACGAAGCCATCGTCGCGTCCACATGCTCTCCGCCTCGATCCCGCGCTCCGCTCTCAGCTTCGCCGTCGCCGCCATGCACCACGGCGCATGCACGCGGCTGCCGAACGGCGTCAGCACGCACACCCGCCAATCGCCCAGCTCGTCGCGGCAACGCTCGATCACGATATCGCGATCGCTCGGCACCCGCCCCGTCGCGACGCTCTGCTCCTCCAGGTAGCGCATCAGGTTTTCCGCCGCGCTCGCGTCCAGGCTGTGCTCGTCCACCAGTCGCGCGAACGCCGCCGCGCGCGGCATATCCAGCAGCTCCCGCGTCATCTCGCCGATCTCGCGCCCGAATTCCGCCGGACGCCCCGCGCTGTCGCCGTGCCAGAACGGCATCTTGCCCGGCTCGCCCGGGGCAGGGGAGACCGTCACCCGGTCGTGCGTGATCTCTTCGATCCGCCACGTCGTCGCGCCCAGAATGATCGTGTCGCCCGTGCGGCTCTCGAACACCATCTCCTCGTCGAGCTCCCCCACCCGCGCGCCCTTCGCCGCCCCCATCAGGAACACGCCGAACATCCCGCGATCCGGAATCGTGCCGCCGTTCACCACCGCCACCCGCTGCGCGCCCAGCCGCGAGGTCAACTGCCCCGTCACCCGATCCCACGTCAGCCGCGGCCGCAACTCCGCGAATTCGTCCGATGGATACCGCCCGCTCAACATGTCCAGCACCGAATCGAACACCGCCCGCGTCAACGCCGCGTACGGCGCCGCGCGTCGCACCAGCGCGTACAATTCCCCCGCGTCCCACGCGTCCATCGCCACCATCGCCACAATCTGCTGCGCCAGCACGTCCAGCGGATTGCGCGGATAATGCACCGATTCCACCTTGCCCTGGTACATCGCCCGCGTGATCGCCGCGCACGCCACCAGGTCGCCGCGATACTTCGGGAAAATCACCGCCGCGCTCACCCCGCCCACCTGATGGCTCGCCCGCCCCACCCGCTGCATCCCGCTCGCCACCGAAGGCGGCGCCTCGATCTGCACCACCAGATCGATCGCGCCCATATCGATTCCCAGTTCCAGCGACGACGTCGCCACCAGCCCGCGCAGCGTCCCCATCTTCAGCCGGTCCTCGATCTCCTTGCGCTGCGTCCGCCGCCACGCTCCCGTGATGCGCCCGCACCAGCGTCTCCCCCGCCAGTTCGTTGATCGCGCCCGAAATCCGCTCCGCCAGCCGCCGGCTGTTCGCAAATATCAGCGTCGACGTATGCGCCCGCACCAGCTCCAGCAGCTTGGGATGAATCGCGCTCCAGATCGAGGGCCGCACCGGCGGCTGCGACGCCGGACCGCTCGGCAGCCACCAGCGTCGTCCAGCTTCGTCATATCGTCGATCGGAACTTCGATGCGCAGGTCGATGCGCTTCGGCGCGCTCGCATCCACAATCGTGACCTCGCGATATTTCGGTGCCGCGTTCGCCGATTCGAACTCCGCCAGAATCTCCTGCGTCGCGTCGCCCGCCCGCTCCTTCTTCCCCTTCGCGACTCGCCTCCGCCCCTCCCAGAAATCGCGCGACTTCATCCAGCGGCCGCTGCGTCGCCGAAAGTCCGATGCGCTGCAGCCTGCGCCCGCACAACGCCTCCAGGCGTTCCAACGATAACGCCAGGTGCGAGCCGCGCTTCGTCGGCACCAGCGCGTGAATCTCGTCCACCACCACCGTTTCCACCGAACGCAGCATCTCCCGCGCATTCGAAGTCAGCAGCAGGTAGATCGATTCCGGCGTCGTGATCAGGATGTCCGCCGGCCTGCGCGCGAACCGCGCGCGCTCCGCCGCCGGCGTGTCCCCCGTCCGAATCGCGATCGCCGGCTCGTGGAACTCCACGCCTTCCGCCCGCGCCGCCATCGCGATGCCCGCCAGCGGCGCGCGCAGATTTCGCTCCACGTCCACCGCCAGCGCCTTGATCGGCGAAATGTAAAGCACCCGGCAGCGCTCGTCCTTCGGCGGCACCGGCGCGAACATCAGCCGGTCGATGCACCATAGAAATGCCGCCAGCGTCTTCCCCGTCCCGGTCGGCGCCAGAATGAGCGTGGATTCTCCGCGCGCGATTGCCGGCCAGCCCAATGCCTGCGGCCGCGTCGGCGTCTCGAATACCGCCTCAAACCAGGCGCGCGTCGGAGAATGAAAAAATTGCAGAGGGTCCGCTGCCACGAGAGCTTCCAGTGTCAACTTATTGTCGGTGAATCGTGGGACTCGATTCTTCGTCCCGGTGATGCCGCACACACACGCCGCACCCCGCCGAATCCGCCCGATCGCCTGTATTTCGAATAAATAAAAATTGCGGTTTCCCCCGGCTTCCGTACGCGCTATACTTGCCTTTCACCTGAGCGCTCCTATGACCCTTTCCGAGACTTCTCCGTCTGAAGCCATTCTCTTTGATCTCGTGCACGACCTCCGCCAGCCTCTCGGTAACATCGAGACCAGCGCTTATTGCCTCAACCTGCTGACCGACCCCGCCCACGTGCGCGCGCTCGAGCATTTGCGCTCGATCGAACAGCAGGTGGCGCGCGCCGCCGCCCTGCTTTCCGAAGCCGCTGCCGAACTCCGCCGCCTCCGCGCCTAAGCGGAGCGGCCGGATTTTTCCAGCGCCTTAGCCTTCACGAAATCCACAATCTCCGCGGTCGCATACCGCGGCGGCTTCACCAAAAATTGTGGTTTGCCATCCCACATTCCCCGCGCCACCGCTTCCCACATCGGCGCATTGATTCCCCGGTCGATCACCACGAAGCCATCCGCCCGGTCCAGGAATCGCAGGCTCGACGGTTTGAAGTCCTCGCACGAAAAATCCAGCAGCATCAGGAATACATCCGGCTGCACCAGCTCCACCACGCTGTTGGATTCCACGATTACGTTCTCGCCCTGCGACAGTATCTTTTTCACCAGCCCCGCCGCGCGCGGCAGTTCCCCCGCCGGCACCCGCAGCCAGAAACTACGCTCCGCTCCCGCCCCCAGGAATCGCCCCGAATCCGTATCATTCGCCTCGAATTCTTCGTCCAGGGCAAACTCTTCGCCGTTCCCCGGCTCGCACCCGCACGTCGATTCCACCGAGTGCCGCGCGCACACCGCATTTCCGTACTGCGTGATCTTCAGCGCCGTCCACTTCATCGTTCGCGTCCGCCGGATTAACCCCGCCACCACGCTTGTCTTCCCGATATTCCGGGAATGCCCGCCCACCACTACCAGCATTCAGCTCTTCCTCTCTAACTCCGCCAGCCGCCGCTTCAACTCCGCCAGTTCTTTGCGCATTTCCGGCAAACGTCCCACACTCGCCAGTTCTTCCAGGTGACGCTTCAACGGCCGCGCCGGCGTGCCCCACACCGTCTCCCCGCTGCGCACGATCTTCGACGTCAACACGCCGCAGCCCGACCCCAGCACCGCCCGAGTCTCAATCCGCGCCTTGTCGCCGATCCCCACCTGCCCGCCGATCACAGCGTAATCTTCCACCACCACGCCGCCCGAAAATCCGGTCTGCGCCGCCACCACCACGTGCTTGCCGATTCTGCAGTTGTGTCCCACGTGGACCATGTTGTCTAGCTTCGTACCTTCCCCAATCGACGTCACCCCGAGCGCCGCGCGGTCCACGCACGAATTCGCGCCGATCTCCACAAAGTCCCCGATCTCCACCCGTCCCACCTGCGGAAATTTGTGCCAACGCCCGTGCTCCATCACGTACCCGAAGCCGTCCGCCCCAATCACGCAGCCCGAATGCAGCACGCTCCCGCGCCCGATATCCACGTTGTCGTAAACCGTCACATTCGGATGCAGCACGCACCCTTCGCCGATCGAAACCCGCTTGCCCACAATGCAGCCCGCGCCAATCGAGGTAGCCACTCCCAGCCGCGTTCCGTCGCCCACCACCGCGTGCGGACCCACGTAAACCATCGCGCCCATCTCGACATCCCGGCCCACCACCGCCGTGGCGTCCACACCCGGCTTCAGCTCCGCCGTCGGATAGAAGCGATTCATCGCCCGCGCGAATGCCGTCCTCGGTTCCACCGCGCGAATCACCGTGCGGTACGAAGGCGATGGCCACTCCGCCGGCACGATCAGGCAGCCTGCCGCCGACGCCTCCGCCAGTGCCGCCGCCTTGCGATTGCCCACGAATGCGACTTCCTCCGCACCCGCCGTCTCCAGCGCCGCCACGCCCGTCAACTCCCGTTCGCCATCTCCTTCAAAAGTGGCGCCCAGCCAATCCGCCAATTCCCGCACTCGCATGCCCTTGATGATAACGCTCCTAATGGGCTTATCATACGATTTCATGCCCATCGATCCCTCCGCTTTCGTCGCCCCTACCGCCAGCGTCTCTCCCCGGCGCCGTCATCGGTCCGGGCGTGCGCATCGGCGAGTTCTGCGTGGTCGAGCCCGACGTCGTCATCGGCGCCAATTGCGTCCTCGAGCCCCATGTCTACATCAAGCGCTGGACCACGCTCGGCGAGCGCAATGAAATCTCCGCCGGCGCCGTCCTCGGCACTGACCCGCTCGACAGGAATTTCGATGGCCAGCGCAGTTATCTCGTAATCGGCAGCGGCAACAAAATCCGCGAACACTTCACCATCTCGCGAGGCACCCCGCCGGAGTCATCCACCACCATCGGCGATAACAACTTCATCATGACCAGCGGCCACATTGCGCATAACTGCAAAATCGGCAGCCACAATGTGATCGCCAGTTGTGTCCTGCTCGGCGGGTATGTCGAAATCGAAGACTACGCCTTTCTTTCCGGCGGCGTCCTCGTCCATCAGTTTTCCAAAGTCGGCCGCCTCGCTATGATCAGCGGCAACACGCGCGTCAATCTCGACGCGCCGCCCTTCTTCACCTTCGCCGGTTTCTGCATTGCGTCGAAAGGCCTGAATCTGGTCGGCCTCAAACGCGCCGGGTACGATGCGCCGCGTATCAGCATTCTCAAGCAGGCCTATCGCTATCTCTACCGCTCGAATCTCATGCTGGAGCAGGCGCTCGCCCGCATTGAAGCCGAGATCCCCACGCCGGATACCCTACACCTCGTCGAGTTCGTCCGCGCCAGCCGCCGCGGCATCTGCCGCCCCGATCCGCGCCCTTGAGGTACCCTCAGTAGGAGGCTTCCCATGACTGACAACGATGCTTTGCTGGCCCCGATCGCCGGTAGCGAACATTCCGAGCTCGCCGGCGTTCACATCGATACCGTGCGAGCCGGCTCCGCGCGCGTCAAGCGTGTCGTCTACCCGCCCGGCTTTCGCTGGTCCACCGACATGAAAGCCGCCGTCGGCACCGACCTCTGCATGCACGCCCACGTCGGCTTCCTCGCCCGCGGCCAGATCCACATTCAATACGCCGATGGCTGCGTCTCTGAATTCGCCGCCCCGCAGGTAGTCGCAATCGAACCCGGCCACAACGGCTGGGTAGTCGGCGAGGAGCCCGCCGTCCTCATCGAGTTCGATTTCGAACGCGAAACCGTCACCCGCCTCGGCATGCCCGACGCCCACCGCCACTAACCGGACCCCATCTCCGCGAATCCGGTGTTCGTCTCTGCGTTCTCTGCGCCTCTGCGAGAAGCTTTTCAGAAGATGAATTTCAGCGCCATCTGCACCTGCCGCGCGGGGAACGTCGAGGAGAATACCCCGAACCCCGAGCTATTCGCGGACAGCGTTCCCGGCGGCGCGAAATTCGTCTTGTTCAACAGATTGAATGCCTCCGCCCGAACCTGCAAGTATCGCGCTTCAGAGAGGATCGCGAAGTTCTTGTGCAGCCCGAAATCCAGGTTGTAAAACGCCGGAGCCCGCACGATATTGCGTGCCGCGCCTCCCCAGGGTTGCGAATAACTCGGAACGCTGAACGCTGCCGGATTCAAATAGAAAATCGGATTGCCGGTATTCAGATAGAGCGGCGCTCCCGTCAGGTTCGGCCGCGGCGTAGTCAGCGAGCTCACCGACGCCTGCGTGGTCGGGCTGTACGTAACATTGAGCGGCAGTCCCGAAGTCATCGTGTTGATCACGTTCAATCCCCATCCGCCGCCGATCGCGTCCAGCACGGAGTTGTTGAACTTGAAGCGGCGATTCTTGCCAAACGGCAAATCGTACAACACAGAGAGCGTATCGTTGAGCGGTTGGTTGTAACTCGAAATCCCCTTATCGTGGGGAAGGTCGTAGAAGTTCACGCGCGAATTGTCGCCATCGTAATTCTCCAGATGCCCAGGCGCGTTGTCGATCGCCTTGGACCACGTGAACGAATTCAGCAGGTACAAGCCATCGCGGAACCGCTTCTCCAGCTTGGCCTGAAATGCATTGTAGGTGCCGTAGCCCCCGTTCCAGGAAATCTCGATGGTATTGAAATTCTGAAACGGACGTCGCGCCGCTACCGATAAATTCTGTCCCAGCGCATTCGGCTGCGCCTGGTTTTCATCGCCCAAAATGATCAGCCCCACGGAGTGCGTGCCCACGTATCCCAGGTCCAGAACCAGGTCCTTCGCCAATTCGCGCTGCACCGTGAAGTGCCACGTCTGCACATACGGGGTGCGTTCGTTTTCCGGAATGTAGCGCACCTGCGTGTTCAGCGGATTGAAGGCTGAGGGCGACGCAAAGTTGTCCGGAAAGCCCTGCGGCGTCGTGCGGAAACAGGAGCCCGCCGGCGTCGCGCCGGAGCTGCAGATACCCTGTGTCGGAACCTGGTCGATGAACGCGTCCACGATGTTCGGCCCGTTGTATGCCAGCAGGTTTTCTCCGCCCAAGCGGTTGAACTGCACGTAGCTCACGCCGTAGCCGCTGCGGATCACCGTCTTGGGCGCCACCTGGTATGCCAGGCCGATGCGCGGCGCGAAGTTGTGCCAGTCCGGGTGCACCAGTGCGCGTTGAAACAGGCTGCCCGTGCCCGCGTAAATCAGCGAAGAGGTCGAAGGCAGGAAGTTCGAAAGATGATTGTCGCGCTCATACTGCGGCGTGGCGAATTCGTAGCGCAGTCCCAGATTCAACGTCAGCTTGTTGCTGACTTTCCAATCGTCCTGCACGTAAGTGAAGTACATCCGCTGCCGTAAGTGCGCCACCGGGTTGTTATCCAGTTCGTAATGGTTATCCGCGCCGAAGATGAAATCGGCCACGCTGTATACCTGCTTCTGCGGGCCCGTAAGGCTGTTCAGCGCGCTCGGGTTGGTGAAGTACGCCGGGTCGCTGAAAGATCCCGTGTAGTTCTCCGTCCCGTACTGCGGGTGGAAATCGTTCACCGCGGTATCGATGAACTGGTATTCGAAGCCCGTCTTGATACTGTGCCGCCCCTTGATCTTGGTGAACACGATCTTCGGATCGCCCACGAACGGATCCTGAAACTGCGGATTGCTCGAAGACCTTCCCCACGCCGTGAGCCCGCCGTTCAATCCCACGGAGAACAATCCGCCCGCCAGGGCAGCGTCGGTCGGCTGCCCGGGAATGTAAAACTGCGGCGTGCTCAACCCCAGCGTGGGCGGCGTCTTTCCCGCGATCGTGTAAGCCGCGCCCAGGCGAACCTCCAATACGGAAGTTGGATTCATCGTCCACGTTCCGCCCACCACCGCCTGCTTGTTTCGGACGTATACGTTGCCGTTGTTGTTGCTCGTGCTCACCGGATTCGGAATGCTGTCCGGATTGAAAATATTGGTCTCCGCCTGGCTGTAGCGCGCGAAGAATGTCAGGTGCGAGTTCACAAAGTAATCCGCGCGGAAGTCGCCCTTGTTGTTGCTCACCGTATCGGCGGGCGAAGATTCGAAGTTATTCGAAGTGCCGGGAAGGTTCGGCGCCGGCAGCGCGGAAAGCACCGCGCTCGCCAATGGCGTGAAGGCGCTTTGCGGAATGATTCCGTTCTGGTAGATCACCCCCGTGACCGGGTTTTCGATCGGCACGCCGAAAGAGCTGAAGTCACCGGCCGCCATCGCGGTGCTCGGCAAGGTCGCGAACTGCACCGGATGCGAGACCCGCCGGAAGCCCTCGTAATCGGCGAAAAAGAAGAGCTTGTCTTTCTTGATCGGGCCGCCGAAAGCGCCCCCGAACTGATTTTGGTTATACGGCAGTTTGCCGCCGCCCACCGGCTTGAAGAAGCCCTGCGCGTTGAGCACCGTGTTGCGCAGAAACTCCCACGCCTCGCCATGATACTGGTTGGTGCCGCTCTTGATGCTCGCGCTGATCACCGCGCCCGCGGCCCGGCCGAACTCCGCGCTGTAGTTATTGGTCTCGATCTTGAACTCCGCCAGGGAATCCGGATTGGCTTGAATCACCTGGTTCGAAAAACCCTGGTTGCTGGTCCCGTAGGAGTTGTTATCCACTCCGTCCAGCATGAAATTGTTCAGCTCGCTGCGCTGCCCGTTGACGTTGAACGATGCATCGCGGCTGGAATCCGCCTGGTTCTCCAGCGCCGATTTTGCCACTCCGGGAGAGAGCAGCGTCAAATCCGCGTACGCTCTTCCATTGAGCGGCAATTCGCGAATCTGGTTCTGGCCAATCACCTGGCCGCGCGAACTGGTCTCGGTTTCCAACAGCGTCGCCGCGTCGGTAACCGTGACCTCCGCTGTGGCCTGCCCCACTTTCAACGCCAGGTCCACCCGCTGGCGCGCGTTGGTCGTCAACTCGAAAATGCTGGCCTCGGCCGTTTGAAATCCCGGCGCTTCTGCGCGGACTTTGTAACGCCCCAGGTGCTGGTTCACAAATTCGTAGTTACCCTGCGAATCCGTAAGTGTGGATGCCGAAACGGCGGTACCCGCATTCTCCAGCGTCACCTTGCAATTCGGCACTACGGCGCCGGACGCATCATGTATCGTACCTAACACCGTGGCCGTCTCGAACTGGCCAAAAAGGCTCGGAACGACTATGGACAAAACCAGTAAGCACAGACCTATACCGCGCGAGCGAAGCATATAGAAATTTCCCCTTGGGGGCATACTATCTCCGCGCAGAACTGCCGTCAAACGGCATAGCGCGGAATAGTACAGATTCACACGACTGTTACTTAGTCAGGGTCAAGCCTCTCGTGCAGAACGCATCATTCGGTTTGACTCCGGAAAATACCAGCGTCAATGTTAGTCCGTCGCCCGAAATCCATTTAGCCGGAAGCCGGTAGCCGTGTGTATCCGCGATATCCCACTGGCGGTGCAGAATCGTCGTCCACGGACCCCACGGCGCCGGCGCATCGAAGAGCCCCCAGCCCCCGGCGTGGTCGTAGCCGAGCGCCATCAGATAGCGCCCGATGCCTGCGTCGTACACCACGTCCACCCGCTGGCAATTTGCCGGATACGAAAACACCGCGCCGCTCCGCGCCGCATCCGCCGTTCCACACCGGCCGGCCCTCCGCATCGAGCCCTTCGTAGAACTCCCAGGCGCCGCGTTCCCGGATTCGCTGCTTCGCCACCCGCGCCAGCACCAGCCCGTTGTCGCTCTCGTACGCCGAACCGCCGGCTTGCGAGTACGTGTACACAAAGCCGTCCCGCGCGCCGGAATAATCCTTCCGATAATTCAGAAACGCCGGCGACCCGAAACCCGCCTCCATTTTGAAGCCCCACTGCCACGTCTTACCGTGATCCGCGGACCATGCCAGCTGGGCGTTCGACACGTTCCGCACCCAAAGGTAAAGGACACCGTCCACCATCACGATCCCGCTGGCCTTCGCGCTCTTCGCGCCATTCCCTATGCGCTCGCCGTCGGAGCGCAGGTTCACGCCGCGAAACGCGCCGGCCTCGCCCGTGATGCGCGCGAAGCCCATTCCCAGCTTCTTCTCGACGAAAGGCTCAAAGCCGAACCCGTCTCCATAGGATGTATATTGCGCGTCGTCGTCTCCCCAGGTCATCGGCCAGTTATCGCTGTCGATGGCAGCGCGCCCGATCTGTTTCGCGAATGCGGCGCCGTGCACCACCGGGCTTGCCGGGTACGGCGCCCGCACCGTTACCGCCGCCATCAGCGGTTGGATCAGTTGCTCGTAGACCGGCCCCCAAAACCCAGCGCTGGTATCGCCCAACGCTTCGCCGTTCCGGACCACCACCAAGTCCAGGCTGGGCACCACGAGAATCACCTGGTGCTGCGCGCCCGCGCCCGCAAACGCATCGCGCGGCGCTGCCGGCCAGATTCCATCCGTGTTCGTGTACCACGCCAGCCCCGATGCCGGCGCCGGATTGCTCGCCGTGCGCGCGGGACGCGGCATCCCCTGGTCGGTCAGCATCTGTTTCACCACGGCGCGCCGGATCAACTCGCGCCCGTTCCACTCTCCCTGCAGCATCATCAGCTGCCCCACCCGCGCCGCCGCTCGCGCCGTGAAACTCCCGCCGCCCCAATTCGCGTACAGCTTCAGCCCGTCCACGTCGTAAGCCTTGCCATAACCGATCGACCACTCCCGCTCCGGCACGCCGAGCGGGTCCATCACGCGCTCCTTGAGCAGCGTGCGAATATCGCCGCCCTTCAGCGACGCCGTGATCGCGTAGGAGAGCGCCGCCATTCCGGGATTGCTATACGCATTCCGCGTCCCAGGCTCGAAGAGCACCGGCGCCTGCCGCACCGCGATCGAAAAAGGATCGGGCGTCCGCTTCCAGAAATCGCCCATCCATCCCGGAAGCTGCTCGTGCGCGATGCCGTCCTGCTCCGCATCGGCAATCCCTGAAGTGTGTGTCGCCAGCTGCCGGATGGTGATCTTCTGTTTCAACCGGTCCGCACTCCAGCCGGGAATGTATTTCGACGCCGCATCGTCCGGCGAGATTCGCCCGTCACTCATCGCCACCGCCAGCGACATCCCGCCCACCAGGGCCTTCGCCATCGATGCCGTGCCGTGCGGCTTCTCCGCGCTCCAGCCCGGCGCGTACCATTCGAGCGCGATTCGTCCCCGCCGGATGACGATCAGCCCCGTGGTCCGATGCGCCGCCAGCCCGCTTTGCCAAGTCGCAAGCTTGCCCGCGTCCAGCCCCGCCGCCTCCGGCGAGATCGTCTGCGCCGAAACCATCCCGGCCCACGCCGCCAATACCGCCACTCTGCCAGACCGCCATACCAGTAGCATAGGCCCTCACGAAACATGTATGAAAACTGCCTCCCTCCCGCGCTCCGCTGCTCAATTGCCCGCGCGCAATTCGCAGAGTCTGAGTGAGGATCAACATTTCTCATTCACAAGGAAATTAGGAGCTAAAACCATATGGCATTCTTTTCGTTTACGCTGGATTCGTTTCAGATCACCGACACCCGCTCCCTGCACGAGGATACGGACTATGTGTCATTCACCCTGCTGGTCAGGCAGGTCGGCGGCACCGGCACGCCGCAGACCCTGACCAAGTACATGGGTGACGTCAACAACGGTGTTCACGGTGTGAACCTGTCCTTCCCCAGAGTGACGGTGAATCCGGGTCAGGAAGTCGTGCTGAACTACCTCATCGTGAACTCCGGTCATAAGAGCGCGAGCCAGATCGTCTCGACTCTCGAAAGCGCCGGCACCAAACTCGCCACCGAGGGCGGCACCGCCGCCGGCGCCGCGATCGGCTCCGTCATTCCCGGACTAGGCACCGCGTTGGGCGCCATCGCAGGCTGGCTCGCCGGTCAGTTGGTGAGCCTTCTCAATGCGAACTGCGACGGCGCGGTCGCCGCCGAGCAGAACACGTTTAAGTACGACGACCTGGTCAACAAAACTGCCCACGGCAAATTCGCCCACGCGACCCGCCACCCCGGCACCGATTCCGCACATGGCTGCGGCGGCAACTCAATGTACATCGTGAACTGGCACATGCAGCCGGAGAAATAACCTCGCCGCAAAGAACTCCATTCTTCTTTGCGTCCCCCCTTGTTTGCCTCTCGCGAACGCGGCGGCGGCCTTCCTCCCGCGCAATCGCCCGTGATGTTCTGCGGTATCTTAATCGAAATGAGCGATTGTCCTGAATCGACGAACGTCCAGACGATTGTCACCGGCGCCTCGCGACCGCCCTCGCCCAAGCGAAGCGAGGCCGTGACTGCTCTAATCGAAACGTTGTGTTCCCCGTCAGACTCCTATACGCGCGCGAGTGCAGCCGAAGCTCTCGGCTCACTGGGAGACCCGCAAGCGGTCCCGGCCCTGATAGCTGCTCTCAAGCGACTCGAATTATCTCTGCGTGTGCGCAGCCGGTGCGCTTGCGCAAATCAAACATCCTGATGCAATCCCGCATCTCGTTGCCGTGCTGGAAGACAGGAACAGGTTTTGGGTGCCTCGAGGCGCTGCTGCCGTTGCCCTGGGTCAGTTCACAGAAGCCGCGCGTAGCGCCCTACCGGCCCTGCAACGTGCGCTTACCTATGATTGTGAAGAAGGCGGTGAAAACTGGGATCCACGAGCGCGGGAAGCAGTCGATGACGCGATTGGGCACATCACCGATCCATCCGCCCCCTGCCGTCTGAAGGGACGCGGCTGCCGATTCGAGATGTGGGGCATCTATTGACCGGGCTCGCCAAGCCGCAAATTACCGCAAAAGAAACTTGGTCCTATCTTCTCTGCGCCCCGTTAGCGAACTCTGCGAACTCGAGTCAGTCGACCTACTGATTACCAACCTGAAGAAGAGTCGTTTCTCGCAGAGGCGCAGAGAACGCAGAGAAAAAAGCTGGGAACTTATGCGGCATGGTTTCTCTGCGAACTCTGCGAACTCTGGGAGAAATGGTCAGCTCTCGCAAAGTGCGCCGAGCCGCGAATTAACACAAAGAAACCTGACCCTGTCTTCTCTGCGCCCCGTTAGCGAGCTCTGCGCCCTCTGCGAGAACCGTCTTTGAGTTAGGGCCTCCCAGTCAGTCGACCGACTGACTACCAACTTGAAGAAAAGTCGTTTCTCGCAGAGGCGCAGAGAACGCAGAGAAAAAGGCTGGGAAGTTATGCGGCATGGTTTCCTGCGCTCTGCGAGAATCGTCAGCTCTGCCCGTTAGCGGAGAACCGTCTTTGACTTAGGGCCTCCCGAGTCAGTCGACCTACAGATACCAACTTGAAGAAAAGTCGTTTCTCGCAGAGGCGCAGAGAACGCAGAGAAAAAGGCTGGGAAGTTATGCGGCATGGTTTCCCTGCGCCCTCTGCGAGAAATGGTAGTTCCCCGAAGTCGTCCGGCCAAATTTTTGTCACCCCGGACGCGCCCGTGCTCCAAACAAGCGACTTCCCATCCTCACCCGGCCAAATTTTGTCCGAGTTCAGCCGACCTCCGCGCGCAGCTTGCCGAGTTTCCTGCTCACCGCTTCCAGCAGGCTATCGATGTAAGGGTCTCCGCGGCCGCGGCCTTCCGCGAGTTGGCCCACCTGCCGCAGCCACCGGCCCCCCGCCGCATCGAGCGCCGCCAGCCGTTCCTCGAACGACGGCTCCGTTCGTGCCCGACGAGCCTTCCGAAGCGCGCTGACCGCCGCCGCGATCCGCTCGCCGTGCTCCGGGTGCAGCGGAATCAATTCGTCATTTGCTTCAATTCCCTCGCGCGCTTACCGCCGGCGCGATCGCCCGGTACTCCGCCACCGAAATCCGCGTGATCTGCGCCAGGTGGAAATACTCGGGCCCGAACTTCTCCAGCAACCCGATCAAGTGATTCACGTTGCTCTTGCTCATGTGCAACACGTCCGCGCAGAAGGTCTTCCAGTCCGGAGAACGGCTCAAATACAATTTGCGGTCGCGAACGCGCCGCATACATTCCACGTCGGCGGCGGAACAGCGTCCCGCCACCATGCCGAACGCCTCCCGGCGCCCCAGCCATTTATTCAATTCATCCGCTCCAACCTCCACCGCGACGGGTGCGGGCAGAGCTACATCCACAGGTATTTTCATTTTTGGAATCCGTAGGAGAACGTCACGCTTCTCCTCGTGATTTCATTCTGAACCCCGTGCCGCGCCCTGCCGCCTGCCGCTCCACCAGCGAGACGCGCTAAGTTCCCGGAAACGCGAGGAAATCACGCCCAAAAAATATATTTGATGTTGCGGTGACGATTACTCGTAGCGCAGCGCTTCGGTCGGCAGCAGGTGCGCCGCCCGATTCGCGGGCAGCATCCCGAAAATCAGCCCCACCAGGCAGGAAACGCCGAACGCCACCACAATCGCCACCGGAGAAATCGGGATCTTGATATCCGCGAACAGTTGGACGCTGAGCGGGATGGCCACGCCTGCCAGAATTCCGGCGATCCCTCCCGTCAGGCTCACCATGATCGCCTCGGTCAGGAACTGCAGCAGGATTTCCTTCGGCGATGCGCCCACCGCCAGGCGCACCCCGATCTCGCGCGTCCGCTCCGTCACCGTCACCAGCATGATGTTCATGATGCCGATGCCGGAGATCACCAGCGTAATCGTCGAGACCAGCACCAGCACCAGCGAAAGTATCAGCGAAATATTCTTCGCGGCATTCAGTATCGCGGTCAGCGTGTCCACGCGGTAGCGAGCGCCGGGGCGGTGCCGTGCCTCCAGAATCTGCTGGACGCGCAGCGCCACCCGCTCCACTTCCTGCGGCGAACGCACCTGTACATAAAGCGGGTCGATCCGCTCCAGCGGCGTAAAGTAACGCAACACCGTGATCGGGATCAGGATGGTGTCGCGCTCTACTTCCGATTGTCCGAACGTCTCCACCTTCTCGTGGAAGGTGCCGATCACGGTGAATTCCAGCCCGTAGAGTTTCACGATCTGGCTGAGCGCCGCCGCCCGCCCGCCAAACATCCGCGTCGCCAGTTGATCCGTGAGCAGCGCCGTTTTGCTGCGCAGCGTGACGTCGCTTTCATCCAGGAACCGGCCGGAGCTGATCACGATGTTGCGGACCGCCTGGTAGTCCTGATCGGTGCCGATCACCTTCACATCCTGTTCCTTGCCGCCGATCAGGATGCGGTCGAAGTTCGACATCACGCCGGTCGCCGCCACGATGTCGCTGGTCAGTTCCTGGCGCAGCGACTGCACGTCGCTCATCTTGATGTAATCGGCGTCCGCCACCGCGGAACCGCCCGCGTTCGCGTAGTAGGCGAAAATGATGTTCGAGCCGATGCCCTGCACCTGCTCGAGAATGTAGTCGCGGCTGGTCAGTGAGATCGTGACAACCAGAATCACGGACGCCGTGCCGATTGCCATCCCCAGTCCGGTCAGCACGGAACGCACCGGACTGGCGCGAAGCGCCTGCGCGCTGAAACGGACCGCTTCGCCGAGGAACATGGGCCGGGCTTACGTGCCCTGCACCTGTTTGAGCAGCTTCTCCGCTTCCGACCGCGGCGGGTCGTCGGGCGTCAGCGTCAGACTCAGGTACTTCTTCAGCAGTTCCCGCGCAAGATCCAGATTCCGTTTGCCTTTGATATAAAGGTCGGCCTTGGCGAAAATCACTCGCGCGCTGTTCGGCGCGATCTGCTCGGCCTTGGCCAGGCTCTGGTCGGCTTCCTGGTAGCGTCCCTGTTTATTGAACAGGCGCGCTAAGTCGATGAAACGTCCAACCTGATGGGGAGCGGCGTCGATGGCCCGGCGCAGATGATCTTCCGCGCTCGAATACTCTTTGCGCTTCTCGGCCAGCTTCGCCAGCGCCCACTGTCCCTCGGCCGGATTGATTCGCGCCATTTCGGTTGCGGTCGCCCTCGCCTTATCCAAACCGCCGCCGAGGAAGCCAGGAGCTTCCAGGTAATACTCGAATAAATCGCTCTGAGCGTCTAAATTGTCAGGATTTAGCTGCGTGGATCGCTCAAAATTCTGCCGCGCTTTTGAGGCGAATCCCGGAGCGGTAATCGGGCTGGAGGTCTCGGCCCTGCGGCCATAAGCACGCCCCAGCCAAAGGTACGCTTCCGAACTACGCGGATCCGCCGCGACGGCTTTCTCCAGCGCTTCGGTGGCTTTCTTGAACTCGGCCTCCCCGTAATAGTTCTGGCCGATCAACATCCAGACCGAGGAGCTCTTCTCAGGGATCGCTTGTAATACTTGAATAGATTGCTGGAACTCGGTGAGGTTATAGAGTTTACGCGCTCGATCGTACTCCGGCATCGCGCCCCAAAGCAATGCCGCCGCGCTTATCATCCCAACGTATAGTTTCACCAGGCTAACGCTCTCTTTCCATTTTACTTCAACTACATAGATGAGTAAGGATGGACGGGAGTTTCAGTTTCGCAGAACTCGCCTTCACCCACGCCATATACGCGGAAGAACGCGGTAGCCTGGCTCAAATACATTTTCGGTGAGGCGTCAGCTCAGGTAACCGAGCAGATACAGCACCAGCAGAATCACGAGGACGGTACCGAGG
Source organism: uncultured Solibacteraceae bacterium (assembly GCA_963811575.1). GTDB lineage: Bacteria > Acidobacteriota > Terriglobia > Bryobacterales > Bryobacteraceae > Solibacter. The sequence continues at coordinate 79,342 of CAWERY010000009.1, read as the reverse complement.
CCAACTCCCGCTCCTCCGCCGTAGCCCCATCTCCCATAGCCGTAGTAACCGCCGCCTCCACCGAGTAGCAGGACCAGGACCACGATTAGCAGAATCAGCATCACTTACCTCCTGACTGGGATTAATTGCAAGAGGCGTGCCGAAGTGAGCTGGCAAACTGGTTTATCGCGCCTCGAGCGCCCCGGCCATCGCCAGAAGCTTGGTCACTGTATTCCAGTTTCGGCCCGTCCCGGCAATCTTCAAAGCGCGCTCTACCGCGGGGAGCGAGAGTTTGGTTTGCGAGATCCCATTGGGAAAGTAGGTGTAGATTTCGCGTCCGTCGAGGTACATCTCTTCCGGCGGAGTGCGCAGCGCCTCCACCTTGGCGCGTACCTCGGCGGAAGGCTGCCGTTTAGGAAGGTGACCAGCAGGCGGTTGGGCTCAATTCCGCTGCGCGCGGCGAAAGGATTGCGCGCCACCACATCGCGCAACTCCGCCGCCGTCCGCAGCACCACGCGCGGGCGATGGCCGAAGGTGCGCTCGATACCGTCTTCAATCTGCTTTCCCAGGCGGACGGAATCTTTGGCAGCGGAGCGGAAGACCACGTTGCCGCTCTGCACGTAGCTTGCGGCATCGCGAAGCTTGAGCTCCGCGTAAAGCTCGCGCAGCGTCTCCATCTTCACCATGTTGTTGCCGCCGACATTGATGCCGCGCAGGAGCGATATAAATACCGTCATAGCGTGTGCTTCACTTCTGCTGCTGCATGCGGATCTTGGAACACTTCGGGCACTGCCACTTGCGCTGCTTGTGGTAGATGTGGCCCTTCAGCTCCTTCATCGCAATCCGGCACTTGCGGCAGGTCACCAGACCAGTTTAAAGCTCTTCGTCGAAACAGACGGCGACTTTGCCGCATTTTCCGGAGGCCATCAGGGTGTAGGCCCGGTCCACCTGGTCGAGCGGGAAGCGGTGCGTCACCAGGTCGGCCGGATGAAGATTCCAGCGGACCAGGCGTTCCACCAGTTCGTCCATCAGCCAGGTGGAGGTGACCCAGGAACCGTAGATGGTCTTTTGATCGTGGATGATGTCGGGCGAGGGTTGGAACTCGACGCGGCCGCCTTCGCCCAGAAAGACGATGCGGCCCCACTTTCGCGTGGCGCGGATCGCGGTGGCGCGCGCTTTCTCGTTCGCCGAGCAATCCACCGCGCGCTCCACGCCGTGGCCGCCGGTCAGCTTGCGCACTTGCTCCACGTTATCCGGACCGCTGGTGAGCACCTCGTCGCAGAGCTTCAGATCGAGCGCCAGTTGCATGCGCTCCGGCACCACATCGATGCCGATGATCTTGTGCGCGCCGAGTTTGCGGCAGAGCGCTCCTGTGGCCAGCCCGACCGGACCGAGCCCGGTGATCAACACCGCGTCGTTGCCGCTGATCCCGATCTTCTCCAGGCCTTCGTACACGGTGCCGAAGCCGCAGGCAACCTGCGCGCCATCGGCATAAGTAAGTTCATCCGGCAGGTGGATGAGATCCTTTTCTTCGGCGAGCAGATACTCCGCCATGCCGCCATCGCGCTGCCAGCCGTAGGCGCGGCGGTACTTCTGGCTGGTGCAGGAGATCATGTAGCCGCGGCGGCAATCGTTGCAGACTCCGCAGCCGGAGATGTGATAAACGATGACACGATCGCCTTCGCCGAAACGCCGGCAGCCGGGGCCGGCCTTGACGATCTGGCCGCACGGCTCGTGGCCCGCCACCACGCCCTGGTACCCTTCCGGGCCCTTGCCGAGATGCTCGTGATAAATGCAGCGAATGTCCGACCCGCAGATGGTGGACGCCTTCATGCGCAGGAGGACTTCGCCGTGCCCGGGGACCGGCACCGGGACCTCCTTCATTTCCACGGTGCTGTTGCCGGGTAGAAAAGCTCCGATCATTGTGCGATCACTCCGTCCAGGTCCCATAGGTCTTCCCAGCTCTGGTCCTGCTTCCATAAAAACACCTGGCCTTTGATGAGTCGGCAGTTCCGGTCGATGCCCGCGATCGCTTCCATCTCCGCCGCGGTCAACGGCTCGCTGGTCACGCCCTGAAGATTCGCCAGGTAATTGGCGCGCCTGGTGGAGAAGGGAATCGGCGTGGCGCCGAGCTGCTCCGCCCATTTGACGCAAACCACCGCCGGATGCACGCCGAGGCGTTTGGCGATGGCGACAATCACCGGGTCTTCGATATCCACCGTGTCATCGGGCGTGCGGTCGCGTTCCGGGCGTCCCGGCGAACCGATCGGGCTATACGCGATGGGTTCGATTCCGTTGGCGCGCACGAAAGCGAAGAGCTCTTTCTGCTGGAAGTGCGGGTGCAGTTCCATCTCGTTGACCGCGGGTTTGATGCGGGCGTCGCGCAGGATGAGGGTCAGTTTGGGGATGGTGACGTTGCTGGTGCCGATGTGGCGCACCAGGCCCAAATCCACCAGACGCTCCATCTGGCGCCACGTTCTCATGAAATTTTGGTGCATGGTACGGACGGGCGTCGGGACTTCGCGACCCTACATCGCAGCCGGGCGGATGGAAATTGGGGAAGGGCCAGTGCACCAGGTACATGTCCAGGTAATCGAGCTGCAGCTCTGCCAGCGACTGTTTGCAGGAGGCGATCACGTCGGCTTCGGCGTGCTTGTCGTTCCACAGTTTGCTGGTAATCCAGAGTTCCTCGCGCGCAATTCCACTGGCCAGGATGTCGCGCAGGGCGAAGCCGATGCGGTCTTCATTGCGGTACACGCTGGCGCAATCGAAATGGCGGTAGCCGAGGAGCGCGGCATCGCGCACGGCGGCGGCGACTTGATCTGCCGCGACGTGATCGCTACCGAAAGTGCCCAAGCCGATAGCGGGCATGCGGGCGCCGGTGTAAAGGGTTCGAAACGGGACGGCCATGAATTTCCATCGTACTGCGAAAAGAGGTTCCCACCGCTCCCTGGGGAGCGAGGGGAACCTCAGTTTTGTTACGTGCGGACTTGTTATTCGCTGGTCTCGATGCGCATGCCGTAGAAGCTGCGATATACGAAGACGAGCGAGGCCACGAAGAAGACGGCGGACAAGGTAGTGGTGAGCGTATTGCCCTGTTTGGCCGAGACGCTGACCGCGAGTTGCACGGCGAGCAGGCCGAATAGAGTGGTGAACTTGATGATCGGGTTGAGGGCGACGGAGCTGGTGTCCTTGAAAGGATCGCCAACCGTGTCGCCGACCACGCAGGCATCGTGGAGCGGAGTTCCCTTGGCGCGGAGTTCGGTCTCGACGACCTTCTTCGCGTTATCCCAGGCGCCGCCGGCGTTCGCCATGAAGATGGCCTGGAACAGGCCGAACAGGGCGATGGAAACCAGGTAGCCGATGAAGAAGAACGGCTCCAGGAAAGCGAAAGAGAGTGTGGAGAAGAAGACCACCAGGAAGATGTTGAACATACCCTTCTGCGCATATTTGGTGCAGATCTCGACGACCTTTTTGGAATCGGCCACGGAGGCTTTTTCGGTGGTTTCGAGTTTGATGTTCTTCTTGATAAATTCCACGGCCTGGTAGGCGCCGGTGGTGACGGCCTGCGCGCTGGCGCCGGTGAACCAGTAAATCACCGCTCCGCCTGCGATCAGGCCCAACAGGAACGGAGCATGCATCATGCTGAGCTTGTCCATGTTGTCCCGCAAACCGTGGGTGAGGGCCACGATGGTGGAGAAGATCATGGTGGTGGCGCCGACTACGGCGGTGCCGATCAGCACCGGCTTGGAGGTCGCCTTGAAGGTATTGCCCGCGCCGTCGTTTTCTTCCAGATTCTCCTTGGCCTTTTCAAACTGAGGTTTGAAGCCGTACTGCTTGAAGATCTTGTCTTCGATGCCGGGGATGGTTTCGATGGTGGAGAGCTCGTAGACGGACTGGGCGTTGTCGGTGACGGGGCCGTAGCTATCCACGGCGATCGTGACCGGTCCCATGCCGAGGAAGCCGAAGGCGACCAGGCCGAAGGCGAAGACAGCGGGGGCCAGCATCAGCCCGACGGGGAACATGGTGGAGACAAAGTAGCCGATCGACATCAGCGCCAGCATCGCCATGCCGAGCCAGTAGGCGCTGAAATTGCCCGCCACAAAGCCGGACAGGATGTTCAGCGATGCGCCGCCTTCGCGCGAACTGGTGACGATTTCGCGCACGTGGCGCGAATTCGTGGACGTGAAGACCTTCACGAATTCGGGAATCAGCGCTCCGGCCAGGGTGCCGCAACTGATGATGGTGGCAAGCTTCCACCACAGTGTCGTGTCGCCGGCAAGATCGGGAATCATCATGTCGCTGAGGACGTACGTGAGCACGATGGAGAGGATCGAAGTGAGCCAGACCAGAGCGGTAAGCGGCGCTTCGAAATCGAACTTGTCGGAGTTGAGGTACTTGGCTTTGGCGATCGCGTCATTAATAAAGTAGCCGACGCCGCTCGAAATCACCATCATGATGCGCATGGTGAAGATCCAGACCAGAAGCTGAACCTGAACCACGGGGCTGGCGACGGCGAGGAGAATAAAGGTGATGAGCGCGACACCGGTGACGCCGTAGGTCTCGAAACCATCGGCCGAGGGTCCGACCGAATCGCCCGCGTTATCGCCGGTGCAATCGGCGATGACGCCAGGGTTGCGCGCGTCGTCTTCCTTGATTTTGAAGACGATTTTCATCAAATCGCTGCCGATATCGGCGATTTTCGTGAAGATGCCGCCGGCCACGCGGAGCGCGGCTGCGCCGAGAGATTCGCCGATGGCGAAGCCGATGAAGCAGCTGCCGGCCAGGTCGCCCGGGACGAAGAGCAGAATGCAGAGCATGATGAGCAGTTCGACGGAGACGAGAAGCATGCCGATGCTCATGCCGGCCTGCAGTGGAATTGCATAGCAGGGGAAGGGCTTGCCGCGCAGGGCGGCGAAGGAGGTGCGCGAGTTGGCGAAGGTATTGACGCGCATGCCGAAGGCGGCAACCATAAAGCTACCCGAGATACCGATCACGCTGAACGCCAGGATGATGAGGACCTTATAAAACTCAAAGCCCAGCAGAAATCCGAAGTAGAAAACGATGATAACGGCGATCAAGGCTTCCAAAACGCAAAGAAATTTTCCCTGGGTGGCGAGATAGGTTTTGCAGGTTTCATAGATCAGTTCGCTGACTTCGCGCATGGATTCGTGAACCGGCATGGCGCGGAGGCGCGTAAAGATGTAGAGCCCGAAGATGAGACCGAGGGCGCTGACGACGAGACCCCCCATCAGAAGACTGCTTCCGGAAATACCGCCGAGGAAGGTTACCGAGTCGAGCCTGGGCAATTTGAGGTTGGCTTCGCCACCCCCCGCTTCCTGAGCCATGAGCGGCGCGCCGAGCGCCACGAAAGAAAGTAAAAACAGCAACACGCGAAAGACCGAGCGAATTCGCGCGTTGGCGGCGCAGCGCTCGACACAGAGCGTGTCCGGAGTGGAGAACATTTTGGTAAATCCCCCTAACGAAATTTCCGGCGCCTGCTGCGTATCGGTGAATTCGCAGCGGACCGGGCTTATGCGAGTTTACTCTACAACAACCGACCACACAGTATAAGAGATATTCGCATCGGAATTCAACGCACAAAACGGGTAATCGGCGTTGAGGGGGAATACCTTTATAGTACAGTGGAGCGGAGCGTATGGCTTTGGAACGGGCGGCATCCAGGTGGCTTTTGTCCGCGGGAATCTTACTGCGTATCTTCGTTTTCATCTTCCTGCAGCCAATCAACAACGACGATCATGGCGAAGTAGTGCGGTTCATCGTGAAGTACGGACGGCTGCCGACCGTCGCCAATATGCAACAGGGGCAGCATCCGCCGCTCTACTACCTGATTGCCGCGCCGATCCTGAAAGCCACCGGAAATTACAAATTCGTGCAGTTGCTCTCCCTGTGGTTCTCGATCTGCGCGCTGCTGGTGTTGTATCACCTCGTGTACCATACCGACCTCTTACAGAGCGCGCGGGCGCGAACTTACGGCTTTCTGGTGGCCTGTTTCCTGCCCCAATTCGTAATGTTTTCCCTATACCTCTCCAACGATTCGCTGACGATCCTGCTGGGGAATCTGGTCATTCTGCAGATGTGGCGTGCGATCCAGCGGCCGGTAATGGGGCAATGGATTCTGCTGGCGATTCTGACCGCGCTCGGGATGCTGACGAAGCTCACCCTTCTGGCATTCGTGCCGGTGCTGTGCGGGCTGGTGTTCTGGACGAAGGGCAGGGGGCGGCGGGGCCTGCTGGCGGCGACCGCATTCGGGGTGCTGGTCATGACGCTGGGAGGCTATAAACTTGCGGAGAACATGGTGAATTTCGGCAGGCCGATGCCCACCAACATGGATCCCGAATTCCATGTCCGTTTTGCGCGGGAGCATGCCTTGACTTACAAGGGGCTGGCATCCTACCTGGACTTCAATGTCTTCCGGCTGGTGCGGGAGCCGATACTCGGGAAGGCAACGAACGGCAGCTATCCGGTGATTTTCTACGCGACCTTCTGGTATCAGTACATTCCGGAATCCAACTTCGTCCTGAATCGAACGCGGCCGACAATGTACCTGGGAAGCGTGATTTATATGCTGGCGTTGTTTCCGACCGGGGTGTTTCTGCTGGGCCTGTGGGCGAGTTTTCGCGCGAAGTGGACGGAGGGGGTTGGGCTGGGCCGGCTGGCCTGTGTGCTGATCATGTTGTGCACAGGATTGATGTTTCTACCGGCGTTGATGAAGTATCACGTATGGAGCATCGTGCAGGCGCGCTACCTGTTTCCGGCGATGTTCGGCTGTTTGGTGACGTTCGGCGCGGGAGTGGAAATTGTGGAACGGAATCGTGCCGCGTCACTCGCGCTCGGGATATGCATGGCGGTACTTACGGGAATCTTTGTCACTTACTTCGTCATGGAATGCGCGCATTGGATGTGAGATACACTTCTCCCTCGCCGTTTGGATATTCCTAAGAACGTTGCGGCGGCCGGGGGCTTTCGGTCTTATCGCCGTGCGTGCCCGGCCGCCAGTGATTTAACTGCCCGCTACGAAGACGTAAGAACTCGGCTGGATGGCCTCTCGATCGTCCACTCGTTTCGCGTGATCAGTCTCTGTATCCAGGGGTGCGGCAATCAAACGCTATCCGCGACGGTCCCCCGGGTGTGATCGGTTCGAACCGAAGATCTCTCCGCCGGTCTCCTCCACGTAGGGGAACCACCGTTTAGCCGTTAACGGGCTTACGGAGAGTCAGCACCACTTCAGGTCAACGTATCCTGGCCAGGATGAAAGCTGTTGGTGTTGCGCTGTGGTTTGCGCAACTCTCTACCTGAGGGAGACAGTAGCACGCCGATATGGGAGTACAGGGTGTGGATATCTTATAAGTGTCTGAAAACAAGGCGAAGATAAATTTTAAGTTTGTGTGAAAGGCTTTTCTCGCAGAGACGCAGAGAACGCAGAGAAAGGCGCGCGGGGCGGGGAATCGAACGCCCGCGCGCCTCGGTGAGAATGACAGTTACGGGGTTTTGGTTTCGGCGACGATGTGGATGCGGCGGTTCTTTTGCCAGCAGCCTTCGTTTTGGTCCTGGCAAACCGGGCGTTCCTTGCCGTAGCTGGTGACGTCGAGCTGGGTACCTGGGATGCCGACCTGCACGAGATAGGATTTGGCAGCTCCGGCGCGGCGATCGCCGAGGGCGACGTTGTATTCGGCGGAGCCGCGCTCATCGGCGTGGCCTTCGATCATGAGTTTGTAGTCGGGGTAGTCCTTCAGGATGTCGCGCAGTTCGGTGGAATCGGCCTGAAGAGCTTTCATGGCATCGGGGCGAAGGCTTGCCTTATCGTAGTCGAAATAGGCGTCTTCGATTTTGGCCAGCAGCTGGTCAATGCGGGCGCGGGTGGGGGCATCGGGATAGCGTGATGCGGCGGGCGCTTTGGCGACCTCGGCCGGAGGGGCAGCAACGGGAGTGCGGACAACGGGTTTCGGCGCGGGTTCGGAAACGGCGGCCTTTACAGGTGTGGGCGGCGGGTCGGCTTTGACCACCTTTTTGGTGCAACCCACAGTGATCAATGCGAAGGCAGCCAGCGCCAGGGTGCTAACTAGTTTCGGGCGTTTCATGAGGGTCCTTTCATACACTAATTAACACGATTCCCCCCTCCAGCGAAAGCCCCAAATGGGTACTAAAGAACCTATTTCGAGTTGGAATAGTCCGTAAAGATATCCGCAATGCCCGCGGCGACGGAATCGCCGGGGTGGATGACGACCCGGTAGCGGAAGCGCAGGGGCTGGCCGGGGCGGATGGTGAGGCTGCCGTCGCGCGATTTATCGGCTTCGAAATCGTGGACGCCGAAGATATTGGCGGCGAGCAGGCCGTAGGCGCGGGTATGCCAGTAGGTGGGGGTGCGCGGGTTGCTGGGGTGATCGAGCACGGCGATGCCGACGGTTTCGCCATCGATCTGGCCGGAGTAATCGAGCCACGGAGAGCGTTTGCCCCAGACGTTCTTTTCGCCGGATTTGTTGGAGGCGTTGACCATCTTCCCGGTGCGTTTGGGAGCGGGGATGTCCTTGGGCTGTTCCTCTTCGAGGGGAGCAGCGAGGCGAATCGCGAACATGCCTTCCTTGGTATCGCCGAAGGTGACTTCGACTTGCGGCGAGAGGGTGATATCGAAATCGATGATGCGGAGGCGGGGTTCGGAGTAGAAGGTCATCTTGCGGGTTTCGATGAGCAGGGTCTCTCCGGTGGGCGTTTTCCAAGCGAAGGCAGCATTGATGGCGGCGGATTTCTTGCCGGTGGTGACCTTATCGATGCGTTCGAGGACGACGCGGCCCTTGCCTTTCCCGGCGCCCGGTTGGGAATCTTCATTGGCCCAGAAATCGTAACCGTTGACGTCGCCGTGGGTGAACCAGAGGCCGCGGTGGTGGGGGTGATCGTGAGCTTCGCCGGGAACGTCGGTCACCATGGGGAAGCCGCGCGTGACGATCTTGCCATCGGCGGTGCGGAGGGGGTGGAGATAGGGCTTGGCGGTGGCGGCGCCGATGTAGAAATCGGTAAAAGGCTTGCCATCGATTTCGACGGAGATCTTGTCTTTGCCCTGGGGAGTGATTTTGACCTGGGCGGCGAGGGGGAGAGTCAGGGCGAAGGCGAGGAGGACGGTTTTCATGCAGTTACTCCGGTGCTCACGATGGAGCGGATTTCACTTACGGTGTGACGGACTTCTTCGTCGGTGGTGTAGAAGTGCGGGGCGACGCGGATGCCGGCTTGGGGACGGTAATCGACCAGGATCTGGCGGCGGATGAGTTCCTGGGTGACCTGGTAGCCATCGGGGACGTCGAGCACGACGGTGCCGCCGCGCTGGGCGGGATTGCGGCAGGTGTGGATGGGGATGCCGGCCTCATCGGCGAGTTCGATGAGCAGCGAGGTCTGGCGGAGGGACTTCTCACGAATGGCGGGGACGCCGATCTGGTTGATGATCTCGTAACCGGACTGGGCGGAATACATGGCGGGCACGTTGGGCGTGCCGTTGAGGAAGCGGTAGATGCCGGCGGTGTATTGGATGGGGCCGGGCGCGAAGGCGAAGGGCTCTTCATGGGCCATCCAGCCGGTGGCGGCGGGTGAGAGTGTTTCCCAGAGATCGCGGCGGACGTAGAGGTAGCCGGCGCCGGGGCCGCCGCAGAGCCATTTGACGGAGCCGCCGGTGGCGAAATCGACGCGCGAGAGCACGGACGTCCACCGGGAGAGTTCCGGCGGACTGGTAGAGATCGGCGACGACCATGGCGCCGACGGCGTGGGCGCGTTGGGTGATGGCGGCGAGATCCTGCACGTAGGAACTGCGGAACGCGACATGGGAAACGGAGACGAGGGCGGTCTCTTCATCGATGGCGGCGAGGATGTGTTCCACGGGGAGGGTGAAGCCATCGGCGGAGGGGACGGTGACGACGCGGGCTCCGGCGCGTTCGAGCGAATGGTAGATGTAATTGTTGGAAGGGAAGTTGAGGCCGTCGGTGACGAGCTTATTGCGGGGGGCGCGCCAATCGAAGCAGGAGGTGACGATGGACTGGCAGATGGAGACGTTCTGCTGCATGACGACTTCGCCTTCGCCTGCGCCGATGATGGTGCCGATCAGGTTGCCGATGGTCACGGGCATCATCCACCAGCCTTCTTCCCAGGCGCGGATGCCGCGGGTGGCCCAGGTATCGGTAAACTCCTGCATGCGGCCGCGGGTGCGCTCCGGCATGGCGCCGAGAGAGTGGCTAATCATGTAAGTGGTGCCGGCGAGAATGGGAAATTCCTTGCGCCAGGCAAGAAGAGAATCCATGGGTAATATGGTAGGTCATGTACGATCCTCTCGCGCCATTGAATTTAGAGCCGGCCCGTTACACGTGCTATCGGGCGGCCGGACCGATTGTAGTAGATGGGAAGCTGGACGAGCGAAGCTGGCAGCTGGCTCCGAAATCGACGCCCTTCGTGGATATTGTGACGGGCGAGCCGGGGTGGTTCGACACGCGGGTGGCGCTGCTCTGGGATGACGAGCATCTCTACTTCGGATTTTGGGTGGAAGAGACGGACGTCTGGGGCACGATGACGGCGCGCGACTCGAAGATCTGGGAAGAGAACGATGTGGAGGTGTTCCTTGGCGGGAAGGACGCTTACTACGAATTCGAGGTCAACGCGCTGAATACGGTCTACGAGGTGTTCTGGATCTGGAAGGATATTTTGAAGCCGGGATCGCGGTATTACGGGCGGCCGGAGTTCGACCCCGCGACACAGCGGACGATGGTGTTGGACGGGGTGGGCGGGCACGTTCATCCGCGCGGGGAGCGGTGGGGTTTTCTGGATTGGGATTATCCGGGGATGCGCAGCGCGGTGCATGTGGACGGGGTGGTGAACCGGCGGACGAACACGGATCGCGGGTGGACGGTGGAACTGGCGTTTCCGTGGCGCGGGCTGGCGGAGATTGCCGACGGCAGGCAGCTGCCTCCCAAGGAAGGCGACGTGTGGCGGATCGACTGTTCGCGGTTCGAGAAGGTAGGGCGGGAAAGGGAAATGCTGGACCCGTGCGTGGGATGGACGTGGAACCGCCACGGACACTATGATTCGCATATTCCCGAGGTCTTCCCGTACGTGACTTTTTCGGAGAAGACGGTGGGGTAAAAAGGGACTGGTCCTCGATGTGCAAGGGATATCGGGGATGGAAAGAGCGCAGTACGAAAAGGCACCGCGGCTGCCGCCGGTTGTGGCTTCCCTGGTTGCGATTGCGGCGTTGTACTTTGCGCGCGAGATTCTGGTACCGCTGGCGGCGGCGGTGCTGTTGTCCTTCCTATTGACGCCATCGGTCAGGCGGCTGGAGCGCTGGAGACTGGGGCGGCTACCTTCGGTACTGCTGGTTTTCCTGGTGAGCCTGACCGGGCTGGTGGGGGTCGGGTATGTGTTGGGGAACCAGCTCATCGACGTGCTCAATCAACTGCCGGCGTACAAGGAAAATCTTCACGCCAAGATGATTTCGCTGCGCGGGCGGCCGGGCGGAGGATTGGCGAAAGCCACGGCGAGCGTTGAGGAGTTGAGTAAGGAACTGGCGGCGCCGAAAGCGCCGCAAGAGGCGCAGGCGTTGCCGCGCGACCCCTCGCGGACGCAGAAGGCGGCGAACCAGACCCTGGTGGCGGGGGCGAAGCCGGTGCCGGTGGAACTGGTACAACCACCGCCGAATGCGTTGCAATCCCTGCGCGACATCGCGGGACCGGTGGTGGGGCCGGTCAGCAAGATGGTGATCGTGGTGATTTTTGCGATCGTGATCTTAATCAAGCGCGAAGATCTGCGCAATCGGGTGCTGCGGCTGTTGGGGCGCGGGCGGATGCCGCGGGCGACGCAAGCCTTCGACGATGCGGCGGAGCGGGTGACGCGTTACCTGCGGATGCAATTTTTGGTGAATGCGGTGTTCGGGGGATTGATCGCCACCGGTCTTTATTTCATCGGGCTGCCGAGTGCCCTGGTTTGGGGGGCGCTGGCGGGGCTGCTGCGATTCATGCCGTACCTGGGACCGATCGTGGGCGGCGCGCTGCCGACGCTGGTGGCGCTAGCGGTATTCCCGGGATGGCGCTATCCGCTGCTGTGCCTCGGATTGTTTCTGGTGATCGAGATGATTGTGGCGTATGCGGTAGAGCCGTGGCTCTACGGCACGCACACGGGAGTTTCCTCGCTGGCGATTCTGGTATCGGCCGCGTTTTGGACGACGTTGTGGGGGCCTGTCGGGCTGGTGCTCTCCACGCCGTTGACGGTGTGCCTGCTGGTGCTGGGGCGGCACGCGCCGCAGTTGGAGTTCCTGTACGTGATCTTGGGGGACGAACCGGTGCTGGAACCGGAGGCGGAGCTCTACCAACGGATGCTGGCCTTGGACCAGCAGGAGGCCGAAGCGGTGGTGGACAAGGCGGCGGAGGGGAAATCGCCGTTGGAAGTTTACGACGGACTTCTGGTGCCGGCGCTGCGGTTGTCCGAAGAGGACCGGCACCGGGGCAGGCTGGACGAGGATCGCGAGAGCTTTATCGTGCAAAGCATGAACGAGTTCATCGCGAAGCTGGCGTCGAAGCACGAGGACGACAGCGTGGGCGTGGAATCCGAGCGGCGCGTGCTGTGCCTGCCGGCGGGAGACCGGGCGGACGAGGTGACGGCGGTGATGCTGGCGCATGCGCTGCAGCTTGCGGGGATCTTCGCGATGGTGCTGCCGCGGGCCGACTTGCCGGGAGATTCGTTTGCGAACGTGACGGTGGAGAAGGGCGACGTGATTTGCATCTGCGCGCTGGCGCCCTTTGCGCTGATGAGTGCGCGGACGTTGAGCAAGCGGCTGCGGGCGAGATTTGCGCGGCAGCGAATCCTGGTGGGGTTGTGGAGCAATGCGGGGGAAGCGGACGACTTCGAAGAGCGGCTGGGGAAGGCTTTTGATGTGCAGGTGGTGACGACGCTGGGCGCGGCGATGGAACGGCTGGCGCAGACCGGGCGGCGCGAGGCTGTTATCGGGGAGACGGTCAAGGTTTCGGGGTAAGTCAAGCGCCTTGCGACTCGGCGGATGGGCGCCGGCGCTCCAGTTCGTGAAAGAGGCGCCGTAAGCGCGACGGGATGCTGGCTTCGGCCTGACCTTGAACGACGATGGCCAGTAGGAGGCGCGCGCGGGATATGCCGACGAGCAACTCTTCTTCCAGCATGGGGCCGAGATTGTCGATATAGAGGAGAACGGCGGTCGATTCCAGCCCTTTGAACTCGCTCACGTGGTAGACCGGAACGGTTAGGGCGGCTAGGGATTGATTGTCGCGCGCAAAGTGCACGAGCGGTGCGTCGGGAAGGCCGACGTGCCAATCGGACCGTTCAAAGTGCATGACGATTTCGGAGGCCCACAAGCGAAGATCCCGGCGCCGGCCGCGCAAGCGCACCTTTCCATCCTGCATCTGCCAAACAAGGCCGTCCCTGCGGTCAGGAGAGTTGAGGATCTGGCGGCGAACATCGGAGTCTAGATCAAATCGCCGGGCAATTTCGCGCACCAGCATTACGTCATCGGGAGAGGGCCGGAGGTCGTGTCCGAGTTGCCTCAGGGAGATGTCAATACCGGCGGCGGGTGGTGCGCTTAGAGAGTTACCGGCGAGTGCGGTGCGGAACATGCGGCAGACTTCTTCCCGCCAGCCGACTTCCTGGCCGAGCGGCAGGGCAAGCACGCTGAATATGGATTCGGCGAAGGCGGCATCGCCGGCAAAGAGGACGGTCAACTTGCGCAATTGATCCGACGGGAACCATGAGAGTGCACGGCGCAGCGACTCGCGCTCGAACCCAGGACGGCTCAGTTCCACGAAGACATCGCCGAGTTCGTGAAGGTTTACCTCCGAGGCGGGAGCGCTGGGATGGACGCAGCGCATGATTTCGTAGATGCGGCCGGCGTTGCGGCAGTTGCGCGAGAGATCGATGATGGGTTCAGCGAAGGGGTAGCTGGAGCGGTGGGGAAGCAGGGCTTGCCGGTCATCGTGAAAAATGTAAAAGGTACCGGAGGCGGCATCGTTGAGGGCGCCTTCGACGAGCGGCCACCATTCATCACGAAAGTCCTGGCCCTCATCGACAATGACGGCGCCATAGCGGTCAGTGGATGCGAGGATGTTGTCGAAGGCGGCGTCGAGCGTCTCTCGAGTTGGTTCGTCGAATTGCGACCAATGGGTTGTCGCGGCGCAGCCGGCGCCGGCAAGTTCCAGGGCCCATTCGGTAAAGGCCGCGACCGCTACGCCGGAACCGGCGGTCAGGCGCGAGACATGATCGGCGAGCTTGGGGTTGTGGCAGAGGAAGAGCGTACGCACGCTGGCGGCGGACAGGCGGATGGCCTTTTCGGCGGCGACCAGCGTCTTGCCGGATCCAGCGATTCCAGAGACGCGAACCCGCTTGAGGTATTTCAGTTGTGCGATGACCCGTTTCTGCTCTTCGGTCAACTGCTGCACGTGCCGATCCAGCGCGGCCATGTGCTCTTTGATGGACGGGGCAAACCGGTCGTCGGCCGGTACGCCGACCGGTTGGCCGGCCAGTTCGTCGAGCGTGGTTTGCAGATCTGGTGGCAGGATGACGGGCTGTCCGATGGGCACGGGGACGACTTTGGGCTGACTGGAGAGGAAGCGCAGCAGCTTCTCATAGTCGTCGGGCAAGAGGTAGTTGGAAGTTTGATAGCGAAGGATCTCGGGGATAAAATCGCGGTCCTCCTTGCGGAACACGACGGGAAGAAACTTGCCCTGCCGGCCCCGGCTGGCATAGAGCCCGGACAACGTGATCTGGCTTTCAAAAGTAACACCGAGCCCGGTTTGGGGGACCTCCTCGCCCATGAAACGCCTCAGGTACGTTTCGCTGCAGACCAGCAATACGTGATTAGCGGCAAGAATCTCGCGGGTCATCCAAAGAATCCACCCCTCCTCAGGCTGACCGTTGATGAAGGCGTCAAGCCGGCAATCCACGCCGCTCTGCCGGAGTTTTTGGGCCAAGGCCAATACTTGAGCACTGTGTTGGGGGGATTCATGAGCATAGCTAATGAAGGCACGGATCATGCGGGCTCGACTTAGAAATCGAGTTTCATTGTACGAGATTCGAGAGTGGGAAATTGCGCGAATGTCCGCAGAGTTGACCAGAGGCGGTTTGCTCCTGTAAACTGCAATGCAACCGATTACAGCAATTTTTCAGGGACGAGGAATCTCACCATGGCCAAGCTGCATCTTCTGCTCGCGATTGCACTGATTTCGGTGCCGGCAAGCGCACAAAGGCGGGGAGGCGGCGGGGCCGCGGCACCCGAGGGACTGACATTCCGTTTCATGGGGCCGGCGGTGGGAAACCGGATTTCGGCGGCGGCCGGAATTCCGGGCGATCCGACCACTTACTATGTGGGCGCGGCTTCCGGCGGAGTTTGGAAATCCACGAACAGCGGACAGAGCTGGGTACCGATCTTCGACAACCAGACTTCGCAGGCAATCGGCGCACTGGCGGTAGCGCCGACGGACCCGAAGACGGTGTGGGCGGGGACGGGCGAAGCGTGGGCGATCCGCGACAGCGATATGCAGGGCGATGGGATCTACAAATCCACCGACGCGGGCGCGACGTGGAAGAACATGGGGTTGGTGGAAGGCGGCCGGATCGGGCGGATCATCGTGCATCCGACGGACCCGAATACGGTGTACGCGTGCGTGGCGGGGCGGCTCACGGGGCCGCAGGAAGAGCGCGGCGTATTCCGCACGAAGGATGGCGGGCAGACGTGGCAGCGCGTGCTCTTCGTGAATCCCAACACCGGATGCTCTGGGCTTTCGATGGATGCGAAGGACCCGAATTTCATGGTGGCGGGAACGTGGGAAGTGGTGATGCACACCTACGCGATGCTGAGCGGCGGGGCGGGCAGCGGCGTCTACACGTCGCACGATGGCGGCACGACGTGGGCGAAGGTGGAAGGCCATGGGATGCCGAAATCGCCGCTGGGCAAGATCGACGTGGCGATTGCGCCGAGCAATTCGAAGCGCGTCTACGCGCTGATTCAGACGCCGGATCAGGGATCGGTATGGCGCTCTGACGATGGCGGCGAGAACTTTGCGGTGGTGAACTGGCAGCGTGCGCTGATCGGGCGCGCGGGATACTACATCCGGCTGGCGGTGAATCCGACGAATCCGGACGAGGTTTTTGTGGCGGACAGCAGCTTCTGGGGATCGACGGACGGAGGGAAGAGTTTCCGGACGCTGAACTGGGGCGGGGATACGCACGATATCTGGATCGACCCCAAGAATCCCAATCGCATTCTGGTGACGCACGATGGCGGCATGTATATGACGACCGACCACGGGCAGACGTCGGGGCGCGTGACGCTGCCGATCGGGCAGATTTATCACGTCGCGGTGGACAACGACGTGCCGTACAAGATTTACGGGAACATGCAGGATGACGGGACGATGCGCGGCCCGAACAACGTGACCGAGGCCGGCCCGAATGTGCCGGGACAGGGCGGCGGCCGGGGCGGGTTCGGCGGGCGCGGCGGCGGGGGCGAGTGGGAGCACAACCTGGGCGGCTGCGAGAGCGGTTTCACGCTGCCCGACGTCACCGATACCAACATCGGTGTGGGCGAGCTGTTACGGCAACGAAGTGACGCGGTACGACGCGAAGACGAAGATGGCGCGGTCGGTGAGCCCGTGGCTGCACACGCTGGATGCGCAGCCGAACCAGGTGAAGTATCGCTGCCACTGGACGGCGCCGCTGGCGATCGACCCGTTCGACCACAATACGGTTTACTATGGCTGCCAGATGGTTCTGCGCACCACGAACGGCGGTGTGAGCTGGACCGAATTGAGTCCTGATCTTTCGACTAAGGATCCGTCGCGAATTATTCCTTCGGGAGGCATCGTCGGCGATAATCTCGGCCAGTTTTATGGCGAGGTTGTCTTTTCCATCGCGCCCTCAGACGTTCAGAAAGGCCTCATCTGGACGGGAACCAACGATGGGAAAGTTTGGTACACGAAGGACGCAGGCAAGACCTGGAATGATGTCACCAAGAACATCACCGGGCTGCCGGCCTGGGGTGTCGTGTCCAAGATCGAGCCCTCGCATTTCGACGCGGCCTCGGCATACATCTGCGTGGATTTCCACATGATGGACAACCGCGAGCCGTGGGTTTACAAGACTACGGATTTCGGCAAGACGTGGACCAAGATCAGCGACGGGCTGCCCAAGGGTCCGCTGGCCTATGCGCGGGTGATTGCGGAGAACCCGAATAAGAAGGGCAATTTATTCGTGGGCACGGGCAACGCGCTCTACTACACGCTGGATGACGGCGGCCACTGGAAGCAGTTGCAGACCGGGCTGCCGGCGGCTCCGGTCTCCTGGGTAGTGGTGCAGAAGCAGGCGCACGACCTGGTGCTTTCCACCTACGGCCGCGGCATGTACATCATGGAAGACATCACGCCGCTGGAGCAGGGCGTGATGGAGACCGCGCGGATGCGGATGCGGTCAAGCTGGTGGCGCCGCGCCCGGCGTACCGGATCGTGCGCGGACAGGCGCGCGCGCGATTCTGAGCTTCACGCTGAAGGCAGTGCCGCAGGGGCCAGTTCAATTCGAGATCCTGGATTCCAAGGGCGTGCTGGTGCGCAAGCTGCAGAACGTCACGGGGCGGGCTGGGACTGAACCGGACGACGTGGGATCTGCACTACGAAGCGCCTCCGCTGGTGGCGCTGCGCACGACGCCGCCGGAGAATCCGCACATTTGGGAAGAGCCGCGGTTCCAGGGACAGGAGACGCGCGCCATCACGCATTGGGGGCTGGCGCAGGCGGAGGTCGGACCCATTGCGGCTCCCGGGCAGTACACCGTGAAGATGACGGTGGACGGGCAAGAGTTACACGCAGCCCTTGACGATTTTGCGGACTCCGGACAGCCACGCGGACGATGCGGCCTTGCAGAGCAGCGTGCGGTTACAACTGAAAGTCCGGGACGATATCACGGCAGTCAGTAACATGACTAATCAACTGGAGTGGATGCGGCGCCAGTTAGAGGATCAGTCGAAGACGGTGACGGGCAAACAGAACCTGATGCAGTTGATCACCGACATCAATAAGAAGCTGGAGGACGTGGAGTACCAGTTGATCACGCGGGCGGATGCGCTGAGCGATGACAAGTATTTCCAGACGGCTTACAACCTGTACCAGAATTTCCTGTGGCTCAACGGCGAGATCGGGACGGGCGCGGGCGACGTGCACGGGTCGGGAGATTGGGGCGCGACGGAGACGGGGATCGGGCTGGTGCTGGATCTGGAGAAGACGCTGGAAAAGGTGAAGGGCGAATACAAGACCGTCATGGAGAAGGACGTCCCGGCGTACAACAAGCAGATCGAGAGCAACGGCCTGACGCCCCTTAAGACGACCGGAGCGCCGCCGCCTCCGGCTCCGCAGCGCGGCCGTTTCGGGGGCTAGCCCGCGACGCGGCGGATACAACGCGAACCACGGTGGAGGGCAAGCGTTGCTGAATTGAGTTGTCTCGCCAACGGCGCAGTGAACGCGCGTGGCCACCCGGGCAGGCCTTCGGATGCGAGAATTCTGCCAACGACTGGCCCGGGCGGCGTCTAACGTCTGATCGGGAGGCAGCATGTTTTCAGATGTTCGCTACGCATTGCGGATCTTGCGGAAGAATCGGGGATTTGCCGCGGTGGCTGTGCTGTCGCTGGCGCTCGGAATCGGCGCGAATACGGCGATTTTCACGCTGATCGATAATGTGATGCTGCGGTTTCTGCCGGTTCGCGCCCCGGAGGAGCTGGCGGTACTGGCCTCGAATCCGGACAAGCCGAGCGTATCCTTCAACTATCCCGACTATCTTTATGTGCGGGACCACAACCAATCGTACTCGGGCGTACTGGCGTCGAGTGAAGGTTCGCCGACGGCGTTTTCGGTGCCGGGGGAAAAGGGAGTGTCGGCGGAAGTGGTTGCCACCGCGAGAGTCACGGGGAACTACTTCGACC
The DNA here is from genome assembly GCA_963811575.1 of uncultured Solibacteraceae bacterium. Taxonomy (GTDB): domain Bacteria; phylum Acidobacteriota; class Terriglobia; order Bryobacterales; family Bryobacteraceae; genus Solibacter. The sequence continues at coordinate 60,392 of CAWERY010000009.1, read as the reverse complement.
TGCTGGGAGTGAGCGCCGCGATGGGACGCCTGTTGACGCCGGAGGACAACGTGACCGAGGGCGCGCATCCGGTAACGGTGATCTCGTGGGAGCTGTGGCAGCGGCGTTTCGGCGGCGAGAACAGCGTACTCGGGCGATCGGTCGCATTGAACGGAGTTCCCTTCCGGGTAATCGGAGTGGCGGCGCGCGGATTTCACGGGACGCAGGTGGGTACGGTCAACGATCTGTACGTGCCGATCATGATGATGCCGACGCTGAATCCTCCGGCGCGCGGCTGGAATTCGCGGCACTGGTGGTGGCTGACCGTGATCGCGCGGCTGAAACCGGGCGCGACCATGAACGGCGCCACGTCGGAACTGAATGTTTTGTGGCAGCAGATTTTGAAGGCCGACCCGGAATACAAACCACCACCGGCATGGGATAAAGAAGCACCGAAGCGCGGACGCATGGTGGTGCTGCCGGGGAGCGCGGGCTGGTCTTATCTGCGGGTGCAGTTTGCGAAGCCGCTAACGGTGCTGATGATCGTGGTGGGGATGGTGCTGCTGATTGCGTGCGCGAATGTGGCGAATCTGTTGCTGGCGCGGGCGGCGGGGCGGCAGAAAGAAATCGCGGTGCGGTTGGCGATTGGCGCGGGGCGTGGACGGCTGGTATCGCAATTGGTGGTGGAAACGGTGGTGGTGTCGCTGCTCGGCGGCATTACGGGGCTGATCTTTGCGTGGTGGGGCGTGAGGGTGCTGATGGGGCTGCTGCCGAAGCGGGCGATCCCGATCGACCTGAACCTGACTCCCGATCTGCGCGTGCTGGGGTTTGCATTTCTGGCGAGCCTGGTGACGGGACTGTTGTGCGGGCTGGTCCCGGCGCTGCAATCGACGCGGCCGAACCTGGTGACGGCGTTGAAGAACGAGACGGCGGCAGCGCGGCGCAGCCGTTTCGATTTGCGGCGACTGCTGGTGGTATCGCAGGTGGCGCTCTCCTTGCTGCTGCTGGCGGGCGCGGGCTTATTCGTACGCAGCCTAAGCAATCTGGAGAGGCTGAATCCAGGTTTTGTGCGTGACCGCGTGCTGCTGGTGAGCGTGAATCCGCAGAACAGCGGGTACATGGGCAAGCGCCTGCGTGATTACTACGAGCGCCTGCTATCGAAGACGTCCTCCAATTCAGAAGTGCGCATGGCCAGCCTGGCGAACATCACGCCGCTTTCCAATTCGCGTTGGAATAGCGAGGTTTCGTTCATCGACTACCACTGGGGTCCTCAGGAACGGCACGTTGCCGATATGAATGCGGTGTCGCCGCATTTCTTCGAGACGCTGGGAATTCCGATGGTGGCCGGGCGGGATTTCACGGATCAGGACAACCCCACGTTCACGCCGGATCCACGGGAGAAGCCGGATCCGAAGCTGGCCACGCAGGGTCCGCGGTTGGCGATTGTGAATGAGAGCTTCGCGAAGAAATTTTTCGCTAACCGGTCCGCGATTGGGGAGCGGCTGGACCGCGACAAAGAGTTCAAGATGGAGAACTCGCTGGAGATCATCGGCGTGGTGAAAGACGTGCGCTATTTCGGTTTGCGCGAGGTCACGGAGCCGATGATTTATATTCCGGTCTGGCGCGAGGGCGCAGGGGCGCGTACGCTGTGCGTGCGAACCAGCGGGGACGCTTCGCATGTGGTGGCGGCGATTCGGCGGGAGGCGGCGGAATTGGATCCGACGATTCCGGTGACGCAGACGCTCACGCTGGCCGATCAGTTCGACAACAGCATCGCGCAGGAGCGGATCCTGACGATGCTGTGCGGATTCTTCGGAGTGCTCGCGGTGCTGCTGGCGGCGATCGGGCTGTACGGCGTGATGGCACAGGCGGTGGCGCGGCGCGTGCGGGAGATTGGAATCCGCATGGCGCTGGGAGCGCAGGCGTCTGAAGTGCGCTGGCTGATTCTTCGGGAGACGGCGCTGATGGTGGGCTGCGGCGCTGCGATCGGGCTGCCGGCCGCGTATTTCACCACGCGCCTGGTGGAGAGCTTCTTGTTCGGGCTCACGCCGCAGGATCCGGTGACGCTGGCGGCATCCACGCTGGCGCTGCTGGCGGTGACGGCGCTCGCGGGATATATACCGGCGCGGCGCGCCACTCGAGTGGACCCGATGATCGCGCTGCGCTACGAGTGAGGCTGCGATCAGTTTTCGGAGGGGAGCTTCTCGGCGTGATCGACTACCACGAGATCGATCGGGAGCTTGCGCGGTTCGATCTTCAAGCCTAGCTCCTCTTGCAGGCCGCGGGTGATGATGGTGAGGGGATCCATGGGCTCGGAGCGGTCCGGAATGTACTTGGCGAGTTCGAGCGTGATATCGTAGCGGCCTTTGAGCTCGGTGAGATCGACCACCGGGGCGCGGAGGACGTTGGAAAGCATATCGACCAACTGCGAAAGCGGCGTGCGCTGGATCACGACCTTCATGGTTTTTTGATCCGGCACGAGGGAGCTTTCGCCTTCCGATTGGGTCTCGTGGAATTTGGGGCCGTTCTTGCCGACGATCAGCGCATAGGCTGACATCTCCTTCGTCTGGGGATGGACGGCGAGTTTGAAGCGCTCGGCGAGAAGGGCCTGCAACATGACGCGGAGTTCTGCTTCGGGGGCGGGGCCGGCGGCCTTCGCCATGATGTCGTAGCGTTCGTTGGCGAGCCAGTCCGGGCCCACGACCTGGGCATCCATCACATGATAGGCCCAGCGGATCGCGGTCTTGAGCGTGACGTTGCGCATGTTGAGGGTGCCGGGAGAGACCTGAGTGTTCTCGCGGCGGCTGCCCTCTCCTCCGGCTTTGCCGATCTGGCTCACCTTAATGGACGCGACGTCGAAGGTCTGCGAGAGGGCGGCGGATGGGGCGAGGGCCAGCAGAAGGGCTGCCGGGAATATGCGCATGATGAGAATCCTCCAAGATGGATGACGCGGCGGACGGTGCGAGATTAGTCACGGAGAGCGAAATTTGTTGATTGCCGGGTCTGGAAACGGCACGGTAGCATATGGCAAATGAAGATCATGCGCGTAAGCGATTCGCCGCAAGGCCCGGTACTCATCGAAGGAAGCGCGCCGATACCGCAGCCAGGCGCGGGCGAGGTATTGATCCGCGTGCACGCGGCGGGGGTGACGACTACGGAATTGGGATGGTACCCGACAACGCACACGAAGGGAGGAGAAATACGCACTGGCGCGGTTCCTGCTCACGAATTCTCGGGCGTGGTGGAAGGGGCGGGAGCGGGTGTCGAAGATTTCGAGGTAGGGGCCGAAGTATTCGGGATGAACGATTGGTTTCAGGAGGGCGCGCTGGCGGAGTATTGCATCGCGGCGGCCTCGGGAATTGCACGGAAGCCGCGTAGCCTGACGCACGTGGAAGCGGCATCGGTGCCGATCAGCGGACTGACGGCGTGGCAGGGTCTGTTCGACCGGGCGAGACTGGAGCCGGGCGAGCGGGTGCTGGTGCACGGCGGGGCGGGAGCCGTCGGGGTCTTCGCGATCCAACTGGCTCACTGGCGCGGTGCGCAGGTAAGCGCGACGGCCTCTGCGCGCGATTTGGAATTCGTGGCGGGCTTGGGTGCGGAACGGACACTGGACTATCGGGGCGCGCCATTCGAGTCGCAGGTTGGCAAGGTTGACGTGATCTTCGATACCGTGGGCGGCGAGACTTTAGAGCGATCCTGGAGTGTACTGAGCGCGGGCGGACGGATGGTGACGATTGTGTCCGGAGCGGAGAATTCCACGGATGAGCGAGTGAAGGCGGCGTTCTTCATCGTGGAAGCGAAGGGGAAGCAACTGGAGGAGATCGGCGGGCTGGTGGATTCCGGGAGGCTGAAGGCTGTGGTGGATGTCGCGATTCCGCTGGGGAAAGCGGCGGAGGCGTATAGCGGAAAGATCACGCGCAGTCGGCGAGGGAAACTGGTGGTCGAGATAGGGACGAGGAGCGGATCACGATGAAGAGGCTGATGGGGAAGCGCGCCTTAATTACGGGCGGAACGACAGGGATCGGACTGGAAACGGCGCGGAAGTTTTTGGAAGAAGGCGCGCGGGTGGCGGTGACGGGCAGGAATCCCGCGACGCTGGAGGCGGCGCGCAAAGCACTGGGCAGCGAGGTGCTGGTGGTGGCGTCGGACGCAAGCGAGGCGGGGGCGCAGAAGGCGGTGGCGGAGGCGATTCGGACGGAGTTCGGGGGACTCGATGTGCTGTTCGTGAATGCCGGGACGGCCGATTTGCGGCCGGTGGAGAAGTGGGACGAGAGCGGCTTCGACCACACGTTCGCGATGCACATCAAAGGTCCATTTTTTCTGATTCAGGCGCTGCTGCCGCTGTTCGCCAACCCGGCGTCGATTGTGTTGAACGCGTCGGTGAACGCGCACATCGGGATGGCGAACACCAGCATTTACGGAGCGGCCAAAGCCGCGCTGCTATCGTTGACGCGCACGCTTTCGGGCGAGTTGATCGCGCGGGGAATCCGGGTGAACGCGGTGAGTCCCGGACCGATCGAAACGCCGCTTGTACAGCAAGCTGGGATTCTCGGACGCGGATTTGAAGACGGTATCGGCGTCGATTCAAAGCCAGGTTCCGGCGGGACGGTTCGGAAAGGCAAATGAGATTGCGCAGGCGGTGGTGTATCTGGCATCCGACGAATCGGCGTATATGGTGGGCGGCGAGCTGATGGTGGATGGAGGGATGGGCACGCTGTGAGCAAATCGAAATTTGTCATTGCGGGCGGAGGGATGGTCGCGGGATATGCGGCCAAACAAATGGCCGAGATGGGCTTGAAAGGCGGGGAACTGACTATCATTTCCGCGGACACCAGCGTGCCGTACGAGCGTCCGCCGCTATCGAAGGGATTTCTGGCGGGGCGCGAGACTGAGGAATCGATACGAATTAATGCGGAGGAGTTTTACAGGGAGCGGGGAATCGAGGTGCGGCTCGGCTGCCAGATCACCGGCCTGGATGCGGCGGGGAAAAAGATCTCGCTGGCAGGCGGCGAGGCGATGGAGTTTGAGACGCTGATTGCGGCGACGGGCTCGCGGGTGCGGAAGCTGAAGGTGCCGGGCGCGGAGTTGGCGAACGTGCTGTATCTACGATCGCTGGCTGATTCGAAGGCGATCCGGGAACGGGCCCAAGGCGTAAAGCGGGCGGTGGTATTGGGAGGCGGCTTCATCGGGATGGAAGTTGCGGCGGTGCTGGCGGCGAAGGGAATCGGGGTGACGATGATTCTGCGCGAAGGCCGCATTTGGGAGCGATTGTTCACACCGCAAATGTCCGACTTCTTCGAAGCGTACTACGAGGCTCGCGGCGTACGGATCGTGAAGCAGGCAACGGTGAAAGAGTTGCGAGGGGATGGCGCGGTGAGCGCGGTCGTGCTGGCGGACGGGCAGGCGATCGAGTGCGAGATGGTGGTGGCGGGAATCGGAGTCGAGCCGGTGACGGAGATATTCAAGGGCGGGGGACTCGCGGTCGATGACGGAGTATTGGTGAACGAATACCTGGAGACGTCGGCACCGGGATATTACGCGGCGGGCGATGTCGCGAACTATTGGGACGTGGTGTTTCAGAAGCGCAGGCGCGTGGAACATTGGGACAACGCGGTGTCACAGGGACAACACGTAGGGCGCATGTTGATGGGCGAACGGGCAGTTTTCCGGCACGTGCCGTACTTCTTTTCCGATGTCTTCGACCTCTCGTACGAGTTTTGGGGCGATGCGGAAGGTGCGGAATCGGCGGTTCCACGCGGGGAGATTGCGAGCGGGAGTTTCAGTGTGTGGTGGCTGCGGCAATCGCGGGTAGTGGCGGTATTCGCGATGGGGCGGCCCGATGAAGAGCGCGAGAGCGCGCCCAAGTGGATCGAGGCCAAACAGGCGGTCTCGGCGAAGCACCTGGCGGATGGATCGGCTCCGCTGCGGGCAGCCGTGGACGCTCAGGCGTAGAGGCCGGAGGTCATTCCGGCGGAGCGAAGTAGCCGCGGCGCCAGAAGAGGTGCAGAGCCTTGCGCAGGGGCGACTCGGTGAGTTCGACCCGGACCTTGCGATACTTGCCATCGTTCTGCGGATTGTTCGACGAATAGCCGATCATGTACTGGTTGCGGAATTCGCGGCTGATGCGGTCGATGGCGTCGGGGAGCTCTTTCAGGCTGTGCGCCCAGAGCGCTTCTCCGCCGGTGAGGGCGGCGAGCTTCTCCAGGAATTTCGGCCGTTCGAAGAGGCCGACGGCATAGACGCGCACATCGGATTCGACGACGAAGTTCTTGACTTCCGATTCACTGTAGCGGCTGTTGTTATCGCCGCCGTCGGTCAAGACAAACAGCGCGCGGCGCGTGTTTTTGGCGTGCTTCATTTGCTGCGTGCCCAGGTAGATGGCATCGTGCAGCGCGGTCCAACCGAGCGGCTTGATGGCGGCGAGTTCGCTGAGGACGTTGGCCGGGTCGGAGGTGAAGCTGGTGACCAGGGTGGGCTTGTCGCTGAAACGCACCAGGAAGTATTCGTCCCCGCTGCGGTAGTTGAGAAGGAACTGCTGGATGGCCTCGACGGACCGGTCCATGCGGTTTTTCATGCTGCTGCTGGCATCGATGATAAAGCCGACGGAAACCGGGCCCTCCTCTTTGGAAAGGCTGACGATACGCTGTTCGATATCGTCTTCAAACACCCGGAAGACGTCCGGTTTGCAAGTTTTCGACGGGCTTATCCGCGGGATCCATCACGGTGATGGGCACGAGGATCATCTTGACGTCCACGCGCAAATTAGGGTTGGAAGAGTGCGGTTTCTCGCGAGGGGTTATGGAGACCTGGGGAGGATCCTGAAAGACCGACGCAGCCGGCATTCCGATGGGTAACAACATCGAGAGGGCCGCGACAAGTCGAGGAGATATGAAGATTTGCCGGAACACATTTCGTCCGGTTACAGCGGCTCTTCCGGCGACCTTTGGCACAGCAGGGCACCTCCTTGAAAAAACATCTGGAGTCAGTATGAGCGTTTGATGCTCAGTATAGGGGAAGTGCCCGGGGTGATTCCAGGTGCAAGGGGTGAAATGCCGTTAAAGTATTGAACCCGTGGGGAGGCCGCGAGTATCCAAGTCGGGATGGGGGAAGGAGGCAGGCGGGGAGCGCCTGCCCGGAGGGATTCAGCGCTTCATCATACGAACGTTGGCGGCGCCGCCAAAATCGGCCGCCGTGTTGGCGCGGCGGGTGGCGGGGAAGGGCAGCGCGGAGGTGCCTGCGAGGTCCGCCATGACGACGGCCGGCATGTCCTCCCACTCCTTCAGGAAGGTAAGACAGGAGTGAGTCCGGTCATAATCGACGCGGATCAGGTCTCCGCATCGCACCTGTCCGGTTGCGATCAGGTTCGAGAGGGGCTGGACGATGTTACGGTCCACGGCGCGCTTGAGGTGACGGGCGCCGTATTTCATGTCGGTGCCTTCGACCAGGAGGAAGTCCCGCGCCTGCTCGGTGATGGTGATGACGAAGGGAACGGAGTTGGGAGCGCTGAAGATGCGGCGCTGCACATCGTTCAATTCGATGGTGAGGATCTTCCGGAGATCGGCGAGGCCGAGCGGCCGGAAGACAACGGTGCGATCGATGCGGTTCATGAATTCCGGAGTGAACTTGCGGCGCGCGGCTTCCACGGCGGCGCGGGAGATTTTGCGCGCGAGTTCGCCATCGACCACTCCATTGGCCTGGCACAATTCGGCCGGAAGGGTCGCGAAGCCGAGGCCGGGGCGGAGGATGGAATTCATTTCGGAAGCGCCGAGGTTGCCGGTCATAAAGATCAGCGCCTGTGAGAAGTCGACCTTATTATTGTCGCCGGTAGTCAGGGTGGCCTTATCGAGAATGCCGAGCAGCAAATTCCAGAGCGTGTCGCTGGCCTTTTCGATCTCATCGAAGAGGACGAAGCTGAGCTTCACCTTCTCGGTGTGATATTGGTTCAGCGTTTCCTGACGAAGGACGGCGTGGGTCTCGCGATGTCCGAGATAGCCGGGAGGCGAACCGATCAGCTTGGCGATTTCATGGCTATGTTGAAACTCGGCGCAATCGATTTTGATGACGGCTCGCGAGTCGCCGACCAGGCTTTCGGCGACGGCCTCCACGAGGCGTGTTTTACCCGAGCCCGTGGGCCCAAGGAATAGCAGAGTGCCGACTGGCCTCCCTGCGCTGGAGAGTCCGGCGAGGTGAGTCTGATAGATGCGCAGGACCTGTTGGATGGCCTCTTCCTGGCCGATGACCCGCTTACGCAGATCGCTTTCCAGACGCTCCGTCTCGCGTCCTGTTTGAGCTGGATTCAATAGCTGTTTTGTGCGTACCATTTCCTGCCCCCACTCTGCACTTTGGGATGCTGCACCGCGCGAGTGTGGCTCAAAATTAGTTCTCCGGAAGGGTCGTTCGGGAGCGTAACCCCAAGATTTAGCTCAGTGGTATCGCGAAGTGATCAGTGCTCACAGGGGTCAAGAACTTTCGGTCTGTTAGGGGTTTCAGAACACCCGGCAGCGTCCCGCGCGGAAGCCCCGCTCCCGGCGGCGTGCCCTGCCCGACATTCCTTGACTACTTAAAGAGTAAAGGAGCGGATAAGTGTTCAAAAATATTCTGGTCTCGAGCATCCTGCTAAGTGTCGCCGGGTGGGCGCCGCTGCATGCGGGGGACTTCAGCAAGTTTAACTTTAATATCGGCGGCGGTATCACGACGCCCATTAACCCGACAGCCAACTACGTCGGCCTAAGTGGAAACTTTGCGGTCGGCGCCGGTTATAACCTGGACAAGAAGAACTCGATCATTGGCGAGTTCCAGTGGAACGGACTACCGCCTAACACCATTATTCACCTCCCGTTGGCCCCCTTCGGGAGCATGAATATGTATAGCATTACGACCAATTACCGGCATCACATCGACCGGCTCGGGGGGTCGCCGTTCGGCTTGTACGTGATGGCCGGCGGGGGTTGGTATTATCGCTTCGCATCCATCGACAAGACTTTCCTCGTGCCGCCGGGAACGGCCTGCGCTCCCATTTACGATTGGTGGGGGTATGGCTGTGAGGGCACGGTGACCGAAACTCTTGCCTCGAAAGGCAACAGCGCCGGCGGCGTAAACGGCGGAGCCGGTTTCACGATCCGATTGAGCGATAGCGGCTGGAAGTTCTATGTGGAATCGCGATATAACTATGCGTTCAGCAATCGGATTCCCACGACGTTCGTGCCAGTTACTTTTGGATTCCGCTTCCACTAACCAACCATAGCGAGGCGGACGCCGGGCAACCGGCGATCCGCCTGCGCAGATTTTGAAAATCAACCGGCCGGCACCGCGGAACCGCGGCGCCGGCCTTTCGTAGTTTCAGCGGTCCAGCAGTTCGCGAACAGCCTTGGCGAGAGCCTCGGGAGTGAATGGTTTTTGCAACCAGGCCAGGCTCGCGTCCGGCGCCTTTTGTTTTCCACTCGGAGGGAAGGCAAACCCGGACATGAACAGTACTTTGATATTGGGGCAGGACGCTTTGATGGTGGAGGCCAATTCGCTGCCCGAGGTGCCCGTCATGGCGACGCCGGTGAGCAGCAAGTGGATCACATCGCAGCCCGACCCCTTGGCGAATTCTCGGGCCTGAGCCGGTTCCTGAGCTTCGAGCACCTTATAGCCCAGACCGCGAAGAATGTTGGCCGCGAGCAGCCGCACCTCGGCCTGATCCTCGACAAGCAAAATGGTCTCGGTGCCGCGAGGCGCTTCCCCGGCAAGGCGGGAAGATTGACGGTACGCCGGCGGCTGGTGAACTCTGGGCAGGAAGATCCGGAATGAAGTTCCGCTACCCGGATCGGTCTCCACCACGATATGGCCGCGGCTCTGCTGTACGATTCCATATACCGTGGAAAGCCCAAGCCCGGTGCCTTTACCTTCTGCTTTCGTGGTGAAGAAGGGTTCGAAGAGGTGACTACGCACTTCTTCGGTCATCCCCGTGCCGGAATCGGTGACCGTGATCTGAACGTAGTTCGGATCGGCGCTGGTGGTGGAGATGGTGAGAGTGCCGCCGCCCGGCATGGCATCGCGGGCATTGACCACGAGGTTGAGAATGATTTGATGGAGATTTCCGGCATCGGCATCGACAAACGCCGGCGGACAATCGAAGTTAGTAACTAACTTGATATGTGGCCCGACCAGTTGACGAATCATACTCTCGTCATCGGCGATGAGTTTAGCGGGGTTGAGGGTTTCCGGGCGCAGCACGCGGCGGCTGCTGAAGGCGAACAGGCGGTTGGTAAGGGCGGCGCCTTGTTCGGCGGCCTTGACGATTTGGGCCGCGCTGTCGTGGGAAAGGCCGGGCGTCCGGTTTTGCTCCAGCAGGAGCGAGGCGCGACCCAGAATGACGGTCAGGAGATTATTGAAGTCGCGAGCGATACCATCCGTCATGCGGCCGATATGTTCGAGTTTCTGCGACTGATGGAACTGAGCTTCGAGGGCTTTGAATTCGGTGATATCGCAACCGACGATAGCGGTAGCTGAAATACTGCCGGCGGAATCGAGCAGGCTGGTGCAATCCCAGGCGATCCAATGGCGAGCCCCGTCGCGGCCCAGCAGGGGGCTTTGGAAATGGACGGGCCGCGCGGACTTGGCGGAGGCCGCGGCGATGGTGGCGCGCACCCTGGCGCGTTCGCCGGCGGGAATCATCAGATCCAACCAGTCCTTGCCGGCGAGATCAGAGAGGCGCCATCCGGTGAGCTTGCACAGGTAGTCGTTGCAGAAGGAAGTCTGTCCGTCAGGCTCCATCATGAGGACGATCAGCGGGAGATTCTGCAGGAAGCCGGAGAAGCGTTGTTCCGCCGCATCGAGAGCCATCTGCGATTCTTTGAGTTCGGTAACATCTTTGGCGCAGCCCCAGATGCGCTGGAGCATGCCCTCATCCACGATGCCCCATTGACTGCGCAGCAAATGTTTGTGCTGGCCATTCACGCCCTCAGGCGCAGCTTCCAGAGTGGTGAAGTGGTAGCCGGAACGGATGGCGTGAAGGGTGGCGCTGCGGAAAGCCAGACTGGAGAGAGAAGCGATGTTCTTAACGGGCCAACCGATGAGTTGATCCGCGTTGTCTTTTCCAAGCTGGTGAGCGAGCGCATCATTGCACTCGGCGATGAAGCCATCCCGGTAGATATTTTCGACTTGTTCGTGTTCGGGCAGAGCGGTAGAAACGGGCGGTTCGAATTCAATGCGCCACATGGCGTCGTGGTTCATTGTGACGAAGGCCTTATGCCGCTGTTCGCTCTGGCGGATTTCTGCCTCCTGCTGGCGGCGCTCCAACTCGGCAGAGGCGCGCGGCGCGAAGATATCGAGAATGTCTTTGGGGGCGCGGGTATCCGGCAGCGGGCTTTGGTAAACGGCCATGATGAGGCCAATTGGGAATTCCCGGGAATCTACTAAGGGAATTCCGATGCATGCTTCGGCGTTCCACTTCGAAAGCATCGGGTCATGAGGGAAGCGCTGCTGCGCGTGGGCGCGACAGAGGCACGGTTTGCCGAGGGCGATCTGACTGGCAGCGCTACCCGCCAAATCGTAGACGAAGTTCTCCTGCGCGCCGCCGCACCAGGCTGCGACGGATTTGACCCGTTCATTTTGGCCGCTCGAGAACTCACCGATATAGGTGCAGTCCGCCGCCAGAGCCCGGGTCAGGTGTTCGGCCATGGAGCGGAAGAAGTGAATGCCGATTTGCGCGGATACGCGGCTGGATATCTGCTGAACCTGGCGATCGAAAGCGCTAAGCCGGGCGCCGGTGGGCGGCCCGATCAAGATCTGCCGTGGCATTTTGGGTTGCCCCCTGGAAGTCGCCGGTCGAGATTTCAGGTCAAGTGGACCTCACCAGCGGCCTAGTGTTGCAGTGCGGATCCCTGCTGCCCCAGGCATCCTGACGCCGGACCTCGGAGGAAGCACCTCTTGCGGAGGTTTATGGGTCACGGCAAGAGCCGGCGCATTGGAAGGATGCAACGTTCAGCGGCTGGGATGGAAAATATTCAACAAGGCTCGGCGACCAAACTAAGGCGCACCCGCCGCGCCGCGGTGGGCGATCGCGCGGCTCGGCAAGGGCAGGGAAAGCTTAATCGTACTGTCCTGTCCGGCGCGGCCTTCGACCCGGACGGAACCTCCGTGTGCTTCGACGATGCGGCCGACCTTGGCGAGCGATAAGGCGATACCGCCTTCGACTCCGGGCCGGTTGGAGCGGGAGCCCTTCCGGAAGGGATTGAACAACGATCTCAAGCCCATGGTGGATATGCCAAAGCCATCGGTACGCGCCCAAATGGTGAGGTTACCGCCGCGCGCGCCGGCGCCAATCTCAATTCGGCTACCAGGTCGGGCTAGTCTAATTGAACTACTCAGAACGCTATCGACGGCACGAAGGATGCGCGCAGAATCGATTTCAATTGGGGGCAGGGAAGCAGGTTGAGCAGAATGGACATCAAGGTGAATCTTTTTCGCATTGGCCGGAACCTGGCTGAGGAGCACGGCGCGATGCAGAACGGGTTGGATGTCTGTTGTCTTGATATCGAGGCGAAGGTTTCCCGATTCGATGCTGCAAAGTTCAAGGGCGTCTTCAATCAGCGCGAGCATTGCCCGGCCCGAGGAATCGATCGATTGGAGCAGCGCGATATGGTGTTCGTCGAGCACGGGCGCCGCATCTTCGAGCAGGTACTGGCCGGCCGCCAGGATACCGCTGATGGGATTGCGCAGATCGTGGGCCGTAACCTCGAGCAACTGGACGAGATCGATTTCACTCGTATTCCGGCTGCTTGAGTGATCAACACCAACCCGACGGAGAGAGGTTTGAGGAATTCGTTCCATTTTGGCTCTCGGGCAACTCGCCGCTCCGCTGGTGCGGAACGGGAAAACGTGCGGCGTCGTTCAACCTAAATCCGGTGGGTGAAGCTCAGGGATGTGAAGCCCTCCCGGGAAAATCCTCATCGAACCCATGGTTTCCCTAACTAAAGGAGAACCCATGGAACCTTCGTACTCCGACATAGTATCATGACCGGCGGCAGACCTGACTTTTTTTGTTGAGAAGTTATGCTGCATTTCTAAGTTGTGCGAGAATCGCAAGCACTAACGCCATGGTTTCATTACGATTGCCTTACACCCGTCCAGTACCGGTGGGCTGCAATGAAATGGCCAGCCGCTGATACCCGAGATCAATTTTTTGGATATAACTTGAGGACTCGGGAACAGGTACTCTTACGCCCGGGGAAATTTTCCTGATTTTTGTAACGATGAATACTAAGATTTAGGCCACCCACTTCGCGGTGTTGACTAACCTATCCGACCGCAAAGGCTGGCATACGACCCGGATTCGGGGACGGGAAGCTTGAGCGGCGTGTCCGGGTCCATGTTTTCTGCCCGGCCGCCCGAACCATCGGTGAGCACCTGGAAAGAGGTTCCGGCTTTGAACCGCTGCAAGAGCACGTGACGGCCATTAGGAAAGCGGATGGCATCGCGAAAGATGCATTTCGGTGAATTCAGGCGAACGAAACTGACATCCTCTACGGAGCCTACTCCGAACTCCTGTGCGATTTCGCCCGGAACGGAATTCACGCGGAGGTGTCGTCCGGGGGAGACTCGAACCACTGGAGGTTGGCTCGGGTGTAGACAGAGCTGCAGGTGGCACATCCACGCTTTCCACCACGAACGGCCGCGAGCGAGCCGATTCACTGCGGAAATCTCAACGGGCGAGGCCAACCCGATCCAACCGCTGCGAAACCGGTAGGTGACGAGTACTTCCCCTTCGACGGCTAAGCGCTCTGGCACGTTTTGCATCTCCCCTACGAATGATGCCGGGCCCGGGTGAGAGGCGGAAAAAATATTGCAAGAGGTTGGCCGCGGTCTAACCCTCGGGCTCGGCCAGGAACTTCAGTACTTCCGCGGCACGATAGGGCTTGCGGAGGAAGGGCTGGGGACCAAACCCGGCGAACATCGCAGCGACCCTTTCGGCTCCGTAGGCGCTGGTGAGAATTACACGAACGTCGGGCCGTAACTGTTTGGCTTCGCGGAAGACTTCAGGGCTGGCCATTCCAGGCAGAGTGACGTCGAGCAACATCACTGTGATTTCATGGTTGCCAAGCATTTCAAGAGCAGCGGCGCCATCGGGAGCCTCGAGAACGGTGATGCCGTCGCGGCGGAGGATCTTGGAGACGGCGTGGCGCAGACTTTCCTCATCCTCAACTAGCAGGATCGTACCGCGCGCCGCGGGTCGAAGCTCGGTGATCGGGGTCGCGGGCGGCTGAAGGTCCACACCCGGCGACGCGACGGCCGCGGGCAAGAGAATCCGGAAGGTGGTGCCCTGGCGAACGTGGCTCGTGACAAAGATCTCGCCGCCGAGGCGCCTCACGATACCGTGGACGACGGGAAGGCCGAGGCCGCGCCCATGAGATTTCGTGGTGAAGAACGGGTCGAAGATTTTGGCCTGGGTTTCGGGCGTCATGCCGCACCCGGTGTCGGAGACCTCCAACTGAAGATACTCACCCGGCGGCAGAGTTCCGGTCGGTGAGGTGGGATCCGAACTCACGGTGACGCGGGCGGTAGTGACCTGAATGGTGCCGTCACGCTCGCCCATGGCTTCGGAGGCATTGGTCACCAGGTTGATCAGGATCTGGCGCAGAGTCGCAGGGTTAGCCCGGACCGGCGGCACATCCGAGCCAAGAATGGTGCGCAGCACGGCATGCTTGGACACCACGACCTTGAGGAGCTCCAGAGTCTGTTCGACGAGAAGTGAAAAATCCACGAGCTGGGTAGTGTCGGCTTCCTGGCCCGCGTACACCATGAGCTGACGGACGATCTCCGCGCCGCGAATGGCAACGGCGCGAATGTTCTTCATCTCGGATTCGGCGGACGCACCTTCATCGAGCTCGGCAAGGGCAAGTTCGGTCTGCGACAAAATGCCGCCGAGCAGGTTATTGAAGTCGTGAGCAATACCACCCGCGAGGGTACCAAGGCTTTCGAGTTTCTGACGGGCGAGGTGCTCGTCCTGACGGCGCTTCAGCTCGGTGATGTCCAGTACCGTGCCCAGCTGGCCCGCGTAGACACCACCGATGTAGCGCGGCTGCGTGGTACCGAGCATGTAGCGATATTCGCCATCGGTGCGGCGCGCGCGGAATTCAATCTGGTAGGCGGCGCGTCGGTCCCCACTCTTGGAGTAGGCCGCACACGTGGTCTCCCGATCATCGGGGTGGATCACCTGCTGCCAGCCGTCACCGAGGAGTTGATCCGCGGAAAGGCCGGTAAAAACCGCAGCCTGTTTGTTGAAAAACGAGACCTGCTTTTGCGAATCGCCGTACCACATGATGACCGGCGCACTGTTGGCGGTGTCGCGAAACCGTTCCTCGCTTTCGCGCAGCGCTGCTTCGGCGTTTGCCACATCCAAAGGCGTGAGCGCCTGTCCGCCATCTTGCAGCAGTTGCTCTTCAAGGCCTTTGCGGTCGCTGATATCGAGCGTGGCGCCGACAATCTGGACCTGCTGCCCGCCGGCGCCAGCTATTACACGCGCGCGTGCGGCAATCCAACGCTGGCTGCGATCGTCCGCGGCGATGGTGCGAAATTCAGCTTCCAGCGAAGCGGTGGTTGAGGGCGACGCGAGTTCCAGCCAGGTCTGGCGGATTCGCTCACGGTCTTCCGGGTGGAGCGCAGCCAGAAAACGGTCCGTGTCGATCTCCACGTCTTTTCCGATACCTAATTGGTTGCGGGTGATTTCAGAGCACAGCATCTTCCCGGTCTGCGGATTGATTTCGAAGGTACCGACTCCGGCAGCGCCCAACGCAAGGCGCAGTTGCGCGTCATTTTCACGAAGAGCGTCCTCGGCCCGTTTCCGGCTCGTGATGTCATCGAAGAATTCGTAAACCGCATAGGGCTTTGGCGATTGTGTGCGGAAGAGGGGGACAGCATCGACCTGGATCCAGCGATACTCATCCTGCGCCGCATTGTAAATACCCATCACGGTGCCCCGAACTTCGTGACCGTTGTCTACGGCGAGCTCGAAGGGGTGGGTTCCCGCCGGAAATGCCGTGCCATCCTCGCGGATTGCGCGCAACCTGGTGCTGCGCGGCGATTGTCCTTGCAGGTCCGCGGCGGACAATCCAAAGATATGTTCCGCCGCTGGATTCATGGACACGATGCGGCCATCCGGCCGGAGCTGGAGCACGCCCTGATGGGTGGCTTCAAAAAGCAGACGAAGCTGGGCTTCGGCGCGGCGGCTCTTCTCTTCGCTTTCCATCAGGGCGCGCTGCGCTTCTTTCTGGCCGCTAAGATCCATGCCCACTATTCCGACACCACGTTTTCCGTTGGGCAAGGTTAGGGGGAAAAGCGAAGCTTGCCAGCGGGAGCGGCCCGGTTGATGGGCGGTTTCATACATTCCGTGAAGCTGACTCTGTCCTGTATCGAGGACAGACTGCAGGATCGGACGTAAGTCCCGGGCGAGCTCCGGTGACAAATCGGCCAATTTCCTGCCCAGGATTTTGTCCGGCGGTAATCCCAGATGCCTGGCCGTTACGGCGTCCACTCTCAGGTACTTAAATTCTTCATCGAGAATGCTTAAGATGGCCGGGGCTGCGGCGTAGAAGGATTCCAACAACGCCTGGTTCTCGCGCAATGCTCCTTCGGTTTCTTTGCGCCGGGTGATGTCAAGTGCCGTTCCGACCACGCGCACCGGCCGTCCGGCGGTATCGCAATCGATTGACGCCTGGCTGAAGATGTGACGAGTTGAGGCATCGGGGAGGCTGACTCGGAATTCGATTTGGAACTCCTCGCCGGCGAGGGCTTTGGCGAAGGCCGCTGCGACGCGAGCGCGGTCGTCCGGATGAACTAGCGCGAGAAACCGTTCATATGAAGGCTGGAACCGGGCAGGCTCCACCCCGAACAGACGATACTGCTGATCGCTCCAAAGGAGTTCCCCTGTTGGAATATCCCACGACCAGCTCCCGAGGCTTGCCACTTCCTGAGCACGAGCGAGGAGGGCTTCACTCTGGCGCAGTGCATCGATGGATCTCCGCGGCTCGCCGGTTTCCGTGAGTACGATCGATGCTTGCGGGTTGCCGGTGGTGTCGGTGATGAGCTGGGCGGAGATCGCAACGGTGACTTCGCTTCCATCCTTACGGAGGATTGTTCCCTCGGCTTCAAACATCCCGGCACGGACGCACTCACGCGCAGCTTCCAAAATACGGAATTCGGGTGTAGTCGAAATGCCCGCGCATCCCGCGGCAAGGATCTCCTGCTGGTTCAGGCCGAGAAGGCGGCAAGCCGCGTGGCTGGCAGCGAGTATCGCACCGCCGGCTTGGGCGAGCAGAATGCAGATTGGACTACTTTCCAGCAACGTCTTGTAATGAGCGTAGAATTCAGCAGCGGGCCGGCCGCGTTCCGGCGGGGGAAGCGGCTCTGGTGAAGCGGATCCGGAATCGGCTTGCATCGTCCGTGAACTCCAGTGGTTCGAGAGAATGCGAACGGGCCGGATGATTACTGCAGCGGTTGCCGATCGTCAATCCAGATACGCTATTGGAGCATGCAACCCTAGTGAAGCACAATGGCCTCACGAATCAAAGGGTTTTTAAGGGCTAGGACTGGCAGTACGGAACTAGGCGATTGCGGTCGCACTAAAACATACAACAGCGGCGCCTCGATAAAGATAGAGTTATGCGGCGCCGCTATTGTGTGAAACGTTAGCGGGCTCCGAAAGTGAAGTTGAAGCCGGTGGTGTACCGAAGGTTATTCTGGTTATTGTCGTTGGCGGAACGCAAGTTTTGCAGGCGAGTCATGTAATAGTCCAGCCCGATCGGCCGGAAGCTAACATTCTTATTGATCTTGATATCCAGACCGCCGCCGGCCGTCATGGCAAAGGCGGTCTGTTGCGCGCCGATCCGGGTGCTGATTGCCTCCAGTGCGGGTGTGGCGTCAACGGGTGCGTGGAAGCCGGGAAGGGGTACCAGCTGAGATGGATCTATGAGCCCAGTGACCTGCGCGCTGCTGGTGGCATAGACGCCGCCGAACAAAACCTGAAAGTACGGGCGAACGCGCGAATGCCGCATGGAGACGCGCGGACCGAACAGGAAATTCGCAGTGGTGGTATCGATCAGGTTGCCGCCAATGTCGCCGTTGTGTACGGCGCCCAGATCCGCAACTGCACTGAAATACTTGCTGAAATTGTATGCGAACTGACCACTCCCGCCATTGGCGCTAAAGGCCGGTACGTCGGTTGCCGAATTGGCTCGCACGTAGGTGTAGCCGAGGAACGTTTCCATTTTGGGGAAGTCCTGCGCGACAGCCGCCATCGCGAAAGTCAGAATTACGGCGAAAAGTACTAGGCTCTTTCTCATTCAAGTTCTCCTCTAAACAGAGTGAGGGCTCAATGCCCGGCGGGGCAGGATGCGCCCGCATTTCTCTTGACCCCTACTGGAATGAATCGATCGTTGACAACGGACACCGGCTCCAGTTTTTGGGGATAACCACCCTGGCGAGGTGCAAGCCGGAGCTCACCAGAAATACCTGAGGCGGTGTATCTGCCACTAAGCACGGGCCGCGAAAAAGAACGACTAATTGGAGTGAATAGACAAATCTTTGCGCGGCTGATAACCGGGGCGGGAGAGAATGTGATAAGTCTGTCCGCCGGGCGTCGTGATTTCTATCTTGAGATTACGGAAATCCTGATTGGGATTGGCGGCGGGATAATAATAAGCAGTATAAGAGTTTTTAATATCTTCGCGGACCGATTGGAATGCCCCAGCCTGTTTCTGCCAATTTCGGGCGCAGTAGAGTTTGCCGCCGGTGCGGACGGTGAGGTACTGGAGCGCGTTCAGCGTGAGGGGATCTTGGGTGGCATCGCGCGTGGAGATGACATAAATGGGGATGCCCTCGTTTTCGGCAACGCGCGCCACGTCGTCGGGACGCAGCATGCTGGCGTTGTCGGCACTATTGGAGAAGACGACGATGGCTTTACGGCCAGGAACTTGTGCGGCGTCGCGGAGCGTCAGGAGGATGGAATTGAAGAGTGCGGAGTCGTCACCGGCGGAGATATTGTCCAAGCCGGCCAGGGCGCGGACATGATCCTGCGTTAACGGCGCGGCGCGAAAGAGATTGCGGCTGAAGGTGTAGATCGCCGCCGCATCAGCGGGGGCGAGGCGACGGATGAATTCCGCGATGGCGTCACGCACGTACGGGTAGCTCGTGTACATGCGGTTGCTGGTATCGAACAGGATGAAGATGCCGGTACCGGGGGCGCCCGGAGCGTCGTCGAGCAGGCGGAAGAGTGTACTGCCCTCGGCAAGCGAGGCGATCTTTTGAGGGATGCCGTCTTCGAAAATTCGAATGTCGGCGGGCTTCAGGCCGGTGACGTGGTTCCCGCTTTTATCCGTCACGCTAAAAGTCAGCGCGACCAAATTGACATCGACACGATACACCGTCGGCGGAACGGCCTGGCTGTTTACGTGGGGTGTGCCGGCAAGGAAGGCGAGCGCAGGCAGAGCGAGCTTCAGGGCGAGGCGTATCTTTAAAACAACGACGTACCGAAGGAGACGAGAGTTGCTGCATGAAGGACTCTGAAACAGCGGCAGGGCAGGCGATATTATTCCGGCCGGCGGAACGCATAGTGCGTTGCCGCCGGCCGGAACTGCGCCGCCCGGGTCGATCCCCAGACTGCGACTGTTACTGCTGCGGCTGCTGCTCGGAACGGGAAGCCGTACCCTGGGTAATGTCTCCGGCTCCGAAGACGCGGATGTGGACACGGCGGGCGGTGCGGGTGAGCTGCTTGGTGGTGGCGGTGGGATCCATCACTTCGGCTTCGGCTGTCAGCCATTCGGGCGGGGCTTCTTCACCGAGTCCAATAATGTGAATGGCGCGCAAGGGAACCTTCTGCTGCACGAGGTAGCGCTGCACAGCTTCCGCGCGCCGGCGGCTGAGCGCCAGGTTGTAGTTCGGGGAACCGACCTTGTCGGTAAAGCCTACGAGTTCCACCACGCCGCGGGGAAGTTCCTGGAACTTCGTCGCGATGGCATCCAACGCGGCCTTATCCGCGGAGGTCAGCGTAGTCTTGTTGAAGCCAAAAGTGACATCGCCCTTTTCGACTAACTGATAGTTCAGAGCGTTCGCCATACCCGACGCCAGAGTACTGGTCGCCGTTGCGTTCTCGCTGATTTTGGCGCTATTGGCGTCGGCGGTCTCCATGGCGCGCGCGGCTGATCCCTGAGCCTGCTGGGCGATCGTCGCGACCTGGGCGACTTTTTCGTCAGTGGACGCGATGCGTTCGTTCACTTGAGAGATGTCGCGCTGTTCTTTTTTATCCAGGTACGCGATCTTATCGTTGGTTGATTTTTCCAGTTGGCTCACTCTGCGTGTTCACCGGGTTCACCTGCTGCCGCACGAACTTCTTCGTGGCGCAACCGGAGGTTGCCATTACCAAGACAGGCACGGCAACCATCCAAATCGTACTTGTTCTTAAGTTGATCATGTATACTCCCTGTCGGCTTCACGGGTAGCGCCGCCTTGGACACAGTCTCGAACGATACATCAGTTCAAGATGTCCAACTTTTCCCACCTAGAGCGGATCCGTACCGCCGTAATACCATCGACTCCTGGATCGAGTGTTTGGGCCATGTTTTGGGGATACATACCGGAAACACTGGATGCCGCGGCGGCGTCCGGCGCAGCGACGCAGAAACTTCCGAATAAATTGCGCCGGGATGATTACACGCTGCATCTGCCGCCTCATGCGAGTTACGGCTGGTCTTGTTATTGCGGTCTCGATTCTAGCCTCCCCATGCCTGGCTCAAGAGTGGGAATTGGGCGGTGCGGGCGGGTATGGCTTTTACACGAACCCCACGATCAAAAGCGCGTTGGGCTCGGTGGAGCCGGGGTTTGCGCCGAAGGGGGCGATTGGGGTGGTCTTCGGGCAGAACATGTACGAACACCTCGGCGGAGAGGTCCGCTGGCTGTATCAGTTTGGCGGTCCCGAACTAAAATACTCAGGCACCGTTGCGAGCGCGACGGGTTACTCGAACCTGGTCACC
Organism: uncultured Solibacteraceae bacterium; assembly: GCA_963811575.1. Classification (GTDB taxonomy): domain Bacteria; phylum Acidobacteriota; class Terriglobia; order Bryobacterales; family Bryobacteraceae; genus Solibacter. The sequence continues at coordinate 39,405 of CAWERY010000009.1, read as the reverse complement.
TACGATCTGTTGTTCCACATGTCGAACCGGGAAGCGAGGCTGCGTCCCTACGTGGCCGCAGGCGCCGGCGTCAAGGCATTTACGAGCCGCGAATTGAGATCGACCGGACAGCCGATCGTCGCGCCGGTGTTTTTGCTGTCGCACACCCAGGCGGAGCCGGCGATCAGCGCTGGTGTAGGACTGAAATACAAGATAACGGAGCACGCGGTGTTGCGGCTTCGATTTCCGCACCTACTTCAGCCCTTGCCCCGATGACATCTTCCGGCCGATCGCCACCTCAACGATCCACGGTTGGATTTATAACTTCGTGCCGCTCGGTGGAATCAGCTATGTGTTTTGAGTTATCGAGTTAACGGGGTGTCCGACTCTCCTTGGCGGCCTCGATCAGGCCGTTTCGGATGTCCCGTCTCGCGCCGGGCAGCGTGGCAGAGTCCACCACGCTGCCCGCGGCGCCCACTTACTTGGATTTTGGAAAGAGCATCGCGACCTGCACCCGGACCTGCCATTTTCCGTACGGCAGGTCTCGAGGATGGATCAGGTTGTAGTATGCCCCCAGTTGAGCGTTGAGCGGAAGTTTCCCCACGCGAAGGATCTTCCCGGCCGACCAACCGAAAGGGACCGTCCAGCGATTGGCTGCTCCGGCTCTCCAGTTGGAAGTGAGGATGGGCTGGGTGCCGGTGTACCAACCGTTCTTCATGTTGTAGTTCAGGAAGTATTGCACCAGGAACTGATTCACCGGAGCGCGGTGGCGGTTGCCCGCGAAGGACCAGACATTATTCGCGAGCGCGCCAATCGTCCAATGGTCGGGCTGGGTAAGCACGACCAGCGAGGGTCCGGCGCCCCATTTTCCCTGCCCGAGAGTCCTCTCGGTGGCGGTGGGAAGCAGGAGCGTTGGCCCAAGGCCCCAGATGACTTTTCCCGAGTTCGCAGGTGACATGAAGAAGGTCGGATTCAGATCGCCGATGCCGTAATCGCCGCCCTCGGCAGCGTTGGGAACAGGCTGATAGAGCACGGGCATGATCCAGCGGGTGATGAGGTTCCAATCCTTCGTCAGGTTGATCGGGACCACGGGTTGAATGTTCAGAACATCCTGTACACGGCTCGCGGTACCCAGCGGAAAGTTCGTATTGTTCTGGAACGGGACGCTGATCAGGCTGGCCACTGGGTTTTGGACCTCTTTTTGTAGATCTGAGGTGGATGGTCCGCCAGATGGTCCGCCACTCTGCGCATACAGGCCGAGCGTAAGCGACAGGCCGCCAACAAGGTTCCCGAATAGAATTGTTCCGCGCATGGTTGACGCTCCTCTAGCCTTCCGATTCGTTCGGCGCCCGGCCTGACGCAAAACTTGCGGATATGCGGGGGCGTGATTTTGCATCCGGCAAAACGGATCGGAATCCTTTCCGGAAGGAACGGGGATACACCACGATGTAAGCGAGTAGATTGACTGGCCAGTTTGTCCGGCGACGACTTGCGGATCGGATTCGAAGCATTCCTGAAAAATCTTAAGGAGAAGCGATGAAAGCGCGAGTCGCGGCAGTTTTGACAATCTCCGCAGTATGTGGCGTGTTGGCAGGGTGTAGTAAGTCGCAAGCGGCTGGAGATATCGGGGCGTTAAAGGTACTGGACGCGGTCTCTATTGGTACAGAGGCCTATGTTTACGGGTATCCCCTGGTGACCATGGAGATGACGCGGCGCGTGATGACCAACGTCGCCAGGCCCGACGGGAAGCATGCGCCCATGGGCCAGTTCGCCAGGATGAGGACATACCCGGACGCCGGCTTCCACGACATCACGACTCCGAATGCCGACACGCTGTACGCGGTCGGGTGGCTCGATCTTTCGCACGATGCCTACATTTTCAGCATTCCCGATAGCAATGGCCGGTACTACCTGATGCCGATTCTGGATGCGTTCAGCAATGTCTTCCAGGTCCCTGGCAAGCGCACGACGGGGACCAAGGCGCAGAAATACGGACTCGTTGGTCCCAGGTGGAAGGGTACGCTGCCGGCTGGTGTTACTGAGTACAGGGCGCCGACTAACCTGATATGGATTTTGGGCCGGACTTACTGTACGGGAACCGCACAGGATTACAAGGAAGTTCATGCCTTTCAGGACCGTTTATCCTTGACACCGCTGCGTTCTTTCGGAAAAGCATACACGGCGCCCGCCGGGGCGGTGGATCCCAACATCGACATGCAGACGGCGGTTCGCGATCAGGTGAACAAACTCGATAGCGCGGCATACTTCAAGTTGATGGCGGCGCTGATGCGGGAGAATCCCCCGGCACCGGGAGATGCGGGTATTGTCGGCCGCATGGCGAAGATCGGCCTGGTTCCGGGCGAGGAGTTCGATATGGGTAAATTCGAGGCGCCGGTCGCGGCCGCGATCAAGGGCGTCCCGAAGCTTGCCTTGGCGAGGATTGTGGACCACGTGAAGGCGGCCGGCGCATTCAAGGACGGTTGGAGGACCACAAAACAGACGGGCGTTTACGGCACGGACTATCTGCAACGCGCAACCATCGCCTACTTCGGATTAGGCGCGAACCGGCCGCTGGATGCGATTTATCCCACTTCCGAAAGTGACGCCAACGGCGACGCGTACAGTGGGACGAACCAGTATGTCATGCACTTTGCCAAAGGCGAACTGCCGCCTGTAAATGCGTTCTGGTCTTTGACCATGTACAACCGCGACTACTTCTTCGTTGACAATCCGCTGAACCGGTACACGCTTAGCCAACGCGATAAGCTCAAGTTCAACGCGGACGGTTCCGTGGATTTGTACCTCCAGGCAGAAGACCCTGGGAAAGAGAAAGAAGCCAACTGGCTGCCTGCGCCCAAAGACCAGTTCGTTCTGATGATGCGCCTCTATTGGCCGAAGGAGAGCCCTCCCTCGATTCTGGATGGCAGTTGGAATCCGCCTCCGGCGCGAAGAGTGAATTGATCAGGTGCTGTCAGGGGGCAAGGGAACCATGGAAATCGGCTTTGGGGACTTCAGGGTGCACGGCCCCGGATTCTGGTATGCGGATTGGGCTTGGGGCTTGCCCCTGATCGCATTAAACGTGGTGATCCACGTCTTGGGACTTCTGCTCATCACAGAGAGTGTGGAAGAACTACAGGATCGAGTGCTCGCCCGTCATCGCCATAACATCGGATTCGTGGTTGTGATTGCCACGAGTGCACTGCTGGCGACGGGCCTACATTCGTTAGAGGGTATGCTCTGGGCGACAGCGTACCTTTTACTGGGAGCCATGCCGGATTACGGTTCCGCAGCTTTGTATTCGCTGAACGCGATGACATCCTTCGGTCACGTGAACCTCACTTTGGAACCCCGCTGGCAGCTCATGGGCGCGTTAGAAGCATTGAATGGCATGCTGCTATTTGGGCTTACCACGGCAACGCTGATCGGAATCATCCAGAAGGCCCAGAGGTTGCGCGTTAAGGAAATGCTCTAGTTTGCGCCGCATGGAGGCTGGGGGAGCTGCAAGGCAAAAAAATCTACATCTTTGACTGAGTCTCCGCATCCGTCATTATGAGCCTATTTTTTCTGGGGGAACCGACGACCGTCGGCAGCGAGGCAAACGTCTTATTGCTCACGGTCAACGGCACTTCCGTTTGGTACTGGGAGGCACTGAAATGAAGCCCTACGATTTCGAATTTCCAACCGAGTGGTCTCTCTGTCCGGACGTCAAGCAGAAGGAGAGTAGTCAGCCTCCTGTTGTTGAAGACAAGACAGAGGATCCGGATCACGAGCCGAATAAGTCGCTGTCCAAGCCACGCGTTTTCGCGGCAGGCGGCTCCAGTCCCTCCTGGTAAGCCGCCCCGGCCGCCCCACCTCTCCTACGCGGTAAGCCTCGCCTCGGCGGTATCGAATTTCTCGCCATCGGCCGAGTCCTGACATTCCACACAATAAGATGCCCACGGCACGGCCTTGAGCCGCTTCACGGGAATATCCTCATCACAACGGAAGCAGGTGCCGTAGGTACCCTCGGCAATCCGGCGAAGCGCCGATCTGACGCTTTGAACTTTGCTGAAATCGAGCTCGATCCGGCGAATCGCCATCTCTCGTTCGGTAGCGCATTGAATGCGATCGATCGAATCCGGTGCGTTCTCGATCGCAATCTCGTCGAGGCTTCGTGATGCTTCTACGGCACAGTCCAGCATCTCATGCAGGACGTTCTGAAAGTGTGTGAGTTCCGCGCGTTTCATGGTGTGTCCGCCTTTACCCCGCCCCTGATGCAGCCGGGGTGGCGGCGGTTCAAAGAATGTAGGCGCCTAATTTTCGAATGCGTCTGAATTAGCGCCGGATTCACCCTTCCAATCTGGAAATACTAGGCCATCCGTGTAGTGTGCGCCATCAAGCGTTTTGGTGGTGAGAGATGCTTCAAGCTGTAATCGCGCGCGCTAGGCGCCGGCTGTTGTGGAATGCCTTGGCGCGTCAGTTGGCTATTGCCGCGGCCGTAGAGTTAAGCGTGCTGGTTGTCTTACTCGTATTTGGCACGGACGTGGTAGCGGGGACCTACCTGATAGTTTTACCCCTAACTTATCTGATTTGCGGCATTGGATTCGCGTGGCGTAAATTGCCCGCGTCCTCGCCGACTGCGCAAATTCTGGATTGCCGGCTCAAGTTACCAGATACATTGTCTACGGCATTGTTCTATTCGGATCCGCAGCCTGGCCGCCGGTGTGCCGAGGAATTTCGGAAGGCGCAGAACGAGCAAGCGACGAAAATCGCCGCCACGATCAATCTTCGGGAGACCATACCGGTAAGAATGCCGCGAGCGGTATATCTCTCGGCGGCGCTCGCGGTAGCAGCTAGCGGGCTGCTTGTGATTCGTTACGGGACTACGGCACGGCTTGACCTGCGTCCGCCGATCGCCAGCCGGCTTCAGCAAATGCTGGAGAATGCCAAAGCCGAGATGGCAAAACTAATGGAAGAGCTGCAGCGGACTCAACTCGCGGACCGGAAGCAGACCGAAGAGAGCGGGGATCGCACGACGGCTTCGGCCGCCGAGAATTCCGACGCGAAGCCTTCTGGCAGCGGAGAGTCCAACCAGGCTGAGAGCGGATCGTCGGGCAAGGGCGAAGCGCAGGAAAAACCTGTGGCCGACACCTTCGCGGGAGAGCAGGACGAGGCCCAGCAGGGAAATCAGCAGCTGGCCGCCGATTCGCAATCCGGATCGCAACAGGGCGCCCCGTCGCAGCAGCAAAATGGGAGCCCGCAGAATCAGCAGCAGCAAGGCAGCGGAAGCCAATCGGGCAGCTCCGCCAGCGGTTCGAGCATGGTGAACAAGATGAAGGATTCGCTGGCGAACCTGCTTTCGGCGCTGAAGCCGCCATCCGGAGGAGCGGGCGGGCAGCAGGCGATGAAAGCGCAAGAGGGCCGCACATCCGGGAACAACCGCAAGCAGGGAGCCACGGAGAGCGGAGCTTCGAGCGGCGAAGCTGGAGAAGGCGAATCGTCGAAGCCCGGGAATGCATTGGCGGGCGGCGCAGGGCAGGCCGGAAAATCGCAAGCCGAAAAGCAACAAGGCACGGGCGCGGGAAACGACGAGGGTTCGAAAGAGATACGCGCCGCACAGCAGCTGGCGGCCATGGGCAAGATCGGCACAATCTTCGGCAAGCGGTCCGAGAACATCTCGGGAGAATTCACGGTGGAGGCCCCTTCGGGTCCGCAGAATCTGAACACGCCTTACGCGCGGCGGTCCGCGGCGCATGCGTCGGTGGAAACAACGGCCATACGCGACGAGGTGCCGCAGGAAGTCCAGGAATACGTCCAGCATTACTACGAATTGATCAGGCAGGAAGACGCACTGGCAAAGGGTCAGGACCGAGTCCTGGCTGCTTCGAACCGGCGGCCCCGTGCCGTCAAACAAGGCAGCGCGCAGCGGCGCGATGTCCGGTGACGACCATTTTTATTGGGACATAAACTCATATTTTCGCATCGAGGTTACTGTGAGGAGAGAACTGTTAGGCTCGCAAGATCAGACGGCGGTGCTCGCACCGAACGCTCTGGGACTACCGGAAGATCCCGACTCAATCTGGAGGGCAGTCGGGAGGATTCGCAGCAGTCGTACCATGAGTGGCTGCAACAGGCTCGTCCAACTTCTCAATTTCATTGTCGGCGCTACGTTAAAGGGCGAAGCGATCTACCTGAAAGAGACGACCATCGGCGTGGCTGTCTTCGGCCGCAGCCCTGACTACGATCCTAAGATCGACACCATCGTACGCAGCCAGGCGTGGCGCCTGCGCGCGAAGCTGAAGAAGTATTATTCCTCGGAAGGCATGGAGGACAACCTGGTGATCGAGCTTCCGCTGGGACACTATGTTCCTGTCTTCACGGTGCGGCAGAGTGCCGAACCGGTCGAACCGGTAGAACCGGAAGAGGCTTGAAATCTTTGGATCTGCCGGTCATGACAGGCATCGAACGTTCATGTACGGCAGATCCAAGTGAATTACGGCATGGCTCGGGTGACGATACTGCCGCGCGACAAATCGAATATTACCGTAACCACTTTATCGACATGAAGCCCACCATTATTCCGCTACTGTTATTCCTCAAAATCCCTCCAGCTTCCCAAACTGTTGTGGGGTCTTTATAAGGTGCCTCAGCGGCCCGGACGCAACGCCCGGGCGTCGACCGTGTCCAACCTGGACCGGGGAGACTGACACCAGCCGGTTTCGAAAGCTTACCTCTTGGATCTGCGATTGGCTGAGCCCCGATTCGCGCTGTTCTTCGGCTTAGCCGCAAAGTAGTCAGGCTGGGTGTGGACCTGCATCACACCATGTTCCGAATCGGAGGCGAGTACTTCGATTTTGTGGAACTGACCATCTTCCGCGCCGGCAAAACCGAGCGTGTACTGGCGGCGCACATCCGCGGCTATCTGCTCGCATATTTTGGTGGTCTCTGAGACCGCGGCAGGAAGGAAAGATTCCCCGCCGGTGACCGCGGCGAGCTGGGCGAGGACCTCCGGATTTCGATCACGATCGTTCTCGTCGAAGATCCCGATCGAATAAATCACAATCCCCGCCTTCGCTACTGCATCAAGAGTCTGCGAGAGAGTTGCGTCACTGGAGTTATCCCCGCCATCGGTGATCACTAACAGAATCTTTCTACCGTATGCGCCTCGTTGGAAGTGCGATTGGGCTAAGAGTATCGCGTCATAGAGTGCGGTTGACCCGCCGAGGGTGGTTGTGGAAATGGCTTTTTCCAACTCGGGAATAGAACCGGTAAAGGGGATACTGCCGGGCAAGCCGAGCCGCGCATGCTGATTGAAGTGGACCACGAACATCTGGTCGCTCGTGTTGCTGGCGCGCGCGAACGCCACGGCGGCGGCGCTGACCACTTCACGCTTTGGCGCCATGCTGCCGCTGTTATCGATCACGATGCCGGCCGTGACCGGCGCGTCTTCGCCGTTGAAGACGGTGATCGGATGATCCTTCTTGTCGATTAGCAGGCGAAAGGCCTCGCGCGGGAGTCCAACTACATTCTTTCCATCGCTGCCCGTTACCCGGACGCTCAATTGGACCAGATTTACGTTAGTACGAATGGTGGTTTGCGCGGGGTCGAGGGGTGCGGCGTGCAACAAGAGCAATCCGCCAAGGATCCACGTATGCCGCATGAAGGTATACCTCTACTTAGATTGATGAGACCCAGGTGTTAGTGGAGCGTAGTTTATCCCGATTCGCGGTTCTTATAACCCCAAGAAGTAGGTCGCGGGGGTCTCCGCCTCATCGGTCCAGAACAGATGCCGCCGTCCTGCCTGGCCGGCGGGAGGAACTAGATGAAAACATCCTTGAATCTGATGTGTGTGGGTCTGTTCGCACTTAGCTCCGCGCCGGGGCAAATGCAGACTTCGCAGTACGCACGGGGAGTGCCGGTGCACGGCGAACTGGAGTCGCCGCGCGTGATCGCAGGCAATATTACTGTTGAACTTGCCGCGACGGGTTCCAGCCGGTCTGAATCGACCACGGTGAATCCAGACGGAAGGTTCGAATTCTCCTCGGTTGCGAGCGGCGCCTACTGGCTGCGCGTGGTGGGCGCCGACGGACGGGTAATGCATGAGGAAGCGGTCACGATCAACGGTTCGCAGCAGCTGCTGACCATTCGGATGAAGAACGAGCAGAGTGCGAACCGCGCCGCCGGCAATACCGTTTCTATGCAGCAGTTGACGCACAAAGTGCCGCGCCAGGCCCAGAAGGCATACGACAAAGGCCGCCAGGCAGCCATTAAGGGAGATGAACGCGCCGCCGCGGACTTCTACACCCAGGCGGTTACGGCGGACCCGGAGTTTGTGGATGCGTATAACGAACTAGGCGCCGCGGATGTCGCGTTAGGCCAATTGCCGGAAGCCGCGGAGCAGTTCCAGAAGGCCGTGGAACTAGCCCCTGAGCATCGCCTCGCGCTGCCAAATCTCAGCATCGTGCTGGCCAAGATGAGGCGGTTCCGCGAGGCTGCCGACGTGGCGCGCCGTGCGCTTCGCGTAGTGCCCGGCATGGCCAAGATGCAATACATCCTGGCCATTGGGCTGTTGGATGAGCACAAAGGATCGCCAGAGGCGATCAAGAATCTGCAAAGCGCGGCCACAGAAATTCCCAAGGCGCACCTGGTTGCGGCGGAAGTGCTGGCGGAAGCGGGCCGGCGCGACGAAGCTGCACTGGAACTCGAGGAATATCTGCGGACCCAACCCGCTGACGATGCCGAACGCGGCAGAGTACAAGCTCGCCTGGCTGAATTGCGTCCGTAAAAACTTCAGCGGTGCTTGCGCGCGCGGGCGGGAAAGGCCGCCGAGCCTGCCATCAACCCGAACCGCCGGTGCGGCAGGTCCACCACCACCGAATACCGCCCTTCAAAGAGCGCGTTGCCGAGCACGCCCGCGATGCGGTACGGCGCGCGTTCCAGATCCAGGTTGGCGAGGATGGTGGGCGCGAAAAAGATCAACGGCTCGGACAGGCACGCCTTACCGAGACAAAGCGAGCCCTTCAGCGGAGCGCCCGCGAGTGTAACCTCTTTGCCCCAAGACTTCCCCTTCAGCGGCAAGTTGCGCGCATCGTGCGGCCGGCGGCCCGTCCACTCCTGCCACCGCCGCACAGTCGTGAACAGCGGCAGCGCGCTAGATCCCGTATCGAAGATCATGTCGCGATCGGCCGAGCCATTCACTGTGACGGTGACGAACATCTTGTGATCGTGATAATTCAGAGGGACAAAGTCGAAGTTCGCCGGCAGGTCTTGGCGCGGGTCCAGAATCGCGACCTGTTGCGAGACAAAGTCGATGACAAGCACCCGCTGCTCGAAGAACATCGCTCCCAGGCTGCCCAGCCGGCGCGCTTCGCCCAACTCCGGAAGCACCGCGAAGAACTCGTTATCGAACTGGCGCCCTGCAACCCAACCACTAAGTCTGCGCCCTGGCCCCGCTACGGTATCCTTGCGGTGCAACTGCTCGTATGATTTGCCCAGGAGGACGTTGGCTGGAGTGCCCGTGTCCAACTGCATCAGCATGGGCCCGCTCATTCCGTCCAGGCGCATCTCCACCATTAGCGCCGCGCGCTCGACAGGCCGTCCCGCAAGCGTGACGGAGTCGGACTCCCAAATGATCCTCGACCAGGCAATCGTCCCGGAGCCGCTCTGCGCCGCCGCCGCGCCGCATAAGACGAAAATCAACAGCAGTCTCAAATCGCAACGTTAGCACCCAGTGGCACAACGCACGAGCCAGGTCATTCCGGCCAAACGTAGCATGGCCGCCAGGGGCTCACCCTTTCGGTGAAGCAAGCCCTTGACGGCCAGTAACGCTCGAGTTGGAAGAGGGAAGGGCTATTGCGCCGGGGCAAAATAGCCGGACCGGAACGACGCTCTCAGTTTGGGCAGGCCTTTCGGGCTGTCCAGCTTGACCACGATGCGATGATATTTGCCGTCGCGCCTGGTTTCCGCCGGCGCAAAGCCCAGCATGTACTGGTTACGAAGTGCGACGCCAATCTTGGTAGCGACATCCGGCAGGTCATTCAGGTTATCGATCTCAAACAGGCGTCCACCGCTCTGGGCCGCAATCTCATCCAGCAGCGCCGGGCCGGCCAGTTCCTCGGCGCTTCTGCCGCGGAATCCCATCGCTTCGAGAATGCCGATCGAGTAGATCTGCACATCGCCTTCTTTTACCCGATTCTTGACCTCACGAATACTATAGCGGCTGCAGTTATCGCCGCCGTCCGAAATGATCAGAAGAGCCTTTCTACTGTGCTTGGCATGCTTCATCTGATCCATCGCCATGTAGATTGCATCGAGCAGAGCGGTGCGGCCCTTGGACTGCGCAAAGAGTAATTTGCTTTGGATTTCGTCGGTCTGGTTGGTGAATCCCGAGATCAATTGCGCTCGCTCACTGAACAGAATGAGAGAGAACTCGTCCTCGGGATTCGCGGCCTTGAGAAATTCGGCTACGGCGGCGCGCGATTTCGCGAGTTTGGGACCCATGCTGCCGCTGCAATCGAAGACCACAGCTATCGAAACGGGCACGTCTTCGGAAGCGAAGTGCGTGATTACCTGTTCGACTTTATCGTCGAACAATTTGAAATGGGTTTTCTCCAGGCCCGTGATGAGGCGATCCTGGCGATCGGTAACCATAACAGGTATGAGGACCAGATCTGAGTTGACGCGGATGTTAGCCGTACGGTTGGCGCTGCCCGTGGTTGGTTCGGGACGAACGGCCCGCGGTTCGATTGCGACCACAGGATCCTGGGCGCGGGCTGCTTGCTGCCCCATTACGAGAAAAGCCCAATAGGCGGCCGGTATAATGAGTGCCGCTGTATAAACGTGACGACGTTTGATTCCCACCTTGCACCCCCTGTTCGGATGGATGCAAGTGGTGAATGTACGGGGCATCTCTTGGGGTTGCCTTGTTCGGAGGTCTCCCCGCCTAATGCCCACAGCGAGTCAAAGCCCTTGCAAGAGGAAACTGCGAGAAGCCCCAGCGTAGGGACTCCTCGCCGGTAACGCTCAGTGAGATTCGCAGAGCGACTCGTAAGTCGCTTCCCTCAGGCTGAGCCAGCTATTCCGGAATTTCGCTGTCATAACACGCCAGCAGTGCGAATCCTCGCGTTGGAGGTGCCGGATATCCGCCTTTAAGAGTTCGTGGCGTTGCTCCAGCTTTTTCCGGTGATGCTGCAACTCCATTTCCACACTCGCCTTGCGCATACCGGCGCCCTTTTGCAATCGCTCCACGCAATGGTGCGCAATCGAAGCGGATGCCGCCAGCGTGGCGCTGAGGTCGGCCCGGTATTTCCGCATGTGCAGTTCGAGTTCATCCGCTTGCTCCTCGATGGCAACCGCGTCGGCCCCGGTCGCCTTAGCGGCCTTCTCCCGCAAATCGCAGGCGTGGGTGGCGAGCGCATCCAAATGATCAAGAATGCTTAACGCGAGATCCTCGTTGATGTCCGCAATCTCGCGCTCGAGCTCCTCGGTATATTTGTCCGCTGCCAATGCGGCGGCGCCCGAGCCATGGCGAATGATCCGCGCGTTCTCCAGCAGGCGGTTTTCGAGTTCATTCCTCAAGGCGGCGAGACGGGCTTGCAAGTGGAGCCGTTCGGCAGCGACTTCGGTTCTCGCAGCTCGAATGCCGGTTTCAATTCGTTCTTTTTCGCTGCCGGAAGTCCGGTCCAACTTTTCCGTCTCGTGCTCGAGGAGTTCGGCAAGCCAGGTCAGCTTGCCGCGGATTTCCTCGATCGAGGCTCGTAGCACCACCTCGAGGCGGCTATCCTGCATCGGGACCCGGAGAGTCGGTCCCCGGGCCTCAAGCTCAGCGATGACACGCTCCGAATAACGCTGATCGACGGTTACAACCAGAGCGGCATCGCCGGACTGAAGGCCGGTGGCGATGAGGCCGGCGGTGGCTTCCATTACCGCGCCAGTCAGCCCCTTCGCCGGGCTGATTCTCATGGCTGCTGAGACTGCGACGCCCTCCGCGTGATCACTGGCTTCACGAATGCGGAGTCCGCCGGTATCGTCGTCCAGCAGAGCGTACCACGTGAGATCCACCCATCCTTCCCTGTCCAGTCTTTTCAATTCGCGCAAGGATTCGGCAGCAGCTTCGCGCGATTTCGCGAGTAAGATAACAATCTCGTTGTACGGCATAATACCTCGCAAGCAGTACTGAGATACGTTGTTGAGGGCTCGCTTGTCTTCTACTTACTTCGATGGTGCACATCCTGGCAGCGATAGCTGTTGTTGATTGAGCCGGTTGAGGCGGTTAGTCGCCGTGCAATCGACAGATGCGTACGCAATACTTCCGGTCGTGCCGCCTTCCGATGTGTACCTGACCTGGTTGCCCTGGACCCATACGGACGAGACCTCGCGAACCGCGCCGGCCTTGGAAACGATGGAGAAGAGTGCAGTTGAATTGGGGCTGTTGGGCCACGAGTATTCATGCATCACCGGGTAAGCCGGCGGGGGCGGCGGTGGCGGCGGCGCCTCGGGTTCCGGCGGAGGCAGAAGGTAGACCGCGGGAGCTTGCGGTTGGCCATAGTCGGCGTAGTTATCGCCAAACCCATAGTCGGGGTAGAACGACGAGTAACCCCAGCCGCCGTAGCCGCCGAAACCGCCGTAGTTTCTATTATTGAACCCGCTATTCCACCCGCGCTGCCGGAAATTATTGCCCCAGCCGGGGCGTCCGATCCCGGCACCCCTGCCGCCGTTCCAACCGCCAGAACGCATACCGCCGCCCATACTCCCGCCGCCCCTTGCGCCGCCGCCGCCGCCTCCTCCGCGTTGCGCGTTTGCCGCGTAAGGAATCGCACAGCCCAACATGATCGAGATAACTAGTAGTGGTCTCATCGGCAACTTCCTCCTACTGGTTGTCGTATGGAATGACAACCTCCTGTTAAAGGTCGATGCGGAGCGCTGTGGACGAGGTGGCAAATGTTAGTTTTCGGAGGTGGTTTCACCCCACGTCAAGCACCCTCGAAGTGAAGCCCGCATCAAGGTGTGCAGGGCAGGTTGTGCGCCCAAATGGGTGAAATCGGGGCGCAAATAGTGGATCTACGTACCATGCGAATGGTAATATTCGAAGTACATGGTAAGCAAGAAATTCGCAACCGCCATGCGCCCAGGCGTTGCTACCCTCTTTCTTCTCGGCTTTTGCATTTCTGCGATCGCCGCAAACCCTGAAACAGCTGCTCGCGATCGTGAAGTCGCCGCACAAAAGTACGTCGCCCAGAAGCTCCAGGTCTGGCAGGATCGATTGGATCTGAAGGACTGGCAGATTAAATTTCAACTCGTCCGGACAGATGCACTCGAACCGAAGACCCTCGGCAACATCAACTGGGATGCCGATGTGAAATCCGCGAAGATCTCGGTGCTCTCCAGCTACGATTACAAACTCCCATACCGCGAAATGCTCGATGATATGGAGTTTACGGTAGTGCACGAATTAGTGCACCTGCAACTCGCCTCCCTGCCTCGAAGCGAAGCTAGCCGCCGCGTGGAAGAGCACGCGGTGAACGAACTCGCCTCCGCACTCTTAAAACTCGCTAAGCATTAGAAGCCCGGTTCATCCGCCGGAGCCTTGTTCCGATCGAGCGCGTAATCGCTGCATATTGACCCGGCAACGGTTACACGCCGTGCTCTCGACGTAAGAATGGCACGTCCGGAACAAGGCTTACCGGCGGAACGGGGTTCATGCCCCTCTACAGATATTGATGCACGCATTCTCTTCGTGGACCGAAAACTCAACGGGCCGCCGCCTCACAAATAAGTAAGTTTCACCTCTCTCGGTAATTCTTCCCGCATTCGGCAATTTCAAGTCCTCCCAATCACCAGCTAATTAACAAGCTGGACCCGCGCCAGGTGAGGGTCATCGTGAAACCCATATTGGGAACTGTTCCGGCTTCAAGGGATACAGGGTCTTAGAAAAATCTGAGACGTTAGAAACGCCGTTTGGCAATGGCGGATAGCTGCGCCTGCCCGGCTACCGAAGGAGCCTGCCCACGGAGAGTCTAATGTCCAACCCACGTACGAGGAAGTTATTGGTTTCAGCGGCTTGCCTGCTTTTGGTTACGCCGCTACTTTCAGCACAATCTCTCACATCCGGAGACATTGCGGGAATCATCACCGACCCATCCGGCTCCATAATGCCGAGGGTGGACGTCGAGTTGAGGAATAACGACACCGGAGCCACTCACGGTACGTTAACAAATAGTCAGGGTACCTACCGCTTCTCACTCCTGCCTCCCGGCACTTACACCGTCACAGCGAAGACGCCAAACTTCGCCCTGATCAAACGCACTGTGACGGTGGCTGTCGGCCAGGTCAGTGCAGTGGACCTCCGGCTTTCCCTGCAAGCCTCCTCGGTGGCGGTTGAGGTCAAGGAAAGCACTCTGGGGATCCAAACCGACAACGCCAACATTTCAACCACCGTCACGCCGCAGCAGTTGGCATCCTTGCCAAACTCCGGCAATGACATGACTTTCTACGCGCTGCTTACGCCTGGTGTGCAGATGAGCACGAACGGCGGCTACGGCAACTTCTCGTCATTCGGGCTGCCGGCCACTTCCAATACGTTCACCGTGAATGGCGCCGTCAATAACGATGTCTACCTGAACGTGGGCAATAGCGGCGCGTCCAACCTGATGCTCGGTTCCAACGCGATTGCAGAGGCCACCGTAGTGAATAACGGCTACAGCGGGCAGTATGGCGGCCTCGCGGGATCGCAAGTGAACTACGTTTCCAAATCGGGAACCAACGCGTACCACGGAAATGCCACTTACTATTGGAACGGCAGCTCGATGAACGCAAACAACTGGTTTAATAACCAGTCCGGCGATCCGAAACCGTTTTCGAATGTGAATATGTGGGCGGCCAGCGTCGGGTGGACCTCTTCCCAAGCAGAAAGACAAGACGTTCTTCTTCTTTGACTACGAAGGAACACATATCGTGCTGCCCACCAACACAGCTCGCGAAGATTCCGAGCCCCCAGTTCGCCACCGCCACCCTCAATAATCTGGCAGCGACCGGTCAGACACTGGCCGTTCCGTTCTACCAGAATATGTTTTATCTTTACGCCGGCGCCGCCGGTGCGGGCAGCGCGGTGCCAGTGCCGGGAGGCGGTTGCGGGACGTTCACGCTGTTCGGTGCCGGGGTGCCGTGTGCCCTGCAGTTTCGCGCCAATCAGGGGAATTTCACCAAGGAATACATCTGGAGTCATGCGCGTCGATCACAACTTCGGAGCGATAACGACCGCATCTTTGCGCAGTTCCAGCGCGACAACGGAACGCAACCTACTTACACGGATCCCATCAACCCGATCTTCAACGTATTTCAGCCCCCAGCCCTCCTTCAACGCGCAGCTCAGCGAGACCCATACCTTCGGTCCGACGGCGGTCAATCAGCTCATCCTCACCGGCCAGTATTATAGCGCGCGCTTCGGGCCTCCCGACTACAATGCGGTGCTGGCTGTCTTTCCTACGGTAGTCCGATTCTCTCCCGGCGCTTATTCTGTAACATGGGCGGACGAAGTATAACTTCCCGCAGGGCCGCAATGTGACGCAGTATCAGATCATCGACGATTTCAGTAAGACTGCCGGCGCACACAGCTTTAAAGTTCGGCGTCAACTTCCATCGCGTCGACCTAAGCTATCTCAGTTTTCAGGTCCTTCAACAGGGTCTGATCACTGAACGCAACCTTGCCGATTTCTACAATGGGGCGGCCTGGCAATAACCTGCAGCAGCGCTTCCCGCAAGTGAGCTCGAAGCTCCTTTCGCCTTCTATAATCTCGGCTTCTATGCGCAGGACGAATGGCGGATCACGCCCCAACTCAGACTCACTCTGACGATCCGCGGCGACCACAACTCGAATCCGGTTTGCCAGGTGAACTGCTTCGCTAATCTGGTAGCGCCCTTTCAATTCGCTGCCTGCATAACCCAAACGTTCCTTATAATCAGGTGATCCAGACGAACCTGCACCAGGCTTTGTCCTCGACCACCAAGGTGCATCTGGCAGCCGCGCTTCGGTTTCGCGTGGGTACGCCGTTCAAGAAGAACACGCACCGTGATCCGCGGCGGGTTCGGCATTTTCGGCGATACCTTTCCCGGACAGATCGCGGGCTCGATGGCGACCAACACTCCCGGTTCGAAACAGCTTTTTCGATCAGCAACGGAACGATCACGCCGGGCGTGCCGGGCAACCTCTTTTCACATTGCGTCGCAACGCGAATCAGTCGCTGCTGACACGGGTTTTGCGAACGGGGGAACCGTGGATTCAGATCACGGCTACCAATCCATTCTTCCAGCTCCCCAATTTCACCACGATGAACGACCCTTATAAGCAAGCTCGCTATCGAGGAGTTCAACCTGGAAGTGCAACACGAATCTGAAGTGGCAAATGGTTGCCAGCCTCAATCTACGTCGGGAATCACGGCTACAATCTCGCTCATCCAGAATACGGGGCTGAACGCTTATGCAGCAGAATTTTGCCGGCCTGCCCTCGATCTCGCCGGATCGCGCGCTTTCAGACCGTCACTCAGTTGACCACGGGAGCCATCTCAAACTATCGCGGTATGGTGCTCAGCATTCGCAAACGCATCGCACGGGGGTTGCAGTTCGGAGCCTCTTATACCTACAGCCACGCGCATGGATGTGGTCTCGAATGCCGGCTTCGATTCAGTTCGACCTGAACACCGCCGTCAGCATCCTCAGCCCGCAGAACCCATACAACATCCATCAGTACAACTACGGCAACGCCGATTACGACGTGCGCCACTATTTTTCGGCGAATTACGTCTGGGATGACGTCTTCCGTAATGTCTTCAAGAAAGGCGGGCCGAATCTTCTGGTGGCAGGCTGGACGTTATCCGGTACGTTCTTCGCCCGGTCGGGCCAACCCTTCACGGTGATCGACAGTGCCGCGACCGGCGCATTGTCGGGAACGGGTTACGGCGGAACGATCTTTGCGACGCCCGTTCAGCCCGGATACACAAGCTGCGGACAGGCTGCGACGAACCCGAGTACGCCGTGTCTTAGCGTCACGCAGTTCGCTCCGAGCACCAGCTCTCCGACGGGATTTGGCAATCAAACGCGGAACCAGTACCGCGGGCCCGGGTACTTCGACACCGACATGTCGATCTTCAAGAGTTTTGGCATGCCGAAGTGGGAGGCCGCCAAACTCAGCGTCGGCTTCCAGTTCTTCAACCTGCTCAATCACCCGAACTTTGACAAGCCTGTCAACGACATTGCGCAAGGCGTGGGCACGTTCGGCACAATCAACAACCTGGTGTCGGCGCCCACGAGCATTCTTGGCTCATTCGTTGGTTCCGACGCGTCCGGCCGCATCATTCAACTCCGGGCCCAGTTTGTGTTTTAGCTGGTGACCGGCCCCAGCGGTTTCGCCAATGCGGGTCCCGGATAGGATCCGGGATCCGCTGCGGCGCGTTAGGTTTTGGATGGGATGTCAGGGCCAGATGACCCAAGTTGGGTCATCTTGAAAAGTCAACTGGCTGTAAAAGTGGGACTTGCAGATTGTTGGTGACCCAAGTTGGGTCACCAACCTTAATTCGGGGTCACCAGGAGAAGCCGAGTGTGATGGTCATCAACTCGGTGGAAATGTTCTTCGTTGGCGCATAGTGGTAGCGGGATTCGACGTAGAACTTGTAGCCTTCGTCGTTGATCCGGATCGTGAATCCCATGCCGCCGTTGCCGCCGAATGCGCTCGAGCCTGCTTTAATTAGCGTCTGGTCCTGGCTGACGATTCCGTCTACACACCCGTATCCCCAATAGGTGTAAGTCGGCCCGCAGACCGTTCCCGTGCCCACAGCGACTTCTTGTGAGAGCGAGGCGCGGCGATAATACAGGCCGCCTCCGCCGATCCAGTACACTCCGAAGGTTCTGCCTTCCCGGGTATACCGGTAATTCGCGGTAATCGCGAAGAGGTTACTGGACCCACTAATGTCTCGCCTGTTCGCGATTATGAAGATAGGGCGCAATGCGTCTTTGTTAACGGGTAACCCCGCCCACATGAACTGTCCGACAAGAGCGTGGTGCTTATTGAAGTTATAACCAGCTCCTATGACCACATCCACACTGGAGCCGACTAACTGAGCCACCGGGTTCAGAGGCACGGTCATTCCCATGCCCAGGTTGGTATTGAGTTTACTGTATTCGTTGTCGCTTTGCGCGCGGAGCGCCTGCGTGCAAGTTCCGCTGATGAGGATTACGGATATCGATAGGGTGAGAGTCGAGCCCATGGCCCACCTCCTTCTCGCGCTTTAAGATGCGGGAATCGCTGGATCGGCTCTTTATTTGGGGCTGCGCCGCAAGTGTTCCAGGCACTCCCGCAATTGTTAGCGCGGAGATTTCTGCCTTGCATCGATGCATTGCAGGATGGAGTACTCGATGAAAATGGCCCGGTCTGCGGGTGCCATCGTGTGTTGCCGCCGCGATCTGCGCGGCACTTCTTATGATTAGTGAGCTCAACCTCCATGCGCAACGCCCCGGCGGCCAGCCAGTGCTCACGGAGAAGAGGCTCAGCGCGGAGCAATTGGAAAGCATGGTCGCACCGATTGCGCTCTATCCGGATTCGCTGCTGGCGCAAGTGTTGGTAGCGTGCACCTATCCTCTGGGACTGGCGGATGCGGACCGGTGGCTTCAATCGAAGCACGCCCTTCCCAGTCAGAACCTGGTTCAAGCGGCGGTCCAGCAGGATTGGGAGCCGAGCATCCAGGCACTGGTCATCTTTCCCACTGTGCTGCATCGCCTCAGCGAATCTCTCAAATGGTCCACCGCCCTGGGGAATGCGTTTCTGGCTCAGCCCCAGGGCGTGTTGGAAGCCGCTCAAGCGATGAGGCGGCAGGCGGTGGCAGCGGGAAAGCTGGACTCGAATGCGCAGCAGACGGTCGCGGTGCAACGCGGCAACATCATCGTCATTCAGCCGGCGAGTCCCAAGCTTGTTCATATTCCCAGTTACGATGCCACTGACCTCTACGGGAAAATTTCCTTTGATGCGGGAACCGTTCTCGATGTCGCCTTTCCAGGATGCTGCGGCCCACCACCGAACACATGGGGTTGGGAGCCTGAGTGGAGCGCCGGCACCGTGACGGTCAACAATAACTTCCTTGGCCGCTACGGTTATGGCACGCCGTATCGTGGGGAAGCGACAACGGAAGCATGGGTACACAATCCGTACTATCGGGGCGCGGCGCCGTATTCGAGTGCCGCGGTAGCCAGGCGTTACGGAGACGACGCCGGATTGAAGAGCGCGTACCAGGCGGCGGCGTCGATGGCGCCGCAGGGTACCGCGGCGCGCGCCGTAATGGAGAAGGGCGCGAAGGCGGACCTATACAGTTCGCCGGAGGCGGCCGCAGCGGAGGAGACGTACACGACTGCGTTCGCCAGTCCCGGCGGCGCCGCCAGGACTCGTGCGAACAGCAACCGGGGAGCGAGCAGTTTGCGGGCTGCCGCGATCTTCCGAACGCGATGAGCTGCACATCATTTGGCGGCCGGGTGCGTGCGTGGCTCATTTGTTTCGCGGCCGGCGTTTTACTCACGGCGTGCGGAACGAACCGGTACAAGCCAGCGATTTCTCAAAAGACCTTCGCGACACCAAAGGATGCGGCGTTGGCCTTGGCGCGCGCCGTTCAGAGCGACGACGTAAATGCCCTGATGCTGTTGTTCGGCGACAACGGCAAAGAAGTGATTCTCTCCGGCGATCCCGTTCAGGATAAGAACACGCGTGCTGCCTTTGCGGACAAAATTCGCAGAGGGGTCAAACTCGAACGGGATACGGGCGACGAGAATCGCATCACCATCCTGACGGGCGAGGACGAAGATCCGTTCGCAGTGCCGATTGTCCGAAACGGCAATCGCTGGCAGTTTGACACAGACTCAGGCGTCAATGAACTGCTGGCACGGCGCATTGGGGCGAACGAACTCGACACCATCGAATTGTGCGGCGTTTACGTGGCAGCTCAAAAGCGATACGCACTGGAAGACCCGGCGCAGAACGGCATTGCGGTTTATGCCGAACGGTTTATCAGCTCACCCGGAAAAAAGGACGGATTGTATTGGCCGGCGGGACCGGGGAGCGTGGTAAGCCCGATATCGGCGCAAATCACAAAAGCGGTCAGGGAGGGATACCGAAAGCCGGATGAACGGCCGGTGCCTTATCACGGCTACTTCTACAAGATTCTGAAAGCGCAAGGTCCCCAGGCTCGAGGAGGGCGGCGGGATTACGTGGAGCGGGGTCTTATGCTCGGCGGCTTCGCCCTGGTTGCGTGGCCGGCGGACTATGGCGCGTCCGGGATCAAGACCTTCATGGTGGACCAGGATGGCGTGGTCCTAGAAAAGGATTTGGGGCGGAAGACAGCCGATATTGCCGGCGCGATGATCGCATTTGACCCTGACTCAGGGTGGCGCCCGGTTCGCTAGCGAGTGGTTAAAATGTTCACCCTGGTCGCCTTAATAGGTGAAACCAGCACAAAGTAAGAGTCCACCTAGGTCTTCGGGGCCATCGTTGGTTCTGTATAGGGGGGAGTCTTTATGGATAATATCCAGCTGCAACAGTTCAAGCGTACGATCGAGGGACTGCTTGAGGAATCCGATGAACCATTGGGCCACCGGGAAGACATAGCGGTAGAAAGCACGCCGGACACACTGGATCAGGTGCAAAACGCGGCCGCGCGAGCGTTGGCCATCCGCCAACTCGAATTGAATTACAGCCGGCAGCGCGGCCTGAGGGAAGCCCTGGAGCGCATCGAGGACGGCAGTTACGGGGTTTGCCTCAAGTGCGATGAAGACATCAGTCTGAAGCGTCTGAAGGTGGTGCCTTGGGCCGCCTTTTGCCTCCGCTGCCAGGAATCCGCCGATCGTGAGGAGAGCGAGGCGGCCGACCGCGAGTCATTCGCGGGAAGCCTGGTGGGCGGCCGCTAATTTAATGAATCCAACGGTGGGACGATTGTATCGGGTTTGCGTGGGCAAATTGGGGGAAAACGGAAAGATGCGTAAGGATAGAACGAAATCCGTCAGGGAAAGCAGCGGCGGATCTGACGACGTGTTAAACGCCGAAGTGATAAACGCCGAAGTGTTGAACAAAGACGCGATCGAAAAGCTCGCATATGAGTTGTGGATCAACCGGGGTTGTCCGGAGGGGTCCGCCGACGAAGACTGGATCCAGGCTGAGCGCACTTTGCAGGCGGCGGCAGAAGCCGAGCAGCCTGCTATCGCGAGTAACTGGAAAGGCGTAAAAAAGAGCGGCACCGCGATGACCGCGGCGGGCTGATTTCGCAAACCACGATGGACCGGGTATTCAGACGGCGGCAGAGATAGTCCTGTCGCCGTCTTTCTCCGTTTTACACCTCAGATAGCAACACTCCGTTGAGTATCCCCAAGAAGTACCTCGGCTTCCTGCCTGATTGATCCTATCCGCTGTATGGGTCTGCTCCCGCGATCGCAAAGCGTGATCGAAAAAATTTGGAGTCGAGGCGGTTTGGCTGTCATCGTCGATAGGAGCGGATCAAGTGTTGTGGTAAGACCGCTTCCCTTAGCTCTTGGCCGGTCGCGCGCTTGTCGCGATGACCGGCCGATTTGTATTGAGATAAGCCTTTGGTGAACCTCAGCAGGCAAAAGCTAGAGAGCCTCGGGATACTCGCCGGGGGAATCGCTCACGATTTCAACAATCTGCTTGGCACAATACTTGCCGACGCGGAACTCGCCTTGTCAGAGCTGGGCGCTGACGCTGCCGGCAGGGAAGAAATCCAACGGATACGCACGGTGGCGATTCGCGCGTCGGAGATCGTCCGTGAATTGATGGTGTACGCGGGCCGGGAAAAGGCCACCTCCGAGCCTGTGGATGTCTCGCGGGTTGTCGAAGAGATGTTGGAGCTGCTCAAGGTCTCGCTTCCTAAGACCGCCGTATTGAAAACGGATTTCGACAGGCACCTCCCCACCCTGGCGGTTAACGCGTCACAACTTCGCCAGGTAGTCATGAACCTGATCATTAATGCCGCGGAGGCGATGGGAGCCGCGCCAGGCTATATCCGCGTGGCTACATCGCGCGTCCATTCGCGCAACGGGGCGAACGGCAAGCGCAGGTCCGCCGCTTCCGAAGGCGAATACGTTTGCCTCGAAGTATCCGATACCGGGTGCGGCATGAGCCAGGAGGCGCAGGCCCGGATTTTCGAGCCCGCGTTTACAACGAAGGTCGCCGGCCGCGGCCTTGGCCTGGCGGTGGTCAAAACGGTCGTTGCCGGCTTTGGAGGTAAGATTCACGTGGTCAGCACGCCGGGGAAGGGAACTCGCTTCGAAGTGCTGTTTCCTTGCGGCAGCCGGGCATCCGGTCCCGATCAGGCGGCAGCGGCATCGGCACTCGGCGACCAAGGCGCGGCTGTGAGCGGCAGGTTGCTGCTGGTGGAGGACGAGAGCGGGCTCCGCGTTTCGACGGCAAGGATGCTGCGGAAGCGCGGGTTGAAAGTGGTGGAAGCCGGCGACGGTTGGGCAGCGATGGACGTGATCCGCGACCTGGAGAAACCGATCGATCTAATCCTGCTCGACATGACCATACCGGGCGCGCCAAGCCACGATGTTCTCGCCGAAGCGCAGCGGCTACGGCCGGAATCGAACATCATCCTCACAACGGCTTACGGACGGGAGACGGCAGGGCCGTCCTTCGACGTGCCTCAACTCAAGGGCTTCATCAGGAAGCCGTACCAGTTTGCGGAGTTGATGGACCTGATTCGAAAAACGCTCACCGTGGAACCGCGGTCCGGGCGGCGAGCCGGGAAGTGCGTGCGCAAGGTGCGGCCGGCGTGTGCCAGCGCGGAGTAAGAGCACCGGTTGACAGATTACGGCTGCGGTTCAGCGGCCGGCAGGGCGGGGAACTGGATCCGGAATGTAGCGCCGTCGCCGGGCGCCGAATCGACTTCGATTTGTCCACCGTTTTGGCGGACGATTCCATGGACGGTGGCGAGGCCGAGCCTGGTCCCTGCACCCGACTCTTTGGACGCGCGGAACGGTTCGAACAGGTGACGCCGGGCCTCGTCCGTCATGCCGAGCCCCGTATCGCTAACCGAGAGTTCGACAAAATGCCCTTCGCTCGCCCGGCGATTGGATGTAGAGACCGTCAGTTTTCCACCCTGCGGCATGGCATCGCGGGCATTGACGATCAGATTGAACAGTACCTGACGGAGCTGGCCGGCGTCGGCATGGACCAGATCCAGAGATGGCTCCAGATTGGTCACCAGTCGAACGTTGTCTCCGACAAGCCGCAGCAGCAGCGGTTCGTCGTGTGAGATGAGCGCGCTCAGGTCAACGGCTTCCGGGCGCGGCGGCTGGCGCCGGCTGAAGGCCAGAAGGCGCTGCGTGAGATCTGCCCCCTTTTCGGCGGCACGGCGGATTTCGATCAGACCGGCGTAGGCGGGTTCCGTTGTGGGAGTCTTTTCGATGAGTACGCTGTTATAGCCGGTAATGACGGTCAGAAGATTGTTGAAATCGTGGGCTATGCCACCGGCGAGCCTGCCGAGGCTCTCCAGTTCCTGCGCCTGGCGGACCTGCGCCTCCAGCATCTTATATTCACTGATATCGCGGCCGATGTTGGCGGCGATCACGATTTTTCCCTCCGCATCACGAACACTGGCGCTATCCCAGGCGACAGCCCAACGGCGTCCCCCAGGCCCCAAAAGCGTACTTTCATAGTGGGTGGGCTTAGCCGACGGCTGCCTGGCGGCTTGGAAAGCGGCTTGCGCCTTATCGCGGTCCTCCGGCGGGATCATCAGTTCAAACCAATTCTTGCCGATCACCTCGTCGTGAGACCAGCCGGTCAATTCGTAGAGATGCTTATTGCAGTAGATGATTTTGCCGTCTTCCTCCAGCATCACCACCACCAGACGCAGGGTCTCCAGGAGGTCCGACATCTGCTTTTCGGAGGTATCGAGTTCGCGCTCAACCGCCTTGAGTTCGGTAATGTCGCGCGTGGTTCCCCAAATGCGCTGCAACATACCGTCCTCGACGATGCCCCACTGGCTGCGCAGCATGTGCCTGCGGTTCCCGGCGCGGTCCACGGGGGTTGTTTCCACGGTGGTGTACCGGTAGCCGTTGCGGATGGCTGCAAGATTGGCTTCGCGTACGCTACCGGTGGTCATGGGCGCGAGTTCGCTGACGTGCATTCCGGTGAGCTGGCTGGCTCTCTCAAAACCGAATTGACGTGCCAGGGCATCGTTACATTCGGCAACGTATCCGAACTGGTAGATTTGTTCGAGCTGCTCCTGCTCCGGCAAATCGGTAGCGATGTACTGTTCGAATTCGATGCGCCACATGGCGTCCGCATTGAGCATGACGAACGCCTGGTAGCGCTGTTCACTTTCGCGCAGGCGTTCGCTTTCCTGTTTGCGCGCGAGCTCCGCGGCAGCACGCGGAGCGAAGACCTCCAGGACGGATTTGGCGAGGCTCAGCCGCGAAATTGGTTTGCGGTAGACGGCAATCAGGGCTCCGCTCGGCGAGCCTTCCGGCGTGGCGAGCGGGATACCAACAAAGGCTTGAGCCTGGAGAGCGCTGAGAGCTTCGTCGGACGGGAATTTGTGCTGCGCCACGGAGCGGCACATGACGGCTTTACCCAACGCGATCTTGGAGGCGGCGCTGCCTGCGAGCTGGTAATCGAAGAGACCGGAACGCGTGCCGGGGAAGCCGGCCAGGAGCTTCACGCGCTCGGCTTGGCCACCGACGAATTCGGCGACGAGAACATAATCGGCCTCGAGCGCTTCGGCGAGATGCTTGGACATCGCGCGAAAAAAATCAAGCCCGATCGTGGCCGAAACCTGATGAGCGAGCTGTAAGACTCGCCGTTTGTCCTGATTGCGATGAAGTTGGCCGGTTGCCATGGGGTCTCGCCACGCTTGATGCCGGCGGTGGAGGGTCGATGGATTAATTTGGACGCAGCACGGAGGTAGGAGAAGACGGGGAAGGCCGACCGTGGATCGCGAAGTCCCGCGCGACGCTGAGCGGGACCTCGCAGTGTCCAAGATCGTGAGTTAACTGGCCCGAGTGTACGCGGCCTGATTGTACTTCGCGGTTTGGGTGAGTGTGCCGACGCCTTTCCGGCCGCAGTGGCTGGAAATCCGGGCTTTCATCTCTAACCGGGCGCGCCGCAATCTGGACTTGGCGGCCGGGAGTGAGAGTCCCAACCGACCGGCGATTTCGAACATAGACAACTGGTCCACGTCGCGGAGCAGCATTACATTGCGAAGCAGCGGCGGAATACGGTTGATCTCCTTTTTGAGAAGGACGCCTACCTCAGTCAAGCCGAGTTGACCTTCAGGGTCGGGGCTCTGGCCCACTACTTCGAGGCGCACGTTCGACTCGGTAGGCTCGTCCAGATAGACGAAGCGTACGTTGCGCTGGTCACGAATACGCATGAGGCACTGATTCTCCACGATGCGGCTCAGCCACGCGCCGAAAGTGCCTTCTCCGCGGTACTGCTCCAAGCGGAGGAAGGCCTTCCAGAAGGCGTTCTGAACCTCGTCTTCGGCATCGCTTCGATCACGGATCATGAGGCGTGCCCTTTTCAAGCAGGCGTTCCGGTGGCGTTGAATCAACTCACCGAAAGCGATCTTGTCGCCCCTTCTGGCCCGCTCGACCAATGCCTCATCAGTTGTGACGCACTCCGCGGCCGGCGCTTCCGGAGAGCTCGCGGTCCCTGCTACGGCGGGGGCGGGCTCACTGGCAGTTTCGGCGACTGGCGTGAATTCCTTTTTGGGGGAGGTGTATTCGTTTGCTATCGCGAACATGCACACCGTAATCGCACGGCGAGTGCCAAGAGCGTTGACCCCAGTTCGCGCCGTAGAATCATAGTGTTAGAAAAAAGAGTCAGGTGAGTTCCCCATCGTGCAGCCCACTTCTGTATGACAGGTGCACTGTTTGTGTGCACACTTTCGTGCGGCTGCGGAAATAGGGTGCTGAAGGTTACCGAAATTAACACGAATGAAGGGGCGTGCGGCATTAGTTGCGCCACTCTCTTATGCCACTGAAAGCACTAAATATAAATGACTTAGCAGTGAGAAAAGATTTTCGGAAAAACATGAGGGAACTACATAGGAGCCGGCCGTTTATATGTCGTGCTTGCGGGCCTTGACGGATTCGGGATGAAAGTCGTATTTTTCCAAACGGTAAGCGAGGGCCCGGCGACTCATGTTCAGGTATTGGGCCGCACGAGTCTGGTTGCCGGAGTATTTCTTTAGCGCCTGGAGGATTAAGTCCTTCTCAAGATCCTCGAGGTTGATTCCGCCCTCGGGCAACGGTACAGGAACTGGTTCTTCCTGCGGCGGCAGAGGAGTTGCGAGGAATGCGGGGAGATCGGCAACAGTAATTCCGGATTCCCTGGCAAGCAGGACAAGGCGTTCGACCGCATTCTCCAACTGCCGCACATTTCCCGGCCATGCGTAGTTCGTGAAGTGAGTTAGTAACTCCGCGGAGAGCGTGAGATTGGGCCTGAGATGTTTTACTTTGCACTTTTCGAAGAAGTGCTGAACCAGAATCGGGATGTCGCCGATTCTTTCGCGAAGCGGCGGAAGGTTGATGGGCACTACGAGGAGCCGGTAATACAGATCCTCGCGGAACGTGCCGGCCTTGACCATGGACTCGAGTTCGCGATGAGTTGCCGCAACGATCCTCACGTCAACTTTGGTCGGGCTGGTTGCGCCGACCTTTTCGATCTCGCGCTCTTGAATCAAGCGCAGGATGCGAACCTGCAGATCGAGGGGCATTTCGCCGATTTCGTCCAGCAGGATGGTGCCGCCATCCGCCATCTCCACTTTGCCCTTCTTATGGGTCAACGCGCCAGTGAAGGAACCCTTCACATGCCCGAACAATTCCGATTCGAGCAGCTCTCGAGGGATCGCACCGCAGTTTATGGTGATGAAGGGACGGTCGTGACGGGAACTGCGCAGATGGATTGCCTTCGCGACCAGTTCTTTTCCGGTGCCAGTTTCGCCATACAGCAAGATGGTGGCGTCCGTCGAGGCGACCCGCGCTGCGATATCCAGCGCCTGCATTAGTTGAGTGGAAGAGCCGACGATGGCTTCAAAGCCGAACTTCTCGTCCAGGCAACTACGGAGAACCTGAACTTCCTCGCGCAAGCGATAATGCTCGAGAGACCTTCTGACCAGCATCTTGAGCTCATACGGATGAATCGGCTTGGTGAGAAAGTCATAGGCGCCGGCTTTCATGGCCTCGACTGCGGTCTGGATAGTGCCAAAGGCGGTCATGACGATGACGGCGGTCTCCGGATAATCGAGGCGCAGCTTTTTGAGCAGTTCGATGCCTGACATCCCCGGCAGGTGGAGATCCGTCATGACCAGATTCTGTGAGGCTTTTTCCAGGATGGCAAGAGCACCCTCTGCGGTAGGTGCGGAACTGGTCTCGTAGCCTTCGCGTTCGAGGAGAACGTGCATCACTTTACGAAGGCTTTCGTCGTCTTCGACGATCAGTATTCTTCCGGAACTCATAAGACGGTCACTCGGGGGATCGTGATCGTGTTGCAAGGGAATACCAACTCGAGCTTTGTATAGCGCAATCAGAATGTTCTCATGATGTGACGTTTGTGGGAAGAGGCTTTTTTATTTCAACGAGCGAAAGTTGTTGGATTGAATAGCGCGCGCGGGCATTTTTCCGATTGACGGATTGAGCTGCGACATCCGGTTTCGTTGATGATTCGCGGTTTCCTGACAGCCCCGGGATTGTTCGCACTCGCATCGCTGCGAAAATTCTTCGCCGCTTTGTAACTGAAATATACGCGGATGTAGTGGGCGGCATCGTACTCTTTTGCGATTCAATCGCGCGCCAAGCAGGCGCGCACTGAGGTGGATGCGGCAATTCGATTGATGATTCCGGGCGGCAACCTACACAATGCATGCCGGCCGGCTACACATTTGTTCTGTCGATAACGGAGGGCGAAGCGCGTCAGGGCAAGAACCAGAATCGCGGGCTGCGGCAAGCAGGGAATATAGTTAGGTCCTTTACGTCCCAGTGCTGCATCGGGGAAGGTGAAGTGCGTGGAGGCTGATGTGCCGGTGAAGAACACGAATGCGGAATGCGCGAGACTGCGGGAAGCGAATGCGAAGGTCCCTTGGCGGAAGTGGGGTCCCTATCTGGCGGAACGGCAGTGGGGAACCGTGCGTGAGGACTACAGCCATGACGGAGACGCGTGGAAATACTTCACGCACGACCAGGCCAGATCGCGCGCGTATCGCTGGGGTGAAGACGGCATCGCCGGAATTAGCGATAACAAGCAGTTCCTGTGTTTCGGACTGGCGTTGTGGAATGGCCGGGACCCGATCCTCAAAGAACGACTGTTCGGCCTTACGAACGAGGAGGGCAATCACGGTGAGGACGTCAAGGAATACTACTTCTACCTGGACAGCACGCCGACCCACTCGTACATGAAGTATCTGTACAAGTATCCGCAGGCGGCCTTTCCCTATGACGATCTGGTGGGCACCAACGCGCGGCGGACCCGGCACGATTTCGAGTACGAACTGTTGGATACCGGAGTTTTCAACAGCGATCATTATTTCGATGTTTTCGTCGAGTATGCCAAGAATGGGCCCGAAGACCTTCTCATCCAGATCAGCGCATGTAATCGAGGGCCGGCGGCTGCCCCGCTGCACGTCCTGCCCACACTCTGGTTTCGCAATACCTGGAGCGGCAACCCGGATGCGGTCAAACCTTCCTTGAGGCAGCTTTCGACAGCCGGCGGACCGCGTGTGATAGCGGTGGCGCACGCGGAACTGGGAGATTGCTTCCTCTATGCCGAGGGCGACGTTCCCTTGCTGTTTACCGAGAACGAGACAAACAACCAGAGGATTTTCGGCACGCCTAACGCGAGTCCCTTCGTAAAGGATGGTTTTCACAACTACCTGATTCACGGACAGGCGGATGCGGTGAACCCGGAACACTGGGGCACCAAGGCCGCGGCGCATCATCAGCTCAACGTGGGACCGGGGAAGACAGTCACCATCTGGTTGCGCTTGAGTAATCGACCGCCGGCCGAAATGGGCGACCCGTTTGGCGGATCCTTTGCACAAATCGTGCAAACCAGGCGGTCTGAAGCGGACGAGTTCTATCGGTCGATCACGCCCCGCAGGTCCACCAAAGATGAGGCCCGCGTGATGCGGCAGGCTCTGGCCGGGATGCTTTGGAGCAAGCAATACTTCAGTCTGGATGTGGATAAATGGCTATCGGAGCATGGGGCGGACCCCATGCTGCCGGGCACAAGGTCCATGCGGAATAGCGACTGGTACCACATGATTAACCAGCAAGTCATTTCGATGCCGGACAAGTGGGAGTATCCGTGGTACGCGGCGTGGGACCTGGCTTTCCACGCCATGGCGCTTTCGACGGTAGACGTGGATTTCGCGAAGGGCCAAATCGACGTGCTGCTACAGGAATTGTTTCTGCATCCCAATGGACAGATTCCGGCGTACGAGTGGAACTTCAGCGATGTCAACCCACCGGTGCATGCATGGGCCACGATTTTTCTTTATCGAACCGAACAAGCGCTGCGGGGAGAGGGCGACCTCGACTTTCTGAAGCGATCCTTTCAGAAGCTGGCGTTGAACTTTACCTGGTGGGTGAACCGCAAAGACCGGTTCGGGAAGAACATCTTCGAAGGAGGATTCCTGGGTTTGGACAACATCGGTGTCTTCGACCGGAGCGCGCCTTTGCCGGGAGGGGGCTATCTGGAGCAGGCCGACGGCACCGCCTGGATGGCGTTATTTTGCCAGAATATGCTGGAAATCGCCCTGGAACTGGCAGCGAGTGATTCTACCTTCAACGACATGGCGACGAAGTTCACGGACCATTTCCTATGGATCGCAAATGCCATGAATCAGGTTGGGCCGGATGGTATGTGGGACGAAGAAGACGGTTTCTACTACGATGTCCTGCGACTGCCGGATGGCTCGGCGACCCGGTTGAAGGTCAGATCCCTGGTAGGCTTACTACCGGTTTGCGCCACGACAGTGATTGAGCCGTGGCAGCGAGACCGGGTTCCGAACGCGATGTCGCTCCTGAGCGAGCGGTTGAAACGAATGCCGGAACTGACGCGAGACATTCATCCGACTGGTCCAGGCTTCTTAGGTGTGGGTGGCCGCGGAATTGCCGCTCTGGTCAATCCAGAAAGGCTGCGACGAATTCTCACGCGCGTGTTGGACGAGAAGGAGTTTTTGAGTCCCTATGGAATTCGGGCGCTGTCCCGCTTCCACGAGGAGAACCCTTACGTGCTGACCGCGGATGGGAGGGAGTACCGGGTGAAGTATCTTCCCGCCGAGTCGGATTCCGGATTGTTCGGCGGGAATTCCAATTGGCGGGGACCTGTCTGGATGCCGACGAACACACTCCTGATTCGTGCGCTGATGTCCTATTACCTCTACTACGGCGACAACTTTCAAATCGAGTGCCCAACCGGATCCGGAAACAAGATGAACCTCTACGAGGTCTCTCAGGAACTCGTGCGGCGGCTGGAGCGGATTTTTCTGCGGGACGAGGCGGGTCGCCGGCCTGTCTTCGGAGGCGCCGAGAAATTTCAGAACGATCCCCATTGGAGGGACAATCTGCTTTTTTATGAATATTTTCACGGCGATAACGGGGCCGGATTGGGGGCCAGCCATCAAACCGGCTGGACTGGGATCATCGCGAAGCTGATTGAAATGTTTGGCAGAATGGATGCGAAGCAGTATCTGGCGGCAGGCAAACGCGGCGCATTCGGCGTCCAGGAAGATCGATATCAAGACGATCTTGCGCTGAACCTTTCGCCCGGCGTGGGTAAGCGTTGAGATGTATCGAAACGCACCAGGAAAAGCTTTAGGGATGTTTCCTTAATCCCGTTTTTCCCTGGGGCACGAGGAAATATTTGAACCGACTCGATGGGCTTTGCATCACCATCGGCGATGACAATTCTGCTGCGCCCGGAAAAGGGTAGCCGAAATTTGGTACTGGCGCACGACTTGCGAGATTTCTGATTGTTCGAACCGCATCCCCGGCCTCCGAGATGTCCACTCGGCCCGGCCCACGCCGGTGGTCGTCCAATGTCCGGCTCGCGGACTAGGCAGTATTTGCAGTACTTACAGAAGAAGGCCCGAGCGGTGCTTCCTGAGTGGGAGTTGAAAGTGTTTTCATGCGATTGCGACGCGAGATGCGGGCGCCAGTGAGGGACAGCCGTGAATGAACACAGTACGATACTCGTGGTCGATGACGATTCAGATTCTCTCCGGTTGCTGACTGACATCCTGACCGGGGAAGGCTATTGCGTTCGCCCGGCGGATAGCGGCCAGCTTGGCGCTGGCGTCGGCCTATGCAGTGGCGCCGGAGCTGATCATGCTAGATATCCGCATGCCGGGTATGGATGGTTTCGAAGTCTGCCGCCGGCTTCAGGCGGATGAACGGAGCCGCGGGATTCCGATCATTTTCCTTAGCGCGGCGGGTCAACTGGAGGATCGGGTTCTGGGTCTGAGTCTGGGAGCGGCGGATTTCATTTCGAAGCCGTACCACCGGCCCGAGTTACTGGCTCGGGTGCGTACTCACATGGAACTCGGGCGTCTTCGGGGCCACCTGGAGCAGCAGGTTGCGGAACGGACCGCCGAACTTCGCGCCGCCAATGAACGACTCTCGCTCGAACTGGAAGAGCGCAAACGTGCCGAGCAGGAATTGCGGGAAAGCGAAAACCGGTTTCGGACGCTGGCCGATCGGGCACCGGTGGGGATCTGGATCACCGCAGCTGACAATGTCGTAACGTTTTACAACCGGAGGACGCTGGCGTTCCTGGGGAGGAAGGTATCCGACCACGTCTCGCCACGTTGGACCGATTACGTGCACACCGACGACGCAGAATCAGTTTCATCCCAATACCTGGCGGCCGTGACCGGGCGTAGAAATTTCCGCATCGAATGCAGAGTCCGCCGTTCCAACGGCCGATACCGTTGGGCGCTGCACACTGGTGTTCCGCGATTCATCGGAGGTGTTTATGCCGGTTACATCGGAACCAGCATCGACATCACCGATCTCAAGCGAAGCCAGGATGAAATGTTGATGCATCAGAAACTAGAGAGTCTCGGAGTACTGGCGGGCGGCGTAGCTCACGACTTCAATAGCCTGTTGGGAAGCCTTCTGGCGGAGTCGGAACTGGCGCTCTGCGATCTTCCCGACGAATCGCCGGGCCGGGAAAACATAGTCCGGATCGCGGCGATCGCCAACAGGGCATCGGAGATCGTGAACCTATTGATGACTTACGCGGGCGAGCGCGATCTGACGATTGAAAGCGTGGATCTTTCGAAGATCGCGTCGGAGGTGCTCTTCCTGATACGGCCCCCGCTCAACGATACGGCAAGCGTCGATCTCCACCTGGCCGAGGACTTTGCCGTGCGTGCAGGCGAATAAGGGACAGATCCACCAAGTGGTGCTGAACCTGATTACGAATGCGGCGGAGGCGTTAAAGGCAGGGGAGGGAAGATCACGGTGAGCACCGGGCATATGCACATTGGAAAGGCTGCCGCCGCCAAGCGCAAACTGGATCTGCCTGGAGGCGACTATTGCTACCTGGAAGTCTCCGACACGGGCTGCGGCATGTCACCGACGGCACAGACCCGGGTCTTCGACCCTTTTTACAGCACTAAGTTTGTGGGCAGGGGCTTGGGACTGGCGGTGGTGCAAGGCATACTTCGATCGCACGGCGGAGGGATCAGTGTAATGAGCCAGCCGGGACGAGGATCGACGTTCCAGGTGCTGCTACCGCGTGCCGGAAAGCGCGTGAGAGAGATGCAAGAGCCGGACACGGAATTTGAAGATCCCGGCCGCGCTCTCTGCCGCGGGCGGGGCGTGCAGCGCTTACTGAATTTGGCTCGCGGGGTTACTTCTTCTGAAACGCGGCCTTGATCTGGACGGCAAATCGTCCGGCCGTCCGGTCCAGTTCGTCGGGCGTAGATTTCCTGGGCACTTCCCATCCGGACCAGAGCACCACTCGCGTGCGGGGATCAACGAGGAAGACCGTGCCAGCGTGCTTGTCATTGCCCTGCGTGTCCCGGCCCTGGGTGTCTCGCGCGTAAGCCGGCACTCGAACGTTGTTGGCCGCCGCGGGCGCTCCAGCGGCCGGCGGATAGGTCTTCATCAGCCAACTCCAGAATGGTTCGTCGAGCGATTGCGTGAGCACGGCGTCGGCACTACCCGGGTCCAGCACGACCCATAAGGCCCGGGTGGATGTGAGCCGGCTGGCCAAATGCTGGTCCAAGCCGTTGGCCATCTCAAGGATGAATACGGTGCGAAAGCGGGGCGAAAGGCGGCCATCCTGCGCTACCAGGGCTGCACAGGACAAGGCTGCTATCAAAAGGCCTGCGTAAAATCTCATGGAAGAAGTCACATCACCCCGATGCCGGGGCTGCGGCGAGCGATTTACGATTTCACCTGTTGAAGCCGGGGCGCTGGACGCGACGGGCTCCCGCAATCGTGCCGTTCAGCCGGCTCTCTTCACGAGGCTGCGACGGTGCACTTCCCGCGGACCGGGTTGGCCTTCTGCACCCACGCTGAGGTGAGTACGTGACGCACCTCCTGCCGGTTGAAGGGCATGGCAAGAACATCATAGCCGCCGAGGTTCAGGACCTCCGCCCAGAGCGACTTGTCCAGGGACCGCGAAGCGACGATGAGCAACGGGCGCTCGCCGGCGCCCGAAATCTGGTGCAAGATCTCACCCCAGGACCCGTCCGGCAGGGCGCACTCACAGACGATGATTCCAAACTGTTCCCGAGTGAGGGCAGCGGCCGCCTCTTTGCAGGAACCGGCCGGAGTGACGAGGAAGGGTAAGTCATCCACTATCTCGAAGAGAGCGGAACGATCGTCCTCTGAGCGACTTACCGAGAGGATTCGAATTTGCCGGTCGGGACCCAAGGCATGACGATCCGTGATCCGAGATTGAGGTGCGTAAACATTCCGTTTCGATGCTCCTAGCGCAAGTTCCCTTGCCGCCATGCTGGGGTCTCCTTAAGACGCTTCACTCAATACTGATGTCCTACCCGATGCAACCAATTTAGACCGGGAGCTATTTTTTTCAAGCGCCGCCGCAAAAAAAACGATTTTGAATCCATCCCCGAAATGATGGAATCGAGGTGCGGCAGTGGACAAGCAAGTGTTGGTGCGAATTACTTTGGGCTTCCTGCTCATGACCGCCTGTGCGGCGTATGCCCAGGAGAGCCTGGAACGCGGAGACGAGGTCTCCGTGATGAGCGGGGCCACGCTCGGGGGAATCGGAACTCATGCAATTATCGCGGGCAGCGCGGGAGCCAGTTTCTCGCGCTATATCAAGGGTGTGGCGGAAGCGGCGGTGATTCCGATGAACGACCGGACGCTGCTGCCTTCCGGGGCGGCGCAGGTAAGGGGGTCCGACCTTTTCGATTTCAACTTCGCCTTGCACGGCGGCGTGCCAATTAAGAAATGGGAGCCATATGGCATCTTCGGTCTCAGTGTACTGATGAATCCATATACGGCCGGGCTAAGCGGTCCGGCGGGAACACTGGTTTATGTGGGCCAGCGCCACTCGAAATTCGCGCTGGAAAGCGGTGGCGGATGCAGGTATTACGCAGGCGAGAAATGGGGAGTAAGGGCCGAATACCGATACACGTCATCCAGCCAGAACTTCAATCGAATTATGGGCGGCGTCTTCTACCGAATTGAAAATCACGACATATTCGGTTTCTTACCGGCGTTGGCGCGGCGTTTCACTCGTTGAAGCCGGGCTCACGCGGCGACGGGTTGACCGAGGAGGGTTCGCACCGTGGCCACGAGGGACTTCATCGAAAACGGTTTCGACAAGACGGGAAACTTCGGGCAGCGCATCTCGGGTTCGTCCT
Organism: uncultured Solibacteraceae bacterium; assembly: GCA_963811575.1. Classification (GTDB taxonomy): domain Bacteria; phylum Acidobacteriota; class Terriglobia; order Bryobacterales; family Bryobacteraceae; genus Solibacter. The sequence goes on along the minus strand of CAWERY010000009.1, from coordinate 4,561 downwards.
CGCAATAGCCCGAGATCAGAAGGACAGGGAGGTCCGGATTTTCCTCCTGGAGTTGTTGGGCAAGCGTACAACCGTCCATGACAGGCATTCTTATATCACTTACGAGAAGATCGAGAGCACCTTTATGAGAGTGTGAGATCTCAATCGCCTCTTCGCCGCTTTCGGCGGTAAGCACCAGAAACCCTTCGTTCTCGAGGATGTGGGCCACCATCCTGCGAACCAGCGGTTCATCGTCCACTACCAAAATCGTTGGCAAGTTATCTTCTCCACCGACCCTGATGCGATGTTAGGGCCAGTGATTCCAAAAATGTGTAAAATGACCCGGGCGAGAGTTGATCTTTAAGTCTTTGAATCCTGATTGAGAAAAGATCGAGATTCTGTAATAATGCGCGAGTGGACCTGGGCGCCGGTATCGCGTTAGCCGCAGCCGCCGTCAACATGTCCATCGGCGTGCTGCATGGGGCGATTGCGCGAGCGCCCGGATGGCGTATCGCGCGGTATTTCGGAGCTATCGCGTTTACCGCTGCCGGCTATAACGCGCTCTCTGTTATAACGAGCACGAGGGGATTACCTGATTCCACTTACATAATCGCAGCCAACGTCAGTTACCTGTTGGTTACGGCCCACGCGATTTCCTGGCTACTGTATAGCTACGCCGATAAACATGGTTCGCTAGCGGCGACTTCGAACTTTGTCGTCAGAGCTACCGTTGCGGTCATCGGCTTAGGCGCCATCCTCACGGCAACAGGCTGGTTCTTCGATTCGAAGGTTGGAAGTGTATCTGACGGCTGGCCGGCGCTGAGCCGCCAATTGCCCAGAGTTACGTGGCTAGGGCGATCTTACTGGCTTAGTTTCCTGATGCTGTCCGGTGGCGCATTCGTCCGACTAGCGATGCGCTTTCGCAGAGGGGAGAAGACGCTACGGTGGCAGCTGGCATTTTACGGTGTGTTCCTGCTTTGTGCGATCAACGAGTTTCTGGTTTTGACCCGGAGGGCGACGATTCCTTCACTGATCGATTTTGGTTTTGTACTGGCTTTGATGCCGCTCACGCTGCATAGTGTTCGCCGGATCAGCAGCGACGCGCGGCGCTTGCGCGAATTGTCGAGCTACCTGAAAGACGAGGTAGCGCGCCGCACCGAAGAACGCGACGCGGCCAGAAAGGCTCTGCAGGAGACTCAAGACGATTTACGGGAGGTGGTCTCGAGCCTGGACGAAATTGTCTGGGAAGCCGACGCAGAGAGCCTGGAGATTCTACTGGTAAGCGCCGGCGCCGCGAAGCTGCTGGGTTACCATTCAGGGGATGACCGGCCCACATCATTTTGGCCGCGATATGTTCATCCGGATGACCGTGAAAGACTGATGGTCGAGGCGCGGCGCGCCCAAAGAACTAATGAAACAGTGCGAGTGGAACATCGAATGCTCACCGCGGATGGGCGAGTTCTCTGGTTCCGGGACTCACTACATCCGCTGGCGGGTCCGCAGGGGCTTCCGACGCGCTTACGCGGAGTGATGAGCGACATAACCGAGAACCGGCGGGCGCAGGACTCGCTGGCCGAGAGTGAAGCGCGCTTTCAGAAAATCGCCGATGCAGCCCCGGTGCTGATCTGGGCTCACGACGAGTGCGGACGGGTGACTTACGTCAACAGGCAGGCGCTCCTGCACCATGGCCGTAGCCTGGAACAACTGCGTGGAGACGGGTGGACCGAGCTGGTGCACGCGGATGATCGGGAACGTATCCGATCCGTAGTCTCGGGTGCGGTGGCATCACAACGGGAGTATCAGATGGCATTTCGCCAACTCCGCGCCGATGGCGAGTACCGCTGGATGCTTGGCACGGCGGTTCCGCGCTTTGTGGGTTCGGAATTTGCCGGCCATATCGGAACCGTGGCCGATATCACACAGCTCAAGCGCGATCAGGAGCAGGGACTGGCGGCGCAGAAGCTGGAAAGCCTCGGAGTGCTGGCCGGCGGTGTTGCGCATGACTTCCATCATCTCCTGGGAAGAATCCTGTCGGACTCGGAACTCCTGTTGTCGGATCTCTCGGAGGACGCACGGGCGCGCGAAGGCATTGGCCGAATTCATGCAATAGCAGGGCGGGCGGCTGAAATCGTGCAGGAAGTGTTATCTTTCGCCGGTCATGAGAATCCGAGCTTCGAGCCGGTGGACTTAAGCAGCCTGGTTCGCGAGATGTTGGAACTGTTGAAGGCATCGATTTCCAAACATGCGGTAATCCGAGTGTCACTGCCGGGAAATATTCCGGCGGTTATGGCCAACGCCTCTCAGCTCCGCCAAGTGGTCATGAATCTGATCGCCAACGCATCAGAAGCATTGGACGACGGCCCTGGTGTGATCTCAGTGAGCTGCGAAGCGGCACGGGTTGACCGCGATTCCGCCGACCGAGGCGACCTGGCTGAAGGTGAATACATCCGACTGAAGGTCAGCGATACGGGATGCGGTATGAGCAGGGAGGTTCAGGAGCGGATCTTCGACCCATTTTTTACCACCAAGGTTTCCGGCCGGGGCTTGGGTATGGTGACGGTGCAAGGAATAGTCCGGGCCCATCGCGGCGCAATTCGCCTGACAAGCGCACCAGGGGCGGGCGCCTGCCTCGAGGTTGTGTTGCCTTGCGTTCCGGAAGTGCACAAATTGCCGCAACAGAATTTGCCTCTCAAACCGGCTGTTAGGGGCGCCGAATACTCGAAAGTGCTGGTTGTGGACGATGAGGAAATGCTTCGTGTCGCGGTTTGCAAGATGCTTCGCAAGAAGAACTTCTCGGTGATCGAGGCGGGAGACGGCCATGCCGCTCTGGAGATCTTTCGAACCCGTTCCCTGGAAATTGGAGTTATCTTGCTGGACATGACGCTGCCCGGAATTTCCGGCAGGAAGCTGTTCGACGAACTTCGCAAAATCCGGCCGGACATTCGAATCATTCTCACAACGGCTTATAGCAAAGAGATGGCGTCAAATACCCTGGGCAGCCCACAGGCCTGGGGTTTCATCCGCAAGCCATACCATATCGCCGACCTGGTCGCCCTACTGCAGCGCGCCCACTCTCATGCTGAAGGCAGGTAGCCGTAAGGTAATGCTCGCCCGACGCGCCTTCCTCGCCTAATATCAGCAGAAAAGCCAAGGGGGCTACCCCGATCTTTTTGCGCCCGAAGCGGGCACGAGGAATCGGGGTTAATGAGTACCGCCATGATTCGATTGATTCGGGATCTCATTAAGCCGTACCGTTCGACGCTTCTCATCGTCTTCATCGCCATGCTGATTGAGACAGTCATGAGCCTGGCCGGTCCATGGCCGCTAAAAATCGTCCTCGACAACGTGGTGGGAAGTCACCACGTGCCGGGCTGGCTGACGGGCATGTTGAAGCACTCATTGGGCGGCACGAGCAAGATGCACATTGCCGCCCTGGCTGCGATCGTGTCGGTGCTGATCGCGGCAATCAGCGGGCTTGCTTCTTATGTGGACAACTATTACACGGAGAGCGTGGGCCAGTGGGTGGCGCACGACCTCCGCTTGCGGACCTATCATCACCTGCAGCGCCTGTCACTGCGTTACTACGAGAGCCACCAGATCGGCATCATTCTGAGCACCCTGACCACTGATATCGCCACGATTCAGAGCTTCGCATCGTCGGGCACTCTTGGGATGCTCGTGGATCTCTTCACGATCGTCGGCATGCTAGGCCTGATGTTGTGGCTCAATATGGATTTCGCGCTGGTGGCAATTTCCGTGATGCCCTTCCTGCTGTTATTCGTCTTCCGCTTCAAGAAGGCGATTAAGAAGGCGACCAAGGATGTTCGCAAGAACCAGAGTGAGATTGTGACCGTTGCCGAGCAGGGGCTGGAATCGGAGCGAGTGGTAAAGGCATTCGGCACTCAGGATTTCGAGGAGGCGCAGGCTTAAGGAGGTGAGCCAGGCCACGGTTCAATCCGCGCTGAAAGCGAGGCAGGTGAAATCGCTGCTCTCGCCTGTGGTCAGTGTGATCGTGGCTGGGTGCACGGGGTTCGTCCTATGGCGCGGGGCCGGCCTCATTCCCGCGGGTACCATGACTGCGGGAGTGTTGATCATTTTCCTCGCTTACTTGAACAAGTTCTTCAAACCTGTGCAGGATTTGGCGAAGATGACGAACACGATCGCACAGACTGCCGTCGGCGTGGAGAGGATTCGAGCGATTCTGGAAGCCGATGAGATGGTAGTGGAACGCTCCGACGCGTATGCGCCCAAGGGCTTAGAAGGCGAAATTGTCTTCGATCATGTGAAGTTCGGTTACGGCAAGGAAACGCCGGTGCTGAACGACGTGACCTTTGCCATTGAGAAGGGCCAGATGGTGGGAATCGTGGGGCCTACGGGGAGCGGGAAATCGACGGTAGTGAGCCTTATCCCGCGATTCTACGAGCCCTTGGGCGGGACGGTCCGGATCGACGGCGTGGACATACGGAAGTTCACTCTTGCCGGGTTACGCCAGCACATAGGGTTTGTGCTGCAGGACACGGTTCTGTTCCGGGGAACGATCGCGGAGAATATCGCCTATGGCCGGCCGGGTTCGACGCGAGAC
>CAWERY010000008.1:0-576914 GCA_963811575.1 uncultured Solibacteraceae bacterium | reverse complement strand
ATACCGTCGTTCCAAATGCCCGTCAATGCTGCGTTGCGAGGCCACCCACCTGCGATGGTCTGATACGGTCAGTTCTCGGCAGTCCCCAAAGAAATCCCCATGGTGAAAATCGGCCCGGAAGCCCCCGCGCCTAGGAACGCCCCCCGGTCCCCTCCCCATGCACCTGATTTCCGAGATGGGACCCACCTTGGCCCCTTTACAGGCAATTCTGAGGCGTGCATGGGCCGCGCGGGCGCTCTCTCTCTACGGTCACTTTCCTATAACCCCACATCGCGGGCAGTGTCATAGTTGAGTCCGAGGGATTTCCTGGCCGATGTACCTGAGCGCAGTGGCTCTCCCACTGTTTGGTTGCGATCCGCCACCGCTCAAGTGCCTCAGAACTCCACTGATGGCAAGTAACCGCTCCCCAACCCAGAAGCGCGCGTGCGGCAGACTCTTCTTGGATGCACCGCGCTTCCACGTATGCAGAAACTGCTTCCGCCTTCAATCGCTCGCATTCCATGCAGAAGGCCATCGCATTCAAATTATCGTTCTTCTGAACTCGTAGTGAAGTACGGAAGGATTGCATACGGCGATAATGTCAAGCGGCATTCTACCGAGGTTGTCAACGATAGACGGCATTACCGGAAAGTGGCGAGCGTCCGCGCCGTGCACGCGCTCAGTTTCCGCTAGCCCCACAAAGCAGGCCCCTCTAGACCGCCCTCTCCACTCACCTGCACCGGGAGGCAGGTTGAAAAAACACTTTGGAGACTTGGCCGCCGGTTCAGGCGGCGATGGGCTCAGTCGGGAACGGTGAATCTGAACGTAGAGCCCTGAGGCGGTTTTGATTCAACCCAGATGCGGCCACCATATTGTTCGACGATTCGCTGACAAATTGCCAGACCCAAACCGGTACCGGAATACTCCTCCGCGCTGTGGAGACGCTTGAAGAGACCAAAAATGGTTTTTGTGAATTCCGGTGCTATCCCAATTCCGTTATCCTCCACAGAAAAATGCCATACTGCGGCATCCCGGCTTGCCCTGACGAGCACGATTGGCGCTGTCTCTGGATTGCGATACTTTATCGCGTTCCCCATGAGGTTTTGAAATAACTGTTGCAGATGGGCGAAGTGCATCCGCACCGACGGCAGGGAGCTCGCAGTCACTCTGGCATTACTCTCCGAAATGCTACTGCCAAGGTTCTGACGTGCGCTTTCATAAGCGAGGTTGGCGTCGATTCTCTCGCTAGGTTTCTCGAATCTTGTCACACGGGTATAAGCCAACAGATCATTCAACAGAGTCTCCATTCGTTGGGCTCCCCTTTGAAGATGTTCCAGCACGCTCAAACCATCCGGATCGAGGTGATCAGCATGTCTCCGCTTGAGGATTTCACCGTAGATTTTTACGGTGCGTAACGGTTCTTGTAAATCATGGCTGGCTGAGTAAGCGAATTCTTCGAGGATCGCATTGGACCGGTGCAACTCGGCCACCATTTTCTTGCTTTCCGTGATGTCCCTTGCTATTTTCGAGGCCCCGACGATTGTTCCCTTGCCATCCCGTACTGGGGAAATGGTCAACGAGATTTCAAGGAGCCTTCCGTCCTTGCGCCTGCGTATAGTCTCGAAGTGATCGACGCGCTCGCCCTTCTTGAGGCGTTGGAGTATTTCCGGCTCTTCCTGCAGACGCTCAGGCGGAATGAGGATGGTGATCGGTTGGCCGATGACTTCCTGGGATGTGTAACCAAAAAGGCGTTCTGCGCTATTGTTCCAGCTTGTAATGATCCCATCGAGGTCCTTGCTGATGATTGCGTCGTCGGAGGAATCCACGATGGCAGCTAAGTGCGCCAAGCGTTCATCTGTAGTCAAGTTCATCGATGTCCAGTCTCCCACAGCGACTCTTCGCGAACAACAGTCGCTGAGTGGTTGTGGACGATAGACGGCAATATCGTCCATAAATAACGGTCGCTGTCGCTATAAATTCCGATAATGGACGAGAACCCCACTTTTCGTCCGCTTATCGGAAACCACAACGGCGCGTCGCGCAAACTCGCCGTGCCTCGACGAACTTTTCGCATGAGATCGGCTAAACTGTTGTGTCTCCTAGGCGCGTCCGATGTCAAAGAGCCTCGAACAGTCTTATCGCAAATCTGTCGAAGAGCGCTGGTCAATGCGATTCAGAACCCGGCATCCTGAGGGTGACAATTACGACGGGGTCATCGTGCACATTGGGCAACACTTCATTGTCGTGCGCGAAGAAATCGACTTCGAGTTTGATGGAATCGTCGTTCTTCCGAAAAAAGTCATACGGGGCGTTCGCGATGGCGAATTCGAGCGTTGCGCAAACAAGATTCTGAGACAAAACGGGGCGCTTTCGCGTCTCAAGGTGCCATCGTGGGTTGTGCGATGCGCGACGATGAGGGACGTGTTGACAACTCTGATGAAAGGGGCCATATGGCCCGGTATCGAGATGCTCTTTGAGGACGGATCGACCGCCTTTTATCTCGGGCCGGTTGAAAGTGTTTCCAAAGACAGCTTTGAAACAAAATGCTACGACGCCACGGGTGAATGGGAGAACCAGTATTCGTTTCGATGGAAAGAACTTTTCAGAGTCGAGGTCGGCAGCAGATACTGTACCCACTTCAATAAATACATGCGGGCCAAAATGCCGTAAAGCGCATCTGCGGCGCCGGCACTCGCAAGGCAATGATTTACTCACAGGGCTAACGGCACGCCCACTGCTTCGCGATTGTGGTCGGTACACGGCGTTACCGGATTTTGACCGGCTGTGCATCTTCGGGCCGGGTCAGTTTCCATAAACCCCACCTATCGTCCACAACGCAATAACAATAATATGAGGTGTGGCTTCAAATGGTATTCAGGCGGATCACCCCCTGATCGGAACGTGGGTGACAAACGACGAAGACTCGGATGCGGCATTCGCGATTTCAGTGGCGGACGGCGAATTCCATGTTGGAGGCTTCTGCCAATCGGACGGTGAGACGTTTAAAATCGAGGGCGTCAATTGGGACGGCGCCGCTCTAACCTTCACAGCGATAATGCCATCCACCGGCTTCGTGACAAAAAACGTCTTCAGGGTTCGACCTGACGGACAGCTCGACCTGGAGCTAACGACGTACGAAGTCTGGAAGAAGCTAAACGTCAAGCCCGGCGAGTCGCCTAGAGGTTGGCGCGCCACGTCGCAGCCCCGATAAGTGCTTGTCGAACCGATGCTGGCAGTATGCACCGACCGTACTGAGCGATATACGGCATTGTCGGAAACTAGGCCGACACGATCCCTATGCAGCCATTCCGAGGCACGAAGAACAGACGAACCTCGCGCACGCAATGGGCCTCATGGAGTGCGGCAGCGAAGCTATTCACCCGACGCCTCTAGGCCACCTTCTGGCACCGCTGTTGGCTCCATTACAGCCGACGCCTTGGTCGCTAACCATGTATAGAAGATCCCTCCCATCGAGTAAGCTACCAACCTGACCGAAACGAACCACATTGTGATTGTGTTGGGATCGCGTAGGCCCAGTGGAGAGTTGAGCGTAAAGGCGGTTCCACCTCCGTCCAACACGGATGCGTGCTCAATCCGCACGGTAAACGCCAACGTTGCGATGCCAAGCAGCCAGATCCATCGCGTCAGATTGGAGGGACGAAAGTGCTGTAACAGTGCCCCGAGCAGGAACGCAACGATGCCACTGATGATGACCTCTTTCGTCACGGCCCCGGCTAAGGTCTTTGCATGGTAGACACCGCTGATCTCCGATCCAGCGAAGGCAGTACCCAGTGTCGCAGTCAGAACGTGCCGAAGGAGGTCTAACGCTTCTCGACCTATTCGATGTGCGGAGTAGTTCACGATGCTTGAGTCTGACATTACTAGGCACCTCTGAGCAACGTGCGGTGAGGGAAGACCAGCGGTGGCCGCGTTCGTGATCTCTGCCTAAATGAGCGACATACGGCGTTAGCGTACATTGAAGTCCGTCACGCGGGGCCAAGACTTCAACAAGCCCGGTCTCCCGGCCGCCCTGCAGTCTGATACTATCGGGCCAAAGCATGTTGATTCCTTTGTTCGGCGAGACGTTGCCGGGTGGTCGCCGCCGCTTTCACATGCCGTTGCGAGTGTTGGCCGTAAACTTGGGTGCGGCTGGCGGCTGTGTCATCCTTGCAATAGCGTATTTGGCCATAGGCTTCGCCGCAGGAGACGCAAATCGACCAACGCCGTTGGGCACAGTCGTATTTCTGTGGTCGATGGTTTTCGGGGTTGCGGCAATCGGGGTCGTGGTGTCCACGATGCTGAAGTCCTTCCCCTGGATCGCTGCCTTTTTCATGCCGTTGCTACTAGGGCTCATAATGACACTTCCCGGAGACCCCGACGGCTTTTCCATGGGGTTGCGCATGGGTTGCATCACGTCGGCTGTATTCCTCCTGGCTGCATCAGCAGTCCGAGGTTTAAAGGCTTGGGCGCTTGGGAGGAAATCGATTCGCCGCGTGTAACGAGGAGTTCGGCAAAGGCAGTTCGCTAGCCTGAAGTCTAATCACGAAACATCACCAGTGGTGAGAAACGCTGTGGTCGTGGGAGAAAAACGGCAATATCGGAAACTGGACCGCCTCCCACCCATCGGATGGTGCCCTACCCATACACCTGTTTTTCAAAATGGGACCCGCATCACCCCCTTTACTGGCTATTCTGAGTCGCGCCGATATCTCAAGCCAAATGATAAAGTTTCCCTGGAGGATCCATGTATAACTTAATCGCCTTGGGCGGCTTCGTCACACTTTTGTGGATTGCGATCACGCTGGCTCGAATCTACTCAACGATAGAGACGGTGCGACGCGAGAACGCCATTGAATCCGGTTATCCAGATATTGAGCACCCGGCGTTTTCGCGAGATCTAATTGGCGATGCGTACGCTCGTCTGGATGTGGCGTTGCGCGAGTCCCTGGCAGCAGAGAGGGAACTCTTTACGACGCCGGGGTGGAAGGCGATTACTTCCGGGGAGAGGCCGCCGGACCAGGCGGAGGCTGGCCTCATGCACGATAGTGCTTTCGCGACGTGGAGGTGGGAATTCGCCTTGAGAAGATGCCAATTCCTCCTGGAAGCGAACTTGCGTGTGAAAAGAGGTGAGTGGACGATTACGCAGGCGCAATACTACAACAGAGAGATCGATCTCTCTTGGTGGGGATACTATCCCGAGGTGAAAAAAATAGAGACCGATTGGAGTGGCAGGTTTCGCGACAAGGATCTGGCCGAAGCACTCGAACGTGAATACAAAGAGCGTACTGCTCCATTTGAGAACGAGAGGGCAGAATTCATGCAGAAATGGCTGGCGCAATTCAAGGCGATGCACCAATCAAAGCCGATTTATGGCAGCGATGAGGTGAACGCGTAGCTGATGGTTTGGAACGAGGCTGTCCTTAGTGAGCATCTCCTCCTAGCTGAGCAGGGGAACCGTCCGCCCAATATAGGCTCGCTGAATATTACACTAGCGGGCATCTGGCGAAGGCCGTTGACTGGTATCGCAAGGCGGCGGAGGGCGGGCACACTATAGCCGCAGTTGCGATGCCTCCGAAAGCTCTCCCAATACTTCCATGAAATCCTCGTACAGTGAAGTTGGCGAAGCTGGCGAAGCCGTCGGCAATATCATCCGGTGGGGACTTAGCACCGCCTTCGGGCTTGCGTTGATTCTCGCCGTAATCTACCTACTGGTGCGCTTCGTGCGCTGGGCATGGTATCAATGACGCAATTTTTGGGACTTCTGGGATACACTCTCGCCGCCATTGCCTTCGATGGCGCTAAATCTGGGTAGCTCTCGATGATTTGCGATGCGCTGCCCTCGATTGCAGTAGATATCAAAGCGATCTCCGACAACCTGTATCGGATTGCTCGCAGTCACGAAGACAAGCGCTAAAGCGTTCGAAGTAAGCTGAAATTGCCGGGATAGGGTCGCTCCCGAAAAGCGGATTTTCCCACCGTCTGCCCGGCTTCAAATGGGAAATCCACTCGGGAGGTGGGATTCAGTGCCAAAGCCTAAGTCGCGCGCGCAAAAACAAAAGCAGGTGACAGGAGACGGGTGGCTTAAGGTTGCTGTCGGCGAGTACGATTCTCTGTCGGATCGCTCGCCAGCACTCATGATTCCAAGGCGCGCGTTTCTGAATGCAATCGCTCGGCACGCACCACACGTACTGCGCGATCTGCGTGACTCGGTGCTTCCGCTCTACTTCAATGCCCTTCCAGAACTGCCTAAGACTGACGATCCATCCCGCTTTGTTTCGGCACTCAATCGCTGCACTCCGCAGACTCTCAATTTGCTGGAATTCGTTCGCGGTATGCGCGACTGGGCGGCGCGCCACGGCCTACACCTCGAATGGATTTATGATGCCGCATACTTCACGCTGCACTGGCACGCTGGACTACCGAACTGCGACGAGGGATCGGTGGCATGGTTCCCTTTTGACATGCTGACGGAGTACAAATTCTTTTTCACTGGCCCGGACGCAGACACCGACACGGAATCTGTCTGGATCGAGAGCGGAAAGGTGGTAGAGAAACCTTCGCTGCCATCATACCTTGACGATGCCCCGCCAGATTCGATTGAGAACACACGCGCCGAGTTGTATGTCAAAGCGGACAGCAAGAAACGTCTGGTGCATTGCGAAGTGCTGCCTTGGGAACCACTCTACGAAAAGTGGGCAACTTTCGCACATGGCGCTAGGCGCAATTTCGAATCTTCGCTACGCCGATATCGGGAGGACGTAGAGGCTCTGGCGGCGGCGACACAACCGCTGCGAAAGCCCGGCGAAATCCGGCAGTCGGCCGTGTTCGACTGGGTAGCGCTTTGGCAGTGCTGCGGTCTATCCCATAAGCAAATCGCCGATTTCGAGGCGACGCGAGGGCAGCGTGTCCTAGAGGAGTCCGCGATTCAACACGGCATCGAACGAGCGGCTTTGCAACTGGGAATGTCGGAAGTCATGAGGCAAGGCTCCAGGGGAAGAAAACGAAAAAATCAGAAATAATGGGAACGACGGTGTTTCCTTTTTTCGGTCATGGGTCGAGTGGGATGCTCAATCAGAATGCATACCACACCAACCCAACAACTCCTAAATGAGCGGCAACTCGCCGCCGAGTTAAACGTATCCGTCCATTGTCTGCGGAAGTGGAGACTCTATGGCGCTGGCCCCAAATTCTGCAAGTTGGGTCGCGCCGTCAGGTATCCCGCCGCTGGTATCAATGAGTGGCTTCAATCGCGTCCCACAGGCGGAGCCACAGGAGATGGCCGATGAGTCCGCAGGAACCCGCCGGAGGGCAATCCGGCGAATTCCCGCAGCATCAACTGAACTCAATCAACACCATTATCCATCAGACCCGCGCGGCCCAGATCATTTCGAAAGCAAGAATCTCCGACGTGTACCGCGCCGTAACGGGCACCGAACTTCAACGCCATGCTGCGGGATGCTGGAGAGGCCGCGCAACGTGGCGTGATGGTGATGGCTGGAACGTCGCGCTCGATGACGGAAAGGGCGCATGGCACGATTTCGCCTCCCGCGATGGCGGTGGCATCATCGCGCTTGTGGAACGTGCCCTTCGTTGCCGAAAGTCTGATGCCCTTCGTTGGCTTGCGGACTTCACAGGCGTCCCGCTTGAAGATAGCCCAGTGACCCCCAATGACCGTCGCCATTTCGCTCAGGAGCGTGCTGCGCTGGGCCGTGATCTTCAAGCTGCGCGCTACTGGCGACGAAGCGCAGAACAACTCTGCGAACTTGTGTTGATAGCAGAGAAGTCACGGCTGGAAAGTCCCGGCCTCGGCGCGCCGAACTTCGACCAATTACGCGAAGCGGGGAATTTGCTCCGCACTCTGAATAAGGCTGGCGATGCTTCGCTTGTTGCCGAATACCAGGAGTGGGTCAAGAGTGCTCCAGCGATGACAGCGGCAATGGTGTGGGCAGCACAGCGGCAGGAACAGCGCCACCGCGCTGCATTGCAGCGATTCCTCGACGACACCGGAGACCCGAATGCAAGACATTGAAGCGCTGCTGGCCGACGAGCGAGACCGGCAGGCACAGAGAACACCTGGGCGCTCTCCAATCCACTCTGTCGCCGCGATACCATCGATCCGTGATTTCGCATCAGCAGAGATCACGTATATCCAAGATCCCGAACTGCCTGAGGGGGCCGTTGTGGCGCTTACTGGAGACTCTGGTTGCGGCAAAAGCACTCTGGCTTGCGCTTGGGCAGGTGCTGCATCTGCGGCAGGGCGGGCCGTGTTGATTTTGGATCGGGAGAATCCGGCAGGTGTGGTCGTAGAACGATTCGAGCGGTTGGGCATCTGTGATGGGCCGAATTTCCGATATTGGGGAGGGTGGTTGGGGAGTGAGGCAGCACAACCGGACGCGCCCGTGGTGCTGGAATGGGTTCGCGCCTGCATTCCAAGACCGCTTATCATCGTGGACTCCTTCGTAGCGTTTTTGGAGGGAAACGAGAACGATTCCGTAGTGGTGCGGGCAGCGTTGAACCGTTGCCGTAGGCTGGCAGATGAGGGTGCGACCGTTTTGCCGATCCATCACTTGGGCAAGGGTGATGGCTCCCAAGACTACCGTGGTTCCAGCGATTTCAAGGCGGGAATCGATGCGGGATTCGTCGTCTCGAACTCTGGCGCGAAGGGCCGATTGGGGACGCTGCGATTGCGTTGTTTCAAGTCACGCTACGGATTCGCTGGCGAACTCACGTATCAGTATGTGGAAGGGAAGTTTACTCGGCTGGAAGCTAGCGTTCCACCTGCGCAGGTCAAAGCTGAAGGCTTTATCGAATTGCTCAGGCAGAATCCGAACGTCACCGGCAGCAGGTTTGAGGAGCTAGCGGCGAAGTGCGGACTGGGACGTAATCAGGGACGAGACTGGCTGGCCGCAAGTGTCGTGAACGGGACGATTGCAAGAGTAAGAATGGGAAGGAATGGATGGCGGCACCGCCTTCCCGCGACTGGCGAGGCCGATGCGCTTTAGCAGTCCGGTTTGCCTGAGTTCCTAGCAGCTATGGCGAACCCGCCAGTACGCCACTCTTAGAGTGTGGCGAACTAGCAGGTTTGGATCGTCGCCAGTACGCCAAGCTCGCCGAATGAGGGGTGGCGAACTGGCAGGTTGAGACGGTTCAATTAGTTGCGGCCACCTGCTCGCATCAAAGTCGCCAGTGATTCAAGTTCGCCGCATCGGGGAAATGAGCGATGGCATAAACGACCTTGCGAAATGAAGTTAACCGGACCACGAGAAACAGGCCGTATACTTCCCGATAGGTACCGCGCGGAGAGGCGCACCTGGAATAGGAATTCGCCAAATCGACAATGAACCCCATGGAAAGCATGTCAGCCGAACCGCCAAGCCGTGACAGCCGTAACGGTCCATCGTGGAGTGGCGATCCGACGAAATCGCCTCGTTGTGGCGCGAAGACCAGATCCGGGGCGCTGTGCCGCGCGCCCGCAATGTGGAGCAGGCGAAGCGGTCAGTATTCGCGATGCAGGTTGCACGGTGGTGCATCCACCGGTCCGCGAACTCCTGAGGGCTTGGCGCGGTCGCGCGGTGCGAATTGGCAGCACGGGAGGTACTCCGAAGAACGGAGGCAATCGAAGCGAGAAATGCGAGCCGAAATCCGGTTTCTGAATGAGGATCTGAAAGCACTCATACGCGAAGCACGTCCAATTCTGCGCGCGCGCCGCCTGATAGAAGCCGGGAAATACGCCGATGCACTTTTGATTTTGCATCCCTACCTCCCCAAAGAAACCTAGGGCCTATGTTGACAAACGTAGAGCCTAGGTTCATACTTTTCTACATGGCAACCAAACTACCGAAAGCAGTATTGGAGTTTTTCAAGGAAACGGGTGCCGAAGGCGGCAAGTCTCGCGCCGAAGAAGCACTCCAAAGAGCAACTGAGTGAATGGGGCAAAAAGGGCGGACGGCCCAAGGGCAGCGGCAAGAAAGCCGCGAAGAAAGGGGGCAAATAAATGGCAGTCTACAAACCGAAATACCGCGATCCGAAGTCCGGCGAACTGGTGGAAGCCAATGTGTTTTGGGTGGAGTTCACTCTTGCTGGAAAGCGGGTACGCGAATCATCCAAGTCAACCCGAAAGACTATCGCCAAGGAATACGAAAAGCGGAGAAGGCTGGAGTTGGAGCAGGCTTACGCTGGTATGCCCGTCGAAGACCCATGCAGCCGCATCCGTAGTGTCAGAGAGATCTTGGCCTCTTATCGTGTCGCCTACGAAGTGAACCATCGGCCCCATACCATCGCGACCATGCGTTCGGCATTGAAGAACGTTGAAGGGCACCTGGGCGACGCGCTCTTGCCGGACTTGACTGAGGACCGCGTACGGAAGTACGTAGCCGCGCGCAAGAAAGAGGGCGTTTCTGGTCGCACTATCAACGTTGAAGTGGGCGAACTGAGTCGCGCGATTGGAAAGAGATGGTCGGTGCTTTGGCCGCGTCTGCGTTCGATGGAAGAACGGCACGACGTTGGCAGAGCATTGCCGCCAGAGGAAAAGCAACGGTTGTTGAAGGCTGCCGATGCGTCGAAATCGCCAAACCTGAAAACTCTGTTTCGGTCTGCGCTGCTGACTGGCACACGCAGCGGAGAACTCACGTCCCTACACTGGGGGCAGGTGGATTTTGTTGAAAGAACGATCACCATCGGCAAGGCGAAGACCGTCGCCAGTACGGGACGTGTGATCCCGATGAATGCCGAACTGGTGATTGTGATGGCAGCACATGCCAAATGGTTCACCGAGACCTTCGGCGAGACCCGCGCTGACTACTGCGTCTTTCCCTTCGGTTCCCCCGTGCCGAGCGACCCTACCCGTCCTACGGTCGAAATCAAGACCGCATGGAACACGATTCGGAAGCGCGCCAAAGTGAATTGCCGCTGGCATGATCTCAGGCACACTGCTTGCAGCGATATGAACGAAGCGGGAGTCTCCGAAGCTATGCAACTCGCAATCTTTGGATGGAGCAGCCGCAAGATGATTGAACGTTACTCCCATGTCCGAACGGAAGCGCGGCGGAGTGCGATGGACTCCCTTACCCTCAAAGCACCGCAGAAACCCGAAGAACAGCAAAACCCAATCGAGTCCCCCAAAGAATCCCCCAAAGTAGACACGCCCACCCGCATCATGTAGGCGCAATGCCTGCCGTAAGTGCTTGAAAGGACTGGTAGGCGCGGCTGGACTCGAACCAGCGACCCTCAGCTTAGAAGGCTGATGCTCTATCCACCTGAGCTACGCGCCCACACGTTCACAAGTTTACCGCACCGCGCTTTTCGGGCGAATCGATACGCTGCATCAGCATCACGTATACGGCGCCGGAAACAGCGAAGCCGACGAACCATGCGTAGTCGTAGAGGAATCGCAGCGGCGGCACGATCAGCCCCATCAGTGCCACCGCGATTCCCACGCCGAGCGCGACCACGGCGCGGCGATTGATGCCGTTCCGATACTCATAAACTCCGTTGCGCCGGTAAAGATCGTCCACGGTGAGTTGCGCGTGGCGCACCAGGAAATAATCGGCGATCATCACCCCCGCGATCGGGCCGAGCAAACCGGAATATCCCACCAGCCAGCCGAATACGTAAGCGCTCAGGTCGCTCAACAGCTTCCACGGCATCATCATCACGCCGATCACGCCGGTAATCATCCCGCCGGTACGAAAGCTGATGCGCTGCGGATTCAGATTGGAGAAATCATTGGAAGGCGAGACGACATTCGCCGCAACGTTGGTGCTCAGCGTCGCCAGTAGCAGCGCGATCATCGCGATGAAGGCCACCACGGGCTGATTGAACTTGCCGAGCAGCTCCACCGGATCCCAAATCGGCCGCCCGAATAGCACCACGGAAGCGGATGTCACCGCCACCCCGATAAACGAATAGAACGTCATCGTAGTCGGCAGGCCGAGCACCTGTCCCCAGATCTGCGCCTTCTGCGATTTGGCGTAGCGCGTGAAATCCGGGATGTTCAACGCCACCGTCGCCCAGAAGCCCACCATTCCCGTAAGCGAAGGAATAAAGAAGCGGATGAACTCCGCGGTGGTCTGAAACTTACTGGGAGTCTTCAGCACCGGGCCGAGCCCGCCGGCTTTGCCCGTGATCCACAACAGCAATAACAGGCCGATGCCGAGCAGGAACGGCGCGCCCACGCCCTCGAGAAATTTGATCGTCTCAATGCCGCGCCACACGACCCACATATTCAGCGCCCAGAATGCAAAGAAACAGATCCACACGCCGGACGCGTACTCCCCGGCCAGCGGCCACATGATCTTGAGCATCGAGTAGATTGCCTGCCCGCCAATCCACGCCTGAATGCCGAACCAGCCGCACGCCACCAGCGCGCGCAGCACCGCGGGAATGTTGGCGCCGCGCACTCCGAAACTGGTGCGCACCAACACCGGGAACGGGATGCCGTACTTCGTCCCCGCATGCGCGTTGAGCACCATCGGCACCAGCACGATCAGGTTGCCCAGGAGGATGGTAAGGATCGCCTGCCACCAGTTCATGCCGCCTGCGATCAGGCCCGAGGCCAGCATGTAGGTGGGCACGCAGACCGACATGGAGATCCATAGCGCCGCGTAGTTGTACGTTCCCCACGTGCGTTTTTCCAGCGGGACGGGCGCGAGATCCTCGTTGTAAAGCGAGGGGTCGTAACGTGTCACTTCCACGCGCCGCCGCGAGCGGTGCGCCGCAGGTAATTGCCGCGTCCCGGTTTTCCCAGGAACTGATGGCCTTCCACAATCACCTCGCCGCGCGAGAGCACCGTGCGCACGTTCCCCTTCACTTCATACCCTTCGAACATCGAGTAATCCACTCGCATGTGATGCGTCTTGGCGCTGATGGTGTAGAGCGCCGCCGGGTCCCACACCACCAGGTCCGCGTCGCTGCCGGCGGCAATTTCGCCCTTCTTGGGGTACATGCCGAAGATGCGCGCCGGCGTGGTCGACGTAATTTCCACGAAGCGGTTGAGCGATATCTGTCCCGCGCCCACACCGTAGTGATGGATCAGCTGAAGGCGATTTTCGATGCCCGGACCGCCGTTGGGAATCTTCGTGAAATCATCCTTGCCGAGAATCTTCTGGTCTTCGAAACAGAACGGGCAATGGTCGGTGGAGACCACCTGCAGATGATCGTGCTTCAAGCCGTCCCACAGTTTCGGCAGATTTTCCTTGGTCCGCAGCGGCGGCGTGAAGACGTACTTCGCGCCTTCGAAATTGGGACGCTCCAATTCCTCAATCGAGAGCAGCAGATACTGCGGACAGGTCTCCGCGAACGCCGGCACTCCGCGGTCGCGCGCCTCGCGCACCTGGTTGAGAGCGTCTTCGCTCGAAAGATGCACGATGTACACCGGCGCGCCCGCGATCTCCGCCAGCGCGATGGCGCGATGCACCGCCTCCGCCTCGGCGCGCGTGGGACGCGTCAGCGCATGATAGATGGGGGCGGTCTTTCCTTCCGCCAGCGCCTTGGCGACAATCACATCGATCACACTGCCGTTTTCGGCGTGCATGCAGATCAGCGCGCCGTTCTTCGCCGTACGCGCCAGCGCTTTGAAAATCGTCGCATCATCCACCATCAGGACGTTGGGATACGCCATGAAGAGCTTGAAGCTCGCCACGCCCTCGTCCACCATATCGTCCATATCTTCCAGGCCGGAACTGCCCAGGTCGGTGACGATCATGTGCAGGCCGTAATCGATGCACGCCTTGCCCTCGGCCTTCTTCCACCACGTATCCAGCGCGTCGCGCATCTTCGTGCCCCGCGCCTGGATGGCGAAATCGACGATGCTCGTGGTGCCGCCAAAAGCCGCGGCGCGCGTGCCCGTCTCGAAATCATCGGCGCTCGTCGTCCCGCCGAACGGCATATCCAGATGCGTGTGGCAATCGATGCCGCCCGGCAGGACATACATCCCCGCTGCGTCGATCACCTTGTCCGCGTTCACCGTGATTCCCGCGCGAACCTCTTTAATGACCTCGCCCTCGATCAGGACGTCGGCCATCTTCGTTTCGCTCGCCGTGACCACTTTTCCGTTACGAATTAACGTGTTCATGAATCCTCAAGCGGTGCCCTTCACGCATTGGTTCTCTGCGCCCAACTCTGCGCCGGAAGGCCGGTTTCCACCTTCTCCATCGTGATGCAGTTTTCCACCGGACACACCAGCCAGCACAAGTTGCAGCCCACGCATTCCACTTCATCCACGTGCGGAATTCGCCAGGGAGGAGTCACCCCGCGCGCCACCTGCGCCGCGTCCAACTTCGCGATCGGCGTCACCGCGATCTTCGCATGGCTCGCCGCCTCAACCTCCGCCGGAACCGCGTGGCCAGCCAGGTGGATGCACTGATGCGCCCCGTCCCAACACGCCACGTAACACAAGTCGCAGCCAATGCACTTCTCGCGATTGATGCGCGCCACAATCTTGTAATTGAGATCGAGATGCTTCCATTCCGTGATCTTCGGAACGCTCAATCCGCGAAAATCTTCGATCGTTCGAAAGCCTTTCTCGTCCATCCAATTACTCAGGCCATCGATCATGTCCTCCACCATGCGGAAGCCGTAATGCATCGCCGCCGTGCACACCTGTACCGTGCCGCAGCCGAGCAGGATGAACTCCGCCGCCTCACGCCATCCGCTGATGCCCCCGATGCCCGAGATCGGCAGGCCCACCTCCGCGTCCGCTGCGATCTGCTGCACCAGATGCAGTGCGATCGGCTTGACGGCAGGTCCGCAGTAGCCGCCATGAGAGGAACTTCCCCCGACGTTCGGGCGCGGTGTGAACGTATCGAGATCGATTCCGGTGATCGAATTGATGGTGTTGATCGCGGATAGCGCGTCCGCCCTGCCGCGCTTGGCCGCGCGTGCCGCCATACGAATGTCCGTAATGTTCGGCGTCAATTTCACCAGCACCGGAGTGCGCGCCACTTCCTTCACCCACTCCGTGATCATGCACGCATACTCCGGCACCTGCCCCACGGCCGACCCCATGCCGCGCTCGCTCATGCCGTGCGGGCAGCCGAAATTCAGCTCCAGGCCGTCCGCGCCGGCGTCCTCCGAACGCTTGACAATGTCGTGCCAGGCCTCGCGCGTGGAATCCACCATCAGCGACGCGATCACGGCGTGCTTCGGATATCGTTTCTTGACCTCCGTAATTTCACGCAGGTTGGTTGCAATGGGCCGGTCGCTGATCAGTTCGATATTGTTCAGCCCCATCATGCGCTGCCCGTTCCAATCGACCGACGAATAGCGCGAGGATACGTTGACGATCGGCTCGCCAATCGTCTTCCAGACAGCCCCGCCCCATCCCGCGTCGAAAGCCCGCATGATCTGCTCGCCGCAATTGGTGGGCGGACCGGACGCCAGCCAGAACGGGTTGGGAGATCGAATCCCGGCAAATGTCGTACTCAGGTCAGCCACGCCGCGCCTCCACTTGCTGCACCATCGCGAGCGCCGCCCGCTTGCCGTCGGCCACCGCGTCCACCACCTCGCGGCCGCCGTTCACGCAGTCGCCGCCCGCATAGTATTTCGGATTGCTCGTCCGGCCCGTGGGACGGTCCACCACGATCGAGCCCGCTCGCACATCCACCTTCAACTGCGCCGTCAGCCGCGTCTGGCCCAGCGCGGGAATCACCATGTCGCACGAAACTTCGTATTCGCTTCCGGGAATGGTTCGCGCCACCCGGCGGCCGCTCGCATCCGGCTCGCCCAATTCGGTACGCGCGAACTCCACCGCGACGGCGCGCCCGTGTTCCTCGATAATTGCAATCGGCTGTGCCAGCCAGTGGAAGCGCACGCCTTCCACCTTGGCGTGGTCGTACTCAAACGGAAAGGCCGGCATCTCGTTCTCGGTGCGCCGGTAGAACAGGTGCACGTCCCTGGCGCCCAGGCGAACCGCCGCGTTGGCCGCATCGATTGCGGTATTGCCCGCGCCAATCACGATGACGCACTTCCCGGTCTGGAAATCGGGCTGCGTCTTGTAGCGCTCAATGAAGCGTAGAGCGTCGATCACGCCCGGCAATTCGTCGCCGGGAATCCCCATGCGCTCCATCGCCCCCAGGCCCACGCCGATAAAAATGAAGTCGAACTCGTGCTCCAGCTGCTCCAGCTTCACGTCGTGTCCGATCTCCGCCTTCCGGAACTCCACGCCCATCCCGCGCACCAGTTCCACCTCGCGCAAGCTGTCGGCGGGACGCAGTTTGTACTCGGCGACTCCATAGGTATTGAGCCCTCCCGGCAGCGGCCGGTTGTCGAAGATCGTAACCGCCGCGCCGTGCCGCCGCAGTTCCGCCGCGCACGCCAGGGACGCCGGCCCGCCGCCAATGCACGCCACCTTCGCGGCCGCCGCCTTGCCGTCGTTCGCCGCCGGCAGCTTCGCCCCGTTCGCGTAGAACTTCTCCATCGCATAACGCTGCAGGCGGCCGATCTCGATCGGCTTTTTGTTGTAGCCGTGCATCACGCAAGCGCCTTCGCACAGCACATCCACCGGGCAAACGCGCGAACAGCTCAGCCCCAGAATGTTCGCATCGAGAATCGCCAGCGCACTGCCCCGCAGGTTCGCCGTGGAGATCTTCTTGATGAATCGCGGAACATCAATATGAGTCGGGCAGACCGCCATGCACGGCGCGTCGAAACAATACAGACAGCGATTCGCTTCCGCCACCGCTTCCTGGGAATCAAACGCCGGATGTAGGTCGGGGAAGCGCTGTAGGTTCCCCGAAATCACTTCGCGCCTCCAGCCGCTACGGCGCCGCAGGCGACCAGGCTCTTATCGAGCAGTTCGATAAAATTGTCCACGTCGGCCTTGCCGATATTCATCGGCGGCGTCACGCGAATTACGTTGCCGTACATGCCGCCCTTCCCGACGATCAATCCGTGCTCCCTGGTGGATTCGATCAGGCGCGCCGTCGCCGCCGTCGCAGGCGTCTTCGTCTCGCGATCCTCCACCAGTTCGATTGCCTGCATCAGCCCCATGCCGCGCACGTCGCCGATCAATTCGTGCTTCTCCTTCAACTCCTCGAGCCGCGCGCGCAGATACCCGCCCGTCTCCGTGCAGTTGTCCATCAGCCGCTGTTCTTCGATGTAATCGATCACCGCTTTCGCCGCGGTCGCCGTCACCGGATTGCCGCCAAAGGTGGAAAGCGTCACGCCCTTGAGCCCGTCCGCAACCTCCGGCTTCGCCACCGTCAGGCCCACCGGGCTGCCGTTCCCCAGCCCCTTCGCCGCCGTCATGATGTCCGGCGTCACGCCCCACTGCTCAATGCCGAACCACTTGCCCCCGGTGCGTCCCCAACCAGTCTGTACCTCGTCGCTGATGAACAGGCCGCCGTGATTGCGCACGATTTTCTCAACGATCTGGAAGTATTCCTTGGGCGGCGTGATGAAACCGCCCACGCCCTGGATCGGCTCCGCGATGAAGCCCGCGATCCGTCCGCCGGTGGTGCTGCGGATCAGCTCTTCCATATCCTGCGCACAGCGCACATCGCAGGTCGGATACGTCAGCCCGAACGGGCAGCGATAGCAATAGGCGTTGTGCGCGTGGATGACGCCGGCTTGCGCCGGTCCCAGCCGCCACGTGCCCTGCCCGGTCAGCGTCATCGCCATCGCCGAGCGCCCGTGATAAGAGTGGCGCAGCGCTACGATCTCCGTGCTGCCCGTATAACAGCGCGCCGTCAGAATCGCTGTCTCGTTGGCCTCCGTGCCGCTGTTGGTGAAGAAACTCTTGGTGAGCTCGCCGCCGGGCGTAATCGACGCAATTTTCTTCGCCAGCGCGGCCTGCGGTTCGTTGGCGAACAAGGTGGAAACGTGTTGCAGCGTGTCCAGCTGTTTGTGGACTTTTGCGTTTACCTGGTCGTTGCAATGGCCTACGCTTACCGTGACAATGCCGCCCAGGAAATCCAGGTACTGGTTGCCATCCGCGTCCCACACGTATTGATCCTTGGCGCGCGAGATCACCAGCGGTTCTTTATAGAAATGGAAGACTGCCGGAAACAGAAACTCTTTATTGGCAAGTATGATTTCTTCTTTGGTCATAGGTCACGCCTTTACTGTCACGCCTTCACTAGGGATTCGTACATATCGGGGCGGCGATCGCGGAAAAACTGCCAGGTCTTCCTCACCTCGGCGATCATGTCGAGATCCAGGTCGGCCGTCAGCACCTCGTCCTGATCGCGCGACGCCTGCGCGAAAATCCTGCCGCGAGGATCGCAGAAATAGCTCTGCCCGTAGAATTCGCCGATGTTCCACGGCGCCTCCGTCCCCACCCGGTTGATCGCGCCCACAAAGTACCCGTTCGCCACGGCGTGCGCCGGCTGTTCCAGCTTCCACAAATGCTCGCTCAAACCCGCCACCGTCGCCGAGGGATTAAATACAATCTCCGCTCCGGCCAGCCCCAGGGCGCGCGCACCCTCCGGAAAATGCCGGTCATAGCAGATGTAGACTCCGATCTTGACGAAGCCCAAATCGAAGATCGGGTAGCCGAGATTTCCCGGCCGGAAGTAGAACTTCTCCCAGAAACCTGGCGCCACGTGCGGAATGTGCGTCTTTCGGTACTTGCCCAGATACGTGCCGTCGCTCTGTATTACCGCCGCCGTGTTGTAGTAAATCCCTTCCTGCTCGATTTCGTAAATCGGTACGATCAGCGCGATGCGGTGTTGCCGCGCCAGCCCCTGCATCAGCCGGATCGTGGGTCCGTCCGGAATTCGCTCGGTGAAGTCATACCACTTGGTGGCCTGCTCCGCGCAGAAGTAGGGACCGTAGAAGATCTCCTGCAGGCAGACAATCTGCGCACCCGCCTTCGCCGCCTGCTCGATATACGCTACATGCTTATCCAGCATGGCTTTCTTCGTGGCTTCGAGAGAGGAATCCGGAGGCGCGGCGTTGGTGGCCTGGATCAAAGAACAGCGAACGATGCGAGGCATGAGTTCTCCCACGGAACGCCAGGGAAAACTCCGCCTACACAGTCTGGCGACCGTTCACTTGGCGATGCGGCTTATTATGAACCCTCCGCTACACAGGCGCAACTGTCGCGCCCATTCTGTCGCACCCATTCTGACGCGCCCCGCCGCGCTTAGTGAATCGGAAGATCCACCTGATCGTGATACGCGTTCAGCGTCTGAATCGCCAGCGGCAGGCTTCCGGTCGATCCCAGAAATGTCGGCAACGTCACGTTGAACTGGTACAACCCCGGAAAACCCGGCGCCAGCCCCTTGAACAACACCGCCGCCGGCTGCCCCGCCACCAGCACCGCCACATCAGAGATCGTCTGGTATAACGTGGTGATCGTCCCCGCGGTGCCATCGGCCACTGCGGGGTTGACCGCGCCCATGCCGGTCAGGTAGATCTGGATCGTCTCTCCGGGAGCCGCCGGATGCCCCGCGTCGATAATCGTCGCCGCGGCATCCGTATGCCGCATCGCTCCGATTCCGCTGCCCGATTGGTTCGCGGTGAACACTCCTGGAGCCGTCGCCGCCACGGGCACCGTGACCGTATTGGAATTGGTCCCGTTCTGCACCACGATGGTCGCGGTCGGCCCCGTAGTCGAATACGGCACGATCGCATTGATCTGGCCCGGACTCACAAAATACAATGGCGCAAGTTTTCCGTTGATGCTTACCGTGACGCCGTTCAGTGTGGATGGGTACGGTACGCCCGCGGTTTGCAGGCTCTTGGCGAGGCCCGAACCGAAGAGCGCGATGAACTCGCCGGGCGCGATCGGGTTGCCCGCCGGTGCGAAGCTCGCCGCACTCGTCACGCCCAGCGGATCCAGAAACACTCCCGTTCCGCTGCGCGCCGGCACCTGCACCCCGAAATAGATTTCGTACGCTCCCGGATCGGTCTGGTTGATCGCCGCGCCCACAAAAGCCTTCCCGGATGCCCCCAGCGCCACACTGGTCAGATCGACGGTTCCGGTTCCGTCCGCGGTAAGCGCGTAGCCGTTGACCCCCGTGAAATCGAACGCGCCAACGCCCAGCGCCTTGATCCGCTTGCTCCAGGCGACTTTTTGCTGTCCCCGCGCCGCCAGCGAACCGGAGTAGCCCAGCGCCGAACTCGCGTCGAAGCGCAGTCCCGCCCCAAAGAACGAGGCGTTCCACGTCGCGTTACTGGCCCCCGTGATCCCCTTCACCGCGATCAGAATGTCGTGACCGCCCGCCACCGTCGAGCCGCCCAGCAGCACATTGCCGGATGCCGAAAGATAAATCGCCCGGGCCCCGCTGAGCAACTGCGTGTTCGCCGCCGCACCCACCGTCAGGGTGCCGCTGCCATCGGCGCCCATCGTGTACGTCGCTCCTGGAATGGTCTGCGATTGCGGCTGCCCGCGCGAAAGATTCGCTGCATGCCCGCTGACCGTGATCGTCTGCAAATTGCCCGTACTCGCCGGATTCAGCGTGAACTCGGTAGCACGCATGTTGGCCGTCGATCCGCCCGGAAACTCCAGGCTGACCGCCGTGTAAGGCCCCGTCAACGCCGCCCCGCTCGCCGGCGCCGGTATGGCAACGAACAAATCAAAAGTGTTGTCGGAGGATTCCGTGCTCGACCCGATCACCGCCTCCGGCCCAAACCTGGCATTCACTTTCGACCCCGCGCGCAGCGGGCTGTCCATGACGACGAACCCGCCGGAATCCACCGCATATGCGCCAGACCCAGTCTGCGCCGCCGCTGCGGAGGTGCCGGTCAATTGCTGCGCCGTGAAGCTGTAGTGGCCGCTCCCATCGAAATTCATACTGCCCGTCAGGCTGCGCGGATCGGTCAGATTTCCCGGATTCACTCCGTCTGTGCCGAGCGACACCTGCCGGAAGTAATACTTCCCCGTAAGACTTTGGTTATTGATGCCCTGCGCGAAACTGGAAACCGCGGCGAAAAGACCCGCCAATACCACCCATGCCCACCCCGTTGATTTGCTCATGCTGTAATCCTGAACACGTCTTCCCCTGTTTTGTCCCGGTGGAAATACTGGTACTCGAACTTTAAAATATTCTGGAACTTGCGCGCGGAACGGGGGTTTACAATAACATAAAACGCGCAGGGTGCGCGCCTCGGAGGATTCCATGTACTCGCCTCGGCTAACGGGATTCGTTTCTCTACTCATCTTCACCGGAGTCCTGTCCGCGCAAAGTCAGACTCTGCCCGACCCCGACGAGCTGCCTGTCGAGCACGCCGACTGTCCCTTTTTCGGTCCGCACCGCGACCGCTTCGTCACCGAATCCGTACGCAAATCGCTGGGGATGAAATCCTCCCATGAACTCAGTTCCATGACCGCCGCTGTCGGCAAAATGCTCGGCTACGTTCCCGGCGGCAGCCGCACTTATAATTACGACCAATCGCACGCCGCCGGCTCCATCGATTCCTACATCTTTGCCGATCTCCAGGCTCACAACATCGCTCCCGCGCCTAAAACCACCGATTGGGAATTCATCCGCCGCGTGACGCTCGATCTCACCGGCCGCATCCCCAACCCCGATCGCGTGCTCAGTTTCGTGGCCGATACAGCGCCGGACAAGCGCGCCAAGCTCGTCGATGAACTGATGGCGAAACCGGAGTGGGTGGACAAATGGACCATGTTCTACGGTGACCTGTTTAAGAACACCACCAATAAGGCCAGCACCAGCCTGAACCGCTTCGCCCAGGGGCGCAACGCCTTCTATCAGTGGATCAAACAGTCGCTCACCGATGGCAAGCCCTACAACCAGATGGCGACGGAGCTCCTCTCCATCCAGAGCGACAGCACCTACAACGATGGCGCCGCCGATTTTCTGGTGGGCTCGATCGTGACCGGCGGCCCCACCCAGGACATCATGGATCAAATGACGGCGGACACGTTTGATACCTTCCTCGGTGTCACTCACGTGAATTGCCTGCTCTGCCACAACGGCCGTGGTCATTTGGATTCCCTCAGCCTGTGGGCCACCGGCACCACCCGCTATCAGGCCTGGCAGCTCGCTGGTTTTCTGTCCCACACCGGCGCCACCCGCGTCGTGCCGGACCCCGCCAATAACCCCAACGTCTTTTACTATTCCCTGCAGGACAACATCAAGAACTTTACGGCCGATTACACCCTCAACACCACCACCGGGAACCGGCCCGTACGCGTTTCCTCCACGCCCAATTGCAAAGCCGGACAGCCCTGCTATACCGTTCCGCCCCAGTACATCTTCAACGGCGGCGCTCCCAAGCCCGGAGAAAATTATCGCGTGGCCCTGGCCCGCAACATCACCGGCGATTTCCAGTTCGCTCGCGCCGCCGTCAATTACGTTTGGGCCGCCTTCTTCGGCCGTGGCATCGTGGACCCTCCCGACACCTTCGACCCGGCCCGCCTCGATCCCGATAACCCGCCGCCCGCTCCCTGGACGCTGCAGCCTTCCAATCCGCGATTGCTGAATGCGCTCGCGCAGCACTTCATCGATAGCGGTTTCAACGTGAAATCCCTGATGCGGGAAATCGCCACCAGCGATACCTACCAGCTCTCCAGCCGCTACAACGGAGAGTGGAGCGCCGAGTACGAGCCGTACTTCGCGCGCAAGTTCGTGCGGCGCCTCTGGGGCGAAGAGATTCACGACGCGGTGGTCGATTCCTCCGCCAGCTACCCCAGCTACTCCGTCCGCGGCTGGACGGAACTCGGCTTGGGCAAGATTCAATACGCCATGCAGTTCCCCGACGTGCTCAACGTGGAAGGAACCACGGATGCCTTCCTCGATAGCTTCCTCCGCGGCAATCGCGACGATCAGCCGCGCAAATCGGAAGGTTCGATTCTTCAGGCATTGAACCTGATGAACAGCACCATCATCGAATCCCGCCTCGCTTTAGTCGGCAATCAGCTGGTCCCCAAGGTCCTGGGCCTGAACAACACCGACGCGGTTAACCGTCTCTACCTCACGATTCTCTCCCGCTACCCCTCGGATGACGAGAGATCCAAAGCCCTGGCCAGCCTTCCGGCCGCAACCTCGGCGCGCAATCTGGCAATGCAGGACCTCGCCTGGTCGCTGTATAACAAGGTCGATTTCGTTTTCAACTACTAGCAGGAGGGACGTCATGAGCAACGAACAGGAAAAAATCAATCAGTGGTTCCGCAAGCACGGCTGGAACAACAAGACCTTCTTCAACCGCCCGCACTGGACCCGCCGCGACTTTTTCTCCGTGGTCGGAGCCGGCGTTTCCGGCAGCTATCTGACCCAGCGCTACGCGCGCGCCGCCGATGTGGCAACCGCCGGCGTCACCACCAAAAACACCGCCAAGAACGTCATCTTCATCCTGCTTGCCGGCGCGCCCAGCCACACCGATACGTTCGATTTGAAGGTAGTCAACGGAGTTACTCCCGCCAGCTTCAACCCCACGAACATCAATGGCATGATGTTCCCCACCGGCCTGATGCCCAAGCTCGCCACCCACGCCGGCGAGTTCGCCGTGGTCCGCTCCATGCAATCCCACGCGCTGGTGCATACGCTCTCCCAGACCTGGGTGCAGATCGGCCGCAACCCTACCGCGGCGCTCGGCAATATCGCGCCCAATATCGGATCCGTGGTCGCAATCGAAAAGGATAAGGAGCGCAAGCCGTCGCAGATCTTCCCCACCTTCCTGGCGCTGAACTCGGGCGGTGGCGTAGGCCCCGGTTATCTGCCGGCCAATTACGGACCCTTCAAAGTGCAGCCGGCCGCCGCCGGTATCGCAAATACCACCAATTCCACCGGCCAGACCCGTTTCAACAATCGCCTGAAGCTGATGCATTCACTGGACGATAACCTGCGCACTACCGGCGTCAACGGCAGCGCCATGCAGGACTACGACGAATTTTATTCCGCGGCCAATCAGCTGATGTATAACCCGATCGTGAATCAGTACTTCGGCTTCACCGCCGCCGATAGTCTGCGCTACGGAAACGGCACCGCGGCTACTACGCTGGGCAATTCCTGCCTCGTGGCCGCCCAGGTCCTGAAGGCGCAGCAGGGCACGCGCTTTATTCAGATCACCAGCAACGATGGCTGGGATATGCACCAGAATATTTACGCCGCCGGAACCCTTCCCGCTAAGGCCGCCATTCTGGATAACGCGGTTTCCGCCCTGCTCGGCGATCTGAAATCCTCGGGCCTGATCGACGATACGCTGGTCGTCATGTGCGGAGAATTCGGACGCACCGTCGGCGCGTTGACCGCCGCCGGCGGCCGCGATCACTGGCCGCAGCAGTTCGCCTTCTTCGCCGGCGGCGGCGTCAAAGGCGGCACCATCATCGGCCAGACCGATGCGCAAGGCCGCGACACCATCGATTATGGCTGGTCGCAGAAGCGCTATGTCTATCCCGAAGACATCGAGGCCACGGTCTACTCCGCCGTCGGCATCGATTGGACCACCGTCCGCCACGATGACCCGCTCGGTCGCGGCTTCGAGTACGTCCCGCAGACCGGAGCCTTCCAGTTCTACCCGGTCCACGAGCTCTGGGGCTAAGCGCTATTTATCCGACAATTGATTATTCAGCCGCTTGAGCTGCTGCTGCCGCATCTCTTCGCGCATGGTTTGCAGATCTTTTTCGAGTTTTTTCGTCTTGAAGGACTGCCAGTTTAAATCCAGCTTCAATTTGGCGGCCTGCTTCGCCAGCGCGTCGCGCTGCTTCTGAATCGCTGGATCGTCAGGCGGCGTGCGGTCCGGCAGTTTTCCCAGAAACGTCGCCACCTCGCGAATATCGGCTGCCTTGGCCTGATGCACGATCAACGTGATATCCACTTTCTCGGCCTGTCGCGCATAGTTGAACGCTCCGGCGTGAAGGTGCGGCGCGTCCAGCACGATCGTGTATGGCTTGCCGCCTTCGGAGATTTCCAACACTGCGCCGCTCGCCGTCGCCAACGCGGGGGACGTACGATCCCAGATAATCTGCAACTGCCCGTCGCGGTCGCTGGCATTCAGCCCCAGGGACGGTACAATCGCCGGAACCGGAGGCGCCGGCTTGGCGCTGGCACTCGCCTTGGGCATCCACGCCAGCCTGGTCTGGAAACCCGCGGCGCCCACGCCCAGCGCGATCCCGATTCCCAGGACCCAGAGCCACCGGTGCGAAGCAGGGGCGGAGGGCGGCAGAAATTGCGGCACCGGATAGTACACCGCCGGGTCCGGCCGTGGTTCGGGTTCCGTGGGGTCCGGCGCCGGTTCGGGGGCGGGCTGCGGCGCCGCTGTTCCCGTGGCTGCCTCTGGGGTGCGCCGCGTAAAGCTCGAGCTGCTGTTCGGCGGGACGCGGTTCCGGCCTCCAACGCCGCAAGGGCTGCTGCTCCGCCGCCGCGGCCGAAGGCCCTCCATTGGGGGCCGGGCGCACGGGCATGGCTGCCAGCGATAGCTTCTCGATAGGATGCCTTGGTCTGCATGCTCCCATCGGCTTCCCGGAAGAAATACCCGATCCGCGCAGGCTCGAAGGTGTGCGGCTTCATTACCATCGCGACCTGCCACGGCTCGGGGAAATAGCGTTTGTGAATCTCCAGATCGGCGTCGGAAAGAAAAATCTCGCTGCGCGTGTGCGAGTGGTACCAACCTACCGCGCGCATCCCGGCGCCTCCAGCGGAATGCGCGGCCAGCAGCGCCTTCAGGCGCGCTTCGTCCGGCGGGGAGAGCGTGAAGGACGGGCCAAATGCGTGCTCGCATTCGAGCGCCGCATAGCCGGTGATAAAGAGCGTGCCGCCTTGATACCTTCCAAGCAGGATTCCGCCGATTTCGGCTCCCCCGCGCGGCAGTGAAAAAAACGCGTCGATCACGCTCAAGCGAATGTCGTCCAACACGCGACCGGCGGTTTCAATCGGAAAGGGACACTGCGGCACGCTCCAGTGATTCGCCGTGCTCTCGGTGCCGCTCTCCGTCATATCTCTCTTTCCGCTCATTTGATTGTAGGCGATCCAGGCTGGGTCCGGCCGCTATAATAGGTTAAGAATGCCGAAGGGTAAAGAGCTCGAATCACGCTTGCAGCGCACCGAGCAGCAGCTGGCTCTGTTTCAGAAAATCAGCCGGTTCATGGTGCGCGATCTGAGTTTGTCGGACGTTCTGCAAGGCATCGTATCTCTGGTCGTCGAGTTCACGCAATGCGATTCCTGCCTCGTGTATTTGCACGATGGCGAAGACCTCGTGCTCTGCGCTTCGAATACGCCCCACCCTTCCACCATCGGCAAGCTGCGCATGAAATCCAATGAGGGGTTGACCGGCTGGGTGGCGCGCGAGCGCCGTCTGCTCGCGATTTCGCGCGAGGCCTACAAAGACGCCCGGTTTAAGAATTTCGGCAGCGAACTTCCCGAAGATTCTTATGAGGCCTTTCTTTCCGCTCCGGTGATTGCGCGCAACCGCGTGGTTGGCGTCATCAACGTGCAGCATCGTCTTCCTCATCAACATACCGGTAGCGAAATGGAAGTGCTGACCACCGTGGGGGAGCAGGTTGGCTGCGTGCTCCTGCTGGCGCGCATGTCGCCGCAGGCGCTGGAGTCCGCCAACCATGTGGAACTGGTGCTTTCCTCCGGTCCGGTCGCGATGAAACAATAGACTGACGTGACACACTCCTTCACCCGGCGGTTTCTGACGTTCGGTTTGCTCGCGGCGGTAATCCCGCCCGCACGCGCCGATCGCTTCCAGGTCCAGTACCTCTACGAAAATTTCAAGAGCGAGATGGTTCTGCAAGACCTGCAGTTTCCCTCCGCCAGCCGCGGCATCGCCATCGGCGATATTCAGGAGGGCCGCAGCCGGAAGGGCGTCGCAGTGGTGACCTCCGATAGCGGAGCCCACTGGAACGTCATGAAACTCGAGGAGAATCCGGTCTCGCTCTTCTTCCTGAATGACAGCCTCGGCTGGATGGTCACCGAGAAGGGCCTCTGGAAGACTACCGAGGCGGGCCGCGACTGGCAGAAACTCCCGAAGCTTCCCAACCAGCCTTGGCGCGTCTACTTTGCCGATGAGAACAACGGCTGGGCCGCCTGCACCAAAAAGACGGTCTTGGCTACCCACGATGGCGGCCGCAAATGGGAGCCCATTCCCGCCGCCTCCGAGGTGCCCGGCGCCCCCGACCGCTCCGCCTATTCCTGGATCACCTTTGCCGACAAGACCTACGGCCTGATCACCGGTTTCAACCAGCCCTCCATGCGCTGGGGCGGCCTCTTCCCCACCTGGCTCGATCCTGAGGATGCCTTGAGCCGCCGCGAGACACCGCACCTCGGCTATCAGTTGCTCACCCGCGACGGCGGCAAGACCTGGAAGGGGATCTCCGCTTCCTTGCTGGGCCAGATCACGCGCATCCGCTTCGGACCCAAGGGCCCGGGCTTGGGGTTGATCGAGTATGGCGACGCCTTCCGCGTGCCCAGTGAAGTCTATAAATTGGATCGCGTCACCGGCAAGAGCCAGACCATCTTTCGCGATAAGCGCTATGCCATCACGGACGTCTGGCTGACTCCGGAAGGCGTGGCTTATCTGGCCGGCATTGAGCTGGCCGGGCGGGTGCGCAGCGTCTCGCCGGGCAAAGTCAAAGTCTTCCGCAGTTCCGACCTGAGTGCCTGGACGGAGCTCGAAGTGGACTACCGCGCAATCGCGCAGCGCGCCATGATTGCCGGCGCCGATGAACAGAATCTCTGGGTCGCCACCGACAACGGCCTCATCCTCAAGCTCAAATAAAACAGTCTTTCCAGGGCACGTTTTATCCACAATCGATCCACGATCGTACTTTATCCAAACTATTGATTATAAAAAGGTTAAATACTGAGGAAAACACCACGCCGCCAGCCAAAAAAATGTTTGACGAATTGCTCCGCCAGGCGCATAGTGAATGAGGTTCCAAGAGGTTTGAGGAACAGCCAGCCGGCGGAAACGTAGCGAGCCTGGAACGTTGATCCGACACCAAACTTGCAAAAGAGGGTGGCGGGGAGCGAAGGGAGATCGGGCGGATTCGCCAGGCGGACCAGCAGGCAGCAAACGTCGTTGAACGCTTTGATCCGGAAGGATGTAAAAGTCCTGAAGGGGAGCGGAGACGGGGGGAGCGGCCGGCTGAACCGGAAGGCAGAAGTGCAACGGGCCTGACGCGTTGAAGCAGCCGTGACCGGCGCAAACCGGGAACATGGTAGCGGAGCGGAAAGGCCGAACGGGCGCCAAAACCGTTCTGGAAGGGTGCGAAGTAGCAGGTCAGGAACGTTGACCCCGGAATGGAGGTCGCCGAGAGGTGGCAGCCGTTGCGGGCGAGCGAAAGGCCGTTACGAGCAACCCGGTCCCGAGAGAGAGGCAGCACGCGGCGAGCCTGAAGGCATTGATCCTGTGGACGGAGAAAACGTTCGCAGGGGAGTCCACAGGCGAAACGTCCGGCGCTCTCGATCGCGAAGCTCAATGCCGTGCATGCCGGTGGTGAGCGAGCTGGAAATCGGATCACTTGGAACCATTTTTTTGTCTGGTCCCCCTCCCGCAGCTCTCCCAAAAAAGCTCCGGCCTACGCCACGACTTGCTTGTGGGTCGCGACGTAATTCTGCAGAAACTCCGAAAATGCCTGCGCCAGCGCCTGCCGAGTATGATCGCTGCGGCCGATCTTCTTCTCCTCGATCTGTATCACCGGCAGCAGGTCGCGCGTGGTAGACGTGATGAAGACCTCGTCCGCCGTTTCCAACTCCCCGGGCAGCAGCGTCTTCTCTTCGACGCGGATTCCGGCGGCATGAATTTCGCCCAGGATCACTTCGCGCGTGATCCCCGGCAGGCATCCCGAACTCAGCGGCGGCGTCAGCACCCGATTTCCATTGGCGATGAACAGATTGGCCGACGTGCACTCCGCCACCTCGCCGCGCTCGTTCAGCAGGATCACTTCATCGAACCCGCGCTGCTGCGCGGATTCCAGCCAGGTCAGGTTCATTGCCCAGGAGAGAATTTTCGTGCCTGCGAACTGGCAGGCCGCATGCCGCGATTCGCGAACGTAGGCGAGTTTGACCCCGTCGCCCCAGTCCTTGGAATCCGCCGTCAGCGCGATCACGTCGCTCGCGCGGCCGTTGGAAGGACCCGCCCACATGCCGCCGCCGTTGCGCACGATCACCAGCCGCAGCGTGCAGTTGGCCGCGTGGTTGGCCTCGATCAGTTCCAGCAGCTGCCGCCGGAGCTTCTCGGAATCCTCCGGCAGCGCCACGTGAAACGCCTTGGCGTCGCGCTGAATGCGCGCCCAGTGCCGCTCCCACGCGAAGAGCACGCCATCGGCGACACGCAGCGTGGTGAACACTCCCCAGCCCGAAAGCAAGCCTACCTGCCCCGGCGCCAGCGAAAGCGCAGTCGATTCCTGAATCTGGTCGTTGTGTAGGACGAAGCGGTGCAGCACCCCCCCATTCTACCGCCAGTTTGGGAAGGGATCTGCGCGCGTTCCCCGGCAGGCCGCGATCAGCTCCGGCACCCTCTTGCGGCGCCGGAAGAGATGCTCCAAGAGCTGTTCCAGGGCGTCCTCCTCGCCTTCCACCCAGCCCGAAGGAATGCTCTTCCAGGCCTGGTCCACCACTTCTTCCGGAAAGTGAACCACGTGATCCAGCCAGGGCTGAAAATCGTCGAGCGAGCGCACCCCTTCGTAGACCAGCTTTCGCGCGTAAAGTCCCTGTAGCGGCGATTCGGGAAAATCCCAATTGGGACCATTGAACGCATACCCGTGGTCGATCATCCGCACCACGAAGGCCGCGCGCCCGCCCGCCGCCTGGCCCTGCCGCACCATCGCGCGATAGAACACGCTCTGCCGTCCATCTGCATTGCCCACCCACTTATCCAGCACCAGGATGGCGCGGAAATCGTCCAGGTTGGCCACCTTCGCCAACAGCGCGTCCGGCAGGAAATCGTAGACGGCAAGCGTTGCCGGGTCGCCCGGATATCGCGAACCGAACTGCCATCCCGGCTCGATCTCCACCGGCCGCGTCCCAAGCTGCATCGAACATTCTGGATTCGCCGCCAGGAATGCCGCATCCACCTGGATCAGGGCCGTCTCCGGCGCCGCGATATTGAGGTACCGGAGCAGCGCGCCGCAGATCACCTCGTTCACCAGAACGCGGCGGTGTTGGGGGTTATTACGGAACTTGACCACATACCAGTGCCCGTCGTCCGCTTCCAACAGGTGCGCTTGCGCACCCCCTCGCATTTTTCGCACGTGCCGGACCGCGGTGAGAGGCATTCGAAAGAAAATGCAGTAACCTAGAGTTTTAACACACCGAACCCCGAGCAGGGCCGAAAGCGCCGCTGGCGCAAGTCGGAAAGGACGAGATACCAATGGCCGAAACAGGAACTCCTACCAACAACGCACCCGAACCGGAAATCAAAGGTGCGCCGGGCGGCGGACGCAGCAAAGATGATATCGCTCTTGAATTGATGAAATTCATCGCGGTCACAACCGGCTACGGAAAAACCGGCGGGTCGTCGGCGGGATTCTCCGGCAAGCCCACCAAGAACGCGGCGGAAGAACACGCGGAATCGCTTCTGGCGCTGTTTGATCGCTGCAGGAAAGTAGTAGGTAAAGATAGCTAACGGACGGTTCTGACTGGCCCGCGCCCCGGGGGCGCGGGCCGAAAAGCTACTTCTTCTTGCCGCCGGCTTTCTTGCCGGCCTTCTTGGCTGGCGCCTTCTTTGCCGCGGCTTTCTTCACAGCTTTTTTGGCCGGAGCTTTCTTGGCTGGCGCTTTCTTCGCGGCCTTCTTGGCCGGAGCTTTCTTCGCAGCCTTCTTAATCGGCCGGACTTTCTTCGCTGCCTTCTTAGCCGCTGCCTTCTTTACCGGAGCCTTCTTGGCAGCTTTCTTCGCCGGGGCTTTTTTCGCCGGAGCTTTCTTGGCCGCCTTGGCAGGAGCTTTCTTAGCCGCCGGTTTCGCAGCCACGGCAGGCTTCTTGGCCGTCGAAGCCTTCTTTACGGGCTTCTTCGGCGGACCGTCGGGAAATGCGTCCACCAGCGCAAGAGGCGCGTCCATCGCAGCCGGAGCGACTATCGCGACCGGAGGCGCGATTGTGGACGCAACCGCCACGATCTCTACTTCGATGACGTCGTCATCCTCGTCGTCCGCTTCCTCATCGTCAAACTCGTCGAGCTTCGAGTCCATCTCCGAGTGCTCTTCGTCCTCGTAGTCGTGGAAATCTTCCATCTCTTCTTCGTCCTTCAGAGCGATGATCGGGCTATCAAACATTCAACAAGCCTCCTGTGGGCAGGGCACAATCACCCATAGAATACCCCTTTTTGAAGGAGAGGCAATAGCGAAAAAAATTGATAGCGGGAATTTGCGGGCGGCAGGTCCGATTAATTGCCGGAGTTGTGTGCGACAACCACGGAAGGCTTGTGCACCGGACGCGCCGCCGCCGTGGCAGTCGCCTTACGGCGAGTCGCCGGCTTGCGGCGAGCCGAGGTCGCCGACGCCTTGCGCACCGAAGTCGCACTTGCCTTGCGCACCGTCGCCGGCGCGTCCATCCGCGCCGCGGTCGGAATCAGCAGGCGGTCGCCCTCTACTGCCTGCGGCGATTCCAGATGATTGACCGCAACAATGTTGGCCGGCATCACGTTGTATCGTTTTCCAATGGTCCCCAGCGTCTCGCCCGCGCCCACGCGGTGCATACGCCATCCGTCCAAGTGGTTCGACGGAATCAACTGCATCGCCGCCACCAGCTGGTTGCCGCTGCCTTTGGGGACGTGCAGCGGATACTCCTCGGGAATCATCCCGCGCAGGCTGGCGGGGTTCAACGATGCCAGTTCGGGTAGCGGCATGTCCAGAATGTCGGCCACCAGGGCCAGGCTCGTCGGCGCCGTGGTCTCTACCGTGTCATACTCCAGCGGCGCTTCCAGCTGGAAGCCTTCGATTCCATACTCCGCCGCATTCTTCTCCATGATCGTCATGGCCAGAATGATCGGCACATAATTGGTGGTTTCCGCCGGCAGCACGCCGCGCGCGCGCAATTCCCAGAAATCCGCGTAACCCGTTCGCTCTACCGCCTTCTCCACCACGCCGGGTCCGCAATTGTAAGCCGCAATCGCCAGATACCAATCGCCAAACTCGTGATACAGATCGCGCAAATGGCGGGCTGCCGACCGGGTCGCCTTCTCGGGATCCATGCGGTCGTCCGTGTACCGGGTCTGCTTCAGGCCGTACTGGTTGCCCCGGAAAACCACGAACTGCCACATTCCGCCTGCCGCCTTGCGGGAAACCGCGCGCGGGATGAAGCCCGATTCCGCCTGCGCCAGGTGGATCAGTTCCTGCGGCACCCCTTCCTCATCCAGAATCCGTTGAATCATGGGGCGATACTTGCCGGAACGCTGCAGCCCTGCCAGCAGCGTACGATGCCCGCGATTGGAGAAATAGTTGATGTACCCGAGCACCGCATCGGTCACGCTCAAGGGCAGCTGCGACCGCGTCGCCGCTACCTGTTCCTGCACCTTGTCTTTGAGCTTGGGGTCCACCGGGAACGTCATCTGCAGAATATCTTCTAGCGGGGCCTTTTCGAACTTGGTCTGATCCACCAGCGCAGCCGCGCCCAAGTCGCCCAGATCGTAGCGGTGTACGGAATCGACCATTTCCTCGAACTTCCGCTCAAACTCCTGACGATCTACTACATCCTGTTCGCTGGCATCCAGCATCAAATCGACTGCGCGGTCGAACTCGCGCCGCGCATTCACCAGATCCTTGGCCTGGTAATAGCGTTTGCCGCTCTGGAAAATGCGCTGAGCGCGTTGGACGGTCGTATCCGCCAGGGTCCGGCGCTGTAGAATTTGCGGGTTGTTGAGAATTACGGCGGGAATGTCTGCCCCCAGGAAAACGTTCGGTTTTAAGGGAGGAGGTTCGGGAAGGTCAACGGTTGCCATCGCGCCTTTTGGCGCCGGCGGAAGGAACGACATTTGGAATCTGGACTGCTGTGTGTAACCACATCCAGAGCTAAATACGGCTACGGCGAGCAACAAAAAAGAGAGCAGTGTCTTGGTTCCAACTAGCATCAACCGCCTCAACCTATGAAAATAAAGTACTTCTGCCTGCTGTAACCCAGTAATGACTTTAAAAGACTACACCACGTTACCTTTGAACGCAACCACTCAAATGGGAAACTGCCCCGCGCGTTGGGTATCGAACGCACGGGGCTGAGTCATTACTCCTCTTCTTCCTCTTCGCCCGTTTTGGCGGCCTTTGCAGCGGCAATTATCTTGTCCGCCTGTAATGGCGGCACATAATCATAGTGATCGAACTCCATCGTAAAGGAGGCCCGGCCCTGGGTCATGGCCGTAAGATCACTCTGATAGTTTAACATTTCTGACATGGGCACCTGGGCCTTGATGAACTGCGTCGCCCCCCTGGTATCCATGCCGGCAATGCGCCCCCGCCGGCTGTTCAAATCGCCCATCAGGTCTCCGGCGTACTCCACCGGCGCCTGAATCTCCGCATTCATCACCGGTTCGAGCAGCGCCGGCTTGGCTTGCTGCATGGCAGCCTTAAATGCCTTTCGTGCCGCCAGCTTAAAGGCCAGTTCGCTCGAATCCACGTCGTGATACGACCCGTCGTACACCGTCACCTTGAAATCCACCATCGGGAAGCCCGCCAGGAAGCCGTTGGCCGCCGCCTCCACAATCCCCTTCTCTACAGCGGGAATGAAGTTCTTGGGAATCGAACCGCCGAAAATCTCGTTCGAGAATTCGAACTTGCTGCCGCGCGGTAGCGGGTCCATTTTGATCCAGCAATCCCCGAACTGCCCGTGCCCTCCGGTCTGCTTCTTGTGCCGGCCCTGCACATCCGCATGTCCGCGGATCGTCTCCCGGTACGGAATCTTCGGCGCCTTCAGGTTGACGTCCACCCCGTAACGCTTCTTCAGCCGGCTGACCACGATTTCCACATGCTGCTGCCCGGACCCCGCCAGCAGGAATTCCCGCGTCTGCGGATCCCGGTAGAAGCGCAGCGATTGGTCTTCTTCCAGGATGCGGTGGACCGCATTCCCCATCCGGTCTTCGTCGTTCCTCGATTTGGCCTCGATCGCGAACGCAATCGAAGGCTCCGCCAGTTTGACCGGCGGATAGGTGATATTCAGGCTCTTCTCCGCCAGCGTATCGCCCGTCAGCGTGTCTTTCAGTTTGGCCACCGCGCCGATGTCCCCGGCATGCAGTTCGGCGACCGGCTGCAGCGTCTTGCCGTGCGGACTGCTCAGGTGCGCCAACCGCTCTGCGGAATTCTTGTTCACGTTCTGCAGGGCGGCGTCGTTGCGGATGATTCCGGTGTCCACGCGGAAATAGCTGATGCGTCCCGCGAAACGGGTCCGCCGTCGTCTTGAAGACGTACGCCGAGGGCAGGTCGCTTTCGGCCACCGGACGGTGGGCTTCCACACCGTTGACAAACGCGGTGATCTCGCCGCGCTCGGTCGGGTTCGGCATGTCCTCCACGATCAGGTCCAAAATCAGGTCGCTGCCGACATTGTGGTTCGCCGAAGCGCACATCACCGGGAAAACGCGCAACTCCCTCACACCCTGCCGCATGCCTTCCAGGATGTGGTCCACGGGAAGCGTGCCCTTCTCGAAGAACTCCTCCATGTACGCATCGTTGCCTTCGGCCACGATTTCGACCAGGACTTCATGCGCCTTCTGCGCCTCTTCGGCTTGATTTGCCGGGATTTCCGTCTCTTTCCCCTTGCCGTCGCCATCCGGCGTATAGAGGAACGCCTTCATCCGAATCAGGTCGATAATGCCCTTGAACTCGCGCTCGCTGCCGATCGGCAGATGGATCGGTACCGCCGCACGCCCGAAAAACTCCTGTACGCTCGCCAGCGCCCGCTGAAAATCGGCGCGTTCCCGATCCAGCTTATTAATCACCACCGCGCGCGGCAGCTTGAACTCCGTCGCAAAGGACCAGACCTTCTCGGTCTGCACTTCGACTCCCGCTACTCCGTCCACCAGTACCAGGGCGGCATCGGCGGCCACCAGCGCTCCCCGCGTATCGTTGATGAAGATGTTGTAGCCGGGAGTGTCCAGAATGTTGATCTTGTTCTTTTTCCACTCGGCCACGGCAATGGCGGTCGAGATCGTGATTTTGCGTTGGATCTCCTCCTCGTCAAAATCTGTGATCGTGTTGCCCTCATCGACTCGGAGAAGGCGATTGGTAGCTCCGGCGGTGAAAAGCAACGCGGCAGTGAGCGTGGTCTTGCCGGAATCGCCGTGGCCCACTACACCAACGTTCCGGATATCTTTGCTTTCGTAGACTTTCACGGAGTTGCTCCCTTTTTAAAACGGAATAGTAACACGCGGATTCATAGGGTGGCGTCAGGGAGAAGGTACCCCAGCCGCCAACTCAGCCATCAGCCAGGCGCGCGCCATCTTCCAATCCCGCATCACGCTCTCCGCCGAGATCTTGAGCACTTCCGCCGTCTCCTCCACCGTCAGTCCGCCGAAAAAACGCATCTCGATCACCCTCGCTTTTCGCGGATCCAGCTTGGCCAGCGCTTCTAGCGCATCATCCAGCGCCACCAGCTGGCTGCCCCGCTCCGGCATCGCGTCGATCGATTCGTCCAGATTCAAGTGCGGCGCCCCGCCTCCGCGCTTCCCCGCCGACCGCGCGCGTGCGGCATCCACTAGAATCCGCCGCATCATCTGCGCCGCCACCGCGAAAAAATGCGCGCGATCCTGCCAGCGGACCTCGCCGATATCCACCAGCCGCAGGTAGGCTTCGTTCACCAGCGCGGTCGGCTGCAGCGAGTTGCCCGGCTTCTCCCGGCGCATCGCGCCCTTCGCCATCTTCCGCAATTCGGCGTAGACCAGCGGCGTCAGGCCTTCGAGCGCCGCCGCATCGCCCTCGCCCCACGCCCGCAAGAGTCGCGTGATTTCCGCCGAATTCGTCGCCGGTTGCATCGCTCGGCCCTATTATATCGAGCAAAAAAATCTTGCAGCCTGATTACAGTTCCACCCCGGTTCCTACGCTAAGCCCTGCAGAGGAACAGGAAATGAGGGCGATTCGCACACTGGGTTTCATGCTTCTGGCAGCGGTCGGCGCACACGCCGGGGAATGTGCCGTAACCGTGGCGCTCACCAACCCCAATCTCGCCAGCCCCGCCGTGCTGGCCAAGGCGAAGGCTGTGGCCGCCGGAATTTTCGCCGGCATCGATGTGGATGTGCGCTGGGCCGCCAGGGAAGAACTCCTTCCCGCGCACTGCACCACCCGGATCGAGGCCCAACTCGAAATCGCCGCCGGTCCCGGGGAGCGCCCCTCCTCCCTCGCCTACACCGCTCTGGGCGAGGGCTCCGATCGCCGCCTCCATATATACTTCGACCGCGTCGCCGCAATGGTGCCGAACACGGCTCTCGGCACTCTGCTAGGCCACGTTCTGGCGCACGAGATCGCCCACATTCTCGAAGGTGTCCCCCGGCACTCCGATGCCGGCGTGATGAAGGCCCAATGGGGGCGCAAAGACTTGCGGGAACTGGCCTACCATCCCCTGCGCTTTCAGTTGGTAGACGAGGCCTTAATCCATGCCGGCCTCGCTACCCTTA
This sequence comes from uncultured Solibacteraceae bacterium, assembly GCA_963811575.1. GTDB lineage: Bacteria > Acidobacteriota > Terriglobia > Bryobacterales > Bryobacteraceae > Solibacter. The sequence continues at coordinate 540,494 of CAWERY010000008.1, read as the reverse complement.
CTAATGAGGCCGCCGCCTCCAATGACTAGCCGCCTCGCTGTAACATAATCTAATTACGCCACCTCGATGGACGCACAGTACTTCAAGCGGATCGAACAGCTCTATCACGAAGCCCTCGAGCGCACCGGCGACGAGCGCGCGGCCTTCCTCGACCAGGCTTGCGCGCAGGATCAGGTCCTCCGCCGCCATGTCGAGTCCCTGCTCAATCAACCCGCCGAAGGCATGCTCGATCGCCCTGCCTGGCAGGCCGCCGCAACAAGTTACGCCCCTTCGGATGACATTTCCACCGGATCACCGACATGATCGGCCGCCGGATCGCTCACTTCGAAATCGTGGAGCGCTTAGGTGAAGGCGGCATGGGCGCGGTCTACAAAGCCCGCGACCGCCATCTGGATCGCGACGTCGCTCTCAAAGTGCTGCTGCCCGAAACCGTCGGCAATGCCGACCGCCGCCGCCGCTTCGTGCGCGAGGCCAAAGCCGCCTCCGGTCTCTATCACCCCAACATCGTTCACATCTACGATATCGATGAATCCGAAGGCGAGCTCTTCATCGCCATGGAGTATGTGGCTGGGGAGACCCTGGACCAGGCGATCGATCGCAAGGGACTCCCCCTTCGCGACGTGCTGCGCTACGCCGTGCCCCTCGCCGACGCGCTCGCCAAGGCGCACGCCGCCGGCATCATCCACCGCGACCTGAAACCCTCGAACGTCATGATCGGCACCGACCGCACGGTTAAGGTGTTGGATTTTGGCTTGGCGAAGCTGATGGAGCCCGGCGACAGCGCGCGATTCCGCCGCCACCCTGTCGGCCGGCCACACCCGGGAAGGCACCGTGGTCGGGCACCGCGGCCTACATGTCTCCGGAACAGGCGGAAGGCAAACCGGTGGATGGCCGCTCCGACATCTTCTCTTTCGGCGCCCTGCTCTACGAAATGCTCACCGGCCGCCGCGCCTTCACCGGCGAAACCCGCATGGCCACCATTTCGGCCGTGCTGCGCGATGAACCCAAGCCGGTCAGCGAGATTCGCGACACCGTGCCCAAGGAATTGGAGCGCGTCATCGCACGCTGCTTGCGCAAGGATCCAAACCGCCGTTTCCAGCACATGGAAGACCTGCGCGTAGCGCTCGAAGAGGTCAGGGAAGAGTCGGATTCCGCGAATCCCGCACCCCCGCCGCCGCCCAAAGCCAAACCGCGCGGCAAGTGGTTCGCGATCGCGGCCGCAGTCACACTCGTCGCGGCGATCGGCTCGCAGGTGTGGAAGCTCGGCGCCCCCAACCGCATTCGCGAAGCGCTCGACACCGTACCGGTCACCACTGTCCCCGGCCTCGCCATCGGCGCCTCCTTCAGCCCCGACGGCAAAGAGATTGCCTTTAGCTCCAACCGCAATGGCTGGTTCGAAATCTATGTGCGCCCCGCCGATGGCACCGGCACCGACCGCCAGATCACGAACGATGGCAACCAGGCCACCGAGCCCGCGTGGTCGCCCGACGGCAAGTGGATCGCCTACCATTCCGTCGCCCTGCACGGCGTCTGGCTCGTGCCCGCCACCGGGGGCACCCCGCGCCGCGTGAGTGCGTTCGGCTCGACTCCCGCCTGGTCGCCCGACGGCCGCCAGCTCGCCCTGCGCTCCTATGAAGTCTCTTCGCTGGCCGTTTCCGATTGGCCCGGCGATGGCGATTCCACCATCTGGACCGTCTCCGCCGATGGCACCAATTTGCAGCAGCTCACCCAACCCCGCACCCCTGCCGGCCAGCACGCGGATCCCAGTTGGAGCCCGGACGGCAAGCGTATTATTTTTACCTCGCTCGGCATCATCACCATGGGCTTCCGCGGCGCCTTGTTTACCGTGGAGGTGAACTCGGGCGAAGTCAGGCCGGTCCTGGTGGGCATTTCCTGGGGCGCCGCGAGCCCCGTCTTCACGCCCGATGGCAACGGAGTCTATTTCGCCGGGCGGCCTTCCCTCACCGGCTCCAACGGAATCTACTACGCCACCCTCTCATTTCCTCCCAAGGTGGTCGAACTCGTCCGCACCAGGCAGGCCGTACCCGCGCGCCTCGCACTCTCCCGTGACGGCAACACGCTCGCCTTCACACGCATGGTCAACGCCAGCCAGATCTGGGTCACCGATACCGCCGGCCGCGCGCCCAAACCGCTCTATCAGGATCAGGTGGTTCGCGCGCGCATCCCGAACTACTCGCCCGATGGCACCCGCCTCAGCTATCAGGTGCAATCCGACGATGCCACGCTCGGCCTGTGGGTCATGGATGCCGACGGCTCCAACCCTTCACGCATCGCCCCCGAACTCGGCAACACCAACGGCGGAACCTGGGATGCCGCCGGCACCGGCATGTTCTGCAATTTTTTCGGCGGCACCGGTGGCCGTTTCATCTGGGTCAGCCTTAAAGACGCCTCGCGCAGAGTGGTGCTGGAGAACTCCAACAACATGCTGCGGACTCACATGACGCCGGACGGGAAAGAGCTTGTTTACGATTTCGGCACTCCGCGTAATATTTGGAAGCGTCCGGCAACCGGCGGCCCGCCTCAACAGTTGACCTTCTCCAGGCAGCGCACATGGTTTCCCGAAATCTCCTGGGATAGCCGGTGGATCATCTATCAGGTGACCGATGGCGATGATACCCAGATCGCCATCATGGACCGCGATGGCGGACAGCAGCGCATCCTGACCTCCGGCACCGGCAAGCGCTTTGCCCACTCCTTCGCCGCCGACAACCGTCGCATCGCGTATGCCGGTTATTCGCAAGGTGTCTGGAACCTCTATTGGATCGACCGCATCACCGGCGAGACCAGAAAGTTCACCAACAACACCGCCTTCGGATCTTTCGTGCGCAGCCCGGCATGGCGGCCCAATAGCGAAGAGATCGCCTACGAGTATTCCGACGTCAAAGGCAACATCGAGCGCGTTCAGCTCAAGCGCTAAGCGCTCCCGACAACCCCCGCCAGCGGACTGCTCGCGCTCGCGTAAAGCTTCTTCGCCATCCGCCCGGATTCGTACGCCAGCCGCCCGGCCTCCACGCCCAACTTCATCGCCAGAGCCATCTTCACGGAATCGTCCGCCGCGGCAATCGCGGTGTTCATCAGCACGCCGTCCGCGCCCAGTTCCATCGCAATCGCGGCATCGCTGGCTGTGCCTACGCCGGCATCCACAATCACCGGGACCTCCGTGATCATCTCGCGGAAAATCCGCAGGTTCGTCGGATTCTGAATCCCCAGCCCGGAGCCGATCGGCGCCGCCAGCGGCATTACCGCCGCCGCACCGGCATCGATCAGCCGCCGCGCGTTCACAATATCGTCATTGGTATAAGGAAGCACCACGAAGCCTTCCTTCACCAGAATGCGCGTAGCCTCGAGCAGCCCGGCATTGTCTGGAAACAGCGTCTTCTCGTCCCCGATCACTTCCAGCTTGACCCAGTTGGAAAGGCCGACTTCGCGACCCAACATTGCCGTGCGCACCGCATCATCCGCCGTGTAGCAGGCCGCCGTATTCGGCAGAATGAAAATCTTCGTCCGATCGATGTAATCGATCAGCGACTCTTTCGTGCGATCCGTCAGGTTCACCCGCCGTACCGCCACCGTCACCATGTCGGCGCCGCTCGCCACGTGGCATCTCTGCATTTCCTGGAAACTACGATACTTCCCCGTGCCCACGATGAGGCGCGAAGCAAACTCGCGTCCCGCAATGGTCAATTTGTCGGACATGCCTTTATTGTAAACTCCTCCCGCTCACGGGAAGAGCGTCATCTGCCCGGATCCCGGCCGCCGCTTCGCTCTCTTCCGGGCGTCAAACACGCTGCGCCCATCGAGCGATTTCGAAATCGCGTGCTCGTGCGCCAGGATCGCGTCGAAATCGGCCTCCGGCGCATAGCGCTGTTCGATCGTCCTCACGAATCGATCCAGCCGCGAGATCCCTTCCAACTTCTCCGTCCCGCCCAACTTCGCCGCGTCCAGCGCCCCCCGCAACACCGCAATCGATTCGTCGTAGGTCTTCAGCGGCACCGGGAATGGATGGCGATCCTTGCCGCCCAACGCGAATGAGAACCGCGCCGGGTCGGAAAATCGCGCCGGCGCCCCGTGTACCACTTCGGCAATCAGCGCCAGCGATTGCAGCGTGCGCGGACCCAGCTTTTCCATCAGCAGCAGCGACGCAAAATCCTGGAACTGCCGTTCGTACGCCACCGCCAGGACCGCACCCAGCCGCTGCAAGTCGATATCCTCCGCGCGCACGTCGTGATGCGCCGGCATCACCAGCTTTCGCACTTCGGCCAGCGTCGCATCCGGCGCCGTGCGTGCGATTTCGAGCAGCGCCGATTGCGCCGGCCCCGCCTTGCGATCCACCAGGTTCAGAATCGCGCCCTGGTGCTCGCCCACAATCCCCGTATGCGGCTCCGCCGTGAAATCGCGCACCGCGGGCGAATGCCAGTGGTACCGCCGCGCCATCCCGCTGCGCTCGTTCATCCCCTGCTGCACCACAGCCCACTCCCCGCTTCCGGTGACGATGAACGTGTGCAGGTAGATCTGAAAGCCGTCGTCGATTGCGTTGTTATCGATCCGCGCCGTCAGCCGGCTGGTGCGTACCAGCGCCTCGCCATCCAGTCCGCGGCGCTCCGCCACCGCCCGCAATTCGTCCGGCGTATTGCGCGAATGCTTCCCGCGCCCGCCGCAAATGTACATCCCCAGTTCGTGCGCCCGTGGATTCAAGCCCCGCTTCAACGCCCCCAGCACCGAGGTCGTGATCCCCGAGGAATGCCAGTCCATCCCCATCACCGATCCCAGCGCCTGGAACCAGAACGGGTCGCTCAATCGCGATAGAAATTCCGAAGGGCCGTGATGGTGCAGCACGCTTTCCACAATGGCCGTTCCGAGCGTAGTCATGCGCTCGGCCAGCCATGCAGGTACGCGCCCACCGTGCAGCGGAAGATCCGCGAACCCGGAGCGTCGCATGGGGTACTTCTATTTTACCGGGACGGGACCACTATACGTAGCGCGAGTCCGATAGCGCCCGATGTACTTCCGAACGGAAGTGAGTTACGGTTTGATTGCCATGTTGAGGTTTTGTCCTCTCGTGCTCGGGGCTCTCTGGTCCGCCTCCGCCATGCTGGCGGCCTCGAATCCCGCGCTTGATTTTTCGCGCGCACGTGCGATGGGGCACGTGCGCGCACTCAGCAATCTGAAGAGCCGGACCGCGGGGACCAGCGGCGAATCGAAGGCCATCCAGTATGTCGCCGGCAAGCTGAGGCGCCTCGGTTTAGACGTCCGCACGGAGCCGTTCCATTTCATCGGGTTCGACTTGGTCCGCGCCACATTGCGCGCCGGCGATCTCTCGGTCGAGCCCACTCGCGTGCTGTTCGATCCCTATCGTTCCACGAACGCCATAAAAGCCGGCGTTGCCTTCGTCTCCGCCGAGACCGTGAATTCCGCCGGGGGCGTGAGGAACGTCGAGCTAGCGGGCAAAATCGTGATCACCACCAGGGAAGTAAATTCCTTTCGCATCTCCCTTCGAGACCCCGCCGCCATCGCGGTGGTCTCCGACAAAGATTTCGCCACACTCCAGGCGGCAGGGGTCACGACTGCGGAGTTGGCCATCATCGGTAAGCTCACTACTGTCCACAGTGCCAACCTGGTGGCCAGCACCCGCGCGGTGAAGCCCGCCGGCGATATCATCCTCGCAGCCCATATTGACTCCGCCGGGACGCCGGGCGCACAGGACAACGCTTCCGGCGTGGCGGTGGTGCTGGAGTTGGCGGAGCATCTCTCTCGATTGGATCTGCCCTTTCGTCTGCAATTCATTTTCTTCGGCGCGGAGGAGGTTGGTCTCGTCGGGTCGCGAGCCTATCTGGAGCAGCATCGGGTGGATCTCGAGCGCTGCCAGTTGCTGTTCAACCTGGACTCGGTCGGCGGCAAGGAGATCTATATCGATATGCGCGGCGGTGTGCGCAACGTGTCGCCAAGAAGAGGCGTGAGCCAAATGCCGCGCGAATACTCGGGCAAGGCGACTGGCGGCGTGAGCGGCGGCTGGGCGCTTCTCCACAATCCCGTTCCCCGACGCCTCAAACGTTCCGGCCTGGCTTCAGACCGCAATTCTAGACGCGGTGCAGGAACTGGGCGATCCGATCCATCAGAGTCAGGGCGCCAGTTCCGACCATGCGGTCTTCGCCGACGCCGGCATCGTCGCCACCGACATCGCGGCCGGCGGAATCAAGAGCCACGTCCCGGAGGATTTGCCCGATCAGATCGACCCCACTATGCTGGAACGGGTCGCGCGCATCGTGGCCGGCGTGGTGACGCGGATTCAGCCTGAGCGCTGACCTTTGTTACTCGCGACTCCGCCGCCCGTCCCAGAATCTGCCCCGCCACACGATGCCCCGATGCGATCGCCCCGTGTACCGTGCCGCCGTACCCCAAGAGGTCGGTCGCTTCTCCGGCAAAATATAGCGTCTCATCCACCGGCTCCGCCAGCCGCCGTCGCGCCGCCAGTCCGCCCGCCGGAACGTAGCTATACGCGCCGCGCGCGAAGGGGTCCGCATGCCAATCGTGGAACCAGGCGTTCTCCAGCCTGCCGGCCGCCACTCCGAGAATTCGCTGCAGCGCACCCAGCGCCGCGTTCACTACCTCGCTCTTGCTCTTTCCCAATAGCGGGTCGGCCTTCGGACCCGCGCTCCAACCGGTGATCACCGGCGCCACCACGGGCAGCGTGGTCCACCACGTTGGAAACACCGGCTCATCGGAAAAGATGAAGCCCGCGCCTGCGAATTTTTCGTGGTCCTCCCAAAACGCCCGGTCGAAACGCAGCGTGACCCGCACTGCCTGTCCGAATTCGAGTTCGCGCGCCGCGTTCAGAATCCCTGTGGGCTCGGGATCGAAGCGTATGTCCCCAGCCTGCAAAACGCCCAGCGGCACCGTCACCACCACACGTTTCGCACGCAGCGTTTCGCGGCGGCCGTCGAGCCCCGAACGCGCGTGGACCGCCGACGCGCCCTTGCTCCACTCCACACGCTCCACCACCGAATGAAGGCGCACCGAATTGCCCGCCAGCGCCATCACCAGCGAGTCATACCCCGCCGCGAAGTGGAAATTGCAATCGCCGTCGATCGCGTCGGCCGCGCGTTCGTCCTGCGCGATCGATGCCACCCCGATGCGCTCCTTCCGCGCCGCGTTAAACCCCTCCACAAACCCGCTCGCCGCCGCCCGGTCGTCCGCTTTGTAATCGCCGCGTTCCACGAAGCTGAGGAAGCTCTCGTCGTGTTCCTCGCTGCCCTGTTGCTTGATGTCTTCCAGCACGCGGTCGCCATCGCCGCCGCCCTCCGCCCGCGTGCACCATGCGCCCCGAGATTTGCTGCACGCGCAGCCGCGCTTCGCGAATGATGTCCCAGGTCTGAGGCGGCCGCCCATGGATGAACTCGGCGCCGAGTTCCACCGGCAACGGGGTCAGAGGATCGTGAACCGTCAGGATGCGGCCGCCGATGCGGTCGCGCGCCTCCAGGCAGATCACGCTCAGCCCCGCACGTTTCAGATCGCGCGCCGCCGTAAGCCCCGCGGCTCCCGCCCCGATCACGATTACGTCGGCATCAGTGCTCGGCATGCACTACCTCGCGCCGGAATCCCACTGCACGCTGTGGTCGCCCGTCACCGCGCGATTTTCAGGCGGCGAGTCGATCCGGAAATAGGACCACGGGCCCGGAATCCACGGATAACGCTCCACCACCGATTCGTCCACCGCTACTCCCAGCCCGGGCGTGCGCGGCACCACCAGGTCCCCGCGTTCGATTTGCAGCGGCTCGGTCAGAATCTCGGCCGCGAGCGGGAAGGGATACATCCCGGCACGCCCGGCGCTGGAGTAGCACGGGTACTCGAGCCACTCCGCAATCATCTGCGGCCAGCAGATTCCCAGATGCGCCGCGGCGATGACTTCGAGTTCGGTGCCCCAGCTATGGAACGCAAAACTCAGTCCCTGACGCGCCACCTCGGCGAAGAGACGCCGGCCCAGCGCATATCCGCCCTGGCAGCACACATCCATCTGGATATAGTCCACCGCCTGCGTCAGGATCAGGTCCAGATAACCGTTCTCGTCCGGTTCGTGCTCTCCGCTCGCCAGCAGCACAAGATCTTTCTGCTTGAGTGCCAGGTAGGCTTCGTGTTCCTGCGGGGGCAGCGGTTCTTCCAGCCAGGCGATATGATACGCCGACATGTCGCGCGCCAACTGTTCCACGGTCTCGGGCGAGTAGCTCTTGTCCCCCATCCGCCACCACGTGTGCGCGTCGATCATCAGGTCGAAATCCGGACCCACCGCGTGGCGCATCCGCCGCACCGTTTCCAGATCCTGCTCCGGTCCGCCCGCCGGCCGCATCTTGTACCCGCGAAACCCTAGCTGCGCGATCGCCGCTGCCTCCGCCGCATAGCCGTCGGGGGACATGTACATTCCGGCGCTCCCGTAGAGCCGGATGGTATCGCGTACCCGCCCGCCGATCATTTCAGAGATCGGCAGACCGCGCACCTTGCCCACCAGGTCGTAAAGCGCGATCTCCACCGCGCAATAAATCTTGGCGAGTTCGAGATCGGCGCCCGCGCCCTCCAGGAAGAGCACGCGAAGAGCGTCCACATCGGCGAGAACCCGGTCTTCCAGAAACGGAGCGATGGTCTGCCCGATTGCGTAGTGCGCTGTTTCACTGCCGGGACCCGGCGCGTAGCCCGTCAGCCCGTTATCCGCCGTCACGCGAATTAACATCGCGTCGCGTTTGAGAATGGTGCGCTCGCCGCCGTAAAAGGGGAGCCGGACCGGTTCCGGAAGAGGATAGGAAAGCAGGAAAGATCGGACGCTCGTGATCTTCATCAGACGCGATCAGGATACCATGCCCCACACGCTCATCCCCTGCGCGCGCGGCTCAAGCGTAATGCTCAAAACCAAGCCGGCAGCGTAGCCCGGAAGTCTCCCATAATTCCTCGCTTCTGTCGAGGTGGTATAACGCATCTATGCATTTATCGTTCGATTGGTTATTGGGAGCCGAAGACGTCGTCCGCCTGCTGATTGCCTACATCATCGTTTTCCCGGTAGGCTGGTACCGCGAGAAAGAGGCTCACGGCGTTGGCGTTCGTACCTTTCCCCTGGTCGCGATGGCAAGTTGCGGCTACGTGCTTCTCGCCTCTCCCACTTCCCACATGATCGCGGATTCGCAGTCGCGAGTCATTCAGGGCCTGGTCGCCGGCATCGGCTTTATCGGCGGCGGCGCGATTCTCAAAACCGACAATCGCGTCCAAGGCGTTGCCACCGCGGCCAGTATCTGGAATACCGGCGTCGTGGGCGCTTCCGTCGCGCAGGATCGCTACCTGATGGCGATCACGCTTGCCATGGTGAATCTCCTCACGCTGCGGCTTCTGCTCGGCGTCAAGAAGCAATTGGACACCGACCCGGAACTGAAGCAAGAAAGCGCACCGAAATAGCCGCCGCCTGCATGTTCTTTGGCCAATCGCTTGCCTCTTCGAAACCCAGGAGGTAACGATGATGATCTCAACAGCGATTCGTGCCGGTGGACTCCTGGTAGGCGCCGCGCTCTGCCTCGCATTTGGCCAGGATGCCAATCGCGATATGGTCTATACCAAAACCGATATGGCCGATATTGTGGAGCGTGTGACCAGCCGCACAAGCTCGTTCAAGGACGATTTCGATAAGGCGGTCTCGCACACCATTCCCGATACCGCCAAGATGGAGGATAAGGCCAAGCATCGCGCCGACGACCTCCATGACTCCGCCAAGAAACTGAAGGACGTCTTCGGCGACAAACATGACAAGAACGACCCGAAGGTCCGCGAACAGGTGGATCGCACTCTCTCGGCAGCCAGCGACCTCAATCGCATCATGGTGGAATTCCGCTTCACGGAAAAGCTTCAGCGTGATTGGGAAATCCTGCGCAGCGACTTGAATGCGATGGCTTCGGTCTACAGCTTGCCGCCTATGTAAGCGCGCACCATCTCACGGAAGGCCTGGCCACGGTGGCTCAGCGATAATTTCTGCGCCGCCGTGGCCTCGCCGAACGTGCATCCGAACGCGGGGCAATAAAATAGCGGGTCATACCCGAAGCCTCCGGTGCCGCGAGGCTCGTGAAGGATAGTGCCCTCGACTGATCCGCGCCAGACGCCGAGAACCCGGGCGCCCTCCACCAGCGCGATGGCGCAGACGAAATGCGCTTTGCGATCTTCGCTGCCGCTCATTCTTTCCAGCAGGAGCCGGTTGTTGGCAGCGTCGCTGGCGTGTTCTCCGGAGTACCGCGCCGAATACACGCCGGGAGCGCCGCCCAGCGAATCCACTTCCAACCCTGAGTCATCGGCGAACAGCAGGCCGTTCGTATGCGGGCTGTAGTGAAGCGCCTTCTTGACGGCGTTTTCTTCGAAGGTAGCGCCGTCTTCCACGGCTTCCGGCAGCGCCTTGTAGTTCGGCAGCAGAGTCGATTTCGAACGGAGCCTGCTCCGCCGCCATCCGAAATTCGCGGAGCTTTCCCGCGTTGCCCGTGGCGCAGTACACGGTCATTACGTACCGATGATCTCCCGCTGCATCCGCACCAGTTGTGCGATCCCGGCGCGCGCGAGTTCGGTCAGGTCCGCCATCTGCGCGTCGTCGAACGCCGTGTGCTCGGCCGTCGCCTGCACCTCGACAAATTTTCCGGCGCCCGTCATCACCACGTTCATATCCACATCGGCCTGGGAATCCTCTTCGTAGCAGAGGTCGAGCATGGGGACGCCGCCGACCAGGCCCACGCTGGTGGCTGCGACGTAATCGCGAATCGGGTTGGCTTTGAGCGAGCGATATTCGGAGAGCTGGCGGAAGGCCAGCGCCATCGCGACAAAGGCGCCGGTGATGGACGCGGTACGGGTACCGCCGTCAGCTTGAATCACATCGCAATCGATGATCAGCGTCCGTTCGCCAAAGGCGGCCATATCCACCGCGGCGCGCATGGAGCGGCCAATCAGCCGCTGAATCTCGTGAGTCCGGCCCGACGGGCGTCCCTTCGTCACTTCGCGCGGCGTTCGTTTCGCGGTTGCGCGCGGCAGCATCGAATACTCCGCCGTGACCCATCCCTTGCCCGAGTTGCGCAAAAACGGCGGCACCGTATCCTCGATGGTCGCAGCGCACAAGACGTGCGTGTTCCCGACTTTAATCAATGCGGAGCCTTCCGCTGTCATGAGACAACCGGTCGTGATTTGGACCGGTCGCAATTGGCCGGCTGTTCTATTGTCCGTTCGCACTCTTCATCACCAGGTAGAGGAACACCATCACGCCGACCATTATCAGGAGGATCAGAATGACGCATCCGGCGGGTCCCTGCGGGCGCGTGTTCTTCTTGCCCTTCGACCCCGCCAGCTTGAATTTCCCCATAAGTGCGATGGTAGCATCGTGACTGATGTTGCGATGCAAATTGATGCGCATTCCTTTCCTGAGCGCGCTGGCACTCCTGCTGGCGGCGTGCCATCACGCGCCGGCGCCGATGCCCGATATCTTTCCCGAGAACGCCGGGCTCTGGCATCGCACATCCGTTCACGAATTGAGCGCTGCCGAGGCCCCCGACCCCGTGCCGCAGGCCGCTATCGAAAAGCTCCGCGCCGCTTCCTACGAAGGCCCAGGCAAGCTCGACGCGCGCGTCTACCAGATGTCCACTCCGGCGGTCGCGTTGGACGTGGTGCAGCGCTGGCATGCCGCTCCCGACACGATCTTCTTCTACGCGGACCGCTTCTTCGTAGTGGTGCAATGGCAATCCGCGGATCGCAAGGCGCTCCAGGAATTTGTGGCGCTTCTGGAAAAGCGCTTGAACGCGAAGCCGTAACTATAATGGAAGAACATCATGTCTTCTACCGCGATTGCGCCGGCCACGCCTGAAATGCTTGCGCGCTACGAGGTTGTAATCGGGCTCGAAGTGCACGTGCAGCTTGCCACGGCGACGAAGATTTTTTGCGGCTGCCCGACCAGTTTCGGCGCGCCGCCCAATACCAATGTCTGTCCCGTCTGCCTCGGCTTGCCCGGCGCGCTCCCTGTGCTGAGCCGCGAGGCCGTGGAGCTGGCGATCAAAGGCTCCCTCGCTCTCAATTGCCAGGTGCGCGAACAATCCCGCTTCGCACGCAAGAATTATTTCTACCCGGACCTGCCGAAGGGCTATCAGATCTCGCAATACGACGAACCCGTTGCCGAACACGGCCATGTCGATATCGTCGTCGAAGGCGCGCACAAACGGATCGGCGTTACCCGCGTCCACATGGAAGACGATGCCGGGAAGAGCATCCACGACGGCTTCAAGGATTCCGATCGCTACTCGTATGTGGACCTCAACCGCAGCGGCACGCCCCTGATCGAAATCGTCAGCGAGCCGGATATGCGCAGCTCCGACGAAGCGTACGCCTACCTGACCGAATTGAAGCAGACCATTCAGTTCATCGAGGTCTCCACCTGCGATATGGAGAAGGGGCATCTGCGCTGCGATGCCAACGTGAGCGTGCGGCTCAAAGGCGAAGAGAAGCTCGGCACCAAGGCCGAAGTCAAGAATCTGAACTCTTTCCGCTTTCTGAAGCAGGCGCTGGATTTTGAAGTCGCACGCCAGGTATCGCTGATCGAAAGCGGCGGTCGCGTGGTGCAGGAGACCCGCCTGTACAATCCCGATCTCGGCGAGACGTTCACCATGCGCAGCAAGGAAGACGCGCACGATTACCGCTATTTCCCGGAGCCGGACCTGGTGCCGCTTCGCATCAGCGCCAAATGGCTGGCCGCAGTGAGCGAATCCATGCCGGAGCTTCCGGCCCGCAAGCGCGCGCGCTTCGTGGAGGAGTTCGGCCTCTCGGATTACGATGCCGAGATGCTCACCGCCACGCGTGCGATCAGCGAGTATTTCGAAACCACGGCGGGCGCCGCGGGAAATCCCAAAGCAGCGGCAAACTGGGTGATGGGCGACCTGATGGCGCTGCTGAAGACGGCGGACAAGGATATCGCCGAGTCCCCGGTGAGCGCGGCCAACCTGGGCGAGCTCGTCAAGATGATCGGCAGCGGGGAACTTTCCGGCAAGCTCGCCAAAGAGATCTTCCCGAAAATGTTCTCCACGGGCGAACCGGCAGCGGCCATCATGCAGCGCGAAGGGCTCAAGCAGATCTCCGATACCGGCGCGCTCGAAAAAATCATCGAGGATGTAATCGCCGCCAATCCCAAACAGGTGGAGCAGTACAAGGGCGGCAAAACCACCGTCATCAACTTCCTGGTGGGCCAGGCGATGAAGGCCACGCGCGGCCAGGCCAACGTGGCGGTGGTGACGGATCTCTTCAAACAAAAACTGGGGTGAACGAAATGCTCAAAGTTGGCGACAAGGCACCGGACATCCGCGTACATACCGATACCGGCGCGGATTTTAAGCTCTCCGAATTGAAGGGTAAGCGCGTGGTGCTCTACTTCTATCCGAAGGCCGACACGCCCGGCTGCACCGTGGAAGCCTGCGAGTTCCGCGACGGCATCCAGGCGTTCGGCAAGCAGCAGGCGATCGTGATCGGCATCTCTCCCGACAAGCCTTCGTCCCAGGCGAAATTCAAGGAGAAATACGATCTGCCGTTCACGCTGCTGGCCGACGAAGACAAGGCCGCCGCCGAAGCGTACGGCGTTTACAAGGAAAAGAACATGTACGGCAAGAAGGTGATGGGAATCGTACGCACCACCTTCGTGATCGGCCCCGATGGCAAGATCGAAAAGATCTACGACAAGGTAAAAGCCGAAGGCCACGCCGCCGCCGTGCTGGAAGACATCGTCTACTCTCTGAGTTCCACGATGGTTGCGCCGGCGCCGCCCTCCTGCGGGGGCGCGGGATAGTAGCGGGCTACGTGCGGGTGTTTGGCGAGCATCTCCGCCACCATCTTTTTCAGAACTCCCATGCCGTGGCCGTGGACGATGCGTATGCGGCTGGCGGTGGCCATCACGGCGCGATCGAGAAATTCGTCGATCGCATCGCGCGCCTCTTCCATGTGCTGCCCGATGACATTGATTTCCTGATGCACGGGCGCCAGTTCCGGCGCCGGCTTATAGCTGACGTTCTTGGGTAGCTTTCCCGGCGGACGCGCCTTCGGGCAGCACTTCCAGCACGTCGTCGAGCGAGACCTGCATCTTCATGAAGCCGGCTTCCACTTCGATGCGGCCGTTGCCCAGATTGCGGCGTACGCGCGCCGGCTCGCGAATGTCCTTCAGACGCACGCGCGCGCCCTCTTCGACGCGCAGCGGCTGGATGCGATCCTGCCGGGAATCGTCCTGCGTCGAGAGCACGGTCGTCTGGAAATCTTCGCGCAATTCGCGCTTGGTCTTGGCCACGCGGCGCTGCGCGTCCTGGTCGGCCTTACGCCGGTCGCCGCCGCCCACGATTTTGCCGATGGCTTCCTGCGCCTGCTCTTCGAACTTGGCCAGCGCCTGGTCGGTGCGGCGTTCCAGTTCCTTGATCTTCGCCGTCTCGCGCTTCTCCCATTCGGCGGCGATTTCTTTTTCGCGGCGCGTCAGCTCCGCGATCTTCTCGCGCAGCGTCTACTTCCAGCGTCTGGGTCTCTTCAATGCGATGATGCAGTTCGCTGAGGAAGCGCGTGACGTCGCGCTCCCGGTCGCTCATCGAGAGGCGCGCGCGGCGCATGATGTCCTCCGGCATGCCGAGCCGGGTCGCGATCTCGAGACCGGCCGACTTTCCCGGAAGCCCGAGTTGCAGATGATAGGTCGGCTCGAACGTCTCCTCGTCGAAGCCCATCGAGCCATTGACCACGCCTTCGGTGGCGGCGCCGTAAATCTTGAGCGCCATCAGGTGCGTGGATACCAGCGTGAACGCGCCGGCGGAGCGGAAATGCTCGACCAGCGCAACTCCGAGCGCGCCGCCTTCTTCGGGATCGGTGGCGGCGCCGAGTTCGTCGAGCAGTACGAGCGAATCGGGCGTCACATCGAGCGCCATCTCGCGGATGTTGGAGACGTGCGCGGAAAAGGTGCTGAGGTTTTCCTGGATCGATTGGTAATCGCCGATATCGGCCAGTACCTGTTCGAAGAGCGGAAACTCGGCTTCGACCGCGGGCACCGGCAGCGCCGGATTGCGCCATCAGGCTGAGCAGGCCGACGGTCTTCAGCGTGACCGTTTTGCCTCCGGTATTGGGGCCGCTGATCAGCAGCGTGCGGCGATCTTTGGTGAGTTCCAGGCTGATCGGCACGGCGGTCTTGCGCCGCCGGCGCAGCACATCGGCAAGCAGCGGATGGCGCGCGTCTTTGAGGTAGAGGCGGTCGCCGAAGCGCGGAATCACGCAATCGAAATCGCTGGCGAATCGCGCTTTGCCGAAAACCAGTTCGAGCTCCGCCATGGTGGTCGAGCGTCTGCCGGATGGAATCGCCATAGGCGCGCAGGCGGTCCGTCATCTCCACCAGAACGCGGTGCACCTCGCGCATCTCCTCTTCGGTCAGCCGCACCAGTTCGTTGTTGAGGTCGATGGTTTCCAGCGGCTCGACGAACAGAGTGTGGCCGCTGGCGCTCGCGCCGTGAATGACGCCATCCAGCTTGCGGCGCTGCCCGGCGATGACGGGAACGACGAAGCGCTCGTTGCGGATGGTGACGAATTCCTCCTGCAGCACGCCATCTTCGCGGTGGGCGCTTCAGGAAGCGTTCCAGCGAATTCTGGATGGATTTCTTCTGGCGCTCGATGTCGCGGCGCAGGCGGGCGAGGGCGACGCTGGCGTTATCGGCGACGCTGCCATCGGGGAGGATTTTGCCATCGAGCTCGCGCAGCAGCGCGCGGAATTCGCCGATCGTCGGCCGCGCGCCGCGCCAGGATGGGGAAGCGCTCGGCGGCGGCGGCGAGGATTGCTCTTCGCGTCGGCCGCGATATCGAGCAGGCTGAACAGGTCGAAGATTTCCTTGGGCTCCAGTCCCGCGCCTTCGATGTGCAGTTTGTGGACGGAGGATTCCACGTCCGGAATGCCGCCGAATTCGATGCGGATGGCGGCGCCGCGCGACGAGGGCTGCGGCCGCGTCGCCACCTGGAGGTACTGGACAGCCTCGCCGGCCTCGGCGAGATCGGATTCGAGGCGCGCGCGATCGGCGTGCGGACGGACCTTCTCCAGTTCGCGCTTGCCGGGCGCGCTGGCGATGTAGCGGCCGAGCAGTTGCCGCAGGGCTTCGAATTCGAGGACTTCGGCGCTGGTTTTCACGGGGCTGCTTATATCTCTACTTATATCTTCGACGTTTGCGGAAGGCTTTTTCAATCACGCCGAGCGTGCCCTCGGTGATTTGCAGGTCTTTCAGCGCCGGCGGGCTTGACCCATTCGACGCGGCAGACGTCATCGCCGGCGCAGAGCGTGCCGCCGGTGATGCGGCAGATATAGTCGATCAGCACGTAGTGATATTCGGTGCCGCCTTCGGCATCGCGCATGATGCGCTCGAAGATTTCGAAGACGCCGAGCGGTTCGATTTCGAGGCCGGTTTCTTCGCGCACCTCGCGGCGCACCGCGAAATCCAGGCTCTCTCCAATTTCGAGCGCGCCGCCGGGCAGCGACCACCAGCCCTTGAGCGGCTCCTTGCCGCGCTGCGCCATCAGGATGCGGCCGCGATCGAAGATCAGGGCACCCACGCCAACCAGCGGACGCTTGGGATAGCGGCGGTCGTCAACCGGGCTCATTTGGCTTCCGGACGCGCGCGGAATACCAGGCCGCGCGCGGTGAGGAAGAGCGTTTTCATAGTCGGCGTCGCCGAACGCGCAAGCTCGAGAATGACGTCCGTCAGTTCGAGGAAGTGGACGCGCTTGCCTTCGGGATTGTAGACCGAGAGGCCTTTGGCCGTGACCCAGAGATTGCCTTTGTCATCCACCGCGATGCCCGCCGGCGGCGCCGGGGATTTTGGCGGCCAGCACGCGCTCGTTCGACGCTTCGCCGTTGTGATCGAGATCGTAGGCGCGGATGTTGTGGTCGTCCACATTGGCGACATAGAGGATGCGGCCGTTGGGGGAGAGCGCGATGCCGCGCGGACGTCCGGCAGCCTTGGCGACCAGCGTCATCGGGCCTTTCGGCGGGATGTGATAAATCGCCGTGAAAATCGAGCTCGCGATGATCGCTCTGCTCGCCGAAGGCCGGGTCCGTGAAGTAAACGTGACCGGTCTTGGAGACGACGATGCCGGAGGGCGCATTGAGCCGCTTGCCTTCCCACTTGTCGGCCAGCACTTCGATCTTGCCGTTCTTATCGGTGCGCGTGACACGGCGTGTGCGCGTCTCGCAGGTGTACAAGGCGGCCCTGCGCGTCGAAGGCGTTGCCCGCCGGGCCCATGCGCATCGGTGCGGTACACGGTGATCTCCGTGCCCGGGATCCACTTCATGAATCCGGTCGCTTGGCGTATCGCTGAAGACGAGGTAGCCGTCTTTCGACCACGCGGGACCTTCGGTGAAGCGATATCCTTGCGCCAGGCGCTCGAACTTCAACTCGGGAACCTCCTGAGCGAGGCCCAGTACAGCGAGGGCGGCGGCCGAAACAACCACGCGGACAGCGCGGGTCATTTGCCCGAGTTGCGCGTCTTGATCTCGATGTTGTTGACCACCTGTTTGACGCCTTTGACTTTGCGCGCAACTGCGCCGGCCTTGTCTTTTTGCTTGGGCAGTTCGACGGAGCCGGAGAGCGTGGCCACGCCATGGTCGACCTTTACCTCAAGTCCACCGCCTTTGACCACCGGGTCGCCGGCGAGTTTGATGCGCACCTGATCGGTGATGGTGTCGTCCGTCATCAGCTTGGGATCCTTGGCCAACGCCAACGGTCTGCATGAGGAGCACGGCGAGTAGTGCGAGCGCTAATTTTATGCATCATCTTCTCCGGTCATTGTACGCCAGTCCAGCGCATTGAGAAAGGCGCGGTTCTGGCGCCAGCCGGGCTGAACGTGCACGTGAAGGTCAAGATAGATCTTGGCCTCGAAGAGACGCTCCATCTCATGCCGCGCCTGGGTGCCGATCAGCTTGAGCATGGAGCCGCCGGAACCGATGACGATCGCCTTCTGTCCGTCGCGCTCCAGGTGGATGGTGGCGTAGATGCGGGTGATCTTCGGGGTTTCCTCCCAGCGGTCCACCGTAACGGCGACGGCGTGGGGCACTTCCTGGCGGGTGGCGAGCAGCACCTTTTCGCGAATCAACTCACTGGCAAGGAATCGTTCGGGCTGGTCGGTGACGTAGTCCTCGGGGAAGTATGCGGGGCCCACGGGAAGGTATTTGAGGATCACGGCGCGCAGCTCGTCGAGGCCGATTTTCTTGACCGAAGAAACCGGGACGTACTCCGCGAATTCGAAGACCGACTTGTATTCCTCGATTAGCGGCAGCAGGTGCGCTTTGTCCTTCAGCAGGTCGATTTTGTTGAGGACGAGTACCACGGGTGTCTGGTGGCGGCGCGCGATATCGATGGCGCGGCGATCGTCTTCATTGAACTTGCGCGCGCAATCGGCGACGAAGAGCAGAAGATCGCGCTCTTCCAGCGCGCCGCGCACGGTATCCATCAAACGCTTGTTCAGCGGTGTATCGGCCTTGTGGATGCCGGGGGTATCGGCGAAGATGATCTGCGCCTCGGGGAGCGTGAGCACGCCCTGAATCGAGGTACGCGTGGTTTGAGGCTTATCAGCGACGATGGCCACTTTCTGGCCGATGAGGGCGTTGAGGAGCGTGGATTTGCCGGCGTTGGGCCGGCCAATCAGGGAGACAAAACCGGACCTGAAGTCTGTATTCATTGAGCAACCGTTTGAGATCTACTGATGCGGACCTGGCCGACGCGCAATTCGTCGCTGGCCAGCACTTGCAGGCGGACTCCGTCGCGTTCGACAGCTTCGCCGGTCTTGGGAACCCGGCCGAGCCACTCGCTGACGAGGCCGCCTACCGTGGTGGATTCGATATCTTCTCCGCGGTGGAAGGAATCGATGAGATCGGCGATGCGATTGAGATCGAAGCTGCCGGAGACGATGAAGCCGCCGTGGCCATCCTCGGTGACGTCGCTTTCCGGCTCGTGTTCATCGCGGATCTCGCCGATGATGACTTCGAGCAGATCTTCCATGGTGGCGAGTCCGGCGGTGTTGCCGTATTCATCCACCACGATGACCATGTGGGTGTTCTCCTGCTGCATGCTGCGCATCAGGACGCTGGCGGGTTTGGTTTCCGGCACCAGCATGATATTGCGGACGAGGCTGCGAACGGTGGTCTTCTCGCGCTCTACCCCCTCCAGCTCAAACATGTCGCGCACATGGACGAAGCCGATCACGGTATCGATGGTGCCTTCGTACACGGGAATGCGGGAATACTGTTCGGTGATCACCAGCTGGCGCAGTTGTTCGAGCGTGGCATCGGCGGCGATGGCGACGATGTTCGGACGCGGCGTCATGACTTCGCGCACCACCTTATCGCCGAACTCCACGACGGACTGAATCAGCTTGCGATCTTCCTCTTCGATCAGCCCTTCTTCGGTGCCGGCGGAGATCAGGGCTTCGATGTTTTCGGCCGGAGTCGGCTCCTCATTGGTAGCGGCGGTGTCATCGGTCAGCTCAATCAGGGACTGGAAGAATGACAGCAGGACGACGAAGGGCCGGGTGACCAGCGCGATGAGGCGGAGCAGCGGAACCAGGGGCAGCAGCCAATGGGCCGAAGTGCGGCGGTAGAGCAACTGGGGCAGCGCGAAAGACACCGTGATCATGGTGACGGTGACGGCGAGCACCGCCTGCCAGAAGACCGCGGCATGCCAGGGCGCGCCATCGGAGAACCAGGCGAAGTAGAGAATGCCGAGCATGGCGAGCAGGGTATGCTTGACCAGCGAAAAAGCGCCGGCGCCATCCTCGGTTTTCATGCCGAGCTTATCTTCCAGGGTCTCCTTGAAGAATTTGAGCGAAGGCAGGTCGCGCGTCCGCAAGCGCAGGCTTTCCAGGTAGAGCACCTGCACGAAGGTAGTAAGGGCGAGCAGCGGAATAGTGATGAGGACGCCGAGCACGACTCCGAGAATCATGACTGCACCCGTTCGATGAGGCCGGCGGGGAGTCCGAGTTTGGCGCGCCAGCGTTTTTCCAGGCGACCCATCTGGCCGCGATCCACCTCGTGGTCGTGGCCCAGCAGGTGAAGCAGGCCGTGAAGCATCAGGATTTGGAGTTCCTGTCTCCAGGGCGTGGCCGAATTCGCGAGCCTGGGCGCGGGCGCGGCCCAGCGAGATGGCCAGGTCGCCCAGACCAGCGCCGTGGCCCCCGGCGGAGGGAAACGAGAGGACGTCAGTGGTGTAATCCTTATGGCGGAAATCGCGGTTGAGGCGGCGGAGTTCGGTATCGCCGGTGATCAGCGTGTCGAAGGGCGCACCGCGCGCCACCTCTTTCTGAAGACGGCGAGCGAAGCGTTCGATGGTCGCGCGGCGCAAAGTGGCGGGAACGCGACGGAACGTGACGCTACTGCCTTCGGGGGAGGACATGGAGACGCTCAGGCCTGCGGGGCGGTCTCGGTGGGGGGCATCTCCACCTGGACCTCGCCGTTCCCGTTCTCCGCGGTACCGCTCCCGGTTTCGGCGGGCGGTTCGGCCAGTTTCAGGGAAAACTGGCGTCCGGCGCCGATGGCTTCGTTGTATCGCTCGTAGGCCCGACCATGCGCTGCACCAGGGTGTGGCGTACGACGTCTTTGTCGTCGAACTGGACGAAGCTGATGCCTTCGACGCCGCGAAGGACGTCGGTGGCTTCGACGAGACCGCTACGGCGGGCGTTCGGCAGGTCGATTTGGGTGGTGTCGCCGTTGACCACCATTTTGGAGTTGAAGCCGAGCCTGGTCAGCACCATTTTCATCTGTTCCGGCGTGCAGTTCTGGGCTTCGTCGAGAATGATGAAGGCATCGTTCAGCGTACGGCCGCGCATGAATGCGATGGGCGCGACTTCGATGACGTTGCGCTCCAGCAACTTCTCCACGCGATCGCTATCCAGCATGTCGTAGAGAGCGTCGTAGAGCGGACGAAGGTAGGGATCGATCTTCTCCTGCAGCGTGCCGGGAAGGAAGCCGAGGCGTTCGCCGGCTTCGACCGCGGGCCGCGTGAGGATGATGCGCGATACCTGTTTGCTCAAGTAGGCGGAGATCGCCATGGCGACGGCGAGATAGGTCTTGCCGGTGCCGGCGGGCCCGATGCCGAAGACCAGGTCGTTACGCTCGATGGCCTCGAGGTAGCGGCGCTGGTTGACGGTTTTGGGGGCAAGGATCTTCTTGCCGAAGCTGCGTTGTTTGCCGCTATTGACCAGAGCGCGAAGCGAAACTTCGCGATCTTTGGTGACCACACGCAGGTAGCTGTTCAGGTCGCCGTTATTGAAAACGAAGCCTTCCCGAAGGAGTGTGTTGTAATCCTCCAGGATGTTTTGCGCGCGGTTGACATCATCGGGCGCGCCTTCGATTTCCAGGTTGTTATCGATCAATTGGGTGTGGACACCCAAACCGGCTTCGATGAGCCGGATGTTTTCATCGCGAGTGCCAAAGAGGCTTTCTACGCCTCGGCTGATTTGCACGCTAGATTTCATCAAAGTGGGTGTTGATACCTCCAGGTTGGGGAAAAAGGCGACAAGCCAGGACGGTCGAACGGTAGAGGGTCGAACCTTCGACAACCCGCATAAGCGGGCGGCTGAAAACCATCTAGACCCATTATACCAGCGACGAGAGCGAGGAGGGGATCCCGTAGTCCCGCCGGAAACCCTAAAACGGGCTATGGATAGCCCGCTTTTGAAGCCGGCTGCCTGATCCTAAAAGGAATCAGCCGCTAAAAGCGGGCTATGTATAGCCCGTTTTGCCGTTTGGGGCTCAATTCCGCCCTTCGTTCGCGCAACGCTTCCTGATGCAATGCTACAACCCGCCGCGCCGCCCGGCGCGGAGAATCGGCCGGGCGTAGTCAGCTAAGTGCCGTGGAAAGAACCGCTTCCGAAACTAAAATATATTTGATGTGTCGGTGACAGGCTTTTCGAGAGGGTGCATTATGCTGGAGGGGATTCATGCCTGCACCGCGCATCTTCATTAGCTACAGTCACGATTCGGAGGAACACAGGCAGCGCGTATTGGTGTTGGCGGACAGGCTTCGGGCGGACGGGATCGACGCCACGATCGACCAGTATCTGGAGCCGGCGGGCCCCGCGGAAGGGTGGCCGCGCTGGATGGAAGCGCAGCTGCGGACCGCGGATTTCGTACTCGCGGTGTGCTCGGCGACCTACCGGAAGCGGGTGGAGGGGGACGAGCAGCCGGGCGAGGGGCGCGGTGTCGCGTGGGAAGGCAAGCTGATCTACCAGCACATCTATAACGCGGCGTCGCAAACCCGAAAATTCATTCCGGTGCTGCTGGGGGACGCCACGCAGGGCGATATTCCGCTGCCCTTGCAAGGGGTTTCGCATCACAGGCCGGAAGAGCCGGCGGGTTACGAGGCGCTGTATCAGACGCTGATGGGAGTGTCCCGGGTGCCGAAGGGGCAACTCGGTGCGGCAAGAGCGTTGCGGCCCGGCGGCGCGATCCAGCGGCGGAGATTTCCCTGGGTGGCGGCGCTGCTGCTGGCGGCCGCGGCGGGAGGAATCTGGCTTTGGAATCGAGGCCCGGCGGAATATGAGATCCAGGTATCGGTGGTCGACGCCGTCCGGCAAACCGCCTGCCGGCGCGCAAGTGAGCGTATCGGTTCCCGCCGCGGTGATGCGCTCTCCCACCGGGTGGACGGTGCGGATTCCGCGCCGCTCCATTCCGGACAACCGCAAGGCGTGGATCGCGGCCGAGGCTCCGGAGTTTCTCGAAGGGCGTCAGGAATTGGAACTACGCAGCCAGACAAGGCTGGCGGCGACCATCACTTTGGGAGCGCGTCCGGTGGCGATGGTCGGGGGCACGGTGATGGACGCGGCGCAGCGCGCGGTGGCGGGGGCGCGAGTGACGATTGTGGGGCAGGGCGAAGCGGCAGTGACCAACGCCGACGGAGAATTTTCGCTTCCGGCGC
This sequence comes from uncultured Solibacteraceae bacterium, assembly GCA_963811575.1. Classification (GTDB taxonomy): domain Bacteria; phylum Acidobacteriota; class Terriglobia; order Bryobacterales; family Bryobacteraceae; genus Solibacter. The sequence goes on along the minus strand of CAWERY010000008.1, from coordinate 517,524 downwards.
ACGCGGCCCAGGGCCAGGTGGTGCAGCTGCGGGTGGAGAAAGCGGGCTATACCCCGGTATTGCAGGGGCATCCGGCGGGAAGCACCGCCGCGGTAGTGATTATCGATCGCTGAGCTTCGAGAGTTCTTCGCGGACGCGCCGAGGGAGCGCCGGTGGAGATCGTGGGGCGGAGGTGCAAGAGCATCCGTTAGGCATGTGGCGGCCGTGATCATTGATCGCTGAGCTTCGAGGTGTCATCGCGGACGCGCCGCACGCGGTGGGGGGAGGGCATCCGGCGAGAAGCACCATCGGCGGTGGTGATTATTGATCGCTGAGCTTCGAGATGTCTTCGCGAAACGCGCCGCACGCGGTGGCGGAGCGCCGGTAGAGATCGTGGGGCGAGGTGCAAGAGCATCCGTAGGCACTGTGCGGCGTGATCATTGATCGCTGAGCTTCGAGGTGTCATCGCGGACGCGCCGCACGCGGTGGCGGGAGCGCCGGTGGAGATCGTGGGGCGGAGCGACGCGCGGGCTAGCTCCCGGCCTGCAGGGACATCCGGCGGGAAGCACCGCCGCGGTAGTGATTATCGATCGCTGAGCTTCGAGAGGTCATTGCGAACGCGCCGCACGGGAGCGCTCTGTTCGCCGAAGGCTTTCACCAGACTGCTCTCGGCTTGCTGGTAGAGTGCCCGCGCGGCGGCGGGTTGGCCCTGCTTTGCGAGAAGTGACGCGAGATTGATTCTGGTGAGCGCGAGCACGGGGTGATCGGCGGAAAAACTGGCGGTCTGCATTTGTAGCGCGCGGAGCAGGTTCTGCTCGGCAGCAGCGGCATCGCCGAGTTGCAGTTGCGCCTCCGCCAGAATGTTCAATGAGGTGGAGATGTCGGGATGGGTGGGCCCCAACTGGGCCGTCTGGCGTTCAATGGTGGCCTCGAGAACGTCGCGCGCAGGCGCGCCCTTGCCTTCGCAGAGCAGTAGCGACGCCAGGTTCACCATGGTCGAATTGAGCCCCGGAGTGGCGGGCCCAATGCCCGAGCCATGAAGGGTAATGGCGCGCCCCATCAGGGAGGGAGCAGGCCGGACCTGAGAGTTCAGGACGGCGATATCCTTGGAGCTGCCGTTTCCCTGGCCGCCATTTGCAGGAGACGCTTCCCGCTGGATGCGGATTGCCTTTTCCAAAAGCGGGCGCGCTTCGGCGCACTTCTTTTGCGCCAGCAGAAGCGCGGCGAGATTATTGAGGCTGTTGGCAACGCTCGGGTCGCCGGGCGCAAGGGATTCACCGATGTTGACGACGCGCCGGAGAATCGGTTCGGCTCCCGTGTAATCGCCGGCGTAGACGTAGAGCGCCGCCAGGTTGCTGCTGGCGATTTGAAATTCGAGGGGATCGCGATCGGGCTGCTTGCCCATGATCTCAATCGCGCGCTGATAGGCCGGCTTCGCCTCCGTGTACCGGCCGGCGCGGCTTAAGCTGATTCCGAGATTATTGAGGATCACGGGGTCGTCCGGGCGGGCCTGGGCGGCGATCTGGTAGGCTTCCGCGGCAGCTTCGAATTTGGCCTGATTGAAGTAGGTCTGGGCCAGGAAGGAGGAGGCGTTGGCAATCTCGCGAGGGTTGGGCGGGAACTGCTGCCGGGATTTTTGAAGCGCCTCGGCGAGTTGCTTTGCCGCCCGCTCGTAATCGCGATTGTAGAGGCTCGCCATACCGCGCTCATAGGGTTCGGGGCTGGATTCCTGAAGCTTCTGGAGCACGGATTCCAGGCGCTCCGGATCGATCCCCATTTCGCGGGCGGCGCGCTCCAGATAGTATTTGGGCGGCGTGTTGGATTCCTGCTGGCTGGTGACGCTGCGGGGGCGCTGGAGGTAGTTCACGCGCGCCACGGCCGCCTTCACGACCACCGGAGCCTGGAGCGCCGCGACCTGCGACTTGGTAGCGGCCACCAGGGCTTGGACATTGGGCGGCACCGAAGCGCTCCCCTGCCAGGGGGAAACGATGATCAGGCCGGGCGGACGAATGATCTTGAACGAGACCGGACCGGAAGCCGGTTGATATTCGATGATGGCTTTGCCGGCGACATCGGTCAGGGCGAGGGAGGAAGGCCAGGTCAAAGTGATCTGGGCGCCGCGGATCGGTTGGCCGGCGGCATCGGAGAGTTGAATGGCGAGTTGGGCGGCCGCGGCAACAGTCGTAGCAACATGGGCCATCGCAGCAGCGAGAAGTACCGGCGCCAAGCGTCGCAACATCGCTTCGTAGTTTATCGTTTTTTCAGGTGGGGAAGGTTTTCGCGCTGGGAAGGGCCGGAGCTACTGGATGGAATGAAGACCTTTGGCACCGGGAATGGTGCGGACCCAGGAGTTCATTTCTTCTTCGTTCTGGAGCAGATCGCGGAGTGTGGCTTTGCTGAGGACCTGGTCCACCGCTACCTGGACGGCGCGCCAGAGGGAGCGGACGGAGCAATCCACGCTGCGCGTGCAGATCGCAGCCTGGCCGGAGTGGGTGTCGCAGAAGCTGCTTTCGAAGATGCGGCCGCCGAGCGCGTCCATCACATCGCCGATCACGATCGCTTCGGCGGGGCGGGCGAGCGTGTAGCCGCCGTCTTTGCCGCGCGCGGCTTTGACGAAGCCGCCCTTGCGGAGGACGCGCAGGATCTTGGCGGCATACGCGGGCGACACACCTTCGGCCTGGCTCATTTCGGGAATGGTGACGCTGCCGCCGACATCGGCGTGGCCGATGCGCACCAGACAGCGAAGGCCGTATTCTTCATTGGCGCTTAACTTCATCGGCGGAGCCTCGCAATCTGGATAACGTCTTCGATGCCGCAAGCCAGCTTGGCTGCTTCCGACATGCGCGCTTTGGTCCACGGAGGATCGAAGGTGAGTTCGAGTTTGACGCCGGTCACGCCGGGAACGCCGCGGATGGCGCGCTCGGCTTCGGCCGGAAGACTGCCTGCCACGGGACAATTGGGCGCGGTCAGGGTCATACGCACATCGACCCCACCGGCATCATCGATCTCGATGCCGTAAATCAGGCCGAGCTCGACGATATTGACCGGCATCTCCGGGTCGAAGACCTTTTTGAGGGCGGCGAAGATCTGGTCCTTCTCAATCATTCGGTGCTTACCGGCTCGGCGTCGTTGTTGGTGAGCGCGGATTTCAGAGTGTGCCAGGCGAGCGTGGCGCACTTGACGCGCGCGGGGTAATCGCGCACGCCGCAGAAGACCACGAGTTTGCCGAGATCCTGACTGATGGCGGTATCGGTGGTCAGGAGTTCATGAAATTTTTCGAGCATTTTGAGGGCTTCCGCGCGGGTTTTGCCCTTCAGGCTCTCCGTCATCAGGGAGGCCGACGCGGTAGAGATCGCACAGCCCGAGCCGACGAAGCTGACGTCTTTGACGATGTCGCCTTCAATGCGAATGAAGAGCTTGAGTTTGTCGCCGCAGAGCGGATTATAGCCATCGGCCTGGCCGGTTGCGTCCGGCATGGTGTGACAGTTGCGGGGACGCTTACTGTGATCGAGGATAATTTCCTGATAGAGATCGTGGACCATTAGGAGAAAATCTCCTTAACTTTCTTGATACCGGCGACGAGCGCATCGATTTCGCCGAAGGTATTGTAAAACGCCAATGAGGCGCGCGTGGTGGCCGGAACGTTGAAGAAATCCATCACCGGCTGCGCGCAATGGTGGCCGGTCCGGACAGCGATGCCCTGACGATCGAGCACCGTGCCGATATCGTGCGGATGAATGCCTTCCATGACGAAGGAGAGGACGCTGGCCTTCTCGCGCGCGGTGCCGATTAATTTCAAGCCGGGGATTTCAGAGAGCGCCCCGGTTCCATAATCGAGCAGCTTGTGTTCGTAGTCCGCGATGGCTTCCATTCCCAGCGCGTTGACATAGTCGATGGCTGCGCCGAGACCGATGCCGCCGGCGATATTGGGAGTGCCGGCTTCGAACTTGTAGGGCAGATCGGCGTAGGTGGTTTTCTCGAACGTGACCACCTTGATCATGTCGCCGCCGCCCTGGTAAGGCGGCATGGCATTGAGCAGCGCAGCCTTGCCGTAGAGAATGCCGATGCCGGTCGGGCCCACGACCTTGTGGCCGCTGAAGGTATAGAAATCGGCATCGAGCGCCTGCACGTCAACCTTGATGTGCGGGGCGGCCTGGGCGCCATCGATCAGCGTCAGGGCACCCGCTTTGTGGGCCATCTCGATGATCTGGCGAACCGGGTTTACGGTGCCGAGCGCATTAGAAACGTGGGTGACCGCCACCATCCGGGTGCGCGGAGTGAGCAGCTTTTCGTACTCCTCCATGAGAAGTTCGCCGCGCTCGTTCATGGGAATGACGCGCAGCACGGCGCCGGTTTCCTCGCAGAGCATCTGCCAGGGCACGATGTTGGAGTGGTGCTCCATGGCGGAGATGATGATCTCATCGCCGGCCTTGACGTTGCGGCGTCCCCAGGAACTGGTCACCAGGTTGATGGCTTCGGTGGTGCCGCGAACAAAGATCAATTCATCTTTGCTGCCGGCGTTGAGAAAGCGTTTGGCCTTGGCGCGCGTCTCTTCGTAGGCGGCGGTGGAGCGCTGCGAAAGCTCGTGCACGCCGCGGTGGATATTGGCGCAATCGACTTCGTGGAAGCGGCGTATAGCATCGATCACCGCGAAGGGTTTTTGCGCGGTGGCGGCGCTATCCAGGTAGACGAGCGGCTTGCCGTGTACGTGCTGCTTGAGAACCGGGAAATCCTGCCGGATCTTCTCCACGTCGAAAGCGGTGGTGACCGGGTTGTGTAAACTGCTACTCGGCGTGCTCATGGAATTTCTCGAACAGGACCTTTTCCAGCGAGTCCCGTAATGACTGCACTTTGATGCGGTCCACTACATCCTGCGCGAACGCGAAGATCAGCAGATTCTTGGCATCCTGTTTGCCGATGCCGCGCGATTGCAGGTAAAAGAGGCTTTCCGCATCGAGTTGGCCGATGGTGGCTCCGTGGGTGCAGCGCACGTCGTCGGCGAGAATTTGCAACTCCGGCTTGGTATCGACTACCGCGTCGTCGGAGAGTACCAGGTTCTTGTTGGTCTGCTTGGAATCGGTCTTCTGCGCGTCCTTACGGACGAAGATTTTGCCGTTGAAGACGGCGTGCGATTTGCCGTCCAGGATGCCCTTGTAAAGCTCGTGGCTATTGGCATGGGGCTGGGCGTGATCGATGGCGGTGTGATTATCCACGTGCTGCGTGCCATTGACGATGTAGAGGCCGTTGAGCGTGCCCTCGGAGCCTTCGGAGAGAACGCAGTTGGCATCGTTGCGAACCAGCGCGCCGCCCAGAGAGATGGAAGTGGAGGCGAAGACGCAACTGCGGCCCAGCGAGGCTTGCAGCGTGGCGACGTGGTAGGCGGAGAGCGTCTCCTGCTGGAGTTTATAGTGGTTCACCACGGCACCTTCGCCGACCACGATTTCCGTGACCGCGTTGGTGAAATAGGTTCCTTCCCCGGCGCCCGTGTAGCGCTCCACGATGTTGCACTGGGCGTTGGCGCCGATCAGAATGAGAGCGCGCGGGTGAACGGCGGCGGGTTCCGTGCCGGGGCTGGTGAGGTAGAAGATCTCGATGGGCTCAGCGATGACGGCGCCGCTAGCGACGCGCACCAGCGCGCCATCCAGGGTCATCGCGGTATTGAGCGCGACGAAGGCGTTTTCCTGAAAGGACGCGTACTTGCCCAGATGCTTTTCGACGGCTGCCGGATCGTCGGCAAAACCGCCCGCCTTGAGGCCCTCGGGCAGAGTTTCGGGGCGCGAGACCAGATGGCCGTTGGCGAACACGAGCTGGATGGGGCCCTTGGCGAATTTCGCCTGCACGGCGCCTTTCCGGCCGGGAGTGAACGTAGTGCGCGCGATGGGCGCGACGTTGGTGAAGCGCCACTCTTCGTTATGCGTGTTGGGGAAGCCGAGTTCCGCAAAACGCTGGAAGGCGGCCGCCCGCAGGGGTTGAAGCCAGGCGGGGGCGGAGGTTTGATTGGTGAATTGCTCCAGCCAGGCGCCGGTGGTTTCCGCGACAGCCGTCATAATCTGCCAACCGCCTCCGGCTCGTCATGCAGGCCCATACCGGCATACCCTTCCGCTTCGAGTTCGAGCGCGAGTTCCTTGCCGCCGGATTTCACGATGCGGCCTTCGGCGAGCACGTGAACGAAATCAGGGACAATCTCACTGAGCAGGCGTTGATAGTGGGTGACCACGACCATGCCGCGATCGGGACTGCGCATGGCGTTGACGCCGCCGGCGACGGTGCGCAGGGCGTCGATATCCAGGCCGGAATCGGTCTCATCGAGAATCGCGAGCTTGGGCTCCAGCACGGCCATCTGGAAGATCTCGTTGCGCTTCTTTTCCCCGCCGGAGAAGCCGGTGTTGACGGGGCGATTGAGCAGCGCCTGATCCATCTTCATGATCTGCATTTTTTCGCGGACCACGTTCAGGAAGTCCATGGCGTCCAGCTCTTCGATGCCGCGGTGCTTGCGGATGGCGTTGAGAGCGGCCTTGAGGAAGTACATGTTGCTGACGCCCGGAATCTCCACGGGGTACTGAAAGGCGAGGAAGATGCCTTCCCGTGCGCGGTCTTCGGGAGAGAGTTCGAGCAGATCCTTGCCATCGTAGGTGACGGAACCGCTGGTCACCACGTACATTTCGCGGCCGGAAAGAACCTGGGCGAGCGTGCTTTTGCCGCTGCCGTTGGGCCCCATAATGGCGTGGACTTCACCGGCATTCACGGTGAGATTGATGCCCTTTAAAATTTCACGTTCGCCAACTTTGGCGTGCAGATCTTTGATTTCCAGTAGTGCCATTTTCTTTATTTAACCGACGCTTCGTTTAACCGACGCTTCCTTCGAGACTGACTCCGAGCAGCTTTTGCGCTTCCACGGCGAATTCCATGGGGAGTTCGCGGAAGACTTCCTTGCAGAAACCGTGCACGATCATCGACACGGCGTCTTCGCTCGAAATGCCGCGCTGCCGGCAGTAGAATATCTGGTCTTCGCCGATCTTCGACGTAGACGCTTCGTGCTCCACCTGCGCCGACGTGTTGCGCACTTCGAGATAGGGGAACGTGTGCGCGCCGCACTGATCGCCCAGCAGCAGCGAATCGCACTGCGAGTAGTTGCGCGCGCCGGTGGCGGATTTCAGAATCTTCACGCCGCCGCGGTAGGTGTTCTGGCCATGTCCGGCCGAGATGCCCTTGCTGACGATGGTGGAAGTGGTGTTCTTCCCGATGTGGATCATCTTGGTGCCGGTATCGGCCTGCTGCCAGTTGTTGGTCAGCGCCACCGAGTAGAATTCACCCACCGAATTATCGCCAATCAGCAGGCAGCTCGGATATTTCCAGGTGATGGCGGAACCGGTCTCCACCTGAGTCCAGGAGATCTTGGAGTTGACGCCGCGGCAGGCGCCGCGCTTGGTGACGAAGTTGTAGATTCCGCCCTTGCCATCCTTATCGCCCGGATACCAGTTCTGGACGGTGGAATACTTGATCTGGGCGTTATCCAGCGCCACCAGCTCGACCACGGCGGCATGCAGCTGGTTGGTGTCGCGCATGGGCGCGGTGCAGCCTTCCAGGTAGCTGACGGTGGCGCCTTCATCGGCGACGATCAGGGTGCGCTCAAACTGGCCGGTATCCTTGGCGTTGATGCGGAAGTAGGTGGAAAGCTCCATCGGGCACTTGACGCCCTTGGGGATGTAGCAGAAGCTGCCATCGCTGAAGACGGCGGAGTTGAGGGCGGCGAAGAAATTGTCGGTGGTGGGGACCACCGAGCCCAGGTACTGGCGAACCAGCTCGGGGTGCTCTTTCACGGCTTCGGAGAAGGAGCCGAAGATGATGCCGACTTCGTGCAGCTTGGCCTTGAAGGTGGTGGCGACGGAGACGCTATCGAATACGGCATCGACCGCGACGCCGGCGAGAATCGCGCGCTCCTGCAGCGGGATGCCGAGCTTTTCGTAAGTCTTGAGGAGTTCGGGATCGACCTCGTCGAGGCTCTTGGGGCCGTCCGTCTTGGCCTTCGGGGACGAATAATAGATGATGTCCTGTAATCGATCTTGGGGTAGTGGACGTTGGCCCAATCCGGCTCTTTCAGGGTCAGCCAGTGGCGGTACGCTTTGAGACGCCATTCGAGCAACCATTCGGGTTCATTCTTTTTGGCTGAAATCAGGCGCACCACGTCCTCGCTCAGGCCGCGGGGAATGGCGTCGGCTTCGATCTCCGTGACGAAGCCCCACTTGTATTCCTGATTCGCAAATGTTTCGATTGTGTTGGTGGAATCACTCACCAGGATGTACTCCTAAACTGTTGGGCTGTCTTCATTTTCCCTAATCTGTACAATATAGTCAAGATTACTCACCCAATGGATGCGGAGCGGGGCTGAATGGCTGCAGAAAAGAGGCGAATGAGGAAAGTGCGGGTGGCGGGGAGGGGTTGATTCCGCGAGTCACCGGCGGCCGGAGCGAGGGGAGCCCAGGGCCAACCGGCAAAGGCGGCGACTTACGGGGGGAACTCGGCTTCAGTTTTCCTGGCAGGCGGACAGATCGCCTGTATTTTGCTCCAGTTCCTGGCTGCTCATGAGTTTGGAGCCGCAGACCCAGGCGCGTACAGCGCGCCGGTAGTGCAGGTTTTCGAAGACGAATGACGAAGCTCATCATGTAGACAAGCGAAAGTAGTGCGAAATGGTGATTCATTCTGACTCCTCCGTTAGCGAATAGCCCCGTATTTGAAATCAATGGAAATCAATGAGGCTAGTATGAGCGTGAGGCGGCGGGCCCACTAGTGCCTATAGTTAACATCGGGGCTGTGGAGCGTCATGGAGCGTACTCAAGTACCCAGGCTGGGATACGCTAACTCGCCGCCGGGTTCGAATCAGGGGACAAACAGAGACCAGGCCGCCTGTAAAGCCTTCGTCATGAGTTTCTTCTTGCCCTAGCCGACAATTTTAAGGACACTGAAAGCAAGGAGAGGCAACACGTTGGAAAGAAATGGCCGCAAGGGCTCCCTGGTTATGGAGCCGACAGAGCGCTGGACTTCTCAATCGGCGAATGACCTATATGATGTCGCCAGTTGGGGCAAGGGCTACTTTTCAGTGGGCGAGAACGGCCATCTCCGCGTCCATCCCGAGAAGGACCCGGCCCGCCTGATCGATCTGAAGCAACTGATCGACACTCTGGTCCTCCGCGGTATCAACCTGCCAATCCTGATCCGGTTCGCGGATATTCTGAAGCACCGTTTGGGCGAAATCCACAGCGCTTTTGAAACCGCAATCAACGAACACAAGTACCAGGGCGGCTACTGCTGCGTATACCCGATCAAGGTGAACCAGCAGCGGCAGGTAGTCGAAGAGGTACTGGAATTCGGCAAGCCGTTCAAGTTTGGGCTGGAGGCCGGGTCGAAGCCGGAACTGATGGCGGTGATGGCCCTGGCCGACAACGAAACGCCGATCATCTGCAACGGGTTTAAAGATGACGAATACATCGAGATGGCGATGCTGGCCCAGAAGATGGGGCGCAAGATCATCCCGGTGGTGGAAAAGTATACCGAGTTGCAGCTGATCCTGAAATACAGCGCGCGCGTGGGCGTGCGGCCGGCGATCGGGTTGCGCGTGAAGCTGGCGAGCCGCGGATCGGGGCGGTGGAAGTCCTCGGGCGGGTACCGCTCGAAGTTCGGCCTCTCCGCGACGGAAGCGATGCGGGCGCTGCAGGAATTGAAAGACCTGGGCATGTCCGATTGCCTCAACCTGCTGCATTTCCACCTGGGCAGCCAGATCACCAACATCCGCCAGATCAAGGGCGCGGTGAACGAAGCGGTCCGCGTATATGTGGACCTGGCGCGGGCCGGCGCGGGCTTGAAATTCCTGGACGTGGGCGGCGGTCTCGGCATCGATTACGATGGCTCGCAGACCGATTTCGAATCGAGCGTGAACTACACGCTGCAGGAGTACGCCAACGACATCATCTATCACGTGCAAAACGTGTGCGACGAAGTCGAGGTGCCGCATCCGACCATCATTACGGAGAGCGGGCGGGCGATCGCGGCATACCACAGCGTGCTGGTATTCAACGTCCTGGGCGTTTCCGGGATGGGCGAAACGGATGTTCCGGCGGAGCCGCCGCCGGATGCCGAACAGCCGCTGGTGGATCTTTCGGAGACCAATCGCGGATTGACGGCGAAGAACCTGCTCGAAAGCTACCATGATGCGCAGCAGGCGCTCGACCAGGCGTTGAATCTGTTCAGCCTGGGATACCTTTCGCTCGAGCAGCGCTGCATCGCGGAGAATCTCTACTGGGCGATTCTGCGGCGCATCCAAAGGCTGGCGGGCGAGCTGGATTACTTCCCGGAGGAGCTGGAAGGCATCGACGCGATGCTCTCCGACACCTACTTCTGCAACTTCTCGCTCTTCCAGAGCATGCCGGATAGTTGGGCGATCAATCAGCTGTTTCCGATCATGCCGATTCACCGCCTGGAGGAACAGCCTTCCCGTCCCGCGGTGCTCGGCGATATCACGTGCGATTCCGACGGCAAGGTGGACGCCTTCATCGACCGCCGCGACGTGAAGCGCACGCTGCAGCTGCACACCTTCGACGGCAGCGATTATTTCCTGGGCGCCTTCCTGCTGGGCGCGTACCAGGAGATTCTCGGCGACTTGCACAATCTCTTCGGCGACACCAACGCGGTGCACGTTCGCCTGGGAACCGAAGGGCGAGATCATGCTGGATTCGGTGATCAAGGGCGACACCGTGCGGGAAGTGCTTGAACTACGTGCAGTTTTCCTCAGACCACCTGGTCTCGCATGCTGCGGCGCGATGTGGAAGCGGCGCTGCGCGAAGGCCGGCTGACCTATGAGGAAAGCGGCGCGCTGCTGCGCTTCTACGAAGAGGGCCTGCACGGCTACACCTACCTGGAAGACGTGCACGAGAAGTAAAGCTTCCGGCGCGGGATTTCGATTGTGAAGATAAGTTCGCATGGCGAACTAACCGCAATCGAGATGTCATATGATGGGGGCAAGCTCTATCATGCTGGGTAAATATCCTTCGCTTCTCCTTCTGGGAGGTCTTGGCATCTGCCTTGCCCAGACACCGAATCTACCTTCGATTTACTCGATCTCCGGCGAACTGCGGCCGCAGGCGATGAAACTCGACAAGCTCGCCGCGGGAAGCGCGTACAGCGTGCTCTTCAGCGCCAATTCGCCGGCGGATCTGGGGCCGGACGCGCGGGTCATGGTCTCGGTAGTGGAAGGCGAGCACGTGCTGCTGGCGAAAACGCTGCACGCCGGCGATGCCGATCTGTACGGGACAATCCGGCCGGCCGCCGGCGCATCGCTCCGCGTGGCCACGGAGGGCGGCGCCGAAGGGGCGCTTCCGGCTGCAGATCAATCGCGTGCCCGTTCGCGGCGTCGGCCAACCATACCTGGCGCGAAGCGACGCCGATGACGCTGGGACAACTGGTGACGGCGGCCAGCGACGAAGCGGAGTATTTCCCACTGCCGGGCACTGCGCGCAAGGATGTAGTGTCGGCGCTCGCGGGGGAGCACTGGTATCGCTTCGAATTCGATGCACCCGCGCCCAAGCTGGTCTTCTTTCAACTGGAGCTGATGGATCGCGACGATTTGCCGGTGGACGTAGCGATATTTCGCGAGTCGGCGGGAAAACTGGAAGAGTATGTGGAGGGGCAGGACCCGGTCGCGCTGCCGCATGAAGTGCAGGCGCTGCCGGGAAACAAGTTCGCTCCGCGAATCCTGAAACAGCGCGGGACGTATTACGTGCGCGTGCGCGCCAACCATCCCGAGTACAAGCTGCGCACGCGCGTCTATGCCGCGCCGCCATATCAAAACGCGCAGGATGCGGTACGCACGGCGGTGGACTACATCATGGGCGCGGGCGATGGCTGGTTCGCCAATACGCCGCGGCGGGGCGGGGCATTCGACCGGGTCGCGGGCGTTCATCAGGAAACATCGTTGTGCGTGGCGTGCCACGCCAGCCACTTTTCGCAGCGCGCGCAATTGTATTCCATCGCCAACGGCTACCCGGTGGCGCAGAGGCAGCAACTGCAATTCCTGGAGGAGCGGTTCTACAACAATCCGCGGCCGTTTTACGGCTTTGAAAAGCAGGGGGCGGCCTGGTCGCGCGTGATTTCGGCGCCGGCCAATGTGCTGAGCCGGATGAGCGTACTGACCAACCTGTTTGAGGAAAACGTTTCCGGCGTGCAGCGGCCGGCGTACCACCAGGAGATCAGCGCGTATCTCAAGCTGTACTACGCGGGGCGTGAGACGCTGCCGCCGGATGAGACCAACGGGAATACGCCGCTGGTCAGCGCGCACGAAGTAGCCTGGTATTCCTGGAAGACGACGCACGATCCCAAGCTGGCGGAGATGATCGCGAAGGGCGAAGTGAAGAACATGGTGGACCTCTGTTACCAGACGCTGGCGCTGGCGGAGATCGACCGTGAAAAGTACGCGGCGCAGATTCACGTCAACGCCGAGCGCCTGCTCACGCTGCAGCGGGCCAGCGGGCAGTGGTCGATGCGGTTCGATGCCAAGGAACCGGAGGTGGAGTTTCAGACGGGCCACGCGCTTGTGGGCGCTGGCGGCGGCCGGCATTCCCAAAGACGCAGCCGCAGGTGGCGAAGGCGATTGCGTACCTGTTGAACCGGCAGCAGCCGTTCGGCGGATGGATGGACCCGGCGCAATCCTTCGAAAATTTCAAGACGCCGTTCCGGGAGACGCAGTTCGCGGTGCTCGGCTTGAGCGCATATTTTCCGCGGACCCGGGCACGGGAAGGGCTGGGATTCGCCGCCGTGAAATCACTCTCCGCCGAGCCCGGCGAACTGCTGGCGCAATTGGACCAGATCTGGGACCAGCCTTCCGACGCGGTGTTGCGGCAGATAGAAGCGGCGGCGCAATCCAACGAAGCGTTGATCCGGCAGGCCGCGGTGGAGGCGTTGGGGCGCTTGGCGCTGCCCACCGACATTCCGCTGCTCGTGAAGCTTCTCGAAGACCCGAGCAAGCTGGTGCAGCGCACGGCTGCGTGGTCGCTGCGGCAGGTGTACGGCGCGCATCCGGAAAGCGAAGACCGCGAACTGCGCGCCGCGCTGGCATCGGAAAACGCGCGCCTGCGATGGGGCGCTACGCGCGTCTTCGCGCATCACTTTGCGAGCCTGGCGAAGCGCGGCGAGCTGATCGCGGCGCTCGAGCGGCTGGCGAGCGACCCGGCGCCGGCGGTACGCATGCAGGCCGTGCGCGGCTTGTGGCAGGCGTGGTTCTGGAACGCGGATCCGGAGATTCGCGGCAAGATCGAAGACACCGTGCTTGCCGGGCTCGCGCAGCCGCAGCATCCGTGGGTAGAGAGCAATCTGCGCAGCGCGGTTTACAATCTGGCGGACGAAAATATTCGCTATCTCTACAACAACTGGGTGGCGCTACTAGGCCGCCCCGAGGATCGCGAGCGCGCCATTCAAGGGCGGCTGGCGGTGGAATCGCAGCTGGCGGTGAAATTCGCCGCGGTGCTGGAGAAAGGTCCCGAAAAGCAGAAGAAGCAGCTGCTGGCGGCGCTCGCGGAGATCCCGCTGCGCCGCGGCGACGTGTACGAGCTGGCGCCTGCGCCGCCCAAGAACGGGCCGCCGGTGTACAGCCGGATCGGCAACGATATCGAACAGATCGCGTTCTTCGGATCGAGCGCAGCGGTGCTCTCGCGGGCGCTGCTGCCGCTGCTCGATTCCCCGGATGCGGAGATGCAGACGCTGGCGCGCAATGCCAGCCTGATCGTGCGCGAGACATCGTTCGCGCAGGTGGAGCGCGCGGCGGGCGGACGCAATGAGGCGACGCTCGAACTGGCGCGCAAGCTGGATGCCGCGCCCGATGTCGCGCGCGCCTTCCATCTGCCGCCTCCGCGCAACGCGGGCGCGGCGCCCAAGCCGCCCGCCGCAGCGCCAACCACGGAGTTGAGCGAGGCTTATTTCCACGCCAACATCGACCCGATTTTGCAGAAGAAGGGCAGCGACGGATATGCCTGCGTGAGCTGCCACACGACTCATACGCTGTTCAATGCGACCTGGTCCACGGTGAAGAATGTGATCGATCGCGGAGATCCGGAAAATAGCCTGCTGCTGCGCAAACCAACCTCGACCGCGGAATCGGAAGGCGTGGCGGGGGCCTCATCGACGGCGCATGGAGGCGGACAGCGCTGGCAGAAAAACTCGGCGGAATACGAGGTGATCTTGAAGTGGCTCGAAGGCGCGCATTGAAACCCGATTACGCCACTGTTCGTCGATTTGCATATAATCTAAGGGAAATGTGAACCGGGTCAAACTCCCCCTACAAGGAACCCCAATCGATGTCGACACTAGAGGTATCTCCGGCCGAGACTCTGCCGGGCAGGCCGAACCATTCGGTAGTTAACGATTTCAGCATCCAAATCGCGACTGTGAACGGGTCCGGCAGCCAGACTGCCAACAGCGTGATGATGCGGGCGATCTTCCAGATGGGCATTCCGGTTTCAGGGAAAAATATGTTTCCCTCGAACATCGCAGGATTGCCGACGTGGTTCACGATTCGCGCAAGCAAGTACGGTTACATCGGGCGACGCAAGGAAATCGATTTCCTGGTGGCGATGAACCCCGAGACCGCGCGCGAAGACGTGATGAAATTGGATAGCGGCGCCGCCGTTGTCTACGACGAGCCGTTGAAGCTCAACGAACTGCGCAGCGATCTGCATTTTTTCCCCGTACCGTTCGATAAGCTGGTGGCGCCGGTGTGCCCCGAGGCGAAATTGCGGAAGCTTGTCCGCAACATGATCTACGACGGCGTCGTGGCACAGCTGCTTTCCATCGAAATGGAAGAGGTCCGCAAGGCTCTCACCAAGCAGTTCGGCAAGAAAAAGGCCAAGGCTGCCGAATTGAACTGGGGCGCATGCCAGGCGGGGTTCGACTACGCCGCGAAGACGTTCACGCAGGGCATTCCCTTCAAAGTGGAACGCATGAACGCCACCGCCGGCAAGATCATCATCGATGGCAACGCCGCTTGCGCATTGGGCTGCATGTACGCGGGCTGCACCGTGGTCACCTGGTATCCGATTACGCCTTCGTCATCGCTGGTCGAAACCATGATCAGCTACATGAAGCGCTTCCGGATTGACGCGGAGACCGGCAAGGCGACTTTCGCAATCGTGCAGGCGGAGGACGAACTGGCGTCGATCGGCATGGCGCTGGGCGCCGGGTGGGCGGGCGCACGCTCCATGACCGCCACCGCGGGCCCGGGCATCTCACTGATGAGCGAGTTTATCGGCCTGGGCTACTACGCGGAAATCCCGGTAGTGGTGTTCGACGTGGAACGCGTTGGCCCCTCGACCGGCCTGCCGACGCGCACCGCGCAGAGCGACCTGATCACCACCGCGCTGCTTTCGCACGGCGATACCAAGCATCCGCTGTTCTTCCCCTCTTCCCCGGAGGAGTGTTTCTCGATGACCATCGAGGCCTTCGACTTCGCGGAGAAATTCCAGACGCCGACCTTCATCATGACCGACCTGGACCTGGGCATGAACAACTGGATGGCGGACGGCTTCCCGTATCCGGAAAAACCGATTACGCGCGGTAAGGTGTTGACCGCCGAAGATCTGGATCGTCTCGGCGGCTTCGCCCGCTATAAAGATGTGGATGGCGATGGCGTTGGCTACCGCACCCTGCCGGGCACCAATCACGCCGCGGCTTCCTACTTCACGCGCGGCAGCGGCCACAATGAAAAGGCGCAGTACACGGAGCGCGAAGACGATTACGTGAACAACATGGATCGCCTGGCGCATAAGTTCGAGGTCATGCGCAAGCATGTACCCGACCCCGTGGAGCGCGTCGCCGAGGGCGCGAAGATCGGTTTCATCGCCTTCGGAACCTCCGATTATGCGGTCAACGAAAGCTGCGACCAACTGAAGGCCGAGTACAACATCGAGGCCAGTTACCTGCGCCTCAAGGCCTATCCGTTCACCGAACACATGCTGGATTTCATCCGCCGCCACGAGCGGGTATATGTGGTGGATCAGAATCGTGATGCCCAGTTACTCGGCTTGATGCGGCTGGAGCTGGAGCCGGCGATGATCGCCAAACTGCGCAGCGTCCGCTACTACGGCGGCCTGCCGCTGGACGCACGCACCGTTACCGACGATGTGGTCAAACAGGAGGGCAACTAAATGAGCACGACTGTAACTCCGCCGCCCAAGAAGGTAAACCGGATCGGGCTGGAAGTCCTGAACTATAAGGGCAGCAAGACCACGTTGTGCGCCGGCTGCGGGCACAATTCCATTTCCGAGCGCATCGTCGAGTGCTTCTATGATCTCGGCGTGGAACCGTGGACCGTCGCCAAGTTCAGCGGCATTGGCTGCTCTTCGAAATCGCCAGCCTATTTCCTGGGGCTCTCGCATGGCTTCAATGGAGTTCACGGGCGAATGCCCGCCATCGCTACCGGAGCGTTGCTGGCGAACCGGACACTAATGGGAGTCGGCGTAACTGGAGACGGCGACACGGCGTCGATCGGCATCGGGCAGTTCATGCATCTGGTGCGGCGCAATCTGCCGTTGATCTATGTCATCGAGAACAACGGCGTCTACGGCTTGACCAAGGGACAGTTCTCCGCCACGGCGGATCTGGGTTCCACGCTCAAGACGGGGACCGTGAATGACTTACCGCCGTTTGACTGCTGCGCGCTGGCGCTGCGCTGGGGGGCTACTTTCGTGGCGCGATCCTTCAGCGGAGACAAGCGGCAGTTGACCGCCATTCTGAAAACCGCGATCGCCCATAACGGGCTCTCGGTAATCGATGTCATCTCGCCGTGCGTAACTTTCAACGATCATCAGGGCTCCACCAAGAGCTACAGCTACATGAAAGAGCACGAGAGCGTGCTTCACGAGCTGGACTTTGTTCCGCATTATGAGGATATCTCCGTGGAAATCCCCGAAGGGGAAGTCCGGGAGGTGGCGATGCATGATGGCTCCCACCTCCGCATTCGCAAGCTACATCGCGAGTATGACCCGACCAATCGATTGACTGCCGCGGCGTTGCTCGAAGAATCGGAATCAAAGGGCGAAGTGCTTACCGGAGTGTTGTATGTCAACACGGGTAAGCCTACGTTTCTGGAGCAGTTAAACCTAATGGACGAGCCCATTGGTACGCTGCCGGAATCCAAGACACGGCCCTCGCGCCAGGTATTGGATCAGATCATGGAAGAATTACGCTAAGCGGGGATTGAAATACCCGCAAAGTTGGATGTACCCCAGCATTGCTTTCGGTACTTGTAGATGTTAGGATCGATACCGGTCTGTCATCCTCCGAGACAGATTGCAGTAGAACTCCATGGCTCCACGCCTTTCTGGCGTGGGGCTTTTTTTTTGGCCCTATCGGGTAATTCCGATAGCGCGAAAACGGCTTGGCAGTCCGCCTCCCTCAGCGGGCGCTAATCCCGGCTCCTCTGCCCCGTCTGTACATGTAGGATGAGCCTGATAGGATGAAAGCGCTAATGGCTGCACCAATGGAACCGGCCGAAATCTCAGTTAAGGATCTGGAACAGATTTTCCGCGAGCACCATGGCCTGGTATTTCGGGCCGCTTACCGGATTACCGGGAATGCCGGCGACGCCGAAGATGTTCTCCAGACGGTTTTTCTCCGCATGTTGAAGCGCGATCCGGAGGCCGAACCGGTTGGCAATATGCCCAGCTTCCTGCATCGTGCCGCGGTAAATGCAGCGCTGGACCTGGTACGTTCACGGCAGAACATCCGCAACATCCCGCTGGATGAACTGGAGCCTGTACTGGCGGAACCCGCTTTTCGGAGTCCGGAGCGCGCACAGAGTTCCAATGAGATGCGCGATTGGCTGCGCGGCGCGCTGGCCCGGCTGAATCCGCGAATCGCCCAGATGTTTGCGCTCCGCTTCTTCGAAGGCAAAGACAATCCGGAAATTGCGCGACTCCTGAATACCACGCCGGGAACGGTGGCGGTGACGTTGTCGCGCACGCGGGACCGTTTACAGAAGGAATTTCAAGCTTACCTGGGAGGAGTGGCATGAACACCGAATACAACCCAATGGATCCTGCCCTGGAGCAAGCCATGTTTGAGATTACCAATGAGCCTGTTGACGAGGCCGTGATCGAAGCCGCCGCCGCTCGCGTGTGGGCGAACGTGCTGGCGCAATCGCGTGAGAATGGGCATGTCGCGCTGCGCACCTGCGATGACTTTCAGGCCCAGATCCCCGAGTTTAAGGCCGGCCGTCTGCCCGCGGGACGCGCCATGCTGGTCAAAGATCACCTTCACGAATGCGTGGCCTGCCGCAGAATCTACGAAGGCCGCGTGATCGCCCTGCCGTCCCAGCCGCAGGCGCGCAAGGTGAACTATACGGCGCGATGGGCGGTGGCCGCGGCGGTGGTTGCCGCTGCCGGGCTCTCCGTCTGGGTAGCGTATGACCAGTTCGGCAACCGCACTGGAAACGCCATCGTGCAAACCGTGAACGGTACGCTCTACGAGATTCTGCCGACCGGAATCACGGTGCTGGCCGCGGGACAGCCGCTGCCCGATGGCGTGGAGATTCGCACCGCGAAGGATTCCGACGCCATGCTGCAGTTGAAGGATGGCAGCGTTGTGGAGCTTCGCGAGCGCTCCGGCTTCTCCACCACCCAAACCGCCGGCGACCTGACCATCCGCCTGGAACGCGGCAGCGTGATTGTGCAGGCGGCCAAACGCCGCTCAGGCCATCTCTATGTGGCCACCGTGGATTGCCGCGTGGCGGTGACCGGAACGGTCTTCAGCGTGACCTCCGGCGTCAAGGGATCCAGGGTCAGCGTGGTGGAAGGCGAAGTTCACGTCACCCAGGACAATACGGAAAAGATTCTCCATCCCGGCGATCAGAGCGTGACCAGCCCCAACCTGGAGCCGGTCAGCGTGAAAGATGACATCGGCTGGAGCCGGAATCGCGAGAAGCTGGTCCAGCAACTGGAAAGTCTGCGCGCGGGGTTGTCGCAGATTCAATTGCCGCAGCTGCGCTATTCCAGCAAACTGCTGGGCAAACTCCCGGCGACCACGGTGTTCTTCGCCAGCATTCCGAACTTGAGCGATTATCTGGGCCAGACGCAGGTCGTCTTCCGCCAGAAGATGGAAGAGAGCCCGGAACTGCGCGCCTGGTGGAGCGGCCATGGAGCCAATGTGGAGCCGATCCTCGAAAAACTGCGCGCCGCCAGCGAGTATCTGGGCGATGAGATCGTGATCACCGGCTTCCCCGGCGCCAACGGCAAGATGCAGATGCCGGTCTTCTTCGCCGAAGTGAAACGTCCCGGCTTCGCGGAATTCCTCAAGCAGCAGGGCTTGCCGCTCGCCATCGACGAACGCAACGGCATGGCGGCGTTCGGACCGCGTGAAGCGGTTGCCGCCTTTGCGGACAGCCTGGACAAGCCCTCCGGGAGCTTCGAGGCTACGCCGTTTTACTCGCGCATCATGGAGTCTTATCGAAACGGAGCCGGCCTGCTGCTGTGCGCCGATATCGTCGGCATGGGGCAGAAGCAGATCATGGCCGGAGTGCGCTACTTCATCGCCGAACAGAAACAGGTCGGCAAGGAAATGGAGGCGCGCGCTTCGGTGGGCTTCGATGGACCGCGCACCGGCATGGCATCCTGGCTCGCCAATCCCGCGCCGATGGGCGCGCTGGACTACGTTTCGCCCGAAGCCACCGTCGTCACCGCCTTCGTGGTCAAGAGCCCGGCCGCGATTGTGAGCGAACTGCTCACCTTCCAGCAGCGCTCCCCCGCTGCCGCGGAGAAGGCGCTCGCCGATGCGCAAATCCAAACCGGCATCGACATTCGCAAAGACCTGGCCGAGGCGCTGGGCGGCGAATTCTCCTTATCGCTCGACGGCCCCGCGATCCCGGTACCGTCGTGGAAATTGGTGACCGAGGTTTACGACCCCGCGCGCATCGAAGCGACCCTCGAAAAATTCGTCGAAGCTTACAATCGCGAAACCGTGAAGACCGGCGGCAAACCCCTGCGCACCGCGCAGGAAACAGTGGAAGGGCGCAAGTATTATATGATCGCCGGCGCCGATGGCAGCCCGTTGACGGAAGCTCACTACACCTTCGTGGATGGCTACATGATCGCTGGACCAACGCGCGCCCTGGTGTCACGCGCGCTTCAAGTGAAGAGCGCGGGTACTTCCATCACGCACTCCGCGGCCTTCGTCGCGCTGCTGCCGCGCGATCACTACAACAACTTCTCCGCCGTGATCTATCAGAACCTGGGGACGACGCTCGCCCCGCTGGTCAGCCTGTTCGGCGGCATGATTCCGCAGGGACGCGGCGGCCAGGCCGGCAACATGCTGCAGGGTTTGAGCAACATGAAATCCACGCTGATCGCCGCTTACGGCGAGCCCGACCGCATCAGTGTTGCCACCAGCGGCAACCTGATGGGGATGAGCATCAACAACCTGATCACGGGAAATCTGCAAAACGCCATCCCGTTCACGCAATTCATGGGAACACGGGAACGCGTACCTGCGTTTAAATAGGGGAATGGACCCCGTCATAGAATTGGATGGCCTCGAAGTTCGCTTCGGCAGCCGCACGATCCTCAAAAAACTGAAGGCCACCTTGACCGGGCGCTCCATCGGCCTATTAGGGCCGAACGGAGCGGGCAAGAGCACGCTGATTAATACGCTGCTCGGCTTCCACAAGCCGACATCGGGAACGGCGCGCATTTTCGGCAAGGACATTCGCACCCACGCGCGCGAAGTACGCAGCCTGCTCGGCTACATGCCGGAGAACGATTCGTACATCGCATCGATGACCGGCGTTCGCTTCGTCCGCCTGATGGCCGAGCTGGCGGGCCTGCCGCCCGAACATGCCCTGGAGCGCGCGCATGAAGCCTTCTTCTATGTAGGCCTCGGCGAAGTGCGCTATCGCAACCTGGGAACCTACTCGCTCGGCATGAAGCAGGCCGCCAAACTGGCGCAGGCCATCGCGCACGGCCCCAAGCTGTTGTTTCTCGACGAGCCCACCAACGGGCTCGATCCGCCCGCCCGCCTGCGCATGATCCAGCTCATTCAAGAGATCCGCGACCGCGGCGATCTGCGCCTGATCCTTTCCTCGCACCTTCTGCGTGACGTGGAAGAGTGCTGCGACGAAGTGCTGATTCTCAAGGACGGAAATATCGCCGCGTTCTGCAATCTGGAGGAGGAGCGCCGCGCCAATCGCCGCTTCCTCGAAATCGAAACTCGCGGCGGCGTGGACGGGGCCTTCATGGAGGCCATGGAAAAGCTCGGCTGCGAAGCCGCCGACCGGCGCACAGGGACGTTTGAAACTGGTGCTGCCCGATGGCCTCGAAGTCCGCCAGCTCTACCAGGTCGCCAGCGATCAGAATGTTCAGATCCGCCGCCTCAATCACAAGCGCGATTCACTGGAGGATATTTTCCTGAAAGCCATGGAGGCCGCCGATGGCCGTTTATAAGAAGACGTACCGGCCCTACGATGGCGCGCTGACTTCTTCGTGGACGCGCTTCCTGGTGATTCCGCGCTTTGCGTTCGAGGACATGCGCAAATCCCGCTTCCTCACGCTCTTTTTCCTGGCCAGCTTTGTCTACCCGCTGATTGCTTCGCTGTTCATCTACGTCAAGCACAACGCGAGCGCGCTGAATCTGCTGGGCGTCGGCAACGCGAACAATCTGATTTCCATCAACACGACATTCTTTCTCAACTTTCTGGGCTGGCAGAGCATGCTGGCCCTGTTCCTGGCAGCCTTCACCGGCCCCGGACAGGTCTCGCCCGACCTCGCCAACAACGCCCTCTCGCTCTATCTGGCCAGGCCGTTTTCCCGCGTCGAATACGTCCTCGGCAAGATGTGGATTCTGATGGTGCTGATGTCGCTGATGACCTGGGTGCCGGGCCTGCTGCTCTTCTTTCTGGAGGCCTACCTTCAGGAAGGCTGGGGCTGGATGCACGATAATTCCAGCCTGGCATGGGGCATGTTCCTGGGCTCCTGGGTATGGATTTTGATTCTCGCCCTCATGGCATTGGCGCTCTCCGCCTGGGTGAAATGGAAGCCCGCGGCGGGCGCTTTGATGTTCGGCGTCTTCTTCGTCGCCGCCGGTTTTGGCGCAGCCATCAACGGCGTGCAGCGCACCAAGTGGGGCCACCTGTTCAACATCAGCGCCCTGATCGGCTCGGTGTGGGTGCAACTGTTCGGCGCGGACCCCGCGGTCAATAACGGCGGCGCCTTCTTCCGCATGCCGGCCGATGAACGGCTTCCGCTCTGGTGCTGCTGGGGCGCTCTCGGCGTGCTCTGCCTGGTTTGCCTGTACATGCTGGCGCGCAAGATTCGCGGCGCGGAGGTGGTGCGTTGAGCGACAACCTGATCACCTTCGCGAACGTCTCGCGCTTCTATGGAGAAGTGCTCGGCATCAATAAGGTCAGCCTCGCAATTCCGCCGGGGATCACCAGCCTGGTCGGCCCCAACGGCAGCGGCAAGACCACCTTGATGAACCTGATGACCGGCCTCATCCGCCCCACCCAGGGAGAGATCAGCGTGCTCGGCATTTCCCCCGAGGACCCGGAGCGTCTCTGCCGCGCGGTGGGATATTGCGCGCAGTTCGATAACTACCCCAAGGGCCTGAACGGCTATCAATTCATCTACTCCTTCCTGCGCATGTTCGGCTATTCGCACGAGGAGTGCGACCAGCGCACCATGTCGTCCCTGCAAACCGTCGGACTCACCGAAGCGCGCCATCGCTCGGTAGCCGCGTATAGCAAGGGCATGCGGCAGCGCGTGAAGCTGGCGCAAGCCACCGCGCACGATCCTCAAGTGGTGATCTTGGACGAGCCGTTGAACGGCCTGGATCCGCTGGCGCGCGCCGAAGCCATCGCGCTCTTCGAGCAGTGGGGCAAGAAGGGCCGCCACGTCATCATCTCCAGCCACATTCTCCACGAGGTGGACCGGATCAGCGATCAGGTGATTCTGCTCAGCCAGGGCTACGTGGTCGCCGAAGGCCAGATTCAGAATGTGCGCGGCGAAGTGAAGGATCAGCCCATGCAGATCCTGGTGCGCTGCGATCATCCCAGCCAGCTGGCGGCTCGCTTGTTCCAGCAGAACCACGTGGTGGAAGCCAAGCTGCACACCGATGGACACGGCCTGCTTGCTGCGCACCACCGATGCCGATGGCTTTTACCTTCTGCTGAACCGCATCGTGCTGGATACCGGCCTGGAAGTGGAATCGGTGGCGCCGGCCGATGACGATGTGAACTCTGTGTATCAATATCTGATCGGCGGGGACGGGGGCACGATATGAGTATGTGGATGCGCCAGATCGGCGGCGTGCTTCGCCTCGAACTGAAAAAGACGTTTCTCTCGCGGCGCGGCTGGTGGGTCTATTTCCTGGCGATCGGCCCCGTCCTGCTGGCGCTCTTGCACTGGCTGATCGAAATCAGCAGGCATTCCGGCCGCCACAGCATCGGCGAGGATAGCCTGGTGTTTGCCGGCCTGTTCCACTTCTACTACCTGCGGCTGGGAATCTTCTTCGGCTGCGTCGGCATCTTCTCCAATCTCTTCCGCGGAGAGATGCTGGAGAAAACGCTGCATTATTATTACCTGACGCCGCTGCGGCGCGAATTGCTGGTCATCGGCAAGTATCTCGCCGGGCTGGCCACCGCCCTGACCCTGTTCGTGGGCAGCACCGCGATCGCCTTCCTGCTGATCGGCAGGCATTTCGGCGCGGCCTATACGGATTACATCCTGCACGGCCCCGGCTTGAGCCAGCTCGGATCGTACGTCCTGGTAGCGGCGCTGGCCTGCGTGGGCTACGGCGCCGTCTTCCTGATGAGCGGGCTCTTCTTTCGCAATCCCATGATTCCCGCCGCGGTCGTGATGGTATGGGAGAACCTGAACCCGTTCCTGCCCACCGTGCTCAAGAAGATCAGCGTGATCTTCTATCTGAAGAATCTCTGCCCGGTGGAGATTCCGATTCCACCGCCGTTCAATGTCATGGTGATCGACGCGGACCCCACGCCGTTCTGGATCGCCGTTCCGGGCCTGCTGGCGCTCTCCGTGATCCTGTTGATCTACTCCGGACTCTCCGCCCGCCACACCGAAATCAATTACGGCGAGTAGCGTTCATTCGCTCCGAACCTATCCATGGATAGCGGAGCCTTATAACCTATTTCAGTCTTGTTTGCCCGGCGGCCGGCGCGTAAAGTCACGGTTTAGCCATGCGAGTTCTGATTACCTCGGTATGCGCGGTAGGGCTTAGTGTGTCCATCGCAAGTGCGCAGCAACCCCTGCGCAAAGAGCCTGCGCGTTACGCCGGAACCGATCGTGTCTCACGCGTCGAGGCACGCCCCCCGGGCCTGCGGCTCGGCCTGCGCAACCCCCGCGAGTTCGCCCTCAGTTCGCTCAGCGAGACGGAGATTGCGCAGTTGGCCGAGCCAGGCGCCCGGTTGAAGACGGGTATCCGGCGGAGCTTGGCGCCGCACGCGCTGGCCTCCGGGAACTGGGAAACAACCAGTGAGGGAAGCCGCGTCTGGCGGATGGCGATCCGCTCCCCCGGTTCGCGCGGCATGCGCGTCGAATTCGACAATTTCTCCGCGGGCGCAGGACGCGTCTGGGTCCACGACGGCTCTCACGCCGCCGGTCCTTATACCGGCCGCGGCCTCTACGACGATGGCCATTTCTGGAGCTCCGCCGTCTTCTCCGGCACCGCCATCGTGGAATACGAGCCGGCCCCCGGTGCGCCGCTCGAGCTGCAGCCGCCTTTCGAAATCCGCTCCATCACCCACCAGGCCCGCACCGCGCTCGATGCCACCGCCGGCACCAAAGACCCCGCCGACTATTGCGAGCTCGACGTCAATTGCTATCCCGACTGGCATAGCTCGCTGAGCTCCGTGGGCATGATCTCTTACGTCGATAATGGCGACGAGTTTCTCTGCTCCGGCTCCCTCGTCTCCACCCGCGACAACAGCTTCAAACCGTACTTCCTGACCGCCGGACATTGCGTCAATAACGAAGCCGCCGCCCGCACCGTGGAGGCCTACTGGACCTATCAGACGCCCGCTTGCGGTGGCGCGGCGCCGAGCTCTCTTTCGAGCAGCCTGAAATCCACCGTAGGCGCGCACCTGATCAGCTTCGCCCCCTTTTCGGACGGCGATTTCAGCCTCATCCTCCTGGCCGATGCTCCCGCCGGCACCACTTTCGCCGGCTGGGATATTGCCGACCCGCCGATGGCTACTTCGCTCACCGGCATTCATCATCCCTCGGGCTCGTGGAAGCGCATTTCCTTCGGCCAGCGCGCCGCCGACGCAGCTACCGACGTGCAGGGCCAGACCGCGAACGGCTCACTCTTCCTGCAGGTGCTCTGGAATGGAGGACGCGTCGAACACGGGTCGTCCGGCTCCCCACTCTTCTCCGCGCCCGGCGTGATCGTCGGCTCGCTCAGCTATGGAGAGGTGCTCAGCGATGGCACCGTGTGCACCATCAACCCGAGCGTCGCCGGGTATAGCCGCTTCTCCAACACTTATGCGCACGTGAGCGATTACCTGGAGAACCTGCCGGCTGACCTGGTCACGGCCGCGCAGCCCAAGCTGAACTTCACCGTAAGCAATCACGTAGCTCCGGCCGCGCAACCCGTACAGCTCACCACTCAGGCCACCGGCACGGTCACGTACAAACTGCGCGCCGACTCATCCTGGATCAAGCTTTCCACCATCACCGGCAGCCTGTCCGCGAAGACGCCGGCCAGCGTCAGCGTCTCCGTGGATACCGCGATGCTGGGAACGCCCGGGCAATACTCCGGCACGGTCACGATCCTCTCCGGAGCGGCGCCGCCGCAGTTCATCAACGTGTCCGCAACCGTGCGCATGGATCAGTCCAACGTCACCGCCACGATTACGCCCGGTACCGTGCTCCAGTCCGGCGGCCAGTGGAACCTGCAGATCCGGCTGCTCGAAACCGGCGGCGCGGCAACGCACCTCACCGCAATGAAATTCAACGGCGCGGATTACACGTCCAGCATCGCCGCCTGGTTCGGCACCACCAGCATCGCCGCGAACGGCGCAGATCGTGGCCCCGCTTAGCGGCAATGGCCTATTCCCCCCGGGAGATCAGTATTTCGAATTCTGGGGTGTGGACGATGCCAGCCATCAGCCTTGGTATCGCGTCGCGATCGTGACGTTCCGCTAGAGCCCTCGCCGCGCTCTCACGGAGCTTCGGCCACGGCAGGCTTAACCCGCGCGATCTGCTTGAGCAGCGCCTCGTATTCGTCCGTCACCGCTTCCCAGGAATAGCGTGCGCGCACCCGGGCCAGGGCGGCGCTGCGCAGCCGGTCGCGCTCCGCCTCCGACATCGCAATCACCAGCCGCAGCTTCGCAATCAATTCGCCGGGCTCGAAGGGAATTCCGGCGTCGCCGGCAACCTCGGCATTCTCCGGAGTATTTCGATACAGCACCAGCGCACCACGCCCCATCGCCTCGATCAGCGCGGGGTGCGTGCCGCCCACTTCGGTGGCGTGAATGTACGCGAAGCAATGCGAGCCCAGCTCATGATATCCGGCGCCGTAGATTGCCCCCGGCATGACGATGCGCGGGTCGGAAGTCTCGCGAACGCGGCGGATGTAATCGTGCGCGTAAGGCGCATCGCCCACCAACGCCAACTTCATGCGCGTCACCACCTGCTCGAAGGCCTGGCGAACTTCAAGCGGATGGTTCTCGGGCTCCATGCGGCTGACGTAGAGGAAGTAGCATCCCGGTTCCAATCCCAGAGTCGCCAGCACGCCGGTGGTCGCGACCTTGCCGATATCGGCTCCGTAGGGAATGAAAATCGTCGGCTTGTGGTAGCGCTCCCGGTAGTAGTCCTGAATGGTCAGCGCATCGGTCACCACCACCGTCGGGCAAAACTTGCTCAGCCATTCC
This sequence comes from uncultured Solibacteraceae bacterium, assembly GCA_963811575.1. Classification (GTDB taxonomy): domain Bacteria; phylum Acidobacteriota; class Terriglobia; order Bryobacterales; family Bryobacteraceae; genus Solibacter. The sequence continues at coordinate 490,631 of CAWERY010000008.1, read as the reverse complement.
GAGGCAAGGTACCAGCCGCGCGCGAAGCGATTCCACTTTTTGCGCTTGCGCTCGATGCCATCCACGTTCAGCGCCACCGGCACGCCGGCGATCCGCGGCCAGGGCGTGAAGATGGCGTTGGCGCCGTTACAGTAGAGCGCGGCGTCAGTGCGGTGCAGCAGCAGGTGCAGCGTGGAGATTGCGGTGTGCGCGATGGTGTCGAAATACTTGTGCCGGATGGTGGGCAGGTATTGCAATCGCACGCCGTGCCAGGTTGGCTCGGCATGCCGCTGCCGGCAGTAGACCGTGACTTCGTGGCCGCGCTCCACCAGCCGGGTGGAAAGTTCTTCAGCGAAGGTTTCGAATCCGCCGTAGTTTGCGGGGATGCCGCGCGTGCCGAGGAGTGCAATTCTCATGCGGCTCCGGACGGGTATTCCCGCCTACGTCTTGGCGGTTTCCGATCGCGAAAGCATGCGGACCATCTTCTTCGGCGCCTGTTTGCTCACGGGAGAGTACTGGAACCAGCTCGCCATGTATTGATCGTCCACGCGGCGGGTGGCTTGAATTCGCCGGCGCTTGGCGAGCACGCTGCGCAAATTCCGTGCGAGAAATGCGAATGCCCGGAGCGAGCTATGCTCCCACAGCAGGCAGCACATCACCACCGTCAAATCGCGCGCCGTGATGGAGAACCAGTTGCGCCAGTAAAGATCGGGCGAGATGTTCTTAATGCGCATCAGGAAGCGGTTCTTCACCGAGTGCATGTTGATCTCTGGCGGCAGGGCGCGGCGGTTGCCCGGCAGCACCTTGCGCACGTGATAGCCGCGGGCGTAGGGCGCGTACAGGCACTTCCAACCCATCAGCTGGGCGCGCCATGCGACGTCGGCATCCTCGCGGTAGACGAAGAAATCGTTGTCAAAAAACTCGCCGTCGAGCGCGATGTCGTCGATCATCGCCCGCCGGTACAGAGCCGCGGCCGCGGTGGCGCCGAATACATACTCGTACTGCAGATAGTGGCCGTTATCCACTTCCTGGCTGCCGCGGTCCAGGTGGCGCAGCATCGGGTTGAAATAAATTCCGGTGGAATCCACAACGGGCTTTTCGGGAATCTCGAAGTGGCTGGTCATGGTGAGCAGCTTGCCGCACACAGACCCGATCTTCGGTTCGAGCTGCGCCGGCATCCACCAGCGCCTGGATAAAGTTCGGCAGCAGCAGCACGTCCGGATTCAGGGTCAAAACCCACTCGCCGTTCGATAGCCGGATTGCCTGGTTTTGCGCCGCGGCGAACCCGACATTTTCGTTGTTGTAGTAAACCTGGCAGCGGTCTTCGAACTGTTCCAGAATATCGGTGGTGCCGTCGTTCGACGCGTTATCGACAATGATGATTTCTTTGGGCTGGTATCTTTGCGCGAGCACCGACTCAAGGCACCGCTTGATAAACCGGCCGCTATTGTAAGTCACGATCGTGACGGATACGACGTCGTTGTGCGCCATGAACAAGAACCTGAGAGTCCGATTATGTGGAACGTATCTTTAACTGGTGCCGAACAATCTGTGCCGAACAAGAATTATGCCGGACACAAGACTTCAAAAGCCGAACAATAGACAGCGCCCTGCAAGACTTGCGACTTTCCCATAAACCGCAATGGGCCTGAAGCTCCGGTGGATGACCGTTTCCGCCAACCCCCGTACGAAGGAGCCCGCCACCACCGCCAGACAGACCATCCGGAATGATATCGGATGGAAGTGCTTGGATGAATACCGTAGAAGACTACGATACCAATAAACACGCCGCATCTCTACTGTAAGACTCGGTATCGAATGTCCGCCTGTATGATTCGCGACAGCTTCCGGCATGTAATACAAACTAAAACCTCGATCGCGAATTCGGCAGCACAAATCCACATCCTCAAACCACACCGGGAAGAAGTCTTCGTCGAGGCCGCCAAGCTCTACCCAGACCTGACGGCGCACCATAAGAAATGCCCCGGCTGGCTGCTCGGCCACGTTACGAGAAAAATAATCCCAATCCAAGCAGCGGTAACGCCGGTTTACCGGATTGTTCCGATAAACCCTGTTAAGCAAGAGTACTTCCAAAGTTAGCGCCAGCGGAGTCGGCAGCGACCGGACCATAAAACCGATTTGCGGTTTTCCCTCGGAATCCACCAGGCATCCTCCGGCGCCCGCCGAGCCCGGTAGATCGCTGCCCTGCCGCAAGGGCTCCAGGCTGCTTTGAATAATGGCGTCGGGATTCAACAGCAGCACATACGGACAATTCAATACCATAAAGCCCTGATTTACCGCCGCCGCAAAGCCCCGATTCTGCGAATTTGGAATAAGCCGTACACCGCGGCGGGCAATCTCCGCGATGGTGCGGTCCGTCGAGGCGTTATCCACCACCACGATGTCGGCGCCAGTCGCTAGCGCAGCGTCCAGGCATTCCCCGATCTCACCTTCGGAGTTATAAGTGACGATTATGATGCCTATCTCGCTCATGTGTCACAATGCCCCATTCCGGACAGGGAACAATACATCCTCCAATAAAGATCCGCGCAGTTTTTACGCACGAAGCATTCATTAGAGTGCAGGAGGTGCTCTAAGAGCGCGAGGTCGTTCTGCTGGAAATCGCGGCGCGCAGCGGCGAAAAGGCGAAGACCCTGGCAGATACCGAGTAACCAGGCCAACCCGCGGCCATGGCGGAACGCGACGCCGCCCCACATAAGTTGGCCGACCGCCGCCGGCCAAACATAGCGCGCCGGAAAGTGGCGCGCCGCAAGCAGCACTTGGTTTCGTGCGATTCGACGCACCGTCTCCGGATGCCGCAGACCCAGGCTCGCGCTGCCCTGATGCGTGGCGCGCGCCCCGGGAACATAGCGCCCGATAACTCCGTGCGCGGCGCAGCGCAAGCCGAAATCTACATCTTCCAGGTAAGATTCGAAGGCTTCCTCGAGCAGCCCGACCTTGCGGAAGATCTCGGCGCGATACAGCACCGCGGTCCACGGCGCCGAGGCAATGTCGCGTGCTTCATCGAAGGGCGCTGCGTCGGCCATGCCGGAGCCCGCGCGCCAGGTGGTGGCGCCGCGCGTAGTCAGGTCGAACGTTCCATCGAGTACACCTGCCGGGCTGAGCAGTTTCCCGGTGGCGAAAGCGGCGTCCGCGAAGCTCAGTTTTTCCAGGTAATCCGGCGCCAGTTCGACATCGGTATTCAGGATCGCGATCGAGGCCTGCGCGGCTTCGCGGATGCCGCGGTTCACGGCGGCGGCGAACCCGGCATTGTGTCCCATGGGAATCACGCGCGCTCCGCGGCTTCGCGCCAGCTCCGGCGCGCCATCCGTCGAACCGTTATCCACCACCAGCAGTTCCGCCACGGGCAGCGTCTGCGCGTCCAGCGAGGCCAGCAGCCGGGCCAGCAACTCGCGGCCGTTCCACACCGGCACGATGGCGCTGATGCTCATCGCAAGAAGCGCTTCTTCAGCAGGAACGTGAGGTTCTGGAAACCATCGCGCCACGGGTTGAGCTTGATCTCGCCCAGGCGCGAAGTATACATAATCGAGATTTCCCCAAAGCGGATTCGCGGACTGAGCAGGGCTTCGATTTTGATCTCTTCGCTGAACGCCATGCCGTCGCTCTCCAGCTTCATCTCCTTCAGGATCTCTCTGCGAAAGACCCACATGCCGGATTGCGAATCGCGCACCCAGCGGAAGAAGAGCACCGACATCGCAATCGACAGGATCAGGTTCCCGAACTTATGCTTCAGACTCATCGCGCGCCGGTCGCGCACCGGAAAGCGCGAAGCATTCAAGAAATCGACTTCGTGGTGAAGAAAGGCCTCGATCAGATACGAGAGTGCATCCACCGGGTAACTCTGGTCGCCATCGAGCGTGATGATCAGATCTCCGGTGGCATCCGCGAAGCCGCGCTTATATGCCCGTCCGTAGCCGCGGACCTCCTCGCGGACCACCTTGGCGCCCAGAGACGCCGCCACCTCGCTGGTGCGGTCGGTGGAGTTGTTATCGACCACGATGACCTCATCCACCAACTCAGGCATCGCCCGCAACACCTTCTCGATTCCCAGCTCTTCGTTGAGGCAGGGGATAATTACCGTGATCCTGAGCGACTTATACATGTTTCCGACTTTTCCCGGGGGCCGCGCGTCTGGTTATCATGGGTTGTATGAAGCGGTTCGCCTTTCTATTGTCCTGCTCGGCGGTGCTGGTCTGCGCCACGGATCTTTCCACCGTGCACACCGTGTACCTGCTCAAAATGTCCCGGGGGCTGGACCAGTACCTGGCGAGCCGGCTCACCGAAGAGCACGTCTTCCGTGTAGTCACAGACCCCAAGCTGGCCGATACCGTGTTCACCGACCAGATTGGCGAAGGCTTCGAGGCGAAGCTCGAAGAACTGTTTCCCTCGCCGGTGAAAGACCACCCGGCTCCCAAGCCGAAGCCCAAACCGGAGGATGAAGAATCCGTGTCCCCGCTGCTGGGCGATACCGTGAACCAGTTGAGCAATCCGGCCGCGAACTCCGGGTTCGGCCGCGCCAAGGGTACCGTCTTCCTGGTCAATGCCAAATCGCGGCAGGTGATCTGGTCGGCCTTCGAGCCTGCGCGGGATGGTTCTTCGTATGAGATGGATCGCGCGGCCAAAGACATTGTAAATCGCGTCAAAAACGATCTGAAAAAGAAGTAGCGCCTCACGTTCGCTTCTCCCGGACGATCTCGCGGTAGCCCTCCACCAGCTTACCCGTGATCGCGCCCATGTCCCAGTTGGCAACCACTTCCGCGCGCGCTCGCGTGGCCATTTCAGCGGCGCGTTCGGGGTCGCGCAGCAGCGCGATTACGCGCTCGGCGAAACCCGCCGGATCGTCCGCCAGCGCGCAGAACTCGCCATCCTTCACCGCCAGGCCCTCTGCGCCCACCTTGGTGGAGACCACCGGAATTCCCGCCGCAAATGCCTCCAGCAGTTTCACGCGAACTCCGGAGCCGCTGAGAATCGGACAGACGAACACCGCGTAGCGCCCTAGCGGCTCGCGAATATCCTCCACATAGCCGAGCATTTGCAAATGCGCCGCGTGGTCGGCATAAGTGTGTTCGGCAGGTGGATCGCTGCCCGCGATCACGAGCCTGCGCTGCAGGCTCCTGCGCGATCACCAGCGGCAGCACGTGGCGCACGAACCAGTCCACCGCCACGCGATTCGGATCGTGCCGGAAGCTCCCCAGGAAGAGCAGCGTCAGCGGCTCGCGCGCGCGGGGACGAAAATCGTAGCGGGCGGTGTCGATGCCGGCGCGCAGGCCGGCGCGCATCCGTGGCGCCAGCTCGGGGCGGAAGCTGAGCAGGTAGTCGCGATTCGCGGGCGTGCAGACCTGCACCTGGTCGAACGCCGGAAGCACACCCAGTTCGTAGCGCAGCGCGCGCAGGTACTCGATGCGCGCCTTCGCCTCGTCCAGGATCCCGATCATGTGGCCGAGGCCGCGGCCGATCGATTGAAAATAGACATCGTGCTCGAACAGCGCCGTGACGATCCGCCGGAACTCGCCGCGATACTGCGCCATCGGCGTGTATTCCAACTGCAGCACGTCAATCTCGCGCTGGTACATCTGGCGATGAATCAGCCACTCCAGATCGCCGTTGGCGAACTCGCGGACCGCGTGCGGCTCGAGCGAACCCATACCCTTGGGGCGCCCGCTGGGCCGCACCAGCCACTCCGCGGAGGCGCAGAAGCTGCGCAGCTCTTCGTTGTCTTTTTCCTGCGCCGGCCAATCGAGCAGCTCCAGCACGTGGACTTCGGCGAGCTTCACCATCTCGCGCAGCGTCTGGTACATGAAGACGCCGCCGCCGTGCACCGGCGGACAGATCGGATAGGGCGAAACGAAGAGCACTCGCAGCCGCTCCGGACGCGGCTCCATCACCGCGAACCGGTCGCGGAAGTAGCCGCCCAGCGGGCGCTGGAAGGCTTCGGTATCGCGTGATTGCGGCCAGTTGCAGCGCGCGGCGCCGCGAGCGGACCGCCTGCGGCAGTTGCCGGAACGCCCACCAGCTCGCCGCCAGGTTCGGCCGCAGCGGCAGCTCGCCGAAGAGCACCGCCAGCACCGCCCCCGTCCACGCAAAGAAAAAGTGATTCGCCAGGCGCGGCACGTCTCGTGGATATTCTTCCAGCAGAAGAGCAGGTAGTTCTTGCGCAGAACCGACTGGATATACTCCGCCGAAAACTTCTTGCCGATGGTGCCGCGGTGTTCGTGAAACACCACGCTGCGCGGCTGGTAGAGCACTTTCCACCCGCGCTTCCACGCCAGGTACCCGAGATCCGTGTCCTCCAGGTAGAACGGCGCCAGCAATTCATCGAAGCCGCCGAGCTCCAGGAATTTATTGCGATCGAACGCGCAGGAGCCTCCGCCCCCGTAAAAGCAGGGAAAGAGATCGTCCACCTGGTCATCGATGCGATGCCGGACGCGCAGCGTGCCATCCTGCCACCAGCCTTGCGTGAGGCCCGTCTCTTCGCGCAGCTTGTTGGGGTCGCTGAAGAAAATCTGGCACGACACGGCGAAGACCTGAGGGTCGGCGAAGCCCTTCAGCAGCGGCGCCAGGAAATCCGCGGCCACGCGCATGTCGCTGTTGAGCAGCACCACCACATCGTTCTTCGCCGCGCGGAAGCCCGCATTGCTGCCTCCGCCGAAGCCCAGATTCTCCGCCAGCGCCAGCACCGTCACCTGCGGAAACGCGGCGCGCAGAAAATCCGCGCTGCCATCGGTAGACCCGTTATCCACCACCAGAATCTCGTTCGCCGGATTGCCCGCCAGCGCCGCCACGATCGATGGGAATATACCGCTCCAGCAGGTCGCGCCCATTCCAATTCGGAATGACCACCGTGGCGGCCTGATTCGCGGCCGGCCGAAGCGCCGCGCTCGCCGCGATCCCGCGCCGCGTGAAGAGATTCGTAAGCACCAGCGCCAGGAAGCCAACCGCCATCAGCAACGGCGACAACAGCAGCAGAGGCAGGGCGCGGAGCAGGCGTTTCAACAGTGCCATGTCAGAGCGCCGGGCCCAGCCCTACCTTCCGTCCCAGCTTGATCCAACGCGAGGCGCGCACCAGGTTCACCTGCTCTTCGAGTTGCGCCTTCTCCTGCACCAGGCGCTGCGCCCAGGCGGTCCGCTCCAGCAATTCCTGCTCGGTCTGCTCGAGCGCCGCAGCCCGTTCGGAAAGCACTGCCGCGATCTTCTCAATCTCCGCCGTCAGCCGGATCTCGGTATCGATGGCCCACTTCGCCTTTCTCGCGGCCATCCTCTTCGAGGGCGGCGATCTTCGCGTTGTAGTTGGCCGCGACCGTACGCGCGTTCGCCTGGTCGCGCGCCAGCTCCTCCTGCAGTTCGGTAATGCGCGCGCGGCGCTCCCCGAGTTCCGCATTCAGTTCGTCGGCCCAAAGGTTGCTCCGCTCCAACTCTTCCTTCTGCTCGCGAAACATGGCGAGCAGTTTCTGATGCTCGCGGTCGAACTCCATCAGTTCTTGCTGCGCTTTGTCGAGCCACTGATTCTTGGTGGCGAGCTCGCCTTCCAGCTTGGCGATGTGCCGCTCGCGCTCGCGCAGCACGTTGGCCGTGCGCGGCACATAAATGAACGTCGGGTTGCCGATCTGCGGACGGTGCGCGCAGACCGCCACGAAGAAGTGGCTCTCGTCCGGCACCGGCTCCGCGCGGTCCACGCGCGCTTCCACCGTGTAACCATTCTCGTGAGGCTGAAACGTCACACCCTCGACATGGTTTTCGAGGAACATCGAAACGTGCGGGAAGACTTCCTTCAACTCGCGCGTGTATTCCTCGAAATCGAATTCGTGAACGTGGAACGGGTTGGCCCCCTCGGTTCCCCGCGATTCGGTGTAGTACAGCTTGTTCGGGGTGGACACAATCAACTGCCCGGAAGGCGCCAGCACGCGGCGGACTTCGCGCAGAAAGCCCTTCCAGTCTTCCAGGTGCTCGATCACTTCGAACGCGACCACCAGCTCGAATGCGGCGTCTTCAAAAGGAAGCTGATTGCAGGACGCCTGCTCGAAGACCAGGTTCGGCAGCTGGTAATGCGCGCGCGCGAATTCCACCGCTTCCCCCGCGATATCGATCGCCACCACATGCGCCGCCATCCGCGCCAGCTCCGCGGAGCCATAACCCGCGCCGCATCCGGCATCGAGCACGCGCTTGCCGCGAGTCAGCCGCGCCGCGAAGTTATAGCGCGCCATGTGCTCGTTCAGCAGGTCCACATCGACCTCGCCGGGGATGAGCCGCTCGCCTGTGAACTCAGCCAAGGTGATTCTCCAATTGATGGTCCGCCTGCGCCTGAGGTTCGGTGCGCACCCGCGAATTGATCTCGACGCGGCAGGAGAGGTGCATATAGCCGTAGACCTGGGCCTCCGAACGCCCCATCTGCAGCGCGATCGCGTTGTCGATCCAATCGCACATCTCGTACCCCATCAGGGTGCCGTCGGCAATCGCCGGGGAAAACGAAAACGATGCCGGGTACAGTTCGGGCAGGTCGAGATAGAAATCCACCGTGGTCACATCGCCCGCCTGCATGGCGGCAAGCTCGTGGCCTTCGCGCGCGGTGTTCGTGCCCGAGAAATCCATCCCCAGTTGGTTGCGCAGCATGAAGCCGACAATCGGCATCGCCAGATCGCCTTTGGCGCGCACGCTGATCCGCACTAGAATCTTCGACGCAGGCTCCAGGATGTGGATTTGCCGCCCCTGCTCGTCGAGCACCGCGATGCCGATGATTTCCGCGCGGCCGTCCCCGAAGCGGTGATCGATATTCGGAATCGTCTCCACGATCTCGGGCGCCTGCACCGGCCCGCCGCGGCGCGTCTGCGGCTCGGCGGATTTCCGCATGAGGTAGCTGGAATCCTTCTCCGTCATCGCCGCCAGGTACTTCGAAATCACCCGGTCCGGCTCGCCGATATCGATCATCCGCCCGTGATCCAGCCACAGAACGCGATCCCCGATCGCCTTCACATCGCTCACCGCATGCGATACGAAAAGGATCGTGATCCCGCGCTGCCGCAATTCGTGCACCTTGCGCATGCAGCGCTGGCGAAAGTAAATATCGCCCACCGCCAGCGCCTCATCCACCAGCAGAATTTCCGGATCCACATTGATCGCCACCGCGAATGCCAGCCGCACCACCATGCCGCTGGAGTACGTTTTCACCGGCTGGTCGATGAAGCTGCCGATTTCCGCAAAGGCCGCGATGTCCTGGTACCGCTGGTCGATCTGCCGCGTCGTCAGACCCAGAATCGAACCGTTCAGATATACGTTGTCGCGCCCGCTAAACTCCGGATTGAAGCCTGCCCCCAATTCGAGCAGCGCGGAAACGCGCCCGGTAATATCCACCGTTCCCGACGTGGGGTGCAAAATTCCCGCGACCATCTGCAGCAGCGTGCTCTTGCCGGAGCCGTTCTCGCCGACGATGCAGAAGGTCTCCCCGCGCTTGACCTCGAAACTTACATCGTGCAGCGCCCAGAAGTCCTTGTGGCGCTTGAGACGGTTAAGGGTCAGCAGCTCCTTGAGGCGGTCGCCCGGAGCGTCATAGATCGCGTAGCTCTTCGAAACACCCTGGAATTCAACTGCGTTCACGGTATGGGAAGCGAAGCATTTCTAGTGTAACGCGGAGCTAGCCGCACTCGCGAGGGGGAAGAAAAGTGGCAGGAAGGAAGACAGAAATAAAAAAGGCGGCCACCGGATCCTCGGACAATCCTGTCGACGAACCTATGGGACTAGCGGTGCAATGACCGCGGCGCCAAAACGAAACTTAACTTCGGCGCGTCAGGATTCGCGACCGGTCCTATGAGCAATCCGGAAGCCGCCTATCTGATGGACTGGTTCGATGTGCTTCCTCCTTGTCAGTGGCTCCTCCGGTTCGGAGGATCAGGGATCAATTCTCGAAAGAATGTATCCCGCAGCCCAAATATGCGCCTTCGTACACTTGGTGTCAAGCCTTTTCACCTCGCCCGCTTTAGACCGCCTGCTTCAGACGATGTAGAGCTCTTTCGAAGTAGGCGTCAGAATCTCGCACCCGTTCTCCGTGACCACCACGGTATCTTCGATGCGTACTCCGCCGAAGCCTTCCAGATACGCGCCGGGTTCGATCGTGATCGCCATCCCAACCTGCAGCCGCATCTTGTCGCGCTTCCCCAGCCTCGGCGGCTCGTGGATCTCCAGGCCCAGCCCGTGTCCGGTGGAATGCAGGAACTCGCGATCCAGGCCATGCGCCTTCAGCACCCTGCGCGCCGCGGCATCGATGCGCGCCGTGGCCGCACCCGGACGCACCGCGTCGATTGCAGCCAGCTGCGCTTCGAGCACGGCCCGGTACAGCCGCTTTGCCTTCGCGCCCGGCGGCCCCACCGAGAGCATCCGCGTCATGTCGCTCGCGTAGCCTTCCTGGAAGGCGCCCATATCGATTACCACCAGGTCCCCGGTGGCCAGCCGGGCCGCCGTGGGCTGCGCATGCGGCAGCGCCGACCGCGCGCCCGAAGCCACGATGCTCTCGAAGCTCGGCTTCTCCGCTCCCAGCCGCCGCATGCGATATTCCAGCTCCGCCGCAAGGTCCTGCTCCTTGATGCCGGGCTTGATGCGCGCGATAGTCTGCTCAAATGCGCGCGAATTCGTCTCCACGCTGCGGCGGATCAACGCCAGCTCCGCCGCCGATTTCACCATGCGCAGTTCTTCGATCCAATCGCGCACCGGCTCCAGTGACGCGCGCAAGGGCAGGCGCGAATGCAGCGCTTCGTAGAAATCGCACGTCATGCGCGCCGGTTCGTAGCCGATGCGCTTCACGCCGAGCTTCACAATCGCCGCGTGCAGGCCCAATACCAGCGGGCCTTTCAGGATGCGAATCTGGCAGGTCGATTCCTGCGCCGCCTGAATCTGGTATCGCGGATCCGTGAAGAGGATGCTTTTCCCAGGCAGGATCAACAGCGCGCCGTTGCTCCCGGTGAAACCGGAGAGGTAGCGTAGATTCGGGCTCAGGGAAACCAGCAGCGCGTCCAGCTTGCGTTCGTGCAGCCCGGCGGCCACGCGCTTGCGCCGCTGTTCGTATTCGCTACTTGCCATTCTGCAAATCCCTCGCCAGAAACAGAGCGCGTTCCGCCAGGGCATCCGCCGCCGCGAATGTCGTTGCGCTTCTCGGCCTCGTCGGAAAGCGCCAGGAAGTTCCTGATATTGTTCACGTCGTTCTGCTGGCTCTGGGAAAGCCTGCGCTTGCTCGCTTGCTCCAGAATCTGGTTCGACCTCACGCCGCCGGCCTTGCACCTGATCGGTAAGCCGCTTGAGCTCCGTGGAAGAGATCACTTCCTGAATCGCCCCGCGCGGAGGTTCCGGTTGCGGCGTGGCCGCCGGCGGCGTCACCGGCGCCGGAGTTACCGGCTGGGTCACCGTGGTGCGCTTCGGTGCAGCCGGAGGGCGCACCACCGGCGGAGTATCTTGAGCCGTGCTGCTCCGTCTCCAAAGCCGCCGGGTCGAAGGGTTGCGGCTCGGGTAGTACCACGCGCGTCTGCGGGCTGGAAAGCGGCTGTGGCGGAGCGGGCGCCGTAGGAACCACGGGGGCGGGCGGCGGCGGCGTCACCGGGGCGGCAGCTTTCGACGCCGCGCGGCGTGCAGGAGCTCAACTCCAGCAGGGCAGCGAAAATGAGGACGACCGAACCGCGCATCACTTTACTCTCATTTTTACACCGCGATGGGCAGACGGATCAGGAAGGTGGTACCCTTCCCCGGTTCGCTGGTGAAGTCGATTGTACCATCGTGTAATTGTACGATCCGGAAGGTCATCGCCAGCCCGATTCCCGAGCCTTCCCGCTTGGTGCTGAAGTAGAGCCTGAAAATCTTCTCGCGCAAAGCTTCGGGAATGCCCGCGCCGGTATCGGAGATCCGCAGCTCCGTGCCGTTGGCGCCCGCGGTGGCGTCGAAACGCAGCTCCCCGCCCGCCGGCATCGCCTGCATCGCGTTCACCACGATATTCAGCACCGCCTGTTTGAACAGGTCGCGATCCACCCGCACGTCCACGCCCTCGGCATCCTCGCGCACCGCGACGTCAATTCCCGCGGCCGCCGCCTGCGGACGCGCGAGCTCCACAATTTCCTGAACCAGTTCCTGCATGGAAACCGTCGCCAGCCTGAGTTCCACCGGCCGCGTGAAATCGAGGAAGGTGCGCACCACCCGGTCCAGGCGCAGGATCTCGCGCGCGATGATCTCCATCTGCGGCGCCACATCGGTATCGCCGTGGGCAAGCTTGCTGCGCGCCACTTCCACGTGCAGCAGAATCGCGTTTAGCGGGTTCTTCACTTCGTGCGCCACGCCGCTCGAAATCCGGCTGATCGCCGACAGCCGGTCGGCAGTCTGCAGCTCGCGATTGATCTTGCGCTGCGCCTCCGGGTCGCGCAGGCGCACCAGAATTCCGCTGCCGCCGGCCGGGCTGCCCGGGAAGGCTTTCCAGATTATCCAGTGACAGCAGCACCACCACCGCGCCGGTGCCGCCCTCCCCCGCCGCCGTCACGGGTACGCGCCGGTTGCGCAGTTGGCGCCCGGTCTGCGCGGCCTGGCTGATCAACAGCCCCAGCATGGTGGACTGCGGAAACACGTCGCCCAGCAATTGGCCGGGCAGTTCGGATCTGTCCCGCCCGATGAACTTCTCCACCGAGCCTGTAGCGAACACCAGCCGGAGTTCGCGATTGAAGACGAATACGCCGTCCTCCAGATCCTGCAGCAGGTGATCGATATTCCCGCGAAGATCGGATACTTCGAATTGCGCCCCCCGCAATCTCTGCCCCAGCAGATTCACCTTGGACGCCATCACCGAAAGCTCGTCCGTGGCGGCCTTCGAATCCGGCAGAAGTTCGGCCTCGTAGACGCCGCGCGTAGCCAGGTCGAGCATCTGTCCGATCCGCCCCAGTTTCCGGAAGGCCACCGTGGAAAAGATGAAAGTGAGAAAGACCGCGAGCGCAATGGAAAGGCCCGCCACCTTGGCGTGGCGCTTGAGAGTCTCGGTCATCGTCTCTCGCAGAAACGCGGGATAGATGATGACCCGGACGTAAAAAATGGTCACCGCGCCCGCGCCCAGCGGCTCCTGCAGCATGTAGAATTGGGGCCCTTCGTTGAAGAGCACCTTCATCTCTTCGATCCAGCCCTTTTCCTTGACCAGCGGCCCGAAGTCCGGATACGGCCGGTTATTGATCGTCCCCACCCGGTTCTTCAGCGTGCTCGCCATCACGTCGTTGTTCTCCGCCGACACCATGTCGATGGAGAAGATTCCCCTGGAGGACGTCAGCAGATTGAGCAGCTTCTGCTTCAGCTCAGGGTCGCCCAACGCCTGCCGCAAGGGTACGTCGCGCAGGCGGTTGAGCGTATCGATCACCGCGTCGCGCGAGAGGTCCCGGACCAGGTCGGCGCGTTCGTACACAGCCTGGAATTCGAGCTGCATCAAATTGCCGAGGTCTACCGCGGAGATGAACGACACGATGAGTGTCGCCAGCAGCACGGAGCCGAGCGTCAGCTTGGCCTGCAGGGTCATTGGTTCACGAAACCGCGAGTACAAGTTTCCCGGCGGTCTTCCGGCCCTCCAGGTCGCGGTGAGCCGCCGCCGCATCGGCCAGCGGATAGGTCCGGTCGATGCGCAATTTCAATTGGCCGCTGTCAATCCACTTCAGAACATCACCCGCCCGCCACAACAATTCCTCACGCGTCAGAAGGTAGTGCGCCAGGCTCGGCCGCGTCAAAAAGAGCGAGCCCTTTCCATTCAGAATGCCCGGGTCGAACGGCGGGACCGACCCGCTGGATTGACCGAACAGCGCCATCGTCCCGCGCGGGCGCAGCGAATTTAAACTCTTGTCGAAGGTCGTCTTGCCTACCGAGTCGTACACCACATCCACACCGCGGCCTCCCGTCAGCCGCTTCACCTCGACATCGAATTCCTGCTGCGTGTAGAGGATGATTTCGTCGGCCCCCGCCTCGCGGGCGATCCGCGCTTTTTCTTCCGTGGACACCGTGCCGAAGACTCGCGCGCCCAGCATTTTGGCCATTTGCACAATCAATCCGCCGGCGCCGCCCGCCGCCGCCTGCACCAGGCACGTGTCGCCCGCCTTCAGGGCAAATGTGGAATGCGTGAGGTAATGCGCCGTCATGCCCTGCAGCATGGCCGCCGCGGCCGTCTGAAAATCCACGTGCGCCGGAATCTTGACCAGCATCGCCTCCGGCACCACCGCGAACTCCGCGTACGACCCGCGCGCCATCGCGTAGGCCACCCGGTCCCCCGGCGCGAATTCCGTGACGCCTTCGCCGATCGATTCCACCGTGCCCGCGGCTTCGCTGCCAATCGCAATCGGCGCCTCCGCCTTGTACAATCCGGTACGGAAATAGACGTCGATAAAATTCACTCCGCTGGCGGCGATTCGTACCAGAACTTGTTTTGGGCCAGGCTGCGGAGTGGGCACCTCGACCAGCGTCAGAGCCTCTGGACCGCCGGGTGTTTGGACTAGGATTGCTTTCATAATTCAGCTTCTGCGGAGCGCCCTTCGGGCATGCGCGGACGTTGCATAGAGTACCAGATAGAACAAAGTGAACGGGAATGAAATCAGCCGCACCAGCGTGCGTACCGCGCCCACTCCCGCGAGTCCTGAGCGAAACAGTACAAATCGCCGCAGCGGACCCAGGTGCAGACGGTCCAGCCAGAAATAATCTCCGTTCTCATTGATGATGAAGACCTTGGCGGGGATGCGCAGGCCCAGCACCCACTTCCATTTGGAGAGCACCACCTCCCCGGAGCACACCGCTCCCAGCAGGGCATAGCGATTCTTAGCCAGTTCGCGGTACAGCCTGCGCCGCCCCGCGCCGCCCCGATAATCGCCTACCCGGTAGACCCTGGTATTGTGCGCCTCGAAGCCCTTCGGCAGCGTGGAATAGCAAGTCAGCAGGTCGATCGATATCTGGTCGCCCCAGCTTTGCCGCAGGCCGGGAATCAGGCCTTCGATCAAACCGCGCGAACCGCTCTCAATCAGCAGGATCGAAGTCACCTTCGGCAGCCGGCCTGTAAAGAAATAGCGCACTGCTTTGACTATAACGCGCGCTGCCATCGCTGATAATCAAGAGGAGGTTGCCGCTATGAAGAAGGTCTTCCATTTCGACGCCCCACGCGAGAAGTATCATTGCGATGCCGCCATTGTCTGGTGCTTCGACAACCGTTTTGAATTGGGCTTCCGTAAGTTTCTGAAGCGCTCCGGGGTCATCAATTCCGACCCCATCAAAGTCGCCGGCGGCGCCAAATGCCTGGCGAGTCCCGATCACGAAAGTGATCGCCAATTCATCCTGGAGCAGATTCGCAAGTCCATTCGCCTGCATGGCACCACTCGCGTCATCCTGATGCTGCATTCCGATTGCGGCGCTTATGGCGGCCTGGCCGAGGGCTTCGGCAACGATTGCGCCGCCGAAAGGCTTCACCACCGCGAAGAGCTGGCGCGCGCCACGGAATGTCTGGAGCGCGTTCTGCCCGGCGTCCAGGTGGAAAGCTACTTCGTCGATTTCGAAGGCGTATGGGCGCCGCAGCAGGCCGCCGCGGCCGGATAAATCAGACGCTCACTTTCCCGGTTTGGCTTCAATCAGCACGGCCGCGCTCAGCGAACTCAAGATCGCCAGCAGCGCGGCGATCCACACCACGTTCCGATAGCCATCCACAAACGCCTCCCGGATCGCCAGGCGCGCTTGCGCGTTGTCAGTCTCGATCGCGGCGAGCTTGGGCAACTGCTTCTGAATCTCTTCACGAACCGTGGCCGGCATGGATAATTTCTGCAGCCGCCGCTCCAGGCTGCCGTTGAAGGTGCTGGTCAACACCAGCCCAAAGACCGCGACCGCCAGCAGCCCAGCGATTCGCGACACAGCGTTATTCACGCCGGACGCCACACCCGCGTGCGCCTGGTCCACCGAGCTCATCACCACCGTAGTGAGCGGCGCGATGCTGATCGCCATGCCAAAGCCGAGCACGAGCACCGGCGGGAAAAACGTAGTCCAGTACGGCCCTCCAATTCCCGCCTTGGCGAAGAGCGCGAAGCCGGCGGCGGCGATCAGGGGGCCGGCGATCAGCGGCGCCTTCGCTCCATAACGCGCGAAAAGTCCACCCGACCAGCGCGACAAAAGGAACACCAGCAGGATGAATGGCAGCAGCGCCGCCCCGGCTTGCGCCGGCGCATACCCCTGAACTTGAATCAGGTTCAACGGAAAGAAAAACAATGCGCCGCTCAACGCCGAGTAGAGAAATAACGTCAGCAGGTTCGCCCCGCTGAAGGTTCGCGACCGGAATATGCCGAGCGGAAGCATGGGCGCGGCCGAATGCATCTCGACGAAGACAAAGCCAGCCAGGCAGGCCGCTCCGAAGCCGCCCGCCAACGGCATGCCTTCGATGAAGCCGTACACAATGCCTCCAAGCCCGGCGGTGGTAAGCAGCGCGCCCAGCCAGTCCAGCTTCAGCGTTCGATTTTTCTCGCCGCATTCCGGAACGCGCCAGAGAATCAGCAGAACAACCACCAGCGCGATCGGCAGATTGATAAAAAAGACCCACCGCCACGATGCATGCTGCACCAGCCATCCCCCTAGAACCGGGCCCACCGCGGCGGTGATCGACGTGAACCCGGACCACGTCCCGATCGCGCGCCCCCGCTGTTCCACCGGAAAGGAAACACTGATCAGCGCAAGGCTTCCCGGCACCAGCAGCGCGCCGCCGATTCCTTGTAGACTGCGGGCGGCAATCAACTGGTGGATGTCTCCGGCGAAACCGCACCACGCCGACGCCGCTGCGAAGACAATCACTCCCAGCGCGAAGACTTTTCGCCTGCTGTAGAGATCGCCCAGCGATCCGCCCGTGAGCAGCAGCGCCGCCAGAAACAGCGCATACGCTTCCACTACCCACTGCACCTGGCTCAGCGTGGCATGCAGCGCGGCTTGCAGGGAGGGCAGCGCGACGTTAACCACGGTGCCATCGATAAACGCCATGCTCGAGCCCAGGATTGCCGCGGCCAGAATCCACGCGCCCCCGCCCACCGCGGCGCCGGAGGACGCTGGGCCATTTGTGATCGCGGCTTCATCGCAGGGAGACTTGGCCATACCCGACATGTTCTGATTCTGCGGCCAACCACCCGCGCTGCGCTCGAACTCTTGGTTACTTCCTTCACAGTGACGCGGTCATTCTGCCTTGGCGGGGTGACTCCTTTGCGGTTAGGGTAAAAGAAAGCACCTCCGGCCGAAAAAGCACCATCGTGTAAAGTTGTTTCAATCCACCGAGAAAGAATTCAAAATGGCAGCCATCAAAAATACCGAGTTCAGCAAGGAAGTAATTCAGGCGTTCGACGATTTGACTGGGCCGCATCCCGGCTTTCGACCGGCGCATGCGAAGGGCATTCTCATCTCCGGCGAATTCAAACCGTCCGCCGGCGCGCGGCAGCTCTCGCGAGCGCAGCATTTGCAGCGCCCCTCGACGCCCGTTACCGTGCGCTTCTCAGACTTCGCCGGAATTCCCAGCATTCCCGACAATCATCCCGACGCCAGCCCGCGCGGCATGGCGATTCGCTTCCATCTTGCGGAACATGTTCATACCGATATCGTGGCCCACTCGGTGGATGGCTTTCCCGCCCGCACCGCGGAGGAATTCGTGGAGTTCCTGCATGCCGCCCGTGACAGCGGCCCGGCTGCTCCAAAGCCCAGCCCCATCGAAAAGTTCCTGGGCACTCATCCAGCCGCCCTGGCATTCGTTCAAGCGCCGAAACCCTTCCCGACGAGCTTCGCGAAGGAATCTTTCTTTGCGGTGAATGCCTACCAGTTCACGAATGAGAGTGGCGCCAGCCGCTTCGGCCGGTATCGCATCAAGCCCGAAGGCGGCGGCGACTATCTCACCCCGGAAGCTGCGGCGGCCATGCCGCCGAACTATCTCATCGATGAGCTGCAGGCCAGACTGACCAAAGCGCCGGTCAAATTTCGTATCTTCGTGCAATTGGCCGAACCCGGCGACAAGGCGGACGATTCCACGGTGCATTGGCCGGAAACTCGCGAGCAGCTGGAAATCGGAACGTTGGAACTCAGCAGCGTAGCGCCCGACAACGAAGCCGCCCAGCGCCAGATCATCTTCGACCCGATTCCACGCCTGGAAGGCATCAGCTCATCCGGGGACCCGCTGCTCGACCCGCGCGCGGATGTGTACCTGATGAGCGGACGCCGCCGCCGCGCAGGCGGCGGGCAAGCCTCCGGCGCCTGATTTCAGTCGTTCGTCGCGAGACGAGACTCGTTGAGATCGAGTTCGCGCTCGATGCGGCGCAGCACCTCGTCGTTGATGCGTCCTTCATTTCGCAGGCGCACGGCCGTCTCTCGCTCGACCGTTAGCGCCTCGAGCGAGAGATCGCGAAAGCGGTTGGATTCGGCCACCGCCGCCTCTTGATCTGCATCGTGGATACTCAGGGCCACCTGCCGTTGGCGGTAGTGGCCTGCCAGGTCTTCGTAGAACACCGCGACATCTTCGCTATCCCTGACCTTGGCCTCTTCCAGGTGGGACAAGGCGGCGGCGATCACGATGCGCCGGGCCTCCAGCTCTTCGCAGTTAGGCCCCTGCGTTCCGGCCAGCCCCAGGGCGCGGATCAACGGCGGCAGCGTCGCTCCCTGTAGCACCAGCGTCACGACAATCACACAGAACGTGAGAAAGACGATCAGGTTCCGCTGGGGGAATGGACTGCCATCCGCCAGCACCGCCGGCAAAGAGAGCGCCGCCGCAAGCGAGACCACGCCTCGCATTCCGGTCCACCCGATGACGAAGATCGCGCGCGCTCCCGGCGGCTGCTCGTGCTGGTGCCCGATTCGGGTGCGCAGGACGTAGGAAAGCCTCGCGCTTGGAAACACCGAAGCCAGGCGCAGCAGAATCAGCATCGCGCTGAAGATCGCTCCATCCACCAGCAGAGCCGCGAGGCTGTACCCGCGAATCGCCGCTCGAATCGAGGGCAGCTGCAGCCCAATCAATACGAACACCAGTCCGTTTAAGACAAAGGTGAGCGATTCCCATACGGCCCAAGCCTGTATGCGCACTGCCGGAGAGAAAAAGAGCGCGCTGCGCCGGGAGAGAAACAATCCGCAGACCACCACCGCCAGTACGCCCGACGCGTGAACCGCATCCGCCGCGAGATAGCTCGCATACGGCACCAGGATGCTGAGCGTGATCTCGATAGGGCCGTCTTCCACACGGCGCTCCACGTGGTACGTGATCCAACCCACCAGCAGGCCCACCGCGATCCCGCCCGCGATCAGCCATCCGAGCGTGAGCAGGCCGCCCGCCAGGGTCGGCACGCTCTTGTGGACCACGATCTGAATCGCGAATTGAAGCGCCAGCAGTCCGCTGGCGTCGTTGATCAGGCTCTCGCCTTCCAGAATGTCCACGATCCGTTCCGGCAATCCAATCCGCCTCGCGATGGAAGTGGCGGCGATCGCGTCCGTGGGCGCCACCACCGCGCCCAGAATCAGGCCGAGACGCCAATCGAAGCCGCCGAACACATGCGGAGCGGCCAGCGATACCGCCAGCACCGTGAACCCCACCAGCCCAAATGCGAGCAGGAGAATGCTGACCAGGTTGTAGCGGAAGTCGCGCCAGGATGTGGTCCAGGCCGAGGCGTAAAGCAGCGGCGGCAGGATGACCAGAAAAATCAGGTCCGGATTGAGCGTGAAATCGGGAATCGCGGGAATGAACCCCAGCAGCAGCCCGCCTACCACCATGACGATCGGATAGGGAGTCTTGAGCTTTCGGGCAAGCAGTCCGAATACGATCACGAAAAAGAGCAGCAAAAGAAAAACAAGCTCTATGGTTCCAATCTCGCTCATTCGTCCCCCCTCTCTTTGAAGATAGTCCGAATGCTGCCGGTGGCCGGTGCGGCCCTATGTGGCGGGTGAGACATGGCGGCGCGGCAGAGCGTCTCGAATCGGACCCCCGCTACACGGCCTCGCGCTTCAGCGTGGATGCGCGCACTACCAGTTTTGGCTCCAGCAGCACGGTCTTCGCCTTCAGTGCCGCGTTCTTTTCCAGCAGCGCGAGCGCCAGGCGCGCCGTGCAATCGCCAATCGCGCCGCTCTGTTGATCCACGCTGGTCAAAGGCACGCGTAGAAAATCCGCGTAAGCAACATTGCCGCAGCCCGCGATCGCGATATCCTGCGGAATCCGCCATCCGGCCTCGAGCACCGCCTTCATCGCGCCCATCGCGGTGGGGTCGTTGTAACAGAAGACGCCGTCGGGGCGATGCTGCAAGCCCAGTAGCCGCTTCATCGCAGCATAACCGCTCGCCTCTCCGGCGTCGTCGCCATGCTGCCGCATCACCATGTATTCCGCCGGGCAATCGAGCTGGTTCGCGCGCAGCGCCCGTTGGAATCCGGAGGCGCGCCCGGTCGCCGTGCTCACGCTCGGCCCGCCGATGTGCGCAAGCCTCCGGCAGCCTGCTTCCACAAGATGAGTGGTCGCCAGCATGCCTACCGCCTCATCATCCACGCCGACGAAATTTGCGGCCAGCTCCCTGAACCTTCGATCGATCAGTACGTAGGGCACCCGCTGCTCTTCGAGGCGGCGGAAGGTGTCTACGCTCTCTTGCGTGGACGCCACAATCAACACGTCCACGTGACGCGCCAGCAGTTGGTCGATCTCCTGTTGCTCTAGTTCCGGATCGTCCTCCGAGGAAGAGAGCACCAGGCTGTAGCCCTGGGTGCGCAGCACGCTGGAAATCGCCTTGGCAACCTGGCCGAAAAAAGGATGCACCAGGTCCGGCACCACCAGGCCCGCGATGTAACTCCGCCCCGTCACCAGCGCGCGCGCCGCCAGGTTCGGGCGGTAGTTCAGTTCCTTCATGCGCCGCAGCACGCGCTCGCGAGTCTCCGTGCTAATGTCCGGGTGGTCCCGCAACACCTTGGAAACCGTAACTACCGAGACGTTGAGATCCCGGGCGATGTCCTTCAGCCGTGCCGCCATGCGCGTCCTCCCGCAACATTGTCCCGGCCTTTCGGCGCCGCTGCCGCTGCATCAAACCGGCGGCGCGAATCCGCCGCGGCCTCCGCCGCCGGCCGGCGGTTTCAATTCGTACCCCGCCGGTGGCTCGCCCCCTAACAGGTAGCGAACGAAATAATCCCACCTCCGGCGGATCATGTAAGGCTCGTTTCCAAAACCATGATTCCGGTTCGGCAGCAGCAGCAGATCAAAATCTTTGTTCGCCTTGATCAGCTCATTGACCACCAGCATCGTGTTGTATGGCGGCACATTGTTATCCATCGTGCCGTGCGCCAGCAGAAGATGGCCCTTGAGGTTCTTGGCGAAGAGCTGGTTGGCCTGCGCATCGTAGCTGGTGGTGCCGTCGGCGTTGGTCTGCAGCAGCCCCTGCCACTTCTCCGCCCAATCGTCCTCGTACTCGCGATTGTCGTGATTGCCGGCCTCGCTGATCCCCACCTTGAAGAAATCCGGATAGTGGAACATCGCGCCGGCGGTCGCGTAGCCGCCGCCCGAGTGTCCGTAAATTCCCGCGCGTTCGATATCGATCCACGCGTATCGCTTGGCGAGCTGCTGCATCCCGGTGACCTGGTCCGGCAGCGTGTTGTCGCCCAGATTTCCGAAGTATGCCTCGTGGAATTTCTTGCTGCGCCACGGCGTGCCCATGCCATCGATCTCCACCACGATGAAGCCCAGTTCCGCCAGCGCCTGGCAATCGCCGCGCGCCGCGGAGAAGCTGCGGCTCCCCACACTGCCGGTCTGTGGACCCGGGTAGATGTGATTCACAATCGGATATTTCTTCGACGCGTCGAAGTTGGCCGGCTTGAACATCAGGCCGTACAGATCGGTGACTCCGTCGCGCGCCTTCACGGTGAAATTCACCGGCGGCTTCCATCCCGCCGCCATCAGCTTGCTGGTATCGGCGCGTTCCAAGGGCGTAATCAGCTTACCCGAGTCATCGCGCAGCACCGCCACCGGCGCCACGTCCGGCTTGGAGAACGTATCCACGAAGTACTTGCCGGATGTCGAAAGCGTCACCTCGTGATTGCCATCGTCCGGTGTGAGCAGCGTGAGTCCCTTGCCATCGAACCCGATGCGGTAGAAATGAATGAAATAGGGGTCGCGGCCCTTCTCGCGTCCGACGCCGAGAAAATAGAGCTGCCGATTTTTTTCGTCCACCCGCAGCAGTTGCGTCACGTTCCATTCCCCGCTGGTGACCTGGTTTTTCAGCTTGCCGGTTTCGGAATCGTACAGGTACAGGTGACCCCAGTTATCGCGTTCGCTGAACCAGAGGAACTCCTTGGAATCCGGCAAAAACTTCCAGTTGACCCGGCCGTTGCCCGATTCGAAAAATGTCGGGACCTTCTCTTCCAACACGTCGCGGATCGCCCCGGTAGTGGCGTCGGCGATGCGCAGTGTTTCCTGCTTGTGATCGCGCGATGTGGAGACAAACGCGAGCTTGGCGCCATCCTTATCCCACTGCACGTCGGCCCACTCGCCGCCCCGGCATGCCACGTTGTCGCACAGTGTGGACCGGTGCTGGTCGGCCGGTATTTTCAACCTCACAACTCGAGGACCATCCAGATCAACCACCACGCGCTGAATCGTCGTGACCACCTCATCGCCCGGCAGCGGATACTTCCACGCCTGCAGCGTAGGGTGCCCGACCTTGGTATCCACCAGGTACATTTCTCCCACGCCGCGCTGATCCTGCTGGAACGTGGCGATGCGCTTGGAATCCTCGGACCACAGCACGATCGGGCGATTGCTCGAAGCCCAGCCGGCGTTGTCCGTGGCGTAGCCGAAATCCTTGATGCCGTCCGTGGTCAGCGGCGATTCCTTGTTGGTCGCAACGTCGCGCACCCAGAGATTCGAATCGCGAATGAATGCCGCATGCTTTTTGTCAGGGGAGAGCACTTCCTGCGCCGCGCCCCCGCCGCGTCCTCCGCGTCCGCCGCCGCGCCCGCCGCGTCCACCGCCCGCGGGAGCGCTGCCCTCGGCCGCCGTGCATTTCACGCCCTGGACATCGCACTGCCACTTGCCGGCCGCCTGAAAGCTGAATGACTGGCCGTCCGCCGCGAACTCGATTTCCTGAAAGGGAAGCTGGTCTGCCGTGTATTGTTTGCCGGACGCGGCAGAAAGCGCGGCGGCAATCTTGGCGTGCGGAAATGCCGGCGCGCGCGTGCCCTTCGCCGGATCCACAAGAATGAATTCGCTCCCCGACGCGGTGGTCACGCGGTACCAGAATCGCTCATCCGCCAGCCATGTGGGACGAACCCCGGAATGGGTTACCAGCGGGGTAGTGTTGTACCCCATGAATTTTTCGGCCCGCGCATATTCCGCGGTAGTAAATTTGGTTTGCGCGAAGGCCGCGGAAGACACGAGCAGGGACACAGCGAGACAGCAGATTCTGGGTTTCATTTACGACGGATGATCACATCCGCCCACCCCAAAAGTCAAGCTGGACCGGCCTTTTTCACTCCACCGCGATCGAGGCCACAATGATTCCGCGCTCCCGCGAATCTTCCACTTCCGGCGGCAGCGCTTTATCCAGCCCGAACCGCACCTCCAGTTCGCCCGATACCGAAAGCTCGCGCACGTAACTCATCAGCCCCGGCGATTCATACACCGCGGCCTCTAGCGGGCGCCCGTTGACGCTCGCCGTGAGCGTGAGCGCCCCCAGCCGGCGCAGCGATTCCTCCGGAACGTAGAGCTTCATGGTCAGCGCGCGGGAGCCTTCGGCGGCGCGCACGCGCACGGCGAACTGCCGTTCCGTCCAGCGCCATCCGGTCTCTTCACTCTCGTGCCAGCCGGCCAGCAGTTCCAGGTTCTCTAAGCGTTCATGCGTGCTGCGCAAAAGGCAGAACGCGCGCTCGTCATGCTCCGCATGCACCGGGTCGCTCAATGAGGTATCGCCCAGCGCCACATAATCGCGAATCTGCCAGTGCGCGCGCTTCAACATCACGCGCAGGCCGGATTCCGAAAAAATAAAATAGTTGCTGTTGTCCTGATTGAGCTCGTCTTCGCCCAGGAGGTACGCGAGCGCCGCTCCCGCGGGAAGCGGCGTGCCATCGGGCAGCCGGCGCGCGACGCGCGTACTCAAGAGACAATGCGTGGTGCGCCGCGAGAGCTCTTCCAGCACGTAAAAAGGATTTCGCAGGTGATACAGGATGCCGAGAAAGATCACCAGGTCGTAGGTATCGTGCGGCAGCGTGAACGGCCGGTCCACATCGATCTCGTGAATTTCCACGCGCGAGCCGAGTGCCGCCTTGAGCGCGCGAATTCCGCGCATGCCGTTGTGGTTGTACGCGGGATGGTCCGCCGCAATCACCTGGTAGCCGAGGCTCTCCAGGAAGAAGGCCAACTCGCCATCCTGCGAGCCCATATCGAGTACCCGTCCGTGCCCATCCAGCAGCAGTCGATGGGACCCGGTGAGCAGCTTCTCCAGATGGCCGAGCGCGGAAAGCGTGTCGTACGGATACCATTCGAATCCCGCGTCACCGATACTCTGTTTGGCGAGGCGCACCCGTTCGCCGAAGCGCCTCGCCTCCGTTACCAGCGCTGCGATATCCACTGAGCTGCTTTCCGCCGGGCTAGCGTGCTTCCACCGGCGCCGGCATCGTCTCTTTGGTGAAGCGCGGCACCATCTGATCGCGATTCGCGACGTGCCAGACCGAAGCGGCAACAATCGCCGCCGCCTTCTGAACGTCGTCGGGAATGATGCGTTCGTAGGTGTCCAGGTTGGTGTGGTGGGTCATGGAGTTGTACTCGATCGGGTCCTGCGAGAAGCCCACACCAGGCAGCCCGGCGTTGTTGAAAGACGTGCTGTCCGTGCCGCCGGTGGCGCGGCTCGCCGTGGAACTGGCGCCGCCGACACCCCACTCCTTGTATTGCGTGAGCACCGGCCGCAGCAGTGCGGCGGCCTCCGCCGGTCCGAAAATTCCAGCGCCGCGGAGCCGGCCCGTGCCGGTATCCACGTTGAAATAGCAATCCAGCTTGGCAAACTCCGGCTTGGGATTTTCGAACGTGCCGAAATGCTGTTTCACATACGCCAGCGATCCGAGCAGCCCTTCTTCTTCGCCCGACCAGAGCGCCACGCGAATGGTACGCCGCGGCTTGAGGCCGAGCTTCTGAATCAGCCGCGCGGCTTCCATCATGATCGTCGAACCGATCGCGTTATCGGTGGCGCCGGTGGCGGCGTGCCAGGAATCCAGGTGGCCGCCCAGCATCACCACTTCGTCCGCTTTGTCCGTGCCGGGAATCTCGCCCACCACGTTATAGCTGGTCTTGCCCTCGGGATACACGTGATTGACGATGTTGAATTCCATCTTGATATCTTCGCCATCGGCCAGCAGCCGCTCGATGCGGCCGTAATCGTCATTGCGCAGAATCAGCGTGGGCACCGTCTTGGTGGGCTCGTAGGCGCGATGCTGTTGGGCCACGATGATGCCATCGCCGCGCGCCGCATCGTTCAACCGGACCACCGCTCCGCCGGAGAGCAGCATGGCGTCGATCGCTTCAGCGACCTGCGCCGGCGTC
Source organism: uncultured Solibacteraceae bacterium (assembly GCA_963811575.1). Taxonomy (GTDB): domain Bacteria; phylum Acidobacteriota; class Terriglobia; order Bryobacterales; family Bryobacteraceae; genus Solibacter. The sequence goes on along the minus strand of CAWERY010000008.1, from coordinate 465,106 downwards.
ATGCGATCGGGATCGGGGGTCGCAGCGCCGCGTCCGCCACCGCCGCCAAAGCCGCCGCGTCCGCGGCCCGCATTCGGATTGTTGGGGTCGTACTGCTGCTTCACCTGGTCATCGTCACGGCGCTTGGCGGGCGGGTCGAAGTTGACCGGGATCACCGCCGCCTTGCCCACCAGAACAATTTTGCCCTTCACGGTAGGCTGGGTAGCCTTCACCCAGGCTTCCATTTCCGCCTTCGTGGGTCCGAGACGCGCCGCGCCGCCGCGTCCTCCGAAACCGCCGCGACGGCCGGCCGCCGGGGCATCGGCGCTGGCTGGAGCAGCCGGTGGCGGCGGACCCTGCGGCGCTACAATCTGGATCGCCGAGCCGGTCACGGTTCCCTTGGTGGAAGGCGTCCATGCCAGGACTTCGAACTTCAGGTTTTCCTGTACGGGCGAAACCAGGAATGCAGTGGCGCGCTCGTTGCTCCAGCCCGGATGACCAAAATCCCAGGCCTCCAGGTGAGCGTTCTTGAAGCCCCAATCGGTCAGTTGTTTCACTACCCACTTGGCCGCCGCCTCGTGATTCGGCGTGCCGGTAACGCGCGGGCCGTAGCGATCGGTAAGCATGTGGAGCGTGTGCATGATCTGCGAATGCTCCAATTCTTCACTGCGAATGCGCGCGTCGGTAGCCTCGTCCACCTTCTCCTGAGCAATCAGCAGGGAAGATACACCAATGGCGAGTAACAGCTTTTTCATATGGGATTCAGGATAGCTTACTTGGCGCTGTGCCGCGAATCCCAGGACGCAGGCTAGGCCTGCATGGCCAGGCGCAATTCGTCTTCAATCTCGTAGATTTTGTCTTCGAGCGCGCGCGTCGGCGTGCCGCCGGTCTTGGCGTCGTCGAGCTTCTTACGCGTGGTCGCGAGGCGCTTTTGCAGGCCCGCGACTTTGGGATTCGGCTTGGCGGCGGGAGGCTCCGGCTTGGCGGGCGCAGCCGCGGCAGGCTTGCCCTTAACGGCGGCCTTCTTCGCTTTCGGCTTGGCCGAGGCTTTGAAACGGAAAGCCGTGATTGCCGGAGGCGGCTTCAGGGCCGCGCCGAAATCCGCGCGGTACATCTCGGCGATGTGCACCGCCTCGCTCAGCAAGTCGCGGAAGCGCGTTTCCATTGCGGTCTTGGCCTGGATGCGCAGATCTTCCCCTTGCTGTTTCCACTTTTGATATTCGTTGATTACGTCGCTCATGGAGTACTTAAGATAGCAGGCTGAGCTTGGCCAGCGCTTCGGCCAGAACCGTGGCGCCGCTTGCAATCGCTGCAGGCGACGCGTATTCATCGGGACGGTGGCTGACGCCTCCGCGGCATGGGATAAACACCATCGCGGTAGGCGCGAAGCGAGAGACGAATAACGAGTCATGATACGCGCGGCTCACCATCTTCTGGTAAGCGAGCGAATGTTCCTCGCATGCCGCTTCCAGCACGCCGACAATCTTGGGATCGCAGATCGCGGGTGGATCGGTGCTGATGATCTCGCCTTGTACGTACACGCCCCGGCGCGCCGCAATCTCGCCGGTCGCGGTATTGAAGGCGCTGAGCAGACCGTCGCGCCGCTGCTCGTCGGTATCCCGGATATCGATTTCCAGGCGGACCCGGCTCGGAATGCTATTGATGGCGCCGGGGAAAACTTCGCAGACTCCCGAAGTGCCGACGCTATCGATCGCGCCGGTCGATAGCGCCAGTTGCTCCAACGCGAGCGCGATTTCAGCGGCGGCAAGAAACGCGTCGTGACGGTCCGGCATCAACACCGCGCCCGCGTGCCCGCCCTCGCCTTCGATACTCAGCCGCAGGGCCGCCGGGGCGGCGATTGCGGTCACGATCCCGATCGGCAACTCAGCCCGCTCCAGCAGCGGGCCCTGCTCGATGTGCAGTTCCACGAACGCCGCATAGTAGCCCGCAGCCAGACGCGTAGTTTCCAGCGCGCCCGAAAATCCGGCGGACTCGCGAATTTGATTGAGCGTGAGGCCTCGCGAATCGCGCAGGCGTTCCCCGGCGCCGGACGTCGAGCCTCCCGGCCAGCAACCGGCTGCCCAGGCAGCCGATGCCGAACAACGTGGGTTCCTCGGCGGTGAAGATGAGGAGTTCGATTCCGCGGTGCGGGCGGAAGCCGGCGCGCTGCAGCGCGCGAATCGCCTCCAGTGCGCCCAACACTCCGACCGTGCCATCGTAGCTGCCGGCATTCGGAATCGCGTCGATATGCGACCCGGTTCCGACGGCGGGCAGATCGGTCCGCGTCGCCCGCCCAACGCGCAAAGGTATTTCCCACGGCATCCGAACGCACCGCGAGACCTGCTTCCGTGCACAGTCTCCCGACGTATTCGCGCGCGCGCAGATCGGCCGCCGAAAACACAACGCGCGTGACGGCCGGCAGCGGCATCTCCGAAATCGCCGCGAGCCGCGCCAGCTCCTGCGTGAGCCGTTCGCTATCGATCGAAAATTTCATCGTCTTAACCCTGCGGATGGCGGTTCCAATCTTTATAGATGAGATATTTGGCAGGCGTCTTTCCGAGTGCGCCGAACCACTGCGGGCAGTAAGGGCCCATCCAGATGAAATCGCCTTCCGTGACCGGATACCAGCTGTCGCCGAGCCGGTAGATGCCACCGCCAGCGAGCATCACGAGGCCGTGTTCCATGACGTGGACCTCCACCATCGGCAGGACTGCGCCGGGTTGGTACGTCATCGTGTTGACCGCGAAATCGAAGGCGAAATCGTCGGGCAAAAGGACAGCGGACTTCAATCGCGGGGTCGTCCAGGAGCGCCTTCGGCGCAATCGCGCTCTCGCGTCCGGTGAGCATCGCGGGCTCGCTCTTGCCTTCGAGCGGTTGATAGGTTTTCTCGATCACCGCCGCGCGGGCCCTACCCTGCGCGGTCACCTTGGTGGTCGCGCCGGAAGGCAGATAGCAGTAGTCTCCGCCGGAGAGCACCTCGCCTCCGGCATTTACGGCGCCTTCGAGCACGTAGACAAAACGTTGTCCGCGCGCCGGCCCGAGCGAGCCTCCGGGTTCGAATTCGGCGGTGTATTGGGTGAAAGCCGCGCCCAGCGCGGGCGCCGCGTGAACGATGGCGGTGGCCTTCGTCATGCCGGGCAGCGGCGCGCGGACGAAGGTGTCCGGCGTGAGCAGCAAATGATCGGCGCGATGCGCGCTACGGGTGAATCCGAGACGTTGCATAGGTGGCTTGAACTTTCGGGCGGAGCAGTTGGCCGCCGGATTTCACGGTGATCCGGCCTTCGTGGAAAATGGTGGTCCCGCGCAGCATCGTGCGGCGGATCGCGCCGCGAAACCGGCTTCCCGCGTAGGGGCTGAGGCGATGTTTCTGAAACAGGCCCGCGGTATCGACCACATACTCGCGGTTCAAGTCTACCAGCGTCAGGTCGGCATCATTGCCGGCCGCGATGCCGCCCTTATTCCGTAAATCGAAGCGGCGTGCCGGATAGCCGGCGGTCAGTTCCGCAATCCGCTCCAGGCTCATGGCGCGCTCGAAATGACCGGCCTCCAGCAACACGGCGAGTGTGGATTGCACACCCGCGATGCCGCCCCAGATGGCAAAAAAATCGTCGCCGGTCTTCATCGCGGGCGGAGCCGGGGAGTGATCGGAGGCGACCACATCCACGCTGCCGTACAGCACGTGCGCCCACAGTTTTTCGCGCTCGTCGCGATCGCGCAGCGGAGGCGCGCATTTGGCAATCGCGCCCAGGCGCAAGAGATCTTCCTCCGTGAAGAAGAGGTAGTGGGCGCAAGTTTCGATGGCGATATCGGTGCCGAGCGCGCGCGCCTCTAGCGCCGCAATCACGCCCTGCGCGGAGCTGATGTGGACGACATGCAGCTTGCAGCCGGCCTCGCGCGCCAGGAGCGCCGCCCGGTGGATCGCCTCGACTTCGGCGACGATGGGGCGCGAAGCCAGGTAATCGCGCGCGGTGAGCCGCCCCGCCTGGCGCGCGCGCTGCGTGAGGCGAGAGGTGATCTCCTCGCTTTCCGCGTGCACCGCGACAGGGAGACCGAGCCGGGCCGCTTCGCGCATGCCTTCGTACAAAGTGAGATCGTCAGAGCGCGGAAACTCAGGGAGGCCGGAATCGGAAAGGAAGGCCTTGAACCCGATCGCGCCGCATTCGGCAAGCGGCGCCAGCTCGCCGAGATTCCCGGGCACCAAGCCGCCCCACAAAGCAAAATCGGTCACGGAGGCTCGCTCTAATGCGGCTTGCTTCTCTTCGAAGGCTGCGCGATTGACCGTGCAGGGCGTGGAGTTCAGCGGCATGTCGAAGAATGCCGTGCCGCCGCCCGCCGCCAGCGCGGCGCTGCCAGAAGCCGCGCCCTCCCATTCGGCACGGCCGGGTTCATTGAAGTGAAGATGATCGTCGATCACGCCGGGGAATACGGTCAGTCCGCGCGCATCGATCTCCTCGGCGCCGCCGGGAAGTTCGGGTCCTATCTCCACGATGCGGCCGCCTTCGATGGCGAGATCGGCACGCACGATGCCGCTGGGTTGCACGAGCACGCCTCCGCGAACGATGCAATCGGCCATAGGGTCAGCTCCAGCGCTCGAGAAATTTTTGACCGGTGGCGAGTGCGGCGGCGACATCGTCTACCTGCACGTTTTCGTCCGGATGATGGCTGATGCCGCCGGGACTGCGCAGGAAGAGCATGGCGGCGGGATAGCGCGCCGCAATGATCATGGCGTCATGGCCCGCGCCGCTGATCATGCGGTGCACGGAATGCCCGGCGTCGCGCACGGCGCTTTCTAAGAGACTGGTGAGGCCCGGATCCATCGGCGTCGCGGGATGATCTTGAATCAGGCGTGTGGCGCACTGCACTCCGCGTCTCGCCGCAATATCGAAAGCCGAGGTGAACGCGCGATTGACGGCATCGCGGCGCACGCCGTCGGCGGCATGGCGGAGGTCCAGGGTAGCGGTGGCGCGGCCCGCGATCACGTTCGATACGCCTGGTTCCACCTTGAGCTCGCCGACGGTGGCGACCATGCCCGGCGTGTTGCGCCCCAGTTGTTCGATCACACCGGCCCACTCCGCGGCAGTGGCGAGCGCGTCGCGCCGCAGGTGCATGGGAGTGGTTCCCGCGTGATTGGCCATGCCTTGGAATTCGACGATCGCGCGAGTTTGCCCGGCGATTGCCTCGACCACCCCGAGGGGCAGGTTCAGGTTTTCGAGAACCGGCCCTTGTTCAATGTGAAACTCCAGATAGCCGGCCACGTTACTTCCCCACGCTGCCGCGGGAATGGCGGCGGGGTCAAGACCGAAGTTGAGAATCGCGGGAGTAATGCGGGCCAGCAAGCCATCGTCGATCGTGCCCACGGCGGCCCGGCTGCCGATGAAGCAGACGCCGAAGCGCACGCCTTCCTCTTCGGAAAATCCGATCACTTCAATCTCGGCGGCAAGCCGGCGGCCGCGCAATTCCTCGACCAGCGCGACCCCCATGACAACCCCTAAAATTCCATCGAAAGCGCCGGCGTGCGGGACGGTGTCCAGGTGCGAGCCGATGACCACGCGGGGAGCATTGGCCGCGGCGGCCCGGTACACGGCGCGCAGATTTCCGGCGGCATCGACCGTGACTTCGCACCCGGCGTCGCGCATCCAGCGCGTGAGGCATTCGTGTACGGGGCGCATCGGCGGCGAAAGATAGGTGCGGGTGATGTGTCCTGGCTCCTCCGTAAACTGCGCAAGTTCCCGGCAGCGATCGATTACGCGGCGAGCTGGCATTATGATCCTTTATACGTGCTGTAGCCGTAGGGCGAGAGCAGCAACGGCACGTGGTAGTTGGCATCCGCTTCGGCGATGCCAAACCGAATCACGATTTCATCGAGAAACGGCGGGTCTGTCAGAGCCACGCCGAGCGCGCGAAAATAATCGCCCGCGGCAAAGCTGATCTCGTAACGACCGATCGGTATGCGGTCGCCGGAGAGCAGCGGTTGATCGGTGCGGCCATCCGCATTGGTGTGCACGGTAACGCAGTTCAGGCGCTCGCCCTTTTCGAGACGGTACAACTCCACTCGCAGGTTCGCAGCCGCCTGGCCGCGAGCCGTATCCAGGACGTGTGTGGAAAGACGAGCCACGCTATCTCCTCAGGGTCAGCCCCAAACATCCATAGGGAGGGCGCGCGTCGGTATAGACGCCGAGTTGATCGCCCTGCTCCACGATGGTATCCCAAGTCCGGTTGTTGGCTTCCAGGTGAATTTCTGAAATCGCGGGAATTTCGGCGAGCATTTTTGTGCCGAGCTGATAGATCACCTGCTGAATACTGCCGGATTCGAAATTATGGAAGACTTCGTGCACCATGCGGCGCACCTGCTCCGTCACTTTGCCTTCGCTGAAGGCGGCCTGCGGCGTGACGTAGTTCCACTCCAGATCGAGCCACATATGCAGCGGGCGGTTAGTGATGTCGGGGAGGGTAGTGTACTGGTCGCGCAGAAAGCCGCGGAACGCGCTGCCCCCGAGACGCAGCAAGCGGAAGCCTTGCAGGCCGGAGCGCACCTCCACGGATTTCAGGGCGCCGGATTCGCGGGACAGCTCCACGCACGCATTGGCGATTTCCGGTCCGGCGGGGGCGAAGGCGACGGCGCCTTGGGCGACGCCGGAATAGGGCACCTGCTTAGCGGAGAGCTGAATTCCGGCGGTATGCGGATAGGTCTCCATGAACTTGCGCGCCAGAAAGTCACAGAAGGACTCCAGATCGAACCCGGTGAAATGTGAGGGTTTCGCGCTGGATGAAATTCTTCATCGAATCGGTGGCCACCAGGTTGGTATTGTCGCCGGTGGTGTAGGTGGGCCAGAAGGCATCGCCATAGAGCAGCATCTTGACGTTGGCGCCGAAGACCGGGCAGCAGCCTTCGGGAACACGTGCGTCGCGGTTCAACCGATAGACAATGACGTCGGCCTTCCCGTAGTAGTTCTGCTTCCAACCGCTGGCAAACCGTTCCATGTTTCAGGCTCCTGATTCATCGTGCAACAAAACCTGCAGGCGGAAGGACGCGATCCGGGACACCTGGGCGAGAGCTTCGTGAAACTCCGCTTCGGGCAAACGCTCCACTCTTTGTTCGAGGGATTTGAGAATGTCGGCGACGGTGATTCCCTTGACGGCGAGGAGGAACGGGAAGCCGAATTTTTCGCGGTAGCGAAGATTCAGCGACTGGAGCTTTTTGAAATCCGCGACGCTCATGCGATCGAGCCCGACTCCGGCCTGTTCGCCGGTGGAGGCGTCGCTCATACGGGCGCGCGCGCCCAGATCCGGATGGGCGCGGAGCAGCGTGAGCTGCATCTCGCGATCGGCCGCCCTCACCTCGTGAACCATGGCGCGATGGAGCGCTTCGCGGTCGGCGAACGGCCGATGCTGCCAGGCACGCTGCGCCACCCAGGGCGACTCCTCGAAGATCCATCCGAACGCGGCGATGAAGACCTCGCGGCGGAGTGCGTTTGCCTCGGCGATGGTCATGCGGAAGCGAACTCCTGTTCCGTAAATTTCAGCGGACAGCCCGCCACCCACACCTGCCGGATGCAGGCTTCATCGCCAAGCGTGAAGATGGCTGCCAGCAGGTGCTCCGCGGAAGGCGCGTTGCGCATCACGGCTGCGAGAGAACTGGTTTCCGGCGGGCGCAGATACACCAGGTCGGCGGATTTGCCGGTGCCAAAATCGCCGGTCTCGTTTTGCAATCCGAGAGCCTCCGCGCCGGCGCGGGTTGCCAGGTACAACAGATGCTCGGCGGCGAGCGGGAAGCCCTGGGGTGCGAGCCGCTGGAGCAGGTAGGCTTGCAAGCCTTCTTTCAGCATGCCGAAGCCGGTGCCGCCGCCGACGTCGGTGCCGAGCGCGAAACGAACTCCGCGCGCCAGGTGCCGGTGCATGGGAAAGATGCCGCTGCCCAGCGCGGCGTTGCTGCCGGGGCAGTGGGAAGCGCTACTTTCGTGCGCCGCCATGCGTTCCAACTCCGCATCGGTCGTATGCACGCTGTGCGCGAAGACGGAATGCCGGCCGGCAAGGCCGTGGCGTTCGTAGACCGCAAGGTAATCCGCGTCGCGGGGAAAAAGGCGCGCGACCTCTTTGACTTCGGGGATCGACTCGTTCAGGTGGGTCTGAAAGAGCACGCCGGGATTTTCACGCAGAAGCGCTCCGCAGACCTCCAGAATAGCGTCGGAGGCGGAAAGCGCAAAGCGCGGGGTCACCGCATAGCGCAGATGGGCGACGTTATGATATTCCCGAATCAGGCGAGCGCTTTCGCGGTAGGCGGCTTCCGGGGTTTGGTGGAGCTCGGGCCGCAGGAACCGATCGGAGAGCACGAGACCGCTGATGACGCGCAGGCCGCAGGCTTTCGCCGCCTCAAACAGCGCGGCGGTGGCGGGGGCGAAATGCGAACCGAAGACGAGCGCGGTGGTAGTGCCGTGAGTGGCGAGCGCATGCACGAATTCGCCTGCGATGGTGCGCGCGTAGGCGAGGTCGGAAAATTTGGCCTCCTCGGGCAGGGTATAGCGCTGCAGCCATTCCAGGAGTCCGTGGCCGAGACAGCCGAGAATGCGGACCTGCGGGTAGTGAACGTGGGTATCGACGAAACCCGGCAGCAGCACACCGCCGCGCAGATCGCGAAGGGAAGCGTCGGGATGCGCCTGGCGCACGGATGGCGTAATCGCCGCAGGCGGCGATGCGTCCGCCGGAGAGGAGCAGCGCGCCATCCTCGTGGAACTCGAGCGAGCCCGGGGCGCGGAACGGGTTGCGCGGCACGTGAAACAGAGTCGCCCGCAGGATTTCCGATGGTGGCGGAGCGCTCACGCCGGCACGGCTCCGACGGCTGACGGCGCACGATCGCGGAGATTTTGGCGGGCTCGCTGGATGGCCCAGAAGACACGCTCGGGAGTGGCGGGGCTATCGAGGAGGACGAGCCCTCCGCTGCCGAACGCGGCGATGGCGTCGCGGAGGGCTTCGCGCGCGGAGATGGCGAGCATCAGGGGCGGCTCGCCTACCGCTTTGCTGCCGCAGACGACTCCCGGTTCGGCGGCGCGCGTCAGAAAATCGACGTGGAAAATCGTCGGGCACTTCGGACCAGGATGGCAGCTTGTAGGTGGACGCGCCGGCGGTGAGCAGGCGGCCTTCGTGATTCCAGATTAATTCTTCCAGGGTGAGCCAGCCGAGCCCTTGAATGAAGCCGCCCTCCACCTGTCCGCGATCGATGAGGGGAGAGCTGGAATCGCCGACGTCCTGCAGAATATCGGTGCGCAGCACGGTATAGGCCCCGGTAAAGCCATCGATCTCGACTTCCGTGACGGCGGCGCCATAAGCGAAATAGTAGAATGGCCTGCCGCGGCCGGCGGCGGCGTCCCAATGAATTTCCGGGGTCCGGTAGTAGCCCTGCGCGAAGAGGGGCGTGCGGCGGCGGTAGGCGACTTCGACGATTTCGGCGAGCGGCAGAGAGCGGGCGCCGGCGGAAACGCTGCCCTGGGAAAAGGTGACGGCGTCTTCGGCGCAATCGAGCATCTCAGCGGCGATCGGGGCGAGCCGCGCGCGCAGTTGGAGGCAGGCGTCGAGCACGGCGGCGCCGTTTAAATCCGTGCCGGCGGAAGCGGCGGTAGCGGAAGTGTTGGGCACCTTATCGGTGCGGGTGGGCATGATGCGCACGGAATCCAATTCCAGGCCAAGGGCGTCAGCGGCGATCTGGCGGACCTTGGTGTGCAGGCCCTGTCCCATTTCGGTGCCGCCGTGGTTCACCTGCACGCTGCCATCGCGATAGATGAGAACGAGCGCACCGGCCTGGTTGTACCAGGTGGCGGTGAAGGAGATGCCGAACTTTACGGGGGTGATGGCGAGTCCGCGCTTGCGATGGGGCTGGGCGGCGTTGTCGCGATCGATCTCCGCGCGGCGGGCGTCGAAATCGCTGGTTGCCTTGAGTTCGCTCCAGATGCGCTCGATGCGGGCGGCATCTTTGACCGGCATCCCGTAGTGGGTGGTATCGCCTTCTCGATAGAAGTTCCGGCGGCGCACGAGCTCGGGGGGCAGGGCGAGCGAGCGGGCGATGCGATCCAACGCGTCTTCGATGACGAGCATGCCTTGCGGGCCGCCGAAGCCGCGGAAGGCGGTCTGCGAAGTCTTGTGGGTGCGGCAGACGTAGCCGGAGGCGGTGACGGCGGGCAGGAGATAGGCGTTATCGACGTGGAACAGGGCGCGGCCGAGGATCGGCTCCGAAAGGTCCAGGCTCCAGCCGCCATCGGCAAAGAGGTTGACCTGGAAACCGAGGAGGCGTCCGGCCTCATCGTAGCCGGCTTCGAAGCGGGCGAGGAAGGGATGGCGTTTTCCGGTGATGGCGAAATCGAGTGCGCGCGGCAGCCGCACCATGACAGGCCGTCTTGTCTTCCAGGCGCCGAGAGCGGCGATGGCTGCGAACGCATTGGACTGCACTTCCTTGCCGCCGAAAGCGCCGCCCATGCGGAGGCATTCGACGGTGACGCGGTGCTCGGCGATGCCTAGTACGCGAGCGACGATGGCCTGGGTCTCACTGGGATGCTGGGTGGAAGAGTGCAGCGCTACGCCACCGGATTCGTCCAGCCAGGCGAGGGCGCAGTGAGTTTCGAGATAAAAGTGCTCCTGGCCGCCCATGGTGAGTTCGCCCTGGAGGCGATGCGGGCTGGACTCGATGGCGGCGCGGGCGTCGCCGCGGCGGAGGGTGGTGGGGCCGCAGAGGAAGGACTGGGCGGCGATGGCATCTTCGAGGTGAACGATGGCGGTGAGAGGCTGGTATTCGGCGCGCACTTTGAGGGCGGCGGCGCGAGCGGCTTCGAGGGTCTCGCCGAGCACCCAGGCGACGGGCTGGCGGTGAAACATGACGGTCGACGGGAAGAGCGGCTCGTCATGGCGATTGACGCCGGTGTCCCCCTCGCCCGGGACGTCCGCCGCGGTGAGCACGGTAGCGACTCCCGGTGAGGCAGCGGCGGCGGCGATGATCGAGCGAGAGCAGATTGGCATGCGCGTGGGGGGCGAGGACGGGGCAGGCGTGAAGCAGAGCGGGAAAGCGCGAGGCGAGATCGCCGGTGTAGAGGGCGTCTCCGGTGACGTGCCCGCGAGCGCTTTCGTGGGGGAGGGGCTTCGCCACGTATTTCACGCGGGCACCTCCTGAGATTCGTAGTGAAATTTTCCGAGGAGGCTTTGTGCAAGCGCGAGGCGGTATTCGGCGGAGCCTCGATGGTCGCTGATGGGGTGGAGAGTCGCGGCGATGGCGGCCTGGGCTTCGCGCGACCGAGTGGGAATTCCAGGTGCGGCCGACGAGCGCGGCTTCGGCTTCCATGCAGCGTACGGGCACGGCGGCGACGCCTCCGAAGGCGAGGCGCGCGGTGCGCACGCGGGCGGCGGAATCGAGTGTGAGGGAGAAGGCGGCGGCGACGGTGCTGATGTCATCGAGGCGGCGTTTTGCGGCCTTATAAAAGCGCAGCTCGGAAGGCAAGGGCTGGGGAATGATTACGGAGACGAGGACCTCCCCGGCGGCGAGCGCGGTCTTGCGGTAATCGAAATAGAACTCGTGGAGCGGAACGATGCGGATACCGGAGCGGGAGGCAATGCGAACGGCGGCATCGAGGGCGAGCAGGAGAGGAGCGCCATCGCCGATGGGAGACGCGGTGGCGAGGTTGCCGCCGAGGGTGGCGCGATTGCGGATGAGCGGCGACGCGAAGAGATCCAGCCAGCCTGCGAAGGCAGGAGGCGCGGAGTTCCAGAGCGCGCCGATTTCGGAGAGGGTGAGGGCGGCGCCGATTTCGATTTGTTCGGGGGACTGATGAAAGATGCGCAAGTCCGGGATGGCTTCCAGGCTGACGAGGTGAGGGAAGGAGCGGCCCTGGAGATTGGATTCCACGGCAAGATCAGTGCCGCCGGAGACGAGGCGGGCGGTGGGATCGGCGGCGAGAATCGCCAGGCAGGCGGCGAGGGTGGCGGGGCGCGAAAAACGATTCACGCCATCGCCGCAGGAGAGTTCGAGGACTTGGGGAGCGGGCGAGGCGAGCCGGTGATGGAAGGCGTCGTCGGGTGGGGGACCAAGCGCGAGAGCGGCATCGCGGATGGGGCGGTAGCCGGTGCAGCGGCAGAGATTGCCGCCCATGGCTTCGGGGTCGCAGGCGCCTTCGCGGCCGGGGCGGTAGTGTTCGGCGAAGAGGCTCATGACAAAGCCGGGGGTGCAGTAGCCGCACTGGGAGCCTGCGGAATCGACGAGAGCTTGCTGGACGGGGTGGAGTTGGCCGGACGCGGCGAGGGACTCGACGGTGAAGAGTTCCTGTCCGGCCGCCATAGGGAGGAAGATCAGGCAGCTATTGACGGGGGTGTAGGCAGTCCGGCCGTTGCGGTTTTTCACCATGACGACGGTGCAGGCGCCGCACTCTCCTTCGGCGCAGCCTTCCTTGGCGCCGGTAAGGCCTCGGGCGCGGAGGAAATCGAGCAGGGTAGTCTGGGGCGGCCAGGACGGATCGACCTGCACAGTTTCGCCGTTGAGTTGAAAAACGAAGGCGGCGCGGTCGGAAAACGGCTTGGTCGGCATTCGTGCGTGGCACCTTTGGCCGGCAACGGGGCTCTGAGGCCTATTTGGACAAGTGTAGCAGTTTGAAAGCCGAGGGGTTCCGGTTATACCGTGTTTGCGAACGAAAGTGGGCTACGCATAGCCCGTTTCCTGGGCGGTGGTGTTGAAAAGCGGTGAGTTCCCCGGAAAAAAGCGGGCTATGTATAGCCCGTTTGGCGATTTGGGCTCTTTTCGAGAGACGCTCACTGGGACCATTTTACGATGCGCCGCTACGGGAGGCAGGGGCGGCACGCTAGGTAAGACTGAAATCAAAGCGGTTACGTGGCGAAATATTTCTTATGTTTTGGTGACGGGTTATTTTACGCGGGTCAGGACGCGTTGGATGGCGGCGCGGACGCGCGCATCGTGGAGGGGCGGGGGCACGGCTTCGTTGGAGAAGGGGGAGAAGATGAGGCCGCGGGTACTGAGTCCTTCGGGGAGGAAGGCCTCTCCGCTGAGCGCGAGGATGGTGACCTGTTTGCCGAGTGCGATGGCCTGGATGGGGAAAGCGCGGGTGATTTCGCCGCGTTTGAGCAAGGGGTGAAGGGGCTCCACCATCTGAAAGGCGGAGCGGATGAGGCCGGTGACCTCGACCCCCTCGCCGCAGCCCGCGGTGCCGACGGCGCCATCCTCATTCAGGGAACCGAGACAGCGGCCCTCGACGGTGGCGACGGAGAGGACGCGATGGCCGTAGCGGACGGCGGCGGGCTCCAGGGCGGCGAGGGCAGTGGAGACGGCGGTGACCAGATCTTCGGGCTGGGCGGGGCGATTGCCGATGCCTCCCCAGCGGAAGACGACGCCGGCGCGGTCGAGAGTCTGGGAGTGGAGGAGTTGTCCGGCGACGAAATCGGCGAGGGCCTGAGTGATATGGAATTCGGCCTGTGCGAAGACGGCGCGATTGCCGCGCGTATCTTCGATAACGAGAGCACGAGCGGTGGGAGCGGCGGCGGCTCCGGCCCGAAAATCGGCCGACCAGCCGGCAGCGGCCAGGGCCAACTCAATAGCGATACAGCCAGCGAGCCTTCTCGACGACCTTTTCCGCATTGGGCAGGAATGCCTCTTCCAAGGGAGGGCTGTAAGGGACCGGGGTATCCGGAGCGGTCACGCGCACGATGGGGCCGTCCAGATATTCGAAGACATTTTCCGTGATGGTGGCGGCAAGTTCGCCGGCCATACCGCCGGTGCGAGTGTCCTCGTGGAGCAAGAGAACTTTGGAGGTTTTGCGTACGCTTTCGCAGACCGTCTCGCGGTCCAGCGGAACGAGGGTTCGGAGATCGACGATCTCGACGCTGATGCCTTCGGCGGCGAGTTTCTCGGCGGCCTCACGGGCGGTCCACACCATGGCGCCGTAAGTAATGATGCTGAGATCGCGGCCTTCGCGGACGACTTTTGCCTTGCCGATGGGGACGGTGTATTCCCCGGTGGGCAGGTCTTCCTTAATTTTGCGGTAGAGCGCTTTGTGTTCGAAGAACAGGACGGGATCGTTATCGCGGATGGCGGAAATGATCAGGCCCTTGGCGTCATACGGAGTGGAGGGGCAAACGACCTTGAGCCCCGGGGTGCGGACGAACCACATTTCGGGATTCTGGGAGTGGAAGGGGCCGCCGTGAATTCCGCCGCCGGAAGGGGAGCGGATGACGATGGGCACGGAGGCATTCCAGCGATAGCGGCACTTGGCGGCGAAATTGACGATCTGATCGAAGCCGCAGGAGATGAAATCGGCGAACTGCATTTCGGCGACGGGGCGGAGGCCCATGAGTCCGGCGCCGATGGAAGCGCCGGCGATGGCGGCTTCCGAGATGGGGGTATCGACCATGCGCTGCGCACCGAAATGCTCGAGGAAGCCGGCGGTGACCTTAAAGGCGCCACCGTACTCCGCGATATCCTCACCGATACAGAAGACGTTAGGGTCGCGCTCCATCTCTTCCCACAGGCCTTCACGGATTGCTTCGAGGTAAGTGGTGGACATGAATTATTCGCTTTCGTAGACGTCTTCGAGCAGGGTGGAAGCGTCGGGATAGGGGCTTTGTTCTCCCCAGGCGACGGCGTCATCGACTTCGCGGGTAACGGCGGCGTGGAGTTCGTCGAGTTCTTCCTGGGAGGCCCAGCTGGTCTCGAGCATGCGTTTTTCCAGGCGGACGATGGGATCGAGTTTGCCCCACTCTTCGAACAGGCCTTTGGGGACGTAATCGGCGGCATCGTGGGCGGAGTGGCCGGTCATGCGGAAGGTCTTGCACTCCATGAGGTACGGTCCCTGGCCGCTGCGCGCGTAGGCGACGGCACGCTGGGTGGCCTCATAGACGGCGATCACGTCGTTGCCATCGACGATTTCGGCGGGCATGTTGTAGGCGGGTCCGCGATCGGCGACATTGGCGCAGGCCATCTGGAGGTTGAGGGGCGTGGAGTAGGCGTACTGATTGTTATTGCAGATGAAGACGACCGGGAGTTTCTGCACGCTGGCGAAATTGACGCCTTCGTGCCAATCGCCGCGGCTGGTGGAACCATCGCCGAAGTAGCTGAAGGCGACGCCGGGGATGCCTTTATAGCGCATGGCGAGAGCGGCGCCGGTGGCGACGGGAACGGTGGCGGCGAGGGCGCTGATGATGGAGACGACGTTCACGCTCATATCGCCCATGTGCATGTTGCCATCGCGGCCGCGGGTGAGGCCGCCGACGCGGCCCATGTATTGGGCGAGAACGCGACGGGCGGAGACGCCGCGGATAAAGAATACGGCCATGTCGCGATGGGAAGGAAACATGACGTCTTCGGGGAGCGAGACGAGCGCGCTGCCGACGGGGATGGCTTCCTGACCGCGGCCCACGTAGACGCCGCCCAAGACCTTTCCCTGGCGGTAAAGTTTGCGCTCAATGCGATCTTCCACCTCGCGCATGAGCAGCATGTAATAGAGACACTTGTGGGCGAGTTCGGCCTCGGGACTGCCGGCCGCCGTGGACGCGCTGTGCGTTGCCGCACCCGTAGCTTCGACCGCGCTCATGGGGTTTACCTCTAACTTGGGGTTCAACGGGTAGTATACCAGCGGGGGCGGGCAGGCGGGCAGTTGGGCGGGGATCTGCGATGAACGAGACGGGCGGGATGGGGCAGGTTCCCGAGGGGGCCAGCTTCCGGCCGGGTGGGTGGCATGGACCAGACCCACGGGGGCGGAAGCTGGGTGGAGCGGTTCGCGTGCCCTAGAAGTGCAGACGGATGCCGAATTCCATCTGGCGGGCGGTGTTGGCGACGCCGTTGATTCTGCCGAAGGTGGTCGGCGAGGTCAGGGTCAGGGAGGGGTTGGCGAGCGCCGTGTGATTCATGACGTTGGTGAATTGGAAGCTGAGATCTGCCCCGACGCGTTCGGTGATGCCGACGGTTTTGCCGACGGCGAGATCCAGGTTCCAGCGGGACAAACCACGCAACGCGTAGCCGCCGCAGTTGGTATCGAAGCCGAGAATGCACTTGCGGAACTGGGCGAGAACGGCGGCCGGGTCGCTATATACATTGATGGACGCGGGGCTATTGGTGCCAACGCCGTTGGCTCCGGGGTTGTTGAAGATGGGGGTCATGCCGCCGGTGTAGGGTGCGGCGCCCTGGGCGTTGGTGCTGAAGGAACTGGTCGCGGACGACGAGGTGCTGACCTCACCGAAAGCCTGTTGTCCGGAATTGGAACCACTATCGGTATAGTTCACCGTGATGGGAGATCCGCTCTGCGCGGTGAACAGCGGCGAGAAGGTCCAGCCGCCGAGGGTGCGGCCGGCGATACCTTTCTGCGACTTGAACCACTTCGGCGTATAGAAGAGCCCGAAGTTGTACAGGAACTTGATGTCGTAGCTCTGCGGCCCATAGTTATTTTCGAGGCGGAAGACATCGAGCGCGGTGTTGGAGCTGGTGGATTGCGAGGTGGTGCCGGTACCGAGGGCGCGGCCCCAGGTGAAGTTGCTGGTGCCGGTGATGCCGTGGAAGTCGCGAATCCGGTAGGTGAGGAAGAGCGCGTTGTAGTTGCCGTAGCCGGTAGCATCGGTGGCGATGTAGGTGTAGCCCTGGCTCAGGGTGGTACCGGGCAGGGGAGCGCTGATCATGCTGCGAGGAAGCGTCCAGCCATTGGCTTTGGTGAGCGAGGTCCAGAGATTGGACACGGAGGTATTGCGGATATCGGCGGCGTTTTTGACGGCGACGGCGCTGGTGCAGTTCGCGTAGCCGGCGCAATAGGGGGAGGCGGCGCCGCCGAGGGCGGTCTCAAAAAACGGTTGTGCGGCAATCGAAAAGCCGCTGGGGAGAGTACCGGTGGTGGGCGCGATCGCGAAGTAGGTTTTGGCGTACGCGTCGGCGAATCGACTGGCCTGCCAGGGTGGTCATATAGGGCACGGCATCGAGGTTGCGGGAGAGCATTTCATTGCGAATGATGCGGCCCACGTAGCCCACTTCGAGGCTCATTTTCTGGGACAGCTGGCGCTGGATGGTGACGGTGAGATTGTCGGTGCGTTCGGGACGGTACTTGGGATCGAGCCAGTTCACGTCGCTCGCGCCCGCGTTGCCATTGACGCCGGGGTAGTAGGGTTGAGCGAGAGTCTGCGAGACTTGCGGAAGCGGCGCGCTGTTGCCATCGACACCGATGCGAAATGCGGTGGACGTATCGACTCCATTAGCGCCGAGGCACTGGCCGGTGCGGCTGACGCCGACACAGGAGACGGCCTGCAACAGACCGGGGGGCAGCAGGGGCACGAGCAGCAGGTTGACTCCATTGAGCCGGCCGAAGATGCGGCCATACCCGGCGCGGATTACGGTTTTGTTCTCGCCGATGAGTTTGCCGAGCAGACCACCGCTGAACTTGGGATTCCAGGCAACCGAGACACGCGGGGTGAGACCTCCATAGAAGGGATCGTACGGGTATTTCCGGTCTTTGATGTTATTGGTGGTGGCGAAACCGAGGACGGGCTGGTAGACCTGGCCAGCGAGGGCGGCCTTCTCGCGCTGGGCGAGATACTCAGAGGCGACGACCGGCTTGCCATCGGGATCGACGAGGGAAACCTGTTTGCCGTTGAGCTCGTAGGGCGGCATCTCCAGGTTGTAACTCAGTCCATAAGTGAAGGTCAGGCTGGGCCTGAGATGCCAAGTATCCGAAAGATAGAGGTTATAGGAAGGAATGATGCTCTTATCGAACGCAACATCCCCGATCTTACCGAGAGTCAGGTCCTGCCCGGAACGGGTATAGACCAACTGTGACTGCGAAACAAACCCCATCACGTAGGAGTAATTGGTGTTGAACGCGGCCTGCTGCGCGGTAGGAACGGCAGTGGGGTAGGTAAGTCCCGAGAAATTGATATTCGAGGATGTGTTCTGGTAGACGATCGCGTTGTTGATGCCCTGGCCGTTATCGGTGCGCATGTGGTAATCGAAGTTGCGGCTGTACATGCCACCGAACTGGACGAGGTGGTTGGCTTTGATCCAGGTCACGTCATCCTTGATCATTTTGTCCTGGCCATCCCAGAAGCGCTGGCGCACGCTTTGCGTATTGACGTTGTAGGGGATCAGGGCATTGGTGCTTTCGCCGCCGATTTCGAGGGTACCTCCGAGTCCCAGTAGCGGCGACGCGTCGGAGGCGCTGCCCCATTGCCAGAAATTGCGCGTGTAGTTGACGCGGATGTCGTTGGTCATGGTGGGGCGGATGTTGGTAGTGAGACCGAAGACCCAGTACGAGGGCTTTTGAACGCGGGGCGCGACGGCGGCCGGGGTTCCGAAGCTGGTGCCGGGGAGGGCGCCGCCGATATCGACCATGTTGGTGGTGAGGTTGGTCAACGTCATGTAGCGGTAGGTGGCGAAGAAGCGGTTGCGGGTTCCGAAATCATGATCGAGGCGCGCCACATAACTGTTCTGCGTGAGGGGAGCGCGAATTGTGGATTGGAAGCCCTGCGTGTTGTAGAGATCGCCGGTGTTCTTGAACTCGTTGGGCAGCGGCATGTACTTGTCCCAGAGCTGCTTGACGATGGGGTTCAGGCCGAGCGCGCGCGGATCGCAGAGGCTGGTGCCGCAGGTGGCGGGGGCATAAGTCACGCCATCGACGGTGACGGAAGTGGGGTTGAGATTGTACGCCTGATACTTACCGGCGGAATCCGCCACCTGAATGACGCCTGCGCGAAGCAGCTTGGAGGGCACGGTACGCGTGTAATTGGAGACATTCGGGAAGCGGCTGCCTTCGTAGTTAACGAAGAAATAGGTCTTGCCGCCGAAGAATTTCGGAGTCAGGATACCGCCCAGCGAACCGCCGAAGCGATTGCGATGGTTGGAGGGCAGCGGAGTATAGGGAAGAGATCCACTGGGCGTGTGGTTATTGACCCAGCTATTGGCGGCGCCGACATTGGTGGCGTAGTAATAGCCATACGCCGAACCGTGGTAGGCATTGGTGCCGCGCTTGGTGACCATCTGGATTTGGGCGCCGATGGAGCCGGAGAAATCGGCGGTTTGATTGAAGGTGGAGACCTTGAATTCCTCGATGCTTTCGACGGGCGTGGGAAGAATCCCCGAGGGGCTGCCACCGGTTTGCGTGCCGCCGGTGCCGGTGAAATTGGTGGTGTAGCCGGTGGAGTTACCGGCCATGTCGTCGGAATTATTGCCGCCGTCGAGCATGAATACATTCTGGTCTGACATGGCTCCGGCGGTCTGTCCGCCGGGGGCGGTGCCTGGCTGGAGGACGGCGAGCGTGGAAACGTCGCGCCCGAGATTGGGCAGCAGGGCGAGGGATTCGGCGGTGAGGGTAGAGCCGACCGTGGCGTTGGTGGTCTGCAACTCCGCGCCTAAGGTCGCGGCTACTTCCACGGTAGTGGAGGTGCTGCCGATTTTGAGCGTGGCGTTGATGGTGAGGGCGGTGCCGACGTCAACCTTCTGCGCGGTGATTTTCTGCACGGCGAAGCCGGGTTTGGTGACCAGGATGGTGTAAGTATCCGGAGCGATATTGACGATCGCATAGCGTCCGGATTCATTGGTCATGGTGGTTTGGACGCTGCCGGTTGCGGTGTCGGTGATCTGCACGGCGGCGCCCGGAATCGCGGCGCCCTGTTCATCGCTGACGAGGCCCGCAATGGAACTGGTTGAAGTAGCTTGTGAGAAGGCGGGAGCAGTGGTTAGCGCGATTAGAGACGCGGCTAGCAAGCTCAAGAAAAGTTTGGTACCACCAAAGCGAAAGACCATATCCCCTCCATGAGAAGTTGACTCGGCTGAACGCACTGCACCCAAACAGTGTGAATTAGGCCCATTTCTCGACGACGACGTCCGGGGTACGTTCGCGCGGAACGGTTACCGGAGATGATTTGGTCTTATCGGGGACCGGACAGGTATGCACGCGGACAGTACAGGCTGACAGTGCCCGCGAGTCCGCAATTTGCCAGGGAGGCTGGCAGTAACTCTACGTTGGAAGAATATTAGAGCTATTGAGGTATCGAAGTCAAGAATAAGTTTGGCGTAGCGAGCAAGTTCGGGTTATCCTTCTAATCTTTAATCCCGCAATAAACTTCGGTTTGCGAAAGGATCCCTATGTTCCGGCTTCGTCTGCTGCTTTCCGCCGCCTTCCTTCTGGGTCATGCCGTGGCCCAGGAAATCACCACACCCGAAAAATTTTTTGGCTTCCAACTCGGCGCCGATAAGAAAATGGCGCGGTGGGACAAGATCGTGGAGTATTACGGAGTCCTGGAGAAGCAGAGCGGCGGACGGATGAAGGTCATCAACATGGGGCCGACGTCCATGGGCAATCCATTTCTGATGGTGATCATCACGGCTCCGGCGAATTTCGCCAAGATCGACCGGTTGAGGACAGTCAATCTTCGCTTGAGCGACCCGCGCGGACTGACGGACGCGCAGGCGCACGCATTGGTGGACGAGGGGAAGGCGGTGGTGGTGCAATCGATGAGCATGCACGCGACGGAGATCGGCGGCACGCAGATGGCGCCGGAGTTGGCGTACGACCTGCTGGCGCGCAAGGACGAAGAGGCGCGCCGCATTCTGGAGAATGTGATTTTCATCGAGGTGCCGTGCTTCAACCCGGATGGGGAAATCATGGTGACCGACTGGTATAACAAGCAGCTCGGCACGCCTTACGAGGGCACGAATCCACCATGGCTTTATCAGAAGTACGCGGGACACGATAACAATCGGGACGCGTTCCAGACGAATATTCCCGACTCGCAGTACATGGCTCGCATTTTGTTCACGGAGTGGAAGCCCGAGGCGTACGTGGATCACCACGGCATGGGGGGCAACGGGGCGCGCATCTATCTTCCACCTTACGCAGAACCGATGCGTCCTTTTGCCGACCCGATTCTGTGGCGCGAATTGAGCTGGTACGGAGCTCACATGGCTTACAAGGAAGAGGAGGCCGATCTTTCGGGCGCGATCAACGGCGCCATCTATTCCGGTTGGGGACATTTCGGCTTTCACTGGATCACGCCCTTCCACAACATCGCTGGAATGCTGACGGAATCGGCCGCCGCGCGGCTGGCGTCTCCGCAGTTTGTACACGCCGATCAGTTGCGGGGCAATACGCGCAACCTGCCGGTGTACGAGGCGGAGACGATCTTTCCCAATCCCTGGCCGGGGGGATGGTGGCACCTGCGAGATATTGTGGAGCGGCAGAAGGTATCGGCGTGGGCAACGCTCGACCTGGCGGCGCGCAACAGAGAAACGGTGCTTTGGAACGCGTATCTGAAGGGCAAGCGCCAGACGGAGCGCGGCGCCGCGGGGAAGCCGGGCGCGTACCTGATTTCGACATTGCAGCACGATCCGCTCACCGCCATCAAGATGGTGAATAAGCTGCTGGTGCAGGGCATCGAGATCCAGCGGGCGGCCAAGGTGTTCACGACGCCGACGGGCACGATGTATCCGGCGGGCTCTTTCGTGATCTCCATGGCGCAACCGAAGATGGGGCTGATTCGATATTTGTTGGGGCGAACGATTTATCCGGATAACGAGTGGACGCGAAATCGCGATGGCTCGCCGATGCGCCCGTACGACATGGCGACGGACACGATGTTCGAATACATGGGAGTTCGCGTGGACCCGGTGGACGAGCTGGGCGAGATTGCGATGGAGAAGGTGGCGGGACCGATCGAGCCCGCCGGAAAAGTGACTCGCGGGCCGAACGGCTACTCGCTGGACGGAAGACTGAATGACAGCTTCCGGGCGGTGAATCTGCTGTTCGAAAAGAAGATTCCGGTACGCCGCATGGATCAGGCGGCGGGCAATTTACGCGCGGGCGATTTCCTGGTGAACACGGGCTCCGAGGCGGTATTCGAAGACGTTGCCAAGCGGACCGGAGTGGATTTTACGCCGCTGCGCAGCGCGGTTACTTCCGGGGCGCACGAGATGAAGCCGCAGCGCGTGGCGATGTATCAGCGGTTCGGCGGTGGCAACATCGACGAGGGCTGGAGCCGGCTGGTACTGGAGCAGTTCAATTTCCCGTATACGTCAATTTTCGATCCGGAAATCAAGGCGGGAAACCTGATCGAGAAATACGATGTGCTGGTAATTCCTTCGGACAGCACGGCGACGATCACCGGGGATGCAGCGGCGGGAGCGGGGGCTGCGGGGCGCGGCGGACGCGGGGGCGGCGCAGGTGAAGCGGCCGGTGCGGCGGGAGGACGAGGAGCGGGCGGACGCGGCGGCAACACTCCGCCCGAATATCGCACGGGGCTGGGCGCGGAGGGCGTCAACGCGATCCGCGAGTTTGTTCAAAAGGGAGGCACGCTGGTTACGTTGAACGGCGCCACGGCATTTCCGATGGAGCGTTTGGGGATTGGCGTACGCAATGTGCTGGCGGGGAAAACGTCGAAGGAATTCTGGTGCCCGGGCTCCACGCTCAAGGTGAAGTACGACAATACGAATCCGCTGGCTTTCGGCATGCCCGCGCACGGGCTGGCTTTGTATCTGGATAGTCCGGCTTTTGAAATTACCGCACAAGACGCGGAAAATTACGCGACGGCGGTGCGGTATGAAGACCGCGAACTGCTCGAAAGCGGCTGGCTGGTGGGAGAGGAAAACCTGACGAGGAGGGCCGCCGTGGTGTCCGCGAAATCGGGACAGGGCACGGTGGTGCTGATCGGATTTCCGGCGCAACATCGCGCGCAGATGCACGGAACTTACAAGCTGCTGTTCAATGCGCTGGTGCGCTGAGGCGTTGAGAAAACCAGGACGAGGCGCGTAATCAATTCGAGACCGAGGCACGATTTCGCACGCTTTGGGAAGTGGCAGCCGAGGTGCAACCTCGACCTAGATGAGGAGAAGTTGACTGCGCTGCACGGCTACCCGCGGCCACAGATGGAGCGGGCGGAATGGATCAGCCTGGATGGGGAATGGGAATTTTCACTGGATGTGGAGGCCAGCTGCAAGGGGCCGGAAACGGTGGGGTTCGAGCGGCGGATCCGAGTGCCGTTTTCGCCGGAGACGCCAGCGAGCGGGATCGCGGAGACGGGATTTTTTCGGGCGTGTTGGTACCGGCGCACGTTTGACGCGCCCAAGCTGAATGCGGGCGATCATCTGCTGCTGCACTTCGGTGCGGTTGACTACCACGCGTCGGTGTGGATCAACGGGCATGCTGCCGCAGAGCACGAAGGCGGATACACGCCGTTCACGGCCGACGTCACCGGCCTTCTCAGCAGCGAGCGCCGGCAGACGGTAGTGGTGTGTGCGAAAGACGACCCCTCGGACCTTTCCAAGCCGCGCGGGAAACAGGACTGGCAACTGGAACCGCATGCGATTTGGTATCCGCGCACAAGCGGAATCTGGCAATCCGTGTGGATGGAGCGTGTTCCGGCCACCTATGTCGAGGGCTTGCGGTGGACGCCGAATGTGGAGCGGTGGGAGATCGGGTTCGAGGCGCGGCTGGGAGGAGAAAGGCGCGAGGGACTGCGGCTAACGTCAAGCTGTTCGCGGGCGAGAAGGTGTTGGCGGACGACACCTATGGCGTGATTACGGGCGAGGCGCACCGGCGGATCGCGCTCTCCGACCCGGGGATCGACGACTATCGGAACGAACTGCTGTGGAACCCGTACCGGCCGACGCTGATTCGAGCAGAGATCAAGTTGTGGGGCGAGCGCGGAGAATTGTTGGATGCGGTGACGAGTTACACGGCGCTGCGTTCAATCGGAGTGCAGGGTGACAAGTTCGTGCTCAATGAGCGGCCGTTTGAACTACGGATGGTGCTGGACCAGGGGTATTGGCCGGGGAGCGGACTGACGGCCCCGGACGATGATGCGTACCGGCTGGATGTGGAACTGGCGAAGGCGATGGGCTTCAACGGCGTCCGAAAACACCAGAAGATCGAAAGCCCGAGGTATTTGTATTGGGCCGATCGTTCTGGGGCTGCTGGTGTGGGAGGAGATGCCGAGCGCATACCGGTTCACGCAGAAATCGATTGAGCGGTTGACGCGCGAGTGGACGGAGGCGATCGCACGCGACGTGAGCCATCCATCGATTGTCGCGTGGGTTCCATTCAACGAGAGCTGGGGAGTGCCCGATTTGCCGAACAGCCCGGCCCAGCGGCATTATGTGCAGGCGCTCTACCACCTTACAAAGACGTTGGACCCGACCCGCCCGGTGGTGGGGAATGACGGGTGGGAGAGCGTCGCGACGGACATCGTGGGGATCCACGATTACGACGAGCAGCCGGCGCGGATCGCCAAGCGGTATGGGGTAGCGGAGATTCCGCAATTGTTTAAGAGGGAGCGACCGGGAGGGCGGCTGTTGACACTGGACGGGCAGGTGCTCGAGCAGCCGATTATGCTGACAGAGTTTGGAGGGATCGCGTATTCGCCCAACGACCACACGTGGGGCTATTCGCGCGCCGAGGGTCCGGAGGATTTCGGGCGGCGGTATCTACATTTGCTGCGGGTTGTGCGGTCTCTGCCGCTGATCGCGGGGTTCTGTTACACGCAGTTCACAGACACGTACCAGGAGGCCAACGGGCTGTTATATGCGGACCGGAGGCCGAAGTTTCCGATGGAAGAGATCTCGCTGGCAACACGCGGCGCGCAGACCGCACGCGACCACCAACTGGAGTGGGAGTGGCGCGAACGCCTGATGAACAGCCAGCGGCAGCACGCTGTTCCGCAGGAAGACCTTCACCCGAAACAGCCATGATCGAAACCAAAGGCGCGAGTGCAGGATTCCGGTCGTTCTGGATGGCGGGATTCGAATGCAGCTGCCAGATTAATTCCGCGGGAACGCGCCTGGATATGAGCGCGGCGCTAGGGCACGATCTGCACGTGGAGGAAGATTACGGGCGGTTGAGTGAAGTGGGAATGGCGACTGCGCGCGACGGGCTGCGATGGCACCGGATCGACCGGGGCGGCAGGCTGGATTGGTTAACCTGGTTGCCGATGGTGCAGGCGGCGGGTAGCCAGCGGATCCAGGTGATCTGGGATCTGTTCCATTACGGCTGGCCGGACGATTTGGATTTGTTCTCGGGCGCCTTCGTGGATCGCTTCGCGCGCTTCGCGGGCGAGGCGGCGCGGCTGCATCGCGAGGAGACCGGTGAGGCAGGCTACTTTTCGCCGGTGAACGAGATTTCCTTCTCCTCCTGGGCGACGGCACGGGACCTGATGTTTCCCTACGCCCACGGCCGCGACGGAGAGATCAAGCGCCAATTGGTGCGGGCGTACATCGCGGCGACCGAAGCGATTTGGGACGCGTCGCCTGGAGCGCGGCTGGTATCGCCGGAGCCATTGATCCATACCGTGGCGCCAAACGAGGCGCCTTGGCAAACGGAGGCGGCGCTCCGTCAAAACGAAAGCCAGTTCGAGGCGTGGGACATGCTCACGGGTCGCGCGGCTCCGGAGCTGGGAGGCGCCGAGCGGTACCTGGACATCCTGGGCTTGAATTTCTATGCGGCCAACCAATGGGAGGCATTGGGCGGGCGCAAACTGCATTGGGACGCGGGTTCGAACGATGCGCGATGGATGCCACTCCACAAATTGATCGAGGGAGTGTACCGAAGGTATGGACGGCCGTTGTTCCTGGCGGAGACCAGCCATTACGGGATTGGACGGGCGCCGTGGTTGCACGAAATCGCGGCGGAGTGCGTCGAGACGCTGCGTTGGGGAGTGCCGCTAGAGGGGATTTGCTTATACCCGATTCTGGATCGCTTCGATTGGGAGGACAACCTCCACTGGCACAACAGCGGGCTATGGGATATGCAGCCCGATGGCAGCGGCGGTTACGAGCGGATACTCAACAAAACCTATGCGGCAGCGCTCAAGGGGGCGCAACAACTGGTAGCGCGAACATTGGCGGAAGGCCTCTGACGGCTGCCTCACACTGGCCGAACACCTGCTCCATCGGTTGCAAAGATCATCGTCGGAATTCTCCGTCAGACCTTAATTAGATTTATTTTGCCAGGAGTGTTTATGCAATCGATGTGTCCTATTATTACGTTCTCCCATTTACGTTGGGATTTTGTTTATCAGAGGCCGCAGCATTTGCTCAGCCGCCTGGCACGCGGACAGCGTGTCCTGTTCATTGAAGAGCCTGTGCAGGGAGCGGCAGGGACTCCCAGTTGGGAATTCTTCCATCCGGAGCCCGGAGTGATGGTTTGCCGGCCGCACACGCCGTGCGACGTGCCGGGTTATAGCGCGGAACAACTCCCTTATCTGAGGCAGCTTTTGCACGAACTGATCGAGTCGGAAAAATTGGATTGCTATATTTGCTGGTTTTATACACCAATGGCTCTGCCACTCGCCGATGAGTTGAAGCCGGAGGCGGTGATTTTTGACTGTATGGACGAACTCTCGGCATTTTTGAATGCGCCAGCAGAGCTGTTGAAACGGGAAGCAGAACTTTTGAAGAGGGCGGACCTGGTGTTGACGGGAGGAGCAAGCCTGTATCGGGCGAAACAAGGGCGTAATCCGAACGTCCACTGCTTCCCGAGCAGCGTAGATGCGAAGCATTTCGCGGCGGCCGCCAATGGCATGCAGGAGGCGGGGGACCAGGCGGACCTGCCGCATCCGCGGCTGGGATATTTCGGGGTGATTGACGAGCGGCTGGATGTGGCGATGCTGGCGGCGCTGGCGGAGGCGCATCCCGAGTGGTCGATTTGCATGGTGGGTCCGGTGGTGAAAATCGATGCCGGCGCGCTGCCGCGGAACCGGAATATCCGCTACTTCGGCCAGAAGACGTATCAGGCGCTGCCTTCGTATTTGAAGGGATGGGATGTCTGCCTGCTGCCCTTCGCGCGCAACCGGTCCACGGAATTTATCAGTCCGACGAAGACACTGGAGTACATGGCGGCGGGGAAGATGATCGTGAGCACACCGATTACGGATGTGGCGTCGCAGTACGGCGACCTGGTTTACCTGGGCGACACCGCGGAAGAGTTTATCGCGGGATGCGAGCAGGCGCTCGCCGCGAGCCGGGAGGAGAGATCGCGGCGGCAGAAGGGGATGAAGGAGGTCTTGTCCAGGACGTCGTGGGACGCGACGGCGGCGGCGGTCCAGGAACTGATCGGGGACGTGCTGAAGAAGAAACGCGCGCAACGCCTAGGGCGGAAGAGCGCGGGGGCAGTGGTGGTGGGCGCAGGTCCGACGGGGTTGAGCGCGGCATACCACCTGGGAGAGGACTCGATTCTGATCGAGCAGAACACGCGGGTTGGGGGATGGTGCCGGTCGATTGAATCGGAGGGCTTCACGTTCGATTTCGCGGGGCACATCATGTTTTCAAACGATGCGTATGTGCATCAGCTGTACGAGATGCTGCTGGGAGAGAATGTGCACTGGCAGGACCGCGAGGCGTGGATTTACAGCAAGAACGTGTACACGCGATATCCGTTCCAGGGGGCACTGTACGGGCTGCCGCCCGATGTGATCAAGGAGTGCATTGTGGGGGCGATTGAGGCGCGCAACGGACAGAGCGCGGCGCCGACGGCCTGCGATACCGCCGTGAAGGACTGCTGCGCCGACGGAATTCTGGAAGCGTCGGCGGAGATGACGCCCTACAACGGAGCTCCGCGCAATTTCGAGGAGTTCATTTACAAGGTGTGGGGGCGGGGGATCGCGAAGCATTTCGCAATTCCGTATAACCGCAAGCTGTGGGCAGTGCCGTTGACGGAGATGGAGACTAGCTGGCTGGGAGGACGCGTACCGCTGCCGAATCTGGAGGAGATGATTGAAGGCGCGCTTTCACCCTCGCCGAAGCCGATGGGGCCGAATGCGCGGTTCGGCTATCCGCTGCGGGGCGGCTTCCAGCAATTGATGGACGGATGGCTGCCGCATCTGAAAGGCGAGTTGCGCATGGGCACACGGGTGACGAAGGTATCGCCTTCCAGACACCAGTTGACGCTGAATGACGGCTCGGAAATTCAGTACGGGCATCTGGTGAGCACGATGCCGTTGCCGGTGCTGGTGCGGCAGATCGGCGAGGCGGCTCCGGGAGAAATTCGCGAGGCGGCTGCGAGCCTGCAGCATGTCTCGGTGCGCTGCGTTCACATCGGAGTGGGCCGGGAGAATTTGACGGACAAGCATTGGATCTACTATCCGGAGGAGACGGTGTTCCACCGGATCTTCGTGCAGGGGAATGCCAGCCCCTATTGCAATCCGCCGGGCGGATTTGGGCTGACGTGCGAGATCACGTATTCGCCGCACAAACCGCTTCCGGCGGAGGGAGAGGAGCTGATCCGGCGGTGCATCGCGGACTGCGTGAAAGTGGGAATCATTCGGGCGGACGATCCGATTTTGACGGCGGTGCAGGTGGATATGCCGTTCGCGTACGTGGTGTACAACCATGGGCGCGGAGCGGCGGTGGCAAAGATTCGCGAGTGGCTGGAGGAGTTCGACATCGTGCTGGCGGGACGCTACAGCGAGTGGGAGTACTACAATTCCGATCACGCGTTTCTTGCGGGGAAGAAGGCGGCGGACGAGGTGGCGGCCCGGGCGGAGCGTAAGATGGTGTCGCGGCTGGCAGCTTGGCAGGGGGAGCCGATGGCAGTCTCTGGCGATTAACTACACTCGTTGAGCCCGATCCAGCAAGGCGCGACGCCAAGCTACGACGAGGGCAGTGCCGATCAGGATGAGGGCGGTGGTGAGCCCGGCCCAAATGCCGCTGACACCCCAGCCGGCTTGGAAACAGAGTACCCAGGCGACGGGCATGCCGAAGATCCAGTAGCCGATCAGGTGGGCGAAGGCCGGGGTGCGGGTATCGCCGACTCCGCGCAAGGCTCCGGTAGCGACGACCTGGAAGCCATCGAAGACCTGGAACAGGGCAGCGATGCGCAGCAGGGTTACGCTGGCGGCGATGACCGCAGCTTCGGGGGTGTAGAGGCGCGCGATCCAGCGGGGAATAAAGGTAAAGGCGAGGCCGGAAGATCCCATGAAAATTCCGGCGAGCAGGAGGGCGGTCCATCCGGCGACGGCGACTCCGCGGGGGTCGCGGCGGCCGACGGCTTGTCCGACGCGCACGGCGGCGGCGGAGCTGATGCCGAGGGGCACCATGAAGGTGATGGAGATGACGTTGACGGCGATGCCGTGGGCGGCGAGCGAAACTTCGTCCAAGCGGGCAGCGAGTACGGTGACGACCGCGAAGACGGCGCCTTCGAAGAGGATCTGCAAGGCGGAGGGCAAGCCGAGCGCGAGCAGCAGGCGGATGCGAGCGAAATCCGGACGCCAGTTCATGCGGAAGAGAGTGTTACCGGCGCGGGATTCGTGGCGGAGCACGGCGATTAGAAGCACGAGCGCGATATAGACGCGCGAAAACGAAGTGGAAATTCCGGAGCCTTCGAGGCCCATGCGGGGCACGCCCCAGTGGCCGTACATGAGCAGCCAGTTGGCTGCGAAGTTGACGAGATTCGCGCTGACCACGGCGAAGGTGATAGGACGGACGATGTTCATGGCCTGGAGGTAACGGCGGAAGGCAGTGTAGAACATCAGCGGCAGCAGGCCCCACAGGAGTGCGCGGAGAAAGGGGGCCAGCAATTCCATCACGTTCGGATTGGTGCCGGCGGCGCGCAGCAGGGGGATCATGAGCGCGAGCAGGACGGCGACGATGGGGGCGGTGGCGAGGGAGATCCAGAGTCCATCGATGAGGGTACGGCGGCAGGCAGCATCGTCGTGGGCGCCGAAGGCTTGGGAGACGAGGGTATCCATGCCGAGCAGGAGGCCGGTGCCGCAGATGGCGATGGGGAAAAAGAGCATGGTGCCGAGGACGCTGGCGCCGATATCGGCGGCGCCGAGGCGGCCGGCCATCACGGTATCGACGAAGCCCATCGCCATCCAGCCGAGCTCGGCGAGGGCGAGGGGCGCGGCGAGGCGAAGCATCGGGCGGATTTCCTTGCGAAAGCCGGGAATCATGATTTGCCGATCATGTTGGGACGATCATGCTTTGGGATGCGCCTTGTCGTAGACGGCCATCAGGTCGGTCAGCGATACCTGGGTGTACTTCTGGGTGGTGGAGAGGCGGGCGTGTCCGAGCAATTCCTGGATGGCCCGGAGGTCCGCGCCATCGGCGAGCAGGTGGGTGGCGTAGGCGTGGCGGAAGCTGTGCGGATGGACGGAGGGGTCATTGGTGAGGTAGGTGGCGTAGAGCTTGACGATGCCGCTGATGCCGCGGGTAGTGAGGCGTCCGCGGCGGTGATTGAGAAAGACGGCGGGCTGATCGCGAACGACGGCGCGCCCGGCGAGGTAGCGTTCGAGGGACTGCGCGGCTTGACCGGGGAGCGGGACCTGGCGCTCTTTTTTGCCTTTGCCGCGGACGCGCAGCCAGCCTTCGGAGCGATCGATGTCTTCGAGATTGAGTCCGGCGAGCTCACTGACGCGGATGCCGCACCCGTAGAGGAGTTCGAAGATGGCGCGGTCACGGAGGGGGAAGGGGCGCTCGAAGCTGGCGGCGCCAACGCCATCGATGAGCGCATTGACCTGCTCGGCGGTCATGACCTCGGGGAGTTTTTTGGGCGCTTTCGGAGTGCGCACGAGGCGGGCGACGTTGAGGGGGACGACGCCTTCGCGCATGAGGAAGCGGAAGAGGCCGCGGACGGCGGCGAGTTTGCGGCGGATGGAGACGGCGCTCAGTTCGTCGCGGTAGAGGGCGGCGAGCCATTCGCGGAGAATGAGCAGATCGATTGCGGCGGGAGCGGGTGGGGCGAGGTCCGGGGGAGAGAGGTAGGCGAGGAACTGGCGCAGGTCGGATTCGTATGCGCGGACGGAGTGTTCGGAATTGCCGGCGCGCGCGAGTTCTTCGAGGTACAGGACGATGTACCGCTCCAGTTCAGACGCTGGCATGGCGATACTCTTCGAGGGCGTCCAGGGCGCGCCGGCAGACGAGGGCGTGGCGGGCCTTTTTGTCGCGGCGCAGGCTCTGGCGTTCGGCTTCCTCGAGTTGGGGGAGAAGGTCGAAGGTGATGTTGGCGGGCTGATAATCCTTGGGGTCGGCGCCGGAGACATAGTGGCAGAGGGAGCCGAGCGCGGTCTGGCGGGGCAGGGCGCGCGGGGTTTGGCCGGCGGCGAGCGCGGCGGCGTGGAGGCCGCACATGAGGCCGGTGGCGATGGATTCGACGTAACCTTCGACGCCGGAGATTTGGCCGGCGAAGAAGACGGTGGGGCGGGTGCGGAGCTGGAGGGTGGGGGTGAGGAGCGCGGGCGCGTTGATGTAGGTGTTTCGATGGATCTGGCCGTAGCGCAGGAACTCGGCATTTTGGAGGCCGGGGATGAGGCGCAGGACGCGGGCCTGCTCGCCAAACTTCATGTGGTTCTGAAAGCCGACGAGATTGAAGCTTTGGGCGCGGAGGTTTTCCTGGCGAAGCTGAACGACGGCCCAGGGGCGGCGGCCGGTGCGCGGATTGTCGAGGCCCATGGGCTTCATGGGGCCGAAGCGCAGGGTGTCGCGACCGCGGCGCGCGATTTCCTCGATGGGCAGGCAGGCCTCGAAATAGCAGGTATTGTCTTCGGCGATGTGGGCGGAGACGGAATCGGCCTTGAGGAGTTCGTCGATGAAGTGCTCGTACTGATCGCGGTCGAGCGGGCAGTTGAGATAGTCGTCGGTGCCATCGGTGGATTTGCCGTAGCGGGAGGCCCAATAGGCGATTTCGGTATCGACGGATTCGGCGTCCACGATGGGGCTGATGCTGTCGTAGAAGTAGAGGCGGCCGGAGCCGGTGAGGCGTGCGATTTCCTCGGCGAGCGGACCGCTGGTGAGAGGACCGCTGGCGACGATCCAGATGGCGTCATCGGTGAGCGCGGTGACTTCCTCGCGCTCAAGACGGATGAGGGGTTCGGCGGTGATGGCGGCGGTGACTTCCTGAGCGAAGATGTCGCGATCCACCGTGAGGGCGTGGCCGCCGGGGACGCGGGCCTTTTGAGCGCATTGCAGGAGCAGGGAATCGAGGCGGCGAAGCTCCTCTTTCAGCAGCCAGGGGGCGGTGGATTCGGACTCGCTTTTGAGGGAGTTGCTGCAGACGAGCTCGGCGAGACGATCGGTCTGGTGGGCCGGTGTGGGACGCGCGGGACGCATCTCGTGGAGGGTACAGGCGAGGCCGCGGCGAGCCAGCTGCCAGGCGGCTTCAGTGCCTGCAAGGCCACCGCCGATGATGTGGATCTGCGAAGTCAAAGGACGCCGGCGAGTTCAGCGGCGGGAACGCGCACGCCGACGTAGAAGGACCCGAAGAGCGCGTAGACGGCGCTGACTTCATCGAAGCGCATTTCGTAGATGAGGCGCTTGAAGATGGCGGGATCCTCGGAGAAGAGATCGACGCCCCATTCCCAATCGTCGAGGCCGATGGAGCCGGAGATGATCTGGCGGACTTCACCGGCGTAGCGGCGGCCGATCATGCCATGCTTTTCCATCATGCGCTGGCGATCGGCGAGAGACTCTTCGTACCAGTTCTTCGACTCGCCGCGACGGCGGTCCATGGGGTAGAAGCAGGCGTAGCGGGCGGCCGGAATTTCGGGCCAGAGGCGGGCGGCCATGGCCTGGCGATGGCGATCGAGCGTGGATTCGATTTCGGCCTTCCATTCGGGGGAGTGAGGCTGAATTCCCTTTTCGATGAGGGCGGCGTAGACCTTGGAGGTGGATTCGTAGATACCGAGCTCGACGATGGAGAGGTAGGAGGTGGTGGGCTCGAGGTAATCGCCGATTTTCAGGCGGGCGAGTTCAAGCTGCGCCTGGTTTAGCTCCTCGAAGCTGCGGCGGAAGTGAATGAACATCAGGTCGCCCTTGTGGCCGAGCATGGAAAAGAGGGCGCTCTGGCGTCCTTCGGCGGGGTGCTCGAGGGCGGCAAGCGCGGCGGTTGCCTCTTCCACGATGGCGGCTCGGGATGTCTCGGAAAGGGCGCGCCACTCGGTGCGGCGGAAGCGCATCATCTGGTGCAGCACGCTGGCGCCTTCGACGCTCAGCGGGACGGGCGGCATGGCGGGGGTGGCGAGCGCGTTTGGCGTCATCTAGTCATTATATGTTTAGGGACGGAGGCGGTCTGCTTTGGCCTCAGGTGCGGGCATGTTCCGCGGGGGCCTGGCTCCAGCGCGCGAGGTAGGATTCCGCGGCGATCTGTTCGAGTTCGAGATCGCGGGCGGCCGTCCATTCGACGAGACGGCGATCTTTGAGGCGTTCCAGGAGGCGGCAACGGCGGCGGGCTTCGAGCATCTGTTTGTGCTGCGCGTCGAGTTTTTGGGCGCAATCGACGCGGCGGCGGGCGAGATCGGCCTCCTGGTTCTTGACGCGGAGGCGGTAGCTGCCGAGCGCGACGAGATCGGCGGCGGCGACGGGACTCCAGGCGCGCACCTGGGTTTCGGCGAGGATGCCGGAAGCTTCGATTTCCGCGCGGCGGCGGTCGAGATCGGAGAGTTCGGCGGACTGGTGTTTGTAGCGCGCCTCTTCGAGTTCGAGCTCAATGCGGCGCCATTCGAGGGCTTTTTCCAGGGGAAAGCGGAAGGTTTTCATCGTTTATTACCGGTTTGCGGTGCGGGAAGATGCTGTAGCTGCGCGGCCAGCGAATCCAGGCGGGCTAGGGTCTCGGGCAGGGGAGACGTGGCCAGGTGGTCCTGGCGGAGAAAATCGAGGAGTTCGGGCCGCAGGCGGATGCTGGCGTCGAGATCCGGATTGGAGCCGGAGACGTACGCGCCGAGCTGAATCAGGTCTTCGGCATCGCGATAAGCGGCGAGAGCGCCGCGGATTTTGCGAGCGGACTCCTTCTGCGCGGGGGTCGAGATGGCGCTGGTGAGACGGCTGACGGAGTGAAGGATATCGATGGCGGGGTAATGGCCTTGCGCGCCGAGCTGGCGGGAGAGGATGAAGTGGCCGTCGAGGATCCCGCGGACGGCGTCGCAGATGGGCTCGTTGAAATCGTCGCCTTCGACGAGGACCGTGAAAAAGCCGGTAATGGAACCGCGGGCGAAGTTTCCGGCGCGTTCGAGGACCTTGGGAAGGAGGTTAAAGACGGACGGAGTGTAGCCTTTCTGGCTGGGGGGTTCGCCGGCGGCCAGACCGATCTCGCGCTGGGCCATGGCGAGGCGGGTGACGGAATCCATCACGAGCAGAACGTTGGCGCCCTGATCGCGAAAGTACTCGGCGATGGCGAGCGAAACGAAGCAGGCGCGCACACGGAGCGGGGCCGGGCGTTCGCTGGTGGCGCAGACGACGACGGAGCGCTTTCGCCCCTCCGGGCCGAGCTCATTTTCGAGAAAAGCGCGGACCTCGCGATTGCGTTCGCCGATCATGGCGATCACGGTGACGTCCGCCGAATTGTGGCGCGACATGGAGCCGAGCAGGGTGCTCTTGCCGACGCCGCTTCCGCCGAAGATGCCGATACGCTGCCCCTTGCCGCAGGGAAGGAGGGCGTCTATGGCGCGGATGCCGGTGACCAGGGATTCGGTGATGTGTTCGCGATCCAGGGGATTTGAGGGAGTGCCGTGGAGGCTGTAGGTATCGCGGACCTCGAGGGCGGGTCCGCTATCCATCGGCTTGCCGAAACCATCGATGACGCGGCCCAGAAGGCCGGGGCCGACTTCGACACGGGCATCCTCACTACGGGCGGCGACGGTGTCGCCGAGCTGAAGGCCGTCGATTTCTTCCAGCGGCATGGCGAGGACCCGGCCATCGCGAAAGCCGATGACCTGGGTGTGGATGCGGCGTCCGGCGGCGGTTTCGACTTCGCAGAAGTCGCCGATCGCGACGCTGGGGCCGCGCGACTCGATGAGGAGGCCGACCACCTGGGTGACCTGTCCGGTCCAGCGCAACGGGTTGACGCGTTCGAGGTCGTCTATATATGGACCGAGGGCGATGTTCATGGCTGTTTACGCAGGCGGTCGGCGAGGCCGCGTTCGATTTCCTGGAGCTGCGATTCCACGGAAGCGTCCAGGTTGCCGCGCTGGGTTTCAAAGATGACGGAGCCGGGCTCGCGCGCAGGATCGGGAATGACTTCGACGCTCGAAGCGCTCTTTTGGCGCAGACACCCGGCGACGAGGGCGGCGTGGGAGGGGTGCACCCGGACGCGCGCGATCTCCTGTCCCTGGAGCTTTTCGAGGGCGGCGAGCACCAGGCCGTGGAGAGCCTCGGGATCGATGGCGAGTTCGCGGCGAAGGACGCGGCGCGCAATGGCGAGAGCGAGGCGGACGAGATCTGCCTCGGCTTCGGCGCGAAGGCGGGGGCGGAGGCCGGCGATTTCGTCGATCGAATGGGCGATGCGCGCCGTGACGAGCTCGAGGTCGGCGGCAGCTCGGGTGCGGGCCGCTGTTTCGCCATCGCGCAGGCCCGCGGCATAGGATTCGCGCGCCCGCTTTTCGGACTGCTGTTCCAGCTCCGCGATGTGGCGGCTATCGTCGATGGCAGGCTGATTGACGGCGGCGGAGGCGGCCTCGGCGGAAAGAACGCGCCTCCAAGGTACGGGACCGACATCGGAATGCTCCTCGGTGGTGAGGATCTTAGACGACATACTGCTCGCCGACGGCTCCCTTCAGGCTGAGGACGCCTTCGCTTTCCAACTGGCGTACGAGCGCGATAATCTGCTGTTGGGATTGTTCGACTTCCTTGATCTTGACCGGCCCGAGAGCTTCCATATCCTCGCGCAGCATGTCGGCGCCGCGCTGCGACATGCAGCCCAACATATGGTTGCGGAGCTGTTCGCTAGTGCCTTTGAGAGCGATGGTAAGGATCTTGCGATCGACTTTCGCCAGGACCTCCTTCAGGCCCATGGGATCGATCAGGAGCAAGTCCTCAAAAACGAACATGAGGTGGCGGATGGTTTCCGCGAGATTGGTGTCCTGTTGATCGATGTGGTCGAGGATTTCGCGGCCTGTGGTGGAATCCAGCCGATTCAGCATTTCAGCCACGGCGCGCACGCCGCCGTAGGATTCGCGGCTGAATTCGCCGAGAGCCTTCAGTTTTTGTCCGATGACCGCCGCGATCTTGTAAATGATCTCCGGAGAGATCTGGTCGAGACTGGCCATGCGCTGTGAAACATCGGCGCGCATGGCCGCGGGAAGCGAGGTCAACAATGCGGCCGCCTGGGTGTAATTGAGGTGCGAGAGAACCAGCGCGATGGTCTGGGGATGCTCGTTGTGGATGAACTTCGCGAGTTGCTGGGGGTCGGCCTTCTGGATGGCGTCGAAGGAAGCTGCATCGGAGCCGAGCGCCTTGGTGAGCCGGTCAAGCAGGCGCTTGGCGTGCTCGGGTTCGAAGGCCTTCATCAGGAGCTTGCGAGCGAAATCGATACCGCCGCGGGCGACGTAGTCACCGGCATTAGAGATGTAATGGAACTCTTCGAGAACGGCTTCGGCCTGCTCAGAACTAATGGCAGTAAGCTTGGCGACTTCGCGGCTGACGCGATTGACGTCTTCCTCAGAGAGCTGTTGCAGCAGTTGGGCGCTGGCGTTCTCACCCACGACAACCAGCAGCATCGCTGCTTTTTGCAGGTTGGGAAGCACTTCCGCGTCGTTCTTGGTGGTATTTAAGATCATCGCTGGCGCTCAGTGGGTTGCATCAGTTTTCTTCTTCCCGAATCCAGGTGCGCAGGATTTGTGCAGCGACCTCTGGTTCCTTGGCGATTTTTTCGCGCAGGTGCTTTGCCAGCACTTCGGCCTTCTTGGAGATGACCGGCGCCAGTTTCAGGGAGCTGAGGGTCTGCGCATCCATCTGCGCCTGCAGCGCGTCGCGCTCAACCAACTGCGATTCCAACCGGCTCTCCAGTTGGGAAGGTGTGACCAAGGCGGAAGAGTTGGCATGAGCGGGCACTTGTGCGCCCGGCGGGTAGATTGGGCTGTGAATTGACCTCCGCGGACGGTGCCTTCTTCCGGCGTTTGCGGCGAAGCGCGAGAACGACGACCGAGAGTGCGAGGAGCGCGGCCAAGGCGCCGGCGCCGATCAGCAGGGTCTTCTGGTTCACCGCGAATGGCAAGCCAGGGATCGGGTTGGCGGGTTTGCCCGGGGCGTTGGGCGGCGCTTGGGAAAGGGGCGGCTCAAGTTGGAGCGTGGTCTCAAAGGGCAGAGTCTCGATTACCAACTGGTCGCCGCGTTCCTGGGAAAAGCCGGTGATGCCGGCCACCAGATCGTGGATTACTTTGAGCTTTTCCGGGGAAGGAGGAACCAGCACGCGCTTGAAGGCATTCTTGTCCTTTTCCCAGGTAACATCCTGGTCCACCAGCACGGACAGCGACATCTTGCGCACCACCCCGGAAGGCAACCGGGTCTTTTTCACGGTGCGGCTGGATTGGTAGGCGATGTTTTCCGTGGTGCGGACTGTCCGGTTGGAGCCGGACGCCGGGCGCGAAGTGGGGCGCGGCAGCGTGGACGCAGTCCCGGGAACGCCAGCGGCGGTAGCGCCCCCGGTCGAATCCTCCGTGTGCTGCGAAGTGACCATCACGCTGCGAGCGGGGTCGAAAATCTCTTCGCTCTGCTCGCCACCGCTAAAATCGCATTCCACGGAGACACCGGCGCGAAACTTCTCCGGCCCGAGTAAGGGCGAAAGAGTCGCGCTGATTTTGGCGAGCAGGTCGGTCTCTACCTGGTGTCGATAATCGAGTGTGGCGGCGGAAGATTCCGTACCGTCCTGCGGTCCCGGTTGCTTGGGACGATTGAGCAGGTTGCCGTTCATATCGAGCACGGAGACCGCGTCGGGGCTCAGCCCTTCCACCGCGCTGCCGACGAGGTGAGTGATGGCCACGACGTTTTGCGGAGCCAGCCTGGCGCCCGGCCGGATGCGGATCAGAACACTGGCTTTTGCCGGCTGCTGAGCCTCGAGGAAAACCGAGTCCTTGGGGAATGTCAGGTGGACACGCGCTTGTTCTACTTCCGCCAGGGACATCACAGTGCGCTCCAGCTCGCCTTCGAGCGCCCGGCGGTAGTTAATGTGCTCGGTAAATTCGGTGGCCCCCAGGTTGACCTTGTCGAAGAGTTCGAAGCCGATGCGGCCGGATTTCGGCAGACCGATGCCGGCCATAGTGAGGCGGAGTTCGGCCAGCTTGGACGACGGCACCAGGACCGACCCGCCGGCATCCGGCAGACGGTATTCGACGCCGCTCTCTTTGAGTTTCTGAACGATGCCGGCGGCGTCCTCCGATGTGAGTCCGGTGAACAGCGGGTGAAAATCGCTTTCCTTTCTCCACTGCACCAGCGAGTAGAGCGCTGCGGCGACCGCCACCGTGACAAGCGCGATGGTGATTCGTTGCCGGGCAGTGAGATTCGTCAGAATCCTGGTCATCGAGTGCGTCCGAGCCTGCTTGTTTCACGGGATAGATCGGCGGACGGGATGAAAAACGTGAGGCTACATCTGCATGCGCATGATTTCCTGGTAGGCGCTGACCATTTTGTTGCGGGCTTGCAGGAACAGTTCCATCGAAAGTTCCGCCTGTTGCGTGGCAAGAACGGTGGTATGGATTTCTTCGTTTTCGCCGCTCAGGAAGCGCTCGACGGAAGCGGAAGCATTTTGACCGAGGGATTCGACTTTCGAAATCGCGCCGGAGAGCACTTCCTGGAAGGCGCCGGTAGACCGCGCTTGTCCGGGCGCGCGAATCGCGTCGGGAAGTGCGATACCGGAAACCGGGAGAATCGGTGCAGCCATGGTTACCTCACCGCGCAAGGTCGATGGACTTTTGAATCATGTCCTTGACAGCCGACATGGCCGCTACGTTCGCTTCGAAACTACGCGAGGCTCCCATGAGATCCACCATGTCCTCGGCGGTATTGATTTTAGGGAAAGCGACATAGCCTTCTTTGTCGGCGTCCGGATGGCCGGGCATGTATCGGCGCTCGGGATCGCTGGTGTCTACAATGACGTCGGAAACTCCTACGCCATTGACGGATTGCAGTTCGGAACTGAAGACGCTGGCGAAAGGCGAGGAGGCCGTGGTGGTCTCAAACACCACGTCTTTGCGACGATAAGGCCCGCCTTCCGGAGTGCGGGTGGTCTCCGCATTGGCCAGGTTTTCCACCAGAAGTTCCGCGCGGGCGCGCTGCGCGGACATGCCTGAAGCGCCAACCGATAACGACGAGAAAAGACTCATTACTTGCCTTCCTGAATGGCCGAGCGTACGGCGCGAATCTGCGTCTTCATGAGCTGAGACGCCACCTGAAAACGCAGCGCGTTTTCCGCCAGGAGGCGGGCTTCGCGGTCCAGGCTGACATCGTTGCCATCGTTCTTTAGTTTGAGCCCGGCAACGCCGCCAACCTGCGGCTGGCCTCCGCTTGCACTGCGAAGTTCCGCTTGAAAATCAAAGTCCTGGGTCAGGTACCCGGGGGTATCCGCATTGGCGATGTTCGACGCGACCAGTTTCTGGCGGGCGCTCAGCAGATCCATATAGCGTTCTAACTGTCCCGAGACGCGATCCAGCATGTCGCAAGGGCTGGAGCAGTTTGACCGCCAAACGGTAAGAGCCGTGGAACTGGGCTTTGAGCCGCCAGAATTACCGTCATTTATTTGCCGGTGCGGCAAGATAATGCCGAAATTAAGGTCTTAAATATTTAAGATAAACGAACCTAATTCTAATGAAATCTGATACTATTCGCTCAGGGATATTCCGTTACACGAATGAGCCCCATATCGCCGGTACGGTAAGTGGTAGCCGGCACCGAATATGAATCGATAAGCTAACGGCTGGGTAGCCGGTGTGGAATTTCTAAGCGACATGGACCTCCAAATTCAAACGGAAAGCGGCCCTGACGTGGAAGTCGAAATAGCCTCCCAAGCGTCCTCTTGGTCCCGGTTAGTTGACCTCGTACGCGCCGGCGATGCAGCCGGCCTGGAAGAACTGTACGGCATTTTCGCGAGAGGCGTCCGCTTCTTCTTGTGGCGGCAGGTCGGCCCGCAGGATCTCGATGATAAGGTGCACGATGTTTTTCTGATCATTACCCAATCGATCCAGCGGGGAGAATTGCGAGAGCCGGAGCGGCTGATGGGATACGTGCGCACGATCGTACGCAGGCAGGTGGCGGCGCATATTGAAACTGCGATCAAATCGCGGCGCAATCATCGACCGATCGAGCTGTTGCCGACGTTATCCGACCGCCGCCCCGATCCGGAACGCTCCGCAATCGCGCACGAGAGCTATGAAGTCGCCATGCGCGTGCTGAACGGGCTGCCGCCCCGGGACCGTGAGGTGTTGGTGCGCTTCTACCTGCGGGAACAGACGGCGGAAGAGATCTGTCGCGATCTGGAATTGACCGAGACTCAGTTTCGCCTGATCAAATCGCGCGCCAAGGCTCGCTATGGCAAACTGGGCCAGCGGCGATTGGGCTTGCGCATTCCTGGCTGAGCGAAGCATAGTACGGTACGCCACCGTCTTCCCGCATTTCAATGAGAGAGCCGGCGGCCCGCAGACACCTTTACTGATGAAGGGCAGACCGGCCCAAATTCAGTACCGACGACCTTAGGCGACATGCGGGCGACCGACCAACACATGGCTGCGGATACGGCTGAGCGTTATCTTCTGGGCGACAGCCCGGACGAAGAAAGCGCGACCGTGGAGGAACACCTCCTAGTTTGTGAACACTGCCGTGAGCAGATTTACAACACCGATTTGTATTTGTTTTCCATGCAAGAGGCCGCCGCCGACCTGCGTGAGGGGCCTGTGATGGCGCGCGACAATGGCTGGAGGCTATTGAAATTGCTGGCCGTGGCTGCGGCAGTGGCAGTACTCGCGCTGCTAGGAATGATGGCGGCGAGATACTACTGACGGGGCCGCCGGATACCGGCGAGGCTGCGCCGGCGCTAGACTGAAAGTATGCCGCGGCAGGACGCTGGCGCAGCGGTCAGCGTCGAGCGTTTTTTTCAGTTTTCGCTTCTTGGGCTGGTGGCCAGCGGCTACCTGGCGGTGGCAGGTTCGGGCTATCTGGACACCGCGACCGTGGCGCTAACGTCCGCGGGCCTGGTGTTGCGCGCCCTGCTCATCTGCGGCCTGTTCCGCTTTGCGATATCGGAACGTGCCAGCACGGTAATCACGGTGGTGTACGCCGGGTTCTTCGTGGCGGATTACTTTCTGCTTTCGCGCGATTTTCTCGCGGCGACGGTACACCTGTTGTTCTTTCTTGCCGTAATGAAGATCCTTACGGCGCGGACGAACCGCGATTACCTCTACACCGCCGTGATTGCGTTTCTGGAGCTTCTGGCAGCGGCGATTCTTTCGATTAACTTCAATTTCTTTCTTTTCCTGGCGCTGTACCTTAATTTTTGCGATCGCGGCGCTAACTTCGGGCGAAATCCGCCGCTCCATACACCGCTCGCCGGTGGCATCACGTACCGGGGGCAGCGTCTTTATCCGAGACTGAGCCTGCTCACCGGGCTGGTCACGGTGGGCATTCTGGCGGTCACTGCCGTACTGTTCTTCATTCTTCCCCGGACCGCGGAGGCGGCTTTTTCGCGGCTGGTGGCGCACCGCATCTTTCTTCCGGGCTTTTCCAACCAGGTCACGCTGGGGGATATCGGAGAGATCAAGACCAACTCGCGGCCGGTGATGCATGTCAAAATCTGGAGCGCTCTGCCGGTTGGCCCGCTGAAGTGGCGGGGCACCGCGCTCTCCGACTTTGACGGCAAGCGGTGGAGCAATCCCCCGCGTCCTCCGGAGCAACTGACGGTGGATAACGAGCACGTGATCCTGACGCGGCCGGGACTGCCGCGGCCGGGACGGCGCATCAATTACCACGTGGATGTGGAAGCCATCGAGAACGACACGCTGTTTCTGGCGGGAACTCCGGAGATGCTGGATTTGCGGGCGCGGACGTTGTACCGTTCCGAGAACGGTAGCGTGCGGGTGGCGCATCCCGGCCCGCAGGGCCTTCACTATGACGCTTGGAGCCTGCTCGACGAACAGCCTGAGGTTGCACCGGTGCTGTATCCGGCTCCGATTCTGCCGCTGGCGTCGCGCAACACGTACCTTCAGCTGCCACAATTGGACCGGCGCATTCCGGAGTTGGCGCGTAGTTTTGCAGCTGGTTCGACCAACGACCTGCAGCGGGCGCGGGCCATCGAACGGCATCTGCGCGCGGACTTCGGCTACACGCTGGAACTTCCGAACCGCGAGACGCCCGACCCACTGGCATATTTCCTGTTCACGCAGGCGCAAGGGGCACTGCGAGTATTTCGCCAGTTCCATGGCGGTAATGCTGCGGTCGCTGGAGATTCCGGCGCGCATCGCCACGGGATTTCAGAGCGGCGTATACAACCCTGTCTCGGACCTGTGGCTGATACGCGCCAGCGATGCCCACAGTTGGGTGGAGGCCTGGATTCCGGGGCGCGGCTGGACCACGTTCGACCCCACACCGCCCGATCCGAATCCGGCGAGTTTCGCCTTGATGACCAGGTTGACCTTGTATCTGGATGCCGCGGAAACGTTTTGGCAGCAATGGGTGGTGGACTATGACCTTTCGCGGCAAGGGGCGCTGGCGTACCGCATGGAGCAGGGTGCGCACCGCATGGGGATCAGCGGCTTCGACACGCTGCTGGGCCTTCGGGCAGCCTGGAATCGGAATGTGATCGGATGGTTTTTGAGGTTCTGGTTCCAATTGGCGGCCGTGGCGGCGGTACTGGTCGGGTTGGCGTTAGGTGCGGCTCCGATGCTGCGCCTGCTTCGAATGCGGCGGCGCGTTGAGCGCGTTCGACGAGGTCACGCCAGCGTCGCGGATGCCACACTGCTCTATAAACGGATGCTGCACCTTTTGAAGCGCCGGGGGTACGAAAAGCCGGTGTGGTTCACTCCCGCCGAGTTCGCCGCATCGCTGCCGCGCACGGAATTGAGCGCCAGTGTAGACGAATTCACCACCACCTACAATGCGCTGCGATTCGGCGGCCACACGGACGCTGCCTCCAGGCTCTCGCTGTTGTTGGACCGGATGGAGCAAGGCTAAGCTCACGCCACGCGAGCCTTCGGAGTATCGCGCAGGTGCCGGAGCAAGCGGCGGCAGGCCGCCATTTCATCGAGATCGGCAATAGGGGACGAGAAGGCGGACAGGACACTCTCCAGAACTTCCTGGCGTTCCTGTTCCATTGTGTTCACTGGGGAGCGGCGGTGGTGCGGTGGGACGATCTGTAAGTCTGCCATGGGAGCCTCAAGAAGCTCATCGGCCAAAACGGCTTCATCTTAATGTTTTTCGACGTTCCCACCGATAAGGGTTGAGGAGCTTCGATGATCCGCCTGACCCGTCTCAACCACGCGCCCATGGTCCTCAATTCGGATCTGATCGAGCACATCGATGTCACTCCCGACACCGTAATTACGTTGACGAACGGACAGATTCTACGGGTTCTGGAGAGCGCCGACGAAGTAGTGGAGCGCAGTGTGGAGTTCCGGCGGCGCATCCTCGATCGCGACTGGCGGTCCGAAGCGGGAGTGGGCCGACGATCGATTGATCCCATGGCGATCACAGATACTACTGCCAAGCCAACGGCCGGTCCCGAGCCCCAACCGAGACCCAGGTCCACACCGGGGAAACGGCCCGATCTGGCAACGCTTGGGAGGTATCGGCTTGGCGATGGCCGGCATCATCGGCGGCCTCCTCCTCGAAAAGGGCAGCATTTCAGATGTAGCGCAGGGCACGGCCGCCATGATCGTTCTGGGGGGCACGTTCGGCTCCGTGCTGGTCACCACCCCGATGGCGATCGTAGTACGGGCGTTTCGGGGGCTCGGAGCGATATTCTTCGAGCGGGCGGACGGCACTGCGGAGACCATCGATTCGATCATTCAGTATGCGGCTAAGGCGCGTAAGCACGGCATC
Organism: uncultured Solibacteraceae bacterium; assembly: GCA_963811575.1. GTDB lineage: Bacteria > Acidobacteriota > Terriglobia > Bryobacterales > Bryobacteraceae > Solibacter. The sequence continues at coordinate 421,404 of CAWERY010000008.1, read as the reverse complement.
GTCAGTCTGGAAAACGAAGCCGCGGGGATCGCCGACCCGTTTCTGCGCAAGGCCTTGAACCTGGCGGTAGATGGGACCGATATGCAGGAACTGCGCAAGATGATGGAGATCGACATCGCGTTGAGCGAGCACGCCGCGGAGGCGGAGGCTCGAGTGTGGGAAGCCGCCGGGGGCTATGCGCCCACGATCGGAATCATCGGTGCGGTGATGGGGCTGATCCAGGTAATGAAGCATTTGGAGGATATCAAGGAGGTAGGGCACGGGATCGCGGTGGCGTTTGTCGCAACCGTGTACGGCGTAGGCCTCGCCAACATCTTCTTCCTTCCGGCGGCCAACAAACTAAAGGCCCGGATGCGTGCTTCCTCGCTACTGAAGGATATGGTTCTCGAAGGGGTAATCGGGATTGTGGAGGGCCTGAATCCGACTTTGATCCGGATGAAGCTGGAGGCCTACCAGCAGGGGCCGTCGCCCAAAAAGAAGGCAACGCCAACCGTCGCGGCGCAGGCCGCCGCACCCGCAAAACGCGGCGCGCCGGAGCCGGCTACGGTGAAGACGTGAGGAGCACCTGGTGACGCGCAAGAAAGCGCCCGAGCCGGAAAATCACGAACGCTGGCTGGTCTCGTATGCCGATTTCATTACCTTGTTGTTCGCATTCTTCGTGGTGATGTTCGCCTCCACGCAATCTGACAAAAACAAGGCGAAAGCGGTCTCCGATTCGGTACGGCAGGCACTGGAGCACGGGCAGTTCAGCTCCGCGATTTCGACCGTGTTGGGGCGTGGCAGGCATGAGTCAAAAAAAGCCCCGGTCACTCAGGAGGTACCGGACGACCGCGAGAATCCCAACGCGTCCGCCGCCGCCGGCGCCAAGCCAACCGCCGGACCTTGCGAAGTCGCTAGAAACCTTGCAGAAGGGGTTGGATTCCGAGCTGAAGAACGGCAAACTACAACTCCGCCTGGACCCTCGCGGGTTGATCATTAGCATGCGGGAGGCCACCTTTTTCGCCTCGGGGGATGACGCCATTGCGGTGGGCAGCCTCTCGATTCTCGCCAAGATCGCCGCCGTGGTTCAGTCGCTACCCAATCCGGTGCGGCTGGAGGGACACACCGATGCGCGCCCGATCCATACGTCGCGATTTCGGAGTAACTGGGAGTTGTCCTCGGCGCGCAGCATTGCAATGCTGGAGTTGCTGCGGGATCGGTTCCAGATTCCCGCCTCGCGGATGGCAGTAGCGGGGTACGCCGACAACGCGCCAGCCGATACCAACGAGACGGAGGAGGGTCGAGCCCACAACCGGCGCGTGGACCTGGTCCTGGTCTCCGCCGGTGTGCTGACGGCAGAGCCGACGCCAGGGCTGGTGCCGCCGCCGGGAAAACCCAAGTAATCGGCGGACTCATCTAAAGTGATTTGCGGATTTGGGCGGCTGGCGGATTCCGCTGAAGATATGCGGCGGCGCTGCGTGCCTGATGCCATCGCGCCTGTAAATGCGCGCGAGCACAACGGAGTACCAGGCTACTCGATTCAAAGAGATCCCGAGCCTCCGACATCGCCTGGCGGTCGAGATTGTTCCGATCTATCTCCACGCGCAGGCCAGCGGCGTATGCATCCCACAGAGCCAGAGCGCGAAGGTAGTCTTCGCGGGAAATGGCTTGATGGATTAGGGATGGCATCGATTCGGTCATAAGCCTGCTACTTGTATTGCTGGGCCGCGGTTTCCATGGCAGTGAACATGTTGGAAATGTAGCTATACTGCTGCTCCATGGAAGCAATCAGCGAATCGGCGGCGGACATCTGTGCCTGCAACTGAGTCTGCAGCTGGTCCACTCGATCCTGCTGGTTGTTGATCTGGTCGGTGAGATTGGCAATTCCGCCTTGGACGGAAGCGGTCTCGATCGCTAGCAGTCCGGTGTCCGTCTGCTCCACGGTGTTGAGCGCACCGGTGGCCAATTGCAGTAACCCGCCGGTCGTGGAGGAACCGAGAAAAGCAGCTACGCCGGTTGCGTCCGCGGTATTGAGACTTGCAAACGTGAACTGATTGAAGGTGAGGTGCCCATCGGTGCCGAGGTCGAGGCCCAGGGTCTTCATGCCCTCGACGGAACCGGAAGCGTCGCTATAGGTGCCGAGGCTGCGAAGCAGTTCGGAGAGTTGATTCACAGATGGGATCGGCCGTCAGCGCTCCGCCGCTGCTGCCGTGTTGCGCGGCAAGGGCATCCGCCGCCGTGTTGTAAGCGTTCGCGAAACTGGAAAGCGCCGAGGTGAGCGCGGAACTGGCGGGCGCCACCGTAATATCGACGTTCCCGGTGACGCCTGCCTGAACACTCACGGTAAGCCCATCCGCAATCGAGAACGTGCGAGAGTCGCTGGTCGAAATGACACTCGAGCTGTTCACCGTGTAGCTCGCCCGAATTCCCTTAATGGTGCCGGCGGAATCAGAGAGGCTGTCGGTGCCGTCCAGGATCTGCGGGTCCAGATCGCCAAGCTTCAGGCCTCGAAGTGAGATGCGGTAATCGGGTGTAGCCCCTGAACCAACGTTTACTACGGTTGCCTGGACCTGGTCCCCATACGCAGAATTAATAGCAGAGGCTACGCCGGCTGCGCTGGAATCGGCCACGGACAATCCATACACGACGCCGCCGAGCGAAAGCTTAAATGCGTGCGTTCCCGAAAAATCTTCGGCTTGGGTGATGCTGGCGGCGAAGGTGCCGGGGTCCAGAATGTTAACCGAGTAGACCCCGGCCGCAACACCGTCTCGCAGCGATGCGCTAAGCTTGCTCGGGTCGGACACGGTAGCCTGAATGGCCGATTTCCCCATGGCGGACTCGATCGCACTGACCGACGATTGCAGCGTTTTGAATGTGATGTTCAGACTTGTAAGCGCGGATGCCTGATTCGACAGATCCGTTTTTTGGGCGGTCATCTGCGTCATGGGAAGAGATGCGATCTGCACGGCGCGAGTGATGACATTTTGAAAGTCCGTGGAGAACTGGCTGCTACCGGTGAAAGATCGAACTAGTCGTCCCCATAAAAAAACTCCCGGGCCGAGCCGGATTCTCATCCGGCCCAGCCCGAAACTGGCCCTCTCCAGCCGCGATGGGCGGCTTGGAATGCGGCGGAGCGCTGTCGGCCCGCCGTTAAGAACTACTAACCGCGCAACAGTGCCAGGACGGCCTGGGGAGCGGAGTTGGCCTGCGCCATCGCCGCCATCGAAGCCTGCTGCAAGACTTGCGCCTTAGTCAGGTTGGCCGCTTCGGCGGCGACATCGGCGTCGCGAATCTGTGACTCGGCGGAGGAGAAGTTGGTGATCTGCGAAGTTGCCAGAGCGATGCCGTAATGCAGCTGGTTCTCGCCCGCACCCACCTTGCCCTGTACACTGCCCAGTTTGGCGACCGCCGAATTCACTGCGTCCACAGCCGCAAGGGCGTGCCCGGTGACTGATTTGTCAGCGTCCGCTGCGGTAACCGCAATAGCGTTCGGAATGCCGCTGGCGCCTGGGTGCAATCCGCCCGCACCAGCTGTCCCGGCCGAACCGTCGGATAACATCGTGCCGGCGGCACCCGCCGTCAAGGTAGAGGTCACTGCAAACGATGTGGTTCCCTGGAACTTGATATTGCCGGAGGTGCTGCCACTGCTCACGTCTGCAAAGGCACGGATATTCAGACCCTGGGCCTGCAGAAAGGTGTTCAGGCCGGCGACAGCCGAACCAATGTTATTCCCCCCGAATGTCGTTGTGCCGTTGGCATTCGCAGAATTGCCATCGAGGGTAACGCTATAGGTAGTTCCCGCCACCGTCAGTTTAATGAGGTCCGTAGAGTAGGTGGCGTCACCAGCGTCCCCGGTTCCCTGGGTAAGCTGGGCGAAGTCGGTGGTAGCGTTGGCAAGACCGAGATTGACTGCGAATCTGCCGGCCGCGCCATTGTTTGTGACAATGCCGTCCGTGCCGGCGGAGACGTCCGCGGATTTGATCTGGAAGGCTGCATTCCCCGAGAAGGCGAGCTTTCCGTCCAAGCCCATCTGAGCCGTCACATTGGTGATCCCGGCGCCGGTTAGCGCAGTGTTGACGGCATTGACAGCGTCTTTTCCAGACAAGCCGGTCGCCACGCCTACGCCAGTGCCTTTGACGGTAACGCTGACGCCATTGTGCAACACTCCGCTACCATCCACATAATCGACAGTGAAGCTCTGGGTGTGGCCATTCGCGAGGAAGGTGGTCGTCGAATTGTCCAGGCGCACGGTGTTGCCGGCGTCGAAGCCGGAACTACCGCCCACTACCGAAAGGCCGCTCAGGCCGAGCCCGGTCTGATCGATTGCCGAGGTACTCAGGTCAACGTTCACCTTTGCATCCGCATTGGCGCCCGCCGCACTGCCTCCGATATACGCCGTCAGATTGGTGTTGAAGTTGCCGCCCGTATTGAGTTTGACGTTCTTCGCCTGCCGGTCGATTTCGCCCAGCAGCGTCTGGAATTCGCCGTTGACTGTATCGCGGTTCCCGGTAAAGGTGCCGGAACTGGCCTGAGTCGCCAAGGTTTTCAGGCGGTCGAGGATATTCGACACGTTATTGACACCACCATCAATGATCTGGAGCTGGCTGATGGCGTCGTTGGCGTTACGGACGCCCTGCGTCAGTTCGGCCGTATCGCTGCGGAACTTATTGGCGACGGCTAAACCGGCCGCGTCATCCGAGGAAGAGTTGATGCGATAGCCCGAAGTCAAGCGCTGAATCGTGCGCGATTGAAAAGCGGTGTTTACGCCCAAATTTTCCTGGGCGACCATGGAGTTTACGTTGGTTTGAATGGAGATAGACATTGAGAAATCCTTTCGAGTTTTGATCCGGCTTCTTGCCGGTCAATGCTCTTATCGTCGGGAGGGAAGGAACCTTTAAGAGGGGTAGTGAAATTCCTAATCAGCTCCGCCGAAGCGGCCGCCGCCAGGTTTTCCTCGCTCACCAATTTGACTTCACGGGCCATGATTGAGGTCGACCGTGGCGCACGAATACCAACGCGAACACGCGAACGCCCAATGTGTGCAATCACTACTTCAATGTCTTCGCCAATGAGGATCGTCTCCCCTTCGCGGCGCGACATGATTAGCATACGGCGGTCTCTCCGGAGAGGAGTGCGTGCTGGTGGGAATAGGAGCTCTCCGGCGCTACCGCCTGAACCGCGCGGCGATTTTCCAAGTTTACGATCACCGGCGCCAGCAGGTTCGCAGTCACGCCGCTTTCGCGAATTGAAACCACGGCAAGCCCAAGTACCTCTGAACCGATCGCGGGCTGCCGCCCGGTTTCGAGTCCCATGTTTCGGAGGTCTTCCTCGCACACGCGCAGCCGATACTCCGGCTCGATGGATTGCACTGGGAGGGTGACGAAGCACAGTTCCTCTCGCTCCAGGCTCTGTAAATAGACCAGAGGGGCGCTTTCCTTAAAATGGAGCGCCAGGAATCGCCGGCACTCCTCGAACCCGGGTAATCCCACCGGGAAGACGACGATCGACGCATCTTCAAACTCGACATTTCCGAAGTATTTGGTTTCGAAGTTAGGCATGCAACCTCATTCAACTCTGGAGTGATCGGCAGGGTCTCGAAAATCTTTAGCGCATAGGCTAAAGTTTCCATACCCGGTCTGTCGATTCAGTGCTCACATGAACCCGATTACCCGGCTGCCGGAGACGCAGACCACACCGCCGGCGATTGATCCTTCGAGCGCGCTCACCCTGGTCAGCCTGCAGATTGATCGTGGCGAATTCGAGGACGCGGAGGCGTTACTGGGCCAAATCCTGGCGGTGGATCCGGGGAGGGAGGAAGCCTTCTATCTGTCCGGGCTCCTGCAGGAGCGGGCCGGGCGGCTCGAGGCTGCGGCGGAAAGTTTCCGCTTTGCCCTAACCCGGAGAGACGATTTGGCCGTGCTGCATTGCGGCCTGGGCCGTGTGCTGCTGGCTTCGCGATCCCCGGAAGAGGCGGCGAACTGCTTTCGACGTGCGCTTGCACTCGATCCCGGAAGTAGTCAGACGCGTTCCCATCTGGCAGCAGCGCTCCTCGATCTGGGCCGCTTCGAGGAGGCCAGTGTGCTTGCCCGTTTTGCACTAAGCATCGATCCTGATTCACCTGCGGCCCTGGGCAATCTTGGGCAAGCTCTCAACAAGCTCGGCCGGCACGAAGAGGCCGCGGCGAGCTTTCGCAGCGCGCTCACCATGCCCACGGCCGGCACGATGGCGATTTCCTTACGCCTGCGGCTGGCCAACTCGCTGGGGCGGCAAGAGCGCTTCGACGAGGCTCTCGCCTGCCTGCACGAGTTTTCGGACGGAGAGACGGTCACGGCCGAGGTACAGCACGAAATCGGACGGATTCTGAATCTCGCCGGCCGCTTCCAGGAGGGCATCGCCTGGTTGCGCCGCGCCCTGGCGCTGGCGCCCGTTGCTGAGATCCACTACGACCTTTGCATGGCGCTGCTGCGCAACGGAGAGTTCCGTGAAGGCTGGGCTGAATACGAGTGGCGCTGGCGTGCCCTGGGGCGTGACCTCGGCTCGCTGGCTGGCTTTCGCGGCCTTACCGAGCCTCTGTGGGACGGCAGCCCGTTCCCTGGCCGCACACTCTTGCTGCACGCCGAGCAGGGCTTGGGCGACACGATCCAGTTTGCGCGCTACATCCCCCTCATTGCGGCGCGCGGCGGAACGGTGATCCTGGAAGTTCAGCCCGAGTTGAAGCGCCTCATGCGGAGTCTGCCCGGCGTGCTTCATCTTGTGGCGGCAGGCGAACCGCTGCCAAAATTCGATCTTCAGTGTCCCCTGTTGAGTGCCCCGCTGGCTTTTGGCACGACGCTCGAGACGGTGCCGCCGCCGGCTCCTTATCGTTTGCCGCCAGGCAGGGCCCGGGCTGCCGGAGCTCTCCGGGTGGGGATCGTCTGGGCGGGCTCCCGCTGCCATCCCAATGACCACAATCGCTCTCTTCCACTGGATTTGCTGATACCGATTTTCGGCAACCTGGAAATCGACTTCTACAGTTTTCAGGTAGGTCCCGCGGCAGCCGAAATCGAACGCCTGGGTCTCGCCGGGCGTGTGCGAAATCTAGCGCCGCTGCTCTCTGATTTCACCGATACTGCCGATGCCTTGACCGACATGGACCTGGTTATCTCCGTGGACACGGCAGTGGCTCACCTGGCCGGCTCGCTGCGCGTGGAGACATGGGTACTTATCCCCTTTGTCCCGGACTGGCGATGGTTGCTCGACCGTGAAGACAGCCCGTGGTATCCGGGTATGCGCCTGTTCCGGCAGACCCGGCGCGGCGAATGGCTCGACGTGATCGATCGCGTGCGCAGGGAGCTGGACAAACGCGCCACAGCGATTCCCGCGGAAGTTCCGGCGCCGGGAGGTTCCGTCCGCCGCAGTGACGACGGCCTGCGGCCCGCCCCTTCGTGCCTGGTACTGGAAGAAAAGGAGAGGGCGCGCCAAGCCGCGGATTTCATTCCCTCAGGCGCCAGCGTGCTCGATTTGGAGTGCGGCTGCATGGCGATGGAGCGCTACTTGCCGCCGGGTTGCACCTATCTACCTTCCGACTGCACGCAGCGCGACGAGCGGACCCTTGTCTGCAACCTCGACAAACAGTCAATTCCGCACGTGGCCGGCGCCACCCACATCACCGCGCTCGGCGTCCTCGATCACATTTCCGATTGGCGGGGATTTCTGAAACAGTTGCGGGCTTTCAATCTGCCCGCGGTAATCAGCTATACGTCGCCGGACTTCGCCCCTCCCGGCCGCATCGCGCCGGATCGTCCGGACTTGCGGACTCTGTGCGAGGGGATCCAGGACGCGAATTTGCGGATCCAGGCCTCGATGCGGTGCGGCTCCGATGAGGTCATGATCCGATTGACTCCCGAGCCGCGGCCCGTGTTGAAGCCAAAGAGAGTGGCGATCCTTTCTTACAACAACGTCGGAAATTTCGGCGACCGGCTGGGATACCATCTGATCAATTCCCTGCTACCCGGCGAAAGTGAACTCCATTATCTGCATTTCAAACCGTGGGACGTCCCGGAAGTGCAGCAGTTCGATCTAGCAATTGTCGGCATGGGTGCCAGCGTCTTTGAAGGTGTTCTAAACGACCAATTACTCGCATTCCTGGACCGCGTTCCGGTTTCGATCGGCATTTTCGGCACTCAGTACCGGCCGGCAATCGATCGAAAAAAGATGGGCGGCCTGCTCGACCGGTTATCGATCTGGTTCGCCCGGCACGAAGAGGATGCGTTGTGGTTCGGACGCGGACGCAGCAACGTGGAGCACTTGGGCGATTGGTTGATCTCCGCATTTCCGATGGCGCAATGGAGCCGTGACGAAACTTTGCAAATCGGGCCGGAGATCTGGGGCGATCTGCCGCTCGATCGCACCATTCAGAAAATCCAGCAGCACCGGGCCGTGCATTCATCGCGCGTACATCCATTACTCTGCGCACTCACCTCCGCGGAGCGGGTCGCCTATCGGGAACAGCGCGAAGCGAGATATAGCGGCGATTCCGGCAAATTCCGCTCGATGTTTCTGGACATCTTCGGCAGAACTTACGCCGAGGACCAGTTCTTCGAATTCAACCGCGATGCGGTTGCGGGCTACCGCTTGAAAGTGCTGGCGCGCATGGCGGGAATGCCTGGCAGGATTGCGAAATTGCTCGGCGAGGAAGAGGCACTCCCAGACGAGCACCGAATTCCGGGGGATTGCCGAATCACTGAGTTAGAATCAAAAGTCATGCACTATCGGCGCATCGTCTGCTTCATCCTGGGCCTGTGGTTTGGCGGCGGATTACTCATGGCATGGTACGGTTCGCGGAGCTTTAGTATTGTCGATGACATTCTGCACTCCTCCAACCCGGCCTTCACGGTACAAACCAAACCGCTGGGACCGGCCGCGACCAGGGCGGTGCTGCGCTATGAAGTGGTAGAGCAAAATCGATGGCTTTTTAGGAGCTGGGAAACGATACAGATCATTCTCGGGCTGCTATTTTTCAGCTACCTGTTGTTCGGCACAACTGAGGGAAAATTCGCACTGATCGTGAGCCTGGCGATGGTGGTGCTGACTTTGATCCAACGCCTGGCGATTTCTCCGGAACTGGCCGTCGTGGGGCGAAGCATGGACTATGTGCCCGCCGAGTTCGCCAATCAGGAGCACGCGAGGTTCTGGCTCCTGCACAATGCCTATCTGGGGATCGATGTTCTGAAATTCGGACTCGGATTGGTACTGGGCGCGGTCGCAATGAGCAGCCGACGTTCAGGCGACCCCTTGAACCAGTTCAACATGATCGATAAAGCCAATCACCGCCATGTCAATTGGTGAGTTGGGGCGGCCCACGCTCGTCATTGCGCTGAAACCTTCCGTTGCCAGCAGGACTTTGTCGCCGACGCCGGCATCCACTGCGTCAAGCGCCACCAACGGCATCTCCCCGATCACTGCCATCCAGGTTCAACGGCTGCACGAGCAGCAGTTTACGGCCTTCATGGCTGGGATGCTTCTGAGTCGCCACCAGTTCGCCGACTACGCGCGCAATCAGCATGGACCGGATTTCCTCGTGTTCTTGCGAGCGGGAGACGCCGGCGGCGGAGTTTCTTCGACGGTGCGTTTGACGTGGACTTCATCGACGATGCCAACCACCGTTGTATCGATTGGCGGCTCTTGCGGCAGGAACGGAAAGCTGGCTTCTTTGCCGCGCACCCAATAGACGAGTTCCCCGGTTCCGGCACCGATTCCGTCAGTGCAAATCAGCGGCTTGCCAGTGTTCTTGAGTTCCGGAGTCAACGGCTGAACCACCAGCATCCGCTGTCCGACCATCTGCGGACTCTTGATGGTCGCCCAAACGGAGCCGACAACACGCCCGAAGTACATGGGTTAATCCATATGCACTTCGTCAACAATGCCGATGATGGCATTGTCAACGGGCGTGTCCTTGCAGCCTTCGGCCATGCGCGCACTGCTGCCGGAGACCGCAATGACTCGCTCGCCGACACCGGCGCTGACGGTGTCCACGCTGACTACGTAACCGCTCTCGTCCTTGCCGTCCGGCGAGATCGGCTTCAGAATGAGCAGCTTCTTGCCTTCGAGGCGAGGATCTTTGCGTGTGGCGACAACGGTACCCACGACGCGGGCGAGAATCATGACGCTCCTCGCGACGGCTACTTGCCGGCGCCTTGCGACTGGATTTTGCCAATCGGCAGAATCGCTTCCAAGCTCTCGTGCGGACGCGGGATCACGTGTACCGCGATCAGTTCTCCCACGCGGCGCGCCGCGGCAGCGCCGGCATCGGTAGCAGCGCGAACCGCCGCAACGTCGCCACGCACCATGGCGGTGACGTACCCCGAACCGATCTTCTCCCAGCCCACCAGATTGACCTTGGCGGCCTTTACCATCGCGTCGGCAGCCTCAATCATGGCGATCAGACCGCGCGTTTCGATCATTCCTAACGCTTCACCCATTGCTTAATTCTCCAAGAAATTCGTCTTAAGCTAAACCGCGCGCTTTGAGCGCTTCCTCGACAATCAAAACCAGCTCCGAGCGCGATACGTAAAAATGTTCCTCGTCCGTACGGGACGCGCTGCTGCTGCCGCCGCCGCAACTGCTGCGCCCGACTTCTTCGGCGGCCACGGGACAGTTCGGTTCGCCGGCGCTCTTTGCCTTTACCCCATAGCGGGTGCGCGAATCCAGCAGCTTATCCACTTCGGTCCGCGGCAGCACCTTGGGCCCGCCCAACATCTCGGCGACCAGTTGAATCCGGGCGAAATGTTCCAGGGTCTCCATCTTAAAATAGGCCTTGAACACGTCCTCGCCATAGCAAACCGCGCCGTGGTTAGCCATCATCAAAGCGTCATACTTTGGAATCAGCGGCAGCATCGGCTCGGTCAACGCCGGAGTTCCCGGCAGGCCGTAATCGGCGAGAGGCACGCACCCGAGGCCAATCACGACTTCCGGCAACAGCGCCAGATTGAGTTCGCGGCCGGCGGTGGCAAAACCGGTCGCTACCGGAGGATGCGCATGAACCACAGCTTTTACGTCCGGACGCAGCCCGTATACGGTGGTGTGCATCGCGATTTCGCTGGTGCCTTGCGCCCGGCCTGAGATCTTATTCCCTTTCATATCGACGATGATCAGATCGTCGACATGCATCATGCCCTTGCAAACGCCGGTGGGGTAGCGAGAATGCGCTCGGCGTCAAGCCGGATGGTGATATTGCCGTCGTTAGCCGCGACCCAGCCTTTTTGAAAGACCAGACGGCCGATCTGGCAGATATCTTCTCGATACTCGCGCTCCGTTTTGACCATGATCGGGACTTTCGATTGTAGCAGAATGCATGCCGTTCTCCGGCTAACCGGAGCTCTCAGCGTATGATGGTGCTAATGGATTCCCGCCGGATGTGCCCGCATTGCCGGGCCTTCATCACGATCAAAGATCGCGTCTGCCCCTATTGCAATGAGGCAGTCGCACCGCGCCAGGTAACGCGCGACGAATCCACCGCCCTGGTCGGCGGATTTATTTCTCACCTGCACTTCAATACCACGATCATCCTGCTGATGAATATCGGGCTGTACATCGTCACCGCGATCTTCAGCCTGCGCGCCGGGAACTCGGACGCCTTCTTTAATCTGGATGGCCGCACGCTGATTGCATTCGGCGGCAAATTCGACCCGTTATTGGCGCAGGGCGAATGGTGGCGCCTGGTCACCGCCGGGTTTTTGCACGGCGGCATGATGCATATCTTCATGAACACCTGGGCGCTTTTCGGGCTGGGCGCGGAAGTCGAAGAGACCTTTGGCTCCAGTTGCATGTGGGTGATCTACTTCTGCTCTACGGTACTTGGTTTCTATGCCAGCGCCGTCTGGAACACGGCATTGTCGGTAGGCGCGTCGGCTGGAATCTTCGGTTTGCTGGGGGCCATGATCGCATACGGAGTGCGCCACCACGGGATGACGGCAGCCGCGTTCCGCAGCCAGTACATTCTTTGGGCCGCGATCAACCTGATCTTCGGAATTCTAGGCAGTGGACGCATCGATAACGCCGCCCATATCGGCGGACTGGTGGGCGGCTTTGCGGTGGCGTACCTGGCGGCATTCCGCGGCCGCCATCCCTGGGAAGCGACGGTTTGGCGGATCGCTTCCATCGCCTGCGTCCTGCTCACGGCTCTCAGTTTCCTAAAGATGTACTTGTGGTTTGCGCAGAATACGCAGTAATGTGGATCATGCGATTTCGCACGTTGGCTCTTGCGCTGGCGCTCTGCCTCGGTACCACCGCCATGATGCAGGCCTCCCCTGCCAAGCAGAAGACTTACAAGGCCAAACGGCAGAAGGGCAAGAAGTACAAACAGTCGAAGGCCGCCCACGTAAAGCCGCGCAAAGCCAAGAAAATTAAGCCCGTTCATCACCGCTGATCGGCGACAAAGCGCCGCCTGCCATTGGTTTGGGCCCGTGGCAAGTTGCCACTCAAACCCTCGTCCTGCTCCCCTCTACTTTTCCCAAGCCCCTTCTCCGATAAGCAGTTACGACCTTCTTGGTATTCGGCATCCTGAGCTGCACTTTGGGTCGCGCAGCACACCCATGCCGACCGGCACATACGTTCGCACCGGACAACTGGCGGCGCTCGCCGTTGTGGTTCCGATCCTGCTCTTCGCCTTTGCCAGCGGACCCGATGCCGGGGTTTCCGGTGTACCGGGGGAAGAGAGTTGCGCCGGTTGCCACAACGGTCCGGCCGGCCAGGGCAGCGTCACGGTGACGTTCCCCACCGGCCTCGGCTACACGCCGGGAGTCAAGCAACATCTGGTTGTGACCATCACCGATTCCACGCAGCGGCGCTGGGGATTCCAGCTCACGGCGCGCCTCGCCACCAGCCCGGGTACGCAAGCCGGGACCTTCACGCCCGGGACGGATGGATATACGCAGTTGGTCTGCACGCAGGCAAATTTCCGCAGTCAGACCTTCGGGAATGCGTGTGCCACGAATGGCATGCCGCTGCAGTATATCGAACATACGCAGAATGGCACGCGCCCCGGCGTAAGGAGTCCCGTGGGCTTCGAATTCGATTGGACGCCGCCGGCAGCCAACACCGGCAACCTGATTATCTACGTGGCGGCCAACGCTGCTAACGGCGATAATTCGGAGCGCGGCGACCACATCTACCTGGCGAAATACACGCTGACGCCTCCCGGCGCCCAAACTCAATCCCCGGTCATCACTAGCGTGGTCAATGGCGCCAGCTTCCAGCAGGATGTCTCCGCCGGCGCTTGGGTTAGCATCCTGGGGAATAATCTTGCTCCCGGCACGCGCCCTTGGGCAGCGGCCGATTTCGCCGGTTCGTCGCTACCCACGCAGTTGGATGGCGTCGGCGTGAAGATCAACGGCAAGCCGGCATACGTGGCTTACATCAGCCCCTCCCAAATCAACGTTCAGGCTCCGGCGGACAGCGTGTTCGGCTCCGTCCCGGTGGAGGTGAGCAACAGCGGCGTGACGAGCCCGGCAGGGAGCGTGCAATTGCAGCCGGAATCCCCGGCATTCTTCCTCTGGAACGGGAAGTACGCGGTGGCAACCCGTCCGGATTTCAGCCTGGCCGGGCCTCCCAACCTGTTCTCCGGTGCAGCAACGGTACCGGTGAAGCCCGGCGAAATCGTCATCCTATGGGGCACCGGGTTTGGCGCCAGCAATCCATCGGTCGCGCCCGGAACCGTGGCGCCCTCGAATCCGGTACGCGAATGTGGCCTCACCGGTCACCGTGACTATTGGCGGCCTTACGGCGAACGTAATCGGCGCGGCGCTGGCGCCCGGCAATGCAGGGCTCTACCAGATCGCGATTCAGGTCCCCTCCCTGGAGCCGGATGGCGATCAGGCCGTGGTCGCCCGAATCGGGGGGATGCAGTCCCCCGGCCGGCGCCTATCTCAGCGTGAAGCAGTGATGCGCGTAAATATTCTGAATCTCTCGTTTTGAGACGGCATCGGGAAAGCGCAGTGAACCCGGTACAGAGTGGCGGTCCGAAGGCTTCGCGGCGCGAGCTCCTGATGCTCGGCGCCGCCGCAGGGTTAGGCCTGGCAACAGCGGATGTGGCGGAGCCCCAACGCGAAGCAGCGCCGTCCCGCCGTTCCATGACTGCGGACGAGGCGCTGAAAGAGTTGTTGGAGGGTAACCACCGCTTCACACTCGGTAAGCCGGTTACGCCCAGGCGCAGTCCCGACGGATTTTCGAGTTCTGGCGCATGGACAGTATCCCGAAGCCATCGTAGTCAGTTGTGCCGATTCTCGCGTTGCGCCGGAGATCCTCTTCGACGTCGGCATCGGCGATATTTTCGTGGTTCGCGTAGCGGGCAACGTCATCGGCGGCGCGGGTGTTACGGTGAAGGGCAGCATCGAATACGCAATCGAAGAGCTTAACGCGCCGTTGATCCTGGTCCTGGGACACGCCGGTTGCGGTGCCGTCAAAGCCGCCATTCAGCACATCAATGCCAAGGATTCCCTGCCGGGTGCGATCAACGGACTGGTGGAACTCATCAAGCCTGCCGTGACGAAAAGCCAAGGCATGGCCGGCGACCCGTTGGCAAATGCGATCCGCGAGAACGTGAGGCTGGGGGTCGCGACCCTTCGCGAGCTCGGGCCAATCGTGGCGCCCAAGGTCAAAGCGGGCAAGGTCAAGGTCGCCGGCGGCATCTATGACCTCCAGACGGGCGCAGTCACGCTGGTTGATTAGGTGTCCTTGCGCGCTCAGCGATGGCTCCAGTAGGCGAAGGCAGTCCTATACGGGACCCAGGACTGAGTCTACGAAAGTTAGTATTTTCAAGCCGAATTCAAACCCCAGGGTACGTGATATATTTCACAATTCGCGCAATACCCGGAGGGGCTTTTGAAGATACTAAACTTAATCTTGCTTGCTGGTTTCGCGTCCACCTTGTGCGTACCCATGCAGGCGACACCGATTGCAGCCAACTTTGTGAAGGCCGAATTACCGCCAGCCAACACCGCGACGGCACTGCCATTCCTGCTGGACAATAGCAACGACGCAATCTTCCTGAAGTTCAAGGTGCCTGACATTTTGCAGGTCAGCAGCCTCAATTCCATCACTGTTTCGGTGATGGTCTTTGACGATGACGACGGCGGCGGCGAGAGCGGTTCGGTCGAATTTGCCTTGCCCGGCCTCAACATTCCACTGACTTCATTCGCCGGCAACATTCGGACCTACACCGCCGGCTCGCCGCTGATTCTGTCAGCTTCCGTTTGCAGTTGTGAACTGAGCGACGTGTACGCATCCATGCTCGACGGCAATTTCCGAATCAAGGTATTGCGGTCCAGCGGCGATTTCTACGTCGGGGGCGCCACGGTGGATATCGATGCAAACATGCCGGAGCCGGCATCGGCCTCAACTACAGCGGGTGCCCTGCTCCTGCTCGCCGCGTTATCGCACCCTTCGTTACGCCGTAAATATCTCCGGCGGTAGGGTTTCCAGTCCGATTGTCTTGAGCTGGGGTGTCTCAGGCTCACTTGCCTGCGACGCCTCTACAAATTCGATATCGGGTTTGACCTCGGCATTCAGCGCGACGCTCCCTCTTTCCACGCGAACCTGACGAGAGAAGAGGGAGATGCCGGGGTCGAACACGAACCTCAAAAGCAGCTTGGTCCAGGAGGTGTGATACACCAGCGAATCGTACAATTCCGGTGCGCCGCTGCGGATCAGCGGGAGGCGATTCCACGGGACCGAGGGCAGATCGTGGTGCTCATTATGGTACCCGACGTTGAAGGCCAGCCGGTTGAACGGGCCGTAGTAACTGTAGGTCTCTTGAGGCGGCGCGACCAGGTAATGCTCCTGAATCCAGCGTGCGCCCAGCGGATGCAGCCCCACCGAAAAGAAGAACGAAGCACCCAGATACGCGAACGCCTTCGGCCCCGCTAGAAAATAGATCGCCACGTCGAATGCTAGTTGCACTGCAAAATTCAAGACAATCCAGCGATCGAACATGCGGATTTCCTTCAATCGAGGCGGCCGGGTCACCTGAAAGAGGGGAAACAGCAGGAGCCACACAGCCTTGCCGATTGCTGAATTTCCAATCAGGCGCGCTTCCCAATAGCTGGGCAAATCGGCATCCAGGTCATAGACCCCCTGGAAGGCGTGATGCTTCATGTGGTATCGCTGGAAGGAAACCGCGCTCGGTAAAAGGTGCGGCAGATTGGCGACGATCGAGGCCATTGTATTCAGATAGGTCCTCGAGAAAATTAAGTTGTGCGAGCATTCGTGGATCAACGTCCATAACGCGTGGCTCGCGCAAGCTCCGGCGCTAAATGCCGCCAAAAGGATGACCCACCAGGGCGAGTCCCTTACCAGTAATGCGATTCCTACCTGGAGGGACACGCAGCCCAGAATGATCAGGCCGGTGGATGGATTCTTCCCGATGAGCCGCCGTAATTCCGGGTGGCTACCCAGGAGCATTTTCGTTCGATCACGATGTGGCTCCTGCGATTGTGATTTGAGGAACTGCTTAGCTGGATGCAGACTGCGATTATATTGGACCCGCTGCGCGTAGTAAAGGAAAGAAGCGTGGCCGCTGTGAATAATCCCTCACTGATTCCGGGCTCCCTTTGAGGAAATCCGATCATGCCACTGCATCCAGCAGTTCGCGAACCCGATTGATCAGGACCGAGGGCGCGAATGGCTTTTGCAGGAATTCTGTCGCACGGCCGAGATCGTCCTTCACCTCAAGCACATTCTCAGTGTATCCGGACATGTAGAGAACCCTCATTTGCGGCCGCGAAGGATAGAGTCGCTTTGCCAGCGCCGGACCGTTCATTCCGGGCATAACGACGTCTGTCACCATGAGCGCAATCGCACCATTGAATTCGCGGGCCACGCGCTCCGCATCTTCGGCCGTGACCGCCTCCAGCACCGTGTAGCCGTTCGCGCGTAACACCTGCGCGGCCAAGGCGCGGAGCGCATTCTCGTCCTCGACAAGCAGCACTGTCTCCGACCCGCAGACAACAGGTTCGGAATTCGAGCGCGGTTCAGGCTGCACTTCCATACTGGCCAACTCGGGCAGCAGGATGCGGAACGCCGTACCACGGCCCAATTGCGTGTCCACAAGAATCGTGCCTGCGGCCTGTTTGATAATCCCGTAGACGATGGAGAGTCCCAAACCGGTGCCTTTGCCCCGCGCCTTGGTGGTGAAGAACGGCTCATAAACGTGAGCCAGTACGTCCGCGGTCATCCCGGTACCGGTATCTCGAACTTCGAGTGTTGCAGCCGGCGCTCCTCCGAGTTCCGCGCGGCCGACCTCGATCGTCAGCGTTCCGCCTTCCGGCATGGAATCCTTCGCATTCACAGCGAGGTTCACGATTACCTGTTCGATCTGTCCCGGATCAATCCTGACGTACGCCGAATCTAGGCGCCGCTTGGTCGCCAGCACGACCTTTTCCCCGATTAGCCGGTGAAGCATCTGCTCCATTTTTTCCACGACATCATTGAGGTCTACGGTTTTCGGCTGAACCACCTGGCGGCGGCTGAAGGCAAGGAGTTGCTGGGTAAGTACGGCGGCCCGTTCCGCAGCCGAGCGGATCGCCTCGGCCTTCAACCTCAAGGAAGAGTCGTGCGCCGTCTCATTGATGAGCATCTCGCCATAACCCGAGATCACCGTCAGCAGGTTGTTAAAATCATGCGCAACGCCACCTGCCAGCCTGCCGATGGCCTCCATTTTTTGCGAATGCCGCAATTGCTCTTCCAGCTGCTTCCTCTCATTGATGTCTTCCACTATGGAGATGAAGTATTGAGGCTGATTCTGAGGACCGCGCGCCAGTGCGACGGTTAGTTGAATCCAGATCAGGGATCCATTCTTGCGGATGTAACGCTTCTCCATCGCATACGTGAAAATTTCTCCGGAGAGCGCCTTCCGAACTTGTGCCAGGTCCGCATCCAGGTCCTCGGGGTAGGTCATGTCCTGGAAGGTAAGGCGCGACATTTCCTCACGGGAGTAACCCACGATGTCGCAGAGCTTCTGATTCACCCGCAACCATTGCCCGTCCAACCCCACATGCGCGATTCCTACTGCCGCCTGCTCAAACGTCAGGCGGAAACGCTGTTCGCTCTCCTGAAATTCGGCGGTGCGTAGCCGGACTTCCCGAAAGAGCGTTCGGTTCCACGCGTAGGCCAGAAAGATGCCTCCCATTGATCCGGCCAAGGTGAGAGCCATACCGGCCCATGCGGTGAGTTTCCAGCTGTAGGACGCATCCAGAATTGCGCGCCGCGCACTGCCGGAAACATCCGTGGCCAGAGCTTGCGATAGCCGTACGCTGGCGAGTTCACTGCTCGCCATCAGGAACCCTGCCAGCACCAGGCCGCCTGCCGCAATCGCCGTGGCAATCCAGCGCAACGTCGGCTCTTCCACCTCGGGCGCCCGAAAGTGCCGCCGCTTCAGACCTTCGAGTCTGCGCGAGAGAATTGCCAGCACGGGAGCGTTCAAAATCAGCGCCTGGGCCAAAGCCCCGATCCACCACCCCTGCCAGATTGCGAGAGTGTCGGCCGCCGAAAGCCCGTGCGCCTCGCTCCAGATGAAGGAGCCGGTGGAACCCGCAACCGCGGCCACAAAGGACACCACGATGAACCAGATTCCACTCTTGGGATGGCGCAGGTCGAAGGGCAGCCGTGCTGCGCGGTATGCCAGCGCATAGACCGCCAACGCGAGGGGGTCAACTAACGCGAACAACGATGCCGCTTTTAATGGCATGCCGGTGTAGAGGGAGAGCGTCCACGTTGCCAGATATGCAGCAAGGAATGCCCACTCGAAGCCGAGCCAAAATACCATCCACAAACAAATAATCAGCGGCGGGTAAATCGTCATCGAAAATCGAATGGGGCCGAGTTGAATCGGTAGCCCGTTCCAACCCATGTTGACCTGGAAAATCCCCAAGCCAATACAAATCAGCGTGGCTGTAAGCCACAGCAACAAGAGCACTCGCGCCGGCCGGTAGTGTGGTGCTTCCCTCAGTGTTTTCGCAAGCGAAAGCGGTCTCCAGAGGGCAGCCTCTTCGCGTACAGCGTCAGTCTTGGCCAGGCTCGGCGTCGCCATGTTTTATTGAATTATGCACCACCGCGGCGATGGGCGTATCCAGGTAATGCCCTAATGGCATTACGCTCCGCGACCGCTGCTAAGGAGTCAGAGTGCGGGTGGATGGCTTCGAAAAGTGACTTATGGAAAAAGCAATCGACGGCCCGATCACGAACATGCTGACCATCAGAAAGGCGGCGAAGGAGGGGAGCACGAACGGTCTGCGTCCGATTGCCGATAACGGAATCACCACGAAGGTCATGAACAGGTGCACCGCGATCCCGAACAGAATGCCGCAGAGCAGCGGGTGGTCAATCATGACTGCCAAGCGGCGGCTGGCGAGATAGTAAACTGCGGCCGCCCCGGTGGCCACGATGAAATGCAGAAACACACCTAGCAGCACCGCGCCGGCGCCGCCTTGGAAAGCGCTGCGTCCGAGCAATCCGCTGGCAATGCCCTGGAATACCCGCGCTGGGGCAGCGCCGAAATATCCGGAGACAACGATCGCGCTAAGTGCGTCCAGCACGCCGCAAATCAACCCGGCCATGAAAATTGAACGAAGGGCGTTGTGACCCGTCATCTTTCCTCCAACTGGTTACGACGTGATCCCTACAGAATAACCGAGGGCGTCGGGAACGCTGCGCGAGGAAGGGTAAATGTGACGGTGTCTTTCAATCGCGGTCGAGTTCGTACCTGCGTCCGGTTTCCAGGCACTTGATACACATTTTGGCGATGAGACCGGCGCCTGACCGAATCTCGTGCGGAGTTTCCTGCCTGCAGGCCTTACAAAAACGAAGTGTCCGCGGCAGAGCTTCGACGCGTGATGTGTAACCCGGCCAAGCATCCATCTTTGGCTCCATGCTGGGTATTATGCGCCCGGCCTCGCCCGCGAACCAGTCCGTGGGGTACTGGCACGGTACCTGGAACTTTGTAGAGCCCATCGGGACTTCCCACGCCGGCAACGCCAGACTCGGCTTCCTGGAGTCACGGTGTACTAAGCTTGAAAGAACCACCGCGGACCATGTAATCGTCCGTTTTTCTACACTGAGTTTTCCGATGGAGACGAAGGCATGAAGCGCGACGCGGAACTGGACCGCTATATCAACCTCAAACTCGCGGCCATGGGCCAGCCGGTCAGCCGCAGCGCTGCCAGCGCCGACTTTCTCGAACTCGCCGGCCCCCTTTTACGCAACTATTATCAGAAGGATCGCCAACTAGGAGACTGGCTCTGCGCCATCGATAGCCGCATCCAAGGTTTTCTCGATGCGTATCTCAGCGACGTTTGTCCGCAAGGTGCGGCGCGGATTCCCGCCCACACCTTCGTGCTGGATCGGGAAGGCATGGCGCGTGTCCTCTCCCTGCCCGTGACCAGCGATTCCATCTCCTCCCCCTACCTGGATTCGTATCGGCTCCCCCAAGGCGTGCTGCACAATCCGCGCAGCGACAGACGAACTACCCAAGGACTCTTTCACATCGCCGAGGGCGGCTTTCCCGTTCCCGCAGACAAAGTCGCCGTGCCCAAGCAGGCCTTCGCCGCTCTGTGGAGCGCTGCTCTTCGTCCACCGCCCGAATTGATGGCGCTGCCGTTCACTGCCGATCAACAGGAAAATTCCCGCTGCTTTGTCTCCCTTTTGCTACGCCCGCTGGTTTGCCCCGCGGCCGGCGGCGAGCCGGAGAAGACCATGGAAATCCGCTTCATCGCGCCCGGCAGCCTGGTCAGCAACCTGGATTTCGTGGAGAGCATTTTTGGCAACGCCGGCGATCCGTATCTTCCGGAAAACGATGCCGGCCTCGACGTCTCGCATTGGACCGGACACACCGGCTGCGTGGTGTTGGCGCCGCACCTGGTGGGCATTCCCAAAAAACTTTTGGGCTTGCCCCATGTGAGCGAAGCCACCGCGCGGCAGCGCCGCGACGGCATGTGCTGGAGTGAAGAAGCCGAGCCTTACAACGCGGGGCTCGCGTTCAAGGCAGTCTGCCGCGACGCGCGTGGCGTGATGGTCACCCTCATCGCCGACAATTATTTCGGCTACTGCAAGAAAGAGGTGAAGACGCAAATCAGCTTTGCTGCGAACCTCTACGGGTCGTGCGAAGAAGAGCACGCGGGCGGCGCTCTGGCCTTCGCCACGTACGTACTCGGGCAGGAATTCTTTGCCGACCGGACCGTCAGCCTGAAGATGGTATCTTTTGCCTCCGCCTTGAATCTACTCGGAGACCTGGTCGCTCCCCATCCCGACGGCCATGCCGTGGACCTGCGCTATCCGAATGTCTATTACGTGCCGGAGAACGCTTCTTTCCACACCCGCGAAGGCTTCGTCCGGTGGCAGCACGGCGACCGCGAGTCGCGGCTACCCCTACGCGCGGGCGACGTCTACTTTCTGCCTAACGGTTTTCGCATCAAGCTGCAAAAACAATTGGCCGGCACTGCGTGGCGATTGATCGGCTCGCGGCCTCGCGGCACTCTCTGCCACAAGCCCTGCACCGTGTCGGGCGGCGGCAAGTCTGAGATTTCGAAATCCATCGCCGATGTCCTGTTGAAGGGTCCGGTGTTTGTGAAGGATTACCACCGCGACATGGATCAGGTCGCGGAGATCCTCGCCCGCGATTTCTCCGCGATCTATCGCAATCGCCCGCCGGATGAACGCTCTCGCCGGCCGATTCTGAGCGCGGCGCGGACCCTCGGTTCGGTGATCCAAATGTTGGTGCCGGCCGCCGAATACAACGACCAGCACAACGCGTGGGCAAGCCAGCTCTCCCAAACCGTGCGCCAACTCGTCTTCACAGTGAAGCGCTACTATCAGCCCGAGTGGGGCGACAACTGGCGCGAGCACTTCACCGTGGATCGCATCAACGGCTTCCTCGGGCACGAACTCAAATTCGACAATCAGAAGCTGGTGAGTAACTATCTGCGGGTCGGCTATGATCCCGATGGCTCCTGGCGGATCTATAAACTGCGGCCGGATTTCTGCCCCGCCGTGAAAGTGCAGATGGAAGACGATATCACCGCTTCCATAGTTCTTCCCAGGGAAGCCTTGAACGATCTCGATCCGGGATACGCCAACCCGAGCGTCAAACTCGTGGCCAATTGCGAACGCCTCCTATTCCAACGCCCGGATGACGCGATTCATCGCGGTGTCGATATTCAGGCGGAGGCGGACATCGCCGGCCCGGGAAATTTTTTGTCCAATTTCGAGCCGATTACGGTCGAAGGCGCGCGGACGCTGGTGGAACACGTGGTGGAGTTTGATCAATACTCCGAACCCATGAAGCAGCTCCTGGAGAAATTCGCGGCGCGGCCCGATACGGATTACGTGGTTTCGTCAGCGCATCCGCGCGTGGTCAATGGCAAGCGCACCACCAACCCACGATACTTGCAGCGGCGGCCCGATCTGGCAAACCCCAGGGAAGTCCACCTTGCGCAGATGGCGGCCCGGTTGGCGCGCGGAATTCCCGCGGACCGCCCGGTATATCTGCCGGTGAACGCGGTGCTCGCGGGAAGAAGAAACAGCCCCGCCGATCCGAAAGCCGGTCTGCCTCCGCTCGCCGTCCACAGTCCGATTCACTACCAGGAATTGCCGGAACTGTTCATGGATTTCATTTGCAGCCTGACCGGCAAATCCCCCGCAACTACCGGTTTCGGCAGTGAAGGGGCCCTCACCAAGACGGCTTTCAACGCCTTGCCTCCGGTGGTGGATTTAAATAACGCCCTGGTTTCCTTTATCCTCACCGGCTACGCGGGCTTCACGACGTCCGCCGGCTACATAGGTCCGCAATTCCGCGTGGATCACGATATCAGCCTCCTGGTTCCGGAAATCTGGTGCCGCATGCGAGTCCCGGAGCGCGACCCCGAGTTTCTGAAGGCAAACGGCTACCTCGAAAAGGTCAGCGATTTCTGCGTCGACAACCGTACCGTGCTTGCCAGCCGCCTCGGGTACCGGATTACACCGCTCTTCGCCGACCGCTTTCTGGGACGCATCTTCGAAACGCCGACAACGGTGTTCACGGAGGCGATGCTGCGCCCCGAGAAACAAGACCTGCTCCAATTCGCCGCCGGCATCGATGCCATCGTGGAAGCCCAGGCACGCGTCGCGCTTCAGTACTTTGAAGACGGCAGCATACAGGCGGCTTGCCCGCCGCTTCATGCGCTGCTGCACATCATGGCTCACGGCGAATACCAGGGAAAGGGCGTCGAAGACCCGGAGTTGCGGCGAATGTTCACGCGCGAATCCCTACTCGCTAGCGCCTGGTACGCCGAGCGTCTGCGCACCAAACAAACCCGCGACATTGCGCTTTGGACTCGCCACGTTCACGCACTCGAGACATTTCAAGCCGGCGGCGACAGCCTGCGAGGCGTGGAAATTCCGGTGCGTTTGTCCCTCGCGCGCCAGACTCTGGCCCGCGTCAGCTCCCCGGCCTACGTACCGGCACTAGAAGGCACCATCGGCGCCGACCCGTTCACCGGAATTCTCAACTGAATCGCGTTACCAGACGTAGGACGCGACCACATCCGGTAGCGCCGGAATATTGCGGATCACCCTGGCATGCAGCACCAGTTGCAGATTCTTCGATTCCCAGCCCGCCGGTAACTTGCGCAGAATCGCGCCCAGTTGCTCCGGGTCGGCCAGCAGGCGTCCGGCGGCTTCGGTTCCGAATTGCTTGAGTCCAGCGCCTACCATCAGCCATCCTCCGGTCGAAGGGCTGTGAATGCGGCATACCAGCAGGTAGTCGTCCGGAGCCGATCCGTCGTCCATCGCGGTAATCGACCACTCGCGTGGAGCGTTGCCCTTGGCCTGCGTATCCTCGATGACGGTTCGCGTCCCCAGAGTCCACCCAAAGCGAAAGCGCCAGGCCTGCTGCATTTCCATGCTCCACCGGTTCGTTACCGCGCCGATCAACAAGGCCTGCACATTACGCAGGTCCGCGAACTCCACATTGCTGGCAAGCCGTACGCGGACCGAGAGCGCCTTGCGCGCCAGCATCGCGGTCACTTCATTGGCCGCAACCATGTCCCCGAAACCGACATACTGATTGAACACGGGAACCAGGTCGGAACCGTTTAACTCTTTTGGCGGCACTTGAATCGCCCGCTGCATGGGCACTTCCTGCGGCGGCAGATTCTGTTCACTGAGCTTCAAAGCGCGGCCCGAAGGGTGATAGACAATCGGATGCGCCATGGCGATGAGCAGCGGTTCCTTGCTGAGAAATACCGGCTCCCAGAAGCGTTGAAACGCTTGCTTGTTAGGACTGGGCGCGGACAGTCTTGATACCACGAGGGCAGCAAACATCGCGGCCAGCGCGACCACGGTCCAGGTGATGAGTTTGCGTTGTCTGCGAGGTGGAAGCGCTTTGACGGCCGTTAGCGCAATCGGAGCGGCCGGCAAGTCTTCCCGCTCCGGCGCTACCGTTATATATCGAAATTCCGGTGCGTACGAACCGGAGGGCAAGTCAATGCGGACTTCCGAGTGCGCACCATCCGGAGTTACGTAATACTGCGCGAGCCGCTTCCGGACTTCCCTGGCTCCCACCCGCACGATGGTATCCTCGCCCAGATCGGTATTGGGCGATCGACCAAAAACTTCCACTGCGACGCTGCGCTCTTTGAGAGCTCCCGCCTCGCCTGCCAGCGATTTCACGCAGACATACTCGAGGAACTGCTGACAGCGTTTGCTGCCGTGAAACGCAGGGCTGGCGAGTATCTGTTGAAGCTGCCGGCGAATCTCGTCCGGATGCGGAGAGGGTTCGCGAGCCGCGTTCCACTCGTGAACACCTGTAACGGACTTCGACATGGAACTCACCCCCCGGACGGAATTGAAACCAATTTTATATGAGTTTCCTCCGTTAAGCGGCAAAACGCAAGGCGTCGCCTTCGCCAGGGGGCGAGATACCTACTGTGATATTTCCTACTTACCCGCTGAACTAGAAAAACACTTTCATGGCAACTTGCATCGTTCGGTTTCCGCTTGCCGACGTGATTACGCCAAATGTTCCCGGAGAGTTTACCGCCAAACCCGGCGTACCCCAGGTCGGATGATTGAAGAAGTTGAAGGCCTCCGCGCGGATCTGCGTATCCAGCCGCTCTCGCAATTTGAAGTGCTTGAACATCGAGAAATCCATATTGACCGTACCCGGCCCGCGGAGATCGGGCGAGAATCGCGACGTATTGCCGAAGGCGAAGTTGCCCACAACCGAGAAGACGCTCGGGTCGAAATACGCATTCAGCCGCTGATCGATCGGCCCCGTCTTTTTCGCCGAGGTCCCGTTGTTGTTGGGGCGCTGGCCGGGATTGCCGATGCCCACATTGTTGCCGCCGTTGCTGATCGCGAAAGGCAAGCCCGTCTGCGCGCTGAAGATGCCGTTGACTTGCCAACCTCCGATCACGAAATCGAGCGCCTTCGGAATCGCATTCAACAGCGCGCGGTGACGTCCAATCGGGATGTCGTAGTTGTAGCTGACTACCAGCCGCCGCGAAACATCCTGCGCGGATATGGATTTGTCGGCCTTCCGGTTGTAGTAGTCTTGCTTCGCGCCCGCCGCACCCAGGAAGGACACGGTCTGGGAAGCGTCGTCCAGCAATTTACCGCCGGTGAATGCCGCCAGCAATTGAAGTCCGTGGGAGAAACGCTTGTTCACCTCCACCGTGAACGATTGGTAGTTGGAGTTCGCCTGCGGAATGCGAAACGCGGTGACTCCCTGATATTGCGGATACGCCGAAAGTAATTGCTTGGCCTGGACGGTAGTCTGAGTGTAAAGAGTGGATGTCGGGTTGAGACCCGCGATGTGGTAGAACGGATTCGGTACGTTGGCGTTCAGCGCGCTGCCCTGAGACAGGAAGGAATCGGGCAGCTGGCTGAGCGGCAAGTTGCTCTCCCCATCAATCAGGTGCTGTCCCTTGCTGCCGAGGTAACCTACCTCCACTACCAGTCCGCCGGGCAGTTCGCGTTGCAGATTCGCATTCCATTGCTGAATGATCGGATTCTGATTGTCGAGGAAGATCCCGCCATTGCCTCCGCCGATACCGAGTCCGAGATCGGTTCCGGCCCCGCCGGCGGCGCCAAGCGGCAGGTTGTATCCGCTGGGGAACGGATTGCTCAACGTGGTCAGAATGCTCGCGAAGTTGTCGTTTGTGATATTCAGGGCCGTATTGCTCTGGAAGCCTTCCGTGCCGGAGCTCCCCGAGGTACCCGCCGCCGTCAAGCGCGGACCCGGAATACAGAATACCGTACGCGCTCCGAAATACCGTCTTCGAGTTGATCTGATAGGCGAAACCAACCCGTGGTCCCCAGTTGTTGAGGTCCGTGGGAACCTGGCGGCGATGATCCTTGTCCTGGAAGACCCAGGCGCCCTTCAGGTTGTCGAACCCGGGCACCTTGCCGGCCAGCGGCGATGGCGCCTGCAGATCGAAGTGGTTCAGCCGGTTGTACCGCTCGGTGCGCGGAATGTCGGCGTCCCAGCGCAGCCCGAGGTTGACCGTCAGCTTGTGGCTCACCTTCCAATCGTCCTGCACGAAGGTTCCAATGTAAGGGCTGGAGGTAGCCGCCGAAAAGCTGTGACTCAGTGCGCCTCCGTTGTTGTTCGGAAGACCCAGCAGGAAGCTCGCGAAACCGAAGCCTTCCGTGGTGGGCGTGGTGACGTTGACCACACGCACCGTCGGCGAATTCGAGAAACCATAGCTGCCGCTCGGCGTGCCGTATTGCGTAAAGTTCAACATCAGCTTGCGATATTCAAAACCAGCTTTGATGGTGTGCTTGTTGAACACCTTGGTCACATCCGAATGGAAGGTGTAGGCGTACGATTTGATGTAGAGCGAGGTGAAGCTGGCCTGGCCAAGATTGCTGACGCCCGTCCCGCTGATGGTCGGGAATTCCAGGTTATTCAGCGCCGCGATGGCATCCAGCGACTTCGGAAAGCCCAGCGAACTGGGCAGCGTTCCGGTGGAGAAGGGCAGGCGGGAAACGTCCTTCAGGCCAAATCCCAGGTTTACGTTGACGATCGTCGTGGGGTTGACCGTGTAGACCATGTTGCTGGTGATATTCGGGAAGGTATTCGTGGCGGGGCCATCCCCAATACTGGTGCCGATATTGCCAAAACCATTAAAGGGAGTGCTCGGATTGTTGTCATAGGAGCCGCGCAGGAACATGCGGAACTTGGAGTTGAAATAATGATCCACGCGCGAATCGAACTTATTGTCGGTGTTCTGCGATTTGCCTTGAGTCGCGAAGTTATTGGCAAACGTGAACGCATTCGTGGGAACGTTATTGGGATTGGGCCAATACTTGAGTAGGTTGAGCGCCACCGGATCCATACGGAACTTGGGAATGACGTTGCCTGGGAACGGCGACCGTATCCCGTTGGCATCTACCGTTGTCGGGTCGTAGATCGTGATCGCCGCACCTGCCCCGTTCTTGAGCTGCGAAAAGTCGCCGTCCCTCCACGCCTGAATCGGCACGGTCGCGGTGGGAGAACTGCTCCCGGGACTGTTGGAGAACTGGTGACTCCAAAAAATGAAGGTCTTGTTCTTCCCGTTGTAAACGCCGGGGATGATCACGGGGGCGCCCACGTTGAAGCCATATACGTTCTGCGAGCAGCAGTTCGGCCGCTTCAGGCCATTGCGGTTGTTGCCCCAACTATTAGCGTTGAGGGCCGGATTCTTGAAATACTCGAACAGCCCGAAATGCAGATCGTTGGTACCGCTGCGGGTAGCAACCGTGATCACCCCGCCGCCGCTGCGCCCGTACTCCGCCGCCATCGAATTCTTGATGACGGTCAGCTCTTCCACGCTATCGATCACCGGGGTGTAGCCCCCGTCGTTAATGCTGACGTTGTTCTCGGGCACGATCGCCGTATTTCCGTCGATCAGGATTTCGCTGGAGGCATTCCGCCCCCCGCTGATCCACGGCGTCGATCCGCCGCCTGCGGGAATTACCCCAGGTGTCAGCGTCGCCAGTGAGAAGGGGTTCCGTCCACTGGGCAACTCGTGAAGCTGTTTCGCGGTGATGGTGGTGGAGGCGCTCGAGGTTTCCGTTTTGAGTTGCGCGATCTCCGCACTCACCTCGACCGTGGTTGTGACTTCGCCCAACCGTAGCGCGATATCCAGGCTGACGGTCTGCTGCACATCTACCTTGATCTCGTTGGTAACGTTCCTGGAAAAGCCGGCCTTCTCCACCGTCAGCCGGTAATCACCTGACGGAAGGTACGGCTGAACGAACCGCCCTTCGGAGTTGCTCATCAGAGCCTGTTTCACCCCTGTGTTCTGGTTCTCGATCGTGATTTTCGCTCCTGGAATCGCCGACCCGTGGGGGTCCGCTACGCGGCCCTGGAGCGTGCCCGTAGGCGCCTGTGCGAAACCACTTAACGCGAATAAGATGGTTACCACGGCAAACGTCAGACACTGGAAAATCAAGTGGCGGTTCTTTCACATAGAACCGGGCGGCTACGGTACTTAGAAACCTGGACATGGGTTCCCTCCTAGATGGTTTCGGGCGGTGTTTGGTGAAGCTGACCCCGAGTGATGCTGAGGAATATACGCCCGAAACCTGCCACGGCAAAGAAGCACACGGTATTTCACCGTGTAATACGGCAATGAAACCAACACGATGCGGATGATTGCATTTCCCGAACGGAGTTCGCGAGAACTCTGCCTCAGCCGCCGCGTGAAGGTTGCGGTGCCATCTGGAAGGAACGCTGGAACAGAGAGATGACCGGGGAATCCCGATTGATTCCCGTGCGTGGCTAGGGGTCAATCGCCCGGCTGTGATCGGCAGTTCGACGGTCGCCTTTGCAACCGGTTCGGCCGACCCGGGTAACGCGTACCGGCGCGATCACCCGCAAACCATGGGCCATTTCGTTCTTCCGAGATTTCCATCACGCGCTTTAAATCGACCGGTACCCACGATGCCGGAGC
Source organism: uncultured Solibacteraceae bacterium (assembly GCA_963811575.1). Classification (GTDB taxonomy): domain Bacteria; phylum Acidobacteriota; class Terriglobia; order Bryobacterales; family Bryobacteraceae; genus Solibacter. The sequence continues at coordinate 392,482 of CAWERY010000008.1, read as the reverse complement.
GGGAACAGCCCCGATCCGGGTTTGCTTCAGCAGCGCCGGTGCAGACCACTTCGCGCCCGCGGCATTCCGCAACGGACCCGGTTTCCACTTCCCTCCAGCCGAACCTCGGCGTTCAACATCGCCTCGCTGTTATCTGGGAAAGAGTAAACAACACGTCGACTGTGTCGGGATGGGGGACTCCGACAGGGTCGGAATACTCCCATTTTGTGAGCTTGACCTCCGTGCCCTTTGGCGGCGGCGCGTTAGGATTCATCCCCTCCATTTGTGCTTCGGACCACCACAGGCACGTGAAGCCGGTCTCCGCGCGGATGGCCTGCGGCCGGCGTGGCTCGATGTTGCTGCCCAGAGACACAACACCGTAGCGGTGAGCAGGACGGCGGGACGGGATAGGAGACCATACATGAACATAGCTATTCTTTCCGGCTTACGTGCATGTGGTTGTCGTGCCCCTCACAATGCTTTACACCTGGAATCGCCACATCGTTAAAAAGGATCGACTTGAAGTGGACATCGGCGCTGATAATTTCAACCAGCGCCTTCGTCCGCTCCCGGATATACTCTGGATCGCTGATGAACACGCCCAACCTCTTTCCATCTTTACGCACTGGACGAATGTCCGCGTTGCGCCCGTTGCGATGGGTCTTGTGAGGAGTCATTCAGTTCCCGCGGCAAAACTCATGTCGCCGATGCCCACTACAAGGTCGGGGCATTTTTTGCGTAAAGCTCCGGCAGATTCGACTTAAGGCGGCAATCGTCGCCGGCGTTCCGTACTGGCGATTCATCGGGGAATACGGGTAGTAGCCTAGGCTGCATGCCTGCGTCAACAGGATGTAGCCGTGACGCATGATTTTGAGCTTACCCTCAGCGAGATGTTTCCACGTGAGGCCGCCGGGATCCACACGGCCGTCCGGATGCTTGGTCCAGTTCCGCTGGTAATCCTCGATGGCGCTGAGGGTAGCACGGCCGCAATCGCCATCTTCTTTGATATGCGCCCCAGCCTTATTGAGTAGCACCTGAATGACCCTGACCTCGCTGCCATGATCTGCGCACTTGCGTCCTACTGGCGGGAGATCCCGGCGCTCACACTGGAACCGGTAGTGTGAATCGACATCTCAGATCCTTTCCTCATCGCCAACGCTCGATCGTGAAAGTAACTGCCTTCGTCACGCTGGCCGGATTATGGAACGCAAAATAGTAGTTACCCGGATTGAGCTTGAGTTCATACCCCCCAGGCAGATCCGGGCTGCTCGTCCCGCTGTAGTCGGAGTACTGGTTGAACGTTTTCCCATCCACAAAATTGGTCAATTCGCTTTCCGGGATTACCGAAACATCAATACCGGTATTGCAGCCGTCTACCCAGTACCGGGAACCCTGTTGGATACTAAAGACCCTGGTAATAACGCCCACCGTTGGCCCCCACTGTCTGGGCGTAGGTGTTGGACTCGACTCGCGAAAGGCCGCTGATCGCAACGTCGTAGTCCAGCTCGTAACGCACCGCGTTTGCGCCTTGCGCCGAGTTGCGCACCCCCACCGCGTAACTGCCCGCCGGCAGGGTGAGGTATTGCGTCCCAAACTTCTTGTCGAATCCGGCACGGCTCGTGAACCCTTGATTTCCCTGGAACGGAGTCACCTGGTTGGCGTCCATGATCGCCGCCTGCGCCACAAAATCCGCCGCAAAACGGAATGCGAGCGAGGTTTGCCGCGAGAGCGTAAAGCCCTGCGTGTAATATGCCCCTGAGTTCTGTAGGGTGCCCGTGTAGTCCAGGAAATAGGTGTCCGTTGGAACACCCCCGGTCGGGGCGCCGCCACCAGTGCTAGCTGCGGGGGCCTGGGTGATTGTCAATTGCACCAGGCCGCTAACCGAATCGACTCCCGTGATCGCGGCGCTGGTATTGGATGGGTCCTGGCCGAAGAAGATATAGCTTCCTGAGTAGTTGGACGCTGGAAGATAGGCTCTCACATTGGAGTTCGAAAAATATCGGTAGTAACCGAACTGAACATTTGTGGAGTGCGCCGGAGCCGTACAGTTACATCGATTCTCAGCGGTAAGCCCCATGTTTACGCCCAATAACAGGTCCGTCGCCCGTCTGGTTGTTCATGCGCGGCGCAAAGTATGTGGCATTCGATAGCTGGCTCTTCGCCGTGAACGTGATCGTCCCGGTCGGGTTGGGGATAGCATCATAGGCCGCGTTGATCGGGTCGCCAAGCGAGCGCCCGGCTAGCACCGGCTGGATCATGGTGAAGCTCACCGCAAGACTGCCTCCCACGGGGATCGTCTTATCCGAGGTTGAGAGCGCATCCACACGAGCCACCACGCTGCCGTTCGCAGTGAAATCGGCCGGATAGACCAGATTGTTGACCAGGTGCAGGGTAACGTTATGCGTCATCGCGCTGCTGCTGTGCTATGCTTACCTTCGCGCTTTTCGCCGCAACGCCGCCTACAGACAAGACCGCGTCCAACTCGCCGGAGGGACGTTCGCGGGAACAACTACGTTCAATTGAAACAGAGCGACAAAACCTGGAATCGCCCCCGCGAATCGCACCTCTGCGCCAACCCCGCCAATCGTCACCGCAACGTTGGCCGTGGGAATTGCGAAGCTCGGCGCCCCGGGGAGGAAGCGCCGGAGACTAATGCCGGGTTCGTGGCGCCCAATCCGGTGCCGTACAGAATGACGACCTCGCCACCTTTCGCCGGTCGCTGGGACGTGTTCAGGGAATAGTCCTGATTCTGAATGATGCCGTGGCCGGAGGAGTCGGAGAACAATGCCGGCGACGCCACAGTGACGTTGATGTTTTGTGAGGCGGTGCCCAGCGTGCCGCTTTGCACCGTCACGGTGGCTGCACCGGGTTTTACATCCACAGGCAGTTGGCAGTTGATCTGCGTCGGCCCGACATAGAGCAAAGGCGCCGTAATGTTGTTCACCCGGACGGTCACGCCCAACAGACTGGAGGGAAGCGGAAGGCTGGCCGCTTGCGCTTGCCCCGCGGCGAAACCCTGCCCGAAAATAGAAATCAGCGTCCCGGGCGAGACTGTCTGCTGAAAGCTACCGGCATTGACAATTCCACCTGACACTGATCGAAGGCCCCGCCGCAGGGCCGGAAGCCAGCGGCATGAACGCCGAAGTGCCGTCCTGCGAGGGACGTCCTGCGAAGCGGTTGACGCAACTTGAAGTAAGATCGCCAGGCCTGCCAGAAGGAGTTCGAAATCGCACTGACGGCCGAGCGGAATGTTGATCCGTGTTCCATGAGAAACCGTACCCTCTTCAGCTTCTTCTTTCACAGCGCTCACTCTTTGACTAACGCTGTCTTGAGTACCGCTACAGCACCCGGAAGATCCTCGAGTGTGCAACGCTGGCAAGTCACTTCACGCTCCCCATCGTTCTTCAGCGTCTCCACGTCGATCACTCGGACATTGATTGTGAAGGTAGTGTCGAGCCTGCTGATACTTCCGAAAATCATCTTTCGAATTCCCAGCGCCCTCCCCAAACCTACGGCCGTGAGCGGGTCGAAGCGGTCCGACACCTGAAGATTCTGTTCGGCGAGAACCTGCGTCCACTGGCGGCGTTCGATCACCTCAACGTTCGGCGCGCCGTTTACGCGGTTCCGAATCTGGTCCGCGACCGCACGGCCGAGGCTCGCGTCCGTGCCGTTGGTTTCCAGGTCCATCACCGCAAGGCGCAGCGGCGCCGAGGGAGCGAGCAGCGGATTGGTCTGCTTGCTTGTGATCTGATATTTCGAGCCGCGAAGATCTCCCACTTCATCCCCGCGCTGAATCCCTGTCGTTGCGAATACCGCGAGAGCGCCGCCCTGACTCACGCCGGTAAACCAGCGCCCATCCGGGCTGAATGCCGAAGCCAGAGTGCCCGACGGCCGCTGGCGTGGATTGCACCTCGATTCCGCGCTGCAGATCGTACACGGAAAAAAAGTTCTGCCTCACCTTTTCGCGGCCGGCCGACAAGTACCGGCTGTCCGCGCTAAAAGATAAGCCGCGGTGTTGACCATCGACGCCGTCGATTTCCTTCACGACTTTGCCCTGCGACAAATCGTAGACCGCGAGACGCTCCTTCCGGTAGAAGTCCGAGGGATTGGCTTGGCGCATCAACGCCGCCTTGTTCAGCTTGGCGAATTCGGTTGCCACCGCCAATAGCTTGCCGCTGCCATTGAGCGCCGCGGCGAATACCGTGGTGTCGGAGTCCTGCGTCTGGCGCACCACTTTACCGGTGGCCGGATCCCATTCCACAATCAAACCGCTTTCGGAAACTCCCACGCAACTGTTGTTCTGCGCGGAGAATCCAGCGAAGACGAATATCTTGTTTACCGGATTCGCCAGCCGCGAAATCTCCCTCCCCGTCGCTGCGTCAGAGAGGATAAGGCTCTTGTCGGCGCCCGAAGAAACCATCCGCGACCCGTCGGGCGAGAAGGCGATGGTAAGGACGGGCCGCGGTGAAGTTTCGACGTGGTGAGGGTAGCTCCCGCGCCATTAGCCAGAACTACCTCGCCGGTGCCGGCGCCCGCCGCCATTTTCGAGCCATCGCGCGCGATGGCTACCGAATGAATCTCTCCGCTCGCGAACCGGACCAGTTCCGATCCGCCGTCGATCTTGGAAAGGTACGCACCAGATTTGGTGCCGATCACGATCCGGGAGCCATCGCTGGCGAACGCGACCGCCTCCACCTTCGCGGGAATCTCAATGCGGGAACTCGGGTTGAAGCCGATGAGGTCAGTCTGGCCGCTAGCGGAGTAGGCCGCCAGAATTGCTACCAAGATTGTGCGCATCATGTATCTCCGGTTGACTGCGGTAGACCGGAGCTTAGTCGGGAATCCACCAGCCAAGCTCCGATCACTCTGTCGCATCAAAACACGTGTCGTACGGATATCGTGAGCTGGTTTTCAAGCCGATCCGCAAAAGCCGTGCCCTTCGGGAGGCCGTTCACCTCATAGAGCATCTTGAAGGAGAACTCCAGGGAGGTCTTCTGGGAGACATAGGACTTGAGGCCGGCCTCCGGGAACACGGTTCCAAAGTTGCTCCCGCCCAACACGTAAGCGCCTCCGCCCCCGCCCAAGAAGAAGAACACCTTACCCTGCCCGCTACCTAGCATCCGCCGGTAATTACTCCCGAAGAATCCGCCAGCCGTAGTGCTCGTCTTGCCTGCCGGCCGCTCTGACCCGGTGTCGTGGTGATACTTACGGTGGGGTCGACCTCGAAGCCGATATAGTTCTTGCCCGACATGAAGTAGCCCAGGGAAAACTGGAATGAGGCATCACCGGATCTGGAACCTTTTGTGCTATTGAAGAAGAACTGCCCCCCGATGCCGACCTCTTTGTCCCCCTTCTCCTGTTGTGCGACGGCGGTTGCAGCGCCTAGCGATAATAGCGCCGCCATGGCCAGTAGTGTTCGCATCTGTGCCCTCCTGAGTTATAGATTTGTATCGAGTGGATACTAACCTTACAAAACGGAATGGCCAGGAATTATCCTTCTGGATTTTTTTGAGACGGCGAAAAAAATTTAAGATCGAGTAGCGTGACCGGCGGGCAGCCGCTACTCCGGCTCCATGTCCACGCCGACTTCGACCTTGTGATCGCGTCCGCCCAGAATCACGCCCCGCACCGGACTCACGTCGCCGTAATCCCTACCCCAGGAGAGCGTCACGTGACTGTCGGACGGAATCACGTCATTGGTAGGATCCACATCCAACCAGCCGGCTCCCGGACAATAGACGGAGACCCACGCGTGCGACGCGTCCGCCCCCACCAGCCTGGGACGCCCCGGCGGCGGGTATGTCCGCAGGTAGCCGCTCACGTACCGCGCCGGCAGACCCAGGGAACGCAGGCACGCGACCTGCACGTGAGCGAAATCCTGGCAGACGCCGCGCCGGTCGTGCAGCACCTCTTCCGGTGAAGTTCGCACGTTCGTCGCCTTGGCGTCGAAACGGAAATCTTTGTGGATCCGCTCCGTCAGGTCGAGCAATGCTAAGGTGAGCGCCCGTCCCGCCGGGAATGAGGGAGCTGCGTATTCCGCAAATTCGGCACTCGGCCTGACGCGCGGCGATTCAAACACGAACTGGTACGCGTCGATCCCCTCCGGGGTGAGATCGGTGGCCAGAGATCGTACGACCTCCTCCCAAGCCGGTGCGTCTTCCGGCCATTGCCGCGAATGATCTTCCACCATCACCCGGCTCCGAGCTTCGATCGTCAGCTCTCCATGCGGTTCCCGTATGGTGAAGAAGGTGACCGGATTTCCGAAGTAATCCGCGCGCTCTTCGATGCTGGCGGGCGCCGGAGTTACCTGCAATTCGTGCCACACGCAAGTGTGCTTTTCATAAGTACGCGGGGTCAGGTAAGCCACATGGTTCCCAACGGATACCGGGCTCCTGTACTTATACGTCGTTTTGTGAACGATTCGGTAAGTCATCCACCTATACTGATCGGGTAGGTGTGCGCATGATCGAAGTACGTGAGCGATATGTTATCCGCCCAGGAACGGAGCAGCTTTTGGACCGATGCCAGCGACCGGTCAACCTGAGAATGCCCGGAATCGGCTGCCGGCGCGTCGCCGCCGGGCAAAGGAAACTCCATATGTTGAAGATCCAGCCCCCGCAGCAGCGCCATCGCCTGCTGGATTGCCGCCTGGTCCGCCGCCGCATGTCGCGGCAGCTGTTTGTGTAAGTCGCACAAATGCGCCATCTGAAAATTTAGCGAGCGAGGGTTGCTCTCATCGGCCATCAACACGTCTAGAACGGCAACCGGCTGCAGCGTGGTGAAATAACGCGAGCGATAAGTCATCGAACTATCCGCCACTTCCAAGAGGTACTCCAGCAGCGGCCAGCTCTCTTCGTCGAGCCCCGAGGTCAATTCGCGCAGCTGCCGCACCAGGTACATTGCGCGCTCTAACCTGCGCCCCAAACTCAGGAAGAGCCAGCCCGATCCGCGGGTGATATTTTCACGCTCCATGCCGGAGAATGCGGAGAGCATCTCCAGGCATCCATTGAGCACCGCCGAGTACTCGGCAAACAGCATGTAATCCTCTGTGTGCGCGGAGTCAGCCAGCGCCACCACCAGCCTCGACATATCTCCGGAAAGGCGCTCCCGAACATTACCGCCAACGCGATGGACTTCCGCCAGGTTGGACGCCAGGCTGTCGGGACGTTCCAGACTCGACATCATCGAGACCAGCTCGTCTTCCAGCTCGCGGGCACTCGCGGCCCGATCCTTGGGCAACGTGCTGTGCAGGGAATCAAAACAACCGTGCAGGCGAAACAGGCACGCCAGTTCCGTGTAATTGGCTCGCCGGACCCGCGTGATCAGGCAGCGCAACAGGCGGGCGATGGATTCCGAACGCTCCGCGTAACGACCCAGCCAGAACAGGTGGTCCGCCGCGCGGCTTGGCAGATCCGGCGACGCGTGCTGCAACTGGACCTGCTGGTGCCTGGGCCGCAGCATGCTGAAGGTGTCCGTGGGTCCGTCCCCCAAAACCCACGCATCTTTGCTGCGGCCGCCGCGCTGCATGGAAACCACCTGGCCATCGGCCTCCGCGACGCGCACCAGGCCGCCCGGCATCGCGATCCAGCCGGAGCCGGTGTTCAGGGCATAGGTGCGCAGCACCAGGCTCCGCGGGTATAGGTTGCCGTTCTCCCAGATCGGAGCGGTCGAGAGCGCCACCTGCTCCTGCGCCACATATTCGTAAGGCCGTGCGCGAATCTGTTCGCTGAATCTTCTGCTTTTCGCCAGTCGATAGGCCGGCTCCGAAGATGGGCTCCATTCCCCGCAACGGGAACGCAGGTTTGACCACGACGCGATCCAGATGGTTCAGCACCCAATCGAGCGCGTAATCCTGACCGCACCACCAGGTGGCCACGGACGGCAATTTGAGCGGCTCGCCCAAGAGCTTTTTCGCCAGGCCCGGAAGAAACGGCATGATTGCCGCCGTCTCAATCACGCCGCTGCCCAGGGCGTTGGCGACCACCACGTTGCCGGCATTGACCGCGTCCACCAGCCCCGCAATTCCCAGAAACGAATCGCTGCGCAGTTCCAGCGGATCGCAGAAGCTATCGTCCACGCGCCGCAGAATCACGTGTACCGGCTGCAAGCCTTCCACTGTTTTCAAGTAGACGCGCCGGTCGCGCACCGTCAGGTCAGCTCCCTCGGCTAGCGTGAATCCAAGATAGCGCGCAAGATAGGAATGCTCGAAGTAGGTTTCATTGTAAGGGCCGGGTGTAAGCAGTACCGCGCGTGGATGATCGCACTGCGCCAGGCCGAGCAGCACTTCCCGCTGCGTGCGGAAGAATGACGCCAGGCGCCTGACGTTTGCCGCGCGGAATGCCTCCGGCAAAACGTCCGCCACGATCGTACGATTCTGCAGCGCATATCCCGTTCCCGAAGGCGATTGGGTGCGGTCCGCGAGTACCCACCAGCGGCCGTCGGGCGAGCGCGCCAAATCCACCGCCAGCAAATGGAGATGGCTGCGCTGCGCTACCGCCATGCCGGTCAAAGGCCTGAGGAATGCCGGATTCGCAAACAGCAAGGCCGCCGGAAGGTCACCGCTGCTTACCAGCCGCCTGGGTCCGTAAATGTCGGCCAGCAGCAGATCCAGCAGCTGCGCCCGCTGGATGATGCCGGCCTCGATGTCACGCCATTCTTCCGCGGGCACCAGCAGTGGAATCGGATCGATGGCTAGCGGCCGGTTCACGCCTTGCGGATCGGTGTAGACGTTGTAAGTGACGCCGTTTTCGCGAATCCGACGCTCCGCGCGCTCCCAGCGCCGCACTAATTCGTCGGCGCTCATCTCCTGGATCGAATCGACAAACGCAGACCAGTATGGGCGGGGAGTTACTCCGTCCGGTGCGAACTCATTGTAAGTCGACCGGTCGGGCAACGGCATCTGCAGCAGATTCAGGCTCACAGCGGGAGGCTCACGTTTTTACTGAGCGTAGCACGGATTCTCTGCCGCGTATTCCGTTTCACACGCTCGCGCCGCGAATCAGAATCCCGCGGCAGGTACAATGGGAGCATCGCAAACCCGTGAGTCAAAAAGTACTCGTCGTATATCGCGAAATTGCCGAAGTTCAACCCTACGCCCGGGCCATCGAAGCCGCGGGACTAACGCCCCTGTTGGAGGAAGCCGGGCCGGGGATCACCCTCGGCTCATGTTGCGGACTCTTACTGACCGGCGGCGGCGACGTGGACCCGGCCCTCTACGGCGAAACCGCGCTCCCCGAAACCCAGGCTCCCGACGCGGATCGCGATAGCGCGGAATCCGCGCTCATCGAGGAAGCCTTGGTCCGCGACCTTCCCCTGCTTGCGATTTGCCGCGGAATGCAGCTCCTGAATGTACACCTGGGAGGCAGTTTGGTACAAGCATCTTCCCACCACATCCCGCCACGTGAGGCGTACGCCCGACCGTGGCCTGCCCGCCCATCCAGTGGTGATCGAGCCCGGTACCATGCTGGCGACCATCGCGCAACGGCGGGAGTGGCAGGTGAACTCGCGTCATCATCAAGCTGTAGCCCGGCTGGGAAGCGAAGTGCGAGTCAGCGCGCGAGATCCGGAGGATGGAACTATCGAAGCCATCGAACTTCCCCTTCGGCGCTTCGTGCTCGGTGTACAGTGGCACCCGGAAAATCAGGTGTCCGAAACATCAGGGCAGCCTGACCTTTTTCGACGGTTCGCAGCGGCCCTTTGAGCGCGCTCCCGGCGGTCGGGTACGCCGGATTGCCGTGTTACACTTCACGAAGTACAGACCCGCACCGCACGCGTGGACGTCACACGCCCTCGCCGCGTTCGCGAGTAGGGGCGCGGCACGGCAAATTCTAAAGAACACGATAACGGCCTATGGCGATTCAAATCGCACTCAATCATAAGACCCAGTATCACTATGATCGTCTCGTAAAACTGGGACCTCAGATTGTTCGCCTGCGGCCCGCACCCCACTGCCGCACCACCATACTTTCGTATTCACTCAAGATCCATCCCAAGAACCATTTCCTGAACTGGCAGCAGGACCCCCAAGCCAACTACCTCGCCCGCCTGGTATTCCCCGAACCGACCACCGAGTTTCTCGTGGAAGTGGACCTGGTCGCCGAAATGGCGATCTTCAATCCCTTCGATTTCTTCCTTGAGCCTTACGCCGAGAAATTCCCTTTTACCTATGACGCCGCGGCCGCTCGCGACCTGCGCCCGTTCCTCGAAACCGAACCGCTTTCGCCGGCCCTGCGCGACTGGCTCGCGACGGTCTCCACCGAATCCGTCCGCACCATCGATTTCCTGACCAGCCTGAACCAGCGCCTGCGCGACGAAATCGGTTACGTCATCCGTACCGAAGCCGGCGTGCAGACGTGCGAGGAGACGCTCACGCTGCGCACCGGCTCGTGCCGTGATTCCGCATGGCTCCTGGTCCAGATTCTGCGCAATCTCGGCCTCGGCGCACGCTTTGTTTCCGGCTATCTCATTCAGATCGCGCCCGACGTCAAACCGCTCGCCGGCCCCGCCGGCCCCTCGGCCGATTTCACTGACCTCCACGCCTGGACCGAGGTCTTTCTGCCCGGCGCGGGATGGGTAGGCCTCGATCCCACCTCCGGGCTGTTGGCGGGCGAAGGCCACATCCCCCTCGCGTGCACGCCGGATGCCGGCAGCGCCGCCCCTGTCTCCGGCCTACTCGAACCATGCAACACGACATTCCATCACGAAATGTCGGTCCGGCGCATTCACGAATCGCCGCGCGTGACGAAGCCCTACACCGAGGATCAGTGGAACGAGATTCTGGCGCTCGGCGACAAGGTCGATGCCGATTTGAACGCGAACGACGTCCGCCTCACCATGGGCGGCGAACCCACTTTCATCTCGCTCGAAGATGCCAACGCGCCGGAGTGGACTACCCTGGCCTCCGGTCCCGAAAAGCGGCGGCTGTCCGTAGAGCTTTTCCTTCGTCTTCGGGACCGCTTCGCTCCCGGCGCACTCCTGCTCTTTGGGCAGGGAAAATGGTATCCCGGCGAACCGCTTCCGCGCTGGGCCCTCAGTTGTTACTGGCGGAAAGACGGCATCCCTGTTTGGGAAGACCAAACCCTCTTCGCCGGCGACGCTGCCGCTGGAAGCGTACACGGCAGCCGACGCGCGCCGCTTCATGGAAGCCCTCACCCGCCGCCTTGAGGTGGATCCGGCGTTTATTATGGCAGCCTATGAGGACAGTTTTTATTACCTCTGGCGCGAACGCCGTCTGCCCGTCAACGTAGATCCGCTCGATTCGAAAATCAACGACCCCATCGAACGCAATCGGCTGGCGCGAATCTTCGAGCGGGATCTTGGACAGACTCATGGGCTACGTCCTTCCGCTGCGCCGCATCCCTACGCGTTCGGGTTCTCCGCGCTGGACCAGCCAACCCTGGTTTACGGCATCGCAACAGCTCTTCCTGGTGCCGGGCGATTCGCCTCTCGGTTATCGACTCCCCCTCGAATCACTCCCCTGGACTAAGCCGGAAGACGTCGAGTATTCCTTCGATCCGGACCCCTTTCAGACGCGCGACAAACTTCCCGGCCGGCCACAACGCAAACCCCACCTTTTTAGCCAGCCTTCGTCTTTCGCGGTGCCGGAGGAATCTTCCGCCGCGGAACAGGACATTCCCCGAAGGGGCGAATCCGCCAAGTGGGTTTCCCGCCCGGCTCTGTGTGTTCAGGTCCGCGAGGGAAAGCTGTTCGTCTTCATGCCGCCGCTCGAATATCTGGCCGACTATCTCGATCTGGTCGCCGCGATCGAAGACACCGCGGCTTACCTCAAGACTCCAATCACAATTGAAGGCTATGCTCCACCTTTCGATCCTCGCATCTCAACACTGAAGGTAACCCCGGACCCCGGCGTGATCGAAGTCAACATTCATCCCGCCGAATCGTGGCGCGAGCTGGTCGAAAATACCACCGAGCTTTATCACCTGGCTCGCCAGACGCATTTAGGTACCGAAAAATTCCTGCTCGATGGGCGCCCCTCCGGCACCGGTGGCGGCAATCACGTCGTCATCGGCGGCAGCACGCCGGAAGACAGCGCGTTCCTGCGGCGGCCGGATCTTCTGCGCAGTCTCGTCGGGTTCTGGCAGAATCACCCTTCGCTCTCATACCTTTTCTCCGGCCTGTTCATCGGCCCCACCAGCCAGCACCCGCGTGTCGATGAGGCTCGCACGGACTCGCTCTACGAACTTGCAATCGCGTTCGATCAGGTGCCGGATCCGGGCGCCGGCTCAAATCATCACGCCCTGGATGGTGGACCGCATCTTCCGCCACCTCCTGACCGACCTGACCGGCAACACTCACCGCACCGAAATTTGCATCGACAAACTCTATCCCGCCGATAACGCCTCCTCGCGCCTCGGGCTGGTCGAGTTGCGGGCCTTTGAGATGCCTCCGCACGCACGTATGAGTCTTGCCCAACAACTCCTCGTGCGAACTTTGATCGGTTGGTTCTGGAAGCAACCGTACAAACGAAAGCTCATTCCCTGGGGAACCGCGCTGCATGACCGGTTCCTGTTGCCGCATTTCGTCGAACTCGACTGGCAGGACGTCTTACAGGAACTCCGCAATGCAGGCTATCCTTTCAAACACGAATGGTTCGCGGCTCATTTTGAATTTCGCTTTCCCTTGATTGGTTCCGTCACCGCTGCCGGAATCGGCGTCGAGTTGCGTCACGCTCTGGAACCTTGGAACGTACTCGGTGAAGAGGCCTCCGGTTCCGGCACGGCTCGAAATGTGGATTCCTCGGTGGAACGCATTCAAGTCAAGATCTACCGGCGACACGGGAGATCGCTTCGTGGTGCTCTGTAATGGTAGGCGTGTGCCCCAACCAGTAGGCGGGGTACGCTACCGCGCCTGGCAGCCGCCCTCCTGCTTGCACCCCAACATCCCGATTCATTCGCCGCTCGTCTTCGATATCGTGGATACTTGGTCTTCCCGCGCCGTCGGCGGCTGCACGTATCACGTATCCCATCCGGGCGGGCGCGCCAACGAAGAATTCCCGGTCAACGCCTATGAAGCCGAGAGCCGTCGTCTCGCCCGGTTTAGTAAGCTCGGACACACTCCGGGCTCTATCGCGACTCCCCGTCCGGAAGCCAACATCGACTTTCCTTTTACTCTCGATCTACGCCGCAAACCCCAGCCGTAGATCGTGCTCTGATTCACGGATTCGGGCGCTTGTTCGGATTAACCCAGTCCGCTCTTTCGGCCCGCGGCGCGTGTCGCGAAATGGCACTGGATCTGCAACTCGAGAACGTACCTATGCGCATCCGACTCGGTTACACTCTGGAACTTGATATTTCCAGGCCGATGGCACTGGTCACAGTTCTAAATGTGCATCCTTCGCGTGTCCCGGACCTGCTGGAGCCGGACGAATTGCAAATTTTTCCCGAAGTGGCAGCCGAGAAATTCACCGATCCTTTTGGCAATCGCTGCGTTCGCTTTCTGGTCGGCCAAGGCACCGTGCGCCTGTCCAACTCTACTCTGATCGAAGACTCCGGTGACCCGGATCCCATTCCTGCGGATGCTCCCCAGATTCCGATCGAACGACTGCCGCCCGATACTCTCCAGTTCCTGCTCGCCAGCCGCTATTGCGAAGTCGATGAGCTCTCAGGCCTCGCCTGGCAGCTTTTCGGTAACACGCCCGAGGGCTGGCCACGGGTGCAGGCAATCCTCGACTGGGTGCATTCCCAAGTGACGTTCGGTTACCATTTCGCGCGCCCCACGAAGACCGCGGTCCATGTCTCCCAGGAGAAGCAGGGTGTGTGCCGCGACTTTCAGCATCTCGCCATTACGCTTTGCCGCGCCATGCATATCCCCGCTCGCTATGCCACGGGCTATCTCGGCGACATTCGGATTCCACCCGTCCCCTGCCCGATGGATTTCAGCGCGTGGTTCCAGGTCTACCTGGGCGGCAGCTGGTGGAATTGCGATGCCCGCCACAATACACCACGGGTTGGCAGGGTCCTCATGGCCACAGGCCGCGATGCAGCCGACGTTGCCATGACCACCACCTTTGGCCAGTCCTGGCTGAGGAGTTTCGAGGTGGTCAGCTATGAGGAAGAAGAGAACGCCGCCGCCGGCGCGCAGGCAAATGCCGAAGCTAGTTTTGCGCCGATGGTCGCGCGCTGAAATCGGCGCCTTCCGAGACCGTAACGCTTACGTCCATGCCTTCGAATGCCTCGGGAGTTCCCGAGTAAGTTCCCGAGAGCGGCAATACCTGATCGGGTGTCCACGCTACGCCTACACGGATGAGATTTCGATTGCCCACGATGCTGTTGGTTGGGTCGAAATCGATCCAGCCGGCGCCTGGCAGATAGGCCTGGATCCAGGCGTGGGTCGCCCCGCCGCCGTTTCCGCTGGAGCTATCCGGCAGGAAAATATAACCGCTGACGAACCGGGTGGCGATTCCCAAGGATCGCGCCGCTTCCATCATCAGCACCGCGAAGTCACGGCAACTGCCGCCTCCCTTTCTGAGCGTTTCGTCCGGCGATTGCACGCCCTTCTCGATCCGCCGCGTGTAGACGAATTGCTCGCGAATGGCGTGCGTCATGGAGCGCAGAATCTTCATCGTTCCCGTGCTGCTTGAATCATCCAGAAACTGAAGCGCCCACTGGCTCGTTTCCGCGATTGGGAAATGATTCGTCAATCCCTGGCCAAGGTTAGCGAGGTCGTTGTCGGAATACCGGAACGGGTATCTCTGGGCGTCCTCCTCCAGCGGATATTCAGGCATCGTGCTTTCGAAGTGTTCCAGGGTTACGACACTTTCGAATCGCAGTTCGCACGTTGTGCCCTCAAAGGTCGCCACCGCCACGGAGTTATCAAACGGATCGTGAAGCCAGCGCAATCGGGCCGGCGTGGGAGTAATCGAAAGGCCGGTTTGGATCAGTCGTAGATCGTGGCTTGCTCGCGGCCGGAACATCATGCGATGCTCGCCCAGACCCACCGCCTCCGAGTACCGGTAGCAGGTGACGTGGCGGACCGTGAGAACCGACATCAGAGCACGTCCTCGAGCACCTGGTCCGTCCACACCTTGAATTCGGCCAGGATATTGGGTCCGAAAGTGGTCGCGATCGCAACATCGGATGCGTCGCGGCCTCGCGCCATCAGGACGCGGCCAATACGGGGAACGTTGTTCCGTGCGTCAAACATGTGCCATTCTCCGCCGAGGTAGACTTCAAACCACGCGGCGAAATCACCAATGCCCCATGGCGGCGGCGTGCCGATGTCGCTCAGGTAGCCGGTACAATAGCGCGCCGGTATGTTCATGCAGCGGCAGAAGGAAATCGCGAGGTGCGCGTAGTCCCGGCAAACGCCGGTACGTTCCTCGTACGCCTGTGACGCGGTTCGCGTGGAGCGGGCGTTTTGATAATTGAAGGCGATCCGGTTGTGGACGTAATCGCAAATCGTTTGAACGCGCGCCCAGCCGGGCGGCGTAGACTGAAACAGCTCCCAGGCCGTGTGGGAAAGAAGGTCCGTATCGCAATACCGGCTGCCCAAAAGAAATACCAGTGTTTCTTCGGGAAGATCCTCCACGGCATGCTGCACCGCCGCCGGAGTGGCCTGTTCCATTTGTCCGTGGTCGGCCACCACTCCGTCGGCCTTAAGCCGCAGCCGACCGGCCGGGGCGGTTAGGCGGCTGCACCAGTTGCCAAAAGAATCGCGGTACGTGGTGACGGGAATGACAGGTTCGGTAATCAGAAGATCGGCGACAACAATATCCGCGGCCCGCGAAAAGTGCGTATTCACGAGCAGAATCATCGGCACGGGCTGCGGGCAATCGTAGACAAGCTCAAAGCCTACCCGTAAATGAATCGCCGGTTGCACGTCAAGCACCTCAATGCCCGTGTGGACATCCGTTAGGACAATCGATCAGGGGACGATGAAGGAAAAAGTGCAGCGAACCTCACCCACCTGTTATCTACAGTATCGCAGCTTCCGGGTGGGTCTTACTTGCAGCCCCGGACACCGCGGCGGCAGGCAACTACGAGCAGTGCGGAACCCAGCAGCAGGAACGATGCCGGCTCCGGAGCAGGCGCGAACTCATCCAGGCGAACGTTGTCGAAATTGGCCTGGGAATCGGTGGCTTGCAGTTCGATCGTGATGCTTTGGCCCGCATCGGCAAGTAGCCCGGTATACGTCGCAATGAACGTCCCGAAGGTACCATGTGCCGGCGCAACCCCTGTAGCGACGTACCGGTTGCCATTGATCAGTAGATCCACCCAGGCCGGAAAGATATTACTGTCCAGCCGAAAACCCAGGTCAACCGAAAGGACATAGACCTGCCCTACAACCACTGAAGGCCCAACAGTCTGACTGATGATCGCCCCCGGGGTGCTTTCAAAAGCGCTGGTAGGCCCATCGGAGAGAGAGGTAAAGTACTGCGCATTGGCCGGACTGCCGGGCTGCCACTGGCCTGCCTTCCCCGCCGTTACCCAACCGGGTATCGCATCGATAGAGTAGCTGCAATTAGTGGCGCAATCGGTATATGCGAGCCCCCCGACTGGCAATGTCTCGAAGGACGCATTCGACACGAATATCGGACTGGCAAATGCCGGAGCGGCAGCAATAGCGAGGGTCGCGAAGAGCAGCAGATTTCGCTGTAACTTGATCGATGGCATTTTCCCGAAATTTCCTTAACATCCCATCCCCGGGAAGCGGCGGCTGATCGCACACCACGGCGGGAAAAGGAAAATCTTCTAGTGTGATTATGAACACAAATTTCGGTTTATGCACGGGTTTTTTATTACATGGCCATAGCTATTTTGGTTAGTAACATCACATACTATCGGTTTACATACCTCGGTGATCAGAATCCCCCGGCGTCACCAGTCAAAGGGTAACGCTGTCGACTTGGCGGCCTGATTCATCCGATTCGGATAGCCGTTAGGATCACGCTCCGGATCATGCACCGTCAGCACATGATCTTTGCCTGTCTCTCCAAAACTCACCCGCACCGCTGCGGCGCCTGCCGGATGAAATATACGCTCGCCAAGGTGAATCAGATTCCGCGTCACCGTCCCGGACCGGGTGAAGGAAACCTGGGTCTTCAAAGCCGCGATCAGGATGCGCTCGGTTGGGCCTGGGCCGAAGGAGTAGGTACCCGCTAACGCCGCCGCCTCCTCTTCGGTGATCGGCGGTGACACCGGCGCGCCCGCATCTCCCAATTCCTCGAGGTAGCGGAAAACCACGGCCGACCGCGCGCCACCCGCCTTGGCATGGGCCAGCAGGCTGATGCTGTGCGGACCGGGAATTCTCTGCGCTCCGGGTTGGGCGGCGAGGAATGCCTTCACCACGTCGAGCTGCCCCCGCATCGCCGCGGAAAACAAGGAGGGCCGCGCGCCGTTCGCCAGCAGGAGCTCAGCGATCTCGTGATTGCCAGTGTGGGAGGCAGCGCCAAGCGCGCTTTCCCAATCGCCAAATCCCCAGTCAATCGACGCCTTCGCAAGCGCCGGATGCGCCTCTAGCAATTCCTTCACACGATTAAGGTTGCCGTGGGAAACCGTCACCATCTCCCGCACCAGCGAGGGCGGTTGCTGCGGGAACGATTCCAATTCGAGTGGCGAGAGTGGTGCTGCCGTCGAAGCCTTCTGCCAGGGTAGGGCCAGTCCGGCGGCGCCGAGTAGGGTGCGGCGTGAAAATGAAATTCGCATGCCTGAGTATCAAGCCGGACCAGGCCATACCGCATTGCAATCCGCGCCAGGAAAAGGTGAGCAGTAAACTTCCGCTCGTTCAATGGTTTGCGCCGGAAGGTGAGAAGGCTTTACCGGCAGCATCCGCCGCGATTCGCGGCCCAAACTCCGCGGCGGCCTTCCGCGCCAGCTCCGCCTGGAAGCGCAGAGGCTCGTCGATCTGTCCCTCCATCCGCACCACTGCCAGGTGCTTCTGCCCGGGGAGGCGGATCAGATGGGCCAACACGCGAGTTTGCGATGGATCCCGCTGCACCTGCCCCAACACCACATAGTCCGCCCCCAGGGATGCCCCGATGGCGGGCAGGTCGCGCTGCGCACGCGCCACGCGCAGAATCGCCGCATTGCCGATCACCTGATAACGCCCGGCCGCCGCGCCGGCCAGTTCCACCACCACCGAGTCCGTCAGACCTTGTGCGAACCGGTCGAGCTCCGCAATCCCCGTTTCGTTATCGAAGCGCACCACCGCGACCGTGGCGGAAGGGATCCCGGCCGCCCGGAAACCTCCGGCCCGAAACCAGGTGATCAGGCCGGCGGCGGCCGTCAGCGCAAAGACCCCTATCCACGCACGCCGCGGGAGCGATGCGGCAGCAGGAACCGGCGTGGCGCTTGCCTGCCCCTCCGCCGCCACCGGCGCGATGAACTGATAACCGCGCTTGGGCAGCGTCTTGATAAATCGCGGCGATTCCGCCGAATCTCCCAACGCGGTGCGAATCTGCGCGACGCAGAAATTCAAGCCTCGCTCAAAATCGACAAAGGTCTCTCCACCCCATACTTCGCGCTGGAGCGCTTCGCGAGAAACCACTTCGCCTGCCGCGGCAAGCAGTACGCCGAGCACTTGCGCCGGTTGCGCTTGCAGGCGAACCTCGTATCCATTGCGGCGGAGTTCACGGGTGCGGGAATCAAAATCGAAAATGCCAAAACGAAAACGCGCCATTCGTTCCTGAGAGTCGATTCATTTTCTCAGAATTCGGACGGCTTCGGCCTATTCGACAATCAACGCATCCAAATCGACAAAACTATCGCACGCGCGCGCATTCCGTTCGCCGCTGATGCGGATCTGAATCACGTGAGCGCCTCCCCCGGCGCACTCGTACCGGGTTCGGCTCTTCCATTTAGTCTCGGGAGAGTAGAGATCGACGCGGTCCTTTAGCTTGCCGTCCACGAACACATCTGCAATCCCCCGGTTGGAAGCGCGCGTAAAAACATACGTAATTGCCTTCCCATGAAATGCGAATGTGGCCGATGCCCCCGGAATATTCGAGTAGGTCAGCGTATGTTGAACGGCCTCCTGGAACTGTGCGTCGCGTGTCCAGGCGGCTTGCAGGCAAACCCGCGAATCGGGATCATCATACGTGCCGGCCGCCGCCACGGGCCGCCGGCAGGCAATAGTGTCGAGCAGGCGGATCGCCATTTCCGGCAGCCTTCAAAGCGTAGAGACGCCTGCCCACCGGATTCTCCCAGCAACTCGAGTCCCCACGCCTCGGAATTGTCGTTGAAATCGTTCGCCCCGAATGCTCCAGGCGTAACCAGCAGATAGTGTATGCCGCGCGCCATCAAGGCCTGGACGGACGCTTGCCGGAGATTGTCGCGAATCCGAAATGACGAAGTGGACCGTTCCACCGTGAGCGTGCGCCACTCGCCGCTCGCATCCATCCCGCGCAGCTCCACCTGGCCCTGGGCCGCGTCCGGAGCGGCCACCAGGCGCGCCTCATCAATGGGTCACAGGCCTTCCAAAATCGACCTCCAGGAACATTCCCGGCTTCGTCTCGGTCCCAGGATCGCCAGCGTGTGACGGCGCTGTTGTCGAAGGCCAGTGTAGCGTCCCATGGATTGGGATTGGCGCTCAGCCGCCATTGCCCATCAGCCAGCAGCGCCGTGCCGTGCGCGAATACCTGAAACTCGTTGACACTCCACATCTCCTTTTTCGTTGGCGCCGTTTGGATCGCTCGCAGCCGCCGTAATTGCCGTGGTTCGAAGCGGAAAACCTGTGCCTGCATCGGAAGCGGACTCCAGGCTGAGGGCGGCGGCAAGCGTATCCGAGAGGACTTCGTTCTGAGCGCTCGTGTACCCGGCGAAAATCTCGCGTGTGGTCCATGCTTCCGGAATCTGCTCGAAGGAAAATACCTTCCCTCCGGGCGGAACCTTCCGCTCGATCATGCGGTCGATCCGGTAGCCCGGATTATTGCGCGCCAGATATTCATCCTCCGGTTCGATTCGGAATGCGCCGCGCAGCGGAAACGTCGTGAGCCGCGGCGCATAGGCGTCGTAGTAGCGAAATGGTGTTGCGTACCAGGAGAGAATCGCGTGCAGAACCGCAATCGCGGGCAGCAGTCCGGCTCGGATTTCGGAGCGCGAGGGCGAGCGCCAGGGTTAGCGGCGGCAATGCCGGAATCAGGAACCGCGTGCCGATATTCAGAAACCAGGGTAGGGCGAAGATCGCTCCTGCCAGCGCGAGGCGCCTGCCTTCCCGTCCACGAAGCGATAACAGCCCCAGCGGCAGCAACAGGAACACCGGGCCGAAAAACCCCTGCAGCCTCTCGCCCTTCACCGTGAGTTCCCACGGAGCCTGAACCCAACTCGCCAGAAGATAGTGCCGTAGGTGCGAGCGGTACATCTCTTCGAAGGAGACATGCACATAGGGATTCGGGAACAGCCGGTTCGCGAAGGGCGCGAACGGATTGCCGCCGAACATTTGATTCTTGATCATCCACGGCAGGATGAAGAGGGCAGCAACCCCGCCAACCGTGAGCGCGGGCCGTAGCCAGGCCCTTGCCGGCCCGCCGCTGTGTCCACACGACCATGCCGAGCGCATAGGGGATCGCAATCGCCGCTGTATATTTCGCGGCGAAAGCGAAGCCCGCCAGAATGCCGATCGGGACCAGCAGATAGCGGTTGCTCCCGGTTTCCCAAATGCTCAGCAGGTAGAACAGGGCGAACAGAATCGCCGCCGCAGCCACATCCACATAGGCCGCGGTGCCGTCCCATCCAAAAATGGGAGACGCGAAAATCAGAAAGGCGGCGGCCATCGCCGGCAGCGGAAATCCAAATCGGCGGCCATAGCTGATCATCATCATCGGAAGGTGCGAGAAGGAAGCAAAAATGCACCATCGCCGCGGCCGAATGGCCACCCAATGAAAAAGCCGGCAGGAAGAGGAGGTCAATCCCCTGCGTCAGGTTCGCGTATAGATTCTGGTTGATTCGTTCGAATCCGTGAGCGCGAAGGTAGCGCGCGACGAACGGCAGGTGATACGCCGAACCGTCCGGGCTCATCTCCGGCGCCAGGGCGTTCACCAGGTAGACAATCCCGAACGCGGCGAACAGCACGCCGAACACCCAGATCCACCGGATGGGGGGCCGCGCGAATCGGATGCGGGTTCCGTTTCCGCGAGCGCAAACAACTGCGGCCACGGCCAGCACCCCGAGCGCAACGAACACTTCCTTCCTGGCGAGACCAACGGAGCAGAGAAGAAAAATGATTTCGCTGAAACAGGCCGAGCCCGTGACAAATGCCAGTGCAAGCTGCTCCGTCCGGTCCAGTTTCAGGTTGAGCCTTCGAAACAAAAACGTGCCGAAGCAATAGGAGGCGCCACCCGAGCATAATGCGCCGAGGAAGATGGCCAGTACTTGCTGCATCACCGATCCCCAAATGGGCCGCCCGGCATCACAACTCTCTTCACTGCTGCTCCCAATGACCTCTAACCCGCGCCATGTCCGAAACACTCACCGGCCTGCCATTGCTGGCAACTCCGTTCACCGTGACTACCAGCGAATGCTCGCCCGTGCCGACCCCCGGCACCAGGAAGTCGATCTGAAACAGGCCGGCCGAATCTGTGACCAGGCCGGCGAAAGTAATGGTCGCCTGGCGATTTCCCACCGTCACCGCCAGGGGAAAGACGGCGCGCGCGGGAGTGCCGCCCGGCCCGGGCTCGCCGGTTTGCACGGCCGGCGCTACCGCTCCCTGCCCGGTGAGGTACACCGTGACCACGGAACCCACACTCGCCGGATTTTCAGGAGAATTCTCAACCCCGTCCGCGCCTTGTCCGGCAGACGGGTTCCGGATTGCCGGAAACAACCCCGGAGCCGTCGCCGCGATCAGGAGGGCGAGGGGAACGGGCGGCCCGCCGGCGCGTTGAAGAATCACCTTCGCCCACCCTTCCGCCGCTTCAAACGGAACTTGCGCGTTGATCTGCCCCGCGCTCACAAACAGAATGGGAACAGCAATTCCGTTGACCGAGAGCGTCACTCCTCCAAGGCTGCGCGGCAGCGATGCAGTGGATGCCGTCATCGTCGCGGAAGCGAGATTAGAGCCGACGATGGTGATCAACGATCCTGGCGCTACCGGGCCCGGCTGAAGCGATGCGGCATTCAAAATCGCCGCCGGCGAAGCCTGGTTGACCAGCCCGAAGACGGCCAGCGCATCCCTTGTCCCGACGTAAACCCTTCCCGTTGGCAATGGTGGGCACGGAGAACTTCACGAACGATCCCAGCGCGTCGCGGGAGCTGTTCATTTGGCTGTTATACAGTTCATTTGCCAGATTGGAAGCATCGAAGGCATGCAGCGTTCCGCTAAAGCCGCCTTCGATGATCCAAACAATTCCATTCGAGGCGCCGTTCGCCGAAACCGCGGGGACCGCCCCCGGGTAATAGAAGGCACCCGAAGATTGCGAAAGAGGAAGGCTTTCGATATGCGCCCCGGAGACCGAAAACGCCTTAAGCTTGTCCTCCGAGGGCGAGAAATACAGCGCGCCGTTGAAGTACGCCGGACCTCCGAATACCGGCCCGAGAGCTCCGGCGATCGATTGCACGATCTGGCTGTCGGCATCCGCACGGAAGCGCCCCATTCGATCGCGATCCAGAAGGTAGATGCGGCCTTCCTTACCCGCGCTGATCATTAGGTGCGGGTGACTCAGGCTGCCGGCGGAGTCCGGAAGCAGCACCGCACCGCCCGAACCAAGGTCGATATCCGTCTGGTCCAGATCCAGCTGGTTAAACGGCGTGAAGGAGTCGAGGACCGTGAGTCCCGGCGAGGAGAGTTTGATGACACTGTCTCCCAAATCCGGTCCATTGGCATCGCCATCGAATCGCCCGTTGCCTGAGACCGCGTAGATGTTGCCCTCCGCATCGGCCGCGGGCGCCGCGCCGCCCATCCAAATCGAGCCTTGATATCCGTTGGGCGTGGTATTGAAAACCGCCACCTGATGCAGGCTCTTCGCGTCGTAGGCGATGATCCACCCATGGTACGTTCTGGAATCGCAATGCGAAGTCCAGCCGGTGTATACGATACCGTTCAGCAAGAGAAGGCCCGCACGATTCTTGTAAAAGTAAGCATCGAAGTTCACCGTGGAGGAGGAGTAGGAGAGAGCCCGGTCACCGGTGCCCGGCACCGACGCCGCGATCAGCACCGGGCTACCGGGCCGTTCCGCGCCCGAAGAGATATCGAGCGCGTGCAGCCGGTGGAAGATCTGGCCGTCTCGAGCGGTCATGGCGACCACATAAAGAGTGTTGGTGGATGGATCGATCACCGGCGTACCGGTGATGCCGAGCTCGGGCGCGATGGTAGGGCAATTCAGGACATCGGCGACGCTGGCCGTGGCCTCACCCGCCATGGTATCGACAAGGTTGACCTGCCAGAGGGGTGGCTCGTTCGGGCCAGCGATGGAATCCGCGTCGAATGCGTAAACGCTATCGTGTTCCGTCGCTACGAACACAACGTTGTGGACGCCCTTGCCCTGGATTGCGACCGAGGGCAGGTACAGGGGCTGAGCGTAGATCTGTCCATCGACTGGCCGCGAGAGAACTCTTGCCGAACTGCGCCTGGTTTACATTCGCGGGCGTCAGGACCGTCTCTGAGAGATTCTCACCGGACCGGCTCAGATTGTTACGCCAGGTAGTCACACTGGTCTGCGCGTTAAGGCCAACGCACAACCAAAGAATAATCGACGGGACCACTAACAATCGCGAGCGTAAGAGGAACTTGATTTTCACTCTCTTGGAACTTGCAGGTAGAGCCGCACTCGGTTCCGAATTCCCGATCATGAACACCTGGCACGGTGAGATGTCGTTGATAGCTTCCCGGTTCTTTTTAATCTTCGAACCGGCCGCGCGGGGTTATAATCCGATGAACATCGGAGCGTCATGTCAATTTTCCGCGCGTTCGTTTCCTCTTTCTGTATCGACTTCGCAGGCGTGCTGATAGCCGGTTTACTGCCTTTGGCGGCTCAGCAACCCCTGGCCACGGCCGCGGCGGCTTCGATTCGCGAACACTACACCAAGTTCGAGTACCGCGTTCCCGCGCGTGACGGCGTCCATCTCTTTCTCTCGGTCTATGTGCCGAAGGATGTCTTCAGCGACGCCCGCACCTACCCGGTGATGATGACCCGAACGCCCTACAGCGTCGCCCCGTATGGAAGAGATCTTTACCGGTCCACTCTCGGACCGTCAGAACTCTTCTCGAAGGAGAAGTTCATCTTCGTGTATGCCGATGTGCGCGGCAGGTATATGAGCGAAGGGCGACCCACGCAGTTGAAGCCGCATCTGGCAAACAAGTCCGGTCCGCGGGATACCGACGAAAGTACGGACACCTACGACACGATTGAGTGGCTGATCCACCATGTGCCGGGCTGCGAGCCCAAGGTCGGCATCTGGGGCATCTCGCAGCCCGGATTTTATGCCAGTGCGGGCATGATCGACGCCCACCCCGCTCTGCTTGCGGTGTCGCCGCAAGCGCCCGTCACCGACTATTATCTGGGCGACGACGACTATCACAACGGGGCCTTCATGCTGGCCGCGAATTTCGGTTTCTACCAGAGCTTCCGTCCGCGCGCCGGAGAGCCCGGGCCTCCGCTGCCCGCCATCCGGCCCAATTTCGGAACCCTGGACGGTTACCAGTTCTTCCTCGACATGGGCTCGCTCGCCAACGGCGACGAAAAGTATTTTGCGAACTCCAACCCGTTCTGGACCGAGGTAATCCGCAATACGACGTACAACAGTTTCTGGCAATCGCGTTCCATCTGGCAGCACCTGAAGAACATCAAGCCCGCGGTGATGACCGTGGGAGGCTGGTTCGACGCGGAAGATCCCGCAGGGTCCCTTGCGTACTTTCGCGGCGATCCAGAAGAATAATCCGCCCGCCACCAACATGCTGGTGATGGGCCCGTGGACCCATGGCGGCTTCGCCCGCGGCGACGGAGATCGCGTCGGCAGCGTCGGTTTCGATTCCAAGACCTCGCTCTACTTCCGCGAAAATATCGAGTTTCCATTCTTCCTCCAGGCGCTGAAGGGCAAGGGGGAAGGCAAACTTCCGAAGGCGTGGGTGTTTGAGACCGGCCTGAATCAGTGGCGCAAATTCGACGCGTGGCCGCCTCGCAACACCAGGACCCTGGACCTCTTCCCGAGTGAAAAGGGCACCTTGACCAGGGAGCGCCCGGCGCGGGAAGGCCTGGACGAGTACCTTTCGGATCCGGCCCGCCCCGTGCCTTACGTCGGCTCGCTCTCCTTCGGGATGCGCGGCGACTATATGACGGAAGACCAGCGGTTCGCGGCCACGCGGCCCGATGTGCTTGTCTACAAGTCCGAACTCCTCGATCGCGATGTGACCGTCTTCGGCCCCATCTCCGTCGATCTCAAGGTCTCCACTACCGGCACCGATAGCGATTTCGACGTCAAGATCATCGACGTATATCCCGGCGATGCGCCCGACAACAATTCGCCCGCGGCGCCGGGCGGCCCGGCTGCCGTTTCTCCCATGGGCGGCTATCAGCAATTGGTCCGCGGCGAACCGTTTCGGGGCAAATTCCGCAAAGGCTTCGAGAAGCCTGTCCCCTTCGAGCCAGGCAAGCCAGACCGCATTGTTTTCGCCATGCCCGATATCGCGCACACCTTCCGCGCCGGCCACCACATCATGGTGCAGATTCAAAGCAGCTGGTTTCCACTGACGGACCGCAATCCGCAGAAATTTCTAGACATCCCGAACGCCCGCCCGTCGGACTTTATCAAGGTTACCGAGCGTGTTTATACCGGTGGCCCGGAGGCGTCCCGAATTCGCCTCCCGGTGCTGGAGTAGCGCGGCAGCCTTCGCGGCGAGCCCCTCGGTTTTGATCCGCAAGGCGTGTTACACTCCACTGCAATTCTCCACTGGGTTCCAATCGCAACTGGGTTCCAATCGCCACTGGGTTCTAATCAACGGGGTGGAAAGCAAATGCGGACGCAAGTTTTCTCGATCCTGAAGTCCTTGGCCATCGTCGCTCTCCTCTCACAAATGGCAGCGGCGCAAAGGAAGGCGGCCACCGCGGTGGCGCCGCCTCGCGGACCCTTTGCCTGCACGGAACTGATGGGCCTCTATTCCAGCGGCGAGTGGTGGGACGGAGGTTTCTACGATGGCCTCGGTGATCTCAAGACCAAGTGGCAGGGGCGATTCTCCCACTACGGCTACACGTATGAATACGCCAGGCCCGACAGCTATGTATGGAGTCCGACCAGCGTCGGCGGAGTGAACAATGTCCGGCTGACCGCCCCTTGCGCCCAAAATGGCGATACGCCCGATAGGGTTGTATACCAGGCGTGGTCCTGGGAGTTGACCTCCGAAAAGGCCTGGGTAGAAAGTCTGGAGGCCGCGGTGGCAACCATCCGCGCCAAACGTCCCAGCGCAAAGCGAATCGACATCATGACCATCATTCGCTGTCCGCGCAACGAATGGTGCCATTCCGATAAACCTGCGCTGGGTCCCGGCACCGATCACGACGCCAAAAAGCAGGACTGTCACGTTCCCGAGTATGTCGACTCGGCGCTGGCAAAGGTGGCGGCCAACCATCCGGACCTGGTGTCCGTGACACCTAAGTTCGAAGCCGTGAGCTGCGCTGCCAAAATCGACGGGATTCACTTGCACGAACAAAACGGACCCGCGGCCGCCTTTGTCGCCGCTTACTACAGGACCATGCCCTAACGCCACGGCAAAAGCTTCAGCTTGGAATTCATCCACACTCGCCACCCTATTCTGTCAATCTCCTTCCCACATATCGAATCAGTCCCTGTGGGAGGTCCGTTCATGTCGCAGCCTTGGCTACGGTACTCGCTTGCAGGCATCACTCTCGCCCTGATGACTTTGGATTCTCACGCACAGTCGCCCCAGCCGCACGATGCCTGGCTGATGCAGAACTACCGCTTCACCGGTCCTCCGCCCCCCAGCAAGTTGGTACCAGCTGACCCGGTCCTGACTGAACTCAAAGGAATTCAAGATACGCTCTGGACCATCATCCGTCGCGCGAAGGCCGAGGAAGACTATCCCTCGGTGCTAGCGGCTACCGCCCAGGCAACCGCGAACGCGCAACTGATCGGAGCGATCACGGAGCACCAGCAGGCCCTCCAAACCACGCAGTCCGCAACGGAGCAGGCACAATTGCCGCCGCAATTGCCGCGATCGTTCTTCTTGGTCGCGTTGAAAGACAGGACCATCAACACTGCCACCTCCTACTGGGTGGATGGGAACATGCTGAACTACGTCACCTTGCAAGGCATTCACATAATCGTGCGGCTCGATCTTGTGGACCGCACGCTGTCTCGCGACCTCAACCGCCAGCGGAATGTCGAGTTCCGCCTCCCGGAGTGATCCGCCGCCCGCGCAACCCCCAAAAATACATCTCCGTCCTACGCTTCACATCCCCCCCTGTAGCGAAAATGCAGGCGACGCGAAACGCCGGGGATCAGGCTTCGCGGGGCTCTGTATTTCGCGATCCGAACTGAGCAGGCACAGCCGTTCAACGCGCGTGCCCAACTGTTTCGGTCGCGGCGCGAATTCAATCTCGGAACTCGGATGCCATGCAGATGGGAAAAGTGTGTGCGGTTGTTTTCTGCGTATGTACAATGAGCGTGCCCGGCCGGGCTCAGTCCTCGGCTAATCGCGTTGCAGACGAGGCAGTCCCGGTCGTCCTTCCCAAAGTAGGGCCGGTCGTGGCCGAACCGGGGCATTCCGGCGGCATCCACTGGGGACCTCTCATTCGCGAGTGGTGGACCTTTATCGCCATCGAACAAACCGAGCGGATCTTAAAGGAATCGAAGACCCGGAATCAATTGAGCGGCCCGTTCTTCCGCGACTGGTTCGATACCGTTTCCGTGTACCACTTCGATAATTGGAACGACGGTGGCAAGATCATCACGTCCTATGCCGCCCACCCCGCGCAGGGCGCCACCGCGCAAGCCATATTCTGGCAGAACAATGACCGCGTCCGGTTTGCCGAGCAGGACTTCCACAGCCCTGCATACCGCAAAGCCCTCTTGCAGGCGTTCGCATTCGCCGCCGTCGATGCGGTGCTATGGAAGATGGGGCCCCTGAGCGAATCCAGTATTGGCAACGTCGGCCTTCCGGTCAAATGGTGGGACCGGGATTGCAAAACGATCCACATTCCCTGTGTGGACCGCACCGGCGTGAGTGACATGGTCATGAACGAGGTGGGAGGGACAGCCATGACAGTCGGTTTCCAGTGGCTCGACAAACATCTTCAGCGGCAAATCGAAAGCCGATTCCAAAACCGGGTTTTCATTAATACCACGCGCATATTCACCTATCCGCCGCAGGCCTTGGCCAACGTCGTTCGATTCAAGGCTCCCTGGTACCGGGACAATCGACGCTGACGGTTCGAACCGATACCGCAGTTCTTCGTGCAGCGGGCTGAAACGCGATACCGCGGGGCAGCCCGACAGACCTCCTCCTTCCAAATAAAGTTCTCAAGCCGTGTGGCGCGCCGCAGGAGGTTAACAGGCGTATCCGGTTCCCGCGAAGTGTTCAAAAGCACCGCGTGTGAAACCGCGGCCTTACGCTGAATTCCAAAATTATATATAATCCGCTCCGATTGGCCCATCTCCCTTTCGTGACATCGGGTCGATCCTGGAGGGGCCATGAAACCACGTTTGTTCGCGGGCTTCGTCCTCGCAGCGGCATTCGCCGCGATCTGCTCGTCCCAGGTTGCGACCGGAAACTTAAGGGGCACCATTTCCGATTCGACAGGCGGCCGCTTGCCCAACTGTTCGGTGACAATTACCCACACCAGCACGGGCCTGGTGCGCAAGGTCATGACCAATGAGCAGGGGGACTACAATGCGCCCTCGCTTCCGGTCGGCGAGTATCGGGTCGCCGTCGCCCTAACGGGCTTCCAGACCAAGGTACTGAACGGACTCACGCTGCAAGTGGACCAGACTGCCATCGTGCCGGTAACGCTCGAACCCGGCGCCGTCAATTCGACCGTCGAGGTCACTGCCGCCGCTCCTGTGCTGGATTCCCAAACCTCGTCCCTCGGACAGGTGATCGATAACAAGCGCGTGGTGGACCTGCCGCTCAACGGGCGCAACCCGTTTCAATTGGGCGCCCTCTCCGGAGGCGCGGTCGCGTTTCAGGGTCTCACCACCAACCTCCCGATCCTCGCCGGAGGCGGCCGCCATAACGCGAACGACATTCTGCTGGATGGTGTCGATGACAATCTACGCAACTTCAACGGT
Source organism: uncultured Solibacteraceae bacterium (assembly GCA_963811575.1). Lineage (GTDB taxonomy): Bacteria > Acidobacteriota > Terriglobia > Bryobacterales > Bryobacteraceae > Solibacter. The sequence continues at coordinate 363,314 of CAWERY010000008.1, read as the reverse complement.
AAGGTCGGCCGCGCAGGCCTGACTTACATCCCATCCGTGGACGCGGTGGAAGAGTTCAAGGTGAAGACCAACAGCTTCTCCGCCGAGTACGGTCACTCCGCGGGCTACACGATGAACGCCACCATCAAGTCCGGCACCAATCAACTGCATGGATCGGCCTACGAGTTCCTGCGCAACGACGCGTTGGACGCCAACAACTTCGTGTCCAACTTCTCCGGTAAGCCGAAGGCAAAGTTCCGCCAAAACCAGTTCGGCGCGACCATCGGCGGTCCGGTCCGCCTGCCCTTCTACAACGGGCGCGACAAAACCTTCTTCTTCGCGGATTACGAAGGCCTGCAGATCCGGCAGGCGGCCACTTCTTCACTGCTCGATATGCCCCCGGCCGCATTTCGCAGCGGCGATTTTTCGTCGTCCACCACGAAGATCTACGATCCGGGCACTCGCGTCCTTGGGGCCAATGGCGTAGCGACCGCGTCTCCGTTTCCGAATAACGTGATCCCGACAAACCAGTTGGACCAGACCGCCCTGACGTTTCAGACCCTGTTCCCCGCCATCAACACCGGCAGCCCTACTTCGGTGACCCGCAACTACCTGGCGACTTCGCCGCAGTCCACGCACCGCAATCAGGGCGATATCAAAATCGATCATCGCCTGAGTGAAAAGAACAACCTTACGGGGCGCGTTTCCATTTCCAACCAGAATGTTCCCAGCCAGGGCACATTCGTCTACAGCCCCTCCGTCCAGTTCTTCAATACGAGAAACGCGGTACTCAGCGACACGCACATCTTCAGTCCGGCGATCGTGAACGAATTCCGCTTCGGCTTCAACCGCGGAAACTCTTCCGCCACCGCGACCATGGAGCAAGCGGCGAACGATTTCACTTCCAAAGCCGGGCTCGCATTCGGACCGATCTTCGGATTCCCCACGCTGAATTGGAATTCGCTCGGCCAGTCCCAAGGCGGCGCGACCGAATTCTCCAGCTTCAGCGGCTCCAAGACGAACTACGGATTCGAGAATACCTTTCAGTACGTGGATAACGTGAGCATCATTCACGGCGCACACACCTTCAAGACCGGCGTGGATATCCGCCGGTTCCGTTTCGATCGCCTCCTCAGCGTTCCGGCTTCGGGTAACTACTTCTTCGGATCTACCTACACCGCGAATCCCAGCCTGGCGCAGCCCGGCGGACTGCCGTACGCGGACTTTCTGCTCGGCCTCCCTACCGGCGTCACCAACTCCAACGCCGTGGATTGGAGCCGGCAGCGAGATCTTTATGTCGGCCCCTATATCCAGGACGATTGGAAAATCACGCACCGCCTCACCATGAATATCGGATTCCGTTACGACCTGTACACGCAACCGGTGGATGCGAAGAACACCGGCGCCATGTTCGATCCGTACGCTCCCAATGTGAACGGCCGGCTTGGGATTCTGCAACTTCCCGGACAGAACGGAAACTCGCGTGCCGTCGTCAAGGGCCACCATCGCAATCTCGCGCCAAGGCTGGGGTTCGCCTATCAGGCCACGCGCAAGCTGGTGATCCGCACCGGATGGGGCATTTTCTACAGCAACCGCGAGCAGAACGACCAGACCACCGACATGGCGTATTCGCTTTACAATTTCCGCAACATCAATATGCCGGCGGTATCGCAGCAGACCACAATCGTGCCGCCCTATCGATTCAGCTCTCCTCTCATCGTGAGCGGCGTGCCCGACCCGCAATTCCGCAACTACACGGGAACCTCGCCGTTGAGCGCGGACGTGTCATCCTTCAATGAGGCCAATATAGGCTTTGCAAAATTCCCGATGCTCCAGCAGTTCAATCTTTCGATCCAATATGAGTTGCTTCCGAACCTGCTGGTGGAAGGCAGTTATAGCGGCGCGCGCGGAGTCCATTGGGTGCAGCGCATCGACCTCAACCAGGTGCCGTTCGAAAACGCATTGCTGGGGAAGAATACGCAAGCCGACCGCCCGTATAACTTCATCGCCAGCGGCGAGGGGCTCGACGAGGAGGACGTGAGCAATTGGTACAACTCCGCCAATCTGCGCGTCGAGCGGCGCTTCTCCCACGGCCTCTCGCTGCTGTTGAATTACACCGTCTCTCACGCCACGGATTCGGGCGGCGCCGGCATCAGCACGTACGGCAATCAGGCGAATACCCGCGCGATGAACACGTACAACCTGAAGCTGGAGCACGGACTCTCCTCGCTCGATATTCCGCAGAAGCTGGCGCTCAGCGCGAACTATGAAATTCCCGTCGGCGCCGGCAAAGCGTTGAACATTCAAAATCGCTTTGCGAATGCTGTAATCGGAGGGTGGCAGACCAATGGCATTCTCGTCGTCCGCTCGGGAATCGCGACCGACGTGACAACTGCCGCCCTGCCTCCGGTCTTCGGAACCATCAACCGTCCGGACCGCGTCCTGGGTCAACCGTTGTTGGTGCCCAATCCGGGCTTCGATCAGTACTTCAACCCGGCGGCCTTCGCGATTCCGCGCGACTGTACCGAATTACAAGGGTGCGCCGATTCAGACCTTCGGTAACGCCAGCCGCATGGTGCTGCGCGGACCCGGACAACGCAACCTGGACTTCTCCGTCTTCAAGGACTTCTTCATCCGCGAGAAGAAGCGGATCGAATTCCGTGCCGAGTCCTTCAATCTCTCGAACACGCCCACATTCAATCTTTCCAGCCCGACGAGCGCCGCGCTCACGGTTGGCAATGCAGGTTTTGGCAAGCTGTCCAGCTCACAATCGGTAGGCCGCCAGTTACAATTCGGCCTGAAGCTAGTCTGGTAACGATCGTCGAATTCTAATGGAGACCCAATGAAACGAGCTTTTACCCTGGCGACACTCGCATGCAGCACCGCCTTCGCGCAAGGCGTAACCTGTGACATGCGGCAGTACAAGCAAGCCGAAGGGCTGTCCGCTGAGAATCGGGACGGCAAACTGCAACTGACCTGGCAGGGAGAACGTGGCGATCAACTGCGCGCCATTTTCGATGTCCGCTCGGGACAGCCCGTTGTCGCGGAACTCGCCGCGAAGGCTTCCGGAGGCGCGTGGAAGGTACTCGGGCGCAATCTGACGCCGGAGTTGGAGGTGACCAGCGGTGTCCGGCGCATGTCCGAACAGCAACTGGCGCCTCTGCGTGATTTGAAGCTGGCGCTCACGCCCGAGCTGATCGAGCGCGAAAAATGGAATGCCTTTTGGGATGCCCCGCTGATGGTTCCCGGCCGCCCGGGAACCAATATGGAGCTCCCCCGCAAGCCCGAAGAGATTCGCAAGACGTGGGCCACTTATCATGCCACCGCCTGCCAGGTAGTTACGGACGGCGCGCGCATCGAAGTCAACTATCCCGGCCTGGAAGCGGGGATTTTCTCCGGTTCGCTGCAGTATACGGTTTATCGCGGCTCCAATCTGCTGCGGCAGGAGGCGATCGCGAAGACGAATGAGCCTTCGGTGGCCTACAAGTATGTAGCCGGGTTGAAGGGTTTCCCCATCGAAAACGATACCAAAGTCGTCTGGCGCGATACGGCGCGCGGCTGGCAGCAGTATGCTTTCGGCGGCGCGGTCAATCAACAGCCCGTCGGCCTGCAAGCGCGCAACCGGCTGAGCATTCTCGAAGTGAACGGAGGCTCGCTCGCGTTCCTGCCGCCCTCCCACAAGTTTTTCTTCTCACGCGAGATTGAAACGAATCTTGGCTACGTGTATTACCGCAAGGATTCGGAGAGTTCCTTCGCGCTCGGCGCCCGGCAGCCGGATCGCGAGGTCGGCGCCAAACCGTGGGGTGTTTCGGACGAGGTCTGGACGCGGCGGGTTGGCGAAGCGCGCGGCGACCTCAATAATTTCGCCCTCTACAACGCCCCGCCGGGAACCATGCAGCGCATGCCCGTCTACCTCTACCTGAGTCCCAACGGCAGCCATGCCACGCAGGAAGCGGTCCTGGCGTTGACCCACGATGACGTTTACAAGCCGATGCCCGGATTTAAAGTGCTGGTCAGCCATTTCCATTTCCATTTCAACGAACAGCTCACCGACGCAGGGTCGATGGATGTGCAGCCCCCCTGGGTGCCCGTGTTCCGCGAACTCGGCATCAACATGGCTATGCTCGCCGATTTCCACTCGGATTCTCATCCCAGCGACACGGGAAAGATCCGTCTGAACGAACAGAAGGTGTACTTCGAAGGCTGCCGCCGCTTCTCGGATCGCGACTTCCTTCTGATTCCAGGCGAAGAGCCGGACGCGAATTTCGGCGGCCACTACATGTTCGTCTTCCCCTCGCCGCTGTATTTCACACACGTGAAGCAGCCGGAAACGGCGAAAGCCACGCAGCCGTTCGTCGAAGATCTGGCGCCATGGGGTAAGACCTATCACACCAGCAGCGCCGCCGCCGAATTGGATCTGCTCAAAAAGGAGAGCGGTCTGGTCTGGCAGACACATCCGCGCACCAAAGGATCGGCGGGATATCCGGACGCCGTGCGTGAGAAGGACTTCTTCCGCAGCGATCGTTTCCTGGGTGGTTCCTTCCAGTCGCTCCCGGTTGACCAGTCGCAGAAGCGCCTGTGCGAGGTGCGCTGCCTCGGGCTGCTCGACGACATGAACAATTGGACCGGCCCGAAGTACATGATCGCCGAAGGCGATACCTACATGAAATATCCGGATGACGAAACGTACCCCCAACTCGTCGTGAACTACCTCAAAATGGATCGCGTGCCGAAATTCAACGAGGGCTGGCCTTCGGTCATCGACACCTTGCGCGCGGGCAATTATTTCGTGACCAGCGGCGAAGTGCTTTTCCGTGATTGGAGCATCGAGGGCTCCGGCGCGAAACGCACCTACTCGGCCGAAGCCGAATGGACCTTCCCTCCCGAGTTTGCGGAGCTGGTCTGGGGCGATGGCGACAAGGTCGACCGGCAGATCATCGACATGAAAGCGATGCCCCCTTTCAGCAGCCATCGTTTCCGCGTGCCGTTCGACGCCACCGGAAAGAAGTGGGTGCGGTTCGCGGTTTGGGATTCCGCGGGCAACGGCGCATTCACTCAACCCGTTCACCTGAAGTAACTACTCACGACGTTGGCACGCACCCGGACAGGTTGGCACGCACCCGGACAGGGCTCGCGGTGACGAGCCCGCCGGGCACGCTACTACGCCCCTGATCATCGAGTTGTCCCTCGCATCTCAAAAAGAATTGAAAGTAAACAGGATCACGCCCCATTACAGAGCGAGGGGCAATGAATCATCTGAGGGCGCTTTTCCTGCTGACCATTTTGGGGCTGCCGTGGCCGGCGCGGGCCGCATCCACGCTTTATGCCGCAACCAATCTGGGACCGTTCAAGAGCACGGATAGCGGGGTCACCTGGAAGCAGTTAATTGTTACGACGAATGATTCGTCGCTCCCGGGAGTCCCGAAGATATTCGCCATCGTGGTCGATCCGCAGACGCCGTCGACGGTGTATGCGATGGGAAGGTTTGACAGCCCCAGCGGCTTCCCGCTCGCTTTCCTGAAATCCACAGATTCGGGGGCGAACTGGTCCGTGGTTTCGAAGCCCACCTTTTCCTTCACCTCGGGCACCGCCGCATTGCTCGCGATTGACCCGGTGAAGACGAGTGTCCTGTATACCATGAATGGCAGCAACGGCCTGGAACTCACCACGGACGGGGGCGTCACCTGGAGTGCGCCGGCGATTCCGAAGCCGGCCGGTTCGCCAAGCGGCGGTACCGCAAACCAACCGAGCCTTGCCGGAGTTGCCGCCGATCCGAACCAGTCCGGCGTGGTTTATGTGATCGGAGGCAATCCGGCCTTCCACCCCGGCAAAGGTTATCTCCTCAAGAGCACGGATTTTGGAAACACCTGGACCCTTCTCACATCAACGGCCGGCTTTGGCAGCCGGATCTTTATTAATCCGAAGAACAGCCAGGAGATTTACGGCACGAGCCTCAGCAATATTGGCTGCACGGACCCAAGCGGTCAGTGCGGAATCTACAAGAGCACCGATGGCGCGCAGAGCTGGAAGGCATTGAATATTCCGGAGGGCGTGGTGCAGAGCGTGGCGATCGACATCACTCCGGGCCTGCTCTATGCGGCTGCCCACGACGGTCTCGAAGACGCGAATGTGTACAAGAGCGCGGATGGCGGGAATACCTGGAAGACGGTTTTTCCGGACAGTACAGCCATAGTCCCCAATTTTGGAATGGAGGTGGTCCGCGCCGACCCGAACGCGGCCTCCACCGCCTACGTGATCGGTCCCGTCGGATACAAGCACTGTTTCGAAGACTACGGATGGAGGCGCCACCTGGACAGCCGTCGAAGTGACTCGTACCTTACCAATGCGGTTCGCAGACTTGCACGAAACCGACCGTTATTTACGATCTGGTGGTTGCGCCGCCAGGCGCAGAGCCCGCAACCGGCGGCCCGCGATTACAAGCGTCGTAAACGCGGCCGGTTTTCAGTCGGGTATCGTGGCCAATTCATGGGTCACGATCAAAGGAACCAATCTGGCCGTCCACGACCGGCGATTGGAGTAGCTCGATCGTCAACGGAGCTCTCCCCACTTCCCTCAACGGCGTGAGCGTGACCATGGGCGGGAAGCCCGCGTATGTGTATTACGTCTCGCCGGGTCAACTCAATGTGCTGGCGCCCGATATTGCCGCCGGGACCCTTGACGGTGACCGTGACTACGCCGGCGGGCACGGCGACGAGCTTCGCGAGCAACGCGAGCCTGTATGGCCCGGCATTCTTCCTGTGGCCGGGCAACCAGGTGGTGGCGACACGTCAAGACTACAGTTACGCGGTGAAAGCGGGCACCTTCGCCGGCGCGGCCACCGTTGCCGCTAAGCCGGGCGAAATCCTGATCCTGTGGGCAACCGGATTCGGTCCCACTATACCCGCGGCGCCGTCGGGTGTTTCGGTGCCCGCCAGCGGCGGCTACTCGACGGCATCAGTTCCGACGGTCACGATCAACAACACCCCTGCGACTGTGTATGGCGCGGCGCTCGCGCCCGGCTCTGCCGGCCTGTACCAGATCGCGATCCAGGTCCCCACTACACTCGCCGATGGCGACTGGCCCATTCAGGCGAGTATCGGCGGGGTGACGTCGCCCACTGGAATTGTCCTCTCAATCGCCCACTAAACAAGGGGAACCATGACTCGTCAACGCGCCGCTTTCTATCTACTGGCACTGCTTTTTATCAATGCCTCGCTCTGTTTCGGTCAAACCAATCTCAAACTTATAGCGGGAGGCGGAAACGTCGGTCAGTATGGCGATGGCACCCCCGCGGTTGGCGCCTACATCGGCACGCCGACCCACATCACTTTGGATGGCGCCGGCAATCTCTATATCTGGGACACGCTCGATTCCAGAATCCGCAAGGTGAACCCCGCGGGCATCATCAGCACCCTGGCGGCCACGGTCGGCCAATTGAAGGGTCCCGTGAACGACGGTGCGATCGCTACGGACAATGCAGGCAATCTGTATATCGCCGATAGCGGCAACTATGTCGTGCACAAGGTGGATACAAGCGGGGTCATGACCACGATCGCCGGCAATGGAACGATGAGCCTTTCGGGCACCAGCGGCAATGGCAGCCTGGGAACCAGCGCAGCCATCTGTAATCCCGGCGGCATTACGACCGACCACCCTCTGGATAAGGCCGGGAATCCCATCCTGGCAGCGGGCAATGTGTATTTCGGCTCCGCATTGGCGAACCCTTGCGGCACGATCCGCAAAGTGGATACTTCGGGCATTCTATCGACTGTTGCGGCAAGTCCCACGTTGTCCGGCACCGCCGGTACGACGTATGCCCTGGCGATGGACTCCAGGCAAAACTTGTACATCTGCGACAGGGAAATCGGCACGCGCATCTACAAATTGAGTCCCGGTGGTGCGGTCACCACCGTCGCCGGCACCGGTACCAACGGATATTCGGGCGATGGCGGACCGGCCACCAGCGCGCAACTCTTCGAGGCGCGCGGGATCGCGGTAGATGCAGCCGGCAACCTCTACATCGCCGATGGCGGCAATTTCCGTGTCCGCAAAGTGGATACGTCGGGCATCATTACCACGATCGCGGGCGGCGGCACGCAAAACGCGGCGGATGGAATGTCCGCCACGAGCGTTAAATTCAGCCCGCAAGACCTCGCTCTGGATTCATCGGGCAACCTCTACATTTCGGCGGGAGGCATTTGGAGAATCTCCCTTTCCGGGAGCACCACGACCACGCCACCCGCACCCGCCATCGCCGCCGACGGTGTGCTCAACGGCGCAAGCTTCCAGCGCGGCGTACCGGCAAATTCGTGGGTCACCATCAAGGGGACGAATCTTGCGGCCCAGACGGATGACTGGAGCCACTCGATTCTCAATGGAGCGCTGCCCACATCGCTCGATGGCGTGAGCGTCGGCATGGGTGGAAAGCCGGCGTACGTTTATTTCGTATCGCCGGGCCAACTCAACGTGCTGGCGCCCGACGTTCCTGCCGGTCCCATCAGCGTCACCGTGACGACTGCCGGCGGCACGAGCGCCGTGTTCGCGACCTCGGCCAACGCCTACGGCCCGGCATTCTTCACCTGGCCCAATAACCAGGTGGTGGCAACGCGTCAGGACTATAGCTATGCCGTTAAGGCAGGCACCTTCGCCGGGGCGACGACCGTTGCGGCCAAGCCCGGCGAAGTCATTATTTTGTGGGCGACTGGACTCGGGCCCACCCTGCCGGCGGCTCCTTTGGGCGCATCGGTCCCGGCCAGCGGTGGTTATCCGACGGCATCCGCGCCGACTGTGACGATCAACAAATTGCCGGCAACCGTGTATGGCGCCGCGCTCGCGCCGGGTTCGGCGGGCTTGTACCAGATCGCCATTCAGATTCCGGCGGGGGTCGGCGATGGCGATTGGCCCATTCAAGCCACCATCGGCAATATCACATCGCCCGCCGGGACGACACTTTCGGTCCACCAATAGCGCGGAAAGAGAGAAGGTTATGACAAAGATCTTGAGATCGACGTTCCTTGCGAGCGCCATTCTGTCTGTCTGTTATGGTCAGAGCGTCATTAGCACCGTGGCCGGCAACGGGACGTTGGGATACTCCGGCGATGGCGGTCCCGCCATCAAGGCCGGCCTCGGTATTCCACCGGATGTGGCGGTGGATAGCGCGGGCAACCTGTATATCGTGGACCGGAATAACAATCGAATTCGCAAGGTGGATACTTCGGGGACCATCAGCACCTTCGCCGGCAAAGGAACCTCGGGCTCTTCAGGGGATGGCGGCCCCGCTCTCAACGCAGAGCTCTTTCTGCCGATCGCCATCGCGGTGGATGGCCCGGGGAACGTTTACATTGCCGATCCCGGCAGCGGCCTCCGCAAAGTGGACACGGCCGGAATCATCAACTCAGTGCCTGTGATCAGCTCCTCGCTCTCAAAGATTGCGTCACCGGGCGGCATGACCGCGGACTCGGCGGGGAACATCTACATCTCTGACCTGAATGGATCCAGCATCTACAAGCTGGATAAATCCGGAGTGCTGACAACGGTGGCCGGCGGGGCCTTCGGATTTTCGGGCGATGGCGGTCCGGCCACCAAAGCTGCGCTCTATTTCCCTTCCGGCGTGGCCGTGGATAGTGCGGGCAATATCTATTTCGCCGATAAGGGCAACAATCGCGTGCGGAAGGTGGATACGAAAGGCATCATCACCACGTTCGCAGGCACGGGCACAGCCGGCTACTCGGGAGACGGCGGTCCTGCGACCAGCGCGAAATTGGGCTTGAACCTGACGGCGGCATATCAGGGCGTGGCGCTCGATAGCGCGGGCAATCTTTACATCGCGGACCCGCAAAACAATCGGATCCGAATGGTAAATCCATCCGGGATCATCACCACCTTCGCGGGAAACGGTACGCCCTTTGCGACGGGCAGCCTCGGAAATGGTGACGGCGGTCCCCCGGCGAGCGCCAGCGTTGTGACGCCGTACGGCGTCAAGGTGAATAGCGCGGGGAACGTTTTCATCGCGGATACAGGTCACGGCCTGATTCGCAAGGTAACCGGCGCCGTTCCCACCGGCGGAACTGCTCCCACAATCGCTGCCAATGGCGTGGTGAACGGGGCCAGCTTCCAGCCGGGTATCGTTGCCAATTCATGGGTGACAATTCAAGGCGCCGGCCTTGCACCAAAGACGGACGACTGGAGCAAGTCGATTGTCAACGGCGCACTACCCACGTCGCTCGATGGCGTGAGTGTCACTATGGAAGGCAAGCCCGCATACATCTACTACATCACACCCGGCCAGCTCAACGTTCTCGCGCCCGACGTGAGCCCGGGGCCGGTTTCCGTGGTGGTGACGACTCCCGGCGGATCGAGCGCGGCTTTCACCGCCGCCGCCAGTCTGTATGGCCCGGCATTCTTTCTCTGGCCCGCGAATCAGGTGGTAGCGACGCGTCAGGATTTCAGTCTTGCCGTAAAGGCCGGGACTTTCGGCGGCGCGTCCACGGTAGCGGCAAAGCCGGGCGAAGTCCTCATTCTCTGGGCCACGGGATTTGGTCCCACAAATCCCGTGGCGCCTGCGGGCGTGGCAGTGCCGGGCGCCAAAGCTTACTCCACGGCGACCGCGCCGGTTGTGACCATCGGAAATATTTCGGCTGTTGTATACGGGGCGGCGCTGGCTCCGGGATCGGTTGGGCTGTATCAGATCGCCATTCAGGTTCCGCTCTCTTTGGCCGATGGCGATTGGCCGGTTCAAGCGATGATCGGCGGAGTGGTATCGAACGCGGGGGCGCTGCTGACCGTGAAGCAATGAACGGTAGCTACTTTGCAAATAACGAACGCGGAAGTGGCGCGGGGTCGCCTGACAGAATCACCGGCGCCCATTCCAGAAAGCCGGCCGTCCGCGGATTTCTCAAAAGGTAAAGCTGCGCTTCCCGAAGCGCCTCCGCGCGTCCCTTTCCGATGCTCAGCTCGCGATAAAAACGACCCATCAATTCACGTTGGGTCGCATCGTCCACTTTCCAGAGGGGCGCGACAGATGTCTTCACTCCGGCGATAGTGGCCGCTCGCCGCATTCCAAAAACACCCTCGCCTGAGGACGGGACGCCATCCGCCATTCGGCATTGCGAAAGCACCAGCATCATTGTGCCCTGCAAATCGAGCGACTGTAGTTCCAGCGCGGTGAGCAGGCCATCCTGCGATGACGGGCCGCCGCGTCCGTAGGCTTCTTCGAGCACGATGGCGGAAAGACTCATCACTCGCGTCGCGGGATCGAGCGCGGCGAGCTGGCAGCCAGGGCTTTCGGGCGCTGAGCGGCAATCCTCGTTGCCCCGAACAATGCCGTGGCCGACGATATGGAGCAGCGCGGGCCGGTGCAGCTGCTTGATGCGCTGCTCGGTGGCCTGGCGTTCACCCAGCAGCGTCGCCTTGGGAAACCATCGTTGCACATCACTCGCCTCGATTTCAGCATCTTCGAGGCGTTCCAGACGATCCGCGCGAAAGGTGCTGGCGGGCGGCACGTGTGAAGACACCTTGGGGCCCGCCGTACCCTTGGCGCCCGCTCCCGGGCTCACTGCGATCACGACCGAGTTCGCAGCCGGGCTACCGGCTTCTTCGGATGGTGCGATATCCCGGCCGGCTGAAACATAGCTTGTGGCAACGCGTTCTATCAGAAAATGACCCCGGCCATCGGAAAGCGCATGGAATGGAACCAGATTGAGCATTCCATCCGGCGCGATGCGCAGCCGGTGGATCCCGGCGCTTTGCCAAATCGGCGAGAGCACGGGAGCCAGCTTCGACGAAAGCGTTGCCATGGCGTCGCTTGCAGTCCGGGCGGCGGAATCCGCGCTTCGCTTCTCGCTCCGCGAGCGTGCCAGGCTCCAGTCATTCGCGGCACTGAACAGATCCTGCACCGCCAGATCGATAGGCCCCGTGGGGCCTAGATCAGTCCATCTCAAATCGGTGCGGCTAAGCACGAATGCGCCGTAACGGTTCCGGTACTCGACGAACTCAATCAGCCGCTCATCCGCTTCCAGACGCTGCCGGATGTCCTCCACTCGCGCCGGCAGCAGAATTGACGCAAACTGCGGATTCGCATGGCTCAACCCGCCTTCGAGGGTGTCGATGTGCTGACGCAGAACGCCAATCGCTTGCAGCGCTAGCTTTCCGCGCGCGTCGGTCCAATTCGTTCGAAGCTCGTGCAGCATTCGCTCGTAACGGCCTTCGAGTTCCGTTCCTGGGAGCGCGCATGTCCCTACAACCGCCGGTTTTAAATCGCGATAACCCAGCGCGACCGTGAGTGACGCTTCGCATGCGAGCATCGCCTCGCGTTGATCGAATCGCTGGCGAACACTCCCATCGGCGCTGTCGCGCATGGTCTGGCCCCAATCGTGGACTGCATCCAGGATTCGCCCCTTGCGCCGCGCCACCGCTTCAAACGCAAGTTCTTTCGCGGTGAGCGTACCGGCCTTGCTTTGAAACGCGATCAACCTTGGGATTGGATCGTCGAGATTGGCAAGGACGGCGGCCTTGTTGCGCTCGGATCCGATGGTCAACATGTCCGCCATAGCGCGGTCCGAAACGTCCAGGGCGCGGCGGTACAGCGGTTCGGCGCTCGCGTAGTCGCCGGCCTCTTCGTACACGGCGGCCAGTTGCTCGAGATATCGCGCCAGATCGGGATGATTGGGGCCGTGCGTCTCTTCCACGATAGCGATCGCGGCGCGCAGGCTTTTTTCCGCTTGGGGATATTCGTGCGCCGATTGCTGAACCAGCCCGAGATCGCGTAAAACGGCCGCATACAGTGGATGCTTCGTGCTCAACCCCTTCGCGACGACATCCGAGGCGTGTTGCAGCGTCTCGCGCGCGGCGGTGAGATCGCCCCGATTGCGTTGCGCGCCGGCCAGGCCAAGCAGGGCGCTCGAATAGTCGAACGCGGGTGCCTTTGCGTTTCGTGCGTACAGGTCTACATCCTCCTGGAATAACTTCTCGCCTTCGTCACGATTGCGCGCGTACACGAGACGCGCCAAATTCCGGAGTGTGGCGCCGAACGTCATGGAATTCGGCCCGTTCTGCCCGCGCTTGAGCTCGAGCGATTTGCGATAGTCCGCCTCAGCCATCGCGACATTGCCAATTTGCGCATGAAGCGCGGCGCGGTTATTCAAGAACGCTGCGTAAGCCGGATGCTGCTCGCCCAATTGTGCGCGCAGCAGCTTCCCTGCCTCGTCATAAAGTTTTTCGGCGGCCGCATAGTGGCCAAGATCGGCTTGCAAAAATGCGTAGCCCACCAGGCTCGCCGAATAGGCCGGATGGTTCACGCCCGGCTTCACGCGCAGAACATTGAGCCCCTTTCCGAACATAGCTTCGGCGCTCGCGTACCTTCCCACGCGCTGATAGGTGCCCGCGAGATTGATGCAGAGCGTGCCGTATTCCTCATTCAACTGCGGCGCCGATTGTGATTCATGAATCGCCAGCGCTTGCTCCATACGGGCGATCGCCTGATCGTATTCGCCGAGAAACACGAGAACTCCGCCTAGTGTATTCAGGCTCTCGGCTACCCGTGGATCGCGTCCGCCCAGAAGCTTCGACCGGATCGCAACGGCCTCTTCGGCGAGCTTTCGGCCCTCCGGGTATTGATCGGAATCGCGGCACAGCAGCGCGAGATCGTTCGCGCTCTCGGCATAGTCGAGCGTGTCTTCGCCGATTTTCGTCTTGCGGATCTCAAGAGCCTGCCGCAACGACGCTTCACCCGTCTTCAGGTCGCCGGACGTGTACTGAAAAAATCCGAGCCGGTCCAGACTGTGCGCGGACTGTTGCGCGTCCGCCGCTGAAGCCACAGCCAATTTCGCGATTCGAATCGCCGCCGGGATGTCGCCCTTGTTGTAAAAACTCTCGGCTTCTGCGTCGAGCGAGGACCAGCTCTGCGCGCATACGAGAGTTGCGAAAAGCAGCGCGAAACCGGACCTCATCAACACAGTCTATTTTGCCCCTTCCAACCTCGCGAGATTTTTTTCGATTGTCAGGCGGCCGCGTGCGGATCGGCTCGCTTCCCGCGCGCGGTGGTAGAACTCCAAAGCCTTGATGGCATTACCGTGAACTTCCGCGATGACGCCGGCATTGTTCAAATCCTCTTCGCTGGATAACTCGGCATCGAAACTCTCCACGGTTGCGTGGCGCGCCAGGCTCATCGCCTTTTCAGACTCGCCGCGCGCCAGGCTCGCGGCGATCTGATCCAGAATCGCGCGCAATACTCCGGAAGGCGGCACGCGAACCTGATCGTTCACACGAATCGAAGCTCCACCCACGGCTTCGCCGCGCGAATGACTGAGAAAAACCGTGGTCAGCTGGATATGGCCGATGGCTTGACCTTCTCGGATCACATCCACCTCGACGCCCTTCGCCAACCCGTCAACCGATCCCAGATCCAGCGTCGCGATGCCACCGGCGATCGACCCGACCGATCCCATCGCCCGAGGCTCGCGGTTCCCGGTGTCCGCCCCGCGAAAATTCGCTGGATTCGAGTCGCCGCTTCGCGCGAGCAGTACCGGAGGCGCGGTGATCCCGGAGGCCCGTTTCGCCAGTTCCGAATTCCGCCGCGGCGCGTACAGTGCCACGCCCACGATGACCACGGCGGCTGCCGCGAGAATCGCGATTCGCAGCCGTGAGGACCGTTTGTGTCCCGCGCTCCGCGCAGCCCGCGTCTCGCGATCGCCGTCGCAGTCAATTCATCGAACAGATCCTGATCGGCGAGCGCTTTCCGCGCGAGGTCTCGCGATTCCGCGGGCGACAATTCTCCGCGCGCGAAGCGGTCGAGTTGCTCATTCATATCGGCCATCCATACGCTTGCGAATGCGGCGGCTCAATTCGCGAACTCCGCGGCTCACCCACGTCGCAACCGTATTCTCGTTGATACCCATCCGGCGCGCGATCTCGCCATACTTGAGTCCACCCATACGCAAACTCAAAACATCGCGGTGGTCGTGATCGAGCGTCGCAAAGCAATCGGCCACAATCTCCCGCGTCTCCCGCTCGATCATCTCCTCAAGCGCATCGGGCCTAGCGTCCGCCGGCTCGGAAATCGGAATCGCCGAAAGTTCCCGGCGAAAGCCTACGCGGCTCCGCTCTTCGCGCACCACGTATTGCAGTACTCCATACAGCCAGGCGAGCAGTTGATCGAGTGGCCATTCCGGCGCCGCGCCGGCGGGCGATTCTTCGCCGAAGTAATAGGCGATGGCTGGCCGCGACTTCGGGTTTTCAAGCGAGCGTCGCAGCGCTTCCTGCGCCGCGCTTTCAGGATCCCGGGATCCAAGCCGCGCGGCTCGGGATGCAAGCGCGGAGGCCAACCGCCGGTAGGCGATCACTGGATCGCGCGCCATCGGAGTTCCAGCGTGGGGGATCATGCGACCTGATCATTATCCTCCAAGACGTCCCCGCATGCGGCGCTATCATGCCCCTGCGCCGGGTCATACGGGGCCGCACGGTCGTGGCTTCGCACGATATTGATTGGCGCCCCCACCTCAATTCCGGCGTTCTCGATAGCGTACAATTTTTAGGCAGTAACGCAGTAAAGAGGACGCTGATGAGGATACCGATTACTACCGCTGCGACTCTGACAGCTTTATTAGGACTCACGCTCGCCGGGGCATCGCCCGTTTCGGCACAGGGCCCACCGCCGGCAACTCAGGGGACGCCTCCCCAGGGCGGTCCCGGAGGCGCCGGTAGGCGTGGCGCCGGAGGCTTCGTGCCCGGACAGCAGCGTCCACCCGGCGACCCCGCGGAGATCGCGCGCGGGAAAACGCTCTACGGGATCAGTTGCACGGGCTGCCATGGTGCGGACCTGCGCGGCGGTGACCTCGGTGGTCCGAACCTGCTTCGCTCCCAGACCGCCCTCGCCGATCAGGACGGCGAACGGATTATCCCCATCATTGAGGGCAGCCGCCAGACCAGCGGAATGCCTGCGATCCCGATGAGCGCGGCCGATGCCAAAGCCGTATCCGCCTACGTGCGCAGCGTTCTCGAAACCATCGGACGCCAAGGTATGCCGCCGTCTGTTGGGCGTGTCGCGCCCAGTGTGCTGGTGGGTAGCGCGGCGGCCGGACAGGCCTACTTCGCCGCCAAGTGCGCCGCCTGCCACTCCGCGACGGGCGATCTGCAAGGCATCGCCACCCGGATTCCCGATCCCAAGGCTTTGCAAAACTCCTGGGTTTCGGGCGGAGGCGGCGGACGGCGCGGCGGAGGAGGCGGCAATGCACCTTCTGCGCGTACCGTGACCGCAACCGTTACTTCTGATACGGGCGAAAAGTCGGAAGGCCGCTTGGTCCGCATAGACGATTTCCTGGTCACCCTGGCGCTCCCGGACGGCACGCTTCGCAGCTTTCGCCGCACCGGCGAACTCCCCAAGATTGAGGTGAAGGACCCCATGCAGGGTCACCGCGACCTGCTGCAGGTTTTAACCGACAAAGACATGCACGACGTGACTGCTTTTCTGGTGACACTGAAATGACCATCACGAATCTGTTGCTGACCGCGCCTCTCCTCCTCGCCCCAACCTTGGTTATGGCGCAGGGAAAAGGGGTCGCTCCCGCGGACCTCCTGCAGCCCCTGCGAAATTCCTGGCCAACTTACAACGGGGACTATTCGGGCAAACGCTTCAGCGCGCTCACGCAGGTCAATCAGTCCAACGTCCAACATCTCACCCTGGCCTGGATGACGCGGGTCACGCCGGGAACGGGCAGTGCGGCACCCGCCGGTGGCCGCGGCGGCCGGGGCGGAGCAGGTTTCGGCGGCGCGTCGAACCTGATCACCGGCGGCGAAGGTCCGGGCGATATCGCCGTCGGAGGCGGCACCATCAAGGCTTCGGCGCTCCAGGTGGACGGCACCTTGTACTTCACCATGCCCGATAACGCCTGGGCCGTCGATGCGCGCGATGGGCGGGAACTCTGGCATTACTTCTGGAAGACCAAAGGCGGCACCCATATCGGCAATCGCGGACTTGCCATGTGGAACAACTACCTCTACATGGAGACCCCGGACGATTACCTGGTCTCGCTCGACGCTCGCACCGGCAAGGAGCGTTGGCACAAGGTGATCGCCGACCTCGCGCAGGGATACTTCTCCACCCCTGCGCCAATCGTCGTCGGCAATCACGTTCTGGTGGGAACCGGCAATGATATCGATGCGCCCGGCTTCCTGCAATCCTTCGACCCGGAAAGTGGTGAGCTGCAATGGAAGCTCTACACCGTTCCCATGAAGGCCGGAGACCCGGGTCTGGATACGTGGGCCAGCCTCGATGCCGCGCGTCACGGGGGCGGTCAGACGTGGATTCCCGGCGCATATGACCCCGAGACCAAGCTCTACATCTTCGGCACCGGCAACCCGACCCCTGCATATACCACCGGTACGCGCGGCGATGGCGACAACCTGTTCACCTGTGCGCTGGTCGCGGTGAATGTGGATACCGGTAAGATGGCCTGGCACTTCTCCACCTCTCCCCACGATATGCACGACTACGATTCCGCCCAAACCCCGGTTCTGGTCGACGCAATGTTCAACGGCAAGATGCGGAAGCTGGTCCTGACCGCGGCCAGGAACGGTTACTACTTCACGCTCGATCGCGTCACTGGCGAGCGCCTGGTCTCCGCCAAATACGGTCTGACAACGAATTGGGCGAAGGGTATGAACGAATCCGGCGCCCCCCAGCATGATCCCGGCAAGGACGCCACCGTCGCTGGTTCGCTGGTCTCTCCCAATTCTGATGGCACCACGAACTGGGAGCCGCCCGCCTTCTCGCCCGACACCGGCTATTTTTACGTGGCGGAGGGGAATGCCTATTCGATCTTCTATCTGACCGACGTGGACCCGCGCGGATCGATGGGGCTCGGCGGCAAAGAGGAGGTCGGCGTCGGTACCGGCGGAAGCTATCTCACAGCGATCGATTACCAGACGGGCAAAGTTGCCTGGCGCCGTCCTTATTATGGAAATGGCGGAGGCGGAGGCCTGTTGACCACGGCGGGGAAACTCCTGTTCGCCGGCGATGGCGCCGGCAATCTGGTGGCGCATGATGCCGCCACTGGCAAGCCGCTCTGGAACACGCGCATCGGCGGCATTTCGAACGCGCCCCAGACGTACATGCTGGACGGCCGCCAATACGTAATCGCCGCTACCGGCGATGCGATTTGGGCCTTCGTCATGTACTGAGCGTTCGCACCTCTCAGTAGTTCGCCGACATCGCGGCCGAGTCGCCTGCGCCGTTGCTGAGTATGACCGAAACCGAACTTAGCGAAACGCTTCCGTTGAAGGTAAACGGCAGCGTCAGGCCGAACTGGCCCCCGAATGTCTTGGACCCGTCGCTCTGGAACCAGCCCGTAGCTACCTCACTCAACGGAACCGAAATCTGCGATGTCTGAAGCGTGGTGCCCGGCGCCGCCTGGAATGAGACCAACGCTTTGGTCATCTCCCGGGTGTTGCTCAAGCCGGTCATTTGCACCTGTATGCCGCCGGCCGTATGCACCACGGCAAGGGTGCGGATTATCGGCGGTCCCGCGTCCACGTTGGCAGTGCGCGTCAGGCCGTCGGGCACCGTCAAAGACGAACCGCCCGCCTGCAGGGACACCACGCTGAAGGTGATCGTCCCCGCCACACTCCCTGTCTGGACGGCAAGTTGGCCGAGCCCGAAGGAAGCATGCGTTGCGTTGGCCGGAATCGTGAACGTGGCCGAGCGCCCTCCCGTGGAGAACTGAACGGCGGGATCGTCCACCGGATTGGCGCTGACCGGCGCGAAGGCCAGGCTCAGCGTCCCCGTGATCGGCACCGGGTAGGGCGCGTCCAACGCAATATCGAGCGCGGGCTGTTGCAGCGGCTGCACGTCACTCGGCAGCCCGCTTACCGAAACGTTCGGCAGCGCCGGCACTCCCACCACTATCGTGTGCACCCGCGTCGCCGTGGTGCCCGCCGTGTCGGCCACCTGAATGGTGAGGTTGAACGTGCCCGCCGCACTGGCGGAGCCGCTGATCACCCCCGAGGCGCCATTCAAGGCGAGCCCGGCCGGCAGCGAGCCCTGCACGATGTTCCACGCATACGGCTGCTGCCCTCCTGAGGCCTGCAGCGTGTAGTTGTACGGCAGGCCCGCGGTCGCACTGGGCAGCGCGGCTGGGGTCACGAACCGCAATCCCTCGCCCACTGTGATGGTGAATTGCCGCTGCACGGAAACACCGTTGGCATCGGTCACGGTCACGGTGAAATTGAAGGTGCCGGCCGCGGTCGGCGTTCCCGCCAGCACGCCGGTCGGCGTCTCCAACGTCAACCCGTCGGGCAGCGCGCCTGACGTGACCGACCATGCGTACGGAGCCGTTCCGCCATTCGCCGTCAGAGTCTGCGAGTAGGGCGACTGCGTCGCGCTCGCCGGCAGGCTCGTCGACGTGATGGAGAGGGTGCCGGCCACCGAGAGCGTGAACGCCTTCTCCGCCCGATTCGAGTTGGCATCGGTGACCTGGGCGGTGAATTGGAACGTGCCTGTCGAACTCGCCGCGCCGCTGATCTGGCCGGATGCGCTGAAGGCCAGCCCGCCGGGAAGCGCCCCTGCCGTAACGGTCCATTGGTAGGGAGCCGAGCCGCCCACCGGCAGCAGGACCACGCTGTAGACCAGGTCCTTGGTTGCCGCCGGCAGCACCGGAGGTGTCGCGATCGCCAGGCCGCTCACAATCTGCAGCGAATCGTTGACGCTTGCCTTTCTGCCATCGCTGTCGTTCACCTGGATCGTGATCGGAAATGTGCCCACCTGCGTGGGCGTGCCGCTGAGCACCCCGGCGGCGGAAAGCGTGAGTCCGGCGGGCAGCGCTCCCGTTGCCGACCACGTATACGGCAACGTCCCGCCCGCAGCCGCGAAGGTTTGCGAATAGCTCGCTCCGGCCGACCCGGTGGCCAGCACCGCGCCCGTCGTAATCGTCAGCGCCCTACGAATCGTCACGCTGAAAGTCGCCACCACCTTCGCCCCAGCGCTGTCCGTGGCCTGCACCTGGATGCCGTAGGAGCCGGCCACTGTGGGCGTCCCGGTAATCACTCCTGAAGCCGAATCCAGCGTGAGGCCCGGTGGAAGCTGTCCGGAAATCAACGTCCACGTGACGGGAGGAGAACCTCCGCCCGCCGTCAAGGAAGTGGTGTAGTTCGTTCCCTCGATCCCCGCCGGCAGCGTCGAAGTGGTGATCGTAATCGGCACCGCCACAGCCAGAGTG
This sequence comes from uncultured Solibacteraceae bacterium, assembly GCA_963811575.1. Classification (GTDB taxonomy): domain Bacteria; phylum Acidobacteriota; class Terriglobia; order Bryobacterales; family Bryobacteraceae; genus Solibacter. The sequence goes on along the minus strand of CAWERY010000008.1, from coordinate 343,128 downwards.
AAGGTTCGGTTGACAATGGCGCTTCCGCCCGCATCCGCCACGGACACCGCAAAATTGGCCGGACCGGGCGCCGACGGCGTGCCGCTGATAGACCCGCCCTTGCTCAATTGCAAGCCCGCGGGAAGCGAACCTGAACTCACCGACCAGGCGTAGCTGCCTGTGCCGCCGCTCGCGACGAGCGACTGAAAATATGCGACGCCCACCGCCGCCGGCGGCAGCGAGGAGGTCTCGATTTTCAGGGGCGCCGGCGCAATTGCCAGTGTCAGCGCCTTGGTCGCCGTGCCCTTCGAACTGTCGCTCACTTGCACCGTGAAACTGCCACTACCTGCGGCGGTCGGGGTTCCCGTCAGGTTTCCGGTGCCGCTCAAGGCGAGCCCGGCCGGCAAAGTCCCGGCGCTCACACTCCACACATACCCGCCCGCGCCGCCGCTCGCCGCCAACGCCTGCTGATAGACCACGCCGACTGTTCCGTCCGGAAGGGAGCCGGTCACCACCGTCAGCGGCATGGGGGAAACCATGATGTTGAGTGGCTTGGTTGCCGTGGTGCCTGAGCTGTCCTTCACCTGCACGGTGAACGTCGCGGTTCCGGCGGCAGTAGGCGTGCCGGTGATGCTGCCGTCCGTCCCGAGTGAGAGCCCGGCGGGTACTGCGCCGGCGGTCAACGTCCAGATATTGCCGCCGCTGCCGCCGCTCGCTGCCAGAGTCTGCTGATAAGCAACTCCGATTGTGCCGCCGGGCAGCGATGCCGTAGTCACGCTGAGCGATGCCGACGCAATCGCGATGCTCAACGGACTCGTTGCCGTCGTACCCGAACTGTCCTTCACCTGCGCCGTAAACGTCGAAGTCCCGGCGGTAGTAGGCGTGCCCGTGATACCGCCGGCCGGCGACAGAGTCAGCCCCGCCGGCAGTGCGCCCACCGTCACGCTCCAGGTATTGCCGCCACTTCCCCCGCTCGCCGTGAGCGTCTGCTGATACGCCGTCCCCAACCGTGCCGCCAGGCAGCGATGCAGTACTCACGCTGAGCGATGCCGGCGCAATCACGATGCTCAACGGACTCGTTGCCGTGGCGCCCGAACTATCCTTCACTTGCGCGGTGAAAGTCGACAGTCCCGGCCGTGGTCGGCGTCCCCGTAATACTGCCGCTCGCCGCCAAGGTCAGCCCCGCCGGCAGTGCGCCCACCGTCACGCTCCAGGTATTGCCGCCACTGCCCCCGCTCGCCGTGAGCGTCTGCTGATACGCCGTCCCAACCGTGCCTCCAGGCAGCGTTCGCAGTAGTCACGCTGAGCGATGCCGGCGCAATCGCGATGCTCAACGGACTCGTTGCCGTCGCGCCCGAACTATCCTTCACCTGCGCCGTAAACGTCGCCGTCCCGGCAGTGGTCGGCGTGCCGCTGATACCCCCGGCCGCCGACAACGTCAGCCCCGCCGGCAGTGCGCCCACCGTCACGCTCCAGGTATTGCCGCCACTCCCCCCGCTCGCGGTGAGAGTCTGCTGATACGCCGTCCCAACCGTGCCTCCAGGCAAGTTCGCAGTCGTCACGCTGAGCGATGCCGGAGCAATCGCGATGCTCAACGGACTGGTTGCCGTCGCGCCCGAACTATCCTTCACCTGCGCCGTAAACGTCGCCGTCCCGGCAGTGGTCGGCGTGCCGCTGATACCCCCGGCCGCCGACAACGTCAGCCCCGACGGCAGTGCGCCCACCGTCACGCTCCAGGTATTGCCGCCGCTCCCCCCGCTCGCCGTAAGCGTCTGCTGATACACCGTCCCCACCGTGCCGCCAGGCAAGTTCGCAGTCGTCACGCTGAGAGATGCCGGAGCAATCGCGATGCTCAACGGGCTTGTTGCCGTCGTGCCCAAACTGTCCTTCACCTGCGCGGTGAAAGTGCCCGTCCCGGCGGTGGTAGGCGTGCCCGTGATACCCCCGCTCGCCGCCAGCGTCAGCCCCGCCGGCAGTGCGCCCAACGTCACCGACCACGTATTCCCGCCACTCCCCCCGCTCGCGGTGAGAGTCTGCTGATACGCCGTCCCAACCGTGCCTCCAGGCAAGTTCGCAGTCGTCACGCTGAGCGATGCCGGCGCAATCGCGATGCTCAACGGACTCGTTGCCGTCGTACCCGAACTGTCCTTCACCTGCGCCGTGAACGTCGAAGTCCCCGCCGTCGTAGGTGTCCCGGTGATACTGCCGCTCGCCGCCAGCGCCAGCCCCGCCGGCAGTGCGCCCACCGTCACCGTCCATGTATTCCCCCCACTTCCCCCGCTCGCCGTGAGAGTCTGCTGATACGCCGTCCCCACCGTGCCCCCAGGCAGGGATGCCGTAGTCACGCTGAGCGATGCCGGAGCAATCGCGATACTCAACGGACTCGTTGCCGTCGTACCCGAACTGTCCTTCACCTGCGCCGTGAAAGTCGAAGTCCCGGCGGCGGTAGGCGCCCCGGTGATACTTCCGCTCGCCGCCAGGGCCAGCCCCGCCGGCAGTGCGCCCACCGTCACCGACCAAATATTCCCGCCACTCCCCCCGCTCGACGCCAGAGTCTGCTGATACGCCGTCCCAACCGTACCACCAGGCAGCGACGCCGTAGTCACGCTGAGCGATGCCGGAGCAATCGCGATGCTCAACGGACTCGTTGCCGTCGTGCCCGAACTGTCCTTCACCTGCGCCGTAAATGTCGCCGTCCCTGCGATGGTGGGTGTCCCGATGATACTGCCGCTCGTCGCCAGAGTCAGTCCCGCCGGCAGTGCGCCCACCGTAACACTCCAGCTATTGCCGCCACTGCCCCCGCTCGACGCCAGAGTCTGCTGATACGCAGTCCCAACCGTGCCGCCGGGCAGCGATGCCGTAGTCACGGTCAGTGATGCCGGCGCGATCGCGATGCTCAATGGACTCGTTGCCGTCGTACCCGAACTGTCCTTCACCTGCGCAGTAAACGTCGCCGTCCCCGCCGTCGTAGGTGTCCCGGTGATACTGCCGCTCGCCGCCAAAGTCAGCCCCGCCGGCAGTGCGCCCACCGTCAACGACCACGTATTCCCGCCACTGCCCCCGCTCGCCGCCAGAGTCTGCTGATACGCCGTCCCCACCGTACCGCCGGGCAGCGATGCCGTAGTCACGCTGAGCGATGCCGGCGCAATCGCGATGCTCAACTGCTTCGTTGCCGTCGTACCCGAACTGTCCTTCACCTGCGCAGTAAACGTCGCCGTCCCTGCCGTCGTAGGTGTCCCGCTGATACTGCCGCTCGCCGCCAAAGTCAGCCCCGCCGGCAGTGCGCCCAACGTCACCGACCAGGTATTGCCGCCACTGCCCCCGCTCGCCGTGAGAGTCTGCTGATAGGCAGTCCCGATTGTGCCGCCGGGCAGCGATGCGGTAGTTACGCTGAGCGATGCCGGCGCAATCGCAATGCTCAACTGCCCGATTGCCGTAATGCCCGAACTGTCCTTCACCTGCGCCGTAAACGTCGCCGTCCCTGCGGTGGTTGGCGTGCCGGTGATACCACCGGCCGACGACAAAGTCAGCCCCGCGGGCAGTGCGCCCACCGTCACCGACCAGATATTCCCGCCACTGCCCCCGCTCGCCGCCAGAGTCTGCTGATACACCGTCCCAACAGTGCCACCAGGCAGCGATGCAGTAGTCACGACTAGTGTGGTGCGATGACGATACTCAGAGCCTTGGTCGCCGTGCGCCGGAACTGTCCTTCGCCTGGACAGTGAAGTTCGTCGTCCCCGCTGCGTCGGGGTGTCCCGGCGATACTGCCGGCCGGCGACAAGTCAGCCCGGCGGCAACGCCCCCGCGATCACCGTCCACGTATCAGCCCCGAGCCCACCGGAGGCCGCCAGTGCCTGCGAATACGCAACCGTCACCGTGCCTGCCGGCAACGAACTCGTGGTTACAACCAGTTGTCGGGTGCACCACCAGGCTCAGCGCCTGCGAATCCGTGGCCGACTTCGCGTCGGTAACCTTGACAGTAAAGGATAGTTTCCCGAGCTGCTCGGGTTTCCAGAGAGCGTGCCTCCGCTGGCCAGCTTCAGGCCGGTTGGCAAGCTTCCCGAGGCCGACGCTCCACACGAACGGCGCGGTGCCGCCGCTTGCCGCCAGAGCATTGCTATATGGCGATCCCACCACAGCGTCTGGCAGCGAATTGGTGACGATGGAGACTGCCGGATTGATCGTGATATGGAGAACCTGCGTGTCGGTACTGCCGTTCGCGTCCTTCGCCTGTACCGTGAAGTTGGCGGTGGTGACGGCGCTGGGCGTGCCCGTGATGCTCCCCGCCGTCGTGATGGTGAGCCCACCTGGCAGGCTGCCCGCGGCCAGAGACCACGTATACGGCTGGGGCCCTCCGTTCGCCGTCAGCGTGACTCCGTATCCCAACCCCGCGATGCCATCCGGCATCGAAGTTGTGGTCACCTTAAAGGCGGCCTGAACGATTCCGGCACACGCGATCCCCATCCATAGGGCGGCCAGCATCGAACGTCTCATTTCTGCACCGCCGGCACAAATACGAGACGTGGCGCCGCTGAATCTCCGTCCAGAATCCAGAGCGGCCGGTCGATGCGGTCGGTCAGTCGGTAAACCGCATTCCCGTTGAGCGGAACTAGATCGGAAGGCACACAGTCGCACTCCAACGGAATCCACTGCCGGTCCGCAAGCCTGAGCAATCCCAACACCGGGTTCCCCGGTTGTGACGGACGGCGCGGCACGACATACAATGGCCGCCCATCTTGCGGCCGGCCAGGCGCCGGCACAGCTAACAGCGCGAGCAGATTTCCGTCGTTTGAAGAGGCGATCCGGAAGCGGCCATCCGGCGTCCCGGCCAGTTCGAGTTGCAGTTCCGGCGCATTCCCCGCCAGCGGATCCCGAACCAGCATTACCTGTTTCGCACCGCCATCGGCAATCGCCAGGGCGCCGCTGCCGCCCACGAAGCTGATGTCGGTCACTTCGGTGAACCCGGTAATCCGGCGAATGCCGCCCGTATCATCCATGAGGAAGACAGAGCGGTGATCTCCCGCGAGTGTGCCCGCGACCGGTGTCTGGGCGAGGTCGCTTACGGCGAACTGATCGATGACCGCCGGCAATTGCGAAGTGTCCAACTGCCTGACGCCATCTCGTTTCACCCACAGCTCGTTGGTTGTCACATCGTAGAAGGCCGCCGTCATTCCCGTGGGACTGAACCTCACAACGGTCGGGCGAAAGGCCGCGGGCAACCCCGCATCTACCGTGCTTAGCTTGCCATCCGCCCCAAGCGAAGCCACCTGCGTGCCGGTATTGGTCATCAATACAGCGCTACTCTGCCGCGGAGATACGGCGATGGCGTTTACGTCTCCGAGTTGCAGCGCGTCGCCGAGACTCGCCGCCCCCGGAATCCCGCGTATCGGCAGCACCACCCCGCCGCGTGGGTCCGCTACCAGTCCCAGCACGGGCCCGTAGAGATTGTCTCCGCGGGCGCTGGACACCAGCAAGACCAGGACGGAAAATCCGCGACACCGTATGCTCCCCATAGATCCTCTTCTTTACCCCAGCCGTGTCTTCCGAGCCCTAGCGCGGAGGGCCCAGTGATGGCGATCCCGCGCTGATCGAACCACCGGCCGGCGAAGTCGCGGCGGTATCCTGGGCGGCCGAACTCGTCTTGCCGCCGTGGGCCGCGGCCGCGGCTCCCCCGGCGATTGCGCCCGCTACCACCACCAGAATCGCGATAGTCTTGCCGTGACCCGATTTGGCTACAGGTTCCGCATTGGTTTGCGCCAGGGACGCCGAAGCTGGCACTCCATGCCAGGATGTAGTCGCGCGAATGCGAAATTGGCCCGCGATCGCATTGGGGCGCAAATTCCGCCCGATCGCCATCCCGCGCGAATCCGTCTGAACCGTCACGCTCAGTCCGTTGTCGCTAAAGGTTCCGCTCGGCCCGGTCGCGGGCAGCACAAATGTTACGGAAGCTCCAACGGCCGGCTCGCCGGATTCACTCCACCACCCGGATTACGGGCTCTTTCGCACGTCGCAGCCGGATGCTGTTGATGGCGCCGTCTCCTTCCACGATCTGTATCTTGACTCCAGTCTCCTGACCCTCCGCAAAACAACCGAGCAAAAGCACACAGAAAATAGCGCGAGAAAGCATACTGTTTGCTTATACCTCGGGATTTACCTCGCGGGCTGTATGAAACCCGCCATGTCGGGGCTGTGCGGAATACCAAACGGTCTTCGGCCGCACTAAGCTGGAGAATGTCCAGGCGGCGGCCGGCCGTGGGCGGCCTGCCGTCTGCTGCGCGATCCTATGCTAGCCTCCGGAATCTGCAATGAAATTCGGCTGACCGAAGACGGGCCGGTGATCGAATGCGCCATGGCCGTGCTCGAGTCCATTCGCCGCCAGGCGGTCGAAGGCTTGATTGCCTTCAGTCACGGCGGCCTCGAAACCGGAGGCGTACTCTACGGGTGCCGGGATGGGGGCCGCCTCAATATCGTTTCCTTCGCCGAGCTTCCCTGCGAACATGCGCTCGGCCCCGGCTTCGTCCTTTCCGAGCGCGATTGCGCCGCGCTCGCCGATCTGCTTCACGCGCCGCCCGGCCTGGAGACCCTCGGCTGGTATCGCGTTCATACGCGCAGCGGCCTGATGCTCGATACCCACGATCGCCGCCTGTTCGAATTGTTTCCCGCCGATGCCGGCTGCGCCGCGCTCATCGTCAAGCCCACGGCATGGGGACCCGCCAGCGCCGCCTTCTTCCTGCGCGAGCCCGATGGTCAGATCGTGCCGCCCGCCGCGCGTGAATTCCTGCTGCAACCGGCCCTACCGGCCGCGCAGCCGGATTCCTCCGAGCTGCCGGCCGCTACGGACCCGCCCGTCGCGGAGCCGCAAATCGCGGATCGCGAGATCGATCCCGCGCCGTCATGCGGCGAACCGTCCTGGGAAGCGGAGCGCCAACCCCTTTCCGAACCGCCGGCTTTTACCGCTCTCCCCAGCCCCGATTCTCCGGAAGCGCGTCCCCGTGCGTCACGCCTGTCCTGGAAAACTTACAGCGCGGCCGCGTTGTGCGTTCTCCTGGCGCTTATCCTTTGGCCGCGGTCTCCCCGAAACCTGGCGCTCGCGGTTTATAGCGTCGCGGCGGGACAGGTGCGCATCGAATGGAATCGCAGCTCGGCGCCCGTGCTCCAGGCACGCTCCGCCACACTGTCTATCTCAGATGGAACCTACTCCCGGGTCATACCGCTTGATCGCGATCAGTTACGTTCCACCAGCATTACGTACAGCCTGCAGACCGACCATATTTCGGTAAGTCTGCGCGTGCAGGACGCGGATAACTCCGCGGACGTGGAAGAAGCCGTCCAATACGTTGGCCAGCCGGCGCCCTTACCCCAGCCCGTTCAACGCGCGGCCGTTCCTGCTCCGCTGCCCGCCGCAGCGAAAGAGATCACGCGCGCGCCGGCCGAAGAACAAACCCGCGAATTGCCCCCAGTCGAGCATCGTGGCACGCCGGTCGCTAACCGTTTCCAGATTGTTCGCGCGATGCCCGCGCACGAGGCGCCGCCCGCCGTCCTGCCCCCGCCGCCTTTGATTTCCAACCGTGCCGTGGCCCCCGTGCCTGAGGTCCCCAACGTGCTGAACGATCTGCTCTCGTCGACACGCCAACTTCCCAGGCCCGCGCCGGCTTCGCCCATGCCCACTGTATCGGCTGCGCCGGTGCCGTCCTACACCGGACCGCGCTCCGGCCGCATGATCTGGACCGGAGTTCTCACCCGCCGCGGCGTCGTGGAAATCGAAGGGAACCACTCCAACACCGGTTCCCTGGCAGGGGCGCTTCCGGGCGTGCCGGTCTCGATTCGCGTCTCCCCTTCGGAATTCGGCCGCAACGGCCTGATCGTATTCACCAGCGATGCCGCTAAGGCAGGGCGCCGCGAACCGCCGGGCGCTGCCAATGGATGGAATGCCGTCGAATTCCAAAAGGACGCGGAACGGGAGCGCGGCCTCCTCATCCTCGAACCGCCCAACCGCGCGAACGATTACAACCGCCTCGTCCTCCGCAGCGACCTGCGCAATTGCGCGGTCATCCTGATCGAGTGGACCGTACAGCCGTAAGTCCCATGTAAAACGCCCACTCGGCCGCGACGGCGGCAGAACCATTTCCGCTATGACGTTTCCGATAGTCTATCGCGAGCCGTGGGACTGCGCTGCGGCACGAGCGCGGTGAATTCCCAATTTTTCCATCCGTCCCTGCAAGGTGCTCCGCTTCAACCCCAGCGTAGTAGCCGCGCCCTTCGGACCACTGATCACCCAGTCCGCTGCATCCAGCGCATCCAGAATGTGGCGGCGCTCCGCCTCCTCCAACGTCTCGGTTCTCCTCGCATTTGCCGTCGTGGGCTGTGCTTGCAGATCGTTCAGCGGCACCTTCAGTACCGGACCGGAAGACAGGATCACGGCGCGCTCCACCAGGTTCTGAAGCTCGCGAATGTTCCCTGGCCAGTGGTAGCGCACAAGCGCGTTCATGGTCTCCGTCGGAATGGTGTCCACCGCTTTACCCATGCGTCGCGCGAATTGCTGCACAAAATGCCGGACCAGCAGCGGGATATCCTCCTGCCGGTCTCGCAACGGCGGAACATGCACAGGAAAAACATTGAGCCGGTAGAAGAGATCGGCGCGAAATTGCTGGTCTTCGACCATCGCGGCGAGGTCGCGATTGGTCGCCGCGATCAGTCGCGCGTCGGTACGCAGCGTTCGCGAACTGCCCAATCGCTCAAATTCCCGCTCCTGCAATACGCGCAGCAGTTTGGGCTGCAACTCCAGGGGAATCTCTCCGATTTCGTCTAAAAACACCGTACCGCGATTGGCCAGCTCAAAGCGTCCAATGCGCTGCGCGACTGCGCCGGTGAACGCTCCCTTTTCGTGGCCGAACATCTCGCTTTCGAGCAGTCCGCTGGGGATTGCCGCGCAATTGAGTTTGACGAAGTTCGCCTTGCTCCGAAGGCCAAGATCGTGGATCGCGCGCGCAATCAACTCCTTCCCCGTCCCGGTCTCGCCGTAGATCAGCACCGTGGAATCGGTCGGTGCGACGGTCTCGATCTCCTGGAGCACGCTGCGCAGAGCCGGACTCCGCCCCACGATCTCTTCGAAGTTCAGCTCGCTGCGAATCTCATCTTCCAGATAGACCTTTTCCTGCGCCAGCCGGTCTTTCAACTCGGCAATTTCGCGATAGGCCAGTGCATTTTCCACCGCGATGGCGATCTGGTTGCCAATCAGGCTCAGGAACTCCAAATCGCGGGTTGAAAACGGAACCGCCTCCAATCGCGCCAGGCTCATCAGCCCAAGCGTCCGATTCCGGCTTACCAGCGGAATGTGACAAAGCGATTTCAGTCCTTCCGCTTTTACCACGGCATCGGTCCAACTCGGGTCGCCATCCATCGCACTGACCGGCTCGCCGGTCCGGTAAACGCGGGCCGCCGGCGAATCGTCATCCGTGACAATCCTGACATCCTCCCGAATCGGTCCTTTGCTGTTCGGAAAATCAAGCGCATACACCTGCAAGTGCTTGCTTTCGGAATCCGGCAGCGCGACGCTCACTCCATCGCATTGCATGAGGGAACGGACGCTTGCCGAGATGGCGCTCAGTAAATCCCGCAATTCGAGATTCGAAACGATGGTGTTGTTTACCTCCAGCAGGAGCTTCAGGCGATCGTTCTTTCGCTGTAGCGCCGTCTGCGCAATCTGCGAGGCCTCGAAATTCAAGGCGTCGTCTACGGCAAGTGCCGCTTGGTCGGCGACCAGGGAAAGAAAGCGCACTTCGTCCCTGCTGTAGGCGTCCGCCTGCTTACTCGCCACCGCGATGCTTCCGATGCGGCGGTGCACGGTGGTCAATGGCAGCGCGCATACCGATTGAAAACCCTTTTCCTTCAGAAACGCCACCATGCGCTGGAATCGGGGTTCTCGATCAAGAGACGGAATTACCAGCGGCTCCTGCCGTGTGAACACCCACTTGGTGATGGTCTCATCGGCTGGAATGGCAGGCGGCGAAACCGGCCCCTGGTGACTGCAGACTTCGCAGGCATTCCAAACAATCTCGTTGGACGCCTCGTCGTACTGCGCCACTACCAGGCCGTCAAACTGCACCACCCGGTGCAGTTCCTTCGCCATTGCTCGAAAGAGGTCCTTGGGGTCTCTTTGCGCGCCGATCGCCTGCGACACGCGAATCAACGCCTCGTAACGTTCGGAGAGCAAGTATTCTGGTGGAGGCGCCGCATTCGCGCTCTCGCGGTAACTTGGAGTTGGCACCATAATCCCTATCCGGTATCGGATGTCCCGAGGCCTCGATAGGATGCACCAACTACCACGCATTGCGAGTAAACTTCGAACGTCGATTCCGAAAGCGATTTTCCGTATCGTTAAATACGTAACGGATTCGGCTATCGCTCCGGGATAATCTGGAACGCCGCTCTCGGGATCGCGAGCAGGAGTCTGTCGAACCGGGCTCCCCGCGACCAGGCCATCCTGCTCTCGCGCTCGAGTCGCTCGCACATGAAATCGTATTCCGGGTCGAACCTGGGCGTCCTCTGCAGCACGTCCGACGCAAGCTGTAACGCGCCCGGAGAGGATCTTGCGGAGTCTAACAAAAAGTCGAAAAGCTCTCGCCGGTAGTCGGACACACTGGGCGCGAGATCGACGGCCTTCGCGAGATGCAGAAGCGCTTTCGATTTGGACCGGCCCGGGAAGGGCATCGCGACATCCCCCAGTCCCTGATATGCCCTGCCCGCCCAATAATTGAGTTTTGGGTCATTCGGATCGGCTTTCAGTGCCAGCCGGAAGTGAACCACGGCCTTTTTGAAATTCCCTTCCTGATAACACGCCCGCCCGGCTTCGAACTCGCCGCGCTGATCGGCGGCCTGGCCGCTAAGTACCGCAAACAGCAACAGTATTGCCGGTATCGTTTTCATCAGCCTTGTCCTGCGCCCAGTCAACGGGCGCCAGGCAACCGCGCGCCCTATCAGCGAGCGATTGCCCGGGTTCGTCAACTGCCTCACCTTCAAAACCTGTAACCAAACCCAATAGACGGCTCGGCCCGGTGAGTTACGCGATCAGATCCCGCCGCGGCCGCCAGGTCGAACGTCGGGCTGTTGTAAACCAGCCCTCGATATTCGGCGCGAACGAAAAAGCGATGTACGATGTTGAAGTCGGCGCCCCCGCCGTAGACAAAAGCAGCTCGAGCCTGCGTGGATGCACCGCCCGCATCCGTGGGGTCGAACACCAGGCCGCCCACACCAGCCTCGGCGAACGGCGTGAAGCGTCGCAGCGCGTGCCGGTAGACGTAGGCCGCGGTGACCTCATGCTGGTTTGATTTCACTCCCAATGGCCCTTCGGACAGTCCGTAGGCTTGTGTATTCAGGGAATAGCCGTAGTTCACTTCCACTCCGTGGCTTTTGGAGAAGAAGAACCGGTAGTTTGCCAGGACGCCGCCGCTGTTAGTGGCGCTTTGCGGCACTCCGTTTTGATTCGTGTCCTTTACGAAGCTTCCGAACGCCTGAACGCTAACTTCCGATCGGCCGGCCTCCTGGGAGAACGCCGGCACTATTACCAGCGCTGTTCCAATAAGGGCTGCCGCGAAATTCCTAACTTTCGTCATTGTGATAACTCCCTTTGCGTTGAACTGGGTCGCCGTAGCGTACCCGCTTCTAGTAAGTGCATACGGTAGGCCACACTCGAGGTGTTAGTGTTCAACAGCTTAGAAGGTGGCCGCTGAGTCTCGATTACCGGGCGACAGACAATTGCTGACATTCCGGCACCTGCCCGCATGCCGCGCCGCGCCGCGCCGAATACACGCGCCGCCGGACAGCCGGCATACTCATACTGTTGGGTGGATTTCAGAGCGGCAGGTCAAGCCAGGAATTGAGGTAAAACAGAAGCACGCAGCCTTCAGCGATTACGAGCGTCACTGCTGCCGCGATCAACGCGGACAAGACGCGATGATTATGAAGCCAAATACGCACGGATCACTCCACGGGGTCCGGCAGCGAACCGGTGACCGGACGCTTGTAAGGACGTTCCAAAATTGTTAGCTCCGCCGTTCCAACTAATCGCGCCGTGACTGTCATATGAGTAAGTCGCGCTTCAACGGCACTCCGGGATAGCGTGATCTCCCGGATAATCATCGATTCTCTTGACAAGCATCGAAGGATTCTTAACGAACCTTCCCGACTGGCGCACAGCCGTACCGGTTTTGCCATCCAGCCACAACTCGCCTTTGATCAATCCCTCGCGGCTCTTCAGCGGCGTGATCTGGAAGATATAGGCCAAGTCCCTCGCCCTTCCTCACTGCGCCTTTATAGCGGAACTTATAGTTCGCCGGAGTAATGGCAATAGCTGCCGCGGGAATCTCGGCAGCCTGCGCCTCGGCGGAGAGGTAGCGGACGATGACTCGCTGCCTTACCGTCTCGTCCCCCGCGGCCTCGAGCACCTGGTACTGCGGTTTGCCGACCGGCAACAGGCGGCGTAAAGCGCGCAGACTCCCCGCCTTCTTGAGTTTCGGCAGGGACGCGTCGATTTCGACTGTAGCCTCACCCCAGGGATGCACCTGTTCCATCCCGGCGATGTAACGCGCGAAAGCGGTGCCTTCCGGAGTATTTGCCTCGACCATGGCTGGATCGCTGCCACGTAGTATCGGCGCAGATAGAAGAGCCAGCAGGACGAAGAGCGGGAGCACGGCGGACCGCAATGCTCCAAAGGACCGCCGGGAAGCTGCCGCCGGCGCATAGTTCTCGCCGGCCCAAGGCACCGGAAAGTGCCGGCCGCATGTCCGGCACGCATATTCCCCGTGAATCGGCCACATCGCCGCGTCGTGCATCGCGAGGCACCATGCCGCGCCAAGTTTTGCGCTTCGCTTAATGCTCTGGTTTCCGCTTTCAGGCATATTGCGTCTCACCGGGAACTACGAGTGGATTGCGCGCCGCGGATGTCCAACCCTGCATCCTCGCAAGTCTGCTGGTAAGCTCCATCAGGCCCATCGCTTGCGCCTTCCGGACGAGTTCCGGCTCCGCATCCAGTAGAATTGCTGCGTCAGCCACGGGCACGCCTTCGAAGATTGACAAAAGAAGCGCCGCTCTCGGAAAGACATCGATGGCGAGCAGGGCCCTTTCGAGATCGACAGTCGTTGTCTCCCGGTCGAGTTTCCAGTCGCGGCCGGGAAGTGCCGGCCTCCTCATACGCTTCGACTTCGTCCGGCGCGCCGAGGCTGCCACCTCGTCGCGGATCGTAGCCAGCGCTTTCGAAATTACTACTCTTCGCGACCACGTCACCATCCAGGTGGAAAAGGTGAGACTCGCACCGCCTTCCGGGGCGGCACTCTCCGCCGGCATGTCGATACTCAGCCCCCGGCGGCCTGTCAGAAGGAATGCCAACCAATGAAGGTCGGCCTCACGCTGCTTCTCCGAAACGATTACTTGCATTCCTGCCGCTCCATAATCTGTTCGAGTATGTCCTGGGTCGCCATGCCGGCGCCCAGGAAGTCCACGCCGTTGCAGTACATTTGTTGGAGCAGCGATCGTCCGGCCCGATCGACGCAAGTGATGTTCTTAAGGTCAATCACAATCAGCCGGCTCGGCTGGCTCCCACGCGCCGACTTCCAACAATTTTCCAGCTCGGGAACGAAAACTCCGGCCAGCCGCCCCTCGACTTCGATGATCACCCGTTCGCCGCGTTCGTTCACTTGAATTTTCATCATTGCGGTGCAACGGCGGCGCCACCTCGATACCTGCTCTACTCGCCGATAGGCCTGAGGGAAGCACGCTTGCCGCCATCGTCATCCCCTATCAAAATGAAGAACATCCCTCGATCCCTTCCACCCTCTGCTGCCGGCATGTCGGCACTTGCCGATCTGGTGGCACCGGGGCCGGGGGTCTCCTGTCACATCAACATCAGGGTCGGCGGCCCTCGTCATTACCCCGGCCGCCTAAACGGCTGAGATTCGTTTTCTTCCGCTGCGTGGGAGCGTCGTTCAAATACGCCGTGCTCCCGCGCCAGCCCGAGGATTTCATCAACCGGCCACTGGTCATAGGCATGAGAGCCGTACTTGCAAGCAAGAACCTTGCCGTCGCCGGCGATGAGAAACTCAGCGGGAAGGCCAAAACGGCCGCCGTGCGGGTTCAATGTGGGGCTCGACTGCTCCCTGCGGACGACTCTGCCCAGGCTCCGGGTAACCCCCCTCAGTATCGGCACCCACGCGCGCGGATCAAGTAGCGCGCGAGGCTCCGGATTCAACTCCGAACTCTGCAAATCGGCGCTTGTCGGGATCGGCGATCACCGTGAACGGTAAATTCCTCGCGTGAGGCAGCAGGTCCTCCGCCGTCGAATGGAATACCACGACCTCCCGAATCGATGCTGCCAATAGTTCCCCGTGGCGTTGCGCGATGGAATGCAGGTGCAGGTCACAGACAGGACACCCGGCGAAACGTCGGAACTGAAGGTGGACCAGTTGTCGCAAGTCCGGGATTCGGACTCGCTCTGAACGAACATCCAGGAATTCCTGTGGCTCGATGATGTGACCTGGCTCAATTCGTGTTTTGCGGACCATCGTTTCCTCCTCACGTTGTTGAACAGAGTGTTCGTTTCCGGATACTCTATTCATCTACCTGTATGGACGGCTCAGTGCGAACTGGCGACCCATACAAAACGCAGCCGTTTGTCCCGTAACGTTCGAACCGGGATGTAAATGTTCGGAAAACGAGGGTGTTCATGAAGAAGCAGGATCGGCGTATCCAGCGAACTCAGCAACTTCTCGAAGCGGCCTTGCTGTCGCTCATCAAGGAGAAGGATTTCGACGTGATCTCGGTTCAGGAGATCATCGACCGCGCAAATGTAGGCCGCGCGACGTTCTATGCCCATTACGACAACAAGGAGGATTTGTTGGAAAGTGGTTTCGAAGGTCTGCTGGCTGCGCTTCGGGAGCGCCAGCGTGAGGCGCGTTCGCGCGGCGCCAAACCGGATGAACAATTGCTTGGGTTTAGCCGGCATCTGCTAGCGCACGCAGATGAGCATCGCGACATCTTTCCCGCGATGGTTAGTAGACGCGGCGGTGCGCTGATTCAGCACCTGTTACGCAATCTATTGGTGAAGGTAGTTCGAGAGGACGTAAGAGAAGTGGCGGCAGCGAAAGGCGGTACGAAGTCCGTGCCCGAGGAAGCCATCGTGCAGTTCATCGCGGGCGGCCTGTTTGGGCTGATGATGTGGTGGTTAGGCGGCAAGAGGCGATTATCCGTCGAGGAGGTGGACAGTCTTTTTCGCCGCCTCGCGATTCCCGCGCTGCGAGCGGCAGCTTCGTAGCCGTCGCATCGCAGCATCGATTTCTAGTATTATGGCCACGCGCTGTCAATCGGTGTGAGCAACGGATCGTGAGCAACAGTTCACCATCAACAAGCATGAGGCAGAGAACGGACATAATCCTGCTTTCAGCGCTTGTCCTGTTTCTGGGCGTCTGCCCCAGCTTCGCCGCTGAGCCGGCGATGTCGGTCTACGTAGTGGATGAATTTGCGCGCGTGCGTCCGCGCGATCGCCCCGTTGCCAGCCATGCGGCACTCTTGCGCGCCGCGCGCAACGAATATGCCCCGTTTCAGATTGTCGTTCACGCGGGAAGCAGAGGACTTGAAAGGTGTGAATGCTGCCGCCGGCCCGCTGATTCCGAAGCGGGGCGAAGCCATTCCTGCCGCCCGGATTACCCTTTATCGCGAGCATTCCATCGAAGTCCGGAAATTGAGTCCCAAGTCCAAAGGTGCGCCAGGCTGGTATCCCGACGCTCTGATCCCGTTCCTCGACCCGAGCACGGGCAAGCCGCCGGTGCGCGCGCGCTTCGCGGCAGCGCCGTTCGATATCGCGCCTGATTCGAACCAGCCGCTATGGGTAGACGTGCTGACGCCAAAGGATGCCGCACCCGGTGAATACAGGGGCACCATCCTGATCTCGGCGGAAGGCAGGAAGCCGCAAAAAGTCCCGATCGAACTGATCGTTTGGGATTTCGCACTGCCCGATACCCCTTCGATGAGGACGCACTTCGGGGACGCCGACGTCAATCCGCTGGTTTCCCGGCCGCCCCAGATCGCCGCCTGGCGCAGCCTGGATGAGGCCGGGCAGCGCGGCCTGCAGACGGCCTACGCGGAGCTGATCGCCGCACATCGAATTTGCCCGCCGGTTCCGCCCTTTCTGATGCCGGCCGTCAACGCGGACGGCAGCATTGACCCACAATCCACACATACCGCGCTGAAACAATGGATCGAGCGATTTCATATCACCGGGCTTCCGATCCGGTTTCTCGGCATGGACGGCCAGGGTTGGAAGGGCGATCCTCTTGGCGCGGACCGCGCACGCAATGCCCGCTATCTCAGCTCGATGTATGCCTACCTGCGGGCCAACCACTGGGACAAGCTGGCCTACGTTTACGTGGTGGACGAACCGAACTCCGTGCAGGCGTACGATGACGTGCGCGCTCGCGCCAGGTTCGTCCACGATGAGGCGCAGGGGCTGAAGGTGCTGTGCACCAAGCAGCCGCAGGTGCGCAACAGCGCCTGGGGCAGCCTGGTGGGCTCGGTGGATATTTGGGCTCCCCTCTGGCCGTTGTTTCAGGAAACAGCCGCGAAAGAGCGGCTGGCCGCTGGTGAAGAAATGTGGTCGTATACGGCGCTGTGTCAGGGTAGCCCGAACACGCCATTCTGGGAATTGGATTTTCCCCTGCTGAACTACCGCATCCCGATGTGGATCAGTTGGCGATTCGGCATTACCGGCCTGCTCTACTGGAGTACCACGAACTGGACTTCTACTCGCGACGTTTGGACGAACCCGTTAACTTTTGACAATCAATACAACATGGAAGGCTCGCTGTTGTATCCAGGGGTCGATGCCGGCGTTCAGGGCCTGGTCGCGTCAATTCGGCTGAAGGAAATCCGGGAAGGGTTGGAAGATTATGAATACCTCAGGATTCTGACCGAACGCCGGGGGAAGGCGGCAGCGGAGCAAGTGGTGAAGAAGATTGCCCGAACCTGGCAGGATTGGGACACCGAACCTCTACACCTGCTCGAAGCGCGGGCGGAGCTTGCCGCGGCGATTCTGGCGAAATAACCTCCGGCGCGCTGTCACGGCATATCCGTGAACTTCGGGTCGATCGCCTTTAGCATCGCCGCGCGGAATGCCGGCCAGGCGCAGCCGCCGCCGGCGCGGGGCGGCTTGCAACCCGGGATCGCCACCGGTATGCGGGCGGGCGGCGAGTCGAGCGTCAGCGGCTCCAAATGGCGCATCTGGTCGAGCGACGGGCTCACAAACTCCAACTTCACAAACCATTCACCGCTGGTGCTCTCGCGCCACAACGAAAACAGCAGCGCCGATTCCGGCGGCGTATCGTCAGCGACCTGTCCCGGAACCCGCCAGGAAAGGTCCAACATCCCGGAAAGGTTGGAGAGATTGGTGTCGTGTCCAGCCAGGATCGCGAGCGCGCCGCCGGGTTGCCCCAGAGCTCCCGCGACGGATTTTCCCGAGGCGGCCTGCTCCAGGGAAGCGAGTATGTGGGCCAACAAGTTCGATCCGCGGGCGCGAGCAAGATACGGCGTGCGCCGCGCCGCGTCTGCGTAAGCCGTGTGTAACTCGACTATCTGAAGAAGCTTCGCTTTGGTCAGCCGGCCCCAGCCCAGAGCAGACTCCGCCATGCCCTCGGTATATTCGAGCAGAAACACCTCGCTCAATGTAGACGCGGTGGCCAGCGGACGCGGAATGTCCGTTCCGCTGCCGTCCCCGCCTTCGTCCGGCGCTGCGCCCATCAGAGTTCGGCGAGGGCTCCCTCCGCCGGTCAGGATCACGCTCAGCGCGTCGAAAGCCGGCGCGTACTTCGCGAGTAATGTAGCCGGAGGACCGAGGCGTCCGCGCACAGCTCTTGCCGCGAGTTCCGGGTCCGCCTTGCCCACTCCACCGAAGAGCGGGTCCTTCCCGGCCGCCTCCATCGCCACCGGAATCTTACATCCGGGGAGTAGAGATTCGGCGAAGGCACGCCCGGTCTCTCGCGTACGCTGTCCCGCGTCGGCGCGAATATAGATTCGCTCGGCATCGCGGCAGCCATCCCCGGCGAAGATTCCTGCCTTCGATAGCCAGGCCCGATAGTAAGCGCCCAGTTGCCGCACGCCCTCACGGCCGTGCGGGGTGAGTTCCCCGACGCCGACGCCCCAATCGGGCCACGCCTGGGTTGAATATTCGGCGAGCCGCGCAGCGTCCCAAGTGGGCGAACGCACGCCGTGCCGGCTCACGATGAGGGCGTACTTCAGTTCCGCCGTGGGGCTTCCGGCCGCGCCCGCCGGCCACGCGGCCAGTAGCGCGGCCAAGGCCAGTACCGTGCAAGCCGCGTATGCCGGCCGTCTTGTAATGTCTGCTCTGGTTGACAAAAATCGGCTCCCGTTTTGCTCGCGAAGACCTATCGATCGTGAGCGAAATCGTACTTGAAACCGAGCGCGATGGTCGGCCTGAAGAAGCTCATCTGCTTCACATAAATCGGTTGACCGGTGTAATACCAATCCACGGCGTTGTTGAGGTTGAGACCATACGCCACCGCAGTCAGGCTCCGGTACAGCCGGACACTGCCTTGCGCATCCACCTGGAAGTGGGAATGCAAATATACGTCTCCGGCCGGCCCCGTCGGCCCGGCGCCGGTCGGGTCCGAAGCCGGCTTGTACGCGTAGGAGAAAATACTGGCGGCGTTGTAATTCATCCCGACGCGAATCGAGACCCGTTTGTGATCGTAAGTCGGGCTGATGTTCCAGGTATGCGGTACCTGCCATTGCAGGGAGGGGCTATCCGGCCTGCCCGGCAGGCTCTTTACGCGCGAGGCGGTGTAGCTGTAATTGCTCATGGCGCCGAGCGCCTTCAGAGGGCCGGGTAGAAATGTGAAGTGCTGCTGGTAAGAAACCTCGAAGCCCGCGATGTGCGAGTTGGTTCCATTGATTTCCTGAGTGACCGGCACGCCGGCCCATTCCCCTGTGGCGGGCGTGTACAGGGTCGAAACCAGCGGCGAACTCAACTGCTTATAGAACACTCCGGCCTGGATCATCCCAATCGGGCGAAGGAAGCGTTCGTAAAGCAGATCGTAGTTATTGGCGTGGGTGGGCCGCAGGTCCGGATTCCCGATTGCGTGTTGGGCAGGGTTGGTGGAATCGTCTTCCGTCACATAAGGGATCAATTGATAAGGATCCGGACGCGAGATGCCCCGGCCGTATACGGCGCGGATATCGGAATCGGGCGTTAGCGCATAACGCAGGGTGGCGCTGGGCAGAGGGTCGATATAGGAGCGGTTCGTGGTCACCGGCACGGGCGTACCGCAGCCGGTGCTGGTGGCACAGTTCTTGCTTCCCGCGGGATACAACGTGACATCGTAGCCGAATGTATTCATCTGGGTGTGTTCGAACCGGATGCCGGCCATGATTCTCAACTTGCCCAGGTCTACCGTGTTCATGAGGTAGCCGGCGCTAATCCGCTCGATGAGGTTAAACCGGTTGGGGTAATCGTTCTGGGCGGTCTTGTAACCGTCCAGATTGCCTGCGAGGTTGTTCAGCGTGTAATCCTTCAGCAGGTTGAAATCGGAAACCGGACCGTAGTGGCCGCCAAAATATGCGCCCTCGTAATAGTTATTGTTGCTGAAGGTGCTCTCGAATTGATTCATTGGATACTTGGAAGCCGTCCATCCGTCGTATACGGATTCCGTGCCCTCGGAGAACTTATGCCCGTTTCGGACCTTCCCGCCGGCCTCGAAGGTCGCGCGGTGGCGGCCAAGGGAATATGCCTTGGTGTACGAACCGGAAGCGCTGAGATTGAGCTGCGCCGAAATTCCCGATGAGGTCGTGATGTCCTGGAAGCCCCAGTTGCCGGCGTTCAGCAGCGGGGAGTTGGGGCCCTCGCAGTTGCTGCCGAAAGTCGGGATGCTCGGATTGGTTTGCGCAGCCGGGTCGTAGCCGCAGGTGAGCTTCGGGCCAATCCAGGCGAAGTCCGCTTTGGGATTCCCCGCGGAGGCCGTCTGAAAAGACCTTCCGGCAGCCAGTTCCCACGTGACCCACGACGAGCCCATATAGTGATGCCCGCCCATATTGATGCTGCCGATCGAGTATTCCGGACTCTTCTTGGAAGTATAAAATTTAGCTGCCCCGGTTGCGGCCGGCGAGTAGTACCACTTCTCGCCGTAGTCTGCGATCTGCGAGTAAATGCCCCGGATGTAGATATCCGTGAAGTCGTTAAACTTATAGTCGATCGCGCCGGAGATACCCCAGCGGGTTCGATCGTATTTATATTCGCGAACCGTATCGCTCTTGTAGAGAATATTCGATCGCGTGGACGTAGGGTCGATAGCAGGGTCAATCTCGTCGATGCCCCGGCCATTGCGGTCGTACGACACGCCGATGAGAGCGCCGAGCCGCCGGGCCGTGCCGAACCGCTTACCCAGCGTGAAATCGAACTGATTGTTGTATCTTCCCCCCAGGATCGTGTTGCGGCCGCCGAGGACGCTCAGTGCGGCGATGGGCGAATCACCCGCCGTCTTGGTCTTCAGGTTGACCGAGCCGCCGATCCCATCCGCATCCATGTTCGGCGCCAGAGTCTTGTTGATCTCGACCGACTCTACCAGTCCGGCAGGCAGAGCGTCCAGACGAACCTGCCGGGCGGTCGCCTCGGGCGACGGGATGGTGATGCCGTTGATCATCATGTTGGTCAGGCGCGGCTCGGTGCCGCGTATCAGCACGTAAGCGCCCTCGCCCTCATCGCGGAACAGGGTGACCGACGGCAGGCGGCCCAGCGCGTCGGCCACGTTGGCATTGGGGAGCGAACGGATTACCTCGCCGGATAAAACCTGCACCACGTTGTCGGTGTTTCGGGTCCGCTCGATGCCTTCGGCTTCGGCATGCGGCCGGTCGGCGGTGACCACGATCGATTCGGCCTGTGTGGCCACTTCCATGTGAAGATCGACCCTCTTCACATCGCCGGCTTGAACGTGGACCTCCGTCTCGGAAGCCTTGAAGCCCACGTAGTTCACCACGAGTTTGTAGTCTCCCGGAGCCAGGTCCGCGACGCGGAATTCGCCCTTCGCGTCGGAGATCACCGTTACGTTCTTTGGCAGAACCTGCACCTGGGCTCCCTGCAAGGAAGCGTTGGTCGCGTCGATTACGCGGCCTGTGATTGTCGCCCGGTTGCTTTGAGCGCAGAGGGCGCCGGCCAGCAGGAGGGCAATCAGCGGCGCCAGCATGAAACCGGTCGTTCGTCGTGTAGTGGTCATGGCAATCGTCTTTTGGAGCGCTTTCGCAAAGATGGGTGAAGGCGGCACGAATGCATTGGAACAAGCGATTCTGAGGGCTGTCTGAGGAATTGATTGCAAACCGGGAAATTCACGATTTTGTCACTAGAAATTAACCGGACCGCTGCAAAACTAAAGCATTCGTATCCTGGTGACAGAAGACAGACCGAACACGGCAGACCTGCTGCGCCGCGCACTGGAATCCGAGGGGCACTCCGTGCTGCTTGCGTACGACGGAGAGCGCGCGCTCAAGCTCGCCCTGGCGACGGAATTCGACGTTGTCCTGCTGGACGTCATGCTGCCCTGCATGGATGGCCTGACCGTGCTGAAGAGACTGCGCGGGGCCAGGCTGAACACCCCGGTGATCATCGTGTCCGCCAGGGACGCCGGGCCGGATATCGTTCAAGGACTGGATGCCGGCGCGGACGACTACCTCACCAAGCCTTTCGAACTGGACATTCTGTTGGCCCGTGTTCGGGCAGTGTCGCGCCGCGCGACGGCGTCGCAACCGGCCGACCTGGTCTTCCAGGATCTGAAACTCAAACCCGCCACGTACCAGATGCAGCGCGGCGGCCGCACGGTTTCGCTGACGCGCACCGAGTACGTTTTGCTGGAGACGCTCATCCGGCGCGCCGGTACCGTGGTTCCCCGGGAGGTATTGATCGCGGAAGGCTGGGGTCTGGGGTCCGATGTCAGTGACGGAAACCTCTATTTCTTCGTGCGTGCGCTGCGCTCGAAGATCACGGTGCCCGGTGAGGAGGAACTGCTGCACACGGTTCGAGGGGTAGGCTATTCCATCCGGAGCCAGGACCGTTGTTAGCCCGGCGATCCATCTCCCTGCGGCTCACCATCTGGTACTCCGGCGTTACCTTCGCGGCACTGCTTCTCTTCGGGTGCGGGATGTGGTTCGTTCTACAAAACACGCTCACCAGCGGCCGGTCACACACCCTGGTGCGGCGCGCCGACCGGCTCGGTGATTTGTTGAGCGCCACGCGCACGCTCTCCGCGGAACAGCGCGCCCGCAAATTCGAGGCCTTTGCTGACGCTACCGGGGGAGGGCTAATCGAGGTCTTTCGCATGGGCGGCGAACGCGTGCTGCCTTCGCCCTCGGCCGATTCGCTGGTCTTCCCCTGGCCGCGCACCACAGCGATCTATAGCGATCGGTTCACTGAGGTCGCGTTTCAAGGTCAGCCCTATCGTGTGCTGGCGCGCCCCTTCTCCTGCGATCTGGGTGCGGTGGTGCTGTTCATGGCGGCGCCTCTCGAGAACAACCGCCAGGTGCTGCGCGCGTTCACCGTGGGCCTGCTGTGGACGGTCCCCGCGCTATTGGCCATTTCCGCATTGGGCGGCTATTCCCTGAGCAGGCGGGCGTTGCGCCCGGTGGACCAGATTACCGCGGCCACACGCTTGATCAGCGTTTCGAACCTCTCCGCGAGGCTGCCGGTGGCGGCGTCGCGCGATGAACTGCAGAGGCTCTCGGAGACCTGTAACCAGATGCTGGCGCGCCTGGAATCGGCGGTCAACGAGATCAACCGGTTCACCGCCGATGCCTCGCACGAACTGCGCAACCCGGTCTCCTTCGTGCTCACCACAGCGGAACTCGCGCTGCGCAACCAGCAGGCCGATCCGGCGAGCAGGCGTGCCTTTGAAGAGATCGTCGCGGAATGCGGCAAAGCCAACCGTCTGCTCCGAGACATGCTGATCCTGGCGCGAGCCGATACCGGTCATGCGCGGCTCGCGTTCGAACCGACCGACCTTACGGAGGCTCTCCGCGCCTTCAGCCAGAAGGCCACGCTTCTCGCCGGGGAGCGCGGCCACACGTTGACGATCGATCTCGACGACGCCGTCCATTCCACGGTGCTGGGCGATTACGCGAGCCTGCATCGCCTGCTGTGGATCCTGGTGGACAACGCCGCCAGGTATACGCCGCCGCCGGGCACCATCCGGCTGAAGCTTGCGGTGGAAGTCACCCAGGCCGTGGTGACCGTCGAGGACAATGGCATCGGCATCTCGGCCGCCGACCTGCCCCACATCTTCGGCCGCTTCTACCGCGCCGACAAGTCGCGAAGCCAGGTAGAGGGCGCCGGGCTCGGGCTCTCCATCGCGCTTTGGATCGCCAACGTGCACGGAGCGTCCCTTTCCGCGGAAAGCAGGGAGAAGCAGGGATCCGTCTTCCGAGTTGCCTTTCCCTTGCACGCCGGGAATGCGGAGCGCCCGGAGGTTTCCGGAGAGAATGGAGCGCTTACCCGCACAGCATAATTGTTTCCGCAAAGCATGTTTCAGACCTCACATCGTCGAACACAGCCGGGTGGGTCGCGCCTCACACGCCGGGCATTCCTTTCAGCGATTGTGGGAGCGCCGCTTCAGTGCGCACAGGATCGGCAGAACAGCCGCACCCCGAACCGTCGGGCGGATATCACATTGCGCATCGAGCGGGCGCAGATCGAAGTTGCCCGCGGGCGCATAATCACTACCGCCACCTACAACGGATCGGCGCCAGGCCCCCTGCTCCGAATGAAGGAAGGTGTTCCCGCGACCGTTGACATCATAAATCACACGGACGTTCCCGAGTACGTGCATTGGCATGGCTTCGAACTACCGCCGGAACTGGATGGCACGGAGGAAGAAGGCAGCATGGTGGTTCCCGCAGGCGCACATCTCCAGTACGAGATCACGCCCCTCCATAGCGGTTCCCGCTACGTCCATTCCCATGCTATGTCGATGACCGATCTCTCGCGCGGCGTCTACAGCGGTCAGTTCGCCTTTGTCCACGTTGAGCCAAAACGAAATCCCGGCCGCTACGACCAGGAGATCTTCCTTTCAACCCACGAATGGGAACCCCGGTTAGTAGCGGACCCGGACGACGACACCGCCGAGGAAGAAGACGATGGGGATGAAGGGGAGCGCGGCTCCATGGAGATTCGCTACGGAATCCGTTCCATCAATGGAAAGGCGCTCGGGAACGGGGAACCGCTCCGCGTGAAACAGGGGCAGCGCGTCCTCTTTCACGTCCTCAATGCGAGTGCGACGGAAAACATTCAGTTGCACTTGCCTGGGCACAGGTTCTATGTAGTCGCATTGGATGGCAACCCGGTCCCTCGTCCCGGGCATGTCAGTGTCTTGGAGCTTGGCGCCGGAGAGCGTGTGGACGCGCTGGTGGAAATGAATAATCCGGGCGTGTGGATTTTCGGGTCGGTCGCGGACGACGTGAGGCGAAGCGGATTGGGCGTCGTGTTGGAATACGCGGACAGACAAGGCGAGCCGCAACACGCGGCTGCTGGCGACTTGCCATGGGACTATCTACACTTCGGCCGAAGCGAAGAGAGTCCCAGGCCAGACGAAGTTATCCCGATGCGTATCCTGAGGGTCGCCCCTGACGGGCAGGGCATGGAGAGATGGACGATCAATGGGCAGACTTACAGCAGTCTGGCGCCGAAGCTCTTGACTCGCGGACGACGTTACCGGCTGGCGTTGAATAACCGTACCGCTGAAGCTCATCCACTGCATCTTCATCGCCATACGTTTGAACTGGTCCGCATCGGCTCCCGCGTGACCTCGGGTGTGAAAAAAGATGTGATCGTCCTCCAGCCGTATCAAACGGCGGACGTGGACTTTGTTCCCCGCCAAGCGGGCCTGACCCTGTTCCATTGCCATCAGCAGATGCATATGGAGATGGGTTTTAAGCGCCTGTTCCGCGTCGTCTGAATATCTTCCGAACTATTTCGCGATTCGGAATGAATCGACAACCTCGCCAGTCTCTGACAGTTGCTTCAGACGGAACGTCTTGCCATCGATATCGACCACACTGAGCGAATGTACCTGGGAAATAAACTTATCCGTGAAGCCTTGCCAACTCGTCGGATCGGCCTGTTGTTCGGGATTGTAAAGGCCGGCCCCGCCGCCGCCGCTAACGATGTAGATTACCCCGTGAGGCCCGCCATTGGAGCCGTCGCGAAAACTCTTATCGAGCTTCCATTCACCCGCCACTTCCCCGCGTGGACTAACAGCCGCACCGTCGGGTTGCGGCGCCGGAACAAAGGTAAGCGGGAAACTGCGTTGGTAATTGTGGACATGGCCCGCGAAAACGATGTCAACATGATTGGCTTCAAATAGCGGCGAAAGCAGGCGCATGTACTGCTCGGCGAAATGTTCTTTGGCCGAGTTGAAACCTGGCTGGTGGAACGCCACAAAGCGCCACGTGGCCGATTGCGCTGCTGCCAGATCTTTGGTAAGCCACTCACGCAGCGCAGGATTGCTCCAGTCCATGTACGTGTTCGCATCGAGCACAGTCCAGTGGCTGTTGCCGTAATCGAAAGAGTAATTCGCCATTCGTGGATACCGTTCCCCCGCTTCTTTCAGAAAGCCGGGCTGCGCGGCCTCTGAGCCGGTCAGGGCGTGGGCCGCTTTCGGCGCTCCGGAGGAAACCGACGGGCCGTTGAGAGGCTGGTCCCAGTAGAGGAAGTACGCTAGTGCATCGGGGAAGCGCCGGTAGTTGTTCAGCGCGGTGTCATGATTGCCCGGAGCAGCGATGAAGGGAACGGATCGCAAGAGTGGCGCGCCGATGGTCGCGGCAGGCTCGTCGGCGTTGTACGTAGGGTAGAACCGTTCGCGGTATTCGCTGATGCGGCCCGAGCTGTATACGATGTCGCCGGGAATAAAGAGGAAATCCGGCTTGGCGAGATAGGCCTGGTAAGCGACGCCATTTTCGGATGGCGTGCCTTGGCCGCAATCGCCGAACAACACGAAGCGGAACGGCGTGCCGGCCGATTTTCGAGCGCGAGCGGACGCCTCAAATACCGGCTTTCCCGCTTTCCAAACCCGATAACGGAACTCCTCGCCCGGCGGGAGACCTGTAAGCCTGGCTCGATAGACCAGGTGTGCTTCGATAGCGGGCGAGGCGGGCGCGTCCTTCTTCGCACCGTCCTTTCCGGCGACTGCAGGCGCACCGGCAGGCGCGGAAATCTCCTGGAATGCCGGCGTTGCCATCGCCCGCCAGGCCGGGTCTTTCGAGGTTTTAACTTCGACCTTCCAGTTCGCTGGCGCATTCTCCGTGTGCCACATCAACACCAGGCTTTCCGAAGCGGATAGCTTGGGGGCATCGCCGAGTTGCAGGTAGGGCTTTTCCAGGAAGAGCGAGCTCCCTGACGTCTGACTCAGCAGCAGTGCTGCCGCGAACAGGGAAAGGACGGAAATTGGTATCCACTTTTTCACGAAGTCGTCTCCAATATTTGGCGGATTCCTGATTACAACACGCAAATGTGAAGAGAATCTAAAGATCCCGCCTGCTTCGGCTCAATTCTCGGATTCTTCATAACCCGGTAAGCGACTTGTAACATGCAACGACCCGGAACCGAATGCCAGTTAGCACGGCCCGGCCTGTATGTGTGTAACCGAAGATTCACCGGTTATTCGTCAAAGTTAGACACCTCGCTTACTAAGATACCTATCAACCCCCAATTGAAACGGGAGGAATCGGTTACCCACGAATTCCTCCCACCATCTGAAGTTCCTCGTTCTTGGAGCGCTGCTGACTACAGCGCTCCTCTTTTTCGCAGGAGAGTGCCGCGACCGGGTAATTTTATCTTTGGCTCGCGGACGAACTGGATGTTGCCGCCAAATAGTGGTTTCGCACCAGCCAGAATGGCCAAACCGTCAACCACAACAGCAGGAATCCACCTAATGCGAGGGCGCCGGCCGCAGTGCGTAGCCGGTTCATATAGGTACTGAGCAAAGGGCACCTCCCTGGACTACAACTCCATTCTGCGCTTCGGAATTTACGGGTCAGTGACAGATCCGCCAACATACCGTAAATTGTGACGTTCTTATCCCAGGCAGTTCCGGGTGGAAAGATACCGAACATTGTTCATAGGATTGTAACTGCCGCTTGATAGGCTGAAGGCGCGGAACGAACCTTATGGCGGACGCTCGAGTTTCTCCCCTGCATGCCAAGGTCGCGCGCAAGCCCGGCAGGCTTCCTCTTGCGATCTTCCTATGCGTGCTGCTCGGCGGCATCGTTTATACCGCGATCAGCCTGTTGACGGACCTTTCCCCGCTTCGTTCCACGCCGAGCTTCGAATTCCTCCTGCTTGGCCTGACGCTCGCAATCGCCCTCGGCTTCGAATTCGTCAACGGTTTCCACGACACGGCGAATGCGGTGGCCACCGTAATCTACACCCATTCGCTGCAGCCGCACCTCGCCGTGGTCTGGTCCGGCCTGTGGAATTTCGTAGGCGTGTTGACCTCGAGCGGCGCGGTGGCCTTCGGAATCGTTTCGCTCCTCCCCGTGGAACTTATCCTCAACGCCGGTACGCACACCGGATTCGCGATGATCTTTGCCCTGCTGTTCTCCGCCATTCTATGGAATCTCGGCACGTGGTATTTCGGCTTGCCGAACTCCAGCTCGCATACCCTCATCGGGTCCGTGTTGGGCGTCGGCCTGATGAACCAGTGGATGGCGCCCCAACATACCGGCGCCAGCGGCGTCGATTGGACTCAGGCAGTGGGAGTCGGCAAGAGCCTGTTATTCTCACCACTGGTCGGCTTCGTATGTTCGGCGCTGCTCTTTCTCCTGATCAAGCGCTTAGTCCAGGACCCAGGACTTTATTGCGAGCCCGTCGGACAGGAGCCGCCGCCATTCTGGATTCGCTCGATGCTGGTATTGACCTGCACGGGAGTCAGTTTCGCGCATGGCTCGAACGACGGGCAGAAGGGCATGGGGCTGATCATGCTGATTCTCGTCGGCACCGTCCCGGCAGCCTACGCATTAAATCATGCGGTCAGTGGACCTGAAGTGCAGACCTTCCTCGCAATCTCCGAAAGGACCACCCGCGTGCTCGATCGGTATGCGACGCCCGGCATCCAGGCCCCCGCCCGGATCAGGCCGATCCTCGAACGGCTCGTCACCCAGGCCTCGCTGGAACCCGCAACCGTCCCGGCGCTGGCGGCGGTCGTCACTCGCATCGCGGCCGAGGTCGCGCCTTATGGTGCTTTGGCGAGCGTGCCAATCGAACTCTCCGGGAACATCCGCAACGACATGTACCTGGCTGACGAGGCACTCGGCGTACTGGTAAGCAAACATCTGGTGCCACTGAGTGCCGAGGATGGCGAAGCCATTCGAAACTACCGGCGCACCCTCGATCGCGCCACGAAATTCATCCCTACCTGGGTAAAAGTTGCCGTGGCGTTAGCCCTTGGACTGGGCACGATGGTCGGATGGCAGCGGATCGTGATTACGGTTGGCGAAAAAATCGGCAAGACCCACCTGACGTACGCCCAGGGCGCGGCCTCCGAAGTAGTCGCGATGGCGACCATTCTAGCGGCCGACCGCTTCGGGCTGCCGGTCAGCACCACTCACGTTTTGACAAGCGGAGTCGCCGGAACGATGGCGGCCAATCACTCCGGCCTGCAATGGTCCACCCTGCGCGCCTTGGCCGCCGCATGGCTGATGACGCTACCTGTTTCTATCGCCTTGTCCGCAGCCCTGTTCTGGCTCTTCCGCCACCTCATGTAGCCGTTTGGAATTTTGAAAACCTGGATTCTCCCAGGCCGTTACCGGCATACCAACCTCTGCTCGTAGTGCTTCACATTCCCTTGGCTACCGATACCGCCGCTTGCCCCAAGAAACAATGAGGCGGATGCCATTGCGAGGAATGCCATCAGCAGCGAAGCCTCGATCAGAGCTTTCTCGCTCTTCCAGAACTTCATCGTATATTCTCCTTCCCCTCAGACCTCTGCGTCTGATCCGATTGTCAGGGAAGGAGGGTTCGACTCCAAGGTCCACCCGTACCTTACTCGTACGGCTGTACCGACGTGACTACTCGTCCACCTTTTCCCCGCGAGTACCGATTCGCAGTGCGAGTACCGATTCTCTTTGCAGGTACTAATGCCACGCCTTATGGAGGTGTCAGGCGACGATCCAGCGCTTGCTTTACTTTGCCGATTTCGCCGCTGCTTTCTTTGCCGCCCACCGTTTCTTTAGGGCCGCGACGATAGCAGCTTTACCGGCGGCACTCAGTTTCCGTTTTGGCTTTACTGGTGCGTCGGTCTTCTTGACGGCCCACCGCTTTCGCTGAGCCTCAGCGATTGCCTGACGGCCGGCGGCGCTCATACCTCTCTTTTTCGGAGTATTAGATGGAGCATGACCATTGCTCAAGGCGCGCAGTTCTGCGATCTGGGCGTCGATCCTCTTTTTGTGGGCTTCAAAGCCTTCGATAGCTGCGTCGATAATTTCCTGCGTCAGTTGTGCCATTGTCTTAATTCTGTCATGAAGACACATGCACCCTAAATGTGCAGCGTACGAATCATCACGCCATCTACACGAATGGATCTCAATTGCCCTTCGCTAAGACTACTGCGGTCGCCGGAACAGGCCCCCATACACCGCTTTCGCCAGAATGTGACCCTGAATGTCTTTCATTACCCTGGCGCGTGTCTCGAAAGCGTCGGACGATGGCTTCACGTCCAACGTAGTGTCCAGCGCATAGAGCTCAAATACATAGTGGTGAAGCGGGCCGCTTGCCGCCGCTCCGGGTCCACGGTACATAGGTCCCGTGGCGCTGATCTGAAAGCTGCCGTCGGGGAGTTGCGAGCCCTTGGGTACGCCCTGGGGCAGGCCGGTCGCGGTCGCCGGAATATTCCAAAGCACCCAGTGCGCTTGATCGTCCGTAGTTTTGTTGCGGGCGAGATCCAAATCGTGCATGTGGAGAAAGAAACTCTTAGTCCCGGCGGGCACGTTGTCCCAGCTCATCGCCGGCGACGTACCTTCCCCGGGCGCAACACCCGGAGCGGCCTGACTGAACTGAACCGGGATCTGGCCGCCGTCGGGAAATCCAGGAATCGCTAAAGTCATGGCGCGCGGCGCAGGCGCGGCCGCCGGGCCTCCGCGACCGGCATCTTGAGCCGGGGCCAGGAAAGCAATCGAGAGAATGGCGGACACACATAGGACGAATCTCATGGGACTATCCTACCTGGAATTAGAAAGCGTCACACCGCGCGCGGGAGCCTTTCGCGCCGCGGCAACTTCGGAGTCACGGTGGCACTTACATCATTCGGATCGGCCGTGACTCTTCTCTGTCCTGAGAACCATTCGGTGCGAGATAGGAGCGCCGGTAGCGGACCTCTGCGCGAGGGTAGCGCCGGCGTGCCGCATCGGTTAGCACGACCTCAACCGTGCGCTCTTCGCCAACTTGCGCCCCCTCCGGCAAATAGAAGTAGAGCGCGTATCGCTCGCGGATGCGCGCGAGCGTCTGTTCGAACGCCGAAGCCTGATCCACCGACATGCTGTCGCCTCCCGATTGATTCGCGATCTGGGATGTGCCGGCCGATTGCGTGCGCGCGCTCCTCACATATGATCCATACCTGCGAGGAATCAGGTCACCGAAAGCGCCGCGCGGCCGGTCGTCGTCGAATGACGGTTGCTGCCGGTATGCGGTTCCGGTATGTAGTGCGTCCGGTGCGATCAGAGCGCTCAGAACAGAATCTGCTCGGGTCAACGCATGCAAGACCGCTTCGTCATTTCGGCTGCGCTCGGTCTGGTCGTCGGTAACGATGACAATCGCCCGGCGCGCATCGCGTCTCGCGTTCTGCTCCACGTAATAGGCCGCATCCATCAGGCCCCGCGTGATATCGGTGCCGCCTCCGAACGTTTCGCGATCGAGCACGCTTTCGAGTCTTCTCTCGGCATCCAGGCGGCTGGGACGAAACGGCATGAGCAAGCGCGTGAAACGATCGAATACGACCATAGCGATCCGGTCCTGTTCCCCAAGGGCGCGCAGGGCCTCATGGGAAGCAGTAGCCACGCGCCGGATGTGCGGCTCCATGCTACGGCTGACATCCAATAGCAAGACGACGTCAACCGGCATCTTCTCGTTTTGGAACTCCCGGATCTCCTGCGGCTTTCCATCCACTCGCAAGACGAAATCCTGCACGCGGAGACCGCGAATGGTGTGATTTCCACTGTCCACTACCTGGGCATCGACACGTCCCAACGTGACATCGCTGCGAAAAGTAACCGGCGGACCATCGCCTTGTGGAGTCGCGATAGACACGTTAGGGATAGTCACCAGGCAGGACACGGTGATTGCTAAAAGGACGTAAATGCGCTGCATGAAAGACCTCTCTACGAGCTGGCCTTACAGATTTTTCGTGTGGGCAAGAGCTCTTTGGCAGCGATGCAGCGGAGTCGGGCGCGGTGGTAAATTCCTTGTGGTGGCGGCGCTGCAATGTAATCAATGTTACCCAGGCTGGGTTCCCGGCTTCCGCGACCCGAGGCGGCCCAGCCGGTGTAGATCCGCGTGGAAAAATACGCGATGGACCCTGTCCTCCGAAACCGCGAGGAGAAGTGCTGCAAAGGGCGCGTCCTCGTGGTAGAAAACAAGTGCCGGTTGGCCATTGAGCTCGTGCAGTTCGGTCACCAGGTCTATGCTGCGGGCGGTCGCCGAAATGAACGAGGCGATCCTCCGGGCACCGTAGAGCGGTGCCTGGAGATTGCGTATGCCGGCGGCGCGCCTCCCTTCGGGACCGCCATCGGTCACCAGCGTCGCATCTTCGGCGAGCATCGCGACCAACGCATCCAGATCTCCCGCCGACGCAGCCTGCGTGAAAGCCGTCAGCAGGCGGCGATGCGTTTCCGGTGGAGCGGAGAACCATCGTTTTTCGGTCGCCAGACTTTCCCTGGCACGCTCAAGCAGCTTTCGGCAGGCAGGTTCGTTCTTGCCGACCAGTTTCGCGATCTCCACGTACTCAAAGTCAAAGACATCGCGAAGCAGCAATACCGCGCGTTCGGCGGGCGTGAGCCGTTGAAGCACGACCAGGAACGCCATCGAGACTTGATCGAGCATCTCCATGCGGTCGAAGCCTCCTTCGTCGAGATCAACCGGCTCCGGCAGGCGGTCACTGCGACTCTCCTCGCGGCGGGATCTCGCCGAATCGAGTTCGTTCAAGCACAACCGTGTGACCAGCGTCACCAGGTAGGCGCGCGGAACAGCAACTTCAACGTCTTCGCGTCTTCCGTCCCATCTCAACCACGCTTCCTGCACCATGTCTTCCGCACGGCCGAGATCGCCCAACATGCGATAGGCGTGAGCCACCAGCAGCGGCCGATGCGATTCAAAGGCCTCTACGTTGGCAGTTGCCGAATGAGTCATCAGAAGGGTTTTACCTCCATCAGTACGGTAATTCCCGCCACAACGGCGCACATTGCATAAGCAATCCGCTCAATTCGCCGCAGCACAAATCCGTGATCCGCTTGTTTCACGCAGCCCGACCGGACTGTTCGCCGCGCCGCGCCGTTCAACGCGCCGCCGGCAATCAGCAGCAGGACCGATCCGCGAAACCACCACAATCCCCGAAACGCACCCTTGGCCGCCAGATCCAGGATAATGCCGGTCGCCAACATCGCCGCGAGGCTGAACGACGATACGCGGAGCAAAGGTGCGATCCATGGCAACACTTCTTCCGCGCCGCGTCCGGCCCTTCGATTGGTCAGGGCGACTACTGCAATGGAGAACATCGATCCGAGCCCAAGGACGGCGACCAAGACGTGCAATCACAAGCATGAGAGTAAACAGTTTATTCATGGCCGTTCACGCTGTTTCCCTTTCACGGTTGAATTTATTGAAGTAAATGTACGACGTGATCAACGAGCCGAGGAACAGCAAGGGATCGATCACGAACAGAAGGCTGTCGCCCACTGAAAAATGCGCGATGCTGGCCGAGATCAGTGTGATTGCGAACCCGGCGTACGCGAACTCCTTGGCTTTTCGCGGAACGCCCGGCGTCAAGAGCGCCAGGACACCGAGGGCTTTGGCGACTGTCAGTTCGATCCGAAAATAGACAGGCAATCCGAGATGTACGAACGCTCCCTTCATGGGCCCCAGGGGGGTTCTTGAGGTTGAAATTGATGGCACTGAACACCATCACCCAACACAAAAGTCCGGTCGCGATCCAATAGATGGTTTTGTCTTTGTTCATAGTCCCGTTCCAGTGCCTCCGAGAAGGCGTCTCTGTATACGAGACCGGACAGTGCTCAGGAATGTGACAACGGAATACAAGCGGACTACCGTCCGTATGTCTTTGAAGGGTTTTGGTTTAAATGTATTTTTACCCCAAGCGTACTGGCACGCTAGTTAGCACCGCGCACTAATACCCACAAGTACCAGTATACTGCGAGGTTAGGAGGAATCGAGGCACGCATCAGTGATTACCGCTACTACTCGTTTGGAGGGGCTGTGCAGGAAGGTTGCGTCACAATCCACGTCACAAGACTCTGTGAGGCCAGGTCCCACTACCCCCCCTGCCCCTGAATGAGAGAATAAATCCCCGCTCGCACTTCGCACTCAAATCCGAGCTGTAATTTTTTTCGCAGCTTCCCACGAGGTCCTTCTTTCGGGAGCGTTGCGATTAAACCCCCCCTCCCCTCCCGTATGCCATTTTCGCGAAATGGGACCCATCTGTCCCCCTTTACTGGTAATTCTGAATCGCGCGAAATGAAGCGAACCGCGGCGCGCTAGCGAAGCACACTGCTTAAGCACCAGCACAAATACCAAGTGAACGAAGCCGTGGAAGTTTCACAGTGAACGAGCATCGCAAGCGAAAGAGAACCTGCAGAGCGCTGAGGCGAGCGAAACATATCACGCTAAAATTGTATTGGCCGTCTAGCCTTCGCGAGGCGAACCCAGTAACCTTGACCTGCCCTGCGGCCATCCCAAATCTTTCAAGGTGTTTGTTGCAAGGAGCAATGTATGGGTGCGCCCGATCTCAGCAAAGCCTATTTCGCGGCATTGCTTGAACTTGCTGAAGCCAGATTTTACGCTTCGCACCGGAAGGAACTCCGGCCTGAGCGTGACCGCCGTATCGGTGACCTGAAAAACCAAAGCCTCACAAGCGGAGTACGAGCCGTGTTTGCAATGCGTATTTATAGGGAACTCTGGGAGCGCGAGGTGCTTACCCGGATCTGCTTCTACGCGACTATTGCCCGTGAGTCCGCCAATTCAGAGATGCTGTCGAAGCGATGCTTCGCAGAATACAAACAGCTTGTCATAGCTTCAGTAGTGCACTCCGCTGCCGCTTTGAAGCGCAACGTTGAGCGAGACGTGCGAGCCGCCGGTGACATGCAGGAGTCAGCCCTGCCGAACGTGCAGCGATACGTGCGATTGCAGGCAGAGATTCTCGATGTAGTGAACGCAGAGTTGCGAGTGCTTGAAGCGGAAGGCAAATTGCAAAGCGAACCGCAGCCCAACCTGCCGCCCGATCGAGAACCCGTAATCGAACCGACTCCAGTCACGCTACTCTCCCCACCACCTCTACTGGTAGGTGGCGGTGCAAACGCGAGAGTTCTTTCAACTGATAAGATCACAGTATCGATCAAATACTGTTTCCCATCTAGTGTTCCTGTCTACTCACTGGACTTCGTTAAGATTCAGGAACTTTCTGCAGCTCGTATCTTTAACTGAGCGATTGACAACGCCGCTTCAGCTAAGGATATACGGGAACTTCAAATAGCTTGCGCGGTCCGCGTGACACGCGCCTACTGCCACTAAGCAATCCGCCTTGATTTGCGCGCAGACCGCATCTACTCCGAGGTGCGTGCATTTTTCTTGAAGGCTCAACTTTGGTCGGTATTGGCAGACCGCAGAGGCGCGTGCAGGTCGATGACCGGCCCGCAGTTGAGAACGCATTACTCGCTCTCTTCGCTGAATCCTTGCTCCCCACTGAGGCGGCCTCTAAAGATCCAAGACGTGTACTAGATAGCCCGTCATCATCAGAGGCGGAAGGTGCGCGAATTGCGTACCCGAGAACGGATGCGGTGCGAGCGTACACCGGGACGAGCGGGGGCGCGTGTAACTGCGCGCGGCCATTGATGCTTTCCTCCTGAAGTGCAGACACTAAACGTCTCTGACAGCAACCCGCAAGCACATATGGCGCGCGGCGGGGCATCGCACAGCACGCCAGTTTCAGTTTTGGCAGGCATCGAACTCGAAGGCCACTGCGTCAGACGATCCGAACTTCCGCCGAATTCTTGCCATGAGTCCCACTGACTTTGAAACCCTTCTTAAGAAGAAGGGCATCATCTGATCTGGACCCCATTTTCCTCGCGTGCCTCGCGTTTCCTCTGCCTTGTTCCTCGCTCAGTGAGGAGAGTGATCCTTCTCTTGGGCAGGCAAAACAGCCACCCGAGAGAGGATCAAATGGCAACTACAAACAGCACTCTTGAAACACTCCTGAATGAGCATTACGTGGCGCGCGTTACCGGCTTGTCCGTCGCTTCCGTCCGTCGGTGGCGGCTTTTTCGTCAGGGTCCGAAGTATCTGAAGATCGGCGCGGCCGTCCGCTACAAACCCGAAGCTATTTCGTCATGGCTCGAATCCCGTCCTACCGGCGGCGCGCAAGAGGCGGGACGGCAATGAGCGGCGACGTTATCGCGGCCTTCGCGGAAGAAGCTGTGACACTCGTCGCTGACGCGCTGGAACCTTACAGAAGAAATGGCGCGGCGGCGGTGTGAACGCGAATCGGCTTCAACCGAAGAACAGCACCGCGAAACGGCGAAAGGATACGCGATGCAAAACACTGGACCCTACACATTCACTCCGGGCGAAGTCTCCGCCTATTACGCCGTGCGCGTCCCAGAGTCTGAAGCAAGGGCGCGCGGCGGAGTGGCGCGGCGCCTGTCCGATCCACCAAGGGAAGAACGATAACTTCGCGGTGGACCCGGCAACCGGGCGGTGGTTCTGTCATTCCACTTGCGGACGCGGCGGGGACATTCTCGAACTCGAAGTGGCTCTGACTGGCGGGGACTTCCTAACCCGCAAGGCCGAAGTTTTCCGGCTGGTGGGGCGGCTCGAACCCGAATACCGGCACAACGGCACCCGCACGAATGGAAATTCGGCGGGCACGGCACCTACGAGATCCACGAATCCCGGCACGGCGGGCGGGTGGCGGGAAGTGGCGCGCTACCCTTATGTGGACCGGGACGGAAACGCTTCTCTTCGAGGTTGTCCGCTACCTGAAGCCGGACGGCGAAAAAGACTTCAGCCAATGCAGGCCCGATGGGAGCGGCGGTATGGATCTGGAATCTGGATGGTATCGAGCGGGTTCCGTATCCATCTTCCGAAATTGCTCAAGGCAGAACGCGGTCTATCTTCCCGAAGGCGAAAAGGACGTTCACACCCTTGAAGGATGGGGACTGGTGGCGTCCTGCAATCCGGGCGGGTCCGGCAACAGTCACGTTGTACGCGGGATGGACGGATTACTTCCGGGGCCGGCATATCGTCATCCTTCCCGACAATGACGAACCGGGCCGGAAGCACGCGGCGGCGGTTGCGGCGGCTCTGTTGGGCGTGGCGGCTTCCGTCCGCATCGTGGAGCTTCCGGGCTTGCCGGCGAAGGGTGACGTTACCGACTGGCGGGACGCGGGCGGCACCTTCGAGCGGTTCCGTGAACTGACCGAAGCGGCGGCGGTGATGGACGCGGCGGCTCTCTCCGAGTTGCGGGCGCGGTGGGGGCTGGCGGACGACGAACCGCGCCACCAGGCGCGCGCGGAGGCGGCGGACGATTGGCCGAAGCCGGAACCGATCCAAAGCGAACTTCCGCCCGTGCGAAGCCTTCTCCGAAGACCTTCTCCCGGATTCGTTCCGCCCCCTGGTGGCGGACGTGGCGGAGCGCATGCAGGTCCCGATGGACTACCCGGCGGTGGTGATGGTGCTCTGCCTTGCCGGCGTGGTGAACCGGCGGGCCGTCATTCAGCCGAAGGCGAACGATACCGGTTGGGTGGTGGTGCCGAACCTGTGGGGCGGCATTATCGCCCCACCGGGGTTCATGAAGTCACCTGTCATTCAGGCGGCAACCCGCCCCCTGAATCAGATTCAGACCGAATGGCGGCGTGAATACGAAGAGGCGCTGAAGGACTACGCGCGGGCGAAAGAGGAATACGAACTCCGGCGCGCGGCGTGGAAGGAGCAGTACAAGGCGGCATCGAAGAAGGGAGAGGCGGCACCGGACAGGCCGGAAGACGAACCGGAAGAACCGAAGTTGCGGCGGCTGATCGTGAACGATGCCACCTTCGAGGCGCTTCATCAGACTATGAGCGAAAACCCGGCGGGCATCCTGGTAATCCGGGATGAACTAACCGGCTGGTGGAGTCAGTTGGACCGGGCGGGCCGGGAAGGTGAGCGTGCCTTCTGTCTGCAAGCGTGGAACGGGGACACTGGACACACGATTGACCGGATCGGGCGCGGCACCATTCACGTTGAAGCGTGCTGCATGTCCATGTTGGGAGGCATCCAACCGGGCCGGCTTCGCTCCTATCTGGTGGATGCGCTCGAAGACGGTCCGAGCAATGACGGGTTGATTCAGCGGTTTCAATTGCTGGTTTGGCCGGACACGGCGCCCGATTGGAATTACGTGGACCGGGCACCGGATGCGGCTTCCGAGCAACAGGCGGCGCGGGTCTTCCGCAAGTTGGTGGAGTTGGATGCGGAGAATCCGGCGCGGTTCCGGTTCGCTGCCGATGCACAGGAACTCTTCATCGAGTGGCTGGCAGAACTCGAAGCGAAGATTCGCGGTGATGAACTCCACCCGGCCCTCGTTTCCCACTTGAGCAAATACCGCAGCCTCATGCCGGCCCTGGCGCTTCTGTTCCACCTGGCGGACCGGCGGCGGGCAGTAGGAGATGCCTGGATCGCGAGTTTCTCATCTGGAACACGCGAACGGGCGGCGGCATGGTGCGAATACCTGGAGTCTCACGCGCGGCGGGTCTATTCCTGCATCGTGACTCCGCAGCTGCGGGCGGCGCGCGAACTGGCGGACAAGATCAAACGCCGGAAGGTGGGGGCGGATGGCTTCTTCTCTTGCCGGGACGTGTACCTGAAAGGGTGGAGCGGTCTGGACTCGCCTGAAGCCGTGAAACAGGCGGCAGAAGTGCTTCAGGATGCCGGGTGGGTCCGGGAACGTGTCCGCCGAATCGGGACCTTCAGGCGGGCGCCCGTCGAATCGCTACGAAGTGAATCCGGGGGTGTGGGAATGAGTACTCCCACCTTCACCCGGCAACCCGAAGCCGATGGATGGACTGGAAGCCGAAGGCCGCGAATCTTGGCGGATACGGCGGAGAGCGAACCTACAAAACCATCAAAACCCGGTTCTGTAGGTTTTGTAGGTGCGCTCTTCCTGCCGAATCTCCCGAGATTGAGGCGGAGCCGGACCCGGCGGAGTTGGAGCGCGCGTCCGCCGTGTTGAACCGGGCCGGCGTGCGCCTCATGGAGCTGGAGGGCGGCACCACCATCGGGCTGTGGAGCGACCTTGGACGGGCCGGAAGTTCGCGCGGCACTTCGCGCCTTCGGATCGGGTGGTCTACCGGTCCGCTATCTGGATGGGGCCGGTATCCCGATGCGCTACAAATTGCGGCGGGTGGATGGTGAACCCGTTCCCTTGAACGTGCTTGCTGAGATGGAACGTGACCCGGCGGAACCGTGGGAAGTCCGGGACCGGATGCTGGACGATATGGGCTGGCATCCAACGGCTCAGTCGCGCACGCGGAACAAGAATCCGCCGATCCGACGATGAACCCCCTAGAAAGCACGCTAGTCGAAGTGCCAAGCCGTGACAGCCGTAACGGGCCATGGTGGAGCGGCGAACCTACGAAATCACCCCGTTGTAGTGCGAAGACGAGGGCCGGGGCGCTATGTCGCGCACCGGCTATGTGGAGCAGTAGAAGCGGTAGATATACGCGATGCAGGATGCACGGTGGCGCATCGACTGGCCCGCGCACCCCTGAGGGTCTGGAGAAGTCTCGGCACGCGAACTGGCGACACGGCAAACGCTCTGCGGAACGAATTGCGGCGCGCCGTGCACTTCGCATTGAGTTGCGGATGCTGATACTGGAATCGGAACAGTTGTTCCGGGAGATTCGCGCATTTCTCAGGCACCGGGATAAGCGGATGCGGGAGGACGGCAGAGGCGACGGGCTAATTGGACTTGCGCGAATCGACGGTTGGTGAGCAATGCGTCAAGGGTTTTCGGAACAGTACGCGCACGCGCATCATGGGCTTTAGTTCGCAATACGCGCACGCGTCATGGAGTCTTTCTGAAAGGAGGATGAGATGAAAAAACCTAGATGCGGGGCACGGACGCGACGGGGAACCCCGTGTCAGGCATCCGCGATGTGGAGTACCCGGAACCAGCGGTTTACCCGTTGCCGGAATCACGGCGGGATGAGCACCGGACCGAGGACGGCGGATGGAATAGAGCGTATCCGACGGGCTGTGACGAAACACGCCGAAGAGCAACTGTGATACTTCTTGTGTCAATTTGCTAGGCTTACCACATTGAGGCTGAGGAACATGAAGCGGGCGTTTCAACTCACGGTATTGCTGGCGACGGTAGCGACGGCCCAATCAACTCTGTCCACGGGACCGCCACCAGCCGATCATTTTTCAACGACCATCAGGATAAACGTTTCGTGCGACGATCCGGGATTGAAGAATCAGATACTAAGTAGTTTTAATAGCGAAATACGACGGCTAGGGGACGTTGTAATCGCGGATCTGAAGGATAATCCTGAATACGCCTTGGATATCGTAGCCGTCACAAGCCGCGAAGCAGGCACTGACGTTGGCTATGGTATGTCACTCGTAGTCCGGCGGAGCATTGTTAGAAGGCTGCGATTTCTCGCCAACTCGTTGAAGGAGCACCCTACGGAAGAAGAGGGAAAGGCGCGGGCCTATGGATTGCTGGGCCTCCTTATGTTTGGCACGGAGATCCTTGATCAGAAGGTAATTGAAGGAACTTCGGCTAAACTGCCCAACATCGCACGGGTCATTATTTCCGA
This sequence comes from uncultured Solibacteraceae bacterium, assembly GCA_963811575.1. Classification (GTDB taxonomy): domain Bacteria; phylum Acidobacteriota; class Terriglobia; order Bryobacterales; family Bryobacteraceae; genus Solibacter. The sequence goes on along the minus strand of CAWERY010000008.1, from coordinate 303,045 downwards.
TCTCGACGTGAAGTCGTTGGACTCAGATCGGCGTGATTGGGCCGAAGCACAGAAGGCGAAACCGGCTGCTCCATTCAAGCAGTAAGTTTTATGCGGGCCTCGCAAGCCTTTTAGAATCTTTATCGATACTATTTCTACAGAATTGGTATTGACTACTCAGGATTGCTCACGCATACTAGCGTTCATGCAGAAGGCGCATGCGTACCTGAGAGTTTCCGGCAAAGGGCAGGTGGAAGGCGACGGCTTCACACGCCAGTTTAAGGCAATAAGAGAATACGCGGCGGCGCATCAGATCAAAATCGTGAACGTGTACCGCGAAGAGGGCGTGAGCGGCACGAAGGATCTTGAGAATCGTCCCGCGTTGATGGAACTCATGACGGCGCTGCACTCCAACGGCGTAAAGCTGGTTTTGGTTGAGAAGTTGGATCGGTTGGCGCGCGATCTCATGATTCAGGAAACCATCATCGGCGATCTGAGGAAGAATGGCTTCGATCTTATCTCAGTTGCCGAACCGGATTTGTTACAGGACGATCCTTCGCGCAAACTGATGCGGCAAATCTTCGGGGCAATCGCCGAATACGAAAAAACCATGATCGTCCTGAAGCTACGCGGCGCGCGTTTGCGCATGAAGGCCAAGGATGGCCGCTGTGAAGGACGAAAGCCTTACGGGTTCTTCGAAGGCGAGGCCGAAGTGTTGAAGCGCATCAAGGTACTCCGGGCCGAAGGGCTGGGCTTTGATCGAGTTGCGGCCAAGCTGAACGAAGAATCCATCCCCACGCGCTCCGGCAAGCCGTGGCATGGAGTAGTGATCAATCGGATTCTCACGGGAAAGAGGTAACGGCAGATGATTTTCAAACGGGGCGAAAACTGGCACATGGACGTAACGGTTGCCGGGGGCAGGTACCGCGAGGCACTGCACACCTCAGACGGGCGCGAAGCCAAGCGACTAGAGAAACAGCGGGTGGGAGAGATCCTGGCCGGAAAGGGGGCCTCGACCTCTGGAAGGGAATTTGGGCGAAAAGGGTTTAAGGCGGCCGCCGATATTTTCCTTGTGGACCGGAAACCGCATGTTGCCGAGCGCACGCACCAACTCGAACGCAATTTGAGCTACCCGTTGCGGCGCTTTTTTGCCGATTCCCCCGTTGGCCGCATCAAGGCCGAGGACATCGCCGCGTATCAACGGCAGCGCCGTAGTACCGGGATCTCAGGTCGGACGCTCAACATGGAACTTGGACTTCTGCGCCAGATGATGAAGCGGGCGAAGGTCTGGAGTGTCGTTGCGGAAGACGTGAAACTTGATCGTGAAAACACCCGGCAGGTGGCGAAAGTACTCACATCTCAACAGAAGCGCCTCCTCTTCAACGTGGCGTCATCTCAGGATGGTTGGCTTGTTGCGTATTGCGCTGCGGTCCTAGCCGTAAGCACAACGTGTCGTGGGGTCGAGTTAAAACATCTCCGATGGTGTGATGCCGACCTGTTCAATCGACAGATTACGATTCGGCGCAGCAAGACTGAGGCTGGCTTACGGGCAATCCCACTCAACGGAGACGCCCTGGCGGCCTTGGCGCGGCTGCGGACGCGCGCCGAGGGGTTGGGCTATGCGGCACAAGAACACTTCGTTTTCCCCGCGTGTGAGCGGAACCGTTTCGACCCAACGAAGCCGCAGAAAACTTGGCGAACGGCGTGGCGGTCGTTGGTAAAGGAATCAGGGCGGAAGGCCGGAAGGGATGCTGCGCTGGCGGCGCTCACATCTGGCGGTTCATTGTCTGCCGCCAAGTCGGCGTGGAGCCAGGCGTTAACCCCCTTCCGGGGCCTTAGGTTCCACGATATGCGCCATCAGGCTATTACGGAACTGGCCGAGGCGGGTGCGACAGACGCGACGATGATGGCCCTTGCCGGGCATATGTCGCGGGCGATGCTGGAACACTACTCGCATGTCCGCATGGCGGCGAAACGAGAGGCCCTCGACAAGTTGAGCACGGGCCTGATGACGCCGTTGGAATCCGAAGACACGGTTACGCCCAAGTCCCTGAACTGAGGGCCTTAGAGTTGTACGGGGGTTGCAATGCTGGCAGTCTCGTTACCGTGGGAACTTGCGGTTCGGCGAACAGGGAGCGAGCCACTTTCCGATAATGCCGTATATCGACCACAGACCCCGAACGGCGATTCACTTTGGCGGCTGCATCGGAACAGGCGGTGGTGGAGAACTGCTTCGCTTGAAGGCAGAGATGAACCCGGTTTTCGGCAGGATCGATAGCCCCGAACTGTAGAGACCCAGTCTCCGGGTCTCTACAGTTCCGCCCATGAAAACCTCGGAATAGAAGTAACAGGCAGCTTTGACCGTGTCGAAGGCATAGGCCTTGCATTCCAGAGTTGATGCGCAGGCTGACTCACACTCTTCCGCAGTTGCGACATCCCGCCGCAGTGTCGCCTTTCCCTCAGGAACATTGTCAGGAGTTACATGCGAGAAACCGCTCGACGCCTCGACCCGGTTGCCCATCTCCGCTGTGTAGAGCGCGTCGAGTTTCAGGCGGAGCGAGATCTCTTGGGCTTCGCCTACCTTCATGCGGATTTTGAGGCAAGTCGGAGTGAACGCGGTCGCAGCGACAAAGATATCGTAGAAGCCGGGCGGCAGATCAGCGGCAACAGTGCCATCCTCCTTGGTCCCCATGCTGAGGTCCGCCGCTGTCCCGATATTCGTTCCGAGTCCGGCACTATTTCCGGCACGGTCCCAGTGGATCAATATCATTGCGCCGGACAATGGGGTATCCGACGAGTCCTTCACCGCGACCTTGAGCATACCGCCCGATGCAACGGCCGGTGCCATCACTGCAACTGTAAACAGCAGGAACTTGCGCATTTCAGATGACTCCACTCCCTGAATTCTATCGAAGTGGACGTTAGGTTAGCGTTCACAACCCGCCGGAAGCCCATTGCGGACCAGTTCTGTCCGCTAACGCCGTCTATCGACCGTTTTGACAACCGCTATCGGCCTTGGATCGAAAATTGGACTCGTTTACGATGGTAACGATGGGGTCCTTCGCGAAGGTTGCTATGCTCAACGGCGTGTTCGGCATGATTGTGCCCGTTGTTATCGTTGGTAGCCGATATGCCGTGCTTGGGTTCCGTCCAGTTGCTTCCACGTTCATCATGAACACACTGGCGGTTGCGCAGGCGATCCTATGGCCTACCAGCTTTATGCTCGGGCCGATAAACGGGCATGACTGGGCTCATTACTATCTTCATGACGTGCTGCCGTCCGTGGGTGCCAACGTGGTGCTGTACGCCGTCGCCGGAACACTGGTTGTTTCCATTTATAGTTGGTGTCACGCTCGCCACGGTCGGTAATTGCGCGATTAGATCGTGAAGGCCATGCCCAGTTCCCGATATGTGGCGTTTCCGTACATAACCGAGTGGTAATTAACGATATTGCCGTTTTTCTGCGGTTATAGGAAATATGCGCATTGTTTTGAGCCCGATTGGGCGAGGAAGAGCGTTTACAGATTCAGACGCTGACCGCGTCCGAGAAGATGTGCAAGGGGTTGCCTGAACCTGTCCATCAGTTGCTGGGTTTCGTAGCTCTCGACACCCCCAATGAACGAACGCGCTACAGCGAGAGAGAATAAGCAACCATGATTGGCGGCGACCGATGCGTGGCGCTGCGAATTACCAGTTCCGATGCTCTCCAAAAAAGAGCTGTCATTGTCGTCCGAACACTCGGCCAAGAAAATCGTAAACTGCTGAGCATCGCTGCGGGGGTGATGCTCAGGGCGGAGCTTACCGTTGATAGTGGCTGCGCCCCTGACGCTTTGAATCGCCTTTGTGAGGCTTGCCTGCTGGTCGGTCGTTTCCAGTGTGAACCAAACTTCCGGAATGTTCGTGGCTACCTGCACAGATGCAGCCTGATATCGGTCCGCAGCCAGCATACTTCTCGATTCGACGGCGAGGGCTTTTAGGTCATACGACGGCTGATATGGCTCAAAGCCCCAGCCGATAAAACCCAAGCCGATATCCGTGCTCACTTCGTCAAAGCCCCACTGTGATCGAATGTTCCTTTGTTCGGGTGAGCGATCCACGAGCCCTGACATAAGTTCTGCTGTTTTTGGCATGCCTAAACCAAGCACTTCATACATCAGGTTCTGCGCATCCACAGCATTTCGGTCAGCGGAATGACAAATAAGACTCAGAGCGAGCATAGGGTCTCGGTAGTCAACTCTGTTCACGTCGATAGCCGCTACAGCAATCATGCCGAGCTTGAGCCTTTCGCGATTTCCGGTTCTGAGGCCGAACACAGCCATGCGCTTCGAGAACGTCATCAGTTGATAGAAATCGTCCATTGTCATGCGTGAGCGCATATGCTCGCGGCTGGAGGTGTCGGCGAGAGAAAAGGCGGTCAGGAATTCAGCGAGTTTTTGATCGGTCTCCCTCTCGCTAGGGCTGATCAAATCCAAATCGCCTTGCCAAAAATCATATTTGACGCTCGGCAGGGGCGAGGGTGATTCAGGATGCGTCTGAAAATGCTCGGCCTCGGCGCGGCGTGCCGCCGCCATTTCACGACCAATTACGTAAGTTGGCGTCTGACGGCGCTTAGTGTAAAACGACTTCATGAAGATCAGGCTGATGGCAGCGATGACCACCACAGCGGCGATTATCGGGAGCATGTGATCCCATTATCTGCCAAGCTTGAGTGGCGCTGTTTTCCGATAACGGTTGAAAAGTGGCGTTATCGGAAACTTGCCGCAGCCCGTTGAGCGTCGGCCTTGCCATTTTTGCGCGTTGATTCCGAGGTTACGTCACAATCCACGTCACAGGCGCACCGATCCTCCGGTGTGATATTCGCTATGTACTTGATTAATTTGGTCGGGCTGCCGAGATTTGAACTCGGGACCTCTTGCACCCCAAGCAAGCGCGCTAGCCAGGCTGCGCCACAGCCCGATCCGGTGTGGGAAAACGTTCAGCGCCGGTCGCCGCCTTGCAATTTGGGGTATGCGGCGAATGCTGCTGAACATCTAAGAGTTTATCACGGAATCAAAACCGGAAACGTAACGATCCTTGGAGCGAGCGCGGGCCGCCGGTCTGCAGGGTGGGCGCCAGGCCGCTTCCGGGACTGCCGCTGCCCAGCATCAGGTTCAGCATCGAAGTCGATTGGCCGAAGACCGGACTGCTGAGGTAGCGCGCGGGGTCGGCGAAGTTCGCCTGGTTTAGGACATTGAAAGCCTCTACGCGGACCTGGATTGCGCGCCGCTCTTTCCATCGGAACTCGCGGCGGATCGCAAGGTCCACCTGCCCCATCGAAAACCCTGTGATCGAATTGCGGCCCAGGCTTCCCTGCACTCCCGGGGCAGCGGGAAGGAAGGCCGCCGGGTTGAGGCGTCTGCCGCCGGGCGCAGCGGCATCGTCGATCCAGACTGGCTGGTTGAGCAGTTGGTCGGGACGAAAGGCGTTGGCCAACGCCACGCCCTGGTACTGTTCATTGTCGATTACAGAGATGGGAAAGCCGCTGCGCACGCGCGCGATCGAATCGATCGCCCAGCCTCCCACCCAGCGTCCGATCCCGGCAGCGCGTTCCGGGAATTCGTACGTTACGGTGGCGGTCGCGGTGTGGCGCAAGTCGAAATCGCTCGAGGCGTGGTCGCGCGCGGCGGGGCTGCCGGGGCCGGTCCAAACCAGGAATGCATCGCTCGAATCGTTGTCCAAGGCGTGGGCCCAGGAGTAGGAAACCAAGAGCTGCAAGCCTACCGGGAGCTTGCGTCGATACTGGGCCTGCAGACCCTGATACGAAGATGCGCCGTGATTTGTGGTCACCGCGAATTGAGCCGTGACGCTGTTGCCCAGGCCGCCGATTTCGCGGCGCAGCAGGCGGTGGCCGATGGCGCCGACGTAACTGAGCGAGAGCACGTCGTGCGCGCCCAGCGCCTGATCCAGGGTCAGGTTCCATTCCCCGAGCCGCGGCAAAAGAAGCCGGGGAGCGAAGGCATAGCTGAGTAGCGACGTAACGATGCCGAATCTCCCGTTGGTGAACTGGGTGACGCTCAGCGGACCGCCGTTGATGAGATCGGTGGCGATGCTCAGGCTGGAATCGTAAAAAATACCGCCGCCCGCGCGCAAGACGGTATGGCCGCTTTTACGGACGCGCCATGCCGCGCCGAGCCTCGGCGCAAAGTTGTTGTACACCACGGGCCACAGCGCGCGATGGTCGGAGAAAACGGTGCCGGTCTCCGGGTGAAAAAAGGAGGTGGTACCTGCGGGCGCGGGCGAAGGATTGAACTCCCAGCGCAGGCCCGGTGTGATGGTGAGCCGCGAGGAGACCTGCCAGGTGTCCTGCATCCACAGGGACAGCTCGGTGACATCGGCCGAGGCATTGAGCGCGGGCGAACTGCCCAGCCACAGGGTGCGCTTATCTTCGAGGGCGGTCAAATCGTCGGCGATGACGCTGAGCACGCCCATGGCGTCGCGGCGGATGGGCTTCATCCGGCGATAATCCATGCCGAGACGGACGTTGTGGGCGCCGGTCTTCCAGCCGGTGGCTTCCACCAGTTGGAACTGGCGCTGCCGGCGGGTGCCTTCGCGGCCGGTCACTACCTGGCCGACGCCGCCGATCGAGAACCGCACCAGGGCATCGCAGGATGGCGCGCTGGGAAACAGGTACGACGTCAACGGTTCCAGATCGCAGCCGGATAAGACAGGGCCACCGGGCTTCTGCCAGCTGGATTGCGCCTCGGCCTGTGATTCATTGGCACGGAAATCGATCAGCCATTTCGAGCTTGGGCGAAAATTCAGGCCAACGGTCAGACTGCGGAAGCGCAGATCGAGGCGGTTGATTTCCGTGCTGCCGAATTCGTTGAAGGAGGGCGAATCGTTGTACCGCACGAACAGCATCGCGCGCGAGGTGAGGGCGTGATCCACACGTATGGTGCCGGTATCGAGCTGCGAGGGGCGAATGTTGCGGCCGCTCCAGAAGGCGAGCCCGTTCCCGAGCGAGACGTCGTTGGCTTGAGGATAGAGGTCGAGCGCCGGGCGAACCCAGTCCGGCGCGGCGGCTTTGGTGGCATCGGTGGGCACGGGCTGGCGGAAGACGTAGGCGCCGCGCAGGGAGAGGTGTTGGTACGAGGCGAAGAAGAAAGTCCGGTTGCGGCGAACCGGACCGCCGAAAGAGGGAGCCAGATCGTGAAGGCGCAGCGGACCGCGGCGCTCGCCGGTGACGTTGGCGAACCAGTCGTTGGCAGCCAGTTCCTCGTGCCGCATGCGATAGACAACCGATCCGTGAAACTCGTTGGAACCGGAGCGGCTGGTAAGCGAGACGCTGGCGCCGGGGAGACGGCCCGGTTCGCTGACGGAGCTTGCCGTTTGCACGCGGAATTCGTCCACGGCTTCGACCGGCAGAAGGGAGTCCAAACTGCCGAAGGCGCTCATCGCGGGAAGCACGCCGCCGGTGGCTTGCGCGGGCAGGCCGCCGGCGGTCACACCGGTATTGGCGCTGGCGCCATCCACGGTGAAGTAATTGGCATTGGGACGCTGTCCGTTGGCGGAAAACTGGCCGGCTTCGCCACGGGTGGCGGGCGTGACATTGGTGCCGGGCGCGAGTTCCAGCAGGCCGAGGATGCCTTTGCCATTGAGAGGGATGCGCTGAATGTCCTCCCGAAAGACGCGGATGCCGATGGAAGATTCCTCCTGACTTACCAGGGGGGCGGTGCCTTCCACCGTGATGGTCTCCTGCACGGCGCCGACGATCAGGGTAAAATCCGCATGGCCCGGAGACATGGCGCCGACCTTCACATCGAAGCGCATCATGCCGACGAAGCCTTCCTTACGGACCGTCACCTTATAGAGGCCGGGCTCGACCGAAACCAGGTAGGCGCCGTCCAGACCCGACTGAGTGGCGCGGCGGAAGCCGTTCTCTTCATCGACCACGGTGACGGCGGCGTCCGGAACAACGGCGCCGGACGGATCGAAAACGCGCCCGTAGACATACGCCGAGCGCTGGGCCCACAGCGGAGCGCCGGAAAGGAAAAACGCGAGGAGTAGGGGAACCAGGGGCCCGGAATTCATTTGGCTCAGCCTATCGACAATCGTACGACACCTGCCGGCGAGCTTGCTGGCGGGACGTGTTAATTGGAAGCGGCGAGGAGGGCGCGGCACTCGTCCACCCGGCTGGAAAGTTGGGCCAGGGCGGTAAGGAGTTGCGACGGTGCGGTTTCAGAGGTGGAACCGGGAGCGGAGATACCGAGCACGACCGCGGTGAGGCTTTCCACGCGGCGGGCGGCGGTCAGGAGATTTTCGGAAGCTGCCTGCCAGGTAGCGGCGGCATCGGGACGGGCTTCGATGGGGGTGGCGGCGCCGCCCAGGCCGGTCAACACGGGGCGCAGGGTGGTGGTGATCGCCTGCGCGTCCTTGGCAAAGGCATCGAGGTGGGCACGGCCGAGGGTATGCAGGCTGCGCCGGTCTTCCGCGCTCATGGCGGCTTCGGCTTCGGGAGAAAACTGCTGGGAAAGGCGGCGCAGCGCATAAGCGCGGGTCATCGCCGAATCGGTCCAATCGAGAATTTGCGCGCTGGCACGCTCGAACTGCGGCCGGCCACCGAGGCGCTGTTCGATCCGCGCCGTACGGTTGGTTTTTTCGGTACCGGCCGCATCACGAGCAACCGGTTCCGATTGAACCGGTGCGCTTGCGGGGAAAACGGGATCGGCGAAGCGGACCACCACATGGGGCAGGCGATCCAATTGGCCGTGAATCTGTTGTTGGCGCTGGGAGGGAATTCCCGACCCGGAGACCACGATCTGGCCGCCTTCGCGGCTGATCTCGATGGGTTCGCCAAGGTCCGCGCCGATCTGGTGCAGGGCAGCAGCCACCTGGAGCTCTTCGGAGAAGGGGGAAGGCTCAGAGGCGGGCGCGGTTGAAAGAGAGGGTCCCGGCGGCACGCCAGGTTGGCGAGGCTTGCCGCCGGTGGCTCCAGCTACGTTGCTTGCGGGATTTGTTTGCTGGTCTACCAATTCCGTCATTTCCACCCATTCGCGATTGCGGAACTCGAAGCGTCCCTGGAGGGGGGCCAGGTCCGTGGTGCGCAGCGTTAAAGTGGCACTCACGAGTTCGCTATCCGCGGTGGTGGTCTTGATGTCGTAAGAATTCGTTGTGGAGACGACTGCATCCTGCTTGCGCGAGAGCTGGTCGCGCCAGGCGGCGAACGAGCCGGGGCTGAGAGGATCGTCCCAATTGTAGTTTGCGGCGCGGAAGAGGCCCGCGAGTTGGAGTTCCGCAGTGCCTGCGGGCCTGGAGGCGGCACCGATCGCGCGCGTCATGCGCCCGGTCCGGGTGGTAATTTGCAGCCGACGGCCCCCGACAGGGCGTGACTGAGATACCGCGATCGCCTTTTGCAGAAGGGCGGCCGCCTCGACTTTCGGTGTTTCACGAAGCTGGTAATAAATTCCGGCTGCCAGCGCGACTACCGCGGCGCAGGAGGCTGCCCAGCGGAGCGGAGCGTTGCGGCGCGGCGAGAGGAATTGGGCAAGACGGGCGAAGATCGACTGGTCCGCCAGTTCGGCATCCACCTTGTCGAAATCGAGGGCGCGCCAGGGTGCGGGAGGCGGCGGGAGGCAGGCGGCTAAGACATTTTTCCGGTAGCGCACACAACCGGCGACGGCGAGTTCGAGTTCTTCCACCTGCGAACGGCACTGCCAGCAGGCTTCGAGATGGGTGCGCACCTGGTTGGCCTTGCGGCGCGGCAATTCGCCATCGAGAAAGCGCAGCAGCTGCCCGTCTTCGGGGTGGCGGAGCGTGAGATTACTCATCGCGCACCTTCTTCAGCCGCACCATGGCGCGGCGCAGGAACTCGCCGACCGCGCTCGCGCTGATTCCCAAGGCCGCGCCGATTTCCGGATACCTGAGGCCTTCCATGCGCAGGAAAAGGCAGCGGCGCTGCTGTTCGCTCAAGCCCTGCACGGCGCTGTGGAAGCGCGCCATGCGCTCGCGTTCCAGGAACTCGGTTTCGGGCGTATCGGTCTGCGCGGTGTAGCGGACTCCAATTTCGGGGTCGAACGGCAGTTCGGAATGCTGCTTGGCACGGATCTTGAGGCCGAGGTTGTGGGCGACGCGAAAAACCCAGGCGCGAAGATTTTGAATCTCCTCCCCTTTTCGCAGCGTCGTGTAGAGGCGCAGGAACACTTCCTGGACCGCTTCCTGCGCTTGCGGAGGGAATAACCCGAGGGTCAGCAGATAGCGGTAGACATCGTCCCGCGCCTCCTCGAACAGCTGGGAGACCTGTTCCTGGAGTGCTGTACCGGACTTTTCCTGACGTATCAAGCCCACGAATTGTTCGCCGGACGCGAATGACGACATTCCCTCTTACCTAAAGACCCCATGGGAATGTTTTCAACTACACCTTTTCGAATTTATTTCACTGTAGTTGTTTTGTCTACTTACGGGTCTTTGGAATGAACAACGTCCCAATATACCCATGCCGGAACCGACGATTTGCATCTCAATCGTAACTTTTAACAGCAGCCGGTACATCCGGCGTTGCCTGGAGAGCGTTCTCCGGCAGCGCGGGGTGCGGCTGGACATTGTGGTGGTGGACAATGCTTCGGCGGATTCCACCCGGGAAATTCTGGCTCAGTTCGGCGATCGGATCCGGGTGATCGCGAACCAACACAACGCAGGCTTCGCGGCGGCACAGAACCAGGGGATCCGCAGCGGCCGGGGCGAATGGGTGCTGACGCTCAACCCCGACCTTCTGATGGGGGAAGATTTTCTGGCGCAACTGGTGGAAGCGGGCTACCGGGATCCGGCGGCCGGGGTGGTATGCGGCAAGCTCCTGGCGATCGGCGCCGGGTTCCGTCCGCTGGCAGAGCCGCGCATCGATTCCACGGGGATCTACTTTACGCCTTCGCTGCGCCATTTCGACCGCGGATGGAATCAGCCAGACGATGGTTCCTACGAACGAGCGGAGTATGTATTCGGCGCGTGCGCGGCGGGAGCACTTTACCGGCGGCAGATGATCGACGATGTGGCGATCGGCGGGGAGTTCTTCGACCCGGATTTCTTTGCATACCGCGAGGACGCGGATGTGGCGTGGCGCGCGCAGCTGTATGGGCTGGCGGTGCATCTACACGCCGGCGGCTGTGGGCTGGCATGTGCGCAGCGCGCCGCCGGGAGACCGGCGGACGATTTCCGCGACGATCAACATGCATTCGGTGAAGAACCGGTTCCTGATGCGGATCAAGAATTCGACGTCCGGCCTCTACCGGGAGTGTCTACTGCCGATGGCGGCGCGCGACCTGGTGGTGGTGGGGGGATGCCTGCTGACGGAGCCGCGGTCGCTGCCGGCGTTTTGGAAGCTGGCGAAGTGCTGGCCGGCAGCGTGGAGACGGCGGCGGGAAATCATGCGGCGGCGGAGGGTTCCGGACGAGGTGTTGATGCGCTGGTTCCGGTTCGAACCGGTGAGTGAACCGCTGGTGGCGGAGGCTTCGATGGAAGCGGCGGCGGGAATTCTGGCTACGGACCCGGCCTGAAGCATAAAACGGGCTATGCATAGCCCGTTTTGGCGTAGGCTCTATTGAAAACAAAGGCATCCGGGGGAAAAGCGGGCTATGCGTAGCCCGTTTTGGAATACCGGGTTGGTTCGCAAAACGCTCACTGAGTCCATTTTACTAGCGGGCAACTCACGAGCCGGGGAAGTTACGGGATGCGAGTTAATGGAATGAGCGGTTTACGGACAAAAATAAAGTTGATGTTGGCGTGACGGCGAAAAACCGCGCGGCTCAGCCCAGCATATCGAGGGCGCCCTGCATCTCACTGCGGGCGTGTTCATTGCCGATGCGGATGGTGACTTCGACTCCCTTGGTATAGACGTCGCGCGCTTCTTCGAGGAGGCCCATGCGTTCCAGGGTCTGACCGCCGTGGAAGTAGGCGGGCGAGTAGTCCGGGTTGACCTCCATGAGGGTACGGAATTCGGCCATTGCCGCCTCCAGATCGCCGCTATTGCGGTACTCCATCGCGAGACCATAGCGAGCGAAGCTATCGGTGGGTTTTTGCTCCACCATACTTTTCAAAATCTCCAAACGGGTGCTTGCCATAGCTTGTGTTACTATACCGTGCAAAATGTCCTGCCCGTATTTTTACCCGGTCGAAGGCCGGTCGGGAAGTCCTATGTTACCCCTTGGAGAATCGTGGTCGGGCTTCTGCCGCGCGCTTCCCGACAATGCGCATCCTGTCAGCGATGCCTGCTGTAATTTGGGGTACGCCCGCGGCAACTGCGGACGTTTTCCCCCCGGCGAAGGTCCTGACGCCGTTCGCTTCACGATTTCCCGGCACGAAGCTGCCGGGCTGAGCATCTACTACGTAATTGAGCGCGACCATCATCCGTTCGCCCATGGGGCGCTGGAATACTCGTTTGCGGCGGGATGCCTGATGACGCAGGTGGAACCGGAAACGGTGGCGCGCCAGGCCAACGCGTACGTGGAGAGTTACCTGCGGCGCAAGAAGGAGTAGCGATGGAAGGCAAGCTGGTGCGCGAATCCGCGAGCGAGTATTCGGAACTCGCCCTACCCAACGATGCCAACGGATTTGGCAACGTTTTAGGCGGCAAGGTGATGCACCTGGTAGACCTGGCGGCGGCGATGGCGGGGATGCGGCACGCGCGCAACCCGGTGGTCACGGCTTCCGTGGACAGCTTGCAGTTCCTCCATCCCGTGCACATCGGCGAATTGATCATGCTGCGATCTTCGGTGAACCGGGTGTTCCGTTCGTCGATGGAGATTGGCGTGAAGGTGATGACGGAGAAGCTGTTGACAGGGGCACGCCTGCACACCTGCTCCGCATATCTGACATTTGTAGCGATCGATCGGGAGGGAAAAGCGGTGACAATCGCGCCGGTGATTCCGGAATCCGAGGAAGAAATGCGGCGGTACCGGGAGGCCGGAGAACGGCGCGAGTACCGCCTGGCGATGCGCAATCGCCGCAAAGCCTGAAAGGGCAGGGCGCTCGCCTAGCCCTCTTTGTACATGTACTTGATGGCCGGTTTATAGAGCAGGATATTGGGTTCGCCGTCGGCGCGATTCACCTTCAGGCAACACTTGTCGTACCATTCGATGACGCCGTGCAGGGTTTCGCCATCGCGGAGCACGAAGACCATGGGGGTCTTGGCCTGCATCTGTTTCACGTAGTAAAAATTCTCTGCGTTGGTCTGGTCCGGTGGAACCGGCTTTTTCTGCAGCGGCGCCCGCCGGGGAGGCGTATTCTGCTCTTTAATTTCGTTTAAAGACGGACGGATAAGTTTGCGATTGACAGCTTCCACGGGATGCCATCCTTCTTGATGAGATTATGACGGCCGTCGCTATTGGCTACAGCGGGGCGGCTTTTAGTTGGATTCTTCCGACTTGAACCCATAAATAACACAATGGACCCTCCGCCGCAACGTACCGAAGCTCTCCTGGAGGCCGGGTAGGCCGAGGGCGCGGCCGAAGGGGAGTTCACTTCCCGATGAGGGCATGCCAGCGCTTCTTAATGCGCTGCAGGAAACTATCGTGGGGAAGCAGGGCCGCCGGTTCGGTGACCGCAATCGGCGCGGGGGAATGGGCAAACGCGGGGGCTTGCGGGAGTTCGCAGGGGCGCTCCCCGGCGTAGCGGACGGCGACGCCGAGCAAGGCGTATTCGCGGCGGGCGCGAGGGCCATCCTTCTTTTCGACGCAGACGGAGAAGCCATCATAGTGGGACGGGCTGGCCTTTGACGGCGAACTCGACCTCTTTCCGCAGGATGGGGGCGTAGCCTTTCAGATTGCGTTCGATATAGGCGGTTTCATAGCGATGGCGGCGGAGGCTCCAGACGAAGACGCGGAAGCTATCGAAATCCCACGGCTGCTTGCTATCGGAGGTAGTGGCCCAGAACCAGATCTTTTTCTTTTGGTCGCCGTCCTCAATTTCGCCCAGCGAGAAGTAGCTCACGATGCGCTTGCCTTCGGCATATTGGGCGACCTCATCGGGAATCGCCATGGAAACGAGGCGCGTGAGCACCCAACCGGATTGCCCGCCGGCAGCGCGAATCAGGCTCCAGCCATCGACGCGCGGGGCGGCTTTGGCGGGCTCCCCTTCGCCGGCTTCGACGGCGGCTTCCTCGCGTTCGGTTTTGGAAAGCTCCAGCCAGTCCGCCGGCGGGGAGGGCGGCTTGGGCCTGGGCGGCGGAGGAATGGCGGGGACCTTCTTTTCCTTCTTCGGCAGGGGCGCTTTCTTGGGCGCGGGGGGAATGAGCGGCACGCGCGGGGCGTCGGAGCGGGGAAACAGGACGGACTGAAGGACGTCGAACCGTTCGTTCTCCTTGAGTTGAAGAAAGCTGGGGGAGGAAACGGCGGGCTGGGTATGGATATTGAGCGGCGCGTAGGCGGTAGCAACGCCCTGGGACGGCATTTTGGCGGCGCGGACGGCCAGTTCGTGCAGGGCCTTCATATCGGAGGCGGCCAGCAGTTGGCGTTCGTCGGTCCAACCTTCGACACCGCGTGCGGTGCGCACGCGCAGGAAGCGGCGCTTGGTCTGGAGAATTTCCAGGCGGTCGCCGTGTTTGACGGTGGTGACGGCGGCCGATTGGAGCGGAATGTCGCTGCGGATTTTCAGTGTGGCGGGGCCGACGAAGGCTTCGCCGATGGCCCGGGCGGCGGGCGGCCCTTTGGAACAGCCGCCGAAAATCACCAGTATGATTAGCGCGGACATTAACTCTAGATATGGAACCAGCGAGCACACTTATTATGAGTTTACCAGCCGTACCAGTCCCCTCCCAATTTAAAATGGGGACGGTGACGCGCGGAAATCAAGCGGCATGTCCCTCTGCTTGTGGGTAGCGCTGGTGGTGTTGGCGGCATTTGGCGGCGGTGGTGCTGCGAGTGATGCCGGGGCGGCACAGACCGCTGGAGTACATGATTGCCGGTACGGCGGCGACGGCGGTGGCGCTGGCCGCGGCATTCGCGGTGCTGCAGATTCACGGAAGCAAACCAGAGTAGCGGCGGGCTTACTGATATTGTTCGAGGAAGCGCGCCACGGTGCGAATGCCGAGGTAATAGTTATCGATCTTGAATTTCTCGTTGGGCGAGTGGAGACCGTCGTCGGGCAGACCGAAGCCCATGAGGATGGTGGGGATGCCGAGGTGGGTGGCGAAATCACCGACGATGGGAATGGAGCCGCCGGAGCGAATGAAGACGGTATCCTTGCCAAAGACTTCGCCGAAAGCGCGGGCAGCGACGCGAATCGCGGGGTGATCCGGATTCACGACCAGGCCGGGAGCGGCGCTGAGGACACGAACCTCGGTTCGAATTCCCTTTGGCGTATTGCGGTTCACCCACTCGCGGAAGGCGCTGAGCACCTCATCGGGATTCTGGCGCGGGACGATGCGGAAGCTGACTTTGGCGACGGCTTTGGCGGGGATCACGGTCTTGGCGCCGGCAGCGGTGAAACCTCCCGCGATACCGTGGACCTCAAACGTGGGGCGCGACCAGACGCGTTCGAGCACCATACGATTGAGTTCGCCGGTAAGGTGCGTGGAGCCGACCTCCCTGGCCAGAAAAGCGGCCTCGTCAAAGGGCAGGTTCTTCCAACTGGCGACCTCCGCGGCGGCGGGCTCCTCGACATCGTTGTAGATGCCGGGGATCTGAAGGACGCCGTCGGCGTTCTTGACCTTGGACAATAGTTCGATGAGGCCGAAGACGGCGTTGGGCGCGGCGCCCCCGTAGAGGCCGGAGTGCAGGTCGCGCACGGGTCCGGAAGCCTCCACCTCCATATAGATCAGCCCGCGAAGACCGATGCAGAGTGTAGGCATGCCTTCCGAGTACATGGCGGTATCGGAGACGAGCGCGACATCGGCGGACAGGCGCTCGGGATTTTCGGCGACGAACCTGGCGATGGAAGCGCCGCCCACCTCTTCTTCGCCTTCGATGAGGAAGCGGATGTTGACGGGCAATTGGCCGGATGGCGAAGCGGCGCGCAAGGCTTCGATGGCTTTGATATGGGCATACATCTGGCCCTTATCGTCGGCCGTGCCGCGGCCGTAGAGATTGCCGTTACGCTCGGTGGGCTCGAAAGGCGGAGTGGTCCAGAGTTCCAGGGGGTCGGCGGGCTGCACGTCATAATGGCCGTAGCAGAGGACAGTGGGTTTGCCGGGCGCGTGGAGCCAATCGGCGTACACCAGAGGATGGCCGCCGGTCTGGATGAGCTCGACATTCTCCATGCCGGCGGCGCGAAGGGCGGCGGCGACGAATTCGGCGGCGCGTTCGATATCGGGACGATTCTCGGGCAGAGTGCTAATGCTCGGAATCCGCAGGAACTGTTTCAGCTCCTCCAGGAGGCGGGCTTGATGCTGGTTTACGAAAGCGTCGGTGGCGGCGGACATGGTCTCTCCGGAACGGAGAAACCATTATACGGCGGCCATGGAACGCGGCTGGCGGATAGCGCGCGTACAGGCGTTGGACAAAATCCGGCGCACCTCAGGTTCGTAGAAGGGCTGAGCGAGAAGATCGTAGGCGCCGAGATTGAGGGCTTCGGCCCAGAAATGAGCGTCGGCCGCGGGATCGGTAACGATGACTTCCGGGTCCTGAGCGGACTCGCGCACCAGGTGGAGGACATCGAGCCACTTGCCATCGGAAAGAGCGGCCTCGGTGAGCACGACGTCGTAGCCTTCCTGGTTGAGTTTGACGTGGGCCTGCTGCAGTGTGGTTACGTGGTCCAGGGCGAGCGGAAGTTGGTGCAACATCCGCGAAAGAAGACGGGCGTCACTGGGGCGACCGGATATAAACAGAACCCGTGAACACATGAGCTTGCTCCTAAATTTCTTAAGCTTCTTTCATTTTAAAACTGCCTGCGTGACGGCACAATGACATCACCGGGCTACGCGAAAATTAAAGGGCATTTCGACACAACGGTCACCGAGAAAACGCGGAAACAGGGCTCAACGGGAGTAAGAATTCGCTGGGGCGCTGGAAAAATAAAATGCATCTTTTTTAAAGTGCGATTCCGGGCAAGGGCGTGGAGAGGAGGAAGGTTTCCATTTGCCGCCTGACCAAACGGGAAAGGCGGCGTCTCATAATCAGAGCGTCTATGGGAGTGAGGCGGAACCGGGTTCACGTTGGAAGCGTTTTCGATATCGATTGCGGTATTGGCTGGATCACGGCGCAAGGCTGCGCGAGTTGTGGGAAGAGATGGAATTCCACGTCGACTCCATGGCCGGAGAATGCATGCCGGAGGCGGACGCTCGTGCGGCGGCTCACAGGCCTTGACTGAGCACACCTGGATCGGCGACCTGGGGCAGGATTTATGTCACGCGTGTCGCCGCATGCTGCGCGTGCAGGGTTCACAGCGTTTACGATTCTGATTGCCGGGCTGGGTATCGGCGCCAGTTCCACGGTCTTCGGTGGTATGACAAATTAGCCCTGTGCCCGATCTCCGTCACGCTGCGGCTCGACCTTGGACACATGTGTCCCGACGGGATTTCAGGCGGCGTTCTTGCGCCGGAGGTCAACGAACCGAATCACCGGAAGAGCGTAGGTTCAAAACGGCCATCCGGCGCGGCATACTCGAAGGCTCCGGCGTTGAAGATGGTGCAACAGGTCGAGAACTCGGCAAGTCTGGAGCGAACTTCGCTGGCCATTACGTGATCGTGCAGTGGGGATGCGGATCGCCGTGCTTGATGGCGGCTATTGTCGATTTGGCGAATGGGCGTGTTCTCCCTCCGCCGTTCAATCGGGGACCGGGCCACAGCTACTTTCAAGTACTGTGGGCGTTCCCAAGATCACCCGCGTTATCTTATCGCCTCGATAGCAGGTTGCTGATCGCAAACATCTGTGAGACGGAGAAGGTGTGCGGTGTCTACTACTTCGTAGTTGGGGAACGTGGACTCAAACTGATCCGTCGAGAACTGGAGTAGCGGACGATTGGCGATCCATAACCGATTGGTACTGTACGAGAACGCCACTCTTCGTCCACAATGCCTTCTAATCCACAGTCCGAACGCTATACTCTGCTGTAGGCATCAATGACGGAACCCAACGAGCAGTACGCCTACTTCACCCTTACCGGGGACTTCGATCCCGCAGACATCTCAAAACTACTCGGCGTGACGCCGACGGAATGTTGGCTCAAGGGCGACGTCAATCCACGTACGCTGCGGGAGCGCAAATTCAGTCGTTGGTCGCTATACTCTCGGCTTGAGCGAAACTCAAGCCTGGAGGATCACATCATGGACGTGATCAAGCAGTTGAGCGAAAACAAATCGGGGTTCGTCGATGCTTCGTCGAAACACGGCGGCGTGATGCAGCTCGTGGCCTATTACAAGAGTAACTATCCAGGATTGGATTTCGAGCGTGGGTTGGTGAAATCCCTTGCGGAGTTCTCGCTCAGCGTTGATTTTGATTTCTGTTACCTGTACTCCGATAGCCGCGAAGATTCGTGAGGACGAAATGGAGCTGTTTGGCATCGCATTTTCCGTGCCCGGAGCCTTCGTAGCAAGCGCTGTGTACCGCCGCTTGCTCTTGTTGGCCAGCACACGATGGCCCCGGATCAAACTGGTGTTTATGCTCGCTTCTTGTCTTGTGTTGGCCGCGATCATCGCAGAGTGGATATTCCTGGCTGTGCGTGGACCCGTCGGAACCAGAGTCGTAATGGGACCGGTTTACTACTTCGTCCATCTCGTCATTTTCTTCCTGGGAGTTCCGGCGCTTCTAAACGTACTTGTGCTGCCTGATGCATCTACGCGGCGCGCCCGGTTCTGGTTCAGCGTACCGCTATGCACGGCACTGGCGCTCGTTCTGGTAGTCCAGCAATACGCCGTTTCCGAAGCGCTCTACGGGATCGAAGGTACTGACGGACCGTTCAGCCAAATAGACCGATTATAGGGCAACAAACACGGCAGGCGAGGGCATGGCTAGCACTGTCTTTTCCGATAACGGCAGTAAAACGGCGTTGTCGTCCATAAATGGCGTTTGTTGTCGCTATAAATTCCGCTAATGGACGCGAACGCCACCTACCAGGAACTGGGTTTCGCCATCGGTTACGATCAGGGGCATGGCGATCTGAAGACGGGAACAACCAGAGGATCGCAGGAGTCGAATCTACTGTGTTCGCGACAGCTCGATGGTTTCCCTTAGTATTCGCTTTGCTACAGACCCTGCGGCACGTAGGGTTTATTGGATACGACTACTATCGACAGAATGAACGCGTCCAAGTGTTGGATTTCTTGAAACGAGATCTGGCCCGCCCTTTTTTTGAACCCAGCGGTTTTTGCGGAGCATGGACATCGTATTCGCCTGGGCAGACTGCCGATTTAGGGCTTGATATGCCGGCCTATGCTGCCGGGACGGTGCTTCACTCCCTAGTGAACTGGAGTCTGGCTTGCGACGCCACGCTCACAACACCTCGGGGACAACTTCTTGCCGCAATATTTGTGATGCCCGTTTGGTTCTTGGCCGGATTGAGCATTCGCCGTATGTCACAGCGGCGATGGCGGCGTCGTGCTGGGCGGTTCTGGCGACTGCCGTTGTCCTTCGGCTTGGTTGTTGCCGCGATGCTGGGATTTTCCATGTTGGTAGTAAGCCTTGGCAGCGTGTTTGTCAGCGGTGTTGGGCACGCTCTTCGAGCGGTCGGCTTGGCATTCTGGCTTCTAGCCCTTGCTGCTCTATGCGCCGAACGCCTCCGCAGTCGGCCCTTCGACCGAGTTGACGCGAAGCATAGCTTAGCTAAGCTAAGCATCGGAAAACCGCTCAATCACCATTGTGGACGATAGACGGCATTACCGGAGGAATGGATTCTTACGCCATTGAATCATCAGGCGAAAAGGAGCCGTCCTCTTGGTTCAGGTATAGGCCGACCCAAATTCCCTGGCAGTTTCAATCCACTCCTGAATCACGACCTCGGCATTGCTCAGCGCATCCTGCCGAGTGGGATCATCGGCCGCACAACCTGCCAACTCAGTAACTTCCGCGATGAACGCGTCTTCGTCAACGTTCCAGTACAGGATGATCTCGTACCGGATGATTACAGCGCGAACCTGCTTGACCTGGTAGGGCTTTGCGACAGAACCACGCGGCTGCAGATTCAAGATTTCAGATACGCCCGGTTCCGGCCTGGAAGCATTCGAATTAGGCGCAGGGCCCGATCAACTGGGTTTCATGACGGCGACGCAGGGAAGGTTGCGATAGAGCTGATTGTAATCGAGCCCGAAGCCGACGACGAAGCGATCGGGGATTTCGAAACAGCGGAAATCGACCGGGACCTGCACGATGCGGCGCGAATTGCGATCGAGGAAGGTGCAGACGGAGAGCGAATTGGGCGCGCGGCCGGAGAGGGTCTGCAACAGGTAGCGCAGGGTGAAGCCGGTATCGACGATGTCTTCCACCAGGAGGACATCTTCACCCTCGATGCTCTCATCGAGATCTTTGGCGATGCGGACCACACCGGGAGAGCCGCTCTTATTGGAGAAGCTGGAGATCGCCAGAAAATCGATCTTGACGGGGATCTCGATGTATTTGGCGAGGGCGGTCAAGAAAGAAGATCGACCCTTTGAGGACGCCGATCAACTTGATGGTGCGGCCGTGATAGTGCTGCGAGATTTCGGCGGCGAGTTCGCGGATACGCTGGTCGATCTGTTCCTCCGTGAACAGGACGCGTTCCAGGCCGGGAATGGAAGGGGTGCTCATGGCTGCACCGGCCGCTCGGCGAGACCGTACTTGAAGATCAGATTCTCAAAATCCTTCTGGTAGAAGACCTGAATGTTCAAGTGGGGATAGAGTTCGCGGAGGAGACGCACCTTGCGATTTTTGCGGGTCACGAGGGATTGCTTCATGGTGGTCAGCTCCACGTAGAGATCGAACTCCTGCAGATAGAAATCCGGCGTGAACGATTCGAGCACGGCGCCATCGGGGCCGTACTGCACGGGGAAACTGCGCGGCTCATACTCCCAGGCGATGCGGTAGAAATCCAAAAGGTTCGCAAACATTTCTTCACTGGCATGGGCGAACATCTTTTTCCGCAGGGTGACATTTCCGGGCGGGACGATGCCGAATTGGGCGAGCTTCAGACGCATTTGAAACTGCAACTGCTGCTCGGCGGCGGGGGAGAGAAAGCCGCGGTCGGGCAGCCCGGCGGCGGCCACGGCGGAGGCGATGAAATCCGCCATTTGCTCCGTGGTGAGCGCCTCGCTATTGAGCACGATATCGAAGAGATCGGCAGTGGCGCGCGCCTTACCGAACTTGGCCTTACGATCCGCGCGGTCGGCGGCCTCGAGTTCCAGGAGCAACTGGCGGGCGGCGGGGCGCTCCAGGCGGTGATCGAGCATCAGGTTGCCGATGCGGACATTTTCGGGGGCGACCACGTGGACGCGCAGGGTGCCGGGGAAGTGGCGCGCCTGGAGTTCGCCGCCCACGGCGCAATAGACGATGTGGTGCTGAATGGCGAGGCGCGCGAGGATGGAAGTGACGAGGCTGGGATAGGCCTTATCGGGGATGACGGTAGCCGCGCCGAACTCCTCATCGGTAAGAGAACGGATGCGGGACTGGGTGAGCAATTCGTAGGCGAGGCGCTGCGCGGCGAGTCGCGCGACCTCTTCAAACCGGCAACCCGGATGACCCGAAACCGCGATCAGCGCCATGTCACAAGCTCATCATAACGCGCGCCACCCGATGCCGCGGAGAGTTGGCTCGAAGCATTCGGGATGCAGGATCTCGGCGAGGATGCGCAGGGTTTCGGCGACGCGGGGACCGGGGCGATTGAAGTACTGATTGCCGTCCGCGAGATAGACGCGGGCGCGCAGGCGGCTCCAGCCGGGCCGATCGGTCATCCAATAGAGCTCCTGTTCGGTGCGCGGCAGGTCAAAGCCGCAAGGGGCGACGATGATGACTTCGGGATCGGCGGCGACGAGCTCTTCCCAGCTCATCCAGGGCGAGTGGCGCCCGGCCTCGCCGAAGAGATTGCGGCCTCCGGCCATGGCGATCAGCTCCGGCGTCCAGTTGCCGGCGGCCATCAGAGGCTCCATCCACTCGATGCAGGCCACGGTGGGGCGGGCGGGCGGGAGGTCCAGCTGCATGCGGGACTGGAGTTCGGCGATCAGAGTATCGCCGCGCTCCGGGATGGCGAGGGCAGCGGCGACGCGGCGGATGTCGTTCCAGATTTCGGCGAGGGAATCGGGCTGCAGGGAGACGATTGCGGGGCTGCCCTTCATGCCGCGCGCCATGGCGGCTTCCACGTCGCGCAGGCTGACGGCGCAGACTTCGCATTGGATCTGGGTGAGGATGTGGGTGGGTGCGAGGCGCTCGATCAGGTCGTCGAAAACGTCGTAGATGGAGAGGGAATCGCGCGCGGAGAGTTTGACGAGGCGATCGATTTCGGCGCTGGAGGCATCGACGGCGATGCGCGGGCGGGTGCAGACGGGGAGCGACTTGACGGCCTCCGGATAGTCGCATTCGTGGGAGCGGCCGACCAGGTTTTCGAGCTGGCCGAGCGCGTGGACGATCTCGGTGGCGCTGGAAATCAGAGAGACGATACGGGGCACAGGAGGTCCGTGTAAATGAAGCCTTCGAAGTTGTGTACTTCGCCGGTTTCAATGGGGATGGGGTGGCGGAACATGGGCCCATCGTAGACGAAGCTGTGGAACTCGCCGTTTTCGCCGCAGGGATCGGCGGTGGCGGGAAGGTCGGCAAGCAGGGAGCGATCGAACTCGCGTCCGGCGAAGGCGGGGTCGAGGACGCGCGAATCGATACAGCTCAGGCGCGCGCGCAGGCCGGCATCGATCATGTCGCGGGCGAGGATGGCGGTGGGAAGCTCCCAGAGCGGAAATACGGGCGCGAGGCCGGAGCCAGAGAGCTGGCGTTCGCGATAGGCGCGGACGTCTTTGAGGTAGAGATCGCCGAACGCGATGCTGCCGAAACCCTCATCGACGGCGCGGCGGCAGGCTTCGGCCATGCGCGCCTCATAATCATCGTTGGTGCAGGGCCAGGGAAGGGGAATCTGCCAGACGGGGAGGCCGATGGCGGCCGCCTGCTGTTCGAGGAGCTCGCGGCGGACGCCATGCATGGCGACACGATCGGCGGCGCTGTTGAGGGTGGTGAGGAGCGCGGAGACTTCGATATTCTGCTGGCGCAGCGCGTGGAGGGTCCACGCGCTATCCTTACCGGAGCTCCACGCGAGCAGGACTTTCTTCAAGCAACCTGCTTCAAGCGGCCTGAAGCGCGACGCGCTCGGAGCGGGCCACGGCGCGGCTCAGCCAGGCATGCAGGCCGAAGAGGGCGCCGGAGTAGAGCAGATCCGAAGCGAGGGTACGTCCGTAGAACGGAATCGCCGCGGCGTAGCATTGCATGACGCCGGCGAGGGTATGGGGGTACATGCTGCTGCCGGTCAGCCAAGCGAAGTTGGTGAGCAGGAAGAACACGAGGCTGCCGGTGACGACGCCGGCGCCGATCTTGAACGGGCTTTCGGTATCGCGCAGGTGCGAACCGATCCACACGTTGATCAGGAAAGCGGTATAGATGAGCGGGGTGGCCGCGGAGTAGCCGCCGACCAGGGGATCTGTCACCGCCATCAGAATCAGCGGCAACGCGTAGGCTTGCCAGCCCCGCATGCGCGCACCGGCAAACAAGCTGATGCTGCCCACGGGGGCGAAGTTCGGCAGATGCGGCAACACACGAGCCACCGCGCCCAGAACAGTCAGGCCCGCGCCCAGGGGTCTCGCCGTATTGTTCTCCATCGATTTCTCCTTAATCCTTAATTATCCATTATCCACCCGTCCGGAGGCGGACTGGTTGGGTTCCCACAAAGTTTCCGGGGCGCCGGTGATATGACCGGCCCACCGGCTCCAAACAAAAAGCGAATCGCTGAGGCGATTGAGGTAGCGGACGGCTTCCGGCGGCGCGGAATCCGACGCGGGCGAGGGCGACGACGATGCGTTCGGCGCGGCGGCAGACGGTGCGGGCCACGTGCAGTTCCGCGTCCAGCCGGCTGCCGCCGGGGAGGACGAAGGATCGCAGGGGCGGCAGCTCTTCATTCATGGCGTCCATCTCGGGTTCCAGTTGGGTGATCTCGGCGGCGGTGACGCGCGGCTGCTTGGGATGAACGTCCTCGGGGAGGGTGGCGAGGATGGAGCCGAGGTTGAAGAGTTCGTGCTGCACGCGGAGGAGGATGGCGGCAAGCAAGGCGAGGCGAGGCTGCGCAACGGCGAGCTGGTTGGCGGTGGCGCGGGCGAGGCCGAGGAAGCTGTTGAGCTCATCGACGGTGCCGTAGGCTTCGATGCGGGGTCCATCCTTGGGGAGGCGCTGACCGCCGACGAGGGCGGTTTCGCCGGAATCTCCCTGGCGGGTATAGACGCGATTGATGGCTAGGCGCGGAGAGTTAAAGGGTTCGTTGGGCATAGAGGTTAGCTCCCGTGGACCGAAAAACGGTTCTCGCAGAGGCGCAGAGAACGCAGAGAAGACCTGAGGGCTCGATCTCGTTTGGTTTTCTCTGCGGTCTCTGCGGCTCTGCGAGATCAAGGTTTTTACTGGGCTTTGGCGATGGTCGAAGTTATTTCTTAGGGATGCGAAAACTATTTCTCGCAGAGGCGCAGAGAACGCAGAGAAAAACTGGGGGCTCGATCTCGTTTGGTTTTCTCTGCGGCCTCTGCGGCTCTGCGAGATCAAGGTTTTTACTGGGCTTTGGCGATCGTCGAAGGTATTTCCTAGGGATGCGAAAACTATTTCTCGCAGAGGCGCAGAGAACGCGGAGAAAACCTGAGGGTTCGATCTCGTTTGGTTTTCTCTGCGGTCTCTGCGCCTCTGCGAGATCAAGGTTTTTACTGGGCTTTGGCGATGGTCCATTTCAGGCCTGCGACGAAGTTGAGTTTCGGGGAGGGGAAGCCGAAGATCTCTTCGTAGTTTTTGTTGAGGGCGTTGCGCAGGTGGCCGTAGGCGGTGACACCGCGGCCGAGCGAGTAGTTGACGTTGACGCCTACGTTTGCGAACCCGGGGTCCCAGAAAAGGCCGTTGCTGGCGCCGAAGGACGGCTCTTCGAAGAGGGTTTTTCCCCGGAAGTAGGCGGTGAGGTCGGCGGCAAGGCGGCCATGGGTGAAGGTGGCGACCAGGCTGCCGGAATTTTCGGGGCGGCGGGTGAGTTGCTGGCCCACGCTGAAGGGGAGAGGCGCCTGATTGCTGGAGCCGTCGAGCGAAAGGATGCGGGTTTCGAGCAGCGTATAGGAGCCGGTGACGAAGACCCAGCGGGCGGGGCGGAGGCGGGCTGAGAATTCCGCACCCTGGGCCCTGGAGTTGGCCAGGTTATCCGACTTGTAGTGGCTGAGCGAAGTGAGCGAACCGCCGAGGGTGACGATGAGATCGTAGTAGCGGTTATAGAAGTACGTGGCGTCCACGGTCAGCATTTTGCCGAGGCGCTGCTCCACGCCGGCATCGATGCTGCGCGTACGCTCCGGGCGCAGCGCCGGATTATTGGTGAAGGCCAGTTCGAAGCCCGAGGGCGGACGCACTCCCATGCCGAACGAAGCATGGAGGCGGGTGCCGGAGGGGACGGCGTAGGCGGCCGAGAGTTTCGGGTTCACGCGCGAGATATTGCTTTGCGGAAATGAGGGACGCGAGAACCCGTCGGAGGGAACGGCGGCGGTGCGAAAGAATTCGCCGCGCAGACCGGCGCTCAGGAAGAGGCGGCCGCCGACCTCGTAACGGTCTTCGGCATACACGGCGATTTCATTGCGCTTGATCGGGAAAGTGGCAAACGAAGCGTCGGTGATGAAGGTGTTGTTGACCTCTTCGCGGCCGGCGGTGACGCCGAACGACGCCGTATCGTGGGACGAGAGACTGACGATGGTGCGCGATTCGCCCTGGCCGCGGAGATCCTGGTTATAGCTGAAGCCGTAGGGGCTGATGTAGCCGTTATTGGCCAGGAAGAAGCTGCCGGAAAGCTCCGTGCGCACGCGCGGGGAGAGGCCGGCTTCGTAGTGCGCGCCGTACTCGGAGAAGTTATTCTTGCCGCGGCTGATGCGATCGATGCCGCTGAAGGTGTGCGCCGGGTTGGAACCCCAGGGGCCGGGCTCGCCGACTTCGCTGGAATTGAAATACCCGTGCAGGGCGAGGCTCTGTCCGCCGAAGCGGCGGGTGAGATTCACGAGCACGTCTTCATTTCGATAATCGTTGTTGGCGACGAGGCCATCGGTGTCATAGCGGGAGGCGGAGGCGAGCAGGCCAAAGCCGGCGATGGTGCCGGTCCCGGTAATGGCGAAGCGTCGCTCGTTGTGGCTGCCGCCTTCGGCGAGCAGGTTCAAGCTGCGGGGCGGCCTCGGGCTGGCGCGTGACGAAATCGACGACGCCGGAGTTGGCGTAGGATCCATAGACGGCGGATTGGGCGCCGCGGATGAATTCGATGTGGTCCACCGCTTCGGCGGGGATGTGGGCGAAATCGAAGCCGAGTCCGCCGCCGAAACCGATCACCGGGACGCCATCGATTTCGACCAGATTCATGTTGGCATTGCCGCCGCGCAGGAAGAGGCTGGTGACACCGCCGGCCGCGCCGGATTGGTTGAAGGCGACGCCGGGAAGGTAGCGGAGCAGGTCCATCGCGAACGGCTCATTGCGCTGGCGGACCTGGCTGGCGGTGATTACGTCGACGCTCGAGCTCTGCAGCGGTGGCGGGGATTTCGATGGTGGAGCCGACGACCTGTATCGGAATCCACCTGAGGCGCGATTTCGAGTTGGACGCTGGCCGGACTCGGCGGGCGGCAGAGTGCGGGTAGCTGAATCCGGGGGCGGAGACGACGATGCGGGCGTCGGAGTTTTCCGGAACGTCCAGGCGGAAGTTCCGTTGAGTGGCGGCGGTGGCTCGGGCGAGGACGCCCACGCGGTTCACCAGGGCGACCTCGGCACCGGCAACGGGCGCGCCGGAAGGGTCAGTGATCTTGCCTTTCATCTCGGAGGCGCGGAGACAGGCGGAAAAAAGCGTGCATGTGGCCAGGAGGCCTAAAACGTATCGAAGCATTTCTGGCTCCTCCCTCGAGAGCCGAATTGTTTACTTACGCTGGCCGGTCTCCTGACTTGCGCATCGTCAAACCGTACGGCCTTCCCGCTTCCTTACAGGAAACAGTGGCTTTTTCGTACGATTCTCCGCGCTTACAGTAGCGGGGCTGTGCTGGAATTTCACCAGCTTCCCGGGCACCAGCGGAAATTAGTCTACGCTCCGAGTGTACACTATTTGCAGGAAACTTCGATGCGCACATCACGTTTTAGACTGGCGCAATTCGCCGCGTTGTCCGCCCTGGCAGGTATGTTAATGCCCGTCTACGGTGGCGATACGAAGCCCGACAAGAAGAAGTCGCAGGCCGCCTGGCAGCGCGGGAAAAAGGCCGACGATGCGGGCCAGCGCGCCGAGGCGATCGCGGCGTATTCCGACGCGATTGCGGCGGACCCTTCCAATGTGGAGGCGCTGCGTTCGCGCGGCAAGGACTACCAGGCCACCGGCGACAAGACCAAGGCGCAGGCGGATTTCGACCGCGCGATCGAACTGCAGCCCGGCAGCGCGGAGAGCTACGTGGCGCGCGGCGGATTTCTTCGCCGAAACCGGGCAACCGGAGCGGGCGATCCACGATTTCACGCTGGCGATCAACCTGAAGATGGAGCATAGCGACGTATATAGCGCGCGCGCCAAGGCCTATGTCGCCACCCACGAGTTCGATAAGGCGGAGGAAGATTACACGCAGGCGATCCGGCTGCGGCTGGATAAGCCGGAGCCGTATCTGGGACGCGGCATCGCGCGCGCGGAGCAGCGCAAGTATCGCGACGCGGTGGAGGATTTCGATTCCTGCATCAGCCGGAAGCCGGACCACGAGGAGTGCTGGGTAGAGCGCGCCCTGGCCTTCACCGGGCTCAGCGATTTCACGCACGCGCAGGCGGATCTGGACCAGGCGCTGAAGCTGAATCGCGGACGACACGCGCGCCTGGCGGGTCCGCGGCGCGGTGCGGGAGCGGCTGGGCGACGATGCGGGGGCGGTGGCGGATTATTCCGAGGCGCTGAAGCGCGACCCCAAGGACGTGCGCGTGTACATGGCGCGCGGCGCGGTCTATGTGCGGCTGAAGAAGTTCCAGGAGTCACTGGAAGATCGCAATCAGGCGGTGCAACTGGACCCCAAGAATCCCGAGGTTTACGTGGCGCGCGGCGGTTCGTACCATCTGCTGGGGCAGCACGAAAAAGGGATCGAGGACCGCACCAAGGCGATCGGGCTGCAGCCGGGTTCCGCGCTGGGCTGGACGGCGCGCGGGGATGCGTACTTCCTGCTGGGCCGTTGGGACGACGCGCTGCGCGATCTGGAGCAGGCGACCAAGCTGGATCCGAATAATGCGCGAGACCCGCGAGCTGCGGGCGCAGGCGCAGATGCACGTCGATGAGAAGATCAAAGAGGATCGGGCCAAGGAATTGGCGCCGGAGACCGGGACGGTGAAACTGCCGGTGAGCGCCGCCCGAGGCTGCGACACCGCCGGCGCCGTTACCGGTGGAAGCGCCGCCAGTGGAACCACCTCCGGCCGCGCCGAAGGCGCAGGGTCGCCCCGGAACCGAAGTTGCGGCAGCACCGCCGGCACCGAAAGTCGTGAAGCCCGCCGCACCGGCGAGGACGGCGGCAGTTCCGGCGGAAGCACCGCCCGCCCCGAAAATCGCTAGGGCCTGGCGCCGAAGCCGGTGGGATTCCTGCCGCCGCGCCTCCCGCGGCATTCCGGCGGCGACGCCTCCCAAGCCCGGCATGAGCGCGGCGGACTACCATCAGGAAGGGCGGAAGTTCATCCAGGAGGAACACTTCGCGCAGGCGATCGCGCCGCTCACGCAGGCGATCAAACTGGAGCCGTACCTTGGCGACGGCGTTTAATGCACGCGGCTATGCGTATTTCCGGCTGAAGAAGTTCAAGGAATCGCTGGCGGATTTCGACCAGGCGATCAAGCTGAATCCGCTGTACGCGAATGCGTATACGAATCGCAGTTCGGCGCGGCGGGCGGCCGGCGATAAGACGGGCGCGGACGCCGACCAGGCAAAGGTCCGCGAACTGATGACGAAGGCGCCTACGAAGTAAGCGTCGCCTACTTGATCATCACGGAGGATTTGCCGGCGAACTCGAGGACCCAGCTGGGGAAGATGCCGAGCAGCAGGGTGCCGATCGCGGGCAGAATCAAGCGCGATGCGGAGGCCCGGGGAAAGCGGCTCCGCGGCTTCGACGGCTTCACCGGGCTCGTGCATGTACATCACGACCAGGATGCGCAGGTAGTAATACGCGCCCACGGCGCTGTTCAACAGGCCGAGCACCGAGAGCCAGATCAGGTGGCTATCGAGCGCCGCTTTGAAGATATAGAACTTGCCGAAGAAGCCGCCGGTGAGCGGGACGCCGATCAGGGAGAGCAGGAAGATGGTGAACATCGCGGCGGTCATCGGCTGCTTGCGGGCGAGGCCCTTGAAATCGTCGATGTTCTGGTAGCGTTCGCCTTTGCCGGTGAGGACACTCACGGCGGCGAAGGCTCCCACGTTCATGAAGGCGTAGCCGGCCAGGTAGAACATGGCGGCGGCGATGCCGGTCTCGCTGCGCGCGGTGAGCGCCACCAGAACGTAGCCGGCGTGCGCGATGGAGCTATACGCCAGCATGCGCTTGATGTTGGTCTGCAGCAGCGCGGCAAAGTTGCCGACGCACATGGAAGCGAGCGCGGCGGTCCACACCAGGGGCTCCCATTTGTCGCCGATCGGCTCGAAGGCGCGTCATGAAGATGCGCAGGAAGATGGCGAAGGCGGCGGCTTTCGGTCCGGCGGAAAGGAATGCGGACGACGGGGGTGGGCGCGCCCTGATAGACGTCGGGCGCCCAGATCTGGAAGGGCGCGGCGGAGACTTTGAAGGCCAGTCCGACGAACATCAGCGCGGCGGCGACGCCCACGAAAGTGGCGTCGACGGGCTGGTGCAGGAATACGTCGCGCACCACGGTCAGGTTGACGCTTCTGGTCAAACCGTAGGTCCAGCGCCACGCCATAGAGGAAGAAGCCGGTGGCGAAAGAGCCGAGCAGGAAATATTTCAGCGCGGATTCATTGGCGCGCTTATCGTCGCGCAGGTAGCCGGCCAGCACGTAGCTCGCGATCGAGGAGATCTCCAGGCCGATGAAGACCATGATCAGGTCGTTGGACGCGGCCATCAGGCACTGGCCCGCGATGGAGAACAGCAGGAGCGCGTGGTATTCGCAGGTTTCGGCGTCCTGGCGCGCGAGAAAGCGGTACGAGGGGAAGACGGTCAGGATGCCGACGACAATCACCAGCACGCGGAAGAACGTGGCGAAGCCATCCACCATCAGCATGCCGCCGAAGGCCGGTCCGGCGACGCCGTAGGCAGTAGACGCTGCCGCCCAGCGCCAGCAAGAGGGCGAGCAGGCTGATGTGGCCGAAGGCGTTCGACGAGCGCTTGTGGATCACGGGTCGAGCACCATGAGCAGCGTGCCCATCACGGTCAGGATGATTTCGGGCAGGAAGCGCAAGGCGTCCTGCGGATTGAAGGCCGGACTAACGGGCATGGGCGACCTCCACGGTCTCCGGCTTGCCGGTGCTTGCGATGGAGATGCCTGCACCCGGTAAGAAACGTTGACGTTGGTCTGTTTCAAAATGCGTGCCGTATTCTGGCTGACCGGCGGCAGGAAGCTTTGCGAGTAGACGCCCATCCACACCATCATGGCGATCAGAGGGATTACCGCCGCCCATTCCCGGGGAGTCAGATCGGGAATGTGGATGCGCACTTCCGGATTGACCTCGCCGTAGAAGACGCGCTGGTACATCCACAGCATGTAGCAGGCGGAGAGAATCACGCCGATGGAGGCCCAAACGGCCCAGGGGAAGTTGGCGATGGCGGCGCCCTGCAGCACGAGGAATTCGCCGACGAAATTGTTGAGGGTCGGCAGGCCGATGCTGGCGAGGGTGGTGATCAGGAAGGCGACGGAGAGCCAGGGCGCGACAGTGGCGACGCCGCCGTAAGAATCGATATCGAGCGAGTGGCTGCGTTCGTAAAGCAGGCCGACGACCAGGAAGAGCGCGCCGGTGGAGATGCCGTGATTGAGCATCTGGTAGACGGCGCCATCGAGGCCGGGCTGGGTAAAGGTGAAGATGCCGAGAACGACAAAGCCCAGGTGGCTGACGGAAGAATACGCCACCAGCTTCTTCATATTCGGCTGCACCATCGCGACCAGAGCGCCGTAGATGATGCCGATGATGGCGAGCACGCTGATCCAGGGGGCGCAGATGCGCGCCGCGCTCGGGAACATCGGCAGGCAGAAGTGGAGGATTCCGTAAGTACCCATCTTCAGCATGACGCTGGCCAGCATGATGGAGCCGGCGGTGGGCGCTTCCACGTGCGCGTCGGGCAGCCAGGTATGCAGGGGGAAGAGCGGCACCTTGATGGCGAAGGCGATGAAGAATGCCAGGAAGAGCAGCATCTGCTCGCCGGGCGGGAAGGAGAGCTTGCCGTTAGAGAGCATCTCCAGAATCGCCGGGTAGCTGAAGGTCTGCGTCTTGTTGTAGATGAAGATGATCGCCGTGAGCATCAGGACGCTGCCGGCCATGGTGTACAGGAAAAACTTCAGCGCGGCGTAGATGCGGCGGTCGTGTCCCCAGATGCCGATCAGGAAGTACATCGGCACCAGCGCCACTTCCCAGAACACGTAAAACAGGAAGAGGTCCTGCGCCAGGAAGACGCCGATCAGGCCGAACTCCAGCAGAAGCAGGAAGGCGTAGAACTCCTTGGTGCGGTCCTTGATGGAATTCCAGGAGATCAGGACGCAGAGCGGAGTCAGCAGGGTGGAGAGCAGAATCAGCCAGAGGCTGACGCCATTGGCGGAAATGGCGAAGTGGATATTCGGGGTGGAAATCCACGGGACGTCGATGGCGAACTGCTCGCCGGGGAGGCTGCGGTCGAAATACGCCAGCAGGCCGAGCGAAGCGCCGAAGGTGCCGAGCGAGCTGAGCAGCGCCCACATGCGGCTGCCGGTTGCGGACACCGAGCGGGGAATGGCGAGCGCGATCAGGAAGCCGGCCAGCGGAAGGAAGAGGACCAGGTTGAGGAGGTTCATCGGGGGAGCCCTCCCGTCAGGGTAATGGCAATGATCAGGGCGACGGAGCCGAACAGCACCCAGGTGGCGTAACTGCGTACGCTGCCCGATTGCAGCAGGCGGAGCACGCTGCCCACATC
This sequence comes from uncultured Solibacteraceae bacterium, assembly GCA_963811575.1. GTDB lineage: Bacteria > Acidobacteriota > Terriglobia > Bryobacterales > Bryobacteraceae > Solibacter. Next base: position 270,864 of record CAWERY010000008.1, on the reverse strand, counting down.
GCGGGAGCGCGCGCCAACGCCGTTGACGATGCCATCGATCAGGCCCGCGTCCACGCCCTTCCAGAGAACGAAGCGCGAACCGCCAACCACGGGCTTCACGATTGCCGCGTCATAAATCTCATCGACGAAGTATTTGTTGTAGAGCAATTGATAGGGCGCCTTGAACGTATTGGCGAGCGAATCGGCCATGCCGGGCTTGGCGAGGTACATCAGCCAGGCGAGCCCGATGCCGGCCAGGCCGGCGGCGACCGAGATATACATGAGCATCGGGTTTTCGACCTCTTCCATCGCCGGGAAGATGGCCTTGAGGAAATCGGGGATACGGAACAACGCGCCGCCGGCCAGCGAAAGCACCGCCAGCACGGCGAGCGGCACCCACATCACCGCGGGAGATTCGTGCGGATGCGCCTTGCCCCGGTAGTCGCCGAAGAAGGTCATGAACATGGCGCGCGAAACGTAGAAGGCGGTCAGGCCGGCGGTGAAGACGCCGATCCAATAGATCGCCGGCGAGTGCTGGTAGGCGGCGATCAGAATCGCATCCTTACTGAAGAAGCCGGAGAACGGCGGGATGCCGGCGATGGCCACCCAGGCGCACACCATGGTCCAGAAAGTGATGGGAATTTTCTTGCGCAGGCCGCCCATGTTGCGCATGTCCTGTTCGCCGGAGAGCGCGTGGATCACGCAGCCGGCGCCCAGGAAGAGCAGCGCTTTAAAGAAAGCGTGGGTCACCAGGTGCCAGATGCCGGCGGAAAACGCGCCGCTGCCCAGGCCGACGAACATATAGCCGAGCTGCGAAACGGTGGAGTAGGCGAACACCTTCTTGATATCGTTCTGCGTCAGGCCGATGGTGGCCGCCATGAAGGCGGTCGCGATGCCGATGACGGCCATCACGTCCATGGCGCCCGGCGCATGGGTGAAGAGCACCCAGGAGCGTGCCGTCATGTAGACGCCGGCGGTGACCATGGTCGCGGCGTGAATCAGGGCGGAGACCGGCGTCGGGCCGGCCATGGCATCGGGCAGCCAGACGTAGAGCGGAATCTGCGCGCTCTTGCCGCAGGCGCCGACCAGCAGCAGCAGGCAAATCGTGGTCAGCGTGGCTTCGGTGCCGCCGGGCGCCTTGTGAAAGACCTCGGCGAAATCCAGCGAGCCGAAATGGTGGAAGATCAGGAACATCGCCAGGGAGAAGCCGAAATCGCCGATGCGGTTGACGATGAACGCCTTGTTGCCGGCGTTGGTGGCGAATTTCTTATCGAAGTAAAAGCCGATCAGCAGGTAGCTGCAGAGCCCCACGCCTTCCCAGCCGACGAACAGCAGCAGGAAGTTGGCGCCGAGCACCAGCACCAGCATGAAGAACATGAACAGGTTCAGGTAAGCGAAGAACCGGTAGTAGCCGCCGAAATTGGGGCCATGTTCATGCGCCATGTACCCGATGGAATAGATGTGGATGAGGGAGCCGATGCCGGTCACCACCAGCAGCATCACAATGGTGAGCCGGTCGATGAGGAAATCGCAGCCGATGTTGAGGTAGTTTTCGCCGCCGGGGAAACCGCTTTGAATCCACGTGAAGTAGTGCTCCACGTGTGCGGTGTTGAGATCTCCCATGGCGGCGATGGTCTTGAGCACCCACAGAAAAGAAAGAACGACGCTGCCGATCGCAACGGTATTCACGAGGCTCTTGGAGAACCGGCGTCCGAAGATGCCGTTGATCAGAAAGCCCGCGAGCGGGAAGATTGGTATGAGCCAGAGTTGCATCGGTTCGGTTAGTTCTTCATCGAATTGATTTCATCGATATTCAGTGTCGCGCGGTTCTTGAACACCGTCAGGATGATGGCCAGCCCTACCGCCGCTTCGGCCGCCGCCACCACCATCACGAAAAACGTGAAGAGATGGCCGGCGACGTCCTTGTGCTGGTAGGAGAATGTCACAAAGCTCAGGTTGACGGCGTTCAGCATCAGTTCGATCGACATGAACACCGTAATGATATTGCGCCGGAACAGGAAGCCGGCGACGCCCAGCGCGAACAGGATCGCGCTCAGCGTCAGAAACCAGGAAATGGGGACCGCGTTCATCATCTACTCGATTTCCTTTCGCGCCAGAACGATGGCGCCGACGATGGCGATCAGAATCAGCAGCGAAGTGACTTCGAAGGGCAGCAGGTAAGTGGTGAACAACGCGTTGCCGATATCCCTTGGGCCGCCTCCGGTAAAGCCGCCGAAGCGGACCATGGTACCGGCGGGGAAGATGCGCTGCACGAAAAATGCGACGATGCCGAGGAAGACGATCAACAGCGGCGCTCCCGGAATCAGGTAGGAGCGGCCCTTGCCGGTCTCCGCGCCCGCGTTGAGCAGCATGATCACGAAGACAAAGAGCACCATGATCGCGCCCGCGTAAACAATCACCTGCGCCGCGGCGATAAACTCGGCGCCGAGCAGCAGGTAGAGGATCGCGAGCGAGCCCATGACACCGACCAGCGAGAGCGCGCTCGAAATCGGGTGGGTTTGCACCACCACGTTGATGGCGCAGACCACCGCGATCACCGCGAATGTGAGGAAGAGAATGACGTCCATTTACTTCGTCGTCCAGGCGACCAGAAAACCGGTCACAAGCAGATTCAACATGGCCAGCGGGAACAGGAATTTCCAGGTGAAGGCCATCAATTGGTCATAGCGGAAGCGGGGCAGCGTGCCGCGAATCCACATAAAAGCGAAGAGGATGATACCGGTCTTGGCGCTGAACCAGAATAACGGCAGCAGCCAGCTCTGCACGATCGGAAGCAGGAAAACGGCGGCGATCACCAGGAAGATGACGCCGAATGCCGGAAACGTCAGCTTGTCGCGCTTTCGCACTGCGTTGACGCCATGATATAGCAGCACTAGTCCGGCCAGCGCGAAGATCAAGGCCGGCACCAGGCTCGAACCGTACGCGGTGGGCCAGGGCGGCATCCAGCCGCCAAGGAAAAGCAGCGTCGCCATCGCACTCACGGTGATCATGTTGGCGTACTCCGCCATGAAGAAGCTGGCGAATTTCATGCTGCTGTACTCGGTATGGAAGCCCGCGACCAGTTCGTTTTCGGCCTCCGGCAGATCGAAGGGAACGCGATTGGTTTCGGCGAACGCCGCAATGATGAAAATGAAGAAGCTGATCACCTGCGGAAACGGCCCGTGCAGAAGATTCCAGTGAAAGATGCCGCCTGCCTGGCTTTCCACCAGTTCGCGCAAGCTGAGGGTATTCGAAATCAGCAGCGGCGCGGCAATCGCGAGCGACATCGGCAGCTCATAGCTGATCATCTGCGCGGAGCTGCGCAAACCGCCGATCAGCGAGTACTTGTTGTTGGATGCCCAACCGGCCAGCGCGATTCCGTACACGCCCATCGACGACGCCGCCAGGATGAACAGGACGCCGATATTGAGATCCGTCATCTGCATCGCGGTGGTCACGGGACCGATGTGGATCACGGGGCCGAAGGGAATCACGGAAATGGAAAGCAACGCCATCGTGATCGCCAGGAACGGGGCCGCGAGGTAGAGCGGCTTGTTGACGTATGGCGGCACCAGGTCTTCCTTGGTGATCAGTTTGATCACGTCCGCGAGCGGTTGCAGCAGGCCGTGCGGGCCGACGCGATACGGGCCGGGGCGCACCTGGATGTGCGCGATCACCTTGCGCTCCACCCACTGCAGATACGCCAGGGTGGTCATCAGCACGCCGAAAATGACCGCCGCCTTAACCAGGCTGATAAAGATGAACGAGTCGAGTAGCTCCATTTAGCGGCTCAAGCGACTTTCTATAACGGAGTTGAGAACCTTAGAATAGCGTCCGAGTGTTCCGGACGCGAATAGCCCGTTGTGGTCGCTATGCACCAGTTCGGACCGGCTTTCCACGGGAATGCGCCCGTTGACCGGCATGGTCTGCGCCGCTCCGCCGGTTGCGATCACCGGCATCGGCAGCGAGTAGCCGCGCACATTCTTACGAATTTCTTCGAACACCACCTGCGGGAAGCCAGGGGCCGAGCTGCGCCGCGGCGCCCATTTCGCGCGCGATGAAACCCATGATCTCCAGATCCGGCTTGGCGCCCATGGTATTGACGGCGCGCGTCAATTGCTGCACCTCACCGGTAGTATTGGTGACGGTGCCGTTCTTCTCGTATGCGGATGCCGCGGGCAAGACGACATCGGCCTGCGCCGCGGTCTCAGTCAGGAACATGTCCTGCACCACAAGGAAATCCGCCTTGCGTTTCACCGACCCCTTCAAGGGATTGGCGCCTACCACCCACAGCGCATTTAAATCGTTCGCCACCATTTCGGCGACGTGCATGCCAGGCGTCCCGCTAGGCTTGTAGCCGGGCAGGAGTTCCGGGGCGAGCCCCATATCCACCGCGCCGCGCGAGTTGGCGTAATCCACCAGGCACACGAATTTTACCGGGATGCCCAGCGACTCGGTGAAATCCACCAGCTTGCGAACATCGTCACCCTTGAAAGAATCGTCGAAGACCACCACCAGTTCCGGTTCGGCCTTCAGTCTTGTCGCGCAACGATTCGAGCGCGCCGAAATAATCCGCCGGCACCGCGGTCACGTTGTGCGGATGGACGAAGCCGGACCCGCTGGCGACGCCCGGCCCGTGAACCGGTTCGAAATAGGCGCCCGCTTCGGCATTCGGCACGACCCCGGGGCCGCCGACCGGCGCCGAACCAGGACCGTTGGACGTGGCTCCCGGATCGCGGCCGGGAATCACGCCGAGATCGCCGCCCACTTTCTTCGCAGAGCTTGCGCCGACGCGAATGCTGGCGACCGAATACTTGTCCTCACGCACCGGCCCTGGCGTGATCGCGTAAACATGCGCCTGGTGGTGACGGTAATTGGCGCGAATCTGGAAACTCAGCAGCGGATGTTCCAGCGCGAGATCCGCGCCGAGAACCAGCACGGCCTTCCGGTCGTACAGGTCGGCCACTGTCGCGAGTTGCGCATTCTTGCCGCTCATCGCGTCGAGCAGCGATACGACATCGCCAGTGCGGTGGTGATCGATATTGTTGGTCTTCAGCACCTGCCGCGCAAATTTCTGCAGGTAGAAATTCTCTTCGTTGCTGGTGTGATTGCTGCCGATGACGCCGAAGCTGCCGCCGGCGGCCGCGGTCTCATTGAATTTCTTCGCCACCACTTCCAGCGCTTGAGCCCAGGAGACTTCTTCGAGTTTCCCGTTGACCCGCACCATGGGCGATTGCAGCCGCTCCGGATGGTTGTAGAAATCGAAAGCGTAGCGGCCCTTGATGCACAGGAACTCGCCGTTCACACCGCTGCGATCGCGATTGTTGCCGCGGATAATTTCGTCGTTGCGCGTACCCAGCGTGGTCTTGCAGCCATCACCGCAATGGGTGCAGATGGTGCCGACATGCTCCATCTCCCAGGGACGTGTCTTATAGCGGTAGGTGCCGCTGGTGAGCGCGCCCACCGGGCAGATATCGATGCAGGCGCCGCACTCGTCGCATTCCAGGTGATCGCCCTCGTTGGGAGCGATCTCGGAAACTACGCCGCGATTGATCACGCCCAGCGCGCCCACGCCAAGGCCCTCATTGCAAATACGCACGCAGCGGAAGCAAAGAATGCAGCGCGGCGCATCGAAGAAGACCACCGGCGAGAACTGCTTCTCCGGCGTGTGAACCTTTTCCTCCGTGTACCGGCTTTCGCCGGCGCCGTAACGGAAGACCATGTCCTGCAACTCGCACTCGCCGCCCTTATCGCAGACCGGGCAATCCAGCGGATGGTTGGTCAGCAGGAATTCCAAAGTGTACTTGCGCGCCTGCTTGACCTGCTCGGTCTCGGTGCGCACGATCATGCCTTCAGCCACGGGAAGCGTGCATGCCGTCATCATCTTCGGCATTTTTTCTACTTCCACCAGGCACATGCGGCAGGCGGCCTGCAGCGTGAGGCCTTCGTAATAGCAGAACGCCGGAATTTCGATGCCGACCGTTTTGGCGGCGTCGATCACCAGCGTCTGCGGCGGCACCTGCACCGCCCGTCCGTCGATTGTGAGATTTACCAGATCAGCCATTCAAACCTTTTTTAAACCAGAGAGACGCTGTGCTCGTAGGGGCACGGCTTGCCGTTCAGGTGGTCTTCAAATTCGTGGCGGAACTTCTCCACGATGGAGATGGTCGGCATCGCCGCCGCGTCGCCAAGCGGGCAGAAGGTGCGCCCCAGCATATTCTTCGAGATATCGCCGATCAGATTGATATCGTTGCGCGTGCCCTGCCCGTCGTGGAAGCGGGTGAGAATCTTCTTCAGCCAGGTGGTACCTTCGCGGCACGGAATGCACCAGCCGCAGCTTTCGTGCGCGTAGAAGCGCATGATGCGCAGGGCCGCCTTCACCATGCAGGTATCCTCGTCCATGATGATGACGCCGCCGGAACCGAGCATGCTCTTGCGCGACGCCATGGAATCGTAATCCATGTTCGCGCCTTCCAACTCCGCGGCAGTCAGCACCGGGCAGCTCGACCCGCCGGGAATGAACGCCTTCAACTTCTTGCCGTTGCGCATGCCGCCGCCGACTTCTTCGATCATCTGTTTGACCGGGAAGCCGAGTTTGAGCTCATACACGCCGGGACGGTTCACGTGGCCCGTGAGGCAGGTCATCTTGGTGCCGCCCGCCTTGGGAATTCCGAGCGCCGCGAAGGCCGCGCCGCCATCGCGCAGGATGGCGGGCACCGCGCAGAACGTCTCCACATTATTCAGAATGGTGGGGCGATTGAAACGCGCCCGCCACCGCGGGAAACGGCGGCCGGATGCGCGGAATGCCGCGCTTGCCCTCGAGCGATTCCAGCAGCGCCGATTCTTCGCCGCACTCGTAAGCGCCCGCGCCGGTGTGGGCATACAGATCGAAATCGAACCCCGTGCCCTGAATGTTCTTGCCCAGCCAGCCCTTGGCGTATGCCTCGGCGATCGCCTTTTCCATCACCTCGATCAGGTAGCGATATTCGCCGCGGATGTAGACGTAGCCCGCGTGCGCATCCACCGAGAGGCCCGCGATCAGCACGCCTTCGATCAACTGGTGCGGATCGTTTTCGATCAGCACGCGATCCTTGCAGGTGCCCGGCTCGCTCTCATCCCCGTTGACCACAATGTATTTGGGCTTGGGAGAGCTGCGCGGCACGAAACTCCACTTCATCCCGGTGGGAAAACCCGCGCCGCCGCGTCCGCGAAGATTCGAGACTTTGACCTCCTCGATGATCTCCTCGGGCTTCATTTTGGCCGCCTTGAGGAAGCCCTGATAGCCGTCGTCGGCCAGGTACCCTTCAATGGCCGCCGAGTTCGGCTTGCCGAAGCGGCGCGTCAGGACCTTGGTTTCGAGCGGATGTGGTTCGTTGAAAAGCATCGCTTATTGCTTCTTCCTCAAGCCGTCCAGCAACTGGTCCAGCTTCTCGGGAGTCACGTAGTGGTGAAAATCGTAATTGATCTGGATTGCCGGCGCCCAACTGCACGCCCCCATGCACTCCACTTCTTCGATGGAGAACTGCCCGTCCGCCGTCACTTCCTTGTGCGTGATGCCGAGCTTCTTGCAGGCATGCTCGTAGAGCTTGTCGCCATCGTGCAGCAGGCAGCTGATATTGGTGCAGACCTGGACGTGATATTTCCCCAGCGGCTTGCGGTGCAGCATGGAGTAGTAGGTCAGCACCTCATTGACCTGCAGCGGCGTCACACCCACGCGGCGCGCGACCTCGTCCACCAGTTCGTCACTCACGCAGCCGAGCTCGTCCTGGGCATACATCAGCATCGGAATCATCGCCGACCGCTGCCGTCCCGGCGGATAGCTCGTCAGCAGTTTTTCGAACCTGGCTTCCAGTTGTGGAGAAAAAGTCATTATTTGAGCCGGACAGACCTACCAGCCTGTCTCTTTCTATCCTTGTCCTATCTGTCCGTGTCGCCGAGGACAAAATCCATGCTGCCGATGGAGGCGATCACGTCTGCGATCAGCGAGCCTTCCACCATTTTAGGCACGGCCTGCAGATTGCCGAAACTTGGCGTGCGCATGTGCACGCGATACGGCTTGGTGGTTCCATCGCTCACCACGTAATATCCGAGTTCGCCGCGCGGCGATTCGATCACCTGGTAAACTTCACCCTCCGGCACCCGGAAACCCTCGGTGACAATCTTGAAATGGAAGATCAGGGCTTCCATCTGCGTCTTCATTTTCTCGCGATCCGGCAGCACCACGTGCGGCGCATCGGCTTTCCAGGGTCCGGGCGGCATGCCATCCATCGCCTGCCGGACGATTTTCGTACTCTGCCGCATCTCTTCGATGCGCACCTGGTAGCGCGCGAACACATCATTTTCCGTCCGCGTCGGGACCTCGAAATCGAACTTCTCGTAGCTGGTATAGGGCGCGTCCTTGCGGGCGTCGATCTTCAACCCGGCGGCGCGCAGCATGGGTCCGGTGATGCCGAGGTCCAACATGTCTTCCAGCGAAATGAAGCCGACGCCCTTGGTGCGGCCGGTCCAGATGCGGTTGTTGGTGAGCAGATTTTCGTATTCGTCGATCCGGCTCGGGAAGACGTCCAGGAATTTCTTCACGCGCTGCTGCCAGCCCCGCGGCGGCTCCAGCGCCAACCCGCCGATGCGGAAGTAGCTGGTCATCATGCGCTGGCCGCTGAACATTTCGAAGATCTTGAGAATCTCTTCGCGCTCGCGGAAGCAGTAAAGAAACACGCTCATCGCGCCGATATCGAGCGCATGCGTTCCCAGCCACACCAGGTGGCTGTTGAGGCGGGTGAGCTCGGTGAGCATCACGCGCATCCATTGCGCCTGCGGCGGAATCTCCAGCTGCAGCAGCTTCTCCACCGCCAGGCACCAGCCCAGATTGTTGGAGAGCGGCGCCAGGTAGTCCACGCGATCCGTGAGCGTGACTGCCTGCTGGTAAAACTTTTCCTCGAATTCCTTTTCGATGCCGGTGTGCAGGAAACCAATGTCCGGCGTGCACTTCATGATGTTCTCGCCATCGAGCTCCATCAGCAGGCGCAGCACTCCATGCGTGGAGGGGTGCTGCGGCCCCATATTGAGGACCATGCGGCGCCCGCCCGAAGCGCCGGATTGCTCCGCCTCCAGATCCGCCACTACGTGTCCCGGAATTCCCGATTCGCTCATCGCTAAACCCTCGTCCCCGTCACCGGGTAGTCTTTGCGCAAAGGGTAGCCTTCCCAATCGTCCGGCATCAGGATGCGCCGCAGGTCCGGATGATTGAGAAAGCGGACTCCGAAGAGATCGAAAACTTCGCGTTCGTACCAGCCGGCGCCGCGCCAGACGCCCGTGACCGATTCGATGGTGGGATCGGTACCCGGCAGCAGCGCCTTCAGCCGCACGCGCTGATTGCGTTCGATGGAGTGCAGGTGATAGACGATTTCGAAGCGCGGTTCCGCGGGATACCGGTCAACCGCCGTCACCGTACTCACGCGAACAAAGGTCTGATCGTATTTCAGAAAACCGCAAACGCTCGCGATCTTGGGCGCGGCGATTTCGAGCGTCAACTCACCGAACGACAGCTTACCGCCGCGCACCGCATCGCCATCGAAGGCTTCCACCGCGGCGGCCACCGCATTGTCTTTCAGATTTTCGGGTAACATCGTGTCTGCCTTACTTTCGTCCTGGACGGGTCGTATTTTCCGCCCAATCCAGCGCGCCCTTCTTCCAGATGTAGAAGAATCCCGAGAGGATCAACACCACGAAGGCGAGCATTTCGTAGAAGCCAAACAGGCTTCCATTGCGGCTCAGATCGCGGTAAACAACCACCCACGGGTACAGGAAAATCGCTTCGATATCGAACAAAATGAACAGCATCCCCACCAGGTAGAACTTCACGCTGAAGCGGTGGCGCGCATCGCCGGTGGGCACGATGCCGCTCTCGTAGGGCATGTCTTTGACGCGGTTCCGCACTTTTTTGCCGAGCAGGTAGGAAACCGTCAACAGCCCGGCCGCCAGGCCCATGGCAATCACTGCCTGCAGCAGGATAGGGAAATACAACTCGGTGTAGGACTTAGGCATGCGAGTTCAACTGTAGGGAAGGGGCCAAATTTGACTATAATGGTTCGAAAACAGGGGTGTCAACCAAGCATGATCGATATCGTGGTCAACGGAGAGCCACAAGAAACGCCTGAAGGCCAGACCGTCATGGGTCTGCTGCATCAATTAGAACTCGATCCGGCGCGAGTTGCGGTCGAATTGGACCGCCGTATCCTGAAGCAACCCCACTGGCAGGAGACCGTCTTGCGCCCGGGAGCGCAGCTGGAAATCGTGCAATTCGTGGGTGGGGGATAGGGGCGGCGCCGTTCCGCCCCTTGGGAAACTTTATGGGTTAAGCGAAGCTGCGGATGGCGGCCGCTTCGTCTTCGTGGACTTCGAAAACGGTGTAGAGCTTCGTGATCTGCAGCAGGTCTTTGACCCGCTTGTTGAGGTTAAGCAGCTTCAAATTTCCGCCGCCGTTGGTCACAGTGGTAAAACCGGACACCAGTTCGCCGATGCCGGAGCTGTCGATGTAGGACACATCGCCGAGGTTGAGCAGGATCTTTTTCTGGTTCTTGCTCACCATGTCGCGAACCGCGTCACGCAAGGCGCTGGAGCCCTCGCCCAACGTGATCCGCCCCGCCACATCCACCACAGTTACGTCACCCACCTGCCGAGTAGTCAACTTTACACTCACTGAATATGCCTCCTGGCTGATACCGCCGAATCTACTTAGACACCAAGTTCTTAACCAAAGTTACTTCGGTCCCGCCCGATTCCAAGTGTCGCATCTGGAAATCGTCCATGAATGACCGAATCAGAAATATTCCCCTGCCCGACGTCCGTAGCAGGTTCTCCTCGGCCAGCGGATCGGGAATCGACGCAAAATCGAAGCCGTCACCCGAATCGGCGATCTGCACCGTGAAGTGCTCACCGTTGGCGACCACGGAAAAACGTACCTTCTTGTGGGCGCTATACCGGTTGCCGTGCACCACCGCATTGACCATCGATTCGCGGACGGCCATCCCAATCTTCATCAAGTCGTCTTCGTCCAACCCCGCCCGCTCCGCCATGCCGACCGCCAGCTCTTCGGCGCTATCCACACTTTCCAGCGTGGAGTCCATGAGCCGTTCCACTGATTCCGGCGTGCGGTTGGCGTTTTCCTGCATACGTGGGCACCCTTGGTGCAAGGCCAAAGCGAATCGACAGAATAAATTACCGGGGATGCGAAAGTCAAGGCGAGGTGCCCCTGCGGGCCGGGGCCGGATCCACGCAGCCGGATTCTTTGCCGCTCCGCCCAACTCCAAATTCTCATAGCCTCCGGCTTGAATCGTCGGGCGCCCGCGTCGCGTGCGGCGATTAGTCGCGCGCTTCATCCCGCGTTAGCGCTTACACAACGGATTATCACCGTTCCCGGCGAACGCGCTAAAGAGGGTAACAACTTATCTCACCGCAAAAAAGGTAACGTACACCTGGAGCTAGTTACACCTCGTTCCAAAGAGATATCGTGGTCTGATTATTAGAAACCATAGAGAAATGCGCGTGTTTCCTGATGTTAAGTGTCAGCCGGGCCAAACGTATGTGGCTCTCAGGTACCAGACTGAAAACTCACTGACAGTACTTGCCACTGATGGAAAGTGGGCATATACTTGGCGGAGCCTTAAGGGTCAAGCTGGGCGGCAATCGCCTGGCGCATCTAGTAAGAGGGAGCTGTTAATGCGAGGTCTACGTTCGATCTGTATCTTTGTCTTGCTGTGGCGTTCTCTGCGCCGGCATCGCTTTTTCCCAAGCCGTAAACGGAACCATAGTCGGAACGATTACCGATTCATCCGGCGCGGCGGTGGCCAATGCAAAGGTCACTCTCACCGAAACCAACACCAAGATTGCCAAATCCGGGCTCTCCAACGAATCGGGCGCATGGGGCTTCCCCAACATGCCGCCCGGAACCTACGAAGTTGCGGTCGAGATGACGGGCTTTAAGAAGGAAGTGCGCTCCGGCGTGATCCTCGAAGCCAACACCAGCCCGCGCGTCGATGTGAAACTGGAACCCGGCGCTCTCAACCAGACCATCGAGATCGTCGCCAATACCGCCGTGCTCCAGACCGAACGCGCCGACACCGGCCGCTCGATCGACGCCGTCACGATTGAGGAATTGCCGCTGGGCGTGAACCGCAATTTTCAGAGCCTGCTGGACCTGGTCCCCGGAACTTCCGTCGAGACCTTTCAGCATTCGCAGTTCTTCAACGCCTCAAGCTCGCTGCAAACCAATGTGAACGGCATGCCCCGCATGGGCAACAACTATCAGATCGAAGGCATCGATAACAACGAGCGCACGGGATTGCTCCAGATCCTGATCACGCCCGCCGAAGCCATTCAATCGGTGAGCATCTCCACCACCAACCACGATCCCGAACTGGGACGCGGCACCGGCGCCGTGAGTAACGTGATCATTAAATCCGGCACCAACTCATTTCACGGTTCGGCCAACGAGTTCCTGCAGAACAGCGCCTTCGATGCGCGCGCGTTTTTCAACCCCTCGGTCGGCCACCTCGCCTATAACTACTTCGGCGGCAATATCGGCGGTCCGATCAAGAAGAACAAGCTCTTCTTCTTCGCAAACTATCTGCGCACGATGGATCACGAAGCCAACACCAACCAGACCAACATCCCCTCAATGCCGTTCCGCACTGGCGACCTGAGCGGCGATCCGACGACATCAGGTTTACGATCCCTTGACCGGCTCGCAGGATGGTTCCGGACAGGGCCGAACCCCTTTCGCCGGAAACATCATCCCGCAGAGCCGCATCAACCCGGTGTCCGCAAAGCTGCTGACCTTCCTGCCGCCGACCAACGAGGCTTTCTCCCCGACCTCGCAGACCAACGATTATTTCGCTCTGCTGCCGGCGATCAAGACCAACAACCAGATCGATTCCAAAGTCGATTGGACGCTCTCGGACAAGGACCGCATCAGCGGCCGCTTTAGCTTCGCGCGCCCCGTCACCTTCCAGGCGCCGATCTTCCCCGGCGTCGGCGGCCCCGCTCAGGGCGCCTTCGAAGGTTCGGGCGTACAGAAGACCTACAGCACCGGCATCAACTACAACCGTGTGGTCAGCCCCACCCTGTTGACCGAAGTTCGCGTCGGTGTGGCTCACTATCATAATGAAGCCATCCAGTCGGACTACGGCAAGAACACCTCGACCGACCTGGGCATCCCCGGCGTCAATCTGGGACCGTTCACCAGCGGTATGGTCGGCATCAGCATCAGCGGCTACTCCAGCCCGCTGATGGGCTACTCCGCCAGCCTGCCCTGGGATCGCGCCGAAGCCAACATCGACATCGTCAATTCCTGGACCAAGATTCACAAGAATCACCAGATCAAATGGGGCATCGACATTCGCCGCCTGCGTGACGACTTGTTGCAGGACCAGACCTTCAGCCCGCGCGGCGTGATCACGTTCGGCACCAACGCAGACCGCCAACCAGACCTGCACCACGGTGCCGGTTTCGGGACGCGCCCTCGGGTTGCTCCGGCTCTTCCAACGGCCTGGCGAATGACATGGCCAGCTTCCTGCTCGATGTTCCCAGCCAGGTGGCTCGCGACGTCAACACCTACTTCCCGGCGCTGCGCCAGACGCAGGTCTTCGCCTATGTCGCCGACAACTGGCAGGTATCGCCCAAGCTCACGCTCAACCTGGGCCTACGCTGGGAATACTACGGACCGCCCACGCCGCACTTTGCGGGCGGCTTCTCCAACTACAACCCCAGCAACAACACCTTGGAACTCGCCGGCATCGGCGGCCATCCCATGAACCTGGGCATGCAGCCGCGCTACAAGTACTTCGCGCCCCGTCTCGGCGTCGCCTACCGCTTGTCCTCCAAGACCGTGGTGCGCAGCGGCTTCGGCATCAGCTACACGCCCTTCCCGGATAACACCTGGATGTATAACTTCCCGGTGCGATCGAACAATCAATATGTGGCGCCTACCGGAACCGATAACTACGGACCCGCGGTGCTGCCCGGCGGCCTCGCGCCCACCTTCCAGAACGGCTTCCCCGCGCCGGACCCGGTGGTTGTGCCTTCCAACGGCGTCATCACCAATGTCAATCCGACCACGGCCCAGTTCTACGTTCCCACCAACTATAAGAACGGGTATATCGAGACCTGGAACATCGCCGTACAACGGCAGTTACCCTGGGCTCTCAGCTTGGATGTGGCTTACGTGGGCGGCCATGGCGTCCGCATCGCAACGTCGCCAAATCTCAACGCCGGACAGGTCATCGGCGCCGGTAGCGCCGGTCAGCCTTTCTTTGCGAAATACGGCACCACGGCTGCGATCACGCAGTTCTTCGCAGGCTTCTCCACCACCTACAACTCGCTGCAGGTTAAGTTCGACCGGCGCTTTGTTTCCGGCTTCCGCCTCACCACCGCGTTTACCTGGCAGAAGGCCATGGGCTTCCAGAGCGGCGACGATGGCGGTCTGGATTTCTACGCCGGCCAGGGCATCGGCCGCAATTACGCGCGCGCCGATTACGATCGCACCCTGAACTTCGTGCAGAGCTACATCTGGGAACTGCCGTTCGGCAAAGGCAAGCACTTCCTGCACAACGGCGGTATCCCCGGCAAGATCATCGGCGGCTGGCAGGTCTCGGGCATCTTCTCCGCCCGCACCGGCACCCCGCTCACCTTCACCGGCAGCAACAGCTTGAACCTGGGCAGCAACGGCACCGCGACCCTGGATCAGATTGCTCCTGTCAAGATCCTGGGCGGCATCAATACCGGCAATCCCTGGTTCGACACCGCCAGCTTCGCCCGCGCCAATACCAACGTACAGGGCAGCACCGGCCGCAACATCGTGAGCGGTCCGAACCTGTACGCGCTGAACGCGGGCCTCTCGCGCTGGATCAGCTACCGCGAAGGCAAAGTGAAGCTGCAGCTCCGCCTCGAAACCCTCAACACCACCAACACGCCGCAGTTCTCCAACCCGAACACGGGCTTCGGCTCCAACTTTGGGTTCATTACCGGAACCCTGAGCTCGG
Organism: uncultured Solibacteraceae bacterium; assembly: GCA_963811575.1. Lineage (GTDB taxonomy): Bacteria > Acidobacteriota > Terriglobia > Bryobacterales > Bryobacteraceae > Solibacter. The sequence continues at coordinate 255,847 of CAWERY010000008.1, read as the reverse complement.
GTACCGGAGTCAATGGCACGGGCGGCGGACGCGTCGTGCAGCTCGGAGCCAAGATCCAGTTCTAATCGATCTGGCTGTCTTGTTTGGAAAAAGCGCCTGCCGGCAGCGGCAGGCGCTTTTTTATTGGAACCCTACCTGCCCCTCAGCTGCCGGATTGTCTTCTCCAGTTCCGCGTCCGGCTGTAGCCGCTCCGCCGCTTCCAGGTGGGCCAGCGCCTCGCGAGTCTTCCCGGGATCCTGCGCCAGCGCGACCCCCAGATTGAAATGCGCCTCGGCGTAATCCGGTTGGATGCGCAGCGCCTGCTTCGAAGTGCTCGATCGCTTCCGCGGACCTTCGCGGAAATGCCGCCAGCGTTGCACCCAGATTGTTATGCGCCTCGGCGTAATCGGGCCGGATCTTCAGCGCCGCCTCAAATTGCGCCACCGCCTCGGCCGGCCGGTCCATCGCCGCCAGCGCCAGGCCCAGGTCGTAGTGCGCCTCCGTGAAATCCGGCGCGCTGCGCAGTGCCGCCTGGTACTCCGCCGCGGCGTCCGCCATACGCCCCGGCATCTCCGAAAGCGCACGCCCCAGGCTGTGGTGCGCCTCCGCCAAATCGGGCCGGATGCGCAGCGCCGTCTGATACTCCGTCGATGGCATCCGCCGCCCTGCCCGGCATCGCCGCCAGCGCATCGCCCATGTTGACGTGAGCCTCCGCCAGGTCGGGACGGATGCGCAACGCCTCCTGAAAGTGCGCCATCGCCTCGGCCCCGCGGCCCGGCATGGCGGCCAGCGCTTTGCCGAGATTATTGTGCGCTTCCGCGTAGTCCGGCTTGATTCCGAGCGCGGTCTGGTATTCCGCGATCGCCTCCTGCGTGCGCCCGGCCTTCACCAGCGCGTTGCCCAGATCGTTGTGCGGAATCGGCGAACCCGGCATCGTCGCTACCGCCGCGCGGAATTCCGCGATCGCCTCGGTTCCCCGCCCGCCCTGCCGGGAGAGCGCGTTCCCCAGGTCGGTGCGCGCCTGCGCATAATCCGGACGGATCTTCAACGCCTCCTCGAATTGCACGATCGCTTCCGCCCGCCGCCCCTCATCCGCCAGCGCGACACCCAGATTGTGATGCGCCAGGTAATTCCGCTCCGTCACCCGCAGCGCATGCTCGAACAGCGTCCGGCTATCCTGCCAGTACCCGATCTGCGCCCACGTCACCGGTATGCACGCGGCGCACAGCGCGATCGCGAGCGCTTGGACCGCGACCCGCGCCGCCGGCCGCCGTTGCGCGAGCTCGGCCGCGCCCCATGCCAGCGCGATCGCGAGGCCTGTCATCGGCAGATACGTGTACCGGTCCGCCCGCGCTTGCGCTCCCACCTGCACCAGCCCGATCACCGGCAGCAGCGTGATCAGGTACCAGGCCCAGCCCGCCGCCAGGTAGGGATAGCTCCGCCGTGCGCGCCACGCCGCCGCCGACACCCCCACGATCACCACCGCCGCCGCCAGCGCCTGCCATAGCGCCAGGTCCGCCGGATACGGATAGAAGACCGCCAATTTCGCCGGCCACAACATTTTCCCGATGTAGACCAGGTACGTCACCAGCGCGTTCTCTACGCGCAGCCCCAAAGGAAACGTCACAAACTCGCCGACCGCGCCCGCACTCCGCTGCACCACGAACGTGGTGAGCGCGCTCGCCGCCGCAATCGCGAAGAACGGGATCTTCTCCCGCCACGCCCGCCGCCGCGAGCGGCCACAGATCCAGCAGCAGCATCACCAGCGGCAGAGTCACCATCATCGGCTTCGCCATCGAGCCCACCGCGAACGCCGCCAGCGTGAACCAGTACCAGCGCGCTTCCCGCCGCTCCGTGTAACGCACATAGCACCACAGGGTCAGGAACCAGAAGAACGCGCTCAGCACATCCTTGCGCTCCGCAACCCACGCCACCGATTCCACGTGCAGGGGATGCAGCGCGAAAACGAAATGCCACGAACGCGCTGCGCCATCGCGCCCCCGTCGCGCGCTGCAGGAACGCGAAGAGCGTCACCGTGGCCGCCGCATGCCACACCACATTCATCGCGTGATGCCAGCCGCTTTGCATCCCGAACAGCAGGCCGTCCGCCATGTGCGAGAGCCGCGTCACCGGAAACCAGTTCGCGGCCTCCACCGACGTGAACGCCCACAGCAAGCCGCGCCCGCTGGTGTTCACGTAGTCCGGGTCGTCGAAATTGACGAAGGCGAAGCCCCAGACCCGCGCATACACCACGGCCACCATCGCCACCAGTCCCGCGCTAATCCATAAGAGTTCGAGGCGCAGGTGTTCGAGGCAACGACGTCCGAGGCGCTTCCTCTTTGTTCGCGGTATTCCGCGTCTCCCGGCGTCCCTTACCCATTGGTTCGAAGCATCACTCCCTTTTAGTAACATTACCCCACCGGACGATTTTTCCGCTCCCGGACGCGCGCCGTTTTTGCGGCATCATAGAGAAGCAAAGGGACCGGATGCCGTCTGCACAGGAGCAACAACCCCAAATCAACCCGTGGATCGTCGCCGTCGCCGTCATGTGCGCCACCTTCATGGAGGTGCTGGACACGACCGTCGTCAACGTCTCGCTCCCCCACATCGCCGGCAGCCTCTCCGCCAGCACCGATGAGGCAGCCTGGGCGCTGACCTCCTACCTGGTCGCCAACGCCATCATCCTGCCGATGACCGGGTGGATCGCCAACTTCTTCGGCCGCAAGCGCACCCTGCTGGCCGCGGTCTTCGGCTTCACCGCCGCCAGTTTTCTCTGCGGCCTGGCCACCACGCTGCCCATGCTGATCTTCTTCCGCATCGTGCAGGGAGCCACCGGCGGAGCGCTTCAGCCGCTCTCCCAGGCCGTCATGCTCGAGGCCTTCCCGCCGAAAGATCGCGGCAAGGCGATGGCCTTCTGGGGACTCGGCATCGTCGTCGCTCCCATGCTCGGCCCCGTCATCGGCGGCTATCTCACCGACAATTTCAGCTGGCGCTGGGTCTTCTATATCAACCTGCCGGTCGGCCTGGCGTCGGTCATCATGACGCGCCTCTTCATCTTCGATCCGCCCTACATCCGCCGCCAGAATCGCGGCATCGATTACTGGGGCATCGGCATGCTCGCGCTCGGCGTGGGCGCGCTCCAGGTGGTGCTCGATAAGGGACAGGAAGACGATTGGTTCGCCGCCAACTGGATCATCATCACCACCGCGGTCGCGTTCTGCGCGCTGCTGCTTTTCGTGATTCACGAACTCTACACGCCCGATCCCGTGGTCAAGCTTCGCGTCTTCAAAGACCGCACCTATGCCGCGGGAGTGTTTCTGATGTCGATGCTCGGCTTCGTACTGTACGGAAGCCTGCTCCTGCTGCCGATTTTCCTGCAGACCATGCTGGGCTATCCCGGCCCTCAATGCCGGTATCGCGATGGCGCCGCGCGGCCTCGGCAGCTTCCTCACCATGCCCCTGGTCGGCACCGTACTCGGCCGCTTCGACCCGCGCAAAGTGCTCGCCTGCGGCCTGGTGGGCGCCTCCTGGACGCTCTATCAGCTTTCCAATCTCAATCTGAACGCCGGCTACTGGGATATCTTTTGGCCGCAGTTCATTCAGGGCGCCGCGCTCGCCATGCTGTTCGTGCCCCTCACCACCGCCACGATGGATCCCATTCCCAAGGAAGAAATGGGCAACGCCACCAGCATGTTCAACCTCATGCGCAACCTCGGTGGAGGCTTCGGAATCGCCGCGGCGACCACCTTCCTCTTCCGCCGCCAGCAGTTCCACACGCACCAGCTCGGCGAACACGTCAGCGCGTTAAGCATGCCCACCCAGGAATTCCTCCGCAGTACGCAGGGAGCCCTCACGATGCGCGGTTCCGCCCCCACCGCCGCTGCCTCCCAGGCCTACGGTACCCTCTGGGGCGCCGTGCAGCGCCAGGCCTCCATGCTCGCCTTCATTGATACGTTCCGCGCGATGGCGATTGTCTTCCTGCTCGTGCTGCCGTTCCTGTTGATTATGAAGCGCCCCACGCACGGCCGCCCTTCCGGCCCCATGCACTAACCCCAGCGCACCCGCGCCCGGCGCGATACAACAGTAGTATGCGTTTCCCCGCAATTCTATTGATCGCCATAATTCCCTTGCTTGCGGCGGAGAACTCGACCGACCTTCTGGATGCCGCCAAGAAGGGCAAGACCGCGCAAGTCGAGCAGCTCCTCGCCAAAGGCGCCGATATCGAAAGTCAGGATCACGACGGCCGCACCCCGCTCATGCTGGCCGCGCAATTCGGCCACGTCCCCACCGTCCGCCTTTTACTCGACAAGGGAGCGAAGGCCGGTGCGCGCGATTCCCATGGCTGGAACGCGTACATGCTCGCCCTCTTGGCGCCCTCCGGCGGCGTGGTCCACGTCGCGCATGACGGCGTCCTGAAACTGCTTCCCCAGCCCAGGCGCTTTCGCCTCGCGATCGATGCCTCCTGGGCGCCCGGCAAAGATCTCTTCAGCTCCTGTTTCATGCGTTCGGCGGATCTCTCCCAACACCTCCGCCAGATTCGTCCCGATGCCCTGGTGATCGAAGCCCTTCAGCACTTCGCGCAAAGCTCCGGCCGCGATCTCATGGTGATCGTTTCCGCCGATGCGCGCGGCACGTCCGATATCTCCGGCAAGACCACTCCCCCCGATGTCGATGCCGTCCTCAGCCTGCAAGTGGAACCCGGCATTACCTGCGTCCAGCAATCCGACCAGGTGAGCATGTTGATTCACGCCACGCTCAGCCGCCCCCAGGGCCAGCCGAACAGCTTCGAAAGAACCTTTGGCGCCGGCATGAAAACCGGCATGCGCGGCGAGGTGGCGAACAATCCCAATCAGCATGGACCGCTATTTGCCTCGTGGGCCAAATCGCAGGCCGGACCCATCTGGGCCGCGGTCCTCACCGCGCTGCTCATGGATTGATACAATCTTCACACCATGACTACATCCGCCGCGAAAGATCCGAGCCAGGCACTCGGCCGCAATCCCGATCGCCTCACGGTGGAAGAACGCATGGCGCTCGCCGGTAAGTTCATCGCGCTCGAGATATATTCCCCCGAGACCCTTCCGTTGCGGCGCATCGAAGCCATCGGCGCCACCATGGAAGATTGCGTCCGCATGCTGCAATCCCGCGGACTCGATCCGCGCCAGTTCGAATTCTCGATTCTCCCCTGGCCCTACTAACAGGTTCGCGAGAGCGCCTGGCCGGCGCGTTTGACTGGGCGTAGAAATGCTAAGGGAGGCGGGAAATCTCATGACCTCTGACGTCCTCGCTGCTTGCCGCGGGCTGCGCCGTAGCCCGTTCTTCACAGTGTGCGCTGGCGGCCGCGGGACCAGTCGTATATGCGGCTCTGCGGGATCCGGCCAAGGTTCTACGCCGCAAATGACCATGACCTTGCCGCCACATCAGCCCCCCTCAACAGACCTAGCCAAAATTTATGTTCTTCCTATGTCTAACTAGGAGAAGTGCTATACTCCTAGCTGGACTGGGAGGCGATTGCCATGGGCAAAACCGCGGAGCTTCTGCCGGGAACACTCGACATGCTGATTCTCAAGGCGGTCTCTTTGAAGCCGCTGCACGGTTATGGTGTGCTGCTGCGGATACAGCAAATCTCAGGCGATGCGCTGGAAATTCCCCAGGGTTCCCTGTATCCAGCCCTTTACCGGCTGGAGCACCAGGAACTGATCGCCGCCGAATGGGGTGTCAGCGATAACAACCGGCGCGCGAAATACTACACGCTGACCGCTGCCGGGCGGCGGCGGCTGCGCAAGGAAACCGAGGGCTGGAACCGGCTCGCATCGGCAATCACATCGGCTTTGAACACTACACCCGAAGAGGTATGACGTGCTGAAACACATTCGCTCGATCTTCCGCGTTCTGAAATCCCGCGACGCTTTCGAACGCGGCATGTCAGAGGAACTCCGCTTCCACATCAGTCAATACATAGCCGACCTGATCCGCGCCGGCGTCCCGCCGCCAGAGGCTGCACGGCGCGCCCGAATCGAGTTCGGCAGCCTGAACAGCACTCAGGAGGAATGCCGCGAAGCCCGCGGGCTGCAACCGTTCGACGAATTGCGGAGGCAGCTCCGGCACGCGGGACGGACATTGCGTAAGACGCCGCGATTCACAGCCACCGCACTCCTGACGCTGGCAGTTTGCCTGGGCGCGAATCTCACGATCTTCGCCGTCGTGGACTCCATTCTGCTTCGTCCCCTGCCGTTTCCGGCGCCCGGCCGGCTGGTCACGGTGTTCAACACCTATCCGAAAGCGGGCGTCCTCCGCGATGGGTCGTCAACCACGAATTACTACGAACGCCGCGGGCAGATACCGGCCTTCTCGGATCTCGCCATCTACAGCGAGGGAACGGCAATCGTCGGCGAAACCGGCGCGACGGAACGCGTGCCGTTTATGCGCGTGTCGCCGGAGTTTTTCTCCACCCTTGGCGCTAACCCCGCGATGGGACGCAGCTTCACGGATGCGGAGATGGCGATACCGCCCAGCCGGGTCGTGATCCTGAGCGACAGCTATTGGCGGCGAAATTTCAATGCCGACCCGCTCGTATTGGGCAGGCAGGTCATGGTTGCCGGAGTGCCGAACACCGTGGTGGGCGTTCTCCCGCCCGGCTTCCGCTTTCTATCGTCGGAAGCGCGGCTGTATTTTCCCTTTGCGTCGCGTCCCGAAGATCGCGTGGCCCGGGAGCGGCATTCGGGTGGGAATTCCAAACACATCATCGCTCGCCTCAAACCTGGCGCTACGCTCGAACAGGCGCAGGCTCAGATCGACGCGCAAAACAACACCTTGGAACGGGACGATCCGAAAGCGAATATGCTCTCCGACGCCGGCTTTCGGTCCGTGGTGGTACCTCTCCGCGCGGACCACGTCGCCAGCATTCGCCCCACGCTGCTTTGGATGCAGGGCGGCGCCCTGGCGCTCCTGCTGATCGGTGCGGTCAACCTGGCAAACCTGCTCCTGATCCGCGCCAGCGGGCGAATCAAAGAACTGGCGGTACGGCAGGCGTTGGGGGCGAGCCGCTGGCATGTGGTCAGTGAAGTGGCGGTAGAAACGACGCTATTGACGCTGGCCGGAGGCGTCCTCGGCCTCGCCGGCGGCTGGGCCGGAATCCGCCTTCTCGGCACGCTCGGCGCGGAGCGTTTGCCATTGGGCACGTGACATCGCCTTTGATGCTCGACTGGCGATGGTTGCGATGGCCGGGTCCGTGATCCTGGGAATTGCGCTCGCGTTACCGATTGCATGGTTCAATCTGCGCGCTCATCTGGCGGGTGCGATTCAATCGGAGACGCGAGGCGGAACGTCGGGCCGCATGTCTCAGCGGCTGCGGCACGGCTTCATCGTGGCCCAGATTGCGATGGCGTTGGTTCTGTTGGAGGGAGCCGGCTTGCTCGGCCTCAGCCTGAAACAGGCGATGGCTGTTTCACCGGGCTTTCGGCCGGACCATGTGCTTACCGGCCAAATCCTGCTGCCGCGGAATCAATACCCGAACTGGCCCGCCCGCCTCGCTTTTAACCAGCGCCTGCTGGCGGAAATCTCGCGGCAGCCGGGGGTGACGGCGGTGGGCGCGGTAAACAATGTCCCGCTCAGCGGTAACAACGGCAAGAGCGCCGCTACCGTAAAAGGCTACGTGCGCCCGCCTGGCGAAACCTTGCGCGGGCACTACTCCTACGGCGTGGATGGCAACTACTTCGCGGCCATGGGCTTCACTTTGCTCGAAGGGCGATTCCTCTCCGCGGACGATTCACAACGTGGAGATCGGGTCTGCGTTGTGGACGAGGATTTCGCGCGCTTCTATTGGCCGCACGCCAGAGCTCTCGGCCAGCGGCTCTTCGAGGGCTCGGAGGAAACCAGGGACGTCGATGCATTTACCGTAGTCGGAGTTGTCGGTGCCGTGAAACAGGCTGGCCTTACCGACGATGCGGCGCAGGGCGCGATTTATTACCCGTATGCGCTGCGGACCGACGATAGTCTCTTCGTGGTGCTTCGCACCAGCCTTCCCCCGGAATCGATGGGTCCGGCCCTCCAAACGCTTGTCCGGCAGACTGGCCGCGATGCAACCATAACCGACCTTCGGTCCATGGAAACACGGATCTCCGACAGCCTGATGACACGCAGGGCGCCGGCGTTGCTCGCGACCCTCTTTTCCGCAATCGCCCTGTTACTCACTGCCATCGGGACTTACGGAATCCTGAGCTATGCGGTGGCGCAGCGCCGCAGGGAGATCGGCGTTCGAATGGCGCTGGGCGCGCGGCCGCAACAGATCCGCAGTCAGTTTCTGGCGCTGGGTTTGCGCCTGCTGGCGGCGGGCACGACGCTCGGCGTAGCCGGTGCATGGGTAACGGGCCGGGCAATGCGCAACCTCCTTTTCCATGTGCCGCCTTTTCACCTGGCGACACTCGCGGCGACCGCCTGCATCATCGGTCTGGTTTCGCTGGCCGCCTGTCTGGTTCCGGCTCATCAGGCCGCTCGTATCTCACCGACCGAGGCTCTTGCCGGTGAGTAGCGCGCCCCCCGGGCAAACCGTACGACGTTTTGCCGCGGTAAGACGGAGGCATCGCTGAGAACCATGCACGCGAGGAACTCCTTCAGCGGCGAGTTCCGAAATTACGCAGGAACGTAGCTCAACCTGATCACATCCTCGCCAATCCGATCGCTGGTCATAAGGCGGAGCCGCGGCCGGGGTCCGGCGAAATATGGCTTGCCGTGACCAAGCACGACGGGGTGCAGGTAGATTCGATACTCATCGATCAGCCCAAGTTCGGTGAGGCTTTGCGCCAGGTTTGGGCCGGCGACTTCGATCTCCCCGGCGCGCTCGTCCTTAAGCTCGCGGATCGCCACCCCAAGATCGTCCTTAATAAGCCTGGCGTTGGGGCCGACCGATTTCAACGAGCGCGAGGCGACCCATTTCGGCTGTTTCCGCCACGCCGCCGCGAAGTCGCGCTCCTCTGCGTTCCATTCAGGGTGATCGTCGTCCCAGTAACGCATGACCTCATACATTTGGCGACCGTAGACACTGCCCGCCAGCCCCTGCACCTCATCGATGAAATGGCGGAAGAGCGTGGGGCCTGGCGCAAACGCCGTATGGTCCACGTAGCCATCCAGGGATTGGTTCATTCCGAACACGAGCTTAGCCATACCACTTCCTTTCCTCACGCGGCACATCCGCGCGTTTCTGATTGCATTAGGCAATCGGTTGAAAGCTGGATCGACTTATTTTATGCCGCAATTGGTCTTTTGGAGTTGCGCATGAACGCGCCACGTTCGGGCTGCCCGATCAACGTCCCCGAGGATGGGCATGCCGGATCTGTGACCGATGACCACACACTCTCCTAAACTTTTAGTTGACAAGGCCCGATTTTCGCTTCATACTCCTAAATGTTTAGGAGGTACGCTTGCCCCGCAAGAAAATTACCGACCCCGCACTCACCCCGCTCGAACTGCAGATCATGAATGTGCTGTGGGAGACCGGACCCGCCAACGTACAATCTGTTCAAGCCAACCTGAAAGGCCGCGACCTTGCCTACACTACCGTGCAGACCATGCTCAACATCCTGCACCGCAAAGGCAAGGTCAAACGCCTTCTGAAGAATCGCACCTACATCTACCGCCCGGTTCTCAGCCGTCAGAAAGCCGTCACCCAGGCCGTCTCCGAAGTGCTCGACCGCTTCTTCGGCGGCTCGGCCGACGGCCTGCTGCTGAACCTGGTCGAAACCCGTCATCTTACCCCCGAGAAACTGGCGCGCCTTCAGGAAATCATCGACCGCCCCAAGGAGGAAACTAATGGAAACGATTAGCCGCACTCTGCTTACTTTTCTGCTCAACGCCCTATGGCAGGTTCCCCTTGCCTGGGCGGTTGCCACCTTGGCATGCCGCCTCATGCCCAACGGACCCGCACGCCATCGCCACGCGGTCTGGGTCGCCGCGTTGTGCGCCGCCGTTCTCTTGCCGGCCTTGACCCTGCGCACTCCCCCGGCGGCCCCTCACACCGCCCTGCCCGCAACTCCGTTAGCCGGGACGGCCGCAACAACCGTGCCCGGGCCGATAGCTGCCGCGCCCGCACCCTCCGCGCCCGCCGCTTCCGCCGTCACCTTCACTCACGATTGGGCGATGCTCCTACTCGGCGCTTACGGAATGTTTCTACTATTCCGCGTGGTGCAGTTCCTGCGCGCCCTCTTCCGCGCTTTTGAAATTCGCCGCGATGCCGCGCCAGGCGGCCTGTCCGCCCTGCTCCAACGCTGCGAAAGCGCCTTCTCTACCGGCGGCGTGGCGCTCCTCCGCTCCGAAGATGTCACCGGGCCGGTCGCCCTGCACCGCGCCATCCTGCTTCCCGCCGCGATGTTCGACGAGCCGCGCGAAGACCTTCTCGCCACCGCCGTTGGGCACGAGATGGCGCACATCGCCCGTCACGATTTTCTGTTGAAACTGCTCTACGAACTGCTCTATCTGCCGCTCTCCTTCCATCCCGCCGCCATCTTCATCCATCGCGGCATCGAAAGCAGCCGCGAAATGGCCTGCGACGAGCTGGTGACGCGCCATCTTCTGGAACCCGCCGTGTACGCTCGCTCCATCGTCACCATCGCCGGCATCGCCTTGCCCGCCCAACAACCCGGCTACGTGCTCGGCGTTTTCGATGGCGACATTCTGGAAGAACGCATTCGCAGCCTGATGGAGCGTCGCGGCGGCGATCTGCGCCGCGCTCGCCTCGCCCTCGTGGGTGCGCTCTCGGCCTTCGCCGTGTGCATCGCTTTCGCCGGCGGCTTCGCCGTGTCCGGCTATGCCCAAACCGCGGTGCAATCGGAAATGCAAGCCGCCGCGGACGCCTTCAATCGTCACGATTTCCATGCCGCCGCCGGACACTTCGAAGCCGCCGTCAAACTCGACCCTGCCAACGTGAAGGCCCAGCTCTTCCTCGCCAACGCCTACGTGCGCGAAGCCCTGGCCGAGGGTCAGTACCTCCCCATCAAGGGTGAGGACACGCCCCTGCTGAATGCTGCCCTGCTGCAATATCGCAACGTGCTGCAACTCGACCCGCGGAATGCGACGGCCATCTTCGGCATCATTTCGCTCAATGGCCCGGCGCAACAAAAGGAGTCCCGCGAACTGATCTTGAAGCTGATTGCCGGCGATCCGGAAAACCGGGATGCCTACTATGCCCTCGGCGTCCTGGATTGGGGTATCGCCTATGCCGAGGTTCGTGATGCGCTGCGGCAGCTCGGCGCCTCCCCTGCGATCGCGCAGATTCCCGATGCCGGAGTTCGTGCCACTCTGCGCGCCAGCCTCGCGCCCTACGTCGAGGAAGCCTTCCGTGTGCTCCAGATCGCCCTCGATAAGAATCCCGGGTCCGATGACGTGATGGCCTATCTCAACCTCATGTACCGAATCAAGGGCCTGCTCGCTGACGATCCAAAGGATAGCGCCGCCGCGCAAGCGCAAGCCGACCTGTGGGTGGGCAAGGCGCTGAACGCCAGGCGCGCCAAAGCCGCCCAGCCCAAGCCGGCCGACGCGCTGGACCTGAATATCGAGCCACCCGTAGTCGTTCCCGCGCCCCCACCGCCCCCGCCACCGCCGCCACCCGGGACCGCGCCCAAGCCGCGCAATCCGAATGAGGGAGGACGCTGACCGCCGCCTCTACATCTTCTTCGCGATCCACTCGATGGGGGCGCCGCCGCCCCCACCGCCGGCCATCTCACTCGTGAACTTAATTTCGTTGCCGCTGATCTTGCCTTTGTAATTCAGCTTTACTTCCTGATCGCCGAACTTGCCGTTCAGCGTGAAGGTCACGGTGTCCCCCTCCACCTTGCCATCCGTAATCACGGATTTGCCCATCATGCTGCTCGTGCTTTCACCGGTGACTTTGTTCCCTTCCACTTTGAAAACGAACGTCCGCTCCATCGCGCCGTTCGGCCCCTCCGCGGTCGCTTTCCAGTTACCGCTGATGTCCGCGGCTGCCGCGGTGAAGGCAAACAGGCCCATCATTACCAGGATCCATTTCATACCGATACTCCTTTCCGGTGGTAAGTATACATCTACTGCTTCGCGAAGTATTTCTCCAGCAGCTGCCGCTTCGCTTCGCTCCCCGCTACCGGAATTGCAGCCGTCCGGTCGCCCACTTCCATCGTCGTGGCAGGCTGTTCGCGCACCGCCGGCCAGTGTGCCAGTCCCCGCCCGTTCGGATCTCCGGTAGCGATGAAATTCGCCCAGTACGACGACATCATGTCCGCGATTTTGCGGTCCACAGCCGTGAACGGACGGTCCGCCGTACTCAGCGCGTCCATCACGAAAGGCACCTCCGAACTGTGAAAGGCGCCGTACTTATCGGCGTCCGGCCCGGGCAGCGTATGATCCCAGAAGTAGGTGAAGACCTTGCTCTTCTTACTTGCCCGCAAGCTGCCCGAAACTCGCACGCTATCCCAGGCGAGTTCGTTCTGCGCGACCCTTGCCTCTTCGTCACTGGCCGCCGGATACAACTTCAACACCTCTTCGGCAAGGTCCTGATAGCGCCGTCTCACCGCCTCCTGATACCCCGCTAACGTAACGTCCGGATGAGGAGTCGCTCCCGACTCGTGTTTGTTCGTGCCCGTCAAAAGCGGCAGGTCGCTCTCTTCCAGACGCTCCGCCGCCGATTGCGGAAGCACGTACCCATCCGCCACCGCCGTGCTAAACCGCGGCGCGCCCGCCACCGGCGCCGTCAGATCTTTCCAGGACATCTTGCGCAACTCGTCGATCGACTTTGCGCCTTTGGACTCGGCGAACTTCACTCCTGCCTGCTCCACTTCCGCGCGCTTGCGAACGCCGCCCCCGGCGCTCTCGATAATCGCGCCGCGGAACAGTCCCTTGGCCAGCGGCGAGGCCATCAAACTGTGAGCGTTGGCCCCGCCGGCCGATTGGCCGCCGATCGTCACTTTCTCCGGATCGCCGCCGAACGCCGCAATGTTCTCGTGAATCCAGTGCAGCGCCGCCACCAGGTCGAGCAGCGCATAATTGCCGGACGCCTTGTACTCCGCCTCGCTGCTCAACTCGGGATGCGCGAAGAATCCGAAGATCCCCAGCCGGTAGTTGACCGTCACCACCACCACGCCCTTCTTCGCTAATCCCTCACCGTCGTAGATCGGCACCGCGCCCGACCCTTCCGTGTTGGCGCCGCCGTAAATATACAGATAGACCGGCCGGCCCTCGCCCGACCCGCGCGCACCGGTCCATACGTTGAGATACAGGCAGTCTTCGCTGACATCGTTATGCGTGAGGAACTCGTAGGTCCAGGGCTTATGCTCCATCGCGATGTTCTGGATGCAGCTGTTGCCGAATTTGTCTGCCTTCCTGACTCCCTGCCAGGGTGCGGCGGCTTGCGGTGCACGCCATCGCAAGTTGCCCACCGGTGGAGCCGCGAACGGAACTCCCTTATAAGCAGTAATCGATGGGTCCCGGCCGGGAACGCCCTCCACCCGGCCGCCTTGGATTCTTAAAGGCTGGTTGATCGCGGCCGCCAACGGAATCGCAGCCATCACGGCGAGAGCGATCCGGCAAAAGCTCTGGTAGTTATTCCACATCACCTTAGAGAATATTCGTTCTCAGCGCCGAACGGTAGCGCAAGGATTGGCATTCCGCTTGCTCCTATACCTGGGAGGGAACTGCAAATGCGCTTCTGTGGATTATTTCTCATGCTGGTCGCGGGGTTAACGTTCACATCGTGTAACCGTGACACCTCGCGCGACGATCCTGCCGCCCGCAAAGTGGGCCGCGACGCATATCGAGCCTCGGAAGAGATTAAGCGCGGCGCCAAGAAGGCCGAACAGGAGCTACGCGATGCCGGCAAGGAAGTGCGCAAAGGCTGGAACGAAGCCAAGCACGAAGATCCTCCGCCCCGTCGCAAATAAACCTATTTTGCGATGGTCATTTTGCGATGATCAGCGCAAGCTCGACTTTGACCGTCTTCGGCGGCAGGCAAAGTTTGTCGTTGCAGGATTGATAAGCAGCGCTCACCGTCAGCGTATGCGCTCCCGCTGCCGTTCCCATCGCGACTTTCACAGGCAGCGTGAACAACGCCTCACCCTCGTAAAGCTCTACTTCCATGCCGAGCGTTGGATCCTGCGTCACCTGCGGCTCGGGCGCTTTCACCCCGCCCGCCAGTGAAAAGGGCTGTCCCTCGGCAATCCAGATGCGCGTCGCGATCGGCCCCTCCGCCATCGGCTTCAGCGAGTAGAGATGCCACCCGTCCTGAACGGTTGCGACCAGCTTCGCTTGAAATTTCGCCCCGCCCTTGAGAGCCGGCGCGCCCTCCACATGTAGCTTCCACGCAACCGGATCCACCGGCGCGGCGAGCATTCCCGCCGCTAGAAGAATCGCCAGAATGACCTTCTTCATGGCATCAGGTTGCCGATGGCTTCGAGTGTGGCCGGCCGTGACCCCGGAGCGCTGCCGAGATCGACGTATGCGGATTGCAGCACGTGCTTCGTCTTCTCGTCCTGTACGAACACCACCACTGCCAGGCCGGCGCGATCGATCTGATCGCGCTTGGCCGAAAATTTGAAGCCGGCGCGTTTGGATTCGAAATCGTCCAGGTGCGCCTTCAGCGCCTTGCTCACCGCGTCCAGGTCAAAGTTAGCTTCGAAATTCCCGCTGCCCTTGGCCTGTAGCGCGAAGCCCTCGCCTTTCTCACCGCCTATGGCGCGGACCACCATGGGATGAAAGCGCACGCCGTTCTCCCCCAGGTGCCGGATCTCTTTTTCCACCAGCAGTATCTGTACCTTGAGATCCTTGGAATCGCTCACCACGCCCTTCACCGCGACCGCGACCTTCACGCTGCTCCCGCTGAGTCCCGCATCGACCCCGATCTTCGCCTCTGCCGCAGTCTCCAGATCCTTCTCCAGATCTTTGTTGAAGCGCTCGTAGACGCCGGGCGCCATATCGCGCGATCCACCGCCCAGAGTCTTCTTGCCGTCGATCGCGAAGCTCGGCACTCCGCTCACCGAGTAACTCTTCGCCCGCGCCTGTGTATCTAAATTAGTCATCGGGTCCGGCCGCGGAATGTGCAGGTGGTACATCACCACCGCGAGTTCCTTGCGCCCGTATCGCTCCATGGCCGCATCGAATGCGATGTCGGCCCCTGCGCACGGCGGGCAACCCGAGCCCGTGAAGACTTCGGCCAGCACCACGCGATCCGTTCGCGCCGCGGTCGCCTTATACGCCTCGACGTGGACGGGATTCGGAAAGCGCCGGTGATATTCGCCATCGAGCATCGTTTCCACGCCTTCGAGTGAGCCATTATGCGTCTTCTTGTAAGTCGCGTCGAAAACCTGGTTGACGCTCTCCGCTGCATTCCCGGTGAGCCTGGCCGAAATCAAATATTCCATGGCCTTCGAATCATTGCCCGCCTTCGCCGCCATCTCGCCCAAAGCTCCGGCCACCGGCGCGCTCGCCGGGTTTACCGCGTACGCCTCCTCCAGCAGCTTTTGCGCCTGCGGGGTGCGGCCCAGCTTATACTCCACCTGTCCCAGTGTGGCGACACGCACGGCGCGCGCCTGCTGGAATCGCTTCACCAACTCCTCGGATGAGGGCAGCGTCTGCTTACGCTTGGCGAAACCTTCACGCTGCTCGGCAATCCAGATGCTCTGCTGCATCGCCGCGACACCCTTCTTCGCGTACCCTTCAGCGTCTTTCAGCAGAATGCCGCCGCCCAGCAATTGATCGGCGATCCGGTTCGCCGTCGCACCCCGCGCCGCCATGCTGACGACGATATTATCCTTCGACGCAGCCTTGTCTTTCGCCGTACTCGCCGCATACATCGACTGTGCGGTTTTCCTGATGCGAGCCGCCTGGTCCGGCATTTTCTGAATCAGCGTCGTCAGGATCGTCGAATCTGCCGACGATGCGAACGCGCTATCCGGATACTCTTTGCGAAACTTCTCCAGCGCTTCGATCTTCTTCTCCGCATCGGTGATTTTCATCACTTCTGCGTAAGCTTTCTGATCGGGCGGCGTCTCGCGCACCGCGGGCTTGTCGTTGTCGCCGGGAACCGGTGTTGCCGGAGGCGTGGTTTGCGCGGCCGCCCAGGAAAGGGCGAGCCAGCAGAAAGCAGTCAGGGTCCGGGCGGTCATAAGATACTCCTTCCGGCGGATTGCGTGCGCGGAAATCCGGGTGTTCCTATTTTACTGAAACCGCAACTTCGCGGCGCGTGGCGATATACTGACTGCCATGCGGCCTAGGATCAACTTACTCGTTTTGGCAATTGCGGCGGCGGCCTGCGCCGTCGCCCAGGATGGCTTTGGATTACACGAAGGCGACCGCGTCGTATTTTACGGCGACAGCATTACCGATCAGCGCCTCTATACCACCTTCACCGAAACTTACGTGGTAACGCGCTTTCCCCGCACCAACATCAGCTTCGTGCACTCCGGCTGGGGCGGCGACCGCGTCACCGGCGGCGGAGGAGGGCCGGTAGATGTTCGCCTTTGGCGCGACGTCCTTCCCTTCAATCCCACCGTCGTCACCATCATGCTCGGTATGAACGACGGCCGCTATCGCGCCTTCGACCAACCCACCTTCGACGAGTTTGCCGCCGGCTTCAAACACATTACCGACACCTTGAAACGCCAGATTCCCGGCGTGCGCATTACCGCCATTCAACCCTCGCCGTATGACGACGTGACCCGCGCTCCGCTTTTCGAAGGCGGCTACAACCAGGTGCTCGTGCGCTATAGCGACTACCTCAAACAACTCGCCGCCGACCAGCATTTCGGCCTGGCCGATCTCAATACCAGCGTCGTGGAAGCTCTGAAAAAAGCCAACGCCGCCGACGCCGCCAATGCCGCCAAGCTGATTCCAGACCGCGTACATCCCGGCGCCGCCGGCCACATCCTCATGGCGGAAGCCCTCTTGAAAGCGTGGAACGCTCCCTCGCTGGTCACCGATGTCGAAGTTGACGCCGCACGCAAAGAGGCCGTGCGCCAGCGCAACGCGCATCTCACGGACCTGCACGCCGCCGGCAAGGGTATCTCGTGGACCGAAACCGATGACGCCCTGCCCATGCCGGTCAACATGCGCGATCCCCTGGTCGCGCTCGCCATCCACTCCTCCGATTTTGTCGCCGCCCTCAACCAGCAGCCGCTCAAGGTCCGCGGACTTTCCGCCGGACGCTATACCTTGAAAATCGACGGCGACACCGCCGGAACCTTCACCTCCGAACAACTCGCCGCCGGCATCAATCTGGCCGAACTGCCGACCCCGATGATGCGCCAGGCCGCCGATGTCCATGATCTGACCCTTCGTCACAATGCGCTTCACGCCACCCGCTGGCGCAATGTCCAGGTCCCCCTGGAGAAAGATCAGACGCCGCATCTTTTAAAGGCCCTCGACGCGCTCGATGAACTGGAAGCCGACCTCCTGAAAGAGCAGCGCGCCGCCGCCCAACCCAAACCTCGCCACTTCGAGATCGTAGCGGAATAACGGAGCCCTTCGGAGCGCGTGAGAGAATGCGAGGGTGGAGAGAACGCCCGAGCTAAAGATGGTCCGGTCCGAGGACCAGGAACTGGCAGTGTGGGAGTGGGCGGGAGAAGGCCCCGTGATTCTGTTCGCCCACGCTACCGGCTTTCACGGACGCTGCTGGGATCGCATCATTCAGATGTTTCCCGGGCGCCATTGCCTTGCCGTAGACGCGCGCGGCCACGGCCGCAGCAGCAAGCCCGAGCCTCCGTGCCACTGGCGCTCCTTCGGCCGCGATCTCGCCGCCGTCGCCGAGCATTGGAACATCCGCGGCGCTCTGGGCGTGGGCCATTCGATGGGCGGCCACATCACCACTCAGGTCGCGGCGCTCCGCCCTGAAACTTATCGCGCGCTCCTCCTCGTGGACCCCACGATTTTTCCGCCCGAATATTACGGCACCGAGCCCCCCGACGCGCACTTCACCCTGCGCCGCCGCAACCTCTGGCACTCCGCGGACGAGATGTTCGAGCGCTTTAAAGATCGTATGCCCTTCGCCAGCTGGCAGCCGGAAATCCTCCGCGACTACTGCGAATACGGCCTGCTGCCGCGCGATGGCGAATTCGTCCTCGCCTGCCCGCCACCCGTCGAGGCCTCGATCTATCTCAACTCCAAGGAACCCGGCTCCAACATCTATCCGGAGATTGCGATGGTTCGCCAACCCGTGGTAGTGATGCGCGCGGGGAAGACCCGCAACCCCGACATCTTCGATCTCAGCGCCTCGCCCACGGCCCCCGATCTCGCATCGCGCTTCCAGGACGGCAGGGAGATTCTGCTGGCGGACGCCTCGCACTACATCCCCATGGAGTCTCCCGCCGGAGTCGCCGCTGAGATTCGGACGCTCGATCTGATTCCGGTGTAAGTTTCCTCACCTCGGCAGGCCAGTTGCATGAAAAGGCAATTGGCCGTTTCATGTCCCCACGTCCCGCACCTCTCAAACACCTCTCGATCCGGGAATTGCTCCAGCCCCATCGCCGGTCGCTCGCCTTCGGCCTGCTGGCCGTAATCGGCGAAGGCATTGCCGGACTGCTTGAGCCCTGGCCGCTCAAAATTGTGCTCGATAACGTGGTGCAGCAAAAGCACCTCACCGGCTGGCTGAACCACATCGTTTTGAATGCCGCCGGTGGCGATCGCCTGGCCATCCTCAAATCCGCCGCCGTGCTTGCCCTGGGAATCGCAGTGCTCGGTTCGCTCTGCTCCTACGCCGAAAAGTACCTGACCACCAGCGTCGGCCAATGGGTGATGCATGATTTGCGGCGTTCCGTCTATTTCCACATCCAGCGTCTCTCCCTCGCGTTTCACGATCGCGGCCAGACCGGCGACCTGATCAGCCGCGTGACCAGCGATATTGACGCCATCCAAAGTTTCATCGCGTCCGGACTGCTGAGTTCCCTGGTCAATGGACTCACCCTGGTCGGTATGGTCGGCGTGATGTTCTACATCAACTGGCAGTTCACCTTGATTGCCCTCTCCGTCGCCCCCGTTCTCTTCGTGGTCGTCTTCAGCTACACCCGCCGCATCAAGAAGGCGTCCCGCGAAGTTCGTAAGAAGGAAAGCGAAATCGTCTCCGTGATTCAGGAGGTGCTAAGCTCCATCCGCGTTGTCAAAGCCTTTGCGCGCGAGGAGTATGAGCAGCGCCGCCTCGAAGAAGAGAGCCTGGATAGTGTCGAAGCCGCGCTTCACGCTCGCGGCCTCAAAGCCCGCCTCTCCCCGCTGGTGGACGTGATTGTCGCCGTCGGCACCAGCCTCGTACTTTGGTTCGGCGCGCGCATGGTGATCGGCGGAACCCTCTCCCCAGGCTCCCTCGTCGTCTTCATTTTCTATCTCGGCAAGATGTACAAGCCGATGCAGGAACTCTCCAAAATGACCGACTCCTATTCCAAGGCGGCGGTCGGTTATGAGCGGATCCGTGAGGTCATGGATACCGAGCGCGACGTGAAAGATATGCCCGGCGCCAAGAACGTTACCGCCCTGCGACGGCGCCATCGAATTCGAACACGTCAGCTTCGGCTATGACCAGGAACGGCCCATCCTTCGCGACGTCAATTTCCGCATCGAGCCGGGACAGGTGGCCGCACTCGTCGGCCCAACCGGAGCCGGCAAGACCACGATTGCCAGCCTGATCGCGCGGTTTTACGATCCCTCCGAAGGCGTCGTGAAAATCGATGGCATGGATATCCGCGGCGTCAAACAGAAGTCGCTGCGCAGCCAGATCAGCTTCGTGTTGCAGGAGGCCCTGCTCTTTCACGGCACCATCTGGAACAACATTGCATACGGCAAACCCGACGCCACCCGCGAAGAAATCCTCCACGCGGCGCAAATCGCCAACGCCAGCGAGTTCATTGAGAAGCTGCCCAAAGGCTACGACACCATGGTCGGCGAACGCGGCGTCACCCTCTCCGGCGGCCAGCGCCAGCGCATCGCCATCGCTCGCGCCGTGATTCGTGACACGCCGATTCTCATCCTGGATGAAGCCAGTTCCGGCCTCGATTCCGCCTCCGAGAAGCTGGTCTTCGAAGCCCTCGACCGCCTGATGGAGGGCAAGACCAGCCTCGTGATCGCGCATCGCCTCTCGACCATCCGCCGCGCCGACACCATCCTCGTGGTACAGGATGGTTCCATCGCCGAGCGCGGCACCCACGAACAGCTCCTCGAAGCCCACGGCCTGTACGCGGAACTCTATGCTCTGCAGTTCGGCAGCGAGGAAGCC
This sequence comes from uncultured Solibacteraceae bacterium, assembly GCA_963811575.1. Taxonomy (GTDB): domain Bacteria; phylum Acidobacteriota; class Terriglobia; order Bryobacterales; family Bryobacteraceae; genus Solibacter. Next base: position 235,656 of record CAWERY010000008.1, on the reverse strand, counting down.
GCCGCCCGCTGATACCCGGCCCGCCTTAAAGAGCTTTCAATTCCGCGATTCGCTCTTTCACCACTCCCGCGAACCCTTCCACCTCGTCCGCCGAAAAACCGCTCGCGCGGAACGCGTCGCGAATCTGCTGGTCCGAAAGTCTGGAGAGCACCGTTCCCATCCATTTGGCGTCTTCCCGAGGAATGTCGCGCCCCACCCAGCGCAGTTTCAGCCTGCGCCGGAACTCGATCGGGTCTACCAGGTGCTCGATACTCGCTCGTGCCGGCGAGCAAAAATCGATCCGCTCGCTCCCCTCGCCGCATAGGAATCGCGAGGCGCTGTACATCTTCAGATTGTCTTTCGACCGGCTGGCCGGCCAGCTCCGCCCCGCTGCTCCAAACGTAGCGCCAATATCGCTCACCAGGTAAATGCGCTCGCCGCCTCTCTGCTCGATGGCGTTGTTCACGTCCTTCACGTCCCAATTGTTGAGCAGGGCCATCATCGTGCGCAGCCCGTTCCATTCGCGCGTGTTCTGAAACGGATTGTCGCGCCACTTCCAGATACCCAGCTTCTTCTCGTCTTCGGATTCGCGCTTGAAGCGGGCGTTGTGCATGACGCCGCCGGGCTCGATCAGCCTGTGCCGCTTCAAATGCGCCGGCAACCCGTCCACGCGCAACTCCGGCACGAAGTAATCCTCGTTCACGAAGAATCCGGCCGCCCACACCAACCGCGAAGCCGCCGTCTCAGACCGCGCCTCGGCTCCCAGCTTGACCTTCCATTTGACCCCGTCCCGGTCCTTAACCACGTACTTGGCGCTACTGCCGCCTGTGTCTTCCTTCAGGAATTTATACGGAGCGTGCGGCTGCCGCGCTTCGCTTCCCACGCCATAGAGAAGATTCATATCGCGTCCGGACGGGTCGTGCCAAAGTACAGCCCCTGCTTTGCCGGCGGCACCCTCGTCCCCGACTTTCGAACCGGCTGCCAAACCAAACGCCACCATGGCGAGAGCCGTGATCTGCACCGCTGCGAGCTTTCTTACATTCATGCGATCCGTCCCTCCATGAACGGCGAGTTACTTGCTTCGTCCTATGCTGCAAAGAAGCTGCCAGCGTGCTCGAACAGACGGTAATGCAAACTACAGCAGGCAAATTCCTATGAGAGTCTTAATTCAACCTGGGGATGGAGTGGCGCCGGTCGTCAAAGCCATCAATAAAGCCAAGAGCTGCGTGGAGATCGTAATCTTCCGTTTCGATCAACGCGAAATTGAGCGCGCCATGGCCAACGCCGTCCAGCGCGGCGTCGCCGTGCACGCACTTATTGCACACACCAATCGCGCCGGCGAAGCCAACCTTCGCAAACTCGAAGCGCGCCTCCTCGGCTACGGCGTCACCGTCGCCCGCACCGCGGACGATCTGGTTCGCTACCACGGCAAACTCATGCTGATCGATCGCCGCGAACTCTATCTCATGGCCTTCAATATGACCTACCTCGATATCGAGCACAGCCGCAGTCTCGCCGTCGTCACCCGCGGACGCGACATGACGCGCGAAGCCGCCAAGCTCTTCGAAGCCGATGTGAAGCGTCACGCCTATGAGCCCGGCAGTCCGCGATTCCTGGTGAGCCCCGTCAATGCGCGCAAGGAACTCGCCGCCTTCTTGAAAGGCGCCCGGAAACAACTTTTCATCTATGATCCCGAGGTCAGCGATCCGGCGATGGTCGCCATTCTCAGCGAGCGCGCCAAGGCCGGTGTCGATGTGCGCATCATCGGCAAATTGACCCGGAGGGGAACCGGCCTGAATGCTCGTAAGCTCAATATCCGCCTGCACACCCGCACCATCATTCGCGACGGCAAGGCGGTCTTCCTCGGCAGCCAGAGCCTTCGCGAACTGGAATTGGACGCGCGCCGCGAAGTCGGTATCATTTTCCGGGAATCCAAGGCCGTCGCCTCCGTCCTTCGCCTCTTCGAGGAAGATTGGGAGTCGCATTCCGAAGCTGTTCCCGTCGGCATGCCCGCGCCCACCTCGCCGCCACGCAAGTTCGCCAAGAAAGTCGCCAAAAAAGTCGCGGACGAAACTACCGCCGATGGGCCCGGTGGTCGATGAGGTGGTCAAGGAAATGGGCGGCCAAAACGGCCTTTCCATGGATATCGGCCGCGTCGAAGAGGCCGTAAAAGTTGCCGTCAAACAGGCCGTCAAGAATGCTGTCCGGGACGTAGTCGATGAGGAAGCCGCCCGGGAGGACGAATCCCATGTCGCGTAGCGCGCTCGCCCTTATCGCCTGTGCCCTCGCCCGCGCGCAGAACGTCGATCCCGGCGCCAAGGCCATCGAAGAATTTCAGCGGCGTGTCGCCGACTACGTGAAACTGCACGACAAAGCCAAATCATCGCTCGACAAACTCAAACCCACCACCTCTGCCGATCGCATTTCCGCGCACGAAAAAGAGCTCGCCCACCGCATCCACGAGGCCCGCGAACACGCCGTACAGGGAAATATCTTCACACCGGAAATCGCCTCCGCCTTTCACCAGCTGGTGGGAGCCACCACCGAAGGTCCCGACGCCGTCAAGGTTCACCAGAGCCTGCGCCGTAGTGAGCCCGTCGTGATTCAACTGAAGGTCAATCGAAGCTATCCTGTGGAGGTACCGCTGCAAACCACGCCCCCGTCGCTCCTGCAGAATCTGCCCAAGTTGCCGCCCGAGCTGGAATATCGCGTCGTGGGAAAAGCTCTCGTGCTGCGCGACGTGAATGCCAACCTGATAGTGGATTTCTTGCCGAACGCGCTGCCGTAAAATGGCTCACCGGTGTATGGACTGTCAATGACACGGAAATACCTGCTTCTCGCCCTCATCCTTCTCAACCTGATCGCTGCGGCCCTCCTCGCCCAGAACGCCGGCCCCGCAATCACGCTGCCGATGATTCAGAAGTCCGTTCGCTTCGCCATCATCGGAGACTTCGGAACCGGCGCCCCGGAACAGTACGAGCTCGCGCACCAGATGGTCGCCTTCCATGACAACTTCCCCTTCGAGTTCGTCCTGACCATGGGCGACAACCTCTACGGCGGAGAGACCGCCGCCGATTTCAAAGCCAAATTCGAAGATCCCTACAAGGCCCTGCTCGATTCCGGCATCAAATTCTTCGCCTCGCTCGGCAATCACGATAAGCCGGGTCAGATCTTTTACAAGCCCTTCAACATGAACGGCCACAGATATTACGACTTCCGGCGCGGCGATGCCGCCTTCTTCGCGCTCGATAGCAACTACATGGATCCGGCGCAATTGTCCTGGCTGAAAAAGGAGCTCGCCGGCTCCGATGCCAAGTGGAAGATCTGCTACTTCCACCACCCCCTCTACTCACACGCCAAAACCCACGGGTCCGATACCGACCTTCGCCAGACCCTGGAGCCGCTCCTCCAGCAGACCGGCGTGCGCGTGGTCCTCTCCGGCCATGAACATGTCTACGAGCGCCTGAAACCGCAGCACGGAATCTACTACTTCGTGCTCGGCAATTCCGGAGAACTGCGGCCGCACGATCTGCGCCCCTCGCCCGACACCGCCAAGGGCTTCGATACGGACCGCTCCTTCGCCATGTTCGAAATCGCCGGCGATCAACTGTATTTCCAGGTGGTCTCCCGCACCGGCGCCACCGTCGATTCCGGAGCCGTCCCGTTACTTCTGATCGAAAAGAGTGGAGCGGCGAATCCGCTCGCCTTTTAACACCACCAGCGAAATGCGCTCCGTCGCGCCGATCTCCTGCAGCGGATTCCCATCCACCATCAGTAAGTCCGCATCCATCCCCTTACGGATGGCGCCGATTCGCTTTTCCGCTCCCATCAATTTCGCCGCGTTCAGCGTCGCCGCCTGCAGCGCTACCGGAATCGGAATTCCCGCCTGCACCCAAAGCTGCAATTCGTGATGCATCGAAGGTCCGTGGAACACCAGCGGATTGCCCGAATCCGTGCCCATCACCAGCGGCACGCCCGCCTTCCAGGCGCGCAGCAGGTTGGCCCGTGCCTGCTCCACTGCGTGCTGAAACTGCTCGGCCCGCGCCGGATTCACGCTCTTGCCGGAGCCGACGAATTCCCGCGTATTCTTGAGAACCTGCCCCTGTACCGCCTGCTGCACCAGCGAATTTCCCAGCCCGTCCGCCTTGCCGGAAAAGTAAAGCGCGTACGCTTCCCCAACGCCGATCGTCGGGTCCAGATACACTCCGCCCTGCGCCATCCGTTCCAGCAGGTTGTCCGGAATTTCATCCCGCCAGGAGCCGTGTTCCACGCTCGCGCTCCCAATCTCCACCGCATCGGCAACGTCGCGCGCGTCTCCCGTGTGCGTGGCCAGCGGCAGGTGCTGCACGCGCGCCTCCTCCGCCACCGCACGCACCAGCAGCAGGTCGAGCCGGTCGAAAAGCATCCCGTCGCCCCAGCCTGCTTCGAGAATCGCTTTGATTCCGTCCACCCCGGCGGCCTTCAATTCACGAACCTGCTTACGCGCCTCTTCCGGCGTCTTCGGCGTCCGCACCAACTGAGCCTTCACCGAATCCTTGATCGCCGCCGGCAAGTGCTCCACGAATTCCGTGCCGTGCCCGCCTTCCGCCGTGAACATCGGGCCGCACACAAACAAAGTCGCCCCCAGCCTGGCCCCGCTGGCGATCGCCTTGCGCAGTTTGAGCGACGCATCCAATCCGTCGCCCACACTCCGCGCCGCCGTCACTCCGCTATACAGCAGGGCGGCGGTGGATCGCGCCATCGCCGCCTGAAAGTCGCCCTCGTTGCCCGCGCCGCCGGCCCCGCCCGATGCGGCCAGGTGAACGTGCGCATCGATCAGCCCAGGCAGCAGCGTCTTGCCCGCGCCTTCCACCACCTCCGCTTTGATCTGCTCCGGATCCGGCGCGCCGCTTTCATAGATCTCGGCGATTTTGCCGTCGTGCACAAAGACGGAGCCGTTCTCGATCACCTTTCCATCGCCGGTAAAAATCCGCGTGTTGCGAATCAGAAAGCGGTCGGAGCGCTGTAACTGCCGGTAGAGTGCCTGGTTCGTGCCCAGATGCTCTTTGCTGTAAGCCTGCCACGTCCCCAGCACCACAAAGGGCGCCAGCACCGCCGCCACCCAGAACTTCTTGCGTGGCTGTATCTTCTCTTCCTTCTCCCAACGAAACAGCTGCATTGCCAGGAACGTACCCAGCATCGTGCTGGCCAGCAGCGCCCCCACCGCGGCGGCGTTGTCCAGCAGATTCTGATTTTGAAAGAAGATCCCCTGGAAGCCCGTTACCAGGTACGATGCCGGCATGAACTGCGCCAGGGTCTGCGCCCACTTGGGCAGCATCGCCGCCGGAAACGTGGCGCCGCTCAGGAACAGCATCGGCATGTAAAGGATCTGGATGGCGATCGTCGCTTCCTGCATCGTGTTCGTTACCGCCGCCAGAATCAGGCCGATGGCGCGCATCGAACACACCCCAAGCGAAGCCATCACGAATAACGAAATCCAGTTTTGCGGCATCGGCATCGCATACAGAAAATGCGCCAGCCCCACCAGCAGAAACAGCACCGGCACAAACAGCAGCCATCCGCTTACCATTGCCGCCACCAGAATCGGCAAGGGCGAAATCGGCGTGACCTTGAAGCGCCGCAGTATATTTGCCTCGCGCTCCTGCACGCTGCGCATTCCCGCGCCCCACAGGCCGTTCCCCAGAATGCCCATCACCAGCACCGTGCTGACAAAATACGCGATCCCGCCGCCCACGCCCGCGTGAAACAACTCCGCGAAGGCGAAGAAGAAGATCATCGGAAACAGGTAATTGAAAAACAGCACGCCGCGGTCGCGCAGCGTGAGCCGCATATTATTTTTGAACAGCGCGAGGTAGGCTCTCATTCCCGCAGGCTCTTTCCGGTTAATTCGATGAACGCGTCTTCCAGTGAGGGACGCCGTATGCGGATGTCCGCCAATTCCACGCCCTTCTCATCCAGCCACTTGACCATTTCAATCACCGCGCGCGCCGGCTTCGCGGTGGTCACGGCGATGCTGCGTGCGCCGGTCGTCCAGCGTGATCTGGTGCGCCTCCGGCCATTCGGGCAGACCGAAATCCCCCAGCGGCGCCGCCAGTTCGATCTCGATCGTGGAGTTCGCCAGTACCCGCTCCTGGATCTCCCGCGGAGTTCCCATCGCCACAATCCGGCCCTCGTTCACAATCGCCACCCGGTCGCAGAGCTTCTCGGCTTCTTCGATGTAGTGCGTGGTCAGCAGGATCGTGCGCTGCTCCTGCCGTAAGTTCTGCACCAGTTCGTGTATCTCCAGGCGCGCCTGCGGGTCCAAACCCGCCGAAGGCTCGTCTAAAAACAGCACCTGCGGATCGTTGAGCATCGCGATGGCAAGCGCCAGGCGCTGCTTCTGGCCGCCCGAAAGCTTCACGTAATGCGTGTCCCGCTTGTCCCAAAGCTGCAGCCGCTTGAGCAGCTGATTGCCATCCACCGTGCGCGTATAGAAGGCGGCAAAGAGCGTCATCGCTTCGCCAACCGTGATCTTTTCCTGAAGATTGGTTGCCTGCAGGCAAACTCCGACGCGGTCCTTCAGTTGTCGGGTCTGCACTTCCGGGTCGCAGCCGAGCACACTGACTCGCCCGCCGCTGCGCGAACGCAGCCCTTCGAGAATTTCAACCGTGGTCGTCTTACCCGCGCCGTTCGGTCCAAGCAGCCCGAAGACCTCGCCCGCTCTTACTTCGAAGCTGATGCCTTTAACCGCGGGGAAATTCCCGTAACTCTTCTGTAGCTCTTCTACTTGAATGGGGTTGTCCACGGAACTTTCAGTGTCGCATACGCAGTGCGACAGGCTGATCGCCGGAAACCCTAGTTCGCCGAAATGCCCACTTTGCTGTTCAGCTTATTCAGCTCTTTGCGGAAAAGCTGGTTGTCCGGATAATCGCGCGCCAGCTCGATAAGAAACTGCTGCGCATCGTGCGGACGCTTCTCGCGGAGCGCGATGATGCTGAGCAGAATTTTGGCAAACGGCTTGAAGTAATGCCCTTCGCGAGCCACCAGCTGCAGCCGCTCTACGCCCTTTTGCTTGTTGCCATCCACGTTGTCGAATTTGACGAACCAGCGAACAAAGAAAGGCAGGCTCCCCAACATGTACTCGGTAATTCCCGCGGTAAGATACGCGTCGTAAAACTTGCCGTCCAGTTTGAGCAGCCGCTGCGCGTAACTGTTGGATCGCTTCGCCACCGAAAGGCTCGATATCTGCTTCTTCTCGACGAATGCCATGTAATCCGTGGTCACGCCTTGCGCAATGCACATCGCAAACAATGCCTGCCGGTCGTTGGGGTCTACTTTGAGCGCGGCATCCACGCGGCTTTCGGCATCGTTCACCGCGCGCACGAACTTCGCCCGGTTCTCCGGGTCGGGATCGAGCTTTTTCTTCTTCTCCGCAATCTTGTTATCGTCCACCAGAAACTCGCTCTCCAAAATGCCCAGCCGGTCCAGTTCGTAAAACAGGTAGGCCGACGCGCGAAAGGCGTAGGGAGGGGGTCCTGCGGATGCGCCGCTATATAGCGGTCCAGAATCTCGTGGCTCGAGGGAAAATCGAAGTCGTACATGCGCTGCAGCGCCGCCTCGATAGTGGGCTCCGCAGCCCCAAAGGCAGAGGCGCTGAACAGCACGAAAATTGCCCCAATTCGCAGCATGAACGATCCTATCGTACCGTTATCGGCGTCTTTCCGCCACAATTGTAATCTGCATGTCGCGTGCCATTCGTACGACCTGTTGCACGATCGTCTCGCCGAACTGCTTCCACCATGGCCGCGCGATGGACCGGCCCATGAAAATCTGAGTAACGTGCTGAGCGCGCGCGAATTCCGTGATCGTCAAGGGAACATTGTCACTATTGAGTACGTGGGTCTCGACTCGCAGGTTGCTGGCGAAATTCATATGGCGGTCGTACAGTTTCGTCGCACTCCGGCCCGGGCGAAACGTGCACTGCCAGGCAATCGCCCTGCAGATAATCCGCGACCCGCTTGCCGCGGCGGATCAGGTTTGCCGAGGAAGGCCTGCCCGTCAGGCAGATCAGGATGCGTTCCTCCCGCCTCGGCTCGAGTCCAGCTTGTCTTCCACTTCGTGCGCCGCATGCCGCATCGCGAGCTCACGCAGCGCCGTCAGATTCCCCTCGGCGAAGAAGTTGTCCAGCGCCCGCTTCGCCTTCTCGGGCGCGTAGACCACGCCGCGTTCGATCCGGTTGCGCAGCGCGCGCGGGCGTGAGATCCACCAGCACCACTTCGTCCGCCTCGTCCACCACCCAGTCCGGTACGGTTTCGCGCACCCGGACTCCCGTGAACTGCCATACCTGGTCATTGAGGCTTTCCAGGTGTTGCACGTTCATCGTCGTCAGCACGTGGATTCCCGCGTCCAGCAGCTCGTGCACGTCCTGCCAGCGCTTCTCGTGCGCGCTCCCCGGAATATTGCTGTGCGCAAACTCGTCCACCACGGCGGTGGCGGGTTTGCGCCGCAGCACGGCCTCTAAATCCATCTCCTCGAACTCCGACCCGCCGTAGGACATCCGCCGCCGCGGTACGCTTTCCAGGCCCTCGATCTTCGCGATCGTTTCCTGCCGGCCGTGTGGCTCGAAATATCCGATCACCACGTCCACTCCCTGCGCGCGCAGCGCTTGCGCCTCTTCCAGCATCCGGTATGTCTTGCCCACACCGGCCGCGTAGCCCAGATAGATCTTGAGGCGTCCCGGCCGGCTCATTGGGATTCTCCATGCGGGAACAGACGCACATCGAAATCTTCCGCGGCGTCGATCAGCCGTTCGATCGGGCTGCGCTCGCGCTGCGAGTGGCCCAGAAACAATTGCGTGATTCTCTGTTCGCGGGCAAACGTGAGCAGCGTATCCGCGAAGTCTCCCGCGGGCAGGCAGTGCACCTCTGCGCCCAGCTCCTTCGCCAGCTTCAGATTCCCTTCCAGACGCGCCTGGTCCGCGGGCGCGAGGCCGGGTTGCGAGACGTACGCCACCAGCAGCGCTCCGTGAAACCGCCGCGCATTGCGTTGCCCGCTCTGCAGCATATCGAGCGCGTTGCTGCGCGGCGTCAGGCACACCAGGATTCGCTCCTGCGTGCCCCAGTTGGCCGAGACCCCGTGCGCCGCCAAGTACTCCTGCAGTTGGTGATCCACCACATCGGCGGCCAGCAGCAGCGCGAGTTCGCGGAGCTCGGCAAGCGCCCGCCCATCGCCCATGCTGAGATCCGGCGGGGCGTCCACCACCTCGATCTCTTCCGCTTCCCGCAGGAACTTCTGCGGAATGCTGCGCGCCGCACGCTTGCCCGTGATCGCTTCCACCGCGGCCTGCTGCTCGCGAATGTGCTGCACGTTGACCGCGGTCATCACCGCGATGCCTTGGTTGAGGATCGCCTCCACATCCTCCCAGCGCGTCGCATTGGCGCTCCCCGCCGGGTTGTCGAACGCCAGCTCGTCGATCAGGCAGACCGCCGGATGCCGCCGGAACACCGCCTCCAAATCGATCGCTCCCTCGATCGAGGGAATGTTTTCCATCCGGCCGACAATCTCGCGCACCGCCTCCGTGCTCTTCTCCTGCACGGCCGCCACCATTACGTCCTGGCCGCGCTCTTTGCGCCGCCTCCCTTCGTCGAACATGCGCAGCGATTTGCCTACGCGCGGCGCGTAGCCGAGAAATACTTTGAGCCGCCCTCTGCGCTCGCGCCGCTCCTCCGCCTGCACCCTGCGCAGTACTTCTTCCGGATCCGTTCGCTGTTCCGTGGCGCACAGGCGCTCGCCTTCGGTCGCCTTTCCCCTTCCTGCGCGATCATCGCTCGCAACCAGCGCATCCCTCCGCCCCTCACAGTTTCACAAGAATCGCAATCGTGAATCGCCTCTCATACTTGCGAAGGTCCGGCGTCCATCCGGGCACCAGGGATCCCGGGCTTCCCGTGTTCCCCCCCGGCGGCGTCACGCCCCCCGCGCCCGCAAAGTAAGGCACGTTGCTCGCGCGGTGATTGTACTCCCAGCGGAACGTCAGAAACTGCCGGGGCATGTAATCGAAGGTCGCCGAGGCATCCCAGGCCTTGAACTGGTTGCCCGGATTCTCCGTGAAGTAAGGCGTTCCGGAGAAGGCCGTGGCGCCGTTGATCGGCGGCAGCAGCACCAGGTACCGGCCCGGATTGGTGATCGCGCCCCCGCCCAGCGTGAAGGCGTAGAGGTCCCGATGAAACCACAACCGGTTGTACGCCATGAAGCCCGAGAAACGTCTGCGTGGGGCTGTTCGGTGTGCCACCGCCGCAGCTCACGCCGCCGCCGTACTCGCACCCGGCGTCCACCGTAAAGGTGAATGCCGCCTTATCCAACGCCCGCCCCGGCCGGTCCAGGTATTTGACCTGGATACTATCGTCGGTGTGGATTCGCTTGCGATCCGGCAGCCCCAGCGTATCCGTGCCCCAATAGTTATTGGCGGTGATCGAAATCGATCCGTTGGGGCGCCACATGATCTGCCCCCCCACGCCGGGCGCCTTATTGAACTTGCCGTAGGATTGCCAGCCGTTGATGATCCATGGTTCGATCTTGAGCTTCGCGGTGGGGAAAATCTGTACGCGAAGACCGTTGAAATACCAGGGCGTGTTGGACGAGACGATACGATGGCTGATACGCCCAGTTATCGAACTGGTAATAGCTGAACAGTCCCATGTAGGACATGAAGAGCCCGGCGTCGATATTAATTCCGTGAAGCGCATCGATGTGATACCCGCCGTAGGCCTCGGAAATGTAGCGGTAGGCGTTGTCCAGTTGCCACTGGCCGCGCCCCGGGCTGGCATCGTTGCGCGGCGTGCTCTGGGAGTACATCCCGAACTGCGTCATCAGGCGGCCGCGCACATTCTTGTAATGAAAGTCGCCGCCGATGCCGAGCTGCGTCAACTGCACTTCATTAGCGCGGAAAATCTCGCTCGAGCCGGAGATCGTGTCGTCCTTGGGATGGTTAAAATCCTGCGTGAAGTTCACATCGCTGCGAAACTCGCCCGTGAATACCTTTCCATCCAGCGGCGATTCCGTGGTTCGCGGATTCCCCGTCAGCCAGCTGAAGTCCGCAAACGCGAACGGCTCGGCGGCAGGCTGCGCTGCGGGCGGACCGCTCACCACGGGGCGCTCGCACGCTTCGCTGCCGGCTAGGTTGCCCGCTTCGGCACGCGCCGCCAATTGCGCTTCCAGTTCGCCGATTCGCCGCTTCATCGCCGCCAGCTCTTTGATGATATCGGCCGTGCTGGCCGGGCTCTCCTGCGGCCACGCAGCGGCGCAACAGAGCAATATCGCGAACGCGCATTTCAGACCCTGTGGCATGCCGTGCCCTCACTTTGGCCGATACGGCAGGCTTCGATCCAGCGCCAGGTTCAACTGCAGCACGTTGACTCGCGGCTCGCCGAGGAATCCCCACTGCCTGCCTTCCGTATTCGCGGCGACCAGCTTTCTGCACCGCCTCCGCACTGCTGCCGCGGGCCGCGGCCACTCGCGCCACCTGCGCCTCCGCGGTTTCCGGGCTCACGTGCGGGTCCAGCCCGCTCCCCGAAGCAGTCACCGCGTCCGCCGGCACCGGCCCGGCGAACTCCGGGTTTTCGGCGCGGAACTTCTTGACATCCTCCGCCGTCCGGTCCGCCAGCTTCTGATTGGTGGGACCCAAATTGGAGCCTCCGGAAGACAGCCCGTCGTACCCATCGTTGCCCGCGGCGGAAGGGCGGCCGTGGAAGTACCCGGGCTTGCTGAAGCGCTGCCCAATCCACGCCGAACCTACCGTCCGGCCATTCGCCTGAATCAGGCTGCCATCGGCTTGATGACGGAATAGTCCCTTGGCCAGCCCGGTGACGATCAACGGATATGCCGCGCCCGTAATCAACGTGAACACCAGCGTGGCTCTCAATGCGATCAGTATCTGTTTCACAAATCTCTCCTTATGCGAGGTGCAGCAGGCCAAGCAGGCGGTCGATCAGCCAGATGCCGGGGAAAGGCGCGATCACGCCTCCGACCCCGTACACCAGCAGGTTTCGCCGCAACAGCGCGGCTGCGCTCATGGGCCGGTACTTCACGCCGCGCAACGCCAGCGGGATCAGCACGATGATGATCAGCGCATTGAAAATTACCGATGCCAGCACCGCGCTCTGAGAACTGTGCAGGCCCATCACGTTGAGCTTGGCCAGCGCCGGATAAGTAGCCATGAACATCGCCGGAAGTATTGCAAAGTACTTGGCAATATCGTTGGCGATGGAAAAGGTGGTCAGCGCGCCGCGCGTCATCAGTAACTGCTTGCCGATCGCCACTACCTCGATCAGCTTGGTCGGATTGCTGTCCAGGTCCACCATATTGCCGGCTTCCTTGGCGGCCATCGTTCCCGTATTCATCGCCAGGCCGACATCGGCCTGCGCCAGCGCGGGCGCGTCGTTGGTTCCGTCGCCCGTCATCGCCACCAGCCGCCCGCCCGCCTGCTCTTTCTTGATCAGGTCCATCTTGTCTTTCGGCGTGGCCTGCGCCAGAAAATCGTCCACTCCGGCTTCGGCTGCGATCGCCGCCGCCGTCAGCGGGTTGTCGCCGGTGATCATGATGGTGCGGATTCCCATCGCGCGCAGTTGGGCAAAACGCTCCTTCATTCCGCCCTTCACCACGTCCTTCAAATGCACCACGCCCAGCGCGCGCCCGCCATCCGCCACCACCAGCGGAGTGCCGCCGAAGCGTGAGATCCGGTCGGTGGCTTCGGTCAACTGCGCCGTCACCCGGCCGCCCTGCTCCTGGACGAATTCCGCGACGCTTTCCGTGGCGCCCTTGCGGATCCGCCGTCCGTCCAGATCCACCCCGCTCATCCGCGTCTGCGCCGTGAACGGAATGAAGTGCGCCTCGTGCTCCCCAACCTCGCGCCCGCGGATGTTGTACTTCTCCTTGGCAAGCACCACGATCGAGCGGCCCTCCGGCGTCTCGTCCGCCAGGCTCGAAAGCTGCGCGGCGTCGGCCAGTTCTTCTTCACTCACGCCGTCCATCGCGATAAACTCCACCGCCTGCCGGTTGCCCAGCGTGATCGTGCCGGTCTTATCCAGCAGCAGGCTGTTGACGTCGCCGGCGGCCTCCACCGCCTTGCCGCTCATCGCCAGCACGTTGTGCTGCATCACCCGGTCCATGCCCGCGATTCCGATCGCGGAAAGCAAGCCGCCAATCGTCGTCGGAATCAGGCAGACCAGCAGCGAGACCAGTACCGTCACTGAAGGCGCGGTGCCGGTGCCGCTCGCCGCCACGCTGTAAATCGCCAGCGGCTGCAGCGTCACCACCGCCAAGAGGAAGATCAGCGTGAGTCCCGCGATCACGATGTTCAGCGCAATCTCGTTCGGCGTCTTCTGCCGCTGCGCGCCTTCCACCAGCGCAATCATCCGGTCCAGGAAAGTTTCTCCCGGGTTGGACGTGACGCGCACCTTGATCCAGTCGCTGAGCACCTTGGTACCGCCGGTCACCGCGCTGCGGTCGCCGCCGGATTCGCGGATGACCGGAGCGCTCTCTCCCGTGATTGCCGATTCATCCACGCTCGCGATGCCTTCGATCACATCGCCATCGCCCGGGATCGTCTCGCCCGCTACCACCATCACGATGTCGCCGCTGCGCAGCAGCGTCGCGGAGACATTCTCCTCACGCCCCCCCGCCAGGCGGCGCGCCGTGGTTTCGGTCTTCGTCTTGCGCAGCGTATCGGCCTGCGCCTTGCCGCGTCCCTCCGCCATGGCTTCGGCGAAATTGGCGAACAGCACCGTGAACCACAGCCATAACGTGATCTGAAATGTGAACCCGGCCACCCCCGTCCCGGAGGCGGCGTCGCGCACGGCGAGGATGGTGGTCATCAACGCGCCCGCCTCCACCACGAACATCACCGGATTCTTCATCATCGTGCGCGGATGCAATTTAATCAGCGCGTCCGTAATCGCTCGCTTGACGATAGGCGGGTCGAACAACGGGCGCGACCGCGAACCCCTCTTCGGCACGATGGTCGCGACATCTTCAGTCGATCTGCTTACAGTGGCTACCGGCATACTAGCTCCACAGCCTTCCTTGATGCATTAGGAAATGTTCCACGATCGGTCCCAGCGAAAGCGCCGGGAAAAACGTCAGCGCGCCGACGATCACGACTACGCCAACCAGCAGCGTCACAAACAACGGCCCGTGCGTCGGGAACGTACCGGCCGATACCGGCACCAGCTTTTTCTGCGCCAGGCTCCCCGCCGCCGCCAGCAGCGGAATCAACATCAGGAAGCGCCCGAACAACATCGCCAGGCCCAGCGTGGTGTTGAGGTACATCGTGTTCGCGTTCAAGCCGGCGAAGGCGCTGCCGTTATTGCCCACGGCGCTCGTGTAGGCGTACATCACTTCGCTCAGGCCGTGCGGCCCGTGGTTCGCCATGCTGCCGGCCACCGTCTGCTGCCCGATGCCCGCGGCCGCGAACGCCAGAATGCAGACCGCCAGCACCAGCACAGAGAGCATGACCATTTTGACTTCCTTCTGTTCGATCTTCTTGCCCAGGTATTCCGGCGTGCGGCCCACCATCAGGCCGGCAATAAACACCGCCAGAATCGCGAAGAGCAGCATGCCGTAGAGCCCCGAGCCGACACCGCCGAATACCACCTCGCCAAGCTCGATATTGACCAGCGGCACCAGGCCTCCGAGCGGGGTCAGGCTATCGTGGGCGTTGTTGACCGCGCCGCAGCTCGCATCCGTCGTGACCACCGTGAACAACGCGGAGTTCGCGATTCCGAAGCGAACCTCTTTGCCCTCCATGTTCCCGCCGGCGACGCCGATCTTGGTCAACACCGGGTTGCCGGCCTGTTCCGCCGGGTAGACTACGCAGACACCGGCCAGAAACAGGATAGTCATCGCCGCCAGCAGGGCCCACCCCTGGCGTGTGTCCTTGATCATCTTCCCGAAGGTGTACGTGAGTCCCGCGGGAATCAGGAAGATCAGAACCATTTGCACGAAATTCGCCAGCGGCGTGGGGTTCTCGAACGGATGCGCCGAATTGGCATTGAAGAAGCCGCCGCCATTCGTGCCCAACATTTTGATCGCTTCCTGCGAAGCCACAGGCCCCTGCGGAATCGTCTGCACCGCGCCTTCGAGGGTGGTGACCTTGGTGTACGGATCCAGATTCTGGATCACTCCCTGCGAGCAGAAGAACAGCGCTGCCACGAGCGAGATGGGCAGCAGGATATACAGCGTGGCGCGCGTGAAATCCACCCAGAAATTGCCCAGCGTTGTGCTGGAGTGCCGCGAGAAGCCGCGCACAAACGCGATCGCGATGGCGATGCCCGCCGCCGCCGAAAAGAAATTGTGCGTGGCCAGCGCGATCATCTGCGTGATGTAGCTCATCGTGGTTTCTGGCGTGTATGCCTGCCAGTTGGTGTTGGTAGTGAAACTGGCGGCGGTGTTCCAGCCCAGGTCGGCGGCGATATTCGCCAGCCCTTGCGGATTCAGCGGCAGCCATTGCTGCACGCGCTGAATCAAGTACGTGAACAGCAGGCTGATCAGGCTGAACGCCAGCACCGAACCGGCGTAACCGGTCCAACGCTGTTCCGCCGCTTCGTCGATTCCGCAAAGCTTGTAGATCGCGGTCTCCACAGGGCGCAGAAAGCGATGCAGCCAGGTGCGCTCTCCCGCGAACACCTTGGCCATGAAGCCGCCGATGGGCTTCGCCAGGGCCCACACTACCAGCACGAAGGCGAGGATTTGAAGGATTCCGTTTGCGGTCATGAGGTTCCCTCTCAGAAACGTTCCGGGCGGAGCAGGGCATAGAACAGGTAGCCGCCCAAGCCCACCGCCACTGCCAATGCGATTCCATATTCCAGCGTCATAATTTTTCGCAGCCTTTCACAAATGCCCAGCTCAATGCGAAGAAAAGAATGGTGATCAAAATGAAAAATAGGTCGAGCATAATGTCCCTTCAATCGATGTGCACTAATGCGACCTTGTGGCCGTCGGCAACCAGCATCCGGGCCAACCGTTCTTCGCCGGTGCGCCAGAAGTGGCGGTGAGTGCCAAGCAGAATCGTGGATTCCGATTTGAGCGCGCAGCGGAAACCTTCGTCGCGGCTGCGCGCCAGCACGACGTGCGAGGTGATGGGCAACGAACAGCCGCATGCCAGTTCCATGAGTTGATCCACCAGAAAGGAATGCATCGCGGTGGGGCAGCGGAAAGCCGCGGGATACGGCAGGGCGTGTACCGCCAGCAGAGTGATGTGAACTTGCAGTCCGCTGGTCAACGCCTGCGCGCGCTGCAGCAAGGCTTTGGTTAACGGCAGGTCCGTGTACGGCACCACCAGTTCGATTGGACCCGAAAAGGCTTCCGTTCCCAGCCGGCCCGGGTCAATTTGAAGCTCACCGCGTGTTTCCATGGCTCAAGAATAAGAGCCAGGCCATAAGGAAGTCGTAAAGGAACGATCAGGAATGAGTAAACCCTAGCCGGCGAACCGGTAGCCCACCCAAGGCTCGGTGAGTATGTACTTGGGTTTGCTGGGGTTGACTTCGATTTTCTTGCGCAGTTGATTGATGAAGACGCGCAGGTATTCCGGCTCGTCGCCGTAATCCGGCCCCCACACCGCCTGCAATAGCTCGCGATGCGTCACCGGACGGCCGGTGTGCGCCACCAGGTAGCGCAGCATCTCGAATTCCTTGGGAGTGAGGCGTACATCCTTGCCGTTGGCGTGCACCCGGCGCGAATCGAAATCGATCTCCAGGTTTGCCCCTGTGAAACCGTGCGGACCACCCTCGGGGCCGGTGGGCGAGCGGCGCAGCGCGGCGCGAATCCGCGCCAGCAATTCCTCGATGCCGAAAGGCTTGGTGACGTAATCGTCCGCGCCGGCATCGAGCGCCGCCACCTTGTCCTTTTCGGTATTGCGCACGGAGAGAATGATCACCGGTATGTCGGCGCCGGAGCGGATCGCGCGGCAGGTCTCCAGACCGCCCATCCCCGGCATATTCATATCGAGCAGCACGAGATTCGGCATCTCCTGCGGGATCTTTTCCATGGCGTCTTCGCCGGTTCGCGCCTCGATGACTTCATAACTGTGGCCTACCAGCGTTGCCTTCATCACGCGGCGGATCTGCGGATCGTCATCCACCACCAGGATCTTTGCGATGCTCAACTCTCCCTGCCTTCCGCGACCGGCAGGGAGAAGTAGAATACCGACCCGTGCTCCGGTTCACTTTCCACCCAAATCTTCTCGCCGTGCGCTTCGATGATGCCCTTGGCGATGGCGAGCCCCATGCCGGTTCCCTTGGTCTCAAAGCGATGCCGTTTGCCCCGGAAGAATTTGTCGAAGATGCGGGCGCGCTCCTCTTCTTCGATTCCGGGTCCGCGGTCTGCCACGCCGATCACGATTTTCGCACCTTTGCGCTCCGCGGTAACGGTGACCGGCGCGCCTTCCGGAGAATACTTCCAGGCATTTTCCAGCAACTGCTTGAGCACCTGCTGCACAAATTCCGGGTCGCATTCGGCGTGGGCGAGGTCCGGCGCCACCTTCACTACCACGGACTTGTTTCCGAGTTCGCCAAGCGCGCCTTCGATTAGCTCCGCGGCGCTGACGGAATGCTTTTCCAGGTGCAGTTTGCCGGCTTCCACGCGCGCCATCGCGATCACCTCGGCGGCCAACTGATTTAACCGGTCGGCCTCCTCATTGATGATCGTGAGCAGCTCCTGGTCGGTCTCGGCGGCGCTGCCGAGGAGGCTGGTGACCGCCGCCTTGATGGAAGTCAGCGGCGTTTTGATATCGTGCGCCAGCGAATCGAGCAGCGCGGATTTCAGCGCCTCGCTTTGGCGCGCCGCCTCGGCGTGGCTGGCGTCTTCCAGCGCGCGCGCCTTCTCTACCGTGATCGCGATCAAGTTTACGATCGCGCCGAGTGTCTGCTCCGAAGGCGGCGTGCCGAGCAGCGCCATGCTGCCGAGCGGCCGGCCGCCGAGACGGACTGGCGCGGTAACGATGCCTCGCGCGGGATCCCTCAACGCCTCGTCGAGCCCGGCAGCCGCCAAGAGATCCTGGTCGCTTACGGGATTGCTTTCCGGCCCGGAGCGGAAGAATTCGCCGCCGGGCTGGTAATAGAAGGCCGCGGCGTCGCAGCCGAAAACCTTGACCACGGTCTGCACGAATTCGCGCAACGTGCGCCGCACATTTCCGCTGAGAATCATGGCCTGCACCAGCGCATAGAGGCGCTCGATTTCCAGGCGGCGCGCTTCGGCCTCCGCCGCCCGGCGGCGCACTCGCGCCGAGAGTTGGCTGGCCGTCACCGCCGTCACCAGGAAGGCGACCAGCGCCACCCAGTTCTGCGGATCCTGAATGGTGAAGGTCCTCACCGGCGGCAGGAAATAGTAGTTCAACCCAAGCACCGCGACGAGAGACGCAACAGTCGCCTCCGCCAATCCCCAGCGCGCCGAAATCGCGAGAATGATAAGCAGTAGAGAGAGAGCGACGGTGGTGCTGTTGACCGGCCAAACAAAGAGGTAGACCGCAAGAACTCCGGCCACCGCGAGCAGGGAGACAGCGAAGCGCAGGAACTTCATGCGGCGCAAGTCAGCCGCCTCCGAACAGGCGGTCGAAAAATTCGCGCGTGCCGGTGCGAATCTCGTTAAGGGTGACGTCCAGCGGGTGTTGATGGAGATGTTCCGGGGTCCAGCGCTTTACCAGGGCGGTAAGCACTTCGAACTGAGCATGGGAGGTCGGCAGGCTTCCTTCGGCGTGCCCTTTGAAAAGACGCTGGCCGTGATCGAGCGCGCGATAGAACGTGGCGGCGTCGCGCAGGAAGGCGGCGTCGGCCGGTTCCAGGTGACCCATTTTTTCGATGACGTCGATGCGTTCCGGGGTGTTCAGCACTTTATAGAAAATCCCGGCTCCGCGCAGCCGCAGGTACATGAGCGCGAAGTCGATATCATAATAACCCCCGGCGCCGGCCTTGAGCGGATTGCGGGCACCTTGTTCGCGTTCCAGGCGGGCTCGCATTTCGCCCAATTCCTGTTTGGAACGCATGCTCTGGCCGTAGCGCCGCCAATCGACATCCTGCAAGTCGTGCAGAAAAGCGGTGGCGCGCTCCAGATTGCCGGCGAGGGCGCGCGCCTTCATGTACGCGATGCCTTCCCAGGCTTCGGCCTTCTCGGCGAAGTAGGCCTTGTAGGCGCTTTCGGTCTGCACCAGGTCGCCGGCGCGGCCGTTGGGTTTGAGCCGGGTATCGATGGCGAACATGACCCCTTCGCCGGTGTAAGAGCTCAGCTCTGAATGATGCGTTCGGCGATGCCGGTCCAGTAAACCTGCTCGCCGGCATCGTCGTCGGGAATGACGAAGTTGACGTCGGCGTCGCTGCCGAGATCGAATTCGCGCATGCCGAGACGGCCGAGCGAGATCACCATCATCTGATCGGCCGGGACGTACTCGGCCGCGGCTGGCGGAGCGGCATCGGTAAGCGCGATGCGGTAAGCGGCGGCGATCACGCTATCGGCGAGGATGCTGGTCTTTCCCAGGGTGGTGAAAATGGGCTCGTGCCGGAGCATGCTCTCGCACTGAATGCGCAGCATCTGACGCCGGTAGTAGCGGCGCAATGCGGCGCCATCGGAAAGCGGTCCGCCTTCGAGTTGGAAGGGCTCGCCGATTTCGCCCAGCAGCTCCGGATAGCGCAGCAACTGGTCGGCGAAATGGGCGCTGTGCTCGAAGAGATCGAGCACGCCTTCGGGCGCGGCGTCCAGGCGCGCGAGGCGTTCCGGCGAAGCTACGGCTTCCTCCAGGAAATGGTCGAAGCGCACCCGGCCGCGGCGCAGGTTGGCGGCGGCGATGGCGGCGGCCAGACGCGGGGCGCGCTGTTCGAGGGCGCGCGATACATGGCTTTCCGGCGGCGGCGGTTCGGGCTCTTCGCTGCGCGCCGGGGCCACCAGCGCGGGCGCGCCGGGGTAGCGGTGGACGTGGACGACGCGGCTGTAGATTTCGCGCACGGCGGCCAGGTGTTCCTGAAGGCGCTGCTGCAACTCCTCGCCATTGGCGATGCCTTGCGGCATCTTGCGGGCCAGGATATCGAGGCGTTCCGGAAGGGTGGGCAGGGTGTGAGTCTGGCGGTCCTCCTCCACCTGGAGGCGGTGTTCCAGGTAGCGGAGGAACTGGTAGGCAGAAGCGAGGCGCGCGTATTCGGTATCGGAAAGGAGGCCTTTATCGCGCAGGCGGAAGAGCGCGAACATGGTGCCGCCGTGGCGGACCCATTGCTCGCGGCCGCCATAGAGGCGCTGCAGGCATTGGACGAGGAACTCGATATCGCGAATTCCGCCGGGGGTGAGCTTCACATCCAGCCCGGCCTGGCCGCCGCGCTTGGCGGCGAGCTTTTCGCTGATCCGCTGGCGGGTTTCGCTGACGGCTTCGACGGCTCGAAAATCGAGCGAGCTCTGGTAAATCAACGGCTCGACAAATTCCAGCAGGGCAGCGCCCGGCTCACTTTCTCCGGCGGAAATGCGCGCCTTGATCAGCATCTGCTTTTCCCAATCGCGAGCACGCTCGCTGTAATAGGCGAGCGCGCCTTCCTCGGAGATTGCCACTTCTCCGAGCGTGCCGTCGGGGCGCAGGCGGAGATCGACGCGGTAGCACTGGCCTTCGGCGGTATAGGTGGAAAGCAGCGCGGTGTACTGATTGGCGACCTTCTTGTAGAATTCCTTGTTGGTCAGGACGCCGGGCCCATCGGTCTCGCCGGCGCCGCCATAGACGAACATCAGATCGATATCCGAACTGTAGTTCAGCTCTTTGCCGCCGAGCTTGCCGAGCGAGATCACGCTGAAGCCGCAGAGGGAGCCATGTTCGAGCCGCGGCTCGCCGTGGCGCGCCACCAGTTCGGCGCGAATGCGGCGGTAGGCGACATCGAGAATCGCGTCGGCGAGATTGGAAAGCTCTTCGGTGACGTTGGCGAGCGAAGCAGCGCCGAGCACGTCGCGCAGGAGAATGCGCAGGATGTGACGGCGGCGGAAGCGTGCGAAATCCACCGCGGAAGGGACGCCCGCGCCGAGAAAGGAGTAGAGCTTCTCGCGGTAGTCCTCCACGCTGAGTACGCGGTCAAAGCTGCGCGAATTGGAAAGCTGCAGGATGCGCTCGGGTTCGCGCAGCACGGCATCGGAGAGAAAGCGGCTGTAGGAAAACAGGTGGATGGCGATGCGCAGCGCGGCGGGCGATTGCACGATGCGTTCGAAGGTGGAGGGAAATTCCTGGCGCAGCGAGCCGAGGTAGTGGCGCACGGCTTCGGGATCGGGAACGGACGCGAGCAGGTCAGGAGCGAGCATGCTCACGCCAGCTTGGAGAGCAGCGAGATGGAATCCCCGGCCTGGACGGGGCCGGGAGCGACGACACTGGCATAAAAGCCGCTCATCCCCCAGCGCGGCGATGCCGGGTCGCGCTGCTTCACGCGCTTATCGTAGACCTCGACTTTGAGGGTGTCGCCGTAGACATCGAGGGCGGAGCAGGGTCCGCGCGGCTGCGTGATCTCGAGCGTGGCGCCGCCGGCGCGGAGCTGGTCGCCGATGCGCAGATCGCGAATTTCGATGCCGCGCGTGGTGAGGTTCTCGCCCATGGCTCCGTAAAAGAGGGGATAGCCGCGCGCCACCAGGGCATCGACCACTTCGGCGGCGATGATCAGGATGGCCTTGGTGGGGCCGCCATGAATCGCCGGGTGGGCATGCAGATCGCCCTCGATTCCGAGAGGCGCGATAAAGCCTGCGGAGATGGCACGTTTGGGCAAGCCGCCCAGTGAAGTGTTGACCTGGATAATAGTGCCTTGCATGGTGCGCGGGTAAGGCCGCTAGATATCGTAATAGAGCGCGAACTCGTAGGGGTGCGGACGGAGGCGAACGGCCTCGGCCTCATTCTTGCGTTTGTAATCGATGAAGGTCTCGATCAGCTCTTCGGTGAAGACGTCGCCGCGCATGAGGAAGCCGTGATCGTCCTCGAGGCAGGTGAGGGCTTCATCGAGCGAGCCCGGCATGGAAGGCACGCTCTTCATCTCTTCGGGTGAGAGATCGTAGATATCCTTATCGAGCGGGTCGCCGGGGTTGATGCGATTGAGCACGCCATCGAGGCCGGCCATCAGCATAGCGGCGAAGGCGAGGTAAGGGTTGGCGGAGGGGTCCGGCGGACGGAATTCGACGCGCTTGGTTTTGGGGCTGGCGGAGTACATGGGGATGCGCACCGCGGCGCTGCGATTGCGGCGCGAGTAGGCCAGGTTGACCGGAGCTTCGTAGCCGGGCACCAGGCGCTTGTAGCTATTGGTGGTGGGCGCGATGATGGCGGAAAGCGCGCGCGCGTGTTTGAGCAGGCCGCCGATATAGTGGAGCGCCATCTGGCTGAGGCCGGCGTAGCTTTCGCCGGCGAAGAGGGGCTTGCCGTCGCGCCACAGGCTCTGGTGACAGTGCATGCCGCTGCCGTTATCGCCGAAGATCGGCTTGGGCATGAAGGTGACCGTCTTGCCGTACTGATTGGCCACGTTGCGGACGATGTATTTGTACAACATCATGTTGTCCGCGCTGCGCACCAGCGTGTCGTATTTCTGATCGATCTCGCACTGTCCGCCGGTGGCGACTTCGTGATGGTGGCATTCGATGGTGAGGCCGCATTCGATCATGGTGCGCACCATTTCGCTGCGCAGATCCTGATAGTGATCGGTGGGCGGGACGGGGAAGTAGCCTTCTTTGTAGCGCGGGCGGTAGCCCGAGGTTATTTTCGCGGCGGCCTGAGTTCCAGCGGCCTTCCTCGGCATCGATGTGATAGAAGCCTTCGTGCTGATTCTGATCGAAGCTGACGTTATCGAAGATGAAGAATTCGGCCTCGGCGCCGAAGTAGGAAGTGTCGGCAACGCCGCTATTCTTCAGGTAGAGCTCGGCCTTTTGGGCGATCCAGCGCGGGTCGCGCTCGTAGCGCTGCTTGGTGATGGGATCCTTGACATCGCCATACATGACGACCGTAGGCACTTCGGCGAACGGGTCCATAAACGCGGTGGTGGGATCAGGGATGAGCAGCATGTCGCTTTCATGGATTGCCGCCCAGCCGCGGATGCTGGAGCCATCCATGCCGAAGCCCTCTTCGAAACTGCTCTCATCGACCTGGTCCATGGGATAAGAGACGTGGTGCTGCAAGCTCGGAATATCGGTGAACCTGAGATCGAGCTGTTGGGCACCGTGAGTTTTCGCGTATTCCAAAACTTCCTGGGGAGTCATCGATTTCTCCTCTTTCTTAACTTTCGAGTATAGCGGCTGATCAGTGTATCGATCAGCAGGAAGGAGGGAAACGGGCTATGTGTAGCCCACTTTTTCCTAGCGGTGCGCTACAAACAATGCCGGTTACGCCGGCCAGGGCGGAAAAGCGGGCTATGTATAGCCCGTTTGGCGAAAACGGCCCGCGTTCAAACAACACAACCTGCACTCCAATGGTACGACCGGGGATTCGCGAGGCTGTACGGGATGGAAGCCGGGCGGCAATCCGTAAGTGGTTTCAAGAAGAGCAAGTTACGGCAAGCAAATATATTTCATGCGGCGGTGACAGGGTTTGGGATGTTCGTATACTCAATACATGTCCGGTCTACTCTATATCGTGGCGACACCGATCGGGAACCTGGAGGACATTACGTATCGCGCGGTGCGGGTGCTGGGCGAGGCCGACCTGATCGCGTGCGAAGACACGCGGCAGACGCGCAAGCTGCTGGACCATTACCAGATCCACAAGCCGACGATCAGCTACCACGACCACAACGAAGCCGAGCGCACCGAGGACCTGACGGCGCGGCTGCTGGCGGGCGAGACGATCGCGCTGGTGTCTGACGCCGGTATGCCGCTGGTATCGGACCCGGGCTACCGGCTGGTGCATGCGGCGATCGAGGCGGGAATCAGCGTGCAGCCGATTCCGGGCCCTTCGGCCTCGCTGACGGCGCTGGCGGCATCGGGGCTGCCAACGGATTCCTTCCATTTTGGCGGTTTCCTGCCGCCCAAGACGGGGCAGCGCGTGAAGCTACTGGAATCTCTGGCAGAGGAGCACGCGACGCTGATTTTCTATGAAGCGCCGCATCGGATTCTGGAATCGCTGGAGGCGATCGAAAGCGCGCTGGGACCGCGGCCGGTGGTGGTGGCGCGGGAGATCACGAAGATCCACGAGGAGTTTTTGCGCGGCACGGCGGCCGAGATCCACGCGCGGCTGGCGGCGCGCGACGCGGTGAAGGGCGAGATCACGGTGCTGATCGGCAAGGCGCTGGCGCCGCCGCCCGACGATACGCCGATTCCCGAAGCGGTGGATGCGTTGATTCGCGACGGGGTACCGCGGATGGACGCGATCAAGCAGGTGGCGCGGCGGCGCGGACTTTCCAAGCGGGAAGTGTACGATCAGTTATTAGAGAAATAAGGGAGTGTCTTCGATGTGGAATGGTTTTCGCCTGGGGAGCGCGGTGTTGTTGGCGGCGGCAGTGTGCCCGGCGCAGGATTATGTGGACCGGGTAGTGGAGCGCGCGCGCAAGGAATTCGACGTTCCGGGAATCGCGGTGGCGATTGTCAAAGACGGCGAGGTGGTGCTGGCGAAAGGCTACGGGGTGCGCAAGGCCGGCGAGAGCGCACCGGTGACGGCACAATCCCTCTTCCGGATCGCATCGAACACCAAGGCGTTCACCACGGCGGCGCTGGCGATGCTGGTGGACGAGCGCAAGCTGCGCTGGGACGACCCGGTGACGGAGCACCTGCCGGGCTTTCAGATGTACGACGCGTACGTGACGCACGAGATGACGATCCGCGACTTGCTGACGCATCGCAGCGGGCTGGGGCTGGGCGCGGGGGACCTGATGTTCTTTCCGCCAAGCGACATCGGGCGCGAGGAAATTGTGCGGCGGCTGCGGTTCATCAAGCCGGCCACGAGCTTTCGCAGCGCGTACGCCTATGACAACCTTCTCTACCTGGTGGCGGGAGAGGTGGTGGGCGCGGTGAGCGGGAAGAGTTGGGACGACTTCGTGAAGGAACGCATCTTCACGCCGCTGGGGATGAGCAACACGTACGTCAACACGGCGGCGCTGAAGCAGGGCAAGGACGTCGCCATTCCGCACAACAACCTCTCGGGAAAGCTGGAGGCGCTGGCGCAGGAGGATGTGGACAACAACGCTCCGGCGGGCGCGATCATTTCCTGCGTGGCGATCTGGCGAAGTGGATGAACTTGCAGTTGAGCGGCGGGACGCTGGGGAAGACCAAGCTGTTCAGCGCCGCGCAGGCCCGGGAAATGTGGTCCGGGCAGACGATTCTGCCGGTGGAGGAACTGCCGAAGGACGCGCCGGCGGCGTTCGCGGCGACGCAGCCGAACTTCCACACGTATGGCCTGGGATGGGACCTGCGCGATTACCGGGGAAAGCGGCTGGTGGGACACAACGGGATGCTCTCCGGGTATGTCTCGCGGACGGCGCTGATTCCGGAATTGAAATTGGGAATCGTGGTGTTGACCAATCAGGAATCGACGGCGGCGCATAATGCAATCGTCAATACGGTGCTGGATCACTACCTGGGGGCGCCGGATAGCGATTGGGTGGGGGCGTATGCGGAGCGCGTGAAGGCGTCCAACGCGCACGCCGAAGAGACGATGAAGAAGGCGGCGGGTAAGAGGAACGCGAACACTCGGCCGGCGCTGCCGCTGACGTCTTATGCGGGGCGGTATCGGGACGCCTGGTATGGCGATATGCGGATTGAGGAGCACGGGGGGAAGCTTTCGATGTACTTCACGCACTCGCCGGATCTGGCGGGGGAGCTGGAGCACTGGCAGTACGACACGTTCGTGGCGCGCTGGAAGAATCGCACGCTGGATGCGGATGCGTACGTGACGTTCACGCTGAAGGCGGATGGGACGATCGATGAGGTGCGGATGTCGGCTGTATCGCCGCTGACGGATTTCAGCTTCGATTTCCAGGACCTGCTGTTTCGGCCGGTGGCGATCAATGTGAAGCCTATGTAGGGAAGGCGCCCGAAATACTTTTCTCGCAGAGGCGCAGAGAACGCAGAGAAAAACTGAGGGCTTCGTTAGGGCTTTTAACGCCAAGAAGTTGATTTGAGGCGTAGGTGAATTGGCACGCCGCGGGTCTTAGGGTGTGCACATCGCGACTGCAAGTGTAGTTCTGAGTTTGCTGGTGGTGACGCCGGATATTTTGCGGCAGTATAGGCTCGCGGTGTTCGACGGGTCGGGGCAGAACTCGATTCAAGCGATCGCGGCGGATTCGCGGGGCGATGTCTACGTCGCGGGGACGACGAGTTCGCCGGATTTTTTGACTAAGAATGCGGCTCAACCTCGGCTTGGCGATGCGCGCATTCTGCGGACCGGCGACCTCGGAACGTCATGGACACCGGTGGGAAGCCCTCCGCAGGATGTCAACGTGGTTGTGGCGGACCCGGTGACTCCGCAGGTGCTGTTTGCGGGGGGCGACAAGGGCATCTACAAGAGTGGGGATGGAGGCGTTAGCTGGCGGCTGGTCTATGGGTTTTCTTCGGGCTACGCGTTTGGCGGAGCGCTGGCGATCGACCCGGGAAACCATCAGCGGGTGGCGGCGGTGGAACCGTTTAGTGGAACGCTGGTGCGCAGCCTGGATGGAGGAGAGCACTGGAGCAGCGGCGGAGCGCCTTGCCGGATTTCCAACTGCCAGGGGCAGCTCACGGCGGACCCGACGGGCTCCGGCGCGTTGATCGTAAGTTCCTTCGGGCTTTCGCTCTCCCTGGATTGGGGGCTGACGTTTCAGGCGCTGACACCGCCGGGCTTCGGTTCCCCTTCCGTAGCTGCGTTTGTGCCGTCGCGGCGAGGTTGGATCTACGCGGGCACGGCCGCGGGAGTGAGCGGCAGCCTGGCGCTGACCACGGATTTCGGCGTGACGTGGGTGAGCAAGGCAGCGCCACCGAACACCTTCTCCGCGATCTTGAATCTTGCCGTGGATCCCGACGACCCGAACCGGCTGGTGGCTGGGACGCCGGATGCCTTGTACACGAGTTCGGACGGCGCGGCTACATGGACTCGCGAAGCATCGAATGGCGGAGCGTTCCTGCCGCAGGCGCATCTTGCATTCGGGATTCTCAGCAGCAGGTGCGCCACGGGAGGCGGGCTCTTCGCTTTGGGCAGCGCGAGTGCGGGAAGCTACGGAGTGGCCTACAGTCCGGACTACGGAGCCACGTGGCAGACGCCGCGGCTAAGCGGCGTTACCAGCGTCACGGTGGGCCCCGGCTGCGCGGCTTACATCACGCGGAACTTGAGTTCCGACGCT
Organism: uncultured Solibacteraceae bacterium; assembly: GCA_963811575.1. Lineage (GTDB taxonomy): Bacteria > Acidobacteriota > Terriglobia > Bryobacterales > Bryobacteraceae > Solibacter. Next base: position 208,420 of record CAWERY010000008.1, on the reverse strand, counting down.
TTTGTGGCGAAGGTGTCGGCGGACGGAACGCTGTTGTGGGCGACGTTCCTGGGCGGCTCCGACATGGATGCGGCGGTGGGATTGGCGGTGGACCGGCAGGACAACGTCTACGTTGCCGGAAACACCAGTTCTCCGGATTTTCCAACGACTGTGCCGCGGATCGGCGTCGCGGGGCAGAGCGCGGCATTCCTGACCAGGCTTTCGCCGGCGGGCGGGGTGGTTTATTCGGCGGTGGTGAGCGGGGAAGGTCGGAACAGCGCGATGGCGGTGGCGGTGGACCTCAACGGGAATGGCTACGTAGCGGGCGGCACGAATTCCATCGCAATTTCCGGTGACAGCCGGAACGCTCCCGGTGACGCTTGCGGCGGGAGCGTACACGGGATTTCTCTTCAAAATATCGAGCGGCGCTTCGCTGGTGTATGCGACATATCTGGGCGAGGCATACACGTATGCCGGCGCGATGTTGGTGGATGCCGGCGAGCAGGTGACGCTCGCCGGCACGGGGCTCACGCTGCCAGGCCAGCCTGTGACGGGCTCCACCTTCCTGATGAGGTTGGCTCGAGACGCGTCGCGGATCGACAACGCCATCGCGCTGCCCCAAGTGGGGAGTCCCACGGGTTTGGCGGCGGACGGCGAAGGGAATCTATTGGTCGCAGGCAGGGCCGATCGCGGCCCCGGATTTGTTACGCCGGGCGCGTACCAGGGGCCACAACCCTCATCCGTGTGCACCGCGAAGTTTCCGGTGGGTAGCGACGTTTATGTCAGCAAGTTTGCGGCAGCGGACTGGCGGCCGGTCTACAGCGCGCTGCTGCGCGCGGCATGTGGGATGCAGCCTGGGGCGATTGCGGTGGACAAGACGGGAGCGGCGGTGGTGGCGTTATCCGGGGGCGCGGGGATGGAGCTGCGCAGGCCGTTGTTGGCCGGTGCGGCGTGCGGAGAGAATTCGAGCGCGGTGGCGAGGCTCACGGCGGACGGCACGGACCTGGAGTTTGCCACGTATCTGGATCACTGCGGTGTTCCGGGCATCGCGCTGAGCGGGGGCGGAACGCTCTATGCGGGTGTCTCGCCGCTCTACCCCGCGCGCGCCGCCGAACTGCTGGCGTTGAACGCGAGCGCAACGGCGGGCAGACCGGATGCGGTCCGGCTGGATGGAATCAGCAACGCATTCAGCGGCGATGCGAGTTCGCTTGCGGTGGGCGGATTGTACACGCTCACGGGTTCCGGCTTCGGTGCGCCGACGATCGATTTGGGACTCAACGCGAGCCAGGATCTTCCGACCAGGCTGGGCGGCATCGAGGTTCGATTTGACGGAATCGCGGCACCGATTCTACAGACCGGACCGGGAAAGATCGTGGTGGTAGCGCCGCCGGGACCACCGCCGGGGAGACGAAACCGCGCGGTGGCCGGCTTCACTGCAGTGCAGATTGTGGCGCAGGGCGTGGGATCGAACGTGGTCTGGATGCCGCTGGCGGACGCAGTGCCCGGTCTGTTGACAACGGCCTTTCTCACGCCGCAAGCGGCCAGTTCCGACGGCTACGCGCACAATCAGGACGGCAGCGTGAACGACGCAGCGCATCCGGCGGCGGCCGGCTCCACGATCACGCTCTATGTCACGGGGATGGGCGTGGCGGCACCCCCGCCGGCTCCCGGTTCGATTGCGCGCTCCACCGCGACCACCCCGGTGACGCCGGTCTACGCGACCTGGCAGCGATACAACATCTCCAGTGTTCCGGTTCCGGAGACCGTTACTTCCCTGCCGGGATACGTATCCGCGGTTTTTCAGATCCCGCTTGCGGTGCCCACGGCGGTGAACGTTCTGGGAGGCGCTGGCCGATGCCAACGGCGTGCGGCGGGTGCCGGTGGGCCTGCAGTTTGCCGTGGCGCCTTCCACCACATTTCCCCCGGCATCGAATCTGGTCTGGCTCTATGTGAAGTAGAGCTAGCCGCGGACGCTGGCGGCGGGGATTTTGCGGAGCAGGTCTTCCATTTCGGCGCGGCTTTCGCTGCCGATGGTGATGCCATCGAGGCAATCCTGCGCCATGGCGAACTGGAGAGCTTCGTCGGCTTTATGGCGGAGGTCGCCTTGGGCGAGGATCTTCATGCCGATGACGCCTTTGCCCGCCTGGCGCATGCGGCGGAGGACGGCGATGACGGTTTCCGGGTCGGCATCCATGTGCAGGCCGGCGGGATTGAGGCGGGCGAGATCGACCTCGACCCAGGGCTCGGCGGCGGCGGTCTTCAAGGCGGGCAAGGTATGGCAGGACGTACCGTGGGTGCGGACGATGCCGCGCTCGCGCGCTTCACTGATGACATCCATACAGGGACGCATGCGGACGTTCCAATCGGCGGCCTGCTGATTGTGGAGGAGGAGGATATCGATGGTATCGACGCCGAGCTCGCGGCGGTAGCGATCGATATCGGCCTTGACGGCGGCGGCGGTGGTGGAGTTGGTTTTGGTGAGGATGACGACCTTTTCGCGCGGGACGGTTTTGAGCGCCTCGCGGATGTAGGTGTGGCTGCCGTACTGATCGGCGGAATCCCAGAAGTTGATGCCTTGATCGTAGGCTGCGCGAAAGAGTTCGGCGACGCCGTGGTAGCCGAGTTTGCGCGTCTGGTTGGAGCTGCCGTTGCTGCCGCTGGTGCCGGTGCCCATCGCCATCCGGCTGAGTTCGATCTTGCGCGGCCCGAGCAGAATGCGGTCGGTGGCGTTCTTCGGCTTGGCGGCGGCGAAGAGGTGGTGGGGGAAGTTTCGCAGGGAAACGGCGCCGGCGGCGCCAGCGCGTAAGAAGTGGCGGCGATTCATGATGGCCTCCTGGTTGACAGGCAGTATAGCAAGGCCGGGCCCGGTTACTTTATGGAGACGGTGGCGGCGGGGGTGCTGGCGTAATTTCCGAAAGTGATGATTACCGGAAGAGCGAGTGACGCGGGGGCGGCGGCGGGCACTTCCACGTTGATCTGAGTCAGGCCGGCTACGGAACCGGGGGCGGCGCCAGAGAACTTGACGACCGCGTTGACGCCACCGATGGTTACGGTGGGAGTCTGGGCCAGGACGGCGGGCGGTACGCCGGTGACGGAACCATCGGGCGAGGCGGGTGTGGTGACTCCGCCGCCGGTGCAATAGATGGCGATGATGTGGCCGCGGAGGGCGGGGTTGGCGGAGGAATTGAGCGAGAAATCCTCATTGAGGATGGCGCCGGGACCCGAGCCGCTGGAATCCAGCGTAAAGATTCCCGGTGTAGCGGGTTGCACGGGAACGGTCTGGGCGTTGGACAGGGCGCCCTGATACGACACTTGCACCTTGGTGCTGCTCTTGCCCGCGACGCCATAGGGGACGACCGCACTCACCTGTCCGGCGAGAGTGTAGATCATGGGGGCGGGGACATCGTCAAAGAGAACCTGGGTTGCGGCGAGGTTGTTGGTCACCACGCCGTTATTGAGCTGCAAGGTGACGATGGAGGCCGGACCCATGTTGGTGCCGAAGAGGGTGACGATTTCTCCGGGCGAAACGGCATCGGCCGCATAGCTGGCCGCGTTGGTCACGCGATTGAGCACGACGGGGGGCGCGGGAGCGGCCTGCTGCGTGACGGTGTAATTGAGCGCGCCGATGTGAATGATGCCGGTGCGGGCGATGCTCTTATTTTCGAGAAGGTGATAGACCAGACCGCCGTTGCCGGTGCCGGACGCGCCGTTGCTGATGGACATCCAGCTCACGTCGCTATAGGCGCTCCAGCCGCAGGTATCGCCGGTGGTCACGGTGATGCGGTAATCGGCGGCATTGGAGGGGGCGTTGGCGGAGTTGGCGGAGAGGGTCAGATTACTGGGCGAGCCATCCTGGGAAATGACGAAGACGGGCGGGCTGGGAAGGCCGGTGGAGACGGTGATGGAACCTGTTCTGGGGTCGACACAGGTATTGGCGGCGACGGTGTAGCTCACGGTACCGTCGGACGAACCCTGAGCGCCGGAGGGGATCGCGATCCACGCGGCGCTGCCGAAGGCGGACCAGGCGCAATTGGCGGTGACGGAGAAGGTGCCGTTGCCGGCGCCGATGGGGAAGCTCTGTGCTTTGGGAGAGATTCCGAAGGCGCAGATGGCGCCACTTTGGTTGACGGTCACGTTTTGGGTGGAGATGCGGATGACGGCGGAGCGTGGACTCGCACTCGGGTTGGAATCTACGGTGAAGCTTACCGTGCCGGGGACGGTGCCACCGGTTTGCCCGGCGGTGATATGAATCCAGTTGACCTGGGACGAGACCGAGAAGTTGCCGCAAGCGCTGCCGGTGGGTTCGGTCACCGCAATGTCGCGGGTCGCGCTACGTGGCGGGAAGGGTAAAGCTGGAGGGGGTGACCACCAGGGTGCAGTTGCCCTGCGCGAAAAGGGGGGCCGTGAACAGCAATGCCGCGGCAGCGACGAAAAGCCTCATTTTCACTATCTTAGCGCGTCGGCGCAGGCTTTCAGTATAGCTACCGAGCCCGGCGTATCCCCATGCACACAGATGGTTTCGGCCAAGCCCTCATTAGCGAAGCGAAGCGCTTGCGCGGCGGCTGCGGCGGGATCGGTAATGAGGGCGTCCGGAAATTTACGGGAGCGGAGGGTTCCATCGGGTTCGTAGCGGCGGTCGGCAAAGGCCTCGCCGACTACCGTCATGCCCATGCCGCGCCAGACATCGAGCATAGGCGAGCCGGCGAGGCCGAAGATGGGGGCGCGCGGATTCCAGCGGGAGACGCCCTCCGCGATGGCACGCGCGACCTCGGCGTTATGCACGGCGACGTTATACAGCGCGCCGTGGGGTTTGACGTGTACGATCTCGCCCCCCAGGCGGGAGACGATGGCTTGCAGCCGCTCGATCTGCTGGTGGACGGTGGCTGCGATGGCTTCGGGCGTCATGGGAATTTCGAGCCGTCCGAAATTTTCGCGATCGGGATAGCCGGGATGGGCGCCGATGCGGACGCCGTGCTGCAGGGCGAGGCGGACGGTACGCTCCATGGTTTGATCGTCACCCGCGTGACCGCCGCAGGCGATATTGGCGGAGGTGATGTACTGCATGAGCGCGGCTTCGTGGGCGGCGTCTTCCAATTCGCCCATGTCGCAATTCAGATCGAGTCTCATAGTGAATATAACCACTCCTCCTGCTCGCGGAGCAGGTTCCAGGCGCCTTCGAGAGTAATGCGCTCGAAGTGTGCCTGGCTGCGCGGGCGCAATTGGCCGAGCCGCCAGAAATCCGCGGAGATCACGTTGGCGGGTTTGGGATACCCGCCGGTGGTCTGGTGCTCCACGAAGAGGACGATCGGCTGTCCATCGGGCGGCGCCTGCACGGCACCCAAGGGAACGCCCTCTGAGATCATGCTACCGCCGGGAGTGGCGAGGGGCGTGCCTTTCAGGCGGATGCCCATGCGATTGGAATCTTCGCTGACGGTGTAGGGATCGCGGTAGAGTTCTTCTCCATACCAATGGGCGTGCGGGCCGGCGGTGGCGCGCAGGGAGACGACGCTAGAGAGCGTGGGGATGGCGCGCGCGGGATTGCGGGGACGGCGCACGGCCGCGCTGCCGATGCCGAGGGAATCGCCTTTGCGAAGGGGACGTCCGCCGACGCCGGTCATGACGTGCACGGAGGCGCTGCCCATGACGAGGGGCACGTCGAGGCCTCCGCGGACAGGCGAGATAGCAGCGCGCGCCGGTACGCGCGGCGCCGCAGCGGAGGACGGAACCGGAGGACACCGGGACGGGCTGCCATTGGGGAAGATTCGCACCAAAATCGGCGCCGGCGAGAGCGATGACGGCGCCGCCTTCGAAGGCGAACTCGCCGCCGGTGAGAGTCATTTCCAAGGCGGGCGCATTTTCCGCATTGCCCACCAGGAGGTTGGCGGCGCGGAGAGCGAGGGGATCGGCGGCACCCGAGGCGGAGATGCCGTATTGGGCGAAACCGAAGCGGCCGAGATCCTGCACGGTGGTGAGGAAGCCGGGGGAGAGGACGTGCAGGCGGGTCAGGCGCGCGCCTCCCGGGAGGGCAGGAAGCGAATGCGGTCGCCCATCCGCAGGAGGGGAGGCGGCGAGGCTGCACGATCGAAGAGGTTGAGTGTGGTGCGGCCGATGAGGCGCCAGCCGCCGGGCGAGGCGAGCGGGTAGACGCCGGCCTGCGCGCCGCCGATGGCGACGCTGCCGGCGGGGACGTGTTTGCGGGGAGCGGCGAGGCGGGGGGTGGCGAGCTCCGGGGGGAGTCCGCCGAGGTACGGGAAGCAGGTGGAGAAGCCGATGAAGTAGACCAGATATTCGGCGGCGGAATGGAGTTCGATGACGCGCGCCTCGGTCATGCCGGTGTGGCGGGCGACATCGGCGAGGTCCGGGCCGAATTCGCCGCCGTACTGGACGGGGATTTCGATATGGCGCGGCTCGGGGGGCGGTTGATGCAGGTGGTTGGCGAGGCGCTCGCGGACGAGGGCTTCGAGCTGGGCATGGGTGCGCAGGCGGGGGTCGAAATCGATCAGGACGGAGGTGTAGGCGGGGTGGAGATTGAGGATACCGGGGATGCCTTCCAGGCAGTGGGTGAGGCGCGCGACGGCGAGGTGGTTGGCGAGGGAGATTTCCTCGCCGAAGGAAATGAAGAGAGAGCGGTCGCAGGCCGGACGGATCGTCATTTCAGGTTGATCTTACCACTGGATCTCTGAAGCAGCAGGGCGGTGAGGAATCCCAGGAGGGTGAGGGCGAGGCCCCAGTAGACGGAGGCGGGGCGATAGAAGAATTCGATGCGGTGGGAGCCGGCGGCGACGGCGACGGCGCGGACGCCATCGAGTTCCTGTACGGGGCGGCGCAGGCCATCGACGCGGGAGCGCCAGCCGGGGTAGAAGCTATCGCCGACGCGGACCAGGGCGGGGCACGGGAGGACGACGTCCAACACGAAGCGCTCCGGGGTGCGGGAGACGATGTGGAACTGGTCCGGGGCGTCGCACGGGGCGGTGCGCCAAGTGGCGATGGGGTCCGCGATACGGGAATCGCGCCAGACGTGGAGGCCGCTGCGCGAGGTGAAGACCGACTGCTTGCGCGGAGCCGGAGGGCTGGCGGGCGACGCGATAGCGGATGCCATAAATGCGCGGCGTTGCCTGGTTGCCCAGGGCGCTGTGGACGCGCAGGGGCATGGACGATACGGCGCCGCCGAACTGCTCGATGGCGTAGAGATCGCCGAAGTTGAAGGGGACGTCGGCATCGTCAAACTCCACGCGGAACCAGCCGGGCTGGGCGTGGAGGAAGGCGGCGATATCGGCGTCGCGGGGTTCGGCGGTGGCGCGCGAAAGGTGGCGGGGCGTTGTAGACGGCCTCGGCGAGGATGAGCGCGAGGGCCAGCAGCGCGAGCGGCGGGCGGCGGAGGGAGGTGACGGAGAGCGCGACGAGGACGGCGATGCCGAGTTGGAAGAGGACGATGGCCATGGCGGGCTCGCGCGCCTTTTCGACCATGGGGACGAAGCGGTAGATCAGCCAGTAGAGCGGAAAATCCTTGCCGAGCGCGAGGAGGAGGCCGCCGGCGGCGAGGGCGGCGAACCATCGGACTAGCGGGTCGCGGCGGCGGCGCCAGATTACGGCGAGCGCGAGGACGAGGGCGGTGAAGCCGACGTGCGGGTTGGCGTGCAGCGAAATTCCGGGGAGGACGATGCCGGGCACGGTCCCCACTGCAGGGAGTACTGGGCGTGCACCGCGTAGGGGACGGGTTCGCCCCAGCGCAGCGGCTCCGGCGCGCCGGCCCAGCGGAGGGAGAGGCGTGGCGTACTCGATTGCGGGGAGAACTTGCACGGCGCTGACCAGCAGCCAGACGGCAAAGAATGCGGCAACGTGCGGCAGCTCGTGGCGCGCGAAGGCGGACGCGAGGTAGGCCATCCACAGGGCGCTGACGAGAACGGCGGTAAAGGTGGGCACGACGTGGTGTCCGCTGAGGAACGCCATGCCGAGCGCCGCACCGCAGAGCGCGGCGCTGGCGAGGGGACGGCGGCCGCGGGCGGCGCGGGCGAAGAAGAGGAAGACGATGGGCGTCCAGGCGGCGGTCATCAGGATCTGGGGCCAATCGGTGTGGCCCATGAAGCCGGCGAGGGCGAAGACCGCGGCGCCGGCAATCGAGGCGAGGTGGCCGGCTTGTAAATCGCGGCACAGGGCATAGCAGGCGGCGGCGCCGAGCCAGTGGATCAGGACCCAATACCAGTGGAGGGTAGAGACGGGGATGTGGCCATCGCGCAGCGGCATGGCGAAGAGGATCCAGTTCAGCGGATTGGTGATGCCGGGCTGCACCTGGCCGATGAGGGTGTGGCCGGCCCACTCGTAGGGATCCCAGAGCGGGAAGCGGCCGGCGTGAAATTCGCGCGCCTGGAAATCCAGCCAGGGGCGTACGACGTTGGCCTGGTCGGGACTATCGAGCCAGGTCCACTCGCGGGAGAGCGTGAGTTTCCAGTAAAAGCCGGCGGTGAGCAGCAGGAGCGCGAACAGCGATCCCAAGGTGCGCCAGCGCGGGTGCACGCGGTTAATCCAGCTTCGCCTGTTCGAGCCTGGGGGAGAGCAATTGGAAGATGCCGAGCGCCACCAGATACGCGGAGCCGGAGATCATGAAGAGGATCAGATAGCCGGTCTTTTCGCCATCGACGGTGACGATCCAGCCGGCGAATTTCAGCATCAGCGCGTTGCCCAGGGCTCCGGCGGCGGCGCCGATGCCGACCACGCTACCCACTGCTACGCGGGGAAACATGTCGGACGTGGTGGTGAAGAGGTTGGCGGACCATCCCTGGTGGGCGGCCATGGCGAGGCTGAGGATTCCAACCACGACCCACATGTTGCCGGCGTACGGCGCGTAGAGCACCGGCACGACGCAGAGGGCGCAAATCAGCATGGCGGTTTTGCGCGCGGCATTGATGGACCAGCCGCGATTGATGAGGCTGCCGGAGAGCCAGCCGCCGCCGACGCTGCCGATGGTGGACGCGTTGTACACGATCAGGGTGGGGATGCGGATATCCATCAGCGAGAGGTGGTACGTGTCCTGGAGATATTTGGGGAGCCAGAAGAGGAAGAACCACCAGATGGGGTCGGTGAAGAACTTGCCGACGGCGAAGGCCCAGGTTTCCTTTTTCGGAAAGACGCGGCGCCACGGCACGGAGACCATCTTGTCCGCGGGGTCGCTGCGAATGAGCGCGAGTTCTTCGGCGGAGACTTTGGGGTGAAGCTCGGGCTGCTTGTAGATCCATAGCCAGAGCACGACCCAGATGAAGCCGATGGCGCCGGTACGCCAGGAAGGTGGATTGCCAGCCCCATTTTTCGGCCATCCAGGGCACCAGGAGAATGGAGGCCACGGCGCCGATATTGGCGCCGGAGTTGAAGATCCCGGTGGCGACGCCGCGCTGGCGTTTGGGGAACCATTCGGCGACGGTCTTGATGCAGGCGGGAAAATTGGCCGCCTCGCCGAAGCCCAGAAATACGCGGGCGATTCCGAAGGTAAGGCCGTGGTGGCGGCGGCGTGCATCATGGCGGCCGCGCTCCACACCGCTACCGCGATGGCGAAGGCGATGCGGGTACCGAACTTATCGAGGAGGCGGCCGGCGCCCAGCAGGCCGATGGCGTACGCGGCGGCGAAGGCGGAGGTGATGCTGCCGTATTGATCGGCGGTCCAGCCGATGTTGACCTCGAGCGTTTTCGCCAGGAGACTCAAGACTTGCCGGTCCACGTAGCTGATGGTGGTCGCAAAGAAGAGCAGCGCGCAGACAGTCCAGCGGAAGCGGGAGTGTTCGGGCCTGACGATGAGTCGGTGACATGGAAGCAACGATTATAGCCCTTGGCGGAAGGGCATTCCGGATTCAAGCGGCTTTGGCCAAAAGATTTAGATATACACACCACGGCGCGGTGGGGCTAAAATAGGAGTTAGGGACCGGATAGACTGATGACGATTTCCCGAGCCATCGCCGGGCAGATGCAGCGCGCGTCGTGGATTCGCCGGATGTTCGAAGCGGGCGTACAACTACGGCAGGAGCGCGGGGCGGAGAACGTGTTCGACTTCTCGATTGGCAATCCGGACGTGGAACCTCCCGCGGCGGTAATCGAGGCGCTGCGGCGGATTGTGGCGGAGAACCTGCCGCACAGTCACGGCTACATGCCGAACGCCGGGTATCCGGAGGTACGCGCGGCGGTGGCGGGGCGGCTGGCGGCGCGCAGCGGAGTTGCGTTTGGCGGCGAGGACCTGATCATGACGAACGGGGCGGCCGGCGCGATCAATACGGTGCTCAAGGCGATACTCGACCCCGGTGACGAAGTGATGGTGCTGACTCCGTACTTTCCGGAGTACCGGAGCTACGTGGAGAACCACGGGGGGCGCGTGGTGACGGTGGAAAGCGGCGAGGATTTCCAGCCCGATCCGGCGCGGATCGCGCGCGCGGTCACGGCGCGAACGCGCGCGCTGATTCTGAATTCGCCGAACAATCCGACGGGCGTGATTTACGGGGAGCGCGTGCTGCGCGAGGTGAATCGCGTACTGCCGGAGACGGTGCTGGTGATCTGCGACGAGCCTTACCGGACGCTGACATTTGACGGGGCGAGCACGCCGGAAGCGGTGAACTGTTTGGAGCGCGTGGTGATCGCGTGGAGCTGGTCGAAGGCGATGGCGATTCCGGGCGAACGCATCGGCTATCTGGCGATTCCGCCGCACCTGGAAGGCGCGGCGGAACTGCGCGGAGCGTGCACGGTGGCCAACCGCATTCTGGGATACATCAACGCGCCGGCGATCTGGCAGCGGGTGGTGGGAGCGGTGCCGGATGCGGCGGTGGATGTGGCGCAGTATCAGGAGCGGCGGGATCTGCTGTGCGATGCGCTGACCGCGATGGGCTACGACGCGCCGCGGCCGCAGGGCGGATTCTACGTCTTTCCGAAGACACCGATTGCGGACGATGTCGCCTTCATCGGGATGTTGCAGCGGGAAGGGATTCTGGCAGTCCCCGGCACGGGCTTCGGGAGGTCCGGGTACATGCGGCTTTCGCTGACGATCCCGATGGAAGCGATCCGGCGGTCGCTCGGTGGATTCGAGCGGGCGCTGCGGGAAAGCCTTATTGCCGGGTGAGGACTTTGCCCGGAAGGGCGTTGGTCATTTTGCCATCAGCGATGACCGGGACGCCGTTTACGAGGACGAAGCGCATGCCGTCGGAGAGCTGATTCGGCTGATCGAAGGTGGCCAGGTCGCGGATGGTTTCGGGGTCGAAGACGACGATATCGGCCCAGAGTCCCGGCCTTGAGGACGCCGCGATCGGCGAGGCGCATGCGTTGGGCGGGGAGCGAGGTGAACTTGCGGATGGCATCCTCGAGCGTGAGCAGCTTTTCTTCGCGGACGTACTTGCGCAGAATTCGCGGGAAGGTGCCGTAGGCGCGGGGATGGGGGTGCTCCTTGCCGAGCACGCCATCGAGCGCGGCGCCTTGCGAATCGTTGCAGATGGATACCCAGGGCTGACGGAGGGCGAGCGCGACGTCGGGCTCATTCATGATGAACATGCCGACCATGGTGAAGGCTTCGTCTTCGATCAGGAGGTCGAACACGGTATCGATCGGGTCCTTATTCCAGAGCTTGGCGACCTCCGCGATGGTCTTGCCTTGCAGGGGCATTAGTTTCGGATTCTGGACGGCGCTGACGATGAAGGATTCGGGGCCCTGCACCTGCTGCCACTCGTTGTTCCATTCACTGGAAGGCGTTTCCATCTCTTTGCGAATGCGGGCGCGCATGGCGGGGTCTTTGAGGCGTTCGATCAATTTCTTATCGCCTCCATCGTGGGCCCACGGCGGGATCACGGCAGAGAAGGTGTTGAAGGCCGCGGGATAGGCGTAGGTATCGGCTGCCACGTCCAATCCCGATTTTCGGGCGGCGTCGATGCGGGCCACGATCTCCGGCATGCGACCCCAGTTGGATTTTCCGGCCGCCTTGAGGTGCCAGATCTCGACCGGAATATTGGCTTCGCGCCCGATGCGGAAGGCCTCGTCGAGCGCGGGGAAGATGGCATCGCCTTCGTCGCGAATGTGGGAGGCGTAGGTGCCGCCGAGTTTGGCCGCTTCGGCTGCGAGGGCGATCAACTCCTCCGTCTTGGCATAGGGCGCGGGCGCATATTGCAGAGCGGTGGAAAGGCCGATCGCGCCCTGGCTCATGGCGTCGCGCACCATGGCCTTCATTCGCTCCAGTTCGGCGGCAGAGGGCGCGCGATTGTCGTCGCCGAGCACCATACGGCGCACCTGGGTGGCGCCGACATAGCTGGCCAGGTTGATTCCCATTCCCTGCTTGCGGAGGCGCGCGAAGTAATCGCGAAAGGTGCGCCAGGTGGGTTGCACGCCGTAGTGCTCGTAGGCGACGTGGTCGGCTTTGAGGATGGCGTCGTTGAGGGGCGCGATGGAGCCGCCTTCTCCGGTGATCTCGGTGGTGATGCCCTGATAGATTTTGGAGGGCAGGTGCGGATTCACGAGGATGGTGAGTTCGGATTGGCCGAGCATATCGATGAAGCCGGGAGCGACGATCATGCCGCGGGCATCGAGGGTGCGCTTCGCGGGTGCGTCGCCGAGGCGTCCGATGGCGGCGATTTTTCCGTCGCGGATGCCGATGTCGGCGGAGTACCAGGGCGAGCCGGTGCCATCGATCACGTGCCCGTTGCGGATGACCACGTCGTAGGGAGCGACGGCGGCGGCGAAGAGCAGGACGGGCAGCAGGATCGGCATAGGAAGAGTATAAGCCCGGCGTCCTGGAGCGCACGAACTACGCTACCCTGTTCGCGATGGAGCCTAACCTGTTCGATGCGGGGGAGCGCGCCGTATTCCGGCGGCTGACGACGCCCGAGAAAATCCAGCGCTTTCTTGACGATCTGGCGTACAACAAAGAGAAACGCGGACCCACATGTCTTTCGCCGCGGACGGTGCTGCGCGAGCGCACGGCGCACTGCATGGAGGGGGCGATGTTAGGGGCGGCGGCGTTGCGGATGATCGGGCATCCGCCGCTCCTGCTCGATCTGGAGGCGGTGCGCGACGACGATCACGTGCTCGCCATCTTCCGGCTGAGGGGGCATTGGGGGGCGCTGGCGAAATCGAATTACTCGGGCCTGAGGTATCGCGAGCCGGTGTATCGCACGCTGCGCGAACTGGCGATGAGCTACTTCGAGCACTATTACAATCTCAAACGCGAGAAGACGCTGCGCAATTATTCGCGGCCGGTCAACCTGCGGCGTTTCGATGCGATGGGCTGGATGACGAGCGAAGAGGACGTCTGGGAGGTACCGGAGTATCTGACCACGATCAGCCATACGCCGCTGTTGAACGGAGCGCTGGCTCGTACGCGGCGGCGGGTCGATGACCGGCTGTTCGCGGCGGGCCTGGTGGGGCGCAGCGGCGGTTAGACGGCGGTATCAGCGGCGGGCGCCGGCCCGCGGCTGGTGAGGCGGATCACCAGGAAGTAGAGGGCGCAGAGAACCAGGACGGCGGCGACGATCCAATGGCCTTCCTGTTTCATCATCGCCATGAGGGCTTCGGGGTCATTCATCAGGTCGGGATGAGCGGAGGTAATTTTGGCGCCGAACCACGCGAGCACGGTACACCAAAGTGCCGCGCCGAGCACGGTCACCAGGCTGAAGACTCCGAAGGACATTCGGGCGATGCCGGCGGGAATGGAAATGAGGTGGCGGAGGACGGGCAGCAGGCGGGCGAAGAAAACGCCGCCGACTTCGTAACGCTGCACGAAGTGTTCGGCCCGCTCCAGCTTATCGGGGCTGATCAGAATGAGTTTGCCCCAGCGAAGAATTACGGCGCGGCCGATCCATCGCGATACCCAGTAGGTAATCGCCGAGCCGAGCCAGGAGCCGAAGGTGCCCGCCAATACAATCCCGCTGAAGGTCATGCGGCCCTGGGCGGCCCAAAACGCGGCCGGGGGGATCACGATTTCGCTGGGCACCGGAAGAATCGAACTTTCCATTGCCATGAGCGCGACGATACCGAGGTATCCGCCATCGCGAACCCAGCCAAACCACACTTGCAGCAAACCGTGCAGCATCGTAATCCCTTTCAGCCTTGGAAATTGAACCGCGGTTAGCTGGTCTTGTAGTTGGCGATCAGGCGGTTGATCACATCCTGATGGATTTTGATCTTGCCCTGCTTGATCAGCAAATCCTTCACGCCGTTTTCGAACAGGATGTTGCGGTCGCGGGCGCGCTGGCTCTTGATGTCATCGCGAATCGCGCTGCGCTGCGCCGGGAGCAGGGCGGGATCGGGGGCGGTGTGCGAGATCACCTTCATGACGGCGGTGCCATCGGGCATGCCGATGGGTCCGAACACGGAGCCATCCGGACGCGAGAAGCCTTCGGCGACATAGCTGGCGGTGCCGAGACCTTCGATGGTGCCGCTGCGGTCCACCTCACCCGAGGTCTTGACTTCCAGGCCCATCGATTTGGCGGCCTTCGCCAGGTCTCCGCCCATCGCCTTCGCCTTCTCCACCAACTCCGCGGCGTGCCGTTGGACGGCGGCGGAGGAGCGGTTGGCGACCATGGTGTCGCGGATCTGGCCCTGCACTTCCTCGAAGCTCGAGGGATGACCGGGGATGACATCGTCCACCACGGCGAGCAGCACCTTGTTGTTGGCGGTGACGGCCTGCGATACTTCGCCCTTCTTCAGGGTAGCGACGGACTGGTCGAAATCGCCATTGGGAGCGTTATCGCCGATCGCGCCGCCGGACATGAAGTTCGGCACCTTGGTCACCTGCATGTTGAATTCGGCGGCAACCTTTTCGGGGTGCTGCGGATCTTTCTGCAAGGCCGCCTGCGCCTTATCGGACGCCTGCTGCAACATTTCCGTGGCGCGCTGTTTTTTGTACTGGGTGGCCAGATCGCCCTTGACCTCGGCGAAACTGCGCAGGCCGGCATCCTGCCGGGCCAGGGTCTGCACGATGTGATAGCCGTACTGCGTCTTCACGAGGTCGCTGGTCTCACCCGGCTTCAAGGAGAAGATCGCTTTGTCGAACTCGGGAACCATCTGCCCGTGGGTGATCCAATCGCCCAGATCGCCGCCGTTGACGGCGGACCCGGTGTCTTCGGAATTCTCTTTTGCCAGCTTGGCGAAATCGGCGCCGCCTTTGATCTGCTTCAGCAGGGCCTCGCCCTTGGCCTTAATGGCCGCTTCTTCACTGGCGGGCTTGCCCTGGGTCTTCAACAGAATGTGACGGGCCTTGACGCGCTCCGGCGTGCGGAAAGCTTCCTTATTCTGGTCGTACAGGCGCTGCAGGTCCGCATCCGTCATGTTGAGACTGGCTTCCATGCGGGCTTCATCCGCGCTCAAAACCGTGAGATTCTTCTTCTCCGGAACGGTATAGCGCAAGCTGTTGGACTTATAGAACTCCTGCAGTTCCTGAGCGCTGGGCTGCGACTCGGCCTTGTACTTATCGGCGGTCAGCTTGACCCACTCGACCTTGATCTTTTCGTTCTTCTTACGGAATGCCGCTTCGATCTCGGCCGGAGTAACGATGGTCCCTTCCATGGCGATATCGCGGAAGCGGCTGATCGCCACCTGCCGCTTCAGATCGCTTTCGAACTGGTCGATCGTCATGTTCTGCTGCGCCAGCATGGCGGCGTAGGTTTCCTTGCCGACGAATTTGCCGTCGGGGAAAAGGCTGGGCACCATCTGGCGGATGCTATCGGCCACGTCGGCGTCGCTCACCTGAAAACCCATGCGCTCGGCTTCCATCGCCATCGCACGCTCGGTCACCATCTGGTCCACCATCTGGGGAATGTACGTAGGCAGGATTTCAGCGGGCAACTGGCGGCCGCGAATTGTGGACTGGATCACGCGCTGCATTTCCGGCAGGGTGATGGTATCTTTCCCAATCTCCGCCACCACCACGTCCGAACTCGACGAACCGTTGCTATAGTTCGGGACCAGGTAGGTCAGCATGGAAAGCGCCACGATGCCGAGCAGCGCTCCCAAGAGGATGCGCACCATTTTGTCGCGGCTACGAAATAGGTCAAACATGTTAGACAGAACTCCTGTGATCTAAAGGGGAAACTCTAGTATATCGAAAACTTGGGCCTGGATGTCGCAGGGCACTGCCGGCGGTATCCCTAGTGTTTGCCGGAGCGCGGCGCCCGGCCTTCCGACTGGCTGAACGGGAAGACCGGCACCGGGGGGCGCATTCCCAGCCCGCACTCGGCATGTACCGCTTTGACGGCCTTCTCCAACCCTTCCCGGCGCACTACAACCGCGATGGTCAATTCGCTCGAACCCTGCGCGATCGCAATAATATTCACCTGCACCCGCGAGATCGCCGTAAAAATCCGGCCGGCCAGCCCGGGTTTCCCCTGCATGCCCTCACCGACCGCGGCCAACAGTCCCACGTTTCGATCTACTTCGATTGGATGTACGTAATGATGCGCCAGTTCCAGTGCCAGGGCTGATTCCAGCGCCTGCACGGAACGGTCCAGCTCATCCTCGCGGACCAGCACGCAGAAGTTCTGCCGGTAGCTGGAACTGGTCAGGACGAGGACCTCCACATCGGCCCGCGCGATCGCCTCTAAGGCGCGCGCCAGAACCTGGACGCCGTTGACTTCGGGGCTGGCGGGGGTGAGTGAAACCAGCGCAACATTGCGCATGCTCGCCACCGCGCGCGCGCCGTGCTCCACCGCCATCGAGGGAACGATTTTGGTACCCGGCTTCTCCGGGGCGAAGCTGTTCTTGCTCCAGACCGGGATGGCCTTTTCCACCAGCGGGGCCAGGGTTCGCGGATGCAGAACCTTGGCGCCGTTATAGGCCAGTTCCGCCGCCTCCGCGTAGGTGATTTCTTCGAGTACCTGGGCGTCCGGCACCAGGCGCGGGTCCGCGCTCATGATGCCATCCACGTCGGTCCAGATCCACAACTCGGCGGCGTCCAGCGCGGCGGCCAGAATCGACGCCGAAAAATCGCTGCCGCCGCGCCCGAGCGTGGTGGGGCGGCCGTCCGCGGTGGCGCCGTTGAAGCCGGTGATCACGGGCAGCAGGCCCTGGTCCAGATGGGGCTGCAATTTGGCTTGCGCTTTGACGCGCGTCGGCTCCATCAGGGGCGAAGCGTTGCCGAAAACGGCATCGGTTACCACCACGTCGCGCGCATTGATACCGACGGAGGGAGTGCCGCTGACGCGCAGGTGCTCGCTGATCAGTACCACGGTGAGCCGTTCGCCTACTGCCACGGCTTCATCCACGGATCGCGGCGGACGCTCGCCGAGCATCGCCATTCCGTTGACGATGCGTTCGAATTCATCGATGACATCGTGCAGTTTGGCGAGCACGGCGCCCTGTTCCGCGGCGGGCAGGAGTTCCCGGCAAGCCTCTTCGTGGCGCTCGCGCAGCAGGGTGAGGTTGCGCTCCATTCCGGCGCGATCGCCGGCTTCGGCATGGCGCATGGTATCCAGAAGCAGGTCGGTGACCTTGCTCATCGCCGACACCACCACCGCGACCGGGCGTTTCTTCTGTTCCCTGGCGGCCAGCTGCGCCGCGACTTTCATACGTTCGGCGCTACCGACACTGGTGCCGCCGAACTTCATCACCAACAGATCTTTCAACTGAAATCCCTTCCATTCGATCACGCGCGAACGCACGATTTTGAGGATCGCATCCTCCACTTCGCGATGCTCAGCGCTGGTGGAATCCAGGTAGACGGCATCGGGAGCCTGCGCCAGCGGCGCATCGGCACGAGTGGAATCGCGCATATCCCGTTCTTTCATCTCCACCGCCAGCTGTCCCTGGCTGATCGGCGGCGGATCTTCTTTCGTGCGAATCTCCTGAAAACGCCGCCGTACGCGTTCTTCGGGATTCGCGTCCAGGAAAACTCTTGACGTCCGCCTGCGGAAACACCACGGTCCCGATATCGCGCCCTTCCATCACCACGCTGGTACGCTCGCCGATTTCGCGCTGCTTGGCCACCATCGCGCGGCGCACCCCGGGGATCACCCCGATTTTGGAAGCTCCATTGGAGACTTCCGGAGTGCGGATGGCATCCGTCACGTCCTCGCCATTGAGCGAAATGGTGCCGGGGCCGAGTTCGATCTCCGCCGCCACCGCGAGTTGCTCCATGCGATGCATATCCGCGGGATCGACGCCTTGGCGAAGCGCCCAGAGAGCGACTGCCCGGTACATTGCGCCGGTATCGATATAAATGAAGCCCAGGCGCGATGCCAGGCCCTTTGGCGATCGTGCTTTTTCCCGCTCCCGCGGGTCCATCAATCGCGACGACTACCCGTTTCTGTTTCGTATCAGCCAAAGCACAGAATAACAGGGTGCGGGACGCGGCCGAAACGCGGTAGGGTGACACTCTGGAAAACTCCGCT
Organism: uncultured Solibacteraceae bacterium; assembly: GCA_963811575.1. Taxonomy (GTDB): domain Bacteria; phylum Acidobacteriota; class Terriglobia; order Bryobacterales; family Bryobacteraceae; genus Solibacter. The sequence goes on along the minus strand of CAWERY010000008.1, from coordinate 190,103 downwards.
CTATTGTCCAATTGGTCGGGGCGGCTGCTGGCCGAAACCGGGGCCGCTCGACTGGGCACTGCCCGGACCAGTCATACCTGGGCTCGGCGTCTGCCCGGGCTGCTGGCCTGCCGGAGTTCCCATTTGGCTGGCCGGGGTTCCACCCGCTCCCTGCGCATTGGGGTTGGGGATCTGCTTCTGCTTTCTGCGGGTCGAAGATGAACTCCCACTCGGAATAGAGGCTGTGATCGTTGTAGACCTTGACGCCTTCGCCTTCCCCGTTGCTCGCCACGCCGGCGATGCCGCCGCCGATGGTCTGCGCGCCCGGGTTGGCCGTGGGCATTCCGCCGGGACGGGGCGTGGTGAGGATGTTACGGATCATGTCCGCGGCGGCGTTGCCTTGCCCGGGCCGGTGCCGGTGGTGGTGGTCCCCGGTTGGGGAAAGCCGGGCGATGCCCCTTGCGAACCGGGCGCGGTGGGATAAGCCGCCGTACCGCCAAAATTCTGCGAATTCACCGGGGGGCCCGGCTGCCCGGGGAGTTGCGTCTGTCCGGGATACTGCGCGCCGCCCAGGCCGGTGCCGATTTGCGAGGGCGTGGTCGTGCCGCCTCCGACGTAAGATCCGCCGCCGCCCACATACGAACCGCCGCCGCCCGACGAAGGAACTGCCGGTGTTCGTGGTGGTGCCGTTGTTCGCGGTCGCCGGACGATTTCCGAAGCCGCCCGGGGCTCCCTGGATTCCCGGCTTGCCCGTTCTGTCCCGGCATCGGAATTCCCGGCGGGAAGCCCGGCTGGCCGGGGGTTGCGGCAGACGAGCCGACGCAGGAAAAACGCCCGGCTGGTTGGGATCCCGGCTGCCTAGGCTGTGTGGGATTGATTTGTCCGGGAATGGTCGGCTGCCCCGGCAACGGCGGCACTCCGTTATTCTGCTGACCGCTGACATCTCCGCCCGGCAAGCCTCCCGGGGGAGTCGCTCCGGCGCCGCCTTCACTGGCGCGGCGACGATCGCGCGCGCTGGCGGCGCCCCCATTCTGCTGGTTTCCGGTGGCGCCTAACGCCAATTGCTCGCCGACGAACTGGCCGGCGGTGGTGCCCCCATCCTTCTGCTGCCCGGGAGCTGTTGGGCTTCATGATCTTGGAATCTGTGAGGATGCCGTTCTGAATGTGAATCAGGCGCCACTCGTCCTTCCCGGTCATCGGGTCGGTGTAGCGCTGGCGCAGGAAGCGCTGGTTCTGAAAGCTCTCGAGGTCTTCAATTTTCGCCGGATACCGGCCGGCTTTTTTGACGAAGAGCTGGATGGCGCGCTTGTACTGCTCGCCGCGATCGATCAGGACCTGCTCCTTATCGCGCTGCGTCTGCATCGCGATCCGCGGGACTTCGATATACAGGGTGATGGCGATGGCGGCTGGCCATCAGGAAGACCAACAGCATGGCGAAGCCGCCTTCCTTACCCCTGCGACGCGCTGGCACCGGCATCCTCCGAGAGTTGCACCGTCTGCTCTTTCTTGGTGTCCACGTCCTGCACCACAACCGAGTTAGCCGCGATGCGCACGAGCTTGAAGCGCTTCTTGACCGTCATGCCCTCTGTGGCCAGAATGATATCCTCGCCATCGAGGAAAAATGCCGTCTTCTTGCCATCGATCTGCTTGGTAGCGAGGCCGTAATACTTGGGCGTAAACGGCGGCGGCGGCGGATCCACATGGGGCGGCGGAGGCGGCGGCGGCACGAAGACGGGAGGCCCGTACATCTTGGCGACGGTCTTAGGGACGACCTTCGGTTCCGGGACCTTCCAACTTGGCAACGGGCGCGGCGGCGCCAAACTGGAAGAGATTGCGCTGTCCGCCATCGAGCTTCACGTCCTGCACTTTGGCTAACAGTTCCAGATGCAGGGTGGGATCGATGGTGCGCGGATCGACGCGCTCTTCTTCCCGTTTCGGCCGCAGCGAGGGATGAAATTCATCGCTCCGCGAACGTCCTCCGGTCACCAGGTTGCGCGGACGGGTGGATTGCGACGCGGGCGGCATGCCCGGCGTGACCGGCGGTCACATCGACGGCGCGCGCCCGATCGGTAACGGCCGAGGTGGGCGCAGGGCGCAGGCGATGGTGAGGAATCCATGAAGAACGAATAATAGACCGAACCCACCATGATCACCCCGAGCACACCCAGAGCCTGGACTTTCTTCTTTTCGTCCGCACCCAGCTTCATAATGCACCCCCTGGGCCGGCTTCCGGCGTGGGTAGCGTCGCCGGGGCCGCCGCGCCGGCTTCGGTCCCGACCGCGTCCCCGGAATCCTTCATGAAGGTGTCGATCTTCATGGTCACGTTCAAGGTCTGCCCTGTCTGCTGCGGCACGGCCGCCATGCTTTCGATGATCAGGAAGCGCGGCGAACGGTCCACCAGGTTGACGAACTTGGAGAGCGCCGCGTAAGTTCCCTGGCATCCGGCGTTGATCGTCTTCATCATCAGGGTGTCGCTGCCTTCGATCGGCTCATCGGTCCACGTGGTTGGCTGGTAAACAATTCCGGCCTGCTTGGCGATGTCCATCAACTCGCCCTGAATGGTGGAGGTCACCACCCGCCGGTCCGTGAAGTACTTGGCCAGAAACTGATCGCCCTGGGTACGCGCGATCTGTACCTTCTCCACCTGCTTCTTGGTTTCGGCGACGTTCTTCTGCAGTTGAGCCAGCTGTTGTTGGAGCGCGTTGCGATCGCGGCGCAGATCGTCCGCGCTGCCGCCGAAGGGCTTGAAGGCGATCACCGCCACTACCAGGTTCGCCAGCAGAAGGATGCCCAGCACCGCGCGCATCGCCACGCGCGGATCTTTCCATTTGAGGCCTGGCAGATTCAGGCTAAAGTTTCTGGGCATAATTCACCGTGATGCGATAGCGGTAGAGCGGCTCCGCCTGCGAAGGGGGGTTGAAAATCGGCTGGCTCAGCCCGCCGAAGAGCGGAGAGGTTTCGAGCGCCTTATAAAACAGGATCACCGGCTCCGGCGATTCCGAGCCCACCTGAAGATTCAGCGTGATCTGATTCTTGCCCGTGACATAGGGCTGAATGTTCAGCATCTTGACGCTGGGAGGCATGGTCTTTTCCATGTCGGCCAGAATCCGCGTCCAACTGATGCCCTTGCGATATAAGAGCGTATTGAGGAAGACGCTGCGTTCGAGAACTTCGGCATTCTCGGGTTTGCGGATCACCGCGTCGAAGGCGGCCTGCTGTTTGGTAGCAGCGCAGATCTGGGAGCGCAATTGCGCGACGTCTTTGCGCACATCGGCAAGCTGGGTATTATCGGCGTTCGCCAGCGCGATCAGCGCAGCCAGCGAGCCTACCAGGAGGGCGCTTACCGCCACAGACGCCACCAGCATCGCCCGGTCCCGGCGGAATGGCTGGCTAGCCAGATTGATGGGAATCTTCATTTCAATTATTCTTCGCGATGGACCGGAGGTATCCCAGCAGTCCCGCGTTATTCTCTCCCGGCGTGCCGAGGGGCGACCGCAATGGCGCTACCTCCACACCCAATTCCTCGGCAAAGCGCCGCTCCGCCTCGCCGGTATCGGCGCCGAATCCGCACAACAGCAGATGCTCGGCGGGACGCCCCAGGTTGTCCTCGATGTAGACGAAGGTCGGCACCAGCACCGCCGCGATGTCTTCCAAATGGTTGGAAGGCAGTTCGAGGCAGCGCACCAGTTTGATCTGCATTTTGTCGCGCACCACCAGGGTCAGCACGCGGCCGGTCAGTTTTGCCAGGACGCTCAAACCCGCTTCCGGCGCAAGTTCCAAGGCTGCGAGCGACGAGGTAGTGACCAGGCCGGGATTCATGCCCGCGGCCCGGAACGGCGCCTCGTAGCGGGAGACGATTTCCAGCGGGGCGAGCACGACCACCGCATCGACCTTGCCGTGCGAGCCGCTCTGCGCCCAATAGCTGAGCGCCGCCGATTCCACGTCGAACGGCACGCTGCGCTTGAGGCGGAACCGGATCAGGGACGCCTGCTCCTTGGCTTCCTTGGGAAACTGGTCGAAATCCAGAACCGAAATGCGCGCGCTGAAATCGGGCAGGATGAGAGCGACATCCTTGCGCTTGCGCGCGGTCTGCGTTCCCGCCAGGCTGCGGACGGCCAGCATGAATTCGTCGGCGTCCAGCACATTCTCTTTCAGGGGAGATACCGCCAGCGTGCCGGCCTTCAGCGGCTGGAACTCGAGCTCGGCGCGCGAGCCGATGCGTGCCGCGGCGATCCCCGCCTCGGAGATCTCAAACGCCATGGCGGGCGGCGGATCCTGCAGGATCGCTGTGAGTTTCTCAAACATGGGAGGGCACCCATTCCTCTCCGCGGCTCTGCGATCTTTGCGAGAGCAAGGCTTTTAAGTGTTCGTCGGGCATAGAGGTGACGTCCCGGCGGCCCGAAAAACGTTTCTCGCAGAGGCGCAGAGAACGCAGAGAAAAACTGTGGGCTTCGATCGCGGTTGGTCTTCTCTGCGTTCTCTTGCGAGAAAGCTGTCTGCATTTTAGCCTTCAATGAACGTCACCTTATTGATTTCGCGCAGGGTGGTGATGCCCAGCCGCATCTTGTCTACCGCCGATTCACGGAGGAAGGTCATGCCTTCTTCGCGCGCGGCCCGCTTGATTTCCGACGTGGGGCGCTTGTTCAAAATCATCTCGCGGATGCGGTCCGAAAGGTCCAGCAATTCGTGAATCGCGGAACGGCCGCGGAAACCGGTGCCGCCGCATTCGAAGCAGCCCGCGCCTTCCATCAGCGGGACATTCCGCCACTCGTCGGGATTCAGCGCGCTCTCGATCATCAGCGAATCGGGGTACTTGACCTCGCGCTTGCAGTGCTCGCAGATCTGGCGGACCAGGCGCTGGGCCAGAATGCAGTTCAGCGCGGAAACGAAGTTATACGCCTCCACGCCCATGTTCAGGAAGCGTCCCAGCACGTCGAGCACGTTGTTGGCGTGCACCGTGGTGAATACCAGGTGGCCGGTGAGGGCGGAGTTGATGGCGATCTGCGCCGTCTCCTGATCGCGGATCTCGCCCACCATGATCTTGTCCGGATCGTGGCGCAGAATGGAGCGCAGACCGCGCGCGAACGTCAGGCCCTTTTTATCGTTGACCGGAATCTGCGTGATGCCTTTCAACTGATATTCCACCGGGTCTTCGATGGTGATGATCTTGTCTTCGTCGTTCTTGATCTCGCTCAGCGCCGCGTAGAGCGTGGTGGTCTTGCCCGAGCCGGTGGGGCCGGTCACCAGGACCATGCCGTACGGCTCCATGATGTAGCGCCGGAACTTCACCAGGTCGTTTTCGCTGAAGCCCACCACGTCGAGCGAGAGCTTGGCGAACTTCTCGCTCATCGATTCCTTGTCCAGCACGCGGAGCACGGCGTCCTCGCCATGGATGGTCGGCATGATGGAGACGCGGAAATCGATCAGGCGGTTCTTGTAGCGCACGCGGAAGCGGCCATCCTGCGGGACGCGCTTCTCGGCGATATCCAATTCGCTCATGACCTTGATGCGCGAAATGATGGTGGATTGCCAGTCCTTCGCGATCGGCGGCATGGCATAATGCAGCACGCCATCGATGCGGTACTTGATGGCCACTTCCTGATCGCGCGATTCGATGTGAATATCGCTTGCCCGGCGTTCCAGGGCATTGAAGATGGTGGTATCCACCAGCTTGATTACCGGGGCGATATCGGAATCGGTGGCGGTCAGTTTGTCGATGGAGAGCGTCTCGTCGGAATCGCCATCCTCCACCACGACGTCCAGCGCGAAGCCTTCGGTGACTTCCTCGAGCACGCGCTGGGATTGCTCGGTCTTCTTGAGCAGGTCGGAGATCTGCGAGAGGGTGGCGACTTTGACGCGCAGCTTCTTATTGAGCAGCAGCGTCAATTCATCGATCAGGTTGAGATTGCGCGGGTCGGAAAGGGCGATATCCAGGGTTCCGTTCTGCGCGTGCAGCGGCACGAAGTTGTAGCGGAACATCAGGTCCACCGGAATCGAGCGGAACAGATCGTGATCGATCCCGGCTTCGCGCAGGTCCACGTATTCGCAGCGGTACCGCGCTGCGATGGCCTCCGCCTGAGCCCGTTCCGCCCCGGGTTCCGATAACTTCGCCTTGTCCATCGTTGCCATGTATTAACCCTTACCGGATCGTATCCGCCAGTGAAAAGATCGGCAGATATAACGCGATCAACACAAACGCCACCACTCCGCCCATCACGATCATGATCGCCGGCTCGATCAGCGATAGCGTTGCCGCCATCTTGGTGTTCACATCCTCTTCAAAAAACTCCGCCACGCTGTTCAACATGGAAGGCAGCGCACCGGTGGATTCGCCGACCTCAATCATGTCGATGGCCAGCCCGGGAAACAGCTTGGATTGAGCCAGCGACGCTGAAAGCGGCTGCCCTTCCCTCACGTTCTTGCCGGCCGCCTCCACTGCCCGTCTCAGCAGCGGTGTATTCAGCGAATCCGCGGCGGTTTCCATGGCCTGCACCAACGGGATGCCGCCGACCAGCAAAGTGCTCAAAATTCGCGCCAGCTGCGCCACCTGGTATTTGAGCCAGATTTCACCCAGAAGCGGGGTCCGCAGCTTCACGCGGTCAATTCTTTCCTTCGCCGAATCCTTGCGCCCCCACCAGCGGAAGAGAAAGATCGCGCCGATCAGGCCGGCAGCGAAAAAGACGATATACTTCTGCGACGCGGTGCCGATGGCGATCAGGTACACCGTCATGATCGGCAGTTTCGCCTGCATGCTGTTGTACAGATTGGCGAAGGTCGGTACTACGTAGGTCACCAGAAAGACCATCAGCAGCGCCACCAGGACGATCAAGACCGCCGGGTACATCAGCGACACCATGACCTTCTTTTTGACCGCCAGCGACATCTTCTGATAGTTCACATAGCGGTCCAGGACCTCGGTGAGGCTGCCGCTCTTCTCGCCGGCCATCACGGAGGTCACGTACATTTTCGGGAAAATGCCCTGCATGCCGGAACGCGTCGCTGAGCAGGGAGCCATTGCGCACTTCGTCGCGGACCGATTTGATGTAGGGACCCAGTTTCGGATCGGTCAAACGCTCTGCCAGGAGGTCCAGCGCCTTCAAAATCGGCAGTCCCGCCCGGATGAGGGTCACGAATTGCTGATTGAAAATAAGGAACTTCTCGAGATTGAGCTTCTTCTTGCCGCCCAAGAAGGTGGAAGCTACGCCGCTGCCGCGGGGCTTGATCGAATAGATCAGGAAGCCTTGCTGTGCGTATTTGTCCCGCAGTTCCTTTTCAGACGCGGCGGTGGCCACCTGCTGGTGAATCTGGCCGCGCCCGTCGGCGTACTTCAGGACAAAATCGGCCATGGCTTTACTGCCCGCCCTCCACCACTTGGACACCCTTGGGGACCTGGAATTGAAAGAGCTTGGCATCCAGCGGCGGATCTACCTTTTCCTGATCCAGGCGGAACTCGAGCAAGGAGTGGTCGTACCCGGTCACCTTCACCAGTTTGATTCGCTGCTCCGGCGTGACCACGAATTCCACGTTCGAGTAGGGCAGATTGTCGCTCTTGGATTGCCCGGTGATGCGCGTGTCGGCGCCTTCAGGCTTGGCTTGGAGGTTCCGGAACTCCTTCTGGAAGTCCAACTTACCGAGAAGGAAGGCGAGAGGCGCTCGCATATCGTCGCTTTCCTTGAGCTTCATTTTCTCGGCCTTGTTTTCAGAGGGAGTGTACAGCCAGAGATTTTTGCCGTCGCTGAGGAAGAGCTTGCCTTTGGGCTGCTCATAGTCCCACCGCATCTTGCCTGGCTTGCGGAGAACCAGCGTCCCGTTCTCCGAACGTTTGGGACGGCCTGGAGGCGTATAGTCCTCCTGAAAAAGGACTTGTAAGGTCTTGGTCTTGTTGTAGCGGGCCTCGACGCCTTTCAACAAAGTGTCCAGCGCGGTATCGCCCGCAAATACCGGGACCGCAAGGGACACGACGAGTAACCCATTCAGGAGCAGAGTCAGCCTCACAACAGCTTAGACGCGCTTCGGGACACAAACGTGGAGATTTCTGAGATGCCGGTGACCGCCTACGCCGAAAATCTCCACAGAGAGATACTGGTAAATAGCGACAAAGATGGAAGTTAGCTGAGCTCGTAAGAAATAAAACAAAAAGCCCGGGAAACGGTCCGCTACGACCTTTCCCGGGCTTGGTATTTCCACCTGGCAGGGGTTATTTCACGGAGACTGTGACCCCGCGTTGACTCTGGTTGCCGCCGATGGTCACCAGAATCTCCTGCTCCCCGGTACCGATATTCGTCGGTAGCTGGACGTTCAACTGCATGACGCCCGAGACGAAGCCAGGCGCTTCCCCGGCAAACGTGTATTGGGCACCCACACCGCCGACCGTGACGGAAACCAGCAACAGCGGTGCCGGAGTCAGAGGCGGCGCAGAGGCGACCGTGGTCACTTTTCCGGTAACTCCCGCGGGCAGCGTTTGTCCTTCGCCGGTGAGGTAGAGGACCACGGTATCGCCACGAGTCGCCGGATTCGACGGCCCGTTCACGGAGTTATTGGAGTTGAGGATGGCGCCCGGCCCGGTTCCGCTGGAGTTCGCCGTAAAGAGCCCGGGGGCGGTAGTCACCATATTCATGGTCACGCCGTTGGACGTCTGGCCCAGGAATTTGACCAGGACGGTGGCGCTGGTGAATTGCGCGAGTTGGTACGGCACCACCGCGGAGACCTGTGTGGCGCTGGCGTAGATCATCGGGGAAGCGAACCCGTTGATCAGAACCTGGGTGCCGCCGATGGTGGTGGAGACCAGGCCGGTAGAGGAATCGATGGCCAGGCCCGCCGGAGTCGCGGGACCGATCGGGTGGGCCGGATCGCCCGCGAAGAGGGTAATGATTTCGCCGGGAGAGATCGCGCCCGTGGCATAGCTGGCCGCGTTGGTGATCTTTGTAATGGTGGGCAGCGGAGCCGTCACGGTCAAACTAACGTTGACGGTGGTGGACCCGGTGGCGCCGTTGGTGCCGGCGACCGTCACGGTGCCGGTGTAGGTCCCGGCGGTCAGGCTGCTGGCGTCCACGCTGACATTGACAGTGCCTGGCGCGGTACCGGAAGCCGGCGATGCCGAGAGCCAGTTGCCGTTGCTGGCCGCGGTAGCGGTGAAGGCGAGCCCGGTGCCGGCCACCGAAATCGATTGCGCGGCGGGCGCCGCATCACCAGCCCGGTAGGTGAAGGTCAGCGACGTGGGAGTCGCCGAAATTGTGGGCAGGGCCGTGATGGTCAGCGTCACCGGGACGTTCACGAGCGTGCCGCCCGAGGGCTGAATCGCCAGGTTGCCGTTGTAAGTGCCGGCCGCCAGGCTGCTGGGGTTCGCAATCACGTTCAGCGTGAAAGGAGTCGAGTTCGCCGTGTTCGCGCTGGTGGTCAACCAGGTGCCGCCGGAGGTAGTAGTCGGTGTCACCGTAACGCTGATTGGCGCGGTTCCCGATGCACTGCTGACGGAGAGCGACTGCGCCGCAATGGAAGTGGAACCCGCCTGCGCGGAGAAACTGAACGTGGTCGGGCTGACGGTGACGTTACCGCCGGTGCCGCCGCCGTTGTTCACCGTCAACGTGACCGGTACGGTTTGCACCAGACCGCCGGCAGTGAAGGAAATGGAACCGGTATAGGTGCCGTTGGCGAGCCCGGAAGCGTTAGCCGAAACCGAGAGGTTGGTGGTGGTGGTTCCCGAGCCGCTATTTCCCGACGAAACATTGATCCAGTTGGAGACGCCGCCCGACACGCTGGTGGAATACGTAAAAGGAGTCGAGACGTTGGCGCTTACCGAAAGGGTGGTCGAGCTCGGGCTGGTCACACCGTTGGTAGTAGAGAACGTCAGTGTCGAAGGAGTAAAGATAAGCGATCCGCTACCGCTGCCGCCTCCGTTGACCACCATGACCACCGGATAGGTATAGGGGTTGTTCGCGACATTGCTTTGAATCACCGTGATCGAGCCGCTGTAAATGCCGGCCGCCATGTTCGTGGGATTCACGGTCACCGACATGGAACTGGCGGTGGCGCTTACCGAGATCCAGGAATTATTGGGAGTCGCTGTGATGTTCAGCAGCCCCACCGTGGCGTCGCTCGCGCTGAAGAAGACCGACTGGCCGGGAGTGAACTGGCCGGTCTGCGCGACGAAGACCAGGTCGCCGGGCGTCGGCACCAGGACTGGCGATTGCGTTACGGTCAGCGACACCGTCACATTCTGCACGCTGCTGCCGCTCGTCACCGCGATATTGCCGCTATAGCTGCCCACGGAAAGCCCGGAGGGATTGATAAAGACCGTGGGAGACGAGCCCGAATCGGGAACCGAAACCCCCGATAGCGCCGACATCTGTAGCCAGGAGCCATTGTTGGTGGTCGTAATCGCCGCGGTCCAATTCCCCGAGGGAATGACGATTTGCTGGCGGGCGATTGCATTGGACAGCGTACCGGTCTGGTACGCGAAACTCAGCGACGAGGGCGAAACGGTGCCGCCGCCGGTGTTGCCGCCACTGCCCACCGTCAGGTTGATGGTGAGGACGCTGGTTTGCGAGCCCACCGACACATTGAAGATCTGGGAGTAGTTACCCACGCCCAAACCGGCCGGATTGACGTTGACGGTGAACGCGGTGGAACCGCCAGGCGAGACATTCAGGTTGGCGGGAAGCTGAAAGCTAATCCAACTCTGCAGATTGGCGGTGATCGAAAGGCTACCCCCGGTGCTGCTGGTTACCTGCACCGTGGGGTTCTGCTGTCCGCCACCTACTGCCGAGGTCAGCGACAAGGGGTTCGGACTGATGGTCAAGCCTCCGGAATTCCCCCCGTTCACACTGAGTGTGACCGTGATGGTCAACTGGGTGACGTTGACGGGATCGCTGATTGTGATGTGGCCGGTGTAGGAGCCGGTGGTCAGGCTGTTCGCCGTGGCCCCGACCGAGATCGCATAAGACTGGCCGACCAGCAAACCGCTGATCGGCTTGGCTATTGGCGAAGAACAGCCAGGAAGCATCGCTGGTGGCGTTGTAGGTGGTGAAGCCGCTGGAGGTCGAAACCGTCGCATTGGTGCTCGGGAAGACTCCCGAATTGGTGGTGAAGCTGAAGGGCACCGAATTCGGCGTTACGCTCCAGGAACCATTGCCGCTGCCACCGCCTACCGTGAAATTCACCGGAATCGAAAGCTGAGAACCGACCGACGGAGTCACGATGACGTTCCCGATGTAAGTACCGACGGAGAGGTTGAAGGCGCTGGCCGTCACCGAAATGCTGGTCGGGACTGCCCAGCGAGACGGAACTCGCGCCGCTAAAAGACGCCGAGAGCCAGGTCCCGTTCCCCGTGGTGGAGGTGGAAAGGCCGAGGGAAACCGCACTGTTACTGGAGGTCGAGATCGTGATCGAAGAGGTAAACTGACCACCCGACGGGGCGGAGATATTCAGTGGGTTCGGCGATGCCGCAAGGGTGCCATTTCCGCCGCCGCCCGAGCCCGGCTGGTGTAAGTGACCGTAATCATCACTGCACTTGCGCCCGTTACAGAATCAGGCATCAGCGTCACGGTGGCGGTGTGCGTTCCCTGGCTCAAGCCGGAGACGGTGCCGAGATTAAACGCCAGGGTCGTCGGCGTCGTAGTGCCGCCCGTTACCCGCAGCCAAGCGCCGTTGGTGGAAGGGTCGCTGGAATAATCGGGGGCTCCGATCGCATAGGTAATTTGCGCGCCGGAACTTGTGACCGGAACGTCTTGGCCGCCGGTACCACTGAGGCTAACGGAGGTGGTGACGTTCAAAGTCGGCGCTTGAGCCCATCCGGGCGCCGCCATCAGCAGGGCAACTAGAAGAAAGAGTACAGCAGTTTTGATAAGTTTGTGAGCAGCGTCCATGGTTTGTCCTCAGCCAAGTAGATGATACAACAATGAACAGGTCCGAAATAGCGCATTGCTGCACTTTTTTGGCACCTATCAGACATCCGGACGCGGCAGTCTTATCTTAGCGTTATTTTAATATCTTGAAAAGGTTGCTGTAGTCGTCCGTCCACAATCGTACAGTTCGTTTCGAATCGAGCGGAGCGGAGCTGCTTAACTCTTCGGCGGTAAAACCGCTGGCGGGAGCCGTGATCAATACCCATGTGGCGCCGAAAACATCCTGCGTTTCGTCGTCTTCGGTATCCACCACGCGCGCGATTTTCTGGGTGGCGTGAACTTCCCCCTCTAACACCGGCTGCAGGTTCAGATAGCGATTGGAGATATGCACCGCCAGGATGCCATCCGGCCGCAGGTGGCGGAAGTACAGGTCCATGGCCTCCTTAGTCAGAAGATGCACCGGTATGGAATCGCTGGAGAAGGCGTCCACCGCCAGCACGTCGAAGTTCTGCGGCGGCTCCTGCTCCAGGGAAAGCCTGGCATCGCCCATAATGACGTCCAACTTCGCCTTGCAATCTTTCAGATAGAAAAACTCTCTTTGGGCCAGCTCTAAGACCAGGGGATTGATCTCGTAATACCGGATATAGTCCCCCAGGCGCCCGTAGGCCGCGGTGGTGCCGGTGCCTAACCCGATCACGCCGATCCGGATCGCGCCCGTCTTCTGTTTTTCCCGGATGGCGATGTCCGATTCCGGTATTCGGCCCATAATAGGTGGTGGGAAGATCGCGGCGGGCGATATTCATGTACTCTTCGCCGTGGTTGATGGTCCCGTGCGTAAGAGTGCGTGGTCTCTTCCAGCGTGCCTTTCTCGCCGCTATCGCGAACCCGCAAGCCGCCGTAAAAGTTCCGGACTAAGACGCGCGAGCCGGTCACCATCTGTTTAATCTGCCAACCAACATAGCCCGTAAGGGCTAGCGTAAGTACCGATGTGGCGACTACTCCCGGCCAGCGCCGTACCCAGTGAAGGTCCGGATCCTGGCGCAGTACGTAAGAAACCAACAGCGCGCACGCCACCAGGCTAAGCGGCATTTCATAAAGCGCATTAAACAGGTGAGGCGCCGCCAAGCCAACTAACAGGCCGCCCAGCGCTCCGCCCGCCGAAATCATCAGGAAGAAGTGCGTCAGGTACTTGGGATCCGGCTTGAGCCGCGCCAATTCTCCATGGCAGACCATGCAGCAGGTAAACAACCCCATGGCGAACAGCGGGATCATCACTTTGATGGGCACGTTGCTCGTCATATCCACGCTCACCGCGTACGCCATGCTGCCCAGCGCCACCGCCAGCAGTTGCAGATAGGGATTCCGCCGGTACCAGCCGTCGCCTTCGAAACAGAGAATAAACGTGAGCAGGTAAATACTCAGCGGGAGCACCCACAGGAACGGGATCGCGGCCACGTTCTGCGAGAGGTGATTCGTGATCGCCAGCAGCATGACGCTGGCGACTGCCGGCAGCAGCACCCACATCGTATACAGCTTCGCCGTCGGGGCAGCCACCGCGGTTTCGTTCACCGCCGCTTCCTGTAGCGCCTCGCCCGCGGCCGGTCCGCGATTCGAGACATATGCCGTGAGGCCGCAAACCAACACGAACAGGCAGTAACCGCCGCTCCAGCCCCACGCCTGCTGAACGGTAGTGAACGCCGGTTCGAACAGCGCGGGATAACTGAGCAGCGCGAACATCGAGCCGGCATTCGACAGCGCATACAGCCGGTACGGGATCGACCCTTTGAAACGGCGCGCGTACCAGGCCTGCAGCAGGGGGCCGGTCGTGGAGAGCAGGAAGTACGGCATCCCGACCGTCGCCGCCAGCAAGCCGAGGATTCGCATGGTCGGCTCGTCGCCGCCCGAGGGCTTCCAACTGGCGTTGGGATACACCGGCAGCATCGCCACACTCGCCAGCAGCAGAACGACATGCACGATCATCTGCATGCGCGGCTTCAGATAGCGGATCACCGCGTGCGCGTAGAGGTAGCCCAGCAACAGCACCATCTGGAAAAAGAGGATGCAGGTAGTCCACACCGCCGCCGAGCCGCCGAACCACGGCAGAATAATCTTCGCAATCACGGGCTGCACCTGGAACAGCAGGAAGGCGCTCACCACAATCGTCAACGCGTAAAGAATCATTAGTAAAGTTTTACTCCGATGGTGCGCCCCGAATACCGGCGCCTCACGTTATTTATAAGCGGCCACGCCCGTGACCCGCTCCCCGATCACCAGGGCGTGTATATGGTCGGTGCCCTCGTACGTCTTGACGGTTTCCAAGTTGCAAAGGTGACGCATGATCGGATACTCGTCGGTGATTCCGTTGGCGCCCAGAAGGTCGCGGCTCAGCCGGGCGCACTCCAGCGCCATCCACACGTTGTTCCGCTTCAGCATGGAGATATGCGCCGGCTCCAGCTTTTTCTGGTCCTTTAAACGCCCCGCCTGCATTGCCAGCAACTGCGCTTTGGTGATCTCGGTGATCATCCAGGCCAGCTTTTCCTGCACCAGTTGATGCGAGGCGATCGGCCGGTCGTCGAACTGCTTGCGGAGAATCGCATACTGCCGGGCCGTCTCATAGCAATCCATCGCGGCGCCGAGGACGCCCCAGCCGATACCGAACCGCGCCTGCGAAAGGCAGGCGAGCGGCCCCTTCAGGCCTTTCGCGCCCGGCAGGCGGTCGGAATCCTTCACGCGGCAATCCGCCAACGCCAGGCTGGACGTCACCGAGGCGCGCATCGACCATTTGCCGTGGATGTCCGACGTGGAATATCCCGGGCGTGCCGCGCTCCACCAGGAATCCGAGGATGCCTTCTTCCGCGCGCGCCCAGACAATCGCCACATCGGCCATCGAGCCGTTGGTAATCCACGTTTTCTCGCCGTTCAACACCCAACCGCCGCCATAGCGCCGCGCGGTGGTCCGCATGCCGGCGGGGTTGGAGCCGAAATCCGGCTCGGTGAGTCCGAAGCAGCCGACGGCCTTGCCGCTTTGCAGCGCGGGGAGCCAGCGCTGCTTCTGTTCCTCGCTGCCATAGGCGTGGATGGGGTACATCACCAGCGCGCCTTGCACGGAAACGAAGCTGCGCACGCCGGAATCCACGCGTTCCAGTTCCTGCATGACCAGGCCGTATTCCACGTTGCTCATCCCCGCGCAGCCGTAGCCTTCCAGGTTGGCGCCCAGGAAACCGAGTTCCGCCATGTCGGGTATCAGCTCGGTGGGAAAGCGCGCGTCGCGGTAGCAATCGCGGATCAGCGGCAGAATCCGCTCTTCGGCAAAACGCCGCGCGGTTTGCCGGACCATCAACTCCTCTTCACTGAAGAGCGAGTCGACGCAGAAGTAGTCTACGCCCCGAAAAGCCATTTGTGTTTTCTTTCCTACCTATTTGAACACGGTACGCGGCAGCCGGGCGCGGCGCCTGTTGGATACTGGGAAAGCCATGTTGCACTACGACAATTTCATCAACGGCAAGTTTACGCCATCCACCGGCTCCGAGCGCATTACCTGTCTGAATCCTTCGACTGGCGAGGCCATCTGCACGGTGCCGGAAAGCACCGCCGCCGACATGGAAGCGGCGATCGCGGCGGCCGTCGCGGCGCAGAAAGCCTGGGGCAAGCGCCCCGCCATCCAGCGCGCACAGGCGCTGCGCGCGATCGCGTCCAAAATTCGAGAGCAGGTGGAACCGCTCGCCCGCCTGATTACCGAGGAGCAGGGCAAGACGCTCGGCCTGGCGCGCGTGGAAGTCGCCTTCACCGCCGACTACATGGACTACATGGCGGAGTGGGCGCGCCGCATCGAAGGCGAGATTCTGGAGAGCGACCGGCCCGGCGAAACCATCCTGCTTTTCCGGCAGCCGATCGGCGTCATCGGCGGCATCCTGCCCTGGAACTTTCCCTTCTTCCTGATCGCGCGCAAAGCGGCACCCGCGTTGGTCACAGGCAACACGATCGTGATCAAACCAAGCGAGGAGACGCCGCACAACGCCGTGAAGTTCTGCGAGCTGATGGCGCAGACGGACCTGCCGCCGGGAGTCATCAACATCGTTCACGGCCGCGGGGCAGGGGCGGGGAAGACGCTGTGCGCTTCACCGAAAATCGGCATGATCAGCTTCACGGGCAGCGTGGAGACGGGCTCGGCGATTATGGCCGCCGCCGCTCCCAACATCACCAAGCTCAATCTGGAACTTGGCGGCAAAGCCCCCGCGATCGTCATGGCCGACGCCGATATCGATCTGGCGGTGAAGGCCGTGACTGCATCGCGCGTCATCAATAGCGGGCAGGTCTGCAATTGCGCCGAGCGCATCTACGTGCAGTCGAAAATCGCGGACGCGTTCACCGAAAAGCTCGCCGCCGCCATGAAGAGTACCGTGTGCGGCAATCCGCTCGGCCAGGCGGAGGTGGGGTATGGTCCCGCTGATCAATCAGGCGGGATATCAAAAGGTGGAATCCCTGGTGCGGGGGGCGGTTGCGGCGGGAGCCACGCTGGTGACGGGCGGCAAGCGCCTGGCTATCGAAGGCGGGTATTACTACGAGCCGACCGTGCTCGCAGGTTGCACACAGGGGATGGACATCGTGCGCCGCGAAATCTTTGGGCCCGTGGTGCCGGTGGTGCAGTTCGACGATCTCGACCAGGCGATCGATTTCGCCAACGATTCCGATTACGGCCTGACCTCCAGCATCTACACCCGCGATCTCAATACGGCGCTTCGCGCGTGCCAGGAAATTCATTTCGGCGAAACGTACATCAATCGCGAAAATTTCGAGGCCATGCAAGGCTTTCATGCCGGCTGGCGGAAAAGCGGTGTGGGCGGCGCCGACGGCAAACACGGCCTCTACGAGTTCACCCAAACCCACGTGGTTTACCTGCAGCGGGGATAGGGCGGCGTTACCACAAGAATTTCTTGCCGGCGGGGAATTCGCTCACGTCCACGACCGTTTTCGAGGCTGCGGAACGAAGGACGGCTGCACGCGCTTCCATCGCGCGAGCCTCGGGTGCGTGATGATTTTTACGAAGAATCTGGGCAAAGTTGACGAGCATCGTGGAGAGGTAAAGCGGGTCCAGATGCGCCTCGGTATCGGCCGTCGAGATTGCGCCTCGCAAGTCCGCTTCGGCCTCCGCCCAGCGACCTTCGCGTCCATACAACACACCGCGATTGTTGAGTAGCTTGATCCGGTCGAGCGGGACGGCATCCCGCGCCCGCGACAATACCGCGAGTGCCTGATCCAGGCTCTGCTGCGCTTCCCGGTACCGGCCCGCATGAATGTAGAGTGTTCCGAGGCAGCTCAGGATGGTGGCGGCCTGCGCACTGTTGTCATTCCCCGATTCACGCCAGACCGCCAGGGCATTCCGGTACAGAGATTCCGCCTCGTCGAGCCTGTCTTCCATTTGCAGCAGGGCTCCCGCGGTGCCTGCAAGCAGGGCGCGGTCTTCGGGCCGCTCGAGGGCCAACGTGCGCATGGTGCGGATCGTGTCGCGGGCTTTGCCGATCTTCCTTTGATCGAGCCGCGCAGAGGCCAGAATCTGCAGCGGCTGCAGCAGAATCGGATGGTTGGACGGGTACCGGTTTCTGAGGATCGCAACCGACCGCTCGGCCAATGCTTCGGCTTCCTCCGGACGGCCGGACAGCGAAGTGCGCGAAGCCTCGCGCGCCAGCGTCAAACCTTGCCGCGAAACGTCGTAACGCTGCATGGCGGAGGTGAACGTGAGATAGAGCGAGGTCTTGGTTTCGCGCCACGGCTCGCGCGGTTGGGTCAGAGCGGGTTGGCCGGCCAGCAATAAGGCGCAGAACAGGATCTTGGGCATTCTTCCTTCTCGCTCTTTTAGGAGACGGAAGAGCCCTGCACGAATTAGCGGCCTTGTCGGACCTACTGCACAATTATCGGAGCGCGAGTGAACGCGAATTTGCGGCCGACTTCGTCCACCACATTAATCTGGCAAACGTACTCTCCGCGAGTCACGTCCTTCAAGGGAATCTGCACTTGCACCGGCACCGCTTCGGGCCGCGTCGCGGTCAACTGGGTCGCATCGATCGGCCCCACCTCAAACGTCTTGACGGCGTTCTTGTTGAACAGGCTCATGCTCACCTTGACGCGCCGCTGCTTGGTATCGGCGGGGTCGGGCTGCGCATCGTACACATCGAAATTCACGTACATGTTCTGATTGCGCCGGAAGACCCGCGTAATATTCGGGATCACCTTCTGATCGCCTACGATCAGGGGATTCGCGCGCATCGCCTTCCGCGTGAACTTCTCCGCTCCGCCCACCGCGGCAACCACCGGTTCCCGCTGGCTGCTCCAGATCACCGTGCTCATCTTCAGGCCGGACGTGTCCGCGCTTAAATCGGGAACGGTGAATCGTGTTTCGAAGGTCCCCATTTTGCCCGTGATGTTTTCACGCACCACGAACTTCATATGGTATTTGCCGGGCTCGAGCGTGAACCCCGCGTCATACTGGAAGCTCTTGCGGCCCGCAGTCGCCGCCTTGCCCTGATCGAGCTTTACCTGGATGTTGTCCCGCACGTTGCCCACAACCGCGCGCCGCTCGTCCTGAATCTGCCCCGCGAAATCGAACTGCGTCACGCTGGCGCCGCCCTTGCCCGCCAGCGCCACCACCGACCCCGGGATTTTGATCGATACCGGCACCAGGTAAGCCGTCGGCGACACGCGGAAATAATCGATCTGCAGCGCGAGCGGCAAATCCGTCGCCGGGTCGCCGGCCGATAGCGCTTCTTTCAATTGCTGCTCTTTGTCTTGCGAGTTGAGTTTTCCCCAGACCTTATCGGCGTAATAGCCCTCGCGATGCTCCAGCTTCGACACCAGCTTATTGCCGTTCATCTTCACCGTGATCTTGCGGAATTTGCCATCCTGCGCGCTATTGGTGCTGTAATAGCCCAGCAGATAATAGCTGCCCATCGCTTCCTGCGTTTTGGTGATCCCCAGCGCGATGTCATTGCTATCGAAGAAGCTCTTGCCGCCGGTTTCCGCCGCCAGCGTGTACAGCGTGTCCTGCGAGCTGAGCTGCGCGGACCGCTGCGAGTTGATCACCGAGCCGTTGAAGATGCCGGCCCCGCGCGAGCCGCCCTTCGCCGCGCCGCCGCCCGGAGGGTCCGCCGTCAAGCCGCGCGTGTCGATCGAATAAATCGCCAGGTTCGCCTTAGTAGCGGCATTGATGGTCGCCTGAAGCTGCGCTTCGTTATCCAGGCCGCTACGCGAAACGCCGCCGGAGAAATAAACCAGCGCCTTCTTCTCCGGAAAGCTGGCGAGCATCTTCGAGGCCTGCTCGATCGCCGCCAGTTTCTTATCGGTGGCGAAGATGTTGAACTCGGTTTCATCGGCCACAAACGCGGCCTGCGTGTCCTCGCCGTTGTCGTCGCCGGTATCGGCAAGCGCCGCCAGTTCGCTTGCCTCGCCAATCGGCAGCGTCTTGATCACGTGCGTCAGCACGTCGCGGTCGGCCGTAAAATCGCTCAGCACCTGGATCGTGCTCGCATAGAAGAGCACCGCCACCACGTCGTCCTTCGTGATATGGCTCTTCAGGTATTCGAGCGCCCCGTCCTGGGCCCGCAACTGGTCCGGCACCTGCATGCTCGAAAAATCGAAGAAGAATACCATCAGCCGCTTGTCGTGATACTGAATCTCTCCGGGCGTGGCGGAAGTGATATCGGTCTTCGCGGCCGGCGGCAGCTCGAACTGATCTTCCAGCTTCACGTCCTTCGGCGGCTCGGGCGTACTCGAAATCCGCTGGTATTCGAATACCGAGATCTTTTGCGGCTTGCCGTCTTCCAGCACCGTGAAATCGTCGGCCTTCAGCCCCTGGACGGCGAGGCCGCCCTTATCCTTCGCGGTCACATCGAGAATCACCAGGTTGGCATTCGCCTTGAACGTGGTGGTGCCCGGCGCGGGAGGCTGCGGCCGCGCTCCCGCAGGCGGGGTCTGCTGCTGGGCTCCGGCCGGCATCATCATCGCCACCGCGAGTATTGTGGAAATCCAGTTCTTGATGCGCATAGGCCCTCAAAAGCTAAAACGCGAGTTGAGCGTGACGCCGCGCGTGGCCGACGCCGCCGTAGGCAGCCCGTAGTTCGACGAGTTGACCGTGGTTCCAATGCTGGTAATAGTCACGTGGTTGAAGACGTTGGTGGCGCTGATCGCGAAGGTCAGCGTCCGGCGGCTCTCGCCGAACCGGAAGCTCCGGTTCATGTTGGCGTTGACGGCGGTGCGGAACAGGCCGGGAATCGTCATGCGCCCCGCGTTGCCGAACTGCCCGGCCACCGGCGTGGTGAATGCCAGCGTGTTGAAATAGGCATCCCCCGGCAGGCGGATCGGCAGGCCCGTCGCTTCGGCGCGGAGACTTCCCCCGCCCGCCAGTCCGCCCGTGTTGGCAAGGTTGCCGGAGACTTTCGCGGTCAGCGGAGTTCCGGTGGTTGCGGAGAAATTTCCCTGCAGATTCCAACTGCGCAGCACCTTGGTCTTCCACCCGCCATTGCGCAACAGACCGCGAACTCCCACCGGCGACGAGAGCTGGAAGCCCGTGGACAGATTGTGCCGCTGGTCGAATGTCGATAGCCCGCGCTCCAGATGCCGGTTATCCAGGAACTGCACCACCGTGCCGCCCGTGCCGCTGAACGTGGACGCGTCGTCGATTCCCTTGGCGAAGGTGTACAGCGAATTTGCCGACACGCTGCGCGATAGCCGCCGCGTCAGGCGCAATTGCCCCGCGTTGTAGCTGGAGTTCCCGCCCTGCGTCTGGTAGTTGAAACTGGTCGCGTTGGCGATCTTCAGCCCGCTATTGGCGATGCCGCTGGTGGAGCGGTTCGGGTTCTCCAGAATCCCCAGGTGCGTGCCCTTGGTGCCGATATATTCGGTATCCAGCACCAGCCCGTGCGGCAGCGTGTGCTGGATCGTCAGGTTCCACGTCTGCGCATACGCGATCCGGAAGTTCGGGTCAATCGCATAGGTATTGGTCAACGTGGTCGGCGACGTGGCAAAGCCGTTTTGCAGCGTCAACGGATCGGTCAGCGATGTGGTGAGCGAGGCCGAAGTCGCAAACGGCGCCTGCGCCGCCATCGAGCTCGCAATCTGCGCGTACGACGAGCCGCTGTAGAAAACGCTGTACCCGCTGCGCACCACCGTGTTCCGCTTCTTGAACGGCCGCCACGCGACACCGATGCGCGGCGAGAAATCCTTCGGCTGATGGCGCACGATGCTGCTCGGCAGGCTGCCGGAATACGGTCCGTTCTCCCCCGCCGTGACCACCGCAACCGCCGTGAACCCGGGGCTGACATCCAGGCTCGCCAAATGCCCGCGAAGTTCCGTGTACGGCGCGAAATATTCGTAGCGCAAGCCGAGATTGATGGTGAGCTTGGCGTTCACCCGGTAATCATCCTGCACGTACGCGCTGGTGGACCAGCTCCGGAAATAATTGTTCGAGTTGCCGAAGCGCACCGAGCTGGTTTGCGGCAGGCCGAGCAGGAAATCGGCGAAATCGTAACCCGTGCCTTTGACCGGCTGCCCCAAGGCGTCCAGCTCGCTGGTGGTCAGTCCGCTGAAAGAGAAGGAACCGCGCGCGTTCTGATAATTGGTGCTGTTCTGCTGCAGCCGGTTGTAGGTGAAGCCGAACGTGAAATTGTGTTTGCGCTTCAGCACCCACGTGACCGAATCGCTGACCGTCGCCGTTTGGTTGCGGCTCAAATTCGGCGTGCCATCGCTCAAGCTGGAAAAATTGGTGAAGGAAAGGCTCGGCGGTCCGTAGTTGATCGGAGTCCTGCGAAGTGCCCGTGATCCCCAGCTGCGCCGCGATGTTTTCGGAATACGCGAAAAACGGATCGTTCTCATTGCGGCTACGGCTGATCGAGAAGTTCAGGCTATTGTTCAGCCGCGGCCGGAAACTGTGGCTCCAGCCAGTCGAAAAACTCAGGCCGCTCGTATTGCCGGTATCCAGGAAGCCGTAAAGCTGGTGCGAATTCGAGCTCGAGTTCTGTTTCTGAAAATTGAAATTCAGGCGGTCCTTGTTGTTCAAGCGGCGCGTTGAACCGCACTCCGATGTTCCGGCTGTTGCTCGGGTCCGTAATCACGAACCGGTAATTCTGCACGATGCTGGCGTAACTCGGGTTCGGAAAGAACGGCAGCAAACCGGCGGAGGCGCTGTTGAAGCGCGCCGTCGGAATCACGTTGTTCGGAAACGGCGATCCGGAAAGCGGATCGTAGATCGTCACCGGCGCGCCGTTCAAGGTCGTCTGCGAGAAATCACCGGCGCGCTCGGCGGCGGTGGGCACGCTGCCCACCGAACTTCGTCCGTTGCGATTAATCGTCCCGCCGAAGCTGACTGTGTATTGGGCGCGCTGCCAGTTCACGATCTTCGGAATCCGCAAAGGCCCGCCGATATTCGCATTCAGATTATTGTTCGCCGAGTACGGCTTCTGCGCCGTCTGCCCGTTGAGCGAGTACGGCGCCGCATTGAATGCCGAGTTGCGCACGGTCAGCGCGATCGAGCCCGAGATTGGAGGCGTGGTCCGCCGCCGGTTGCCGAAGCTGGAAAACTGCCCGTTGAATGGACCGCGTCCGCCGCGCCCACCCTGCCCGCGCCCCTGCGCATTCTGGCCGAGCCCTCCGTTGCGTCCGCCGCCTCCTCCTCCGCCTCCCGCGCCACCACCGCCGCCGCCGCGTCCGCCGCCGCCGGGCCCAGCGCCAAAGCCTGCCGGAGCGCCGCCGCCACGTCCGCCGCCGCCATCCGGGCCTGCTCCCGCGGCACCCACTCCGAAGCCGCCGTTGATCGCACTCGCGCCGAACCCGCCCAGTCCGAGACTGTCATTCGTCAGGCTCGCGCTCATTCCCGGCGGCAGTCCCATTCCGTTCTGCATGCCCTGCGCCGCCGATACCGCGCCTCCCGCTCCCCCAGGGCCGCCGGGTCCACCAGGTCCGCCCGGTCCTCCGCGTCCGCCGCCCAACGCGCGCTGCCGCCGCGCTTCGTCATCGCTTGCCTGCTCCAGGCCGCCGCTCATGCTGCCGTTGAGCGATAAGGCATCGTCGTTCTCCGCGCCCAGGTCGGCAGTCTGTGCCTGCGGATCCGCGGCCGCGGCTTGGCCTTCGGGGGTTGCTCGCACTGCCGCGCTCTGAAAGCCGGGCTGCGCCTGACCCGGCGCGCCCCGCCCAGGACCGCGTCCACCACCCTGCCCGCCGCGCCCCGCGAAAGTTCCGTCCGGATTCCGCATCCCGCGATTCCCGCGCGCTCCGCCCGCACCTGCCGCCGGAGTGCTCCCCGCCGGCGCCGCCACTTTGGTAGTTTCCGTTGCCGTGGATGCCGCGGGAGCCGCAGCCCCGGGCGCCGCCGCCTTCCCGCGCTCCGCCAGCTTCGGCATATTCAGCACCCAATCGCGCGTCGTCGAGGTGTCGCCCACCGTGACCTTGCCGGCCGCCGGCGCAAACTCGAACATCGTGATCTCGATTTCCCACGTGCCGGGAGTCAGATCCAGCGCATAGTGCCCTTGCTCGTCCGTGAACGCCAGAACCTTGGCCCCCCCGTTGCGCGCAGTCACCGTCGCGCCCGGCACCAGTTGGTCGGCGGCGCGCACCAACCCGCTGAACTGCGCCGCGCTCGTCAGACACGGGGAGCACATCAAAAGGAAAATGAAAGTCCAACGCATTGAAGTAGCCATGGTGGGCGTGATCGTAAGGCGTGCCCGGGGAATGTAATCCTTCACAATTAGTTCGTCTTTAAAGCCATTAAGTTCCAATGAATCTGGCGTAAAGCCGCCTTTCGGGGTTACATCGCCCAATCCACGGCCAATTCCCATTTTCGCTTGACCTTCACCCTTCCGATCAACGAGAATCAGCCTGTCGTGTCCCCGAAAATCGTGTCCCGGAAAATCGTGAGTTGGAAATCTCTCCTGATCGCTTGCCTGGCGGTGCCCGCCGCGGTGCTGCCCTCTAGAGCCGGCGAAGGTCTCTGGCCGTACAACCAGTTTCCCACCGCCACCATCAAGCAGAAGCACGCCTTCGACGTGGAACCCGCATTTCTCGATCGCCTGCGCCTCTCCTCC
Source organism: uncultured Solibacteraceae bacterium (assembly GCA_963811575.1). Lineage (GTDB taxonomy): Bacteria > Acidobacteriota > Terriglobia > Bryobacterales > Bryobacteraceae > Solibacter. The sequence goes on along the minus strand of CAWERY010000008.1, from coordinate 166,213 downwards.
GTCAAAATCGGCGACGGCTCCGGGGCGTTCGTCTCCCCTACAGGCCTGCTGCTCACCACCCGCCAGATCGCCGGCGATTGTCTCGCCGCCCAAAGCGGCCACGGCCACGATTATTTCCGCGACGGCTTCCAGCCCTCCGCCGCATCTGCCGAGCTGCCCTGCCCCGGCCTCTCCGCCAGCGTGCTCGTCAAGATCGACGACGTGACCGAGGCCATCAAAGCCGCCGGCGCCACCCTTGTGCTACGCAACGCCGCGATCGCCAAGGCCGAGAAAGATTGCGCCGCCAGGTCCGGCAACGTCTGCACCGTGGTCCGCTTTTTTTCGGGCGGCCGCTACGATCTTTATCAGTACCGCCGCTACAACGAGCTCCGCCTGGTCTTCGCGCCCGAATATGCCATCGCCTTCTTCGGCCGCGAGCGCGATAGCATTTCCTATCTCCGCTACGGCCTGAACATCGCCTTCCTGCGCGCTTACGAAAAGGGCAGCCCCGCCGCGACCCCGGACTTCCTCAAGTGGAGCTCCGAAGGCGTCCACGATGGCGACCTGGTCTTTCTCGCCGGCAATCCCCACCCCACCGGGCGCCTCTCCACCTCCGCGCAGCTCACCTTCCTGCGCGATACCGCCCTCCCCCTCAGCCTCACCTTGCTGCAGCCGCGCCTCCAGCAGTTGAATGCCTTCGCCTCCGCCAATGAGGCCAATCTGCGCGCCGCTCAAGCCACCCTCAGCGCGCTGCTCACCGAATACAAGACCGATGCCGGCAAACTCATCGGCCTGCGTGACGATCGCCTCGTGACCCGCAAGACTGCCTTCGAAGGCAAGATCCGCCGCGCCGTGGAAGGCAACGCCAAACTCGGCGCCGAGGCCGGCAAAGTCTGGGACGAAATCGCCGCCGCCTATCGCAAATGGCGCCCGTATGAGAAGCCCTACCAGATTCTGGAAGCCTCCGCCGCTCCCGGTTCGCGCCTCTTCCACTCCGCCCGCCAGATCGTCCGCGGCGAAGCCCTCGACGATTCCGCCGATCCCATCAACGACGCCATGGAAACCATGATGCTCGCCCAATATCTCGGCGAGCTGCAGAGCCTCGGCGAAAAGGAAGTCCCCCTCAAAACCATCCTCGCCGGCGCCACTCCGCAAGCCGCCGCCGAACGGATCGTCAAAGCCAGTCTTCTGAAGGATCCCGCCGCCCGTGCCCGCTTCGCCGCCAACCGCGACGCCGCACTCAAATCCGCCGATGGCGTGATCGCCCTCGTTTCCTCCATCGATGCCGCCGCCCTGCGCCTGCGCAAACAGCACGACGAAATCATCGGCGCCCTCGAAGTTACGTCGCAGGAAAAGATCGCCGGCTTCCGCCTCAAGCTCTTCGGCGCCGCCGATTATCCCGATGGCACCTCCACCCCTCGCGTGGAATATGGCGTCGTCAAGGGCTACACCGACCGCGCCGCCGTTCCCCAGCCCTTCGGTTCCACTTTCAGCGGCCTCTACTATCGCAAGGATAACGACGGCGTCTGGCAGCTGCCGCAGCGCTGGCTCGATGCCCGCACCGCCCTCAGCCCCATCACCCTGCTCGATTTTGTCAGCACCGCCGATATCGGCGGCGGCGATTACGGCAGTCCCGCCGTCAATCAAAAGGGCGAGCTCGTCGGCCTCACCTTCGACGGCAATCTGGAGAGTTTGCCCAATACCTACCTCTACAGCGACGACCAGGCGCGCGCGGTCCACGTGGACGTGCGCGGCATTGTGGAAGCCCTCACTCAGGTGTACAAGGCATCCGACCTGCTGAAGGAACTCCATCAGCTGCCTGCGGCAGATCCCCACCCTGTAAACTGAAGGGATGCCGAAAGTTTTCCCGGCCCTATTCTTCGCGGCGAGTCTGGCGTTCGCCCAAACTCCCGCTGCCGCCCCCACGCCTCTTGCCTTTGAGGTCGCTTCCGTCAAACCCGGGGGACCGATGGACCCCGCGGCAATCATGTCGGGCAAGATGCGTATCGGCATGAAGATCGATGCCGCGCGCGTCGATATCGGCATGCTGTCGCTCTCCGACCTCATCCGCATCGCCTACAAGGTAAAGTCGTACCAGATACAAGGCCCCGATTGGATGGGCGGAGAGCGCTTCAATATTTCCGCCAAGCTCCCCGAGGGCGCCAAGGAAGATCAGGTCCCCGAGATGCTCCAGGCCCTGCTCGCCGAGCGTTTCAAGCTCACCATCCACCGCCAGAGCAAAGAGCAAAACGTCTACGCGCTCGTGGTTGCCAAAGGCGGTCCCAAACTCAAGGAGGCCGAACCCGAACCCGCGAAATCCACGCCGGAACCTCCCGGCAACGGCGCGGTTCGCATGACCGGCGACATCCAGGGTAAAGGGATGGTGGTCTCCGGCGGACCCAACGGCAATCAGACGAAAATGACCATGAACAACGGCCTCATGCACATGGAAAATTCCAGGATGCCGATCGCCGGCCTCGTCGAGATGCTCGCCCGCTTCGTCGATAAACCGGTGGTCGATATGACCGAGCTCAAGGGCAGCTACCAGATCGGCATCGATCTTTCCATGGACGATCTGCGCAATATCGCTCGCGCTTCGGGCATGGCAGGCATGATGCCGGGCGGCGCTGCGCCCGGAGGCGGGGACGCCAGCCGTCCCGCCGAAGCCGCCGCCGATCCTTCCAGCTCCGTCTTCACTTCCGTGCAGCAACTCGGCCTGAAACTGGAGCCGCGCAAATCTTCGGTGGACCTCATCATTGTGGACCACCTGGAAAAATCGCCCACGGAAAACTGAGCCCTACATTCCGAGCCCTATTTCCCCCAGACCGTCGTTTGCGGGTGGTAATTGCGCCAGTCGAACCAGTAATCCTTGATCACCGGAATTCGCTCCAGGCACACGCCCTGCGCGTTGCATCCCTGGAAGTTCCAGTGCTCCCCGGTGGCCGCGTCCAGCATCAGCCCCTGCCCGTCCGCCACGCGGTAGAAATCCGCCGGGCCGCTGCGAAATGCGCGCACCGATTCGCCGTCCTCGCCCACCACCAGCAAAACCGCCTCGCCGCCCACGTGGTCCTTCACCAGCTTTTCGGCGAGCACGCGCTCGTAAGGAAAGGCGCGGCTCGCCCCCTTCCACTCCACGCCCAGCATCAGCTCGCGCGGCTTGCGCCCTGTCTCCGGAAAATCCAGCACCACCGGCGCGCGCCGCATTTTGACGTCCCAGTCTTTCTTCGCATAGCCAGCGACATACGCGCTCACGTCCTTCAGCACCGTGCCCTCCGGCGCTTCCTTCCGCCACGTCGCGAAATTGAGTTCGTCCGATGGCACCAGCGTCAACCGCTTGCCCTTCCACGGACCCGAAATCGCGTACCCGCTGATCTGCTGCCAGTAGGTACCCGTCTCCTCGTCACGCATGATGAAGTTCTGGTTGTTGATTCCTGCCAGGTGGAAAGTCAACCGCACTCCGTCCAACTCCCTGCTCCACACCAGACCGGTGTGACAGAGCGTTCAATAGGTGGCGACAATCCCCTTCCCGTCCACCACGTCGTTGATCACGTGGTGGTAGGAAATACTGCGCACCGGATAAGCGCGCGCCGCGTTGCCCACACGCACCGCGATCACCTTCTCATCGCCATCCAGCCGGACATCCGCGGCCGGCGAAAACGCCGGAGGCCCCGCCGGATGAAACATCAACTCGTAGATATTGATTCGCGCCGCAATCGCCAGCGCCGCCACCATTCCCGCGCCCGCTACTGCCCCCGCCCGGCGCCACCACCGCGACCGCACGCGCCAGTACGCGACCAGCGCCGCGATCGCCGCAATCGCGCTCACCACCGTCACCACGCCGCGCCATTGCATCACCACCAGCGCCACCGCCAACTCTCGCGCCCCTTGCGTGCGAAACGGACGAATCACATAAATCGGATACCCCACCGCCAGCGCGGAAATCACCACGCACGCGCCCAATATCAGACCGACCTGCAATCCCGCTGTTTCCTCATGTTGGCCACTATACCTCCAACACGATGCCGCGTACCGGCAGCCCGGTCGCCCTCTGTAACGCCAGTCCGTAGAGCTGCACCTGCACCACGTTCCGCTTCTCCCGGCGATCCGTCTTGTAATCGATCACCGTCCACGTTTCGCCGTCCGACCACGCGCAATCCACGCGCCCGTCCACCAGCGTGCCGTCTTCCAAGCGCACCATCACCTGCATTTCGCGATAGCGCTTCGCCCCCGCCGGCATCGCCACCGCTGCCAGCGCCGCTCCCGCTGCAGCCACAGCCGCGGCGATCTCCGTTTCGCTCGCGCGCGTGCCTGCGCCCCCACACCGCCGCCAGCCCCGCAATCTCTTCCGTGCTCTCCGCACGCTGCAGAATATCGTGCACCAGGCGCCCGAATTTGCGGCCTCCGGGACGTCCCGCCACCGCCGGCAGCGTCACCGTTGTCACCGGAATGCGTCTCCGCCTCCTCCGCCCGGCTCACACTCTCCGCCAGCCTGGTGCGAATCTTCGGCACGCTCCCCGCCGCAATCCGCGCCGCACGCTGCCCCTTCCATTCCTCGTACGCTCTCAGTCCGTCCTCCGCCTGCGCCGCGGTGCCGTTCAGCACTTCCTCGTTCTCCACGCCTTCCGTGCTCTTCGCGCCCTGTTGGCACACCAGCGGATCGAACCACACCACCCCGTGCGTCCCTGCCTTCGGCCGGTGCAGCCCCGGCTTCACCGAGACCTCCTCCGGATAGTCGGCCGGCCGGTTCAAAACCGTCGTCCATCCGAACGGCGGACACCCCGGCGCTTCCTCCGAAGTCCGCCAGCGTTCCTTCTCGGGATACAGCGCGTCGTGCAGCGGACTCAGCCATCCCCCGGCCGCTCCTCTTCCCCGAGCGCCGCCACCACCAGCAGATCGCGCGCCCGCGTCGCCGCCACATACGCCACGCGCAGAGCTTCTTCTTCCTCCGCCTTCGCTTCCGCCTCCGCCGCGTCCAACAGCTCCCAAGGCGCGCACCACAGCAACCTCTGCGCACACAGCCGCTGCTCCGGGGAACTGTGCCGGTCGGCGCCTTGCGGCCCGGTCAGCTTCGCCGTCAGATCCGCCAGAATGACCACCGGAAATTCCAGCCCCTTCGCCTTGTGCACCGTCATCAACTGCACGCCGCCGCCCTCCTGCTCCAGCACCGGCGCTTCACTGGTATCGCTGCCGTCGTACTCCGCTTCCAGGTACTCCACGAAAGAGCGGAATGAGGTCGCCGCGCCGCTCACCTCGAAGCTCCGCGCCAGATCCGTCAGCCGGTACACGTTCGCCAGCACCCGCTCACCGCCCTTACGGAAAGCGAACCCCGCATGCGCCCGCGTCTTCTCCAGCAGTTCGTGGATCGTGTCCGCCAGCGGACGGTAGTTGCGCCTGTGATGCAAACCGCGCAGCATTTCGAACGCCTCCGCGATCGGCGCGAACTCCGCATCCAGCTCCGCCGGCAGCTCCCTCATCGGCTGGAATCTGCCGTGCGCATTCTTGAACCGCAGCAGCGTATCGTCCGTCACCGCGAACAGGCTCCCGCGCAGCAGCGGCGAACACGCTCAACTCATCGTCCGGCCATTCGATCGCGCGCAGCGCCGTGCGCAGCGTGCCTACCTCCTCCCTGCGATGGAAGGATTTCGACCCCACCAGCAGGTGATCGATTCCGCGAGCCTCCAGGCACCGCACGTACTCCTGCGTCAGGTCGGTGCCGAAGTTCGTGAACCGCCGGAACAGAATGCAGACGTGCTCCGGCCGCACCGGCACCCATTCTCCGCGCGAGCGGTCGCGCACCTTCCAGCCGCTTTTCGTGCACAACCATTGGATGAATCCCGCCACCGCATCCGGCGAACACGCGTCGATCTTCACATTGGAAATATTCCGCGACCCATACGGCTCCGGCACCGGCAGCGCGATAATTGATGGCTGCCCCTCCGGCGCATCCACTCCGCCTTCCAGCGGCAAATATTTCTCGATCGTGTGCTCGAACGCCGCATTCACAAAGCTCTGGATCGCCTTCGTCGATCGCGTGCTCGCCGTCAGCTCCCGCGCCCCCACCCCCGCCGCGCGCAGCGTCCGAACACACGCGATGAAACAGCCGTGCGTCCGCCCGCCGGAAGCGATAGATCGATTGCTTCGGGTCGCCCACCACGTACAGCTTGCCCGCCGCCGGAGTCGCCTTGCGCCAATCGCGCTCTGCCGCGTCCCCGCACGCCAACAGCAGCAGGATCTCCGCTTGCAGCGGATCGGTGTCCTGAAACTCATCGACGAAAATTCGCTGGTACACGCGCTGCAAATCGGCCCGCGCCCCGTCGTGCCGCAAGAGCTCGCGCGCGCACAGCAGCAGATCCATGAAGTCCAATTGACCGGCGCGCCGCTTCTCCTCCTGGTACAGTCCGGCCACCTCCCAAAGCTCGTCGCGCAAATGCGACGCCAGGTCCGCGTCCGCTTCCCGCCGGAACTCCTCAATCGCGGCCTTCAACTCCTCCCATGCCGCACCCGCCGCATCGTTGCTTTTGACCCACCGCAGCTCCGCCGGCAGCCGCAGCAGGTCGCTTTCCACGCGGTCGCCGTCTACCCGCCCCGCCTCGCGCGCGCGCCGCACACGCTCCACGAATTCCCATAGGGGACGCATCGCCGGCTTGCGAGCCGCAATGCGCAGCGTCGCCTCCGCCTTGTTCAGCAGCGCCTGCATGCGCGCATCGCGGTCGAACGGCCGCTGCTGCCACGGCGCGTCGAAATCGCGCCACTCGGTCAGATTCCACGCCGCCTTGCGCAATTCGTCGAGCGGCTCCTCGCGCCACTCCATCCTCGCCAGCGCCCTCGATAACGCAGGCGAGGGTGCCGCGAGCTTGTGTTCGATCCATCTTCGGAACACGCGCGCGAATACCCGCAGCGCATCCGCCTGCGCCAGCTCCTGGAATACCGGATCCACGCGCGCTTCCACCGGCCTGCGCCGCAGCAGCTGCGCGCAAAAGGCGTGGATCGTGCCGATGAACGCCCGGTCCAGGGCTCGCGCCGCCCCGGCCAGCCGCAGCCGCACCACTTCGTCCGTCTCTCCGGCCCGCCGCCGCTCCAGCTCGTGGCGCACGCGCAGCTTCATGTTCCCAGCTGCCGCATGCGTGAATGTCACCGCCACAATCGTTTCCACCGGGGTCCCCGCCGCAATCACCTCCACAATCCGGTTCACCAGCGCCGTCGTCTTCCCCGTACCCGCGCTCGCCTCCACCACCCAACTCCGGGTAGCGGAGGCCTCCTGTTCGGTCTGCCGGCCTTCGCCCGCGCCGCTCATTTCCACCCTCGCAGTTCCTTCAGCTTGTTCAACTCCGCCTGCGATTTCACCCGCACCCGCTCCTCTTCGTACGGCCCGCAGACCGCCAGGTATTCGCAGCCCTTGCACCCATCCTTGCGCGGAGCCGCCGGCAGACGACCATCGCGCAGCGCCCCATCGATGAGCTCGAGCGCGTGCTGCGCGCGCCGCCGCGTCCAATCGTTCAACGGCACATCGATCACGGCGTAATTCTGCGCGATCGTCGAATAGTAGAGCCGGCCCGCAAGCGCCGGCTCTCCGAGTAACGCCTCCGCCGCCAGCGCATACAGCACCGGCTGCAGCGCTTCCCCGCCGCCCAGCGTCTCGGGCTTCGGTTCCGGCATCCGCCCGGTCTTGTGGTCCACCACCCGCAGCGCCCGCTCGAAGACCGCTCCACCAGGTCGATCGAGCCCTGCAATCGGTACCCGCCCGGCAGCTCCACCGCTTCCTTCCGGCTGCGCGGGTCTCGTCCCGCCGTGTCTTTCAACCCGAAACTCAGCTCGTAATACTGCGGCGTCCACTCCGCGTCTTTCAATGCCTTCTCCTGCAACCACCCGCGCAGGTCCGCGCGAATGCCCAGCACCTCGCCGCGCCAGATCTGCGGAATCGCCGGCGCCAGGTCCGCCTCCGCGCGCGCTGCCACTTGCTCCAGCACCGCGTCCAGCCGTTCCAACGCACCCGCGAGCGTTGCCGCGTTCACCGGCAGCAGTCGCGCACGCCGCCAGCTCGCGCAAAAGCTCGAATTGCGCCCGATGAAACAATTCGCCGCGCATCGCCGGGTCCATCCTCTGTATCCCAACCGGCGCTTCCGCCTTACGCAGTCCGAAGATTCCGCGCAGTGCGAACCGGTAGGGGCAGCGCGCGTACTGCTGCAGCGAGGAAGGCGCCCACGCCTTGGCCCCCAATCGATAAGGTTTGAGCGCGTCGTCGCCAATCGTCTCCACCATCAGCCCGTCTGCCGGCTTCCACGTGGTATGCCACCGCACCCACCGCGCCCGCAGCGATGCCACCGCGCGCCCCGGCAGCTTCTTCAGATACTGCCCCGATCCCTTCGTCAACGGCGCCAGCGTCGCCAAATCGAATTCGGCGTCGTCGAGTGCATCCCTCGCGTCCGCCGGCGCCGGCCACCCGATCCGCGTTCCCGTCGCCGAGCGCGCTCGCGCTTCGAACTCGCGCACCTCGATCTCGCTCCCACCCGCCGCCCGGTGCGCCTCAAAGGCGTAGAACGAGGGCACGCGCTCCCGTCCGGTCAACAAATCCAATCGCGAATAGGAAACTGCGAATCGCTCGGTCGCGCACGCAGCCGCGATCTGCAGCAGCTCTGTATCCTCCGCCCGCAGCGCAATGCCCAGCGCCTCCCGCTGCCCTTCCAGCAGCAGCGGATCCTCCGCCGGAGGCCGCGGAAACAGCCCCTCGTTCACGCCCGGCACGTACACCGCGCGAAATGCCATCCCGCGCGCCTCTTCGATGCCGCCCACCCACACCTTGCCGTATCGCGAATCCTCCGCCGCCGCACTCAGGGAATGCAGCCGCGGACCCAGCACCAGCAGCACTTCGCCCAGATCCAGCGGCCCGATGTCGCGCATCGGCTCCAACTGTTCCAGCAGCTCCGTGATTCGCTCCGCGTCGCGCAGCGTAGCCTCCGCCAGCGATGTGAGCACCGCAATCCATTCCCCCCACGCCGCCCTCTCCGGCAGCGCCGCCAGCCGCCCGATCAACGGCATCGCGAACCCTCTCAGGCTGTCCACCGAATCGATCTGCCGCCGCAGCTTCGCGCGCTCTTCTTCTTCCTCTTCCGCCTCGTAGCGCCGTTGAAACTGCTCGCGCAAGCCGTGCAGCCGCGCCTCCCACCGGTCCGCTCCGCCAATCACCGCCGCGTCTACCAACAGCCGTTCCCACATCGCGGGAGTCCGCGGTTCCTCATCCTCCGGCATCTGTCCCAGCGAAAGATACTCCGCGAAGCGCGATGCCGAAAGGCGCTCCTCCGCGCAATGCAACAGCGCCAGAAAGCTCCGCCCCGCCGCATCCGGACGCCGCGACCCGCGCGTGCAATGCGCCGGAATTCCCGCCCGCCGCAGCGCCTCCACCACCAGCGGCTGGTAGCGCCCCGTGGATCGCAGCAGGATCGCACTCTCGTCGAACCCGATCCCCGACGCGCCGATTCTCCGCGCGATCTCCACGCACTCCAGAGCTTCCCCGGAGGTCGAAAAGATCTCCACCGTTTCGTCGGCTTCCCTCACCGGCACCGCGTCGGTAGAGAACAGGTAGCGCTGCAGCGAGGCGAGCGATGTCGCCGCCTCCGGCTCGCCGAAGCTCTCCCCCGGCCGCAACTCCAGATGTGCGCGCGACGCCCCCAGCACCGCCGAAACTAACTCGCGCTCGCTGCGCGTTCGCGGCGCCACGTCGATCGTCAGCACCGCCGTTTCGCGAAACCTCCCGGCCGCCGCCGCGCGCGCCATCGCCACGCGCGCCGCGTGGTCCGCAAACCCGCGCTCCCTGAGCTCGCCTTCGTATGCCGCCAGCAGCAGCGCCAGGTCTGGCCCCGAATCCTCGCATTCCCGCACCTGCTCCGCGCCCACTCCGTTGAGCCGCAACTCTTCGAACGTCTCCGCCAGCGCCCGCGGAAATCCCGGAAATCCAGCAACCGGCGATAGATAGCGCAGTGCGCCGTGCCGCAATGCCTCTGCCGTCACCCGCGCCGCCAGCGCTTCCCGCACCAGGCGCCCCACCGGAGTCTGCCCGCGCAGATTCAATTCCGCCTCGGAGAGCTCCAGTACCAGCGCCCGCAGCCCCGTCCGCGCCACCCCGATTAAGGAACTCCCGCAGGCCTCAAAGGCGATCTCGTCCGCCGCCTCCCGCACCGGAGCCAGCACCAGCACCGCACCCCACTGCGCCCACTCCGCGACAAACTCCGCCCCTCTCGCCCGCAGCTGCGCATACCCGCTCATCTCCGTTGCAACCCCCGCCGGCCCGTCTCTGCGCTTATTACGCTCTTATTACTCTTGAGTCTCACGATATACAATCTCAGCACGCCGCGCGCCCGCAGGCCTCAAAGGCGATCTCGTCCGCCGCACGCCACCGCGCCCGCTCCGCGACAAACTCCGCCCCTCTCGACCGCGGCTCCGTATTCGCTTTGATCCGTTGCCGCCCCGGGCTGCCCGTCTCTGTGCGTTTTGCGCCTTATTACCCTTGAGTCTCACGATGTATACAATTCAGCACGCCGCGCGCCCGCAGGCCTCATAGGTGATCCTCCGCCGCATCCCACACGGAAGCCGGCACCAGCACCGCAGCCCGCTGCGCCCGCTCCGCGACAAACTCCGCCCCTCTCGCCCGCGGCTGCGCATACCCGCTCACTCCTTCGCAACCCCCCGGCCGGCGGTCTCTGTGCTTTTTGTGGCCTTACTAACCGCTGAGTCTCACGATATACAATCTCATCATGCAGCATCCAACCCGTCGCCAAGTTCTCGGCGCTTTGCCCCTCCTCGCAGCAGCCGCCTCCCCGGCACAACTCCCTATTCGCAAGGCCGTCGAATTTACCATGCTGCCTAAGGAGCTCTCCGTATTGGAGCGTTTCCAGCTTGCCCACGCGGCCGGTTTTGCAGCGATCGAATGTCCCACCACCCCCGATCCCGCGCAGGCCGAAGAACTCCTCGCCGCGTCCCGCCAGGCGGACCTGCCGATTCATTCCGTGATGAACGCCGAGCATTGGCGCAGCCCGCTATCTTCAGCCGACCCCGCCGTCGTCGATAAGAGCCTCGAGGGCATGCGCACCAGTCTGCGCAACGCCAAATTGTGGGGAGCGGACACCGTGCTCCTCGTCCCCGCCGTGGTCAATCCCGAAACCACGTACGCCCAGGCCTGGGAACGCAGCCAGCGCCAGATCCGCAAATTGATTCCTCTTGCCGCCGAGCTGAACATCATCATCGGCATCGAGGAAGTCTGGAACAAGTTCCTGCTCAGCCCCCTGGAATTCGCGCGCTACATCGATGAGTTCAATTCGCCCTCCATCCGCGCCTATTTCGACATCGGCAACGTCGCCATCACCGGCTATCCGCAGGATTGGATACGCACGCTCGGCAAACGCATCGTCAAACTCCACGTGAAGGATTTCTCCTTCAAAAAGCGCCTCGCCGATTTCACACCCCTGCTCGAAGGCGAAATCGATTGGGCCGCCGTCCACGCCGCGCTTGCCGATATCGGCTACCACGGCACGGCCACCGTCGAGCTCTCCGGCGGCGACGCCGCTTATCTCAAGGAAGTCTCCCGCCGCTTCGATAAGATCCTGGCAGGATAGTCGGTTCATACCACTTCCAGGCTTACTTCGGCGAGAATTGCATGGCTCGGAAATCCAGGCGGAAGCCGCCCGCGAAGGCGTCGATGCCCAGGGTGCCGTCTCGCACGTCTGCGCCCAACAGGGCCTGGCTGAGTAGTTGGATGCCCTGCAAATAGAGGGTCCGACTCTGAATCTCCAATTGAATGGACGGCACCAGGCTAGCTTGAACCGGCACCGAACCGCCGGCGCCGGCGAAACCCACGGCTCCAGGGCTGGTCAGCTGGTACCTCTCCCATTGGGCTAAAGCATCGCGAACCGAAGGATAAAGAACGGTTGTGCGGCTCCCGGTATCCAACGCCATTTGCAGGCTGTGGCCCAGGTGAAGAACCTGCACAATCGGGGCAAGTCCGTCGAAGAAAAAGTTTGGCCTGCCCTGTGGCGGCTTCGCGCCGCAATCGAGCGTGAGTTCGCCTTTCGCGGAGAGATCCACGCACCCGATGGCGCGTAACTCCGGCAGGCCCAGTATCCCGTGAATCGGATACTTCAACGGCGGGATCCGCAGGGCTTCGTCGGCCAGGACCAGAAACACTACATTGCGGAGACGCGCGTATCCCAATCGCACTTCGCCGGCCACCGCCAGCCGCGCCGGGTTCTTTGCCTGAGTGAACCCGCGCGCGTAGCCGTGCACCTCGCGAATGGAAAGTCCCAGGCGGCGGGCTTCGGACTCGGTCACGGTGGAGAGGCTCGCGCCGGTATCCAGAATCCACTCGCTGCGTTGAGAGTTGATGTCCACCGCAACCATCCATAAGCCGAGTTCGTTTCGCCGCGCCTGGATCGGAGCGGGTGGCCCGAATTCGACCGATTGCGCCGCAACGCCGCTCAAAGACGCCAGAAATGCGCCCGCGTTTTCGCTGTCCGCGCGGCCTGCCTCCGTCTCGGGGGTCAGCCGCAACGCCGCAGCCAGTTCACTCGCTGCCTGGCCGATCTCACCCAGGCGTGTCAGCGCGTTAGAAAGCTCATAGCGGGCTTTACGCTCCGTCTCGGGCGCCGGCTTGGTCGCTAAGAAGGTGCGGAACTGGCTGACGGCCTCGCGCTCGCGGCCGAAGCGGCTATTGGTGATCGCGCGATAGACCAGAGTCTCAGCGGCGTTGTCGCTGCGTGCGTCCAACAAATCGCGCAGTTCGAACATCCGATGTTTTTCCTCTAGCTGCCGCAACTGTGACAAGTCGCCGCCTGTGAGGGTTACGCAATACGCCGCCGCAAGAATGTAGCGTGTCACTACGGCTGCCAGGAAACGAACCATGACACGAACCTCCGATTTGGAACTTAGCGCACCGCGAGGATGTTGTCCACGGCAGCGGCGCCGTTGGTTCGTTGAAGTGCCGTTTGACCGGTTAAATCGTCAATCGCACGCTTGCCGGTGGCCGCCGGTCTGCGCCAGCATCTCTTCGATCGCTCCCCCCACCTCTTCGATAAATTCGTTCAGCGTGGGAGGCTTGTGTATGTAGCGCTCCGCCCCCAACAATGCGACCCGGTGCCGGTCGCCCGCATCGTCCGAAGAGGTGAACACCCCGACCGGCACGCCGACCATCCGCGGGCGGTTGCGAATCGACCGCAGAACTTCAAAACCCTCCCGCTTCGGCAGGTTGAGGTCCAGCAGAATCAAATCGGGAACCGGATCGGTCATCTCCGCAAGCGCCCGGATCGCGTCTTCCCCGTCCTCGCAGCAAACCAGCTCATACCGGATCTGCCGTGCCTGCAGCGCCTTCTCGAGCAGGTATACGTCCCCCGGATTGTCTTCGACCAGCAGAATTCTGATCTTCTCGAATTCGTTACTCATCGCCCGTCACGCTCACACGTCTTCCCGGCCGCTCGGAACCGTGAAGTAGAAGGTCGGCGCCGCGATTTGCTTCCGACTCCACCCAGATTCGCCCCCCGTATCGCTCCACCACCCGCTGGCAGATCGCCAGGCCAATCCCAGTTCCCGGAATCGATCTTCCGTGCAGGCGCTTGAACACCCCGAAGACCCTCTTGTGATATTGCGCCTCGATCCCGATTCCGTTATCCGCCACCGCGATTCGCCACTCGCCCCCCTGCGGCGTGGCGGAGATGTGAATTCGCGGCCTCTGCTCGCTTTTGTATTTGATCGCGTTGCCGATCAGATTCTGAAAGACCTGCAGGAAGTGTACACCCTGCCCCCGAACCGTGGGCAGCGGCTCGATGTGATTTCCGCTTGCGTCTCCTCGATCACCGCCTTCAGATTCTCCAACGCCTTCTTGCAGACCGCTTCCAGGTTCACGGCTTCCGCCGATTCTTCTTCCGCTGCCAGTTGCGTGTATGCCAGAAGGTCCACCAGCAGGCTGCGCATCCGGCTTGTGCCTTGCGTGATGAACCTGACGCACAATTCCGCCTCCTCGGGAAGCTGGCCGTCGAAGCCGTTCACCAGCAGTTGTGAGTAGGTGGTGATCATGCGTAAGGGCTCCTGCAGATCGTGGCTGGCGGCGAACGCGAACTGATTCAGGTCCTCGTTCGCGCGGACCAGGGCCTCTTGGGTCCGCTTGCGGTCCGTGATATCCAGGAAGGCGCCCACACACCCTCGCACCTGATTGTCGGAATCGAATAGCGGTGCGACATTTCCCAGCGTATACACCCGCCGGCCATCCGCAAACCGGAACTCGATTTCGGCGTCGCTCACCGCTTCACCCATCATCGCCGCACGTTGCAGCGGCAGTTCCGTCAACTGGTATTCGCTACCGTCCGCCTTGAAGCGGCTGACCCTGGCGGTGGCGAAATGCCCATTGGAAGTCGAGACGTTGGTTCCCGCGGGCACACCGAGTAACTGGTTCGCAGCCCGGTTTCCCATTACCGAACTGCAGTCGGCCTCCCGGGAAATCCAGATGAAGGCCGGCGTCGCGTCCAGAAACGCTTCCAGTTCCTGAGCCCGGAACCGGATCTCTTCCTCGGCGCGCTTCTGCTCGTGAATGTCCGTCGAGCTGCAGAACCACCGGACAATCGCTCCCTGGTCGTCATGCACCGGAACGCAGCGCACCAGGTGCCATCGCAAAGCGCCGTCGGAGCGCCGCTGGAACCGGCATTCCAGGCTATAAGGCTCACCCGTTCTTAGGCCCTCTGCCGCGCTCCGGTCGAACGCCTCGGCATCCTCCGGCGGCATCTCCCTCCGGAAGAGACCGGCCTGCGTTTCCTCCAGGCCGTAACCCGTCAACTCCGTCCACCGCGGGTTCACGTAGTCCCACTTGCCGTCCGCCCCCGCGCTCCAAACCACCTGCGGCATGCTCCCCGCAAGCTGCCGGAATCGCGCCTCGCTCTGGCGCAGGGCCTCGGCCGCTTCCTCGTTCTGCGTCACGTCACGGAAAACCACAACCACGCCCGTCACGCTTCCGGCTCCATCCCGAATCGGCGCCGCGCTATCGTCCACGGGAATCCGCCGGCCATCCCTCGCAGTCAGCACCGTGTGTTCCGTCAGGTGGGTGATCCTGCCCTCCCGTAGTGCCTTGTGCACCAGGCTCTCAATGGTTGCTCCGGTGGCTGCGCTCGTCACCACGAAGACCTCTTCCAAAGGCCGCCCTTGCGCCTGCTCCTGGCTCCACCCGGTCAGCGATTCCGCCACCGCGTTCAGGAAAAGCACCCGTCCCTCGCCATCGGTAGCGATCACCGCGTCCCCGATACTCGCCAGCACCTGCTGCAGCCAGTCGCGCGCCTGCGTCGTCTCGACCGCCTTGCGGTCGAGCTCCTTCTCCGCCAGCTTGCGCTCCGTAATGTCCCGAAATACCAGGACCGTTCCTTGAATCTCTCCGCTCTCGCCGCGAATCGGAGCTCCGCTGTCGTCGATCGGCACCTCCCGTCCGTCCCTCGCAAGCAGCACCGTGTGGTTCGCAAGGCCGACGATATTCCCCTCCCGCAGCACTTTCGCCACCGGGCTCTCTACCGTCTCGCGAGTCGACTCGTTGACGATTCGGAAAACTTCGTCCAGATGCCGGCCCCCGATTTCCGGCTCCGCCCAGCCCGTCAATTGCTGTGCCACCTGGTTGGCAAACACAATCGCGCCCCGTGCATCGGTGGCGATCACCGCATCCCCGATGCTGGAAAGGGTGATCTCGAATCGCCTCCTCTCCGCGCGCTCGGCGCTCTCCGCGGCCCTTCGCCGCGCCGTCTCTCGGTCCGCACGCTCCAGCGCCCGGCGCTGCGAGTTGCTCAGCAGAGCCATCCCAAATCCCACCATTACGAAAATCAGCAGCGCGATCCGGTCCCCGGAAGTGGGAGCGGTGGGAGAGAAATAGTAAGCCGCGGCCAAGGTGGATAACGCGATGCTGAGCGCGCCCGGCCGAAACCCGCCGTACCAGGCCGCGAACAGCACCGCGGGGAAATATAAGAGGAACGGCACCGCGCTCGCGCCCAGCAGCGGCGTCATTGACATGCGCAGGAGAGTCGCCGCCGCGGTCGCCGCCACCGCCGTTCCATACCTCAGCCATCCGGATCTCTGCTGTAACGGGAACTCGCCGCTGGAGAACGGCTCTAAACCAGCCGCGAAAAAGAATAACAGCAATAGTGCGCCTCCCGTCGTCACCAGCAGAGCCGTTTGCGCCGCCCCTTCGCCTTCCTGTGAGGCCGCGTTTCGCGACGCGTTTTCACTCGCCTCTATCGCGACGCAGATCTGGCGAATTTCGTCCATCAAACGCTTGCCCTGATCGCTCAGCACGATATCCAGCGACGCCGAAAGTCAGCCTTTCGCCTGAGCTCCACCGTGCGGCGCAGTTCGTCGAACTTTTGATCCACCGCCTGCCGCAGCCGGTTCCACTCGGCTGCCCCCTCGGGCCGCCCGGCGAGCAGGTCCTTAATGTGAGCCAGTTCACCCGGCGTCGCCTTAACTGCTTCGTTGTAAGGCTGCAGATACCGCTCTTCGCCGGTAAGCAGGTATCCCCGCTGACCGGTTTCCGCATCCAGCACGTCGGAGAGGAGCCGGTTTATCGAATCCTGAATCGCGACACTCTGGAGCGCGGCCGCGTTCGTTTGGCGATACTGCTGCCACTCGCGGTAAGAGAATCCCACGATGACGACGAGGATCAACGCGGATAGCGATGTGAGCGCTGTCCTGGACGTAGTATGATTTGCGTCAGCCGCTCGCATGATTTTCGGCAGAGCACATATTAGCACCCCAGGGGAAATCCCGCTGCTCGCTGGACGACATTTGGCCGGGCGGCGCAACCCGAACTAGCGGTCAACCATGCGCACCATCCGTTTGTATTTCACCTGGTCATCGTTCCTGTCCCTCTCGAACCGGTTGTCCCTGAAATACTTCAGGAGGAACTCCTCCGCGTCCCAGGGCACCCGAACGATGATCCGCCTTACCTCTCCTTTTTTCGCCACTGCGGCAGCCTCGGTAATCAGTTGGTTACCAACTCTCATTCCTCGATATCTCAGGCCCACCCACAGGAATCGTAATTCCATATCGGTAGTGTCTGGAATAGGTACCAGGAACGCGATGCCGAGAATCCTCCTCAGCGGGTCCGGCAACGTGCTTGATGGAGTCCACGTCGCCACCAGACAGTAGCTGCCAGGAGATTCATTTAGAAACCGGTTCGGACTCTCTATGGCTTCTTCGAGCGGTCTCGAACGCTTACTTTCGTTTTCATCGAACTTATCGAAGCCGGACTCCCGGTACTCTCGCAGGTAAGTCTTCACCGCGTCCACCACTGCCGGCTGCATTTCAGTAGGCCCAGGATAACGTCTGACATCGACATGAAGTGTGAGATCTCCCGCCGCGCCTTCCAAGGTTTGAAGCACCATATTGGAGAGGCCGTCGGGCCTGACCTCCGCATACCTCAGGGCCCTTGCCGTGAGGCCAAGATTCAGGTCCAGGTCCCGCTCAATATTCCTGATCGCGTCGGTTACTGTGGCAACTTCCCGCCGTTTCTGGACAAACTGCAAGATCTCGGTCCTGTAGTCCTTCTGATACTCCGGAACCTGATATTTGGGGTCGAGGTTAGAATTTCGATCTTGCGCGAGAGTAAAGAGGATGCGTTCGCGGGCACGCTGCAAAATAGACCTCCAGTGCGGGTAAGCCTCGGTAAACTGTGAGATCGCAAAGGATGTCAGATGCAGCGTATGCATGGCCCATTGATATGCCTCGGCGAAAATGTCCGCATGCCCGGCAGGAAGAAGCTTGCCGTCTTTGTCCCGGTACTGGAGCCGGGCCCTCTTGAGAGTCTCCAGTAGTTCGAAAAAAAGTTTGACGTAAGCTTCCGAGGTGGTGAATACTTCGCTCAGCAAGAGGATCCGCATGCCTTCGTCGAGAAAATGCCAGAGCGATTCATCGTCGCGGCTGCAAGCCAGGCTGATAAAGTAAATCGGGCTTTCCCGCTTGAACAGATCGTCTCGCGCGGTCTGTGGCGAGGTCAGCGGAAGAGCCGGAATGTAAACCGGACGTTCGGCGTGCCGGTCGCTCTCCGCCAGTATCTCCGCCAGGTTGAGTTCATCGTCCACGATGACCGGCTGCTTCTTCGGCGCCCTTTCGCGAGCCCTCTGATAAGCCTCGTCGTATGTCTGGAAATCGCGCTTCCGCACTGCCTCCATTTCACTGTCGTCATACCCGAGCGTGAACTTGCAATGCATGTACGCCGCCGAATCCAGCAACACAATCGGGCGAAGATTCTTTACCGGATTCAGCGAAGTTGTGTACATAAGCCCTTTCCGGATCTCGGGGCTGATCTTCGTGAATTCGTCGGTTCTGTCGTATTCGCCGGCTTCGGACCGGTAGAGAGCTCCGATGGTCAAGCGGATCGGCAGCGGCCAGAAATGTACATGCAATGCGCGGTGAATGCTGGCGAAGTAGCTCAATACGATGGAGATCTTCTTTTCCTGCAGATCCTCAATCACATCTCCGCTGAAGTCCCGCTGGAGGCTGATCCATTCGCGTCCACTCAGCCTGAGGAACCGCAGGAAGATGGCGTCAAGGAATCCCTGCTTGAGCTCCAACGAAGATGGGGCTTTCAGGCGACCCCGCGTGCCGCTCGGGCGCGGAAGTTTACCGTCCTTCTGCGGTAGCAGGCGTGAGATTGCCGAGAACTCCAACGTGCTTACCTTCAGCGGACCGGATGGCATCGCCCGCGTGGAAACTTTCGCGGAAGCGTCTGCGATCGCATTCAGAAACTCCTCCCGCTGCTCTTCGGTCTCGAAAAGCTTGACAGCCATCTCTCTGGCTTTCTCATCGGGCGGCTTCCGGGTCCCGGCTCGGTAGGCACGCAGCGTACTGACTTTGTTGATTCCGCACTCCGCCGATTTGATCTTCAGTTCGTCTTCCGACACCGGAAGCGCCTTCTCCAGCAGCACCGCAAACAACGGTTTCATCGCTTTTAGCATACATCGCTCGTCATTTTGACTGGACTATCATCCGGACGTTTCGTTAGTCTACGCAATTACTACATTTTATTTAATGTATCGATACGTATCAACACTGTAATTTTTGCATTATAATTTATGTAATTTTTGTCTTGACACGTAATAACTGAGTATTTATACTTCCGATAGCTGATGTGCTGTATCAGCGGTCGAAACGCCTTCGAACGCTTATCCCGCACTACGAAAGGGGCACTGTCATGAAAGTCTTCAAAACTTCCGACGACCTGATTGCCTGGCTCGGCGATGAAATTGGCGATGAGCTCCAGTTCAAGGCCGAAAATCTTCAACTCCTCAATGGCGACGACATGAAAGCCGCGCAGGATGCCGCCGCCGAAAAGCTTGAGGGCTACCGCATTCGCCTCCACGAGTTCATTGATGCCCAAAAACGCGCGGTCGAACGCAAAGCTACCCAGGCCCAAGTGGACGTCGGCCACAAACTTCGCGAAGCGATTAGCTTCGGTCGCAAAGGAGCAACACGATGAACACCTCCACTTCCCTCACGCCAATGTCCCAGGACGACACACTCGCCCTGGCGATCGAATTCTGCCGGATCAATCCGGTCTTCTTCTTAAAGCTCTGGACGGCCCTCATCGTCTCTGGCCTCTGTGTCACCGGCTTGGCCGACGTTGGAGGAGTTTACTTCGCCCTCGCGCAGCGCTATGTGGATGCCTTCGGCCATTTCGCCGGCAACCCCGTCGAGTTGCTCGCAATTTCGCTGATCACACTCTGCGCCTATTTTTCAATGGGAATTCTTTACGACAGGAATTACCGCTGGGCGGCGGGCGGCCTGTACGGCGTAGTCCTCTGCCTGCTCGCCTTGTCGTTGTGGCAGACGGAATCGCCACGCTTCGAGGAAATCTACGCCGGTAGTTCCGTGCAGACCGGCAACGTCCTCGCTGCTCCCTCAGCCGCGGCGGACACACCCGCGCCGGCGCCATTCCTGTTCCTGGCGTTTTGCGACTTGGTGTTTGCGTTCGCCTTCACCCTCGCGGGCTTGCTCTTCATCTGGTTCAAACAGAGACTGAACGTGCTCCTCGAACGGTGGCATTGCTACGCCATTGCCCGGGAGGTCATCGGCCAGCGGGAGACGTTGGCAGACGACGAAGACAACCTCCGGCAGCACCAGGCTCTGGGCGACGTCCTGCAGAACGCGAATGCCTGTCAACGCCTGGTCCATGAGGCCGTCCGGCGTGGCGTGAATCGATATCAGCAAGTAATCCTGAATATTCGCAACCAGGCTCTGGCTTCAGTCAACGATGTGCAGTTGTCTGCCGCGGAACGGAACCATTGCAAAGAAACGCTCGAAAAAGCCGAAGCGTGTTTGTTTGCCCTCCATCCGGCAGCCGCCGGTGGCCTCGCCAAAACGAGTTTCGCTTCTGTCTTGGCGCTGATAGTCATGCTCTCCCTCGCCCTGTCCCCCGCGGCCCGGGCTGAGACAACCACTGAGATGTGCGCGTCCGCGCCCGTCTTTGAACTGCTCGTCGATTCGAGTAAGTCCTCTCCCGCGCGAGATGCCGGGTTTATCGCCGCCGCGATTCCGCTCGTCTTGCAGAAACTCCGCACGATGCCGCCCTGTTCGGTCGTGCAGGTCGTGACCGTCGGTGACGCGTCACTCATCCCGTTAATGCTCCGCTCCCGCATCCAGATCCGAACCACGAAGGACGGAGCCACGATGGACGATATCGCGCGCGCGCTGAGCCAGTTTCTCGGCGCCTTTCCGGGCCGTATCAAAGACCATGAGCAGATGCGGAGCGAGCTGATCGGCGGCTTCTCGGACGCCGCACACAATTTGAATCCTCACGCGCGAGTTCCAAATGTGATCATCATGCTCTCTGATCTCGTTGAGGAAAGTGCCCTTGCGAACTGCAGCAGGGCGGTGCCGTGCCGTCTGCCGGTACCGCCCTTCAGTCTCGGCAACGCGGATGTCACGGTCTACGGCGTAGGCTTGGGTCTCCCCTCCCACCGCGCCTTGGCATTGGAAAAGGCCTGGGACAGTTTTTTCAACAAAGCCGGCGTCAAACCAGATTTACGCCGAACCTTCTAGCCACTGCCTCAAAGGAAAATCCCATGAGTGCCCTGAATTCAATGCAGCGGAGACCGGCCGCAACCACCCGAGTCGCAGCCGCCGTGTCTGCCGCCATCCTTGCCGACATTCTGCAGCTGCCTGCGACCTTAGCCCTGTTTTCTGGAATCTTCGCCGTCGAAGGTCTGGCGATCGATTGGCTCATCGACCTGTTCATGGCCGGTCTTACGACTGGTTTGCTCGGCTTTCACTGGGCTCTACTTCCCACCTGCATGATCGAAGCTGTGCCCGTGATCGATGCGGCCCCAACGTGGACCGGATGTGTCCTGTTTGTCGCCTGGCGTCGCCGCGGGCAACTGGTATCCGGAGAAAAAGGATTCTGAAAGGAACGAATATGGCAGACGAACTAAACGCGCCCACGGGCCTCAATTTCTCGCCCGTTGAGACTTCTACGCTGGGTGCCGCGCCCCAGCAAACCGCCTGGGACTTCGAAGCCGGAGGCAGTTATCAGGGGCAAGTCCACTCCGAGAATGGCCACACCGCCGCCGAGGCAAGCGCCGAAGCCCATGTTCACGGCGACGCTTGGGGTCACGATTTCCACGGAGATGTGGAAGGCGGCGTGGCCGGCACTTATGACCACCACGCCGGAGCTTTTCATGGCGCCGAACACCTCGACGGTCATGCAGGTGTCCACGCACACGATGCGTTTGCCCACACGTTCGACGGGCATGGCGCATCGCATTCCGATCACACATCTCATAGCCATGACTCGGGCGGGCATGGCAGTCACCATGGCGACCAAGGAAGCCACTCCGGCGATCATGGAAGCCATGCCGGCGGACACGACGCAGGTGGCCTGTAGGCCGTTGGATTGGAAGACTATCTATGTCTCCAAAGATGATCCATTTGAAGCAGCTGATATACGAAGCCTATGTGCAATTTCCGGATCCTTCCACCGTGGAGTTCGTGCAGCGTATTCGCGGCGCCAACGGTGAGGAGGCTCTCCGCGAAATCGCCGCCCAAGTTGTGGAACAAACACCGGAAACGGTGGAGCGGCTTCGGGATACCGTCAGATCTCATCGGGAAAAGTTGCATCTGGAGGCGGAAGAGGCTCAAAGGGAATTCGCAGTTCTTCGCGATTCCCGGGAGGCCGCGGAACGGGTCCACTCTCAGATCGAGAATTGCTTGCGGCAGACGATTGGACTCTTGAGACAGCACTTTCTGGACGTGCAGCTTTCGCCCAAGAATTTGCACTTCGCGTACAGCGTCCCCGTTCCCACGAATGACCAGCAGAAGGCGGAAAGGCACTCCGAAGAGGCGCAGCGCACCCTCTTTGACGAAAACGTTCTAATCGCGAGTCGTATCTTCCAGGCAATGCAAGATGAAACTGTCAAATTTCTGCTTTCCGCCGACGCAGCCGCCGGAGGCGGTGTTTTTCCGCGGCCGGAGCGCCGGGAATTCCAACCGCCAAAACTCTCACTGATCAAATACTGGACACACATCGACGTCTATGAACAGGCGCGCAATGTAAGCCTGGGAATGAACCTCACCAGGAACGTTCACACGGGGTGGTTTCGCGGGATCTTGGGACGCCTGGAGCGGCATTCGGGAATTCCAATGGCAAACCTGACTGGGGTCGCGGGCTATGAATCCTTCGCGCGCCGTACCCGGGCGAGTTTACGCCGGGAGCTTGCCGCCATATGGAGCGGACAGCTCGCCGGATACAATCGGCCGCGATCTCTCAGGCGGAGTCGTACCACGCCGGCTCCGCTTGGAGTTGGCCGCGCAGGCCGCGGAGCACTTCACAGACTGGAATCGCAGGATCAGCAACCGTTTGGATCGATTGGCCCGGGAACAGCGGAAGACAAACACCTTCGCGCGGTCCGCGGAACGCCTTCTGGTTCAGGCCGACAAGGCAGCGCGCCAAGTGCTGGCGTTCTCTTCCCCCCGCACCGGCGGGATTCACCACAACGTATATCGGGAGGCTGTCGCAAAATGGATTATCGACTTCGGCTCAGTGATGGCACGTACTGCGATAAGAGCATGTTTGAGATTACAGAGCTCTATCAACGCGGAAAGGTTGGCCTGCGCGACGTGGCGGAGCGGGATGGCGATCATTGGCTGGTCGGGGAACTTCTCGGCGAATCGCTCGGCAGCTTTCGGTTCGGTCTTCGGAGTGTGCCGATTCCGAGGCCGCCCTCAATCTCCTGGTGGACCGTGGCGTTAGTGGGTGGAATCACCGGCGGTTACGGACTGGCTGTGATCGCGCTCCTTCAGGGACTGTGGTCACGCCGTCTTCAACGGCATCTCTCGCCGGTGCTTCTCCCTATCTTCAGCCTTCTGATGGTACCGGCCCACTTGGCTTGGTCCATCACCGCAATGGTGCGGGAACACCCCCCGATAGGGAAAGCGCTGGTCCACCTGCTTGCCGGTTTGCTGGTGACCGAAGCCCTGTCCGTGGTTTGCGTGGCCTTCGCATCGCTTAGCTTGCGTAGATCCCTGCTGGCGCGTCTTGGAAAAGAAGGCTTCGAAATGAGTTGGATACTGACTCTCACTTTCGGTCCCGTGTACGTGGCGTATAAGGCTCGCGAACTGAGCGAGACTTCTCACTAATATTGCCGCGGCCGAAGTTTCCTGAGAACTCCGCTGTGTCGGGCGCACTACCCTCCCTAAGGGCAAGATGCGTTTCCCGTTCTTCATGGCCGCGGCTGCAATCGCCTTCGCCCAAGCGCCCGCTCCAGCGGATCGCGCCTACGCCGCGTTGCGCGCGCGGGATTACGACGCAGCGATCCCGGCGTTTCTGGCGGCCCCGCCCAGCGCCAACCTCTTGAAGGATCTCGCCTACACGTACCTAAAAATCGGCGAGCCCGAACTCGCCCGGGACCAGTTCCACGAGGCCATGAGGCTTGACCCCGCCGATACTACCGCCGCCCTGGAATACGCGTTTCTCTGCTACGAAACCAGGCAGCAGGCGGAAGCTCGCCGCGTCTTTGACCGCATCCGGAAAACCGGCAACACGACCGCGGAACAGGCCTTCCACAATATCGACGATCCTCTGGCCGATGGCATCGCACGCTGGCTAAAGGCCATTGAGCTGGGCGCCGATAACTTCAGCGTCCACTTCGAACTCGCCACCCTGGCCGAGCAGCGCGACGATCTCACGCTGGCCGCCGCCCATTTCGAGCGTGCCTGGCGGCTGGTGCCCGAACGCCGCGCCGTGCTGGTGGATCTCGGGCGCGTCTGGAAGGCGATGGGCCGCGATGACGATGCCGCCGCCGCCCTGCTCGCCGCTTCACGGGGAGGCGAATCGCGCGCCGCGGAGCTGGCCCGCCAGCTTCTGCCTTCCCGCTATCCTTTCGTAATCGAATTCCGCCATGCGCTCGCGTTCGAACCCGCCAACTATGAGCTGCGCCGGGAGCTCGGCTACCTTCTCCTGCGCATGGGCCGGGAAGCCGAAGCCGAGATCGAGTTTCGCCTTCTCACGGAGAAGGCCCCTGCCGATTTGCTCTCTGCCACCCAGCTCGGATTTCTCCTTTATGCGCGCGGCGAAAAGCTGGCCGCGATGCCCCTGTTCGAGCGCGTGCTTGCCGGCCCCGATGAGGATCTCGCCAACCGCGTCCGCGCCGTCCTGCGGATGACCCAGATTCTGCGCCCTCGCGCCGCGGCCGCCGCGCCTTCGATCGACGCCAGGATTATGGCGGAGCGCAGCATCAAGGCCGGGTATATGAAGGATGCGTTGAAATACCTCGAAGTCGCGCACGAGTCCGACCCGGGCGATTTCGACGTCATGCTCAAACTCGCCTGGACCAATAACATCCTGCACCGCGATGCTCTCGCCTTCCGCTGGTTCGAGCTCGCCCGAAAGAGCCCTGACCCCCAGGTCGCCGCCGACGCCGAGAAGGGCTTTCGCAATCTGCACGCCGCCATCCAGCGCTACCGCACGTCGCTGTGGATCTTCCCCGTCTTTTCCACCCGTTGGCACGATCTCTTTTCCTACGCCCAACTGAAGACCGCGGTCAACATCGGCCTGCCTGTTCGCCCCTACGTGAGCGTCCGCTTCGTGGGCGATACGCGCGGCACCATCGGAACAGTCAGTCCGGAATACCTTTCGGAAAGTTCCTTCATTCTGGCCGTGGGGGCGACCACCGTTCCGTGGCGCGGCATCACGCTTTGGGGGGAGGCCGGCACCGCGATCAGCTACCTCAAAGGCCACCTGCTGCCCGATTACCGCGGCGGACTCTCCGCCGCACGCACCCTGCGCCGCGAAGGCAGCCGCTGGAATGCCGGCGCGACACTCGACGCGCTTTATATCAGCCGCTTCGATCATGATTTTCTGACCTACGGGCAATCCCACGCCGGCTACTCCTGGCTGTACTGGAACGCCAATCTCACGGCCGACGTGCGCCGCCTGGATTGGGCTAATTTCGTGGAAACCGGCCCCGGAATCCGCATCCCTCTGCCCCAATCCATGTATATGACCTTCAATGCTTTACGCGGACGGTACCTGATCGAAAACCCCTCCCGCCGCTCCACGTTTAACGATTTCCGCGCTGGATTCTGGTATGCCGTTTCCCGCTAAATTGCTGCCGCTTTTCCTCTGCGCCGCCGCCCTGCCGGCTGCCGGCCTGCCGTATTTCAGTGTCCTCTCCGACGACCCCGGCGCCTGGCCGAAGATCCTTTCTTCCATCGGCCTGCTGCCCCAACCCGCCGGGCTCGCCCACGTCTTCGTTGCCCGTACCGGAGCGGCCTCGAGCGTGGAATGGCCGGCGCGCGTCGAGCGCGGCGCAATCCTCATCCTGGAAGGCGAATCGTCCCTGGCCGATAGCTTTGGTTTCCGGCGCTCCGCGCAGGATCCCGTCAAAGTCAGCAGCCTGACCGATATCCATCGTCCCAATCTGCCGATCGTCTGGGAAAAGGGGCTGGAACTCCCGGTCTATCGCATCCCCGAAGGTGCGCAGGTCTTCGCTCGCGAACGCTGGACGGGAACCCCGCTGATGGCCGGCTTCCGGCGCGGAGCGGGCGCCGTCCTGTGGGTCGCCGCGCCGCCGGGCGAACGCGGGTACGAGCGCTTTCCCTATATCCTCAACGCCCTCGCCGACCTGGGGCTCGACCCGCCGTTTCGCACCCGGCGTCTGTGGGCGTTTTTCGATTCCGCCTACCGCAGCCGCGTGGATGTGGAGTACTTTGCCCGGCGCTGGCGCAAGGCGGGAATCGCCGCCCTGCAGGTTGCGGCATGGCACAACTTCGAACCGGACGCCGGAGCGCGATGCCTACCTGGCAAAGCTGATTGAAGCCTGCCATCGCGAGGGCATTCTGGTATATGCGTGGTTCGAGCTGCCGCATGTCAGCGAGAAGTTCTGGGCAGACCACCCGGAGTGGCGCGAGAAGACCGCGGTTCAACAGGATGCGCAGCTGGATTGGCGCAAGCTGATGAACCTGACGAATCGCGATTGTTTCCGCGCGGTCAGCGCCCTGGTTCACCAGCTGCTCGGCCGCTTCGATTGGGATGGGGTCAACCTGGCTGAGCTTTATTTCGAATCGCTCGAAGGCACCGGCAATCCCAGCCGCTTCACCCCGATGAATGCGGATATTAGGACCTCATTTAAAGAAAAGGCCGGTTTTGACCCCATCGAGATCTTCGGTGCGCGCAAGGATGACGCTTCGCGCCAGGCATTCCTCGAGTATCGCGCGGAGCTCGTCCGCCGTATGCAGGAGGAGTGGGTCGGGGAAATGGAGCAGGCGCGCCGTTCCAAGCCGCACCTGGATCTGGTCCTTACCCATGTGGACGACCGCTTCGATACCGGCATGCGCGAGGCTATTGGTGCGGACGCGGGCGCGCGTGCTCCCGCTGCTCGATACGCGCACCTTTACCTTTCTGATCGAAGACCCGGCGACGGTCTGGCATCTCGGCGCCGAACGCTACCCCGCGATCGCCGAACGCTACCGGGCGCTGACCTCGCATACGGATAAGCTCGCGATCGACCTCAACATCGTAGAGCGCTACCAGGACGTCTACCCGACACGGCAGCAGACCGGGACCGAGTTGTTCCAATTGGTGCACCAGGCCAGCGCCAGTTTCCCGCGAGTCGCGCTCTATTTCGAAAATTCCCTGCTGCCTCCGGATTTGCAGTTGCTGCCTTCGGCCGCCGCCGTGGTCCACCGCTTCGAACGCATGGATACCAGGACCGTCGTCGATTCCGTGGGCGGCGTGGGCATTCCCTGGAAGGGCGGCGCCAAAGTGGATGGCGAGCCGTGGCCCGCGCAGGATGACGATACGCTATGGCTTCCCGGCGGCCCTCATGTGGTGGAAGCGGCGCCCGCGGCGACCGGGCCGCGGCTGGTTTCTCTCACGGCGGAACTGAGAGCGGTGCGTCCGGCGGGCGCACACGGGATCGAGTTTACCTACCAATCGGGCGCCCGGGCGATCGCAATCGTCAGCCGCAAACCGATTCGCCTGCAGATTGATGGGGAGGAGCAGGCGCTGGTGTTGGGCGGCCCCTCCACGGTACTTTTGCCTCGCGGCCAACATGTCGTGACATTGACGACTGATTGAGCTAGGATTACGGGTGGCAAATGACGGATGTTGCGTTGCAGCCGACGCCGGAGATTCCGGATAAGCTGTACTTCAAGATCGGCGAAGTGAGCGAGCTCCTGGGTGTGGAGGCTTACGTCTTGCGGTACTGGGAAAGCGAATTCCCGGTGCTCTCGCCGAAGAAGTCTGGCACCGGCCATCGCCTCTATCGTCGCAAAGACGTGGAACTTCTGCTTCGGATCAAGCACCTGCTTTACGAGAAGCGGTTCACCATCGAAGGCGCGCGGCAGACCCTGCAAAGCGAAGCCAAGGCACCCAAACCTGCCCGCGCACCAAAGCGCGTGCAGGCCGAACTGTTCTCCGAAGATCCGTTACCTGAAATACGCAGGGAACTACAGGATATCCTGCAGCTCTTGAAGTAACGGGGTTATTGTTCACCCATAATCACGTCGTAAATGCGCGTGAGATCGTCGGCGGAATAGTATTCGATTTCCAGTTTGCCGCGCCCGCGGGCGCCTTCCTTCACATGGATTTTGGTGCCGAGGCGGCGCTGCATCTCATCGATAGCCGCTTTGACGTTCGGGTCGAGTTTGACCTCTTCGACGTTCTTGGGTGCGACGGGGTCGGCCATCTTCGCGCAGATGCGTTCCATTTGGCGGACGGACCAGCCCTCCAGCAAGGCCTTCTTGGTCACTTCGCGCTGCATCGCGGTAGTCGGCAGCTTCAAGAGGCTGCGGGCGTGACCGGCCGATAGTTTGCCTTCGGAAACCAGCTCCTGGACATCGGGCGGGAGTTGCAGCAGGCGGATGAAGTTGATGATGGTGGAGCGGTCTTTGCCGGTGCGCATCCCGATCTGTTCGGGATTCATGTGCAATTCCGTGGTCATGCGGGCGAAGGCGTCGGCGGTTTCGATGGCGTTGAGATCCTCGCGCTGAATGTTCTCAATCAAGGTAATTTCGAGCAGGCGGCCTTCCGGTATATTTCGGATGACAACCGGAACGGTGGCAGCCTCGGCGAGTTTCGAGGCTCGCCAGCGGCGTTCGCCGGCAACTAACTGGTAGCGCTCGCCTTTGCGGATGACTACGAGCGGCTGGATGATGCCGTTGGACCGGATGGATTGGGCCAGCTCCTCTAAACGCTCTTTTTCAAAGATCCGCCGTGGTTGAAGCGGATTGGGGTCAATCAGCGCCGGGTCGATGAAAGAGCGGCGTGTCGTCGCGTTCCTGGGGAAGCGCCGGCGGGGCGGCCTGGGGCGGTGGAGCGGGGGTGCGGGTCGGAAGCAGGGCGCCGATGCCTTTGCCTAAGGCTCTACGCGGGTTGTCGGGTTTTTGCATTTTCCAGAATCTCTTTCGCGAGTTTGATATAGCATTCAGCGCCTCGGGACCGGGGATCGTAGGTGAGGATCGGTTTTCCAAAGCTGGGAGCTTCGGCGAGGCGGACGCTGCGGGGAATAACGGTTTTGAAGACCTGCTCTTTGAAGAATTCGCGGAGGTCGTTGGCTACCTGGCGGGTGAGGTTGGTGCGGTCGTCATACATGGTGAGCAGGATGCCTTCGATTTCGAGCGGGTGATGGAAGGACTCGCGGATGCGTTCGATGGTGTCCATGAGTTCCGAGATCCCTTCGAGGGCGAAGAATTCGCATTGAATCGGGACCAGGACGGAATCGGCGGCCAGGAGGGCATTGAGGGTGAGGAGATCGAGAGCGGGCGGGCAATCGATGAGGATGAATTCGTAGTCTTGCCGAATTTCGCTGATTTTTTGGCGAAGGAGGAATTCCCGGCTGGGAAGATCGATCATCTCGAGGTTAGAGCCGACCAGGTTTTTGTCGGCGGTGATGATGTTGAGGCCTTCGAATTCGGTGGGTCGAATTGCGTCCTTCATGTGGGCGTCGCCCAGGAGGACGTGGTAGAGGCTGGGTTTGTCGGGATCTTTGGAGACGCCGAGACCGCTGGTGCAGTTGCCTTGGGGGTCGGAGTCGACTACGAGGACGCGTATGTCATTGGCGGCGAGGGAGGCTGCCAGATTGATGGCGGTGGTGGTTTTCCCAACTCCGCCTTTTTGGTTTGCGATTGCGAAGACTCGGCTCAAGCGGTGATGGTAGCATGCTGTTTCACGTGAAACAAAACAGGAAGGCTTCGTGGCGGAAATTGGGTTGTTTCACGTGAAACAGATTGATTTGTTTCACGTGAAACAGTCAATTATTGCCGATGTGGAGGCTCAGATAACAGTCCAACACCGCAATCGCGGCAGGCGTAACGCCGGGAACCCGGCCGGCTTGGCCTAACGTTTCCGGCCTCACCCGATCCAGCTTGTCCTGAATCTCGCGAGAGAGACCGGGAATTCCTCGGTATTCGAACCCGCCGGGAATAGGACGCCGCTCCGCATCCTTCATCCGCGCCATCTGCCGCTCCTGCTGCTGAATGTACCCGCCGTACTTACATTCAGTCGAAACGGTCTCCAAGAGACCGCGAACCGGGGGTTCGCCCAACACTTCCAAGATCCAAGGCACGAATTCCGCGACCGACACTTCAGGCCGCTTCAACAGTTGGCCGTTCTTATGGGTCTCTAAAGCCTTAGTGAGCACAGCTTTCTGGCGCTCTTTGCGCTGGAACAGCTCCCAGCGCTCATCGGTGACCAAACCAGCCCTGCGTCCCAACGGGGTCAAACGCGAATCGGCATTGTCGATCCGCAGGTGCAAACGGAATTCGGCACGGGAGGTAAACATCCGGTACGGCTCGTCGGCGCCCTTTGGTGATCAGATCATCGACGAGAATACCTGCATACCCCTCGGTGCGGCCGACGATCACCGGATCTTTGCCACCCAGCTTCATCGCGGCGTTAAGGCCGGCGATCAAACCCTGGCAGCCTGCCTCTTCATATCCGGACGTGCCGTTAATCTGACCCGCCAGGTAGAGGCCGGGGATCGACTTCACTTCGAGGGTATGGGCGAGCTCGCGAGGGTCGATTGCATCATATTCAATAGCGTACCCGGGCCGGATCATCTCGGCCTGCTCCAAGCCGGGAATCGAGGCCACCATGGCGACTTGCACGTCGGTCGGCATGCTGGTGGACATCCCGTTCACGTAAACCTCGTGGGTATCGAGACCTTCGGGTTCGAGAAATATCTGGTGACGAAGCTTGTCCGGAAATTTGACGAACTTGTCTTCGATGGACGGGCAATAGCGCGGACCTACGCCTTCGATCTGACCGCTATATAAAGGTGAGCGCGGGATGGCCTCCTGCAAGACGCGGCGAGTCTCATCGGTGGTATATCCGATGTGACATTGGATCTGCGGTCGGCTGATGCTCTCCGTAAGAAACGAAAAGGGAGTGGGATGGGCGTCGCCGGCCTGGGGCTCGAAGCAACTCCAATCGATACTACGCCCATCCAGACGCGGCGGAGTACCGGTCTTGAGGCGCGTCCAGTTCAGGCCGAGGGTGCGCAGTTGGTCGCCCAGAAGCTGGGAGGGCGCCTCGCCATTCCGGCCGCAGCTATAGGTCATCTCCCCGACGTGAGCCAGGCCATTCAGGAAAGTACCCGTGGTGACGACGACCGCTCCGGCCGCGATGGTGCGGCCATCGCGAAGAATCACTCCCGACACCCGGCGCATTTCATCCAGCGCGAGGGCGCCGACTTCGGCCTGCTTTATGCGTAAATTGGGTTCCGCCTCAAGGATATCCCTCATACGGAAGCGGTAGAGCTTCTTATCCATCTGCGCGCGAGGCGACCAGACGGCGGGACCGCGGGAGGTATTGAGGAGGCGGAACTGGATGCCGACGGCATCGGCGACCTCGCCCATGACGCCGCCCAACGCGTCAATTTCGCGGACCAGGTGGCCTTTCGCGATGCCACCGATGGCGGGGTTGCAGCTCATCTGCGCGATCAGGTCGAGATTCATGGTGACCATGGCGGTGCGCAGGCCGATGCGCGCGCAGGCGCGCGCGGCTTCACAGCCGGCGTGTCCGGCGCCGATGACAACGACGTCGTAACGTTCGGGCATTGCTACCATTGTACGGGGTACGCGCGTGAAGATACTGGTAATCGGCAGCGGCGGGCGAGAGCATGCGTTGTGCTGGAAACTGGCACAGTCGGAAGGAGCGCAGATATTTGCGAACCCTGGAAATCCGGGAATGGCGCATGTCGCCACCTGTATTCCGGGCGAGCCGCTGGACGCCGCACTGGCGGTGGAGGCGGACCTCACCGTGGTGGGACCGGAAATGCCGCTGGTGGCGGGAGTAGTGGATGCCTTCCGGGCGCGCGGCCTGAAGATCATCGGGCCGAATGCGGAAGCCGCCCAACTGGAAGGCAGTAAGATTTTCGCAAAGAACTTTTTCCTACGAAGTGGAATTCCGACCGCGCGGTACGAGGCCGTGGACACTGCTCAGCAAGCGCGCGCGGCGCTGAGCAGGTTCGGCTTTCCGGTAGTGCTCAAGGCGGACGGACTGGCAGCGGGCAAGGGGGTGGTGATCGCGGAGAACGCGGCGGAAGCGGATCGCGCCCTGGAAACGCTGCGCGGGCCGATCGTGGTGGAAGAGTTCCTGCGGGGAGAAGAGGTCAGTTTCATCGCGCTGTGCGACGGAAAAGACGCGCTCCCGCTGGCGGCGACACAGGATCACAAAGCGGTTTTCGACGGCGACCGCGGACCGAACACGGGCGGAATGGGCGCCTACTGCGCGAGCGGCATCCTGAGCGACGAGGATACACAGATGGTGCTGGACCGCGTGATTTACCCGACGGTCCGGGCGATGAACTTCACGGGCTTTCTTTATGCCGGCCTGATGATGACGGCTGACGGGCCGAAAGTATTGGAGTTCAACGTGCGGTTGGGGGACCCGGAGACGCAGCCGCTGATGCACCGCATGAAATCTGATTTCCTGCCGGCGCTGATGGCGGCAGCGGAAGGAAGGCTCTCCGGACACACGCTGGAATGGCACGAGGGGCCGAGCGTCTGCGTGGTGCTGGCCTCGGCCGGGTATCCCGGGAGATACGAAACGGGCAAAGAAATCCTGGGAGTTGCGCAGGCGGAAGCGCACGGGGCGGTCGTGTTTCAAGCGGGGACGCGGATGCTGCACGGGCGGCTGGAGACGGCGGGCGGGCGTGTGCTTGGCGTGACGGCGTCGGGCGTGGATTTACCCGCGGCGATTGGGATGGCATACGAATCGGCCGCGCACATTCAATTCGAAGGAATGCATTACCGCCACGATATCGCGCGGAAAGGCATCGGCAGGGTGCGATAAGATGGGGAGGGTATGGGGACGTAGCTCAGATGGATAGAGCGGCCGCCTCCTAAGCGACAGGTCGGCAGTTCGAATCTGCCCGTCCCTACCACTCCTGCCCGACGAAATTCCCACAAAAAGCCAAAACAAACACCGGCGCTCCGGCGTCAGATGAGCATGCAGTCACTGTGGCAGGATTTTCGCTACGGGCTCCGGGGCATGCGGAGCAACCCAGGATTCACGGCGCTCGCAGTGGTAACGCTGGCGCTCGGGATCGGTGCAGGAACCACCATGTTCAGCGTGATCAAGAACGTCCTGATCTCGCCCTTTCCGTATAAGGACGCGGACCGGATTGCCGCCTTCCAGATCCACGATCTGGACAACAGCCGGCCGGGAGGCAGGGGATTTCTCAAGGCCACCGAGTATATCGAATTCCGGCGCGATAACCATGTCTTCAGTGAAGACACAGGCGGCGGAAACGAAGACGTGCTGTGGACCACCGCCGAGGGGACCGAGCAGTTCGACGGCGGCTATCTGACGCCGAACAGCTTTCAGTTTCTGGGCGTGGCGCCGCTGGCAGGGCGCGGTATACACCCCGAAGATGCGAAACCGGGAGCGCCGCCGGTATTTGTGATGAGCTACCGGCTATGGCAGAAGCGATTCAGCGGCGAGGCGTCGCTCCTGGGGCGCAACTTTGTGTTGAACGGCATTCCGACGACGCTGGTGGGAATCATGCCCAAGCGCTTTACCAAGCGCGGCGCGGATCTGTGGCTACCCGCCGACCTCGATCCGGCGAGCGAGCGGTGGTTCCTGTTTCAGGGAGGCTCAAACCCGGAGTGACGCTGAAGCAGGTGGAAAGCGATCTGCTGCCCATTGCGCAGCGGTTGGCGCAGGCGAATCCCAAGGATTTTCCGAAGCGCTTTTCGATCACGGCGAGCAGCTATGTGGACAGCATCGTAGGACCGTTCCGGAAAACATTGCTGACGCTGACGGCCGCGGTTTCACTGCTGCTACTGATCGCCTGCGTGAATGTGGCGAACATGCTGCTGGCGCGTTCGACCGCGCGGGACCGGGAGATGGCGATCCGGTCGGCGCTGGGGGCGAGCCGGTGGAGGGTTGTGCGGCAGTTGCTGGTGGAAAGCGTGATCCTCGGCATCGGCGGGGCGGTGCTCGGTTGCGGCCTGGCATGGGGCGGCATCAAGGCGCTGGTGGCGCTGATTCCGGATGGCGCGATTCCGCAGGAAGCGGCGATCGGGCTGGATTGGCCGGCGCTGTGGTTCAGCCTGGGCCTGGCGGTCTGCACGGCGGTGGTGTTCGGGTTGGCGCCGGCGATGCAGACCGCGCGGCGCGACATCGTAGAACCGCTGAAGGATTCGGGCCGCGGGGTGAGCGGCGGTTTCCGGAGGGGCCGGCTGCGCAATGTGCTGGTGGTAGTGGAGCTGGCACTTTCGCTGGTACTACTGACGGGCGCCGGAGTGATGATCCGGACTTTCCTCAAATTGCAGGCGACGGACCTGGGCTTTAATCCCAAGAATATTCTGGTGGCGCGGCTGCCTTTTCCCAAGGGGCAGTACAAGACGGTAGCGGACAAGCAGCGGTTCTTCACGCAGCTGCTGGCGCGGGTGAAGGCGCTGCCGGGAATCGTGGACGCAACCTCGACCAGCGGGCTGCCGCCCTATGGTGGCATCGGCACGGACGTGGATATTCCGGGGAAGACGCACGCGGACCGGTGGCGCGCCATGTATCAACTGGTAAGCGAGGATTACATACGGACGTTGGGAGCGAAGCTGGTTCGGGGACGGATGTTGGACGCCAACGATGTGGCGGGGGCGCGGAAGGTGGCGGTGATCAATCAGACGCTGGCCGCGAAATGGTTCGCACAGGGAAGACCCGCTGGGGCGGCAGATCGCGTTGAAGAATTTCGGGGGCGGCGGGGGACAGGAGACCGGGGGTGCAACCTTCGAGATTGTGGGTGTGATGAGCGACATGAAGAACTCCGGACTGCAGGACCCCACCGAGCCGGAGCTGCTGACGCCGTACACATGCACGGCGAACTTCGAACGCGGAATCCTGGTGCGGACGACGGGCAATCCGCTGGGCTCGTTAAACGCGGTGCGGCGGGAGATCTGGGCGGTAGACCGGAATGTTTCGCTGACCTTGACGCGCAGCCTGGAGGATTTTCTCAGCGACTTCTCTTACGCGCAGCCGCGGTTCACGCTGCTGGTGCTGGGAGTATTCGCGGGAACCGGCCTGCTGCTGGTGGCGGTGGGGGTGTACAGCGTAATCGCGTATACGGTTTCGCGGCAGACGCACGAGATTGGGATCCGCATGGCGCTGGGGGCAAGCCGCGGCGACGTCATCGCGATGGTACTGCGGATGGGGCTATGGCTGATCGGGGCCGGGTTGGCGGCGGGGTTGGCGCAAGCCTGATGGTGAGCAAGGTGCTCTCCAGCGAATTGTTTGGCGTGAGCGCGAGGGATCCACTGACGTTTGCCGCGGTATCGGTGGTGGTGCTGGCGTCCGGGGTAGCGGCGTGCTGGTTCCCGGCGATGCGGGCGACGCGGATCGACCCCACGGTGGCGCTGCGCAGCGAGTAGCTCAATTTTTCGACGTGCTATTGCATCACACCGAGGGAGCCCGTGTTGCTCTTCGTGCCGCCTACGGAAATCTGAATCGGATAGGTTCCGCTGGGCAGCTTCGGAACTTGTATGTTCACCTGGAGCAAGCCCACGTTGCCCGGCGTCAGCCCTGCAAACAAGACCGTGCAGGGCAGGCCGTTGATGGTGGCGGTCACCTCGCCCACCGTCGACGAGGAAGGAGAAGCGGGCGCGGCGGCGCCGGTGGGAACGGGTGGAGAAACAGCGCCCGCGCCGGTGCCATAGAGGGTGATGTAGCTAGCCACTTTGGCGGGATTGGACACGCTATTTACCGAATAGTCCTGATTTTGAGCCACCGCCCAGCCGGAACCATACAGCAGAATTCCAGGCGCCGCGGACGCCACCGTGACGGCTACCGCAGCGCTTGCAATGTCATTGGCCGTGACGATTAGGTTA
The DNA here is from genome assembly GCA_963811575.1 of uncultured Solibacteraceae bacterium. Taxonomy (GTDB): domain Bacteria; phylum Acidobacteriota; class Terriglobia; order Bryobacterales; family Bryobacteraceae; genus Solibacter. Next base: position 130,408 of record CAWERY010000008.1, on the reverse strand, counting down.
TGGCTGCCGGCGGCCAGGCCATAGGGAACCTGGAAGTTGATCTGGCCCGGCGATACGTAGGTCAGTGGCGCCGGTTGACCGGCCAGCGTCGCCGTGACACCGCCTAAGGCGGTGGGCAAAGGAGTCGCGGCGGCTTTCGGATTCCCCAGGATCTGGAATGCGGCCCGAGTATCCTTCACGACACTCCAAGGGCCGCCTTGTATGCTGGTCGCTCGCAGGCCCTGGTCTCCGGTAGACGGCCAGACCCAGTTTGCCGCCGATGTGGAGGTGATGGGGACTGATGCCACGAGCCAATACTGGATTCCCGCGGAAAGAACAGGGAACACGGCGGAGCTGAACGGCATCACGGTACGCGCCGGGAACAGGGGGACCTTGCTTACGGACATGGATTCCAGCAGAGCGCCGGGCACGCCGCCGGAATCCGTGTGCAACTCCAGTGTCACGTCGGTTACCGTGGGATTCGACTGCAGAGGGACAGCCCCACCGGTAAACACGAAATCGCTGGCGGACGGCACAACGAAGTTGTACCCGGCCGCGTAAGTGCGCGAGACAAAGCTCTCCCCAACGGCGGGGACAAGCGCCGGCGACAAATTATCGAAGACCGTGGCCGGGTTGGTCAAATTCGCGCCATAGATAGTCGCCAGCGAACCGGGCGCGACCACGCTCTGGCCGCTGGCCGCATTGACCACGGCGCCCGGATTGATCGATGGCGACGCCACCGCGGTCACCAGGAACTGAACGGACGGGAGGCTGGCGACGGTCGCCGAGACCACAACGGGACCGGCGGTGGGGCCGAGGGTAACGGTCACTTTCGCGACTCCGTCCGATCCGGTGACGACACTATTGGCGCTCAAGGTTGCGGCTCCGCTGGCGACGGTGAACGCCACCGTGATTCCAGAGGCTCGGGAACCATCGCTGGCGACGACCTGGACCGCGAGCGGGTTGGCCAACGCACGGCCGGTGCCTCCAGTTTGACCGTTACCGCTCGCGACGGTCACGGCCGAAGCCGGAGCGGCGGCCGCTGCGGTGAAGACCACGGGCGGTAAGCTGCCAGCGGTGGCCGTCACGGTGACCGTGCCTGGAATGCTGCCTAACGAGGCGGTCATGGTGGCGGTGCCGGTAGCATCGGTGAACGATGTTGCTGCCGCGAGGGTGGCGCCTCCGGAAGTGACCTTCCACGCGACGGAGAGCGCCTCCGCCGGAGCACCTGCCTTACCGGTGACTTGCACTACCAGCGGATTGGGCAAGGTGGAGCCGACGGGGGCAGACTGACTGTCGCCGCTCAGGACGGTGATGCTCGCGGCCGGGTTAGGAGAAAGTTCGCGCACCAGCGCATTGCTTTTCTCCAGGAGATAGACGTTTGCCGCGGCGTCCAGGTAGAGTTTGTCCGGACCGGCGGGCTCATAGGAGGGTGTTACGTGGATGGTGCGGATGGTGCCATCGGGACCGATCATCCGGACCCGGCGGTTGTAGCTATCGGCGATGTAGACGTTGCCGGCGGCATCGACGGCTACTCCGGTAGCGCCGTTCAACTGTGCGGAGGTGGCGGGGCCGAAGTCGCCGCTGAAGCCGGCAACGCCCGTGCCTGCGAGGGTAGTGGCGACTCCGGCGGGCGTCACCTTGAAGACCCGCGTGTTTTCGGCCACGTAGACATTGCCTGCCGCGTCAAGGCAGATGTCGGATATGGAAAACTCGGGCACCTGTACTACAGGCGGGGAGTAGAACTTTTGCAGGCCGCCATCGCGCGACGCCTTCCAAACCTCCAACTGTATGTCGGTCTTGTTCCCGCCGAGAATGTAGTAGTTTCCTGCTCCGTCCGTAGCGAGCCCAAGCGCGTAAAAGAGGTCGGAGTTCTCTGGCAGCGGCAGGACGAGCACCATCGAGCCATCGGCCTGAAGTTGATAAATGCCGGTGGCTCCGTCATATTTGCTTTCCGAGCTTTCCCCTTGTATCAGATACACCTTACCGTTGGCTGTGGTCACGCCGTCCACTAACGACGGCCCCGCGTAGGCACCCGAAGGGGTGTAACTCCACTTTCCATTCGCCGATACGAAGCGTTCGCCAAAACCACCGTAATTTTGAGATGGCTGCTCCAATATGAAGAGATCGCCCTGTGGAAGCACGGCTAGGAGGCTCGGATATTCCATCGGGGACTGTGTCGCTGGTCCGGTCTGGTCGAGCATGCCGATCGTCGAGTTGACGATGCCCCCGACGACCTGGCGGACTATTCCCGCAAAGAGACTGAGCGCTTGAGTGATATACAATTTCCCTGAGCTATCGATCGCCACATCGTATGTTCCGTTTTCAACTACGGTGGTTAGCGATCCGTCTGGCTTCCGTTCCTTAACGGACTTGCCATCGGCCAGAAAGAGGTTGCCGCTAGCGTCCGCCGTCAGACCTGTGTACGAAGTGCCAGGAGTGAGAAGTGTGACATTTCCCGTCTGATCGACACTGCTGACCGGGCCAGACTCGGAGGTCGAGGATATGAAATACAAAAGACCGTTGTGCCATGAGAGCGCCATTGGATAGCCGATTTGCAGAAACGTCGATACCACCCCGGCTGGTGTGACCTTGAAAATTCCCTACCCTATCGGAGTCGGCGTAGAGGTTGCCTGCAGGATCAATTGCGAGATTATTCCCCCCGATAAACGCTAAGTTCGTCGTCACCAAAGAGGTAAGTCACCGTAGACACCCCGGACGGAGACGCCTTTGTGATCCAAAGGTCCGAAATACGTGGAGTTCAGCATGTAGACGGTTCCCGTGGCGTCCACCGCGACACCTATAATCTGGTATCCGTAGGGATAGCGCGCGTCCACCACACCTGCTGGCGTGATGCGCCAAACTGTGCCTGCCTCAAAGTCGGAAACGTAGAGATTATCTTTGGAGTCTACGGCGAAATGATTTATCCCGTGCAATGGCAAGGCAGCCGCCTTGCCTGTCTTTCCGGCTGGGAAATCGACACCGGCGACGACTTTCGATGCCGTAATACTGGGCATTCGCGACCATAGGGACAAGGCCCATCGCCGCCAGAAGGGCGAGCCCGCGAACTGCGAGCGCCTTCGTCACTGAATCTCCATGTTTGGACATCCGCCCCCATTCTAGGCTAAGTAGCCGGACACCCAAGGCACGCGGTGGAAACCGGCGGAAAGCCAAAGAGGTAAAATGGGAGATCCAAGCCCTCCCCCGGGGAAGCGGATCTCCGACACATGTCCTTCGTCCATCTACATTGCCATACCGATTATTCGCTGCTTGACGGCGCGTGCGATATCGACCAGCTGATGAAGATCATGGTCGAACAGAAGATGCCGGCGGTGGCGATGACCGACCACGGCAACCTGTTCGGAGCGGTGAAGTTTTATAACGCGGCGAAGGCGAACGGCATCCATCCGGTGATTGGGTGCGAGGTGTATGTTTCGCAAAAGGGGCACAAGGAGCGGACCGACCACAGACCGGTACAACCACCTGGTGCTGCTCTGCGAAAACCAGCAGGGGTACAAGAACCTGATCAAGCTGGTTTCGACTTCGTATCTGGAAGGGTTCTACTATAAGCCGCGCATCGACACCGATTTGCTGGCGCAGCATTCGGAGGGCTTGATCGGGATGTCGGCGTGTTTGCGCGGACACATACCGGAGACGATTCTCAACGATAAGTATGACGATGCGCGGCGCATGGCGCATCAGTACGGGGACATTTTCGGCAAGAAGAATTTCTTCCTGGAGATTCAGGATCATCATCTGGAGCAGGACAAGCGGCTGACGCCGGAGCTGGTGCGGCTTTCGAGCGAGACGGGCTTCCCGCTGGTAGCGACCAACGATTCGCATTACCTGCGGAAGGACGATGCACGGGCGCACGAAATTCTGATGTGCATCCAGACCGGCAAGAGCTTCAACGATCCGAACCGGATGCGCTGGAGCACGCCGGATTTTTACCTGAAGACGCGGGAAGAAATGATGACGCTGTTCGGCGAGCTGGAGCACTCGCTGGACCGGACGTGGGAGATCGCGCAGCGCTGCCACGTCAAGCTGGAAAAAGTGCTCGACCCGTTCCCGCGGTTCGACATTCCGACGGAGCACACTACCGATACGTATTTCGAGTACGTGGCGCGGATGGGCTTTGAGAAGCGGCGCGGACGCCTGGAAGCGATGCAGCAGAAGGGCACGCTGAAATGCGACCTGGCGGAGTACGCGGAGCGGCTGGATCGCGAAATCAAGATGATCCAGAACATGAAGTTCTCGGGCTACTTCCTGGTGGTCTGGGACTTCATACGCTACGCGAAAGATCAGGGCATTCCGGTGGGGCCGGGACGCGGCTCGGCGGCAGGGAGCCTGGTCAGTTACGCGATGGAGATCACGGACATCGATCCGCTGCAATACGGGCTGCTGTTCGAACGCTTTCTGAATCCCGAACGCGTCAGCTTCCCGGACGTGGACGTGGATTTCTGCATGAACCGGCGCGGCGAAGTGATTCAGTACGTCACGCAAAAGTACGGGCGCGAGCAGGTGGCGCAGATCATCACGTTCAACACGCTGGGCGCGCGGGCGGCGATCAAGGACGTGGGGCGCGTGCTCGAACTGAAGTTGTCGGAAGTGGAACGGCTGACCAAACTGGTGCCGGCGACGCTCAACATTTCGCTGCAGGAGGCACTCGATCAGGAGCCGGGATTCAAGGAGGCAAGAAAAGACCCGCTGATCGACGATGTGCTGAAGGTGGCACTGCGGCTGGAGGGGCTATCGCGGAACTGTTCGGTGCACGCCGCGGGCGTGGTGATTTCGCCCTTGCCGCTGCAGGACCTGGTGCCGCTGTACAAGACGAACCGCGACGAAATTGTGACGCAGTTCGATATGGGCGGGCTGGAGAAGCTGCAGCTCCTGAAGATGGATTTCCTGGGGCTGACGACGCTGACGCTGATTCAGGATGCGCTGCGGCTGATCAAGAAGCGGCACGATGTGACGATTGTCCCGGAGGATTTACCGCTGGACGATAAAGGGACGTACGAAGTTTTCTGTAAAGGCATCACGAGCGGCGTGTTCCAGTTCGAATCGAGCGGAATGCGCGATATTCTGCGGCGCTACCAGCCGAGCCGGCTGGAGGATTTGACGGCATTGAACGCGCTGTACCGGCCGGGCCCGATTCAGGGCGGCATGGTGGACGATTTCATCGAGCGCAAGTGGGGACGCAAAGCGGTGCAGTACGATCTGCCGGAGCTGAAGGTGCTGCTGGAAGAGACGTACGGCGTGATTGTGTATCAGGAACAGGTGATGCAGATCTCCAACCGGATCGCCGGGTATTCGCTGGGCGACGCTGACCTGCTGCGCCGCGCGATGGGGAAGAAGAAGATCGAGGAGATGGCGAAGCAGCGCGAGCGCTTCGTGAAAGGCGCGTTGGAGAGGGGCTTCAACCAGAAGAAGGTCGAGAAGATTTTCGACCTGATGGAGCAGTTCGCGGGCTACGGTTTCAACAAATCGCATTCGGCGGCGTATGCGTACCTGGCGTTTGTCACGGCGTATTTGAAGGCGCACTATCCGGTGGATTTCATGGCGGCGCTACTGACCTCGGAAACGGGGAACACGGCGAAGGTGGTGAAGTACATTAACGAATGCCGCGAGATGGGGATCAAGATACTGCCGCCGGACGTGAATCACAGCGAGTGGAGCTTCACGCCGGACGGGGATGCGATCCGGTTCGGGATGGGCGCGATCAAGAACGTGGGGCAATCGGCGGTGGAGGCGATCGCGAAAACGCGCGGCGAGGAGGGCAAGTTCGGGTCGCTGCACGAATTCTGCGAGAAGGTCGATTTGGGGAGCGTGAACCGGCGGATGATCGAGAGCCTGATTAAGGCGGGCGCGATGGATTCACTGGAGGGCACGCGCAGCCAGAAGTTCGCCGCGACGGAAGGCGCGATGGAGGCGGGGGCTCGGGCGCAGCGTGACCGGGAGAGCGGCCAGGTGGGACTTGTTCGGCGAAGTGATCGAATCGGAGGAGGTGCATTCGACGCCGCTGCCGAGAATTCCGGATTGGACGGACAAGGAGAAGCTGGCGGGCGAGAAGGAGCTGCTCGGATTCTGGGTGACGGGGCATCCGATGGACCGGTACATGGATAAGGTGGTGGAGCTGGCGAACGCCGACACGTCTTCGCTGGAAGGTCTCGCGAAGAATACGGAAGTTGCGATTTGCGGCGTGCTGACGGGGATCGCGAAGAAGCGCAATCGCGAAGGCAAACCGTGGTGCGCGATGACGCTGGAGGATCGCACGGGGTCGGTGGAAGCGCTGCTCTTCGCGACGAATTACGAGAGGCTGGCGAGCCAGGCGGTGGAGGATACGGTGGTCATGATGCGCGCGCTGGTGCTGCCGGAGGAGGGCACGAATCCGAAGCTCTCGGTGCAGGACATCGTGGCGCTGGACAACGCGCGGATTGACTTGCCGAGCGTGATTGCGATCCGGGTGTGGCTGGGGCGGAACGGCGGCGTGGACCGGGCGGCGGCGCTGGAGGAGTTGTTCAAGCGCAAGCCTGGTCCGACGTCGGTGAGGCTGCGGCTGGAAGCGCCGCGCGATTTTTCGATCCTGATCGATGTGGAGGCGAAGGTACGGCCGGATCGGGAATTCAAGGCGGCGGTGGAGCAGATCTGCGGGCCGGAGTGTGTGGAGAAGGTAGCGGGGTAAGGGCAGATCGGCGCTACGTTGACTGATGCGCACCTTTCTGGAACCGTGGCCTTATTTCGCCGGTATCCCGCGGTGATTCTCCCACGGTCAATCTGGTCGAGCCCGTGCCTGCGCGTTGATTCGGCACAACGCAGAGTTGCACACCGGCAAGCTAGAAGCTTGCCCCACCACTACAAATCCCACTAAATTGAAAGTTTTCGATCAAGGGCGGCTGGATACTTTTGTCCGCGATGGGAGTGGCGCGGTTTCCGGTGGTGCACAGCATGCGGCTGTTCTGCCGGACGATTCGTGTGCTCCTGAATGCGAGATTACCGTTTGACGGGAATCGCCAGTCCGGTCTGAGAGGTAAAGCCTCCGGTGGTGGCCAGAGGCTGATCTCCATCCCACGATTCCGGCGAACTGCACGGTGGCGGGAACGCCGCCGACGGTGATACGCAGTTGCGTGAGGTCCGACAGGGGGGCTGCTCCGCTGACAATTTGGCCTTCGGCACGGCGGGAGTAGTCGGACCGAAGCCGGTGCCGAATATGGGTAGCATTTCACCCGGTTGTGCGGGCCGCGACGCACTCGACGCGCCGAACTATCCGGGCGGCGCAACATAGGCGCCATCGGAGTGGATGGTGGCCGCACACATGAAAATGACTCGGATCGCATTTCGCATGGCCGCTCCCTGCCGCAGGCGGCGCCAAACAGTATACTCCCGGGTAGGCGCGGATTTTCCCTTGTAAGATTGCGTCGTGATGCGCGACTGATAAGAATAAAGCCGGTATGGTCAAGCTGGAGGAGATCGTCGAAGGCCATGCCGCCATGGTGCGCCGGATCGCGACCGTGTATGAACGCCATCCGGACAGGGTAGACGATCTGGTGCAGGATGTATGGATCGCGGTCTGGCAGGCGCTGCCACGTTTGAATGACCAGGCTTCGTTAAAGAGTTATATCGCGCGCATCACACAGAATATCTGCGTGAGTCATGTGCGGCGCGCCCTGGTACGGCAGGCAGAGCCGCTGAGCGAGAGCCTGCCCGACCGGGCGCTTGCCCCGGACGAAGCAACGGCGCAGGCAGTGCGGCTGGCGCGGCTGATCGAGGCAGTGCGCACGCTGCCGGACCATTTCAAAGCGGTGGCGTGCCTCTATCTGGAAGAGATGCCGGTGAAGGAGATCGCGCTGACGCTGGGCATCAGCGAAAGTAACGCTTCCGTGCGACTGCACCGCGCCAAAGCTGCAATCCGTGACAGTCTCGGAGATTCGCTATGAATTCGATTCCGCCAGATGATCCATTGGTAGCGCTGTGGCAGACGGCGCCGAAGCCCGATACGCAGCATTTGATTGAGGATCTGCGGAGCGCAAACCGGCTGCATCAAAGGCATGGACCGTAGCGTGTTTGCGATCCTGTGCGGGTTTGCGCTGCTGCTGATCTTCGAGGAATCCACGGGCGGCATCGCGACGCACGGGGTGCTCAGCGCGATCTGGATATCGGGCCTGGGTTTGGGAGTAGCGCGGTACCGGCGTGCGCGGTGTCATCGCAGCGACGCGTACACATCGGACACGGTAAGTCTGTTGCAATTCCTGATCGCGAGGGCGAAGCGCGATTTGTTTCTGGCGCGCTGCCTGTATGCCGGGGCACCGTGCGGCGCGGCGGTTGGGTACGCGGGAATGAAGTTGGCGGGAATCGGGGAGTCGCGGGCGTTGAGTGCGGTCGCGCCGCAGCTTCGACTGGTGCAGATGGGTGCCGGCGTGGCGGTACTGATCGTGATGATGGTCACGGGAGCGATTCTGGCGCGCGCGCGGCGCGTGCAGCTCGCGGAGCTGAGCGAAAAATTACGACTGCTCCAAAGCGGGTTGTAAGATTCGCCGGAGCTGGAGCGACTGGAGTACTGTCTCTTCAGGAGGGACCATGACTCAAAAACTGAACGGTACTATCATGCTCGCGTTATCGGCGAGCATCCTCATCCTCGCATTTGCCTTTTCCAAACGGTATGCAAACGAGCTTCCTTTTTATATCGCGGCGGCGGCGATATGCCTGATGCCGGTGATCCGCGGCGTATTGCGGCATCGCCGTTTAGCGGCGTGCGAGCGCAATGGTCACAGGTAACGGAATGGATTGCGAGGCGATGGAGAGGCAGGCGGCGCGGAGGGAATCGTGAGTTTCGGGAGTGATCATGCCGCGGTAGCCGCTGCCGAGCACGATGGTCCACCAATCCTCCGGAGAGGCGATGGGCTGCTCGTAGTCCTGGTGAGTCACTTCCACGGGGGCGATTCCGGCATCGGCGAAGAGGGCCTCGACGGTGCCGGGTGCGGAGAGACGATGCCAGCGGCGCGGACCGGGGAAGATGGTGTTGAGGGGGCCGAACGCGTCGGGTCCCCAAACGGTGATGGCGAGGACGCCGCCGGGACGGACGAAGCGCCACATCTTTTGGAGCGCGGCGGTCATGTCGGCAAAGAAGAAGATGCCGAAGACGCAGAGGACGGCGTCGAAGGTGGCAGGGCGGAAGTAGACCTGCTCGAAATCGGCATGGCGGAATTCGGCATTGGGGATGGCCTTGGCGCGCGCGAGCTTCAGCAATTCGGGGGCGATATCGACGCCGATGACGCGTCCGTTCGGGGCGACGGCTTGAGCGGCGGGGACGGCGGAACTGCCGGCGCCGCAGCAGACATCGAGCACAACGGCGCCGGGCGCGGGAGCGGCGCGCTGCACGGTGGCGGCGCCGAAGTACTTCCAGAAATCGAGCGCCGGCGCTTCGAAGTGATCGGCGGCGGCGTTATAGGTATCGGCGATCTGTTGCTTGGCTTCGGGTGTCATCGGATGGCGGCGAACGCGGCGGTGCCGGCGGCGGGTTGCGCGGTTCCCATTTTCGCGTGGGAATCGTTGGGGTACTGTTCGAGCGCGATGCGGAAGGCGCGTTGGGCGAGTTTGGTGTTGTTGGCCTTCAACGCGGCGCGGCCCCACGGCTCGCCGACGGGGCGGGGATAGTAAGGGGGCTCGGTATAGACGAGGCGGCGTTCGCCGTTGCTGGCGAGTTGGAACTGCTTCAGGGCGCGGCCGGTGCGGCCATCGGCCAGATCGAGATGCGCCTGCATTTCGGTTCTGGCGACTTCAAGCTCGGCGGGATTGCCGCGCTTGGTGCGGGTGCGGTATTCGGTGAGGGCGGCATCGAACTTGGCGGCTTCCTGGTGCGCCTCGGCCACCTTGCCGGTGTTGGCGTAGGCGAGTGCGAAGGCCCAATGGCGCCAGGCGTCCTGCCGGGCGCGGCCGAAGACGGGGAGCAGCTCGCCCTGCAGAATGACATCCCATTTTTCAAACTGCACGAGGGTGCGGAGCATGGCGAACCAGCCTTGGGCGCGGGCGGTGCCGACGGCATCGAGCAGACGCCTGCTGCGCGGGATTCTCCTTGAATTGAAGCAGCTCTTTGGCGGCCTCGATGGCGTCGTCGTAGCGGCCTTCGAAGCTATAAGAGGTCGCCAGGAAGTGGACGTTGTGGCCGTGGTGGCCATCGCCATAGAGTTTATCGAGCGACATCCATTTGCGCTCGTTGGCGGCGGCGTCGGCGAAGGATTTTTCGGCGTCGCTCCAGCGGCCGGTCTGCGCATAGATGTGGCCTGGCATGTGAAGCGCGTGGGGGATGTTGGTGACCAGCTGCGCATATTTCTCGCAGCTCGGCCAGGCGTCCTTGGCAAACGTGGCGCCTTCAAAGCCGTGAATGATGTAGTGGTGCAGGCCGGGATGCTCGGGAACCAGGGGGAGCAGGGACCGAAGAATGGCGACGGCTTCGGTGCTGCCGGGGGCGGTGGGCTTCTTATCGGGGAGCGTAAAGCCGCGCATGATCATGAGAGCGAGATCGAGCTTGGCCTCGACTTCACCGGGATAGGCGACCAGCAGATTGCGAAGGCCGGCGACGAAGGCTTCTTCGGGATCTTTGGCGTCGGCGGCGCGGCGGGCGGCGATGGCGGCGATGTACATGCGCTCGAGGCCGGTGGATTTGCCGGGAACGTCGGCGAGTTCAACGGCCTTCTTTGCGGCGATGCGGGCGCGCGAGGTGGCGGGCGGCGGCTGCTTACCGAAAAACGCGCTCTGGGTATCGATTTGAAAGCGGGGGCGCCAATCGCCGGCGGCGACCATCGCGACACCCCATTGCGGCATGGGGGCGGAGGGATCGAGCGCGGCGGCCTGGAGGAAACTTCGTTCGGCTTCGCGGGCCCAGAAGGAATGCATCTGAGCGAGGCCCTGATCGAAGAATTGCTGCGCTTCGGGGCTGGAGGTGGTGATGGCCATGTGGACCGTCCCCATTCCGGGGAGGATTTTGGCGGGCAGGGTGGGAGCGAGCGAGCTCGGGGGCGGCGCGCAGTTGTCAGCGGGCTTGGGCTGTTGGGCGATGGCGGCGAGGGAGAGAGCGAAGAGTGCGGCGAACTTCATGGATGATTCTCCAGTTGGCGTGAGATCAGGTCTACCAGTTGGTCGGGCCGGTAGTTAGAGCCTTCGATGGCGGCGGCGAGGCGGCCGCTGCGATCGATGATGCAGGTAGTGGAATTGTGACCGATGGAGCCTTCATCGGCCCAGTAGATTTCCCCGAGGGCGGCGGCGAGAGGGGCGACGTCGCCGGTGAGGAAGTGCCACGCGGGTCCGGCGGACCAGCGGCGGGCGTAATCGGCGAGGATGGCGGGGATGTCGTAATCGGGATCGACGGTGACGGAGAGGAGCGTGACTTTATCGCCGAAACGGCGCTGGAGCATGGCGAAGTTGGCGGAGAGCCGCGGGCAGACGTCGGGAAGCGGGCAGCGCGTGTAGATGAAATCGATGGCGACGATCTGGCCGCGGAGATCGGAGGAGGTGAGAGTGCGGCCGTGCTGATCGGTGAGGTGGAAATCGGGGAGCGGCGCGCCGATGGCGAGTTGGCGCGTGGGAGCTGCGAGGGGCACATCGGCGTCACCCGAGGGACGAATGCGCCGCGCGACGGATTGCGATTTGGTGACGGCGAGATCGAAGTGAATGCGGGCGCCCGGGTGGAGGGGCTGAAGTTCCGCGGGATTCTCCACGCGAAAGGGCATCATCATGGCGGGCATGTAATGGGCGATGGGGCGGTGGGAAACGAGCATGGTGCGGGCCGGGGCGTCCACCGCGACGACGATTCCGTCAACCGGGTAGGTATGGGCGAAGAGGACGAGGGCGGACAGAAAATTCGGCATATCCCCAGACAGGCCAGGAAGCCCGTCCCACTATGGTAATCCTAATAGGAATGAAACAACTGCTTCTGGTACTGGGCGCGGCGACTTTGTGCGCGGCGGATTTTGCGGCGGAGGGCGATCGCTGGTGGGCGCACATCGCATTCCTGGCCGATGATAAGCTGCAAGGCCGCGACGTAGGCAGCGACGGGTACAAGGAAGCGGCGCAATATGTCGCGGGCAAGATGGAGACCTTCGGGTTGAAGCCGGCGGGGAGTTCGGGATATTTTCAGCCGGTGAAATTCGAGACGCGGCAGTTGGTGGAAGACGAATCCAGCCTGACGCTGGTGCGGGACGGCAACGCGCAAGTGCTGGATCGCGCGGATGCCACGCTGAGCGCGCGGGCGGACCTGGCGCCGTCACTCGAAGCAGGGATGGTGTTCGTAGGCTATGGGCTGCGCGTGCCCGAAGCGAAGTACGACGATTTGGCGGGGCTGGACCTGCGGGGCAAGATAGCGGTGTACGTGAACAGCACGGGCGCGCTGGATGCGCCGGGTCCGGTGAAATCGCACGTGGGCTCGGCCAGTGAGCGGTGGAAGGTATTGCAGGCGGCGGGCGCGGTTGGGGTAGCGACGATCATGAATCCGCGGCCATCGGCGGTCGCGGTGGCGCCGGTGGCGGGGGATGCGGCTGGCGGACGCGGGCAGGGCGGCGGGCGCGGCGGCGCGGGCGGGGGAGCGGGGCGCGGGCCGCAGAAGAGCTTCCTGCTGGCGGATCCGGAGCTGCAGGAAGCGGCTGGACAGAAGGTAGCGATCACGATCACGCGCACCGGCGGCGCGAAGTTCTTCGAAGGCTCCGGGTACACGCTGGACGACATCCTGAAACTGGCGATGGACAACAAGCCGCTGCCGAAGTTTCCGCTGACGGGGACGCTGCGGTCGAAAGCGGCAATCAAACGCGAGACGGTAGAAGCGCCGAACGTGGCGGGGATGCTGCCCGGGAGCGATCCGAAATTGAAGAACGAGTACGTGATCATGTCGGCGCACCTGGATCATGTAGGCGTCGGGCGGGCGGTGAACGGCGACACCATCTATAACGGTGCGATGGACGACGCGTCGGGAATTGCGTCCATCCTGGAGATCGCGCGGATCATGAAGGAGAGCGGCGCGAAGCCCAAGCGGTCGATCATTTTCCTGGCGGTCGCGGCGGAGGAGAAGGGCGAGCTGGGGTCGCGGTACTTCGCGATGCGGCCCACGGTAGACCGCAAGCAGATTGTGGCGGACATCAATCTGGATATGTTCATGCCGCTTTTCGATTTGAAGTGGATCGAGGTGCAGGGGCTGGCGGAATCGACGCTGGGGGACACGATACGCGCGGCGGCGAAGGAATACGGAGTCCAGGTACAGGCGGACAAAGAGCCGGACCAGAACCGGTTCGTGCGCAGCGATCAGTACAGCTTCATCCGCAACGGGGTGCCGGCGCTGGCTTTTAAATTCGGCTACGAATTCGGCACGCCGGAGGACAAGATTTTTCACGATTGGGTGCGCGAGCGGTATCACAAGCCGTCGGATGATTTGAATCAGCCGGTGGACAAAGCGTCGGCTGCGAAGTTCGACCGGGTGATCGTGAGCCTGCTCGAAATGGTGGCGGACGATGCGGCACGGCCGCGCTGGAAAGACGACTCCTTTTTCAAGAGATTTGCGAAATAGCTGGCGAGGTGAGTGATGCGTAAGCTGGTGCTGCTGCTAGCGGCGGCCGGAACGGCCGCGGGTCAGCAACATGAGATGGGGCGGCCGCCGGAAAAGCCGGTCGCGCTGTATCAGGGGCTGGGCAACTGGAAACATCCGATCGCGACGCGCAGCGCGGAGGCGCAGAAGTTTTTCGATCAGGGACTGGCGCTGCTGTACGGTTTTAATCGATACGAAGCGCTGAGGAGCTTCCGCAAGGCGAGCGAGTTGGATCCCACCGCCGCGATGCCGTATTGGGGCATGGCGATGGCGACGGGGCCCTACGTCAACATGGGGGTCGAAGGCGACGGCGACCTGGATTCCAAGGCGGCGTGCACGGCAGCAGCAGCGGGATTGAAAATTGCGGGGGCGCCGGCGCGCGAGAGGGCCTATGTGGAAGCCGCGGCGGGGCGGTGTCCGGAGTACAAGCCCGAGGTTTATATTGCCGCGATGAAATCGCTGGCGGAGCGCTATCCGGACGATCTGGATGCGGCGACGTTGTACGCGGAGAGCCTGATGGTGCCGGTGCGGTGGCACTGGTATTCGAACGACGGCAAGGCAGCCCCTGGGGTGGCGGAGGCAGAGCGCGCGCTCGAACAGGTGCTGCGGAGGTGGCCGAGCCATCCGGGCGCGAATCATTATTACATTCACGCGGTGGAGAGTTCCCTGACGCCGGAGCGCGCGATTCCGAGCGCGCAGCAGTTGATGGGCGTGGTGCCGTGGGCGGGGCACATCGTGCACATGCCCGGGCACATCTGGCTGGCGCTGGGCGATTACGAAATGGCGGCGGCGGTAAACGAGCGGGCGAGCCAGGTAGACCGGGAGTACTTCGCGGCGACGGGTGTGATGGGCGCGTACAACATGTATTACGTCCACAACCTGCATTTCGTCGCCTATGCGCGGTCCATGCAGGGGCGCCGGGTGGCTACGGTGAAAGCGGCGAGGGAGATGGCGGAGGCAATCGCTCCGCTGGGCGAAATGATGCCAGAGATGGCGGATCCCTTCCTTGCGGTACCGCTGCTGGTGCAGGCCCGGGTGCAGGCTTGGGACGAGATTTTGAAGGCGCCCCAGCCCGGCGGCAAGATGGTGGCGCAGACGGCGATCTGGCACTACGCGCGGATGATGGCGCAGCTGGCGCGGGGCAATCGCGCGGGTGCGGAGGCGGAGCGCGATGCATTCGAGGCGGCGCGGAAGATGGTTCCGGCGGACCGTGGATGGGGCAACAATACCTGCGGCGATGTGATGGCGATGGTTTCGGAAATCGCGGCGGCGCGGATGTCGAAGGACGATGTCGCGCATTGGGAAAAGGCGGTAGCGCTGCAGGACGCGCTGGTCTATGACGAACCGCCGGCATGGAACTATCCGCTGCGCGAATCGTTGGGCGCGGCACTGGTACGGGCAGGGCGCGCGGCGGAAGCGGAGAAGGTCTTTCGCGAAGGGCTGAAGCGATCGCCGCGCAACGCGTGGATGATTTTCGGCGTGATGGAAGCGATGAAGGCGCAGGGGAAAACGGAAGGGATGGCGGAACTGCAGCACGAACTCGACGCGGCGTGGAGTAAGGCGGACGTGAAACTCGCGCTGAGCGGGATGTAAGCTGCTGGCTTACTCGTAGCGCAGGGCGCGAAGCGGGTCCACGCGAGTGGCGCGGTTGGCGGGGATGTAGCCGGCCAGCAGGGCTACCGAGATCAACAGGAGCGCGGCGAGCACGATGCTCAGCGGATCGTTGGGCACGATGCCGTAGAGTTCCGAGCGCACCAGGCGGGTGAGCGCGAGGGCGGCGGGGATGGCGATGGCGACTCCCACCAGGGTGAGCACGGCGACTTCGCGCATGACGAGCGTGAGGAGGTTGCCGCGGCCGGCGCCGAGCGCGAGGCGAATTCCAATTTCGCGGGTGCGGCGCGTCACCGTGTAGGCCATCACGCCGTAAAGTCCGATCGCGGCGAGCAGTGTCGCCAGGATTCCGAAGAAGGCCGAGAGGGACGCAATCACGCGCTGCGCGGAGAGCGATTCGTCGAGCTGGTCCTCCATGGTGCGGAGATTGGTGAGGGGCAGCGACGGATCGAGCGCGTTGACGTCGCGGCGCAAAGCGGAAAAGACAGACTTCGGATCTCCCGATGTGCGCGCGTAGACTACCAGCGAACTGGGGTTTTCGTCTTGCGCGAAGGCGAGGTAGGCGACTGGAGGAATCTTTTCATCGACCTTGGAGTACTTGGAGCCACGCACGACGCCGACAATTTCAATATCGGCCTTACTGTTGCGCGCTCCAATACCGAAACGGCGGCCGAGCGGATTCTGATTCTTGAACCATGTACTGGCAAAGACGTCGTTCACCACAGCCACGCGGGGAGCGCCGATACGGTCTCGGGTGGTGAACTCGCGGCCCGCTATCAGCGGCATACCGAGAGTGGCGAAGTAGCCGGGGCTCACGGTGTCGAACCACGGGTTCATGTTCTCATCGTCCTTGGATTGGTAGCCCTCGATGAAGATGGTGGACATATTCTGATCGCCGGCGATCAGCGGAATGACGCCGACTGCCGCGGACTGCACGCGAGGCGTGCCGGCGACGCGCTGCGGCACATCTTCCGCGAAGCGGCGGATGCGCTCGGGGGAATAGCTGGCGAGGGAGGGATCCATCGCAAAGCTGAGCAAGCGCTCGCGGTGAAAGCCGAGATCGACATTCTTGAGATTGTGGAGCGAGCGCGAAAACAGGACGGCAGCGATCAACATTAACAAGGAGAGCGCAACCTGCGAAACCACGAGCGCTTTACGCAAGCGTACGTGGCCGCCGCCGGGCGAGACGTTGCCGGCCTGATCCTTCAAGGTGAGTGCGAGCTTGGGTGAGGTCGCCTGGTAAGCCGGGGCAAGCCCGAACAGAATACCGCTGAGGGTGGAGAGCGCCAGAGTGAAGGCGAGCACGCGGAAATCGGGAGCCGCGGTGAGCGGTAGGTTGGCGGAATCGGCAAGCAGGCCGATGAGCGCGCCACCCGTCCACCATGCGAAGAGGATCCCGATCGCGCCGCCGGCGAGCGAGAGGATCACGCTCTCGGCGATCAGCTGGCGCACCAGGCGCAGGCGGCTGGCGCCGACCGCGAGACGAACGGCGATCTCTTTCTGGCGTCCGACGGCCCGGGCAAGCAGCAGGTTGGCAACATTGGCGCAGGCGATGAGGAGCAGCAGGCCGACGATGCCGAGCAGGATGAGGAGCGGACTAGAGAACTGATCGCGCAGATCGGAGACGCCTTTGGCGGCAGGCTCGAAGATGAGTGGCTTGGTGGCGAAGCGGGCGCGGCTGTTTTCATTGCGGAACTTCATGGTCTGCATTTCCATGATGAGCAGGCCGTGATAGTAGGGTTCGAGGCTGGCCTGAGCCTGGCGCGCGCTGCCGCCGGGCCGCAGGCGGCCAACCAGCTGGAGCCAGATCACGCGGCGATCGGAAAGGCCGTTCCAGGTGGGCGTCATCTCGTGCTTCATCATGGTGGGCACAAGCGCATCGATCCGCGCCCCGGGGTCAAAGCCGTGGTAACCGGGTGCCGCGATGCCGATTACGGTCATCGGATGACCGTTTAACTGAACCGTTTGGTTCAGAATTGCAGAATTGCCATTAAATCGTGACTTCCAATAATCATAGGTAAGGACGACCACCGGGTGGCCGCCGGGGAGCCGGTCGTCGGCGCGGGAAAGCGGCCGTCCGATTACGGTAGAGAGGCCCAGGGTATCGAAATACGTGCCGGAAACGAGCTCGGCCTGAATGCGTTCACTTCGGTTGTTGTAGGTGAGATTGAGGCTGGTCGGGAAGCGGGCGGCGATGCCGTCGAAGACGGTATTGTGATCGCGGAAATCCTGAAACATCGGATAAGAAAATCGATTTTCGCCCCAAACCATGCCATTTTGCGGCCCCGGGCTGGTGAAGTAGACCAACTGCTTTGCGTACTTGACGGGGATCAGGCGGAGCAGGACCTGGTCGGCGATGGTGAAGACGGCGCTGTTGGCGCCGATGCCCAGCGCGAGCGAAAACAGAGCGATTGTGGTGAACAGCGGAGTTCGGCGCAAATTGCGCAGGGCGTAACGAATATCCTGGAGCATCCCAAGTCCTTAGACGTATGGTAGCGCGGAGGGATACGTGGATCGGGATTATCTGCAAGCGCTATCACACTCTGTAATTCCAATTTCGGTATAAACAGTTCTGAAACTACCCTTGTTTAGGCAGGTGATAGCGCCTATAATTCTTGCGAATGTCGTAAAACGATCCGGTGTCCGCACCGGAAACATTTTGGGAGTGAGGTTTTTTATGCAAGATCTACGTAAGATCTGCGTTGTAGCCGCATTGCTCGCCTTGGGAGCCGTTTGTGCATATTCCCAGGCAGTCAACGCGACTCTTCTCGGTACCATCACGGATAGCAGCGGCGGTGTGATACCCAACGCAAAGGTGACCATCACGGAAGTCAATACCGGGGTTACACGAACCGGTCAAAGCAACGAAAGTGGTAACTACACGTTCCCGGATCTGGCGCCTGGCCAGTATGCGATTGCGATTGAATTGCAGGGGTTCAAAAAGGAAAACCGCAAGGACGTTACCCTGGCGGTGAACACCAGCACGCGCATCGATATCCAGATGACGCCTGGGAGCGTTACCGAAACGGTGGAGGTTTCCGGTGCGCCGCCGCTATTGCAGACGGATCGCGCCGATACCGGAGCGCAGTTGGAAGTAGTGCAGACGGCATCGCTGCCGCTGGGCACGAATCGCAACTATCAATCGCTGTTGAACCTCGTACCCGGCACCACGCGCGCGAGTTTCCAGCACTCCCAGTTCTTCAACGCCGCCAGTTCGCTGCAGACCGAAGTCAACGGTCAGATGCGCATGGGCAACAGCTATCAGATCGAAGGCATCGATAACAATGAGCGCACCGGCCTGCTGCAGATCATGGTGCCGCCACTCGAAGCAATTCAGGCGGTGGATGTTTCCACCAGCAACTACGAAGCGTCTTTAGGCCGCGCGAGCGGTGCGAATACGAACGTGGTGTTGAAATCCGGCACCAACGAATTCCATGGCTGCGGGCTACGAGTTCCTGCGCAACAGTGCGCTGAACGCGCGCAACTTCTTCGACGCTTCGATTGGACATCTGGCCTATAACTATTTCGGCGGCAACGTAGGCGGACCGATCAAGAAGAACAAGATCTTCATCTTCGGCGATTTTCTGCGCACCACGGATCACGAAGCCAACACCAACCTGGGCACCATCCCGCCCAGCAGCTGGCGCACCGGCAACCTGAGCTCCGGTCTTTCTCTGGGATCGCCCGTGGTTGTGTATGACCCGGCGACCGGAAACCCCGACGGCACCAACCGGCTGCCGTTCGCGGGGAACATCATCCCCACCAACCGGATCAGCCCGATTGCGCAGAAGATCATGAACCTGGTTCCGGGCCCGAATCAGTCTTCGAGCGAATCCGCCCCGAGCAACAATTATTTCGCGCTGCTGCCGTACACCAAGGACACGAATTCCTTCGACGTCAAAGTGGACGACAACGCTTCCGACAAAGGCCGTCTCAGCGCGCGTTTCAGCTACGGCCGTCCGGTGACCTATCAGGCGCCGATCTTCGGCCTGGCCGGCGGTTGGGCTCAGAGCGCCTTCCAGGGCACCAGCATTCAGAAGACCTATAGCATGGGCATCAACTACAACCGGATCTTCACGCCGACTTTGATCAGCGAGTTCCGGGTAGGCGTCGCTCACTATCACAACGATGCCTTGAATACCGATTTCGGCACTACGGCATCGAAGGACATCGGCATTCCCGGCGTCAATATCGATCAATGGACCAGCGGACTTGCGAGTATCAATGTGAATGGCGGTTTCAGCACCCCGATGGTCGGGTATTCGGCCAGCATTCCGTGGCACCGCGCGGAGGCGAATATCAGCGTGGTCAACAGCTGGACGAAGACGCTCGGCAATCACACGATTAAATTCGGCGTGGATTATCGCCGTCTGCGTGACGATCTGCTGCAGACGCAGACCATCAATCCGCGCGGCTCGTTCAATTTCGACACGGCGCAGACGTCGTTGAATCCCGGCGCCGGCGGAGTCGCGCCGAAGACTGGCCTGGTCAACAATATGGCCAGCTTCCTGCTGGACGTGCCGTCGGGCGGGGGACGCGATATCGCGGCATACTTCCCGGCGCTGCGCGGACATCAGTTCTTCGCCTTCGCGCAGGACAAGTGGCAGGTATCCTCCAAGCTGACGTTGGATTTCGGCATCCGGTGGGAATATTATCCGCCGCCGACACCGGCGTTCTCGGGCGGCTTCTCCAATTACAACCCGGCCAACAACACGCTGGTTCTGGCGGGAATCGGCAGCAACCCGAAGAATATGGGCTTGGATAAGAACTGGAAGTATTTTGCTCCCCGCCTGGGTATTTCCTATCGCGCCAATAACGCGACCGTGATCCGTGCCGGCTACGGCGTCAGCTACACTCCGTTCCCCGACAATACGTACGCGTACAATTTCCCGGTGAAGCAGAATAACCAGTATTCCACCGGCGCCAGCAGCTTCGCCCCGGGCGTCACCGGCAACGGCCAGTTCTTCTCCATGGCCACCGGCTTCCCGGCTCCTCAGCTGGCGGTGATTCCGTCCAACGGCATCATCACCAACCCCTCGCTCTCACAGAGCGATATCGTGATTCCGCAACACTACAAGAACCCGTACGTGGAATCCTGGAACGTTTCGGTGCAGCGTTCGCTGCCCATGCACTTCACGCTGGACGTGGCCTACGTGGGCAACCACGGCGTCCGCACCTCCGCCACCTACAACCTGAACGTGCCCAACGACCCCAGCCAGATGGGCACGGGCGTGAACGGGCGTCCGCTCTATCAGCAGTTCCAGCGCACGGCCGACACCACGGAATACTTCGTCGGCTACTCCTCGATGTACAACGGACTGCAGGTCAAATTGAACCGGCGCTTCACCAACGGGCTGGCGATTACCACCGCCTACACGATGTCTCGCGGCATGGCCTTCCAGACCGGCGACGATGGCAACATCTGGAACTACATCTACCCGCGCCGCAGCTACGCACGCACCGATTTCGACCGGCATCAGACCTTCGTACAGAGCTATGTGTACGATTTGCCGTTCGGCGTTGGCCGCAAGTGGCTGAATCACGGACTGGCGGCGAAAACGATTGGCGGCTGGCAGATCAACAGCATCATCACGCTGATGACGGGCACGCCGATGACGTTTGGCGCCAACGGCAGCTCGCTTAACACGCCTGGCGCAAGCCAGACGGCCGACCAGGTTGCCGAAGTCACCAAGCTTTACGGCATCAATACTCCCTCCAAGGGCGGCAGTCCCTGGTTCAGCCAGGCAAGCTTTGTGCAGCCTACCGGAGTGCGCTTCGGAAGCTCGGGACGGAACACGCTCTCCGGCCCCAACTTCTTCAATGCGGATCTATCCATCTTCAAGATCTTCAACTTCACGGAGAAGTGGAAGATGGAGCTGCGCGGTGAATCGTTCAGCGTCACCAACACGGCGCAGTTCAACAATCCGACCACCGATGTATCCAACTCCAACTACGGCTATATCACCGGAGCCGGCGGCGGACGCGGAATGCAATTGGGTGCGAAGATCAGCTTTTAAGCAGTAGGAATAGCAGTGAAGAGGGGCGGCTTCCGGCAACGGCGGCCGCCCCTTTTGTTTTATTCGTAGCGAAGTGCGATCAGCGGATCGACACGGGAAGCGCGGCGAGCGGGGATATAGCAGGCGAAGAGAGTGACTGCGATCAGCGCTCCGGCCATGGCCAGGAAGGTGAGCGGATCCACCGAACTGACCCCAAACAGCATGTCCTTCAGGAAGCGGGTAAGCGCGAGGGCGCCGATGCCGCCGATCAGGGTACCGGCAATGGCGAGCCGCGCTCCCTGCGCGCCGATCATGCGGACCACATCGCCGCCGCCCGCGCCCAACGCCATGCGAATGCCGATCTCATTCGTGCGCTGCGCCACGGCGTAAGAGATGACGCCATAGATGCCGAGCGAAGCGAGAATCAGCGAGAGCGCGGAGAACATGGTCAGCAGCAGGGTGAGGAAGCGGGGACGCGAACGCGCGGTGGACATCACGTCGTCCATCGAGGAAATGTTGGAAATGGGAAGTGCGCGATCCACCGCCTGGACCTCCCGGCGGACCGCTCCCACCAGGCTCATGGGGTCGCCCTGGGCGCGGACCACGACCCAACTGACGCGTGCCGGCTGCTGCGATTGCGGGAAATAGAGCTCCGTGCCGGCCGGGCGATCGACCGCGGCATTCTTGATATCCGCGACCACGCCCACCACAGTCCGCCATGGCGAGGTGGGCCCGCCGGAGCGCACGCGATGGCCCAAGGCGCTCTCCCTCGGCCAGAAGGTTTTCGCCATGCTCTGGTTGACCACGACCACGGGCGACGAGGTAGCGCCATCGCCATCGTTCAGGTACCGCCCTTCGAGCAGATGGGCGCGCACCGTCTCGAAGTACTTACCGGAGACGGAATTCCAGTAGTCGATATTCTGAATGGGGCCGTTGGGGACGGGGACGAAGCCTTCGATCATGGTGTCGTTAGCATTGATCTGACGCTCCGGCGGCAGGCCGCTGGCGGTAGCGGCGGAGACCACGCCGGGCAGCGCGTTGACGCGCGCCGTGAGGTTCGCGTAGAAGGCGCTCACGCCGGCGGCGTCCTTGTAGGTGACGGAGGGCAGGGATAGCCGCATGGTGAGCAGGTGCGTGGGATTGATGCCGGCATCGACTTCCTGCAGTTTCCAGAAGGCCTTCACCATCAGGCCGGAACCGATCAACAGGATGAGGGCGAGAGCCAGCTCGCTGGTTACTAGGATTGCGCGGAAGCGGTTGGCGGCGACGGCCCCGGTAGCGCGGCCCGCGGCGGATTTCAGTGTGTCGTGAAGGGTGGCGCCGCGCATGTGAATCGCAGGCGCGAGCCCGAACGCGACGCCGGTGAGAATGCTGACGCCGAGCGTGAAGAGCAGCACCTGCCAATCGATGCCGATTTCGGAGACGCGCGGAATGGAGCCGGCGTTGGTCGCGACCAGCAATCGCAAGCCGCCGAAGGCAAGCAGCATGCCGAGGGCGGCTCCGCTCAGGGAAAGCAGCACGCCTTCGATTACGAACTGCTGCAACAGGCGGGAGAGTCCGGCGCCAATCGCCAGGCGAACCGCAATTTCGCGGCGGCGGGCTTCGGCGCGCGCCAGCAGGAGATTGGCGACGTTTACGCACGCGATCAGCAGGACGAACGCCACTGCGCCCAGAAGGACCAGGATTTCCCGGCGCACGCCCTTGACGATCTCGTCCTGAAAACCGGCCAGCACGATCGGGTGAACCTTGGGGTCGAAGGGGTGGTTGGCGGTGCCGATGGTGGCCGCCGAATGACGTGCGTAGCGCTCCATCTCGGATTGCGCCTGAGCCTCGCCGATGCCGGGTTTCAGCAGCGCGAGCACGTTGATGAAGTGGCTGCCGCGTCCGCCTGGCTTGGCGGGATCGATCTGCAGCGGCGCCCAAAGCTCGGGGGCATCCAGCTCACCCGGCGGAAAGCGGAAACTGGCGGGCATCACTCCGACTACGATGCAGGGTTTGCCGTTCAGCCGGATATCGCGGCCGATGGCGCCCGGGTCGCCGCCGTACGCCCGCTGCCACAGGCCGTAAGAAAGCACGGCGGTGTTGGAGGCATTCGGTTCGTCGTCCTGCGGGGTCAGCACGCGGCCGTGCAAGGGCGCGACGCCGAGCATCTGGAGCATGCCGCCGCTGACGTAGCTCACGGTGGAGCGGATCGGCTCGCTGGTTCCGGCGAGGTTGGCGCCTTGCGTGGCCCACCCTTCGATCGCGGCGAAAGAGGTAGTGTCACGTCGCAAGTCGAGAAATTCGGGGGGCGACACCCAGAAGTGGCGGAGTCCGTTGGGGGAAAGTTGGGGAATTCGGTGAAGACGCGAACCAGCCGGGCGGAATTCGCATAGGGAAGCTGGCGGAGCAGCACCGCGTTGACCACGCTGAAAATGGCGGTGGTGGCCCCAATGCCCAGCGCCAGGCAAAGTACGGCCGCGGCGGTGAAGCTCGGATTCTTGGCCAGCATGCGCAGGCCATAGCGTAAATTCTGTGTGAAGGAACCCAGGGCATTGCCCCCCTTTGATCCAGTTTAGACGAGGGGGTACAGGAAGGGTTTGTAGCGGGAAGTGACGGGCGCGGCCAGTCTAGCCTTCGGCTTTGCCGGCGACGATCACGGAAAACGTCAGCTCGCCGGCTTTCATGGTGAGCGCCCAATCATGCTCGCCTTCCTTGGCAACGGATGGGGCGGAGGCGCCGGAGGGCGGAGTTTCCATGGAGAGGACTGCGGGATGAGGAGTTCCGGAAGCCTTACCGCTCATCTTCACAAGCTCCTCAAAGGCAGGCTTGGCGGCGGGATCGGAATCGGCGGCAAGCGGAGTGAGCAGGGCAAAATCGCGCTGCGGGGCAACGCCGGAGTGCGCGCCGTCCACCGGAAAATTGCTGTAACGCAGGGTATAGACGCCGGCCGGAATTACCTGGCCGCGGCGGTCTTCGCCTTTGGCGGGAAAACGGAGAATGCCGAGCAGGGTTCCCTGTGCGATTCCAAAGGAGACTGCGTTATCGGAAGGTTTGCCACCCGCGGGAATGGATTTCGCCAGCCAGATTTCGCACCAGACTCCGGAAGGCCCGGAGACGCGGAATCCCTGACCTTGGATGGCGGCACTGTAGGCTGGCGGCAGTCCAGGGGCTGGGCCGGTGACGGGCTCCATTTTGTAATCTTGGGCGAGTGCGGAAAACGCGAGAAATACCAGCAGAAACGGAAGGAGAACGGCTCGCTGATTCATGGAATTATTGGAGCGGGAGACCGGATTCGAACCGGCGACATCGACCTTGGCAAGGTCGCACTCTACCAGCTGAGTTACTCCCGCTCAGCGGAAAAGACCATTTTCGCGCGGAAACATTCCCGATGTCAAACGTTATGGTAAAGTCACACATAATAAACCAGTTATAAACTTGTGGACAAGCTACTTCGCTGTGCTATTCTACTTTTCGTTACCGGCGCAGGTGCCGGCGAGATGGTGCGGCTTTAACGGGAGCCTCGCTGGCAATTCTACCTGTAGACACAGCACCCACCGGTCTAAAAGCAACTGTTGAAAACCCTGTGGATATCGTGTGCCATACGTGTGTAAAAACTGATGAATTATTGGGATCAAATCCGCCATTATCTGCAAAGCAAGGTGAGTGTAGACGGGTACGACAACTGGCTGAAAGCAACGGCATTTGTCGGGTTGAATGGCGACACTTTATATGTGTCGGTGCCTGACCGGGAAACCCGCGCGTGGCTCGAAACGGAGTACACGCCGCTCATCCAGGCAGGGATACAGGCGTTGGACCTGCCGCTGCGGCAATGTCAGCTTCGAGGCGGAGCAGCCGAGAACGGCTACCCCAGCCGCTCCAATTGCCATCAATGGAGTCGTCCGAAGGGGACGCCGCCGCGACCGTATTGAACCCCAAGTTCACGTTTAACTCCTTCGTAGTGGGAGCGTGCAATCAGTTTGCCCACGCCGCTGCCAAATCGGTGGCGACCAACCCCTCGCGGAGTTATAACCCGCTGTTTCTTTACGGCGGGGTGGGAATGGGAAAGACCCATTTGATGCATGCCATCGGCCGCCAGTTGATGGACCAGTTCGGCGCCATGCGGATCATCTACACCTCGAGCGAGCGTTTCATGAACGAGATGATCTCCTGCATTCGCACGGAGCGTATGCAGCAGTTCCATCAGCGGTATCGCGAGGCCGATGTCCTGCTGATTGACGATATCCAGCTCCTGGGAAATAAGGAGCGTACGCAGGAGGAGTTCTTTCACACCTTCAATGAGCTGCACGACCATCAGAAGCAGATCGTGATATCGAGCGATTCCCCTCCGAAGGATATTCCGGGGCTTCTGGAGCGGCTGCGGTCGCGTTTCGAATGGGGTTTGATGGCCGACATCCAGCCGCCGGATCTGGAAACAAAGATGGCCATCCTCGACAAAAAGGCCGAAATCGAGGGCGTCGAACTTCCTGATGACGTGCGGACGTTTATGGCGTCCAAGACCAAGTCCAATGTACGCGAACTGGAAGGGGCTCTGGTCAAACTGATCGCCTATTCCTCCCTGACCGGGACGCCGATCCATTTGCAGATGGCGCAGCAGGTCCTGAAACATCTGGTGCACGTGCAGGACCGGCGGGTGACCATGGATTCGATCCAAAAGGCGGTTGCGGAAAAGTTCAGCATCAAGCAGGCGCAGCTCAAGGAAAAGAGCAATACCAAGAAGGTGGTGTACCCGCGCCAGGTGGCGATGTACCTGGTAAAAGAGCTGACCAACGCGTCACTGCCGGAGATTGGCAGGGCTTTTGGGGGTAAGCACCATACGACCGTGATCCACTCGATCAACAAAATCGAGAAGGATCGGCAGAGCGATCCGGAATTGAACAGGCTACTGCACAGTTTAATGGACTCATTACAATGAACTTACAGCGTTTTCCACATTTGCCCTTTGGTAGGGCATGGGGAAAACTGTGTATATCGCATGACAGCGCTGGTTTTGCGCATTTTTCCGCCTCGCGATCCTCACACTGGGATGGCGGAAAGTGGTTGAGTTTAGTATAATTTAGATAGTCTTCAACACTTTGCACAGGCCCGATTAATACGGTTATTTATCAGGTCTATCTATAGAGACAGCAAAGAACTAGGAGCAGTGGGCATGGAATTCACCGTCAGCAAGAGCGATCTGGTACGTGAGCTGAGTCTCTCGCAGGGTGTGGTGGAAAAAAAGACCACCATTCCGATTCTGTCGAATGTGCTCCTGGAGGCTGCAAACGATCGCGTGACATTGACCGCGACGGATCTGGAACTGGGCATCCGCTGCTCCTGCCCGGCGCGGATCAAGAAGGAAGGCTCGGGGACGGTTCCCGCGCGCAAACTGCTCGACTACATGCGTTTGTTGCCGGAAGGCGACGTGAACATGAAGTTCCTGGACAATCACTGGGCGAGCATCACCAGTGGGCGGTCCCGAACCCGGATTGCGGGCATGTCGCGCGAGAGTTTTCCGGAACTGCCTCAGATGCCGGAACCAATCGCGCAGGTGCCGGTTAAGACGCTGGCCTCGATGATCGCGCGCACCTCTTTTGCGATTTCGATGGAAGAATCGCGCTTCACGCTCAACGGCGCGCTGCTGCTGATGCGGCCCGAAGGCCTGACGATGGTAGCGACGGATGGTCATCGCCTGGCGTATGTACAGGCGGCGCCGGCGGAAAGCGGCAGCGCCGACAAGCCTTTCCGGGCGCTGGTGCCCAAGAAGGCGATGAGCGAGTTGACCAAGCTCAGTGACGACGCCGGGACGGACGCGATGGCGATTGTGGCCGGCGATGACAACCACCTGTTTTTCCAGATCGGCCACCGCCTGCTGATCACGCGCAAATTGACCGGCAACTTCCCGGACTACGAGCGCGTTCTTCCCAAGGATCACCAGTACATGGCGAAGTTGGAGAAGGCGGAAATCCGGTCGGCAATCGAACGCGTGGCGCAGTTTGCCGATGAACGTTCGCGCGCCATCCGGGTGCAGTTCAATAGCGGCGAAGTGCGGGTATTCAGCTCGAGCGTGGAAACCGGAGAGAGCGAAGAGAGTGTGCCCGCAGAGTACACCGGTCCGGATATCGAGATCGGGTTCAACGCACAATACCTGCTCGACTTTCTGCGCGCGATTTCCCAGGACCACGTTGCGTTCGAGTTGAAGGATCAGAAGAGCGCGGGCGAATTGCGGCCCGCCGGCGACGCCATCGCGGATCAATACCGTTATGTCGTGATGCCGATGCGAATTTGAGACTACTAACCAGTAAGGAAATATGCCAAACGAAGTGAATCCCGTTGGGGGAAACGGAAACGTTTACGATTCCAGCAGTATCAAAGTCCTCGAAGGCCTGGAGGCGGTGCGCCTGCGCCCCGCCATGTACATCGGGTCCACGGGCGAGATGGGATTACACCATCTGGTCTACGAGGTCGTCGACAATTCCGTCGACGAAGCGCTCGCCGGCTATGCCACCCATATCGAGGTGATCATCCGCGATGATAACTCGGTGACCGTGGAAGATGACGGCCGCGGCATTCCGGTCGGCATCCACGAGGAGGAAGGCGTCTCCGCCGCTCAGGTCGTCATGACCAAACTCCACGCCGGCGGCAAATTCGATTCCAACAGCTACAAAGTCTCCGGCGGCCTGCATGGCGTCGGCGTGAGCTGCGTGAATGCCCTCTCCGAAAAGCTGGATCTCGAGATCTGGCGCGAAGGCTACACGTGGACGCAGGAGTACGCGGCCGGCAAGCCCAAAGCTCCGCTGGTCCGTGCCGGCAAGGCAGGAAAGCGCACCGGGCACCAAAGTTACCTTCAAGCCGGACACCACCATCATGGAGGCCTCGGTCTTCAACTACGACACGCTCGCGCAGCGCCTGCGCGAACTGGCGTTCCTGAACAAAGGCCTGAAGATCACCCTTACCGACGAGCGCGTGGATCCCGAAAAGGTAACGCTGTTCGAATATCAGGGCGGCATCAGCGAGTTCATCAAACACCTGAACCGCGGCAAGAGCGTCCTGCACGAAAAGCCCATCCACTTTGAAGCGGAGCGCGACATGCCCGAAAAAGGCATGATCACGATGGAAGTCGCGCTGCAGTACAACGACGCCTATTCGGAAAACGTCTTCAGCTTCGCCAACAACATCAACACCGTGGATGGCGGAACGCACCTGAGCGGTTTCCGCAGCGCGCTCACGCGCACCATCAACGCATTCGGGCAAAAGGCCGGGTTGTTCAAAGACGTCAAAGAGAATCTCTCGGGCGACGACGTGCGCGAAGGCCTGACGGCGGTGGTCAGCGTGAAGGTGCCGCAGCCGCAGTTTGAAGGGCAGACCAAGGGCAAACTGAATAGCGACATCGCCGGCTACATGACGCAGTTCGTCAATGACAAGCTGAGCGAATATTTCGACAAGAACGCGGCAGTCGGCCGCAAGATTGTCGGCAAGGCGATTGAAGCGTCGCGTGCGCGCGAGGCGGCCCGCAAGGCGCGCGATTTGACGCGCCGCAAGGGAGCGCTCGATTCGGGCGGACTTCCCGGCAAGCTGGCCGATTGCCAGGAGAAAGACCCCAAGCTTTGCGAACTCTTCCTGGTTGAGGGAGAGAGCGCCGGCGGCACGGCGAAACAGGGCCGCGAGCGCAGGTTCCAGGCGATTCTTCCGCTCAAGGGAAAAATCCTGAACGTGGAAAAAGCGCGCTACGACAAGATGCTGGGGCACGAGGAAATCCGCTGCATGATCACGGCGCTCGGCACCGGCATCGGCAAGGACGATTTCGACGTCGCCAAACTGCGCTACGACAAAATCATCATCATGACGGACGCGGACGTGGACGGGTCGCACATCCGGACGCTGCTGTTGACGTTCTTCTTCCGCCACATGAACGAACTGATCACGCGCGGCAAGGTCTACATCGCGCAGCCGCCGCTTGTACCGCATCAAGAAGGGCAAGAGCGAGAAGTACATCAAGGACGAGAAGGAATTCACCAAGGAGATCATGCGCCGCGCGACCGAGAACCTGACGGTCGAAATCCATTCCAACGGCGACGGAAAACCGAAATCCACTCTGGAAGGCCAGGAGCTGCGTACCTTCCTGCTCAATCTGGACGAGTTCCAGCAGATCTTCCACAAGGTGGAGCGGCGACTGCGCGACTCGCGCGCGGTCGATGTCCTGACCAACGTCGAACTTCATGTCGATAACAAGGCCGAATTCCAGGTGGAAGAAAACCTGAAACCGGTATTTGCAGCCCTGAAAGAGAAGGGGCTGAATCCGGAATGGAAAAAGGACGAAGAACACTCGGCGTGGGCCGTGATCTATCACGATTCCACGGGCGCGGAGCGCAGCATCGGCTTGCAACTTGCGGCGCAGCCCGAATACCGGCGCTTCCGTGCGTTGGCGCGAACCATTGCCAAATTCAATGAGCCGCCGTTCGTGGTGGTGAAGAACGAGCATCGCGACGCGCAGCCCAACTGGGTCGAGCTGCTCGAATACATCAAGAACGAGGGCAAGAAAGACGCCAGCGTGCAGCGTTACAAGGGTCTGGGGGAAATGAACGCGGAGCAGCTCGCCGATACCACCATGAATCCTGAAAAGCGCACTCTCTTGCAGGTGCGGTTGGAAGACGCCGTCCAGTGCGAAGAGATCTTCTCAACGCTGATGGGCGAAGACGTGGAAAGCCGCCGCAAATTCATCGAAGAAAACGCGCTCGACGTGAAGAACCTCGACATCTAGGTTCCCGGCGCGGAATACGCAACTACAGATGCGCGGCGGCAACGCGAAGATCCTCGAGTAGTCTCTTCATATCGGCGCGCGTCGTACGATGATTCAGTACGCAGCCGCGCAGCGCGAAATGGTCGCGCACCATGGCGTTAGAGACATAGCTGCTGCCGGCGCGCTGTAGCGCAAGCATCAGGTTTTCGTTCAACTCGTTGAGATCCCCCTTGAAATCCGGGGGTCGATAGCGGAAACAGAAGATCGAAAGATCCACCGGCGCCAGCATCTCAAAATCGCTGGTTTCGCGGATCAAATCCGCAAAATACCGCGCGCACGCGATGTTCTCTTCGATGGCTTCGGATAGCGCCCTGGTTCCCGCCGACTTGATCAGCAGCCAGAGATCGAGCGCGCGGAACGGGCGGGAAAGCTCGGGCCCGTAATCCCAAAAGGCGAAGCTCTCATCGTCTTCCAGGCCGATGACTCGCGTGTAGTCCGCATTCTCGCTGAAGGCGGCGCGCGCCGCGGCCGGGTCGCGATACAACACGCAGCCGCAGCCCACGGGCAGGTAGAGCCACTTGTGGGGATCGAGCGAAACCGAATCGGCGCGGCTGATGGCGGAAAGTGCCTCGCGCGCCGACGGGGCGAGCGCGGCGATTCCGCCATAAGCGCCATCCACATGCAGCCAGAGCTCCTGCGCACGGGCGAAATCGGCGATCGGGCCGATCGGGTCGATCGCGCCGGTCCCAGCGGTACCTGCGCTGGCGACGACGCAGAAGGGCACGATGGCCCGCCGCACGATCCTCGCGCACCAGGCGGTCCAGCTCGGCCAAATCCATACGAAGGCAATCATCGGTCGGCACCACTCGCACATTGGCGGCGCCGATTCCGAGCATCGACGGCGGCCTTTCGAATGGAGAAGTGCGCTTCCGAAGAGGCGTAGAGCCGCAAGCCGCCGCGCATACCTTCGCGAACCACGTTGGGAAATTTGGCGCTGCGCGCGGCCGCGATTCCCGCGAAGTTCGCCATCGAACCGCCGCTTACCAGGATCCCCGCGCCTTCCTTGGGAAAGCCGAGCATCTCCTTCATCCAGCGGATGGTGAGCAGCTCCATTTCGGCGGCCGCGGGGCCCGATCGCCAGCACGTCACGTTGATATTCAGCGCCGCCGCGATCATGCTGCCGATGGTGTTTACCGCGTTGCCCGGCGAGGAAACGTAGCCAAAGAACCGCGGGTGGCCGTTGTGACGGCTGTACTGCTCGATCACGCTCCGGACCGTCGAGAGGAGCTCCGGAAACGCCGTCGGACCGGCCGGAGCGGGTTCGTCGAGGAGTCCGCGGAGTGCGGCCGAGGTGGTGGGGCGAACCACGTCGCGTTCGGAAAGCGTGTCGTAATATTTCGCCACAAGTTCCAGGGCGGCAGCGCCCATTTCGCGAAATTGATCCGCGGGAAATGCGAGATTCTCGGGCATAGGCAGAAAGGCAGTGCTCAGATTAACAGGAATTCTCTCTACACGTTCTGCCGGGCGCCGGAGTTTTAACTGATGAGAGGATGACGACCCTGGTACTGGCAGCGATGGCCGGCGCGGCGGATGATGGCGAGGCCCCGATGGGCCTGCTGGCGGCGGCACGATCCGGCGATCTGGCCGCCTTCGAGAGCCTCATGCGGCGCCACGAACGGCTTGTCCTGCTCACGGCTCTCCGCCTCTCCGGCAGTCTTCCGGACGCGCAGGATGTCTCCCAGGAAGTCTTCCTGAAGCTCTTTCGGAATTTGGGCAGCATGGCCGCGGAAGACGCACTCCCGGCTTGGCTGTACCGGGTTACCGTGAACGCCTGCTACGATTTGCGGCGCCGTCACCGCCGCCGTCCGGAGTGCCCGATGGAGACTGCCGGCCAGATCGCGGCCGCGGAGCCCGACCCGCAGCTGGCGGTCACCGAGGCGGAACGGCGGCGCGCAGTGGAACTCAGTCTCCGCATGCTGCCGGAGAAGGAACGCGCCGCCATTGTGCTGCGCGACCTGGAAGGGCTTTCGACCCCGGAAGTGGCAAAAGTATTGGGATCGAGCGAAGCCACCGTGAGGTCGCAGATCTCCAAGGCACGCGTCAAGATGAGGGATTTCGTAGAGCGGTACTTCGGGAGGAGTCGATGAGTTGCGCGGGCTGGCAGGAGCGGATTGCATGGCACGCCGGTGGCGACGCGGCGCCCGGCGAGGCCGAGCAGGTGGACCGGCATTTGGAGCAATGCGCGGAATGCCGGGAGTTGTGGTCGGGGCTGAGGGAAAGCCTGGCGGCCCTGCGCGCGGTGCATCGGGAACTGCCTGATGCGGCGCACTTCACGGCGGTGCGATCCCGGGTGCTCGCCGAAATCCACCCAACGCGGCGGGTATGGCGAAGTTGGGCGTGGGTGTCGGGATTGGCGGCGATGCTGGTGTTCCTGTTAACCCTGGCGATCTGGCCCCGGCAGACCGCGATTCCCGAGGCGCCGCGCCTGGCGGCGGCGATACCGGGCGCGCCGCTCGTCGGTTCCGTGCGCCGGGCGCATGTCGCCAGGGTCCGTCAGCAGAAGCGCGAGCCCCTGACCATCCGGCTACAAACCTCAGACCCGAATATCGTCATTTATTGGATTGCGGAATAACTTAAGGAGAAGATGATGAAACGCATAATGATAGCAGTCATGCTGCTTGCCGCGCCGCTGCTGGCGCAGCAGCCCCCGGAGAGGATCACCAAGCTGGTGAAACTGAACTATGTGGATCCGCGCGCCATCCAGAACATGGTGGGCATGTACGGCGTAAGCGTGAACCTGAACGATTCGATGAAGGTGATGGCGTTGAACGGCTCGCCTTCCAATGTCGCGGCGGCGGAGGCGGCCATCAAGCAACTGGATGTTGCCCCGAAGAGTATCGAACTGACGGTGTACTTCGTGGTGGGCGGCGACAACGCGCAGCAGTTGTCCGGTGCCCCGGTGCCGGCCGACGTCCGCGACGTCATCACCCAGTTAAAGAACGCCTTCACGTTCAAGGAATACAAGGTGATGGACGTCCTGACGCTGCGCACCAGATCCGGGTCCGACGCGGAGACTACCGGGATCCTGAACTCCGGTAATCCGCCTCGAATGAGCCAGTTCTCGATTCGGAACGTCACCGTGGGTGACGATGGCACCATCCGCATCGACCGCATGCACGCCGGTCTGCGCATTCCTCTCGCCAGGCCGAGCGAGCCCGGCAAGAGCGACTATATCAATTCGGGAATCGACCAGAATGTCGATGTGAAAGAAGGACAGAAGGTGGTGGTGGGCCGCAGCAGTCTGGAAGGGCCGGAAAAGGCGCTATTCCTGATTCTGACCGCGCATGTGATTCAGTAAATGGGGGGACAGGCCGGGTGGCCTGTCCTATTGCTTCTTGATCTTTTCGTCTTTTTCCACTTTGCCGTCGCGAACGTGAATGATGCGGTGCGCGTGCAGCGCGATATCGTGCTCGTGGGTGACCAGCACGATGGTGTTTCCCTGCTGGTACAGGCGTTCGAACAGCGCCATGATTTCGTTACCCGTGGCGGTGTCCAGGTTTCCGGTAGGTTCGTCGGCCAGCAGAATCGAGGGATTGTTCACCAGCGCGCGAGCCACCGCGACACGCTGCCGCTGTCCGCCGGAAAGCTCATTCGGCTTGTGATACATGCGCTTTTCCAGATCGACCTGGCGCATGGCGAGTTTGGCGCGCTCCAGGCGCTCCGCGCTCGGCATCCCGGAGTAGATCAGGGGCAGTTCGACGTTGTGCAGTGACGTGGCGCGGGGCAGCAGGTTGAAGGTCTGGAAAACGAAGCCGATTTCCTTGTTGCGGATGCGCGCCAGTTCGTCATCGCTCATCTCGCTGACCAGGTTGCCGTTGATGTAATACTGGCCCCGGCTCGGAGTGTCCAGGCACCCGATCAGGTTCATCAGGGTCGATTTGCCCGACCCCGACGGTCCCATGATCGCGACATACTCGCCGCGCTTGATCTCGATATCCACACCGGAAACGGCGTTGATCTCCTGGTCGCCCATGACATAGGTCTTCCAGAGATCGAAGGTGCGGATGACAATCCCATCCTTCTTGAGCTGCTCGCCGCGCTGGATCAGTTCCTTTTCTACTGCTGTCGACATCGACTGATTCTCGTTTCTTAAGACTTGACCGGCACTACCGGAGCCTTATTATCCACTTTTACCTGCGTGTCGTTCAGGATAGTGCGGATCACCTGATAGGTGCCCGTGACGATCTGATCGCCGTCATTCAGGCCGCTCAACACTTCGATATCGGTGGCGCCCGTAATTCCGGTCTCCACCTTCTTGAAAACAGCCTTTCCGCCCGCCACGACAAACACGCCCTGCAGCTCTTCCTTCTTCGCCTTTTCCGCCACCGGATCCAATTTGGCGGCGACCGGCGCAACCTTGCCGTCAGCCGGCTTCGGCTCCAACTGCCCCTTCTGACGAACCGTCAGAGCCTGGATCGGAATAGTAAGGACGTTTTTCCGGGTGGCCGTGGTTATCTTTGCGGTGCAAGAAAGTCCGGGACGGATTTCGTCCGGCGGGTTATCCAAGGCGACCACAACTTTGAAATCCTTCGCTTCCTGGCTGGAAATCGCGCTCTGGCTGGCCGCGACACCGGTCGAACGCAGGATTGCGGTATTGCCGATCTCCACAACGTGACCTTTGAAGGTCTTATTCGGGATGGCATCGATCGTGACATCGACGGCCTGTTCCAGCTTCACATTGACGATATCGGTCTCATCGACCTTCACTTCGGCCGTGATCAGCGACATATCCGCAATCGTCATGATGGTGCTGGCGGCCGAGTTCTGGACGCCGGGCACAACCGTTTCACCCACTCGAACCGGCAGATTGGTTACCACGCCGTCCAGAGGGGCGAAAGCATTGTGCTTCTGCAAGATATCGTTGAAGCGAACGAGCACGGCCTTATACTGCGCGATGCGCTTCTGCGCGGAGGCCAACTGCGCCAGGCTCTGTTCGCGCTGGGCGCGCGACTGCACCAAACGCATTTCGCTCTGCCGCACGGTGGCCTGCTGGGCCTCGAAGGCGAACTTCTTCAGCTCCCAATCCTGTTTGGCGAGCAGGTGCTCTTTGTAAAGCGACTCGCTGCGGTCGAACTCCGCCTTGGCGTGCTCCAAATCGGCCTTGTCCTTGTCGATCTGAGCCTGCATGGTCCGCATCTTCTCGTCGGCAGCCTTCAGGCCGGCTTCGCTGGCCGCGGAATCGGCTTCGGCGGAATTGAGCGTGGCGCGCTGGGCATCCACATCGGCTTCGGGCTGCACGTTCTCAATTCGCGCCAGCAACTGGCCCTTGCGGACACGGTCGCCTTCCTTGACGAGAATTTCCTTGAGCTCGCCCTGCGCGTTGGCCCCGATGTTGATGTAATTCTTAGGTTTAACTTCGCCGGAAGCGGTCACGAGGCTGGTCAGGTCCTGGCGGACCACATTGCCGGTTTGCACCGTAACCAAACCCTTCTTGCTGAGGACCGTGCTGGCATAAACGCCAATAGCGAGGACCAGAACCACTACTACGCCAATGAGAATCTTCCACTTGCTCTTCACGACAAAAATCTCCCTTTTTAACGTATCACCCGCTTAGACGCAAAAAATGTGCCGGGAGTTCAGATATCATTTTACACCCGGGCGTCTCTGAGTACGGTATGGATTGGCCTAAGGATACTCTATGATAGACGCGCGCCGAAAGTGAAGAATTAGCGCCAGGTAACCGATTCAGGCGGCGTATTCTCGCATTGGCCGGAGTCCGTGACGCCGCTGGCGAGTTGGGCGCAGGCGTTGGTTACCGCGGTTCGCAGCGCATCCTGCTGGTTTCGGGCTTGCGCGGTCCGGCAATCGCGGTGGCCGCGAAAGCCATGCAGACCTCCACCCGGACGCGCTCTCCCTGGAAGGTCGTGGAGACCACCAGGCCCACCACCAGCACCACAAACCCGATTGCGATCCAGACCGTCTTCTTCACGCGAAAAAATTTCCCATGCGGCGGAACTTGGCGTAGCGGTGTTCCACGATCTGTTCAGGCCCCAGGTCTGCCAGTTCCGAGAGGCGCGCGCTCAAGTGCTGGCGCAGCGATTCCGCGGCGGCATCGTGATCTTCATGAGCTCCGCCCGCCGGCTCGGGAATGATCCCATCGATCAGGCCGAGCGATTTGAGATCCTCCGCCGTCAGGCGCAGCGCCGCGGCCGCCTGCTCCGCTTTGGCGGAATCGCGATAGATAATCGCCGCGCAGCTCTCCGGCGAAATTACGCTGTACACCGCGTTTTCCAGCATCAGGACCGTGTTGCCGACTCCCAGCGCCAGCGCTCCGCCGGAGCCGCCCTCCCCGATGCAAATTACGATCACCGGTACCGCCAGGCGCGCCATTTCCCTCAGGTTCCGCGCGATGGCTTCGGCCTGCCCGCGCTCCTCGGCATCGATCCCCGGGTAGGCGCCCGGCGTGTCCAGAAAGGTGACGATCGGCCGGTTGAACTTGGCGGCCAATTGCATGACGCGCAGTGCCTTGCGGTAGCCTTCCGGCTTCGGCATGCCGAAGTTGCGGTAGAAGCGCTGCTTGGTGTCGCGGCCCTTCTGCTCCGCCACGATCATGACCGGGCGATTTTCGAAGTGCGCGAGACCGGCCACAATCGCCGGATCGTCGCCAAAGTTGCGGTCGCCGTGAATCTCCTGGAAGTCCTGGAAGATCCGTCCAATGTAATCGAGGGAATGCGGCCGTTTGGGATGCCGCGCGAGCTGGACCCGCCGCCAGGCAGGATTCCCGCCCTCCGTCGTTTCCATGTCGAGATTTGCTTCAGAATCCACTCATCACATAGTAACAGTGCGGGACCGCCATAAGCCGAGGGCTCAATGTTCCCTAACGCACCGGGGTTTGGTTCCAAAGCGGACCAACCGGGCTTCCGTGGCCTTGTCACAACCGGCCTACTCGATTGAAACTCGAATTACGAGGGGGCGTTCGGAAAGCTCCCGGAGTAAGGACGGTGGACGAAAAATGTGTGATTACTCTCTCATGGCGGTTCCGAACCGGCTCGCGCAAGAGGGGGAGGAACTGGTTACCTACCGGTTTCCGACTGGTTCTCTTGGCCTTGCCTCACCCAACGACCTGAAGCGCGTGGCCTCGCCGGTGCGCGTCAACAAAACCCTGTGGAATACCTTGAAGGATTTCTTCGATCCTCCACAAGCTGACCCGGTGTGCGCGGTATGCATACCCCCGGGAGCCCGCTTGCGGCTCGAAGGAGTCCCCCCGAGAATGCAGAAGGATTGGGCTGTGGGGCCCGTGGAAGATGTGGTCTTCACCCAGATCTCCGCGGCCGTCAACAGCTACCGTGACGCATTCCGCTTCTGTAATGGCCGCCAGATGCGGCTGCAGGAGCTGCGCGAGGGTATGCGCGTTCAGGTTCTCGACCTCTCCCTGGCGGAGGAGTGGAGTCTGGAGGGACTCCGGGAAGAGTTCCCGGTCCGAGGCAGGTAAGTTTCAGGCGCGCTAAGAGGGGCCATTGGGTAGACCCCTCTTTCCGCGCCGCGCCGGTGTTTGACACGATATCTCCTAATACCCTAATCTTGATAGAGATTGGATAAACTCTCCGACTTCGAGGCGGCTCCGGCTTCGGACGTCCTTTCCTGGGCTATCGATACCTTCGGCGAATCCTTCGCCATCGCGACCAGCTTTCAAAAAGAAGGCATGGTCATAGTCGATCTCGGCTCACGCATTTCCGCCGCGGTTCGCGTCTTCACCCTCGATACAGGGCGTCTCCCCGATGAAACCTATCAAATGATGGAAGCGGTGCGGCAGCGCTACGGAATCACCGTGGAAACCGTATTTCCGGAACGCACCGAGGTGGAACAGCTCGTCACTATTCACGGCCCGAATCTCTTCTACCTGAGCGTCCCCGGACGCGAACGCTGTTGCGAGGTGCGCAAAGTCCGTCCGCTGGCGCGCAAACTGGAGACTCTGAAGGCCTGGGCCACCGGCCTGCGCCGCGAACAATCGGCGACGCGCGCCGCCGTCCCCAAGGTGGAGCGCGTGGACGGCCGGCTCAAAATCAATCCCCTGGCGGATTGGACCAGCGAGCAGGTCGAAGAGTACATCGCGCGCCACGATGTTCCCCTGCATCCGCTGTACAAGCGAGGCTATACCAGTATTGGATGCGCGCCCTGCACGCGCGCCGTGATGGCCGGGGAAAGCGAACGCGCCGGCCGCTGGTGGTGGGAAAACGACGCCAAAAAAGAATGCGGAATCCACTTCGCCGCCGATGGAAGTGTAAGCCGCGGTGCGGCGGCGGAGGAACAGGAGGAAGAGATGCACCAGGGATTTACGCTGTGGTTTACGGGCATGAGCGGAGCCGGGAAGAGCACCATTTCCCGCCAGCTCGAATTGAAGCTGCGCGCGCGCGGCGCGAAGGTAGAGGTGTTGGATGGCGACGTCGTGCGCACCCACCTCTCCAAGGGCTTAGGCTTCAGCAAGGAAGACCGCGATGAAAACGTCCGGCGCATCGGCTTTGTTTGCGAACTGCTATCGCGCAACGGCGTGATCGCGATTGCCGCCGCCATCTCGCCGTACCGCGCCGTGCGCGATGAAGTGCGCTCGCGCATCCCGAACTTCGTGGAGATTTTTGTGGAATGTCCGGTGGACGTCCTGGCGGAGCGCGACGTGAAGGGTCTCTACAAACGGGCGCTTGCCGGCGAAATCCCGCACTTCACCGGAATCTCCGATCCATACGAGGCGCCGCTGTCGCCCGAAGTGACGGTCAACTCGTCGCAGGAAACACCCGAACAAAGCGTGGAGAAGATCTGGGCTACACTGGAACGTTTGGGTCTGGTTTCCTTTGATCGATCTGCACTCGCACACTAACGAATCCGACGGCACCTGTTCGCCCGGTCAATTGATTGAGGAGGCGGTTCGCGCCGGCGTGACTACGCTCGGCATCACGGACCACGATACTTTCAAAGGCTACGATCAGGCGCGCGCTCCCGCCGCGCAAGCCGGAGTGGAACTGATTTGCGGAATCGAACTCTCCACCAAATTGCACGGACATTCGGTGCACCTGCTGGGCTACTTCCTGGACAACAACGGCCTGGAAAATCACGGCCTCGACGATTTCCGCACGTGGGTGCTGGACCAACAGGCGGCGCGCCGCGACCGGAATACGCGGCTGGTGGCCCGCCTGCAGGAACTGGGTTTCGACATCACGCT
This sequence comes from uncultured Solibacteraceae bacterium, assembly GCA_963811575.1. GTDB lineage: Bacteria > Acidobacteriota > Terriglobia > Bryobacterales > Bryobacteraceae > Solibacter. Next base: position 91,325 of record CAWERY010000008.1, on the reverse strand, counting down.
TCAGGAAGCCGAGTCGCGCGGGCGCGGCATGACGGGCCGGCCCCACTTCGCCCAAATCCTGGTGGAGAAAGGGCTACGTTGCCAATCTGCGGCAGGCTTTCGACGAATATCTGGACGAATCGGCGAAAGGCTACGTCTTCCGCCGCGAACCACAACTCTCAGAAGGCGTGGACCGGATTCGCAAAGCCGGCGGCATCGCGTCCCTGGCTCATCCGGTGCGCGTGAAGGGCGATGTGCCCGCACTCATGCCCGAACTCGCCGAAAGCGGCCTGAACGCGATTGAGGCGTATCACAGCGATCACACCCAGGCGGACACCGAACTTTACCTTTCGCTCGCATCCCGCTACGGCCTGCGCGTCACCGGCGGCAGCGATTTCCACGGCGCGGTCAAACCGGACGTGACGCTGGGGCGGGGCTGCAAAGGCAATCTCAAAATCCCCGGCGACCTGCTGGAAAAACTCCGCGCGACGCTAAACGCTCACTTGGTGCGCACGTAAGCCAACGCGACAATCTCGTTCGAGGCCGGAGAGAGCACCGCCGAAGTAATCTCGGCCTCCGCTCCGTCGATCGTCGTCTTGGTCCCCGCCGCCGGAAGCTCGGTCCCAGGCACCACGACGCGAGTCAGCTTCCTGTTCACGCGGCCCTGGGCGCGGATGCGCTCCACGATCTCCTGGCCGATGTAGCAGCCCTTGCTGAAACTGATGGCGTGCATCTGCTGGGTTTCCTGCGGCAGCGAAGTCTCCCGGATATCTTCCCCGTAGCGCGGCCGGCCATTTTCGATTCGAACCAGGCGGACCTCGTCCTGCGTCGCCGCTACTGCACCGGCGGCTTCGAACTGGCGCGCCAGGGCGGCCGCGCGTTCCACCGGGCAGAAGATGCGCACCCCAGGTTGTCCGGTAACGGTCACGGCTGCAATCGTGGCATCGTCCCAAGCGAGGTGGGCATAGTCGGCGCCTGGGAGCGGGGCGCCCAGCGTGGCTAGAATCGCTGCCGCGCCCGGGCCTTCCAGCCCAATCGCAGCGGTCACTGGCGTCACATCCTCGAGCTCCACCTGGTCGGCGATGATGTAGCGCTTGATGTGCGGCAGGACCTTCTCGCGCGAGTTCGGGCTCCGTGTCGATCAGGAAGTGGTCCTCGAAGCAGAAAAGGTTCAAATCAGCCTGGATGCGGCCCTGCGGAGTCAGCAGAAACTCATAGCATCCGGTCCCCGGAGTCAGCTTTTTGACCTCGTTCGTAGTAATCGCGTGCAGCAGGCGCGCGCGGTCGCGCCCGCGTGCCACGATGCGGCCGCGCGCGGAAAGATCGATCCACGCAGCGCCGCCACGCAACGCTTCGTAACCACTTCGGGAACCCAGGCTCATGCTTCCAGTTTAGTTGATGCCCTTCAGGTAGGCCGAAATCAGAATGATCGTCAGGCCGGAAATCGCGGCGCCGAACAATTGCCGGGCACGCCGCGGGTTCCTGGGCGCGGTCGCCAGAATCGCCACACTGAAAACATGCAGCGCCAAAAGCATCTTGACGCCGAACAGCGCGTGATACAGCACGGAGTGCCCGGGCTTGGCGAGAAAATTATAAATTCCGGAGAGCACCAGGCCGCCGATCGCGGTGAACACCAGGGGGCGGAATCCGGTCGCGGTGCCTCCGTCCAGCGCGCTGCGCGCGTCGGCAGAGAGTGCATTGCCGGCCGGCGACAGCACGAAGCGCGCATACACAATGCCGCCGATCAGGATGGCCACCGAGGAAAGGTGAACCCAGCGCATCAGTGCCGTCAGAATCTCGCCCATATATCGTGAGTATACTCGCCTTATGATCCACGAGATTCTTCCGGTCGGCATGCTTCAGTGCAATTGCTCCGTCTTCGGCGATGAAACTACCCGCGAAGCCATGGTGGTAGATCCCGGCGATGAGATCGGCAGCATTCTGGAGATTCTGGCCCGCCACAGCCTGACCGTGAAGGCTATCGTCATCACCCACGCCCACATCGATCACATCGGCGGCGCGCAAAAGCTGAAGCTGGCCACCGGCGCGCCGGTCTACATGAATCAGCAGGATACCGAACTGCAAAAAATGCTCGACGTACAGGCTACCTGGCTGGGCATCGCGCCGCCCGACGCGGTGGAAATCGATGTCGCCGCCAAGGATGGCGATAGCCTGCTCGTGGGCGCTACCCAGGTCCACGTGCTCCATACTCCCGGGCACACGCAGGGCAGCATCTGCCTGTGGATGCCCTCGGAAGGCAAGCTGGTGGCGGGCGATACCCTGTTCCGCGAGAGCATTGGGCGCACGGACCTGCCCGGCGGCGATGGCCGCCAGATCCTGCAGTCCATTCACGATAAACTCGTCCCCCTGCCCGGCGATACCCAGGTCATCCCAGGCCATGGCGAGAACACCACCATCGACCACGAGCGGCAGTTCAATTACTTTCTCAAGGGAATGAAGGGTTAGCGTGAGAGCGACGAAAATGAGGGCCGCCATCCTGCCGGCGCGCGCGCGGAACAGTCGGCGTCGAATCGTGCCACGTGGGCGAGCCGGGCACGGGCGAGGTACTGCTCCGCATGGAGGCATGCGGAATCTGCCACTCCGATCTCTTCGTCTGCGGCCTCGAAAAGCTCCCGCTGGCGCCGCTCACCCTGGGACACGAAGGCATCGGGCGCGTGGAAGCGGTGGGGGCGGGTGTCGCCGAGTGGTCGCCCGGCGACCGCGCGGGCATCACCTTTCTCGGCACAACCTGCGGCAAGTGTGAATGGTGCCGGGCCGGACGCGAGCGCTTCTGCCCGCGTCAGACGAATTTCGGCTACACCCTGCAAGGCGCGCTCGGCGACTATGCCCTGGTCCCCGCGGCGGCGCTGGTCCGCGTCCCGGAGGATCTCGCCGCCGCGGAAGCGGCCCCGCTCTGCTGCGCCGGCTGGACGGCCTACGGCGCACTGCGGGAAGCCGGCCTCCGCGAGGGACAAACCGTGGCCCTCTTCGGCTATGGCGGCCTCGGCCACCTCGCCCTGCAAATTGCGCTGCACCAGGGCTTGCGCGTCGCCGTGTCCGACCCGTCCGAAGAAAAGCTTGCCGCCGCGCGCGCCGCCGGTGCGGACGCGGAGACGCGCGGCGCGGACGCCGCCATCGTGTTCACCGCCGCCCCGGCCGCGATCCCCAAGGCGTTTCAGGCGCTGCGCCGCAATGGGACCCTGATTCTGGTCGGCCTCGCCACCACCTCGTACGAACTCCCGCTGGTCGATACCGTACTGAAGGGCATCACGATTCGCGGCAGCTACCTGGGTTCGCGGGAAGATCTGGCGGCGGTCTTCGGCCTGGCCCGGCGCGCCATCCTGCGCCCGCACGTGCACACACACAGCCTGGAGGAGACGCCCGTGTTGTTGGACCAGATGCGGCGCGGCGAACTGCCGGGACGAGCAGTGATCACCTTTTAGCCGCGCGCGCGCCGTTTGCTAAGATTCCAGCTATGGCCGATCCAAACGTTTACCCGCCCTCCGCGCAATTCGTCAGGAACGCGAATGTGAAAGGAATGGACGGTTACCGCGCCCTCTACCAGAGAGCCGCGGAAAGGCCCGAGGAGTTTTGGGGCGAGCTGGCGGAAAAAGAGCTTCACTGGTTTGAGAAGTGGACTCACGTGTTCGAATGGAATCCGCCGTTCGCGAAATGGTTCGTCGGCGGCAAGACCAACGCCTGCTACAACTGCGTCGACCGGCATCTGAATACGGCCCGGAAAAACAAAGTCGCCATTCTCTGGGAAGGCGAGCCCGGCGATCAGCGCATGATCACCTACCAGGAACTGCATCGCCTGGTTTGCCGCTTCGCCAATGTCCTCAAAGCCCGCGGACTCAAAGCGGGGGATCGCGCCATCATTTACATGGGCATGATTCCCGAACTGCCCGTGGCGGTGCTGGCGTGCGCGCGCCTGGGCGTCATTCATAGCGTGGTCTTCGGCGGTTTCAGCGCGGAAGCTCTCAAGGCGCGCATTCAGGATCTGGAAGCGCAGGTGGTCATCACGTGCGACGGCGCGTGGCGGCGCGGCAAGGAAGTGCGCCTGAAAGACGCAGTGGACGAATCGCTCACCGATTGCCCCACCGTGAAGGACGTGATCGTCTATCGCCGCACCGCCGGCGAGATCCCCATGAAGGAAGGCCGCGACCACTGGTGGCACGAGCTCGACGCCGGCGTCAACGAAATCTGCCCCGCCGCGGAGCTGGATAGCGAACATCCGCTTTACGTGCTGTACACCTCCGGCACCACCGGCAAACCCAAGGGCATCGTGCACACCACCGCGGGCTACCTGCTGCAGGCGCACATGACCATGAAGTGGGTCTTCGACCTGCGCGAGGAAGACACGTATTGGTGCACCGCGGATATCGGTTGGGTAACCGGCCACAGCTACATCGTTTACGGACCGCTCTCCGCCGGCGCCACCAGCATGATGTACGAAGGCGCCCCCGATTTTCCCCAACCCGACCGCTTCTGGCGGCTGATCGCGAAATACAAGGTCAACATTTTTTACACCTCGCCCACCGCCATCCGCTCCTTCGTCCGGCAGGGCGACCAGTGGCCGAATGCTCACGATATGTCGAGCCTGCGCCTCTTGGGCTCGGTCGGCGAACCCATCAATCCCGCCGCCTGGGAATGGTATTTCAAGGTGATCGGCAAAGAACGCTGTCCCATCGTGGATACCTGGTGGCAGACCGAAACCGGCGCCATCATGATCGCGCCCATGCCCGGCGCGGTGCCTCTGAAACCGGGCTCCGGCACCCTGCCGCTGCCCGGCGTCATCGCCGATATCGTGGACCTGCAGGGCAATCCGGTGGAAGCGAATCGCGAAGGCTTCCTGATCATCCGCCGCCCCTGGCCGAGCATCGCGCGCACCTTGTGGCGCGAGCCCGACCGCTACAAGCAGGCTTACTGGGAGCGTGTCCCCGGCGTCTACCTCGCAGGCGACGCCGCGCGCCGCGATGAGGACGGCTACTACTGGATTCTGGGACGCGTCGATGACGTCATGAACGTCAGCGGCCATCGCCTCAGCACCATGGAAGTGGAATCCGCGCTGGTCCGCCATCCCGCCGTTGCCGAGGCGGCCGTGGTCGGCAAGCCCCACGAGATCACGGGCCAATCCGTGGCCTGTTTCGTGACCCTGAAGAAGGGCAACTTCGACCACACCGTACTGGCCGAGGAACTGCGCAAGTGGGTGGCTCACGAGATCGGCAGCTTCGCCAAGCCGGAGCAGATCCGCTTCACGGATTCACTCCCCAAGACCCGCAGCGGCAAAATCATGCGCCGCCTGCTGCGCGAAATCGTGACCTCGAATTCCGTCACCGGCGATGTCACCACGCTCGAAGACCTCAGCGTCGTCACCCGCCTCGCCGCCCAGCACGACGAAGACTAATACCGGCCCTGCGCCCGGCGCTGATCTTATCGAAAATCAATTTGCTTTGACTAACCAAATTAAACCGCTTATACTGCCGCCATGGCCGATTCCGAGGTAGACACGGTTCTTCGCTGCTACCCGCAAATCTACTTTGCCTGCCATAAGCGCCACGTCCGCGATTCCAAAACCGGCGATGTCCTCAGCGGACATCAGGCCTCCGTGCTGGATCACCTCGATGACGTCCAGCCGACCTCCCTCTTCGACCTGGCCCGCCACATGGGCGTCACCGCGTCCACCATGTCGCTGACCATGGACCGCCTGGTGCGCGGCGGCTACGTGGTTCGCGAGCGCAGCACCGAAGATCGCCGCCGCCTCGACCTGCGCCTCACCGCCGCCGGCCTGCGCATTAAGAAGCAGCAGAAGGTGCTGGAGCCGGAACTGGTGGCATCCGTCCTCGCCCACCTGGACGAACGCAAACGCCGCCAGGCGCTGCGCGGCCTCGAACTCCTGGCCGAAGCGTCGCGCGCCATGATCTCTTCCGGCGACCTGAGCCGTTTCCTGAAACGCGGTGCCGCATGAAGTGGGTCCTGCTGATCGCCGGCGCCCTCGCGCTGCTCGCCGCCCTCGTCGCGCTGGTCGGAGCCATGCTCCCGCGCGCTCACCACGCCACCCGCCAGGCGCACTACCGCCAGAAGCCCGAGGCCATCTACTTCACCCTTGCCGGCCCGGTGGATTGGCGCTCCGACGTCAAGGCCTTCGGCGCCCTCCCCGATCGCGATGGCCGCAAGCAATGGTGGGAGCGCGACAGCCACGGGCAGAACGTCATCTATGAACTGGTCGAAGACAAAATGCCATCGCGCCGCGTCGTGCGCATCGCGGACCGCAACCTCCCCTTCGGCGGTACGTGGACTTTCGATATCGCCCCCGCCCCCGAGGGCTGCGTGGTGAGGATCACCGAAGATGGCGAAGTCTACAACGTGATCTTCCGCTTCATGGCGCGCTTCTTCTTCGGCTACACCGCGAGCATCGAAGGCTATCTGCGCGATTTGGGCCTCCGCTTCGGCGAGTTCACCAGCATCGAGGATTGATACCAGAAACGAGGATTGACCATGGGACAGGAATTGGAATGCCGCATGCAATATCAGCGACGTTCGCTCGTCGGTAAAGCCTATCTGGAAACCGACCACCTCCTCTTTCGGGGCGAGGAACGCCTCAAAATCCTCTTCAAAGATCTCCAGGCCGTCAGCGAGGCGGCCGGCGTGCTCACACTGCACTTTCCCGGCGGACCCGCGGAACTCGAACTCGGCCCGGCAGCCGCAAAATGGGCCGACAAAATACTTCATCCGCCGACCCGCGCAGCCAAACTCGGCATCAAGTCCGGCCTCGCCGTGCAAACCGTCGGTGAGTTCGACCAGACCTTTCTCGAAGAGTTGCGCGACACCAAAATCGGCAAAGCCAAGGCCGACATCATTTTCTTCCTGGCGGCGGATCGCAAGGCCCTCGCCAAACTTCCCAAACTGGCCGGCAATCTCAAACCCGCCGGCGCCATCTGGGTGGTCTACCCGAAAGGCGTTCCCGCAATTCGCGAAGTCGAAGTCATTCAAGCCGGCCGCCTCGCCGGTCTCAAGGATGTCAAAGTCGCATCCTTCTCCCCCACCCAAACCTCGCTCAAATTCGTAATTCCCGTCGCCGCGCGGTAAGCCCGCGTATCTTCTATGATGGCTCCTATGCCTTCCGCGCTCGCCGTCCTTCTCCTGTTCACCTCCGCCGCCTTCGCCGCCGATAAGACCTACGTACTGAAAGCGGCACACCTCTTCGATGGCAAGGGCGATCACGTCGTCTCCCCGGGCCTGATCGTCGTGGTCAACGGTAAAATCGCCGGCGTCGGCCCGAACGCCTCTATACCCGCCGGCGCCGAAACCATCGACCTGGGCGACGCTACCCTCCTCCCCGGCCTCATCGATGCGCACACGCACCTCACCTATCCCTATGAGCGCGATTACCGCACCACGGAGCTGGATTCCCTGAAGAAGAACATCCCGGAGCGCACGCTCGACGCCGTCGAGATCGTGCGCAAGACGTTGATGGCAGGCTTCACCACCGTCCGCGACGTCGGTGCTGGCGATTACATCGATGTCGGCTTGCGCAACGCCATCGCCGCCGGCAAAATTCCCGGACCTCGCATGCTCGTTGCAGTCAACGCCCTCGGGGCCACCGGCGGCCACTGCGATTACTCAGCTGGCTTCGCCCCCATGATCTTCGGCCGCGAAAGCGGGATTACCGACGGCGTGATCAACAGCCCGGACCAGGCCCGCCAGGCCGTGCGCTACAACATCAAGCACGGCGCCGACGTCATCAAGACCTGCGCCACCGGCGGCGTGCTCTCCCTCACCGACGACGTCGATACCCCGCAGCTTACCCAAGCCGAACTCGACGCCCTGGTCGACGAGGCCCACGCGCTCCGCCGCAAAACAGCCGCTCACGCCCACGGCGCCACCGGAGCCAAACGCGCCATCCGCGCCGGAATCGATTCCATCGAACACGGCAGCTTTCTCGATGACGACGCCCTCGACATGATGAAAGCGCGCGGCACTTACTACGTGCCCACCCTCATGGCTGCTGAGGGGCTGAAGGAGCGCCTCACCGATGGCTACGTGCCTCCCGTGATTGCCGTTAAAGCTCGCCAGGCCATGGCTGCCCTCAACACAACTGTCCGCAATGCCATCGCCCGCGGAGTCAAGATCGTCGTCGGGACCGACGCCACCGTGTATCCTCACGGACGCAACGCCGAGGAGTTCCACCTCCTGGTGAATCTCGGCATGACGCCCATCAATGCCTTAAAGGCCGGCACTTCTCTCGATGCCGAACTGCTCGGCGTGGCCGACCGCACCGGCAGCCTGGAAACCGGTAAGTTCGCCGATATCGTCGCCTGCCCCGGCAATCCCGAAACCGACATCCGGCAGGTCGAAAAAATTCGTTTTGTGATGAAAGAGGGTCTGATTTTCAAGAACGGTCAGTAGCGGCACGGAGCACCACTTACCAGAGAGTATGAGATTTGGTAATATTGAGTCGTCCCAATTTACAGCCGTACCTGTCCGTGTGCTGTTAGAAGCGGGCTTTTTCTATGTTCTCTAGCTTACCGCTGGCGTTGCTGGTTACCCGATCGCAGACCGACCGCCTGATTCAGAGCCTCCTGAACAATCCCTTTGCCGGAATTCACCAATTGGCCTGGTTCGATTGGGCGATGCTGATTCCCTACTTCACCGTGCTGACCATTCTCTCGGTCTACGGCTTGCATCGGTACGATATCATTCGCACGTATTTCAAGCATAAGAAGAACGCTACCGGGGAACCCGCACGCCGCTTCGATCCCCTCCCCCGCGTCACCATACAATTGCCGCTGTACAACGAGCGCTACGTGGTGGAGCGGTTGATCGAAGAGACCGTCAAGATGGATTATCCGAAGGAGCTCCTGCAAATCCAGGTGCTGGACGATTCCACCGACGATACCGCCCCCTTCGCCGAAGCCCTGGTGGAACGCTATCGCGCCCTCGGCTACCCCATCGACTATCTGCACCGCAGCAATCGCCACGGCTATAAAGCCGGAGCCCTCCAGGAAGGCTTGAAATCCGCCACCGGCGAACTCGTCGCCGTCTTCGATGCCGATTTTATTCCGCCCACCGATTTTCTGATGCGCACCATTCACCACTTCACCGACCCCAAGGTCGGCGTGGTGCAAACCCGCTGGAGCTATCTCAACCGCGATTACAACTTCCTCACCGAAGTCGAGGCGATGCTGCTGGACGGCCATTTCATCCTGGAGCATGGAGCGCGTTCGCGCGCCGGCTACTTCTTCAACTTCAACGGCACGGCCGGCATTCTGCGCAAGGCCATGATCGATGACGCGGGCGGCTGGCAGCACGATACCCTCACCGAAGATTCCGACCTCAGCTATCGCGCCCAGCTCAAAGGCTGGCGCTTCGTGTACGTCCCCGGCCTGGATTGCCCCTCCGAACTGCCCGTCGAGATGCACGGCTTCCAGGTGCAGCAGCGCGCGATGGGCGAAGGGCCTGACGCAGGTTGCGATCAAGCTGCTGCCTTCGATTTTGAAGGCGCCGATTTCGAAGCGCGTCAAGGCGGAGGCATTTATGCACCTCACGCCGAATATCTCCTACCCCCTGATGATTGTGGTGTCGGCGCTGATGCTCCCGGTGATGATCGTCCGTTTCTACATGGGCATCTGGCAGATGGTCTTCCTGGATCTGCCGCTGATCGCCGCGAGCTTCTGGTCGATTTCGTTGTTCTACGTGGTGGCGCAGCGCGAGCTGTATCCGAAGAACTGGAAGCGCTCGATCCTCATGCTGCCGATGTTGATGGCGGTGGGCGTCGGGCTGACGATCATCAATACGCGGGCGGTGCTCGAGGCGCTTTTCGGCGTGGAGAGCAGCTTCGTGCGCACGCCGAAATACGCCATCGGCGAGCGTCCAATGAAGCTGGAGAACAAGCAGTACCGCCGCCGCAGCGGATGGCTGCCATACATGGAAATCGCGTTCGGCACGTATTTCCTGGGAATGGTGGTCTTCGCCATCACCACATACAACTTCCTGTCGATTCCCTTCCTGTCGCTGTTCGTGTTCGGTTACTACTGGGCAGGCTTCTCCACCCTGTATCAGGAGCACCAGAGCAAGCTGGCGTGGATGAAGGCGAACGAACTGGCCGTCGTCCGCCAGGCGTAACCTACGTTCGATCGGTGATGTGGCCGTCCCGCATGCGGACGATGGAATCGCCGTAGGCCGCGGCTTCCGGATTGTGCGTGATCATGAGCACCGTCTGGCCGAGCCGCCGATTCAGGTCGCGCAGAACTTCCAGCACAGCGGCGGAATTCTCCGTGTCGAGGTTGCCGGTCGGCTCGTCGGCAAGCAGTATGGCGGGGTGATTGACAATCGCGCGGGCGATGGCGACGCGCTGCTGTTCGCCGCCGGAGAGCGCGTTGGGCTTGTGGTCCAGGCGATCGCTGATCTTCAGCAGGCGCAGCACTTCTTCGAACTCGGGTTCCGGTTTGGCGGGCATGCCGCCGATGTAGCGGGCGACCGCGATATTGTCGCGCGCCGTCAAATTCGGCAGCAGGTTGAACTTCTGGAAGACAAATCCCACCGTCCGCTTGCGCATCCGCGTGCGCTCGGCGTCGGTCATCTTGGAGAGGTCCTTATCGTCAAGGACGACGGTGCCGGTGGTCGGCGGCGTAAGTCCGCCGATGACGTGGAACAGCGTCGATTTGCCCGACCCCGAGGGACCGATGATCGAGAGGAAATGGCCCCTTTCCACGCTGAGATCGACGCCGCGCAGGGCCTGCACGTCCACCTTCCCAACGCGGTAAGTTTTGGTCAGGCCGCGAATCTGGATGATGTCCGCCGTTACTCATACGCGAGTGCCTCAATCGGGTCGTGAGCAGCGGCTGTGAGACCGGGGTAGAGCGCGCCCAGGAGCGCGGCGGCCACGCGTAATTCCGAGTACGCGCGGCCACCAGGAATACACAATCTCCATCTGGAACGAGGCGGGCTGGACGGCTTCGATAATCTGCCGGGCCCCGAAGCTCATCAGGATTCCGAGGGCCGTGCCTCCCGCGCCAAGCATCAGAGCTTCCGTGAGGATGATGGCCAGGATGAAGCCCTTGGAACCGCCCAGGCTCTTGAGAATGCCGATTTCGCGCGTGCGCTGGAGCACCGCCATATACATCGAGAGGCAGACCACGGCGAAGCCGATCACTACGCCGATGCCGACGATCACGGCGATAAAGGCGCTAAGCCCCTGCTTGTTTACGCTGGCCTGAATCTGCGTAGTCACTTCGTCCATCGAGATGATCGGGTAGTCGGGAAGCTTCTTCTGAAGGTCCGCGACAACCGCGTTGGTATTGGCGGGATTGTCGAGTTTGAGCAGGACCTGACTGTACTTCGTGCCGACCTGATCCAACTCCTGGAGGGTTTTGACCGGAACCAGAACGTGGGCAAGTTTGCCGCCTTCGAAGATGCCGCTGACGTGCCAGGGCGGTTGAGCAATTCAAGGGTGTCGCCGGCGTGTTTCTTGCGCTGCTCGGCATAGAAGCGATCGATGATGACATCGTTGGGGCCCTGGAAGGGACCGCCTTCGAGATAGTTGAAACCGCCGCTCATTTTGGTGAACCGGTCCAGATCGACGCCGTTGACGAAGAGCGGCAGTTCAATGGCGTGGCTGACCAGTCCCATCGCAAGAGCGACGTGCGGCTGCTTTTCGAAGAAGGCGATGAACTCCTCGGGAAGGGTGGCCGAGCTTTGGCTGAGCATGGCCTTGGCGTTGCTGCCGCGCACCATAATATCGGCGCCGCTGCCGCGGGCGCGCTGCTGCGAATCGGCGATCATACCGTGGCTGAGTCCCACCAGGCACAGAATCAGGGTCACGGGAACGCCGATCAGCAGAATGCTGAGCAGGCTGCGCATCGGCTTGTGCTTGAAATTTTCGATTACGAGCTTGCCTGTCACTTTTTCTTTACTCTTCCTTTGGTCGCCGGAGGCGCGGCCGCGGGCACAGTAGGCGGCGTCTGGCCTACCACTTGCAGCGTCGTTCCTTCCGGCTGCTCCAGCGCGAATTTCTCCGCCGTCACTCCCTTGTTGATATCCATCTTCACGATGTCGATCACCACCGCATACTCGTCCCGCGGCCGGTTGATTTCGATGTGCTTCGGAAACGGCACGCCGTCGTATTGCTTCCAATCGCTATAGCGGGCATCCGTGAGAATGTTGCCGTTCTCGTCGAAAATGAATTGCCGCGCGATCGATAGATTGTAGCGATTGAACCAGATGCTCCGGCTCAATACCAGCTGTCCGTTCCCGTTCTCGTGAATCACCGGCACAATGTAGAAGGCGTTGTCCTCGTCGGTGAGGTTCATCAGCAGCACCTTCTCGTGGACCGTGTCGATCGGCTTCACCAGCATCGCGTCCAGGAAGTGCTGCGGCCGCAGATTTTCCAGCTTGTTCTTGGAAGGCGCCTCGAGCTCATTCTTCCCCACCAGAAACCGGTTCTTGGAGGGTACGTAGAGCTTGAACTGGTCCCCGTTGGAAACCATGTCGAACGCCTTGTTCCGCACCACCGGATACAGCCCGATCAGCCGGATGTCCGAGGGCTTGCGGAACAAAACGTACGCCCGCACATCCTTGTATTCCGTGATCTTGCTCTTTTCCACCGTCCCCAGCGCGGGCACCATATCCACTTCGGCATTGAAATCGTGGACCGCTTCATACTGCCGGACGATGCTGTCGATCAGGGTCTGCCGGTCTGCCGTCAACAGTTGCTGCTGCGGATTGCTCACACCCTTGCGCGCAATCAGCCGCCGCCGGGCAATGCAGGACGAAAGTGCGGTGGTCGCCAGGCAGACGACGAGTACAGTGATCGGGACGCGGCGCATCTTTATCATTGTAGACGGCGCGTTAAGCGCACTGTCAATTGGAGCCATTCTGGGGATGTGCTATATTCAAGTTACGGACGACTTGCCCCTTGCGTTATCGTGCATGGGGATTGTCGCTCCGGCTCACTTGGAATGGGCCTGTGGCGCAGTTGGGAGCGCGCTTCCATGGCATGGAAGAGGTCGACGGTTCGAACCCGTCCAGGTCCACCAAAACAACAGTCTATGCGCCTTCGCTGGCGGGCTCCGTCCGCGCAATTCTCAGGAAGCCAGCGTTTCTGCATGCTGCGATAGCACCTTGCCTCCCTGTAGGCCCCACGAGGGTGTACCTTTCCTCCCGCCGCACAGTTCCCGCAGAATTCGCCAAAAGCCGTGAACCCTACTTTCACCTGAATCGTGGTGGGCATCCAGACAGGATTCGGACGGCCGTGGCGGCGGCTATGCAGGTGCGTGCTTGCGAACCGCGACCCAATCCACCTGCTGCAGCGTAAATGTACATCGCGACCATGCTGCGAGGTCTTTCGCATTCGCTACTCAGCTTTTTGCTTAAGCTACAACAGTCTTCCCGTGATCCTGAAGTGTGGAAACCTGATAGATGATATTAACAAGCACTTTATTATCAAAACCTTAAACGCCATTGAAATATAACAGAAACCGTTCTATAATTTCAAGTGTGGAGCGAATGCCATGAACGGTCCCCTGTTGGAGCGAGCACGAAAGAATGTATGTCTCACGCAGAGCCAAGTTGCCAAAGAGCTTGGGGTATCGCAGCCTTATGTCTCCATGGTCGAAAGGGGCGAACGGACTTGGCCGAAGCGCCTTTCCCGTAGGGTCTTGAGCGTCTACGGATTGCCTCCGACCTTTCTTCCGCTTCGCAATAAGATGGAAAGACCGCTGTCAGTGAATCCCGATGAGTTGGCTAAAGACCTTGCGGCCTTGGGTTATCCTGGATTCTCTTACGTGCGCACGTGGAGGAAGAGAAACCCTGCCGAGGTCCTATTCACTGCGTTGGCACAACCAGAATTGGATAGCCGATTGACAGAGGCACTTCCTTGGGTCGTCTATACGTACGCGGACCTCGATTGGAAATGGTTGACCAAAGTTGCCAAGAGCAATGATCTCCAGAATCGGCTGGGATTCGTCACAAATCTTGCACGTCGTCTGGCGGAGTTGAATCCGAGCGATCACGCTAAGGCGCAATTGCTTGCCCAGCGTGAAGTGGAATTGGAACGCTCACGCCTCGAACGCGAGGATACATTGTGCAAGCAATCGTTAACAGCTGCGGAACGTTCGTGGCTTGAGCAAAACCGACCACCAGAAGCGGCACAGTGGCATCTTTGGACCGATCTTGCGCCTCAACATCTAGCTCATGTCGCACCCGCCAGCTAGACCGCCGCAGCCGTGGAACGCGTTTTTGACCGCCCTGGATGAACAGCTGGCTGGACGGGTGGACTTGTACTGCCTCGGCGGCTTCGTTATGACGCAGTTCTACGGCATGTCGCGTCAAACATCAGACATTGATTTTCTTGAGATCGAGCCATCCGCGAATGCCGCCCCGGTCTGCGAACTCGCAGGTGAGGGCAGTTTGCTTGCGAAGAAATACAAGGTTTACCTTCATCAGACTGCCCTACAGACTGTCCCGGGAGATTTTCGCGACCGTTTGACAGAGATGTTCCCCGGCTGCTATGCGCAGCTTCGCTTGCTGGCGTTGGACCCATACGATCTGGCATTGTCAAAGCTCGAACGCAATATTCAACGGGACCGAGATGATGTCAAGTGGTTGGCCAGGTCCGTTCCGCTTGACCTGGATGTGCTACAAAAACGGTACAAGTCAGAAATGCGCCCGTACCTTTCTAATGAAGCTCGCCAAGATCTGACCCTTAAGCTCTGGATAGACATGCTCAAGGAGACTTGATTAACCTACGGAATCTGCAAAACCAGGTCACCGCACCGACGCATTCGGGACGTTCCTCGGCAAAATCCGGCGGTGATTTTATGCTGCAAGCAAGCCTACAGACCAAAACCCGATCTGGAGACGGACACGTCGCCCGTGTCCAAGCGGCGGGGAAGCTGAGTCAGGCCTCGTCGAGCCGGTTGGGTTTTCCTTCCCGCATAACTCGCGAGAGGCCGCGAATTCCCACAAGTGCCGCGGGCGCGGAGGGGACCAGGACGCGAGGGTAGAGCCGCGCACGAAGCCACCGAGTCGGGCCACCGAGACGCACTGGCCACGTGGAGAAGACCGAGAGTGTGTGACGGGGAGGAGAGTCAGTCCTCGTCGAGCTTCAAGGTTTCCTGGACGCAACCAGATTGTCATGGAACTTTCAAAAAGCATCCCCCGATCGGCTGATATGCTCTGAATATGAACGCTGCGGTATGGTTCTACGTGTTGGCAACACTAGGGGCCATAGTCTGGCTGAGTTGGCACTACGCAATGGCCGTGGAGAGTACCCGATGGCCGCGCGTGGAGGGCAAAATCCTCAGCGCCTCAGTGGAAAAGGTGGACAACGAATACCCTTACTACTCTCCCCGCGTCAATTACACATATAAAGTTGACGGCATGCTCCATAGCTCGACCACCATATGGTTGACCGGCGATAACCCAATGCGGCGCGGCCGGGCGGAGAAAATCGCAGCCTCCTACCAGGTCGGGGGTCCCATCGACGTGTGGTACGACCCGAAAAAGCCCATACGCGCGACGCTCAAGCCGGGCGGCACAGGTTGGCTGCTGGCCGGCATCGTGGTGGTCAGCCTGGCTGGGCCGCTACTCGCTTGGGCATTCAGCGAAAATGGGCGGCGCATTATGGCAGAGATAGGCATTCACATCCAGTAATTCACGTCCTTGGCCGAGTTAGTCCGTGCCACATCCACAATGATTCGCGAGAACCTCTCCGAGCCACGGGAACTGCCCGATTCGCCCGTGCACCCACCCCCTATGGCATGGAGAGGAAGCGCAAGATTTCGCGCATGACGCGGGCACTCTGGTCCGTTTGGAAAAGAAATTGGGCGTGAGCGGAGCCATCCAGAACAATCAGTTCCTTCGGTCCCGGAGCTCTTTCGTACTGATCCCGAATACCCGGTAACCGCTTGGCGGCGCCATCGGCGTCGTCACGAGCCACAATAAACAAGCTGCGCGATTTCAGTTTTTCTGCCGGGAGGTTCGGCGCGGCGCCGAGAAATACGATGCGATCGATCTCTCCCGTCGGCGATTGGATCGAAGCATCGCCGGCCGCCCCGCCGCCGAAGCTTCCCCCAACAACCGACACAGCATTCGAACCATGCGCTTTCAAATAGCGAACCGCAGCGAGTATGTCATCTTCAAAAGGCGGATCTCCGGAATCACCATGCCCGGGGCCCGTCGAACAGCCGGTTCCACGGAAGTCGATTGCCATCACCCGGAATCCCTTGGACACCAGCGCCCTGGCCTGAACCCGCCAGCTCTCCTTGTTGAATCTGCCGCCGTGAGCCAGCACAACCGCTCGGGTGCCTCGCCCATAGAGGTCGGCGCAAACTCGCCCGCCATCTGTGACCGGAATCGAGATGGGCTGTTGTCCCGTCGCTGGCACGGCCATCGCGAGCACCAGGAGCATGGTTCGCAGCAAATCCATCCGGAAATGATTCAGCTGCGTTCTGTCAGCGCACGTTTCCAAACAACGCCGGCACCTCATCGTAATCCCTAGAGTTTCACTTGCATCCCGAAGTCGCGAGCCACCTGCGCAGTCCACTCTTCATCGCTTTGCGAGCCGAACTTCACCCACTGCTCGTCGGATTGCGCCGCGCGCCACGCCAGAAACGGAACCGCGTCCGGACCCGTCGGATGGCGCAGCGGAGCCGAGTCGCTTTCGATGATCTCGCGAATCCTCTGCGCGACCAGTTCCGGGCCGGGGCTGGCTCCCAGCGCTTCGGTGAACATGCCCGCGATACGCCGTCCCTGCGGATAATTTGACGCGCTCTCCGGCAACGCAATATTGCGCGCCATCCGCGTCGCGATAATGCCCGGCTCCACAATCGCGACCCGAATGTTGAATGCCGTAACCTCCTGCGCCAGGCATTCGCTTAACGCTTCCAGCGCGAACTTGGAGGCGGAATAGGGAGCCATCGGCGCCAGCGAGATGTGGCCCGCCACCGAACTGACGTTGACGATGCATCCGCTGCGCCGCTCCCGCATTCGCGGAAGAACAGCCTGCAGGCAGCGGATCGCGCCGAAATAATTCGTTTCCATGCACTGACGGAAGTCCTGCAAGGGTGCCTCTTCGATGGAGCCCAGCCGCTCGATTCCGGCATTATTGACCAGCACATCCAAGTCGCCGTCTTTCAGAATTTCCGCAAAGGTCTCCGCCACCGAGGCGTCGGAGTCCACATCCATCCGGTGAATCGTCACCGGCAGTTTCTCTCTCGCCACAATCTCCGCCAGCTCGGGCGATTTCTCCGGCGTGCGCAGCGTCGCGTACACGCGATGCCCCGCCCGTGCGAGCTCAAGGACAGTCTCGAAGCCAATCCCCTGGCTGGTTCCTGTAACAAGTATGGAAGCCATGTTGGTACAGTATAGCCTCCGAAGTGCCGCGGAGCGAAGCCACTCCTGCGATCATAAGATCACCGTGACCTTCGCCGAAGAACTGCTCCAGATCCTTCCGCCAGACCTGCCCCATCGCGATGCCTGCATCGCTGGCGCCGCCCGGCACTTGGACCTCATCGTCGAAACCAATCAGCACTTCAACCTCACCCGCATCGTGAGTCCGCGCGAGGCCGCCATCAAGCACGTTGCCGATTCCGTAATCCCCTGGCGCTTATTCGCCGCCGCCTCCCACATCGTGGATGCCGGCAGCGGCGCCGGTTTCCCTGGAATTCCGCTCGCACTCACCTTCCCCGAAACGCGCTTTACCCTGCTCGAATCCACTCAGAAAAAAGCGCGCTTCATCGAATCGGCAGCCCGCGACCTGGGTCTCGCGAATGTCGAAGTGCACGCCGAACGTGCCGAAGATTGGCTCAAAGCGCACCGCGCCGCCATCGTCACCGCCCGCGCCGTCGCGCCGCTGAACCGCGCCGTGAGCCTGTTCGCCCCGGCGCTCGCAGCGGGCGCCAGAGCCCTGCTCTACAAGGGCCCCGACGCCGAAACCGAGATCGCCGAGGCCGCCCCGGAAGCCGCCCGCCGCCGCGTCCACATGCGTGTGCTCGAACGCTACAATCTCCCCGATTCCCTGGGCGCACGCACCATCGTCGAATTAGTCTCCCGCTCCGCTCATCGCTTCCCCGCCCCATAGCAAAACCGCGCCGCACCGCGCGTTCGCGCCGTCTCCGCGTCCCACACCAGATCCGCCGCCGTCCGCCCCGCCGCCAGCCGCACGGCCTCCTCGGCATCAATCGGCGGCAGCGGAAAACACTGCACCCAGATCGCTGCCGGCGTGGCGCGCGCCGCTTCGATCAATCGCGTCGTCGGCGCCGAGCGTTCCAGAAACTGCTCCCGCTTCTTCGTCCACAGGTACGCCGTATTGTGCACCACCATCACCGCCAGCACCGCCGCCGCGATTCGCTTGTCCACGCAATGCGCCAGCGCCAGCCCCACCAACCACGCCAGTCCGGCGCTCGCCAGATAGGTCTGCCGGCTCGGAATCGCCGTCGAATAGGTCAGGAAGCAATACGGCACGAAAGCGATCCCGATCCACGCCAGCGCCCTTCCCGCCGCGCGCCGCGTGCGCGAATCGCCCGCGATCACGATTGCCGCGACCGCCGGCCATCCCCAAATCCAAAGGATCCGTGCGAAGCTGTGCGGCCACGTCAGCCAGAATGCCGCATGCCAGGAAAAACTGCCGTCCTTCAAGCGGAAGAAGTCGGAGCCCCTCTGCGAAAGCGAAAGCACCGCTGCCGCACTCAGTACCGCGAATGGCGCCAGCCGCCGCAATCCGCGCCGCCATTCTCCCGGTTCCAGCGTCAACACAAACAGCGGCAGGAAAATTACCGCCGATTCCTTGGAAATCAGCGCCAGCGCGAACAGCCCCACAGCCGGCGCCACGCGGCCCTTCATCCAGCACCACAACGCCCCGCCCCCGAAGCCGAACATCAACAGCTCGCTGATCGCCGAATACCACATCACCGCCTCTTGATGCCCTTCGTGCACCGCGAAAAACGCCGCCGCCCAGAACGCCGCCGCCCGCATTCGGGGCCACGCCAGCCCGAGCGCCAGCACCAGCCACGTGTTCGCTACGTGCAGCGCGATGCTGACCGCGTGTCCCGCCGCCGCACTCAACCCCGCCACCTGCCACACCCCATACCACGCCCAATAGCTGGTAGAGCGCAGTCGGAACTGAGCATCGTGCAGCAGCGTACCCAGGCCCGGAAGGCGCCCCGTATGTGAGCGCCTGCGAAATATTCGGGTAGTCGTCCGCGATCAACGGGATGCCCGCCGTCGGCAGGTAGGCCAGCAGCACCAGTGCGGCCAAGATCACCATCTGCCATCTCAAGGGGAGTGCCGGAGCGTTATCCAAGCCTCCAGTGTAGTCCCGCGAACCCTGGCCGCCATGGGCAGCGTGCCCTTATTTGGGCATCGTACCGCGTCCCCGGCTTACACACGCCGGTTCTATCTCTTTCGTTCTGTACGGATCCTACTCTGGCATAGTGCGTGCCTCTCTCATCGGTGGGTTGCCATGCTCAAAATAACGCTCCACGATAGCGCCGGCGAATTTCGCTTGAAACTGGAAGGCAGGCTCTCCGGGCCCTGGGTCAAGGAACTGGAACAATGCTGGAGGACCGCCAGCTCCACCACCGAGGGCAGAAAAACCGTGGTCGATCTGGGGGAAGTCGATTTCGTCGATCCCTCGGGTCAAACCCTGCTTACCGACATGCATTCCGAGGGTGTGGAAATGGAAGCCGTCACTCCCCTGATCTGCTCCGTCCTGAAAGAGGTTTGCCAGGGCCGCGCCTGTGGTACGGTTGAGAGAAAAGCTGGCTCCGCCCCTTGATGCCATCTCCCGCACGCCCGTCACCCGATGCCGCTCAGGCGCGCTATGAAACGCTCCTCGAAGTCGCCGAATCGATTAGCGCTCACCGCCAGCTCTCCACCCTCTTTGCCGACTTGAGCCGCCTGCTCAAACGTCTCGTGCCCTTCGATTTCATCAGCCTCACGCTGGTCGATTACAAAGATCGCGTGGTTCGCCTGCATATCCTGGAAACCGACCGCCTGGTCGTCGATAAGCCTCCCAACGGCACGCCGTTTGATCAAACCCCCACCATCACCGCCCTCGAAACCCGGAGTCCTTATTACATTCCGGACGTGACCGCCGAAACCAGATTTCCCATCATTCGCCAGATCCTCATCGCCAACGGCATTCAGTCGGCCTGCATCCTCCCCCTCATCACCGCGCACCGCGAACTGGGAGGTCTCCACTTCGGCTCCCTCGCCAAAGACGCCTACTCGCCCGAAGATATCGAGTTCATGGGGCAAGTCGCGCGCCAGGTCGCCGTGGCCGTGGATAACGCGCTCAACTCCGAAGCTACCCGCGCCTATGAGGAACAACTGGCGCGCGAACGCGATCGCCTGCGCGCCCTGCTCGAAGTCAATAATGCCGTTGTCACGTGCCTGGAAACACGCCAGCTCTTTCAAGCCATCGCCGCCTCCCTGCGCGGCAGATTCGGCCTGGATTACACCAGCCTCCTCATCTACGATGCGGAAATTCAGGCCCTCCGCCTGCAAATGCTGGATTTTCCCGAAAGCACCGGCGCCATTCAGCAGGATGCCGTTGTCACCCTGGACGATAGCCTTGCCGGCTATGTCTACCGCACTCAGCAAGGCCGCGTCTTCAGCCTCGCGGAGATTCGCGCCGTCTCCCCCACCACCTACGACCTCTTCGCGCGTGAGGGCATTGCCTCCATGTGCTCGGTGCCCCTCCTCCTCCGCGGCGCCGCCCTCGGCACCCTGAACGTAGCCTCGCGCCAGGCCGATCGTTTCCATGCCGATGACCTCCAGTTCTTCATCCAGGTCGCCGGGCAGGTGGCGATTGCGCTCGATAATGCCCTCTCCTACCAGCGCATCGAAGGCCTGAACGCGCGCCTCGCCGAGGAAAAGATCTACCTCGAAGACGAGATCCGTACCGACAATCGCTTCGAAGAAATCGTCGGCCAAAGCCGCGCCCTGAAGGCCATCCTCAAACAGGTGGAAACCGTCGCCCCCACCGATTCCACCGTGCTCATCTATGGCGAAACCGGCACCGGCAAGGAACTGCTGGCCCGCGCGATTCACGATCTCAGTTCGCGCAAGCAGGGCACCTTCGTCAAACTGAATTGCGCCGCCATCCCCACCGGTCTCCTGGAAAGTGAGCTCTTCGGTCACGAAAAAGGCGCCTTCACCGGCGCCATCGCACAGCGTATCGGCCGCTTCGAACTCGCCCATCGCGGCACCATCTTCCTCGATGAGGTCGGCGAGATCCCGGTGGAACTTCAATCCAAACTGCTGCGCGTTCTCCAGGAGCGGGAATTCGAACGCCTCGGCAGTTCGCGCACCATCCGCACGGACGCCCGCCTCGTCGCCGCCACCAATCGCAACCTCGCCGAGATGGTGGAAGCCCGCGAGTTCCGCGCGGATCTCTACTATCGCCTCAACGTTTTTCCCATCACGGTGCCCCCGCTGCGCGATCGCACCGACGATATCCCGCTGCTGGTCCGCTACTTCGTGCAGCAATACGCGCGCCGCATGAACCGCCGCATCACCAGCATCCCCACCGAATCCATGAACGCCCTCGCCCGCTACCACTGGCCCGGCAACATCCGCGAACTGCAGAATTTTATCGAACGCGCGGTGATCCTGACCAATGGCAGCACCCTACAGGTCCCCGTTCGTGAGCTCAAACGCGGCGTCGGAAGCGCCGCCGTCGTCACTCTCGAGACCGCCGAACGCGACGCCATTATTCGCGCCCTCCGCGACGCCGGGGGCAAGGTCGGCGGCGATCAGGGAGCCGCCGCCAAACTAGGCATGAAACGCACCACCCTCCAGGCCAAGATGCGCAAACTCAACATCGATACCAAGGCCTTCTGACCCCTATTTTCGCTTTGCCGGCCGTTTGGGCTTGACCGGCTGCTGCTCGCTCGCAACCGGCTTGCGCGCCATTTCCAGACTCTTCCGCAGAGCTTCCATGATGTCCTCCGCCGGAACCTGCGCCGGCGTTTGATCGGGCCTGGCCGCCCCAGCGGTCGGTTTCCGGCTGGCCAGTAGCGCCTGGAGCCGCGCTTCGTAACTGTCCTTCCATTTCTCCGGTTGGAACTTCGCCTCGAGCGCTCCTACCAGCATCTGTGCGAGGTGTAATTCCTTCCCATTGGGTTCGTCGCCGTCCACCCGAAAAGCAGCTTTGCCGACCTCGTTCTCATAGAACATGGAATGAAGCACCAGTGCCTCCCGGCCCGCCCGTAGGAACACGGTGTGCTCGCGCCCGTGCATCGCCAAAGATCCCATTCCGGCGTGCCCCGTCGTTTTTAAGGTTGCGAACAGCAGCGTGTACGCCTTCTCGCCACCCGTTTCCGGCGCCACGTAATAAGAGGTGTCGTAATAAATCGGGTCGATCTCTTCCACTTTGACGAACTCCGTAATCTCCAGCTCAGTCGAGGTGCGCGGCCGCACTGCCGCTATCTCCTCCGGCGCCAGCACAAGGAACTGATCCTTCGCCACCTCGTAGCCTTTGAGGATCTCCCCCCGGGGAACCGGTTCGTTCCGCACGCGAACCACTGCGTCCTGCGCCTCCGCGGGTTCCTGCGGGGCAGACATTTGCCTCCCCCCGCTGGGAAACTCCAGAACCCGGGCGGGTAGCCGCCGGAGCTGTTTCCTCCGCTGCAATTCTCTGCACCCTCCGAAACTTGGTGGTCTCCCTCCGTGCCGCCTTCACTAGTCGCACCGGAATTGTGACCAGCCCGAAGGTAATTCTTCCGCGCCAAACACTTGCCGCCATATCCAACCATTCCGCAACTACTGTGCCACCCTGTCACCGCAACTTGAAATATATTTCGGTCGGCAGAGTATCCCTGTAATCAATCACTTACCGTGCATCGCCGTGTTCCGCCCATCCCGGTTTCGCAGGAGTCACGTCGTACAATTGCTGCAGGTAGCAAATCGCGTAACGCGGTTTGAACCGTAAAGTGGGCTATACATAGCCCGCTTTTAGCCTCCCGGGTTCGGGTTTTCAACTACATCCGCCCGCAAACCGGGCTATACATAGCCCGTTTCGCAACCGGTTGCCACTGACAATATTTGGGCAGCTGGCAGTTTCCCGGCACGCGTAATCCATGTAACAACAATCACTTAGCATCCCCGTTGGCATGGCATTCCAGGTGCAGCAGCGGGAAAGTATGATGTTGAGGATGTCGATCTTAATGGCGCTAGCCGGAAGCGCCTTGGGGCAAACTCCAGCTCCGCTCAAGCTAACCCTGCACGATGCTGTACAACTGGCGCTCAAGCAGAATCCCCAAGTGATCCTCGCCAATCTGGGAGTTCTGCAAAGCGAGCAGGACCGCAACATCGCCCGTTCCGCCCTCCTGCCTCACGTGAATGGCAGCGCCGCGGAAGTCGTCAACCGCGTCAATCTGGAAACCGCCATCGGCTTCCGCTTCCCGGGCTTTTCACAGCACGTCGGACCCTACCGCTATGAGCAGGCCGGCGCCAATTTTCAGGCGCCCGTCTTTGACCTCACCTTGTGGCGCCGCTATCGGGCCAGCGCCGTCGGGATTCAGACATCCCGCGCCCAGGAACTCGGTGTTCGCGAGGAAAGTGTCCTCCTCGTCGTTTCCCAATACCTCGGCAGCCAGCGCGCCGCGGCCGACGTCCAGGCCGCTCAATCGCGCGTCGATCTTGCCCAGGCGCTCTTCGTCCAGGCCGACGACCTGCAAAAAAATGGCGTCGGCACCGGCATCGATACCCTCCGCGCCAACGTGCAGCTGCAAAACGAAAAGCAGCGCCTGATCGTCGCGCGCACCCAGCTGGAAACCTCGCTCTTCGGTCTGGGCCGCCTGCTCAATGTCGATCCCAAACTTCGCGTCGAACTCGCCGATCAGGTCAGCTTCTTCGATACCCCCTCGGTCGATGTCGATCAGACCCTCGAACGCGCCTGGCAAGCGCGCCCGGAACTGCGCCAGATTCTCTCCCAGGAGCAGCGCGCCGACCTCGATCTCCGCGCTGCCACCGACGCGCGCCTGCCGCGGCTCACCGTCGGAGGCTTTTGGAGCGAACAGGGTCTCAATAACAGCACCGCCATCCCGGTATATAGCTACCAGGCCACCGTCGAAGTTCCGATCTTTACCGGCGGCCGCATTCAGGCCGACCGCACGCGCGCGGAGCTCGCCATCCGCGAATTGAAGCAGCAGGAGCAGGAGATTCGGAACCGCATCGCGCTCGAAGTGAAAACCGCGATCGCCCAGTTGGCCAGCGCGCGCACGGAAGTAGATGTCGCCAATCTCGGCATTCAACTGGCGCGGCAGGAAGTCGATCAATCGCGCGATCGCTTTCAGGCCGGCGTCACCAACAATGTCGAAGTGATCCAGGCCCAGGATACCTTCGCGCGCGCCAGCGATAACCAGATCGCCGCGCTCTATCGCTACAACCAGTCGCGCGCCGACCTTGCCCACAGCGTCGGCCAGATGGAGGCGCTCTACGCCAAGTAATCCAGCGGGTCCGCACCGGCCCGGCATCAACCCGTGGATCATTGCGTTCACGGTCATGCTGGCCACCTTCATGGAGGTGCTCGATACCAGCATCGCCAACGTCGCCCTCCGCCACATCGCGGGCAGCCTCTCCGCCAGCGTCGAAGAGGCCACCTGGGTTCTTACCTCTTATCTCGTTGCCAATGCCATCATTCTTCCCATGGGCGCGTGGTTTTCCATGCTCCTCGGGCGCAAGCGCTTCTACATGATATGCGTCGGCATCTTCACGGTCAGCAGTCTGTTGTGCGGCCTGGCGCCCAGCCTTGGCTGGCTGATTTTCTTCCGCATCATGCAAGGCTTGGGCGGCGGCGCGCTGCAGCCGATTTCCCAGGCCATCCTGGTCGAAAGTTTTCCGCGCGCCAAACAGGGCATGGCGATGGCGGTCTACGGCATGGGAGTGGTGGTCGCCCCCGTCATCGGTCCTACCCTCGGCGGTTGGATCACGGATAACTTCAGCTGGGGCTGGATCTTCTTCATCAATATTCCGGTTGGCATTCTCTCCTTGATGATGACCTCCGCGCTCATCGTCGATCCCCCGTACCTGGTCCGCAAGAGTTTCGCCGGCGGGCTCAAGGTGGATTACGTCGGCTTTGGCCTGCTCGCCCTTGGCCTGGGGTCGCTGGAAATCGTGCTCGATGAAGGGCAGCGCAACGATTGGTTCGGCTCCACATTCATCGTCGCGTTCGCAGCCATCACCATCGTCTGTCTGGTCGGAGTCGTCGTCTGGGAACTGCGGCAAAAGCAACCCGTGATCGACTTCCACGTCCTCAAGGAGCGCAATTTCGCGCTCGCCACGCTTTCCATGCTGGTGCTCGGCTTCGTGCTTTATGGCAGCACCACGCTGTTGCCCTTGTTCCTGCAAACCCTGCTCGGCTACACCGCGATGCTCAGCGGCATGGTGCTCTCGCCGGGCGGAATCGCGATCTGCATCTGCATGCCGATCGTGGGCTTTCTGCTGCGCAAATACCAGGCGCGCTGGCTGGTGATTTTCGGCGTGACCATCTCCGTGCTCGGGCTGATCCGCATGTCCCACTTCACCCTGGATGTCGATTATTCCACCGCGGTCTGGGGCAGGGTCGTCCAGAGTCTCGGCCTGGCATTTCTCTTCGTTCCCATCAGCACCCTGGCCTTTTCCACCGTCGCGCGCGAACGCGTCAATTACGCCACCGGACTCTTCAACCTGGCGCGTAATATCGGCGGCAGTTCCGGAATCGCCGCCATCACTACCATCCTTGCCCGGCGCGCTCAATACCACCAGTCGGTCCTCGTGTCCCACATGACCCCGTACGACCCGGCATACCGCGACGCCCTCGCCAAGGCCGCCGCCGCTGTGCAGTCCGGCGGCGCCAGCTCCCCCGATGCCGCCGCACAGGCGCAAGGTCTGCTCTATGGAACACTGCTCAAGCAATCGAGTATGCTGGCCTTCTCCGATGCATTTTGGATCATGGCGGTGCTGTTCCTGGCCATCATTCCGCTCATGTTCCTGATCAAGAAAACCGCCCCTCCGCGCGGGCCGATCATGGTCGAGTAGTGCATGGAATGGTGCCGAAATACGGGCAGCGGTGGCGGGCAGCCAGGGCGTTCCGGAACGTACAAGTCCCGGCCTTTAAATAGATTGCGGACAGGGCGAATCTGGCCCCTGCCGTGCATCATCTACAGATAAGAAGGTTTCAAATGGCAGACGTCGTGGAAGATTTGTCGAAAACTCAGAGCAGGAATCTGGAAGCGGTGCCCCCGGCCCCGGTTACGCGCAAGTCGCCCGTGAAGTACATTGTCCTGGGCATGCTGGCCTTGGCCGCCATCGCCGGCACTTGGGCGTGGTTTCACTTTCGCGACCGGATCTCCTCGGACGACGCGCAGGTGGACGCACACATCGTCGCGATCGCGCCTAAGATTTCAGGCAACGTCACCGAGGTCCTCGTGAAGGATAATCAGCAGGTGAAGGCCGGCGATGTGTTGGTTCGCATCGATCCCCGGGACTACCAGGCGCGCGTCGATATGGCGCGGGCCGCGCTGGTTCAATCGCAGAGCCAGGTGATCACCTCGCGGACCATGGTGCCGATGACCAACGAATCGACGCAGTCCAACGTCTCCGGCGCCTCCGCCCAACTGGAAGACGCCACCGCCGAACTGGACCGGGCGCGGCTCGGCTACGAACAGGCATCCAGCTCGGAAATCGCGGTCGCGGAAGCCAACGTTCGCTCCAAACAGGCCAATAACGAGCGCGCTCAGGCCGACCTGGCGCGTATGAAGCCGCTTCTGGACAAGGCCGAAATTTCCCGCCAGCAGTACGACTCCTATCAGGCGCAGGCGCGCGTCGCAGAAAGCGAGCTGACCGGCGCGCAGGAGCAACTGAAATCCGCCCAGAACAACGCCAACATGCGGAAGGCCGCTGTCGCCGCGGCGCAGTCCAAGGTCAACCTGGCACAAGCCCAGGTCCAGGGTTCGATGGCCAACCGCAAACAGGTGGATGTACGCCGGGCGGAAACCGGCACCGCTTCGGCCGGCGTCGAAGCCGCCCGTGCCAATCTCGCCGCCGCCGAACTCATGCTCGGCTACACCACGATCGTCGCCCCGGCCGATGGCGTCGTTACGCGAAAGAGCGTGGAGCCAGGCCAGATCGTGCAGCCCGGCCAAAGCCTGATGACCATTATTCAATTGCAGGACGTCTGGGTCACGGCGAACTTCAAGGAAACGCAACTGGCCCAGGTCCGGGCCGGACAACGCGCGGAGATTCACGTCGATATGTACGGCAAATCGGTCAGCGGCCACGTCGATTCGATCGCGGGCGCGACCGGCAGCCGCTTAAGCCTGCTCCCCGCCGAAAATGCCACGGGCAATTTTGTAAAAGTGGTGCAGCGCATCCCGGTAAAGATCCTGGTCGATTCCAACAACGGGCTGATTCTGCGCCCAGGCATGAACGTTGACGCCACTATCTTCGTGAATTAGGTACTTCCTGTACCCGGTACTTTTTAGCACAAAGGAACCGTGGCTGCCGTGTATCAGGGTGATGAAGGTCTGCATCCTCACACTGTGTGTAACCCTTACACTCGTTGCCGCAGACGAGCGACAACTGGCGCTTTCCCTGAAGGCGCAGTCTGATTTCGAGCGCGTCCAGCTCTCGGCAAAGCCCACTTTGGCCGATATCGAGAACTGCCAGCAGTCTCAGGCCGCCGCCCTTTCCGTAAGTCCCCCTGAAGACGGTTCAATACTGCACTTCCGCAAGGGCTGGTGCGCGCTTGCCGGCGCGGTGACGGTCAACAGCTCATCTCAGTTTTTGGCGTCCGCGGCGGAGTTCGACCTCGCCAAGGCCGCCTGGCCGGCCAACCAGCTGAAGACCGCGAAAAACACGCCTCCCCAACCGGTTTCCGCCGGGCTTCGGGCAATCGCCGCGATTGCCCGCCTGCAGGCCGGCTCTACCGAGGTCCGCGAGGAACTTGCCGACGCGGTGGATCATCCGGCGTGCAACTCGAGCTTGATGTCAGCCGATCTCTGCCGGCAAATCCTGGAGACCGGCCGTTTGTGGCTGGGTTGGATGGCGCTGCGCGAGGCGCGCGTCGATGACGCGGCCAGAATGCTGGCCTGGTCGGCCGATTCCGGTTGGGTGCAATGGTCGCAGGCACGGCGTAGTTTCGACGCGGGCTCCTACGCGGATGCCGCCTCCGGTTACGCGCGCGCCATCGAAATCTGGAAGAGCATCTGGGCGCAGCCTTCGATCTTGCGCGCACTCGGGCCGCGTCCCAATGTGCCGGTGGCGCTCGCCGATCTGGGCGGCGCACAATTGCTGGCCGGCGACCCCGCCGCCGCCATCCGCACCCTGGACACCTCCATTAAGGCCGACCCTTCCCATGCGCATGCGATTTTCCTGCGTGCGCGTGCCCGCGAACTCAGCGGCCAAAACGACGCAGCGCTTATCGACTACAATCTCGCCAGCCGGACGGCTTTCGCTTCGGCGCAGGATCTGGCCAGCGGCGAGGCCCATCTCTACCGCGGCATCCTTTTCTACCGCCGCAAAGACTTCGCCCACGCGGAGGACGAATTTTCCAGCGCCCTGAATTTCGAAGTCACGCCGTCGCTGCGGCAGGATGCTACCGCCTGGCGCCATCTTTCCGCGGTGGCCGGCGGCTCCTGTGTGTCCGCGCGCGAATTCCTGGATGGATCCCTGGCTCGCGTATCGCCGTTTTTCCCCAAACAGGAGGCTCGCTCACTGGCCGCGGCATGCGGCACAACAGCCCAGTGAGCGCCCCCGCAAACTCGCGGCGCTTTGCGTGGCGGGGTGTGTTAAAGTTCAGGGTAAGATGGCTAAAAGTGTCAACAAAGTAATCATGATCGGGCATCTTGGCAAAGATGCTGAGACCAAATTCACCACCAGCGGAATCTCGATTTCTAAGTTCAGTCTTGCCACCAACCGGTCCAGCAAGGACCAGCAGTCCGGAGAATGGAAAGACATCACGGACTGGCATAACATCGCCGTTTGGAAAACGGAACACATCGCGAATTTCCTGCTGAAAGGTAAGCAGATTTACCTGGAAGGCCGTCTGGAAAGCCGCAGTTACGAAGACAAGGAAGGGCAGAAGAAGTTCTTCACGGAAGTCGTCTGCGATGCCCAGAGCGTGGTGCTGTTAGGCGGCGGAGCGGGCCGCGGAGCCTCCGAAGGCGGCGAATACTCCCAACAGCCGGTTTCCATGCCGCGTTCCGCGCAGCGCCAACAGCCGGCGGCGCCCGCCCATAATGACGATTTTAATCAGGGCATCACGGACGACGACGTTCCGTTCTAGACTCGGGCCGCCTGGTGAGCAAAGACGAACGGCAGGAGCAGATACTCAGGGAGGCGTGGATTGGCGATGCCGTCCTGAGCCTGTTTGCGCGCTCCAAAATCCTTTTGGAAGATGGCCGGATCGACGCCGATAAGTTCGAACGGATGACATCGAACCGCTTCCTTGGCGTGGTCGGCGACGCCAGCGGTGTGGAAGCGGAGATCGGCCGGGTCTACCGGCGTGAGGGGCTGGCTGCCGCCTTTGGATGGATCGAGGAGCGCCTCATCCCGCCCTTCCGAAGGCAAGAGGCAAACCGGCAGAAGCGCGAAGGTGTTTGAGGGCCGTGGGGAATCGCTAATTCACTCGCCCTGGCTTCCGCCGGGGATTGCTGCCTCGAACGCGCGGTGAGTAAAGACGAACGGCTGGAACAGGTACTTCGGGAGGCATGGATCGGGGACGCCGTGCTAAGCCTGTTCGCGCGTGCCGACTGCCGCCTTTGGATGGATCGAGCAGCGAGAGGCAAACCGGCAGAAGCGCGAAGGCGCCTGGACGGCGGTGCGGAATCGCCGGCAGCTTACTCGCCCTGGCTTCCGCCGGGAGATTGCTGCCGCGAACGCGCGGAACGGGAGCGCGGAGCCGAACGACCGGATTCCGAACGTGGTTTCGCCGGTCTGCCGCGTTGTGGCTGCCTTTGCTGCAAACGCTCCAGGCTCGCGATCGCGGCATCCAGATGCTCAAGTTCCTTGCGCATTTGGTCTAGTACACCGGAGATGTCCATCGGACGTCACCCCTACCGAGCATAGTGCTATTCATGACAGGATCGTATCAGGAGATCCACAAGAAACGTTTGGGCCAATGTAAACTCTAGATCGCCGGCCTGCTGAGGACGGCTTCCTCGGCGAGTTCGGACGGCTCGTTATAGGTCTGGAGGGAGTCGAGCGATTCGAGGACGCGTTCCAGCAGGTTATCGGTCTGGGATACCGTAGATTTCAATACCTCGATGGAATGGGCCTGAGTGCTCAAGCGGTCATCGAGAGAGGCCATGGTGCGAGAGAGCAGTTGTTCCATCGCCGACACGATCTGGCTGGTGGATGGTACGTCGGCCAGTTTGACCGAATGCTGCTCCAGGCGAGACTCCACCTGGGCGAAGCGTGCCGCGTCGGCGGTTTCCCGTTCCTGAATCCGCGCCTCAAGAGCGGCCAGCGACTTCTTGAGTTCTTCCGCCGCGGCGGGATCCATACCGGTCCGCTCCCGCCGCGGCAGGGTGATGGCGGCTGCCGCGACACCGGCTAAGAAGAAGACCATGCGTGGTACGGATTCGATAACTCTTGACATCGGTGATTCACTTATAATACGCCCACTAGCTGAAAGCAAGTCTACTCAATAGTAACCGAGGTACTGGGTACGTACCGCGATTGCGGCATTAATTCAGTGCTGGCATCCTGACTTAGGGAAGATCCCGTTACTAAACACAGGAGAGCTCTGATTGAGCGAGGACTCACAATCCGGGTCCGGGCCAGGCGATCCGTTCGCATTTCCAATATTATTGGAATGCGACCGGGAGGGACGAGTGCTCTGGATGAGCAAGCGCACCAGTGCGATCCTACGCGATCCCAAGCATTTAGCTGATATTATTGCACTTAAGAATTTACGACACCCTATTTATGGTTTTGAGATCTCATCATTGCGTTTTTGGAAAGTCTGCGAGTTTCGGGACAGTGTGCTAATCGCATCCATCGGTACTGCACAAATTCACGATGCTCCCGACCTGGGGCCGGTTCACCGGAATTTCAATGCCAATTTTTTCCGGCTTTTGGAACTGGAGCGGGCTTTGTTCGAGCGCGCACGGCGGCGCCGCGGCGGTTCGGGCAAAAAAGCGATCCATCAGATCGAACGGGAACGGCAGCGTCTGGGCCGGGAACTTCATACCGGCGTCGGACAACTGCTGGCGGCGATCCGGTGGCAGCTGGAAGTGATTTCCACCGAGCTGCCCAATCCTCCGGCCGGGGTACAACAGGCGCTGGACAATATATCTACGCTCACGGCGCAGACGTTGGAACAGGTGCGGAGCCTTTCCAGGCGGCTTCATCCACCGGAATGGCAGAGGCTAAGCCTGGAAACGGCGATACGGCAGTTGTGGGAGATCAGCGGCATTCCGCAGTCGCTGAACGCGACTTTGACGATCGACCGGGTGACCACGGAGCCCGACCTCGAAGTGAAGATCCTCGTATACCGGGCATTTCAGGAAGCGCTCTCGAACCTGGCCCGGCATTCTCACGCCACTCAGGTGGATGTTGCGCTACATTTTGACAATTCGCGGCTGATTCTTCGAATTAAGGATAACGGAGTTGGTTTCGATGTGGGAAGATTGCTTTCTGCACCGGCGAATGTAGCATCGGGAATCGGTCTGCGATCGATCCGTGAGGCGGTGGAGACGTTAGGAGGAGAGTTCGAGTTAGAGAGTAATCATACCGGGACTAAACTGACCATTTCGGTCGCACTATTCCCGACGGAAGATTTAGAGGATAGTAAGGAGTAGAATGCAGCAATTCGAGCCAATTACGGTGGTTCTGGCCGATGACCATAATATTGTCCGCGAAGGAATCGCGGCGTTATGCGCGGCCAACGGGATGCGCATTCTGGGCCAGGTCGCCGATGGTATCGCCGCGGTCCAGATGATTGAAGAACTAAGACCCGACTTCGCCATCCTAGACCTTCATATGCCCCAGATAACCGGTGTCGAGGCGATCCGCCGGTTGCGAATCAATCAGTGTCCGGCGAAACTAATGATTCTCTCCATTAGCCGGGACGAAGGAACGGTTATGGAGGCCTTACGAGCGGGGGCCGATGCTTACTTGCTCAAAGACGGGCCGTCGCGCCATCTATTGGATGCGATCAGTTTTGTTCGGGATGGAGGCGTGTATGTTTCGCCGATGCTGCGCGGGGCTGGCTTATTCACCAAATCCGAAAAGACCAAGCCGGAAGACCCGCTCGCGGTACTAAGTCCGCGCGAGATGGAGGTTTTCTCTTACCTAGTTAATGGACTGCGAGCCAAGGATATAGCCGATCTGCTCGAAATCAGCCCTAAGACGGTAGATACTTACCGGGCGAGCCTGATGCGGAAGCTCAACGTTCACGACCTGGTGGGATTGGTGAAATTTGCGATCGAGCGAAATCTGACGACTACTTCTTCCCAGCGGTGATCTCGATGCAGTCCGCTCTGCGGGCTGCTTGGGAGCACTGATACCGTTCTAACGACTCAATCAAATCGTCAACTGCGCACCGGCGCTGGTAGAGGCGCTCGAGTGCTCGCCGGCGGAGCCCGTCAGTCGCCGCCAGGCGATATTTGTGTTGCGCGTGAGCCGGATTCGAAAGCACGTTTAAAGGGGCCATCAGGATATCCTGAGCTACTAAGATTTGCCTTACCGGATTTAAAGAATAACCCTTGTAAGTCCGGAATGCAAGACTAAAGTACTACCCCGCACAAAAAATTTGAAATGATTAGATTCTCGGCAGTTTTGGAGTCGCAGGGTCAAGTGAGGGGTTTCTATGCGCCGGAAGCCGAGCGCCCTTGCGGCATTTCACCCAATCTCAGCATAATCCCCCAATGAACACCCCCGGGATTTCCCTTACCCGCTCCTTGTGGGAATTCCCAACCCATAGATAATAAGAGATTTCCAGATCTGAATCTACAACCGATCCTTTGGCTTGGTGAGTGCTTTGATACCAGTGCTCGGTAGATCACAAATTTCGTCAGCGGACTGTGTGGGTTCGTGCAGGGCGACCGGGTTGGGCTGGAGCGACTTCAGCTCTCAATTGGAGATAAGTATGCGGATTCCTATTTCGGTCTTCGCGATTGGTCGTTACGCTTCGGCGGCGGTGGTGGTTCTTGGCTCGGTAGGTATGATGAGCGCAAGCAGCCCCAAGAAAACTGAGTTCTCAGTGCACGACAAGGCGTTCTACGCCGCGCAATCCACTGTGAACTTCGTCCGTCCGGGTCTGACGATGAAGATTGTTTCGGCCAACATCGCGCAAGACGGCACTATCAGCGTTGACTACAAGATTACCGATCCCAAGGGGCTGCCTTTGGATTCGGCGGGTATCACGACACCGGGCGCTGTCTCGGTCAGTTTCATTGCCGCCTACATTCCTAAAGGGCAGACGCAATTTTTTGCCTACACGACCAGAGCGCAGACCAGCCCGATTACTAAGGTAACGGCGATTCAGGCGGGCGCGGATTCCGGCGGCACCACAAAGCAGGTGGGCGACGGAGAGTATGTCTACACCTTCAAGACGAAGGCCGCGGGTAATGGAAGTACTGCCTGGGATCCGACCCTGACTCACCGGATCGGAATCTACGGTTCCCGCAACTTGACCGAGTTCGACCTGGGCACCAACTACGACGACGATACATTGTCCTGGATCCCGGCGGGCGGCACGCCCGGCAACACGCGCGACGTAGTGCGCACCGCGACGTGCAACAAGTGCCATGACCAGCTAGCTTTCCACGGCGGTTCGCGGCGCAGCATGGAACTCTGCATCATGTGCCACCAGCCCCAGACGGTGGATCCCGATACCGGGAACACGGTGGATATGAAGGTATTCGTGCATAAGATTCACATGGGCAGCGAACTGCCGAGCGTAAAGGCGGGCACTCCGTACCAGGTGATCGGCTTCAATCAGGCCGTATCGGACTGGAGCACGGTGGTATTGCCGTCCGACCCCCGGCGCTGCACCTTCTGCCACGAAGATGTCAAGAAGACCGGCGCGGCACAGTCGAATAACTGGCTGACCAACCCGAGCCGCGCGGCTTGCGGAAGCTGTCACGACGACGTGAACTTTGCCACCGGCAAGAACCACGTCAATCTTCCCCAGGTTTCCGATTCGCAGTGCACCCAGTGCCACATTCCGCAGGGCGAACTGGAATTCGACGCTTCGATTATCGGGGCGCACACGGTACCGACCGAATCGCTGACCCGGCCCGGCCTGGTCTTCACGATGGTGAAAGTAGATAACGGCGTAGCGGGCAAGAACCCCACGGTGACATTCACCTCAAAGGATTACGCCGGCAATCCGGTTCCGATGAGCGCACTCACCACCTCGCCGAACCGAATCGCGCTGGTCATGGCCGGTTCCACTTCAGACTACGGCTACACCAGTTTCGGTACCGACGTGACCACACCCGGCTACGTCTCCGAAAATCCGGCGCCCACCGCCAAGTGCGGAAACGACGGCACGTGCACTTACACGTTCACGCACGCGATTCCGGCGAAGGCTACCGGGACCTACACAATCGGCATAGAAGGACGGCGCGCCATTACGCTGCTCGCCGGCACGGCACAGGAACAGGCGAGTGAGTACGGCGCGATCAACAAGACCATCAACTTCTCCGTGGATGGTTCGAAGATCGCTTTGCGCCGCCAGGTAGTGGATATCGCCAAATGCAACGGCTGCCACTCCAGCCTTTCGCTGCACGGCGAGAATCGCAACCAGATCGAGCAGTGCGTGATGTGCCACAACCCGAGCGAAAATGACGCCTCGGTGCGTGGTGTATCCGTGGTGCCCGGCGACAAAACGCTAGCCGCCGCAATCGGTCAACTTCGCGCTGATGATCCACAAGATCCATACCGGCGAACATCTGGCTACGGATTTCAACCAGAGCTACGTGATCGTCGGATTCGGCGGAAGCCACAATGACTTCTCCGACGTCCGCTACCCCACGATGAACGATACCGGGACACGGGTGACACGGCGAAATGCTACATGTGCCATGCCAATAATTCGGAAGCGGTATTCCCGATCGGCAAGAACAATGTATTGGACACGCAGGGCCGAATCAGCCCGGCGCCGGCCACTACGTCGGCTTGCACGGCATGCCACTTGAAACTTTCGGCGTTGTCTCACGCTGTATCGCAGACCGATCCGAAGTTCGGTGAAAGCTGCGATGTCTGCCACTCCCAAGGCACAGATTTCGATGTGCTGAAGGAACACGCAGGCAAATAACCGTAAAGGACCAGATACCATGTTTCGGCTGTCCGTACCCACAACCCGCCAGGTGTCCTCCCCGAGCCCAATGCGATTGGGCCTGGCGGGGCTCGTGGGCGCGATCATGCTGTTGGCTATCACCCTGTTACCTACCCCAGGGAGCGCCCAGGAAAAACCGGGCGCTCCCGCTCCTCCTCCTGCTCCGGCCGCGGCCGCGCCGGATAACAAACCGGCGGAATTCGTCGGCTCAACCACCTGCCAGATGTGTCACGAGGATATTTTTAACGCCTTTCAGAAGAATCCTCATCAAACCGTAGAAACCGATAAGAAGCGTGGATTTGAAACCAAGGCCTGCGAATCCTGCCACGGGCCGGGAAGCAAGCATGCGGAATCGGCATCCGCGGCGGACATCCTTCAACCGGCCAAATTGAAACCCGCCGACGCCGACCGGCGCTGCCTCACCTGTCATAAAAACCAGGCTACCCACAGTGGGCGCCTGAACAGCAGTCATGCCAACAACCAGGTAAGCTGTACCGCCTGTCATTCCATCCATAAGAACGGCCCTCACGGGCTGGTGGCACGGAAGCCCGCCGAGATCAACGCCCAGTGCGCCGCCTGCCACGCCAATATCTGGGCAAGTTTCCAGCAACCTTATAAGCATCGCCTGCCGGAAGGGGCGATGAGCTGCGTGGATTGCCACAACCCGCACGGCAGCGTGCTACCGAGTTCGATTCAGCTGACCCGCGCCAATGAACCAGCGTGCGCGAAGTGTCACGGGGATAAGGTGGGGCCCTTCACGTTCGAGCATGCTCCGGTGCGACTGCAAGGCTGCGCCACCTGTCACGAGCCGCACGGCTCGGCCAACCCGCGCATGTTGAATCGCGCGGAAGTCCGCTACGTGTGCATGGAGTGCCACTCGAACCTGCCGGTACCGAAGCCGCCCCCGGGATCGACGCTGGGAACGGTGGCGCCGGCGTTTCACGATATACGCAATCCGCGTTTTCAGAACTGCACGCTCTGCCATCAGAAGGTGCATGGGTCCTACGTGACCCGGACGTTAACCAAATGAGATTTCTACCGGCATTCCTGTTGACCGTCGCGGCCTTCGCGCAGGCAACGCCGCAGGCCGCTCCCGAGGCGAAGGCAACCACGGCTCCCGCCAAGCCGGAAGATCAGGCGAAACCGGCAGAACCGGCCAAACCCGCCGACACGCCCGCTCCGGCGGCGGCAAGCGGCGCCGCGGCTACCGCTTCCCCGGCGCCTTCGGGGGACCCCTGGATCACGGGCAGCTTCGATTTCGGCTACCGCTGGGTGAGCGACGTACGCGGCAGCCTGCCGACGTACCGCAGCGTGGTCAACCTGGGCTCCGGCCCAAAACTAACCGGCCTGGATTTCACCATTCTGGATCCCAAGCATCGATGGTTCGACCGGCTGGATGCGCGCGCCAACGCGTGGGGCGGGGACCCTTATAACACCGCGCACCTGGAGGTGCGCAAGAAGAACATCTTACGAGCTCAACGCGGATTACCGGAACATCGCCTACTTCAACGCGCTGCCTTCCTTCGCCAACCCCTTCGCACCGCTCGGCTTTGACGAGCAGAGTTTCGACACGCGCAAGCGGACCGGGTACGTGGACTTGCAGCTGTTTCCGGGAAAGCACGTGATTCCCTATCTGGTTTTCGAGCGCAATTCAACGCGACGGACATGGAATCGAGACGTGGGTTCAGGACAGCAACAACGAATTCGCGGTGCCGGTTTTGTTGCGCGACAGCACCAACAACTATCGCGGCGGAATTCGCCTGGAGTACAACCGCTGGCATGTGACTTTAGAGCAAGGCGGCACCACTTATAAGAATGACGACCAGGCCAGCTTCAACGGAGTGAACTACGGCGACCGCACCACCCCGTTACTGGGCTCGCCGAGCGTGCTGAACACGCTGACGCAGACATATGGTGTGCGGGGCGACAGCGTCTACACCAAGGCCCTGGCGACGGTCAGTCCCTTTTCTTTTATGGATGTGTACGGCCAGTTCCTGTACAGCAACCCGGGAACGAATTCGCGGTACTTCGACAACGCGACGGGAAATTTCGCTCTCTTGAGTGCCCTGCTGCTGTATAGCGGCCAGTACGATATCTCGTCCGGCGCGGCCAATGCCTCCCATACGTTGAGCAATGTCGGCGTGGAAATTCGTCCCTTCCGCCGGCTGCGCATCATCGATTCGTTTACGTCCAACCGTTACGACGCTACCGGAATTGGGGCGTTGACAGAGCAGCTCATCCTTTCGCCAGGGGTCAGCGGACCGACGCTGATCACGGCGTTGAGTACACCGCAACAGGTCACCAACAATACGGAGCAGGTGGAGGCGATTTACGACCTCACGGCGAAAGTGGTGCTACGCGGGGGCTACCGCCGGGAATGGGGCGATGCCACCGTCCGGGCGGGAGCATTAGACCAGAGCGGGCCGCTGGCGTTCGGCGAATTGAAGCGCAACGTCGCGCTGGCAGGGGCCACCATTCGCCCCATCCAAAAGGTCTCGCTGAATTTCGACTACGAATCCGCGGGCACGACGCAGGATTACTTCCGCAACAGTTTGTACACCTACTACAAGGTTCGGGCGCGCGCACGGTATCAGCCCTTCCCGACCTTGTGGTTCCAGGCAAACTTCGGGCTGCTCGACAATGAGAATCCGACGCTTGGGGTGCAGCAGAATTACCGCAGCAGGGACAATTCCCTGGCGGTATTCTGGACGCCGAACGGCGGCAAGCGGGTCAGCGTGATGGCGGAATACAACCGCGCGACGCTGTATTCGAGCATCGATTATCTGCGACTGCCATTTTTGACGCCGGACGTTTCGGTGTACCGGGACAATTCGAATACGGCGAGCGCGACAATCGACGTGGTGCTGCCCGCGATTGTGGCGGGGCATGCGCCGAAGCTATCGGCGGGCGGTTCGCTTTTTGTCTCTACGGGCTCGCGTCCCACCAGCTACTACCAGCCCTTGGGGCGGCTCTCCGTGCCGGTGCACAAGCACGTACAATGGAACACCGAATGGCGCTGGTACGGGTTCGGCGAGACGCTGTACTCATACGAAGGCTTCCGGGCGCATACTTTCATGACCGGGTTGAAGGTAACCAAATAGGAGACCAGCAATGTTCATGCTTCGAGTAACGGCTGTGGGCGCGCTGGCTGCCTGGGGTGCAGTGGCCGCCGCCATCATTCCCGGAGATGCGCGCCGGGGAGAGCAACTTTTTCAGACCGAGCAGTGCGTGCAATGCCACAGCGTCAAAGGCAAGGGCGGCGTGCTGGCGCCCGACCTGGCGCGCAGGGTGGACCGGGACTATACGCCTGCCGTGATGGCCAGCCTGATGTGGAACCACGCGCCGGAGATGTGGGCGGCGATGAAAGATCGCGGGGTCCAGAAGGGCTCCATGACTCCGGAGAAGGCGGCCGACCTGTTCGCGTATTTCGTTTCGGCACGCTACTTCGAAAAGCCGGGAGACGCGGCGCGCGGGAAGCAGGCCTTCGCGGCCAAGCATTGCGCGGAATGCCATGGGATTACGAGTTCGCCGGTAGCCGCCGCACCACCCGTGGCGAAGTGGGAATCGCTGGCGGATCCGGTGGTGCTGGCGCAGCAGATGTGGAATCACGGCGGCAAGATGCGTGCCGAATTCTCGAAGAAGAAGCTGGCCTGGTCTACCATCACGGCGCAGGAACTGACCGACATGCTGGTCTACCTGCAGAATCTTCCGGAGACACGCAACCTGGCGGCGAACTTCGCGTTTCCGCCTTCGGATTCCGGCGAGAAGCTATTCGTATCCAAGGGCTGCGCCGGGTGCCATACCGGCAAACGGGCATTGGAAACGCTGCTCAAGAATCAGACTCTGACCGATATCGCGGTGGACATGTGGAATCACCAGCCGAGCATGAAGGACCCGGCGCCGGAACTTTCGCAGGAAGAGATGCGGCAGATTCTTTCCTACATCTGGGCGCGCCAGTATTTTCGGGGCAACGGAAACGCCGATCGCGGAAAGAAAGTCTTTGCGGAGAAGAGCTGCGCGGGCTGCCACAATGAAGGCAGCGCTCCGAAGCTCGGCAAAGGCAAAGACGCATATTCGGATATCACGCTGGTATCGGCGTTGTGGGAACACGGCCCGCAGATGCTGGAGATGATGAAGCAGAAGAAGCAGGCATGGCCGCGCTTCACTGCTCCGCAGATGTCGGACCTGATCGCGTACCTGAATTCGCTGTAAGGACAATCGCGGGAAGTTCCGCGATGCTCTCCAGAAGAAGATCCGGCGCGGCGGCCTCCAAACGGCCGCGGTGAATATAGTCGCTCACCACACCGATGGTGAAGACACCGGCGCGTTTGCCCATTTCGATATCCTCGGGAGCGTCGCCCACGAAGCAGCATGCCTCCGTCCCGGCGTTCAAGAGGGCGAGTGCGCGCGTGATGCCTTCGGGGTGCGGTTTGCGCTGTTCCACATCCTCGTGGCAGACGATGGCAGGGAAGGCGAGTCCGAGGCGTTGGAACTCGACACGGATGCGGTCGCGATTCGCGCCGGTGACGATCCCGAGCTGGAGCCCGGCGGCGCGGAACTGCTCGACAACGGCGCCGGCTCCGGGAAGCAGGTCCGGCTCCTCGCCCTGGTAGTGATGCAGCCAGCGGCGGTCGCAGAGTTTCCAGGATTCCCTGGGAAGTCCAAAGGCGGCGTACATACGATACCAGGCGGGGGTGTAGACGGCCTGATAGTCCGGGAGGGTGAAGGAAATGCCGAAATCGGCCATCGATTTTTCGAAGGTGCGGTAGAGAGCGGCTCCGGAATCGCAAAGGGTCCCATCCCAATCGAAGAGCACGGTTTGAAAGGCCGGGGGCATCGCTATTCAGTTTGCATCAAAAGAGCGGCAGGACGCGCGGGGTACAATCGGAAACGAGCACTGTGCGCAAGCTTTGGGAACAAGGGCGCGCGTTTTTTGCACGGCGCATTCGATACAAGATCACACGCGGCGGCGTGCTGTTCACGTTCGCGATTGTGCTGGTGGTATTCGGCGCCATTGTCTCGGCGAACAATCTACTCTTCCTGATTGTTGCCGC
The DNA here is from genome assembly GCA_963811575.1 of uncultured Solibacteraceae bacterium. Classification (GTDB taxonomy): domain Bacteria; phylum Acidobacteriota; class Terriglobia; order Bryobacterales; family Bryobacteraceae; genus Solibacter. The sequence continues at coordinate 51,017 of CAWERY010000008.1, read as the reverse complement.
GATGATGGCAACCTTATTAATTAGCGGGCTGGTGAGCCGGCTGTGCCTGGCGGGGCTGGAGCTGGATTTTCAGGTGCCCGAACATATACCGGCAGGGCGCACGGTGCCCGCCCACTTGTTCGTGCGCAATCACAAGTGGCTTATCCCTTCCTTTTCGATCCGGGTGGATGCCATTAGCGAGCCCGCGAGTCCGACGCTGAAATCAGGGGTGTACTCACCGCTGATCGCGGCCGGAACCATGCTGGAGGAGACGGTGGAAGTGCGTTTTCCGCGGCGCGGGGCCTACCGGCAGAACAGCTTTGCGTTCTCCACCTCATTCCCGTTCGGCTTTCTAGAGAAGACGGCGCGGGTGACGCTGCGGCGGGAAATGGTGGTGTATCCCTCGGTGGATCCGCAGCCGGGCTTCGACGATCTGCTGGCCGGACTGGCGGGTGAAATCGAGACGCATTATCGAGGGCTGGGGCGGGATTTTTACCGGATCCGGCCTTACGAGGCGTTTGAAAGTTCGCGGCACGTGGATTGGAAGGCGTCGGCTCACACGGGCAATCTACAGATTCGCGAATTCGCGCGGGAGCAGGAGCAGATCGTCGAGATTTTTCTGGATCGCGACATTCCGCACGAGCTGGACGAGTGGTTCGAACACGCGATTAACTGCTGCGCGTTTCTGGCGTGGCGACTCTCAAACCAGGGCGCATCGATTCATTTTCGCTCTTCAGGTTACGAGTTTCGCCAGCCGGAGGACGGGGACATATATACTATTCTCAAGTACCTGGCGTTGGTCTATCCGCAGCGGGCTGACGCACCAGAGGGGCCGCTCGATGACACAAGTTTTAAGATTGTTTTTACACCTTCGCCGCGCGCGTATCGCGATGCCGGCTGGTTACACGCGCGCCTTCTCGGCCCTGATGATTTGCCCGTTCCTGCTGGCGGCCCAGTCCCAGACGCCGCCGGAAGCGCCCAAGCCTGACACGGTCAAAACCTCGATCACGGTAGTGGATAAGATCTCGACGGAGACCCCGGCCAACGTCACGGTGATGGACGCGAATTCGCTGGAGCAGAGCCCGGGAACGAATCTGGACGACCGGCTGCGCGACGTCCCGGGTTTCAGCCTGTTCCGGCGCTCCTCGAGCCTGGTGGCGAACCCGACGACGCAAGGGATTTCGCTGCGCGGCATCGGCTCTTCGGGCGCCAGCCGCACGCTGGTGCTGTGGGACGGGATTCCGGCAAACGATCCGTTCGGCGGCTGGGTGTACTGGACGCAATTCGTGCCGGAGGAGATGTCGCGCGTGGAGATTTCTCGCGGCGCGGCGACCAGCATTTTTGGGGATCGCGCGATGAGCGGAGCGATCGGAATTTTCTCGCGTCCGGCCGAGAGGCTGCATCTGTTGGGACAGTATGAAGTGGGGAACGAGAACACGCACGATGTTTCGATCGGCATTTCCGACCTGTGGGGCAAGGTGGCGATTTCGGGATTCGCGCGAGCGTTCACGAGCGACGGGTATTATATTGTGCCCGCGAATATCCGCGGCGCGGCGGACCAAAAAGCAAATGTGGAGTTCGTAACGGGCGATTTCCGGCTGGATCACTACACGTCGATCGGCGATTTCTTTTTCAAGACCAGCATTCTGGCGGAGGAGCGGCAGAACGGCACCGCGATCACGCACAATTCGACGGGACTGGGAACGATTTCGCTGCGCTACGCGCGCGAGTTCACCAACGATTCGATTTCGATACTGGGGTTCCACACGCGCGACGGCTTTCACGCGACATTCGACAGCGTAACGAACAATCGCAATACGGATAAATTGACGTACAGCCAGACGGTGCCGAGCGATGCGGTGGGCGGGGCGGCTTTGTGGCAGCATCACGAGAAGAAGTGGAACGTGCTGGCGCGGCGCCGATGTGGATCGCGCGGAAGGCACGAGCACGGACCACCTGGTGCCGACCGGACTGCGCGTGGGCGGCGGCACGCAATTGCAGCACGGAGTTTACGGGCAGGCGGACGCGACGCTGGCGGGAATCAAGTTGTTCGCGGGTTTGCGGCATAGCTTCGCGGGGAACGGCAGCCGGTTCCTGAGTCCGAACGGCGGGTTCGTGATGGGCAAAAAGCGCCTACGCGCGCGCGGCAGCGTGTACCGCAGTTTCCGGGCTCCCACGTTGAATGAGCTGTACCGCGAATTTCGCGCGGGCAACACCGATACGCTGGCCAACCCGGCGCTTCAGCCGGAGAAGATGTGGGGCGCGGAGGCCGGGGTGGATTGGATTGGCGAGAACTCCACGTTCCGGGCTACGGCGTACCGCAATTCGCTCGAAGGGTTGATTACGAACGTCACGCTATCGAGCACGCCGACGGCGATCGTGCGGCAGCGGGCGAATGCGGCCGACGCGTTGAGCCGCGGATTTGAGGCGGAGTTCCGCGAACGCATGCATGATTTCACGGGGGAGTTGAAATACCTTTATGTGGAATCGCGGTATGTGACGGGATTCCGGGTGGCGCAGATTCCGAAGCATCAGGGAACGGCGCAATTGACCTACATGCACGGCGGAACATTCGCGGCGGCGAGCCTGCGGAGCTACAGCTACCAGTTCGACGACGATCTGAATCAGTTCCGGCTGCCGGGATATGCGAGCGCGCAATTGGTGGCGCGGCAGCACGTGGTGAAGTCGCTTTCGGCGGAAGTGACGCTGGAGAACGCGTTCGATCGCCAGTTCTATACGGCGTTCACGCCGACACCGAATATCGGCGCGCCGCGGTTGTGGCGGGTTGGGCTGCGGTGGGACGGACGATTGCGGTAGCTGTTACCATTGAAATACCACCTTTGATCGACACAGTTCCAGACATTCTGGCCCGTATTGTCGCCAAAAAGCGTGACGACCTCTCTCGCGGCGGCCAGCCGATTTCCCAGTGGGAGCAGAGGGCGGAACTGCGCCTTGCGGACCGCCGGGATTTTCGCGGCGCACTGGCGGCGCGCAGGCCGGCGATTATTGCGGAAGTGAAAAAGGCGTCGCCGAGCAAGGGGATTCTCTCGCACGATTTCGACCCGGTGCGGATTGCGCGGGCGTATCAGGAAGGCGGGGCGGCGGCGCTCAGCGTGCTTACGGACGAGAGCGTTTTTTCAGGGCAAGCTCGCCGACCTGGAAAGCGCGCGCGCGGCGGTTTCGGTTCCGGTAATCCGCAAGGATTTTACAATTGATGCGCTGCAGATTTTGGAGGCGGCGGCGCACGGGGCGGACGCGATTCTGCTGATCGCGGCGATTCTGACGGAGCGCGAGATCCGGGATTTTCGGGAGGCGGCGGCGCGGCACCGGATGAGCGCGCTGGTGGAAGTCCACAACCGGCGGGAATTGGAGTGCGCGATTGCGGCGGGCGCGGATCTGATCGGCGTGAACAATCGCAATCTGTCGACCTTCGAAGTTTCGCTAGAGATATCGCTCGAACTGGCGGAGTATATGCCGGCTGGCGCGATTCTGGTAAGCGAGAGCGGGATACACGATGCGGCGGATGTGGCGAGGCTGCAGGCGGCGGGCTACAGCGCGTTTCTGGTGGGCGAGCATTTGATGAAATCCGGGGACGCGGCGGCGGCGTTGCGGAAGCTGGTGGCGGGATGATCCTGAAGGTCTGCGGAATCACGAATCAGGAGGATGCGGCGGCGGCGATTGCGGCGGGCGCGACGGCGATCGGGTTCAACTTTTATCCGAAGAGTCCGCGGTTTGTGACGCCGGAGCTGGCGGCGCGCATCGTAACTCCGGGGGCGAGGCGCGTGGGAGTGTTCGTCAACGAAGCGCCGGCGAGGGTGGAAGAGATCGCGCGTATCGCGGGGCTCGATGTGGCGCAGCTTCATGGCGATGAGACGGCGGGGGAATATCCCGCGGCGCTGACCGTGTGGAAGGCGGCACGAGTGACGGCGGATTTCGATTTCGCACAGTACGATCAATGTCCGGCGGAAGCGCTGCTGCTGGATGGTCCGGCGGCGGAACTTTACGGTGGCGCGGGCCAGACGTTCGATTGGACGCGGGCGGCGATTTCGGCGCACCGCATCATCGTGGCAGGCGGATTGGACGGTACGAACGTGGCGCGGGCAATCGCGCTGGCGCATCCGTGGGGCGTGGATTCCTGCTCCCGCATCGAGAGCGCTCCGGGCAAAAAGGATATTCGGAAAATGACAGACTTTCTCCACGCGGCCAAGGCGGCGCTGGGCGCATGATTTCGCAACCCGACGCGGGCGGCCACTTCGGACCATACGGAGGGCGGTACGTTCCGGAAGTTCTGATGGCGCCGATCGAAGAGCTGGAAGCGGCGTATCTGGCGGCGCGGGACGATGCGGCGTTCCAAGAAGAGCTGGCCGGCCTGCTGCACAATTATGCGGGGCGTCCGACGCCTTTGTATTTCGCCAAGCGGTTGAGCGAGACGCTGGGCGGAGCGCGTATCTGGCTCAAGCGCGAAGACCTGCTGCACACCGGCGCGCACAAGATCAACAACGCGCTGGGGCAGGCGTTATTGGCGCGGCGCATGGGGAAGCGGCGGATTGTCGCGGAGACGGGCGCGGGGCAGCACGGCGTGGCGACGGCGACGGTGTGCGCGCTGCTGGGCTTCGAATGCGTAATCTACATGGGCGAAGAGGACATGCGGCGGCAGCGCCTGAATGTCTTTCGCATGCGGATGCTGGGCGCCACGGTGCAGGGCGTGGCGAACGGCAGCGCGACCTTGAAGGACGCGATCAGCGAGGCGATGCGCGACTGGGTCACGAACGTCGGCGACACGTATTACCTTTTGGGGAGCGCGCTCGGTTCGCATCCGTATCCGATGATGGTGCGCGATTTTCACAAGGTGATCGGCGAGGAAGCGCGCGGACAGATTCTGGAAGCGGAAGGCAGGCTGCCGGATGTCGCGATTGCGTGCGTGGGCGGCGGCAGTAACGCGATCGGACTGTTCCACGCGTTCATTCCCGACGCGGCGGTGCGGCTGGTGGGAATTGAAGCGGGCGGGCGCGGAGATAATCTGGGCGAACATGCGGCGCGCTATCGCGGCGGAGCTCCGGGCGTTTTGCAGGGGGCGTACAGCTACCTTCTGCAGGACGAGAACGGGCAGGTGTCGCTGACGCATTCGGTATCGGCGGGGTTGGATTACGCGATGATCGGGCCGGAGCATGCGTGGCTGCGCGATGAGAAGCGGGCGCAATATTTCGCGGCGAGCGACGCGGAAGCGCTGGCGGCGGCGCGCCAGCTTTCGCATACGGAAGGCATTCTGCCGGCGCTCGAGAGCGCGCACGCGGTAGCGTGGGCAATCGACAACGCACCGGCGGCGAAGGGGCAGATCTTCATCGTGAACCTCTCCGGACGCGGCGATAAAGACATCGATATCTACCGCGAAAACTTCAAGGAACTCGATCCGAAATGACGCGCATTGGACGCTTGTTCGACTGCCTGAAGCGGGAGAACCGCAAGGGGCTGATCGCGTACCTGACGGCCGGCGACCCGAGCCCGGACCGCACTCCTGCGCTGGTGGAAGCGCTGGTGCGCGGGGGCGCCGACCTGATCGAGCTCGGCGTGCCGTTTAGCGACCCGGTTGCGGACGGCCCGGTGATCCAGCGCGCGGGCGAACGCGCGATCAAGGCTGGGACGACGCTGGGCGGCGTGCTCGAGATCGCGCGGCGGATTCGCGAGACGTCGGAAGTGCCGCTGCTGCTGTTCACCTATTTGAATCCGGTACTGCGGTATGGGCTCGACCGTTTGGGCGCGGATGCCGCGGCGGCGGGAATCGACGGCTGCCTGCTGATCGATGCGAGCGTGGAAGAGGCGGAGAGCTATGTGGCGGCGATGCACCGGCACGGTCTGGACACGGTGTTTCTGGCCGCGCCCACGAGCACGGCGCGGCGCATCCGGCTGGTCGCTCAGTATTCGACGGGCTTCGTATACCTGGTTTCACGGACCGGGGTAACGGGGGAGCGGGAATCGCTCTCGGCGTCGGTGGCGCCGCTGATTGCGGCGGTTCGCGCGGAGACCGATCTACCGCTGGCGGTGGGATTCGGAGTTTCGAAGGCGGAGCATGTGGCGGAGCTGGGGCGGCAGGTGGAGGCAGTGGTGGTGGGCAGCGCGATCGTGCGGATGATCGAAGCAGAATGCCGAGAACGCCTCGCTGGAAATTCAACTGGAGAGTTTCACGCGCGAGCTGAAGCGCGGTTTTGGAGTCATGGCATGACGCCGGAGGAAGCGCGGGCGCAGCTGGACGAGTTCCGTATTCTGATTGACGATGTGGACCGGCGCATTGTCGCGCTGCTGAACGAACGCACGAAAGTGGTGGAGAACATCGGGCGCGTGAAGCGGGAGGCGCAGCTGCCGATTTACGAGCCGAAGCGCGAGGACCAGGTCTTCGCCAATATCACGGGCGCCAATCAGGGTCCGTTGACGCCGGAGGCGGTGCGCCGGATTTTCGAGCGCATCATCGACGAAATGCGCGGGATTCAACGGCAGCGCATGCTTTCCGATGGAGACAAATAAATGTTAGTCGTGATGCAACAGGGCGCGACCGAGGAGCAGGTGGAGCACGTGATCGAGCGCCTCACGGATCTCGGCTTCGATGTGCATCGTTCCACCGGAGTGATCCACACGGTGCTGGGCGGGGTCGGCGGGAAGTACGATTTCGATCTGGCGGTGTTCGAAGCGATGGAGGGCGTGAAAGAGGCGCACCGCATCGTGTCGCCTTATAAGCTGGCGAGCCGCAGTTTCCGTCCGGGCGGGACGGTGGTGCAGGTGGGCGATGTGGCAATCGGCGGCGAGAACGTGGTGGTGATGGCGGGGCCGTGCAGCGTGGAGACGCGCGACCAGATCGAGGAATCGGCCGAAATTGTGGCGAAGGCGGGCGCAAAGTTCATCCGCGGCGGAGCGTTCAAGCCGCGCAGTTCACCGTATGCGTTTCAGGGGCTGGGTGAAGAGGGCTTGCAGATGCTGCGCGCCGCGGCCGATCGCCACAAGCTGCTGGTGGTGAGCGAGGTGATGGACCAGAGCCAGATTCCGCTGCTGTCGGCTTACGCGGACATTCTGCAGGTGGGTGCGCGCAACATGCAGAACTTCAACCTGCTGCGGGAACTGGGGAGGCAAGCCAAGCCGGTGCTGTTGAAGCGCGGCATCGCGGCCACGATCGAAGAGCTGCTGCTCTCCGCCGAGTATATTCTGGCGGGTGGAAACTACAACGTGATTCTGTGCGAGCGCGGCATTCGCACGTTCGAAACTTACACGCGCAATACCCTGGATATCTCGGCGATCCCGGTGGTGAAGACGCTTTCGCACCTGCCCATCCTGGCAGACCCGTCGCACGGCACGGGCCGCCGCGACAAGGTGACGCCGATGGCGCGCGCGGCGGTGGCGGCCGGTGCAGACGGACTGCTGATCGAAGTGCATCCGGATCCGGATCGCGCGCTCAGCGACGGGGCGCAATCGCTGCGGCCGGAGCAGTTTCAGGAACTGATGGAGCAGTTGCGATTGATCGCGCCCGCGGTGGGCCGGACCATTTGAGATGAAACACGTCGTCATCGTCGGTACGGGATTGATCGGAGCTTCATTCGGCCTGGCGCTGCGCAAGGCGGGGTTCGATGGCGCGATCACGGGCGTGAGTTCGGCGCGCGCGATTGCGGATGCGGCGGCGGCGGGAGCGATCGATGGCGGAGCGCCGCTCGAGGAAGCGGTGCCGCGAGCGGATCTCATCTTTCTTTCGCAGACGATTGGGCGGATATTGGATACGATTCGCCGCCTGGATCCGCTGGTGCAGCCGGGGGCATTGGTCACGGATGCGGGCAGCACGAAGTGCGAAATCGTGGATCTGGCGCGGCAGTGCATCACACGGGCGCAGTTTCTGGGCGGACATCCGATGGCGGGCAAAGAGAAGCGCGGCGCATCGGCGGCGGATGGGGAGCTGTTTCGCAATCGGACCTGGATTTTGACGCCGGATGCGACGCCGAACTGGAGACGCCGGCGGCGCGTGGATTTGCCGAGTGGCTGCAGCGGATTGGTGCGCGGGTGCGCACGTTCGATGCGGACGAGCATGATCGCGTGGTGTCGTTGACCTCGCACCTGGCGCAGTTGGCGTCGACGGCGCTGGCGGCGACGGTGGCGGATAAGCTCGGCGGACCGCCGCGGCTGGACGCAGCCGGTCCGGGACTGGAGGATATGACACGTCTGGCGCTAGGTTCGTATGAAATCTGGCGCGACATTCTGGCGACTAACAGCGATCACATCGAACGCGCGTTGAGCGTCTATATACAAAAGTTGGAGCACATGCGCGAGAATTTGCGTACGCGCCAGCTGCAGGAAGAGTTCGAACGCGGCGCTGCACTGGCCGCTCGATTAAGGGCTCCCAAGTGACGCGCGCGTGTAACTCGCTTTCCGCCGTCTTGACCGGAACACAGCCCCCCGCGAAAGCGGAATTAGGATACACTTACCCATGAGGCTAACAGCCGAAGCATCATCGCCGACGGACACTGTGCCCGCCGGCGGCCCCTCGGCGCGTCAGGCGCGATGGACCACTCGGTCCAACACTCCTTCCGCCGGGTTTAAGGATTCAACAATGGAACAGAAACTGAAGATCGCCGTCTTCATCGATTTCGATAATATCGAGATCGGCGTTAAGAGCACACTGCACCGCGAGTTTGACGTCGCGGCCGTGCTCGATGCGTTAAAAGAACGCGGCGAAATTGTCACTAAGTTTGCTTACGCAAACTGGGGCAGGCAGGAATCGGCCACGCGCGCGCTCAGCGAGCACGCGGTGCAAATGGTTCAGCGTGACCCCTCACCGCGCGGCGACAAGAATGGCGCCGACATCAACCTGGCACTCGATGCACTCGAGATGGCCTTCACCCACGATCACATCAATGCTTTCGCGATTGTCAGCGGCGATAGTGATTTCATCGCGCTGGTCAACAAACTGAAGCAGTACGACAAGCGGATTTTCGTGGTGGGCGGCCGAGCCTTCACGAGCACGATTCTGCAGAAGAATTGTCACGAGTTCGTGGCCTACGAATCCGTGATGGACGATCGTCCGCGCTCTTCCGGCTATCAGCAGCCGCAGCAGCAGCATTCACACGGCGGCGATCGCGGCGAGAAGCCGGCGCAGCAGGACAAGCCGCCGCAACAGCAGCAGCAGCCGCAACAACAACAGCGTCCGCCGCACAAGCGTGTGTCGCTTGATCTGGCGCAGGCGATGCCGCTGGTGGAGCGCGCGTTGGGCGTTCTGGAACGCCGCGAAGTGCGTCCGCAGCTTGGCTTGCTCAAGAGCACGATGCTGCAACTGGATTCCACGTTCAACGAGAAAGCGTACGGCGCGAGCTCGTTCACGGATTTCGTGGAGAAACTGCAGAAGGCCGACTTCGTCGAGGTCACGGGCGGTGAAGGCCGCTATATGATCCGGATGAAGGGCGGCGGCGCACCGGAGAAGCCCGGGTCGAAGCCCGAAGAGGCGATTCCGCTGCTGCGCGACATTTTGGAGATCCACCGGCTGGATGTGGATTCCGGTTCCACGGCGGACGAGTTGTTCGAATGGGTGAAGCAGGAGCGTCCCAATTTCGACCCGCGCGAATATGGCTTCCAGGAATTCAGCGAACTCCTGAATTACGCGCAGGACAAGGGCTTGGTGCGCAACCAGGTGGATGAGGAGCGCGGACTGATCGTATTCCTCGGCGCCGAATTCCATCCGCCCGCCGCGCCTCCGGCTCCCGAGCCTGTGGCGCCCGCGGAAGACGAAGAGATCGACGAGCCGCAGCCGCTGGTTCCCGGCCAGCCGACCGCAACCGGCGAAATCCCGCTTCCCGAACTGCCGCCCAAGGTGCAGCGTCGTCCGCGTGCCCCGCGCAAGACATCGGGCTCCGGCGAAGGTGGGCAGAAGAAGCGCAGTTCCTCGTCGCGTCCGCGTAAGAAGAATACGTAATCGAGTAGGGAGGGGCAGGCGGCGATCGCTTGCCCCTCAGTTACGAGACACGCTCCCGCCTTTTTTTCCTCGATCCTAATTCACCATATTTTGGAATGCAGGGCGACTAACGTCCCCAGCGGCGTCCACGGCGTCCGTGGGTGGCGGTGTGGTAGGCTACCAGCGCCACCAGACTAACGAGAATGACTGCTGCGAGATCGGTCATGCGCTCCTAAAGACATAGCAATTTTAGCGCCGGATTGTTACGGTTTCGTTAAAAATCGGGTAGCAATGGTTTGCGCTTTCGGGTGAGAGGCGCGTTGAGGTACTCCAGGAACGGCGTCATTGTGCGAAAGTGCCGGATCACCTCCGGGTACAGGTCCGGCGAAGTGGCGAGGTCCGGCGGAAGCTCCACATATAAGATGTAGCGCCGGTATCTCAGGAGATCGGCTGCGGGATGTTCCCGATCGAACCCCTTGGGCACGCGGGTCAGCTGCTCTCCCTGCAATCCCTGAAAGAGCTGACGCACGGCGGGCTTCGCGACAATCTTTCGAAACTCCAGATGATGGTCTGCGATGTGCTGGCGGAGAGCGAGCAGAGTCTCTGGCGCGGGCATATAAATGCCGCCGCCGATGGCCACCTCTTTGTGCGAGACGGCAACATAGAAGCCGCCGCCGCCGGGAGTGCCCTGGCGGGGGAACGAAGCAGCGATGTGATCTTTGTAAGGAGTTTTGTCTTTGCTGAAGCGCGTGTCGCGATAGATCCGGTAAATGGCCTTATCGGGATCGGTGACGTAGTCGGGCGCGAACTTCTTCATGGCGTCGTTGAGGGCTGCCACCAATTCACGCATGGGCAGTTTCAAGGTTTCATCGAAGGTCGCCTTGCGTGGTTGGAACCACTCGCGGCGATTGTTGCGCTGCAATTTGCGAAAGAAGTCGATTCCCTCCTGGGGAAAACCGGGAAACGCGGATTTCACGAAATAGCACTCCCTTATAATTGAGTTGATGCCAACTACGGAAGAGACGCAGTTGCGTCTCGCCGGTATTCCTAATCTAGCGGTTTCCGCCCGCACCCCGCTGTCCCGCTACACCCGCTTCGGCATCGGCGGCGCTGCCGACCTGTTCGCCGAAACGCGTGACGAGCGGGCTTTCATCGCCGCACTCGCCGCCGCTAGGGAAACCGGCACGCCGGTGATGGTCACGGGCGGAGGCACCAACCTGATTGTCTCTGACGAAGGTTTTCGCGGCCTGGTACTGCGTTTCTCAAACGACGCGATATCGGCGGCGGGCGATGAGGTATCGGCCGCCGCGGGGGCGGTCTTGCAGGATCTGGTGGATTTCGCGAACCTGCGAGGGCTGAAGGGGCTGGAAACGCTAGCTGGAATTCCCGGGTGGGCGGGGGCGGCGGTGTACGGGAATGCCGGAGCGTACGGGCATTCGATTTCGGAGCGGGTCGTCCGGGTGCGATTCTTCGACGGTATCGCGGTACGGGTCTTCGATAATGCGGAGTGCGAGTTTCGCTATCGCGAGAGTATCTTCAAGCGGCGCAAGGATTGGATTATTTTCTCCATCGAACTGAAGCTCGATGCATCTGACGCAAAGGAATTGCAGCGCACGTCGGCGGATATTCTGAAGGTGCGCAATGAAAAGTTTCCGCCCACGATGAAATGCGCGGGCAGCATCTTCAAGAACTTCCTGATGAAGGAGCTGCCGCCGGAGGTCGCACTGCAGGTTCCCGCCGGCGTGGTTCGCGAGGGAAAGATTCCGGCAGCCTGGTTCCTGGAACAGGTGGGGGCAAAGGGCATGCAGCTCGGCGGAATCCAAGTGGCGGATTACCATGCGAACCTGATCTACAATACTGGCAACGGCACCGCGCGCGAGCTCTGCGGCGTAATTACCGAATTGAAGCGGCGCGTGCGGGAGCGCTTCGGAATCGAAGTGGAAGAAGAGGTGCAGTACGTGGGCTAGCTTCGCGCTGCTGACGGCGGGTGCGCTGCTTTTACCGGCTGCGGACCTGCACGACGCCATACAATCCGGCAATCTGGACCGCGTAAAGGAAGAGCTCGCCCGCGGAGCCGGTGTCAATCAACCAGACCAGATGGGCGCGACTCCGCTGCACGACGCGGCGTGGGCGGGGAATCGCGAAATCGCGCTCTATCTTCTGGAACACGGCGCGGACCCGAAGGCGCGGCATGCCGAAGGCGGGTCCACGCCGGTTGCCTACGCCTGCATCAAGAATGACCTGGCGATGGTCGAGCTGTTGGCCCTCCATGGCGCCGATATACGCGCGGCAGACAATACGGGCGAAACTCCCTTGCACCTCGCGGTGGACCGCGGCTATCAGGAGCTCGCCGCGTGGCTGATTGAGAAAGGCGCCGCGGTAAATGTTCGCGACAAGACGGGTTCGGCGTCCATCGACGAGGCGTCGCGCCGCGGCTTTGATGTCATCGTGAAGATTCTCCTGGAGCACGGGGCTCACGCCGACGAAGAGAATCCGGAGACCGGCTCCACGCCGATCAATGAGGCGGCGCGCCGCGGTCATCGCGAAGTGGTGGCGCTGCTGTTGGCGAAAGGCGCGGACCCGAGCCGGCGCGACCGCTCCGGTGCGAGTGCGGTGGAGAACGCCGCGCGCGGGCGGTATCCGGAGGTGCTGGAGCTGCTGATCGCGACTCAGCCCGCCGCGGAGCAAGCCGGCGAGTTGTTGATCGAGGCCGCTATAAAGGGACAGACGCAGATTGCCGATCTTCTTATTACCAAAGGTGCGAACGTCAACGTTCGTGACAAATCGGGCGCGACCGCATTGCACCAGGCAGCCCTGAAAGGGAATCTCGGCATCGCGGTTCTGTTGCTTCAGAAGCATGCCGAAATCGACGCTCGCGATGAAGATGGCGCCACGCCGTTGCACAATGCGGCCGTGAGCGGACAGCGCGAGGTGGCGGCGCTCCTTTTGGAGAACGGCGCCGATCGTGAGGCGCGGGATCGGGAATCGGGCGGGACTCCGCTGTATCACGCGGCTGCCTGGGGTCGGACGAATGTCGTGGAGCTGCTGCTCGCCGGCGGCGCGGACGTGAATGCGAAGGGCAAGAACGGTGCGACTCCGCTGGCAGCGGCGGATAAGAACGGCTTTGCGGCAACGGCGAAGCTCCTCCGGCAGCACGGCGGACGATAGCCGGGCGGCGGGACTCCGCTGTGTCCTGCAGCGCTCGCCGGGGGTGCGGACGTGAATGCGAAGAGTAAGGGCGGCGCGACTCCGCTGGCAGCGGCGGAGAAGAACGGTTTCGCGGCAACGGCGAGGCTACTCCGGCAGCACGGCTGATGGGCGGCGGGACTTCGCTGGCAAACGCAAAGGTCCTTGGGCGGCAGGGGGCCACAGGCGGGATTTCGCTGTGTCCTGCTGCTGCTCGCCGCGGGGCGGGCGTGCGAAGAGTAAGGCCGGCGCGACTCCGCTGGTAGCGGCGGAGAAGAACGGCTTCGCGGCAACGGCGAGGCTACTCCGGCAGCACGGCCGACGATAGCCGGAATCCCGCTGTATCGTGGGGTTGCTCGCCGGGCGGCGCGACTTCGCTGGCAAACGCGAACGTTCTCCGGCGGCACGGGGCCACAGGGGGGATTCCGCTGTGTCCTGCTGCTGCTCGCCGACGGGCGGACGTGAATGCGAAGAGCAAAGGCGGCGCGACTCCGCTGGCAGCGGCGGAGAAGAGCGGTTTCGCGGCAACGGCGAAGCTCCTCCGGCAGCACGGCGGACGATAGCCGGGCGGCGGGACTTCGCTGGCAAACGCGAAGGTTCCCCGGCGGCACGGGGCGACAGGCGGGATTCCTCTGTGTCCCGTTGCTGCTGCTCGCCGACGGGCGAACGTGAATGCGAAGAGTAAGGGCGGCGCGACGCCGCTGGCAGCGGCAGTGAAGAGCGGTTTCGCGGCAACCGCGAAGGTTCTCCGGCGGCACGGGGCCACAGGGGAGATTCCGCTGTGTCCTGTTGCTGCTCGCCGACGGGCGGACGTGAATGCGAAGAGTAAGGGCGGCGCGACGCCGCTGGCAGCGGCGGAGAAGAACGGCTTCGCAGCAGCTTCGTTGAAAGCGCGCGGAACGGAAACGAATACATCCATGAGAAACGAATCGTTAGTGACTGCGGCTGCGCTGCGTCATTTGCGGTTGTTGCTAGCCGCGATCGCACCGCACGCAGCGCGCCTGGAGCGTGAATTCCGCGACTTGCTCCGGCAGCGGCCGCACGAGCCGGCGATGATCCGCGCCCTGCTTGCGATCCTGCCTGCCGCGGCCAGCCGGCTGAGTACGGTCGCGGCGTTTGAAGAACAGGTGGAGTACAACGGGCGAAGGCTGGCAAAAATGAATTTGCCACCCGATGAAGCCATAGGGATCGTGGCCGAATTCGACCTGCTTCTGGAACGGGCGCTCGCGGGAGGCTTCGCACCTGCGCGCGAGCAGTTGCGGTTGATGACGCATCTCATCCTGAACCGCGCCTATTATCAGGTTCGGGAAGCTGAATCGCAGGCCTTCTTCGGGCTGCATCACGCGGAAACCGAAGCGCGGGATCTGAACCACCTGCTAGACCTGCTGGTTCGCATTCTGACGAGGGTTTTCGGCGCCCAGTCGGGGCGCCTGCATTTACTGGCTTCGCGGCCGGAAGGCAAGCTTAGCCGTCCGCTCTATATCAAACGCGGCACCGCGGACGAACGCCTGATCGCTTGTCCAACAATGCGTGGAGCGCATGCCTCGTACTGGTCATTTCCAATGCAGGAGGGCGCGCTGCTTCAATTGGGCTTCGCCTTGCCCTATCCGTGGCTGGCGCGCGAGCTCTCGTTGTTGCAGGCCGCGGGCGCGCGCTGCAACGAGGCGATTCAAAGGGCGCGGTTACAGGAAGAGATGCGCTGCCTGGAAGCGGAAGGACGTCGCGCCGAAGAAGCGGAACGCCGCAGGATCGGACGCGAACTTCACGATGATACGTGCCAATCGCTGGCCTGGCTTCGCCTGCAGTTGGAATTGTTCGAACGCGAAGCGCCGGCACTGTTGCGTCCGAAGCTGGCGGAGGCGCGCGCGGTCACGGAACGCGCGGTGGAAGAGTTGCGCAGGACGATCGCGGCATTGAGTCCGGCGATGGTGGAACGGCTCGGCCTGGAGGCCGCGCTGCGTCAACTTGCGGCGCGCTTCCGCAAACAGCATCCGGCCCATGTGGAGGTGCGGATCCAGGTAGGTATGTCCGGTTTGGCCATAGAAACACAGGAGGTGATCTACCGGGTCGCCCAAGAATCCCTAAATAACATCCTGAAACATTCCGGGTCATCTCGGGTAAAGCTCTTACTAAACAGTGCCGATAAGAATATCAGGTTGAGCGTCCGGGACGATGGAACCGGCTTCAGCCTGGAAACAGCGGCGAAAAAACCGATGTCCTTTGGTCTCGCGGGAATGCGGGATCGTGCCGCGCTACTCGGCGGCACCCTTCTGGTGCGCAGTGCTCCGGGCAAAGGGGCGGCGGTAGTGCTGGATTTGCCGCGAGTTTCCGCCAACGGTACCAAGTCATGTCCAAAATCAAAGTTCTCTTGACCGATGACCACACGCTGTTCCGGCAGGGCATCCGAACGCTGCTTTCCGGTGAACCCGACCTGGAGGTGGTCGGCGAAGCCGGCAACGCCATGGACGCGGTTGCGCTCGCGCAACAAGTACGCCCCGACGTAGTTCTGATGGATATCGGGATGGCGGGAATGAGTAGCTTCGAGGCCACCAGGCTAATCCGCAAGGAACGGCCCGAAACGAAGGTGGTATTCCTGTCGATGTATGACGACGAAGACTATCTGGCCGAGTGCGTCGATATGGGCGCCAACGGCTACATCCTGAAGGATTCGCCGGCCGAGCAGCTGATCACTGCGATTCGAGAGGTGCAGCGTGGCGGCAGCTACCTGAGTCCACGGCTGCTCACCCGGCTGGTGGATGATTTCCGGATGCAGGGGCGCGATGGTCCCACGCGCTCGCCGCGCTTCGGTACGCTTACCAAAAGAGAGCGCGAGATCCTCAAGATGCTGGCGGAAGGCAAGTCCGTCAAAGAAATCGCGGGTTCCTTCGAGCTCAGTGTGAAGACGGTCGAAGCCCACAAATTCAACCTGATGCGCAAACTGGATATTCACAACAAGGCGCAGTTGGTACAGTACGCCATCCAGAAAAAGATCATCCGCCTGCCGGAGATGACCTTCGCCTGATCGTGTGGCGGCAATCTGTGTCCGCCGGGAACGTGTGTCTATTGTGACACGCACTCTGGTTCAGCTATCTGACTTCGTTTCAGTTAGTTAAGATCTGGTATCCATTCTGCATCCTGTCTCCGCGTAATACAAAGGAGCCAAAGATGCTCAAAGCGGAAGATCAGATCAAGAAGATGGCTGCCCTGGCCGGTGTCATGCTGATGGCGGTTGCAGAGGCGCTGGCGCAGGACAACAATACCAAGCCTGCCCGCAGGATTATCGTCAGCATTCCTGACCGCAAACTCGCGGTGATGGAAGATGGCCGCGTCGTGCGGGTCTTCGACACTGCGGTGGGAGCGCCGAAATCCCCGAGCCCCACGGGAATCTTCAAGATCGTCAATAGCATCGCGGACCCGACCTGGTACAGCAAAGGAAAGGTCGTCGGCCCCGGAAAGTGCAACCCGATCGGCACGCGCTGGCTCGGTTTGAGCGTGAAGGGCTACGGCATCCACGGCACCAACGTGCCTTCCTCAATCGGCCGCAACGTTTCCCACGGCTGCATTCGCATGCGCAATCGCGACGTGGAAGAGCTCTTCCAGATGGTGGCGGTCGGCGACCAGGTCGAACTGCACGGGGAACGGGATGCGGAACTGGCGCGCATCTTCGGCACGCCCGCGCTCGTGGCAAGCGCCGGCGAGACGGCGGGTCAATAAGGAGGCTGGTATGGACAACCTACTTGCTTACTTAATGATGGCGGCAATCAGCCTGCCGCTCTCCTTCTTCCTGGCGCGGGGCTGCCTGCGCGGTGTAGTGCGGTTGATGAGCGGGGCATCGCGGCGCGATGTGCTATGATCGCGGGCGTGAACGGGTGGTTCGCGGTCCTCTCCGCGCTCCTGGTTCTCGTGCCGCTGGATGCTCGGGCCGCCGACGACCTGAGTAGCGCTGTTCGGGAGCTGGCGCGCAAAACGGTCGCGTATGCGGGCCGGGGAGAGCCGGTATCCCTCAATTGGCGCAATGTTTCTTCACTCGGATCCGCCGATTTCAATCAGGTGCGCGCCGCCTTCGATGGCGCGCTGCGCGATGCGGGCGGGCGCGCCGGCGAAATCGCGCCAGTCGCGGAGGGCCGGCTCACGGTATCGGAGAATCAAGCTCAAATTCTGATCGTTGAGGAGCTGGGCAAGGGCGACGACCGCCAGGTCTGGATCGTCTCCTGGAAACGCAGCCTGCCGGCCGCACCCTCAATCAACGGAGTCTCGTTAGAGAAAAAGCTGGTATGGGAGCAAGAGGAGCAGATCCTCGATGCGGTGCCTTCGGCCGATGGAATTCTGGTGCTCTCGCCCTCTAAGATCACGCTGCACAGGCAAAGCACCACGCAATCATTTCCGATTCCGATTGCCCGCCCCTGGCCGCGCGATTTGCGCGGCCATCTGCGAAGCGGCGGCGGCGGATTCAAAGCCACGCTTCCGGGCGTAGCCTGCAGCGGAACGCTAGAGCCTGCGCTCACCGCGGAGTGCCATGCGAGCGACGAACCATGGACTTTGGATGCCGGCGCGCGCGGATTGCTGCTGGCCAACTTCTCGCCCGCCCGGAATTACTTCGATGGCCGAGTGGTGCTGACCAACGGCGCGCGCAAGACGATCGCCCCATTTTTTTCGGCCGCTGCGCTCGATGAGAACGGAAAATCGTTCTGGCTGTTTGCTCTCACGGGGGGCCGCGTCCAGATACTCGATGCGGCATTTGACCCCGCCGGGAGTATCAACGGCTGGGGCAGCGACCTGGCTGCGACCGAAGCGCATTGCGCGGGCGGATCCCAGGTGCTGGCGACCCGGGCAAGCGACGCACGCGAGCCCGATTCCCTGCGGGTGTTCGCGCTGTCCAATCGCACACCCGTGGCTTTGGGTCCGGCGCTGGATTTGCCTGGCCCGGTGACCGCGCTGTGGAGCCTGGGCGGGAACGCGGCCATGGGGGTCGTCCGCGATCTGACGACCGGACGCTATGCGGCGTATGCAATTACGGTGAACTGCGGTGAATGAGCCATCGCGCAGCTGGGCCCGGGGAATTTTGATTCTCGCGAGTTTGGTTCCTCTGGCGCGGGCCGCGACCCGGCCTCAATATGGCGGTACCCTGCGGGTTACGGTGCGGCAAAGCGCGGAGTCGCCCGATCCGCCGCCATTTCTGACCCAGGGATTCACGATTGCGCGCTGGGAAGCGGGACGCCGCGCCGTTTACGAAGCCGATGAGAATGCGGCTGGAGGGCGGCCGTTTCTGGACGGCGTCGAAATCCTAGTGGGCCGCTCGCTGCGCGACCAATCCAACGATCTCGAACTCGGCCGTGCGGATGTGGTGGAGCTGGGCCCGGCCGAATTACGCCGCCTGCCGGCCGGGCGCAGGGTCTGGTCCTCCGCGCCGGTCCGCATTCTGGCGCTGGTCTTTCAACCGCGGTTCGACGATGCGCGGGTGCGCGAAGCGTTGGCCCTGGCGGTGGATCGGTCGGCAATTCACACGGTGTTGCTGCAGCGTCAGGGAGAAGTCTCCGGCGCGCTGCTCCCGCAATGGCTCTCCGGGTACGCATTCCTCTTTCCCACTACTACGGATCTGGGGCGGGCCCGGCAACTCGCTGCCGGCGCGCGTGCAGTCACGCTCGGAGTCAGCGACCCGGCGATGCGGCAGATCGCCGAACGTATCGCGCTCAACGCGCGCGATGCGGGCCTGCATGTCACGGTGACCGCGCAGCCGGAGAGCGCCGACGTGCGGCTGGTCGAATTGCGAATCGCGGCGGCGGACCCGGCGCGCGCGCTCGCCGGCCTCGCGGCATCCCTGGGCATGCCGGAGCCGGCGGTGCGCAGCGATTCGCCGGAGCAGCAATATGCGGCGGAGCGCGCGCCTGCTCGATGGGTATCGCGTGATTCCTTTGATCCATCTGCCCGACGTTTACGGGGTGGCGCCGGCGGTGAAAGGGCCGTCCGGCGTAACGCCTGCCGGCGAGTGGCGGTTTGAAAATCTCTGGCTGGAAGGTGCGCGGCCATGATGTTTCGGACGCGTCTGCTGCTGATCTTCACCGTGACCATCGTGGCGGCGGTGGGGATGGTGGAGGTTCTGGTGTTGGCCAGCACGCGCGAAACCTTCGAGCGCGCACAAATGCAGCGGGCGGCGGTACTGACGGCTCAATTCCGCAGCGAGTTCAAACGCAGGGGTCAGGAGACGGTGCGCACGGTGGAGGCGATTGCCGCGTCCGATGCCGTCCGCAAAATCGCGCTGCAGCCCGATTCCGCCGAATACTACGATTACGCCGCTCCGCTCGCCAAATCGCATGCACTCGATCTGCTGGAACTGGTGGCGGGCGATGGCACGATTGTGAGCAGCGCGGAATGGCCGGCGCGCTTCGGCTACAAGGAAGATTGGCTGACATCCGGCGAAGACTGGGCGGGACGCGGCGCCTTCCTGCGCCGTGAGGAATTGGAGCAGCGGGTCACGCTCTCGCTGGTGGCGGTGGCGGTCGCGGTGGAAGGCGATCGCAAGTTGTACGTGGTGGGCGGGCAGGAATTGGACCGCGAGTTTCTGGGCACGCTGGTGCTGCCGGAAGGGATGCGAGTGCTGCTGTACCGAAGCCTGGAGGCGCAGTTCACGCCGTCGGAATTGATTGGCGCCGCGGGTCCCTCGGCACACGCGGAACTCCTGCGGCCGCTGATTGAGCGGGTGCGGAAAGAGCGGCGCGAGGCCTCGGCAACCATCGGCAGCGGAGCGGAGGCGGAGAGCTTTCAGGCGGTGCCGCTGCCGGGCCTGGAGGGCGGCGTGCCCGGCGTGCTGCTGATCGCCAGTTCTCGCAGCGAACTCGTGCGGCTGGAGAACTCGCTGTTATGGACCGGTGTCTGGGTAGCCGGCGCGGCGATTCTGATCGGCATCGCCTTGAGCTGGTGGGCGACCGCGCGGGTGACGCGGCCGGTGCGGCGCCTGGCGGAAAGCGCGCGCCGCGTTGCGGCCGGGGAATGGGACGCAACCGTGGAGGTGAGTTCCGCCGACGAGATCGGACAATTGGCGCGCACGTTCAACCGCATGACCGGGGAACTGGTGGCGCAGCGCGAAAAGCTGGTGCAGGCGGAGCGCGTGGCGGCGTGGAGGGAACTCGCGCGGCGGCTGGCGCACGAACTGAAGAATCCGCTCTTCCCGCTGCAGATCACGGTGGAGAATATGCAGCGTGCGCGCGATCGCTACCCGGAGCAGTTCGACGAGGTGTTCCGCGAGGGCACCACGACGCTGCTGGCGGAACTGGCGCAGTTGAAACAGATCGTGGGCCGCTTCAGCGACTTCGCGCGAATGCCCACGCCGGAGATCCAGCCCGTAGACTTCCACGCGCTGATCACGGAAACGCTGAAATTGTTCGAGGGGCAACTGGCGCAGGCGCAGATTCGGAGTGTCACGGAGCTGGATCCCCGCTTACCCAGGGTCAATGCCGATCCCGAACAGATGACACGCGTGCTGCGCAATCTGATCCTGAACGCGATCGACGCCATGCCCGCGGGCGGCACACTCACGGTGCGCACTACGGCGCTGGACGGGCACATGCGCCTGGAGATTTCCGATACCGGGCAAGGGCTGACGCCGGAGGAATGCGCACGCCTGTTCACGCCGTACTATACGACCAAAACGCACGGGACCGGGCTGGGACTCGCGATCGTGCAATCGGTGGTGAGCGATCACGGCGGGCGGATATCGGTAGAGAGCGAAAAAGGCAGAGGCGCAACCTTTCGAATCGAATTGTAGAGCGAGCTATGGCACACCTACTGATTGTTGACGACGACGCGAATACGCTGGCCTCGCTGGCGCGGGCCTTCCGTTTGGCCGGGCATGAGGCCACGGTCTGCGACAACGCCGCGCGCGCTCTCGAACTGATCAAGGGCCAGGGGTTCGACATGATGCTGAGCGACGTAGTGATGCCGGGCAAGGACGGCCTTACGCTGCTCGAAGAGGTGCGCGCATTGGGCATCACGCTGCCGGTGGTGATGATCAGCGGGCAGGCGAACATCGAAATGGCGGTGCGCGCCACGCGTCTGGGTGCGATCGATTTTCTGGAAAAGCCGCTCTCCACGGACAAACTGCTGTTGACCGTGGACAATGTGCTGAAGCTGAAGCGGCTGGAGGACGAGAACCGCGATCTGCGGCAGCGCGTGGGGAAGCACGAGATTGTTCATTCGGGCGAGCGTATGCAGCGCGTGATGGCGCAGGTGGACCGTGTGGCGGCGAGCGAAGCGCGGGTCTGCATTCTAGGCGAGACGGGAACCGGCAAAGAGCTCATCGCGCGCGCGCTGCACGAACGAAGCGGGAGGAAGGGTGGTCCGTTCGTAACTCTCAACTGCGCGGCGGTGCCGGCGGAGCTGATCGAAAGCGAACTCTTCGGGCACGAGAAAGGCAGCTTCACCGGCGCGGCGTCGCGGCACATCGGCAAATTCGAGCAGGCAAATCACGGGACCTTGTTTCTGGACGAAATCGGCGACATGCCCATTCTCATGCAGGCCAAGCTGCTGCGGGTTTTGGAAGAGAGGCAGGTAGAGCGTGTGGGCGGCGACCGGACGATTCCGGTGGACGTGCGTGTGATCGTGGCCACCCATCGCAATTTGCACGACCTGGTGAAGAAGGGCGTTTTCCGCGAGGATCTCTATCACCGCATTTATGTTTTCCCGCTCTTCCTGCCGCCCTTGCGCGAACGCGATGGCGAGATCGCCGCATTGGTGGCGCATTTTGCCGCGCAGGTCTGCGAGGTAAACGGCTGGCGGCCGAAGCTGTTCCTGCCGGAGGCGATCCAGGAGCTGCAGCGCTATTCCTGGCCGGGCAACGTGCGCGAACTGCGCAACGTGGTGGAGCGGCTGCTGCTGCTGGCTGATGGCGCGATCGATGGCGCGCTGGTCCGTCTCGCGCTGCCTACGGGCGAGAATGAGGGGACGGCGGCGGCGGGCGAGTTCGGCCATTCCGGCACCCTGGCGGAGCGCACCGATTCCTTTGAGCGGGAACAGATTCTCAGCGAGCTGAAGCGCAACAATCAGCGCATGACGGATACGGCAAAGGCGCTTGGACTGGAGCGCAGTCACTTGTACAAGAAGTGCCAGGCGCTGGGAATCGATCTGCGAGCCATGCGGAAAGGCGCAGCAGGTAATCCCGATTAGTTCCGCGGTGCGATGCCGGGAGCGATTTCGAGGCCGGTGTCGCGGGTGAAGACGATCCAATCGGAGCCCGAGCCGTCCAGGTCTGCCCAGGAGATCGCGGCGGCCTGACGTTCCGGGTGCCAGTCGGTGAGCGACGTGTAGCAGGTATTGCAAAGGTGCCGCCAACCGGCACTGAATTTGACACCATCGCTCGCGGAATACACCACGCCGGTAGCGGAGCCGGCGGTGAGCATCATGCCTTTTCCGAAGCGCGCGATGCGGATGGTCTCTCCGTGATTCGGGTTGTTCCAGGCGGTCAGGTTGGTCTGGCCGGCGAAACTCAGCCACGGAGCGGGAGCGTTCAGCGCGACGCCGCTCAAGCCGCCGTTGCGGGTGGTGAGTACCAGGAACTGGCCGAGCGAGAGATCGCGGATCACGACATCGTCGAATCCATCGCCATTCAAATCCCGCGCTTGCAGGGTGGGCAGATCGGCGGGGACGGCGGCGTAGGAGGACCAGAGTTCGGGCTCGCCGAAGTTCCGTGCGAAATTCCGGGCGACCACGATGCCGCGCGGACCGGCGACCAGAATGTCTTTGGGGCCGGGGGCGCGCGAATAGAAGCTGCCGAAGCGCAGGCCGTCCTGCACGGTCTTGAGCTCCCATCCATTGGCGGCCGAAAAATAGGCGGAGACGAGCTGGGGTTCGGCGAAACCGGCGCGGCGATTGGAGATCGCGGCCCAGATACCGCGCGAAGTGACGTAGACCAGATCGTCGCTGCCATCGCCATCGATATCGGCCAGCCAGAAGCGGCTCCCGGCGGTCTGCCATTCGGGATCGGCGATGGCGAGCCATGGGGACGCGAGTTCCAGTGTGGGCGTCGCCGCGGCAGAGAGGGATGGCAGCGCGCACCAGATCTGCATGTCGCGGCGCAGTTTGCAGGCGGCGGCCTTCTTGACGCTGGCGATATCGCCTAAGACCACGGGACCGGCGCCGTCACCGCTGCCGAATTCCGCGGTCAAAAGGGAGACGGCGCCAAGCCGCGTATTTCCCAAAATGCCGGGCGTCGCGTCGGTCGGGACGGCGGTGAAGGCAGGACCCAATCGTTCGAAGAGACGTTTGGTGACGCGGAGTGCCCAGTCGGTGGTGATCTCCACTTCCGTGCGGTCGTGAATCAACAGGATGCAGCCCTGCGTCGAGCACTGCTGTTGCACCTGGTCGAAGTAGGCGTCGGCGCAATCTTCCGGGCTCATTCCGGCGGCGTACCAGCCGGCATCGCCGTTAAACTGCAGGCCGCGAAGCGGAGTGGTTGCGTCCACGTCCATGCCGATGGGTCCGACGAGCTTTCCGAGAGTGGCGTCGGCATTGAGAATGGCGGCGACGGTGGAATCGAAGGCGAGTCCCGGCGCGCGGAACAGCTTTAAGCCGTCGGGTTGAAAGGGATCGAGCATCTGCTGCGCCAGCCGGACATGACGCAGTACCCGCGCCGGTTCGGATTCAATCGCGGTCAGCGGCACGTGAAACCAGGTGTGATTGCCGATGATGTGGCCGCGGTTTAACAGTTCGCGATCGATGCTGACCGGGTGAACGTCGCCGTTCATGCAGGCGGAGGAGAGGGGATCGGAGCCGTTGACCGAGGAGGATTCGAAATGGCAGCCTACCTGGAAGAAAGTCGCCACGATTCCCATGTTGGCCAAAAGCTGGCCGAGCTGCTGGGTTTGGTTGAATCCCGTGGAATTGTTGGTGCCGGCGACGCCATCGTCGAGCGTCACGACCAAGTGCCGCGGAGGCAGCGCAGCTCCCGTATATTGCTGATTATCCGTGCGAAACTGTGCCATCGCCACCAGGCGAGTAGTAGAAAACAAGACGCGATTCTCATGCGCTCCTTGCCGGGACAAGTCCAGATACACTTCGGGCGCGTGAGCGGTATCGGTCTACTGGAGAGTCGATGGGCCCTGGCTACCTGTGGTCTGGTTAAACGGCCGGGCTGAAAAAAGCACACGCACAAGTCGGTGCGAGAGAAGTTCGTCCCGGGTCTTTACCCAATGATCGCGTAAAGATTTGTAATAATCCACACCGAGAGACCTGATTTTCGCATGAAAAGTCCCTCTCGGGAGGCGTTTTGTTCTAGTACCGGCCGTGGCCGGACGCGGTTCGCGATGGCGAAGGCAGACTCCAGGCTATCCTTATTGATGTATGGTCAAATTCCTGATCGGGTTCGCGACCGGCGTAGCGTTAGTCTTTCTATCGATTCTTTTGCTCTTCGTCATCGCCTTGCGGTTTCGCGAGAAGCCGCCGGTGATCGCCGCCGATTCCGTCCTGGTGATGCGCCTGGATGGCGAGCTGCCGGAGAAAACTCCGGTGGAACTCCCTTCCTTTCTGGGCGCAGACCATACCCCGGTAACCGTGATCGGGGTTTGGTCCGCGCTGGAAAAGGCGGCGGCGGATCCGCACATCAAAGCGGTGGTACTCCAACCCGAAGGGATCTCCGGCAGGTTGGGCGAAGCTGCAGGAGCTACGCCTGGATATCGACAAGTTCAAGAAGTCGGGCAAGCCCGTATTTGCCTATCTGCGACAGCCGGGGACGCGGGAATACTACATCGCCTGCGGCGCCGACCGCATTTACCTGGGGCCGTCGGAACCCGTGATGTTAAAAGGGCTGCGCGCGGAGATGATGTATTTCAAGAAGACGCTGGATAAGTTGGGCGTCAGCGTGGAGATTGAACACGCCGGCAAGTATAAGGACTTTGGCGATATGTTCACGCGTTCGGACATGAGTCCGGAGACGCGTGAAGTGATGACTTCCGTGGTGGACGATCTCTACGACAACCTGGTCAACGGCATCGCTACCGGGCGAAAGAAGACGCCGGAAGAGGTGCGGAACATTATCAATCAGGGGCCGTTCACCGCTTCGCAGGCTTTGAAAGCCGGCCTGGTGGACGAGCTCCGGTTTGAAGATCAAATGTGGGGCGAACTGAAGGAGCGGCTGAAGAGCGGCGAACCGCCGAAGGTCTCGATGGACAAGTATTCCAAGGTGACGCTGGAATCCCTCGGGCTGCAGGGCAAGAGCCAGATCGCCCTGGTGATCGGGTCCGGGGATATTGTCCGGGGCGATGCCAATGATGACGGGGGCAGCGGAAAGCAATCTGACCTCGTACGGGTTCAACAAGATTCTGCGCCGCGTGGGCAGCGATTCGCAGGTGAAGGGCGTCGTGGTGCGCATCGATTCGCCGGGCGGCGAAGTGACCGCCTCCGACGAGATCTGGCGCGAGATGAACCTGCTCGCCAAGAAAAAGCCGATGGTGATTTCGATGTCGGACGCCGCAGCTTCGGGGGGCTACTACATGGCGATGACGGGCGACCCGATTGTGGCCTATCCGGGAACGCTCACCGGGTCCATCGGGGTGGTCTTCGGCAAACCGAATCTCCACGGTCTGTACGACAAGTTGGGAATTACGAAGGATGCCATCCAGCGCGGCACCAATGCCGGCATCGATTCGGATTACACGGCGCTGACGCCCGACGAGCGCGCCAAACTCAAAGACGGAATCGATGAAAGCTACAGGGACTTCGTGACCAAGGTGGCCGATTCGCGCCATCGGACCTTCGACCAGATTCGGGAGGTGGCGCAAGGCCGTGTTTGGCTGGGTTCGCAGGCCAAACCGCGCGGGCTCGTGGATGAGATCGGCGGACTGGATAAGGCGATCGAGCTGGTGAAGCAGAAAGCGAAGATCCCGGCCAGCGAGCGTGTGAGCCTGATGGTATATCCCGGCCGGCGTAACATTCTCGACATCCTGATGAAGAAATCCCAGGAAGACATGATGGAAGTGAAGCTGAGGCAGGTGTTGGGGCGCATACCGTTTCGCGCCTGGCTGCGCGGCGGTTTCCTCGCATGATGCCTTACTGGGTGGAAGTGCGGTAGCGCTTAGGCCTGGCCCGGATTAACGCCGGGAGTCGATTTGCCTTTGCCGCGGCTCAGAACTTCGCGGATCTTCCGCTCCAGCCCCGCACATGTGAACGGCTTCTGGATGAAGGGCGTTTCCGAGGCGATCATGCCGCGGTCAACGATGCCGTTTTCGGTATAGCCGGACATATAGAGCACGCAGATTCCCGGGCGCGACGCGGTGGCATGGCGGGCCAGGTCCGCGCCGTTCATGCCAGGCATCACGATGTCCGTGAGGAGCAGGTCGATCTGCTTCTCCTGCTCGACAATCAATTTCAAGGCGTCGCGGGGAGTAGGCGCCTCGAGCACGTCATAGCCGCGGCTGGTGAGCATGGCGCGCGTCAGGCTGCGCACCTGCTGATCGTCTTCCACCAGCAGAACCGTCTCGGCGGCCGGAGCGCCTAACTTGTCTTCGCTCTCGGGCCGAAGGGTTTCGGGCGTAGCGGCGACCACCGGCAGATAGATCTTGAAGACCGTTCCCTGCCCAGGTTCGCTGTACACCAGAATTTCGCCACCGCTCTGTTTCACGATGCCGTAAACAATGGAAAGACCCAGGCCCGTGCCTTTCCCTTTCTCCTTCGTTGTAAAGAACGGTTCGAAGAGGCGCGCTTTGGTTGCTTCGTCCATGCCGCAGCCGGTGTCGCTAACGGTGAGCAAGGTGTATAACCCGGCGTCAACGCCAATGTGGCGGCCGGCGTACTCGCTATTCAGTTCCATATCCGAGGTTTCGATGGTCAACCTGCCGCCTTGGGGCATGGCGTCGCGTGCGTTTACGGCAAGATTCATAATCACCTGCTGAATCTGCGCAGGGTCCACACGCACGGGTTGGACGCCGCCGGCGAGACGGGTGTCCAGTTGGATATCCTCGCCGATAATGCGACTGAGCATCTTATCGACCTGCTTCACCACCTCGTTGAGCGAGACTACTTTCGGCATCGCAATCTGACGGCGGCTGAAGGCCAGCAGTTGGTTGGTCAGGTCGGCCGCGCGATGTGCGGCCAGGTGAATCTCGTCGGCGTATTCGAGCCCTGAGGTGTCTTCGCTCAAATGTTCGCGGAGGAGTTCGGTGTAGCCCAGAATGACGGTGAGCAGATTGTTGAAGTCATGGGCAACGCCGCCGGCCAGACTTCCCACCGCTTCCATTTTTTGCGATTGCAGTAGCTGACTTTCGAGAGACTGCCGTTCGGCGGTGCGCCTGGCCACGCGGTCTTCCAACTC
The DNA here is from genome assembly GCA_963811575.1 of uncultured Solibacteraceae bacterium. Taxonomy (GTDB): domain Bacteria; phylum Acidobacteriota; class Terriglobia; order Bryobacterales; family Bryobacteraceae; genus Solibacter. Next base: position 23,640 of record CAWERY010000008.1, on the reverse strand, counting down.
CCCGTTGATTTTGCGCACCTCCTCTTCGGCGACGCGGCGTTCCTGTACTTCGCGCTCCAGCGAGCGGTTCACCCCTTCCAATTGAGACGGGCTGGGCAGCGCGATTAAGATAGGCATCATCGGGACCAGCATGGCGAAGGTGGCGGCCGATGCCAGTGCGGTGATCGCCTTGATCAAGCCGTCCAACCGGTAGATGGGATGCCAGATGGTAACCGCGGCCATGAGATGGGTGGTGCCGCAAGCGAGAATGAAGATGCCAAAGGCGACGAAGATCGCGTTAAACGCGATATCGCGGCGCTTACGGACAAAGTAAAAGAGCAGAAACGGAATCGCGTAGTAGGACGCCGTAATCAGGATGTCCGATGCCGCATTGAGCCATAACACGGCGGGATCCCAGAGATAACACATGCCATGCGGCATGAAATCGGTCGAGAAGAGTTTTTGAAAGTAATCAAGCACAAGTAATCCCATCTCCCGCGCAGTGTCCAAATCCCTGTATGAGGGATGTTAAAACAGGATAGAAACATGTTACAGAATTCACGACTGAATCGTTTGTTTTCTTCCGACCACCGGTGTTTCGACCTGGCGATCGATCACGGCGTGTTTCACAACCCGGAGTTTCTGGCGGGCATCGAAGACCTGCCTGCCGCGGTGGCGACGGCGGTGGAAGCCGGTCCCGACGCGATTCAGCTGGGCCTCGGCCAGGCTCGCCTGCTGCAGCAAATCGCGGGACGAAAGCCCGCGCTGGTGCTGCGCGGAGACGTGGCCAACGTCTATGGTCCCGATCTGCCGCCTCAGCTGTTCTGCATGACTTTGGGAGATGCCGTCGAACAGGCGGTGCGGGTGGACGCGGCGGCGCTGGTGCTGAATCTCTTTCATGCCCCCGGCCAGACGGAGCTTTACCGGCAGTGCCTCGCCAACCTGGCGGCGGTGAAGCCTCAGTGCGAGCGCTACGGCATGCCGCTCATGGTCGAGCCCCTGATATTCGAGGAGGGGCAGCACGGCAACTTCGAGAGCTCGGGGAATTGCGCCGCCATCGCGGCACTGGTACGCCAGGCGGTAGAGTTGGGCGCGGACCTGATCAAGAGCGATCCGCCCACTCGGGCCTCTGAGTTTCACCGGATCGTCGAGGCCGCCGGCGGCATTCCCGTTCTGGCGCGAGGCGGCGGCCGCATGAACGAGGAACTGGTATTCGAGCGAACCATCGAGACGCTGGAACAAGGCGCCAGCGGCATCGTCTACGGCAGGAACATCATCCAGCATCCCAAGCCGAAACAGATGACGCAGGCACTGATGGCGGTGGTTCATTGCGGCGCGGGGGTCGAGCAGGCGATGGCCATTCTACGGGGCGAGGCGATTCGCGAGTTAAACTGAAGTAGGAGTTCAGCGTGCACTCGCACAATCATAGTCACGGGCATGTACACGGGACGGGGAAGATTCTTGGCTGGTCGCTGGTGGCCACGTCCGTGTTCGTCCTGGTGGAACTGGTCGCGGGGCTGCAAGCGCATTCGTTGGCGCTGGTTTCCGACGCGGCGCACAACTTCACGGACGCTCTCGCGATCGGCCTGGCGTGGGTAGGGCTCCGGCTGCAGACCAAGCCGGCGGACGAAACCAAGACGTACGGGTATCACCGGGCCAGCGTGCTCTCGGCCTTCATTAACGCGCTCACGCTGGTCGCGCTTTCGGCCTGGATTATCTATGAGAGCGTGCTGCGCCTGCGCCATCCGGAACCCGTACAGGAGACCGTGATGATGGCGGTGGCCAGCCTCGGTCTTTTGCTCAACGGCGGCATCATGCTCGCCTTGCGCGCCGATAGCAAGAACGATATCAACATCCGCAGCGCCTTCGTGCATATGCTGGGCGACGCGCTGGGTTCGGTGGCGATCATCCTGGGCGCGGTCGCAATCCGGTACACGGGATGGGTGAGCGTCGATCCGCTGCTGTCCATGGTGATCGCTCTATTGATCGTGTGGACCGCGGTGGACATCATCCGGGAATCGCTCAACATCCTGCTGGAAGGGCTGCCGCGAGGCATCCACCTGGTGGATGTTGCGAAAGCGATGGGCGGAGTGACGGGCGTGCTCGGCGTCCACGATCTTCACATCTGGAGCCTTGGGTCCAATACCCACGCCTTAAGCTGCCACGTGCTGATTGAAGACGTTCCGCCCTCGGCCAGCGATTGCATCCTGCGCAGCCTGAACTCGCTGCTGGAACACAACTACGGCATCTCTCATACCACCGTGCAGTTCGAGCACGTGAGCTGCGCCATCTCAGAGACCGGCTGCGCGATTCCGGTAGCGGAACAACATCACCATCACGATCACTGATTCCGGCCCGGCTTCCTAGGTGACCAAGCCGCGGCGAACCGCGCTGAGCACCAGTTCGGCGGTGCTGTGGAGATCCAGTTTTTCCATCATGCGCCAGCGATGCGTTTCCACGGTATGCAGGCTCAGGTTCAGGCGGTTGGCGATATCTTTATTGCTGTTGCCTTCGGCGAGCAACTGATAGATCTGCCGTTCGCGGCCGGTCAGGCTCTCGAAGCGGTCGGTAACCTCGCGAGCATCCTTCAAGCGCGCCACGCCGTCCTGGAAGATCCGCGCCACTGCCGGGCTGAAGAACGCCATCCCGCGCTGTACCGTGTGGATCGCCTGGATCAACTCCTCCCCGGCCGAATTCTTGAGCACGTAGCCGCGCGCGCCCGCCTTGACCGCGCGCAGCACGTAGCGCTCGTCGCTATACATGCTCAGGATGAGGACGGCGGTATGCGGCGAATGCTTGAGAATCTGGCTGGTCGCCTCGATTCCGTTCAACTCCTTCATGGCCACGTCAACAATGGCAACGTCAGGCTTGTGGGCGCGTGCGGCTTCCACGGCTTCGATGCCGGAGCTGGCTTCGGCCACGATATCGAACTCGGGCTGGCTCTCTAAAATATGGCGCAGCCCCTGGCGCATCAGGGTGTGATCGTCGGCAAGAAGAATTCGAACGGCCATCAGGTGTGCGCCTCAACGGTTGCGTGCGCCAGGGGAATGCGCAGGGCGATACGGGTTCCGTGTTCCGGGGCGGAATCGACGATGAGCGATCCGCCCACATTCCCGGCCCGCTCGCGCATGCCGAGCAGACCGAGTCCCCTGCTGCGCACCGGGTGGTGCTGGCTATCCATCTGAAAACCGGCGCCATCGTCCTCAATCTCGGCCACAAGGGCTTCCGGAAACTGCCGCACGGAGACGCGTACCTTACGCGCGCCGGAGTGCTTCTCGCAGTTGTGCAACGCCTCCTGCACCACCCGGTAGACGCAGGTCTTGACCGGGTCGGGAAGTTGATCGGCCACGCCTTCCTCCAGGAATTCGCAGGCGATTCCGCTACGCCGCAGAAAATCTTCGAGCTGGAATTGCAGGGCGGGCACCAGCCCCAGATCGTCGAGCAGGGCGGGACGCAACATGCCGGAGATATTGCGCACCGTTTGCACCGTGCGTTCCGCCAGATCGCGCGCGCGCTCCAGATGTTCGGGGACCGCCGCCGGCGCCGTGGAAGACAGCTGAGCGCGCGAGAGCTCGATCTGCAGCAGGGCGAGCGTCTGGCCGATCTCGTCGTGCAGCTCCCGCGAGAGCTTACGCCGGCCGTCCTCCTCGGTTTCCAGAAGGCGCGCCGATAACTGCTGCAGTTCGGCGCGGGTTTGTTCCACGGCGGCAAAGTGCAGGTCCGCCTTGCGCTCCAGGTTCTCGGTATGGCGCACGCTCAAGCGTGCTGCAAGAACACTCAGCACCACCCCAATCGCCAGCATGAGGAGCAGGCGTTCGGCGGCGCGGCGCCGCGTCTCGGCGAATTCGCCCTGCCGATCCTGAAGTACCTGTTGGTCGGCCACGGTCAGTTCGCGGAGTGCGTTATACAACTCGCCGCGGCGCGGAACCACCTCCTTATCAAGGAAGGCGATTTCGGCTTCCCGGTCGGCGTGCAGCAGCGTGTGCGGCAGGGGCTCCATCACCGACCAGAATTCGCCGAGACTCGCGCGCAATCGAGGGACTACTGTCCGGTAGCGGGGAGAGCGCTCCAGCACGCGGAGCACGGAATCGTCTTCCTCCCGGAGGGCGCGCAAACGGGCGGAGAGTTCCTCGCCGGCTGGCCGCTGTCGGGTTGATAAAGAAATCGCGAACGTGATTTCCGGCCAGCCAGAGATTGCGGCGCAGAGTGCTCAAGGCGTCGTCCTGCTCTACAAAGCGGCGGTAGATCTCCAGGTGTTGTTGGGAGACGCTGACCTGAATGCGGTAAGCCTCGACGGCGGAAATCACGAGGACGGCAATGACGGCGCCGTACCCGGCCGTAACGCGGCGCGCCTGCTCCAAGCCAGGGCCATGCGACCATTCTATCGTCGAGGGACGGGGCGGAGAGAATACGATCTTTCCCGTATAGGAAACCACGGCCGGGAGCCGTAGGATAGAACTATTCCCCCGCAGTCCAATGGCGCGGATTCGCGGGACTTCGAAACAAGAGAGAGGGCTGCCCGCAAAGGCAGCCTTTTGGGGGCCATCCTCTGGCCCCCACCCTTTTTTGCGGCGGCTATTTCACAGGGTTGCTCAGCACGCCGACGCTCTCGAGTTCGACCTCCACAACATCCCCGGGCGACATCTTTCTGGTATTGCCCGGCGTTCCGGTATAAACCAGATCACCCGGCAATAGCGTCACCCAGCCGCTGATCCAGCTCAAGACCGTCGGAATGTCGAAAATCAAATCGCTGGTGAATTGTTTCTGGACGGTTTCGCCGTTGATACGGGTTTGTAACAGTAGCTTCCCATAGTCGATTCCGCTGACGATGGCCGGGCCGAGCGGAGCGAAGGTGTCCGAGCCCTTGGCGCGCCACCACTGTAGATCCTTCTTCTCGCCATGCTGCCAGGAGCGGTCGCTCACATCGTTGCCGCAACTGACGCCGAAGATCGCCGCCGACGCCTCGTCCACCGAGGCGTTGCGCAGGTGCTTGCCGACCACCACCACCAATTCTCCTTCGGAGTGCACGTCGGTCGCGTCGCGCGGAATCTCAATCGGATCGCCGGGATTCTGCAGTGCCGAGACCGGCTTGTAGAACATTTCCGGGTGCGCCGGTTGCGGCCGGCTTCCCAGATGGCTTTTGTAGTTCAGGCCTACGGCGAGAATCTTTCCTGCTTCACAGGGATAAAGCAGCTTCACGTCGGAAAGCTTGTGAGTTACGCCGGTAGGCGCGTGTCCGTCGAAGAGGCCGCCTTGAATTTCGTGAACGGTGTCGCCTTGCAATGTGCCGTAAGAGACGCCGGAGGCGGTGCGGTAGCGGATGAGTTTTGGTCACGTCTTCGATATTGTATCGCGGGTCTCGCGGAAGACCAGCTTCAACAGGGGCGGGGCGATCAGCGTAGTGGCGACGGACATGAAGACGATGATTCCATAAACGCTGTGCGCCATCACACCCACGTTCAAGCCGATCTGCGCCACCACCATGCCCACTTCCCCGCGCGGAATCATGCCTACTCCCACCCGCACCGCGTCGGTGCGCCCCATGGCGAGCGCTCCCAGGCCGCACCCCACAAATTTCGAGGCGCACGCCGCCGCCACAATCAACGCTGCGAAGATGAGAGTGTGGCCGCTGGCGAAGGCGGAGACATCGAAGTTGAGGCCGATGCCCACCAGGAAAAACGGCACCAGCAGTTCCGCGACGCCGCTCACCATCTCCTTGACCCGCCCCTCCGCAGCCTCCGAGAGCGCCATGCCGGCCAGAAAGGCGCCCACGATCGCCGCCACGCCGGCATAGACCGCCAGCAGGGACAGCGCGAACAGCAGCGTCATCGCCACCGCGAACTCAGCGTCCACAAGACGCATCCGGGCCTGCATTTTCGGCATCACACTGCTTACGGTGCGCGTGCCGAAATGCGCTACGACGATCGTGAAAGCCACGGCAAGCACGCCAGTGATCGCAAGCTCGAGATAATTCACCGCTCCCTTCGCCAGGCCGCTGACCATCGCCAGCACCAGGAGCCCGAGCACATCGTCAATTACGGCAGCCGCCAGAATGATCCGCGCCGCACGGGTGTCCAAGAGTCCGCGCGCCGCCAGCACTTGCGCGGTGATGCCGACGCTGGTCGCCACCATCGCCGCGCCGGTGAAGATGCTCTCCAGTTGAGGCTCTCCCCACCACACGCTGATGCCCCACCCGGCGAGAAAGGGCAGAATAATTCCAGCCACCGCGACCAGCAGCGCAACACCGGACACCTTCAATAGCTCCGACGACTTGATTTCCAAACCGACTCGAAAGAGGAGAAACATCACCCCCAGATCGGAAAGCGCGCGAAGGAACTCGCCGGGCGCCAACCAGCCCAGCACGTGCGGGCCGATCAAAATGCCCGCCAGGATCTCGCCGACGATGCCGGGCTGCCCCAGGCGCTCGAAAATCTCCGCCATCAGCTTCGCGGACGCAAAGACCAGCAGCATCGCAAACGGAATCTGCGCGGCAGGAGCCATACTTCATTATGAAGCGCCGCCCTTGCGGAACTTCACGCAAAATCGAGATCGCGCGGACGCGGGCTTCCCGTACGGTCGATTAGTGCTGCGCGGCGGGAATTTGCGCGGCGAACAGAATCGGCATAGTCGGGGCGTCGGAGCCCGCTCTCATTCTCAAGCGTGACCGCAACCACCGCGGCATCGGCCACCGAGCCGCGCTGCAGGTGCATGGCGCTGCCTTCGGCGCTGGATTGGAACAGTCCCGCGGGCTTTGGCTTGCCGCCTTTGGGAACCAGCCACATCTCGTAGACCTTGCCCGACGGTGCGGGACGAAGGTTGCTGGCGATCAGCAGCACGCCCTGCGACGGGTTCACGAAGACCTTGCCCTTGGGTTGGGGTTGTCCCTCACCAAACGTGGTGACCGTGGTGTCCACGCCGTTGATGATGGCGAATGCCTCGTTCACGCGCGTGAGTTCGATGTTCTGCTCACGATTGATGTCGCGGACACGCGCCAGTTCGTTGCCGAGATCGCGCTCGCGTCCGCCAAAGTAAACCGCGGCGAAGAGGGCGAGCGCCAGGGCCGCGGCCAGGAAGGGCGCCCATCCGAAACGCCGCTCCTCCACACCGACCGATGCCAGGATGCGCCGGCGCAATTTCGGCGAGGGCGCTGCCGGCTCCGCCGAGCCCTCCAGAAGAGCCGCCAGTTCCCGGGCCCGTCTCATGCCTCCCATACATACCTCGCAGTTGCGATTGAGGTGCGCGCGGATCTCGCTGCGCTCAGGCTCATCGGCGGCGCCGATCGCATACAGTTCGTAATATTCGCGGAGTTCTTCGCAATTCATGCCGACACCACCGCGCCGAGATCATCGCGCAAATTCTTCAATGCAGTGCGCACCCAGGTTTTGACGGTCCCGAGCGGCTGCCCCATGCGTTCGGCCATTTCGGTTTGCGACAGGCCTTCGAAATATGCCAGCTCGATCACCTGGCGTTGATTCGGCGTGAGCTTCTCCACTGCCGATTTGATCTTGCGAGCGCTATCCGCGCTTAAGATAGCCTTCTCCATATCGGTGTATAGCGCGGGATGATCGGACTCTTCGAATTCCAGCGCATTGCGCTCGCGCCCGCTTGCCGACCGAAGGTAATCAATCGCGCGATTGCGGGCCACCGCCAGCAGCCATGGCCCGATCGAGCCCTTCTGCGCGTCGAAACCGTGAACCCGGTTCCACACGCGAAGGAACGTCTCCTGTACCAGATCTTCCGCGATGCCGCCGTCGCGCACCACTCGCAAAATCAGGGAGTACGTAACGCGTCCGTAGCGATCATAGAGTTCCGCGAGGGCTTGCGGATCCCGCCGCTGCATGCGCGCGACGAGACCGCTGTCATCCTCCACGGCGTGTATTGCCAGAAATATTGGAAGCAGCATCATGCGAAGCAGCCCGCTTAGCGGGCGCGTCTCATTGTATATACGAGTCGGTGACGCGATCAAGATTTGCAGTTGCTGCGAAATTTCTGCGCGTCGTGCAAGCGTTGGTCACGCGAATGAAGTCGAAACGCGCACTCACTGCATTTTTTTCTTGACTTTATTCTTGAACCACCTTATATATGAATCACATTGCGATTTTCCAATCGCAAAATTTGATGTTAGGGAGAATCAATCGATGAAGAGCGCAACCAAGAAGGCCGCCCCGAAGAAAAAGGCTGCTCCGAAGAAAAAGAAGTAGTCTGGGCGCCGCCCTGAAGAAGGGCTGCACAGGTTCAAACTCCAAGGCCCCGGTTTTCCGGGGCCTTTTTCATTGTTTCAGCCTTTTCTCTCCGATTCTCAATTCCCCTCCGTTCTTCCTCTGCAGCAGCACCCGAAACGTCTCTCCCATGCCGAAGAGAAGTGTCTTGAGCTGCATCCGCCGCCGCAATTCCTCAGCTGTGCCAGAGGCGCCCAATGCAGCGGTGAACTGATCGGGCTCTCCCGCAGTCAGCAATGTCTGCGCGAGTGTTTCGAATCGCTCCTTCATCAAGCCGCACGCCGCGCCGCTCTCTTCCAGCGCCGTGAAGTTGACGTGCGACGTGATGTCGCGGCCCCCCGGATCGCTCAGCACGTCCTCACGCGCGGTGTGGCGGCGATAGCCCATCAGAGTCCCAGCCGCGAAACGGATACTCTCCGCGCGTGTGAACCCGTAGTCAACGGTCAGTACGTATCCTTTAGTTAACGATGCCGCGATCCGTTCGCAGCCATCGCACGGCTTCGAGATTCACTTCGTACCAGCGGCCTTCCTCCGGCGCCAGGTAGTAGCGGCGCAGGTATTGGTCCGCTTCGTCACCCACCACTTCGCCCGTCTGCCAGTGGAACGCGCCGTTTGCTATCGCCACCCGCTGAATTCGAAATGCGCCGCTCGTGTAGATCACCGCGTCTACCGGCAGCGCATCGAAGAACTCGTTGGAAAAAAGAATCCCGGTGAATTGCTTCGGCATCAATCCGGAATCGATGTCCACCGGGACATACTGCCATTCGGAGAAGGCCTCGGACATCTCGCGGCGGCCTGCGCCAAGTTCTACTACGGTGAAATCCGGCGGCGCGCCCATTTCGTGAAAGAGCGCGCGAATCCGCGCGGCCATCAGGATTCCGAAAACCGGTTGGATCTGTTCCGCTGTGAAAAAATCGCCGTCCTTGCCGAACGGATCCGCGGACCGCCGGTAGTAGCCGTGCTCCGGATGGTACAGAGCCACCTCCATGAAGCGGCGGAATGTCACCGGCCCCGCCGCGCGAATCTCCGCCGCCAACAATTCGCCGGCCGGCGTCATGGGCGTGCATCCCGGCTCTGCGGAGTGTAGAGGAACATCTCCACCAGGTAATCATGCATGCAGTCGTAAAGGTATCGCTGAAAGGTCCAGGGGAACTGTGTGTGTTCGATGTCGCGCGCGTGCACCGGCGCGTAGTAGGTGTGCAGGCCCAACCCCTTGTCCTTGAGTTCGATCACCAATTCGATGATGCCGTCCCGCTCGCGCGCGGAAAAGTTCAGCAGCGCATGGTCGTAACGCCGCGTTTCGGCCAGTACCTTTTCCAGAGGGGTCACGGACTTATGCTAGCGTGAAAAACGATGGCGCTGCCGCCGACAATCCGCGTCAAACTGAGCTCGGAAGCGGCTGACTCCATCTCGCTGACGCCGGTGGTAGTCCAGGAACTGCCGGTTCGCGACCTGATCGAGCACATGCTCGGCGTCACCGGGAAGGACGAAGGCGCGGATTCGCGAGCTGCTGCTGCGCGGCACGCTGGTCAGCGGCGCATCGCGTTTTCGATGGGCGGGGTGGGATGCTGAAATCGACGCGCTACGCCAGTTGCTCGCCACCTTTCCCGATCCCGACCCCGCGAACCTCTTCGCTCCCGCCAACTGCACGCGCGTCATTCTGCGCGGCGGCCGCCAGCCCATCGAGATCACGCGCCGAGGCCGGTTCGCGCAAGGGTCTCTTCCAGCGCAAGACCTTCTGGGACGTGCTGATGAACGTGATTGCGGCGGCGGTCCCCGAATACGCGGGCTACTCGTATCGCGATCGCGCCGACCGGTATCAGCGCGAGTTCAGCCGCGCCGAACTGGACGAGCTCCGTGCCGCCCGCGACCTGGTGCGCTACAGCACGCTGCGCGATCAACTGCGCGCGGTAGCCTTCTCCCAAGCCGAAATCTTTGCAAAACGATAGGCGGCCGGTCTACTCGCTCGGGCATCTCGCCGGTGTCTTCGGCGCGATTTTCGAACTTCGTCTGCGCGTGGAGGAAGACCAGGTTCACCGTGCCGACCGGTCCGTTGCGCTGCTTGGCGATAATCAATTCCGCCAGCCCCTTCAGATCCTCGCGATCGCGATTGTAGACCTCTTCACGAAAGATGAAGCCCACCACGTCCGCGTCCTGCTCGATCGATCCCGACTCTCGAAGGTCGCTGAGCACCGGACGGTGATCGCCCTGCCGCGTTTCCACCGCGCGGCTCAACTGCGAGAGCACCATCATCGGCACGTTGAGTTCCTTGGCGAGCAGCTTCAGGCCGCGCGAAAGGGCGCTGACTTCCTGGTTGCGATTCTCGGTGCGCCCGCGCGAACTCATCAGCTGCAGGTAATCCACGATCACCAGCCCCAGCTCGCCGCGCTCGGATTTCAAGCGCCGCAGCTTGGCGTGCATGTCCATCAGGTGGAGCCCCGCGGTGTCGTCGATGTAGAGCGGCGCCTCCACCAGCTCCTGTAGCGATTGGTTGAGCTTACGCCGCTCCTCCTGCGAAAGGTAACCGGTGCGGAAGCGCTGGCTATCCACGCGGGCCGCCGCGCACAACATGCGGGTGAGCAGCGACTCCTTGGACATTTCGAGCGAGAAGACCGCCACCGTCTGCTTCATGCGCAGCGCGACGTGTTGCGCGATGTTCAGCGCGAATGCCGTCTTTCCCATGGAAGGGCGCGCCGCCAGAATGAAAAGATCGCCGCCGTGCATGCCGCCGGTGTATTCGTCCAGCTTCAGGAAGCCGGTGCTGACGCCCTTTGACCCGCTTGCTGGGGTCGAGGAAGGCGCTGATGCCGCCTTCGTAATTCTGCAGGATCTCGTCCGGGTTGAGCAGGCCGCTCTTGACCTGGGCCTCGCCGAGCTTGAGCAGCGTCTCCTCGGCGCCCGCCAGAATTTCGTCCGGCGCCTCTTCCGCCATCATGCAGCGGTTGATCATGTGCTGGCTGGCGAAGATGATGCTGCGCAGCACCGCCTTATCCTTCACCAGGCGGATGTAGGCTATCGACGTTCGGAATCTGCGGCAGCCCGTCGTCCAGCGAGACCAGGTAGCTCAGCCCGTCGCAGCTTTCGAGCTCGTTGAACTTCATCAACTCGTTGGCGACGGTGATGCGGTCGATCTTCTCGCCGCGCTCGTAGATCTCACCCATCCGCTTGAAAATGCGGCGATGTTTCTCCAGGCTGAAATCGTTAATCTCCAGCGTACCCGCCGCTTGGATGTAGAAGCTGTCCTCGAGCAGGATCGTGCCCGAGCACGAAACGTTCGGCGTCTACATTGGTGGGAAGACCCTTTTCAGTGGCGTTGGAACCCGACATGTGCAATGACCTAGCCTACGCCCGCACGCTGCCGCCGTCAACGGTTGGGAACGCGACGGGCGATTATTGTCTGTGGAGCGAATAACGCTAGCGCCACGTGTAGGATACGCCGCGATTTCCTCAGCCCTCCACAGCCATTTCCACTTCTTTTCCGAAAACGCAAAGCTCTCTTTATGTTTTATCAAACTCTTCGCATTCCGCCATAATCATGAGGAAGGGTTTTCCTTCAGGAGGATTCAGATGGCCGATTGGCTGGTTTCGCCGAAAATGTGGTCCGACACCTTCGTCCTGGGTGCGCCGGTTCTTGAAAAGGTGCTGCGCCCTCTGTTGGTCTACATCTTTCTGGTGGTGGCGCTTCGGGTCTTCGGCAAGCGCGAGTTGGCGCAGCTGAATCCGTTTGATCTCGTCGTCCTCCTCTCTCTGTCGAACACCGTGCAGAACGCGATCATCGGCAACGACAACTCCCTGACCGGCGGTTTGATCGGCGCGCTCGCGCTCCTGTTAATGAACTACCTGGTGGTGCGCTTCCTCTTTAAGCACCGCCGCCTCGACCAGCTTTTCGAAGGCAAGCCGACCGTGCTGGTGGAGGACGGACACCTCAAGAAAGACTCTCTCGCCCGGGAGTTGCTCACCAAGTCTGAGCTGATGACCGTCCTGCATCGCCAGGGCTTCGATGGGCTGGAGGAGGTTGACCGCTGTGTGCTCGAACCGGGCGGGACATTCTACATTCAGCGGAAGGTGCCATCCAACGACAAACTGGACCACGACGCGGTGATGCAGGCAATCAGCGACCTTAGTAATAAGGTAGACGCCCTGCTCGCCACGCGACGCCAGTCCTGACGTTTATAATTAGATGACGGAGGAATGGGTGAGTGGTTGAAACCGGCGGTCTTGAAAACCGTTTACGGGGAAACTCGTACGGGGGTTCGAATCCCTCTTCCTCCGCCATGCTAAACTCGTTAGTGCCGTAATCCGTGGCCGAGTGTCGGAATTGGCAGACGAACCGGACTCAAAATCCGGCGCACTTCACTGGGCGTGTGGGTTCAAGTCCCACCTCGGCCACCACCTCTTTCCTTCCCTAAATCATCTCCAAACCCTTTTTCCCGGCGCTATGACTTATACTGCGGTTTACCTCAATGGCGCTTTTCAAGACTCGGAGCGCCGCCGTTTACGGCATCGATGCGCACCTGATCGATGTCGAAGTCGACATGTTCTCGTCGGGCAACGCGCGGGACTCTGTCATGGTGGGGATGCCCGACGTTGCCGTTCGCGAAAGCCGCGAGCGCATCAAGAGCGCCCTCATCAACTCCGGCTTCGGCTACCCCAATAAACGCATCACGATTAACCTCGCGCCGGCCAACGTGCGCAAGGAAGGCGCGGGCTTCGATCTTCCGGTCGCCATGGGCATCCTCGGCGCGATGGGCGCGGTCACGAGCCTCGATCAGCACATTCTGATTGGGGAGTTATCGCTTGATGGCGCCATCCGTCCGGTGCGCGGCGCCCTCTCGATCGCCGTCTGTGCGCGCGAGAAGGGAATTCTCAATTTGATCGTTCCCGCGGAGAATGCCGCCGAGGCCGCCGTGGTGGAAGGCGTACGGGTCTACGGAGTGCGCTTTCTTGCCGAAGTAGTGGCGCTGATCAATCGCCCCGGCGAATTCGCCGCCGTCACGGTCCCCCGCAATGGCCATTCGCTGCGCAATTCCTCCGCTCCCGATTTCCGCGAAGTGCGCGGACAGACGATGGCCAAACGCGCGCTGGAAGTGGCCGCGGCCGGAGCCCATAATGTTCTGATGATCGGGCCCCCGGGCTCCGGCAAGACGATGCTCGCCAAGCGCCTCGCCGGCATCCTTCCCGCTTTGACGTTCGAGGAGGCGATCGAAACCACCAAGGTCCACAGCATCGCCGGACACCTTCAGAATGGCGCCGGGCTGCTCCACGACCGGCCATTTCGCGCGCCACACCACACCATCTCCGACGCCGGCCTGATCGGCGGAGGCGCCGGTGTGCCGCGTCCCGGCGAGGCCAGCCTGGCCCACAACGGCATGCTATTCCTCGACGAATTTCCGGAGTTTCCCCGCGACGTTCTGGAAATGCTTCGCCAACCGCTAGAGGATGGCTCGTTGACCATCGCGCGCTCCGCCATGACGCTTCACTTCCCGTCTAATTTCATGTTGGTGGCGGCCATGAATCCCTGTCCGTGCATGTAGCAATTGAACTGGCGAACCGGTACGTCACGATAATCGATGCGAGTTTCTTGCCGACTTCCTCGATAGTCTCGATTCGGACGCCGCCGACCAGCGCTTCGACCAACTGTCGCTTCACTTCCCAGGAAATGCCTTGGTCGAGCCTGCCCCGCAGTTTCTGCAGCAGCGCCTGCGTCGATTGCAGTTGAGCAGTTTCGTCCGTTACGCCGCGGAGTGTTGCCGTCAGATCCTCCATGTTGGCCCGGATCGCCGTCTCTTCTTGGCTGATCTGATCCAGCTGCTTGTCGAGGTCTTTCTCGGTGATTCTGCCCTTTCGGAACAGGCTCAGGATTCGGTCCCGCTCGGTAACCTTCCCGGCAAGATTGTCCTCCAGCCGAGCCAGCCGGTCCCGACTGCGCTTGCTGTCGCTTCGCTCCGCCGCCATTCTCTGCTGCAGCAGTGCGATCACGTTGCTGGGATTGCGCAGGAAGTCCTCCACGTCTGCCCAGACGCTGGCCTCGAGAAAATCGCCGTTTACGTCCTTCGACGGACAACGGTGGCCGTTGGCGCCGTAGATCCCGCGGGTACCGTGTTTGCCGTTGCATCGGTAGTAGAAATCAGTCTTTCCGCTCGGACGGCGGTTCGTGAGCCCGATGTACGTGAGACCGCAAAGGCCGCACTTGACCAGCCCGCGCAGGAGGTACTGGTGGCAGGAGTTGCGCTTGCTGAAAAGCACGTTGGACTTCAGGGTTCTCTGCGCCTTCTGCCAGATTTCCTTGCTGACGATCGCTTGGACCTCCTGAGCAATCAACTCCCGATTTGGGTTCTTGCTGCGCTTCCCGAATTGATGCTGGCCCATGTAGGTCGGGTTGACCAACATGTTACGGACGCGGCCGGGACGCCAGAGTCCCGACGTGCGGCTCTTGCGCTTGCCGCGGGTCACCAGACGCTCGTCCCGAATGTAGGAGGGAGGCGCCCCGATCCGGTTCAGATGTTCCGCAATGAAGAAGCAGGATTTCTTCTCGGTGGCGGACATCCGGTAGATCGTGCGGATGATTTCGGCCTCCGACAAATCGAGCCCGGGGATTGGCTCTTCTGATGGGGTGATGTGAGCCTTGTCCTTCTCGCCGACCTTGCGGTAGCCGTACGGCACGACGCCACCCATCCACGCGCCATTCTTCGCTCTCCGGTTCGTGCCCGCTAGCGATCGCTCACGAATGACCTCGCGCTCATGGGTTGCAAAGCCAGACAGCAGGGTGATCATCAGGCGTCCGCTCGAGGTTTCGTTGTCGAGGGACTCGGTAATACTCTGAACACGGACACCGCAGCGCTTCAATTCGGCCACGGCCTCCAGTATCAGACCGGTTTCGCGGCCCAACCGATCGAGCTTGTACACCACGACTTGATCGAACTTCTTCAGGCGGGCATCTCGCAACAGTTCGCTTCCATCCGGACGGAGGCCGACGGGAATCGTACCGGATACGCCATCGTCGGCGTAGACCCGGTAAACGGGTAGACCGCTTGCAAGGCAGTAACGTTCGGCCGCGTCCCGCTGCGTGGCGATCGACTGGCGCTCGCGCTGCTCCTCAGTACTTACTCTCAAATACACCGCTAAAGGCATGACGGCACCATTCATCCCTCCGTTTCCGCATTTAGGCAAGTCGCGGCCCGCCCCTCGAGTCCAGCGGGATCGCCACTTGCCGGAGCCTGGCCGCAGGGCTCCGCAAGCAGTGCATGGAGAATCTCCGCAACCCTGTCCAAAGCCTCTTGGCTGGGTTCGAAGCGCCGCTGGATTGTCATGAAAGTCGAGGGGATAGAAGGTTCTGGAAATCTGGCCGACTGCTACTTGGGCAAATCGTTATTGCGGGTTCGCTTTGCAGAAGTCCAGCTGCCCCGGGTCAAGAGACGGAGTTCTGCCGACCAGTCGGCGAGGGCAAGGCACAGACCCTGCAATTCCGTGTGCCCCGAGCGTAGTTGTGCCTCGATTGCCGCTATCTCCCGGCGGCATCGGGCTATTCACGTAAGGCGCTCAACAGCAAAGAAGCGGAGGTTCGCTTTCTCCAGACCGAAACTGGTTTGGCCTAACAGGCTCAGCTGTAGGCACGCGACATGTATCGGATTCTCGACGGCGGCGATCAAGGGTTCGATCTCTTCGAGAGCCTGAACGCCGACAACCATGTATCGGAACGGCTGGTTGTCGGCGGCAATTTCCGAGATATTTCCGCGGTCCAGCAATTCCGTGAGGACTAGGGCGAAATTGTCCCGTTTGGGATCTTTCAGCATCGCGCCCAGTGTTGCCCGTAATTCGAGAAGAGCCATCGTTTTTCTGTCCACGTATTTAACCTCCAACACAGATCAAGCAATTTCAAAAAGCATCTCCTGACCACTCGGCACCGCAGTCAGCGGGGGCGCCTTTGGAGATAGGACCGGGTCCTTTTCCGCAAGTGCGGCCATTACCGACTCAATCGGGAATTGGGTAATATTGCGCGTTCGCTCCGTTCTCGCCGAAGGACAATGGCCAGGCGGTCGCAGATGCACAGTTTGCAGAATCCTCTTTTGGAAAGGTAAATAGGCGATTACTCGGATATCGAGAGCCACGAGCGCGATGATGTCAAACTCCCCATCGGGATACTGCCGTCGGCCACCTTTGCCTGCCCTACGCACCTGAAACAAATACCCGATTCCAATAGCTCCGCGCGCCGGCATTTTCTTTGCACGACGAGTTGCCTTAACCTGAACCCGATACAACGTTCCGGCGTGATCGATCACGACATCATAGGGAAGACCCTGCTCAGTCAGATACGCCCGATATCCAGATAGAATCAGATCTGCCACGACCAAATGTTCGGCGGCCTTGCCGATTTCAAGATCGGGTATGGAGTCGACCATCACGCGGCTACCGCCGTTCGGTTTCGCCCACTTGCGCGAAGGTCCGGCCATCGGATTCGAGAGTGGCCGATTTGCCAGTGAACTCCTGCCACCGCTGCACGATGATGTCGCAATATGCTGGATTGATCTCTAGCCCGTAACAGAGCCGACCAGTCGTTTCTGCTGCGATGATACTGGTTCCGCTGCCAAGGAAGGGATCGTAAACCACCTGTCCCGGGTTGGAATTATTCAGCATGGGCCGACGCATGCACTCGACAGGTTTTTGGGTACCATGCCCATGCCCGTCGTCTTCGCGGGACTTGATCTGCCACAGTGTGCTCTGAGAACGATCGCCGCTCCAATGCGCATTGTTTCTTGCAGCGTACCAGCAGGGCTCGTGCTGCCAGTGGTAGTTACCCCGACTCAAGGCGAACCGATCCTTGGCCCAGATGATTTGGCTTCGAATCTCAAACCCACAAGACTCCAGAGACTGTTGCACCGTCGCGGCGTACTTGCCGGCATGCCATACGTACACGACATCGCCAGGAAACAACGTCCAGGCTGCGCGCCAATCCGCCCGGTCATCGTTTTGGACCGCCCCAAGCTTGGATCGGTTCCTGTTCACGCCCGCCTTCGCGCGCCATTCTGGATCGTACTCAACCCCATACGGCGGATCTGTCGCCATGAGACTGGGGGAGACGCCCTTGAGTAAGCGTTGAACGTCCGCCAGGAGCGTGGCATCTCCGCACAGAACCCGGTGGTTACCGAGCACCCACAAATCGCCGAGAACCGAAATTGCGTCTTCCTCGACTTCCGGGACGGCGTCCTCGTCGGTCAGGCCTTCGACCGGCAACTCTGACGCCATGTACTCGTCAATTTCGGTCAGATCAAAACCGGTCAGCGTGAGGTCGAAGTCGAGGCCCTTAAGTTCCAGTAGTTCGAGTTTCAACAATTCGTCGTCCCACTCCGCCCAGGTGACGCTGACGGTTCACCAGCAGCCGAAAGGCTTTCACTTGCGCCGGCGTCCACTCGTCACAAAGCACGACAGGGATCTCGGTCAAGCCAAGCTTCAACGCCGCCTTCAACCTGAGGTGTCCGTCGACCACCTCGCCACTGCTCCGGGCGAGCACGGGAATCTTAAAGCCGAACTCTGTGATCGACGCTGCCATCTTACCGACCGCTTCATCGTTCTTGCGTGGGTTGCGCACATAGGGCACGAGGCGATCGATCTTCCACGTTTCTACTTCTGGCTGCATAGTCTGTTCTCCATTCATCGGTGCGTTTGGTACTACATACTCTCGGGATTGCGAAAGTGTCCGGGCGAAGTTGCTTCGGCGGGTGCTGCTGCGCGGTCGGGAATGCCTCTAAACCCCGGTTGGCCTTGGAGTCCCTGCGAAAAAAGGCTTACCCCGGGGGGAGGGGGTCGGTATACGTCGCGCATCCGCCACCAGCATCGTTAGGAGTTGGTCCCCTCGGCAGGAGGAATAGAGCGTAAAGCCCCCGGTTGGGGACCCGAAAGGTGTAGACCGGTCCCGGGGGGGGCCGGCCCCCCCAATTTCGAATTGAACCAATCGATAACAGCCACACCCCGCGGGTTAAAGATCGTGTCGTCACTCGCAGTGAATTGGGGATGCAGCGCGGCGTCAAAAACTTTAGTCAGATTCTACTTGCTTGTGTCCGCGACCGGAGTGATGAATCGGTCACCGCCGAACAGCGGCGGCCAAAAGGAGATTACGAACATGACGACTTTCACCATCGACGCCGAGAACAACATCGCCGCCCTTACCGCAGCGGAGGCAGCCGCCGGGCTGGCCGAAGGCACCACCGAGTTCAGCTCGGAGAAGGATCTGCAACGCCTCGCCGCCAGCTGGCCCGCCGAGCGCCTGGTCGAGATCTGGAACGGCATCCCCGGCGTGAAGGCAATCAAGCGCTTCACCAACCGCAAGGCCGGCGTTAGCCGCGTCTGGAAGGCGATCCAGGGTCTGGCGGCAGCGGTAGAGACGAACCGCGCCCCCGAAGCGAAGCCGAAGAAGGCTGAGCGGCAAAAAGACCGCACCCGGAAGCCCGCCAAGCCGGCCAAGGTCGCCAAGGGAAGCAAGGCCGCGGCGAAGACCTGCCACAGCCCGTGACGGCAGCAAGAAGGCCGAGGTGCTCGCGATGCTCCAGCGCAAGAGCGGCGCGACCCTCGCCGAGATCATGAAAGCGACCGACTGGCAGGCGCACACGGTACGCGGATTCATCAGCGGCACGCTCGGCAAGAAGATGGGCCTGACCGTCACTTCCGAAAAGAACGACGACGGCGAGCGCGCCTACAGCCTGCCACGCTAACCCCTTCCCCTCCTCCTCCCAAAAGCGCCGGTGCCTAGCAGCCCGGCGCTTTTCTTCGTTTGGCCCCCTTCTGCGTCCGTTTCAGCCTTGCTCGGCCTGCCCGATACCCAAGAATTGCCCGTTTGTCGCGCCACAGGAGGCCCAGGAACGCGGCGTTTGCCCGTAGGTCGCCCTAAGTGGCACCCTGGCCCTGCGCGGCGCGTCCTAGGCCAAAAGTAGGTGACGGCAAGTAATCAGTAAGTGTTACGTCACCGACCGGACCTATCACTTATCGATCAGGTTATTAACATACTCGTGCCGCCAAGCCGATCCACGGCGAGTGCGAAAGCCGCTATCGTTTAGCGCAGCGGCGATCTCCCGCAAGCTGCGGTGGCGGGCGCGCAGTGTCGCGAATCTTCCCGAGCACCGCCTGCTCGGCCGGTGCGGGTTCGACGTGCTTGCCGTCGGCGGCGAGGCGATAGCCGTAGTGGATATTGCCCACGCGCTCGCCGCATGGCTTCGCTTGTGGCGCAACACTTCGCGGGTACGCTCGCCGATAGCTTCCCGTTCCCACTGGCTAACCGCGCCCATGATTGTAATTACGAGCCTGCCTGCCGCCGACCCAGTATCGAGCGACTCCGCAACGGAAATCAAAGCGACGTGCTTGCGCTCAAAGAGCTCCAGCAACTCGCAGAGATCCTTTACGCTTCGCGTCAGCCGGTCGAGCTTGGCCACGATTACAGCTTCGACCTTGCCTGCCTCGACCAGCGCCAGCACCCGCCGCAGGCCGGGGCGGTTCATACTCTTGGCCGACTCGCCACCGTCGATCACCACGTCAACCAAGTCCGCATTCTGGACGGTGGCCATTGCCTGAATGCGGCTGGCCTGCGCTTCCAACGAAGCTCCCTTGTCCGCCTGCTTGTCTGTAGAAACCCTCACGTACCCTATCGCGACCATGGCTTGCATGTTACCTCCAGGTCGCTTCCACGCAAGCGCAAATTCTTAGGGAAGCTGTTTCTGTGCTCGAATATCGAGCGTTACTCCTTCAAAGTCCACGTCCGAATGCGATCTGCGCGAGCGGTTCATACGGAGGCTGGCTTCTCGCGGGCATGACCAAGTACACTTCGGTCCCGCTTATGTTGTGGCTGATCTGGTCGGTCTGTCCGAGCATCTGCTTGCCCAGCCAAACGCCCATCGTGGCGTTGCCCTGCTCCAGGAGTTTCATTTGCATGCGGCGAACGGAGATCCGGCCCTTCGCTTTTCCCCGTTCCATGAGTTCGCGCGAACTTGGGACCTTTCGCCGGCGCTGATCGTCTTTCTCGTGACTCCGAACCAGGCGGCGATTTCTTCGTCGGTGCATTGCATGGCGCAGAGCTTTTCCAGTTCAGCCAGATCGATATGTGCGAGCGTGCCACGGCGTGCCAAATGCTTGCCTCCTGACTACCCCTTTTCTGAAAGGGACTACTTATGCCTCGAATATATCACGCGACCTGCCGCTCGAAACCTATCTCTCGCGCTATATCTCGCGATCCTCACTTACTCCAATGACAGCTAACTCACAGCGGCTCGCTGTCACGCAGCGAAAGATGTACTGTGCGGCGATTTCCCGTGCGCGAGAAGCGTACACGCACCCCGTAATCCCACCAGAGCGTCGGCTCGTGCCGGCGAAGCCAGATGGCGAGATGCGCTGCGGAAGGCCGGAGTTTCCGAGAGTTGTCCTAGCGAGGCCGCAAGATCGGTGACGGTGCCCTCCATTCGTGCTCGTCGAGCAGTGCTCGGATTTGCTGAGCCATCACTTGCACGTCGTCCCCCGAGGATCGTCAGGTGAGAACGGCCATGGAGTTCGGCAACCCGACCGAAGCACTGGGTCCCGATTTCCATGCATGCCCTGCGAATCGCAAGATCGCTGATGCGAGGCTAGAGAGGTCGCGTTACGCGCGTTACAGCCGTTACGAAAGTTCCGTTTTCCATGTGTGTTACGAGTGACAGGGCGCTTCTGCTGTGGGTTCATGGGCTTGTACAATCAATCTCTCTCTGTAACTCTGTAACTCACAGAGTGTGTGGGAATGTATTTGGAACCCTGCTTTTTCACTTGAAGGTCCTCCTTCATCCGTTTCAGCAGCATTCGGACCGCCGGGCGCGATTTTGCGAGTTCAGCGGAAATCTGAGCTGGGCTGAGTGCGCCTTCTTCGCGCAGCAACTCGAGCACCTGACGACGTTCCGAATTAAGCAGTTGTGCGGCGTCGTCTCCGAGTATTCGCCGACCCAGCGGCTCCCGATCGAAAAGCATGGCGAGCGTACGCTCCTCTGTTTCTCGACCAACGATGTCCAGTGTGGCTTCCCCCTCCGGTTTCCGCTTCAGCTGCCACAACGTGTCCACCGCTGCAGCAATGCCGCCGGTTCCCGCTACGGCCTCGATTGCGCTGTCCGATAGGCCCTTCCGCATGTGATGAACGACGATAATGGCCGTCTGAAATTCTTCCGCGAGTTTACGGAGGCGCGAGACCTCGGCATACTGGCTGCGGAAAACATCGCTCCCGCCTTTGGAGCCAGTCTTCACGAGGGCAGTGAATGTATCCAGAACGACGAGCCGGGGCTGCAATTTCCGGAGAAGCGTAGCAAGCTGTTCAGCGCCCCCGCCCATCAGTGGCAGAAGTTCGTAGATGAAATGGAGGTTGTCCGTCCACTCACCCGCAGGCGCCAATTGTCGGAGCCGTGCCATGGTGCGTGCTTTAGGTTCTTCGAGTGCTGCATATAGCACTTGCCCACGGTCAACGGCAGTTATACCGTTGACTGCCCTTCCACCAGCAACGTGCACGGCACACTGAAGCGTCAGCCAGGATTTTCCTGGCCTTTGGTCAGCAATTAGCATCGTCAAGCCGTCCCAGAGTAAATTCTCGAAAGAGCGGGCGAAGCGAAATAAGCTCTCCGTGATAGAGCTCCGTCGCGGTGACCAGTGAGGGTAGAATTGTTGCCGCAACCTTTTCCTCGGCGTCCCAATCAGCCAGTTGTTCGAGATCAGGCTCTGCGATCAACTCTCGCTTCATCGAGAACACCTCCTCGCCGTCTAACAGCGAGATCAGTTCCAATTCAGAGTGCCCCGCATCAAACCATTCAGTAACATCCTTCGACCCTCCCTCGAGTTCCAGAACGACGAGCCGCGCCACCTTCCCCAGGGAGCGCGCGCTATATTCAGCACACGCCTGCGCCCAGGTGGTATCATTGTCCGGAATCAGGATTACCTCACGACCGCTGAGCGCGTCGGTATACTGTGGCACCCAATGGGCGTTGGCCCCGCCGGCGTTGGTAGTCGCAACAAAGCCCTGATCGCGCAGTGTCTCGACATCCTTCTCGCCTTCGACAACAAAAACTATGGGAGCTTCAAGCACTTCAGGAAGTCGGTAGAGCACCTGCCGTTCGCCCTTGCGCCAGATCCATCCCTCCGGCACCATCGGGCCGTCTCTGGAGAAAGGACTTCGGCTCTTGACGCACGACCTGGTAAAGCACTCTCCCCGCCTCGTCTGTATAGTCGTACGCCGCAGCGATAACCAAGCCCGCTCTGTCCACTCTCTCGAGCCACAGACCGCGATCGCTTAGTTCATTGCGATCACATCGGCTTGCGTGACACCCCGGCGTGGCAGTGGATCAAAGACTTGACCATTCCGGCCACAACGAATACTCAGGGAGGGGGTTCGATCTTCGTGTGCAGGGCACTTGGCCATCCAACGAGGAACCGGAACGACGGGCTTCAGAGCGGGCCACGCGCGAGGAGAGTCGGCCAGTCATGAGGGTCCTTTTTTGGGGTCGGCGGAAGCCGACGCGTGACTGCTCAGGTCGCTCAACAACCGCAACGCCGGTCGCAAGCCTCATTTCCCTCTCTGTCATACGCATCTTCCGACAGCCGCGTTCCCTTCAAAGAAATCGGGGGTCGCTCCCCCGACGAGCCACTGCTGCCCGTCCGAGAGAGCCGCTGCGCGCTCGCGCGTCGAACCCGACCGCTCGTGTACTACATACGCAACATATCGGCAAAATGTCCGTCGCACACGCCAGAGTAACCGCGTTCGATGGAGATCGGCGTAGCCCCGTCATCGCTGGCCCTTTCTGGTGGCGTGAAACCCTGCGCGCTCGAGTGCAATTCGGATTCGGCCAATGCCCCGCGTATACGGTTGATCGGGACACGCCGAAAGGCTCGGCTGGTCTCGGTGGGAGTATTCTCCATCAGGGCGATCGCGAGAAGACGGTCCGTTTCATTGAGGCGCTGGATGACGCGGGCAACATCGATAGCCAAATGAAGTTGGTGAAGCCCGAAGCCAACCGTGCACATATCGGCAGAATCCAGTGGCAGCAACACCGGAGTACGGGAAGACCTGACCACCGAAGAAACTCGATTGGCGACGACGCGATCGAAGAAGGTAGGCAGTGACGCGCGGGTAGGGTCGAACTTTGGAAGGCGCGCCACACGCCAGCAGGCCCTCTTGACACAAATCTTCGCGGGCATTCTGAACAAACACTCGGTTCGCCGCTTTGGACGTTGCAAGCACCCAGCAACTCGGCGTGCGAGCGAATAGATGGTCAGGAATTGGGCCTGGCTCGCGTTTACTTGTGGTTCAGCTTGTGGGCTCTGTTGAGCTCATTCTTCCTCCATAGCCCGGAGGAGAACCTGAAGGTGCGCCGGAAAGCGGAGAGGGCGGATATCCGTGAGCCCGCCGTTTCTGGCGTCACCCACAAGACCTCCGCTTTGCGGCCAGTCTCTGTCT
>CAWERY010000007.1:0-43698 GCA_963811575.1 uncultured Solibacteraceae bacterium | reverse complement strand
GAGGGGAATTCAATCTGGCCGGAAGCGTTGATTTGAATACTGAGAAAGGTGGCACGACTGTAAATACACGCTCCCAAGATTGAGACCCGTGTGACGCCGCCACCTTCTCGAATTAACGCGCGCGAACCAGATTGAGATGCTTCAAGCTTCGGCGGGCGCGGGCGCCAGATGGAGAGCCTCCAGAAGCCCCTTCCATTTACGCAGGATCAGCTCGATCAGGTTCAATAGAAGCGCGAACGCGAGCAACCCGGGCCAGAGTTCCATAGTGGTCGGAATGCTGCGGCCGCCGGAGTCGAAAACGTCGCGGCCCCGCACCCCAAAGCGTCCGCCCGTGGAAGCGGCGATCTGGCGCAGCAAAGCCGTATTGTTGCCGTATTCCTGCATCTCGTCTTCCTGCCGGTAGAACCCGACTTCCGGGAAATGCGCGGGAATCGGCCAGTGGACGAACTCGGAACAGCCCCTGGTTCTGGCCGATGCGCAGCCGGCCTCGATAATGCCCCGCCGCCACCTTGCCGATCTTCATCGGTGCGTGAAAATCACCCGGGCCGAAAACGAAGATATCGGGCGGAGTCGGCCGGCTCCTCCACGTTGCGCGAGAGGTGATAATCCACCACCAGTTCTTCGCTCGCCCGATCGAAATCCGCCGTGGTCTCGCTGGACGGGGCGTGGGGCAGCAGATCGCGGAAGATGTTGGCCCAGAGCTTGTCGAAGCCCGGCCACGTCACCCAGTTCGCCGCCCACCGATTCTTCGCGTCGGACGTGAACACCGCCGCGCGGCCCAAGCCATACTGCCAGCGCACCAGCAGCGGGTCTTCCCGGTCGGCCATCAAAATCGTATCCGAAGTCGGCCGGGCCTGAAACCGCACATAGCCTTTGAGCTGCGGGCGCCGCGTCCATCCCAACGCCGTCCAGAATCTCCGCCTGCTTGACCACCTTCGGCGTGATCGCCTTCTCCACCGCCGTGACGCCTGTGTGCTCTTCGACGTCGCGCAGCAGCAGTTGCTCCAGACCTGAAGGATCGTTCAGGAAGTACGACTTCCCGTCCGCGTTGGATCGCCACTTTCTCGAGAAACGCGCGGTTTACGTCCTGCCCCAGGCCCACCGTCGAGATGGTCACGTGGTTGGTCTGCGCCTCCTTGGTCAGCGTCATGCTGTCGCCTTCTTCGGAAATTCCGTCGGTCAGCAGCACGATGTGTTTGTACATCGCGTCTGCGGCAGAATCCGCTGGTAGGCTTCGGTCAGCGCAGGCGCGATCTGCGTTCCGCCATCCGGCGTGATGCCGGAAATCAACTTCTTGATCGTGGCGCGATCCTCAGCCTTGCGCAGCGGCACCGCCCATTGAAACGAGTTGTCAAAAATCAGCACGCCGACGGAATCGATAGGCCGCAGATTCTCCACCACGCCGATTGCCGCCAGCCGCGCCAGCTCGATCTTTCGCCCTTCCATGGAGGACGACTTGTCGATGATCAACACCACCGCCGTACCCTCGGGTGACCGCGGCGGAGCAAGCTTCGCCGGCAGGCTGCGCTCCAGCGCGTCTTCCGGCTTGCCCTTCTTATCGACGTAGACGTTGTGCTCGCCCGCAATCCAAACCAGCCCGCCGCCCTTCTTCACGTAGTCTTCGAGTTGCGCTTTGGCGGGAAGCGGAATCGATTCCATATCCCAGTTGTTGATCACCACCAACTGGAAATCGTCCAGCTTCGGCGGCAGGCCGCCGGGAGCCTGCTGTACCTCGAACTGGTTCGCATGCAGCGCGCGAATGATGTGCTCCTCGCTCGCCGCCGGGTCGTGCGAGACCAGCAGCACTCGCGGACTGCGCAGCGTCACCGAATCTTCGAATCGCGCCTCGCCCAAATCTCCCGCCGCAATCTTTCCGGCCAGCGCGATGGCGCCGATGGCGTTTACGTTGGCCTGCAGGCGGAGATGATTGATCCCGGCCGCAAGTTCCATTTGGCTGGAGCCGATGACCTTGCCTTCGGCTGTGAGTTCTACCGTCGCGCGCGCCGCCTTCGGCGCCTCCAACGAGACATCGATCGGAAAACGCTCGCCGCTGAAGACCTGACCCGGAATCGAGACGCCTTCCAGCCGCAAGCCCGGTTTCGGCCTGCCCGCAAGCGCTACCGTGTCGATCGGTATGCCCATCTGCTGAGCCTGCCAGATCGCGCGCGCCACCGAGCCCAGATTTTCATTTCCGTCGGAGACCAGCAGCAGCCGCGGCACCATGCCGGCCGGCAGCGATGCCGAGCCGTCGCGTATCGCCGTCTCCAGGTCCGTGCCGCGTCCGCCGGCGGCGGCGGTGTGGCGCAGGCTCCAGCCGTTCTTCGATCTCTCTTCAAGCGATGCGGCCCGCGTGCCCCGCGCGAAGGGCATGACTCGCATCCAGTGCCGGCCGCGCCCGCGTTCCACCTCGTTTGCGATCGACGATACGCGTCCCAGATCCTCGGGCGAGACGCTGGCCGAAGTATCGGCCAGCATCACCACCGCCACCTTGCTTTCAAAAACCACGATGCGCGGACTGCTCAGCGCCAGAATGATGAGCGCGAACGTCCCTGCCTTGAGTGCCAGCGCCAGCCGCCGCCCGGTCTCACGCCATTCCCATACGGCCCAACCCAGCGGCAATAGCAGCGCGAGCAGTACCCACGGATGATCAAAGCTCATGCGCGCACCTCATCGCCCCACCGCCGCGGCTTCACGCGAGCGCAAGGGCAGCACTCGCGCCATCCCGCGCCGGAAGCGCCCGTACATGAGCCACTCGGCCAGCAGCCCGAGCGCGCCGGCCATGGCCAGCCACGGCCACAGATCGCTTGATGATTCCAGGACGCTTGCAAATTTGGGAATGCCCGAATGCGCGTCCGAAGGCGGCGTCCACTTCGTTTCCCACAGCTCCGGCAGCGTCAATGAATAAAGATACTCGCGATCCCCAGCCACCACCCGGACGCCTCCGGGCGAACCGGTGAAGAAATTTAGTGTGCGGTCACGCATCGTAAACGGCACCGCCGATCCATCCTCCGCAGTCACCTTCACATCGGGCGTAGCGGCCTGGTCCATCACCAGCTTCACACTGCCCACGCTACCGCCCGCCACCTCTGACCGGCGGAAAACCTCCGGCGAAATCCAGCGCAGCAGATTCGCAAACAGCAGCGGCGTCGCAAGCTCATAGCGCATGCCCGTCAGCGCGGGATGGAAACCGATCACCACGATCTTCGGCTTGCCGGGACGGGTTACCACCACCGGACCGGCATCCACTTCCCCAACCCGGCCATCCGCCGCGCCCGCCTCGAACACCGTGGCGTGATCCAGCTTGAAATCCTTCGTGTGCAGTCCGGCCGCGCCAGGGTGCTCGGCGTCCCAGTGTGAAAACTGCGCCTGCTCCACACGCTGCCGTACCGGCACCGGCGATCCCAGCGCGGGTGGGTCGATCCACAGTGAATCCGCCGTTGGCCGTTGCGGCGGAATGAAGCGGTCGAGGATCACCAGCCCGGTATCGTTCGCACGGTACTCCTCGGGTTTGCGGTACACCGCCGACACGCGCGGCGTGGCGGAAAGCACCGGCCGCAGCAGTTCCGGCTGCGCCGAATATACGATCACGGAAAGTGTGGGCTGCGCCGGCAGTTCGAGTTCCGCATGGTCGTCGGCCGGGAATCCGTCGTGCGGCGCCAGATGCACGCCGAGGATTCCGGCGGCGCTCGTCCGGTACTCAAACAGCGTCTCCACATCCGCGCCCGGCGCAATCACCAGCGCGCGCGACCCGGCAGCCACTCGGCCGGCCGTCCCGGGAGGGCCGAAATCCAAGGCTAGTGTGACATTGTGCGGCCGCGTGCCGTAGTTGCGCGCGGAAACGAAAATCTCCCACAGCTCGGAGTCGGTACCGCTGCGCCGCATCCCCACCTTGCGCAGACCGACGTTTTCAATGCTGTCGGGAATGTTGATCACCCGCAGATTTTTCGGCAGCGCCACCGCCGGGTCTCGCGGCCCCGTTCTGCCCGGAGCCGATGAAGGCGATCTCGCCCACCCGCCGGCCGTCCTGGCCTTGAATGTGCCGCGCGAAAAGCAATGCCTGATCCAGATTCAAGGCGGTGGATCCCGGCTGCGATGCCGCGATCGCCGCCTCCGTCTTCCGGCGGTCGATTTCAAACGGCGTTGCCGGCGTGGCAAGCCCGTCCGCACGCACCAGCAGAACCCGGTCGCGAGCCGGTAGCGCCTTCAGATACTGGCGCGCCCGGTCGCGCGCTACATCCATCAACGTGCGGTTGCCGGAGCGCCCCGCCATCCAGGACGAAGTGTCCAGCACAATCACATGGTCCCGCCCCGCCAGCGCCGGGCTGCCCACGCGCAGTTGCGCGATAGCCAGCAGCAGCAGCGCCATGCTGATGAGTTGCAGCAGTAAGGACCACGGCTGTTGAATCCGCCGCCGCCGCGCCGCCACCGCCGGCTGCTCCGCTGCCACCCAGAAGCGCAGGGTCGAAACCACCAGCTTGCGCCGCGACCGGTCCAGCAGATAGAGCGCCACCGAAACAGCGGAGATGCCGCCGAATACCGCCAGGAATTGAAGTAGCGAGAGGTTCAGGAAATACACGGCAGTCCCTTCCCGGCAAAGCCGGCTGCGATACCGGAGCGCTCGCGCCTGCTCAAGCGATCCCCCGCGCCCGGATGAGGTCGCCGAAAATCACGCTCTCTAGCGATTGCGAGGTCGAGATCCCCGCATAGCGGCCGCCGCTGCGCAGCGCGATCGTCTGCAGTCCGGAGCGATATTCGTCGAAACTCTGCGTATACCGGCGTCGCGACTCTTCGTCGAAATCCAGTTTCATCGCTGCGCCCGTCTCCGAATCGCGAAGCTCCAGTTCGCCGATCCACGGCGGTGTGCGGTCTTCGTCCGCCCAGACTTGCAACAGCATGAGTTCATAGCCGTAGTCCGTCAGGTATTGCAGCGCCTTCTCACAGCTCTGATCGTCCAGAAAATCGGAGATCACAATGACCATCCCGCGCTGCGAATACGAGCCGATGAACTCCCGCACCACCCGCAGGTAATCGGTGCCGTCCCCTGCCTGCAAAGCGGAAATGCCGTCCATCACGCCGGAAAAGCGGTGACGGCCTCCACTCGAAAAGACGCGCTGCGTCAGCCGGTTGGCGAAACCCTGGATCTCGATCGTGTCCAGCCGCACCAAACCCACGTAACATAGGGCACCCGCCAGCTTCCGCGCGTAATCCCATTTGGCTCCGCCATGGGTCAGCATGGAGGCGCTGGTGTCCAACAGCAGACGTACCGGAACGCGCGGTTCCACCTGGAACATTTTCAGGAACAGTTTCTCCAGGCGCATAAAAGCGCGCCAGTTCACCGCTCGCAAGTCGTCCCCCTGGTGGAAGTTGCGGTGATCCAGAAACTCCTGCCCGGAGCCTGGAAAACGAGATTTATTATGCCCGCCCACAAGCCCGGGGAAAGACTTCTGCCAGTGGATGGTCAGCCGTTCGAGTTTCTCGAGAAACGCTCTGTCCAGCAGCGGGGCGGAGGCCATACGTGACCTTACGCGACGGCGCTGGGAGCGGTTACGCTCTTCAGGATCGATTGCAGAATGGTCTCGGGAGTCTGACCGTCGGCATGAGCGTCGAAGTTGAGAATCACGCGGTGGCGCAATACCGCCGGCGCCACGTGGAGGATGTCTTCCACCGCCAGGTGGTATCGCCCGCGCATCAGCGCCAGCACCCGGCCGCACTCCACAAGCGCCTGCGCCCCGCGCGGAGAACTGCCGTACCGGATGTATTTGCGCGCCAGATCGTGAGCTTCCTTGTGATCGGATTGCGTCGCCATCACCAGCCGGATTGCAAACTCCTGAACGTGCGGCGCTACCAGCACCTGCCGGCAGACCTGGCGCGTTTCGAGGATCGTCTCGCGGTCCATCACCGGCACCGGAATCTCCTCTTCGCGGGCGATTGTCCGCTCCACGATGCGGCTCAGTTCGTCGCGCGTCGGATAGGTCACGATGATCTTCATCAGAAAGCGATCCAACTGGGCTTCGGGCAGCGGGTACGTGCCCTCCATTTCGATCGGGTTCTGCGTCGCCATCACCAGGAACGGTGCTTCCAGTTCGTGCGTCGTCGTACCGCTGGTGACGGTACGTTCCTGCATAGCTTCCAGCAGCGCCGATTGCGTCTTGGGAGTGGCGCGGTTGATTTCATCCGCCAGCACGAGGTTCGCGAAGATCGGCCCGTACTGAAAACGCAGGCTCTTGCCGCCCCGTTCATCGCTCTCCATCATCATGCTGCCCACAATATCGGCGGGCATCAGGTCAGGCGTGAACTGGATGCGGGAATATTTGAGCTGCATCGTACGTGCCAGCGTACGGAGCAGCGTGGTTTTGCCCAGGCCCGGCACCCCCTCAAGCAGGACATGGCCTCCAGAGAGAAGGCAGACGAGTACACCTTCGACTACGTCGTCCTGGCCTACGATGACTTTGGCTATTTCCCGCCGGACCGTGTTCAGCCGGTCAACGGCAATTTGGAGAGTCGCTTCGGATCCCACGACATTCATTGTAGGACAGGAGACGCTAAATATCGGGTGGTAGATGCGGGAAATTAATTCGATCCAAACTTTCGATGGAACGTGCCGCTTTACACTTCGACTTGAACGCCGTGCTGCTCACCCATCTGGCGAACCAGAACGCTCAGAACCGACGCCATTTCACCAAGCGCGCGCCGCGATTGTGCCGGTGCCACTGTCCTGGTCACGCGCGACCAGATCCGCATCAGGCGGTAGTTCGCGATCAACAGACGGTTTTCAATGGATTCCAGTTCCAGGTCGGCAGCGTGCGTGACCAGGTAGGTCACCACGTCATAGTCGCGGTCCAACTCGCGCTCTAAAGAACCCAACTCCGGCTCCGTCTTCAAGCGTTCGATGACCGCAGCTATGTTAAAGCGATCGTCGAGCGAAGGAGACAGCGCGGCGCGTTCTTCCGCGTTCCGCAGCAGCAGAACACAGCTATAGCGCAGCCAGTAGAAGAACAGCACTACCGAGATCGCAATAATGAATATGCCGGCAATCATTTTGGGCCAAAATTGTCAAGCCGCGAACGGTACTAGTTCAACCATGACGAGTCTAACACTCGTATCTGTTTGGCGCAACACCTTTTGCATCAATTTTTTCTTTGAGTTAACGTTACGCCATTTGACCCCAAGATCTTATGGTACCCCCTCACTTGAGGGTATCCGAAATCGGTGCAATAGTAATAATAACCTTTTCCCCGCCTTTTGGCATCCACAGAAACCAGGAGCGTCCCACTTCTAGGAAGGTCGAAGTGTATCCTGGCGAAGAAACCACGATGCGGTGGGGCTCTGGAAACGTGACGAGATCGAATGCGCCGGTATAGTCTGCCTCGGCCCGGAAAAAAGGCGGCCGCCCGGCTGGATCGTCCTCCACCCTCGCCCAGGGCACGGGCTTGCCGGTCATCCCATCCCGTACTACCCCCGAGATCCGCCACGTCGGCACCGCCGTATTTGCCGCTCGCGCCGCCCCGAACCGGATCGCCGACCCGCTCCACCAAAACGCGAAGAAGACTCCTCCGAACAGCAGTGCGAACACTGCCGCCATCCGCAGCGCCGTACGCGCAAAAAACTCGCGCGTGTCGCTGGCCTCCTCGGACTCATCCTCCGGCCGGAATTCCCTCCATAGCCTTTGCCACATCCTGCCCAGGATATTCATAGTCCTGCAATTTACCTGTCAGGTAATTTTCGTACGAACTTAGGTCGAAATGCCCGTGCCCGCTCAAACAAAAGAGAATCACCCGCGCCTTGCCCTCTTCGCGCGCGGCCAAAGCCTCGTCCACCGCCGCCCGAATCGCATGCGCGGATTCCGGCGCGGGCAGAATCCCCTCGGTCTGGGCAAACTTTAGCGCCGCGTCGAAGACCGGCACCTGCGTGTAAGCTTTGGCGTCGATATGGCCCAGCTTCACGAGGTGGCTGAGCAACGGAGAAGCGCCATGGTAGCGGAGCCCGCCCGCGTGAATCCCGGGTGGCACGAAATCATGGCCCAAAGTGTACATCTTGATCAACGGCGTAAGCTTCGCCGTGTCCCCATAGTCGTAGGCCAGCCGGCCCTTGGTGAGACTCGGACAGGCCGCCGGTTCCACCGCCAGAATTCGCGGCCCCTTGCCCGCCAGGCGATCCAGCACGTACGGCAGCGCCAGTCCGCCGAAATTGCTCCCCCCGCCGAAGCAGCCGATCACCACCTCCGGCTCCTCCCCCGCCAATTCCATCTGCAGCTTCGCCTCCTGCCCGATGACGGTCTGGTGAAGCATCACGTGATTCAGCACGCTCCCCAACGCGTAATTCGTATCCGCATGGGTCGCCGCATCCTCCACCGCCTCGCTGATGGCGATGCCGAGACTTCCCGGCGAATCCGGCGTCTCCGCCAATACCGCGCGCCCCGCATTGGTATGTTCGCTCGGACTCGCAAAAACCTCGCCGCCCCAGACGTGCATCATCATCCGGCGATACGGCTTTTGATCGTAGCTGACGCGCACCATGTAAACGGTGCATTCCAGCCCGAACATCTTGCAGGCGAGCGAAAGCGCGCTGCCCCACTGCCCCGCCCCCGTCTCCGTCGCCAGCCGCTTGATACCGGCGCGCTTGTTGTAATACGCCTGCGCCACCGCCGTATTCGGCTTGTGGCTTCCCGCCGGACTCGTGCCTTCGTATTTGTAATAGATATGCGCCGGAGTATCCAGCGCCTTTTCCAGCCGCCGCGCCCGGTATAGCGGAGTCGCGCGCCATAGCCGGTAAATATCCATTACTTCGCCCGGAATATCGATCAACGGGTGCGGCGAGAATTCCTGCTCGATCAGCTCCATGGGGAAGATCGGCAGCAGGTCCTGCGGCGTCAGCGGTGCGCGCGTCGCGGGGTGGAGCGGCGGATCAAGCGGTTCCGGCAACGACGGCAGAACGTTGACCCACGCGGAAGGAATCTGGCTGTCCGCCAGCAGGAATTTGGAGTTCTGGGACATGGGGAAGGCCTACTATAACAGACCCTCCCCACCGGAACATCACACTGCTTCGGCGGCCCTCAGGCGGCAGCCGGATCCATCTGCATGATGCCGAAGATGTGCCCTTCGGTGTCCTTGCAGTAAGCCAGCCAGCCTACGCCCGGCACCGCCATCTTCGGCACCACGCAGACTGCCTCCGCCCCCTTCGATGGTCTTCAACGATTCATCGATGTTGGCGATTCCCACCGTGTTCACGCACGGCTGGTTGGGGTCTCGCCGCGGCATCAGGCCGCCGTCGATTCCAGGCTCGCCGGCGGCCCCGGTCGAAATCACCCAGTAATCCATCGGCCCCGCCCACTTATTGAACTTCCATCCGAATACGGTGGAATAAAATTGCATCGCTCTCTCCGGGTTTTCAGCCGGAATTTCGAAATGTACTGGTCTTGGCATGTTTCCTCCTCTAGGTAGTACGTTTGTCAGGCGCGGGTGTACCCATCTTTTGTGTTAAGAATCCGATTATTACCCCCACCACGAACCCCGGCAGCATAATCTCCAGGTAGTAGTGCTGGCCGTTTTCCGCCGGCATCGCCGCCACCGCAAATGCAAACAGCAGCCCGAGGATCGAGCCCACCGCGATGCCCCATGCGGTCGATTGCACCCGGCGCGCAAACCAGCCGCTCAACAATCCCACCAGCATTCCCTTGATGCTCGAGCCCACCATGATGCCGGTCATCATGTTCCGGACAGCCGGCGTAAACCAGGCCGTGGCGCCGTCCAGCGCGCCCAGAACCAGCCCGAAAATCACTCCCACCACAATCTTGTTCATGGATCTCCCGCTCCTTCTCCCTCTTATTCCGTATTCCCCGCCGTTCCTTTAAACATCCCGCAAAAAAAACAGCAGAAATCTCACCGCCGCGTACGCGCCCAGCAGCCAAAGCAGCACCTCGTTGCGTTTGGCGAATCGCAGGATGCGCTGGCCCAGCGGCTCCGCGTACGCTTCCACCTCCAAGCCTTCCTGGAAACGCCCGATCTCCGCCAGCAGGCTCCCGGCATCCGGATAACGTTGCGCGGGGTCCGCACTCATCGCCTTCGAGGCAATCGCCCCCACCGCCGCGGGAGCGCCCTCCGGCAGCACGAACTTCAGCATCGCCCCCAAAGAGTAAACGTCGGAGCGTTGGTCGCAGTCCTCCCTCCGGCGCGCGAAACGCCGGAGTCCCCGCTACCCCCTCCACTCCCCAATCCATCACGTAGACTTCGCCGAACGCGCCCACCATCACGTTCTGCGGCTTCAAATCGCGATGCAGCACTCCGCAACTGTGCGCATAAGCCAAAGCCTCCCCCACACGCTGTACGACGCGCAGCCGCTCGCCGAGCGAAGGGTGGCCGTCCAGGTACCGGTCCGCCCGCGCCCCCGCCACCAGTTTCATCGCGTAAAACACCCGTCCGTCCGGCAGGCTGCCCGCCTCGTGCACCGGCACAATTCCGGGATGCTCCAGGCGCGCGATCAAGCGCGCTTCCGCCGCTCCACTCCGCATCCATCACTTTGATCGCGACGCGCCGGTCCAGCTCGCGATCGCGCGCCGCATAGACCACTCCCAACCCGCCGCGCCCGATCTCTTTTTCCAACTCGTACCGCGTCCCGCTCAGGTCCGGCAGGTCCACTACCTCGCACAGATGCCGCAGCACGGAATCGCTTAGCTCCATATGCGCCGCATCTCTTCGTGCAGTTCGCGGTCCCCAGACGTCACCCCGCGCAATCGCGCCGTCACGAATCCACGCAGCATCCGCCGCGCCCACGCCAGATAATTGGTGACCGAGCTTTCCGCGATCCCGTGCCGCCGCCCTAGTTCCGCGTAAGACGGACGCTCGTCGCCTGCCAGGTCATAGGCGGCAAACACCTGCCACTCCACAAGCCTTCCCGCGGCCGTGCAATGCGCGCGCAGGTCGTCGATCGAGAGCGCGAATAGCTGCCGCCGCCATTCGCGGAAAAAGATCTCCTCGGGCGATTCACCGCCTGCCGCCTGCTCGTCCAACTCCGCGAACTCGATATCTCCTCCGCGCTTCTGGCGTCCTCCGGCGGCGTGCTCGTTCGCTGCAAAGCGCTCCACCGCCATCCGCAGGTAGGTCCGGAATCCCGCCTTCGCAGGGTCGAAGCGCGCAAAAAAATCGCGCTCCAGCGCGCGCGCGAAGAAACTCTTGCGTCAGGTCTTTGGCCGCCTCGTTGTCCTTACGGTACTTGAAGCGGATCAGCGCGTAAACCGGCTTCCAGTAGAGTGCGATTACGCGCTCCAGCGCTTCGTTCGGCAGCCCGGCGGCCGCCGCTTCCAGCAGCGAAAGCTGCGTCGATGGAAAACGATTTCCCTCGCCGCCGATCGCTGTGTCCGGATCCACCCCCATCAGCGTCCACCCCCATCAGCCTACCAATAATAGGTGGCGACAACTTTCGGCGGACTGGTTCCACCGCCCATCATCGTGGTCTTCAGAATCACCTGGATGTTCTTCTGATTCCATCCCGACGGCGCGTGGCCGAACGCTTCGCGCATGTATCGCTCGTTGGTCAGGAACTCCCCGGCCGCGATCGTGCCGTTGAACGTCATGCCCGCGATCGAAACCACCGTCTTCTCCGTCGGCGCATCGAAAATTCGGCTGACGATCGCGTACTCCTCCGGCCGGCTCGCATTGCGCACCGCCGAGTAAATGACCTTGCCCGGATTCTGCCGGTCCAGTACCTCGTAGCTGAAATTCTGCGTACTGCGGTCGATGTAATAACGCAAATTCCCGGTCAGCCCCATCGTCCACAAGTTGTTGAACTGCCCGATCAGAACCGCCGGCCTCCCGCGCAAATCCTTCAAAGCCGCGCTCCGGTCCCCGATTATCTGAAACGGCTTCGCCCGCTGTCCCAGGAACTCCGCCAGCCGCACCGATGCCAGGTAGTCGCCCACCGAATAATACCGGTCGCCCGCCGGCTTTAACTCCGATAGCGCGATCGAGGTCTTCTGACGGATCTCGGGACTCGCCGGCGGAGTAGTCAGTGTCCCCACCATCTTTTCGTTTAGGTCGGCGGTCCGATTGCCCTCGAAGATATATACCCGCAGCGGCTGCCCGACACAGATCACCGCACTCGAACTGTCGTCCAACAGCGGCTTCCAGAAGAGACTCAACTCGGTGACTCGCGCCCGTGTGTACCCGTAGTACCCGAGCCCCGCTGCCGCCATCACCGCAATTCCGATCGCAATCCCGATCGCAACTCCGATCCAGCGCCCCCTCGCGACCGCCGCATAGCTCGCGGTCGGAGTCTTCTCTGCCTGGGGAGCGGGCGATGGCGATGCCGGCGGAGCCCCAACCGTCACCGCGGCCGGAAATCGAAACTCGGGCAGGTAGGAGCCCTGCGGCAACAGCACACGGATCTCGCCGTCGTGCCCCGGCTCCAGGTAATACTGCGCCAGTTTCTTGCGGATCTCAGCCGCCGTCGTGCGGACCACCGAATCCTGGTTCGTGTCGTAATCGGGATCGCGCCGGAAGACTTCGAAACCAATCGTGCGCTCCTTGACCCGGTCGAAGTGATTCTCCAGGTAGGCCTCGACGACATAGCGCAGCAGCGCCTGGCACCGCTTGCTCGTCCGGAAATGCACGCTCGCCAATAGCCGTTCCACTTGCTCGCGAACGGCGGCTTCGTCCATGCCCGCCGCGGCCGGAGCGTTATTCTCCAGGCTATTGTGGTTCGTAGTAGCGCCCCCGATGCAACGAATTCTAACACAAAGGAGAATGTATAGAACCGTCTGAAGCCGGTCCCGCTAATACTCCTGTAACTCAATACTTATCTTAGACTTAGCCGACGTTCTATACGTTATCTCTACCACTGCGTCCTAGATTTCCCCGAAGAACCGGACTATCGTACCTGAGGCCTACCCCACATGCTTGGCTTCAAAGTGTTCAGCCCCGTTGTCTGGCTTGCGACGCTGCTTGTTTTCACTGCCGCCGCCGAACCACCTCTCACGCCCGTCCGCGTCGTTCTCGTGGGCGATTCCACCGTGAATGACGCCGGGGGTTGGGGACCGGGCTTCCGCGCCTACTTCAGCTCCGACCTCGAAGTCGTCAACCTCGCTCAGAATGGCCGCAGCTCGAAGAGTTTCCGCGACGAGGGTCTTTGGGCTCCCGCCATCGCCGCCAAGCCCGACTACATCCTGATCCAGTTCGGCCACAATGACGGCCCCGGCAAGGGAGCGGACCGCGAAACCGACCCCAAAACCACCTTCCGCGAAAACATGAGCCGCTATATCAAGGAGGCTCGCGATGCCGGTGCGCAGCCCGTCCTGGTCACCTCGATTGTCCGCCGCACCTTTACCCCGGAAGGCAAAATCAAGCCGGACTCCCTCGTCCCCTACGTCGCAGAGGTTCGCGAACTCGCCGCGGAGTTGAAGGTCCCCCTGATCGATCTCTACTCCCTCACCCTAATCCAGGCCGAGAAATTGGGCCCCGAGGGCTGCGCGGATATTGACGCGCGCCTGCCCGATGGCAAACGCGACTCCACCCATCTGGGGCCCGTAGGCCGCCAGGAAATCGGCCGCATGGCCGCCCAGGAATTTGTGAAATTGATGCCGGGCGTGTCACGGCTACGCCGTGCCACCGGCACGCCCTTAGGAGAATTTCGATGAAGCTACAATACCAGGTCGTATTCAAGATCGTGTTGGCCGCTGGCCTCGCGTGCCTGCTTCCCCCTGCGATCGTTCTCGCAGGAGTTTCGCGGCACCATCAGCGGCGCCGTGACCGATGGCACCGGCGGCACCATTGCCGGCGCCAAAATCACCGTCACCGAGACTCACACCAACACCAAGGTGGAGACCGTGACCGAATCCACCGGCCAATACTCCGCGCCCTTCCTGCTGCCGGGCGATTATGACATCGCGGCCAAAATGCCGGGCTTCAAGGAATTCATCCGCAAGGGCGTCCACCTCGGCGCCGGCGAGCACCCCGTCATCGATATGCGCCTCGACGTCGGCGAGACCACCACCTCGGTCGAAGTCACCGCCGATGTTCCCCTCGTCAACAGCGAAAATGCCAGCATCGGCCACGCCATCACCACCAAGGAAGTCGAAGACCTGCCGCTCAACGGAGGCTCTCCCTGGATGCTGTCGCAGCTCGAGATCGGCGTCATCTACAGCCCCTTCAACTCCAATTCGTCCGTCCAGCAGACCTACGATTCGTCGAACAATTTCTCCATCGCCGGCACCCCCACCCAATCCAGCGAAATGCTCCTCAACGGCGCTCCCAACGCCACCTGGGATATGCGCTCCGCCTACACCCCGCCCAAGGACGCCGTTCAGGAAGTGCGCACCACCGTCCTCAACACCGATGCCAGTTTCGGCCACACCCGCGGCGGAACCATCAATATGGTGATGAAGACCGGCACCAATGAACTGCACGGCAGCATGTGGGAAAACATGCAGCCCTCCAACCTCACCGCCAACAGCTTCTTCAACAATGCCAAGGGACTTGGCAATCCGCTGACGCACTACAATCAGTACGGCCTCACCGCCGGCGGCCCGGTCTACCTGCCCAAAGTCTTCAACGGCAAGGACAAGCTCTTCTGGTTCTTCGCCTGGCAGCACGATAAGAATACCCAGCCGTTCACCAGCTTCATCAGCGTCCCCACCGACGCCGAAAAGCGCGGCGATTTCTCGCAGATCCTGCAGACCGACGGCACCCAGCTCTACGACCCCTTCAGCGCCACCCTCAACGGCAGCGCGATCGTGCGCCAGCCGCTTCCCGGCAATATCATTCCCCAGGCGCGAATCAACCCCATCACCCAGCAGTACCTCAAGTTCTTCCCCTCTCCGAATGTCGTCGGCGTCAGCTCCACCTCGCGCCCCGATGGCTATTTCAACTACGGCACCACCGCCCCCAATACCAACATCGCGGACAACCAGTCCCTGCAGCTCGACTACAACATGAGCAACCGCAGCCGCATGTCGTTCAACGTTCGCCACAACACCCTCGACGCCAAGAAGAACGACTATTTCCAGAACATCGCCAGCGGCACCATCACCAGCCGCGAAAACTGGGGCGGCAGCGTGGACGAGGTCTACACGATCAGCCCCACCAGCATCCTCAACCTTCGCCTCAACTACACCTACATGGCCGAAAGCTCCACCGATTCCAGCCAGGGCTTCGACCCCACGTCGCTTGGCTTTCCCAGCTACATCGGCGCCAATACCGTGCGCCCGTCACTCCCCTACGTCTACTTCGATACCAGCACCGCCTTCCAGTCCCTCGGCTACAACCAGGCCGCGCAGCGGCCATCGCAGTCCGCCCAGGTTTACGCCAGTTGGACCAAGATTACCGGCAACCACAGCATCAAGGTCGGCACCGATCTGCGCCAGAGCCGCTTGAGCACCATCACCTACGGCTACGGCGCCGGCGGGTATAATTTCGGCGGCAACCGCTGGGTCAACCAGAACGCCAGCGCCTCCGCCACCGAAGCCATGGGCCAGGATATGGCGCAGTTCCTCTACGGCCTGCCCACCCAGGGCTTCTTCGACATCAACACCTACGGCTCCTGGTACTCGTACTTCGCCTCCGGCTTCGTGCAGGACGATTGGCGCATCAAGCGCAACCTCACCCTGAACTTCGGCCTGCGCTACGACTACGATGGTCCCGTCAATGAGAAATACGGGCGCACCGAAAACGGTTGGGCCTTCAACACGCCGAACCCGATCGCTCCCGCCGCCATCGCCGCCTACAACCAGAAGCCGATCCCCCAAATCCCCGTGGGCAGCTTCAATGTGCTCGGCGGACTCACTTATCCCAACGGCAAGGGCGCCGCCTACGAAAACACCTCGCACCTCGCCAGCCCGCGTGTCGGCATCGCCTGGTCGCCCGATGCGCTGCACGGCAAAACCGTGATCCGCACCGGCTTCGGCCTCTTCGCCGCGCCCACCGTCATTTCCTACCTCGCGCAGAACGGCAACTACTCCTCCAACCCGATCATCGATCAGGAAGGCTTCAGCCAGGAAACCGTGATGACGCCCAGCACCAATAACTACCTCACTCCGTCCGCCACCTTCAGCGATCCCTTCCCGGGCGGCGCCATCGTGAAACCCAATGCGGCCGCCGTGGGCCAGACCACCTTCCTCGGCAACGCCGTCTCCTTCCTCAATCCCGAGGCCAAGAGCCCCTACTCGTTGCGCTGGAATTTCGGCTTCCAGCACAGCCTCTCGAAGAATATGGTTCTCGAAGCCGTCTACATCGGCAACCATTCGGTGCACACGCCCGTCAATCTCACCCAGCTCAACGGCATCCCCCGCCAGTACCTCAGCACTTTGCCGGTCCGCGATTCCGCGCTGAATACCGCGATGAGCGCTTCCGTCGCCAATCCGTTTAGCGGGCTCGTCACCAGCGGAACCCCCGCCGGCACTACCACCACCGTCGCCCAGCTGCTCTCCCGGTACCCGGAATTTCCGCTAGGCTACACCAGCGGCGGCTTTAGCGGCAGCGGCGGAGTCCTGGAGCAAAACCTCAACGTCGGCAGCTCCTACTTCCACAGCCTGAACGTGCGCGTGCAGCGCCGCCTCTCGGGCGGCATCACCTTGATCGGGAACTACGTCTTCTCCAAGCTGATGGACCAGACCACCTGGCTCAACGACACCGATCCGCGTCCCGAAAAACGCGTCGGCGTCTTCGATCACACCCATCGCGGCGTGGTCACGCTGACCTACGCCCTCCCGGTGGGCAAAGGCCGCGCGCTGGCGATTCAGTCGCGCTGGCTCAACGCCATCGTCGGCGGCTGGCAGCTCAATACCATCTATACCCGGCAGACCGGTCAGCCCTTCACCTGGATGGGCACCAGTTCCACCACCATCGGCGACCTCGTCTATAACGGCGACAAACTAAACTTCAACCCGCGCGAGACCAATGGGCTGGCGTTCAATACCAGCGCCTTCGATACCCGCACCGCGAACCAGTTCGCCTATCACATCCGCACCTTCTCGACCACCTTCTCCAGCCTGCGCGGCGATGGCACCAATGAGGTCAATGCCTCCATGCTCAAGAAGTTCGATTTCACCGATAGCGGGAAGCGCTACTTCCAGCTTCGCTTCGAAACCTTCAACCTCTTCAACCACCCGTCTTTCGCCTTCCCGCAATTGGCGCCCACCAATTCGGCCTTCGGCCTGATTAC
Organism: uncultured Solibacteraceae bacterium; assembly: GCA_963811575.1. GTDB lineage: Bacteria > Acidobacteriota > Terriglobia > Bryobacterales > Bryobacteraceae > Solibacter. Next base: position 26,550 of record CAWERY010000007.1, on the reverse strand, counting down.
CGCGACCTCCAACCGTTCGCGTTCCATTCAGTTGACCGGCAGGATTGTGTTCTAGTTTTGCGCAGCCTGTCCGCGGGCAGGATGGTGTTTGAAAAAGTTGAGCGGCCCGATTCGCAGAATACGCGGATCGAGAACGCCCTCACACCGATTCGTCCTCTGCCCCGAAGCGCAGGCCCCGGCTAGCGACAGCGGTAAATCCAAAACTGCGGCTCTGTGTGTTCCACTGGCGATTTCTCACACCCGTCGCTGATCCGGTCGAACAGCGGTTGTTCCACGGGAAGCCGCGAATCGAAGGATCGAATCAGCTTCCACGAGGTCAGACTTGCTCCGCTGACCGTCTTTATCCGGCTGTAGTAGTCCGTGTATAAAAGGGTCGGCTTCGCGGCGCGAATCGCCGTTACCGCCGCTTCCGGGTCGCGCCCGAGGAAGACCAGCCCTTCGTCGCTTGGACTCGGGTTGGACCGGTCCAAATAGAAGTTGAATCCGCCGCTGTACAGGAAGGCCATCAGCGGCCCCGGCCTGTCGCTGAGACTGGAGCGCAACCGCTGGTATAGCCGGGCATCGCTTTCGGACCAATTCACCCTTCCCTTGCCGGTGTTGGCCCAGACGCGGTTCCGATTGGATCCCGTAAGAGGCCCCACGCCAAACTGCCAGTAGGCAAATGCGCCGATGATCAGCGACACCGCTGCCAGGGCCGGCAGCGCCCTGCTCAGTTTGTTGCGCTGCAAGAGCGCGGCATACAGCGTCAACTCCAGCGGCAGTAACACCCAATCGGTACGTTCGAAACCCCGGCGAAGAGTCGCACAGGATGCGATTGCAAAAAGCGCAGGCCAGATCGTGATGCCGTCGTGCGTAGCGACCAGACGAGGCCAATCACAGGGTAGCATAAGCGGAAACTCGTGAAGCAGCAGCACCTCCCGAAAGTTACGAAACGTTTCGGCGTTTACAAAAACCAGGGCGGTTGTCAGTCCGCAGACGATTGACCAGACCGCGGCCCTGCGCCATTGGCGCAGACCAATGCAATAGGCCGCTGCGAGAATGGAGAAGCCGCTTAGTACGGCGGTGATCCGTTCCCACGAGGGCATGGGCCACATGCGCTCGTAACTAACCCTGCCGAAGCCCGTCATGATGCCGGCCAGCGCTTGCCACCCGGCCTGCGCAGACCACTACAGCGGCGACCGCCGTCACCACAACGGCAGTGCACGCGATCGCGACTTTACCGTCATATCGACGCCTTACCGCCAGTAAGGCTAAGACGGCAGCACTTGGGAGCCAGCAGTCATGCTTCGTCACGATCGCCAGGCCGCATGCGAGGCCAGTAAGGGCTGCGCTGCCCGAAATAGAGGAAACCACTCCTACCACCAGGAACAGGGCGCCTAACAGTGCTGCTGGAGTATACCCACCCGAAGGTAGGGGATCGCCGCCAATCTGGCCATATGTCAACGCCAGAAATACGCCTAGAGGCGGAATCCAGGTGATCATGGGGTCGTCGTTCAGGATCTTGGAACAGCATGCGAAATAGGCCACAGCCAGTAGCAGGGTCAAGCGTTGACGCCACGACAAAGTAAACTGTGACGTTGTCGCCGAACAGCCGGCCCAGCCAGCCGAACGACCAAAGCGCAAGGGGAGGGAAAGGCCAAACGAAATCCCGGTAGAGGGTTTCGCCATGAACAAAACGGGAAACCTCATGCCTCCATCTGCCTGCATCACCCCAAAAACCAGTGTGACGCCAGACCAGACAGATGTGGATGATAGCGACGGCTAAGCGTAGCCGCAAACCCAGGACGCCTCCACGTTTGCCCCTCTTGCTTAGATCCCATAATTCCTCGCCGTTCGCCCGCGCTTACTAGCCGACAATCACGACAGTGACATTGCCCGGACCATGTACGCCGCGCACCAGAATCTGTTCGATGTCCGCCGTGCGGCTCGGGCCCGTAATCAGCACCATCGAACTGGTGATCTCCGCGGGCTTCGGCGTCAGCGTGAATAGCTCGTCCAAGCCCGTGAGAATCCGTTCCTTCGGTACCACCGCCAGATGCGCCGGCGGCAGAGCGACATCAGCCGCGCCTCCGCGGGACTCGCGATCATGACCAGCGTCCCGGTATCGCCCGAGCGCGTAATCCGCGCTGGTGATGCCGATATCCACCCGCGCGCAGACCTCGCGCAATTCTGCTAAATCCCGAATCCCGCTGCGCACGCCGGGGATTTCCGTAATTCCGCACTCCGCCAGGTACGGCGCATTCGACGCCGCCGCCGTTTTGCCCGCAATCGCCGCCGCCACGTATTCGCGCGCTTCCTTCATCGTGCCAACCCGCACCGCCTTCCCGGCCAGCACTTCCAAGCGCGTGATGAAGCTCTCGATCCGCGCCTCCATCGGAACTTCCGGCACGCGCAGCCGCACCGGCGGCGGCGGCGCCACAGCCTGCCCCGCGCTGCGCCCCAGTGCCGTGCGCACCTTGTGCAGGATGTTGTCGCGCGACATCAGCGGCTCCTCCACATCTCGCGGAAGCTCTTGGAAGGCGACGGCGGCAGGTCGCGTTCGCTCAACCACGCCTTCACCGGGCCAATGTTCATCGGCGAAGGTACACTCCGGATCCACTTGCCGTCCCCGGCCGGCGCCATCCCGCCCGCCATGCGCCCCGCCAGTTCGTAAACCCTGGGGTGCGTCATCACCCACGCGAAGATGCGGTATGCCAGCTTCTCCAGCTTGTTCTGTCCCTCGCGCGTCTCGCTCTTCTTAACGTCGCTGCGCAGCTCCAGCAGTACTTTTGGAATGTCGATCTTGACCGGACACACCTCGCCGCACGCCCCGCACAAACTGGAAGCGAAAGGCAGCGCCGGTTCGTGCGAGACACCCATGAACTGCGGCGTAATAATCGCGCCGATCGGTCCCGAATACACCCACGGGAAACTGTGGCCGCCGATCTTTCGATACACCGGGCACGTATTCAGGCACGCGCCGCAGCGGATGCAGTAGAGCGATTCCCGTTTGGAGCGGTCCGGCAGCAGCTTGGTGCGGCCGTTGTCCAGCAGCACCACGTAGAATTCCTCCGGCCCGTCCACTTCGCCCGGCCGCTTTGGCCCGCTCAGGAAAGATGCGTAAACCGAAAGCAATTGCCCCGTCGCGCTACGCGCCAGAAGCTTCAGGAACACCGCCAGATCCTGTGCCCGCGGAATTATTTTTTCAATCCCCGCCACCGCGATGTGAATCTTCGGCGCGGATGTCGTCAGCCGAGCATTGCCTTCGTTCTCGATGATCGTGACCGCGCCCGAATCCGCGACCAGGAAATTCGCGCCGCTGATCCCGATATCCGCCTGTAGAAACTTCTCGCGCAGCACGCCCCGCGCAATCAGCGTCTGCTTCTCCGGCACCGTCTCGTTCTCCACGTGCAGCTCTCGCGTGAAGATCTCCGCCACGTCGTAGCGCGTCTTGTGCAGCGCCGGCGCCACAATGTGATACGGCTTCTCGTGCGCCAGCTGCAGGATGTACTCACCCAGGTCCGTCTCCACGGATTCCAACCCGTGATGCTCCAGCCGCTCGTTGAGATCCACCTCCTCGGTGGTCATCGATTTCGATTTCACAATCAGCTTGGAGCCCCGCTCCTTCGCCAGCGCCAGCACAAAGTCGGATACCTCGGTGGCGTCCTTGCAATACACCACCTTCCCGCCGCGCGCCTGAACGTTGCGCTCAAATTCTTCCAGGTAGTGATCCAGATTCTCGATGGCGTGCTTCTTCAGCGCGTTCGCCTGCGTCCTCAGTTCCTGGTAATCGGGCAGCCACTCGTCGCTCACCGCCTCGATGCGCTTCTCTTTCAGCCGGCCCGTCGCCGTGTAGATGGCCAGCTGGAGATTTGCATCCGCCAGCGTGGTGTGAATTTTCTGATCGAATTCGACAGACATGTTAGCGGCTCGCCAGAACTTCCGCCAGGTGCATGGTGCGCACACTGGAACCGGCCCGCGATAGCCCGCCCTGGATCTGCATCAGGCAGCTCGGGTCCAAAGACACCACCGTGTTCGCGCCGGTCTGCAGAATCGCGTCGATCTTGGTTCGCACCATCGCCCCCGAAAGCTCCGCGAATTTCACGCTGAATGTGCCCCCGAATCCGCAGCACTCCTCGGCCGGCAGCATCTCCCGCAATTCCAGCCCCTGCACCCGCGCCAGCAGCCGCCGCGGCGCCGAGCGGATTCCCAGCTCGCGCAGCCCGTGGCATCCGTCGTGGAACGTGACTACGTCCTCCAAGCGCGCGCCCACGTCGTCCACCACCGCGACCTCGGTGAGAAAGGTGGCGAACTCGTAGACCTTCTTTTCGAGCGCATGCACCCGCGCCAGCGTCTCCGGCTCTTTTTGGAAGAGATCGGCGAAATGGTGCGTCACCATCGAGGTGCACGATCCCGAGGGCACCACGATCTTCTCGCTGGCCTCGAATGTCTTCAGAAAATGGCGCGCCACTATCCGCGCCTCGTTGCGATACCCGCTATTGAACGCGGGCTGCCCGCAACACGTCTGATCTTCGGGAAAATCGACCCGATAGCCCAGCCGCTCCAGCACCGTCGCCATCGCCATTCCCACTTTCGGAAACAGCTGATCGACCATGCAGGTAACGAACAGCGAAACCTGGTTACCCATGCAGTTTCAAATTGTAGCAACAACCCGCGCGGGTCACCGCACCTGCAGTGAGTCCAGAAGCTTGCGGCTCGCCTCCGCCACTTCTCGTACCCCTTGCTCGAAAACTTCCTGATTCAGTCTTGGACGGCTTTTGAAAACCGCTGATCTTGCGCACGAACTGCAGCGCCGCGGAATGCAGCTCCTCCGCCGTCACCGTTTCTCCCGCCCGGCGCAGCACTTTAATGCTCCGGCACATCTCTTCGTCCCCCTTAGTGGCTACACAAACAAACCCGCTCGTCCGACGTCGCCAGCCGTCCCTCCATCCACGCCGCCAGCGCGTCTTCCATCGGCCGTCCGGCGAACTGTGGCGCCGTCAGCGCCGCAATCCCGTGCGCCGCCAGCGAATCCGCCGCACCCTGCCCGATGCCCCCGCAGATCACCGCTTCGCACCCGTTCAGCAGCTCGACGAACGTCGCGTGATTTCCGCACGCGCCCGTCCCCCGTGTACGCAAACTGCGCGCTCGCTTCCTTCCCCTCCACTACTTCTACAATCACAAAGGCCGCCGCGCGCGCCAGATGATCGCAAACGGAAACACCGTCCGAAGTTGCGATCGCAATCCGCTTCATCACCTCTACGTTAACTCACGGACATACCGTACGTGGCATGATGATTGGACCGTGACCGAAGACTCCGTATCGCTCCGCAAAGAACTCGGCCTCGGCGATCTCGTCCTCGCCCAAGTCCTCTGTGTCGTCGGCTCGTCCTGGGTCGGCATTGCCGCCAAACTCGGACGCGCCCACCTGGTCTTCTGGGTCGTCTCCATGCTGATGTTCTATCTCCCCCTGGCCGCCGTCGTCATCTACCTGAACCGCCTCATGCCCCTCGAAGGCGGCCTCTACCAGTGGGCCAAACAAGGCTTCGGCGAAATGGCCGGTTTCCTCATCGCCTGGAACCTCTGGGTCTACGCCGTCGTCGTCCTCGGCGCCATCATCTTCGTAGTCCCCACCGACCTCGCCTACTTGCTCGGCGGCTCCTGGACCTGGATCCCCGCCAGTCCCCCGGCGACTCTCGCCCTCACCGGTGTCGTGATGGCCGCCATCACCGTTGTCGCCGTCCTCGGCCTCAACATCGGCAAGTGGCTCCACAACGCCGGCAGCGTCATGATCCTCACCGCGTATGCGATCCTGCTCGCCCTGCCCGTGTGGGCCATGCTGCACGGCTCTACGGCCCACTTCGAAGCTCTCCCGCTTGAGTGGCCCAAGCCCAACTGGTTCAGCCTCGCGATCTTCGGCCAGATGACTGTCGGCGCTCTCAGCGGCTTCGAGTACGTCGCCATCATGGCCGGCGAGTGCCGCAGCGCCGCCCGCACCATCGGACAATCCGTCATCATCTCCGCCCCCATCATCGCCGTCATGTTCATCCTCGGCACCAGCGTCGTCCTCGCCTTCCTCGGCAATCAACCCATCAACGTGATCGGCCCCATCCCTCAAACCTTCCGCGCCGCGCTCGGCAACGGAGGCGGCATCGCGGGCTTCGCCGCCCAGTTGGGAATCGCGCTTCTCATGGCCCGCGCCGTCGCCAGCTCCAGCCTCATCTTCACCGGACTCTCCCGCCTCCCCATGACCGCCGGCTGGGACAACCTTGCCCCCAAATGGTTCACCAAACTCCATCCCCGCCGCCGCACACCCGTTAACTCCATCCTCTTTGTCGCTGCCCTCGCCATGGCGCTCATCCTCCTCAGCCTGCTCGGCACCAGGGAGCAGGAGGCCAGCCAGCTCCTCGTCACCGCCTCCATCGTCCACTACGCCATCGTCTACGTCGCCCTCTTCGCGATCCCCCTGTTCGGCAGCGCCGCCCTCCGCCGCCGACTCCCCACCTGGTTGAAAATCGCCTCCGTCGCCGGCCTTCTCTCCAGCCTGGTCGCGCTCTGTATCTCCGCCTATCCCGTCGTGGACGTCGCCAGCCGAGCTGCCTTCGCCGCGAAAATCTGCTCGGTCGTCGTGATCAGCAACATGGCCGGCGTCCTGCTTTATCGCGCCGGCCAGCGAAGGAATACACTGGGATGATCGAAATCCAGTTCAACGCATGCTTCGCCGCCACGCCATCGCGAGCCTTCTTGCCATCCCGCTCCTGGGCCGGCACGCTCGAGCCTCACTTCGCCGGAGCCCACGGCGGCGCCGTGCTGCTCGATCGCCGCTCGCGCCGCGTAATCGCCGAGCATCTGCCGGATCTCGCCGCCCACCCCGGTTCCAGCCTCAAGCCCCTCGTCCTCCAAATCCTCCTCGAACGGGGACGCCTTCATGCCCGACGAGTCATTCCCCTGCCCGGTCGATCTCCGCCTCCAGGGCCGCTCCTTCGCCTGCACTCATCCGCGGTCGAACGTCCCGATCACCGTCCCCACCGCCATCGCCTATTCCTGTAACTGCTTCGTCGCCCACTTCGCCGCCCGCCTCACCCCCGCGGAGCTGGCCCGCGAACTCGACGCCTACGGCATCGAATCTCCGCCCGCGCCGGCGTCGAACTCCAGGCCCTCGGCGAAGCCGCCCTCGCGACCCCCGCATCCCTCGCGGCAGCCTATGCCCGCCTCGCCGCTCGTGCCGCCGATGCCATTAAAACCGGTATGGCCGATGCCGTGGCCTACGGCACCGCCCAGCGCGCCCAAGTCCCGGGCCTCCCCATCGCCGGCAAAACCGGCACCGCCCGCAACGCCGCGTGGTTCGCCGGCTTTACCGACTCTCTGGCCCTCGCCGTCCTCGTGCAAGGCCGCTCCGGCGGAGCCGACGCCGCCCCCGTCGCCGCCCGCATCCTGAGGTCCTACGCATGAGTCCGGCCGCCGCCCGCATCGCACCTCTCGTCGCGCTCTGCTTCTCAGCCGCCCTCCACGCCGCCGCGCCGCCCTTGAAAATCCGCCTCAAGCCCGCCCTCGCCGGTTCCACCATCGAGATGCCGCTCGAAAAATACGTCGCGGCCGTCCTCGCCGGCGAAAGCAGCACCTTCCGCAGCGACGAAGCCATGAAGGCCATGGCGGTTGCCGCCCGAACCTTCGCCGTACACTTTCGCGGACGCCACGCCAAGCAAGGCTACGACCTCTGCGGCACCACCCACTGCCAGCGTCTCGAACCCGAACTCGTCACCCCGCGCCTGCAATCGCTCGCCGATCAGACCACGGGCGAGCTTCTCTGGTACGAAGGCAAACCCGCCTTCCCCTCGTACTCCCGCAACTGCGGCGGCATGACGGAGGATTCCTCCGCTGTCTGGAACGGTCTCCACGTCCCCTTCCTCCGCGCCCACCCCGACCCCTATTGCCAGCGCCCCGCCCTCGCCCGCTGGCAGTGGACCGTCGATTCCCAACGCATCGCCGCCGCCCTCACCCGCGCCCACCTGCTCGCGCCCCCCGCCATCACCAGCATCCAGATCGTGCAGCGCACCCCTTCCGGCCGCGCGCGCGTCATCCTGCTTTCCGGGGCCGGTGAACCCGTGCGCCTCGCCGCCAGTTCCTTCCGCTTCGCCATGGGCCGCGCCCTCGGTTGGAATACCGTTCGCAGCGATCGCTGGGAGGTCGCCGTCTCTGCCGGCCAGCTCACCTTCGAAGGCGCCGGCGAAGGCCACGGCGTCGGCATGTGCCAGCGCGGCGCGGATCAAATGGGCGCCGAAGGCCACCCTTACCGCGAGATCCTCGCCTTCTACTTTCCCGGCACCGAACTCGGCCTCACCGCCCGCGGCCTCCAATGGCGCCGTATGTCCGGCGAAACCATCGCCCTCATGACCACCCGCCCCGATCGCGATCGCCCCCTCCTCGCCACCGCCGAGCGCCAGGTCAAAGAGATCTCTACCCGCTTCGGCTGGCCCCCGCCCGCCCCCATCGAGCTCCGCGTTTACCCCGACCTCGATACCTTCCGCAATGCCACCGGAGAGCCCGGATGGGTTGCCGCCCGCACCACCGGACACCGCATCGAGTTACAGCCCGCTACCCCTCGCGACGCACCCCTGCGCCACGAGCTCCTCCACGTCTTCGTCGATTCCCAAGCCACCGCCGCCCTCCCCGTCTGGTTCCGCGAAGGCCTCACCGACTACCTCGCCAATCCCATCTCCCCCGCCGGCACAGCTCCCACCGATCTCGCCATCCGCCAAACCGCCGACCAGCCCCGCGCCCGCCTCGCCTACACTGCCGCCACCCAAAAAGTGGCCGCCCTAATCCACCAGTACGGCTTCCCGACCGTCCTCTCCTGGCTCAAATCCGGCCTTCCGCCCACCCTGAATTAGTCGCCTCCCTGTGTTCTTAGCGCCCACGCCTTTTCCCCAATCACCCCTTAAATCTTCCCGCCAGCATCCCCGTAGCGGTCCCGATGTCGATGTCCGCAATCAACAGGCCCTCTTCCCCGTAAGGCTGGTACGCCTGCAGCGTTCCATCCGGCCGCACTACCGCCGACGTCGTCGGCGACCCCGCGCTCGCAAAATTCACCGACGCGAAATAGCAGGTGTTCTCCGCCGCCCGGCACAGCGCCGCTTTCTCGTGGAATGAGTTCGCCGGGTCCGCAAAACTCGACGGCACGTACCCCCCAGGCTCCGCTTCGTGGAAATGCGGATGGAACACAATGTGCGCGCCGTGCCGCACCGCCCAGCGCACCGTCTCCGGATACCGCCAGCCTTCATGGCAGATCGCTACCCCGAATGTCAGCGGCCCGGCCTGAAACACCCGCCGTCCCACGCCCGCCGAATAGATGCCTTCCTCCGATGGATCGAGTTGGACCTTATCCTGGAAGCCCTGGATCGTCCCGTCGCGATTGACCACCATTGCAGTAATTATCAGCCGGTCCTCCACCATCCGCTCCGTCCCGAGGATCACCCCGATGTCTCCGTTCCCCGCCGCCGCCGCGATCGCCTCCCACGCGCGCCTCAGGAACTCCGCATCCGGTGCCGGCACCACCTTCCCCATCCGCCGGTAGCCCGGCGTAAAGCATTCCGGAAAACAGATCACTCCCACCCCTTCCGCCGACGCCCGGGCAATCGCCCTCTCCGCCAACTCGACCGATTCCTCCGGATCTCGCGGAACCCTCATATTTGCCAGCCCAATCCGATACAGGTTCATTTGGTCTCAATGTATCTCAGGCTGTTCGCCCACGAGCAGCGTACTATATCGAAAGGCGATTCCATGCCCCGAGACCAGGTATTCATCAGCTATAGCCACGCCGACAAGCGATGGCTGACCGCGCTCGAGACTCTGCTCCGTCCCCTCACCCGGAGTGAGGCCATCACCATCTGGTCCGACACCCTCATTCAGCCCGGCGCGCAAAGGCAGCAGCAGATCGAAGACGCACTGAATTCCGCCGCGATTGCCGTACTCCTCGTCTCTCCCCATTTCCTGGCTTCCGATTTCATCGCCGAACATCAGCTGCCCCCTCTCCTCCTCGCGGCTCAAGACGAGGGCCTCAAAATCCTCTGGGTTCCCGTCAGCTTTTCGCTCTATGAGGCAACGCCAATCGGCCAGTACCAACCCGCGATCGATCCCAATCGCCCGTTGGATTCCCTTCCGGCGCCTGCCGCAAGAAAGGCCCTCCACGCCATCGCCACTCAGATCTGGTCCGCCGCCGGAAAGTCCGCTCCGCCTCCCGGCAAATCCAATCCCCCGTCCCTGTGCGCCGATACCACGGCCTTCGTGGGCCGCACCCGCTTCGGCCCCCTCACCCCGGCGCGAATCGCCAGTTGGAACGAATACACGCGCACCTTCGGCCCCGAAACCGATCCCGATTTCTCCTGTCTCGGTTATTGCGTCCGCGGCTTCTTTCAGAACGGCGGCCGCGAAGCGTGGATTGTCCGCATCCCCGGAACCGGGGCCACCCTCGCCTCCGCCACTCTTGCGGATGCCGCCCGCGTCACCGCCCTCGACCCCGGCGCCTGGGCCAACGACATCTCCCTCGAAGTACAAAATGGCAGCCGCCTGGGCTTCCGCATCCTCGTCCGCTATCAGGACGCCGTCGAAGACTACGACAACCTCTCCTCCCACCCCGCCGGCGTCAACTACTTCTGCGATCTGATCAATCAGAAATCCCTGCTCGTCCGCCTCGAACCCCTCGCCTCCGCAGCCAGCCTGCCCCCCGGCCTTCTCCACCTCTGCGGCGGTAACGACGGCGCACCCCTCACCCCCACAGACTTCCTCTCCCAAGCCATCGCCGCCCTTGATTCCCTCGACGACGTGCCCCTCGTCTGCATTCCCGATCACGCCTCCACCTCTCTCGCGGAGTCCGATTATCTCGCTCTCGCCAACCGCCTCATCCAGCACTGCGAACAACGCGCCAATCGCTTCGCCCTCCTCACTCTTCCCCGCGGCTTTCAACCCGACGCCTCCCTTCCCGACCTGTCGAAGAAATCCTGCGCCGCCCTCTATTGGCCCTGGGTGCGAGTCGCCGCCGCCTCGGGCGACATCCTCGTACCGCCCCTCGGACACATCGCCGGAACCTATGCGCGGAACGACGCGGAGTTCGGAATCTTCCACTCCCCGTCCCAACTGGAATTGCGCGGCCTCGCCCCGGACGCTCCACTGGAGTTCGACCCGCCCCCCGCCCTCCTCGGTTCCCTCGCGCGCCGCGCCATCAACGCCATTCGAAAAAACGCCAATCAAGTCTCAGCCTCGACCGCCCTCACCCTCGATGTCGAGGAGCCCTGGACGGACGTCTCCTCGCAACGCTTCGTCTTGTTCGTCGAGTCTTCCATCCAACGGGGATTGCGCTGGGTAACCTTCGAAGAGAACACCCCAGCTCTCTGGAGTCTCGTGGCAGAGCACGTCTCGAAATTTCTCGACACGCTCTGGGAAAATCGCTTTCTCGCCGGAACCACGCGGAAAGATGCAGCCTGGGTCCAATGCGACCGCACCACAATGACCCAGGACGACATCGACAACGGCAGAGTCATTTGCCTCGTGACCCTGCAGCCGTTCAATCATCAGACAGGAGTGCTAATTCAAGTCTTATTGCAGGCCCGCGGCGGGGAGTCGCGCTCCACCGCAGGCTGAGCTTACTTCTTCTCCGTGCACGACCGGCCGTTTTCCGCCAGCCCCCACGCGATCATGTTGTCCAGCAGTTGAAGCATCATCGGCTCCGCATACATGCGTCCCGCATGACCCAGCGCCGAATACACGGCGTGCCCCTTCTCCACACAGTGCCACCAGATCAGCGGATGGTCGGCCCCCATCGTCGCGCGCCCTGGATTGTAAGTCTTCTCGTCCACCGTGGCGATAATGTGGAATCCCGGCTTGCTGCGAGGATTTTCGCTGAACGCGTACCACTCCTCGGACCGCCGCCACAGCGTGGGCAGCCCCTTCACGATCGGGCTCTTCGCATCTTCAATGTGAATCTCGCCCGGCAGCACGCTCGCATGCACCGTGAATTGCGCGCCGATCAGCGTATCCACCAGCCATTTCCATTCGGTCGCCGAGGAGTGCCCGTAGTTTCCCACCGGATCGCCGCCCGCCCCGTGGATCCCGACAAACGAGCCGCCCTTCTCCATCCACCCGCGGAACGCCGCCTTCTGCGCCTCGTCCAGCGTGTCCCCGCTGGTGTTGTTCCAAACCACTACCTTGAACTGGCTCAATTGCTGCGCATTCATCACCGCTCCGTTCTCGGTAACGAAAAACGGCCACCCGCGTTCGTGCGCAATCGCCGCCAGAGCGGCATTCGAGGCCTGCATCGCCGGCTCGTCGCGGTACCCGGAGGTCTTTGAAAAGATCAACACCCCGCCGGACTTCAGCCCCTCCGGCAACTGCGGTGCTTCTTTGTCGTACGCGGGATTGGGTACGAACCCCGCGTTACCGAATCCGCCCCGCCCCGCCACAGGAGGCGCAGCCTGCTGCCCCATCGCGAGCCCTACCGCTAAAAGGTACAAAATCGCTTTCATGCATCCACCGCCCGCTCACATTGTAAGCAATCGGTGAGAGCAATCAAGCGCCGCTACAGTCCCGCTTTCCCCACGCGCTCGATCAGGCTCTTCATGTCCTCGGCGTGCTCTTCTTCCTTCGCCAGGATCTCTTCCATCAGCCGCCGGCTCGTCGGATCGTTCTCGCCCAGAAAGCGGATGATCTCGCTGTATGATTCAATCGCGATCCGCTCCGCAACCAGATCCTCCTGGATCATGTCCACCAGCGTCTTGCCTTCCACGTACTCCGAATGGCTGCGCGTCAGCAGACTCGCCGGATTGAAATCCGGCTCCCCGCCCAATTGCGTGATCCGCCCCGCAATCTGATCGGCATGCGTCTGCTCTTCCGCCGCATGCTCCGCGAATTCATCCGCTACCGATTGCGCACTCAACCCGCTCGCCATGAACTGATGCCGCTTGTACCGCAGCACGCATACCAGCTCCGTGGCCAGCGCCTCGTTCAGTACGCGCAGTACCGTCTTGAGGTCGGCTTTGTAGCCCTCCGTAACCGCCCCGTGCTCCATATGCTGGCGCGCGCGGCGGCGGAGTTCTTTAATGTCTGAGAGGAACGGCTTATCGGCTTGTTCGGTTGCCATTTTTTAATCATGGGATGCCCCTGCCCGGCCACGCAGTACGCAACCATACACCGCCCTTTTTGGTTGTACGCCCCTCGACAATGTGCGCCGGAATGTGCCCCGAATGACGTGCAGTGCGTTATCGTAACGGGTAGATGTCCGAGGCCTACATCCGCGCGCGCGATCTCACCAAGAAGTACCGCTCCGGTGATAGCGACCTCGTCATCTTCAATAGCATCGATGTAGACGTGCAGCGCGGCGAGATGCTCGCCCTCGTCGGCGAATCCGGCGCCGGCAAGTCCACCCTGCTTCACCTCCTGGGCGGTCTGGACAGCCCTTCCAGCGGTACGATACACTACGGAAGTAGAGAAATTACAGGGCTCGCTGCTTCGGAACGGTCGGATTTCCGGAACCGGGAGATTGGTTTTGTCTGGCAGATTCACTATCTGTTGCCTGAGTTTACGGCGCAGGAGAACGTGATGATGCCGCTGCTGATTCGCGGCTGGGCGCACAAAAAGGCCGCCGCTGAATCGCTGGCGAGGTTGGATGAAGTCGGCTTGGTCGCGCGGGCATCGCATCGCGCGGGTGAATTATCGGGCGGTGAGCAGCAACGGGTCGTCCTCGCGCGTGCCCTGGTGGGCAAACCAAGCGTTTTGCTGGCAGACGAGCCCACCGGCAATCTCGATTTCCGGACGGGGGAAATGATCTTTCAGCTACTCGAGAATCTCCACCGCTCCCATCAGCTAACATCAGTCTTTGTCACGCACAATTTAACATTTGCACGGCGCTGTGACCGTGTACTCAACCTGGATCGTGGTGGTCTGGTACCGGAAGGACCATCTATTTTCGCAACCTGAGAGCAACCCGGAGTATCTTTAAGTCATAGGGGGCATCGCTTATTATGTTTGAGCGTTACACGGAGAAGGCGCGTAGAGTGATCTTCTTCGCGCGATATGAAGCCAGCCAGTTCGGTAGTCCGTACATCGAAACCGAACACCTGCTCCTCGGTCTGCTGCGCGAGGATAAGGCACTGGCCAACCGCTTTCTGCGGTCCCATGCCGCTGTGGAGAGTATCCGTAAGCAGATTGAAGGGCATACCACCATTCGCGAGAAGGTGTCCACCAGTGTCGATTTGCCCCTCAGCCATGAGTGCAAACGCGTCCTCGCCTACGGGGCCGAGGAAGCCGAACGGCTGAGCCACAAGCACATCGGTACCGAACATCTCCTGCTCGGCCTCTTGCGCGAAGAAAAGTGTTTCGCTGCCGAAATCCTCCATGAGCGCGGTCTGCGCCTCTCCACCATTCGCGAGGAACTGGCCCGCTCGCAAAGTGAAAAGGTAGCCTCCGCCCGGCCAAAGGAAAGCTCGCTCCTGGCGGAATTCAGCCGCGACCTCACCCAGGCCGCCATGGACAATACCCTCGACCCCCTCATCGGGCGCGATTATGAACTCGAGCGCGTAGTCCAGATCCTCTGCCGCCGCACCAAGAACAACCCCGTCCTCATCGGCGAACCCGGCGTCGGCAAGACCGCCATCGTCGAAGGCCTCGCCCAGCGCATCGCAGAAGGCGACGTCCCGTCGTTCCTCGCCGATAAGCGCATCCTGGCGCTCGATCTTTCCCTGATCGTCGCCGGCACCAAGTATCGCGGCCAGTTCGAAGAGCGCCTCAAGACCATCATGAAAGAGTTGATGGAGAATCAAAACGCCATCATCTTTATCGATGAGCTGCACACCCTCGTCGGCGCCGGCTCCGCCGAAGGTTCGCTCGATGCCGCCAACATCCTGAAGCCCGCCCTTTCCCGCGGCGAAATTCAGTGCATCGGCGCCACCACCCCTGCCGAATTCCGCAAGTCCATCGAGAAAGATCGCTCTCTCGAACGCCGCTTCCAGGCCGTCAAGGTGCCGCCCCCCAATGAAGGCGATGCGATCAAGATCCTCTTCGGCATCAAGGATCGCTACGAGAAGTTCCACGCCGTAGCCTATACCGATGACGCCATCGAAGCCGCCGTCTATACCTCCAGCCGCTATATTCCCGATCGCTACCTCCCGGACAAGGCCATCGATCTGATCGATGAAGCCGGCGCGCGCGTCAAACTCCGACAGACCACGCTCCCCGCCGATCTCGCCGATATCCAGAAGCGCATCAAGTTCATCGTGCACCGCATGGAGAACGCGATCGCCAATCACGAGTTCGAAAAGGCCCGCTTCTATAGCGATGAGGAACGCAAGGAGCGCGAGAACATGCGCCTCCTCCGCGAGAAGTATAACCTCGACGATTCCTCCACCGGCTGCGTCACCAAGGACGATATCGAAGATGTCGTCGCCCGCTGGACCGGCGTTCCCATGACTTCCATCAAGGAAGAGGAAATCGCCAAGCTCCTGCGCATCGAAGAAGAGCTCCACAAGCGCGTCATCAGCCAGGAGAAAGCCATCTCCGCCCTGGCCCGCGCCATCCGCCGTTCGCGCGCCGGCCTCAAAGCCAGCAACCGCCCGGCCGGCAGCTTCCTGTTCCTCGGCCCCACCGGCGTCGGCAAAACCGAAGTCGCCCGCGCCCTGGCAGGCTTCCTCTTCGGCAGCGAAAAGAGCCTGGTTCGCTTCGACATGTCCGAGTACATGGAGAAGCATTCGGTCAGCAAGTTGATCGGCTCGCCTCCCGGCTACGTCGGCTACGAAGAGGGCGGCCAGCTCACCGAGCGCGTCAAACGCAATCCCTACTCGATCATCCTGCTCGACGAAATCGAGAAGGCGCACCCGGATATTTACAACATCCTGCTCCAGGTCTTTGAAGACGGCCAGTTGACCGACGGACTCGGCAATCAGGTCGATTTCAAAAACACCATCATCATCATGACCAGCAACCTGGGCGCCCGCTTCCTCGAGAAACGCGGCAACCTCGGCTTCTCCATCCCCGCCGGCGAAGCGGGCTCGACCAAGGTCGAGGATATGGTGCGCAGCGAGGTCAAAAAGGCATTCAATCCCGAATTCCTCAACCGCCTCGATGAAGTCATTCTCTTCATGTCGTTGACCGATGACGACCTGATCCAGATCATGGACCTCCTCGTCGCCCAGGTGAACGTCAACCTGGTCGCCAAACAGGTCACCATCCGTCTCTCTCCCGACGCGGCCAAGTACATCCTCGAGAAGACTTGCGCGGATCGCAGCTATGGGGCGCGCCCCCTCCGCCGCGCCCTGCAGAAGTACATCGAAGATCCGCTCAGCGAAGCCCTCATCCAGGGAACGCTGCCGCGTCCCGCCGACCTCCAGGTCTACCTCGGCGATACCGGCATCTACTATCGCGTGCTCAACGCCGAAGGCGATGCTCCCGTCGCCGCCGGCGATGCACCCGCCGAACCGGCCCTGGGCACTCTGCTCTACACGTTCTAAATCTGTTCCTCTTTCCAAAAAGGGCGGACCGCGCAAGCGGCCCGCCCTTTTTGCTTTGGATCACCTCTTCGCAAGTGGACTTGCCCCGGCAGCGGGAAGTGGCCATTGACTCCCCCCTGCCTTCGCGTGACAATTACCCGGCCAGCATGAGTTCGCCGCAGGTCTTCGGACCCTATCTCACACTCGTATTGTTCCTGCTCGCCGCCTTTGTAGCCGTGGGCCGGGAGTTCTGGATCGCGCCGGGACTCGAGAAAGCCTACCCCCTCGGCCGCGTGTCTCTCGCCGTTCCCCTCGCCGTCTTTGGCATGGAGCATCTGACGTCGCCGGGAGCCATCATGCGCCTCGTCCCCCCGTGGATGCCCGGCAAGCTCTTCTGGACCTATTTCATTGGCGTCGCCCTCATCGCCGCCGCCCTCAGCTTCATTTTCCGGGTTCGGATTCGCCTGTCCGCCACCCTCCTCGGCATCATGTTCTTCTGCTTCGTAGCCATGATGGACCTTCCGGCCGCCATCGCCGCCCCCCACAATCGCATCCCCTGGATTCTGGCCGCGAGAGAGTCGGCATTCAGCGCCGGCGCCATCCTCCTCGCCATCACCAGCAGCCCCCGGCAGTGCACTCCCGGAGAAAACCGCCTCGCCCTCGGCGCGCTCTACCTGCTTGCCCTCGTCTCCATCTTCTACGGCATCGAAAATCTGCTCCACCCCGAGCGCGTTCCCGTAGTCCCCTTGGTCAAACTGACGCCGCTCTGGATTCCCTTCGCCCGCTTCTGGACGCTCCTGACCGGAATCGCCCTCGTCACCGGCGGCGCCGCCATGATGGTGAAAAGCGTTTCGCGCCCCGCCGCAGCCGCCCTCGGCGCGTGGGTCGTCCTGCTCGTGGTGTCCCTTTACCTCGCCATCATGCTTGCCAAGCCCGATATCGAGGCCTTGAACTATTTTGCCGACACACTCATGTTCGGCGGCGTCTTGTTGATCGCCTCCCGCTATACTTGATCGGAATGGCCTCAAGGCTTCGAAATTTCTGGCAGCGCATCAGTGAAGGGATTGCGATCCAAGAACTCTGGGCGCAATTCCGCGCCGACGCCCATTCCAGCTATCAGTTTTATTCCAAGGAAGTGGACCGCGAACCGCTCGCCGGAGAATCCAGTTGGAAGCGCTTCTGGCGCATTGCCCGCGGCTTCTTTTGGGCGATGATGACCAAGCTCTCTCCCGCCAGGCGCGTCCTGCTCCTCGTCGCCCTGCTGCTCGTATTCCTTCCCCGCATCCGTGTCGGCGAACCGGACCAGAACTCCGCCACCGTCGATGCGCAATTCCTGGGCGGTCTGGTGCTGCTCGTTCTCCTCGCGCTCGAACTCTCCGACCGCGTTGCCATGAAGCGCGATCTCGAAATCGCCCGCGAGATTCAAAGCTGGCTCATGCCGTCGGAAGCGCCCAAAGTGCCCGGCGTCGATATCGCCTTCGCCAGCCGCCCCGCCAACACCGTCGCCGGCGATTATTACGACGCCTTCTTTCGCCCCAATGAAAATCTTCTGCTCGTTGTCGCCGACGTGGCCGGCAAGAGCATTCCCGCTGCCCTGCTTACCGCTACCCTGCAGGCCAGCCTGCGCACCCTGGCCGTCCTCCCCGGCACGCTGCCGGAGCTAGTCAACCGGGTCAATCGCTACTCCTGCGAACAGAGCCTCCAGGGACGCCGCTTCACCACCGCATTTCTCGCCGAACTAGAACCCGCCACCGGCGCCGTGACGTACGTCAACGCCGGTCACAATTGGCCCGTGCTGCGGCGCGCCTCCGGGGCCATCGAGCGCCTCGAAGCCGGCGGCCTGCCGCTCGGCATCACTTCTTCCGTCCCTTATCAGTTCGGCACCACCACCCTCGCCACCGGTGATCTTCTTCTGATCTTCACCGACGGCCTGGTCGAAGCCGAGGACGAGAAGGAGCGCGAATACGGTGAAGACCGCATGCTCCCCGTCCTGCAACTTCTCCCCGGCGGTACCGCCAAAGACGCACTACAGCGCATTATGTCGTCCGTGGACGCGTTCGTAGGACTTACGCGCCAGCATGACGACATCACGTGTCTCGTCTTGCGGATGACCTGAGTAGCAAAGGCGCCGTGCCCTCAGGCCGGCGCCCAAAGCTCATACAGAGTCTATTTTTTGTTGCCCTTCTTAGCCTTCGCAGCCGCGTTTTCTTCCTTGGCCGCGGAGTGGTGCTTGTTATGACGCGCCACAGCCTTCGCTATTTCCTCGGAGGAAAGCTTGCTATGGTTTTCAGAATGCAACACTTCGGGATTAGGACTCGCATTGCTTGCCATGATGTAGCTCCTTGTTCCGGGCAAAGGAATACTTGCCGGTAACGGAAAACGCCGCTGTCGTTTGGCGTGGTGGATACATCGTCGCGTAGACCGGTTCCCCGGCACTCACCCGCGGCGGGAAGAGCATGCTGCAGCTCCGCACTACTCGTCGCTGAACAGCCATACCTGCCTTGATTATACCGTCTCCGGCGCGAGTGGCTTCAGCCCGCCCGCTTTCCGGCCCGTGGCTTCGCCTTGTTCTTCCCCGCCAGGTTCAGCGCCACCGCCGCCCGAATCAGATCCTTCAACGCCGCCTCGTCGATCTTCTCGCCTTCCAGTATATCGATGGCGCGCCGCACATTCCCCTCCATGCTGGAGTTGAACAGACCCGCGGCGTCCTTCAACCCCGCTCCCTTCGCAAAGGTCAACTTAACGACCTTCTTGTACGTCTCTCCCGTGCACACAATGCCGCCGTGCGACCACACGGGAACCCCTCTCCACTTCCATTCCTCGACAATCTCAGGGTCTGCCTCGTGGATCAGTTCCCGCACTCGCGCGAGCGTCTTCCCTCGCCAGTCCCCCAGCTCCTTGATCCTTTCATCGATCAATGCAGAAGCGTTCTCCATATCCAGCTCCAAATCCCGCATTTATTCTAAACTGCTTTTCGCCTGCAGCCGGCGCCAGAAGAAATACGATAGTCCCCAAAGCACTCCGGTCGCCGCCGCCCACCCCCACGCCTCCACGCCATCTCCCACCGCCGCGTGCGCGATCAGCGCAGAGGCCAGGTTGATCGCAAATCCAGCGTACGCCCACTCCTTGAGCCGCACCGGCGCCGGCGCCAGCAATACCACCACGCCCAGCAGCTTGGCCCACGAAAGTTCCACCCGGAAGTAGCCGGGGAAACCGAAGTGGCGGAATGCCTCCGCCACCTCCGGCAGCCGCAGTTGCGCGTACGCCGTGAAGCCCATCTGCAGGCAGAACAGCGCCGTGATCGCCCAGTACGCGATTCTCAAGGTCCGGTTGTTGATCTCTACGGACGCGAACGCCGTCTTCTCCATGGTCGTTTCCATTTCGCCCTTCCTCCTATTCCCCGGCGCTCCCAGCCGTCTCAGCCGCGAACTGCTTGGTGTACTCCGCATGCAATCGCTGCCATCCGCCAAACTTCATCGCGTCGCCCGCAACCATCCGCCCTATCGGAGTTCCGTCGAGCAACCGGTCCAGTACATCGAAACAAATGTGCCACCCGGCAGCACCCATCGAAATGTAGCGGCGATCGATGTTGTGCCACAACGTCAGCCGCGTGCCTCCGCCCAAGCCTTCCAGTTCCCACCGGATATCCTGGCTTCCCCAGCTGAACTCCAGCACCCGGGGAGCTTCGGCGCGCGTAACTTTCGTCTCGGTAATGTGCGGCGATGGCGTTCCCACCGTGGTCAGCTTCACCGTGCTTCCTTCTGCCCCCAGGCTCCTATCCGCCTCAAAAGGAGCCCACTCCCGAAGTTCCGCCGGGTCGGTCAGCGCCTGCCAGACCTTTTCCGGCGAGTGGCGCAGTTCCCTCACCAGAATCAGCGTCCACTTCTCTCCGTCCTTGCGTACCTGGGCTCCCCTCGCGGGCCCAGGTGTATACAGCTCGCGTTCACTCATCCGTCTTCTCCTTGCTTTTTTTGTCCAGATGGCGCTCCAAAGCGTCTACGTGCGCCGACCAGAACCGCCGGAACGGAGCCAGCCAGGCTTCCACTTCCTGCAGCGGCTCCGGCCTCAAGCGGTATAGACGGCGCTGTGCATCCACCCTGGATTCTACGAAGCCCGCCTCCCGCAACACCCGCAAGTGCTTCGAAACCGTAGGCTGCGGCATCCGTAGCTGCCGCTCGATCTCTCCCACCGACTGCTGGGACGTCACCAGCAAGCTCAATATCGCCCGCCGGTTCGGCTCCGCAATAATTTCAAAAACAGATTCCACTCTCACAATATACTCGTAACAGTATATACCTGTAAAGGTATATTATGACGAACAAGCGGGCGCTCTGTATTCTTTTCGACTACGGCCGTCCGCGTCTTTTCCTTTGAAACCCCTCGGTTGGCGTAATACGGAAGTAATGCGGACTGCCCACACCGCCGTTTACAACGGCAAGTTGAACTGGATGCGCTCCTGGATTATCGGGGGTCGAAGTCTCAATCGCCGGTTACTGAGCGGTCGCGTAGATGACAACTCCATTGCTGACCAAGCCTTCGGCTGAAATAAACAGTGGAACTTGTTTCGTGATGGCGCCGTCCGCGGGGATCCGGACATTGATTTGCCAAAGACCGTCTACGCCAGGGGCGCGGCCACTGTATAAGACTTCGGCCGGGCGGTTGGCGATCCAGACAGCAACCGGCGCGGCCCCGGATTGGTCCAGCCGGCGATACCCAGTCGCGAAGATCTGCACCACGGAACCAGTCGCTGCCGGCGCGGCAGCAGTGTTCAAATGGCTGTCCTCGTTCAACACGGCGCCGGGTTGCGCTGCGCTTGCGCCACCGGCAACGAACAGCCCAGGCCCGGCAGCCGTCACCTCAAATCGTCCATCCGAAACGACGCTCCCGCCCAGAATCACCTGAAGCGTGGCCATTCCTGGCGGCGTCTCTGAAGGGACCACAAAAACAAACTGAGTGCTCGTCGCCGCTATCAGCCGCGCGCTGGCGCCATTCACCAAGACCGTTAAATCGCCAGTCGGGAAGCTGCCGAAAGCAGAGGCGAAGGACCCGGCGGCAATCCCCGTTTCATACCGAAAGCTGGCCGAATTCACTACGATTGCCGGCCCCTCCGGAGCCGCGGGCGGCGCCGAGGCGTGGGCGAGTGCCGCGGCCAGTATCGCATCGTGCCGCGAAAAGAAGTCTGTCGAGCGCACGGTCGCCGTTACGTCGGGATACACCGAATCGCGATCCGGAATGCCAGCCAGAGCGGGAAAATATTTTGTTGAGCAATTCAGGTATAAACGCGATGCAGGCAGAGTAATGCCGCTCACTTGGCCATATTCGGCGGGCTTGCCTCCAGTTGGTTCCCCTATGAGAATGCTGGCCGCGCCCGCCGAGCCCGGTGGCCCAAGAATCCCCATGCCCCCCGGAATCACTTTGAGATTTAGGAACATCGCGCCATCCATCGCGGAGGAAAACGTGCCGCCATTAATCAGGGTATAGAGACGGAAGCGTGGGTTGGCGCGCAGCGTCTTCATCCGTTGCTGGAGGCCTGTCACCAGCGGTAGGAACACCGTGTCGTTCCCTCCGCCGTTATCCCGAAAATCGACGATCAGCGTTTCCACGGCGTTGCCGTCGATCATCGCCAGTGTGTCCGCGATAAACTGGCCCGCCGGACGAGCAGGCATCTCGATGCACGATGCATAGCGGACATATGCGGCCTTCGCATATACCCAATACTCTGACCAGTAATTCTCGCCGGCATGGCTAAGCAGCGGCCCCACATATCCGCTGCCGGCATCCAGCGCAGGCACGGTTGCGGAGCTGTCGTTGGATAGCGCGATGGTCACCTGCTCCCCGGAGGGCAGTTGAAACCCAAACGGAATGGCTCCGGCGGTCGCCGCAATTCCCGTGCCGCGCAACACCCCGCTGTTGGCAAGCATCGCCGCCAGTCCCGTCCGCAACGACCCCTCGTTGTAATGCGCGATTTGCGGTTCCAGCATAGCCAGCACATCCTCCACCGCCTTGCCATTTATAGACAGTAACCTCGCCCCGTTCAGTGACCTCTGGCTTGCGGGCGCGGCTGTTACGAAAAAACTGTCCACAAAGTATCGGAATTCAATTGGCAGGGGTGCGAAGCCCAAAACCGCCGCCGTGGAACCGGTCAGGAACAATGAGGTGTGCGGATCGTGGATCAGCGCCACTAATGCCCCCAGGCGCGTGTAAAACTGATCGGACGTGAGCACGCCGGCCTCGTTCTCCAGTTGACTGGCCGCCGCGTGAAAATCAGACGCCGGCGTCTCGAAGAATGGGTTCGGATGTGTGGCAGTCACTTGGCTCACCACGAATTGCAGATCGGCGCGAAACTGGTCCGGCGTCAGGGCACCGTATGACGGAACCGCAAAGCCGATCAGTAGCGCTTGAATGCAGAAAACGGTGCGCATCGGTCTTAGTCTATTGTCATGGAACGCGGAGCACAAGAGTTCCAAGCCGCCAGTATTATTGGAAGATTATTGGAAGTGCGTTCGCCCCCCGAGCCCTTTGACCCACCACCATCTGGCGCGCTCTCTGGCCGCACCTACCGCGTTTCGCTAAGCTAGGGCGTATGCCTTGCCGCTACGTACGCCGGAGTGCCGCCTCTACCCGTCCGGGTGCGATCGCGTCATGAGGGGGGAACGGCAGCGAAAGAATCGCCGGCAGCCGCCCGACCACACGCCCCTAGCCCCTTCCGCACGGCCCGCCCGCTGGCTCAAGGCCGCGACACTGCTGCTCACGGGAATTTGCCTCTTGGGCCTGTTCTCTACCGAAATCGCCGACTCCGATTTTTGGTGGCACCTGAAAACCGGGCAATATATCGTGGAACACCACTCCCTGCAGGCTCCGGATCAGTTCGCCTACACGAGCTCGGCCCCGGCGGCTTACCAGGGCGAACCGCAGCTGCGGCACTTTAACCTGACCCACGAGTGGTTGAGCCAGGTCCTCATGTACCTTACCTATGCGGTGGCTGGCTTCGGCGGCATCGTTCTGGCCCGGGCCCTCCTGCTGGCAGCCGTATGCGGGTTGGCGGGTTTCCTCGCCGCGCGGCTGTCGGCGAGCTTCTATGCCGGAATCGCAGCCGCCTGTGCCGCGGCGTCGGTGCTTACGGCATTCGCGGCGGACCGTCCATCCCTGGTCAGCTTCCTCGGCGTGGCCGTCTTCATATGCCTGCTGGAACTGCGGCGCGGCTACTGGGCCCTGCCTCCACTGGCGCTGCTGTGGTCAAACTGTCACGGCGGATTCCCTCTGGGATGGGTCGTACTGCTAGCCTACTGCGCGGGCACGCTGTCACTCCGGCGAGATGCGGCATGGGCGCGGGAAAGCCGGCAGCTTTGGCTGGCCACGGCCTGCGCGATTGCCGCCTCTGGCATCAACCCTAACGGCTTCGGAGTGGTGTCCACGGCCTTCGCGTATCGCCGGAGCCCGATGACGGCGAACCTCATCGAGTGGCGGCCGCCCAGCCTGTGGGGCGCGCCCTACGGTTTCGATATTCTCCTGTACGCGGCCGCGCTCGTGCTCCTCCTTTCCTGGAGAAAAGTAAGACTGCCCCACTGGCTCCTGTTCGCGGCTTTTGCGGGCGCTTCCTTAATGGCCTTCCGCAACATTCCCCTGATCGGCTTTCTCGGGCCCGTGCTGATTGCCGCCTATTTTCCGTTCCGCCTCAAAGTTCCGGCGCGCCTGGCGTGGGCGGCCCCCGTTCTGGCCGCGGCCGGAGTAGCAGTGGCGCTCGCGCAGGACGGCTTTCCGCGCCTCCGGGTGGCGGCGTGGACCATTCCCGCCGGCGCCGCCGAGTACCTGGCCGAAAACCATATTACCGGCCCGATGTTCAACACCTATGAGCAGGGCGGCTACCTGATTTGGAGACTCTGGCCCCAGGAGCGCGTCTTCATCGACGGCCGTTCCCTTAGTGAAACCGTCTACCGCGACTACAACCAGATCCTGATCAATCCCGGCTCGTCGGCCGATCAGGTGTCCGGCCCGCGTGAGGAACTGCTGAACCGTTACGGCGTCCAGGTCGTCGTGATGAACACCATGGATTACGTATCCGGGGCCCTGTATCCGCTCGCCATCGCACTCGCCAACCCCCTCAGTACCGAATGGGAACTGGTCTACGACGATGCGCAGGCGGTGGTCTTCCTCCGCCGTCCCCCGCCCGGTACCCCCGTGCTTCCCAATAAACTCGTCCGCGTGCTCCGTCACATGGAAAGGGAGTGCGTGGCCTACATCGAGAACTCTCCGGACACGCCGTTGTGCGCCCGGACGCTTGCCGATTACTGGATCCGCAACCAGGTGAAGGATCGCGCCCGCCGCATGCTGCTCCTCTACCTCTCACACACGAACCATCGTGACCAACAGGCGGAACGCGCCCTGCAAAGCCTCGATGACGCTCCGCCGCCCCCGCACAACCAATAACCCTCTCGCCCCCATCCTTCAAAAACTCCGCGTTGCGTCCGACACGCCGTGATGGCCCGTCCTTCGAAAACTGTCAATTTGAGTGCGTGTGTTTACAAGGGATTAGCCGTTCAGCGCATTTACATGGGCGGCCTCGCTTCCTCTGCGCGGCACTCGCAGTGTTTGTTGCCTCGAGGTCCGCTGAGGGGTGGAGGACCACAGTGAGACCCAATCGTTGCAGACGCCGAACCAGCCGTTCTTTGGTGCGCTGGGGGTGCAAGCGGTCAAAGTAGTCCCCACCCCTTTCGCAATACTCCGTTCCATCCCTAAGCATGCAGAAGGCGATGACGAGGATGCGGTGCGCCAGCGCAACGATGGCCTTGCGCATCCCATGCTTGCCGGCCTTTCGGTAGAAGAAGGCAGCCAGATAGCAGCTCTTCTTGCGCGTGGCGGCCCAGGCGGATTGACACAATGCCCGGCGCAGCCAGCGATTCCCTTTGCGTGTCCGGTTGCTGAGCCGCTTGCCTCCGCTCTCGTGGTTACCCGGGCAAAGTCCAGCCCAACTGGATACATGCTTGGGACTGCGGAAGACGGTCATATCCGTTCCTAACTCCGCCAGCAGCGTCCAGGCCGTAATCACATCGACGCCGGGAATCGTGCACAGACGCGCAATCGTCTCCAGATCGGTCTGCGACGCGATTGCCTTCTCCAGGCGCACGATCTTGCGCTCTACAAATTCCAGATCTTCCATCAGTTCTCGCAGCATCAGCCGGTGATGCTCCGTGATCCGGCCGCGTAACGCCAGACGAAGTTCCGGACGCTTGCCGCGCAATGTGCCTTTGGCATGATCCGCCAGCCAGTCGGGATGTTCCTGCCCGCCGATGATTGCTTGATCATGGCTCGTCCGCTGGCGCCCGAGGATGTCGGAGGCAATCGTGTCAAGCTTGATGCAGGCGTCTTCCAGCACCTTGTGAATGCGATTATGCACGCGATTGCGCTCTTCGGTCAGCTTGACCCGGTAGCGGGTCAGATCGCGCAAATCGCGCGTGGCTTGCGGCGGCACGAAGCTGGGCTTGATCAGACCATGCGCCAGCAACTCGGCGATCCACTGGCTGTCGCGGGCATCGGTCTTTAACCCGGCATGGTCTTGACCTGAAAAGGATTGGCCAGAATCAAGTTGAAGTTGCCTTCCAGTGCCTGCCAGACCGGCTTTCCAGTAGACCCCGGTCGATTCCATGGCTACATGAGTGACTTTTTGCGCCAGAAGCCAATTTTCAGACTTAGCAAGCTTTGAAGTAAGTGCCGAACTCCTTCTTGCGGACTTCGGGTTTTTGCCGTCGCCGTAAACAAGTACACAAGCGGTCACCGAGTCCTTGTGGACATCGATTCCGCAACAGCGTGAATATTGTATCTGCATAACGCACCTTTCGCCGCCGGGGCGTGGACGCGGAAAAGAAACCAGACATTCC
Organism: uncultured Solibacteraceae bacterium; assembly: GCA_963811575.1. Classification (GTDB taxonomy): domain Bacteria; phylum Acidobacteriota; class Terriglobia; order Bryobacterales; family Bryobacteraceae; genus Solibacter. The sequence goes on along the minus strand of CAWERY010000007.1, from coordinate 224 downwards.
TTCACGTGCTCTCACACCCGGCGGGAGAGGAACTGCGGAGCCAGTCCAGACGGCCCCGCCTCTCCGCCTCACACCAGATGATTCGGCAACACTGCGTTGTACCAATAAAGCGTCCTGCCAGATTCACACACTGGCTCGAAGCACCAGATCGATACCGGCCTAAATGCCCCGCGACACTACCAGAATGCCGCTACCGAAGCCTGTTTTCATCCCTCGTTGTGGCC
>CAWERY010000006.1:0-91603 GCA_963811575.1 uncultured Solibacteraceae bacterium | reverse complement strand
GGAACGTAGTGACGGCCATGGCGAATCACGCCAACTCCAACTTTCTTTCTCCCGCCCTTTCAACTACTTCAAGATCCGAATATCAGAATACCCTCTTCCCCGGTGCTATACCTCAAAGCAGTATGAATCTCAAAGCTTTCCTCCGTATCGCCGATCGCGCCCGCACCTTTGCCGCTGCCGGAGGACGCGTCTTCGCCGTCATTCCCGCCCGAAACCTCGGCTGCCAGACCCTCGCCGTCCGCTCCCAGGCCTTCCGCCACTGGTTCTTCGACCAGTGCTATATCCAGTACGAAACCCTTCCCTCCGCCCCCACCTTCGCCGCCATTCTCCACCACCTCGAAGGGAAGGCCGCCCGCGAACCCGAAACCTGCAATATCCGCGTCCCCTTTCGCGTCGATTCCCGCGGACCCGCCTTCTCCCCCGACCAGGTCTACCTCGATCTCGCCAACCTCGACGGCCAGTTCGTCAAAATTACCCGCGATGGCTGGGACGTCGCCTCCGGCCCCGGCTTCCCCTTCGAAACCTCCCCCGCCACCGCCGAATCGCCCCTCCCCGAACACCCTCCCCGATCCCCAATCCGCCACCCGCGACACCCTGCGCACTCCTCCGCGAATCCCTCAACCTCGGGCCCGCCGAAGGACCCGATTGGCTCCGCTGCCTCGCCTGGCTCCTCTCCGCCCTCCGCCCCACCGGACCCTTTCCCATCCTCATCCTCCGCGGCCCCACCGGTTGCGGCAAGTCCTTCGCCGCCCGCACCCTCCGCACCCTCGTCGATCCCTCCCACTCCCCCTTTGCCCCCTCCCCCACCTCCGCCCGCGACCTCCTCGCCTGCGCCCGCCAGAACTGGGTCCTCGCCTTCGATCACGTCGGACACCTCACCCCCAAAATCGTCGCCACCCTCTGCCGCCTCTCCACCGGCGCCGGCGTCGCCTGCCGCGAGCCCGGCTCCCCCGAACCCCTCCAACTCTGGCTCAAACGCCCCATTCTCCTTACCGTTGACGAGAATTGGGTGCCGCCCCCCGACCTCGCCGGCCGCGCCCTCATCGTTACCCTCCCTCCCCTTCCCCCCGGTTCCCACCGCCCCGAACCCGAGATCGCCGCCGACCTGCAGGAGGTCTATCCCCGAATCCTCGGCGTTCTCTGCTCCGCCGTCTCCCACGCCCTGTCCGCCGTTCCGCCCTCTACCCCCGCCGCCTCCTCCACCCGCCATGCCGGCGCCCTCGCCTGGGCCCAAGCCGCCGCCGGCGCGCTCGATTCCACCGCGCTCGAAATGCAGGCCGCCTTCGATTTCCCTGAGCCCCCTAACCCGCTCATAAATAAAGTGAAAGCCATCCTGCAGCCCGACCTGCGCTGGGTCGGTACCGCCGCCCAACTCCTTCAGATCCTGCCCGTTAGCCCCAGTCCCCGCTCCCTCTCCGCCAAACTCCGCGATTTTCTCCTCCCCCTCGCGGACACCGGAATCGACCTCCACTTCTACCGCCGCTCCCGCAACAGCCGCCTCATCGATCTCCAGCTAGTCCCGGATTTTGCGCCGCAAATTTCCGATGAACCCCAGCAAACAGCAGAAATGCAAGCACTTACCTTCCGTGACCCTGTACCAGCTGTTCTTGATCTTTGTGTCATCACGAGGCCGCCCTCACCGCCCCCTCTCGAAGCTCTACCCGCCTCACCATAAAACTTCTTGCATAAAGACTAAAGAATGCTTGACAAGACTAAACTCATATTTTATGATTATGGATGTCGAGGCCAACCAGCCTCTCAAATTTAGAGCGTTATGAGGAGCTTTCAAACCATGTCTCTCAGCCATTACGATCCCCTGGCCGGCCTGCGCGCCTTCGAAAATGCCTTCACTCACCTGATCGCTGAACCCCAGGCCAACCGGCCCTGGACCCCCTCCGTCGATATCTTCGAAACGGAGAATGAGTTGGTCCTCAAAGCCGACCTGCCCGATGTCGATCTGAAGGATATCGACGTCCGCGTCGAAAACCAGACCCTCACCATTGAAGGCGAACGCAAGTTCGAACAAACCTCCAATTCCAAGGGCTATCACCGTATGGAGCGCAGCTACGGCCGTTTCGTCCGCAGTTTCGCCGTTCCCAACACCTTCGATACCGAAAAAATTAATGCTTCCTACAAAAACGGCCTCCTGACCGTCTCTTTAGTGAAGAAGGAAGCTGCCAAACCACGCCAGATTAAGGTGGAGGTTGCCGGCTGACGCATCGAACCGGCTTTCCTTGCATCTAAATAGGTGTGAGTCAAAGATTGTGAAGTTGTTTGAGGGGCAGGCGGATAGCCTGCCCCGTCGTTTCATTGGGGAACAAAAACTATGTTTCGTTTGGACAAGCTAACCCAAAAAGCCCAGGACGCACTTCAGCAGACCCAGAGCCTGGCAGAAAAGAATGATAGCCAGGTCATGTTCCCGCTGCACCTGCTGATTGCCCTGGCGGAGGAAAAAGAGGGCATTGTTCGCCCCGTACTCGAAAAGTGCGGAATCCAGCCTGATGCCATCGTGTCAGAGGCCCGGCGTCTCGCCGAATCCCTGCCCAAAACCAATGGCATGCAGCCCGGTATGTACTTGGCCCCGCCCCTGAATCAGATCATGGAGCGCGCCTTCGACGAAGCCGTCCGTTTCAAGGACGAGTTCGTTTCCACCGAGCACCTCCTGCTCTCCATTGCCGAACAATCCGGCGATCCGGCCGGCCAGCTGCTCAAACAGGCCGGCGCCAGCCATGACGCGATTCTCAAGGCCCTCGTGTCCGTTCGCGGCACTCAGCGCATCACGGATCAGAATCCCGAGACCAAATACCAGGCCCTGGAGCGCTACGCCCACGACCTCACCGAATCCGCCCGTCTCGGCAAACTCGATCCCGTCATCGGCCGCGATGAAGAGATCCGCCGCGTCATGCAGGTGCTCAGCCGCCGCACCAAGAACAATCCCGTGCTCATCGGCGAGCCCGGAGTCGGCAAAACTGCCATCGTCGAAGGCCTCGCCCAGCGCATCGTGCGCGGCGACGTGCCCGATCAGCTCAAGGACAAGAAGCTGGTCGCCATTGACCTCGGCAGCATGATCGCCGGCACCAAGTTCCGCGGCGAATTCGAAGACCGCCTCAAAGCCGTCGTCAAGGAAATCATCGATTCCAACGGCGAAATCATCTGCTTCATCGACGAGTTGCATACCCTCGTCGGCGCCGGCTCCGCCGAAGGCGCCATCGATGCCGCTAACCTGCTCAAACCCGCCCTGGCTCGCGGCGAGCTCCGCTGCATCGGCGCCACCACGCTCAACGAGTACAAGAAGCACGTCGAAAAAGACGCCGCCCTGGCGCGCCGCTTCCAGACCGTCATGGTCGGCGAACCCAGCGTCGACGACACCATCGCCATTCTCCGCGGCCTCAAGGAGAAATTCGAGATTCACCACGGCGTGCGCATTAAGGACGCGGCCATCCTCGCCGCCGCCACGCTCTCCCAGCGCTACATCGCGGACCGCTTCCTGCCCGATAAGGCGATCGACCTGATCGATGAAGCCGGCTCCGCCCTGCGCCTTCAGATCGGCTCCATGCCCATCGAAATCGATGTCCTGGAACGCCGCATCTCCCACCTGGAGATCGAACGCCAGGCTCTCAGTAAAGAGCGCGACAACGCTTCTCACGAACGCCTGCGCCACGTCGAAAACGATCTCGAAGCTCTGCGCGGCGAAACCGCCGGCCTCAAGGAGCGCTGGAGCCGCGAAAAAGGCGCCATCGATCGCGTTCGCACCCTCAAAGAGGAGCAGGACACCCTGCGCCAGGAGGAAGAGAAAGCCAGCCGCGCCGGCGATTGGGAAAAAGCCGCCCAGCTCCGCTACGGCCGCCTCTCGCAAATCGAGAAGGATATTCAGGCCGCCGAACAGGAAATGGAGGCCGTCAAATCGCACGCTCTTCTCAAGGAGGAGATCGATGAAGACGATATCGCCGCCATCGTCGCCAAGTGGACCGGCATCCCGGTGACCCGCATGCTCGAAGGCGAAATCCAGAAGCTCGTGCAGATGCCCGATCGCCTCAAAGACCGCGTCATCGGCCAGAACGAAGCCGTGCAGCTCGTCGCCAACGCCATCCTGCGCAATCGCGCCGGCCTCGGCGACCCGCAGCGGCCCATCGGCAGCTTCATCTTCCTCGGCCCCACCGGCGTCGGCAAAACCGAGCTCGTGCGCGCCCTCGCCCAATACCTCTTCGATGACGATAAGGCCATGATCCGCGTCGACATGAGCGAATACATGGAGAAACACGCCGTCGCCCGCATGGTCGGCTCGCCTCCCGGCTATGTCGGTTACGATGAAGGCGGCCAGCTCACCGAACAGGTGCGCCGCCGGCCCTACTCGGTCGTCCTCTTCGATGAAATCGAAAAGGCGCACCCCGACGTCTTCCACATGCTCCTGCAGATTCTCGATGACGGCCGCCTCACCGATGGCCAGGGCCGCACGGTCAGCTTCAAGAACACCGTGATCGTCATGACCAGTAACGTGGGCACCGGCATGGTCGAGCGCAATACCATCGGCTTCTCCGTGCATGCCAAGAACAGCCGCACCGCCGACACGCAAAAGCGCCTGCTCGAAGCGCTGCGCTCTCAGTTCCGGCCCGAGTTCCTGAACCGCGTGGACGATATCATCGTGTTCAACTCGCTCACCCGCGAACACCTTGCCAAAATCGTCGACATCCAACTCAACAACGTGGGCAAACTCTTGCAGGATCGCAAACTCAAAATCGAGCTGACGCAGGCCGCCAAAGATCGCATCATCGCCGAAGGCTATGATCCCGATTACGGCGCCCGCCCCATGCGCCGCGCCATCCAGCGGCTGGTCCAGGACCCGCTCGCTCTCAAGGTCATCTCCGGAGATTTCCAGGAAGGCGACACCATCATGGTGGATGCGCCCGCCGATACCTCAGACCTGACTTTCGCTAAACTGGTCGCCATCCCGGCCCAGCCCGAGGTAGTGGCCAAGTAAGGGGAGGTTACTCAATGAGCCCTAACTCACTCAAAACCGCGGCCCTTCTGGCCTTCCTGACCGCCCTCCTGCTGGTGGGCGGTCAGGCCATCGCGGGCCGCCAGGGCATGTACACCGCCCTGGTGATCTCCGCGCTCATGAACTTCGTCAGCTACTTCTTCTCGGACAAAATCGCGCTCGCTACCTATTCCGCCCAGCCCGTAACCGAAACCGATAACGCCGATGCCTATCGCCGCGTCGCGCCCATCGTTCAGCGCCTTGCCGAGCGCATGAACCTGCCCATGCCCAAGCTCTATATCCTCCCGGACAACTCGCCCAACGCCTTCGCCACCGGTCGCAATCCTGAGCACGCCTCCCTGGCCTTCACCGCCGGCATCCTCCAGCTCATGAACGATAGCGAACTCGAAGGCGTCATCGCCCACGAGCTCGGCCACGTCCTGCACCGCGATATCCTGATCAGCTCCGTCGCCGCCATGATCGCCGGCACCATCACCTTCGTCGCCCGCATGGCATTCTGGTTCGGCGGCAGCCGCGACGATCGCGACCGCGGCAACCCCGTCGCCGCGATTGCCATGATGATTCTCGCCCCAATCGCAGCTATGCTGATTCAGATGGCCATTTCCCGTTCCCGCGAGTACGATGCCGATGCCGCCAGCGCCAAATACACCGGCTCGCCGCAGCTGTTGATCGGCGGCCTTCAAAAACTCGAAGGCTGGTCCAAACGCATCCCCATGGACGCCACTCCGTCCACCGCTCACATGTTCATCATCCAGCCCTTCACCGGCCAGAGCATGATGAAGCTCTTCTCCACCCACCCCTCCACCGAAGACCGCATCGCCCGCCTTCAGGAAATGCGATGAACGAAGTTCGCGTCAACCGCAAGGCTGCCGATCGGGTCTCTGGCGGCCACCCGTGGATCTTTACCAGCGACATTGTCGATCGCGGCGGCGCTCAATCCGGTCAACCGGTCAAGGTCACCGACCCGCGCGGCCATCCGCTCGGCACCGCCCATTTCAGCTCCAGCTCCCAAATCACGCTCCGCATGCTGTCGCGGCAGGTCGAAGAGATCGGCCGCGATTTCTTTTTGCGCCGTCTCCGCGCCGCCGAACAACACCGTCGCACCGTGGTCTGCGATAGCGATGCCTACCGCGTGGTCCACGGCGAAGCCGATCTCCTCCCCGCGCTCGTGGTCGATCGCTATGGCGATCACTTCGTCATCCAGACCCTCGACCAGGGCATGGATGCCGCCAAAGCCGAAATCGCCTCCTGCCTGGAAGAAATCTTTCAGCCCAAGGGCATCGTCGCCCGCAATGATGCCTCGGTTCGCCTGAAGGAAGAACTGCCGCTCGAAACCGCCATCCTCTCCGGCGAGATTCCGGACTCGGTCACCGTCGCGCATGAACGGTCTGACCCTCCGCGCCGACCTGCTCCACGGACAGAAGACCGGAATCTTTCTCGACCAGCGCCAAAACTACCAGGCCGCCGCCCACTATGCCCGCGGCGGCAAAGCGCTCGATTGTTTTACCTCCACCGGCGGCTTCGCCCTCCACCTCGCCCCCAAATGCGAGAGCGTGGAAGCCGTCGATTCCTCCGCCCCCGCGCTCCTCGCCGCGCGCGCCAACAGCGCCGCCAATGGCATCGCCAATGTCGAGTGGAAGGAGGCCGATGTCTTCGATCTCCTCGCCGGCTACGCCAGCGCCCGCCGCCAGTTCTCCATAGTCGTGCTTGACCCCCCGGCCTTCGCGAAGAATAAACGCAGCCTCGAACCGGCCGTCAGCGCCTATAAGGAAATCAACCTCCGCGCCCTCCGCCTTCTCCAACCTGGAGGCATCCTCGTTACCTGCTCCTGCTCCCACCACCTCAGCGAGGCAGCCATGCTGGAGTTGGTCGCCGAAGCCGCCCTCGATACGCACCGCACCCTGCGCGTCCTCGAGCGCCGTTCCCAAAGCCAGGATCACCCGATCCTGCTCACCGTCCCCGAAACCCTCTACCTGAAGTGCCTGATTCTTGAGGTGGTCTGAACCCTACTGCTCGCTATAATTCCAAAGCAGTCCGCCGTCCACTACGATGGTCGTACCCGTGATGTAGTCCGCGTCGCTCGACGCTAGAAATGCCACCACCCCGGCGACATCCGAGGGCTGTCCCAACCGCTTCAGCGGAATATTCGCCAGCAGCGGATCCAGCAGCTTCGGATCGTGCAGCAGCTTCTCGTTAATCGGTGTCTGAATCGCGCCCGGCGCCACGTTGTTGATCGTGATGCCCAGCGGCGCCAGTTCGATCGAAAGATTCCGCATCATCATTTTCAGCCCGCCCTTCGCCATGCAATACGCCGTGAAGTGCGGGAAAGGAAGTTCTTCGTGCACCGAGCTGATGTTGATTACTTTGCCCGCTCCCCGTCCGTCCCGCCGCTGGCGCGCGAAACTCTGCGTGCAGAAAAACGCCGCGGACATGCTGACCGCGATCACCGCATGGTAATCCTCCTCCGTGATATCGAGGAAAGAGGCGTTCTTTTCGATCCCGGCATTGTTCACCAGAATGTCGAGCCCGCCCAACGCCGCAATCGCTTGGTCCACCACCCGGTGGGCGTCGGCCACCTGGCCGATGTCCGCCTGGATCGAAACCGACCGCCGGCCCATCTTCTCGATCTGCGCGCGCGTCTCTTCCGCGCCGTCGTGATTCTTGCGGTAATTCACCGCCACGTCCGCGCCTTCTTCGGCCAGCCGCAGGGCGATACCCTGCCCGATTCCCTGGTCGCTGCCCGTAACCAGGGCCGTTTTCCCGCTGAGTCTCATCTCTCTACCGTACACTTGTATCCGAATTCGCGGGTGTTATCGATGTAACGAATCCACGATGGCTCGAAACAGTAGAGCTGGCTGCGCGCCATCACAGCCTCAAAACTCCGGCCCAGCCGGAAGCGCTCCACGTAGGCATCCGCGATCGCCCGCTTCCCCGCGAGCTTTGCCTCTACCGCGCCCCGCATTTCCAGGCCGCGGATCGCCTTCCAATCGGCGGTGTTCGCATAAACCGTCACCCACGCGCGCGCATCGCGCTTCAGGTTCCTGCTGTGTACGCTCCGCGCGGAGGAAAACCAATAAATTCGCCGGTCGCCTTCCGGCAGGTAAAAGAGAGGAGTCGCTCGCGGAGATCCGTCCGCATTGCAGGTGGCGAGCACCAGCGTGCTCTGGGAGTTCAAAAATTCGGAAAGTGAGGTCAAAAATGGTGGGCGCTGAGGGGTTCGAACCCCCGACCTTCTGGGTGTAAACCAGACGCTCTAACCAGCTGAGCTAAGCGCCCCAGATTCGACTCTAGCATGGTACTGGGACTCATTTCCAACGCGTACCACCCCTGGGCCTGATAAACTATTCGCTTCGTGAATCCGTCTCCCTCACTTCGCTGCCCCACTTGCGGAAGTTTAGACTATCGCAGGTCTCATTCCAGGGGGCTGTTCGATTACCTGATGTCCGCCGCCCGCCGCAAGCCGATGCGCTGCCGGCACTGCGGCCGCCGCTTTTATCAGATCGTTCCCCGCGTGGTGGAGGAAGTGGACGAGGCCGAAGAAGGCAGCGAATAAATAGCAGGACCGGTTCATGGCACAATCGTTCCCATGCACCGAATCTGGATAACGCTTCTCGCCGCCGCCGTTTTGGCCGGTTCCTGCTTCGCGCAAGCTCCCGCCAGCGGCAAGCGCGTGCGCCGGCTGCTGATCCATAATGCGATCGTGGTCGATGGCAATGGCACTCCGGCCAGCGGGCCCAAGGATATTGTCATTGAGAATAATCTGATCACGGACGTGATCCCGCTCGACCCGGTCGCGGCCAGCCGCGGATCGCGCGCCGCCGCGCAGGCCGACGCCGTCATCGACGCCACCGGCAAGTACGTGCTGCCCGGCCTGATTAACGCGCACGCCCACCTGCAGGAAGAGCGCAGCGGCAAGCCGCAGCCGCTGGAGTACGAATTGAATATCTGGCTGGCCTGCGGAATCACTACCATTCGCGACGTGGGCAGCGATACCAAGCGCGCCCTGGAACTGCGCCGGCAATCGGCCGAAGGCGAAATCGCGGCGCCGCGGATCTTCGTGTACCCGATGTTCGGCCGCCCGAAAAATGCCGCCGAAGCCCGCGCCCGCGTGCAATCGCTCAAGCAGCAGGGCGCCGACGGCATCAAGATTCTCGGCATCGATCGCGACACGATGCAGGCGATGGAAGAGGAGGCCCACAAACTCGGTTTGCCGATCGCGCATCACGCCGGCGTGGAAGAGACTAACGCCTGGGACGACATACAATTCGGCACCACCAGCATCGAGCACTGGTACGGAATTCCCGACGCGGCCATCGAAGGCGGCGTCCAGGGCTTTCCGGCAAATTATAACTACAACAATGAGACCGATCGCTTCCGCTACGCCGGCCACCTATGGAGGGAGGCCGACCAGGAGCGGCTCGGCAAAGTGCTGGACGGGATGGTGAAGGCCCACGTCGCGTGGGTGCCCACGCTCGATATCTACGAAGCCAGCCGCGACTTGCAGCGCGCGCAGAACCAGCCGTGGTTTGCCGAATACCTGCACCCTACGCTGGAGGAATACTTCAAGCCGAACCCGGCCAACCACGGTTCGTACTTCATCGGCTGGACTTCGACGGACGAGATGTACTGGAAGGAAAACTATCGTTTATGGATGGCGGCGCTGCGCGATTTCGACCGCCGCGGCGGCCTCATCGGGATGGGTGACGACGCCGGCTTCATTTACCAGATGTACGGCTTCGGCCTGATTCGCAGCATGGAACTACATCAGGAGGCGGGCTTCCACCCAATCAAAATCATCCAGCAGGCCACCGGCAACAATGCGAAGATTCTGCACCAGGAGGAAAAATTGGGGCGCGTGCGCGCCGGTTTCGCGGCGGACCTGATCGTGGTCAACGGCAATCCGCTGGAGAATTTGAAGGTGCTCTACCCGACCGGCACGGATGAAATCCGTAACGGGAAACAGGTCCACACCGGCGGCGTGGAGTGGACCATCAAGGATGGCATTCCCTATCACGCGCCCACCTTGCTGGCGCGGGTGAAGGAGATGGTGGCCGAGGCGAAGAAGGCCGCGCGCTAGGCGTTCGGGCTCCACATATCGAGGTCCCACTTCCACGTGCCGTCTTCCTGCTTCCAAAGGACGACGTATTTGACTTCGACGGTCTGGCCGCTGCCGAGGGTGAGAACCGCTTTGCCGATTTCGGACACCATGTCGCCGGAGGCTTCGGCGTGAACCGTTTCCAGAGTGGCGGAGACGCAATCCATGGCGGCGATACCGCCGGCCCAGAACGCCTGAATCGCTTCGCGCCCGGCGATCATTGGCGAGCCAGGCGGCAGAATGCGGGCGCCTTTGGTGTAGACGCGATCCAGCTGGCTGACGTCTCGAGTGGGCACCACCTCACTGGTGAAAACGTCGTTGGTTGCCTTCATTGCAGCGGCGACAGCGGGAGAGAGGCTCATCGTGACAGTATATACAGAATCGATTGTGAGATCCGGTCAAATTGAAGATCGCCACTTTTAACATCAACAACATCACGAAGCGCCTGGAGAATCTCACGGCGTGGCTTGGCAGGGAGCAGCCGGACGTGGTTTGCCTGCAGGAACTCAAGGCGGAGCAGCGGTCGTTTCCAGCAAGCGCGCTGAGCGGCCTCGGTTACCGCGCAGTCTGGCTTGGCGAACGCACCTGGAACGGGGTAGCGATTTTGGCGCGGGAATGCCAGCCGGTGCTGACGCGATCCAGCTTGCCTGGCGACCCTAAGGACAGTCAGGCGCGGTATATTGAAGCGGCGGTAAACGGGGTACTGATCGCATCGCTCTACCTGCCGAATGGAAACCCCCAGCCGGGGCCGAAGTTCGAGTACAAGCTGGCCTGGTTTCAACGCCTCATCGAGCATGCCGAGGGACTGATTCGGGCCGGAGTGCCGGTGGTACTGGCCGGGGATTACAACGTGGTGCCGGCTGAGCAGGACATCTATCCCACGCGCTCGCTCGATAAGAATGCATTGATTCAACCGCAGAGCCGCCAGGCGTATGCCCGGCTGCTCGGTCAGGGCTGGACGGACGCTCTGCGAAAATTGCAACCTGAAGGGCCGCTCTGGACGTTCTGGGATTACGAGCGCAACCGGTGGCCGTTAGACAAGGGCATGAGGCTGGATCATTTGCTGCTCTCTCCAACCCTAGCCGGCCGGCTCGCGCACGGAGGCGTAGACCGGTGGGTTCGCGGAGAAGAGAACGCAAGCGACCACGCACCCGCCTGGATTGTACTCGAGGATTGAACTCGGAGGATTGACGCGTTATGGCTCGACTCCTATCGGTAAACGTCGGACTGCCGCGAGACATTGAATGGAAGGGGCGCACGGTGCACACCGGGATCTGGAAGGCTCCGGTGAGCGGACGCTGCCGGGTGAGCCGGTTGAATCTGGACGGAGACGGCCAAGGCGATTTGGCCGGACACGGCGGCGAGCAGCGCGCCGTGTTCGTCTACCAGATCGAATCGTATGAACATTGGCAGCAGGAGCTGAAAAGAAGCGATTTCGTTCACGGACAGTTCGGGGAGAACTTCACGATCGAAGGCTTGCCCGACGACGCGGTGTGCATCGGCGACCGCTACCAGATCGGCAGCGCCGTATTCGAGATCACGCAACCTCGCGTTACCTGCTACCGCGTCGGCATTCGGATGAACGAGCCCCGAATGCCGGCCTTGCTGACCTCCAGTGGACGGCCGGGGTTCTACTTCCGCGTCCTCCAGGAAGGCGAAGTGGGAGCGGGCGACGAGATCGTGAAGGTGGGAGAGGCTAAGGAGCGAATGACCGTGGCCGAAGTCAATGCGCTGCTCTATTTGCCTCACCATGAACGCGAAGGGCTGGAACGCGCGATGCGGATCGAGGCGCTTTCGCCGGGATGGCGCGCGTCGTTTGAGGCGATTCTGCAGGGGAACACCGGGCTCGCGCCGGCGGCGGCGGCCCACCCCGCCGCGCCGGGCTTCGAGCGGCTGACGGTGACCGCGATCGATGCGGAATCCGCGGACGTAGTTTCGCTGACGATGCAGAGGCCGGATGGACAACCTATGCCGCAGGCGTTGCCGGGCCAGTACGTGGTCCTCCGATTTCCAGACACGGCCGGCGGCCCTCCGTTTTTTCGCAGTTACTCGCTCTCGGGCGCAGCATCCGGCGAGCGCTACCGGATCAGCGTGAAGCTCGAGCCGCACGGGGCGGCGGGAACTTATGTGCGGGAGCATCTCAGGGTGGGCGATGGGATCGACGTCAGTTCGCCGCGGGGAAGCTTCTGCCTGCAATCGGGCGAATGGCCGGTGATCCTGGTGAGCGCGGGAATCGGGGCGACACCGGTTCTGGCGATGCTGCACGCGCTGGCGGCGGCCCGTTCGACGCGGCAGGTTTTGTGGATGCACGGGGCGCGCGACCGGCAGCACCATCCCTTCGCCGCCGAAGTGCGCGGCTTGATGCCGGCGCTCGCGCACGGTCGCAGTTACGTGTGTTACAGCAGGCCAGATTCGCAGGACAAAATGGGAGAGGATTTCGACGCGGCTGGGCATCTCTCGCGAGCGGCGTTCGACCAGCTCGGCATCCCGCGAGATGCGGAGGCCTACCTCTGCGGGCCGAATCGCTTCATGGAAGAGATGAGAGAGGCACTCCAGGCACTGGGCGTGGCGCCGGAGCGGATTCACTTCGAGATTTTCAATGGCAGCGAAGCGATCACACCCGGCGTGGTCGGCGCCGCGGCGCGAGCGCCGCATGTGCCGAAGGACGACGCCGAAAGCGGCCCGCTTGTTTCGTTCGCGCGGAGCGGGATCGCCGCACACTGGAAGGCGTCGGCGTACCAGAGCATTTTGGAACTGGCCGAAGCGTGCGACGTTCCGGTCCGCTGGTCGTGCCGGACCGGTGTTTGTCACATGTGTGAGAGCGGCCTGGTATCCGGGGAGGTGGTCTACGGACCGGAACCGCTCGAAAGGCCCGCACCGGGGAACCTTCTCATCTGCTGTTCGCAACCGGTGCGCGACACGGTTGTCGATTTGTAAGGGCCGCGGGTCAGTCCTGGCGCAGGGCGGTAATGGGATCGACGGTGGTGGCGCGCCAGGCGGGAAGCCAGGCGGCGGCGAGGGCGACGGCCAGCAGGAGCGCGATGGCGGCTGTGAGGGTCGCCGGATCGTTGGGGCCAATGCCGAACATCATGGACGCGAGCAGGCGGCGCAGCGCAATACAGGCGAGGGTCCCGGCGAGGGCTCCGATACCGGCAAGGGTGAGAGAGCGGACGGCGATCATGCGGAAGATGAGGCTTCGGGGCGCCCCGAGTGCGAGGCGGATTCCGATCTGAGCGCGGTTCGCGGTGACCAGGTGAGAGAGGACACCGTACAATCCGACAGCCGCGAGCAGGAGTGCCAGAGCGGCGAAACCGCCGAGGATCTGGCTCTGGAAGCGCTGCCTGGAAAGCGATGCGGACAGGACCTCATCCATGGTTCGGGTCCGTGGAGCTGCCTGGGGATTCACCGCGCGGACGGCCGCACGCACTGGGCCGGCGAGGGACGTTGGAGGAAGTGTGGTGCGGACGACCAGCGAGCCTCCGTTCAGCATCTCGGGTGATGCCTGCTGGGTATAGCAGGCGTAGGCCTGTGGGAAGGAGGGGCGCGTCAGGCCGTCTTCGCGGATATCGCCGGCGATGCCGACGATGGTGAGCCAGCGAGGGGCGGGGCTGAAGGAATCGAACCAGATGCGCTGTCCCAGGGGATCGCGGTTGGGGAAATAGATGCGCGCCATTTCGGAACTGATGATGGCGACGGGCTGGCTGGCAGCGGTGTCCTGGCCGGTGAAATCGCGGCCGCGGAGCAGGGGGAGTCGGAGCGTCTGGAGGTAGCCGGGGGTGATGACGCTGTAATTGGCGTCGGCGCTGCCGCTTTCGGAGCGGCGATCCTCGATGAAAAAGTGGCCGTCGGGTGCGCCGGATTCCACGGGAAGGCTGCGGGTTAGAGCGGCTGCGGTGACGCCGGGGATGGCGCGCACGCGCTCGAGGAGTTCCTGGTACTGAGGAATCAGGCTGCCGCTGCCCTGGTGTTCGAAGTTGGTCTCCGCGGTGAGGACGTGATCCGGGCGAAAGCCTGGATCGATGGAACGGAGATTCCAAAAGCTGCGCGCCAGGAGTGCGGCGCCGGCGACGAGGATGAGGGAGAGGCAGGCTTCCGAGATGGCGAGAGCGGCCTGGGTACGCTGGGAACGCGCGCCGGCGGTGGCGGAGCGGGCGCCGGCTTTGAGCGCCTCATTCAAATTGACGGCGGAAGCGTGCCACGCGGGCAGGAGGCCGAAGAGCAGGCCGGCGGTGGTGGAAACGGCGAGGGCAAATGCGATCACGCCGCGATCTATCGCAATCTCCGCGGCCCGCGGCATACCGGGCGGGAGCAGGCGGAGCAGGTCCATCGACCAGGCGGCGAGGAGGATCCCGGCGATTCCGCCGGCGAGGGCTAAGAGCAGACTTTCGGTGAGCAACTGGCGAATCAGATGGCGGCGTCCGGCGCCGAGCGCGGTGCGCAAGGCCAGTTCGCGGCTGCGTGCGGCGACGCGCACCAGAAGCAGATTCGCGACATTGACGCAGACGATGAGGAGGAGGAAGCCGACGGCACCGAAGAGCAGGAGGAGCGGGCGGCGGACTTCTCCGCCGACGTACGCTGCCAGCGACATCACGGAGGCATCCTTGCCTTGGAACGGCGAAGGGTACTGTTGTTTGATGCGGCGTTCGATGGCGCCGATATCGGCCTGGGCCAGATCGACTGAGACGCCGGGTTTGAGCCGGCCGATAACGCGCCAGTTATGTCCGGTGCGATTCGCGGAGCGCGGATTTTCGAAGGCGGCGCCGGGCACCCACAACTCGGACTTTTCAGGATAACGGAAGGCCGGCGGCATGACGCCGACGACGACGGAGGAAGCGCCGAAGAGGTGGATGGAGCGGCCGAGAACAGTGGGGCTGCCGCCGAAAGCGCGCTGCCAGAGATCGTAACCGAGGATCACGACAGAGGCGCCGGGGAGAGCATTTTCAGACGCGGAGAAGGTGCGGCCGAGGAGAGGTTTGGCACCCAGCACGGGGAAGAAATTTTCAGTGATGGCGGAGCCGAAGGTGTTCTGCGGAAGGTCGCTGCCGGAGACGACCGCGGGGGATTCCGCATAGGCGCTGAGAGCGGAGAAGGTGTGATTGGCGGCCTCCCAATCCAGAAAGTTCCGGAAGGCGACGTGGATGGGTTTGCCGTTGTCATTGACTTCGGCGAGCCACGCAAGGCGGCCGGGATCGGGGTACGGCAGAGGATTGAGAAGAACGGCCTTGACGACGCTGAAGAGGGCGGTTCCGGCGCCGACGCCCAAGGCAACGGTAAGAATCGAGATGGCGGTCAGGCTGGGGACGCGGGCGAGGGAGCGGATGGCGTGGCGCACTTCGCGGAAAGGCATCGAAACTGGTGGGCATTTCGGGCACCACCGTAAGTGATTCGAAATTCGAGGGCGAGGGCGGCGAGAGTGTCCGCTTTTGGAACGAGCGGGAACGATTCCGACCGGGTTTCGACCCCGCGATCAGACGGCAAAGCTGCCTCAAGATTGATTTGTTCCCCGGTGATGGGATGGCGGAATTTCAGAAATTGGGCGTGAAGGAAATAGCCTCCATCGCCGGGGAGGCCGGGGAGATTTTCAAGAGGCTGGCCGGTCAGGCCGTACAGAGGATCGCCTACCAGCGGATGGCCGATGGATGCCAGATGGATTCGGATTTGATGAGGGCGTCCCGAACTCAGGCTTACCTCAAATGTTGTGGTGCCGGCGGCGCGTGAGATCACCTTTGCCAATGACTTTGACGGTTTGCCACTTGGGCTGGCGGCCCACACGGAACCGATGAGCGGGTGGGGTACGAGGCCGATGGGTGTGAGGATTTCATAGGCGTCTTGCTGCGCGATGTTTTGAGCCAGCGCATGGTAGATTTTTTGAATTTTGGGTGTGTTCCAGTTGGCGCATAGATGAGAGGCCGCCTGCGCTGTTTTGGCGAAGAGGACGATGCCGGTGGTGGCTCGGCCCAACCGGTGGACCGGGTTTGCGGTGGGGGTTTGCTTTTGCACCAGGCGCAGGAGCGTGTTTTCCATGAAGCCGCCGCCGGGGAGTGTGGGCAGGCCGCTGGGTTTGTTCACGGCCAACAGGTGGGGGTCTTCAAACAGAACTTCGAAGTGCTGAGGGGAGTCTGGTTCGATCCAGGGCGGACGGTTCCAGACAAGGGTTTGGCCTAACGTGACCGATTCGCTTCCGGTGGCAGTGACGCCGTTGAGGGTGACTTCGCCGTTGTTCAGTTTTTGTTGCCAGGCTTGTGGGGTTGAATGGCGGTAGAGGCTTGCCAGGTGGGAGAGTAACGTTTGTCCGTGGTATTTGCTGCTGATGATTGTGGTGCAGGCATGGCCCCGATTGCGCATCTAGTTTGAGTGTAAGCGATCCACTCCGCGGCAGTAGCGGTGAACCCCTGGAAGCGGACTTCCGGGCAACTACCGTGCGAGAATGGCTTCTATTCCCAGTCCGGGCACGATCCCTCGAACGCTATTCAGGGAGGGTCCAGTCCCGGAGAAAGCGAGAATCTCCATGAATGTACTCTGCTTCAGGCGGGCCGCCGCGATGCTCACGGCCTTCTTCCTCATCCCGGCATCCTTTGCGCAGCAATCAGGCGACAAGGTCGATCTGGACGCCCTGGCCCAGATCAAGGCCGAGGCCTTCCAACACTCGCAGGTGATGGAAAACCTTTTTTGGATGTCGGAGGTGTATGGTCCGCGCGTCACCAATAGCCGCAATCATAAACTCGCCGCCGAGTGGGCGATGAAGCAGATGCAGGAGTGGGGACTGAAGAACGTCCACCTGGAAAAGTGGCACTTCGGCTATGGGTGGCAGATCAAGCATTTCTACGCCGCGATGGAGACTCCGGTCTATGCCGCGTTTACCGGATTCCCGCTGGCATGGACGCCTGGGACGAACGGCCCGATCACCGTGGAGCCGGTGTGGGCGCCCATCCACTCGAAGGCAGATTTCGCCAAATACCATGGCAAACTGAAGGGCAAGGCGCTGTTGATGTTTGACCCTGCGCCGCTCACGCTGCACACGCGGGCGGACGCGCAGCCCTCCCCAACGGATGAGGAAATTCTGGCACGCGGCGGCGCGCGCGGGGGCGGCGGCGGCGGGCGCGGAGCAGCAACCGGCGCTACAGCCAATCGGGACGCGAGCAACCGCGGGCGCCCGGGCGAAGGCGAGTGGGTGTACTCGCCGACGTCTCTTGCCCTTGCCAATGCGAAGAATGCGGACCTGCGCAACGAGGTCAACGCGTTCCTGAAGGAAGAGGGCGTGGCCATTTCGATCACGCCGGGTTACAACGGAGACGGCGGTACGATCTTTTCCACGTACGGCGGGTCGGAGAATCCGAAGGATCCAATTCCATCGCCGATCGTGGCCATTGCGGCGGAACAGTATAACCGCCTGGTCCGCCTGTTGCAGCACGGTGTCACACCGAAGCTGAACTTCGATATCGCGGTCGATTATCAGAAGGACGACGAGAACGCGTTCAATGTCATCGGCGAGATTCCGGGCACCACCAAAGCGGACGAAGTGGTCATGCTCGGCGGTCACTTTGACAGCTGGCAGGGCGGCACCGGGGCCACGGATAACGGTACGGGATCTTCGGTGGCGATGGAGGCAGTGCGCATTTTGGCTACGCTGCACAAGCCCATGGCGCGAACGGTTCGGGTTGCCCTGTGGGGCGGCGAAGAGCAGGGCGTCTACGGCTCAACGGCTTACGTGCAGCAGCACTTCGCGCAACGCACCACCATGGTGAAGACCCCCGAGTACGACAAGCTGGACGTGTACTTTAACGATGACGGCGGCTCCGGCCGCTTCCGCGGAGTGTCGGCGGGGGGCAGTGCGCAGATGGCGGCCATCTTCAAGTCCTGGATTGAGCCTATCAAGGATCAGCATATCGTTGCTGTTTCCGGCGGGGATCAGTTCAGACCCACCGCGAGCCCCGGGGGCACGGATTCGTCCGCCTTTTCGTGGATCGGCCTGAACGGCATCGGGTTCCAGCAGGATGGGTTGGAGTACGGTACCCGCACCCACCACTCCAACGCCGACACCTATGACCGCGTGCAGAAGGACGATGTGATGCAGAGTTCCCTGATCGAAGCGTGGTTCGCCTACAACGCAGCCACCCGCGCAGAGATGCTCCCGCGCATCCCAACCCCGGCCCCGGATCCGGGCGCGAAGGCCCACGAGTAGGCGGGGAGTTTCATTTCGGGCGGCCGGAAAAGCCAGCAGCGCTGCGGAGGGCATCGGCGTCGAGAAGTTTGCCGTCGAGCATGACGAGGCGCGTCTGGCGGAGGTCGGCTATGCGTGTCGATGGGTCGCCTTCGACGAGAGCGAGGTCGGCGATCTTCCCAATTTTGATGGAGCCGGTCTTCGCCTCCTGGCCGACCAGGCGGGCCGGCACTATGGTCGCGGCAGCGAGCGCCTCGGCTGGAGTCAGGCCGGCTTGCACGTAGATTTCCAGCTCGTGCACGAGTTCGATACCGGAGCCATCGGTGCCGGCAACGATGGGCACTCCGGCCTTGTGCATGCGCTGCACCAGCGCGATCATTTTCGCCCAACTCGCACGATAGTCCGCACGCGTGAGGTCCTTGGGGACGGCGAAGCCGCCGATCCGGAAGCTCCGTTCCGTCGCCGGCGGCATCGTCCCGGCAAACGGGGCGTAGGCAGGCGCCATATCGCCATTCTCACGCACGTAGATGCCTTCAAACGCGACCATCGTCGGATCGTTGTAGATATGCTTTCTCGCCATCGTGTTGACGATCGTGTTGATTTCCAGCCCATCGAGATCGACATCCTTGGCGTAGCGCCCCGGTCCTTCAAAACGCGCGATGCCGTTCGAGGACTTGATTACCTCGTCCGGCAGGGCTTGCATGATGATCCAGTTGATATGCGTGATCTCGTCATAGCCCTCGTTAATCGCCTGCATAGGGCGGATCCCGACTGGAATATGTCCGTGAACGTGGAGGCCGAGTTTGTGGGCCTCGGCGATGGCCGCGGGCAGCCACGAGGAATCGAAGGTTCCGTAGAACTTAATTCCGGTGAAGCCGTTGGCCCCGGCTCTGTCCACCAGCCTGATGGCTTCGGCCTGGCTGGTGGCAACATTTGCGACCTGCGCCGTGTAAGGCCCCTTGCCATCGATGAGGGACGACGCATAAACGTGCGGGAACAGCAGCGCGCCCGCGGCTGCGCGGCGGCGGCGATCCATGGTGCGTTGATCGTCGTTGCCGGGATCGCGGACAGAAGTTACGCCCATGGACAACTCCTGCACGCCGGTGAAATCATCGCCCACGTGCATGTGGCAGTCCCAGAGGCCTGGGATCAAAGTCTTGCCACGTCCGTCGATGACGCGCGCGCGGGCGGGGACGGCGACCGACGCGACGGCACCGGACGCGACAATAACTCCGTGATCGACAACAACGGTCTGATCGGCGAGGAATCGCACCGAGTCGGCGTCGAAGATCCGGACATTCGTGAAGGCCACCGGTCCGTCAGGTACGGTGACGAGCTTCTTGAAGAGCGCGGGCGCCTGCGCGGCCAGGGCGTTCGCCTGCGCGTCCTCCATTTTGGACTGCTCGCCGGCGTACGCTTCGGGCAGCCAAGCAATACCGCCGGCGAGGCCAAAGAACTTGTTGTTTGTGTCGGCCCACATGGGCACTGGCGACGTATAGATGCCGGTGACAGACCATAGCGCGATCGTGCGCTTTGTCGTCCCGGCGCCTACTACCAGATCGATCAGTTTCTCCGCGTGCGCGGTGCCGCCGGGCAGGAGATTGAGGGTTTTGTCAGGTTTCGTCAGCAACGTTTCGAGGAACCATGCGGTGAGGTCAATCGGGCCGCCCTGGGAGTTGTAGAACGCAGGGTGCGAATAGCTTGCGGATCCCGCATCGACCGGGCTCTTCCAGCGCGCCATGCCGGCACCGATGCTGAACGTCTCGGCCGCATCGCCCGACGGAGTGACGCCGCGGATTGTTACCGCGAGGGGCATCCCGCCAGCCTCGGCTCTGCCCTCCGAGTCGAGCTCGAACACCTGGCCGCGGAGATTCATGGTTTCGCGGCCCATGCGAGCGCCGCCAGGAGCGATCCAGCTCCAGGAGTCGCCGTGTTTGCCGCCGACGGATTGAATCACAAAATGCCGGGCGTTGGCAGGCGGCTTCGCAAGGCCGGAAACGGGGTTCTGGGCGAGCGCGGGCGAAGCGACTGCCGCGGTGACTACGAGGAGAACCAGCGGTCGACGCATTTTCAAACTCCTCAATGCTTGCGCTGTGAAGCAGGACGACTTAGATCGGAGACGATGATACAACATTTCCGGGCGCCGACCCTGGCCCGCGGTTTCAGAGGATGAAGCGCGCCTACGTGGACGAGTCGGCTTTCTCGATCTGCTTGAGTCTATCCGTCAGCAATTCCTGTTCGCGTAGGTTTTGGGTCAGGGCGATGGCGCGCTGGATCTCCTCACGCGCCTCTGCGAAGCTGCCCAATTTCATCAGCAGGTCTCCGCGAACACTGTGAAGCAGATGATAGCCGGCCAGCGCTGCGTTACCATCGAGCGCGGCTATGGCCTCGAGTGCATTAAGCCCGGCGGCGGGGCCTTGCGCCATGCCGACGGCGACTGCCCGATTCAGCGACACGATGGGAGATGGAGCGGTTTGCTGCAGCGCGTCATAGAGAAGAACGATCCGCGCCCAGTCCGTTTCTTGCGCTGCGCGAGCCCTCATGTGACAGGCAACAATCGCTGCCTGCAAAGCATAGTATTTGACTTCACCGCCCAGCCTTTGCGCGTGTTCGAGCGAGGTCATGCCCCGCTGAATCTGCGCACCGTCCCACAAGGAACGATCCTGATCCGGCAGCAAAACGGCCTCTCCGTTGTTTCCGCGGCGGGCGGCAGTGCGCGACGCATTGAGCTCCATCAGAGCCAGAAGTGCGTGAACTTCAGACTCGCCGGGAAGAAGTTGTACCAGCATGCGTCCGAGCCGCAGCGCTTCGTCGCAGAGCGCGGCCCGCATCCATTCCTCTCCCGTGGTGGCGGTATAGCCCTCATTGAAGATCAGGTACACCACGGAAAGCACGGATTTCACCCTGTGGTGCAACTCTTCCCCGCGAGGCGTCTCAAAGGTCAACTGAGCTTCAGAGAGAGTCTTTTTGGCGCGAAAGATCCGCTGTCCCATGGTTTTCTCAGGGACAAGAAAACCTCGGGCGATCTCTGCCGTAGTGAGGCCGCCGATCAAGCGCAGGGTAAGCGCAACGCGTCCTTCCACCGCAAGCACCGGATGGCACGCGGTAAAGATAAGCCGCAGCACGTCATCGTCGATCACCTGATCCAGAGCCCGGTCCATGGCCTCTCCGAGCTGCTGCTGTTGCGCTTGAAGCTCGCGAGTAATTTCTTCGTGCTTTTGTACCAGCATTTGCCCGCGGCGCAGCCTATCGATGGCACGCCGCTTTGCCGCGGTCATCAGCCACGGAGCAGGAGTATCAGGGATACCTTCTTCGGGCCACCGCTCAAGGGCTGCAACGAGGGCATCCTGGGCTAGTTCCTCCGCAACGCCTATATCGCGGGTGACGCGGGCAATGGCGGCAATAAGCCGTGTAGACTCGGCCTTCCAGACGGCTTCGATCGTCCTGTAGACATCGCTCATGTTCGCCTGACTCCATCTTAGTTGTCAGGCGAACACGTTAATGATGCCGGAAAGTATCTGTACCGGTCCGTTCTATTCGGGGGCCGGACTGAAGAAGATCTCTCGCACCTCGACCTGCCCCCGAGTGGCGGCGACGCCTTTGCGTGCCCATGCGACGGCCTCGTTCATGTCAGCACATTCCAATATCCAAAAACCGCCGATGTGTTCCTTGGCCTCAAGGTACGGCCCGTCGGTGACGAGGACTTCGCCATTGGCCTGCGCTCGCAGCGCCTTCGCGGACCCAAGGCCGCAAGCGAATCTCCTGACGCCGGCGGCAATCATCTCTTTATTGAGCGCGTGGATCTCGCGACCCGTGGCTTCGTCCATTTGGGACGGGTCAAAGTCGTCGGGGAGGTAACCAGCGACTAAAAATTGCGGCATATCGTCTCCTTCAAGTCTTCAGCCGGGCTAGCTGCCCCGGCTTCACTATAATGACGAACGGCAAGACCGGAATTCGACACGCTCCCTGCAATTCCTGTTCACTGCAACTCCTGTTCACTGCAATTCTGTTCACTGCAACTCCATGGTCCAAATGTTCCCACGAAGTTCCTCGAGCGTGTAAACGATCCCCCGGTCCGAGATGGAAAGGCCTATCTGCGATGGGTTCGCACGGAAATTGGTGAGCAAGGCGCGGGCGCCGGTATGAAAATGCTGGACGGCAAATGGTGGATCCACGGCAATCCTGCTGTCGGGATGCAGGCGCTGCGCCCAGATGCACCGAAAGCCGTCACGCTCGGAGATGAAATACAGCAGATTGCCATCCGGCGACCACGCGGGAGCGACGTCAATATCCGTGCCGGCCGTAACGGGAATCCACTGTGATTCGCCTCCCAGCGTTTCGCCTTGCAGCGTTTCGCCTTGCAATCGGGCGACGAAGATGCGCCGCTTGTAAGGCCCGATTTCCGCATGGAAAGCTACCCAGCGAGCGTCCGGCGAGAATCTGGCGGCATGCAGTTTATAGACGGCATGCACCGCAATCTCCCTCGACGACCCCGAAGACACGTCCAGCATCCCGATGCCTGGTACGCGCGCGCCTGGCTCGAAAAGCAGGCGGCGGCCGTCACGCGACCAGTCGGTGGGGAGACCGCAGTTGTCGCAAATTCTACGGCGAGCGCCTCCCTTGGTGTCTGTCAAATAGATTCTCTGTTTTGGATCTTCGATGACCCGGTAAGCCACCTGCGAGCCATCCGCCGACAGGCAGGGGTAGCCTTCTTCGATTGCGGCCGTGGCGGTTAACGGGAGGTTGCGATCCGTGGCGAGGTCCCGGAACCAGACGTCCCGTGAACCGGAGCGGGTGGAGATAAAAGCGATCTTACCGCCATCGGCGGAGACGGACGGGCTGAGGGCGAAGGGGCCGTCCTCATCGGTAAGGCGACGGGAAATATCGAGTACGCGGCCGCGACTGGAGTCCGCCGGAGTCATCCAGACATTGATATTGAGCGAACCGCTGACGAAGGCGACGTGGTTCCCCGACGCGGAGGGCTGCGCCTCCATGCTGGCGCCGAAGGTCAGGCGCCGCGGCACGGATTCGATTCGCCGGTCGGGCGTAATCGGAAATTCCCAGAGGTTCTCGCTATCTCCCAAGCGTGTGGAGAAGACAATGCGTCCCTCGACCCAGCCGGCGGGAACGCCGAGGATATCGGCTGAAAATCCGGCAAGCCGGCGGCCGGCCGGCGGCACCGCGCGAGAGAGCATGATGGCAGCACCGGTTTTTCTCACCTCGCCGGTGGAAAGCCGCAGCACCCACCAATCGTGACCTTCGGCCGGCAGATCCGGATTGCGCGTTCCGCAGAACAGGATCTCCGAGCCGTCCGGAGACCAAACCGGGTAATGGGCGTCGGCGAAATCGGTAGCCAGCCCGGTGGGATCACCGCCCGTGGAGGGAACAGTATGGATTCGGCCTGGTCCCCAGGTCTCTTCCCTCTCCCAATAGACGATGCGTGAGCCGTCCGGCGAGAAACGAGGGCGCCGACCGTGGGCGGCAATCAGCCTCGATTGGCCGCCGGAAACCGGGATGATGTATATCCCGCCGCCGTTGCGATCGGACCGATAGACGATGTGCTGGTTATCCGGCGAGAATCCGGGTTCGTAATGGTTGGCATCGTCATCGGTCACCCGCCTGGCAGCGGAGCCATCGGCTGCGGGCGTGACCCAGATGTCGAAGCGGCCCGCGCCGTTTCGATCCGATGCGAAGGCGATCCATTTGCCGTCCTGGGAAACGGCCGGGTAGCCGGAAAACCCGGCATCGCTGGTGAGGCGGCGGAGAACCGGGGTACGCCGACCCGGGGTGGACGGTTGCGAGATGACAAACCACAACAGCGCTCCGACGAACACGGCTGCACCGGCACCCCAAAGCCACCGGCCCTTATGGGCAGTCAGCGGAGGGTGCGGGCGGCGGCTAACCGTGGGTATGTAGGCACCCTTGGGAACGGCGATCAATACGTCATCGGAGAGACCTTCGGTCGCGTAATACCTTTCGAGCTTCTCCCTTAAGCGGGAGGCCTGGACGCGAACAATGGAATCGAAGCGCGGATCAAAGGAAGGCTTTCGGTTGAAGACCTCTACGGCGAGAAGATATTCCTTAATGGTGTCGGCGCGGCCGGTCTTGATTCGCTCGACCGTGTAGCGGAGGAGGTCCTGCAACCGACGAGACTTCGCGAAGGTCTGGCTGGCGAGGATCTTCTCGAGTTCCCGATCCAACTCGCCGGGCAAGACAAAGTCCCGGCCGGCAGTGATGCCGGCAGCGTCCGTGCGGCTACTACCGGGATCCATCGCCTACCATCCGTTCCCCGGCCAGGCGGCCGCGAGGATGTGCAGTCCTGTTCCGGAGGCTCCTGTGTGTGATCGGGGCCATTTTTCCTGCGTATTTGTGCTTGTAGCATACCACAGGTAAAACTGATCAGACTCATAGTGTTACGGCGTTAAGTAACGGTTACATGACCCCAGCACGCTTGTGCGCCAATGGGGAAGAGTACAGGATATGACCAGCCGTTGGGTCCAACGGTAGCGGAGGATGTGACTTCCCACGGGGGCTGGATACCGGATGATCCAGCTCGAGCACGGAGCCCAATTAGATCCGTGAAGTCACAGTAACCCGGTGGGCTCTATTTTTAGGAGGGGTGCTGGTTTATGAAACCGGGCGTTAGCGAATATTGTCATTCGCGGCGGCAGCCAGGTCGGAGGTGCCCCTTCTACGGATTTGCCTGGCCGGCAGCCAGCCTTCGATTGCAACATGAGGGTGGAAACCGGTGTGGGCTTGCGCTGGATCGGATCGCGCCCTGTGCGATGGAAGAGGCAGGGTGGGAAGTGGATATTCGGATGTGTCCGATGGCGGACAAGATGGTGCATTTCATACGCTGCGCGGGTCCCGTGATTTCATTTGTAACGCCGGGACACCCGGAGGGCCTGCCGTACGCGGAGTGGCGGCGCCTCACGATGGTGCCGGGCGCGATTGAGGTGACGCCCGACCAACGGCCGGCTGGCCACCACGCGGAAATCGGCTCCAAGGTCAAGTAATCCTGCGGACGGGACAGCCGCACTTAAGTACGGATGGGGCGTTCTTCGGGTTTAGACATGCTGCTCTCCGGCTCAGCGCCAACTCCGCACCGGTTCTTTCAGGAGGCGGATCAGGTCTTCAGACCGCTCTCCTAGCCGCTAGTTGTCATGGTCTAGAAAGGAGTTTGAATCATGTCGGACCAGTTCTTTGAAGGATCGGCTTCACCGAACCTCGCAAGATTAAAGAAAGAACCCGCAGAGGAACCTTTGTGGCGCAGCCTATTGGAGGCGTATGCGATTCGCGCGCGCCAACTGGCTGATGACGTGGCGTCCCTGCATGAACACGGGTTGCAAGCTTCGGCGCAGGTATCACCGGGATTCTTGAAGAAATGGAAGCAGGTGGAGAGACGGGACGCGGCTTGCGGTGAGGCTCGGGGGCAGATTTGCCGGTACCTGAAGCGTGCGGTCTGATTGGTTCCGTCCGGAGGTTTGGCACGTGCGCAAGCGAGCCGCCGGGCATTCCGATCTACCGGCTCGGCTTCCAGGCCTATTTGGTGAGTTTGCCTGGTCCTAACGCGGGCCTTTCGGCATGATCCACTACGAGCATCTCGAGTGAGGTGTCCAGAGAAATCAACTTGACGCCGAGTTGCTCTTCGAGGGAGGTCATGAAGGCGTTGAGAGCGCTGTTCTTAGCCGGCTGGGGCGAGCGCTGTTTCAAACGCGGCTGGCGCCATGTCAGCTTGAAGGTGAAGGCTCCCGGGGTGGAAGCGGCATCTGATACGGGCCGGCCTGTCAACAGTGACAAGCGGCCGGCCAATTCCTTCAGCGAGACGTTTTCGCCAGACAACGAATCGCGGCCGGATCGAAATCGGGCGGCGCCGGTCTTTTGTACCGGATGGATTTTCAGCCCGTGACCGGCAGCTACGAGCGCATATCCGGGTGTGGCTTTTATTTCGCGGTGAACGCTGAGACGAAATCGACCGGCGAGAAGGGACTGGAGCATCTCGCGATAGCGATTGGCAGAGATACCAACGGGGGTCTTGGCATCGATGTCGTAGCGATTGGGAAAGAGCTGGTCATTTTCAAAAATCAGGTAGGGGGGAAGATCGTAGGCCCAGGCGATGCAATCTCGCAGCGCCGCATTGCGGATGTGAACTGTGCCGGTGAGACCCGCGCTGATTGAGGTGGCTGCCTCTCCGTCACTATTCGCCGGTTCAATGGAAACAGTGCTGAATTGCGGCAACGTCTTAGGCTGGGCAAAAGCGCCGCTCGCCAGGAGTACCGCGATCACAACTGTGGCGGCGCGTGACTCAGCGGCTTCGCAGATAGGCACGGCACCACTCCAGGGCGGGGCGTGAAGTCTCCGCGGAGGCAGCGAGATCGAGAAGCTGACCGGCGTAGGCGCGCGCTTTTGTAGTATCGGCGGCAGCGGCGGCGGCCATGGCGGCTCCGGCGGTGGCGTTGAAGCGGCGCGGCGCGGTTTTCAGGACCGTCTGGTACTCGAGCAGGGCCTGTGCGGAGCGGCCGTCTTCGAGCAGAAGGTCGGCCATCATTTCGCGCACGGGAAGGAGCGCTCCGGGCGTGACCGGGTGCTTATCGACCGCGTCTTCGTGGGCGGCGGCAATGCGAAGCTGACGGATTGCTTCCGCCTTATGGCCTTCCGCCCAGAGGATCAGGGCGGCGGCGGCCTCCGATTGGGCGCCGATCGATCCGCTCCAATCATAATCGCGACTGGCGGGAATGGCCTTGCGTATGGAGGCAAGTTCCGCGAGCGAAAGGCGGGCCGCGGGCAGATCGCCGGAAC
Organism: uncultured Solibacteraceae bacterium; assembly: GCA_963811575.1. Lineage (GTDB taxonomy): Bacteria > Acidobacteriota > Terriglobia > Bryobacterales > Bryobacteraceae > Solibacter. Next base: position 64,552 of record CAWERY010000006.1, on the reverse strand, counting down.
GCGCGGCGCCGATGGTTTTGGCATAGTGCACGAGCGCTTCCGCGTTGCGAAAACGGTCCCAGGGAAACCATGCGGGACGGACTTCAAGGGCGGCGGCCGCCTTCCAGTCATGGCGTTCGAGGGCCCAGCGGGCGGGCGAGGCGGCGAAGGCGTAGGCGGCGGCGAACTGGTTCTCGTCGAGGGTGGTGATTTGACGGATCTCTTCCAGGGCTCTTTGAGCGCTGGAATCGCGGGATTGCTGGAGATAGGCGTAGACCAGGTAATCGAGGGCGTGCAACTGGTCGAAGGAACCTCCGGTGCGGCGGAGGCGCTGGGTCTGGGCAATGGCTGATTTGGCGGAGGCGAGATTGGAGGCAATGGAATCGTCCCAGAGGCCGAGGCGGGTAAAGATATGGGACGGCATGTGGAGGGCGTGGGGCGAATCGGGCGCGATGGCGGCGTAGGCGCGCGCGGCTTTGAGGCCGAGTTCTGCGAGGGGCGGATAATCGACGCTGTGAATGATGTAGTGCGCGACGCCGGGGTGGTCCTGGTGACGGGGCAGGAGTTGGTTGAGGATCACGCTGCCTTGTTTTTGGAAGGTGTAGGACTTGTCGGTGGGGTCGAGGTAGCCGACGGCGACGAGCTGGAGGGCGTGAAAGATTGCAGCTTCGTCGTCGGCGGGATTGCGGGTGCAGACGGCGGCGAGGGCACGTTCGTAATTGCGGGCGCGGGTGGCGTGGTCTACGGTTTGCCAATCCTGATAAAAAACGGCGAGGCTCTGGAGGTAGTCGCGCTCGCGGGAGGTTTTCGGGTCGAGGGCCGAAGCGCGGTCGAGCGCGGCGGCTCCCTGTTTGAGCTCTTCGGGCGAAGGAGGCGCCCAGATGGGGTGGTACCAGGTACGGGCAACGCCCCAGTAGGCCATGGCGCAGGTTGGGTCGGCGGCGGCGGCGGACTGGAACGAAAGGCGAGCTTCTTCATAGCCGAAGGAATGAAGCAGGGCTGCGCCGCGGGAGATCAAGGCCTGCGCGGGGGCGTTGCAGGAAGTGCGAAGGTCCACGCTGCCGAGGCCGGCGACGGCGTGGGGATGTTGCGAGTGATCTTCCTGAGCGGCCGCGAGGGCGGCGCAGAGGACCAAGAGGACAGACCGCATAAATACTCCAGTGAGGGCCGAAGGCAAGGGCTTGAGTTGCCTTATGGGGCACGATGACATCTGGCTGGGGTGCCCTTCGGGCATTCTATCCCAAACCGGCGGCGTGCAGCGGACCGGAAGTGCTGGGACTTTGGCTGGTGAGATAAGATTGGTGGTGATTTTCCGCGTAGAAAAAAGGAGCCGCTGATGCACCGTCTTTTGATTATTACTTCCTTGATCGGCCTGATGAATGGCGTGGAACCTGCGATGGCGCAAGTTCCGACGGCCGCACCGGCGACTACACCGGGAGCGCACGTCCGCCGCGCGGCCGACTCCGCCGACGCGCGATCCGCATACGCCGGGGTACGTCAAGGCGACGGACTTGCCCGACGGCGAGAATGCTCCGGTGAAGGCCGATGGAAATTTCATTCTAGGGCCGACGCACAATCCGGCATCGGAGATGACGGTGAAGGACGGGGTACCGCAGGGGGATGTGTACACGTTCACGATGGAATCGGCGGACAGCAAAATCTATCCCGGAATCACGCGCGAGCCGAACACGTTCGGCACGGGAGATCCGGACAACCCGACGAAGATGATTGTCACGACGAGCCACGCCGCGCCTTACAGCCGCAAGGTGACGGTGTATGTTCCCAAGCAATATGTACCGGGGACGGCGGCGCCGTTTATCGTGGGCGCGGACGGGCCGGACAAGGCGTTATTCACGGCGTTGGACAACCTGATTGCGCAGAAGCGGGTGCCGGCGATGATTGCGATTTCGATTGAGCAACGGCGGGGGCGACGCGCAAGGGAGCCAGCGCGGTTTGGAATACGACACGATGTCCGGGCTGTACGCGGAGTACGTGGAGAAGGAAGTGCTGCCGCTGGTGGAAAAGCAATACAAAGTGAAGCTGACGAAAGATCCGGACGGGCGGGCAACGATGGGCGGCAGCTCGGGAGGATCGTGCGCGCTGATCATGGCCTGGTATCACCCGGAGTTGTATCACCGGGTGCTGACTTACTCGGGCACTTACGTGAATCAGCAGTGGCCGTGGAATCCGGAGATTCCGCATGGCGCGTGGGAGTTCCACGAACGGCTGATTCCGAACTCGACGCCCAAGCCGATCCGGATTTGGATGGAGGTTGGCGACAGGGATCTGCTCAACCCGAATACGATGAAGGACAACATGCACGACTGGGTTGTGGCCAACGAGAATATGGCGAAAGTACTGGCCGCGAAAGGGTATCATTATCAGTTCGTGTTTGCACGCAATGCCGGTCACACGGACCGCGCAGTGAAGCAACAGACTTTGCCGGAAGCCCTGGAATATGTGTGGGCGGGATATCCGAAACAGTAAGACACAAAGTTGACACTACGGAGCTTATGGCTGTATTGATTGATGCGATTAACGTGAAGCGAAGGACTTTGTTCGAGCTGGATAACACTCCGTTCGTGTGCCTGGAGGCGGAGGTGAACACGCCGACGGCGCGCGGCGGGCAGACGCTGGTGCGCCTGAAAGTCCGCAATCTGCTGACGAATGCGGTATTCGAGAAGACGTTCAAAGCGGGCGATAAATTCAAAGATCCGGACCTGCAAAAGGTGCCTGCCTCTTACCTGTACAGCGATGGCAACGGTTCGCACTTCCTGGACCAGGACAGTTACGAAACGCTGACGATGGCGGAGGGAGTGATCGGGAGCGCGCTGGATTTTCTAGTCGGCGGCACGATTGTGGAGGTGCTGAAGTTCAATGGGAACCCGATCGGGATCGAACTGCCGGCGTTCGTGGAGTTGGACGTCACCTTTACGGAGCCGGGGGTGAGGGGAGACTCTTCGAGCGGCAGCGTGACCAAGCCGGCGACGCTAGAGACCGGCCTGGAGATTCGGGTTCCGCTGTTTATCAAAGAGGGCGAGAAGGTAAAGGTCTCGACGGAAACTCGCGGGTTCGCGGGGAGAGCGTAGGGGAGCGGAGGGGCTTACCGGATATGGCGGCGGACGAGAGGGAACGAGACTGGGCCGCGGGACACATACCCGCCGCGAATTGCTGCTGGGGTTTTCCGGGGCGGCGATCGCAGCGACGTCCGCCTACGGGCAGGGGCGGTGCAGGGATGGCTATGGGACGCAGGGTTGTCCCTTGAGCGAAGCGGCGGCGACGGCACCGATTCCCGCGGTGTTCGCGCCGACGGGGTGGAAGACGGTGGCGCTGGAACACATCGCGTTCCGGATGGCCGACTACCGGAAGGAAGCGGCGTTCTATACCGCGCTGATGGGATGGAAGCTGCGCAGGGATGACGGAAAACAGGCGGTGCTGGACATTGGGGATTGGGGCTCGGCGATTTTCAAAGAGGCTCCCGAGCAGGGTCCGGCGGCGGTAGAAAGCCTTGGTTTCGTCATTGAGCCGTGGAGCGCGCAGAAGGTGGAGGCGGAACTTCGCAAGCGCGGCATGACGCCGGTCGCGGAGAACGACGGCAAGGGATTCGAGAGCTTCCGCGTGAAAGATCTGGATGGGCTGGAGTTGCAGATCTGCAACGGCAACGGGCTGGCAAAAGAGCGACGGAAGCCGGCGGACGCGAAGCTGCAAGCGGCGGCTCCCTTCGGGCCTACCGGATGGAAGAGCGTCTGGCTGGATCATCTTTCGTACAGCGTGGCGAACTACAAGGCGAGCGCCTCCTTCTACTGCAACCTGCTGGGGTGGAAGGAGACTTACGACGAAGGCAGCCAGCACGAGCTGATGATCGGCGACGTGGGGGACATGATCATACGCGGGGGCAACCCGCACAATCCAAGCTTTGCAAAAGGCGCACCGGCGCGGCGGGCGCGCATCGACCACATCTCTTACGGGATCTCACCGTGGGATACGGACGGGGTGAAGGCGGAGTTGGAGAAGCGCGGACTGAGAGCGCGGGTGGATACCTCGACGCACGACGATATCCACGTGGCGGCATTCAAGAGTTACCACACGCTGACGCCAAACGGATACGACCTGCAGATCAGCTACCTGACGCACGACAGCCGGTTGAAACTGGCGGACGCGGTAAGGCCGAAGCGGGGTTGAGGGGCAGCCACGGATTACGGCTTCGGCGCGCGGCTGGCGTCGAGACGTGCGCCGAGAGTTTCGAACTCCGGTTTTGGCCCTTGCCACAGGAGCGAATCGACATCGTCGAAGAGGGCGATATCGGTACGGAGGGTGGCGAGGGTGCGGAAGAGCAGGGCGGTTTCGCGCTGCGCGGCGAGAGTGCGGGCGAGGGAGCCTGCGTTTGAGGCGTTGACGTGCCAATCGCCCGGATCGGGCGGAATGGCTTCGATGTGGAGGAATTTGGCGAGAACGGCGGCGGCCGATTTCGCGCCCCAGCCGGGGAGTCCGGGGAAACCATCGGCGGAATCACCCACGAGAGCGAGATAGTCGGGAATGGAGGCCGGGAGCCACGCCGAATTTCCGGACAATGGCGGCTTCATCGAAGGTGACGCGGGTGCGGCGGTTCAACTGCACGACGCGGGTGCCGATGACGCATTGGCCGAGATCCTTATCGGGCGTACAAATGATGACGCGATCGACGCGAGGATCGCGGGCGGCGAGGGCGGCGGCGGAGGCGAGGGCGTCATCGGCCTCGAATTCGATCATGGGCCAGACGACGATGCCGGCGGCGGAGAGGATTTCTTCCAGCAGATTGAATTGGGAGAGGAGGTCGGGGTCAATGCCTTCGCCGGTTTTGTAGCCGGGCCAGAGGCTGTTGCGAAAGGACTCGATGACGTGATCGGTGGCAACGGCGAGGTGGGTGGCACCGGCGTGAAGCATGCCGAGGACGGAGGCCAGGACACCACGCACGGCGGCGACTTCGCGGCCATCGCGATCGCGGGCTGAGGGCAGGGCGTAAAAGTGGCGGAAGAGCTCGTAGGTGCCGTCGATCAGGTGAACTTCCAAGGGGGGCGCTCCTGGACAACGGTAGCGGATCGGCGGGGTTGAGTTCAAGAGGCGGTATACTGGCGGGCGATGCGAAATTGCGTGTTATTGACTAGCGTTCTGTTGATCGCGGGGTTCACGGCCGAGGCGGGCGAGAAGACGATTATGCACTGCTTCGCGTGGACGCCGGTGAAAGAGGCTACGCCGGACGACTGGGCGGCCTTTTACAAGGCGAGCGATTTATTGCCCAAGAAAATTAAAGGGATTCACAAGATCTGGTACGGCAAGCTGCAGTCGCCACTGGGGCAAGTCGGGGTCGTGAAGGTAGAGCCGGAGAATCAGCAGAAGCTGCGCGCGGGGCAGACGGCGCCGGCGGAGATTAACCGGATCACGCGCGACTACGGGATGTGCATGGAATTCGCATCGCTGGACGCGTTGAAGGCCTATGACACGGACCCGTATCACAAGACTTGGACGGACGCTTACGCGAAGGTGCGAGTCGAGGGCACGACGACGGTGAATATTATCGGGCAGTAAGGGGCCGCGGGATCAGTGGCCTTTGCAGCCGGTGGTTTCCATGGTGTAGGCGAGGGAAGCGACTTTCCAGCCGTCCGCGGTTTTGAAAAGCGTGAAGGTATCGACACCGCAGTGGGTGAACTTACCATCGCGCAGGAATTCGTATTCTCCCCAGACCTGGGCGATGCGACCGCGGATGGATACGGCGGGCGGGCCGGTGAAGCGTTCCAGAAGTTCTCCCTTGGCCGCGGCAAGCCGGGTAGCGAAGTCTTCGCCGGTGGTGGCGACCGGCGCGGCGTCGTTGCGCACGGAGTAGAGGCGGGCATCGGGGAGCAGGAGGGCGCGGATGCCGGCGGCATCGTGGGCGGCCATTCCGTCGAAGAGTTTCTGGGCGGCGGCCAGGGCATCCTTCCCATCGGCGGATTGAGGGAAGGACGGGACGGCGGCGATAAGCAGGAGGGCGGCAAGCAGGCGCATCGCTCCATTATGCATCGGGAGGGCGCTGAGAAGGCCCGTGGGATTGTTTGCGTTCCTTGGTGGCTGGCGTATTTGGCGAGAAATGATTAGGTCTCGCAGAGTTCGCTGAGTTCGCTAACGGGACGCAGAGAAGAAAAGGGATGGTTTTGTGGTCCCGATTTTGGCGTTCCTTCGCGGCTTAACGAACTTGGCAGAAATGCTAGGTCTCGCAGAGTTCGCTGAGTTCGCTAACGGGACGCAGAGAAGAAAAGGGATGTTTTTTGTGGTCCCGATTTTGGCGTTCCTGTGCGGCTTAGCTTCTCCATGCTCAGGGGCGGTACGAAGGGGGAGGCGGGTTGCGGTCCTTGAATTGGCGTTGATGCCAGTACGGGTAGGGGATTTGGGGCTGACTTGCTTTGTCGAGTCTGGCGACCTGTTCTTCGGTGAGGGTGAAAGTGGCGGCGGCAAGGTTGTCGCGGAGTTGCTTTTCGTTGCGCGCGCCGATGATGACGGTGGAGATGGTGGGTTTGCGGAGGAGCCAGTTCAGGGCGAGTTGGGGGACGGTCTTCGAGGTTTCGGCGGCGAGGGCATCGAGGACATCGACCACGGCATAGAGATAGTCGTCAGCGACGGCGGGGCCGAGGTCGGCGGTTTTGTGGAGGCGGCTGACTTCGGGAATGGGTTGGCCGCGGCGGATTTTGCCGGTGAGGCGGCCCCAGCCGAGGGGGCTCCAGACGAGAGCGCCGAGGCCTTCGGAAAGGGACTGGGGCATGAGTTCCCATTCGTAATCGCGACCGATCAGGGAGTAGTAGACCTGATGGCCGACGTAGCGCGTCCAGCCGTGGAGGGAGCTGAGATCGAGCGATTTCTGGAGGTGCCAGCCGGAGAAGTTCGACGCCGCGATGTAGCGGATTTTGCCTTGGCGGACGGCATTATCCAAAGTGGACAGCACCTCGTCGAGGGGAGTGAGGGCGTCAAAGCCGTGCATGTGATAGACGTCGATGTAATCGGTTTTGAGGCGCTTGAGGCTGCCATCGAGCTGGCGGGTGAGGCGATGGCGGGAGGAGCCGGCGTTGTTGGGGCCCTGGCCGAAGGCGAAGGTGGCTTTGGTGGAGATGAGGATGGATTCGCGGGGGACGTGTTGGATGGATTGGCCGAGGACCTCTTCGCGAGAGCCTTGGGAATAGATGTCGGCGGTATCGAAGAAATTGACGCCGGCTTCGAGGCAGACGTCGATGAGGCGGGTGGCCTCGGCGACATCGGTGGCGCCCCAGGCGCGGAAAAACTCGGAGCCGCCGCCGAAGGTGCCGGTGCCCAGGCAGAGAACCGGGACCTGAAGACCGCTGTTTCCCAACTGTCGGAATTCCATGGGGATTGGACACACGGGAGGCGGTTTGGTCGCAAGATCCGGCAGAGAATGTGACTTAACGGACGGGAGGTTTAAAGGCGGCGTGGGCGGTGCTATCATTCCCTGAATGACCAGAGGGATACGCTGATGATTTGTCGACTGTTAGTTGCCGGAATTGTGCTATTGATTTCCGGAGCGCGGGCGCAATCGATGGACCCGGCGACGCGGGAGCTGATCGAAAAGATGCAGCAGCGCATCGACGGGCTGGAAAAGCGGCTGGCCGAGTTGGAACGCGGTAACGCGCCGGAGAAGGCGGCGGCGGCGGTGGCGCCCGCGACTGTGCCTGCGGTTCACGATCATGATCAGGCGCCGGTGGCGGCGGCTCCGCCGGATATCACGCATCCCGAATATCCGAATCTGAAAATCGCGGGATTTGCCGATGTGGATTTCGCATCGAGCGACTTGCACGGGCCTTCGGGCGGATTCGGCGCACAGACATTGCTGCAGCAGCATAGCGGGTTTAACGAAGGGCAGTTTATTCTGCACATGAGTTCGGCGCTTTCGCAGAAGGTCAGCGTGTTCGGCGAGATCAGCTTCACGGCGCGAACGGACGCGGGCACGGGGACGACGCCGGCACCGGGCTTCAATCCGGAGATCGAGCGGCTGATTGTGCGCTATGACATGAACGACCGGTTCAAGCTCAGTTTCGGCCGGTTCCACACGCCGATCAATTACTGGAATACGGCTTTCCATCACGGGCAATGGCTGCAGACGACGATCAGCCGTCCGGAGATGACGCAATTCGGGAGCAGCTTTTTGCCGGTGCATTTTGTGGGGAGCCTGGTGGAGGGGCAGGTACCGGCGGGCGGGCTGAATCTGAATTACAACGTCGGGGTGGGCAACGGGCGCGGACAGGTGATCAGCCGGCCGGGCGATTTCGGAGACGTGAACAATAATCGCGCGTGGCTGGTGAATACGTTCATCAAGCCGAGCGGGTTATACGGATTGCGGGTGGGCGGGTCGGTATACCGGGACGAGTTGAACCCGCTGACGGGGCCGGTGGCGCGCGAGTGGATTCAGAGCGGGCACATCGTGTGGGATCACGAGCAGCCCGAATTTATCGCGGAGTTCGCGAATGTCACGCATCATCCGGTGAATGGCTCGGTGAGTTCGAACAGCCAGGCATTTTACGCGCAGACGGCGTACCGGCTGCCATGGTTTCAGAAGGCGCTGAAGCCGTACTACCGGTTCGACTATATGCACGTGCCGCGTTCGGACGCGATCTTCAAATCGCTGGTGCCGGTATTCCATTCGTCGACAGTGGGGATGCGGTACGACATCACGAGTTACGCGGCATTCAAGCTGGAATACCGCGAGTACACGCGGCGCGATCTGCCTTCGGTGCGCGGAATCTTCACGCAGACGAGCTTCACGTTCTAACGAATAGACACGCTCAGTCGCCGGGTTCGGGTTCGTCGTGACGGAAGACGAAGGCGATGAAGCCGGCGAGGATGAGGAAGGGCGGAGCGCCGAGGATAAGGATGCCGGCGTTCAGGACGTGGGCGCGCGCGGACTGCTGCGAGTGGGCGGTGCGATAGCACATGACGCACTGCGAGCGAGAGCGGCAAGGCGAGGGCGGCGAGGCAGGAGAAGGCGCTTCATGCTGCCGGGCCTCATGTGGGGGATGCGGCTGGCATCGCCGAGGAAGATGAGCATGAGGAGGATGCAGAAGACGAGCATGGGGAAGAGCGTGAGGAAGAGGCTGAGGCGCTCGAATTTGAGGTGCATGAAATAAGCGATGATGAGTGCCGCTTTGACGACGGAGAGGCCGATCAGGGCGGTGAGCATGATCATGGTGGGGACCTGCTCATAGGCGAGGAAGACCTCGACGGCGGTGAGGGCGAGCAGGACGAACCAGATCTTGGCGAAGGTGGGGACTGAAGGGCCGACCTGGTGGATTTCTTCGACGTGAGTGCTCATGTGGTGTGCTCATGTGTTGCTCCTCAGATTTTGGCGGACATCAGGTAGACCAGCGGGAAGACGAACATCCAAACGAGATCGACGAAGTGCCAGTAGAGGCCGGCGACTTCGACATCCTCGGCTTTGAATTTGCCGCGCATGACGGCCTGGCAGATGATGCCGAGATAGATGATGCCGATGATGACGTGGGTCATGTGGAGCCCGGTGATGCCGAAGAACGTGGCGCCGAAGAGGGGGACGCCCCAGGGATTGGAGGCGGGCGTGACGTGCTCGTTATTGATGAGGTTCAGCCACTCCGTGAGGTGGAGGCCGACGAAGAGGGCGCCGGCGGCCATGGTGGCGAGGATCCAGCGGGCGGCGGCCTTGCGGTTGCCGTGATTCATGGAGTGCACGGCCATCACCATGGTGAGACTGCTGGTGAGCAGGGCGAAGGTCATTACGCTGGAGAAGATGATGCTGGGGTTGAAGTGGAAGGGCGTGGGCCAATCCGGGTTGGAGACACGGGAATAGGTGTAGGCGAAGAGGAGCGCGGAGAAGGTCAGCGCGTCGGAGATGATGAAGAGCCACATGCCGAATTTCTTCGAATTCGTGGCGTAGGGCGAGCGGCCTCCCTCCCAGTGAGAGGTATTCGCGGCGGTGACTGCGTGGGTCGACATCCTTACCCCCAAACGTAGAATAGGACCATCAAATAGAGCCACAGGCCATCGAGGAAATGCCAGAAGATGGCGCTGACATCGATGGCGGTGCGCTTGGCGGGTCCGAGGCTCAAGCGCAGGGCCTGAATATCCACATAGAAAAGAGCGGTCACGCCGCCGAGTAAGTGGAAGGCGTGGGCGAAGGTGAAGACGTAGAAGAATGAGTTGCTCGGGTTGCTGGAGATGAAGGCACCGGCATCGTTGAGCTGTTTCCAGGCGACGACCTGGCCGCAGAGGAAGGCCATGCCGAGGGCGGTGGCGGCGGTCCACCAGCCGTTGAAGCGGCCGCGGGCGCCGGCGCGGAGGGCGCGGCGCGCCATTTCGATAGCGAAGCTGGAGAGCAGGAGTATGGCGGTATTGACCCAGAGGATGGTGGGCTTGATCATCGGGCGCCAATCGTCACTGAGACCGCGGCGGACGACGAGGGCGCTGGTGAGGGCGGCGAAGACCATGGTGCTGGCGGCGAGCAGCACATAGAGCCCGGTGAAGGAGGCGCGGCGGGAAGACCCGCGGCCATCCTGTCCATTGCCGCCGCCATCCCCCCAGCCGCCATCGGCGGGCGGCCGTGGAGGACCGATGATGATGTCTTGTGAAATTGACCCAGCCATACCCATAGGATCGCTCAGGATGCGACGTGTTCTGTTGGGGGATCGGTCTGCATGATGAAATCGTTGGGCGCCCCGGGGACGCTGAATTCGTACGGACCATGGTTGACGACGGGGTGCACGCCGGCGAAGTTGTCAAAGGGCGGCGGCGAGGGAATGGTCCATTCGAGCGAGGTGGAGTGCCAGGGGTTCATGGGCGCTTTGGGGCCTTTGAACATGCTCCAGAAGAGATTGATGAGGAAGAGGATCTGGACGGCGGCGGTGAAGTAGGCGGCATGCGTCATGAACTTATGGACGGGCATGAGGCCGGCCAGGTACTCGACGTTACTGAAATCCGAATAGCGGCGCGGATTGCCGGCCATGCCGACAAAGTGCATGGGTGTGAAGATGCAGTAAACGCCGATGAAGGTGCAGTAGAAATGGATTTTTCCGACGGTTTCATTCAGCATGCGGCCGAACATTTTGGGGAACCAGTAGAAGGTCCCGGCGAACATGCCGAAGATGGCGGCGACGCCCATGATCATGTGGAAGTGGCCGACGACGAAGTAGGTGTCGTGGAAGTAGAGATCGAGCGCGGGCTGGCCGAGGAAGATGCCGCTGATGCCGCCGGTGACGAAGAGGGAGACGAAACCGAGGGAGAACATCATGGCGGTATCGAAGTGAATCTTGCCGCCCCAGAGGGTGCCGATCCAGTTGAAGGTCTTGATGGCGGAGGGTACGCCGATGCACATGGTGAGCACGGAGAACGCCATGGCGGAGTAGGGGTTCATGCCGCTCATGAACATGTGATGGCCCCAGACGAGGAAGCCGAGGAAGCCGATGGAGAGGATGGCGTAGACCATGGCTTTGTAGCCGAAGACGGGCTTGCGCGAGAAGGTGGCAAGCAGGTGCGAGGTGACGCCCATGCCGGGGAGGATCGCGATATAGACTTCGGGGTGGCCGAAGAACCAGAAGAGGTGCTGCCACAAGAGAGGCGAGCCACCTTTGTGATTGCTGATGATCTGATCGCTGACCATGAGACCGCCGGGAATGAAGAAGCTGGTTCCGGCGGAGCGATCGAGGATCAAGAGGACGCCGGCGGCGAGGAGCACGGCGAAACCGAGGAGGGCGAGGATGGCGGTGACGAGCCAGGTCCAGCAGGTGAGCGGCATGCGCATGAGCTTCATGCCCTTGCAGCGGAGGTCCACGGTGGTGGCGATGAAATTGATCGCGCCCATGAGAGAGGCGCCGCAGAAGATGGCGATACTGAGAATCCACAGGGTCTGGCCGAGGCCTTCGCCGGGGCCGGTGAGGCGGCCGATGCCGGAGAGCGGCGGATAGCCGGTCCAACCCGCGAGGGGCGCTCCGCCCTGCACGAAGAAGGCGGAGACCATGACGACGAGGGCGAGGAAGGTGGTCCAGAACGACATCATGTTGAGGACGGGGAAGGCCATGTCCTCGGCGCCGATTTGAATGGGCAGGAAGTAGTTGCCGAAGCCGCTTTGGGGCACGGTGGTGAGCACGAAGAAGACCATGATGGTGCCGTGCATGGTCATGAGGGAGAGGTAGAGTTCGGGGGTCATCATGCCGCCGTTGGCGGCGGTGGGCCAGAGTTTGGCGAACCAGGCGACTTTGGCCTCGGGGTTCACCATATGGAAGCGCATGAGGAGTGAGAGCGCCATGCCGATGAATACAGAAAACAACCCGAGGAAGTAGTACTGAATTCCGATCACTTTGTGATCCAGGCTGAAGACATATTTTCGGATGAAGCCTTCAGGCGCATGGTGCGCCGTATGAGTGGCGGGGCTGGCCATAGTCTCTCCTAGGATTGGCGGACGGGAATCATTTCTGGGCCTGTTGGATTTTCCACTGTTCGAAATCTGCCATGCTCATGACCTGCATGGTGGTGCGCATCTGGAAGTGTCCCAGGCCGCAAAGCTCGGAACACGGCACTTCATAGACGCCGATGGTATCGGCTGTAAAGCTGAGGGGGATCTCCATGCCGGGAACGATATCCTGTTTCATACGAAGTTCGCGGACGAAGAAATTGTGGATGACATCGCGGGAATGCATGATCAGCTTGATCGGCTTGCCCGCGGGAACTTTGAGGGACGCGCTGACGAGATCGTCCTTGGCGGCGGGATCATTGGGATCGAGACCGAAGGGATTGCCGGCGGAATCATTGACGTACTTGAGATCGGTGCGGCCGAATTTGCCATCGACGCCGGGATAGCGGAAGCTCCAGGCGAACTGTTTGCCGAGGACTTCGATGGGGATGGCATCGGCGGGCGGTTCATCGAAATGGACATTGGCCCAGATCTTGGTGCCCATGAGGACGAGGCCGAGGAAGAGCAGCGCGGTGGCGCTGGTCCAGACGGTTTCGAGGCGATTATTGCCGTGGTTGTAGGTGGCGCGGCGGCCATCGTTACGGGAGCGGATGATGACGTAGCCGAGAGCGAATTGGGCAAGAACAAAAATGATGCCGGTGACCACGAGGGTCCGCATGAATTGCTCGTCGTAGGCTATACCGTGTTGGTTAATCGGCGGTGGGAACCACCACGTCTTAGCCGCGAAAAAATACGCGATAATGGCCGTCAAAATCCAGACGACGGGAGCAAGAAGCATCAGCCCTCCTCTACGCGGTCCCAGAAGCCCACTTCCAGGAGTCAAAGGTGGAACGTACACTATCACAGTCGTTTGCGCAGCGCAAGCGCTGCTCGCCGGTAGAGAAAAAGACGCTATACTCCCGGTGGTGCGGGAATGGCGAGGGAAGGCTCTGGTGTTGGCGATTTGTGCCGCGTGTCTGGCGGTCCAGCTATTTTTGCCGGGCTACATCGGGATCGCAAACAACGGAGATTTCGGGAAGGTTTACGGGTGGCTGTGCCTGACGCCGCGCGGGGCGGAGACGAACTTCCTGTATTTCCAGCCGGACTATGTCTGGTCCGCGCAGCATTATTGGAATAGTCCGTACCATTCGTCGGAGACGGCGCTGGCGTGGCTGGCGACGCGAGCGGCAGGAGCGACGAAAGAGGGCGCGGGATTCGATCTGCGATGGCTGGGCGCGGTACACGTGGCGCTCTATCTAGGGGCACTGGCGATTCTACTTGCGGGCGCGCGGCGGTGGGGCGAAGTGGCTGTGTCGCTGGCGGCGGTCGCGATCTTCACCGACGTTTGTTATACGGCGTATCTCAATTCCTTTTACATGGACGCGGGGGCTCTGTGTGCGCTACTGCTGATGGCAGCGAGCGCGGTGTGGATTGCGGGGGAGGAGCGGCCGAGTGTCGGGAGGCTGATGTTGTTTGCCGCGGCGGCATTGCTATTTGTGACGTCGAAGGCGCAGCACGCGGTGTGGATGATACTGCCCGCGCTCTTTTTGGTGGCGTGCGGCGTGCGCACGAAAGCGCTGCGCGGGCCGGCCTGGGGCGCGGCGGGAATGGTGCTGGCGGCGGGGTTGTACATCCTGGGGACAACGGACCCGGCGTATCGGGGACAGGCGATGTTCAACGTGGTGTTCTACCGGCTGGCGCCGCGCGGGGTGGACGTCACGAAGCTGGGAGTGGCGCCGGGGGAATTGCAATATCGCGGCATGCATTCCTACATATCGGGAGCGCCGACGGCGGACCGCACGTGGACGGAGGGCTTCTACCGGCGCACGGGATTTGCGCGGCTGATGGGGTGGTACGCTGGGGCATCCGGCGAGCACGCTCGGGTTTCTTTGGGAGACGCTTGAGTGTGGGCGGACCGGAAATGCGGCCGAACAATCTTTCGAATTACCGGATTGAGGACGGGCGGCCGCCGGGCGCGCAGACGCAGCGATTTGCGGTGTGGAGCAACTTCCGGGGGGAACTGCTGCGCCGCTGGCCGTGGCACATCGTGGTTTGGTATGCGCTATTCGCGGGGTGTTGCGTAGCAAACGGATCGCGAACGGCGTGGGTAGGGCTCGGGGTGGCGACACTAGCAATCGGCGAATTCGCCGCGGCGTCTCTGGGGGACTGCCTGGACGCGAGCCGGCATCTCTTCCTCTTTCACGCGGCGACGGATCTGACGGTGTGTTTCGCGGCGGGATGGCTGATTCAGAAGATGACGCGGCAGAGTCCGTAGAAACCGAAGGCGGCGAGGCAGGGGGTCCAGAGGCGGGCCATTCGCGGCGGGCTCCAGAAGGCGCCGGCGAGCATGAAGACGGCGAGCGGGCTGAGGGGGTGGAGGCGAACGCCTTCGCCGACGCGGCCCTTGGCGAGAGCAAAGACGGCGTGCGTCAGGCCGCACAACGGGCAGAGCCGGCCGGTCAGCCAGCGAAAGCCGCAAACGGGTAGGTCGGGCGGCGTGTACAGCCAGAGAATCGCGAGCACCCCGGCAAGAGCGGCCCAGCGCGCGGCCGATTGCGCCCCGCAGGTCACGCGATGCGGTCCGGCGTTTGCGGGTCGATCCCGACGAGTTCCTGATAGGCGATGGTGATGGCCGCGAGCGTCACCGGGATGGTAATGAGGACGCCGACGACGCAGCACAACACGCCGAGGAAATTCACCAGCGCCATCAATAGCAGGAACATGGTGAAACCGAAATAATCATTGCGGACAACGGCGTGGCTGGCCTGCATGGCGGGCCAGAAATCCATGCGCTTATCGACAATGAACAGAAAGGTGAACTTGTACATGGCGGCGAGCACCAGACCAGGAATCACGCAGAGCAGCGATCCGCCGAAGACGAAGAGCGAAATCACCAGCGACGCTACGAGGGTAGGTACAAAAAAATTGAATCCTTTGAAGAGATCGGGGAACTCGGCGGGACGGCCGAGGATCCGCTTGATGCAATAGATATGGAAACCAGCCATCAAGGGACCTTGAAGGATCATCGGGACCAGGCCGTTGAGGGCGACGAAGATCAGGCCGAGCAGCGCATAATTGCCGAGGTCGGCCTTCACCATATCCCAGCCGGCGCCGATCCAATGTCCGGGGCGGGCGGTGACGCCTACCGGGGCGACGAACGCCGGAACGACGGAGACGCCGGGGACGGCAGTGGTGAGCGATTGGCCGCAATTCGGGCAAAACTGCACGTCGCTATTTACTTGGGTACCGCAGCTGTGACAGAACATGAGAGAGGCTCGTAGAGGGGAATCATAACACTCCGAAGCGAGAGTGTGCGAAAGATAGAAGGGGGCGGCATGGTTTACGCACATTTACGCCGCCCCAACGCAACTTGTTAGGGACATTGGCGTTTATGTTTAACAGAGGGTATCCGATGCGCAACCGAGTGGTACTTGCGCTGGCAAGTGTGCTTTGCCTGGCCGCAGTTCCGGGGATTTCAGCTTACGGCAAAAAGAAGAATGCCGACGAAGCCCGCCAGTTTTTCAAACAGGTTCCCAACGATCAGAAGATTTTGCAGGCGCTGAACCGGCTGACGTTCGGGCCGCGGCCGGGCGACGTGCAGGACGTGAAGGCGACGGGATTGAAGAAGTGGATCGACCAGCAACTGCATCCGGAGTCGATCGCGGAAAATCCGGTGCTGGAAGAGAAACTGCGCACGCTGGACACGTTGAAGATGTCCGGAGGCGAGCTGGTCCGGAACTATCCGACGCCGCAGATGGTAAAGCAGATGGTCAACGGGCAGGTGCCCTTTCCGACCGATCCGGAGCGCAAGCTGATGCTGACCAGGCTGGTGGCGAAGTATGAAGAGAAGCAGGCGGCGGGCAACGCAGGCGCGGCTCCCAACCCGATGGGCGACCCGAAGGCGCTGAAGGAACTGCTCACGCCGCAGCAGATCCGTACGCTGCGGCAGGGGACGCCACAGGAGAAAGTCGCCGCCTTCCAGACGCTTTCGAAGGACAAGCAGGACGACGTGATTGCGGCGCTGCCGGGAGGCATGCGGCAGGGACTGATGGCCAACGCTCCGGCGGAACTGCGGCGCAGACTACAGATGGCGAACGGCCCGCAGCAGATGGTAGCGCGCGACCTTTCGGAAGGCAAACTGTTGCGCGCGGTGTATAGCAACCGGCAGCTCGACGAGGTGCTGAGCGATTTCTGGTTCAACCACTTCAACGTCTACCTGGATAAGGGCGCCGACCGCTACCTGGTAACGGAGTACGAACGCGATGTGATTCGCCCGCATGTGCTCGGCAAGTTCAAGGACCTGCTGATGGCGACGGCGAAGAGTCCGGCGATGCTGTTCTATCTGGACAACTGGCAATCGGTAGGTCCGGACGCACCGCAGTTTCGGGGGAAGAAGGGAGCGCGCGGACTGAACGAGAACTACGGGCGCGAGCTACTGGAGCTGCACACGCTTGGCGTAGATGGGGGCTATACGCAGCACGATGTCACGGAAGCGGCGCGCTGTTTCACGGGCTGGACGATTCTTCAGCCGCAGCGCGGCGGCGAGTTCACATTCAACCAGCGGGTGCACGATCGGGGCGAGAAGACGGTGCTGGGCGTGAAAATCCCGGCGGGCGGCGGGATGAGCGATGGCGAGAAGGTGCTCGACATCGTGGCGCATCATCCGGCGACCGCGCACTTCATTTCGAAGAAGCTGGCGATGCGGTTTGTGGCGGACGAACCGCCGGCGGCGCTGGTGGACCGCATGGCGGCGACTTTCCTGAAGACCGACGGCGATTTACGCGCGGTGATGAAGACGATGCTGGAGAGCAAGGAGTTCTTCAGTGAGGGCGCGTACCGGAGCAAGTTGAAGAGTCCGCTGGAGGTGGTGGCGAGCGCGGTGCGCGCGGTCAACGGAGAGATCGATTACGCCTTCCCGCTGGCGACGCAGGTATCGCAGCTGGGGCAGCCGCTGTATCGCAAACAGGAGCCGACGGGATACTCGAATTCGAGCATGGAATGGCTGAATTCGGGCGGCCTGCTGGCGCGCATGAATTTCGCCATACAACTGGCGGACAATAAGGTTCCGGGCGTGAAGGTGGACGCCGGAAAATTGGCCAAGCCGGACGACCCGATCGCGGGAATCGCGCTGGGCTCTCCCGAGTTTCAAAAGAGGTAACGATGCCAACTCGTAGATTTTTTCTTCGAAATTCCGCGCTCGCGATGGTGGGCGTGGGCGCCGCGCCGCTGTGGCTGGAGCGTGCGGTATACGCGAGCGAAGGCGCCGGGGCGCGGAAGAAGATCCTGGTCGCGATTTTCCAGCGCGGGGCGGCGGACGGATTGAACGTGGTGGTGCCGCACGGGGAGAAGGCGTACTACGACCTGCGGCCGACGATTGCGATTCCGCGGCCGGGGAGCGACCCGAAGGCAGCGCTCGACCTGGACGGTTTCTTCGGGCTGCACCCTTCGCTGGCGCCGCTGAAGCCCCTCTTCGACCAGCAGCACCTGGCGATTGTCGATGCGGTGGGCTCGCCCGACCCCACGCGTTCGCATTTCGATGCGCAGGACTATATGGAATCCGGCACGCCGGGCCTGAAGGCGACGCAGGATGGGTGGATGAATCGCGCGCTGCCGAAGGCGCAGGGGAAGGTATCGCCGGTACGAGCGGTTTCGCTGGGGCCGGTGCTGCCTCGTGCGATGCGCGGCCCGGCGCCGGCGGTGGCGCTGCAGACCATCGACAGTTTTCAGGTGCGCAACGCGGAAGCGGCCAAGCAGTTCGAGCAGATGTACACGGAATCGAAGGACCGGATGATTCAGGCCGCGGGACGGGAGACGTTCGAGGCCGTGGCGATGCTACAGGCGATTCAGCGGCAGCCGTACAGCCCGGCGGCGGGCGCGGACTACCCGCGCGGGCGGCTGGGGGCGAGCTTGCAGCAGATCGCGCAACTGATCAAGAGCGATGTGGGCGTGGAGATGGCGTTCGCCGATATCGGCGGGTGGGACCATCACGTCAACGAAGCGGCGCAGTTGGGCAATCTGTTGACGGAGTACGGCCAGGCGCTGACGGCGTTTTGGAAAGACATGGGCGACCGCATGAACGATGTGGTGCTGGTGACGATGAGCGAGTTCGGGCGGACGGCGCACGAGAACGGCAGCCGCGGCACGGATCACGGCCACGCCAACAGCATGTTCGTGATGGGCGGGGGCGTGAAGGGCGGCAAAATCTACGGGAAATGGCCAGGCCTACAAAAGGAGCAGCTCTACGAGGGGCGCGACCTGGCGCTGACGACGGATTTCCGCGATGTACTCGGCGAGCTGGTGAGCGGGCATTTGGGGAACACGGGAGTGAAAAATGTTTTCCCCGGCTACAACCCGAAGTTCCTGGGCCTGGTGTAAAAGCGCTTAATAGCCGAGGCGGAGCATGCCCTCGGCTTTGCCGGTGACGGTGCCGCGGGTGAGCCACTCGAGCGACGCGCGGAAGAGCAGCAGGTGGTTCTTTTCCCAAATGGCGTTGTGCGAGGAGCAGGCGAGATCGACAAAGGCTTTGCGGGGCGACCCGAGGTCGTTGTAGAGATCGCGCACGCGATCCGGGTTGACCTGCTTATCGTGGGCGCCGGCGAACAGGAGAACGGGAAGCTGAAGTTTTGCCGCAACGGCCGTGGTCCATCCCCACGAGGTCTCCTGGGGAGCACGCCGTACGCCACTCCCCCAAGTGGCGCCGACGGGATCTGACGCCAGCATTTCGGACCAGACGGAATCGCGGGCGGCGGGATCGTACTGATCCGGGCAGCCGACCTGACGATCCCAGTTGGCGATGAATTCTTCTCGCGATTGGGTGTTCATCGCGGCTCCCGGAGCGGGCACTTCGGCGGGCGCCGCGGCGGGTGCGGAGCGGTTGTACGCGGGCGCGAGAAGAATCAAGCCGGCGACCTTGGCGGGATGTTGAGATGCATAGCCGGCCGAGCGCGGACCACCTTGCGACCAACCGAGAAGGGTGAGCTTTTCGACGCGGCGGAGCGTGCGGATGCGGTCCACCACGGCATCGATATCGTGCCAGTCGGAAGCGAGCGTGGTCAGCTGGCGCGGATAGGCGGCGGTGCAGGGAGCGGGAAGCAGAGCGGGGAACAAAGACTGCTGTTCACGCGTGAGATTGCACGGGTCGTTCATGGGAAAGGGACGCGTGGAGCGTCCATAGCCGGTCATATCCATGGAGAAGACATCGAAGCCGGCTTGCGCCAGGTAGGCCATCCAACTGTAGTCCTGATAGGGGACGTCGAAGGCGACTTCCGCGGGGGTGCCGGCGCCGTGGATGAAGAGGGCGACGCGATCGGGGGCGGGGCCTCCGCGGGCGAGCGTCGCGGACTCGACGACCTCGCGCACGTATACCTGCGTGCTCTGGCCGGCGATGGCGGGCACCTCGGAGCGGACCTGGACGTAGTGGTCGATGCGCAGGAGGGTATCGGCGGCGAGGGCGGCGGGGGAGCAGGCGAGGGCCAGGAGGGCGGCGGCAATGCGCGACTTCATCTATACAAACTAGCAGGCCTTTCGCGGGAGGAGTGGGATTCTTCCTGATGGCGTCCGACAGGGTGCCCGAAGGCGGCACAATGTGCTACGTTTCGGCATTAAGGTGATTCCATGAAACGCGCTGCACTCCTCTCTCTGACTGGCTCAATCTGCATGCTCTCGAGCGGCACGCTCTACGGCGCGCCTTCGCTGCGTCCGCAGCAGCTGCGCTGCGAATACCGCGTCAATCCGCAGGGGATCGACGTCACCGACCCACGATTGAGCTGGGTGTTGACGGCGGTGAATCCGAAACTGCGCGGACTTTCGCAGACGGCGTACCGCATTGTGGTGGCGTCAACGGAGGCGGGCCTGCGCGCCAACGCGGGCGATTTGTGGGACACGGGCAAGGTGGCTTCCAGCGAATCGGTGCACGTGGCTTACGCCGGGAAGGCGTTGACGACGCGCGCGGCGGCGTATTGGAAGGTGCAGGTCTGGGATCAGGACGGGCAGGCGGGCGAGTGGAGCGCGCCGGCGCAATGGTCGATGGGGCTGCTGCGGGCGGAGGATTGGAAGGGCAGATGGATTGGGCGCGACGAGGCGGGCATTTACAAAGATCCGGGCAGCGATTATCAGTTGCTGGAACATGCGCGATGGATCTGGGAGACGTCGAATGCGCAGGCAGGCGCGCCGACGGGCGAGCGTTTTTTCCGCGCAGCATTTACGATTCCGGCGGGGCGGACGGTTACGCGCGCGCTCAGCGTAATCGGCGCGGATAACACGGCGGACGTTTATCTGAACGGCACGGCGATCGCGATCGAAAGCAGCGTACCGCTGCCGCGCGCGGTGGACATTACACAGATGGTGCGGACTGGCGAGAATGTGATCGCGGTGCGCGCCACGCATTCGCGGGCGGACAAACCGGCGGGATTGATCGGCGGAGTTCGGGTGGAGTTCGCGTCGGGCGAGCCGATTCTGCTGCAGACGGGCAATCAATGGCGAGCGATCGCCAAGCCGGAACCGGGATGGCAGAAGGCTGGATTTCTGGATGCGGCGTGGCAGGCTGCGAAAGATCTAGGCGGGTTCGGCATGGCGCCGTGGGAAGGCGTGGGCTTCGCCGCCGAGCATCGCCTGCCGGCGCGCCTGCTTCGCAAGGAATTCGCAATCGAGAAGAAGGTGCGGCGGGCCAGTGTTTCGTACTCCGGCCTGGGGCTTTCGGAGTTGTACCTGAACGGCGCCAAGGTGGGCGACCACGTGCTCTCGCCGGGGCTCACCGATTACGACAAGCACGTTCTTTACGTGACGTTCGACGTGACCAAGCAACTGGCGCCGGGCAAGAACGCGATTGGACTGATGCTCGGCAACGGACGCTATTATGCGCCGCGCAACGACATTCCGATCCAGACGCGCGATTTCGGGTATCCCAAGGCGCGGGTACAACTCGACATGGAATTCGAGGACGGCAGCCGCGGCAGCGTGGTCTCCGACGAAACGTGGAAGCTGACGACGGACGGGCCGATTCGCGCCAACAACGAATATGACGGCGAGGAATACGACGCGCGGATGGAGCTTGCGGGATGGAGCAAGGCGGGCTTCGACGAGCGGAAATGGGAGGCCGCGAAACTTGTGGGCGCTCCCGCCGGGGCGATGGTGGCGCAGATGGCCGAACCGCTGCGCGTTACCGAGACCGTGAAGCCTCTTAGCGTAAAAAAGATCCGGCCCGGTGTGTTCGTTTTCGATATGGGCCAGAACCTGGTGGGCTGGTGCCGGCTTAAAGTCAGCGGGCCGAAGGGCACTCAGGTCAAACTACAGCATGCAGAAACTCTGGCCGCCGATGGTTCGCTCTATGTAGACAATTTGCGTTCGGCGAAGGCCGAAGATCTTTACACCTTGAAGGGCGAGGGCACGGAAGTGTACGAGCCGCGCTTCACGTATCACGGCTTCCGGTATGTGGAGGTCACCGGCTTTCCGGGCGAGCCGGCACTGGGAGCGCTCGAGGCGCGAGTGGTGCACGACGATATGGAACGCGCCGGCGAATTCACGAGCTCGAGCGAACTGCTCAATAAGATCCACCGCAATATGTTCTGGGGGATTCGCGGGAACTATCGCAGTATTCCGACGGATTGCCCGCAGCGCGACGAGCGCCAGGGGTGGCTGGGCGACCGCGGGCAGGTCAGCCGGAGCGAAAGCTATATGTTCGACGTGGCGGGCTTCTACGGAAAGTGGATGACCGACCTGGAAGATTCGCAGCGGCCCACGGGCAGCATTCCCGACGTCTCCCCCAACTACTGGCCGCTCTACAACGACGACCTGACGTGGCCGGGCACGATCGTATTCGTCCACGGGATGCTCTACGACCAGTACGGCGACAAGCGCGTGCTGGCGCGCGGCTATCCGGCGATGAAGAAGTGGATGGATTACGAAAAGACGTTCGTGAAGGACGGCCTGATTTCCAAAGATCAGTACGCCGACTGGTGCGTGCCGCCGGAGGATCCGAAACTGATCCACTCCAAGGATCCGGCGCGCGTGACCGATAAGACGTTGATCGCGAGCAGCTACTACTACCAGTTCCTGCGGACGATGTCGCGCTACGCGCGGATTCTGGACCGGCCGACGGACGCGGCCGATTTCGACCGGGATGCCGACCAGATTCAGGACATTTTTCAGCGGAAGTTCTTCAAGCTGGAAAGCAGCATGTACGACAACGGCACGCAGACATCCAGCATCCTGCCGCTTTATTTCGGGATGATTCCGGCCGACTTCCGGCCGGCGGTGGTGCAAACGCTGGTGCGCAACATCGAACAGAAGAGCGACGGACACGTGGGCACGGGCCTGGTGGGCGCGCAGTGGCTGATGCGCACCTTGAGCGACAACGGGCACGCGGATCTGGCGTACAAGATCGCGACGCAGAAGACGTATCCGGGCTGGGGCTACATGGTGGAGCAGGGCGCGACCACGATTTGGGAACTATGGAACGGCAACACAGCAGACCCGGCGATGAACTCCGGCAATCATGTGATGCAGATCGGCGACCTGGCGGTGTGGATGTACGAGTACCTGGCGGGGATTCGCAGCGACCCGGACAAGCCGGGCTTCCGGCACTCGATCATACGGCCTTATCCGGCGGGAGACCTGACTTCGTCAAGGCGACGCACAAGACGATGTACGGTCTGCTGGCAAGCTCATGGAAGCGGGAGAAGGGCGAGTTCACGCTGGATGTCACGGTGCCCGCCAATACGACGGCGACCGTGTGGGTGCCCGGGAAGCCGGCCGGAGAAGTGAAGGGCGCGAAGTTCCTGCGCAGCGAAAACGGGGCCGGCGTTTACGAGGTTCCGTCGGGCGCGTATACGTTCAAGAGCGCGTTATAAGCGGCGTCAGATTTGGGCGAGGCCGCCATCGACAAAGAGCTCGATGCCGTTGACGTAACTGCTGTCGTCGGACGCGAGGAAGAGAACGGCCTTGGCGATCTCTTCGGCCGTTCCGGCGCGCCCCAGCGGAATGTTGGGTAAGGCGCTTTCCACGAATTGATCGACCTGCTGGGCATTCATGCCGAGCGAGGTGTTGTAGCCCGGAGTTGGAATGATGCCGGGGCTGATCGCATTCACGCGAATCTTGCGATCCCGCAAATCGACAGCCCAGGTGCGGGCGAAGGAGCGAACGGCGGCTTTGGTGGCGCTGTAGACGCTGAAGGCAGGATTCCCGGTGCTGGCAACGATGGAGGCGTTCAGGATTACCGACGCGCCATCGCGGAGGAGCGGAAGCGCCTTCTGCACGGTGAACAGCATGCCTTTGACGTTTACGCCGAAGTGCTTGTCAAAGTGCTGTTCGGTAATCTCAGCAAGCGGAGCGAACTCACCGATGCCCGCATTGGCGAAGACGATATCGAGTTTGCCTTTGAGCTTCACGGCGGAGAACAGGCGATCGAGATCCGCAAGGTTAGAGACATCGCCTCGAATGCCGGTGGCGTTGGGCCCGAGTTGCTTCACGGCTTCATCGAGTTCCGCCTGGCGGCGGCCCGTGAGGAAGACATGGGCGCCTTCCTCGATAAAACGCTTGGCGGTAGCAAGACCGATTCCACTGCTGCCGCCAGTGATTACGGCAACCTTGCCTGCCAACCTGTGTCCCATTCATTTCCCTCCGGTCATTAGTACAGATGGAGAAAGGCGATGACGGTCGCATAATTGTTTGGGCATCACTGTACAGGCGATCACCAGGATGGGCCGCCGTATAATTACGTGAATATGGCGATACGCTCGCGGTCTGAGTTGTCGGCGATGTTGAATGATCTGCCGGCGCCCGCACCGGGGCTGGTGCGCTTATATCGCGGACAGACACGCGGCTACATCGACCCGGAGACGCTGCAAGCGAGCCTGCTGCCGGCGCTGGTCCGCCCGAGCAGTTCGGGCGCATATGACCCGGCATGGCTGATTTCGGTGCAAATGTATTTGAGCGCGCAGCTTGAGCTCAATTACGATTTGCCGGCGGACGTCCGCCACCTTTGGGCGCCGGCGCTGCTGCAGCACTATGGCCCGGGATCGCAGTTTCTGGATGTCACCGCGGATCTCGATGTCGCGCTCTGGTTCGCCTTTCACGAGCATCATGAGACATGGCTGGCGCTGCCGACGCGAGCGTCGCCCACATTCGCGATGGAGCGATGGTTTCTGATGGCGTGGCACACGATGGTTACGGAGGCGTCTGACCGCTTGCCCGTCCTGTACGTGCTCGATGGCCCGCTGTGGCACGGCGAGCAACTGCCGCGGCACGGCGAGGTGATCGACCTGCTGGCTCTGGCGACGGGCAGGCGCTTGTCGGAGACGGCGATGCGGCTGGTGCGGCAGCGCGCGTCGTTGATGTTCGCGGGAAGTGCGGAAGACGGCGGTCCGAATCTTGGGTCGCGCGTAGTGGCGGCAATCGAGCTGGCGCCCGATTTCGAGGATGATGCAGTGCGCGGGCGAAAGGTGTCGGAGGTATTCCCTGCCCCGGCGAGCGACCCGTTCTACCAGGCGCTGCTCGGGTTGCCCGCGATCCATCGCTTCGATCCGGAGCGCATGCAGCACGCGCTCGACGTGCCGTGCTATCTGAACGGCGAGCAGCGGCTTTGGGAAGCGAAGAACGTGACGATCGCTTCCGGCACGGGGAAGGCGGGCGAGCCGTTCCGGCTGACATTTCCCGAAAACGCCGACGGAAATTGCCGGATTGGAGGAGGCCGGCGAGTACGTGGAGGCGGGCACATCGATGGAGCCGGCCTTTCTTCACCCCCACCTGCTCGGGGAGTGGGCGCACATCGCGGGGGAGCATTTCGAACGGTCGCTGCCGCTGCTATTGGAGGCGCCGGTGTGGACGTTTCTGCCGGGCGTCGAGGATGAGATGGAGCGCGGAGCGTGGCTCGATTCGGCGCTGGCGGGGGGCATTGCCGATCAGCTCGGCGGGCAATCGACGAGCGACGTGTACGTGGAATTCTCGCCGCTCGATGTCTGGAATCCGGCGAGCGGCGATTCGACCATTGCGGTGCTGGCGGCGCGCCTGATACGGGAGGGAGGCGGGTACCGGACGACCGTGTTCTTCACCAGCCCTCAGGGAATTTTCAGTCACACCGAGGAGCTGAGATATAGCGCGGAGCGAGGGAGATTCGAGGCTACGCGAACCCTGCCTGAGGAAGCAGCGTGGATGCAGGCGCCGACCCTGAAGGCCACGCTGACCATCCTCACCATCCTGCGCGACGCGAGTCCCGTCATACAAACCGCCGGCGATCTTCGCGAGGATGTTGCGGACTGCGGGCGGAGGGTTCGAGTATTTACCGGGCACGCTGCTGGAACCGCAGATGGCAATCGCGGAGCCGGTAGCGAAGACGAATTACTTCGTGGTGCGATCGCGGAGCGGCGGGGTGTACGCGCGCGCTTCGGGACAAGGAGCGCTTCGCACCGCGCCCGCCAACCCGATGATCGAAATTGCGGCGCTGACGAAATTCGCCGGTGAGGTGCGCGAGCCGGCGTACGCGGTGCTGGCCAACCTGGCGCTCGGGGAGAAGCGAGGGCGGCGCGGGGATTTTGAAATCACGGCATCGGCGGCTATGGCGGCGATCACTGCGGCGCGGCGGATGCGAGCGTCGCCGATGGCGCAAGTACTCGAGGCCCAGGCCGAATTGCTGTGCGGAAGAGCGTTGTCCCGGCTGCAAAAGATGCCGGAAGCGGGCCACGCATTCGACCGCGCATCAGCGATCCTGCGCAGGCTGGAAGGCGCAGGGGAACTGGGGAGCGCGGGCGCGCAGGAGGGATTGACGGCGGCGCGGGCGCTCACGGGAATGGCGGTAGCCGCGGTCATCCGGCGGACGTGGATACGCTGCGCCAATGACGCCGCGTTGGCAGAAATCCGCCGAAGCCGCTACACTATTTCGTTACGAAAGAGAGTGACCCCGTTTGTCCAACTACATCGGCGCTATCGACCAAGGCACTACCAGCACGCGATTCATCGTCTTCGATCATTCCGGCCGGATTGTCTCGGTCGCGCAGAAGGAACATGAGCAGATCTTCCCCCAGCCCGGATGGGTGGAGCACGACGCCAACGAGATCTGGCGGCGAACGCGCGAGGTGATTGCGGAGGCGCTCGAAAAGCGGGCCCTGGCGGCGGGGGACCTCGCCGCGATCGGCATCACCAACCAGCGCGAAACCACCGTGGTGTGGGATCGCCACAGCGGGGCGCCGGTGTACAACGCGCTGGTCTGGCAGGACACGCGCACGGCCGGCGCGGTGGCGGAATTGGCGGCCGATGGCGGCGGCGACCGCTTCCGCGCGAAGACGGGGCTGCCGCTGGCGACCTATTTCAGCGCGCTGAAAATCCGCTGGACGCTGGACAATGTGCCGGGCGTACGAGCGCGCGCGGAGGCGGGCGACCTGCTGTTCGGCAACATGGATACCTTCCTGTTGTGGAACCTGACCGGCGGATTGCATCTCACGGATTGCACGAATGCGAGCCGCACGCAGTTGATGAACCTGGCGACCCTGGATTGGGACGACGAGCTGCTGGCCGCCTTCCGGATTCCACGCACCATGCTGCCGCGCATCGCTTCGAGCAGCGAGGTATATGGCAAAGCGACACTCGCCGGAATCGAGGGCGTGCCGATCGCAGGCATATTGGGCGACCAGCAGGCGGCACTCGTCGGCCAGACCTGTTTTCGCGCCGGAGAGGCTAAGAACACTTACGGCACCGGATGTTTTTTGCTGATGAATACGGGGACGGCTCCGACGCCTTCCCAGCACGGAATGCTGACCACGGTGGGGTACCGGTTCGGCACGCAGCCGGCGGTCTACGCGCTGGAAGGCAGTGTGGCGATTACGGGCGCGCTGGTGCAATGGATTCGCGATAATTTCGGCCTGATCGAAAAGAGCAGCGACATCGAGGTATTGGCGCGCACGGTGAAAGACAACGGCGGCGTCTATTTCGTGCCGGCGTTCAGCGGCCTCTACGCGCCGTATTGGAAAGACAATGCGCGCGGCGTAATCGCCGGGCTGACGCGCTACACCAACAAGGGCCACCTGGCGCGCGCCGTGCTCGAGGCCACTGCGTTCCAAACGCGCGAAGTGGTGGAGGCGATGGAGAAGGATTCCGGAATCGCCCTGGATACGTTACGCACAGATGGCGGCATGGTATCGAACGATCTACTCATGCAATTTCAGTCCGACATTCTGAATCGTCCCGTGGTGCGTCCGGCGGTGCAGGAGACAACCGCGCTGGGCGCTGCGTACGCAGCCGGGCTCGCGGTGGGCTTCTTCAAAGACACGGACGATTTGCGCAGCCGCTGGAGCGTGGATCACACGTGGAAGCCGCAGATGGAAGCGGCGCAGCGGCAGGAGTTGTACGGGTTCTGGAAGAAAGCAGTAACGCGATCCTTCGACTGGCTCTAGAAAGCGCATATGGCATCCAAATTTTTCGGTGAATTCATGGGGACACTGATCCTCATCCTGATGGGCAACGGCGTGGTGGCCAACGTCCTGCTTAAGAAGAGCAAGGCCGAGAACGCGGGCTGGATCGTGATCACAACCGGGTGGGCCTTTGCGGTGATGACCGGCGTATTCACCTCAGTGGCCTGCGGGAGCGTGGACGCGCATCTGAATCCGGCGGTGACGCTGGGGTTTGCGGTCAGCACCGGTGATTTTTCCAAGATCCCGATTTTCATTCCGGCGCAGCTGCTAGGCGCGATGTGCGGCGCGCTGCTGGTGTGGCTGTACTTTTTGCCGCACTGGGAAGTCACCGAAGATCCCGGCCTGAAGCTGGGGTGCTTCGGCACTTCGCCGGCGATTCGCCGTTTCGGCAGCAATCTTTTCTGCGAAGCAGTGGGCACGTTCGTACTGGTGATGGTGGTGGGAGCGATCACTTCGAAGGCGGTGGGAAATCTGGGTCCGGCGGGTGCTTTGTCGCCGGGCTTCGGCCCGTACCTTGTGGGCATGCTGGTTTGGGCGCTCGGCCTTTCCCTGGGCGGGACTACGGGGTACGCGATCAATCCCGCGCGCGACCTGGGCCCGCGGCTGATGCACGCCATCCTGCCGATTGCCGGCAAGGGGAGTTCGGATTGGGGCTATGCCCCGGTGCCGGTGATCGGGCCGTTGCTGGGCGCGGCAGTAGCGGGCCTCTTCATCAAGTACGTGGGCTTCTAATTGGCGGTGGGCCGCTCCACGTGATCGATCACGAGCACTTCGACGGGGCCTTTGGCGGTGACGAGTTTCAGTCCCAACTGCTCCTGAAGGGCGGCGAAGATGGTCGGCCGGTCGGGGTCGGTGGGAAGCAGCGGCCCGTTGGGCGCGCGGGGACCGCCGGAGCCCGGTAGTCCCATGGTGGATTCGTCGGGCGTGAATGTCAGGTGAAAATCGAATTTGCCGTCGAACGCGGTGCGGTCGAGCACGGGACGGCCGAGCACGATGGCGAGCAGGCGAATCAGTTCCGCCATCTGGACTTTGCCGCCATCCATCGCCAGGCCCGCCGGCGACATGCTGATTCGTCCCCGGCCGCATTGGGTCTGCCCTGCCCCGGGGGGCCCCGGCGGCGCGTCGGGCGGTGTGTCAATGCAGGTTCCTTCTTTGGGCGGCGGCGGTTGGAAGCTCCCCTTCGCCACGGTGAGCGCAAAGAGCGGAAGCTCCCGCGTCTCACGGTGCAACTCGAGTTTGAAGCGGTCTGCGAGCAGGTTCTGCAGCATCTGCCACATCTGCGGGCGGTCTACCGCGGCATCCGGTTTGGCCTCAATATCGTAGCCGGTGGAATTGATCCATGGCGGACCGCCGATAATCTGAAATGCCTGAACGCTGTACGCGTTTTGCAGGAGCATGATCAGGGGCGCGTTTTTCGATGTGAGCCGGCCGCCCGGCTGCGGCATCACCATCATGCCGCGCGCATTCGTCTCTGTGTTCGGTTTAACCGAGGCTGCCTGAAACACCGGCCGGGCGGCACTCTGGGCGAACGCGGTGTAGGCGCCGGCGGCCAGTAGAATCGCAGCGGCCAACACACCCACTCCGTCGCGGGCGGGCTGACAAGGTTGGCCGAGCAGCCGGCCGACGCGGCTGGCCAATGAGCCTCCGTTGGCGGCTACGGTTGCGGCGGCGTGAGCCGGACGGTGGGATTCCCATTCCACCAATGCACGGGCGTAAGCGAGCGCGTCGCCGCCTATTTCCACGGCCACATCGTCGCAGCATAGTTCGCGCTCGGCGCGAATCTGTCCCGATATCCACCAGACGGCCGGGTGATAGAACAGCATCGCTTCGGCGACGCCTTGCAGGATGTTGACCAGATAATCGTGACGCTGGATGTGGGCCAATTCATGCATCAGCACTGCTTCCAAATGCTCGCGGGGCACGCCGGTCAAGGCGCCCACAGGCAGCAGCACGACGGGGCGCAGACAACCTACGACCGCGGGCACCTGGATAAACCCCGATACCAGCAGCCGGACTGGGCGAGAGACGCCGACCTGCGCGGCGAGGCTGCGAAACGCTGCTTGCCACTCGGGCGGGGCCGGCCTCACCATTGCAGAACGGAGGCGCGCGGCGAACAACCAAGCGCCTGCCAATCGCACCCAGAACGCCGCGGCGCCCAGGATCCAGAAGGCGACGACCCAGGGCAGAATCTGCGGCTGTATCGCGGACGGTACCGCGGTGCGAACCGACGCAGGCAATGCCACGGGAACCACGGCCGTGGAGGGGAGTGCGCCGTGAATGCGGTACACAGGGTCTGGAATCGGGCCGGAAGGCCGCAAGACAATCCAGGTGATCAAGGGGGACGCGATCATCAGCGCCAAGGCAGCGCAGGCCAGGAGGTACCGGGCATTCGGGCTGGACGCGGGCTTGAGGCGCTTGCGAATTCCGGCGTAAACGGCCGCGATCACGAGGCCCTGCCAGAGGAAGTGAAGCAGCGTCCAGCCGAGGTTCTCCACCCACGGCTGCAGAGGAAAGAGACTGGATTGCGTTCATCGCGTTCTCGCCTTTTCTGTAGCAAAGTTGTCCAGCATTTTACGGAGTTCCGCCAGCTCTTCGCGGGATGCCGGTTTTGCCGCGAGAGCACCCAGCACCAGGCTGGACGTTGAGCCATCGAAGGCGCGCTTGAGCAAGTCCCCGGCTACCTGCTGCTGGGTTTGCTCCTTGGCGGCGCGGGCTTCATAGACGTGGGAGCGGAAACGCTCGCTGCGGCGGAGCATTCCTTTTTCCAGCATCAACTGCATCTGCTTGAGCGTGGTGGTGTAGCCGTTATCCTTAGCCAAAGCCTCGTGAACGTCGCGGACGGTGGCGGGTCCCAGACGCCAGAGCACCGCCAGAATGTCGAGCTCCGCGGCAGTCGGCAGAGGGGAAGGCTGTGTTTTTCGATCGGCAGAACCCATGCAAGAAGACGATACAACGACAAAAAACGTATGTCAACGATAAAAATCGTATGACGGGTCGGCGCAGCCGGGCGAAGCGATGCGGACGTACGTTTTATTGGGCGCGCAGAGCTCCGGCGAACTCGCCCTCGGCTGTGTCCTGTTTCGCTTTGGCATCCAATGCGGGCTTCACTTCAATTTGAATTTTGCGGATGACGCCGGTGAACGGAGAGCCCGGCGGGTAAGGCCCCACCGGCGCGCCGGTATCCTCGCCGACGTCCATGGTTTCGCCGCTCATAGAGAACACGAAGGGAACTGTCTTCTCGATTCTGCCCGCGGCCGCGGGCCCGCCATTCACGGTGAGGCGGGCATTTCCGCCTTTGCCGAGACCGCCGCCATCGTAGTCGAAGACCAGCTTCACCAGTACATTGCCAGCCGGAAGGGGTTCGTTCCCGGCGACGCGATAGTGTTCGTGACCCATCCAGTTGTAGTGGTAGACGGGCTTACCCTGCTCCACGTAGAGCGACCAGCCGGCCATGTTGCCGCCCTGGCAGACGATTACTCCCTTCCGCACCCGCGCTGGGGATTTCCAGTTCGGCGGTCAGCTCGAACGAAGTGTTTTTCATATTCACCACCGCGAGTTCCGGCATACGCACGTTGTCGCGGTAGTACGTGAAGCGCGTCTTCCCCGCCACCAGACTCGGACGGTTCTCCGGCAGGGCGCGCATGGTGGTGTTGTCATCCAGCGGATACACGTTGTATTTGCGGCATTCCTTATCGAAGAGAGCCCGCAGGTCACCCAGTTTTTGCGGATATGCGGCGGCCAGATCCTGGCTTTGACTGAAATCCACGGCGATGTTGTAGAGCTCCCACTTCTCGTTGGGGCCGTCGAAGGGCATGGTCTGGGAGCGGACCCACGGCACGCGTCCGTGGAAGCAGCTGGCGATCCAACCTTCGTGATAAATACCGCGATTGCCGAGCACTTCGAAGTATTGGGTCTGATGCGTGCTGGGGCTTTCGCGTTGTCGAAAGAGTAGACCATGCTGACGCCCTCGATGGGTTTCTGCGGTGTACCGTTCACCACTCCGGGCTGGGGAAGGTGCGCGGCTTCGAGAATGGTCGGCATGATATCGATCACGTGATGAAACTGGGAGCGGAGCCCGCCGCGATCGTGTATTTTTTCCGGCCAGGAGACCACCATGCCATTGCGAGTGCCGCCGAAGTGGCTGGCGATCTGCTTCATCCATTGGAAGGGCGCATCCAGCGCCCACGCCCAACCGACATTGAAGTGGTTCTCGCAGCGCGCGGTGCCGAAATCGTCTATATGCGCCAGCAGCCACTCCGGGTCTTCGGGCACGCCATTCTGGTACGCGGGGCAGCTCCACGCGCCGTGAAGCGTGCCTTCGCCGCTGGTGCCGTTGTCGCCCACGATGTAAAAGAAGAGCGTGTTATCCCAAACTCCGAGGTCTTGAATGGCGTCTACCATGCGGCCGATCTGGGCATCGGCGTGGGCGAGGAACGCCGCCCAAACTTCCATCAGGCGGGAAGCCACCGGTTTGTAGCGGTCCGGGTATTCGTCCCAGGATGGGATCGCCTCCGGACGCGGAGTGAGTTGCGTACCGGCCGGAATCACGCCCGATTTGATTTGCCGGGCGTAGGTCTCTTCACGCAGTTTGTCCCAGCCCTGATCGAACTGTCCCCGGAATTTTTCGATCCACTCCGGGGGAGCCTGCAGCGGACTATGGCAGGCGCCAGCCGGGAAATAGACGAAGAAGGGCTTGTCCGGCGCGGAGGTCTTTTGGGTGCGGAGCCACTTGATGCACTGATCGGCCAGATCTTCGGTGAGGTGATAGTTTTCCTTCCCCACGTGGGCTTCAACCGGCGTCGTCTGGTCGAAAAGCGCGGGTTCAAACTGGCTTGCTTCTCCGCCCAGGAAGCCATAAAAGCGCTCGAACCCAAGCCCGGTCGGCCAGCGGTCGAACGGCCCGGCTGGGCTAGTCTCCCACATGGGCGTCAAGTGATTCTTGCCGAACATCGCGGTGTTGTAGCCGTTCAGGCGCAGCACTTCCGCGACGGTGGCGGCGGAGCGCGGAATCACGCTGCTATAGCCCGGATATCCGGTGCCGATCTCGCAGATGGCGCCCATACCGACGCTGTGGTGGTTGCGGCCGGTAAGCAGCGCGGCGCGCGTCGGCGAGCAGAGGGCAGTGGTGTGGAACTGGTTGTAGCGAAGCCCCTGCTTCGCCAATAGGTCCAAGGTAGGCGTAGGTACTGGGCCTCCGAAAGTAGCGGAGGCGCCAAAGCCCACGTCGTCAAGCAGCACGATGACCACGTTTGGCGCACCCTTCGGCGGGCTCTGAATGGAGGGTTTCTCGGGTTGGGAGCGGCTGGTGGTAACGCCGATTTTTCCGCCAAATGGTTTTTCCGGCTTCGGTAGCGTTTCAGACATGGGTTCTCCCTGCTTGGTGCTGCGCCTATGGGAGGGATGCGCGGGTGAACCAAAGAATCATTTATTTTGGCGAGGGAGCTTCGGAATATTTGACCCGCGGAACCGTTCTTCGCATCAGGAACAGCAGCGCCACGCTGGCGCGGAGCCGAGGGATGGAGACCGTCATCAAAGTGGCGACGCTGGCTTTACAGATCAGCATCGTGCTGCAGGTCTTCGCGGTCGGGCTCGGCGCCACATGGCGGCGACGCGACCTATCTGTTCCGCCATCCGCGGCTGTTGTGCAACTCAATTCTCGCCAGAAACATCACCGTCCCGATTATCGCCATTCTATTAATTAAGGCATTTTCCTTCCATACCGCGATTGCGATCACGATCGGCGTGCTGGCAGTGACGCCGGTGCCGCCGCTGCTGCCGCAATCGCAACTGAAAGGCGGCGGCCGTTCCGAGTATGTGCTGGGACTGCTGGTTTCGCAGGCAGTATTGTCAATTCTCCTGGTACCGGTAACGATTGCAGTGCTGGCCTGGTGTCTCGGGGGCGACGCTCATTTCGGTGTCGCACCAGTGGCTGTGCTGATGATGAAGACCATTCTGATTCCGCTTGCCGCGGGGATGGCCGCAGCGCACCTGCTGCCGAAGTTGAAGCATTTCGCGCCGCAGTTGTTGATGGGCGGTTCCATACTGCTGATCGCCGGAGCGCTGCCGCTGTTACTGGTTGCGTGGAAGGCATTTGTGGTGTTGGTAGGCGATGGAGCGATGCTGGCCCTGATCCTTTTCATGATTGCGGGCACGGCGGTGGGGCACTTCCTGGGGGGACCGATCGAGGAGGATCGAACGGTACTCGCGATAGCGACATCGTCCCGGCACCCCGGCCTGGCGCTGGCGATCGCGAAGGCGAACTTTCCGGACCAGATCATGCTGGTGGCGGGAGCCGTTGTCATTTACCTGATTCTTCGCGCTCTCCTGGCGATTCCGTACAACCGCTGGCGGCGAAATGCGGCCCAGGCCTCACGCAGGCCGCACGCCCCTATGCAGTTTCCCCCGGGTTTTGCCGGCAGGCGATCCTGATGGAATCGATGGTACGAGTTCACTTCGGGGCCAAGGCGAGGAAGCGTCTCTCGAACAACTTCCAGGAGCAGGCGGCCGCGAGGTAAATGCCGGCGATGCATACGGCGCCCGCGGCAGCGCCGGCAGCTTCCCCGCCTCCGAGCGCCTTTTGCAGCGGCCACAGGATGTGGGCGTAGACCGCGGTGTGGATCACGTAGATGCAATAGCTGTACTTCCCGAAGCTGCGGAGTACCGGGGCGCGCAGCATCCACGGCGAGTGCAGCGCGGCGAACAGCACCAGGGACGCCGCGGCAAGGGCGATGGCCGCGTATCCGAACCTCGACATCCATTGCGAATGATCCCGCGCCGACCACGCGATGGCGAGGAACGCAGCGGCGCTCAACAGGGCAAGCCATCCGAGGTATGGCTTGGCGGCGGCTCGCAAATCGGGATCGCGGTAGATCAGAGCGCAGAGCGAACCGAGCAGCAGACCGTCGATGTGGAACGGCGTAAGGCGGTATAGGGAGAGTGGATACGCGGTCTCCATGGCCTGGGCGGCGGAAAAATTGCGGAGCGCCATGCAGGCTAGCGCCCCGCCAAGGCACGCGCGGAAGAGGGCGCGCGGCGATAGCGTCCAGACCAGAAGGGGCCACACCAGATAAAACTGCTCCTCAATGGCGAGGGACCAAAAGACACTGAGCGACGGGAATTGCAGGGGATTGTACGCGCTCTGCCAGTTCGATAGATGCAACCAGTACCAGGCTTGCGCGGAGAGAGGGTCGGGTCGGCCCCGAAGCGCCGCGGCCCCGAAGTACACCGCGAGGAACGCATAGTAGAGCGGCAAAATGCGGAGCGACCGGCGGGCATAAAACTTGCGGGCGCGGTGAACCATTCCCGCGGAATCGAGCAGGACGCCCGTAATTAGAAAACCGGATAAGGCGAAAAATAAATCGACGCCGCACCAGCCGAGCGCGAACGCGCGATGCAGCCAACCAGCGCTCCCGAGATAAGCCTGGAGGTGAAATCCAAGCACGAGTAGGATCGCGAGCCCACGGATTCCATCCAGTTCAGGAATTCTCCGGCCAGTAAGGAAAGCGCGGATGGGTTCTGGGAGCACGCGTCCCAGTGTAACGGAGCAAAGGGACATTGTTCACGTATTTGGATAGGGTGCTTACCGCTGGCTGCGGTGATTTCCGTCAGATTTTTCCGTAGCGGAATTCAAACTCCTTGGCGGTCGATCTCAAAAGTATTTAGTGCTACATCGAGGTGTTCTGAATTGTGAATTTTCTTGTATACTAGACCCCTGTTTGACTTCAAGATACATAGGTGAACTCTTATGATTCGGTCGTCGAAGAAGGTTCTATTTTTGGTCGGGTTGGTGGTGACACTCGGAAATTTGCAACCGCTGCACGGTAGTCTGAATTTGAGTTTGAGCGGATTTCAATCGGGCGGCTTCGTCTCTTACCCGGGAGGCGGATCGCCGTTGCAAGGCAGTGTCGGGATAGACACGATCAACGCGCCGGGTGGGACGGAGTTCTGCTTCTGCAATTTCACTTTTACTACTGGTCAATTAACGGGAAGTAGCGCGACAAGTTGGATGTTCGGTCCCGGGGGCTCGCTGAATTTCAGTGGGACTGTGTTTAATCAGTCGCCGAATACTCCGTTAATTCCCACCGGGACGCTGCTGACCGGGAGCCTGCTGGATACAACCCTCACCATTCATCCGTCTGTGTTCGGCAATTTAAATCTGCCTGCGAGTTATACGCTCACTGCGAATTTTCTGGCAACATTCCAACCCTCTCTGTTGAATCTTCTGGGGCTGCCGGGAGGCATTTACAAGGGCTCTCTCTCGGTGCTGACCGGCAGTACGTCGCCGAATCTGGCGCCCCCGAATGCCGCGGGCTGCACGAGTTGTATCGACGAAGTGACTATTAGTCTGGCTCCCGTGCCCGAACCCGGCACACTGCTGCTGCTGGCGACCGTATTGGCAGCCGCACTGAGCGCGACACGGAAACGGAAAGCGAAACTCAGCTGAGTTTCACGACTCGCTAGAATGTGGGAGTATCCGATGCTCCCACTTCTGGTCTGCCTTCTTCTTGCGCCCGCTCTTGCTCGCCGCTCACGCGCGATCCGCTTGCTTACGTCAATCCACTGATCGGAACGCAGAAAAGCAAAATCGGTTATGGCGGGACGATGCCGTTTGTCTCACCTCCGTTCGCGATGACCAACTGGACGCCGCAGACCCGCCAGAACAAGATCAGCATCACGTCTTATGAGTACGACGACACGGCCATCTCCGGCTTCATCGGCACTCATCAGCCTGCGATCTGGATGGGCGACTACGGTTACATCACCCTGATGCCGCAGGTCGGCGAACTTCGCACGACGCCGGAAGCTCGCCGGCTCGCCTTCTCCCACAGCGACGAAACCGCCAGCCCGGATTACTATGCGGTGTCGCTCCGCACCGCGGAAGGCGACGCGCATCACGCGCCGAAATGACGGCCACGGAGCGCTGCGCATTTCTTCGCTTCCGGTTTCCGAGCGCCGGCGCCGCGCGCGTGCTCGTCGAAATCTCCCGGCCGGGCGTCCCAGGCTTTGCCGCCGTGGATCAGAAGACGCACGAGATCACCGGCTATAATCCCTCACCGCATGGATGCGCACCTGGGGCCGCATAAGCTGCCGAACTTCAAAGGCTACTTCGTGGTTCAGTTCCGGCAGGCTCCACAGAACGCCGAAACCTACGGCCTGGAGAAAGAGGACGCGTCGGCCAGCAGGGGAGCATTCGCCGAATTTCGCCCTGGTGAGTTCGTGGAAGTCCGCGTCGGCACATCGTTCCTAAGCATCGATCAGGCCCGCGCGAATCTGCGGCACGAGATCCCCGGACTGGAATTTCGATGCGGTGCGCGCGAAGCTGCATTCCGCCTGGGCTGGAAAAACTGGGCCGTCTCGAATTGGAAGGCGCTACCGATCGCGAAAGAACCCGCCTCTACACGGCTCTCTATCACTCGCTGCTCTACCCGCGAATCTTTTCCGAATATGGCCGGTACTACAGTGCCTTCGACGACCAGGTACACAGCGGCGAAAGCTACACGGCTTATTCGATCTGGGACACCTTCCGCGCCGAAAACAGCTTGCTCACTCTCTTTGCGCCGGAGCGTATCGATGGCATGATCACGGCCCTTCTTCAAAACTTCCAGGAAGGCGGATGGATGCCGAAATGGCCGAACCCGTCCTACACGAATATCATGATTGGCACCCACGCCGACTCGCTTGTCGCGGAAGCAATCCGCAAAGGATTCCACGGCTTCGATCGCGAACTTGCCTGGAAGGCTGTCTTCAAAGACGCCATGGTTCCACCCGACGGAGACACCTCGCGGCGCTGGCTGGATCGCGAAGAAGGAACACCGTACGAAGCCCGCGCCGGACTGACTTACTACAAACAGCTTGGCTACATTCCCACCGATAAGACAGACGAAGCGGCATCCCGCACCCTGGAGGACAGCTACGACGACTGGTGCGTGGCGCAGGTCGCGAAAGCTCTGGGCCGCGAAGACGATTACCGGTTCTTCCTCCATCGTTCGCTGAACGATCGCAATCTGTTCAACCCCGCCCTTGGGCTCATGAACGGCAAAACATCCGATGGCAAGTGGGCTCCCATCGGCAGCTCGCAGGATACGCAGGAAAATCGTTCGATTGCGGGTTGGACCGAAGGCGATGCCTGGGTTTACACGTGGTCGCCGCTGCACGACCAGGCGGGACTGATCAAACTCATGGGCGGCAGAGAGCCGTACGCCGCAAAACTCGATGCGCACTTCAGCGGCGGACATAACGTGCACAGCAACGAGCCGAGCCATCACTATGCGTACCTGTATGACTTCGCGGGCCAGCCCTGGAAGACCCAGGCGAAGGTGCGCGAGATCGCCGCAGCCGAATATGGTTACGACGCGGGCGGACTGGATGGCGATGACGATTGCGGCCAGATGTCCGCGTGGCTGCTGTTTTCGGCGATGGGCTTTTACCCGGTCAATCCGGCGAGCGGCGAGTACATGATCGGCAGCCCGATGTACAGCCGCATGAGCATCAGGCTGCAAAACGGAAAGAGCTTCCGCGTGATCGCGGAGAATGTCTCAGCCAGGAATCTCTACATTCAGTCTGCGACGCTCGACGGAAAAGCCCTGAATGATCCGCTCATTACGTGGGAGCAAATTCAGTCTGGCGCCACCTTGAAGTTCAGAATGGGGCCAAAGCCGTCGCGGTGGGGAAGCGATTGGCAGCCTGTCCCGATTGCGGAGAAATAGCTGGGAGCGATCGACCCGGCGAATACACCTCGGCGCGGATCACCAGGCTACCCGCCGGAGCTTTCCAGGGGACAAGACCGCGGGGAAAGGGGCCACGGGTGACTGGTTGCTCGAGATGGCAAAGGCACGGGAAATCAGGCGAGACCAGGCACCACGCGTTGACGCGCGGCGCAGGAAGGCGTCAGCCGGATTGGGTGGGTCAGTTCACCCGCCTTGGGCACGGGACCTGCGCGGAGGGTGCGGAGACGTGACCGTAACGGCCTCGCCGCGGTTCGACATTCTCCTGCGCTTGTGACCTTGCGCAACGAGGCGTTGAACTGTGGGGGTGCCGGGGATTCCGGTATTGAACCCCAAACGAAGGGGAACCTCGCCGAAGTCAATTGTCTGACCTCCGAAGGGCTCCCGTTTGTGCCAACCATCGATCTCGGCGGGAAACGTGACCCAACCAAGAGCCAGATCGAAGGCAAACCACCGATCATCGTTTGCGCTTCGATAGAGTTTCAATTCACATCCGATCGGAGGGAATGAATGCGCCGGCGGAAGACAAGATCGCCTTGACCTTCGCCTTCAGGGTTTCACCATCAAAAGGTTTGGGTAGAAACAGTGTGTTGGCGTTTTGGCGGACGATCTTCCGAATGTCCGTACCCGACATCACGAGAATCCCGATACCTGGCCGCTCTTCCCTCAAGTGGCCGCACAGATCGGTACCGTTCATGCGGGGCATGTTGACGTCGGTGACTACCAAATCAATTTTCCCGGGGTACTGGCGGGAGAGTTCCAGGCCTTCGTGTCCATCCGCAGCGGAGATTACGAGGTAGCCTGCATCTTGTAAAAGAAGTGTCACCAAGTTGCGGATCAGGGGCTCGTCATCAGCGACAAGAATGACGAATCGGCCCACTCCCAAAGATGGGAGATCGAGGGAATGCGTAGCCCCCCTGTTCTTCTGGGCATTCTTCCCAGCGGATTGTTTCGAAGTCATCCCGCACCGGTGGCGCTCATCGCCTTAACCAGCTCTCCACGCTCCCGAAGATCAACGGCGAAAACACGAATCGACTTCTCCTCCCATTCGACCTCCACAAATCCAACGTTTTTCGCCAGGCCGCGAGCAACTGTCACGACGGCACCGGCGGGAATCGAAATCGCAACCGATCGGATGCCCTGTTGATGAAGACCCAGGGTTGTCGCACTCAGCTGGTAGCGCAGCATATTACTCCCCTCGTGGACGCAACTTTGGGCCTGTCGTCAATTCGCGCGGGCGCGCCTCCGGCCTCCGCTGCCATGCGTGGAGACTCACGCCCGCATCAAATTTGCAAGTATCTGCCACGTTGAAGGTAACCGGTATTGCGGCCAATGTCTGGTCAATATTGCTCACGTTGAGGGAATGCAGACAGCGCATCGTACAAAGGAATATTTGCGGGTCCATTTGTGGGCAAATACGCTAACATCGTGTTACAGAGCCCGCCATGAGCGGGCTCGACAGTTTACCAAGACTGCACCGGGAAGGCACCGCAATGAAGGCAATTGAAAAGGCAAGGCCAGCTTTCGACCTAAAGACATTTCTGACAAAGGCCGGCGGCAAGCGGACAACAGAACATCATAAAGATGGCGAGATTATTTTCTCGCAAGGTGATCCGGCAGACGCTATTTTTTACATCCACAAAGGCAAGGTCAAACTCACCGTCATTTCCAGACAGGGAAAAGAGGCCGTGGTCGCAATCTTAGGCGTTGAGGATTTTTTTGGCGAAGGATGTTTGGCTGGTCAACCGTTACGCATGGCTACCGCGGTCTCCATGTCCGGGTGTTCGATC
The DNA here is from genome assembly GCA_963811575.1 of uncultured Solibacteraceae bacterium. Taxonomy (GTDB): domain Bacteria; phylum Acidobacteriota; class Terriglobia; order Bryobacterales; family Bryobacteraceae; genus Solibacter. The sequence goes on along the minus strand of CAWERY010000006.1, from coordinate 24,228 downwards.
ATGAAGCTGAACAAATCCGAAGTGGTGCGTACGCTCCACGAGCAGCCGACGTTTTCGGAGATGTTCGTCGCCCACTTGCTCTCCCGGAATATTCGGTTTGAAGAGGATCTGGTCGATCAACTGTTCAACAGCAGTGAGAAGCGGCTTGCACGAGTCCTCCTATTGCTGGCGAATTTCGGGAAGGAAGGTACACCGCAAACGGTCATTCCCAAGATGAGCCAGGAAACGTTGGCGGAGATTGTGGGCACGACTCGCTCAAGAGTTAGTTTTTTCATGAATCGCTTCCGCAAACTCGGCTTCATTGAATATAACGGCGGGCTGACGATCCACAGTTCCCTGCTGAATGTTGTTCTGCACGACTAGTGAGCACGGTTGCCCTGGTCCGTGGAGCGGCATCACCGGCAAGGTGCTCCACGGATGCCTTTCGTTGCCTCCCAGCTTGCAGAGTGAACCTATAGGTTACAGTCACGTCAACGGCAGTACTCAGTTCCCACCGACCGATTCAGCCGGATCATCAGTTTGCGGAATGGTAATCCGCATGCTTTCCCCTGTTCACCGTGTCTAACCAGCTCACCGCAGCACCGGCTAAAGTTGCGATTGTCGGGGGAGGACGCTCCAGTTTACTGAGATTCCATGTTCGGATGGCCGGGATTCTGGCGGTCATTTTCGCCTTAGACGTGATAGGCGCCCGGATCGTCCACATCGGAGGGACCGGATACATGTCAACCTTCCTGGTGCTCGCCGCGCTGATCCCGGTCTGCTGCTGTCCGTGGTCCAGGTTTGCGCGGCTTACGGAGTTAGGTGCACTGCTGATCTGGGCGATCCTCGGCGATGGTGCCGTAGGATTATTAGCGCATATTGCAGGAAGGAGCGCCTCGCCACTGGTAGACGGACAGCTTGGCCAATGGGATCTCCGACTCGGCGTTTCGACTTCGGCCGCATTTTTTTGGGTGTCGCATCATCCGGCACTGCGCTGGTGCCTGAATTTCAGTTACGGACTCCTCACGCCGCTGATTATTGCCGCCATTGCGATTTCTCTCTTTTGGGGCAGTTTCGGCGATTCCCACCGTCTGATTCTTCGGGCGATTGTGGCGGGCGTGATCACGGCGGCACTCTTTGCTATGTGGCCGGCGGCAGGGCCGTGGGTAAGCGGCGGCTTCGCTCCAAGTGAGGATCAGCGGGCAGTGGAGTCCTGCCTACATTCGCTCAAATCAGTGGGTCTGGTGGACTTCTCTAAAGCGAAGGGAGTCGTATCATTCCCGTCCTTCCACGTGGTGCTGGCGCTTCTATCCGCGCTCGCTCTGCGGCGTGTGAAGTACGTTCGATGGCTTGCAGGGGTCCTGGCGCTGCTGATTTGCATCTCGACCGTGACGACGGGCTGGCATTACTTTGCGGATGTAATCGGCGGCGTGCTGGTTACGATGATGGCAGCGTGGCTGACCGCTGCTATACTGCCGAACCGCATACTGCAATCCTGATTGACGCTGCGTAAGTGGCCCGGTCTGTCTGTCACAACGATTTCAGGCACCGATTGCGACAAGGGATGGTCCAATGAGCGTGGGCTGCCGGGTCGGCGAGTGAAGTCTGCTAGTGAATCAGGAGTTGGAGGCGCGGGTCGGGATCGAACCGACGAATAAAGGTTTTGCAGACCCTCTGCTCATTTCCAGATCTCCCCTGTTTTCAACGCAATCCCATCCCATCTTGGACGTTCTGTCCAAAGCCTGTCCAAAACGGATTTTGAAGAGGGAAAAGGTCTGTCGAATTTCTGCGCGTCCGCGATTGGGATGCGCTCTATGAAAACAACCGAACCAGGGGATACAAAAAACTCAACTGGGTTCCAATTCCGAACCGCATGGATGGCGACGGCTGTACCGAGCTTGTAGACCATCCGAACGGTGTCGCACACCTCGGCGCGTGGGTCGCAATGGTTCAAGTAGGTCCCGCTGTTCGTCGATCCCGCTGACCGATTCGCGATCCACCACCGAGTGCCTCGTGTCATTCGGTTCGCAGGCCCGCAGGGATGTGATCGATTGCCACGGACGCGGACAGGCGGAGCCACATTCGCCGCCAGGGCCGCAGGTCCAACGGGTCTCATCACTGCCAGTAAGCCTCTCGTCAAGCGCTGCGTTTCGCATAAACTGTCTCCAAGAACCAGGTTCCTCTCTGATTCCACGCTATTCAGATAGCGGAGAAAGCAGGAACTGGCAGCGGCTCCGGACTAGGCCCAAGGGCGCTTCGCGATCACACTGGAGCGTCAGGCGTTTTGAAGTTCGTGCGATCTAGACTTCGGGCGGCTTGGAGCCGGCGGACTGATTCGGCCGGGACTGGCGGAGGCATCCGAGGCAGATTAGAGCGAACCCGCCGAGGAATATCGCCACGGTGGTGGGTTCGGGGACTTCGGGGATGAGGTCCAACTCCTGGGTGGTGGCAAATGTGGTGCCGAAGGACAAGCGCGGTAGCTGGCCGCTATCCGTATCGATGTTGGTGAAGGCTGTGATATTGGCGGAGGGAGCGTAGGTGAGCACGAAACTGATGTGCGTGCCCGCGTCGGTTTCGAGGAACGGATTGTGCCCGGTCACGGCGGCGTTGACCGCGCCGTAGGCTGGCGGACCAATGATGAGTTGGGTAGGCGAACCTCTGCCACCGCCAAACACGCTGATCTGGGTGCCACCCGCCAGCTGCTGTCCAGTGGTGGAGACGTTCCAGCGATTGGTGATTGTGGTAAGCGCGGCGGTAGTGTATGTCGTTGAATCGGTGATGGTGATCACTTGGCCCAGATTGGGATCGGCGACCAAACTAGTTTTGAGGTTAATGGAGGTGGGCTGGACGTTCAGGACGCCGCCGATCAGAAAGTCTATGGCAGAAATGGCCTGGATCTCGCGGGAGATACCCGTCTGGAGATTCTGGACCTGGATTTCGATCTGATTCAAGCTGGTAATGAACGTGATCCGGTCGTTCACGTTCGAACCTAAAATATTGGCACCATTGGCCGTCACGAAGGACATCGTGTTGGCCTTTGCGGCAACGCCGCTGATCAGACACACAAGCAGCGCGTGTAAAACTCCAGCATTCGCTTTCCCAATAATTGCAGACATAAATGATTTACCCAGAAATATATCGAGTCGAACTGTACGTATCTTCGCATTAAATCCCGGGCGGAAAATAAGGGGTTAACACATTACTTACAAGAAATTGGCCAATTTAGTCCTATGAGATAGTACTGGTACTATATTCGGCGATTTCTTATGTGGGGAAGTGGGCAGGGAAAGGACCGCCCGGCAAATACTCCCTGCGACACCACCTTCGCGACCCAAGCGGCGGAATCGGGCGTCGATATTGCGATCCCATGCTCACGCGGCGAAGTTTGAGCAGGCGTGGCTTGAGAAATCCTGTCCAAGTTCTGACCAAAAAGACTTGGGCAAAGGCGGTAAAACGAGCGTCAATTAGTCTAGTGCGTGCCTGCTAGAAACGCTCGATACTCTATGAAACTAAATAGGGTTAGGTTGGAGGCGCGGGTCGGGATCGAACCGACGAATAAAGGTTTTGCAGACCTTTGCCTTACCACTTGGCTACCGCGCCGAGGTTGAGGGTACATCTGCAAAATAGCGCGGTGGACCCTTCCAAGTCAATCGCAGCCGGCCCTTGTCACTCCTGGCGCAGCGCGATCATCGGGTCCACGCGGGTAGCGCGACGCGCCGGAATGTAGCATGCCAGCATGGCGAAAGTGGCCAGGACACTGGCACCAGCGGCAAATACCAGCGGGTCGAGCGGTTTGACTTCGAACAGCAGGCTCCGCATGAGTCCGCTGAGTGCCGCCGCCACGGCCGCACCCGCGATCAATCCGGCGGCAGAGAGGCGCATGCCTTCGCGGAAGACCATCGCCAGCACGGAAAGCGGCGACGCACCCAACGCCATTCGCACGCCGATCTCTTGCGTGCGCTGTGTGACGGCCTGGGCGATCGTGCCGTAAATACCTACGCCGGCGAGGAGCAGCGCGGCCAGCGCAAACCCGGTGAGCAGCATCATGACAAATCGCCGCTGCACCGTGGAACGTGCCACCAGCGTCTCCATCACGAACTGATCGTAGGTTGGAATTTCGGGATCGACGCTACGAATCGCGGCCCCCAGAGACTCCAGCATCGCGGCTGCATCGGTGCGTGTACGGATCGCCAGGATCGGCGCTCCGAGAGGGTTCACCGCATAGGAGCGGTACGTCTCGGCGCGCGGTTCCGTATCGAGCCCGAAATGCCGCACATCGCCCACCACGCCGATCACCGTAAACCAGGGCGCCCGGTCCGGAGTGCCGCTCAGTTTGATCCGCCGGCCGACAGGGTCTTCGCCGGGCCAGAACTTGCGCGCCATGGTTTCGTTGACCATGACGACTGACGCCGTGGGTCCATCGTGATCGTCGAACATGCGGCCCGCGCGCAGCGGAATTCGCATGGTCGGAAAATATCCGGGCGTGGCCACACGGTATTCGACGTCGGCCAGCGGCTGGCCCGGCACACTGTGCCCTTCCACGAAGACCAGGGTTCCCAGGTTCTTTCCCGAAAATGGCAAGCGGCTCACCGCGCCCACGCTCGCGACTCCGGGCATCACCGCCAGCCGGTCCTGGATTCTTTGCAGCATCGCGGCTCGAAGTTCCGGAGTGCGGGCGTTGCCCGGCATCTGGGTCGCGATGGTTACCAGGTTGTGGGCGTCGAGCCCCGGATCGACGCTCATCAGGTGTTGGAAGCTGCGCAGCAGCAGGCCGGCACCAACGATCAATACAAGCGCCACGGCCACCTGCAGCACCACCAGAGCGCTCCGCAAGCGATGATGGCCGCCCACCATTCCGCGGCCCGACGAACGCAGCGCGGCACCCGTGCCGGCCGCTGCGATTCGCAAAGCAGGCGGCAAGCCCGCCGCCACCGCGCAGAACAACACAGCGGCAGAGGTGAACGCGAGGGCGCGCAGGTCCAAAGCAATCGAATGCACGCGCATCAGGCTTTCCGGGCCCACCGCGATCAGAACGCCCAACAGCGCATACGCCAAGGGAATTCCCACGCCGCCGCCGAGCGCGGCGACCACGAGTCCCTCGGTCAACAACTGGCGCACCAGCCGCCAGGCGCCGGCGCCGACCGCAATGCGAACCGAAATTTCGCGCTGCCGCGCCACCGCGCGCGCCAGCAGCAGATTCGCCACGTTGGCACAGGCCATCAGAAGCACGAACGCTACGGTGCCCAGCAGGAGCAGCATGCTGGTGCGCACCCGGCCGGTCGCCTGATCGCGCAGGGGGCGGATATCGCATTCAAATCCGCGGTCCGTATCAGGATGCTGCTCGGCGAGCGCAGCCACAATGCTGCGCGTTTCCTGACGGGCCACTTCCGGCTTGATGCCAGGCTTCAAACGCCCGGCGACTTTCAGGAATCGAACCATCCGGGCCGCCTCTGCCAGCTGATTCGCGGCCAAGGGAAACCACACCTGAATTTCCTTGGCGGTTCCGGCCAACGGCTCGCCCGCCCAGCGAAAATCCGGCGGTAAGACGCCGATGATGTTGTAGACTCCGCCATCGATTGGCATCTTCTGGCCGATGACGTCGCTCCGTCCGCCGAAGCGGCGGCGCCAGAGCGCGTGCCCGAGCACCACCACCGGGACTGGCTTGCCGTTGATGTCTTCTTCCGGCGCGAAGGTCCGGCCCAACGCCGCGCTGACTCCCAGCATCGGGAAAAACTCCGCCGAGACATAGAGAGCGTCCAACTGTTCGGCCACGCCGCCGCCGGTGGTCACCACGTTCCAGACCGGGCTCACCGCCGCCACGGTGGCGAAAGAGTGCGTCTGTTTTCGAAAATCGAGGAAGTCCGGAGCGGAGGTCCACGGTTCGATTTCGGGCTGCTGCGCCTTGCGGGTTTCGATCGCCATCAGGCGGCCGGGGTCGGGATACGGCAGATCGCGCAGGGCTACCGCGTCCACCATGGTGAAGATCGCGGTGTTGCCGCCGATTCCGAAGGCCAGGGTCAACACCGCAATCGCGGCGAAGGTCGGATTCTTGCGAAGCGTGCGCAGGGCGTAGCGTAGATCGTGCAGCCCTCCGGCGGAAAGGGCGGCGCGCGGAGTGCCGCGCTCGGCGTAATCGATGCGGGCGCCGAGGGAGCGCCAATCGCCGAGGCGCTGCTCCGCGCGTGCCAGGGCCTCGAGCTCGCCGGCGCCTCCCGACAGGGCGTCATTGTAGACCTGCTCCAGCTCGAGCGCGAGTTCGGCGACGATCTCCGCGGAGCGCTCCGGGCGAACATGCAGGGTCGGCAGCTTGTCACGGACCAACCGCTCCCAATCGGGCACGCCGCGGTCAGGCATGGTTGAACCCCGTGACGCGATTCAATGCCGCGACGAAAGTGCGCCACGATTCGCGGTGGGCGGCGAGCGCCTTGCGGCCCGCCGGAGTCAATTTGTAGAAGCGGCGGCGGCGCTCGCCGGATTTCTCCACCCATTTGCCTTCCACCAGCTTCTTGCGCTCCAGCCGGTAGAGCATCGGATAGAGCGATGCCACGTGAAACTGTAGTTCGTTGTCCGACTGCGCTTCGATCAGTTTGGCCAGTTCGTACCCATGCCGGGCGCGCTCTTCGAGCAGCGCCAGCAGGATCATCTCGGCGCTTCCCTTCTGCATATCCGCCTTCGCCATATGTGGCTATTATACATATGGCGAAGATGGATAGCTCAGCGATGGTCCGCGGGCGCGAGCTCGCGCTACTGGATGGCGCCGGTGATGAACTCGGAGATATCGTGCTTGAGCTTGGCGCTGGCATCGCTATCGATGTACAGCATGTGCCCCGCCTGGTAATAGTTCCAGATCACGTTCTTGTGCATCTCCGGGTGCAGGCCCATATGATTGAACGTGTGTTCGATGGCGAAATAGGGCGTGGCCAGATCGTAGTAGCCCGCGGCCACCATCACCTTCAGGTAAGGATTCTTCGCAAAGGCGTTGCGCAGGAGCGCGGTGGTATCGCCGAACCCGTTCTGCACGCCCCAATCCCAGGGCTGGATTCCGCCGCTGACGTAGTAGTACAGATCCGTCTTGTAGCCCAGTTCGGTGCGGACGTAGTTGGTGAACGCCGCCTGGAAGGGCGGAGCAATCAGCGTGTTCGAGGGGTCGAATTCGCTGGTCTCGCCGGTATTCAGTGACGAAGGACCGGTCAACCTCCCGTCCAAACGCCCGATCGTCTCGTGCTTGTCGCGCAGCAGTTCGCGGGTGAAGTGCGAAACGTCGTACCGCAGATTGCTCTGATCGATATAGCGGGCTTCGAGGCCCGTGTAGCGCACCAGTTTGTCGATGGTCGCCTTGCGTTCCGCGGCCGGAAGCGCATCGCCCTTATTGAGTGCGATGGTATACTCGCCCATGGCGAAGCCTTCCACTTCTTTCAGGAACGACTTCACATCCTTCTTCTGCAAATCGGCCGGGACCTTCTTGTGATACCAGGCATCCGCCGCGTAGGTGGGCAGTTCCAGCGCGTAAACCAGATCGTCGGACCGCGACCAGATGGTCTCCAAATTGAGCGTCGCCGAAATCAGCACGACGCCGTTGAACGCGATGCCGCGATCGATCAGGTAGCCGGCGAGCCCGGCCGCGCGGAACGTGCCGTAGCTTTCACCGGCCACGAACAGCGGGGAAAGCGTGCGATCGTTACGCGTCACGTACATGCGAATGAACTCTCCCACGGATTGCAGATCGCCCTGGACTCCGTTCATGCGCCGCGCAATTTCCACGGTCTTGGCGCGGCTGTAGCCGGTGCCCACCGGATCGATAAACACCAGGTCCGCCTGATCCAGCCAGGTGTTCGGGTTGTCGCGCAACTGATACGGGGGCGGCGGCATATTGCCATTGGCCAGCAGGCGCGGACTGCGCGGGCCCATCGCGCCCATGTGCACCCACACGGAGGCCGAACCCGGGCCGCCATTGAAGCAAAATGCGAGGGGGCGTTTGCCGGTGTCCTTCACGCCGTCCAGCGTGTACGCGACGTAAAAAATGTGCGCCTCTGTGTCTCCCGCGGCGTCCTTAATCGGCATCTGGCCGACTGTCGCCGTATAGCTCAATGTCTTGCCGTTGACTTCGATCGAATGATGCGTGACCACCGGCGTCTCGTCTACCTCGCCGCCTACCGCCGGCCCGGGACCCGGAACGCCGCCTCCGCGGCCACCTCGTCCCGGCGTGGCCTGTGCCGGCGTCGCCGGCGCCTGTTGTGTCTGCCGCCCCTGTGCCCATGCTCCCAGCGATAGCCCCGCGAGAAGCGCAACTCTACCCAGTCTTCCGAAATTCACCATGAGGGTAATGATGCCAGAGTCGGACCGCTTCTGTCTTACCGTGTCTCGTCCTAGGGGCTACTTACGAAAGCTCATTCCGGCGAAGCTCACGACGCTCTTCTCGTCGATGTTCCACTGTTCGTAGTTGAGCAGTTCGCCGCGCGCCTTGCCGGCCGTTTTCAGGAACGTATAGAAAGGCGACGAGCCGCACCACTTCAAGTCGTCCTGCCGTTCGCGCACCAGTTCCCAGAATCCGCCGGCATCGAGTGCGTTAATCCGCTCGATGCGCTTTTCGTCGCGCGCCGCGACTTCCTCCATCGCACCTTCGCCCGCGATGGCTTCAAACCGATCGTGGTATCGCGCGCCCATGTGCGCCATATCGACGCCCATCACCCAGAACAGCTTGTCGCCTTCGCGGTCGCGCAGTTCGCTTAACGCGTCGAAGAAGGCGCGGACTTTGTCGTCGTCCTCGGGCATTCCGCCCTGGTAAAGGCTGTGAGCGAAGGAGCCCACCAGAACCGGCAGAATTTTCACGTCCGGCCCCAGCATGTGCTGCAGGAAGATCACCTGGAGTTCCACGGTGTGCTCAAAGGAGTGGCAGTAATCCTCCATCTCGACGCCGGGACCTCCGGTTGCGGCGAGTCGATCGATCAGCGCGAGATCGGGCCGCGCGTCCCCAAGCGGCGTACGAAATGTCTTGCGCGTGAGGCCGAACCTCTCGGGCTCGCCATAATGCGAAGTCGCCAGAATCACGAAGGTGCGCTCCTTGTGCTCCGGCCGCAGCAGTCCGTAGGCCGCGCGATAGGATTGCCAGCCGCCCTCCGGGCTTACGTGCGGTGCCGCGATCGCGAATAAGCCATCCGGCGCCGGAGGCTCGACCCCGCGCATATACTCCGCCATCATTTCGTTCACATCGGACGTTTCCTGGGGATACGCCGATCCGGCATGAGCCGGCTCTCGCACCGGGGCGGCCGCGAACTCGCGCTTGCGCTCCGCCTGCATGCTCTCCAATCGCGCGTCCTCCAGGAAGCCGGCGTTGCTCAGCGTTTCGATCAGATTCTGTTCCAGATCACTGACGTCGAACTCGCCCGTGATCCGTACCAGCGCCGCGCGCAGATCGAGTTCCGTCTGTTCGCCATCGAAGCACTGCAGGCATTCGACCAGCGGCGGTGGAATCACCAGCATGGCGTCGGAAAACCGGTAGGGGTCGCGGATGAAAAGGCCGGGATGCTCAGGTGAAGGCGAGGGCATGAAATCCAGGTTCATGCGGATGCGCGGCAGTGGGTCAGGCACGCTTCATCGTAGCGCTCAGCGCGCGATATTTCCTCAGTAATTCGTAAATTACGACACCGCCGGCGGTGGCCACATTGAGGGAATGTTTAGCGCCGAGCATGGGAATCCGCACGTGCGTATCGCACCGGGCGGAGAGTTCCGGACGGATCCCATCCACTTCGTGACCGAAGATCACCAGTACCGGAAAGCGCGGCGTCCAATCGAAGAGATCGACCGCGTGCACGCTGGTTTCTACGGCGGCAATTTCGTAACCGCGCGCGCTGATGGTCTCCACCATGGGCAAAGCCTCCCAGGCATGCTCCCACGGCACCGTATCCTCCGCGCCTAACGCGGTCTTGGCGATGGCGTGTTTCGGGGGCTGCGCGGTGATCCCGGAGAGATACAATTTCTCCACGCTGGCCGCATCCGAAGTGCGAAAAAACGATCCGACGTTGTACATACTGCGGACGTTATCCAGCAGGATCGCCACGGGCAGCGGCCCCATGCCCTCGTACAGGGCGCCGCCCGCCGTCGCCTGAAATGGTAGCCGCTCCGTATTCATCGGATGTGCTCGTAACCGCCGAGCGCGAAAGTATAGCATCGGGCGATGGTAAACTGGTAATTCCCATGGCAATGCTCTCGATCGTGATCCCGATCCACAATGAGGAGCCGTCCATTCTCCCGTTGTACGACCGTCTCACCGCGGTACTGGAGCAATTGCAACGCTCCTACGAGATTCTCTTCGTGGACGACGCTTCCTCGGATCGCAGCTTTGAGCTGCTGGCGAATCTCGTCGAAACCGACGGCCATCTCAAAGTCATCCGGCTGCGGCGCAATTTCGGCCAGACGGCGGCCCTCTCCGCGGGCTTTCATGAAGCGAAGGGCGACGTCGTAATCGCCATGGACGGGGACCTGCAGCACGCCCCCGAGGATATTCCCGCGCTGCTGGAGAAAATCGATCAGGGCTACGATATCGCCAGCGGCTGGCGCAAGGTTCGCGTGGATAACGCCGTGATGCGCAAATTCCCTTCGCGAATCGCCAACTGGCTCATGGCCAAGGCGAGTGGCATGGACCTGCACGATTTCGGCACCACGTTCAAGGCCTACCGCGCGGAGGTTCTCAAGGACGTGAACCTTTACGGCGAGCTGCATCGTTTCATCCCCGCGCTGGCCAGTTTTTACGGCGCGCGCGTGGTGGAGGTTCCGATCCGCAATGTGCCCCGCGCGGCGGGCGATTCGCATTACGGAATCGGCCGCACATTTCGGGTGTTATTCGACATCCTGACCATCAAGTTTCTGCTCAAGTACTTCACGCGCCCGATGCACTTCTTCGGCACACTCGGCCTGGCCGGCACCACGCTGGGCGGCGGCATCATGGTCTATCTCGCGGTGCTCAAAATTCTGGGCTACGAGATCGTGATCGAGCATGGTCCGCTGATGATTGCGGGATGCCTGCTGCTATTGAGCGGCCTGATGATGTTCTCCACCGGCCTGATCGGCGAGATGATGATGCGCACGTACTTCGAAAGTCAGGACCGCCGCATCTATGCGGTGCGCGAGATCCTCACGCGCAAACAACGCGGAGTCGCGGGCGGCACCAAGTAGGCCTTCCGAACTGGCCCACCGGCTGGTGGTGCGCGCCCCGGCGCGAAAGATTTAAAGGTCGGTGCCGCGGCGCCAGCGCTCTTCGAACAGCGCTTTCATCGCTTCACCCATGCCATCGTGGTGGAACACCACTGCTGTCCACGTGGGCCGCGTGATCACCGGATCGAGCAGCGCGAGCATGCCGTGCTGTCCGTCGAATACCGCCAGTTTCATGGGCAGCGATTCGGCGATGCGTACCTGGACCCCTGCCGCGACATATTCGCTAAGCCGCTGCCGGTGTTCGTGATCGAGCGATGCAGCCTCCAGGAGCAGCCGGCACGCCACGCCGTTCGACCCAGCCTGCTTCACCAGCTTTTCATCCAGCGGGTCAACCGCGTAGGGAGGCCGCGAGAATTCCAGATACTCGGTCTTCACTTCGGCGAGCATGCGCCGGTATTCCGCTCCGGTCTGTGCAGGCTCGGTCACGATGCGCAGGAAATCCAAGGTGCCGCGTCCGCCCTGACCTTCGGAGTACAGGCTCTTGAGATCGTCAATCAGCGCGCCGCCGGCGCGTCCGTTGTCGGTGAGTTCCTGTTCCAGCGTCTGCCGCTTCCGTGCCAGATAGCCCGGAATCGCCAAGCTAGGCTCCACGGCCGAGAAGAGCTTCGTCTTCTCCTGGACGACCTGCGCAAAACCCTTTTCCACCAGGCTGTCCAACACTTCGTAGATCTTCTGACGGGGAACGTGAGCCCGCGCGGCCAGTTCCAACGCCTTGAACTTCGGATGCCCCAGGAGTACGAGGTAGGAACGCGACTCGTAGGCATTAAGCCCCAGTTGCTGTAGCCGACGCCAGAATCGCTGAAAATCAACCTCGCCCAATTCTTCGCTCATACTCATTCAACCTTATCAAAGCCTGACAGTTTTCGTGAAAGGGCTACCCCCCTTTGAGATCACCCCTTGAAACGTTGTATACGCTACAATGATCGCAACGGGCGGGTCAGGAAGACCGTCAGTCAGTATAGGTGGCGGGGTGCCACATTCGATTCCGTTCCGTCAGGTCCGCGAATCGATTTTAATTTGGTACTATTAAAACTCTACGTAACGAACGGATAGTGTATGTCTGAGAATAGTACGGGGATCAACGGGCCATCCTCCGGCGTGGGTACGCCCTTGAAGCCTAAAATCCGCATTGTCGTGGCGGACGATCATCCGATCTTCCGCGACGGGCTTTGCCGCCTGCTTACCCTCGAAGAAGACTTCGAAGTGGTTGCGCAGGCTCAGGATGGACGGCAGGTACTCGATGTTCTGCAGCAGCACGAACCCGACATCCTGCTACTTGATTTGAAAATGCCCGGCCTGGACGGTCTGGCCACCTTGCAGCGGCTTCAGATCGCCAAGAACAAGACCCGGGTCATCGTGCTCACCGCCTCCGACGACAAGAACGAATTTGTGCAGGCGATGAAGCTCGGCACTTCCGGAATTGTACTAAAACAGACAGCCACTGAACTGCTCATCAAGAGCATCCGCAAGGTGCACGCCGGGGAAATCTGGTTGGATTCGCACACCACGGCTGCCGTGATCCGCCAGTTCGTCGCCAATGACGAATCCCCGGCGATGTCCACGCCTACCCAGGCGCCGCCCACCCGCGAACGCGAGCGTTCCCCTCTTAGCCAGCGGGAACGCGAGATTGTGGCGCTGGTCGCCCAAGGCTTTAAGAATAAGGAAATGGCGGAGAAGATGTTCATCAGCGAGCAGACGGTGAAGAACCATCTGCACAACATCTTCGATAAGCTCGGCGTGTCCGACCGCCTGGAACTGGCGCTCTACGCCATCCACAACAACCTGCATACAGGCCGGTAGGGCAGGCCTCGCGGCCTGTCCCACCCGGCATTGTTCTAAGTCACCGCTCCGATTCCCAATTCCTTCGCACCGTACTCCTTCAACTTGTTGTGCAGCGTCTTCAAGCTGATTCCCAGAATCTCCGCGGCCCGTGTCTTGTTGTTCGACGTATGTTCCAGCGTGCGGAGAATCAGGCCCTTCTCCGCCTCCTCCACGGTGGTGCCGATCTGGAAGCGCACCGTCTCCAGATCTTCCGATGCAGCCGCGGCTGCCGGAGGCGGGTTCGTCGCCCACCGCAACCGCGGCCGGACGATTTTGCAGGAAGGCCGGCAGATGCTTCACATCGATACTGCCCTCTCCCGCCAGAATCACGGCGCGCTCCAGCACGTTGCGCAACTCCCGGACATTGCCCGGCCAGGAGTGGCGCTGCAGGCTCACCATCACGGCGGGTGAAATCTCCGTGACGCGGCATTCGTGCTTGCGATTCAGATCTGCAATCAGAGCGTCCGCCATCGCCTGGATGTCGTCCTTGCGCTCGCGCAGCGGGGGCAGGTGAACGTGAAACACGTTGAGGCGGTAGAAGAGATCTTCGCGCAGGTGGCCGCCCTGCACGGCTTCCTCAGGAACTTTATTGGTAGCCGCCACCACGCGCACATCGACTTCGAATTCGGTGCGTCCACCCAGCCTGCGGACCTTGGAATCCTCGAGAATGCGCAGTAATTTCGCCTGGGTCGCCATCGGCATCTCACCGATTTCGTCGAGCAAGAGCGTCCCGTTCTGCGCCAATTCGAAACAGCCGGCGCGCCGCTCGGTAGCGCCCGTGAAGGAGCCCTTTTCGTGTCCGAACAGCTCGCTCTCAATCAGCGATTCCGGCAGCGCCGCGCAGTTGATGGCCACGAACGGGCCCTGCCGGCGAGGGCTCAGAGCGTGTAAGGTGCGCGCCACCATTTCCTTACCGGTTCCGCTCTCTCCCGTGATCAGCACGCCCGCGCGGCTCGGGCCGGCCTGCTGCAGGAGCGCGAAAATCTCCTGCATGCGCGGCGACTTGCCCACCATTTGTCCGAGCGAGCCCTTGTAGACGAGGTTGCGCTCCAGCACCTTCTTCTCCGCGCTGAGACCCGCGTGAGATCCGGCGCGGCGAATCAGGACCTCCAGGGTGCCCGCCTGAATCGGCTTTTCGAGAAACCAGTACGCGCCCAGTTCGTGGACCGTTTTCACCGCCGTCTCAATGTTGCCGTAGGCCGTGAGGACAATCGTGGGAGGCATGTCGCCCGCCATCCCTCAAGCGCTGCAAGAAGCCGAAGCCGTCCAAACCGGGCATATTCAAGTCGGTCAAGATCACATCGGCGGCAAACGAATTGAGGGCTTCCAATGCCTCATTGCCGTCTCCAGCGGTCTTTGGTGTCATTCCCCACGCAGAAACCATCGCCGCCAGGCCGGCACGCTGGGTCTCTTCGTCATCGACAATCAAAACGCGAATTGGTTGGTTCAAACGGAGTTCCTTCCTTAGGTGGCGCCTATAACCATTTTACCTCGCAAGCCTGTCCGGGCCGGCTTGCGGAAAATGCTAAGATTGAAGCGAAATCTAGCGTTTCGGAACTTGCGCGTTCCGGAAATGGTGCGGTGACGCACGAGAGGTGACGTGGGAACACTGGTCCGTGAGGCAAGGCGCCGCATCTTAAGCAACGAACTACTGGCACAGGGAGCGACCGCGATGAGTATCGCGCTGGCCGCCTTCATCGTGCTGCTCCTCCTCGGCACGCAGATTCTCAGCTGGCAGATTGTAGTGGCGGTCCCGCTGATCGCCGCCGCGATCGGCATTTACCGCATCAGCAAGCGCCTACCCACGCCCTACGCAGTTGCGCAATTGGTGGACCGCCGCCTGGATCTGGCGGACAATATCTCCACCGCACTCTTCTTCAGCGAAATCGCACCGGGCGCCCGCGTTCCCCAAGACGTTCGCCGCGCGCAATTCGAAAGCGCCGGACGCATCGCCAAGACCATCGACGTACGCCTCGCGGTGCCATACAAAATGCCGCGCGGTCTTTATGTGATGGCCGCGCTGCTGGTGGTCGCCACCAGCCTTTTCGCTTTGCGATACGGGCTCTCGCGCCGTCTCGATCTCAAGCAGCCAATTGCCAACTTCCTGCCCGAATCGATCAGCGGCGGCAAGACGGTGCACCAGGCCAATAACAAGCAGCGCCGCAATGCCAAGCAGGTACCCGAGACGCCGGACGAAGGCAACGGCGCCGAGGACAAGGATCAAAAAGGGCCTGGCCAGCAGGATCCGAATCAGGAAATGCAGACCGCCGGCGAGCCCGAATCGAAAACCGACGCGAAGACCGAAACCAAATCAGTGCCCGGCCAGAAGTCGCCCGAACAGGGAGACAGCGAAATGGCGTCCGACGACCAGGATTCGCAAAGCGAAGCCAACGGCGGCAAGGCCGGCGACGAAAATCAAAGCGGGCAGCAGGGCGATAGCAAATCCGGCAATTCCGAAAAGCAGCAGAACGGCAAGCAGCAGGATGCCGCCAATAACGAAAATTCCAGCCTGATGAGCAAGATGAAGGACGCCTTCCAGAACCTGATGTCGAAGGTGAAACCGCAGCAGAACCAGCAGGGCGCGCCGCAGCAGGGGAATCAGGAACAGAACTCGCGCCAGGGTAAGCCGCAGCAAGGCCAGAAGGGCCAGAATAATAAGGACGGCCAGCAGCAGACCGGCAACCAGCAGGGTGATGCGCAGGAAGGCGAGGACGGCCAGGAGGCCAAGAATTCCGAGAACGCTCAGCAGGGCAAAGGCCAGGGCAAGAGCGATTCTCAGCAGTCCAGCAAACAGCCCGGCAGCGGCATCGGCAGCCAGGATGGCGACAAGGCGATCAAGAATGCCGAACAGCTCGCGGCCATGGGGAAGATCAGTGAGATCCTCGGCAAGCGCTCAGCCACCATCAGTGGCGAGGCCACCGTGGAAGTGCAATCCACCAGCCAGCAGTTGCACACGCCGTATGCGCAGAAGGGTCCTCAACATTCCCAGGGCGGCGCGGAAATCAGCCGCGATGAAGTGCCGGTAGCGCTTCAGCCCTACGTGCAGCAGTATTTTGAACAGCTGCGCAAACAGAACCCGACGACGATACAACCGGCCCCCGCCGAAATCAAGAAGTAGCTCCTATTCCCAGGCGCGTTTCGGCACGCCGCGATCGCGATCCTTTACGCGATCGTACTGGTATAGCGTCGATACCGTTCCCAACGACTCGTTATACAGGCTCTTCATCCCCAGCGATTCCTTAACGTCTTCCTCGAAATCATGGAGGGCCTTCAGGTCGTCGGCCAGCGCCGGCCGCTTCTTTCCGGCGGGCGTGCGAAAAAACTTCTGGTATCCCCCATCCACCAGAACACCGATTTCGTCGCCCATCAGGACACCCGCACGGTCTTCCACCAGCACCTCTCCTCCGGTCTCCTTCAAATCCAACGCGTAGCCCCCGCGGCTCACCCGGCTGGCGCCCGACGTCGTCGAGGAGACCGTGAAACCCGCCCCCTTCAAGGTGTTCACCTTCTCCTGGAAACTGCGGCTCGTGGGACGCTCTCTGCGAAAGAACATAAGTCCCATTATAGTTGGTGCGCCTCAGAAAACGGTGCGCGGCGCGGCCTACAGAATTCTCGTTTGGCGCCGATAAAGATGTTTGATGTCCGTATACTTCAGCCGCGTAGCGGCCCAGTTCGCGCATCGACTGTGGCGTCCCGCTATTGTCGCGGCCATCACGATCCTGATCTGTGCGGCGTTGAACCGTAGTGAGGCCGGCGGCACCCTGCGAGTCGGGTACAACGATTTTCCGCCCTATGTATTCACCGATGAACACGGCTCCCCGTCAGGTATGGCGGTCGAGGTGGTTCGGGGCGCGGCGGCACTCAATCATATCCGGCTGGAGTGGGTGCCGGTGGACGACGCCGAAAAAGCGCTTCGCTCGGGCCAGATCGACCTTTTCCCCCTTCTCACCGTCACGTCTCCACGCAAGGCCGCGTGGTACTCAAGCGTGCCCTGGTGGGAGGCCTCGCTGTCCCTGGTCTCTCTCCGCGAACATCCTTTGAAAGATGCCGCCGGAGCCGCGGGACGCCGTATCGCGATCCGCGATTCCTCCTACGGAGCTCCGGTCGCGGCCGGCATCCTGCCCGGCGCCACGTTGATTCCCACACGCGGCGCCCACGCAATGATTGGCGCGTTGTGCGGAGGGCATTTCGATGGAGTCCTGCTGGACGCTCGCCTGATATTCGACGCCCTGCTGTCGCCGCCCGCCGCCTGCACCGATCAAAAGCTGCTGCTCGTGCCGATGCCACAAGCCTCTTCCAGACTGGCGACCTTCGCCCGTGCCGGCGCCCGGTCCACGGCGAGCCGGCTCTACGCCGGGATCGAACAATTGGCAATGGATGGAACCATGACCGCGATCGCCAACCGTTGGTTCGCCCTGCCCCAGCAACGCTATGTTCGGGAACGGCTCGCCATGCGGCAGGAGGCACGTCTTAGCATCCTGTTCGCCGCAGGCGTTCTCTTGTTGGCCGGCTTTACGTTCTGGCACTGGAGGCGAACTTTAGGAATCCGCCGCATCGCCCGCCAAGCTTGGAAACGCGCCGTGGAAGCCGAGCGCCGCTTCGAAACCTTCATGGCGCATACGCCGGCCATTTCCTATATGAAGGAACCTTCCGGACGCATCGTCTATGTCAACGATGCCTTCGTCCGCTTCCACGGCGTCTCCTCAAAGGATGCCATTGGGCAGTTGGACAAGGATCTCTTCGGTGAAAGCTCCGGCACGATCCGTGATCGCGACAATGAGGTGCTGGTCAGTGGAAGGCCCCTGCAATACGTGCTGCCGCAGCGTGGCCGGGATGGCGAGATCTATCACTGGCTGGTATTGAAATTTCTGGTGACCGGCGAAGCATGCGAGCCGCGGATCGGCGTGGTGGCCGTCGATATCACGGAACAGCAGCGCGCCGCGGACCTGGTCGCGAGCAGTGAAGAACGGTATCGCATGCTCTTTGAGGAAGCGCCCGTCGCGATCCACGAAATCGATCGCGAGGGCCTGGTGACGCGCATCAATCGCGCCGGACGAACGCTGTGCGGGTATGACGAGGAGGAAATCATCGGGCGCCCTGCATGGAAATTCGTTGCGCCTCAACTCCACGAAGAATCGCGCGCCGCGATTCGCGCCAAAATCAACGGGACGCGCAGGCTGGCGCCATTCGAACGGCACTACCAGCGCAAGGACGGCCAGTTGCT
The DNA here is from genome assembly GCA_963811575.1 of uncultured Solibacteraceae bacterium. Classification (GTDB taxonomy): domain Bacteria; phylum Acidobacteriota; class Terriglobia; order Bryobacterales; family Bryobacteraceae; genus Solibacter. Next base: position 5,993 of record CAWERY010000006.1, on the reverse strand, counting down.
GCGGGTCGAAGTTCACGAAACCGCAATCTTTGGCACCGATGGGAGCATCCAGGGGCTGCGCTCCTGCCTGGTGAACCTCACCGAACTCTATCAGGCCCAGGAGCGGCTCGACGCGTACGCGCTTCAGCTTCAGCAAAACAATGCCGCGCTCGCCCAGGCGCTGGAATCCGCACACGAGGCCACCCGGCTCAAAGGACAGTTCCTGGCGAATATGAGTCACGAGATCCGTACGCCGATGAACGGAGTACTCGGAATGGCGGAACTCCTGCTGCAAAGCGGTCTGACCGAGGCGCAGCACTCGCTGGCTCGCAGCGTGAGCCAATCCGGCGAACATCTGCTGGCAATCATCAACGACATTCTCGATTTCTCAAAAGTCGAGTCCGGCAAGCTGGTCCTGGAAACGGTTGCGTTCGATCTCACCGCCACGGTGGAAGCTGCCATTGAATTGATGGCTCCGGCGGCACAGACAAAGGGTCTCGAACTCACCTATTGGATCGCCCCGGAACTCCCGCCGGTGCGTCATGGGTGATGGCGCGCGCTTGCGGCAGGCGCTGCTCAATTTGCTGGGGAACGCTCTCAAGTTCACCGCTTCGGGCGAAGTCAGCCTCCAGGTCACCTCCACGCAGGGAGGCGATCGCGTACACGTGTCGGTCAGCGATACCGGAATCGGAATTCCCGAGGCGGCCAAGGCTCACCTCTTCGCGCCCTTTACGCAGGCGGATAGTAGCACCACCCGCCGTTTCGGCGGCACTGGCCTTGGCCTGGCAATCACCAAGAGTATCGTCGAGCTCATGTCCGGGGAAATAGACGTCGAAAGCCGCGAAGGGGGCGGGTCCACCTTCTGGTTTACCGCTTTGCTGCCGGCCGCCCCCGATCAGCCCGTAAGCGAGTCGCGCCGGTTGCCCGATGCGCGGATTCTGATCCTCGAAGGTCCCCGCTCCGGCCAGTCGATCTTGCAGCGGCATCTCAAGTCTTGGGGGCTGCGGAGTGTCACCGTCGCGAGCGTACCGGAGACGCTCGCCGCGTTGCGAGCGGAACACTTCGACGCCGCCCTCATCGACATGCAGATACCCGGTGTGGATGCCGCCGGCCTCCTCCGTGAAATTGCGGCTGACTCCTCCCTGAACTCCACGCCGATTCTCCGCCTGACGCCGATCGGAGGGATTCCGCAGGGCAACGCCGCGACGCCCGTTCACAAGCCCGTCAAACCGGCGATACTCTTTGACGCCCTGCAGCGCATCCTGCAGCCCTCCTCATGTCCCCAAGCCGCCGACCCGCCGCGGCCATTTCGCGCCCTGTTCCCGCCCGCCGGGGCCGCGTTCTGATCGCGGAGGATAACATCGTCAATCAACGTGTCGCCCGTCTGCAGGTCGGGCATTGCGGCTTCGAAGCCGATGTGGTCGGCAGCGGCGAAGAGGCTCTCGCCGCGCTGGCGCAAATGAGCTACGCCCTGGTGCTGATGGATTGTCAGATGCCCGGCATGGATGGCTATGCCGCCACGCGCGAACTAAGGCGGCTCGAGAACGGCGCGAGCCACGTGCCCGTGATCGCGCTCACCGCCAACGCCTTTGCCGCGGACCGCGAGGCTTGCCTGGATGCCGGGATGGACGATCACCTGAGCAAGCCGGTCAGCCTGCGCGACCTCGCCGCCGTCCTCAATCGCTGGGCCGACATCGCCCGCGAGGCTTAGAATAGTTCGATGGTCTATCACCTCGCCCAGATCAACATCGGCCGCATCCTGCATCCCATAGACGACCCGCGCATGTCTGGCTTCGTCTCTCAGCTCGACCCTCTCAACGCCATGGCAGACGCCGCCCCGGGCTTCGTCTGGCGCCTGCAATCGGCCTCCGGCAACGCTACCGACGTGGTCTACAACGAGGACCCCTTCATGCTGCTCAACATGTCCGTTTGGGAATCGCTCGATACCCTGCGCGCCTATACTTACAATGCGCGCCACATCGGCGTATTCCGCGACCGGGCACTCTGGTTTGAAAAAATGGAGCTGCCCACCTACTGCCTTTGGTGGGTGCCCGCCGGGCACATTCCCTCCGTCGCCGAAGGCCGCGAGCGTCTGGAACATTACCAGCTTCACGGCGCGACGCCCTTCTCCTTCTGGTTTTCCCAACCCTTCCCCGCCCCGCAGTCGCTCGCACAGCCCGTCGGATGATAGAGTAGATCGCATTATGACGCGCATTTCTTCCCTCGCGCTGCTCTGCGCCGGCGCAGCCCTCGCGCAGGCCGACAAGCCTCCGGCCGCCGTGGTCGCCGGCATTCCCGTCAATTACGACGAAGCCAAGGTCGGAACCTACACCTTCCCGATCCCCTCGTTCTCTCCAACGGCAAACCTGTCCGCGACGCCAAGACCTGGAATGAGAAGCGCCGCCCCGAGATCGTCAAGCTCTTCGAGGAGAACCAGTATGGCCGCGCTCCGGCGCGCCCCGCCGAAAGACACTTCGTCGCCACCGAAAGCGGCGCGCCCGCGCTCTGGATGGCAAAGCGATCCGCCGGCAGGTGACCGTCTATTTCTCCGCCGATAACGCCGGACCGAAGATGGACCTGCTGCTCTACCTGCCGGCGAACGCCGCGACCAATCCCGCGCCCGTGCTGCTCAATGCCGCCTTTTCCGCCAACTCCAATACCGTGGTCGACCCCGGGGTCAAAGTCGGCGAAGTCTGGGGCCGCGACAAGAAAAAGGTCCCCGCCACTCAGGGCATGAGCTTCGGCAAAATCAATGTCGCGCGCCTGATCGATTCCGGCTTTGGCTTCGCTACCGTCTACTATGGCGATATCGATCCCGATTTCCCCGGCGGCATCCCCTTCGGCGTCCGCGCCCTTTATCTCAAGCCCGGCCAGACCGAGCCCGCGCACAATGAATGGGGCTCCATCTCCGCCTGGGCGTGGGGACTGAGCCGCGCCATGGACTACCTGGAGACCGACAAGGGCGTCGACCCGAAACGCGTCGCCATCACCGGCGTCTCGCGTCTTGGTAAGACGGTCATGTGGGCCGGCGCGCACGATCAGCGTTTCGCCCTCGTCATCGCCAGCTGCTCCGGCGAAGGCGGCGCCGCACTCAGCCGCCGAAATTACGGCGAAACCATCGCGCACCTCACCGAACCCACCCGCTACCCCTACCAGTTCGCCGCGAACTACGCAAAATTCGCGACAGAATGTCGATCAAGTTCCCCGTCGACGCCCACCTCCTGATCGCCCTGATCGCGCCGCGACCCGTACTACTGCAGACCGGCGACAAAGATTTCTGGTCGGACCCGAAGGGCGAATTCCTCGCCGCCCGCGCCGCCGACCCCGTCTACCGCCTCTTCGGCAAGCAGGGCCTGGAGACAGAACAAATGCCGCCCGCCGGAACTCCGATCCTTCACACCATCGGCTACTACATGCATCCCGGCGGGCACGGTACTATCCCATCCGATTGGGACCAATACCTCGCCTTATCTCCTCAGCCGTGCCGGACCGAGTCAAGCCCTGAGTCTGCTACGATTCACCGCATGCGCTCTCTGTGCCTTCTGTTTCTGGCTACCGTCCTTTTGGTCCGCGCCGCCGATACCGGCATGGCCGGCCCATACACCGGCGTATGGAAGAGCGATTCCTCCGGGAGTGGCGGACCGTCCGCATGACGCTCGCTCGCCGCGCCCGATGGGTCCTGGAAATGCGACGTCTCCTTCACGCTTGCCGGCGAGGAAGTGAAGTCCAAAGTCCAATCCTTCAAGCTCGAAAATTCGCAGTTCGACGTCGCCTACGATTTCGACATTCAAGGCATCATCGCGCGTTCCAAGATCACCGGTAAGTGGGATGGCAAGGCCTTCTCAGGCCGCTACCAGACCACCGTCGTCGATCCGCCGACGCGTCGACGCCGGCACGTGGAACGCCACGCGCTCCAAGTAGTACGGTCTATCAACCGGGAATGCGAATCTCACTCCTGCTGCCGCTGCTCGCCTGCTTCCCTGCCAGGCCTTGCCGCCGACAACCTTCCCCCGGCCGCCGACCGGCAACTGGCGCGCGAGATCTACCGGGAAATGATCGAGATCAAGTCGGGCTTCACCACCGGCGCCACCACGCCGATCGCCGAAGCCGTGGCCGCGCGGCTCAAGGCCGCCGGTTTTCCCGATTCCGATATTTTCCTCGGCGGCGCCGTCCCGCGCAAGTTCAACCTCGTGGTCCGCTATCACGGCACCGGACGCCGCAAACCCATCCTCCTGCTCGCCCACATCGACGTAGTCGAAGCGCTGCGCGCGGATTGGACCACCGACCCTTTCGTCCTGCTCGAAAAGGACGGCTATTTCTACGGCCGCGGCACCATGGACGACAAAGCCCAGGCCGCCGTCTGGATCGCCAACCTGATCCGCTACAAGCGCGAAGGCTTCCGTCCCGATCGCGACCTGATTGTCGCTCTCACCGCCGACGAAGAAGGCGGCGGCCCTTTCAACGGCGTCGACTGGCTCCTCAAGAACCACCGCAATCTGATCGAAGCCGAGTTCGCCATTAACGAAGGCGCGCGCGGCGAGATGGTGGACGGCAAGCGCGTATCCAACGATTGGGCTCAGCGAAAAGGTCTATGCCGACTTCCGGCTCGAGGTCCGCAACAAAGGCGGCCACAGCGCGCGCCCGGTCCCCGACAACGCCATCTACCATCTGGCCGGCGGACTTTACCGCCTCTCCACGTTCGCCTTCCCGTACCGCCTGAATGACATCACCCGCGCTTATTTCCGCCAGATGGCGAAGATCGAAAAAGGCCCGCTCGCCGCCGAACTCACACGCGTCGCGGAAGGCAATGAAGACGCCATGCGCAGAGTCTCCGCCGCCTCCGCGCCTCTCAACGCCATGATGCGCACCACCTGCGTCGCCACGCTGCTCGAAGGCGGCCACGCCACCAATGCCCTGCCCCAGCTCGCCGCCGCCAACGTCAACTGTCGCATCCTGCCGGACGATTCCGTGGAGGACGTCCTCGCCGCGCTGAAGAAGGTCATCGCCGACGATCAGATCGTGATCACCATCAAGACCAACGAAGGCAACAGCCCTGCGTCCCCGATGCGGCCCGATATCATGCGGGCCTTCGATCGCATCAGCGACATCATGTGGCCCGGCGTCATCACCGTGCCCTCGATGGCGGTAGGCGGCTCTGATGGCCGCTACCTCCGCGTCGCTGGAATTCCGACCTACGGCATTCAGGGATTCTTCGTCGATCGTGACGACGTTCGTGCCCATGGCCGCGACGAGCGCATGCCGGTCCAATCCTTCTACGAAGGCCAGACCTTCCTCTACGAATTCGTCAAGTCGCTGTCCAGCCCGCAATAATCCCGGCGCGCACGCATAGAATGAAGGCTGGAGCCACAATTATGTCGCGGGAACGCGGTCGCCTCGCGACAATTCGTCTGCACGCATACCTTCCCTGGATCTACCTCGCGATCCTTGCCGCCATCAATCTGTACATTTGCCGACGTGCGTTTTTCGCAGATTCCAGCGGCCACTGGAACTCCATACATGGCCAATGGATGTCGCTGGCCCGGCTCGCTGCGTTCGATCGGTTGCGGCCGCAATGGTGGCCTTACTGGGGAGGCGGAGCTCCGCTGGAATTCACGTACGCTCCCTTCGTGCCGGCCGCAATAGCCGCGCTGCACCGGCTGCTTCGTCTCTCGCCGGCGCATGCCCTGAATGTGCTGACGGCAGTCGTCTACTGTCTGGTGCCGGTCGCACTCTATGTGTTGAGCTGGCGCCTGTCGCTGCTACCCGGATACAGTTTCACCGCGGCGCTGATCTGTTCCCTCGCCACCCCCGCCGCCCTTCTGATTCCCGATCAGGCGTTTCTATGGGCATCCGTGTGGAGCCCGCGTCGTTTGAGTGTAGCCTTCGAGTGGGATGACCTTCCTCATCTAACGAGCCTGGCTCTCTTGCCGCTCGCCGTTTGGGCGCTGGCTCGAGCTCTTCAATCCAAACAGCTGGCCGCCTATGCCGTCCCCATTTTCACTATGGCATCAGAA
>CAWERY010000005.1:0-234022 GCA_963811575.1 uncultured Solibacteraceae bacterium | reverse complement strand
ACCATACAAAATAAAAGACTTAACCGATTACCTGAAAATGGCCGGGCGGTACTCCGGGGCATCATTTTTCGATCTCCGCAGACAAGCTCGCTGCCTATGGGAATTTAGCGCTGATTTTGGAGGCTGAATCGGAGCGCGGCGGGCCAGCAGTTTCGATAAGCTATCGGCGCTTTAGCGCGGCCAGTGCGTCGTGCGCCAGCAGGAACCGATCCCAGTAGTCGTCTCTTTCGGCGCACGTCAGTACCGGATCGATCACGGCAGTCTCGTACTGCTGAAACGTGGTAGCGACAATGAGGGAGAGCGTCTGGCCCCACACGTTCAGCCGGGCGTCTTCGTCGAAGGGACCGTGGGCTTGCGCCATGTTTCAGTAGTGCAGTGAGACGTGCGAACGTTTCACGGGCGTGGGGCGTGGACTGCGCGCGGGTGGCGGCGGGCTACGCGCCATGCGAGAGTAGGCAAGACCGGATTAAGCGCACGACAGCCTAGAGCCGTCACAAGGTCAAGCAGCAGGCTACCAGTCTCTTGAACGATTGAACGAAACTTAGTCCGTCGAAAGGTTTGCGAACGAACAACGCAAAACTAGGCACAACGCATCGTAATTCCCCTTCACTAATCTCGGAACCGGACATCATCAGGATTGGGATCGAAGGAAACTCTGTGGCTATTCTCTCGGCAAGCTCGATGCCGCTCATGCCGTTCATCTCGATGTCTGTGAGCAACGCACCAACCGCACCGCCTGTGCTCCGAAGTGAAGCAAGGGCAGTCGGACCATCGTGAGCCTCAATGACCTGGAACCCTTGACGTGAAAGCAACTTCCTAACGAGTAAACGAATCTGCGGGTTGTCATCCACTACGAGTATCGGCAACATGTTTGGAACCGTGACGGACCCCTTCATTCTATGCTTGGGCAGAAGACCGTGAATGCAAGGTCCCTCATGGGGTGACGAATCGGCATAAATGGGGGTACCGGACCGGGGAACCCTTAGTGGGATTAACCTGAAGACGATATCTTTCCTGAGAACTTCTCCGCGCTGCTTCTACTATCAAGGCGTGAACCATATCTCTGACCACGATCTTGAACGTCTCCACCTTGGCATGGTGAAGGACGAGGCCGAACTCGCCACGATCGAAGAGCACCTGTTGACGTGCTCACAGTGCATCCACGCAGCCGAAGCAACGTCTGAGTACGTGGATGCGATCCGGGCGGCGGTAATTGCCGGGAATTTCGATCTTTGAGCCGTGTTCTTTGACGTGATTTTCTAACGCTATCGCAGTTTCAAACTCCACGGCTGTAATCGATCACCGTCTTGTTACAAGAGCATGATCGGCTGCTTTAGGTGAAGCGTTTACGGTGTTCGCCTGATGCATCCGTTTAACGCCGCGAATGCATGCCCGTAGGAATCTGCCGACGAACCAGACGATGGCCGCAAAGGTGACTAGACAACTGAATAAAGCCGGTATTAATAGGCCGCTAAAATCTGCAAAATCAGTCGGATGCATGTGATATTAGGCTAGCATATTTTGTGATAAAAAGTCCTTTTATTCATTTTCTCGCGGGTGCCGATGAATTATCAAATCATTTCCGCCCGGCCAACAACGTCGAGCGTTACGCGCGTGCAAAAATAATGGCAGCGTGACCTACGATCCCTCCGTCTCCCTCACCCTCGGCGAAATCCGCGACCGGCTCCGCAAAATGACCGATGCGGAACTGGAGCGTTACGGCCGCGACACGCAATACATGGCGAGCCCGCAGCATCGTACGGGCAACCGCGCGCGGTGTGGGGATTGCAACTCGCAGAGGCGCGGGCGGAGTGGCGGCGGAGGCGCGCAGGGCAGGCCAACCCGCGGGACTGAAAAAGGAGATAATTGGCCCCAGAGGTCCGCATATGACAAGACAGGGCCACGAAGACATTTTGCGCTTACTCTTAGAGGAACTAACAACAGCACATACCGCTAACCAGTCCGCCAGGTTGCGTTTTGATTTCATAGTGAAGCAGGCATCCTTGGGAATGCCTCAGCATTACGAATCGCCGGCCCTCCAAAAAGCTGGGACAGAATTTCAAGCGAGCCTTGGCAGCTATATCCGCGCCCTTAAACGCTACACGGCGTTCGCTGTGCGCCGGATCGTCCCCGAGGACACCTCCCGACCCGAGGATTAGTTAAACTGAACAGCCGACCGATGTCCGACGCCGATGCGCAAGTGATGGATGAAGCGATTGCCTGGATTAGCGAGCTCAACGCGATCATTCCGCCCGGCGAGACGCGGCCGACCATGACGTTCATCATACTCACCGGCCCCGGCCCTACACCGGCTTACGCACTGTTGCGCTGTAAGGGACCAGAGTCCGTGATCGAAGCAGCTTTGGGGCTGCACCTTACCCTGCAAGAAGCGATTGACGAGATGCAGCGGGCGGCCGGCAGCATTGCGCCTGAGGGATGGCGCTTTCGATTGATGTGCCGTGAGTGTAGCGAACCGGCATCTTGGCCTCCTTTATGTGATCCCGATCGTGATTGGTCTGGTCGCAGCGGCCGGACTCCTCCTGGCTCTGCTGCACGGAATAGAGACCGCGATCTGGGCAGCTGCATACTTGTGGCTGGGCGCCCTCGACTCGCCTTCGGATGCACTCCTTTATTCAGTGGATTCGATGTCCACGCGAGGCGCCTCATGCTTCCGGCGGATCAATGCTGCTTTTAAGGCTTGCAGCTTCGCCACCATCCGCTTGCTGGCCGTTTTGCGCCAGACGATGAAGCTCCCGTCGCTCCGACGCTTCACAATAGTGCGTGAAACCCAGGAACGTGAAGGTCTCTGGTTTTCCCTCTCCGCGCCGCTTCCGGTTTTGTTCGGCAACCCGGCCCGCTAAGAGCCTCCCAAATTCGCTTCAACGCTATCGGGGTGAAGGTCCGGGCCAATGCAACTACGTTCGGGCTAATCGGCAGGAGGGAGGCTTCCAAACGCTTCAGTCCGTTCGCCAAGCTCATGGTTCCCCCCTCACCGCCTAAGTTCCTGACGACGTACTAGGAGCAATATTTGCCAGTTGCCGCTCATACTCGTCTATACGTCGTTCCAGGTCCGTTGTCACCATCATGTCCTTCAGAAGGTCCTCGAAGGGGACGGAACCCAGTCCTCTACGAGCCTCGTCAATTCGCTTCAACTCTATCGGGGTGAAGATCCGGGCCAATGCAAGTGCCCGCGGGCTGATCGGCGGAGGAGGCAGGCGCGCTTCCAAACGCTTCAGCCGGGTCGCTAAGGTCATGGTTCCCCCCTTACCACCTAAGTTCCTTACGACGTACTAGGAGCAATATTTGCCAGTCGCTCATACTCGTCCATACGTCGTTCCAGGTCCGCCGTCACCATGACGTCCTTGTGTTTTTCCAGGATGGTGGAAATCACTTCTCCTTCGGAGGGTGTAATTCCACCCTCGCCGATGGCGGCCGACACCTTGGCCATCGCCTCGCAGATCTGCTGTACATTTTCGAGCGGCGGTAGGAGTAAGTGGATCGGCCGGTCCTTGCGAGGAGGAATGAGGCGTTCCAGGCACAGCCGCAGTGCCGTGATGTCCCCAGCCAAGGCCAATTCGATGGCTTTCCGTGTCAGCCGTTCTGCCTCTCCTGCAAGGAGAGATTCCATAAGCACGGTGGAATGGTTGCGACTGCCTGTGGGTCGACCAGACGGATTCCCGCTGGTGCCTTTGGAGAATTGGCCGCAGCCGTTGGTTCGTTTTTTGGACATATCATTCCTCGATGAATACTTACTGCCAGGGCCCGCACCGGTTAATAGCCACACAACATTGCGTGATCGACAGGCGTGCCTCTACTCGGCTTTCATCCGTTGTTGAGCTTTTCACTTCGGCCTTGCGGCCGTATCTACCCGCTATGACTATTACGTCCTATTTCGTAGTACAGTGGTCGTTAAATTTTGTTAGCAGATTTCAATATATTTGCTAACAAGATTCTGAGGCATGGAAATAAGCAACAGCGTCACCGCAGACGAAGCGATCGCAGCACTAAACGTAGTGCCCCCGCGTCCCTCAAGATGTGCTGATTTCTTTGAGAGGCTTTCAAGCAGCCTAACCTCCGACGTACCGACGAAGACCGAAATGCATGCGAGTTTTCGAAGGTGGATGGAGGATGCCCAGCAGAAGGTAGACGACGGACATGATGGTTTCCTCCAAAATTATCTGCTCACTCTGCCGACCTTCCGGCGTCCTCCAACTTTTGAAGAGCCGGGTTGGCACATGCCCGGGACAGTATCACGAAAAGAATCCTACCCGATGAGGGACGCTCTGACGTCAGCTCACCTCCGCAGTTACGTAGACGATTGGCTTGACACGGGACGGCGTGCGGATGGCACTGAGGAGGTCGAAAAACGGGACTTGACTAGAGCCTCCTCTGCGTATCTGGCCTTCTTGCACTATGTTGAGAATGCACCCCCGACATACGACAGGACTCGGGATCCGGTCGGTATTCGGGTGACCATTGCTGACCGCGCAGGGTATTTGGGCGTGGTGTCCAATTTCTTTGACGCACAAATCACTGAAGCCCAAAGGCTCTTTTCTGGAATAGTCCAGAGCGATTGGAAACACCGCTTGTGCAAGTGCCGATCCCCCCGGTGCGGTGTCTATTTTCTGCATCCGAAACCCCGCAGATCCTATCGGCGCGGGACGTTTTGCCCTGATCATGCGAGACATGCGGTGGCCGTGGCGTGCGTGCATGAGTCACGGAGTCGTGATCTCGAGACACTGATCAACGCAGCAGCGCGATCGTTGCGCGCCAGGAAATCCCTAGGCCCTGACTGGCTGGGTGACAAGGTATTGAAGCGCGAGTTAGCGAGGGAACTCAATTTGATCGATTACCGCAAACAAGTAGGACTGCATTGGGTAACGCACCATCAGGCGTTGATCGAACAGAAGCGATTGGAACCCTGCGCTCTGCCGCGAGACCGCTAGAGCACCGGAGAACCAGCGGGGGAAACGCTCGGTGCAGGGCCAACCGTTGATGGCCGGAAAGTTCCGTGCAAGGTTAAGCTTCAGAAGTTCTGCAAAAGGCGATGGGTCATGCTAGACCTTTCACATTCCGTTTAGCGGCGGAAAGAAAGGAAAGGCCCGATGGCCCGCAAGCGGGATAGCGCGAAGAAGACGAACTGGAAAGAGGTAATGAAGGAGCAGGAGGATTTTCTGCGACCGATGATCCGGGAGGTGCGACAGGAGGTCCTGGAGGCCGAGATGGAGGAGGCCGTGGGTGCGGAGAACGAGGAACAGACCGCGCAGCGGCGGGGATAACGACTGCCTGACGAAAATTGCGCTGGATCTACGAACGGCGCAGCATCGAGGAAGCGCGGCAGGATTTGTCGGCATGGCTGAAGCAGTGGAGCGTCCGTTATCCGAAGCTTTGCGACTGGGTAGAGACCAATATCCAAGAGACGCTTGCGTTCTATCGCCTTCCCCGGCAACATCACAAGAATTTGAAATCGACCAAACTGCAGGAGCGACTGAACGAGGAGATCAAGCGGCGGATGCTGGTAGTGCGGATCTTCCCCAACACGGCGGCCTGCCCACGGCTGGTGCGGGCACTGGCGGTGGAGATGCACGAGAACTGGATTGAGGCAACCCGGTATTTGAATATGGAATTTCTAAAAGAGCACAAGCAGGAGATGATGAGGAAAGTAGCCTAGGAACGATTAAACAGCTCTGAGCCCACCAAAGTCATCCCACCGGCCCGCCCCTCGCAGTCCAAGGCGAATGCCAGAACGGTGCTCACGCGCAAGGGTTCGCGGCGCCGCGCCAAAACCCCGCGCGCCCTTGCGCGTTGCGCGCCGTTCCGGCGCCCTGACGTTGGCGACGGGCGGCTCCGGCGGGACGACAGGACTACCTACGCGGTCCGGCGGCCCAACGCACTTGCAGAACTTGACACACACAACTCGCAATCTCCCAGAACGGGACTTCGGGACAACCATCGGGGAAGCAAGCACCTGATCCAGGCGGCCGATTCCTAAACCGTTACCACTGAGCAGTCACATCGCGATTGCCATACGTTTCTTAGCGACGCTCGCACCATCGAAACTTTATGCACGCAGCTCGCGGGCCAGCCAGACCCTGGCTAGCCTCCAATCGCGCATCACAGTTTGAGGCGATACCTTCAGCACCTCCGCCGCCTCCTCCACGCTAAGGCCGCCAAAGAAACGGAGTTCTATCACCTTCGCTTTCCGACCGTCCATTTGCTCCAGGCGCGTCAACGCATCATCCAGCGCGAGCAACTCACCGCTCCGGTCGGAAGCGGGGGACGGTAGTTCATCCAGGTTTACGGGGGTGGAATGGTCGATGTGCCCGGCCCCTCCGCCACGCTTCTGGGCGTCGTGCGCTCGAGCCAGGTCGATCAGTATCCGGCGCATGATCTGGGCAGATGCGGCAAAGAAATGTGCCCGGTCCTGCCAGTTGGCGCTCTTGGCATCCATCAGATGGAGGTAGGCCTCATGCACCAAGGCGGTCGTCTGGAGCGCATTTCCCCGGACCCTGGTTCCGCATATACCGGCGAGCAATACGACGGAGCTCGTTATAGACCAGGGGCGTTAACCGCACCAGCGCCGTCTGATCGCCGCCGCCCCACGCGCGGATGAGGGCGGTAATTTCGACTGATGCGGGGATGGGCACGATGCTTTCAGAGAAAACTCTTCCAGTCATTGTAGTTCTTCGCTCTCATTTGCGTTACCCCGTGTGGAGGCAGAAAAAATGAGATCGATCCTTTGTGCCATCAGTCTATGCTCGCTGTTGTCCGGCGCCGAAACGTCATTGTTCGATGCCATACGCAACGGTGATACCGCAAGGGTGCAGGCGCTGCTCAAATCCGGCGCTGATCCAAACCAGCGCCATGAGATGGGCGCGACTGCGCTGATGTACGCTGCAGCGTTTTCGACAGACGAATGCCTGCGGGTCTTGCTCGACGCCGGCGCTCAGGTAAATGGAAGCGGCAACAATGGCGCCACGGCTCTCATGTGGGGTACAGGGGATACTGCCAAGGTTCGCCTGTTGCTCGAACGCGGAGCCACTGTCAACGCGAAGACCAAGGACGGCACCACGGCGCTGCTGGCCGCCGCCCGACGCGGGAATTCGGATGCGGTGAAGCTATTGTTCGCTCACGGAGCGGACCCCAAAGCCTCTGCAAATAATGGCGTCGAACTACTTCGGATCGCTTATTTGAGCAACAACCCGGAACTACGGCAGATTCTGCTGGCGACGGGCGGGGACGTGAAAGAGAGCGCACAGTTGGGGCGGATGCCGCCCTCGCTGTTGGCGTACCCGGAACGAGTGAAAGAATTCTTGGATCGGGAGGAGTAACCGGCCCACTCCTCATTTTGGGCGCTGCGGCAGCGGGCGGCCGAATCGAAGCGATGCGGATCTTGTTGGCGCGCGGCGTCGATCCTGCACAAAAAGACACTGGTGGCCGGACGGTACTCATGATGGCGGCAGCGGCATATCCCCCCAACCCCGCAGCCGTGCGCTTTGCGCTGGAACTGGGCGGCGACCTACAAACCCGCGACGATGCGGGACGGACAGCGCTCGATTGGGCGCTGACTGTAGGCGAAACCGAAGTTTCCGATCTTCTGCGCAAAGCAGGTGCCAAGCCGGGCCTTTCCCCAACTCCACCTCCGCCCGCCGTTGAAAAACCCAGGGGCACTCACGAAGCACTAGTGAAGGCGGTGGCAGTTCTGGAACCCCTCAGCCCCTTATTTCACGACCAGAGCGGCTGCATCTCCTGTCATAACAACAGCCTTCCGGCTGCCGCCCTGAATATCGCTGCTACCCATGGTGTTGTTGTAAATCGAAAAGCTGCGGCCCACGCTGCCCAGGTTTCGCTCGGGGATTGGAAAAGCCGGATCGACGATTACCTGTTGGCCGCCTGCGCGACGCCCGGCTTTGTCGTCCAGACAACGAAAGGGCTTTTCGGACTGGCCGAAGAAGGAGTCGCGCCGACCTACATCACCGATGCCCTGACCTCATGCTTAGCCAGCCTGCAACTGCCGGACGGCGACTGGCAGAACCTCACTGGAATCGATCTTCGGCCGCCCTTGACGGGTTCGCCAATCGTTTCCACGGCCCTCGCGATCCGCGGCTTGAAGGAGTACATGCCGCCGGGGCGGCGCGACGAAGTGAATGTGCGGATCGATCGGGCCATCGGTTTTATTCGCGACGCGGCGTCCCACGATACACAGGACGAAACGTACAAGCTGCTCGGACTCATCTGGGCCGGTGCACCGGCTGTCGAGTTTGCGGCGCAGGCAAGGCGGTTACTCGCATTGCAGCGTGCGGAGGGTGGTTGGGGCCAGGTTCCTGCGATGGAGCCAGACGCCTTTGCCACAGGACAGTCCCTATACGCACTTCACGCCAGCGGGCGCACGGCTACGACTGTCGCGTATGAGAAAGGCGTGCAGTACCTCCTTCGTACGCAGCTCGAAGATGGAACGTGGTTTGTCCGCTCGAGAGCCTTCGGATTTCAGCCATATTTCGAATCGGGTTTTCCTCATGGAAAAGATCAGTTCATCTCGGCCGCTGCCACATCCTGGGCCGCGATGGCGCTGGCGTACGCGCGATAGGAAGTAATACAGCTGCCCGACCATTCCAGTAGAATGTCTGAGTCAGATAGATATGTCTCCCGAACGCTGGCGCGAAGTCGAACAGGTTTACCAATCCACGATGGATCGGGAACCCCAATTGCGCGCCGCATATCTCTCTCAAGCCTGCGGAGACGATCAGGAACTGCGTCGGGAAGTGGATTCGTTACTCGAACTGAATCACTCGCCGGCCCTGGTGGACGAGCCGGCGTGGCAAGCGGTGGCCGGGTTGCTCACCGGCGGCACACAAATCACGCCGGGTACGCTGTTAGGGCCGTACCGCATCGAAGGGGTGCTGGGCGCCGGCGGCATGGGCCAGGTATATCAGGCGCAGGATACCCGGCTGGGACGTGCGGTAGCGCTGAAGATATCCAGAGTGGAATTCAACGCGCGGTTCGAACGCGAGGCGCGCGCGGTGGCGGCGCTGAACCATCCCAACGTCTGCACCATCCACGATGTCGGTCCTAACTACCTGGTGATGGAACTCGTGGAAGGGCCGACCCTGTCGGACCGCTTGAAGGAAGGACCGATCCCGCTGGAAGAGGCCTTGCGCCTCGCACGCCAGATCGCCGACGCGTTGGAGGCGGCCCACGAAAAAGGCATTGTTCATCGTGACCTGAAACCCGCCAACATCAAAATCAAGCCTGATGGCACAGTGAAGGTGCTGGATTTCGGACTGGCAAAACTACGGCCGGTGGATGCCGCGCCGGGGACCAAGCCGGAGGACTCGCCCACCATCAGCATGGCCGCGACCTCGGCGGGAATGATTCTGGGCACGGCGGCATACATGAGCCCCGAACAGGCACGGGGCAAAGTGGTGGACAAGCGCGCGGACATCTGGGCATTCGGCGTGGTGCTGTATGAGATGGTGACGGGCCGCCGCCTTTTCGAAGGCGAGGACGTTACCGAAACGTTGGCGTTGGTGATCAAGGGCGAACCCAAGTGGGATGGGATTCCCGCCAACGTGCAGCGGCTGCTCAAGAGTTGCCTGCACAAGGATCCCAAGCGGCGGCTACGCGATATCGGCGATGCGTGGCAAGTTTTGGAAGCTGCGTCCAACGCGGCCGTTGCGCGGCGGTCGCGGCTTGGAATCATCGCGCTGGCCGCCGCGGCGACGCTTGGGCTGGCGCTTTCTGCATTGGCGTTCGTGCACTTCAGTGAGAAGCCGCCGAGGCTGGAAGCGGTGCGCGTCCCAATCTCCCCACCGGCCCACACAAGCTTTTACGGTAACTACGCACTCCTGTCGCCCGACGGCCGGCGGCTCGCCTTTCTGGCGCGCGGTTCGGACGGCCGCTATCAACTGTGGGTCCGCTCCCTGGATTCGATCGACTCGAGGCCTCTGGCGGGCACGGAAGGCGTTGGCAACGCCTGTTTCTGGTCGCCGGACAGCCGGTTCCTTGCATTCTCAATGCGAGGCATGTTGAACAAGATTGACGTTTCCAGCGGCAAGGTGCAGAGGGTCTGTGATATTCCGGTCGGCTGTCGGCCCATTTGGAACGTGGCGCGGCGGAGCGCTGGAGCCCGCAGGGCGTAATCATATTCGGCGCCGACGGCACCGGCGTTTGGCGGGTGCCCGAGGCGGGCGGCATCCCCTCAGAGGTCACAAGGATCGATCCTTCGCGCCGGGAATCTTTTCATGCCGGACCCGATTTCCTTCCCGATGGGCGTCATTTCCTCTATCACCGCGTCGCACCCGGCTTGGGCGACAATGGCATCTATCTCGGCTCGCTCGACGCAAGACCGGAGCAACAGAGTTCCAAGCGGCTGTTGGCCTCCGACTCCAGTGCCGCTTATGCCGCGTCTTCCGATTCGATCACTAGCAACGGTCACATACTCTTTGTTCGTGGCGGCTCGCTGATGGCACAGACTTTCGACCTCCGCCGGCTTGCATTGGCTGGCGATGCCGTCCCCATCGATGAGGTAATCAGTGGCGGCTCACGCCATTTCTCGGCCTCGATGACGGGAGCTTTGGCTTATCAGCCGGCGAGTTCCGCCGGCTCGGGCGAGACGAAGAACCAACTGACGTGGTTCAACCGCGAAGGAAAAGTCCTCGGACCGGCTGGAGAGCCGGGCGCCTACCACTCCCTGGCTTTGTCGCCTGATGGAAGCCGTGTCGCGGTCAGCCGTATAAATACGCAGTTCAGCAGGAGATTCGGCGGCTGGAAGCCCTTTGATATTTGGGTGCATGATTTCGCGCGGAATGCGAGCGAGCGGCTCACTTCCAATCCCGCCTCGGACTGGCTCCCCACCTGGTCGACTGACGGAAACCGCATCATCTTTTCATCCGAACGCGAACCCGACCCTTTCGCTTTCAACCTGTATCAGAGACTCTCGAGCGGCGCGGGGAGTGACGAGCTGCTTTACAAATCGAACCAGGACAAGTCTGTGCAAGATTGGTCTCGCGATGGGCGTTTCCTGCTGTATTCCGTTGCCGTGAGATACCGGACTCTCACGAATACCTCTAGCCACGATTTATGGGTACTGCCACTCAGCCCTGGTAACCCGGAGGATCGAGAGCCTCAACCATACCTCCAGACTGAGGCCAATGAGAGCCAGGGCAAGTTCTCGCCCAACGGCCGATTCATCGCCTACCGCTCCGACGCATCCGGCAGCGATGAAATTTATGTGCAGCCGTTTCCCAGTGCCTCGGACGGCAAGTGGAAAGTTTCCACCGCGGGCGGCACGTCGCCCCGTTGGAGCGGCGACGGCAAAGAGCTGTTCTACATTTCTCCTGACTCAAAAATGATGGCGGTCGAGGTGAGCACGAATCCGGTTTTTAAGTTCGGCACTCCGAAGGCACTCTTCCCGGCCCTCACCTCGGAGAACCCTAATGTAACTCCTTACGATGTCACCGCGGACGGAATGAAATTCCTGATGATCACCATGGCGGAAGGCGGCGCTCCGGGCACCGTCCCGATCATGGTGGTGCTGAACTGGACGGCACTTCTAAAGAAATGACCCTAAGCGTAGGATCAGACAGAGATAAAGCATGACTCCCGAACGCTGGCGCGAAGTCGAACAGGTTTACCAAGCCACGATGGATCGGGAACCCCAATTGCGCGCCGCATATCTCTCTCAGGCCTGCGGAGACGATCAGGAACTGCGGAGGGAAGTGGATTCGTTGCTCGAACTGAATCACTCGCCGGCCCTGGTGGACGAGCCGGCGTGGCATGCGGTGGCCGGGTTGCTCACCGAAGGCACACAAATCACGCCGGGCACGCTGTTAGGGCCGTACCGCATCGAAGCGATGCTGGGCGCCGGCGGCATGGGCCAGGTGTATCAGGCGCAGGATACCCGGCTGGGACGTGCGGTAGCGCTGAAGATATCCAGAGTGGAATTCAACGCGCGGTTCGAACGCGAGGCGCGCGCGGTGGCGGCGCTGAACCATCCCAACGTCTGCACCATCCACGATGTCGGTCCTAACTACCTGGTGATGGAACTCGTGGAAGGGCCGACCCTGTCGGACCGCTTGAAGGAAGGACCGATCCCGCTGGAAGAGGCCTTGCGCATCGCACGCCAGATCGCCGACGCGCTGGAGGCGGCGCACGAAAAAGGCATTGTTCATCGCGACCTGAAACCCGGCAACATCAAAATCAAGCCGGACGGCACGGTGAAGGTGCTGGATTTCGGCCTGGCGAAGTTGCGGCCGGTGGATGTCGCGCCGGGGACCAAGCCGGAGACTCGCCCACCATCAGCATGGCCGCGACCTCGGCGGGAATGATCCTGGGCACGGCGGCATACATGAGCCCGGAGCAGGCGCGCGGCAAGGCGGTGGATAAGCGCGCCGACATCTGGGCGTTCGGCGTGGTGCTGTATGAGATGGTGACCGGCCGGCGGCTTTTCGAAGGCGAGGACGTTACCGAGACGTTGGCGCTGGTGATCAAGGGAGAACCGAAGTGGGATGGCGATTCCGGCCAACGTGCAGCGGCTGCTGCAAGAGTTGCCTGGAGAAAGATCCCAAGCGGCGGCTGCGCGACATTGGGGATGGCTGGCGGTTGTTGGACGAGGCTCCCGCTGCACCCTCGCTTCGCGGTCGCGCGTGGGAATCGCGGGGTGGATCGTCGCAGCGGGTGCGGTCGCTGTCGCCGCAGCATTGGCCTTCGTAAACTTCAGTGAGAAGCCGCCCTCGGCGGACGTGATGCGCTTCCAGATTCCTTTGCCGCCCCAGAAGAATCCCACGTTCGCAGCTCCATACCTATCGCCGGACGGCCGCCAGGTCGCCTTCCTGTCAGGGAATGCGGAGGGCCGCACTCAATTGTGGGTCCGCTCAATGGATTCCCTTGAATCCCGGCCCTTGGCCGGAACGGAAGGCGCTGATCAATACGGTCTTTTGGTCGCCGGACAGCCGATCGCTCGGATTTGTCGCGCAGGGCAAGCTCAAGAAGGTGAATATCTCAGGTGGCTCACCGCAGACCGTTTGCGATTTCCCGGTGGTGACTGCTGAGCCCGGGCAACGGGGAACTTTCCGCTCAGGGGCGTGGAACCGCGACGGCGTGATCCTCTTCGGCACAGCCATACCGGCCTATGGCGGGTGTCTGCGGGTGGCGGTCCCCCCATCCAGGTCACACGACTCGACCCTTCGCGCAAGGAACTGTATCATGCCGCACCCGATTTCCTTCCGGGCGGCAGGCAGTTCCTCTATGAACGCATTGGGCTTAACTCTGAATACAACGGCACCTATCTCGGCTCGCTGGATGTAAGACCCGAGCAACAGAGTACCCAGCGGCTCTTGACCAATGCCTTCAGCACAGTTTATGTACCTGCTGTGGGGGGAGGTTCCAGCGACGGGCACCTGCTCTTTATTCGTGAGGGCTCCCTGATGGCTCAACCTTTTGATCTCCGGCGGTTGGAGCCGGCCGGCGAAGCGGTATCGCTTGCTCAAGACATGATTAGCTTAGGCCGAGGCCCAGGTCCACGCCCGTTTTCGGCCTCGATGACGGGGATTTTAGCTTATCGGACTGGAGGACCCGCCGAATACGACGGTACGATCACGCAACTCACCTGGTTCGATCGGACAGGGAAAATGCTGGCAACCGCCGGAGATCGGGGCCAGTACAACTCTGTGGATCTCTCTCCCGACGGAACCCGCGTCGCCGTTAGCCGTGTGTCGCCTGAAACGGCTGGCGGTATGAGCGGAGTGCCGCCTATGAAATTTGGGTATACGACTTCGCGCGCGGCACCAGCACGCGGCTCACTTCCGCGGCCTCGGACTGGCTCGCGACGTGGTCGCCCGACGGGCGCCGCATCATCTTTTCATCGGATCGCGGCGGTTCTGTTCTCAACCTTTATCGGAAGGCTGCGGACGGCGCAGGTAGTGAGGATGTGGTGTTCAGCTCGAACGAGGACAAGTCCGTCCAAGACTGGTCGCGCGATGGAAAATTCCTCCTTTACTCCGTTGCTATGGACGGCAGGCGTAGCTTTTTCCCTAACGCTTCTCACGATTTATGGGTACTGCCTCTCACCCCGGTCAACCCGTCCGGCAATCAGCCGCAACCCTACCTGAACACCGAGTTCAATGAGACTCAGGGCAGGTTCTCGCCCGACAGCCGTTTTGTGGCTTACGCATCGAACGAATCGGGTAGATATGAGATCTACGTGCAACCATTCCCTACGGCCTCTGACGGCAAGACTCCCATTTCCACATCCGGCGGAATTTCGCCGCGCTGGCGGGCCGATGGCAAAGAACTTTACTACATCTCCGCCGATTCGAAAATGATGGAGGTGGAGGTGAGTACCAATCCGACATTCAAGGCCGGCACTCCGAGATCCCTCTTTCCGGCACCCATCTGGGGCGGAGGTACTTTCCATAATGTAACCCGCTATGATGTGACCGCTGATGGAAAGAGATTTCTGATCAACAGCGCTTCGGCGGATGCAGCGACATCGGCCCCCGCTCCAATCACTATCGTGCTGAACTGGACGACGCTTTTAAAGAAATGATTCTGATGGCGGTCTAACCTGGGGCCGTACGGGATTTTCACACCTGCCAACTGGTTCTGCGCACGAGGAAGTCGTATCGTCGCAGATAAGTCTGTCCTGGAAACGTACTTGAGAGTGACCTCGCGTGAGAGGAACCGGTTGGGTTGCGATGAGTACGGTTTAGTCGCATAGCGTCTAGGGAACGCGGGTCCTCATTGGTCCGAAACGGCCTTCTGGCAAATCACTGTCTTGCAGCCGACGGCCTCGCGCGGGCGGACCACCCTGTCTCCTACTGTGCCGACTTGCGCCTTTCTTTCTCAGGGCCCAGCATCGGTTTCTTCGCAGCGGCGGCGATCCCAGTTGCACGCAGCTTCGCGATCAGGCTGATGAGCTTCACGGGAACCGGTTTGGTGAGTGGGAAATGGACCGTCCCCTTTCGCAGCTCATAGCTCCTGAGCTCATCTTCGAGCGCCGCGAAGAACGTCCCCGATGCGGCAAACAGCGAATAGTGTTCCTTGAAGCCGGCGAAATACAGCATCGGCTTTCCGTGCAGCTTGTATCCGGGCATGCGATACCCGATGCCCTCCTCTGCCTCCGGAACGGCTCTCCTAATCGCGGCGCGCACCTGTTCGAGCTTCGGCCGCACCGCCTCGGGCTGTGCGGCAATGTATTCGTCAACCGACTTGGGAACGCTTCGTTTCATACCCCTCATTCTACGTTTCGCCGTGGAGCTCTTTCTCGCCGATATCCGTTTGGCTTTCCACTCCTGCGGCGATCCCTGCCACACTGCCAGCGTGTTCCTATTCCTCGCGTTGTGTTGCATGGAACGATTTATGGAGACCCAACTCGGACCAGAAAGTTGCCGACGCGTACACTGGCCCGAAACGGCCTTCGGGGAGATCACTCCCCGCTTCCCCCAAGGCGACTTGAACGAAGTGGCCTACGGCCACGGCCACCGCGGGCGTGATATCCTCTGGTCAAGTGTCAGCCCATTGCAGCGTTGCAGTCCCCTCGCAGAGAGCTATCAAGACTCCCGCAAACGCCTCATTGCAAAGGGAATCGATAGTAGCTCCATAGCATCCCACGCCGGCCACTTCCTTCAAGTCGCCCCTATCGAAAGTGCCGCGGCTCGAATGTTTTTTCCGTGGTGCGAGGATCTCGACCCGCGGCACTCCCGATAGGACGCTAACGACTTCTCGCCGCGTGGCCACTTCTACCCGTAGGGCGTTTCCAGGCAATTTGCCCCGACCATCCGAGCGTTCGGATCCCCGCGTAACAGGTTTCCAAACCGACTCGCCCGTCACTCGAAGGTGATACGATGCGAGAAGTCACCTTCTAATGAGCCCACAGTCCTGCATTGCGCATTACCGCATCACGGTCAAACTCGGCGAGGGCGGTATGGGGGAAGTGTGGCGGGCGATTGACACCAAATTGGGCAGAGAGGTGGCCATCAAGATTCTGCCAGAGGCTTTCGCGCAGAATCCCGACCGCATGGCGCGGTTTACGCGCGAGGCCCAGGTGCTGGCCTCGCTGAACCATCCAAACATCGCGGCGATTTACGGCGTTGAGGAACTAGCGCTGATCATGGAACTGGTGAATGGACTCACGCTGGCAGAACAGGTGGCTCAAGGGCCAATTCCGCTGGGAGAAGCGCTACCTGTGGCGAAACAGATCGCCGAAGCGTTGGAGTACGCGCATGACCACGGCATCATTCATCGCGATTTGAAGCCGGCGAATATCAAGATCACTCCTGAAGGACGCGTGAAAGTGCTGGATTTCGGCCTGGCGAAGGCGATGGCTGCGGATACGGGCGCGGCCGATCCGATGTCCTCTCCGACCCTCACAATGGGCGCCACGCTGGCGGGCACAATCATGGGAACCGCGGCTTACATGAGCCCGGAACAGGCCAAGGGCAGGCCAGTAGACCGGCGGGCGGATATCTGGGCATTCGGTGTGCTGCTGGCCGAGATACTGACCGGGCGTCAGTTATACGCCGCCGAGACGGTTTCCGAGACACTGGCCGCCTTACTATTGAAAGATCCGGACCTCAGCGGACTACCACCGGCCACTCCAGCCGCGATTTGCCGGATGTTGCGGCGATGCCTGGAGAAGGACCCACAGCGGCGGTTGCGCGACATTGGCGAAGCTCGCATCGCGATCGACGAGTGCCTGACGAATCCCGTCGTCGCGGAGCCGGAGAGGACGCCTGAGGTGCGCCGGCGAAATCCAATCGAATGGATCGCGACCACGGTTGCGCTGGCAATGGCCTTGGCGGCATTGGCCATTATCCATGTGCGCGAGGAAGCGCCGGACCTGCCGGTTGTACGGTTTACCATCGGTCCACCCGACAAGGCGGTCTTCAGCCGCACATTCGGAATTGTCAGCCGCTTCGCCGTTTCACCCGACGGGCGCTACGTGGTTTTCAGCGCAAGATCCGGAGGTGGGAGAGATCAACTCTGGGTGCGCTCGCTGGACACATTCACGGCCCAGCCGCTAGCGGGAACGGAAGGAGGCAGCTATCCCTTCTGGTCGCCGGACAGCCGCTTCATCGGCTTCGGCGCTGATGGCGCGCTCAAGAAGATGGAGGCGAATGGTGGACCCGCTGTTGCTCTGGCGAATGCACCATTTTTTCGCGGCGGAACATGGAACCGCGACGGCGTGATTCTGTATGCCCACGGTACTAGCGGACCTTTGCAGCGCGTTTTGGCGGCCGGAGGCGCCTCACGGCCCGTCGGAAACCTGGATCAGGCGAAGGCGGAGGTGGGTCAACGGTTTCCGTGGTTCCTGCCGGACGGCCGCCATTTCCTGTTCTCGTCCATGATCGCAGGCAGTGATCATGTCGACATCCGGATCGGTTCTCTGGATTCGTTAGACAGCAAGGTCCTACTGGAAGCCAATTCCAACGCTGTCTACGCAGCGGGCCGACTGCTTTATATCCAGGCTCCCAATCTGATGTCGCAGCCGTTCGACCCGAAAGGTTTGGCCACCACGGGCGATGCAGTGCCCATCGCCGGAAAGGTAGGACGCATTTACAGTGGGGCCGGGTCGGTGGGAATATTTTCGGTTTCGGATAGCGGTCTGCTTGCCTATGTCACAGGCGACGTGGGCGCGCTGGGCCTGACCTGGTTTGACCGCAGCGGGAAGCGATTGTCCGCCGTCGGAGAGGCGGGACTGCTTTCCGGAGTGAATCTCTCGCCCGATGGGAAGAAAGCCACGACAGCAATCAGGACTCCCCCGGATATTTGGATCTACGATCTGTCGGGCCGGCTGCCCACGCGGTTCACCCTCGATCCTGCCCAGGAACGGGAAGCGGTGTGGTCGCCCGACGGCCGCACGATTGTGTTCGATTCGAACCGGAACGGACATTTCGATCTCTACCGGAAGAACGCCGACAGCACCGGCTCTGAGGAATCCATCTATTCTGATAACCTCACCAAGACTCCCACCAGTTGGTCTCGCATTGGCAATATCTTGCTCTACAACGCAAACAACCTGAAAACGGGAACCGAGATATGGGCGTTGCCTATGGCCTTGGAAAACCCGGGACGGCCACCGAAGCCATATCCTTGGCTGCAGACACAATACTCAGTGCAAAACGGTCAGTTTTCACCGGACGGCAAGTGGGTCGCGTACCAATCCATCGAATCGGGCCGGTCCGAAATCTACGTGGCGCCATTCCCAGGCCCAGGAGAAAAGCTGCCAGTTTCGAGGGCCGGCGGTGTCCGGCCACGGTGGGGGAAGAACGGCAAAGAGATTTTCTATCTGAGTCTTGATGACATGTTGATAGCCGCCTCGGTGAATTCCAACGGATCGACAATGGAAATCGGTGAGACGCGCTCGCTGTTCGGCTTTCCGTCGACAGGCGTGGGCGTTTCTTACGACGTCTCCGACGACGGCAAGCGGTTTCTCGCGGTCGTACTGCCCGAAGACACTGGGAACAACGCCAACGAGGCGATCAACGTCGTGCAGAACTGGACGCTGGGACTGAAGAAATAAGACCTCAGTCTAGCTGCGCACATCCTCGCATTATCGCCAAGCTCGGCTAACGGCCCTGTCAACCGAAGGAGGAAGTGTGAAGGAGCAAGCGACTTGATCAGCAAATCGGAACGATCCACCAGTCCGTATAGTCGATCCGGGCATCTGCCAAGCCGGCGGTACACTCCCCCGAAACGGCCTTCTGGGAGATTACTCCCGTGAAGTCCCGGTCACATCAACATGAACGGGAAACGCGCAACTATCGACCGAATGGCAGGCGGCGCTTAACGGTTGCGGCTCGATAAGGTCGGGTGCACTCTTTCCGCATGCGCCGTCACTTGGGCCCGATCGGTAAGATGTGGTTCAGGATCCACCTAGGATGACGTACGCTATCGAAAATTGCAGAGACCGGTGCAAGCCCCGGCACATAGGAGCCCCATGCCGGGAAGCTTGTGATGTAGCGGCCCGATAACCGCGACGACGAACGCGGCGACACCGAGCAACGCCCGCCGAAGCGATGGGGCAAGGAAAACGAACCCACACGGGATCGTGCAGATGCACGTCAGCGTCAGGACATACGGCCGCCAGGTAATGACCATGTTCACCCCATCGGCCTACACTTGGCGGTTGGTCGTTGGTTGGTCGGCTTTTGATTGTGTCAGAAATTGTGTCAGTTGAGGGGATAATCGCGCACATGGGAGAGATATCGTTTCCTGTAAAATCAATAGCTTATGTAACCAGAGATATGTGGAAAACACGGGTGTTTAGCTTGAGGTGCTAGCGGGAGCAATCTCGTGGGGGTTCAAGTCCCCCTCTCCGCACCATGATTCTAAGGTAGTTAAGCGAAAGGGTCACTCGGAAGCGGGTGGCCATTTTAGCGCTATGTAGCTTATTTGTAGCTTATCGACTTTCCATTCGCCGGACTGCAACACTCCGAATGTACTCACGCTGCCGTTTCGATTGAAGCTGGCGGCAACTGCATGAAATGGCAGGACTAAAAGGTGCGGCTGGTGTCTTTTAGAAGCTGCCCGTAATCCAGTTTCGATCCGCCCGAACCGTACTGGGTCTCCATTCGGCGGCGTGTTTACGCCCCCAACCCTAGCGTTCGCTTCGATTGTTCCCGATCCGCTTCGGTGAAACGGTGCGGCAAATGGTCGAGGACGATCCGTTCCAAACTCAACCCGCCCTGCTGGTCCAATTTCTTGCCGTTGGCGCAGTGCTCTCCCCACAGGAGCTTCTGAACATATTCCACCAGCGCCTTCTCCGATTTGGCGTAACGTTGCCAGTTGCCAAGACGTTCAGCGGCGAGATGTCCGAGAATCCTCCGGGTATCGTCCTCGCAATTCTGGAGAAGGGCAACAAGATCGTCCTGCATAAACCGACATCGTATCAGTCTGGAATTGAGGCCGCACGAAGAGCGATACGGGTTCCGTTGTCCGTCCGCTGATCGAACACCCCGCCAATCCGCCAGCACCTAGCGAAACCTCGGCACCCCAGAATCTCTTTATCTGAGGGTCTTCAAAATCAGTCGGCCTATACGGACCAAAAATGGAACCGCCAAAATTTTTCGGAATCTAGGCGCAAGACGTTTTTCAGATTTGGGGGGGAAGGGGTAGATTTTGTGTTCTTTATGTAGAACAGCCGGGGGATTGAACACACCCCACAGGAGGACTCCGATCCGAAAATCACTGTATCGTGCGGTTTCAAATTTTGGTGCTCGACGCCGCCGCCCTCTCGCCTTGAAAACTTCCTAGCAGTCTGCCGGAACGCTCATTTGTGATTCAACGGATATGAGGCTGGTAGCAGGCTACGGCCAGACGTTGCGTCCGAAACTCGTCATCGGTCGATATCGCCCTCCCGAGTCTTCCATCGACCCATTCCTGGCACGACTGTCCAAAGAGGCGAGCACCGAGAAGTTGCGGTACGCACTAACCGGTGGTCCGGCTGCGGACAGGATGCAGCACTTCTACCGTGGCTCTGAGGCCTCAGTTTTTCTGGCGCACCCGGACGCCGGAATTTTGCGTGATCTGCGCCTGCTGCCGGATCGGGCCGGGCCCGTGCTCTTGCTCAAGCCATTCGGCGAGCTAGTCTATTGGCGAGAATTCGACGGCAGCATGGTCGCGCCGCCATGGCTGGTGTATGCAGAACTGTTGGTCAGCAGCGATCCGCGAGCGCGGGAGGCGGCAGAGGAGCTTCGCCGGGAATTTCTCCAATGAGAGACGTATTCACGCCGGATCAGGTGGCAGATCTGACGGCGATCAGCGAAATCTGCGCAGAGCTGGAAGCCGATGTTGTGGTGATCGGCGCGATGTCACTGCTCGTCTCGATGGCAGACATCGGCCGCTTTACGCGCGACGTCGATCTGACCGTTGCGCTCGATCTCGATGAATTCGCGCACCTGACAGGCCGCCTGACTGCGGCTGGATGGACGCGAGCACAGAAACTGGAGCATCGCTGGATAGCGCCTCACCAGACGCTGGTTGACCTTCTACCAGCCGGCTCCAACCTACGTAACGCGGGTTCCATCCAATGGCCAATCAGCCAATTCGCCATGAGCCTGGCAGGATTCGATCACGTCTTACGACCCTGACCTGCCCCTCACGAACGGAGCGCATATACGTGTCGCGCCTCCGGTCGTGACTGCTTTGCTCAAGATCATCGCCTACACGGAGGATCCGCACCGCCGCGCCAAGGATCTTGACGACATCCGGCTGGTGCTCGGCCGCTACGAGGCAGAGAGCGATCGGCTGTTCTCAGATGCGGTGTTCGACGCGGAACTGCCGGACTTCTCGGAGGCGAATGCTTTTCTACTCGGCCTTGATCTACGTGGGCTCGCTACGAAAGCTGACGAGGCGTACGTCGAACGGTTCCTCTCAAACTTCCTCTTACAAGAGCACAGAGAGTTTGATCCAGACGATATCGCCGGCAACGCTCTCAGAAACCAACTTCGCGCTTTCGAAATAGGCTTCAAAGGGCAGTAGGACACGATTTTTGGGGGGACGAGACAACGGGTGATCCGGAATGCGAACTGCCGCTGCCATTTGACGGCATCATCCGCGTGCGCGACGTCGACCGCGCGATCTTCACCGCCGCCACGCAAGTGCAGCGCGCCGTCGATTACCTGCACCAGCTGCAGCCGGATCAGAAGACCGAGGCCGCCTGAGGGCGGCCTTCCAGTCAGCGTCCTGCACTATGAACGGGCAAACACCAGCAGGGGCCCGATGTCGTGGTTGTCGGCAGCCTTCAGTGCGGCGATATAGCGCCCGCGCACATCGCCGACAGCCTGTAGATTGGTGCTGCCCCATGAAAATCGCTCGCCACCGAGGCGCATGACAAGCAGGTCGGCCATCAGCCGCGAATGCCGGCCGTTTCCGTTTGGGAAAGGATGGATCTGCACGAGCTTATGATGAAACCGGACCGCGATCTCGTCCGGCGAATATGACTTGTACTCGATCCATGCCTTGGTATCGTCCAGCAGCTGCCGCAGCGCCGTCGGGATTTCGTAGAAGGGTATCCCGAGATTGCGTTCGGTCTTACGGAACTTCCCCGCCCAGCGCCAGACGTCGCCGAGCATCCGCTTGTGCAGGTCGGTGACAAATTTCTCGCTTAAAGGGTCACGGCGGCTTCTGAGCGCCCAGTCCTGCCCGCGCGCGATGTTTTCTTGTTCGGCCTCGTTCAGCTCTCGCCGGTAGGCGATGTGCGCGGGAATCAGTTCGCGCTGTTCCTCGGGCGTCAGCGGCGTTGCATCATCCGGAGGCTCGAAAAGATCGCTCACCGCTTAATCCCAGAACAGCCGCGGGTTTGTATCACGCAGGATCTCGTCGAGCCGCTTCTCTGCGTCCTTCTCAGAAACCGCCTGATCTTCCAAGAGCATCGTGTGCTCAATTGGTGCCCGGCGGCGGCGCGCGAAAATCCGCGCGCGGTCGCGTACCATCGTCTCAAGCGGTTTTTGCGGTACGAGGGCATAGACGAGCGTGCAGTCAAGCGCCTCGGCGACTCGCCGCAGGGTCGCCAGTTCGATGCTGCCTTTCGCCTCGGATTGCTCCAGGGCTACAACCGTTGGCTGCTTTACATTGAGTCGGTTCGCCAGTTGCGACGTCGTCATGCCGAGCGCCTCGCGGATGGCTTTGATCCAGCCCCGGACCGGCACTGCATAGCCGCTCACCGCCCCGAGATCCTGGAAGCGTTCGTCGAGCTTGGCGCGTGATTGGGCTGCGGTTCTTGCCTTATCCATAGCCTATACCCTATTTTAAGAGTTAATATCGATATATCATAGTCTATCATAATATTAATTTTTAATAGGCTATGGGCTATTCGTTAGGGTTCGCTTCAACCAATCCAACTCGTCTCTTTCTCGCGGTTCGTTCTCTCCTTTAGCATTACTGCTTTCCAGAGGAATTTCGGCGCGACAGCTTTTGTCTACTGACACGGAGGCAGAGATGGGTTTATGGTATGATTCAGCGAAAAAATCACGGTCGTCGATCGGCTGGGTCCGATTGGGATCGGCGGAGAGGTTCACGATGTCTCCTGGCTTTCAGCAATTATTTTCCTTTAGTGCTTTCGTGTTCCGGGGACCCGGCCGCAGCGGCTGCGGCGGAATTTTGCGGACTCTCGGCCTCCTCGCTGTAAGTGTCGCCACGGCGTCCGGACAAGGCGTGATTACGACCGTGGCCGGCACGGACTGGATCTTTCCAGGAGACGGCAAACCGGCCACTCAGGCCCCTCTGTTTCCCTTTCCCGGCGTCATGGGCATTGCCTTTGCGAATACCGGGGACTTGCTGGTGAGTGATCCCGGCAGCCAGATGGTGATGCGCATCGGTAAGGACGGTATCGTTCATGTAGTTGCTGGTAACGGCCTGACCGGATTCTCCGGCGAGGACGGCCCGGCAACCGATGCCTCCCTCAACTTCAACGTTGCGGTGGCGTCGGACAGCACAGGCAACCTATACATTGCCGACCATTTCAATAATCGCGTTCGCAAGGTGTCTACAGCCGGCATCATTACCACCGTAGCCGGCAATGGCACGCGCGGGTTCTCCGGTGACGGCGGGCCGGCCCTAAATGCCGCGGTCGTTCCCGCCGCTCTGGCGGTCGATGGCAGTTTCAACCTCTACATAGTGGACGCGATGAACCAGCGCATCCGCAAGGTGACGCCAGGCGGCACCATCACGACCATCGCGGGCACCGGGCATGCCGGCTACTCCGGCGACAACGGGCCCGCTACCAGCGCTGCATTAAACCTTGACCTGTGGCGGGGCGGCATCGTGCTCGATCAGGCAGGTAACATCTTTTTCGCCGACCGTCTAAACAGTTGCATCCGGAAGATCGGCACCGACGGGATCATCCGCACTGTTGCAGGCAACGGCGTGTCCGGCTACTCGGGCGATAACGGAGCGGCAACCGCGGCAAGCCTCCGCGATCCCACTTCCGTCGCCATCGCATCCGACGGCACCCTCTATATCGCCGACACGGATAATCAGGTCGTCCGAAAGGTCTCGGCTGCGGGCGTCATCACCACGATCGCCGGAACCGGCGCGGCTGGATTTTCCGGAGACGGTGGACCCGCACGAAACGCCACCCTGAACGCCCCAACGGGTGTCCTGGTGGACTCGGGCGGCAACGTATTAGTCACCGACAACAACAATTCCCGAGTCCGCCGCATCGCCGCAAGTGGCACCATCGATACGATCGTGGGCAACGGCCAGTACC
This sequence comes from uncultured Solibacteraceae bacterium, assembly GCA_963811575.1. GTDB lineage: Bacteria > Acidobacteriota > Terriglobia > Bryobacterales > Bryobacteraceae > Solibacter. The sequence continues at coordinate 209,814 of CAWERY010000005.1, read as the reverse complement.
GGTTCTCTACCGACGGCGCCGCAGCTTCGATTTCGTTTCTCTACCACCCGCGCGGTATTGCCATCGATCGGAGCGGCAATATCTTCATCGCCGATACGGATAACCACAGGATCCGCAAACTGACTGCGAATGGGCGAATCACCAGTATCGCGGGAAATGGCATACCCGGATTCAGCGGGGATGGGGGACCGGCGGTAAACGCCGAAATCAATGCTCCCATCGAGGTGGCTCTGGATTCGGCTGGGAATCTCTACTTCAACGACTACAACAACGGCCGCATCCGGAAGATCTCCGCAGCTGGAATCATCTCTACCTATGCCGGCACCGGCCAGTTCGACACTTTCTCCGGAGACGGAGGGCCGGCCACCTCGGCTGCACTGAATCGTCCGCGCGGCGTCGCCGTCGCTCCGGACGACACGCTGTATATTTCCGATGACGGCAACAACCGGATTCGCCGCGTCTCGGCGAATGGCGTAATTGCAACGGTTGCCGGAAGCGGGAAGCTCGGCTTTGCGGGCGACGGCGGACCCGCCACGCAGGCAAGCCTCAACCTGGATCCTTTCGATGGCGGTGGATTGACGTTCGATGCCGCTGGAAACCTGTACTTCCCGGATCACAATAATTCGCGCGTCCGCCGGGTCGGCAAGGACGGCATCATCAGTACCGTAGCCGGCAACGGCAACTCGGGATTCTCTGGAGATAACGGCACCGCTTTGTCGGCCAGCCTTCGTTTTCCCGGCGGTCTCGCGTTTGGTAGCGACGGCAGCCTCTATATCGCCGACCGGCTGAATTACCGCATCCGCCAGGTCGACCCAACCGGCGTTATCAGGACCGTCGCGGGCAATGGCCAGTCCGCATTCTATGGTGACGGCAACATCGCGACACAGGCTGCGCTGTCGCTGCCGCGAACCCTGGCCGTCGGCGGTACCACCCTTTATGTAGTCGATACGAACAGCAACCGGATCCGCGCCGTACTGCCGACTCCCCCGGCGCTCAATGCCCTCCCGGCCTCGTTTACTTTTACCGCCAGCGCCGGAGGAGCAATCTCAGCGGAGCAGCAGCTTAGCTTGAACGTGCTCGTTCCCGGATTGCCGTTTTCCCTCGCAGCGAAGACCGCCGACGGAGCGCCCTGGCTCAAAATCGCCGCTTCATCGGGCCTCGCGCCTGCGACCGTGCAGGTGAGTGCGGATCCTTCGAATCTCCAACCGGGCAATTATACCGGCACTGTTACGATCCTCAGCCCGTTTGCGGCCCCACCGTCGCAGAGTCTTACTGTCAGCTTTCAGGTCACTCCGGGAGTGCCTGCCGCACTTTCTCTCGAATCCAAGAGTCTGACCTTCGGTCTGGTTCAGGGCAGCGGTGCCGACTCGAAGCAATTGTCGGTCGGCAATCGCGGGTCGGGCTCCCTCAGTTTCACCGCGGCGGTGAACCCGGAGAGCGCCCAGTGGCTCAGCGTATCGCCTGCAAGCGGGACAGCCACCACCCAGGTGTCCGGGCAGTTGGTCGTCACCGCCACCCCCGGTAGCCTCGCGGCGGGGACTTACACCGGGACACTGACAGTCAGTGCCACTGATTCCGTATCCACCATCCCGGTGACTATGACCATTACCGCGGCGCAGAACGTGATCGTCCTTTCGCACGCGGCACTGAGCTTCAGTTCTGTTGCTCAGGCGGGCTCCCCTCTGCCCCAAACGATCTCAATCCTCAACTCCGGCAATAGCCAGTTGCAGTGGACCGCGACCTCGAAAACGCTCTCAGGCGGCCCGAACTGGTTATCCCTCTCGAGTACCGCCGGCGTCGTGAATCGTCCGTTCCTCGACTCCTCTACGCTCGACGTCAAAATCGATCCGACCGGCCTCGCCGCCGGTGATTACTATGGGCAGATTCAGGTAGCCTCTCCGAGCGCCGCCAACTCGCCTCAGTCCATTTCATTGATTCTGAGCGTCGCCGCGGCAGGAATTAACCCGGGGCCGGAAATCCGTCCCACCGCGCTGGTATTCACGGGATTCCAGGGCTCCAGCCCGAGTTCCCAGACAGTCCTGGTATCCGATACGGTTCCGCAGCCTCTGACTTTCGCCTCGTCACGCTTGACGCTGGACGGCGGCCAATGGTTGGTTCAGGCTCCGGACCGCGGAACGGCGGCTCCGAGTCAGCCTGTCCGCATGATCGTGCAGCCCGATTTCAGTTCTCTAAGTCCGGGATCGCATCGGGGCGCAATCACACTTCTCTTCGATGACGGAACCTCGCGATCGATCAGCGTGCTGTCGGTGGTCGCCCCCACTGCATCGGCGGTGGCGAATTCGCGACTTAGCCCGCACGCTTCCAGTCCATCGGCGAGTCCTTCGTGCTCCTCCAGTTCGCTGATTCCGACGTTCACCTCGCTCCAGAGCGGATTCAGCGTGCCCGCCGAGCAGCCGATGGACCTTCAGCTCAAAGTAGTTGGATCCTGTGGAGCAAACGTCACCGATGGCGTGGTTCAGGTGGAATTCAACAATGGCGATCCGTCAATCTCGCTGGTGCATGTTGGCAACGGAGTGTGGAGTGCGACTTGGACGCCGCGCGGCAACCCGCGGCCGATCAGCATGGTTGCCATGGCATTCCAGATCCAAGGCTCACAGCGGGTCGGAGGCCAGAGTCCGATTCTTTCCGGCAGCGTGGGGGCAACGAAGACTCGCACGCCTTCCGTGACCGCCGATTCAGTGGCAAATGCCGCCAGCTTCGACCGCAACACCGTAGTCGCCCCCGGTGGGTTGGTAACCATCTTCGGCAGCGACCTGGCGAATGGAACGGGCTCCGCCGCCAGCATCCCGCTCGATACGCAACTCGCCGATACGCAGGTGCTGTTAGGAGACCGGCCGCTGCCCCTGCTCTACGTCAGCGCGGGGCAGATCAACGCGCAGGTACCTTACGATCTCGCCATCAATACGCAACACCAGATCGTGGTTCAGCGTGGCGTGGCGCTTTCCGTCCCTGAAGTGCTTACGGTCTCCCCCGGGCAGCCGGCGGTCTTCACCGCCGACCAGAGCGGCAGGGGCCAGGGCGTCATCCTCGCGGTGCGGTCCGGCGGCTTTCAGACACTCGCGTCTTCGGACAACCCGGCGCACACCGGCGATACTATCGTGATCTACTGCGGCGGTTTGGGCGCGGTGAATCCGCCGGTCGCCTCGGGAGCCGCCTCACCCGGCCTGGCGCCGACCGTACTGCCCGTGACCCTCACGATCGGCGGAGTGAACGTCCCGACGCAGTACGCAGGACTGAGCCCCGGAACACCGGCGCTGTACCAAATCAACGCGGTCCTCCCGGCTAGCGTTCCCAGAGGCAACACTGTCCCCCTGACAATCGGTATGGCCGGACTCACCAGCCCGGCGGTAACCCTGGCTGTGCAGTAACATTTGCGAACCGTCTGAGGCGGTTATCGAACGGCGACCAAGTCGATGAGATTACGTGCTCTTCCAGTGCGCTAGCTTTCTGCACGCCGCCAGAATGCCGGAATGAGTGCCGGAGTGATCGTTAATACCACTGAAGTATGATATTGAGAACAGGTACACGGATTCCGCCCTGTGGGCAACGGCAATGGCTAGACTGATCGGGAAGTACGAGATTCAAGGCGAAATCGGGAAGGGCGGATTCGGTCAGGTCTTCGTTGCTCGGGATCCGGTTGTCAATCGCAAGGTAGCGATCAAGCTGTTGATTTCAACGGAAGATCCCGACATCCTTGGCAGATTCCGCGATGAAGCCGCCTCGGCCGGACGCCTTCGCCATAAAAATGTAGTCACGATCTACGACTATGGCGAGCACGAAGGCGTACCCTTCCTCGTCATGGAGTACCTGGAAGGACGCACCCTCGAACAAATCCTCAAAGGCACGCAGAAGTATCTCGCTGCTTCAGAAGATGCAGATCATGTCGCAGGCGGCGGACGGGTTGCACTGCGCTCATCAAAACGGTATTGTCCACCGCGATGTGAAGCCGTCCAACATCATGGTACTAGGCGATGGGACCGTGAAAATCATGGATTTTGGGATCGCCCGCGCGCTCCAGGATGATACCCGCCGTACCCGCACCGGATTGCTCATCGGCACCTTATCTTATATGTGTCCGGAGCAGTTTCAGAGCGGCATTGCCGATGCCCAGGCGGATATCTGGGCTTACGGGGTCATCTACTACGAGCTCGTGACCGGTGTTCATCCGTTCCAGGCGCCCGATCCCGCGACGTTGATGTATCGCATCACCAACGTCGATCCCCCCGCTGTCCAGTCGCTGCTCCCCGGGTGTCCCTCCGCCCTGGCCGGCATTCTTGATAAGGCGTTGGCGAAAGATCGGGAAGTGCGTTATCGGAACTTCGAAGATCTGCAGTTCGATGCCGAACCCGTCCTGATCGATCTGAAACGAGAGCGTGCGTCCGAATTAGCCTCCGACGTTCGCCGGTTGCTCGATGCCGGCGATATCACCGCTGCCAATACCGTTGTCCGATCCATGCTGGAGCTGGATCCGTCGAATCGCGAGGCCCGTCAGTTCCGTGAGGCGATTCAGGAGCAATTGCAGTGGCGCGCCGTAAAGCCTCGCGTGGAAGCGCTGGTCAAAGGCGCCGAAGAGTCCCTCGCTCAGCGGCAGTTCCCCGAAGCGCTCGAGATGTTCGAATCGGCCTTGAAGCTGGATAACGGCGATACGTCGATCCGCATCCGGATGGAACAGGCACGGGCTGCATACGAGCAAAGCCGGCGGGCGGAGCAGCTTTTGGCGGAGGCGCAAAACCAGGTAAAGCGTCAGGATCTCACAGCCGCGCACCGCAGCGCGGCCGAAGCGCTGCGCAATGACCCGCAGAATCCTCAGGTGGGCCAACTCCTGGAACGCATCAACCAGGAGATCGAAAAGCGCGAGCAGCAGCGGCAGCTCCAACAGAACCTGGCCACGGCCAGCCAGCTCCTTGCGAGTGGAAACTACGAGACGGCAGAGTCATTACTCATCGATCTCAACCTACGGCATCCGCGGACTCCCGCGATCACTGCCTTGCTCGCGCAGGCTCAATCGATGAGGGCCGATGTGGACCGGCGGCAGCGCCTGCGCACCGAACTGGACGGCGCACGGGAGCTTGTCCAAAATGGCGGCTATAAGGAGGCCATCCGGCGGCTCGAACGCTTGACCTCGGAGTTCTCCCACGACGAATCTTTCATCGCCCTACTTGCGTTCGCGCGGGACGGGCTGAAAGGTCAGGTTCGCGAAGAGAAACTCCGCCGTACGGTGGAGCAGGCTCGCTCTTTGCTTGCGCGCGAGAGCTTTGCGGCTGCCATCGAATTGCTGGTCGAAGCGGTCCGGGATCATCCTGGGGATGAATCGGTTTCCTCCCTGCTGGACGAGTCCCTCCGGCTGCAGGCAGCGGATAGCCGTCAGCGGGAAATCTCGCGCGTCGCCGCTCGCGCCGACAACCTGCGGCGTTCTTCGCGTTTTGCGGATGCCCTGGAGTTGGTAGAAAGCGGGCTTCACGAGCACGCGGACGCACCGGAACTACTCAGTCTCCGGACCGGATTGGTCGAAGAACTCGAACAACAGAAACGGAACCAAGCCGTAAGTGACGCCAAGGCTGGCGCCGACGGGCTGCTTCGTGCCGGGCGGCCGGTAGAGGCTTTGGAGTTGCTCACCCGTACGATGCAGTTTCACGGCGCCACCGGAGAGCTGGCCGATATCATGGGCCGCGCGCAGGCGGCTCAGCGAGAAAAAGAGCGAGCGGCGCTCATCGAGCAGCGTGTCGCGGCCGCGGCGTCGCTGGACTCGGCCGGGCGTTCGAAGGAAGCGCTGGCTCAGCTCGAGGGCCTACTCCGCGAGTACCCCGGGGTGGATGCCATCGGGCGTGCGTTACGCCGCGTCCAGGAAAACATCGCCGCAGGCGAGCGCCGCGGCAAGATAGAAATTGCAGTTCGGAAAATCGACGAGAAGCTGGAGAAGGGCGACTGGAACGCCGCGCTGCGGCTCATCGCCGAGGCGCAGTCTTCGTATGGCGATGACGAGCGATTCGGCCGGTCGAGACTTAAAGCTATCGAAGGACAGCGCGTCGCCGAGGAGATCGAACGCAAAGCCGCCCAACAGGCCGAGGCAAAGCAACGCACGGAAGCCCGGACCGGCGCGGCGAAAGACAGCAGGGCTGAAGCGCCTAAGCCGAAATCGGAGCCCGCCGCGGTCGCGGGACGCGATACAGCTGCCGAGGAATTCAGCGCCACCCGAATCCTCTCCCAAAACACGGCAAAGGAAACCACCGCTGCTCCGCCCAAGACACCGGCAGCCCCAACCGGACAGCCACTCACACCCGAGCTTCACGCTGTCGAACCTCGCCGCAAGTCCGCCAACATGTGGATCGTCGGTGTGGCTGCGGCAACGGCCTTACTAGCCGGCGGAGCGTGGTTTGCGTTGCACAAGAGCAGTGTCGGGGATGGCACGCCGACCAATCCGGCCTCTTGGACGGTCTCTCCAGCGTCTCTGGTTTTCCGTTACCAACAAAAAGGGCCGGGGCCCGACGCCCGCCCGCTGACACTCTCCGGCTCGGCCGGACAGACACTCACGGCTCGGACCAGTGCACCCTGGATCACGCTCCAACCCGGAACGGTGCAAACAAGCGGACCTGGCTCGACATCTGAGGTTCAAGTCTCTATCGCCGCCGGAGAACTGGCGCCCGGCAACTACTCCGGCACTGTGGAGTTTCAGTCGGACGCCCCTGGTTCGAAGCCGCGTACAATTTCCGTCAAGCTCGACGTTCTCGCAGAGCCCGCGGCACCAGTAGGTGATCCGCCGGTGACCACGGCTGGAAAGGACCCCGGCACGAAGACGGTTACGCCGGAACCGTTTCTGAACATCACCCCGTCCAGTCTGCAGCTTCAGACCCGGGCGGGTGCGGTGAGCGAGTCGTCCCTCGCGGTGCAACCTGGCCGAGGCTCGAAAATCACGCTTGCCGTAAAGCCAGGAAGCGACTGGCTCACCGCCTCTGCCGCCCAGGATCGAACGGGTTTCCGGGTCCAGATCCGTGCCGACGCCACCCGTCTCTCGCCCGGCAGCTATTCCGGGGTCGTGACCCTCTCCTCCTCCGGCCTCACGAAGACCGTCCCGGTCAGCTTCACGGTAGATCCGGTACCGGTCACGAAGGGTGGCGGCGGCCAACCGCAGCCCAAGCAAGGGCAGGATTCGGGCGCCGCAACCAACCGGCCGCCACAACCGAAGTTCTCCCTCGATACCTACGGCGGGCCGCGCTCCGGAACCCTCCGCTGGCAGGGCGACTTGCCGCCTGGAGGCCGCCTGACGATCCAGGATGGTACCGCCGCCACCGGCAGCATCCGCGGCGGACGGTGGGAACCCGGCGTCCCGATTGCTATTGAACAGCTCTCGCCGGCCGCCGTGCAGGTGGTTCAGCCGCCCACGGAAGCCAACCAGTGGACCGTCGTCGTGACCAACCGCGGATCTTCCAGTCTGGATTCCGTGTCCATAACCTGGAAGGTGAAAGAGCAATGAAGCTTTTCGGCGTCTTGTTCCTGCTGTGCGCTTCGGGTCGCGCGCAAATGGCTGCGGCTCCCGCTCGCAAGTCGCTCATCATCGGCAACTCCGCTTACACTTCTCTGCCGGGGATCCCCCAAACCAGGGCCAATGCCGAACTGATCGCAGATGCGCTCCGGGGTGTCAACTTCGAGACCGAACTAAAGCTGGACCTGAATCAGGCGGGACAGGTTGCCGCCATCCGGAACTTCCAGGCGAGGATACAACCAGGCGATATTATCTTCTTTTATTACTCCGGATATGCCCTCCAGGGCGAGGAGGGGGATTGGCTGCTGGCGACGGAATTCGATCCCAAGAGCAACGGACGGATTTCGCGTACGGCATATCTTCTGTCGCAGTTACTGGAGGATCTGACCGCGCAATCCGGACCGCGGATGGTCGTGATCGATCCCGTTACCGATGGGCCCGGCTTAAACAAGTGGGCGGTAAACGAAGGTCTTGCGATCAGCGCGGTAAAGCCGCAGACTCTCCTTTGCTTTTCCACCCAGCCGGGGGTGGCGGTGAAGGCTCAGGCAGGTGCCGGCCCCGGGCTGTTCGCGAAGAGTCTCGCGAGCGCCCTCCGGACGCCGGGACTTCTGCCCATTCAGGTTTTCGAGCGGGTCCAAAAGCAAGTCCTGACGGAAAGCAATCATGCACAGTCTCCGATGTTCCTGCCGTTCGTCGAGGATCCGTTTTATTTCGTTCCCCCGCCGAAGGTCGTTCCCGCCGCAGTAACCGCCCTGCAGCCCGGAACCAAGCGCGAAAATCCGAAGGACGGCTTGGACTATGTATGGATCCCGCCGGGGACATTCAAAATGGGCTGTGTTCCCGCTGATAAGTACTGTGCGGAAGACGAAAAGCCCCAGCACGAAGTCAAAATCAGTCATGGCTTTTGGATCACTCGCACCGAGGTCACGGTCGGTTCCTACCTACGATTCGCGGACGCTGAAAAGCTCCCTCCGCCAAAGCCTACGCTGACGAACCCGAAATGGAGATATACCGCGCACCCCATATCAAAGGTGAACTGGGCCGATGCGGACGCCTACTGCAAGTGGGCCGGCGGAAGCCTCCCCACCGAAGCGCAGTGGGAGTACGCTGCCCGCGGCGGAGCGGCCGATCAGATCTATCCCTGGGGCAACGAGTTCGATCCACAACTCGCCAACACGATGAACACCCGCGGATCGGAGAAGAAGAAGTTCCCCGAGACTCTTCCCGTGAAGTACTTCCTCGAGAACCCGAATAAGTTCGGGATGTTCGATGTCGCCGGAAATGTTCGTGAGTGGACCATGGATACTTACGATCCGCGCGCCTATGTCGCCGGACCGGCCACAGACCCGCGGGACGTCCGGGATGGAAAAGAGAAGGTGGCGCGCGGCGGCTCGTTCAACGGCGGACCAAAGGATATCCGCCTTTCGGCCAGGGATCGCCTCGATCCCGTGAAGGAAGCGACCAACCAGACCGGCTTCCGATGCATTCTCCTGGATGTGAAGTAGCCGCCATCTAAGGCGACTGACTTCGTCGATGACGTCCGGTACGCGGGCGAGATGCACCGCCGGGCCATCATTCAGCCCGATTACACATAGCTTGATTTTATTTGCAGAAGCGCGAAGTGAATGCTAATCTTGCTTACCATGGAATCTCACGTTGCTGTGATTGCCGGATGCGTTATCGGACTTTGCGCGTCAGGAGCGCTGTATGCCCAATCTGCTCCCATCCTGCGTGTCCATACGACGGAAGTTGGTGGATTTGTGGGAGCCAGCTATGGAATCGATAAGGCGCGTGTCATGGGCGGCGGGAACGTCGTATATTCGCTGACGCGGGAACTGATGGTCTATGGCGAAGGCTCGTACTTTCCGGGGATTGGACGAACCGCGAACATCTCCGGAATCTCCGGCGCCAACTCTACCTTCAGCATTCCGATCAGCGACGTCAACTTCGGCGTGCATCTCCGCATCCCCATTCCGAAATCGAGAATTATCCCGTATGGCGTGCTCGGGGTCGGCGTAATTCACAGCCCGTCGCGAACCGAGAACTTCACGACTCCTGATCCTTTCAACCCGGGCCACACGGTACAGACGCCATTCCCGGTTTCCTCCAGCACCGATTTTGCGGCCAACTTCGGGGGCGGCCTCCGCTACTACACCACCGAACGTCTGGGATTCCGGGCCGAATTCAAAGCCTACAAGCCGACCGGAACCTATACCGACATGTTTTATCGGGTCGCGGGCGGGGTCTTCTTCCAGTTTTGAGACACAGCCTCTTCTAAGCCCTGCCGCGTTTTGACCGCTAGATCAAACCGGCCTCGCGCTGGTAGAATTTCCGGGCCTTATTTCGGTTGCCGCAGTCAGCCATGCTGCACCACCGTCGCTTGCGGGCGTTGGAACGGTCCAAGAACAGCCAGCCGCAGCCTGCGTCTTCGCATTGACGGACCAAACCGCGCAACGTAGAGGTGAGGAGATCGGTGGCTGCCGTGAGGACGGGATAAAGCAGATAGTCCGTACACCGCGCACCAGGTCCCCAGGTCCAGCTGAACCTCCACGCCCTCAAGGGACAAACATCGCTTGGCGCAACAATCGTGCAAGGCACTGCCGACCCGGGCAAGTGTGTCCTCCGGGATCGGGTCATCGCTCGCAATTGCATGGAAGACCGCAAACAGTTGTTCGCGGACTGCGCGGATACGACGCAGCGCCGCGGTCCCCACCAGGGGGCCGGAGTTGATTGCAGCGCGGTCCGGCAACCGAGCCTGGCTAGCCCACCGCTGCACATCCCCGGCACGTTCCAGATGGTCCATCTTCTTCCCGGGATCCGCTCGAAATGCGACCGTGTTGACGAAATCGAGCGCGAGGTTTCCGGCGACAAATTGATATCTGTAATTTCCGCTGTCCATGGCGACCGTCCAAATATAACCGTATGATCACATTTTAAGCGGTTATGTTAGTCTAACCGTATGACAGCCATTCATATGGTTGGAATGACAGCGACCTCGATCGAAGCAACACAACGCAAACTGATCGCCGGCATCGTCATAGCGACGCTGATGGCATTGACCATCGTGATCGCAGGCCTGGCGCGCGGCGGCCGCCCTGATCCGCCGGCACTGCGCGCCGCAGCTACGCGGCTCGATGGCCCCTGGCGATTCCATACCGGCGATGACCCGCATTGGGCAGACGCCGATACAGACGATAGCGGTTGGGAGACGGTCGATATGACTGCCTTGCCGGGCAGCCACGACGGCGACGTGGGTCTGCCCGATTACGTAGGCGGGTGGATGGCGCACAGTCATCCCGGCTATCACGGCTACGCCTGGTACCGGCGCGCGGTGGCGGTGCCGGCCGGACGCGCGTCGTGGGACATCCTCGGTCCTACCCTTGTCGAGGACGGCTACGAACTCTATTGGAACGGCCAATTACTAGGCGGGTCGGGCAGGCTCGGCCCAGTCCCGCGCGTGGTCGGCACGCGGCCGCTGCAGTTCGCCCTTACCGCCGATGCGGCGGGCACTCGTGGGGTTCTCGCCGTCCGCACGTACAAGCTTCCCGGTTCCGGGGACAGCGCAGACGGCGGCGGCATGCACAGCGTGCCCATACTGGCTCCGCAGCCCGTAAGCGATGCGCTCCACCGCGTGCAATGGGAGCGAACCATCGCCGGTTACATCGTAGATGTGATCGAGCCGGTCGCAATGTTGGCAGTCATCGGCTTGGCTCTCGGTTGCCGGTCTCGCAGCAGCCACAAGAGTTTTTTCATCTTTGCCGGCATCGCGCTTGCGCTCATGGCAGCTAGGAGGCTCAACAACGCGATCGTCGCATGGACCGATCTGATGGATCTGCCTACCTATGCGTGGCTGGCGTCAGTGATGTGGGTGCCGGTGGTGGCCGCCTGGACGCTGGCCTGGAACCGGTGGTGCCTGCGTCCGTGGCGAAGCATCGATGTGTCGGCTGTAGTGCTGGCGGTCGCCGGGACTATCGGCGCCGTGATCCATTCGGCGAGTGTCACAAGCGGCAGCCGGCTCGGGTCGATCGCGCTGTTTGTCGTGATCGGGGCGCGCCTGGTCCGCAGCGGACCAATGCGGATCCTGGCGCTCGTCACGTTAGCCTCGATTATGGCCGCATTATTCGGCGGCGAGTTGCTCGATACCATCGGCGTGCCGGGCATCTGGTTTCCGTTCGGCATCGGCGTGTCGCGGACGCAGTACGTTTACGCGATTGCCATCCCGCTCCTGGCCTTTTTGATCGTACGAACTTTGCCTTCAAAAGGGAACGCATCGATACCCTAACAATCTCAGGCGCCGATTCGCCGCGCGCGCGGCCGGCTGGACAGCACAACTTCCAGCCTCTCGCGCATGAGTTTGCCGATAACCTCCGGAGCCAGGTGCCTCCGCACATATTCCGCCGCCCTGTTTGCGCGAGCAGCGCGTTGCTCGGCGCAGGCGAACACAAGCTGCATTTGCTTCACGGCATGATCGAGCCTGGGTTCGGCCCACACCGCGCCTTCATCGTAGGGCTCGCATCCTTTCGGCACTCGCACCAGATCGTACTCGACGAGGAATGCATTGTCTGGTTTGGCAAAGTCGGTATTCCCGGAATAGTCTGTGACGATTACCGGCTTGTTCAAATACATCGCCTCCGCAATCGACAACCCGAAACCTTCTGACCGATGAAGGGACACTAAGCAGTCACACGCCCTGATCAGGTCGTTGACCTCGGCTCGATCTATCGTACGATCGATGATCGTGACCGGCAGTCCCGCGGCAGCCGCAGTGAGGCTCTCCATTTCTTGTGGCCGTTCTTGAGCGTGGCTGACCTTTAGCACCAGATGACACTCTTTGGAATTGCCAAAGGCGCGCCTAAAGGCGGCGATTGCCCCAATGGGGTTTTTACGCTCCGATACGCTCAAGAGATCGAAAATGGCTAAAAAGACGAAGCGGTCCGCCGGAATGGAGAAGTCGGAGCGGCTCACTGCGCAGGCGCCCTCAACTTGGACCGCGTGGGGCATCCGTAAGACAGGAACCGGGGACTTTCGCGCGATCGCCGCCTGACAAAATGTGCTCGGGGTCCAGATTTCGTCGAAAAACCGGAATGAGGGCAGCCATCTATCTGGAAACTCCTCCAGTTCCCAAGCCCAGTACCCTACATTATATTTACCCCGGATGAACATCGGAGCCAACCCGATCGATCATGGGTTCCGCTTGATCGGCATTCACGTGAAACAGGTTGAACGCGTGCGGAAACTCCCGGTCGTCCTTTGCGACAGATCGGTCACCCAATCGGTATGGCCCCTTCGCATCAACGCTTCGGATGGCTATGGGAAAACCCGATGCTCGTGCTGCCCTGATGGCACAGCGAACGGACTCGCCGACACCCATTTCGGATCGCACGTAGCCGATCAGATTTGCACCAAGACTCCCGATGGGCCCAAGTCTCATTTCGCGGCTTTCCGTGTCTGACGAAAACCTCTCGTTGACTGCCCTCGGCCTTTGGCGTGTGGATAACCGTCGAGCCGCTTCCGTCCTGTACAGGCGTGCCCTGCCTAGAGCCTTGCCGGCTATTTCGCGGCCTTTCACCGAGCCCGCCATTGCCTGAAAGACGCACCGGTACCAGACCCTCTGCAGGGGATTCTCCAATGATCCAACCACCGCATCCCATTGTTTCCTCAACGGAGAAAACAACAGATCGGCGAGCCTGTATTCGTGAGCGCCGTACGTCAGGAACCACAACAGGAAGCGGACACTGTCGCGTCCGCAAGGGTCGGGGAAAAACTGCTGCACATCCGGACGCGATTCGTAGATTGCCCTTGCGAGCTTGCTCAAATGCAACTTCGCGTCTCCGTTGGCGATAAGAACATTTAGTGCTTCCACCTGAACCGGAGTCTGCTCGGCACTGACCCAGATTCCGCTCCCTGCCAGAGCGGCAAGAATCTTCTCGTTCACAACCGGGTTAGCGTGCTGGCGGCGGCCGGGATCCGGGGATTTTTGTCTCTCCTGTGATCGGATCGCATTCGAAATTGGCTCTACAAAAACTTCGCTCAGGTTGTGCTCGACCTTGCCACTGGACAAGACCCAATTTAGAAAGCGAAGCAGATCGCCGCCGAAGACATCGGGCATCGCCTGCTGCACGTCGGCCCGCGCTCTGTAGATACGGTACGCCAGTCGCGTGACGCCGGAAGGCTTGCCATCCGGCCCGGCCAGCCCCTGATTCCAGAGATCCACAAATGCCTGATACCCCTCATCGGAGAAGGGATCGGAAAGGCGCGCTACGACGTCGGGCATTTCGTGGTGAGCAGGCCGTCCCATCTCCGGTATTGGAAATCCGTTTCGGAATGTCCCGAAGGCGTAGGGCCATTTGCGACACTCGGAGTAGCCCTCCTCAAACAGCCGATTTCTATATGCAAGCACCAGTTCCCGCGCATCACCGAGATCATCCAGAGTGAATCTGTTTTGATGCCGGGAGAGCCCGTGTGGCTCCTCGGGGTTGAAGCCGCTGAAGTGGAAGAAGCACAAAGGCTCGCCGTTTACGGTGTACCCGCGAGGGGAGCGCGCAACTGTCCGGTGGGCCAGGTTCCAGTAGGCCACATTGAGGCCTGGATTGCGCAAGATGCTCACGTTGCTGAACATGCCGGGCACAAGATCGATCCAGCGCTGATCTACGAACAATCCCTTCGGCAAGTCCACAACACATTGGTCATATAGCCTCGCCTTCCACCACTGCAGAAAGCGAGCGGTTTCGGGGCACGCCTTGACACCAATGAAACCCAAGTTATAGGAGCCGGATCGGAGGATATCCAGATCCGTGGGGCGGCGCGCATCCGTCAACGGAGCAGTCAGATGCGGCGTGAGAATGATGGAACTCTCGGACAACGGCAACGTCAAGACATCGAGATCACCGTAGATTGCTATGTCCGGATCGAAATAGAGGACCTGGTCAACCGCATAGTGCTCGAAAATGTACTCAAGCGCAAAGGGCTTGACGGCAGTGCTTAGCTCCAGAACGCTGTACTTGAAATGAAACCAGGGTGAGTTTCGTATCGGTAACGCTTCGGACAGGACGACGTCGAAGTCCTCCTGTGCCGGGTCGAAAAATCCGTCAATATGGTCAACCAGGATGACAATCCGCAGAACATCGGGGGATGCCGCGCGAAGTGAAGACATGAGTACCCGCGCAAACGGCAGGTAGTTCTTGGCAATGATCGTGCACGCTGCAATTTTCATGTCGTCGCCATCTAGCGCTCAGGTTATGGAACAAACGCGGATCCGACGCGAATGATCTGGTCCCCGTTGAAAGTCCTACCGCCTTCAGAGCGGCGCAGATCTGTTCGAAGCGTAACTTGTTTACTCACATCGACCCCGGTAAAGCCCGCAGCCCGAAACCAGTGCGTAAAGCAGGCTTCATTGGGCAACCACCAGCTAATCTTATCGACGTCTGTATAGGGCAAATACTGGCGCGGTAGAACATCTGCTTCAGTCTCGCCTAATACGACTGGTGTCGATGCGATCACCCGGTGCCGGCAAACACTTCGGGCGGCCATGAGAGCACCGATCGGGTCGCGCAAATGGCAGAGGATCGCACCGAGGAAAACCAGATCAAATTTCTGGCCGCCAAACAGATTGGGGCTGATGTCGTATACCCTTGAATTCCGGAACTGCACGGATGATTGGAGGATGTCCTTCATAATCCAAAATCCGCGACTGACAGGACTAAAGTAGATCGGCGTGCCGTCTTCACTCAGCCGGTCCGGCGCGCGTCCCTCATTCTCTATAGGAGGATAGCCAGATCGCCCGTAGACGTCGAAATCGCAGTACCCGCGTGCGTCAACTGTGACCACCTCAGCGCCTAGTTGTTCAAAGTACAAGGCAAACCAGCCAGCCCCAGTCCCGATATCGAGCACACGCATGCCTTCCATGGATTCGGGGAAACCATATTTCGCAACGTCCGCGCCGATATCGTAGTCTCCCCGCACGCAGAAGCCGTTGTCGAAATAATAGCTGTGATACCACCAGGGAATCTCGCGGCACCTTGCTTCGAATTCGCCGGCGCTCAACGAGCTGGAATAGCGAAGCAGCTGCCTCGGCGGTTGCGCGTCAATAGGCTGAGGTGATTGGGGAACTGTTTCGCTCGAGCTTGGGCCGGATCCGCACATCATCGACCGGGTTGCGGCGTCGTCAGGGAAGTAGTCCTGCCCGTCATCGGTGATCCTTGAAAGATAGAGTTCCCACTGATTGCCCTTCACGGTTGGCGGAACAGTTCGTATCACTCGAAGGCGGTTGCGGCTAAAAAGATCGAGCAACCAGCACCAGTCATAGATTACGGCGTTCGATGGATCGGTCTCATTAATGAATAGGGACACCTGGAAGTCGAAGAGCATCGGAAAAGTTGCCCTATCGAATAGAAACCAGGTTGTCCGGGCAATCCCATCTTCCGTCAGAATTCGGGCGATCTCGCTGAGGTAGAATTCCGTCTGCTCTTTGTAGACGTGCGTGAACACGGAATGAGCAATGACAAGGGAGAACTCGCCGGAAAGTGCCGGGAACGGTGCCGTCGCTTGTCGAGCATTATCGGGCCCCAAATTCAAGTTCCAGACATCATGGTGGTGGAACTGAAATGCGGAGTCCACCGGCGACAAATTGTCCTGGCACCAGCTGATCATCCCCTTGTGTATGTCAATGCCAACATACTGTCGCGGACGGGGCTCCTGTGCCAACAGCTGGCGTGCTATGCGCCCGCAGCCACAGCCAAAGTCGAAGACCGATCGATAAAGGGCGGGAGGCGATGTAAGGAAAAACCAGCGTGCCGGCGTGAGGCAGCGCAAATAGAGCATCGTCGTGGCAAACGAGCCGCCGCAACTCCACTGGCGGTAGGGGGAGTTCGATCCGAGACTGTGTGGCAAGGCCGTAGTCGGCCGCGTCGTCCGACGCACATCCTGAAGGATCTGGCATTGAGGATGTATTGTATCGCTTCTGTGGAACCGGCCGTAGCCCACATTCCCTCACCTGAATCCCCAGCTTCGACCGCCGAGATGGAGGCCTTTTTTGCTGCAACCTTCGAGGTTCGAGCACGATCCCGTGCACCTGCGCAGACATGCCCTGGCTCGAATGCTGCCATAATGTCTCCCATGCAATTTAGCCGCTTAGACGAGAGTGCCAGTGCCGAAAAACCGAAGGCGTCGGGCGTTGGGGTGTTGGCCGTTTGCGCGCTACTTTATGCTCTCGTTTGCACCTTTCCCGGTGGCTACAATCCAATTCAACCGGGCTTAGATGGGTCGTGGATGTACGGCTTGAGTTATCTCGCCGGGTCGGCGTATGTTTACGGGCGCGACGTAGCATTTACCTATGGCCCCCTGGGATTCCTGCTAAACCCGATCGATGTTGGCGCCTGCCTCATTGCGGGAATGGCGTTTTGGGCGGTCCTGCAGCTCTGCCTGTTCGGAGGCGTGGCAGCACGAATGCGCGGAAAACCAGTACGGCTCTTGATGTTCTGCGCATGTTATGTGCTGTTGATCGGACTTGGACTCTGGAGGGAATATTACGTCATCGCGGTCGTCGCAACATTCGTACTCCTAAGCCTGGAAGAGAGCCGGACGTCCCCTCTGTTCGCTGCGACCGCCGCGCTCCTGACCTTAGCCGCTTCGCAAATGAAGTGGAGTATGGGTATGTCTGCGCTCACCTTGCTTGCAGGGTCTTGGATACTTCTACTCTGGAACCGTTCCAGCACCTCGCGACAAACAGCGCGGTGGGGAATCGGAGTATTTCTTGCAGGCCTGGTCCTGACATGTCTCGTGTATTATCAGTCGCCCGCCAATATGTGGCTTTGGGTCCGTTCCTCGGCGGAGATCGCTGCCGGCTACAGTTCCGCGATGAGCCTTGACGGTCCCCCTGGTGTCTTGGTTCTCGCCGCCCTGTCTGCACTGACACTGGCGGCCCTGTTTGTCACGCTGACCGGGCGAACGCGCGCACTCCTTCTGTTATTCGTGGCGCCTGCATTTCTTGCGTTCAAGCATGGCTTCGTTCGGCAAGGAGGGCACAGCATGGCGTACTTCTCCGCGATGTCCATGATCCCCGTCGTGTTTCTCGCGGCGCCCGCCCTACCGGACCGTGACATAAAGCGATTGCTCCTCGGCTTCTCTGCGTTCTTCGCAATCGCTGTGATTTACGGAGCGAATTATCTCTCGTACCCCGCCCTAAGGTGGGCCGATTTCCGTTCCTTGCTAACTCTGCGAACCGGCTATTCGAACCTCAGCGCAGTCGTTCGGTTGGAGCATACACGAGCCGCACTGCGCGATGCTGCGGCCCAGACACTGCGCAGCAGCGTCTTACCCGCCGAGTGGCAAAAGCGCTTAGACAAAACCAGCGTCTCAATCCTCCCGTGGGAATTAAGCATTCGCGCTGCAAACCGATTCGACCTGAAACCCCTCCCGACATTGCAGCTTTATTCGGCATACACGCCGAAACTGGATGCCGACACAGCGGCAGCGGTGGCCGAACGCGGAGCGGAGTATCTAATCGTAAGTCACGAAGGCGTTGACAATCGGAATATGCTCTTAGATACTCCGGCGACGTGGCGGGAAATCATGGGACGCTACAAGATCATCGATTCCGACCCTGTCGAACGAAGAGCATTGCTGGCCCGCAAAGCGGCCGAATTGGAAGACCTGAACACCGTTAACGCGGGACGGGCACACCTCGGGGAGTGGATTCCTGTTCCTGAAATCGATCACCTGCTCTACGACGCGTTGAGCCTGGAATACAGTGTTCTCGGCAAGGCGGCCAGGTTTCTATATCATGTGCCGGAAGTACAAGTGGAACTGAAACGCAAAAGCGGCCGCACGGAGAAGTATCGGCTACTAAGTGAAACTGCGATTGGTGGCATCCTGATTAACTACCCGCCCTCCGATCAGAATGACTTCGAAGACCTGCTGCAGGGCTATGGCACCGATCCCGTGGTCCAGTTCCGCGTGGTTGCGCCCTCACCGTATCTCAAACAGGAATTCGGCTGGCAGCTCAAGCAGTCGTCGCGAAGGTTGGCCATCCGCCAGGAAGAGCCGAAACGGCCAGAGATCGTCGCGTTCACTTTACTGGAGGCCAAAGGCCGGGATGCGTCCTTCGAAATTACAGTGTCGGACGGGAATGGAGCACGCAACATCCAGTTCTTACAAGTAATTGTGAATCGTGATCTCAACGGCGTGGGAGCCTGTTACCTAAGTTACGAAGCCCCTGAAAACCGTCTATGGCTGATCGCCGATTCCGGAGCTGGATCGGCTGGAGTCGGCAAGCTTGGCGAATCCGGAACTCTTGCCAACTCACAGTGCACAGTAGCCCTGGAGGGAGTGACGGCGCGAGCAGCCCGCGATTCCATTACACTTCGAATCCCGGTCCGGTTCACTGCCTCGTTCTCCGGTTCGAAACAGGCATACGTGGATGTAATCGACCGCGGAGGATTGCACCCGAACTGGGAATCGCGCGCGCGATGGGCGGTAAATTGAAACGGCCCCCGCCAGCGGCGGGTGGGGCGCCCGGAGAGAACGAAGTCACGCTACTCTGGTGTTTGATGGAAGCCGCCGCGCTGAACCGTCCCGATTTTGTACGCCGGGGCCAACGGCTCGAATACTTCACGATCGCCTACAACAGTGTTGAAGGGCTGGTGTCTATTGTCGCCGGATTGGGCGCTGGATCTGTCTCGCTCATCGGGTTTGGGTTGGACAGTCTGATCGAAGTGACCTCTGGGATTGCCCTGCTCTGGCGGCTTCATCACGATCTAAATCCGTCCCGTCGTGAAGATGTTGAGCGGACCACATCGCGGATCGTTGGATGGTGCTTTGTTGCGCTTGCGGTGTATATTCTTTGCGAATCCGGTTCTGCGCTCCTACGAGTCGAAGCACCGGAGCGAAGCATCCCCGGCATCATCGTCGCCGCAGCCTCAGTAGTCGTCATGCCGGTACTGGCGAAAGCGAAGCGTAGCGTGGCTGCCGGAATTGGCAGCGCCGCCATGCAAGCGGATTCCCGGCAGACAGACTTTTGCGGCTACCTTTCCGCCATTCTGTTGGGCGGATTACTCTTGAATGCCGCCGCCGGATGGTGGTGGGCCGACCCACTGGCGGGACTAGTAATGGTCCCGATCATCGGCAAGGAAGGCATTGACGGACTGCGGGGTAAGGCTTCCTGCAGCGACTGCGGATGCAGATGAAGATCGCAGCCTGATTCGCGGGCAACTACTTACTCTCGCGCACGGTCAGCACCTGGTTCGCCTTGACGTTTTCCAGTAACTGCACAGCGCCTGACGGCCAGCGGATTTCGATTTTCGGGATCAGGGCCATCTTGCCCAGACCGAAGTGCACGCCGGCATGGCTCGAGGAAGCGTAGCCCACAGCGCTCGTCATCTGGTTGTACTGATCGCCAATGCGAATGCGCGCGCCGATGCCATCGCGATTGCTGCGCACGCCCACGAGCTTGACGATGATCCAGTTAGCGGCGGGGCTCAGATTTTCCCATATCTCGGCCGGTTCGCCCAGGCAGGAGACCACCACGTCGATACGGCCGTCGCCGTTGAGATCGGCATAGGCGCTGCCGCGATGGGCGCGAATGGCGGTTTGACCGGATTCGGCAGAGACGTCGCGGAACGTGCCATTCCCCTGGTTCAGGAAGACGCTGTTCGGCTCTTTGTACCGGGCCGCCTCGATCTGCTCCACCAGGTCGTTGACGTGGGAGTTGGCGGTGAAGAGGTCTTTCCAGCCATCGTTGTTGAAATCGAACAGGCCGGCGCCCCAACCGCTGTGGCGAATGGTGAGCGTCCCCAGTTTGCTGGAGTAGCCTGCGTCGGTGAAGGCGCCTTTGCCGAGGTTGCGAAACAGCGGGAAGGTTTCGCCGGCGAGAGCGGTGACCACAATGTCGGGCAAGCCGTCGTTATTGTAGTCGCGGAAATCGGCGCCCATGCTGGCCACGGCGCGTCCCAGGTCGGGTAGCGCGACACCGGCGGGCAGCGCTACTTCTTCGAAGGTGCCGTTGCCGCGGTTGTGGAAGAGGAAGTTCGGCATGTTGTCATTGGTGACGAAGGCGTCCATGAAACCATCGCCATCGTAGTCGGCGAAGGCGACGCTCATGCCGCGGCCGGCATACTGCGCGATGCCCGATTCCTGCGAGACGTCCTGGAAAGTGCCGTCACCGCGATTGCGGTAGAGGGTGGAGGGCAAGCCGTCGAAGTATTTCGGGTGGCAGTAAATGCGAAGGTTGCGCGAGGCATCGCCGCAGTACCGGTCGTCGGCCGGCCACTTCGCGTAGTGGACTACGAGAAGGTCCAGTTTGCCATCATTATCAAAATCGAACCAGCCGGCGGCCACGGCCCATCCGTCGCTCTTGATTCCCGCCTTTTCGGTGACGTCCTCGAACTGGCCGTTGCCCAGGTTGCGGTAGAGAATATTGCGGTTCACGCCGGCAACGAAGAGATCCACGTTGCCATCGTTGTCATAGTCGGCGGCAGCGGCGCCCATGGAGTAGCCGGCTCCAGCCAGATGCGCCTGCTGGGTGA
This sequence comes from uncultured Solibacteraceae bacterium, assembly GCA_963811575.1. GTDB lineage: Bacteria > Acidobacteriota > Terriglobia > Bryobacterales > Bryobacteraceae > Solibacter. The sequence goes on along the minus strand of CAWERY010000005.1, from coordinate 188,793 downwards.
CATCGGTGAATTTCATCCCGCCGGCATTGCGGTAGAGGCGGTTGAAGTACTTCGGCGAATCCTTTTGGAGCGAAGGAATGGAGGCGCCGTTGGTGAAGAAGAGATCGGGAAGGCCGTCGCCGTCGTAATCGAAGATGGCGACGCCGCCGGGCATGGTTTCGATCAGACGCTTCTGCGGCGTGGGGCTGTTTGCCAGAACGAAGTGAACGCCCGAGGTTTCGGCGACGTTCTGAAACCGGATGACCGCGGGGGCATCCGCCGCCACCAGTCCGGCGGAGATCGATAGGAGGCAGAGGCGCAACGCGGCTGCGAAAAGCTTACTGCCGTCCATCGGGCGGCGCAGTGATCTGTGCCTCTTTCGATAGCTCATCTTTCTGGGCCTGCACCTTCCTGACGATCTCCTGATACCGCTCCAGTGCCGGCCGGGCGCGTTCCGGCTGGCCGGTCGCCTGGTAAGCGCGCGACAGTTGGTAGCTGAGACTGCCATCGTCATCGAGCGACGAAGCGGCTTCCAGGTGGACGACCGCCTTGGCGGGCTGCTCCGTTCTGGCATAGGCCAGGCCGAGTGACGCGTGGGCTGCCAGCATTTTCGGATCGGCGCGAACCGCGGCCTCCAGGTACGGGATCGCCTGCGCTGCCTCTTCGAGGTGGAGGAGCGAATCGCCCTCCATATAGTTCAGGTCGGGGGTGAGGGGCCGGAAGCGGAGAAAGAGTGGGGCCGCGGACTTGTAATCGCGCCCCATGTAGAGCGACACAGCGGCCTCTTTTTCGAAAGCTGGATTACCCGGCTGCATGGCCAAAGCGGCTCGCCATTCTTTCGCGGCATCGAGGTGTTGGCCCTGCGCGGTCATGGTTTCCGCGCGCAACTGATGGTACTCGACCGACTCCGGCAGCATCGAGAGATGAGAGAATGCCTCGAGCGCCAATTGGTTGTACTCCTTCGATTCGCGATACGGCGTGTTCACTGGGGCTGGTTTCGAGGGCTCCCGGCTTTGCTCCTCCGCTGCCCATTCCGGGTGCCCCGTCTTGCGGTATACCTCGGCGATAGATGTGTGGACACCGCCCATTGCCGGATTCCTCTCGAGCGCCTGACGGTACAAGTAGAAAGCGCTGCGATACTGTTTCCGTGTCACGCGGGAATCGCCCAACAGCCCCAGCATCCAGCACGATTCCGGCGCGGTCTTGCGGAGCTGCTCGAAGGCGTCTGTAGAGATGGATTCGTAGCTCTTTCCCAACCCGTACCAGGCTTTGGCATCGTCTGGCGTGAGGGTGGTTAGCTTGCGGAAATGGGGCACCGCTTCCTTGGGACGCCCGGCGGCAAGGAGGGCCTGCGCCAGCAAGCCCCGCGCGTCCGTATTGAGAGCGTCGGCGGTTATCACACGCTCCAGTGGCGCGACCGCGAAGCCCGGCTCGCCCAGTTTCAGATGGACCACGCCCAGTGAGAGGCATGCTGGGAGATTCCCCGGGTCGCTCTTCAGGACGGCTTCGAAATGAGGGATGGACTTGCGGTACTGCCCGGCCATTCGCTCCGCCAAGGCGAGATTCAAGACCAGTCCCGGGTTACCAGGGACGGCGCGCACCAATTCTTCGTACAAAGGAACGGCTTCGGAGAAGCGCCCCGCCGCCATCAGTTCCTTGGCGTGGTGCGACTTCGACGCCAGAGCGTCACTCTGCGCGCTGGCGAGCGTGGAGAGGCAGAACAAAAGAGGCAAGGCCAAGCCTTGCCTCACTCGGGGCCTCAATCGCGAAAACAGCACTTTAGCATTGTAGCCGGACCGTTACCAGGCCGCACGCAGACCAAAGCGGATCTGGCGTTCGCCGGAAGCACTGAGGATTTGCATGAACGTGCCCGAGGTCACGCTGCCGCTGCTGACACCGCCGAAATGCGAGGTGTTCGGCAGGTTGAAGAACTCCCCGCGGAACTGCATCTTCATACGTTCCTTGATGGGGAACTCGCGCGTGATATCGAGATCCGTGTTCCACAGGCCGGGATTACGCAGGATGTTCCGGCCGCCCGTACCGAAGGTGTTTGCAGCGGTAACGGCAGCCCAGGCTGTCGTGGTGTTGTAGTAAAGTTGCCCCGGGCCCACATTTCCAAGCTTAGTGACCGGACCAATCTGATTGGCGGTCTGGGTATTGTTTGGCGCATTCAGAGACGTGCCTGGAGCGGTGACCGTAAACGGCGTGCCGGTATAGGCGGCCATCACTCCATTCACCTGCCAGTTGCCCAGGATCGCTGCACCAACGCCGGACTTGGCCATGGATTTGCCCTTGCCGAATGGCAATTCGTAAACCCAGCCGACCTGGAAAACGTGGGTCCGGTCATAGCCGGCGGCGGCGCGATTGCGCTGGAAGACTGGACCCCAGTTCCAGCCTACGCTGACCCAACCATCGTCATCGGTATAGTCGATCGCTTTAGAGTACGTGTAGGCGCCCTTCACCATCATGCCTTTGGAGAATGAGCGGTTGATCGCCACCTGGAGGGAGTTGTATTCGGAGCTGAGGTAGCCATCCCACATGTTGGTGGCGATGGTGCGGCCGAACTGAGCGTATTGCGGGAGCCCGGTGGTACCGGAGCCGGGGGAACCGGCGTTGATATCGCGGTCGGCAAGAATGTGAACCGAGTGCGAACCAACGTAGCCCACCGAGGTCAGGATGTCCAGCGGCAGCTTCCGTTCCACGGTGAAGTTGAAAGATTGGATGTAGCCGCGATGAATCTCGCCGGCCCACGGGCTGCGTTCGGAGGCATTGGCGGGAAGCGGAACGATGCCGGTAGAGAGATTCGGCCCGACCACGTTGGGAACACCCTGCTCGATGGTGTTGGCCCAGCCGTAGCTGTTGGAGGGCGCATTGGCAAAGTTCACGACAATCGGATACCAGCCGCGCAGCGGCCGCGAGAACGGAATGGGATCGAAGTTGATGCCGTAGCCGGCCCGAATCACGGTCTGGTTGTTCAAACGGTATGCCAGGCCGACGCGCGGTGCAAACAGCTTGTGGCTGACGGTGATTCCGGCGTTTTGTGGCACGTTGCCGCGCCCACCCATGGAGACCAGGTTGGTGCTGGGGTCGTAACTTTCGATGCCGTAGCCGGCGCGCGTCATCAGCGGGTAGAACTCGTAGCGAAGGCCAATGTTGATGGTGAGGTTCCGGCCCACTTGCCAGCGGTCCTGGACATACCATCCGAATTGCCATTCGCGACCCGTCGCGAGAATGTTCTCCAGGCTCTTTTCGGTATCGTCGGAGAGGCCCAACAAGAACGCAGCGTAAGCGTTGAACTGGTTGTTGGCGGGGCCGCCTTTCAGCGCGGTTTCGCCGCCATTGAAGCCCAGGTAGCCGCGCGGGCCCTGGCCGATTTCCGGCTGCCAGTGGTTCAAGTGGTGGCGCACCAGATCGAAGCCGACGCGGATTTCGTGAGCGCCGTGCAGAATGGTCAGGTTGTCGCTTTGCGTATAGCTTTCTTCCGTGCGGGTCACCGGCATCCAGTTCGGTACGCCGAACCCGTTGTAGCCGGAGATGCCGATATTGGGGAATCCGCTCTGCCGCGGATCGGGACCATTGGTGTTGGGAATGCCGAATTGCAGCCCGTAGTTGGTGCCGTAGTCGTTGGGTAGAACCGACTGGCCCTGCCGCTGATAGCCGACAACGCCATCCAGAATCAGGTGCGCGTTGAAAGTGTGGGTGTGGCCAATAGTGGCAACCTGGATGAGGGTGTCGCCCAGACCGGGGTCTGATCCGCCGAGGCCGGAGCCGCCAGCGATACCGAAGACGGCCTTACCGCCGGAGGTGGCCCACATGCGGCCGTACTTGCCCCACACGGTTTCCTTGTCGTTAGCCACGAAGTTGATCTTGGTGTCAAAGAAGTTGCGGCTGAGGATCGGGCCGCCCGCGGCATAGTAGTTGCTCGCATTCGGGTTAGGACCCAGATAATTGGGGCTGGGATAGTAACCCTGCAGTTTGAGCGCGATCGGGTCCAGCCGGTTGGTCGGGATGACGTTGCCTGCGAAAGGCGAGCGCCCGGAACCATCGGCATTCCCGGTTTGGGGATCGTAGATCACGGTGGAGATCGCGCTGAAATCGCCTGCCTTCTGTGCTGCCGTCGGAACGGTATAGAAGCCCGGAGACGCCTGCCGCTGACGGGTGCCGTCAAAGCTCATGAAGTAGAACAGGCGGTTCTTCCGAATGGGTCCGCCAACCGTGGCGCCGAAATTGTTGTAGATGCTGAGAGGTTTGTCGGTGCCGGCGGCCTGGAAAAAGTTTCGCGCTTTCAGATGCTGGTCGTCGTGGAATTCGAACGCGCTGCCGTGGATGGCGTTGGTCCCGGATTTAGTCACCAGCGTGATGGACGATGCGCCCGCCATTCCCTGTTCGGCATTGGCGGCGCCGGTGGTGACGTTCACCACTTCCACGTTCTCTTCCGGAGTCACATATCCCACGTGGTGCGGCAACCAGACGTTGACGCTGGCAGCGCCATCAATGCGCGTAATGTTGGTCTGCGCGTTGGCGCCGTTGATGTGCGTGTTGAGCGCGCGGCCGGGGGTATCGGTGATGGAGTTCTGCAGCGCGGCCGGCATGGCGCCAGGCACCAGGTTGATCAGGCTCTGGTAGTTCCGGTAGCCGCCGAGCGGCAGGCTGGTGATGGCCTTGCTAACGATTTCGGAGTGCGTGTCCGCCTTATCGGTTTGCAGCACGGCCTGAGTGGCTTCCACGGTCACCGTCTCGCTCAGCTGGCCGACTTCCATTTTGACGTCGGCGCGGGCGATGGTGTCGGGACTGACCTCGGTATCGAGCTGCATATGCGTGCGGAAACCCTTGGCGACCACTTTGAGATCATAGTGGCCGGGCAGCACGTTAATAATCGAGTAGCGCCCGCCGCCATCAGTGGTGACCTCTTTCGAAAGTCCCGTGGTCTTACTGGTGACAGTTACGGTCGCACCGGGAATGACGGCATCGCTCTGATCGGTGACTACGCCGATCACGGAGCCATATAGAACTTGTGCGGTGGCGGGACGGACGGTGACAACGCAAAGCGCGGTAAGAGACAACAATACCGTACGCAATTTCAAATGCATTTCTCCTCCTCGACAGCCGACCGGAAGGTGCCCGATCGTACCCTGAATGACGGTGCGGTGAAAAAGACTTGTTATGTTATTTATGATTTTTATGCGATAAAGTCAAGAAAAATTCTTGAACCCGCCTGGAATTCGTGGGATTTACTTGCCTGGAATGGCTGCCAGCGCTTGGCGGGCTGGCTGGTAGTTCGGGTCGATACGGAGCGCGGACTCCAATTCGGCCCGAGCCTCCTTAACGTGTCCCAGGCGAAGCATGCCGACGCCGAGAATGGTGTGCAACGCGGTATCATCGGGCCGGTAGTCCACCGCTTCGCGATAGCGGATCACCGCCTGATCGAGTTTGCCCGCGTCCGCAAATGCGTCCCCCCAAAGGATCAGCAATTTGCCCAGGTTCTCCCGTGTCTTGGGGTCGCCCGGCCTTTCAGAAAGTACCTGCTCGAACTCCACGGCAGCGGCTTCCCACTGGCCAGTGGACGCGTCCACGCTGGCGAGGTTGTAGCGCGCGTCGGTGTAATGGGGGTCAATCTCAAGTGCCCGTAACAGCTGCTTGCGGGCCTCGGCGGGCTTCGATGCCGTGAAGAGCGCCACGCCCAGTTCGGTGGCGAAAACCACGTTGGTTGGCTGACCGTTCCAGGCTGCGAAGAAGTAGGGAAGCGAGGCCTCCGCCTCTCCGCGGCTCAACAGAATGTCGCCCATGTTGTAGTTGGCGGTGAAGTCGGCCGGATCTTTCTCCAACCGCTGGCGGGTCATGCCTTCCTGCAACACGGCCCGCTGGTCGCCGCCGCCAACCGGAAGCACCTGGAGCCAAAGGTGGCTCATCTCCTCCGCCGCACTGTTACCGCCCTTGACCTCTTTCGGCGGGTTGTTGGGGTTGCGCACATTGCCGGAGGAATTGTCATAGTGGTAGCGCATGGAGACGACGCTGCCGCGCGGCAGGAATACGGGCTCTTTGTATCGAAATACGCCCTGCCAGTTGAGGTCCCACTCGGGAATGCGGATTAACCATTTCCGGGAGCCATCCGGCAGCGTGGCGTAGCTTTCCATCAATTTGCCCAGGTAGTGCGCGTGCGGGTAAATGGCGAGCACGTTGAGATCGAGCGGCACGCGAAAATCATCGGAAACCGGGAAATCCTTCTGGCCGGGCGGGATGTCTATGGCAGCGTCGTGCTGCAACTGGACCAGCATGCCGTACTTGGTTTGGGGTTTGTCGGTGAAGTAAAGGCCAATCACCGGATCGATGGTTTCCGGTTTACCGGATGGGCGCAGATGGACGTTCAGCACCAGGTCCATTCCCGGATTTGCGCGCCATGCCATGCCGTCGGGTTCGACCACGGGAACGCTGCCGGGCTTCCAGGAAAGAAAATGGCTGTCGGGATCGAACGCGGTTTCCTCAAACGTGATGTCCATACCGGTGAATCCCTGGCCGGGCGCGGCTTCGAGGCGGCGGGCGGATTGCGAGCGGTCGATGATTACGTTGGCGTGGTGGAATACGCGGGGGTTGCCAGGACGGACCTCCATCGCCCTCACCCATTTCTCCGCGACGATGGGTACAGGGATCACGAAATTCCAAAAAACCTCTGGTCCGTCCGCGGCGAGCTGGTAGGGTTTCTGAATATGCAGAATCAGGTCGGGAGTCCCCAGCGGCCATTCGGAACTGAACTTCGGAGGCTGTGGGGCATGCGATGCCGAGCCTTGCGGAGACCCTTGTTTGACCCACGTCTGGATCGTTTCGATCTGCGCGTCTGTAAGACGCCGGGCTTCCAGAAATTCGCCGTAACCGGCTTGAGGCAGCCAGGGCGGCATGTAGCGGCGCGCGGTGACGTCGGCGATTTGTGCGGCATGCTTCTTTACGTCGTCGTAAGAAAGCAGCGAAAAGGGTCCGGATTCACCGGGGCGATGGCACGTAGAGCAATTCTGGTAAATGATGGGTGCGATGTTCTCGTAGAAGGTGACCTTGGAAGCCGGCGCCGCGGAGAGCGGCAGCAGCGCGGAAACTGCCGTGAAGAGGATTCGGGTCACCCGGCGACGCACAAACTCATGCTACAACAAAGGACATCCCGCAGCAGACCTTCGAAAGGAGTGTAGACACATGGATCAGGAACAAGGCAACGGCTTCCCGCTGGGAAGGCGGAGTTTTCTAAAGGCCACCGGGGCCGGAATTGGCGCAACAGGTTTGGCTCTGACCACGGCTGGACCGGCGGCAGCGAGCCCGCTCACGGAGAAGCAGAAACTTGATCGCATCGCTTCCAACACATGGCCGCTCCGCTACATTTTCAAGAGCCGCATGAGTTTCGGCGCCAACCCTCGCACCGAAGAACTGAAGAAAAAATATGGCGAGATCACCATGCTCGACATGCCTCAGTTCACCAAGGAGCAATTCCCGGGCGTGACCCACATGGACCTGTTTTCCGGGCTCTTCGGGGACGTGGCCGATGACAGCATGTACGTTCAGGTGCCGCTCATGGTGGGTACCGCCACCCGCACCTCGCGCGAATTCGACCCCTCGAGCGCGTCCGGCAAGCAGTGGCTCGATAAACTGGCCAACACGATGGCGAAGAGCGGGACGAAGTGCCAGCACATCTCCAACAACGCACCGCGCGATATCTGCGACCTCGATGAAGAGAAGCGTAAGGCAGGGATTGAGGTCGCCAAGAAGTGGCTGGACGGGGCGAAAATCATCGGGGCGAAATCGATGCGGGTGAACAGCGGCGGACCGCGCCTCGCGCCGGTCCCGGTGGCCACGTCGGACTACCCCAGGAACAACGAAATCGAAAAGTACCTGGCAAACTGCATCGAGTCCTTCAAAGTGATGGCCGACCACGGTTCCAAGGTGGGCGTGAAGGTCACGCTGGAAAACCACTGGGGGCTGACCGCCAACCCGATCAACATCCGGATCATCGTGGATTCCGTAAATAGCCCGTTCTGCGAGGCCTCGCCGGATTTCTGCAATTGGGAGCACGAGTACCTGATGTACAACGGGCTCAAATCGCTGGCTCCGTACGCCCACACCAACGTTCACGCCAAGTATTGGAATCGCTGGAAGGACAACGACGTGAAGCGGTCGGTGAAGATCATGATGGCGTCCGGATTCGAGGGCACGTTCGCGCTGGAATACGAAGACGGGCCGTGGGATGGAGTGGAGGGCTCGAAGTATTTGTACAAGGAAGTGCTGGCGGCGCTATAAGCTCCGCGGGTCAGAAGGGCGCCGATCTCGCGGTCGGCGCTCTACGTCCCGAGTCTGCGCTATCCGTACGAGAGCTCCGAGATACGCCAGAGTCCCAGCGCCTTGTCAGCGTAACCGCCGCCGGCTTCGGCGCACTCCTCCACCAGTACCGCCGCTGGAGGCCCCCAACGGAACGGCGGAAGCTCGAAATTCAGCATGCGCCAGTCGCCCGTGGCGATATCCTCATTTGTTTCGCATTCCAGGAACGTCGTCGTGAGCAACCACGTCGAGCCGCTTCGCCGCAGATTGTGGATCGCCTGTTCGATGTGAGCGAGCGACAGATGCACCAGGCAATCGCGGCACAGTACGACATCGGCACGGGGCAGCGCGTCCGAGCAGAGGTCCAGGCGCTGGAACTCAAGGCCGGAGCGCTCGGCGATTGCGCTGAACGATGGTATCCACGATGTCCGCTCCGATGTAGCGGGACACGGGTAGAGGCGGTTTCGCCGAGCCAGTTGAAATCGCCGCACGGGATATCGAGCAGGACCTCCGCTTCGAGACTGCGCAGCAATTCCGGCAACGCCGCGCGGAGTTTCGCGGTGGCTGCCATCTCCGAACCGAGGCCGGAGACGGAGTCAGGCGCGCCCCATAAATTCGTATCGTGGATGACCTGGAAAACTCGGTCTATCGGCAGGCCGCTAAGTTCGTGAATGTGCCGTCGGAATTGTTCGCGGGCAACTACAGGCGGGCGATCCTTCATTTTCATCGCAAGTCACTATACCGGAATTTCATTCTACCCTCCCCCGAGCCGTTCGAATCCGGAGTGCTATATACTGGCCTCTCAGACCAAGCGAGCCGCTATGAAGACAGCTTTTTCCTCTCTCGTGCTTTTCGCCCTGCTCCCGGTTTCGGCCCCATTAATGGCGGAGGGAACCCCATTTGCGGGCCGGTGGGATATCACCGTAACGCCTCAGGCAAGCCCAGACGCCGCGCCCAAGAATCCCGCCCAACTCCAGCCTTATCCCGACTGGTTGGAAGTGGTGGAACAGGCGGGTAAATTTCAGGTCCGCGTACAGCCGCGCGCGGGCACGGTGCATCCCGTCAACGACGTCAAGCTCGAGGGCTCGAAGCTCCTGCTGGTAATCTCACCGGCCGCCAAAGGGCCCGCCGTCACTTGGGAGTTGGAAGTGAAGAGCGGCCGCTTGACCGGCGTGCAGAAACGGGGTGACGCGGTTGCGGCGCAGATCGCCGGGGTTCGCGCACCGGCGCTGAAGAATAAGCCGCCCAAGGCGTGGACCGATCCGGAGCCGCTTTTCAACGGTAAGGACCTGACCGGCTGGGAGGCGTTCCCGGCCGGAGCGGTCAACCATTGGATAGCGCAGGATGGCGTGCTGGTCGATACCGATCACGGCGCGAACCTGAAGACCACGCGCATGTTCAACGACTTTAAGCTGCACATCGAATTCAACTGTCCCGATGGAGGCAATAGCGGCATCTATCTGCGCGGACGCGATGAGATCCAGGTGGCCTATGAGAAGCCCGGCGTGGAAGACAAGTTCCACGACATGGGCGCGGTCTACGGGTTTGTAGCGCCCACAGCGGAAGTCCCGCGCACGCCGGGCACATGGGAGAGCTTCGATGTCACGCTGGTCGGCCGTTACGTCACGATCGTACGTAACGGAGTGAAGACGGTCGACAACCAGGAAATCGCCGGTCCGAGCGGCGGTGCGCTGGACGCGAACGAGGGCGAACCCGGACCTTTTTATCTTCAGGGCGATCACACCGGCAACATGAAGTACCGGAACATCACGATTTCGGTGCCGAAGAAGTAGACCGATCCAACCGCGGCAATTGCAGGACGGCGTGGGCGTGCAGCAGGGTTTCCAATAAGGGAGACTGCGGGTAGGGATGCCCGCGATAGCGCCGGAATCCCTCTCCATAAGCAAGGCCCCACGGCGCGCCGCACGAGCTTGTTGCATTCTCCATTTGCTGAATATAGTCGTCGATTCCATGTTGCCGCGCCAACCAGTCGCGCTGACTGGCGTGACAGCCGAGCATCCGGCGCTTCAGGTCCAGCACCGACGACACGTCGGCGCAAAAGTCGGGCAGAATGGGCCGGCCTTCGCGGTCTACCCCTTCCATCGAATCGGTGAAGTAGAGATGGGGTATCGCGCTGAGCGCTGGCGCGGCGCCTTGAATCCCCGTGCTATACAGGGGCGCCGATGAGGCGAAACACGCGTCGCGAACCAGTGCTCCGGTGGCCTCGTGGTCCGGGTGGTAATCCACGGGCGATGCCGTAATTACCAGATTCGGGCGAGCACGGCGTAACAACTCCGTGACCTTCCGCCTCGATGGGTCGTCGTTGAAAATGGCCAGGTCCGAAAAGCCCGCGCATTCGTACCGCGCGCCAATGAGGGCAGCCGAAGCCGAGGCTTCCGCATGGCGAATCGCCGCGATTTCCCCTGCCGTATGCTGTGCCGATCCGCAATCCCCGGAAGTCATCGTGACCATGTGGACGTGATGTCCCGCGGCAGCGAGAAGGGCTAAGGTGCCGGCTGCGAGAATCTCCAGATCGTCGGGGTGGGCGTGTATCGCCAGGATGACGGCCATGTTACGTTTACCAATTCCAGCCCTGATTATTTCATAATCGTTCAGGGAGAAAACTTCTATGCTGCGCGCATTGCTCGTGGGACTGTTGATTCCGGTCTGGATTGCGGCTCAGGTTCCGAAGAACCGGGCGCCCTACCCGAACGAACAGTGGGTCCAGATCTTCAATGGGAAAGACCTCACGGGGTGGGTAAACGTCGGCCACGAGAAATGGACGGTCGAAGATGGCACGATCCACGGTCAGGGCGTGACGAAGGAGTATGGCTACCTGCGGACGGAGAAGCCATACAAAGATTTCTGGCTCTCCATCCGGTTCAAGTGCGAAGACGATGGGAACAGTGGAGTTTATTTCCATACCGAGTTCAAACCGGGAACTGTGGATGTTTCGAAGGGAATGCAGTTTGAGATCGACCGCACGCTCAACCATCACAATGGCGGACTGTACGGCGATGGCCGCGGATGGATCGCGTGGCCGTCTCCCGAATACGAACAAGTGATCCGGCCGACGGACTGGAATGAGTTCCTAATCAAAGTCGAAGGAAACCACATGGTGGCCGTTCTGAACGGGATCACCATCATCGACTTCACGGATCCGACGCCGAAATCCTTCGATGGCTTTATCGCGCTGCAATTGCATTCGGGAGGCGAGGGCAATATGCGGTTCAAGGACATTTATCTTCGCGATATGTCGTCGCGATAGGCCGCCGGTGAATGGAGTTACCGCAAGGGAAGGCGCTGGCTGAGCCGCGCCCAACCGGGCGATTCCACCACGTGCGCCGCCGCGCTCGCGCCGGTAACGATGAGCGCCTCCGCGTCCGGATGTCTGCCGATGAGAGCCAGACCCTTGTCCGCGCCGAGGACGCTGACGGCGGTCGATAGCGAGTCGGCATCAACTCCCCTGGCGGCCACAACCGTCACTGCAATCGGATGCGTTAGACCCATGCCCGTCGCCGGATCGACGATATGAGAGTACCGTTGGCCACCGATCTCCAGATACTGCTCCGCGTCTCCGGAAGTGGAAACCGCGACGTTGCTTAATTCCAGGACGCGCTCGAATCGGTCATCCGAACCGCGGGGGTCCACACCAACCCGCCATCCGCGTTGGCCTGGCGGGGGATCGCCGATCGCCAGATCCCCGCTGGCAGCCACCAGCGCGCGCCGAATCCCGGATTGCGCCAGTGTCGATAACGCGGCATCGGCGGCGTAGCCTTTGGCGATGGCGCCGAGATCGATCTGCATGCCGGGCAAATCCAGCACCACCGTGTGCGCGGACGGATCGAGATGCAGCTTACGATATCCCGATCGCAGCGCGGCTTTCGCCAGTGCGTCCGGGGAGGGCAGCCGATGATCGACCCGCGCCTGTCGCCACAATCGAATTACCGGCCCCAGCGTGACATCGAACGCGCCGCCAGTCTCGTTGGAGAGTGCGACGGATGCCCTCAGCACGCGAAACAGGTCCGGGTCCGCTTTGACCGGAATACCGGCCGGGCTGCGACAGATCCGGTTTAGCTCGCTATCCGGTTTGTAGTCGGAGAGAGCATCGTCCAATTGGGCGATGCGGTCGAAGGCCGCGCGAAAGGCTGACGAAGCTTGCTGTTCCGATTCCGCATAGAGCTTAATGCGGACCAAAGTGCCCATGTGCGGCTCTACCCTCTCGTATAGCCGCAGATCCGCGGATAGGGCACACCCGGACCAGGCCAGTAAAAGCGCCGCCGCGCGGCCCGCGCTACTGATCGTCCTCAACACCGCTGTTCCAGTAGCGGTACATCTCATCCAGGGTAGGAAGCTTTGCCGGACGTACCAGACGGAATCCCAGCCATTGGGCATCCGTCTCGTACCATATGCTCTTGGGCAATTGCGGATCCTGCTGCTTCCAGTCCGGGTCGGAGGCTACACGCGCGGCACAGCGCAGCATATCCGCGGCATTGTTCCAGGAACCTCCACGCACCGCGTGCGGATAAGGCTGCGACGCCTTGACCCAGGGGTTCGATTCAGCCGCTGCCTTGTACGGTGCGTACTGATCGAGGGTCCATTCCATCACGTTGCCGAGCATGTCGTACAGGCCCCACGCGTTTGGCTTTTTCGTCCCCACCGTGTGATACTTGCCCTGGCTGTTTGCCGCATACCAGGCGTAGTCTCCCAACTTCGACGGGTCGTCACCGAAAGGATAGGCTGTGTTGGCACCGGCGCGGCAGGCGTACTCCCATTCCGCTTCGGTGGGCAAGCGATAGAAGTCCCCGGTCTTTGCGCTGAGCCATTCGGCGTACTTATTGGCCGCATGCTGCGTCATGCTAATCGCCGGGAAGCCTTCGATTCCCATTCCAAAGCTCATCTCCACATACGGACGCGTCGGGCGGCTGACGGCGTCTACGGCGGCATCCGGGGACACTGCCGCGCCACCCCGCCCCTCGAACATGAAGAGCCGGTATTCGTCCCACGTCACTTCGTGCGCCTGCATCAAGAAGGCATCGACCCGCACTTTATGCTGCGGCTGTTCATCCTTCTTTGCACCGGGACTTGCAGCCGTCGAGCCCATCTCGAATTCGCCCGCGGGAACCGGCACCATATCGTAGCTAACCGTCGTATTGGGGATGGTGACGCGCACCGTGCCCGTTTTCGCCGCAGACTGGCGCGCGTGCGCCTCGATACGCGCGCGGATCAGTTCCACGTTGATGCGCTCTTTGGCGGGATCGGGATTCCCGCCGGTGACCTGCGCGCAGGCCCAAACCGCGGACAGTATCGCCGCGGACAGGCGCCTTGGAAGCAAGGGTGACATGAAACTGAATCGGCGGCTACAGCAGTTTGGTGACACCGGGCTGGGCCATGGGCTGCACGGGCAGGCTGCCATCCCACTTCAGGTTGATCGGGGAAGAGCTTCTCCTGCGAGTTCATCGCCTCGTCCCAGGTCACCTGATTGCCGGTGTAGGCGGCCATGCGGCCCATAATCGCGAGCATCGTGCTGCTCGCCATGCGCTTGCCGTCATTCATCGGCTGGTTCTTTCGGATCGAAGCGAATAGCAGGTCGTGTTCGCGCTGATACATGTTGTATTGCTGCCCGCCAAAGGTCCAATTCACTTTGCCTTCGATTACCGGCTTTGGTCCGCGGCCGATGGTGCAGGTTCCATCCACGCCCATGATGTAGTCGGAATTCTCGTTGTAGCAGCCCACGATCTGGCGATTGGCCAGGAACGCGCGCCGGCCATTCGGGTAAAGGTAGTTGACCTCGAAGTGGTCGTAGATATTGCCGCCCTCATTAGGAAGCGCGCGCCCTCCGACGGCGACGCAGCTTACCGGAGGCTCGTCGTGCATCGCCCAGGCGATCTTATCCACGCTATGCACGGCCTGCTCCACGATGCTATCCCCGCACAGCCAGACAAAGTTGTACCAATTGCGAATCTGCCACTCCACGTCGCTCATGCCGGCGGGCCGCGAACTCGCCGGCGGCATCGGCTTCACCGGGCTCGTATAGTAAGTTGCGTAATAGGCCACCAGACGGCCGATCGCGCCGCTTTCGATCTGCGCGAACGTATCCTGAATCATGTTGTTGTAGCGCCAGCAGAAGCCCGCCACCAGAGAGAGTTTCTTCTGAGCGGCTTTCTCCGCCGTCTGAATCACTGAGCGGACGCCGGGGGCATCGGTGGAGACCGGCTTCTCGCAGAAGACGTGCTTGTTGGCGGCAATGCAGGCGGCCAGATGGGTAGGCCGGAAGCCCGGCGGCGTTGCCAGGAGCACCACATCCACACCACTATCGACTACCTTCTGGTAAGCGTTTAGGCCGAGATACTGATTCGCCTTATCGACCTTGACGCGGGGGCCGTTCTTGGCATTGCGCTGCAAGGTCTGCAAGCAGTGATCGATCTGGCCCTGATCGATATCGGCTACGGCGGTGAGTTCGGTGTAATCGTCGGCTGCCAGGGCCTGGGCGGCAGCGCCGCTGCCTCGGCCTCCGCAGCCCACCAGCCCGACTTTGATGGCATTGGTCAGAGTCTGCGCCGAGAGGATCGCGGGGAATCCAGCACCTATCGCCGCGCCCGTCGCTTTAAGAAAACCTCGCCGGTCGGAACTCAAGCTTTCGTTATTCATAAGCCCTCGTTGAGCGAACTTGTGTTGCTATTTTACATGAAGCCGAAGCTGTTCACCGTGTCAAACAGGTCCAAATGGCTTGCTATGCAGGCCGCCTGTCCGCGCATAGCGCAGGTCCGCTTATTGTTTTGTCCCTGCGATGTTGGTGACGGCCGTCCAAAAAAACTGGAGGTGTTTGTAGACCGATTCCTCAAGAATGCGTTCCTGGTCGCTGTGGGCGCCGAAGCCTTTGGAGGCGTCTTCAAGATCGGTCATGGCGCCGACACCGTAGCACTGAATCCCTTTGGCGCGGAGAAAGGCCATGTCGGTGGCCCCGGTAGACATCATGGGCAAGGTGGTCGCGCCGTAGATTTTGCTGAACGCGGACTCGATGGCGTGATAAGCGTCGGAATCGATGCGCGAGGGCGCGGCGCCGGGACGTTGATTGCGAGTTTCCGCGACCACTTCGACGGCGGGATCGTTGATCACCTTACGCATCAGCTCGAGGAAGGCGGGCATATCCTCGTCGGGGAGCGCCCGTATGTCGAGGGTGGCGGTAGCTTCGGAGGGAATCACATTGATCTGAAATCCCGCCTGGAACATATTGGGCGAAATCGACGTGTGGAGCATGGAATAGGCGCCAGGGTCGTTATCGGCGAGATATTCACGAATGGCGGGCGCTTTAGCGGAGTCGAAAAGGCCCTTATAACGGGCTGCCTGTTCGGGGTCGCTGATGGTGGCCAGCTTTTCGAAGTAGTAGCGGGTGGTGTCGTTGAACCGCATGGGCGGATCCCACATTGCGACCTTTTCGACCGCACGCGAGAGATGAAGGATCGCGTTCGTGCGCATAGGGCGCGACCCGTGGCCGGCGGGACCATGCGCGACCAGGCGAGCGCCGCGCGGCTGCTTCTCGGTGGTCTGCACGACGGCGTAGTTCACCTTACCGTTCTGGCGGCGGACTCCGCCGCCTTCGGCAAGGGCAATCTCGGCATCGATATCGGCGAAGTGCTCATCGACGATGTATTGAATACCGGGCCCGGTGGAGGCTTCTTCTCCGGCTTCGGATAGGAAGATGACGTCGCGATCGAGTTTGGCGTTGGCGCGCTTCAGAAGGACCATGGTCATCATGGCAGCCATGAGGTTGGGCTTGTCATCGAGCGTGCCACGTCCATAGACATAGCCGCCGTTGCGCGTGCCGCTGAAGGGAGGGAAGGTCCACTTCGAAGCATCGACCTTGACCGTGTCGCTGTGGCCGACGATGAGCAGCGGGCGCTTGCTTCCGTTGCCCTTCAGACGCGCGATGATGTTGGCGCGCGCGGGATCTTTGGCGGCGACGATGTAGGGGATGCCTTCGGCGTCGAAGACTTTACGGACGTAATCCACGACGCGGGTTTCATTGCCGGGCGGATCGGTGGAATCGATCTGAATGAGCGCCTGGAAGTGGCGCATGGCCTCGGCGTTGACCTGAGACCAATCAGGAGTCTGCGCGGAGGCAGAAAGAAAAGCAATGAAGAGGAGGCAGGATGCGGCTCGCATTATCAGAGTGTAGCGTGCCAGAAGTGACCGGCAAACGGCAGGGATCGGAGAGGCGCGTTTCGCCACTTCAGTTTCGAGGCCCTCCTGCTTGACCGGCTGAAGGCGCACATCCAGGTAGGCCTGCTTCAGCCGTTCCTTCATGTCCTTGAGGGCTCGAGCTCAGCCGAGCGTTGGAGGTAAGACGGGGCTTCCGATGGCCGTTCCTGGTCGGCGGCGATGGGGAGAGGTTCAAGGCTTCGGCGAGTTCAACTCGTTCGGTAAAGAGAACTCCACGAGCGACCGAACGGGCTTCACCGCTACTGCGGGGCTCTCTCGCGGTCAGCCAGAAGCTTAGTCAATTCCTTTTCCCTCTTGACGTTGCTCGTCATGCCGTGCGCGACAATGGCATGCCTGATCAGGTCGGCGCTTCCGGGTGCAATATCGCGCAAGGCGGCCTCGTATTCGTCGGCGGCCTCAGTGTATAGGTGAAGCTCATTGAAATAGTAAGCGCGGCAAACGGCGCGGAGTAACCCCGTCTCGCCTTCGCACTCTTCAAGATTGCTACGGAGGGAAGCTTCATCCGCCATCGAAATTACCGAAAACTTGATGGAGGACTCGTCATCTTCGGGATTGGTCAACACCAGGGTCAACCTCCCGTGGCCGCCGTTCTTTCGATATTCCAGTAGTGCATCGCGCACCTCTGGTGTGAATAGCTGGCCCGTGGCGCCAGGGGCGCGAACGACCTTTTCCGCGCCAGCGGGCCAGAGCTTCCGGCCATTTTCGTCGCGAATCGCGAGTGAGATATTCCCGGCTGTATCGGGCGGCAGCCAGCGAAAGACAAATTGGGCCGGCCAGACCGCGCCGTCTTCACTGCCGCCTGGAGGCGAATAGACCCAGGTCTGGAAACCGCCTCGCGGCGCGCCGGCAAGTTTAAACCACTGGTCGAGAGGTTTGGACATCGTATCGCGCGGCTTTGGGGACTGGCTCCTCACCCGGGTTGGCGTCCACGATTCGATCTTGCCTTCTAGAATCGCGTGGCTTCCCCAATCGTTGCGTTGCTCAAGTTCCAACGTTCCCCCGGCCTCGTGTCGAACTGCCAGTGGCCTTCCAAAATCGGCGGTTCCGTCGTTGCCGGCTGTTCCGGGTCCAGCTTAGCTTTCAGGAAACAGTGGCCGTTTACATCGCTTGATAATACCGATCGGCTGGGCAAATGACCCCCAGGGGCTGGCCAGGGCCAGAAGCAGTACCAGTGATTTTGGTGAGGGCGAATCCATCTAAACCCCCGCGGCCCGCACCTTCTTCAGTGCGTGCGTCAATCTGTGCCTCGCCCAATTAAACCGCTTCTCCATCCAGCCGTGAATGAGCAGCGCAACGCAGATCCATAACCAGTCAGTCCATAGGACACGAGTTTCACGAACCATACCGCAGCCCATCAACGGCCACACCAGCGATCATGATCCAAGTCACCACCCACCCCACCAACTCTTCCGACGTACTTTTTTCGTCGAATTTTATATTAAGCAAAAGCAACGTAGCCATTGCGACGACGATGGCGCTGAGTACGTCCAGGAAAAGACTTTCCATCTCCGTGAGTTCGATCAGAGGACCGTCTATAAGCGTGTTCAGTACCGCTCGCGTGAAAGTACACGCAGGCGATTTCGGTTTGCAAGGCGGCAATTGGATTTCTGAGCGTCGGCTAAGATTCCGCAAGACCTGCTCTCCGTCCTACGGACTAAGCTGGTTACATCCATCCAGAAAGATCCGCGTTTTATTCTGGACGACCGTAACCCGGAGACTCTATTACGGTTTACCGTGACCAACTATTACGTGGAGGCGCGGACCTTCACGGCGGCGGCCAACACCCCGCCCTGCACGTTCTACACCGGCAGAATCGAATCCAGTTACCAGGCGGTCGAGGTCAGTACGGATGCGCCTCTGGATTGTCGAGAATCTAGCGCCGCGCGATCACGGAAGAGGTAGTCAAGAAAAACACCGGAATACTCGGACGTTTCCCTGGCGGTAACAAGGGCGGATGTGGCACCGCGGCGAAAGCTACTGAAAATGCGGCGCGCGACGAACTGGTGGATGGGATCGTCACTCAAATGTCACAGCGTGCCGCACCTTCCGAAGAAAATGTCACCGTACTGGTACCTGGCGGCAAATTGGAGCCCCTGTCGGCGCTCGCGCTGAGCAGGCGCTGGGCGAAATTACTGGAAGACGCCGAAAAGATGGATCCCCTGCCCAAGACCGATGACGACGCGTACCGCTATTACCTGATCGGTCTGGCCAATGAGGCCCTCGCGTACCAGGATGCCAAAGACGCCGCGGACCTCGAGAAAGAGCGGCGCTCCGATCTCACCTCGGATAAAGCCAAACAATCCATCGCGCAGGAAGAAAAGGATTTCACCGAGGCGCAAAACTACCTCGATAAAGCCGCGAAGGCATACAAGCAGGCGATGGAAGGCAAGCCTGGCGAGAAGGAATTTCGTTCGCCGGACAACCGTATGGAGGAGGCCGTTCACCTCTACGCGACCATTAGCCGGCACAAGCTGGAATATCAGGAGGCCGTGCTGAAGAAGAAATCGGATCGGGAAGGCGGGACTAACACGGCAACGGCTGATTCCAGTCGCGGTGGAGGTTCAGGCGGCGGAAAGACCGGTAACGATACCCCTCCACTCACTCAGGTAATCGGACTCTGCCAGGATCACCTGCCAGGGATCGCAGAGTTGATCAAGGACCATCCCGATGACCTGCACTTCGTGAAGAACCCCACATTAGCCGAAGACCTTACCGTGAAGAAGGAGTGCGGCGCGGATAGCAAAGCCATACTTGACGAGATCAAAGCTCAGGTAGCCAGCCGGCGACCGTGAAGAAGTAGCTTTCGAGCCTATTGAGGCCCCCGCACTCCATGAGACTAGCTCTACTCTGTGTTACGGCATGGTTGTCGCTGGGGGCGCCAATTGCGCTGGCGCAGATGGCGGACCGTTGCCGGCCCGGTTGGTCGCTGCTGAACCAACTCCGCGAACAATTGACTCCGGATACACCGGCGGAGACCCTGCAGTTACTAAAACTCAGAATCGACCGGAACCTGGCCAGTTGCCGCGAGATACCCGATCTGTGGTACTTCCGCGCATTGGTCGACGAACGTTTAGGGGGTGTGCAGAACGTTCGTGATTCAATTTACGCCCGCAAACAGGCAGCGGATGCCGGTTCGGAACTCTTGAGCGCGAAGGTCAATCCGTTTACCGCCGTTCGTGTGCCGGCGCAGCGACTCTCCAGCCGAATCGGAAAGAAATACGCCTTAGTGGTGGGGATCAACGACTTTCAGCATGCCGGATCCTTACGGTATGCCGTCAATGACGCTCAGAGCGTCGCGACTCTGCTCGCCGGTGAACAGGGCGGGCATTTCCAAAAAGTCTGGAGCCTGTTGGATAAGGAAGCCACGCTGACCGCGGTGCGAACGGGCATTGGAAGAATTCGTGCACAGGCCGAGGCCGATGACCTGATTGTCATTTATATCGCCAGCCATGGCTCACCGCGCGAACAGGATCCCAACGGCGTCAGTTACATCCTGATGCACGACACCAAGGTAGACAGTGCCGCGAATCTGTACGGCACGTCGCTACAAATGGCCGAACTCGTTCACCGCTACTGCGGATATCTCTTGCGGTCGCGTGGTTCTCATTCTGTATACCTGCTTCAGCGGCGGGGCTACGGCAGTAGCGTCCACTGCTCCCGGCGCACTTACCGCAGCGGTGTATTCGGCGAATAAGTCGCTCGTCGGCCCGGATAGTTCCTTTAGCGTAGCGGCGGACCGCTTCGAAGAAAAATCCGCGCAAGGTTTTGCCCGCGTTGTGATTTCTGCCAGCCGTGCCGACGAGAAGTCTCAGGAAGACGAGAAGCTCCAGCACGGGTACTTTACGTATTACCTGGTCGAAGCGCTCAAGCGGAACATCGGCAGCGTGCCCCTGGGGGACGTCTTTAAGTCGGTGCACGAAAGTGTCGCAAAGGCAGTCCGCGATCGATATGGCGTTGCGCAAACCCCCACGATCAAGGCCACCCCTGAGGGCTTCAACATTGTTCTAGGCGCGCCTTCGAGCGTTGTAGGGAACGTGTTCCCGCAACTCCCGCCGGTTCACGCCGGTTTGGGATGTCAGCAACGCGAATCCGGGTGCCGTTAGCATGGCGCACAGCGGCAATTGCGTATAATACAACGGATGGGAATGTCCAAAAATGGAGTAAGCCAGGAAACTCCACCGATTCAAAGTCTGGATCGCGGCCTGGTCATCCTGGAGGCGGTGGCAAATTCCGCCACCCCTGTCTCCCTATCGGATTTGACCTCGGTCCTGGGGATCGATCGCAGCAGCGTCTACCGCTTGGCAAATACCTTGAAACGGCGTGGATTTCTTGCCTGTCCGGCCGGCCGGAAAGATTATATCCTGGGTCCGACGCTCTGGCGCCTGTCGCATCACTATGACTGGGGCACCATGTTGATTCGCGTTTCTCGTGAGCAGCTGAAGCTCTTGGCCAGTCAGACCAATGAAACGGCTCACCTGGCCGTGCGCGAGGGTAAGCAGGCACTTTTCATCGACCACGCGGCCGCGAATCACGTGATCGCCGTTTCCGGCCAGACCGGCGAATCGGTGCCGCTCTATTGCACGGCCCACGGTAAGGCGCTGTTGACGGATCTCGGTCAACCGGAACTCGTGGCCCTCTTCGGGAACGGGCCCTTACGTCCGTACACGAAGCAAACCATCGTGACCATTGCCCAGTTGGCCCGGGCCTGCTCGCAAATTCGCTCCCAAGGCTATTCCTCCGACGACGGGGAAATGCAGGAAGGTGTCCGATGCGTCGCCGCCCCGATTCGGGCGGAGAATGGTGTCGTGGTCGGTTCGATTGGGATTTCGGCGCCGGCGATTCGTTTTCCAAAAGATCGCTATCCGATCTGCGCCGAACAGGTGCGAGCGGTCGCCGACGAGATTTCCGCCCGGCTTCGTGTGCAGACCCAGGCAGTGTAAGAGGCGCGTTACGGCAACACCGCCGCCTTGCCAGGGATAATTCCCTGCGCGATCATCCAGCCGAGAGACTCCTTCACCGCCTCGAGCGAATCGTATCGGGGCTGGTAACCAAGTAAGTCTGCGAGCTTTTTCGATACTGCAGTTCGGCGATCGCGCGATGTGGTCCCAAGTCACGCGCGTGTCCTTTTCCGGGAAGTGGCTGCGCCACTCCTCCCATGGCAGAAATCGCAAGGCCGGCTTCCTTCCGAACCAGGCGGCCATTTGTTCCGCGTAGCCGCGTAAAGTGAGCGCAGCCGGGGAAACCACGTGAAAACTCTCGCCCACGACACCGTCGCCGGCGGATACCGCGCGTACAAATGCAGCGGCCACGTCCGCGGCGTGCACGTGGTGTAGCGTCTCCATGCCGAGATTGGGAAGCAGCACTTCCTGCGCGCCGGCGAGCCTCGCGAACACCTCCGGATTGAAGTTGGCTGCGGGGTTGATCGGCGTCCAGCCTGGTCCCACCAGGTGGCCCGGGTGAAGCACAATCGCGGGGAACCCGGTGGCAAGAAATTCGCGACGCAGATATTGTTCGATCGCCAGTTTGCGGAGCCCGTAGTCTCCGAACGGATCGCGGGGCATGTCTTCGGTGGTGGGCACCCGCACACTGTGCCCGTGAACCCAAATCGTCCCGCAATGCAGAAAGCGGCCCACTCGCCCGCGGAGTGCTTCCACAATGTGCACGGCGCTCGAAAGTGAATAGCAGGTGAGGTCGATTACCGCCTCCGCTCCCAACTCAGAGATCTTGCGCCCGAACTCGCCGTGCTCCTCCTCAACCGCGCGATCCAAAATACGCTGCTGGACGCGGCCCCACGCATCATGAAGCTGGTAGGGCTGTCGCAAGCCGCGCGAAACGCAAATCACCGAATGCCCCGCCTCCACCAACTGCGGCGAAAGGTAAGATCCGATGTGGCCGCTGCCACCAATGACGACGATCCGCATTCCCCTATGATGCGCGAATCCGTCATGCGAAGCTATTGCGTTGAACCGAATGTTGCGCAACAGCAATTGCGTATTCTACAATGAGCCAGCATGTCGCTAAGTATCGACCGACGTCGCTTTCTGGCTGGCGTGGGGCTCGCCCTCAGCGCCGCCGCCAACGGCCAATCCCAGCCCCGGCGCAAGCTCAAAATCGGGCACACAGGCATTACGTGGGGCTTCAAACCGGAGGATGCGGAGGCGGCGATTCGCGATGTCGGCTCGCTCGGCTTTCTTGGCTACGAGACCTTCGGTGAGGTGCTCGAAGCGTGGGAACCAAAAGGTGGGCTGAAAGTGGTGCTCGCTGAGAACCGTCTTCCGCTGATCTCCGCGTACTGCAACGTGAATCTGACCGAACCCGCCAAGCGAAGCGCCGAAATCGCGCGCGCCGTTCTGTGGGCGGGCCTGATCAAAAAGGCGGGCGGAGTGACGGCCGTCGTCGGGCCGAACGGCGTCAAGCGCGCTTCCTACGATTTCAAGGCCAGCAAAAGCGACATTGTCGCGGCGCTCAACGAAATCTGCAAGGCGGTATCCGACGCCGGGATTGTTCCCGCCCTGCACCAGCACACGGGTACCTGCATCGAAAGCCGCGACGAAGTGTACGCCGTAATGGAAGCTGTGGATTCGCGCTACGTGAAATTCGGACCCGACGTGGGGCAACTCGCGAAGGGCGGCGTGGATCCGGTGAAGGTGGTGAAGGACTTTCTCCCGCTCATTCACCACGTCCATTTGAAGGATTGGAACGGTGGCCCGCACTGGAGCGAATACTGTCCTCTGGGAGAAGGGAAAGTGGATCTGCCCGCGGTGCTGGAACTTCTGGAGAAGGCGCCGGAGTTGAAGATCATCATGGTCGAGCTTGACCCTAGCCGCAATCCCCCGCACACTCCGTTGGAGACGGCGGCAATCAGCAAGGCATACCTGGAAAAACAGGGATACGGATTCCGGTCGTAAGAGGCTCATCCGTGAAGGCCAATCCGATTCTCGATTTCGGCGTAGATCGGTCCGTAGTGCGTTACATCGGCAGCGGATTGCAGCGGCCCGAGTGCATTCTGGCGGAAAGAAACGGAAGGCTCTGGGCCGCCGACGCGCGCGGGGGCGTCGCCAGGCTTGGTCCGAACGGCGAACAGCGCATCATCACGCAGCAACGCTCAGCGGGTTTCGCGAGCGCAAACAGCGAGGCAACTCGATATCTGGAAGGCACGCTACCCAACGGGCTCGCGTTTACGCGAAGCGGCGACATCCTGATTTCCAACTTCGGCACAGACTGCCTCGAAGTCATGTCCCCGGACGGAACTACCCGTGTATTGGCCGATAGCATCGACGGAGAGGCCATCGGGAAAGTGAATTTCGTCCTCCGCGATTCGCAGGATCGCATCTGGATCACGATCTCCACGCGGATGAAGAACTGGATGCAGGCGTTGCGCACGGATCTGGCGGATGGCTACCTTGCACGCTATGAGGACGGAAAGTTCCGCATCGTGGCGGATGGTTTCCGTTTCACGAATGAGATTCGATTCGATGCCAAAGAGGAGTTTCTCTACGTGGTCGAAACTACCGGAGGATGTATCACCCGCCTGCGCATCGATGAACGCGGGACACCGGTGGAGCGCGAGATTTTCGGTCCGTCGCGGTTGGGCTCCGGCGCATGGCCGGACGGAATTGCGTTCGATAGTTACGGCAATCTCTGGGGCACGCTGGTGTACAGTGACCGGCTATTCGTCTTAACGCCTCAGGGAGACATGCGGGTGTTGTTGGACGAAGGCGATGCCGACCAGGTGGCGGCGCTCGAAGCCGCATTCCTCGCCAATCGGGTTACCGCGGACGTGCTCTTTCCGACCGGACGCGGCATCGCGCCATGGATGGCCAGCGTGACGTTTGGCGGTCCCGATCTGGGAACCGTATATATTGGATCATTGAAAGGGCAACGAATCCCGTACTTCCGTTCGCCGGTAGCCGGGCTTCCCATGGTGCATTGGATGGAAAAGAGATGAGCTTGCGACACGTGTTGGGGTTGGCGCTGTGTCTTGGAATCGCGGCGGGCGCCCAGGACCAGACTAAAGCGGATGACGGTAAGGCATTGGTAAACCGTGCCTGCGCGAAGTGTCATGGACTTGCGTCTGTAATGCGAGAGCGGAACAGCCGCGGGCGCTGGTCGGACATCGTGGACGATATGATCGCCCGCGGCGCAGAGGTCAGTGATGCGGATTTCGAAAAGGTTGTCGATTACCTGGCGAAGAACCTGGGCCCCCGGATTAATGTGAACAAGGCCACCGCGGAACAACTCGCTGAAGGCCTTGGGATTCCCGGCGATACCGCGTCGGCGATCGTTTCCTACCGGCAGAAAAACGGTTCCTTCAAGACCTTGGAAGAACTGAAGAAAGTGCCGGCGCTGAACGCCGCTGACATCGAGAGCAAAAAAGACCGGCTGGATTTCAGCGAAGCGAAATAGGTTCTTGCGCGACCGGTTTGCGCCAACCAAGTGCGGTTCGCCTCGTTTTTCTGCTTCGTTTTTCTGATATCATTTCCAAACCATAAGGGTCTTGAGGAAAGCTGCCGCGCCATTTGCAGCTCCCGTGGAACAACTGCACATCAGAGGAAAGTCATGATCGCCACACTATCGCGAAGAACCAGGAAGCTTCACTTTGCTCTAATCGCGGCCTCGTTACTGCTGCCGGCCGGGATGCTCGCACAAAGCGGTGCGGGCTCAATTCAAGGGACAGTTCAGGACGCGAGTTCAGCCGCCATCCCCGGCTGTGCGGTCCACATTGTCAATCAGGCCACGGGCGTCACGAATACGGCTCTCTCGAATTCCAGCGGATTTTACGCCGTGCCCGGTCTGTTTGCCGGCAACTACACCGTGACTTTTACTGCCGCCGGAATGAAGAAATACCAGGTCAACATGGCGCTGTTGGATGCGCAGGTGGCGGTTCTGAATCCCAAACTGACGGTGGGAGAGGTCTCCGAGCAGGTGACCGTCACCGGTGAATCCGTTCAGCTCGCGACCTATGACAGCGGCACCGTCAGCACCCAACTGGATTCCAGTCGTATCGACCAGTTACCGCAAAATGGCCGCAACGTACTCGGCCTCGCGCAGAACACAGTCCCCGGCGTAGAAGCCGGCGGGACCCGCGCCAACGGCCTCATGCAGGAGGGAATGGAATATTCGCAGGACGGCGCGCCCATGACGAATCGCAACTTCGGCGGGGAAGCCAATGCGGCACAGGCTACGCTCCCCGACCCCGATTCCGTGCAGGAAGCCAAATTCGAGACCCTCAATTCCAGCGCCCAGTTCTCCACGCCGGCAACCGTAATCCTAACCACGAAATCCGGCACCAACATGATTCACGGGTCGGTCTTCGAGACCGCGCGCAACAATTATTTTGGCGTCGCCAAGGCCCGTCAGAATCCCTCGAATTTCGCGGCTCCTCACCTGGTCCGCAACGAGTTCGGGGGCACCATCGGCGGCCCGATCATGATCCCCAAAATCTATAGCGGCAAGAATAAATCGTTCTTCTTCTTCGCCTATGAGCGCTTCTCCCTGCGCCAGGCAGCCAACGAACTGGTGACCGTGCCGACCGTGGCGATGAGAAACGGCGATTTCAGCGGCCTGGTCAATAGCGGCGGCATTCTTCAGCAGCTTTACGACCCGAACACCACGCAGGCGGGCACCCTGCAGCGCACTCCGTTCCCCAATAACCAGATTCCGCTCAATCGCATCAGTCCGCTGGCCAAGACCCTCTATGCCGCGACACCGCTGCCCCAAACCGCCGATAACCCGCTGGTCAATTCCAACTTCAACGCCATCAATAGCACTACCCAGACTGTTCCCAACGTGACCACCCGGCTGGATCACGTCTTCAGCGAAAACAATCGACTGTACTTCCGGTTCACCGATATCGATCAGTCGCAGCAGGCGCTGCGCAACTACCCCGCGAATTCGCCGGCCAACATCGAAGGTGGCGGTCTGCCCGCGGGAGCCACGGGCTTCCAGGCGATCCCCATTCAGACGATCAGCGGAGCCTTGGGATACTCGCACGTATTTGGCCCAACCTTCTTTTCGGAGACCATTCTGAGCCAGCAGTGGCAGCGCATGTACGTTCAGGGAAATGACGTGTCGCTGGGAAATTACGAAGCCCAGTTGGGACTTCCCAATAACTTCGGCCAGACCGGTTTTCCGGCCATTGGCTCGAACCTGATCATGCCGTATGGCGGTTCCCAGTGGAATTACGGTATGAGCCAGATCATTTCGACTCTTGATGAGAACATGACTAAGGTCTGGGGCAAACACCAGTTCGCATTCGGCGGCCGCTACCGGCATGAACGCTTCGGCTATATGTCCGATCGTTCTCCCGACCAGGTCGCCTTCACCAACCTGGCGACTGCTATCTACGATCCCACCACCGGTGCCAACTACGGCGCCAAGCCCAACACCGGCTACGCGGATGCGGATTTCTTCCTGGGAGCAGCCAGCTCTTACAGCCAGAACAAGAACGCTCCGTTCAACAACACGCGTTTGCAGGAATTCGATGGCTACATCCAGGATAACTTCCGTGTAAGCCAGAGACTAACGATCAATGCCGGACTTCGCTGGGAAGCGCATCCGGCGCCTCATGCCGATAAGGACTACTTCGTTACGTTCGACATGAAGAATGACGCCCTCGTCCTGAAGCAGCCGTTGTCCTATTACATCGGGCAGGGTCTGACCACTCAGGCCCTTGTCACCAACCTGCAGAACCTCGGCGTCAAATTCGAAACGCCGCAGCAGGGCGGTCTGCCTTCCAGCGGTTTCGAAGGCAGTTGGTGGAATATGATGCCGCGCGTGGGCTTTGCCTATACGCCCTCGTTCGGCTTGAAGGGCATGGTAATTCGCGGAGGGTACGGCGAATACATCTATCCGGTGCCGGTTCGGAACTCGGTCCGCTATCTCACGGCGGATTACCCGTTCACCGCCAGTTACTCGCAAAGCTATACCAGCGCCTCGCAGGCGCCGGACGGCCTGCCTAACTTACTCTTGCGGGCGCCGCAGACCGTAGTCGCCGGACTCAACAGCCAGAACGTAGTAAACAGCAACTCCGTGAATGCACTGCTTCCGGGAATCTCGCTCGGCGAGACATTGAACTCGAAATATCCTCCGGCCCACGTGCGCGAAGCCAATGCGACCATCGAGCAGCCCTTGCGTGACGGCTCGGTATTTCGCGTCACTTACGTTTTTACCCATGGGACGAACCTGGATCAGAATTACCAGTACAACAACGCGCCCTCCACTTACGTCTGGGAGACCGCTACCGGCACCACACCGCCCACCGGAACCTTTGCCTCCACCGCGACCCGGCCTTACGACCAGACCGTCTGGGGCGGCAACGTGATCTCCATGAAGACTGGCTGGTCCAACGATAGCGCCCTCCAACTCAACTATCAGCGGCCCTTCAAGAACGGTTTCGGCTACCAGATCTTCTACGTCTACTCGCGCGCCTTCCGCGTGGGCGGAAATACCTTCCGCGATAACACGCTGTACCCCGCCGCGAATTTTGCTCCCGGAGTGCTTCCCGCGGGCATGGATACCGGTACCATCCTCAACCCGAGCCAGGCGCTCAACCGCTACGAAAATTACAAGGTGGATACCGCCATCCCCATGCACCACGTCACGTTCAACGGAATCGCCGAGCTGCCCGTGGGCAAGGGCAAGCGCTTCCTCGGCAACACCAACCGCTTCCTCAATGCGCTCGTCGGCGGCTACCAGTTGGCCTTCGTGGGTCAGGTGGTGTCGCAATCATTCCAGGTGGCTGCGGCAAACTGGGGCGCCACCAGCCAGGCGCAGGTGTACGGAAGCTCAGACCCGGTCAACGATTGCCGCAGCGGCGTCTGCCATCCCGCCTATCTTTGGTTCAACGGTTACATCTCGCCGACCGTGATCGGCGCCGCCAAGAATGGGATCTCCGGTTTGCCCGCGAACTACACTCCCTATCTCGCGCCCATCAACAACACGCCGGGCACGGCGAACTTTGGCAATAACAACGTGACCATTACGCTCAAGAACGGAACCCAGGTAGTAACCGGATACTCGCCCGGGCCGGCGGGAGCCAACCCGTTCTCGCAAACTGTCCTGCTTGGACCGTTCAATTACAATACCGACATGTCCCTGTATAAGATCTTCTCGATGTCGGAGCGGGTCAAGCTACGAGTCAACGTGGACGCCTTCAATTCGTTCAACATCCAGGGACGCGTCAACCCGAACACCACCGACGGCATCGAATCTCTGCAGACGTCTTATTGGACGCCGCGTCAGATTCAGTTCACCGCCCGCCTGTCGTTCTAAGGTTTTCGCGCAGCACCTTTCGGCCGCCGGGCTCAAACCCGGCGGCCGTCCTGCATACACGTAGCCTCTTCAAACGCCCTCCAGTTTTCTTCCAGGTGCTCCGGTGATTTCGTGCCGCTAAGAATGACCCCTTCGAACCCCTTGCGCAGAATGAACGCGAAGGCCGCGGCCTTGGTCAGTTCGCGATTTTCGTAGAGCAGGCGGCCCATACCGAACGGGCGGTTGACCGCGATCCGCATCCCGCGTTGCGACGCCCGGTTCAACGCCCCCGCAAACGTCTCTTGCCCCGCATGGAATGGAAACTGCAAAATGCGATACCGCTGGTCTGCGACCGCCAGGTCCGCCGATTCCAGATCACTCACGCTCGCCCCCACAGCCCGTATGCCAAGCGTATCCGCGTAATCCCACGCGCGTGCCAGATCGCCGGACCGCAGGACTGCCGGACTGGTCTTGTGTAATTGCAGGAAGTCGATCGCTCCCAGACGGTCGCGGCTGCCATCCAAGCTGCGGCGAAGCGCGTCGAAGCTATGATCGACATACGGCTCACCGCGCTCCGCATCCCAGTGTTCGCCGAACTTAGTTGCGATCCGCACCCCGGAGCGTTCTCCGGAGGTCAGTCCGCCCAGAAATATTGCCAGCCGCTGCTCACTGACGCCGTAGGATGGCGCGGTATCGAAGTACCGCACACCCAGTTGGTAAGCACGCTCCAGCAGGAGCAGCGCGCGGCGCTCGTCGGGAACCTCGGGATTGGCGTAGCCCCAAGGCTTGCCGATCCCGATAGTGCCGAGCCCGAATTCGATCATTTCACTTCGATCACTTCACAGCGGGGGAGTAGGCCTTGCGATACCACTCCAGCGTGAGGCGCAGCCCGTCCTCGAATGAGTACCGCGGCGCGTGTCCCAGTTCCTGCACCGCGAGCGTGGTATCGGCCTGCGAATCTCGCACGTCGCCCGCCCGTCCAGGCCCATACTCCGCGGGAATGTCGATACCCTCCAGTTTCTGCAGCAGGGCCCACGATTGATTGAGCGTAATCCGGCCGCCGTTCCCGCCGTTGTAGACCTTGCCCGCGACGCCCTTGGCGCGCGCCGCCTTCAAGTTGAGTTCCGCGACGTCTTCCACATAGGTGAAATCGCGCGATTGCTCACCATCGCCGTAAATCGTCGGCGCCGTCCGGTTCAATGCGGCCGTCATAAACAGCGACAGCACGCCGGAATACGGGCTGCTCGGGTCCTGCCGCGGGCCATAGACGTTGAAATACCGCAGCGACACCGTTTCCAGGCCATAGACACCGGTGAAGACGCTGCAATAGTATTCGCCAAGCAGTTTCTGCAATGCGTACGGCGACTTTGGCTGCGGAGTCATGTCCTCCACCTTCGGCAACACCTCGGTGTCCCCGTATGCCGAGCTTGAAGCGGCGTAGACCACGCGGCCCACCTGCCCTTCCTTAGCCGCGCGCAGCACATTGAAAGTGCCGTTCGCATTTACATCGTGCGAGGGTACCGGGTCGTCGATCGAGCGCGGCACGGAAGGTATCGCCGCTTCGTGAAAGACCACGGCGGCTCCGCGGATAATTGGCGCGATCTCCTCATAATTGCGAATATCGACTCGCTGAAAGTCGATACGCGATCGAATGTCCTCAAGGTTGCTTTCGCTCCCGCTCAACAGGTTGTCGATGACAACCACGCGGCCGGCGCCTTCCGCAAGCAGTCTTCTTGTGATGGCGGAGCCGATAAAGCCCGCCCCTCCGGTAACAACGTAATGGCTCATGATGGCAAATGGTGAATCTGGCTTTCGAGAAATCTCAAGGATTCGTTGGCCACCGCCTCGGGCCCGGGCGCGAAATCGAAGGCCTCGAGCGAGACCCACCCCCCGTAATTGAGACGGCGCAAGGTTTCCAGAACGGGCTTGAAATCGTAATCGCCGGTGCCGCAATGACGGCCGTCGAGTTCGTTGACGTGAATGTGGCGGATGACGTCGAAATACCGCTCGACCAGCTCCGCGTGCGGTGCCGCTTCGTCCACCGCGTTGTGCACGTCAAACATGGTCTGAATCGCCGGGCTGCCGATTTGGCGAACCATGCCGGCCGCCTCCTCTAGCGTCTGCACCACATCGCATTGTCCAACCGGCAAAGCCTCCACCAGCACCTTCACCTGGCGGCTCTCCGCATGGGGCGCGACGCCCGCGATTCCCTCGGCGTAGTTCTTGGTCGCCTCTTCGCGCGTCAGACCGCCGGTAGTGCAGCGCTGTTTGGGCGAACCGAAGACCAGGACTCCGCCGGGTCCCAGGTCCGCGCAGAGATCGATCAGGTCGCGGATGTGCTCCCAGCTTCGCTTGCGCAGCGCCGCGTCCGGGGTGGTCACGTGCAGGCCCTTGGGGCTGACCATCAGCCAGTGCAAGCCTACGAACTCGAGCCCTTCGGAGCGCATAATGTCGCGGTACTCCGCGCGCCGCACCGGCGTGACATCGCGCGGCGCCTCGGCCAGCGTGAAAGGGGCGATTTCAATCCCGCTATAGCCGGCCTTGCGAATCGCCCGGCAGGCATCGGCGAAGGACCATTTCTCGAAGCCCTCGTTGCAGATGGAATGACGAAACTCCATGAGCTTTCAGTGTACTAGTCGGCGGGCAGCCCCCGTAAGGGAAACTCGGAATGAGGCCTTAGTGCCAACGGTACATTGTTATTCACTATAAAGTGGTGCTAAACTCCTTTTGAGCGAACCTGCTCCACTTTTTGAAAGGGAACCTACCGGTTCCAGGAGGCTTTTCCATGTTGAAAAAATTCGTATTGGCATTTGGAATTTTGGCGCTTGCCGTAGCGAGCGCAGAGAACTTCCGTGTCACCTTGTCCCAGCCGTCCACGGTAAAGGGCAATCAATTGAAGGCCGGCGATTATCGGCTCAATGTCGAGAATACAAAGTGCACGCTGGTCAACGGCAAGCAGAGCGTGGAAGTGAACGTGAAGGTAGAGACCGTCGAAAAGAAGTTCGACACCACTGCCGTGCGTTACACGACTGTTGGAGAGAAGCAATCCATCAAGGAAATCCGTATCGGCGGCACCAAAACCAAGCTAATCTTCGAAGAACAGTCCGGCCTATAATTTCCTCGTCATTTTTTTCTGACTCTCATCGCGGACGCGTGCCCCCCGGGCCCGGTCCGCGATTTTGTTAGATAGAAACCGCCGGTCATTGCCCGACAAGCAGCCTGAGCCGCGTCACCAGTTCCAGCGGGCTGAAGGGCTTCATCAGGAAATCATCCGCGCCTGATTCGACACCGCGAAGAATGTCATCTTCCTTCTGCCGCGCTGCCAAAAGCAAAATCGGGATGTCGCCGTTCCTCTTGCGTAGCGCCGAGATCAGTTCGAAGCCATCAGAGCCCTCCCTATCGACGTCCACTATCGCGGCATTCGGGTCGGACCCGCATCGCAAATTGGAGCGCCGCCACCCCACCTGAGGTGTGGCTAAACTCGATTCCAAAACTTTCGAGCGCGGCGCTCACCAGGGCGGACACACCTGCCCCCTCCGCGGCTATCAGCACGCGGGGCCGGTCACCGGCGAGGGAGTGGGTTCGTAATCTCTCGTGAGTCAGCGCCAGGCTGAGGCGAACCAGGGCTTCATCGGGCTGCCAGCTATCCATTAGGAATTCGGCCGCCAGCGCCCGCGTCGCGGGGCTCAGGGTTAGCAAATCGTCCCGGCTGCCAACGAATACGGTGGGAAGGACAGCCGCGGAAGCCGGCGCGAGCCAGGCGGAATCCGCCGGCGCCGGGTGCACGAAAATCACCGCCAGGTCGCAGCAAGCCAGTTCCGCCGTGCTTGGCGAAGAAGTCAATTCGAAAAATTCGGCTTGCGCCCCTGTATCCTCCAGAGCTACGCAGAGACGCTGAGCCTCGTGCGCCGGCAGCCCGACCACGGCAGCGCGCTTCCCGTTGAGAGAGGCTAGAAGCGTCTTCGGAACGGCCGTTTCGCGCGCTTCCCGGGGCCGCATGAATGCCAGAATCAGGTTAGTCACCGATTCGCGCACCTGCGCCGTATCGACTGGCCGTTCATGAAGGATCGTTTCCAGCTCGCGGGCCGATCGTGCAATCGCGGTAAAACCGAGCAGGCCTCCGGTGCCGATCCACTGATGTGCGCCGCGAGCCGCGTCCGTCACGTTGAAGGAACCATCGAGTTCCAACAACAGCCGGCGCGCGCCCTCCTGACCTTCGGAGAGGAAGCGGCGGCGTAGCTCCTGCAGTTCCGCCACCGGAACGGTCTCGTGCTGCGCACTTTCCTCTATCCGCGGCGGCGGTACCGCGCGCCGGTCCAGCAGTTCCCGTATCCGCGCGCCTAATGCCCGGGTGTCGATCGGCTTAGTGATGTAGTCGTCACAGCCCGCATCCAGGGCTCTTTGCTCGTCTCCCTGCATGGCGAACGCTGTGAGGGCCACGACCAGCGTATCTTGCGAGCGCGCGTCCTGCTTGATCCGGCGCGTCATTTCCAGCCCGTCGATTCCGGGCAATTGGATATCGGCCAAAATCAGACGCGGTTGAAACGTGGGAAGCAGTTCCAGAGCCTCTTCGGCGCTACCGGCCGTGAAGACCTTATACCCTTCATTCACCAGCAGAATCCTGGTCAATTTCAGGTTGACCGGCGTGTCATCGACGATGAGAATCGGCTCTCCGGCCATGAACTGATCAGTTTAACGTAGTGCGCTTCGTGGACGCGTAAAGATTAGTCTGAGGCGGTCGTCGCTGCGCTATCCAAAGGTAGCAACGCGCTAAAGACGCTGCCCTTGCCAAGTTCGCTCTGCACACCGACCGAACCGCCTTGCGCCTCAATAATGTGCCGCGTCAGCGCCAGCCCAAGGCCCGTTCCCTGGTCCACCTTCCGGCTGTTCGGCAGTTGCGCGAACTCCTGAAAAAGCAAGGGGATCTCTTCATTCGCGATCCCGATTCCGCTATCCTCCACCTCGATCCGGAACCACCCTTCGCGGTCGCGTGCAATCCGCACCGTGACGCTACCGCCCTGCTGGCGTGAACTTCACGGCGTTGGACAAATAATTGTAGAGGACCTGCTTCAAACGGCCCGGGTCGAGATTGGCGACCAGGTCGTCGGGAACGTGAGCGGCCAGCGCAAGACTCTTTTTTTCGGCCAGTGGGCGGATGATGTCGCGAACCTCAAATACCACGGCTTGAATCCGTATCCGCTCCGGCCGGAATTCCATGCGGCCGGCTTCCACTTTCGAAAGGTCGAGGATGTCGTTGATCAGCTGCAGTAAGTGCCGCGCGCTCGTCAGGATGTCGCCGATCACTTCGATCTGCTCCCCGGAAAGGTGGCCCAGCTTGTTGTCGTAGAGCAGTTCGCTGAAGCCGATGATTCCGTTCAACGGGGTACGCAGTTCGTGAGAGACGCTGGCCAGAAAGCGGCTCTTAGCCTCCGTGGCGGAACGAGCCGCCGCCAGCGCCCGCGCCAATTGCTCGTTCTTATTGCGCAGTTCCAGCGCGTATTGCTCGACTTTGCGCGCCGCCACCGCCGCCATCTTGCGCTCCGTCACGTCGAGCAGAGAGCGGATTACTCCAGTGACCTCGCCGCGATCATTGCGAATCAGATTCTCGCGAATCTCTACCGTGAGGTAAGTTCCGTCCGCCAGCACGAACTCCCATTCGAAAGGGCCAGTCTCTTCGCCCATCTGTATGCGGCGCCGCATCGCAGTGCGGGCCGCCTCCTGCCGCTCCGGCGACATGAAATCCCACGCCAGCCGGCCCACCATTTGCTGCGGGGTCATTCTGAGCAGCGTGCAGACTGCCTGGTTGAAGCGCCGCACGGCGCCATCCCGGTCCGTCTCTTCGTAAGGAATTGGGGCACGGTCGAACAGGTCGCGATAGCGGCTTTCGCTGTCGCTCAACTCCCGCTCCCGCTCCTGCATCAGATAGGCGGCGGTTTCCAACTGGCTGCCCAATGTGGCGATTTCGTCGGTCCCTTGCGGCAGTGGTTCGAGCGCCAATCCGTGAGCCAGCCGGCGCGCATTCTCCTGGACCGCCTGAAGGCGGCTGACCATCTTGCCGGCAAGTATCAAATGAATGAACAACGCGCCAAGAGGGCCGAGCGTTCCGCAAAGAATTAACGTCCGGAACAGCTTGCGGCGCGCCAGATCACGCTGATTGATGACCTCCGTGAAGCGCCGCTTTTCGTACTCGCTCAACAGCGCTACGCGCGCTTGCACGTCCCCCATAACAGCCCGATCCCGTTCCAGCAGCGCCGCTGCCTGTTGGGAATGCGGGCCGAGATCGCGAATCTGATCCAGAAGCCGAACTTCCTCCCCGGTTACACGCTGAATCCCGGCGAGAGCCTGCATCGCCTCCCGGTCCGCGGCCGCCTGACTTGCGGAATGCTCGAGTGCGCCATCGATCGATTTGCGCGCCTGATCGTATATCGCGAGGTAGCGCGTCTCCCCCGTCGCGGAATATCCCGATATTGCGGTCCCGGCATCCAGCAGCGAACTGCGCAGCTCACCCAGCTCTCCTCGGAGTTCGTAAAAGTTGACCACGCTCTGGTCGGCGCCGCGGACGTCACCCTCCATCCAGTACACGGAAAACAGCGCGCCGAACAGCGCCGCAATCGGCGGCACGAGCACGGCCACGCCCTTGGCGCGCAGCGATACCCGCCACCACTTGGACGCTTCGTCTTGGGTCCGATCGTACATTTCAAAGATTCATTCTAATTGAGTGCGCCGGTGTAGACTAACAGACAATGCAGGGGGACCGAATCTCGCCAGTTGCCCGAACGTTTGTCGCCGTCGGAATGGCGGCCTTCGGTATCCACCAGCTTTCCTATGGCAGTTTCGCGCGCTGGGTCGCCAGGCTGCCTGCCTGGGTTCCCGCGCCCGCGATTTGGCCCTACCTGACCGGCGTTGTCTTCGTCGCGTGCGCCGCCGCCATACTCTCCGGCAAGCAGGCGCGTACCGCCGCGCTCGTTCTCAGTGCCATGATCCTTGCCTTCGCCGTCCTCCTGAATCCCTTTGAGATCGCCGCCCACCCTGCCGTCGCCGACCTTTGGGGTAGAGCCGGTAAAGCCTTCGCGCTAAGCGGCGCCGCCGCGCTCGTCGCCGGATCCTTGCGCGCGCAGCCGTCCGCTGCGGGCCCTCGATTTCTGGAATCGCTGATTCCGCTCGCGCCATTTTTCGTGAGCGCCTTCTTCTGTATCGGCGGCGTGGAGCATTTCCTGTACGCGCCTTTTGTCGAACAGATGATTCCCGCGTGGATTCCAGTGCGGATCTTCTGGACGTACTTCACCGGTACCGCGCTCCTTGCCGGCGGCATTGGGATGGTCGTTCCGAAAACCTCCCGCCTCGCCGGACTCCTCTCCGGAAGCATGGTGCTCTCCTGGGTCGTCCTCCTCCACATTCCCAGAGCTCTGGCAGACCTGCACAAGACCGCCGAGACCACCGCGATCTTCGAAGCCCTCGCCATCAGCGGCGCCGCCTTCCTGATCGCAGCCGGAGCCGCCCACGCCTCGCATCCGGCCGCCCGCACTCGATCCGCGCGCGCCACCGCCTAACTCAGCGGCAGCGGCGCATCGCCTCCGCTCGAATGCGCGATTCCTCAGCCGCACTGAAATGCAGTTCGCCTCGGCTGGCCGCCCCGATTTCCGCACTTCGAATGCTTGCCGACATTACGCCCGACGCGGAATGCGCGCCCGAATTCAGCAGCACGTGCCCAAGTTCGTGCGCGATCGCCGCGCCCAACACCAGGTGCACCTCGCCGCCCACCCACTGCGCCCCTTCCACCACCGCCGGATACGAAACCCCGGCGTAACTCTCCGCGTCTTCGCCATGCTGGATTACGGCGAAACCTTGCGCATCGCGATGCAGCCTCGGCGGACGCGCAGTTAACAGATGCAAAGGAATCTGCACAGCCGAGGAACGCACGTCATCGGCGCGCGCCGCCCGCCAGGAAAGCGATACTCCCGCGTGCGCCAGAATCTCGCCTGCGACTTTCTGCGCTCGCGCAAGCGTCTTTTCCGGCACCGCTCCCGGATTGTAAATCAACACCGTAAGGATTGCGATAGTACCCGCCGCCGCAGCCATTTCGCCTCCGGACTGCTTGCGATTGTGCGGTTTACGGGCGCGTACTTCGATTCCCGGCAGCTGACTTCGCGCTCACCTGTGAATCACGCGCCAGTCACGCGACATTCCCGCGCCGGTCACGTCCAAGGTGGTGATATCCACCCGTGCCTGGAGGGGCGAACCCGTGCCGCTGCGTTCTTTCCGTGGAGTGCGAATCCTCCGCTTTGGAGATTTCGAGCTGAGCGTCCGCGCGGCGGAACTGCGCCGCGGCGGGGACAAGGTCCGCTTGCAGGAACAGCCCTTCCGCCTGCTCCTGATGCTGTTGGAACATCCCGGTGAAGTGGTGCTTCGCGAGGAGATTCGCAAACGACTCTGGCCCAACGACACCGTTGTCGAAATCAGTCACGGCATCAATGCGGCCGTCCTGCGCCTACGCGAAGCGTTGGGGGAGTCAGCCGAGAATCCGCGCTTCATCGAGACCTTGGCTCGCCGCGGTTATCGGTTCACCGGCAAAGTCGAACTGATCTTTCGCGATCAAACCTCCGCCGCCCCTGATCTCGAAGCGCCCCTGCCCGAAATCGGCGACCTCACGGGTCAAACGCTATCCCACTTCCGCGTGCTCCAAAAGCTCGGAGGCGGCGGCATGGGCGTGGTCTATCGCGCCGAAGATCTCAAGCTCGGCCGCCAGGTCGCGCTCAAGTTCCTGCCCCCCGAACTGGTGAGCGACCCGGTATCGCTCGGGCGCTTCGAACGCGAGGCGCAAACCGCATCCGCGCTCAATCACCCCAACGTCTGCACGGTCTACGCGGTGGAAGATTGCGCGGGGCAGCCCGTCATCGTCATGGAACTTCTGGAAGGCGAAACGCTTGGAGGCCACCCTCGCCCGCGGACCGCTGCCGCAGGAAAATGCGCTGCGAGTCGCCACCCAGATCGCAGGCGCCCTCGATGCGGCGCATCGCAAAGGAATCGTGCATCGCGATCTCAAACCGGGCAACGTGATCCTCGCCGCCGGCGCGGTCAAAGTGTTGGATTTCGGCCTGGCGAAAAATACTCGCCTCGCGAGTCAGGAAGTCACCCAGGCGGGAGCGATCATCGGTACTTTGCGTTATATGTCGCCCGAGCAGCTGCGCGGCGCCGAAGCCGATGTCTCTAGCGATATTTACTCATTTGGCCTGCTCTGGTACGAAATGTTGACCGGCCAACTTCCGCCCGAGTCACCGCTGGCGGCACAACAGCCCGCAATTCCGGCGGACACCCGGCGGGTGCTGGAACGCTGTCTCGCAAAAGATCCCGAAGAGCGCTGGCAGACCGCTCGAGATCTCAAAGCGGCGCTCGAACTTCTCGCCGCCGCCCCCCTCCTCGCACCTCGCGCGCCGCGCCCTCCCTTGCGAATCCCCAGGCGCTGGGTCGCCGCCGCCTTGGCCGTGGCGTGCGCCGGAATCGTTGGCGTCTGGCATCCCTGGAATCCGGCGCGCGTGCGTTTTGTGATCGACCCTCCGGGCGCGTCGCCCATCGGTCAGGTGAGTCTGTCCCCCGATGGAAGGAGCGCTGCCTTTTCTTCCGCGGGCCGCCTCTACGTGCGCGAACTGGATCGCCCGGAATCGCGCTACCTCGAAGGCACCCTCGGCGCCTCCGCGCCATTCTGGTCTCCCGATGGCCGCTTCATCGCCTACACCGCGGCTGGCAAACTGATGAAGGTCGCTAGCGGCCGGCGGCCCGCCGCAAACCCTCTGCGACGTCGATACCAACATCGCCGGCGCCTGGAGTCCCGGTGGCGAAATCCTGATCGGCCAGCGAGGCGACGGCATCTTTCACGTGTCCGATCGCGGCGGCGAACTCAAGCGCCTGACCGAGGTCAATCGCGCGAAAGGAGAAACCCGGCACATGCTGCCTCAGTTCCTGCCGGGCGGCCGCCGCTTCCTCTTCATCGCCGGTTCAGACCGCCCGGGCGCCAGCCTTCTCTTCGCGGCATCGCTCGATGGAACCGATCGGTCCGCCATCATGCCGGTGGATTCCAATGTCGCCTTCGCCCGCGGCTACCTGCTCTTTACGCGCGATCGCGCCCTCATGATCCAAGCCTTCAACCCGGCGACCCTCGAGCGCAGCGGTCAGGCCTCTTCGATCGCCGGACCCGTAATGGGCGCGAAACTCCTGAACGCCGCCGTGGAGACCGCCGATTTCTCGGTCTCCGGCCCAACCCTTGCCTACCGGCTGGCCTCAAATCCCATGTCCGGCCTGATATCCATCCAACAGAATCCAATCGGGTCGGAGATTCGCGGAATCACGATTTTGCGCGATTGGGCGCCCTGATTTTCACATACAATTTATCTGCAACCAAACATTTGGTGAAATCATCACTGGAGCATCAACATGTCACTACGAATCAATTCTGAAGCCCCAAACTTCACTGCCGACACCACACAGGGTCCCATCAGCTTCCATGAATGGATTGGCGATGGCTGGGCCGTTCTCTTCTCCCACCCGAAAGATTTCACGCCGGTCTGCACCACGGAACTCGGCTACATGGCGCGCCTGGCCCCGGAATTCGCCAAGCGCAATACCAAGATCCTTGGCTTGAGCGTAGACCCGGTGACGAACCACGGCAAGTGGGCCGCCGATATCGAAGAGACGCAGGGCCACGCCGTCACGTACCCGATGATCGGCGACCCCGAACTCAAGATCGCAAAGCTCTACGACATGCTGCCCGAAGATGCCGGCACCACCTCGGAAGGCCGCACCGCCGCGAACAACGCCACCGTGCGCACCGTCTTCGTCATCGGACCCGATAAGAAGATCAAACTGATGTTGGTCTACCCGATGACCACCGGGCGAAACTTCGACGAAGTGCTCCGCGTGCTCGATTCCATGCAGCTTACCGCCAAACACCAGGTAGCCACACCGGTCAATTGGAAGCCCGGCGACGACGTCATCATCGTGCCCTCAGTCTCCGATGACGATGCCAAGAAGAAGTACCCGGACGGCTTCAAGACCATCAAGCCGTATCTCCGAACCGTAGCCCAGCCGAAGTAATTCCGCCTCCCTCCGGCCGCGGTCGTCGCCAGACGTTCGCGGCACGGTTGGGATGCCACCCCCCTAACAGGAAATCTGTGGAATGGGTTCCCGGAACTGACCCCGGAAAACTTCGCCGAAGAGCTGCAGGACCTGTTCGTGAACCGCACCGTTATCCGCTAACAAATGGTCGGAGGCTGTCACGCTATGCGCCGTGCCCTTCATATCGCTGACCGCGCCGCCCGCCTCCGCCACCAGCAACGTACCCGCCGCCATATCCCAAGGCTTTAAACCGAACTCCCAAAACGCATCGAGCCGGCCGCACGACACGTACGCCAGGTCGATCGCCGCGGACCCTGTCCGCCGCACGCCGTGAGATGCCATCGCCATCTGATGGTAGAAGTGGATATTTACGTTCTGGTGCCGCTTGCGGCTCGGAAAACCAGTGGAAGCGAGGCTGTCTTCCAGTCGCTTGGGGCTGGACACGCGAATCCGGCGATTGTTGAGCCAGGCTCCCCCGCCCCGTTCCGCTGTGAACATTTCCTGACGGATCGGGTCGAAGATCACGCCGGCGATCATTTCACCCGCACGCTCCAGCCCCAGCGTCACATTGAACATGGGAAAGCTGTGCGCGAAATTCGTAGTGCCGTCCAGCGGATCCACGAACCACCGGAATTCCGAGGGACTCTCGTGGCCGCCGCCTTCTTCCGCCATCACACCGTGCGTCGGAAAATGCGAACGCAGCCGCTCCACAACCAATTTCTCACTGGCCCGGTCGGCCTCCGTCACCAGGTCGAAATCGCCTTTGAGTTCGAAGGGCACCCGCCGTTCGAAATAGTTCGCCAGCAGCGCGCCCGCCTCGCGCGCAATATCGACAGCCGTCTCCAGATATCCCACCGCTACGACTCTTCCGCCAGATATTTGATGTCGTGCTTGAAGATAAAAAGATTGGGTTCGCCATCGCGCGTGATGCGGATGAAGGATTGGTCGTAGTATTCAATGATCCCGACCACTTCCTCGCCGTCGGCCAGCTTCACGCGGACAGTCTTGGAATGTTCGATCAACTGTTTGAGATACTTCGCCTCTTCAAACGTTTGTTCCGGCGCGCGCGCGGATTTTCCTTGTGGTGGCGTAATGCTTCTCCTAACGCTTCTTCTTCGCC
This sequence comes from uncultured Solibacteraceae bacterium, assembly GCA_963811575.1. Lineage (GTDB taxonomy): Bacteria > Acidobacteriota > Terriglobia > Bryobacterales > Bryobacteraceae > Solibacter. Next base: position 147,818 of record CAWERY010000005.1, on the reverse strand, counting down.
TGCCGGTCCGGTGCTACCCGGTCGGGAGAAATAGCGATGCGGTCTTCCGGCGTTCCGGTTGCCCCGCCCTCAACCTCCCCATAATAGCCGTTGCGCGCGGACACCCGCAAATCTGGCGATTTCACGCGCACATCGAGCGTATGAAACGCCTTCTTCGTCACCGGCACGTTCTGCGGATAAAACCCCACCAGGTACTGCGTGCGCAATTCCGTGATGATGTCCGCAAATGCCTTATCGAGCGTCCCGATGGTGGGCATGAAGATGCGCCCGCCAGTACCTTTTGCCATGAAATCCAGCGCATGCTCCCCGCCGATATTCCTGCCCGCTTCGTTGGTGATCGGCACCACCACAATGGCGTAAATCACCGCGTCGGCCAACTGCGCCTCTTCGAGCGCCTTATGAACGGTCAGCTTGCTTACCGTGTCGCCGCCATCCGTCACCACCACGATCACCTTGCGCCCCTCGCGTCCCTCGAGCTTCTGCGCCGCCAGGTACACCGCATCGTACATCGCCGTGCCCGCTTCACCGTGCATCACCTTCAGCCGGTTGTCGAACGCCCTGACGTCGCGCGAAAACGGCTGTTGCTCGCGAATCTCCCAGTTAAAGGTGTAAAGCGCGGCCATGTCCTGCGCATTGCCCTCGCCTAGCAGCACATGGAAGAAGCGCGATGACGAATCCGACTCGTACTTCAATTCCTTGGCGGTGGATCCGCTCGTATCCACCAGAAGCACTACCGAAAGCTTTTGATCCGTCTGATGTTCGAAGACCGCGATCTGTTGTTTGACGCCGTTATCGTAGACTTCGAAATCGTCCTTGCCCAGCGTGCCGACAATCGCACCGGCGGCCGTCTTCACGGTGGCCACTACACGCACCAGGCTGACATTCGCCCGGAAGGTAGTGGATTGCTGCGCGAGCAGGACGCCGGCCAGTAGGGCCGGTGCCGCCCATCTACCCGCCAACCGTGAGCTTTTCATCCCACTCCCCCTCCACCCAGACCTCACCGTCCACGAAATGTTCCTTCTTCCAGATCGGAACCACTTTCTTCAGCCGGTTGATGCCCTCGAGGGCAGCCTCAAATGCTGGGCGGCGGTGCGGCGCGGTCACAATCACCGCGACACTGGTTTCCCCTACCAGCATCCGGCCCAGCCGGTGCACCAGGGCCACCCGGCCGACCTGGTGGGATGCGGCGATCTCGCGGCCGATCTGGGCCATCATCTTCAACGCCATCGATTCGTAACACTCGTAATCCAGGCACAGCGTCGGCCGTCCTTTGGTATTATTCCGGACGGTCCCCTCGAAATTGACCACTGCGCCCTCAGCGCCCGTCATCAGCCGCGCGATCACGCCCTTGGCATCGATCGCATGCCGGGTCAGCGCGAAGTAATTGCCGGCCTCCATCACTTCGATCGGGTCGTTATTACGCCCGCCCGAAACCGGCGGCAGAAAAGCGATCTCGTCCCCTTCGCTCAAAGGCGTCTTTCTGTCCGCAAACTCCTGATTCCGGGCAATCACGATGGAGCTGGCCAGGTCGCCGAGCCGCGGATATCGCGCCCGGTAAAGGTCGAAAACCGACTCGAGATCGGCGCCCGGCGGCAGTTCGGCATCCTCAGCCGATTTCCCGACAATATCTTTCAACATGCCAAAAAAAAGAACTCGCGCGCGCATCGTCAATTCGACCACCCTGAACCGGTAAGCCTCAGTCTAACAGACGCTTCCAGGCGCCCTTCCGGTTGCGCTGAGTTACAATCATTCTTCCCGATGACCCCTGTGAACGAAACCCGGCTGCGCGTCCGCTACGTGGAAACCGACCAGATGGGCGTGGTCTATTACGCCAATTACCTTGTCTGGATGGAAGTAGGCCGCGTCGAACTCTGCAAGGCATGCGGCTTCAACTATCGCGACATGGAGATCGAAGACGGCATCTTCCTGGCCGTCGCCGAATCCCATTGCCGGTACCGTTCCCCCGCACGCTTCGATGATGAAGTGATCGTCCGTACCGCAATTGAGGCCGCCAGCACCAGAATGGTGACCTTCACCTACGAAATGCGCCTCGCGGAGGGCGACCGCCGTTTGGCCACCGGCTCTACCCGCCACGTGTTCGTCTCCCGCGCGATGCGGCCAACCCACCTGCCCGAGAAATACCACGCGCTGTTCGGCATCTGATCGAATCGCCTTCAGCGGTACCGGTTCGCGTGCTGCGTCATCCTAACCCCGAACGGCTGATCGAGCCCGAGTGTCCCCGCCGCCAGTTCGATACCGGCGAGGATCGCGAAGTCGGTGTCCGGAATCTGGTCCAGCAAGGGCTCGGCGTCCATGCCCGATTTCTTCCCCGCCCAGTACATTGCCACCTTGTAGGCATGGCAGGCAGGCCAGAAAACATGAGGGGCCAGGTTGGGTTCCTCGGGGTTGAGATCCTCACGGTGCAGTCTGCGCGCTTCCGCAAGCAGTTGCTGTACGGCGGAAGCCTCGTCTTTCTGCGCCGCCCGCATGCCCTCCATAAGACCGCGATCCTGGCTGCTTCCTGCAACCATGTATCCGCTGCCTGAAGCCTTGGCGGGCAGTTCCGACCTGAGACTCTCCAACCCAAGCGGATAGACCTCTGCCGCTTCTTCCACCTTGGGGTACGCCCGCAGGATCCCCGCTACTTGTTCCGGCGCTTTCAGCTCGCGCAGCACGTCCAATATTTCAAACAGATGCGCCTCACGCAGGGAGTGGAAGTGGACCCGCTCGCCAAACGTTGCATTGGTCGGCAGCGCGGGATCGCTCTCCAGTGCCTGTAGAATTTCGTCAAGCCAGCTCTCCGCTTCGCCCGCGTCCAGCTTCCTCCAATGCGTGGCAAACAGGCTGTAGAACTCGTGCTGCGAGAAAGGGTCGTCAACCGGGTCGGCTTTCGGACGTAACGCGCGCCACCGCGCCCGAGCGGCCATCATCGCGCGCCGCTGCACCACGAGATCCGGGCTCATGTGAATGATGATTCCGGCTCCGCCCGTCTCACAACTCAGGTCTTCCAGCAGCTCTAGCGCGACTTCGATTTTTCCGCCCTTGGCCAAAGCCTGGACCAGCATTGTCCCCGTCGAGCGGCGGCGCGTCCTGGATTCGTCCGGCGGCGCCTGCCGGAAAAGCGCAATCGCAGCCTCCGAATCGGCAAGTGCCCCGTAGCGCACCGCGTCGTCCAGTACACGGCGCAGGCGCCGCGCGTCGAGCGGCAGCCCTTCGGCGATCGCGAGTCCTTCCGCAAACGCCAGCTTTGCCGCCTCCTGATCCAAGCCCGCCAGCACGCGCGCACCGCTCAGCAGTGCGATCGCCCGGACGAACGGACCCCGATTCGTGGATTGCTCGATCGCTCGTTTGACCAAGCCGGCCGGCATCTGCCTCTAGACTCTCAAAAACACTTTCACGCGCGCAAGGGGAGTCGGATGGCAGCAGACGTGCTCCCTTCTGTGCCGATGTCTGCTTCCGATATCATTCTGATTACCGGCGCGTCGGGACGAATCGGCACGCGTACCGCCGAATTGCTGGCGCGCGGCGGCCACAAATTGCGCCTGATGAGCCGTGAGCCGGACCGGGTACCCCGGCTCGACAACGCCGAGGTGGTTCCCGGCGACTTTGCCGACCCTGAGTCACTCAAAAATGCCTTCGCCGGCGTGAAAACAGCCCTATTGATTTCTGCGTCCGGGGAGCCGGGCCAGCGCGCCCGCCTGCACACGAATGCCTTCGATGCCGCAGCCGCCGCCGATGTCGATCACCTCGTCTATCTCTCCCTGCAAGGAGCCGCTCCGGACTCGAAGTATCCCTTCTCTCGCGATCACTTCTTAAGTGAACAGCACCTTGCCCTCACCGGCCTGCCGTGCACCGTGCTGCGAAACGCCTATTACCTCGATATGTTCCTCGAAAAATTCGACCCCGAAGGGGTAGTCCGCGGCCCAGCCGGAGAAGGACGAGGCGCGTTCGTTTCCCGCGAGGATGTCGCCCGCACCGCGGCCGCCGTACTGCCTCACCCGCCCGGCGGCATTCACGACGTCACCGGCCCCGAAGCCCTCAGCATTGCAGCAGTCGCGGATCGCTTGTCTGCCATTGCCGGCCGTCCGTTGCGCTATCAGGACGAATCGGCCGAAACCACTCGGAAGCGCCTTAGCCGGCACGAAGCAACGGCATGGCGCGTGGATTTGGCCGTCGGCTGGTTTGAAGCCATCGCCGCGGGCGAACTCAAGCACGCGAGCGACACGGTTCTCCGCTTCACCGGCAGTGCGCCGCTGACCATCGAAGACTACTTCCGTCGGTTTCCACACCGGCTTTGGCCCTTGCACCCGGCTAAGATCCCGGCCTGATGTTCGGCCATTTGTCCGAAGCCTACCGCGGTACCGAAACTGGCGTCTTCTGCTTCAAATAGGGTACGTACGCAAAATCCGAAACCCGGATGTGACCCTCCAGCCAGTCCCGCAGAAATTCGAGCAGCTGCACCGTCATCGACGCCATGCCGCCCTCGAAATCCTTTTGGAATTTTAGGACCTTCTTGGTTAATTCGTCATGCTGCAGCTTATGCTTCAGAAAATCCGGGTAATCGTACATGCGCATCAACCGCTCTTCGTGTACGAAATGCACCGCCGCGTACTGAACCAGACGGTCCAGCACTAAAGCCAGGGAAGCTTTGCCCCGCCCCGCGCTCATCGCCTCATAGAGTTCGCGCCCAATGGCGAAGAGCTGCTGATGCTGGGCATCAATGCTCTCGATTCCCACACAGTATTCTTTTTTCCACTCGAACATGCTTGAATATATCGGCCGTCAGCCCGGTCCGCTTTAGCATCCGCGGTAAGATCGAACCATGCGCATCCTTCTCTTCAGCGGCAAGGGAGGCGTCGGAAAAACCAGTCTCGCCGCAGCCACCGGCCTCGAACTTTCCCGCAGGGGATACCGGACCCTCATCATGAGCGTCGATCCCGCCCACAGCCTGGCCGATTCCTTCGACCTCGAAACTTCGCTCTTCCACGGCAAAACCGGCGACCCCCTATCCATCGACAAAAATCTCGCCATCCACGAAGTCAATATTCAGAAGGAGATCAAACGCCACTGGCGCGAGATTTCCTCCTACGTGGTGAGCGTCCTGCGCACCACCGGAATTAGCGACGTGGAGGCGGAGGAGCTGGCGATCCTGCCCGGCATGGAAGAGCTCAGCGCCATGATGTACGTCAACCAGTTTCGGCGCGAAGACCGCTACGACGTCATCGTGCTCGATTGCGCTCCCACCGCCGAATCCATGCGCTTCGTCAGCATGCCGACCACGCTCGAGTGGTACATGAAGCACATATTTCCCTTCCAACGCGGCATTCTGAAGGCCGTGCGGCCCCTCGCCAACCGCGTCTCGCCCGTGGAACTCCCTCCCGACAGCTATTTCGGAAATATCAAGGATCTCTTCGGCCGCCTCGATGGCATCGGCGAGCTGCTCGAAGACCCGAATATTACCAGCGTCCGCCTCGTCACCAATCCGGAGCGCATGGTGCTGCGCGAAACACAGCGCGCCTTTGTCTACTTCTCCCTCCACGGCCTCACGGTGGATGGCATCATCGTGAATCGCGTTCTGCCAAGCCAGGTCACCGATGCGTTCTTCCGGGAATGGCGTGTTTCCCAGGGACATATCCTCGAGGAAATCGATTCGTACTTCGCCCCGGTCAACGTGAAACGGGTGCCCCTCTTCACTCATGAGGTGCTGGGCAGGGAACGCCTGGAAGAACTGGCCAGATCGCTCTACGAGGGCCAGGAGGATCCGGCTGCCGTGATTCGCACCGAGGCGCCCTACACTTTCATCAAGACCGACGGCCGCTATGAAGTCCGCCTGCAGTTACCGTTCGCGGTCAAAGGCGAGATCGGCCTGTTCAAAAAGGGCGACGAACTGGTCGTCGAAATCGGCACGCTCCGCCGCCACATCGGCTTGCCGACTTCCATGGCCGCCCTTTCGCCCGGGCGCGCAAAGTTGGAAAATAAGATACTGACAGTGGAGATGAAGGAGGCCTGAGATGGACGAGAAGACCACCAGCGGACCCGAAGCCGGATCGCATATTCACGAAGGACCCGGCTGCTTCTTTTGTAGTACTGCGATGCCCGTTTTTGGACGCGTATGGAAGGAAGCCACGCGCGACCACTTCCGCAACTCGCGCATGGAGTTCCTCAAAGGCCTGCGCAGCCTGATCGATGACCGCATCGATCACCTCTCGCGAGCAGGGAGCATAAAGGCACCAAAGTTACCGTGGAATAATCAGGGCAGCGGCGTAAGTTTTATATTGCGGAAGGCGATCTCATGGCCTTCCGCTTCCAACCCGATGTAACCCTTGCGCAACGCCACCCCGTTCGCTTCGTTGACCACCGCTCCATTCACTGCCAGGGTAACCCGATCCCCCTGCACGCGAATCTCGTAATGATTCCATTCACCCGCCGGCCGGATCCGGTTTTCTTTCATCTCCTTCTGCAGCGTCGAGCGGAGCAATCCCCCATCCACCAGGTTCACGCCGAACAGGAATCCTCCCGCCGGCCCGGTCTGCGCCTGTAGCCACAGTTCTCCGTATTGGGAAAGCCGGATTCCCACGCCGCTGTTGTACTTCACTGCCGCGCCTTTGTCCGTAAACCGGAAATCGACTTCGAGAATATAATCCCCTAGCAACTGGTCGTAGCGCAGCCACTCGTGCTGCCCGGTGCCCGCACAAATCAGCATTTTTTGCGGACCATCCACACGCCACTGAAGAGCCGGCTTCAGACCGTCGGTCGGTGGAATCGGAATGCGGGTCCAACCTTTGAGCGATTCATCGGGCAAAAGGTCTGAGGATTGGCCGGGTAACGCGGCCGCCGCCATGACAGCTAGGCACAAAACACGCGCAAGCAACATACCGCACTCCATAGTATTCCGATTGCGGCGCAGGCATTCCCCTCGCGCCTCCGCATTAACCAAAGCGCAACCTGATTGTCACAGCCTTGTAATATACTGAGGTTGGCAATTTTGTCTCGCCCATGGAGCGCAACCGCATCTTCGCCGCGGCGCTAGCCGGAATTCTCATCTGTCCTTTTGCGCCCCCCTTAGCCCAGGCAGCAACGCCGGCATCCGAAAACAGCCTCTCCGCCCCAATCGCCAATTCCACGCTTTCCCGCGCCCGCCAGCTCCTCCGCGGCGGCCGGATCGCCGATGCCGAGCAGCTCGTCCACACGGCCTTGTCATCTGCGCCCGATGACAGCCTCCTCTGTCTCGCCGGCGAAATTCAGTTGCGCCGCGCCAATTTCCCTGCCGCCTCTGACGCCTTCACCGCGGCCCTGCAGCGGAACTCCGAAAACGCACGCGCGCATTGGGGACTCGGCCGCATCGACCAGTTCTATTTCCGCCGGGATAGCGCGCGAACCCATTTTGCCCGCGCCTTCTCGCTCGATCACCACGATACGGATCTCATCCTTTCCTTTGCCGAATACGTCAGCGACCCCGCGGCGCGTGCCACCCTGCTGCGCAACGTGGCCGTGCTCGCCCGGCAGGATCAGCCCGAACGTGCCGCACGTGCCATCGCGGAGCTGAGTGTTCTCGACCGCCTGCAGGGCCGCGCACCCGCGCGCCTGGCCAGCCCTTATACCGTTTACCGCCTCCCCCTGACCGGATTTCGCCCGGTGGGCTCTAGCCAGATGGGCGTCCTGGTGGCCGTGCGGATTAACAGCGGAAAGCCGCTCCACCTCCTGCTCGATACCGGTGCCCGCGGATTGTCGATCGATTCCCACGCGGCCCGCAACCTCGATCTCGAAACCCTCGCACCCTCCGGTTTGCAGGGCCTCGGCGATAGGCCGTCGGCAGGCTCGCGCCTTACCCTCGCCCGCACCGTGACTCTCGGCAACCTTGCCTTTGAGGAATGCCTGATCGAAGTCAGCGACCACAGCCTCACTGCCGGCGCCGATGGCGTGCTCGGCGCCGATCTCTTCGAGAGCTTTCAGATCCACCTGAACCCGGCCGAACACTCGCTGGAGCTGACTCCGTTCGAATCGCCAGCCTCGCCGTCCCCCAATTCGATTCCCGCCCTCGGCCACCGCAATCTCTTGTTTGTGCACGCATCCCTCGAAACCGGTAAGGAAGGTTTATTTCTCGTGGATACCGGTGCCGCCTTCACTTCGGTCTCCCGGGATCTGCTTTCCTCCGCGCTTCCGCAGGGACTGCCCGTCGGCCTCCAGGGCGCACAAGGTCCGCTCGCAGGCGGCATACGCCTTGCCTCGCTGGAGATTCAAGTCGCAGGGAAATCCGTGGTGGATGCCCCGGTAGCCCTCGATCTGCACCGTATCAGTCAACTCGAAGGCGTCGAAATATCCGGCATCCTCGGCTATTCCCTGCTGGGCCGATCCTCTCTGAAGCTGGATCTCCGCCATGGCACCGTGGAGATCTCCAAGCCGCGTTGAAACCTCCTCTGCGTTTGTAAGGATTGCTACCAGCCGGGATAGACGGTACTCTCTAGGTTCATGGCGGGCGAAACCATCCTGGTGGTGGACGATTCAGCGGTAAACCTGAAGCTGGCAGCCGCAATCTTGCGTAGCGAAGGCTATCGTGTCCTGCTCGCCACCAGTGCGGAGCAGGCCCTCATGACCTTGCGCACTACCGTTCCCGATTTGGCACTCGTGGACGTCCAGCTCCCCGGCATGAACGGCCTCGAATTGACCCGTGCAATCCGCGAAGATTTCCGCACCCGGGAATTGCTCGTGGTCATGCTCACCGCGTCCACTGAACTCGAATGCGAGCAGCAGGCCTACGAAGCGGGGTGCGATGGCTTCATCTCCAAGCCCATCGATACCCGGACTCTCGGTGCGCGCCTCCGAAGCTTCCTCGAATCCACCGCCGTGCCCGAGGCCCCTGAAATCCAACCTGGTCGCGCCCGCCGATCCTGGTCTTTCATTTGCCGGCCCGGAGATGGACAGCCTCCGGCGCAGTTTCCTGATCGATGGTCGGCGCCAGGTGCGACGCATGCTTGAGTTTGTCGGCTCGCAGATCGACCCCGTGGCCGCCAGACGGCAGTGTCACCAGTGGATCGGTTCAGCCGGCGCGCTCGGCTATCTGGAACTTGCCGAAAAGGCACGCGCCGCGGAGAAAGTCCTCAGTCAGACCAGCATGGAGCCGTAACGAGCTCCGCGAGTCCCTCGACAACCTTGCTCATGCCTTCGCGGCGCCGCGCGAAGCCGCTGAGACGGAAATCCCGGGCTTCATTTGCAGGCAATTGGCCGGTCAGCGCATCGCCCTGGTGGGCCTCGCCGACGAACAAGCAGAGCGTGCCTGCGTCGCCCTCGAAAAGGTAGGCGCACTCGCTCTCCTGTTTACCGGCAGCGAATCACCGGCTTCCGATCCGCTACGGAATTGCAGCGTCGTCATGGTGCATGTTCGCGAACAAACCTGCAATCTTCCCTGGCTACGTCCGGACTTCAACCTGTTACAACCGCTCGTGCTGATCGGAGGCAGGGAAGATCTGCTTTCCCTGCCGCCGGATGTGCAAGCCAGAGCCAGCGATCTTCTGATCGATTCCTGGCAGCCCGAAGAGGTGGTGATCCGTTTGAGCCTGGTACTGGCCCGCGGCGGCGAATTAGATACGGTGCGGGCCGGCACCGCGCCCACCAAACCCGACGTACTCCTCGTTGACGACGATCCCAACGTGATCGCCGTCGTCCGCTCGCATCTTGAATCTCAGGGAATGGAATGCCGCCACGCGCTAAATGGCAGCGACGCGCTTGCCATGGTAACCGAACGCTGCCCAAAGGCTATTGTTCTCGATGTCAACATGCCCGGCTTGGATGGCTTCGCCGTCCTTGCCTCAATTCGAGAATTGGGCCTGGGTGCAAAAGTGATTTTGCTCACTGCGCGCCAGCACGAACGGGACATTCTGCGCGGTTTTGAACTAGGCGCTGACGATTACGTGGTCAAGCCGTTTCACCCGCTCGAACTCGCAGCCCGCCTCAAGCGCCTGGTATAACCGCGCTCGCTCACGCTTCCGAATTGGGGCGGATTTCGCCGCCCCGAAATCAGACCGCCCGTCGTCCCATGAATAGATGGACAATCAGCGAAATGAACGCTACCAACAGCAGAAGGTGAATTAACCCTCCCGCCACATGGAACGCCGTGAATCCGAGTAACCACATCACCAGCAGCACGAAAAACAAAATAAGAAACATAAAAGCTCCTCCCGCAATAGTTAACAGCACTCCGACTGCCATACAAGGCTTGCCTTCTTCGCGTCAGTGTGTCTGAATATGCAGATGCAACGTTTGCAGGGGACTCCTTCCATTTTTATCCTTTTCTTCGTTTTCCTGTTCTGCACATTTTTGTTGGCGCAAGCACCTACCGGTGAGATCGCCGGCACCGTTTACGATGCTTCGGGCGGCGTCGTCCCGAACGCATCCGTCACCGTCAAGAATGCCGTCACTGCTTTCGAACGCCAGTTGATCACCAATCAGAACGGGCAGTACAGCGCCCCATCCCTGGCGGCCGGAGCCTACGAAATGCGCGTGACGGCGCCCGGCTTTCACACCCTTTCCGTGAACGCCGTAGTCGCCACCGGCAGCGTAACCACCGTCGATGCGCGCCTTCAAATCGGCGAACAAAAAGAGACCATTACGGTCGGCACCGTCAGCCCGCAGCTCGAACTGGAAAGCCACACCATAGATCAGGTCATCACTCGGCAGCAGATACAGCAACTCCCGCTCAACGGACGCAGCTTCCTCCAGCTCGCTCTTCTCTCGCCGGGCGCCGCCGTCTCCAGCAATTACCAGGGCGACTACAACCGCGCCATGGATGTCTCGATCCTCGGCGGCGATCCCGACCGCACCCGCATCGCCGTCGATGGCGCGCGCGTGAACGATGCCGTCGATGGCGGTACCCAGCAAAACTTCTCGCAGGAGATCGTGCAGGAATTTCAAATCTCGAGTGTCAACTTTGACCTCTCCACCGGTATCACCGCCGCCGGAGCCATCAACATCGTCACTCGCACCGGCGGCAATCAGTTGCACGGCAGCGCCTTCTTTTTCTTCCGCGATCATCATCTCTCCGCCTATCCCGGCTTGCAGCGCGATGCGCTCGCCACGGACCCGTTTTTCGCCCGCCGCCAGACCGGTCTCTGGGTCGGCGGACCCGTGATCAAGGACAAGCTGTTTTTCTTCGGCGCGTACGAACACAACAATCAGGATGGCGTTTTTACCAGCGTGCCCACAGACCCGGCCTTCGCCAGCCTGGCGCGTGTTACTTCCAGCCCCAAGCACGAGAACCTGGTCAATGGCCGCCTCGATTATCGCGTCAACTCCAATAACACCGCCTTCGTCCGTTATTCGCACGATGGGAATGACACCTTTGCTCCGCGGGAAATCAACTCCATGCCCTCCGCCTGGGAGAGCAATAGTAACTGGGCCGATTCCGGAGTCTTCTCGCTGATCAGCTCCATCCGTCCCACGCTGGTCAATGAACTCCGCTACTCCAACACGTTCTGGAGCAACCGCAACGCCCCGCCCACCGCCGAACAGTGCCCCGGTTGCATCGGCCTCGGCGGCCCGCACATCATCGTGGAGGGTGCCGGAATCGCCTTCGGCAATCAGACCAACTCCCCGCAGACCCGTTTGGTGCGCCGCAACATCTTCGCCGATAACATGACCTGGCAGCGCGGCACCCATCGCATGAAATTCGGTGGCGAAGTCGAATTCCTCAAGGGCACCGGCACCTACACGCTCGATGCGCCCGCCGCGATCACGCTCTTCTCGCCGCAGGAAGTGCGCCAACTGGCGCCGTCCCTCACTCCGCTTCTGCCCACCGCCTTCAATTCCGTGAACGATGTGCTCTCACTGCCGCTGCAAAGCTTCGTCTTCGGTATCGGCGATGTCAACCAGCCCCCCGCTTTTCAGCGCGACCAGGCGGATCACAATCGCCTCTTTCACTTCTACTGGCAGGACACCTGGAAACTGCATCCGCGCTTCACCCTGAACTTCGGCCTTGCCTGGTCGTTTGAAAGCAACGCCCTCAATCACGACATCACCAAGCCCCAGTTTCTGGCGCCCATCTTCGGATCCAATGGCCTCGGCAAAGAAGATCACGCCTACCTTCGCTTCACGCCCGCCGCGGGCTTTGCCTGGTCGCTGCCCGGAAACCGCACCGTCATTCGCGGCGGCGGCGGCATCTTCTACGACACGCTGAATATCGAGACGCGCCTCGTGGAACGCGCCTATCTCGGTCCGCTGGGCACCGGCTACCTTCCACTCCCCGGCTCCATCATCCCCAACCCGATCCCCGTACCCGGCCTCGCCGCCGGAGCGCCCCTGGAACTGCGCGTGCCCAGCGCCTTCTCCGGCGCCCTGCTCTCGCTGATCCTGCCCTCGATCCGTGCCGCCGCCATCGCGCAGCTTCACGTCAACCCCGCCAATACGGACCTTTCCTTACGCAATATCGATGTCTTCAAGACGGGCAGCGATCTTTTCGTGAAGGATTTCGTTCCCGCGCAAGCCCAGCATCTCAGCCTCGGAATGCAGCACCAGGTGACCAGTGATTTCGCCGTCACGGCGGATTTCGCCTTCCGCCATTACATCCACGAAAAGCTGCGCGGCGTGGATCTCAACCACTACAACTCCATCAATGGTCCGGTGATTCCGGCGTGCCCTGCCGCGCTCGCCACCGTGCCCGGCGTGGAATGCTCCAACGGCCCCATTCAGGCCACCATCAGCGGCGGCAACGGCACTTACAAAGCGCTGCTGGTACGCGCCGATAAGCGCTTCAGCCATCGCCATTCCATCGGCATCTCCTACGCGCTGCAGAGCGATCAGAACATCTACGGCCTCAATCTTCTGGATACGCCGATTACCAACCTGAATAACTGGACGCAGAACGTTGGGCCGTCCTCTCCTCGCCACGTACTCAATATCTCAGGCATGGTGGAACTGCCGGGTAAGGTTCAAATCAGTTTCATTTCGAGCTTCAATTCGCGCCAGCCCTTTCAGCCCATCATTACCGGCGCCGATTTCTATGGCACCGGTATCGATGAGTTCCTGCTCCCCGGGTCCGGCACCAACCGCTTCAATTTCGGCCTCGGCAAGGGCGACCTGGTCAGCCTCGTCAATCTGTACAACCAGACCTACGCCGGCAAGAAGGGCGTGAACCCGAATCAGGTCTTCCCCACCGTGACGCTGCCGAAGAATTTCGAGACAGGACACGTTTTCAACTCGCAGGATATGCGCGTCACGAAGCTGTTCCGCTATCGCGAACGCCTGGAATGGCAGATCTTCGGCGAGGTCTTCAACGCGCTGAATACCGCAAACCTTTCGGGCTACGCCGACAACCTGCTCTCACCGAGCTTCGGCCAGCCGACCGCGCGTTTCAGCAACGTCTTCGGCACCGGGGGCCCGCGCGCCTTCCAACTGGGGAGCCGCCTTTCGTTTTAGTACAAAACCCGCGTTCGGATCGTCCCCGGGACCACTTCCAGCTTCCGCCGGATATTGTCGGTTTCGGCGCGCTCGTCGGTCTCCACGTCGATCACCACGTAGCCCACTTTCGCGTCGGTCTGTAGATATTCCGCCGCGATGTTGATTGCCTCTTCAGAGAACACCGCATTGATCGCGGAAAGCACGCCTGGCTGGTTGCGATGGATGTGGAGCACCCGATGCTTGCCGGGATGCTCCGGCAGCGAAACTTCCGGGAAATTGACCGCGCCAATGCTCGACCCGTTGTCGCTGTACTTAATCAGCTTTTGCGCGACCTCGATACCGATATTCTCCTGCGCCTCCTGCGTGCTGCCGCCCACGTGCGGCGTCAGCAGGACGTTGTCCATGCCGCGCAGCGGAGAATAGAACTCGTCCCCATTGGCCTTCGGCTCCGCCGGGAACACGTCGATTGCCGCGCCTGCCAGGCGTCGGGAAGCAAGCGCCTCCGCGAGCGCGTGAATCTCCACCACGGTGCCGCGCGATGCGTTAATCAGGCGCGCGCCCGGTTTCATGCGCGCCAGTTGTGCGGCGCCGATCATTTGAAAGGTGGATGCCGTCTCCGGCACGTGCAGGGTAACCACGTCGCTCACTTCCAGCAGCGCGTCCAGGGACCCTAGCGGCTTGGCATTCCCCAACGCCAGCTTGCTCTCCACGTCATAAATCACCACTTGCATGCCCAGCGATTCGGCGAGCACGCCCACCTGCGTTCCGATGTGGCCGTAGCCTACAATGCCCAGGGTCTTGCCACGCACTTCATGGCTGCCGGTCGCGGTCTTCAGCCACCCGCCGCGATGGGCCGCCGCGTTGCGCTCCGGAATACCACGCATCAGAATGATGATCTCCGCCAGGACGAGCTCCGCGACACTCCGCGTATTCGAAAATGGCGCGTTGAAAACCGGAATGCCGCGCTCTTCCGCGGCGGTCAAATCCACCTGGTTGGTCCCGATGCAGAAACAGCCGACCCCGGTCAGTCTCGCGGCATACTCAAAGAAGCCGCGCTCCAGTTGCGTGGCGGAGCGTATGCCGACGAAATATGCGTCGGCCGCGGCCTCCTCCAGCGCCTGCCCGGTAAGCGATTTCTGGTGACATTCGATATTGTCATAACCATCCTGCCGAAATTTTTCGACAGCGCTCGGGTGGATGCCTTCCAGCAGCAGAATCTTGATCTTGGATTTATCGAGGGAGGTCTTCGTCATGAGGCCTAACCTTCATGGTAGCGAACCTACTCGACTTCCAATTTGATCGTGTCGTACATGATGCCGCCATTGCTCCCCACAGCCGTCATCGCCAGGCGCACCACGTTGGCGCCGGCCTTCAGCAGACTGGCTGGAAACTCGATCGTCTCGAGTTGATATCGCGCACTGCGCGGTGCCGCCCGGTACGTCGCCGCATCGTTGGCATAGGCCAGCGATTTGATTTCCGTGCCGTTCACCGAAATCGTTACCTTGGGATTTTGACTGACACCCGCAATCGCAATGGTCAGGTGGGCGGTACCGGTCTGGGCCTGGCCCAACTCGAACGCAATGTCCCAATTGCCCTTCTTGCCCTGCGCGAAATACCAGTCGTCCCGCGGTTTGCTCTTGCCGATGTGGAACGTCAGATCGGCCGGCACCATCCCGATCCACTTGATATTACGGAGCTGGTCACCGAACTTGTACTCCGCCGCCGTGCGATCGCTCTGCCCGATCTGCCAGAGCAGCGTGCCGTATTTTTGCGGCGTCCAAACCACGCTGCCCAGATCGAGCGTCTTGCCGGAGACCGTGATATCGTCCTTTTCCAGTTGTCCGGTGATCGACCCTTGCGTGGCGTAAGCGTAGAGCGCGTAGCTGCCGGGCCGCACATTCGGAATCGCGAACTTGCCCGCCCCGTCGGCCTGCGCGTAGTAGATGAAATCGCCGGCCTGCTTGTAGATTTCTTCGCCCGGCTTCGCCAGCACTACCATGGCGTTGGCCACGTTCAACCGGCCGGTCACACGGGTGCGGTTTAGCGGATAGAGCGGCTCGTCCATCCACCGGTAGGGCCAGCGCGATTGCTCCACGCCCGCTTTCTTCTTCGCGTCGGCGATCATCGCCGCGGGTTCGCCGGTATTGATATAGGTGAACCACGGGCCGAAGAGCTTCTCGTCATCCTTGAAATTCCCGGGGCCGCCGCCGCCATAGTGGGCGCCCTGGAAATAATTCAGAATGAGCGCGTCCTGGTGCACCATCAGGTCCTGCCGCAGCGGACCTCCGGCATAATAATCCGTGCTGACCGGGATGAACCAGGCGCCGAAGCCGTGGCCATAGTGGCCCCAGAAAGGGTTCTCGGCCATATATCCCGAGTAATCGTACTTCTGATAAATCTCGCCGTCCGGCATTTTCCAGGTCTCGTCCTGGATCGCGGGAAGCTTCACCAGGTCGGCATAGCGAGGCTGCCGGCCGGTGCGCTCACTGACATAAGCCCAGTCGAAAATATCCATGTCGAACCGGTACATGGTCCGCATTTCGCCGCCGAGCCGCTGCTTCTTGATATTCCTGCAAATCGCGTAACCGTACAGCCCGCTCTCGCCCTGCATCAGCAGAATGTGGTGTTCGATGTAGAAGCGGCTGGCCGTCCCGCTATCGATGATCGCGATGTGCGCCATCCGCGGCGTGGCCGTCACGATGCGAATCTTGTCGGCGACCAGGCGTCCGCCGCCTCCGCTGTAATCGATGTACCAGGTGTGATGGCGATCGGGATCGCGCGGGGCGATGCCATTCAAATTGTGCGCCAGTTCCTTCCCGTTCTTGATGAGCGAGGTCGCGGTCCCGTCGCTGCCGAAGGTGATCGCGATGAGGCCGTTATCCAGCGTGAGCGCGGTGACCGCGGCCGGCTGGTAATCGCCGGGCACGCCGGGAGCGCCGTTCAGTGTGAGGCGAACCTCATTCTTCGCCGCGAAGAGCGGGGCGGCGAACAGGCAGAAAAGCAGGATTCTCACGGCCGCCTCAGCTATAGAAATTCCGGTCCCAGGCGTGGCGTTTGAGAGTAGAAAGGGTGGCGGCGTCCAACGCGCCGAGGTCCGATTGCGCGGCATTCGATTCCACGTGGCGGCGCGTCCGCATTCCGGGAATTACGCTGGAGACGGCCGGATGGGAAAGGCAGAAGCGCAGCGCCGTCTCGGGCAGATTGACGCCTGCGCCAAGATCTTTGCGTAGCGCGTCAACGTGCTCTACCACCTGCTGCTTGCGATCTCCCTTGAAGTAAAACTCGCGGAAATCTCCGGGCAGGAACGTCGTGTTCGCGGTCATCGTGCCGGAGAGCGCGCCTTCGTCAAGCGGCACGCGCGCCAGGATGCCGATATTCAATTCGTGCGCCAGCGGCAGCATCCGCGCTTCGGGCGTCTGATCGAAGATGTTGTAGATCACCTGCACGGCATCGATCAAACCAGTGCGCATTACGGCCAGAGCGCTATCCGGATCGTGCTCCGTGGCGGAGACGCCGACGCTGCGGACTTTGCCGGATTTTTTCAAATCTTCCAGGGCGCGCCGCCATTCGCCGTGCTCCACCCACGCGTCGTTCCAGACGTGGAGTTGCAGCAGGTCGATGGTGTCGAGCTTTAGATTCCGGAGGCTCTCTTCGGCGCTGGCGATGATGTATTCGTAGGGGAATACGTCTTCAATGGACGTGCCGGCGTGGGCGGGCCAGACGCGATTCTTCGGCGGCACCTTGGTGGCGACGTAGATCTTGTGCGGCGCGTCGCGAACGATTTCGCCGACCAGCTTCTCGCTGTGGCCGTCGCCGTAGGCGAGCGCCGTATCGATCAGGTTGACGCCCAGTTCGATGGCGCGACGGAGAGCGACGAGCGATTCGTCATCGGCGCCACCGAGCCACTGCTTGCCGCCAATACCCCAGGCGCCGTAGCCGATATCACTGACTTCGAAGCCAGTCCTGCCAAGCTTGCGATATTGCATCCGACGATTTTAGCGCGGTGCTAGTTCACCGCGATGGTGACGCCGGGCTGGGAGTTCGAGGTACCGACCTGCACCGAGATCGGGACTGCGCTGCCCGTCGTGATGCCGGCGGGGATTTGCGCGTTGACCTGGATGACGCCGGCGACCAGGCCGGGCGCTCCGCCGGCGAAATTCACAGTCGCGTTCTTTCCGCCGATCGTAACCGTCACAGCTGCGATGGGCAGCGGCAGGGGCTCTGCGTTCAGAGCGCCATCGGTACCGGCGGGATTCGTCTGTCCCACGCCCGTGATGTAGAGCTGAATGTAATCGCCGGTCTTGGCCGGAGACGCCGCGGCATTGACAGCGCCGGTCTTGTTGTTAATCGCGGCTGCCTGTCCGGCTCCCGAGCCATTGAGGGTAAAGATTCCCGGAATGACGGTGGCCACGGAAACGTTGAACGGCGCCGATGTCGCGTTCTGAAACTGCACATACATCTGGGCCAGCGACCCGGAAATTCCGTAGGGCACTACGGCCGCGACCTGGTTGGCGGAGCTGTACAGGACCGGAGCCGGAGCACCATTGAAGAACACGGTGGCCCCACCGGCATTGTTGGGCACGGAACCATTCGCGTTGGGCGTGTATTGCGTGAGGCCGCCGCCAAGTCCGCTGCCGTAGATCACGACCACTTCACCGGGGGCCACAGGACCGCTGAGGTTGGTGGCGCCGTTGGTGACCGCGTTCACGGAAATGCCGCTGGCGGAAATCTGGAGCAAGCGGACCGAGTTGTTCAGCGTATCCGCGACAAACAGGCTACCCGCGCTGTTGAGCGCCAGGGCGGAAGGCCCGTTGAGCCGCGCATCGGCCGCGCTGCCGCCATCACCGCTGTAGCCCTGGGAACTGCCGCCCGCGATGGTGGAAATGAAACCGGAGAGGAAGAGTTTACGAACGCGCGCGCTGCCATCGGCAATATACAGGTTGCCGACCGTATCCACAGCAAGCGCGGTGGGGTTGCCCACCTGAGCGTTGAGACCGGACCCGCCATCGCCCGAAAAACCAGCGAGACCAGTGCCGGCCACAGTGCTGATGACTCCGTTGGACGCGACCTTGCGTACGCGATTATTGGCAGTGTCGGCGATGTAGACGTTACCCGAACCATCCACCGCTACCGATTGCGGACCGTTGAGCAGTGCGCTGGTTGCGGCGCCGCCATCGCCCGAGTAGCCGGAAACTCCGGTTCCCGCGAGCGTGGAAATGTTGCCGCTGGTGGCGACCTTGCGCACCCGGTTGTTGGCGAATTCCGCGATATAGAGATTGCCCGCGGCATCCACCGCGACGCCAAAGGGAGAGTTGAGCTGTGCGCTGCCGGCCGCGCCGCCATCGCCCGCGAACCCGGCTGTGCCGCTGCCGGCAACGGTGCTGATGGAGCCGCCGGAAACCTTGCGCACGCGCTGGTTCTGGGTGTCGGCGATGTACAGATTGCCGGCCGAATCGAGGGCCAGGCCCTGCGGTCCGCTGAGCTGTGCGCTGGTAGCGGCGCCGCCATCTCCGCCGAAGCCGGCCGAACCGTTGCCGGCGAAGGGAGTGATGACGCCATTGGTCCCGACGCGGCGGACCACATTATTCAAAGTATCGGCGATATACAGGTTGCCGGCTGCATCTACCGCAACGCCGAGCGGCGTATTGAGCTGCGCGCTGGTGGCGGCCAACCCGTCACCCGAGTGGCTGAGGGTTCCGTTGCCTGCGAAGGTATTCACGTTGCCGCCGGTGAGTTTGCGAATGCGGTTGTTCAGAGAGTCGGCGAAGTAGACGTTGCCCGAAGAATCGACTTGCACGCTGGTGGGCAGGCTCATTTCGACTTTATTCGCAGGTCCTCCATCGCCGGCAAATCCTTGGATGCCGTCGCCAATGGCGGTGGTAATTTTGCCGGTGGTATCGATCTTACGAATGCGGTTGGTGCCGTACTCGGCGACGTAGACATTCCCGGTGGAATCGGTGGTCACGCCGAAGGGCGAGATCATAGGCAGAGCGGTGGCCACGCCGTCACCCAGGTTTCCAAAACTGCCGTTGCCCGAGATGGTGGAAATGGTGCCATCGGTGGCGACCTGGCGGATGACGGAGTTGCCGGTATCGGCAATGAGCACTACGCCCTTAGGGCCGATGCTGACATCCTGGGGTCCGGTCAGGCCGGCGACATTGGCGAGCCCGGTATTAGTCACGGTACCCGTCGTACTGTCCTTGGCATAGTCGCCGTAGTAGCCCTTATAACCGGCGCCGGCGAAGATATTGATGATGCCGTCGGTGGTCACCTTGCGCACCGTGTTATCGGCGGATACCGCGATGAAGACGTTGTTGGAAGAATCGATCGCGATGGCTACCGGCAGGTGAAGATTGGCATCGGTGGCCGGTCCCGAGTCGCCCCAGAAACCGGGGACGGAGACATTGCCGTTACCGGCGAACGTGGTGATGACGCCCTTGGTATCGATCTTACGCACGCGATTATTCAACGAGTCGGCGACATAAATATTGCCGCCCGAATCGAGGGCGATACCCTGAGGCGTATTCAACTGCGCGCTGACGGCGGGCCCGCCGTCACCGGAAAATCCGGCGCGCGAATTGCCGGCGATCAGGGTCAGGTTACCCGAGCCATCGATCTTAAAGACCGAGTTCCCGCTGCTGAAATACAGGTTGCCGCCGGAAAGCGCGAGCTTCCGCGGCTGGCCGATCGACGTGTTCAGTGCCGCTACGGGAGTGGCGGGAGGCGCACCGCCGGCAACGGTCGAAATTGTATATTGCTGCGCAAAGGCAGACGCGCCTGCCATTAGCAGGAAAGAGAATCTCAGCATGCAGTTGATAAGTCCATTATGACGTTTTAGCGGAGGCAGTGGTGGCAGCATGGGTTTCATTCAGGGTTTCGGCCACGGCTTCCAGCGCCTGTGCGCATTGATTGCGGTCTACATCGTAGTGCGTTACGGCGCGAACACAGCGGTCATTGATCGCGTTCATGAGAACGCCGCGCTGGCGCAGGCGGGTGCTGACATCGGCGGGAGCGTGGCCGCTGGCCGAGACATCGAAGACCACGATATTGGTCTCCACGCTTTTGGGATCGATCTGAATTCCGGGGATGGCCGCCAGCCCCTCGGCCAGAAAGCGCGCATTGGCGTGATCGATCAAAAGCTTGGCGGGAGATTCCTCGAGCGCAACCAGGCCCGCCGCGGCGAGGATGCCGGATTGCCGCATTCCGCCGCCCAAACGCTTGCGGTAGAGACGGCCTTTATCGATGAGCGTCGCCGGGCCGGCAAGTATGGAGCCGGCAGGCGCGCCCAGTCCCTTGGAAAGACAGAACATGAGTGTATCCGAGCGAGATGCAATCTCATGCACGGGAATGCCCAGAGCGGCCGACGCATTGAATATACGCGCCCCATCCATGTGAACGCGCAAACCGCGTTCGTGAGCGCCGTCGCAAATCTCGCACACTGTGCTCATCGGGTACACGGTTCCACCGGCCATATTATGGGTCTGTTCGAGCGAGACGGCGCCGGTGGGCGCGCCATACGGGTTGACCGGACGAATCTGCCGGCGCACCTCATCCCAATTGAGCAGGCCGCGTGAGGTGGGGATGGCGCGGACCAGGCAGCCGCTGAACCAGGCCATCATGGAGAGCTCGTAATCCAGCAGGTGGGCGCGCGAATCGCAGATCACTTCCTGCCCGTGCTCGGTCAGGAGTTTGATGGCGATCGTGTTCCCCATGGTGCCGGTAGGGACGAACAGGGCAGCCTCTTTCCCGGCGAGTTCGGCGGCGCGGGCTTCGAGGCGATTGACGGTGGGATCTTCGCGATAGACATCGTCGCCGACCTCGGCCTCAAACATTGCCTGCCGCATTGCGGGGGTAGGCTTGGTGACGGTATCGCTGCGAAGATCGATCATGATTGCAAAAACTCCTGGAAGACTTCGTTTGAGAGCAGCACGCCGCGATTCGTGAGGCGAAGGTTTCCATCCGCGGTTTCGATCAGCCCGGCGTCTAAGAAGCGGCGAATCGGCGCCTCGAAACGCTGCCACTCTTCGGGCGCGAGGCGGACCCCGGCGGAGAGGCGCAGGCCGATGAAGAGCCGCTCATCCAGCAGATGTGGTTCGTCCGGCACTTCGCCGGCGCCAGAGAGGTAATCGGGCAGCAGCTCCGGATTTTGATGGCGCATGCGGCCATCGAAGGAGTGAGCGTCGGCGCCGAAGCCCACGTAGGGTTCGAGTCGCCAGTATTTCAGATTGTGACGCGACTCATAGCCGGGCCGCGCGAAGTTGGAGATTTCGTAGCGCGCGATTCCCATGGCGGCGAGGCGCTCCACGGCGACCTCATAGAAATCCGCGGTGGCATCTTCAGAGGGCGTATCGAGCGCGCCGTAGCGGACGCCGCCGAGCAGCATTTCCTTGCCAAGACGGCTATCCTCGTCGATTTCGAGCATGTACACGGAGACGTGTTCCGGGGCCAGGCGCTCGACCCACTGAAGCGATTCCCGCCAGGAATCCGCAGTCTGCGCGGCAAGCCCCGCGATCAGGTCGATATTGATGTTGGCGATGCCGGCCGCGCGAAGGGTCGAGATCTCGGCGGCGGCAATTTCGGCGGTGTGCTTCCGGCCGGTCCTGCGAATCTCGCGTTCGACGAAGGATTGAATGCCGAGCGAGACGCGATTGATGCCCGCAGACACCCACCCGCGCGCGAGTTCGGCGGTGATTGTGCCGGGCGCGGCCTCCAGAGTGGCTTCGGCCCAGGGGCGGCCGGGAATGAGGTCGAGCAGCGCGCGGAGGGCTCCGGCGCCAGCTGACTCGGTGTACCGCCGCCAAGATAAAGGGTTTCGGGAGTCCAACGCCAGGTGTGCTCGCGAATTTCACTCGCCACGGCCGAGAGATAGGGAGCCTCCAACTCGCGCGGGAAGACTCCGCTGGCGAAGTTGCAATAGGTACACTTCTGCGCGCAAAAAGGGTAAGAAACGTAGACTCCAGGCACGTTTCCTTCATGATAACGCGCGGTAGCCGGAGGCGCTCTGAAGAGAGGCGAGACCACGGGAGAAATCAATTGGCAGCAGGGCTGCGAAGCCGTTGCGGCGCAAAAAAAATTATCGGTCGATACGCGTCGATGGCCTGCAAGTGGCTTGGTTGCTGCTAGTTGAAGAGAAATCGTCCGATTTTGCGGAGTAAAATTCGAATCATGCGAGAAGTCGGACGGCCAGAATCCGCGGGAGGCTGGCATGGCGTTGTGACGCAAAAGAATTTTACGTTCGAAACTGAATGATGCCTGGTAAGTGACTTTATTGCTTTCAGTTGGCAGGAATTCTTAGCATTTTGCGGCGCAAAATGCGGAGTGGGGCCGATGTGGGACCGCGACGATGCAACACCTGCCAGGATTGACGGCGTTTGTGCGGCCAACATGGCGAGCGCGGCACGCCGGCAGCATTGAATCGTTTCGGCATAATTCCTTCTTCGAAGGTAGCATCGGAGATCGGGCATTTCAGACCATCAGACCTGCAATTCACTTAAATGAAAGGGAAAAGAAAATTCAGATCGGCGTGACCATGTCAAAATAGGTTGGCCAGCCCGTAGAGATCGACCAGATGCAAAGAAAGACCCAGCCGCCTTTGCCTGCCGGCTCTGATTCGACGACCCGCCGAAAGCTTGCCGCGGCCGCATTCCTCCTGCTCGCAGTCACGATATTCCTGTACCTTCCCGTCCGCGGTTTCGATTTTGTGAACTATGACGACCCCGATTACGTCACCGGCAATTCCCGGGTGCGTGCCGGGATCACAGCGGACGGAGCGATTTGGGCGCTGACATCGCAGGAGGCCGGAAACTGGCACCCGCTGACCTGGATCTCACACATGCTGGATTGCCAGTGGTTCGGGTTGCACGGTGGCGGGCATCATCAGTACTGGCGCAGCACCGAAAGCCTCTTCCGCCATGCGCTCGATGTGACGTCCGGCAATTACGTCGCGCTGGACGGCTCGGGGAACGTCCTGCGGGTGGAAGGGCGGCACCGGGAGGCGATCGCCATGTATGAAGCTGCCGTGCGCATACGGCCCTGGTATGAGCCCACCCGCGTTCACCTGGCGAGCGCGCTGCTAGCCGACAACCGTCCGGATGCGTCGATCGCCGAAGCGAAGGAGGCGCTGTCGCTGAACCCCGCCGATCCCGAAGCCTATGTCGACCGCGGCGCGGCGCTGATGCGGCTCAACCGCTTCGCCGATGCGGAGCGCGACTATCGCGAAGCGGTTTCGCTCAAGCCCGGCGATGCCGTGGCACATTCGGGCTTGGGTATGGCGCTGACCGAACAGGGACGCACGGCGGAGGGGTTGGACCAACTTCGCGAAGCGGTGGGCATCGATCCGGGCTATGCGAACGGACACTATAATCTGGGTAGGATATTTGGAATTCTGGGCCGGACGTCGGAAGCCATCGGCGAATTCGCGGCCGCGGTGCAATTGGAGCCGATGCGAAGCGCATTTTAATCTCGGGACGGCGTAGGCTAACTTGAGCGTTACTGGGGATGCCATCCGCGAGTTACAATCGCATTGCAGCGCAGCCCGCAGTTTTGTACATGCCCATTTCAACCTGGGAATGGCGCTGGCCGCCGCCGGTCACGCCGAAGAAGCAAACGGCCAGTTTCGGAGCCTTCGTTTGCAGCCCGATTCTGTGGAAGCACGGCGCGCGCTGGAGGCGTCACAATAATGACCCAGCAGCTCACCACCAAATCATCCGATCAAGAAATTATGGTCAACCGGACCTTCGCCGCACCGAGACAGCAGGTGTTCGACGCCTTGACGAAAACGGATCAGGTTCCGCGCTGGTTTCAGCCGAAGGAAATGTCGCTGGTAACCTACGAAGCGGATGTCAGAGCGGGCGGGATGTTTCGTTACCGCTTCGAGAGACCCGGCGGCAAGAAGATGGAAATGCGCGGGGTTTATCAGGAAGTGGATCCGCCACGCCGCTGGGTGTACACGGAGACCTATGATTTCTCGCCGCTGGCGCTGTTGGTGACCACAGTGCTCGAGGAAGTTCGCGGGGAAACAGTTCTGACTCAAACGATTTTGTATCCGACGAAAGCGGACCGGGACAGCGATTTCGATGCGGTCGCCGGCAGTGCCGCGGAGCTGTATACGAAGTTGGAAAGTTACCTGGCGTCTTGACGAGCGGTTTTCTTCGCTGCTTTTGCAGTCCGGCTGGCGGGCGCCTTAACGATGGCCATACGCCAGGAGACAGCCAGCAACTCGCGCAAGGCGTCCGGCTGGATGCGCGAGAGGCGGACGAGCACGAGGGGATAGCTTCGATAGTACCCGGTAAGGTAGTACGTCTCCGGCGCATCTTCCAGAAGCCTTTCGCGATCGTCCAGCGCGGCCCTGACGACGAGCGTGTCTGGCTCCGCCGAGGGATGCATCGCAAGGCCCGCCACGAAGATGCCGGCCGCCCGCAGCACGGGGGAGCCGTCGTACTTGGTTTCTGCCGCGACGTGGGGCAACGCGAGCCCGAGCCGCTTGACCAGATCAAAGGCGTTGGGAACCGGTTGTGTGGCGAGACGGATTTTTTTCAAGGGAGTTCGCTCTCAGACGTCGGTCAAGGTTAGCGGCCGCGGACGCTTGCCATCGATATCGGTGAAGCCGTAGTCCGCTGCCAGCGCAGCGGCCACCAGCACCGTTCCGGAATACCGGATCACATCGGCATCGGCAGCGAGTGCGGCGACGGCGCGGCCGGTGAACTCGGGAGATTCCGAATTGGAGAGGTCGAGCCAAGCGGACGCCTCCATGACTTTTTCGGTCCTCACCAATCCCGGATACAAAGACACCGCAGTAACGCCGTGCGGCCGTAATTCCACGGCCATATCGGCGGTCATCTTGTCAGTGGCGGCCTTCGACACGCCATACGCCACATTGCCGACGTACTTCCGCGCAGCCCAGAACGAGATGTTGACGATGAGCCCGCTCCGCGCAGCGACCATCGACGCCGCGGCGAGCCGGCAGGCGTGATAGTGGGCGCGCACGCCGGCGTTGAACATAGCGTCCCAGCGCCAGAGGCCCTGTTCCCAAAACGGTTTGTTCCAGGTGAACGTTCCGTCTTCGACCATACGTTCGTAGCCGCCCCACACGTTATTGACGAGAATGTCTATCTTTCCCGCTTCGGCGGCCACGCGTGCGAACGCCGACGTTACCTCGCGCATCCACGCGGTGGTCGCAGCGAAGCGCCGTGATCTGCCCTGCGCCGGGCGCGCGATCGTCCGCCGAGCGGCCGGTCACGAACACCCGCGCACCGCGTTCCGCAAGCTCGCCGGCGATTCCGCGCCCGACGCCGTAGGTTCCACCGGTCACGACGGCTATCTTGCCTTGCAACCCACTCATGCGGACATCTTCGCATGCCGGCGCGTGGCGAATGCGAATCGGCGTACACACATTTCGGACCCACTCTTCCTGAAGCGGTAAGATGCGGAGTTGGAGGAGCTTTCTTGATCCACTCGCACACCATCGACGTGCCGCATGGCGTGGACGCCGGCACGCAGATACCGATCACCACGATCACCGGCACGCGGCCCGGACCGGTGCTGGCGTTGATCGCCGGTAATCACGGTTACGAGTACCCGCCGATTCTGGCGCTGCAGAAGCTGCGCGCGCACATCGACGACGGTGAATTGGCGGGAACGCTGATCCTGGTGCACGTCGCCAACATGCCCTCTTTCCTGGGCCGTACTGTATATTTCAGCCCGGTGGATGGCAAGAACCTGAATCGAGTGTATCCCGGGCAGACGGATGGGACGGTGTCGCAGAGAATCGCGTATGCGATCACTCATGAGGTGATCGAGAAGGCCGACTATGTACTCGACCTGCACTGCGGCGACGGCAATGAGTCGCTGCGGCCGTACGTGTACCAGGCGATCACCGGCGAGCCGAAGATGGACGCGGCAATTGCGAAACTGGCACTGGCGTTCGGAATCGATCACATTCTGTTGGATCGCAGCCGCCCGAAAGATCCAGCGCAATCGCTGTACTGTTCGACCACCGCGATTACCCGGGGGAAGCCGGCCGTGACGATCGAGAGCGGATTGCTGGGGATGAGCGACACCGAATCGACCGACCGCATCGTGTATGGCGTGCGCGGCGTGCTGCGCGATTTGCAGATGGCCGCGGACGGCCCTCCTCCGGTGGCGCACCCGGTGTATCTCGACCCATCGGCTGTGATCGCAAGCCCGGCAACCGGCATCCTGTATCCCCTGGTGGAGCGCGATCAGGTGGTGGCGAAGGGAACGGTGGTGGCGCGAATCACCGATTTCTTCGGCGTGGATATCGCGCTGGTGGAATCGCCGCTCGCCGGCAAAGTGCTCTACGTGGTGGCGACGCCGCCGATCGTGAAAGGCCAGCCCGTGGCGTGCGTGGCGGGGATCGCTTAGGCGAACCGATTACGCGATGCTAACCGCCGGCGCAACGGAATCGGCCGTTTTACTCCGCGATTTTTTCTCCAACGGGACAGAGAATTCCCGCTCCACGCGTTCGCGGTAGACGGGGCCGGAATTGTAGGCGCAGAACGGGTAGATTTTTCCGTTGGGCGCGGCGTAATGAATCACGCAGCGTTTCACGCGCTCCACGTCGTAGTTGTAGGCGTCCATGAAGTGCATGCCGGCCAGCATGAGCGTGCGGTACGTGAAATCCTTCTCTGCGTTTTCGCCGCGGCCGTATTGTTTGTCCGTCATGCCCTGCAAGGTCTGCAGGAATTTCTGGAAGGTGAGGCCCTGAGGCGCTCTTTCCTGGTGAAAGAACTTGCGCAGGCTGTTCCACGCCTCGAGCTTCGTGAAGAATTGGAGACGGCGTTTGCCGGCCTTGCGCGAAAGTTCGTCCATCGCACGCAGCATCGGCCCGACTTCGACGAACTGCGTCACCGGCACCGCCTTACGATTCTGATCGACAAAGAGGTAGGTGCCGAGCGAGCAATGCGGATGGCAGCTCAAGGTGGTGGTCTCCTCACCGCGCAGCGCACTCAAGAGTTTGGAGAACGGCGTGACGCAAGAGAGCGGGAACCAGTCTTCATAGGGATCGGCGATGCCGGTCTGTTGCTGGACGGCGTGCGCGAAATCCGCCAGCGTGAATCGCTTCGCCTCGAGTTCATGCTTGGCGATGCGGCCGGTGAAGGCCACCGGCTGAAAGCTGATGCCGCTGGTGCAATCGATGTTATCCAGCGCGAGACGGATGATGTCGCCGATCTGATGATCGTTCAACCCCTTGACGATGGTCGGGACGAGAACAAGCTTCAGGCCGGCTTTGCGGACATTCTCAATGCACTGCAGCTTCTTTTCCCAGAGCGATTCCCCACGAGTGCGGCGATAGATATCGTCGCAGACGCCGTCAAACTGCAGGTATAGCGTATGCAGGCCGGCTTCCTTGGCTTCCTGGGCGAAGGCCAAATCTGTGAACTTGATGCCGTTGGTGGCGATTTGGGTGTGCGAGAAGCCCATCTCTTTCGCCAGGCGCAGCGCGTCGAAGAAGTGTGGATAGATCGTGGGCTCGCCGCCGGAGAATTGTACGATGCGGCCCGCCACGGGCTTCTGATCGCGCAGGGCTTGCAGCATCTTGCGCACGGTTTGAAGATCGGGCTCGTAGACATAGCCCGCGGCGTTGGCATTGGCGAAGCAGACGGGGCAGGTGAGGTTGCAGCGATTGGTGAGATCTACATTGGCCAGGCCGGTGTGGCTGGTGTGGAGGTTGCACAGGCCGCAATCATCGGGGCAGCGGGCGGCGTTGGTGACCGCCGGGTTCGACAGGCCGCGATTATCGCCAAAGCTCCACTCTTCCATCTTCAGGTAGAGCCTGGCGTCCGAGTACACGATGTCGCGGAAATCGCCGTGCTTGGAGCAATGCTTTTCCATCAAAACTTTGCCGTTCTCTTCGAAGATGGTGGCGTCGATCAGGTCCGTACACTCGGGGCACAGCGATTGCGTTTGCTTCGGCAACCCGGTTTGCAGCGGCTGGATGGGAGAGCCGGTATAAGTAGTTTCGGGCTGTATTACCTGAAATTGAGCCATAAGGAATGATTGTAAATCCCGGGATCGCCGTCCATCCATATTCGGACCGTGAAGTGTGATTTGAAGGGCCCGACCGGCGAAATCCGGCGGGTGAATGGATCGGGCGATAATGCCCTGGGGAGGGTCCACCATTGAGCACGGCGTTGGTTACCGGCGGAGGCCGGGGCATCGGACAGGGCATTGCGCTGCGTCTGGCGAAGGAGGGCATAAGGGTCGCGATCTCGGCGCGTTCGGCGGGCGAACTGGCGGAGACCGTACGACTTTCGGGAGGCAAGATTCTGGCGATCACAGGCGACGTTTCCCACGAGGAGGACGTGGGCGCGATGGTAAACCGCACGGAGGCGGAACTTGGCCCAATCGACCTGCTGATCAATAACGCGGGAATCGGCGGACCGCTGGCGCCGTTCCTGGATGCCACTCCGGAGGCGTGGTGGAAGACGCTGGAGGTGAATCTGCGCGGGCCCTACCTTTGCTGCCGGGCGGTGCTGCCCGGGATGATCGCGCGCGGCGCCGGCCGCATCATCAATATGGCGAGCGGCGCCGGCACGTTTCCGATTCCGGACATGTCGGCGTACGTGGCGAGTAAGACGGCGCTGATCCGGCTGAGCGAGCAACTCGCGATGGAAATGAAGCCGCATGGGATCAGCGTGTTTCCGATCCGGCCGGGCGTGGTGCGCACCGCGATGGTGGAAGAGGCGCGGGGTGCCGTGCCGCTGATCCAGAAAATCCTCGACGAGGGACAGGACGTGACGCCGGATACAGTCGCGGACCTGGTGCTGTTTCTGGCGTCGGGCAAGGCGGACCGGCTGAGCGGGCGGCTGTTCAGCGTCAACGAGGATCTGGAAGAGATTGTGCGGCGCGCGGAAGACGTGGAGCGCGACAACCTCTACCTGCTGCGGGCGCGGCGGCTCTGACGCGCGTTACAATCAGCTTGATTTGGACCTGGTACACGCCTCAGTCGCCTTCGCTTCCGCATTTATCGCCGGCGCCATCAATTCCGTGGCGGGCGGGGGCACGCTGGTTTCCTTCCCCGCGCTGATCTGGCTGGGGCTCAATTCCGTGGCGGCGAACGCCACCAGCACGGTGGCGATCTGGCCGGGAACGGTGGGTAGCGCCTGGGGCTACCGGCGGGAACTGGCGAAGGCGGAAGCGCGGTTCCGCATCCTGATTGTCCCCAGCCTGATCGGCGGAATCACGGGCGCCCTGCTGCTACGGTGGACGCCGGCCTCCGTCTTCGACAAGCTGGTACCGTTTCTGATTCTGTTTGCGACACTGCTTTTCATGGCGCAGGAACCGGTGCAGCGCATGCTGAAGACCGGCGACGCGGAAGCGCACAAGAGTACCAAATGGCTGGTCGGCGCGATTCTGTTCCAGCTGATGGTAGGCATCTACGGAGGCTATTTCGGGGCCGGAATCGGGATTCTGATGCTGGCGGCGCTGAGCATCCTGGGGCTGCAGGACATTCACGAAATGAATAGCCTCAAAGTGGTCTTCGGCGGCAGCATCAATGGGATCGCGGCGCTGTATTTCATCTATGCGGGAATGGTGGAATGGCCCTACGTGCTGATCATGGCCGCGGGTGCGATTCTTGGGGGATTCCTGGGGGCCGGCACGGCGCGCAAGCTGGGGCGTACGGCAGTGCGCCGCATCGTGATCGCCATCGGCTTCTTCATGGCGATTTCCTTATTCGTCAAAAAGTAGTCACCTTCCGGCGGTTGTGTCGTATATAGAGTTATGTCACGACTCCGCTTCGCCCTACGCAGTCTCATGAAGGCGCGCATGCTCAGCCTGGTGGTGATCTTCTCGGTCGCCTTGGGAATCGGCGCGAACACCGCGATTTTCTCTCTGATGCACCAGATTCTGCTCAATTCGCTGCCGGTGGAACGGGCGGAGGAACTGGTGGTGCTCTCGGCGCCGGAAGAGTTCAAGGGCGGCCGCAATTCGACGAATGACTCGGGCGGAATGAACCTGATCTTCAGCTACCCGATGTTCCGCGAATTGGAAAAGCGTCCGCAGGGACTCAGCGGGATCGGCGGCTTCCGGCGGCTGGAGGCCAACATCTCTTACCAGAAGCAGACCATTTCCGGGTCCATGCTGGTGGTGTCGGGCGGTTACTTCCCGACGCTAGGAGTACGGCCCGTGATGGGACGTACGATCATGCGCGAGGACGATACGGGCGCGGGCAACGCGGTGGCGGTCCTTAGCTACGGCTACTGGCAGGAGCGGCTGGGCGGGGAAAGCTCCGTGCTCAATCAGGCAATCAAAGTGAACGGGCAGATGTTCACGATTGTGGGTGTAGCGCCCAAGGATTTCACCGGGACAACGATCGGCAGCGAACCCGACATTTACCTGCCCCTGGTATTCAAGCCGCTGCTCACGCCGAATTGGAATGGCACCGACCGGTGGAGCGATTACTGGCTCTACACGATCGCGCGCCCCGAGCGCGGGCTTTCGCGCGGAGAGGTGGAGGGCAGGCTGAACAGCGTGTACGCGGGCTTGCTGGAGCAGCAATCGAAGATGCCTGGTTTCTACTACCAGAAAAGTCGCGACCGCTTCCTGCATGCGCGGCTCACTTTGCAGGAGGGCAGCCACGGACAGAGCGAGTTCCGCGATAGCACCAGGACGCCGTTGATCATCCTCATGTGCGCGAGCGTGCTGGTGCTGCTGATCGCGATGGCTAACTCGGCGAACTTGCTGCTGGCGCGGTCGGCGCAGCGGCGGCGCGAGATGGCAATCCGCGCGGCGATGGGCGCGGGACGGGGAGAATTGATCGCACAACTATTGGCCGAAGCGCTGGTGCTGGCGTTCGCCGGCGGCTTGGCGGGGCTGGCGTTTGCCGTGATCACGCTCAAGCTGCTGATTGCGGAGCTGGCAGGAGACACGCCGATTCACTACCTCGCCGCCGGACTCGAATGGCCGGTGCTGCTGTTCGGGCTCGGGCTCGCGCTGCTGACCGGGGTGGTCTTTGGGCTGTATCCCGCGTGGGAGGCGGCGCGCGCCTCGGCGGCGATCACGCTGAAGAACGAATCGGGACAGAGCTCCGGGACTGCGGCCTCGGCGCGGGTGCGCAAGGTGTTGGTGTGCGCGCAGGTGATGGTGTCGGCGGTGCTGCTCATCCCTACCGGACTCTTTCTGAAGAGCCTGGTGAACCTGATGCACGTCGATCTGGGAATGAAGACGGAGAACCTGATCGGGTTCACGGTATCGCCGGCGCTTGAATGGCTACAAGACGGAGCAGACGCGGGCGTTGTTCGAGCGCGTGGAAGGCGAACTGGCGGCAATTCCGGGCGCGAAATCCGTGGCGGCCGCGATGGTGCCGCTGATCGCGGGCAACAACTGGGGCAACGACGTCCATGTGGAGGGCGCGAAAGATGCGCAGGCGAACAATAATTCGCGCATGAACGAGGTCGGCCCCGGATTCTTCGGCAAGCTGGGGATTCCGCTGATCGCCGGGCGCGAATTTGCGGATACCGATACCGCCGCCGGACCCGTGGTGGCGATTGTCAACCAGACCTTCGTGAAGCGATTCCTGGACGGCCGCAACCCGATCGGCGTCCGGTTTACCGGCGGCGGTCCGGGGGCGAAGACGATCGTGGGAGTGGTGAAAGACAGCCACTATTCCAGCGTGAAGCAGACGGTGCCGCCGCTTTATTACACGCCGTGGCGCCAGGACAAGGAGCTCAACTCGCTGGAGTTTTACGTGCGCTCGGCGCTGCCGGAGAATCAAATGGTGCCGCAGATCCGGCGGGTAATGGCGTCGCTCGATCGGGATCTGCCGCTCGAAGATCTGCGGACGCTGGATGATCAGATCAGCCGCAACATCCAGACCGACCGGCTGGTGCTGCAGCTAGCCGGCGTCTTCGCCACGCTGGCGACGATACTGGCGATGCTCGGGCTCTATGGCGTGATGGCGCACTCCGTGACACGGCGCACGCGCGAGATCGGCATTCGGATGGCTCTTGGCGCGGAGCCGGGAAAGATTCGCGTGATGGTGATGCGCGAGCTGCTCTGGATTTTAATCGCCGGCCTGGTGACCGGCGTTCCGGCGGCCCTGGTGCTCGCTCGCTATACCGAAACGCAGCTCTTCGGCGTCAAGGCGCGCGATATCGCGGTGGTGGCGGGCGCGGTGCTGGCGCTCACGGCAACGGCGGTCGCGGCCGGATATCTGCCGGCAAGAAGGGCTTCGCGCGTCAATCCGCTGGAAGCGCTGCGCTGGGAATGAGTTCGTCGAGGTAGTTATGCGACGGCGGTGCGCTCCAGCGGGATTCCGGCGAGGGCCAGCGTGGCTTCCACTTCGGCGGGACGCAGGCGGGTAGCGTCGTACTCTACCATCAGATCCTGCAAGCCGGGCGCGATGGTGATCTTCTCGATCCCATATTTCGCGTGCGCGGTGGCGATGCTGTGATACTCGGACTCCTCGAGCGGTTTCCGCAGGCGGAAACGAACTTGCACCTTCGTCATATAGTTCTACGATATCAGTGCGCCGCACCGCCCAGATAATTGCCGTATCCCACTACCACGGTCGATAGCAAAAGGACTCCGAGGCTGATCGCCAGCCATCCTTTGGTGCGCGCGCCGGCGCCGCGCCATTCGTGCAGCGCGATTCCCCACAGGCTGCTGAAGATAATGATGCTCGCCATATGCAGCGTCCAACTGGAGAATTTGTACTTCCCCATCTGGGTTTCTCCCATGCTGTAAAAGAAGAACTGGAAGTACCAGGTGACGCCCGCCAGGGCGCAGAAGCAGTAGTTCGCCAGCATGGGCACCCGGTTATCCGGCTTCCCGGCATAGAAGTATTCCCGGCCGGTCCGGTTCCGAATATTGAGCCCCAGGCACCAGAGAAAATTCGTGGTGAAGCCGCCGAACAGCACCGGCACCAGTACCGGCAATCCCTGCCAGAGGGTGGTGGTGCCATGGTGCAGCGCGATGGCCTTGATGGGGTCGCCGGCACGCAGGCCATAGGAGAAGCACGCGCTCATGACGCCGGAGAACGTGCCCACCAGAATCCCTTTGCGAAGATTGAATTCCTTGATGACCTCGCGCTTCTGATCGGCCGACATCTCTTTTTCCTTCGACATGCCGGCCTTGCCCGCGCAGGCGATCCCGGCCAGGCAGATCGCCACACCAAGCAGGATGACTCGCCCCGAACTCGTCCCCAGCACACTCGCCACAAAAACTCCGTCGAAGATCGGCGGCATCAGGGTACCGAACGCCGCGCAGTAGCCGAGCGCAATCGCCATCCCGAGCGACATCCCGAGATACCGCATCGTCAGGCCGAATGTGAGTCCGCCAAGGCCCCACATCATGCCCCAGAAATAGCACCAGAAGAGAGTGCCCCATGGCGCTTCGTGGAGGACTCCAGTGAGGTCGCTGGTCAGAATGAGGCCGAGCGTCCACGGGGCGAGGATCCAGCTAAAGACGCCGCCGGCCAGCCAGTAGGTCTCCCAGGACCAGCGCTTGACGCCGCGGTAGGGAACATAGAAACTGCCGGAAGCGAGGCCGCCCAGCCAGTGAAAGATCACGCCGATCAGGGGATTCGGAATCATGGAATCGCTATTTCAGACTACAGACTCCGTATTGTATGCGCCCTCAACTGCCAAGCCAAGCGAAGCGCGAGCGATGCGCAAGGTTTTCGCGCTGCGGAACACCTGAGGACGCAACAAGTGGTATATTCTTCATTAAATTGCCTGATTCAACGGGTGGATGCGCGCTTTCGCCCGGAATCGGCGTTTTGGATAGCGAAACTGAGGTCCACGTGAAGACTTCCAATCACAGCCGGTATCTGGTCAAAAGCCTGGTCCACGCCTCGCGCGTGCTCGAGGCGTTTCAATCGGCCGGCGACGTATTGCGGCTGCGCGACGTGGTGACGCGCACCGGCTTCCACAAGGGCATGTGTTTCCGCCTGCTCTACACGCTGCATCAGTGCGGCTTCCTGGATAAAGTCGGCGAGAATCATTACCGGCTCGCCAGTGAAGTGCGCCGCCGCAGGCTCTACCGGATCGGCTATGCCGCGCAGGGGCAGGACACCTCCTTCGACCGCGAAGTCCGCAACGGCCTGGTGCGGGCGGCCGAGCGCGAGCACATCGAATTGATCGTGGTGGACAACCGCTACCAGCCCAAGATCGCCCTGCGCAGCGCGGACTACCTCATCAAGGAGCAGGTGGATCTGGTGATCGAATTTCAGACCGATGAGTTGATTGCACCGGCCATCGCGAGTAAGTACCTGGAGGCGAATATTCCCTTCATCGCCATCGACATTCCGCACCCCGGCGCAACCTACTTCGGCGCCAACAATTACCAGGCGGGAATGATGGCAGGCCATTACCTGGGCCGCTGGGCGAAGAAATACTGGGATAGCGAGCCCGATGAGATCCTGATGGTGGAACTGCATCGCGCGGGTTCCCTGCCCAAGGCGCGGCTGCGCGGCATCCAGACGGGCATCGCCGAGATCATCCGCGTGCCGGAGCGCTGCCGCATCAGCAGTGTGGATGGCGACGGCCAGTTCCAGACCACGCTGGAGCGCGTGCGCAAGCACCTTCGCGAATCGAAGGCCAAGCGCGTGTTGGTGGGCGCGGCCAACGATTCGAGCGCCTTGGGTGCCCTGCGCGCTTATGAAGAAGCCGGGCGCGCCAGTGAGTGCGCGATTGTCGGGCAAAACGCGGAACCCGAAGCGCGCGCCGAGTTGCGCACGGGCGAACACCCGCTTGATCGCCAGCATTGCCTACTTCCCGGAAAAATACGGCGACGGGCTTTTGAAGTTGGCGCTGGAGCTGCTCTCGCGCAAGGTGGTGCCGCCCGCAGTGTTCACCACCCACCAGACCATTACGCCCGACAACGTGGACCACTTCTACCCCAACGACAGCCTGTTGACGCCGGCGAACCTGGCGCAAAACTGACCTTCACGCCAGGCTGACACCGGCCTGCGCTGCGACCCGATGGATGTAGCCGCGGCCCTCGTCATACTCGTCCGCATTCTTCAGGTGCTCCAGCATGAGCGGCGCGTCCACCGGCAGCTTCGAAAGCTCACGCAGGTACGCCGTGTAATCGATTTCGCCGCGTCCCGGAATCACCTCCGCGAAATGCACGTTGTACTCCGGGAATCCAGGCGAGATCCTTGGCGTGGCAGGAGACGATCCAGGGGCCAAGTTTGCGGAAGCATTCCTCGATCACGGACTTACTATCGTAAAATTTGCGCGGGGCTGTTGACCACGTTGCAGACGTCCAGGTGAACGCCGAAGGCCTTCCGGTCCACGGCCTGAATCAACTTTACGTAGGAATCCGGCGTGTCGGGCAGAGACCAGGGCATCATCTCGATCGTGAAGCGCGTGCGGGCCGGCTTGACGGCGTCAATCACGCGGCGGCAGTTCTCCACCGTGGCATCGAAGAAGGCCTGCGAGAGATTTTTCGCATTCATCCCGTACCAGTACTTGGGATTGTAAGAGCCCGCGATATCGACGCAGCAGCGCGCCGCCACGGCGTCCGCCAGCGCCAGGCGATCGGTGACGTAGTCCAGATTGGCCTTGCGTACGGCGGCGTCGGGATCGAGCATGTTCTTCCACGCGCCAACCTCCGCGATCACGACGTTGGCCGCGGCAAATGCGTCGCGAATGGCGCGGATCTTCGCGGATTCGGCGGTGGTCACGGCCGGACAATAGGCGGCGCTGTAGCCGAGGCGGCGATGTTCGCGCGCCAGTTCGACGGGGTCATCGGACTTCAGAAAGACGGGCCCGCCCAGGCGAACCGGCCGGGCGGCGGATCTCGCCAGGGGCGCCGCTGCAAGGCAGGCGAGAAGTTGTCGGCGCGTCATGCGCAGATTCTATCGTGATTTCAGATAGAATGTTGCGCATGCCTAAACTGATTGTGTTGTTTCTCAGTGCGCTATTTATGCTGGCCGCGGCGGACTTGCCCTCGCGCAAGTTTCTGAACCTGGCCGCGATCAAGACCATGGTAGCGGCGGCGGAGGCGGAAGCGCAGAAGCGCGGCGTCAACGTGACCATCTGCATCATGGACGAAAGCGGCAACCTGCTCTTCCTGCAGAAGGCGGATAAGGCAACGCTCAACACAATTCAGTTCGCGCAGAAAAAGGCGAAGTACGCGGCGATTTACGGCCGCCCCTCCGCGGTCGCGGAGAAATCGTTGAAGGATGGCAATCTGGGCGCGCTGGTCTTTCCCGATTCCTTCCCGAATCGCGGCGGCCTGCCGATCAAAGTCGACGACCAGACCATCGGCTCCATCGCCTGCAGCGGCGCCGCGAGCGAAGTGGACGAGGCCATCTCTCAAGCTGCAATCGACGCGCTACTGAAGCAGTAGACGACAGGTCTAATGCCACCGTTTCACCTTCGGCCAGGCATCGGCGAGCGGAGCTCTCAGCCCGCGGCAATAGAAGATATCGATGTGGTTGTAGGGCATTGCATAGTGGTTCTCCACGCGCCCTACCTTCTCCACGCTCGCGAACTGCCGTTCCAGCACTTCGCGCTCATCACCCATCACGATCATGCTTTCGCCGGTGTAATCGCGCGGCCCCCAGAGGAAATAATTCTGGTGACCGCTGATGGCCGGCGGCAGGCCGTAGCGCGGCCCGAAAAGATCGATGGCGCCGGCCTGCCCGTAGGTCTGTCCGAAAATCGCGGTGCGGCTGCGAAGTTCGGCGGGCAGGCCGTTGTAAACACGAGCCACCGCAACCGCCATATCTTCCCAACCGAACTGGTCGGCGAAAAGCTGTGGCAAGGGGCCGAGTTTGTGGTTCTCGATGCGCGGCTGTTCCAGGTGAGTCGCCGCCGCATACCGGATGTACGTCTCGGGCGGCAGCAGGGGCAGCAGCGTGGGCGCGATCATCGCTCCCATGACGACCATGAGGACGCAGTACGCGGCCTTGGCCCAGCCCGCCCGGACACGCTCGAACTGTACGGCGCCGGCGGCCATCAGCATGGGAAACGCCGGGAAGAGGTAATAGACGCGCGGACTCATGGCGAGAATGATCGCGGCGGCAATCCCCCATGCGAACGCGAGCGTGCGGTAGCGCCCGCGCCAGAGTCCCCACAATCCGGCGATCCAAACGGGCGCACTCAGGGGGAGCATCGCCAGCACCTCCTCGCTGAAGAACGCCCCGAGCGACAGGCGCACATCCCTGCCATCGCGGCGGATATTTTCCTGGATTTCCAGAAACGGGAAGTGGTGCTGCACGTTCCACAGCAGGTTGGGCAGGAAGAGCAGGAAGGCGAGCGCTCCGCCCAATAGCAGCCACCGGTTGAAGAGATGCTTGCGCTCCGCGGTGAGCGCCATGCCGGCGATCAGGGCGAAGCCGAAGATCAGCATCGAATGCTTCGTCTCCAGGCCGATTCCGGCCAGCGCGCCGAACCAGATCCAGAGCCTTTCATTACCGGTGTCGATGATGCGGATCACCAGCCAGGCGCACCCCATCCAGCAGAGCGGTTCGAAGGCGTTGACGTTCAGAAAATGATCGAGCGCCAGGTAGCCGGGCGCGAGCAGCACGCAGAGCGCTGCAAACGCCTGCGCGAACCTGTCCGCCGCCGAGTTGCCGTGCAATCGCCGCGGTGAGCACCACCAGGCCCGCGCCCGCGATCGCCGGAAACAGGCGGATCGCGGTGAGGGAATCGCCGAAGATTGCCAGCTCCATGCGCCCCAGCAGGGCGATCATGGGGGCGACATCCACATAGCCCCACGCCAGGTGGCGAGCCAGCGCGAGGTTGTACAACTCATCGACGAAGAACCCGTAATACCGGCCGGCATACAGGTGGAGCAGAAGCTTGACGGCGGCGATACCGGCCACGAGCAGACCCGCGGAGACCTCCCCGGCGCGGCGTTCGGTGGATTCCATGCCGCTCCATAATAGCGAAGCGCGCCTGCTGTAAACTAACTCAGGATATGAAGCCACTGTTATTGACCTTATCCGCGGCGTTCCTGTTGAGCGCGCAAACCTCGCAGCCTCACGAAATTTTTCTGTTGATCGGCCAATCGAACATGGCGGGACGCGGCGTTGTCGAAGATCAGGATCGCCAGCCGATGCCGCATGTCGTCATGCTCAACAAAACGATGGAATGGGTGCCCGCGATTGATCCCGGTGCATTTCGACAAACCGGATATCGCCGGCGTCGGCCTGGCGCGCTCTTTCGCCAAGGTATTGGCGGCCACCGATCCGAGTAAATCCATCGGGCTTGTCCCCGCCGCGTTTGGCGGCACATCGCTCGACGAATGGAAGCCCGGCGGCAAACTCTATGAGGAGGCGGTGCGGCGCGCCAAATTCGCCATGCGCTCCGGGAAACTGCGCGGCATTCTCTGGCATCAAGGCGAAGCCGACGCCGGCAAGCAGGATCTCGCCGTCAGCTACCGGCAGCGTTTTTCCGCGATGATTACCCAGTTGCGAAGCGATCTGGGCGAGCCGAACGTCCCGGTGGTCGTAGGCCAACTCGGCGAGTTTCTCTCCGAAGGCGCGACCCCGCGCAGCCCCTTCGCCTCCGTGGTGAATGAACAGCTCGCGATCATTCCACTCACAGTGCCGCGCGCCGCATTCGTCTCCTCCAACGGCCTGACATCCAATCCCGACCACTTGCACTTTGACTCCAGATCTCAGCGCGAGTTCGGCCGCCGCTACGCGCTCGCCTTCCTGAGCCTGGAACGTTGGTAGGACACCCCATAGTGCTCCTGAACCGGATTGGGCAAACTACGATAATATAGACCCGACGCGCCGACAGGCGCTCTGGAGGGACCATGCTGCGTCGCAAGAAGTCCTACGTTTTCGCCGCACTCTTTGCTGTGTCGATTCTCTGCGCGCAGGAAGAAATGCCGGCCGGCGGCCGCGGCGGCGGACGCGGCGGCAGGGGGAATACGCGTGACTTCCTTGGCCTGGGCCCGCCTCCCGATGCCGCCGCGGCCGCGCGCGGCGAAAAGCTGTACGCTCCCAATTGCGCATTCTGCCACGGCGAAAAAGCGCGTGGCGGCGAAGGCCCCAACCTGGTCCGCTCCGTAACCGTGCTGCACGATGAAAAGGGCGAGCTGATTGCGCCCGTGATCGTAAAAGGCTTTCCGGATAAAGGCATGCCGGCCTTTCCCAACTTCGCCGAAGGCCAGCTCTCGGACCTCGCGCAGTTCCTGCACCTGCAGGTGGAGCTGGTTGCCAATCGAGGCGTGTATAAGCGCCTCAATGTGGTCACGGGCGACCCGAAAGCGGGCGAGGCCTACTTCAACGGTGCGGGCGGCTGCAAGGCATGTCACTCCGTCACCGGCGACCTGGCTCACGTAGGTACGAAATACCAGCCGGAGCAGTTGCAGACCCGCTTCGTTTGGCCCGCCGCCGGCAGGGGAGGCGCGCAAAAGGTCAGCGTCACGCTGCCTTCGGGGCAGACCATCGCCGGCACCCTCAAACAGATGGACGATGTCAATGTTTCGATGTTCGATGATGCGCGGTGTCTACCACTCCTGGCCGCGCAACGGCCTGAAGGTGCAGCTGGAGGATCGCCTGGCCGGCCATCGCCAACTGCTCGAAAAATATACCGACGCCGATATGCACAATCTTACGGCCTGGCTGGTGACGCTGAAATGAAGATCCAACGCTGCCTCGCGGCCCTGATCCTGCTTTCTCTTTCCCCTGCGCTGCCGGCGCAGGCCCTCGATCCGAAGGCGCTCCTGAAGCCCGCAACCGACGCGTGGCCTACGTACAACGGAGATTATTCCGGACGCCGCTTCAGCCCGCTCACAGAGATCAACGCAGCCAACATCGGCAATCTTTCGCTCGCCTGGTTTTACCGGATTGCGAATGTCGGAGCGCAGCGCGGCGTGGGAGCCCCCAGCATCAAATCCACTCCGCTGATGGTCAACGGCGTTCTCTACTTCACGATTCCCGACCATGCCTGGGCCATTGACGCGCGCACCGGCGAGGAGATCTGGCACTACTCATGGCAGGACAAGGGCGGACACCTCGTGGGCAATCGCGGGCTCGGAATGTACGGCGAATGGCTGTACTTCATGACGCCCGATTGCTGGTTGATTTCGTTGAACTCGAAGGATGGCAAAGAGCGCTGGAAAAAGAAGATCGCCGACGAGAAGATGCAGTACTTCTGCACCATGAGCCCGCTGGTGGTGAAGAATCACGTCCTGGCCGGCGTGGGCGGCGACGCCATGGATGTTCCCGGATTTCTGGACGCGCGCGATCCCGAAACGGGCGACGTCCAGTGGCGCTGGAACACCACGCCGCGCAAGGGCGAACCGGGCGCCGAAACCTGGCCGAATCCGCAGGCGATGGAGCACGGCGGCGGCATGCCCTGGATGCCCGGCACGTACGACCCCGAGTTGAATCTGCTCTACTGGGGCACCGGGAATCCCAACCCCGTCTTCGCCGGACAGGGCAGGCCGGGCGCCAATCTCTGGACCGCGTCGATCGTGGCGCTCAATCCCGATACCGGCAAGCTGGTCTGGTACCACCAGCCTTCGCCGCACGATACCCATGACTGGGACAACGTCGAAACTCCCGTGCTTTTCGACGGCCTGTTCAACGGCCAGCCGCGCAAGATGCTGGCGCAGGCCGCGCGCAACGGCATCTTCACGCTGCTCGATCGAACCAACGGCAAGAGCCTCGTGACCAAGGGCTATGTGGGCGTGAACTGGATGAAAGGCCTCGACGCCAAAGGACAGCCGATGCCAGACCCCGCCAAGGAACCGAAGGTCGATGGCTCGCTGATCAATACGCCGGGCGGCGGCGCCACCAATTGGCCGCCGCCGAGTTTCGATCCGGAGACAGGCTTGTTTTACGTGAATGCCAAACAGGGGTACAGCGTCACGTATCTCACCGACACGGACCCCGAGCCGCAAGGCTACGGCGGAGGCGGAGGCGGAGGAGTTTCCGAGCCGATTCTGGCCGCGATCGATTATAAAACCGGCAACGTCGCGTGGAAGCACAAGTACCCGAGCGGCGGTTTCGGGAACTCCTTCCCGGGCCTGCTGAGTACGGCGGGCAAATTGCTTTTCACCGGCGATCCCTCGGGGAACCTGTTGGCCTTCGACCCCGCGGCAGATCGCATCCTGTGGCATTTCCGGGTGGGCTCGATGGTCAGCAACGGACCCTCCACCTATATGCTGAACGGCAGTCAATACCTGCTGGTCGGCGCCGGCGACACGTTGTTCGCCTTCAAACTGGCAGGAGCCAAGAAATGATGACTCGAAGAGAGGTCCTCGGAACTGCCGGCGCCGCCTCTGCATGGCTGGCAGCGGCACGCGCGCAGGCGCAAACGCCCCCTAAACCCCTCGCCAATCTGGGCGGAGCGCCCGCGGGCTTCCCGGTGCGGACCCGCGCCGGGACGCGGCGGCGCCAAGCCGTTCGATTTCGTCGAGCACTGCCACAGCCTGGGCCTCGGCGTGGTGGAAACGCGCCTGCCGGCGGATGCCGAGGCGGTCAAGGCCCTGCGCCAGAAGGTCGAGGGTTACCACATGCGGCTCATCCTCGATGTCGGCTATCCGCGCGATGAAGCCGGGCTCGCTGCCTTCGACGCGAACGTCAAAGCGGCGAGTGAATGCGGCGCGATCTCGCTGCACGCCGCAATGACCGGCCGCCGCTATGAAGACATGAACTCGCTCGAGGAGTTCCGCCAGAATTTCGAGCGCTGCCAGAAATCCATCGCGCTCGCCGAACCCATCCTGCGCAAGCACCGCATGCGCCTCGGCATCGAAAACCACAAGGGCTGGCGCTCCGCGGAGCAGGCCGCCTGGTTGAAGCGCGTCAGCAGCGAGTGGGTTGGCGTGCACTTCGATTTCGGCAACAACATCTCGCTCTGCGAAGAGCCCGCTGTCACGCTGAAGAATCTCTTGCCGTACACCGTCGCGAGCCACATCAAGGACATGGCCGTGCAACCCTACGAGGAGGGCTTCCTGCTCTCGGAAGTGCCGCTTGGCGAAGGCATCCTCGACATCAAAGGCATGGTCTCCACGCTGCGCGAAAAAGATCCGAAGATGCCGTTCGATCTGGAAATGATCACTCGCGATCCGCTCAAGATCCCGGTGCTCACCGACAAATACTGGGTCACGTTCGACGATACCTACAGCCCTTTGCCGGGCCGCGACCTGGCCAAAATTGTCGAGCTGGTCAACCGGAACAGGCCAAAGAACCCGCTTGCCGCGCACCACCGGCATGAGCCCGGAAGCGCAGTTGAAGCTCGAAGACGAGTGCATCTCGAAATCCATCGATTACGCGCGCGCGATCGTCGGCTGAACGGGCGGCGGCTAGCCTCGCGCCGCTCGCACCATTTCCACGAAGACTTTGCGAGCTTCCTCGCTGGTAGTCACTTCGCGCGGAAAGTTCACGCGCTTTCCGTGGACGCGCTCGCCGGATTTCAAGCGAACGTGGAAGCCGAGCCGGTCCACCGCGGTCATCGCCGCTTCCTCCGCTGCCTCTCCCGCGAAATGGCGCGCGATCAGGACCAGCGCTTCCGCGTGATCCGCATTCATGTGGCGGATGATGCCCGGGCCGGCCTCCGCCAGCGGGTCCGGCTCCGCGGCCGCGTAATCCGCGGCAGACACCCAGCCCATCACGCCGAAACCGCCAATGAAATAT
The DNA here is from genome assembly GCA_963811575.1 of uncultured Solibacteraceae bacterium. Taxonomy (GTDB): domain Bacteria; phylum Acidobacteriota; class Terriglobia; order Bryobacterales; family Bryobacteraceae; genus Solibacter. The sequence continues at coordinate 104,860 of CAWERY010000005.1, read as the reverse complement.
ACGCCCGAAACTTCGAGGCGGAAATACGAGAAGTCCGTATAATCCTGCCAGGCCTTCGCGTTCGCGTATCGTGGCAAGATACAACTCCCGCACCTCGCCGGCACTGGCTTCTGCCGCGGTACCCACCAGGGTGACCCGCGCCGCACCCAGCGGATCGCCCGCGGCATCGGGCTGTGTGATCAGCAGGCTCGCGCGCGCATCATCGCGTAGATTTTGCGTGTGCATCGCCATGCTGCTGATGAAGAACACCGGCCGGCCGCGTTCGTCGGTGGCGTAGGGCATCATGGAGCCGAATGGAAACCCGGGGAGTTTCCGCGAATGGGTGGAGAGGCTGCCGATTCGGCCTAGCGAAGCCAGCGTGCGCGCACGCTCTGCAAGCGAAGGCTCCGGGAGTTCGGGTTGGGTGTTTGCGGGACCGGCATGTTGCACGGTCCCATGGTAACGCGCGCGGCTACTCGAGGTAGAAGACTTCCTGCAGCATCGCGAAGCGTTCGCCGTTGTGCTGGTCCGGCACCGGCTCGAACAGCCGTCCCATGAACTGCTGCCACTTCTGATTCACCGGGTCGCGATCCAGTTCGTCCCAAGCGCGGTCGAAGTCGTCCACCCGGAGCACCAGCGTCAGGTCCTGCCCGCGGCGGAAGATGGAATAATCGCTGATTCCTACCGCCTTTAGCTTGGCGAGCAGTTCCGGCCAGACCCGCTGATGTTCGACTTCGTATTCTTCGATGGCTTCCGGCTTGATGCGCAATTTGAATGCGTAACGCGGCATGATCGTCCCTTGACCCAATGTGATCAAATGCGCTTAGGCGTAGCTGGACATCGCAGCCATGTTTTTCTGACCGCGCTCCGCGGTAATCTTCTCCAGATAGCCGCTCTGCCGGAATGCGCCCATGGCATCGGCGGGCAGGCCCTTGGAAATGGCCCACTCGCGAATCACCGGACGCACGTCGGTGCTGAAAGCGTCCTTGAGGCAGGTCTCGGCATCCACCAATTCGCACGCCGTCTGGCATGCGGCCAGCTTCTTGTGATCCACCAGCGCCGCCTTCGCGTATAACTCCATGCGCGGTGGTGACCGTCTGGATCATGGCCTCGATCTTGCCTTTCAAATTGTGGCTCTGATCGATCATGTAAGCGATGTCGGCGCGGCGCCCCGGTCTCCCATTCGAAATGCGCGATCTCGTGGAAAATGCGGAACACCTGGTACGGGTCGATCGATCCCATCGTGAGGTCGTCGTCCGCATACCGGCGGTCGTTGAAGTGGAAGCCGCCCAGCATATCCATGTCCAGCAGCCAGGCCACAATCTGCTCGATGTTCTGCCCCTGATAATGATGGCCGGTATCCACCAGCACCTTGGCCTGCGGTCCGGCGGCCTGCGCCAGCACCAGCGCCATGCCCCAATCGGCGATATCGGTGTGATAGAACGCGGGCTCGAACGGCTTATACTCCACCAGCATCCGCTGCCCGCCGGCCAGCGCGGCGTGCGTCTGCCGCAGGCCGTCGGCAAACCATCGGCGGCGATGGCGCATATTCTGCGTGCCGGGGTAATTGGAGCCATCGGCGAACCACAGCGAAAGGTCGCGGCTGCCCAGTTTCTTCTGGATCTCCACGCAATTCAGAATGTGATCCATCGCCTCCTGGCGAATCGCCGGATCCGGATTGCCAATCGAACCGTGCTTGTAATTTTGATCCTGAAACACATTGGGATTGATCGAGCCGGGACGCAACCCGTACTCTGCCGCCATCGCCTGCACCTTGCCGCAATCGGCGACGCCGTTGGGCAGATCCCACAGCACGTGAAGTGCGACCGTCGGGCAGACGCCCGTTAACCGATGCACTTGACCGGCATCGGCCAACTTGTCCTCAGTGGAAGTAGCCGCGGCGGGCTGCAGGAATTTGCCGAACCGAGTTCCCGTATTGGCAAACCCCCAAGATGGCAATTCGATATGAAACGCGTCTAACGCGCGAATAATAGTATCGGTTTGTTGGTTGGAGATCACGGATAGCCGCCCGATCCATTATGATCCATGCATACGGCGGTACAGTCAATGCTTCCGGATACCCCTCTCCGAGTTTTGGTATGCGGAACGCCTGGAGACTGGTGCTTCAGGCGGAAGTGCTGGATAAGGTGGTATTTAGGCCCTGGAAATCGATGAAAGCACGAGGCTTGGCCGCTCCTAAAGAGGCGTACGCTGTTTTCTCAACTGAAACATCTGTTCCGCGCTGGAAACTCCTGGCGCGGGGCTGCGCGGAGGAATACGATGGTCGAAATGTCAGTCCCAGTGTTGAGGAGTAGTGCGTTCCTGGCGCTGCTTGCAGGCCTCGCCTTCGGCGCGGACCCGGCGAATATCGCCCAACTGCAGCGCGGATTCGAAAAACCGCCCGACGACGCGCGCATCATGGTGCGCTGGTGGTGGTTTGGCCCGGCGGTGACCAAGCCGGAACTGGAGCGCGAAATGCTTCTCATGAAGCAAGGCGGCATCGGCGGCTTCGAAATCCAGCCAACCTACGCGCTGGAACTGGACAACCCGGAAAAGGGCATCAAAAATCTGCCCTACATGAGCCCCGAATTCCTCGACGCGCTCACGTTCACGGGAGAGAAGGCCAAAGAGATTGGCCTTCGCATGGATCTCACCCTGGGCAGCGGCTGGCCCTTCGGTGGTCCGCACATTCCCGTGGAACTGGCGTCGCCGAGGCTGCGCGTGGCAACCGGCGCACTCAACCTTCGCGAAGGCGAAAAGCTAATCGCCATTTTCGGCGCGGATGGCAAGGAACTCCCGGTCAAGAATCCGCCTGACGCCAATGCGACTTATTTTATCGCCAGCCAAACGCGCCAGACGGTGAAGCGCCCCGCGGTCGGCGCCGAAGGCTGGGTGCTCAATCACTACGATGTGGCGGCCCTCCAGCAGCATTTCAAAAGCGTCGGCGAGCCGCATGCTGAACGCGCTCTCCAAAACGCCGCCCACCGCGATCTTCAGCGACAGCCTGGAAGTCTACAACTCCGATTGGACCGGCGATTTTCTAGCGCAGTTCGCCAAACGCCGCGGCTACGACCTCAGGCCCTACCTTCCCGCACTCGCCAGGGACATCGGCCCCCAGACGGGCGCCATCCGTAACGATTGGGGTCAGACGCTCAGCGAACTCGCCGACGAAAATTATCTCAAGCCGCTCACTGCCTGGGCCCACGCGCACAACACGAAGTTCCGCTCGCAGACGTACGGCATCCCGCCGGTGACGCTCTCCAGTTACAACCTGGTCGATCTCCCGGAGGGCGAAGGCACGCAGTGGCGCCATTTCTCCAGCACGCGCTGGGCAACCTCCGCGAGCCATCTCTACAACCGGCCCGTGACCTCCAGCGAGACGTGGACCTGGCTGCATTCGCCGGTCTTCCGCGCCACGCCGCTCGATATGAAGGCGGAGGCGGACCTGCACTTCCTGCAGGGCGTCAATCAACTGGTCGCCCATGGCTGGCCCTATTCCCCGCCTTCGGCCGGCGAGCCAGGATGGCGTTTCTACGCCGCGGCGGTCTTCAACGAGCACAATCCCTGGTGGATCGTGATGCCCGACATCGCCACCTATATGCAGCGCGTCAGCTGGATTCTGCGCCAGGGCAAGCCCGCGAACGATGTCGCCGTCTACCTGCCCACGCACGACGCCTTCGCCGGCTTCACGCTCGGCAAAGACTCCGTCAACCAGGCCATGGAGAGCCTGCTCGGCCCGAAGCTGGTCCCCGCGATTCTCGACGCCGGCTACGGCTTCGATTTCATCGACGATGGCGCGATCGCCGCTGGCGGCGTGCCGCATAAAATCCTGGTGGTCCCGGGCGTCGAACGGATTCCGCTCGCCACCTACCAGAAGATCGAGGAATATCGCGATGCGGGCGGCAAAGTGATCTTCACCCGGCGTTTGCCCTCGCTCGCTCCCGGCCTGCGCGACGAGGCAGACACCCCTAAGATTCGCGAACTTTCCGCCCGTCACCTGGTGACCGCCGAGGACAGCCTCGCCGACGCGCTGCATGCGGCGCTCCCGGCGGATTACACCGCACCCCCGGAGATCGGCGTAGTCCATCGCAAGCTTGCCTTCGCGGATGTGTACTTCCTGGCCAACACCAGCAATCGTCCCGTGAAGGGCCCGTCCAAGTTCCGCGCGCAAGGCGATGCCGCCTGGTGGGATCCGGTCACGGGCAAGCTCTCCAAGGCCACGATGAATCCAGAACTGGCGCCCTATGAATCGCGCGTGCTCGTCTTCTCTAAAGCCGCCGGGCCCGTGCGCGGCCAGGCGATGCACATGCCGGATCTCGACATCAGCGGGGATTGGACGGTCACCTTCCCCGGCGCTCCGGCCGTCAAAATGGCGACGCTGCGCCCCTGGACGGATGACGAGAATCGTAAGTTCTACTCCGGCACCGCGACCTACGAGCGCTCCGTCACCGCGACTCCGGCGATGGCGGCCTCCCACGTGTTCCTCAATTTCGGCGAGGGCACGGTTGTCGATCCGGCATCGGAGCGCCGCGCCCCTTCGGGCATGCGCGCGTGGCTCGAAAGCCCGGTCCGCGAGGCCGCGCAGGTCTTCGTCAACGGCAAGCCGGCGGGCGCGGTCTGGAAAGCGCCCTTCGAACTCGACGTCACGGGCCTCATCCAGGCCGGTGAGAATACGATTCGCGTGGTGGTCGCCAATCTCGCGCTCAATGTCCTGGCGAAAGGTCCGCTTCCCGATTACAAGGAGCTCAACGCGAAGTATGGCGAGAAGTTTCAAGCGCAGGATATGCAAAGCGTGCGCGCGCTGCCCGGCGGCATGCTGGGCCCCGTGAAACTGGTCTCCAAGTGAACCCGTCCACTTTCGCTCCCATCGGCCTGCTGCTTGCCGCCGCCATGTCCGTGACCAACGTCATGACCGACGTCTGGCGCAAGCACGCGCTCGAAAAGCGCGAGCTCTTCCCGGTCACCTTCTGGACGCGCGTCGCCGTGACCGTGGTGTTTGCCCTCGTACTGCTCGTGCAGATTGTGCGCGGCGTGCCGGTCGCCATCCGCGATGGCGGTCTGCTGTTCGGCATCGTCCAACTCGACTCCGGTACCGACGTTCTTCATCTACCTGCTGCTCGATATCAGCTTGATCACCATCGTGATGTGGCTCTATTTCCGCGCGCTGCAGATCTCGCCGCTCTCGATGTGCATTCCGTTTCTCGCCTTCACGCCGGTCTTCCTGATCCCCAGTACGTATATCATCCTGGGGCAGAAGCCGCAGCCCATCAAACTGCTCGGTGTCGTGCTGATCGTGGTGGGATCGCTGGCCATGCACCGCACGCTCTTCGCCGTCGGCTGGCTCGCCCCCGTCAAAGCGGTGATCGAGTACAAAGGCAGCCGCTACATGCTGATTGTGGCGCTGATTTTCTCCCTCACCAATCCGCTGGACGCCAAACTGGTGGCGATGAGCGACGTCTTCACCGAGGCCTTCGCCTATGGCATCGGCCTCTGCATTTCCTTTTACCTGCTCACGCGAATTCAGCGCGGCAATTTCGCTGCCGCCTCGCGGGGGAACGTCAAATACATCGCGCTTGCGGGGCTGTTCGACGCCGTCTCGCTCCTGTTCCAACTCGCCAGCTACGCCTACATTCCGGTGGTCATCACGGTGAGCATCAAGCGCGCGGGAATCGTGCTCGCCGTGCTCGCGGGCTGGCTCTTTTTCCGCGAGCGCGGCATCACCGATAAGGTGATCGCGGCCACCGTAATGTTCTGCGGCGTCCTGATTCTCTACCTTCCGGTCTCCCCGTTCGAAGCCATGGCGATTGTGGCGGCAACCCTGCTTGGGATGACGATCGCGCTCTACGCCACGCGGGAGCAGGCCGCATGATCCGCGTTTCTTTCGTGGGCTGCGGCGGCATGGCGGCGCACTACCTTGGCGTCTACCGCGACCTCCCTTGGGTACGCGTCGTCAACTGCATCGATAGTGTTCCCGAAGCCGCGCAAAAGGCGGCCGATTCCATTCCCGGCGCGGTGGCAGCCACCGACTACGCGCTCGCACTTACGGACGAGATCGATGCCGTCATCATTAGTTCGCCGAACCACCTGCATCGTCCGCAAGCCGTGGCGGCGATCGAGGCCGGCAAGCACGTTCTCCTGCAGAAGCCGGTCGCGCCCAACCTGGCCGATGCCGAAGCCATCGCGATAGCCGCCGCAAAATCCGACCGTACCGTGGGCCTGTACATGAGTTATTTCGACCAGCCGCTGATTCACGATCTGCGCGACATGGTGAGCGAAGGCTGGCTCGGCGACATCGTCCACGGTTACGCCCGGCTGATGCACAAGGGCGGCATGATGTGGTCCCAGGAAGCGCTCGCCGGGAAGCCCAACTGGCGCGGCAGCGTCGAACAGACCGGCGGCGGCTGCTTCATCCAACTCGCGGTTCACTACCTGCACATCTTCGAGTGGGCTACGGGCGCCAGGGTCGTCCGTGCCAGCGGCTTCACGCGCAACCTGCACTGCCCCGGCCTCGAAGGCGAGGATATCGCGGTGGGAATCTTTGAGCTCGATACCGGCGCCATGCTGACCATCGACACCGCATGGTGCACCAACGGCGAGGAACTTTCCCTTCACGGCACCCAGGGCCGCTTCACCTATCGCGACAACAAGCTCGCCCTCTGCTCCACCGGAGGGGAATTCCACGGCCGCGCCGCGCACTACACGGGCGCGCTTGTTCCCATGTTCGGAGGCGATTGGGGCGTCGAACAGCAGATGGAGATCCGGCCGCCCGCCTTCGCCGACGTTACCAACCCGTTGAACCAGCACCTGCAATTCCTGGAGGCCGTTCGCGACGGCGCGGAGGCCCCCGTTTCCATCGCCAGCGGCGTCCGCGACATGCGCATCGTCGCCGCGCTCTACGAATCCGCGCGTTCTCATCGCGCTGTGGAGATCTCGTGACCCCGGGCATCGTCTCTGACGAAATCTCGCGCGACTTCCGGGAGGCCGTCCGCACCGCTACCGCCCTCGGCATCCGCCGCGTCGAAATCCGCAACCTCGCCGCCGGACGCGCACCCATGTGCGGCGATGCCGCCATGCGCGAAGTGGAAGTGATCGCAAACGCCGAGGGCGTGGAAATCACCGCCCTCTCGCCGGGACTCTTCAAGCTCACCGAAGACGCCGCAAGCTTTCGCCGCGAGATGGACGAAGTCTATCCCCGCGCCGCCGAGTGGGCGCAGCGCTGGAAACTTCCCGGCCTGATCGTCTTCGGCTTTCACAAACCGGGCGCCTCCGAGGCGACCGCGCCCGAATTCCCCAGCGCGAACCCGCCTGCCCATATCGTCGAGTGGCTCGCCGCAGCGGGCGAACGCGCCGCGCTCGATCGCCTCACGCTGATGATCGAGCCCGAACCAATCTGCTGGTGCGATAGCGGCCGTGCCACCGCCGCACTGATCGCCCGCACCGGGGCGGCATCCCTGCGCATCAATTACGACCCGGGCAACGTAGCGTGGCTGGAAAATCGCGATCCGCTCGACGAATTCCCTCTCGCCGCCCCGTGGATCGCGAACGTGCACGTCAAGGATCTCCGCCCGCTCACACGCGGCGCCGGCTTCCCCGAATGGGTGCCGGCCGGCGAAGGCATGATCGATTACGCGGCGCATTTTCGTGCGCTGCAAACCATGGGATATCACGGGCCGGTATCGCTGGAACCCCACATGGATTTCAGCGCGGAGGCGGCCCGCCGCTGCAAGGAAGCAGTCGAGAAGGCATGGGCATGAAAATCACAAGGCGAAGTGCAATCGGAATCCTGGCATCGAGCGCCGCGCTCGAGCCGCAGCAGATCGCGGCGCAGACCACACCCGCGGGCGCGGTCCACCTGAACTGGCTGGAGGGCACAGCGCCCGGAATGGAGATCGGCGTCACCTGGGGTGTGCCGTGGCCGCGCGGCAGCGTGAAACGCGATCAGACATTCACCCTGGCGTCGAGCGGTGGCGAGTCGCTGCCGCTGCAAGCGTGGCCGCTCGCGTATTGGCCCGATGGCTCGATCAAATTCACCGGTTTCGCCACCGTGACCAACGCCGCCGCGCCCCTGCAACTCTCGCCGGGCACGCCGGCCGCGGGCGCGTCACTAAAGATCGCGCAATCTCCGCAGACCATCGATATCGATACGGGCAAGCTGCAATGCCGCATCCCGCGCTCGGGAAGCGCCTTCCTCGACACAATGACCGTCGATGGCCGAATCGTCGCGCGCGATGCCCGCCTGGTTTGCACGCTCGAAGACCGCTCGACGCCAGGCGTCCTCCGCTTCCCCGAGTTCACCAGCGAAATCAAGAAGGTCGGAAGTGGAGCAGTCCGGACCCGTGCGCGCCGTCGTCAGAATCGAGGGCGTCCACAAAGGCGCAGCGCGCGAGTGGCTGCCTTTCGTCGTGCGCCTCTACTTCTACGCCAACGCGCAACCCGTGCGCCTGGTCCACACCATTGTTTTCGATGGCGATCACGAGAAGGATTTCATCAAGTCCCTCGGACTCGTCTTCACAGTGCCCATGCGCGAGCAGGTGCACAATCGCCACGTACGACTCTCCGGCGAAGGGGATGGCCTCTGGTCGGAGCCCGTGCAGCCGCTCACGGGCCGTCGCATCCTCCCCGGAAATCCCTACGCGGATCAACTGGCGGGCAAACGCATTGCCAACAAAGAAGACCTTCAACGCCGCCGGCCAGAAGCTGATGACCGATTGGGCGATCTGGGACGATTTTAAACTCGCGCAGACCAGCGCCGATGGCTTCACCCTTCAAAAACGCACCAATCCGGAAAGCTGCTGGCTGGACGCGATCGCCGGCCGCCGCTCCGCCGGCCTCGTCTTCGCCGGCGATGTTTCGGGCGGCCTCGCGGTCGGCGTGAAGAATTTCTGGCAGTCCCATCCGGCGAGCCTGGAAGTCCGGAAGGCTACCTCACCGGCCGCGGAGTTGCGCGTGTGGCTCTGGTCCCCCGAAGTCCCCGCGATGGACCTGCGACACTACGATACGAAAGCCCACGATCTCGAATCCAGCTATGAGGACGTGCAGCCCGGCTTCAGCACGCCGCACGGCGTTGCCCGCACCAGTGAGATGACGCTCTTCCCTTCGGGCAGCGTCCCCACCAAAGCTGAAACGGCGATCCACGCCAAACTCGCTCAGGCGCCGCCCCTGTTGACCGCGCCGCCCGAACATCTCCATTCCACCAAAGTCTTCGGCATCTGGAGCCTGCCCGACCGCACCACGCCCGCGAAGAAGGCCATCGAAGATCAGCTCGACGCCGCTTTCGATTTTTATCACAAGGAAGTGGAGCAGCGGCATTGGTACGGCTTCTGGAATTTCGGCGACGTGATGCACCAGCACGATGGCGCACGCCACGAGTGGCGCTACGATATCGGCGGCTTCGCCTGGGATAACTCGGAGCTCGGCACCGACATGTGGCTCTGGTACACGTTCCTGCGTTCCGGCCGCGCCGACGTCTTTCGCATGGCGGAAGCCATGACCCGCCACACCGGCGAGGTGGATACCTACCATCTCGGCCGCTTCGCCATGCTCGGCTCCCGCCACAACGTCCGCCACTGGGGCTGTGGCGCGAAGGAAGCGCGCATCAGTCAGGCCGCGTACCGCCGCTACTACTATTACCTCACCGCCGATGAACGCACCGGCGACCTGATGCGCGAGTCCGTCAACGCCGATTACAAGGCGACCGAGATCGACCCCATGCGCCTCGCTTCGCCGCTCACCAAGCCGCTGCCCTACCCCGGCCGCGTCCGCGGCGGTCCCGACTGGCTGGCGTTCGCAGGCAATTGGATGACCGAGTGGGAGCGCACCGGCGACACCAAATGGCGGGACAAGATCATCGCCGGCATGGACTCCATCGCGGCCATGCCCTTCGGCTTTCTCACCGGCCCCAATCAGCTCTACGGCTACGATCCGAAGACCGGCAAACTCTACGCGCTGGAAAACGAAGTCGGCACCTACAATCTGGCGACCATCATGGGCGGCGGTGAAGTCGTGTTCGAATTGAATACCCTGATCGACCACGCGGGTTGGAAAAAGGCGTGGGAGCAATACTGCCGCCTTCATAACGCCGCACCGGGATGTGATCGAGCGCGATAAATCCACCGGCACGGAAGGCGCCGAGGCGGAATTCGCCCGCCCCGGCCGCCTCTCCGGCTACCTCTACACGTTCAACAAGAAGGCCGCGTTCGCCAAGAAGGCCTGGAGCGGAATCCGCATCCCGCGCATCGCTGCCGTGGCAGTGAAAGGCCCCGATGTGGTGACGCCGATCGACGACGTTCCCGCACTCTCCACCAACAGCATCGCCCAGGGCTGCCTGGAAGCCATCGAGGTGCTGGAGATGTGCGGCGATCAGATGGGCTGAGCGCTAATTTGCCGAGGGCTTTTCGAGATGGTCGATGACGACGAACTCCACGGGCCCTTTGGAGGCTTCCAACTTGAGGCCGAGCTGATCCTGAATCGCCGAAAAGATATTGGGACGGTCGTCGTTCGCACCCGCCGAAAAATCCAGGCGGAATTCGAAGAGGCCTTTCAGGCCGGTCTTATCTAACACAGGGCGGCCGACATCCGGCAGGCTCGCCAGCGTGCCGGCGATCATCCATGGCTCCCACCCCTTAGACGACGTCTTGCGCCCGCGGAGCCACACTCCGTCGCCCGACACCGAGTCGGGCTTGACCTCGTGAAGTTTCGACCCGCCCTTCGCCACCACCAGCGCATACACCGGTACTTCTTTGGTCTCGCGGTGGAGTTTGAGCTGGAAGCGCTCCTCCAAAAGCAGCTGTGCCATCACTCTGCACTCTGCCTGGCTAACGGGAGCATTCGACTTCGCGTCCACATCGTATCTTTCGCCCGAGGGCTCGGCCCAGCCCGGCACCGAGAATTCCGTCCGGATGTCGTACGCCCATTCGATGAGGTAGCGCACCGGCGATCCGGTCGATACGAATTTTCCTCCAGGGGAGCAGTTCATCTGCGGACGCGAATCGCGGAGATCCGCCGGGTGCGGCTTGATCGAGGCGACTTCAAATCGCGGCCTGGCTTCCGCCGCCACCTGTGCAGACGTTGGAGCCGCAGCCAGCGCCAGTGCGCTTACCAGCAAAAATAATCTCACGCGGTTCAGCTTATCAAGGTCTTGAGGAGGAAAAGGGCAGGCTGGCCTGTTGAAGAATCGGGGCGAGGCTCTGGTGAGCCCCGCCCCTTTTGCACGCTAGAAGCTAATTCGTCCGGAAAGCTCAATGGTGCGCGGTGCGCGCGAACCGCTGATCTGTCCGTACGTCTGGCTGGTCTGTGCGCCGGTGCCCGGCATTGAAGCTGGTACCGGTGTTTACGCCGGAATACTGGGTGTGGTTGGGAGCGTTGAACATCTCCATCCGGAACTGGATGAACTTACCCTCCCGCAGCAGCGGGAAGCGTTTGGAGATGGCCACGTCCCAGTTGTTGACGCCGGGGCCGGTGCAGATATTGCCACCGCCTGCGTTGCCGAAGTTGGCCATGGTGACATTCGGGTTGCCCCACGCGCCGATCACCGGCGCCGCGGCCATCCCCGTGTTAAACCACTGGCTAAACGTGTGCGTGCCGGTGGCCTGGCAGGAACCCACGATGTTCACGCGCGCGCCTTCCGCGCTGCCCGTCGGATCCTGCGATGCTGTCCAGCCGAGGCCGGGAGTGAACGGGCTTCCGCTGACGAAGGCCGTGACCCCGGAAACCTGCCAGTTGTCCAGAACCCACTTGGCGGGCCGCAGATTCATCTTCGTGCCGGCCTTCGGCAGATCGTAAACATAGTTCGCTACGAACTGCTGCGGACGGTCAAAGCCCGCGCGGCCGTAGTTGCGGAACCGCGGCGAGAAGTACGGGCTGACGGCAGAGGTATCGCCATCCGCCACATCCAGCGCCTTGGAGAAGGTGTACGCAACGCCGACTTGCAGGCCTGCCGAGAAGCGGCGGTTGGCACTGACCTGCAGCGAGTGGTAGTTGGAGTTGTACCCGTTGCTGCGCGTGTTGATGCTTCCCCAGCCGTAATACGGCCGCAGGAAGTTATCCGCCAGCGGTTTGCCGGGTTGCGACGGATCCTGGTTCGCAATATTGAAGTGCGCGCCTATTGGAATCGGATTGATGTCCTTCTGGGCAAGCAGGTGATACGCGGCGCTGCCTACATAGGCCGCATCGATCGCGAAGCTCCGCACCTGGTGCTGGATGCCGAAGCTCCAGTTCACCGTGGTCGCCGGTTGATTAAAGCCCATCAGGTTGTTGATGGTGGAGGGTCCGATCGCGCCGCCGCTGTTCGCGTAGGAATCCAGGCTGCCGAAGCTCAGCGTGGGAGCGAACGCCACGGGCGGGTTGCCGTTGGTGTCCATCGTCGGGTTGCCTTGCAGACGATCCTGGAACATGCCGGCGCCGCCGCGAATCGCAGTCTTGCCGGTGCCGAAGACGTCCCACGCAAAACCGAAGCTCGGTCCGAGGTACATGCCGCCCGTGTTGTAGAGTCCTCCCGGATAGCCGTTTACGCCGCCGACGCCCGCGCCGTTGGAAACGGAGCCGGTGCCCGGAATGTACTGGCCAATCAGCGGATTGACGTAAAGCGTGCCGGTGCGCGGGTCAACCGCCACACGTTTGCCGGTTGCCGGATCGATGATCGGCATGTACAGCATCGGCGCATTGGCGCGGCTGTACAAGGACGGGCTGAAGCCCGCGATCGTCTGGTTCGCATCCGTCTGCGGGGGCAGGTGATAGAAGCGCAGGCCGACGTCGATCGTCAGCCGCTTGCTGACGCGCCAGTTGTCCTGAACGTAGAATTCCAAGTTGTTGAAGATCCAGTCGCCGTTCACTCGCGCAGTCGCTTCCGAATAGGTGTTGATCACGCCCAGCAGCGCGTTTGAAAAACCGTCGCCGGTATCGAACGGATTGTTGGTGTTGCTGCTGAAATTGAAGTCCCCTCGGGGATTCTTTCCGCCCACCTGAAACTTCTCGGTGTGCTCGAAGTACATCCCGGCTTTGAGACTGTGCGCGCCCATGATCTTCGAAACGTTGTCCACAACGCTCAGAATGTCATTGTAGTTTTCATAGGGAATGTTGCCGAACGAGGCAATCGCGGGATTCGCGTGATTGCCGCCGAACGTCAGATTGGGCATGTAATTCGTCTTGTCCGTATAGCTCACGCCGGTCGATTTGTCCGCATACCACTCGCCCGGATTGCCGACCTTGGCGCGATCGATAAGTGAAGCATCGGTCGGGTAGAAGTAGAGCTTGTTGTGGCTCTTGCCCACGATCAGTTCATTGATCACGGTCGGCGTGATGCTCTTCGTCGCATGGAATACGTGGCCGTGTCCCGGCTGTCCGAACGTAATCGGCGCAAACAGGTAATTGACGTTGCCATTGACCCACAGGCCATAAGGAACCTGCTGTTCGTCTTTATCCTGCACGTAGCGCCAGTACACCTGCAGCGTCGGCGTTACGTTGTAATCCACGCGGACCATGTCTTCGCGCTTCGGATAAGCGCCCGTGTAAGCGCTCTTGTAGTTCCAGTTGTTCACCTGTGAAGCATTGGGATCCGTATAGTTCGGCATCGGCAGGAAATTCAGCATGGAAAGGCCGAGGCTGTTGATCCGGCTCTTCGGAACCACATTGCCCGGGAACTGGATTCCGTTCAGCGGATCCAGGATCTTGATCGCGGTTCCGGAGCCGGTGACGCTCTTGGAGAAATCGCCGGCGCGTTCTAACGCGGTAGGCACGGTCACAAACTTGGTGCCGTAGTCTTTCCGCTGCCCTGTGTACTCCTGGTTCCAGAAGAAGAACAGTTTTTCCCGCTTGGTGTTGAAGACCTTCGGGATGAAGACCGGACCGCTCACCGTGTAGCCCGTGATGCGATAGCGGTAGGGTGCCTTCGCAATATTCTGGCGATTGTTCCAGAAGGAATTGGCGTTCAGGGTCTCGTTGCGATAGGTGTCATAACCGCTGACGTGGAAATCTTTCCCTCCGCCGCGCGTGATCACCGTGATGACGCCGCCGCCGTTACGGCCGTACTCCGCCTGGAAGTTGCTGGTGAGTACTTTGACTTCGGCGATCGCGTCCATATTGGGTTCGAACTGCAGTGTGTTGTTCGATCCCGTGTCCAGATCCGTAATGCCGTCCACCGAGTAGTTCTTGGAGTTCTCCCGGCTGCCGTTGATGAATGTACCGCGCAGCGAATCCGGCGATGTGGTCTCGCGCGCCTGTCCGAGGTTGTCCACAATTCCGGGAATGGTGGTGAGCAGCGCAAACATGTCGCGGCCTTTAACCGCCACATTCTGCAATTGCGTCATCGTGATCGTACCCGCTTTTTCGGCGGTCGCCAGGTTGATCTGCGAAACCTCGCCCGTTACCTGAATCGATTCGGTGAGAGCACCGATTTCGAGCGTCAGGTTTCCCAGTGTTCTGGTCTGCCCGGCGTCCACGCTGAACTGGTTCAAGATCAGCGCCTTGAATCCCTTCGCTTTAACCGAAAGGGAATACGTTCCGGCGGAGACAATATTAAAGACGCAAAGCCCTTGCGCCTCCGATTTGACCAGCGCGACCGCGCCGGTCGCCTGATTAATCAATCCGCATTCGGCATCCGGAACCGCCGAGCCGGTGCTATCGAGCACCGTGGCACGCACGGAACTCGACACGTTTTGCGCCGGCGCCAAGGCCGCAATGCACACGATGAGGGCGCTCAAAAGTAAGATTTTCTTCATGGAAAAACTCCCCTAGCCGCCGCTAAACCAGGCGGACGCCGAAGTACAAACGAGGACTTCCGGCCCAAAATCACGAGATCGATCGCCCGATTCACCCAATCAGGCCTTTTTGCCCTGAATTACAACATCGGGATTAGGTTACTCCAATTTCAACGCCGCCACAATAGACTTTATCGATTCTCCTTGGGAATCCGCGATTCGTAATACGTGATGCGCAACCGTAGGGCCTCAACGAGAGCTTGGCGTCCCCCGGCCGGGTCATAGTCAGCGCCCGCTTAGCGGCTTGCGCGGCCTCCGGGTACCGGCCCGTCTCCGCATAGACCCCGCCCAGCATGTCCAGCGCTTGCGGTTCCCGTCCGCCGGAGAGCCGGACAGCCTCCTCAAACTCCGGAATCGCTTCCGCAAAGCGCCTCGCCGCCGCCAGGATTCTCCCCAGATTGAAGCGGTATTCGAAGCGCTCCGGAACCGCCGTCACAGCTTGGCGCAAGTGAACGATCGCTTCCTCGAACTGCCGCCCGATCCCAAGCGCAAGACCGAGATTGGTCTGCGCCTCCACATCGCCGGGCTGTTCTTCCACCGCGCGCCGCAATTGCGGTAAGGCCTCATCCACTCTGCCCGATTGCGCCAGCGCGATACCGAGGTTGGCCCGCGCATTGGTCTGCGCCGGATTCAGCTCCAGCGCCTGATTGAAATGGACGATCGCCTCGTCCGTCCGGCCGCTCCGGGCCAAAGCTGCGCCCAGATTCGTATGCGCCTCCGCGTATTCCGGATTGCGCTCCAGGGCCGCGCCGTATTCGGCAATCGCGTCCTCCACCCTGCCCGCCTCGAAGAGGGCAGCGCCCAGATTAAAGTGATTTGCCGCTTCCTTCGGATTGATCTCAATCGCCTTCCGCCATTCGACGATTGCTTCGGTGGCTTTGTGTGCCTTCGCCAGGTCGGTAGCGGTGTCGATCACCTGGTAGTAATCGGTGACCGGAGCATCGATCTTTTGCAGCCCGTCCGCTGCGATGTTCACGAACTCGGGGATATTCACGGCCCGGTTCGCCGCCGTCGAATTCTCGATCAGGATCGCCGGACTGTCGTTCCCATCCGCATCCAGGTGCGTCAGAAACATCTGCGTATACGGGGAACGGCTCTTCGACGAAAACACCAGCCAGCGGCCGTTGGGCGAGAAACTGTGCCAGGAATTCATCAGGGGCGTATTGCAGTTCATGCGGCGTGCCTTGCCCCCGGCCGCCGGAACCAGGTACAACTGGCTGTCGGGCCGCATCAACTGCCCGTTGCTGGCCTGCACGTAGACAATCCATTTGCCGTCGGGCGAGACCTTCGGGAAACTGTTGCTCATGCCGTTGAAAGACGCCCCCGCCACCGGCTCCGCCCGTCCGCCCCGCCCTTCGTTGAATGGGATTCGATAGAGGTCGTACCGGATCTGGGTCTCGTTCGCATCATTGGCAGACTGCGCCATCCGGGTTCCCGGCGTGTAAGCATCCTTCGCCGCGGCACGTGCGAATACCAGATACTTTCCGTCGGGACTCCAGACCGCGCCGGTGTGCACGTACCCTGGGTCATCCGCTCCGGGCAACGCTTGTAGGTGGCCGGCCGCCCGGTCATACCACGCAAGAATCCCGCGCGTCGGGTAGAACACCTGCAGAAAGCGATAGTCTTTGAAATTCGCCACGTAGTAATTGCGAACCAGGTCTTTCGGGTTCTTGCGACGCTGGTAGTCCGACTGCTGTTCCCCGGGATCGTTAATAGTCGTCACGACGCGTTGCCCGTCGGGCGATACCTGCGACATGAACCCTACGCGTAGAGAGCCGCCCAGTTTCCCTTGGAACGTGCTCCAGGCGATCAGGTTCTCTTCACGAATCGTCATTCGCGGCGCAACCGGCACAAGCGCGTATAGCCCTTTGTCGTTGCGCGGCCCGTCCAGGTCCATCCCCATCGTCTTCCCGTCTCCGGAAAACGAATGGCAGTTGGCGCAGCTGTGGATTCCGGTCATCACGATCCGGCTGGCGGGCTCGGCAACGTTGCGCACCCGCCACGCAATCAGCGGCACCGCGCGCGTCGCGAGTGGCTTTACCACGCCCTGCTCGGTTTCCGAGGGCATCAGCGGCACGTCGCGGTAGAAAATCGGCGCGCCCACCGGGTCTCGCGATGTTTGAAGCTCAACGTCCCCATGGGAGAGGGATCGTCCCTGGGCGTCGTGCCCCGTAAAGCGAACAGTTGCCGGATGCTCCACGGAGTTTCTCTTGATGATCTCCCATACCTCGCTGCTCGGCATCCAGGTATGCGACTGAGCCTGCTCCGGGGTCAGGCGGGGCAATTCGTTGGTGGGACCTACGGCGCGCGGGTCGATCTCCCCCACCGCCATTGGCTCGCCGCGGGAAGTCAATTGCATCGCGGGCGCACCGCTCGCAAAGGTGATCTCGACGTTCCAGCCGGTCACATCGGCCACAGCGTCCCGCCAGAGAAATGTCGGTGGCGCGAAGTCCGGCGGAAAGATCGAGCCCGGTGCCGGGTAATCAATGGCTATAGTCGCCGGTTGTTGCGGCGTACCTGCCGCAACGGACAGCGCCAACACAACCAGCGCGCGGATTCCGCGCCGGTACACCAGTTTCTTCAGACAGCGCCACAGTAACACGCGGCACGGGCGTTATGCTCCAGCCTATTTCGCCGGCAGCACGCGCAGGTTGAAGGGACTGTAGCCGAATTTCTCCAACTCGGCCAGCCGCACCAATTCCTTGATTTTGGCCGTGTGCGCGCCCAGCTTTTGAGATCGGAAGATGGTGGCGTGGCGCCGCGCGTCATACTCCTGATGGAGCGCGTACACCGTCACTTTCACCTTGTCCCCATCCTCCGAATAATTGAGCTCCAGCGTTTCCCACCCTGCCGGATGTGGGGCGCCCGGCGCACTTGGGAGCAAAGAGGCCAGCGGCAGCTGAGAGTCGCTGCCCAGCCCTCCATTGACCACCACGCGCGCGGGAACGGCGCCCGGGGCATCGACTTCGACGGCAAAGCGGGGCGCCGGCGGAGCTTTCCGGCAGGCCGGAGCCAGGGTCAGAATGCAGGCAATCAGGAGTGCCCGGTACATGCTGCTATTGCGCGGGAGGTACGCCCGCGCGAATATACTCGGCAATCTCCGACGCGCGCGCCCGCGCCGTGTGCATATAGCTTTCGTTCTTGATGATGCGATCCAGCGTCGGCAGGTACTGCTCCAGCCCGACCACACGTTTCCGTTCCACCGCGGAGCCCAGCAGGTCGAGCGCCTTCACCACGCCAAGCTTGTCGTACTTGGCGGCCCGATCCAGGTTGATGCGGTGCTGCGCCGATTCGGTCAGGCGTTCGCACCAGTCCCAAAGATTCTTGGCATTGACGTCTTCCGAGTAGTTGAACTGCACCTCGGTCTTCTGCGCGCCCTTCTCCAGGCGGAAGGTCTTGGTTCCCATGAACGCCACCTTCAGTCCGGATTCCACCGGGTGCTTGAAGGAATCCAGCTTTTCAATCAGCGCGAAGACCTCGGCGGTCTCCGCCTCGTTGAGCTTGAATTTAAGCGGCAGTTCATCGTCCGGCGCTTCACGGTATTCCACGTCGCCGCTCTTCTCCACCGTCACCTGCATGTATGCGGGAACGCTGTTGGGGAAGGCCTTCGAGTAGAAGAAACGCTGCGAATCCTGAGCGAATAGAGAGCCCGCGAAGAAGAGTATGAGGGACCACTTCATAACGTAACCTGCTAGACCAATCGACGGCTGGTGGCTTCGCGCGTGGCGTGGCAAATCGCGATTGCCAAAGCGTCCGAGGCGTCTTCGCTGGCGATTGCCTCGGTCAACCGCAGCAGCGATTGCACCATCATCTGAACCTGGCACTTTTCCGCTCTGCCGTACCCGACCACGCTCATCTTCACTTCCAGCGGAGAATACTCCGCGAATACCACGCCCGCTTCCGCGATCGTCAGCAGGGCGACGCCTCGAACGTGCGCCAGTTTCAGCGCTGTCTTGGCGTTGACCGCGTGGAAAACCTCTTCCACCGCCGCAAACTCAGGACCGTGCTCCCGGATCAAACCCCGCAGAGCCGTCCCAATCTCCAGCAGCCGCCGGTCAAAGGGCGATTTCGGACTGGTCCGGATCACCCCCGCGGCCACCATCTGGTGCCGCCCTCCGTCGCTATCGATTACGCCCCAACCGGTACGTTCCGAACCGCAATCGACGCCGAGGACGCGCACGTTACTGCGACAGCGCCTCTAACTCCTTCTCGTCGATATCGAAGTTGGAGTATACGCTCTGTACGTCGTCGTGATCTTCCAGAAATTCCGTCAGGCGGAGCATCCCGCTCGCGTTCTTGCCTTCGAGCTTCATCAGGTTCTTGGGAACCCAGGCGATCGTCGGGTCAACCACGGGAAGCCCGTTCGTCTCCAGAGCCTTGAGCACGCTTTCGTGGCTGGAAGGGTCCGAGAGAACCTCCCACTGATCGCCATCGTTGCGTAGGTCGTCGCCGCCGGCATCGAGCACGATCGACATCAACTGATCTTCCGTGGCTTTTTCAATCGGGACGAACATCTGGCTGCGGCGTTCGAACATCCACGCCACGCTGCCCTGCTCGCCCATATTCCCGCCATTCTTGGAGAACGCGTGACGAATTTCACTGACGGTGCGGTTGCGATTGTCGGTCGCGACACTGACCAGCACGGCCGCGCCGCCCGGGCCGTAGCCTTCGAACATGACCTCTTCGATCATGCCGCCCTCCAGTTCGCCGGTGCCCCTCATGATTGCCTTTTTGATGTTATCGGAAGGCATGGACACGTTCTTCGCCGCTAAAATGGCCGAGCGCAACCGGGGATTGCCGTCGGGATCGCCGCCATTGCGGGCCGCAATCGTGATTTCCTTGATGAGGCGGGTGAACGCTTTGCCGCGCTTCGCGTCGGTCGCCGCCTTCTTGTGCTTAATGGTGGCCCATTTGGAGTGGCCTGACATGTGAACCTCTCGAGGTAGGCCCGGCACTCATGCCGGGAAAGCTATGTTGTTATAAATTCAACCTTTTGAGAATAGCAGAATCGGGAATACCGCTCAACCCTCCGTATCCCCGCCAAAGACGCTTGAATCACGGATCCCCAGGCTGTTGGATACTGGAATTTGGCCGATTTCGAATTCGTCGCAAACAACCTTCGCGAAAGCTTCCGGGTGATCGCTTCGGCGCGCACCGGGGGCGAGTTACTCGAACTCACTGGAGTCAGCATCGCTTCTGCCGGAGTCACGTTTCAAATGTTCAACTCCGCCTTCCTCTCCGGCCCGGTAGCGAGCGAGGCGGAGATGAAGCAGCGTATCGTCCGGCCCAATTCGCACTTCAACCAGCGCGGCCTGGAGTGGGCTTATTGGGTCTGCCTGGACTGGCTGGACGAGACATCGCGCAAACGCTCCCGCCGTTTGTTCGAAGCGCGCGATCTGCGCCTTTCTACCGAGCTGCCAGGAATGCTGGCGGAACACCTGTTGCCTCCCGCCAACCCCCTGCCGCGCATGGAGATCCGCCGCGTGCACGATGCCGCGGAAAGTGCCGCCTTCTGCCAGATCGGCTCCACCTGCTTCCACGTGCCAATTCCCTGGTTTCAAGAGGTCTTCGATAACGATCGTGTCTGGGATCGGTTTGCCAGCTACGTCGGATATTACGAGGGCGAACCGGTTTCCACCGCGGCGATCGTCCTGGGCGGCGGCGCGATCGGAGTCTATAACGTCGCCACCCTCCCGGGCTCGCAGCGCCGCGGTTTCGGCGAGGCGGTGATGCGCCACGCCCTCGCCGAAGCGCGCAAGGAACATGCCACGGAGCGTCTGGTCCTGCAATCCACCCCCGCGGGAATGCGGCTCTACGAACGCATGGGCTTCCGCACCGTAACCAAAGTGGCCGTGTATTCGAGCTGACTGCACAAAATACCCTTGTTAGGCGTCTACCACGTATGATTTCGAAAACGGCGGCTATACTGGCGCTCGTTGTGCACGGCGCCTTGTTCGGCCAGGCCGCGGCGGATGATCTGCGGTTTGAAGTTGCATCGGTGAAGCCGTCCCCGCCCGCAGCGCCGGGCCGAGGCGGCAGAAGGGGATGCTTCGGCGGCCCCGGATCACCCGACCCGGTTCGCTACATCTGCACCAATACCAGCGTTTCCATCATGCTGATCTATGCGTACCCGGTGAAGGGCTATCAACTTCGCCCCCCGCCTGCCACGGACACCAATCAGTTCAATGTCGAAGCGAAGGTGCCCCCGGGCGCCACGCCGGAACAGGTGAAGGTGATGCTGCGGAACCTGCTGGCAGACCGTTTCAAACTGGCCTTCCACTACGAAACAGTGGAGCGCCAGGGCTATGCCCTCGTAGTGGCGAAGACCGGTTTGAGGATGAAAGAATCGTCGCCCGACCCTTCACCACCCACCACGCCCGATCTTCCCGCGCCGCCAGCCGCGCAGGGTCCGGTCAAGGATGCCGACGGCTTTTCCTACTTTGCCCGGCGCGGCGCCATGGTGGTGGACCGCGCCAACGGTCTCACCCGCTGGGTGGGAAATAATATGCCGATGCTTGCGCTCACCGGCCTGGGGAACACGCTGACTGGCAAACCGGTAATCGACCTCACTGGTTTGACCGGAAAATACGATTTTATGTTGACCTTTCGCTCCGACAGCGCCGAAGGCCCGGGAGATATCGCCTCGTCTGACAACGGCGGCCTCACCTTCTTTGCCGCTTTTGAGAAACACCTCGGCCTCAAACTGGAAGCCAGGAAAATTACGATCGACGAATTCGTAATCGACCACGTGGAAAAGACGCCGGTCGAAAATTGACCCGTTACTTTCTTTTCTGACGGGCCGAGATCAGCTCTTCGATGTTGATCAGCTCGGTCGGATAGTCGCCGGTATAGCACGCGTAACAATACTCGTGCTTTTGATCGTCGCCTACCGCTTTCCGCAGCGATCCGATGGAAAGGTAGCCCACCGAGTCCGCCTCCACGAAGCGCCGGATTTCTTCGACGCTGTGATTGGACGCGATCAACTCGCTGCGCGTCGGCGTATCGACTCCGTAGAAACACGGCGAAATTGTCGGCGGACAGGAAATCCGCAAATGGACTTCCCGCGCGCCCGCCTGGCGGACCATGCGGACAATCTTTCGGCTGGTGGTGCCGCGCACAATCGAATCATCCACCAGGATCACGCGCTTGCCCTGCAGCAAATGACGGACGGGGTTGAGCTTCAGCTTGACGCCGAAATCGCGGATCGCCTGCGATGGCTCGATGAACGTGCGGCCCACATAGTGATTGCGGATCAACGCCTGGCGGAACGGCAGCCCCGATTCGTCGGCATAGCCGATCGCAGCTGCCACGCCGGAATCCGGTACCGGCACTACCAGGTCGGCGTCGGCTGGGCACTCCCGGGCCAGCAGACGCCCCAGATTTTCCCGCGATTCTTCCACCGCGCGGCCGAAAACGATGGAATCCGGACGCGCGAAGTAGACATGTTCAAATACACATTGCGAGCGCGCCTGGGCGGGCGCGTAATGCTCCCGCGTAACCCCTTCGGGCCCCACGATCACCATTTCACCCGGCTCGACATCGTGCAAATAAGCGGCGCCGATCAGGTCGAATGCGCACGTCTCGGAGGCAAACACAGTGCACTTCCGGCCGCCGGAAACCTCCATCTCGCCCATCGCCAGCGGACGGAAACCATGCGGATCCCGCGCCACGATCACTCGATCCTCGGCCAAAAATACCAGCGAAAACGCGCCTTCCAATTGCAGCAGCGCATCGCGCAACGCCCCCGCCAGCGTGCGCTCCGAAGAGTGCGCCATCAGGTGCAGCACCACTTCCGTATCGCTCGAAGCCTGGAAAATCGCGCCCCGCCGTTCCAGATCCTTGCGCAGTTCGGCCGCGTTCGTGATGTTGCCGTTGTGGGCGATCGCGACCTTGCCCTTATTGCAATCCACGGAAAAGGGCTGCGCGTTGAGCAGTACCGTATCCCCGGCGGTGGAGTAGCGCGTATGGCCGATGGCGAGCGGTCCCGGCAGCGTGGCCAGCACGTCGCTGGTGAAGATATCAGCCACGTGGCCCATCGTTTTATGGGTATAAACTTCGATCCCATCGGAGGTGCAGATGCCGGCGCTCTCCTGGCCGCGATGCTGCAGAGAATAAAGGCCTAAGTAGGCAAGCTTCGATGCTTCCGGGTGGCCGTAGATGGCGACCACGCCGCATTCGTCGTGAAACTTATCCAACGGAAAGTTATCGAACATGCGCTTCGAGTGCCCCCTCGTAAGCGGCCTTAAGCGCCGCGATGTCCCAGGAACCCAGCGTGTTGCCCCTCTGCCGGATTTCCATCCCTCCTTCAATTGTAACGCCGACCAACGGCGCGTCCACACCGTGGCGCTGCGCGATCGCCACCACCTCTACCGCGTTTGCCGTGGAAATCAGAACGCGCGACGGACCCTTCGTGGAATGCCAGCAGCTCCGGCCGAAGGTCGCTATCGATATCGATTTGCGCGCCGATCGCCGCCGTTCCAAAGCAGCATTCCGCCAGCGCTACCGCCAGCCCGCCATCGCTCAGATCGTGCGCCGATTCGGCCAGCCCGGCCGCGACGATTTCCCGGATCGCAGCCTGCACCCGCTTTTCGTACTCCAGATCCAGTGCCGGCGGCAATCCCCAAAGCTGCCGGTCGATTTCCTTCGCGTATTGGGTACCGCCGAACCGCGTCTCCTCGCACGTGCCCGCGCCCCCGAGCAACACCACGCTCCTGCCCGCATTTTTGAACGGCACCGTAACCGGGGCCGCCGTCTTCATCAGTCCGACGATGCCGATCACGGGAGTCGGGCAGATGCCCTCGCCCAGCGTCTCGTTGTACAAACTGACATTGCCGCCGGTGATCGGCGTATCGAAGAAGCGGCAGGCGTCCGACATCCCTTCAATCGCCTCCACCAACTGCGCCATGATCTCCGGACGCTCGGGATTCCCGAAGTTCAGGCAATTCGTGGCGGCCACGGGCAACGCGCCCGCTACCGAAAGATTCCGGCAGCTTTCGGCCACCGCGAGAATCGCCCCCTCGCGCGGCGAGAGTTGGCAATAGCGGCCGTTCCCATCCAGCGACATCGCGACCGACGTTCCCGTTTCCTTCACGCGCACGATGGCCGCGTCGGTCTGTTCGGGCTTGGTAAGGGTATTGGTCCGGACCTGATAATCGTACTGTTCCCAGATCCAGTGCTTGGAACAAATATCCGGAGCGGCCAGGAGCAGCGGCAGCGCAGCCTGCACGGTGGGCGCCTCGCTTGTGCGCGGCGCGGGAGCCAGCGGCGCGGCGGGCGGCGCGGTGTGCGGACGGTCGTAGAGCGGCGCTTCGTCCGCCAGTTCGCGATTGGGAATTTCGGCCACGATCTCGCCGTGGTGGCGCACGCGCAATTTGCCGTCGCCGGTCACGATGCCGATCTCCACCGCTTCGAGGCCCCACTTCTTGAAAACGCGGAAGACCTCGTCTTCGCGGCCTTTATCGGCCACCAGCAGCATGCGCTCCTGGCTTTCGCTGAGCATGATTTCGTACGGCGTCATGCCGGTGGCGCGCTGCGGAACGCGGTCGAGCTCGATCTCGATTCCTACCTCGCCCCGGCTGCCCATCTCGCACGTCGAGCACGTCAGGCCGGCGGCGCCCATATCCTGAATACCGACAATGGCGCCGGTCTGCATCGCTTCCAGGCAGGCCTCGAGCAGCAGCTTCTCCATGAACGGATCGCCCATCTGCACGTTGGGCCGCTTCTGCTTGGATTCCTCGGTGAATTCCGCCGACGCCATCGACGCGCCGTGAATCCCGTCGCGCCCGGTTCGCGCTCCCACGTAAATCACCGGATTGCCAACGCCAGCCGCCTTCGCATAAAAAACGTCTTCCTTGCGGCACACACCCAGCGCGAAGACATTCACCAGCGGATTGCCGTCGTAACAAGGCTCGAAAATGCACTCGCCGCCCACCGTGGGCACGCCGAAGCAGTTGCCGTAATGCGCGATCCCAGAGACCACGCCGCCCATGATGCGGCGGTTGCGAGCTCCGGTTTCCGGATCGTCCAGCCGGCCGAAGCGCAGCGAATCCAGCACCGCGATGGGGCGCGCCCCCATCGTGAAGATGTCGCGCAGAATCCCGCCCACGCCCGTGGCCGCGCCCTGGAACGGCTCGATGAAGCTCGGATGATTGTGCGATTCAATCTTGAAGGCGATGACGTAGCCGCCGCCGATATCGATGATGCCGGCATTCTCTCCCGGCCCCTGCACCACCAGCTTTCCCCGCGTGGGCAGCTTCTTGAGATGAATTCGCGAGCTCTTGTACGAACAATGCTCGCTCCACATCACGCTGAAAATTCCAAGTTCCGTGTAGCTCGGTTCGCGTCCCAGGATCTCGACGATTTTCTGATACTCGCCCGCGGTCAGCTGATGTTGTGCGATGATTTCCGCCGAAAACGCCGCCGTGCTGCTCATGCGCTCACCGCCGCGCGCAGCATCGATTGGAACACCAGCAGGCCGTCTGTTCCGCCCATCAAAGGCTCGGTCACGCGTTCCGGATGAGGCATCATGCCCATCACGTTGCGCTCCTTATTCAAGACACCCGCGATATTGCGCAGCGAGCCGTTGGCATTGTCGATGTAGCGGAAGGCAATGCGGTCCTCCGCCTCGAGTTCGTCCAGTGTGCGCTCGTCGGCGATGTAGCAGCCTTCGCCGTGCGCAATCGGCAGATGCAGCACTTGGCCTTTCTCCGCGGCGCACGTGTAGGGCGAGTCGGTCGTGCCCACGCTGAGCCGGAGTTCGCGGCAGATGAATTTCAGGCCGCGATTGCGGATCAAAGCGCCCGGCAGCAGGCCGGCTTCCACCAGAATCTGGAAGCCATTGCACACGCCCAGCACCAGGCCGCCCTCGGCCGCGAACTTCTTAACCGCCTGCATTACCGGTGAAAATTTGGCGATCGCCCCGCACCTCAGGTAATCGCCGTATGAAAAGCCGCCGGGGAGAATGACCGCATCGATATCGCCGAGCGAAGTCGAGTCGTGCCAAATAAACTCCGCCGGCTGCCCGAGATTGTTGGCGACCGCGTAGAAAGCATCGTGATCGCAGTTGCTTCCGGGAAAAACAATGACGCCGAATTTCATGGTTTTTGTTTTGGGGAGGCTCAGTACTATTTTACCAGAGGCGGCCGTGAGCCACGGTCACGCAGATGCCGGATCGGCACAGTTTCCGTTGCGAATCCCGCGTGTTAAATTATTTTTTATGCGCACCTGCATCGGCGTCCTGGCGGGATTGCTTGGGCTCTGGGGGATTACCCTGGCGGCGGAAGCCACGAAATTCTCGGGTACCTGGGAGGCGGCTTCCGGAGACAAGGTCTTCCTGGTACTCAAACTTCAGGCCGGCGAGAAGATCAGCGGCACGATCAACGCGGGCAGCATCTCGATGGACGACGAAGGCAACCTGCTCGAAGCAGGGCCCGTGCAAGACCACGAAGCGCCCATATTTTTCGCGCACGCCGACGGCGACAAACTGGAATTCGATTTTCAGGACGACGATAACGAAGTCATGCACTTTGAACTGAAACTCACCGCCGAAAATAAGGCCGAGTTGCGCATCGTCGATAAACACCTCCCGAAGCTAAAACCATTTCCGCTCAAGAAGAAGGGCTGACAGCCTTTCCCCGACGCTCCACGATATAATCAGAGGCGGTATTCCCCATTCACATTAAGGAGTCTGTCTTGCGAAAGAAAGTCACGGTTGTGGGCGCTGGCAACGTCGGCGCGAACTGCGCGGTGCGCATTGCCGATAAGGAACTCGCCGACGTCGTTCTCGTCGACGTGGTGGAGGGCGTTCCCCAGGGTAAGGGCCTCGATCTGCTTCAGTCCGGCCCGGTTCAGGGCTACGATGTGAGCGTTACGGGCGCCAACGATTACGAGCCCACCGCCAATTCCGATATCGCGATCATCACCGCGGGCTTCCCGCGCAAACCGGGCATGAGCCGCGACGATTTGCTGCTCGCTAACTTCGAAGTGGTGAAGACGGCGACCGAACAGGTGGCGAAGTATTCGCCCAACTGCATCATCATCGTGGTCACCAACCCGCTGGACGCCATGGCGCAGGCCGCCTTCCATGTGTCCAAATTCAGCAAGAACCGCGTCATCGGCATGGCCGGCGTTCTGGATAGCGCGCGCTTCCGCACCTTCATCGCGCAGGAACTGAACGTCTCCGTGGAAAACGTCATCGGCGTAGTCATGGGCGGACACGGCGATACCATGGTGCCGCTGGTACGTTTGTGCAACGTCTCGGGCATTCCGTTGACCGAATTGATGGACCAGGCCACCATCGACAAAATCGTGGATCGAACCGCCAACGGCGGCGCGGAGATTGTGAAGTACCTCAAGACCGGCAGCGCATATTACGCCCCGTCGGCAGCCGCGGTCGAAATGGCGGAGTCGATTCTCAAGGACAAGAAAAAGGTCCTGCCGTGCGCGGCATACCTCGAAGGCGAATATGGGATCAATGGTCTCTACGTCGGCGTCCCGGTGAAATTGGGCGCGCGCGGTATCGAAAAAGTGTACGAGATCAAGCTGACCGCGGACGAACAGGCCAAACTCAAGAAGAGCGCGGATTCCGTGCAGGAACTCGTCAACGTTCTGAAGTCGAAAATGTAAATCCTACCGGGCCGCGGACCCCTCGGTCCGTGGCCCGGCACTCCACTCCCGTCACAGCGAAGGCAGCAGCGCGGTGCCCAGCCAGAACCGCTCGATCGAAGCCACTACCCCGAAAAAATCATCCAAGTCCACCGGCTTTCGAATATAGCAATTCCCACCCAGCCGGTACGCCAGCCGCACATCTTTCTGCGCCGCGGAACCGCTATAAATCAATACCGGAACTTCCTTCAATTCCGGATCGCTCTTCAAGTCCTTCAGCACCTGATGCCCATCCCGGCCGGGAAGATTGAGATCCAGCATAATTAAATCGGGCCGGCCCGCGTCCGCGTAGCCAGCCTTGCGGCGCAGGTAATCCAGAGCCTGGAAGCCGTCTTCCACTACACAAAGATGGATCGGCAGGCGCGAACCCCGGAACGCCCGTTCGACTAATTGCGCATCCGCGGCGTTATCCTCCACAAGCAGGATTTCGATCGCCCGTCCTGGTTTTTTAGAGTTCATAGCCCACCTCCGCTACGTCGCCGACGCTGACCTGCCAGACGGGGTATTCACCAACAACCCCTTCAGTGTGGCGCCGATTCCCAGGAAACCGTCCAAATCGAGCGGCTTGGTAATAAAGCGATCTACCCCGAATTCCTCGATTTTGGCCCGCTCGCGTGGTGAAGACGAAGAGCTGAGAATCGCCACCGGCATCCCGGTAAACGCGGAGTTCGCGCGGATCGCCTCCAGCACTTCCAAGCCTCCATTCTTCGGCAGGTTCAAATCCAGAACCGCCAGGTCCGGAATGGACGCTTCGCCGGAATTATCGCGCTGCCGGATGAACGTCAGCGCTTCCGCCCCATCTTCGAGGACCGTTAAGTCACAATCCAACTGCGCGCCTTTGAAAGCCAGGCGGAGCAATCCGACATCCGCGGGATTGTCCTCCACCAACAGAATGTGAATCTTCCGCGAGCCTGCTTTCTCGCTCATTCAACCCTCCTTACCCGAAGCGGCAGCGGCGGCGCTCACGCGCGGCAGCGTGAAAATAAATCTCGAGCCGCGGCCCTCGCGGGACTCCACCCAAATCCGCCCCCCATACCGCTCCACTACACGCTGGCAGATCGATAGACCGATTCCCGTGCCCGGAATCTTCTTTCCATGCAGCCGCCGAAATACCTCGAAGATCCTTTCATGGTACTCCGGGTCGATCCCGATTCCATTGTCTACTATGGAAAACTGGTATCGATCGCCCAAATCGTCCACCTGAATCGCGATGGAAGGAACCTCCCCACTACGATACTTGATCGCATTGCCAATCAGATTCTGAAACAGCGGAATGAAGTGCCCCTCGTAGCCGGAGAGCGTGGGCAAGGGGCCGGAAACGATCATCGCGCCGGTGGCATCGATCGACGCCTTGAGATTCTCCTTCACTTTCTGCAGCACCAGGTTCAGGTCCACGGCCTCCATCGGCTCCTCGCCGCCCGAACGGATCTCCGTATAAGCCAGCAGATCGATCAGCAATTCACGCATCCGCCGCGTGCCCTGCACGATGTTGTCAACAAACAGCGACGCGTCCGGGTCGAGTTCGCCGCGGTGGGTCTTGATCAGAAGCTGCGCGTAGGTCGTGATCATGCGCAGCGGCTCCTGCAAATCGTGGCTGGCCACAAAGGCGAACCGTTCGAGATCTTCGTTGGAGCGCGCCAGGTTCTCATTCGTATTCTTCAGCGAATCGCGCGCGTCTTGCGTCTCTACCAGCGCCTCCTCGCGGGCGCGTAAGGCCCGTTTCAACTCATCGTCGCGGCGCTGAATTCGCGCCAGCATCTCATTGAAGGCGTCCACCAGCAGGCCTAGCTCGTCGCCGGAGAGTTTCTGCGCGCGAATGCTATAGTCCCTGGTTTCCGATACCGACGTGGCGGCCCGCGCCAGGTGTGAGATCGGAATCGCGATCAGGTTGCGAAGCTTCGAGGAAATCAACAGCGCAATCACACTCGACGCCAGCAAAATCACCAGTACGATCTCTCCGTATAGCGTGATGCGCTCGGCGATTTCGCCGAGGTCGTACAGCAGCGTCAGCGTCCCAATCCGCCGGTCCTGCAGCATGATGGAGCGTGATACTTCTAAACCCGCGCCGGTGAACCGCACTACGTCGCCGGCCGTGGGCGGCGGGCATTGCGCTTGCTCGCGCGCACGTTCGTAGTATGCGAGCACGTTTCCGTTCGCCCGGAAAATGCACGCCGCCACCATGTGCGGCCGCGCCCGCAAGGCGGCCAGTGTTTCCCCCGCGGTTTGGGGATCGTCGAACGCAAGCGCCGCGGTGCTGTTGTCGGCCACAATCCGCGCCAGCGCACTGAGGTCGCGCTGCATAGAGGCCCGGAAAAGGAAAGAATCCAGCGCCACGATGCCGATTCCCGAAAGCAGCAGCGCCGCCGCCGTGGTCAACATGATGATGACCATCAGCTTCTGCTTAATCGGAACATCGCGGAGTGGACGCATTCTATTTCTCAACCGACTTCGCCACATTCAGCAGCCGGGAACTCATCGTGAGCGCAGCGTTGGAGGCGGCGCCTTGATTAATGTCGAAACGCACCCGGCGGCTTTCCAGCACGAACGCGATGATGCCGCCTTCGCGCAGAAACCCTTCGCCCTCGCCCACCGTCAGAATCCCCGGACCGAGCCCGTTCAGAATCCGGGAAACATCCTTCTCGGCCCGGCTGACGAAAAGCACCTGGCAGGCCTTGGGCGCCGGCGCCCGCCGGACCTTCTGCACCACCACCTTCCGGCCGTTTACCACTTCGCCTTCCACCAGCTGATTCAATGCGCCATCGAACGGATCGTCGCCCAGAAGACAGATCGCAATCGGCGAACGGGCGTCATCGAAGGCAGTCGCGGGCCATTCGATGAACTTCGTGAAATTCAATAGGAACGCGGCCTTCACCTGATATTCGGACGCCTGCGAACGCGCCCCGGAGGACTGCTGCGGCATGGCCGCCCAGGCCCGAAAGCCAATCATCAACAGAATCGCGGCGGCGGACCGGCGCCTCAAAGTGGAGAGCATGAGATCACCTGCTCCACGTGACCTTGATATAGCCGCTTCTCCTGATTCCAACCACGGGGCCCGGATCGCCCAGGTACTCGGCGTGCCAGGGCTGCAGCAGATTTCTTCCGACGAAGGCGACCTCCAGCTGAGGCGTGACCTTCCACGCCAGCCGCGCATCGCCAGTGGAATAAGCCGGCACTGGCTGGCTCGGAAGCGCGCCGACATACCGGTACGTCAGATCCAGTTGCAGCCTCCGCGAAAGGTCCAACGACGATTCCACCTGCCCCTGATGCTGCGGGCTCCCCCCTTCGATCTGCGCAGCGCTGCCGATCTCCGGCGTGTTGGGCGCCTTCTTCAGATCGATATGCAGGTAGGAATAGGAGCCGCGCAGCCGCCAGAACGCCGTGGGGCGCCATTCCGGCGCGATTTCCACCCCCGTGGTAGCGCCGAGCAAATCATTGCGGAACTGAGCGGGCAGCAGGAAATGGGCCGGCGCCGGCGAACTCTCCAGATACGTGGCGCCCGTAATGTCTTCGCTGAAAAGATCGTGATAGTGATTATAAAAAGTGGAAAGATCCAGGAAGATGTTGTGCCGCAGCAGCCTGCGATACCCCAATTCATAACCGTTCAATTGCTCCGGCGCAAAATCGCGATTTGCATTGAAGCGCGCGAAATACGGCACCCCATCCGGCGTCGTGGTGATGTATCCGGAGAGCGAAAAGTCTGTTTCCGCCCGCGACGGAGTTCGCACCGAGTGCGTAAATGCCGTCCAGATGGTTTGGTTTTCACTCGGCGTCCATGCCAGCCGCGCACTCGGCTCGAGTTCGACGCCCGTGAAGTTCGTGCGCAGCAGTTTCGTCCCGAGCGTAAGCGAGAGACGGCGATCGATCACGCTGATTTCGTCCTGCAGGAACGCGGTATACAAGTGATCGGTCCGCCGCTGCGGATCGAACGTCAACCCCGACACAACCGTCGGCGCATTGCCCACGCTCACCCGCGCGCCGAGCCCCCAAAGAAACTGATGCCGGTCCGCGATCCGTATGTGATGCAGGAAATCCACATCCACCGTGTCGCGCGTCTCCTCGAAGTTCGGCTCCGCACGATTCGTGCGATCGTAATACGCCTGCACCTGGATATCGCCGTGCGTCAAATCCTTCTTCCAGCGCGTCTCGATATTCCCGCCGGAAAGGTGCGCGTTGCCGTCGATATCCCGCGTGTATGGCTGCGTGTAGCTGGTCGCCGTGACGCGTTCGCCGGCCTCTTCACGATACAGATCGCCCTGGACCGTTACGGTCTCGTGTTCCCGGACCGCCCAATCGACTCGGAATCCGGTTTGGCCGCCGCGCCAGTCATCGAAGTTCTGCCGGTCCTGGTGATACTCGGGGCCGCGCGTAAAGCCCCTCCCGTAAATCCGGTAATCGACGTTCTTGCCATTGCCCCCGCCGTAACGAAAGCTGAAGCCGCCCTGCTCCTCATTCCCGCTCCGCACCGAGGCAAGCGCACCGTGAGTCTCTTTCGTACTCTTCGTGATGATGTTGATGACTCCGTTGACCGCGTTCGGCCCCCAAATCGTTCCCCCCGGACCGCGAATCACCTCGATGCGGTCAATGTCGTCCATCACCGTGTCCTGCACCTCCCAATAGGTGCCCGCGAAGAACGTGGTGTACACCGTGCGCCCGTCGATTAATACCAGTACGGAACGCGAGAGCCGGCTGCCGAAGCCCCGAACGCCAATCGACCATTTGTTGCCGTCGATCCTCGCGACCTCAACGCCCGGCGCCAAACGCAGCGCTTCGGGAATGCTGGTGGCGCCCGATCGCCGGATCTCGTCCCCGGTGATGACGAAAATCGCCATGGGAACCTGCATCGCCTTCTGTGGTTCTTTTGAGGGGGAGATGACTTCGATCTGAGAAAGCTCTTCCAGGCTCAAGTTTTTGAGCCCCGCCTGAGTGGATGATTCTATCGGCGGCTGCGCTTGTTGGGCGTTTGCAGCCAGGGCGAAAGCGGACACGAATAATAATGCAAGTTGGCTGCTGCCGTTCAGAAGGCCTCCCTCGGGGAACCGCACCGCCCCGGCCCTTGAACCCGGGAGTGTTACCCAATCAACTTATCACTGGGGAATTGCCTGGGGCAAGATTTACAGGGGCTACTTTGGGTGTGCTGGAGAACATTCGCAGGGTTCGCCCTACCAGTTAGTCGGCGGCAATGGGCCCATCGGCGGTCGAAAGCGCCTGGATGATTTTTTCGCGGCGCGCCAACGCCGTGGAGACGGCCGAATCCATCGCGATCCAATAAACGGCGGCGCCGATCAGCGCGGCGAAAGCCATCGCTATATAAAAGACCAACTCGCTGTTGAACGCGTAGCGCGCCAGGTACGCCAGAATGACGGGCAGCAGGGAGACGGGGTAAAGCAGGAATACCAGCGCCTGGAACCGGCTCGATGCGCCGCCCTGCGAGACACGCTCCGGGTTGAGCGCGCGCGGATATTGCACGCTGGTGATGTTGCCCATGCCGAGCATATACAACGAACAGACTCCGATCACGATCAGCGTCTCGATCAGCTGGGCAGGCCCGTAGCTGACGTGAAACAGTGTGGTCACCCCGGCCAGGATCATCACCTCCAGATAGATGAAGATCAGCGACGCCAGATTCTTGCCCAGCAGCGTGCGCGAAAGCGGTTGCGGCGCGGCGAAGAAGATCTGCGAGGCGGAGCGGTCGAAACCGAAGCAGTTCCAGTAAGAGACTTGCCCGAGCAGCGTCAGCGCGTACACGCAGACCACGGTGAGAAAATGCGTCGAAAGCTGGGATTTGCGTTCCGCGTTCCCGCCCAGCACCATGGGCAGCCAGACCATCAGCCCGAACGAAAAGCCCATCACGAACACCATCCGGTAGCGCGGCGTGCGCGAGAGCGATCGCAGCTCCTTCTCGATGATTGCGGCAAGCGGGTCTCGGAAAATCACCGACGGTAACCGGTAGAGCCGGTCGGTGAACGCCGCGAAGCGGGACGCGCGAACCGAATGCGGCGTGGCCTGCGCCGCGACCGAATCGAAGCGCAGGTTGCGCTCGAACTGCAGGCGGCCGAACCATCCCGCCAGCGCCATCCAGCCTGCCAGCAGGAGCAGCGATGACCACTCGGCCTGGCCGAGCGCCGCCCAAACCGTCGCCGTCCAGGGCCACGCCGCATGGTCGATAACCCGGCTCCAGCGTCCCAGCCACGCGGGCCGGTATCCGCTGATCAACAGGAATCGCGGCACCATCCAAAGCATGAAGATCAGGAAAACCAGCAACTCGCGGATCTTGCGCTTCGAAAGCAGCCGCTCCAGCAGGCTGCGCGCGCCGGAAGCCAGCAGCAGGTTGAACAGCACGAAGAGCGCCACCGGAACAATCGCCAGCCAGCCTCGCGTAGCCGGATTCCGAAAGAGCCCGGCCACGCCGCCCGCGAGTACCAGCACCATTTCCGCGCCGGTCGTGAGGCGGAGCAGAACCTCCACCAGGAAAAGTTTGTCATGCGGAATCGGATACGCCAGCAGCTTTCGCAAATCCAACGCGGAGCCCATGCTGGCCGAGAGAATCGGCATGAGCTGCCAGTACGCAAAAACGCCTAGCAGCGCGAGCGGCAGCACCGTACGCAGTACGTCCAGCGGCGCTCGGGACACATAGTGAAATGCGCCGTACCCCAGCCCAACCCACACCGCGTACCAGAGAACGGCAGTGAGGATGTTCAAGACCCGGCCGCGCCGGCCCCCCACCCGCATACTCAGCCACTGCGCCCGCAGGATCGCGGCAATCACAGCCACTCCAGCCGGCCGGTCTGGTGGCCGGCGCCTACCAGCCGCACAAATGCGTCCTCGAGCGATTCCCCCGCCGCCCGCAGATCGCTAAGCGCCGCGGACGTGACGATGCGCCCCTCGTTGATGATCGCCACCCGGTCGCACAGGCGCTCCACAACTTCCAGCACATGCGTGGTCAGGAAAATCGTCGCGCCGCGCCGCACCTGGTCCAACAGGATATCTTTCATCAGCCGCGCACCCACCGCATCGACCCCTTCAAAGGGCTCGTCCATCAGGAAGAGATCGGGATGATGAATCAGCGACGCAGCCATCGCAACCCGCTTGCGCATGCCTTTGGAGTACTCTCCGATGATCTTGCGATCGGCCTGTAGTTGGAAAAGGTCCATCAGCCCGCGCGCGCGATCGATCGCCTGCGCCCGGGGCAGCGAGTACATCCGTCCGACGAATTCGAGGAACTCGACGCCTGTCAGCCGGTCGAAGAGCAGCGATTCGTCGGGCACCAGGCCGATCCTCTGCTTGATCTCCAGCTCGTTCTTCGGCAGCGCAAGTCCCAGGATCTCGATGGAACCGCTGTCGGCCGGAATCAGCCCGGTGAGCATGCGGATCGTGGTGGACTTCCCCGCCCCGTTGGGCCCGAGAAAACCGAAAAAAGATCCGCGCGGCACCTCGAGATCCACGCCATCCACGGCGGCTTTCATTCCGTAAGATTTGCGGAGATCGCGAACGAGGATGGCGGCGGACATCTTCCCAGTGTACGTGCGCCGACAATCGCGGGGAGCCCATTCTCGCGAAACTACCCCTCGCCCTCCTACGAGCTTGCCGCCGACCACGCGCGGATCGTCTTGATCTCCGCGGCAGGAATGTGGAGGAATTCGAGGAACTCCTGATGCTCCGCCGGCGCCGATTTCTCAAATTCCCGATGCCAGCGGCGCATATCTTCTTCCGTGAAACCGGCCGCGCTCATAATCGCGGTCCACTTCTCTTTGGTGACCATATCTTTATCCTTTCGAAGCTTGAGTAGACTGGCGATCGACCGCTGATGGTCGCGCATCCGTTCGATCTCTACCCCGAGTTCCACCATGCGCCGCCTCAGCACAGACGCCGCATCGCTGCTCCGCGCATCCAGGACCGCCCGTATATCGGCCAGCGGCAGGCCGGCATCGCGGTAGATGCAAATCTGCCGAAGACGTTCGAGATCCTTCTCCCCGTAGACGCGATAGTTGCCGGCGCTGCGCCGCGGTGGCCGCAGCAAACCGATGGCTTCGTAGTACAGAATCGTGCTGCGCGAAAGTTTGCACTCGCGCGCCAGCCGGGTGACCGTCAGTGTCATCGCTTTATCTAGTCTCAACCCTGAAGCTTTAGACAGGTCAAGAGCTATTTCTTCAAAATAAGAATATGTTGGCGAGGCAGGTCTTCGAGCACGCGATCCAGATGAAAGCCCTCCGGCTCAAGCTCCATCCGGACTTGCGCGACACTCATCTTGTGCTCCGGACGAATCGGAACCGCCGGGTCTTCGGCGCGATACTCCAGCAGCACCAGGCGGCCATCCGGCTTGAGCGATTCGCGAATGTGGCGCAGCATCTTCTGCGGCTCGGAAAACTCGTGGTACACGTCCACCAGAATCACCAGATCCAGCGAATTCGCCGGCAGTTTGGGATCGTCGTACGTGCCGAGCACGGTCTCGAAATTGGCCAGCTTGCGCTGGCGCATGTTGCTCTTGAGCAGGTCGAGCATCTCCGGCTGAATGTCGTTAGCGTAGACCTTGCCCGTCGGGCCAACCAGCGCGGCCAGCCGCCAGGTGAGGTATCCCGCGCCCGCGCCGATATCGCCGACCGTCGCTCCCTTCGGTACGCCGATTAATTTAAGCGCGAGGTCGGGCCGCTCCTCCGCTTCACGCTCCGGCCGGACCAGCCAGTCCGCGCCCGCGGGTCCCATCACTCCGGCATACTTACGCCCGCTGATAGGGTGCCGGTCCTGCGCAATCGCGGTGAAGGCAAGCAGCAGGCAAACCAGGTGGCGCATGGCTACTCGTTGCTCTCGTTGATGGGGTCGATGTCGGTGGGCACGGCCTTCAATCCATCGAGCGCGTGCTGCATGGCCGGACGAATTACGCCGAGCGTGTCGAGCATCTTTTTCGCCGCGGCGTAGTTCCCCTCGGCCTCAATCGTCAGCAGGTCGTGGGTCAGATCGCGGACGCCGGCCTTCATCTTGGCGATATTCACCGCGAACGTGCCATCGGCATTCACCACGAACGCGCCCTTATCGGTGAGGTAATTGAACTGCAGCGCCATCCCCTTGCCATGTGCTTCATTCACGCCGAAACGCACCGAACGGAAGGCCGACGCCAGAAAGGTGGTGTACAGCTGGCGCTCGTAATCAGGACCGTCCATGAGCTTGTGGTCGTAGAGGTATTCCAGCATGAAGAGCCCGGTGATGTCGGCCTTGGCCTCTTCGATTGCGCTGTACAGTTCCTTCAACTCCTGCCGGGGAGTGGTGGCGCGGCCGGCGATTTGAATCTGGTGCGGGCCAATGCCGTGGCTCAATTCGTGAGCCAGAATGTGCGTGAAGAAGTAGTTAAAGCTGAGATCGCCTTGCGCCTTCCGCGGCAGCACGTGCGCGGAAATAGGAATCAGGTTGGCGGCAAACTTAGCTTCCTGAATATTCTTGAGCATGATCCGGGCGCTGCCCTTCTGGCTGATCACGCGTTCGTCATTGGGCAGATTGAAAGCCGCCGTGCGCACACCGTGCGCGCCGTCGCCCGAAGCATAGACCTCGTTGACCACGCGTATGGGTGCAGAGGCGCCGAGCTTGGGATTCTTATAGCGCGCATCGATGGGTAGATTGTTCTCTACCTCTTGCAGGTGCGCGGCAACGGTCTTGAGTTTGTTGGTCTCCGCTTCGTCCCGAATCGTGATGTAGGCTTCGAAGCCCGCCTTGTAACCGAACAGCTCGTCGTTGTAGGTCTCGTAGGGCCCGATCGTGATATCCAACGGCGCATCCAGGTCCATCCACGCAAGGTCGCTCGCGTAGTAATCGTTCGAGCTGAATGCGTCGGCCCGTAGCGTGAGAAACTTCTTGAGCGATGCGTTGCCGGTGAGCGCGGCAGCTTCGCGGAGAAGAGCCCCAGCCTTCTTGAGATCCGCCTCGTAAGCCTTCGAATAGGGAACCTGCGTCAACTGCTTCTTGCCGTCGCGGCGAATCACACTGAAGAACCCGATGGCCTGTTCGCGCGCCGCGGGCGTCAGCGTTTTGACCCACGCCTCGAACTCCTCGCGCGTGATGTCCTCCGGATAAAAATTCGCGCCCAGCGGCTTGTGCGCGGGCACGCCGGGGATGAAAGCGGCGTGCGCATCCAGGTCGCTCCATGGACCTTTGTTGAGCCAGAAGTAGTGCAGGCGCTGCTTACCCAGCGGCGTCGCATCCTTCTGCAAGCGGGCGTAGAGTTCGCGATTGCCGCTCCACAGTTGATCCATGAACAACGTGTTGAGCACACGGGCGGCATCAACCAGTTTGGCGAGCGCTTGCTTGTCGCCCGCCGAAAGCTGCGACGAATCGTACTTCAGCGTGACGGGCGCAAAGCGCGCGCTCATCTCTTTTAGTTGAGTTAAGTCAGGCATAACGGCGGCGGCGGCCAAGAGCACCACAAGGGGCTTCATAAAAGCTATTCTCCCACTGCGGGCCGCCCCCGCCACCGCCCGCCTCTAATTCGGCTTGCGCAGGGCGATCCCGAGTTCCTTCAACGCGCGATCCGGAACCGCGGCGGGAGCGTCCGACATGAGATCCGTCCCGCGAGCCGTCTTGGGGAACGGAATGACTTCGCGAATCGACGTTTCCCCGGCCAGAATCATCACCAGCCGGTCCAGGCCGAGCGCGATGCCGCCATGCGGCGGAGCGCCGTACTCGAGCGCTTCGAGCAGGTAACCGAAGCGCCGGCGCGCTTCCTCGTCGCTGAAACCAACCGCGGCGAAGACTTTCGCCTGCACATCGCGGCGGTGTATACGAATCGAGCCGGAGCCGAGTTCCACGCCGTTCAGCACCAAGTCGTAACTCTTCGCGCGACACTTCGCCGGGTCCGCCGTCAGCAGTTCGATATCCTCGTCGTGCACCGAGGTGAAGGGATGGTGCGCGGCCACCCAGCGATTGTCTTCCTCGTTCCACTCGAACATCGGGAAATCGACTACCCACAGGAACTGGAAATTCTTCGGGTCGAGCAATTTGTGGCGATCGTTGAACTTGGCGGCGAGCGCCAGGCGAAGTTGGCCGCACGCCTGATACACCGTCTCTTCGGGACGGCGCACCGGCGGTTCGGCGCCTCCCCACGTGGCAAGCACCAGCAGGCCGTCTTCCTTGGCGCCGCAGCGTTCGCGGATCTTCGCCATCTGCTCCGGATAGTCGCGCTCCAGACGCTTCGGGTCGTCGAACACGCGCAACCCCTTTTCCTGGCCGGTGAGCTTGAATTCGTCGCGCTCCTTGCGGCTGGGCGTCCCGCAACCGGGAATGTGAATCGCGACCAGCGGCAGGCCGAGGTTGGCAAGTTCCGGCAGCAGGTCGCCCACCGGGTGCATCGGCGGAATGCGAGTGTCGGGCTTATCGATTCCGTAGCTGCGCATCGCCTCCGCATACGTGATGCGCGGAAAGGTAGCCGGCACGTCGAAACCCGCGACCTTGCAAACCTTCTGTACCAGCGGCTCGATCACCGCGAATATCTGCGGCTGCTGCGGGAAGCTCATCTCCAAATCGATCTGCGTGAATTCCGGCTGGCGGTCGGCGCGCAAATCCTCGTCGCGGAAACAGCGGACAATCTGAAAGTATTTCTCGAAGCCGCTCACCATCAGGAGTTGCTTGAAGATCTGCGGCGATTGCGGCAGCGCGTAAAACGTACCGGGCTGCACGCGGCTGGGCACCAGGTAATCGCGCGCGCCTTCCGGTGTGCTGCGCGTCATGAACGGCGTCTCGATTTCCAGGAACCCTTCGGAGTAAAGGAACTCGCGCACCGCGAAGGTAATCTGCGAGCGCATGATGATGTTGCGCTGCATCTGCGGCCGCCGCAAATCGACATACCGGTATTTCAGACGCACGTCTTCGGCCACGTCCACGTGCTCTTCCATCGGAAATGGCGGCGTCCGCGATTCGTTCAGAATCCAGATCTTCGAGGCGACGATTTCGATTTCGCCGGTCGGCATATTCGGATTGATGGTAGCCGCCGAACGCAGCGATACCACGCCTTCCACCGCGATCACATACTCGGCGCGAACCTCTTCCGCACGCTTGTGGATAGCCGGATCGACATCTTCGTGGAAGATGGCCTGCGTGTGGCCCGTGCGGTCTCTCATGTCAATGAAGATCACCGCCCCGTGATCCCGGCGGCGATGCGCCCATCCCATCAGAAGGACCGTTTGGCCCGCGTTCGAGGCGCGCAAATCTCCACACATATGAGTGCGGCGAAGGTCGCCCAGAAAATCCAGTGCAACAGAGGTTTCCATATCGATCTTTCTAGTTTGATGCCGCGGCCAGGCGCCCGGCAATTTCGTCTTGCGTCAATTCCACTTGCTCGCCCGTGGACAAATTCTTCAGCGCGTACCGCCCCGCGGCGATTTCATTGTCGCCGATGATCAACGCGTAGCGCGCGCCGAGTTTGTTGGCGATTTCCATGGCGCGTTTGAGTTTGCCCTCGCCAAGTTCCACCGAGAGGCCGCTCCGCCGGAAATCGCGCGCCAGAATTGCGGCGTGACGCACCGCAGCTTCGCCCAGCGGCGCAATGAACAGATCCAGCGCAACCGGCTTTTGATCGCCTTCCACGCTCATCACCAGCCGGTCTTCGCCAATCGAAAATCCGATTCCCGGAGCATGTACCTTGGAGCCCAGCGATTCCGCCAGCCCATCGTAGCGTCCGCCGCCGAGCACCGAATTCTGTGCGCCGAGCGCCCCGTGCACCACTTCAAATGTAGTGCGCATGTAGTAATCCAACCCGCGCACCATGCGCGGCCGCACTTCGTATTCAATACCGCGATCCGTCAGGAAGCTCTTCACCGCATCGAAGTGCACCCGGCACGGCTCGCAAAGATAGTCCACGATCGAAGGCAGCGCGTCGATGATCGGCTGGTCGGCTTCGACCTTGCAATCCAGCACGCGCAGCGGATTGGTCTCCGCACGCCGCTGGCAATCTCCGCACATTCCGGGCGCCTTGTCCTTGAGCTCGGCCTTCAACTTCTCCACGTACTGCGGACGGCAGTTGTGGTCGCCAACCGAGTTGATCAGCAGCTTGAAACCGCTCAGTCCCACGCCTTTCAGAATCTCCACCACAAGCTCGATCACTTCCGCATCGACCAGCGGCGATTCGGACCCGATCGCCTCCGCGCCGATCTGGAAAAACTGGCGATACCGGCCCTTCTGCGGCCTCTCGCGGCGGAACATCGGGCCAATGTAATAGAGCTTCTGAATTCCCGGCCGCTGATCCAGGCGATGCTCAATGTATGCGCGGATTACGGACGCGGTATTCTCCGGCCGTAGCGTGAGCGAGCTGCCGTGATCGTCAAAGGTATACATTTCCTTGGTGACGATGTCGGTTTCAGTGCCGACTCCGCGCGCAAACAGCTCCGTTTCTTCCAAAATCGGGGTGCGGATTTCGTGATAGTTATAGGCGCGAAAAATGGCGCGCGCCGCCTGTTCGACCCGGTTCCAGACTTCGGTGGACGGGGGTAGTAAATCTCTGGTTCCTTTGACGGCTTTTATCAAGGTAGTGGGGAAACTTAAATGTTAACATGCGGTGATTCATCCGTTTGCATTGGCGCCCCATTCGCGTGCCCCCGATGCACGGGCGCTACAATCGACGTATGCGCCGCCTCTTGGTTTTACTCGCGCTCTGTAGCGTCGCGTTCGCGCAGAAGAAGCCGTTCGATGTCAACGCGCTGCTTGCTCTGAAGCGGGTCGCCGATCCTCAGATCTCGCCCGACGGGAAGTGGGTCGCCTTCCAGGTGCAGACCGTCGACGTTGCCGCCAATAAGAAGCCCGTGCAGATCTGGATCGTGCCGTTAAACGGCGGCGCCCCTCAACAGATCACCCACGATGGCGAAGCCAATCAACGGCCGCGCTGGTCGCCGGATTCCAAGCGCATCGCCTACGTGAGCGATCGCGGCGGGTCGTCGCAGATCTGGATGATGGATCCCGACGGCGGCAACGCCAAACAGGTGACCGCCCTCGTCACCGAAGCCGATGGACACGTCTTGTCCGGCGATGGAAAAAGCCTGGTCTTCACCAGTGAGGTCTACCCGGAGTGCGGCGCCGATAACGCCTGCAACCAAAAACTGATCGACGCGGAAAAGACCAACAAGGTTCGCGCGCGCATCTATACGGAGCTGCTCTACCGCCATTGGACGCAATGGCAATCCAAGCGCCGCATGCACATTCTGACCATGCCGGTCTCCGGCGGCCCCGTCAAAGATCTCACCCCCGGCCCGCGCGAAGCGCCCCCATTCTCCCTGGGCGGCGACGATTTCGACGTCTCCCCGGACGGCCAGGAAGTCTGCTACAGCATGAACGCCGATGCCATGCCGGCGATCAGCACCAATTCGGATTTGTACGTGGTCGCGATTGCCGGCGGACCCTCCAAGAAAATCACCATCACGCCGGGCAGCGACACCGGCCCGCGCTATTCTCCAGACGGAAAGTACATTGCGTGGCGATCGCAGCTGCGCGCCGGCTATGAGAGCGATCGCTTTCGCCTGATGACCCTGGAGCGCAGTTCCGGCCGCGTCGTGAATCTGACGGAGAGCCTGGACCGCTGGGTCAACAGCTTCACTTGGGCGCCGGATTCCGCCAGTCTCTTCTTCACCACTACGGATCGCGGACGCCAGGCCATCCAGGTGATTCCCCTCGCCGGCGGCGCGGTCAAAGTCGCGGCCAGCGGCGATAACGAACTCGACGATATGCAGTTGACCCGCAACGGCCACACCATGGTCTACACCCAGCAATCCGGCATGGCGCCCGTCGAAATCTATCGCGCGGCATCCACCGGCGGCGCGCCCGTCGCGCTGACCCACCTCAACGATCAGGCGCTCAACGATTATCAACTCACCAGCCTGGAAGAATTCTGGGTGGATGGCGCGAACGGCGCCAAGGTCCAGAGCTTCGTCGTCAAACCGCCGAACTTCGACCGCACCCGCAAGTATCCGGTGCTGATGCTGCTGCACGGCGGTCCCCAGGGATTTTGGGGCCACGCGTGGACGTATCGCTGGAACGCGCAGGTCTTCGCCGCCGCGGGCTACGTCGTGGTCATGCCCAACCCGCGCGGCTCCACCGGCTACGGACAGAAGTTCATCGACGAGATCAATGACGATTGGGGCGGCCGCGCCTTCGACGACGTGATGGCAGTGGCCGACTACATCGTCAGCGACATTCCCTACGCCGACGCCAGCAAAATGACCGCGGCCGGCGGCTCGTACGGCGGCTATTTGGTGGACTGGATTCTGGGGCATACCCAGCGTTTCAAAGCGTTGATCTCCCACGCCGGCGTCTACAACCTCACCAGCGAATTCGGCGCCACCGAAGAACTCTGGTTCCCGCTATGGGAGTTCGGCGGCAACCCCTGGGATCATCCCGAGGAGTACGCCAAATGGTCGCCCAAC
The DNA here is from genome assembly GCA_963811575.1 of uncultured Solibacteraceae bacterium. Classification (GTDB taxonomy): domain Bacteria; phylum Acidobacteriota; class Terriglobia; order Bryobacterales; family Bryobacteraceae; genus Solibacter. The sequence goes on along the minus strand of CAWERY010000005.1, from coordinate 62,076 downwards.
AGCTTCGTTAAGGACTTTCACACACCCACGCTCGTAATTCACGGCGAACAGGATTTCCGCGTCCCGTATAATCAAGGTTTGGAGCTGTTCACCGCGTTGCAGATTCAGAAGGTCCCTTCCAAGCTGCTGCTCTTTCCCGATGAGGGACACTGGGTGCTCAAGCCGCAGAATAGCCTCCTCTGGTACAACACGTTCATCGAGTGGTTGGATTCCTGGGTTAAAAAATAGTGAAAGCACTCATCGGCATTCTAGTTCTGGCAGCCATCGGCGTGGTGGCGCTCTTCGCGATCTCCTCCAGTACCGCTCTGGTGATCGCCCCCGCTGTCACCACCGTGGGCTTGAGCACTCCCGTTACGGTACAGGTGTCCAATCCTCACGGCGTCCGCAAGGTGAACGCGTACATCGAACAAAATGGCACGCGCCTGCCGCTGCTGGAACAGTCCAGCCCTTCGCATCGCCTCTTCGTGCGCCGCAATCAGCCCGCGCAGACGGTGACCTTCGACGCCGGCAAGAATAAAGCCGCGGGACTCAAGGAAGGCGACGCGCGCATCGTGGTCGAGGCCGTCTCCGACGATTTCCGCGGCCGCACCGATACCGCCTCCACCAACGTCAAGGTGATCCTGGCGCCACCGCGAGTCACGCCTGATGACGCACAGCACTACATCAACCAGGGCGGTATGGAACTGGCGGAGATGACCCCAGGCGGCTCCTGGAACGAGGCCGGCGTCAAGGTGGGCAAGTACACCTTCCGCAGCTTCCCTCTGCCCGGCCGCCCGGACCAGCGCTTCGCGATGTTCGCCTATCCCTGGGACCTGCCGGACACCACCGTGCCCGATGGTCTTCGCGCGCAACCTGGCCGGCACCGAAGCTACCGCGCAGTTCTGGTACAAGCTCTTCCCCAAGCAGTTCCGTACTCGCGATTTTCCGATCGACGACGCGCTGATTTCGAAACTCGTCAACCAGATCGACCCCGGCGGCACCCTGGCGCCCGGACCGGACATGCTCGCGCGATTCCTCAAGATCAACGGCGAACTGCGGCGCCAGAACAACCAGCAACTCGCGGATCTGCGTATGAAGACGGAACCCAAGGTTCTGTGGAATGGACCCTTCCTCCACTGGGGCAAGGAGGAATCCATGTTCGCCGACGTGCGCAATTACATCTACAAGGGTAAGAAGGTGGATCAGCAGGTACACCTTGGCTTCGATCTCTCCGACACCATGAACGCCCCCGTGCACGTAGCCAACGATGGCCGCGTAGTGTGGGCGGCGGATCTCGGCATCTACGGAAATTGTGTCGTGGTGGACCACGGCTACGCGCTGCAATCCATCTACGGACACATGAACCGCATCGACGTGAAGGTGGGCGACATGGTGAAGAAAAACCAGAGCCTCGGCGTTGCGGGCGCCACCGGGATGGCCGGCGGAGTCCACGTGCACTTCAGCATGCAGATCGATGGCGTGCAGGTGAATCCGCGCGAATGGTGGGACGAGCATTGGATCCACGACCGCATCATGAGCAAACTGGATCCCAACGCGGTGAAGCCCCCCAGCGCGGAAATGGTAAGTGCCGCGCCCCGTCCCAGGAGCCGGAAGCGGCGCTAGTCTCCGCCCGCCTAATTCTCGCTAGGCATTTGAGCACGGTCGATCACAAGCACCTCCACCGGCCCCTTGATCGGCTCCAGCTTGAGCCCCAGTTGCTCCTGTAGCACCGCGAAGATCGTCGGCAGCGTCTCGTCTTCTTTCGGCGAATCCACAACCGAGGCGAACGCCAGCAGGAAGGTGTAGTCGCCGGTCAACCCGGTGCGATCGATGACCGGAACGCCCACCGCGCTAATCAACATACTTGCCAGTGTCGATACCGGCATCGCCCAACCCCGGATTTGGCGAGGGCCCTGCGAGGTGCCGTGACGCTTCCTGTCTTCCTCGCTCGCAGTCTTCAGCCGCGGTCCGTTCTTGGCGACCACCAGCGCATACTCGGGAAGATCCTTGGTGATCCGGTGAACTTCCAGCTGGAAACGGTCCGCGAGCAGCGACTGCATCATCAGGTTGATCTGGTCTCGCGCCGCACCCGCCGGAAGTTTGGCAACCACATTGAATTTCGCGGAATCCATCCACTTGGGTCCGCCCTCGAGTTGGTACTCGTTCAGGTCGTAAGCGTTCCGCACCAGCGTCTTTAACGTCGCGTTGCGAAGTTCCAACCCGCCCGGAGTCGCGCGCCCGCCGGAGCTCGGGTCGTTCGGGTCGCCGGGCTTTACCGAGGCTGCTTCAAACTCCGGGCGGCCGGCAGGCGATTGCTGCGCATAGCCGGCTAGCGCCAAAATGGCCGCAATTGCCACTCGCATGATTCACCTCGTCACCATTTTATGATTCCGGCGCGCGCTTAGAGAGTTACCGGCGGAATGGCTGTCCCTTCCGTCACGATTCGCCGGAGGTAGTCGATTTGGCCAAGGTGATAGTTCAGATGGCCCAATAAATGGATTACGAACTGCCGCGTCGAAAGCGGTATCCCCAACACCTCTTCCGGAAATGGCGCATCAAGCACCTGCTCCGTGAGTCCCAGAACAATCTCCGGAATCAGAGTTTGCAGCGCCGTCACTCTGCCCGCAAGCTCGCCCCGCGTCAGCCCCGTCGAGCTGAACTCCAACGGCCTGCGGCGCTCGTACGGAACACCGCCCAACTGCCGCCCGATATACTCGCGCAGATTGCCTTCCACGTGCAGCGCCAGGTTCCCCGCCGAATTTGTAGTTCCCGGCAAGATGGCCCACAGCGTCGAATCGTCGGGAAAGCCATTCACTTGCTGCCCCAGCCTGGCGATATCGCGGCGGAAAAGATCCGCCAATTCCTTTGCAATGCTCATCGTTTTCTACCAGACCCTGCAAGCGTTCTGGCTGACCATCGGCTGCCCCGCCTTGCAGGAAAATGCCTTCTGAAATTCGGGCATATTCTGCACCGTGCCGTTCACCCGGTACCGTCCCGGCGAATGCGGGTCCGTCATCGCCCGCGCCCGCGATTCCTGCGGCGCGGTGTTCTCGCACCAGATCTGGCCGAAGCCCAGGAACAGGCGCTGCTCCGGCGTGTACCCGTCCAGCTTGTCCTCTTTCCCCTTCAGCGTGTCCTGCAGCGCCAGTAGTGCGATGCGCAGCCCGCCGTTATCGGCCGAGTTTTCCCCCAGCGTGAGCCGGCCATTCAACTTCACATCGTCCACTGCCGTGAAGCTCGAATACTCGTTGGCGATGCAGGCCGCACGCTTATCGAACTCCGCCCCGTCCTTCGCCGTCCACCAGTCCCGCAGATTGCCGTCGCCATCGAACTTCCTTCCCTGGTCGTCGAACCCGTGCGTCATCTCGTGCCCGATCACCATCCCCGCGCCGCCGTAATTTAAAGCGATATCCCGCTTCGGGTCGAAGAACGGCAGTTGCAAAATGCCTGCCGGGAAATTGATCGTGTTGTTCTGCGGACTGTAAAAGGCATTCACCGTCGGCGTCGTCATGCCCCATTCGGTCTTGTCCGTGGGCTTGCCGATCTTCTCGATCCGCTGCTCGTAGGCAGCCTGCGCGCTGCGCATTCCGTTGCCGTAGAAATCGTCGCGTGCGATATTCACTTTGCTATAGTCACGCCACTTCTGGGGTGCGCCCACGTTGTTGGTGATTGCCTTGAGTTTGGCCAGTGCCGCCTTCTTGGTGTCCTCAGTCATCCAGTCCAGGGTGCGTATGTCCTCGCCCATCGCCTTTTCCAGCGCTTCCACCAGCTGCGTGATCTGCTGCTTGGCATCGGGACCGAAGGTCAGGTCGATGTACTTCTGTCCCAGCAGGTCGCCAAGCTGTCGATCCACCGTGCCCACGCAGCGCGCCGTGCGCGGGCGCTGTTCCTTGGTGCCGGTCAGGTATCGGCTCCAGAAATCGAACGCCTCGTTTTCAAAACTCTCCGGCAGCGCCGGGGCGCTCTGGCGCAACAAGTGGTACGAAAAGTAAGCGCGCCACGCGTCGATGGGCTGCGCCGCCAGATCGCCCGCAATCTGCTTGAAGTAGTCCGGCTGGCTGACGTTCGCCGTCTCGAACGCAGGCACCCCGGCTCCCGCGAAATAGCGGTCCCATTGGAATCCAGGTGTCAGTGCGGCAATTTCCGCCTTGGTCATCATGTGATAAGTCTTATTCGGATCGCGCATCGATACCCGGTCCATCGAGTCCTTGGCGAGAATGGTCTCCAGGTCGAGCACCGCCTGCGCCTTCGCCGCGGCGATCTCGGCGGAATCGCCCGCCAACTGGAACATCTTCTTCATGTGGTCCACGAAATGATGACGCGTCTCGACGCTCTTGGCGTCGGTCTTCAAGTAGTATTCGCGGTCGGGTAGCGATAGCCCGCCCTGCGCGAGCCCCGCAATCATCCGGCTGGAATCCTTCGCATCCGGTCGCGCGCCGAACGTGAAAAGCACTCCGATACCCACGCGATGCAGACGGGCCAATTCGTCCACCACGTCGGGCATTCCCTCCATCGCGTTGATGCGATCGAGTTCCGGCTTCACCGGCGCAAGTCCCCGCTTGTTGATCGTCGCCACATCGAGACATGCCGCGAAGGCATCGCCGATTTTCGCATCGAGCGCGCTGCGCTTCGCCGTCACCACAGCGGCGCCTTGCAGAATATCCAGCAGGACCCGCTCATTGTGATTGCTCAATTCCGTGAAGCGGCCCCAACGGGCGCGATCGGCGGGCAGAGGATTGGTCGCAATCCAGTTACCGCAGGCGTACTGATAAAAATCAACACACGGGTCCACCGATTTGTTCATCGCCGCCGTATCCAGGCCGGAAGCAGACCGCGGCTGTGCAAACGCAAAAAGAGGCGCAAAGAGAAGAATAAATAAGCTGAGTTTCATTTTCGTACCGGAAGTTCTGATTTTAGCTCAGCGCGGGAACGGTAAACTAGATAGTTAATGATCAGGCTGACGATGCCGCTGCTGGCGTTCCTCCTTGTGATGCCGGCTTACGGGCAAAAACCCGAGGATTTCTGGCCCGGCGCCGCCTACGATTCCAAAATCCCCACGCTGCATCAGGTCCTCGGCTACGAGCCCGGCGAAAAAGTCACCAGCCACGCCGGCCTGATGAAGTATATGGATGCGCTCGCCGCCGCCGCGCCTGCCCGCATGAAAGTCTTCGAGTACGGCGCCAGTTGGGAAGGCCGGAAACTCGTCTACGCCGCCATCGGCAGCGAAGCCAACATCCGCAAACTCGCCGAAATCAAGAGCGCCATCCAGCGCATCGCCGACCCGCGCAAAACTCCCGAGTCCGATGCGCGCAAGCTGATCGCATCCCTGCCCGCCGTCGTATGGCTCTCCTACGGCGTCCACGGCAACGAGATCTCTTCGCCCGACGCCGCGCTGCTCACCGCCTATCATCTGCTGGCGGCGCGCAACGACAAAATCGTGGACCAGGTGCTCGCCAACGTCGTGGTGCTGATCGACCCGACACAGAACCCCGACGGCCGCGACCGCTTCGTAAACTATTTCGAACAGGCCCGCGGACTCGTGCCGGACCCGAGCCCATCCGCCGCCGAACACAACGAGCCCTGGCCCGGCGGCCGCGTCAATCACTATCTCTTCGACCTCAATCGCGATTGGATCGGCCTCACCCAGCCCGAGATTCTCAGCCAGGTCAAGACGCTGCGCGAGTGGCTGCCTCTCGTGTATGTGGACCTGCACGAGATGGGCGGCGACAGCACGTACTTCTTCACCCCCGAAAGCGACCCGTACAATCCCAACCTCACGCCCAACTTGCGCCAGAGCCTCACCCTCTTCGGCAAGAACAATGCCAGGTGGTTCGATAAATACGGCTTCGATTACTTCACCCGCGAAGAGTACGATGCCTTCTACCCGGGCTATGGCGCGAGCTGGCCGCTCTACTATGGCGCGCTCGCCATGACGTATGAGCAGGCCTCCGTGCGCGGCCTGGCGCTGCGCCGCTCCGATGAGACCCTGCTCACCTACCGCGATACCGTGCGCCACCACTTCGTGGCTTCCGTCTCCACCCTCGAAACCGCGGCCGCAAACCGCGAAAGGCTGCTCATCGATTTCTACCACTACCGCGCCACGGCCGTAGACGAAGGCCGCAAGGAAGCCATCAAGGAATACATCCTGCCGCGCGGCCGCGACGCCGCGGCCACCGACAAACTCGCCGGCATCCTGATGGAGCATGGCGTCGAGGTCAACCGCGCCACCGCACCCTTCCAGGCGGCCGGCAGGGAATTTGCCAGCGGCACCTACGTTGTATCCATGGCCCAGCCCTCCAAGCGCTTCATCCGCACGCTGCTCGATCCCGAGACAAAAATGGACGACAAGTTCGTCGCCGCCGAAGAGACGCGCCGTAAACTCCGCCAGCGCACGGAGATTTACGATGTCACCGCCTGGAGCCTTCCCCTGCTCTTTAATGTCGAGTGCATCGCCGGCAGCACCGCCTCCACCGGCAGCTTCGAACCGGCCCCCGCCGCACGCATCGTCCCCGGCGAGTTCGACGGCAGCGGCGCGAGCGTGGCATACCTGGTACCGTGGGGCAGCCAGGCCGCCGGGCGATTGCTCGCCGCCGCCCTGCGCCAGGATCTCAAGATCGATTCCAGCGACAAGCCCTTCAGCCAAAATGGCGTAGACTTTCCAGCCGGCAGCCTCATCCTCAAGGTCGCCGTGAATCCGCCCAACCTCGCCGACCGGCTCGCCCGCCTGGCACGCGAGACCGGCGCCGCCGTCTACGGCACGAACTCCGGCTGGGTAGACGATGGCGTGAATTTTGGAAGCCGCTGGGTGGTCCCACTAAAGAAGGTGGCCATCGCCATTGCCTGGGATACCCCGGCGCAATCGGCTTCGGCCGGCGCGACTCGCTTCATCCTCGAACGCCAGTACGGCTACCCCGTCACTCCGATTCGGACCGCCCAGTTGTCCGGCGCCGATCTTGCGAAATTCCAGGTCCTGATTCTGCCCTCTGGCGGCAACTACGCCACCGTCCTTGGCGAAAACGGCCTCGAACGCGTCAAGGACTGGGTCTCCGCCGGCGGCACCATAATCGCGCTTGGCGATGCCGTCGCGTTCCTGGCGAAAGCAGAACTGATGGAGATCGCCCAGGAAAATGCCCTCCGCGATAGCGAGGAGAAAAAGTCCTCGGAAAAGGAAGAGAAGGCCGCCCGCGTCCCCGGTACCGCCATCGCCAGCGACGCCGATTTCGAGAAGGTGACGCGCGCCGCCACGGAGTTGCCCGATTCCGTCCCCGGAGCCATTGCCCGCATCAGAATTCGGCCGGACTACTGGCTCACAGCGGGCGTCGGCCCGACGGTCTACACCATGGTCGAAGGGCGCACCATCTACTCGCCCCTGAAGGCCGACAAAGGAATCAACGCCGCCTTCTACGATGCCGCCGATAAGTTGGTGGCCAGCGGCCACCTCTGGGCGGAGAACCAAAAACAGCTGGCATACAAGCCGGTCGTGGTCTCCGGCACGTCGGGCCGCGGAGTGGTCATCGGCTTTACGCAGGACCCGAGCTTTCGCGCCATCAGCGATGGCATGAATCTCCTATTCCTGAACGCCGTCTTCCGCGGACCCGCCCACTCTCGCGCGGGCGCCACCGAATAGCTACTCTTCTAACTTCGTCAGGGCCCCCGTCGGATAGCCCTCAATGGAGATCAGCCGGTTCGACTCGCGATCCGTGTAAAGGAACGCGTTCCCCTCAATCCGGTAGCTGCCCTTCCACCCAATCGCAACCTGAGCTTCGTTTTCCTCGAAGTAAAGCTCCTCGGGTTCGCCATCCCGCGCTAGCCGCGCCGCCGTGTGGTCCCTGGGGTCGAGTAGCCACGCATCGCCGCTCTCCGTGGAGAACAATGCCAGTGAGTTGACCCGCACCAGTCGCGGATCGCGCAGCGCCGCACGCGCCTGGATATACCCGATCTCGTCGGCGAGAACGAAGTCCTTCGGCGGTCTCGATCCCCGCTTCGCCCCACGCTTGATCTTCTTTCGGCCCACTCCATGACCTCCCTAGCTTCTCCGGAAGCGGCGAGTCAACCCGGCCAATTCTTCCACCCGCATCAGGTAAGTCGCAGCGAAGTACACCAACCCGTAAGCGCCGAGTATCGGAATCGCCTGCAGCGTCCGCGCATGGCCCGCAACCACTGGCTTGATTAGCCACGCCACCGCCGCCCCCGCCGCCGCCGCCGTCCACAGCTTGAACGTAAACGAAACCGGCAGCCCCGTGCTCCCGATCCTCCGATTCAGCGAGCGCCGCAACAGCACGAACTCCACCCACCCCGACACGCCCGCCGACCCCGTCAGCCCCGGAGCGCCCCATCCCAGCGGGATCGCGCACAAATATCCCAACCCGATCGTCAACGCCACCCGCACCATCGCGAACCGCAGCGGCGTGCGCGTGTCCCGCAGCGCATAGTACGTAGACGCGTAGAGCCGCCCCAGCGTGGACGCCAGCAGTCCGATCGCGCTCCCCGCGATAATCCGCCACACGTACAGCGAATCTGCGTGCGTGAATTTCCCTGATTCGTACAGCGCGGCCGCAATCACGTCCCCCAACGCGAAGAACGCCATCGCCGAGGGCACGATGAAGAATGCGATCTGCCGCAAGCCCGCGTTCAGACGCTGCCGCAGCCGCGCGTGGATCTCCGCCTCCGTCCCCAGCGCGCTCGACATCGCCGGAAGTTCCGCCGCCGAAACCGCCATCCCGAAGAGACTCACCGGTAGCGTGTAGATCGATTGCGCATTCGTCAACGCCGCCACCGCGCCCTTGCTCAGCCAGCTGGCAATCATCTGGTCCACGTAGGCGCTGATCTGCACCACGCCCCGGCTCACGAACACCGGCGCGAAATTGCGCATGACCTCTCGTACATTCGCCGAAGCCGTATCCCAGTGCAGGCGCAGATGCTTCATCAGCCCGAGTACGGTAGGCATCTGCACCGCGAATTGCAGCGCGCTTCCCAGCACGGAACCCCACGCCAGATAGATCGCGAGCGCACTCAGGTCCCGGCCCGCGAACTTCCACATGGTCGCGATCATGGTCGCGTTCCAGATCACCGGCGCCGTATACGAAAGGAAAAATCTGCGATGACTGTTCAGGATCCCGAGCGACCAGGCAGAGAACACCAGCAGCCCCGCTCCCGGGAACAGGATCCGCACCAGCCGTATCGTGAGTTCGCGCTTCGCCTCCGGAAAGCCCGGCGCGATCAACCAGATAAGGTACGGCGTAAGCACCACGCCGGCCAGCACGATCAGCGAGGTGACCAGCCCCAAAATCGCGCCGATTGCTCCCGCTACCCGCCCCGCCTCTTCTTCATCCTGCCGTGCGAGCAGGCGCGAGTAAACCGGAATGAAGCTCGCCGAGAGCACCCCATCGCCGAACAGGTTCTGCAGGAAGTTCGGGACTTTGAAGGCGGCGTAAAAAGCGTCGGCCTCGTCGGAGAGCCCAAAGTAATTCGAGAAAACCCGCTGCCGGACCAGCCCTGCGATCCGGCTGATCAGAATTCCTGCGGCAACAAGAAACGCGTGACGGCCTGTGTTGTCTTTGGCCACTCTAGCCGAGTTTCTCCAACACCGCGTCCGTCACTTCCACCGTGCTGCTCTTCCCGCCCAGGTCGGGCGTGCGCACCTTCTCGGCGGCCAGCACGGCAGCCACCGCCGCCTCAACCTCGCTCGCCGCCTCGCTCATTCCCAGACTCTCCAGCATCATCCCGGCACTGAGAATCGTCGCCAGCGGATTCACGATGCCCTTGCCCGCGATATCCGGCGCCGATCCGTGAACCGGCTCGAACATCGAGGGGTACCGCCGCAGCGGATCCAGATTGGCGCTCGCCGCCAACCCCATGCTGCCCACGATGATCGCCGAAATATCGCTCAGAATATCGGCAAACAGATTGGAGCCCACCACCACATCGAAACTCTCCGGCCGGCGAATAAAATTCATCGCCGCGGCGTCCACCAGCAGGGACTCCGTCTCCACCTGCGGGAATTCGGTGGCGATTTCCTGGAAGGCGCGGTCCCACAAAACCATGCTGTACCCTGCGCGTTCGATTTCGTAATCGACGTGACACGCCGCTTCTTATTGCGCTTCACCGCCAGTTCGAAGGCGAACCGCACGATCCGGTCAATCCCGCGCCGCGTGAACACCGACGTCTGAATCGCGATCTCCTCGGGCTGCAGATGGTAAACGAACCCTCCCACCTGCGCGTACTCGCCTTCCGTGTTCTCGCGCACCACCACGAAATCGATGTCGCCGCCCTTGGGCCTCGCCAGCGGAGATTGCACCCCAGGATATAGATACGCGGGCCGAACGTTCGCGTACTGGTCGAATGCCCGGCGAATCGGCAGCAGCAGCCCGTTCAAAGTCGTGTGATCCGGAATCTCGGGGTGCCCCACCGCGCCCAGCAGGATCGCGTCGCACGGCTGCAGCAAGTCGATCGCCCCGGCCGGCATCATTTGCCCCCAACGGAAAAAATGATCGGCGCCCCACTCGAAGTCCTGGAACGCGAACGTGACTTTATGCTTCTCCGCGATCTTCACCAGAACGCGTTTCGCCTGCGGGATGACTTCCGTTCCCACGCCATCGCCGGCGATCACACCAATCGTAAAGGTCTTCATGTCTCGAAGACAATTGTAGCTGTAGGACCGGCGGCTTTGATTCGTGCCCAGGCCCGCCGTATATTTTCCGGTATCGCGTACCGCTCGAACTCTCCCGGCCCGCACCACGCCACCGCATGCGATTCTTCGGAGACACGAATCTCTTCGCCAAGCGCCTGGAATTGAAAGAGCAGATCGTGATGCAGATGATAGGGCTCGTGCCCCTTGCCCGGGATGCCGTGAACGTCCGCGCCCGCAAGATTCACCCCCGCGGCCAAGGCCACGCCCGTCTCTTCCAGAACTTCCCGCCTCGCCGCGTCCGATATGCTCGCGTCCCCCGGTTCCACGTGGCCGCCGGGCAGCAGCCAGCGATTCAGCCGCCGGTGATGCACCAGCAGCACCCGTTCGCCGTCCGGAGCGATCACCATCCCGGTGCAGGTGATGTGGCCGGGAACGAACTGTTCTCTGGAAAATGGATGGGCGGAACACTCCAGCAGCAGAAGGATGAGCTCGATGCTTTTAGCAGCCGCGCCATCGGTGGGATCGTGGAATTGGCGAACCAGGGAAATTACGGATTGGGGGTCGGGCATAAAATGAAAAAGCCTCCCGTTTGAAGGGGAGGCTTTATTGAATTAAACCGGGCGACGTCCTACTCTCCCACACACTTGCGCGTGCAGTACCATCGGGGCTGAGGAGCTTAACTACCGTGTTCGGGATGGGAACGGGTGGGTCCTCCTCGCTAAGGTCACCCAGAAACTGGCGACACAAAGAGCGAAGCTCTTTTCAAAGAGCGGTTAGCTCTTTGAGCTGAATATTGACGGGTTTAGACACTTTGAAAAGACGTTAAAGTAGCGTTCACACTTTCAGGTTGTGTGAACAGTAGTATTTTATGGTCAAGCCGAACGGGCAATTAGTACCGGTCAGCTCAACGCATTGCTGCGCTTACACATCCGGCCTATCAAACAGGTAGTCTACCTGTGCCCTTCATAGTCCTTCGACTTGGGAGATCTCATCTTGGGGAAGGTTTCACGCTTATATGCATTCAGCGTTTATCCTGACCAAACTTCGCTACCCAGCGATGCCCCTGGCGGGACAACTGGATCACAAGAGGTTTGTTCACCCCGGTCCTCTCGTACTAAGGGCAAGCCCCCTCAAATCTCCTACGCCCACCACAGATAGAGACCGAACTGTCTCGCGACGTTCTGAACCCAGCTCACGTACCGCTTTAATAGGCGAACAGCCTAACCCTTGGGAGCTTCTACACCCCCAGGATGCGATGAGCCGACATCGAGGTGCCAAACCGGAGCGTCGATGTGAACTCTTGACTCCGATCAGCCTGTTATCCCCGGCGTACCTTTTATCCGTTGAGCGATGGCCCTTCCATACAGAACCACCGGATCACTAAAGCCTACTTTCGTATCTGCTCGACTTGTTGGTCTCGCAGTTAACCAGGTTTATGCTTTTGCACTCGTCGGCGGATTTCCAAACCGCCTGAACCTAGCTTCGCGCGCCTCCGTTACCGTTTAGGAGGCGACCGCCCCAGTCAAACTACCCGTCTTCCACTGTCCCTCATCCCGATTAGGGATGGAGGTTAGAACCACAGAACCATCAGGGTGGTATCTCACCGTTGGCTCCTCCGAGTCCGAGAACCCGGATTCAAAGCCTCCCACCTATCCTGCGCAGATGGCCCCATAGTTCCATGAAAGAGTATAGTAAAGGTGCACGGGGTCTTTTCGTCTAGTGGCGGGCACCCGGCGTCTTCACCGGGACCACAAGTTCGCCGGGCGGCATGTTAAGACAGTTCTCAGATCGTTACGCCATTCGTGCAGGTCGGAACTTACCCGACAAGGAATTTCGCTACCTTAGGACCGTTATAGTTACGGCCGCCGTTCACCGGGGCTTCAGTTCAAAGCTTCGCTTGCGCTGACCTCTCCCTTTAACCTTCCGGCACCGGGCAGGCGTCAGCCCCTATACGTCGTTTTCGACTTTGCAGAGACCTGTGTTTTTGTTAAACAGTCGCCTGAGACGATTCACTGCGACCCACGTCTTAGGTGGGCACACCTTCTCCCGAAGTTACGGTGCTAATGTGCCTAGTTCCTGAACATACCATCACCCGAGCGCCTTAGAATATTCATCTCGTCCACCTGTGTCGGTTTGTGGTACGGATACCTTATCTCTCCTTAGAGGCTTTTCCTGGCAGACGACCCGGCGGATTTGCCTCTCCGGATCTCCCTTCACTCTGGATTGTAACCATTGCGCACCAAAGCTTACGGTCTGCGTCCCCCCATCGGTCTTGATCGAAATAAGGTAGTGCAGGAATATTAACCTGCTGTCCATCCGCTACGCCTTTCGGCCTCGCGTTAGGCTCCGACTAACCCTGAGCGGATTAACCTTTCTCAGGAATCCTTAGACTTACGGCGACCACGGTTCGCACGTGGTTTCTCGCTACTTATGCTGGCAGAGTCACTTCCCAACGCTCCAGTACTCCTTTCGGTATACCTTCACAGCTGTTGAGAACGCTCTCCTACCATTCGTATATTGCTATACGAATCCGTAACTTCGGTATCATGCTTAAGCCCCGTTATATTGTCGGCACCGAGCCGCTCGACCAGTGAGCTGTTACGCTTTCTTTAAAGGATGGCTGCTTCTAAGCCAACCTCCTGGCTGTCTGAGCGTCCCGACTTCCTTTCCCACTGAGCATGAATTTGGGGACCTTAGTTGACGGTCTGGGCTGTTTCCCTTTCGACAATGAAGCTTAGCCCCCACTGTCTGACTCCCTCGCTACACATTCACGGCATTCGCAGTTTGGTTGGATTCGGTAACCCGGGAAGGCCCCTAGTCCAATCAGTTCTCTACCACCGCGACGGACCACGAGAGGCTAGCCCTAAAGCTATTTCGGAGAGAACGAGCTATCACGGAATTTGATTAGCCTTTCACCCCTACCCTCAGCTCATCCAAGCTGTTTTCAACCAACACTGGTTCGGACCTCCAGTCGCTGTTACACGACCTTCATCCTGGCCAAGGGTAGATCATCCCGCTTCGCGTCTATTCCCAGCGACTCCATCGCCCTGTTCAGACTCGCTTTCGCTTCGGCTCGCTTTCGCTTAACCTTGCCACTGAGAATAACTAGCCAGCTCATTATGCAATAGGCACGATGTCAGGCATTCTCCTTGCGGAGCATAGCCCTCCAACTGCTTGTAAGCGTGTGGTTTCAGGTACTATTTCACTCCCCTCGCAGGGGTTCTTTTCACCTTTCCCTCACGGTACTGGTTCACTATCGGTCACAAGTGAGTATTTAGCCTTGCCGGATGGTCCCGGCGGATTCAAGCAGGGTTTCTCGTGCCCCGCCCTACTTAGGAGCCACTGGAAGGAGGATTGCATTTTCACTTACGCGGCTGTCACGCTCTTTGGCCGGCCTTTCCAGACCGTTCAATTAATGCTTTCCTATCCCTCTTTTAACCAAGCGAAAATCTCAAATCGCTTTGCGATTTCCGCTTGATTATTGTGGTCCTGCAACCCCAGATTCTCCTTGCGAATCACCTGGTTTAGGCTTTTCCGAGTTCGCTCGCCACTACTATCGGAATCACGGTTGTTTTCTTTTCCTCGGGGTACTGAGATGGTTCACTTCCCCCGGTTAGCCCGATCACCCTATATATTCAGATGACCGTAACGGGTGTTCACACCCGTTGGGTTTCCCCATTCAGAAATCTCCGGATCATAGCCTGTTAGCGGCTCCCCGAAGCTTATCGCAGCTGACCACGTCTTTCTTCGCCTACTTGTGCCTAGGCATCCACACACACGCCCTTAGTAGCTTGACCATAAAATCTACTTCTCACACAACACATCAATGCCCTCCGCCTCCCCTCCCCCTCCGTATTGACCCGGATTGGCTCGGTCGGCTTCGAACACTGTCAGTAAACGCTACCTTATTCTAATTTGCGCCTTCTTACTTGTGTTTTAATGCCCGTCAATATTCAGTTGTCAAAGATCTCGATTGCTTACAGCAATCAGTAAACCCCACCAAAGGGTTTACAAATTGCTGCTTTTGTTGATTAATTGGTGTTGCTTGATTTTGGTGGGCCCAGATGGAATCGAACCATCGACCTCACCCTTATCAGGGGTGCGCTCTAGCCATCTGAGCTACGGGCCCAGGTGAGTCCAACCAACACTGGTGGAGCTGGTCGGGATCGAACCGGCGACCTCCTGAATGCAAATCAGGCGCTCTCCCAGCTGAGCTACAGCCCCTTGCTTTATATTTCTGCCGGTACCCGGCGCCTCGCAGCGCCAGGCCCGATCAATTAATCAATCGAGGCCAGTTGGATACAGGGACCAGGAAGTATAAAGCTCCCCAACCACTTTCAAAAACACTCGCATTACTCTAAGTGGAGGTCCAGAGCGGACTCACTAACCATTCCGAAGAACAATTAGCGGTTTATGGAATGGAACGACTGTCCCCTACTCGCTTGCGCTGTACACTCAAACGCAATTTGCTTTCGGAAACTCCATCCACGGTCTCTCTTAGAAAGGAGGTGATCCAGCCGCAGGTTCTCCTACGGCTACCTTGTTACGACTTCACCCCAATCATGAATCATACCTTGGGCCGCTGCCTCCCTTGCGGGTCAGCGCGCAGACTTCTAGTGCAATCCACTTTCGTGATGTGACGGGCGGTGTGTACAAGGCCCGGGAACGTATTCACGGCAGCGTGCTGATCTGCCATTACTAGCGATTCCAGCTTCATGCAGGCGAGTTGCAGCCTGCAATCCGAACTGAGAACGGTTTTTTCCGATTGGCTCCCCCTCGCGGGTTTGCTGCGGTTTGTACCGTCCATTGTAGCACGTGTGTAGCCCTGGACATAAAGGCCATGAGGACTTGACGTCATCCCCACCTTCCTCCAGCTTATCGCTGGCGGTCTCCTGCGAGTTCCCAACTGAATGATGGCAACACAGGACAGGGGTTGCGCTCGTTGCGGGACTTAACCCAACATCTCACGACACGAGCTGACGACAGCCATGCAGCACCTCGACTCCACCCCCTTGCGGGGTACCGGTATTTCTACCGGCGTTGAGAAGCCGTTCGAGCCCAGGTAAGGTTCTTCGCGTTGCGTCGAATTGAACCACATGCTCCACCGCTTGTGCGGGCCCCCGTCAATTCCTTTGAGTTTCAGCCTTGCGACTGTACTCCCCAGGCGGCATATTTAACGCGTTAGCTCCGGCACGGATCAACTGAATGACCCACACCAAATATGCATCGTTTAGGGCGTGGACTACCAGGGTATCTAATCCTGTTTGCTACCCACGCTTTCGTGTCTCAGCGTCAGTTATGGTCCAGAAAGCCGTCTACACCACCGGTGTTCCTCCTGATATCTACGCATTTCACCGCTACACCAGGAATTCCACTTTCCTCTCCCACACTCTAGTCCCTCAGTATTCGGCGCACCCTCCCGGTTGAGCCGGGAGATTTCACACCAAACTTAAAGAACCGCCTACACACCCTTTACGCCCAGTAACTCCGAACAACGCTTGCTGCCTACGTATTACCGCGGCTGCTGGCACGTAGTTAGCCGCAGCTGCTTCTCCAGGTACCGTCACTATCTTCCCTGACGAAAGAGCTTTACACCCCGAAGGGCTTCATCGCTCACGCGGCGTCGCTGCATCAGGGTTGCCCCCATTGTGCAAGATTCCCCACTGCTGCCTCCCGTAGGAGTCTGGCCCGTGTTTCAGTGCCAGTGTGGCCGTGTGCCCTCTCAGGCCGGCTACCGATCTATGCCTTGGTGGGCTCTTACCTCACCAACTAGCTAATCGGCCGCGGGCTCCTCTCTCAGCGCATTGCTGCTTTCCCTTCTCAGGCTTATGCGGTATTAGCCCCGGTTTCCCAGGGTTATTCCTCACTAAGAGGTAGATCACCCACGTGTTACTCACCCGTACGCCACTGTACTCATGGATTGCTCCACTTTCTCGTTCGACTTGCATGTGTTAAGCGCGCCGCCAGCGTTGATTCTGAGCCGGGATCAAACTCTCGTTTGATGTTTTAGTTTAAATCGCTCCGGTTTACTCAGAGTTCTGACGAAGTGTTTCTTTACTGCATCCAACCAGATTGTCAATGATCTGCGCACACGCATTACGACATCGAAATATCGCAATACTTGGCAGGCCTCGAAACTTGTTTCGGCTTTTTCGCCCACGAATCTTTTACAAGAGATCGGTGCGAGCCGGAGAATTTCGTTTTGATGGCGACCAGAACTTCGGTCGAGCTATCGGCTGACTTCATTTAGATTAACAAACGAGGATGCTGTTGGCAAGGAATCCGAAGAAAAAACTTCGATGGGCCCCATTAAGATTCTTTTATTGGCGGACCTCCTCTCGCTCCGCCCTTTCCAGCTTCCCGCCCGCTTCTCTGCAAATAGACCGTCCGCGTCGGATACGGGATGCTCAATCCCTTCCGCCCGTAGCCTCCGCAAGACCTTTCTCCTCAATTGGTTACGTACCGGGCCCTGGTTGGCGAATTCGCTTACCTGGAAGTTCAGCGTGAACCCCAGCCTTGCTCCGCGAAGCCCGGATCGAATGCCACGCTCGGCGCCGGCTCCGCCAACATCCCCGGAATCTGCCCTCGCCGATTCCGCCAGCACCTCCAGCAGCACCCGCTCCACCTGGTCTGGATCGCACTCATACCCCACCGTGACCGCGAAAACTCGCCGCCATACGCTTTTCCGGCAGGTAGTAATTGGTCACGATTGCCTGTGCCAGCTTGGCATTGGGCACGATCACCATGTTGTTGTATTGCGCCCTATCGTGGTGCAGCGCCAGCCGATATCGATTACATTGCCCTCTTCGCCACTGTTCAGCTTGATGTAGTCCCCGACCCGCACCTGTCCCGCAACCGCCACATAAAAGCCCCCGAAAAGGTTGGATAAGGTATCCTGCAGCGCCAGTGCGACGGCCAGACCGCCAACCCCCAACGCCGTCAACATGCGGCGTACCGCGACATTGAATTGATTCAGCAGGATCAGCGTGCCGAGAATGATCACCCCGATCTGCGCCAGATTCTGCGTGAGCGTGGTCACCGGCATCGCGCCTGGAATCTGCATGCCGTAGAACCGCACCAGGTCGCCCACCATGCGCATGCACATCACCGTAAGCGACACAATCCACAGGGCCAATAGAGCGTTTGACCCGAGACTCGGTAATCCTCCGGGTAAATCGGAGACTTGAAACGCAATGTGGGCCGCCAGAATCAAGGTCCACATCATCGTAGGCCCGTGCAGCGCCCGGTATAGCACCTGGCCCGGCCGGCTTGCGGTGCGCATATTCCAGGAACTGCAGCGTGCGCAACACGATGCAGCGCACCAGCCATCCACACCAGAAAGACGCCAGGAAGATTCCCAACGGCACGAGCACTTCCATGGGGTTCTCCACAATGACGCGCCGGAACCCCGCGAATCCACTCTTCATAGCAACCAGATTCGCATATTAAATCGTTTGCACGCATAGGCCTGGCGGTACGTCACATAGGTAGTGCGGAGACGTGTGTCCATACTTGGGTTGGTTCTGGCAGCCGCGCTCGTTGCGCAGCAGCAGCCCTCGGCGAACGATCTGTACCTCGGCGGCCGCAAAGCCGAACGCGCCGGACGCATGGCGGAAGCCTATCTTCTTGTATTCCGAGGCCGCAGCCATGTCCCCCAATAACAAGACCTACTGGCTGCGCAGCCAGGCCGTCCGCACCCGCGCCGCACTCGAAGCCAAAGTCGTGCCACCCGCGTCGCAGCCGAAGATGCGCCGCCCAGCGATCTGGCGGAGGAGTCGCCCGCGCCTCCCATTCCACTCGCCACCGCCGAAGACATCGCCGAAGTCCGCCGCCTCCTGCCGCCCAACGAACTCAAAGCCCAACCCGGCACACAGGATTTCGACCTGCGCCTCGACGCCAAGGCCCTGTTTGAAAACGTGGCCAAAGCCTTCGGCCTCGACTGCGTCTTCGACGACGATTTCCAGCCCGGCCCTCCCATCCGCTTCCAACTGACCGGACGCCGATTATCGCGACGCTCTGCACGGCCTGGAAGCCGCCACCGGCAGCTTCATCGTGCCCATCAACAGCCGCATCTTTCATGGTCGTGAAGGATACCCCGCAGAAGCGGATCGATCGCGAACCTACCGCCGCCATCGCGCTCCACCTGCCCGATTCCACCAATCCGCAGGATTTCAATTCGGTCATCACCGCCGTGCAGCAGGCCTTCGCCATTGAGAAGGTGGCCTTCGACACCCAGAACAACAGCGTGATTCTTCGCGACCGCGTCTCCAAGGTCTTCCCCGCGCGCATGATGTTCGAAGAGTTGATGGGCCCCCGCGCCGAGGTCGAAATCGAACTCCAGTTCCTGGAGGTCAGCCTCAACGATGCCATTACCTATGGCGTCGATCTGGCCAACACGTTCACCGCGATCCCGCTCCAAAACCTCTTCACCTTCGCCAATCTGGCGAGAAGCATTACCAGTTCGAGCCTCTTCGGGATCAACATCCTGAGCTCCTCCATCGTCGCCACGATGTCGAAATCCTCGGGCAAACTGCTCCTGTCCGCGGAAGTCCGTTCGGTGGATAACCAGCCGGCAACCCTGCACGTGGGCGATCGCTACCCGATCATGACGTCGGGCTACTTCGGTCCGCAAAGCTTCAGCCAGGGCGGCAATGCCTATACCCCGCCGCCCTCGTTTACCTTCGAAGATCTCGGGCTTGACGCTCAAACTCACTCCGTCTGTGCATGGCACGGAATCGCTGAC
This sequence comes from uncultured Solibacteraceae bacterium, assembly GCA_963811575.1. GTDB lineage: Bacteria > Acidobacteriota > Terriglobia > Bryobacterales > Bryobacteraceae > Solibacter. Next base: position 42,724 of record CAWERY010000005.1, on the reverse strand, counting down.
GCTGGATATCGATTCCGAATTCAAGGTGTTAGGCGGCGGCTCGCTCAATGGGATTCCGGTCATCTCCAGCCGCATCCTCAAATCCAAAGCCGAACTCCAGTTCGGTCAATGGGCGGCGGTCGCCGGCCTGATCGATCGCGATCAGGCGCTCACCATCGCCGGCCTGGCCGGAGTTTCGCGCATCCCCGTTCTCGGCCAGCTCACCAGCACCCACACCAAGAGCAAAGACGAAAGCCAGGTCCTGATTCTCATGCGCCCGCACCTGCTGACGCCTGCCCCCGGGACAGGCGGCTACCCACACCTTCCGCATGGGCTCCGACAATCGCCCGCTGACACCGCTGTAAGCTCCCTACTGCTTCAAAATCTCCGCCGTCGCCGCTTCCAGCAGTTCATCGCGCCCCGCCCGAATCCCCGCAATCGTCGGCTTCACCTCGATGTCCGGCACGATCCCTACCCGCTGCGTCGGACGCTTGTCCGGATAGAAGACGCCGATTCCGCTGATCATCGTGCTCAAGCCGCCCGGCAACGGAATCTGCGAGACGTTCCCATCGGCGCCCGCCGTCGTGCTGCCGATGACCTTCGCTCCGGTCGCCGCGCGAAATGCCATCGTGGTGTACTCCGCATTGCTCTGCGAAACTTCGTCCACCAGAATGACCACCTTCCCCGAATAATGCGGTGTCTGCGGCTCCAGCGATAACGGCGGCCCCCAATGGAAAGCCCCGGGATTGGCGAGGTCGCCCTGAGTGAAGCGCACGAAATCGACTTTCTTCGAGACCAGCAGTTGCCCCAGCGTGAAGACTACGAAATCCGAAGGGTAGTTGCGTATATCGATGATCAGCCCCTTCGTCCCCGCGGCCGAATCGATATATCGGGATACGTCCGCGTTCTTGATTGACGACATCTTGATGTACGCCACTTCTGGAGAGAGGCGCTGATACGTCTCGCCGGTTCGATCGTGTGTGTTGGAGGGCTTCAGCCCGGCCTGCGGCACGCGCGTTGCCTGGATCGTCAGCGTGCCGCTCTCCCGCTGCACGCGCACGGTCGCCTCCCCGCAAGCGCCCCGCGTCAGGCTGCGAGCCATGTCCCGCAAACGGGTCGGCTGATTCGACGCGGCGTAATAGGGCTCCCACTGTTTTACCAGCGTCGCTACCGGAACTCCGTCCAGCGCGTCGATCACATCGCCGCGCTTCAGGCCGGTGCTCTCATCGGCGCCTGCCGCTGCATAGCCGGTCACCACCGCACGATCCTCCACGAAGCGCACATCCACCGGCAACTGGCAGCTCCCCACCGGAGGACGCACCGCCAGGGAACTCCAGAGATTGGCATGCGTGTCGTGGATACGCGCAATCAACGCCATCATCTCCAGTTGATAGGCATCCCGGTCCTTGGCGAGTGCGACCTTCGGCAAGGTCTGCTTCAGAACCTCGTCCCAGTTCTCCCCGATGATCGCCCGGTTGGGAAACCAGTATTCAATGATGTTCCAATACCGGAAGAGTCCGAGGATCTGGTATCCGGCGTCAGGCAGCATCACGCCGCCATACCCCGGCTCGTGTTGAAACGAAGGGTTACCGACACCCGCCACTTGTGTGAGGTAAAACTGCTTCCTGGATGCCGGACGATTGATGTAGATCTTCCCCAGGATCGCGCTGAGAGCTTCCCCAGACGTTCCTTGTCCGCGACCCACGCCGCCTCCGGCCACAGGTGGAGGTCATCCTCTTTCAGCACGGCGCACGGCTGGCAGGCCGCGACCTCGCCCAGATCCGCAACCCATTTTGCGAGCGCGGCATTCGCCGCCGCGCGGTCGGGCGCCGCCAGTATCGCGGGCATGATGCGGAAGAGCTCGAAGTCCCAGTGGCGCTGCCCCGACGTGATCAGCGGATGATGATATTTGAGAAAGCCCCACACCCTGCCGAGCGTCGCGAGATTTTCGACCTGAACCGCCGTCAGTGAAGTAAGCGCAATCTTCGAACCGCCGCGAAACTCGGTATCGGTATCGATGACTGTCTTTTCGATCTCCCTCTTGGGCGCTGTCCCATACGGGCTTCCCGTCCACCAGAAGTTCCAGGTCGTCGGCCCAGACCTTGCCGGTCCCCGACACGAACACACCGAAATAGATCTGCCGGCCGTCCTTGTTGGCAGGCACCTTGATCGAGTACTGCTTCCAGTCGTTGGTGCCTTTCACCATCAGTTTCTGAATGCTGTCGAAGGCCAGGACTGCGTTGGCCTCGCCGTCCAGCCGCAGCCACATGCCCATGTGTTCCGTGACATCCTCGGAGCGCAGATAGCCGCGCATTTCGATCGTGCCCGGAGCGAAATCCATCGGGATCATTTTGGAGATGCCGCCGAATGGGCCGCTGGCGCCGGCCCTTCGTTCAATCCGCACCGCCCATTTGCCGCCGTGCACCACTTCATCGTCCAGTGCAACGGTGGCATTGTTGATGCCCCATCCGGCCGGAGCAGTCCCGTTGTGATCGGCTTCGAAGTTGAGTATGCGCTCCAGCGGAGCGGTGTTCTGCGCGCGGCAGAGCGCCGCGAGCACGAATAGCAGGAGGAACCGTGCCATATGGCTTGATGATATACCTCGCGCGCGCTCGCTGCTATTGTGGAAGCGATGTCCCGAATGCTCGAAGAAATCCGGCAGCAGCCGGAAGCGCTGGAGCGGACCCTGTCCGCGGAGCTGAAGCGCGTGGAAAAGTTTAAGCGGCTGGTGGAGAAGCGCCGTCCGCTCCTGGTCGTGCTGGTGGCCCGCGGTACCAGCGACAATGCGGCCCTGTTTGGCCGCTATCTGCTGGAGATCACCACCGGAATTCCGGTCTCGCTCGCCGCGCCCTCCATCGCCACACTCTATGAGGCGAAGGTGGACTATCGCAATGCGCTGGTCGTGGCCATCTCCCAATCGGGCGAATCGACCGATACCAACCTGGTGCTCGAGCGCGCCCGCGCCCAGGGCGCGCTTACCCTGGGCATCACCAATGAAAGCGGCAGCACGCTCGCCAGGCTCGCGGAGCACGTTTTCCTGGTGCGCGCCGGCCGCGAGAAAAGCGTCGCCGCCACCAAGACCTATACCGGGCAGATGCTCGCCATGTACCTGCTGGCCTATGCGTTGGGCGGCCGCGCCGTGCGCATCGCCGATCTCGAGCGCATCCCCGAGATCGTCAACGCGACGCTCGCGCTGGAGCCGGAGATTGACGCGCTCAGCGGACGCTACCGCTTCATGCGCCATGCGGTAGTCGTCGGCCGCGGCCTCAACTACGCCAATGCCTTCGAGATGTCCCTGAAGCTGATGGAGACCTGCTACGTGGTGGCCGAACGCTTTTCATCGGCCGATTTCATGCACGGCCCGATCGCCCTGGTGGAGCAGAACTTCCCCGTCTTCGCCTTCGCGCCGCCGGGCGTCACGTGGCCCTCCATCGGCGAGACCATCGCCAAACTCAAAGGCCTTCAGGCCGAGATCGTCGCCATTACCGATTCGGGAAATCACGAAGTGGACCAGACCGCGACCAAGATCATTCGCCTGCCGCGCCGCGTCAAAGAGATCCTCACCCCGATCCCTTACGTCGTGCCCGCGCAAATCTTCGCCGCCTGCCTGGCCGCCCAAAAGGGCCTCGACCCCGATAAACCGCGCACCCTCAGCAAAGTCACTTTGACCTTATAGAGAGCCAACGCCCGCCAGTACGGGGCCGAGTTCTTGCCTCCCCAACCCCTTCCCACAGCGTCGGGAGGCCGGCATCCGTGACCGGCTTACTCCTCGCGCAGCGCCACCATCGGGCCTACCCGCGATGCCCTGCGCGCCGGAACCGATCGACTGCGCAGCGGGGAGAGCCGGCCAACCTCTTCCCACTGCCGCCGGCAGCGGTCGGGGCACAGCAGCCGCGCGCGTTCGTCCACTCCAGCTTCACAGCATCCGGAGGCCATACGTTCCCTCCCGTCACTCCTCGCGCAGCGCCGCCATCGGGTCTACCCGCGATGCCCTGCGCGTCGGCGTCGCGGCGAGCGCGAACGTTGAGCCGCGCCGGAACCGATCGACTGCGCCGCGGGAGAGCCGGCCAACCTTTCCCACCCGGCGGGCCGCGGTCCCTGGTTGGGAGGGCCGCCCACCAGCACCCGCGCGCGCTCTCCAACTCGCCTCCCGTTACTCCTCGCGCAGCGCCACCATCGGGTCTACCCGCGATGCCCTGCGCGCCGGCGTCAGCGCCGCCGCGGTCGCCACCGTCACGAGCACCGTCGCGGCGAGCGCGAACGTTGAGCCGTCGAGCGGAGTGACGCCATACAGCATGGAGGATAGATAGCGGGTCACTGCCCATGCCCCGGCCAATCCCACGGCCACCGCGATCAGGGCGAGCGTCAAAGTTTCGCCAAGCACCTGCCGCTGCACCTGGTCAGGGCGCGCGCCGATCGCGATCCGGATGCCGATTTCGCGCGTCCGCCGCGTCACCAGGCACGCCATCACACCATACACGCCCAGCGCCGCGAGAACGATCGCGATCATGGCGAACCCGCCCAGTAACAGGAGTTGAAAGCGCTGCGGCGCCAGAGTCTCGGCCACCCGCTCCTCCATACTCTTCACGTCGAACACGGGCTGGCTGCGGTCCACCGCATAGAACTGGGCCTCTACCGCGCGCGCGGCCAGGCGGGGATCGCCCGTAGTGCGCACCATGATGCGCATCAGCGAGAGAAAGCGGTCATCGCTTTGGCCGAGATAGCGATACGCCTGCAGCGGAGGCTCCGAGCCCAGGTCGCTGCCGCGAATGCTGCCCACCACACCCACAATGGTCCAATGGCTGGTGTCGTTGCGTCCGAATGTAACCATGCGGCCGACCGCGTCTTCGCCCGGAAATACCTTGCGCACAAACGCCTCGTTGACCACGATGTTTTCCCGTTCCTGCTCGGGGTTGGCGATCAGCCTTCCACGCAGCAGAGGGATTCCCATAGTCCGGAAGTAGTCGCGGCTGACAATCGAAAGATTCATCTGCGGCCGTTGCGCACTGGGTACCGGCGCGCGGCCCGCGACCTGGATCATCATCATCGAATAAGGACGATCGACGGTGAGCGGCAGGTCGGTGGAAAGGGCGGCCGAGCGCACCATCGGAAGCTGTTGCACCCGCGCCAGGCCGTCCGCGTAGTAGCGCTGCTGACTCAAGGCCGAAGCGTAGCTTGCCCCGGTCAGGTTGGTCCGCAAGGTCAGAAGATTGGCTGCGGGAAAGCCGAGTTCCGTGCGCGCCAGGTTCAGAAAGCTGCGTGCGAGCAATGCCGGCGCCGATCAGCAGGATCAGCGAAATGCCGAGTTCCGCCACCACCAGCGTGTGCCGCAGGCGCGCCGCGCCGCGGCTGCCGCTCTGCTGATGTCCGGCTGATTTCAAGGTCTCTTGCAGATCGATGCCGGCCGCACCCAATGCCGGAGCCATTCCGAATATCAGCCCCGTGACTACCGTCAGCGCGAAGGTAAAGGCCAGGACCGGCAGATCGATCGCGATCGCCGGAAACCGGTCCAGCACCAGTGGCTTCCATTCATTCAACCCCGTTACCGCGAGCCAGGCCAGCGCGATGCCGGCGAGCCCTCCGGGAATCGCGAGCACCAGGCTCTCCACCAGGGCCTGCCCGACAACCTGCCCGCGAGTCGCCCCGAGCGCCAGGCGTACGGCGAGTTCGCGCCGCCGGATCGCGGCCCGAGCCAACAGGAGATTGGCCAGATTCGCGCACGCGATCAGCAGCACCAGCCCCACCGCGCCGCTCAGAACCAGGAGCGCGGGCCGCAGGTCGCCGGTGATGCGCCGCTGCAGCGGCGTGGCCACGATGAGCATGCCGTTGAGGAAGCCGCCGCTGTCGAATTCCTTGGGGTATTCGGCGCGCATTGCCGCGGTCACCTGGGGCATTTGCGCCTGCAACTGTTCCTCGGTGAGCGGCGCCTTGAGCCGCGCCAGGATATTCACAAAGCGCATGGGCCGCATCAGGGAGCGCGGCCGCTGGCTGGCCTCATCGACCTGTATCGGACGCCAGATCTTCGTGCCCTTCGGGTAATCGAACCCCTGCGGCATCACGCCGATCACGCTGTAGTTCAAGCCGTCGAGCGTTACCGTTTTCCCGACCGCGCGCGGGTCGCTGCCCAGGCGTCCGCGCCAGAAGGTATAGCTGACCACCGCGACCGCCGGCGCCTTGCTGCCCTCTTCGTCAGCGGCCAGGTAGCGGCCCATCAGGGGGCGTGTGCCGAGCGCAGTGAAAAACGAGGCCGTCACCTGGGCGGCGTCCACCTGCTCCGCCTTCTCCTTGCCCAGCCAGTTCACCGTCATCGGCCAGAACGCGCCGACCTCCTGGAAGAGGCGGCGCGTTTCCCGCAAGCTGTAGTAATCGGCGGCAATCGCGACGTCCGGCGGCATCGGCCCCATGCGTTCGCTGACCCAGTACAAGCGTCCAGCATCCGGGAAAGGCAGCGGCCGCAGCAGGATCGAATTGACCAGGCTGAAGACGGTGGTATTGGCGCCGATGCAGACGGCCAGCGTCAGCGTGGCCGTCAGCAACAGGAATGGATCGCGGCGCAATCCGCGCGCCGCTTGCCGTATGCTCTCGATCATGTGTCCCCTCCCGTATGGCAGGGCGACCCAGGCGCCTGCCGGGCTTACTTCTTCTCTCGCGGCGAGTACTTATTCAACTCGCCAATCAACTTAGACGCCGCCGGCGGCATTTTTGCTCCACTGCCCAGAATCTGTTTCATGGTCCAACGCTGGCCGTAGAGGTGTTGGTTTTCGTCCAGATCGTTGCGCAGCGTGGCGCCATCCAACGATATGCCGGCGAACAATCCCTTGGAGCGCGACCAGGAAAGAATCTCGGCGGTCATGAACGCATCGGTTTGCGCGGTGGCGTTGCGGCCCACCGGGCCGGCCGCCGCGGTGGCATCGGCGCCGATGGTGAACTTACTGCTGCTGAGCTTCTTCATCCCGCTTTCGTTCATGATCAGCAGAATCACGTCACTCGAAGAGACGCCGATCTGGAACCCGACACTGCCGCCTTCCACACGCATTGCGGCGGGCGGTCCCCAGCCCGGTCCACTGGGCTGGCGGCAGACCGCGAAGCCCCGGCCGTACTTGCCGCCGAATCCGAAGGCAGCCTTCTTCAAGCCAGGCACCAGGACGATGCAATTCGCCTTTTGCAAGAGGTCCTGCGGAATCGATTTGTCCGGAGTACCCATGATTTCCGAGAAGAGTGTTGCCGAATCGTCGAGCCGTTCCGCGGTCTTCGTTTTTTCGGCAGCTACGGCAAGGGTCGTACATCCCATCGCTAACGCGAGTGTGAAAGGAACTAAGCGCATGGACAATAGCTTACCGCGACCGCTGCATCGGCACGATGTCTTCCGGCATGTCACCCTGCGGCGGACGCCGCAGTTCGGCCTTGCCCGCGCCGGTGACGCGCAGTTCGAAAGCGATCGACCTGCCGTCCGGCGTGAGCACGGAGAAGCGCAGTACGCTGCCGTTCCACTGGGTGCCCACCATCGCCATCGGCGGGGTCGCCGCACCGTTGTGCTTGCCGGAGCCTTCATCGCGAGTGATATAAAAGGTGGCCGAGCCGCCGAGGATGCCCTCGGTGTCGCGCACGTTGAGGGTAGCGGCTTTTACGCCGCCCTTCGAGCCTTCCCAAGTTCCGACGACGGGCGATGCCGCCGCCTTGACCAGGCAGAGCGCCATGAGCCCTGCCAGCGAACACACTTGTAGCATTCGTCGCATTGGATCCTCCTTACTCGTCCCGCGCTACTGCGGCTTGGCGCCGCCCAGGGAAGCGGTGCCCAGCATGCCGCCGAGGCCCATGGTTTCCACCGCGGAGGAAGGCACGATGACCATCGAGCCCTTCTCTTTGATGGCTTCGTACAACATGTTCATGGCGCGCAGGTGCAGGGCGACCGGGTTGTGCTGGTAGGTGAGCGCGGCCTGGCCGAACTTCTCGGCGATCTCGGTCTCCGCCTGTCCGAGGATGATGCGCGCGCGGCGTTCGCGGTCTGCCTGCGCCTCGCGCGACATCGCGTCCTGCAAGGCGAGCGGGATCTGCACGTCGCGGACCTCCACCGATTGCACCGTGATGCCCCACGGCGTGGTCTTCTCATCGAGGATGCGCTGCAGCTCCTTGCCCATCAGCTCGCGCTCCGCCACCATCTGGTGCAGTTCGTGGCGGCCGATGGATTCGCGCAGCGCGGTCTGCGCGCTCAGCTGGATCGCTTCGGTGAAATCCTGCACTTCGAGAATCGACTTCTCGGCGTTCCACACCATCCAGAAGATGATGGCGTCCACGTTGACCGGCACGGTGTCGCGGGTCAGGGTGGACTCGGCGGAAACGTTGGCCACGCGCACGCGCTGGTCCACGTAGCGGCTGAGCGAATCGACCACCGGAATGACGTGAAACAGGCCGGGGCCGCGCAGGCCGGTGAACTTACCGAAGCGCAGTACCGCGACCTTTTCCCACTGGTCCGCCATGCGGATGGCGAACAGCAGGTAAAGCCCCATGAGGCCGAACGCGATCAGCGGCACGGGGTTGCCGATCAACGCCGTGAGCCCCAGGCCCACAAGCATCGAAATCACAAAGAGCGCGATGCCAACCTGGCTCACGCGAAGTGCCGAAAGATCTGGTCTCATTGCCTTATCTCCTCTTTTTGCCGACATCGATGGAACGCTCATTCAGTTCCTCCACAAGCTCGTCGATCGTGAAACCGGAAGCTCCCGCACGGGACACGAATTCGGTAACGAGCTGCCCGAGTTGACGCTGCCGCTCAACTTCATCGGGCTTCACTTTCTTATGGCTGATGAACGTGCCGGTCCCCTGCTGGGTCTCCAGCACGCCGCGGATTTCGAGCTCCCGATACGCGCGAACCACGGTATTGGGATTGATGGAAAGGTCCACCGCCACCTGCCTCACGGTAGGCAGCTGATTGCCGGCCGAGAGCGTGCCGGCAGCCATTCCGCCCAGCACCTGGTCGATGATCTGGCGGTAGACCGGCACTCCGCTGCCCGCGTCGAGCCGGAACTCGAAGCGGCCGCTGCCGTTTTGTACCGTAGGCCTTCATCTAGAATGATAGTGTACTAGTTGACTAATACATGTCAAGAACTTTTTCGCGTACGATGAACGGAATGATCCGCTGGCGTATTCTGGCGATACTCACGGTATGCGTGGGTCGAGCCGAAAGTCCGCAGCCCCGAACCATTCGCTTCGCGGACCTGCCGCCTGGTATCGCGCGGCGCTTTGACGCGGCGACGTTCGACGCTCACATACAGGACCTGGAGCGCAACACCGCCCTGCGCGAACGCGAGGGCGAGTTCGACCACCTGGTGTACTACCTTCTGCAATCGCAGCGCTTCACTTCCCTGCCCCGCATCGAGCCCGCGGTGAGCGCGCGCGAACTGGCGGAATCCGCCGCGGTACCGCCCGCGGTTCAAGCGCGCACGCAGGCGTTTCTCCGCGCGATCGCACGCCCGGGCGCGGACCCGCGCCTGCGATATTTTGCGCGCCTGCTGAGTGCAGAGGAACGCACCATCGGTTTTCTCGAAGGCCAGTACCGGCGCGCCATGCGCTTCCTATACGACAAGGAAGTTCTGGGCCGCGAGCACGTTTACGAAACCCGCGGCCATAGCACGGACACCCAGGTGGAGGCGAACTACGCGGTGTGGAGCGCGCTTTCCGTGCTGCGCCAGCTTGCGCCGGGCACCCGGATACGGCGCGTCCTGATCATCGGACCCGGCATGGATTTCGCGCCGCGTACCGCGTTGTTCGATTCGGCGGAGCCGCAGAGCTTTCAGCCCTACGCGGTGGCCGATGCGCTGATCGCGCTCGGGCTGGCGAGCGGCGACGCGCTCACGATCGATTGCGCCGACATCAATCAGCGCGTCGTCACCTTTCTGCGTGACTTCCCACGCGGACCGCGGCGGCTGGAGTTATATTCCGGCCCCGGCGATGCGGATTACGGGCGCTACTTTAGCGCGCTCGGCGCATCGATCGGCGGTCTTACGCCGCACGCGGCGTTCGCCAAGACGCTGACGGTGCGGGCCGGCGTGGCGCGCGACATCGCGGCCATGAAGATGAACATCCTCACCGAGCGAGTTCCCCAGGCTTACGACCTGGCGATCGCCACGAATGTGCTGGTGTATTTCAACAGCAGCGAACTGGCGCTGGCGCTGGCCAACACGTCCGCCATGTTAGTTCCGGGCGGTTACTTCCTGCACAACGAACTGCGTCCCGAACTGGATGAACTGTCGGCGGCCGCGGGCCTGGAACCGGTGCAGGCCAGAACGATACGTATCACGGAAGGGCGAAGCGCGCCGTTATTCGACGCCTTCGCCCTCTATCGCAAGCAGTAGCTTCGCGCCTAGAAAAGGAACTTGAAGCCGAGCTGAATTTGGCGGGGCCAATTGGTGCTGCCGGTGGCGACCGTGCCCTTCACGATCTGGCCGAAGGTGGAACTATCCAGATTGTTCGAGAAGTGGCCGCCGTTAGAACCGCTGCCGCCGGACATCCAATAGCTGTTGAAGACGTTGAAGGCTTCGGCGCGGAACTGGAAGCTCTTCTTTTCGGTGATGTGGAAGAGCTTGCCGAGCGACATATCGGCCACGGGCAGCGACTGGGTGCGGATATCGCCGGTGCGCAGCGGGCCGCCACGAGTGGGCGCATAGGTGGGGAACTCGAGGAAGTTGATGGTGTCCAGGGTGCAGCCGGGCACCGACACGCTATAGGGCTGGAGGGCAACCACGCCGTTATCGGCCATCTTGGCAACGCAAGGCCGCACGCCCTGAATTACGGGGGAGGCCCAGTTGGTATCGACGGCCGCGTTGCGGATATAGAACGCGTTGCCCGGCATATTCCACGGTGCGCCGCTCGAGTACTGCAGGATCATGGTGTGCTGCCAGCCGCCAAGGAAGGCATCCACCAGGCGGTTGGTATTGCTCAGGAAATGCTGGCCGCGGCCGACCGGCAGGGCGTAGACCGAGCTCAGTTTGACGACGTGCGGGTGATCGTAACCGGTGAGGCTGCGTTCATAAATGCCGCGCTGCACATCGATGAAGGCGTTGTTGGCGTTGTTGCCGTTGGAATTGTCAAAGCCGCCCTGCTCCATGTTTTTGGAGAAGGTATAGCCGAAGGTCAGATCCCACCCTTTGGTGGCGCGGATTCCATAGTTCACCTGGAGGGCGTTGTACCAGGTTCTGCCGTCATTGCGGCCCAGTTGGTTGATGGAGGAGTACTGAGGAAAGGGATTGGCCAGCGAAGCACGCGACGTGGTGGGGTTGGTGCCGAGGCTGGTGCCGGCGAACTGCGGCAGGTTGTAAAAGGGATTGGGGACCAACTGATTGCAGAAGGTCGGGCTGCCGCCTTCGAGCGGATCGCAGCTCTGGCGGAAAGCCAGGCTGGAGAGATCGTAGGGGCGCGAGGTTTGCAGCTTGTGGCCGCGATTTCCAGCGAAGGAAATGTCGAGGCGCGATTGGAGCGGCAACTGGTATTGGAAGCCGATGTTGAACTGATCGGTATAGGGGATTTTGAAGGTCGGATCGAAGAACGAAATGCCCTGCCCGAGCAGGGTTCCCAGGCCGAGATTCTTTCCGGGCGGCTGGAGAAGACCATTGGGATAGGGATTGTTGATCAGATTAGAGAATCGGAGTACGGCCGCCATCGGGCGAATTGAGCACGTTGGTGGTGATGTTGTAGCCGTCGGTGCGGTTCCAATCGTTATTGGGGTTGATCATGTAACGGCCCCAGCCGCCGCGCACGACGAGCTTGGAATTGACCTGGTAAGCAGCGCCGAACCGCGGCTGGATGCCGGTGAGATCGGTATTGGCGGTGTGGCCGCCGGAGCCGGTGTACAGCAGACCGCCCATCACGGAGGGGAAGCCGGGGAACTGGGCGCGGTTGATGGATGCATCCACCGGACTCACCTGCGTGGGATCGAAGCCGCGGGCGAGGCGGTTATAACGCTCGGTAGGCGCCTGGAAGAAGTCCCAGCGCGCGCCAAGATTCAGGGTGAGCTTGCGGGAGACTTTCCAATCGTCCTGGATGTACCCGGCATAGTAGCGATCCACGAACGAGGTGAACGGGTTGTTGTCCACACTGCCACTGGCGGGCAGGCCGAGCAGCGCGGAGGCGAAGGAGTTGCCGCTCAGGGAATCCGCCGTATTGTAATTCTGCTGCGTCCAGGTGTTGTTGAAGGTCAAGGTGAAGACGTTGCCCTGATTGATTACGTTGTACTGAATGCGGCGCATGTCGATACCGGCTTTGATGGTATGGGGGCCGGCTACCTTGCTAATGCTTCCCGCAAAGGCCACGGTGTTGGTGTAGTTGAAAGACAGGGTAGACCCGAGCCCGGTGTAATTGGTGAAGTTGTAACTTCCGAAGACGTTCTGCACGGGCAACTGGGAGACCAGCGATTGCGGGAAGCCGGCATCCACGGGGCTGACACCGATATTCGGATCGCCGCGCGAGCCTTCCACGTAGCGGGCAAACGACACGCGCGCGCCGGCGACCAGCGTGGGCCGCAGGGTACCGACCCAATCCATCACATAGGCATCATTCAAACGTTTGAGGGGGCCGGGCCCTTGCCAGCCGGGGCCGAAGACCCCGTTGGTATTGCGGTGCTCGGTGCGGTCATTGGTGGCTTCGCGGAAGAAGAGGTGGTTCTTGTCGCCCAACTGCTGGTCGAACTTGGTGACTACGTTATAGAAATCATCCTTATCCAGGTTGTCCGAGCCGCCGGGGATGAAGAGATCGTTGGTGCCGTAGGGCGAGCCCGCCGTGGTGGTATTCGGCTTGGGAAACAGGCTCAGGAGTTTGCTCGCGATGGGATTCAGGCGATTCTGCGGGATGATGTTGCCGGCGAAGGGCTGGCGGGTCACGGTGCCATCGCTGTTGATCACGGCATTCTGCGGATCGTAGATGGTGATCTTGCGGCCCTGCGAATCGGTCAACTTGCTGAAATCTCCGGTGAGCCATTCGGGCTCCGGCACGGAGAGGGTGAGCGGAGTGGGCGTGCCTTCGCGGTAGCCTTCGTAATTGACGAAGAAGAAGCTGCGGTTCTTCCCGTTATAGATCTTAGGGAAGATGATGGGGCCGCCGATGGAGCCGCCGTATTGATCCAGAAAGTGGCCGGCTTTAGGGACGCCGGCGGCATTGTTCTGGAAGGAATTGGCGTCCAGGGCGTTGCGCCGCATGAACTCGTAAACGGTGCCATGGAACTGGTTGCTGCCGCTCTTGAGAGACACATTCATGATGCCTCCGGAGGACTTGCCATAGGCGGCGTCGAAGGAGTTTGTCTGGATCTTGAATTCCTGCACGGAATCCACCGGCGGGACGAGGGCGATGTTGTTGCCGCCGGCCTGGGCGTTGTTGGGCGCGCCGTCGAGCAGGAACTCATTCTTGCGATCGAGCCCGCCGTTGACCGACCAATCGGCGATCGCGCCGTTGTCAAAGGGACGCTGATAGATCTGGTTGCCGCTGAAGTTGACGCCCGGCGCCAGGATGGCGAGCATGAACGGGTTGCGGGCATTGAGGGGCAGCTCCGACACGCGCTTTTGATCGATGACGAGGCCGTGGTCCGCCGATTCGGTCTGGAGAGCCAGTGTTTCCGCGGTTACGGTGATCGATTCGCTGGCCTGGCCGACTTCCATCGCGATATCGATGCCGGTCACATCGCCGACATTCAAGACGATTTGATCGCGGACATATTTCTTAAAGCCCGCCGCTTCCGCGGATAAACGGTAAGTGCCGGGCGGCAAAAGGGGCAGGGAGTAGATTCCCTGATTGTTAGTTGCGGCAGCGGCAACCTCATTGGTTCCCAGGTTAGTCAGCTGGACTGTAACCTTTGGCATGGCCGCGCCCGATGTATCGGTGACGTGACCTGTAACTGTCGCGCGAAACTCCTGTGCGGTCAACAACGACCCAAACGTGCAGAAGAGTACGGCGACGCGGCGTAAGCTCTGAAGCATAGACCTAACCTCCCAGGACTAATGGTTGTGGTTCATGTTAGTCGGATTGGCGAAAGGCTGTCAAGAGCGGCAACCCAAACGTAACGAGTTATCGATACGGCAGTGTTTAGCGCTACATTCACGATGTACGAAGCGGCACAGTCTGGTGGTAGGCGTACTATACCCGCCTCCGCATCCTGCTACTATCTGACCGAGAGAACCAGTCATATGAGACTCATACCTTTGGCGCTTTGCGCGGCGACTTTGTATGCCGCGGACCTTACAGGACGGTGGACGGGCCCGGCTTCCACGGCCGATAACGGGCAGGAACTGGTATTGGCGATCAAGCAGGCGCCGGACGGCAGCATTTCCGGCTACGTCCAGGCGCCGCGCTCCACGGATACGATCGTTGCCGGCAAGGTGGACGGCACGAACCTGACCTTGGATGTGGAGCGGCCGGGCCGGAATAACGCGGTACAAAAGCTCGCCTATACAGGAGTGGTGGAAGGCAACAAACTGAAGCTGACGCTGCCGGCTCCCGGCGGACGCGGAGGGGCGGGCCGCGGAGGAGTTGCGGGCGCGCCGGCCCCGCCCAAAGCGCCGCCCGCGCCTCAGGTGGTGGAGCTGTCGCGAGTTTCGAACGACCCTCCGGCCGCGCTGCCGGCGAGGCCTGCTCCGGTCGCGCTGCCGATGCCCGAGCCGGTGCGCTCTAACGGACTCGCCAAGACTCCGCCGATGGGCTGGAACAGCTGGAACAAGTTCCGCAACCAGGTGAGCGATAAGATGGTCCGCGAGATTGCCGACGCGATGGTGAAATCCGGCATGAAGGCGGCCGGATACGTGTATGTGAATATCGACGATACGTGGGAAGCGGCGCACCGCGATGCGCAAGGCAACATCGCGACTAACAATAAGTTTCCCGACATGAAGGCGCTGGCGGACTATGTCCATTCCAAGGGCCTGAAGCTGGGCATTTACTCGTCGCCCGGACCCAAGACCTGCGCCGGCTACGAAGGCAGTTACCAGCACGAGGAGCAGGATGCGAAGACCTTTGCCGGTTGGGGCATCGACTATCTGAAGTACGACTGGTGCAGCGCGTCGCAGGTTTACGATACCGCACAGGCCACGATGGCGGCTGCCTACGCCAAGATGGGGCTCGGGCTTTTGAATTCCGGCCGCAAGATCGTGTACAGCCTCTGCCAGTACGGGAACCTGGATGTGGGCGCGTGGGGCGAACGGGTGGGCGGGAATTCGTGGCGCACCACCGGCGATATTTCCGACCGCTGGGATTCGATGCAGCGGATTGGCTTCGAGCAGCAGACGGACCGGGAGAAGGTGGCGGGCCCGGGACATTGGAACGACCCCGACATGCTGGAGATCGGCAACGGCGGCATGACGGACGAGGAGTACCGGACGCACATGAGCCTGTGGAGTATCCTGGCCTCGCCGCTGCTGGCGGGGAACGACATTCGCGACATGAAGCCCGAGATCGCCGGGATCCTGATGAACAAGGAAGTGATCGCGATCGACCAGGACAAGCTTGGGAAACAGGGCAAGCGGATCGCGAAAGACGGCGAGAAGGAGATCTGGTCGAAGCCGCTGGCGGATGGCGGTGAGGCAGTGGCTCTTTTCAATCGCGGAGCCGATACGGCGAGCGTGACGGCGAAGTGGTCCGATTTGGGGATTACGGGCAGCCACACGGTTCGCGATCTGTGGAAGCACGCCGATTTGGGGAAGAAATCCGGCGAATTCAGCGCGATGGTGCCAAGCCACGGGGTGGTGCTGGTGCGGATCAAGTAGCGTCTTTACCGGTGAGGCGCAGCTTGGGCGATCTGGGGTTGGTAAAGTGGACATTGGAGCTTAAAACCGGCTGTTTCCGGGTAGTTTAGGGGACCGAGATCACGTCGAAGACGCCGGATCTTCCCCGTGTGAGTGTGACGGTGGTGCCGATGGGCTCGAGCGACGATTCGAACGGCGATTCGGGCTCCTCCGGCGGGGTGATGGGCAGGTCTTCCGTGTTGCAAACATTGGTAGTGCTGGGTTCGTTTGGCACGGGAGCGACGGGCTCGACTTCGGATTCCGCGGGCTCCGCAACGGCTTGTTTGGGGAGTTTTCGCAAGAGGGCGAGGGTGCGAAGGGCACGCTGATAGATGGTTTGGACGCGGGTCTCGTAGCGTTGGAGCAGAGTGAGGGTGGGCAAGTGCTCGGGACTGGTAAAGACGGCCGTGGTGTCAGCGAGCGGAGGTCCGGCGGGGCGGGTAGCGAGCGCGGTTTTGAGGAGGGTGTGTTCAATTGCCATCACGCGGCGGGAGCGCCAGTGGGCAGCGGCCATTTCCTCGATCGCGGATAGTTCGATATCGTCAACGGGGCTGAAGCGCTCGATAAGCATATCGAAGAGTTGACGGAAGACGGTTTCGTCCTCGTTGGGGAGTACGACGAATTGGGCGAGCATGCCATGGCGCGTCGCATTGCGGGCAGAAATCGCTTTGCCTTCCGGGGTCACCGGCCCGCGCGAACGTGCGCCGTTGGCGCGAGCGGCTTGACTGTGTTTTTCAGAAATCATATGAGTTAGTTTTCCTGTGAATTGGGAGGGGTTCGCCGGTAAGTTCGGCGAGGCTCCTCATGGGCAGAGAGTAACTCACGAGATTTCCGCTGCAAGAGGACGGGAGCGCCAGGCTATTGAAAACGCTCGTCAAATATTTCGAAAGTGGGCGTAACTGGGTTTGGTGATTTGGCGCGAAATGGAAGTAAGGGATCGCGACGTAGAGTGTACGCTTACTGAGAGGCTGTGCCGACAACGGCGCGGATCATTCTGTCGCTGCTGGTCATGAGATAGAGCTCACCGCTGGCGTCCATCGACCACCGGAGATCCGAGCGTAAGTGGCAAGGGAGTGCCGAGGCTCTGATCGTTGAGTTGGCCATCGTCCGGCGGCAGGCTTTCAGGGCGCGAAGAGTTCAGGAGGATCCAGGCGCGAACATTGCCGCTTCCGCGACAGGCCGAGAAGTCGCCTGACGGCAATGAATCAAGCAGAGGCGTTCGGCGTTACCGCTGGCGTCCAGGGCCGGTTTCCGGGGTGGTGCGGGCGGAACATCCGAGTAGTGCGCTATTTGGACGAAGCGCGATCGCGTTTTCGTTGCAGTGGACAAGCCGACTTGGACGAAGCCGCTGGCGCGGCGGCCGAGGCGAGCGGTCGCGTGTGCATAGGAAGGATAAGTGTGGTCACAGAGAGAGGAGTTCTCTATGGCCAGACTGATTCATCGGATGAGAGAAGAACTGATACGTCGCAACTACGCCGCAACGACGATTCGGTCGTATATGAAAGCAGTCGAACATTTCCGGCAGCACATCTCTACACCGCTTGAGGATCTCGGACCGGACGATATTCGGAGCTATCACGCGTACCTCCTCGGTGAAAGAAAGCTTGCCGTCAACACCGTTGTTGTGAACGTTTGCGCGTTGCGCTTTCTTTACATCAAAGTGCTGAAGCGGCGGGATATGAAAGAGGATCTGCCGTATCCGAAGAGCGCAGCGCTTGCCCGTAATCCTGAGTCCGGGAGAAGTAGCCCGGTTAATCGGTGCAGCCGCAACCTGTACCACCGCGCCATGCTGATGATGCTGTACGCGACAGGTCTTCGACGTGCCGAGATGTGCCGCCTGAAGGTCAGCAACATTGACAGCAAACGTATGATGCTTCGAGTCGAACCAGGGTAAAGGCGGCATCGATCGCGAAGTTCCGTTAAGCAAGAAACTGCTTCGAACCTCGGCGAATATTACCGTTGGATGAAACCGCAGACCTATTTTTTCCAGGAACTGTAAACGGCTGGCGTGCCGACAAGCCCATTACCGAAAAGATTGTCTGGATGCCGTACGCCAGGCCTGCACCCGCGCGGGGATGGGGAGTAACGCGTCACGGGCGCTCCTCAGGGTTGGCGACCAGACGGGCCGGTGGATCACTTCCGAATCACGGACGGAGCAGCGTTTCGTACTTACGGTTTCAGCACTGGTCGCTTTTGGAAGTCCTTGAAGCGCGCCTCTAGGATCTGCGTCCGACCCTGGTGACTCGCGAGGTCGTTCGTGTTCCGAGTTTTTGAACTGATCGAACTCGACGAGCGCCGCGTCGATCGATCTATCGTGGGGATTGCTCTTGACGATGGCGCGATTGTCGGCTCGCTCCTTCTCGAACGCACAAGGAACTCACGGATGAGCGGGTATTCTGCTGCTTTTCTTGCACGCGTGAACCAATAGAAGATCGGCACCTGTCCCGCGGACAATAAAAGCCGATCCCTTGGCAGGAAGATTCCTTGCATCTCATCCAAGAGGTCAACGACCTTTCTCCCGGCAAGTTCAACTTTGCTACGCGGTTGCTTGGAGGCGTCCTTCACGAACGCGTCCAGGTTCAGTTTCTTGGTCTCCTGGAGTGCATCATGGTACTCGAACAACAGGAGTTTGGCCGCGGCATTCTGGTCCTGTCCACGGGAGGCGGCGAATCCAATGTTGTCTTTGAAGAACTCATGGCGAGAGATCTGTCGTATGACGGACGGCGCAGGACCAGCCATCGCGTTGCGGATCTCAGCGCCCGTTAGAGGCTTGCTCCGATTCAGACGCACGAACAGCTCGTTGATGCGCTCCTCAGAGTTGGCCACAACACCCATGACGAGCAGGTTGTACTGGTCGAAGACATCAGCTACCCGCGGGTATTGGTCGATCAAGTCCTTATACCCGAGGCCGCCTAGGGAGAGCTTCGGAGCGCTCAAGAGCTTGAAGTCGTCGTTCAGGACGACGAGCCCGTCGTAAAAATCGAAGATAGCTTCCAAGCGCTGCTTGCCATCGATAATGGCGTACCGGAGCTTCTTCTTGTTAAGCGGGGACTTCCCCCACGTGAAATCGGCCATGTAGAGCTTCGGGATGTCGTACCCGTTTAGTATCGAATCCACGAGGTAGGCTGTTTCCACCCCAGACCAGAGACGGCCGCGTCGCTGAAACGGCGGGTCCATATCGATGTGCGTACGTTGCGTACGCCACCAACTTAGCGTCCGAACCTGCATCGGGCCTATCGTAAATTGTTGCTGTTCGTGTCTTTGGGGCACGCGGCTTCCTTCAAAATTCAAACTGAAATTCACGCTTCATCTCGCGCGCTAAACCTTCCAGGTCTGGAAAAACAACGGACTCTGTGATGCCGTGCTGCAGGATTGCCGTGCGGAGGTTTGGTAACTTGTCGCGCTTCAAGATCACCTTGATCAGGCATTGGGCGGGAATTGAAACGTCTCGAAGGCATCCTCCATCGGGATTGTGTCATTCCCGTGAATCGTGAACACGCCTCGCTGGGCGACAATGCGAGGGCTATTATGCGCTCCGGACAGCGCTACCGGATGGACCGGGATCTCGTCGACCGCCGCGATGGCTTGTACCGCAGCAGTGCATCGTCCCCAGGCGTCAGCACGCCCAACCCGTTGCCTTGTTGACTCGTCGCATGATTGTTCCATTCACCGGGTTGAAGATCCAGATCGCTGCGTCGGAGGAGGAGATCGCCGGCGGCTTGTTCCGGGTGCCCTTGCTCACGGAGAACGGCCCCGACGTCACCGCGAAGTAAATGCGATAAAGGGGTTCTCGGTCCAGTCGACAGCCTCGTGGGGACGCCATAGTGCTGCATGAAGAAAAGCGTGTCCCACTCATCGGCAAGAGAGCGGTTGTGCAACGGGATGTTGCGTTGTCGGAAGCGCACCATAAGCTGTCGCTCGAGTTGCTCAAGCGCAGCTTTGGTCTTCGCCGTCTTGTGCCGGAATAACGTTCGGAAGAAGAGCGTGAGTTGACTTCCCGCAACCACGATACCAGAGCGAATTCTTGGACTTGATTGGCGCTTCTGATGATGTCCACGTACTGCTTGAAGGACGTTATGACTGCCTGTGGCTTGGGCATTGAATGCTCGTAACTGTTGAACTTACCACGAGTACAGGTTAGTGTGACAGACCACACTGGAACATCCAACCGGCATCACGAGCCCAAAGCGGTTTATTCATGCCGAGTAGTTCTCCCGGTGTTTGTTCATGGCTTGTCACGTGGATTTGCACTGGTATCGTCGTTGGTATGTTCGTTGCTGTGTGCCCAAATGGAGAGTCCTGCTGCCCGCCGCCAGGGCGTCGTGCCTTCCATAGGCGAGCGATCAGTTCTTCTGCGTCTTGGTCGCGTTGTATTTAGCAAGATTGCCGGATGTTCGCACGAGGCAGTTCGCGTCATTTGCGGTGCCCCCAAAGGCTGGACGGTCTTTGGTCATACCTATGTGGTCGCCGGCGGGTTAATGGCAGACTTTGGCCGCCAGTCGAATTGCGCGCCACTCGGAAGTTGACGGCTAGGTCAGGCTGACGGATCACTCCCTAATTGCCATTTAACAAAGTTTGTTTGGTTGGGAATGGCAAACGCGCTTGTGTCCGCTCAACTCTCGGATCGTTGGAAGCCGTCATCATGGTCCTCCGATCATAAACCGCCCGCGTTATCCCGATGAGGCTACATTTTGAGTTATGCCCGGTTTATCCATTCGAAGCTGAAGCGGGATTTGATCATTGGCCGGGCGCGGACGATTCTGCGTGGATTTGCAGAGGCCTGTTGCCTTGGCAAGCTGCGAAACGCGCTAGTGCAGCAAACTGGCGAGGCCGCTTGTTTTTGAGGATGGCCGGCGACTTCTACAGAAGCCGGTTCAATACGGCGCCTTCACCACGCACGATTTCGGCGCGTTCACCGGATTACAGCGAACTTTGTCACCCGGCAGCGACACGTGAAATCCCGACTCCGCCTTCCACTCGAACGGGTAGTCCGTGCTCAGAATCTGTGCGCCGCTCGCCATCCCCGCTTCCTGCCGCCTGGTGTCGCCAGAGCGTACCGACTGCGGGTCGTCCGTCATCGTCCGCACCAGGTAGCCCTTTCGCACCAGGTCCGCAATCTGGGGCGATGTTGCGTCGTTCCTCTTCACGAACGCCGCGTCGGGCGTGCCGGGCTTGCCGTTGGTGAACATCATCCGGCCTTTCAGCGAAACATGACCCTCCGTGTAAAGCGGCGTTACCTGCTCCTGATCCAGCAAGAACACTACCTTGTTCCGCGCCCAATCCAGCGACGGCCAGCCTTCCTGCAGCACGGCCTCCTCCAGCGTCGCGCGGCCTCCACGCACATCGTCCGGCCTGACCACCTCGCCGTCCTCGAACACAGACCGGATCTCGCCGTCCAGCGCGTCCATCGTCTTCTTCGTCAAGGGCTCCGGTTTCGAGAATCCCTCCCGCGCACTCCCCACTTTGTTCTCAATCTGCAAATAGATCGGCACATGCCCGGGATGCGCCTTGGACCATGTCCGAACCATTTGCAAACACGCCACGAACGTCACGCAGTGGCTCCGGAAATCGACATCGTTGGCGTGCATCACCTTAAACCCCGGCTTCTTCATCGCCTCCGACCAACCTTGCGGCATCGGATCCACTGGCCCTTCCCTGGCGGCCAGCCGCAGGAAGAGAGGATCGGCGAATAGGCCACCCTGGGCATCGCCATAAACATCGAACTCCAGTTGCCGGACACCGGCATCCAGTTGTGCTTCGATGCTCGGATGCCTGTAATTGAGGGACGCGGCGGCCTGCGGATTCTGTTTCCGCAACACCGCCATCTCGCCGGGCGCAAGCCCAGCGTGATAGCTATTGTGAGTCCCGATGACCTGAATCTGATTCATTCGCAGTGTTCCCTGCGCGTAGCACGAAGCGCAAATTGAAGCGACGAGGAGAAGGCGGCCCATGTTCCGATGATAATGCACACATATTTCAATCTGATCGCAGCGGGGACGGCCGCTGCCGAAGCCCACAGCTTTTCGGGATCAGTTCTTCCTGCCTCGGATTGTAATGGTCAGGGTCGCCGTGCCCGTGCCGCCCGCGTTACTTGCGCCGATCGCCACGTTCGACGTCGCTGCCGCGGGGGGAGTACCGCTGATGAGACCGGTGGACGTATTGAGCACCAGTCCGGACGGCAGTCCGGTCGCGCTGTAACTTGTCGGCGAGTTGGTGGCGGTGATCTGGTACGAGAAGCGCTTGTTGGCGTTACCTGAGGCGGTTGGGGCGCTGGTGATGACCGGCGCGGGCGACACGGACAGCAATCCGAAGACGCCCACTCCGGTCTGCGTGCCGACGTAGACCTTGCCATTTGCGATCATCGGGGCGATGAACTTGTTGCCGGCTCCGAACTGATCGCGCGAATTCGCCGCCTTGTTCGTGTTGTAGAGTTCCAGGAGGCTGCTTGCGTCGTAGGCGTGGAGAACCGCGGGAGTGCCATTCTCGGCCGCCCAGACAATCCCATTGGCAGTGCCGTTGGCGGAAATGCTGGGAGTTGTGCCCGGAGAAGGGAAGCTATTCGCGCTTAGGGCAGCCGGAGTGGTGGAAAGCCGGGCATTCACAAACGGAATGGCTTTCAGAAAATCGCCGACTGCTCCGTAATAAAGGCGGCCGTTGAAGTACGCCGGCTTCGAGAAGACAGGGCCTCCCAGGACTCCGGTTAGATCCTGGTAGATGTTGTTGGTGGACGGGTTGAACTTCCCCATGTCGTCGCGGTCCACCAGGTAGATGTGCCGATCCTTTCCCGCTCCGACGGCCAAGTGGCGCAGGGCGCCGACAGCGTCGGTCATATCCGGTAAAACCACGGCGCCGCCGGAACCGAGGTCCTGATCGGCGCCCGATTCGGACACGGTGTTGAACATGTTGAAGTAGTCGGCGATGGCGAGCGTATTGCCGGCCGTCGAGAGTTTGAGGAAAGCATTGCCGAAGTTCCCCCGATTCGGAAATCCGCTGCTGTCCAGAGTGGTGTCGAAGGTGCCGTTCGACGCCAGAAAGTAGATATTCCCGCTACTATCGGTGGCCAGGCCCGAGCCCGCCATCCAGACCGACCCCATGTGACCGTTCGGAGTGAAATTGAAGACGCTGGTACGGGCCAGCGTGGATGCCGAGTAGCCGATGACCCACCCGTTGTAGAGGCCGATGTCGCAATGGGACGTCCAACTGGTGTAGACGACCCCGTTCAGGAGCAGGAGCGCGGCCCGCTCTTCGTATTGTTTCGGGTCGAAGATAACGTTCGTTCCATCGGTGTTGTCGCCGGTTCCGGGGAAGGTCGCGTGTATGTCCACGGGACCGCCGAGTTGTTCCGCGCCCGTGGTGAGGCTCAAGGCGTGGAGCCTTTGGTAGTACGTTCCGGCGGCGTCCTTGGACATCGCTACGGCGTAGATCAACCCCGCCGCACGATCGATCACCGGCGTGGCGGTGATCCCGATCTCCGGCGTAACCTGCCCACAACCGCGATTGTCGGATGGAGTCTCACCCGACTTGAGAAGCGACACCTTCCACAACTGCGCGCCGGTATCCGCGTCGAACGCATACACGCTGCCGTGTTCGGTGGCGACGTACAGAGCGTTTCGAGTTCCCTGCGGAAGACTCACAGCAGAGAGGTACAGCGGCTGCGCATCCACTTTTCCGTCGAGCGTTAGCTGGAAGAGCTTGCCGAAGCTGTTGACATTCACGTTTGCGGGGGTCAGGATCGTTTCGCTGAGATTTTGGCCGGTTCGCGCATTGTCGTTGTGATAAGTCGTGACGTCTGTCGCGGGCGCGGCCGCCGAGAATACAACTGTCAAAACGGGCAACAATCTGTTTCGCATTAGTCCTCCTCCGGGCGCCATTTTCCTGCTTCCGGTGACCAGTATATCGGCGAGTAGCAAGTAACTCAGGCCGAAAATGGGCCTTTTGGTCGATTCTAACGACTGTTATGGGCGGACGCGAAGAAAATTTGGGACTTTCGTCGTCGACTCTATTTAATTCCCGAGTGTGCGGGGGTGTGTGCAAGGTTGAAGGTACGGGGTCGCACCTATGCGCTTGTCAAATGAGGCCCTCCTCATCGGCTACC
Organism: uncultured Solibacteraceae bacterium; assembly: GCA_963811575.1. Taxonomy (GTDB): domain Bacteria; phylum Acidobacteriota; class Terriglobia; order Bryobacterales; family Bryobacteraceae; genus Solibacter. The sequence goes on along the minus strand of CAWERY010000005.1, from coordinate 18,892 downwards.
GCAGCGGTCCCCGCCAGGCGTCTGAGGATGATGGAGACACCGCGCGTATAGCGCCGCACGAGTTCCTCCTCGGCGGTCCGCTCCCCCGCGCGGATACGCGCCACGAGTTGCGCGGGATCCGACTGGCCCTCACCACGAATCTCCTGGCCGCCGGCCACGGTCAATTCCATTCTCCTTGCAAGGTGAATCCGGCCCAATTGTACGGTGCATCCAGCGGGGCTCTTTCCTCATCGACAATTGCGCCGCGCGCAAAGCAGCGGCTGGCCGCAGTCCCCTGACCAGCATGCCTTCGTAGAATCGCTTCATCAACTCGGCCGTTCCGCGATCCGGCACGCGCCAGAGGCTGGCGACTACGCGCGGGGCACCTGCGTACATGAACCCTCGCGTCAGGCCCATAAGGCCTTCGCCGCGGACATCTTCCCCAAGCGCTGTCTGGCAGGCCGAGAGCACGACGAGGTCCGCCTGCAATCGCAGGTTATAGACTTCGTAGGCGCGCAGAAAGCCATCGATCGGCCGGCCGGCGGGATCCACCAACGAAAATACCAGTCCGGAAAGTTCGGGGTGCTGATTGTTCAGCAACGCGTGTGTTGCGATATGAACGATGCGGTAATCGCTCAGTTCGCCGCCGGTGGCAGTTGGCTGCTCGCGTCAAAGTCCAGGGCCTTCCGCGCTCCCGCCTGACCGGCCAGGGCGACGATCGACTCGGCTTCGAGACGCGTCGATGGGAGACGCTCGAAATGGCCTACGCCGGACTCAGCCGCTGAGCGGTCTAACAGATTCGGTTCGCGGTGAAGCTGAGTCTGGACCGTACGGTTGACCCGTGGGTCCGCGGCATCAAAGACGGGGTCGCCGAACACGATCAGGGGCTTGGCAGCCGTTGGACGGCCGGAGGCCTCGCGCCGCCACAGCGAGAGCGTCGAAACGGAAGGCAATGCGGCGATCTCATGCCGGACAATGAGCGGTTGGCCGGAAGCTTCCGGTAGCGCGCCAAACGGAATGTATTGGAGTGCCCCTTCGGCTACTACCACGAGCCGTTTCTTTTTCAGGCCGGCGGATATCGGCGCGAGGATGAGGCGGCTCAAAGCCTGCACCGGTTCGCTGCTGTTGCGACCGTCATTCGCGCTGAGATCGTTGTAGGCCTTTCGAGCGCTCGCCTCCACTGCCGCGCGTCCCGGAAGCCCCGCGGAAGTCAAGCCTTCTCGCGTAAGCACCCACACGTAGCTGCGCTCTTCACCAAGCGCGTACTCGACGATGGCTGTATCATCGTCCAGGATCTGGCGCCGAATCCCGGCCGCGGTGATCAGTTCCGGCCGCATCAGGGAGGCGTAACGCGGGCTGCGGGCGCGAATCTCGTTTTCCAGCTCGCGGTATTCGGCAATGAGCTTCTGCGCTTCCGATTCCGGGGCCTGCGCACGCGCACGAAGGGTCGCCCGAAGTGACCGTTCCCGCTCGAGGAGCGCCGGATCGACCCCCTGCCGAATATCCAGCCGGGATTCTCCGAGCGAATCCAGCAAGCTGCGCGCGCGGGCGCGCTCACTGACAGCGAGCGCCTCCGCATCGAAACCGGCCGCGGGATTGTTCTTGTGCTGGCGCATCAGGATATCGACCAGCAAGTCGTATTCGGGACGGACGGTGGCCAGATAACTGGTGCGCAGATCCCCTGCAACGCTCCCGCGAACCGACTCTGCCAGTTGGAGCGCCGCCTCAATATGTTCGCGTGCGCGATCCAGCTGGCCGAGGGCAGCCTCGGCCTTTGCCAAGGCCGTCAACGCCGACTGCTCCTCCTGCCGTGCATTGCCCTCCCTGGCGACTGCCAAGGCCTCCCCAGCCGCTGCCATTGCTTCGGGAAATTTCGACGTGCGGAAATGAACCTGGCTGATATTGACACCGGTTCGTGCCAGTTGGGCGCGATCTCCGGCGGCTTGGGCCAACTGCCTGGCCGCCGCATATTGCTCCAGTGCCTCGTCCCAACGCCCCTGCTTGAGGTAAACATCACCGAAGCGGGTCAGTGCCGCGGCTTCCCCTACGTGATTTCCCAAGCCCCGGTAAATCGCCAGAGATTCGCCGCAAAATCGCAGCGCCTTTGCCCGATTCGCCCAGCGTCAAATGGGTGTGGCATAAATTTAGCAGCGTGGCGGCTTCACCCGGCCGGTTTCCGGTACTGCGCCGCAATGGAAGAGAGCGCTCATAGTAGTCGAGCGCCAACCGGTCATCGCCCAATTGCGTGTAAACCGCGCCGATATTGTTCATCGCCAGCGCCTGTTGTTGAGGATTGTTGAGCTCGCTCCACAACCCCAGCGCCTGCTTGAACAGATCAATCGCATTTTGGTATTCGTCCCGCAAAAGCACCGTGGCCCCGATGCCTGTCAGGGTGAATGCCTGGCCGTTCTTGTCTCCGAGACGGCGGCGAATTTCGAGCGCCTGGCCGTAATATTCCAGAGCTTTCCGCGAGTCGCCCGTTCGATAATACGTCAAAGCGAGGGAGTTCAGCTGCGGCGATTCGTTGTCCGTCCCAAGCGCACGCGTCACTGTCAGCGATTCCTGTAGATACTCCAGGGCCTTCGGGTACTCACCGAGATTGGAATATTCCAGCCCGATGTTTTGCAGGGCGACCGCTTCGGCGGTTCGGTCACTCATCTCGCGAGCCAGCGCAAGGATGGTGACATAAACATCGATGGCCTGATGTGATTCCCCCAGCCGGTTATAGACCTCACCTAGTGAACCAAGTGCGTTCAACCGTTGGGCCTGATCACCGGCAGCCTCGAAAAGCCGAACGGCCCGCTGCAGTGTGGCGATCGCAAGCCGCCGCGCTTCCACAGTCGGAGAAGCCATGAGCGTCCGCGCTTCCTGTAGAGCCTGCTGTGCTTCACGAACTTCGGCAGCCTTGTCCGGCCGGGGGGAGCCGTTTTGCGCCTGCGCCCAGAATGGCGCCATGGAAAGAAGAGCCAGCGAAACTGCAATCCGGCGACACGATCGCATCGGTATTGAATATCAGGATAGCCATTATCCGCGACGGCATGCGGGGTGCCGGCGGGCCGTAGACCTGGATTGCGGCGTTCGTGCAGAACACCTGGGCATTCGCTCCAACGGCGCGTATGGAGTTGATGGGCGTTTATTGAGAGGCTGCGCCAACAATGGCCCGGATCATGCCGTCGCTCTTGGTCATGACGTAGAGCTCACCGGCGGCGTCCATCGCCAACCGGAGGTCCGACCGTCCTCCGGGGACTCGCTCCGCGCCCGGAAGATGTTCCGCCTTGCCGCCGCGTGCGTGGTAGGCGATCTCATTGATTGCGGTCATTGCCCGGTAGACATTGTCGTTCCAGGAGATCTTGACATCATGCTTTTCGGCCATGGTCTTGGGATCGCCATCGTCGGCCGCCAGCATCTCTTTCATCTCGGCCCACCAGATGCGGCCGGACGTAATGTCGCCGAAGAGGAATTTGCCGCGCAGCGCCGGGATCGCGTTCCCGCGGTAAACGAAGCCGTTCGCGATGGCAATGATGCCGGCTTCCCGGGAATGGCCGTAAGCGATGACGGGATAGGCCGGATGCACCGTGCCGTCGGTTTTGGCGGCGTCGATCCGGACTGGAATCACATCGTCCGGCGGCGGGCTGGAAAGGGTATTGTCGGCGTTGAGCTGCTGCGGCCCCTCGCGCAAAGAGTAGCCGTAGTTGGCCCCTTTGTGGACGATATCGACCGTCTCCCAGGTACCCAGCCCGATGACCAGAGCGATGAGGTGATTGTTTGCCCGGTTCGACGGATCGACATCCCACGTGAGGCGATGCGGATTACGCAGGCCATACGCCCAGATCTCTTTCCGGGCGCCGGCTTTCGAGGCGAACGGATTATCCTTCGGAATGCGGTAGCGTCCATTCTCGCTGACCGTACTGCGATCGGGATGCTCTTTGAGGTCCGGGATAATGCGAAGAATTTTTCCCACCAGCATGTCGAGGCGCTGCGGATTGCTGCGCACGCTGGTGGTCTGCTCCCCGTTGCCGCCGTCGCCGGTGGCGATGTACATGACGCGCCAGTCGGGCTCCCCCGGGCGCGCGGCCGGGTTAAAAATCAGATCGGCCATCGGGTGAATGCGGCCGCTGTACTGGAGACGCATGAGCTCGCGTACCGTGCCTTCGAATGTCGAATTCGACAGGTTGGTGTCGGTCCATTCGAGGACGATGGCCTCACGCTCGGTGGTTCCGAAGGTGGGGATCGCAGGCGTGACGGTGTATCCCGACGTGTTCAACCCGGGGAAATTCTTGTTATCCGGCAGGTCGGATGCCGGCAGCGCGGGATCTTCCAGGTGGATCGTATAGAACTTGCCGTTGTGGGCGTAGTCCGGATCGAATTCGAAGCTGATAAACCCGCTGGCGAGGAGCTGATCCATGGCGAGCCGGTGGAAGATACCCGGCTTGCCCGATAGTCCATTGAAGTCGAGATAGATCGTGGTCTTCTTCGTATCCGTGTCGAGGATGTACAGCGGCCCGTTCAGGTCGTTCACGAAGAGCCGTTTTCTGCCGCCGCCGGGCTCTTCACGAAGGAAATTGATGCGCGCAAGGAGACCGGCGCTATTACCGGGTCCGTCAACGGCTCCGGTCACCGGCATGGCTGCAAGGTCTTTGAGCTGGATCGTTAACTCGGGTGATGCCGCCAATGCGGAAAGTACAGATGCAAGAACGGGAACGACAGATGTAAGGCGCACGTCAAGACCTCTGCTGCGCATTCTACATTACAAGGCGGCTCCTCGTGGGGCGGTACGTTGACCGCATGTTTGAACTCGCAAAGGAGAGCTGCGATAACATTCTCAAGGAGGTTCATCTAAATGGTTCGGCTCCTTCCCCGTCTCGCGCTGCTGGCCGGATTGCAGGTTGCCTGGGCTCAAGTGGCTCCGCCGGCTCGCGAAATCCCTCTTTACCCCGGTGTCGCACCGGGCTCGGAGAATTGGAAGTATCCGGAAAGAGCCGCGGGCACAGCCGACCGGCCACAGGCGCAGAACATCGTGCGGCCGGTGCTGCTCTACTACCCGGCAGAGAGATCGAGCGCGGCCGGAACGGCCATCATCGTCGCGCCGGGGGGCGGGTTCCGAACGCTGATGATGTCTTACGAAGGAGTAGACGTTGCCAAACGGCTGAATCAGATGGGTGTGGATGCGTTTGTTTTGAAGTACCGCACCACTTACGTCGATCCCGCCGCACCGGCCGGTGGAAGCGGGCCGGCCGCGACAGGTCCGCAGGCCGGCCAGAACGTGCGAGAGATGGCGGGAGCTGACGGGCGGCAAGCAGTGCGTTTGCTGCGGCAGCGCGCGGCTGAATTCGGCGTGCTCCCTAGTCGAATTGGCATTATCGGCTACTCGGCCGGAGGCGCAGTGGCCTTGGCGACGGTATACGGCGCCGCTGAGGGAAGGCCTGATTTCGCACTCCCGATCTATGCCGCCGGAGCGAATTCGAATGCACCGCCGGAGGGCGCCCCGCCCCTGTTCATCGCGGTGGCGGCCGATGACCAGACAGTGGGGTTTCAGGGGTCAATTGACCTTTTTGGGGCATGGAGAAAAGCGGGGCTGCCCGCCGAGTTGCACGTTTTCCAGACGGGCGCTCATGGTTTCGGGAAAAAGGGCGGCGGCGCGGATCACTATCTGGACAGGGTGGAAGAGTGGTTGAGGCTGAACGGGTGGTTGAGCAAATCGCCGAAGTAGGCGACGGGGCTGGTGATTCCCCCGCCACAACGAGGCATGAAAACGGGGCGCTAGCGACATTCTGGTAGTGCGCAGGGGCATCTGGCACAACCTTAGTGAAACGCGCTTGCGTCCACTAACTGCCCTGAGTGGATCGACGGCCCACTCGGAGACTGGCATTGTAGGAAGTGTGGCGCGACTACTGCCCGCAAGCCGGCCTTGGACAAACGCTCGGATGCCAACTTCACAAGCCGATTGTGGAAAGGCGTCAGCCCTTGACGGCCCGATGCTACTTAGGCGGCCGAGACGCCGGCGATGAAAGCGGCGACGAAGCGCTCGATCTGGGCCGGCGGCAGGTTGTAGCGGGTGACGGTGTCCGGCTGGCCGAGATTGCCGCTGATGACGAAGGCGCGCAATCCCACGCGTGCAAGGTTTTTCGCCTGCGCGACGTTGAGGCCGCCGACTACCTGCACCGGGGCGGACTTGCCGACGCGCTCGAAGATGGCGCGGGCCGTGTCACCGAGATAGTCGCTCTCGATGAGCTTCGGGTCGGCGCGGCGCGCGTCGGACTGCAGGTGAATGCCGATCGCGTCCACTCCGGCCTCGAGCATGCGAAGCGCGGCGTCGGCGGCATGCGCGGCCGGGCCCTGGTGCGGCACCATGATATCGGTAAAGGCGAGCCGCGGGAGTTCGGAGCCGGCGCGCCGGAACTCATCGCGTACGGCGCAGACCGCCTTCGCCGTATCCACACCCGCGAGCGCGAGGAAATCGATGATGTTGCCGCCGCCGGCATAGACGCCGCGCGCCTCTGTGGCACCGCCGTCCATGGTCTTCATATCGGCCAAGAGGATGGCCTGGGGAAACTGCTTTCGGAAGGCCGGCACGACATTCGAGACGCCTTCGCTCTTGAGCAGCGGCGTCCCCATTTCAACGATATTGGCGCCGCCCTTCAGCGCCGCACTGGCAACCTCCAGGCCCAGCGGCAAGGTGGTCACGTCTACCGAGATCTGGAACGTGAAGCGGGTTCTGAGCTGATCGAGGAGACGGGCGGAGGCCGGGTGGGCATCCTTCCCCGCCTGGGCCCAGGCATGGTTGGGCCGCATCATCTCGAAGACGGCGCCGGCCGCGAGCCCGCTCACGGCGAACCTGCGCGCGCCCTCGAGGAACGATCGCCGGTCGAGGCTTCCGTGCCGGTATTCACTCAAGAGATCGAGCGGTTTTCGCGGAAAATCGGCCGGCTTTTTACGCTCCATAATCGCAGCTCCTCGTGGGACGTAGCCTCATCTTACCCTCGAAGGCACGTGGTTGTCCGGGAATTGCGGCGCCGCAACATTATTTGTGCAGAATGCGCTGCTATAATTCTCTCTAACCATGCTGACTGGATTCATTGGCGCGCTTTGCGTATGGGCCGCAATCGGGTTGGTAAGGGCCGTAAGGGTGCGTCGTAAACGCACCATAGACGGGTCAATGCGTGACTACGTTCGGCGGGCCTACTAATCAATTGCCGCTTGCACATGCCCGGCTGTTCCCGGACGCGGACGGGCGATCCCCGCGACAACGAGGGGCTTTTCGCCGCCCGGCGGGAGATTACGACAAAGCGGCAAGCCGGCGGCGCGTCCCCCTGGATCTTTCCGGCAACTTCGAACCCGTGGCGCTGGTACATCGGGATGTTCCGGGGATTCGTAGATTCCAGTTACACCGCGGTTCGTTCAGGGTCACGCTGCCGATGCCTTGATGGACCGGTCGTGGTGTCTCAATGAGGGAGAGGCTTGGCTATTCAGGCGCTGATGGTAGATGTGGATGGCGTTCTGGTCGATGGGCGGCCGGAGGACGGGCGTCAGTGGCACACGTCTGTGGAAGAGGACCTTGGATTTGCAGCTGACACGCTGCATGAACAGTTCTTTGCTCCGTACTGGGAGGACATCGTCCTCGGCCGCGCCGGGTTGATGGAGAGTTTGACGACTGCGCTGCAGAAGATCGCTCCCCACGTAAGTGCGGCGACGTTTATCGCCTATTGGTTCGCGAGGGATTCGCGCCTCGACGCACGTCTATTGCAGGAACTTTCGTTGGTTCGCTCCGCGGGCACGCGTGTGTATCTGGCGACTAATCAGGAACACCTGAGAGCGGCCTATCTTATGGAGGACCTCGGTTTGGGTGAACAGGTGGATGGCATCTTTTATTCCGCGCGCCTGGGAGCAAGGAAGCCTGATTTGGAATTCTTCGCCAAGGTTCAGGCGGCGGTTGGGCTGCGTGGCGAAGAGATGCTGCTCATCGACGATAGCCGCCAAAATATTGAAGCTGCCGTAAAGGCGGGATGGCAAGCGCTGCACTGGACCAGGCACAGTTCACCCGACGTCGTGCGCAGCTTGGGTACATGATCGGCCGTTGAAATGGCACGGGCAAGCCATCGCCGTATGCGTACGCCGCGTGATCGCCACAACCCGTGCGATATACTCACGTCGAACAAAGAAATGTGAGGCGGAATGATGAATGCGAACGGCACGCTGACCGCAATCCTGGCCGCTCTCGCGGTGACTTTCCCTGCTGCCGCGCAAACGTCGCGCTCGGTGTGGGACGCCGTCTACACACAGCAACAGGCGAACCGCGGCAAGGCCATTTACGCCGCGCAATGCGCCAAGTGCCATGGCGCTGAATTGAACGGTAGCGATGAGACGCCCGCGCTGAGGGGCGATCGGTTTATGGCGAAATGGAGTACTCGTTCGGTCGATGAATTCTTCGAACAGATTCGGGTATCGATGCCGGTTGACCGGCCGGCGAGCCTGAGCCGGCCCCAGACCGCAGATCTCGTCGCGTATCTCTTCGGCGCCAATAAGATTCCCGCGGGCGCGGTGGAACTCGGCAGTCAAAGCGAGACACTCCGCCAAATCCGGTTCCAGCGGCCGGGGGCGTCCCCGGTCGCGACTTCTTCACGTTCTGTTGCCGCGGAAAGCGAGCTTGCGCCGGCGATGGTGGAGGGCCAGCCGATCGACAGGCGGCCGCCGGAAAAGAGCGACAACCGGCCTGCGTTTCCGGAGCAAACGCGCGCACCCTATCACGCGTCGGCGCCCTTTCGGGTCACAACGCTGGTGGACAAAATGCCCGCGCCGTGGAGCATCGCGTTTCTGCCTAACGGAAAGATCCTCTTCACGGAACGGCTGCCCGGGAAGCTACGCATTCTGGACACCAACGGCAAGGTCTCCGAACCGGTAGCCGGAGTGGCTGCCCTGGCGTCGCCGGGTGCCAAGGACATCGGCCTTCTCGACGTGGTGCCGGACCCGCATTTTGGGACCAACCACCGGATCTTCCTCAGTTTTTTCGACTACATCGATGGCACGAACAGCAATACCTACATCGCCCGGGCCCGGCTGGATGAAGCGACGTGCGCCCTGGTCGAGGCGAAGGTCATCTTTCGAGCGCTGCCGGCGATGCCGTCCAAGAGGCTTGGCGGCAAGACCGGGGGACGCATCGCGATAGCGCCCGACGGAACGCTGTTCATGACAGTGGGCGACCGATCGGACTCACCGCCCTGGGACGTCGCGCAGCGGTTGGACAACCATCTGGGCAAGGTTATTCACATCACGCCCGATGGCGCACCCGCGCCTGACAATCCTTTCCTGGGCAAGCCGAACGTCCTGCCGGAGATCTGGGCCTATGGCATGCGCAGCCAGGAAGGCTTGGCATTCGATCCGGCAACCGGACGCCTGTGGGAGAACGAACACGGGCCTCGCGGCGGAGATGAGTTGAACATCATCGAGAAGGGCAAGAATTACGGTTGGCCAGTAGTGGTGCGTGGTATCGACTACCCCGGCACCGCGATCGGCGATGGCATCACCCATAAGGAAGGCTTGGAGGAGCCGGTGTATTACTGGGATCCGGTGATCGCGCCATCCGGTCTTGCCTTTTATACCGGCACGCTGTTTCCGCAGTGGAGGGGCAGTGTGTTCGTCGGCGGCCTTCGCAGCATGATTTTGGACCGGCTCACGATCAGGAACGACAAGGTGGTCGCCGAAGAACCGCTGCTGACGGAGCTGCGCGCCCGGATTCGGGAGGTTCGCGTGGGGCCGGATGGCGCGGTCTATGTTTTGACCGATAGCGGTACTCCCGGGATCTCGCCAAACACGCCGCTCACCAGCAAATTGCTGAAGCTCACGCCCAAATAGCGCCGCCGTGGCTTCGCCCGCGAAAATGCGAGAATAGCGCTTATGAAATCTCTCCTCGCCGTGGCTGCGTTCGCACTTTTCCTGGGCTTCGCCGCAGTGTCTCAAACACCCGCCGCGCCCAAACATCACGTTGTTTTTCAACTGAGCGAACCCGACGGAGCCGCCTGGAGTTCACTCCCCGTTCACGTCAATAACGTCATCAAGGCGCTGGCTGAGGACGGCGGCTCGCAGATCGAAGTGGTGTTCTACGGACCCGGGCTCGCGATGCTCACCAAGGCGGGTAAGGCCTACGAGGAGCCGCTTAAACAGCTATCCGAGAAAGGCGTCAAACTCCTGGCTTGCCGCAACGCGATGAAGATGAGGAACGTGAAATCCGAAGATCTCTTCCCCTTCGCCGGAGAAGTGGATTCGGGCATTGCCGAGACCATCCGGAAGCAGGAAGCCGGGTGGGCCTACATCCACTAATCCGCGGATCCGGGACTTTGTAACACGCGCGGTTACGCTCCAGATCGCCAAGAGAAGTTCGCTCTCCGTGAGCCGTTTCGACGTTCCGATCCGCGTTATTGGGAGAGGGTTAAGAATGTCTGATTCCACGAGTGCGCGCTGTGAAGCCATCGTCTCCGGATGCGGCGAGGGCCGCGTGGTTCACGTTTTGGGTGCGGAGTTGACGATCAAAATATCAAGCCGCGATACGAACGGCGCGTTTGCCGTTTTCGAGGGGCGCACTCTGCCGCTCGAAGGGCCGCCGCTTCATCGCCACAGCCATCACGACGAGTGGTGGTATATCGTCGAGGGCGAATACCGGTTCGAAATCGAGGGCGAGGAGATTTACGCATCGGCCGGCGCCACCGTGTACGCTCCGCGCGGCAGCAGCCATACGTTCCAGAATGTCGGAAGCGAACGGGGATGGACGATCACCACCGTGGTACCCGGCGGCTTGGACCTGTTCTTTGAAGAACTCGACAAAGCCCTACCGCGCGGCGCAGCCCAGGACCCAGCCACGATGCTGCCGATCTTCGAGAAATACGGGCAGGAACTACTCGGGCCGCCATTGGGAGCGAGACAGACGGGGTGAGCCCGCCGGTCGGCTACGCACGACTTCATCGCCAATACTTCGGCGGAACGAAAAACCATTCAGGCAGCATTTCGTGTGGGCAGCCGCAGACCCGAGGTCTGGAATCCGATGACCGGAAGCACACGCGCGCTGTCTGAGTATCGTTATACAAAAGCGGGTACGGCGTGCGAGATTAATCTCGAGCCCTACGAATCGACGATTGTCGCGTTCTCCGGCCCGACAGAAAAACCTCCCCGGACCAGGCCTGCGAAGGCCAATCACGAACTCCCCGCAACGCTCAGAATTCCGGGGCCGTGGCGACTGGAGATTGAAGGGAGTTCCATTAACGTGGGAGAACTACGCTCTTGGACGGATCACGAAGAATTCCAGTACTTTTCGGGAACGGGAATCTATCAAACCGTTTTCGATTGGCAGCCTTCTCAAGCTTCGAAGGATCTCACCCTGTGGTTGTCATTGGGCCGAGTGCATGAGATTGCCGATGTTGAACTCAATGGCGCACCGGTGGGTGTGTCGTGGATGGAGCCGTACCGGCTGGATGTCACCACGAAGCTCAAGCAGGGTAAGAACCGGTTGGTGATAAAGGTCACCAACCTCCTGATCAATCGCGTGCTGGGCCAGCCGGTGCCTGATGTCAGCGCGCTGGTCGAGAAGTTTGGCAAACGGTTTAGCCAGCTCGGAGAACGTACCGACCTGAAATTCACCCAAAATTCGGAGAAGAGCATCGTAAAAAAAACCAGTTCCCTCCGGCCTGCTGGGACCGGTCGAAATCCGGGCGACGCGCAATGTCTGAACATTACGGCTCACCCAAATTGATTCGGGGCATCGTGCCCGTGGTGCCGACGCCTTTCACCAGCGGCGACGAAGTGGATCTCGACGCCTTGGCGGGACTGGTCGAATTCGCGTGCCGGTCGGGAGTTCCCGCCATCTGTTTGCCTGCGTATGGCAGTGAGTTTTACAAGCTGACAGACATCGAGAGGTCTGCGTTGGTGGATGCGGCGGTGAAACAGGCCAAAGGGCGTGTGAAGGTCGTCGCTCAATCGAACCATCCTTCCGCAAGAATCGCCGCGGAGATCGCCCACAGGAACGAAGGACTGGGAGCGGACGTAATCTCCTTTGCCATTCCGCGGCAGTTCGCTCTGGCAGAGGATGACGTGCTGCGTTATTGCGAATCTATCGTCAGGTCGGTTTCAGTCCCCGTATTGATCCAGGATTTCAACCCGGGAGGGGCCACGGTGGGTGGCGCTTTTGCCGCCCGATTGGCAGCGTCTTTTGGGAATTTCGGCTACCTGAAGCTCGAAGAGCCGCTCATGGGCCCAAAGGTGGCGGCGATTCGCGCGGCCACAGAAGACCGCATTGGTGTACTGGAAGGCTGGGGCGGAATGTACCTGCTGGAACTGATCCCATGCGGAATCTGTGGGGCTATGCCGGGCCTGGCGATGTGCGATCTGTTTGTGCGAGTGTTCCACCTCGCGTCGACCGGCGACTTGGATGGCGCCTTTGCCATCTACCGTTTCATGCTTCCGCAAATCGTCTATGCGATGCAAAATATGGAGCTCTATCACCATATGGAAAAGCGCCTGCTCCAGGCTCGGGGTCTGCTTCGATCGAGTGCGGTTCGCGAGCCCTTTTTGCGGCTGGAGCCCCATGTGGAAGCTCACATTGAAGCGCTCAACCGCTCGGTGCTGGCCGAGCTCGAGCGACAGGGACTCAGTTTGTCACATCAGTAATGAGCACACGGTCCTTTGCTCCCGGCGTGGCCTTTCGGAATTGGAGAGGAACATCGCCGGCTGGATTGCGATCAAAAATCAGTTCGGTTTCAGCAGGAAGCCAATGTAAGTCGACGACAAAACATGCGAGTTCACGAAAGTGGCTCAAGGTTGTGTTGCAAAAAAACGCCGGCGGGCCGATACGCTGAGGGACACTCATAAACCAGCAACCGCTCGTGTTCAAGTGGCGCCATTTCGAGCCCCAAATCATCCTCTGCGCAGTTCGCTGGTTATCTGCGCTTCAGCCTTTCCTACCGCGAGGTGGAGGAACTGCTCTCCGAGCGCGCCGTTCCGGTCGATCATTCCACGATCTGGCGCTCGGTGCAACGATTTGCGCCCGAACTCAATTTCCGCTTGCGACCTCACTGGAAGCCGACCAACCCCTTGTGACGAGTCGACGAAATCTACGTGTGGGTGAAGGGCCAAGATACAGTTGTGACACACCAAGAACGAAGGCGCGCTACCGCTCTCTCATCCCCACGACGAGAGCAAGCCTCAGCGATACAATGCGGCCTGGATAAACGCTTGCAACTGCGTTTTCGGGAGATGAGCTGAATAATACTCCCGATCCTCGGCTGCATTTTCGTGCGGCTGCGACATGTCCCAGTGGCGGATTGTAGGGTGGTGCTCCGGAACCGGTAAAGCCGCCGACGGCTCGACAGGCGAACGACAACGCGCGTCTTCGCCCGCCCGCCATCAGGTTCACTTGAACGATTAGTCCTGACCTTCGCGGCGCGCCGCCTCGGCTTCCGACGCCAGATCCATAAGCTGCTCCAGGAACTGCGGGTTCTGACCGAAGAAAAGGCCGTCGGCAATAAACGATTGGACGGTGGCCATGGGACCTCCATTCGGCGATAACGTCGGCCGGATGATCGAGCAAGCGGGCAGATTCGGGCTAATGAACTGGCACGGCTCGGGCTGGATCAGGTTGGTCTGAAACATCTGGCTGCCGGCCTGTTGATCGGCGGCGGAGAGCATTGCGTTGTGTTGGTTGGCGGGGTTGTTAAAATCCGGGAACGTCAGCCCGGTGACCGGATCGAAAAGAGGCGCCAAAGGTTGCGCGACCGCGTTGCCCATCTTATCGTGCCAGAGTGAAAAATGATCGATCTCCACGCCGCCGATGCTGATCAGGATTCGCAGAACTTCCAGGCTGCTGGCTTTGAGGGCCAGGACCGGATAGAGGCTCGATCCACCCTGCTCAATATACGCGAAGTGAATGCCCGCGATGTTGGCAATCGCCTGGATGGTGGATGGCGCGTTGTTGTCGTGCAACGGTATGGCAGGCTGGTTGACGATATTGAGGAGTTGCGGAAACTTGGCGCCCAAGTCGGGATTCTGCGTGCTGCGGTAGCGGAAATACCAACTGGTGTCCACCGTGAGCGTCTGCAAGTTGGTCAGCCGTCCGCCGCCGAGAGCTCCGGTAGCTTTCGTCGGCGGAAGAGTTTCAAATTGCTTGAAGTCGATTGGTTGCGCGCCTTTTGATGTCAGGTAAGCGTTGAGGAAGTCCCGATGGCTGATCTCGTCATCGGTGTTGTCGGAGATATACTGCGGCATGTCCCCATCGAGATTTTGGAGCGCGGCGATGTAGGCGGGGTTTCCGGGATTCGGATTGTCATTGTGGTCGACCTGTCCGCCGAGCTCGTTGTATTGCTGCCAGAGATCAGCCTCGATAAACTCGATCGCCGCGGCAAACCGCAGCAGTGCGGCATCGCTCTTGGAAAGCCGCTTGTTCTCCTGGGCGAACAGCTTGCCGGCGCGGCAGCGCTCGCCGCGCCCGCCATGCCGATACCGTGCAGGAACGAGCGCCTTCGAACGACACGTTGCCAGTTCGCTTGAACATCATCTATCGTGGGTGATGCTGTTCGCGTCTCTGAGGAATCATCTGACAGAAGTTTTTCTCTTTTCACAAATAACGCTCCCCGCCCCCTCTGGCGCAATATCGGGAAGTAGCCTCGCCCATTTGTCTCGCCATCTGTTTACCGCATGAAAGAGTTTATTGTGGCGAACTTCGTGAGATTCACGACCCGCCGGCCCCTGGTTTCATCCTTGGCGAGAGCAGGCAAGCCGATGAGCAGAAGTACACGCCGCCACCGGATCAAACGAAACGGGCTACTGGGAATAACATCGATCTTGCGCCGTACGTGAGGCATGTACCCGCGCGAGGAGCTTGCACCAGAGCCATAATTTCCGCTCTTCGAGGCTTGCCCTGTAAGCGTTTACTACGGCCTTCGTAAATTCAGCCACCGCCGCTTCCCACCAACGGAAGAAATCATCGAGAGCCTGCCCGTACGCCCGTTCGCTCTCTGGAGAAGGAACTGTATCAAGTACAAGCCTTTTGATCCGCTCGAAAGCCGCGGTACGCGGGGTACTCTACCTTGAGGACGGCGCCCGGCATTGACCGACGTTTCAGAACGCCTGGCCTATGCTGAAGAAAAACGCGCCGGGTTTTTCGCCGGGCCGCCGGCCTAACTTGAAGCCATAATCGAATCTCAGCACTACAAACGGATTTCGAATTCGCAGCCCGAATCCGCTTGCCGCACGCAAATCCGAAAGTTTGAAATCGGACACGCGCGGGAAGACGTTGCCCACGTCAACGAAACTGACCGCATCGAAAATCCAGAACAAGGGGTACCGCAGTTCCTCGTTCAAGACGAGAACAGCGTTACCGCCCGCAGGCTGGCCGTCGGCGAGTTTGGGACCAAGCTCGTCCTGCTTGAAGCCGCGAACGGTCGTGCCGCCTCCAGCATAGAATCGGTCCGTGAGTACGGCCCCTTCTTCGCTGAATCCTTTTTGAAGACCTAACCGCGATCCGGTTGCGAACACTACGCGCGAGCGCCGAGGTTGCTCGCCGAAGGGTACCGGGCGCGGACGAGTGAGCGGAAAGTATTTGAAATACTGCACGTAATATCGCACGTACGGGTAGTTGCTTCCGAGGAACCTGGGGGCGAATTCGGCCCCGTGCGAGATGAACGACCCCTTCGTGGCGTCCAGGAACGAATCACGCGTATCTCGCGATATTGTAAAGGTCAGGGGCGCAACGCACGCCACCTCCGCCTTCACGTCCGGCGCGGCTGGTGACGGGCCGGTGCCGCCGCCAAGCATCGAGGTGACGCCGGACATTAGCGCATGCTCGATCTGCTGCGGGCAGATGAAATGGATGTGGCTGTCGAAGCCGCCGGCGGTTAGGATCTTGCCTTCGCCCGCGATGATGTCGGTGCCGGGACCGATCACGATGGTGACGCCGGGTTGGATATCCGGGTTACCGGCCTTGCCGATGGCGCTGATAAAACCTTCCTTGATGGCGACGTCGGCTTTGACGATGCCCCAGTGATCGACGATCAGCGCATTGGTAATGACGGTATCGGCCGCGCCCTGGCGGTTGGTGACCTGGGATTGCCCCATGCCGTCGCGGATCACCTTGCCGCCGCCGAATTTCACTTCCTCGCCGTAGGTCGTAAAATCCTTTTGACCTCGATGATCAGATCGGTATCGGCCAGTCGCACCCGATCGCCGGTCGTCGGCCCGAACATGTCGGCATAGACGGAACGTTTTATCTTGACGGACATGTCGTGCTCTCCCGATTGCAGGTCGTCATCCCCGGATGAGCGCAATTGCGCTCACTCGTGAGGTGCGAGCCCGCTTGGCGAGCCTCGCAGGATGGTTGGATTCGGATGTGTGGCCCATCCTTCGAGGCGCGCAAGAAAGCGCGCGCACCTCAGGATGACGCCGGTGCTTGCAGCGAGGGCTCACAGCTTTCCCATCACGTCGCCACGAAAACCGTAGACGACGCGTTTGCCGGCGAGCGCCACCAATTGCACGTCGCGGGTCTGGCCGGGCTCGAACCGCACCGCGGTGCCGGCGGCGATATCGAGGCGCATGCCGCGGGCTTTCTTGCGGTCGAACTTCAGCGCCGGATTGGTCTCGAAGAAATGGTAGTGCGAGCCGACCTGGATCGGGCGATCGCCTGAATTGGCGACGGTAAGCGTCACCGTCTTGCGGCCGGCATTGAGTTCGATTTCGCCGTCCTGAATGAATAATTCGCCGGGGATCATCGTCTATTCTCCTGCGTCATTCCGGGGGCGAGGCGCAGCCGCGAACCCGGAATCTCATCTAACTACCTCTGGATTCCCGGTTCGGCGCTGCGCGCCGCCCCGGAATGACAACCCATTCTCATCTGATCGGCTCATGCACGGTGACGAGCTTGGTGCCGTCGGGAAACGTGGCTTCGACCTGGATGTCGTGGATCATCTCGGCGATGCCATCCATGCACTGCGCCCGGGTGATGACCTGTGCACCGGCCTGCATCAGCTCGGCGACGGTGCGGCCGTCGCGCGCGCCCTCGACGATAAATCGGAAATGATCGCGATGGCTTCCGGATGGTTGAGCTTGACGCCGCGCTCCAGCCGGCGCCGCGCCACCATGGCCGCCATCGAAATCAGCAGCTTGTCTTTTTCACGGGGAGATTACTTCATGCGGGCACTCTAATGATTTTTCCTAGTTGATACCTAGTTGAGCCAAAGCCGCGGCAGCGCCGAACCACTGGCGCGGCCGAGCACCGCCATCATATCAGCGCGAAGCCTGGCCGCATCTTGGGCACAGAAGCGCGCCATTGCAAATCCATTCCAGGCGGAGATACCGACCTCGCCGCCGGACAAATTCAGACTTTCCGCGATCGCTCCACCAATGCTTCATCGCCCGGTACGATCAGCGCGGTACCGATCGCCACGCCGCCTTTGGCGATCGCGGGTCTGGCCAGCTTTGCGCCAATATCGCCGTCGAGCCGGATGGTTTCGGCAAACACCAGCCTGCCGCCGCGTTTGATGCGCCAGCGATCGACGAATTCGCCTGACAGCATCCGCTCGCCCATCGCGGCCCGGCCGAACACCACGATCTCGCACAGCAACAGTGAGGCGGTCTGGGCCAGATCGATATCGATCCGGCGCGACACCTTCACCCGGTCGAACAGAATGGTCTCCTGCGGCAGCCACAATTGCGAGCCGGCAGCAGCTTTCAAGGCAATGTTGATCTGCGACGCAGCGCCTTGCGCCCGGTAACTTTTTCCGCCGCGGCCGTCGTCACCGTCAGCGCGATCCCTCGCCGGTAGCGATATCGATGTCGAAGCGATCGCCGCCGGCGATACCGCCCGCGGTGTTGACGAACACCGCCGAGAGGCCTTCGGCTTCGGGTGAGGGAAAACGGACCCGCAGCGAGCCGGATTTATGTAAGTGGCGACGGCGGGTGACGCCCTCGACCTGATGCACGTCAGACGTCACATGCCCTGGGCGCGATTGGCCGCAAAAATCGCGAAGCCGCGCAGTCGTATCGGTTCGATCCGCCCGGGGGGGTACGACCGTGGCCGGCCGCATGACAAGTTGAAGTAATACAGCGCCATCTGGCGACTGATTTCGGCCGGATCCATTTTGCTGCGATCGCAGGCGAACTTCACCGCGCCGCGGTCCATCACCGCGAAATTGTCGCCGAGCTCGCAGGCAAAGTCGAGATATTGTTCGACCAGCACGATCGCGATATTGCCGAGGCTGCGCAGATACGAGATCGCGCGTCCGATATCCTTGATGATCGAGGGCTGAATGCCCTCGGTCGGCTGTCAGCAGCAGCAGTTTCGGCAGCATCACCAGCGCGCGCCCGATCGCGAGCTGTTGCTGCTGGCCGCCGGAGAGATCGCCGCCGCGGCGGCCGAGCATCGACTGCAGCACCGGAAATAGCGAGAACACGTCATCCGGGATATTGCGGTGTTCGCGCTTTAACGGTCCGAAACCGGTCTTGAGGTTTTCCTCCACCGTCAGAAGCGGAAAGATCTCGCGGCCCTGCGGCACGAAGCCGATGCCGCGGCGCGCCCGCTCATAGGGCTTGAGACCCGAGATGTCTGCCCCGTCGAAGGTGATCGAGCCGCTGGCGATCGGATATTGGCCGACCATGGCGCGCAACAGGCTGGTCTTGCCGACGCCGTTGCGGCCGAGCACGCACGTCACCTTGCCGGGTTCAGCCGAAATCGAGACGCCGCGCAGCGCCTGCGCCGCGCCGTAATATAGACTGATATCTTTTACGTCGAGCATGGTTCAGCGTCCCAGATACACTTCGATCACCCGCTCGTTCGACGAAACCTGATCGATGGTTCCTTCGGCCAGCACCGTGCCTTCGTGCAGGCATGTCACCTTGACACCCAGTTCGCGGACAAAGGTCATGTCGTGCTCGACCACCATGA
>CAWERY010000004.1:0-587309 GCA_963811575.1 uncultured Solibacteraceae bacterium | reverse complement strand
CGTGACAGGAATCGCCGCCACCGCCGCTTCCCGCCGCGCATAATCCAGGAATAACTTCATCCCGCGATACTCCCGCTCGCCCAGTTCATGCACAATATGACGCGTCAAATACTCGCGAATTACCGCCTCCGCAAACCCGCGCGCCACCGATTCCGACGCCACAATCTCGTCCATGTGCTCCAACCCGTACCGGCAGCTCTCGCGAAAGGCCCCCGCCACCTCGCTCGTCACCGCGTCCCTGCGCCCCGCCCACACCGCGAATACCATCGGCAGCCCCGTCATCTCCGTCCACTCCGCCCCAAGGTCGTAGACGTGCCACGGCAGGCTCGCCGGGTCGATCCGCAGCGCCGGGTCGCCGATAATCAGCGCCGCGTCCGCCATCTCAAGCATCGCGTTTAAATCAGGAGCATGCGGAATCTGCCGCGCCACCGCCCCGAACTTCCGGCTCAGAATCACCCGCGCCAGTTCCACGCTGGTCCGCGAACTCGAATCTACCGCCAGCGTCCGAATCTGCGCCGCCGGGCACTTCGAAATCAGTAGGATGCTCCGCACCGCCCCGTGACACGCGATCCCCGCCCCCGGCAGGATCTCCAGGTCCTGCCGCGTCAGCTCGAAAGAGGGAATAATCCCGATGTCCGCCGCCCCCGTCGCCAACTGGTCGGCGCACCCGGCGGGAATCCGGAATTCCAGGTCGAATCGCCCCCGCTGGGGCCCGTGCAGCATTCCCCATACGAGCGGCGTGGTGTTTAGGAAACTGACCGCGGACACGCGCAGTCTGGTGGATGTGGCTTGGCTCAACCCCCAGTTTATCCCGACTCGCCCTCTCTGCGCTTTCTCCGTGGGGACAATCGCGATAAGTAGCGGAACGCCCACCTGCCGGTGCTATAATGTAGTGGTTCTGCCCGACAGTTCAGGTTTACCCCATGTTCCTTAGTGTCAAAGAGATGGAGTTGCGGAAGATTCGTTTCGACGAAACTTTGCGCTCCCGGGCAGATTGATTTTTCCGGTGTGGATCTGGAACAGAGTTCCCCCCTGCATGCGACCGGCACCGCCGAGTTGATGCCGGAATCAGAGACCGAAGTTCGCGTCCGAGGGACCTACACCGTGGAAATGGTGGCGCAGTGCGACCGCTGTCTGGCGCATGCGCGCTTTCCATTGTCCGGCAGTTTCGATCTGTTCTACCAGTCTTCTTCGGACCTTTCCGGAGCGGATGAAGTGGAGATCGATTCGGGCGAAACAGAGATTGGTTTTTATGTTGGCGGCGGCCTGGAATTGGAGGACGTTCTCCGTGAACAGGTTGTGCTGGCCTTGCCCATGCAGCGTGTGTGCAGCGAAACCTGCAAAGGTTTCTGCCCCGTATGCGGCAAGAACCGGAATGAGACCGCGTGCGATTGCAAATCGGAAGCCTCCGACGATCGCTGGGGCGCGCTCCGGAAATTGGAAATTAAGTAGAACAACGAGCGAGTCCCCGCAAGGGGAGTAGCGTACGAAATCTGTTGAGGTAGAGAAATGCCGAATCCGAAACGTAGACACTCTCATAAGCGGACCAGCACCCGCCGCGCGCACGATGCGCTGAAGCAACCCGGGCTGTCCGAGTGTCCGAACTGCCATGAACCCAAGGTTCCTCACCGCGTATGCCCTCACTGCGGCCAGTACAAGGGCCGTGAAGTGGTCGAAGTAGTTGCGGAGTAAGCCCGTCCCAACATGCTGACCATTGCTCTCGATGCAATGGGCGGAGACCACGCCCCGAAGGCCGAAGTGGAAGGGGCGGTTCGGGCCGCCGGAAGTTTAGGCGTAAAAGTCATCTTGGTGGGCCAGCAGGATGTGGTCCGCCGGGAATTGGAACAGCACGAAGGCTACCGCGATCTCCCCATCGAAATCGTTCACGCCAGCGAGCGCGTCACCATGGAAGATAGCGCCGCCAAAGCGGTGCGTTCCAAACGGGATAGCTCCATGCGCGTGGCCTCGCGCCTGGTACGCGACGGGTGCGCCCAGGGATTCGTGTCGGCCGGCAACACCGGTGCCGTCATGGCGACCGCCAAGATGGTGCAGGGCGTCGTCCCCGGGGTCGATCGCCCCGCGCTGCTCGGCGTTTTTCCCACCATGCAGGGCAATCCCGTCGTCCTCGTGGACGTCGGCGCCAATGTCGATTGCTCCCCCGAAATGCTCGCCCAGTTCGCCGTCATGGGCGATATCTACTCCCGCAATATCCTGCATCGCCCCAACCCAAAGATCGGCTTGCTCTCCATCGGGGAAGAGGAGCACAAGGGCAATGACCTCACCCGTGCCGCCTGGCCGCTGCTCAAGAGCCTCAAAATCAACTTCATCGGCAACGTCGAAGGCCGCGATATGTACGCCGGCAATGTCGACGTCATCGTCTGCGACGGCTTCATCGGCAACGTCGCCCTCAAGGTCAGCGAGGGGCTGGTGGATATGTTCAAGAAGCTTCTGCGCGAATCGCTCGAAGCCACCATCAGCGGCAAAATCGGCTACGCGTTCTCCAAAAGCGCGCTTACCAGTTTCCGCAAACGGCTCGATCACTCCGAGTACGGCGGCGCCCCGCTCCTCGGCGTACGCGGCGGCTGCATTATCGGCCACGGCTCTTCCAACGCGAATTCCATCAAGAACGCCATTCGCGTGGCCGCCGAGTTTTCGGGCGGCAAGGTCAACCAGCAGATCGAAGAGCAGTTGCTCCGCCTCGGCAAAGCCGGCGATTAGCCGGTACGATTTCGTGGAATAAAACCGGGGCCTTCCCACATCTAACCTCTGGAGGCATAAATGAAGTCGGCGATCTCAGGGCTGTTCCTGTTGGCCTCCGTTCTCTTCGCGCAGGATCAGCACGTCACCTGGAAACTCGAGCCCCTCTCAGCCCACCGCCAACCCCGGCGGCCATGTCGTCGTCCGTATGGCCGGACATATCGAGGAAGGCTGGCACCTCTACTCGATGTCCACTCCGGCCGCCATTCCAACAAAAATCCAGATCGCCCCCAGCCCGATTGTCGAGTCCTACCGCCCGCTTCAGCCCAAACCCAAACGCGCCTTCGACGCCAACTTCAACTCCGATACCGAGACTTACGAAGGCGATGTCGCCTTCCTCCTCGATGTGAAGTTGAAGCCCGACGCACCCGCCGGGCCTGCCGAACTCTCCCTCTCCGCGCGCTATCAGGTCTGCAATCCGAAAATGTGCGTTCCGTCGAAATGGAACGGCGCAGTCAATTTCACTATCGATTCCTCGGCCACCCCGGCCGCCTTCGCGCCTCCGCCCGGTTACGAAGAGCCCAAGCCGCCCTCGTCGAATCCCGCCGCTTCCACCACTACCGCGCCGCCGGAGAGCCTGGCCGGCTTCCTCGCCGTGGCCTTCGGCTTCGGCCTCGCCTCCATCTTTACCCCGTGCGTCTTTCCCATGATCCCGATCACGATGTCCTACTTCCTCAACCGCCAGTCCGGCGGCCGCCGGGAGAGCATCGTGCAAGCCCTCGTCTTCTGTCTCGGAATCATCGTCCTCTTCTCCGGCCTCGGGCTCGCCACCACCGCGCTGCTCGGCCCCTTCGGCATCGTCACGCTCGGCTCCAATCCCTGGGTCAACGGCTTTATCGCCGCGCTCTTCATCGCCTTCGGCCTCAGCCTGCTCGGCGCCTTTGAAATCACCATCCCTTCCGCCATCCTGACTCCCCTCAATCAGTCCGCCGATAAGGGCGGCTTCCTCGGCAGCCTGCTCATGGGCCTGACCTTTTCGCTGGCCTCTTTCGCTTGCGTCGGACCGTTCGTCGGCACCTTGCTCGCCGCCTCGGTCTCCGGCGGCAAGACCCGTCCCCTCATCGGCATGGTGACCTTCGCCACCGGCCTCGCCCTGCCGTTCTTCCTGCTCGCCGTCTTCCCCGGCTATCTCAAACGCATGCCGCGCAGCGGCGGCTGGCTGGCGCGCGTCAAGGTCGTGATGGGCTTCGTCATCATGGCCGCCAGCCTGAAATATCTCAGCAGCCTCGATCAGGTCCTGCAATGGGGCTTCCTCACGCGCGAGCGATTCCTCGCCGCCTGGATCGTCATCTTCGCCCTCGCCGGCCTCTACCTGCTCGGCTTCCTCCGCATGGAGGGCATCAAGTCCGACGAATCCGTCGGACTCGGACGCCTGCTCTCCGGCGCCGCCTTTCTCATCTTCGCGATCAGTCTTCTGCCTGGGATGTTTGGCGGCAAACTCGGCGATCTCGACGCCTACGTGCCACTGGCCGGCTCTCAATCCGCCGGCTTTGGCGGCGGCGCGGCCGGCGAAACCGCCATGGTGTGGATGAAGAATCAGTACCGCGAGGCGCTCGATCGGGCGCGCAAAGAAGGCAAGCTCGTTCTCGTCAACTTCACCGGCTACGCCTGCACCAACTGCCATTGGATGAAGGCCAACATGTTTACCCGCCCCGAAATCGCCGGCGCCATGAAGAACTTCGTCCTGCTCGAACTCTACACCGATGGCACCGACGCCGATTCCGAAGCCAATCAGAAGCTCCAGCTCTCCAAATTCAACACCGTCGCCATCCCCTTCTACGCCATCATCGATCCCGACGACAAAGTCGTCGCCACCTTCCCCGGACTCACCAAGGATTCCGCCGAGTACCTCGCCTTCCTCCAAAAGGCGCCGTCACCCTCCGCACCCGTCTCCACCGCAGTCCAGAGCGCCTTCCCCCAATACACCGCGTTCGATGGCGCACCCGCCAACACCGCTTCCCTCACCGGCAAAGTTGTAGTGGTAAATTTCTGGGCCACCTGGTGCGTACCCTGCATTCAGGAGATCCCGGGCTTCAACAAACTCCATAAGGATCTCGCCGCACAAGGCGTCGCCGTGGTCGGTATCTCGATGGACGAGGAGGGCCTCACTCGCGTCCAGCCCTTCCTCAAGAAGCACCCGATGGATTATCCCGTCGGCCTCGGCAACGACGCGCTGAACAAGCAATACAACCTGGATCAGCTCCCCGTCACCCTGGTCTTCGATCGCGCCGGCAAACAGGTCAAACGCTTCGAAGGCTTCACGCCGGAAGCCGATATCCTGGCCGCCGTCAAACAAGCCCTCTAAACTCGCTTGCCTACTTGTCCTTCGTCGGACTTCCGAATGTGATCGTCGATTCGCCGCTGTACTTGTGGCAGTTGCGGAAATCGATCACGTTGCGCGAGCAGTAATTCGTCCCCCGCTCGCAGCTCAGCGTCTCCGCGTGCACCGGCAACAGATACTGCTTGGCATCGCCCAGCCGGACATACTGATAGTCGGTGGCCGATTCCACATGATCCAGCGGGAAATTCGCCGGCATTCCCTTGGCTTCCATCTCAATCCGCAGTACGCGCGAAGTCGCCGGATCAATCCACACCGATCCTGTATACGCCGGATTGTAGCTCTGCGACCCGGCATGGATGCTCCAGTGGGAATGCTCGCGATCCACTTCGAAGTCGTACATCTTCGCCAGAATTCCACCCGTCCGTGAATCACGGCGGAAATGGAAGTCGGCCGCCGTCGCCGGCGAGAAAAGATCCACCAGCACCGTGCCGAATTCGCCCGTGCTCCACGCCCCGCCCGTCTCCTCGATCTTCTTTACGGATTTTCTGCCGTTGATCTGGATGTTGCGGTAGTCTTCCTTGCCGTTCTCGTACACCACTTCCATCGAGACCACGTCGATCGCCGCGAAGTTCGCCGGCGTGCTCTGGCTCTGCGAGCGCGTCACCATCTCCGAGCACACATAACTCGGCAGCGTCTCCGTGAATTCCATCGCCGCATCGGCCGCCTTGCGAATCAGCGGCTCGTCTTTCTTCTGTACGATCCGGACTTCGTTCTCATCGGCGTCACCGCGGATGACACTCGGCCGGTCCGACGCAGGAGCCGCCGCGCGCATTACCGGACGCTCGTCAGCCGGCGGCGTATTCGGCGGCGCAGTCTCCGGAACGTCCTTCGCCTGCTGCCGCGTCGCGTCCGCGACTCCTCCGCGCTTCAGTTTCGGCGGCCCGGGATCGTCCGCATCACGCGGCGCAGGCGCCTTCATATCGGTAGCGTGCTCAGACCCCGCGGCTTTCGGCGGATCGTCCTTCCACGTGTCCACCACGCCATCGTCCGTCTTCGAACTGGCCCCGCCGCCGGCCTTCTCCCAGTACACGTTGACCGCCGTCATGTACCCGCCCGGGTCTTCCAAGGCTTCCACCGATACCTGGTCGCCCAGATTGAACTTCGGAACTTTGACTTCGTCCCCGCTCTTGAAAAACTTGGTCTTCCCGTCCCGCCGGAAATCCATCACCCGCTTATCACCCAACTCCACGCTGATGGTCTTCTCGTCCATGACCTTCAGGTTCCCGCGGAAATTCGGCAGCGGCTGCCCTTTATTGGTGCCGCGAGGGTCCGTGTTGCTCTTGTTATTTCTGCCGCGCCCGGGCAGCGGAATTCCTGAGCCCGTCGGGTTGCCTTGCCCCGGATAGGGCGACTGTCCCGGATAACCCCCGCCTGGATAGCCACCGCCGGGATATCCCCCACCTGGGTAGCCGCCGCCCGGCGGGTAAACCTGCGCCATTGCGGCCACAGGTACGAGCATAAATAAGATTCCGGCCTTCACACTGGATGGTGAGATGCACGGAGGGAGCCCCAGGTTACCTTGTATTAATCTCGGCACGGTCCCTCTTTCCCGTCCCTTACCAGGCTTAGTATGGAGAGGGACGATACTGCCATGGTATGCTGATCCTCGGCTAAATTAAAGAGTGGAGAATATTTGACCCCGCGCCATTTGCTGCTACTCGATGCCGATCCCTCTGTCCAGGAACAGCTTGCCTCCCTTCTCAAACGCGACGGCCGGGAAATCGAAGAGGTATCCGACAGCCGCCAGGCCCTGGATCGAATCCGCGCGGAGCCCATCGACGTCGTACTCGCCGGTACCGGCAGCAATGGCTTCGACCCCCTCAAGCTACTCCGCCGCGTCCGTTCGATTCGACCCGAAACCAGAGTCATCCTCACCGGTTCGGCCGATCCCCAGAAGATCATTCAAGCCATCCGCCAGCGCGCCTTCAGCTATTTCCACCTTCCCCTGCCCACCACCCCCCTCGCCGAAATGGTGCAGTCCGCCTTTGAAGCCGAGTCCTGGCAGGACGATATCCGCGTCATCTCCGCCCGTCCCGAGTGGATCACGCTCGACGTGCGCTGCAAAATCGAGGCCGCCGACCGCACCACTCACTTTCTCCGTGAGATCCAGTCCGATCTTCCCCAACAGATCTCCGAAGACATCGCGTCCGCCTTTCGCGAACTGCTCATGAACGCCATCGAGCACGGCGGTCAAAACGATCCCCGCAAGCGCGTCCGCACCTCCCTCCTCCGCACCTCCCGCGCCGTCATCGTTCACATCGCCGACCCCGGCGTCGGCTTCTCGCTCGATTTCCTCCCCCACGCCGCCATCTCCAACCCGGAAGATTCCCCCATTCGCCACGTAGAAGTCCGCGCCGAAGAAGGCAAGCGCCCCGGCGGCTTCGGCATCCTCCTCACCAAAAACCTGGTCAACGAACTCCTCTACAACGAACGCGGCAACGCCGTCCTCTTCGTCAAATACCTCTAGCCCCTGCTTCTTTCTTGCCTTTTCTCTGCGCCCTCCACGCCTCTGCGAGACATATGGTTCTTCCCCATGCTTCGTAAATATCTCTAGCCCCGACCCCGGCCGTCCCTCCTTCTTCCGAGCCTTTTCTCTGCGCCCTCTGCGCCTCTGCGAGACATATGCTTCTTCCCCATGCTTCGTAAATATCTCTCTCTCGACCCCGGCCGTCCCCCTCCTTCCTAGCGAGCCTTTCTCTGCGATCTCCAGACGTCTTCCCCCCGCTTCGTGGGATCATAAAAGTTCCACAGGACCATGGCTGATCTCAAGTCTCTCCCCACCCCCGTACTGCTGCACATCGCCCAGTTGCTCAACGTCCCCCTCAAAGGGATGGCCGCCGTCATCGCACTCCTCGATGAAGGCGCTACCGTACCCTTCATTGCCCGCTATCGCAAGGAAGTCACCGGCAACCTCGACGAAGTCCAGATCCGCGACATCCAGGAGAAGCTCGAGTACTTCCGCGAGCTCGAAGACCGCCGCGAGACCGTCCTCTCCTCCATCCAGGACCAGGGCAAACTCACGCCCGAGCTCAAAGCCAAAATCCTCGCCACCCTCGAAAAGACCGAGCTCGAAGATCTCTACCTCCCCTACAAACCGAAGCGCCGCACCAAAGCCTCCATCGCCCGCGACAAAGGCCTCGAACCCCTCGCTCTCTACCTCTGGGAACAGACCGACCCCACGCCCCTTGCCCAAATCTCCGCGAGCTTCAGCATGCCGCCCGAAGAGGCCCTCGAAGGCGCGCGCCACATCGTCGCCGAAATGGTCAGCGAGAAAGCCGAATTCCGCAAAGCCGTCCGCGCCATGATGATGTCCGATGGCCGCGTCTCCAGCCGCGCCATCGAAGGCGTGCCCGATCCCGAAGGCAAGTACAAAATGTACGTCGACTACTCAGAGCCGGCGTCCAAGATTCCCTCCCATCGCATGCTGGCCATCCGCCGCGGCGCCAAGGAAGGTGTCCTCACCTTCGAAATCGAGCTCGAAAAACCGCAGCCGCTCGCCTGGTTGCGCTCCCAGGTCGTCCGCGCTCCCGGCCCCTGGGTCCCGCATCTCGAAGAGGCCATCGAAGATTCCTACGACCGTCTCCTCAATCCCTCCATCCAGACCGAAGTTCGCCTCGAATTGAAAGACCGTTCCGACGAAGAGGCCATCAAGGTCTTCCGCGAAAATCTCGAGAACCTCCTGCTCTCCCCTCCCGCCGGCCGCATGACCGTGCTCGCGCTCGATCCCGGCATCCGCACCGGCTGCAAAATCGCCGTCGTCGATGACACCGGAAAATTCCTCGAGAATTCCGTCATCTATCCCTTCGAGCCGCGCAATGATTCCGCCGGCTCCATGAAGACCCTCGCCTCCCTGATCGCCCGCCACAACGTGCAGGCCATCGCCATCGGCAACGGCACCGCCTCCCGCGAAAGCGCCGCCTTCGTGCAGGATTTTCTGCGCAACGCGAATCTCGCCTCCATCTTCAGCGTCACCGTCAGCGAATCCGGCGCCAGCGTCTACTCCGCCTCCGAAATGGCGCGCCAGGAATTTCCCGATCTCGATCTCACCGTCCGCGGCGCCATCTCCATCGCGCGCCGCCTGCAGGATCCCCTTGCCGAACTCGTCAAGGTCGATCCCAAATCCATCGGCGTCGGCCAATACCAGCACGATGTCGATCAGCGCCGCCTCAAGCAGAGCCTCGAAGCCACCGTCGAAAGCTGCGTCAATCGCGTCGGCGTCGATCTCAACACCGCCTCCTGGGCCCTCCTCCGCTACGTCGCCGGAATCACCGAGCGCACCGCCGTCAAGATCACCGAGTACCGCAATGACCACGGCCGCTTCCGCTCCCGCATGGACCTGATGGCCGTGCCCGGCTTCGGCCCCAAGACCTTCGAACAGGCCGCCGGCTTCCTGCGCATCCGCGGCGGCGAAAATCCGCTCGATATCACCGCCGTCCATCCCGAGTCCTATCCCGTCGTGCAAAAGATCGCCGAATCCCTCGGCGCCACCATTGACGATCTGATTCGCAAGCCCGAACTCATCGAACGCGTCAAGCTCGAAGGCTTCGCCACCGCCTCCGTCGGCATGTACACCCTCGGCGATATTCGCGAGGAGCTGCGCAAGCCCGGCCGCGATCCGCGCGATCAGTTCGTCGCTCCCAAATGGCGCGAAGACGTCCGCGAAATTGCCGACCTGCAGCCCGGCATGATCCTCGAAGGCGTGGTCACCAACGTCACCCGCTTCGGCGCTTTCGTTGACGTCGGCGTCCACAACGATGGACTCGTCCACGTCAGCCAGCTCGCCAATCGCTTCGTGAAGGATGCTTCCGAAGTGGTGAAGGCCGGGCAAATCGTCAAAGTCCAGGTGATCAGTGCGGATGCCAAAACCAAACGCATCGCGCTCTCCATGAAGACCCTCGACGCCGCGCCGCCCGAACCCAAGCGCAAGAACTTTCAGCCGCCCAAGCCGCAAAAACTCGGGCTGCAGGATCAGGTGGCCCAGCTCCAAAACAAATTCAAGCGCTAACGCGCGCCGCTTAGTTGTTCCGGTCCATTTTGCCGGTACAACAGCCACTCCCGCGATTCCCCAACCTGCTGGAAATTCGCCAGGAGATATGCTCCGTAGATGCCGTATAGCGCCGCTTCGAGTACCGGCTTCTTCGGCATCAGCACCAGCCGCGCCGCCCCGAACAGGCGCGCAGCGTCCGGATGGTGGGCGGGCGTGAAGTTGACCCCGTAGTGCAGCGCCGTGGCCCCACCCGCCGCCGGCTTCATGCCCAACGCGTACGGGAACGGATCCGTGAAATCGAGCGACATGATCGTGTCGGCCGGCCTGCGCATGCTCCCTCACCAGTGCCAAGCCGTCGTTCACGGAAGCGATGTACTCACGCTCGAAAGAGTGAAAGCCCGCCATCGGGCAGAGTCAAACCGCGCCTGAGCCGTCTGCTCCCAGAGTCGCTTGTTTGCCACTCCATACCCCAGGCCCAGCGCGTCCCACGCGATGCACCCGAACACAAACATCATTCCGAAAAGCAGCAGCCCGCTTCGCTGGAGCGCTCGCGATCGCTGCGAGGGCACCTCACTGCTCAGCTCGTTCAAAATCAAAATGATCATCAGCGCATTCAGCGGCAGGTCGAAAAACTGAAAGTTGGTGGAGAGCAGGAAAATTCCTGCCACGCACATGCTTGCGCCGGCCAGAGCGATCGCGCGGCTCCGAAGAAAAGCAGCCGATAGCGAAACCAGCAAAAGAAAGGATGCCACCGGTATCCGCAGGTTCTGCACAATCCACCAGTTCACTTCGATCGGCTTCGCGCCCGACGCCATTCTCAGGTCGCCCCACATCGCCGCAAGATCAAATTGCAAATACCAGCAGAACCCAAGGCATACCACCCCCGCCCCGCCCAGGATTCCCAGCCACCGCTCCCGCGTCTGCCTCCGGCACCCCGCCAGCGCCGCCACCAGAAACATCGCTCCGGCGAAGTAAGTGATCTTCAGGAACAGGAGGATTGCCAGCGTGACCCCGGTGGAAACTCCGCCCTGGAATTCCTCTCGCTTCGCCTCGGTCACCGCCTCCACCATCAGCAGGCCGATCAGCGCGTACCCGTACCGGTTATAGGGCATGTATGCCGTGTTCGAGGGCGGTTCGCCCACCGTCACCGGATTCAACGCCAGAAAGAACACCGCGACGCACATCAGATCGCCGGAAAAGGCCGCAGCCGCCGCCGCGTCAGCCAGTATGTCCAAATGCCCAGCAGCCCGCCCGTGATCGCTTGCGAATATCCCAGCCCTTCCGCGCCTCCGTGCGAGAGCCGCAATCCCAGCTCCGAAAGCAAATACATCACCGGCCCGAGCGGCGTATAAAAATCGAGATGCGGCGTCTGGCCGTTCTGTAAGCGCCACGCGCCATCCAGCATCGCTGCCGCGTCCGTGGAGTGAATCGGAACTCCCGACAAACCAACGTAAGCCCGAATCAGGCAAAGAAAACCCAGCAGCAGAAAAAGGCTGATGCGTACCGCGCCCGCATACCACCGCCATAGCTTCCTGGAGACGGATTCGGCGGGCGTCGCAAGCATCGATACTTCAATGGTAAAAGCGCCGTCCGCCAACTGGTCAGCTACCTTTAGTTATGCTCTAATGGATTTCCATTGGTCCGGCTGGTGTGCCCAGGGAGATGAGTCTGATGCGGCTTTGGCTGACGTTGGTTTTTTGCGCTGTGTGCATCACGGGCCGGGCCGCCATGCCGGCGGCAGAGCAGAATGCACTCGTAAAGAAGTACTGCGCGGTGTGCCACACCGATGCTGCCGCCAATGGCGGCTTGTCGCTCGAACACTACGATGCCGCCAGGCGCGACCCTACGCTCGCGATCATGATCCTCAGCAAGCTGAAAAGCAACGCCATGGGCGCGGCGGGCAACGGGGTACCGGATGCCGCGGCACAACAGGCCTGGCTCGATTCAACCAGCGAGCAGGCCGCCGGTGCCGCGGAGTGGTTCGTGAGCCACCGGGATGGCGTGGTGTCGGCGAGCATCGTGCGCGAAGTTTCGCCCAGGGAGTCAGGCGCCACCAACCCGCTTTATCGAGTCACGTTAGCCTGCAACCCCGCAACCGGCGCAGGTGACATTCAGTTGACCTGGTCGCCCCAGCCCCAGACTGGCCGCTCCATGCTTGCCTCGGCCGATGGGAATACGCCTGTTGAGTATCCGATCGAGGGCAGGGAATCGATGGGCAACGGCGCCTCCGTTCTCTCCGGACACGCCTCCGTTCTTCTGACCGGCGGCCCCGGCGGGAAAGTGCCCCTGCCCCGGCGGTCCCTCATCATTCGCGACCTCTTCCCCGGCGAAATCGTTGAGTTCCCATTCGCGGAACTGAAGGCCCGAACCGAATTGGCTAAGTGCTTCTGACCAGGGGAAACTCGTCGGGCGCGATACGGGCAAGTGCGCCGGTTCCGGCCCAGGCAAACCGCCGGTCAGTGTCCGCCACCGGACGCCCTCGTGCCATAAAAGTGTCATAAAAGGCGCCTGCCAGCTCATTTCCTCTTCATTATCAGTCGCCTAGAGATGGCGACAGGTGTGCAAAGTACTCCGGCGAATCAGGAGCACGTGGGAGGGAATGATGCAGAAGATGGTAGCGATTGGCTTGTACGCGGCTGGGCTCGCGATCTGCCAGCAGCCGAAGTTCGAGTTGGCAGACGTGCATTCGAGCAAGACCTCGCGCAACGCAGCGCAGAATTTTGGCGGCGTCCTACGCGCCGGCAAGTACGTCAATCGGGACGTGACCATGCTCGGGCTGATCGAGGCGGCGTACAAAGTGAAGGAAGACGCGATCGCGGGCGGCGCGGGCTGGGTGGCCTCAGACCTGTTCGACATCATCGCGAAGGTCCCGGAAGGCACGAAAATGGCAGAGGCCAACCAGATGCTGCAGTCGCTGCTGGCAGACCGGTTCAAACTGGTGGTCAAGCACGAAACGCATCCGGTGCCGCGGTACGTGCTCACGGTGGGCAAGGGTGGGTCGAAGCTGAAGCCGTCGAGTGGATCGGGACAAGGCTGCAAGCCGGTGCAGCAGCCGGGTGGGGGCCGGGGCAGCGAGTTGGCGACCCTGCCGAACATCATTGTCGAGTGCCATAACCTGACGGCAGCGGAGATCGCGGACAACCTCCATCAGATGGCGGGCGGGTATCTCGACCACGATTTGACGGACGATACGAAGCTCAGCGGCTCTTTCGACTTCAAGCTCGAGTGGACCGCCCCGGTCGCGCTCGTGGCCAAAGGCGCCAGCGGCATTTCCATCTTCGACGCAGTGGACAAACAGTTAGGACTCAAGCTGGAGCTCAAGGACGTGCCGATGCCGGCGCTGGTGATCGAGAGCGTGAATCGCAAGCCGACGGCGAATGAGCCGCGAGTGGAGAAGGAACTGGCGCTCGAGCCCGCGAAGTTTGAAGCGGCGTCGATCAAACCTGCCACGCCGGACAACCAGATGACGGGGCTGCTCTACCAGGGCGGGAGCACAATGCGCGCCGGGGGCACCTTGCGCAATCTGATCTCGATGTCGCTGCAGGTCTCTCCGAACTTCGGAAAGGACATCGTGGTCGGGCTGCCGAAGTTTGCCGATGAAACGCACTGGGAAATCAACGCGAAGGTCCCAACCACCGGCGAAGGGGCGCCCAACGTGGTCAACGGCAGGCCGCTGCCCCCGCCGCTCAGCATCGGGTTAGAGATGCTGAACAACTTGTTAATCGACAGCTTTGGCCTGAAGACGCACCGGGAGCAGCGGGAGATTACGGTGTACGTGCTGACCACGGGGAAGGGCAAGCCGAAGATGACGGCAGCGAAGGATTCGGACCGGACCGCATGCAAGCCTGCGCCCAACGCAACACCGCCCATGCCGGGGATTCGGATGACCGGATGCACCAACACCAGCATGGGCGAATTTGCCGAGAATGTGCAGCGAATGGCGCCCGCGTACATCGATCATCCGGTGGTGGATGAGACCGGGATCGAGGGCGGCTGGAACTTCTTTATCGGCTGGACGCCGCGCCCCATGCTGCAACAGGTGGACACTTCGAATCAACCGGTGGAGACCGCGGCGGATCCCACGGGGATCTCCTTTTTCGAGGCTCTCGAACGGGAACTGGGGCTGAAGTTGGTGAAGCAAACGCGAATGTACCCCGTGATCGTGGTCGATCACATTGAGGAGAAGCCGGTCGAGTAACGCCCCCAAAAAAAACGGCGGCCGGGAACCCGGCCGCCGTTCGTTGGTGCGCTTATCGGTAGAGGTTACCGCATCGCGTAGCTGCTGAGGACTTTCATATAATTGGCGCGTTCGAAGGCGCCGGGCTGCGGCACCGCGTTGCGGCTCATGCTGCCCTGCATCTGTTTGATCGAGTCGTATTCGTGCTCGCCCATCCACACCAGTAACTCCGTGGTGAGCGTATCCAGGTAACTGATTCCCCGCTTGAGCAGCGCCGAGGTCATCATCGCAATCCGCGCGCCGGCCATCATGGATTTCACCACGTCCGTCGCGCAATGCACCCCGCCCGTCAGCGCCAGGTCGGCCTTCACGCTCCCGTAGATCACCGCGATCCAGTGCAGCCGCAACAGCAGTTCGTGGGAATTGCTCAGAATCAGGTTGGGCACCACTTCCAGGGATTCCAGGTCGTAGTCCGGCTGGTAAAAGCGGTTGAACATCACCAGGCCGTTCGCGCCCGCCGCGTCCAGTTTCTTGGCCATGTTTGCCATGGAACTGAAGTACGGCCCCAGCTTCACCGCCACCGGGATCGTGACCACTTTCTTGATCGCCTGCACCAGCTCCACGTACTTCTGCTCTACCTGTTCGCTGCTCGCATCCGGGTCCACCGGAATGTAGTAGATGTTGAGCTCCAGTGCGTCGGCGCCCGCCTGCTGCATTTCGCGGGCATAGCCCACCCAGCCGCTGTTGGTCGTCCCGTTTAAACTCGCGATGATCGGGATGTTGACCGCCTGCTTGCACTTCACGATGTGCTTCAGGTAGGTCTCCGGCCCCATCACCTTGTACAACAGATCCGGAAAGTGGCTGGTCGCCTCCGCCGAAGTCTCGGAGCCTTCACGGATAAAGCGGTCCAGCTGATCGCTATCCACGTCGATCTGCTCCTCGAACAGCGAGTGCAGGACCACCGCCGCCGCGCCGGCATCTTCCAGCCGGCGGACATTGCCCACGTCCTGGCACATCGGTGAAGAGGATGCCACCAGCGGGCTCTTCAGTTTCAAGCCCAGATAGTTCGTGGAAAGGTCAATCGTCTTCGTCAGGTCGATCATTTCTTCACCTCCTCGACTGCGTTTCCGGCCTGCTGCGACATGTGCTCGTAAAGCTTCCACTTCGCGACCACGTCTTCCTGCGCCAGTTGGTACAGCTTCTGCGCCTGTTCCGGGTCGCTCTTGGCGAGCATTGTGTAGCGGGTCTCGTTATAGATGTAGTCCTTGAGCGAAATAGTGGGAGCCTTCGAATCCAACTGGAAGGGATTCTTGTTCTGCGCCACCAGGTCCGGATTGTAGCGGAACAGCGGCCAGTGGCCGGAGTTTACCGCCTTCTTCTGCTGCTCCATCCCGTAGCTCATGTCGTAGCCGTGAGCGATGCAGTGGCTGTACGCGATGATCAGCGACGGACCGTCGTACGCCTCCGCCTCGTTGAACGCCTTCACCGTATGCATATCGCTCGAGCCCATCGCGATCTTCGCCACATACACGCTGCCGTAGCTCATCGCGATCAGCGCCAGGTCCTTCTTGCCGGATGGTTTGCCGCCCGCCGCGAACTTTGCCACCGCGCCGCGCGGCGTGGATTTCGACGCTTGCCCGCCCGTGTTGCTGTACACCTCGGTATCCAGCACCAGGATGTTGACGTTGCGCCCGCTCGCCAGCACGTGATCCAGTCCGCCGTAGCCGATGTCGTATGCCCATCCGTCGCCGCCGATGATCCAGACGCTCTTGCGTACCAGCGCGTCCGCCAGGCTCAACAGATCGCGCGCTTCGCGGCCCTCGATCGTCTTCAGCTTGTCTTTGAGAATCGCCACCCGCTCGCGCTGTGCGAAAATTCCCTGCTCCGTCTTTTGATCGGCATTGATCAGCGCCTGCGCCAGTTCTTCGCCAATCTGGAAGCCTAGCTTCCACACCAGTTCGCGTGCGTATTCGTTCTGCTTATCCGCTGCCAACCGCTGCCCCAGCCCGAACTCCGCGTTGTCCTCGAACAGCGAGTTGCTCCAAGAGGGGCCGCGGCCTTCGTCGTTCGTGCAGTATGGCGTCGTCGGCAGGTTCCCTCCGTAAATCGAAGAACAGCCGGTCGCGTTGCCGATCATCACCCGGTCGCCAAACAACTGCGTCAGCAACTTCAGGTAGGGTGTCTCGCCGCAGCCCGAGCAGGCGCCGGAGAATTCAAACAGCGGCCGCAGCAGCTGAATATCTTTCACCTGGTTGGGCGAAAGCAGCTTGCGGTCGGTCTCCGGAATCGTCAGGAAGAAGTCCCAATTCGCCGCTTCCGCCTCGCGCAGCGGCGGCTGGGCCACCATATTGATCGCGCGGTGCTTCACCTCGCTCTTGCTCTTCGCCGGGCAAACCTGCACGCACAACGTGCAGCCCGTGCAATCCTCGGGCGCAACCTGCAGCGTGTACTTGCGGTCCTTCATGTCTTTCCAGCGCGCGGGAACCGCCTTGAACGTCGCCGGAGCGTTGCCCAGGTAGCTGTCGTCATACACCTTCGCGCGGATCACGCTGTGCGGGCACACCAGCACGCACTTGCCGCACTGTATGCAGAGTTCCTCGTCCCATTCCGGAATCTCGAGCGCAATGTTGCGCTTCTCCCACTGCGCCGTTCCCGTCGGGAACGTGCCGTCAATCGGCATCGCGCTCACCGGCAAATCGTCGCCGTTGCCCGCGATGATCTGCGCCAGCACTCTCTGCACGAACTCGGGCGCGGCGGCCGGCACCGGAGGCCGGATATCGAACAACGCCGTGATCTTCTCCGGCACCGCCACCTGGTACAGATGATCCAGCGCCGCGTCCACTGCCGCGTAGTTTTTCTTGACTACCGTTTCGCCGCGTTTGCCATAGGTCTTGTTGATCGCATACTTGATCGCCGCGATCGCTTCCTCGCGCGGCAGCACGCCGCTGATCGCGAAGAAACAGGTCTGCATGATCGTGTTGATGCGGCCGCCCATCCCGGTGTCCTTCGCCACCTGGTCGCCGTTGATCACGTAAAACTTCAGCTTCTTGCTGATAATCTGATGCTGCACCAGCCGCGGCAGCTTATCCCAAACTTCGTCCTTGCCGAACGGGCTGTTCAAAAGGAATGTCGCCCCCGGTTCGGCGACCTTCAACATGTCGATGCGCTCCAGGAAATTGAACTGATGGCAGGCCACGAAATTGGCCTTCGTGATCAGGTAGCTGGCGCGTATCGGCCGCGGTCCGAAGCGCAGGTGCGACGTCGTAATCGAGCCCGATTTCTTGGAATCGTAAACGAAGTAGCCTTGCGCGAAATTATCGGTCTCTTCACCGATGATCTTGATCGAATTCTTGTTGGCGCCCACAGTCCCATCGGCGCCCAGTCCGTAAAACAGCGCGCGCACCGTGCCCGGCGTCTCCGTCGAGAACTCCGGATCGAAATCCAGGCTGGTGTGCGTCACGTCGTCTTTAATCCCGATCGTGAAGTGATTCTTCGGCGATTTCTTGCTGAGTTCGTCGTACACGCCCTTGACCATCGCCGGAGTGAATTCCTTGCTACGACAGCCCGTACCGGCCGCCGATCACTCGCTTGCTCACTCCCATCTCGCTCAACGCCGTGACTACGTCGCAATACAAAGGCTCGCCCGTTGCGCCCGGCTCCTTCGTCCGGTCCAGCACCGCAATCGATTTCACGCTCTCCGGCAGCGCCGCGACAAACGTCTCCACTGCGAACGGCCGGAATAAACGGACCTTCAACAGCCCGACCTTCTCCCCGGTCGCCAGCAGCGCGTCCACCGTTTCATGCGCCACCTCGGCGCCCGAACCCATGATGATGATGACCCGCTCCGCATCCGGCGCGCCCACGTAGTCGAACAAGTGATACTGCCGCCCCGTCAGCGCCGCGAACTTGTCCATCGTGTTCTGCACGATTGTTGGCGTCGCCAGGTAAAACGGATTGCATGCTTCCCGCGCCTGGAAATATACGTCGGGATTCTGTGCCGTCCCCCGGATCACCGGTTTGTCCGGCGTCAGCGCGCGCGAACGGTGCGCCATCACCAGATCGTCATCGATCATCGCCCGGATATCGTCCACCGACAACTGCTCCACTTTGGCGACTTCGTGCGACGTCCGGAACCCGTCGAAGAAATGCATGAACGGCAGGCGCGCTTCCAGCGTTACCGCGTGCGCTACCAACGCCATGTCCATCACTTCCTGCACCGAATTCGAAGCCAGCATCCCGAAGCCCGTCGAACGCGCACTCATCACGTCGCTGTGATCGCCGAAAATCGAAAGCGCCTGCGATGCCAGCGCGCGCGCCGCGATGTGGAATACCGTCGGCGTCAACTCGCCCGCGATCTTGTACATGTTCGGGATCATCAGCAGCAATCCCTGCGACGCCGTGAACGTCGTGCTCAGCGCCCCTGCCTGCAAAGCGCCGTGCAGCGCGCCCGCTGCTCCGCCTTCACTCTGCATCTCGACCACCGTGGGCACCGTGCCCCAGATGTTCGTCTTCTGCTCCGCCGACCACTGGTCCGCCCATTCACCCATGTTGGATGACGGCGTAATCGGGTAAATGGCGATCACTTCGTTGGTCTGGTGCGCGATGTATGCCGCGGCCTCGTTGCCATCGATCGTGACTTTCGGCCGGGTATTGTTGGTGGATGAGTTGCTCAACTCTCTCCCTCCTTGCGAATGTGGAATCACTGCCCTCGAAATCATAGTATAGGACCAAATTGTCGTAAATATCTACAGATTTTTAGAACTTAAATTCTGTTGCACGTAAGTTGTTGATTATAAAGAGACAGTTTGAATCGTTACAATAGGATTATGCGCTGCGGAGTGCTGCGAGCCAGTCAGATCGTCGTCAACAAGGCACGCCGGGAGATGCTCCTCCTGCGCGGGGAAAGCATACTCCGTACCTACCGAATCGCCCTGGGACGCGACCCCGTGGGCCACAAGCAGCAGGAGGGCGATGGCCGCACCCCCGAGGGCCGCTACACCATCGACCGCCGCAATCCGCAGAGCAAATACCACCTCTCCCTTCGTATCTCGTATCCCAATGCCGGCGACCGCGTTCGCGCCCTCGAAGCCGGAGTCGAACCCGGCGGCGACATCATGATTCACGGCCTAAAAGACGGCCTGCCCGCCCCCGGCGATTGGACGCAAGGCTGCATTGCCGTCACTGATGCAGAGATGGACGAGATCTGGAACCTCGTCGCCGAAGGCACCCCGATCGTGATCCACCCGTGACCCTGATTCACCATACGCTGACCCACGACGGACGCCTGCTCTTCACCACCCGTTTTCTGCGCCTGTTCTCTTATGGGGCGCTGTCTGTAGTCCTCGTCTTCTACCTCACCGGCCTGGGCCTGAGCGAACAGCAGACCGGCCTCCTGCTTACCCTCACCCTGCTCGGCGATACCGCCGTCTCGCTCGTCCTGACCACCCAGGCCGATCGCATCGGGCGCCGCAAAATGCTCATCGCCGGAGCCGCCCTGATGGCGGGCGCGGGCATCGCTTTCGCGTTGACCGCGAACCCGCTGCTCCTCGTCATCGCCGCCACCATCGGCGTCATCAGTCCCAGCGGCAATGAGGTGGGCCCGTTCCTTCCCATCGAACAGGCCGCCCTTTCGCAGGTAATTCCGGCCGCGAAGCGAACTTCCGTCTTCGCCTGGTACGCCCTCACCGGCGCCCTCGCCACCGCCGCCGGATCCCTGTTCGCCGGTATCTTCACCCAGTCGCTCGAACACTCCGGAGTGCGCGCCCCTGGCCAGCCAGCGCACCATCATCTATCTGTATGCCGCGATGGGCATGGCGCTCGCCATCATCTTTACCCGCCTGTCTACCGCTTCGGAAGTAGCGCGCGATCCCGAGCGTCCCACGCTGCCCTCACGCCTCGGCATAGGCGCGTCCCGCAACGTCGTCCTCCGCCTCTCCGGCCTGTTCGCGCTGGATGCCTTCGGCGGCGGCTTTGTGGTGCAAAGCTTCGCCGCCTACTGGTTCTATCTGCGCTTTGGTGTTCATCCCGCCGCCCTGGGTGGCATCTTTTTCGGAGCGAATGTCTTTGCGGGCATCTCCGCCCTGCTCGCCTCCCGGCTCGCCGCCCGCTTCGGCCTGGTGCGGACGATGGTATTCACGCACCTGCCTTCGAATGTCCTGCTGATCCTTGTCCCCTTGATGCCGACTCTGCCCCTGGCCATCCTCGTCCTCCTCCTGCGCTTCAGCATCAGTCAGATGGACGTGCCCACCCGTCAGTCCTACACGATGGCCGTGGTGGCCCCCGAAGAACGCTCCGCCGCCGCCGGAATCACCGGCGTGGCGCGCACCACCGGCGCCGCCTTCGCCCCCATCATCGCCGGCTTCCTCTTCGCCCACCCCGCCACCATCAGCCTCCCGTTCTTCCTGGCCGGCACAATCAAAATCGTCTACGACATCCTCCTCTACCGCGCCTTCGTCCACCTCCCCCATCACGAGCGTTAACCCCCGCGTCTCCGCTCCTCGCCGCCTCGGCGCGCACCGCTCTCCGCGCCTTCGGTCGGCACTCACCCGTCCGGAACCATCAGCATCGCGCCCATGCTAGTCTGCACAAGCAAGCTGGTAGTAGTCCTCGAAGAACGCTCCGCCGCCGCATTCGCCCATCCCTGCCACCATCAGCCTCCCGTTCTTCCTGGCCGGCACAATCAAAATCATCTACGACATCCTCCTCTTCGCGCCTTCGTCCCCTTCCCATCACGAGCGTTAGGCGCGCGTCTTCGCCCCCGCCGTCCTACCGATGCCAGCTCACTCCCGAGAAAGCTCCCCGCCGCCTCCCGTACTGCACTTCACCACACGCGGCGTCTCCGCTCTCCGCGCCTTCAGCCGGCACCCACTCTTCCGGAACCATCAGCAGCGCGCCAGGCTACTCTGCACAGCAAGCTTATCGCCACGCCCTCTTACACTGGCCGGCACAATCGCGCATCGCGAACACCGGCCCGGCGCGTGTCATGCTGTACGCAGATGCTGACTGATCTTCGCCAAGCCTGCCGGGGATTGCGCAAAGCGCCTGCCCTTTCGGCGCTCGCTGTCGCTTCGTTGGCGCTCGGTATCGGCGCGAATGTTACGGTGTACAGCCTTGCCCGCGAGATCATCTTCGACAACATCAGCGCCGTGCAGCCCAGCCGCCTGGCGCGCGTGGCCCCCGGTCTGGCTTACCCGGAATATCGCGATCTGCGCCGTACCGGCGCCTTTCAAGACGTCGCGTTCGAAGCGGGACTTCACGATGCGATCTGGCAGTCAGGCGGCCGCAATCAAATGATCTGGGGCATCGACACCAGCCCCAATTTCTTCGATGTGCTCGGCATCACTCCCGCCCTTGGCCGCCTCTATACGCAGAGCGACGAAGGCCGGCCGGTGGCGGTGGTGAGCCACGGATTTTGGCGGACACAACTGCATGGCGACCCCAATGCGGTCGGCCGCACACTGCAAATCAGAGGGCGTTTGTACACCTTGTTAGGCGTACTGCCGCGCGACTACCGCAGCGTCATGGGTCACGGCGTCGCGCCGGAATATTATGCGCCGGTGCCGTCGGATTACCTGCGGCACGTCTCCCTCATCGCCCGCCTGCGCGACGGCATGACGCGCAGTCAGGCGCGCGAAGCCCTCACCGCGGCCGCCGGCGCCATTGGCATTGCGGAGTACCGCAAAGAGCCCCCTGCCGTGCGGCCTTTCAGCGGTTTTGCCGCCAACGCCGCCGGACAGGGAGAAGATCGCGAGGTCTTCCTTTTCTTCCTGATGCTGCTGGGAGTTGCTTCGATCCTGGCGCTGATCGCGATTGCCAACGTTGTTGGACTGCTTCTGGCACGGCGCGCGGATCGTCATCGCGAAGTCGCAATCCGGCAGGCGCTGGGCGCGAATCGATGGCAGCTGGCCCGCACGCTGCTGAGCGAGGCGGTAGTTCTGGTGTCGGCCGGGAGCGCCGCCGGGCTCGGCCTCGACGCCTGCCTGCGCCGGCAGCTCAGTTACGTCCGGTGGACCACCGCTTACAACATTCCCTTCGAATTTCACCTGCAGAGCGATCGCGGATTGCTGCTCTATGCGTTCTTCACAGCGTTCACCGCGCTGCTGGTGTGCCTGCCCGCCGCGGCTGGCGATCGCCGGATTGCCTCCGCGATGCGCCCGGATTCAAGCCGCTGGAATTTGCGCAGCGGCTTCGTAGCGCTCCAGGTAGTTCTCTCCATGGTGCTGCTCACGCTCGGCGTGCTTTTCTCGCGCGGCTTCTTTCACGTGGCGCATCTCGATATCGGTTTCGATGCGGCTCACGGCGTGATTGCCGCTGTGCATCCCCCACCCGGAGCCGGGCATGGCGACGTGTGGCGCGAGCAGTTGATCCGGGCTCTCCGGCGCGTTCCCGGAGTGCAAGCCGTCACTTCCACCGGCACGCTGCCTTTGATGGGCGAACTCGGCGCGGCATCCCTGCGCCGCGAAAGCGATCCCCTATCTTCCGCGCGGGACATCTACACTTTGGGGCTGGGCGAGCAATTCTTCTCGACGCTGCGTATCCCGCTGCTGCGCGGCCGCGAGTTCGATATCGCCGACCGCGACCGCAAACCTGTGCCGGTCATTATCAACCACACGCTCGCGCGGCAATTCTTCGGCGGCGGCGAACCGGTTGGCGCGCAACTGATCCTGGGCCGCGAAAACGGGGCCGTCGTCGAGATTGTCGGCGTGGTGGCGGACACGAAAATGCGCACCCTTGGGGAACCGGCAGCCCCGGTATTTTACACGCCGGATTTCAATGGACAGTTCCTCGTGCGAGTGGCCGGCGACCCGGCGCAATGGATCGAGCCCCTGCGCCGCGAATTGTCCGCCGCCGATCCGGAATCCGCGATCGATATCCGTCCGCTGCGCAATGCCGTCGCGGGCGCTCTTTTCCCCATGCAAGTGGCCGCGGCCTTCGTCGTATCCCTGGGCGCTCTCGGATTGCTGCTTTCCCTGGTTGGCGTCTACGGCTCGGTTTCCCATGCCGTCGGCCGTCGCACGCGCGAGTTCGGAATCCGCTCCGCGTTGGGCGCGACACCCCGACGCATTCTTTGGACCGCGATGCGCGATGGCGCGTTCCTACTGTTCGCGGGCGCCGCGGCCGGCCTGTTCTTCGCCGTTTCCGCCATCCGCCCACTAGTGGGCCTGCTGCCCGACGGCGTTGACCCCTGGGACCCTCGAATGTTCGCGGCCGCCGCCCTTGCCCTGATCGCTACCGGCCTGGCCGGCGCGGCCTTTCCCGCACGCCGCGCCGCCCGCATCGATGCCTCCGATGCCCTGCGGCGCCCGTAACCCGGCGTAGCCCCAGCGGGCGGCGGCGAGGGTCTACGATATGTTAGCGTCGTAGTAGGAATGAGACTTTTGAGTACCTTGAAAATCGGTCTGCTG
This sequence comes from uncultured Solibacteraceae bacterium, assembly GCA_963811575.1. Classification (GTDB taxonomy): domain Bacteria; phylum Acidobacteriota; class Terriglobia; order Bryobacterales; family Bryobacteraceae; genus Solibacter. The sequence continues at coordinate 563,643 of CAWERY010000004.1, read as the reverse complement.
ACCGCTGCAATCTGCCTCTCGATCCAGGGCCAGACCGCCCCTGCGAAGGAAGCCCAGAACGAGACAAAGGGCCTGCCGCCGCGCACGACTCCGGCCGAATATCAGGCTCAGGCAAAGGCCGGCGCGGTCACGATTGCGGCCGAATTCAAAGGTCATTCCATCCCGACCATGCAGGGCAACACGCTCACCACGGAAGATTACGTGGCGGTAGAGGTCGGCTTCTTCGGCGCGCCCGAAGCGCGGCTCCGCCTGGCTGCGGATGACTTTTCGCTGCGTATTAACGGCAAGAAAAATCCTCTGCCCAGCCAGCCTTACGGGTTGGTGCTGCCTTCCGTAAAAGACCCCGAATGGGAACCGCCGGCCTCCACCAATTCCAAGTCCAAAACCAGCGTGGGCGGTAGCGGAAAGGAACAGGGGGACAACTCGCCTCCCGCGCCCGTCAAGGTCCCAATCGAGGTGCAGCGCGCGATGGCGAAGAACGTTCAAAAGGCCGTGATGCCCGAGGGCGACCGCGCACTCCCGCAGGCCGGGCTGATCTTCTTCCAATACCGCGGCAAGGAAAAAGGCATCAATTCGATGGAGCTGATTTACTCCGGACCGGCCGGAAAAGTTACCTTGAACCTGCAGCGGTAGCTTTCAGAAATCTCGAAGCCGCGTGATAGCCGCACATGCCGTGGACGCCGCCGCCCGGCGGAGTCGAAGCGCTGCAGATGGCGATTCCGGGCAGCGGAGTTTCGTACAGGTTGCGTGTCGGGCGAAACACCAGCTGCCGTAAGTTGAGCACGCCCCCGTTGAAATCGCCGCCGACCAGATTCGGATTGTGCTGCTCCATCGCTGCCGGGGACATCACGCTGCGCGCCAGAATCCGCGCGCGAAAGCCCGGGGCGAAGCGCTCCACCTGATCTTCGATCGCCTGCGTCATATCGGCCGTTGACCCGTGCGGCACATGGCAGTATGCCCAGGCGGTGTGCTTCCCGGCAGGCGCGCGGCCGGGGTCGAAGAGCGTGTGCTGTACCAGCAGGACGAACGGCCGTCCGGTGTGATTGGCCTCCCAGCCGGCAATCTCCTCCAAGCTTCCGCCCAGGTGAACCGTGGCGGCGCGCGCGCATTCGCGGGCCTTCCAGGGGATGGGACTGTCGAGCGCCCAATCCAACTTGAAGGCGCCCGGCCCATACCGGTAGCGCCCGAGCGCCGCACGGTAGCCGGCCGGGAAGCGGTCGCCGCCCAGCGCCAGCAACTGGCGCGGCGACACATCGCACAGCACGGGCGGCGCGTCCGGCAGCGCGGTCACGGTATCGCCGGTTGTGATCTCACCGCCCAGGGTGCGCAGGTATCCGGCCAAGGCATCGGAGATCCGTTGCGCGCCGCCGCGCGGAAAGGGCCAACCCACCGAGTGAGCGCAGATTCCGAGCACCAATCCGACGCCCGCGCTGAGCGGCGCATCGAGCGGCAGCGTGGAATGCGCCGCCAACCCGGCGAACAGCGCGCGGGCGCGAACCGTTCGAAAGCGCGCCTCCGCCAGCGAATGCGCGGAGCGTAGCGCCGGCAATCCGAATCGCGCCAGATGCAGCGGGTGGCGGGGGATCCGCAAGGGCGCCAACACATCGTGGCGCAAATCGGGCCAGGCAGTCACGAGCGGTTCGAAGAGGCCGCTCCACGCGGCGCCATCCGCGCCAAGGCTGCGCGCGGTGGCAGCGAACGAGCGTTCCAGCACGACCGCGCTTCCATCGTCCAGCGGATGGGCGAGCGGCGCGCCGGGGTGGATCCACTCCAGGCCGTGCGCTGCCAGCGGCCACTGCTCGAAGCAAGGCGAACAGGCGGCCAGCGGATGCACGGCGGAGCAGACGTCGTGCACAAATCCGGGGAGCGTCAAAGCCGCGGAGCGAGCGCCGCCGCCGATGGTCTCCGCGCCCTCGCGAACGGTCACCCGGTAGCCGGCGCGAGCCAGCACAATGGCGGCGGAGAGACCGTTAGGGCCCGAACCCACAACCACGGCACGAGCTTTCGCGGAGTTGGGCAACCTCCGTTATTGTAGAAGAGATGCAAACGAAACGTCTGGGCAACAGCGATATGGATTTGACGCCGATCGGCATTGGCGCATGGGCGATGGGAGGCAGCGGCTGGGCATTTGCGTGGGGGCCGCAGGATGACGACGAATCGGTCGCCGCAATCCATGCCGCGTTGGATCGCGGCGTGAACTGGATCGATACCGCCGCCGTGTACGGGCTGGGACATTCCGAGGAAGTGGTGGCGCGCGCTCTCGAAGGGCGTTCGAAGCGGCCGTACGTGTTCACGAAGTGCGAGCGCGCCTGGAATGAAAAGGGGGAAATCCAGAAAGTGCTGAAGCGCGATTCGGTGCGCGGGGAGTGCGAAGCGAGTCTGCGCCGCCTGAAGGTGGACGTGATCGATCTCTACCAGATTCACTGGCCGGAGCCCGACGAAGATATCGAAGAAGGCTGGGAGACCCTGGCGCAATTGAAGGCAGAAGGCAAAGTGCGCTGGATCGGGGTTTCGAATTTCAACGCGGCGCAACTGGAGCGCGCTCGTAAAATCGCGCCGATCACGTCGCTCCAACCTCCGTACTCGGCGGTTTCCCCAGAGATCGAGAACGGCATTCTACCCTACTGCGAGCAGCACGGAATCGGAGTGCTGGCTTACTCGCCGATGAAATCCGGCCTGTTGACCGGGAAGATGACGAAGGAACGTGTTGCGGCGCTGCCGGAAGACGATTTTCGCAAACGGGCTCTGGCATTCCAGGAGCCTAACCTGACGCGCAACCTGGCGCTAGCGGAGCTGATGAAAGAGATCGGCGCGCGGCATGGCCGCAGCGCGGGCGAGGCGGCGATCGCGTGGGTGCTGCGCAACCCGGCGATCACGGCCGCGATTGTCGGCATGCGCTCCGCGGAGCAGGTGGACGGCGTGATCGGCGCCATGGAATTCCGTTTGACGGCGGAAGAAATCGCGGAGATCGACGCCGCGCGAGCGTAGCGGGGAAGCGGCGCTTGCGATTGTCGGCATGCGCTCCGCGGAGCAGGTGCCTGTTGAGACGCGGCGGCGGACGGCGCACGGACCTTGCATGCGGGCGGCGGATTGCGCGCGATAGCGGGCGCGGTCCTCGGTGCACGTGCCTGTGAGACACGGCGGCGGACGGCGCGCGAACCTGTTTATCGCGGACGGCGGACGGCGGGCGATAGTCGGGACGCGGTCCTGGACGCGTGCCTGTTGAGACGCGGCGGCGGACGGCGCGCGGACCTGTTGACATGCGAACGGCGGACGGCGCGCGATAGTCAGGACGCGGTCCTCGGCGCGCGTGCCTGTTGAGACGCGGCGGCGGACGGCGCGCGAACCTGTTGATCGCGACGGCGGACGGCGCGCGAACCTGTTGATCGCGGACGGCGGACTGGGCGCGATAGTCGGTACGCGTTCCGCGGTGCACGTGCCTATTGAGACGCAGCAGCGGACGGCGCGCGATTGTCGGCGTGCGCTCCGCGGAGTGGTGGACGGAGTGATCGACTATTTTTCGCTTTCTTTGAGCAGTTCTCCGAGGTAGCCGCCCCAGATGGCGGGGAGGGAATGGGTGCCGTGTCCGCGGGTCTGGTCGGTGGTGGGCAGCAGGATGTAGCGGCCGTGTTTGACGCGTTTGATCTCGCGCTCCAGGATGCCGAGTTCGGGCGGGTTTACCTGGTCATCGGCTGAGTTCACCGCGTAGAGGGGCGCCTTGATTTTTTCCAGATCGGGCTGCGGATTGTAATCGCGCGAGCAATCGTAGTGATACAGCATGTCGTTGGCATCGGTCGGGCGCGCGGCAGGTGCGTAGAACCGGCGCTCGAAAGCGGCATCGGCCTGTTCGCGGGTGGGCGCCTGTTTGAGAAGCTGCAGCGGGCTGGACGTCATGATGAAAAGCGCGAAGTTGGCGGCCACCATGTTCAGGGGTCCCTTGTATTCGCCGCCGTTCCAGTTGGGATCGTGCTTGATGGCGTCCATGATCATCTTGCGGAGCATGCGGTTGCGCCCGGCAATCTCCACGGGCGCTGACGCGAGGGGCATCAGGGCATCCATGAAATCGGGATAGAACTCGCCCCACATCCAGGTATGCATCGCGCCCATCGAGGTTCCCATGACGAGGCGCAGGTGATTGACGCCGAGCTTTTCGGTAACCAGCCGGTATTCGCCGTGGACCATATCGGCGTAGGTGTAGCGGGGGAATTTCATATGCAGGCCATCGGAGGGCTTGCTGCTCTTACCGTGACCGATGTCATCGGGCAGGATGATGAAGTACTTGGTCGCGTCCAGCAGTTGACCGGCGCCGAAGAGTTGACCGCCGAAGGTCGGCGAGAGAAAACCGCGTCCACTGCCGCCGGTGCCATGCATGATCAACACGGCGTTGGTCACCACGCCGGCAGCGTTCTTTTGAGGGGTGCCGACGGTTGTGTAGTGCAGGTTCAACTGAGGAATGGTTTCGCCGGTGGCGAACTTAAAATCGGTGACGGTGAAGTCGCCTTCCACGGGCGCGGGAAACTCGGCGGCGGCAAGCGGGAGCGAGAGAAACACCAATAGCGCGGCAAAGGAAGTTCGGGGCATGCGTACGATCCTAGCGCATACTGGAACACGATGCGATTGCTATTTGCGCTGCTCACTATAACTGCCGTTCCACTCGCCGGTGCCAATTTGCGCGTGCTGCGCGACCCGGAGGCGCGCTTCTGGCGGACGCACTCTCCGGCGGTATTTCGCGTCCGGATCGAGAGCACGAAAGGGGCGTTCGTGCTGGAGGTGCATCGCGACTGGGCTCCGACCGGCGCGGACCGGTTTTACAACCTGGTGCGCGCGGGTTTCTACGACGAGTCCCGAATCTACCGAGTGACGCCGCGTTTCGCGCAGTTTGGAATCGCGGGCGACCCGAAGATCGCGGCCATCTGGCGCAGCGTGGCGATTGCCGACGACCCGGTACGGCAATCGAATACGCGCGGGCGATTCGCCTTCGCGATGACCGGCCCAAACACCCGCACCACTCAAATCTACATCTGTAAAATTGACATGACGGAACAGGACAAGGACGGATTCGCACCTTTGGGCACGGTGGTGGAAGGGATGAAGGTGGTGGATGATTGGTATGCCGGGTATGGCGAAACTGCCGGTGGCGGGATGCGCGGCGGCAAACAGGGACGGATCTTTGAAGAGGGTAACGCTCATTTAGATCGCGATTTCCCGAAGCTGGAAAAGCTGGTTCGGGCGCGATTGGTTCGATAGCCCTTTGGAGCCCTAACCCAAGGGCACTGTAACCACGGAATCCAGCCATGCGCCTTCCTTGCGATGAGGTCCAGGGTCCACGTTGCGTTTCTAGTGGCGCTTGCCGCGACCGGCGCCGGTCTAGGGCAGAGTCTTCCGCAGGTAGATTCCGACGAGGCGGTTCCGCCGATTTTGCCGGTGGTTTCGGCAAACGCAACACCTGCGAACGCAGCAGCGGCGAACGCAAGCCCGGCTCTCAATGAAAGCCGGATTTTTGGTGTGATTCCGGACTATCAGACCGTCACCGATACAGGACATGTCACGCCTTTGACCGGCAGGCAGAAATGGTCCTTGGCTCTGAAGGAGACGATCGACCCGTTCAATGTTCTGAATGCGGCGCTGGGCGCGGCGTTTTCGCAGCGCGGCAACCAGACTCCGAAATACGGCGAAGGCGGAGTGGCTTACAGCCAGCGATTCGGTGCGGCGTTCCTGGATTTCGGCTCACAAAATTTTTTTAGCGCGGGAGTGCTGGCGACGGTGCTGCACCAGGATCCGCGGTATTACCGGAAGGGCGAGGGCACCGGCATCCCGAAGCGGGTGTTGTATTCGATCAGCAGGCTGGTGGTGGCGCGACAGGATTCGGGGGCGGCGGCATTCAATGCGTCGGGAATCGGCGGGATGATGATGGGGATTGCGGCTTCGAACCTCTACTATCCGGCCGCGAGCCGCCATCTTTCGGTGATGACGTGCCGCATCTCAACGAGCCTGACGGGCGGCATCATGGGCAACCTGATGTCGGAGTTCTGGCCGGACCTGCAAAAGAAATTCTTCCACAAGAAACCGTAAGCCGCGCGGGCGCACGTATCCCGTTAGGGTTGGGTGAAGAAGTTGCGGCGGCCGGGGGCTTTCGGTCTTATCGCCGTGCGTGCCCGGCCGCCAGTGATTTGACTGTACGCTACGAAGACGTAAGAACTCGGCTGGATGGCCTCTCGATCGTCCACTCGTTTCGCGTGGTCAGTCTCTGTATCCAGGGGTGCGGCAATCAAACGCTATCCGCGACGGTCCCCCGGGTGTGATCGGTTCGAACCGAAAGTCTCTCCGCCGGTCTCCTCCACGTAGGGGAACCACCGTTTAGCCGTTAACGGGCTTACGGAGAGTCAGTACCACTTCAGTGCAACTTATCCTGGCCAGGATGAAAACTGTTGCGGGGTTCGCGGTGGTCTCGCTAACCCTCTACACATTCACAACGCTAGCATACGCAAATTCGATAACAGGGTATTTATATCTGCTATATTGCTGAAAACACGCGGAAGATATTCTTGAAGGTTTGGTGACAGCGTTTTTTGCGACCCGCTGTTTCAGGCAATTTCAGGCCACGACGTGCTCGGTGGGCCGGCACTTGCGATCGTATTCGCGCTCATCGATGCGGACGCCGAGGCCGGGAGAGGCGGGAAGCGTATAGGCTCCGTTGCGGAACTCGTAGGAATCGCTCTGCACGACGTCGTAGGTGGAGCGGTCGTCTTCGGCGAGTTCGACGGAGGGAACGGCTTTGGCGAGATGGAGGCCCATCAGAAGGCCGAGGCGGGCGCCCCAATTGTGGGGGATGGTGACGGCCCCGGCGGCGGCGCCGGCGCGGGCGAGGGCGCGATTGGCGAGGAAGCCGCCGGTGCGGATATCGAGTTGGAGGACGTCCATGAGGCGGCGCGGTTTGAGGTAGGGGTCGAACTCCTCGGGCTCGCGGAGGTTTTCGCCATCGGCGATGCGGATCTTCATGCCGGCCTGCCGCATACGGTCCTGGAGCTGGGTATATTGCACGACGTCCTCGGGGAAGGGTTCCTCGATCCAATCCAAGGATTCGTGGTGAGCGGCGGTGAGCAGGGTCCAGAGGCGGGCGGGATCATCGCGATAGCCGTTGTTGGGGTCGCCCATGATGCGGATGTTGGGCCCCGCGGCGCGACGGGCGGCGCGGACCACTTCGATATCGCGGGCAAGTCCGGCATCCTTATCCATCCAACGCAGTCCGCGGCCGAGCTTGAGTTTGATGCCGTGGTAGCCGGATTTGGCGGCCTCTTCCACTTCCTCGACGACGGCGCGCACGCCGCGGTCGCGAAACCAGATGTCGCTGAAGTAGAGAGTTCCATCGTAGACCTCGACGCGGTCGCGCGCGGAAGGGCCGAGGAGTTCCCAGGCAGGCTTTCCGGTGAGTTTTCCGATGAGGTCGAAGAGGGCGCCGTCGAGGTGTTTGTGGCGGTCGAGCAGGGCGGCGTAGCGCGGGGCGCGATCGATCACGCGGCCGGCTTCCCAGGTATAGAGTTCCATGGGATCGGCCCCGATCAAAGGCTTGAGGCTTTCGAGGTAGGCGGCGTCGGGGATGGCGTAAGTTCCGGGACCGATGCCTTCGACACCGCCGGCGGTTTCGATGCGCAGGAGCGGGTTCTCATAGGTATGCCCTTTGGGAGCGCGGTCGTAGGCATTCATGGCGACGAATTTGTGGAAGCGTCCTTGCAGCATGGAGACGCGGATCCGCGTGATCTGGCTTTTGGGAGGGGACGCGGCGGGAAGGGTAGTTGCGGCAGCCAGGGTGGTGGTGAATTGCCGGCGAGTCATGGTCAACGCCAACTGTAACGCGGCCGATTCCCGGCGGCAAGGCTACGCAACGGGGCGCGCTAGTGCTTCTTTTCTTCGCCCTTGGCTTCCTTCTTTTCCTCTTTCGGAGCGGGCGGGGGTGTCAGGTACTGAACGATCACGGAGATCCGGCGGTTGGAGGCATGCTCGGGGTCATCGGGATGGCGAAGCTGGCGGGCGCCGAAGCCGCGAACCTGACCGACCTGTTCTTTGCGGACTCCGTTGTTTTCCATCAGGCGCCGGGCGGCGTTGGCGCGATCACTGGAGAGCTCCCAATTGGTGTAAGTCCCGTCCCCGGAAAAAGGCTTGGCATCGGTGTGCCCCTCGATCAGCAGGTTATTCGGCATTTTGCCAAGCTCCTGGGCGAGGCGCTTGAGGAGTTCCGAACCGCTTCCGGTTGGCATGGGCCGGCCGGACTCGAAGAACATTCCGGCTTCCGTCTCCAACAGCTCAATGCGCAGGCCGTCGGAGGTGATGGTCATTTCCACGTGATCTTTCAGGTCACGAAAATTAGGCACGGTTTTGAGCGCTTCTTCGATCTTCTCCTTCAGCTTGGCCATGTCTTCCTTGGGAAGTTCGATGGCGTTGCCGGTTCCGGCGGCGTTGGTTCCGATTTGGGTTCCCGGGCCGGTGGGATTGTTGAAGAAGGCGCTGACAGCCTCTTTGACTTTTTCATCGGCACTCATCAGCCAGAGCACGATAAAAAGCGCCATCATCGCGGTGACGAAATCGGCATACGCGACTTTCCAGGCCCCGCCGTGATGGCCGCCATGACCCGCCTTTTTTTTCTTGATGACGTAAATCGGCCGCGGCGGCGGAGGGGGCGGCGGGGCATCGGGTGAGGGCGCCATGGTCAGGCCGCCTTAGAGGCCACACCACCGCCGCCGCGGCAGGCGCCTTCCATTTCCTGAAACGTGGGACGCACTCCGCCGGGAATGGAGCGGCGCGCCAGTTCCACTGCCAGCATGGGGCTCAATTCCTTGACGAAGCCAAGCGCCGCCATGCGCAGCACACCGTAGAATTGCGATTCTGCTTCGGCGTTCTTACCCATCGCGGTGGCCAACGGTCCGAAGATGCCATAGCAGAGCAGAATGCCGAGAAAGGTCCCCACCAAGGCCGCGGCGACCTTTTCGCCGATGGCTTCCTTGGGACCGCCCAACGCGCCCATGGTCAGCACCACGCCCAGCACGGCGGCAACGATGCCGAGACCGGGAAGCGCATCGGCCATGGTGCTCAGCGCCGCGATCGGTTCGGCGGACTCCTTGTGATGCACTTCGAGATCGGCCTCCATCATGGAATCGATTTCCAGGGGATCGACGCCTCCCGTGACCGCCATGCGCAGGGTGTCGCAGAGAAAATGCAAGGCGTGATGCATCGCCATGAACTTCGGATATTTGTTGAGCACCTGACCCTTGGAGGGGTTGTCCACCTCCTCTTCTAACTTGGCCGTGCCGGCCTTGCGAGCCAGGGAAAAGAGCTCATAGATCATTTTCAAAGTCTCCAGATAGCGCGCCTTGGTGAAGGGGCTGCCGGCAAAGACGCCGAGCAAGCCCTTCCCGATCTGGATCAAGACCGGAAGGGGATTCGCGATCACGACAGTCCCGATGGCGGCTCCGAAGATAATTACGAGTTCCGCGGGCTGGAGAAGAACCAGGAATTTTCCGTGCTCCATCATGTAGCCGGCCGCGATGGCCCCCAGCACGATTACGATTCCAATGATTGAAAGCATTTAGCAGTGAGCACCAAGCCGTCATATCGACCGGATAGGGCCGGCGCTTTAGGCAGTCGTGCGAGACGGCAGCGGAATTGCACTTCTCCCGTTCATCAGGGTGCAAACGCGGCGTTTTCGAGACAAAACGCCGCAGATGACATCAGCAAGCCCGCTTCTGGGGGGACAGGATGCCGCCCGAAGAATTTTTCGAGGAGTTCGTTTCACCAATGCAGACCAACGACGGGAAGAACACTATCAATGCGAGTTACGGGACGCCGTTGAACCGGCGGAGGACGCTGGCGCTACTGGGAGGCGCGGGGGTGGCACTCGCCGGCAGCCGTTTTCTGGGCGATGACGTGGAAGCCGCCACGTGCGTCAACCTGGCCGGGGCGCAAACCGAAGGCCCCTACTGGGTGGAAGAGAATCTCAATCGCTCCGACATTCGGACCGATCCCTCGGATGGCTCGGTGCGGCCGGGGGTTCTGCTCACGCTGACGATCAACGTGCAGAATGTCTCCGGCACCTCGTGCAGCGCGCTGGCGGGGGCGCGGGTGGACGTGTGGCATTGCGATGCCGGGGGCACGTACTCCGACGAGGCGGCGAACAACAGTACCGGGCACAAATATCTGCGCGGCTACCAGACCACCGACGACAACGGCAGCGTCCAATTCACCACCGTTTATCCGGGCTGGTATAGCGGGCGGACGGTACACATCCACGTGCGCATACGGACGTATTCGGGGACCACAAAGATCGGCGAATTCGTGGACCAGATCTTCTTCGACGACGCGCTGACCGATACGATTTTCTCGCAGGCCGCCCCTTACAACACGCGGCGTACGCGCGACACGCGCAACTCCAACGATATGGTGCTGACCGGGACGCAAAACGGGGCGGTGGTTTATGCCTCGATGACGCAGACGGCAGCCGGGTATGCGGGAGTCGCCACGATCGGCGTCAACCTGAAGACGGCGGCGGCGGCAGCTCCCGCGATTGCGGCGGCGGGCGTGGTCAACGCCGCGAGCTTCACGCCGGGGATTCAGGCCGGCTGCTGGGTGGCAATCTTCGGCCAGAACCTGGCATCGGCGGCGCGCTCGCTGACGACGTCGGACCTGGTAAATGGGAGTCTGCCGGCCAGCCTGGGGGGTGTGGCGGTGAGCGTCGACAACCGGCCGGCCTTTGTTTATTACGTGAGCCCTGGACAGGTCAACGTCCTGGCGCCGGCGGACGCCAATGTGGGGCCGGTGCAGGTTGTGGTGTCGAATGCCGGTGGAACTTCGGCGGCAGTGCAGGCAACGCTGCAGGCCGCCGCGCCCGGATTCTTCAGCAGCGCGGGATTGGTCGCGGCGAACCCTGCCGGCACGGTCAAACCGGGCGAGGTTTTGGAACTGTACGGCACGGGGTTCGGCCCCACGTCGCCGGTAGTGGAGCCGGGCACGGTCTTTTCCGGCTCGGCACCGACCGCGAACCCGGTAACGGCGACGATCGGCGGATCGCCGGCGGTGGTCTCTTATGCCGGCTTAGTGGGCGCGGGGCTCTACCAGATTAATGTGACCGTGCCTTCGCTGACCGACGGGACTTACCCGGTGGTGGGGACGGTCGCGGGGGTGAGCACGCAGACCGGGGTCTCCGTAAAGGTTCAGAGTTAGGTAGTGCGTGCGCTAGCGAAGCATGAGGACAAACGGGGAGAGATCGCCCTGGGCGATGGCGAGGCCTAACAGGGCTCGCCAGATGTTCAGGCGGGCCAGGGAGGAATCGATCTCGGCCTGGGTTTGCAGGCGCTCGGCCTCAGCCACCTCGACGAGAGTGCCGAGGCCGGCGCGGTAGCGGGCGGCGGCCTGCTGCGCGGCGTCACGCGCGGCTTCCAATTGGACCGGAGTATTGGCGGCGATGCGGCGTGCGCCGTTGAGGATTGCGCGGGCGCGCGCGATTTCGCCGTTGAAGTTTTGCACCAGCTGATCGTAGCGGGCGCGCTCGGCGCGTTCGTGCGCGCGTTCGATTTCCTTGCGCGCTTTCAGGCCGGGCAGATCGGCCAGGGGGAAGGTCACGGTCATTCCGACCGCCCAGTTCTGAATGTTGGGCCCGAATCCGGAGGCCGGGTTGCCGGTGGCGCCATCGGGCTGAATGCCGGTACCGCGCGCATATTCGGCGGCCTCGAGATTGAAGCGCGGATACCAGGAGCGATCGAGCGCCTTCTCTCTGGCCTGCACTTCGCCGATCGCGGTGGATTGCGCGGCGATGACGGGATGGGCCGCCGGCGGCGCTTCCGGCAGCCCGGCGGAATCCGCAGGCTGGTCGAGAAGTTTCCCGGCCACCAGCTGCAGGCCTTCGGGCGGCACACCCAGCACCTGCGCCAGGGCGGCGCGTGCGATGTCCACGGCCTGTTCGGCCTGTATCAACTGAGTCTGTGCCACCGCCAGTTCGGCGCGTGCTCGCGAGGCTTCCGCCCCCGGCCGAAGCTGATTGGTGACCAGGGTGGAGGTCACATCGTTGAGCACGCGCGCGCGTTCCACGCCGGCGCGCGCGGCGCTGACGGTTTGCTGTGCCGCGAGGATGGTGAGGTAGGCATCGGCGGCGGCTGCCGCGGCCTCCAGGCGGGTAACGGCGACCTGCGACCGAGCGCGCTCGCGCGATGCCTGCGCGAGATCGACATTGGCCTGGCGGAGGCCGAAATCGAAGGGCTCCCATTGCACCATAACGCCTACCGCGCTGCCCCATACGCTATCCAGCGAATTCGTGCGCAGGACCGGTCCGCTGATTGAAGGGAAGGCTCCGCCCTGGGGCAGTGTGAGGCCGAAGACATTGTTGTGGGTAGCCCGATTGAGCTGTGCGGCGAGGTCCGCGCGCGGCAGAAACGCCGTGCGCGCCAGGTTGACGGCGGCCGCCGCGGCGGAGACCTGCTCGAGCGAGGCGCGAACATTCGGATATTTGGCGGAGGCGTCTTGAACCGCCTGTTCGAGCGTCATTTGCGGGAAAGCAGCCGCACAGGAATAGCAGGTGAAGACAATGCGCAAGGTCGCTTTGGTCATGATTGCTGCACTATCGTAGCGCAGCAGGCGATTGACGGACACGCGGCGCAGTTGGGTTTACAGGGTAGGTTTATGGCGAGGGGAGGAGGCCGAGCCCCTGTTTGCGCCTGCCATCCGCGAGGGGAGCTTGGAAGGGGGCGCCGGCCGAAACTTTAGTCCCGATACCTTTAACGGCGAGTCCGGCCTGCGGTAGAACGCGCGGGGCAGATGCGGGGCTCTTCCGGTGGGAGGTAGGTTTATGGCGAGGGAGGAGGCCGAGCCCTACTTTGCGCCTGCCGATCCGCGAGGGGACTTGGAAGGGGGGCACCGGCCGAAACTTTGACGGCGATATCTTTGACGGGAGCCCGGCCAGCGGCGGAACGCGAGGGGAGATGCGGGGCTATTCAGGTGGTGGAGGCAGGTTTATGGCGAGGGACGAGGCCCCAGCCCTCTTTGCTCCTGCCGATGCGCAAGGTGAGCTTGGAAGGAGGCGCCGGCCGAAACTTTGGTCGCGATATCTTTGACGGCGAGCCCGGCCTGCGGCAGAACGCAAGGCGCGGCGCAGATGTGGAGCTATTGCGGCAGGAGGCAGGTTTATGGCGAGGGGCGGAGGCCGAGGCCACTTTGCGCCTGCCGATCCGCGAGGGGAGCTTGGAAGGGGCGCCGGCCGAAACTTTGGTCGCGATACCTTCGACGGCGAGCGCGTCTGCGGCGGAACGCGCGGGGCTATTCCGGTTTACAGGCACGCAGGTTCACGGCGAAGGAGGATGCCGAGCCTCACTTTGCGCCTGCCGATCCGCGAGGGGGAACTTGGAAGGGGGGCGCCGGCCGGCCGAAACTTTGAGGGCGATACCTTTGACCGCGGCAGAACGCGAGGCGCGGGGGAAGATGCGGGGCTATTCCGGTTTACAGACAGGCAGGATTACGGCGAAGGAAGCGACAGGGCTCCACTTTTGCCCTTGCCGATGCTCGAGGTGGAAGCTCTTCGAGGGGGCGTCGGCCCGGATGCGCCAATCGGAGACCGGGGCGGTGGCGGGCACTTTCAGGCGGATCCCTTTGACGTTGGTCTCCTTGACGTTCCAGGTATCGCCGCCATCGTTGGTCTCATAGAGTTCGTAGCGATCGCCATCGCTGCCGGGCCCTCGATCCACGACCAGAGCGCCGGATTGTTTGTCTTCGAAGTAGAACTGCTGGATTGCGCCGAAGCGGGGCTCGTTGAAGATGGCGTGCTCGCGCCAGCTCTTGCCGCCATCGGTGGTCTGCAGGAGGAAGGGATCCTGGGGGAGGGGAGAGAGTGAAAGGCCGCTGCTCCACCCCATATCGGAGCCGGAGAATTGAATATGGTCCAGGCCGGAACTGCGTTTGCGTTCGTGGACCTCACGCCAGGTAGAGCCGTTATCGTCGCTGCCGAGGAGGATACTGTACAAAGTCGCGGCCGAAGTATGGATGTTACCCGCGGCAAAGATACGAATGCCGGTGGACTCTACCGCCGCCAATTCGAGATACACCGGGCAGGGGTCCTGTTCGGAGCAACTTAATCCGGCGGCGCGGATATCTTCTTCGCTGCACTGGAACGGAACTACGATCGGCTTGCCGTTATTCTGTAATACGGGCGGGCCCGTAGGTAGCGGCGGCGCTGCTGCAGGCGGGGGATCCTGGGCTTGGAGGGCGATGACTAAGATCGTTAGTAAGCCGAGTATCCGCATGACTCCAAAGGGCTACAAAGAAAACCTAATAATTTCCCGACGTGCTGTAACGTCGCCTGTAAAGGTCTCGTCTTCTTTTTAAATCCCCGTTACGACAGCGGGCGCACTCACCCCTATCACCCAAACGCGCCCGCTACTTAATCTTCTGGGTGAATCAGCAAGATAGATCCCCGCGAATTACTCATCGGACATTCCCTCAAATAGTGATGTGCTCAGGTAACGCTCCGCGGCATCGGGCAGCACAGTAACGATTACTTTTCCGGCGAACTCCGGCAGTTTGCCGAGGCGAACCGCGACCGCCGCCGCCGCTCCACAGGAGATACCGCACAAAATGCCCTCTTCTTTTGCGAGGCGGCGCGCCATTTCGATGGCTTCCTCATTGGTAATCAATTCCACCCGGTCTACCATGCTTACATCCAGAGTGTCCGGAATAAAGCCGGCGCCGATGCCTTGAATTTTGTGAGGGCCCGGCTTGAGGGGTTTCCCGGCCATCTGCTGCGTGAGCACCGGACTGCTAAAGGGCTCCACGCCGACGCTGAGCATCTTCCGGCCGCGATCCTTTTTGACGTAGCGGGAGACGCCGGTGATGGTGCCGCCGGTGCCGATGCCGGAGACCAGCACATCGACGGTGCCCTCGGTATCCTCCCAGATTTCAGGTCCGGTAGTGCGGAAGTGGATCTCCGGATTGGCGGGATTCTTGAACTGTTGCAGCAGCAGGTAGCGGCGGGGATCGGAGGCTACCATTTCCTCGGCTTTCGAGATAGAGCCTGCCATGCCGTCCGAGCCCGGGGTGAGAATGAGATTCGCGCCGAGGGCTTTGAGGACCTTACGCCGCTCCACCGACATGGTTTCGGGCATGGTGAGGTGGATGGGATAGCCGCGGGCGGCGGCGA
Organism: uncultured Solibacteraceae bacterium; assembly: GCA_963811575.1. GTDB lineage: Bacteria > Acidobacteriota > Terriglobia > Bryobacterales > Bryobacteraceae > Solibacter. The sequence continues at coordinate 548,474 of CAWERY010000004.1, read as the reverse complement.
CGAAGGCCAGGGCGATGCCGGTATTGCCGCTGGTCGGCTCCACGAGCTCCTTGCCGGAATGCAGCACGCCGCGCTTTTCGGCGTCCCACACCATGGCGGCGCCGATGCGGCACTTGACGCTATACGCGGGATTTCGGCCTTCGATCTTGGCGAGAATGGTGGCCTTGCCACCATCGGTGACGCGATTGAGGCGAACCAGCGGCGTGCGGCCGATGCTGAGCGAATTGTCGTCGTAGACGCGCAAGATTAGATCTCCCAGTTCAATACGTATTTATTCTGTTGTTCCTGCCAGGCGCGCTGCAGGTCGGCGAAGGTGGTCTTATCGACGACGCCGCTGACGGCGGTATCCACCTGTTCCCACATTGCGGAAAAGGGGGTGGCGTCGCTGTTGCGGCGGCTGCGGCTTTTGCCCTGGGGGCCCTCGACGTAGCGCAGCACCTCACCGACGGTCAGGGACTCCGGGGGGCGGGAGAGCAGGTAGCCGCCCTCGGCGCCGCGGCGGGATTCGACGAAGCCGGCTTGTTTGAGGCTGGCGAGGATCAATTCCAGGAATTTCTGTGGAATCTTCTGCCTTTGTGCGATGTCGGCGATCCGGATCGGCTCGCCGGAACGCTGCGAGGCGAGATCGAAAATCGCCTGCAGCGCGTATTCACCTTTTACGGAAGTGTGCATTTCGGGCCAGCAATCACCTGTATCTCACTAGAGATTGTAGCTATGGCAACAGGAAGGTGCAATGAAAAGATGAATCAGGGGGGAAATGAGCCGAGAAAACAAAAGAGCCGCGCCCGAGGGGACGCGGCTCTTTTCCATGAAACAGCGAGGTCAGAACGTAAAGCGGGTCTGGAACTCGATGCGCCGGTTATTGGCGGAGCTTCCGCCGCCGCCGCCGGGACCACCGCCAGGACCGCCGCCGAAGCCGGTGTTGATGCCGGTAGCGGTTCCGAACTGGGGCGAGTTGAGGTTGCCGACGAAGCCGCCGGGATTGTAGTGGTTGAGGACGTTATTGAACATCACCGAAAGGGTGAGGTTGTAGCGATGTTCGGTAGTGTCGCCGCCGCCCATACCGCCGCGTCCGCCGCCGCCACCACCCATGCGCATACCACCGCCGCCCCCGCCGCCGCCACGGCCACCGCCGGCGCCGCCGCCACCGCGAGGTCCGCCGCCGCCACCGGGACCACCGCCGCCCGGGCCACCGCCGCCGGGTCCGCCGCCCATATCGGCCATGTTATTGCGCGCGCCGCGCTTGGCGCCGAACCCGAAGGTGCGGGCCACGCGGACGTTGAAGGAGATCAGCCCGGCGCCGGTCAGGTAGTTGCGGGGCACCAGATTATCGGTGACGCCGGCCGCCGGATTCAGGCAGAAATCGCCGAGCGGCGTCACGTCGGCGTTGCCGCAGGAGGAAGTCGCGAAGGTCGGCCGCGCGTTCTTGAGGGTGTTGCCGTAGATGTCGCGGCCCAGAACCACGTCATAAGGCGAGCCCGACTGCAGGGTGATGAACGGGCTCAAGCGGATGTTGAGCGGCGCCAGGACGGAACCGATCAGTTGGAAGCGATGGCGGCGTTCCAGCGACGAGCGTCCGTAATCCTGCCAGAAATTATAAGGATTGGTCGGCGAGCCCGGCAGATCTTTGGAGTTGTTGAACTGGTAGTTGCCGAACAGGGAGACCTTGGAGCTGAAGCGCGTGTTGAAGTTCGCCATCAGAATGTTCTGGCGCAGAATGCCGCCCGATTCATATTCGAAGAGGTTGCCGCCGTCCAAGCCAAAGGGGCGCACGCCGCTGTTGGCCTGGCCCACGACGAAGGTGCCGGGCAGGGGGGTGTTGATGGGCACCGTCTGCTGCATATGCAGCGCGCGAGTGTTGGTGTAGGTCAGCGCAACCGTGGTATTGCGGGGCAGCTGCCGCTCCACGCCGATGGCCGACTGCAGCAGGTAGCTGGAGCGCAGGTTGGGGTCCAGGCGGTAGATGCTGTTCTGCGCGGGGCTCAGGTTGGCGATGGACGGAGCGACCGGGAAGGTATCCGGGTTGGTCACCGTGTAGGAAAGCTGGTTCACGCCATTCAACAGGAAGGCGCGCTCGATGAGGCTTTCATTCACGCGATCGTAGAACATACCGAAGCCGCCGCGGAAGACGGTCTTCTGACGTCCGTTCTTGGGGTTGCCGGGCGCCCACGCAAAGCCGAGGCGCGGAGCCAGGTCGCCGTGATCGTTGATGTTGGTCTGCCATTCGTAGCGCAGTCCGTAGCTCAGGGTGAAGTTGGGGCGAATGCGGAAATCGTCCTGCGCGAAGAATCCGAGATCGTACTGCACGATGCTGGAGAACGGGTTTCCGGTGTCGATGTTGAACTGAGAAGCGCCGCCGCCGAGGGTGCGGATCTGCGCGGCCGAGTAGCCCGCCTTCTGCAAGGCGAGGGTGCGGGTGTACTGGTCGATGGCGGATAGGCTGGTCAGCACCGGATTGCCGTTGGCGTCGCGCACGATATTGTTGCTTGCGTCGAGCTGCGGGGCGCTGCCGCCATCGAAGATGAAGGCGCCGCCGAATCCGTTGGGCGATTGGGTTTCGTCGCTCTCGCGGCGCGCGCGGAGGCCATAGCGGAAGGTGTGCGCGCCATGCAGAATCGAGGTGTTGTTCTGCAATTCGAAGTGGTGGCGGGTTTCGAAGTTGTCGCCCTCATTGGCGCCGCCGCTGGTGAACGCGCCGCTAACGTTGATTTGGGGCAGCAGGTTGCCGAGCGAGGCGCTGTAGTTGCGGGTGTACTGGAAGCGCGTCTCGTTGACGATTTTGGGATTCACAATCCACGTTTCGGTGAGCATCAGGTTCTGGTTGTTGCCCGTGGAATTGTAGGCCATGTCGGCGTACGGGGGAGGCAGGCGATAACCGCCGATGCCCTGGTTTTCGCGCGAGTTCCAACCGTACTCGAAACGGGCCACCAGGGTGTTGTTGGTGGAGAGCTGGTAATCGAAGCGCGGGGCCAGGGTGTTGCGCGTGTTGGGGGTGACGACGGCTTCCTGGATGCGCGATTGCAGCAGGGAATTGGGGTCCACGTAGATGGCGTCGATCAGGGCGTTGTCCGTGATCTGGCGGCGATTGAAATCCATGAAGAAGCTGGCGTGTTTCCCGGCGGGGCCGCCGATGTTGCCGCTGAACATGCGGCTGGAGAAATCGGGCTTATTGGTGGAGATCGGGTTGCGGGAGTTGAAGACGCCGTCGCTATCGTTGAAGCCGATGCTGCCGCGGACCTTATCGGTACCGGGCTTGGTGAGAATTTCGATGCGGCCGAAGCCGAGCTTGTCGTACTCCGCGGAGAAGGGATTCTGATTGATGCGGATTTCGCGGATCGATTCCTTGGGGGGGAGCTGGCCGCCGCTGAAGCCATCGATATAGATCGAACCGCCGTTGGGGCCGGCGCCGGGACCGGCGAGAGCCTGCAAGGCGTCGGAGAGATCGTCGGGATCGTCGGGGAGGGCGGCGAGGTCTTCGCCGCGCAGCACGAGCGCGGTGGCATTGTTATCGGGTTCGACGCTGAGGGTGGTGGTGGCCTGTTCGGCGACCGTGATCTCCTGCTTCTCCGCGGCGACCACCATCTGAATCGGCACATCCAGCGTGCCGCCGCCGGTCACGTTGACCGCCTTATTGATGGGGGCGAAACCTGGGAATGCGACTTTTACGGAATACGCTCCCGGGGCCACGCCTTGAAATACGTACGTGCCGTCGGCCTGGGTCTGTGCGGTTTTGCTGACGCCTTTGCCGGTGAGCGTAACGTTGGCTGCGGGGATAATCGCGCCGGAATCGTCAGTCATCGTTCCGCGAATGGTTCCAGTTCCGGTTTGGGCCATCGCGCTCGATACGATTAGGGCGACCGCCAGCAGAAAAGCACAAATGTGACGCAACTTGGGCATACCTCTCCTCAATGTATTTGTTCCTCGTTGTGATAGATAGATTGCGATGGTACGAACTAAATCATTACTGTCCGGAGTCTCCGCCCCCGCCCAAATTCCAGCCGCTCATAATGTCGCGGGTAGCGGTGGGGGAGGCCGTCAGCAAGGGTTCCACCCCTGCAAGCAGAGAAATTGCGGTGACCCGCCCCGGATCTGTGCCCTGGGTGGTGGAAACCATGATGGCGTCACCGGGTTTTAATTCGGAAATCGGCATGGCGGGAAGATTGTCCAGCATCTGGCCGACGTCGCCGCCGCGACCGCCGCCCATGCGACCACCGCGTCCGGGTGCACCGCCGGCGCCGGCGGCAGGTGGTGCGCCGCGGCCGGGGACTTCCGCTGTCTGGCCGGCAGCGGAGTAGCGGCTTGCCAGCATGCGCGCCGCCTGTTCGGGCAATCTGCGCATGGTGGAATCGGCTTCCACCTTAATGGTCAGCGGCTTCTTGGTCGATAGATCTTTTACGGTAAGTTCTCCGGTAGCGGCATTGATCGCGGTGATGGTGGCCGCAATCTGCCGGAACGATCCGGACACGATCTTTTCGGCATCGATGCCGGCGCCGTCGGCGGTTTTATTGCCGAGGACGCGGAGCTGGTCGCCGGCCTTGACGTCGGCGAAGGCGCTGGGTTTGGCATCGCTGAAGCGCGCCGAATCCAGGGAATATCGATTGAACGTGGTCTTATCGGTCGGCTGCACGTTAAAAGTGCGCGAGCCGCTCTTGATGGTGATTGTCTTGGCGGACGGGTCGATCGCGGTCACGGTGCCGGTGGTACCGCGTTTCTTCCAATCGTCCTGGTCCTTTTGTTGGAGAGAGGCGACGTCGGTTTTGCTCATCACCAGGACGGCAGTCGCGGTCCAGGTCTTCGGGTCCGCGGGTGTGGGGCCGATGATGACGGCGCGGTCGCCTGCGCTTAAGGTGGAAAGCGCGATCTTGGTGCCCTTTTTGGGGTCGGTCTCGCCCGGCGGAATGCGGAGAATCAGGGTGCGATCGGACGTGGTGACCGCGACATCGTCGCCCTTGTCACTTTTCAGGGCGAGGGACTTGGCATCGGCATTGACAGACGTCACTGTGCCCGAAAGCTGCGAGCGGTTGGCGGGTGCCGGCGTTTGCGCCCCAGCGGAGACCGCGGCGCCGAGCGCCAGGATCACTGCTATGGCATTGGAAAACTTCATTCTTTCCCCTTGAGGCATTGTCTTCTCTTTCCATGGGCGACTCGGAATAGGTGCTGGTTACTCCCCCAAAAGAGCTATTGCGCGATCTCGTACGAAAGTCTCTCGTATCGCGTTGCAATAGAACGATATAGGGCCAAAAGTTTGCTTACCGAAAAATTCACAAAAAACACAGGCGGCCGAAAAATGGACAGTTTAAACGGGAGCGGGGGAAGGAGGCCGGAGGCGGGATTTATGCCGGATTGCCTTGCAGCGGCAATCCGGCGAACCTGGTGTACGAACCTGGTGTACGAACCTGGTCTTGCTGAACTGGGTAAATGAAACTGGACTGGACGGAAAGGAGCGACTAGTGAGCCGCGCCGTCCTTCTTGGGGGTGGTGCTCTTCTTCTTGCCCTTCTTGGACTTCTTGCTGGTCTTCTTGGGGGCGTCCTGGCCGAAGGAAACGGCCACGCTGCCGAGGGCAAGCGACAGGCCGAGCATCAAAGTCATCAATTTTTTCATTTAGATCTCCTCGTTAAAAGCTTTTGACGTGTGGGGCGTCGTCAAGATCAAGGATAACGAAAGGTAGGTGAACGGACCCTTAAAGCGTAATTAAAGTCAGTTCATCTGAGAACTTAAGTACGGAGGCGTAACAAGAGACTGATTCGAAAGGGGGGAAAGTTAGGGAGATGGGGGAAGAGGATGGAGAGGAACGGGGGAGGGGATTCGCTGGGGGTGCCGCGTAGCGGGTGCTACGCGGCTTCCAGCAAAGTGAATCGGAAGCCGCTTAGCGGCCGCCTTCCTTCTTGGGGGCGTCTTCCTTCTTCTTGCCACCCTTCTTCTTTCCGTCCTTCTTCTTCTCTTCCTTCTTGGGGGCGTCCTGGGCGAAGGTCACGGCCACGGTGGTGAAAGCGAGCGCCATGCCGAGCATGAGCGTCATGAGTTTCTTCATTTGTGCGGTTCTCCTTTGGAATTACGACGAACTATGTTTGTCGTCTGGAGGCTATAATAACGAACCTCGCATGAACTGTCGCTTAACACGCAATTAAAATCATTTCATGTGGTTGTCACCACAACCTCGAATATATTTTCCATTGACAAAGTACTGAATCCACGCTGGTTGTGAAATGTGCCGATCGGGACTATGGAGGGTCTTTACAAACCCGGCTGCTAGATTGTAGTCGGGATGAAGAAGCAAGAGATTGCGAAACAAATGGCTCGGCAGTCCGGTGTGACGCAGGGCGAGGCGGCGGACCGGCTGGACCGCGTGGTGCAGGAGATTCTGGAGCGCTTGAGGGAGGGCAAATCCGCACGTTTTCCCGGCATGGGGCACTTCCGTTCCGGCGCCGACGGCAAGGTCGCTTTCCAGCGCGACCGGGGGCGCCACGATGCCTGATTGCTGTGATACCTGTCAACAAGTTGCAGGCATCGTGATGCGCGGGCTGGCGGCCGGCAAAAGGGTGGAGATCGACGGCTTGGGCGTGTTCTATCCCGATCCCGTGGAGGGCTTCCGTTTCGAGCCGCGCTCCCTGCCGCAGGTCTTCATCGCCTACGTGAAGGAAGACCAGCCGCTGGCCGCGCGGCTTTACCGCGAGTTGGAGGATGCGGGTTTCAGCCCATGGATGGATGTGCGCAAACTGCTGGCCGGGCAGAACTGGCCGCGCGCGATCGAAACTGCGATCGACGGTTCGGATTTCTTCGTGGCGTGTTTCTCCGGCAACTCGGTGCGCAAAAAGGGAGGTTTTCAGGCGGAGATCCGGTACGCGCTGGATTGCGCGCGGCAAGTGCCGCTCGACGAAATCTTCATCGTGCCGGTGCGGCTCGATGCCTGCGCGGTGCCGCGCACGATCCGCCACGAACTTCAGTACATCGACCTGTTTCCCGACTGGGATGCCGGATGGGAGCGGCTGGTATCCATGCTGCGCCGCGAAGTGGAGCGCCGCCGCCAGGATGCCGCCTGAGGGGCTACATGTATTCGGGAATCTGAATTCCGAGGACGCCCACGGTACGCTCCAACTGGCGGCAGAAGAAATCCGTCATCCAAAGGAGGAAGACCTTCTTCTCGCGATCCTCTTCGATGAGGATGGGGTACTTCTGGTAGAAATTGCTGAAGGCCTGCGCCAACTGAAAGGCATATTTGGCGACGTGGGCGGGCTCTCCGGCGGTCACGGCGCTTTCGACGGCGGAATCGGCCTTCGAGGCGGCGAGCAACATCTGCCAGAAATCCTCAAATTGAAGCTGGCGGGACATGGCTTCGGCGCTGAGCTCGCGTGAAAAATCGGGGAGCTGTTCGCCGCGCTGCTCGAGTTTGCGCAAGATGTTGCGCGCGCGAACCGCGGAGTATTGCACGTAGGGGCCGGTATCGCCTTCGAAACTGAGGGCCTCCTGGAGATCGAACGCGATCACTGTATTGCGCGTGTATTTCAGGAGGAAGTAGCGGAGAGCGGCGATGGCGATCTGGGTGGCGACGTGGCGATTCTTGGCGGGCGGATCGTCGGGATGGCGCGAGGCGACCTCTTCGAGGGCCTTGGCGATCAGGCTGTCCATGAGGTCGTCCGCTTTGACGCCGAGACCTTTGCGGCCGGAGACTTCGACGTATGGGCGCTTGCGATCTTCTTCCGAGAGCGGGATGCCGAGATCCGCGCAGCAGCGCGGCGAGAGCGCGACCATTTCGTAATTGAAGTGCACCGATTGATTGGCCTGGTCGCCATACCCCAGGGCGCGCAGACCGGCCACCACCACGTCCTGCAGATACGATTGGCGGGCATCGATGACGTTGAAGACCTGGGTGCCGTGTCCGAACTGATGCCCGGCATCGGCGGGCTGGTCGGTGGTCACCCACAGGACGCGCCCGTCCTCGTAAGTCTGGAAGGGGCGATAGTAGAAATCCTTACCCAGCAGGCCGAACTTCCAGAGCTGATAGGCGATGTCCTTGCCGACGTAGGTTACAGTGCCGTCGGAACGGACGATGACTTTGCCTTCTTCGGAAAGACCGGGCATCACCCAGCAGCCCGAGTTCTTGCCTTCGGTCTCGAAGTAGATGGCCTTACGCTCCTTCAAAAGCTCGAAGGCGGAGGCCCAGAACTTGAGGTGGAGAATCTCGCTCTCGCGCGGCAGGACGTCGTACTCGACGTCCAGGCGGAGCATGGTTTTCAGGTGCGCCTTAACGATGGCATCGGCGACCATGTGGGCGAGCTCGGCGACTTCTCCTTCGCCGGCCTCGATGGCGTGCAGGGTGGCGGAGCGCCACTTCAGGGCCTCGGCATCCTCCTTGTAATAGCTGGAGGTGCGGGCGTAGAGATCCCAGCAGTAGTAGTCGAAGCGCACGGCGGGATCGTCCAGCAGCGCCTGCACGTCGGCGGGGGATTTCTTTTCCAGGTAGTGGAAGCCCACCACGACGTCGGCGACCTGTACGCCGGTGTTGTCGATGTAGTTTTGTACCTCGACCTGCTTGCCGCCGGCGCGCAGCATGCGTACGAAGGTGTCGCCGAGGGTAGCGTTGCGCAGGTGGCCGATGTGGGCCGCCTTATTGGGATTGATGTTGGTGTGCTCGACGATGATCTTGCCGGCGGTCTCCGCGGTCAGCGGGACTTCCCCGGCAAGCAGGGCAGCGCCGTACGCGCCGCGATCGAAGCGGATATTGATATAGCCGTTGCCGGCCACTTCGAGCGATGCAACGCCTGGGATGGGGCCGATCTCATCCACCAGCTCGGCGGCGATCTTTTTGGGCGCCTGGCGGAGCTGTTTGGCGAGCTGGAAGGCGGCGGGGAGGGCGATTTCACCGAAATCGCTTTGGCGCGGCTGCTCGATCGGTGACCTGGAGATCGACGCCGTAACGGGCCTGGATGTGCGCATGGAATGCGCTGGCGACTTGCTTTTCAATGGAATGGAACACGGGAAACCACAAGTATAGCGTGGCGGGAGGCGCTTAAATCTCGTATTCCGGGGCCTTGGCGGCGCGCCCATATTGGATGCGGTCCCAGATGCGCTCATGTACGAAATAGACCCCGATTTTGAGGACCACGTCGAGGATCCCGGCGCCCACGGAGAGGCCACCTTTGCCTGTAAGTATATAGAAAATCAGCCCGGTAGTAGCTGAGCCGAGAATTCGATAGCTGATTGCTTTGACAATACTCCGGGAATTGCTTTCCATCGCCACGGCTTCCGAGGCCATTCTACCATACCCGATAGAGATAGCCATGATTATGACAATTCGTAGACTTGTGTAATTCTTTTGTCGCCGGAGGGGCAGGGCAGGGTTGCGGTGCTATATTCGGGTTTTAGGTACGGATTATCCTTAAATGTCCACCCATCCCAAAGGAACTCGCGCGCGCGTTCTCTTCAGTTCGGTTTTCGGCCCTTATGCTCAGGACGACGAATTCGGCAGCCGCAAGATCAACCCGATGGAGCTGTACCACAACCAGGTGACGCGGGAGCAGGGTCCGTTTTCGCTGCGCATGTTTCACCGTTCGTGGGGAATCCTGATGATCCAGCAGAACATCTCCGCGCCCACCACGGTGCTGGACTTCCCGACGCTCGAGGCATTCGCGGAAGAGCTGAAGGCCAACCACTATGACATCGTGGGCATCTCGTCGATTATCGTCAATGTCGGCAAGGTTCGCGAGATGTGCCGGCTGGTGCGCGAGCTCTCGCCGTGGTCCACGATCGTAGTGGGCGGGCACGTAGCGGCGCTGCCGGAGATCGAGAGCCTGGTGGATGCGGACCACATTGTGAAGGGCGACGGCATTTCGTGGATGCGGCGTTTTCTGGGCGAGGACGAGGGCGCGCCGATTCGGCATCCGGAGATCGTCTCGGGTTTCGGCACGCGCAGCCTGGGAATGAAGATGCCGGTAACCAAGGGCACGACTGCCGCCACGATCATTCCTTCGGTAGGCTGCCCGATGGGCTGCAACTTCTGCACGACCAGCGCGTTCTTCGGCGGGAAGGGCAAGTACCTGAATTTCTACGATACCGGCGCGGAACTTTTCGCCGTGATGAGCGAAATGGAGCGCAAGCTCGACGTGAAATCGTTCTTCATGATGGACGAGAATTTTCTGCTTCATAAACGCCGCGCGATGGAGTTGTTGAAGTTCATGCAGGCGGAGAAGAAGGCCTGGTCGCTGTATGTGTTCTCTTCCGCCAACGCGATCAGCCAGTACACGATGCGCGAACTGGTGGAACTGGGCGTCTCCTGGATCTGGATGGGGTTGGAATCGCCGCAATCCAGCTACATCAAGTTGAAGGATGCCGACACGCTTTCGCTGACGCGTGAACTGCGCAAGCACGGCATTAAGCTGCTGGGTTCGACGATCGTCGGGCTGGAGCATCATACGCCCGCCAACATCGCGTCGGAGATTGAGCACGCGGTGGCGCACGATACGGATTTCCACCAGTTCATGCTGTATACGCCGGTGCCGGGCACCCCTCTGTTCTTCGAAATGAAGGAGCAGGGCCGTATGCTGCCGGGAGTGAATCTGGCGGACATCCACGGGCAGCACGAATTCAATTTCGAGCATGCCGCACTCTCCCGCAAAGACTCCAAGAAGTGGTTGGATTACGCCTTCCGCCGCGATTTCGAACGCAACGGTCCCAGCATTTACCGCATCTGCCGCACCACGCTCGAAGGCTGGCGGCGTTATGGGAAAGACGCGGATCTGCGGGTTCGCGCCCGTTTTGCGCGTGAGGCGCGCGCGCTGAGCGATGGCTACTCCGCGGCGCTCTGGGCGATGGAGCATCATCTGCGCAAGAGCAATGCGACGACCGCGGACCAGATTCGGCAGCTGCGGACGGAGATCGGCCAGGAGTTCGGTTGGTTCAGCCGCGTGGCGACGTCGGTGGTGGGCCCGATCCTGCTATGGACCACGCGCCGGGAGGAACGGAGATTGGCGGCGGGCCGTACGTACGAGCCCCCGACGATCATCGAGCGCAGGAACTGGACGCTGCCCGAGGCGCTGGATGCGGTGGCGCCGAGGGTGAGTGAACTGACGACCTCCGGGGCGGACTGACGCTCGCGCGGCGATTGCCGTACCCGGAATAATCCCCTTGATTCATTGACCCTTGAAGCCATACCATAGCGCAAGTGACTAACATCAACGGGAAGGCGTACGCGATGAACGCGATCACGCCGATGAAGCCCTGGAAGACGCCGTTCCTGCGACTCATCTTCTTCCTGTTGGGGGCCATCAAGCCGCTGCAGAACGATCTCAAAAACCTCTCCTTTATTCACTTCGCCCGCTGGGTGATCGTCGAAAAAGACCAGTTCCCGCACCTTACCGCCAAGCAGCCGCGGGAGGAACTGCAGTACGACTACCTGCTCTTTTTCAGCAATTTTAATGGCACTTGGAACCAGTACATCGATGCGTTTTCCGCGGTGCTTTCGAAAGGCCTGAATCTGATCTGGCGCTGGAGTGAGAAGTACCCCGGCGCGCGGCCGATCACCGGCTTCAAACGTTATATCAGCCTGGTGCAGTTCGATACGGATTACTACTACAACGTCTATCCGCGAGCCGCGACGAATGACGTGAAGGCCGCGCTGCGCGTGCAGGACGCGCTCGATCAATTCGCGCGCACGAGCCAGGCGCTCTCTCCGGCGGAATTCGAAAAGGCGTGGCTGGATTTTCTGGTGCGCGTCCAGCCCGATCTTGGCTCGACCGGCGTAGCGCCGGTAGGCACATAGCTCCCGACAGACATTCCCATGGCGAATCAAAGCGGACAGGTTTACGGCCTCACTATCCTTTCCCCGATTATCGAAGACGACAGTCTCGATATCTGCCACTCGATGGAATTGCGCTGGTATCTGGAACATCTCCCGCGCGACCACGGAAGCCCCTTCGCGCAGCTTTCGAGCACGTACCTGGCGCGCCTGGTGGTGATGGACGATGTGGTGTACGTGGGCGCGCCGGCCTGCGAAGAGCACCTGAAATCGCGCTACCTGGTCTTCGAAACCAATTTTGACGGCGATCTGGATACCTATCTCATGCGGATGGCGACGGAGACCGGAGAGTTCGTGGACGCGGTGTGGAAGCATTGCTGCGGATACCCGGGTGTCAGCGACCCCGCGGCGTTTGCCGCGTACATGAAGAAGTGCCAGGTCACGACCACCTTCTTCTTCGCCGACGTGAACGACCGCACGGTGGAACATACGCGCAAGGCGCTTCAAACGCAATCCGCGCTCACCAGCTTCATCGAAAAAAATCAGGGTAGGCCGCCGGCCGAAATGCAGCGGGAGTTCGGCGCGCTGCTCGAGTCTTTGAAGCGCGCATCCCTGCCGCCTGCCGGAGGCGACGAAGCGAAACGCATGCCGCAGGAGAATCGCCCGCATGAGTAGTATCGACGTTTCCGATGTCCAGGGCTTTTCGCTCAAGGGCTACAACTTTCCGCACGCCCGCTACCTGCTGCTGGAACTGCTCGAGCCGGGCGCGGCGCGGGAGTTTCTCTCGCAGCTGTTGACCGTGATCACCACGGGCGAGCGGTGGGACATCAACAATAAGCCGGTGAGCACCGTGAACATTGCGTTCACCCACAAGGGGCTGGTCCAGCTTCAATTGCCCTTGGCGAGCCTGCTCAGTTTCCCGCTGGAATTCCAGCAGGGCATGAAGGCGCGCGGAGACATTCTCTACGACACCGGGAAGAATAGCCCGGAAAATTGGGATGCGGTGTGGCGGGAAGACCGCGTACACGCGTGGCTCGCGGTCAACGGTCGGACGCCCGAAGCGCTCGAGGAGCGCTGCACGGCGATGCAGCAGTTGATGGCCGACACCGGCGGCGCGCGCGTGCTGCAGGCGCAAGACGCGTGCGCCATCTATCTGAAAGGCAAGGCGTCCACGCAGGAACACTTCGGCTACACGGACGGCTTCGGCAATCCGGATTTCAAAGGCGCGGAGCGCGACTGCGTGCCCGGCCAAGGCAAGCTTACGGCCGACGGCCAATGGGAGGCGCTGGCCACCGGCGAATTCCTGCTGGGCTATGCCGACGAAGCGGGCGAACTTCCGGTGGCTCCCATCCCTCACCTGCTGGGCCGCAACGGGACATTCATGGTGTACCGCAAACTGCACCAGAACGTGGCGACATTCCGCGCCTATCTTGACGAGAAGGCGAAACTCTATGGCGGCGGGCGGGAAAAGCTGGCGGCCAAATTTGTAGGCCGCTGGCGCGACGGAACGCCGCTGGAACTTTCGCCCGACGCACCGGACGCCACGATTGTGGCCGATAAGAATCGCAATACCGCGTTCACCTACGGCGCCGATGCTTCGGGCGCGCGCTGCCCGGTCGGCGCGCACATTCGCCGCGTTCATCCGCGCGATGCGTTTGGATTTCAGGGAGGGCTGATCAATCGCCGCCGCATCATGCGGCGCGGGCTGCCGTATGGCGATTATGTGCCGGAAGGCGAGCCGGTGAGGGACGAAGACGACCGCGGCATCATCTTCATGGCGCTCAACGCGAGCATCTTCCGGCAGTTCGAATTTGTGCAGCAGCAGTGGATCGAGTACGGCAACGACGCGCACCAGGGCAACGACAAAGACTTACTGATCGGCAATCACGATGGCACCGGCAAATTCATGGTGCAAGGCACTGCCGACCCGAAGAATCCGCCCTTCCTATGCGGCGCGCTGCCGAGCTTCGTGGAACTCCGCGGGGGCGATTATTTCTTCATCCCGAGCCTTACGGCGCTCGCCATGATCGCAACCGGCACGGTGGATCCGCGGTAAGCGGAGACTTGGCTTTACCGGCTGGTTTAAAACGGCGGCAGCAATGCGGACGCAGTGACCTGATCGAAGAAGACCAGGATGTCGTAGTCCGTGGTGAGTTGGTTGCTGTAAATCAGCCCGACATCCGCGACCGCTCCAATGACGCGATACAGCGTTGTGCCGAACAGCCATGAGGAGCCCGGGTCGGAGGGAGATGCCCGACGCAAGTCGAGAACGAACTGCGGCATGCCGGCGGAGTGGAGGACGTATTCCACCATGGGTGGAGACGAAGTGACGGCATCGTTCGCCACCAGCTTCCCGTTGTTGTTGTACGCGTTGTATTGGCCGCTGTGGAAGACCTGACCGATGGTGACGTAATCTTTCCCGTGATTGGCAGCCAGGTAGGATCCCATGGCGCCATCGGCGCGCGAGATGTGGAAATCGTGCGCCCACAGCACCACCCTGGCGCCGGGATTCTGCTGCACGATCCAATCGATATTGGCCGCCATGCACGCGTCACGGTACGTGGAGCCGCCGATCGCGTAGTAGGTGGACTGCTCGACGATCACGGCATTCTGAATGGCCCAATCGACCTGGGCTGCTGCATTGTTGGCCAGGTAATCGGCGCGATGGCCGGCGAGATATTGACGGACGGCCTGAACCGCGTCGGTGGCCGCCTGGACCGCGCCGCGAGGTTGCGAAGCGCCGAGATTATTGGTGATTGCCAGAGCCAGCGCGTAGGCGGCGTTGAGCGTAGGGAGATAGGCGGGGTCCGCCGCAGTGACGAAGTTGCGGACGTTTTGTATGGCGACGCCGCCATATTGCATGTCGAATCCCGTGAACTGAATCTGGCCCTTTCCAGCTTGATTATAGGCGCGCATCCAAGTGATCATGTCGAGCACTTCCTGCGTGTTCCAGGTCCAGAAGTACATCCCGCGAAGAAGTGCGCGCGGGTCGCCGTTGCCGTTCAGCACATAGTCATTTAGCCGGTAGGCCTCAGGCAGGTTGGCCTCGATGGAGAAAACGGTGAGGCCCTGGTTCGCCGCGAGGTACTCGAGGAGCCGGTGCTTCATGCGGAAGAATTCGCTGCTGCCGTGCGTGCCTTCGCCGAGCCCAATGATATGGGCGTTGCCGACCATTCCTCCGACCGGCCAGAGATCGTCGGGCGGCACGGTGGGGTCCGGCGTGAAAAACGGATTCGCGGTTTGACGTACCCAATCGAGTTGGGCGGAGGTTGGCTCGCCGAAGTTGGGCGGAGAGGCCTGTGGATAGGGAGCGCCATCTACAGAAATGGAGAGGTTGTCGAACCAAGCGGTGCCGTCGCCGTACTGGAAGACGCCAATTAGAATCGCGATGGCGTCTGGGCTGATATCGCGATCGATAGTGAAAGACTGCCAGTCCGTGGTGCCGTGGACCCCATCGGAGGGTGCGTTGTCGAGGGAGATCATCTGCGCCGCGCCATCGACGCGCAGCCACAATCCGGCGCCGCTGCCCTGGGTGATGCTGTCTGTCTTGATAAACCCGCTGAAACGCAGATGATGGCCCTTCCCGTCGGCCAGCGGAAAGTACTGCGAGATATTGGAGTTCAGACTGGGCGCGTTGAGATCGCGAATGCGGAGGCTCTGGGCGCCGGAGACCTTGGCGCCGGTATCGAAGGCGAACTCATAGCCCGGACCGTAGGTGAACCAGATCCACGACTGCCCTTGAATGACAGTTTCGAAATCCAGATTGAGATAGGATTGCGCGTTCAGGTGGGACGGCAGCAGGAGCAGGCTCAGGGCGAGAGATAGTCGATAAGGGCTGCGCAATTTTCGAATTCCTGGTGCCGATTATAGGTCGCATTGCGGCGTGGGCTACTGACCATTTCGAGGGGGGCGGGGGTTACTCTGTCAGCACAGCCTAGTGTCGCCAAAGCGGCGGAGGCCGAACAGATCCAGATTCCACTTCGAACAGCCGCCTTCGAGCGCGAGATCGGCCATGATTTCACCGATCACCGGGGCGAACTTGAAGCCGTGGCCCGAAAACCCGGCGGCGATCGATACCTGCGGCCACTCCGGATGGACGTCCAGGATGAAGTGCTCGTCCGGCGAGTTGGTGAACAGGCATGTCTTCATCGCCAAGGTCGGCGCCATCGGCGGCGGGAAAATAGCGGCGGATCGCCTCGCGCAGGACCGCTTCGTCCTCGGGATGGAATTCGCGATCCACGCGGTCGGGGTCGGTCTGCTGGCGAAGATGGTGGTACTTGCCGATCTTGAAACCCGGTACGCCGAACACCGGGAAGCCGTAGAAGCGGCCTTCGCGGGCTTCCATGTTGAAGATGGGGAAGGCATCCGGGGCGAAGTACTCCGGCTGCAAGGGCTGCGTCCAGATCAATACCTGGCGCTCGGGGACCGCCAGGCTCTCTAGCGCGGGCACGCACTTTGCCGCCCAGGGGCCCGCGGTGATGACGAGGCGGTCGGCGGCGTAGGCGGCGCGGTCTGTGCGCACCTCGACGCCGGTACCGGCGGCGGACCAACCGATCACGCGCTCGCCTTCGTGGATCTCGGCGCCGAGCGCTCGCGCCGCCGCCGTGTGGGTCACGATGGAGCGCTCGGGCAGCACGAAACCACCATCCGGCTGATAGACCGCCATCAGATTCGGGCGGAAGGCGGAAGCCTGGAAATCGCCGCGACATCTCTGCCGCGTCACAACTGCTCATGCGGCAGCCCGTGCTCGCGGCAGGATCGCAGACTACCGGTGATGGTTTCGCTCGCGGCGGTGCCCACATCCACGCCGCCGGTAATCACCAGCAGCGGTTCGCCAGCGCGCTGCTCCATTTCGCGCCACAACTGGTAGGCGCGGCGCAGAAGCGGCACATAGGAGGGGTGCTCGGAATACGCCAGACGGATGATGCGGGTGACGCCGTGCGACGACCCCAACTCGTGCGGGATGGAAAACTGTTCCAGGCCGAGGACGCGCCGCCCGCGGTTCGCGAGGCAGATAGGCCGCCGCGCTGCCCATGCCGCCGATTCCGAGTACGATCGCGTCGTAGCGCATCATCCGATATTCCGTGGTTCACTTGCCGAGCGTCAATTTGCCGTAGTTGATGCCGATGTGGATTTCGATATCGGCGGAGGCATGGTGGCCATCCTTTTCGATGGCGATCTGGTAGGTGCCCGGCGCTAACGAAATTTCCGCCGGTGTCAACATCTCGATGCGCTTGCCGTTGACCATGACGGAAGCGCCCTTGGGATCGCTGGTCAACATCAGAGTTCCCATGGCGGCGCGCAAAATCATGGGGGAGAGCTCCAGCGGGCCCGTTCCCTACCAGGAACTCGCGGCGCTCCATCTGGTAGCCAGGCATGCTGATCACCAGCACGTGCATGCCGGCAGCGGCTTTGAGGATACAAGGCGTGGCGCAGACATTTGCCGGGTTGCCGTCCAGGCGAGCGCTGGCGCCGCCTGGGCTGCTGTTGACGGACACATCCTGCAGAGGCGGCAATTCGCGGCGCGCGGGCCGCCGTTTCGTGCGGCTTGGCGGAGTCCGAGGGCTTGGCGGTCTCAGGCTGTCTTCGCCGGCTTCGCGCGAGGGACTCATCGGGCTGGGCTTCACATCCTCGGGCGCCAGCGTCTCCGCGGGTGCCGCGGCTACGGGGTTTGAATCCGGCGGAACGGAAGCTGCAGGATCGGTTGCCGGAGGAGTAGTGCCGGGCGATGGAGCAGGTACCGGCGGCACGACCTTGGGCTCTTCCGGGCGGCGCTCATTGGCGGCGTTCTGCGACCCCGGCATCAACCAGGGGGCCGCCTGCCAGCCGATCAACGCCAGCAATCCCGCAGCGGCCAGAATCGCCAGCAGAAAAAACAGAAAGCCGCTTTTGCGCTTGCCGGTGGCAGCGGTGGCGGTGGCGGCCGTGGAATCGGCACGCCGCGGCCGGCGGGGAGGCAGCAGCACGGGCGCTGCCGTAACCGACATATCGGTGAGGGTTTCCTCGCGCAGCAGGCCGCCGCGCGGCAGAGGCTTCCAGCCCTTGGTGAGCGCGCCCGCCTTTTCGAGGGCCTCGATAAACTCCTGGCAGGTCTTGTAGCGCGCGTCGGGCTTCTTCGCCATCGCCTTGCGAAGCACGCCTTCGATGGCGCCAGCCAGGCTGGGATTGATGCGATGCGGCGGCACCGGCTCTTCGGCGACGATCTTGTAGACCACGGTGGTCAGATGCTCGCCGGTGTACGGCTTTTCGCCGGTGAGCATTTCATACGCGATCACCGCCAGGGAGAACTGATCGCTGCGTCCATCGACATGCTGGCCCTGCACCTGTTCGGGCGACATGTAGTGCGGCGTGCCGACAATCGAGCCGGTCATCGTGAGGTGCTCCGCCGTATTGATCTTGGCGATGCCGAAATCGGTGATCTTGGTGGTTCCGTCCGCCGCCAGCATGATATTGGCGGGCTTGATGTCGCGGTGGACGATGCCCTTGGAATGCGCGTAATCGAGCGCGGCGGCCGTCTGTGCCAGGATGCTGAACATGCGATCCGACGGAATCGGCTTGGGCTCACTGAGAACCTGATCGAGCGTGGGGCCATCCACGAATTCCATGGCGATATACGCGATGTCGCCCTGCTGTTCCACGTCGTAGATGGTGACGATGCCGGGATGAGAGAGCATGCCGGCCGATCGCGCTTCGCGAAACAGGCGCTCGCGCATGCGGTCCTGCTCCTCGGGTTTGCGGGTGCCGCCGAAATGGATGGTCTTGATCGCCAGCGGGCGGCCGATGTTGGGATCGATCGCATGGTACACGACGCCCATTGCGCCGCGACCCAATTCGCGCACGATTTTATATCGCCCGATGCGATCCATTTAACCTAGTGATAGCACACGGGCGAGTGCTACCTTATGACGAGGATGTTGCCCTTTCCAAAAACCCTGCAATGCGCCGCTTTGGCGTTATCGATTTTTGCTTCGGCGCGAGCCGAAACCAACCCTGCGCTGTGGTCCGGCCTCAAGTACCGCATGATCGGCCCGGAGCGCGGAGGACGGGTCACGGCGGTGACCGGCGTGCCTTCGCAACCCAACACATTCTACATGGGTTCGACCGGCGGCGGGGTGTGGAAGACGACCGACGCGGGTCATGCCTGGGTGAACATTTCCGACGGCCAGATCCCGGTGGGATCGATGGGCGCGATCGAGGTTTCCGCCTCCAACCCGGACGTGATTTACGCGGGCACGGGTTCTTCCAAGATTCGCAGCAATGTCTCGATTGGCCGCGGGATGTACAAATCGACCGACGGCGGGCGTACGCTGGGCCTTCGCCGGTCTCCGCGACGTCGGGCAGATTTCGACGGTACGCGTGCATCCGACGAATCCCGACATCGTGTGGGTGGCGGCACTTGGCAATCCGTTCATCGACAACGCCGAGCGCGGCATCTACAAATCCATCGACGGCGGCAAGAGTTGGAAGCTGGTGCTGCACATTTCCGATTCGGCGGGGGCGGCCGATCTGGAATTGCAGCCGGGCTCGCCGAACGTGCTGTTCGCGTGCATGTGGCACGGGCAGCGCAAGCCGTGGACCATCATCAGCGGCGCGCGCGAGGGCGGCATCTACAAGAGTACCGACGGCGGCGACCACTGGAGCAAGCTGGCGGGCGGCCTTCCCGGCGAACTTTTCGGGCGCAGCAACGTTGCCATCTCGGCGGCTGCGCCGAATCGAATCTACGCGCTGATCGAGGCCAAGCCCGGCTCCGGCCTGTACCGCTCCGAGGACGCGGGCGCCACGTGGACGCTGATCAACGGCGCTGGAAATTTGATCACGCGCCCCTTCTACTACGACACGCTCGGCGTGGATCCCAATGACGCGAACGTAGTCTATGTCGGCAATGAGGGCTGGTTCCGCAGCAGCGATGGCGGCAAGAGTTTCCGGCCCGCGCAGGCGCCGCACGGCGACCACCACGACCTCTGGATCAATCCGAAGAACTCGCAGTACATGGTTCAATCCAACGACGGCGGCGCCAATGTTTCGTTGGATGGCGGCCGCACGTGGAGCACGCAGCTCAATCAGCCCACGGCGGAAATCTACCAGGTCGCGGTGGACGATCAGTATCCTTACCGGGTGTACGGCGCGCAGCAGGATAACACCACCGTGATTGTTCCCAGCCTGCCGCTGGGCAATGGACAGGACTTCCGGGTGGGTCCGGGCTGCGAAACCGGACCGATCATTCCGGATGTGACGCAGCCCGAGATTGTGTACGGCAGCTGCAAGGGGCAATTCACCCGGCTGGACCTGAATACGGCCAATGAAGCGCGCTACTGGATCGGCGCGCAATCGCTGTACGGCAATTCCGGCTCCGAGCTGATTTTTCGCTTTCAGCGGGTCTCGCCCATGGAAGTCTCGCCGCACGATACGCGCGTGGTCTATTACGGTTCGCAGTACGTGCATCGCACGCGTGACGGCGGCGTGCATTGGGAGCGCATCTCGCCCGATTTGACCGCGCACCCCGAGGGCACGCAGGGCGCGAGCGGGGAGCCGATCACGCGCGACGCTACCGGCGAAGAGGTTTATAGCACGCTGTATTCGATTCGCGAATCCACCGTGCAGAAGGGCGTGATCTGGGCCGGGTCGAACGATGGCCTGATCCACGTCTCCCGCGATGACGGCAAGACCTGGACGAATGTGACGCCGAAGGGACTGGAACCGGGCGGGCGCGTGCAGAATCTGGAGCCCGGCGCCCACAAGGCCGGGACTGCGTACGCCGCGATTTATCGCTTTCTGCTTGGCGATTTCAAGCCGTACATCTATCGCACCGACGATTTCGGAAAGTCGTGGACTCTGCTCACCGATGGCCGGAACGGGATCGCCGCCGATGAACCCACGCGCGTAGTCCGCGAAGACCCGGACCGCGCCGGCCTGCTGTACGCCGGCACTGAGTTCGGCATGCACATCTCTTTCGATAACGGCGCGCACTGGCAGAATTTTCAGCTCAACCTGCCTGCCACGCCCGTCACCGATATCAAGGTGGCGCACAAAGACCTGGTGCTCGCCACGCAGGGCCGGTCCTTCTGGATTCTGGACAATTTGACGCCGCTCCACCAAATCAACGAAGCCACGGCCTCCGCTCGGGACCTGCTCTTTGCGCCGCGCGATGCGATTCGCTCGCCGGGGCGAGGCGGCGGCCGAGGCGCGACTCTGCAATATCCGCTGGGCGGCGCAGCGATCGATTACTATGTGGGCGCGGTTCCCGCGGGCGAGATCTCGATGGAGATTCTGGATGCCTCCGGGAAGGTCATTCGCAAGTTCACGAGCGCAGCGGGCAGCGCGCCGGAAGCAGCGCCTGCCGAGCCGGCCGGCGATGACGAAGAGGGTGGTTTCCGCGTACGGAGCGGACCTACACGGCTCGATAAGAGCGCCGGCATGCACCGCTTCACCTGGGACCTGCGGTACCCCGGCGCGTGGATGAGCGCCGCGCGTCCCGAAGGCCCGAACGGCCCGGTGGCGGTGCCCGGCAAGTTCGCCGTGCGGATGAGCGCGGGGAACTGGACGGAGACCAAGCCGCTTACCGTGGTCGAAGACCCGCGCATCGTACAATCCGGCGTCACCGCCGGTGAGTTGCGCGAGCAGTTCGAACACAACATCCGAGTGCGCGACTTAGTCAGCGATCTCGCCCACCTTGTCGCGCGTATTCGTTCGGCGCGGGCCGACCCGCCATCGGCCGCGGCGCTGGCGAAGGTGAACGAGTTGGCGTCGCACGTACTCACGCCTTCGATCCGCTACAGCAAGCCCGAGTTGCAGACGCAGATTACGTACCTATACACGATCACGAATTCCACCGATCAACAAATCGGCGCGGACGTGGTGGAACGCTATCAGCTGCTTCGCAAGGAATTGGACCAGCGGATTGCCGAGATGAACGCTATCGTGCCCAATAACTGAGGCCGGCGAAAGCATCTTCAATTGCCGGGCCCCGAGTGTTATATACTGGCAGGCACTCGAAGTCTCAAAATGGGCTTCGTTTTATTCCGACAAAGTCTGTCGGGGGGAGTGCTTGATGCCGAATTGTAATCGGTTCCTTGTCGGAATCGTTTTTGCCGCCCTGTTTTCAGGGAACCTGACGGCGCAATCTATTTATGGAACGATCACGGGAATCGTCTCCGATCCATCGCAGGCAGTGGTTGCCGGAGCGGTAATCACGCTGCGCGATCAGCAATCCGGGTCACAGCGCGACACCGTCACCAATGCGGATGGGTTTTACAGCTTCTCGTCGGTGCCGCCGGGCTCCTATGAGATTGCGGTCGCGGCGAAAGGGTTCGAAGGGTATAAGCAGAAAGACGTCGCGCTCGGCGGCGGAGACAAGCAGAACTACAACGTCACCCTGAAAGTCGGGAGCAATCTGAATGTGGTCGAGGTTTCGGGCACGTCGGACACGGTGGTGCCGGTGGATTCCGGAGAGAACTCCAACCGCCTGACGACCAAGGAACTCGACAACTTTATCCAGTTGGGCAGCAATGCCGCCGAGTATATCAAGATGATGCCAGGCTTCGGAATCACGAACGGCACCTCGAACTCGGCGAATTACAACGGGCAGACAGTCGGCATCAACGGCAACGGCAACGGCGGCAATCAGAGCCCGTTGAACGCCGCGTACTCCTATAACGGCTTGCCCACCAACTCGCTGGATATTACGGCGGATGGCGCGCACGTCTCCGACCCTGGTTGTAACTGCGCGACACCGGTAAATCCGAATTCGAAGATGATCTCCGAATTCAAAGTGCAGATGTCGAACTTCAGCGCGGAAAACCAGAAGGGCCCGGGCGTGATCAGTTCCGTGGCGAAGGGCGGCGGCAATCAATTCCACGGCTCGGCGTTTATCTCCGCGCGGAATGCCGTGTTGAACGCCAACGACTGGCTCTCTAACTATTCGCGCGTGGCGCGGCCCGAGAACAAGTATTATTACCCCGGCATGACCTTGGGCGGACCCGTGATGCTGCCCTTCAGCAAGTTCAACAGGAAGCGCGACAAGCTCTTCTTCTTTACCGGGTATCAGTTCTTCTATCAAGTGCTCGATACCGGCCTGCTGCGTTCCACGGTACCCACGCTGGGCGAGCGCGCCGGCGACTTCTCTCCGGCGGAAATCGCCAAGGAAGGCAACTTTACCGCGTCCAATCAGCCCCCCGGACAGCTCAATGCGAAGGCGCTCGGGTTGTATCCCGGCGGCATCATTCCCAAGAGCGCGATCGACCCCAATATGCAGGCGCTGATGAAGTTGTACCCCGCGCCCAACGCCGATCCGAATTCCAATGGCGGCTTCAACTGGGTGGACGACCTTCACTTCAACCAGAACAACACGCAGTGGATGTCGCGCGTGGACTACAGCATCAGCGACAACACGAAGCTATTCGTCCGCTATAACCTGCAGCGGGAAATGCAGCTATTCCCGATCGGGCTGTGGTCGCTGGCTACCACCCAGCAGTTGCCGTACCCCACTCCGATCCAGGGCAAGAATCGCTCGGATTCAGTGACCGCGTCACTGACGCACGTATTCGACACGTCGATGACGAATGAGTTCGTGTTCGGGTACACGTTCATCGGTTTCCCGAACGTGTTCCAGGATCCCTCCAAAGTGGACCGGACGCAGATTGGTTACAACTACAAAGGCCTCTACAAGAACGGCGTTGCGCAGTTTCCCAATCTGACCGGATCGGGCGAAGCGGCAAGCATCAGCACGAACGGCGGCTTCGAGGTAGGCGGGCCGGGCCAGGGCCTCTACGCCAATAAGTACATGCCGAGCATCAGCGACAATATCTCGCGGATCGTGGGTACGCACACGCTGAAGGCGGGCGTATTCTGGGAACGCATTCGCAATGCGCAGCCCGCCAGCAACACCACGCAAGGGCAACTCGGGATCAACGTGGGTAACTCCAACACGTTCGGCAATCCATATCTGGATATGCTGCTGGGTAACTTGAACTCGTACACGGAGACGTCTTTCAACCGCGTCAACGATATTTACTACAACACTTATGAAGGGTTCATTCAGGACTCCTGGAAGGTGAACCGGAAACTGACGCTCGAACTCGGGCTGCGCATCACGCATTTCGCGCCGTGGGCGGACAGCCTGGGCTACGGCTTCTCGGTCTTCGATTATTCGAAATACAACTCGAGCTGCACGCCCACTCAGTATTGCGGCTTCCTGTGGAACAAACGCGACCCCTCCGTACCGATGGGAGGCTTCCCGACCAAGGGCGCCTACATGCAGCCGCGTTTCGGAGTTGCCTATGCCTTGCGGGATTCCACTGTGCTTCGCGGCGGCTGGGGACGCTACTTCTATCACTCCGGCCAATTCACCACGGGCCTGAACGTATCGGCCGGGATGCAGACCATCAGCTTGAGTAACAATCAGGGCACCGGCGGGAATACGCCGCTGCTGGCCAGCGAATTGGACACATTGAATGTCAATGGTTCGGCCCTATCGACCGGCGCGGTGGATGCCAAGGATGACAAGAGCCCTTACACTGACAGCTATAGCTTCACGATTTCCCAGCGCGTTCCCGGTTCGGGCTTGCTCGAAGTAGCATATGTCGGCAATTCGAGCCGCAACCTGCTGAACCAGAGCGGCGTGGGCAGCGATATCAATCTAGTGCCGGTAGGCGCGATGCTTTCTTCGAAGAACGGCGGGGTAGACCCGAACGGGCTGAACGCGAATAATTTCCGACCGTTGCTGGGCTTCGGCTCTTTGCCGCTGGCGACGCACAACCTCTACGCCAACTACAATTCGATGCAGGTGAAGTATCTGCGTACCAAGGGCAGGGCCGTGATTAACGTGAATTACACGTTCGGCAAGGCGCTGGGGATTGTGAGCACCACACTGGACCAGTTCAATCTCAATAACGATTACGGCGTACAGGCCAGCAATCGCACGCACATCTTCAACGCAGCTTATTCCTACAATTTCGGCACTCTGCTGCATAACAAGATCGCGGGCGGCTTCGTGAACGGCTGGCAGATTTCCGGCATCACGCAGATCCAGAGCGGTGTGAACCTTACCGGCCAGCGCACCCAGACATTCGGCCTGGCGTTGAATAGCGGAAAAATTCCGGGCACGACGCAGAATATCAGCGCGACCTCGCTGTTGGGCACGCCGAACATCACGCTTTCGCCGACGCTGACCTGCGATCCGCGTTCCAACCTGGGGCCGAACCAATACATCAACGCCAGCTGCTTCAGCTTCCCGAACCAGATTGGCCAGAATGGCCCGACCACGCTGCCGACCATTTATGGGCCGGCGTTCTTCAACGCGGATCTCGGACTGTTTAAGAACTTCCGGATCGCCGAGAGAAGGACCTTCCAACTGCGCATGAACGGGTACAACTTCCTGAATCATCCGTTGTGGAGTTTCAACGGGAACAACTTGAATTTGGGTTTCGGGGCCAACGGAATTCTCAATACGCCTCTATTCGGCACCGTGACCACGAAGCAGGGACACCGAGTTGTGCAACTGGCGGCCTCGTTCAACTTCTAGTACGAGAACACGAAGCCGTTGTACAATTGGCTGCGTGCTGAACAGGGGCCACATGCATGCGGCAGGTTAGACAGGCCAGGAGGCTTGTTTTACTGGGCCCGGTGCTGATTGCCTGCGCCTTTGGACTACCTGGGCAGACCGATGCGACAGAAGAAATTCTGAAGAGCGCAATCGGGCTGCACCAGGCAGGCGACATCAACGGCGCGATTGTTAATTACCAGAAGTACCTGGCGTTGCGGCCGGAATCGCCGATGGCGCTTTCCAATCTCGGGGCTGCTTACGCCAAAGTGGGACGCTACCAGGATGCCATCGTTCAATATCGTCATGCCCTGAAGCTCCAGCCTGGCAATACGCCGGTAGAACTCAACCTGGCGCTGGCGTTCTATAAGACGGGGCAGACGGAGCAGGCGGCCGCCACATTGGAGAAGGTGCATCGAGCGGCGCCGGACGAGCGGCAGCCCACTCTGCTGCTGGCCGATTGTTGGCTGGCGATGGGCGAAAACAAGAAGGTGGTGGCACTGCTCACACCGCTGGCGGAGCGCCGTCCCACGGACCTCGCCGTGGCGTATCAACTCGGCATGGCGCTGGTGCGGGATCAGCAGCCGGAACGCGGACAGGTCCTTATCGATCGAATTCTGCGCAATGGCGATTCCGCGCAGACGTGGCTGCTGCTGGGCGTCACCAAGCTGAACGCGCAGGATTATCCCGCCGCCCTGGAGGACCTTACGAAAGCGGTCGCGCTTGATCCCAAGCTTGCCGACGTTTACTCGTATTACGGCCAGGCGCTGCTGCGTACGGGAGATCCGGTAGCGGCAATCGATGCGTTTCGCAAGGCGCTGACGGCGAACCCTTACGACTATTCGGCAAATCTGCAGCTGGCAGTCCTGCTGAAAGACGATGAGAAGTTGACGGAGGCTTTGGAGTGCCTGCGCCGCGCGCTTCAGGTGCGGCCCAATGACCTGGGGGCGCGCTATCAACTGGCCGGCATCGCGGTTCATGAGGGAAAGCTGGAGGCGGCGCGCCGCGATCTGGAAGCGATCGTGAAAGAGACGCCCGCTTTTACCGAAGCACACGTGACGCTGGCCACGGTTTACTACCGGTTGAATCGCAAGCTGGACGGGGATCGCGAACGCGCGGCCGTGCAGAAACTGAATGCGGAGGCGCAGAAGAAGCAGCAGCAGGGAGTGAACGTGAAATGAGGGCCTGCCGCGCCCTGCGGATCGCCGCGGCAGTAGCGGCCTGCGCGCTTACCGGCGCGGCACTGGGAAATGATTCTTCTCCGGCTGCGTGCGCACGCTGCCACACAACGGAAACGGCGGCCTTCCTGCAGGCGCCGATGACGCGTGCGTTAGAGAGCGTCGGCGACTGCGCAATCCTGATCGCGGCGCCGAAGCTGGTGGCCACGCTCGGCGCATATTCCTACGAGATCGTGCGCTCCGGGAACGGATCCATCTATAGCGTAACGGATGGAAAGGACACGATCCGTGTTTCCCTGGAGTGGGCCTTCGGGCAGGGCGCCGCGGGGCAGACGTATGTCTTTCGCCGCGAAGGCAACTGGTACGAGAGCCGCGTCAGTTATTTCTCCGCGCTGCGCGGGCTCGATCTGACGATGGGGGGCAACCCCGCGCCGCATAACCTGAGCGAGGCCGCGGGGCGCCTGGCACCGCTTTCCGAAATGCGGCTGTGCTTCGATTGCCACGCCACGAACATCGCCCGCTCGGGACCGCTGCCGAGCGCCGGCACGGTTGAGGGAGTGCAATGCGAGCGCTGCCACGGCGACACCCAGGGCCATTTATCGGGCGGCGCGCGCATGAAGCATCTTGGAGCGCTTACCACGGAGCAGTTATCGGATTTCTGCGGGCAATGTCACCGCACCTGGTCGCAGATCGCACTGAACGGCCCGCGCGGGGTCGGCAACGTGCGCTTCCAACCGTATCGACTGGCGAACAGCCGCTGCTACGATGCGGCAGACAGCAGGATTAAGTGTACCGCGTGCCATAATCCGCATCGCGCCGTGGAGAAATCAGCGGCGGCGTACGACGCCAAATGCGTAGCGTGCCACTCGCGCGCCGCGGCGCCGACGACCAAGGCATCCTCGAAGCTGTGTAAGGTGGCGGTGAAAAACTGCGTCACTTGCCACATGCCGCGCGTGGATCTGCCCGGCGCGCATCAAAAATTTACCGATCACCGCATACGCACGGTCCGGGCCAACGAGGCGTACCCGGATTAAATCGCCATGAGACTCTCACGTCGCAAGTTGCTTTCGGTGGCAGGGGGAGCCGCCGTGTCCGCCGTGCTTCCCGGCGCCCCCCGCCCGTTGTTTCAGGAGATTACCCCTGCGGTGAGCGGCATCACCTGGGTACACGAAAACGGCATGTCGAAGGAGCACTATCTCCCGGAAGCGCTCGGCCCCGGAGTCGCGTTCCTGGATTACGACAACGACGGCTGGATGGATATCTATTTGGTCAACAGCGGACCCTGCGATTTCTACCATCCGGCGAAACCGCTGCGCAATGCGCTTTACAAAAACAACCGCGATGGCACTTTTACCGACGTCACCGAGGAAGCGGGGGTAGCGGGCGGCAGCTTCGGCATGGGCGTAGCGGTGGGCGATTTCGATAACGACGGCTGGCCCGATCTCTTCGTCACCGCATACGGAAAATGCATTCTCTATCGCAACAATCGCGATGGCACATTTACCGATGTGACCGCGAAAGCCGGACTGGCGACGCCGGGATGGACCACCAGCGCAGTGTGGTTCGATTACGATAACGACGGACGCCTGGACCTGTTCGTCTGCAGTTTTGTGGACTACAGCGATAGCGCGCACCGCTCCTGCGGCGACAATAAGCTCGGCAAGCATTTCTACTGTATCCCGCGATTTTTCAAGCCCACCGCGAGTTTCTTGTATCACAACAACGGCGACGGCACGTTCACGGAGACCGGCCGCGGCACCGCGATCGGGCAATCTCTTGGCAAGGGCCTCGGGGTGGTCGCCACCGATATTAATAATGACGGGTTCATGGACCTGTTCGTAGCTAACGATACGGTGCAGAATTTCCTATACGTGAATCGCGGCCCGAGGAGAGATTCGCCGCGGCGTTGGAATTTTGAGGAGATGTCCTTGCCCGCCGAGGTAGCGTTCAGCGATGGGGGGCAGCCGCGCTCGGGAATGGGGGTTGATGCCGCGGACGTTTTCGGCTCCGGCTACCAGGATCTCTTCGTGGCCAACGTGGATCAGGAGATGTTCTCTCTGTATCGCAACCAAAAGAACGAGACCTTCCGCGACGTGGCGCACGCCAACGGACTGGCCCAGGCGACACGCCTCTTGAGCGGCTGGGGGTTGAAGTTCTTCGACTATGACAACGATGGCTCGGTGGACCTGATTCTGGCGAACGGGCACCCCGACGACATGATCGAGAGCTACTCTATCCGCCGTCAAGTATCGCGAGCCGCTGTTGCTCTTCCACCAGGAGGGCGGCAAAATGCGCGACGTGAGCCGCGAGGCGGGACCTGCCTTCGAACGACCCTATGCCGCCCGCGGGCTCGCAATCGGCGATTTCCGGAACGATGGATTGCCCGGTGTACTGATCGGCGTTAATGGCGGCGCGCCGGTGTTATTGCAGAACCAATCCGGGCAGCAGAACCAATGGGTGGGGTTGAAGCTGGAGGGTGCGAGGTGCAATCGCGACTCCATTGGCGCGCGGATACGGTGGTCCGCGGGTGGCGTTGTGCGGTCGCGGCTCAAGAACTCCGGGGGGAGTTACCTCTCTTCCCACGATCCGCGAGAGATTCTGGGGGCCGGCGAATCCAAAGTGGAGTGGGTGGAGATCACATGGCCGAAACCGAGCGGCCGAGTCCAGCGGTTGGTGGACCCTCCCATGAACCGGTACCTTACGGTCAAGGAAGATTAGGAGCCCGAGATGACAGGTTTGCCGCCGTCTGGAGTTAGCGCCAAGCGGGGTCGGGTATCATTGACTGAGGATGGACGTAAGCTTCAGGACGTATTCCGCAGGGGCGAGGTATGCTGCCGCTGTGGTCTTGAGCGGCGCGGCCATGCTGCTGCGAAGCGCGCTTCAGGTCGTCCTGGGCGGAAGCTATCCCTTTCTCCTGCAATTTCTGGCAATCCTCGCCGCTGCCCGTTTCCTCGGGCTTGGTCCGGCCCTGGCGGCAATGCTGGTGGCTTTGACGCCGAGCATTATTGGTTTGACGAACCACATCCAGCCGCAACAGCCTAATGGCCGATTCGTAGGGCTCACTGGCGTCGTCATTATCTGCGCCCTGCTCTCTTGGCTGTTGGACCGGCAAGGGCGCATGCGCGCGGAGGTGGTGGACAGTACGAAGCTGGCCGCGGAACGCCTGCAACAGTTGACCATCGAGATCGCGCAGCGTGAGCGGGAACAGGAGTTTGCCGCGCAACTGCATGCCATCGTGGAATCTTCCGAAGACGCGATCATCTCCAACGATCTCGATGGCATCATCCGCAGCTGGAATCACGGCGCCGAGCAGCTTTTCGGCTATCCCGAGGAGGCGGCTATCGGGCAGCCCATCTCACTGGTGGTGCCGGAAGAGCGGCAGCACGAAGAGGCTGGGATCCTCATGCGAATTATGGAAGGGCTGCCCGTCAAACACTTCGAGACGGTGCGGCAGCACAAGGACGGACGGCTGATTCAAGTTTCGCTGACCATCTCGCCGGTTCGCGACGCGGAGGGCAACGTGACCGGCGCGTCCAACATCGCGCGCGACATCACGGAACGCATTCACTTCGAGGAGCAGGTGCGGCAGACGCAGAAGCTGGAGAGCCTCGGAGTGCTCGCCGGAGGATTGGCTCACGACTTCAACAATCTGCTGACCGGTGTCATGGGAAACGCCAGCCTGGCAGCCGAAGAACTCGGCGCCGACCATGCCGCCGCCCCGCACCTGGCGGAGATTTTGAACGCCAGCGAACGCGCCGCGCTCCTGGTTCGCCAGATGCTTGCTTACGCGGGAAAGGGCCGCTTTGTGATGCAAAGGCTGGATCTCTCCGGCCAAATTTCAGAGATTGCGCCCTTCATCCGCACATCACTTTCGTCTTCGATCAAACTCGAACTCGAGCTCGCCAGGGATCTGCCCGCGGTTGAATGCGACGCGTCCCAACTGCAGCAGCTGGTGATGAACCTGGCGATCAACGCGGGGGAAGCAATCGAGGGACAAGGAACGGTTACCATTACGACCTTCGCGCGTCAGAGTGATGCCGAACCGCAGGTGATTCTCAGAGTAAAAGACACCGGCTGCGGCATGGACGAGACGACTCAGGCGCGAATTTTCGATCCGTTTTTCACCACCAAATTCACGGGGAGGGGCTTAGGTTTGGCGGCTGTGCTTGGGATCATTCGAAGTCATAAAGGTTCGATTGCAGTGGATAGCACTCCCGGCGTCGGAAGTACGTTCACAGTCGTATTGCCGGCCACGCGTTCCACGGCGGAAAATTCGGCGCGCGAGTTGAATCCGGATCTTCGCGGCAACGGCAACGTCCTGGTGGTGGACGATGAGGATCTGGTGCGCAACATGGCGCGCGTTGCGCTGGAGCGCTGCGGGTATACGGTGGAGGTGGCTGACGATGGCGCTGTCGCGGTGGAGTCGGTCGCTGCCCGTCCCAGCTATTTTGACGCAGTCCTGCTGGATCTAACCATGCCGGTGATGGGTGGCGATCAGGCCCTGAAAGAGATCCACGCCATTCGGGCTGATATTCCGGTGATCTTGTCGAGCGGATTCAGCGAAGGCGAAGCGCTGCGCCGCTTCGCGGATCGCGGCCTCTCGGGTTTCTTGCAGAAGCCCTACTCAGCCTCGCTACTGGCTCGCAAGATGAAACAAGCCATCGAACAACGCCGGCGGCAGTAGGCTCTCATTTACCCAAGCGGCGAAGGAGGGCGGCTGCCTGATCACGGGTGGCTGCATCCGGGGCGGCGGCAGCCTTTTGGAGATGAGGAATAGCGCTTTCCGCATCGCCCACGGCGACTAACGCCGCGCCCAGGCCAAGATGCGCGCGGGTGGATTCCGGCTTGATGCGGAGGGCCTCGCGATAGTGTGGAACGGCGGCCGGCGCGTCGTTCCTGGCCAGCAACAGATCTCCGAGCAACTCCTGGGCATCCGCAAACTCGGGATCGAAGCGCAGGGCCGCTTCCAACTCGCGCTGCGCCTCGTCGAAATGGCTGGTGCGTCCGAGCAGCATCGCATAGTTGTAGCGGGTGGCGGCATCGGCGGGCCGAAGCCGGAGGGCGATTTCAAACTGATCGCGTGCCGCGCTCAGATTACCTGCGGCTGAAAGAAGATTGGCCAGGTTGCCATGGGCATCGGCATACTCCGGTCGAATCCGGATAGCCTCTCGAAAGGCGGCCTCGGCCCGCGCCGGGTTCCCTTCCGCGAACCAGATGATGCCCAGGTTATTGTGAGCTTCGGCCATATCGGGATCCAGTGCAAGGGCCTTGCCGAGCGCCGTCACGGGCGTCTGTGTTTCTGCCAAGTGCCCGGTACGTCAGGCCGAGCTCATGCCAGGTCAGGGGCGACTCGGTGGCGGCCGCCGCCTGCTGAAGCACGTCCGCCGCTTCCGGATACTGGCCGGAGCGCCGCAGCGCTGTGCCGAGCTTGTACAATCCGGCTGCGGATTTCGGATTTCGCTTGACGGCCTCCCGATACCAGGGCAGTGCCTTTGCCATCTGCCCGTTGGTTTGCAGCGCGTCGGCGAGTTCCAGGTAGAACTCCGGCCGCTGCGGCGAATACCGCTCGATTGCGGCCGTGAGTTGCGCGATTCCCTGGGTCAGATTACTGGACTGCTTCACTTGGGCAACGGCGCGATAGAGTTCGGTATCCGGGGTAGCGGGCAGAGCTTGGGGATAGTACAGGGCCACCGGGCCGCGATATGCGTTGGCTCCGGTCTCCCGGCGCTCGAGCCGCTCCGCCAGCAGATCTTCCGCGGGCTTTCGCCGCTGGATGTAATGATCCGTCGCGACCACGTGTACCACGTCCTCCGTACGCCTTTTCGGCATGTGGCACTCGACACAACCAACCGCGGCAGTATGCTTGCCGGCCGCGACTTGTTTGTCGAAGGCCGCCGCATGACACTGGCGG
Organism: uncultured Solibacteraceae bacterium; assembly: GCA_963811575.1. Lineage (GTDB taxonomy): Bacteria > Acidobacteriota > Terriglobia > Bryobacterales > Bryobacteraceae > Solibacter. The sequence goes on along the minus strand of CAWERY010000004.1, from coordinate 516,115 downwards.
CAGACGGTGGTGTAATGCCGCGCCGCCTCTTCGCCGCGCGGAATATCGTGCGGATTGTGGCACGTAGTGCAGAGCATCTTGCCGTCGCTTTTCAAGAAGCAGGCCGAGCGGCGCAATCGATATGCCGCGTTGACAAGCTCGAACTTGTCTTCACGGCCGGAGCCCGCGGCGTGGTCAAAGTTGAGAATAAAATCACCTAGCGGCTCCCCGGCGCGATACGAAAACGGGCCGCGTTCATAGCGCTGGATCGCGTTGGGCAAAGGGAAGCTGGTGGTTTCCAGATGGCATACCATGCATGTCTCCATCTGGCGCTCCGCGGTGAGACGGGAGGGGTTCACGATGGAGTTGCGAATGTCTTCGCGCGTGGCGCCGGCGGTCGCTGCCACTTGCGCGTGCCGGCTACCGGGACCGTGGCAACGCTGGCAATCGATGCCCTCCGGAAGCGCTCCGGCGTACACGGGTTGGGCGAACGGCTGCTCATGGCCAGCGGGAATCTGGGGATACCCGTTGTGGCAGAACATGCAATCGTACGTGATGGGACGGCGGAAACCGTCGTGATCGGGACGGTCGTAGCCTGGATTCATCGCCCAGTAGCCGCCCTTTTCGGCATACCAGGCCAACGGCAACTCGATCAGAGTGTTGCCGGGCGTTTGATGCAGATACGCGCGCGAGAGATTCCCAGAGCCCAGGATATAGTCGATCTGCTTCTCCAACACGTTGATCTGTTTCCCGCTGGAATCGAGCTGGTATCGGCGCTGATAGTATTTCCCGTCACGTTCCAGCATCGTGAAGTAGGAGTTCGACGGCTGGTGGTAGTAGGTGTTCTTGTTGGTGAAATCCTCCACCATATTGCCCGGCGAAGGACGATAGAACGATCGCCCCATGCCGGTACGCCGGTACGTCTCCCAGATGCTTCGATGACAGCCGGCGCACAGCGCGGAGTTCTCGCTTTGCGCGTGGACAACGGCAGGCAATGCCGCTGTCCACAGCGCGATCTGTGAGAATCGCTTTCGTCCGCCGATTGATATACTCCGCCACGCGTGGCCATATTACCAAACGCGAGGCGCCGCCCTTTCAGACAACCGCCGAGAACCTGCCCGGCGTGGCTAAAACGCGCCAGTCGCATGCAGGCGCGTGACGGGCAATCGGGTGATCACCTTCGTCTCAGTTTCCTCAGTGTTTTCTGTTGACTTCGGCAGCCCTGCTTGATATTCTCCAGCACACGAGAGTCTGATCGTCGCAATCTTAATTGCGTATTATGCAATATGTGGAAGGATTAGAATGCCTAGAAAGAGCCTCTATGTTGCGGCGATCGCGGTTGGCGCACTTCTCTCGGTCCTCTTCGCGGCAAGCCAGAATTTCATTCCAGACGTGGTGTTTCAGGGCAGTTCTCTCAGTGGCTGGCACAAGCTGGGGCCGTCTGAATGGCGCGCGGAGAACGGCGAAATCATCGGCTTGGCGCGTGAGAATGGCGGTTGGCTGATATTGGACAAGGGTTACCAGGATGTGGCCTTCTACGCATCCTTCCGCTGTAGCGCGCGCTTGCAAGACCGGCCTGCTGCTGCGCGCGGAGAAGACCGCGGATGGGTCTGAAGGGCATTTACGTGTCGCTGGCGGAAGGTGATTTCGGCGCTTACGACGTCACGCTAGATGCGCAGGGCAGGGAACTCACGCGTGAGAAGCTGGGTGCGGGCCCGGGACCCATGATCCGCATGGCTGGCGCGCGCTCCACCGCCGGCGAAGAACAGGTACCGGGGTTTTCGAAGCCGGCGCCCACGCGCGCGGAGTTGGCCGCCGCCGCCGCGGCCGCTGCGGCCAAACCTCCGGCTGCGGGCGGGGGCTGGACGCGGAGGCCGGGGCGGGCGCGGCGGACCTGCGCTGGCCGGAAGCGAGTGGCACACGGTGCAAATCATACTGGACGCTGACGTCCTGGGCATCTCGATCGACGGGCGCAATGCGGGCAGCGCGTCCACCAACGATCGGATGATGGGATTTGGGCCGATCGCGCTGCATTCGGCAGGCGAAGGCGAAGTACGATTCCGCGAAGTTTCCTACAAGGACCTCAATCCGAAGGTCGATCCCAAGGAGATTGTCTCCGCGAACTTTCGGATGCAACGGATCAGCGACTTCTACTATGGCTGGTGCGCGGCGGCAGCGGATATCAATCACGACGGTGTCCTGGACGTGATCTCGGGTCCGTTTTATTATCTGGGCCCGGATTACACGGAGCGGCACGAGTTTACCGCCGCGCGTACGTACAATCCGAGCAACCAGTTCACGCAGGGCATGGTTAATTTCGCCTACGATTTTACCGGGGACGGCTGGCCGGACATCCTGGTGGTGGATCAAAGGCCGATTTATCTATACGTAAATCCACGCGGCGAATCGCGAAGGTGGGAACGCTATAACGTGGTGCCGCAGGCATCAACGGAGATCGAACTCCTGAAGGATATCGACGGCGACGGAGTTCCGGAACTCTTGTTTGGTGGCGACAACGCTTTGGAGTACGCGAAGCCCGACCCTGCCCACCCGACCGCGCCGTGGATTGTACATCGCATTTCCGAAAAGAATGGCGTTAACGCGCACGGCATGGGGATCGGCGATATCAACGGGGATGGACGCCTGGACGTAGTGGCGTCGCGCGGCTGGTGGGAACAGCCGCCGAAGGGCTCCAACCAGGAACCGTGGACATTTCACGAAGCAGCCTTCGGTAGTGGAGGCGCGGAGATGGGCGTATACGACGTCAACGGCGATGGCCTGAACGACGTGGTGACTGCCCTGGCGGCCCACGGATGGGGCTTGGCCTGGTTTGAGCAGAAGCGCGATGCCCAGGGCGCGATCAGCTTTGCGCAGCACAATATCATGGGCGATTTTTCGAAGAAGAATGCCGGCAATGTCACCTTCTCTGAGCCGCATGCCTCGACGTTCGCCGATATCGATGGCGACGGCGTACCGGATTTTTTGGTAGGCAAGAGGTCTTTCTCTCACCTGGAGAGCTATCACGGATCCGGATCCATATGGGCCCTCGGTATTGTACGCGTATCACACCGTGCGCAACCCCAAGGCCGAAGGGGGCGCGGAGTTCGTGCCGGAGTTGATTCACAACCGTTCCGGCGTAGGCTCGCATTTCATAGCGGTGGATCTTAATAAAGATGGAGCGATCGATATTGTGACGTCCACCAATCGCGGGACTTTTATCTTCTGGAATCAGTTGCGGCCAGCGCGGAAGGCCGCAGGCAAAAAGTGAAATCCATGCGACGGTTGGCGATTGTTCTGTTGTGTGGAAGTTATGCCGGCCCAGGCTTCGCGCAGACCGACTGGCCGACCTACGGGCACGATCCGGGCGGGCAGCAATTTTCGCCTTTGAAACAGATCGACACCGCAAATGTGTCGCACTTGCAAATCGCCTGGACGTACGACACGCGCCCGGCGGCGGTGCCTGCGTCGGAAGGAGTGGAAGCGAAGCCCGCGCCGCGCAACCGCGCTTCCCAGGCGACTCCACTGGTGGTCGGCGGCGTGATGTATCTATCGACTGCCTACAACCGCGTGGTGGCGTTGGAGCCGGAGACCGGCAAGAAGATCTGGGAGTACGAATCCGCGTATGCGCCATCCGGACGCGGGATTGCATACTGGCCCGGCGATCAGACATTGCCGCCGCAGATCATCGTGGGGACGATGAATGGATGGCTATTCACGCTGAACGCCAAGACTGGAAAACTGACCACAACGTTCGGCGATAACGGGATGGTCAATCTGAAAGTGGGAGTCGCGGACAAGTTTCCGCGCGGCCGCTACGGAGTCTCCACGCCAGGAGCGATCTACAAGAACCTGATTTTCACGGGCGCGCAACTCCAGGAAGAGCCCGCCAACGGGCCGAGTGGAGACCTGCGAGCGTGGGACGTGCACACCGGAAAACTCGCGTGGACTTTTCACACCATTCCGCGCCCGGGCGAGAAAAACCACGAGACCTGGCAGGAGGATCAGTGGGCTGACCGCTCCGGCGCCAACGTCTGGGGGTTCATGACGGTGGACGTGGAGCGCGGACTGCTCTTCCTGCCGGTGGGCACACCGACTCCGGATTTTTATGGCGGCGAGCCGCAAAGGACTCAATCTCTACGGTTCCTCCCTGGTGGCGTTGGATGCGGCCACCGGCAAGCTGAAATGGTATTTTCAGACCACCCATCACGACAACTGGGACTACGACGTGACCTCCGCTCCGGCGCTGATCGACGTGATGAAGAATGGCAAGAAGCTGCCGGCCGTCGCGCAATGGACCAAGCAGGGGCTGCTCTTTTTCTTCGATCGCCTTACGGGCGAACCGATCTACAAAGTGGAAGAGCGCGCTGTTGCTAACGACAATCCGGTACCCGGCGATCAGAACTGGCCCACTCAGCCGTTTCCAGTAAAACCGCCGCCATTGGCGCGCATGACGTTCAAGCCCGAAGAAGTCGCGAAGGTCACGCCGGAACACGAGAAGTTTTGCAAAGGTCTCCTGGCGCTCGAGGGTGGCGCCATGACGGGCGGTCCGTATGCGCAGTACGGCCCTAAATTGCGAGTGATCTTTCCGGGCTGGGTTGGCGGAGGCAATTGGAGTCCCACAGCCTTTCATCCGGATCTTGGATACATCTACGTGACTTCGCACGACCTGGCGAATTTGAACAAGATGGTTCCATCGTCAGACGGCACGACATTCAATCGTGTTGGTCCGGAGAACGCTCCGGCCAATCTGGGAGGCCGCTTCTGGGACGGAGCGAAAAAATGGCCATGCCAGCAGCCCCCGTGGAGTGAGCTTGTCGCGGTGAACGTCAATACCGGCGAGATTGCGTGGCGCGGGCCGTTGGGTGAGTTCGATGAGTTAACCGCCCTTGGCGTGCCGAAGACCGGAACGCCCGAACCGCGGGGCGGTCCCATCGCGACGGCGGGCGGGCTGCTCTTTATCGGCGCCGCGATTGACGCCCGCTTCCGCGCGCTGGACGCGCGGACCGGCAAGGAACTCTGGGTAACAAAGCTGGCGGACGCCGCGAAGGCAACTCCAATCACATACCAGGGGAAGGATGGTAAACAGTACGTCGCGATCCTGGCGGGGGGCGGCGAAACTCGACCGCCGGATAACCCGGGCGGACGCCTGTATGTATTCGCCTTACCGTAAGCCAGTGAATGCCGGTTGAGATGCGATTGCAAGTGCCTATTGTGCAAGATCGAGAGACTGCGAAATGGCTAAGAAGACGACCGTAGCGATCGCCCATAGTAATTCGAACCTCGGGACCCCGTCGGAATGTACGCGAGAGCAATTGGACCGAATCAAGGCCATGATCCGGCAGATTGCGGACCAGACGATGGGAGGTATGCACCGCATCGTCAAGCCCGGAGATAAGGTCCTGATCAAGATCAATACGGTGATTCCCGTCGCGGCAAATGCCGGCTTCACCACCGATCCACGCATGCTGGAAGCCCTGATCGAACTGGTCAAAGAACAGAACCCGGCGAGAATTCAGATTGGGGAACGTTGTGCGATGGGCGGCGACACCATGAAGGCGATGGAGGTGTGCGGCATCGTGGAAGTGGCGGATCGGACCGGCGTAGAGTTATGTCCGTTTGAACACGCGCCATTCGACATGTACAAGATCGACAGGCCGATCAGCTTCAACGAATTCCCCGTACCACGGCCGGTAAGTGAAGCCGACGCCTATATCGGCTTACCGAAAATGAAGGTGCACGTGCACACCACATTCACGGGCGCCATGAAGTTACAGTTCGGCAATCTACCCGACTACGACTGGATGGTCAAATGCCATCGGGATGATATCTATCAGAAGATCGTCAATCTTACACGCGCTGCCAACCCTACATGGTTCGTCATGGATTCGCTGTATGCGTGCCAGGGCAATGGACCGTTCAGCCCGGCAAGTGACGATCTGATCAAAGACTTCAACACCATTTGCGGCGGTCCCGACCCGGTAGCGGTGGATACGATATGCGAAGCGTTGATGGACTGGGACTACCCCGGCACCAACGTGCCATCCACGGTGCTGGGAGCGTCAGAGGGATTGGGAACAAACCTGCTCGACGAGATCGAACTGGCGGGGGTACCGCTGGAACAGGTGAAGCGCCGCTTTCGCCGCCAGAACACGATGTTGCAGGGACAGCATCCCAACGTCAAAGTGATCATGGGTTCCACCTGCGAAGCCGGCTGCAAGGCGATCGTGCGAATTCAATTGGACCAACTGAAGGCAGACGGTACGCTCGACAAATTGAAGCGTCCCCTGTATGTGTTCACTGGTCTCCAATTCGAACAGCAGTTAATGCCGGTAGATGGCGACGTCATTGTTGTGGGGGACTGCGCCAAGGGTGTTCTCGAACGCTTTCCGAACGCCGGTTACTGGGGTGAGACCAGCGAATATCCGAATTGCACGCCGATCTGGGCAAACCGGCCGGATGTCGGAATCTCTAACTACGTGCACCAACTCCTGGCGGTGCAGGAGGCCAACACCAAGTAGTATGTCCACACCGTCAACCGCGATTGGAGGGTGTGTACATCCGGCCTGGATCGACCGCCAGGACTATGCACTGCGTCAGGGACTGCTTCGGTTGCTGGCTATCAAAGACTCCGACATACGCCTGCTGACACTGGAGCAATCCTGTTATGCGGTGGACCAGGGGTTGCACGCAGGCGGAGCGTTCTCGGCGATCATCCCGCTGGTGGCCCTCTATTATGGCGGCTTCCTCGAGCTGGACCTCAACGACCCGACACGGGTTGGCCAGGACACGTTCGTCCTCAGCAAGGGACACGCAGTGGCCGCACTGGCGTCGATTTATGCGGAACTGGGCTATTTCGACCGGTCCATTCTCCGCAACTCGCGCTCCCATGCAAGTATTCTGAACGGGCATCCCGGCCCTATCCTTCCCGGAATTCCCATCGCGACCGGACCGATGGGCCAGGGTTTCGGTGTCGCGCAAGGGTTCGCGATCGCGGGGAAAATGACGCCCTGCTTTGATTCCTACTGCATGACGGGTGATGGCGAGTTGCAGGAAGGGCCGATCTGGGAAGCGGTCCTGTTCGCGGGCCAAAAGCACCTGGACAATCTCTGCTTATTGGTGGACCAGAATAACGGGCAACTGGATATTTCCAGCCGTATGGTCTTTCCGATGCCGAAACTGGAAGCGGTTTTCACGGCATTCGACTGGCAGGTACATAGCGTCGATGCTACCTCCTACGCGGGCGTGTTTGCCGCACTCGAGGCCTTCCGCTACGGACCGCGCAATGGCAAACCGACGGCCATTCTCTGCCACACCACCAAAGGTCATGGCGCGCTATCCGATTTCCTGAATAAACATAAAGTGGTGATGACCGAGCCGCTGTTAGAGCAGGAAATCGCGCTACAGGCCGACTTACGTACACGCAGGGTTGAAGAGTTTGAGCAGCACTACAGCAGGCTTGCCGAGCATCCCGACGGCGGCAGTCTCCGGGCCACACTCGCTTCATTGGCCCAGCAGATGCACCTGGATCCCGCGCGCGGATATTCACAAGTCATGGGGCCGGTGATCACGCGGCGTGTTCCGGAACGCAACAAGCGCATATCCTACGATGCCGCCCTGCTGCCGAAGATTGACCCGAAGAAGGAATACAGCGCCGCCGACATTGTGACCGGCGCCATGAAGATCTTCGCGCGGGATCAACGTGTGGTGTCGATCGATTCCGACCTTGCGACGACCAGCGGGCTGGAAGCAGGAATCGCGGCTGTCGATCAGCGGCGGGCTCTCAACGCCGGAGTCGCTGAAGCCAATATGATGGCGTTGGGAGAGGCGTTTGCGGCTCTCGGCTATAACGCCTGGACGAGCACATTCTGCCCCTTCTGGGACTGGAAGGTGATGCGCCGCATCGCGGTAGGCCAACAGGAGCGGCTCGAAGCTATCCATGCTGCGAGCGGCTGGCTAAGCGCCGGTCATGGCCTGGATCTCACCATGCTCGCCACTGCCTCGAATTTTGAGACGCGCACCAACGGCGCGACTCACATGGCGAATGACGACGCAACTATCTTCGACGGCATGGCGGAGTTGAAGATCATCGACGTCTCCTGCCCGCGCCAACTGCTTTCCATCATGCAATGGATCATGGAAGGCAATCGCGGCCTGGTTTACCTGCGCGTCATGCGCACGCCTTCCGCGGTGCTATATCCTGCCGGCTACCGTTTCGAGTTTGGACAGGGCCAGGTAGTGCGCCGTGGAGCAGAGGACCGGGCGGTGATCGTAAGCAGTGGACGCGGCGTCCACGAAGCGCTCGCGGCGGCTTCGCTGCTACCGGCAATCACGGTAGTAGATATGCCGTCAATCGACGAGCGGCTCCTGTTGGAACTCCACGATTCGCAACAACCGGTGATCATCGCTGAACAAAACAACGGCTACATCTGGCAGAACCTGCTCAAGGTGGTTTACCGTCATCGCGGAACGGTCGAAAGCCCGCGGCGATTCGTCACGGTCAACACACTTAGACCGGATGGCAGGCCGCAGTTTATACATTCGGCCACTTATGAGGAGTTAATTGAAGTTTATGGGTTATCCGGGGCGAAACTTGCCGCCCGAGTTCAGGAGTTATTGGGATGAGCGTACCGCATGTACACGAAAGCGAGATCGATGAGCTCGATCTGCCCGGCAGGCGCTTGCGCTGGGTGGTATCGAATTCCGGCGTGCAGGCTCAGCAGTGCTCGGCGTGTGTTATCCGAATCGCGCCGGGAGAACGCGTGCGCCCCGCGCATAGCCACCCGCACGGAGAAGAGGTCATCTACATCATCCGGGGGACCGGCCGGGTGCTCGTGTCGGGCGAGGTGTCCGCCGTGCGAGAGGGCAGTACCGTGCTGTTCCCTCAGGGCGCGGTGCATATGCTGCACAACACGGGTCCGGAGGAAATGAAGGTCATTTGTTTCTTCGCGCCCTCAACGAATTTAGAGAACTATCTTATGTACGAAGGGGTCGATTTCCCTGACTAAGATCGACAGTAACTACGCCGGTATTATGATATTCTCGTGTCCACTGGAAGGCACCGATGGCTGGAAAAGTCGATAGCGCCACGCACGCAGCAGCCTTCGCCAAGATCAGCGAGGCGGCCAAACACGAACCCGAATTTCGTGCTCACCTGGATGAAATATTAAGGGGGACCGCGTTCAAAGGCAGTCACCGTAGCCAGGCGTTTTTGCAGCACATCGTCGAGCAGGCTCTGCACGGCGACGCCGAGGATTTGCGGGAGCGCAGTATCGGCATAACGTTGTTCGGGCGTCCCGCGACATACGATACGGCAGATGACGCAATTGTTCGCGTCACGGCGAGTGACGTGCGCAAGCGCCTGTTGCAACACTACGGCAACGCAGGCGTCGATGCGAGATTCCGCATCAACCTTCCTTCCGGCTCGTACGTGCCCGAGTTTTGCGTGACTCACGAGTCCCCACGGGTCTCGGTGGAAGCCACGGTCATCGTCAAGCCGCGAATCGAGGTTCCGCCCAGCCCGGCGGTGCAGGCGGAAACCGCGTGCCTAACTCTTCGCGGGCCCGGCGCGTCGCCGTCATCGCTCTCCTCTGCCTGGGCACGGCGCTGCTTTTGTGGTGGGGTGTGGAACGCTTTGTTCGTCCCGCCGCCGGCCTGGAAAACGTGTTCGTAGCGGCGTTTCAAGGGACGCCGCGAGTGGTGCAGGTGATTGTTGCCGATGACGCACTGGTGTTGATGCAAGTATTGCTTGACCGCAGATTTACCTTGGAAGAGTACGAGAACCTCACGTACCTGAATGTGCCGGAGATCGCCGTAAAAAAGGATTTGTTGCGTTTCTGGGGCAGTCTCTCTACCCGCCAGATCACCAATGTCGGGGACCTTCAGAATGCGAACCGGATCGCGGGGGATTTGCAGGCACGCGGTTGGGAAGTGCCGATTCGGCAAGGGCGCCAGATGCATGCCCGCTCCTTCAGATCCGGGAACTTCGTCATTCTCGGCAGTTCGCTTTCCAACCCGTGGACAGCGCTATTTCCCGCCAATGCCGCAAACTTTCCCTTTGACGAATTGCCGCGGCCCGGCAAGCCCGAGGTGATATTGAATCGCCATCCGCTGAACGGGGAGCCCGAGAAGTTCGAGGTGCATCCGGACCCCAGGACCGGCAAGAAGATCACGTTCGCAAGAGTCACACTGCTGGAGAACAGTGCGCAATCGGGACGCGTGTTACTGGTTTCGGGCCAATCCATGTCGGCGACCGAAATGGCCGGCGAGATGTTGCTACGTAAGGATTCCACTGCTCAGATCCGGCGCATGCTGGGGTTGCCTCAGGGTGGCCGGCTGCCAGATCTTGAGATGGTGTTGCGCGTGTCCGAACAGAATGAAGTCGGCGACAGCGTGGAGTTAGTCGCGTGTCGCCAACTTACCTTGCACTCCGAGTAAGGCAATGTAGGGAGGAGAAGCACGATGCAACGCCGGGATTTTCTCAAGAGCCTTTTGGCCGCACCCGTGATGACCGCCGCCGCTGAGCAGGAGTCCACCAATCGACTGAAAGGACTACCTCCGCTTACGATCAAGGACGTCAGAGTAATCACCACCAGCGGGGGACGCAATTACCGGTGGGTGTTCCTGAAGATCATCACCAGCGAGCCGGGCTTGTACGGCATCGGCTCCGCCAACGATAGCTATCAAACCTTTGCGGTTGCCACGGCTCTGGAAAAGCACCTCAAGCCCTGGCTGATCGGTAAAGATCCCGACCGTATCGAAGATCTTTGGCAGAGCGCCAACTACCGCACCTACTGGCGCGGCGGGCCGGTGAATAACAAGGTGCTCGGGGCCATGGACGAAGCCCTGTGGGACATCAAAGGCAAGCGCGCCGGCATGCCTGTCTACGAGATGCTCGGTGGACGTGCCCACGATGCGGTGGCCTGCTACGATCACGTTTCCGGGCGCAGTAAGGAGCAGGCGGCAGAGGTAGTCAGCAAATCGATGGAGACCGGCTACCGCCATATTCGGCTTCAGTACGGCGAAGGCGGTTACGGCGGCGGCGGTTTCATCAGAGCCAATGAGGGCAACCGCGCCGAGGGCGGGTACCAGGGTCAGGCCTTCGACGAAGATCTGTACGTGGAAACGATCCCGGCTGTCTTCGAGTATGTCCGATCTAAGATAGGGTTCGCGCCGAAATTGCTGCACGATGTCCATTCGCACCTTACCGGAGCCAACGCCGTTCTGTTTGCCAAGAAGATGGAGCCTTACCATCTGTTCTTCGTCGAAGACCTGCTAGGACCGGAGCACCTGGAATGGTACAAGGAGGTGCGCAAGGTCTGCGCTACTCCCCAAGCGGTTGGCGAGGTTTTCTCGAACCCGGCGGAATATTACCCGTTGATCGCCTCGCATGTTATCGATTTCATTCGGACTCGAGTCACCGCAATTGGTGGGATTACGCAGGCCAAGAAAATCGCCAACCTTTGCGAGGTGTTCGGGGTCAAGACGGCGTTTCAGGAGGGCGGTGAAAACGATCCCGTGAATCAACTGGCGGCGTACCACGTAGATATTTCGAGTACCGCTTTCGGCATACAGGAGGAGAATCATTTTCCGCCGCAGGTTCACGAAATGCTGCCCGGGACCGCGGAAATTCGTAAAGGATACCTATACGGCAGCGGCCGGCCGGGGCTGGGAATCGACATCAACGAAGAAATGGCTGCCAAGTTCCCAATCACGGAGCCCCGAAATGGCGGAGCTTATGGCACCGACCGGACCTTGGACGGAACGGTGATCATTCCCTAAGTAAGAAGTGGTTATTCGGCCAGACTTATGATGGAGGCTAACCAGTTACCACGTATGCACGATCTCCACCGCGCTACACGAAGGGCGTTTCTCGGCCGGACCTGCGGATTGCTGGCGCTGCGTCCCCTTGCGGCGCAACAGCCGGCGCTTACCGCGCAGCTCCTGATCGAACGAATCCAGAAGAATGCAGGTGTGCCCTGGCGCGCGCAGACCGTAGACACTATCAAGGCCGGCAGCCCGGACACGGTGGTCACCGGGATCGCCACTACGATGGTGGCGACACTCGACCTGTTGAAACGGGCTGCTAGCGCTCAACGCAATTTCATCGTGGTGCACGAGCCCACATTCTATAGCGGCGCCGAAGACGAGTTTCACGCGCGCAACAACGCAGAAGATCCACTGGTTCTTCTCAAACGAGACTTCATCGTGAGCAATCACATGGTGGTCTGGCGCTTCCACGACCACTGGCACGCGCAGAAGCCGGACGGCATCATACGGGGAATGGGTTTGGCGTTGGGCTGGGAGAAGTACCAGGTTCCCGATAATGTCCGTCTGTACTCTCTACCCAAGATTAGTTTGGAAGATTTGGCTCGCCAGATTCGCGAGCGCCTGAAGGTTCGCGCCATCCGGGTGATCGGTGATCCTCAAATGCCGGTGGTCTCCGTCGCCTTCAATCCCGGCTCCACGCCCGTGACGCAGATACAGCGCGTGTTGGGCGGCAGCGAAATCGATGTTCTGGTCTGTGGCGAGCCCGGGGAATGGGATGCCGGCGAATATGTGCGTGATTCAGCCGCCGCCGGCAAAAAGAAGGGGATGATCGTGTTGGGACACGACATGTCGGAGGAGGGAGGCATGGCGGAATGCGCTCGATGGCTCAAGACTTTCGTCACGGAAGTTCCCATTGAGTTCATGCCCGCCGGGGAAGCTTTTTGGACACCAAGAGTGGGGTAGTATGTCTGTTCTGTTTCATCGCCTATCGATCCTGTTTCTGTTAGCCGGGAATGCAATCAGCGCCCCGAAAGAAGGGGTTGTCTTGTGGTCCCAAAAGCCGGTGGTTCGTCCACCGGTGCCGGCTGGCGTGACGAAATCCACCAATCCCATCGATGCCTTCATCGCATCCAGGCTCAAAGAAAAAAATCTGCGTCCGGCAGGTCCAGCCGACAAGTCCACATTATTACGGCGCGTGTATCTGGATCTCATCGGCTTGCCGCCCACTCTCGCCGAACAGGATGCTTTCCTCAAAGACGATTCGGCGGACGCTTATGAAAAGGTGGTGGATCGTCTTCTCGCGGACCCGCAGTATGGCGTTCGCTACGGCCGCCACTGGCTCGACGTTCTGCGCTATGCCGACGTGGACGAACGGATGTACGCCCAACCCGGCATTCACCTTTGGCGCGATTGGGTCATCCACGCACTGAATCGCGACTTGCCATACGACCAGTTTGTTCGCGTCACAGTTGACCGGGTATCGCAACGAGCGAACTCGCGTATCGGACATTGGAATTCGCTCGCGCATGGAGCCTCGTGCCGACGACATGTTCGCGCTCGGATTTCTGGCGCGTGGCGGCGTGTCGCGCGATAACAAGGATACCGGCGAACTGCCCATCGTCGCTGTGGAAACGGTCTCGACCGCATTCATGGGCCTGACCGTGGGCTGCGCCAAATGTCACGACCACATGTACGACCCGATCTCGCAGAAGGACTTCTATTCGATGAAGGCGCTGTTCGATCCGCTGGTCGTCAAAAAAGTTACCTTCGCGTCGCCCGCGGAAGTCCTCAAAAATGCGGATGCCGCGGAAGACGCGCAGAAGGCACGGGCCGCCGCGGAAGCGCCGCTCCGCGCGCAGTTGGCGGCGATAGAGGGGCCGATTCGCAAGCGACTAGAGGAAGAGCGCATCCTCATGCTGCCACTGGAAGCTCAGGCGGCCGTTCGCAAACCGGAAAGGCAGCGCAGCGCGGCCGAACAGAAGATCGTGGACGACTACTTCGTTCCCCTGCGCGTCGATCCCATCAAAGTGAAAGAGCTGCTTCCTGAGCCGGAGCGTAAAAAGTTCGACGAACTGACCAAACAGATCAATGCGCTTGCGGGAGGGCGTGGAGGCGGCAACGCGTTGCCCGCGTTCTGGACTGTGGAGATGGACCGGGGCCGCGAGAAAGAACCGAGCTATGTACTTTCCAGTGGCGAGCCGGACCGTCCCGAGAAAGATAAGCCAGTCGAGCCGGGCTGGCCCTTCGCCCCGGCAAAGCCGGACTTCCGCGACGGCCGGATCGAAGGCTTCGCGGATTGGCTCACCGCACCCGAGAACCCCTTCTTTGCGCGCGTGGCGGTAAACCGGCTATGGCAGTGGCACTTTGGAGAAGGCCTGCAAAAGACGCCCAGTGATTTCGGGATGCTGGGCGGTATGCCCACGAATGTTGAGCTGCTGGATTGGCTGGCCGCCGAATTTGTCGCGCGGAAGTTCAGCATGAAAGAGCTGAACCGTCTGATGGTGACCTCCGATGCGTATCGTCGGGCTTCGTCGGTGGAACCTGCCATTCAGGCGGCCAATGCAAAAATCGATCCCGCCAATGACTTTCTCTGGAGCTTCCGTTTGCTCCGCCTCGAAGCCGAGCCGATCTGGGATGGCATTCTCTCTTCCGCCGGTACCCTGGACCTGGCGATCGGCGGTCCGTCATTCGATATCTCGCAGCCCGACGCCCCAAGGCGAGGAAATGCCGCGGCTCGCGCCGAACCGGCTCCCGCCAACCGTCGTGGAGCCTACATGATTCGCGGCTTCTCGACCAGCCGGGATGTAGTGCCCAACTTCTTGCAATCGTTCGACGTGGACGATGGCCGGCTCCCATGTCCTCTGCGTACGCGTACCGTAACCGCTCCGCAGAGTCTGTTTCTGATGAACAGCGATGAGGTGGAAAAGGCTTCTGCAAAGTTCGCAGAGCGGCTGCAAAAGCAGGCTGAAGGAGACCTCCCGGCCGCAGTGGATCTGGGCTATCGCATTGCGCTTGGCCGCCACGCTTCGGGAAGCGAGAAGGACGAGGCGCTGACATACCTTGCGAACGATCCCGCGCGGTTGAGAGGTTTCACCTGGCTGCTTTTGAATCTCGATGAGTTCGTATTCGTTCGGTGAACCATGATGGATTTCCTCAACCCCTACTCGTGCGGCCGTGTTTCACGGCGCGGTTTTGTCACTCGTGCGGCCGGCGGATTTTTCGGCGCCGCCTTAGGCGGCCTTCTTGCGGAGGATGGGAAGATCAAGGACGCGCACATTGGTCCGCATTTCGAACCCAAAGCGAAGTCCGTCATCTATCTCTTCATGTGCGGCGGCGTAAGTCAGTTGGACACCTTTGACCCGAAGGACAACAAACACGCCGGCAAGATGATGGACGGGACGGCCTTTGGCGACAACGTTGCGGAGATTAAGCGCCCCGTAATTCCCTGCATCCGGACGTTCAAGCCCTGCGGAAAATCGGGCGTTCCGGTATCGGATATCCTGCCCAACATTGGCGGTGTGATTGATGAAATCGCCGTCGTGCGCTCCATGTGGAACCATGAGGGAAATCACTTCCCCGCCGTCATCGAGACTGCTACGGGGCATCGTGGCCGCGCGTTCGATCATCCCTGCCTCGGCAGTTGGGTCTCCTATGCTTTGGGTAGCGCGAACCAGAATCTGCCGACCTTCGTGAACGTCGGCCGGCCTTCGTCTCCCGTACAACTGACCGGCGGCTATCTTGGCGCCAGTGTCGCGGCCACCCCGTTCCGCTCGGGCGATACGCCCATTCCCAATCTGTATCCTCCGAAGAGCGGCAGTACGGCAGAACGCGAGTTGCAGATGCAGACCTTGGCGCATCTCAATCAGGAGTTCCGCGATGTCTACGCCGTCAATACCGATATCGCCGGGCGCGTGCAATCCTATGAGCTCGCCGCGAGAATGCAGCTCTCCGCGCCTGAGGTGGTCAATTTCGCCAACGAGCCAAAGCACGTGCTCGATCTCTACGGAATCGGAGAAAAGGAAACCGACGATTTCGGGCGCCAGCTTCTGATGGCTCGCCGACTGGTGGAAAAAGGCGTTCGCTACATCCAGTTGTGCAACGGCGGCGGCGGCAACGGAAGCTGGGATGCGCATGTCGATATGAAAGATCACGAGAAAAGCTGCCGCGCCGTGGACAAGCCGATTGCCGGCCTGATCAGCGATCTCAAACAACGTGGCATGCTCGATTCCACCCTTGTCGTTTTCTCGAGCGATTTCGGCCGCACCCCGTGGTCACAGAACACAACGGGCCGTGACCATAACCCGCGCGGCTACTCCGTCTGGCTTGCGGGCGGGGGAATTAAGGGTGGCATCACTCATGGGGGAACCGACGAAGTGGGGTATCGGGCCGTCGAGCATCCGCACTATTGCAGTGACCTTCATGCGACGGTCCTTCACCAACTGGGTCTCGATTACCGGAAAATGGAAATCCCCGTCTTCGGCCGTACCTTCCATTTGGTGGACGAAGGGGACGGTCCTATTCAGGCAATTCTCAGGTAGAGCGATAATTTTCGCCGCTCGCGTCCGCTCGAATCTTCCGTACAGGCAACATTCCCGTGCGGAATGAGACATAAACGCGTGAGTAGCTACCGATACAAACTGTTCGTCGAATAAGATCCTTGTTTTCTGCTTCTTCTACTTACGTTACGAGCTCAGTCTAACGTTGCTAAAGCGGACCTTTCGAGATAAAGTTTCGCCTATCTGTTCGCTTTGTGCGGCACTATTGGCTCGCCGCTTCGTATATTCGCCTTAAGGGGGAGTTCAAAATGACTTGCAGACTGGCGCTCCTGATCGCGCCTCTATTCCTGGCCACGAATGCCATCGTCAGCTTCGCTCAAGTTGAGCAAGGGGCTATCACCGGAGTGGTCATTGATTCGGCGGGTGCGTCCACCCCAAAAGCCAAAGTAACATCTACCAACCAGGCGACCGGCTCCGTCGCGGTCTCCGAGACCACCGACGAAGGCTACTATAAAATCCCCTACCTCCCGGCGGGAAAGTATAAGTTGACGGTGGAAAAGGAAGGGTTCGCGACGAATCGCGTCACCGATATTCCCGTGCTGGTGGGCCAGATCACCACCATCAACGTCACCTTGAAACCAGGTAGTATCCACGACGAAGTCACCGTTACCTCTAACGCCGTATTGGTGGATCAGGTAAGTTCCTCTCTCGGCTACGTGACCGGCTCGACACAGATTCTGGAACTCCCCACAGGGCGCAGCCCCTACTCGCTGATGACGCTATCCCCCGGCGTCATCGCAACCGGGAACAGCGGTACCGGCCCCATCGTCAGCGGAGGCCGGTCCAACACCAGCGCCATTCTATTGGACGGGCAAGACACTCGTAATAATTCCACGCTCGACAACGCTTATACCCCTCCGCAGGAGACGGTCCAGGAAGTCCGTTTCATCACCAACAATTTTTCGGCGGAATATGGGCGGTCGGCGGGCGGGGTTCTTGCCGCCGCCGGAAAGACCGGAGCCAACCAGGTACACGGCAGTGTCTATGACTACCTGAAGAACGATAAGTTGAATGCGAACAGTTGGGCCAATAACCGGAACAACGTGCTGCGCGGCCGCCAGCGCCACAATGAATATGGCTTTTCTGCGTCTGGCCCCGTCTACATCCCTAAGGTCTATAACGGCCGCAACAAGACCTTCTTCTTTTTCAATTGGGAGCAGGTGAATGATCACGGTGTCAGCACCCCCACCGCGAACGTTCCCACCGCCCAACAAAAAGCGGGAGACTTCTCCCAGACGTTTACCAGCGCAAACGCCCTGATCAAAATCTACGACCCGCAGACCACGATTGCCGACCCCACACAGAAAAGCGGATACAGCCGCTCGGTATTCCCCAACAACATCATCCCGGCCAACCGGATCGATCCGATTATGAAAAAAATTATCGGCTTCTATCCGGATCCGACGCTTGCGGTCTCTCCCACAGTGCAAACCAACTGGTCACAAAATTTCGGATTGATCACCCACACGGATAAGTGGTACACACGCGGCGACCAGAACTTCGGCACGAAGAACCGGTTATTTCTGCGCTATGGCTATCAGACCTCGCCGCGCAGCAGCCCCTACACGAACGTCGCCTTCCCGGGTGAAACTACCAATGGCGGCGGAAACCAGCAATCGATCGCCTATACCGCCGGACTCAGCGACACGGAAACCTTCTCGCCAAACCTGGTGGGCGAATTCAGACTTGGCTATACACGTTCGGTAATCAAGCTGACTCCCCTTAGTGTCGGCTTCGATATTACCAGCCTCGGCCTACCCCAGTACCTGAAGAACGCCTCCGCGGACGCCATTTTCCCGCTCATCTCGATTACGGATTTCACCGCGATCGGGCCACAACGCGCCTCCCACGATGTGGATGCCGAAAACACTCCGGAACTGCAAGCTCACTTCACTTGGCTCAAGGGCGCTCACGCCATCAAGACTGGCTACGATATGCTCTTCTGCCAGTTCAACACCTTCAGGCCGGACTATCCCTCCGGTACGTTTTCCTTCAGCCGCGCCTACACCCAGGGCGTAGATCCCGCCACGGCCTCGGCCACCGCCGGCTATGGTTTGGCGAGCGCACTTCTTGGTGCTCCTGACTCCGGTTCGTTTACCGTTGGACCCTCTCTCGCCCTCTTGCAGACCAGTTACAACTGGTATCTTCAGGACGATTGGAAAGTCTCCCGTACTCTCACGCTAAATCTCGGCGTTCGTTTCGAATACCAGACTCCGTTCAAAGAGCGATACAACCAGCTCGCTTATTTCGACCCCAGCGCAACTGAGCCCGTCACCGGCCTGAAGGGCGTACTGCTCCCCACCACCAGTTCGCACCGCTATCCCAGCGACCCCAGCAAGAATTGGGCGCCCCGCGTGGGCTTAGCATGGACGTTCCTGCCGAATACCGTGTTCCGCGCGGGCTACGGCCTCTTCTACGCACCGGGTAGCGGCGGCATCGGCTCGAGCCCGGGAGATCTCGGCAGCGGATCGTCCGTGGGCACCAGCATCTACTTTGGCCAAACCCCGGCAGCGCCCAATACTCCGCTGCCCGGCGCCACGCTCGCCAATCCGTTTGTGACCGGCCTTTTGCCCTATCCGAACTCACTGGTAGGGAACGGCATCGGTGCGATCTTCCCGTATTGGCCGACGCCGATGAACCAGATGTGGAACGCAAATATTCAGCGAAGTGTGACGAAAGACCTCATCGTCGAGGCTGCTTATATCGGCAGCCGCGGCGAACATATCTGGAATAACTTCACGCGCGATGCGACGTTCCCGCAGTATCTCTCTTTAGGTTCGCAACTCAACAATCTGGTGCCGAATCCCTTCTTCGGTAAGATCGCCACGGGCGCCATGAGCGCGGCGCAGGTTCGCTTGGGTTCTTTGTTAGTCCCCTATCCGCAGTACAGCGGCGTCAGCCAGACTCGAGCATCGGTCGGGGATTCGACTTATCACGGGTTTACCCTCCGGGCTGAGCGGCCTTTCGCGCACGGCCTGTTGTTTCAGGCGTCCTACACCGCCGCTAAGCTGATTGACGATGTCAATGAGCGCTTTCTCGGCGGCACTAACTACGTCAACCCCTACAATCTTAGTATGTCGAGATCCATCTCGGCTGCCGACGTCTCGCAGCGCCTGGTCGGGAACTACGTGTATGAACTGCCCTTCGGTCACGGCAAGCACTATCTATCGCACGGAATTGCGAGCTGGATCCTGGGTAACTGGCAGACCACCGGAATACTTTCGTTTCAGACCGGTACGCCAATCTCAATCGGAGCGTCCTGCAGCTTTCCGGGAGCTACCGGTCTGGGCTGCTATGCGGATCGCCTGAAGGATGGCAATCTGCCGTCCGGCCAGCGCAGCATGAATCAATGGTTCGACACCACGGCCTTCGCCAATCCGGCACCTTATTCCTTTGGATCGGGTTCGCGTACCGAACCGGATCTTCGCAATCCCGGCGCCATCAGTTTCGATTCCGTCATGAGCCGCTGGCAGCCCATTCGCGAACGCATGCGCCTGCAGTTTCGCGCAGAGCTGTATAATCTCCTGAATCATCCGAATCTCGGTGCGCCAAGCACGGCCATCACGTCGTCCACATACGGTCAGATTACTTCGAAGAGCGGGAACCGTACCGTTACGATGGCTCTGCGCTTGGAATTCTAGAGCAAATCGGTCTCACACTCAGGCGTCACATCGACAGGTACGTCCGGTATTGGACACGCAATCCCAATCGGGCGTACCTTAGAGGTGATGGCGTCCACCAAAGCTGTCCAACTCACAGACCGGCAGTTGGAACGGATTGCGCGTGCCTTGGCCGAGCCGCGGCGTTTCCAAATTCTAAAAGAAATCGGCGCCTGTGCCGATCCGACCGCTTGCAGCACTTTGCTCGAGTCCCAGCCCGTGAGCGCCGCCACGCTGTCCCATCACATCAAGGAGTTGGAGACGGCGGGGCTGATCGAGATCGTTCGCGAAGGCAAGTTCGCGCACTTCATCCTGCAACGTGATATTCTTCGCGCTTATTTGGAGCGGCTCTCCGAGATTTGATCGCTGTCCACTTTGCCATGAATTTATCACGCCGCAGTTTCCTCGCCGGTAGCCTGGCCAGCCCTCTGGTGAGCAGCGCGCAGACAGCGCCCCGTCCCAATGTACTGGTCGTCGTGCTCGACGACCTGGGCTGCCACGACCTCGGATACTTGGGCGCCGCCGATCTGAAGACACCGAACATCGACGCCCTCGCCGGACGTGGGCTCAAGTTCCGCAACTGGTATTCCAATGCTCCGGTCTGCGGCCCCGCGCGCTCGGCGATTCTATCCGGCCGCTTTCCCGCCTCGGCCGGCGTTGCGGATAACGGCGCCGCCTTGGCGCACGAGATTCCGACCATCGCTAGTGTCTTGAAAGCCTCCGGTTACCAGACCGGCTGCTTCGGCAAGTGGCATTTAGGCAGCACAGACGCGACCGCGCCTACCGGGCACGGCTTCGACAACTTCTACGGGTTTCACAGCGGCTGCGTCGATTACTTCTCGCACCGCTTCTATTGGGGCGACAATTACCACGATCTCTGGCGGAATCGCACCGAGATCTTTGAGGACGGCCGCTACCTGACGGAACGCATCACGGAGGAAGCGGTGGGCTATATCGGCCGCAATCGCAACCGGCCCTTCTTCGGATACCTGGCCTATAACGCGCCTCACTATCCCGATGCACGCGCCCGCCCAATACAAGTCGCGATTTCCCGGCCTCGCGCCCGAGCGTCAAACCTACGCGGCCATGATCGCCGCGGTAGACGACGGAATCGGACAGATCCGTCATTCGCTGGAAACCGCCGGAATCGCGGAGAACACGCTGATGTTCTTTATCGGGGACAACGGCGCGACCACGGAGAAGCGTGCGGGACTGAATGGCGATTTCGCGACGGCCGGCGACAATGGCGCTTTCAAGGGTTTCAAATTCAGCCTCTTCGACGGAGGCATGCACGTGCCCGGCTTCGTTTCCTGGCCCGCTCGCATCCGGCAGGGTGGATGGACCAACGAACTGGCGATGTCGATGGATATTCTGCCGACGATCTGCCGTGCTACCGGCGCTGCCGTTCCTCCGCGAGTCGATGGGCTCGACCTTGTCGATACCATTGCGAACGGTGCGCCCTCGCCGCATAAGTCGCTGTATTGGTCGCAGAGCGGCCAGTTAGCGACGCGCCGGGGTGCCTGGAAGTTGGTGGTCAACGGCCGCCTGTACGACCGCCGCGCGGAGGGCAATAAGCCTCTGGAAGGCGAAGACGCGGTCTGGCTCTCTAATCTCGAAGACGACCCTGGCGAGACGCGCAATCTGCGACGCCTCCAGCCGAACCTGGTGGACGAGCTGTTGACGGACCTCCACCGCTGGCGCGACACCCAGCCCAAGTAGTCTACGCCATTTCGGGAATGGGCACGGCTGTATACTGCTGAAATGAGAAAAGTCGCTGCCCTGCTCCTCCTCACGCTCCCAGCCTTCTGCCAGGAGCGCATCGATTTGGGAATCGTCGACCGCATCAAGGCCGAGGCTTTCGAGCGCTCGCGCGTGATGGAGACGTTGCGCAACCTCTCCGACGTTCACGGCCCGCGCCTCACCGGATCGCCGGGTTTCGAAGACGCCGCGCGCTGGGCGATGGGAGAACTGAACGGCTACGGTCTCGAAAAAGTACATCTCGAAAAATGGGGGCCCTTCGGGCGGGCATGGACGCTGGAGCAATCCTCGCTGGAATTGATTGAGCCGCGCTACCAGCAATTGACCGCCGTGCCGCTGGCTTGGAGCTCCTCCACCAACGGTCCTGTCACCGGCGAGTTGGTCCTGGCGCCGCTGCGCGGATCTTTTCGCGATGGTCCGAAGAAATTCGAGGAAACCATGCAGGCGTATCGCGCAAAATGGTCGGGCAAACTGCGCGGCAAAATCGTGCTGATCACCGCCCCCAAGGTGCCGGCGCCGCAGACCAATCCACAGTTCCATCGTTACACCGCGGCTGAGTTATCCGACATGATGATTGCGCCCGCCCCCGCCGCCAAACTCACTGCGAGGAAATTAGAAGATCTGGAATGGCCGGAGGATCCTGCGGATTTCGGTAAGTTTTTCGGGGGCCTGCCCAACTCGCTGATGGAGCAATTGTACGATCTGTACGACGAGTCGATCGCCCATCGCGCCGAGTTTTTCGCTAAGGAAGGCGTCGCCGGCGTGTTGCAAGGCGACGACCGTGCCCACGAAGGTATGCTCTTCGCCGAGGCGGCGGGCGGCTTCAAGGCAGCCAACACGCCGGCTCCGCCCACGTTCGTGGTGACCGCCGAACAGTACAACCGGATCGCCAGACTGATGGAGAAGAAGAGCCCGGCGCGTGTACGTATGAATTTGAAGGCCGCCGTGTCTGACCGCGATATGGACGGCCTGAACATCGTCGGCGAACTCCCCGGCGCCGATCGGAAAGACGAAATCGTCATGGTAGGCGCGCACTTCGATTCCTGGCATACCGGGACCGGAGCCACCGATAACGGCGCCGGCAGCGCCGTCATGATCGAAGTGATGCGCATCCTCAAAGCGCTCAACTTGAAGCTCGATCGCACGGTTCGCATCGGTCTGTGGGGCGGCGAGGAAGAGGGGCTATTCGGCTCGCGGGCGTACGTGAAGGAGCACTTCGCCGACCCAAAAACCATGCAGGTCACCAGCGAACATGCCAAGCTCTCCGGCTATTTCAACCTCGACAATGGCAGCGGCAAGATCCGCGGAGTCTACCTGCAGGGCCACGAAGCCATGCGGCCCATTTTTGAGCAGTGGCTCGCGCCCTTCCGCGATCTGGGCGTGACCACCGTCTCAATCCGCAACACCGGCGGTACCGACCACCTGAGCTTCGCGGCCGTGGGATTACCGGGCTTCCAGTTCATCCAGGACCCGCTCGATTACGGCACCATCACGCATCATTCCGACATGGACACCTGGGACCATGCGGTGCCCGAGGACCTGATGCAGGCCTCCGCCGTGATCGCGACCATGGTCTACCAGACCGCCACCCGGAAAGAGATGCTGCCGCGGCGCGAATTGCCCAAGCCCTAAAACGTATGAATCCGGAAGAGGCACGAGCGTACGCGGGATTGTGCGCGGATTGCCGCTTCGCCCGTATCAATCGAAGCGATCGCGGCACGCTCTTCTATCAGTGCGGCAAGGCCTTTGAGGATCCACGGTTTCCCAAATATCCGCGCCTGCCGGTTCGCGCTTGCGACGGCTACGAACCGGCGGCCGGCGCGCCGTGAGATTCACAAATCTTTCTCGTTACGCGATGCCGGTGAGAGAACATTCGCCAAAGTCCCGCTTTCACCACCCATCCAAATGCCGCGTTCACTACCGGGCCGCCGCGTAGGCGATATTCCACACGGTCCGTCAGGCGGGTCTGCTTCCCCGAGGTATCGAATTCGTGCCGGTGAACCCAACTCCTGAAAGGACCTTCGATTTGTTCGTCGATGAACAGATGGTTCCTCTCGTATTTCGTGTGCCGCGCGACCCACCGGATCGTGCCTACCCGCAGTTCTACTAGTGCGCCCACTCGAATACCGCCCGTGGCGCTGATCTTGCGAACCGGCGGGAAAGGGGGAGATAGCAAGTCGAGCGCATCGTCGCGCTCATGAAATCCGAAGACCTCGTCGACCGGAGCATCCACCAGAACGCTCTTTACAAACGTGGGCACTCTTTTCAGTCTACCTGCCGGCCGCGGCTAGAATCCCGGCGGGTGCTGTTGGCTCATATCGAAGGCGCGCTCCATTGCCATGCCGGCTCGTCCAACGGTACCCTCGTCGAACAGGCGCCCGATCAGCGTCACGCCGTGCGGCACGCGCCGCGGCGGCGAAAATTTGGGAAGCGGATGCGCGGGGTCGGGAGCCCAATCGCTGCGCGCTTCGCCGACCTCCACAAAGCCCGCCGGCAGCGTCAGCGATGGATGGCCGGTGAAATTGGTGATCGTCAGAATCTCATCGCGGAGCGACGGCACCAGCAGCAGGTCCACTTGGGAAAAGATTCGCGCCATCTCCTGAGCCACCGCGCGCCGCAAGCGGTCGGCCTGCACGAAATCCACCGCGGAGAGAAAGCGCGCCTGGCGGAACAGGTTGGGCCACGCATCGGGCACCTGAGCCTTGAGTTCCTTGAGGTGTCCGCCCAGTGTGAGTTCCTCGAATGCCGCCGCAGCTTCGGCGAAGAGAATCAGGCTTAACGATCCGTACGGCCAATCGGGCAGCGAGACTTCGACCGGCGTCATGCCGAGTTTGCGGGTGGTCTCGAGCGCCGCGCGATCCACATCGGTGGCCGGGCTCTCCTTCATCCACGCCGGAAAGTAGCCGACGCGCAAGCCCGCAACGGGCGCACCGGCGTCGAAATCGAGACGGCTCGGCTACGCTGGCGACATCGCCCGGGTCAGGGCCCGTGATCGCCTGCAGCACCAATAACGAGTCCTCGACGCCGCGTGTCATCGGACCGAGTTTATCCAGCGACCAGCAGAGCGTCATCGCGCCGGTGCGCGGGACCCGGCCGTAGGTGGGACGCAAGCCGGTAACGCCGCAGCGCATACTCGGGCTGACGATGCTCCCGCCGGTTTCGCTGCCAATCGAAAAGCCCACCAGCCCCGCGGCGGTAGCGGCGCCGGGTCCCGCGCTCGATCCCGAAGCGCCTTCCTCCAGCAGCCACGGATTCATCGTCTGGCCGCCGAACCAGATATCGTTCAACGCGAGCGCGCCCAGGCTCAGCTTCGCGATCAAAACTGCGCCCGCATCGTGCAGCCGCTTGACCACTGCGGCATCTTCCGTGGGAACCCGGTTGCGATAAGGTTCAGCGCCATAAGTCGTCGGGATGCCGCGGGTATCCAGCAGATCCTTACCGCCCCACGGAATGCCGTGCAGGGGGCCGCGATACTTCCCCGCGGCGATCTCGCGATCGGCCTGTTGCGCCTGCGCGATTGCCTGGTCGGCTGTCAGCGTGATGACGCAGCGCAGTTTCGGGTCGAAGCGTGCGATGCGGTCCAGGTAAATCCGCGTGAGCCGCTCGGAACTAAGCTGTCGGCCTTCGATCCAACGGGAAAGACGAGATAACGGCGCGAAGGCGATTTCCTGATCGCTTGCGGGAAGCGGAACCGGCGCGCTTGCGCTGCGGAGGAAACGGTCACGCGCCGGGCCGTTCTGCTGGCCGGAGAGCACGGGGTCCCAACGGGTAGCCGGAGCCAACGACGCCGGTGGCGCGAATTTGCGCGGTCCGGTACGCCGTTCGTATACCGGCGCAAGGCTCTTTCGCCAGTTGCCGGCCGCGACTTCGCGTTCCGCGGGAGTGAGTTCAAACTGCACCAGCTTTTCGGCCTCCGCGAACGTCGCGGCGGAGACCGGCGGTCCCACCTCGGGAGCCGTTCCAAAGGCCGGAGGGGCGCCCGGAGGCGGCGCGGAAGCTTCCGTGGACGGCTTGCGGCACGCGGTCGCGGCGGTCAGGAGTGCGGTGGAAGCACGGCTCAGGAACTGCCGGCGCGACTTGGGCATAAGTATCTCCGACCCACATTGTAGCGGGACCTGCGCCGCTAATAAAAAAGGCCGGCTCGCAGATCCATGGATCCGCGAACCGGCCGTGAGTTGCCAGATGGTTACAGTTAGAACGTCATCTTCAACTGCATCTGAATGTTGCGCGGCGGGTAAGCCGTAGGCAACGTACCGAATGCTGTGCTCGCCAGGCTGGTGTTCAAGCCTGTGAAATTAGCGATATTGAAAGCATTGAAGAAATCGCACTGGTAACGCAGTCTGAACTTTTCGCGAATCTGGAAATTCTTGCTCACGGAAAGGTTGTAAGTCTGCAATCCAGGCGCTTCGACGTTGCCGACGGGAGCGTTGCCGGAACGGTTATCGGGAGCGTTGGCGAAGGCGGCCCGGTTTACCCAGTTGTTGATGCCGCCGCCACTTACCAGCACGTCCCCGCCAACGTAGTCGGCGCGACGGCTGCCAATCGAGGTGTTGCCGGTCACGGTGTAATACTGCCCGGTCTGCAGGCGGATGACACCGTTGAGTTGCCAGGCTCCAAACGCCGTACGTACGATCGGGTTCGCAGAGCCGAGACGCGGTAGCGCCCACACGTAGGTGCCGACGAAAGCATGGCGGCGGTCGAAACTAAGCGGGCCGTAGTTATAGTGGCGGTCCAGGTAGTTCTCGGGATTGTCTCCCTGGCCGCTGGAATCGCCGAGCGCCTTCGAATAGGTGTAGGCGGCGGTGAAGAAGATGTTCCCCTTGCGCTTGTTCACGTACACCTGCATGGCGTTGTAGTTCGACGTGGAATCGCTCCGGTACTGCGTGATATTGGAGTATCCCTTGTACGGAACCAGGGTGGCGTTGGTGGCGCGCTGCGCGGCCGGCAGCGCGGCGTTGGCCGCGTTGAGAGCGAAGTCGATCTGGTTGATGTTCGGCTGGCGCAGCAGGTGCCGTCCCAGGTTGCCGACATAAGAGACTTCGGCAAAAATTCCCTTGGGAAGTTCACGCTGCACTCCGAGGCTCATCTGCTCCGAATAGCCGTTGACCACGCCCGGGTCAATCGCCGTGATGTTTCCGTTCACGGCCGTCACGCCGGCGGCGCCGCCCGGGTTCGAGAGGTTGCCGTTTTCAAACTGCGAGAGCAGCAGAATCGGCGGAACATTGAGCTGCGAGAAGATCATGTTGCCCTGGGGACGCGCATAGAAAATGCCGTAACCACCGCGGATCACCGTCTTGCTGGTGGCGGCGTACGCAAATCCGAAACGCGGCGAGAACAGGTTCTGCGCCTGGAAGAATCCACGCGGCGCACCGGCCGGAATCGAGCCGAACAGCGCGCTGGTGCTGCCGGGGACGCGTCCGATTTCGGAGGAAGGAATGCCGCTGCCGGCGCGGATCAACCCGTTATAGAGGTTGCCGGAACCCGGAACCACCGTGCCCGCGCTGGTGACCGTGACTGCCTTAGTCGGGTCGTACAGCGCCGGAACGAAGTTCGCCATGTTGTTGGCCTGCGTGTACCAGGGTTGGAGCCATTCCCAGCGAACTCCGAAATCGAGGCTGAGCTTGCGATTCACCCTCCAGCTGTCCTGCACGAAAGCGCCCGGCTGCGAGAAGCGGAAGAAGCCCATCGGGTCGGCACTCGCTTCGGCATAGGTGCGGAAGTTGCCCAACAGCGTATCGGCCAGCGAGTTGCCGGTCGTGTTGGTGTTACCGCTGCTGTTGAAGGTAAGGTTGCCGGTATACGAGGAGCGGCCGTTCTGGTCCACACGGTCGCGGATCATCACGAAGCCTGCCTTCACGATGTGCGGGCTGTGAATCCAGGAAATGCTGTCCGCAATCTGGGAATCGGTCGAAGGCGAATGCAGAGCGAACGAGGGGCCCTTGAAATTGGAGTAGCCCGACACGGAGACGTCCGGAATGCCGTTGCGGAAGTTGCCGGTGCCGGCGGGAAACACGTAGGGGAACTGGAAGCCGTAAGTCGACCGTTCCCAAGTGTCGCCATATGGCGGAATGTTCTGCGATGCCCAGCTGGCATTGACGCGGAATTCGTTCACGATGCTGGGGCTGACCAACCACGTCTCGGCCAGCAGGAAGCTCTCGCCGGGGCGCCCGCGGAGCGTGGGGGTCGTCGGAAGATTCGCGCCGGAGAAGGTTCCGAACGGGTCCACGAGGCTATTGCGATCCGAGACCCACCGGCCATAAAGGCTGTGCTTGTCGTTGATGTGATAGTCGATGCGCACCAGGTGCTGGCGATAGTTCAGGGGATTGTCGGGCTGCAGGATGGCATTGTTGGCTACGTTGGCGTCGGTAAACGCCGATGCGAGCTTTTCCTGCCCCTTAAACACGTTGGCGATGGCCCGTCCGTCGGGCGTGATCAGGGAAGCGATGTTGTTGCCCGGAATCGGGTTCTTGGTGCCGGGGAAGAAAATCTGCGCCACCGAACTGAAGTCGCCGTTCAGCATGGCGGTCGAAGGAACCGTGACGCGTGTCGGGCTGGCGTTCTGGCGCAGCCGCTTCCACTCCTGTCCCCAGAAGAAGAAGAGCTTGTCTTTCTTGATCGGGCCGCCGACGGTGTAACCGAAATCGTTGTAGCGCAATTTCGTCTTCTGCACCGAGAAAAAGTTGCGGGCATCGAGCTTGTCGTTGCGGAACGTTTCGAAGGCCGAACCATGGAACTGGTTGGTGCCGTTCTTGGTAACAATGTTAAATGCCACGCCGGCCGTTCTGCCATATTCGGCGCCCGCATTGGAGCTCGAAATCTTGACTTCCTGAATGAAGTTGGAGTTCACGTTGTTCATCAGGCTGCCGTTGCTGCCCGCCACCAGGTTGAACGCGCCGTCCACCGTCAGGTTCTGCGAGTCGCTGCGGTTGCCGTTGATGTTCTGGTTGGTCGCCGAAAGGCTGGTCGTGACGCTGAATTGATCGGGGTTCGTCACCACAACTCCGGGAACCAGGGTCATGAGCTCGACGTAGTTTCCGCCGTTCAACGCGAGGTTATCTACCTGCTTGGTCTCAATAACGCGGGAAAGATCGCCAGAGGTGGTATTCAGTGTCTCCCCGGTCTGCGCGGTCACTTCCACAGTCTGGCTGATATCGCCGACGGTGAGCTGAAAATCCGCAGTCAAGCGTCCATCCGCCACCACATTGATGCCGTTCAACAGCTTGCTCTGGAAGCCCTTCTGAGATGCCTCCAAAGTGTAGGGCCCGATGGGTAGATTGGTTACGATGTAAAGCCCACTGCCATCCGCTTCCACGCTGCGGACGGTTTGGGTTTCTGTGTTGGTGATCTTAACCGTGGCGCCAGGTACGGCGGCGCCGGATGGGTCAGTGACAGACCCTGAAATGCGCCCGAAACTCGTCTGGGCGTAAAGCGCGGTACCGGAGAGCGCGAAGCAAATCAGCGCACCGAGAACCGCAAGTAGGTGTTGCTTGCGAGACATCTGTTACCCCTCCAACGTTGAGTTGTGTTTATCCGCAGCGACTGTGGGCCGCAACCACTTTGCAATAAAGACCGATGGCCACCATTATCAGCCCCGTATACGTGGCAGCCAAGTGAAAATAGGGTATGATGTTGGCTTGTAACGTGACATTCACGTGATGTCTTGCGTTCAAATGGCTCATTCCTCAGAGGTTATTCGTGGGACGTAACGAAAGCGACATTTCACCCCCACAGCCCGTAAATGTGAATCTACCGCCCTTCGCGGCCGAAGCCTCTTCTGCGGAACTCACCGCGGCACTAGATCAACTGCTGGCCAGCAAGACCTTCAGCCGCAGCGGACAGCTCAAACGCCTCCTCGTGTACCTCCGCGACGGCGCGCTCAGCCAGGACCCGGCGGTATGGTCAGAGACCGCTATCGGCGCGGTCGCCTTCGGTCGAAGAGATTTCAATCCCAAGCTCGATACCATCGTCCGCGTTGAAATGCGCCGCCTTCGACAGAAACTTGACGAATACTATGCGGGTGAGGGCGCCGAGTCTCCGCTTCGGATCCGCTTCGAGCGCAACACCTACCGGCCGTACGCGGAGCCCTATATCCAGCCGCCTGTGGAATTGGTACCGGCGCCGGTTGC
The DNA here is from genome assembly GCA_963811575.1 of uncultured Solibacteraceae bacterium. Classification (GTDB taxonomy): domain Bacteria; phylum Acidobacteriota; class Terriglobia; order Bryobacterales; family Bryobacteraceae; genus Solibacter. The sequence continues at coordinate 486,271 of CAWERY010000004.1, read as the reverse complement.
CGTTCCGCCCGCGGCGCGCCCGTTTTGGTTTGGCGTCGCTTGCGGCGCCGGCGCACTGGCATTGGTGCTTCTGGTAACGGCCGCGGTATGGTGGGCGTTCGGGCCCTCCGACCGGGCGCCGCGGAAAATAGCCGAGAGTCCGCTATGGAACGGCTTCCGTTCTAATAATGTTGTCGTGGCCGTGGGCACTCCGCTCTTCTTTCGTTCGCAGGAAGGCTTTGAGCGCAACTTCCACGCCAATCTCCCTGACGATCTCCAGGTAGCCGATAAGTTGCTCGCGAATTGGCCCGCCTACCCCCTCTGGAATCTTTGGGCACCCTTTGAAGACATCGGCGCGGCGGTCAATCTCGACCGCTTTCTGCACACCCTGAATTCCAGTGCCACCGTGGTATCCGCGCGGCAGATTTCATTCGGTGGCCTGAACGGAAAACGCACCATCGTGATGGGACAACCGCGCGGCGCACCGTTTCTGATCGACCTGCTGGCCGACCAGAACTTCCGCCCGCCGCCGCACGATACCGGACAATTCTTCGGAGGCTTCATCAATACTCAGGCGAAGCCGGGTGAACTTGCCCGGTATCCGGTCACCAGTAAATCCCTGATGATGCAGAGTGACGAAAGCAATCCGGACTACGGTCTCGTGACGAGCATCCGCCTCGGCAATGGCGGAGAAGTTCTGAACGTCTTTGGCGATCGTGCGCAGACGGGAGCGTTCATCATACGGAAACTGACCGACCCGGTATTCGTGGGAGAACTGGACGCCCGCGTCTTTGCCGGCAGCAGGCCCTATCAGAGTTCACAGATTGTATTCCGCGTCGATTATAACCGCGGTACGCCCACGGGCCTTGTCTACGTCACTCACCGGGTGCGCTTCGCCGAAAAGAAGTAAGGATAGTCTTTTTTGCCAGGGGGGAGATCCCCCAACGACCCTCCTCCTCCGGACGTTCCAAAACGTACTTCAAACGGTCTTTGGCGTACGCTCCTCGTGACCGCGTCCCGCGCGTCCCTGCCGCAAAGCTGATCATTGCGGACAAAAGTGACCGTCAGAACGTCGCAACTTGTTGATTGTGTTGTTCGGCCCCCGTCGTGCAAGCAAAACGCTGAGGTAGCCCCGCCGGGCAGGACTGCGCCTACCTTGATCGAACGAACCGATCGATTAACCAAACCTGAAGACCGGACCTCACAATCGTGCTGCTAAATAAAGGGAATCTCAAACTCAAAGAAAGCAGCAAAGCCATCGTTGAAAATCTGCTGCATCTGAATCTTTCGCGAACTGGTTACTCGGGAAAGTTCGGAGATGCTCCGCCCCTGCGCTCCGAATTGTTCAGCACGGAACAAATGACGCAGCACGGCAAGAAGCTTGCCGGTCTCCACAAGCTGGATTCGGGCCGTGCGCCGGATCAGCTCTTGCCCCGCCTGGCAGAGAACGAAACCGTCCTGGTCGGCGTTCACAAACTGATGACCGAGGCGGTAGTCGACAACCGCCAAATCACTCCCGCGGGCGAATGGCTGCTCGATAACTTTTACCTGATCGAAGAGCAGATCCGCACTGCCAAGCGCCACCTTCCCAAACCCTACAGCCGGGAATTGCCGCGACTGCAGGGAGGCGCCTCCGCCGGACTCCCCCGCGTCTACGACATCGCGCTCGAGATCATCTCCCACGGCGATGGCCGCGTGGATCCCGAAAGCCTTACCAGCTTTGTGTCCGCTTACCAGACCGTGACGCCCTTGAACCTCGGCGAATTGTGGGCGCTCCCGATCATGCTGCGGTTGGCCCTGATTGAGAACCTGCGCCGCGTCGCGGCTCGCGTCGCTACCGATCGCATCGGCCGTAATCTCGCCGATACCTGGGCCGACGAACTGATTGAGACAGCGGAAAAGAATCCCAAGAACCTGATCATCGTAATCGCCGATATGGCGCGCTCCAATCCTCCAATGGAGAGCGCTTTCGTGGCCGAACTTACGCGCCGTCTGCAAGGCCAGGGACCCTCACTGGCCCTACCCCTCAACTGGGTGGAGCAGCTTCTTTCGGAATCCGGCTGGACGATTCAGCAGATGGTGCAGGCGGAAAATCAGAAGCAGGCCGCCAATCAGGTTTCACTCAGCAATAGCATCGGCAGCCTCCGCTATTTAAGCGCGCTCGATTGGCGGAAGTTCGTCGAGAACATGAGCGCCGTAGAGCACGTCCTCCGCGAGGACCCCTCCGCGGCCTATGAAGGAATGGAGTTCGCTACCCGCGATACCTACCGCCACGTGGTGGAAAAAATTGCGCGTTGCAGCACGCACTCCGAACTCGACGTAGCGCAGCAGGCGATTACCTTCAGTCGTGAGGCCGCGTCCTCGAAGGGCGCCGACGATCGTGCCGCGCACGTCGGTTTCTATCTGATCGGCGAGGGCAGGGGACAGCTGGAACAGGCGGTGAAGGCCCAGGTTCCCGCCGGCGAATCCCTTTCCAGGGCCTGCCGCCGCTCCCCTACGCTCATCTATGTCGGCGGGATCGTCGCGATCACGCTGCTTCTCTCTGGTCTCCTGGTAGCCAAAGCGCATACCAGCCCGGTCGGGATTTGGGTCCTCGTCGCGGTTGCCATTCTATCCACTGTCGCAGCCAGCCAACTGGCCGTAGCTCTCATGAATTGGCTGGTGACCCTGATCGTCACGCCGCACGTTCTGCCGCGAATGGATTACTCCTCCGGAATTCCTCCCGAGAGTCGAACCCTCGTTATTGTTCCGACCATGCTCGCCACGCCGGAAAATGTCGAGGAGCTGATCGAGTCCCTGGAGGTTCGGTTCCTGGCAAACCGGGACGAGAATCTCGAGTTTGGCCTGTTGACGGATTTCCGGGACGCTCCCAAGGAATCCCTGCCCGAGGACGAATCTTTGCTGAAATTCGCCAGGCAGGGAATCGAAGAGCTGAATGAACGCTACAGTGGCTCTAATTTCTTTCTGTTCCACCGTCCGCGCCGCTGGAATCCTCAGGAACGAGTCTGGATGGGCTACGAGAGAAAGCGCGGCAAACTTGGCGATTTGAATGCCTTGCTGCGCGGAAGCCCCGCCGATGCCTTCTCGCTGATCGTCGGCGACGTATCCAAGCTCCCTTCCGTGAAGTACGTCATCACGCTCGATACCGATACGCAGCTTCCGCGCGATGCCGGCAGGCAACTCGCCGGCGCCATCGCGCACCCCCTGAATCGTGCGCGTTATTGCGAACCGGTGGAGCGCGTCTGTTCGGGATACGGCATCCTTCAACCGCGCGTAGGTGCAAGCCTGCCCGCCGCGGCACAAACCCGATACGCCCGCCTGTTCGGCAGTGAGCCCGGTATCGATCCTTATACCCGAGCCGTCTCCGACGTCTACCAGGATCTGTTCGCCGAAGGTTCGTTCATCGGCAAAGGCATCTACGATGTCGATGCCTTTGAGCGCGCGCTAAGAGGGCGCTTTCCGGACAATCGCATTCTCAGTCACGATCTGGTGGAAGGCTGCTATGCCCGCTCCGGTCTGCTGACCGACGTGCAGGTCTTCGAAGAGTATCCCGCCCGCTACAGCGCCGATGTGAGCCGCCGCCACCGTTGGATTCGCGGCGACTGGCAGTTGCTCCGCTGGGTCTTCCCGTGGGCGCCCGGACCGTCCGGACGTCGCGGAAATCCGATCAGTGCGCTCTCGCGCTGGAAGTTGTTCGACAATCTACGGCGCAGCCTGGTGCCGGTAGCGCAGGCCATCCTGCTGCCCCTGAGTTGGGCCCTCCTGCGCCATCCCGGGGTCTGGACCCTCGCCATCGTTTGCATCGTCCTCGGGCCGGCGCTCTTCGCTTGCGCGATCGATCTGTTCCGCAAGCCGAAAGAAGTCTTGTGGGCGCAGCACGTGACTTCGACTTTGCGCTGCGTCACCAACCAGCTCGCGCAAGCCGCCTTTACTCTCGCGTGCCTTCCGTACGAAGCCTATTTCAGCCTCGACGCGATCCTTCGCACCCTATGGAGAATGACGATCTCGCGCCGCCGCCTGCTGGAGTGGAGCGTAGCCGGTGAGGGAGATCGCAATCGTTACAATAGACTGATCACGTCCTGGCGGACCATGTGGATCGGTCCCGCGCTCGCGTTCGCGACGCTGCTCTACCTGGTGATCGCAAGGCCTACCGGTCTGCTGGTGGCCTGGCCGATTTGGGCGCTCTGGGCCTTGTCACCGAGCGCGGCGTGGTGGATCAGCCGTCCCGCGGGCGTGCGCGCCGCCCGCATCACCACGGAGCAGACGGTCTTCATTCGCAAACTCGCTCGCAAGACCTGGAATTTCTTTGAGACCTTCGTCGGCCCCGAGGACAATTGGCTGCCGCCTGACAATTATCAGGAGCATCCCGTGGCGCGCATTGCGCACCGTACCTCGCCTACCAATATCGGCCTCTCCCTGCTGGCCAATCTCGCGGCCAACGACCTCGGCTACATCACCGGCGGCCAACTCGTCGAACGCACCGCCAATACGTTCCATACGTTGGAGACGCTGGAACGCCATCGCGGGCACTTCTACAATTGGTACGACACCCAGTCGCTCAGGCCGCTCCTGCCGATCTACATTTCCACCGTGGATAGCGGGAATCTGGCGGGGCACCTGCTTACGCTGCGGCCCGGCTTGCTCGCTCTTTCCGAGCAGAAGATCGTGAGTGCCCAATTGCTCGAAGGCATTTCCGATACCATCGCGATTCTTGTGGATGGGAATGACAAGACCGTTCCCAACGAACTCGAGGCCGCGCTGGGATTATTGAACAACGCCCTGCAGTCTCCGCCCGTCAACATGACCGAGGTCCGGCACCTGTTGGAGCGCGTCGAGCAAGCGGCCACCGCCACGGTCAATGGCCCGCATCGCTTTGAGACCAGGCGTTGGGCGCGCTCCCTGGCCGGACAATGCCGGGCCGGCCTTGAGGAGGTTGTCGCGCTTGCGCCCCCGTCCGGGCAGGGAATTCCCACTCTGCGCGAGGTAGCCGCGATGGGCGATGCGCCGCATGCCGCGCGCGCCCGGGAGCGTCTGGCCGTCATCGAAAAACTCGCGATACAAGCCAGCGAATTCGCCCAGATGGACTACGATTTCCTGCTCGACCGCGCGCGCCAGTTGTTAACCATCGGCTATAACGTTGCCGAACACCGCGCCGATCAGAGCTACTACGACCTGCTGGCCTCGGAGGCTCGCCTGTGTAGCTTTGTGGCGATTGCTCAGGGACATGTGCCCCAGGATAACTGGTTCGCCATGGGGCGCCTGCTGGTCACGGCCGGCGGTGAACCCATGCTCCTTTCCTGGAGCGGCTCCATGTTTGAGTACTTGATGCCGCTGGTGGTCATGCCCACCTATGAGAACACCCTGCTCGATCAGACGTACAAAGCGGTAGTCGCCAGACAGATCGAATACGGTGCGCAGCTCGGTGTTCCGTGGGGCGTCTCCGAATCCGGTTATAACGCCGTGGATGCGCATCTCAACTATCAGTACCGCGCCTTCGGCGTCCCCGGCACCGGCCTCAAGCGCGGGCTCGCCGATGACGTCGTGGTCGCTCCCTACGCCTCCGCGCTGGCCCTGATGGTGGCGCCCGAGGAAGCTTGCATCAATCTGGAAAAACTCTCGGGCGAAGGCTTTGAAGGCCAGTACGGCCTGTATGAAGCCATCGACTATACACCGTCGCGCGTGCCGCGAGGACAGCTCCGCGTCGCGGTCCGCTCCTTCATGGCGCATCACCAGGGCATGAGTCTGCTCGCGTTCGGCCATCTCCTGCTCGATCGCCCCATGCAAAAGCGCTTTGCCAGCGACCCGCTCTTCCAGGCAACCACTCTCCTGCTGCAGGAGCGCGTCCCGCGGGCCATGGCAATCTATTCGCGCCTGGCCGAAGTCTCCGATCTGCGCGCCACCAACGAAAACGGCGAGTCGCCGGTGCGTGTGATCCGTCGCCCGGATACCCCCTCGCCCGAGTTGCAACTGCTCTCTAACGGCCGCTATCACGTCATGATCACCAACTCCGGCGGCGGGTATAGCCGCTGGAAAGATCTGGCCGTCACGCGCTGGCGCGAAGATGGCACTTGCGACAATTGGGGCACATTCTGCTATATCCGCTCTCTTCCCTCGGGCGATGTCTGGTCGGCGGCCTATCAACCCGTACTCCAGCCGTCCGATAATTACGAAGCCATTTTTTCCGACGCCCGCGCCGAATTCCGCCGCCGCGACAAAGGCTTCGACACCCATACCGAAATCGCCGTCTCGCCCGAAGATGATATCGAGCTGCGGCGCATCACCATTACCAACACCTCGCGCTCGCGCAAAACCATCGAAATCACCAGCTATGCGGAAGTGGTCCTCTCCTCAGCCGCCGCCGACGCGCTGCATCCGGCATTCAGCAATCTCTTCGTCGAAACCGAAATCCTCCGCGAACAGCGCGCCATACTTTGCACGCGCCGCCCTCGTTCGGCCGAAGAACGCCCGCCCTGGTTGTGCCATCTCATGGCGGTCCACGGTGCGCAGGCCGAAGACGCTTCCTATGAAACCGATCGCCTTCGCTTCATCGGGCGCGGCAACACCGTCGTCAATCCGCAAGCCATGGCCACTGCTGCTCCGCTTTCCAACAGCGAAGGGGCAGTTCTCGATCCGGTTGTCGCCATCCGCCGCCAGATCGTGATCGAGGCTGGGGAGTCCGCCACCGTCGATATCGTGACCGGTGTCGCGGAGACGCGTGAAACCAGCCTCGGCCTGGTCGAGAAGTATCGGGATCGCCGCCTGGCGGACCGCGTCTTCGAACTCGCGTGGACTCACAGCCAGGTGCTCTTGCGCCAAATCAACGCCACCGAAGCCGATGCCCAGCTCTACGGCCAGCTCTGCAGCGCCGTGGTTTTCGCCAACCCCGCACTGCGCGCCGAGCCCGCGGTGCTCTCCCAGAACCGCCGCGGACAATCCGGCCTCTGGGGCTATTCGATTTCCGGCGACCTGCCAATCGTCCTGCTGCAGATTGCCGACTCGGCGAACATTGAGCTGGTCCGCCAGCTCGTGCAGGCGCAGGCTTACTGGCGCCTGAAGGGCCTCGCCGTAGACCTGATGATCTGGAACGAAGATCACTCCGGATACCGCCAGGAACTGCACGAACAGATCCTCGGCCTGATCGGCGCTGGAGCCGATGGCATCGTGAAGGACCGCCCCGGCGGCATTTTCGTCAGGCCCTCCGATCAGATCGCGGCGGAGGATCGCGTGTTGTTGCAATCCGTCGCGCGCGTCATCCTCAGCGACAGCCGCGGTTCGTTATTGGAACAGGTGGCGGTCGGGGAGCGAATGGAGCCCGGCACCCCCGAACTGACGCCGGTCCGCGCCTATCGTGCGGAGCGAGCCGTGCCTATGGCGCCGCGCCCGGACCTGATGTTCTTCAACGGTTTCGGCGGTTTCACGCCGGACGGCCGCGAGTACATTATCAACACCACCGCCAACAAGGTAACGCCCGCACCCTGGGTCAATGTGCTCGCCAATGCCAATTTCGGCACCGTCGTTTCCGAGAGCGGTCAGGCTTACACCTGGGCGGAGAATGCCCACGAGTTCCGCCTGACTCCATGGGGTGATGACCCGGTGAGCGACACCGGCGGCGAGGCCTACTATCTTCGCGATGAGGAGACCTGTCACTTTTGGTCGCCCACTCCCATGCCCAGCCGCGGCATAGAACCCTACGTCAGCCGGCATGGCTTCGGCTACAGCGTATTCGAGCACTCCGAAGGCGGCATCGCCACGGAGACCACCGTGTACGTAGCCACCGACGCACCCGTCAAGTTCACCGTCCTCAAAATCCGCAACGATTCCGGCCGTACCCGAAGACTTTCCGTCACCGGTTACATGGAGTGGGTGCTGGGCGATTTACGTCCGAAATCCGCCATGCACGTAGTCACCGAACCGGATCCCGCGGGTGGCGGCATCTTTGCGCGCAATCCCTATAACACCGACTTTCCCGGCCGCGCCGCCTTCTTCGCCAGCAGCGAAACCAATGCCATCTTTACCGGCGACCGCAGGGAGTTTCTGGGCCGCAACGGCACCTTGGCCGCGCCCGCTGCCATGAGTCGCTCCCGGCTCTCCGGAAGAATCGGTGCGGGCTTGGATCCCTGTGCCGCCCTGCAGGCGTTCATCGATCTCAGCCCCGGCCAGGAGTATCAGATCGCCTTCATCCTGGGTGCTGGCAGCGGTACCGATGACGTGCGCCATCTGGTAGACCGCTTCCGCAGCGTGGAAGCGTCTCACTCGGCGCTCGAAGATGTCTGGCAATACTGGAAACACACCCTGGGAACCGTGAATGTGGAAACGCCGGACGCCTCCCTCAATGTGCTGGCGAATGGCTGGCTGCTCTATCAGACGATTTCGTGCCGCCTCTGGGCTCGCAGCGGCTACTATCAGTCCGGCGGCGCTTTCGGCTTCCGCGATCAACTGCAGGATGCAATGGCCCTGATTCACGCCGAACCGCGCCTGCTCCGCGATCACCTGCTGCTTTGCGCCTCCCGCCAGTTCCGCGAAGGCGATGTGCAGCATTGGTGGCATCCGCCAGAAGGCCGCGGCGTCCGCACCCATTGCTCGGACGATTACCTCTGGCTGCCGCTGGCTGCCTGCCGCTACGTCCTCACCACCGGCGATACCGGCATCCTCGATGAATCCGCGCGCTTCCTCGAAGGGCGCCCTGTCAATGCCGAGGAAGATTCGTATTATGATTTGCCGCTCCGCTCCGAGGAAAGCGCTACCCTCTACGACCACTGCGCCCGGGCCATCCTGCACGGCCTACGTTTTGGCGAACATGGTTTACCCCTCATGGGGTCGGGCGATTGGAACGATGGCATGAACCTGGTCGGCATCCACGGCAAGGGCGAAAGCGTGTGGCTGGCCTTCTTCCTCTACTCCGTGCTCGAAGAATTCGCCGGCATCGCAGAGAGCCGCGGCGATGCCGCCTTCGCCGAACGCTGCCGCCTGGAAGCCGCACACCTGCGGGACAACATCGACCGCAGCGCCTGGGATGGCGGCTGGTACCGCCGCGCCTATTTCGACGATGGCACTCCGCTAGGCTCCTCCGGCAACACCGAATGTCAGATCGATTCCATCGCTCAAAGTTGGAGCGTGCTCTCTGGCGCCGGCGATCCCGACCGTTCCCGCATCGCCATGCAGGCCCTGGATCAACACCTTGTGCGCCGTGATCGCGGCTTGGTACAGTTGCTCGATCCGCCCTTTGATAAAGGCGATCTCAACCCCGGCTATATCAAGGGCTATCTGCCCGGCGTCCGGGAAAATGGCGGCCAGTATACCCACTCCGCAATTTGGGCCACGATGGCGTTCGCCCGCATGGGCGATACCCGGCGCGCCTGGGAACTGTTCCACATCATCAACCCCGTGAACCATGCCCGCACTGCGGCCGAGGCGGCCGTCTACAAGGTCGAACCCTACGTGGTCGCCGCCGACGTCTACGCCCTCTCCCCGCATACCGGCCGCGGCGGCTGGACCTGGTACACCGGTTCCGCCGGTTGGATGTACCGCCTGGTCACGGAGTCTCTGCTCGGAATCCGTCTCGAGGTGGATCGCCTGCACATCGAACCGCGCCTGCCGGCCGGTTGGACCGGCTTCAAGATCCATTACCGCTATCGGGAGACCGTCTATCACATCGACATCATGCAGGGCGGTCCGGCTTTGCTGACCATCGACGACAAGCCTCACGAGGGAACGTCGATCCCCTTGGTGGACGACCGCCAGGAACACAGCGTCCAGCTGAAGTTGGGTGGCGACCCTCTATAATTAAAGGGAACCATGCGTTTTCTTTCATTCCTCGCCGTGTTTGCCGGGGTTGTCTTTGCACAATCCAAAGACCCTTTCCAACCGAAACCGCCCGCTGAGGTCGATCAGGCCTTGCGTGCCCGCATTCAGGAGTTTTTCGACCTCCATATCAAGGGGCAATATCGCAAGGCCGAAGAGCTGGTGGCCGAAGATACCAAGGACTATTTCTACACGCACGATAAGCCCAAGTACCTCTCCTGTGAGATCTCCAAGATCGATTACCTGGAAAACTTCACCAAGGCTACCGCCGTCGTGACGTGCTCGCGCTACATCATGATGCCCGGTTTTTCGGACCGCCCCATGAAGGTTCCGGGAACCAACACGTTCAAACTGGAGAACGGAAAGTGGGTTTGGTATGTGGATCAGGATGCCCTGCTCAATACCCCGTTTGGCAGAATGAAAGCCGGAGATTTTCCCAGCAACGGGTCGGCCCCGCCTCCGCCCTCCATATCCAACATTCCGACCACAGCCGATTTCCTGATGAACCAGGTGAAAATGGACCCGCAGTCCGTCCAACTCAAGCCCGGTGGTACCGCCGCCGTGAAGGTTACCAACGGAGCCCCTGGCCCGGTCGATCTGATCCTCACCGGCAAAATAACGGGCGTCGAAGCCAAATTCGATCACGCCAAACTCAAATCCGGTGAAAGCGCGACATTGACCTTCCATGCCGGTCAAACCGCGCAATCCGGCGTAATCACAGTGCAAGTCGAGCAGACCACTCAGCTTCTCCCCGTCCAGGTAAAGTTCGTCGAATAGCTTTCGGAACTGGGCCGCGAGCGCTCAACCAGAGCCCGCGGCCCGCCAGATTTTATTCCTTCCCCGACACTGGGGATTTAGTCAGGTACGCGCCCAACGTAAGCGCCGCGCCCGTAATCGCCGCAGTTTTCAACTGCGCCGGACGCGCCGGTCCGGTTGCCAGCGTCTGGGCAGCGCTCGCAATCGCACCTCCCGCAATCGCCGCAAGCAGTCCCTTCAGCCAGACTCCGACGCCGGTCACGCCAGCCTCGTGTAGTAATACTCGATTCCGAATGGCGTCGGGCTCGCCTGCTTTTGCCAGATCGAGCCGTCTGCGGTCGTAATCCGGTACCCTACCGGCATCGTGTCCCCGGGGACCGCGTTGCGCAGATTGTCGGGTTCCGGCAGCACTGGCGGCGTGTACGGCTTGATGGCGGGCGGAACCGGAGGCATCGCGCAGACCGGCTCCGTACCCTCGGCCGGGTACGGCCACATAATCGGCGTCTCGCCATAGGGTCCCACACACCCCGGTCCCGTCGTCGGATCCATAAAATGGCCGACCACGTACGCCTTGGGCGGCTTGGGCGGGTTACTGTTATCGGCCCGTCCGGCCACCACAGACTGCGACCAATTATCGAAGGTCGTCAGATAATTGGCTTTGATCTTCTCATTCCAATCGTGCACCTGCTGCTGCACGGAGGCCAGCGTATTTGCCTGCGCTGCATCCAGCAGATTGTTAGTGACTACTGCATCGCTCATGAATTCTCTCCTGATTTCAGCCTAGGAGACAGGCTTCGACTCGAGGCCTCTCCAAAAATTCAAGTGATTCAATTGAAAGCGAATATAAATTTCTACTTTTGGGGACTGGCCTCGCGGCCCTCGCGACGTTTCCGGAGCGATTCCCGGTCAGGAAGGCGTAATCCGGCCGCCGCCGCGCGCGTCTATTATAAGGATTATGCGGTTGTTTGCGATTTTCCTGGCATTCTGTCTCCCTGGTGCCGGCCAGACGCCCAAGGCTGCCCCTAAGAAGGAGCTGCGCCCAAAAAGGACGCAGACTCCCGCGGCGGCCCCGGCGCACTGGCCAGTCGAAAGCATTGCGGTCGAAGGAATCCGTAAATATACCCGGGAGCAGGTGATTCAGGTTTCGGGTCTAAAGACAGGACAAGTCGCCGGCAAGGCCGAGTTCGAAGCCGCGCGCGATCGCCTGATCGCGAGCGGTGCATTTGAAACCGTGGGCTATAAGTTTGAGCCTGGGCCGAGCAAGCAAGGCTATGTCGCGACCTTCCAGGTCACCGAAATCGACCCGCTTTTTCCCGTGCGCTTTGAGGAGTTGGGTGTCCCCGATAAGGAACTCGACGCCACCCTGCAAGCCCGCGATCCGCTGTTTTCGCGCTCCCGGCTGCCCGCGACCAAGGCCGTGATTGATCGATACACGGCATGGATTCAGGAGTTCCTGGCCACCAAGGGAATCACGGAAAAAATTATCGGGAAGGTGGCTCCCGTTGCAGGCGAAGAATTCGCTATTGTCTTCCGGCCCGCCCGCAACCTGCCTGCGGTGGCGCAGGTGACCTTCCAGGGCAATCAGGTGGTGTCGCAGGGTGTGCTGCGCGAGGCCGTTCATGGCACCGCGATCGGCATGCCTTACACCGAAGCGGGCTTCCGCGAGATGCTGAACAATGCGGTCCGCCCGGTCTATGAGCAGCGCGGCAGGGTGCGCGTGGCATTTCCCGAGGTTCGTTCGGAACCCGTGAGCGACGTGGCAGGCGTTCATGTGTTCGTCAAAGGTCGATGAGGGCCAGAGCTACGAACTCGGTAAGGTGGCGATCGCTGGGACCGAGCCCGGTGGACCCGGCCGTCCTGATTAAGGCCGGCGATTTCAAGACCGGCGACGTCGCCAATTTCGATCGCGTCAACGATGGCATCGAGAAGATCCGCAAAGCCGTGCGCCATGCGGGCTATCTCGATGTGAAAGTCACCTCGGAGCGGCATCTCGATGACGGGAAAAAATCGGTGGATGTCGCGGTGCGAATCGATCCGGGTGCGCAATATTTGATGGGCACCCTCACCCTGGTCGGTTTGGATTTAAACGGCGAATCGGAAATCAATCGCATCTGGACGATGAAAGAAGGCAAGACCCTGAATCCCGATTACCCTGATTACTTCTTGAACCGCATTAAGGAGGAGAGTCTGTTCGAGAACCTGGGTGTTACCAAGGCGGACATGAAAGTGAATGCCCAGGCGCATACCGCCGACGTGACGCTGACATTCGGAGGCGAGGATCCCACCAAGAAGCCGGGACGCCGCGGCGGACGCGGTGGCGGCTGGTGACGCTGCGCGAAGCCGCCCTCATCGTCATCGACGTGCAGAAGGCCATCGATCATCCGAGTTGGGGCATGCGCAACAATCCGGAGGCGGAGTCCCAAATCGCGGCTCTTCTCTCCGCCTGGCGCGCGGCCGGATGGCCGGTGTATCATATCCGCCACGATTCGCTGGAGCCCCAATCGCACTACCGGCCCGGGCAGCCTGGACACGATTTCAAAATCGGAAGCGGCGCCGCTCGAAGGTGAGACCGTGATTCCCAAGCGAACCAACAGCGCCTTCGTCGGGACCGCGTTGGAAGCGCAGTTGCGAGCCGCAGGAATCAGCACCCTGGTGCTTGCCGGCGTGATCACGAATAATTCCGTGGAAGCCACCGCCCGAATGGCCGGAAACCTTGGCTTCGCGATGTTCCTGGTCGAAGACGCCGCGTTCACCTTCGGACGCAAGGATTGGAACGGCGTCTTCCGCACGGCTAGCGAAGTCCACGCGATGAGTCTGGCGAATCTCGATGGAGAATACTGCCGGGTAGTCCGCGCCGGCGAAGTGCTGGCCGCCGTGGCGGCCGCGAGTTAGGCCTCCGCCGGAAGCGTGTTACTCGCTCCCGAGTTTCCAGAGGATTTGGCGAAGCATGCCGAGAAGCACTTTGCTGTCGCGGGATGGAATGTTGAGGCGGCGGATCAGGCGGCGCACTTTTTCGTCCGTGGAGATCGCGGTGACTGGGTTGACGTAACCGCTGCGGTCCAGCACATCGAGCAGTCGGCGTGGTGATCTGCTCGAGTTCTGCGGCGCTGGCGGAGCGAATCTGGTCCGGGCTGGCCAAGGCGGCTTTTGGATCGCGCGCAAGTTCGTACAGGCAGAGCGCGACGGCCTGGCCCAGATTCATCGAGAGATCCTGGCCTACGGTCGGAATGCGCATCAGCCAGTCACAGTGGCTGAGATCCTCATTGGAAAGCCCGAATTTTTCGCTGCCGAAAAGCAGGGCTACGGGTGCCGCGGGAAGGCTCCGCAGCATGAGGCGGGCGCCATATTCCAGGCGGCGGATCGGGTGCTGCAGTTCGCGGTGGCCAACGCTGGTGGTGCCCACAACCAGCCGGCACTCGGCGATTGCGGCCACCACGGTCGGGAACTCTTCGGCTTTCTGCAACAGCGGAGCCGCGCCCACCGCCGATCGCGCCTCGCGGAATGCCACGTCGTACGGTGCCACCACGCACAGCCGTGTAAAGCCGAAATTGGCCATCGCGCGGGCGGCGGCGCCGATATTCAGCGGGTTGCGGGTCGAAACCAGGACCACGCGGAGGTTGTTTTTCCAGTTAGGGATGATGTTTAATGGTAGCGCAGGACCAATTTGCGCCATTCGGCACCCGGTTAGGGCTTGGTGTGCCAAATCAATCTGTAACCTGATTTGACAACGAATCCCCAAACCCCTTAAACTAAGTATTTTGCAACGCGAATAGTTGGAGACGTGTGTGTCAATGAGTACCGAGTTCCCCACAAAGAATGGGTTTAACCGCGAGTGGCATGTCATCGATGCCGAGAATGTCGTGTTGGGCAAACTGGCCAGCAGAGCGGCCATGATCCTGATGGGCAAGCACAAGCCTACCTACACGCCGTTCATCGACGCCGGCGATCATGTGGTCGTGATCAACGCCGAAAAAGTGAAGGTCACTGGGCGTAAAGAAGAAGATAAACTCTATCGCCATTTCACCGGCTATCCGGGCGGATTGGTGGAGAAGAGCTTGAAGCGGGTTCGCGCGGAAAAACCTACCCGTATCGTGGAAGACGCCATCGCCGGCATGCTTCCCAAAAACAAGCTCGGCAAGCAGATGTACCGGAAACTGAATGTCTACGCGGGTGACAAACATCCGCACGCGGCACAGCAACCGGTCGCGTTGACGGTCAAATAGCAAGCAGGAAGGTAACTGTTAGTGGCAGCGACGATTGTTCAATATTTGGGTACGGGCCGCCGCAAGACTTCGGTGGCTCGCGTGTTCTTGCGGCCCGGCAAGGGCGAGATCAAGGTCAATAACCGCGCGTTTGAAAACTACTTCCCCACGGAAAGTACGCGCGCCGTAGTCCGGCAGGCCCTCGCGGCCACCGAAACCACGGACAAATTTGATCTCCTGATCCTCGCGCACGGCGGCGGTGTCGCCGGTCAAGCGGGTGCATGCCGTCTTGGCATTTCCCGGGCTTTAGTGGAGTTCAACGCCGAGTTGCGGTCACGGTTGAAGAAGCTTGGCTTCCTCACCCGCGATCCGCGGCAGCACGAGCGCAAGAAGTACGGCCAAAAGGGCGCTCGCAAGCGGTTCCAGTTCTCCAAACGTTAAATCTCTGCGAAGCCTGGAAGAAAAATATTACATCTTCCGGGCTTTGCCATCTATCAACAATCCCTGGGCCCCACTCCACCGCGTAAATCTCGCTTTGGACCGCGCGGCGCGCATTGGGGCGCGTAAACAACTTAGGAGGCATTTTGCCTGCAATTTCGATGAAAGAATTGCTCGAAGCCGGCGTTCACTTCGGGCACCAGACCAAGCGCTGGAATCCCAAGATGAAGGAATACATCTTCGGCGAACGCAACGGCATTTACATTATCGATCTTCAGAAAACTTTGAAGATGTTTAAAGACGCCGCACGCTTCGTCGGCGAAATGGCCGCGCAAGGCAAGAACGTGCTCTTCGTGGGCACCAAACGCCAGGCACAGGAAGCCATCGCCGAAGAAGCCAACCGCTGTCAAATGTATTACGTCAACCAGCGCTGGCTCGGCGGCTTGCTGACCAATATGCTGACCGTTCAGAAGTCGATCAAACGGCTGAAGGAACTGGAAGCCATGGCTTCGGTGGAAGGCGGCTATGCCGGCCGTCCCAAGAAGGAAGTCATCCGGCTCGAGCGCGAGCGCAAGCACCTGGACCAGAACCTCTCCGGTATCAAGGACATGCCAGGCCTGCCCGATGTCCTCTTCGTGATCGATTCCAACAAGGAAGGCATCGCGGTGAAGGAAGCCCGGCGCCTCGGCATCCCGGTGGTCGCCATCGTGGATACCAATTGCGATCCCGATGAAGTCGATTGGGTCATCCCCGGCAATGATGACGCGCTCCGCGCGATCCGCCTGTTCGCCAGCAAGATCGCCGACGCGGTAGTCGAAGGTCGCGCGCTGGCCACCGAACAGGATTTCACCGCGGACAAGATCATCAGCGACGAGACTCCGGCCGAGGAAGGCATGATGGAATACACGGAATACGTGGATCCCAAGTATGCCGAGAAGATCATGGCGGAGAGCTTGAGCATGGCGGAAGAGCCGCCGCCCTCCCAGCGTAAAGGCCCCGCTTCCGAAACGGCCGAACCGGTCGGCGAACCGGAAGCCGTGACCGAGAGCGGCAGCTAACCATTCCCTCGGGGGCGGGTCGTTGACCTGCCCCGCACGGCGGGTTCCCAACCCGCCTCCCGAAAAGGAACAAGAGAGCAAAAGTTATGGCGGAAATTACCGCGTCACTAGTCAAACAGCTTCGCGAGCGTACCGGCGCGGGCATGATGGAATGCAAGAGCGCCTTGGTGGAAGCCAAGGGGGACCTGGTGGAAGGAGAAGTCGTACTCCGTAAACGTGGCATCGCGTCGGCCGGCAAAAAGGCGTCGCGCGCTACCAAACAGGGTCTGATCGGCACCTATATTCACCATGGCGGCCAGTTGGGCGTAATGGTGGAAATTAACTGCGAGAGCGATTTCGTAGCTCGCACCGATGACTTCCAGGAACTCGTCCACGACATTGCGATGCACATCGCGGCGGCCGATCCCAAGTTCATCCGCAAGGAAGACGTAACCGAAGACGTGATCGAGAAGGAAAAGGACATCCACAAGGCGCGCGCCTTGGCCGAGGGTAAGCCCGAAAAGATGTTGGACAAGATCACCGAAGGCCGTATGGCCAAGTTCTACGAAGAGATCTGCCTCCTCGAACAGCCGTTCGTTAAGGAAGCCACTCTCACCGTGGGACAACTCGTCAAAACCAAGATCGCGAAACTCGGCGAGAACATCAGCGTGGCGCGCTTCGTGCGCTTCAAGGTTGGCGATGCCGCCGCCTCCGACTCCGGCAGCGAGACTCCGGCAGCCGAATAAATGGCCGGCTATAAGCGCATCCTGCTGAAGCTGAGCGGCGAAGCGTTAGCCGGGGCAGCCACCTTTGGCATCGACGCGGATCGTGTGCGAAGCCTTGGCCGTGAAGTGGCCGATGTAGCTGCCAGCGGAATTCAAGTGGGTGTAGTGGTGGGCGGAGGCAACATCTTTCGGGGTGTGGCCGCCGCCGCCCGCAGTATGGACCGCGTGACCGGCGACCACATGGGCATGCTCGCCACCGTAATCAACTCCCTCGCCCTCAGCGACGCACTCGAACAAATGGGCATTCCGACGCGCGTCATGAGCGCCATCGAAATGCACCAGGTCGCCGAGCCCTATATCCGCCGCCGCGCCATCCGCCACCTCGAAAAGGGCCGTATTGTCATCTTCGCGGCCGGCACCTCCAATCCCTACTTCTCGACCGATACCGCCGCCACCCTGCGCGCCCTCGAAATCAAGGCCGACGTCATCGCCAAGGCCACCCGCGTGGATGGCGTCTACGATAAAGACCCGCTCAAACACCAGGACGCCGTGAAGTTCCCCGAGATCAGTTATCTGGAAGTCCTTTCCCGGGGCTTGGGCGTTATGGACGCCACGTCCATTGCCATGTGCCGGGATAACAAGCTGCCCATTATCGTTTTCAATTTGAACACCATAGGCAATATAATGCGTATGTCGATGGGTGAGACCATCGGCACCGTGATTCACTAGCGCACCAGAGCACGGAGAGACTTCGCTATGAAGACAGAACAGCCTGCAGTAACCAGCGGTCCTGCATTCACCTCGGTGAAGGAAGTCGAGGCGAACCTCAAGACCCGAATGGAGAAGGCGGTCTCGGATCTACAGCACGAAATGGCCTCGATCCGCACCGGCCGCGCCACCTTGGGCCTCCTGGACCACATTCGTGTGGATTATTACGGTACGCCGACCCCCCTCAACCAGGTCGCCAACCTGCACGTTCCGGAAGCCAACCTGATCACCATTCAGCCCTGGGATGTCTCTCAGATCGGAGCGATTGAAAAATCCATCCGTACCAGCGATCTGGGCTTGAACCCCGCCAACGATGGTAAGGTGATCCGCCTGCCGATTCCGCCGCTGACCGAGGAGCGCCGCAAAGACCTGGTCAAGAAACTCCACGCCGCCGCCGAGCACCACCGCGTCTCGATCCGCAACATTCGCCGCGATGGCAACGAGTCCGTGAAGAAGCTCGCCAAAGACAAGAAGATCACCGAAGACGACGATAAGAAAGCTCACGAAGAGATCCAAAAACTCACGGATCTCTACATGGGAAAAATCGATTCGGCCGCCAAGACCAAAGAAAAAGATATTCTCGATATTAAGTAGTTTTCGCCCGGCTCCAAACAGCGCTTCGAAGTATCCGGATCGTAGCCACGCCGCGCCGTGACGCGCGTGCCGGCTCCGGTCCCCGTCAAGATGAGTGCGTCCAATTCATGGTTTCACCTCAAGGTGCCGGCCTCCAGCGCCAACCTGGGGCCGGGGTTCGACGCGCTGGGTCTGGCGCTGGGCGTGTACCTTACCTGCCGCTTCCGGCGCAGTGAGACGCTCTCCATTTCGGCCGCGGGCCGCGACGCAGCCGGCATCCCCGCCAGTCCCGATAACCTCGTCTGGCAGACCGCTCTGACCGTCGCGCGCAATCAGCGCCTGGTCATGCCGCCGATCGAACTCGAAATCCACAATGAAATCCCGCTCGGCAAAGGCATGGGCTCGAGCGCGGCAGCCCTGACCGCTGGAGTCGTCATCGCCGATGAGCTGCTGCAACTCGGTTGGAAGCCTCTTCGCATCCTTGACGAGGCGGCCCGCCTCGAAGGTCATCCCGATAACGTGGCGCCCTGCACGCTCGGCTCTATCGTAGCCAGCGCGATCGACTCTGGCGGCGTCACCCGCGCCGTCCGCCTCCCCCTGCCGCAGAGTTTCGATCTCGCGATCGTCGTCCCGGATTTCGATCTGCCCACCGCAAAGGCGCGCGCCGTCCTCCCCTCGGGCTACAGCCGCGAAGACGCTGTGTTCAACGTGCAGCGCGCGGCCCTATTGATTGCGGCGCTGGCCACCGGGACAACCAACGTCTTTCCAGCCGCCATCGAAGATCGTTTTCACCAGCCGTACCGTGAAGCCCTCGTGCCAGGCCTGCACCAGATCTTGCGCCTGCGCGCCCCCGGGCTGCTCGGCTGCGCGCTCAGCGGGGCGGGCCCGTCGATCCTGGTATTTTTCGAGCGCGGCCACGAAAGCGTCTGCGGATTGGTCGAGCAGATCTTCCGCCTGAACGGACACGCTTCGGAAACGCTCCATTGCAGCATCCCCGAACGTGGCTTCGAACTAACGCGCGGCTGAAGTCTCACTCGACTTCGCGGCGGCTGGATGCCCTTTCTCCAGTTCGCGAATATCCACCGTAAGCCGCTTCCATCGATATTTCCAGATCGAAACAGTGCACATTTCCAACTCGCCGCTACGCGAAAGCTGCCCGGCTACATCCGGACTCGAGTTCGCCGCCTCCGGCCACAGCCGGCCGTGGTTTACCGCGTTACAGGGCGGCTTCGGAACCTCGTCCGCGAAACACATCGCGCCGCATAAACAAAAGAGCGCCAAGTACCTCATGTGCGTATTATTGCCTAGTCTGGGCCGGCATATTCATCTATTCAGTCCCGTAGAGCACCGGGATTCTGTACCGGTACCCTTTCTCCCGCCCTCCCATCCGTTCACGGTTCCACAATCCCGGGCGATAAGCACTGCGGAGACTCCCAGTGCGAACGGTATTCCAGATCTGTTTTGCGGTTTTTGTCGCCGGCCACCTGCCGTCACGCGCATTCGCGCAGAGTTCGACCTCCTGGCTGCGCTTCGGCGGCGAAGAACGGGTTCGTTTTGAAGATTTAAGGGGAATTGCCTTCCAGCCCGCAGGCAACGCGTATTTATTGCAGCGCCTCCGCCTCAATTTCGACATCGCCGCCCGTTCCTGGCTCAAGGTCACCGTCCAGGCCCAGGATTCCCGGGTCTTCTTTTCCAACGTGACGCCGGCGCCCATCTCGCAACGAAGTCCCATGGATCTTCGCCTCGGTTATGTGCAGCTTGGCGATTCCGAAGCCGGCCCGGTCAGCTTTCGAGCCGGCCGCCAGTCCTTCTCCTTCGGCGAAGGGCGCCTGGTCGCGGATCCGAACTGGTCCAATGTCGGCCGCTCATTCGATGGCCTACGCCTCACGCTCCGCTATCGCCGCGTCAAAATCGATGCGTTCACCGGTATTTCGGACAAGGTGACGGCGGACGCCTTCGATCTTCCGACCCCCGGCCAACACTTCCACGGCATCTACGCCTCGCTCGACAGGCTGATCCCGCAGGCCACACTGGAGCCTTACCTCTTTTGGCGCCTGGAGCACAACGTCAAGGGTGAGTTGACCAAGGCCGGGAATCTCGACGAGAAAACCGCCGGCATTCGCTCCCTGGGGAAGTTGCCCCTCGGCTTCGATTACGGCTGGGAACTCGCCGTCCAGCGTGGCAGGCAGGCCGGCGAACCGCTTGCCGCCTGGGCCGGCCACTGGGTTGTTGGCCACCTCCTGTCAGGCTCCGCCCACCGTCCGCGATTGTTCGCGGAGCTGAACCGCGCCTCCGGCGACCAGAATCCGCGCGACGGCGTACACGGCGCGTTCGACCCTCTGTTTCCCAGCTCCCACGACAAATTGGGTGCCGCCGATCAGGGTGCCTGGGAGAATATCGTCCACTCCCGCGCCGGACTTCAGTACACCGTCCGAAAACCTCTCTTGCTCACCGCGGCCTACAATTCCTTTTGGCTGGCCAATCGCCGCGACGGCCTTTATGTCGGAGGAAAAATCATCGTCGCGTCCAACGGCTCCGAAGGCAATCACGTCGGACAAGAAGCCGACCTTCAGGTGAAGTGGAACCCAACCCGGACCACCAGCGTGGATCTGGCTGCCGGCCACATCTTCCCCGGCGAATTTCTTCGCCGCGCCGGTCACCCCTCCGCCTATCAGTGTCTGTTACTGGCCGTTACTCAGCGTTTCTAAGAACCTATCTTTCGGATATACCGCGCCCAACCGCCTCGCCGGGACCTAAAGTTTGTCCAGGGCAAGACGATAGTATCTGTAGCCTGGAGTGCGAATGGCGCCGGCGAAAAAGGGAAGACTCTCTGGCTTCCGGTAAAGGGGCAATAAGAATGAGAGTCTCAACCAAACTTTATCTGACCGTCGGAGCCCTCGCAGCAATCGGAATCATTGTAGCTGGCACCGGTATCTGGTATCTCCGCGCGCTTGGTGAGGAACTGACTACCGCGACCGGCACTACCGCCGTCAAACTCGACCTCGTCAATGCCACGCGAGCCCGTACCTGGGAAATGGTCGCTTCCTTACGCGGCATGTTCGTCCTCAGCAGCCTCAAAGATCAAAAGGAGTCTGACGCCGTCGTGCGAAGGTAGCAGGCGGCTTTCAAGCGAGCCAATGAGCAGGTCGCCGAGTTGCGGCCTTTGATTGGTCACCGAACAGGGAAAGCGCGATCTGGCCGCCTTTGAATCCGGCCTTGGTTAGTTTGCCATCACCTCCGCCGAATATATTCGAAATTTGCCGGGCCGGGCGCTCTTGAGGAGTTGACCTCGCTGATTCCGAGGGTTCGCGAATTTTCCGATCGTGGCGGACGATTCCCTGACTCGCCTGAAAGATCAACAGCGGAGCTCCTAAAAGATTCGCAGGCCAGGTCCGCCGACCTCCGCTCCACCAGCCTCTCGATCACCGTTGTGCTGACCTGCGCGCTCGTGTTGATTGTCGTTCTGTCCGTATTCGCTGTCCGGCGCATCAACAATACGCTTGTGTCCTCTACCGCCGAGTTATTCGAAGGCGCGGCGCAGGTGGCCAGCGCCGCCGCTCAGGTATCTTCTGCCAGCCAGACCCTGGCACAGGGATCCTCCGAACAGGCCGCATCTCTCGAAGAGACTTCCGCATCGAGCGAAGAGATCAATTCCATGGCCCGCCGCAACGGCGAAAACTCCCACCGCGCAGCCGGCCTGATGGTGAATGCGCAGCAAAAGTTCGTGGAGTCCAATCAGTCGCTGCAACTCATGGTGGTCGCCATGGACGACATCAACTCCCAGAGCGACAAGATCTCCAAAATCATCAAAGTGATCGACGAGATCGCCTTTCAGACGAACATCCTGGCGCTGAATGCGGCGGTAGAGGCAGCCCGTGCCGGTGAATCCGGTCTGGGGTTTGCGGTGGTCGCCGATGAAGTCCGCAATCTCGCGCAGCGTTGCGCCCAGGCCGCCCGGGATACCACCGGCCTGATCGCGGAATCCATCGTAAAAGCTGCCGATGGCAAAGACAAGGTCAATCAGGTGGCCCGCGCGATGCAGGAGATCACCGGCGAGTCGGGCAAGGTAAAGATCCTGGTTGAGGAAGTCAGCGTTGCCAGTCAGGAACAGGCGCGCGGCATTGAGCAGATTGCCCAAGCCATTGTTCAAATGGAAAAGGTAACCCAATCGACCGCCGCCGGTGCCGAGGAAAGCGCCGCCGCGGCAGAGGAACTGAACGCCCAATCGGAAGCGCTCAGATCCATCGTCATGCGCTTGAGCCACCTGATCGGCGGCGCCGCAATAGGGGCGCGCGGTTTTGCCCCCTCAAGCCGCGGCTAACGCGCAGTTTGCTCACAGCCGGCCGCCACCTTCGCGGGCAGCCGGCCGTGAGTCCTGTCCCGGCTTACTTCTGAGCCACGATCTGCAGCAGCCACAGGCCGCCCAGAAACCCGCCCGATAGCAGGATCACCTTGGCGGTTGCCAAAGCATGCTCCCGTAACTTCGATTTCCCGGGCATCATGCGATCCTCCTGTCGGCGAATTCGGCTCCGCGCCGGAACCTCGGCCTTCGCGCTGCCGACATAGAGCACCGGGCACTCCCGTTCCGCCGCCAGCAGCACCTCCCGGGAGCCCCCAGCCACCAGCAGGCCGGCGCCGTGGAACCGAAGCGCCCGCCCGATTACCGCCGTCAGATTCCCCGTCTCTACCCGGCTCTACCCGGATTTCCGCCTCGGGAGCGAGTTCGCCGCTCAACTCTCGCGCCTTCGATTTGCAGCACCTCGGCTTCGCCCTCCCGCCATCCTGCCGCCGAGAGCAGAATCAGCGGCGCGCCGCAGCGTTCCGCCGCTCGCACAGCCGCGCGAAGCAAGTTCGCCTCGTTGCCATCCCACTCCACCGCGCAGCATACCGGCTGCACCCGCGCATGACTGACCGCGCTACCGTCGGCCATTCCAGCAACACCGGGCAGCATGACTCCGCCAGTACTTCGCGTGCCACCTCCCCGAGCGGGTCCGAGCGCAATGATCCTCCCGCCGCTGCCATGAGCACCAGGTCCGCGCCTCCCGTCCGGACCACATTCAGGATGCAATCCGCCGGACGGCCCCACTCAATCCGCCGCACCAGGCGAGCCCCCCGGAACCTCCGTTGTGCCAGCATCTCGAGTTCGGACAACAGCCGCAGCGTATGCCCGGCCCGTCCTACCCACGGTTGCGATTCCACCACGTGAAGCAATGTAATTTCAGCGTTCCTCGTATCGACGATCCGTCGCACCGCCGGCGCCATCGCTTGGCGCGCAGGTGTCAGATCAATCGGAATGAGGACGCGGCGATAGTCAGACATAAATCTCCTCTTTTCCTTTTTGTAGTCTTCGCGACAATAGGGACTACAGGAAAAGAGGAGGCGAGCGCCCGCTGCGCGGAGCCGACGCCGTACTGTGAAGGGAATGCGTTACATTCGCGCGCGTGTGACCGATACCGCCGGCAGCGGCAATGCCGCTCGTACCGCAATATCGCCATAAGATGACGCGCGCTGCGAATGAGCGGCGCGAACCGGCGCGATTCGAGGAGCCGCCGCCAGCGTTGCGCGCCCGCTGCTGCGCTGCAGCGCCTGATGATCCGGTAAGCCGTCCCGCCCGCCGCCGCTCGCCTGTGCCGCCTGCGCGAACCCGCCCAGCACAAGACTGAGCACCAGGATCGCAGCCGACGAATTGCGAATTGTAGGGAAACAGGACATTACACTTTCCGGTGAGATTAAGCTCTCTTAATCTCTACCACGCCGCGCCGCCTCACCGCAAGTTACCGCACCACAAACTGACTGCTCTGATTGTAAGTCTTTGAATTCTCGAGATCTTTTACCGTCAACGTCAACCGGTACTCGCCCGGCGCAATCGCAATCGTCTTCACGAATTGGCCGTCCCGCCCGCCACGCTCTCCTCGAATGCCGTGACCAGCGCACCGTCTTTCGTGAGCACCCGCCCCGTAATCGCAACCCCGTGGCCTTCGAACCAGCGCAGCGGTAAAGCAATCATCGCCTTTCCCGCCAGAACCTGTACCGTCGCACCATTCGTGGGCGAGGGGGGCAGTGCCAACAGCACCGCCGAGGGGTCCGCCGTCATGCGGAATTCGCCCGTCCGCTCCGGGTCGACAAACTCGACAACGACGTCCTTGCCCACGCCTTCTATGAACCGGTACAGCCACTGCTCGTACGGATAAGGCTTCGACGCGCTCCCCGTGGGATGGACCTCTTTCTCATCGGGCGGCCCGTAGCTGATGTAGATTCGGCCGCGGTCCGTCTTCCAACCCGCAATCGCCGCCGAAAAATTGCTGTTCGTATAGGCGATGCGCCGGTAATGCTCTTCCTTGAATTCGTTGGCGTCGGTGCCCGGCGTCGGGTCGCGCCGCAGCCAGAACTGTTCGATGAAATGTTCCCGCTCCGCGTTCGTGGGCAGGCGCTTGTACGCGCTCCGCTCCTCATTGGTGATGATGTAAGCGACGTCTTCCTTGACCCACTTCTGGTAACGGAGACTCGGGCTCCGCCGCCACCGGTGCCTGCTGCGCTTGCGCCAGCAGGGTCTGCGGTGCCGCCGCCGGCGCGTACACCGGGCGCGGAGCCGCGTCCGGCGGGCTCGGCCGGACCCGCCGGTGCGGCCGGCGCGATCGGTGCGCGCGCTGCCGCCGGTGCGCTTGGCGTCTTGGTCTGCCATGCCGCCAGCGCCGCCACCATGGTGACGGATAGGATTGCGGCGGAAAGAATAGGGCTCAGTGCGGAGCGTGGTGTCTCCGGTTGAGCAAGCAAGCGTCGAATGCGTTTCACGAGATTTCCTCCGTTAGCGGCCAGCGCGGGTTGGCGCGCGTCTCCGCGGTTGTGTTCCAGCGCGGCTAGCGCGCTGGCGTACTGGTATGCATCGCCTTGCGTGGCGACCACCAGGTCATCGCAGCAGTTTTCGCGCTCGGCACGAATTACCCCGGCCATCCACCAGACCGCGGGATGATAAAAAATCAGGCCCTCCACGAAAATCTGCAGCAGATTGACCAGATAATCGTAGCGCCGTATGTGGGCCAGCTCGTGCAGCAGCAGCGCTTCCACCTGCGCCGCCGGCAGACCCGCCAGCAGCCCTACCGGTATCAGAATTACGGGACGCATAAATCCGATCACCAGCGGCACGTCGGCCAGGCAGCTTTCCCAAAGCGTCACCGCTGCACCAATCCCCAGTCGCGCCGCCAGCCGTTCCAGCTGTGCCTGCCACGGCGCCGGCGCGCAACAAATCCCGGTACGCCGCAGCCGCCGCGCGCCCATCCACCCCGCCAGCGTGCGAACGTGAAAAATCAGAACTCCCGCGATCCAAAAAGGTGCGATCCACGGCAGGTACCCGGCTGCTCCCCGCGAATTCTCCAGCCGCGCCGGAGTCCCTGCCTCGGCCTCCACCGGTACCCACCGGATCGGCCCCGTGCGCGTGAAACTCTGGCTCCGCTCGCTTGCCATCAAACGCTGCGAACGTAACCCCAAACCCGGCCAGCAGCACCAGCAGCGCGAGACACGCCGCGCCATAGCGGGCGCGCGACCCGCGCAGTACGCACAGCGCTCCGGCGAGCACGAGCGCCACTACCGCGCCCTCCCACAGGGAATGAATCAGCGTCCACCCCAGCGCCATCGCGCCCGGCGTTTGCACCCAGCTTTCCAGCACGCTCATCGCGCCCCCTTTTCGTATTCGTCGAGCAGCTTTCGCAGCTCCGCGAGTTCCGCCTTCGAAGCCTTGTGCGCAGAGAGCGCTCCCAACATCAACGTCCGCGCGGATCCGTCGAAGCCGCGCTGCAAAAGGTCTCCGGCGAGCTGCCGCTGCGTCCACTCGCGAGGTTTCGCCGGCTCGTACACATGCGCCCGCTGCTCTTCATTGCGCCGCACCAGCCCCTTCTCCGCCATGATCTGCAGCAGCTTCAGGACAGTCGTGTACTGCGTCGGTTTTCGCGCGGCGATGACGACGTGCACATCGCGCACAGTGGAGGGTCCACGGCTCCATAACACCGTCAGGATCTCGAGTTCCGATTCGGTCGGCCGGGGCGGCTCTTGCATATACGAAGAATTTACTACGAGGGGCTTCGTATGTCAAGAGCGGCGGCGATCTAATGCAATCGAGTATCTCTAGAAATCGAGTCCGAAGCGGGCACCGTCACGATCGCGACGGCAACGGGCTCGACGGCGCACGGTTCCATCACCCTTAACGGCTAGCGTCACGATTAGGTTGAACAACACACCTGACGGAGACAGGACGGCATCAAATTGAGCGAGGCGCCCCCAAGATTTATCAAGGAGAAATGCAAAGTATGAAACTCGCTATTTTGGGCGCCCTGATGAGCCTGTGCTCCAGTCAGGAAACTGAGCCGCCGCAGAAACCGCTGTCTGTGTGCGAAGTGTTGCAACGGAGGGCTGAGTTGATGGGGCGATTTGAAACCCTCGAAGGCGAGTACAAAACTGCCCATAAAGGCCGCACTGTAACCGTCCGAGGCGAGGTCAAATTCGGCGGGCACGGCGCGCACCTGATAGCAGCACCTACATGCACATTCAAGCTAACAACCGGATTCGCATCTTGGCCCAACGTTATCTTCGTTCAGTATCCCATTAACACGTCCCGCTTCGAGTCTGAACATGCACCGTTCGAAGTAGACTGGATTTCGGTGAAGCAAGCGGAACGCCAGAGCCGAGGCCATCGTTCTGCCTCAGACCAGCTCTTTCAGACTTTCACAGGACTTCTAGTTTCCTACGATAAGCCCGAAGCGAGCACCTCTCCGATAGGGCCGATAAAAAGGCCGGGTTTCGGCCCAGCCGGTCTCGATGCACCCGCCAAACTGCTGATCGAGAGCGTTGCCGATGTTGTCGTGATTCGAAAGCCGGGGAAATGAGGATAACGTTTCGAGGGCTTCTGGGGTGACCCTACTCACCTGATTGGTGCCCTCTGCACGTCGGAATCGCTCTCGAAAAGAAGGTGCCGGCCAACTACTATTCTTCGATTGCTAGTTCGGCCCAGCCCGGCAGCGTCGCCGGCCGGTTGTCGAGGAATACGATCCGCCGCGTCTTCGGGAATGGCAGATTCGTGGCTAACGCGCGATTGTAAATCGCGAACTGCTGCAGGATCGCGCGGTAATCCGCATTCGTCGTGTCCAGCCACGCGCTCTTGGCCAGCAGGCCGCCGCCCCACCCCATCGAAAGCAGGCACGTGCCCTTTTCGCGGGCCGCCGCCAGTCGCTGCTCCAGCTCGTCGAGACTTCGATCCAACAGACCCATGCCGGCGAGCGACGCGTACTGACGCTGCAGCGCCAGGCATCCCGCCGCGTAGACATTCGCCGCTTCAAAAATCTTCGCGCGGCTGAAACCCTCCGGCCAGCGCAAGCTCTTGCGCACTTCGGTCTGCAGGAAAAACTTCTTCTCGTCCCAATCGCCGCGAAACGTCGTGCCCGGCACCGCCATTTCCGCGAACGTGGGAGTGCTCTCGTCGGGACGCGCGCCATCTACCGCGCCGCGCGGGCTCTGCTTCCACCCCAGCGCGAAATTCGCCCCGCGAGGCTGCAGTGTCGATGTCCGCAGCAGGTAGATCTTGAACTCGCCGCGTCGTCACTACTTCCGAATCGCCCGCGCTGACATACCGCATCCGATTCGCGCCGCCGCCGCCAATCGCCTGTTCCTCCACGCTCTCCGCCGGACGCCGCGGAGGACGGTCGCCCTTCATCCGCCCCAACATGTCCTGCAGCATGCCGTCGCGCCACTGCGCAAAAACCATTCCCGTGCGCAGCGCGCCCTTGATCGCAGTCGCCGGAAGATACTGCCCGCTCGCGCCCGACGCGAAGGTCGGGATGTGCAGGCTCTCGCCCCCCGCGCGATTCCAGTACGCCGAGTAAGCGGCGTTTTCAAACGGCACGCGCCGTCCCGCAAAATTCTGCGCGAACCCGCCCCAACTTGCGAAATCCAGCTTCTCCGCATTCTTCAGCTGCGTGAGATAGCTCTCCAGGCGCGGCCCCTTTGCCAGCAGGCGGAAGATCCGCCACTGGTCCAGCACGTTCACGTGGTCCTTCCAGACCATGTAGTCGATCGGGCTGAGCTTGCGCCCGTCACCCACCAGCAGCGGCGTCAGGCATGTGAGGCGATAGCGCATCAATGCACCTCGGGCAGCCGGATGGAGAGCGCAAAGCCGGCGCGGAACACCGGGTGCGCGAAACCATCGGGCGCCACGTCGGCGGCGGCGCCGCGCGGCACGCCATCGGCGTACAGCACGGATCCTTCCGCGACCATCTGAATCTGCTTCTTCAATTCACCACTGCCGGAAGGGCTGTCGATTCGTCCCCCGCGCGCCAGTACCGTGTAGCTGCCGCGCCCCCAATCCACCGCATCGGCCGCGGCCGGGGTGAACAGCGAGAGCAGCCAGTGCGCCTGCAGCGGCGGCCCGCTCGGCTTTCGCGCGGCCAACGCAGCGAGTTCGTGCGCGTCGGGCTCCGGTTCCGGTTCGGGCTCTGCTTCGAGCGGCAGGTTCGCCGTCCTCGGCTTCCTCTAACGGAGCTACCTGCAATTCCGCGATGCTCTCGGGAGCGCGCAGCACGGCCTCCACAGGAGCGTCGGATAGCGCAACCTCTGGCTCTCCCACCGGCGGCAGCGTCGGTTCCGGATCGGGATCCGGCATTTCAGCCGGCGGATCGGTGGCCGGCGGAGGCGGCGGTCCCGGCTCCGTGTCGGGCAGCGGGTCGGGCCCCGGTTCGGTCGCCGGCGGCGCTTCCTCGGGTGGTTCCTGCATGGGCGGCACGGGCGAGGGCTCGTCGGGAACTCCCGGCGCCACAGCTTCCACTACGGGCGCGGCGGCTTCCGCCACCGGCCTGGCCCGCTCCTGAATGATCATTTCCGGCAGGCTGCCTTCCACAAATTCCGGAGTCTCCGCACGGCCCCAGCCGCGCGATCGTTCGCCGCCGAAACCGGTATCCGCCAGCAGCCGGAAGACCGCCTTGATCGGATCCTGCCACCGGTCCCGCGCCGCATCGTCCGCGAAACCCACCACCGTCCACAACCCGGAACCCGGACGGAATTCGATGCACGCCGTCGCGTGCCGTTCACTCGCCCCGCTCAGCCGGTCCACCGCCGCATTCCAGCGAATCCCCGTGCGGAACGGTCCGCCCCTGCCCGAAGGCACCAGGCATCCGCTCGCGCCATCCACGCTCCACTGGTTGGCATTCAGCTTTTCTCCAGAGAGAATTGTCTGCACCATAGTGAGCGGGATGAAGCGCGCGCTCTTCCACCGTACGCGCGCGGACATCAGCGCCGGCGATGTCGGCGGCCAAATCGTCCGCGGCGGCACCACAAACGCCAACTCGTCCAGAAACGGGAAGCACGAGCTGAAACACACCGCCGGCGTCTCGGTGCGCGCCGTGGCGGTCAGCCACTCTGCCAGCATGCCCATGCGCGACATCGCGCTCGTTACCGCGCTGTACAGCGAGTCGCTGTGATAAATCACGTCGACCCGGTTGCGCGCGCCCGAGTCCGGACCAATGCGCCAGGGGCCGGCAGGGCGTAGTTTGACGACCAGTCCCGGGTTCATTACTCCTCGCGCACAAAGCCGAACGCGGATTCGTTGACGGCAGTTTGAATAGCCGCCAGCGTGGCGCCGGCGCTGATTTCCTTCTCGGCAGCGCCAGTCGCGTAGTAATTCTTGCTGCGCCAGGCAAGGCGCAGATTGGCGAAGCTCACCCGCCCGCTACCGCGCGAGCCGCCCCCGCCGAGCGCGTCGTCCTCTAAGAGCCGCAAGCCCTCGAGCACGCGCAGGAACAACGGCGCATCTTCGTCGCACAACACATCCATCACAAACCGCGTCTTGAACCGCGCTCCCATCGGGACGCGCTCCAACGTACGCGGATTGGCCTGCGACGTGATCCGGTCGATGGCGTTCTCGCTCTTCACTTCCGTGAGTTCGTCATCCAGGTTCTCGCGCATCTGCGCCGTGATGCTCTCCACGTCCAACGGCGCGTCGAACACCGCCAGCCGCGCCGGCGTGGCCTGCGAAGTGTCCAGCGATTCGCCCTGCACGCGCTCCATACGTCCCGGATTGCGGCCGAACAGCAGGCAGATTTCGTCGTCGGGACGGTCGCTCTGGTGGATGCGCACTTCCTGCCCCTTACGCCGGGACAGGTAGACCAGTTCGCCGGGCACCGCCATCCCGCTCGATTGCTCCAGCAGCGAACGGATCTTCCCGCGCAGCGAGCTGCCCGGCACATACGGCCGGCCGAACGCGTCTTTCACCACGGGATTGTCGCTTCCGCCGATCTCCAGCGAACCCTTGCCCGCTCCCACGTGCAGGCCGGTTTCGCAGAGCATTTCGCCTTCGAGAATCAGCTTCCCGATCAGTTTCAACTCGGTTTGAGAGGTGTGTGCGCTCATGCTTTACTCGTTGTAGGCCACGATGGCCTCAAATAGATCCTTGAACCGTTCGTAACCCTTGATATCGTTGCGGCGCGTCACCTGCAACAGCAGCTTTTCCAGCTGATCCAGGCTGCGCAGCCCATGCCGCGCGATCGTGTATGCCAGGCGTGCGCGCAGCATCACGAACTCGTGTTGCCGCTCGCCCTCCGGAGCGCGCACCGCCCGCCGCACGGAGCTGTAGAGACGGCGCAGCTGGCTCTTCGTGCCGCTGTCCATATCGCGCATCCGGCTCACAATGGCGTGCGCCTGGTTATCCAGGTAGAGGCTGTCGTTGATCAGTTTCTCGAGCTCGATTTCGGGCGGCCCTTCAGGACGCCCGCGGTCGAAGCCGCGCCGGTCGCCGCGGTCGCCACCGCGATCACCGCCCCGTTCGCCCCCACGCTCGCCTCCACGGTCGCCCCGCGGTGGCCCGCCCCGTGGCGGTCCGCCCTGCGGCGAAGCGCCCTGCGGTCCGCGGCCTTCGCGCGGCGGACGGCTTTCCTTCCGTTGCTCCTGCTCTTGTGCCATTTCTAAACCTCTGTCACCAATCTGGCCCATTCCAGGGCCACCAGGCCCGCGGGCCGCAGTTTCACTTCCGCCGATTTCTTGCCGATCATTTCACCGATCAGGTGCGTCCGCAATTTCTGGAATTCCCGGTCGCGCGTGCCGCTCAGAATGCGGTTGAACCGCCGCTGGAAGCGCCACGTGCGCTGCACATCGGCCTCCGCCCCATAAGCATCGCGCCGGTAAAAACTGCGCAGTTGATACAGAAACTGTTTGGACATCCGGAAGTCGTGGATCAGCCGCGTTACCGTATCCTTCAACTCGGCTGCGTCGTTCAGATGCCGCCACTCCAGAATCCGCCCCAGTAAGTAGATGCAATCCCGGTCGGCCGCCTTCGCCAGATCCAGGTTCCGTCCCGCTTCTTCGTAGACCGACGCCAGCGGATAATACGTCTCCGGCGCCAGCGCGATCGCCATCGAAATCGTCTTGCCTTCCGCCCCCGGATATTCCTTCAGATTCTCTTCCGTGAAGCGGTGGAAGAGCCGCTGCACTTCGCGCGCCAGCGCGATCAACGCGTCCCAGGATCCGTAAACCGCGAAATCGTCGCCGCCCGAATAAATGATGCTCACCTTGCGCCAGAACTCCGGCAGCGAGCATAAGACTTCGAGTTCGCCGGCGAAAAACTGCTTATACAGCACCGAAAGCGGCACGTGTTCTTCAATCGAATGCACCCGCCGCAGCCGTAAACCGAAATTGTCCACGTCGCCGCGCAGCACGCCCCAGATGGAGCGCCCCTGCGCGCGCCGCGCCAGCGTCTGCACCGGCGCCGCCTGCTTCCCGTCATCGCTCGGCGCCGCATGGCGCGCCAGCAAAACCCCGTCGGGCGAAAGGTTGCTGCTCACGTTCCAGGTATGTTTGCCCGTACCCGCGATTACCTTGCCGGGATTATCCGGCGACCACCCCAGCGTCGAGGCTTCCCGCACCTTCGCGCCCAATTCCTTCGCGAAATACTGGTCCGCCGTGCTGGCCGGCGGTGCTACGAAAGGTTCGAATACGGAAGGCTCCCAGCTGTTGCAGCGGAGCGTTGGTCTTGCCCTGCAATTCGTCGTTGAGCCGCCGCCGGATAATCGCCCAGTCGCCCAGATTCGCGGTGACCGCCCACACCAGCTTCACCCGTCCCGCGCTGAGCTCCGTGATTTGCGCCGCCGCGGCTTTCAGAAAACTTTCCGCCGCTTCGCCCGCTTCCCCCGGCAGCACTACCAGGAACTGCCCGCCCCCGCTCGAACCAAGCAGGATCCGCGCCAGCCCCAGTTCCGCCAGCAGCGCGCGCGGCAGCACCTCGCAAAGCAGAGTAATCCACTGCGACTTGCCGGCCAGTAAGTCCTCACCGGCGGAACGCACAGAACGCCCTTCGGCGGGAGCCGCCAGAAGGAACTCCTCTGTGCCCAAAATTTTACCTTGCAGCAGGATCTGTTCGGGCATCGAACTCTTGACAAGCCTTAAGAACCCCTCACTTTAGCACAGAATTCTGAGAGGATACGGGATTCCGGACAACTGTATAGTTTATGCGATCCCTCGGACTCTATGCGGTCGATCCTGGCCGTGGCCGCGATGGCACACCAGCGCCGCCCGCCCAGACCCCCGCCCACCGCCCCGCCGCTGCCCCTGCCGCGAAGCAGCAGCCAAAGTTGACCGATGCCCAACTGGAATCGCTCATCCGCGCCAAATTCGCCAAGTCCAAAATCCACGAGGACAAATTCACCGTCCGCGTCCAGGGCGGCGTCGCCCACATCGATGGCAAAACCGACGTCGTGCAACACAAAGGCGTAGCCACCCGAATGTGCAAAACCGCCGGTGCCGTCATGGTCGATAACCGCATCCAAATCAGTCAGGCCGCCAAAGACAAGGCCGCCGCCAACCTCGAAACCGGCCGCCGCCGCGTCCAGGTAAAGCGCAGCGATTCCCGCAGCGACGACCGCCCCCCGAAGTGACCGAAAACACCCTCTGCCGCCACGTCGTCGATGTGGTCTGCCAGGCTGTTCACCAGTGACGTTAGCGGCCGTCCATCAAGTGGCATTCCGCGCCGACCTGGTAGCCGAAGGAACGATCCTCTCACCCTAGCGGGAAAGCACCGGGGTGCGCCGCGTCAGGGGGGTGAGCTTCGTCTTGCGCTGTGCGAGCGGTTGCGGGGCACGGCGCAAGGCCGTGGCAGACGCCGTGGAACTCGTCGGGGTGCCGATCGCGATCACGCATACGGAATTGTAGGAATCGGGGCCCGCGATGTCGAGATTGTTGTCGCCCGATGGGACTCCGGGCGGCACCGTCAGGTTGATCTGATAGAGCCCGCCTAGTTGCGGCGCCAAGCCGGCGTAAGTCACGGTAGCCTGTGTGCCGCCGATGTACGCGGTGATGGTGTTTGTGGTATTCGACAAGGGGTCCGTGGGACCGGCGGACCCATCTCCGATGGCGGGGTTCACTGCGCCGAGGCCGGTGACGAACAACGACACGGTTTCGCCGATTTGCGCGGGATTTTTCCCGTTGACCAGGCTGCCATCCTGATGCACTGCGTCGCCATAGCCGAGCCCATTCTGCGATTGCGTTAAAATTCCCGGCGAAGTCGCGCTGAGCAGCGCGGTTACGGCATTCGATGCCACATTATTGTTAAAGACCTGGACCTTCGCGATGCCGCCGGTCAGCCCGTAGGGCACGATCGCCGAAAGCTGCGTAGGGGTCACATAGTAGAGCGGCGCCGGGATGCTATTGATCAATACCTGCACGTTGCCGAGCGTGGTGGGAAACGGGATCCCCGATTCCACCTGGGTTCCGGGGGCGAGATTCGCCCCGTAGAGCGTGAGCAGTTCTCCGGGAGCGAGGCCGGCGGTAAACGGCGCAAAACTGCCGGCGTTGACGATGCCGGTCGGGTTCAGGAAAACGCCGGTGGAGCTCAGACTGCTATTCATCGCGGGGGCCTGCAGCCCCACACTGAGGCCGAGGGAGGGCCCGATGCCGCTGCCGATGCGGATCCCGTTGCTGACCACGTAATTACTCAAGCCGTTGGCATAGGTACCGTTGGCGGCAACGTTGTACGTGTCGGCATAGGTATAGTCGGCCGCCGAGGGGTTGAAGAGATCGAGCAGGCGCTGGTGGCCGATAATGTTGCCGCCATTCGCGTTCCAGGAGCCGTAGAACGTGTCCAGGCTGGCATAGCCGGCACTGGCCAGCGTGGAAACATTCTGGTCCAGGCCGGCCTCGTAGTAGAGTCCGCCGAGGCTGGGAGTTCCGATTCCCGTGCGCACTCCCACAAAAAGGTCGAAGCCCGTGGGGGAACCGCCGAAGACGAAGTTGCCGTCGGGCGAGAAGTACAGATAGTATTGCCCGGAAAACAGCGCCGTGGTGGAGTTGGGAAACGTGACCACGCCGGCTCCGCCGCTAAAGATGTATTTGACGTTGGAAATAGAGGTGGTGCCTTTTGCGGAGGTTCCGAGATATCCGGTGAACGGCACGGTGCCGATATTTCCAGCGCCATCCGGATTCATTTGCAGCATGCCGCCGATGCTGTTGGAGGGGTCGCCGCTCGAAAGGTCCATATAAGCGAGGGTATAGGCACCCTTGAAGGTGGAGGCGGTGGGTGGCGTGGTGTTCAGCGGCGCCGCGATGAACACGTCATTGTTGCCGTTTTGGTTTTCCGTACTGCTGCCGACGAAAATGCCCTGGGCGTTGACCAAGCCGTAGATCAGATCACCAGTAAAAATGGGGCTGGAGAGGAAGCCTTGTCCGGACGCCGCGATAGAGTAGGTGCCGCTCACAGCGCCATTTTGCACTTGGCCGGTGCGCCCTTCAATCAGCGTGACGGAGGGCATCGAATATTTGCCGGCGCCATCGAAGGTCACGGTGCCATAGAGCGTGAAGGCATCGTAGAGATCGCCGGCGCCCGAGTCCGAAATCTCGTAGGTCACGTGTCGAAAATAGTACGTGCCTTTGAGCATTCCATTCCCGCTGGTGTCCCATGTCTGGGCGAGCAGAACGCCGGTTCCCACGGTCATCAGGCACAGCACACGCGCAAGCTTCATGAACACTCCGATTGGGACGGGATCCCACCTAAAGGGCTTTGACGTCGGACTTCAACGGCAGATTACGTGGAAAATCCCATCGTAGAACACAAACACTCAGGAAGAGGGGAAGATGCGGGAGGGGAGGGTAAAAGAGGCCACCAAAAATGCAAAAGACCGGGACGCGTTCGCACCCCGGTCAAATCGCAGGTCAAACTACTAGGAAACTAGCGGCCCAGACGCTTGCGGCCAACCAGGCCCAGTCCCACCAAAGCCGAGCCGAAGAGGGTCATCGTGGCGGGTTCCGGAGCAGTCGGCGGCGGCGGAACAGCAGGCGAATTCAAGGTGCCGCTACCAGAGATGGACGTGCCGGACTGAGTGAAGGAGATGCGGAAGCTGGTGTCAGTCGCGGTGAATCCCGCGCCGGCCATCACACCGGACGGGGTGAAGGTACCGCGAAGGAAAACATCCAAAAAGCCGGAGTTCTGGGAGATGATCGCGTTTCCGGGACCATCGGCTACGAAGGTTCCGTAGCTCGCGTTGGTGAAGGTGAAGGCGGAAAGGTTGGTGAGATCGAGACCGCCACCTTCCGTGAACTGCGAGAGCACAGGCACCAGGCTATAATCGCCCGCACCCGCGCTGGACGTCTGATAGACCGTCGCGTTGATGAGAGTGGTGTTGGCCAGGTTGGTGCCATTACCCAAGGTGAGCCCGATTCCGCCGAAAGGGATCGATCCGTTGATCGTCCCAGCGCTGGCCGTTCCCAATGCGAGAAGTCCAGCCATGGCTGATAGTGCAAAAAACTGAGTTATTTTCATTGGCGCGTAGTATCCTCCGTTACTTCTGTTCCTGCGAAAAGTGGTTCAGTACTAAAAGTTACTCCGACTCGCGGTGATGTGATGCCCATTACGCGAGTCGTAAACGGATGTTACCATACCAACGGGACGAGTCAAGTCCAAATGGCTCAAAACACAGTATTAACCTTCGTCTAGTGGTACTATTTGCCCATCCATCAGTACTAATAGAACCACCCTTGCACCTAGGAAAAAAAGCCCTGCAAATCTAAGATTACGTGGAGTTTTGTACTATTTCCGGGGAGAGGTCGGACAAATCGCGTAAACAGCACTTCGGTGGGTCTTAGTGAGTTGAGGAATTAAAAACCGGGGTGCGACTGCACCCCGGTCAGATGGAACTTCGTCAGGTGAGGGAGATTAGCGGGCGAAACGTTTGCGCCCGATCAAACCCAAGCCTACGAGGGCAGAACCGAACAGGGTGAGAGTCGCGGGTTCGGGAGCGCCCGGGAGGGTCGAAGAAGGCGCGGTGAGCGTGATGGCCTCAGAGACGGCGGTGCCGCTCTGGTTGATGCTCACGTGAGCGAGCGCGCCGGTCGCGGTGCAGACGTTGCATCCCGCGGCACTGAAGTGCGAGCCCGGCGTATAGGTGCCGAGCAGGAACACGTCCAAATTACTTGCCGTGTGGGTGATGATCAGGCCGGAAGTAGCCGTGAACATTCCATCCAGCGCATCGCTGAATGTAAAGCCGCCGCCGGTGAGGATAGTCGAGAACGTCAAAGTGGTTCCCGAGAAAGGGCCGGTCACGACGCTGAAATCTCCCGAGCCGGTGCCGGTCAGGTTGGTGGCGGTGGTGCTTACCAACGTGCTTACCGACAGATCGATGCCGTTCTGGGCGGTGTTGAACCCCGCCAGAGGCAGAGACCCGTTAATCTGAGCTGCGGTCGCTGAAGCGGCCGCGAGTCCGAATCCAAATGCAATGGTGCCGAGAAGTCTCAATGAGCTTCGAATTTCCATAGTGTCGTCCTCCGGAACAATCTCCATTTCCCCCGTGAGAGAAATGTTATGTAACTAACAGTGAAATGAGGCTCATGACTTACCCGTCCACGAGCAGTAAGTGGATGTTAGCATGGCTAACTTTCGGGTCAATGCAAGCTGTTCACTTCAGATATACGCGGCTGTCCTGAAGCTCACCGGACAGACTGTGGGAGTGGGTTAAAAATTACTAAATGCCGGCGCCGTCGGTTAGCGGCGCTGGTGATAGGGATAACAGACCTGAAGCTTTCAACTCCGCCCATATCTCCTCATGGTCGTCGGACAGGGGGAGATATGTGAGATTTATTGGTACGTAATCTCGCATAACCTGCCATTCCTCCGGGGTAGAGGGCTGTAGGATCGCGATCAGGCCCGCCGCCAGAGTGGTGCGCAACGATTCTGCCACGATCGCGGCTGTCCTGAATCACATGGACGCCGTAGCCGTGATCGAAAAGGAGCCTCTCCAGAGCCCAGGGAAGGTCGGGATTGGCTCTGGGAAAGGCCGATCGCGAGCGGCAGCGTGGCCGCGAGCGGCGCGGCGTTCGGCGGAGGTCACCCGGCCGCCGGCCTCGGTGGAAGAATGCGGCGCCAGGATCATGCCGGCGCCGAGCGTCTCATTGGTAATCGGGTCGATCAGGATGAAACTGCCGGTGGCGCGATTGGAGCGGTAGGGGTCGAAGAAGAGGGGGCGCTGCGCCTCCACGCTGACGACGCCGATGCCGTTGAGTTCCAATTCGCTGACCTGCTGGTGCGCGAGGGTGTGAATATCGATGCGATGGCGGATCTTCCGAATGCGCGCCTGCGTGACCTGGGTGGTCTGCTTGATCAGGTACGGACGATTCGGCGCCAGCGGCTTCTGGTTCATCCACACCACGGTGGCGTCAAAGCGGCGGCCGGTGTGCGGCAGGTTGTCGGGCAGCGCGAGCATGTCGCCGCGGCTGATATCGATCTCGTCCTCCAGGCAGACGGTGACCGACATCGGCGCGAAGGCTTCCGGCAAGTCGCCTTCCCAGGTGACGATGGATTTCACGCGGCTGGTGCGGCCGGAGGGCAGCACGGTAACGGGGTCGCCGCGGCGGATGATACCGGAAGCGATCTGACCGGCGAAGCCGCGGAAATCCAGGTTGGGGCGGATCACGTACTGCACGGGAAAGCGCAGATCGGCCAAATTGTAATCGCGGGCGATCGGCACGGTCTCGAGGTGATCGAGCAGGGCGGGACCGGTATACCAGGGAGTGCGCGCGCTGCGAGTCACGACGTTATCGCCCTCAAGGGCGCTGATCGGAATATACGTGATATCGCCGGTATGCAGCTGGGCGGCGAACGCGCGGAAATCCTCGACGATCGCGTTGTAGACTTCCTCGCGGAACTCCACCAGGTCCATCTTGTTGATGGCCACCACGAGGTGCGGAATCCCCAGCAGCGCGGCGATGTAGGCATGACGGCGCGATTGGGGCAGCACGCCATAGCGGGCATCGATCAGGATGATGGAGAGATTCGCGGTGGAGGCGCCGGTCGCCATGTTGCGCGTGTACTGTTCGTGGCCGGGGGTGTCGGCGATGATGAACTTGCGCCGCGGCGTGGAGAAATAGCGGTAGGCGACGTCGATGGTGATGCCCTGTTCGCGTTCGGCGCGGAGGCCGTCGGTGAGCAGTGAAAGATCCAGGCCGTTGGTGGAGAGGTTGCGGGTGGCTTTGCGGACGCTGGCGAGCTGGTCTTCGTAGACGCCCTTGGAATCGTAGAGGAGGCGGCCGATCAAGGTGCTTTTGCCATCGTCCACGCTGCCCGCGGTGCTGAAGCGAAGCAGTTCGGTTTCCGCGGTGGCGGCCAGCCACTCGGCGGTTTCGGTTCCGGCGCGCTGGACCATCATCAGAAGTAGCCCTCGCGCTTCTTGATCTCCATGGAACCTTCCTGATCGTGATCGATGATCCGATTTTCGCGTTCGCTGCGGCGTGCCTGGATCATCTCTTCGATGATTTTGGGCAGCGTATCGGCTTCGGAATAGATGGCGCCGGTGCAATAGGTGCAGCCCAGGGAGCGCATCCGGCACATCACCATTTGGGGCTTCTCGCCGGGCAGAAGGGGTGCGTTGTGTTCCAACGGAATCAGGTTGCCGCCGCGCACCAGCATGGGCCGGGGCTTGGCGAAATACAGCGGCACGATGGGGATATTTTCGCGGTGGATATAGTTCCAGACATCCAGCTCGGTCCAATTGGAAAGGGGGAAGACGCGAATGCTTTCGCCCTTATCGATGCGGCTGTTGTACAGGCTCCACAATTCCGGCCGCTGATTCTTGGGGTCCCACTGGCCGAAGGCGTCGCGGAAGCTGTAGACGCGTTCCTTGGCGCGCGATTTCTCTTCATCGCGGCGTGCTCCGCCGAACGCCGCATCGAAATTTCCGGCGGCGAGCGCGTCGAGCAGGGCGCGAGTCTTGAGCAGGCCGCAGCACTTTTGGGTACCCAGCTTAAAGGGACTGGCGCCATCTTCGATCGCCTTCCGATTGGTGTGGACGATCAGGCGGGCGCCGATTTCCGCGCAAAAGCGATCGCGAAATTCGATCATCTCGTCGAATTTGTAGGTGGTGTCGATGTGCAGCAGGGGAAACGGCAAGGGGCCGGGCGCGAAGGCCTTTTGCGCGAGGCGCACCATGACCGAGGAGTCTTTCCCGATGGAGTAGAGCATCACGGGCCGCTCGAATTCGGCGGCCACCTCGCGGATGATGTGAATGCTTTCGGCTTCCAGGGCGCGAAGATGGCTCAGAGTCCGATCCATGGGGTTGATTGTGGGCGCTTTCGTTCTTATGATACGAAGAATTCAGGATACCATTGGAATCATGCTCAAGTCTATAGGGTTACTGGTGATTGGTGCGATCGGCTCGAGTGGCGCAAGACGGCGCGATCTCGGCGCAGCGCATTCGGGAGCAGACGCGGTTCCTGGGCAGCGACCTGATGGAGGGCCGCGGCGTGGGCCAGCGCGGGGGCCAACTGGCGACAGAGTATATTGCGACGCAACTCGCGCTGGCAGGGGCGAAGCCGGCCGGGGAGAACGGCACGTTCTTCCAGAAAGTTCCGCTGGTAGGAATCGAAACCGAGCCGGGTTCCCGGCTGAGCGCGACGGCAGGGGGAAGATCGGCCGAGTTTGCGTGGGGAGACGATTTCGTCGGGACCAGCGGCACGCAGCGTCCGGAGACCAGATTTGAAGGCGGCGCGATTTTCGTGGGACACGGGATCACGGCGCCGGAGTTTCACTGGGACGATTTCAAGGGTGTGGACGTCAAGGGCAAGGTTTTGATCCTGTTCACCAACGAGCCGCCCTCGACAGATCCGAAATTCTTTGACGGGCGGGCGCTCACCTATTACGGGCGCTGGACCTACAAGTACGAAGAGGCGCTGCGCCATGGCGCGGCGGGATGCATCATCATCCACACCACGCCGACGGCGAGCTATGGATGGGACGTGGTGCGCAACTCCTGGGGCAGGGAAGCGCCGTTCGTCAAACTCGAGCCGAACGGGGCGGCACTCGTCCTTCCAGGGATGGCTTACGCGCGAAGCCGGAGAAAAGCTGCTGGGGCTCGCCGGGAAGAATCTGGACGAGTTGTTGAAGGCGAGCGAGCGTGCGGATTTCCGGCCGGTCGATCTCGGCATGCAGATTCGCGGCGATCTCAAGTCCAAGATTCGGGAGCTGGAGACGCGCAACGTGGCCGGCATGATTCCGGGAAGCGAACCGAAACTGCGCGACGAGTACATCATCTACAGCGCGCACTGGGATCACCTGGGAATCGGGACACCGGTGAATGGCGATGCGATTTACAATGGCGCGATCGACAACGCCACGGGCTGCGCGGTGCTGCTGGAACTGGCGCGGGTGTGGGGCGCGCTGGGGCAGAAGCCCAAGCGCAGCGTGCTGTTTCTGGCGGTGACTGCCGAGGAAGGCGGGCTCAAGGGCTCCGAATACTACGGCACGCATCCGCTGGTGCCGGCGGCAAAGACGGCGATCGCTTTGAACTACGACGCCCTGTACCCGTGGGGGCGCGCCGCGGATGTGGTGATCACCGGGGCGGAGCGCACCAATGTGTACCCGCTGGCACAGCAGATCGCCAAGCGGCTGGACCTTGCAATTTCATTGGACGCGCAGCCGGAGGCGGGCCACTATTTCCGTTCCGACCATTTCTCTTTCGCGCGCGCGGGAATTCCGGCGTTCAGCATTGAGCACGCCACGGAGTTTGCGGGGAAGCCGGCGGGGTTTGGGGCGCGGGCGTACGAGGCGTACAACAGCAAGCACTATCATCAGCCCTCGGACGAGTTTCAGGCGGATTGGGATTTCACGGCCCTGGCCCAAGCCGCGGAGTTCGGGTTTCTGCTGGGAAAAGACATCGCCAATCAGGATCGGTTGCCGGAATGGCGGGCTGGGGACCAGTTCCACCGGTGACCAAACGATTCCGCAGACAGTGAGATGGAATGCGGAGGGTTGGGGGCGGCTTGTGATACGCTTGCAAATCGGAGGCACGCATTGACACGGAAAATCTTGGTTGTGGGGCTTGCGGCTTTGGCCGCAATTACGATGGGCGCGCAGGAAAAGAAGGCTGCAACGGGCGGGATTCTGCATCCTGAAATGAAAGTGGAGACCGGCACCTGGGACAAGCCGGCAGCCACGCTCGGGGCAAAGCCCGACCAGCCGTGGTCGACCACTTCGGTGGCGGCCGGGGTGGATAGCAAGCCGCAGCCGGGCAGCGCGATCACGCGAACCGGTGAGATTGTGGATTTCTCTTGTTACATTCAGCTTGGCAAGCACGGCGAGAAGCATCGCGCCTGCGGGCAGAAGTGCGTCAACAACGGCCAGCCGATCGGCCTGCTCACCAAGGACGGCGCACTGTATATGCTGATGCCGGAAGAGCACGATCCGCGCCGCGATGGCGGAGTGGACGCGAAGAGCTCTGGCGCCGAACACATGGGGCACATCGTCACCGTCAACGGGACGGCCGCGAAAGTGAACGGGTACAGCGCGATTTTCGTGCAGGGACTGACCAAGTAAGCGTGGATAGATGACTCGAAGAGATCTGGCCGGAGCGCTTGCGCTGCCGGCCTTTTTACTGTGCGGATGGGCGCAGCAGAGCGTGCGGCCGCCGGCGGTGCCGCTCGGGCTGCCGCCGCTCGCGTGGCCGCGAAGCAATCCCTACTCGGCGGCGAAGGTCGAACTAGGACGGGTGCTGTATTTCGATCGCCGGCTTTCAGCCGATGAGACGGTGAGCTGCGCCACCTGCCACGACCCGAAACTGGCATTCACCGATCAGGCCGCGGTCTCCACCGGCATCAAATCGCAGCACGGGGGCCGGAGCGCGCCGACGGTGATCAACCGGGCGTACTCCCTGGCTCAGTTCTGGGACGGGCGCGCGGCGACGTTGGAAGAGCAGGCGAAGGGACCGATCGCCAATCCGCTGGAAATGGGCATGACGCATGGGGCGGTGGTGGAGCGGCTCCAAAAGATCAAAGGCTACCGGCCGCTGTTCGCGGCGGCGTTCGGCAGCGAAGAAATCGATATCGACCGGATGGCGAAAGCGATCGCCTGTTTTGAACGCACGGTGCTCTCAGGCAACGCTCCGTACGATCGCTACAAGCATGGCGACAAGGCGGCGATGACGGCGCAGCAGGTGCGCGGGATGGACATTTTCTTCAATCGCGCGAAGTGCGACCAGTGCCACGAAGGCGCCAACTTCACGCTCAATGCGTATTCGAATCTTGGCGTGGGGTCGGACAAGCCGGATCCCGATGTGGGGCGCTTTGCGGTGACGCACGATCCACGCGATTGGGGGGTCTTCAAGACGCCGACGCTGCGCGAGATCGAACACACCGCCCCGTACATGCATGACGGAAGCCTGGCGACGCTGGACGAAGTGGTGGAGTTTTATAACAAGGGCGGAATTGCGAACAAGAATTTGGATCCGAATATGAAGGCCCTGCATTTGAACGAGAAAGACAAGGCGGACCTGGTCGCGTTCCTGAAGGCGCTGAGCGGCGAAGGCTGGCAGCACCTGAAATCTCCCGAGCGTTTTCCGGAGTAGAGAACGCTCCCCCGTTCGCCGGCAGCGCGGATAGCGGGGGAGCGCACCGTCAGGGCAGACCGCACCACGGTGAAGTTTTTGAGGGTCACGATTTCGCCGGCCTGGGCGACCTTGGCCTGGAAATCCACCGTCAGGCCGGCGTTGTAATCGTCGGATGCGGTGCCGATTCCGGCGGTGAACGGCAGGGACGTTCCCCAGGACTGGTGACTGATCTGCGCGCCCTGTGAGGTCAGCGCGGCGGCGGCGCGGCCGGAGAGCAGCGCATCGACGGGCGAGCCATTGCGCGAGAGCACGGTGGT
Source organism: uncultured Solibacteraceae bacterium (assembly GCA_963811575.1). Classification (GTDB taxonomy): domain Bacteria; phylum Acidobacteriota; class Terriglobia; order Bryobacterales; family Bryobacteraceae; genus Solibacter. The sequence goes on along the minus strand of CAWERY010000004.1, from coordinate 442,848 downwards.
TGCGCCCCAGTGCAGCTCGAAGGTGAAACCGCCGAGCGCGCCCTGGTGTTCCAGATCGAAGTGGATTTCGACGCGGTCGCCGGCGGCCAGGAATCCGGCGGGAATGGTGCAGGCGCCGATGCTGCTCAGGGTGCTGGTGCTGACGGCGCCGCCGAGGCCGCTGCACAGGACTTGAGGATTGGGGTAGAGCTGGGGCGCGGTATCGGCGCCGCCTGCGAGACGGTAGCTGGCGAGCAGCGTATCGCGGGGCTGGGGCGCGGTTCCGATAAAGGTGAGCTGGCTGCCCGCGAGCTGGAAATCCTGGGCGAGTTTTTGGAGCACGCCATTGCGGTAGATGGCGAGGCTCGAGGGCGGATTGGGCACGCCGGTCAGGGTGAAGATGAGATTGGCGCCATCGACGACGCCCGCCGGGCGAATCATTGTCGACGAAGTTGGGCGGGATGCCTCCGCAAGGGCCGGAGGATCCATCGACGCGCACGCAATCGGTAGGCGTGCCGTTGACGGTCTCCATGGCGCCGGCAGGGTTGACGTAGGCGACGCGGCCGCCGGAATAGGCGGGTCCTTTTAATGGGCGGGCGCCGAGATCGCTGACCAGGCCAACGATGTCGGATTCCTGCACGGTGGTGGACGTAGTATCGGCGCTGGCGGCTCCGGCGTTGGCGAGGCGAACGTCGCGCACGCGCAGGGGCTGCGTGCTGGAGGGGACGGCCCAATTCTCCTGGAACTGAATGCGTCCGTCGCTGTGATACACGACGGTATAGAAGGCGGCGGGAGTGGCGGTGGTGGTGGGCACCAATTGCACGTGAAGGTTGCCGTTGGCCACGTTGACAGTGGTGGTTTGCTGAGCGATCACCGATTGGTCGATCGCCTCAAAGCTGGTCCAGCTGATGGTCACGCTGCCATTGAAGCGCGTGCCATCGGCTTTATAGAGAACGTCCTGAACGGTAGTCAGCGGGGGCGCGGCGAAAAGCGAAGCGGCCACACCTGCGCTTACAAGGAACAAACGGGGAATCATGGTACCTCCGAAAAAGCAAAACCCGCGCCGGGAGGGGCGCGGGCGGTAGCGGAACTTTCCTGCTGTGTACAGTTTACCCGCGGCGTTCCAAATTTCCGGCCCTGGCGGAAGTGCGTAAAATTGCTAAGTGATAGCAGACGCGCGGCTTGTGCTCCGGGAAATATTTTTTAGCCGGACGTGACTGGGTTACACTGGAAGAGGCAAATGCTGAAGAAATTCATCCTTTGGGACTTTCCCCGGGCAAGCTGGCAGTACGATGTGATCGTCGCCATTATTCTTGCGTTCGTTTTTCTTACCCCGCGGGACTGGTTTGGCGATAAGCCGCGTCTGCCGCACGCCAGCAGTATTGCTCTTCTGCCATCGGAGAACGGCAACACCGTCTTTTTCGTGAATACACAGATGCTCGCGGGAATCGCGGAGGGTCAGCGCATTGAGAAGCTGAGCCGCGAGTTGCAGAGCCGCATGAGCAATCGCCGTTTGCATGTCACGCGGGTGGAGCCCATTCTCGATTCCGAAGGGGAACTTCTGGGTTACATAGCGACCACGCGGCAGTGAGGATACCACAGCAGGCGGTACACCCCAGCCGGGCAGGCCGCGTCTTCCAGGAAGAGGTCTTATGCTGATGACTCGCTTTCGCACTCTGTTTGTGTTCGCCGGCACCGCTGATGGTCACGGCGATTCGCCGGCTTTGGCGCTCCGCCTGCGGATAGCGGGCTGGAGGCGGCATTGAAGACCATGGACCAGGCGTCCGCGAGCTTTAAGGGATTGACTGCGGATATTCGGAAGCTGGCGCACACGCAGGTGGTCAATGTGGACGACGTGAGCGAAGGCACGATCACGGTGAAGCGCTTCAAGGCGCACGATACGCGCATCCGCATCGATTTCAAGAAGCCCAGCCAGCAGATGGTAGCGATCGGCGGCGGCAAAGCGGAAATTTACTACCCCAAGATCAATGAAGTACAGGAAGGCGACTTAGGGAAGATCCGCAGCCTGGTGGACCAGCTGATGCTGCTGGGCTTCGGAGGTAACTCGGCGGACCTGTTGGACGCCTATACAGTCACGCTCGGAGGACCGGACACGGTGAACGGCGAGAAGGCGACGCGCATTGTGCTGATCCCGAAATCCAAGGACATTTTGCAATCCGTAAAGAAATGCGAATTGTGGATCTCCGAAAAAGGCCTGACCGTGCAGCAGAGAGTTCGATCAGGGAGGCGGAGATTATCTGCTGTCTACGTATAGCAAGATCAACCTGAGCGCTATCATTCCCGAATCGGCTGTGAGGCTGGATATTCCCAAGGGAGCGAAGCGCACCAAACTCAAGTAGCATGCAGCACACCAAGACCAGCTCGTATCGCCTGGAGTACCTGGATTGGGTGCGCGGGCTCGGAGCCATCGATTATGCTGCAGGGGCACGTGTTCCATTCGTTCCTGCGGCCCGAATTGAAGAGCGGGAGCGCCTACACGCTTTCTCAATTCGTGGGCGGAATGCCGCCGGCCCTGTTCCTGTTTCCTAACCGGTGTGACGCTGGCCTTCCTGATGGACAGCACGGAACGCAAGGGCGTGTCGCCGCGCGGCCGTGTGTGGCAGGCGTTGGGCCGCTCGCGCTATCTGTTCTTCCTGGCGTTTGCATTCCGGCTGCAGCTTTGGGTCTTCGGCCTGCCCGCCCCATGGGAAGGGCTTTTCAAAGTCGATGTGCTGAACTGCATGGGGATGTCGATCGCGCTGCTCTCGATCATGGCGCTCTTCAAGACGGCGGAGCGAATTCGCTTATGCGCGGTACTCGGCCTGGCGATCGCGATGGCGTCGCCGGTGATTTCGAGTATGGATTGGTCCGGCGTGCCGTGGATTGTGCGCAGCTACATCATCCCGGACTACAACTCCTTCGGTATTTTTCCGTGGGGCGCCTATCTTGCCTTCGGGGTGAGCGCGGGCAGCGTGATCCGCTCGATTCCGCAGGAGTCTACGGAGCGCTGCATGCAGTGGGCGGCGCTATTGGGCGGCATGCTGATTCTGACCTGCCAGTACTTTGCGAACTCGTCGTTTTCGCTGTACACGAAGACGGAGTTCTGGCTCAACAGCCCGGCACAGGTGCTGACCAAAGTAGGCGTGCTCTTCGTGATGACCTCGCTGGCGTTTCTGTGGACGCGCTATGGGGCGAAGGAAGGCTGGAGCTGGATTCGCCAGTTCGGCGTGACTTCGCTGCTGGTCTATTGGGTGCATATCGAACTGGTGTACGGACGCGCCGCGACCTTTTTCAAGGACAGCCTGACGGTGCCGCAGACAGTGGCGGCGGCGGTTTTCGTGATCCTTTTGATGCTGGCGATTTCCACGATGAAGACGCATCGGGAGAAATGGCAGAGCCTGTTATCGGGACTTGGGTGGAACTTCTCTCCGCGGGCGGATAGCGCGGCGGGGGACTAGGAAAACGTTTCTCGCAGAGGCGCAGAGGACGCAGAGAAAGGCTGGGGAAAACAAGGGCATCGGTTTTTCTGCGTCCTCTGCGCCTCTGCGAGAAACAGCTTTCACTTACTGCTGGCGGGCATCGGATTTGTGCAGCAGGCCGACGATTTCCTTAAATAGGCGTGACTTCACTTCGTAGCGCTGCGGGCCGCGGGTGATGTAGCGGACCTGGACGTCGAGGCCATTGGTGCCGGGGCGCAGATCCACCGCGGGCTTGGCCGAGAAGGCACGGGTGCCGTACTGCTTGGTGATGCGCTCCCACTCCTCTTCCGCCAGTTGTGCATCGGCCTCGGTCTCCTTTTCCACGGCTTCGCGGATGAGCTGCGCGGTGGAGTACGGATCGCTGCCGGGGGGCACGGTCACCTGCAATTCGTCCCAGAGCCATTGGCCCGCGGTAGAGAAATTGAAATAGACTCCCTCGATGGCGTAGCCGTTCATGAAAGAAACCCGGCGGCCGGTGGGGTGGCCGGTATTCGTCCAATTCCCCATTTCGAGCAGAACGGTCTTGAAGACGCCGACTTCGATCACCTCGCCGCCGATCCCCTTGATTTCCACCCAATCGCCGACGCGCAGGCCGTGGCGGCCGATCAGGACGAACCAGCCGAAGAAGGCGACGATGAAGTCCCTCAACACCACCGTCATGCCGGCGGTAGCGAGACCGATGATGGTGGGCATCTGCCCGGGCGGACCGAAGATGAAGAGGAGAACGACCAGCACGGCCGCGGCGCGGATGCCGAGCGTGATGAGCAAGCGTTGCTGATGGAGGCGGCGGCGGTCCTGCTGATCGAGAAGAGAGTGGAGCGCGGCCATTTCGAGCAGCGCCGCGCCGAGCAGAATTCCGAATACGATTGCGAAAGACCAGAGCAGTTGATGGATGACGCCGCGGCGGCGACCTTCCACGATGACGGTCCAACTCTTGTAGGTCTCCGCGAGTTGCTGGGCGTCCTGAATGCGGCGATCCAACTCCGTGAGGGTTTTGCGCTGGTCGGAAAGGCCGCGCAGGCGCGCCACCATGGCTTGCGGGTCTTCCTCCGCGGCGTCCTCATCGCTATCGGCATCGGGAGTTGCGGTGGGTGCGGCTTGCGCCGGCTTCTTCTCGACGATGGCTTCGAGGCTGTTGTGTTCGCGATCGAGCGTGGCGGCGTAGCGCACGGCTTGCTGGTGCGCCGCGTCCAGTCGCGCCAGGCGATCATTGAGCTCCAGCCAGGCGGTGACCTGGGTAACCAGCGTTGCGGTGCTGCCTAACGGGACGGCTTTCACCGCGGGCGGTTCCTTCTGCGCCTCGGCATGCTCCTGGGCGGCCCGCTCCAGGCGTCCGCGTTCGTCGCCGCCCTGGCGCGCGAGATCCAGTTGGGCGTCTTCGAGCTCGTCCTGATCTAACGCAAGCTGTGCCTTGGCGACTTCGAGCTGCCCCGCCTGTTCGTCCGACGCGGCGGACTTTTCGAGTTTCGCGATCCGTGCTTGGCCCGCATCGATGCGGGCGCGGGCCTGTGCGACGCGGGTGTTGAGCTGTTGCAGCGGCGCGGAGGGAGCGGGCTTTCGCGCGGCCGCCTCGCGCACCGCGGAGGCGAAGGCCTGATCGAGCTCGTGATCGGCCAGACGCGTGGCCTGACGGTAGAGTTCCTGTTCGCCCTGGGTCTCGGCGATGGGCGCCAGCTGACGCGCGGTATCGAGCAGGCGCCGGTCGATGGCGGTGGTTGCCACAGCGGGGGTTCGGTCCGGCGCCGCATCGCGCGTCCACCACGCGGCAATCAGCGCGGCGGCCAGCAATAATCCGCATAAGGCGGCGACGGTTCTTCGCAAATCCCTCATGAAGGCTCTCTATCGAAGGTAGTACACTCTAAGACGCCAATGAAACGAATCGCGATTATTCTGGGTGGGCTGTTGGCCCTTTTGCTGGCCGCGGCGCTGGCCGCGACATTGCTGATCGACCCCAATCACTTTCGTCCGATGCTGCAGCAGGAACTGACACGCGTGCTGGGGCGTGAAGTCAAACTCGGCGATCTGAAACTCTCTGTTTTCTCGGGATCGGTCACGGCGAACGATCTTTCCATTGCCGACGATGCGGCGTACAGCCGCACGCCTTTCGTGCAGGCGAAATCGCTGGCGATCGGTGTCGAGTTGTGGCCGCTGCTGACCTCGCGCCAGCTGCATGTCACGGGGCTGACGATCGAGCAGCCCGCGATCTCCCTGATACAGACGCCGGACGGCGAATGGAACTTCTCGAAGCTCGGCGGCGATAAGGCGGCGAAATCCGCGGCACCGGCGGCGCCGGGCGCACCGATGGATCTTTCGGTGAAGCTGGTGAAGATCGCGGGCGGGCGTTTTTCCGTCCTGAGGGTGGGGGGACACGCACGTCCCCTGGTGTTGGAGGACGTGAACCTGGAGGTGCACGATTTCGCGGCGGGGAGCGCTTTCCCGTTCCATTTCGCGGCTAAAGTCGGCGGCGGTGGAGCGATTGAGCTGGAAGGCAAGGCGGGCCCGCTGGATTCCGCCGATGTCGCCGCCAGCCCGGTCACGGCGAGCCTCAAGGTAGACAAGCTCGATCTGGCGGGCAGCGGAGTTACCCAGAGTGCGCCGGCGATCGCGGGCCTGATCGCGTTTCAATCGACGCTGGAATCCGACGGCAAGATCGCCCAGATCAAAGGCAAACTGAAGGCGGAGAATCTGAAGCTTGCCATCCAGGGCACGCCCGCCAAGCGCCCCGTGGAATTCGATTTTTCACTGGAAGAGAATCTGCGCAAGCGGTCGGGGGAACTGCGGCAGGGCGAGATCAAGATCGGCAGCGCGGTGGCGGCGCTGGCGGGAAGCTTCGCGGCGCAGGGCGAATCGACCGTGATTCACATGAATCTCAACGGGCCGAAGATGTCGGTCACGGAGCTGGAGGCGCTGCTGCCCGCGCTGGGAGTGGTGCTGCCCAATGGCTCGCGGCTGGAGGGCGGAACGGCGAGCGTGAAGCTCGAAATGGAAGGCGCGGTGGAGCGCCTGGTGACCAGCGGTACGGTTTCGCTGGACGGCACCAAGCTCGCCGGGTTCGATATGGGGACGAAGATGAAGGTCATCGAATCGCTCGCGGGCATTCACGGCGGGCCCGACACGGAAATTCAGACGCTGGGTGCAAAGGTGCGGGTGGCGCCGGAGGGCACTACGGCGGAGAATCTGCAGCTGATCGTTCCTTCGATCGGGAATCTGGATGGCAATGGCACGGTGAGCCCCACCAAGGCGCTGGATTTCAAGATGCGCGCCACGGTGCGGAATATAGCGATTCCGTTTTCGGTGACCGGGCAGGCGACCGACCCGGTGTTCCGGCCCGATATGAAATCGCTGGCCAGGCAAGAGGTCGGCAAGCTGACCGGCGGTGACCCGGTCAAGGCAGCGACCGGGCTGCTCAAGGGATTATTGGGCGGCAAGAAGGACGACGCTAAGAAAGAGTAGGGCTGGCTGGGTCCCCGGCAGCGCGAAGCTCCCTGAACAGATGTTAAAGTCGAATTTGTGTTCGAACGCGTAATCTGGATTGTTCTCGATAGTGTGGGGATCGGCGAGATGCCCGATGCCGCTCAGTATGGCGACGCGGGCAGCGACACGCTGGGCAATATCGCGCGCATTCGCGGCATTAAGCTGCCGAATCTGGCGCGGCTCGGCCTGGGCAATATCAAGCCGCTGACCGGGATTGCCGCTGCGGCATCGCCGGGCGCGGCTTACGGAAAATGCACGCTCGCCTCGCCCGGCAAGGACACGACGACGGGCCACTGGGAGATGGTCGGCATTCATCTGGCCAAGCCCTTCCCACTGTATCCGCACGGTTTTCCGCCGGATGTGATGAGCGAATTCGAGCGCCGCACCGGGCGCCGGTCGCTGGGCAACAAAGCTGCGTCCGGTACCGAGATCCTGAAGGAACTCGGCGAAGAACACATGCGCACCGGCTCGCCGATTGTGTACACGTCGGCCGATAGCGTTTTTCAGATCGCCGCGCATGAGGAAGTGATTCCGCTGTGGGAGCTCTACAAAATGTGCGAGGCGGCGCGCGACATTTTGCGCGGACCGCACGAAGTGGGGCGCGTAATCGCGCGTCCGTTCACGGGAGCGCCGGGCAGCTTCACGCGGACCCCCAATCGCCACGATTACGCCGTGCCGCCGCCCAAGGGCATGCTGCTCGATCAGCTCCACGATCGCGAGATTCCGATTCACAGCGTCGGCAAAATCTTCGATGTCTTCCTGGGGCGCGGCATTCAGGATTCCACCAAGACGAAAAACAATACCGAGGGCATGGCGGAGACGCTGAATGCGATGCGCGAGATGGATCGCGGCATGATCTTCGTCAACCTGGTGGATTTCGATCAGCAGTACGGCCACCGCAATAACGTAGAAGGCTACGGCGCGGCGCTCGAGGAATTCGACGCCTGGGTGCCGGCATTGCAGAGCGAACTGCGCGAAGGCGACCTGGCGATTTTCACGGCCGACCACGGGTGCGACCCCACCACGCCATCCACCGATCACAGCCGCGAGTACGTGCCGCTGCTGGTCTCCGGCCCTAAAGTGCGTGCCGGAATCGATTTGGGAGTGCGCGGATCGCTGAGCGATATCGGGCAGACTGTGGCGGAAAATTACGGCGCGCGGATCGCGCACGGACAAAGCTTTTTATCACAACTATTATGAGAAAACCAGTCATGGCGGGCAATTGGAAGATGTACAAGACGCCCGCGGAAACCACCACCTTTTTCGAGAAATTCCGGCCGCTGGTCGAGAAGTCCTCGCACTGTGAGATCGTGATTTGCCCTCCCTTCACGAATCTCGGCGCGGCCGTTGACGCCGTAAAGGGTTCGTCCATTCAAGTGGGCGCGCAGAATATCGGCTGGGCCAAGGAAGGCGCTTTCACGGGCGAAATCTCCGGTCCCATGTTGAACGCCGTGGGCGTGACGCACGCCATCATCGGCCACAGCGAGCGCCGGCAGTATTTCAACGAGACGGATGAGACCGTGCTCAAGCGCACCCAGGCGGCGCTGGAATTCGGCCTGACCCCCATCGTCTGCGTCGGCGAGTTGCTTGCCGACCGCGAAGGCGGCAGGACGGAAGCCGTGCTCGCGGGCCAGTTTCAAAAGGGCATCGCCGGGCTTACCGAGCAGCAGTTCGCCAAGATCGTGATCGCGTACGAACCGGTGTGGGCCATCGGCACCGGCAAGACCGCGACTCCCGAGATCGCCGCCGATACCCACCGCGCGATTCGCTCGCAGGTCCGCGAGAAATTCGGCAAGGATGCCGCCGATGCGGTGCGCATTCTTTACGGCGGCAGCGTCAAGCCCGATAACGCCAAGGTGCTGATGGGCCAACCCGAGATCGACGGAGTGCTGGTGGGCGGCGCCGCGCTCGACGCCGTATCCTTCGCTTCCATCGTGAATTTCTAAGCTGGCGGGCCGCGCGAACCGCGGCCCTATCCACGGCTTATTTCGCGGAGACTTCCACCGGCAATTCCGGGTGCGCGCTCCATTCGTCCCACGAGCCATCGTACATACGCGCGTCGTAGCCCAGGTAGCGGGCGGCGAAGTAGACCACGGTAGCCTGCTGGCCGATGTGGCAGTAGGAGACTACCTTGTCGCCGGCTTTGACGCCGGCTTCGGCGAATTGCGTCTTTAACTTTTCGGGTGAATTGAATTTGCCCTGATCGTCAAAGAGCGAGCTGTAGCGAAGGTTGCCCGCGCCGGGTATGTGGCCTTTGCGCTGCTCCTGGCCATCGTGGGTCTTGCCCGCAGTCTGGCCGTTGTAGAACTGTTCGGTGCGCGCGTCCAGGATCGTCACCCCGGGGTGCCGGATGTTGTCTTTGACGAACGTCATGCCGGCGATCACGTCGTTCTGCGCGCACAGGTCGAGCTTTCCCGGCTTGACGACTGGCGCCTCGGCGGTGACCGGCCGGTTCTCGCTTTTCCACGTTTTGAGTCCGCCGTTGAGAATCGAGGTTCGCGCGCCCAGGCCCACGGCGTCGAACGTCAGGTACATGCGCGTCATCATCGCCACGCCGTCCTTCGTCAGGTAGAGGACGACGTGCGAATCGTTAGTGACGCCGGCCTGCGAGAGGGTCTTCTGCAACTGGCTGACCGGCGGCAGTTCCATCATCAGCTTGCCCATTTCCATGGGCGTGGTCATCTCGTCAAGGCGCAGCGAAACAGCGCCGGGGATGTGTTCCTTGTAGTCCGCCTCCTGCCCGATGGCGAGGATCACGAGATTCTTGTCGGTGAGATGCTGCGCCAGCCAATCGGTAGACACCAGCATGGTTTCGTGGTTGCCATGCCCTCCGCAGGTAGCCGCGCCCAGCGTCTGTGCTGCCAGCAGTGAGGCAATACCCGCTGCGGTGAATAAAACTCGTTTCATCATCCAGCTCCTTCTAGACCAGCTCCTTCAAATGTCGCTGCCGTAATCGCGGAAAATCGCCGGGAACTCTTCGTTCTCCAGCGGGGCTTGCGGCGATCTTTCCGGGGGGCCGGATTCATCTTCGCGCACTTTCTCCGCGACTTCGGCCGCGTGCCCCGACGCTGCATAGATCGTCATCCGTTGTAGCCTCCTCAACTATATCGTTTGACGACGCAGTTCGCAATTGGTTTGGCGGCCGCTGCGGGATCTCTTGTATAAAGGATGAATGTGGCGCAACGAACATCCGCCGGAAGCCGCGCCGGCGACCTTGAAGATCGCTCTGATTTGCGTCCTGGGATTGATTTTGGGGATCTGGTTCGGGGTCTTAAACCGGTCTGGCCTCGGCGTGGATTTCAACCAGTTTTATTCCGGCGGCCGGATTGCCGGCACGGGACATCTTTATGATTGGGAAGCACTGCGGAAGGTCGAACTCGAAAACGGGATGGAAGTCCCCACGGGGCGGCTTCCGGTAGTTCTCTTCGGGTACAAGATTCTCACCCCCTTCCCCTACCCGGTGGCGCGCGCCATCTGGATGGCTTGCAGCATCGCGGCACTGCTCGTGGTCGCGCTATTTTGGCCCGGCACGCGCAGGTGGATCATGCTGTTCGCCCTCTGCTGGTCGCTCTCCGCGGCGATGGTGATTCTCTTCGGGCAGGACGTTCCCTTCTGGCTGATGTTCGTCACCGCCGGACTGTTGCTGCTGCAGCGCGAACGCCCGTGGGCGGCGGGCGTGGCGTTCTCGCTGTGCATTTGCAAGTTCCACCTCGCCTTGGGGATTCCTGTGATGCTGGCCGCGCAGAGGCGTTGGAAGACGCTGATCGCGGGCGCGATCGCGGGCGCGGTGTGGATTGGCTGCTGCTTTCTGATTGAGGGGCCAGGCTGGGTTCAGGCGTACGCCAACAATTCGAAGATGCCGCAATTCTCGCCCGCCCCGGAGCGTATGCCGACCATTTTCGGCATGCTGTCCTGGTTCCCCGGGACGGAAATGTGGGAGCTCGCCGGCGGCTTGGCGGTCGTCATCCTGCTGTGGATGGCCTGCCGCGAGAGCAAGGATATGGGCATGACGGGCGCGGCGGCGGTGGCCTGCGGCGTCCTTCTCGGGCACCATTCCTATGCGGGGGATTACACGCTGCTGATTCCGCTTTCGGTTCTCACGGTGCAACGCGAAGCGGCGCGTCCGTGGCTCAAGGGCTGGGCGATCGTGATGCTCACGCCGGTTCCGGTGCTGCTCTTGGTGTCGCCGAAACCGTACCTGGGACAGATTCTGATTGCGGCGTTCATCGTGACCGCGGTGTGGGCCGGAAGGCCGAAGCCATTCCTCCAGAAATCCCGCGAAGCCCTGACGAGCCTAAAAAGAAAAACGGCCCAGGGTCGCCCCCGGGCCGTTTCGTCACTGCTTGTTGATTGAGGTGCTAGTTGCCGCGTCCCGCGGCGGGAGCGCCGGCGCCAGCGCCGCGGCCGCCGCGACCGGCGGGCTGCGGAGCGGGCAGCGGCTTGCGCGGCAGTTTCTCCGGCCGCATCGCCGTCAGGTACACCATCGATGCTTCCACGGCCGACATCTGCATCATATCGGTCGCTTGAACGCGATCGTAGACGTCCATGTTGGAGTGGTGAGTCCGCGTGTTGTAATCCATCGTGTCCTGAATGAACTGGAAGCCCGGAAGGCCGACGCCGTCGAAGGCCTGGTGATCCGTGCCGCCGGTGTTGCGGCTGGTGATTGTGTTGACGCCCAAGTCGCGGAAGGGCTCGAGCCACTTCTCGAAAATCGGCCGGCACATGTCGTTCCCCTGCAAATAAATGCCGCGGACCTTACCGGTGCCGTTGTCGATATTCCAGTAGCCCGCTACCTTTTCGTGCTCCGCGGTCGGCTTCATGGTCGCGGGATCGGCGAAATGCTCCTTCACGTAAGCGCGCGAACCGAGCAGCCCTTCCTCTTCACCGCCCCACAGCGCCATGCGCACGGTGCGATCCATGTTGAGGTTCAGGCTCTTCAGGCTGCGCACCACCTCCATCGCAATCGCGGACCCGGCGGCGTTGTCGGTCGCGCCGGTGCCGTAGTGCCAGCTATCGAAGTGGCCGCCCACCATTACCAACTCGTCCTTCTTCGCGTTGCCCGGGATTTCCGCAATCACGTTGAAGGCGTCCACATCGTCGAAGCTGGTCTTGATTTCGAACTGCAGCTTCACGGGAATCTGATGCTCCAGCAGGCGGATGACGCGGTTGTAGTGCTCCGCCGCCATCACCAGGGTCGGCAGATTGTCGGTCACGTCGCGATTCTGCGCGCCGCCGCCGAAGAGCGTGCCGCCATCGCCGCGCGCCGAGATCTGAATCACCAGCGCCGGCTTCTCTTCCTTCAGGAAGGCCTGGATCGCCATCGGGCTGAGTCCGCCCGCCGCGCCGCCGCGTCCGCCGCGTCCGGCCGCTCCGGGAGCGCCGCCGCCCCGTCCGAACAGGCCCGGCATCTGGATCTGCGCCGACTGAATTTCCTGCAACTCCGCATCGCTATACCGCACGCCGAGAGGCGTGACCACCATTTCCAGGTCGCGCTTCGGCGAAATCATGACGATCTTGCCCGCCAGCTTTGCCCTTGAACGCATCGAGCTCCGCCTGCGTCTGCGGGGTCACCAGAATCGGATTGCCGCTCACCACGCCATTCGTCCCCGCCGTCCACGCCACAGGCATGGCGATAATCGGCTGGTACATCGGCTCCAACATGTGGCCCGAATAGAATTCCAGGTTCCAACCCTTGCCGAACGGTCCCCACTTTTCCAGGTGGACGTTGGCCAGGCCGTATTCCTTCAGGCGCTTCACCGCCCACTCGCCCGCCGCGCGATAGCCCTTCGAATTGTTCAACCGGGGCCCATTCACATCGGTCAGGTAGAACATGTGATCCATGACTTTGGAGTTACGCCCGAGCGTTTCTTCCTTAATCCGATGGATCGTGTTGAGATCTACCCTCTCCGTCTGCGCAAGCGCAATGCCGGGAGCCAGCAGAAGCAGTGGTGCCAATAAACGTAGTTTTTGCATAGGACTTTTAGGTGTTATTTTGTGAAAACTGAATACTACATTGGCGCACACTTGCTGGCCTGGGTTACTGGGTAGAATGGTAGAATTAAGCTTACTTTCTACCCGATGGGGCTCAATATTAAGAATTCGGCGGTCGAGAAGCTGGCGGAAGCGGTTGCCGCCCTGGCGCAGGAGACCAAAACCGAAGCCATCCGGCGCGCCCTGGCCGAGCGCCTGCTACGCCTGCAAGCCAGGGCGGGGAAGCCCGGCGGCCGCAAGAGTCTTCGTGACTATATGGAGCAGAGTGTCTGGCCCACCCTGCCGCCGGGGGAACTAGGGCGGACGTTGACCCGCGACCAGGAGGATCAACTGCTGGGGTACGGTCCGAAGGGCGATTGATATGGTGCTGGACCGTTCCGCCATCGTTGCCATTCACCTGCGCGAGCCCGGGTGGGAGCGGCTGATCGAAAAAATCGATGGCGCGGCCGTCACGGTGATCGGCGTCCCGACCCTGCTCGAAACATCGCTGCTGTTGACCGCGAGGGCGGGACGCGATGCCCGCCCCATGCTCTTCGCGTTCCTGCGCCGTGTGGAGGCCGAAGTGATCTCATTCCATCAGGAGCATCTGGATGCCGCCGCCGACGCTTTCCTCCGATTCGGACGCGGCCGCCATCCGGCGGGACTGAATTTAGGAGACTGCATGTCTTACGCGGTTGCCTCCGTTGCGGGCATGCCTCTGCTCTTCACCGGTGAAGCCTTCCGCCTGACGGATATCCAGCCGGCGTGAGCCGGGCCGCGTTTATAATGGGGAAACCTCCTGGAGGGTCCATTGCATTTTGCCAAGCTCCCTTTCTGTGTATTGGCCTTGACCGCCGCCACCTTCGCCGCCGATAGCGGCATTTGGAAGACAGCGCCGCCGCCGCCCGCCTCCTGGCAGCGCGACCGGATCGCGGACCTTGCCGCGCGCCGCAAAGCCGTGCTCGATCAGATCGGCGATCACGCCATCCTCGTGCTCTATGCCGCCGAGCCGCGCAACTATGCCAACGATGTCGATTGGCCCTACCGGCAGGAGAACGATTTCTTTTACCTCACGGGCCTCACCCAGCCCGGTGCGACCCTGGTGCTGGCGCCGGCGGCTGGAAAAATGCGCGAAATGGTTTTCCTGCCGCGCGCAGTTCCCGCCCAGGAAACCTGGACCGGCCACATGTTGACCGTCGCCGAAGTTCGCGAAATCTCGGGCATTCAGGACGTTTTTGAGGCCCCGCTATTCAACGGCTTTCTTGGCGCGCTGGTTCCGCGCGCCCGCCCCGTGCTCGCCGAGCCCGTGCCCGCCGGACGCGGAGGCCGCGGCGCCCGTGGCGGTGGCGAAGCGGCCCCTCCCCCAACGGCCCCGGCATGGACCACGGAGTTCGCCAAACCGGTCGAGTACGCGGCGCAACAGGAATTGCAGCTCTACATGATTCTTCCCGCGCGCCCCAACGCTGTGGAGTATCGCCGGGAGCAGGAGTTTGCCGGCAAACTCGCCTCGGTCGGCGCGGGCCTCAACATCAAAGACGCCACCACCATCTTCGGCAACCTGCGCCGCGTCAAATCGCAGCGCGAGATCGACATTCTGCAGCATGCCGTCGATATCACCGCCGAGGGATTCCAGCGCGCCTACGCCTTCGCCGTTCCCGGCACCCCCGAGTACGAGATCCAGGCGCAGTTCGAGTTCACGTTCCTACGCCGCAATGCGCACTGGGGTTATCCGTGCATCGTCGGCTCCGGCGTCAACGCCACCACGCTGCACTACGAAGCCAACAAGGACACCATGAAGAGCGGCGACCTCCTTCTGATGGACGATGCCGCCGAGTTCGACCAGTACAGCGTGGACGTCACCCGCACCATCCCGGTCAACGGCAAATTCTCCGCGGAGCAGGCCGATATCTATCGCATGGTGTGGGATGCCCAGCAGGCCGCGTTCAACGTGGCGAAATCCGGTCACCCCTCCGACAGACCTGCAGGCCGCCGCCATCGAGGTCTTCAAGAAGGGACTCTTCAAACTCGGCCTGATCACCGACGCGGCCAGCGATGCCCAGGTGCGCATCTGGTTCAACCACGGCATCAGCCACGGCATCGGCCTCAACGTTCACGATCCCGGCGGCCGCGAATTGCAGCCCGGCATGATGGTCACCGTCGAACCTGGCCTGTACTTCCGTCCCGACGCTCTGGAAAATCTCCCCAAGACTCCCGAGATGGAGAAATTCAAAGAGGCGGTTCGCCCGGCCTTCGAGAAATACAAAGGCATCGGCGTCCGCATCGAAGACGATATCCTGATCACTACCGGAGCGGCCAAAGTGATCTCCGCCGGCATTCCTTCGAAGTTGGAAGAAGTCGAAGCGACCCTCGCCAAGCTCCGGCAGACGGCGAAGAACTAAGACCGCGCCTTCATACTCTGCCCGATGAGGGTCATCAACTCCGCCTCTCTTTCGATGCGCATGACGACTTTGAGCCAGTAGAGCGGCAGCGGCGCCAGAAAGTCATCGGCGCCGTCGCATAAATTGATCGAATCTTTCTCCGTGGTGACCAGCGTCGCCGCGCCCTTGCGGCGGAACTGCTCGGCGATCCGTTCCAGTTCCTTGGAACGATACTGGTGGTGATCCTCGAACTCCACGCAGTCCACGAAGGTAATCCCCAAGCCCGCGAGCGTCCGGTAGAAGCTCAGCGGATTGCCCAGGCCGCTGAATGCCCCGGGTCGCTCCGGATGGAACTCCTCCACCGGGATGTGCCGCCCCGTGCGATGTTCCACCCACCACTCGGGCTGAACCCGCGCGCGAAACACCGGCACCTGCGGATTCCATCGGCGCACCTCGCGTTCAATCGCCATTCCCAGGTCTGATGCCTCATTGCGCGTGATGACGATGGCATCCGCCCGCGCCAGTCCCTGGACCGGTTCGCGCAGCCGGCCTGCCGGAAATATCGCGCCGCCGCCAAAGGGGTTCAACGCATCGATCAGCACGAGATCGAAATCCCGTGCCAGCTTCACATGCTGAAACCCGTCATCGAGCACCATGACGTCGGTGCCAAAACTCTCCGCCAGCAGTGATCCGGTTCGAAAGCGATCGCGCCCGATGCCGACCGGCGCCACGCGGGAGCGCAGGAAAATCTGCGGTTCATCGCCCGATTCCTCGGTGCGCACCGCCGCTCCCGGCCGCCAGCGCCATGTGATTCACCGGCGAACTGCGGCCGTACCCGCGCGTCAAAATTCCCGGCGTGCGCCCCTGTTCCCGCAACAACTCCGCCAGGCGCAGGACGCAAGGCGTCTTCCCCGTGCCGCCCATCGTCAGATTGCCTACGCTGATCACCGGAACCTGCAGCCGCTTGCGCCGCGCGTAATCGCGAACCTGGCGGCGCTTCGCCTCCCACCGCCACGCGTGCGATAGCGCCCACGCCAGCGCAAACCACGGCATCGCCGGGCGATAGCGCGGCACGCGCTGAATCTCGCGCATCTGCGCAATCGCCAGCGCGGTGGCCCCGCGCCGCGATTCCGCGCAGGCTCGGGCGCGCTGCCCCATTCCGTCCCCATCCGCCAGAACCGCGGTCCACCGCTGTTGCCAGGTCCTCCGGCCGACGCCGATCTCCGCCACTGCCCGCGCCGCCCGAAACTCCTCCGCGATCGCTTGAAAATTTTCCATGTGCGGACCGACGATGACGGGCTTGCCGAACAGCGCCGGCTCCAGGATGTTGTGGCCGCCGCGCGCGGCCAGCGTGCCGCCCATGAACACCACGTCGGCGTACGCGAAGAGCGCGCCGAGTTCCCCGATGGAATCCAGCAGGAGCACTTCCGGCAGGTGCTCCGGTTCGGCTCCAGGCGCGAGCGCCGCGCAAATCGCGACTCCCGCCGCGCTCAGTTTGTCCGACTACCATGTCGAAGCGCTCCGGCTTGCGCGGCACCAGGATCAGGAACACGTCGCGCCGCGGCCAGCGCCCGCCACGCCGCGATCACGGCATCGTCTTCATCGATGGCTTCGTCCGCCATCGTGCTGGCCGCGATCCACACCTTTCCCGGCTTCGCCTGCTCGCAGCAGCTGGACCACCGGCGATTCCGCGCTCGCCGCCCGCGCCTCGAAATCGAATTTCAGGTTGCCGCCCACCTTCACCTGCTCCGCGCCCAGCAGCCGGAACCGCTCCGCCATCTCCTCGGTTTGCGCCAGAATCCGGTCCGACCGCCGCCAGCACCACCGGAAACACCCAGCGCATCCGCAAGTACTGGGGCAGGGCCTTGTCGGAGATTCGCCCGTTGACGATCGCCAGGCCCGCCGCCGGTGCGATGCACTTCGCGGAAGAGATTCGGCCAGATCTCCGTCTCCGCGACAATCACCAGCGCCGGCTTCAAGCGCGCGCAGCACGCGCCGCACCACCCAAACGTAGTCCACCGGCGCGAACCAGATTCCGTCCGCGATGTCGCCCAGTTTCTGTTCCGCGGTCGCCCGTCCCGCGAGTGTGGAGGTCGATACGAAAAGCCGCGACCGGGGGAACTCGACTTTCAACCGCCGCGCGAACTCCAGGCAGGCCAGCATTTCGCCCATCGAAACTGCATGCAACCAGATCGCGCCCGGACCAATCTGTCTAAAGGAGTGGGGCAGAAAGCCGAACCGCTCCGGGATGCTGTGCCAGTATTTCCGGTTCGCTTAAACCGCGCCAGAGGAAATACAATAAGAGGGCGGGCAACGCAAACGCCTGAAGGACTCGGTAGAGGAAATAAATGCCTTTTGTTTTCAAACGTTTGGCTCTTCTTTTCTTGAGTATATCCGCGTGCGTAGCTGCCGACAAGGAGACGCCGTTCAAGGCCGAGCCCGGCTGCCAGTTACGCCGAGCCACCAGACCAACGCAAAGATTACCATCGGTGCCGACCCTTACGTCATGCTCGAAAAGGTCAAACTCGCCTTCGGCAAAGTCGACCCCAACCAGTTCGGCGTCCTCCCCGTGCTGGTCGTGATTCAGAACGATAGCGACAAGGCCATCCGGCTGGACCATCTCAAGATCGAATACGTCGGCGCCAACCGCGAGCACGTCGATACCACCCCCGCCAAAGAGGTCCGCTACCTGAAGGGCCCCGACCGCCCCAACGTCATCACGGGTCCCGCCGGCAACTCCGAAGATTCTGAAGGCAAGAAAAACCCGCTCGATGCCTGGGAAATCGAAGGCCGCTCGTTTTCGGCGCAGATTCTGCCGCCCGGACAATCCGCCAGTGGCTTCTTTATTTCCAGACGGCGTTGCAGCACGGCGCCACCCTCTATATCAACGGCCTTTACGAAGCCGCCACCAACAAAGAACTCTTCTACTTCGAACTGCCGCTGCAGTAAACAGCTGCAGTAATATCCTCCTCACGATTTAGCGCGGCCGCTCGTCTAACTGCTCAGCCCCGCGCGGTATTCTTATAGCAATCAGAGGAGCCCTCATGCTGCTTCGCGATCTTTTATACGCCTGCCGGACGCTCCGCAAGAGCCCGGTCTTCGCCGCCACCGCCATCATCACCATCGCGCTCGGCATCGGCGCCAGCACTGCGATCTTCAGCGTCACCAACGCTGTCCTCCTGCGCCCGCTACCCTACAAAAATCCCGACCGGCTGGTCTTCGCGTCCGCGGACATGCGTCAAGCGCAACGTGAAGGATTTCTTCTTCTCGAATGCCGATTTCCTCGATCTCCGCAACGGCTCCGCCTCCGTCTTCGCAGGACGTAGCCGCCGTCTCCACCGGACGCGGCACCCCGCCGCGCGAAGACGGCACTCCCGAACTCGTCCGCTTCGCCAACGTCAGCACCAATTTCTTCCGCACCCTCGGATCCCCGGGCGCCGTCACCGCGCTCGGCCGCACCTTCATCGATTCCGACGGCACACCGCAACCGCAGCCCGCTCCCAACGCCGCCCCCGGCCAGGCGCCTGCGCTGCCCACCATGGGCGTCATCAGCTATGAATACTGGCAGCGCCGCTACTCCGGCAGCCGCGACGTCATCGGCAAGATGATTCCCGCCGGACCTCCGGGCGGCACGCAGATCGTCGGCGTTCTTGCCCCCGGCTTCGAACTCCTCTTCCCCTCCTCCGCCAACATCGAGCCCTTCCCGGACGTCTGGTTCGCCGCGCGCATTCCCTATGACAATGCGAATCGCAATGGCGTGATCCACAAAGCCATCGCGCGCCTGAAAGACGGCGTCACGCTGGAGCAGGCGCAATCCGCCGTCGATCAGATTGCCGCCGAGACTCGCAAAAATTTCATCATCTCCGGCACCTCTGGATATTCCATTCACCTCGAGCCGCTGCATCAACATCTCGTCGAAAATGTGCGCCCCGCCTTGATCGCCCTGATGGGCGCGGTCGTCTTCCTGCTGCTGATCGCGTGCGCGAACGTCGCCAATCTTCTGCTGGTCCGCGCCTCGCTGCGCGAACGCGAGCTTGCCGTGCGCACCGCCATGGGCGGCAGCCGCTGGGATCTGGTCCGCCAGACGCTGGCCGAAGCTATCGTCCTCGCCGCCGGCGGCGCCGCGCTCGGGCTCGCCCTCGCCTATGCCGGAATCCGCGAACTGCGCCATGTGGCGCCGCCCACCATCCCGCGCCTGGACGCCATCGTCATCGACCCCACGGTAGTCGCCTTCGCCGCCATCGCCGCGCTGCTCGCCGCCGGATTGTTCGGCCTCGTCCCCGCCCTCCGCGCCTCGCGCCCCAACATCGCCATCGTGCTGCGCGGCAGCAGTCGCACCGCCGGACTCGCCGGGGGCGGATTGCTTCGCAACGCCGTTGTGGTGGTCGAAGTCGCCCTCTCCTTCGTGCTCCTGATCGGTAGCGGCCTGATGGTGCGCAGCTTCTTCGAACTCCAGCGCATCAATCCCGGTTACGATTCCGGCCGCCTCCTGACCTTCCTCTCCATCGGCGGACGCCGCGGCCAGCAGCCTCAGCAGCGCGCCGCCTGGGTGCGCGATTTCGCCAACAAGCTCCACGCCATCCCGGGCGTGCAGACCGTCACCGCCTCCTTCCCCTTTCCGCTCGCCGGCGGCTACTCTCCCATCCGTTGGGGGTTGGAAGCGGCGCTCACCGATCCCAGCAAATTTCAGGCGGTGGATTTCCAATTCGTCCTCCCCGGCTATTTCGATACCGTGCGCACTCCCCTGATCGCCGGCCGCGTTTTTAACGATGCCGATAATGCGCCGGACCGCAATGTCGTGGTGGTGGACACGCAGCTCGCCGCCAAAGCCTATCCCGGCCAGAATGCCGTGGGGAAACGGATCCTGATCCGCATCCGCACCCCCGAAGCCGGAATGGGTCGAGATCATCGGCGTCGTCGCCCACACCCGCACAACCGATCTCGCTCTCGCCGGCCGCGAGCAGGTCTACTTCACCGACGGCTTCGGCCAGCACGGACGCGTCAATCGCTGGGCGCTCCGCGTCTCCGGCGATCCCGCCAAATTCGCCGATGCCGCCCGCGCCGTGATCGCCAGGCACGATCCGAACATGATCGTCATGGAACTCCAGCCCATGCAGGATCTGGTGGAGCGCGCCCAGGCCGGCACGCGCTTTCAACTCCTGCTCATCGGTGTTTTCGCCGCCATCGCCGCCCTGCTTGCCGGCGTCGGACTCTACGGTGTGCTGGCCACGCTGGTGCGTCAGCGCACTGCCGAAATCGGCGTCCGCATGGCATTGGGCGCCGCGCCCACCAGCATCTTCCAACTCATCGTCGGCCAGGGCTTGCGCCTCAGCGCCGCCGGAATTTTCGCCGGCCTGATCGCCGCCTTCGCCGTAACCCGCGTGATGGCGAGCATGCTGATCGGCGTCAAACCCACCGACCCGCTGACCTTCGGCGCCATGGCGATTCTCTTTATCGGCGATCGCCGCCGTCGCCTCCTGGCTGCCCGCCCGGCGCGCCGCCGCGCTCGACCCCACGGTGGCCCTGAGAGGCGAATAATAGAGCCATGCGCACCCTCCTCTTTTTGTTTGCCAGCGCGGCCTTCGCTCAGACGGACCCGCAGCCGCTCCAGGCGTTGCTCAACGAAGTCCATCAACTGCGGCTCGATCTGCAGACCACCGCCGTCACCATGCAGCGCGTGCAGATCGTGCTCTATCGGATGCAATCGCAGACCACGCTCGCCACCCGCGCCGCGGCGCAATCCGAATCTGCCCGCACCCAGCTTGGCTACACGCAGGACCAGAAAAAGAACATGTCCACCCAGTTGCAGCAGCTGGAAGAGTCTCTTCGCTCCACGCAGAACCCCACGGAGCGCAAGCATTTTGAAGACATGATCCAGCAAGTGAAGCTGCAGTCGGAGCGGATCACCTCTCAAGAGCAGCGCCTCCAGTCGCGAGCAAATCGACGCCGATGCCCAGTACCGCACCGAGCAGGCCAAACTGACCGACTTGCAGGATCAGTTGGACCGCCTGGATAAGGTGCTCGATACGCTCACGCGGAAGTGACTATAATCATCGGGATGCTCCGCTACCTGCTGCCGCTTCTCTGCGCGCCTTTGCTCTTCGCTCAAGGCGATGAGGTTCGCAAACTTCTGAAGGATTCCCAGGACGCCTGGAATCGCGGCGATCTGGTCACCTTCTCGGCCTACTACGACGATTCGCCCGACACCACGTTCATCGGCCGCGAAGTCACCCACGGCGGCCCGAAAGAGGTCCTCGCCCGGTATCGCCGCAGCTATTCCACGCCGGAAAAAATGGGCACCCTGACCTTCAGCGAAATCGAAGTCCGCCCGCTCGGCGATGGCTACGCGCTGGCTCACGGCAAGTTCGCCCTGAAGCGCACCGAGGCCGGCGGCGGCGATGCCAGCGGCCGTTTTACGCTCGTCCTCCACCGCACCGCCAAAGGCTGGCGCATCATCCACGATCATTCGAGTTAGCCTGTTTAGATGACTCGACCATTCGCCTGGACCGGCGTCCCCGTCCCCGTGATCGGCCAGGGCACGTGGATGATCGAAGGCTCGCCGGAATCCGCCATCGCCGCCCTCCGCACCGGCATCGATCTCGGCCTCACCCACATCGACACGGCTGAAATGTACGGCAGTGGCCGCGCCGAAGAGATCACCGGCCAGGCCATCGCGGGCCGCCGCGACTCGCTCTTCCTGGTCAGTAAAGTGCTACCCTCCAATGCCAGCTACGAGGGCACGCTCCGCGCCTGCGAACAGAGTCTGAAGCGCCTGGGCACGGATCACCTGGATCTCTACCTGCTGCATTGGGAAAGCAGCTATCCGATTGCCGAAACCATGCGCGCGATGGAGCGCCTGATCGACCAGCGCCAGATTCGATTCGCCGGCGTCAGCAACTTCGATGTCGATCAGTTGCGCGAGGCGCAGGCCGCGCTCCCAAATCACAAGCTCGCGTCCAATCAGGTTCTCTATCACCTTCGCGAGCGCGGCATCGAGCGCAAATTGATTCCGTATTGCGCCGAACACCAGATCGCTGTGGTCGGTTACACGCCGTTCGGCCGCGACAAATTTCCGTCCCCGGATTCGCCGGGCGGCCGCGTCCTTGCCGGAATCGCCAAACAGCACGTTCGCCACGGTTCGCCAGGTGGTCCTCAACTTCCTGACTCGCTTCGACCACGTCTTCACCATCCCCAAGGCGTCGCGGCCCGAACACACGCGAGAAAACGCGGGCGCCATGGCGTGGCAGCTTTCCGCCCGACGAAATCGCCGCCATCGACCACGCCTTTCCCGCACCCACCCGCGACACGCCGCTGGCAATGCTGTAAGCCTCCGCGTGGCGGCATAATGAAATCATTCCGCGCGACAGCCGAACCCGCTTGCTTTGGACGCTGACCCTCACCCTGGTCGCCATCGGTCTGCTCGCGGCCGCGCGGCGAACCGTATGTCCTGCTTTCTCCCCCGGCAACTCCGCGCTTCCCCGCGGCGGCCGCCATGGACGCAGGCTTCGCCCTCCACCCGGATCTCACCCTGCTGCACATTCTTCCCGCCAGTCTTTTCTTCATCCTGATGCCGCTTCAATTCGTGCGCCGCATCCGCGCGCGCTACCCCGAGTGGCATCGCTGGTCCGGCCGCCTGTTGATCGTTCTGGGATTCATCGTGGGAAGCTCGGCCCTGGTGATGAGCTTCACCATGGCAATCGGCGGCGTCACGGAAACCGCCGCCACCGCGCTTTATGCCGTGCTCTTCCTTGTGTTCCTCTGCCTCGGTCTCTGGAATATCCGCCGCCGCAAGGTTGCCCGGCATCGCGAATGGATGATCCGCGCCTTCGGTGTCGCGCTCGGAATCGCCACCACCCGGCCCATCGTGGGCGCCTTCTTCGCCGCCCGCCGCCTGACGCCCCACGAATTTTTCGGCATCGCTTTTTGGCTGGGCTTTACCCTCACCTTACTCGGCGCCGAACTCTGGATTCGCTATTCGCGCGCAGCTTCAAGCGCAGCGACGACCGCCTGAGCCGCCTCGCCCGCCGCGGCATCCGTGACCGCCTTCGTCTTCCGTTCCACGATCTCCACTATTCCGCCTGCCAGCTTTTTCCCCACCGTGATCCGCCACGGCACGCCAATCAAATCCGCGTCCTTGAATTTCACGCCCGGACGCTCGTCGCGGTCGTCCAGCAGTGCGTCGAGCCCCGCGTTGCGCGCATTCCCGATAAATCCGCTCTGCCGCCTCCATCTGCGCCGCATCGTTCGCCACCGCCACCGATACCACCACGTCGAACGGCGCGACTCCCTGCCGGCAGCGCCATCCCATCCTTATCGCTTCCCCAGCTCAATCGCCGTGGTCAGAATCCGCTCCATCGAGAGCCGGTAGTGGCCCGGAGTCATGCGCGCCAACTCCACCGCATTGCGGAATTCCAGCGCCGTGCCGCAGTGTGTGCACGCATCCCCCGCCTGCACCTCGCGCAGTTCGCAGAACTCCGCCGCGAAATCCTCGCCTGGCGTTACGTGCCGCAGATGGAAGTCGTTCCGATTCGCGCCGCTGATCATATTGCGGCGTCCGGCCAGAGCTGCGTCCGCCAGAATCGGAACGTCTTTCACGCCGACCGGCCCGAGCGACCCCGCCTGTGCGCCGAACCAGCGGAACAGTTCCTCCGGGAGCGCCTGCCGGAAATCCGCCGCGCCCGTCTTCGCCGCGAAGCGCGCTTCGTTCAATTGATGATCTCCGCGCAGCATGACCAGCACCGGCTTCTGGTTCGCCACCAGCACCAGGCTTTTCATCTGCGAGCTTTCCGGCAATCCGGTGAATTTCGCGATGTCCGCGATCGTCTTCTGCCTTGGAGTGTGGAACTCCTCCGGCGTCAAATCGCCTTCGGGGTCCGCGAGTTCCGGCGCCGTCGCGGCGCTCCACGCGGTCCGCGTGCTCGCCGTGTAGCCGCATCCCCGGCACACCACCGCCGTATCCGTACCCGAATCCAGCAGCGCGAAGAATGCGTCTTCCGCCTCTAGCGGCGTCACTCCGCAGCGCTCCAGAATGCGCCGGAACCCCGCGCGAATCGTCGCGCCGTCCTCCCCGAAGCCGTACACGTCGAGCCCCGCGAATTGACGCCGCCGCAACGGCAGAGCCTCCATCCGGAACCACAGTTGCGGCAGGGATTTCGCGCCGCGAATCTCTCCGCGCCCGATCGCCGCCGCGTCCGCCGCCTCCAGGTCAACTTCCTGGCCGCCCAACGCCGCCATCTCCCGCCGCACCGCCGCGTGAATCTTCGCCAGCGCGCGCTGTCCCAGCGGCAGCCACCCGTATACGCCGGTCTTCACCGCGCGCACGTATCCCGCGCGCACCAGCAGCTGCTGGGCCACCGTTTCCGCATCTGCCGGGTTCTCGCGCAGCGTGGGAATGAACAGCCTGCTCCACCGCATAGGCCTGAATTCTAACATGTTAAAATCAGGGTTCTCCCCTTATGAAAATCGCCATTGGCGCGGATCATGCCGGGTTCTCCCTCAAGGAACAGCTCCGGCAAAAATTGGCACAGGAAGGTCACGAAGTCGTAGACTTCGGCACCGAATCGGATGCGTCGTGCGACTATCCCGATTTCGCCCAACCTGTCGCCCGCGATGTCGCGCAAGGACGCAGCGACCGCGGAATTCTGGTCTGCTCCACCGGAATCGGCATGGCCATCGCGGCCAACAAAGTAGATGGCGTCCGCGCCGCCCCCGCGCAGAGCGATGACGAAGTCAAGTTCACCCGCGAACACAATGACGCCAATGTGCTCACGCTCGGCGCCAAGTACCTGGACCAGAATCGCGCGATGGAGCTCATCCACCGCTTCCTGAATACGGAATTCGCCGGCGGCCGTCACGCCCGCCGGGTCGCCAAGATCGCCCAGTTGGAAAATTAATAGTCCCGCGCATACCGCCCGGACCCCGGAGGAAAATCGTTATGACCGAATCGCAACGCATGTCCCGCACGCTCGCCGAAGTCGACCCCGATATTTACCAGGCCATTCAACACGAGGCCGTGCGCCAGGACGGTCAGCTGGAACTGATCGCCAGCGAAAACTTCACCTCCGAGGCGGTGCTCGAAGCCACCGGCAGCGTCTTCACCAACAAGTACGCCGAAGGCTATCCCGCCAAACGCTACTACGGCGGCTGCGAGTATGCCGACGTCGTCGAAAATCTTGCGCGTGACCGCGCCAAGAAACTGTTCGGCGCCGAATACGCCAACGTCCAGCCGCACTCCGGCTCTCAGGCCAATCAGGCCGCCTATGCCGCCGTGGTCTCCCCCGGCGATACCGTGATGGGCCTCAACCTCGCTCACGGCGGCCACCTCACCCACGGACACGCCCTCAATTTCTCCGGCAAGACCTACAAGATCGTCCCCTACAACGTCCGTAAGGAAGACGAGATCATCGATTACGACGAAGTCGAAAAGCTCGCCCGTGAACACCAGCCCAAGATGATCATCGCCGGCGCCAGCGCGTATCCGCGGATCATCGATTTCGCCCGCTTCCGCAAGATCGCCGATTCCGTCGGCGCCGTCTTCCTCGTCGATATGGCGCACATCTCCGGCCTGGTCGCCGCCGGCGTGCACCCCAACCCCTGCGAATTTGCCGACATCGTCACCTCCACCACCCATAAGACCCTGCGCGGACCGCGCTCCGGCCTCATCCTGGCCCGCGAGAAATATGCCAAGGAAATCGATAAGAACGTCTTCCCCGGCACCCAGGGCGGCCCGCTGGTCCACGTGGTCGCCGCCAAAGCGGTCTGCTTCCTGGAAGCGATGCAGCCCGAATTCGTCGCCTACCAGACGCAGGTGGTCGCCAATGCCAAAGCCCTGGCGCAGAGCCTGATCGATGCCGGCTTCCGCGTCGTCTCCGGCGGCACCGATACCCATGTGGTCCTGCTCGACGTCTTCTCCAAGGGCCTCCGCGGCAAGGAAAGCGAACAGGCGCTCGATCGCGCCCGCATCACCGTCAACAAAAACGCCATCCCGTTCGATACCAATCCGCCCATGAACCCGAGCGGAATCCGCCTCGGCTCTCCCGCCGTCACCACGCGCGGCTTCAAGGAAGCGGAGATGCGCGAGGTCGGCGCCCTGATCGCCGAAGTCTTGAACAATCTTTCCAGCGAGGAAAACCTCGCCGCGGTGCGGCAGAAGGTACAGGCGCTCACCACGCGCTTCCCCCTCTACAGTTGGAAGCGCGATACCGTCCAGGCCTAGAATGGCGGCGCACATCGTCATCGACGCGCGGCGCGTCCGGGATTTCGGCATCGGCACCTATATCCGCAGCCTCGTCCAGGCGCTGGGTGCGATCGATCGGACCAACCGGTATACCCTGGTCTCCGGTCCCGCCGACGTGCGCGCCGTCGAAGGTCTGCCCGAAAATTTCCACTCCGCCGTCTACGCGCGCAGCGATCACAGCACCCTGGACCATCTCGCTTTCCCGATCTTTCTCAAGGGTCTTTCGCCCGACCTCGTGCACATCCCTCTCAATCGCGTTCCGCTGTTGATGATCAAGCCCTACGTGGTCACCATTCACGATCTCGCCAACATTCTCTTTGAACAGGACACCTCCAGTGTCCGCATGCAGCTCCGCCGCTACCGCTTTCGCCGCGGGCTGGTGCGCGCCAACCGCGTCATCGCCGTCAGCGAGGCCACCAAGCGCGACGTGGCAGCTCAGATGGGCGTGCCCTCGAGCCGCATCACCCGCGTCTATAACGCCCCCGACCCCGCCTTCTTCAACCGCGCCTCCGATCCCGGAGGCCAGGAGCAGAAATTAATTCTGGAGCGCTACCAGATCAACTATCCCTTCCTGCTGTACGCCGGCAATATCCGTCAACACAAGAATATTCCCCGCCTCGTGGAAGCCTTCGCCGTGGTGCGCGATCAACTGGCCCAGCATCCCCTCTATAAGGATCTCCGCCTCGTCATCATTGGCGACACCATCTCGCAATATCCCGCCGTCCGCCAGGCCGTCATCAAGAGCCGCGTGGAAAACGTGGTCCGTTTTCTCGGCTTCGTTCCCTTCGAAACCCTGCGCTGCTTCTACGAATCTGCCGCCGGTTTTGTCTTCCCTTCGCGCTACGAAGGCTTTGGCCTTCCGCCGCTCGAAGCCATGGCCTGCGGCACGCCGGTAGTCACCTCCAATACCAGCTCGCTGCCCGAAGTGGTGGGCGATGCCGCGATCCAGGTCAACCCGGAGAACGTCTTCGATATCGCGCGCGGCATCAGTGACATGCTGCTCGATGAAGAACTGCGCGCCCGCCTCATCCGCCGCGGCCGCGAACAAGCCTCCCGCTTCAGTTGGAACTGGACTGCCCGCCAGGTGCTCGAAATCTACAAGGACGTCATCGGGCAATCGTGACCCCGAGTGGTTTAAAGTGATGAGAGTGCGCAATCTTACAGCAATCTTCATTTATCTGGCCTGTGTGTTTGGCCTGCGCGCCCAAGGCAATTACGAGATTCAGGTTTATGGCGCGGATCTCGTCCCCAAAGGCGTCACCATGGTCGAACTGCACAGCAACATCACCGTCAACGGAACCAAGAGTATCGTCGATGGTGTGCTTCCCACCCAACACGCCGTTCACGAAACCCTGGAGATCACTCACGGCTTCAACCAGTGGTTCGAATGCGGCTTCTATCAGTTCACCAGCATTCAGCCGGATGGCAGCTGGAAGTGGGTCGGCACCCACGTCCGTCCGCGGCTCGCGATTCCCGAACAGTACAAGCTTCCCGGTCGGCCTCAGCCTCTCCACCGAGATTGGCTACCAGCGCCCCAATTTCTCCCTCGATACCTGGACCATCGAACTCCGGCCCATCATCGATAAGAAGATCGGCAAGCTGTACGCCTCTTTCAACCCGACCCTCGAGATGTCCCTTCACGGCCCCGGCAAATCGTCCAACCCGGATTTCTCGCCTAACGTGAAGGTGGCTTACGACATTCAGAAGAAGGTGGCCTTTGGCCTCGAATACTACGGTGCCTATGGCCGCCTGACTTCCTTCGACGCCGTCCGCGACACGGAGCAGATGTTCATTCCCGCCGTCGATATCGATTTCGGCAAGAACTGGGAATTCAATTTCGGCGTCGGCGTCGGCGTCACCCAGGCCACCGACCACCTGATCGTCAAAGGCATTCTCGGCTACCGCTTCAACAACAAGAACAACATTGAGCCCCAGAAACCGGCGATAGGAACTAAAGGCGTGGAACAGTTGAGTCTCGTCCGTCCGCTTCATCTGCGTGTCGCTCTCCACCGACGTCACGAACAGCATGTGCGAGCCCACCTGGCGAAACTCGGCCACCTTCACCTCCGTCACGCGCAGCGCGTTCTCCGATACCGGCAGCCCAAATTGCGGAGAGGGCGTAGTGCCGAATGGCAGGCATGCCCAATCGATACTCGTCCTTCGCGATGATGCCGGCCCAGCTGATAGGCGATGTCCTTGTGAAAGATGGGGACGGCGGCCAGGGCCATGCGTCGCGATTCCTGCATCAGGCGCACCGCCGGGCTGGTGAGGCGTAGCGCCATCGAAAACCACGGGGAATCGGTCGGGCCGATCAAATCCATCGGAAACATGTTGCCAGAGCCCTCGTGCGCCACCGTTACCAATACCACGGGGCGCGGACACAGGTAGAAAATATGGCTGCGATGCAGATCCCCAGCTTCCATCTGAAAGTTGTACGGGTTGCGGCGCCGGCGTGCGCTCGCACGCCGCTTTTCGAGCAGGTGATAGAGGTGCAGGCTAAACCTCGAAACACACCGGTTCTCGCCGCCCGAAGTCTCGAAGAGGCAGAACCGGTGGCCGGGCAGTGTCACGGCCGATGTCATCCTCAGATCGAAGGCGCCCAACAAATCCTGGGATCCCTCACGCTCCCGAAAGCATAGCCGGTATTGCCGGTTCGAAGAGTCCGGTGCGGACCCCGCCTCGAACATCACCCCGATCGTGAAAGGCCGGAGCGCCGCCACAACGTTGTTCGCTGTCACGTTCTTCGGCTCACCGGCGCCCTCGAAAAAAACGTCGACCAGTTGTTGCGGAGCTTGCAATCCCACCGGCCCGTATCGCGGCAGGTTCACCAGCCGCCGCAAACCACGCCCCAACAACGGTGGCAGCGGCGTCATCGGTCTCTCCTCCACACCAGGAATACGAAATGCCCCAGCATCCGGTGCGCCGGAGTCCGCCACGCCAGCCGCTCCCACCAATTCGCCCTGCGCGTTTCGGGCTCCCACCAGCTCTGCATCTTCCTGGTCGTCCTCATAGCGGACCAGCGAGCCCGCATTGGCCCGGCCCACCAGCTGGAACTTTCGCGCCGCGCGCCGCAGCGAGTCCACGGAATGCAGATAGCTCGCGTAGGGCTCCGCCGCGTGCCCCCGCGAGCTCCGCCACGTTTCCAGTGTTTTCAGCTTCGACCAGTGAATCGGATTCAGCACGCTCGCAATCACCCACCCGGGCGCGGTCAGATGGCGCGCAAAGAGCTCGAACAGGGGACCCGCATCCCGAATCGAATTCAACACCGCGAAATTCGCCGACACCGCGCTCGCCGCCGGCCACATCGTCAGACTCGGGAAGAACGAGGGGTACTCCATCGCATGGGCCACAATCCTCCCCGACCCGATATGCGTGGGACAGCGCTGCCGCAGTTCCGCCACCATGCCCGGCGAATTGTCATACGCCAGCACGCGGTAGCCCTGCTCCGCGTACACCAGCGCGTCTAACCCGGTGCCGCAGCCGAAATCAAGCAGCGTGCTGCCCGGGGGAACGTGACGCGCCACCAGTTCCTGAAACGCGCGCCGCGCCAGTATGTCGTACGGGCTACGGCTCAGCTCCGCGTCATACGTTGCCGCGAGCCGGTCGTAAAACGCTCGGTTCCGCGCGAAATCGGGCCCCACTCTTCCCCCTTTCCGCTAGCCGGCGATGCCTGAATTCAGCTGCGTCCTCCGCGCCTCCACCCACGCCGGAAAAATCTCGGGATTCTCCAGCCAAACCAGCATCCACTGCACCATCTCTTCCTTGCCGGGATTCCGCTGCACCAGGAACTTCGCCCGGTCCTTCGCCGCGATCACCTGCCGCCTGCAATACCGCGCCCGCTCCCGCTCGCCCGCCGCGTTCGATTCCCGGTACACTTCCAGCATCTCGCGCAGCGACGCTTCCAATTCTTCCAGCGTATGCTGCCGGATCCCCGCGTACGGCTGGTCGAATGGCAACCCCGTGTCGCGCGCCAGTTCCCGCAGGTAGCTCTCCGAAACCGGCGCCAACCGCAGCAGCAACTCGCGCCACACGCCTTCCGTGATGCGTTCCGGACGTTCCGCCGCCAGGTACTCCCGAAACTGCTGCTTCAGTGATTTATTTGTGGATTGCACGCCGGTAGCGCTCCACTGCGCTCTCGTGCGCCGCGATCGTGCTGGAGAATTCGTGGCCTCCGCTGCCGTCCGCCCGCGCCACG
The DNA here is from genome assembly GCA_963811575.1 of uncultured Solibacteraceae bacterium. Classification (GTDB taxonomy): domain Bacteria; phylum Acidobacteriota; class Terriglobia; order Bryobacterales; family Bryobacteraceae; genus Solibacter. The sequence goes on along the minus strand of CAWERY010000004.1, from coordinate 412,137 downwards.
AAGAAAAGCGAATCGCTCTCCGCCGGCTCGAGTGCCGCCCGGATCGATGCCAGCCCCGGATTCGCAATCGGACCCGGCGGCAAACCCGTATGCCGGTACGTGTTGTACGCCTGGTCGCTATCCAGGTCGCTGCGGTGAATCACCCCGCGATACCGGTCCTCCAACAGCGCGGCATAGATCGTCGTCGGGTCGCAATCCAGCTTCATTCCAATCCGCAGCCGGTTGTCGAACACCGCCGCGATCCGCGGCCGCTCGTCCGCCAGCTTGCCTTCCTTCTCCACCAGCGATGCCAGAGTCACCGTGCGATGCACGTCCGCGTCGGTTTGCAGGCTCTTCCATGCCGCGCGGAACTTCCCCGTCATCGTCCGGCACAACTGCTCCGGCGTCGTCTTCCGCCCCAGCCGGTACGTGTCCGGAAACAAGTAGCCTTCCAGTGTCGGCGCCTTCTCGTCCAGATCGCGAATCATCGCCGGATTCCGCGCCGCCTGCAGAAACTTCGCCGCCGGAAATACGCCCAGCTGCTCCACCGCCGCCCCGATATCGAACAGATTGCGTCCCTCCGGCACCACCAGTTCGTAGTAGAAAATGTCGCCGCGCGCAATCCGGTGCACCACTTCGAACGGGCTCGCCGCTTTGTCGAATTTATACTCTCCCGCCTGCAGCACCCGCGCCCCGCTTGCCCAGCGCGCCAGCAGAAACTCCCACTCGCTGCGCACCACACCCGCCCTAGCCAGCTGCTCGCCCATCGCGCGCGTTCCCGTCCCGCGCGGAAATTCCACGAACGTCTTCCCCTGGAAGCCCATGTACGGCTGCCCCAGCCGGTACGCCGCGTACCCGCAGGCCGCCGCCGCCAGCAAGATCAGGATGCCCAGGCGCCGCAGAAATCTCATAGCGAATCCAGATAGCTCTGCAGCAGGATCACCGCCGAGAGCCTGTCCACCGCCGCCGCCCGCTTCTCGATGCTGATCCCGCTAGAGCGCAGCACCCGCCCCGCCTCCACAGACGTCAACCGCTCGTCCCACAACTTCACCGGCACGCCCGTGCGCTTCTCCATCGCAATCGCGAACTCCCGCACCCACACCGATTGCCGCCCCTCCGTGCCCTTCATATTAATCGGATTTCCCAGCAGCACCAGCCCCACCTCGCGCTCCCGCACCATCTGCTCCAGTTGATCCAAGTCGTCGCGGATGCGCGTGCGAACTAAATTGGGAAGGCCCTGGGCGGTGATGCGCAGCGGGTCGCTGATGGCCAGCCCGATACGCCGTTTGCCCAGATCGAGTGCGAGGATGCGGGATAGGTCTGGGGTCAATTCAATTTCATTATAGACGTGCGCGTGCTACAGTCGATTTAAAGGGTCTTCAAGGCGCCGTGGCCGTCGTAACGCAGTCCCCAAGCATCACCAACAAAGCCGTGCAGGAAGCGCGGTCCATCGCCATGCCGATTTTGGCCATGGGCGTCATCATCGCCATCCTGTACTTCGGCCGCCTGTTTTTTATCACCTCCCTGATCGCCCTGACCATCGCCTTCATCCTCGAACCCTTCGTCGCTTTGCTGATGCGCATCCGCTTCCCGCGCTCCCTGGCCAGTTTCGTGGTCTGCTCCTTTGCCCTGGCGCTGCTCTACGTGATCGGTCTCGGCGCCTATTCCCAACTCGCCGGCCTCTACGGCGAGCTACCAAAATACGGGCAGCGCATCGCCGACGTCGTGGATGGCATTCAACAGAAGATCGCCGGCATGGAGGATCAGACCTATAAGATCCTCGTCCCCGCCCGCCAGCGCCTCGATGAGGAGCGCCGCCGCCAGCAGGAGCAGGCCGCCGCCGTCACCCGGAAAAACGGCAAGAAGGGCGCTGCAGTGGTCCAACAGCCTCTGCCCGCCGCCATCCAGGAAGTGCGGATTCACGAGGAAAGCACGCCCATCGGCGATTACCTTCTGCGCCTCAGCTCGCTCTACCACGTCCTGCTGATGACGTCCTTCATCCCCTTCCTCGTCTATTTCATGCTCAGTTGGCGCGACCACCTCAATCGCAGCTTCCTGCAGTTCTTCCACGGGGAAGACCGCCTCATCGCCGCCCGCAGCGTGCAAGGCATCGCCGATATGGTCCGCGCCTTCGTGGTCGGCAACTTCGTCCTCGGCCTGATGCTCGCCATCATCAGCTCCGTCCTGTTCTGGATCCTCCATGTGCCCTATCCCGCCCTGGTCGGCCCGCTCAGCGGCTTTATGAGCCTGATTCCCTACATCGGCCTGCCCCTCGCCATGATTCCGCCGCTCTTCGCGGCCCTTCCCATCAATACCGTCTCCGTCTACGTCCTCGTCGTCGTCACCGTCGCGATGCTCCACCTCATCGCGCTCAACGTGCTCTATCCCAAAATCGTCGGCTCCCGCGTCCATCTCAATCCGCTGATCGTGACCTTCTCCCTCATGATCTGGGGCTTCCTCTGGGACGCTCCCGGCCTCCTCCTCGCCATCCCCCTCACCGCCGGCCTCAAGGCCGTCTGCGACAACGTCAAAGGCCTCCGCCCCTTCGGCAAGTTCCTCGGCGATTAGCTCCCCATCAGTTAACTAAAGTCGATACACGATCCATACCCAAATCGAACCTAGAGACGAACTCGCATCTTGCTGAATAATAGGCTTCTAAGAGCCAAAACCGGATAATTCTGCTTGCGTCTTCTCTTCCGCGGACCAGTCAGACCCGGTCTGAATCAAATAGGGGAATTTGGGGGTGTCCGATTCTCCGCCACGACATATCGACCAGCGCATCACGGACTAACGTACTCTGCTCCGTCCAGCAGAGGCGCCCGTTGATCCGCGTAGCCGATTACATCTTCCGCCGTCTCGCCGATTGGGGCGCTACCGATACCTTTGTCCTCACCGGCGGCGGCGCCATGCATCTCAACGACGCCCTGGGCCGCGAGCCCCGCATGCGCTACACCTGCATGCACCACGAACAATCCTGCGCCATGGCCGCCGAATCCTACGCGCGTGTCAGCGGACGCCCCGCCATTGTCAGCGTCACCACCGGCCCCGGCGCCATCAACGCCCTCAACGGTGTCTTCGGCGCCTGGACCGATTCCATCCCGATGCTGGTCATCTCCGGTCAGGTGAAGCGCGAAACCTGCAAAGCCTCTTACCCCGGCTCCTGCGCCAAACTGCGCCAGTTCGGCGACCAGGAAGTCGATATCGTCCGCATGGCGCAAGGCGTCACCAAATATGCGGAGATCGTGCTCGACCCCAACTCCATCCGCTATCACCTCGAACGCGCCTGGCATCTCGCTACCCACGGCCGCCCCGGACCCTGCTGGCTGGATATCCCGGTGGACGTCCAGTCCGCGCAGATCGACGAAGACTCCCTCACCGGCTACGACGAAGTCGGAAGATCGCGAAGAGTTTGACGCCGCCGAACTGCGCCGCCTCGTGGAAGAAACCCTGCACCGCGTTCGCGAAGCCCGCCGCCCCGTCCTCATGGCGGGTAGCGGCATTCGTGTCGCGGGCGCCGAAGACCTCTTCCGCACTTTCATCTGCAAACTCGGAATCCCCGTCACCACCGCCTGGACCGCCCACGACCTCCTCCCGACCGACCATCCGCTCTACTGCGGCCGCCCCGGCACCGTCGGCGACCGCCCCGGCAACTTTGCCGTACAGAACGCCGACGTGCTGCTCGTCCTCGGTTGCCGCCTGCACGTGCGCCAGATCAGCTACAACTGGAAGGCCTTCGCCCGCCACGCCTTCAAGATCCAGGTGGATATCGATGCGGCGGAGTTGACCAAGCCGACCGTCCGTCCCGATCTTGCCGTGCACGCCGATGTGCGCCGCTTCCTCGAACTCGCCATCGAACTGCTGGATGGCGATCAGCGCTCGCGCGAGCACGCCGAGTGGCTCCACTGGAACAAGCAGCGCGTACAGCGCTACCCCGTCGTGCAGGAGTCGCCACCGCTCCGCCGCCGCCCCTCTCAACCCCTACCACTTCATCGAACAGCTCTTCGATCAGCTCGACCCCGGAGACGTGGTCGTGTGTGGCGATGGGGCAGCCTGCGTCGTCCCCTTTCAGGCCGGGCGCATCCAGCCGGGCCAACGCCTCTTCACCAATGCCGGCAGCGCCTCGATGGGCTATGACCTGCCCGCCGCCGTCGGTGCCGCCGTTGCCAATGGCGGCCGCCGCGTCATCTGCCTGGCAGGCGATGGCAGCGTCCAACTCAACCTCCAGGAACTGCAGACCATTGCGCACCACCAGCTGCCCATCAAAATCTTCGTCTTGAACAATGGCGGCTACCTGTCTATCCGCACCACCCAGAGCTCCTTCTTCCAGGGAAATTTCGTCGGCGAAAGCCCCCGCAGCGGCGTCTCTTTCCCGGATATGGTGCGGATTGCCCAAGCCTATGGCCTCCCCGCTCACCGAATTACCAGTCCCGAGTGTGCGGACGCAATCCAAGCCGCATTGTCCGAATCCGGCCCCATGCTCTGCGAAGTCGTGCTCGACCCCGCGCAGGAATTCGAACCGCGCCTGACCTCGCGCATCCTGCCCGACGGCAACATGGCATCGTCGCCCCTGGAAGATCTCTATCCGTTCCTCGAGGCCGAAGAATTGCGCGCCAACATGCTGGTTGGGGAAGCCTGAGCCATGCCCAATCGAACCATGCCGAATCGAACCACGCCGCATCGTACCGTGCCGCAGCGAACCGTGCTGGTCACCGGAGCTTCCCGTGGAATCGGTCTTGCCATCGCCACCCAATACTGCAACTGCGGCTACCAGGTGCTCGCGCCCAGCCGCGCCGAGTTGGATCTAAGTTCGCGCGAATCCATCGATGCCTTCTTCGCCGATGAGCGCAATCTGGCGGTAGACGTCCTCGTCAATAACGCCGCCGAAAACCCGATCGCCCCCCTGGAATCGCTGCCTCTGGACACCTTCGAGCATTGCCTGGGCGTCAACCTTTCCGCCCCCCTGCAATTGATTCAGGCCGTCGCGCCCCACATGCGCACCCAGGGGTGGGGACGCATCGTCAATCTCAGCTCCTGCTACGCCAAAGTCTCGCGCCAGGGACGCGCTTCCTACGGTGCCGCCAAGGCGGGCCTGAACTCCCTCACCCGTACCGCCTGCCTGGAGTTCGCCGGCAGCCGCGTCCTGGTGAATTCGGTCTGTCCCGGCTTTGTTGCCACCGAACTCACCTACCGCAACAATTCCGCCCAGCAAATCGAGGCGATTTGCGGCGATATTCCCCTCGGGCGTCTTGGCTTCCCCCGAAGAGATCGCCTCGTTCGTCTACTTCCTCGGCAGCGAAATCAATACCTACATCACCGGCCAGACCATGATCATCGACGGCGGTTTCCTATGCCAATAACCAACATCACCGAAGAGCTTCAGATCCAATCCGGGCAGGGAGCGTATCCCGCCAGGTTTCATGAGTCCGTCGCGGCCGTCGTCGCGCAACTGGCCAGCTCCGCCAAAGCAGCCGTCATCGTGGATGCCAATGTAGACGCCCTCTACGCCGCTTCGCTGGCGCCCCTGAAAAGCGCGTTCCCCTATCGCACCGTCCCCGCTCTGGAGACCGAAAAAACTCTCGCCGGCGTGGAGCGGACTCTGCAGTTCCTCCAGGATCACAAGGCCAACAAAGAGACCCGGCTGATTGCCATCGGCGGCGGAATTATTCAGGACATCGCCACCTTCTCCTCGCATCTCTACTACCGCTGCATTCCCTTCGTCTTCGTGCCCACCACCCTGCTCAGCATGGCGGATAGCTGCATCGGCGCCAAGTGCGGAATCAATTTCGGCCAGTTCAAAAATCAGCTCGGCGTTTTTCAATCGCCCGAATCCGTCGAAATCTGCGAGGCCTTTCTAGGCACCCTGTCGGATACCGATATTGCCTCCGGCTACGGCGAAATCGTCAAGCTCGCGCTTACCGGCTCCGCCGAACTCTATACCCGCGTGGAGCGCGCCGTGACCCTCGGCGGCTTTCGAAACCCCGAACTCACCGAACTCATCGCCGCCTCCCTCGCAGTCAAAAAGGAAGTGATCGAAGCCGACGAGTACGAACGCGATCTCCGCCGCATCCTCAACTACGGCCACACCTTCGGCCATGCCCTCGAAGCCATCACCGGCCATGCCGTGCCTCATGGCATTGCGGTCGCCTGGGGTATGGATCTCGCCAACTTCATCTCGTGCCGCCGCGGCAAACTGGCGCGCGCCGAATTTGAGCGCATGCATCGGTTTCTGGCCAGGTACTTCGCCATGCCCATGGACCGGCCCGTCACCGCCGCCGCGCTCATTGAGGCCTCCCGCCGCGACAAAAAGAATGTTCGCGGCAAACTGACCATGGCGCTGTTGGAACGCCCCGGCCGCCTGGTAATCGATTACGTGGACTACGACAGCGCGTTGGAAGCATCGGTAACTGAGTTTCTCGAGCTGAATCATGCGTTTTTTGGGAATTGACGCCGGCGCAACGTACCTGAAAGGCGCCGTCCTGAACACCGAAACACTCTGCGTGGAGCAGGTGATCCGAAGTGTGTTCCCTCCCTTCCTCCCGTCCCGCGAAGGCATCCGCGAAGTCTCCCCCGGTGCGATTCTTGCGTGCGTCTCGCAGCTCCTCGATGAGCTCTACCGCGCCGCGCCCGATGCCTGCGGCCTCTTCCTCTGCGGCCAGATGCACGGGCTCGTCCTCACCAGCGGCCGCGGCGGCGCCTCCTCCAACTTCATCACCTGGCAGGATAGCCGGGCCTCCGCATCTTTCGCGGCCCTCGCCTCTCGCGTCGATCCCGCGACGCGTCAGGAAACCGGCAACGAACTGCGCCCCAGCCTGCCCCTCAGCACGCTCTTCTTCCTCCGCCAAACCAACCAGCTCCCCGCCGGAAACTTCCTGCCGGCATCCCTGGTGGATTTTCTGGCGGCCAATCTCTGCGGCACTCGCCCCGTCACCAGCGCGAGTAACGCCGCCGCCCACGGCTGTATGGACGTCCGCCGCCGCCGCTGGCACTCAGGGCATACTCGCGGCCGCCGGCCTCCAATCCATCGAGCTCCCCGAAATCGTCGCCGATGGCGCCTGCGTCGGCACCCTGCCCCGCCGCTGGGGCAGCATGCCCTGCTACTCCCCGGTCGGCGATCAACAGGCCGCACTCCTCGGAACTTCCTTGCAGCCGGGGGAACTCTCTCTCAACGTCGCCACCGGCTCTCAGGTCAGCATGGTCACGCGCGATCCCGCCGCCGGAGACTACCAGTTCCGTCCTTATTTTGGCGACCAGTTCCTGCGCACCATCACCCACATTCCCGCCGGGCCGCTCATTGAACCTGCTCCTCGGCCTGCTGGCCGGCATGGATCGCGGTTGCGGCGAGGATCTCTGGGCCCGGCTGGAACGCGCCGCCCGCGACGTGCCCGCCACCACCCTGCATGTGGATCTGTCCTTTTTCCCGGGCGCGCTCGGCGATAGCGGATCCATCGCCAATATCCGCGAGGATAATTTCACCGTGGGCCATCTCTTCCGCGCCACCATTGAAAGCATGGCGGCCAACTTCGAACACTGCGCCGCCCGCCTTTCACCCGAAAGATCCTGGGACCGCCTGGTCTTTTCCGGCGGCCTGATCCTCAAACTCCAGACCCTGCAGGAAGCCGTCATCCGCCGCTTCGGTTGCCGCTCCCGAATGGCCGCCGAGCGCGAAGACACTCTCCAGGGTCTGACCTTCCTGGCCTCCCAATGCACAGTCCCCGCCGACCTCATGGTCAGCTCCCTGTAAACCGCGAGTCCGACATGTAGAATGGTCGGCATGGTCCGGCCGCTTCGAATGTGCGTCGCATCCATCGCGCTGAGTCTCTCGCTCGCGCCTCCCAGCACCTCGCTGCAGCGCTCCGAAAAGCGTATGGCGGACGGCAAACGCTGGACCACAACCAATCTCGACGTGCCCGCCACCGCGTCCTACTGCTACGACAATGCCGAGTCCAACTGCCGCCGCTATGGCCGTCTCTACACGTGGGAATCGGCCCAGCAGGTATGTCGATCCCTCGGACCCGGCTGGCGCTTGCCTCAGGACGACGAATGGCGCCGGCTCGCGAAGGCCTACGGCGGCGTCAGTCAGGATGCCGGGGACAAGGGCAAAGCCGCATTTCAAGCGCTCTTGACCGGAGGCACTTCAGGCTTCAATGCCGTGCTCGGCGGTGGCCGCGACCAGGCCGGCCAATATGCACGCCTGGATGCCCATGGCTTCTACTGGACCGCAACGGAAATTGATCCGGCCAATGCCTGGTACTACAACTTCGGCCTCGGCGGCAAAGCTCTCCACCGCCAGGATGGTGGCGAGAAGCCCAGGGCATTCTCCGTTCGCTGCGTGAGTGAATGACGCCTTACCAGTCGGTTGGCCGGTAGTCCTTCAAAAACTTCCCCCACACGTGCTCCCCCGTATTGATGCCGCTAATCAGCGGGTCGAGGATTCGCGCCGCGCCGTCCACGATATCCAGCGGCGGATGAAAGCGCTGCTCCACCACCTTCCGCGCCGCAATCGGCACCGCGTCTTCATCCGTGACCCACCCCGTGTCCACGCTGTTCATGTGGATGCCATCGTTGAAATAATCCTTGGCCGAAGTCCGCGTCATCATGTTTAACGCCGCCTTGGCCATATTGGTGTGCGGGTGGCGTGTCGTCTTCCGGTGTCCGTAGAACTGGCCTTCCATCGCGGAGACATTGACGATATGCTTATCGCGCTCCGACGTTCGCAGCATCAGGGGCTTGAGCCGGGCATTGATAATGAACGGCGCCACCGCATTGATCAGCTGCACCTCCAGCAATTCCACCGAAGACACTTCCGCCATCAAAAGCCGCCACGAGTTCCGGCTGCGCAGATCGACTTGCTGCAAATCCTGATCCAGGCGCCCTTCGGGGAATAGATGCTCCTGCCTGGTCAGATCCTCCACCAACAGCGGAACTTGAGACAGTTCCGCGGATTGCGGGATCCAACCCGTTTGCGCCATCAGGCCGGCCGCCGGTTCGTCGCAGGCTCCCAGCAGGCCGCGCGCCTCCCCGCGCATCAGGTCCAGCGCCGCCCTTTCGCCATCCATCATGTGCGCGTAAAACTCCGGCGGCCGCCGCACGGTCTGGCAGGCATTGTTGATGATGAAATCCAGCCTGGGCCGGGTGTCGAGCAGGTGCCGGCAAAGCGCCTCAACGCTCGACGGGCTCCGCATGTCCAATCCGAAGATCTCCAGCCGGTCCCCCCATTCGCCGAAGTCCGCTTCCCGCGAGTAGCGCAGCGCGGAATCGCGAGGGAAACGCGTCGTGACAATCAAATGCGCGCCGGCGCGAAGCAGCTTCAAACCCGCCTCGTAGCCAATCTTTACCCGTCCGCCGGTCAGTAGCGCGACCCGCCCGCGAAGGTCCGCCAGTTCGGTGCGCTTATTGAAATTGAACTCGGCGCACGGCGGACACATCTGATCGTAAAAATGGTGAACCGCCGTGAATTTCTGTTTGCAGATGTAGCAGTGCTGCGGGTCGATCTCGGCGGCGCCGTCTCCCTCCTGCTCTTCAAAATTCTCAGGAGCAAAGACATTCGGGGTCGTGAAATCGGTTCTCCGGCGCAGCGTTCGAATTCCCGTCTCGCCCAGCACCGCATCGATGCGCTCTGCTCGCGCCGCCACCCGTTCGCGAGCCGCGGCCTGCACCCTGCGCCGCCGCGCCGCCGGGTCGGGCAGGTACGCCTCCGCGATCGCCCGGTGAAGCCGCTCGCGCTCATCCGCCGGTACCCCCCTCAACAGCTCGCGGTTCGCCGCGATCGCTTCCAGCAACTCGGTTGTGGAGCGTAAATCTTCCAGAAATGTCCGTGTCGAAACGCAGTGGTCGTTAGTATCGTGCAAGAGAATTACCTTGGGTTTGCGGATGTAACCCGCTCTCCCCATTATCTCTTGAAGTTCGCGCCAAGGCCGTCGCTCCCACCGCCAAAAGCGCCGCATTCACCAGCGCGAATAAGGCGAGATCCTGCTCACCTCTCGTCGTCATGAATTTGAAAGCGTACTGACCCCAGTTGTTGAGTGCGCCGTGCGCCAGCGAGAGCAGCAGGATGCTGTCCGTCTTCAACCACAGAAACGCCAGGAAAAGAGCCGCGCCGAATTGCCCCACCGGAGAGACAATCGCCAAGGCCAGCGGGGATACGTTCTCCACGTGTTGCACGCCCGAGAGTGCAAAGGGAATGTGCCACAACGCGCAGATCAGCGCGCTTACCACGGCTCCGCGGCGCGTCCCGAAAAGGTCCGTCAGCCGGGGGAGCAGGAAGGCGCGCCACCCGATCTCCTCGAAGAAGGCAAGAAAGGAGACGATGAGTAAACCGGCGACCGCGATAATGACGATTCGCCCCGCGAGTTCGGGCCCTGTCAGCACTCCCCAGCCCGGCGTGTGGTAGCGGCCGTCCGCGTCAGGCGTCAGCCATTGATCCCACTGCACCTTTCCCTCCAGGACAATGACGCCAGGCAGCGCGACCGCGTGTATCGCCAATGGCAGAATCAGCAGTGCCGCCGGAAGCCACCGCAGCGGCAGGCGGCCCCAATCGATGCGCAGCGAAGCACCCAACCCTGCGCAGGCGGCCAAAACCCCTAGCGCCGGTATCAGCATAGAGAGCGGAGCCAGCCACAAGAGGGAGCTTTTGTATCCACCCGAGATCCCGATCGCCAGTGACAGCAGGATGGATCCGCCAAACGCAACCCCGAGAAACATCAGCAGCGGCGGCCGGCCCTTGAACACGCAGGCCATCATAACAGCCTCCTCATCCCGGCCTTCCCCAGTCTTTCTCTGCGTTCTCTGCGCCTCTGCGAGAAAAGGGTCTTCCTCACACACGCCTTCGTGCCGCCTGCCCCCAAGCCGCAATGTTTCGCAAAAATCTTCCCCCCGTCTTTCTCTGCGTCCCCCCTTTGCGTCTTACCGAACTTCCCCCGAAAACGTCTAGTTCTCCGTCGGCTTCGTCACCTTATCGATCACCAGCACCTCCACCGGCGCCTTGCCCGATTCGATCTTGAGTCCTAGCTGCTGCCGCATCGCGTTGAAAATGTCCGGCCGGTCCTCGATATTTTGCGGCAAGCTCGGCGAATTGGCGTCCGCGCTCGGCGGCGTGTCGGGCCTCCATTCCAACGTGAAGTCATAGCGGTCCGTAAGTCCCGTCTGATCCACCACCGGCCGGTCCATCAGGCGCGCCTGCATGAACTCCGCGAACTCCGGGATCGTCGAGTTCTGCACCCCGATAGATCCCGGGCCCCGTCCGCCGAAGCCGGGCAGGCTGCCGCGGTTTGTCTCGACTTTCGTTAGCTTCACTCCAGCCTTGTCCACCGTAATCACGTACGCCGGCAGCTCCTTCTTCTCCCGATGAAACTCAAGCCCGAACCTCTCCCCCAGCAGCAGCTTCACCATCGATTGAAGCTGCGCCACATTCGGCATCCCGGCCGTGTCCGGTTTAGCCACAATGTCGAACTTTTCCGAGTCGAACCACGAGGGTCCTCCGGTCACCTGCTTTGCGTGAACGCCATAAGCGAATTTGACCAGCTCGGAGAGCGGCGTATTCAGCGTGGTGAACGTATTTGCGCCCCCACGCCCCACATTGATTCCTTGCCCCGGCGCTCCCGGGACGCTCGGTTTGATGCTGGCCACTTCGAAAGTCGGCTTCGCGTCCGCCGCCATCGGCCGCAGCGGTTTCGGCGCCTCCGGGATCACCCATTCCGTCGACGCCGTCGCCTTTGTCAGCACCAGCGGAATCGGCGAACCCTGCGTGAACGTCCCATTGATCGAGCTCCCGTCCGCGCTCACCTTCCCTTCGTAGCTCCCGCCGATTGCCGGAATCCCCGCCTTAAACGTCGATCCCTGCAGGCTCACCGCATTGCCGGCGAACCCCTGCCCGCTCTGGTCGATGCTGTAGAACATCGCCTTCAGGCTTTCATCGTCCGCGCGCGTCACCTTCATCACCAGCCGGATCGCGCGCTGCGGAGTCTGCAGCGTCCCCTGCCACGTGCCCGCGATGTTCTGCGCGCAGGCAAGCCCCGCGGAAAGCGCCACCAGGGCGAGAGTCTTCAATTGCATATATCGCATATAGTGTGAACGACGAATATCGGCGACGCTCGTTAGCGGTCGCTTGGAACCTTCCCCTACAACTACGGAACCGTCATCCCATGTGTTCCCAAAAAATCACCTATTGCAATTTGCAATTCACGGAATCTGAAAATTTATCTTGCCCCTCGTATCAATGACTTACGCCGCTCCCCTACCCTCTACTCCCTTACCGCAATGCTAACTTCTCCATCAGGTAGAGAGTTGCGCAAACCACAGCGCAACGCCAACAGCTTTCATCCTGCGCAGGATACGTTGACCTGAAGTGGTGCTGACTCTCCGTAAGCCCGTTAACGGCTAAACGGTGGTTCCCCTACGTGGAGGAGACCGGCGGAGAGATCTTCGGTTCGAACCGATTACACCCGGGGGACCGTCGCGGATAGCGTTTGATTGCCGCACCCCTGGATACAGAGACTGATCACGCGAAACGAGTGGACGATCGAGAGGCCATCCAGCCGAGTTCTTACGTCTTCGTAGCGTACAGTCAAATCACTGGCGGCCGGGCACGCACGGCGATAAGACCGAAAGCCCCCGGCCGCCGCAACGTTTCTCTTCACCCACCCTTCACGGGATACGTGTGTCTGCCGCGATGTATACTGGCAACGATCCCACGGAGGCCCTGTGAACCCTTCCATGCCGACGCGCCGCGCCGCGCTCGGCGCCCTTACCGCCTTCTCCTATAACCGCATACTCGGCGCCAACGATCGCATTCAAGTCGGCTTCATCGGCTACGGCCTCATCGGCAGCCAGCATGTCTTCGATTTCAAGAATCAAAAGGACGTGGACCTCGCCGCCATGTGCGACGTCTACCAGCCCCGCCTCGAACAAGGCGTTGCCGCCTGCGGCCAAACCGCCAAACCCTACTCCGATTTCCGCAAACTGCTCGAGAACCGCGATCTTCAGGCCGTCGTCGTTTGCACCCCCGATCACTGGCACGCGCTCATGACGATGATGGCCTGCGCCGCCGGCAAGGACGTCTACGTCGAGAAGCCCCTCACCCTCTTCGTCCGCGAAGGCCGCTGGATGACAGATCTCGCGCGCCGCCACAATCGCGTCGTGCAGGTCGGCACCCAGCAGCGCTCCGGCCGCCACTATCAGCACGCGCGCGAACTCATCCAATCGGGCTACATCGGCCAGGTCATGAGCGTCCGCGCCGGCTCCTGGCGCAACATCCTGCCCGGCTTCGGCTCGCCCCCCGATACCGCCGCACCCAACGATTTCGACTACGACATGTGGCTCGGTCCCGCTCCCCTGCGCGCCTACAATAAACAGCGCGGCATTTATCACTTCCGCTGGTTTTGGGACTACTCCGGTGGCCAGATGACCAACCTCGCCGCCCATGAGCTCGATATCGTGCACTGGTTCCTGAAGGTCAAAGGCCCCTCCGCCGTTTCCTCCAGCGGCGGCCGTTTCGCCGTCAAGGAACTCGGCGAAACCCCGGACACCCAGGACGCCATCTTCGAATATCCCGGCTTCACCGCTGCCTATGGCTTTCGCGAAGCCTCCGCCGGACGGCGCGAAGGCGCCAACCTCGAATTCTTCGGCTCCAAAGGCAGCCTCGTCATCACTCGCTCCGGCTTCGAAGTCTTCCCCGACTTGCAGGCCAACCCGGCAAACTCCATCCCCGTCTTCAAAGGGCAGCCCGCCGGTGGCCCCGAACGTACTACCGTCAAGCCCCAGCCCTGGGTCGCTGCCATGAAGGAGGCCGGCTCCTCCGCCGAACAATTCGATCTCCACGCGCGCAACTTCCTCGATTGCGTCAAGAGCCGTCAGCGCCCCGTCGCCGATATCGAAGGCGGCCACCAGGTCACCACCGCCTGCCATCTCGCCAACCTCTCCCTCCGCTGCGGGCGCAAACTAAAATGGGACCCGGAGAAAGAAGAAATCCTCGGCGACCGCGATGCCTCCGCCATGCTCCAACGCCCCTATCGCAAGCCCTGGGACGCCGTCCTCCGCGGTCTGCTCGCCTGAGAGAAAAACCATGGACCTCGATCTCAATCTACATGGCGTGACCCGCCGCACCTTCCTCCAAACCGCCGCTCTGGCCGCCGCCACCACCACCGCCGCTGCTGCTCCGCCCGAAAGCGGCTGGTTCGATCGCCCCATGCGCTGGGCCCAGCTCACCCTCGTGGAAGACGACCCCGGCACGTTCGATCTCCCCTTCTGGCTCGATTATTTCCGCCGCACTCATTCCGATGCTGCTTGTCTCAGCGCCGGCGGTTGCGTTGCCTACTACCCCACCAAAATTCCGCTCCACTACCGCAGCCAGTGGCTCGGCGATCGCGACCCCTTCGGCGACCTGGTCGCCGGCTGCCGCAAGCTCAACATGGTGGTCATCGCCCGCACGGATCCCCACGCCGCCCACCAGGACGTCGTCGATGCCCATCCCGATTGGATCGCCGTCAACGCCGAGGGCAATAAAATCCACCATCCGGTCATGCCGGAACTCTACATCACCTGCGCGCTCGGCCCCTACAACTTCGAGTTCATGACCGGGGTCACCCGCGAAATCGTCTCCCTATATAAGGTGGATGGCATCTTCAGCAATCGCTGGTCAGGCTCCGGCATGTGCTACTGCGAGCACTGCCGCGCCAATTTCCACGCCGCCGCTGGCCTGGACCTGCCCCGAACTACCAACCCCCACGATCCCGCGCGCAGCGCCTATCTCGCCTGGCGGCAGCAGCGTCTCTTCGACCTCTGGCACCTCTGGGACTCCGAAATTCAGAAGATCAACCCCGCCGCCCGCTACATCCCCAACTCCGGCGGCGGCGCCACCGCCGATCTCGATATGAAGACCATCGGCGAGCTCGCCCCCACTCTCTTCGCGGACCGTCAGGCGCGCAGCGGCGTCACGCCCCCATGGGCCAACGGCAAGAACGGCAAGGAATATCGCTCCACCATGGGCGCCAAACCCATCGGCGGTATCTTCAGCGTCGGCGTCGAAGAGCCCTACCGCTGGAAAGATTCCGTGCAGAGCGCCCCCGAAATCCGCCTCTGGGTGCTCGATGGCGTAGCCAACGGACTCCGCCCCTGGTTCACCAAATTCGCCGGCTCTCTCAACGATCGCCGCTGGTTGCCCGTAGTGGAAGACCTCTACGTCTGGCACCACCGCAATGAGAAATACCTCCGCAATGAACGCCCGCTCGCCCGCGTCGCGCTCGTCTATTCGCAGCAGACCAATCGCTTTTTCGGCCGCACCGAAGACCACACGCTCGGCTACTACCAGGCCCTCATCGAAGCCCGCATCCCCTTCGAAATGGTCCACGACCAACTCCTCGACGCCGCCCACACCGATGCCTTCAAGGTCCTCGTCTTCCCCAACATCGCCGCCCTTTCCACCCGGCAGTGCGCGCAGATTCGCGAGTTCGTGAATCGCGGCGGCAGCATCGTCGCCACCCATCAGACTTCCCTCTACGATGAACACGGCGAGCGCCGCGAAGATTTCGGCCTCGCCGATCTATTCGGCGCATCCTTCGACGGCCAGATCGATGCGCGCATGCAAAACTCCTACCTGCGCCTGGAAAATCAGCATCCGCTGCTCGCCGGGCTGGAAGACACCCGCCGCATCATCAACGGCGTCTCGCGCGTTCACACCAAAGGCACCTATCCCAACCCGCCCCTCACCCTGATCCCCTCCTACCCCGACCTCCCCATGGAAGAGGTCTTCCCGCGGGTCCCCAAGACCGACATCCCCGAAGTCTTCGTCCGCGAAATCGGCAAAGGCCGTGTCGTCTATTTCCCCTGGGATATCGACCGCACCTTCTGGGAAGTGCTCTCCCCCGACCACGGCAAACTCCTGCGCAACGCCGTCACCTGGGCCGCCAACGAGCCCGCCCCCGTCACCGTCACCGGCCCCGGCGTGCTCGACGTCACCATCTGGAAGCAGGCGTCCTCCCTCGACCATCCACCTGGTCAATCTCTCTAACGCCATGATGATGAAGGGCCCCATCCGTGAATTCCTGCCGCTGCCTCCGCAGACCGTGAGCCTCAGGGTGAATCCCAAAAAGGTGCATCTCCTGGTCAGCGGAGCCGCCCCGCGCACCACGCAGGCGAACGGAATTTTGACTGTGACCATCCCGTCCATCCTCGATCACGAAGTCGTGGCCATCGAACTCTAAAGATCAGTCGCGAAACTGCCGATAAGCTCGCAGATGAGGATTAAATTTGCGCTCCTGGTCATGGTGTCTGCCATGTCCTTGTACGGCGCGGCGTGGACCCAGGAACGCGGGCAGGGCATCGCCATCGTCAACTTCTCTTTCCTCGATGCGCCGAATTCCTTTGACTCCGCGCGCCAGCGGCAGCCCCTGCCGGACCAGGGCAGATTCCGCAAACTCGAACTCAATCCTTATATAGAGTACGGTCTGGCTTCACGTACCACCCTCATCTTCAGCACCTTCGTCCCCTGGATGAAGAGCTCGAATGCGTATGGCTCTGCCTCGAGCGCCGGTCTGGGCGATACCGCGATCGGCATTCAGCGCCGCCTCACCGCCGAATCGCGGACCGTGGTCTCAGTACAGCTGCTGGCGCAGTTTCCGTTGTACTCCGCCGCGCGCACACCCGCGCCCGGCAACCATCAATTCGACTTTCAGTCCGGTGTCCTCGTAGGCCGGGGCGGCACGCTGATCGCGCGTCATGTCTTTGTCAGCTCAGGCGCCGCCTACCGCCGCCGCACCGGCGCGCCCGCCGATCAATTTCGTTCCGATGCCGCAGCCGGAATGGATTTGAGCCGCCGCTTCACCGTCCTCGCGCAGTACTTCGGCATTACCGGCTTGCGCAACGGAACCATGGTAAACACCGGCGGCAATCCAAACCTGCAATCCGATTTCGATCTCTACCAAGCCCAGCTCTCACTCGTTACCCGCGTGCATGCCCGCACCCGCTTCCAACTCGGTTGGAATACGCCCTTCTCGGGCCGCAACACCGGCGCGGGTCGAACGCTCATGGCCGCCTTCTGGCGCGAGTTCTAAAGTGTGAGCATGCGCAGACTCGGTGAACTCCTGGTCGGGAAGGGGCTGATCACTCCGCATCAATTGGAAGAAGCCCTGCATCTCAGCCGGGAATGGGGCTCCCGCCTGGGCGACGTCATTCTCAGTACCGGGTGGGTCGCGCCGGTCGATTTCTACGGCGTCCTGGCCAATCATTTCCACTTGGAATTCGTGGATTTGGTCGCCCATCCCGTGGACGCAACACTCATCGAAGAGACCAGGCTGCTTCACTATTCGCGCGCCTTGTTCCTGCCGTGGAAACGCGAGGACGGCGTGCTTTGGATTGCGACTGCGGACCCTGGTTCAGCGGCCATCCTCGAGATCACGAAAAACGACCCCACGGTCCGCGTCGTGGTGACCTCCAAGTTCGATATCATCTGGGAACTCCAGCGCGTGGCCCAGGTGCGCTTCAGCCACCGCGCCGTCTATCACCTGGCCGAACATTCCCCCGCGCACTCCGCGCGCGTCGTGGTCACCCGCAGCCAGAAACAAGGCTTCGCCGCCATTGCTCTATCGCTCCTGCTGCTGCTTGTTCTCTTCCCTTCGCCGGTGATGATTGCGCTGAATGCTTTGCTCAATCTCTTCATGTTCAGCTCTTTCGTTTTCCGCACGGTGCTCTGCTGGATGAGCTGCGGCGAAGATACTCAACTCACCGTCACGTCGCAAGAAATCGCCGCTCTGCAAAATCAGGACCTGCCCGTCTACACCGTGCTCGTCCCCATGTACAAAGAGCCCGACGTGTTGCCGATTCTGGCCGCCGCGCTCCGCAAGATGGATTATCCGCGCTCCAAGCTCGATATCAAGCTGGTGCTCGAGGCCGACGATTTTGCCACCATCAACGCCGCCAAGGAACTCGCGCTCGATTCCACGTTCGAGATCATTCGCGTCCCGCCGTCGCTACCCAAGACCAAGCCGAAGGCCTGCAACTACGCGCTGCAATTCGCCCGCGGCCAGTACCTGACCATCTACGATGCCGAGGACAAACCCGATTCCGACCAGTTCAAAAAAGCCCTCGTGACCTTCCGCAAGATGGGCCCGAACACCGCCTGCGTGCAGGCGCGCCTCAACTACTTCAACGCCGAAGAAAACTGGCTCACGCGCATGTTCACCCTGGAATATTCGCTCTGGTTCGACATGTTCCTACCCGCGCTGGACCGCCTCCGCATCCCCATTCCGCTGGGCGGCACCTCCAACCATTTCGAGCTCGAAAAGCTGCGCGCGGTCGGCGTATGGGACCCGTTCAATGTGACCGAGGATGCCGATCTGGGGCTGCGCTTCGCCGCCATGGGCTACCGCGTCGGCGTCTTCAACTCGGTGACCTATGAGGAGGCGAACTCTCAATTGGGCAACTGGATTCGCCAGCGCTCCCGCTGGATCAAAGGCCATCTGCAAACCTGGCTCGTCAATATGCGCGACCCGGTCGATCTCTACCGGCGCGTCGGCTTTCGCGGTTTCTGCTCCCTGCAACTCTTCATCGGAGGCGGCATTCTCTCCGCGCTCGCGTACCCGTTCCTGGTCCTGCCGTTCCTCATCTGGATCTTTACCCGGACCACGGCGCTGGCCGCCTTTTCCCTCCGGAAGTCCGCATCGTGACCTTCCTGAATCTGGTGGCGGGCAACAGCTTTCTGATTTACACCTCGATGCTGGCCGCCGCCAAGCGCCATCATTTGAGCCTGCTGCCGCACGCGCTCACCGTGCCGGCTTATTGGCTGCTCATGTCGGTGGCCGGCTACAAAGGCCTGTGGCAGCTCATCACACGCCCCTTTTATTGGGAGAAAACCAATCATGGAATCAGCCGGTTCACGGCCGAGATTCTTCGCGCTTCTACCTCCGTGTGACCCCTGCGCGGCCGCGCGGTGCTGCGCCGCCGGCGCCGTCTTCGGTCTGCTCGCCGCCCCGGCGGCGAGCCTGAGTTTCACGGCAGTGCTTTGCCTGCTGCTCTCGCTCTGGGCCTTCCACCTGGAAACCGCCGGAGTGCATCGCGCCGTCTCGCTCACCGCCCTGGCGATATTATCGAGCCAGCTTCATTTCGCGCCGCATTCCCTCTTCGGCGTCGCCGAGCTCGGCGAAGGGCTCTTCGTCTACCTGGTGGTCTGGGTGCTCGCCGCTTACCACCGGCAGCCCGGCCTGCAGGCCACCGCCACCGCGGCGCTGCTGCTCTCCGCCGGATTCCTTGCCAAGCCGCCCGTCGCCATCTCCTGTGCCCTCTTGAGCGTGGCCTTCTTCCTGTTTCACGTGCGCACCATCACTCATCCCCTGGGCTTCGGACTGCTGCTGTTTACTCCCGCGATCCTGTGCGCGCTCGGTGCGGTCGGCTTCACACTGCTCACTGCTGGAAGATTGCTCGCCGGCACCTGCCGCCATTCCACGCCGCCCTGCCGGATCAGCACATCTGGCGCTATCTCTTCCTGCTGCCGGTCGCGACCCTGTCATTCCGCCTGTCCGCCGCCGGTTCGGCGAACCGGATCTCGCCTACCTGGCGATGGCATGCGCCGGCAGCCTGCTCTGCCAAATACATTGGCCGGCCGATGGCCTCAGTCTCGACGACCTCTTCTTCATTGCACCGGAGGCGCCGCGGCGCTGCTTGCGCGCCCGTCAGCCAAGCTGCGCAAACCCCCGGTCGGCGAACTCTTCGTGACCCATCCCTGTAAGCGCCCGCCAAGCCCGGCACACCATTGACCCGGGCCGCCTTCTCGGCGGCCCCTTCTGCGAGCTCTGCGAACTTCTGCGAGAAATGGTCAAGCTGCGCCCGTCAGCGAACTCTTCGTGACCAATCCCTGTAAGCGCCCGCCAAGCCCGGCGCATCGTTGACCTGAGCCGCCTTCTTGGCGTCCCCCTCTCCGAGAAATGGTCAAGCTGCGCCGGTCAGCCAAGCTGCGCAAACGCCCGCTCGAGCGAACTCTTCGTAGCTTTCAAGGCATCGTCGGGCGCCATCTTGCGAAGCGCCTCGTTGAACGGCTCGGCGCGCACTGGTCCGTCGTATCCCATCTCTTTAAGGGCGCTGAGAAAGCCGCGGGCATCGATCACGCCGGTCGCAGCCGGCAGTTCGCGCTTGCTGTCCACCTGTTGATCCACCGGCACGCCCTGCGGTGCATCATTGAGGTCCACCGACACCACCTGGTTGCCGCGCAGCGTCTGCAATTCCTTCCGGCCTTCCCCCGCCGTGTACCAGTGCCAGCTGTCCAGCACAAAGCCCACGTTGGGCCGGCCGATCTCCGCGATCAGCTCCTTCATCTCCGCCATCGTGTGCACGAACGGGTACCGCTGCGCGCTCCACAACGTCTTCGGCGCTACGTACTCCAGGCCCAAACGCACGCCTTGATCCTGCAGCGCCGCAGCCGCATCTCGCAGCCGCCGCGCGTGAGCGTGAAAGTTTTCCAGGTAGGTGAGATCCCGGCTGCCCGGCGAGATCCACGTCGTGCAGCGCGTCACTCCCGCGCGCTTCAGCCCTGCCGCGAACTCCGGAAAGCTCTTCATCGATTCCGCGAACGCCGCATCGTCCTTGCGAAATTCCACCGGCAACCCCGCCATCGCCCACGTGATTTTCTTCGCTTGCATCGTGTCGAGCAGCCGCGCCATCTCACCCTGCGACAGTCCCGCAAGATATTTTCCATCGGCATCGATCGCATCGAACCCGTACTTCGCCGCGTATTCGATCGCCTCCGCCGTCGATGCCTTCACCCCGATCGCCCCGCAGCTCAAGTGAAGCAACATTCCTTGCGCACGGGCAAAAACCGTAGAGGCCAGTCCGGCCGCACCGGCCGCCAGAAACCTCCGTCGTGTCTGCGTCATGCAATCACTCTACAGCTTTCCTCCGCTAAAAACTGAACCGCAGCTGCAAATCGATCTTCCGGTTGTAGGTGCTGGCTCCGCCCCCGTGATTCATCACGATCATGCCGCCCAGTGCCCGGTACTGCCCGAAGTACGGCGACGAGAGGTTTCCGTTGGGCGGCGCGAAGTTGGTGTGATTGAGCGCATTCAACGTGGAAGCGCTTAGCGTCAGCTGCGTATCGCCTGCCGCCACTTGCCCCGCCGCTTCCGCCGTGGCCGACTGCCTGCGTCAGTGGCTGCCGCGGCAGTCCGCTCCGGCCCAAAACTCCACGTCCGCGATACCCTCATTCCCAGATTGACCGCTCCCGGTCCGCGCCCGTAGTTGTGCTCGATCGAGGTTCCTGGCGCGGGGTTCAGCGTGAAGCCGCCGTCCACCAGTCCCGGCCGCGCGGTTGCCGCGCCGGTATGGTTCGGATCGAGTCCGGTCGTGATGTTGTACGGCGGCCCGCTGTTCACCACGAAAAACGGGCTCGCCGCGAATCCCCAAGGCAGCGCAGCGGATGCGGTGATCACTCCGCGATGCCGTATGTCGCCGTACGACGAAGGTCCCCATTCGGCGCGCAGATTATACGGATCCGCCGGCAACCCTTCGTTGTCGTCCTTCCCGTAGGAGAGCGCGTAGTTCCCAAACAGGGTGAGCTTCTTGTAGGTCGCATTGAAATTCGCCACCACCTGATTCTGCCGGCTCACTCCCGCCGATTCCGTCAGCAGGCGCAGCGATTGATCGAGATTGCGCACATTCAGCAAATGTACGCCGCGGCTGTTCACCCACGTCACCGTGAGCCGCGAACCTTGCGTGAATTGCCGTTCGATTCCCAAACTGCTTTGATACAGCCGCGGCGCTCGCAGGTCGCTCGCCACGGGCCGCGTCTGCTGCGGCTGCGCTGCCAGCTCCGGGATCACCGGATAGAACGCGGGATTGAGAATGAAATACGCTTGCTGCGCGACACCGTCGAAGCGCCGTTCATTCAGCGTCACCGAGAGGGGAATGCGGTCGTAGAACACGCCGATGCCCCCGCGCAGCATCGTGTTCTTGTTCCATCCCCACGCGATACCCACGCGCGGCGCCCAATTGCCAAGGCCGCCGAGATTGGTCTGCACTTCATACCGCAAGCCATAACTCACCGTCAGGTTCGGCCGGACGCGCCAATCATCGTTGACGAAAACGCCTGCGTCCGTCTGGGACACCTTCGTCAAGGGCGTGCCGGTATTGATGCTGAACTGCGCGGGCCGCCCGCTCTCATAATCCGCCAGCGTGTAGAACGTGAACGTGCCCGCGAAATTGTTGGCCGAAACATCCGTCAACCGCGCTTGCCGCGCACGGCCGCCCCACTTGAAGGTGTGCCTGCCTCTGGTCAACGTGGATACGTTGGTCAGCTCCCAGTTATTGTTCGTGGCGCCGGAGTTCCCGCCGCTCGCGCCGCCGCCTGTGAAGGCGCCCACCACGTCGATTGTGGGCGCGATCTCGCTGGCGCGTATCCCGAGTCGAAGAACGCAAATATTGAAAGCGCGTCTCGTTGATGGTTCGCGGACTCAGCATCGCAGTCTCCGTGATCTGCACGGTCTGCTCGCTCTGCCATTCGCGGTAAGCGCGCGATGCCAGGTTGAAATCGCCCGCGCCCTGATTGTCCAACCCGATCCTCACGTATTGATAGCGGATCACCAGCGTGTTGCCGGGATTGATCGAATAGTCGAGCCGCGGCCGCACGGTCATTCGCGATTGGGGCGTCCCCAGCGCCTGGTTGATTGCGCCGCCTGGCGTCGCCGCCAGGATGAAGGCATTCTCGTCGATCTGCCGGTGCTCCGCGTCGAAGGAGAACGATGCTTTGTTGCGGCGCAGCGGACCGCTCAGGCTGATGCCGTAAAACTGCGAGCGGTACGGTGGACGCGTGGATTGCGCCAGCAGCGGATTGCGCGAATTGAAAATGTCGTCGCCATCTTGCGTGAAGACCTGGCCGTGCAACACATCGCTGCCCGGCTTCGTAAAGATTTCGACGCGCGAAAATCCGGGCCGGTCGTACTCGGGGGAGAAGGGGTTTGCGTTGATGCGGATCTCGCGAATCGACGATTTAGGCGGCAGGTTTCCGCCGGTGAAGCCATCGATAAAGATCTCCCCGCCGCCCGGCCCGGGTGCGGGACCAGCGAGCGCTTGCAGTTGCAGCGCGAGTTCGTCCGGATCGTCGGAGAGCGCCGCGATCTGACGCTCGCGCATCACAATCGCGCTTCCATTCTCATCGGGCTCCGCGCTCACGCTATGCAGGCGATCATCCACGCGGATAACCTGCGCATGGGTGCCGATGACGAGTTGCACATCGAAGACTTCCGGCTGTTCGATGCGGAGTCCGCTCTTCAGTGCCACCGCGAACCCCTTCGCGGTGAAGCGCAACTGATAACTTCCCGAAGCAAGTTCCGGAAACGAGTATTGACCCGCAAGACCGGTCTTCGCCCGCTGCTCCCGCCCCGGCCCGCGCAGTTGCACCACCACACCCGGAACCGCCGCCCCCGAAGGGTCGGTAACGACGCCGTTGAGCGACGGCCCCGCCGAAAGCGGCGACGCAGACGACCCCCGTACCTGCTCGTCCGCAGCCGAAGTCCCGCCAGGAGCGCCGCTCCACTCCGCCCCCGGCCCGCCCCGTTGCACCGCCGCGCCGCTCAACGCCGCCTCGCGTTCGCGCGGTTGCGTCGCCGCGCTAACGATGCCGCCCAACGCTGGCTCGGTTTCGCGCGGTTGCGTCGCCGCGCTGACGATGCCGCTCGACGCCGGCTCGGCGTTCGCACGGTTGCGTCGCCGTGCTGACGATGCCGCTCAACGCCGGCTCGAGTTCGCGCGGTTGCGTCGCCGCGCTGACGATGCCGCTCAACGCCGGCTCGGGTTCGCGCGGTTGCGGACGCCGGGATCGCTCGGCGCTCGAGTGGAGTGGGACGGCGCTGCTGAGCAGTGCCTCCGGATTCGCGCGGTTGCGTCGCCGCGCTGACGATGCCGCTCAACGCCGGCTTGAGTTCGCGCGGTTGCCGCACGCCGGCGTCGCCGGTGCTCGAGAGGAATGGGACGGTGCCGCTGAGCAGTGCCTCCGGCTTGCGCGATTGCGTCGCCGCGCAAACGATGCCGCTCAACGCCGGCTTGGGTTCGCGCGGTTGCCGCACGCCGGGGTTGTCGGCGCGCGAGAGGAATGGGACGGTGCCGCTCAACACTGCCTCCGGCTTGCGCGATTGCGTCGCCGCGCTAACGATGCCGCCCAACGCCGGCTTGAGTTCGCGCGGTTGCCGCACGCCGGCGTCGTCGGTGCGCGAGAGGAATGGCGACCGTGCCGCTGGCCAGTGCCTCCGGCTTGCGCGATTGCGTCGCCGCGCAAACGATGCCGCTCAACGCCGGCTTGAACTCGCGCGGTTGCCGCACGCCGGGATCGTCGGTGCGCGGGAGGAATCGGACGGTACTGCTGAGCAATGCCTCCGGATTGCGCGGTTGCGTCGCCGCGCTGACGATGCCGCTCGACGCCGGCTCGCGTTCGAGCTGCTTGCCGGCGCCGGGAGCGTCGGTGCGCGAGAGGAGTGGGACTGTGCCGTTGAGCGGCGACGCAGACGACCCGTAGGGCTGCGCCTCCGCAGCCGAAGTACCGGCAGGAGCGGGGAACCGCCGCCGCACAGAGTGCGAGAATCCAGACGGCCGGTTTCATTGGATCATCGTGGGCAGGCTGATGCCGCCGGGGCCGCCGAGCATGCCGCCGTGCAACTTGCCGATGGCATCCATGCCGCTGGCGCCGGTGGGGTCGCTGGCGGAGCCCTTCGCCATCGACACAAAGAAATCGGCATTGGCCAGCATCATGATCGCGGTCAGCTCATTGCCCTTCGTGCCCTTGGTGCTGGTCACCATGACGCCGCCGCCGACCTTCAGGTCTTCGAGTTTCGCCGGCGGCAACTGTTGCAGGGTTCGCTGCAGGTCGAATCTCCCCGCCGGCTCGCGCGGCGGAGGCGCGGCTGAATGCTCCGCAGGCTTCGCGCCGAACAAGATTGCGCGCATATCCGGCATCATCTTCAACTGCGACGCGGCGGTGATATGGATGGTCAAGGGGAGTTTCGTGGCGACGTCCTGAATCTGAATTTCACCCGCCTCGCGATTCACAGCCGTGATGGTGCCGAGCTTGGTGAGAAAAGTTCCGAAGACGATATCCTCCGCGGCCATTTTGGTATCGGCGTCGCTCTTCGGTCCGCGCGCCTGCAGTTGATCGCCCATGGAAATCTCCGCGGTCGTGCTCATTACCGCGTCCGTGAAGCGCACCGAATCGGGCGCATAGCGGCGGAGTTTGGTTTTGCCGCTCACCACGACGGTCACGGTGTGCGCGCCCTCCGCGGTTCGCAGTTCGAGCAGAATGCGATCACCTTCCACGGATTTCACGATGCCGGATATGCCGCGCGCCTTCCAATCCTGGCGCTCCGCCTCATTGCGTTTCGCAATGTCTCGGTTGGTGATCAGCACCACGCGCCGGACATCGGAGAGTCCTTCGACGTAGGTCGCCATGATGCGGTCGCCGGTCACGATGTCGGTGATGGCGGCCGGCTTGGCTTTCTTCAAGTCGGTTTCTCCGGGAATCACCGTCACGCACCGAGCGTGTCGGGTCCGAACTTCAGCAGCATCGCGCGGCCGTCATCGGCCTGGATGCCGATGGCAAGCGGCTTGAATTCCGTGACGGTCCCCATCACCGTCTTCTGAGTCTGTGCGCCGAGGGCCGCGGCGAAGATCGCGGCCCCGAACATCATGTATGCGCGTTTCATCGGGTTGCGGACCAGCTTCCGCCCTGCTCCATGGAGCCCGTGATCTTGTCACCGGCGACCGTCCCGGTGAAATTGATTTTCTGGCTGCCCTGGATCTCGATCGTGAAGGAAAGCTTGCTGCCCTCCACCTGCCCGACCAGCGGCATCGAGCCCATGTGCTCCACGTCCACCGAGCCGGTCAGCTTGACGCCATCCTGCTTCAACTGCAGCGCTCCGGGCATTTGCCCATGGGGTGTTTCCAGGGACAGCTTCCAGGTGCCGGCGACCTTGGCGCTCTCTTGCGCGACCAGGACGCCGAACACCAGCACCGCGAGGCAAAGTGCGAATCGAAAAATCTTCATGTACCCTCCAGACTCGAAGGTACGGTCTTTGGGACTTGGCCTCAACGCAAAACGGCCGAACGCACAGGCTTTCCGCCGAGCGCGGAATTTCGGAACGCGAGCGAGCGGTCAAAGGCCCGGGATGCGCTGCCGGAAGGCCTTGGACTGGCGCTCGCTGATGGCGATTTCGGTGCCCGCCGCATCCGCCATCGTGAGCAGGAAGCCGCTCTTGAAATAGGGCTTGATCTCTTTGATGGTGGAGAGATTGACGAGGACTTCGCGGCGGGCACGAAAGAAGAGCTCGGCGGGCAGCCCGGCTTCGAGTTCGCTCAACTGATAGTTCACCCAGAATGTCTCGGTGCTGGTATGCGCCTTCACCAGGCCATCTTCCACTTGAAACCAGAGGATCTGCTCGGGCGCTATGAGCAGCAGGCGATCGCGTTTGCGGCAGACGATCTGACGCAGATTCCGCGGCGTTTCGCGAGCGACACGAAGGATGTTTTCCGCGGCGCGCGCCGGCTCGCCGGGAGTGCTGTGCAGCTTACGGGCGCGCGCGACGGCCTGGGCGAGGCGATCGGCTTCCACGGGCTTGAGCAGGTAGGCGAGGGCGTTGGCGTCGAAGGCCGCGAGGGCGTGTTGATCGTAGCCGGTGACGAAGATCACCAGCGGCAAGGCAGCCGTCGGCGGCAGCGCCTGCAGCACCTCGAAGCCATTGAGGCCGGGCATTTCGATATCGAGAAAGAGCAGGTCGGGCCGCAGAGTTTCGATCTGGCGGACCGCCTCCACGCCATCGCGCGCCTCGCCGATGACAGCGAGATCGGCGTGCGCGGCGAGCATGCGGCGCAAGCGCTCGCGCCCGGATTCTTCGTCATCGGCGATCAGGCTTCTGATCGGCTCCGTCATGCTGCGCTCCGCGGCAGGCGGATGGTGACGCGCGTACCTCCGCCGGGGCGGGGTTCGAGTTTGACGGCGGCTCGATCCTGGTAGAGGGTGGCGAGACGTTCGGCGACATTGGTCAGGCCGAGACCGGCGGGGGCGGTGCCCGGGCCGATGCCATCGTCTTCCACGCGCAGAAGAACCTGTTCGCCATCGGCGTGCGCGGAGATCCAGAGATGGCCGGGGCCGGGACGCGGGGCAAGGCCGTGTTTCAACGCATTCTCCACCAACGGCTGCATAATGAGCGACGGGATTTCCTGATTGCCGATGTCCGGGGCCATGTCGAGTTCCACCCGCAGTCGATCGCCGAAGCGCACTTCCTCAATGTACAGGTAGGTCCGCAGGAAGGCGATCTCATCGCGGATGGACGTGAGCGGACGGCTGGAATTGGCGAGCACGTGGCGGAAGACGCCGGCCAGGCGGAGCGTCATGGCTTCGGCGCGAACGGCGTCGCGCACCACCAGGTCGGCGATCGTGTTGAGCGAGTTGAACAGGAAATGCGGATTGATTTGCGCGCGCAGAGCGCGTAGCTCGGCTTCGGTCACCTGCTGTTGAAGCACGGCCTCGCGGCTTTCGCGTTCGGCCGCTTCGCTTTCGCGGCGAAGGGCGTCGAGGCGGTTGCCGCATTGCGCGGCGGCGCCGCGCAGGTAATTGAAATCCTGCATGACTAAACCGGGGCGCGCGGAGCCGGGCGAGACCAGCAGGAGATGGGTCACGCGGCCGGACGGCGCGATGGGAACCAGCACTTCGACATTGGGCAGGGGCAGGGCGCGGCGGAGCGCATCGGTGCGGCCGAGTTCGACGATCTCGCCTTCGAGGAGCGGGGCGGGGAACTGGAGAGCGGGGGCGTCCTCGAGCGGAAACCAGCGAGCGCCGTTCAATTCCAAGGGCGCACGCACGGCTTTTTCGAAGGCGATGCCCACCGCGCTTTCGGTGCTGGCCTCGCTCAGGGCCGCGGCGAGGCTGCGTAGGGAAGCGCGGTAATCGGGTTCGCGGAAGAGCCAGCGGCTGACGGCGGCGGCCAGACGATCGTCGACGAAACTGAAGGAGAGGAGGAAGGCATTGGCAAGAAGGATGACGATGAAGACGTGCATGGCGGCGGGCGCCGAGGCGTGTTGCGAGATGTGCAGGACTGCCGGGGTTTGCGCGGTGAACGCCAGCAGCGTGGCCCAGGCGCCCGCCAGTAGAATGCGAACGCCGTAGCGAATGAAGACGTCCGCATAGCGAAAGCGCGCGAAGAGAAGAAACGCGAGCAGGAGCACGAGCAGCACCAGGTGACTGCCGATGAAGTTGAAGCCCGCTCCGAGCCACGCGCTGCCGTGCGAATTGCGGGCGAGCGCAATGGTGACGGTGGCGCCGCAGATGGCGGTCACGATGGCGAGTGACGGCACGTATACGGCGCGCAGAGTGGAATCGCGGCGCAAGGAGATCGCGGCGCCGAGCACGATCAAGATGCCCGCGTTGTAAGCAACGAGGCGCGCCAGCGTTTCGAAGGGCAGGAGAGCCCGGTGGAAGACGGGCGCGTACCAGAACAGGCTCGCGATCGAAGCGGCGGAGAACCCGGATACCAGTCGCAGAATGCGCGCTGCCCGTTTTTGCCAGCCGCGCGCGCCGAACGGGCTCCAGATGGCGAGAATCGGGATGGGGAAGGCGGCGGCCCCGGTGTACTGCAAGGCTTGAGAGGCAAGTGCGGCGAACGAATCGCGCAGTTGACCGGTGGCGAGGACGCCGGCATGGAGCATGCCTCCGGCGCTCCACAGGATGCCGCAAACGGCGAAGACAATGTTGGCGCGCGGTGTGCCCGGCAGTTTCGCGGCGCGCAGGGTGAGGACGAGCAACAGCGTAGTGATCAGCAGGCCGGTGGTGTAACCGATCAGATCGCCGGCGAAGAATGTGGTCGTGCTGACGGCGCCGTGCAAGGCATTCACAAGGATAGCTATGGCGGGCGGCGGGCGTCCAGAGCGCAGGTCGCCGGCGCGGAAAATCGCGGGGCGGGCGCGGATTTCGAGGTGCGTGCGCGCGACCCGGTCAGCTCGTAATGGTGAGGAGGGCGGTTGGCAGCTTCTCCGCGGAGACGGTGATTGCCGCGGCGCCGCGGTTCATGCGCACGCGGATGATGGCGCGGCCGTTGTAGAGCTCCACCTTGTGCGAGCCGGTGGAGGTGCCGAGGTTTTGGATGAGCTCGCCATCGCCGGCGAGGGCGAAGCGGACGGCGGTGCGGGCGTCCAAGCAGGGCACGCCTTTGGCATCCAGGAGGCGGGCCTGCACGGTGACGATGTTGCCTGCGCGGCCGGACTCTTCGAGCACGAAGCGCGCAGGCTGATCCCATTTTTCGGTCTGGTATTGAAAGCGGGTTTCGTCCGTAACCTGAGCGGCGCCTTTGGAGGCGACCACGCGGAGATGATTTTCGCCGGCGGGGAAGGGGACCATCCAGCGCAATCCGGCGCAGGGAAAATCCTGACTGTTGCGCCGTTTCACGCCGCAGGATTTGCCGTTGAGGAAGAGTTCGGCGGAGGTGCAATTGGAGTAGACCTTGACCATTTTCTGCTCGCCGGCGGCGCCCCAGCGGACGGGCCAGGTGTGGCCATAAATGCGCACCATGGGCTTTTCTGCCCAGTAGGACTGGAAGACGTAGTAGCCTTCCTTGGGCGTCATGTCGCGCTCCACGACGCCTTTCTGATTCATGCGCGGGACGGGATTTTCGGGGCGGAGCGGAGTCGAGAAATCCTTGAAGACCCACATGGCGCTGCCGGCCAGGAAATCCATCGTCTCTTGTTCTTTCAGGTGCCAGTCGAAGAGATTGCAGATGTAGGTCTCGCTCCAATCGCCATCTTTCGAGGCGCGGGCGGTGCCGCCGGTGAGCAGGTAGGCGCGATCCTTCTCTTCGACGCCCTGGCCGGTGGAGATCTTGGCAATCACGGTGTCGGGGTCTTCGGAATGGCGCCGCGCGTGGCTATCGCCGCCCCATTCGATGTGGAGCATGCGGTCGATCTTCTTCGCTTCCTTTTCGGTGGACGCTTTGTATTCGGTGTAGCGGCCGCTGTACCAACCGGCCCAAATGGAAGGCGAGTAGACATCGGGGATATCGGCGGCGAAGGGGCAGCGGCGGATCGCGGTCATGCGCGAGGGGTCTGCTTTGTGCGCGATCGTGTTGAGCTCGGTCATGAAGGCGCGCACGGCCTTTTCGTCGAAGGTTTCGAAATCGCCGGGCCAATCGTTCTCATTGCCGAGGCCCCAGAAGATGACCGACGGATGGTTGCGGTGCTGATCGATCATGTTGCGGAGCATGCGGCGGGCCTGTTCGCGGTACTGCTCGCCGCCTACGCCGCCGCGGCACCACGGTATCTCTTCCCACACGACGAGGCCGAGCTCGTCGGCCATTTCGAGGGCAAGGCGCGAGCCCTGATAGTGGCCGAGGCGGATGAAGTTGCAGCCCATTTCCCTGGCAAGGTGGAACTCCTGGCGAATCAAATCGTCGGTCAGCGCCGCGGCCAGTCCGGCGTGATCTTCGTGGCGCTGGGTGCCGCGGAGGAAGAGCTTTTCGCCATTGAGTTTGAAGATCCCCTTCCTGGGGAATTCGAACCAGCGCAGGCCGAAGCGAGTTTCGACCTGCTGCTCTCCATGCGCACTCTTGACGGAAAGAGAGCAGCGATAGAGATGCGGTGATTGGGGCGACCAGAGGGCGGGCGACTCCAACACGAAGGCGGCGAGTTGCTGCTCTCCGTTCCACACCGGCAGCGATTTGGTGGAAGTGTGGACCAGTTTTCCGGTGGCGTCGGCGACTTTGATTTCCAGGTCTAGCGTAGCGTTCAGGCCGGACGGATTGTAGAGCCGGGCCTTGACGGAGACCTCCGCTTTGTTTTGCAAAGTAGTGGTATCGATGTGGAGCTGTTCCACGCTGACGGCGGGGACGAAGGCGAGGTTGACGTGCCGGTAGAGGCCGCCGTAGCGGTTGAAATCGCTCAAGTCCGAGGGGATCATTTCCGGATTGCGCGAGTTGTCGCAGAGAACGGCGAGCTGGATTTCCCCGTGGGCGGCGGGCCGCTTGAGATTGCGCGCGGCGGCATCCGTGATGTCGATGGTGAATTCGTCATACCCGCCGACGTGAGCGCCGGCGTGTTCCGTGCCAACGAAGACTTCGCTCTTCTGTCCGGCGCCTTCGAAGTGGAGGAGGGTGCGTCCGTTGGGGAAGGCATTCTGCGCGGGGAAACTGCCGCGATACCAGCCGGGGCCTTCATAGTAGGCGTGATCGGGATCGACGGCATCGAAGGCATTGAAGCAGTGCGGTAGGGCGACGGCGTCCCAGGAGACGTTGTCGCTGGCGGCTTTACCGCGCCAGACTTCCCAGGCGCCCCCGAGTCCGCCGCGGTAGTGTTCCCAGCCGGTGGTGAGACGGCGGACCGCGGGCGTTTCCGTTGCGGCCGAAGAAGAGTGCGGGAGGGCGGCTCCCGCGATCACGGCAGAGGCCGCCTGAAGGAGCTCGCGGCGCGTCAAGCCGAAGGCTGGGGAATTTCGGAGATCCATGTCTCCAATTAGTTTAACGCCCCTACGCGGTACGCCAGTTGATGCCGACGTTCATGGTCTTGCGGGCGTACTCCCAACTGCGTTCGAGATCGACGCGCTGCTGTTCGCGGAGGGCGTCGCCCATCACGGCGGGCTTCTTGCCGGGGACGTCTTCGATGACCATGGCGCCCATGAACGGGTGGCCGCTCTTGGCGAGTTGGACGAAGCGGGAGAACTCCCAGGCGGGCATTTTGGGGAAGGCCTTCCAGAAGGCGGCCTGCAGATACGGGAGCGGGCGCGGGGGACGGCCGGTAATGATTTCGAGCTGCATGGAAGACGACGGGCAGAGGCGGCGGAATTCCTGGACGAAGCGAACCAGGTCGAGACTGCCGTCGCCGCATGCGACCCATTGGCCGGCGGCGCCGGTGGGAGTTTCGAAGACGACGGAATCGCGCACGTGGGTGGTGACGACGTAGGGCGCGAGGATTTCGAGGGTGACAAACGGGTCTTCAACGCACCAGATGGGGTTGCCGGTGTCGAGGCAGGAGGCGACGAAATCCTTACCGGCGGTTTCGATGATGGTTTTGACCTCGCGGGCCTGCATGTCGCCGGAGTGGTTTTCGAGGGCGATCTTGACGTCGAGATCCATCGCCTCGGAACGCACGGAGCGGAAGGCCTTGATGGTGTTCTCCATGTGGGCTTCGATGGGCAGGGGGCCGAGGCGATCGTCGCTCGAGCCCATGTAGCAGCGCATGGATTTGGAGCCGACGGCTTTGGCGACCTTGAGGCCTTCGATGAGCTGGTCGCGGGCGGGCGGACCTTTCTTGTTGAAGCTCTTGCTGGATTCGCAGATGCAGCCCATGCCGCTATCGATGGAGATTCGCAATTGGGCAGCGCGGTCCTTCACCTTTTGCAGGTTCTGCGGGTCGAGGCCGCCGTAGTCGCCGAGCGCGGAGAACTGAATGGTGTCGAGTTTCTGAGAAGCGGCGTAGTCCAGAAGTTCGATGCCCTTCCAATTGAAGGCCCGGACCGAGTAGGTATCGAAGCCGAGTTTGACCGGGACGTCTCCGGCGGGCGCGGCAGAGAGCGCTGCGGCGGCGACCGGAAGGGTCTGGAGGAAGGTGCGGCGAAGCATGAAGATACTGTAACTCATTTTTGATTTGACATCCCGAGGCATATATCCTAATGTCGATAGGGTATGAACAGATTGCTTGTGGTGCTGATGGTAGCGGGTTCTGCGCTGTTTGGGCAGGTGGGGAGCAGCACATTGACCGGGAGGGTGTCGGACGCCTCGGGGGCGGCGATTCCAGGCGTGCAGGTGAAGGTGATCAACGAAGACGCAGGTTCGGTGGTGCAGGTACTGACGAATCACGAAGGCAGCTATACGGTGCCGGCGCTGTTGCCGGGGGTTTACCGGATTGAGGCGCGGGCGGCCGGGTTCGACGCGACAGCGCGGAAGGGTGTGGGGCTGCAGGTGGCGCAGACGGTGGCGGCGGATTTCACGCTACAGGTGGGCGGGCAGAACCAGACGGTGGAGGTAACGGCGGATCTTCCGGCGCTGGATACGCAGAACTCCTCGGTGGGGCAGCTGGTGGATCACAAGATGATTGATGACCTGCCGATGCCGAATCGGGCGGCGACTTCGCTGATCAATCTTTCGGCCGGGGTGGTGATGATCACGAGCGGGGAAGGGGCGGAGAATTATCCGGTATTTTCGGTGGCGGGCGGGCGCGCGCGCAATCAGGATTTCACATTGGACGGGGGCAACGTGACCAACGCGGTGGGAGTGACGAGGCCGCAGCAGCAGACGAGCCTGCCGTTGGACGCGATGCAGGAGTTCCGGGTAATCACGAACAATTACTCGGCGGAGTACGGGCATTCGACCGGAGGGATTATCGCGCTATCGACGCGGTCTGGCACGAATCAATTTCACGGGAGCCTTTTTGAGTTTGCGCGCAACAATGCGCTGGACGCGCGGAATTTTTTCGCGGCGGCGACACCGCCGTTGAATCTGCATCAGTTTGGCGGTTCGTTGGGGGGTCCGATCCGGAAGGACAAGACGCATTTTTTCGCCAGTTGGGAAGAGACGCGGGAGACGTACGGCAGTGCGACGGTGGCGACGGTGCCTACGCTGTCGGAGCGCGACGGCAATTTTTCCGCGCTGAACTCGGTGATTTACGACCCGGCGACTCTCAGCGGAGGGAAGAAGCAGCCGTTCGCCGGCAATATTATTCCGCATGCCGCGATCGACCTGGTGGCGCTGGCGTCGCTGGCCTATTTTCCGCTGCCCAACCGCGGCGGGGCGGGCGCGACCTCGAATAATTTCGGCGCGAACAGCCATTCGACGCTACGGCGCGACATTCTGGTGGGGAAACTGGATCACAACGTGAGCGCGAACGACCTGTTGACGGCGCGCTATTACATCAACGATTACGCACAGGTGGACGGAGGCGCCTTCGGGATTCCGGTGGCGGACCCGAGCGCGAGCACGACAGACGGACGGGTACAGAGCATGATGGCGAGCTACGTCCATATCTTCAGCCCGACGGTGACCAACAATCTTTCGGTGAGTTATGACCAGCGCAAGTTTCTCCAGCAGCGGCTGGGCGCGGGAGGGGGCCTGGCGCAGCAGATTGGCCTCGCGAATGTGAGTGCGGCGGCATTCCCGACGATCGCGGTGAACGGCTACGTGTCGCTGGGCTCGCCGGGGACGACGAATGCGGCGGTGGCGCGGCTGCAGACGCCGATTACCGATACGCAGGTGCTGGAATCGTTGAGCAAATTCGCGGGCAAGCATTCGATCAAGGCGGGGCTGGAGTACCGGCGGGGCGCGAACCGGGAGACGGACGATATTACGTCGTCGGGCGCGATGACGTTTACGCGGCAGATCACGGACCAGCCGGGAGTATCGGGAACGGGCGATGGGTTCGCGAGTTTTCTGACGGGGCTGGCGAATGCGGCGTCGCTGCAGAGGCTGGATACGATTTTTTCGCATGCCGCTTATTGGGCGGGGTATGTGCAGGATGATTTTCGGGTGCGCGAGCGGCTGACGCTGAATTTCGGACTGCGATGGGAGGCGGAATTGCCGCGCTCCGTGGACGGCAACCGGATGAACGCGTTCGATCCGGCGGCGATGAATCCGGTGTCGGGAACGCCGGGGGTGGTGACGTTTGCGGGGCTGAATGGAGTGCCGCACACGGCCTTCGACGCGAACTATCACAATTTTGCGCCGCGCTTCGGATTTGCGTGGCGGGCGCCGTTCGCGAAGAACCTGGTGTTCCGTGGGGGCGGCGGCATTTTCTTCGGGCCGATGGTGAGCAATAGCGTGGGACCGGCGGCATCGCTGGGTTTCGGGGACGCGCTGAGCCTGGTGGCGGCGAGCCCCGACACGACGTGGGCGCTGGCGATGCGGAACGGTTTCCCAGTGTACACACGTCCGGCGATTGGGCAGAGCGGGTTCGGCGCGGTGGCGGCGGGCGGAAAGACGACGACGGCGGTCACGTATTTCGACCGGGCGCGGCCGGCGCCGGTTTCCTACCAGTTCAATTTCGAGGTACAGGACGAAGTGGCGCCGAACCTGGTGGTGGAAGCGGGGTACATGGGAAATATCGGACGGCATTTGACGGCGAGCGATCTTTCGATCAACCAGGTTGCGCCGCAGTTGCTGGGTCCGGGCAATCTGCAGGCGCTGCGGCCATTTCCGCAGTTTAGCAACGTCTCGATGATCAATCCGCCGGTGGGCAACTCGAGCTATCACGCGGGATTTGTGAAGGTGGAACGGCGGTTTCAGCACGGCCTTTCGTTGCTGGCGCATTACACCTTTTCCAAATTCCTGGACGATGCCGCGTCGGCCAATGAGATTGGGGATCCGGGGAGCTACATGGATGCGTACAACCGGCGGCTGGACAAGGGGCTGAGCGGCAGCGACATACCGCATCGCGGGGTAATCACGCTGTTGTATGCGGCGCCGGCGGTGACGCGATCGCGGGTGGTGCGGGCGGCGACGGGAGGGTGGCAGTTGGGTCTGCTGACGGTGTTGCAATCGGGCGCGCCGTTCACAGTGTACGATTCGGTGAATCAATCGAACGCGTTTTCGGTGGGGACGATGCGGCCGGACCGGATCGCGGATGCGGGCGCGGGAGAGCAAACGCTGGCGAGGTGGTTCAATACGGGGGCATTCCGCAGCGCGGCGCCGTACACGTTCGGGAATTCGCCGAGGAGCGTGGGGCGGGGTCCGGCGTGGAAGAACGTAGATCTGACGGTGGCGCGGAACTTCAAGATTCGGGAAAGGCTGCACACGGAAGTGCGCGGGGAGTTCTTCAACGTGATCAATCGGGCGAATTTTGATTTGCCGGGGCACACGTTGGGGA
Source organism: uncultured Solibacteraceae bacterium (assembly GCA_963811575.1). Taxonomy (GTDB): domain Bacteria; phylum Acidobacteriota; class Terriglobia; order Bryobacterales; family Bryobacteraceae; genus Solibacter. Next base: position 376,365 of record CAWERY010000004.1, on the reverse strand, counting down.
ATGCGGATTTCGGGGTGATCTCTTCCGCGGAGGCGGCGCGGACGGTGCAGTTGGGATTGCGGCTGTTGTTTTAGGGGAGGCGGAGGGCGGCGGACGAGGGGCGGGTTTCTCGCGGATGGACGAGAAGAAGAAATTGAGGCTTGGCTGGGAGGCATGCGAGGGCGGGTCTGGTGTGGCGGGTCATGCGGGAGGGAATTGACGCGTGAGGGGGCGGGTTTTCTCGCAGAGATCGCGGAGCTCGCAGAGAAAGGCGCGCTAAAAGAAAAGTCGGGGTTGGGCGGGAGGCAGACGAAGGCGGGTATGGTGTGGCGGGTCATGCTGCGACGCTGATTCTGTGCGGGTGGGAATCGACGGGCGAAAGGGCGGGTTTCTCGCAAAGATCGCGGAGCTCGCAGAGAAAGGCACGCTAAGAAGAAAAGTCGGGGATGGGCGGCATCCGAAGGCGAGTCTGGTGTGGCGGGTCATGCTGCGACGCTGATTCTGTGCGGGTGGGAATCGACGGGCGAAAGGGCGGGTTTTCTCGCAAAGATCGCAGAGCTCGCAGAGAAAGCCACGCAAAGAAGAAAATTCGGGGGTATGGGCGGCATCCGAAGGCGGGTCTGGTGTGGCGGGTCATGCTGGGGACTCGATGGGCGAGGGGCGGGTTTCTCGCGAAGCGCGAAGAAGGGAATTCGGGGGAGTTTAGGAAAAGGAAACGGCGGCGGGAGGTTGGGCCCCCGCCGCCGCGATGGACTGCGGTTGATTAGGTGGACGGATTACTAGTCGATGGCGAAGGTGATGGTGACATCGCCGGTCAGGCCATTTGCGTCGGTTGCGCGGAACGTGACCGTGGCGGTGGAGACCGCGCTGGGAGTACCGGTCAGGGTGCCGTTGGCATTGAGTGTGAGGCCGGCGGGCAAAGTACCGCTGACCCTGGCGTAGGTGTACGCGGGGACGCCGCCGGTGGCAGTGAGTCCGCCGGTCCAGGCGGTAACGGCATGAGTACCCGTAAGCAGGATGTTCGAGCTTAGGAACAGGCCGTTGCCGACGGTGACGGTGAAGCTGACCGTACCGGTGATGGGGGGAGTGGAAGTATCGGTTGCCGTAACGGTAACCGGATAGCTTCCCATGGTGCCCATCGCGGGAGTTCCGGTGATCTGGCCGCCCGTGGTGAGGGAGAGGCCGGAAGGAAGGACTCCGGAGGTAATGGCGTAGGTGTAGCCGGAGCCGCTGCCTTCGGTAGCGAGGACCGCGTGGCCGGCTCCCGAAGTGGCAGCCGCGCCGACTTTCTCCGCGAGGACTGCGGGGCTACCGGTCGCATCCGTGGGTGCAGCGACGACCAGGCGGGGCGCGACCCAGACCATGACGCCGGTCTGGCTGAGCTTGTGATCCGCGGTCTCGACGCAGACCGGCAATTGGGTCGGCTGCGAGATGTTCGTGACGGAGCCGGAGTAAGTGGCGCAATCGTCCCCAACGGAGGTGTAGAAGGTGCCCGTCGTGCCGGGGAGGGTTGCGTTGATCTGATAGAGGCCGGCGATGGAATCGGCGACCCAACCGGCATAATCCACTGAGACGGCAGCCACGCCGCCGATCTTAACGACCGGAAGCTGAGTGCTTCTGTCCAGGCAGGGAACGAAGCGTCCCGTGTTGAGCAGCGAGCTCTGGAGGATCAGGCCGTCCACCGTGGTGAGGCCGACGCCGGTGACGGCGCCGAGAGCGTTGGTGTAACCGGTAGAACCGGTCGGGGCGATGCAATCGTCGGACCACAGGAAGCCGGCCCCGGCGTTGGAGGTGGACGCGGCGGTATTATCCGCGGTGGCCACAGGCGCTCCCATGCCGGTCATGTAAATCATCACCGGATCCGACGCGACTGCGGAGTGCATGACGACCGGGTTGTTCTGGCCGACGACCAGGTAGCCCTTGTCGAGGATGGCGCCGTTGCCCTGTCCGCTGGCGGCGATGGTGAAGATGCCAGGGTTGGTGGCAACCGCCGTTACCGGGTAGGGATTGCTCGAGACCGTGGAGGCCGCGGTGCCGAAGCTGACCACGATGTCCACCAGCTTGTTGCCGGAGATCGCGGTGCTGACCGACGAAGGCACGAGCAAATTGATCTGGTTGTTGGTGGCGAAAAGCAACGGTGCGGTGACCGTGGCGAACGTGGGGCCAAGAACCGTCGCGGGTGTTGTGTTGGGCGTCGCAGCATGTTGCTGGAACGAGACCTGCAGGGTGCGAGTGATGCTGGCGCCATCCGTGTTGCTCAAGGATGTGGGATAGGCCAACGTGGGGCTTTGCGGGCTGCCATACATGATGCTGTTGGTGCCGACACAGCTCGCGCAGAGGTTGGTGCCGAAGATGCTGATCATGTCATAGGGCGCCACCGGCGGATAGGAGGCGGCCTGAACGTAGGACGAGGCGCTGGTGACGGTCTGGATGATCGGCTTTGCGCCAATGGTCAGCGTGGTCTTGCCGGTGGGAACGGTGCAGGTGGCACCGGCCGGGTTGCACACGCCGATGAGGACGGGGAAGGTGGTTGCGGTGGCGAAATCCAGGAGCGCATCCGGGGTGTTGGGGACCGTGATGGTCAGCAGGATATTTGAGGCATTGAGCACGTTGACGTTGAAATTGGTATCCGTGGCAAACGCGCCGGCCTGATTCACGATGCCTACCGTGGTTGCCTGGGTGATGTCGGTGCTCTTGACGAAGCCGCTACCGATAAGCACGACCTGGACCTGCTGGCCGGGCAAGAGCGTGGGCACGATCATCGGGCTGACCGCCGTGAGGATGGCTCCGGGCGCCTGGGCGGTAAGGTTGAAGGTGACTACGTACGTGGTGGCGGGACTGCCTGACGTAATGCTTACGGTTCCGGAGACCATGGTGCCAGGCGCAACGCCGGTAAAGGCGCCCTGGCTGAAAGTCACCGGGATGGTGGTACCGAAGCTGTAGGCTAAGCCCGCGATCTCCGCTTTGGGAATAATCGGCGCGAGAGTTCCGCCGGTCGCGATGCTGTAGGGGATGGGGGCGTCGCTCGATTTCAGCGTGATGTACAGGGTGGGCAGCGGTTGTCCGATGGTCCAGGAGCAGCTTTGCGTCGCATTGGTCACGTTGCATCCCGGAGTGGACGTGCCGCTCACGGAGAGGGTGGACTGGGCGTTGCTCACGCGCATGGGAATGCTGACCAGAAGATCGCCGTAGTTCGCAGTCTGCACGCGGATCTTCTGGCTGTAAGAGCCCGGGGCCATGGTGTCGGCGATGCTGGTGGAACTGAAACGGATACTTCTGGGTGTGAGGCCGGAGGTGGCATCCACGGTGAGCCAGGTGGGCAGCGAACTGGTATCCACGGTGAAGTAATAGGGAGCTCCGGGGGTGGTATTGGCTATGGCGACGTCCAGATATCCGGGAGTGCCGGAGCCTTTCACATAAGTCAGCGCAGGGGCGCTGAGGGTCGATTGCAGCGGCGTGCCGGCCACCATGCTGAGGGTGACGTTGATTACTTTGTCGAGGTTGGCGCCATTGGTCAAGTGAATGGTGCCGGTGTGCGTGCCGAGGGCAGTGAAGGCGCCGCAGGTGCTGTTCGGAGCGATGGTGAAGTTGTAAGGCGTGGTGCCGGCGGTGCCGCCGATGCTAGCCGCCGCGGGGTTCAGAGTCGCCCAGGCGAGTGCCGTGCTGACGCTGGCGGAAGTGTTCACGGTGAAGGCAAGGTTGGCCGCCGTGGGACCGGTTACGGAGACGAATTGCGCCTGTCCCAAGCGTATAGTCGCTGGCAGTGGTGCCTGACCCGGTATGAGTGCAACTGATGCTGATTGCGCTCGGCGAAACGGTAAGCGGGGAGACGCCCGCAGTGACGGTGAAAGTTACCGTGATGACTTTATCGGTGACGGTAATTCCGCCCGGGCCGCCGGTGACGGTACCGGTGAGGTTGAAGGTTTGGGTTGTGGTGCCCGCGCCGGCGGCATTGGCACAGTAGGGCTGCGCGTTGACGGAGACACTGACCCCAGGCCAGGATGAAGAGGTTTGCGCCGTGGATGGCACCGTCACTACGAGCGGGCTATTGGCCGCCGAGGTAGAAACGGTCGCATTGGTGAAAGCGGTGGCGGTGTAGACGACCGATGCACCCGGCGGCGGAGCTGCTGCCAGGGCGAGATTGAGCAACTGCGCGGTAGGCGACCCTGAGCCCGAGTTGCAGGCGAAGGTGAGACTGGAGGACGGCGTGACATTCGAGGTGAGTGCGCTGCCGCCGACTATGAAAGTTATGGAGATCAATTTATCCGTAACGGTTACGCCGGTGGGCGCACCCGGTGACGGTGCCGGTAAGGTTGAAGGTCTGCGTGGTCGAACCAACACCGCCGGCATTGGCGCAATACGGTTGTGCATTGACGCTGACACTGACGCCGGCCCATGCCGATGGGGTTTGCGCGGTGGAGGGGACGGCCACGACCAAGGGACTACTGGCCGAGGAAACGGGGGAACCGGCGCTTGTGAACGCGGTAGCCGAGTAGACGACGGAGCTGCCGGTGAGCGGGAGCCGCCGACATGGCTACGCTGAGCAACTGCGCCGTGGGAGCAGCGGCGCTGGTGGTGCAGTTGTAGGTAAAGCTGGAGGAAGGGGTGACGGTGGTGGTGTAAGTGACGGCGGGCACGGTGAAGGTCACCGTGATTGTCCCGCTGGTCAGGCCGCCCGTACCCGTAAAGTTGAAGGTGGCCGTAGTGGTACCGGTGGCGGTCACGTTGGCGCAGTATGGCTGCGCGTTGATATTGAAAACGATTCCGGTCCCGTAGGCAATCGCGCCGCCAGTGGTAGTTGCGGCGAGCGTGGAGCCGGCGGCGGCGGTGGCGACGATCGGGCTGGTGCCGGAGAGCGAGGTGCCGATCGTTATGGTGGACGTGGGAGACGCCGAGAGGGTCACGGTAACCGGGTGAGTCGTGGGTAGCAGGTTAGCCGCGGACGAGGTCTGTAAGTTGCAACTTACCGCGATACCTGCCGTAGTTACATCGGTTGCTCCTTGCTTGACGACAATTCCGGACGCAAACAAACTGCTCGTGGAGATAGCCAGCGCGAGCAGGGGGAGCAAAATCGCTCTCGATCTGTCGATCCTTAAATGCTTCATTTGGTGTTCCTCATTAATGTCTCGACGGCTTTTCCTGCCGCGGGGTGGCCGATTCACTGGTCACTGAAGCTCGTATCGGCGGTTCTGGGCGTGGTCAATAGAAGGATTTCGCCGTAGTACGCCAGGTACTCTACTTAGGCAGAGAGAAAGTGGCCGCATCGCAGCAGCATCGGCCGGGTTTGAGCCGGCGCGGCTTGCGGGAGATTTCCGACGTTCGCGTCAGTTGACGAGCAGGGTAAAGGTGGTGCTGCCGGTAATCGGGGCCGGCGCGGAATCCGTGGCGCTTACCGTGATGGCGTAGGTCCCTTGGGCGGATAGCGCGGGAGTTCCGGAGATGGCTCCGGTGGCCGGGTCGAGCGACAGACCGGCGGGCAGCGTGCCGTTCGTTACCGCGTACCGATAGGCCGGGGTGCCTTCGCTTGCTTTTACGACGCTACCCGACGCCGGCCAGGCGGCGCCGGCCGCTCCTTGCAGAGCGGAGGGAGCGGTCACCTTCAACCGCGGCGCGACCCAGATGGTGACGCCCGGTTGACTGGCGATGCCGCGCGCCGCGACCACGACGGGGAGCTGGACCGCGGCGGTGAGCGGTGCGGGCAACTGCTCTCCGGTCACGGAAACGAAGTGTCCGGCGGCAGAGCCGGGCAGCCTGACGTTCACCTGATACTGGCCCGCCACCGAATCGGTCACCCAGCCCGCATACGTAACGGTGGCCGGCTGCCCGCCGATGGTGACGCTGGGAATCGCGGCGGCGGAACTCAGGCAGGGAGGCAGGCGGTTGGCGTTCAGCAGGGATCCGGCGAGCAGCACTCCATCCAGCGTGGTGAGGGCGGCGCCCATTTGCTGGTTGAGCGCGGCAAGGTAGCTGGCGGGAGTTACGCAATCGGCCGGAGATTGTCCGCCGCCGGCCGCGCTATTGTTGGCGGCGCTATCGGGCGCGCCCAAACCGGTCATGTAGATCTGAACGATGTCGGAATCGGCGGGGACGGCGCGCATGGCGGCTTCATTGCCGCTGCCGATGATGGACCAGTCCTGCCCCAGGATGGCGCCATCGCCCTGGCCATCCGTGCCAATCGTGAAGAGAGCGGGGTCCGCGGCCGCGACGCGTACCGGAAACGGTGCGCTGCTGAGAACGGCGGACGCGACGGGGGTGCCGAAGTTCACCACGATGTCGATGGACTTGCCAACGTAGCTCGAGACCACGGAGGGCACCAACAGGTTGATCTGGCCGTTGGTGGCGAATAACAGCGGCGCGGTTGCGATCGCGACGGGCGGTGTGGCGTGGGTCTGGAAGACGACCGTGAGCAGGCGCTGGGCGGAACCGGGAACGTCCGGACTCAGCGAGAGGGGGTAGCGCAACGTCGCCGGGTCGGGCGTTCCATAGAGCACCTGGCCATCGCGGCAGCCGGTGCCTCCGGAGATACAGAAGCTGGCGCCGAAGAGGCTGACCATGTCGTAGGGAGCGACCAGCGGAAGGGCCGGAGGAGCGGTCTGCAGGAACGAGGCGGCGCTGGTCACCGCCTGAATCACGGGGTAGGGCGTAAGCAGCAGTTTCGCGGTTCCCGTAGGCACGCTGCACGCGGAGCCGCTGGGATTGCAGACTCCCAGCGTCACCGTGCCGCCGGCACCGGCCGCGGCGAAAGGCAGGAGCGGGTCGGCGGCGGCGGGTACCGTGAGGGTGACGACGATGTTGGAAGAGTTCAGTACGGTGGCGGCCAGGTTGACGTCGGAGACAAGGATTCCGCCGGAGACGATGCCCACGGTGGTGGGCTGCGTCAGATCCGAAGCGGAGAGGAAGCCGTTGCCGGTCAGCGCCACGACAAACGTCTGGCCTGGTGATGCCGTGGGGAGATTGGGCGGCGCTACCGCGAGTACCGTGGCGGCACCTGCCTGCAACGTGATGCTGAGAGAGATTACGGTGGTGGTGGCCGGCGTTCCCCACGTGATGGACACGGTGCCGGTGAGGACGGTTCCCGGCTGTGCGGCTGAAAAGCCGTGGGCGTCGAACGTGACCGGTATCGGGGTCGCGTAGCTATAGGCGTACCCCTTCAGGAACGCGCTGCCGATGATGGGGGCCAAAGCGCCGCCGGTGGCGATGCTGTAAGCGATGGGCGTGGCGCTCGAGGCGATCGTAATGTAGGGCGTGGGCAAGGGCTGGCCCACAATCCAGGAGAAATTGCGCGAGAGGCCTTCGGCGACCGTAAGCTTGGGCTGAGGATTGCCGACCGTCAGGCGAAAGGGCACGCTCAGATCTCCGAAGCCAGCGACCTGGAAGCGGACCGTGGCGCTATACGCGCCGGGCGCGCCGGCATCGGCCACGCTGGTGGTGCTGAAGCGCAGGGTCTTCGGGGTGGCGCCGCCGGGGGCGTCCGCGGAGAGCCAACTGGGCAGGCTTGCGGGATCGATGACAAACGGGGCGGCTGCGGGAGCGCTCAGCGTGACATCCACGTAGGAAGGTGTGCCGGAGCCCTTGGTGTAGGCGAGCGCAGGCGCGGCCGGAGTGGCGACTAACGAGGACGGGCCGAGAATCTTGAGCGTGACCGGGATCAAGCCATCGGGCGCGGGCGGGTTCTTCAAGTGAATCGAAATCGAGTTGCTGCTGCCCGCGGCGTAGTTGCCGCAAGGGGCCAGCGGCGACATGACGAGCGTGACCCCGGTGGCTCCGGCGCTACCGGCCGTGGTGGGAGGCAGGGCGAGCCAGGCGGGAATCGTGGACGTATCCACGGTAAACGGAGTGCCGCCCTGCGCGGCCGAGGTGAGCAGGGCGGATTGAAGCGGCCCGGGGGTATAGGCCGGCGGCGGCCCGGCGCTACGGATGCAGGTGACTTCGATCGGGGAAGCGACCAGGGCGGAGGCCTGCGCGACAACGGCCAAACTGGCGGGGACGGCGACATCGGCGACCCCATTGGCAAAGAATCTCAGGGTCGCTGCGCTACTGGTTACGCCAGAGCAGCCGGCCGCCAGATTGACGGTATAGGTAAGGCCGAGGGACTGATTTGCGGCGTTGAGTATGGCGGGGGAGGGGGCCGTCACGACGACACCGGCACCGGAGACGCCGAGGATCACGGATATGGCGCTGTTGGTGAGGGGAGCCGCGGGTTTGACGACGATGGTCGCTGCCGGGCCGGTGCCGGTCAGCGTGTTGCAAGAGAGCGCGACGGAGGCAGGCGACGCAGTCAACAGGACGGCGGCCCGGGCCGGAGCAGCGCAGAAGGCGAAGGACAGGATGGCAAGTAAGCCGGCTGCGTATTTGGTGAAGAACGTCGAAGGATTCAGAGACGCCGGCTCGATGGAAGTCATGGTTCGCTCTACTCACGTATCGGCCGCGGGAAGACTTCTTTGAGCGAAGATTCGAAAAATCGAACAGGAAAGCGGGTGACAATGGTCATGCTATGGAAAACGACGACCCGAGCAAGTTGCGAAGTTATTCCTGGTTCAACGGGAAGGAGTATTACAACTTTTCACGGCGCGCGAATATACGGGCGCTGGGGATTTCGCGGGAGGCGTTTCACGGCAAGCCGGTGATTGGAATTTGCAATTCCTTCAGCGAGCTGAATAATTGCAACGCGCACTTGAGGCAGGTGGCGGACGCCGTGAAGCGCGGGGTTTGGGCGGCGGGAGGATTGCCGCTCGAGTTCCCGGTGATTTCGCTCGGCGAGCAGTATATGAAGCCGACGACGATGCTGTTCCGGAACCTGATGGCGATGGATGTGGAGGAATCGATCCGCGCCAATCCGGTGGATGGCGTGGTGCTGTTGTGCGGCTGCGATAAGACGACGCCGGCGATGCTGATGGGCGCGGCGTCGGCGGACGTGCCGGCGATGATTCTGACCGGGGGGCCTTCGCTTTCGGGAAATTTTCAAGGCAAGACGATCGGGCAGGGGACGGACGGGCGCAAGATTTTCGACCTGTACCGCATGGGCAAAGTCTCGGCGGAGGAGCTGCAGGAGATCGAGGGCTGCATGGTGCGCAGCGCGGGGCATTGCACGGTGATGGGAACGGCCTCGACGATGGCGATTGTGGCGGAGGCGCTGGGCATGTCGATGCCGGGATCGGCGGCGGTGCCGGCTCCGGATTCGCGGCGCATGGCGATGGCGGAATTGAGCGGCCGGCGGATGGTGGAGATGGTGCGCGAGGATTTGCGGCCGTCGAAGGTGCTGACGCGGGAGGCCTTCGAGAACGCGATCACGGTGGATATGGCGGTGGGCGGCTCGACCAACGCGGTGGTGCATTTGCTGGCGATCGCGGGACGTACGCGGCACAGGCTGGTGCTGGACGATTTCGATGCGATTTCGCGGCGCACGCCATTCCTGGTGAACGTGCGGCCCAGCGGCGAGCACATGATGGAGGATTTCTTTTTCGCGGGCGGGGTGCCGGCGGTGATGCGGGAACTACTGCCGCTGCTGCACCGGGAGTGCGTGACGGTCAACGGGAAGACGTTGGCGGAGAACGTGGGCGCGGCGCCGTGCTACAACCGCGACGTGATCCGGCCGGTGGGGCAGGCGTTGTTCCCTGAAGGCGGCACGGTGGTGCTGCGCGGCAATCTATGCCCGGATGGAGCGGTACTCAAGCAGACCGCCGCCTCCGCCGAGCTTTGCGAGCATTCGGGAACGGCGTACGTGTTTGAGAGCTACCAGGCGATGCACGACAGCATCGACAGCATGGATTTGCCGATCGATAAAGACACCGTGCTGGTGATGAAAGGGCTGCGGGCCGAAGGGGGCTCCGGGTTTTCCGGAGTGGGGACACATCCCGATGCCGAAGGTGCTGCTGGCGCAGGGGGTCAGCGATTGCGTGCGCATTTCCGACGCGCGCATGAGCGGCACGAGCTTTGGGACGGTGGTGCTACACGTGTCGCCGGAATCGGGGATTGGCGGGCCGCTGGCGGTGGTGCAAACGGGCGACCGGATTACGCTCAGCGTGGCGCGGCGGGTCCTGCAGCTGGAGATCTCCGAGGAGGAGCTTGCGCGGCGCATGTCGCTGCTGCGGCCCGCGGCGCCGCATTACACGCGCGGGTACGGCAAGCTCTTCCTGGATCACGTCACGCAGGCGCACCTGGGCTGCGATTTCGACTTTCTGCAGGCCGAGTAGCGATCAGCACGCCGCGCGGTTCTAGTCTTGCTCCCGGCGCTGTTGCTGCGCGTCTACTTGTAATTTCGGGTGAGGAAGCTACAGAAATCCGGGGAACTGCCGATTCAGTGTTCACATGAACACACGGATTGCAATTCTCTGGATGGCGGCATGGTGTAGCGCCGCTTCTGCGGCGACGATCGTGATCGATTCGGAGGCTGGGCTGTTCACCAGCTTTGCCGGGGTGGAGACGGTGGCGATTACGCCGCATGCCGCTTGGGAACCCAATCATCCTGTGAATCCGGGCGATTCCACGGATCGCGGTGCGGTTTGGATCTCTTATGCGGATACCGGGTTCGGCGGCGCCCAGTTTCAATTGCCGGGCGGGACGGCGCCGGTGGCGACGGTTTTCTACGGCTTTCAAGCAGGTGCCGGTATGTTGACGCTTTCTGTGTGGGCGGACGACACCGCGGGCGTCCTGCTGGACGGAAATCTGCTGGTGCCGGCGGTGTTCACGCAAAACATCTGTTCGGGGCAGGCGATCGGCTGCCGCCCGGAGGATGGGGGCAGGGTCAGCGCGGTCCTTTCCGCGGGGCAGCACACGCTGAGCTTTGAACTGTACCAGGTGGGAACGGCGATGGATACCACCAGCAATCCCTTCGGGCTGCTGTTCACGGGAACGGCGCCGGCGCCGGATCCGAGTGATTCCGGGGCGGCGGAGCCGGCGACCTGGGCGATGCTGGCGGGCGGTCTTGCGGGTGTCGTTCTGCTCAGCGGGCGGCGCTACATTCGGTCCTGAAACTTTCGCCAGGCTGCCATGGAGCGTTTCAGGTTGTCCTCGGTATCGCCGGGCACCTGGTAGCACTGGAGTCCGATGGGACCTTTGTAGCCGGCAGCCACGAGTTTTTGGAGGAGGGCGAAGACGTCAAAGGAGCCGCGGTCGAGCGGTTGGATCAGGCGATCCCAGCCGCCTTCGTGTTCGGCGCCGTTGATGCTTACCATTTCGAGGTAGGGCAGGGCTTCCTGGAGGCGCTGGTCGAGATTGGGTTCGTCTTTGACAGCGAGGAAATGAGTGAGGTTAAACGTAACGCCGACGTTTGGGCGGCCGGCAAGTTTACGAATGCGCAGCGCATCCTCTATACGGCCCACGTAAAAGCCCATGTGGGGGTAGAGCACCACGCGCAGGCCGGACCCGGCGGCCATGTCCGCGATCTCGCGGACCATTTGGACGGCGCGCTGTTCGCCCTCGGGCGAAGTTCCCTGCACGGTGAGCCAGATGACGGCGCCGTGCCCCTTCAATTGCCGGATGGCTTCGGGCAGCGCTGTGTCATAAGTCGCCTTTTGCCCGTCCACATGTACCGCGACATAGATGCTGAACAGCCTCAGACCGCGGCTTTCGAGCGCCTGGAGCATTTCCGGGACGTGTAAAGCGCCGGTGAAGCCGAGCCCGGCGTAGCCGGTGCGCTTGACCAGTTCGGCCTGCTCCTCGAGCGGGCAGTTTTTGATCGCGGCCAGTGCCGTTATCGAAGACGAAAAAGGAGTTAGCCAGCTTTGTAGCCGGCGCACCGCGAAAGCAGGCAGGCCAGAGTTAGGCCAAGATACAAGGCGCGTAATATCATTGATTTCTCCCATCGGGTTGACGTGGTCCTGGCGGACTGGCCGACACTGGCATCTTCCTTGCATTGTAATCCGGCATGTTCCGGCAAAGTGGTTGTTCTTCATGGAGTTCGCCGTCACATGGCGTGCCGATTGGGCACAGCAGTGTGACACGCGGGCTCACATGATAACCGGGCAGTGGTGGGCGAAAGCCTTGCTATAATTAGAGATTCGAAAACTTACATCAATCGATATTGCGCATGAAGTGCATCTCCGTATTCCTTTTCTGCGCGGCGAGCATATTCGCCGCCGATTTCACCACGGGACAGGCCGCGCGGCTTGTGATCGGGCAACAGACGTTTACTTCGCAGGATTCCAATTCCAGCGATTCGGTATTAGGCGGGGCTAGCGGGCTAGCCTACGCCGCCGATACTCTGTTTGTGGCCGATTCGAATCGCGTCGGGGCGTCTCCGAGTAATCACCGTGTTTTGCTGTTCCAGAACCTTTCGGGAACACTCCCCCGTCCGACGGACCCGCTGACCTATAACAGTAAGTGTCCGGCGTGCGTCGGCAAGGCAACGGTCGTTCTGGGCCAACCGGATTTCACCACCACAACAGAAAATCTGGCTGCCACCACCAACACGCTGCGGCTGCCGACGGCGGTTGCCTCCGATGGCGTCCACGTCGTGGTGGCCGATACCAACCACAACCGCGTGCTGATCTGGAACCGCATCCCGACGCTCGAACAACGCGCCGGCCGATGTGGTTGTCGGGCAGGCTACGTTCAACACCTCGACCGTGCCTGGGAATACGCCCAATGCGAAATCGATGCGCGGGCCGCAGGGGGTCTGGATTCAAAACGGGCGCCTCTATGTGGCCGACACGCAGAACAACCGCGTTCTGATCTATAACCACATCCCGACGAGCAACGGCGCGGCGGCCGATGTGGTGCTGGGCCAGCCGAACATGACGACTTTCGTGGAGCCCGATCTGACGCAGCAGCAAAATAGCGTCACGGCCACGCAGTTGTTGAACCCCGTCTCGGTCAGCTCGGACGGCAACCGCCTTTACGTCACCGATCTGGGTTACAACCGGGTACTGATCTATAACTCGATTCCGACCACGAACGGCGCGGCCGCCGATGTTGCGGTCGGGCAGCCGAACCTGACCAGCTCGGTCGCCAACTACGGCTTCTCGACCGACCCGAACGATACCACCGCCAAGCAGACGCCGGTGCTCTGCACGGTCTCTAACGGCACCGATACGAATAGCAATCCGACCTACCCGAGTTCGTGCAACGCCACGCTCAATTTCCCGCGTTTTGTACTGGCGGCGAACAACCGGCTGTTTATTGCCGATGGCGGCAATGACCGCGTGCTGGTCTTCAACACCATTCCGACCCAGAGCGGCGCCAGTGCGGACCTGGTGATTGGCCAGATCGGCGGCTCTGTCAACCAGGCTTCCGACGCTGCCGATTCGCTGCGCACGCCGATGTCGATGGCGTGGGACGGCACCAACCTGTATGTGAGCGACGCTTATAACCGGCGCATCACGGTTTACTCGATGGGCGAGAACACCGTGCCCTATGCCGGCGTCCGCAATTCGGCGAGCCTGGACATTGTGGCTCGCGGCCGTGTGACCCTGACCGGGGGCATTCAGGCGGGCGATGCGATCAATATCAATATCGGCGGCACTACGACCACGGACAGCAGCGGGTACAGCGACGGTGACGGGCGGAGCGGACTACAAATATACGGTGGTTGCCGCGGATACCCTGAACACGATCGTGACGAACCTTGCCGCGCTGATCAACGCCGCCAACAGCGGCGCTGGCGATACCAACGTTTACGGTACGCCTGATTTGGCGACGGACGATGTTCTGTTGACGTCGCGGATTTCGGGCGTTGACGGCAATAACGTCACCGTGACAGCGACGGTCACGGCGGCTTCCGGACAGACCACCGCGGCACTAGTGGCGAGCGCCAGCGGGGCGACGCTGAGCGGCGGAGGCGACGCATCCTCGATCGCTCCGGGCAGCATCGTTTCGATTCTCGGCACCAACCTTTCGGCGCAGACGCTGGCGGCGGATGCCTCGGCGAACTCGCTGCCGACGACGTTGGGGGGAACCCAGGTCTACTTCAACGGCATTGCGGCTCCCATTCAAATGGTTTCGCCGACGCAGGTCAACGCGCAGGTTCCCTGGGAATTGGGCGATACCACGAGCATCAATGCATATGTGCGCTCCGAAATGCCGGATGGCACGGTGATGGTGACGACTCCGGTGGCGGTGACGATTGTGGTTGCCAATCCTGGAATTTATGCGCAGCCCAACACGGTGCCCTCGGTGGGCGTGGTGTACCATGCGTCGAGCAGCGCGACGGGCGTCATTTCCGTGGACGGGACGCCGACGGCGGGTAATGTGGCGACGGTGACGATCGAAGACCGCAGCTACAGTTACACGGTGCAGAGCGGCGATACGCTGGACAGCATTCGCGACGCGCTGGTCAATTTGCTGAACGCGGACCCCAAAATCACGGCGACCGCTTCGGGCGTCTTCGACCGCATCCTGCTGAAGGCGCGCGTGCAGGGACCCGACGGCAATGGCATTGTTTACGGAGCGAGCGCGGATTCCGCGGCGACCGTGATCATGACGGCGATCGGCACCAACCTGTGCTGCGCGGCGATTGCCAACAGCCCTGTGACCACCGACAATCCAGCCGTACCGGGCGAAATGATTTACGTGTATGCGACCGGGCTCGGCGTGCCGGTGCTCAACGACGGCAACTCGGGCTTCATCCAAACCGGCGTGAAGTACCCGGTTGGCGGCCCAGTGACCACTCCCGCCAGTTCGGTGAACTCGATTGCGGGCGGCAAGACGGCTGATGTAATTTCGGCAACACTGATGCCCGGAAGCGTCGGTCTGTACCAGGTGCTGCTGCACTTGAACCCCGACATTCCGACGGATTCTTTCTCGCAGTTGACGATCGCTCAAGATATTTACGTGAGCAACATCATCACGCTGCCGATCGTCAATCCGAACCCTGTATCGCAGTAGGATTTGCCTGCCTGTAAATTTCTCGCACCCGTTGTTGCACGGCGGGCGGCACGAGATTTTCCCAGGCTTCTCCGCGAGCGATGCGGGTACGGATTTCGCTCGCGGAGATGTGATCCAGGTTGGCCGGCAGCTCCAGTGTGTGAAATGACGTTTGGTGCGGGCCGGGCGGATGATACTGCCCAGCCCGCGCCGCCACCAGAAAATCGAAGCTCGTTAGCATCGAAGCAAACACGCCGGGAGCGCCATAGTCCCAGTTGGCGATTCGTTCGGCAGCATCCCTTCCACAGACGAAGCTCAAGCGAATGTCGCCATATGCGCGGCGGCAATCTTCCGCGATTTCGAGGAAGAGTCCGCCGTCGGAAGCGGCGATGGAGTACTCGGGCCGGCCTTCCAGCGCGAGGCTCAGAAGTTCGACGCGTTGCGGAAAGCTGGCGCCGGAGTAGGGTTTGTGGGGGAAGCTCCGGGGCAGAACGAAGAGCACTTCCGGCGTGACTTGCAGGGCGGCTTCGGCGAGGGCGAGGTGGGCCAGAGTTACTGGATTAAAAGTTCCCGGGAAGACCGCCAGGTGGCTGGGCCGGCCGGGCGCGCGGCGGAAGAACTCCATAAATACCAAAGTAATACCGGCGCGGACAGATTGGCCAGCAGCGTCATAAAACCCAATTTATCCCCTCAGAAGAGGGGGGAAAGGATGGGGGCTTTGACGCAATTTGTCAAGGGGTTCGGGGCAAACAAAAAGGGCGCGGGGGTTACCCCGCGCCCTTTTGGAAGACCTGAGAAACAGCGGTGATTACGCCGCGTTGGCCAGCAGCTGATCCATGGTGTCGCCGGATTCGGCCTCGAATTCGTGGCGATCGGCCGCTTCCTGGCACTTGATGCAGTACTTGGTCCATGGCACCGCGTCGAGGCGCTTCGACTTAATGTCCTCTTCACAGTGCATGCAGACGCCGTAGCTGCCGTCTGCCACGCGCACGAGGGCGCCTTTCACGTTGCGAAGCAGGTTGGACTCACGGTCCAGGTTGCGAATCGCAAGCTCGCGTTCGCCGGCCAACTGCACTTCGTCGATTGCGTCCGGGGTCTTTTCGATGGCGATGTCTTCCCGGTTACGGAGCCCGGCGGAGAGTTCCGCCTGTTTGGCTTCCAGCATCGCTTTGTATTTGTTAATGTCGGTCTGAGTCATGGTTTCCATCTCCCTTTGAGCCGGAGTCTTGTCTTTTTATTTGTTGTCTTTAGCGTGTTCGATCACCGCATCCATATAGACGGAAATTTTTGCCAAAGGTTTCAACCCTTGAAGCCCCTCATTTGAGCCACTCTCTCGTCGTCGTTGCTGAATCGACATCCGCACGGTTCCTATTCATAGCAATCGCGTTGCCAAAGTTTTCAGGCCCCGAAAGAGCGCCGAAAAACCTTCCCGGCAGCTCCGTACGATACCTTATATCGGTCAAATGCTACTATTTCTCTTTAGCTAACGCGCAATTATTTAATGAACCGGCTCACGCGTATTTCCAGAACCTCTTACTGCGCTCTCGCCGCCTGCGCCCTATTCCTGGTCTTGGGGTGGCAGTTCCTGGCCCGGTTAGGCATTCAGAACGACGAAGCCCTCTTCGCGAACGGCATTTATAAACCTTATGCCGTGGCCTATATCTATAACGTCGGCCATTCCCGTCTTCCATTGATGCTGATGAGTTACCTCGGCACGCTGAAATCCTGGATATACCGTCCGATATTCCAGGTTTTTGGCGCCGGAATCGAAGCTATGCGGGCCCCCATGCTCCTTGCGGGAACTGCCAGTGTCTGGCTGTTTTATCTACTGCTGCAGACGCCTGGCCGGGAGACGCGCTGCCTTGATTGGATGCGGCTTGCTGGCAGCGGATTCATTATATCTTCTGACGGTTTGCTTCGATTGGGGGCCGGTTGCGCTGCAACATCTGCTGCTGGTTTCCGGGTTCTACTGCCTGCTGCGTTTCTACCAGGAGCGGAGGCCCGCGTGGCTGGCCGCCGGCTGCTTCCTGTTGGGCTTGGAGATGTGGGACAAAGCGTTGGCCGTCTGGATGTTAGGAGGGCTTGGGATTGCAGCACTCGTGGTCATTCCGCGGCAAATTTTGGGGCTCTTCACGGTGCGGCGCGCGGCCGCTGGCGTGCGCGGCGTTCGCGCTGGGTGCTTTGCCGCTGATCCTGTATAACGCAGCCAACCAGGGTGCTACATTTCGCAGCAACACCTCCTGGGATACCAGCGATCTGGCGGGCAAGGCGCGCCTGCTTCGCGGCACCGCGGAGGGCGGAGCTCTCTTCGGCTGGCTCAATCTGGAGGACTGGCAGACCACGGAACCGCGGCAGCCGCGGAGCGCCATCGAGTTGGCAAGTGCCAAGATATCGGCACTTGGCGGCCACGTGCGCCATGGCTTGTTGTTTTACGGATTCCTGCTTGCGCTGCTGCTCGCGCCGCTGGCGCGCGGCAACGCGCTGCGGGCGATTCTATTTGGATTGCTTGCGATGGCGATAGCGTGGGCGCAGATGGCGGTGACCGCCAACGCGGGCGGCAGCGTCCACCACGCGATCCTGATCTGGCCGCTACCGCAGATGGTGATGGCGATTTCCTTTGCCTCCGCCTCGCGCCGCATGGGCGCTGCCGGTATTCCGGCAATCGCCTCCGTGGTGGCGGTGATCATGATTTCCGGGTTGCTGGTGACGAACGAGTATTACAGCCTGATCGTGCGCAACGGCGGCTCGCAGAATTGGACCGAGGCGATCTTCGGCCTCGCCGATTATCTGAAGGGCACGTCGCCCGGGAACGTCTATTGCGTCGATTGGGGAATGACCGATAGCCTGCGGTTATTGAGCCGCGGGAAACTCCCGTTGCGTGTGGGCACGGACCCGATCACGAAGCCCGAATTAAATGTGGCCGATCGCGAACTGCTGGGCAGAATGATCTCCTCCCCTGCCAATCTCTTCGTCAACCACACGAAGGATTTCGAATTCTTTAAGGGAGTAAACGACAAGCTTGTAAAATTCGCGGCGGAAGCAGGGTATCGCCGCGAGATCCTCAGCGTGATCTCGGATCGCAACGGGCGGCGGGTCTACGAGGTGTATCATTTTGCCGGACCCGTGTCCGATTCCGCCATGGCAGCGGGAGTTCCCGCGCGTTGACCGCTACCTAACTTCGAAGGTGCCGAAGGCGAGGCCCAGGTCACGGGGGCCGATGCGGCAGGACGCTGGCGACGGGAAGGGCGAACTCTTGCCGGATCCGTTCCGATTCCGCCATGGCAGCGGGAGTTCCCGCTCGTTAACCGCTACCGGGACTTCGAAGGTGCCGAAAGCGAGGCCTAGGTCGCGGGGTGCAGGACGCTGGCGGCGGGAAGGGCGAACTCTTGCCGGAGCCGTGGCCGATTTCGCCATGGCAGCGGGAGTTCCCGCGCGTTGACCGCTACCGGACTTCGAAGGTGCCGAAGGCGAGGCCCAGGTCACGGGGGTCCGACGCGGGGTGCAGGACGCTGGCGGCGGTGAAGGGCATCTTGTTGCCGACCCGTGTCGGCGATTCCGCCATGGCAGCGGGAGTTCCCGCGGGTTGACCGCTACCGGACCTCGAAGTGTGCCGAAGGCGAGGCCGAGGTCACGGCGGGGGTCCGATGCGGGGGTGCAGGACGCGGGCGACGGTGAAGGGTGAACTCTTGCCGGGCCGGTGCTCCGCTGCGCTTATCGGCGCGCTACCTGACTTCGAAGGTGCCGAAGGCGAGGCCGAGGTCACGGGGGTCCGATGCGGGGTGCAGGACGCGGGCGACGGTAACGGTGAGCCGCATCTCCGCTTTGCCGATCAGGGCGGCGGGAAGGTCGAACGCCAGTTCGAAGGCATTTTCGCCGGGATGGATGACCGCCTCGAGCGTTGTGCCTTCGATGGACACAGTGAGCGGCAGGGGGCCGGCGCGCAGTTGTTCGTCCGGGCAGTTTCCGCGCAGGTAGAGTTTCTGGCCGGCGGCGGTGGGAGCGCCCATGCGCAGGGATGCGCGGCGCGGCATCCAGCGATGGTCGCCGTCGGGCGCGTACCACTCCGGCCCCAGCAGGTACGAGGTTAAGGGACTGGCCGCATCCACGCGCAGGGGCAGGCGCCCGGGGTCGCGCGGCATGGCGGCGTAGACCGCGGTGATGTTGCGCAGGCGCGGGCCGCGCACGTCGTAGACGACCAGGTCGCCGCGCTTTAGGGCCTGATCCACGACGCCGGGGGGCAGGACGAACTGTGCCGCCTCGCCGAGACTGGGCTGGGCCGCAATTCTCTGTTCGCTGCCCGGCGCGAGGTAGACGTTATCCAGCCCGAGCAGGCGGAAGGGGCGGTCGAGGATCGCGTTGTAGAAGAGGTCGGTATCGACGCCTTCGAGCAGGATACTCTTGGCGGGCTGGCGATCGTGAATGCCCGCGACACCTTCGATCAGGGTGCGCACGCGCATGGTGATCGCGTAATTCCATTTCGATGTTGCCCACACGGCGGGCGTCATCATGAGCGCATAGATCGCGGTCAGCGCGACTGCGAGCGCCCGTCCGCGGGTTCCGGCGCGCCAGGCTTCAGCCAGCCCCCAGCCGCCCAACCAGCAGAGCCCGATGACGGGCAGGAAGACGTAATACTCGGTCTGATGATCGCGCAGCGGCAGCACGGGCGCGATCACGGCCAGGTACCACAGCAGGCAGAAGCCGGCGGCGAGAGCGCCCGCGCGCAGCTTCCGGGCCGCGAAGGCGAGCAGCGCGACCGAGACAATCGCGACGCCGGCGGGCAGCATCCATTTGGGCAGGTCGAGCGGCGTGTAGAGGAATGGCGGGCCGGCTGACCAGTTCCAATAGGTGGCGAGGGTGGTGAAGATCGCGCCCGAAAAATGCATCGCGTAGTCGCCCGTCTTTTGCAGGGGGGCGGCGGCGCTGTGCAGCAGGGCGTAGGCTGCCGAGACTACAAACAGGGGGGCGACGCCGCGGAGGTAGCGGCGTGCGCAGAGCAGCGTCCAGGCGGCGGCGATCACGGGATAGACCACGTTCAGTTCCAGCGCGCCGAAGCCCGCCAGGAAGGCGAACCACTGGAAAACGTAGTAGCGGCGTTCGCCGGTCGCGGTGTAGCGCAGCAGGAAGTGGAACGCCAGCAGCAGGAAGAAGCCGCACAGGGCCTGGTTATAGACGCAGGTCCAACCCAGCGGCAGGACGCCCGAGCCGTGGAGTACCCACAGCATGGCGGCGCACCATCCCGCCGCGCGCAGGCCCGTGATGCGCGCGCCAATCCATGCCACCAGCGCGAGGTTGGCGAACTGGGTGGCGAAGACGACGATTTTGAAGGGCAGCGGCTCCAGCCCGAAAAGGCTGAAGCCGGCCATGAAGAAGGCGCGCTCGCTGAGCGGCCGGATGGTGCCTTGCGCCTGGGCGCCGAACATCGCCACCAGAAAATCGTGGAAGTTCTGGATGTAGAGGCCGGTGCCCAGCCATGCCAGGTCATCGCCGCGGAACCAGGAGGTGAAGCCGCGCCAGTAGAGCACGAGGCAGAGCAGGGAAGGGGTCAGCCACCACGCGGCGCTCACGATGCGCCGCGGCCGGGCCGCCCCGCCCTGCGCAGGGCTCACTTGCTTTCGAGCCCGATATTCAACACGATGATGCCGAGTTCGCGGATATCGGCGCTGCTCGGCGGGATGGCCTTATCGAGCTGAAAATCCACGCGCAGCGAATCGCCGGTCAGGAGGCTGGCGGGGATATCGCGCACGTAGAAATAATCTCCCGGCGTGGTGTACGTCTCGGGCGGGAGCGAACTGCCGCCGGCCGTTGCCGAAAGCGAAACGTTCTTCAGCTGCTCGATGGTGACCGGAGGAATGGTGAGTTTGACCGTCAGCTTCGCGCCCTTCTGGCCCGACCCGAAGGGCGGTTTGAGCACGACGGTGAATTGCTTCGCGGTCCAGCGCCAGGCGGCGGCCTCGATGCCGTGGAAACCGGTGATCAGCTGCGGTTCCACTTTGGGATCTCCCAGATTGAGCACGCTCTGCATACGCGGCGTCTCTTCATCGGTGGCGCCTACGCGCACCTTCTTTTTCTTGCAGGCCATGGGCGCTAGCACCAGCGCCATGAGGACCAGGGTGCCGCACACGCGCGCCGCGGCGCGCCTCCGGGGAAGCAATGTATATCGCATCAGTCTCCGATTCTCTCCACTTGAACAAGGCAGCTATAGAAGGTAGGGCCGCCGCCGAAATCCGTGAGCCGCTCACTGGTCACCGCGTTGACGCTATTGCCGCCAGGCGACCGTTTGCCCCAGCGTACCGCCGGTGCGCAGACCACGCCGGGACGAACGCGGCCATCGACGCTCGCGACCAGAAGGCAGGAGCCCCGGTCGTTGTACACGCGCACGTGGTCGAGGTCGCGGATGCCGCGCGCGGTGGCGTCGGGCTGCGCCAGGTAGAGGGTCGCGGTCTGCCGGTCCACGGTGTCGCGGTGGCCGAAGGTCGAATTCATGCTGTCGTCGTTCTTGGGCGAGATCAGTTCCAGGGGAAATTTGCGCTTGAGTTCCGCGTCGCCGTAGCGGCTTTCGGTCGGGGGCGTGTAGTCCAGCGTTTCGGCGTTGAAATGGCATTTGCCGTCGGCTGTGCCGAAGTTACCTTCGGCGAAGGGCAGGAAGGGCGCGCCCTCGTCGGAAATTTTGAGCCGCACGGAATGTTCCCGATCCAGGTCTTCGAGCGTAATGCCGGCGAGGAAGGGGTGGGGAGAATCGAGCAGCGTACGGAGCATGTCGTCCTCGGATTCGGCGAAGCATGGGTCGGTGAAGCCCATGCGGCCGGCCAGCAGGCGAAAGATCTCGACGTTGCTTTTGGTCTCGCCAGGCGCCGGGAGCGCGGGGCGCGCCAACTGGAGGTGGTAGTGTCCGTATGCCAGATACAGATCGGTGTGTTCGAGGAATGTGGTCACGGGCAGCAGGATATCGGCGTGATCCGCGGTATCGGTCTGGAACTGCTCGAGCACTACGGTGAAGAGATCTTCGCGCCGCATGCCGCGCTGCACGGCGGTCTGGTTGGGAGCGACAGCGCCCGGGTTGGAGTTGTAGACCACCATGGCCTTCACGGGCGGATGGTCGAGGGTGGTCAGTGCCTGCCCGAGCTGGGACATATTGACGATGCGCGCCTCGCGCCCAAGGGAAAGCTGCTGCAGATCTGCGCGTTCCAGCCCGGCGCGGTTCACATAGAAGGCCTGGGATGTGGAGGCCTGAAGGCCACCGCCCGCGTCCTTCCAGCTACCTGTGAGCGCCGGCAGGAGCGCGATGGTGCGGAATGCGGCGGCGCCCCGCTCGCTGCGCTGCACGCCATAGTTCAGGCGGATGACGGCGGGCCGCGTGCCGGCGTATTCGCGCGCCAGCTGCACGATCTCTTCCGCGGCGATGCCGGTCAATTCGGCGGCGCGCGCGGGCGTCCAGGCGAGCACGCGCTCGCGCAGGGCGTCGAAGCCATCGGTGAAACGCGCGACGTAATCGGCGTCATGCAGCCCTTCGCCGATGATTACGTGCATCATGGCGAGCGCCAGCGCGGTGTCACTGCCGGGATTGATGAAGAAGTGTTTGTCGCTGGCCGCGCCGGTGCGATTCCGGTTCGGGTCGATCGTATAGAGCTTCGCGCCGTTGCGCCGCGCTTCCACGATGAAGGGCCAGAGGTGCACATTGGTGCCGAGAATGTTCGCTCCCCAGGCCACGATCAGCTTGGAGTGGCGGAACTGTTCGGGCTCCGTGCCGTAGCGCAGGCCGAGCGCCTGGGTGAGCCCGGCGCCGCCGGCGGAAGAGCAGATGGTACGGTCGAGGCGCGATGCGCCGAGCCGGTGGAAGAAACGCCGGTCCATGCCGCCGCCGTTGAGGAAGCCCATGGTGCCTGCGTAGCTGTAGGGCAGGATCGCCTCGGAGCCGAACTCTTCCGCCACAGATCGCAGGCGCGTCGCGATTGTGTCTAGCGCTTCGTCCCAAGTGATGCGCTCGAAGCGTCCTTCGCCCTTGGCGCCGATTCGGCGCTGCGGGTAGAGCAGGCGGTCCGGGTGATACTCGCGCTCCAGGTATTGCGCCACTTTCCCGCACAAAAATCCGCGCGTCACCGGGTGTTCGGGATTGCCGCGCAGCTTCGACCCGCGTCCGTTTTCCACGTTGATGAGCAGGGAGCAGCAGTCCGGGCAATCCAGGGCGCACACGGAGTGACGGGTTTCGGCCATTTGCCCCAATTATATCGTGGCCCCCGCCGCATGATTCGTGCTGCGCCCGCGCACAGTACCTTTACAAGCTTTTTACCGGGGGCGCTCACTCTGCCGCTGAGGAATCCGCATGTCTGAGTGAGGAGCTTTATCACATATGACGAATCACGTTGACCAAGAGACACGAAAGACCAGCCGCTTGCGGAGGCTGTTCCTTGCCTCTTCCTCGCTCGCGTTCGGTGCGGTTGCCTGGGCGCAGAATGTGGCGACGCCAACCACACCCGTGCTGATCACACCGCCGGCGGGAAACTCTGCGTTCCTGGTGGGACATGCGGTGGGAACGCAGGGCTACATTTGCCTGCCCACAAGCGCCGGGGCTTCCACCGCTGCGTGGACCGTAAAGGCCGCCCGGCCCGAAGCCACACTGTTTCAGAGCGTCTACGGGCAGAACGTCCAGATCATCACCCACTTCCTCAGTCCCAACACAAACCCCAACGATGCTGCCACGACGCCGATCCCGTTCGGCAGCGCGACGTGGCAGAGCTCGTTCGATAGCAGCAAGGTGTGGGCTCAGGTTTTGCATGCGAACTCGATCGGCGCGGGCACCGACCCGAGCTGTCCGAATTCCGGTTCGATTGCCTGCCTCCTGCTGCAGGCAGTTGGTTCCCAGGATGGGCCCAGCGGCGGCAGCGCCCTGAGCAAGACCACTTTCGTCCAACGGTTAAACACCAAAGGCGGCTCCGCTCCGGAGGATGGCTGCTCCACCTCCGCCGACGTGGGCAACCAGACGTTAGTGCCATACACCGCCGACTACTACTTCTTCCACAAGGACCGGTAGCAGCCAAGGCCGGCATGCGAAGCCGCGGGGGTGCGAGCTTCGCGTGCGGGCCTGGAGTTATCCCTTCGCCACCATTTCCACGATCTCAGAGCCGATGGCCAGCGAGGCCGTGGCGGCGGGGCTTGGAGCATTGAGGACGTGCAGCGCATTCGGACGCGCGATCAACTGGAAATCCTGGACCAACTCCCCTTCGGGCGCAATTGCCTGGGCGCGTACGCCGCTGCCGCCCGTTTCGAGATCGTCCGGCCGCACATCGGGCACCAGGCGCTGCAGGGATTTGCAAAACAGTTCGCGGCTGAAGGAACGGCGCAGCTCATACCAGCACATCGAGGGATAGCGCCGCAGGAAGCGCCAAAAGCCTTTGTATGTGAGGGCGTCGAAAAGGTCGCCGGCGTTGAAATCGGTCTTCTTGTAGCCTTCGCGCGCGAAGGCCAGCACGGCGTTGGGACCGGCCTCGATGCCGCCGTGAATCAGCCGGGTGAAATGTACGCCA
This sequence comes from uncultured Solibacteraceae bacterium, assembly GCA_963811575.1. Lineage (GTDB taxonomy): Bacteria > Acidobacteriota > Terriglobia > Bryobacterales > Bryobacteraceae > Solibacter. The sequence continues at coordinate 352,063 of CAWERY010000004.1, read as the reverse complement.
AGGAACGGAAAGCTGGGGTCGGGAACGGGATAAATCAAATTCCGCACCAGGTGCTGACGTTCCTTGCGCAGTTGGTAATATTCGCCGCGGAAGGGAAGGATGCGCATGTCGCGGCGTTCGCCGGCAATTTCCGCGACGCGATCGGAGTGCAGGCCGCCGCAGTTGATGATGAAATCGCACTCGTAGACGCCGGCGGTGGTGCGAGCGATCCAGCCCGGTCCCTGGTGATCCAGGCGCTGGACGCGGGCGCCGGTGACCACTTTCACCCCGCGAGCGGTGAGGCGCGCGACCATTTGTTCGCAGACTCGCGGATAGTCCACGATGCCTTCCTCGGGAACGCGCAAGGCGGCGACTCCGCCAACGTGCGGTTCGATTTCCCGCATCTCGTCGCGATTCATCCAACGAAGTCCGGATAGCCCATTGGCGGCGCCGCGCTCTTCGAGCGCACGCAGGCGCACAACCTCGGTATCATCGGCTGCGACCACCAGCTTGCCGCAGATTTCGTGAGGGACTGCATTCTCGCGGCAGAACTCCACCATCTGCCGGATTCCCGTGACGGCGAGCCGCGCCTTCACGGTGCCGGGCTTGTAATAGAGTCCGCAATGCAACACGCCGCTGTTGTGCCCGGTCTGGTGCCGGCCAACGCCGGGTTCCTTCTCCAAGACCCAGATTCGCGCCCCGGGAAAACGTTCGCTCAAACGGTATGCGGTCGCCAGCCCAACAATTCCGCCGCCAATAATGGCGACTCTCTTCGCGTGCATTCATTTGAGTGTAGCCCGGGGCGCGTAACAGGTTTATCGCATTGCTATTTGGCTTGGGGCAGTGCTGCCACGGCAGGAGCAAGGCCAACCTTGACCGGCTTCGGCGGCTCCGGTTTTGCCTTGGGTTCGTCATTCTGCTTGGTAGGACGGTCCGGCTTCAAGCTTGGCGTGGACGGCGTAGCGGGGGTTGCGGGTGTGTCATCCGCGTTCTCCCACCACACCGCGCTTCGTGCGCAATAGACGCTCAGCGTGTCCAACAGGCGATGCAGTAACGCGGCCTCTTCGTCCTGGATGGGCCGCTCTTCGCTGGCCACGCCCATTTTCGAATCGTCCGGGGTTACCTGGTAGCGGACCGAATCTGAAGGCACAAATTTGCCGTCCGAGTCTTCAGTACCCTTGACTACGACCCAGCTCAAAGTATGGGTCTTCAGGTCCCAGGTAACCGTATCCAGGCGGCGAAGCTCGCCGGCCTGCGGTTCACTGGCCTTATTGTCCTTTTGCGGATCCCCGGCAAAGACAAGCCCGGCTAAAGAGATCATCACGATTATTGCGCTCTTCATAGATCGGCCACCCCTTCTCCTCCGACAGCACGATTGATGCCGTGTCGCGGGATGTTAGGCTTTTTTTTGTGCTGTATCACCGCTACGATGAGGTTTCCTATCGAACTTACCCGAGGCGCCAGACGCATCCGAACCGGCTGGCGGCGGTGGCGAGACTCTTTGGCATGGAATTCGCGGACGTCGCCGGGTGCCGCGTTCTCGAGATCGGCTGCGGCTCTGGAGGTAACCTCATACCCCTTGCATGGCACCTTCCGGAGTCTCGCTTCCTCGGGATCGACCTCGCCCTGAAGCCGGTGGCGGCGGCGCAAATCGACGCGGACGCGCTGGAACTTCGCAACCTCGAGTTGCGGGTGGCCGACCTTCGCGAACTCGGACCTGCGGATGGCGAGTTCGATTACATTTTTGCCCACGGCCTTTACTCCTGGGTGCCGGCGGAGATCCGCGACGCGCTGCTTGCCGCCTGCCGCGAACGGCTCGCGCCGAACGGCATCGCGTTCGTGAGTTACAACGTCTATCCGGGGCGCTATCCGCGACGCATGCTGCGTGAGATTCTGTTGCGACACACGCGCGGGATTGAAGATCCGCGCGCCCAGATCGCGGAGGCGCGCCGGCTACTCGCCAAGCTGCCGCACGAAGAGGCGGCGGCGCTATTGGAGCAGGGCGACGATATTCTGTTTCACGACGATCTGGCGCCGGTCAACGATCCGGTCTGGTTCCACGAATTCGCAGCGCACGCGGACCGTCATGGCCTGCAATTTCTAGGCGAAGCGGACCCGCACGAAATGTTCGATCCACGGGAAATCCCCGGTGAGGATGTACTGGAGCGGGAGCAGTATCTGGATTTCTTAAAGCTGCGGCGGTTTCGGCAGAGCCTGCTGTGCCGCAAAGAGGTGAAATTGAGCCGCGTGGTGAATCCCGGCTGCATGGAGGGGTTCCTCTTCTCTGAGAATCCGCATGGCCATCGCATCCCGGGCAGCGACCCGGCCGTAGAAAATGTGGCTCAGGCGCTGAAGGATACATCCCCGCTGCCTGTGGAATTCGCGGAGTTGATTCCCTATGCGGGCAGCCGCGAGGCGCTTCGCGAGATTCTCTTCACGCTGATGATTTCCGGCTGCGTGGATCTTCACGTGTACAGCTTTCCCTGCGCGGAGGAAGTCAGTGCCCGGCCGCGAGCCAGCCGTCTGGCACGCTATCAGGCGGCGCTTGGCCGCGATGTTACCAACGCCTGCCACATTCCGGTGGAACTTGACGAGATCGCGCGGCGGCTGGTGATTCTGCTGGATGGCACTCGGAATCTTGCGGAGCTTGCGCGCGATCTGGCCTCGGCGCCGGGTTCGCCTCCGCGCAACCGGATTCGGCGGCACCTTCCGGCCAGCCTGGATTGGCTGGCGCGCATGGCGCTGCTGGAAGGCTGAGTGCTAAGTTGGGGGCACACCTAGCGGGGCTGGGCGCCGCGATTGAAAGATATGATGAGGAACACAATCACCATGAGGCCGAGCGCGATATAGGAAACGGGGGCGTACATCTGGACGCCGTTATAGACGCTCCCGATGCCTTCCTGCACACTACCGCGGAGCTTGGGCGAGATCCAGAGGAAGATGCCGCCAAGCCCGAACATGGAACAGGCGCGTAACATAGGTAGTCCTGATTCTCCACCGCCAAATATAACTCTGATGAGCTGCTCCGCAACAGATAAGTAACGATATCAGGAGTTACCTTGATATCCCGAACGTTGCGTCCAGGAATCTCCCCGCCACTTGTGCGGGCGGACGATGCTCCCCATCCACGGCGAAATTTAATTTGCGCAGGGTGGCGTCGCTGAGCTTTCCCGAAAGTTCCTGGAGCACGGCTTGCAGGCCCGCGTGTTGCGCCAGCGAATTGCGGCGAACCACCACCGCGCATTCGTAGGGCGGAAAGTAGTGTCGATCGTCCTCCAGCATCTTGACGTCGAGTACCGCCGCCAGGCCGTCGGTGGAGTTAGCCGCAATCATATCCACCTTGCGGCTTTTCATGGCGGCGTAAAGCAAGCCCAGATCCATCGTCACCGGATCGCCTTCGGTGCGCAATCCATAGGTGGCGAGCAAACCGGCGAGGCCATCGGGACGCTGCTTGAATTCGTATCCCGCGCCGAGTTTCCAGGCTTGAGCGCGGGCTGCTTCGGAGAGCGTACGGAGGCCGCTGCGGCGAGCGATATCGCCGCGGATCATCATGGCAAACGTATTGTTGAAGCCGAGCGGAGGCAGCCACTCCAACTGCCAGCGCTGCGCATACGCGGCCCGCACCTGCTGCATCACCGCCTCCGGATCTTTCGATACCGGCAGCTTGAGCACCGCCGTCAGCGCGGTTCCGCTGTACTCCGGGTAGAGATCGATCGCGCCGCTGGTAATCGCCGCCTGCGCCAGCAGGGTGCCGCCCAGATTGAATTTGCGCCCCACGACCAGGTGCAGGCGGCGCTCGAGATGCTGCGCCAGGATCTCCGCCAGAAGCACCTGCTCGGTGAAATTTTTCGAACCGACGACGATGGCGGGCTTGGGGCCGCACGCCGCCGTGGCGAGCGTAAACGTGATCAGGCAGGCGAGAGTTTTCGTTCGATCCATTCGAGTCCCCCGTCTGCCGCCAGCGCCATCGCGGCAGCGGGCAGCGCGCCCGCCAGCACGGTGGGCGTGTCCACCATCGAAATCCCGCGGAAAATAAACACCCCCAGGCCGCCGCCTCCGATTGCCGCCGCGATCGTTGCGGTACCGATGGTGGCCACCGTCGCCAGCCGCAGTCCCGCGACGATCGAGGGCGCAGCCAGCGGAAGCTCCACTTCCCATAGGATCTGGCGTTCGGTCATCCCCATGGCCACTGCGGATTCGCGCACCGCGGGATCCACGCCGGCAATCCCCAGGAGCGTATTGCGCAGGATCGGGAGCAGGGCATACAAGCAGAGCGCGACGATTGCGGTGCGCCGGCCGATTCCGCCGATGAATGGCAAGGGCACGAGGAAGCCGAAGAGGGCCAGGCTGGGAATGGTCTGGGCGATATTGGCGAAGCCCACGGCCCAGCGGCGCCCGCCTGGCCGCCGCGCCAGCAGCACGCCCGCCGGCATTGCCAGTGCCGCGGCGATCGCGATGGTGATGGCCACCATGCTGAGATGTTCCAAGGAGAGCGAGAGAATTTCCGATGCGAGGTCGTTATCCATGCTGTTTCCATGTCTCCGCGAGTCCGGCTAAAAAGGCGCGCGCCTCGCCGGTTTCCGCCGCCAGGAACTCTTGCGGAGTAGCCAGGAGTTCGAGCGTTCCGTTCTTCAGCAGCGCGATCCGCGAGGCCAGCATCATGGCTTCGCGAATGTCGTGCGTCACGAATAAAGACGTCTTGCCGACCGTGCGGCGCAGTTCCAGAAAGAGCTGTTGCAATTCCTGGCGCGTGATCGGGTCGAGCGCCGCGAAGGGTTCGTCGAAGAGCAGGAGCGGCGGGTCCGCCGCCAGGGCGCGCGCGATGCCGACACGCTGTTTTTGTCCGCCGGAGAGCTGGCGCGGGTAGCGGGTGCGAAAATCCTCGGCGGGCAAACCAACCGCCGTAAGCAACTCGTTGACGCGCGGGCGGATGCGCTCCGGCGGCCAACCGGCAAGGCGCGGCACCAGGCCGATATTGGCCTCCACGGTCCAGTGCGGGAACAGTCCGGCATCCTGGATGACGTAGCCCATACGCCGCCGGAGGGCAATCGGGTCCCATTCGGAGGCGTCGCGGCCTTCGAAGCGGATGCCGCCGGCGGTAGGCGCAATCAGGCCGTTCACGGTTTTAAGCAGGGTAGTCTTGCCGGAGCCGCTGCGGCCGAGCAGCACAATGGTCTCGCCGGCCGCGACGTCAAACCGGATGCCGCGGAGAATCTCGCGCCCTCCAAGACTGCAGGAGAGGTCGCGGATTTCCAGGATCGGGTTTTCAGGCACTGGCTCTAGAAATCTAGCACACGCGTCAACTTCCCTTAAACGTATGGCAGGACACCCCTCTGACGCGCCTGCTCCACCGAGAATAATTACATGGAGGTTGGATGCAGCTAGGGATGATTGGTCTGGGCCGCATGGGCTCAAACATGGTGCGGCGGCTGATGCGCGGCGGCCACAAGTGCGTGGTCTACGATCGCGATCCGGCAGGCATTGCGAAACTCGCCGCAGAGGGCGCCACCGGTGCGAGCTCGCTGGACCAGTTGATTGCGCTGTTGCCGGCTCCCCGGGCGATCTGGCTGATGGTACCCGCCGCGGCCGTGGATAGCGCGCTCCACGATCTCGCCGGCAAACTCGGCAAGGACGATATCGTCATCGATGGGGGCAATTCCTACTACGTCGACGATATCCGCCGTTCCGCCGAGCTCGCCTCTGCGGGGATTCATTATATGGATGTCGGTACCAGCGGCGGTGTGTTTGGCCTGGAGCGCGGCTTCTGCCTGATGGTGGGCGGCGAACGTGCGATCTTCGACCGGATGGCGCCGATTTTTCGAGCGCTAGCGCCGGGGCCGGGATCTACCGAGCGGACGCCCGGACGTTCTAACGGCGCGAGCACCGCGGAGGAAGGGTACCTCTGGTGCGGACCGTCGGGCGCCGGCCACTTCGTGAAGATGGTGCACAACGGAATTGAATACGGCATGATGGCATCATTCGCCGAGGGCCTGAACATCCTCAAGCATGCGAATGTTGGGGAAAGTACCCGGGCGGCCGACGCCGAAACCACACCCTTGCGCCACCCCGAGCTTTATAAGTACCAGCTCGATCTGGCGGAAATTACCGAAGTCTGGCGGCGCGGCAGCGTGATTGCGTCCTGGCTTCTGGACCTGACGGCCGCCGCCCTGTTTGCCAAGCCGGAGCTGGAGGGCTATGCCGGCAATGTGGCGGATTCGGGCGAGGGCCGGTGGACCCTGGCGGCCGCGATTGACGAAGCGGTGCCCGCTCCCGTCTTGAGTGCCGCTTTGTTTCAACGGTTTAGCTCGCGCGGAGAGGGTGATTTTGCTAATAAATTGCTGTCCGCCATGCGCGCCGGGTTTGGCGGCCACATCGAAACCAAGCCGGGGCCGGGTACCAAAGGCAGCCGGTAACGTCCATAATTTTGCAACCGTTCCGGGGGGAACGAGAGTCTAGTATAGTGGCAGGCCCGACGAGCGTTGTAACCCACAAGTCAGCTTGGAAAGCCCTGTCTGATTTGAGTATGATAGTGCCAAGGGACGCGATTTCTGCCGCCCGGGGGTAATTCATGAAAATTCGGACTTCATTACAAGTCGCCTTGATAGTGGGCGGCTTTACGGTTTTCGCGCCGGTTTACGGACCGGTTATCCGCGCGAACGCCGCCGGACCCCAGGACGATCTGGACAAGAACGTCAAATCCCTTGCCAGCGCGTTGTCTATTTTGGAAGACAACTACGCCGACAAGATCTCTTCGGAGAAGGCGATTTATCAGGGTGCGATTCCGGGCATGCTGCGCACGCTCGACCCCCACTCCAATTTTCTCGATCCCGCCGAATACACGGATATGCAGCGCAAGCAGCGCGCCCAGTACTTCGGAATCGGGATGTTGATTTCGATGGACGGCCCGAAGGTGATTGCGATGGAGCCGTTCCCGGGCTCGCCCGCGTGGCGCGCCGATCTGCGCCGCGGAGACACGATCGTCGCCGTGGATGGCAAGGACGTCACCAAGAAAGACTCGGCAGCGGTCGCGGATATGTTGCGCGGACCGCGCGGCAGCCAGGTTCGCGTCAGCGTGATGCGTGAAGGCGCCAGCGAACCGGTTACCGTGACGGTAACCCGTGGGGAAATCGAAACCAGCCTGGTGGATGCCTTCTGGATCAAACCCGGTATCGCTTTCCTTAAGGTCACCAGCTTCGAAGCGCAGAACGTGGCGCGCGATGTGGAAGCGGCCATGCAGAAACTCGGCGAAGCCAACGTGAAGGGTCTGATTCTCGACCTGCGCGAAAATCGCGGCGGACTTGTCACGGAAGCCGTATCGCTCGCCGGACGCTTCCTGCGCGATGGCCAGGTCGTGGTCTCGCATCGCGGCCGCGCCGAAAAGGAACAGGTCTTCCGCGCCACCAATAAATCCAACCCTGCCGCTCAAAAATATCCAATCGTCGTGCTCGTCAACGGCAACTCGGCCTCGGCATCGGAAATTGTTTCGGGCGCCCTGCAAGATCACGATCGCGCTCTGATCATGGGTGAGACCACCTTCGGCAAAGGCCTGGTGCAAGCGCAGTTCCCGCTCTCCGAGGGAGCGCTGCTGCTGACGATCGCTCACTACTACACGCCCAGCGGCCGCCTGATTCAGCGCGATTACTCGAAGGGTTCGTTCTTCGACTACTACTACGCCCGCAAGCCGATCCAGAACAACGACGACATCAAGGCGACCGATACCGGCCGCAAGATGTACGGCGGCGGCGGCATCACGCCGGACGAAAAGTACGATCCCGAGAAATCCTCCATGTTCGAACGGCGGATCTTCAACTCGTCGGTCATGTACCGCTTCGCCTCGACGTACTTCGGAGCCGCCAAGCCCTCCCTGCCCCCGAATTGGGCGCCCGATGCGGACTTGCTGGCGCGCTTTAAAGACTTCCTGCACACCAAGAACATCGCCTTCACGGATGCCGAATTCAATCGCGACAAGAAGTGGATCACGGAACAGCTACGCGATGAATTCTACCTCCGCGCCTTCGATAAGAAGACCTCCGACCGCGCCCAATTCGTGGACGACCCTGAGGTCCAGAAGGCCATCGAGAGCCTGCCGCACGCCGAGGCGATGCATGCCGAAGCGCAAAAGGTAATGGCAGCGCGCCGGCAGTAGGCACCCCGCTTACTTCGCCATCTCGCTCTGAATACGCGCCGGTACTGCGGCGTATTCGGCGGAGATTGCTCCGCGCCGACTGAGCTCATCGTAGACTTCGAGCGCGTCGCGAAGATAAGCGTTGCCGCGCTCTTTTTGTCCGAGCCGGAGCGCCACGCGTCCCAGATTCTCGTAGGCCTCCGACAGGCTATAGCGATACTCCACTCCCATCGGGTCCAGCCGGACCAGGTCTTCCGCGAGTTTGCGCTGTTGATCGAAATGGGTCTGTGCGGTGCGCGGGTTGCCGGTTTCCAACAAGACGTAGCCAATGCTGGCGTGGCTGTTGGCCAGGTTCAACTCCGCGCGCGCATCTTTCGGGTCCACCGCGCGCACCTGCTCGCGGATCGGCAGCACCTGCTGGAACGTCGCCAGCGCGCCGCTCAAATCGCCCATGGAGAGCTGAATGCTGCCCAGCCTCTGTTGCGCGAACGTCCAATCCACGCGCTTCAGAATGTCCTTGGGATGCCGCTCCGAGATCTGGTTGAAGAGCGTAACTGCCTGGAGCACGTTGGCGCGCGCCGCCGCATAGTGTTTGGTTTGTTCCTGCAGGTTGGCCATGCGATGGTGGGCGTTGGCCAGACCGTAAAGGAACGATTCGTTCTCCGGCTGCATGCGATGGAGTTCCTGAAACTCGCTCAAAACCCGGCTGCGCCGTTCCTCGCTGTGCGCGAAATCGCCGAGCGCGGAGTAGGCTCCAGCCATATTCTGATACGTCGATGCCAGATCGCCGCGCAACTCCACGTCACCCGGCCGCAGGCGCAGTTGCTCCGCTTGTATCCGCTCCGCTTCGCGGCAGCTGTTTAGCGATTCCTGGAAGCGGCCCGTGCTCTGTTCCACGCGGCAGATGCGGTTATTGATCCGCGCCATCTCGCGCTGCAGCAGGCCGCCGTTGGGAAAATCGCGCTCCGCCAGAAGCTTCTCGATCTCCAGCGCCTTCTGATAGCTGGCCAGCGCTTCGGCGGATTTCCCCAGGTTCGGCTGTACCGGCAGTCCGAGCACATCGCCGACTCGTTCATACGCCATGGCGCGCTCGTGTTGCAGGGAATCGTCGCCGATGGATTCGGACGCCAGGCTATCCAGGTAGCGTTGCGCGCGCTTGACGAGCAGCTCGCGCGCTTGCGTGGAACCGGGGAGCGCCACAATCGCATCGTGCAGTTCGAAGAGCACCGAGTTCGCCAGGCCGCGGACCTCCTGAAAACGCTGTTCGGCGCGCTGCCGCTCGCGATTGGCCACATGCCATTGCCAGGACGTGGTCACGATGCCGGCGATCAGCGTGCCGAGCACCAGCACCGCCGCCAGCACGCCGCCGCGATGCCGCTGGATGAACTTGCTGGCGCGGTAGCGGATCGTATCCGGCCGCGCCGCCACCGGGTGGCCTTGCACATGGCGGCGCAGGTCATTGGCGAACTGCTCCACGCTGCCGTAGCGGCGCTCGGGCTCTTTGCGCAGAGCCATCATCAGGATGTTGTCGAGGTCGCCGGATAGCTGCCGCTCGAGCCGCTCCGGCCTGGTGCTGCGCGCGGAACAGACCAGCTCCGGCGTCACCGCGCCATCGGCCGTGCGCACCACGGTGCTCGGGCGGCGCGGCGCGCGATTGTGGATATGCTCCCAGAGCTCCTCGATGGAGCGCGATTCCGCGGCGTAGGGGCGGTGGCCTGTCAGCAGGCGATAGAGCAGCACGCCCAGCGAATAGACGTCGCTCGCGGTGGTGACCGGCAGGCCGTGAAGCTGCTCGGGGCTGGCGTACTCCGGAGTCATCGCCTGCACGGTGTTGACCGTCGGAGTCTCGGCGCCGAGCGCGTCCGGGTCGAGCAGCTTCGCGATCCCGAAATCGAGCAGCTTCAGCCCGCCTTCCTCGGTTACCAGAATGTTCTGCGGCTTCAAGTCGCGATGGATCACCAGATTCTGATGCGCATAGTGCACCGCGGAACAGACCGTCAGGAAGAAATCCAACCGCTCGCGAAGGTTGAGCCGGTGGCCATCGCAATACTCATCGATCGGCGTGCCCGCGATGAAATCCATCACGAAAAAAGGGCGGCCGTCCGGAGTCGCACCGCCATCCAGGAGCTTGGCGATGTTGGGGTGGTCCAGGTGGGCCAGAATCTGGCGTTCGATATCGAAGCGCCGCAACGCGAACTCACCGAATGCGCCGCGCCGGATCACCTTGACCGCGACCACCTTGCGATACAAATCGTCCACTCGCACCGCCTGGTAGACCGCGCCCATTCCGCCTTCGGCGATCAGCTGCACGATGCGGTAGGGGCCGAGGTCCGCGCCGATTCCCAGCATGTCGGCAGGCGGTGTGAGCTTAGGTGCTGCCGCCACGGGCTCTTCAATGAAGGCGCCCGCCTCATCGTAAGACGCAAGCAGCGATTCCACTTCACCGCGCAGCGCGATGTTCCCGTTGCAGGCTCCGTCCAGGAAGACGCCGCGATCTTCAGGGGGAAGATCCAGCGCGCTATGCAGAATCTCCTTTACCTGTTGCCACTCTTCACGCGTCATACGCAGCGGTCCGCGTCATTTCGCGAAAGAGCCAGGCGCGCGCCGTCTGCCATTCGCGTTTGATGCTCGCCGGAGACAGGTGCATGACCTCCGCGGTCTCTTCAATCGACAGCCCGGCAAAGAATCGGAGTTCAACGATGCGGCCCTGGCGTTCATCGAGCTCGGCCAACCGGTCGAGCGCGTCGTTGAGGCCGAGCAGATCCACATCCGGCCCCGACTGGGGGACCGCCATGGCTTCGTCCAGTACCAGTTTGATCGCGCCCGAGCCCCGCTTCTCGGCGTGCTGGGAGCGCGCGTAATCCACCAGGATGCGGCGAATCATTTGCGCCGCGATGGCGTAAAAATGTGCCCGGTTGCGCCACTGCACATCCTGCTGGTGCACCAGGCGCATGAACGCCTCGTGTACCAGAGCGGTGCTCTGCAGCGTGTGATTGGAGCGTTCGCGCCGGAGGTATGCCGATGCCAGCCTGCGCAACTCGCCGTAAACCAGGGGCATCAGTTGCTCGAGTGCGGCCTCATCGCCCTGGCTCCAGTTGACCAGCAGTTGGGTGACGTCGGGAGCGGATCCGGATGCCATAAAAACCTTTCAGACATTATCCCTCAACCGTAGCCCTTCTGAGCCGTTTTCTTCCCCGGTCACGCGTAACAGACACAGAGGAGAAAGTATGAGAAACGAGTTGCGCCTGGCGGCGTTTGCTTTGGTGGCTGGATTGGTTGCGGTAGGGGTTCCCCTCTCCGGTGGAACCCCGGAGAGCACGGACCGATTTTACGAATGTATCCGCAAGAATGATCTCGGGATGCTTCAGGGCCTGATCAAGACCGATGGGGTCAAGCAGAAGGACAAACACGGCAGTACTCCGCTGCACCAGGCGGCCGCCAATGGCAGCACGGAAGCGATGCGCCAGCTGATCGCCGCCGGCGCCGAGATCGACGCCGTCAATGACTTTGGCGCCACGCCGCTGATGTGGGCAATCACGGAACCCGAGAAGGTCCGCATCCTGGTCACCGCCGGCGCCAACGTGAACGCGCGGTCGAAAATGGGTAAGACTCCGCTGCTTCTGGCGGCTGCCAACGATGGCTCCTCCGCTACCGTGAAGCTGCTGCTGGATCGCGGCGCTACCCTGGAAGATCAGGCGCTGGTTTCCGCCGCCGCCGCAGGCGACCTGGCCAGCATCAAACTGCTGCTCGACAAAGGCGCGAGTGTGAATGCGAAAGATCCCGCCGGGCTCACCCCGCTGATGTACGCGTCCGGCAACGGCAACCTCAAAGCGGTCGAACTGCTGCTTTCCAAGGGCGCAGATGTCAACGCGATTTCCGGCGAGGCGTTCGATACCGTCAAGCATGGCCCCATTGCGCTGGGCCGTTTGACAGCGCTTGCACTATGCGCCCCGGCGGGCGGCGCCGATGTAGCGAGAGCACTGCTGGATGCCGGCGCCAAAGTGAATGCCGAAGACGTCCGCCAGATGACAGCGCTGATGCTTGCCATCGCCAGCGATCACGCGGACCCGCACACCGTGCGCGTCCTGCTGGAGCGCGGCGCCGACCCCACCCACAAAGATCGCGAAGGCTTGACCGCGCTCGATTGGGCGAAGAAATACAATGCTCCCGCGATCCTGCGCGAGCTCGGTCTGCAGCGCGAGAAGGTGCAGCCCGCGCGCGTGATCATACCGGCGGCGATCCTGGGGAAGCTTGATCCCAAGCCTGCCACTGCGCGATCCGTCGAACTCCTGCAGCGCTCCAGCGGCAGCTTTTTTAAGGAGGGCGGCTGCGGCGCATGCCATTCGGCGAATCTGACCTCTATGGCGGTCACCACCGCTTCGGCCCGGCACATTCCGGTACAGGCCGACGCCCGGGCCGCCGAATTGAACGGTGCGCAGCTCTTCCTCGCCGGCCTGGTACAGCCCCTGCTGCAGCGCGGCGATCCGCCGGTGGTGGATATTCTCATCTACGCCGGGTTCCAACTCGCCAGCGAGAATATTCCGCCCAGCCAGACTACCGATGCGATGGTGCACAACATCGCCGCGCAGCAGCGCACCGCCGGGAACTGGCACGCCGGCTGGATTGCGCGGCCTCCCATGGCCGACGGCGATTTCTCGCGCACCGCGATGGCGATCCGCCTGCTTCGCCTGTATGGCGCGCCGGGACGCAAAGCCGATCTGGACCGGCGCGTGACTCGCGCCGCCTCGTGGCTTGCCACCGCGCAGCCCCGGACCACTGAGGATCTCGACATGCAGCTTCTTGGCCTCAAGTGGTCCGGAACCCCTCGCAAGAGCCTCGATCCAGCTCTGCAGCGCCTGATGCGCCAGCAGCGCGAGGATGGCGGGTGGCCGCAGACTCCGGATCTTGCGAGCGACGCCTATGCCACCGGCCAGGCGCTTTACACGTTGCACGAACTTGGTGTGGCCCCTACGGATGCGGTGTACCGCCGCGGCGTGCAGTACCTCCTGCAAACGCAGCAGACCGATGGTTCGTGGCTGGTCAAGAGCCGCGCTGCGAAATTCCAACCGTACTTCGATACGACGTTCCCGTACGGCCCCGACCAGTGGATCTCCGCGGCGGGCACCGCATGGGCATCGATGGCCCTGAGTTACTCCACCGCGCCGCAGCAAATGGCACGGAAATAGAGGACACGCGAGCACTACCTGACACAACACCCTCTCGACAAGCGGGAGGGTGTGCGTTCACGCCGCCCCGCTAGGTATGCGCCAACCGCGATGCGGTGTGGTTGCTGGTTGCGTGTGTTCTCGCGGCCGCGTACATCCGCAGAGCGCCGGCGGCAACGCCGTAACCGACGGCTGCTCCGACAGCCACTCCGATTGCCTCCGCACCAGGAAAAGTCATCTCGAACCAGCCAAGAAGACGCATAAACAAAAACGATCCGTACAAGCCGAAGAGACATTCGCCAACCACGATTCCGGCTGCCTTGATGAGTAACGAGGTTTCATGTGTCACCTGCGACATTCTTTCACCTCCGGCGGTTGCGATTTCCCTTAACCCTTAACTACGCTCGCCAATATCAGCGATGCATGGAGCTTAAGGCCGGGTGGGAAGAATGGGTAATCATTGTAGTGAAATCCTTTTCCGTCAGCGCGAACGTAAGGATTTACGCCTGGGCAGTCCGTACGGCATCGATCTTTACAGATGCATGATGCTTGCAGACTTCGGCTAGTAGTCCTCGCCATTGTGATTGCACTCGCCTCGTCCTGCAGCAGGCATCCGGGGGAAACTTCAGCCGCACGCAGTGCCAAGACGGAACAGGCCGGCCCATCGACCGGCGGCGCGGCGCGCCTTTCGAACGAGCCTCCTGCAAACACGTTCGAACACCCCGCATTACAGGAGCAGTTGGTCCACGAGAAGTGGCACGGCGACCTCGACGGCATTGCCACGCGCCGGATTCTCCGGGTTCTGGTCGCGCCGAACAAGCTCGGATTCTATTTCGACGGCAGCAAGATCCATGGCGCCCTGTACGAGTTTTGCAGCGAATTCGAGCATTTCCTCAACCACAAGCTCCATACGCGCAATCTCGCCATTCATCTTGTTTTCATCCCGGTGGGCCGGGATACCCTCCTGCCCAAGCTGGCAGAAGGTTATGGCGACCTTGTCGCGACCATGATGGTCACGTCCGGCGAACATCACTACGCCGTGGATTTTACGGATCCCCTCTACGACGACGCGAAGGCCGTGATTGTCAGCGGCCCCGGCGAGCAATTGTCGAGCCTCGAGGATCTTTCCGGCCGCCCGGTCTATTACTTCAGCAATACGATCCCGTATGAACATCTGCGCAGCCTGAGTGAAGACTTGCAGCGGCACGGCCACCCTCCCATTCAGCTGACTCCCAGCGCCCCCGACCTGCAAGTGGAGGACTTACTGGAGATGGTGAATGCCGGCCTTGTGCCCATGACGGTGGCGGAAGACAAAGTCGCGCAATACTGGGCCAAGGTGCTGCCCCATCTGAAGGTCCAGTCCCCCGCCGTGGTGGCCGAGAGTCCCCTGGCGTGGGCCGTGCAGCAGAATACGCCTCAGCTCAAAGCCGTTGTCGATGAATTCATCCGGGATCACAAGGTCGGTACGCTCTACGGAAACACGGTAACGGCCAAATATTTGAGCAGCGTCGAATGGCCGAAAGACGCCGTTTCCGGAAAGAATCTGGTCCACTTCGAAGAAATGGTGCGTCTGTTCCGCACGTATGGCAACAAGTATGATTTCCCCTACCTGCTCCTGGCCGCGCAAGGCTACCAGGAGTCCGGCCTCAACCCTGCCCTGAGGAGCAGGGCCGGGGCTGTCGGGGTCATGCAGATCAAACCGAGCACTGCCGCCGGCCACCCCATCGACATTCTCGGAATTGAGAAGATCGACCGCAATATCGAGGCGGGAGCCAAATACCTTCGGTACATGGTGAGCCATTACTACGCTAAGGAACCCATGGATCAGATCACCAGGGGTCTCTTTGCGCTGGCTTCGTATAACGCCGGCCCCGACAGAATCGAAAAGCTGCGCCCCCTGGCGGCGGCCGAAGGCTACGATCCCAATCTCTGGTTCAACAATGTCGAATTCATCGCCGCCCGCCAAATCGGCGCCGAAACTCCTAATTACGTCAGCAACATCTACAAGTATTACCTGGCATACAAAATGACCACGGAACAGGACGCTCGCAGGCAGGCCTCCCGCTCCGCGCGCGTCTCCAGCCAGAAGACCCGATAGCCATCGAATCGAACTCCAGCGCGATCGCTTCGTTATCCGGGGGCGATCTCGGTAAGTTCGAGCGTCAACAGGGTTCCGCATTTGGCGCACACGCAGCCCCCGTCCTCAGTCATGTAAACCTCCACCGAAGTGCAGCGGGCGCATTCGGCGGTGGGGTCGGTGGCGTCCGGCAAGGGGTCCGGCGGCACGATCCCGCTGGCAACGCCGCCCTTCGCGGTAGTTGCCGGCTCGAAGGTAGTCCCGCAATCGCTGCACACGTGATTGAAGCAGCAGCCTGGAGTGCAGCTATAAAAGACTTCCTTCGAGCCGCACTGCGGGCAGGCGATTTCCAGCTTCCGGGTCTTCATTGTTGCGGCTTTGGGTCGCTCATTGATTTGGCCGGCGAGGCGAATTCGGGGTCGATCTCAATCTTGGTCAGCGCCTTCATATCATCCACGTATTTGCGGGTCATTTCATTCCGCAGGTTCCGGTCCAGCTCCGGTCGAAGCTCCTCGAAACTCTTGATCGGTTTGGCCTCTTCCAATTTGATCAGAGCATAGCCCATCGAGGTCTTCACGGGCTGGCTGATTTCACCGGGCTTGAGGGCGAATGCCGCAGCCTCGATCGAGGGCGGCATCTGGCCGCGCTTGAAGAATCCCAGATCGCCGCCTTTAGTGTTGGTCGAAATGTCGCTCGATTCGGTCGCGGCCAGTTCGGCGAAATCCGCGCCGCCCACGATTTTAGCCCTCAGTTCCTGGGCTTTGGCAAGCGCCTCCTCCTCCGTCAATTCGTTCTGCCCGGGCTGCAGCGGCACCGCGGAGCCCTTCATCCGAATCAGAATGTGCCGCGCGCGCAGTTGCAGGTATTCGAGCGGATGAGCTTTCAGATAATCCTGCAGCATGGCGTCGTCGATTTTGATGTTCTTGCGGATCTCTTCCTCGGTATGGTTCGAGAGAATTCCCGCCGCGGAGTATGCCAGTTGATTGCGGTAGCGATCCGTCTGATCCAGCTTGCGCCGCCTGCCCTCCTGCGAAAGCATCAATACGCGTATCAGTTGATCGATGAACTGCGGCCGTCCGGGACCATTCACGTAAACACGCTGTGTCTCCGAATAGGCTTCCAGCACCTGCGACAGTTGCCCGGCCGTCAGGGAAACGTCGCCCACCCGCAGCACTACGCGATCCGGGGGAAGCGAAATTGTGGGGGAGACCGCCTGGATCGGCAGATTGGATCCGTCCGGTCCGGCCACTGCAGGCGGCGCTTGTTCCTTCGGGGGCAGCCCTTGCGCCAGCGCACACGCACCAATAGCTGCCAGGGAAAGAAGGGGGAAAAACCTCATATTCGTTATGATAGCCAAGCTTCCGGCGCCCGCGCTCTACCCGGCCGGTTCCACGACCGCGCTCATCGAACCGCGAGAGCGCGGCAGCCGCCAGTCTGGGCCGTACGCGTGGATCTGGTCGCGCGCGTATTCGGCTTCCCGCAATTCGCAGGTGATCAGCACCGTTCGTCCCGCGCGGTCCACCTCTTCGGCGTGCCGGTATGCCTGATCCAAGGTGAAGATGAAGATCTTTTGCAGCATCTCGATCACGTAGTCGTAGGTGTGATCGTTATCGTCCAGAAGAACGACGCGGTAGAGCGGGACGTGCTGCTCCCGTTCGAGGATCTCCGCCTCGGGGGAAATTGCGGGGTTCGCCATTTGTGCGGCGGGTGGCCGCATTGAACAGTATGCTCTATTGCGCGCCGCGCGACAACAGCATCGCCTTCAACGTGTGAAAGATGATGTAGTTGTCCAGCGACATCGACATGTTCTTGATGTAGTACAAATCGTATTCCAATTTGGTGATGGTATCTTCCAGTGTGTCGCCGTACTTATAGTTGATCTGCGCCCAGCCGGTGATGCCGGGGCGCACGCAGTGGCGCTGCCGGTAGTACGGAATCTGCTCGCTCAGCGCCTTCACAAATTCGGGGCGCTCCGGCCGCGGCCCCACCATCGACATCTCGCCCTTCAGCACGTTGAACAATTGCGGCAATTCGTCGAAACGGATGCGCCGGATGATGCGCCCGACCGTGGTCACCCGCGGATCGTCCTTCTGCGCCCAAACCGCGCCCGTGGAGGCCTCCGCATCGACCCGCATCGAGCGGAATTTGTACACCGTGAAGAGCGCGTCGTCCAGGCCCACGCGGGTCTGCCGGTAGAGCACCGGACCGGGCGATGAGAGCCGCACCGCGAGCGCGGTCAACAGCATAATCGGCGCCGAGACCACAATCCCGATGCCGGCGACCGCCATGTTGGACATCCGCTGGTACAGCAGGTTTTGCGGGCGCGGCCCCAGTTCCCCGGAGAAGATCAGTTGCGAAGGGCGAATCTCTTTCAGGCAGACGCGGCCGCAGACCCGTTCGTAGGTGTTGGCCACTTCCTCGATAATGTGCCCCGCGAAACGAAGTTCGAGAAGGTCGCCCATCGGCATCCGGTTGCGGCGTTCGAACATTCCGACCACGATCCGGTGAGGCTGCGTGGCGCGCACAATATCGCGCAGCGAAGCCAGCGAGCCCAGGCTCTTGCCGCCCGGCAGTTGCTCGTCGGGACCATGCCGGTCATCCACGTAGCCGGCCACCATCAAGCCGGCCTCCGGATGATCGACCACATGTTTCGCAATGTCTTCGAGCAAAGGGCTGCCGCCCACCAGCAGCAGCCGGTCACGGCCCACCACCTCCAACGCGTAGGCGCTGAAAAATACCCGCCAGAAAAAGATCGCGATGACCGCGATCCCGCTGCCCACCACCATCACGCGGATGGGAACGCGCAGGTTGGCGTTCAAGTATGCGATCAGGCCCTGCGTCAGGAAGGCGACGCCCATCACCAGGCAAAGCTGCTGCACCAGGACGATCTGCGACTTCACATGAAACTGCGAATAGAGGTCGTGGAAATGCAGGCCGACCAGGATGCTGATCAGCACCAGCAGGATTCTGGTGAGTCCGCCATCGTAAAGCAGAAAGACGGTGGGGTCTACTTCCAGGGCGAGGTACGTCGCGAATATGAACGCCGACGTCACCAGAATGGTCTCTGATACCAGCAGCGTCAATGTTCCAACTGGAATGAAGACCTTGAACAAACGAATCATCGAGCGGGACCGAGCGACGTAAAGGTTAATTATACTCGTAGTGGAGAGCGTTCCCAATCCTTCATTGCCGTACCCACTGTGACAAAAGCCATCTATCTCGACTATCACGCCACGACGCCTGTCGATCCGCGTGTGCTTCAGGTGATGCTGCCCTTTTTTGTCGGAAAATTCGGCAATGCAGCGAGCGACAGCCATAGTTTTGGCTGGGATGCGGAGGCCGCCGTCGCCGTTGCCCGCCAGCGCATCGCCGCCCTTGCCGGTGCGTCTGCTCACGAAATCGTGTTCACCAGCGGCGCCACGGAATCCAACAACCTTGCGCTCAAAGGAGTCGTCTTTGCAGCGGGAGCCCGTGGCGCGCACATTGTGACCGTTGCCACCGAACACAAGGCTGTTCTGGACACCACGGAGAGACTTGCCGAATCGGGCTGCGCGACCACCGTGCTCACGCCGCGCGCTGACGGCCTGCTCGATTTGGACGAACTGCGCGACGCGATTCTGCCCGAAACTCTGCTGGTGAGTGTGATGTATGCCAACAACGAAATCGGCGTCATTCAGCCGGTCCGCGAAATCGGCGCGATCTGCCGCGAAAAAAGCGTGCTGTTCCACTGCGATGCGGTACAGGCGTTCGGCAAGATTCCAGTAAATGTAGAGAGCGATCATGATCGACCTCATGTCGGTCAGCGCCCATAAAATGTACGGCCCCAAAGGTGTGGGCGCGCTCTATGTGCGCCGGCGCAATCCACGCGTCCGTCTCACGCCGCAGATGGATGGCGGCGGCCACGAAGGCGGTTTGCGTTCCGGCACCTTGAACGTGCCGGGGATCGCCGGGTTTGGCGAGGCCTGCGCCATCGCGGCGCTCGAGATGGAGCAGGATTGCGAACGCATTCGCGGCCTCCGCGACCGCCTGAAGCTGCGGCTGGAAGAGGCACTCCCGGATATCCATGTGAATGGTTCGATGGAGCACCGGCTCCCCGGGAATCTCAACGTGAGCTTCGAAGGGGTGGATGGCGACGCGTTGCTGGTGGCGATGCCGGAACTGGCGGTCTCGGCCGGCTCGGCGTGTAATTCGCACGGCGGCGGGGGCAGCCATGTGCTTAAGGCGATCGGGCTTAGCCCCGGCCTGGTGCAATCGGCCACCCGGTTTGGCCTCGGCAAGTTCACCACCGCGGAGGAAATCGAGTACGCGGCAGGACGGGTGGTGGAAGTCATTCGCCAGCTACGCGCCGATGCCCCGGTGTGAGCGGCCGCACCAGTGGCGCCGTCCCGCAAATATTGCAGTCCGCGGCAAACCCCGGAGGCTTAGCCGCTGTTTGGCATGCTACAATACTCTAGTCTTTCCTTGTAAAGATCCAGGGAATAATTATGCCAAAGCTCAAGACTCACAAAGGTGCGTCTAAGCGGTTCAAGAAGACGGGTACTGGCTTGGTGGTTCGCAATCATGCCTTTGGCCGTCACATCTTGACCTCTAAGCCGCACAAACGCAAGAAGAAACTGCATCAGAGCGTGGTCGCCGACAAGGCCGATCAGCCGGTTCTGAAGCGAATGCTCCCCTACTAGCTTTTGGCTGGTTGGAGTGGGCGATTGAGCGGACGGTGCGCGTGGCACGTGCCCGATTCCGCCGATAATCAGAAGTTCAATTTAAGGAGACAAACGTGCCCAGAGTAAAACGTGGTACCCACCGCCGGGCGTCCCGGAAGAAGGTTTTAGCCCGCGCTTCCGGTTACTTCCTCACCAAAAGCAAGTTGTACCGAGCCGCGATGGAGGCCGTCGACCGCGGCCTGAAGTTCGCGTATGTCGGCCGCAAGCGCAAGAAGCGCGACTATCGCAGATTGTGGATCGTCCGCATCAACGCTTCCTGCCGCGCCGCCGGCCTTTCCTACAGCAAGTTTGTCCACGGGCTGAAGGCAGCCGGACTCGACCTGAATCGCAAGGTTTTGGCCGATGTCGCGCTGCATGATGACGCCGCTTTCCGCAACTTGGCGGAGCTGGCAAAATCGGCCTTGGCCGTGAAGGAGTCGGCCCGGCTTGCCTTGGAGAAAGAATGAGCCCCGTCGACCAGGAAAACGATTCCCTCAGCAGTCTTGAAGATCGTATCCAGCGAGCCGTGCAAATGGTGTCTGTTCTCCGCCAGGAGCGCGAAACCGCCGTCCAGGAAGCCGCCGAAGCCAAACGCGAGGCGGCCCTCCTGGCTGAAGAAGTCAAGGGCTTGCAGGCCGAACGCAAGCAAGTACGCAGCCGCATCGAAAAGCTGCTGGGACAGATCGACCAACTCGGCGCCTCCTAACGGGGGCGCTTAGTTTTTTGGGCGGGGAGTTCCGCATGGTCGTTGGCAAATGGACAACAGCACTCCCGAAAAACAGCAAGTTCGCGTCACCATCCTCAGCCGCCCCTACACCCTGCTCACCAGCGGGGATCCGGCGGAAGTGGAACTTGTGGCTGCCGGGGTGGACGAGTTGATGCTCTCGATCGCCGCCAAGGCGCCCAACGCCGATTCCACCCGTATTGCCGTCCTCGCCTGTCTGCATCTGGCGGACAAATTACGCGCCATCGAGCGCGACCTCAGTCAGCTCAAACAGCGTGTCGACCGCAAGAGCGAGGAGTTCGCCGGCATGCTGGAACAGATCATTGAAGGAGCCGGAGAACGCTCATGATTTGGCGTGTGATTTTGCCGGCGATCGCCGGTGTGGCCCTGTTTGCGGCCGGTTCGTACCAGACGGAAATCGCCGAGTGGCGACGCACCCGGGAAGAGAACCTGAAGCGCGATGGCGGCTGGCTGACCGTGGCCGGGCTCTTCTGGCTGCACGAAGGTGCTAACACCTTCGGGCGGGATCCGGGCAACGAGATCGTCCTCCCTGATGGGCCCGCGCGCGCCGGCACAATCGAACTGAAGAACGGGAAAACCACCGTCCATATGGATGGAGCGCAACGCGAACTCTGGGCGGAATCCCTGGATGCCGCCAAAGTAGGCCGGCTGAGCCTGTTCGTGATCAAGCGGTCGGACAAGTACGCGATCCGGCTCAAAGATCCGGATAGCGAATACCGCCGCAAGTTTCCATGGCATCGAGTATTATCCGGCCAGGGAAGAGTACAAAGTTACCGCCAAATGGGTGCCCGCCGAGGAAAAGATTCCGATTTTGAATATTCTCGGACAGACCGAACCGATGGTCAGCCCCGGCTACGCAGTCTTCCAACTTCACGGAAAAGAATACCGCTTGCGCCCCGTCCTCGAGACCGACGACGCGAAGGAACTCTTCTATATTTTCCGCGACCAGACCGCCGGCAAAGAGACGTATGGCGCCGGGCGCTTTTTCTATTCAGCCATGCCTAAGGACGGCCATGTCGAGTTGGATTTCAACAAGGCTTATAATCCGCCCTGCGCCTTCACTCCCTACGCTACCTGCCCGTTGCCGCCCCCGGAAAACAAACTGCCGCTACGCATTGAGGCGGGCGAAAAAAAGTACAGCGATCACTAAACGCTCGCGGCGCCCTACTGCATCAGAAAATCCTGGAGATTGGTCAGGGAGTCCTGCATGCAGGCGAGCTCGCTTCCGCGGACCGTGTGGTAATCCGCGATTTTCGAAAACACCCGCGTGTTGAGCCTGACGAATAACGCAGTAACCTCGGGATCGCGCCAACCTCGAGCAGACTCCTCCTCCAGTACCTCCAAAGCGTGTTTTCTGGAGAAGGCCTCTTTATACGGCCTTGGATTGGTCAACGCATCGTAAATATCGGCTACCTGCAGAACGCGCGCCAGTATCGGAATCTTCGTCCCGCTCAGACCATCCGGATATCCGGTCCCATCCCAGCGTTCGTGATGGTGGCGGACGATGGGCAGCACGCTGCGTAACGAAAGCAGCGGCCGGCAGATCTCTTCGCCGCGCTCGGCATGCGTGCGCATGACCTTCCATTCCTCGCCATCCAGCTTTCCGGGTTTGAACAGGATGGAATCCGGAATGCCAATCTTACCGACATCATGCAGGAAGCCGCCCAGGTAAAGCGCCAGCAACGCGGCGCGGTCCAGGTTCATCGCGACGCCGAGCGCCACCGCCGTCACCGCCAGCCGTTCGCAATGCCCCGCCGTGTGCTCGTCGCGCTGTTCCACTACCTTTGCCAGGGCGAGCAGCACGTGTTCGGTTTGCGTAAACCGGAGCTCTCGAAGATCGAGCTCTTCGCCGGCCGGGAGGTGCCTCGGTATGCGGTTCCCGGTTGCCGTGCTGCAGACCATTAGTGGTTTACAACTCCGGTGTGTGGTAGCCATCGTGTGTTCTTCTCCGGTCGCGTTTCATTGCGTTGTAAGCTATATCGGCAGACCCGGGACAAATTCATAGCGTCGCGAGAAATAAAACTACCGCGAGAACCGCTCAATGGCGGACCACCGTGATAGTTCGCCAGGCCGAGTTCCCCGCGGCATCGTAAGCGCGTACCGTAATCGCATTGGTCCCCACCAACAGCGGCACACTGGCCGACCAGGCCGTGGTGCCCACCGCCGCTCCCGCCGAGCCGGAAGAGTTCGTCCACTTGACCGTCGTCACCGCGACATTGTCGCTAGCCCTGCCGGCGATAGTGATGGCGGCCGCTGCGGTCGAGCCGATCGTGAACCCCGGCAAATCGATTTGCAGCGACGGTGAAATCGTGTCCTTCACCGGAGGCGCCGGAGTCGGGACCGGCGGCGCTACCGGCGTGGGAGGCGACGGCGGAGTCGGCGCCGGGCCCGGCGCCGTCGAGTTATTGCCATAAAGCGCCCGTATCCCAGCGATGTCATCGTCGGAAAGGCCCGTGGACAGCCGGTAATAAGGGTACATTACCGATCCCGGCCGGTCCGAGTGGCCCAGCCCCAGCGCATGTCCCGCTTCGTGCAAGGCCACCGAATAGAGGTCCACACTGTTCCCGACACTCCAGGGCTCATCCCCATCGAAGTGCATATCGCCGGCGATCGGCTCGGGATTGGAGGGCGCGGGATAAAACGTGTGCGCCAATGCGCCGCCCGGCCCGTCGAACGGATAGCTGTCTCCGTGGACTCCGCGGGCAAAGAGGATGTCGATCGTCCGATTGCCTCCCTGCTGCGCCGCCGGCGTGATCGTGAGGTTCGTGTACCGGGTCCATTCGCGCAGCGCGCGTTCGATCTCCGAACGGCTGGTCGCCGTATCCAACTTATCGGTGAGCGATCGAATGAAGTATTGCAGCGCGACCTTCCCGACGGAATCCTTGGGCCACCCGGCGCCCATCAGGACATACTCGCCGATCGGCCCTGCCTGGCTCGCCGCGCCGCCGCAGGCCGCCACCGGCAGCCCGGCCGCCAGCTCCGGGGATGCCGGCAGAATATAAGCTACTTCATCCCGCGCCGCCAGCGCCTCAAGGCCGCTGTGCGGCCCCGCCAGAACGAGTTCTCCAGGAATCAGGTAGCGGTTCTCCAGAATGTCGAAGCCCAGATCCCGCGCCGCGCCGCGCGCCCCGGCATCGCTCACATCCGCCTGAAACACCACCAGCAACGCGCCCGAGACCTGCTCCGCCAGAACCGGACTGATCTTGTCCGATACGCTCAACGTAACGATCGAAAAGACATCCAGCCCCCGCACATCGGGCTTCGTCCGGCTGGCCACCATCAGGGCGGAATCGGGCACGTACTGCAGCACGTGCATCCCGCGCCGTTCCAGTTCCTGCTGCTCCGCCGGGCCCGGCTCCGAATTGAATTGAAGAATGTAGTGGGTGCCGTCCGGATACCGCGGCTTCATGCCGCGCACCGGGGCCTCCCTCGCTTTCAATCGGACGCGGGGCTGTCCCCAGGCACCGGCCAGAAAGATGAGTGCGCCCAGCAGAATCCTGATTGCTTTCATGTTGGCTCTGGAATACTCCTCGGTCAATATCAGAGCAACAGGTCCTAAATTTCCGTGAATTTCTCGTGGTTAGGTGAGAATTTTCAACCACTACAGGCACTTACCGGGGTAAGGCTAGGGATGAACTTGTTTCGGTGCGTCTTGGTGCTCGTCGTCTGCCCCTCCTCCGCGTGGGCCGCCGATGCCGCGCGCACGCTCTATCACATCAGACACCGTTGCAGGCAGCGGCGCGATTGGCGATGGCGGCGCCGCCACCGCCGCTCAATTCTCGAATCTGTACGGAGTCGCTGTCGACCGCCTGGGCAACCTCTACCTCTCCGATACCGACAATCAGCGCGTGCGCCGCATCTCGACCGCCGGCATCGTCACCACCATCGCCGGCACCGGGTCGGCCGGATTTTCCGGGGACGGCGGTCCCGCAATCCGCGCCCAACTCAACTTCCCCTACGGCGTTGCGCTCGACGATGCGGGCAACATCTACATTGCCGATCTGGGCAATCGAGCGCGTCCGCCGCATCGGTACCGACGGCCTCATCACCACCGTCGCCGGCACCGGCCGTAAGGCATCGTCCCCCGACGGCGCAGGTCCGCTCGATACCTCCCTGCTTTCCCCGCGCAACGTCGTCCTCGATTCCAAAGGCAACCTCTATATCTCCGAGTTCGAAGGCCACCGCGTACGCCGCCTCTCACCCGATGGAAAATTCACTACCATCGCCGGGACCGGCATGGCGGGACTCAGCGGCGACGGCTTTCCGGCCGTCAAGGCTCAGCTCAATTTTCCCGCCGGACTCGCCCTCGACCGCGCCGGAGCCCTCTATATCGCGGATTCCGGCAACAATGTAATCCGCAAGATCTATGCCGATTCCACCATCGGCACCGTGCTGGGGCGCCAGGGCACCCAGCTCTTCAACCCGCAATCGATCGCGCTCGATGCCGCGGGCACCATCTTCGTGGGCGATTCCACCTTTCGCGTCGGCGCCTATACCACCGCCGGCAAGTGGCTCCAGTATGCCGGCAACGGCGCACCGCTTTTCGCCGGAGACGGCGGCCCCGCCAAGGACGCGGCCTTGATTTCCGTGAACGACCTCGCGGCGGACGTCAACGGCAGCCTGTTCATCGCCGACGGCGTGCGCCTGCGGAAAGTCACGCCCAACGGCCTGATCGCGACCGTGGCCGGCGATGGCTACGTGCACTCCGTCGGCGATGGCGGCCCCGCCACTGCCGCCGAACTCCACCTGCCTTCGGCCATCGCGCTGGACGCCGTGGGCAATCTCTTTATCGCCGACACCGGTACCCAGCGGGTTCGCCAGGTGACCCCGAACGGCCTCATGAACACCCTCGCCGGCACCGGTATTACCTCGCGCGATGGCGGGCGATGCCGTCCCTGCCGCCATCGCGCCCCTCTACTCGCCCATGGGCGTGGTCGCCGATAGCGCGGGCAATGTCATCGTCGCCGATAGCTTCAATCATCGCGTCGTGCAGATCGACCCCGCCCATATCCTGCGTCCCCTCGCGGGCACCGGCACCGGAGGGTCCGGCGGCGACGGACTTCCGCCGCTCTTGACCGCGCTTCGCGGACCGCGCGGCGTTTGCCTGGACCGCGCCGGGGTCCTCCACATCGTCGATAGCAGCAACCACCGCGTGCTGCGCCTGCCGCCTGGAGGCACCGTCCAGACCGTGGCGGGCAATGGCTCCGGCGGCTATGCGGGAGATAGCGGGCCGGCGCGGTTCGCCCAACTCCGCATCCCGAGCGCCTGCGCGTTCGATAGCAGCGGCAATCTCTTCATCGCCGATACCGGCAATCACTGCATCCGCAAAGTGACCGCCGGCGGAATCATCTCGACAGTCGCGGGCAATGGCGTGGCCGGCGCTTCCGGCGACGAAGGCGCCGCCGCGCTCGCGCACCTGGCCTCACCGCGCGGCGTGGCGGCGGACGATAACGGAAATCTCTTCATCGGCGACACCGGCAACGACCGGATTCGCGAGGTCACCGCGGACGGCGTCATCCATACCATCGCGGGCACCGGCACGGCCGGGTTTGCCGGCGATAGCGGGCCGGCCGCCGCAGCTCTGCTCGATGGCCCCGCGGGCCTCTTTCTGGATGGCTCGGGCGCGCTCTACTTCGCCGATAGCAACAACAACCGCATCCGCCGCCTGAAGCCCGACGTCATCGTCCCCCCGCCCGTCACTCTGCTGCCGCCGATCGCAGTCGCTAACGCGATCTCCCTGCGAACCGTTTCCGTTGCGCCCGGAGAGATTGTGAGCCTGTTCGGCAGCAATCTGGGCCCCGAAACCGGAGTCTCCGCGTCCTTCGACGAGAACGGCGCGCTGCCCACACTGCTGGCCGGCGTTGAGGTGCGTTTCGGTTCGGTATCGGCGCCCCTTTTCTACG
Organism: uncultured Solibacteraceae bacterium; assembly: GCA_963811575.1. Taxonomy (GTDB): domain Bacteria; phylum Acidobacteriota; class Terriglobia; order Bryobacterales; family Bryobacteraceae; genus Solibacter. The sequence goes on along the minus strand of CAWERY010000004.1, from coordinate 325,369 downwards.
CGCAGAGCGGCCAGATCAACGCGCAGGCGCCTTATTCGATCGCGGGAAGCGACCGGTTGACGGTCTACACTTTCTACCAAGGCAGACCGACCGGCGGAGTTGAGGTGCAGACCGCGCCTTCCGCACCTGCCCTGCTGGCGCTCGGGTTCAATGAGGATGGCGCGGCGAACGCGCAGTCCAACCCCGCCGCGCGCGGTGCGTGGATGACCTTTTACGCCACCGGCGAAGGCCTCAACGATGGCGCGCTCGCCGCCGGAGTAGCGGCACAAGCGCCGTACCCCCACCCGCTGCTTCCCGTGATGCTCAAGATCGCTGGCGTCGCCGCGGAAATCCTATATGCCGGAAGCGCCCCCGGTATGGTCGGCATCATGCAAATCAACGCCCGCGTGCCCGCCGGGTTCGTGGCGCCGGGCGCTGCCCAAGTCGAACTCACGGTCGGCGACGCAAGCGCTCCCCCCACCACCATCTGGCTGAAGTGAAAGCGCCACTTCGCCACCTCCGCCGCTGATATTCTTTAGACTGATGACGCCTGTTGCGCTGACGATTGCCGGTAGCGACCCGAGCGGCGGCGCGGGCATTCAGGCGGACCTCAAGACGTTTCACCAGTTCGGAGTCTACGGCGAAGCCGTGATCACGCTGCTCACCGTGCAAAATACCGTGCGCGTATCGCGGGTAGAGGTGCTCTCGCCCGAACTCGTCCTGCAACAGATTTCCGCCGTGCTGGAGGATATTCCGCCGGCCGCCGCGAAGACCGGCGCGCTGGGGTCGGCCGCCATGGTGGAGGCGGTGGCCAGGGCCGCTGCGGATTTCCCCTTTCCGCTGGTAGTGGACCCCGTGATGGTCAGCAAACACGGCATGGCGCTCCTCCCCGAAGACGCCGTCGCCCGGATCCGCGATCTGCTGCTGCCGCGCGCCGCGCTGATCACCCCGAATCTGCCGGAGGCGGAGGCGCTCACCGGGATGACGATCGATACCATGGAGGCGATGCGGGCGGCGGCATCCCGCCTGCGCGAGATGGGGGCGCGCGCCGTGCTGATCAAGGGCGGACATCTCAAAGGCGATGCCATCGACCTCCTCTTCGAAGCCGGCCAGTGGCATGAGTTCCCTGCGGAGCGGGTCGAGACGCCGCACACTCACGGCACGGGCTGCACGTACTCCGCGGCCATCACGGCGGGCCTGGCGCTCGGTCTCGGAATGCCTGTGGCGGTGGCACGCGCCAAACGGTTTATCCAGGCGGCGATCCGGACGAATCCGGGGCTGGGGCGCGGCTGCGGCCCGGTAAATCATCATGCGGAGGTCGAATGAACTTTCAGGAAATGTTGCTGGCGGCGATTGAACGGTCGGAGATTCCGCTCCGCTTCGAACCCGGCGCCGGGGAAGCGGTGGCGAAGCCCGTCACGGAGATGTTGCGGGCGTGGATTGCCGCCCACATGAATACCGACAGCGGCTCGGATTTCGACGCCGGATGGTCCGCCCTGGCGGTGCAGTTATTAGGTGAAATGGACGGCTCCTAAGAGCTCCGCGCGCATTTGCAGTTTGAAATAGCAATCTGTTTTCGTTTCTCATTGCGAAACTTAGCGCCTGACTATAAACCTTCGCTTTCCCCTTGATTTTCTGACATTAGCGCTATAGGAGTTTGTCATAGCGAAACACCAGAAGTGTCATCCGGATTTTGCTTGCGCGCGATCGGGATAGCGAATACCATCTGCCAAGCTTTACAAAGCTTTAGGATCAGAGGTATTTCAAACATGAATCGCTTAGTCGCGATAGCGCTCTGCAGCGCTCTTGCCGCCTTCTCGCAAACCAATCGTGGCGCGATCACCGGGACGGTGACCGACCAGAGCCAGTCCGTGGTGCCGGGCGCGAGCATCACCATCACCAACCAGGGCACCAACGAGGTGCGCAAGCTGACCAGCGGAGAGACCGGCTCCTATTCGGCGGTTGACCTCGATCCCGTGTTGTACCGGATTACGGTGGAGGTGAAGGGCTTCAAGAAATCCGTCATTGAAGGCGTCAAGGTAGACACCGCATCCACCAGCACCGTCAATGTGGTCTTGCAGGCGGGCGCGGTGGATACGCAGGTCACCGTAACGGCAGAGACGGCCATGTTGAATGTGGATTCCGGCGCCACCAGCAGCACGGTCACGGAGCGCGAGATTCAGGATGTTCCGCTGTTGAACCGCAGTGTGCTCGATCTGGCCTTGACGCTCCCGAATATTTCGGGAGACGGCGGCAGCGAGAACCCGGTGATCACCAGCGTGACCACCTGTCCGGGCTGCAACTTGAGCGTTGGCGGCGGACGTCCCTTGAATACCTCGTTCATGGCGGATGGCACCAACAATACGGGCGTAAGCCTGGGGCGCACCATGGTGAGCTTCTCGCCGGAAACGGTCCAGGAGTTCACGGTGCAGACCACCGCGTATTCCGCGGAGTACGGCACCACCGGCGGCGGCATCATCAGCGCGACCACCAAATCAGGAACCAATCAGTTCGCCGGGACGGCGCTTTGGTATAACCGCAATCCGGCGGCGGCAGCCAGTCCCTTCACCCAGTCGGCCGCCAACCGGCCGCAGCCGACGTTGAAGAGCAATCAGTTTTCCCTGGCCGCGGGCGGACCGGTCTACATTCCGAAACTCTATAACGGGAAAAATAAGACTTTCTGGTTTGCGGCCTTCGAGCCGAACTACCGCCGCGATCACCTCGACCAGTACGGTCTGCTACCCACCGAAGGGATGCGCAACGGCGATTTCAGCGGCCTCGTGAACACCCCCAGCGGCTGGCTGCCGCAATCCGTGGTGGACCAGTACAAGACCATCGCGCCCAACGCGGTGACAGCCAACGACAGCACCATCTATCAGCAGTACAACATGGTGAACGGCAACCAGTTTTCGCCGATCACGCTGCCGGCCGGGACCACCGCGTACACGCCGTTTCCGGGAAATGTGATTCCGAAAAGCATGTTGGATGCGACGGCGTTGAAGTCGCTTTCGCTGATCGCGCCGGCATCTGCCTATTACCTGAACAGCAACGGCCTGATCTCCAACATCGTCACCCCGCGCATCCTGTCGCAGGACGAGAAGCGCTTCACCATTCGAATCGATCACAACATCAACGAGAGCAACCGGCTCAACATGCGTTGGACCAGCACGCCGATCGTCAAGATTCAAGGTACGCCGATCAGCCCCACCACCAATGGCGCCGAGTATAGCTGGGCGAAACAGGCCATGCTCGCCTATCACGCATACCTTCTCGCCCACCACCTTCAACGACCTGCGCTTGAACTACACCCGCGGCCGCTTCAGCACCACGGCGGCGCCCGAATACGATGCGCAGACCGGGAGCAACCTGAATACGCTTCTCGGCCTGCCGAACTTGACGAAGGGCGGCGTCCCGCTGCTCAACGGCCTCTTCCCGGGCTCCAGCGTGGGCGGCGGCGGCAGTACCGCGACCGGCATTGGTTCGGGCGGGTCCACCAGTGCCGACGATCGCGAGGAACGCTACGCGGTCACCGACATTCTCTACAAGAACACCGGCGCGATGAGCTGGAAATTCGGTGTGGACGCCTCGCATTCGCTGCAGAATGTGATCCCGCTCTTCGCAGCGCTCGGCGGCTCCTACACCTTCGCGGCCACCCAGACCAATTCCACCGGAGCCGGCACCGCGCTGACCACCGGCGGCAGCCCCTGGGCGAGCTACATGCTGGGCGTGGCGAATGGGACCGTCACCCTCCGCAATACCGAGATCCCGTACTACTACCGGTGGGAAGCCATCGCCGGGTTCGTGCAGAACGATTGGAAGATCAAGCGCAATCTGACGCTCAACCTCGGCGTGCGCTACAGCCTGCAAATGCCGCGCACGGAAAAGTACGACGACCAGGGCGTCTACCGCTTGGATATGACCACCTCGACGCCGCTCCCCACCCCGTTGACGCTGATTAACGGCGAAGTGATCAAGTCGGTGCAAGTGCCGGCGTTCGTCTTCAGCGGCAGGGGCAACTCGCGCTACCTGACGCCGCCCGATTACCGCCAGTTCGAGCCGCGCTTTGCCTTTGCGTGGAGCCCGACTGCCCTGCAATCGCATCACGTGACGCTGCGCGGCGGCTACGGCCTCTCGCACGCTCCCGTGACCGGCTCGACCCGCTTGCCGAATCCGGATTTTGGAGCCACCTCGGGCTTTGCGACCACCGTTCCTTCGACCACCGCCAATCCCAATAACGTGATGCGGCTCGGAGAAAATCCGCCGATCCTGACACCCACAACGCCGGCGCAGGCAATTGCCGCCCCGGCGAATGGAATCGTAACCACCAACAGCCTGTACTACCAGCAGGGGCTTGGCGGCTACGCGGTCTCCGCTAACTATCATACTCCCTACGTGCAGAACTGGAACCTCACGGTCTCCTGGCAGGCGAATAACAGCACCGTGATTGAGTTGTCCTACGTCGGCGCCAAAGGCACGCACCTGTTCCTGCCTCACGAAAACGTGAACTTTAAGGATCAGAGCCTGCTCAACTCGCAGATTGCTGCCAACGTCAATACCACGACCACGATCAACGATCCCCTGGGACGCGTCAATCCCTATACCGGCAAGATCCTCACCGTGCAGAACGGAACCCTGGGCAGCCCCTACCTCGGCTTCTCCAGCTTGTATGTGTTGTACGATTCGGCCGCCAACAGCATACGCCACGCGGGCTACGTCAATGTGATTCATCGGGCGCGCCGCGGCCTGACGTTTACCGGCGAACTACACCTGGTCGAAATCGATCGACGACGCTTCGAGCGCCGGTGGCGACAAGAATATCCTGACGCCGGTCGGCGGCCAGACGGATGGACAGATCGCTTTCGGCGGCACGCGCGCCAATGACCGTTCGGTCTCCACCTACGATCAGCGGCACGTAATCAACGGGACGTATATCTACGACCTGCCCTTCGGTCACGGACGGCAGTTGATGAACCATGCGTGGAAGCCGCTCGATTTCGTGGTCGGCGGCTGGACCATGACCGGCACCATGAAAATCGTCAGCGGCTTCCCGTATATGCCGTACCTCTCGGACACCAACCAGTTGGGCGACGTCACGCATACGGCGCGGCCCGATCTGGTGGCCGGTGTGCCGCTGGTGAATCCGCTCTGGGATCGCAATTGCCCCACGGGCACGGGCTGCCAGCCTTACGTGAACCCGTCGGCATTCGAGCGGCCTGCGCTGGGCGTGCTCGGTTCCGCGCCTCGCACGCTGGATGGCGTCCGCGGACCGTGGTCGCAATTCTTCAACGTCTCGGTGCAGAAGAACTTCAACCTGGGCGAAAGCGGAAAGCGAAAGATCCAGTTCCGCGTGGATGCGCTCAACGCCTTCAACCATCCCACGTTCGCGGTATACCCGAATAATGCGGGCGGCGCGGATTTCATGGGCGCGCCCGTGACCACCGCAATGACCGCCGCCGAGTACAATACCTGGGCGACGCCCAACAACCAGCCCCTGGCGGCAACCACCGCCGGTACGGCGCTGCTCAATCAGATCAACGCCAACATCGCGAGCTTCCGCAATTCGGCTGGAATTCTGCCTACGAATTTCTTCACCGTGCCCCTGCCGGCGAACTTCTACGGCACAGCCGGCCACGTCGTACGACATCACCACCGTCGCCGGCTACAAGAACTTCCGGCTGCGCAATGCGTACGCCACCAATTTCGGAACCCTGTATAACAACGGGACTCCGCGCTACGTACAGTTCGGCGTAAAGCTGTACTTCTGACCGGCGACGCTCTACCGTACGATCCGGATACTGCCGTTGCTGGTGGCGAGATCGATCAACGCACCGCCCGTGCCGAAGGTGCCTTCGATATGGCGCTTGCTGATTTCGCCGTGCAGGCGCATCTCGAAGTCAGTGGAGATGTTGCCATTGCTGGTGTCGGCCGTGAGGCGCGCGTTGACTTCGCCCGGCAGATGCAGCGTGATCCCGCTATTGCTGGTATGCGCGCGCACGGCGGCTTGCGCGTTCGCCGGCAGTGTGAGCTCGATCGGGCCGTTCGAACTCTGCAGGCGAACCGACCCATCCACCCTTTCGAGGTCGGCGTGAATGCTGCTGTTCGACGTGGTAGCTTCCACCGCACCGTGAACATGATCCAGCCGGATGTGGCCGTTGGAACTGTGCGCCTCCACGCCGCCTTCGATATTTTCCGCTTCGATCGGTCCGTTGCTGGTCTCGGCGATTAAGGAACCCTTCAATCCCCGTACCTCCACATGCCCGTTCGAAGTCTTCAGGCGGGCGGGACCAACGCCGTCATCGGTACGAATCGCTCCGTTGGAAGTCACCAGGTGATCGAGCACCGCGCCGCGCGGAACCTTGATCGCGAAACGCGCGCCGTAGTTTCCATGACGCATCGTGGGGCGAACGGCGCGAATGGAGACCGAGGCCGGGGCGTGATCGATATCGATCTTCAAGTCTCGCGCCTCGTCCTGCGAGCGGGCGTACTTGGTGCCGCTGATGTCCACGGTCTGCTGGTCCCAGGTGGACACTTCCACGGAGCCGTTAAAACTCTCTACCGTCAGCCGGCCGCCGGCATTCATCGGATAACTAAAATGAAAATCTTCGTGGTACCGTTCGAGACCGCCAAAGTCCTCGAACTCGCACCCGGCCAGCAGAATCAATCCCGCCGCAATTCCCGGTATCAGAAGCTTCGCACGCATAAAATTGGTCCTCGACCAGAGTAATACGCCGGGACAAGCCGATTTGTTTCACTTTTTATGCGCCGGTCTTCTCCCGGTCGATCAGGCGAATCATACTGATATTCACGCTGAAACACCGGTCTTCCTCGGGCGGAGTGAAGGTGGGAGCGGCGTCGATCTCGATGGTATAGGTATCGGCTTCCGGCAGATCCGCTTCGATGATAAACAATCCAACGCGCTCGATGGCCTGCCGCGCGATCCGCACCCCGTTGACCCGTATTTCGACGGCCGGTTGACCCTCCACGAACTGCAACTCATGGCAGAAGCCGCGTAGACGCAGCCGCTGCGGGACGCCGTGGACCCGTCGCAGGATGGCGGAAGCGTGCGCGCCGATCCAGCGGAATTTGTTGCCAAACTCCCCTTCCAGCTCATACCAGCCGTCGCGCAGGCTTTCGGCGTGATTGGGTAGTGAGAAATCGATCACATCGGCGCGGTCGCCGGGATACAGTTCGGTGCGCAGCGCCGCCGGAAGCAGATTGTAGACGCCACCCTCGTTTGGCGCGCGATACCCGCAGCCGCATGCCAGGGAGCCCCCGGCATCGAGCGCCAGGTCGCCGTGGCAATCGGGACAGCGCAGCAGCCTTTCAAAATTATCCAGCGAAGGCAGCGGGCGGGAGTCACCCTCCTTCCTGCACATGGCGGCCAGGGTCCCGCCCAGCAGGCGTGCGGCGCGTCCATCGTTGCGCAGGGTCCGCGTGATGATGCGCTCGCCCCAGCCGCGTTCCGGCACAAACGCCTGATAGCGCCGGTCCGCGAAATGCTTCGTGATCAGGCGGTCCCAATCTCGCAGGTACATTTTGTGGTTCTGGCGGATGCCGAAGCTTTCCTCCTGCTCGGCCCCGATCACATCCTGCGAGAGATAGCCCAGCAACCCCCAATCGAAAAGCTTGCGCTCCCAGGGCTTCATGCGTTCCTGGTAAGGCGCGCGATAGAGCCGCAGGCTGAGCAGCCGCCGCAGCGGCTCTTCCGTGAAAAGAAACACACCGCCCGGCGCCAGCACACGCTTCACTTCCAGCAAGACGCTCTCGATGTTCATGAACTGGCTCAAGAGCTGGCAGGCCATCACAAATTGCAGCGAGTTGTCCCGGAACGGCAGGTTTACCGCGTCTCCCGCAACCCGGATCGGGGCGCGCGAAAGCTGCCAGCGATCCATCAGCGTAATTCCGTGACGCAGTGCGTCGGCGGAGATATCGAGCGCAAAACCCTGGCCCGCGAACTGGTTGGCCAGCATGTAACTGGTGTGTCCGGCATTCGCGCCGATCTCGAGGAACGGGGTCATCGGCCCGATGAAATCCCGATGGTTCTGGATCACGGAGGCGCGACGGACATTCTCGTCCAGATACCCGGCGATGGCGCGTTCCGTATCGCCCAGCGAGGCGAAGTTGTGGAACTCCACCTGGGCGCGCTTGACGGAAAACGATTGGGCGTCGATTGGGGCGGGCAATGCCCAATTTTAGCGCGCAGAGGGGTGATGACGTTCTGGGCGAAAGTGGGACACCAATTAAGATCTCAGTTCATTCCTTCTCTGCGTCCCGTTAGCGAACCCTGCGAACTCTGCGCGAAAAAGCCTTTCTCTCCTCCAATTGCGGGTCCCTCAGAAAACGCCGTCCGTGATGCGCAGCGCCACCCGGCGCAAATTGCGGATGTCTTCCCCAGGGGGCGCGGAGAGCAGCAGGAGGTTGGCGAGTTTGCCGGCCTGCACCGTGCCGCGCTCCGCATCCTGCAGCGCCGCCGCTCCGTTGCGCGTGGCGGCCACGATCACATCCAGCGGAGGAATCCCCGCGTCTGCCAGCAGCTCCAGCTCCCGCTGCGCATCCACTCCGGCTGCCAGCGCGATCGGCACGCCCGCTTGAAAGAGATGCAGCGTATTGCGGCTTGCAACCTCCGCATTGGCTCCGCCGGCGGCCAGCGCGGGCGCGATCGTAATCCGCAAGTCGCGCAGCTTAGCCACGAAATCCGGGTCGAGCGCCTCTGTGTCGCGAATCATACCAACCAGTCCGGAGGCGCCGTGATCTACCATCCATTCCGCGTCAGCCAAGGTGGCGATGCGGCCGATCGCCGGTTGGCGCAGTTCGCGGGCCTTGGTCAGAGCGGCCTCGTCCCTGCCTTGAATGTTGGGCGCTACCGCCACCAGAGCCGGTATCAGGAAGCGGCCTGAGCCATCCACCTTGTCCGCCTCCGCCGGGATCGGGATCGCGGAGGCGGCCCCGGCCGCGCGAATGCGGTTGCCGGAGATCACGACCACCGAATTCGAGAGCGGCGGCCCGCCCAAACCATCCATCAGCACGGCGCCGATGATGACTTTCATATGCCCCTCCTCGGGGGCCTTACAGCCCCAGGTAGAGAGCAAGGCCAAGGCGAGCAGGGCGCGTTGTGTCATGGAATCATCTATCATATCGGAGCAAGCGGGAGTACAATCGCACTGATATGACTCCCGAACAGCTTCCGGAACCTGTACCCCAACCCCAGGGAATGGGGGAGCCATCGCGATTGGCCGGCGTCTTCTTCGAGCCGTCCAAGGCGTTTGCGGATATCGCCGCGAGGCCGGCCTTTTGGGTGCCGCTGATCCTCTCGATCATCTTCGGCGTCGCCTACATGTCGATCTTTTCCCAACGCGTGGGCTGGGAGCGCATGATCCGCCACCAGCAGGAGACCAGTTCGCGCGCTGCGCAATTGACGCCGGAACAGCGCGAAACGCAGATTCAGATGGGCGCGAAATTTGCGCCGATTTTCGGTTATGCGGCGATCATCGTCGGTGTGCCGCTCGCCTTGCTCGCGTGGTCCGGCGTGCTGCTCGGTATCGTCAAAGGCATCATGTCGGTGCCCCTGCGCTTTAAGCAGGTCTTCGCGATTGTCTGTTACGCGGGACTGCCGGGAATTCTATTCATGTCGCTCGCGATTGCAGTAATGTTCATGAAGAGTCCCGACGATTTCAACTTGCAGAACCCGCTGATGTTCAATCCCGGAGCCTTCCTCGACCAGGCCACGGCTTCGAAATTTGTCTATGCGCTGGCGTCCGCCCTGGATTTGTTCCGGCTGTGGACCCTCGTCCTGATCGCCATCGGACTCAAGGCCGCCGCCGGTAAGAAGATGACCATGGGCGGCGCGATGGGCGCGGTGTTTGTACCGTGGCTGATCTGGACCCTCTGCTCGGCTGGGCTCGCCGGGATCTTCGGCTAAGAAGTGACTCTTCGAAGGTTGACGCCGCTACTGCTGTTGGCCGCGGCGATATTCGCGGCGTCGTCTCCGCAGCAAGTGCGGCGGCAGGTACGCGCGGCATTGTTCGTCCCCGACCCTTTGCCGGCGCTCAACCCGGAAAGCTTCGGCGAAATCGAAATCGCGCCCGGCGTGATCGCGGAACGCGTCACCTACGCGACCGGCTACGGCCTGCGCGTGCCCGCCATCGTGTACCGCCCCGCGCAGCGGCCCGTCGAAAAGATGCCGGGGCTCATCGTGGTCAACGGTCACGGCGGCGATAAATATAGCTGGTACGCCTTCTACGCCGGCATCCTGTACGCGCGTGCCGGCGCCATCGTGCTGACCTACGACCCGATCGGCGAAGGCGAGCGCAACGCCGAACGCAAAAACGGCACCCGCCAGCACGATCGCAATCTGGAACCGGAAGAGATGGGCCGCCGGATGGGCGGCCTGATGATGACCGACGTCATGCAGGCCGTCAGCTATCTCGCGCAGCGCCGCGACGTGGATGCCGGCCGCCTGGCCGCCATGGGCTACTCGATGGGGTCGTTCGTGTTGGGACTCGCCTGCGCGGCGGAGACGCGGTTGAATGCCTGCGTCCTGGTGGGCGGCGGGAATCTGGATGGCGAAGGCGGTTATTGGGATTCCAGCAGCAAGAAAATGTGCCAGGCGATTCCGTATCAGTCCATGAAATTTCTTGGCGATCGCGGGGCGGCGCTCTACGCTCTGCACGCGGATCGCGGCGCCACGCTGGTCTGGAACGGCACCGCGGACGACGTGGTTGCCATCCCCGGCGGAGGCCGGCGCTTCTTTGAAGACTTGCAGCGCCGTACCGTCGCTTTGCGCGGCAGTCCGGCGAATGTCTTCGAATTCGGCTTCACCGAAGGCACCGGGCACCGTCCGTATTTCGTGACGCGCCCGGTGGCGTTGTGGCTGGAAAAGCGGCTCGATTTCCCCAACTGGACGGAGGCGTCGATCGCCGCGATGCCCGAGACGCACATCCTCGAGTGGGCGCGGCAAGGGGGCGTGGCGATGGACCCGCAATACGCCACGGAACTGCGCGAGGGCGGTACGCGCGCGCTGGGCACGGGCGTACCGCCGGTAGCCCACGGCCTCTTGAACGCGATCCCCGAGGCTCGCTGGCAGCGCGACCGCGGATTATACGTTTACGAGACGTGGGTTAAGAACGCTAGTGGCCGATTGGAATGATCACTCCGGTCTGCGAAGAAACCCCGTTCACCTTGATCAGCAACTGGTAATCTCCATCGGCCATCGGCGGAATCTGAATGTTGATCTGAAATTCGCCCACCGCCACCAGCGCCGTCCCCAGCACGCTCACGTTCGTGGTGCCGAGTGTCGCCGTTACCGGACTTCCAAACGTGATCGCGGATTGGATGATGTTGCCCGCCGGCGAGGAACCCAGGCCCGTGGCGTAGAGCTGTATGATGTCGCCTGCCTTCGCCTTGAGCGCAGACCCGTAAAGCGCCGGGTCGCCGACAATCGTGTAGGTGCCGTTGTACAGCGCCGAAGGATACGTCCGGCCGCCCAGCGAATACGTGAAGAGGCCGGGCGCCGTGGCGACCGCGCTGGCCGTGGCGGTATTGCTGCCGACGCCGTTGTGCGTCACCACCACATTGACGTTGCCGCTGACGCCGGCGGGAGCCTGCACGTTGATCTGCGTCGGGCTGACGTAGTAAACCGGAGCGTCCAGGCCGTTGATCTTGACCGAAGTGCCGCTCAGGTTGGTGGGCAGAATGGCGCTGCCCGCCTTGAAATCGGCATCCGCCCAGATGCGCGAGGTGTCGGCGAGGTTGGCGCCGGTGATCGTGACCCAGGAACCGGCCACGATGCCGCGCTTGGAACGTCGCGCCGTTGACCACGCTCGAAATCGAAGGCGTCGTGCTGGCGCCGGCCGGCGGTTCCCGATAGAGATAAATGCCCGCCCGGGCTTGCCTGCGTATCCCACCACAGGAAGAGCAGTTTGTCATTGCCGCCGTACGCCATCGCGATGGCGCCGGGATAGCCCTGAAAATTTCCGGCCGATGCCGCATTCGGCAGCCCGCACGTCTTCCAGTTGGCCAGATCGGTGGAAAGCGAGAGTTTCGGGCCCAGGCACTGCGCGCCTCCGGAACTGCTGTTCTGTCCGAAGCCCGCCGCGCCGCGATCCTGCGAATCGATCGCCAGGTCGAAAGGGAAGTCGGTCGAAGAGCCGGTGTCGGGCGGAATGGTCACCACCGGCCCCCACGAACTTCCGCCATTGTCGGACTTGATGAAGTGGACCCCCGTGCCGGGATCGGGGTCATTCCGCGCCACATAACTCAAGATCCGCGGATTGAGATTGTGGTACGCCAGGCGAACGGAGATGTTGTCGCTCTGTATTCCCTGGCTATCCATCACCTTCGAAGGATTTGCAGAGCCGGCCGGCCGCCAGTAGAGCAGGACGCGATTGTAGCCGCTCGCGGTATCGTCGGCCCAGTAGGCGATGCCTGGAGCGCCGGCGCTATCGAGCGCCATCGCGATCGTGGTGGAGGAATCGGCGGTAGTCGTACCCGAAACCACGGGCGCGGTCTTCGCGAGCCAGGTCGCGGGGTCTGCGCTCAACTTGCCGCTGACGTATCGCAGGCCCGTGTAATCAATCAGGGAGGCCAGGTACACGTTGCCGCCGGAGAGAACCACCACCGGCGAAGTCACCCGGCTGCCGCTGGTGGTGTACGAAGTCTTCAGCGGCCACGCAGCGCCATCGGCCGATGTGTAGAGTCTGACTCCGCCATCCTGTTCGAATTCCGTGAAAATCGCAAACACGCCGGTGCTGGAATCGTAGGCCAGGGACAAGGTGTTGTGATAGTAAGTCGCGGTGTCCCCGGTCACCGCCACCCGGACCAGCGCGTTCCAGTTATACGCCGCGCGATTCCAACTGCGGAAGAGAATCTGCGTGTCGGCGTAGTTGCCGTCCCCATTCGGATCTTCCTGGAGGAAGGCGAAGGCCGGGTCCCCATTGCCGTCCAGAGCCATGCTGAGGTCGTATCCGTAGAAGGTAGCCTGCTCGCCGTCGGTGCCGGGCGCGGCGGCGGCCACGGTGTAGCCGGAGGGCGGCGGACCCACGGTCACCTGATTGGAAGGCGCCGAAGCGCCGGAGGCGAGATTGGCGACGATCTGATACTGATAGGTGGTGTACGCGTCGAGTGCGGTATCGGAATACGCGGCCGTCGTAGTGGTGGCAAGATTCGCGTAGCTCCCGCCCAGCGTCCGGCGCTGCACGGTGTATCCGGCGGCGGAACCTGACCAGGTCAGGTCGATCTTTTTGCTTGTAGCCGCCTTCACGGCCAGCCCTGCGGGTGCCTGCGCGCGGGCGGGAATCACCACGATCGCTGCCGACAGCAGCAGCGCGCCCAGCGAGAGAGTCTTCGTCATCATGCAAGGGAACGCCGGGGACGGCGAAGAAACGGCTCACGGAGTAGTACTACTCGAAGGAGGGCGCAGCCTGAACAGCGGCGTCCCGGGCTGAAGTCCTCCGCGACAACAGCCGGGACGCACGTTAGCAGGTTGATTAAGGATTACTGCTTACCAGGTAACGCAGGAACGCGGCGCAAAAGAGCTCATTTCGGGCTGACGACGTAATCCTTGAAGTAGCTGGTGCTGTCGGTCTTCGACCAGAGCCCGACCTTGCCGGCCACCGGCGGGCGAAGCACCGGATTATTTTTCGGATACAGATCCTCATTCGGCGGACCCCTGCGGCCGGCCTGCGGCTCGCTTCCCAGCGTGTACTCGATCGCGACCGTGCCATCCACGTAAGCCTTTAAATCGGCCCCGTCGACGACGAGTTTCAACTCGTGCCAGGCGCTGCGATCGAGTTGGAAGGGCTTGGTGCGGTCGCTGAACTTCATGTTGCGGCGGATTCCGTTATGAAACTCCCAGAGGGCGACATTGTTTTCCGTATCGTTGAAGCGAACGGCCAGCCAATCGCCGTTTGGCTTGACGTTGAAAAGAATGCCGGAGCAGCGGTCGGAATCGCCGGCCACGGTTTTGAATTTCACGCTGATGGTGCCGTTGGAAAAATTATCCAGGCCTTTGAGCACTGCGACGGGATAGTACGCGAACTGCTTGGCGTTGTCCATCAGCTCTTCATTCGTTCGTGCCGTAGAGTTTGCGGGCGGTCTGCAGCAGCAGCTTGGTCGGATTGTCCTTGCTCGCTACCCAAGGGCGGCCGTCGATCATGATGACTTTATCGGCGCCGTCTTGCGCGACTACCCACGTTCCGACCATGGGTTCGAAAACGACCGGCGGTTTGCCGACCTGTTCGGCTTTGAGGTCTACTTTGAGATCCGCTGCGCCGGCGGTCATGGTCAGGAATGTGGCAGCGGAAAGAATAACGAATGTCGTTCGTTGGATTGTCTTCATTTGAATCTCCTGCGTGCGAGTATTCCGCCGGCCAGGACCAGCCCTGGCCAGACGGCATAGAACAACGCGCCGGCGCCGGTTGCGGCGGCGGCGAGAGGGTGGCCGCGAAACATTCCGGCCTCGTTTTCCACGGGTGGCGATACCTTGGCGAGCGAGTAGATCTCTTCGAGTACGCCTTCCGCGGTGGTCATGCGGCTCATGCTCTTGCGCCCTCCAAGCTCGTACCAGATCTCCCCGTAGCCGGGACGATTCTGCTCGAAGAGCCCGATCGAAGTGCTGGACACATAGCGAACCTGCACCTTTGGCATGATGCGCCGCAGTTTGGAAAGCGCCTGGTGTTCCAGGTCGAGCCGCCGCGGATCTTCGGGCGCCAGGTGCGCCACGATGGCCAGCGGCTCGTGGATTTTGCGCAGCGCCATTTCATCGGCCTCCGGGAAGGAGTTGGCGCGCGCTTCCGAAGTGTCCCAACTCACCGTCAGGAAAGTGCAGGCATAGATTCCCGCGGCGGCGATCACGCAAAGCGCGGCCGATTCGTAGGCCCGCCGGCTGACTTCCACGCCCAGCCGCATCCACACCGCGGCACAGCCGAGGCCAGCCAGAATCAGCACCAGCGCAACCAGCGTCGTATCCAGGCGCAGCAGTCCGTGCTGGAATTCCGCCACCATGGCGGCCGGCGTGAAACCGGCGGCGCGCTCCCAAACTCCGCCCTGCACCGCGCCGAAGAAATTGACGATCCAGGTGCCCACGGTGGCGCCCAGCGTGAGGATCGCCGCCGTGGAAGGGTGCTCCGTGAGTGAGGACATGGCGGCGGCAAGGCCGATCGTCAGCCCGGCGTTGAGCAGGTGCCCGAACGCCAGCGTCATGACTTCCGGCGGGTAGATGGCGCCGCCATAGCTCTTCCACAGAAACATCGCGCTCAAGGGCGGCAGCATGGCGACCACCCAACCGGCAAGCAGCACCAGCGCCTTGGCGAGAATGCAGGCGAACGGCGAGATCCCCTGCTGCAATTCGAGTTTCAACGCGCCGCTCTGGCGGTCGCCGGCCACCAGGCGAATCGCGACGAACGGCAAGAGAAAGACGGCGGCCAGTTCGCAGGCGCTGAACGTGGGAGCCCAAACGCCGATCAGCGGCGACATGGCCTCGCCGACCCCGGCGGAAGTGCCGTTGAGGCCGCTCACTTCTCCGTAGGTCCGCACCGCACTGATGAAGGAGACGCCCACCAGCGGCCCCATGCCGAAAAGCAGCACCCACCACGCCCGGGAAACGATCAGTTCGCGGCATTCCTTGTCCAGGAGCCACAGGAAGGGCGAACTAGGTGAGCGCAAGGAATACCTCTTCCAGGTCTGCCGAGGCGGCCCGCGAATGGTGCGCGGCCGCCAGCGCAGCAAGCTCCGCGACCGTACCCTCGCCGCAAACGCGGCCGCCGCTGAGCAGGATGAAGCGATCGCAGAAGCGAGCCGCATCGCTGATCTGGTGGATGGAAAGGAACAGCGTGCGCCCGCGCGCGGCGTGCGCGCGCAGCGCCGCAGCGATGTCGCGCGCCTGGCGCAGATCGAGGCCTTCGAAGGGTTCGTCGATCAACAGGGCGGGCTGAGGCGTGAGCAATCCGATGCCAAGTAGGGCGCGTTTGCGCTGCCCTTTGGAGAGGGTGCCGATCGGCTGGTCGAGCAGTTGGCCAAGATCCAGCTGCGCTACGATTTCCTGGCGGAGATCCAGGCGGCCCCCGAGAAAGCCGATAGTGAAATCGAGCGCCCAGCCCACGGATTGCGCAGGCCAGGGAGCGATTCCGTCCGGAACATAGAACAGCCAGTCGCGCCGCTCGCCAATCCCGACGTTCTCGCCTTCCGCACTTACGATGCCGCTATCGGAGGGCAGGACTCCGGCGAGGCACTCGAAGAGCGTGGATTTCCCGGCGCCGTTGGGACCGATCAGTCCCAAAACCTCACCCTTTGCGCACCTGAAAACCGACGTCCGTGAGCGCCGCAATCCGGCCGAATTTCTTGGACAGGCCCTTGACCTCGAACAGCATCGTTTTTATCAACGATACTATGCGGCGCCCGGCTACTACTTGCCCTAGTACTCAGGGCGAGGGTGTCAGTGGGTCATCGGAAGTATGACGCCCGACTGCGAAGCGGACGCGCCTACCTTGATGGTCAGCGGATAATCGCCGTCCGGCAGAGAGGGCACGGTGAAGTTGATCTGGAACAATCCAGTGCCCACCACCCCGGCGAATGACGCCGTTACCGTGGTGGAGCCGATCGTGACCGAGACCGGGCTGCCGAAGGGAATCACGGATTGAATGATGTTTCCGGCCGGTGAACTGCCGAGCGCCGTGGCATACAGTTGAATGATGTCGCCGGCCTTGGCCTTGGCCGAGGAGGCGTACAGCGCCGGGTCGCCGACGATTGTGTAGGTGCCGTTGTAGAGAGCCGAAGGGTAGGTCTTGCCGCCCAGGGTATAGGTGAAAAGGCCGGGAGCGCTGGCCACCGCGGAGGCGCTCAGCGTATTGCCCGCCACGCCGCTGCGGGTCACCTGCACCGGGACGTTCCCGCTGATGCCGGAGGGCGCCTGCACGTTGATCTGTGTCGGGCTGACGAAATAGACCGGCGCATCGAGGCCGTTGATCTTCACCGACACGCCGCTGAGGTTGGTCGGCAGAATGTTGCCGTTGAAATCGCTATCCTGCCAGGTGCGCGTCACGTCGGAAAGATTGGCCCCCGTGAGGGTTGTCCACGAACCGGCGACGATTCCCGGTTGAAAGGTCGCGCCGTTTACCACGGTCGAAATGCTGGGCGCCGTGACTGCGCCGGCGGGAGGCTCGCGGTACATCAGGATGCCGTCGTCATCCCACCACAGCATGTAGACCTTGTCATTCTCTCCGAAGCGCGCCTGGATGGCCCCGGGGTAGACGTTGTAGGCGCCGGTGACGTTCACGTCGTTGACGACGTCGCAGGTCTTGAAGGTGACGAAATCGTTGGTACGGGAAATCTTCGGGTTCCCGCAAACCTGATCGCCCGACCCGCTGTTCTGCCCGAAGACCGCGGCGCCGCGGCCCTGGGAATCCACCGCCAGGTCGAACGGGTAGTCGGTGCTGGAGTTGCCGTCCGGCGGAATCACAACCGGCGTGCTCCAGGTTGCGCCGCCGGTGTCGGATTTCGCGGTATGAAGCCCGATTCCGAAGTCCGCATCCTTGCGTTGCACATGGGCCAACACGCGAGGGTTCAGCTTGTCGAAGACCAGTTTCACTGCGAGGGAATCATTGCCCGCGCCCTGGTCGTCCATCACCTTGATAGGGACTCCGCTGTCGGGCTTCCAGAATTGGAGGATGCTGGTGTCCTGATTGGCGTTGGTCGCCCACCAGGCGATTGCGGGAACTCCCGCGCTATCGAGCCCGAGCGAGAGGGTGGTAGCTTCCATTGCCGGCGCGGCGCCATTGGCATTAGAGGGCTCGTTCTTCGTGATCCACGTTGCCGGATCGGCGCTTAGCTTGCCGGTTACGTATTTCAGCCCCTTGGAACTGGCGACGTAGGCCAGGTAGACGTTGCCATTGGCAAGTCCCAGCGAGGGTGAATCCAGATTGCTGGTCCCGGATGAGACGGTGGCTTTCTTGGTCCACGTGACGCCGCCATCGGCGGAAATCGTACAGCACGACAGGCCCGTTGTCCGTCTCGCTCGCGATCCCAAAGACGCCCGTGCTTTGGTCGTAGGCCAGGGAAATGGAGGCATGAAAGGTAGTGGCGACATCGCCCACATTGAGGATCGCGTGGGCGACGGGATTCCACTGGTACAGGGCGCGATTCCAGGAGCGGAATTCGATGCGCGTATCGACAGGGTCCGTGTCGGTGTTCGGGTCGTAAAAAATGAAGGCGAATGCCGGGTCGCCGTTGCCATCCAGGGTGAGGCTGAGATTATAGCCGTAGTTGCCGGCGATGTAGCTATCGGCGGGTCCGGGAGCGGGGGCTGCACTGGTAAATCCGGCGGGCGGAGGGCCGACCGTTACTTGATTCGAAGGCGACGAGGCGCCCGCTGCGAGGTTCGCGACCACTTGATATTGATATGCCGTGTAGGCATCGATCGCCGTATCGGAGTAGCTGCCCGCGGCCGCGGTAGCGACGTTTGTATAGCTCCCTCCCAGCACCCGGCGCTGGATGGTGTAACTGCTCGAGGTGCCGGTCCACGAGAGATCTACTCTTTTGTTAGTGGCGGCTTTGACCGTGAGTCCACTGGGAATTTGCGCGAGCCCTGGGAAGGTGAAGATAGCCCCCAGAAGTAGCCCTGTTTGGCAGAACTTTCTGATCCTCATGATTAAGGACGCAGGAAGCGGACGCGATCCGGCTCAGGATAGAATGAAAAGGCTTTGGAAGACAGTTTACCGGCGCCGCGGGACCTTACGAAATTGTTGATCCAGTGGAGGAGTGGGGATAAGACGGCGTTAGACCAGATGACGCCGCTGTTGTATGAGGAGCTTCGGCGGCTCGCTCGTTTCTTCCTGGCCTCGGAACGTTCCAATCACACACTTCAGCCCACGGCGCTGGTGCACGAAGCGTACCTCCGGTTGATCGATCAACATTCCGTCGATTGGCGCAACCGGGCTCACTTCCTGGGCGTAGCAGCCGGCATGATGCGCCGCATCCTGATTAACCATGCCGAGGCCCGCAACGCGGCCAAGCGCAATGGCGGCGCGGAGATCGTGGCGCTTGAGGACGCGCTCGGCGTGTTCCTGGATGCACGCCTG
This sequence comes from uncultured Solibacteraceae bacterium, assembly GCA_963811575.1. GTDB lineage: Bacteria > Acidobacteriota > Terriglobia > Bryobacterales > Bryobacteraceae > Solibacter. The sequence continues at coordinate 306,320 of CAWERY010000004.1, read as the reverse complement.
GACCTGCTGGAGCTGAATCGCTCGCTGGAACGGCTGACCGAACTCGATCCGCAGCAGGCACGAGTGGTGGAGCTGCGCTACTTTGGCGGCCTCTCCATCGACGAGACGGCGGAGGTGCTGGGCATCTCGCCTGCCACGGTGAAGCGGGAGTGGAGCACGGCAAAGATCTGGCTCCTGCACCAGATGGAGGGTCCGGCGATCCAATGACGATCGAGCGTTGGGGAGTGGTGAAGGCGGTGCTGGCCGGTGTCCTGGAGGCCGACCCCTCTCAACGCACGTCGCTGTTGGAGGAGTTATGCGCCGGTGACGCCGAACTGCGCGCCAGCGTCGCAGCCCTGGTGGCGCTGGAGACGCGGGCCGGCGACCTGATGAATACCGCTGCGCTGCCCGGCGCGGCATGGAGGGCCGACGCGCCGGCTCCGGCCGCGATCGGCGCGTATCGCGTGCTTCGCGAAATCGGCCGCGGCGGCATGGGGGTGGTGTACCTGGGGGCGCGCGCCGATGGCGAATATCACAAGCAGGTCGCCATCAAACTGATTACCAGCGGCTGGCGCGAGGAAGGCTTGGAACGGCGGTTTCGCCGTGAACGGCAGATTCTGGCGCAGTTGGATCACCCCGGGATCGCGCGCCTGCTGGATGGCGGCGCGACCGCCGAGGGCCAGCCCTACTTCGTGATGGAGTACATCGAAGGGCTGGGGCTGCTGGAGTACTGTGCGGGCAACCAGTTGGATGTGAAACGGCGTCTCGCGCTCTTTCTGGCGGTCTGCGATGCGGTTGGCTACGCGCATCAGCGCCTGATCGTGCACCGCGACCTGAAACCGGGAAACATCCTGGTGACGGCGGAGGGCGAGCCCCGGCTGCTCGATTTCGGTTTGGCGCGCGTGTTGGATCGCGAGACGGCGGGCGAAGAAATCACCCAGGGGATCCCGATGATGACTCCGGCGTATGCCAGCCCGGAGCAGGTGCGCGGCGAGCCCGATACGGCGGCGGGAGATGTCTATTCCCTCGGCGTGATTCTCTACGAGCTACTGGCAGGGCGGCGGCCGTACGAGGTGAAGAACGGCTCACTGCTCGAAATGGCGCGCGCGATTTGCGAACAGGAAGCGGCGCCGCTCAGCCAGGCCGGTGGCGCGCTCGGCAAACGGCTGGCCGGCGACCTGGAGAAGATCGTTGCCAAGGCGCTTGCCAAGGATGCCCGCCTGCGTTACCCGACCGTCGGCGAACTGGCCGGCGATCTGCGGCGCCACCTGGCGGGGCGCCCGGTGCATGCCCGCCCCGCGACATTCCGCTACCGGGCAGGGAAGGCGCTGCGGCGCCACCGGGTCGCGTTTCCGGCGGCGACCATGCGCTGTGCTGTTGATTCTCGGCTTCGCCGGCGCCACGTGGTGGGAGGCGCGGCGTGCGGAGCGGAGATTTCAGCAGGTGCGCCTGCTGGCCGGGTCGGTGATGTTCGAACTGCACGACGCCATCCAGCGTCTGCCCGGCTCGACCGCCGCGCGCGAGCTGCTGGTGCGGCGCGCGCTGGAATACCTGGAGAGCCTCTCGCGCGAGGCCGGCAATCGCGCCGATCTGCAGCGCGAAATCGCGCTTGGGCTATGCGCGAATCGGCGAAGTGCAGGGCTTCGCCGGCGAATCCAACCTGGGGCATATGCAGGCGTCGCTGACCAGCTTCCGCAAGGCCGAGGCGATCCTCGACGGGCTGGTGAAAAGGGCGCCGAACGATGCCGGCCTGCTCCACGATTACAATCGCGTAGCCATTTTACTGGCCGGCCAACTGGCGGCTACGGGCGACCTGCCGGCCGCTCTCCAGATCACGCGCAAGAGCATCGCGCTCTCCGGCTCCAGCCAGGAGGATCTTTCGATCGCGCTGGCATCGCTCGCCGATACCTACTCGGATCGGCAGCAGTATACCGAGGCGATCCCGGTACGGCAGCGGGTGGAGCAGCTGGCCGCGCAGTTGGCCGCAGCCAAACCGGAAAGCGCGGAGCGGCAGCGTTCCCTGGCGCTGGCCAAGAAACGGCTGGCCGCACTCTATGGAGTCACCGATCGACTCGACGAATGCCTTGCCGAATATGAGGCGGCGCGCGTCATCGACGAACGGCGCAGCCATGAGAGCCCTCTCGATACCAGGGCTAAGCTCGATCTCTCGTTCGACTACAGCGATCTCGGCTGGGTGACGGGGCGAATGGGAAAGTATCCGGAAGCGCTGGCCAATCACCGGCGGGCGCTCGCGCTGCGCCTGGAGGCGGCGCAGGCGGATCCGAAGGACTTTCGGGCGGCGGTGGCGGTAGCCAGTAGCACGCGGCGTATCGGGGCGCTGTTGCACAAGAGTGATCTGCCGGGTTCTTTAGAGATGCTGCGGCGCGCCGAGGTGCTCTACGCCGGCCTGGCGCCGCGCGTGTCATCGGATTGGCAGCTCTTGCGGAATTTGGCCGACACGCAAATCGATCTGGCGGAGACGCTGATCGATTCCGGAGACAGGGCGGGAGCACTAGCGGAATACGCCAAAGCGCGTTCGATCTATGTGGACCTTCGGGATCGCGGTGTGTCGGGTCCGAAGGATGCGAAGGCACTGGCCGAGATCACGCTGGCCGAGGAAAAGGCCAGGCTGCCGGTGGCAGTGGTCAGGCGCGTCGGGCGATGATGCGGGCGCAGTTTCCGGCTTCCGAATAGTAGAGAATTTTCCAGCCCGCCAACTCCGAACGCAGGTCGCCGGGATTCAGGGCGAAGCTGCCAGTCAAGCGGATTGCTCCGGCGAACATGCCGCCGGGCCGGACGCCTTCGCGGATTTCGGGAAAGAGATCGCGCTGCAAGTAGTAGAAATCGCAGATCAGGTCAAACGCCGCAGGTTCGATGCGAAATTCGTGCTTCTCCAGATCGGCGAGTCGGATGTCGAGTGAAGCGTTGGCGGCGCGCAGCGCGGCGAGCGCGACCGGGGATGCATCGACGGCGGTTACCTGCCAGCCGAGGGCGGCCAGGTAGAGCGCATTGCGGCCGGGACCGCAAGCCAGATCGAGCGCGCGGCCCGGCGGCAGGAGGTCTGCGACCTGCACGAGAAGTTTCGAGGGCGTGCGATCGAGATTGGCGGGGTCTGTGTAGTGCAGGTTCCAATCGCGCGGCACGGCTAGCGCTCCAGCAGGTGCTTCTGGATTTTGCCCATCGCGTTGCGCGGCAGTGACGGTACCGGGCGGAAATCCCGCGGCACCTTGAAGGAAGCGAATTGGGCGCGGCAGCGAGCCTCGAGGTCGGCCGGTTCGACGGCGCATTTGCAGACCACATACGCGACTGGGACTTCGCCGCGGACGGGGTCGGGCAGGCCGATGACGGCGGCTTCGGCGATCTCGTCCTGCTCCTGGAGGAACTCTTCGATCTCGCGGGGATAGATGTTGAAGCCGCCGGAGATGATGAGATCACTCTTGCGGCCGGAGAGCGTGTAGTAGCCATCGGGCGAGCATTCGGCGAGGTCGCCGGTCCGAAACCAGCCATCGCTGAAGGCGGCGCGGGTCGCCTCCTCGCGGCGCCAGTAGCCGGCGAAGAGATTGGGGCCTTTCAGACAGATTTCGCCATCTATCAGGCGGACCGAAACCCCCGGGAGTGGCAGCCCGACGCTGCCGGGGCGGCGCTCCCCTAGGTAGGGATTGCTGATGTTCATGAGGTTCTCGCTCATCCCGTAGCGCTCCAGAATCGTGTGATGGAAGCGTTCGCGAAAGGCTTCGAGCACCTGTGCGGGAAGCGGTGCGGAGCCGGAGACGAAGAGGCGCATCGCGGCGCCGATTTCGCGCGCGGCACCGGGTGCGATCTCAAGCAGGCGGACGTAGATGGTGGGAACTCCGAAGAAGAGCGTCGGACGGAAATCGAGGAAGGTGGCGGCCGCCTTCTGGTGCTCGAAGCGTTCCAGCAGGCGCATGCGGCAGCCGCTGGCGAGCCAGCAATGCAAGCCGTTGCCGAGGGCGTGGACGTGGAAGAGCGGTAGGGCGAGCAGGAAGCGGTCGGCGGCGGAGATCTGCCAGCAGGTGAGCAGCGTGATGGCGTTGGCGGCGAAATTGTTATGGGTGAGCACGGCGCCTTTGGATGCACCGGTGGTGCCGGAAGTGTAAATGATGCCGGCGGGAGTATCGCCATCGAGCGCGAGAGTGGGCCGGGCGGCGGAGAGCGATTCCGCTTCCGCGGTGAGCTCGGCGGGCCGCCAGATGGGAACTGGGGCGGGGAAGACCTCGGCGGCGACGAGTGCAACGGGCTCGGCATCGGCCAGGATATGTGCCATCTCGCGATCGCGGTAGAGGATGTTGATGGGGACGAAGATTACGCCGAGCTTGACGCAGGCCAGGTAGAGATCGATCATCTCCACGCAGTTGGCGAGATAGCAGCAGAGGCGGTCGCCGGTAAGGAGACCGCGGCGCAGCAGGAGGTGCGCGAGGCGATTGCTGCGCGAATCGAGCTCGCCGAAGGTGTAGGTGCGGTCCTGGAATTCGAGGCCTACGGTATCGCGGCGGCCGGCCAGCGAGAGGTCGAACAAATGAGTGAGGTTCAAGCGGGTAGCTCCTTGCCTTTGGTTTCGATGGCGAGCGGCAGCAGCGCCAGGCCGACGAGGAAGGCGAGCGATGTGAGGGCGACCGGCGTGCCGATGGTGTGCATGCGCGCGACACCCGCGCCGACCAGGAACGTGATGCCGGCGGCCAGAAACCGACCAAAGGAGGTCGCGAACGCGAAAGCGCTGCCGCGGCACTCGGTGCGGTACTGTTCGGGCAGCCACAAGGTATAGACCGAGAAATTGGCCCCACCCACGCCGAGGAAGAACAGGCATGTCAGGAACCAGGGGAGCGCGTGATCGGAACGGTAGAAGACATAGCCAAAGCCCAGCGCGATGAAGACGAACATCAACAGGAAGTAAAAGCCGAGGGCTCCGCGGCGGCCGAGGCGTTCGGCGAGCGCAGGCAACATGAGGCAGCCGAGGATGGTGCCGCAGGAAAGCAGCATGGTCGCCCACGAGGCGAGGCGCGCGGCTTCGGCCGCTCCCAGGCCCTCGCGGCCGGCGAGGGAGGTTACGGACGACGGAACGTAGGCGGAGCCGGCCCAGAGTCCGACCATCGAAATGAAGAGCAGGGTAGCGTTGATCAGGGTGCGGGTTCGATATTCGGTCGAGAAGAGTGCGAGGAAGGCGTCGCGCGCGCTCCAGCGGTTTTCCAGTTTGGCGACGCGGTGTTCCCAGCGCTTGGATTCGCGCACACCGTACCGAATGAACGCGACGAGCAGCGCCGGGGTGCCGCCGACCGCGAATACGGCACGCCAGCCGTAGTGCGAGCCCACCGTGTAATTGACGATGGCGGCGAGGAAGGTGCCGAAGTAGTAGCCGGTGTGCATCCATGCCGCGCCTTTGACGCGGCGCGATTCTGGCCATTCCTCGGCAACGAAGACGCCGCCGATGGTCCACTCTCCGCCGATGCCGATGCCGGCCAGGAAGCGGCAGAGGGCGAGCTGCCACACTCCGGTGGCGGCGCAGCCGAGAAAGGTAAACAGGGAATAGCAGACGATGGTGAGCACCAGTGTGCGGACGCGCCCGAAGCGATCCGCCAGCGGCCCCCACAGGAAAGCGAAGCCCCAGCCCAGGAGGAAGATCGCGAACAGCACTCCGCCGTAGTACCCGATGTTCGCCTGTGTGGCGGCGATACCGGAGCGCGGCAGCAGCTCTCGCAGGGCGGGCACAAGCACGAGGGCGTAGAGAAAGGAATCCATGCCATCGAGCGCCCATCCCGCCCAGGCGGCCCAGAAGCCGCGGATCTGGTTGGTGGTGAGGCGTTCGGTCACTCAGATAAGTTAGCAGGTCCTTGCGGGTTCGCTATCCGGGTTCGCTATCCTGATGCTGAATGCGCATCGTGGTGCTGGTCGGGTTGCCGGGCTCGGGCAAGTCGACATGGTTGGAAAAGATTGGAGCGACGGGCCTATCGTCGGACGCGGTTCGCAAGCTGTTGGCGGACGACGAGAGCGATCAGACGATCCATGCTCAGGTCTTCCAGACCATCCGCTACCTGCTGGAGCAGCGGCTGACGATTGGGCGGCCGGTCACGTACATCGACGCGACTAGTTTGACGCCGGAAGAACGCGCGCCGTACCTGGAGATCGGCCGTGCGCACGGCAGTGAGGTAGAAGCGGTCTTCTTCGATGTGCCGTTGGCGGTGTGCCTGGAGCGCAATGCGCGGCGGCATCGCGTGGTGCCGCCGGAGGCGCTGGCAAAGATGGCGGCGAAGCTGGTCCCCCCGACGGTCGCGGAAGGCTTCACGCGGGTGACGTCGGGGTGAAGGGGTCCGTGACCAGAGTCTGGTCACGGCAAAATCGTAAGTCCTTTGCCTTCTGCATATAATTTTTTTCCGTGACAAGACTCTGGTCACGGAGCAGATGCCAAGCGATGGGGAATTTCGCACTATTGCATTCCGCCTGCGGGAGTAGAAGTATGCGAACCCTTTTCGCGGGTCTGATGATCTTCGCGTTCCTGACGCCCGGTGCTGCATCGCAACCTCGGACTGCACGAGCGCGGCGGCCTACGATCCGTTACTTCATCGCCACGGCCTATTCGGTGGAAGGAACCGGCGCGTCCGGAAAGTGGTCCCATCCGGGCACGGTGGCCGCCGACCGCGATGTGTTACCGATCAACAGTAAGATTCGCGTATATGGCGCGGGGAAATATTCGGGCGAGTATACGGTGGAAGACACTGGCGGCAAAGTAGACGGTCACCACATCGACCTTTACATGCCGAGCCGGGCCGAGGCGAAAAAGTTCGGCAGGCAGCGCGTGAAGGTCGTCATCTTGCGCTACGGCGACGATGAAGCGACGCCTCCCGATCCGCAGCAGAAGGCGGAAGCCAAGGCCGAAAACCGCAAGGCGCGCGCGGACGCCAAGAAAAATCCGGAGAGATGACCGGGTCGGGAGAACGATTTAGTGGAGCGCGTAAATGGGCTCGATATCGACCGGGATGGACTTGGTAGTGGCGAGGGCGGCGGTCAGGGCCGCGGGCATTTTGTCATAGCGGTTGAACCAGGCTTCGGCACGGGCGCGATCGCCGGTGGCTTCGATGGTCAGCAGTTCCTTAGCGAGCTGAACGAGCACCACCGGCATGCGGGCGTAGTCTATGGTGTAGCGGCCGTTGGCCTGAGACAGCGCGCGATTTTCGAGGAGATAGTTGAACTCCATCATCTCCGCGCGGCCGTGGGCTTCGCCGGTACCGAAGCGCAGGGTGCGGAAGAGACCGGCGACGTACGAAGAATAGTATTCCTCAAGACGCGATGCGGGTAACGCCTTATGGTCCACCAGCCACTTGAGGCCGAACATGCCGACCACATCGGCCTTCGCTTCTTCGAGCCCTGAATAGGCGGGTCCGATGGCTTCGCGGATGTCCACCTGCTTGCCCGAGATTCGCGAGAAGGCGGGGCCGAGGCCATGGCAGATCTCGTGAAGCAAGGTGCCGGCGAGGTACCCTTCGCCCGATGCTTTGGCCGCTTGCGCGGGCTGCATCAACTTCTGCGCGATGGGGAGGATAACAAAGTTGACGCGGGCATCCATGAAGTTCTTGAAGAAGATTTTCTTGGATCCCTTCTTTTCGTGAATACGCGGATCGTTGGGCAGGTTGTCCGCGACGGCCTGGTAGCCGTGAAGCAGATCGCCGGTCCGGAACGGGGCATCCATCACTTCCATCGGGGTGAGGTGGCCGCGCTTGGAAGGGCGGTCGGCGGCATCGAGCGGAAGCGCGTCCTGAATCTCGGGAACATATTTCTGATAGGCGGCAAGTTTGGCACTCTCCGGTTCATTGCGTATGAGGATGGAGGCGCCGTAGCTGGTTTTGATGCCGAGCAGATCGTCGGTGTAGGTTTCGTAGGGGGCGAAGATGACGTCGATCTTAGGATCTTTCAGGTCGAGCCAGGCGAGGTCGCTGGGGTAGTAGTCGTCACTCAGGAGGGCGTCGGCGCGCAGGCGGAGGAAGTTGGCGAAGGCGGGGTCGGGGCTGAGGGCGGCGGCGTCGCGAAAGGCTTTGGCCATGGGATCGAGCCAGCGCTTGTACTCCACGTGATACGGGACGGCGATGAGGCGCTGACCCTGACGTTTGACGACGGAATGCTCGTCGTAGAGGGCTGCCTTTTCGGCGGGGTGCTGTTGAACGTATTTCTCGATCTGCGCGCGGGTGAGGTCGAGCGGGAAGAGTTCGTGGCCGGGCGGCATGGGCTCCGTGCCGACGAAGGGGCGATTTTCATCGAGCAGATCCCAGCGGCTGCCCATTATTTGCAGGAGACGTTTGATATCCGGGGAACTTGTGGACTGGTAGAGGGCGAAGCCGGTTTTGTCGCTCTGTTGCCAGTAGACGTCGTCGAGCAGGCGGCAGGCTTCGACCAGGCGATCGATCATCTTGCGCTCATTGGGCGAGAGGCCGGTCGCGGTAAACGGCATGTCAACCGGCTTCCATTGCGCGAGGCGCGCGGCCGGGGTCAACTGGGCGAATAGGATCCACGCGCTGAGGAGAATCGTGGCAGGGTAAAGGCAGCATCTACGAATCATTAATCCTATGGTAGCGTTGCCGCCGTTCGACGAAAGTTTATCGCTAAAATCTGGCGATTACCAGGGTTTGGGCTAGACGCAGAACGGGCTGCATGTCACAATGTGGGGCATGTCGGACACCGTCGTCGTGATTGCCAATGGGGATCTCCGCCTCTCCGCGAATCAGAAGTGCTGGCCCGCCCAGGCCCAGGTAGAAGAGAGCGTAATGAACGCGATCCGTGGTGCGGGCCGTGACGTTCGCCGGGGACACGCGTGCGATGCCGTCAAGGGTCACGGTTTCATCGACAGCCAGAAGCGCGGGATGGAAGTATTCCGAACGCTGCCGCCGGACGCCCCGCTGGTAGTGGTGGAGGCAGTGTGGCAGTACAGCCATCATCTGCTCCCCGGGCTCTACACCCATCGGGGACCGATTCTGACCGTAGCGAACTGGAGCGGACAGTGGCCCGGACTGGTGGGAATGTTGAACCTGAATGCCTCGATGACGAAGGCCGGGGTCACCTACAGCACGCTTTGGAGCGAGAATTTTACGGACGAGTTTTTCCTGACCGGCCTGCGCAAGTGGCTGGCGGGAGAGACGGTGCGGCACGACCTGAGCCACGTGCATGCGCTCGGCGAGTTTTCGATTCCGCCGAAGGCTGCGGAATTGGGAACCCGGCTGGCGCACGAAATGCGGCGCGACAAGGCCATCATGGGCGTCTTTGACGAGGGCTGCATGGGGATGTACAACGCCATCATCCCGGACGAATTGCTGCATGCCACGGGAGTTTTTAAAGAGCGCCTAAGCCAATCCGCCTTATTTGCGGAAATGCAGCAGGTCGGCGATGCCGAAGCGCAGGGCGTGCGGTACTGGCTGGATGCGAAAGGCATGAAGTTTGCGACCGGGAGCGATCCGGAAACGGAGCTGACCGATGGCCAGATTCTGATGCAGTGCAAGATGTACATCGCGGCGCTACGGATTGCCGATGACTTCGGCTGCGACACGATCGGGATTCAATACCAGCAGGGGTTGAAGGATCTGGCGCCGGCATCCGATCTGGCAGAGGGGCTGCTCAATAATTCCGACCGCCCGCCGGTGACGGCGCGCGGCAATGGGCGCGTTCTGTACGAGGGCCGTCCGCTGCCGCATTTTAACGAAGTGGATGAGTGCGCGGGGTTGGACGCGCTGGTTACGAATCGGATCTGGAGCGCGCTCGGCTTCGACCCGGAGACTACGCTTCACGATGTGCGATATGGCGAACCGTACCGGGTGGACGGACGCGAGGAGTTTGTCTGGGTGTTCGAGATTTCCGGGGCGGTTCCCCCGGCGCACCTGACGGGCGGCTATGCGGGATCGGTGAGCGAACGGCAGCCCGCCATGTATTTCCGGTTAGGCGGGGGCAGCCTGAAAGGCGTGAGCAAGCCGGGCGAGATTGTGTGGAGCCGGGTATTCGTGGACGGCGGAAAACTCAAGGTGGACATGGGACGTGCGCGCGCAGTCGCACTGCCGCCGGCGGAAACGGAGCGGCGCTGGCAGATTACGACACCGCAGTGGCCGATCATGCACGCGGTGATGTATGGCGTGACGCGCGACCAGTTGATGGCGCGGCACAAGTCCAATCACGTGCAGGTGGCCTACGCGCCCGACGCGGCGGCGGCGAACCTGGCGCTGGCGGCGAAGGCTGCGATGTTCCGCGAGATGGGGCTGGAAGTTGCCGTGTGCGGTACGGATCACGGCCTGTAGAGCTATTTGGCGAACAGGAAGTTGGCGATTTTAGGCGCCATATCATCCAGCACGTTGATCAACTCGTGGCCGGAATCCACGATCTCGAGTTGGGCGGCGGGATGACTTGCGGCGAACTCGATGGAGTATCGCGGCGGCACAATATCATCGCTGCGCCCATGAAAGATGAGCGACGGCTGATGGAAATCCGGGTAGTCGGGGTACTGTTCGGCGTCCTCTAAGAGGGCGTATGCGAGCTTGCACATGCGGTTCTCCCCGTAGTGGAAGACCTCGATGGCACCGGTTTCGCGCCAGGCAGCGACGGCTTCCGGGCCCATGCGTTCCGCCCAACGCCGGGCAAAGCAAAAAGCGGGTGCAAGCAGGACGACGCGTGGAACCTCGGGGTGACGCTGCGCATAGAGTGCCGCCAGGTAGCCGCCCATGCTGCTGCCAACCAGGCAGACTGGTTCCCCGGCAGCGGCGTGTTCGATCACCTGCAATTGAGCGGTGAGCGTGAGATGTTCGAAATCACCGGCAGCGAGATCGGGAATCTCGACATGAGCGCCCTTCGCGGAGAGGGAATGAGCGAAGAAACGCGCCTTGCTGGACGCAGGCGAGGAGGCGAAGCCGTGCAAATAGAGGACACGCATCATTTCTTGACCGGCGCGGGATTGGGGGGCACGTCGGTGAACTCGGTAAATTTGATCTCGGTATCGGCGCCGAAGGTTTTGAAGGGCTCGTAACGATAGAGGTTTTCGGTGATGAGTTTGCCATCGACCAGGTGGCGGTGGACAACGGAAGCGGGGACCAGGAAGCCGTGCGCGGAGGCGTACATAGTCCACGGTGGCATCGTCGCGGATGAGCTGGTGATTGGCGGCGTGCTCGCTCCAGGCCTGAACGCGGAGGAGCAAGCCATCGGATTTGCGAACGAGGAGTCTGCCTTCGAGGGCGTGGCGGGCCGCCTGATTGCCCATGAACTCGAGGATGCCATCGGCGGGAGTGGTCTGCTGCCAGGAGAGGACCCAGGCGGCGTCGGCGCCGACCTGTTCCTCGCCGGCGAGCGCGACGCGCAAATTCTGCTGTCCGCGTTTGCTGAAGGCGAGAATGATGGTGCCGTAGTCGGTGGCGACATCGACGAGGCCGTACTTTGCGAATTCCTCAAGCATGCGCTTGCGGACGCGATCGTCGGGGGATTTGATGCCGAGGGAGAGCGCATGACGGGCAGTTTCGGCGCTCTGGACTTTTCGACCGTCGACGGAGACCACTTGGCGGAACTCGATGAGTGTGTTGTCGGCGCGACTCTTTGAGGGGGGCGACGCTGTACTCGGACACGATCTGACGGATGGCGAGGCGGGGTTTGGGAGGGTCGGCTGGCGGCCTTGGTGCCGATGCGCGGGCGGAAGCGCGAGGTGGCCATCAGGGCGCGTTGATCCAAGGTCTCCTGGGTCAACGATTTAGCGACGTTCTGCTGAAAGATCTCGGCCTCTTCGGCGACGCGGGATAAGAGGTCGGGAAGGCTGGCGGGGGCGGGTTCCTGAAGCAAACCAAAAGCCAGAGCGCAAAGGAGCACGTATCCATTCTAAACCCCGATCTAAAATTCTGCAGAAATCTATTACCCTTATGTTTCATTAAGTTATGAGAGGTATTGGGGATTCGGACTACGAAAGTCTAAATTTCTGATGACAATCCTCTTGCATCGATAACACTCCTCTGTTATTCTGAACAAGTCGCCGAATTGAGGGTCTGCAGAAATGCGCGTGTGTCGGACACTTGTCCGGAGCTTGCGACGGTGATAAAGTAACAACAGGCCCTTTGCAAGGAATGGTAACAAAACTCCGCCCGGGCCACCGGGTAGAGCGGAAAACGGCCTTCCTGTTTGGTTCTTTCAAAAGCTCTCATAAATTTATCTTGATCGTGGTGACCTTCATTATGTGGAGGGCTGCGGTCGAAACAAGTTTCGAGGCCTGCCATGGCTTGCGGTATTTCGATGTCGCAAGGTGTGTGCGCAGATCATTGACAATCTGGTTGGATGCAGTAAAGAAACACTTCGTCAAAACTCTGAGTAAACCGGAGCGATTTAAACTAAAACATCAAACGAGAGTTTGATCCCGGCTCAGAATCAACGCTGGCGGCGCGCTTAACACATGCAAGTCGAACGAGAAAGTGGAGCAATCCATGAGTACAGTGGCGTACGGGTGAGTAACACGTGGGTGATCTACCTCTTAGTGAGGAATAACCCTGGGAAACCGGGGCTAATACCGCATAAGCCTGAGAAGGGAAAGCAGCAATGCGCTGAGAGAGGAGCCCGCGGCCGATTAGCTAGTTGGTGAGGTAAGAGCCCACCAAGGCATAGATCGGTAGCCGGCCTGAGAGGGCACACGGCCACACTGGCACTGAAACACGGGCCAGACTCCTACGGGAGGCAGCAGTGGGGAATCTTGCACAATGGGGGCAACCCTGATGCAGCGACGCCGCGTGAGCGATGAAGCCCTTCGGGGTGTAAAGCTCTTTCGGCAGGGAAGATAGTGACGGTACCTGCAGAAGCAGCTGCGGCTAACTACGTGCCAGCAGCCGCGGTAATACGTAGGCAGCAAGCGTTGTTCGGAGTTACTGGGCGTAAAGGGTGTGTAGGCGGTTCTTTAAGTTTGGTGTGAAATCTCCCGGCTCAACCGGGAGGGTGCGCCGAATACTGAGGGACTAGAGTGTGGGAGAGGAAAGTGGAATTCCTGGTGTAGCGGTGAAATGCGTAGATATCAGGAGGAACACCGGTGGTGTAGACGGCTTTCTGGACCATAACTGACGCTGAGACACGAAAGCGTGGGTAGCAAACAGGATTAGATACCCTGGTAGTCCACGCCCTAAACGATGCATATTTGGTGTGGGTCATTCAGTTGATCCGTGCCGGAGCTAACGCGTTAAATATGCCGCCTGGGGAGTACAGTCGCAAGGCTGAAACTCAAAGGAATTGACGGGGGCCCGCACAAGCGGTGGAGCATGTGGTTCAATTCGACGCAACGCGAAGAACCTTACCTGGGCTCGAACGGCTTCTCAACGCCGGTAGAAATACCGGTACCCCGCAAGGGGGTGGAGTCGAGGTGCTGCATGGCTGTCGTCAGCTCGTGTCGTGAGATGTTGGGTTAAGTCCCGCAACGAGCGCAACCCTTGTCCTGTGTTGCCATCATTCAGTTGGGAACTCGCAGGAGACCGCCAGCGATAAGCTGGAGGAAGGTGGGGATGACGTCAAGTCCTCATGGCCTTTATGTCCAGGGCTACACACGTGCTACAATGGACGGTACAAACCGCAGCAAACCCGCGAGGGGGAGCCAATCGGAAAAAACCGTTCTCAGTTCGGATTGCAGGCTGCAACTCGCCTGCATGAAGCTGGAATCGCTAGTAATGGCAGATCAGCACGCTGCCGTGAATACGTTCCCGGGCCTTGTACACACCGCCCGTCACATCACGAAAGTGGATTGCACTAGAAGTCTGCGCGCTGACCCGCAAGGGAGGCAGCGGCCCAAGGTATGATTCATGATTGGGGTGAAGTCGTAACAAGGTAGCCGTAGGAGAACCTGCGGCTGGATCACCTCCTTTCTAAGAGAGACCGTGGATGGAGTTTCTGAAAGCAAATTGCGTTTGAGTGTACAGCGCAAGCGAGTAGGGGACAGTCGTTCCATTCCATAAACCGCTAATTGTTCTTCGGAATGGTTAGTGAGTCCGCTCTGGACCTCCACTTAGAGTAATGCGAGTGTTTTTGAAAGTGATTGGGGAGTTTATACTTCCTGGTCCCTGTATCCAACTGGCCTCGATTGATTAATTGATCGGGCCTGGCGCTGCGAGGCGCCGGGTACCGGCAGAAATATAAAGCAAGGGGCTGTAGCTCAGCTGGGAGAGCGCCTGATTTGCATTCAGGAGGTCGCCGGTTCGATCCCGACCAGCTCCACCAGTGTTGGTTGGACTCACCTGGGCCCGTAGCTCAGATGGCTAGAGCGCACCCCTGATAAGGGTGAGGTCGATGGTTCGATTCCATCTGGGCCCACCAAAATCAAGCAACACCAATTAATCAACAAAAGCAGCAATTTGTAAACCCTTTGGTGGGGTTTACTGATTGCTGTAAGCAATCGAGATCTTTGACAACTGAATATTGACGGGCATTAAAACACAAGTAAGAAGGCGCAAATTAGAATAAGGTAGCGTTTACTGACAGTGTTCGAAGCCGACTGAGCCAATCCGGGTCAATACGGAGGGGTGAGGGGAGCGGAGGGCATTGAGTGTTGTGTGAGAAGTAGATTTTATGGTCAAGCTACTAAGGGCGTGTGTGTGGATGCCTAGGCACAAGTAGGCGAAGAAAGACGTGGTCAGCTGCGATAAGCTTCGGGGAGCCGCTAACAGGCTATGATCCGGAGATTTCTGAATGGGGAAACCCAACGGGTGTGAACACCCGTTACGGTCATCTGAATATATAGGGTGATCGGGCTAACCGGGGGAAGTGAACCATCTCAGTACCCCGAGGAAAAGAAAACAACCGTGATTCCGATAGTAGTGGCGAGCGAACTCGGAAAAGCCTAAACCAGGTGATTCGCAAGGAGAATCTGGGGTTGCAGGACCACAATAATCAAGCGGAAATCGCAAAGCGATTTGAGATTTTCGCTTGGTTAAAAGAGGGATAGGAAAGCATTAATTGAACGGTCTGGAAAGGCCGGCCAGAGAGCGTGACAGCCGCGTAAGTGAAAATGCAATCCTCCTTCCAGTGGCTCCTAAGTAGGGCGGGGCACGAGAAACCCTGCTTGAATCCGCCGGGACCATCCGGCAAGGCTAAATACTCACTTGTGACCGATAGTGAACCAGTACCGTGAGGGAAAGGTGAAAAGAACCCCTGCGAGGGGAGTGAAATAGTACCTGAAACCACACGCTTACAAGCAGTTGGAGGGCTATGCTCCGCAAGGAGAATGCCTGACATCGTGCCTATTGCATAATGAGCTGGCTAGTTATTCTCAGTGGCAAGGTTAAGCGAAAGCGAGCCGAAGCGAAAGCGAGTCTGAACAGGGCGATGGAGTCGCTGGGAATAGACGCGAAGCGGGATGATCTACCCTTGGCCAGGATGAAGGTCGTGTAACAGCGACTGGAGGTCCGAACCAGTGTTGGTTGAAAACAGCTTGGATGAGCTGAGGGTAGGGGTGAAAGGCTAATCAAATTCCGTGATAGCTCGTTCTCTCCGAAATAGCTTTAGGGCTAGCCTCTCGTGGTCCGTCGCGGTGGTAGAGAACTGATTGGACTAGGGGCCTTCCCGGGTTACCGAATCCAACCAAACTGCGAATGCCGTGAATGTGTAGCGAGGGAGTCAGACAGTGGGGGCTAAGCTTCATTGTCGAAAGGGAAACAGCCCAGACCGTCAACTAAGGTCCCCAAATTCATGCTCAGTGGGAAAGGAAGTCGGGACGCTCAGACAGCCAGGAGGTTGGCTTAGAAGCAGCCATCCTTTAAAGAAAGCGTAACAGCTCACTGGTCGAGCGGCTCGGTGCCGACAATATAACGGGGCTTAAGCATGATACCGAAGTTACGGATTCGTATAGCAATATACGAATGGTAGGAGAGCGTTCTCAACAGCTGTGAAGGTATACCGTAAGGAGTACTGGAGCGTTGGGAAGTGACTCTGCCAGCATAAGTAGCGAGAAACCACGTGCGAACCGTGGTCGCCGTAAGTCTAAGGATTCCTGAGAAAGGTTAATCCGCTCAGGGTTAGTCGGAGCCTAACGCGAGGCCGAAAGGCGTAGCGGATGGACAGCAGGTTAATATTCCTGCACTACCTTATTTCGATCAAGACCGATGGGGGGACGCAGACCGTAAGCTTTGGTGCGCAATGGTTACAATCCAGAGTGAAGGGAGATCCGGAGAGGCAAATCCGCCGGGTCGTCTGCCAGGAAAAGCCTCTAAGGAGAGATAAGGTATCCGTACCACAAACCGACACAGGTGGACGAGATGAATATTCTAAGGCGCTCGGGTGATGGTATGTTCAGGAACTAGGCACATTAGCACCGTAACTTCGGGAGAAGGTGTGCCCACCTAAGACGTGGGTCGCAGTGAATCGTCTCAGGCGACTGTTTAACAAAAACACAGGTCTCTGCAAAGTCGAAAACGACGTATAGGGGCTGACGCCTGCCCGGTGCCGGAAGGTTAAAGGGAGAGGTCAGCGCAAGCGAAGCTTTGAACTGAAGCCCCGGTGAACGGCGGCCGTAACTATAACGGTCCTAAGGTAGCGAAATTCCTTGTCGGGTAAGTTCCGACCTGCACGAATGGCGTAACGATCTGAGAACTGTCTTAACATGCCGCCCGGCGAACTTGTGGTCCCGGTGAAGACGCCGGGTGCCCGCCACTAGACGAAAAGACCCCGTGCACCTTTACTATACTCTTTCATGGAACTATGGGGCCATCTGCGCAGGATAGGTGGGAGGCTTTGAATCCGGGTTCTCGGACTCGGAGGAGCCAACGGTGAGATACCACCCTGATGGTTCTGTGGTTCTAACCTCCATCCCTAATCGGGATGAGGGACAGTGGAAGACGGGTAGTTTGACTGGGGCGGTCGCCTCCTAAACGGTAACGGAGGCGCGCGAAGCTAGGTTCAGGCGGTTTGGAAATCCGCCGACGAGTGCAAAAGCATAAACCTGGTTAACTGCGAGACCAACAAGTCGAGCAGATACGAAAGTAGGCTTTAGTGATCCGGTGGTTCTGTATGGAAGGGCCATCGCTCAACGGATAAAAGGTACGCCGGGGATAACAGGCTGATCGGAGTCAAGAGTTCACATCGACGCTCCGGTTTGGCACCTCGATGTCGGCTCATCGCATCCTGGGGGTGTAGAAGCTCCCAAGGGTTAGGCTGTTCGCCTATTAAAGCGGTACGTGAGCTGGGTTCAGAACGTCGCGAGACAGTTCGGTCTCTATCTGTGGTGGGCGTAGGAGATTTGAGGGGGCTTGCCCTTAGTACGAGAGGACCGGGGTGAACAAACCTCTTGTGATCCAGTTGTCCCGCCAGGGGCATCGCTGGGTAGCGAAGTTTGGTCAGGATAAACGCTGAATGCATATAAGCGTGAAACCTTCCCCAAGATGAGATCTCCCAAGTCGAAGGACTATGAAGGGCACAGGTAGACTACCTGTTTGATAGGCCGGATGTGTAAGCGCAGCAATGCGTTGAGCTGACCGGTACTAATTGCCCGTTCGGCTTGACCATAAAATACTACTGTTCACACAACCTGAAAGTGTGAACGCTACTTTAACGTCTTTTCGAAAGTGTCTAGAACCCGTCAATATTCAGCTCAAAGAGCTAACTGCTCTTTGAAAAGAGCTTCGCTCTTTGTGTCGCCAGTTTCTGGGTGACCTTAGCGAGGAGGACCCACCCGTTCCCATCCCGAACACGGTAGTTAAGCTCCTCAGCCCCGATGGTACTGCACGCGCAAGTGTGTGGGAGAGTAGGACGTCGCCCGGTTTAATTCAACAAAGCCCGCTTATTCTAAGCGGGCTTTTTGTCATTTCCGGCACCCACCAATCCCCGATTTTATTTGCCCGGTTTTCCGGCTCGTGCTATATTCGAAACGCGTTTGATAAGCTTCCGCGAATCCGGCCGAGTGTATCTGTGAGCTTCCCGCTTAGTGTGCCTCCCCGATGAGCCCCGCTTTCAAATTGACAGGAGACTAGAGTGAAGAACATATTCGTAGGCAACCTGGATTTCAATGCCTCCGAAGAGGGCGTCCGCAGCCTCTTCGAAAGGTATGGCCAGGTCAACAGCGCCCGAATCATGACGGATCGCGAAACAGGCCGCTCCCGCGGATTCGCATTCGTTGAAATGGAAAACGAAGGCGAGGCGGATCAGGCGATTTCCGCCCTCAACGGCTACACCCTGGACGGCCGGGCACTGAACGTGAACGAAGCGCGTCCGAAACCCGATCGCGGCTTCGGCGGCGGCGGTGGAGGCGGTGGCCGCGGCTTTGGAGGAGGCGGTGGCGGCGGGCGCCCGGGCGGCGGCGGCGGTGGGGGCGGCCGGCGACCTGGTGGCGGCGGTGGCGGCGGCGGCGGCAATCGACGCGAACCGCGCTGGTAACCAAGCGCTAAGCTGAAAAACGATGGTTTGAAACGAGGGGCGTCTTCTAGACGCCCCTCGTTCCATTTTCGAGGAACGCGCGAAGGCGATGGCTCCGGCTGGGATGACGTAATTTGCGGAGCGCCTTCGCCTCGATCTGGCGGATCCGTTCGCGCGTGACCGCGAAATTCTGGCCCACCTCTTCGAGAGTGTGTTCGCTGCCGTCTTCCAACCCGAAGCGCATCTTGATGATCTTCTCTTCGCGCGGCGTGAGCGTCTTCAACACCTGAGCGGTCTGTTCGCGGAGGTTGAGATTGATCACCGCGTCGGACGGGGAAATCCCGTTCTGATCGACGATGAAATCGCCGAGGTGCGATTCTTCCTCTTCCCCGATGGGCGTCTCCAGCGAAATTGGCTCCTGCGCGACCCTCAGCACCTTTCGCACCTTGGAAACGGGCAACTGCAGCCGCTTGGCGAGTTCCTCGTTACTCGGTTCGCGACCCAGCTCCTGCACCATCTGCCGGGAGGTGCGGATCAACTTATTGATGGTCTCGATCATGTGCACCGGAATGCGGATGGTGCGCGCCTGATCGGCGATGGCCCGCGTGATGGCCTGCCGGACCCACCAGGTGGCGTAGGTCGAGAACTTATAGCCGCGGCGGTATTCGAATTTATCGACGGCCTTCATCAGGCCGATATTGCCTTCCTGAATCAGATCGAGAAATTGCAGGCCGCGATTGGTATAGCGTTTCGCAATGCTCACCACCAGGCGGAGGTTGGCTTCGATGAGCTCCTTCTTTGCGGTCTCGGCTTCCTGGTGCGCCTGGGTGATGATCTCCAGGGTGCGCCGCAGTTCTGCCGCGGAGGCTCCGAACTGCTCCTCCATCTGCTGCAACTTCTGTCCGTAGCTGCGCTGCTCTTTCCTGAGGTCCTTGATGCCCTCGGCGCGAGCGCTCGGCCAAGTCTCCAGTTTGCGCTGCGTCTTGGCGAGATCGTTCTCCACCGGCCGCAGGTCTTCGACCGCGCTGCGCAGCCGCTCGATCAGGTGCCGGATCACCGGCGATTGGAATTTCACCTCGCGGCAAAGGCGGGACGTCTTCACAATCAGGCGAGCGAGCTCCCAGAGCTGGCGGCGGTACTGCTTGGGCTTCATGCCTCGCGGGATCGCCATCAACTTCTGACGGCACTGCAGTGTCTTCTTATACTGCCGTGAGATCTCTTCGGTGTGACGGCTGAATTCGTGGCGCTTCTCATCGACCATCTCATCGGTGAGCATGGGGTCGGAGATCTGAATTACATCCCGTGCGGAGAGTGTATCCTGGATGACCTCTTCACCCATGCCGATGATTTCCTGCACGACCAGCGGAGCGCGGAAGAGGGACTTCAGAACGGTATTCTGGCCGCGCTCGATGCGGCGCGCGATTTCGACTTCCCCTTCGCGGGTGAGCAGGGGGACGGTGCCCATCTCGCGCAGGTACATGCGAACCGGATCATTGATCTTCTCGCCGCCGAGCCCTGCCGGCAGTTCCAGATCGATCAGCTCTTCGCCAGTTTCCTCGATCTTCTTTTCGAAATCCTTGGGTTCTTCGAGAATCTCGATACCAGCAACATCGAGGCCGGCGAGCACGTCGTCGAGATCGTTGCCGCCGTTGATGTCGCCGGGCAGAACTTCACTTACCTCGTCGTACAAGACGTAGCCTTTTTCCTTGCCCATCTGTACGAGCCGTTGAAGCCCGTCGTACTTATCGTCTAACGCCACTGAAGCCCCGTACTCCCAGCGGATGAAGAATCCAGATCATTGTACACCACTGCGCGCCGCACATTGGACGGCAATCCTGTCACATTCGTTTTCCGCGAGCCGCCTTCTCGATGCCTTGCAATTCCATCGTGAGCCTGACCGCTTCGTCGAACTTGCCGGCGCGTTCGCTCTCGCTGATTCGCGCCTTCAATTGCAGCCGCAGATTCTGTTGTTCCGTGCGGCGCAGGCTCTGTACCGATGCCATCACCTCCTCGTTGGAGATCTCTCCATCTTCATTCAACACGGCCTGGGCCAGCATGTTCTGGTCGGCCTCTTCGAGCCGCGCATTCAATTCTTCGAAGCCGATGCGCGCGCCGGCGTCATCGAGCGCGAAGATCGCCTGAAAGATGCGGCGCGAGGGCAGCGTCTCGATGGTCTCCAACATTTTCATCTGCTCGAGAATCTCGCCGCGGCCCTCACTTTGCGTCAGGAGTGCGATTAACAGCATCCGTTCGTCGTGGCGCAGCGGATTCACGGGACGCTGGATTGCGCGCTCGTGCCGATCGGACGCTGCCTTCTTGAAGTGATCGAGCACCAGGCCGCGGTCAATGCCGATGTACCCGGCGACATCGTTGGCGACGGTCATACGTTCCAGGTTATCGCTGATGCTTTGCACCTTGGGGAGCAGGAAATTGAGTACAGCGACTTTGCCTTCCGAGGTGCGCATATCGTGTTTGCCGCGCGCGCGATCGGCAAGCCAATAGAAATAGCCTTTGGCGCCATCCACGCAAGCCAGGTAGGCCTCGGCGCCGCGTTCCTTGCAGTACTCATCCGGATCGAGATCGCCGTCGAGCTCTACGATGCGAACCTGCATGCCTTCGGCGAGGAGCAAATCGATGGAGCGCTCCGAGGCGCTGGCGCCGGCGTTATCCGGGTCGAAGTTCACGGCGATGCGGTGGGTGTGGCGCTTGATCGCCTGCACCTGGTGCGTGGTCAGCGCGGTGCCGCAACTGGCGACGACGTTGGAGAAGCCCGCGGCAGTCACGCCGATCACGTCCATATAGCCTTCGACAAGAATGGCGCGGTCGTCTTTGCGGACGCCTTGTTTGGCGCGGTGGAGATTGTAGAGCACGTTGCTCTTTTTGTAGATGTCGGTTTCGGGCGAGTTGAGATACTTGGGTTCGTCGTCGGCAGCCAGCGCGCGTCCGCCGAAGGCGATGATTTTGCCCTGCTCGTTGTGGATCGGGAACATGAGGCGGTTGCGGAAGCGATCGTACAAGCTGCCGTCCTGGCGCTTGCCGACGAGGCCGGACTGTTCCATCTGGGAGACAGAGAACTCACGCTGCTCGAAGAGCCTGACGAGGGCGCGGCCGGAGCGGTCCGAGTAGCCGAGACCAAAGTGGTCCACGGTGTCCCCTGCCAGGCCGCGTTTGGCGATGTAGGCGCGCGCGGCCTCGCCGGCATGCGCTTTCAGATTGGCGCAGAAGTTTTCGGCCGCGAGCTCGTGCATGACCAGCAGCGCGCCGCGGGTTTTGGAATCCTCGTCGGCATACTGCGAGCGCTTGGGCATGGGAACGCCGTAGCGTTCGGATAGCGACTTGAGCGCCTCGTAGAAACTGACGCCCTCTTTCTCCATCACGAATTTGACTACGTCGCCGCCGGCGCCACAGGAGAAGCACTTGTAGAACTGGTGCACCACGTGGACCGTGAAGGACGGACTCTTCTCGTTGTGGAAGGGGCAGAGCCCCATGTAGCGTTGAGTCCCCGAACGCCGCAGCCGCACATACTCCCCGATGACGCTGACGATGTCCACGGAGGATTTGAGTTGCTCGACGAAATCCATGGCTCCCCTTGTGGCTATTATCGCCCAGCGTGAGGCCGATGACACCGGGGACGGGGCGATAATAACCGACGATAGCTTGACCGCCGTACGGTCTACGAACATAAACTTTGACGTAGTGGGACCGGGGACGATACTTAACGCATTCAGCCCTTACATGCGCGTGGCCATCGCGGTCGCGCCATTCGTGCTGGCGATTCTGATCCGCCTGCTGCTGGGCGGGAACACCTTCACGCGGTGGCTTTTCACCCTGAGCGTGGTCTGGTTCGCTGCCAACGTGCTGATTGCGCCTTATTCGACGGTGGTGCGGCAGGATATCCGCAAGCTGGTGCCTTAGTGTGCCAAAAAGGGGCAGGTTGACGACGGCCTTCTGAAATCCATACAATAATTAATATAAGGAGGCCGCATGAGATCACTTGGCTTTCCTGAGCTTCTCGTAATCCTCGGAGTCGCAGTGCTGCTGTTTGGCGGCAAGAAAATTCCGGAAGTAGCGAAAGGTTTAGGCGAAGGGATCCGCAACTTCAAGCATGCCTTGAAGGGTGACGAAGAGAAGGTCGAAGAAAAGAAGCAGGCGTAGGCTTCGAGGATCAGCCCGCACTTTGGACTGAGTTCGTCTCGGCTTCACAAGATTCCAAAAACAACAAACCCCGCGGGCCGGTTGGGCTTCGCGGGGTTTTTTGTGTTTTTGCGGGCCGTGCGATCCGGCCCTGGCAACTACTTCTTCTTTGGGGGAACGATCGCGTCTTTCGCGCTCTTCGCCACGCGGAACTTCACGACCTTCTTGGCCGCGATCTTGATGGCTTCGCCGGTCGCGGGGTTGCGGCCCATGCGGGCTTTGCGGTCCACGCGTACCAACCGGCCGATGCCGGGCAGAACGAACACGCCATTCTTCTTCACTTCGGAAATCGCGGTTGCGGCCAGGTTGTCCAAGAGCGCGCGCGCGACCTTATTGTTGACTTCTGCTTTTTCGGCCAACTGTCTTACCAGTTGCGTCTGGGTCAGTCTTTGAGCTGCCATTATTTCTCCTTATCATTCTCTCGTAGCGCAAAACGCCACATTGCCATCGAACAGGATTTCATTTCCGGATCTTCAACGGATCCGGTCATTGAACGTTTCAATCATAAGG
Organism: uncultured Solibacteraceae bacterium; assembly: GCA_963811575.1. GTDB lineage: Bacteria > Acidobacteriota > Terriglobia > Bryobacterales > Bryobacteraceae > Solibacter. The sequence goes on along the minus strand of CAWERY010000004.1, from coordinate 283,307 downwards.
TGAAGCACATGACGATGTAAAGGGTAAAACAATGAAAAAACCCTGATTTTCCGCAGGTTTTTTGCATGAGGGGTCTTGGAAACCCCATTTTTACGGGCTCTCCGCGAATCCAGAGCCGCGCACCCATTCCAACTCACGACCCGATGCGAGCGCGGCGACCTTATTTTTCAGTACTCGCAAGCATAAGCGGGAGTCACCCTGGGGGATCAACGCGATGCGAATCGCAGCAAACAATTTGAGCGGCGGCCCTCCGGCGCTGGTCTCGCCTGAGCCGCCGGATGGCCGGTTGCGCACCTGATTCAGGAAGAGGGCGCAGCAGCCGGAACGCTGCAGCGCACGCCGAAGATCGCGCAGGCCGGAAGCCAGCACGCGGCTGTGCAGTCCTTTGGAGTAGTAGGCGATGCCGGCCTCGAGTTCGAGCTTGGGAACGAGGGCGGCTGCCGAATCCACAATCACCAGGTCAACCGCGCCTGAGGCGGCCAGTGTACTCGCTACCTCTAACCCTTCTTCGGCGGAATCGGGTTGTGCGAGCGGCATGCGTTCCACGCCGGCGCCGAGGCTTGCAGCGTAGCCCGCGTCGAAGGTGCGGTCGGCATCGATCCACGCGCAGGTGAGGCCATTCTTTTGCAGGTGCGCGACGATCTGGATGGCAAGAGTGCTCTTTCCGCAGCCGGACGGGCCGTAGAGTTCGACTATCGCGGCGCGCGGCAGACCGGCGCCGAGCGCTTCATCGAGGGCGCGAAATCCGGTAGAAAAGAACTGTTCGCCCGCATGCGAAGGAGCCTCCATGCGGGCCAACTTCATCCAGATCACGCGCTGCCGCTCGTCTTCAGTCAAGTAGGACAGGCCTCCCGGGCCTGCCGCTTATCGCCGGGCGGATGGTTTGGCGGCGACCGCAGCTTCGGGCGCAGGAGCCGTGGACGGCACGGGCACCGGATCGCTCTTCACCAAGCCTAAAGTCTTCCGCAATTCGGTGTCGAGGGCTTTGCGGATATCGGGATTGTCTTTGAAGAATTGACGCGCATTTTCGCGGCCCTGCCCAATCCGGTCCCCCTTATAGCTGAACCAGGAGCCGCTCTTCTCGACCAGATTTTGCGCGACGCCAAGATCGAGAAGATCGCCTTCCTTAGAGACGCCTTCGCCGTAAATGATGTCGAACTCCGCCTCGCGGAAAGGAGACGCAACCTTGTTCTTCACCACCTTTACCTTGGTGCGATTGCCGACCACCGCATCGCCGTCCTTGATCGCGCCAATGCGGCGGATATCAAGGCGGACCGTGGCATAAAACTTGAGAGCGCGGCCGCCGGTAGTGGTTTCCGGATTACCGAACATGACGCCGATCTTCTCGCGGATTTGATTGATGAAGATCAGGCAGGTATGCGACTTGTTGACCGAACCGGTCAACTTGCGAAGCGCCTGCGACATGAGACGCGCCTGCAAGCCCATGTGGCTATCGCCCATTTCGCCATCGAGTTCGGATTTGGGAACCAGCGCCGCTACCGAGTCCACGACCAGCACGTCGATCTGCCCGGAGGCGATGAGGTGTGAGGTAATCTCAAGCGCCTGCTCGCCGTAATCCGGCTGCGACACCAGGAGATTGTCGACATCCACACCCAGCTTGCGCGCGTAGGTGGGGTCGAGCGCGTGTTCCACGTCGATAAAAGCGGCGATACCGCCGGCCTTCTGCGCTTCGGCGACTACCTGCAGCGCGATCGTGGTTTTACCGGAAGACTCCGGTCCGAAAATCTCGTTGATGCGGCCGCGAGGAAAGCCTCCGACACCCAAGGCAGCGTCGAGTGAAATCGAACCAGTCGAGATCACCGAGACCGGTACGATGGCATCTTTCGATCCAAGGCGAAGGATCGAACCTTTGCCAAATTGCTTCTCAATCTGGCCGAGAGCGGTTTCTAAAGCGCGCGAGCGCTCCTTTTCATCCATGTCGGGGAAATACTCCTGAGCTGGGGTAAAGAGACATTGTAGCAGCCGCTATAATTGGATCAGAGGTTTGTACTGATGGTCCTCCGCTGCGTCGCTCTTTCCCTTTTGTTCGCCTCTATTCTAGCAGGTGCCGCCAAGAAAACGGTAGGCTCCGGCCGGGGCGAGAATGAGGATGTGATCCTCACGGTCACGATTTACACGGATGGCGCCTCGGTCAAAGAAGCGCTGGGCAGCGACCTGGCGGGGCATTACGTGGTCGCCCAGGTGAAAGTGGAGCCCAAGTACACCAAGGAGATCGTCATCGACCGCGACGATTTTCTGCTGCGCACCGATAAGGATGGCGACCGTTCGAAGCCGATGGCTCCGAACCAGGTCGCGGGAAACGGCGGGCTGGTTCTTACCCGCACACAGGGTCCCGGCGGAGATGGTGCGGAGCGCAGCCGCGGCTGGAGCATGGGCGGTCCCTTCGGCATGGGGGGAGGAGCGGGGCGCGGCGCGGACCCAGGTACCGTAAAGGCGACGATGGAAGAAGGCAGCAAGGAGGAGAACCCCTTGAAGAAGATGCTGGACGCCAAGGTGCTGCCCGAGAAGAAAATCGAAGAGCCGACCACAGGCTTCCTGTTCTTCCCGATGGAGAATCAGAAGCTGAAAGATCTGGAACTGCAATACGGCGGCAGGGAAAACAAGATCCGGATCCGCTTCAAGTAAGTCAATTACTGAAACTGGATTCCCGCGATGACCAGTTGCGGCATCGCCTGATTCCAGGCTTCCGGCACGTTATCGAACGGCAGGCGGAAGGGGCGCGTCTGTCCCGGCGGAACCAGGCCGAGTTTCGTGCTGACGATGGGTACGCGTTCGCGCAAGGCGACCTGGCCGTAGGCGTCGTAGAACACGCAGGTGATTTCCACCAGCTTCAAAGTGCGGTCGCCGGCATTTGAAATATCGCCCGTAATCTCTACGACGCTCTGCTTCAGATAGCTTTCGTGCGCCTTCATATTGACGTTGGCGAGTTGGAGATACTTCGCGTAGGCACGCGCCTCCGCGGTGAGGGGCGGCGGAGGGGGCGGTTCTTTCTTGGCCGTATGGTCCAGATACAGGAAGCCGGCCAGGCCGAGTACGAGCACCAGACCGATCACCACCGCAACCGGTGGGATCGATGTTTTTTTGGGTTGCGCCTTACTTACCACCAACGGTCATTTCCCCCAACTTAATTGTAGGCGCTGCCACGGATCCGCGGAAATCAAGATCATTACCGATAATCTCGATGCCGTGCAGCATCTCATTGAGATTTCCCGCGATGGTCACCTCACTCACCGCAAAGGCCAGTTCGCCATTGCGGATCCAGAGGCCGGCGGCGCCGCGCGAGTAATCGCCGGTGACGATGTTGACGCCGAAACCCATCAGTTCGGTGACGTAGAAGCCATTGGGAATGCCCGCGATGATCTCTTCCGGGGTTTGGACGCCCTTCTCTATGAAGAAGTTCCCGTGGCCGATGCCGGCGTTCCCGGTAAGGCCGCGCGAGGCGTTGCCGGTGGTCTTCATGCCGAGCTTGCGGGCGGCATAGGTATTCATCAGGTAATTCTTCAGTACGCCGCGCTCAATCACGACGGTGCGCCGGGAGGCAACGCCTTCATCGTCGAAGGGCGAAGTTCCGAAGAGGCCGGGCAGGGTGCCATCGTCGATCACGGTCAACGAATCGCAGGCCACCTTCTCCCCGAGTTTGCCGGCGAGAAAGCTTTCGTGGCGATAGACGGACATGCCGTGAACCGCTTCGAAGATATTATCGAGCAGCGAGCGCGCGGTGCGCGGTTCGAAGACCACCGGCACCTTCTGGGTTTCCACCTTCACCGCATTGAGCCTGCGCAGGGCGCGCTGGGCGGCGGTGCGGCCGACGAGCTCCGGCGCGTCCAGTCCGGGAAAAGAACGCGCCATCGTGTACCAGTAATCGCGCTCCATGGATTCGCCGTCGCGCGCCACGGGCGACGTGCTCAAGGAGCAGTAACTGGAGCGGTACTCGCCGGCAAAGCCGCGCGAGTTGGCGAAGATGTGGCGCCCCACATAATTGTCAAAAGATGCGCCTTCGGAATTGGAGATTCTGGCATCGGTGGAGAGCGCGGCTTCTTCGGCGCGCTTGGCCATCTCGATTTTCACGGCGGTATCGAGCTGCGCGATGTCGGGCGAGTACATGCCGAGATCGCCCGGGAGCGAACCGAATTCTTCGGGATCGGGCAAGCCGGCGTGAGGATCTTCGGTGGTGATGTCGCCGAGTTCGATGGCCGATTTCACCATATGGGCGATGCCTTCGGCCGAGAGATCGCTGGTGTACGAGGCTCCTGTATGTTTGCCGATCAGGATGCGGAGTCCGGCGCCGCGCGACCCGGCTTCCTTCAGATTCTCCACTTCCCGCATGCGGACGTTGGCCGAGAATTCCTCGCCCTCCGCGATGGTGCATTCGGCGTCGCTGGCGCCGGCCGCCTGAGCCTGCCGGATGATGGACTGCGCCAATTCCAGTAAATGATTTCCGTTCAAGCCGTGCCTCCCACGGTCATACGATCGATCTTGATGGTCGGAATCCCGACGCCGACCGGCACGCTCTGTCCATCCTTGCCGCAAGTGCCGATGCCTTCGTCCAGCCGCAGATCGTTGCCCACCATGCTGACGAATTTGAGCGCCTCCGGACCGTTGCCGATCAGGGTCGCGTTGCGTACGGGCCGTGTCAATTTGCCGTCTTCGATGAAGTAGCTTTCCGAGGCCGAGAAGACGAAGTTGCCGCTGGTAATATCCACTTGGCCGCCGCCGAAGTTTACGCAATAAAGTCCTTTGGGAACGGAACGAATGATCTCTTCGGGATCGCTCTCACCCGCCATCATGAACGTGTTGGTCATGCGCGGCATGGGAATGTGGGCGTAGCTTTCGCGCCGTCCGCTGCCGGTGGCCGGCGTGTTGAGCAGGGTGCTTGAGAGCTTGTCCTGCAGGTAACTGCGGAGAACGCCGTTTTCGATCAGGACATTGCGCTGCGTGGGCTGGCCTTCGTCATCCACGTTGAGGGAGCCGCGGCGGCTGCCGATGGTGCCATCGTCGACGATGGTGCAAAGCTCGCTGGCCACCTTTTGGCCCATGCGGCCGCTGAAGGCGGAAACTCCCTTGCGGTTGAAATCGGCTTCGAGGCCGTGGCCGACCGCTTCGTGCAGCAGGATGCCGGGCCACCCGGGGCCGAGCACGACCGTCATCTCTCCGGCGGGCGCTTCCACACTATCGAGCATCACGATGGCTTCGCGCGCGGCTTCGAGGGCGAACTGTTCCGGTGTTTTGTCCTTCAGGAAATATTCCAGCTCCACGCGTCCGCCGCCGCCGGAGTGGCCGCGCTGCGGAGGCCCGCCGGCCTGGCGCGCGAGTGCGGAAACGCTGAGCCGCGCCAGGGGCTGGCGGTCGAGCGAGAGCCTGCCATCGCTGGTGGCGACCATCACCTGCCGCAAATTATCGGCATAGACGGCCTGCACCTGGAAGATTCGCGGGTCGTAGGCGCGGGCGGCGCGATCGGCGCGCTTGACCAGTTCCACGCGCTCGCCGAACGCGGTTTCGGTAGGTGCGATCAGTACGGGATAGAGGTTATGCTTGCGGCCCTCGTTGAGGTCGAACTTCTCCACCTTGCTAGGCGCGGAAGCGATGTGGGCGGCCACGTTTGCGGCCTTCCGAATCTTTTCCGGCGCGAGATCGTCGCTATAGGCGTAGCCCGTGCGTTCACCCGAGATCACGCGCACGCCCACGCCCATGGAAACGCCCTGGGCGGCGCTCTTCACCATGGATTCGTCGATGCTGATGGAACTGGTGAGCAGGTATTCGAAGTAGAGATCCGCGTAGTCGCCCCCCTTGCGAGAGGGCCTCCCCGAGATAGCTCTCCAGGTCCTGGCGTGAGATCCCGAAGCGCGTTGCGAAAATGGAATCGGAAAACTGCATATACCTTCAGGCTAGCAGAGTAGGGCGCGCGGACCCGGCGTTCTCTTAAGGTAGGCCGAGCGCGCGGCAATCCTCGTCGACCATTTCGCGCACGAGCTCTTCGAATTTCACGCGGTGATGCCAGCCAAGCACGCGCTGCGCTTTGCTGGCATCGCCGCGCAGAAGGTTGACTTCGGCGGGGCGAAACAACTCGGGGTCGGTGGTGATGTATTTGGCGAAATCGAGGCCGGCGTGGGAGAAGGCGAGTTCCGCGAACTCGCGAACGGAGTGGCATTCGCCGGTAGCGACGACGTAGTCATCCGGGGTATCCTGCTGGAGCATGAGCCACATCGCCTGGACGTACTCCCGGGCGTGGCCCCAATCGCGCAACGCATCCAGGTTCCCGAGCCGCAATTCCTTGCTCTTACCAGCGGCGATTCGGGCCACCCCGGCGGTGATCTTGCGGGTGACGAATTCGAAACCGCGGCGCGGGGATTCGTGGTTAAACAGGATACCGCTGACGGCATGCATACCGTATGCTTCGCGGTAGTTGCGGGTCAGATCGAACCCGGCGACCTTACTGATGCCATAGGAGGATCTGGGGTGGAAGCGGGTATTTTCGTTCTGGGGGACGGTTTCGGCCATGCCGAACATCTCGCTGGAGCCGGCGAAATAGAAACGGCAGCGGGGAGCCAGCGATTTCAAAGCGGCGAGTAGATAATGGGTGCCGTTGATGTTGGCGTTGAGAGTGGAGAATTCGTCATCGAATGAATAACTTACGAAGCTTTGGGCGGCCAGGTGATAGCATTCGTCGGGCTGGACTTCGTGGACCACGCGGTGAATGCTGGCGTAGCTTTCGAGAGAAGCGGCGTGGAGGTGAAGGCGGCTGCGGATTTCTTTAAGCCGGGAGAGCCGGTGGTCGGGGTCTTCCAGGGCTACCCTGCGGACGATGCCATGGACCTCGTAGCCTTGGGAGAGAAGCCATTCCGAAAGATAAGACCCGTCCTGGCCGGTAATCCCTGTAAGTAGAGCGCATTTCGAGGACATCTCTGGAATAATGGTAACAAGTACATGACCTTACGAACGGTGGTGGTTTCCGGTGAGATATGGCTCGACAGGGCTATCGGCACGGATCTGCACCAGCGCACTACGACGTTTTGCGTTTCCACGCAAAGCCTTGTAACCTGTCTACTTGCCGGTACGCCTTTCAAATCGAAGAGGATTTTGTTTTCGGCGGCCGGTACCAACCATGGTGCCGCATGCTGGTTGATTTCGAGCTGATCACGCGCGCCCAAAAGGGTGATAGCGCGGCGTTCAACGAAATCGTACTGGTATACCGGAAGCGGATTCTGGGGACGATCACCCGTTTGATCGCGCGTCCGGAAGATGTCGAGGATGTTGCTCAGGAAGTGTTTCTGAGGCTTTATTTTTCCCTCGATCAATTGCGGACGGCAGAGGTCTTTGAACCGTGGTTATACCGTCTGACGGTGAATGCGGCCTACGATTATCTGCGCAAGCAGAGGCGCCGGCAGGAATTTCGCATGTCCGATTTGAGCGAGCAGCAGGTGATGCTGGCCGATGCAATGGCGGGCGGTAAGGCCGAACAGGATGTGCAGCATCAGAAGAAGGTTCGGGAATCGGTGGATTCGTTGCTGGGAGCTGTCAGCGAGGCCGACCGGATACTTTTGATGTTGAAAGAAGTAGAAGGCCTTTCGTTGAAAGAGCTGGAAAAAGTTTACAAGGTCAACGAAAACGCTCTTAAAGTCCGTTTATTCCGTGCCCGGCAGCGGGTATTGAAGGCATTCGGATCCGCAGAGAAAAAAGAGTAAGCCGGCGAAAACCGGTGGAGTAGAGTTATTATGAGTCTAATGCGCGGCGGCGACGACGAACAATTGGATGCAATGTTCCGGGCGTACAAGCAGGCCTGTGGAGAGCCTGATGCCAGCCCGAACTTCATGCCCAATCTCTGGGCGCGAATCGAATCGCGTCAGCGATTCACCTTCTCTTTCCAGCGTATGGCGACTGCCATGGCGACAGCAGCCGTAGCGCTTTCCTTGGCGCTCGGCGTTTATATGTCGATTCCGCGGCAGAATGCGGATTTCAACCAGACCTACGTGGAGGCGCTCGCGAATTTCAATTCGGTGGACGCGCCGGACATCGTAGGCCCGGTCCAGATGGATCTTTCCGACCGGCCAAGCAAGTAAGGGGCATGGATGCCTAAGTACAAACTTTCCGCAGTCCTGTCGCTGTTGCTGGTGTTTCTCAGCGGTTCCGTGCTTGGCGCGGTTGCTTACCGGCTGTACGCGGTGAATTCCGTTCAGGGCGTCGACCCTGCCCGGAAGCAGCCGAAGGTCACGCCGGAGGAGTTCCGCAAACACTATGTGGAGGAGTTCCGGTCCAAGGTGAAAATGGACGACCAGCAGGTTGCTGCGCTCCAGCAGATCCTTGACGAAACCCGGGCTGCAGGCCACAAGCTGCGCGAGAAAATGAATACCGAGGGCGAATCGATTCAATCGGCCCAGGTGGAAAAGATCAACGCCATCCTGCGTCCCGACCAGCTGCCACTGTATGCGGCGCTCCGGGCGGAACACAAGAAACAGCGGGATCTCAGGGACCAGCAGCGCAAGAAGGAATAGTTAAGAAGGATTTCGGGAAAATAAAAAAGGCAGGCCGGAAGGCCTGCCTTTTTTGTTGGTCCGGAGTTTTACCGGAGATCTTTAGGTGGTGGGCAGAGCTTTGCCGACGCGCGACGCTTTGTACTTCTTTTCAAAGCGGTCAATGCGGCCAGCGGTGTCCATCAGCTTCTGTTTGCCCGTAAAGAACGGGTGGCAGGAAGAGCAGATTTCCACGCGCATGTCGCCTTTGTGGGTGGAGCGCGTCTTGAAGCTATGTCCGCAAGCGCAGATGACGCTGATTTCGTTGTAAGCGGGGTGAATACCGGCCTTCATGTGATTACGGGGAGTCCTTTCGAACTTTCAGTATACCAGAAATACAAACCCCCCGGGGACCGGCAATGGTCCACAGGGGGTAGGTTAGCCTATCGGAATTACCTGGGGCTTTAGCTAGCAAGAGGCAGCCGGTCCACAGGAACTTGATTCCGCCACTGAAGCGAAATCGGCTACTTTAGAGGCTCGACTTTAGCAGTCGGCCACCTCTCGCGGTCTTTTGCTACTTTCCATTTTTCTGGACCACCTCCTTTTTCAGTGATGCTCACATGGTCGCATGCCGTTCGGAAACCTGTCAATATGGTTTCCCATATCATCCGAGCTATTGGGTTATCCGGCACCCCGCTGGTATAGCCGGCAATGCTTAAGTTACAGATTCCGCGAGGCAAAGCGGCACATCGTCAGCCCATCGATCAGGTTAAACGGGAACTGCCCGGTGGTGTAATGGCCGCACGGCAGGTTGAAAACGCGGTGGGGTAAGGCGAGTTCGCGGAAGCGATCGAGAACCTGGCGCGAGTAGACCGGAAGGAAGGTACTATCGTGGCTGGCCCAGATCAGCAGCGTCTTCAGATCGCGGTCCTTGAGGCGATGCAAATACGCGGAAGGGCTGATCAGGCTCCAGTAGCGCCGCAACTGATCCAGGTTTACATTGCCGGTAAAGCCGTCCCGGACGTTCTGGGTGGAGAGCCCGGTCCACACCACGTCGGCGAAATTCATGGAGACGTGATTAAAAATTCCGACCCGGATGCGGGGTTCGTGCGCCGCCGCGATGAATGCCACGCAGGATCCCAGACTGGTGCCCAAGACGCCGATCCGGCTATAGCCTTTACGCTCCAGCCAATCCACGCAGGCGCGCACGTCGAGCACGGATTGACGGCCGGCGTGTATGGTGCGGCCCACGTTGCTCGAAACGTGATAATCGGCGCGCGCTGTCTCGGCAGGCTTGCGTTCGGCGTGGTACGCCATGGTCATACGCAGGGCGCTCACCCCAAAGCGGTTGAGCAGTTTAGCGAGGCCGACATGCCCGTCCGGTCCGGAGTTCCACTGCGGCAGCACGATCACCACGCGGCCTTTGTCATTGGGCGTGGGAAACCACAGGGCATGCGTCGTGTTGTTTTCGGGGTGCTGGGTCTTCACCGGGCTGGTGAACGTCAGCCGGTTCTCGTCATCCAGCCGGTAATCGACTACGGGTGAGTAGGAGAAGAAGCGATCGGAATCGGCCAGCGCGTCATCGACAAAGCGCGAGAGGCACTCCGCGGTATTGCCATTGGCATCCGCCGGAAAGCCGGGGAAATCGAGGCTGTTCAACCAGTCGCCGCCCCATTCAAAAGGGCGGACGACGCGATTCGTGTCCCGGGTGGCGAGCTTATACTCCCACCGCTCCATCCAACGAGCGTAAGGTCCCTTCATGTTGTGAAGTATTTAGTTTAGCAAAGGGCGAAAAAAAGCCCCGCTACCAGGAGATGGTTTCCGTAGCGGGGCTGCGTATTGCGTAAGAGGCAACTCGCCAAAGCAGAAAATCCTCTAAAGCAGAACCCATCCAGCTAAAAGCACGCTGAATGCCACCTATAAAGCATTGAAAATAATGGCAGAAGCTTCGATTTCTTCCATTATCTGGAGCCTCTTCCTACGGTTTTCCGAAGCCGGGGCGGGGAATTACCTGCTCGCCCGTGGCCGCGGAATAATACAATCGAAGAACGTGAGTTTCGCAGGCAAGACCGAGAGTACTAGTGTGTCCAACGGCGGACCGGCCCTGGCCGGCTTCCTCGTCTCCGGATTTCTGCTGGCGTTGCTCGGAGCGATTCTTCCGGCCTGGGGATATCATCGCGATCCGGCGGATTTCGTCGCGGTGGGCAACTACTTCCTGAGCTTGGCCGCGGGTATTGTGGTGGGCGCACGCATCGCGCTGCCCATGATTCAGCGTCGAGGAATCTCGTTCCTACTGGTCTTCGCCTGTGCGATCTGTTGCATCTCGCTGCTTTACCTTGCGGGGGTATCGCCGCCGCTTTCCAACTGGTGGCGGGTCGCGGGCTTTCTGGTTCTGGGCGTGGGCGCCGGACTATTGAACCTCTCGCTTTTCCATGCCATCTCCGCCAGCTATCAAACGGACGCCGCCGGGACTGTCAGCCGCGGTGGAGTCTGGTACGGAGTGGGCTGCCTGGCGGCGACCCTGCTGGTTGCCGGGACATTTTACGCTTACACGGTACCCAGCATTCTGATCTTCATGGCGGTAGTGCCCGGCATGTTCGCCGGTGTCTTCGCCCGTACCGCTTACGCCGCGCCGCCCGAAGGCACGCATCCGACGTTGAGGCAGGCATTGAGCGATTTCCGCAGTCCCGGCGCGATGCTGTTCGCCTTGCTGCTATTTTTCCAATTCGGCAACGAGTGGTCGATTGCCGGTTGGCTGCCGCTCTTTCTGATCCGGCGTGTCGGACTGAGCCCATCGACTTCCCTCATGATCCTGGCGCTCTACTGGTTGTTCCTGCTGACCGGGCGGTTGGTGGCGGTCGCGATTCTGCGGAAGGTCCGGCACGGACGCCTGCTGATGGGCAGTGTGCTCTCCGCGATTTTTGGATACATGATCCTGTTCTGGACCAATAACGCATTCGGCGCGGGAACCGGTGCGTTTTTCGTGGGCGCGGGCTTCGCCAGCATTTATCCGCTGGTTGCGGAAGCCATTGGCCGGCGCTTTCCGTACTACCATCCGGGATTCTTCAACGGCATCTTTTCCTTCGCGCTGGTCGGCGGCCTGGCCGCGCCTGCTACGCTCGGCTACGCGGCGTCACGATGGGGCGTTGGAGTGGTGATCGGCATCCCGTTGATTGGTACCTTTATGGTGATGGCTCTGCTGGTGCTGATTTGGTTGGAATCAAAGGTGACCGGACGATGACCCGGGCGCAGCGTGCGTCGCGCGCGGGAATGACGATTCTTCTGCTGGCCTGCGTGGCCTCCGCGTCACAGGCGGCGGGCTTACCCGAAAACATTCAGAAGCTGATCGATAGTTCGCCGGCGGCGCGCACGGCGTTCTGGGGAATCCAAATCGTCGAACTCGGCAGCGGCAAGACTCTCTACGAACTCAATTCCGATCATTACTTCGTTCCCGCGTCGAACGCGAAGCTCTTCAGCACGGCGCTCGCGCTGACCCGCCTGGGACCGGACTTCACGTTTCAGACGCGCGTTCTGGCGGTGGATCCGCCGGACGCGCAGGGCCGTATCGCGGGTGACTTGCGCCTGATCGGCGGCGGCGACCCGAACCTTTCCGCGCGTTCCATTCCTTACCGCATGGGTCCGGCCGCCGGCAATCCATTCGCCGCTATCGAAGAACTGGCCGACCAATTAGTGGCGCGGGGAATCCGCAGCGTAGCCGGCGACATTGTCGGCGATGACACCTGGTACGTGTGGCAGCCCTACGCCACCGGCTGGGCAATTGACGATCCGCAATCCGACGATGGTCCTCCGATTTCGGCGCTCACGCTTGCCGACAACGTGCTCACGCTTTCGGTGCGGCCGGGGGCCGCGGCGGGAGAGGTCGCGGCGCTATCGACGAATCCGCGGTCGGAGTTTTACCGGATTGAAAATCGCGTACGCACGATCGCGGCAGGGGGCGAACGCCATATTCACTTTCAGCGTATTCCCGGCAGCCGCGATGCGTTTCTGTGGGGCACGATTCCGCTCCGCGATCGCGGGCAGGATCTGCTGATCAGTGTGGAAGATCCCGCGGAGTTCGCGGCACAGGCTTTGCGAGCCGCGCTCGAGGCACGCGGTGTTGCCGTGGCGGGCGGGGCCCGCGGCGAGCATCTGTCGCCAGATCGGTTGTCTGATCTGACGCAGGCGCCGCCGCAGGAGCCCATCGCGGGAAGCGAGCTGGCACGCCGTGTTTCGCCGCGGCTGATCGAAGATTTGCGGGTCACGGCCAAGGTCAGCCAGAATCTCCACGCCGAACTTACGCTACGCGCGGTGGGGAGGGCTCGGCGCAACGTGGGCAGCTTTGAGGCAGGCATGGCGGAAATGAAGAGTTTTCTGGCCGATGCCGGCATTGACCCGGCCGGCTACAATCTGCTGGACGGCTCCGGACTCAGCCGCCTGGACCTGGTCACTCCGGCGACCGTGGTCAAGCTGCTTCGCTTCATGTACGATTCGCCGGCGCGGGACAACTGGCTTTCCATTTTGCCGGTGGGCGGGCAGGATGGGACGTTGAGTACACGCTTTGGGGGCACGCCCGCGGCCGGACGCATCTTCGCGAAAACGGGCTCGCTCTCCCACGTCAGCGCGCTTTCCGGCTACCTGCAGCGGACCGACGGAAGCTGGATCACATTTTCCATCCTGGTAAACAACTATGGCGGGCGCGGTGTTGCCGAAGTGCGCGGCGTCATGGATCGCATTTGTAATCTAATATTGGAATAGGTACTTTTCGTCATGCCCATTTACGAATACCGTTGTGAAGATTGCGGCACCAAGTTCGAGAAACTGGTGCGCCGCTCCGCCGACGCCGATGCGCTGGCCTGCCCCTCCTGCGGGGAAAAGCATTTGCAGCAGGAGCATTCGACTTTCGCCGCGCACGCCAACGGAGCTTCCAAGAGTTCCGAGGCGCCTTCCTGCCCGAGCGGAGGATGCGGCAATCCGGGCATGTGCGGCATGAATTTTAACTAGCCGCGCCTCTGGCGGTGGCATCCTACATTCACATGCACTACGATGCCATCCTGATCGTCTCCTTCGGCGGGCCGGAACAAACTTCGGACGTGATCCCGTTTCTCGAAAACGTCCTGCGCGGCCGCAACGTGCCGCGCGAGCGCATGCTGCAGGTGGCGGAGCACTATTACCATTTCGGCGGACGCAGCCCGATTAACGATCAGTGCCGCGAATTGATCGCCGCCTTGCGTCCCGTCATCGACCTGCCGGTTTACTGGGGAAATCGCAACTGGCACCCCATGTTGACCGACACGGTTCGCCAGATGGCAGCCGACGGGGTGCGCCGCGCCCTGGCGATCGCGACTTCGGCCTATTCGTCTTACTCGGGCTGCCGGCAGTACATCGACGACATTGCCGCGGCGCGCGCCGCGGTGGGAGTTGATGCTCCGGAAATCGATAAGCTGCCGCCGTTTTGGTCGCATCGCGGTTTTGTGGAGGCGAATGCCGAGCGTGTCTCGTCGGCCCTGGCGCGCATTCCGGAGGAGCGGCGTAAGGCCGCCCGGCTGGTCTACACCGCGCATAGCATCCCGCTCGCCATGGCCAAGACCTGCCGCTATGAGGAGCAATTGGTTGAGACGGCGAAACGAGTTGCCGAGCGCGCCGGCCATCAGGAATGGGATCTGGTGTGGCAGAGTCGAAGCGGCCCGCCCACGCAGCCGTGGCTCGAGCCGGACATTCTCGATCACCTCCGGGCGCTCGCGGAAAACGGCGTCTGCGATGTCGTGGTATCGCCGCTCGGCTTCCTCAGCGATCACATGGAAGTGATGTACGACCTGGATGAGGAGGCCGCTTCGCTGTGCCGCGAGCTCGGCATCAACTTCATTCGCGCCGGGACGCCGGGAAGCCACCCCGCCGTGATTGCGATGCTGGCCGAGCTGATTGCCGAACGTCAGGCCGCGCCCGAAACTCCGCTTTGCACTGCTGATTGCTGCCCGGCTCCCCAGCGTGCCGCGTCGCCCACACCGCGGCCGCAAGCCGGAGGATAAACGCGCTATTTCCCGGCCAGTACCTGGTGCACGAATTGCACCGCCATCGAACCTTCCCCCACGGCCGAGGCGACACGCTTGATGCTATTGGCCCGAATATCGCCTACCGCGAAGATTCCGGGCAAGTTGGTTTCCAGGGGAAAGGGCGCCCGTTTCAGTTGCCAATCGGCGGCGATATCCGGGCCGGTCTTGACGAATCGCTTGGCATCCAGCGTCAGACACTCCGCGAGCCAGGCGGTATTGGGGTCGGCACCCGTCATCAGAAACAGGTGACGGAGCTCATGGGTCTCGCTCACGCCCGTCTCTGCCTTGCGCCAGCGAATTCGTTCCAGCCGCTTGCCGCCCTCGAGCGCTTCTATGGTGGTTGAGGTATGAACGGTGATCTCCTGGGAGGCTTCAATGCGGGCGATCAAATAGCGCGACATCGTTTCCTTGAGACCTTTGCCGCGGACCACAAGGTGAACATGAGTGGCGAAGCCGGCCAGGAAAATCGCGGCCTGGCCGGCCGAGTTGCCGCCGCCGACAATCGCGACCTCGTCCTCCCGGCACAGGGCAGCCTCCATCTGGGTGGCGCCGTAGTATATGCCGGCGCCCTCGAACTGCTGAACGTTGGGCAGGTCCAGTTTCCGGTACCGCGTGCCGGCGGCCACGATGAGGGTGCGGCCGTGGACGACGCTGCCGTCATCCAGCTCCACGACATAAGGGGGATGCAGGCATTTCAGGCTGGTTGCGGTGCGCGCGACGGAGATCTGGGCGCCGAACTTTTCGGCCTGG
Source organism: uncultured Solibacteraceae bacterium (assembly GCA_963811575.1). Classification (GTDB taxonomy): domain Bacteria; phylum Acidobacteriota; class Terriglobia; order Bryobacterales; family Bryobacteraceae; genus Solibacter. The sequence goes on along the minus strand of CAWERY010000004.1, from coordinate 268,039 downwards.
ACGAAGGCGCGCTCGGCCAGTTCCTGGCCGGAGATTCCCATCGGGAAACCGAGGTAGTTTTCGATCCTCGAACTCGAACCCGCTTGTCCGCCCGGCGCGTTGCTTTCCAATACGAGAACGTTGAGCCCCTCGGAAGCGCCGTAAACCGCGGCAGCCAGTCCGCCTGGTCCCGCGCCGATCACGATCATGTCGTAGACCACTAACTGATCGATGCCCGCGTTGAGACCGAAGCAGGCCGCTGTTTCCGCGTTGCTGGGATTGCGAAGCACCACACGGCCGCGGCAGATCAGCACCGGAATTTCGTCGATGCGAATTGAGAACTGGTCCAGGACCGCCTGGATGTCGGGATCGACATCGACATCCAGGTAGGTAAAAGGGTGTCCGTTGCGCCCCAGGAATGTTCGCAGGCGCAGGGTATCGCTGGAATGGTTGGAGCCAATCAGGATGGCGTCGCCAACGGAATTGGCGATCAGGTAGACGCGGCGCAGCAGAAACACGCGCAGGAAGACCTCGCCGAGTGTGGCATCGGTCTGGATGACGCGCCGCAGATTCGGCCGGTCGATTTCGAGCAAGGCGCTGGCTTCGCGAGCGCGGCACTGAACCAGGCTGCGCCGGCCGGAGAGCTGATTCAATTCGCCGGTGAACTCGCCGGGCCCAAGAACGGCGAGCACCGCTTCCCCTTCGGAGGAGATGCCCACGATCTCGATACTGCCGCTTTGAACGATGAATACGCCGTGGTCCGTGCTGCCCAAATCGTACAGGATATCGCCCGCGGCTGCCTGGCGCTGCGTACTGGAGGCCGCCAATTGAGAGATCTGCCCGGCGGTCAGTTTCGGGAACCGCAAGGCGTGTTCTTCCGGGGTTTCCGGGGCAATTTTCAGCACTCCTACATCACAACACACTCATGCCGGAAAACTTTTCGCTTGACACTGTCGGCGTTTAGTACTAATTAATTAGTATGCGACGGCGAAGCACTACTTTAACCGAGCAGGAACTGGAAATCATGAAGGTCGTGTGGGAGCGCGAGAGCACCACCGTGCGCGACGTTTACGAGACGTTACTCGAACGGCGCAAGGTGGCTTATACCACCGTGATGACCATGATGAAGATCCTGGAGCAGAAGAAGTATCTCAAGAAAACGCAAGCGGACCGCGCCTATGTGTACCGTCCCGCGCAACCGAAGGGCCAGGTGATCGGGGACATGGTCCGCGACTTCGTCAACCGGGTCTTCAACGGGTCGGCCGAACCGCTGTTGGTGCACCTTGTGGAAGAGCACGATCTCTCGCCGGAGGACCTGGACGAGATCGCGCGCATCCGGAGGAAGCCATGAGCACCCATCTGATCTGGGACAACCTGGTGGCCTACAGTCTGCAGATCGGTCTGCTGGTGGGCGTCGCAGCCTTCGTGCCCGGGATGCTCCGGCTGAAAGTGCCGCACGTGAAGCTGGCTTACTGGCAGATCCTGCTGGCCGCCTGCCTGCTGCTGCCCGCGGTCCGTCCGTGGAAGCAGCAAGCAGTCAGGGTCATCCGGCCGGTCTACTCCAACATCAGTGACCTGCCGCCCATGCCGCCCATGCCCGAGTCTTCCGTTCCCAAGAGTGAGATCTTCCTGGCCATTCTGGGCGCGGGGATCGCCGTCAGGCTGGTTTGGTTTGCCGCGGCGTTCTGGCGCCTCGGGCGGTTGCGCCGTCACTCGCTGCCATTGCGGCCGCCGACCACGTGGAGCGTGGAGGCCGACATTCGTGTTTCGGAAGCGATCTCCAGCCCCGTCACTTTCGGTTTCCTGCGGCCGGTGGTGCTTCTGCCCGCGAATTTCAACGAGCTGGACGCAACCATTCAAGAGGCGATTCTCTGCCACGAGATTCTCCACGTCCGGCGGCGCGACTGGCTCTTCACGCTTGGGGAAGAGCTGGTGCGCAGCATTTTCTGGTTTCATCCTGCGATCTGGTGGCTGCTCGGCGAGATCGGTCTCGCCCGCGAGCAGGAGGTGGATCGCCAAGTGGTCGAGCTCACTCAGTCGCGCGACGGGTATGTGGATGCCCTGCTTGCGATTGCCGGCGCAACCCCCCGGCTCGACCTGGCCCCCGCGCCGCTCTTCTTGCGCAAGCGGCACTTAAAACAGCGAGTAGTCTCGATCATGAAGGAGGTAAGAATGTCGAAGAAGAGATCATTTTCCGCGCTCGCCGCGGGGCTGGGAATTCTGGCCGCGGCGTGTTGGATGGTAACCGCGGCCTTCCCGCTTGCGGCCGCGCCGCAGAGCGTCAACGATTTTCCCGGAGTGACGGTAGATACCGGCGGCTCCGTTCTGCACCGCACGCGCGTGGAGTATCCCGACAGCGCCCGCGCCAAGAACATACAGGGCGTGGTCACCGTGGAAGCCACCCTGGATAGTTCGGGCAACGTCATTGAGACTCGCGTGCTCGGCGGCCCCAACGAACTGCGCCGTGCAGCGCAGCAGGCGGTACTGCAATGGCACTTCGCCATGGATGACTCTTCCACCACGCGCCAGGTTAAGATCGATTTCCAGTTGCCGCAGGGGCAGCCGGTACCGGCCGTGGTCGCTGCGCAGATGCCTGCGCCGGCGACGGAGACGGACCCAGCCAAGATCGCCGCCGCTCAAGACAAGATCAAGGCCCTACGTTCGCAGATCAGCGATCAGATTTCCCAGCTGCAGGCATCGCAGGATCCGGCGGCCCGTCAGCAGGCGGCTGCGCGTTTGAACGAGACACAAAGCAACTTAAATCAACTGCAGCGCAGTCTTGGCCCGGGTTCGATCGCCGGCAAACGCCTCGCCCGCCTGATGGTGTCCGGCGTTTCCGACAAGGTCCGTGACGATCTGATGGCACGCCTGCCGGTGCGGGTTGGCGACACCTTGACGTCCGATTCGTTTGCCCGGATCTCCGCCGTGGTTCACGAATTTGACGAGCACATGACCGTCAGTCAGGGCGTGAACTCCAACACCGATGAAGTAGCGATCACCATCTTTGCCAACACGAACGCCTCCAGTGTGAACGTGATGCCCGCGATGTCCACGGCAGCGCCTCCGCCCCCGGGAGTCAAGCGTATTACGATTGGCGGCAACGTGCAGCAGGCGAAGCTGGTCTCGCAGACCGTACCCGTCTACCCGCCGCTGGCCAAGCAGGCGCGCATTTCCGGCGTCGTCCACTTCGCTGTGATCATCGCGAAGGATGGGACGATGGCCGACATCAAGGTGATGAGCGGACATCCGCTGCTGATTCCCGCGGCGCTGGAGGCGCTGCGGACGTGGGTCTATCAGACTACGCTGCTCAACGGCGAGCCAGTGGAAGTCTCGACGCAGGTCGACGTGAACTTCACCCTCAGCGACCAGCTCCCGATTCCGCAGTAGATCTACTCGTAGCGCAGCACTTCGGCCGGGGCGATCTTGGTGGCATTCCACGCCGGATACAGCGTGGCAACGAAGCTGACCAGGATCGCCAGCCCGGCGATCCAAAAGGCATCCGTCCACTGCGGATCGAAGGGCACGAAGCTCATCGAGTACACTGCTTCATCGAGCGGAATCCAGTGATAGCGTCCGGCCAGATAACAGAGCGTATATCCCACAATCAACCCGATCACACTGCCCACTACTCCGATCAGCACACCCTGTAGCATGAAGATCCGGCGCACTTGCCCGATGCGCGCGCCCATCGACATCAACACGGCGATATCGCGATACTTCTCCATCACCATCATCACCAGCGTAATGAAGATATTGAGCGCCGCCACCAGCTCAATCAAGCTGATAACGATGATAGTCACCAGCCGTTCCATACGCAGCGCGCCGAGTATCTGTTTATTGCGCTCCATCCAGGTTGTGGTGGTGTAGCGCGGCCCGGCCACTTTCTCCACCTCCGGCGCGATCTTGCCCGCCAGGTTGAGATCGTCCACGTTGAGTTCGATCTGGTTGATCTGATCCACGGACAAGGCCTTCTGCGCGGCGCCGATCGACATGTATGCCCAACTGTCGTCGATCTCGAAAAACCCCGTTTCGAAAATGCCGCAAACCTTGAAGCGCCGTTTCACCGGGCGCACTCCCACCGGCAGCATCTCATCGGCCAGCAGGTCGATGTTGTCGCCGACCCTCATGCCGACATCATCGGCGAGGCGCGACCCGAGAATGATTCCAGGCGGCACGGCGTTGGGGTCGCGAACGCGATCGAGCGAGCCCGACTTCAGTTTGCGCAGCGTGCCGTTCAGCGCCAGTTCGGCATCCACATCGATGCCTTTGAGGATGGCGCCTTTCGATTGGATCGGCCCGGTCAGGAACGTCGGGCTGTACAGCGCCGGGGACACGGCGGTGACGTGCGGTACCTTGCGGATTCGCGAGACCAGGTCCGGCCAATTCTCAATGCCGTCGCCGGGCTGCCGCGGAATCACGTTGATGTGCGCCATCGCGCCCAGCAGATTGCTCTGCAGGGTGTGACTGAAGCCGCTGGTCACGGCCAGGGCGATGACCAGCGCCATCACGCCGGCCGCGACGCCGAGCACCGAAATCGCCGTGATCACGCTGATCACCGCTTCTTTGCGGCGCGCGCGCAGATATCGTCCCGCGATGAACAGTTCGAAGGTATTCACAATTTGTCGAGTTCGCGGAGGCTGGCGATCAGATCGATCGGTCCCTCGGGCCGTAGCAGCGGGAAGAGGATCACGTCGCGTATGGAGCGCGATCCGGTAAGGATCATGGTTAGCCGGTCGATCCCGATGCCCTCGCCGCCGGTGGGAGGCATGCCGTACGCCAGCGCGCGCACGTAATCCTCATCCATCTGGTGCGCTTCCTCGTCGCCGCGCTCGCGCATGCCGAGCTGCATTTCAAAGCGGCGGCGCTGCTCCTGCGGGTCGTTCAACTCGGTGTACGCGTTGCCGATCTCCATGCCGGCCGCGTAGATCTCGAAGCGTTCGACGAAGGCGGGATCGTCGGGCTTGTTCTTCGAAAGGGGCGAGGTCTCGACCGGGTAATCGAAAATCACCGTCGGCTGAATCAGCTTCTCTTCGACGTGGCGCTCGAAAATATCGGTCAGCGCTTCGCCGGGAGTCGCCTTGCCGGAGTGCGCGCGCAGCCACTCGGGATTGGCGACATCGTCCAGTGTGGGCGGCCCGTCACCTTCCCAATGGCGCACGATGGCCTCGCGCATACTGTATCTCGCCAGGCAGCTGAAATCGATCTGGTGACCTTCGAATTCCACCACCGGAGATCCGGTGGCGTCGATTGCGGATTGCCGCAGCAGCTCTTCGGAGAGATCGATCATCCCGCGATAGTCCGTATACGCCTGGTAAAACTCGAGCATAGTGAACTCGGGGTTGTGATGCGTGGAGACGCCCTCATTGCGGAAGTTGCGATTGATCTCGTAGACGCGCTCCATGCCGCCCACCACGAGGCGCTTCAAATACAATTCCGGGGCGATCCGCAGGTACAAATCGATATCCATCGTGTTGTGATGGGTGACGAAGGGCCGGGCGGTTGCGCCGCCATACAGCGGCTGCATCATCGGCGTTTCCACTTCGATATAGCCGCGCGCCTCCAACTGGCGCCTCAGGGAAGAGATGATGCGCGCGCGGGTCACGAAGACCTTACGCACATCGGGATTGGCAATCAGATCGAGATATCGCTGGCGGTAGCGTGTTTCCACATCTTCCAATCCGTGCCACTTCTCGGGCATGGAAAGCAGCGTCTTGCTCAGGAACTGCAACTTCTCCGCGTGGATGCTGAGCTCCCCGGTGCGGGTGCGGAATAAGTAACCTTCGACACCGATGATGTCGCCGAGGTCCACCAACTTGAACAGGGCATAATCGCGCTCGCCCACGGCGTCTTTCTTAACGTAGATCTGCAGTCGTTCGCCATTCTGTTGCAGATGCGCGAAGCCGGCCTTTCCCATGTGGCGCAGCGTCATCAGGCGCCCGGCGACACGGACGCGAACCTCCGGCGTCAGTTCCTCGGCGGTCTTCGCGCCGTATTCGGCCAGAATATCCGGCACCGTGTGAGTAAATTCGAAACGTTCGCCATAGCCCAGATATCCGAGGGCCTCGATTTCGCGAATGCGCGTTAGCCGCTGTTTGAGCAAGTCATCTTCCAGGGACAAATAGAACTCCTAACCGGAAACAAGCTATTATAAAGCTTCGCTTGAACCGATCCATTTCCATTATCATTCCTGCGTACAACGAAGAGAAACGTTTGCCCGCGACGCTGCATAAGATTCGCGAGTATCTCGACGCTGCGAAGTGGGATTTCGCCGAGATCCTGGTTGTGGACGACGGCTCGCGCGACGGAACAACCGGAGTAGCGACCGGCCCCGGCGTTCGCCTGTTGAAGAACCCCGGCAACCGCGGCAAAGGCTACAGCGTCAAGCACGGCATGCTGGAGGCGAAGGGCGAATGGTGCCTCCTGACCGATGCCGATCTCTCTTCGCCCATCGGCGAACTGGAGAAGTTGTGGACCGCGGCGAAGCGCGATGGGGCGCAGGTAGCGATTGGCTCGCGGGCCATGGATCGCTCACTGGTAGGCGTGCACCAATCGCCGCTGCGCGAGACCTCCGGACGGATCTTCAATCTCGCCATGCGCCTGGTGACGGGCTTGCCGTTTAAAGATACGCAGTGTGGTTTCAAACTCTTCGAATCGCGCGCCGCCAAAGAGACGTTTTCGCGCCAACAGCTCGATGGCTTCGGTTTCGATGTCGAAGTGCTCTACATCGCTCGCAAGCTGAAATATAAGGCTGTGGAAGTTCCGGTGCGATGGGACAACGTGGAAGGAACCAAAGTGAGTCTGTGGCTAGGCGTCGCCGCTTTCCTGGATCCTCTGAAGGTTCGCTGGAACGGCATCAGCGGCAAATACAAATAAGGCCGGTTAGCGGCCTGTCGCCTTTTCCGATTCTCAAACCTTGATAATTACTTCGCGCAATCGCTCGCGCGTCAGGAAGAACTTCACGCTCTCAAACCGGGCGAACAACTTTTCCAGGCTTCGGTTGTTGAACAACTGGGCCGGCCGCCGCAACCCCTGCTGCAGCACCTCGAGCGAATTGACCTGCTCGATGCGGAACGTGTAAACCGGAGCCGAGTCCACTTTGTCATCGGCCTGAAAAAACGCCAGCATATAGGCCTTGGGGCGGACGATTTTGTGCAGGCGTTCCACCACGGCGTTGAGCAGCACCGGGTTGAGATATTCCAGCACGTCCCACATCAGTACGCCGTCGAAGTGACCTTCCGGGTAGTCCAGCGTCTGCTTGAGAAAATACTCAATGCGCCCGGGATTGGACTGATCCACGGTATCGTCCACGCCGAACGTCTCGTTGAGAATTCGAAGAAAATCCTCGGAATACAGGCGGTGCCCCAGATCGGTGATGAAGCTGACGTTCTTTTGAGTTGCACCGCCGAGGTCAAGGATCGTGAGCCCGCTGGTGTCCCGAATTTGTGTGAAAAACTCTTCGAGTCCGCGGCTCGTCCGGGTTGATAATACCGTCTCCGCGTGTCCGCCGCGAGCGTGCAACGGCAGTTTAGCGCCGCCGGAGGGCGAATGCGAGCCGCCCCCCTGTGCGCCGCCGCGAGATCCGCGAAAAAAATCCTTCAGCGGCTCCAGCATGGCAGTTTGACTCTTCGCCTAACGCTTGTTCTCCGGAGCGCTGGCCGCCACCGGAGGTTGCGCGGCAGGCGCCGGCGCCGCCGCGGCAGGTTGCGCTTTGGGCGCGCCCTTGGCCGGTTCCGGTTTCACAATATCGATGCTGCCCTTGAAATATGCGCCATCCTCGATGATGATGCGTGCAGTGCGGATGTCTCCGGTTAGTTTCGCGTCCTTGCGGATCTCGATCTTATCGGTGGCTTCCACGTTCCCTTTTATGTTGCCGAGCGCGACTACTTCGCGCGCTTTCACGGTGGCTTGAACCGCGCCGTTCGGACCTACTGTTAGTTTGTGGTCCAACGCCTCGATCGTGCCTTCCACCTCTCCATCCACGTAAAGATCCTCGCGGCTGAAAATCTGTCCGACGACCTTGACTGCCTTGCCGATGGTGGCCGCGTTTCCGCGACTTTCCGGCTCAAATCTGGCCGGGGGCATGCTCGACATAGGTACTGTCTCCTTCCTCACATCATTGGGGTTGTGTACCGGAGCCGGACTTGCCGGCGGGGTGGGTGGGCTGTAAGAAGGCCGCTGGGGTTCTTCGTCCCGTTTCTTATTCCACATTGAGCCGCCCTCCTGTATTCATTATGATTGCGATCATGATACTACTCCTCTTAGCATAGGGGGAGTACTCTCAAAAGGCAATGCCGAGGCTAACTGCTCACGGGCTTCTTTTGGCCGCTGCTACCTGCCTTTTCTGGACCCGCCCTTGGCCTTCGTCTGCAGCAAAATCGGCGTGCCCTTGAAGCCGAACTCCTTCCGCAGCTGATTGATCAAATACCGTTCATGCGAGAAATGGAGTGCCGGGCCCTTATCTGTGAACACCGCAAACGCAGGCGGCCGGATGGAATGCTGCGTAATGTAAAAGATTCGTCGTTCTTCAAAGTGCAGGCGATCGACGAACCGGTTCAACTCTCCGGTCGTGATCCGCTTGGAAGCCGATTCGAAAATCTCTTTAATCAGGCGAAACAATTTTGGTACGTTTGAGCCCGATTTCGCCGAGAGAAAGACCACCGGCGCGTAGTCCAGGAACTTAAATTCGTCGCGGATCTGTTGCTCGAACTCATTCTTCTTCTGCGCGGCCTGCCCTTTAACCTCGTCCCACTTGTTGACGCAGATAATCAGCGCCCGGCCGCCTTCATGCGCGTAGCCGGCGATGGTTGTATCCAGCGCCACTACGCCTTCGGTCGCGTCCAGCACCAGCAACACGACGTGAGCCATGCGAATGTGGCGCCGCGCCATCACGACGCTGAGCTTTTCCGCCATGTCATGCGTCTTGCCCTTACGCCGGATGCCGGCGGTGTCCACGAAAATGAACTCCTGCCCGTTGTGGACCACGGTCTCGTCCACAGCGTCGCGGGTGGTGCCGGCGATCGGCGAAACGATCGCGCGGTCCGCGCCGGTGAGCGAATTGAGCAGTGTGGATTTCCCCACGTTCGGCCGCCCGATGATCGCGACTTTGATTCCCTTCGGAGCCGTATCGGTCTCGACCGGTTTATCGCCGCGCTCAAAGCCCGCCGTCACCCGGTCCAGCATCGCGTCTACGCCGATGCCGTGCTCCGCCGAGATGGGAAAGGCGTCCTTAATTCCCAGGCTGTAAAACTCGTGGACGAGGTTCTCCCGAACGGAGGCATCGATCTTGTTGACGGCCAGGGAAACCGGCTTGCCGAGGCGCTGGAGCATCTGCGCCAGGTCGCGGTCGCTGCCCGTGATTTCGGCTCTGCCATCGACCAGGAAGATGATGTGGTCGGCGGCTTTCAGCGCGTACTCCGCCTGCTTCAAAATCTGAGCAGGGATATACTCCTGGTCGTGGACGACGATTCCGCCGGTGTCGATCAGTTCGAAGTGCCGGCCGTCGTGTTCGGCAGCCCCATGAAGGCGGTCGCGCGTGATGCCGGGTTCGTCCCCGACGATGGCGCGGCGCTGTCCAGTGATACGGTTGAAAAGGGTGGACTTTCCGACGTTGGGCCTGCCCACAATGACCACCGTGGGAATGGCATTTGACATGAACTCTTATAATAGCAGTTACGTGAGACAGGCCACCAAAGCCCGTCAGCAGACCAGGCTAGCTCACTAGCTGGCGCATTCGCCGCGGCCGAGTTTGAGCGAGTACGCTTCGGAATCGCCCCAATCCTGGTAGATTTCCGGGAAGTACTCCGCGGGCTTGGCCAAATCGGCCGTCATATCGCGGAAGGTTTCCACCTTGAACCGCAATACGTAGTCGCGGAAGCGTTCGCCGGGAAGGCGATTTGCCTGGAAGTGACTGAGCACGCGCTGCACGGCCTCGGGCGCAAGCCGTGCGGGGAGCGATTGAATCGCGAGCCCGAAGCGCGTGATCCCCTGTTCGTCGTTACCGCCGCCCAGAAGCATCTGGTAGTAGGGAATCTCGCGTCCATCGACTTTGCGCGCGTTGCCGTAAAAGCCGAGGTCGGCGATCCAATGATGACCGCAGGCGTTCGGGCATCCGCTCGCCTTAATCGTCAGGCGGCGCACTTCGGGATCCTGATACTGCCGCACGGTCTCTTGCAGCGCAGCCCCCAGATTCATGGTCTTGGTGATGCCCAGGTTGCAGGTATACGCGCCCGGGCAAGTCAGGACGTCTTCGATCTGACCTGCGCCCGCGCCTCCCAAACCGAGTTCTCGCAGGGAGTGATAAACCTGCGGCAGGCGAGCCAGGGGAATGAATCCCAGCACCACATTCTGATTCACCGCGGTGCGCAGCAATCCATCGCCCGCCGTCGCTGCCAACTTCGCCAACCCGCGCAGTTGGTCGCCGGTCAGGTTGCCCTGATCCACGGTCACGGTGACTGCGGCGTAGCCGGTCTGCTTCTGCTCCTTGACGTTGGTATCGAGCCACTGGTCGTACGCCGCATCGCCGCTGGATGCCTGGTTCACAACCGGCAGCAGGGCGCCGTTACCCAGGTGCTGGGGGGTGGATTGGTAGCCGCCGAAACCCTCCGGCACAATCTCGGGCCACGCGATGCCGCCGTTCTGCAGAATGTCCGTATACTCGAGTTCGATCTGCTCGCGCATCCATTCCAGGCCGCGATTGCGCATCACGAATTTCATGCGCGCCGTGTTCTTGTTCTTGCGGTTCCCATACTTGTTGAACACGCGAACGATGGCCTCGCACTTATTGAGCAGCCGGTCCTCGGGAACGAACTCTTCGAGCAGCTGCGCCTCAGTGGGCAGCGGTCCGAGCCCTCCACCGATGATCATGCGGAATCCGCGCTTTCCGTCGCGGATCACAGCGCGCAGGCCGACGTCGTTGATCGCGCCCTGCACGCAATCGTCGTGGCTGCAGCCATCGAACGCAAATTTGAATTTGCGCGGCAGATTGCCGGTCAGATCTTTACGCAGGAAGGCATAGGCTAGGCGCTGCGCGTAGGGGCGCACGTCGAACACTTCATCCTGCGCCAATCCGGCCCAGGGGCAGGCGGTCACATTGCGAACCGTGTTGTAGCAGGCCTCGCGGTTGGTCATGCCGGCATCGGCCAGCAGGTGCATGAGGTCCGGCACCTTTGCGAGCGGAACAAAATGGTACTGGATGTTCTGGCGCGTCGTAAGGTGGCCGCGACCTCCGCCGAATTCATCGGCGATCCGCGCCAATTGCCCCACTTGATCCGCGGTCAGTAACCCGCCAGGAATCTTGCAGCGAACCATCTGGACGCCTTGCTGCCTTTGTCCGTAGATGCCATGCTTCAGGCGGAACGGACGAAACTCAGCCTCGGCAATCTCCCCGGCAAGGAAGGCCATTGCTTTTGTCCGGAAGATTTCAATTTCCTCGCGGACGGTTTTATCATGCTTGTTTTCAAGCTGTTGGCGTTGAGAAACGGTTGCCTCGGTGGATGTGGCCATAATCACCTGCGCCCTACTAGGGATCAATCCTCTGATTATATATAGAGATTACCCTAATTGACACGGAAAGCGCAAATGACACGCCTGACCGGCATCAGGGAGAGACCGCAATGGTGCCGGTCTGTCCCAATGCTCGCAATTCATTGGCCGTATTCGGATGCAGGACGTCCTCTATTGCTTGCCCTTGCTGAGCTTGCGGTAGTACTCGGCGACTTTGTCCTGGTAGCCTTGCGGTACTTTCTCACCGCCGGCGCTGCGTACGCTGCCGGTGCCGTTGGCGTCTTCCACCTTGCGGCGAAGTTCCATCTCCACCTGTTGGACACCGCCCATCAATGCGCCTTGAATGCGTTCGGCCAGCAGCGGATCGTTGGCGAAGGTATTCGGGTTGAGCCGCTGCATGTCGCGAATCAGATTCTGAAGATCCTTGACCATTGAGGGATCGCTTCCCTGCGCCTGCTGCTCCAACTGCCGGAGCGTTTGCAGAGTCTGCGTGTAGTTGTTCTGGAAGTCCTCGGGACGGACGTTGCCATTGCGCGGATCGCCATTGCCGAACCACGGGCCGCCGTTCGGATTTCCGTTGGCATAGCCGCCGCGATAGCCGCCACCGCCGCCGCCTTGGTCGGTCCGCCGCCCTCATTTGCCCGCCGCCCTGCTGGCCGCCGCCTTGCTGGCCTTGGCCCTGTTGACCTTGCTGGCCCTGGCCCTGCTGGCCTTGCTGCCCGACCCTGTTGGCCTTGCTTGCTTGGCCCTGTTGCCCCTGTTGGCCCTGGCCTTGCTGACCTTGTTGCCCTGCTGCCTTGACCTTGGCCCTGTTGACCTTGCTGGCTCTGACCCTGTTGGCCTTGCTGGCCCTGTTGACCTTGTTGCCCCTGCTGGCCTTGCTGACCGCGTTGCAGCGACTGCTGGCCGCGCTGCCCGTTTTGCCCCGGCTGATTGCCCTGTTGGCCGCGCTGCGCGGCTCATCTGCTCCATCTGCTGGCGCAGCCGTTCGACCTGTCCCAAGGCCTGCTCGGCGAGCTTCGAATCGTCTTTGCCGCCGCCGCCTTTGCCATCCTTGGTCATGGCCTGCTGCACCTGCTTCAATTGCTCGCGAAGCTCGTTGATTCCCTGCGATATCGTGGCTTCCGACATTACCGCATAGCCGCCCATGCCGCGACGGATCCAATCCGCGTTGCGCTGCATATCGCGCTGGATCTCCGCCTGCTGCAGTTCGCCGAGGGCCTCACGCATCTTGGTGGCAGCCTTCTTCTGGGAGCTCTGCAGATCGCGTACCGCGCTTTGCATGCCCTGTTCCAACCGCTTCAGATCCTGGGCCTCGCTCTCCTTTTCCCCAGCGAGCTGATTGGCCTGCTCGCGCGTCAAGCCCGGGCTATCGGGACCGAAAGACTTGCGCATCTGTCCTTCGAACGCCTGCTGGCGGCGGGCCAGATCATCCGCCTGCCGCGCCAGATCCTCCACCTGATTGGAGGATTCCTTGCCGCGCATTCCCGAAAGCATCTGCTCGGCTTCCTTCAAGCGGTCTGCCGCGCGGCGCGCCTGCGCCTCGCCCTGCGGAGTTCCTGCCTGCTGAGAGGAAGCTGCGCCGCGCATATCCTCCATCGCCTGGTTCAGGCGATCCAGCATCTGCTGCATCTGCTGCGGATTGGCACCCCGAACGCTATTCTGCTGATTTTGCATGGCCCGCTGTTGGGCGTTCTGTTGCTGCTGCTGGCTGGGCTGACCCTGCGCAGTCTGTCCCGGCTGATTCTGTTGACCCTGCTGGCCCTGTTGCTGGCCTTGCTGCTGCTGGCCGGCCTGACCCTGAGATTGTCCTTGCTGACCTTGCTGCCCCTGTTGGCCCTGCTGGCCCTGTTGACCTTGTTGCTGCCCCGGCTGCTGACCTTGTTGCTGCTGCCCGTTGCGGCTCAGCTGCTGGCCCTGCTGGCCCTTGGTCATCTGCTCGAGTTGCCGCTGCAGTTGCTCCGCCTCGCGGCGCAGCATCTCCTGCTGCCAGCGCTGTTGGGAAGTCTGCTGTTGCCCCTTCTTCTGCTGGTCGGCCAGCTCCTGCTGACGCCTTGGCCAACTGTTCCAGCTTCTGCAGCGCTTCATCGACCTGTTGCTGCTGTTGCTGCTGCTGGCTGGAGGATTGCGACTTATTGTTCTCGTACTGATTCTTTTCGGTATCCAGTTCCAGATCGAACAGCCCTTCCATGTCGCGCGCCCCGGCGCCGCCGCCACCGCCTCCGCCGCCCTTTTGGTTGCCGAACGCCACCTGAATATCGCGGGACGTCGCTTCGGCGCGCATCAGGTATTGAAGCGCCTTCTGCTCCGGACCGAGAGCATCTTTCCAACTGCCGCCCTTTAGCTTGTCGGTAGCCGGCCCCATCGCTTCCACGGCCGTCTCCATATCCTTAACGAAGCTCTTGAACGAGTCTCCGGCTTCCGTCAACTGGCGCGCCTTCATGCGCTCTGCCAGCGACTTCGCCTGATCGCGCAGCTTCGATTGCACGCCCGCAAGGAAGGCCGCGTTATCCGCGTCGGTACCCTTGGCGCCCATGCCCTTCAGCTGATTCCAGGTAGCCGCGATGATCTCTTTCTGGCGCTGCGAGATCTTGTTCTGATCCTGGTCGTCGCCACCGCCGCCGCCATCGCCGCCCGATTGCTGCGACTGCGTATAGTTGCGTTCAAACGGCTGCGCCTCGATGAAATAGATGTCCGTGCTGGTGGAGGTCCGAGCGTCCTTCGCCACCGCGTACAGGCTGACCACGTCGCCCGGCTCGATCTTGTAATCTTCCAACGCGATCATCGATGTTCCGGTGGCGGTCTTCCCGCCCGCCTGCATCGGCACCACCTTCTCCGGCCCGCCATTCACCGAGTAGTGCAGTTCCACCGATTTCAGGGCGAAATCATCCTTCGCCTCTACCTGCACCGCGACTTCCTCAATCGGCGATGCTTTGAAATCCTTGCCGGGGCGCGTCATCTTGATCTCCGGCGGTTTGTCGCGCTGCGCCTCAATGAAGTAGTCTTCGCTGAGGCGAACATCATCGCCGCCTTCGAGCGCGGCAATGTGATACACGCCGTCCTTTTGAATCGGCACGGTGGCCGTCAACAGGCCGTCGATCCCCAACTTCAGAGTCAGCTTCGAGCCATCGTCGAGCATGAGGATGCCGCTGGCAAGTGGTTTATCAGTCGTGATCGCGACATCGGCTTTCGTACCTTCCACCGCACGCAGATCTCCGCCCGGATCCTCCACCACGTCCTTCGCGCCGAGCCATGAGGGGAAGTGGTACGTCACACGGATCTTTTTCACGCCCGGCAGATCCACCACGTTGAGCTTGAACGTATCGCTCTTGACGCCGCCCGCTTCCACGTAATACTCGAGCGTCTCCGGCACGCCGGCGATCAGGAACTGGTAGGCGGTGCCGCCCGGTTCGGTCGCCATCTCGGCCTGTTCCCACTGCGAGGCGCTGACGTACTTCGCGAAGAAACGCACCTTCGGCGCCTGGAAACCCATCAGGTGCGCGCTGATCAACTGATCGCTGCGCTTGCGTACCGTGCGATTGCCCGGTTCCACCTGCACCGCGTAGTACGGCTTGGTCGTTCCCTTCGGCAGCCCCGCCCACAGGAGCGACGCACCGTATCCCATGAAGCCCGGGCCCGAAACCGCCAGCCAGATCAGCACCAGCGCGGAGATCACAGCGGCCGAGGAGAAGCCAAAGATCAATGAATTCTTAGCTACCGATTGCGGTTGCGCATCTTCCGCCACGCGCAGCGTATCGGACGCCAGCAGTTCCAGGAATGGATCGCCGGGATTCTTTTCGATGCGCTCTGTGAACGTGAGCAGGCGTTCTTCAAACTGGGGATGAAGCGCCTCTGCCCGCCGTGCGGCGTGCCGCCGGTTGAGACGGATTACGGGTATGATGAGCGCTGCCCCAATGGCAAGCGCGATGCCGAGAAACAGGAATACGCGCGCGCCGATCACGCTCGGATTCGAGAAGGCGAACTGATTGATTACCAGTACCGCCACGATCGTCAAGGCCAGCGCCATCCCGGCCGTAACCGCGATGCCGCGCGTCAATGCGAGCAGACGTAGCCGCTTTTCCACGGCCCTCAAATACTCGCTTAAGCGATCTAAAGGTTTCATACCGCCGCCTCTTTATCAACCGAAAGATGTTGATTCCCCAGCAAGGACTCGGCCAATGCCAGCAACAATACCGCCAGCATGACATACCACCACAATGACACCGGTTTTTGTTCTTCGCCTGGCGCGGTCCCCTCGGATGCCGCAGCCCCTTGGGCTGTATTCTGCCACAACGACAGGCTCTCAGCGGGGACCGGCGTGAGATCGCTCTCCTGCCGTTCCGCGTTTACCGCAACCAACTCGTTGCGTCCGTTGGGCCGGCGAATATCGTAGAAGCCGGCTTGCGAGAATTGGATGTTCTGCGCCTTGGTCGCCTCTTCGAGCGAAAGCACGCGTTCGCCCTTGGGGTCCACCACGTCCACCGCCGCACCCTTTTCCTTGGAATCGCGCAACTCGGCAAACGCGCCCACGGGCACGCTCGGCGGTCCCGCGTCCAACCGTCCCAGATAGCGAGCGGTCTGTTCGATGAACGGTACGAAAGACGGATGAATTGGAAAATCGTTCGCCACGTTGTCGAACGTCGAAGCGAAAACCAGGATGTGTCCCTCGCCCAATTGCTGATCCAGCAGCAGCGGAGTCTGGTCACTCAACCTGGCTGCCACCCGGGCCGTTCCCGGCGCTACGTGGATCGTCTGGAAGAACTTCACGCCCTCCCAACGATCGTCCTTAAGAATGGACGGGTGCGAGGAATCCAGCCAAGCCGCCATCTGGAAGCGCTCTCCTTCGCGGGTGGCGTACGCTGTTCCTTCGATCGTATCGCCGCTTACCGGAACCTTCGTCCGCCCAACGGAGAGGTGGCCGAGCGAGATGAGCACGCTGCCGCCGCCGCGCACATAATCGCGCAGCGAATTTTCGAATGCAGCAGGCACCGCTCCAATGTCGCTCAACACCACGAAGGCATATTTTCCCGGCGCGGCGTTCGCCACCTGATCCACCGTCACCGGGTCGATCTCAAATGCCGCCTGTCCCGATGCCTCGAGGGCCGCCTTGAAGTAGAGCAGGCCGCGGCTGCCCGCCGAATCCTGCACGAACAGGGCATGGCGCGGATCGCTGCGCTCCACCGAAAAATAAAACACGTCGTCGGCCGCGAGGCTGTCCGCGGTATCGATGCGGACCTCGCCCTTGTTTCGCCCATAGGGAGCTTCCAGCGACATAAATTCCACAGTCGCGCGCCCGTGCTCGGGCACCGTCACCTGCTTGCTGTCAATCACGCGGCCGTTCAAGACGAGCGAGACGTTGCGCACGGCCTTCTGATTGTTAAAGCCTGCGACGGTCGCCAGTACGCGCGTCTTCTTCCCGTCATATACGCGCCGCGGCGCTACGACATTCTCCACCGCGAAGTTCGGGGTCGGGGCGGCATCGATCGCGTGGGGCACCAGTTGAACGTCCGCGCTGAGGCGCAGGTCGTTGAAGTTGGCCGGCCAACCGGTCTGCTGCATGTCGGAGTAGAGCTGAACCGTGAGCGGCAGCTTTAGAGATTGAGAAATCGAGCGCAGGGAGCGCGAAAGCTCGCCGTACGAGGTTCTGGTATCCCCAGGCTCAATGCCATCGATCGCCGCATTCAAAGAGTTATGGTCGTCGGTGACTTCGCTCATCACCTGCACGCGCGAACCGAAGGCCAGCACCTGCGCGCGCTGCCCGACCCGCAAGCCGGAGACGACTGATTTCGCGGCCGTCTTGGCCTGGGAAAGCTTGGTGCCGCTGCGCATGCTGAGCGAGTTGTCGATCGCCAGCACCGTGATTTCGCCTGCGCGCTTCGAAGCAAGCACAGTCTGGCGCACGTAGGGATGCGCAAACGCCAATACCAGGAGCGCGATCAGCAGGGCACGGAGCGCGAACAGCACCAGGTATCGCAGCCGGCGGTGCTTGATCGAACTCTGCGTACGCTTTTCGAAAAACATCAGCGAACTGAACGGCAGCGGCGTCGTCTTGTGCTTCCGCAAGAGGTGCAGCCATACCGGCAGCCCAACCGCCACCGCGCCCGCTAAAAACCAAGGAGTCAGGAATCCCATCGGCTATAACCGCCCCTTGCGTACTTGCAAATATTCGCGCAGCCCTTCATCGAGCGGCCGCCCCGTATCCATCAGGAAATAATCCATTCCTGCTCCGCGCGCTTTGGATCCAAGCGCCTCGATGTGCGCATCCATCTTGCGGCGGTATTCGTTACGCGCATACTCCGGCGAAACCTCGAGCGAGCGCGTAGTCTCCTCCAGGTCAAAAAGCAGCACGGGATCTTTGAACTTCGGCTTGATCTCCTGCGGGTCGAGCATATGAAAGAGGATCACTTCATTGCCGCGATACCGCAGCGGCTCCACGGTTTTGACGATCACCTCGGGGTCCGCATAAAAATCAGACATCACCACGACAATGCCGCGGCGATGCAGAAAATTCTGGAAGTGAACGAAGGGCTTGGTGAAATCGGTATGGGTCCCGACCGTGGCTTCTTCGATGGCGTGCAGCAAGCGAAATAACTGGCCCTGGCGGGTTGAGGGCTGCACGTAGTTTTTCACGTCCTCATCGAAAATGATCAGCCCGGTAGCGTCGCGCTGCGTGCTTGCCATGTAGCAGAGGGACGCCGAAACGAAGCGCGCATAATCCAGCTTGCTGACGCCGGATGAGCTATAGCCCATGGAAGCGCGACGTATCCAGCAAAATCAACAGCTGCGAGTTGGTCTCGCCCTTGTAGCGCTTCAGGTAACAGCGGTCCGTGCGCGCGAAAACATTCCAGTCTACATGGCGGAGATCGTCGCCTTCCGCGTAAGAACGGTACTCTGCAAACTCCTGCGAGAATCCAAAATCCGGCGACCGATGGAGCCCCGCCACAAACCCGTCCACCACCGTCTTCGCCACAAGATCGAGGCTGGAGATGGAGGCCAAGGTCGCCGGGTCGAGAAAGCGCTGTAGCATGATTTCGCCTTGTCAGTCTTCGTCAAACGCCTTCAAATGCCTCCTTCAAGCAGCGGCTCTGGTCCGAGCCGCAGCCTTGAGGGAGCGGTCCAATTAATCCTTCGGCGCCGGCATCCACGCCAGAACTTTCTTCAGAATATCGTCCTGTTTCAAGCGATCGCTTTCGGCGTGGAAGTTGAGCAGAATCCTATGGCGCAATACCGGAATATACAGGGCCCGCACATCTTCATACGTCACGTGATACCGGCCTTTCATCAGCGACCTGGCCTTGGCGGCCAGTACCAGGAACTGGGCGGCGCGCACGCTGGCGCCGTAGTTCACATACTTCTTGACGAAGTCCGGAGCATTTTCGTCACTCGCGCGGCTCACGCGAACCAATTCCACCGCATGCCGGGAGACGCTCTCGCCGATCGGCACCATGCGCACCAGCTGTTGGAAATCCACGATCTCTTTGGACGTCGTCACCGGGTCCGCGTGAGCGATCGTGGTCACGGTGGTAAGGTCCACCACCTTCAGTTCCTCAGCCGCGGAGAGATAATCCAGTACTGTATTAAACAGGAAGCGATCGAGTTGCGCTTCGGGCAGGGGATACGTGCCTTCCAGTTCGATCGGGTTCTGCGTCGCCAGTACGAAGAACGGGCTGGGCAGCGTGTAGATGTTGCCGCGCACGGTGCAGCTTCGCTCCTGCATGGCTTCGAGCAGCGCGCTCTGCGTCTTGGGCGGTGTTCGGTTGATTTCGTCGGCCAGCAGCACGTTGCCGAAGATCGGGCCCTGCACGAACGTCCACGTTCTACGCCCCGTCGTGGGATCCTCCTCGATGATGTCCGTGCCGGTGATGTCACTCGGCATCAGATCAGGCGTGAACTGAATTCGCTTGAAAACCAGGCCCAGCGTCTGTGCCATGGTGCGTACCAGCAGCGTTTTGGCGGTACCCGGAAGGCCCGTAATCAGACAGTGACCGCCAACGAACAGAGCGATCATCACCTGCTCCAGAACCTCTTCCTGGCCCACGATCACGCGCCGCACCTGCGTCACGATCTCGCTCTGCACCTGGCGAAAGCGCTCGATCCGCGCTTTGAGAACTTCCGGCTCCAACTGCGTCACTGTTGACATGTTTTGTCCGTTTCCTAGTTCTTGACTGCGGTAGTGCTCAATTCTAGCAAGAGCTTCTGCGCGGGGCGGAACCCCGGGGCAACTTCCAGTGCGGCCAACAACTCTTCCTTGGCCTGTTCGATCTGCTTGTTCGCCTGATACGCCTTCGCCAGGTCGTAATGCGCCTGCGCCGGATCCTGTGGATTCCGCGCCAGCACCGCCTGGTACTCGCGAATTGCACCCGCGACGTTTCCCTGTACCAGCCACAGCCCGCCCAGGCTGCGATGGGCGGTCCCATCCATCGGGTAAATAAAATTAAGCCGGTTCAGGGCGTCCGCCGCCTCCGCGGTGCGTCCTGCC
The DNA here is from genome assembly GCA_963811575.1 of uncultured Solibacteraceae bacterium. Classification (GTDB taxonomy): domain Bacteria; phylum Acidobacteriota; class Terriglobia; order Bryobacterales; family Bryobacteraceae; genus Solibacter. The sequence continues at coordinate 248,079 of CAWERY010000004.1, read as the reverse complement.
TCTTCCAGATATTTCGCCAGCTGCTTCAGCGATTCCGGGTCACGCCCGCCGATCTTTTCGTAACGCTCCAGCTCCGCGATCGCCGCTGGCTTTATTCCCTTTCGCCGTGTACGCCGCTGCCAGGATTTCGTACACGCTGTGCTCCTCGACATAATCGGGATACATGTCGCGGATTGCGGTGCCTTGCTTAATCACCGTATCCCAATCCTTCGTGGCGGTCATCTCCACGAGAGATTTGAGAGTCTTCTTCCACTCGTCGAAATGTTCCACGGAAGTCTTGGTATCGGCTTCCACCCAGGCGATGAACTGCTTATCGAAATCCGCCGGCTCGATCTTCAATTCCTTCTTCACCACGGAGACCGTGTCTTCGCCATTGCCGAAATCATGGAGCATGGCGAGGAGCGTATCCCAGCCCCACTTCTCATTGATGTAATCGCAGATTCGGCCCGCCTGGAAATAGCTGATGATGACCTGCTGCGGCGCGGTGGGATGCACGAATCCGCGATCCAACTCCGCCACCGGCAGCAGCTTCTTATTCTTGATCGCCAGAATTACGTCCGGACCCAGCCGGTCGCCCCAATCCGGCGAGATGGCCGTCTCTTCATGGACCGCCATGCCTTCCGTAAACCAGCGCGGCACGCGGTGTCCGGTCGCGGTCAGCGTGAACACGTGACTCATCTCGTGCCACAGCGTGGACGCCCAATGGAAGGTGCCGGGCTTGCGGCCCGACGGGCTGTCCATCGCGATCGAATAGCCGAACGTAACGCCCAGCGCGCCCAAGCCCGGCATGCCGAGCGTGCGCACCGCGAAATCCTCATGGTCGGGATAGACTTCCACCTGCACCGGCTTATCGAGCTTCATCTTGTACTTCTTCTCGTAAGTCGAGATCGCGCGCTCCATTTCGCTCTCGATATACGGATGCAGAAGCTCGGCTTCCTTCTTGTGCAGCTTGAGAATCGTCCGCGGCGTGGTGAAAGTGACGAAGTTCTTGTAGCTATCCATCAGCTTCAGCGAGTTCGTGGTCGCCGAATCTTGGAAGTCGTTATTGAAACATTGCTCCAGCTGCTTGTAAGCCTCGTCGCTCTGGCCCAATCGCATGAGATTGATGCCGAGTTGCGAGCGCGCGCTATACAACTGCGGATCCAGCTCAATTGCTTTGCGGTAATACTGTATGCCCTCTTCGTAGCGCCGGTTCAACACGAAGAAGCGCGCGATCGTCTCGTAGCCCTTGCCGGTATGCGGATCCCATGGCGAATCCTTCTTATCCGCCAGCAGGTCGATGGTGGCCAGAATCGCCTTTCCCTGCACCGCATTGGGATCCATCGCCAGCGCCTTCTTGGCCTCTTCCGTAGCTTTGGGATTGTCGTTGTCTTCTAACGCCAGCCGCGCCAGCAGTTCCTGCGCTTCCGTCAGCTTTGGATCGCTTTCGAGCGCCTTGCGCGCCAGGTCGCCGGCGCGCGATTCGAAGCCATCCGCCGCCAGCAGCGCCATCCCCATGAGCGCGCCCGCATGATCTTTCTTGATTTCCAAGGCCTCGCCGAACAGGTCCGCGGCATCGCTGGGCTGCGCATGGTCCATCATCATCCGGCCCCAGCGCACTTTGTAATCCGGGTTCTTCGGCTCCTTCTTCTCCAACGCCTTGAAGATCTCGTTGGCGTCCTTGAAGCGCCTCGCCTTCCACAGCTGTTCCGCCTGGTCCAGCGTCTGCGCCGGCAGAGCCAGTGCCGCGAGTAAAAAAAACGCCGTGGCGGAGCAGGCTATGCGCCTACCCGAAGTTTGTTTCACTGATTGTTCCCTCACTGATCGAGGGCCTCCTGCGTCTTGGCGAGTTCCAGGAGAAGTTGGGTGAGCTGCTGCTTGTATACCTGCGCCGGCATTGCGGCCTTTTCGAATTTAAGCTTCTCGATTGCCTGTTCGAGCTGTTCCTTTTTGTCCAACAGCGGCCGCTTGTTCGGGTCGCGCGCGGCCGCGGCATTGGCGCCCAACCGCACCACAGTGAAGGAACTCGCCAGCTTACCCTGTCCGTTCTCCGCCGTGGCCGTTCGCTCGCCGCTTCCTTTTCCTGTGTCCTCAATGACTGAGTGTTCGGTGGCCAGGCGCTTCTGGGTGTCGAAGAATTCTGTGGTTTTCGCCTGCGCATAGCGGAACGCCTCGAGCGCACTCACCGATTCGTTCTTGTCCGTATCGGCCGCCGGTTCGCGCAACGCTTCGGCGAAATAGCGCGCAAAGTTCGTCGCGTTTTTCTCCGAACCGGTCTTGGTGGCAGCAATCACAATCCGGTTGGGCCTCCGCAGTTGGTCGATCGAGCCGCCACTGCAGCTCGTCATATTGACCACCAATTGCCGCTGCGCCGGCACCTTGTCCATCAGCGCGCCCAATTCCACCGCGGTGATGTCCGGGCCCTGGATATTGAACTTGTAATCCTGTCCGTCGAACGTGCCGTGGCCGATTAGAATCACGACCAGCGAATCCGTCGGCTTGGCCTGCTTCGCGATCTCCGCGAACTTCGCCCGAACCTGTTCCCGCGTTGGCGAGTGCATGGTGGCAACCGTCGATTCGCCGCCCGCCTTTTTCAGGCTGCTATCGATATCGTCGGCCCACATCTTGAAGCGCTGCGTGTAATCCAGCTCGCCGCCGATGCCCGCCAGATTCAGATAAAACGTCGCCGCCGGAGCGGAAATCGCTGCCATCGCCAACAGCGCCAGAATCCTCATACCACGCCCCATTTCCGGCGCAGGAGCCATTCCGAAGCGCGAATGCTTAGGGCCAACAGAAAGATCACCGGCATATCCCAAAGGTCTCGTGTCTCGCGCGTCGTGATTCCTGCCTCGGAGTAGGAAATCTCATTCGATAGTTTGGACGCCTCACCCGCCTTGTAGTACCGCCCGCCGGTCTGTTCGCTCAATTTGCTGAGCAATTCCTTGTTCTGGGAAGTATGGAAGTTTTCCGCCACCCCGTCCTCGCGCCGGAAGGTCAGCAGATCGTGGCCCGTCTCTTCCTGCTCCTGCCCGGCCAGAATCTCCACCACGTACGACCCCGGCTTTTCCGCCGTCCACTCCCCGCCGTATATCCCTTCTTCCATGGGAATCGGGGAAAGTTCCATCGTCGCGCTGGTGCCGTCCGGTTCCAGGAACCGGGCCTGCACCTTGGCGTTGGTCACCGGCTTGTACTGTTTGTCGCGTACTTCCACCCGAATTGGAACCTTGGTCTCATCGCTCAGCACAGATTTGGGAGTCGACGCCACCACCTGCCCTGGCGAATCCGCCACCAGGTGGCGGAACATCTGCTGCCAGAACGTGGCATGGGTCTTATCGGCGTGGTCGAGCCACATCTTCCACCGCCAGCTGCCTTCGGTTGCGAACAGCACCGAGCGGCCGCGGCCATAGTTTTCCGTGACCAGCAAAGGCTGGACGCGCTTCGCCGGCGTAGTTACCTGCAACAGCGTGGTGGCGCCCGGCTTGGGCTCGCCGACATCCTGGTAATTCGCCAGTTGGGGGATTTTCTTCCACCGCTCCAGGTTGCGCGCCGGGTTCTCGTCCAGCCTGCCAAGGACGCTTTGAGCACCCTGCGGCGTCAAGGTCACGCTGGAGAAATCGCGGTGAAACGTGCCCCGCGAATCCGGCAGCTTTACAGGAATCAAATCCGCCATCGGCGAATTCTGCCAGCCGCCATCGCTCAAACTCGCGCGCCCCCCGATGAAGAGAACGCCGCCGCCGCGCCGGTCCACGAAATCCTTAATGGATTGCTGCTGCGCCGCGGTAAAGTAGCTCGCCTCGACGCCGCCGATAATCAATCCCTGATAGGCGAACAACTCTTCCGGCTTGGCCGGAAAGCCATCTTCCAACTCCTTCGGACTGCTGCCGCCCTGCCGGTAGATCTTATTCTGCGTGGTGCGCAGCATGGTCGGCAGATCGATTCCGATATCCGGATAGTCGTCGATCGCGCGCCGGATGAACTTGAACTCCCAAACCGGCTCGCCCTGGATGTAGAGGATGCGCGGACGCCGCTTTTCCACGTTCACCACGCGCGTAATCTTGTTGTTCGCCTGGTTCTCTTCACCCGGCATGGGTTCCGCTGAAATCTCGAAGGTCTTCGGGCCGGCCTGTCCGCCGTTGAACACCAGGGTCTCGGTCTGCAACTGCCCGCTATCCTTCAACGTGACTTCCTGGGAAGTCAGAACCTTGCCGCCCTCTTTGACGTTCAGCTTCGCCTTGCTGCCGGATAGACCCCAACTTTGCAGCGTCACCGTCGCAGTCAGCTTGGAATCGGGCAGCGCCCGGGCCGGCGTCACCGCGTCCGTGATCTCGATATCGCGATCGGGATGCTCTTTACCGAAGCCGACGGTGTGAATCGGGATCCGCTGCCGCCGGATGGCCGCGATGGTCGCCAGATCGATGCCGCCCGCATTATCCGCGCCGTCGCTCAACAGCACGATCGCCCCCAGCGGGAGCGACGAGCTTTCGGCCAGCACTCTTTCCAGCGTGTCGCCGATCCGCGAGGCCGGAGCCGCCGCCGTCAATTGTTCCGGCTTCTGGATCCGCTCAGGATCCTTGCCGAACTTGTAAAGCCGTACCTGGAACTTTTGGTTCAGCCCTTTGAGCAGTCCGGAATTGAGCGCCGCTTGCGCCGCCGCTTCCCGGGTTCCCGATTCGTCCGAGATCGACATGCTCCGCGAATCGTCCACCAGAACAGCCACCACGTTCTGTTGGGGGCGTAGCGTCGCGATGCTCAGGGCCGGGTGCCATAGCAGGAAGAGAATCAGTGCGATCAGGCCGCTTTCCAACAGCCAGATGGCGAGGGGACGGACCCCAGTGAGCATTCCGTGATTGCGCCGCACGTGCCAGAACAAAGCACCCGCGGCGGCTAAAATAGCGATCGCCAGCACCCAGACGGGCCACGGTGTCAGCAGGACGAACTGGCCTTTATGGAAGATGTTGGCCGGATATTTGAACAGGAATTCGAACATGAAGTCCACGTCAGAGAGATTTCACGATAGATATAGGGACGTGCTCGGAGCAGGTTGGCGTTACAGACAGTTGTGAATTGGCGGGAAGTTCCACAGGTGCGCGGCCCTCGCTTGTCCGTAAGAATAGCACGCACATCACCTTTGTAGGATAGACGATCCTGGTTGCGATGATCCGGGTCGTCGTTCTCGAACTTGTTGCTGTAGACTGGTTCGACATGAATCGCCTGTTGTTTGCGTACCTTCTTGTCACAACCTCAGCTTTCGGCAAAAGCTTCACGCTGGAGCAAGTACTCTCGGCGCCTTTTCCTTCCGAACTCGTCGCTGCCCCGGGCGGCGGTAAGGTGGCGTGGCTGCTTAACGAGCGGGGCGCGCGCAACATCTGGATCGCCGTGGCGCCCGGACTTCAAAGGCGTGCGCCTCACCAATTACACCGCCGACGATGGTCAGGATATCGGCCAGCTCCATTGGACTCCCGATGCGCGCGCCGTCCTTTATACGCGCGGCGGCGATCTGGAATTCCTCGGCCGTCCCGACCCGAACCCCGCGGCCGACCCCGCCGGCGTCGAGCAGGCGATCTGGATTGCCGCTCCCGGAGAAGCTCCCCGGAAGCTCGCCGCGGGTCACTCGCCCGCCATCTCTCCCAAGGGTGACCGCTTTGCGTATCTGCTGCGGCGGCCAGATCTGGAGCGCCCCGCTCACGAGTCCTGGCGTCGCTGCGCCGCTGGTTCGCGCGCGAGCCGGAGTCACCGCCGCCCAACTCCGCTGGTCCCCGGACGGCGCAAAGCTCGCTTACGTGAGCGACCGCACGCAATCACGCCTTCCTCGCGGTTTACGATTTTTCCACGCAGTCCCTCAGCTATATCGATCCCAGCACCGACCGGGACGCCAACCCCGCGTGGTCGCCGGACAGCAAACAGCTCGCCTTCACCCGCACCCCGGCGGGCGGAGGTGGGGGTGGACGCGGCGGCGGCGCCAGCCAGTGGACCATTCGCGTCGCTAGCGTCGCCGATGGCGCCAGCCGTCAGATCTGGAAGGCAGACCCAGGCCCGGGCAGCGCCTTCCATGCCGTGGTCGCCGAAGATCAGCTCTTCTGGGCCGCCGGCAATCGGATCGTCTTCCCCTGGGAAAAGGAAGGGTGGTCCCACCTTTACTCCGTCGCCGCTCGAAGGCGGTACGGCTGTTCCGCTCACGCCCGGCAACTTCGAAGTGGAGCACGTCGCCTATTCCGACGATGGCAAGCAGATCGTCTACTCCTCGAATCAGGATGATATCGACCGCCGCCATCTCTGGCGCGTGTCCACCGCAGCCGGGCCGCCGACCGCGCTTACCAAAGGGGAAGCGCTCGAATGGTCGCCCGCGATCGTCAGTGGCGGTATCGCCTTCCTGCATGCGGATGCGCGCAATCCTGCCCGGGCTGCCATCCAGCTCGGCGGCACTCGCCGGCGCGCGATCTTGCGCCGACCACGATTCCCGCCGATTTTCCAAGCGAATCGCTGGCGATTCCGCAGCAGATAATCTACACCGCCAGTGACGGCATGCAAATCCACGGCCAACTCTTTCTGCCCCCGGATAGCAAGCCCGGTGACAAACATGCCGCCCTTGTGTTCCTGCACGGCGGATCACGCCGCCAGATGCTGCTCGGCTGGCATTACATGGATTACTACAACAACGCCTACGGCATGAATCAGTATCTTGCCAGCCAGGGCTACGTCGTGCTCTCTGTCAATTACCGCAGTGGCATCGGCTATGGCCTCGGTTTTCGCGAGGCCGTCAATCAAGGCGCCGCGGGCGCCAGCGAATTCCACGACGTCGAAGGCGCCGGCCTCTATCTGAAGAGCCGCGCCGACGTGGACCCCGCGCACATCGGTCTGTGGGGCGGATCGTATGGCGGCTATCTCACCGCGCTCGGTCTGGCCCGCGATTCCGCCCTCTTTGCGGCCGGCGTCGATTTTCACGGTGTCCACGATTGGAGCGCGCCGCGCGCCAACCCAGGCCCCGCAGCCGCCGCCCCCACCTCCGCCGCTGCTCTTGCGGCGCGGGAGGATTCCGCCCGCACCGCCTTCGAATCCTCGCCCATGGCCGCCGTGCGTACCTGGCGCTCGCCCGTACTGTTGATCCACGGCGATGACGATCGCAACGTCAACTTCAGCGAGACCATTACGCTTTCCAACGCGCTTCGGCAGCAGGGCGTCTACTTCGAACAGCTGATTCTTCCCGACGAAATCCACACCTTCCTGCGCCACGCGTCGTGGCTCCGCGGTTATCATGCCGCCGCCGATTTCTTGAAACGGAAGCTCTGACCAAAAGGGAACTATGCCGTTGACGCGCCCCAAACTGCCGCCGCCGATCGATTTCCCGAGTTTGCTCGCCGAGGAGATTGCGGCCATCCGCGCTCGCCGCCGCGCGCTCTTCCCGGAGCAGGCGCCGCTTCCGGCCCACAACTCCAAACCGGAGGCTCTGGCAGAGGCCCACCGCACCCGCGCGCTCGGGCTCTGCTTCTCCGGCGGCGGCATCCGCAGCGCTACCTTCAATCTCGGTGTCCTGCAAGGTCTTGCCGAACTTGGATTGATCCCTTTCGTCGACTACCTTTCCACCGTATCCGGAGGCGGTTACATCGGCGCGTGGCTGCACGGCATCATTCGCAATAAGCATCACGGCAATCCCATTCCGGCGCAGGACGAGATTCATCCGCGCCGCGTTCCCGGCGAGCCTGAGACCGATCCGGTAAGCTTCCTCCGCAAATACAGCAACTACCTTGCGCCCCAGCCAGGCCTGTTCAGCCCGGATTTCTGGACCATCGGTTCCGTCTGGATGCGCAACATGTCGCTCAACCTGCTCATCCTGATTCCGTTTCTGATGGCGGTGGTTCTCACTGTTCTCTTCAGCGGTGTCCTGCAACAGACCTACGGCCGCGATTTGACATTCAACTTCGGGCGCAACGTTTGGGTTCCGGCCTTGACCATTGCGGTCACGGTGATCGCCGTCAATCTTCGACAGATTGTATTCGTCCAGTTTCCGCACCTGAAACCGCGCGTAAGGCTTCCCGATCTGAGCGGCCGTTACGTAGTAGGTGGCGCGAGCTGCTGTATCGTCATCGCCTCTTACGTTCTGGGCGCCTTCCGCTTCGACCCGCACCCGCTGCTCTCCGGCGCCATCCTGCTCGTGCTCTTCGCCGCGCTGCAATGGATCGGCGGATTCCGCCTCTGCTATCGAGCCCGCCATAACGGTGCAAGCGGCATTCCCTACCTGATCGGCATTCCGCTGGTCTGCGCCGCCTTCACCGCAACCCTGCTCTGGGCCGTCTGGCAACTCACCGGAACCTGGGACGATCCCGATGTGGAATGGCTCCGTATCGCGTTTGGCCCTCCCCTCATCCTGGTCGTTTGGATGTGCGGCACTACTTTGCAAATCGGCCTCATGGGTTCCGATTTTCCGGATGCCGCGCGCGAATGGCTGGCTCGCCTGGGCGCTTCGGTCTCCATCGGCATGGCCGGATGGGTCGGCCTGTTCGTGCTCGCCGTCTTCGGTCCCTACTGGCTAGCTTGGCTTACCCTGACCTGGGCCGCGGCCGGCATCGCTCTGGCCGGCGGCTGGCTCGGCAGCGCTGCCGCCGGCTATCTGTCCGGAAAGAGCGCGAAGACGAGCGGTGAATCCGACGAACAACGCGATGTGCCCACCCGAATGATGGACCTGGCCGCCCGCTTCGCCCCCATCGTGTTCCTTGCCGGTTTTCTGCTGTTCGTCTCCCTCGGCACTCACATTTTGCTGCGCCAGATTGGGGGCAATGTAATCGTGCGCAGCGATTGCGTTTCCCCAATCACCACGCCGATTCCCGATTGGCTGCTGTGGCTCGAACCCGTGCAGCGGGAATACTGGTGCTACCTGCACTACTCGCACCACGGCCTGGTCCTTGCCATTGGACTGCTCCTGGGCGGTTGCCTCCTGATCATCACGGTGCTCCCACTCCGTTTCAACATCAACGAATTTTCGATGCACCATTTCTACAAGAATCGCCTGGTGCGCTGCTACCTGGGCGCCGGACGCGCCGGCGATCGGCGGCCGAACCGCCTGACAGGCTTCGACCCGTTCGACGATTTTCCGATCTCCACTCTCGCCCCGTCCGACGATCCGCTGAACACGTATCTCGGACCCTACCCAATCATCAATTGCGCGCTCAACCTGAACACCGGCAGCGAACTCGCCAAGCTGGAACGCCGGGGAGCGTCTTTCATCTTCACCCCGCGCTACTGCGGCTTCGATCCCCCGCAATCTCAAGAGGACCGCTCCGTCACCGCGCGCAAGGCAGACCTCAACCCTGATGGCTACCGCCCCACCCGCGGCTACATGGAGCCGCACGGTCCGGGTATCGGTACCGCCATGGCGATCTCCGGCGCCGCGGCCAATCCCAATATGGGCTATCACACCTCGGCCCCGCTCGCGTTCCTCATGACCATCCTCAATGTTCGCCTCGGATGGTGGCTCGGCAACCCCCGCCGCGATATTCCGAGCGCACGTCCCGGCCCGATGAATGCGTTAGTCTCGCTGCTTTCGGAGCTCTTCGCGCAATCGAACGGACGCAGCCGCTACGTGAATGTCTCAGATGGCGGACACTTCGATAACCTCGGCCTCTATGAGCTTGTCCGCCGCCGCTGCCGCTACATAGTGGTTTGCGATTCGGAGGCAGACCCAAATCTTGCCTTCGAGGGACTGGGGGGCGCTATACGCAAATGCCGCGCCGATTTTGGAGTCGAAATTACGCTCGATCCCGAACCCATCCGCCGCGTGAACGGCCGTAGCCATTCGCATTGCGTAATCGGCACCATCGCTTATCCGGAGCCCGAAACCGGTTTCCCCGCCGATTCGTGCGGGCGTCCCAATGCCCCAGCCTCTGCGTATGCGCGCGCCACCGGCTGGATCCTCTACCTGAAAGCCAGCCTCACCGGCGATGAGACCGAGGACGTCGAGCAGTACCAGACCGGGCACTCGTCTTTCCCGCACGAAAGCACCGCCGACCAGTTCTTCACGGAATCGCAGTTCGAAAGCTACCGCCAACTCGGCCTGCACGTGGTGCGGACGACGTTTGAGAACGTCGCCACTCGCCCGAGCCCGCTCGATCAGCGCGCGATGCTCGGCATGTTTCAGGACCTTTGCCGCAAGTGGTATCCCGCCCCCGCGTTGAACGCCGATGCCGCGATCAATCTCACCGACCGGTACTCCGCCTTCGTACGCCGCATCGCCGAAGACCCGGACCTGGCATTCCTCGACAATCAGCTTTTCCGTCACATGCCGCCCGTGCCGCAGCCCGAGGTCACCCCCCGCAAAGCGGTCTACTTCTGCATGGAGCTCCTTCAACTGATGGAGGATGTCTACTTCGAACTGAATCTGGAACACCGTGGCGATCGCGAAAACCCGGTCTACGCCGGCTGGCTCGACGTCTTTGAAGTCTGGGGCAACAGCCCTGCGGTGCTGGACGCCTGGAAAGTCGCCGGCCCTGGCTTCAATCCGATCTTTCAGGAATATTTCGCGAGCCTTGCCAAGAACGACTAAGAGGCGCTCCAGATCTCACTTGGTTCGACCTGCCAGCTTGTTATAGCCGCGGCCGATAAACTGCGCTGCCGCAAGCATTCCGATGAGCAGCAGCACGCACAACACACCGTCCACCGCCATGCCTCGGATATTTCGTCCGACGAAGGTTCGGGTCGCGTTTTGAATATGCGCGGTCCGCGGCGATGCAGCCTCGTAATCAATCGCAACGGGCGAACCCTCCCTCAACCCGGGCAGCGACCCGGCGTCAATTAAATCGACCGCCAGCACCGGTTCCATTCTCTCGTCGGGAACGAATTCCACTCCCACCACGGACACAGGCTGATGCACCTCTATGCCGCGAGAACGGGTTCCTTCGAAGACGCGGTCGATCCGGTCCACGGTTTTCACTTTGCCCGAACCGCGCCGAACGGCTGCCACGGGTGCCGGCTGCGGCTTGGGGAATTCGCTGATCAACATGACGACCACCGCGCCAAGCACGCAGAAGCAGACTGCCCAACCGAAACCAGGCTGACGGGCAAGGCGCCAGATAAATAGCACTACAACCATGCCTCCAACGAGAGAGAAAAGGCTTGCGTTGTTCCGCCAAACCAACTCTGAATTGGAAAACGTCTTCTGGCCGACCAGCCGCGCGGTCGTCAGCGCGTGTACCTGGCTCAAGATCTTGGCCATCGGCAGATCGGGTACGTCCTTCTTCTGCAAGTAGTGCAGGTTCACCGCTTGGCCTTTGCGAAACTCGTCATACCCTTCCGGGCTCAATGAGACACCCAGAAAGGCGGTGCTCCCGGTATCGGGCGGGAAGTATTGGATGGTCATCTCGCAGGATCGCGTCCAGGTGGAATGTTGTACGGTGACATCCTCACGCTTAGAGAAGACGCGGCCCGGAATCGTAATCCCGCGTTCATCCACGTACATGGAGGAAACAAAAAATGGCAGCGCGAACAAGACCGCTCCGGCGAGCAGCATGAAAAGAATCAAGCTGCGCAACATTAGCTCAGTCCCGGATGGCGCTGGACCGCCGGCTGCCGGTAGGCGCAAATATCTTCCACCGGGCACTCGTAGCATGCCGGCGATTTGTCACGGCAGATCGTCTTGCCGTGTTCGCGCAGCAGCAGGTGCGCCTTCGTCAACGCAGACGCCGCCTTCGGTAGCTCGAGCGCGATTGCCTCCTGCGCGCTCTTATACATCGCGCCGTAATTCTTCAGATGTACGCGCCCGTACCCCACGCGGGTCAACACGCGCAGTCCGTTCGATTCCAAGGGCAGGCCGTCAGCCATGCCGCAGAACAGCAGGATTTTTTCCGCGCCCGGGTCGCCGATGTTCGGGTACTGCTTGAGAGCCTTTTTCGCCTGTACGTACGGCTGCTTTAGAATCTGCTCCAAATTACCCCCGAACTGCTCGATCGTAATCCGCGCGATCTCCTGCCACCGGAATACGCGCGTTTCCGGACGCATTCCGCCGAGTCTCGCCAAGGGCAGCAGCACTTCGGCCGGCGCCTTGGCGATGGACGCGGCGGTCAGCCCGACTTGGGAGCGAAGACCCTCAAAAACCTGTGCCCGCCGTTCGTCGGGCAACAGATAGCAGGCATTCTCCCACAGCACCAGTTCGAACGCTCCGCGCGCCGGCGGCAACTGCGGGACGCCGTAATGCTTCTGCAGCCCCGCGATCAATTTCTTGAACTCAGGCATCGCTCGTTATAATAGAGGTTCCAGTGCAAGATTATATTGCGATCCGTGGTGCGCGGGTCCACAATCTCAAAAATATTTCGCTGTGTATCCCCCACAACCAGCTCACCGTAGTCACGGGTGTGTCGGGTTCCGGCAAGTCGTCGCTCGCCTTCGATACCATCTACGCGGAGGGTCAGCGGCGCTACGTCGAATCGCTTTCCGCGTACGCGCGCCAGTTTTTGGAGCGCATGGAAAAGCCCGACGTGGACGATATCGATGGCATCGCGCCCGCCGTCGCCATTCGCCAGAAAAATACCACGCGCAATCCCGCGCTCCACCGTCGCCACCTCCACCGAGTGCTTCGATTTCCTGCGTCTGCTCTACGCCCGTGTCGGCCAGACCTTCTGCCCCAACTGCGGCACGCGCGTGGTCAAGGATACCGTGGATGAAGTTGCCGCCCGCGTGCTCCAATATCCCCAAGGTTCGCGCTGGTACGCGCTTTTCCCCTGCGGGGAGCACGCCTCCGCGGATAGCCTGCGCGATCATCTCTTCGAACTCCGCAAAAAGGGCTTCAATCGCCTCTTTCAAGGCGGCCGCCTTTTCGAATTCTCCACCCCGGAATCGCTGCTCGATATCGATTTCAGCAAGCCGCTCTATCTGCTGGTAGACCGCATTGCCATCTCGCCCGAACTCCATCAGCGGCTGGTCGATACCATCGAAATCTGCTACCGCGAGGCCGGCGAAGTCATCTTCGAGAACGCCGCCACCGGCGAGCAACTGCTCTTCAACGAACGCTTCCAATGCAAGACCTGCCTGATGGAGTTCACCCAGCCGGAGCCGATCCTGTTCAGCTTCAATTCCCCATTCGGCGCCTGCCCGCGCTGCCAGGGTTTCGGCAATACCATCGATTTCGACATGAACCGCGTGATCCCAGACCCGGGGCTCTCGATCGATGAAGGCGCTGTCGACCCGTGGACGAAACCCAAATACCGCTCCTGGCTCGGCAACTTCAAAAAGCATCGCGCCAAGGTGCGCACCAACGTTCCCGTATGCGACCTCAAGCCCGAAGAGCGCGAGGCGCTCGACGAATTTGTCCGGCGTTTTTTCGATCACCTGGAAAGTAAGAAGTACAAAGTCCACGTGCGCGTCTTCCTCAGCCGCTATCGCGGCTACGCGCTCTGCCCCGAATGCAAGGGTGCTCGCCTGCGCAAGGAGGCGCTCTATGTGCGCGTCGCCGGCTTGAACATCGGCGAGATTCTGCGTATGAATATCGCCGAGGCGCAGAGTTTCTTCCTGGGCCTGAATCTCAGCCCCGAAGAAAATGCCATCGCGGAAAAGATTCTCGTCGAGATTCGCCAGCGCCTCAAATTCCTCAACGACGTCGGCCTGGAATACCTCACGCTGGATCGCCTGGCCTCCACCCTCTCCGGCGGCGAAGCGCAGCGTATCCAACTCGCCACGTCGCTCGGCTCCCGCCTGGTCGGCGCCTGCTACGTGCTCGACGAACCCTCCATCGGTTTGCACAGCCGCGATACCGGACGTCTCATCCGCATCCTCGAAGAGTTGCGCGGCCTTGGGAATACCATCGTGGTGGTGGAACACGATCCCGACGTGATGCGCGCCGCCGACCACATCGTGGATCTCGGCCCCGGCGCCGGCGAACTGGGCGGCGAGATTGTCTTCGAGGGCACCCTACCCACGCTCATCAAGTCCGGCGAATCTCTGACTGCCAAATACTTACGCGGTGAATTGAAGGTCTCCGCGCCGCGGACCCGGCGGCCAGTGGATCGCCGTCGCATCATGCGCTTCAGCGGCGCGCGCGTCCACAATCTGAAGAATGTCGATGTCGAGATTCCGCTGGGCATGATGGTGGTGGTCACCGGAGTCTCCGGCTCCGGCAAATCGACCCTCGTGCACGACGTGATCTATCGCTCGCTTGAAGCGCTCCACAAAGCGCGCGATGCCCGCGACGACGCAGGAGTTGCAGCCGAGCCTGCGATGGATGATGCCCCCGGCCCCCAACTCATGTGCCGAAAGGTCGAAGGCGCGGAGCGCATCTCCACCGTGGTGATGATCGATCAATCGCCCATCGGCCGCACGCCGCGCTCCAACCCGGTCACCTATATCAAGGCCTTCGACCTGATCCGCGCACTGTTCGCTTCCACTCGCGAAGCCGAAAAGCGCGGCTATACCGCCGGACATTTCTCGTTCAATATCCCCGGCGGCCGCTGCGAAACCTGCCAGGGCGATGGCACGGTCACCGTCGAGATGCAGTTCCTGGCAGACGTGGAACTGATCTGCGAAGAATGCAAGGGCACCCGTTATAAGAGCGGCATCCTCGAGATCAAGTACAACGACCGTAACATTCACGAGGTACTGCAACTCACCGTCCGCGAGGCGATGGATTTCTTTCACGCCGCCCCAAAGCTGGTGCAGCGGCTCAAGGTGCTGGACGATGTCGGCCTGGGCTATTTGCGCCTGGGACAATCGGCCACCACGCTTTCCGGCGGGGAGGCCCAGCGCGTCAAACTGGCCGCGCATCTCTCCACCGCGAGCAACGCCGGCACGCTCTTTATCTGCGACGAACCCACCACCGGACTGCACTTCGACGACATCGCGAAGCTGCTCGCCGCCTTTCAGCGCCTGATCGAAAACGGCGGCAGCCTGGTGATCATCGAGCACAATCTCGACGTGGTCAAAGCCGCCGATTGGGTGATCGATCTCGGGCCCGAAGGCGGCTCCCGGGGCGGCCAGATCGTCGCAACCGGACCACCGGAAGTCATCGCGGCCGCGCCTGATTCCCATACCGGCCACTACCTCCGCGAGTCATTCGCGTAATCCGCGTCTTCCCGAGAGCGTAAAATCGGACTAGAGGTTCGCAATGCGACCGATTCTGTTAATGCTCGCGACGTCCGCCCTCGCCTTCGCCGCCGCTTCGCTCGAAGTAGTCAGGCCGATCATCGCGCAGAGCGATGGCGGTGCGCCTGTGCCGCCCGGCTTCGAACATGTCGCTGGAGAGACGCTGTTCTTCTCCTGCCGTGTCGCCGGGTACGCCAAGACTCCCGAGGAAAAGGTGCATGTCGCCTATTCCGTGCAGGCGTTCGACCCCAACGGGGTGCCGCTCACCGAGATTTACAAAAACGAGTTGGTGGCCGACGTTACTCCGCAGGACAAAGAGTGGATGCCCAAGATCGCCACCGAGGTGCAAGTCCCGCCGTTGGTCGCCGCCGGCACTTATAAGCTGGTCATCAAAGCCGAAGACATGATCGCGCGGACCAACGCCGAGCTTACCGTGCCCTTTCACATTCGCGGCAAGGTCGTGGAGCCCAGCGATACCCTCGTGGTTCGCAACTTTCAGTTCTTCCGCGGCGAAGAGGATTCGCAATCCCTGATCACGCCCGTGTATCACGGCGGCGATGCGGTTTGGGCCAAGTTCGACATCACCGGCTTCAAGTACGGCAAGGATAATCACATCGATGTCAGCTATGTGACCAGCGTGATCTCGCCCAGCGGTAAGGTGCTATGGACGCAGGAGCCCGCCGCGGTGGAACAAAGCGAGAGCTTTTACCCGAAACGCTACGTCGCCGCCTCCATGGGGATCAATCTTCTGGCGAATACAAAGCCCGGCGAATTTACCATCGCGGTCACGGTCAAAGATGCGGTGGGCAACCAGACCTTCGAGACGAAGCAGACTTTCCGGGTGGAATAAAGGCGCTAACGGCAGGAAATCTGCTTGATCACCGGTTGTCCGTCCAGGCTCACGGAGGGCACGTACGTGACCTCGCATGTCTTCGCGCCGGCCGGCACCGGCCGCGCCAGGACCAGGGTGGTTTGCGTATAGTGGCACTCCAGCCAATAAGCACGCGTTGTAGGCGCGAGCGTCCAGCCCGACCTCAGCTTTCCACTGATGTCGGGGACGAGTGACGCCATCTCCTTCGGCTCGCCGTCGTACATCGTGACATACCAAAGGTCGTGGCGCGGCTCACTACCCTGCGCGGCCGTCCAACCCGCCACCGCTTTGGCGAGTTGTTGCTTCTGGACATCAATATTGGGTGGGCACGCGGTAAAATCCGCGCCCCACAATCCGCCGAGCGCTAACGCAGGCACTACTATGAATTTCCACATGCCTGCTCAGTATAGGACGAACCACGAATTCCTCGTGGGCCTGCGCCGCGCCTAGAGCACCTCGCTCCACGTCGGCGAGGCGGCGAAAGCGGCGTGAATCAAGCCTACGTGCGAGTAGGTTTGCGGAAAGTTGCCCCACATGCGCGGCGGCGCCGTGGTCATAGTCCTCCGAAAGCAGTCCCAGCGGCGAGAGCGCCCCGTGAATCTGGTCGAATACGGCCCGCGCTTCGTCGCGGCGCCCCGCGGCGGCCAGCGCCTCGATCAGCCAGAACGTGCAAATGACGAAAGCCACCGACGGCTTGCCGAAGCCATCGTTCAGGCTGTATCGCTGCAGCCACGCACCGCGCGCCAGATCTTTGTGAATGGCGTCGATCGTGTTTCCAAGCCGCGAATCTCCCGTCGGCAGGAATCGCAGTCGGACCATTTGCAGCAGGGAGGCGTCGAGATCTTCCCCACCGTAATGGCCCACAAAGCTCCCTCTCCGTGCGTTCCACGATTGTGCGACCACTTCGGCGTGGATGCGGTCCGCGGCCTCGCGGAATTCGCCGGCACGCGCCGGTTCATGGAGCCGCGCGATACCCGCCATGCGATCCGCCGCGGCCCAGCACATCAGGCTGGAAAACGTCTGCGGCTTCCATTCCGTGCGGTACTCCCAGATGCCCGCGTCCGGAACACCTGCCAGCGAGATGGCCTTCAGCGCGAGTCCCTCCACCAGGCGGAATGCGGCCGCCGAACGCTCCGCGCTCATGCGCTCGTCCAGAAAAATCGGCGCCAGCGCCAGTACCATTTCGCCGTAGATGTCGTTCTGGGAGTGCAACGCGGCGCCATTCCCGATCCGCACTGGCTGCTCGCCGTTGTAACCGGCCCAGTCTCGAGAATCGCTTCCTCGAGGTTCGAGGACCATCCACGCGGTAAAGCGGCGCCAGATTCAGTCCGGGCGCGCCTCCGGCCACATTCAGCAGGAACTGCACAAACTGCTCGCGTTCTTCGAATTGTCCCAGCAGCCCAAAGGCGCTCAGCACGTAATAGGAGTCGCGCAGCCAGCAATAGCGGTAATCCCAGGTCCGCCCGCTGCCCGGCGATTCCGGAATCGACGTGGTCATCGCGGCAATGATCGCGCCGGTGTCCTCAAAGCAGTGCAACTTCAAGCGTCAGCGCAGAGCGAATCACTTCTTGTTGGAACAGCGGAGGAATATCGCAATGTTTCACCCAGTCCTGCCAGTAGCGCGACGTCTCGTTCCAGAAGCGCTCGCACAAAGGTGCCAGAGGCTCTTCCACGGGCGCGCCCCAAGTCAGCATCACGATGTTGCCGCCCGGTCAGCGTGAACGCCTGGCCGCTCAGATAAGAAAGCGGAATGTCGCTGGTGAGCCGCAGCTTGCTGCTGAAGCCCTCGTAGCGGACGTGATGCGATCCCTGCACGAATGAGGGCCGCTCTTTGGACCATCCCAGCCGCGGATCGCAGACTACGACAATTCGCGGAGTGCCCTTCGATCGGTTCGACGATCCTCACCAGTTGAGTCGGGCGGAAGGCGCGGCCGAATTGCATGAAGCGCGGCGCGAAATCGATCACGCGGAAGACACCCGTCGCCGTACGAAATGTCGTTTCCAGGATATTTGTGCTCGGCAGGTACCGCTGCGTGCCCGGTTCCCCGTTCGCGGGACTGATGCGAAAGCTCCCGCCGTTCTCCTCGTCCAGCAGTGTGGAGAAGACCGGTTCGGAATCAAAGCGTGGAAGACAGCACCAAACAATCGAACCGCTGCTGTGAATCAGGGCCGAAAACTGACAGTTTCCGATGACACCGAGCTCTTCGAGCCGCATATTCCGCACGGTAACACAGGATGGCAATGCTTAAATAAAAGTAGCAGCATGCGACGGATGGTTCCATTCACTTTGGCCCTTCTGTTGGGGCTGGCCCTCTTAGCGTGGGCCGCTTCAGGCATTGTGCAGAACACTGCCCGCCGCTGGTTCGAACGCGATATCAACTCACGTGCCAATCTGGTGCTCGTGGGCGTCGAAAAATCGCTGGCGAACGGCTGGAATGGCGAACCCTCGGAGCTTCAAAAGCAAGTCACCGCACTCGCGCGCGACGAACGCGTGATGGGCGCCACGGTCTGCGATGCGGATCTGAAAACGCGCGCTACCACCGTCGGGTTTCCCCAGGAGTTCGGTTGTTGGGCGGTGGGCAGCAGGGTTCGAACGCTGGATTCCAACGGCGCCGCCCACTTCCATAAATGGAGCACCGTCGCCGCGCTGCCCACCGGCAGGGTGCATGTGGGCGTCATGCCTGTCTCCAACCAGTGGCAGGAACTCGGCTTTGCAATTCTCTTGCACGATCTCAGTTTCATCGATCGCCGCGAAACGCAGGCGCGCACTTTTCTGATCGTCACCTTCGGCATTCTCGGCCTTGCTGCGCTCTGTGTGCCCATCTGGGCGGCCAAGCGAGCGCGCTATGACTGGAGCCGCGAACTGCGCAGCCTGCTGCGCGGTAGCGGCCAGCACAGCCGCGAGTTTCAGCCCATTCTCAGCGACGTCCGCGAACTGGTCAGCCGGATGGCGAACGATCGCGACGATGCGCCCGGCCAATGGACCGCGGAGCGCCTGAAGCAGAGCCTCAACCGGAATCTTCACGGCGAGAAGGTGATCATCCTCGCCAACCGCGAACCCTACATTCATCAGTACACCGGCGAAGGAACGGTGGAAGTTCAACACCCGGCGAGCGGACTCGTGACCGCGCTCGAGCCCGTGATGCGCGCCTGTTCCGGTGTCTGGGTGGCTCACGGCAGCGGCACCGCCGATCGCGATACGGTCGATCGCAAAGATCACGTACTGGTGCCGCCCGGCGAAGAATCGTATCTGATTCGGCGTGTGTGGCTCTCCGAGGAAGAACAGCAGGGCTACTACTACGGCTTCTCGAACGAAGGGCTGTGGCCTCTCTGCCACGTGGCGCACACCCGGCCCGTCTTCCGCGCCGAGGATTGGCGCCAATACCAGGCCGTGAACCAGAAATTCGCCGACGCGGTCCTCAGCGAGGTGGATTCCAAAGACCCGATCATCCTGGTGCAGGATTATCACTTCGCCCTGGCGCCCGGCCATGATCCGCAGGCGCCTGCCGGCCGCCACCGTCATCGTGTTCTGGCACATTCCGTGGCCCAACGCCGAAAACATGGGAATCTGCCCCTGGCGGAACGAAGTGCTGGAAGGGCTGCTCGGCAGCAGCATTCTCGGCTTCCACACGCAGCTCCATTGCAACAACTTCCTGGATTCGGTGGACCGGTACCTGGAGACGCGTATCGATCGCGAAAACAATGCAGTCGTGATGCAAGGCCATCGCACGCTGATTCGTCCGTACCCAATCGCGCTCGAGTGGCCTGTCCGCTGGGTGGAAGAAGCGCCCAGCCCGGAGGAATGCCGCGCGCAGGTGTGGAAGGATCTCGGTCTGAGGCCGGACGCGCTGCTGGGTGTGGGCGTGGACCGGCTGGATTACACCAAGGGCATCGAGGAGCGGTTGCTCGCGGTAGAACTTCTGTTGGAGCGCCATCCGGAATTTCGCGGACGGTTCAGTTTCGCGCAACTGGCGGCGCCGAGCCGGACCAAGATCGAGCGCTACCAGGATCTGAATGAGGCGGTCGAGCGTTTGGCGGACCGCATCAATCAACGCTTCGGCACGGCCGGGTTACCGGCCCATCATCCTATTCCGGTCTCACCACGAGCCACCCGAGGTGTTTCGCTTTTTCCGCGCCTCGCACCTCTGCTATGTGAGTTCCCTGCACGACGGCATGAACCTGGTGGCCAAGGAATTCGTCGCCGCCCGCACGGATTTGAAGGGCGTGCTGGTGCTCAGCGAGTTCACCGGCGCGGCCCGGGAACTGAGCGAAGCGCTGATCGTGAATCCCTACGACCTGGAGAGCAGCGCCGATGCTCTGGCTACCGCCCTCACCATGCCGCTCGAGGAGCAGCGCGATCGCATGATGTCCATGCGATCGCTCCTGGTTCAATTCAATGTTTACCGGTGGGCCGGAAGAATGCTAATGGACGCGGCGCGGTTGCGCAATCAGGAACGCGTCGCGGGGCGCTTGGCCGAGCGTTCCGGCATAGGAACAGCGGTTTGAGGATGCAATACGCGCTCTCCCGCCCGGCCCTTGAAATCTTGACCATGCTTTCTCGGGAGCGCACTCTCTACGCGTTCGATTTCGACGGGACGCTATCGCCCATCGTGGACGATCCACAGCAGGCCAGTATGAGCGAGGCAACCCGGGACCTGCTCGCCGGTCTGGCAGCGGAGCATCCCTGTGTGGTGGTCTCCGGACGCGCTCGCGCCGATCTGCTCGGCAGGCTGAACGGCATCAACGTGCGGGCGATCGGAAATCACGGCGCCGAAACCGAGCTTTCCTCCAGGCGCACCTTCCCAGGTTGCGCAGTGGAAGGCTGCGCTGGACCTTGCGGTGGGAACTCTTCCCGGCGTACTGGTGGAGGACAAAGGTCTCTCTCTTGCAGTGCACTACCGTCACGCCGCCGACCCGCATTCTGCCCGCCGCCGCATCCTCAGGGCGGCACACCGGCTCAAGGACGTTCGCGTTTTCGGAGGCAAGTGCGTAGTGAACCTGGTGCCCTACAATGCTTCGCACAAGGGAGAAGCGCTCGCCGTGGAACGGGAGCGGTTAGGCTGCGATTGGGTGCTTTACGTGGGCGACGATGAAACCGACGAGGATGCGTTCGCGCTGGGCGGCAATACGGTGCCCGTCCGCATCGGCCGCAAAGAACATTCGCACGCCCGCTATTATCTGCGCTCGCAAGCTGAAATCAATCGCTTCCTGGAAGCGTTGCAGGGAAATGACTGTGCAGCCCGACCAGGTGCTCAGGACACCAGCGCCTGAGTCACGCGCGACGCCAGTTGATCGAAGGTGATGATTTCGTACACCGATGGATCGCTCATGATGCGCGCCACCAGCGCGGCATGCATCGCGTGACCGGCGCGCTCGGCGATCACATGTCCCAGAAGCGGCCTGCCTAGCAGCGCCAGATCGCCGATCAGGTCGAGCGCCTTGTGCCGGCAGCACTCGTCAATCGCGCGTAAGCCATCGGGGTTCATCGGACCCTCCGCGCTAAAGCAAACCGCGTTCTCCAGGCTGGCTCCCCGAATCAGACCCATGTTGCGCATCTGGTCCAGGTCATTCTGCCACCCGAAAGTTCGCGCGAAGGCAAGCTCGGATGCATAACGCTCCGGCGTTACCTCGAGTTCGAGAGATTGCCGTCCCACGGGCGCCGGATAATCGGTGTCGCACGTCAGCCGGAACACTTCGTCGGGCAAAATGCTAATGCGCTTGCCTTTGTCCTCCACCGAAATGGGGCGGCGAATTCTCAGATAGCGGCGCTTGCGTCGATATTGGCGAATTCCAGCCTGCTCGATCAGCTTCACAAACGGCAGTCCGCTGCCATCCAGGATCGGCACTTCGAGATTGTCGATCTCGACGTATACGTTATCGATCCCCATCGAATAGAAAACACTCAACAGGTGCTCGGTTGTCGAGATCAAAACGCCTTGGCGCATCAGGCTGGTCGCATAGCTGACGCGCGCCACGTGCCGCCAGCTTGCGGGAATCTGGAAACCGTCCAGATCGGTTCGCACGAAAACCACCCCAGTGGAAACGGGCGCCGGAAGAATGCGAATGTGCACCGGCACTCCGGAATGAAGCCCTACCCCGGAAACTTCAACGGGGCGCTGCACCGTGGTTTCAAAACGCAATGTGGATCTCCGGCATCGGGAACTCCTATTACACCAAGACCCAAAAGGTCAGGTCAACTCTTTGATGCCGAAGGACTTGTTAAGGTTGCAGTGTGGTTGAATCACCACACTTTGCCGGCTGTTTTGTGGCCCAAACGCGCCGGATTCGGGGTCAGGGAAGGGGAGTTTCCCGATGCAGAAGGTGCAAAATGTTACCGTCGGGATCCTGAAAAAACACCGTCGTGTTGCCTTCCACCTTTTGCACTTCCGTCAGAAACTGGATGCCCTCCCCGGCCAGCCTCTCGTGCGTCCCCGCGAAATCCGCGACTGCCAGGGCGAGATGCCGCAGACCCGCCGCCTTCATCCCTTCGGCCGGGTGAGTCGCCGCCGCCGGCTTCAATGATTTCGATCATCGATCCGTCGGCCGCTTTGATGAAAACCGTCTTGCTGCGCGCGGACTGGTAGTTAATCACAAAATCCAGGTGCTCCACATACCATGCGGCGAGTTTGTGAGGATCGGGCGACGCGATCGCGGTGTGTTCAATGCCGGTGACCATACCCTCGAATTGTAACGCTCCGTCACGGCAGGGCGAACGCGACAATGCTGCCGCCCGAAGGGGCGCCGTTCTTTCCACCGCCGCAGACAATCACGACGTACTCCCGACCCTGGATCTCGTACACCGACGGGGTAGCGTTGCCGGCGGCCGGCAGCACCGTTTCCCAGAGCAGCTTACCGGTGAGTTTATCGAACGCACGGAACTTCTTGTCGAAGCTCGTAGCGCCGATGAACAGCAGACCGCTCGCCGTCACTACCGGCCCTCCGTAATTGTCGCTACCGGTGTTCTTGATTCCCTTTGCGACCAGGTCCGGGTACTCGCCGAATGGAATCTGCCAGCGGATCTCGCCTTTGTTGAGATCGATCGCGTTGAGCGTGCCCCAGGGCGGCGTCAACGGGGGATAGCCTTCCGGATCGCGAAACAGGATGTAGCCCTCGTTCTGGTATTTCTGCCAGCCCGGGGCCTTCGATTCGCCCGCGGCATCGAGTG
Organism: uncultured Solibacteraceae bacterium; assembly: GCA_963811575.1. Lineage (GTDB taxonomy): Bacteria > Acidobacteriota > Terriglobia > Bryobacterales > Bryobacteraceae > Solibacter. Next base: position 225,007 of record CAWERY010000004.1, on the reverse strand, counting down.
CGGCGGTATCCTTCCCGGTCATCAAAAACTCGACGATCTCATTTACATTGCGGCCGAGCTCGCTGAAGCCCGGCATGCGTCCCGTCCCCTCGCGAATGACCGCTGCCAGTTCTTCGCGCGTCCGCCGCTCGCCGATCCCGATCAGGGAAGGGAAGGTGGGCGGCGCGCCCTTTAGGTCGGCGCCGTGACAGCCGCTGCAATTATTCTTGTAGACCGATTTCGTGTCGTGCGTGACCATACGGATGATCCAGGGCTGTTCGTTCGAGTTGACGAACAGCAGCCCGGTGTCGGGGTCGTAAGCCGCGCCTCCCCATTCCCCGCCGCCATCGGTGCCGGGAAAGAGAATCGTGCCGCGAGTGCTCTCGGGCGTGTACATCCCATTCGAATCCATGCTACGGAATTTTTCCAGCACCGCCGCGTGGGCTTCCGGCGTGCGATTGGTGATCATCGCCTCGGTAAACGCCTGTCTGGTGAACGGCGGCGGCTTCACCGGGTACGGCTGTACCGGCGAGAGCTTCTCGCCATCCAGCTTCGATGCGGGCACACTCTTGTACTGGATGGGAAAGAGCGGCTTGCCCGTCTTCCGCTCGAGTACATAAACGTAGCCCGTCTTGGTGATCTGCGCGACCGCATCTACCTTCTTGCCATTGCGGGTTACCGTTACCAGGCTCGGAGCCGCTGGAAAATCCAGGTCCCACGTGTCGTGCCGGACTCCCTGGAAATGCCAGACTCGCTTGCCCGTTCGAGCGTCCAGGGCCAGCACGCAGTTGGCGAAGAGATTGTCGCCGATGCGGTTGGCGCCGTAAAAATCGAAGGACGCGGAGCCGGTAGCCGCAAAGACCATGCCGAGGTTGGCGTCCACGCTGAGCCCCGCCCAGGCATTGGCGCCGCCCGAAATCAGGTACGAATCCTTCGACCATGTGTCGTAGCCGAACTCGCCCGGGCGCGGAATCGTCCGGAAGATCCAGCGCAGCTTGCCGGTTTTCGTATCGAACGCGCGGATATGCCCCGGCGAGCCCGGCAGCGTCTCCGGCACCGTGCTGCCCAGAATGATCATGTCCTCGAAGATCACGCCGGGACTGCTTGCGCTGACACTCATCTTCTCCGCCGGACGGTCGAGACCCTCGCGCAAGTCGATACGGCCGTCATTGCCGAAGCTTGCGATTGGCTTGCCCGTTTTGCGATCGAGTGCCCACAGGAAATTGCGATGCGTGAAAAATACCCGGTCCTGGTACACCGTCACGCCGCGATGGCGGTAACGGCGCTGCGACGCCACGCCGCCGCTGGGGTCGAACACCCAGATCTCGCGCCCAGTCGCGGCATCCACCGCAACCACGCGCAGCTTCGGCGTGGTGGCATACAGAACCCCATCGACAACGATCGGGTTGCTCTGCATCTCCGAATCCTTGAACGCATCGTGGGAGTCGTAGCTCCACGCAACTTTCAATTGCGCGACGTTATCGCGATTGATCTGCGTGAGCGGCGAATAGCGGATGTTGTCCGGTCCGCCATTGACCGGCCACCCCACGTCCGCCGCGGATGCAGCGGATACGGCGAGCAGCGCGAAGGACAGCGCGGTTAGATTCACGGTCCCCAAATTGTATCGCTATTGATGCTCTGCACTCTTCACTGATGCTCCCCACTCTTCTTCTGTTGGGCGAAGAAGTCGAGCATCGCCGCAAACGCCGGGGCCGCGACGCCGACGTGGCTGCCGCCGGGAACCTCCACGTAAACAATCTCCGCGCCCGCCTTCTTGCCCGCTTCCACCATATTGCGCGATTGCGTCACTGCCACCGTCCGATCGTCATCGCCGTGCACCACGTATTGCGGGATGTGCCGTATCTTAACCATTCCCGCAGTCGATCCACCGCCCGAAATGGGCCCGAGCGCCGCGAAGATCTCGGGATGCGCCATAGCGATGCTCCACGTTCCATAGGCGCCCATCGAGTGGCCCATCAGATAAATGCGCGCCGGGTCCACGCGGTAGGTGTGCTGCACATCCGCCAGTACGTCGAGGACATCCTGCTCCGCGGAGCCGCGATACATGGACGCCGTGTCGCGGCCTTTCGGGCATACGACGAGAAAGCCGAGGCGCTCCGCTTCGCGCTTCAACAGGCCGTTGCCGTAGGAATCGAACATGCTATTCTCGTCCCCGCCCATGCCGTGAAGCGCGACCACAAGAGGAGCGGGCTTGGATCCGTCGTACTTTTCCGGGATGAACAGACGGTATGGCTGCAGCGTATTGTCAACGGCGGAACGATAAGCGCGATGCGAATCGCCATGTTTCCCAAACGCGTCCTTCCCTTGATCGAGCGCGGTCAGAATGGCGTTGGCCGAGGCAAACGCCTCGCGGAAATCCACCCGCGACGGGTTAACCTCGCCCGCGTCGGCCCGGTCATAGAGCGCCAGCGTGTATTCCGCCGTCGCCACTCCATCTTTCCGGGGAGCTTTGGCCAGCCGCCCTCGCAACTGCTCGACCGGCGCGGAGAGAGTATCGAGGTGGATCGGCAGTGTCTTCACGAACGCAGCACGTGCCGCGCCTTCCGGCGTCCCGCCATCGGCAGCCAATCGCACCTCGACGTTGTAATCTCCGGTGTGGATGTCGGCGAGATTGACGGCAGCGTGGAACGGAACTGCCGCCGGCTCAATCGCCATCGGTCCGCCCACGGGCTTGGGCGTTCCTTCCTTCTCAAGCGGCACCAACACCATCGTGACGCTCATCTTCCTGCCGTTTGCCAGCGGCGTTGCGAAGAGCGGAGTCAGCGTGACGCCAGTCTTTGCGCCGGGCTCGACGATGGCGTGATCCAGCTTGCCCTGCAGCGAAGAGGCGAACTCATAAGCCGGCGTCCATTCGATATTTCGCATCACAGCCAGGCCATGATAGAGCGACCGCATCGCCTCCCCGTACTTGCCAGCCTGGTTGGCCTGCTGCGCTTCGCGCGAGAGTTCGTCCGCCTGCCGGCGCTGATCGTCGGTGAGCTTTAACGTGGCCTTCTGGGTGTTGTACGTGACGGACGTGCGGAGCACCATGCCGGCATCCTGCGCCGGAAGAACCAGCGCGAATACCAACAGACTGAGAGGCAGAAAGAAGCGCTTCATGAAGCAGAGTATACAGACTAATGATGCGGTTACGCGAGCGCTTCGCGGACCACTTCGCCGCTGACGATCGTGGGACGCTCGGACCGCCCATTGTGCAGGTACGTGACCTTAACGTGATCGAGGCCGAGCGCCCAAAGAATCGTCGCGTGAATATCGTGCACGTGCAGCGGCCGCTCCACCGCGCGCAGGCCGATTTCATCCGTGGTGCCGATCACCTGGCCCTTCTTCATTCCGCCGCCCGCCATCCACATCGAAAAGCCCCACGGATTGTGATCGCGCCCGTTGCCCTTCTCATTGAACGGAGTGCGTCCGAATTCGCCGCCCCACACCACCAGCGTGTCGTCCAGCAGGCCGCGTGCCTTGAGATCCGTCAGCAGGCCCGCGATCGGCACGTCGGTCTCCTGGCAGCGCCGCCCGTGATTCTTATCGAGATCCGTGTGCGCGTCCCAGCCGCTGCCGCTACCCGAATACAGTTCGATGAACCGCACCCCGCGTTCCACCAGCCGGCGCGCCAAAAGGCAGTTCGAGCCGAACTTCGCCGTGACCTCGTTGTCCATGCCGTACAGCTTGCGCGTGGCGTCCGATTCCTTCGTCAGGTCTACCGCCTCCGGAGCCGCCGATTGCATCCGGTACGCCAACTCGTAGGAGCGCAGCCGCGCCTCCAGTTCCGTGTCCTCGGGCTTGGCATCGCTGTAGTGGCGATTCAGCGCGTTCAGCAGATCGAGCCTGCCGCGCTGCTGCTCGCCGCCGATGGTAGCCGGGGGCGCCAGGTCCAGAATCGGCGCGCCCTCGCGCCGGAAAAGTGTTCCTTGAAAACTCGCAGGCAGGAAACCGGAACTCCAGTTCTTCGTTCCGCCCACTACCTCCGCGGCATCGGTCAGGATGACGAAGGTCGGCAGATTCTGATTCGCCGCACCAAGTCCGTAAGTCACCCACGCGCCCATCGAAGGCCGCCCTGCAAGAATCGAACCTGTGTTCATCTGGCACACGGAACCTACGTGGTTCAATCCATCCGCCCAGCAGGATCGAAACATCGTGAGATCGTCCACGTGCTCGGCGATCTTCGGATACCAATCGCTGACCCACATCCCGCTCTCTCCATACCGCTGGAACGTGCGCTGCGAGGGCATTAACGTGTTCGACGCCGTGCCCATTGCGGTAATGACCTTGCCGAATGAAGGCGGCAGCGGCTGCCCGGCCAGACGTTGGAGCTCCGGCTTGGGGTCGAAGATATCGATGTGACTGGGCCCGCCCTCCATGAACAGCCAGATTACGGATTTCGCGGTTGGCGGATGGTCCGGCTTGCGAGTTGCCAGCGGGTCGCGATTATCGGCCCCCTGCAGCATCGCGGAGACGGCCAGAGCGCCCAGCCCTCCGCCGCAGCGCATCAGGAACTCGCGGCGGCTGCGTTCTCGAAGATATTGTTGAGCGTCCATGGTTAATCCGATACCGTTAATCCGATCCGGTCAATTCCGATAAACGAATTCGTTGGAGTTCAAGATCATCTGGCAGAAATCCACGAAAGCCGCCGCGTAGGCCGGGTCCACGTTTTCCGGCAATCCGGCCGGCAGTGCCAGTTTCTCTCCGCGGGCCAGGCGCGCCTCGATCACGGGCTTCTGCTTGTGGAAGAACGTGGCCACCGTGTCCTTTTCCCAGGCATCGGGTTTGCGCGAATACGCCAGCCGGTACGCAGCCTCAACCGGGTCCGGTGCGCCCAGCGCGCGTCCCGCGAAGCCGCGCGCCCATTCCAGCGCGACCTTGTCATTGAGCATCGCGAGCGCCTGCGGTGCGGTCACCGTGACGTCGCGCCGCGAACAGGATTCGTGCGTATCCGGCATGTCGAAGGCTTCCATCAACGGGTAGCGCGCATTCCGCTTGACGAAGATGTACACGCTGCGCCGGTTGCGCTCATCCGCGCTCGAAAGCTTCCATCCGCCCCGGGGAGCCGGCATGCCTTCCGGCAGGTCGGGGAAGACGCTCGGCCCGCCCACCTTGGCATTCAATAAGCCCGCCACCTGCAGGCTGGAATCGCGAATCACTTCGCTTTCCAGACGATGCCGCGGGAAGGCCCACAGCGTCCGATTTCCCGAATCGATCTCCGCCGCATCCTTGCGAAAATCCGAAGCCTGCTGGTACACCGCCGAATTCATGATCAGCCGGTGCAGCTGCTTCAGGCTCCAGCCGCTGCGCACGAATTCCTGCGTCAGCCAGTCCAGCAGCTCGGGATGTGTCGGGCGTTCGCCCATCAAACCGAAGTCGCTCGGCGTGCCCGCAATCCCGCGCCCGAAGTGATAGTGCCAGACGCGATTCACCATCACTCGCGCAGGCAGCGGATTCGCCGGATCGGTCAACCACTTCGCCAGCGCCGTGCGCCTGCCCGTGGATTCCAACCCGGCAGGTGCCACGATCTTTGCCGGCGCGGGGTCGAGCAGCGTCAGGAATCCAGGCTGCACTTCTTCCTTGGGCGCATCGTACACGCCGACGCCGAGCACGTGAGTGGCGGGAGCAACCCGGCCAAGGTCGGCCAGGCCGATACCCTCCGGAAGTTCACCAGGGTCGAGATCGCTGAACTTCGCCAGTTCGCTCTTGAGCGCGTCGTAGGCCTTCTTGGGCTCGCCCTTCAATTGTTTCGCGGCGTCGTCGTCAGACATGCCGAGATAGGGTTTTGCCTTGGCCCACATCTGGGTCTCGTAAGGGCTGCGCTCGGTGGCGGGCTTCAGGATCATCGCCTGAATTTCGGGCGGATACTTCTCGAAATAATCCTGGACGGTATGCTGCTTGACCGGCTCCAGCAGCGCCGCCATTTTGGCGCGAATGTCGCTCGTCTTTTCCTCCCAAACCGCCTTGCGCTGCCGGTAAGCGGCAAGCTGCTCGCGCGAGAGCATGACGATATGATCGTCGGCCGCGGTGTTGGCGAAGAAGGCCTGCAAACGATAATAATCGGCCTGCAGGATCGGGTCGAACTTGTGATTGTGGCAGCGCGCGCAACCGTAGGTCAGCCCCAGAAAAACGCTGCCGGTGGTATCGGTAATATCGTCCAGAATCTCTTGCCGCCGCTGTTGCAGGTTGCGTGCGTTGCTCTCGTCGGGATAGTGGCGTCCGAAGCCGGTCGCGACATGCGCCTCGGCACTCTCCGGCCACATCTCGTCGCCGGCGATCTGCTCCTGCACAAAACGGTCGTACGGCTTGTCGCGGTTCAACGAGTCGATTACGTAATCGCGATAGCGCCACGCATTCGGCCGCGCCTCGTCGCTCTTGAATCCCTCGCTTTCCGCAAAGCGCGCGAGGTCCAGCCAGTGGCGGCCCCACCGCTCGCCGTAAGCCGGCGATGCCAGCAGGCGATCCACTACTTTTTCGAAAGCATCGGGCGAGCGGTCTGCCAGGAACGCGTCCACTTCGGCAGGGGTCGGCGGCACCCCGGCCAGGTCGAACGTGGCACGCCTCAGCAGCGTAACTTTATCAGCCGCCGGCCCGGGACTGATATTCTTCGCTTCCAGTTTCGCGATGATGAAGCGGTCGATCGCGTTGCGCGCCCACGCTGCGTTCTTGACTGCCGGTGGAGTCTGCGGTTTTACCTGCTGAAAAGACCAGAATTCCCGCTGTCGTTGGGAGAACGTCTCGGCCGAAAACAGAGCGGCACACCCCACAAACACACAGAGTCCTACTCGTCGCATCAAACCCTCGCAGCTTGCTCTAGAATGTAGCAAACGCGTTGAAAGGTCAATGGATAACTGTAGCGCCAGCCAGCCGGATGTCTTAGTTAATCCTGCGAACGCGGTGCGATTCGCTATCCGCGATATACACCACCCCCGCCTCACTCACGAAAATCCCGTGAGGTCGGGAGAGGCGGCACGATCTTGCGTCGCCGTCCGGTCCGTCGCCGCGCTGCCCCGTGCCGGCGACGGTATTATCACGCCCGGATTTAAGATCCACCCGGCGAATCGTGTGGCTTTCCGTGTCCGCAAGGTAGAGGCTCCCGTCAGGCGCCCAGGAAATTCCCTTAGGCCCCGAAAGCTTCGCCAGCTTAGCAGGACCGCCGTCGCCGGTATACCCGCTTTCCCCGGTGCCCGCGACGTGACGAATCTCACTGGTCCGCGCGTCAATCCGGTAAACCGCGTTGCCTTCCCGCAACACCAGATACAGATTGCCTTCGGGATCGGACGTGATAGCGCGCGGACCGTTGAGCGGCGTTCCCGAGACCGGCGCGCCGTCGGGCGTTGGTTTGCGCTCACCGGTACCGCCCCACGTTTCGATCTTGCCCGATTTCAAATCCACCCGCCGGATGCGATGGTTGCCGATATCGCAGATCAACAGCCTGCCCTCCCGATCGAACGCAATACTGTGAGGCTGTCGCAAGAGCGCCTGTTTCGCCGGTCCTCCGTCGCCCGAGAAGCCCGCCGTACCGGTGCCCGCCACAGTCGAAATCAGCCGGGTCTTTGCATCCACGCGGCGCACCACATGATTTTGCATCTCTGCGAAAAACATGTTGCCGTCCCGGTCGAAACGCACCTCGTAAGGTTCGTTCATGTCCGCCGCGAGCGCCGGGCCTCCGTCGCCGGAATACCCCTTCTGTCCACTGCCCGCCGCCGTGGAAATGATGTTCGTCTTGAAATCCAGCCGGCGAACGCGATGGCTGCCGATCTCGCAAAAATAGAGAGCGCCGTCGGGACCAATGGTCAGGCCGTATGGATTATTGACCTGGGCTTGCGTGCCCAGACCCCCGTCACCCGAAAAGCCGGCCGTCCCGGTGCCCGCGATGGTCCTCACCGATTGCGCCGAGATCACCGCAACGCAAAAGATCGCCAGGCCGGCTAATCGCATCGATAGTAGTCTACCGTGCCGCGCACTCGCAGCGCCCTACTGGCAGCTGTTGAATTTGAATCCGATGATTCGCGTAGCCCAATTGGCGCTGCTGCTCTGGTTCGTATACTCCTGCGTGTACCAGAACGTGCAATCGTCGCTGGGATCGATCTGCATCGTGCTGTAATCTCCCCAACGCTGCGCTGAACTGGTCTGGTTGCTGGCGGCGCCGCCGAGCTGCACGGTCAATTCGCCGCGCATCGTGCTCCTGATATCGTTGCGCAGTCGCCCCGAAATGCGGATCCCGGGACTCACTGTCGTGCTCGAGACGCTGTATCCGACGCCGATATTCCCGAGCTTGTCAGTGGCGGCGGCCGCCATCCAACGGTTGGTCGTATCGGGATTGAAATTTACGTTGTTGTAAATCTGCGGCGGATTGGCGCCCGGGTTACGGATTTCGACGATCTGAACTCCGGCCACGCCGGTTCCCACCGGGTCGACGCTTTCGGTAAAGACCAGAATCTCGCGGTTCGAGCCAAGGTTCCGGTAAGCCAGCCGGTACATCGGCCGCATGGAGAGCGTGTCCAGTTTCCTGGTGGTGCCGGGCTGCGGCACGCAGGCCCCGCCGCCATCGCCGCAGGCCCCGATGACACTGTTGTCGTACGGCAAGGACACGAAGCTATCGGGAGCGCCGCCAAAGCCATCGTTGAGCGTTGAGTTCGCCGGCGTGGTGAAGTCCGGTTTGAAGCGCCGCAACTGCATGGAATAAGGGGGAGCGTTCAGGCTGAACCAGTCGGTGTTGATGATGTACTCGGTCGTATTGGCCGGGGGTGCGATCGAGCCTTCGAAATCGCCGGGCAGCATCGCGAAGTGCGTGCCGTCCGCCGCGCCTAAGCCGGAGAAGCAAATCGAAGTGGCGACGTTGCCCGCCAGCATCGCCGCGCGATCGAACGCGCACACGCGGGAGCCGATATAGCTGCCGGTTCCGGTAACCGCGCTGAAAGAGAAGTCGTTGGCGGTGATGTAGTATGCGTCCGTCCACACGCCGAGTTTCGGATAATCGGGCAGGTTGGGAAGAGTGTATTCGTAGAGGTTATACGCGCCCGTTGCGTCATTGGTCTGCGAAACCGCCATGCAAATTGCGTAGGGTGGGGCAGCATACGAAACATGCGCCGTATTCGTCGAAGTCCCGATGGTGAAAGCGAACTGGCTCAGCACCCAGCGATTGGCCAGCCGGTCGTACTGCAATACCGGGTCGCCCTGGTTCTGGTTCCTGCACACACTGGTGGCCGGGAGTCCGGCCCAGATCTGATTGCCGCTAACCCATCCCGCGCCGCCCAGCACCGAAGCTCCCGCTCGTCTTGTCGAGAACCGCCAGCCGCACGTTGACCCACTGCACAATCTGAGTCGTGCCCACCGCCATCGTCGTATCCGGCGGCAGCAAACCTTGATTGGTCCAGCCGGGGAAGCCCGCGCCCAAACCCGTAAAATTTCCGGCCATCGTAACCGGCAGCGTGCCGTTCGAAGTCTGGTTAAACATCGTAGATGCCGGCGCTGTGACCGCTGACGTGCTCACCTTGTTCGGCGAGATCTTCGGCTTGGGGATGTACAGCTCGTTCGGATTCACCACCTCATCGCCATCGTCCACCACCGCAAAGCTGGCAGTCAGGTTCTGCGCCGAGTAGTTGCGGAAGGCGTCGCTCACGCCGGTCAACGGCGCCGGTAACACGGCAGGCGTTTGCGCGCACAGTGCGAAACTCGCCGCAGCAGTCAAGATCAACAGTTTCTTCATGAGATTAACCCTTCAAACCTTTCTGCTTGCGACGAAGGAACCAACCGGCCAGGAGCCCGCCGCCCACCAGGGAGGTCGAGATCGGTTCCGGTGCGGCATCCGCGGCGGTCAGCTCAAATGCCAGTTCGGCGCTGTTGCCCACCCAAAGTGGCGGAGACGAAAGATCCTGACTCACGCTATTTCCACCGTTGCCGTTCGACCATGCCCAGTAGAAATTGGTTTCGGGAAGCACGGCCGTGGGACCGTTGTGCAGCACCAGCCAATACGTGCCGCTGCTCAGGATGGCATTCACTGAGAACGAGTACGCATACTCGTCCAGGCCGAAAGTCGAATTGCCGGTGGCGCTTCCAGTGGCAGCCGTGTTCCCGGAGATGACCGGCGCGCCCGGGCGCGCCGGACAAATCGGAGTAGAATGCCCAATCCATTGTCCCGGCGAAATCGGCGGGAGTGCTTTGCAGCGCCCAGAATTTGATTTGAGTGATCTGCGCCTGGCTGGACAACATGAAATCGTCCGCCTCTGCGAATAAATTGAGATCGGATCCGCCGCTTTGATCGGGCGGATTGCTGATAATGGTCGCCGCGCGCGAAGATCCGCCTATGAAAAGCGCCATCGCGGCTGCGGCAAATAAACTATTCTTGAGCACCTTCGCTCCTCCGTTTTTCTGTGAAATCGGATTGAACTAGCTTCGAATCACTGTTTTAGAGCTGTTCAATCTCAACCGGACTTCAAGTGGTAACAAGTTTCACCTTTCGCTCCAGCCCTTGTCAATACTTTCAAGTCGGGATATCCGTGGATTGTAGTACTAGTGATCCCGTAGTCCAAACTTGCCTTTAAGCGTTTATACTCAACGAAGTAACATGCTCACCCGACGTACGTTTTTGAACACTGGCGCAGCCGCTTTTGCCTGCCGTCTCTTTGCGGCCCCCGCCGATGCCACCAAACCCAACGCGGACCTCGTAAACCTCGGAGCCGCGGCACTTCGCGAGGCCAAACGTCTGAAGGCGGGCTACTGCGATATCCGCATCATTCGGACCCGTCAGCAGTTCCTCAACATCCGCCTCAACCCGGAGCGCGGCACCGGTAAGACGCTCGAAGTCCCCGGGATAGGCGATGGCGGCAGTTTCGGCTTCGGTGTGCGCGTGATTGTGGATGGCGCATGGGGCTTCGCGGCTTCGCCCTTGGTGACGTCGGCGGAAATTGTCCGCATCACGGCGGAAGCCGTGGAAGTCGCCAAAGCCAATGCCACGCTACGCGCCAAGCCAATCGAACTCGCGCCCGTGCCGGCGTATACCGATTATTGGCGTACCCCGCATCAGCGCGACCCCTTCGAAGTCCCCATTCAGGAAAAGCTGGAATTGATTCGCACCGCCGCTGCGGAAGCCAAGAAATCGCAGCAGGTCTTCTCCGCCGGATGTACCCTCGCCTTCCGCAAAGAGGACAAATATTTCGCCAGCAGCGTCGGGTCGAGCATTCAACAGCTCAACCTGCAGACCTACGGCATCGTCAACTCAACCGCCGTCGATGTCAGTAAGGGCCTCTCCAAGAACCGCAAGTTTCAGCCGCCTCCGGTCACCGCCGGGTACGAGTTCGTCGCGGTCATGAACCTCGTTGAGAATGCCGCGCGCGTTCGTGAAGAAGTCGTCGAGCACTTGAAATCGCCGCCTGTCACACCGGGGAAAAAAGATTTGGTGCTGCTCCCCAGCCACCTGTGGCTTACCATTCACGAATCGCTCGGCCATTCCACGGAGCTCGATCGCGCGCTCGGCTATGAGGCCAACTACGCCGGCACCAGTTTCCTCACTACCGACAAGCTCGGAAAAGAGCGTGTGGGCAGCGACCTGATCAACGTGTGGGGCGACCGCACCGCCGAAAAGGGTCTGGCGACTACCGGTTACGACGACGATGGCGTGAAGGCGACCCGCTTCCCCATCATCGAAAAAGGAATCTTCAAGCACTACCAGACCATCCGCGACCAGGCCTCGCTGATCGGCGAAAAGGAATCTCGCGGCTGCTGCTTTGCCGATAGCTGGAGCTCCGTTCCCTTTCAGCGCATGCCCAACGTCTCGCTCGATGCCGGCAAGCCGGGCGCCTCGCTCGATGATCTGATCGGAGGCGTCGAGAACGGCATCCTGATCGATGGCGATGGCAGCTTCTCCATCGATCAGCAGCGCTACAACTTTCAATTCGGCGGCGATGCGTTCTGGGAGATTAAGAACGGCAAGAAAGCCGGAATGGTGTCGCGCGTCGCCTACCAGGCGCGGACCACCGATTTCTGGCAGGCCTGCGACGCGATCGCCGGTCCTGCCTACTGGCAGCAATACGGCGCTCCCAACGATGGCAAAGGCGAGCCCGTGCAAATCAACAGCGTCAGTCACGGTTGCAGTCCATCGCGCTTCCGTCAGATCAATGTCATCGTCACGGATTAACTACTGCCATGCTGAGCAAAGATCAATTCCAGGAACTGGCCAAAAAGGCGATCGGGTTCACCACGTATCCCGAATGCAGCGTCAATCTCAGTACCACCGAGAATGCCTTCATTCGCTTCGCGCTCAATGGTGTGACCACTAGCGGTTTCGTGGCCGAGCAATCCATGGCGATTTCGGTCGCGAAGGAGGGCAAGAGCGGCAGCACCAGCGTCGATGAGTTCGACGAAAAAGCCATCCGCGACGCCGTCCACGCCGCCGAGCAACTCGCGCTGCTCTCTCCCGCCAACCCCGAAAGCGTGCCGCCGCTTGGCCCCCAAAAGTACTCGGCCACGGACAACTGGGTGGAATCGACGGCGCGCGCCCGCAACCCGGTGCTGGTGCCCCACGTGAAAGCGGTGATCGACGCGGCCAAGGCCAAGGGGTTGGTGGCCGCGGGATTTTTCGAGCGCAACGCCGGACACTTCGCCATCGCCAACAAGGCCGGCAACTTCGGTTTCGGCCGCTATACCGATGCCTACCTCTCCGCCACCGTGCGTAATCCCGAGGGCACCAGTTCGGGCTGGGCGTCCAACCCCGCCGTGCGCATCGAGGATATTTCCGGCGAAGCCATCGGCCGCACCGCCGTCGAAAAATGTCTGAAGTGGAAGAGTCCCGTGAAGCTCGACCCCGGCAAGTACACCGTGGTCCTGGAACCTACCGCGGTGGGCGACCTTTTGCCCCTGATGGCGTTCTCCATGCAAGCGCGCGCGGCCGAGGAAGGCCGCAGCTTCATGAGCAAAAAAGGCGGCGGCACGCAGGTCGGCGAAAAGCTGTTCCCGGAATTCATCACCGTTCGCAGCGATCCCTTTCACAAGCTCAATCCCGCCCTGCCGTGGGGAAACGGCGGTCTGCCCAACGCCCCCATGACATGGATCGACAAGGGTGTGGTGAAGAACCTCTTCTACGACCGCTACTACGCAATGAAGGCCGGCAAAGAGCCTACGCCCTTCCCCTCCGGCCTGATCCTCGAAGGAGCCGAAAAATCGCTCGATCAGTTGATTGCCGGCGTAGAGCGCGGGCTGCTGGTCACACGCTTCTGGTATATTCGCATCGTCAATCCGCAGACCGTGCAGTTGACCGGCTTGACCCGCGACGGCCTCTTCCTCATCGAAAACGGGAAGGTCACCAGCCCGGTGGTCAATTTCCGCTTTAACGAAAGTCCTGTCCGGATGCTCCAGAATACAATCGCGATGGGCCGTCCCGTACGCACCCGTGGCGGCGAAAGCGGAATGATCGCCCCTCCGCTAGTCGTCAAGGACTTCAACTTCAGCAGCATTAGCGACGCCGTGTAGGACGGCGCGTTCCGGCCGGAATCAGCCTACTTTTCCTTGGTTCCCGCCTGATTCTCGGTCTCCGCTTCCGCCGCATCCGCGGCCTCGGCGCCGCCTTCCTGCGCCTGCGCGATCAACTCTTCGGCTTCCACCACCCTGCCTCGCGGTACCCTTACTTCAAAACCGAGTACCGGATACTGGGCGGCACCTACCACCATCGCTGGAATCCCGTTCGATTCCAGGACTCCCCGGATCACATCCGCTTCCGCATCGGCTGTCACAGCGCTCGAGCTCCACAATGTGACCATATCGAGAGCATGCGATGTAAGCCCTATTTCATCTTCACGATCGGGATCTTGCGCCATACTTAAAGGATATCGCAGAATGATGTAGAGGAGCTCCCATCAATGCCGCACCTACGCGATGAAACAGACGAGAACCAGGTCACCAGCAATCTCGCATGGTTCCTGACCGGCGCCGCAATCGGCGCGGCCGCCGCCATCCTTTACGCCCCCAAAAGCGGCAAGGAGACCCGCCAGTACCTCACGGAAAAGACGCAGCAAAGCCGCGATGCCGTGGAGACTGCCAGCGAGGATATCGCCGAAGCCGGCCGTGAAATGTTCGATCGGGGACGCAAACTCGTGGAAGACGCCGCGGACCTCTTCGATCGCGGCCGCAAGCTGGTCAAAGGCTGAGGCCGGTCCGCCTTGTCCGAGAGCGCCGTCCTCGGCGATTTTGAAATCACTTTGGTCCGCGATTCCACCTACTGGTGGGATGGCGGTGCCATGTTCGGCGTGGTCCCCAAAACTCTGTGGAGCCGCAAAACCCCGGTAGATGAGTTAAACCGCGTTCCCCTCGGTTTTAACTGCTACCTGGTCCGCACCGGCGATCACAACGTCCTGATTGAAACCGGCGGCGGCAACAAACTGGACGCGCGCTTTCGCGAACGCGCCAAACTGCCGCCGGTGGCCGATCCCTTGCCCGAGGTCCTTGCCCGCTGCGGCATCGACCCCGAATCCATCGACATCGTGATCAATAGTCACCTGCACTGGGATCACTGCGGCGGCAACACCCTGCCCGGCCCGCAAGGGGCTGCCGCTATCCCCGCCTTTCCCCGTGCGCAATACTTCGCTCCGCGCGCCGAATGGCCGCATGCCCACGCCCACCACATCCGCGATCGCGTTGCCTACATCGCAGCGAACTACGATCCGTTGATGGAATCGGGCCGGATGACCCTGGTCGAAGATGGCGCGGAGGTGGTCCCGGGCATTCGTATGCACAGTGCGCCAGGCCACAATCGCGGCATGATGATCGTGACCGCGGAAAGCCGGGGGCAAACATTCTGCTACCTTTCGGACATGGCGCCGAGCGCCGCCCACCTCCAGCCCACCTGGATCCCGGCCTTCGATCTCTTCCCCCTGGAGTCCATCGAAACGCGAATTCAATGGCTCACCCGGGCGGTTCGCGAGAACTGGCTGTGCGGTTTTGCCCACGATCCCGAAATCGCCTTCGCCCGAATTATCGAAGATCCGAAAGTTCAGTTCATCACTTCTCCCCACCACGCGTTATAATTCACCCTTACCGGTAATCCGTTTTGAGGAACGTACGTCTAATGTGTGACGCCACAACTCTACAGGAGCTCAACCGTTTGAATTTTATCCGGTCCTTCGGACGTGTGTTTACCTACCTGACTGTCTTTAGTTGCCTGGCGGTCGCCCAATCGAATCTTTCCGCTCCCCAAGCGGATACCAGCCACTGGCTGGACCATCTACTGAAATTTTCCCTCCCCAAAATACCCACCTTTGTGCCGTCGCAGCAGTCCGCCTCGTCTACCTGCTCAGTGGCGCCCCTTGCCGCCGTCTTTGATCCCGGCGCGGCGATGTTCGAAGCAGGGGCCGGCACCATGGCGATCGTGGACAAATCCGGATTGACCGAAGCCACCGCGGGTGCCCTCGCCCGCCTGGAACAGCTCGTCACTTCCCTCGGCGGACGCCTCGAATTGAAATCCGCATATCGTCCCCTGGCCTATCAGGAACACCTCCAGGATGTGTGGGACAAGATGAAGGCCCTGCGCCGCAATCGCCAGCCGGGCTGCCAGGCGCTCCGCGCGGAGGTGACTGCCGAGTTCACCCGGCACCGCCTGCTGGTCACGCAGCGCCCGGTCTCGGATTCCGATCACACTCGCGGCGTGGGCATCGATGCGGCCCTGATTTTGCCCCGGGGCGCCCGCCTCAAGCGCCGTCGCATCAGCCTGGATCGCCTTGCCCAAATGGTCGGCTTCAAGCGCCCCGACATCCGCCACGATCCGGTTCACTTCCGTATGCTTGCGTCAGCCGCCGTCACGGTTCACTCGACGCCGTAACGGCGAATCCTACGCCGTGCGTAGACGTTTGAGGAAGCCGAGCCCGGACCCCGAGGTGGCTTTTTCCTCGACACCGCGCCACTTCTGTACAAGCTGGGTGACCTGTTTGTGCACCTGCAAGTTGTCGTCGAGGAAGCGGCGTTCCACATACTTCTCGGCGATCTCCTCGGGCGTATCGTTGATCGCGCCGTAAATCGTATACCCCAACGCCTTTTCGATCTCGTCGAGTGCAATGGAAGACTTCCGGGCCTTGCGATTGAGCAGCAGGTGCAGTCTCTCCTTGGCAAAACCGGCCTCGAGCAGTCGCCTCAGAATCCGGCTCGCTTCCACCAGCGACGTCAGGTGCGGAGTGGTCACCAGCAAGAGATCCCGGGTGTCGTCCAGCATTCCCAATGACGTTGCGGTCAGACGCCCCAAATCCAGCACGATCCATGAATACAGCGGCTGCGTGAAACGGACCACGTGGCGGACCCGTTCCGCCGTCGGTGCCTCGCGAATGCTCGTGGCTCCCGGCCCGGGCAGCAAATCCAGTCCATCGCAATACTTCGTAACTACGCCCTTCCAATACCCGGCATCCAGCCGGTGAAGATTTTCCGTCGCGTCCAGCAGGGAATACGGGGACTCCACCTTCATCAGAAAAGATGCGCCCGTGGAACTACAGTCCAGGTCCACCAGCAGCACCTTTTGCCCCGTCTGCCGGCTCAGTTGCAAAGCCCAATGGGCCGCTAGCGTGGTGGTGCCCACTCCTCCATTGGAACCGAGCACCCCAAGCACCGCCGCCTTCTCCGGCGCGCGCACCGCGGGCTCCACCGGCTTCTGGCTCCGCGCGATTGCGTAGATCAACGGCGCGCACCAGGGTGTCCTTGGTCAGCTTATTCTTTACCAGGTAGTCCTGCGCGCCTTGCTGCACGCCCGCCAGCGCCATCTTTTCGTCGTCGATCCCGGTCAGAATAATCACCGGAATCCACGGTGCGTGCCGCTTGATCGTCAGGAAGGTTTCGAGACCCTGCGAATCGGCCAGCATCAAATCCACAATCGAAACGTCGTAGCTGCCGTGCACCAGAAGGTCGAGCGCCGCTACCAGGGTTTCCGCCACCGTGATCTGAAAGGAATGCGCCTCCACATTGGCCAGCATCGCCTCTACAAACCGGGCGTTCACTGCATTGTCTTCGACCAGCAGAACTCGAGTCAGTTTGATTTCTTTCATGCCGCTCCCGCGCACTCTATCGCCACAGTACTTCAGAATCCCAGCGCGAGCGGGAGGCGGGCAAGACTGTCGCAAGGGCACCTGCGGCTGCTAACCAAAGACAACCGTAGGCTAGCTCAAGCCCTTCTAGTCATCCTTCGAGCGGCCCGGTGCTGTCACCGAAGGATTTCTCCATCACACCCATGCGGTGCAGCATGGCGAGATGCAGATTGCAGAGCGGCGTCTTTTCGGGGGCACGCAGGCGGCGGCCAGGCTTTAAAGTTCCCTTGCCGCGGCCCGCCAGGATCAGCGGCAGATTCTCTACGTCGTGGCGATTGCCGTCTTTCAAGGATCCGCCGAACAACACCATCGAATTGTCCAGCAGAGATTTTCCGCCTTCGTCCAGGCTGCGCATGCGATTCAGGAAATACGCAACCTGCTCGATATTCCAGGTGACGATCTTTTCGTACTGCGCGCGCTGCGCCTCAATATCACGATGGTGCGAGAGGCCATGAAAATTGCCCTTCACGCCCGGCAGGAATGAGTAATCCTGCGAGCTTTGCGCGTCGCCCAGCATCATCGTCGCAATCCGCGTGTTGTCGCTCCACAGTGCCAGCAGAAGGATGTCGAGCATCAGCCGGACGTGATCGGCATGCGCATCGGGCAGCCCCGGCGCGGGACGCTCCAGTGGAAACTTGCCCTGGTTGATCCAGCGCCTCTGCGGACGCATCGCCGCCTCCATGCGCTGCTCCACCGAGCGTACCGAGTCGAAATACTGGTCGAGCCGCGCCTGGTCGCCGGAGCTTCCTTTGCGCCGCAGCGATTTCGCCTGCTCCATTACCAGGTCGAGGACGCTGGTCTCGTCGCGCTGCAAAGAGGCTACCAGGGAGGGATGTTTTGGGTCCACGCTCGATACCACCGGCGTACGCGAATTGCGGAAGAGGCGGTCGAATGCCAGTTGCGGCACAATCTCTTTCGGGACCGGCGTGTGCGGGTCGGCCCACGAGAGGAATGAACCGAGCGCGCGCGGAAAACCGCCGCCGGCAGTATCGATTCCGGTGCGCGGCGCGTCCATTCCAAGTTCGAACGTGGGCAGCGGCGTTTCCAGCCCCATATGCTGTGCGGCCAATTGGTCCACGCTGGTACCGCCGGCGTCCAGATCGCTGCCGGTGGTGCGCTCCACGAATCCGCCCGAGAGCCACGCCGGCACCTTCGGCCAGTGGCCATTGCGCCCTACGGTGTTCTTGTGCCAGAGATTTTCGAGCAGCAGAAATTCGCTCTTCAAACTCTCCAGTGGCTTCAGGTGTGGTGTGATCTCGTAGTCGTCCTTGTCGCCCGCCGGCGTCCAATAGTCCGGCCGCACACCGTTCGGCATGAACAGGAACGCCATGCGCAAAGGCGGCTCCGCAAGGTTCTCCGTTGCAGGAACCGGCGCCCCGGAAGAAATCGATTCCAGCCACGGCAGCGTCATCACGGCGCCTGCGCCTCGCAGTAGCGTCCTTCGGCTGATCACCTTCGCCATGAAATCCAGCCTATCACTATCCCCGGCGCCTTATGCGCTCCTCTCGCCGCCACCGGCAGCTAAAACGTGCGTCACCCTGCTAGACTCAAACTTCCGGCAAAATGGCTGCAATTCCTGAATCGGCAAAGCTCTTCATGTCCGGGCTCATTGAAAGGGCCCGCAGGCTGAAAAAAACCATCGTATTCCCCGAGGGCGCGGACCCGCGGGTGCTCGAAGCGGCCGCCCGGCTCGCACGCGAGGGTGTGGTCAGGCCCGTATTGATTGGCGCGCGGCCCGCCAATCCGCCCGAGGGTGTGGAGTTCGCCGATCCGTCGAACTCGCCCCATACCAAGAAATACGCCGATCTCTATTACGAACGCCGCCGCGCCAAAGGCACCACGCAGGTGGAAGCGGCCTCGGTGGCACGGAAGCCCCTCTACTTCGCCAGCCTCATGGTCGGCGCGGGCGATGCCGATGGCAGCGTCGGTGGCGCCGTCAACAGTACCGCGGAGACGGTCCGCGCCGCGCTCCACTCGGTGGGCGTGCACCCGCGGGCTCGCTTGGTATCCAGCGTCTTCATCATGGCGCTGCAGGATCTCTCGCTCGGCCACAACGGCTTGATGGCCTTTGCCGATTGCGCGGTAGTGATCGAGCCGACTCCGATCCAGATGGCCGATATCGCCATCGCTACCGCGGACAGCACTCGCGTGTTGATTAACGCCGAGCCCTCCGTCGCCCTGCTCAGCTTCTCCACCCGGGGAAGCGGCAAAGGCAAGATGGTAAATAAGGTGGTGGAGGCGATGGAGATCCTTCGGGCGCGTGCTCCGGAGCTCAACGCCGATGGCGAGTTGCAGGCCGATGCCGCCGTGGACCTGATGGTCGGCAAGAGCAAGGCGCCGGGATCGAAGGTCGCGGGACGCGCCAATACGCTCGTCTTTCCCAGCCTGGAATCAGCCAATATCGGCTACAAACTCGTGGAGCGGCTCGGCGGCGCGGTTGCCATCGGACCCTTCCTGCAAGGGCTCGCCAAGCCCGCCAACGATCTTTCGCGAGGCTGTTCGGCGGAAGATATCTTCAATGTCGCGGTCGTGACGGCGTTGCAATCGGAAATTCACTGACGGAATTCACTGACGGCGCGCAGGCCATGTTGCCTTACCGGCTGGTTTACCACGAACGCTACGATTTGAATCTCGGGGAACACGTCTTCCCGTCGCAGAAGTTCCGCTGGCTGCGCGACCGTCTCCTGCATACCCGCTTCGCCTCTCTCGAAGATTTCGTCGCGCCGGAGCCTGCCACCGACGATGATGTGCGCCTGGTTCACGACGCCGCATACGTGGACAAATTGCGCAGCGGGACGTTGAGCTACCAGGATATCCTCCGCCTCGAAATTCCCTATTCGCGCCAGATGGTGGAGGCCTTCTGGCTGGCCGCCGGCGGCTCCATCCTCGCCGCGCGCCTGGCGCTCCAGGACGGCATCGGCTTCAATATCGGCGGCGGTTTTCATCACGCCTTTCCGGGTCATGGCGAGGGTTTTTGCGCCATAAACGATATCGCGATCGCGGTCCGCCGCCTGCAGGCCGATGGCATGATCAAGCGGGCCATGGTGGTAGACTGCGATGTCCACCACGGCAACGGCACCGCCGCCGTGTTCGCCGGGGACTCGTCCGTCTTCACGCTCTCCATCCATCAGTTCAACAATTACCCGAGCGAGAAGCCGCTTTCGAGCCTGGATATCCACCTGTCGGATGGCATCGGCGATTCCGAGTACCTACACCGTCTCGCCAACGGCTATCGCGCGGCCCTGACCATGTTCAAACCGGAACTTGTGATGTACGTGGCCGGCGCAGACCCCTATCGCGAGGACCAGTTAGGCGGCCTTTCCCTGACCTTTGAAGGCTTAATGGAGCGCGACCGCCTGGTACTTCGCACCGCGCTGACCCAGTGGAATCCCGGTCGCGATTGTCCTGGCCGGCGGCTACGCCGAAAGCGTCGAAGACACCATCACCATCCACGCCAACACCGCCGCCATAGCCAAGGAAGTCTGCGGACAAACCCGGATTTAGACCCCTTTGGTGGGGCAAGTTTTACCTTGCCGGGCTATGTATAGCCCCGTTTGGCGAAAGGTGTGTTGAAAACAAAGGCACAAGCGGCAAGAAACGGGCTATGCATAGCCCGTTTTGCGAGTAGCACGAGTAGCACCGCATTTCGCCGAACTCTTCCTGAGTAAATGGTACGGGAGAGACCAGGGGAAAACGGGGGCGTGACCCTGAGCCGCTAACGATAAGTTACGCGGATGCATTGAGTTAGTCTTTAGAAATAAATTTCGAGTTGGCGTGACTGGGTCGCGGTTCCGAGAATTAGTACCCGTACCGGACTATCTAAAGTTGTATCGACCAGTACACAACGCCAATCTGTGCGAAAATCTACTCCTATGGCATTCTTGAGAGTTAGTGCCCTCGTAATCCTAGGTTCCGGCTTGCTCTGCGCCTCCGGCTTGAACATTGGGAATTCGGGCTTTGAAGCGGTCGATATCAGTTCGGGATTCGGCGGATGTAGTGGCAGCATTACGGGTTCCACCTACATTTACAATCCGGCGGGCTGCGGGGCAAGCTGGACTTTTGAAAACGGTTCCGGGCTTACCCATAGCCCCTCGGGTTTCGGTAATCCTGTGGGCCCCGACGGTTCCCCCCAATCGGCCTTTCTCCAGGGACCGGCCGATTTCTACCAGAGCATCACCGGGGTAGACGTGGGTGGGATCTACAGCATTAGTTTCTACGCGTTCCAGCGGAACTGCTGCGATGGCAGCTTGGCGCAGACGATTTCCGTGGAATTTGACGGGCAGCTCCTTACCTTTAGCGCCTCCACCGCGGTTCTACCGGTGACCTCCGGCTGGACGCTGTACACCACGGATGCCTTCGTCGCTACCAACAGCGTCGGAATTCTGAAGTTCAGCGGCAACTATAAAGGCGGCGACGCTTCGGCCTTCGTCGATCAGATTTCTTCCACCGAAAGCGGCGTAGCGCCGGAACCGGGAACCGTGGGCTTGCTGATCGGCGGACTCGCCGCCATGGTCACTTGCCGATACAGAACGTCGAAAAAATCCGATTAAGGATGTCGTCGGCCGTGGTCGCGCCGGTGATTGCATCGAGCGGCCCCAGCGCGGCGTAAAGGTCCAGCAGCAGCATCTCGTGAGGAATCGAGGCGGCCACCGCCTCCCGGGTCTTCTCGAGATAGAGCACGGCTTCTTTCAGCAGTTGTTCGTGGCGCAGACTGGTGATGAAGCCCGTCTCCTGTTCCAAGGCCCCTTCCGGCGCCACTGCTGCCAGAATCGCCTGGCGCAATTGAGTAACACCCTGGCCGGTCAGCGCGGAGACCGCAATCGCGTTGGCCGGCGCCATCCCCACCTTCGGCAAGTCGCACTTGTTCACCACCACCAAGCCCCGCAGCCCGGCGCGCGCGATCAATTCCATATCTTCCGCCGTGATCGCCTCCGTCCCATCCAGCACGACCAGCGTCAGATCCGAATCGACAATCGCCTGATAACTCCGCTCGATCCCGAGCGACTCCACCCGCTCTTCCGTCTTGCGAATCCCAGCAGTGTCGTAGAGTTTTACCGGTATGCCGCCGATGGAAGCAGTCTCGCTGACCACGTCGCGCGTCGTTCCAGGGATTTCGGTGACGATGGCGCGGTCCTGCTCCAGAAGGCGATTGAACAGGCTGCTCTTGCCGACGTTGGGCCGCCCCACGATGGCGAGTGTCAGTCCCTGCCGAACCAGCCCTCCGTATTGAAAGCTCGCTGCCAGTTGTGCCGCGCCTTCCAGAACAGGCGAGAGCCGCCGCAGAATCTCAGCGGGCGGCGCCACCGAAATGTCGTCTTCGGCAAAATCGATCCCCGCTTCCAGCAGCGCGATCAGTTCCAGCAGTTGCTCTTTAATCGGAGCCAGCCGCCGGGAGACCGAGCCATCCACCTGTTGTGCCGCGATTCGGGCCTGGTAGAGCGTGGTGGCGTCAATCAGATCGCGGACCGCCTCCGCCCGCGGAAGATCGATCCGACCGTTGAGAAATGCGCGCAGCGTGAACTCGCCGGGCCTCGCCAGCCGGGCGCCCGCCTCGAGCGCGCGTTCCACGGCGTGGCGCAGAACCACCGGCGACCCGTGGCAGGAGATCTCCACCAGATCTTCGGCGGTGTACGATCGCGGATGCTCGAAAAAGGTCACCACCACCTGGTCGATGGCGTGCCCTTGAGCGTCAAGCAGCTTGGCGAGATGCGCCCGCCAGGGATGCCAGTCAATGGGAGTCAGGAATTGGGAAACGATGGCGCGCGCGGCGGTGCCGGAGATGCGGACTACGCCTAATCCCGCGCGGCCCGGCGGAGTCGAAATCGCGACGATGGTTTCCGCGGCCTTCATTACCGGTAGCGCGCTGGTGCAGAGGGCTGTGTCTTTGGCGAGAAGGCTATCGGCCCCGCCGCGGTCCGCCAGGACCACGTCCGCCGCCGCCACCGCCGCGGCCGTCGCGCCGGGGCGGTCCGCCCGGTCCCCGGCTGTCGCGCCGCGGACCACCGCGATCGCTTCCTCGATCTTCACGCCGCGGCTCCGGAGGACGAGGCGGTTCGGCCAGGCTCGGCATGCCGGCGGGATACACGATCACCATGCGCCCCGGCCCCATCCCGGCGCTTTCACTGCGTACCGCAGCTTCGTTGCGCAGCGCCAGATGAATCACGCGGCGTTCGCGGCTATTCATGGGGTTGAAGCAGAAATAGGTTCCGGTGCGCTTCACGCGGTCGGCCGCGGCAGAGGCGCTGAGCCGCAGTTCCTCGATGCGCAGGAGCCGGTAATCATTGGCGTCGAACGAAATGCGCGAGTGATCTTCGCTCGGCATGTGGAGCATTTCCATCGTGACGTGCTCGAGCGAAAGCAGAAGTTCCGCGCGATTGGAAAGCAGCAGGTCCACATCCGGTCCGCTGAACTTGACGTGGACGTCCGGAGTCTCGAAATCGTCTTCCGCAGGAGCAGCGTCCTGGATCTCGTACTTCAAGTTGATGCCCGCGTTTTCGAGGGTGGTATTCAGGAAGCCATCGATTCGCAGGCCGACCGTGGCCACAGAGTACTTTCGCTCAGTCAAAGGTTTATTTCCTGCCGTTCTTTTTTAAAGGCGCGATCGACTCGGCGGCAAGCGTCGCCATCGAGGTCTTGTTAAAGAACCACTGCTGCCCCATACTCACCAGATTGCTGGTCAAGTAGTATAACACCAGGCCGCTGGGGAAATTGTAGAACATAAAGCCGAAGACCAGCGGCATGAACATCATCATCTTCTGCTGCGCGGGGTCCCCCGCCGGCTGCGGGGTCATCCGCTGCATGATGAACTGGCTGGCGATCATGACCAGGGGCAGAATCTTGATCGGCAGGGTTTCGGGCTGCGAAAGATCCGTCACCCAGAGCCACGGCGCGCCGCGCATTTCCACGCTCACCGTGAACACCTTATAAAACGCGAAGAAAAACGGGATCTGCAGCATCATCGGGATACAACCGCCCATCGGGTTGACCCCATGCTTCTTATAAAGATCCATCGTTTCCTGGTTCTTATCGCCGGCGCGCGGGTCGCGCAAACCCACGTTCTTATACTTGGCGTTGATGGCGTCTACCTGCGGCTTGAGCGCCTGCATCTTCCGCATCGACTTCATGTTCGCCAGCTTGAGCGGGAACAGAATGAAGTTGATCGCGACCGTGACCAGCACGATCGCCCAGCCGAAGTTGTGCACCACCGCATCGTTCACATAGTTCACGATCAGGAACAGCGGCTTGGCAAGGATGGACATCCAGCCGAAATCCACCACCTGCTCGAGCTTGGGGTTGATCTTGCGGAGTAAGTCGAGATCCTTGGGCCCCACGAAGAGCTCGAAGCGGTTGGAGGGCGCATCGCCCACCGCCACTCCGCTCAGCGCCAGCGGCGTTTCCGAGATCGGCGTGCGGCACCGTGTCTTCGAAGGTCACCTGCTTGGTCCGGCTCGCGCCTTCGGGCAGAAATACCGCTGCGAAGTACGTGTCGGCGATCCCCGCGAAGCTGTATGTGCCTTCCGAAGTCACGGGTCCTTTGGCGGCGGCCTTGGGCGCCTGCTCCACCAGCTTATTCTGGGTCACGTCGTAATACAGCGTGCGCTGGCTGCCGGCGGCCGTCGTCAGGGTCAGGTCGCCAAATCCGCCGCGCCACAAGCAAAGGTGCGGCAGCGCATTGCCATCCAGCGTGACCTCGCTCGAGACCATGGAAAGATAGCTGTTCTTCTGGAAGCGCAGGACCTTGCGCACCATCACATGGCCGTCGGAAAACTCATAGGTCACACCCAGGCCGTCGGGGTCCGGAGTCTGTTTGTACCAGGCCCAATTGACGTTGGTGGCCGGCTTCTGAGTCGGGAAATCGAGCGAAAAGGGAAAGTCGAGGCCGGAGACCGTGTTGACCAGGTCGAGCGGCTTGCTGTCGTTACCCTTGTACTTTTTCAGTTTCCAGCTGCGCACGTTCGCGCCCTGATTGCTGAGCGAGATGCGGTAAAGATCGGTCTCGATGACGAAAAGCGGTTCGGGCTTCTGCGGCGTGGCGTTCGCGGGCAGGGCAGGCGCTGCGGCACTGGCCGCTGCAGCCGGCGGAGCGGCCGACGTCTGAGTCGCATCGGCGGCTGCGGGCGAGGGGGTGACTGCCGCCGTGTTCGCGTCCTTCTTCACCGGAGGTTTCGGCGGAGTCGGGAAGATGTAGGGCGTCAGGAACATCACCGCCCCCATCAGGACGAAGGCGAGGAGGAGCCGCACTTCCATCGACATTTCTTTTTTTGGCGGTTGCGCCATGTTGTTGCTACCGCCGTTGACAGAGTCCGACATGCTGAAAAGTTTCCGTTATGAAGACGTCTTACCGGACGGGATCGTAGCCGCCGGCGTGAAAAGGATGGCAGCGCGCTAGCCGTCGCAGACCCATCCAGATTCCCTTGGGAGCGCCGTGGCGCTCCACAGCCTCGCGCATATACTCCGAGCAGGTCGGAAGATAGCGGCAGGCCGAAGGAAGAAAAGGGGAAATCAAGAGCTTGTACCCGCGGAGGGCGCCGGCAAAAAGCCGTTGCACCGGAGAAAAAGGCGTTCGATCTCGCGTTGGAGATCCGCTATGGGAGCATCGAAGGCTTTGCGCCGGGGATTGATGACGATGGACCACTGGGGGCTCAACCGGTCGAGGTGGAGGCGGACCGCCTCGCGGACACGCCGTTTGATACGGTTCCGCACGACCGCTTTGCCAATGGCGCGCGGGACAGTAAAGCCGATATGCGGTCCGTCAGACTGCGGCTCTCGGACACAAAAAGCCGCGAAGAGGGGCCCGGAGAAGCGGGAACCCTGGTCATAAACTCTTCGAAAGTCTTTGGATCGCAGCAGACGGACACGTTTCGGAAAACCAGAGATGGAGTACTACCTCTCGGAGCTAACGGTCAGTTTCTTGCGGCCACGTGCGCGACGACGGGCGAGAACGGCGCGGCCATTCTTGGTTTCCATACGAGTGCGAAACCCGTGCGTTTTGGCGCGGTGGCGATTATTCGGTTGAAAGGTACGTTTCGGCATTTTAGTTCAAGTATTTAGTATAGAGCAACGGGCACGCGAGCGGCAAATGGGGTAGCGAGGAAATTTGAGTGACGGACCGTCCGAAATTGGCGGGAATAAAATCGATCCCTCAACGGTCTGTATTCCTGAGGGCAATTTTCAACTGACGCCGGACCAGAAACTGCGCCGCTTTCATGACGAGATCGAGCCGCTCCTCGGGCCGGCGTATAATCTTGCGCGCTGGCTGACCGGCCACCACGAAGACGCGGAAGATGTTGTCCAGGAAGCATTTCTGCGCGCGTTTTCGGCATTGGAAACGCTCCGCGGCGCCGCACCGAAACCATGGCTGCTGACCATCGTACGGAATACCGCGTTCACTTTATTAGCGCGCCGCGGAAATCCCTCCGCCCCGGTGATCGACGAAAAGGCGCTGGCAACCGCAGCCGAAACCTCGGCCGGACCCGAGACCCTGGCCCTTGCCGCCCACGATCGAGACAGGGTGCGCGCCGCTCTCGAAGCGCTTTCCCCCGAATTCCGGGAAGCCGTGGTGCTGCGCGAACTCGAAGGCTTCTCTTATAAGGAGATAGCCTCGATCACCGGTGTTCCCATGGGAACCGTGATGTCGCGCCTTTCCCGTGGCCGCGACTGGTTGAAGCAACTCCTCGGAACGCGCGATAAGGAGGCGACAGGACAATGACTTGCGAAGAAGCCCACACCTGGTTGTCAGCGCATTTGGACCACGAAGTGGATCTGGCCAACAGTATCGACCTGGAACGCCATCTCGCGGAGTGCCACGCCTGCCGCCGCGAACACGATGAAAATGTCGCCCTCCGCGCTGCCATTCGCGCGGCGGATTTATATTATGATGCGCCGGCCGCCCTGGCCCACAAGATCCGTTCCTCAGTCACTGAGGCCGCCCGCCCCACCGAACCGCGATCCTCGTGGTTCGCCTGGCGGTGGCCCGCCCTCGGTGCCCTGGCGATGGCAGGCTTGATCGCTGCCGTCTGGTTCCGGCCCGCTCCGCCGCAGCCCGTCATCGCGGAACTGGTCGCCAGTCACGTCAGATCGCTTCAGGCCAACCATCTTCTCGACGTCGTCTCCTCGGACCGCCATACCGTAAAGCCGTGGTTCCAGGGCAAACTCGATTTTGCGCCTCCCGTTCCCGATCTGCCGGAACTTGCGGGCGGCCGGCTGGACTACGTAAACGGCCGCCAGGTCGCCGCGCTCGTCTACCAGCGTCGCCGCCACCCCATCAACGTCTTTCGTCTGGCCTTCGCACGCAACTGGAGGCATGTCCACGGAGTCCGTGAATGGCTATCAGCTGGCGCATTGGTATGCCAGCGGCATGGAATGGTGGGCGGTCTCCGACATGAACGCGTCCGAGCTCACCGAATTCGCGCGAATCCTGGCGCAAAGCCCCGCTCTTCCCAATTCACCGTGACCGCGGGGAATATTTTCCGCGCCCGGCCAGTCTTGCAATTCGAGGAGCAAGACACGCATGAACAACGACGGAATCAACCGCCGCGGATTTCTAAAATGCATGGCATGGGCCGGCACCGGCACAATCTGGACGATCGCCGGTGGAATCCCCACCTCGCGCCTGCTGGGCGCCGACCTGGGAACTGCCGGCTTCACTTTCGTACAGATCAGCGATAGCCACATCGGTTTCAACAAGCCCGCCAACACCGATGTGCTGGGTACCTTGCAGGCCGCGGTTTCCAAAATCAACGGTCTGGCGGTACGGCCGGAATTCCTGATTCACACGGGAGATCTCACCCACCTCGCCAAACCGGAAGAGTTCGATGCCATGGAGCAGGTGCTTCAAGGTGCACGCGTCCCCCAAAGGTTCTACGTCCCCGGGGAACACGACACCTCGGTAGACGACGGTAAGGAATATCTCGCCCGCTACGGCAAGCAAACGCACGGAACCGGCTGGTACAGCTTTGACCAAAAGGGCGTCCACTTCATTGGGCTGGTCAATGTGATGCAGCTCGAAGGCATGGGGAAACTGGGCGCGGAACAGCTCGCGTGGCTCGAAACCGACCTGCGTGCCCAGTCCGCCAGCACTCCAATCGTCGTGTTCGCGCACATTCCGCTGTGGGCGGTCTACCCGGAATGGGGATGGGGCACGGAAGACAGCGCCCAGGCGATGGCGATGCTCAAACGCTTTGGGAGCGTCACCGTGCTGAACGGCCATATCCACCAGGTGATGCAGAAGGTAGAAGGCAGCGTTACCTTCCATACGGCCATGTCCACCGCGTTCCCTCAACCGGCTCCGGGCTCCGCACCGTCGCCGGGTCCCTTGAAAGTTCCGGCGGAGCGTTTACGCGGCATGCTTGGGCTCGCCGAGGTCACCTTCGTCCGTCAGCCGGGCAGCCTGGCCGTCGTGGACACCACGCTGGCGGAGGCGCAATGAAATACGCACTGGGACTTGCGCTTGCGGTATGGGGACTCTGGGCGGCGACACCGCCCGGCGGTTCGGGCAAGGAACTGTTCGAACGGCGCTGTACAGGCTGCCACGCGGCCGATCGCGACAAGAGCGGTCCGCGGCTCGGCGGAGTATTCGGGCGCCGCGCGGGCAGTGTTCCCACGTTCAAATATTCGGATGCGCTGCGTAAGAGCGGCGTGGTGTGGGATCGTGCCAATCTGGACCGGTGGTTGGCCGATCCGGATTCCGTCACGCCGGACAACGACATGGCGTTTCGATTGAAAGACGATCGGGAGCGTGCGGCGATCCTCGACTACTTGCGAGAGATCTCGCCACACTAAAGTGCAATGGACTCGCTAGCGGCCGATTTCCGGCGGCGTCTGCACCATAGCCAGTAGTAAGCAAACCACCACGAAGATTGCGAGACCCGTTGCGACGATCATTTCCGTTCCCCCACTTTTCACTGAAGGAAGAAGCAATTGAGGGGCCGTTGCGGAAACCGAGGAATTTGGGCCTTTCTTCCAACCTGCGTGCGAAACTGCCAACATTCTTGTGTCAACAATTCATGCGCCTACGCAGTTTCGCCACACTTCCTTCGGTACTGAAGCACGGCCACCAGGAAAGCGTCGCGCTGCGCCCGGACGTCGTCGGCGCTCTTGACCGACCAATCGTAAAACCCGAGTCCCGTTCGCGCTCCGAGTTGGCCGGTCCGCACCATTTGCCGGAGATACTCCGGAGCGCGGGGCTCGTTATATAGATCGGGCACCACGTATTCCATAACTCGCAGGGCCAAATCCAGGCCTGCGACGTCCATGTGTTCGAATACTCCGTACGCCGGCATGCGGATGCCGAGGCCGTTCTTGATTACCGAATCGACCGCCTCCGCATCCGCAATCCCTTCCGCCACGATATTGGCCGCCTCCCGCACTAGCGCCATCTGGAGCCGGTTGCCGACCTGTCCGGGACGATCGATCTTGACCACCACCGGCGTCTTGCCGCACGCCTCAAGAAGGGCGCGCACCGCCGCAACCGTCTCCGGGGAAGTCCGTGTGCCCTGGACAATCTCCACCAGCGGCATCAGGTGAGGCGGATTCCAGAAATGCGTGGTGAGCACCCTCTCCGGCCGCCGGCACCGCGATGCGATGTCGCTGATGCTCAAGCCCGAAGTATTCGATGCCAACACCGCCTCGGAGGGCGCCAGGTCCCCCATCCGGGCAAAGAGCTCCTGCTTCCAGCCCATGTCCTCCGGGCCGGATTCGATGACGACATCGGCTTTTGCGATCGAACTGTCAAAATCGGTCGATGGGGTGATCGCCTCCATCGCGCGGGCGGCCGCGCCGGGTTCGACGAGTTCACTGGCGATCAGGGTCTGTCCCTGCTTCCGCGCCTGCTCGAGTCCGCGCCCGGCGCCGGCGGCGGTCCGGCTGAGCAAAGTTACTCGAACTCCGCCTAAAGCCAAGGTGAGAGCGATTCCCGGGCCCATCATTCCCGTGCCGATCACGCAGCCGCTGGCGAATCTGGTTTGCAGCATCCCTGTAATTCTACCGGCACAACGTCGCAAACCTTCCATTTTTCGCTTGCCAGAACATCGCGCGCCCTGAAACAATGGGCCTGAAAACTTATGCGGATCCGCGTGTTGGGAATCGTACTCGCCGGAGGCAAGGGAACCCGGCTTTCGCCGCTTACCAAGGAACGGGCCAAACCGGCCGTCCCCTTCGGCGGAAAGTACAGGATCATCGACTTCGTGTTGAGCAATTTCATCAACTCCGGAATCTATTCGATATACGTGCTGACACAGTTCCGCAGCCAATCCCTGCTGCAGCACCTCAGCGAAGGCTGGCAGTTCGGCTCGCTGCTCAAGAATCAATTCGTGATTCCTGTGCCCGCCCAGATGCGATCGGAGGACGAGACCTGGTATCAGGGAACCGCCGACGCCATCTATCAGAACATCAACCTGGTGGAACAGGCCGACCCGCATGTGGTGGCAATTTTCGGCGGCGATCACATCTACCGCATGAACATCGCCAGCATGATCGAGTATCATGCCGCCAAGGCCGCCGAGGTGACGATCGCCGCCATCCCCATGCCGCAAGAAACACGCCGACGAGTTCGGCGTCATCGAGGCGGCGGAGGACGACCGCATCCTGGGCTTCCACGAAAAAAATCCCAACGCGCCTACCATGCCCGGGGACCCGGACCAGGTCTACGCCTCCATGGGCAACTACATCTTCTCTACCCGCACCCTTTTGAGCCTGCTGGAAGAGGACGCCAAGCACCCGGAGAGCAACCACGATTTCGGCAAGGATATTTTGCCCAAACTCGCCGGCAAAGGCCGGATGTACGCGTACAATTTCGAGACGAATCGGATTCCCGGCGAGCCGGCGGATTCCGCCCCCTACTGGCGCGACGTCGGAACCATCGAGGCTTACTACGAAGCCAATATGGATTTGCGGTATGTCAGCCCCGCGCTCAATCTGTACAACCGCGAATGGCCCCTGCGCAGCACCAGCTATTCGGATCCGCCCGCCAAGTTCACGTTCGACGACGCCAACCGCCGCGGGCAGGCGATCGATAGCATCGTTTCCGGCGGCTGCATTCTCTCCGGCGGCGTGGTGCGCAATTCCGTGCTCGGCCGCGGCGTAAGAGTGCACGCCGGCGCCATGGTGGAAGACTCGGTCATTCTGGATAACTGCGACATCGGACGCCGCGCCAAGATCCGCCGCGCCATCCTCGACAAAAATGTCCGCGTACAGGAAGATGTCATGATCGGCTACGACCTCGATGTTGACCGCGCCCGTGGGTATCACGTGACGGAGACAGGCCTGGTAGTGGTCGGCGGAGAGCGCAGTCCCGTCGATATCACCGGTCTCGTGGTTTAGTCTAGATGGAGCAGCACGTACTGGCGTGGATCACTCAGTACGGGTACGTCGCGATTTTTGCTTTGCTCGTGCTGGGAATTGCCGGCCTTCCGATTCCCGACGAGACGCTACTCACCTTCACCGGTTATCTGGTGTATCAGGGTCATCTGTCGCTGACGCTCGCATTTCTCAGCGGCTTCGCGGGCAGCGTCTGCGGCATCTCGCTGAGCTATGTTCTCGGGCGCACTTTCGGCCTGGCCTTGATTCACCGCTACGGCAAATACCTGGGCGTTACCGAGCATCATGTGGACCAGGCACACGCCTGGTTCCGCCGGGCGGGCCACTGGAGCCTAACCTTCGGTTACTTCATACCCGGAGTCAGGCATTTCACGGCGTACGCCGCCGGGATGAGCTGTTTGGAATATCCGACCTTCGCGCTTTTCGCCTATGCCGGCGCGGCGCTCTGGGCAGCCACCTTCATCAGCCTTGGTTTCCTGCTCGGCGAACGATGGAAAGCCGTGCAGGAAAACGTGCACGGCTACCTGATTGGCTCCACCATCGCCTGCCTCATTCTGGGGCTGGGGTATCTGGCATGGCGGAAGTGGGTTCGGGGGAAGCGTACGTAATCACCAGCGCGGTGATCATGACCACCGCGCAGCCGATCACGTTGTACCAGAGCCAGGAGATATCGGTGAACCACGCCGTCGCGAAGATGGCCGCTTCCCCCAGTAACATTCCGGTGAAGACCGCGGTTCCCCGCACCCTGGGGAACAGAATCGCCAGGGCGAAACATCCGAGCAGCGAGCCGTAAAACAACGATCCCACTTTGTTGACGGCTACGATCAAGGACCCCAGACGCTTGGCCCAGCCGGCGAACACCACGGCATAAATTCCCCAAAACAAAGTCAGCCACCGCGACGCCCATAAGTAGTGCATGTCGCTGGCGCCGCGTTTGAAATGGCGCTGGTAAATATCGATCACGCTCACCGTGGCGAGCGAATTGATCTCGCCCGAACTGGCCGACATGGTGGCCGCGAAGATCACGGCGATCACCAGTCCCACGACTCCCGAGGGTAAATACTTGGTCACGAACGACAGGAAGATGTAGTTGGTGTCGTTGAAGCCCTTCTCGCCGCCCGTGCTCTCCACCAGCTTTGAGGCGGCCGTCCGGGCCCCATCGAGTTCCTTCTGCGCGGCGCGATATTCGACGCGCCGGTGCTCTTCGCCGTTGGCATCCCCGGCGTGGTGCGCGTCCACCATCGCCAGAGCGGCGCGTTTGCGCTGCTCGAAGGCGCGCTCGTACTGCTGGCTCATCGGCGCAAATTCGCTCATCGCGCCGATGCGTTTCAGCTCGGCCTG
Organism: uncultured Solibacteraceae bacterium; assembly: GCA_963811575.1. Classification (GTDB taxonomy): domain Bacteria; phylum Acidobacteriota; class Terriglobia; order Bryobacterales; family Bryobacteraceae; genus Solibacter. The sequence goes on along the minus strand of CAWERY010000004.1, from coordinate 192,314 downwards.
TTGGAACAGCAGCGGCGGCTGCACGAAGAGGTAAAACACGAAGACCATGGCGCCGATGAAGAGAATGAAAAACTGCATCGGAATCTTGGCGACCGCGTTGAACAGCAGGCTCAGCCGGCTCTGGGAGATCGATTTCCCCGTGAGGTAGCGCTGCACCTGCGACTGGTCGCAGCCGAAGTACGAGAGAAACAGGAACGTCCCGCCGATCAATCCGCTCCACAGATTGAACCGGTCGTTCCAATCGAAGTTCGTGGTTACCGCGTTCAACCGGCCCGCCGCCCCGGCCAAAAATACTGCGTCGCCGAAACGATACCGAGTGGGGCAGCAGCACGATTACGGTCACGAGCGAGATCACCAGCCCGGCGAAGATGATGCCCATCTGCTGCACGTCGCTCCACGTCACGGCCTTGATTCCGCCGAGCACGGTATAGGTGACCACCGTCGCACCCATCAGCACGGTGGTAGTTCGCTCGGGCCATCCCAGAATCACGGACAGCACCAGCGCCGGAGCGTAGATGGTCAGCCCGGCGGAGAGCCCGCGCTGGCAGAGGAAGATGATGCTTCCCAACGCGCGTGTCTTGGTATCGAAGCGCTTCTCGAGATATTCGTAAGCCGTGTAAACGCGCGCGTGATGGAACATCGGCACCACGGTGGCGCAGATCACCACCATCGCCAGGGGCAGCCCGAAATAGAATTGCACGAACCGCATTCCGTCCACGTACGATTGACCAGTGGTCGAAATGAAGGTGATGGCGCTCGCCTGCGTCGCCATGATGGAAAGCGCCATGGCGTACCAGGGCATGCTTTTTCCGGCAAGCAGATAGCGATCCACGGTATCGCTGCCGCGGCTGCGATAAAGCCCGTAGGCAACAATCGACACCAGGGCTACTACCAGGACAAACCAATCGAGCTTTGTCATCGATAAAACCGGGTGAACAAATAGGCGGTGAAGATGATCAAAACCAGGTAGATGAGGACTGCGACGTAGACCCGCTTCCAGGTGCCCAGAAACGGCGGCGCCTCATCGGGAACATCGCGGGTATGCGGCATGAACGGAGTTTATCATGGGCACGGGAAATGGGCTTTTGGCGATGGAGCGATTGCAACGGCAGCCTGAGGGTGCCTACCTTAGATAACTTGTCCCGGCAGCAACCGTCCCGGAAAATGGAAGCTGGATTTTTGTGAACCGCCCCTTTGTGGCCTACATTTTCGATGGGCAACTCCATTTGGAAGTCGATGGAAAAAGCCAGATTCTGGAGAGCGCGTTTGGGCGTTCGCTAAGGGACCGCGCCATTCAAATTTACAATCGCAACGCCTGGAAGCAGCAGGGCCGCGGCGGGCAGAGCGTGAGCCGGGCGTTACGAACTCCCGCGGAGCGCGATCCGAGCGAGTTCCGCATCGCGATCACCAGCGTCACCAGGGGAACCGGTGCCGGCGAACTGTTGTACACGCTGGAGACCGACGAGATCAGCGGGGTATTTTCCAGGGATGCCGACGGCCTGGAAAAACGCATTTTTCACACTGCCGATTTCCGGACGCGGCATCTCGACGCGCACCCTGACGGCTTGGAGGTGGCGGTCTCCATCTACCATCGCAATGGGACCGCGAACCTTGCGGTGCTCAAGACCGACGGTACGGATTTGACCGAACTTACCGACGGCGACTCGGTAGACGCGGCGCCGCGCTGGGTGCCTGGTCCGAAGCGCCGTCTGGTGTTCCAATCGGCCGGCGCCGCCCGCGGTCCACAGGGGAGATTCTCGGGGTTTGGCCCATCCGGCATCCAGCAACTCGACATCGAAACGGGCGAGCTCTCCTGCCTGGCACAAGACGCGGACTTCGATTTTCTCTGGCCGCGGATCGCTGCCGATGGAACCCTGTTTTATATCCGCAAGCCCGCGGACCAGGGTCCGCAGCCAGTGAACCCGTGGCTGGCGCTGAGCAGGGCCGCCTTACTGCCGCTTCAGTTCCTCGTGGCGATCGCAGCGCTTTTGGAACTGTTCATCAAGCGCCAGGCGGGGCAGCCGCTTGTCACTCCCAAGAACTTCCCCGAAAAGACAGTCAAGACGCCTTCTTCCTGGGCGCTCATGCGTCAATCGCCGGGCGCCGAAGCTCCGGAAACGCTGGCTACCAATGCACGCTCATTCGATGTGGGTAGCGACGGGTCCCTGGTTTTTTCGGACGGCATCGATGTATACCGGATGTCCCCTAACGGCGGACCGGTCACAAAGATCCTGTCCGGAGCGACCGTCGAACTGCTTTCCGCATTCTAGGAGCGCCGCATCCGGCTGTTCGCAACCGGCTGTTCGCAACCGGCTGTTAGAATGAGGCGATGGCGGAAAACGAGCCCGGCGCCAAGCCGGTGGAAACTTTCGAAACCTGTCTGGACGAACTCGAGAATGTGGTGCGCGAACTCGAAGGCGGGGAACTCACTTTGGAGCGATCCCTACAGCTCTTCGAACGCGGCATGGGCCTCAGCGATACCTGTCGCAAACAGCTGGAAGAGGCGGAAACTCGCGTGGAAACCCTGATCCGCAAGGAAGGCAAAATGACCGCCGAGCCCTTCCGTCCGGAGAAGCCCTAACCCGACATGGACCTGCGCGATTACCTCGCCCAACAGCAGCGGCTGGTCGATGCGGAACTGGACCGCCTGGTCCCTCAGGAGACCACGCCTCCGGCAACCATCCATCGCGCCATGCGCTACAGTCTGTTCGCCGGAGGCAAGCGCATCCGCCCGATCCTCTGCATCGAGGCCGCGCGCGCCGTATCGGACAGTTGCGACGGCGTCGCGGCAGCCGCCTCCTCGCTCGAACTGATTCACACCTATTCCCTGATTCACGACGATCTACCCGCGCTGGATAATGACGATTACCGGCGCGGCAAGCTTACCAACCACAAAGTCTTCGGCGACGCCATGGCAATTCTCGCCGGCGACTCGCTGCTGACGCTTGCCTTCCAGGTGCTGGCCCAGCTTGATACCACCGATCAGCGTAAGACGCGCCTGATCGCCGAACTGGCGACCGCGAGCGGAACCGTCGGAGGTATGATCGGCGGCCAGGTGGCCGATCTCGAGGGCGAAGGCAAGCCGCCTGACGCGCACCTGCTGGAAACCATCCACCGCGCCAAGACCGGGGCCCTGCTCCGCGCGTCGCTGCGCCTCGGCGCCATCTTCGCAGGCGCCAGTGAGGCGCAATACGAAGCGCTCTCCTGCTACGGCGAACACGTCGGCCTCGCGTTCCAGATTGTGGACGACATCCTCGACGTGGAAGAGTCTTCCGAAGCGCTGGGCAAAACAGCGGGCAAGGATGCCGCTCAGCACAAGATCACTTTCCCGGCGGTCTATGGCCTTGAGCCCTCGCGCGCGATGGCGGCCCGCGAGTGCGAACGCGCGCACGCCGTGCTCTCCCCCTTCGGCGAGCGCGCGCTGCGGCTCCATGAACTGGCCGACCTGATCGTCCGCCGCAAATCATGAAAACCCGGCTGGACCGCCTGATCGTGGAACGCGGTCTCACCGAATCCCGGGAGAAAGCCCAGGCCCTGATCATGGCGGGCGAGGTACGCGTGAACGGGCAGAAGGCCGCCAAACCAGGACAGCCGGTCGAAGACGATTGCCGGATCGAAATGCTCTCCCGGCCGCCCTACGTCAGCCGCGGCGGATATAAGCTGGCCGGCGCAATCCGCCACTTCGGCCTCGATGTCACCGGCCTGGTCTGCGCCGATATCGGCTCTTCCACCGGCGGCTTCACCGATGTCCTGCTGCAGGGCGGCGCTGCGCGGGTTCACACCGTGGACGTGGGAGTTGGCCAGCTCGATTGGAAACTGCGCACGGACGCGCGCGTGGTGCTTCACGAAGGCATCAATGCCCGTGATGTCTCCTTGCAGGAGATCGGCGAGCCCGTCGATTTTCTGACCTGCGACGTCAGCTTCATCTCCGTCACGTTGATACTTCCCGCGGTGGTCTCCCTGTTACAGCCCGCCGGACAAATGGTTATACTGATCAAACCGCAGTTTGAGGTTGGCAAGGGCCAGGTTGGTAAGGGCGGCATCGTGCGCGAGCCGGACCTGCACCGGGCAGCTTGCGAACGAGTCGAGCGGGCTGTGCGCGAAAACAGGTTCGAAACCGCCATCATCGAAAGCCCCATCGCCGGCGCCGAAGGGAACAAGGAATTTCTCCTCTATGCCCATCATTAAGACCGCCGGTATCATTTCCAAGCCGAACTCGACGGCGGCGGAAGAGATCGTCCCCAAGCTCATCGAATGGCTGCGCCGCCGCGGCATCGCTGTCCGCCTGGACGAGCAGACCGCCGTGTACGCTGCCGGTGTCACCGGCATGCCGCGCGAAGAAGTTCCGCAGAGCTGCGACCTGGTCATCGTGCTGGGCGGCGATGGCACGCTGCTTTCCGCGGCGCGCGCCATCGGCCGCCGCGAAATCCCGCTGTTCCCTGTGAATCTCGGAGGGCTTGGCTTCCTCACCGCGATCTCGACGGAAGAACTCTATCCTGAACTGGAGCGCGCTCTGCGCGGCGAGCATCGTATCGCCAAGCGGAAGCTGATGACTACCGAAGTGGTCCGCGACGGCCAGGTGATCGCCTCCTTCGATGCGCTCAATGACGCGGTGCTCACCAAGAGCTCGATCGCGCGCATGATCGATCTGGACACCTTCGTGGATGAGCAGTTCGTCTGCGCGTACAAAGCGGATGGCCTGATCATCGCGACCCCGACGGGGTCCACGGCCTATTCGCTTTCCGCCGGCGGCCCCATCATTTTCCCTTCCGTGCCGGCCATCTGCCTGACCCCCATCTGTCCCCACATGCTTACCAACCGCCCTGTTCTGGTGCCGGAAACCAGCGTCATCCGCGTGGCGTCGCGCGGACCCGATGAGAGCGTCTATCTCACGATCGACGGGCAGGTAGGCACGCCGATTCGCGAACACGATACCGTAGTCTGCCACAGCTCGCACCATTCACTGCTGCTGATCCGTCCGCCGCGCATGATGTTCTTCGATGTGCTGCGCCAGAAACTCAAATGGGGAGAACGATGAGGAAGGTTTCGCTGACCGCATGGATTTTCATCGGCATGGCTGCGGGTGTCGCGCTGGGAATCCTGACGCCCGGTTTCGCGGCGCAGTTGGGCCTGGTGAGCACCATTTTTCTACGCCTCATCCGCTGCATCATCGCTCCGCTGCTTTTCGGCACGCTGGTGGCGGGGATTGCGGGCGGCGGCGATATCAAACACATGGGCCGCATCGGCGGCAAGGCGATCCTCTATTTCGAAATCGTCACCACCTTCGCCCTCTTTCTCGGACTTGGCGTGGTGAACCTGGTGCGTCCCGGCGAGGGTGTGCCGATCGCGCGAAGTGCCGCGGATAACGTTGCGGCCGCCGCGCCGGCCTCGATCAGCGCCATCGTCGAACACACTTTTCCGGTCAGCGTCATTGATGCCATGGCGCGCGGCGACGTGCTGCAACTCGTGGTCTTCACGTTCCTCTTCGGCGCGGCATGTGCGGCTATCGGAAGCAAGGCCGCACCGGTGGTCGCCTTTTGCGCGTCGCTGGCAGAGGTGATGTTTCAGTTCACCAAGTACGTGATGTACCTGGCCCCGTTCGGAGTCGGCGCCGCGCTTGCGGTGACCGTCGGAACCAAGGGCATAGGCGTGCTATTCGGACTTGGCAAGTTGATCCTCACCATGTACGGAGCACTGGCGCTATTCGTGGTGATCGTGCTCGGCGCGGTGGTGATGGTTGCACGAGTTCCGCTGCGCCCCTTTTACCAGGCGGTGCGCGAGCCGTTTCTGATTGCTTTTTCCACTGCGAGCAGCGAGGCCGCGCTGCCCCTCGCGCTCGAGAACATGGAAAAGTTCGGCGTGCCCAAACATATCGTCGGCTTCGTGATTCCTACGGGCTATAGTTTTAATCTGGACGGCACAACGCTCTATCTTTCGATGGCCTCGATGTTCGTGGCGCAGGCAGCGGGCGTTCACATGTCGTTCGGCGACCAATTGATCATGATGCTCACCCTCATGCTCACCAGCAAGGGCGTCGCCGGCGTGCCGCGCGCCGCGCTGGTGATTCTTTCGGGCACGTTGACCACTTTTCATCTCCCGGTGGAAGGCTTCGCGATCTTGTTGGGCGTGGACGCGGTGCTCGATATGGCGCGGACCTCGGTGAACGTGTTGGGAAACTGCTTGGCAAGCGCCGTCGTGGCTCGTTGGGAAGGCTTCAAGGTCGGCTAAAGTCCGCGCGGTCTTTGACCGATCTCTCCACATGCAAATGAATGCGGAGATGAGTTTGACCGGACGCCAGCGGTCGCGATTGCGCCGCGCCAGGGAGACGGGGTGTTTAAACGCGATTTGCAGGGATCCTGCGCAAATTCGCGACGCGCACAGTTTCTGGTGCTGGAAGCTGCGGCTGCCGGTGGTCTGGGTGGAGCGGCTCTCGCCCCGGTCGAAATTCGGGCGCGTTTCGCTGGATCTTTTCACCACTTCGAGCGTGCTCACCGAGCGAGGCCGAGCCGAACTGAGGCGCCTCGGAATTCCCTTGCAGTTGGATGAGGCGGCCTGGATCTCAAACCATGATGCCCACTGGAGCCGTGTTCCCCTTCACCAGCTCGATGCCCTGGCGAGAAGCGTTCTTCGCGCGGCACGCCGGGCGGGCAATTGCGAGTCAGCGGCGGCTCCTTCCGTTGAGGGCGCTTCGAACATCCTGCCCTGGAGAATCTCGGCGTAACGCCCGGTCTGATATAAATATCAACCATGTCGAGTCTCTCCCGCCGTCAGGTTGTAATGGGGACGATCGCTGCCGCCGTGTCCAAGGCAGCCGTTTCGCCCGTTATCGAGACCCACGTACACCTCTTCGACCCCGAGCGCGTCCCATACGCCCCGAATGCTCCCTACAAGCCGCCTGCGTACACAGTGGAGGAGCACGTCAAATTCGCCCGGGCCGCGGGGCTGGCGCATTCCGTCATCGTGCATCCCGAACCTTATCAGGATGACCACCGCTATCTGGAATACTGCTTCGCCCACGAGCCGAGCCCGGGATATTTCAAGGGGACGTGTTTGTTCGACCCGTTCCGGGAGGATACGCCGGAGCGTTTAGCCGCGTTGGTGACACGCTGGCCCAAACGCATCGTCGCCATGCGGATTCACGAAATGTCGATGACTGCCGAGACTGGCGCCACGATTCGCAATCGCGATATGAAGGATGCGCGGATGGCCGCCTGCTGGGGCGCGATCTCGGGGTTGGGGCTGGGGGTGCAAATGCATTTCATCCCGGGGCAGGCGCCGGCGATTCGCGCGCTCGCCGCCAAATTTCCGGACACCCTGGTCATTCTGGATCACATGGGGCGGCCGGGGCAGGGAACGGAAGCGGAATATCGCGAAGTTTTGAAGCTGGCCGAATTGCCGCGGGTGATTATGAAGTTCTCCAACTGGCCGGAGTACAAGGGCGACCTTCCGCAACTCACTCGCCGGATCTACGAGGCGTTCGGACCCGGCCGGATGGTCTGGGGAATGCTCGGCAACACGGAGCCTCAGTATCGAAAGCAGGCCGCGCTCCTGGACCAATTGCTGGCCTTCGCACCCGAGGCGGAACGCGCCCGGATCCGCGGCGGCAATGCGCAACGACTGTTCTATACTTGAGCGAGTTCCACCCAGAGGGGATTTTCGCATGTATCGAACTGCATTTCTGCGTGTCATTGTCTACGCGTCGATGGCACTGCCGCTCGCGGCTTTTCAGCCGGCGGATTCCAGCATTCTTGCCAAACTCGGCCACTCGCAGCATGGCGAAGCATTTGACACGGGCCCGCGCGAAAAGCCATGGCCCATCGCAGGAATCGGCGTCGCGCACTTCCCCATCACGACTAAGAATCCCGAAGTGCAACGCTGGTTCGACCAGGGCAATGAGCTGCTGCATTCCTTCTGGGACTACGAGGCGGAACGCGCTTTTCGATGGTGCCTGAAACTGGAGCCCGAGAATGCCATGGCGTATTGGGGCCTGGCGCGCGCGGCGACACTGCGCGGTTCGGGCGGACCGCAACGCGGGGCGGATATGATCCGCGAAGCGGTCAAACGCAAGGCCAACGCCAGCCCGCGCGAGCAACTGTACATCGACGCTTTGGCTGCGGAGTTGTTGCCCGACCCCTTCCGCGAGGGAAATGAGCGCGGCGATCGCAATCGCAGCCGCAAGATCATGGAGACCCTGTGCGTGCGTTACCCCGACGACATGGAGGCGCGGGCGCTGCTGGCGCTCGATACCATGGGCGACGATCGCTACGGCGCGGAACTCATGATCCGTGAGGTCCTGGCCAAGCAGCCGGACCACCCCGGAGCGCATCACTACCGCATTCACAACTGGGATTATCACGAACCGGAACAGGCGCTCGAGAGCGCGCGCCGATATGGCGATATCGTGCCGGGCATCGGGCACGCGCTGCACATGCCGGGGCACATCTTCAGCATCGTGGGCATGTGGAACGAAGCGGCGATTTCGATGGATGCCGCGACACGGCGCGAGAAGCAGTATATGAAGGAGCGGCTCACCTTCCCGTTCAACAACTGGAACTACGGGCACAACCTCAATTACCTTTCCTATATTCACGAACAGCTCGGCATGGCGAACGCGGCGATTTTCGGATCGAAGCAGTTGATCGACGCGCCGCTGGATCCGCAGGGGAATGACGATTCGCCTTTCAGCACGCACTCCTACGGCATCGCCGCGTTGGGGCGCGCGCTGTTGAAGTTCGAGCATTGGGATGAGCTGTTAAAAGAGGGTACGATTCCGTGGCGTGATATTTTTGCCGACAAAGTCAATCGCGCCTACTTTGAAGCGCGGGCGCACCTCGGCAAGGGCGATCTGGAGAAGGCGGAAAAAAGTCTCGCGGCCCACGCCGCTCTCAAGAAGGATCTGGAAAAGAACAAGAGCGGACCGATTGCGGAGATCTACGAGATCCAAACCCAGGAACTCCGCGGCCGGATTGCGCTAAAACGCGGCGAGGTGCTCGAAGGGCTGAAGTTCCTCTCCGAAGCCGCGCAGAAGGAATTCGATCTGCAGCGCACCTATGCCGATCCGCCGGTGTATCCGCAGGCGTTGTACAACAGCCTGGGGGAAGCGTACCTCGAAACCAGGAGTCCGCTGCTGGCGGCGACTTCCTTCGAGAAGGCGCTGACGCTCACCCATAACGACCTGTTCGCGCTCTCCGGCCTGGTGCGGGCCTACGCCGCGGCGGGGGAAAAGGCCAAGGCCGAAGATGCCATGGCGCGAATGCTCTTCGTCACCGCGGATGCCGATAAGGGCCTGCCCATCGTCAGCCGGGCGATGGCGACGGGCATCACCGCGGCGCCGCGCGATTCCTCGCCGAAGCCGCAGCGCAATTATCTGCGGACGTCGCTGGAACAGTTCGGACCCAACCGGTGGGAGCCGTACACGGCGCCGAAGCTCGACGTGAAGGATGCCGCGGGCAAACATGTGACGCTCGAGGAGTATCGCGGCAAGAACGTGATCCTGGTCTTCTACCTGGGCGCGGAATGTCCGCACTGCATGCGGCAGCTCCATGACATCGGCGGCAAAAAATCCGAGTGGGAGCGGCTCAATACGGTGGTGCTCGCCGTCAGCAGCACGCCGCCGGAACAGAACTCGAAGGCGATCCACGAGTTTGGCGATCTCCCGATCCGGCTGCTCTCCGACGATCACTTCGCCAATGCCCGGCTCTTTCATTCGTACGATGATTTCGAAGAAGCGGAACTGCATTCCACGATCCTGATCGACCGCGAAGGCCGCGTGCGATGGGGACGGAACGGCGGCGACCCTTTCAGCGACATGGCTTTCCTGGTGAAGCAGCTAGAGAGCATCAATACTCCGCTGGCGAAACGCACGCCCGGAGAATGAGCTAGCGGAGAATGAGCTACCGCTGGCCGTAGTACGCGGTGGGTCCGTGTTTGCGGAAGTGGTGTTTGTCGCGCAAGGGCTCGGCGATGGCGGCGGCGTTGGGATTGATCGTGATGGTCTGCCAGGCCATGGCGGCGATCTCTTCCACGATCACGGCCATGTGCGCGGCGTCGGTCACGCTCTTGCCCCAGCAGAACGGGGCGTGGCCGGCGACGAGACAGGCAGGGCAGGCTAGCGCGTCCAAGCCTTCCATTCGGCGAATGATCGCCGTGCCGGTGTTGGCTTCATAATCGCCCTCGATCTCTTCGCGGGTCAGGAGCGGCGTCAGCGGGATGGGCCCGTGGAAGTAATCCGCGTGGGTGGTGCCGAAGCAGGGAATTTCGCGCTGCGCCTGCGCCCATGCGGTGGCGTGGCGCGAGTGCGTGTGGACCACGCCGCCGACCAGCGGGAATGCGCGATACAGGGCGACGTGGGTGGCCAGATCCGACGAGGGCCGGAGCGTGCCCTCGACGATGTTGCCCTGCAGATCCGTGATCACCATATCGGCGGCGGTCATCATCGAATACGGCACGCCGCTCGGTTTGATCACGCACAGGCCATGCTCACGCGACACGGCGCTGGCGTTGCCGAACGTAGAGACCACCAGTCCGCGGCGGACCAGTTCGAGATTGGCTTCCAGGACTTCAGCTCGCAGTGTTTCCAGCACGGGTTCCTCCTCGGGCGTGGGCGGCGATGCGGCGCAATTCGGGCAGCACTTCGCCTAGATTCGCGGCCGGTGAATTGCGCTGGCCGAACGCGAAATAGAGTTTGCGGTAGAGCGTGTAAAGCTCATCGCTGACCGCCGCCTGATCGCGGCTCGGGCTCGATGGTGACGGAAGCCCGGGCACAGCGCGTCTCTGCGCCTCTTCGATGGTGTGGAAGGCGCCGGCCGCCATGAACGCGAAGATCGCCGAGCCCAGGCTGGTGACATCGCCGCTGGGCACCAGGATCGGCTTGCCCATCACGTTGGCGTAGACCTGGTTGAGCACTGCATTCTTCTGCGGAATGCCGCCGCCGTTGATGATGCGGCGGACCGGCACGCCGTGCTCTTCCATGCGCTCCAGAATGACGCGCGTGTGGAAGGCGGTGCCTTCGATGGCGGCGAAGAGTTCGTCCTGCGGCGAGGTGGTCAGGCGCCAGCCAAGCGTCACGCCGCTCAGTTCCGGATTGACCAGCACCGTGCGATCGCCGTTATCCCAGGTGAGGCGCAGCAGTCCGGTCTCGCCGGCGCGGTAGTGTCCAGACCTTCGGAGAGCGTCGGCGACGGTGGTGCCCGCGCGGCGCGCGATCGCCTCGAAGATATCGCCGGTCGCCGAGAGTCCGGCCTCGATGCCGGTGTACCCGGGATGGATCGATCCCTGGCACCACGCCGCAGACCCCGGGAATCAGCGCGGACTGCTCGCTGATCGCCATGATGCACGTGGAGGTGCCGACCACGTTGACCACGTCGCCGATGCCGAATCCCGGCGCCGATCGCATCCCAGTGCGCGTCGAAGGCGCCGACCGGAATCGGGATGCCGGCGCGGAGGCCGAGCTTCTCTGCCCACGCGGCGGTGAGGTGTCCGGCAATCTGATCGCTGGTCGCGTAGCGCCCGGCGAGTTGCTCGCGGACGCCGGCGAGGGCCGGGTCGAGCGAGCGTGAGGAAGTCCTCCGGCGGCAGCCCGCCGAGCGCTTCGTTCCACATCCACTTGTGGCCCATGGCGCAGATGCTGCGCGGAACCTGCGCGGGGTCGGTGATGCCGCAGAGGACGGCGGCGACCATGTCGCAGTGCTCGAGCGCGGTGGCGAATCGGGCGCGCTTCGCGGGATTGTTGCGCAGCCAGTGGAGCAGTTTGGCGAAGCCCCATTCGCTGGAGTAGACGCCGCCGCACCAGTCGATCGCCTCGAGCTTCTGCTGGTGGGCGGAGGCGGTGATTTCGGCCGCCTCTTTCCAGGCGCGATGGTCGCACCAGAGATAATAATCGTCGAGCGGCTGCATGCTGCGCATCGACGGGGATCACGCTGGAGCCGGTGGTGTCGAGCGCGATCGCCTCGATGGAGTGCCCATCGACGCCGGCGTTCGCTGATGGCCCGGCGCGTGGCCAGCGACGAGCGCCGCCATGTGGTCGGCATGGCTCTGCGTGGCGTGGTCGGGATCTTCCTTTTTGCGGAGCAGCGGATAATCGGCGGCGCCCGGCGCCGAGCCGGCCCTTTGACGGAATCGAAGATAGAAACGCGAACGCTCAGGGTGCCGAAATCTACACCGGCGACGATGCTCATAGTGGACCTCCCACGTTCGGCCATTATTCGTGGATGGCGACGTTCCAGCCCAGATAATGATCGGTGGCTTCCTGGACGGCGGACGCCGACATTGGACATGTTGGCGGCCACGTGATGCTCGAAGCCGTTTTCGCAGATGAAGCGCAGCAGCCGCTGCAGGTTGGGAATCTTCACGACGCCGGCGCCGCCGAAAGTCGTCAGCGGGATCGTCGGTGAATTCGCCTTCGCCGACGTAGCCGTCGATGGTGCCTTCCAGGTCATTGGTGGAGAAGCGGGCGTAGCTCATGGGGCTGGCTTTCACCAGGCCCTCACAGGTGCCGTAGGTGTTTTCGCGGCCCACCGTGCCGGCGATGATCTGCTGGAAATCCATCTTCACGGACTTGAAGAAATGCTTGGGCAGATTGCTGCAGTGGAAGCAGACGGCCTTGTCGGGATCGTCGCCGTAGTTGTTGTTCCAATCGAGCAGCGCGCTGGGAGTCTGGCTGGCGAGCTGCAGCGCGTGCATGCCGACCACGCCGCGATATCGACTTCGCAGGCGCTGGACATCAGATTCTCGCTCATCATGCTCATCACCGTGCAGGGCACGACGCCGAAGAACTCTTCGAGCGACGTCCAGCATTGGATGGCGCTGATCGAGACTTCGGTCTGCTCCATCCAGGTATCGATCACGGTGCCGAGCTTCGCCATCTTCATCAGCGCCTCGGCCGGGACCTGGTCGGTGGAGACGTACTTCTTGATGGCGGCGAGTTTCAGCTTCGGCTTCGGAATCCTTCATGCGGTTGATGCGGCCGAGGATCTCGGAGAGGTCGATGGGCTCGATCGAAATCCCGCTGGCTTCGAGCAGTTTCTCGCTATAGCGCACGGTGTTGAAGGCGGAAGGGCGCGCGCCGATGGCGCCGATGCGGAGGCGGCGCAGGCCGCGCACTACGCGGCAGACCTGCGGCGAACCAGTTCAGGTCGTCGGCGAAGATTTCGGAATCCGGCGCCTCGGTGTGGAGCGTGGTCAGCGAATAAGGAATGCCATATTGCTTGAGATTATTGCAGGCGCTCATCTTGCCGCAGAAGCTGTCGCGGCGGTCGCTGATGGTCATCAGTCCGGGCGTATCGGGGGTGGCCTGCACCAGTACGGGGACGTCCAGATCGGCCAGGCGCAGGGTGTCGGCGATGGCGCGCTCGTCGCCGAAATTCGGCAGAGTGACGATGATGCCGTCGATCAGATCCCGGTTCTTCTTGAAGAGGTCCGCGCACAGGGCGGCTTCGGAGCGCGATTCAATGGCGCCGTGTTTGGTCTCTTCGGGGCCGACGGTGACTACGCCGTAGCCCGCCTTTTCGATGGCCGCGATCATCTCGTTGCGGCCGCTCTGCGCCAGGTGGCCGGGGAAGAATCCGCGGTTGCCGACAATCATTCCGAACGTAACTGGACGGGAGTTTCCGTTGTTCATTTGTATAGACCTCGATGGCTACCAGAAGATAATGTTGAGTGCGATGAAAGCGGCGCCCACAATGCAGGCCCAGAACGCGGGGCGCTGCCACATGGGCAAATGACCTTCCGAGGGAATGTCCGTGCAGCCATAAACCAGGTTGACGAGTTCGGCTTCGGGCTTCGGTTTGGTCATGTAGCTGACCACCACGGTCACGATCACGCAGACCAGCCACGACCACAGCGCGCGGAACATGTTTTCCGCCATGTCCTTTGCGTTCGGCGACAGCGCTACGTATTGAATCGCGGTGTGATCCACCTTCACCCACGCCCACATGGCGATGGAGGAGGCAGTGCCCGCAGCGAGTCCCCAGAAGCCGCCAGCCGGAGAGGCGCGCTTCCATAGCATCCCGAGAATCACAGTGCCGAAGAGCGGCGCGATGAAGAAGCTAAAGAGCGCCTGGACGTAATCCATGATGCTGGCGAAACTCATCACCATATACGCGGTGCCGATGGACGCCAGCACTCCCAAGAACGTGCACCAGCGGCCCACGCTGACGTAGTGCGCATCGGTGGCGTTCTTGTTGAACATCGCGCGGTAGATATCGTAGGTCCAGACGGTGGCGAAGGCGCTGACGTTGCCGGCCATGCCGCTCATGAAGCCGGCGATGAGCGCGGTGATTCCCAGGCCAAGCAGTCCGGGCCCGCAGTAGCGCGCCAGCATGATCGGCAGCACTTCGTTGTAACTGTGGCCGCCCGTGGCCAGCGCCTGGCTCTCAGGCATCAGGTGTTCCGGCAGCACCGCAAGGCCCAGCAGACCGGGCAGAATCACGATGAACGGCACGCACATTTTAAAGGCGGCGCCGATGATGGGGGCCAGTTTCGCGGCGCGCAGATCCTTGGCGGAAATCACGCGCTGGACGACGAGAAAATCGGTGGTCCAGTAGCCCATGGAGATCACGGCGCCGAGCCCGAACACGATGCCGACCCAGTTGATGCCCATCGGGTTGTCATTGAAAGAGCCGAGTGTGCGCCAGGCATGCGTGTAATCGCCTTGCGGGAAGTTGGTGTGAATCCTGGCCACCATGCCGTCCCATCCGCCGGCCTCGATCAGACCGATGATAGAGATCAGCATCGCGCCCAGCCAGATGAGCACGAACTGAAGAACTTCGTTGAAGATCGCCGATAACAGACCGCCCAGGCCGACGTAGAGCATGACGGTGATCGAGGAAATCCAGATGCTGACGTGGATATCCCAGCCCAGCACGACCTTCATCACCAGCGCCATGGAGTACATGTTGATGCCGCTCATGAAGACCGTCATGAGCCCGAAGGACACCGCCGAGAGGGCGCGCGCCGGTTCGCCGAAGCGCAGTTTGAGATAACCGGGGACGGAGTGAGTTTTGGAAATGTAATAGAACGGGATCATCACGACCCCGAGGAAGAGCATCGCCGGGATGGCGCCGATCCAATACCAGTGGACCGCGAGGATACCGTACTGATACGCGGCCGCGGCCCAGCCCATCAGCTCGAGCGAGCCGAGATTGGCGGCGAGAAAGCTGAGACCGGCGATCCACGCCGTCATCTCGCGGCCCGCCAGGAAGAAATCCTCGCCGGTCTTGGTGAAACGCTTGAGGTAGAAGCCGATGCCGAGGACGGCAGCGAAATACAGAACGATGATCAAAAGATCGACCGTCGAAAGCGTCATTAACTGCGCTTGCAGCAACAACGACGGGGTAAATGCTGTAATCGCTTGCACCTGCATATAGTATGAGTACTCAACTTTCGTGTCAAGGACGATGCGGTCGTTGAATTTGGCGGCGTCTTAACGCGCGGGC
The DNA here is from genome assembly GCA_963811575.1 of uncultured Solibacteraceae bacterium. Taxonomy (GTDB): domain Bacteria; phylum Acidobacteriota; class Terriglobia; order Bryobacterales; family Bryobacteraceae; genus Solibacter. Next base: position 176,880 of record CAWERY010000004.1, on the reverse strand, counting down.
GCCGGGCCCGTCGAATCGCGCAGCACAAACTCGGGATCGATCACCATCTCGTGATCTGCCGACGCGGTATTTTCGGATTTCGCCAGGAGAGATTCGCACATCAGGTGTCCGATCCGGTCACGCGGAATGTGGACCGTGGTGAGAGCAGGGTAGCAGAATTCGGAGAGCTTGACGTTGTCGAAGCCGGTGACGGAAACGTCCTCGGGAACGCGCAGGCCGCGATCGCGCAACTCGCGTAGAGCGCCGACCGCCATGATGTCGTTGACGCAGACGATGCGCGGTAGGCCGCTCGCCGGCGGAAAGTAAGGCGCGTGCGGCGAGGCGTCCGCCATCGAGCGTATCGTCATCGGCCGCGCTGAGCACTTCGAGATCGGGGTAACGCGCCGCCGCATCCATCAGGGGTTTGACGCGATCGGAGATCGGGCCAAGGGTGGAATGGTGCCCGACGAAACCCAACTTGCGGTGGCCCAGGCTGTAGAGGTAATCGATGATCCTATCGATGCCGCGGCGGTAGTTGACGCGGATGTTGGTGATGTTCTGGCGCGGCGCACCGACGTCATAGAATACGACAGGGATGTTGCTATCGGTGAGCTCGTCCATCAGCGCCGGCTCCATTTCGGAGACCACGGCCGCCAGGCCGGCGACGCGGCGGCCGATCATGAGGCGCACGCTGGAGACCAACTGCTCGCTGCGGTAATCGGTATTGGCGACCACCACTTCGTATCCCGCGGCATGCGCATCGCTCTCGATAGTCTTGTAGATATCGAAGAAGAACGGGTTCTCCATGTTGGAGAGAATCACGCCCAGGGTGCGGCTCTTCCCGCCGGCCAGATTGCGCGCGTGAAGATTGGGATGGTACTTCAGTTCCTCGATGGCCTTCATCACCCGCGCCCGGGTGGAAGTTCTCACCACGCTCGCATTGTTGAGCACGCGGGAGACGGTCGCGGTGGAGACCTTCGCGCGGCGGGCCACCTGTTCGAGGTTCATGTCGCCTAACATTGTACAAGTAAAGCTAAGAAATGCACTGCGGACTGGGAGCGCTTGCAGACTTGCCAAAAGGCGGCTTCGCCGCACGAATTCAATTTACAGGAGTGCGGTGGGGCGGCGGGTCCAGGGCTTGCCTTTGTCGATGGCGATGGCCTCCATATCCTTCACGTAGGCGCCCACTTGAGTCAGGATGTGGTGGAGATCGTTGCCAATGCTGATGAAGGTGAAGTCCTTGTCCAGGAACTCGCCGACGCGCGCGGTGCCGAACAGGAAGAGGCCGAGGATGACATTGTTGCGCTTGGCGGCGGCGATCAACTTCTCCGTGGCGGCCTGCAATTCCGGCGAAGTATACATGTGCGGGAATTCGTATTTTTCGTAGAGGCCCATCGACATGCAGAGATCGTTCTGGCCGAGGAAGAGGATGTCCACGCCGGGGACGGCAGCGATCTCGTCGATGTTCTCGATGCAGGAGGCGGTCTCCACCTGAAGCGCGACGATCACGTTGTCATTGGCGGCACCGGCATAACCGAGCAGGCCCGCCTTGTTCATGCTGCGCTGCGGGAAATAGACGGACCGGGTTCCGGCGGTGGGATAGCGCGTGCAGCTAACCGCCTGGCGAGCCTCTTCGGCGGTGTTGATGTAGGGGACGAGCACGCCATCGGCGCCCATATCGAGCGACTGCTGAATGCCGCCGCGATCGTGATAGCCGGCGACGCGAACCAGCGATTTGGCGCCGCCGTTAGAGATGCCGGCGAGCATACCCGAGAGCTCGGGGAAACCCATGGGTCCATGCTGGGTATCGACCAACAGCCAGTCATAGCCGCTGTGCGCGAGCTGCTCGACGACTGTGGAACTCTGGGAGTTTACGAAAAGGCCCATCTTCGGCCGGCCCGCGCGCAGTTGCTTCTTAAATTCGGCGCCGCTTAAGGAATCGCTCATTTGCATAAGTATACATGGGGCAGATGGCGGAACCCGCTTAGAGTTTGAGCCCCTTCAGGTACTCGCGGAACGGAGCGCCGAGATCATGGCGACGGAGGGCGTATTCGACCGTGGCTTTGAGGAAGCCGAGTTTGTCGCCGGCATCGTAGCGAGTGCCTTCGAAGCGGTAGGCGTAGATGGGGCGGCTGCGGAGCAGATGGCGAAGGGCGTCGGTGAGTTGGATTTCGCCGCCGCTGCCGGGGTCGATGGTTTGGAGCGAGCCGAAGATCTCAGGAGTGAGAACGTAGCGCCCGATGATCGCGAGATTGGAAGGCGCTTCGCTCTGCTTCGGCTTCTCGACCAGATCGCGAATCCGGTAGACCCGGTCGTTACGGCCGTTGTGCATCACGGGCTCGGCATCGATCGCGCCATAGGAAGAGATGTTTTCCGGCGGCACTTCCATGACGGCGAGCACGGGGGCGGCGAAGAACTCGTAGATGTCCAGGAGCTGGCGCAGGCAGGGCGTTTCGGCCTCGATCACATCGTCGGCCAGCACCACGCTGAAGGGTTCTCCGCCGATCAGTTCCGACGAGCGGAGCACGGCGTGGCCCAGACCGAGCGCCTCCTTCTGGCGGATATAGGAGACGCTGATCATGTCGGAAATGCTGCGTACGATCGCGAGAAGCTCCTTTTTCCCGCGCGATTCCAGGAGGTATTCGAGCTCGAAGCTGACATCGAAGTGGTCTTCGATGGCGGTCTTGCCGCGACCCGTGACGATGATGATGTTTTGAATGCCTGAATGAATCGCCTCTTCCACCCCGTACTGAATGATGGGCTTGTCAACGATCGGCAGCATCTCTTTCGGCTGGGCCTTGGTGGCGGGCAGGAAGCGGGTTCCCAAACCAGCGGCGGGGAAGACGGCTTTGCGGACTTTGGCAGGCATCCCCTACAGTGTGGTGCAGGGATGCGCGCTTGGCAACAGACGAATTGTATTTCTACTTCCGCTGTGTTATGTATTGGTACCTGGGAAAAATACAGCCATGGCCTACGTTATAGCTGAACCGTGCATCGGCACCAAAGATACCGCCTGCGTCGACGCGTGTCCTGTCGATTGCATCCACCCGAAGAAGGACGAACCGGCTTATGCCGATGCGGAACTTCTGTATATCGATCCGGTGGAATGCATCGATTGCGGCGCCTGCGTTCCCGTATGCCCCGTTTCGGCGATCTTCGCTCTCGACGATCTGCCGGAGAAATGGTCGGATTTCACCGCGAAGAACGCGGCGTATTACGGAAAGTAGAGTGTTCTAGAGAGGATTGAGGGCATCCACCAGGATGCCCACCCTTACCGCTCCCTATAGGTTGCGTGAGCCGTGTCGGTTTCCCACAAGCGCACCAGGGAGATGCGGACGCCATCCCCAATTTTCAGGCCGCCCTTCACTTCATCGTAAATATACTTGGCCATATTTTCGGCCGACGGATTGAGCACGTCGAACGGGGGAAACTCGTTCAGCCACTGATGGTCCATGCGATCCAGCACGGAATGGACGACGCGCTTCAGTTCCACGAAATCCACCAGCAGGCCGATGGAATCCAACTGTTCGCCTTCCAGGGTGACCTGGCAGCGGTAGTTGTGCCCGTGCACGTTCTCGCACTTACCGCGATAGTTGCGGAGGGCGTGGCCGGCGGCAAATGTCTCTTCGATTGTGACTTCAAACATTGAAAAACTTCTCCACGTCTGCCAGTTTGGTGGTGAATCCGTAGTCGGGCAGGCTATCGAAAAACACCTGGCCGTAACGCTGACTGGTGATCCGGTTGTCCAGAAGAACCAGTACCCCGCGATCGCTCTTGCTGCGAATCAGCCGGCCGAATCCCTGTTTTAACGCGATAGCCGCCTGCGGGATCTGATAATCGTAGAACGGATTCCCACCCGCATTGCGAATGCTTTCGATGCGCGCGTTGACAACCGGATCGTTCGGCACCGCAAAGGGCAGTTTATCTATGATAACGCAGCTCAACTGTTCGCCCGGGACGTCCACGCCCTGCCAGAACGATGAGGTCGCGAAGAGTACGCAGTTGGGAGTGGACCGAAACTCATCGAGAAGGGCATTGCGGGGGCCCGTACCCTGCATCAGGGTGGGGTATTCGATCTCAAAGGCGACTTTCTCGTAGACCAGCCGCATCTGCTGATAGCTGGTGAACAGGACGAACGCGCGCCCCCGGCTGTGCTGCAGGATGCGGACCACTTCCTCTGCCGCCATTTTGGTGAAGGCGGGATTTTTGGGCTCCGGCAGCAGCTGCGGCACGTAGAGCAGCGCCTGGTTTTGATAGTCGAAATGCCCCGGCACCACCAGGGTGCGGGGGCTTTCGAGCCCCAGCCGCTTTTCCGTGAACTCGAAGCCGCCGGAGACAGCCAGCGTGGCGGACGTCAGCACCACGGTTTCGACTTTGCGGAAGAGCCGTTCGGAAACGATATCGGCCACGTCGATCGGGGTCGCCTGCAGGAAGCACCCGCGATTGCGCTTCTCGAGCCAGTAGACGAACCGCTCGTCGTCCTCCTCCATGATGAAGCGCAGGCCGTCGCGGAGCTCCTGGGTGCGGCGAAAGAGGGGGATGATTTCCTCGGGCGGATTGGCGAGCAGTTTCAGGTGAGAAGAGATGAGGTCCAGGGCCGCCAGGAGGTCTGAGTAGACTTCCTCGTTGTCCTCGCGAAAAGCATCGCGGCCGTGGAAGGCAACACGCCGGTCGGCATCGCCGAAAAGGCTGAAGAAGTGGACCGTCAATTCATCAAGCCGTTGGAGGATGCGGTCGAGTTCCGGAGTGCCGAATTTTTTCACGCGGCTGACGATGCCGATATCGCGGCGCAGGTCCTGCAGTTTGAAGTTGCTGGTGGCCACGCCGAAGTACTGGCCCACCACGTCCTCGATCTCGTGCGCTTCATCGAAAACCACGGCGTGATAATTGGGGAGAATGCCGCCCTCGTAGTTTTCGTCGCGCAGGGAAAGATCGGCGAAAAAGAGGTGGTGATTGACGATGATGATGTCGCTTTCCACCGCGCGCTGGTGCATCAACGTGATGAAACAGCGTTCGTAGTTGGCGCATTTCTGGCCGCTACAGAGATCGCTGCGGGCATCGAATTTGGCCCAGGCGCTGGAGGCTTCGGGCAGGTTCTTGATTTCGGAGCGGTCGCCGAACTCCGTGGTCTTCTCCCACTCGCGAATAATTTCGAAGTCGGCAACCTCTTCGAGTCCGGTCAGCACCGGGCTGTTTTCGGCGTCGTAGATCTTCTGGCGGCACGCGTAGTTGTTCCGGCCCTTCATGTAGCAGACCTTGAGCGGGCGCGGGAAGTGCTGCTGAAGGAACGGAACGTCCTTGAAGAAAAGCTGCTCCTGCAGAGTCTTGGTGCCGGTAGAGACTACAATTCGCTTGCCGCTGAGCAGCGCGGGTACCAGGTACGCCAGCGTTTTCCCGGTGCCGGTTCCGGCCTCGACAATCAGGTGGCGCTTATCGGCGAGGGCGGATTCCACGGCTTCGGCCATTTCCACCTGGCCGGAACGGAATTCATAGTTGGGATGCCACTTGGACAGGGCACCGCCACGACCGAAGAATTGACGCGAGCCGGCGGGACGGGCCTGGGTGGGCATGGATGGTTTGATTTTAGCGTAAGTGCGAAATGCGGCAGGTGACGGTTACGCTTCGCGCTAGAGGACATCCTCGAGTTTTCGGCGGAGATCGGCGGAGAGGCGGGGGTTTTCGCCGCCGGTAGAGATCGCAATCTGAATTTCACCCCGGTGGACGCGGGCGGGGACGATGAAACCGCACTCCTCGGCGGAATCGGCGATATTGGCGAAGAGACCCTTGCCCTTGGCGGCGATCCCGATCCGGTGATTGGTGAGGCGGTCGTCCGTCGCCGCGAAAACCAGAAAGACGCCGGTAAGGTCGGAGGCGCGGAAGCGGCGCCGGATCAGGCGCAGCGGGAGGTCTTCGAATTCCGGCTCCCATTCGGGGGCCACTACCGTGATGCGAGCACCGCATTCGAGGAGGCCGCGAGTTTTGCGAAGGCCGATCTTGCCGGCGCCGACCACGAGGACGGGCCGGTCCTTCAGATCGAGAAAGACGGGATAGTGTTTCAATTCCAAAATGTAACATGATGTAACACGCCGCGGGCCGATTACGAACGTGGCAAGATGCTCTTATGCGATCCCTGCTACTTACCCTGATGCTTGCCGGCTCGGCGGCCGGAGCGTTTGCCGCCGACCCCGCGGTGCCGCTGTGGACGAGGGGTGCGCCCGGCGAGAAGGGCGACATGGGACCGGAGAAGGATACTACGGGAGCTAACGGCGCGTTGGTTGCGGGGCGCAGTGTCATCCGGTTGGGCAATGTGAGCGTCCCGACGCTGACGGTATATCGGCCCGCGAAAGCCAAGGACACGGGCGCCGCGATACTGGTGTTTCCGGGCGGAGGCTATTCGATTCTGGCGATGGATCTGGAAGGCACCGAGATTTGCGAATGGTTGAACACCATCGGAATCACGGGAGTTCTGGTCAAGTATCGTGTGCCCGCCCGCGCCGGACGTCCGCGATGGGCCGCGCCGCTCGAGGATGCGCAGCGCGCGATTGGTATGCTCCGCGCGCGGGCAGGCGAGCTCGGGATCGACCCAAAGCGCATCGGAGTGCTCGGGTTTTCGGCCGGCGGTCACCTTGCGGCAACGGTGAGTACGAATTTCGAAAGGCGCGTTTACGACGCAGTGGATGCGGCGGATTCGGTGAGTTGCCGGCCGGATTTCTCCATCCTGATCTATCCGGCCTATCTCACCGTGAAGGAAGAAGGCGACAAAGTCGCGCCCGAGTTGAAGATTACCAAGACGATGCCCCCGACTTTCCTGGTGCAGGCCGAGGACGATGGCGTGCGCGTGGAGACCAGCCTGTTCTACTATGCCGCGCTGAAGAACGCGGGGGTGCCCACGGAGATGCATCTCTATCCGGTTGGAGGCCATGGGTACGGCTTGCGGCCTGCCGGAAAACTGGTGACGACCTGGCCGCAGCGGGCCGAGGAATGGATGCGCTCGCAGGGAATCCTCAAGCAGTAAGGCAAGCAAAGGCGGGTCTGTCTGGGCTCATGTTATCGTGCCAGTAGATGGCAAAGATCGCACGGGTACTGATCAGCGTTACCGACAAAACAGGGATTCTTGATTTCGCGTCCGCACTGGCAGGAATGGGCGCGGAACTGATTTCCACCGGCGGCACGGCGCGCATGATTCGAGAGGCCGGAATTCCGGTCGCCGACGTGAGTGACGTCACCGGGTTCCCTGAGATGCTGGATGGGCGGGTCAAGACGATGCACCCCAAGATCGCCGGCGGCATTCTGGCGATGCGCGGGAATCCCCAGCACATGGCGGCAATCGCCGCGCATGATATCGCGCCGATCGATATGGTCGTGGTCAATCTCTACCGTTTCGAGGAAGTCGCCGCCAAGGCCGGCGCGCATTTGGAAGAGCTGATCGAGAATATCGACATCGGCGGGCCGACGATGCTGCGCGCGGCGGCAAAAAATTATCAGGATGTCGCGGTAGTGGTGTCGCCGGGCGACTATGCGGCGCTGATCGAGGAGATGCGGTCGTCGGGCGGGAGCCTTTCCCCGGAGACGCGGTGGGCACTTGCGAAAAAAGTATTCCGCACGACGGCGGATTACGATGCGGCGATCAGCGCGCGCCTGGAACAGGTGGAAGGCGCCGGCAGCGTTGCCGGCCGATCTGGCGGTGCGCGCGGGAAAGATGATGGACCTGCGTTACGGCGAGAATCCGCATCAATCGGCAGCGCTATATGGGTACCGCGGCAAGGGAATCGCGGGGGCCGAGCAGCTGCACGGCAAGGAACTCAGTTATAACAACCTGGTGGACCTGGATGCCGCATGGCAGCTGGTGAACGAATTCGAACAGCCCGCGGTGGCCATCATCAAACATACGAATCCCTGCGGGTGCGCGGAGCAGCCGGTGCTGGCGGATGCCTACCGCAAGGCTTACGAGGCGGACCCGGTATCGGCGTACGGTGGTGTGATCGGCATCAATCGAACGGTCGATGAGGAAACGGCGCGGGAACTCGCGAAGACGTTCCTGGAGGCGATCGCCGCGCCGGATTACACTTCGGAGGCGCTCCAGCTTCTGACCGCCAAGAAGAACCTGCGGCTGATGCGCGTGGCGGCGGGTACCGACCCGCTGGTAGTGAAATCGATATCCGGCGGGTACCTTGCGCAAACGGCCGACCTGGCGAAACTGGATCGCGCGCAGGCTGTAGTGAAGACGAAGCGTGCCCCTTCCGAGCAGGAGTGGGTGGCGCTGGAGTTTGGCTGGAAGGTGGCCAAACATGTGAAATCGAACGCGATCGTCTATGCGCGCCCCGGCCAGACGGTGGGTGTGGGCGCGGGCCAGATGAGCCGCGTCGATTCGGTGAAATTAGGCGCCATGAAAGCGGTGCTTCCGGTGGCCGGATCGGTGGTGGCGTCGGACGCCTTTTTCCCGTTCGCGGATGGTGTGGAGGAGGCAGTGAAGAGCGGCGCCACGGCATTCATCCAGCCGGGCGGATCTATGCGCGATGAGGAAGTGATCGCGGCCGCGGACCGGCTGGGTGTCGCGATGGTCTTTACGGGCGTGCGCCACTTCCGGCACTAAAGCCCGGCACTCAGCTACATCATCAGGCCCGTGACGGCAATCACGGTGCCGGCAACGGCAGCGATCCCGCCGATGACGGGGAACAGCTTTTTCCGCGAAATGAAGTAGAGGGAACTCAGCACCAGGCCAATTTCCAGCAGACCTTCGCCGACGTCGTAGCGTAGCGCGCGGTGTTCGTCGGCTTCGGCAGACTCGTCGTCACCTTTGGCTTCGTCCTGGATCTCTTTGCTCTGGGCCTCGTACTTGGTTTTCTGGCTAGCGTAGTCGGCGAGGATTTTCTCCGCATGTCTCGGTCTTGCCGCCGAAAACACGCACCATGTTCTCGCCCATCTCCACGCCGTGGAGTTTGACGCGGGTGGCCTGATAGTGCGCCCACGCGTCGTTGGAGCCGGATTTGTGAATGATCGCGGCGGTATGGGTGCGGTGACTGGCGATGGTAACGACCGCCAGCAGCACGGCGAGGATGGACGCCATGATGCCGACCCGTTGACCCATAGGGTCCTTCTCGTGTTCGTGTTCGTGGTGAATCTCAAGTTCGGCCATAATCGGATTTCCGTATTATAGAGGCTTCGGTGACTACAGACGAACAATTCATGTGGCAGGCGCTGGCCCTGGCCCGGGCGGGCGCCGGCGCGGGAGAGGTTCCGGTGGGCGCGGTGGTGGTGATGGCGGGGGAGATCGTGGGGCGCGGCAGCAACGCGCCGGTGGCTCAAACCGACCCGACCGCCCACGCCGAGATTCTGGCGATTCGAGCGGCGGCACTGCGCGCCGGAAACTACCGATTAACCGGGGCCACCCTGTACTGTACGCTGGAGCCCTGTGTGATGTGCGCCGGAGCCCTGGTGGCGGCGCGCATCAGCCGTGTGGTGTTTGGGGCGCGCGACTTACGGTTCGGCGGCGTGCGCAGCAAATTTCAGCTGGCGGATTCGGACGTGCTCAATCACCGCCTGGAGATCTCCGAGGGCGTGCTGGCGGTAGAGTGCGTGGAATTGCTGCGTGAGTTCTTTGAGAGCCGCCGGTAGCCTTACTTGCGCAGGTACGAATCGTCGCCCTTGATCCAATCGTCGCGGCGCGGAGTGAAGACGTCCGTAACTACCGTATCTTCCAGCGCGACCACGCCGTGCGGCACATTGGGCGGTATCACCAGCGATTCGCCGCTGCTCACTACCAGGTCCACGCCTCCAATGTGAAACTTGAGCGAACCGTGTTCCACGTTAGCTACCTGTTCATTGATATGGGCATGTTCGGGGACCGCGGCGCCCTTCTGAATATTGAGGCGCGCGATGGTCATCTGTTCGGTGTGGACGACCTTGCGAACGATCTGCGCATTCATTTGTTCAGCGGGCAATTGCTCCCAATTGTACAATTTCATGCCGTGTATTTTAGCAGCCTGCATCGCATCTCTTCGGTTCGCGCAAACGCGTGTCGCTCATACGGAAGGTGCTGATGCCGGTGGGGTATAATTAGCGCGTATGAAGGGCATTGTTCTAGCCGGCGGCACGGGAAGCCGATTGTTCCCGTTGACGAAGATCACCAATAAGCACCTGCTGCCGATCTATGACCGGCCCATGATCTATTACCCGATACAGACGCTGGTAGACGCCGGAATCCAGGAGATTCTGATTGTCACCGGAGGCCGGAATTCGGGCGATTTCCTGCGCCTTTTGGCGAATGGAAAGCAGTTCGGCCTGAAGCACATCAACTACACCTATCAAGAGGGCGAAGGCGGTATCGCCGATGCCCTGGCGCTGGCGGAACATTTCGCAGACGGCCATCAGATCTGTGTGGTGCTCGGCGACAACATCATCGAAGGCAATATCAAGGCGGCGGCGGACCGGTTCCGCGCGCAACCCGCGGGAGCCCACATCCTGCTCAAGGAAGTACAGGATGCGGAGCGTTTCGGCGTTGCCGAAGTTGCGGGCGACCGGATCGTCGGCATCGAAGAGAAGCCGAGCCGGCCCAAATCGAACTACGCGGTGACTGGCATCTATATGTACGATGCCAGCGTCTTCGAGAAGATCAAAACGCTGGTTCCCTCGGGCCGCGGAGAACTGGAAATCACCGACGTCAATAACGCTTACATCCGGGAAGGCACGATGAGCTTTTCCTACCTGGATGGTTGGTGGACCGATGCCGGCACCTTCGATTCCCTGCTGCGCGCGACCAACCTGGTGGCGCAATCCGCGGCGGCCAAGATGCCGCCCGCCGTGGAACTGATCGCTGACCCGGAAAGGGCGGTCCGGATCTGATGGCGGCTGATGCGATTCAAGCCGGCGGACGGCGGTTAGCATCTCAGCCTGACCTGGAACTGGTGGTTCCCGAATGCACCCACGGCATCGGTAGCGTGATTCTCTCCCCAACGTCAGAGAAGTTGATTGCGGGCGTGAAGGTCGAGCCGTTTCCGATCTTTCCGGACGACCGCGGCTATTTCCTGGAAGTGCATCGCATGGGGCGCGGGCTGGCGGGCGGGTTCCCGGCGGATTCCACGCAAGTTTCGGTGGCGCTGAATTACCCCGGGATCGTCAAAGCCTTTCATTTTCATTTGCAGCAGCACGATTGCTGGGCGGCGGTAAGCGGCATGCTCCAGGTGGCGCTGGTGGATCTGCGCCTGGGCTCCGCGACGTATGGACACCGCAATACGCTCTACGTCGGGCCGCTGCGGCCGTGGCAGATACTGATTCCGCCCGGCGTGGGGCACGGGTACAAGGTCATCGGCGGCAAGGAAGCGACACTGGTGTACCTGACGGATCGCTTTTACAATCCGAAAGATGAAGGGCGCATCCCATACAACGACCCCGGCATTAATTACGATTGGGAGACGCAGAACAAGTAGTTTTCCGGCTGCCATCTGGCGGCCGCTAGGATCAATTTTTTCATGAAAATTCTGGTAACGGGTGGGGCTGGTTTCATAGGGTCGGCGTTTGTGCGCATGGTAATCGCGGATACCGATTTCCATGTCGTGAATTTGGACCGATTGACGTATGCCGGGAATCTGGAGAACCTTGCGCCAATCGATGGGAGTGAGCGCTACCGGTTTGTCGAAGGCGACATCTGCGACGCCGATTTAGTGGCGGCCACGATTAGCGAAGAACGGCCGGATGCCATCGTGCACTTCGCCGCGGAATCGCACGTCGACCGGAGCATCCTTTCGCCGGAACCGGTAGTGCGCACCAATGTCTTTGGGACGTTCACGCTGTTGGAAGCAGCCAGGCGGCAAAAGATCGGGCGCTTCGTTCACGTTTCCACCGACGAAGTCTACGGCAGCCTGGAGGCTCCCGCCGAGGCCGATGAGTCTTGCCCGCTGAACCCGAGCAGCCCGTATTCGGCGTCCAAGGCGTCCAGCGATCTGCTGGCGCGATCGTATTTCGTGACCTACAAATTGCCCGTATTGCTGACGCGCGCTTCCAACAACTACGGCCCCTACCAGTTCCCGGAAAAATTGATTCCGCTGATGATCGCCAATGCGCTGGATGATCAGCCCCTGCCGGTCTACGGGGACGGGCAGCAGGTTCGCGACTGGCTCTATGTGTACGACCATTGCCGCGGCATTCTCGCAGTGCTGAACCAGGGGCGCGAAGGCGAGATCTATAACATCGGCGGCAACCGGTCGCTGCCCAATCTGGAGGTAGTTCACCAGGTTCTGGCGCTGACCAGCAAGAGCGAGAGCCTGATCGTCTATGTGAAGGACCGCCCGGGGCACGATCGCCGTTACGCGCTTTCCAGTGAAAAATTGATGCGCGAAACCGGCTGGAAACCCGTCATGGATTTTGAGACCGGCCTTGCCCGCACGATCGAGTGGTATCGCGCCAACGCGGCTTGGGTGGCGCGCGTGCGAAGCGGCGAGTATCGCACGTACTACGAGCGCAACTACGGCAATCGCACGCCGGTTTCCTAAGCGCCAATTTATGCGTGTGGCGATTGAAGCCGCGTCGCTCGCTCTTTCCAGCGGTGGGCTGGCTCGCTACACGTCCGAACTCAGCGTCGCCTTGGCCCGTACCTTTCCCGACGATGAGTATTACCTGGTTTCGGACCAGGCCTTCGACATGCCTGCGCCCGCGCCGGCGAACCTGCGCAGGGGCGGCGGTCCGCGAAGCGTACTGGAGCGCCGATGGTGGTTGTGGGGGTTGGGCCGGGAAATGGGGCGGCTCGGCGCGGACCTGGTGCACGGCCCGGATTTTGCGGTGCCGTATTTGACGCGGCGGCCCAGCGTCCTCACGCTGCACGATCTTTCGCCCTGGATGGACGAGCGCTGGCATCACGCTGCCCAACGGGTGCGGCGGCGGACCCCGGTGCTCTTGGAACTGGGGCTTGCGACGATGGTGATCACTCCCGGCGAGAAGGTGCGGAAGGCGGCCATCGAGCGTTTCCGCTTGGCGCCGGATCGCGTGGCGGCGGTCCCGGAGGCGGCGGCGAGTTGGTTTCAGCCTGCCCCGTCCCAATCAACAGGCGCTGCTTCACCAGCGCCCTACTTTCTCTTTGTCGGCACCCTCGAGCCGCGCAAGAACCTGGAGGCGCTGATCGAAGCATGGCGCGACCTGCGACGTCGCCATCTGGTGGATTTGGTGCTAGTGGGCCGGAGGCGGGCGGACGCTCCCGCAGATTCGCGAGGAGGCCGGACTGCGACTGGCGGGCGAGGTCGCCGATAGCGAACTGCCCGCGCTTTACTCCGGCGCGCTGGCCTTCGTCTATCCGTCGCTGTACGAAGGCTTCGGCCTTCCCGTGTTGGAAGCGATGCAGTGCGGCGCTCCCGTAATCGCGTCGCGAGCCGTCGCGGAGGCCGCGGGCGATGCCGCCATCTACGCCGAGTCGGCCGTCGAACTGGCGGCGGCGATGTCGGAACTGGCGCAGCGGCCCGGCCTGGCCGCGGAACTCCGCGAGCGCTCCCTGGCGCGCGCACGGGCCTTCTCCTGGGAGGCGACGGCGCGCAAGACGCGCGAGGTCTACGAGGAAGCGAGGAAGCGCTTTGGAGCCTGACACACGCCGCGCGCCGGCCCTATTCCTCTCGCCCGAAGCGCCCTACCCTATCGCGGGGGGCGGCGCCTTGCGCAGCGCCTCGCTATTCGAGTACCTGACGCGGCACTATGAGGTGGACGTGATCGTGTTCCGGCAGCCGGGCGCCCCCGACCCTGCTGCTTTGTTTCCGGTTGGCAAGGCGCGCCGCGTCACGGTGCTGGATCTCGAGGCCAACGGGCGCAGTCTTCCAGCGCGCGCGCTTCGCAATGCCGGACGCGTTGCGCGCCGCGTACCTCCGCTGGTCGATCGGTTTGCCGGTTTCGAAGGCCCGATCGCCCAGGCGATCGAAGGCAGGCGCTATGCCGTGGGGATCATCGAACACTCGTGGTGCGCCGCCTACGTCAGGCAACTCGCGCCTGCGTGCGAGCGCACGGTGCTCGATCTGCATAACGTGGAAAGCGTGTTGCACGCGCGCTCCGCGGAGGTCGAGGGCGGAGCGGCGGGAATGGCGCACCGTGTCTTTGAGGAGGCGTCTCGCATCCTGGAGCGGAAGTGGCTGCCGGAATTTTCGGAGGTGCTCGCTACCTCCGAGCGCGATGCGGCGCTGGCGCGAACCATCGCGCCCAAGTCCCACGTTGTCGTCTATCCCAACGCGCTGCCGCGAGGCGCGCCTCCAGAGCCTCGCGACGAGGAGGTCGTGGTCTTCTCGGGCAATATGGAATACCATCCGAACCTGGCGGCGGTGGCATTTTTCCGCAAGCAGGTATGGCCAATCCTGCGCGAACGTTGGCCCGGGTTGGTTTGGCGCCTGGTGGGGAAAAATCCGGAGGCGGTGCGCCGCTACACGCAAGGGGACCGGCGGATTGAGGTCACGGGCCCCGTCGATGACGCCGTGAAAGAGTTGGCTCGCGCACGGGTCGCGGTCGTGCCCCTCCTCTCTGGAAGTGGTACGCGTTTGAAGATTCTGGAGGCTTGGGCCGCCGGATTGCCCGTTGTCTCTACAACGGTAGGAGCAGAAGGCTTGCCGGTGATCGATGGAGAGACCGCACTGCTGGCTGACGGCGCGGCCTGCCTTTGCATCCGCGGTTACACGGCTGTTGACGTGCTCGGAATTGAGACGAAACCTGGGACAAGCTGGCAGGCTGTTGCTGGACAAGGAGTTTACATGGGAAACAGCTTGGAAAATGTTGGACTTTTGACGCAGCAGAGAGTCATTCTGGTCCGCTATACTGGTAACCGTTAATGCGTTTCGCCGTTGATGCACACGCCATCGGCCGCCACCTCACGGGTAACGAGGTCTACGTTCGGAGTCTACTGAACGCATTCGCCGGCCAAAATCAGAACGATGAGTTCATTGCGTACGTGTCGGCGGACAGTGCGGCAAGTTGTATCCCGGCTAACATTCGTACCCGGAAAATCGCGACCAACCCTTTTCTTCGCTTGGGCTTAGACCTCGCCATGAAGGTCCGCGAAGATCGTCCGGATCTGCTGCATGTGCAGTACACCGCGCCTCTCGCCTGCCCGGTTCCGGTGGTGGTGAGCGTGCACGACGTGAGCTTCCTGGAACACCCGGAGTATTTCACACGGGACCGGGCCTGGCAGTTACAGTGGACCGTCCGGCGCACCGTGCATCGCGCTGCCAAGATTCTGACGGGCAGCGAATTTTCCCGAGCGTCGATTCTGAAAGTTTATGGCAATCTGGCGGAAGACAAAGTCGTAGTGGTGCCCAATGCGGCGGCATCGGAATTCCGTCCGATCTCGCGCGATGCGGCCGTTTCGGCGGTCCGGGAGCGCTTCCAGATCGCCGCTCCCTTCGTGCTTTCTGTCGGCGACCTGCAGCCCCGTAAGAATCAGATCGGCATGATCCGCGCGTTTGCGCGCATGATCAAGGCGCATCCGCAACTCAAGCAAAACCTGGTGCTCGCCGGGAAAGAAACCTGGTTCGCCGATCAGGTTCACCGGGCAGCTCGCGATTCCGGAGTAGCTGACCGGATTCAATTCTGCGGCTTCGTATCCGACGCCGACCTGCTGCATTTGTACAACGCGTGCGACCTCTTCATTTTTCCCTCCTTCTATGAGGGCTTTGGGCTGCCGGCGTTGGAGGCGATGGCCTGCGGGCGCGCGGTGGTTTGTTCGCATACCTCGTCGCTGCCGGAGGTGGTGGATGGCGCGGCGATACTGTTCGACCCGTATGCCATTGATGAAATTGTGCGGGCCATGGCGGATCTCCTGCTCGATGGTGAATTGCGGGCACGCATGGAGCGGCTCGGCCTGCAGCGCGCCGCGCACTTCTCCTGGCAGAAGACGGCGCAGCGCACGATCTCGGTATTCCACGAAGTCCTGGAGAAATCGCGCTCCACCAGCGCCGTTTACTCCCAGACCATAGCTCATCGATGAAATTCATTTCCGGTTTTCTTCTGCTATCTTGTCTCGCCGCTCCGCCTGCTGCCGGCAGCGGATCAATTGACTGGCTTCCCGTTTCAGAATGAAACCCTGCGATACAAAGTCAACTGGCCCGGCGGCCGCAGTTTGGGCGAACTGACCCTTGCCGCCCGCAAAGGCGAAGCCGGCACCTGGGATTTCGACATGGGCGGTGGACGTGAGTATTCCCGTGGTCCCCATCGCGGATCGCTACAAGTCTTCGGCGGCGGGCATGGACCTCTGCTCCACGACCCTCGACCGTCTGATCAGCCACGGCAGCAAGAAGGTTACGGAGAAGACGGAGTTCGATCAGAAGAACAATGTGGCGCAGCGGCAGACGCTGGTTCCCGCGACCGCGGATAAGCCCGCCGGCGGCGGCAAGAGTGAACTCCAGATTCCCACCTGCGGACGGGATGCGCTGACCTTTCAATACTTCACGCGCCGCGAGATGGGGCAGGGCAGGGTGCCTCCCGCCGGCCGGGTATTTTTCGGCTCGGGCTACGACGTGAAGTTGGTTTATACCGGCGCGATCGATATCCCGGTGGCGGGCAAGCCGGTCACCACCGACCATCTCAACGTCAGCGTAAAAGGTCCGGCGAGCGATTTCACGATCGAGATCTTCTACGCGCGCGACGCGGCGCGAACTCCGCTACTGATCAAGATTCCGGTTAGCATCGGCACGGTATCGCTGGAACTGGTGCGCTGAAATGCGTGTGGCGTATTTCTCGCCGCTACCCCCGGCGCGAAGCGGGATTGCCGACTATTCCGAGGCTTTGATCGAATCCCTGCGTCCCCTGACGGAACTGGAGATTTTTTCCAGTGCGGAGCAGGTTTACGATCCGGCACGATTCGACATCGCGCTTTACCACATCGGCAACAACGGCTATCACGGGTTTGTCTACGAGACGGCGCTCAAACATCCCGGCGTGGTGGTCCTGCACGAGAGCAATCTGCATCACCTGATCGCCGATCTCACCATCAAGCGCGGCGATTGGGATGCGTACCTGAGCGAATGCGAGTACGAAGGCGGCGCTGACGCACTGGCATTTGCGCAGCGCGTGCGCAAACTCGAGATCGGGCCGGATTACGAAGGCATCCCGATGACGCGGCGGCTGCTGAAATCCGCTCGCGGGGTCGTGGTGCACAGCCGCTTCATGCAGGATGAGGTGCGTGCCGCGCATTTTGGCGGACCTTCCGCCGTGATCCCGCACGGGGCGTGGATTCCGCAGGCCGATCGCAACGGCTTTCGCCACAAGCTCGGACTTGACGAAACCACGCCGTTGATCGGGATCTTCGGCTATCTCAAGCCGTACAAACGCATCGCCGAATCACTCCGCGCCTTCCGCCGCCTCTTGCGGATGGTGCCCAACGTGAAGATGATTCTGGTCGGCGAGCCTCATGCCGAGTTTCCGGTGGAGGCGATGATTCGCGGCATGGGCCTTTCCTCCAGCGTGAGGATCCTTGGCTTCGCGCCGATCGAGGATTTCGTGGGCTACCTGGGCGCCTGCGACATCGTGCTCAATCTGCGCTTTCCCACGGTCGGGGAAAGCTCCGGCACGCTGTTGCGTTCCCTGGGTCTCGGCAAAGCGGTAATCGTCTCCGAGATCGGCTCTTTCCAGGAATTTCCAGACGATGTCTGCCTCAAAGTACCGGTGGGCGCGGGCGAAGAAGATCTGATCTTCGAGTACCTCAATCTGCTGGTATCGCGCCCGGAAGTTGCCCGCTCGCTTGGCGAACGCGCCAAGGATTACGTGGCGCGCGAATGCAATTGGGCATCGGTCGCGGCGCGCTATGTGGGCTTTATGGAGTCGGTGGTCAACGGTACGGAGTATGCGCCCAAAGTGGAGACCGGACCGCCGGTCCTGCCCGCCGCTGCCGAGGCCGCGCCGAGCGTCGAATATTTGCAGGGATGGGCTGAGGGCGAAGGCGGCGCGAGCTACCTGAATACGCACCAGACGCGGCTGGTCAAGACCCTGGCGATCACGCCTCCCGGCGGCCCCGAAGATCGCATTCTGGAGATGGGCGCTTACCTGCAAATCACGCCTTCGCTCCACACCAAGCTCGGCTATGGCGAAGTCAGGGGCTGCTACTACGGCAAACTGGGGCGCACGGACCATCGCACGGTGACTTCCGCGGAAGGCGAGACTTTCGAGTGCGCGATCGATCACTTCGATGCGGAGAAGGATCCCTTTCCCTATCCCGACGGGCACTTTTCCACGGTGATCTGCGGCGAACTGATCGAGCACCTCTTCGAAGATCCGATGCACCTGATGAGCGAGGTCAACCGGATACTCAAACCCGGCGGACATTTCGTGGTCACTACGCCCAATATCGCCGCGTTACGAGGCATTTCCGCGATCTTGCAGGGGTATCATCCGGGGTTCTTCCACGCTTACATCAAGCCGGCCGAGGGTGCGACGGAAGTGGACGCGCGCCACAATCGCGAGTATGCGCCGCGCGAAATTCACCAGTTGCTGGAAAACTCCGGCTTCGAAATCACGCTGCTGGAGACCGGCGAATTCCGCGACGAGCCGCACCCCGAGTTCGGCTGGATCCTTCACCTGCTGGAACGGTACCGCCTTGGGACCGAACTTCGCGGCGATGGCATCTACGCGGTGGGGCGCAAAACCGGCGCGGTCCGCGAGCGCTATCCCAGCTGGCTCTACTCATGAACGCCGCTTACCTCGAGCCCGACGTCAAGCTGGATCCGGGCGCGCGCACCGTGCACGCCGATTTCGGCCTGCGCAACGAGTCCGAGGAGACCTGGCAGCCGGCGGCTGGGTTCGGCGTCGGCTATCACCTGTTCGATGCGGAGACCGGTACCTTGATCGTGGATGGCGCGCGATCGCACCCCGCGGACCCCTTGAAACCTGGCGAGCAGGCGCGCATCCACCTGGATTTCGAACTGCCCGCGGAAGACGGCAAGTACCAGGTATTTCTTTCGCCGATGCGCGAGAACGTCTGCTGGTATTACGAAAAGGGTTGGCCGTTTCTGCTGGTGGAGAGTACGACCCGCGATGGCGCGGTGCACTTGGGGCGGGTAGTGGTAACCACGCGCGCGGCGCTGGCGCGCGAGCACGCCTTTCGTGGATTGGGGCGCGCGCTGACGCTGCCGTTCCAGACCATCGCGCGCAATCGCGGACTGATTCGCGCCATGGTGCGGCGCGACATTCTGGGCCGGTACCGCGGATCGTTCGGCGGCGCGTTCTGGACCATCATCAATCCGCTGCTGTTGATGCTCACCTACTTCTTCGTTTTCGGCGTGGTGCTGGAATCGCGGTTCAGTGAAGGCGACACCAGCCGCACCGGCTTTGCTCTTTCCTTCCTGGCGGGCATGCTGCCCTGGCTGGCCTTCAGCGAAGCGGCGGGGCGCGCGCCCAGCGTGATGCTGGAGCATCGTAATTTCGTGAAGAAGCTGGTCTTTGCCGTGGAGACTCTGCCGGTCAACCTGGTAGCGGCAGGTCTGATCACGGAGGTTTTCGCGATCGCCCTCTACTGCGGATTCCTGCTCGCGATCCGCCATGCGCTTCCCGGTTCCCTGATCTGGCTTCCGATGCTGCTGATTCCCCAACTGCTGTTTACCGCCGGAATTAGCTGGTTCCTGGCGGCCTTGGGAGTCTTCGTGCGCGACTTGGGCCAGATTATTGGGTTTGTTTTGACACTGTGGTTCTTTCTGACGCCGATCTGTTATCCCGAATCCAAACTTCACGGACCTTCGGCTGCGATACTGACTAAGAACCCGATTTACACTTTGGTTCACGGTTATCGTGCCATTTTCCTGCAGAATCACGCGCCCGATTTCGACCCTCTCTGGAAATTCTGGCTGCTGGCGATCGCGGTCTTCCTGCTTGGGCCATGCGTGGTTTTATAAGCTGCGCAAATCGTTCCCGGACCTGCTGTAAATTGGACCTGCTTTAAACTATGGGCTTTCTGAACTCGGTTGTGAAAACGTTGATTGCAGTCGGGCCGGCGGCGGTTTTCGTCATCGCCATACTCGATTCGATCGGCGTCCCTCTGGTGGGCGGCGTCGATGCGCTGCTCATCCTCACAGCCGTAAAGACTCCGCAGCTGGCCTATCTTACGGCGGCGCTGGCGGTGTTGGGATCGCTCACCGGCAATCTTGCGCTCTTCCGGGCGGCATTTTATGGCGGGCGGAAGTTCGCGCGGGAAGCGGCACCGGATGGAAAGCGAGCCAAGTTCCAGCGCTGGTTCCATCGCTACGGACTCCTCACGGTCTTTATCCCGGCGGTGACACCCTTCGTTCCGCTCCCGCTCAAGGTATTCGTGATTTCCGCCGGCGCGATGCATACGCCGCTACGCCGCTTCCTCTCGGTAATTCTGCTGGCGCGCGTGATCCGCTATTTTGGCGAAGCATACCTGGGTATCCGGCTCGGCCACGATGCGGAGGGTTTCCTGCGGAACAACATGTGGAACATTGTCGGCATCTTCCTCGCACTCGCCCTGGTACTGGTAGCATTGATCAAGTGGCAGGATCGGCGTCGAGTGGAGGCGTGAAGCGTGCAGCCGTGGAAGCGCAGAGTAATCGTCCTGGCGACAATGATCGCCATCCTCGGCGGTGCGGCATTCGTTTTCCTGCGCACGCGGGGCTTATCGCCCGGCTACTTCGAACTACGCATCTTTTCCGATGATGCCTCCGGCCTGATGGATGGCACCCAGGTACGCCTCGACGGCATTCCGATCGGTTACCTGGAAACGCAGAAACTGACGAACTCGCGCGACCTGATGCGCAAGGTCGAACTCGACCTGAAAATCCGCGTCGCCTATCGCAGCAGAATTCCGGCGGACTCGGTGGCGGGACTTCAATCGGACAATCTGCTTGGCGACCTGTATATCGCGATCCATCGCGGAAAAAGCGGGGAGGCGATCCAGCCGGGCGCGGAGTTGCGGACCACGCAGGCTCAGGATATCGGCAAGATGATGGCGCGCATGAGCCAGCAGTTGGACCGTTTGCAATCGATCGCGGAGCGGGCCGACAAACTGCTCTCCGGCGCCACGGCGGGCCGGGGTTCCGTCGGGAAAATTGTCAACGATCCGAATCTGGCGAAGGCGGCCGGGATTTCCGGCCAGATCGACGCCATCCTTGCCGAAATGCAGCACGGCAAGGGCACCATCGCGAAGCTCTTCTATCAGGATCCGCTCAGCGTTCAGTTGCAATCCCCCTTGAAGCGCCTCAATGAGATCACCGCGACTGCCGGCAGCCGCACCACTCAGATGAAGGACTTCACCACGGAGCTGTCCCAGATCACCAACGATTTTCGTACCCTGCAAGCTGACCTCTCCTCTGGCAAGGGCTCCATGGGAAAGGTGACCGCGATTCAGCAGAGCTTTGACGCGATGAGCGTGAAATGGAACGCGATGATGGATCGCATTGCTTCCGGTCAGGGCACGATAGGTCAACTGATGGTCAATCCCCAGTTGAACGAGGCGTTGAACGGCACGATGCGCGAGTTACAGGAACTCTCCACCGGGTTGAAGACCAACCCCAAGAAATTTGTCTCTATCCGGATCTTCTAAAAATCACCGGTTGCGTCACTGTCCCGAGACTGTAATCTGCGTGAGGTTGCCGGCCGCGTCCCAGGTGTATTGGATGGTGCGGCCATCGTCCATCGTCACCTGGGTGATGCGATTCAAACCATCGTAGGTTAGCGTGAGATTTGAGTTTGGCGTAAAGCCGCTGCCGATCAGCGTCAACAGGTCGCTGGTAGCGGTTTGGGTATTTCCCGCTGCGTCCGCCGCGCTCACGCGAATCACCGCCGTCCGGCTGGGCGGGACGTCATTGGGCAGGATCCAATCGTACGACTGTTGAGTGCCGCCCAGGCTGGCAAACGGGTCGGCGAATGTCTTGCCACTGTCGGTCGAAAGCGCGATGGTGTGCGCGGCGACGCCGACGTTATCGTCGGACTGCCACTGGATGCGGAACGTCGTGCCTCCGGGCAACACTTCGCCGCCCGTCGGCCGGATGAGCGTGATTGCGGGAGCTTCGGAGTCGTTCACCGTGCAGGCGTTGGTTTCGTCCTGGAGATTGATGCGGTAGCTGCCCAGATTGACCGCGCTGCGATCCCGCACCAGTAACGTGTAGAGCCCGTCGGCGGGCAGGACGCTGCGCAATACCCCATTCGCATTGGTGGTCATGCGGGTGCCGATCGCGTTGTACATCTCCACGAAGGGCGAATAGGAGCCGGAGCGTGCAGTCAGGCGGAGGGTGGTCACGTCACCGCCGGTTCCCGTGAAGGTGAACGTGTCCAATTGCCCGGGGATGGTTACCTGGCGCAGGTTGGTCTGCCCGCAGGTTAAGGTCGAAGGCGTGCAAGGGTTGTTCGGCCTCTGGTACGCGATGGTGTAGGAACCAGTCTCTGTCGAGCTGGTCGAAGGGCTGACCAGCACCAGGTAGTTGCCGCCGGCCGGAACGGTCTGCGTCACATCCGAGTTGGCGGCGATGCGTGCGCCTGAGGGATCGAAGATTTCGATCTGCGGCGAGAAGTTGTCGGCGGTACGCGTGAAGAGCACGCGCAAAATATCGGCCGGATTGGCGGCGAGGCTGTAATAGCGGAACTGGTTCGCCGGCGAAAGCGCCCCGGTAGTGGTGGTGCCGCACACGGCGGGTGTGACGCCGACAGGCTTGTTCATCAGTTGCCAGGTGAAGCTATAACCGCCGGCCGTGCGTGCCACCGCGGAACCCACCAGCACCGTGTAGGTTCCGGTAGCGGAGACCTTTCGCGAGATACCGAAGACACCGGCATCCAGGCGTCCGCCATCTGGCCCGTAGAGTTCCATTTGGGCGGCAAAGCCCGAGGTTGTCGATGCGCTGCGCAAGGCGAGGACGTCGCCATTTGTGGCCGGGATGCTGTAAGCCACCATCGGATTCGTGGACGATACCACTCCGGCGGTTGTGACGCCCTGCGCGGCCGGTACCGAACAGGCATTCGTGGTGCGCATCAGATCCAGCGTGAAGGTCGCCGGACTGGGCGAGGTGCTCGCATCCAGCGCGACCACTGTATATACGCCCGCCGCCGGTTTCACGACGTCTACGCTGGGGAAAATTCCCGTGAAGGTCTGGCCTACGGAGTTGCCGTGGGAATCGTAGATCTCAAGAGAGGGCTGCGGACTGCCGGTGCCTGGCAGCATTCGCAACGTAAACGAATCGCCGGCCGACGCCGTGTAGGTATAGACGCCGGCGGAAAGCGAGCGCGGGAATCCGCCGGGCGCCGGAGCGCCGCAACTCAACGACACGGCGTTCGCGGGCTGGTCCAGGCGCAGTAGCGAAAACGTATAGGTTCCGGACTGTGTATTGTCGTAACTATCCGTCACCACCAGCGAATAAGTCCCGTCGGCTGTGATTGCAAAGTTGAGCCGGTCGAGATTGTTGGTGCTGAGGAATTGAAGCTGTGTGCCGATACTGTCGTAGATATCGATGCGCGGACGGAAGAGCGTAGTCGTGTCGGTTTTCAGCAGGCGCAACAGGAAATTGTCGCCGGCTTTGGCGGAAAACGTATAGATATTGTTGCCCAGCAGGCCGCTTACCGCGCCATCCACTAATGCCGGCAGAGACAACGATTGGAGGTTCTGGCAGGGGCGGTTG
The DNA here is from genome assembly GCA_963811575.1 of uncultured Solibacteraceae bacterium. Lineage (GTDB taxonomy): Bacteria > Acidobacteriota > Terriglobia > Bryobacterales > Bryobacteraceae > Solibacter. The sequence continues at coordinate 153,334 of CAWERY010000004.1, read as the reverse complement.
AGCAGCGTGGTGCTGAGCGTGTAGGCTCCGGTGCTGCCATCGAGCGGTCCGGTGACGAAGACCGTGTAAGTGCCCAGCACACGGAAGGTCACGACCTTAGTTGCCGCCGCGTGACTCACCGCGCTGGCGGGTCCCAGGCTGTCTACCAAGTTGCCTTGTGAATCGTAGATCGCCGCGCTGGGTGCGAAACTGCCGGAAGAGTCGGAGCGTGCCAGGCGGAAGGAGTAGACGTCACCCGAACTTACCTGCAGCGTATAGGATGTGGTCGCCAGCGGGGTATTGAGCTGCCCATCCAGAGTGGAACTGCAGCTCAGCGCCGTGCCGCCGCAGCCGCCGTTCAGTTTGACTGCCGTCACATAATACACGCCGCCTCGAGTCCCGTTGGGTTCGAAAATCAGTACCGTATAAGTGCCGGTAACCGCGGCCTTGACCTCGGAGCGAGTGTAGATCTGAGCAAACGGCAGACGCCCGGGGGCTGCGACGCCGGAATTGGGGTCCACCGCGCCCGGCGTGAGATTGGCGACGTGGCCATCCGGGCCGTAGACCGCCATGAAGAAGCCGGTACCTGTGTCCAGGCCTCCGGACACAGCCACGCGAAGCAGGCGATAAGAAATCGTGTCGCCTGCGTTCACCTGAAATTGATAGGTATCCATCTGACCGTAATGGTCGGTATCGGTGGGACTGAGCGGAGTCAGAATCTCCGCCGAGGTGGCGCGGCCGCAGGCGAGCGTCTTACCCGCGCCGCAAGGACGGTTGAGGCGCGCCATAGTCACCAGTACCGTTCCTGAGAGATTCGGAGTCTTATTGGTAATTTGCAGTGTATAGGTGCCGTCAGACGGTAAATCTACTTCGAATCCCTGGGCGGCCAGATCGATGGGAGTATCGCCGGCGGAACTGTTCGTGGTCGCGGCGCGAGGAGTGATCGTTCTGCCGAACTGGTCCACCACGTTTACAATCGGAGTTTCGAAGCCCTGGGCAACATCCTTAAAGAGGAAGCGCAGATACACGGCTTCGCCCTGCTGCCCTGTGAATGCCAGGTTTCCGCGCAAGCTGGTCGAGGATAAAGGCACCGCGACCGCGGGTTGTCCGCAATCCAGGGGAACGGGTTGTGCCGTCAGGGTATACGACAGGCAGCCGAGGAGCAGTGAGAAGGAGAGAAGGCGGCGCATTTAGCGATCCCTCCGGTTGGTTCCCGCGGCGCAAGTTCGCAACGCCGTCCAGGAAACAGGCGCCTGCACCTGTCAGCGGCAGTCGAAGTTCGGGCACGGGCGGCGTTGGGTCGGCCGTTGCCGGCAAGGTAATGCGCAGGGCGGGAAACTGATATTGCGTGCCGGTAAAAAGCAAGCCATTTCCGTCGTCGGTCCAGCCGGCCTCTCCCCGGGCGTGAAAGAGATTCTCCACGCTCTCGGTGGTAGAGAGCAGGCGGCCCAACGGATCGTAGCGATAGCGGTCCACTACGCCGGCGGTTGGATTGGAAACCGCTACCACGTTGCCGTCGCCATCGAAGTGGTAGAAGTACGGTGTCCCATCGGCTGCAATCTTCCAAAGCAAGCCAAGTCCGTAAATGTAGTAAGCGATCGGCGCGTTGGAACCATCGGTCTCCATCACAATGCGCGGCCGGTCGCCGGAGAGGTCGTTGACATAGCGGCGGTCGTTGCGTGTGCTGCGCAAGCCCGTCGAATCGTAAGTGTACGAAGTGGTCGCATCGCCGGAGACGGCCAGCAGGCGCCCGAACGGGTCGTAGGTGAACGAGAGATTCTGCGCTCCCTGCACGCCGGTCAGATTGCCGCGCGAATCGTATTTATAGCTTTGACCGTCGCTGCGCGATACCGGATGATTGGCCGCGTCATAACCAAGCGTGAACGAGGGCAAGGTGAAAGTGGATGTGTTGGGCTCCAGGGCGCTCACCGTCGTGCGGTTGCCATTGCTATCGACGTTATAGCGATAGCCCGCTACCGGCGTGCCATCGGGGCCGGTGCTGACAATCGCGCGCAGGTTGCGCGCGCCATCGTATTGATAGATGGTCACGGGGCCGCCGGAAACGCTGAGGCTCACCGGATAGCCGGCGTTGTCATAGCTGTAAAAGGCAAAGTTTCCCTGCCAGTCCGAGACCTTCCGGAGGCGATGCAGGTGGTCGTACGAGTAGCTCACGGTCTTACCACCGGGAAGGGTAAGTCCGGTCATCTGGCCCGCGGCATCGTAGGTGTAAGTCAACTGGTTACCAAAGGAATCGGTGTAACTGGTCAAGCGGCTCTGGCTGTCGCGCTGTATCCCGGAATAATCGAAGGATGTCTGCGCGTCGCCCGCTCCGAGGCCGGCGAGGCGATTGCCCGCCGTGTAAGTTGCCTTAAGTGCCGCGCCCGTGGGGTCTGTGCTGGTAGCAGTCCGCACGGCCCCATCGTAGTCATAGGACCATTTATTGTTGAGCGCGTCCGTGAAGGCGGAAAGCAAACCGGCTGAAGTGTACTGGTATGTTTTCTTATTCCCGCTCGGATCGGTCAGGGAGGTAATCTGCCCCGCCGCATTCCGGGTGACCGATATCGAGCCATTGCGCGGGTTGGAAAGCCCGGTCAGGGCGCCGCTATCGTCGTACTTCAGGGTCCACACGTTCTTATTGGGGTCGGTAATGTGAGCCGGAACGCCGTTGCTATAGTCGGCGGACCACCGGTTATTGGCGCCATCCGTGATGCCCGTCAGATTTCCCTTGGAATCGTAGGTGAAGGTGAACGATTCTCCCGCAGCGTTCACGGCGCTCGTGCGGTTTCCGGCGGCGTCGTAAGTGTAGTTCACGCTATTCCCGGAGGGGTCGGTGATGGATTGCAGCAGGCCTACCGCATTAGACACATAGAGGGTGGCGTCGCCATTGCCATCGGTAACTCGAATTTCGCTCGAAGTTCGCGGGATGTCGTACTGCCGCGTGGCGTTATCCGGCGTGGAGATCGCCGAAACCGCGGTGTAACCGGAATCCCCAGCGTACGTGATCCCGAACGTGCCGCCCGCATAAGTGATCGCTGTGAGGTTGCCTGCGCTGTCGTACTGATAGGCGTCCGTTTGCCCGTCCGCATTGGTCTGCTTGGCAAGGCGGCCGTCGGAGGTGTAGGTGTAACTGACCGAACGGCCCGCGGCATCCTTGATAGAGGTAATTCGCCCGCTGGCATCGGTCGCGAAGTTGACCAGCGTGCCGCGATAGTGCGCGGCGCTCAAATGATTCGCGGAATCGTAGTCGAGCGATACTCTAACGGTGGCTCCGTCCAGGACAGTGAGCAACCTCCCGTCGGGCGAGAAGACGCGCGACGTAGAAGAGCCTGGCGTGGTCAGTGTGTACGAATTGTCGGCTGCCCGGGTCAACGAATCGGTGGTCTTGGTGATGGCGAAGAGTGTCGTAGAGCCGACCGCGGTAGAGAATCTATCGACTCGTCCCGTTCCGCGGTGCAGAGTCAGGCTGCCGTCGGATTCCGTGGTGATCCGGTCGCCGAGGCTGAAGGCCCACCCCATGCCCAGCGCGCCGCTCGAAGTATCGTCCTGATTGAAGGACTGATCCAAGACCAGCGCCGGGGCTGGGCCGCCAAACGCGAGATCCGTAATCCGGACGAACAAAGTTAGATTGGAAACGTTCACGAAGGCTTGCGGGACGCCTATATCGCGGCAAGCCACGCCGCGGCAGACCGCATCGTACGCCACGAAACGATTCTCCGCCGGACCTCCGAAACCGCTCTGTGCACAATCGCGGCAGGCGCTCGGGGCGGCAATGCGTAACATGAAGAAAATACAAACTATAGTTAGTAAATTACGGGAAATAAGACACCCCTGCAAATCCTGAGTCTAGCAGACCCTACCCTGTGGAAGGCTACAATAGAACCTACTGCACCGGTTACGCCAAGCACGTTCTATGCCGAAGAAGATTGTCATCGTGGAAGACGAAGCCGAACTGGCGTCGTTGATTGAGTACAATCTGTCCCGCCATGGCTACGAGCCCCTGGTCCTCGGCGGCGGCTCGGGCACCTTGCGCGCCTTGGAACAGGCGAAGCCGGACCTGATTCTGCTGGACGTCATGCTGCCCGATGTCGATGGTTTCGAGCTATGCCGTCAGATTCGGCAGTCGCCCGGACTCTCGCGCATTCCCGTTCTGTTTCTGACGGCGCGGTCAGACGAGGTAGACCGCGTTTTGGGCCTGGAAATCGGCGGCGATGATTACATGACGAAGCCTTTCAGCCCGCGCGAACTGATCGCGCGCGTCAAGGCTCATCTGCGGCGCGAAGAAATGGACGCCGAACCCACTTCGGTTGGCATCGGTCCGTTCCGCCTGGACCGCACCGCGCGCAGAGTCTATCTGGAGGAGCGCGAGATCTCGCTGACTTCGACAGAGTTCAATTTGCTGGAGTATTTCCTGACTCATCCCGGCCGGGCGTACAGCCGGGAACAACTACTCGAGGCCGTATGGGGCGAACAGCGCTACGTGACTCCGCGGACCGTGGATGTGCATGTCCGCCGGCTCCGGGAACAGATTGAGGCTCAGCCCGATACACCCCGCTACCTGACGACGGTGCGCGGCTTCGGCTATCGCTTCGAAGAGGCGTCGTGACCGGACGGATTTTCCTCAAACTCATCGTGGTGGTGTTCAGTCTGCTCCTTCTGGCGCTGGTCACGGTGGATTATTTCGCCACCAATGTCGCTCAGGAAAATTACGTTCAAAACCTGACTCAGCAGCTCACCGATAAGTGCCGGATGCTGGCCCTGACCTTCCCGTCACCAGAGAGCCTGGACGCCGCGAATGCGCGGCGTATGGCCAACGCGGTGGGCGGCCGGATCACCGTGGTTCGCGCCGATGGAAAGGTGTTGGTGGATACAGAGGCCCAGCCGTCCGAGATGGAAAACCACGGCTCGCGCAAGGAAATCCGCGAGGCATTTCAGCAGGGCAGCGGGTCGCAAATACGTCAAAGTGCCACGATCGGTGTGTCATTCCTCTACGTGGCGGTACCGGTGGCCGGCGGCACGAGTGCGATTCGGATTGCCTTTCCGCTTTCAGAGATCAACCGGCAGATCGAACGGATTCGCGGCAAGCTGCTGGTGAGTACCTCGGTGGCATTTCTTCCGGCGATTCTGATCGCGGCCATCCTGGCGCGCTACATCTCGCGGCGGCTGGCGGCGATCATGGCGCACGCCGGGGAACTGGCGCGCGGAAATTTCCGGGCCCGGCTGCCGCAGACGGATTCGAGCGAGTTCGGGCAGCTCGAACAGACTCTCAACGAAACCGCGGAGAACCTTCAGCAGACCGTCGCTCAGCTTCAGCACGAGCATGCCGAACTGGAGAAGCTGGAGCGGATCCGCAAGGATTTCGTGATCAATGTCTCGCACGAACTGCGCACACCGCTGGCCTCCATACAGGGCTACACCGAAACGTTGATCGACGGGGCGCTGGCGGATCCGGATCACAACATGCGCTTCCTGCGTATCATCCGGCACAATGCCGAACGCCTGGCGCGGCTGACCGAAGATCTGCTGACGCTCTCGCGAGTGGAGCAGAAGCGCCAGAAGTTTGAATTCGAGATCCACTCCGTGAATTCCCTGATTCATGACGCGTTCGAACTGGTCGGCCCGATCGCGCGCAAGAGCTATATCGAACTGGTGGAAGACCGGGCTCCCGAGGATGCCGTGGTCTGCTGCGATAGCGAAGCCGTTTCGCAGATCCTCAGCAACCTGCTGGACAACGCCATCAAGTACACGCCCGCGGCGGGAAAGATCACGGTGGGGGCCAAAGTGACCGGCGCCATGGTGGAGTTCTTCGTCCGCGACACCGGCGCTGGGATTCCGGAAGAAGATCTGCCGCGGCTTTTCGAACGCTTCTATCGCGTGGACAAGGCTCGATCGCGGGAATTGGGCGGTACGGGCCTGGGTCTTTCGATCGTGAAGCATCTGGTGGCGGCGCACAATGGCGCTACCCGGGTGGAGAGCATCGTCCATCAGGGCTCCACATTTTTCTTTACCCTGCCGGTGGACGAAGCAACACTCGGCCAGGAAACCCTTAATCCCGAATTCACAGCCTCTTAACCGTCCCGTAACCTTGCGCGGGGTACTGTGAGGCCTGAAAGCCATGAAAAAGATTTTACTGATCGAAGACGATGCAGACCTGTTCTCGCTGTTGAAGTACAACCTGGAGAAAGAGGGCTTCTCCCTCAGCGGGCAACATACCGGGAAGGGCGCCATCGAGTTGTGCCGCCAGGTGCGGCCGGATTTGATCCTGCTGGATATCATGCTGCCCGATTCGGACGGGCTCGATATCTGCAAGGGCATTCGCAAAGATCCGGATCTGGCCGCGACGCCGGTGATTTTTCTGACGGCGCGCGCCAGCGAAACCGACCGCATCGTGGGGCTGGAACTCGGGGCCAACGATTATGTGGTGAAGCCGTTCTTCGTGCGGGAACTGATCGCCCGCATTAAACTGCAGTTCCGCAATCAGTCCACCCCTACCCGCCTGCTCGAAGCCGGCGGTGTGGAACTGGATCGCACCAGTTGCCAGGTGCGCCTGAATGGCGTGGCACTCTCCCTGACCGCCACGGAATTCCGGCTGCTTGAGTTCCTGATGAATCGCCCGGGCGTGGTGTTCAGCAGAGAGCAGTTGCTCAACGCCGTGTGGGGGCAGGACCGCGCGATCACGGACCGGGCGGTGGATGTCTACGTCCTGCGGCTGCGGCAGAAGGTCGAGCAGGACCCGGCGAACCCGATCCTGATTCATTCGGTGCGCGGTTTCGGGTACACGTTCGAACCGCGCCGCTCCATGGCCGCGGTCTAAGCGGTTTTTTCCTGATAACATTGGCAAACGCAGATCGTTTGGCGCTCGATTTGCTTATGCATGGACCGATCATGAACATGTTCCGGCTAACGGCGAGTTTCGTGGTCTGTGTATCGTGTCTGCAACGCCCAAACTCCTTTTAGCGCCTCCGTCATCGGAACCACAGCGACGCAAGCAGTGATCTTTTACGCCGCGCCATCCAATGCCGGGTGCCGCGTGGAGGTGAGTGAGTCCGCGTCCTACCAACCTTTGGTGCACGATGTAGACCCCGCGTTATTCACGGGCTCGGATAACAGACTCGCGCTCCACCAGCATTGTGAACGCCCGTGTGCGCATCGTAGTGCTCGGCAAGCGCAGTACGGACGCAGCACTGGACGGCAATCGATATTCGCGCGCGCTGCAGGCGAACACCACGCATTATTACCGGATCACCTGCGGGTCTTCGGTGGCCAGGGGAACATTTAACACGACAAATATTCCGCTCGGCATGACCTTTTCCGATTTACCGCAGGTGGACGATCAGAAGCCAGGCCAGTGGGTAACGCCCACCGTTCCGCAAAATCGGAACTACTCGATTGTGGATCCGCATACCGGGGCGCTGATCCGGCCGATTTCCACCTTGCAGGATATTCCCAACGGGCAAGGCGCCTTTCTCAACTATGGCGGTTTCACGCGCATGTGCGGCACCAAGCTGCTGGGGCCAGGGCCGGGCTTTCTGTGCGCCTTCGCCAATGGCGATGGCGGGTACGGTTTGCTTTACTACGTCAACCCGGCTACCGGGGAAGCCCGCTATCTCGGTCATCTGCCGGATGCGTATCCGGCAATCGATCTGGTGGACGGAAAAATCTACCGGGTTGACGATGGCGGAGCTAAACCGATCATCCAACGCGGAACCTATTCCGGAGATTTCAGCCCGGCATCCCGCGGCGTTCAGGCGTCCATGGTTTGGGAGACGTTCTACAGTGGTTCGACCGGCGATTTGATGAAGGCATTCAACCCGGCCTTCGACGTCACGCAGTTCGGGTGCAGCCTTTCCGTGCGCGGGCAATACGGAATCATTACCTGTGCCAGGGGGATTCAGGACACTTATGGCTGGGTAGGCGTGCTGGACATGGGAAACCGCCAGCCGATTGGAAACTGCGGGAACGATCCGGCGAAGTGTCCTCACGTGATTGCCGCATCGAAGACGTGGGAGTCTTCCGTGACGCGCTGGTGCGGCATACACAATATGCAGATTATCGATGGCGCGCCGCTGGTGGCGATGAGTTTTCACGGCATGGACGGGAATCCGGAAGGCGAAGTGGGAACCGGTCCATACGTGAGCCTGACGACGGCTGCGGTTTCCGCAGGCGACACCGTGATCGCGGTGTCGGGCGAACCCAAGAGCGCCTCGGTGGATTCATATCTGATGGACGCGCAACCAGGAGATATCTTCCAGTTTCTGGACAACGGCGAATCCGTCAAAATCCTGGCCAAGAACAGCGCGACATCGTGGGTGGTGCAACGCGGCGCCCCGGGAACCGCAACGGCGCACGCGACGGGCAGCAAGTTGAAAGCGGCATGCAGCACCGGGTCGCAAGTCTACTGGAAGTTCCTGGCGGACCCGAACGGCGCGGATCGCACCGGGACCGCGTACTTGGCGGACAACTACTGGCCGAACGGCGGCCATGATGACTGGAGCCCGAACGTCCGCATCAACGAGGAGTATGCCGCGGTAGTCGGGCCGGTGCTGGACAACATCAACAACCCCGACATCCTGCGCATGGAATCCTCGCCGAAATTTGCGGGGACGCTGGGGATTGCCTGGGGCAACAGTTATGCGAAGCATCCCAGCTACCACCAGTCCTTGGCAAGTCCGCAGGATCAGAAGTGGTTCCTGGATATGGTGGGTTTCGGCGGAGGCAATAGTTATAGTCCCAATCCAGGGGCGCGCCTCGTGTCGGGCCAGTTGTATCAGTACATTTTTGACGACTACGTGAAGGATCCCGGAAACCGGAAAAATCAGCCGACACTGGCGGTGAGCGGGAAGCAGAGTTTGGTGGACGTGAGCGGGCCGGACGCGCATTTAGGCGATGGGCCCGCGGATTCCTACAAGTACTGTGTGGCGCGAAGGGCGGGCGAATGTACCCGCGGATCGGCCGCCGGCGAGGTCTATGCGAATGTGCCCAATCTGCAGAGTCCGTGGTGCACCAGTAATGCGTTGTCGAATGATTTGTGTATCGCCGCATTCGCTACCTACGGGTCGGCCGTGGTGCAGTTGGGGTTGACGGCAAATAGCGCGGCGAACAGCCGGGTATTGAGTCAGGCGCTGACGTCTCCGCGGAATATGTTCGACTATCCCACGGCGAAAGCCCTGCCCGATGGATCCTGGGCGATGTTCGGGCTGGCGCAGGGCGTGAACAGCAATGTGCTGATGGTGAAACTGCCGCCCTATGCCGCACTCGATGGGCGCGACCGGTCCACGTTCCAGCCCTTAGCGCTGCATTTGAAGCCACCAGCGGATGCGCGAATCGTGAAGGCGGTGGTGGAATTCGGGTATGCCGAGCAGGGGACACCCGAGCAGCACTACTGCACCAGCCGGCGGGAGAGCTGCGTCGCAACGTCAACGGTTCTGAATGCGGCGGACGTGAATAATCCGTTCTACTACGCGCTGACGGACAACTATACGGGAGTCTCTTGTGTGGGCGGCTGTCAGATAACGATACCGGCGCTTCCGATGCACGTGGTCTATTACCAGGTGCGGTATTTAGATGCCTCCGGCCAATTGGTGGTGATGGGCGAGCGCGGCGTGGCTGCGGAGGTGGCGGCGGTAGACGAACTGGAAGCGGCGAGTTCCCGGCGCCCGGAGCCGAGGCCGAGGCTGCTTCCGTGACAAGACTCTTGTCACGGAAAAAATCTATTGGTTGGCGGCAAAGGGGTTAGCCGTTCCTCGTGACAAGACTCTTGTCACGGGGCGCCGGGCAGCCTCGAACTGGTTGGTGTTGCAACCCGAGCCGAGGCCGCGGCTCCTCCGTGACCAGACTCTGGTCATGGAAAAAATATACTGATTGGCGGTAAAGGGGTTAGCCGTTGCCCGTGACCAGACTCTGGTCATTTTCCGCCTCGCGCCAGGCTGCCGGCATCCAACGGACATGGCCTGGATGGTAGTGGCGATTACGTTGGCGTCTACCGCGTTTCTCGGTGGCTGGGAATGGACAGCCGTGAGTTTGTTGGCGTTGCTGGTGGTTTGGCAAACCGATTTCCGCGCCACCTCGGTGCTGGCCGCGGTAGCTCCCGGTTTCTGTTGGCTCGCCCTGTATTGCTGGACTGGAGATCGCCGCCTCTTTTTCCCTTACGCAATGCAGTATGCCGCGCAAAGCGGAAGCGTGGTGCTGCTCTTCGTGCTGATCCGGCTGTTGCAATCGGCGAGCGCGGGCGTGCTCTTAGTGGAAATCTTAGTGGCGTCAGGGATTCTGGCGCTGACATCCGGAATGCAGAGGAAAGGGCGGAGCGGTTTGGTGGAAAGGATGTTAGGTGCGGCGTTGGGATCGGTGCTCGCGTTCGCCGGCCTTTCCCTCTGAATTCCACGGCATGCGATCAGGCCAGGATCTCGGTTACCGGTTTTCCCGCGACGTCGGTAAGGCGGAAATGCCGCCCTTGATATTGATACGTCAAGCGCAGATGGTCCACGCCGGTGCACTGCAGGATGGTCGCCTGCAGATCATGCACGTGGACGGGACGCTCGGTGATGTTATAGCCGTAATCGTCGGTGGCTCCCAGCGTAATGCCCGGTTTGATGCCGCCGCCGGCCATCCACACGGTGAAGCAGCGTGGATGATGATCGCGGCCGTAGTCGGTCGGGGTGAGGCGCCCCTGACAGTAGACCGTGCGGCCGAATTCGCCGCCCCAGACCACCAGAGTATCGTCGAGCATGCCGCGTTGTTTGAGATCGGAGATCAACGCCGCGGTGGGCTGGTCGGTTTCCTTGCAGAGTTTGGGCAATCCCTTGGGAAGCCCGGCGTGATGGTCCCAATCGCGGTGATAGAGCTGAATGAAACGAACGCCGCGTTCCGCCAGGCGGCGCGCCATCAGGCAGTTGTACGCATAGGTTCCAGGCTTGCGCGCATCGGGGCCATAGGCTTCGATCGTGGCGGGCGATTCTTTTTCCAGGTCCACCAGTTCCGGCACCGACGATTGCATCTGGAACGCCATCTCGTACTGCGCGATGCGCGTGGCGGTCTCCGGGTCGCCGTATTCGGCCAGGGTGCCGCGGTTGAGCTCACCGAGCGCATCGAGATAGCCGCGGCGCTGCTCCGCCGGCAGGCCGGCGGGATTGGAAAGATAGAGTACCGGGTCGCCGACAGAGCGGAATTTGACGCCCTGGTAACGCGACGGCAGGAAGCCCGCGCCCCACAATCGATCGTACAGCGGCTGCCCGCTGCCGCCGCTGCCGGGCGAAATCATGACTACGAAAGCGGGCAGATTCTCGGCTTCGGAGCCAAGCCCGTAGACTACCCAGGAGCCCATGCTGGGCCGTCCGGCGATCTGCGAGCCGGTCTGCAGGAACGTGACTGCCGGATCGTGATTGATGGCTTCCGTGTAGACGGACTTGATGAACGTCAACTGGTCCGCGATCTTCGCCGTGTGCGGCATGAGCTCGCTCACCCAGGCGCCCGATTGTCCATGCTGCTGGAAGGCAAATTTCGAAGGCACGACCGGGAAACTCATCTGCGCCGAGGACATGTTGGTGAGCCTCTGCCCCATGCGAATCGAGGCCGGCAGATCGGTGCCCTGGAACTCCTGGAGCCGGGGCTTGTAGTCGTACAGCTCCATCTGCGAGGGGCCGCCCGATTGAAAGAGATAGATCACCCGCTTGGCTCGCGGTGCGAAGTGCGGCAAGCCGGGAAGGCCTCCGGTTGCGGCGGCGAGATCGCGTCCCATGAGAGACGCCAGCGCCGCGGCGCCGACGCCGGTGGCGGTGCGCCCGAAAAATGCTCGTCGAGTGAGTGCATTCCGGAGGTCAGTCATTGCCTGGTCACCGCCTCATCCATATTTAGCAAAAGGCTCGCTACGCCCGTGTAGGCCGCCACTTCCACGGCATCGAGGCTCTGGTTGCGCGGTGCTTCGCCCTGGCTCAAGAACTTCAGCGCGTCTTCGGGGTGAGACTGATAGTAGGTGCGGAAACGCGAGAGCGCGGCGCCCAGCACCTCGAGCTCTTTCCCCCGCGGCGCGCGTCCCAAAACCATTTGCACGCCCAACTCCAGACGCCCGCCGGCAAGAATCTTCTCTGCAAGTTTTCTGGCTGCCTCCAGATAGATGGTGTCGTTCATCAGGTTGAGTGCCTGCAGAGGAGTGTTGGTCCGGTTTTCGCGCACCACGCAGACCTCGCGGCTCGGCGAATCGAAATTCATCATCGCGGGCGGCGCGATGGTTCGCCGCCAGTAGGTGTAGAGCGAGCGGCGATAGAGGCCCTCTCCCCGATCGGCTTCGTAGCCCTTGCCGCCGAAGAGCTCCTGCCATAATCCCGGCGGCTGATAGGGCTTCACCGACGGTCCTCCGACTTTTTCCACCAGCAGGCCCGAGACTGCCAGCGCCTGATCGCGAAGCATTTCGGGCGAGAGCCGGTAGCGGGCGCCGCGTGCCAGCAACCGGTTGTCGGGGTCCTTCTCCAGCAACTCAGGGCTGATGCGCGAGTCTTGGCGATAGGTGGCGCTCATCACTATGGTTTTCAGCGTATGTTTGACGCTCCAGCCCGAATCCATGAATTCGACGGCCAGCCAATCCAGCAGGTCGGCATGCAGCGGCCACTCGCCCTGGGATCCGAAATCCTCCACCGTTTTCACCAGTCCGACGCCGAACAGCATCTGCCAGAAGCGATTCACCGTGACACGGGCCGTCAAGGGATTCCTGCGATCCACCAGCCAGCGGCCGAGCCCGAGGCGATTGGCCGGCCAGTCTGGCGCGAAGCCCGGCAGGACCGCGGGAGTATGAGGCTCCACCTTATCGCCCGGTGCATCGTAGGCGCCTCGCTTCAGCAGGAAGGTATCGCGGCGGGGAGTCTGTTCCTGCATGACCATCACGGTGGGAACGGTGGCGAGATACTCGCGCTTTTCCTTTTCCAGGCTGTGGAGTTCGGCCAGCGCCGCGGCGTAGCTTGGCGGAGGGTTGAGATCCAGAAAGGCGTCGCGCGTGGTGGCGCGAAGTGCGGCATCATCCATCGCGACGATGGCCGCTTCGTGAGCCGAAAGCGCGCGATTGTAGATGCGTACCTCGCCGATCTCGCCTTGAAAACGCAGTCCGCCTCCGGCGCCGATGCGCAGGGGCTCCTTGGTATCGATGGGCCAGATGGCGTAGTCGAACAGGACCTTGAGGGGCAGCTCGCGGCCATCGGCGTACATGTGGACGCCCGCCGCCCGCATGCCGCCATCGTAGGTCACGAGCACATGCTGACGTATTCCGGATGGAAGCGGCGCGGCCGTCTCCACGCGCATTCCGAGATCGCTGAAGCGGAAGGTGATGTGCAGCCGCAGTTTGCCATCCAGCAGGTAGAGGCCGTGTCCCTTGCCTTCGAAATAGTCTTCCCCGATGGAGAGGATGGCACCTTGCGCTGTCTCCGGCCGATGCGCGCCGCAAAGGTGAAGGCATCCCGATAATCGAAGTGCACTGCCTTGGCGGCGTCGGTGCGAAAATCCTTGCCATCGAAGCGCGCCGGTCCGGCGAATTCGTAGATCAGGCCATCGCGAACATTCCAGTTGGAGGGTGGCTTCCATTTGCGGAAAGCCTTTTTGATTGCCGGTTCCGTCGCGGCCAGCCGCGCCTGCGCAGCGGCGAGCGTTCGGTCGAACTCCGCCAACCGGCGCTCCTGTGCGGGCAACGGTGCGTGGATGAAGGGCGGTTCGTTGCCGAAGTTATACACAAAGCCGCGATCGGGCGTGTTGTTGAAAAAGGCGAAAAACTGGTAGAACTCCTTCTGGGTGATGGGGTCGTATTTGTGATCGTGACAGCGCGCGCAGCCCATGGTGAGGCCGAGCCAAACCGTGGCGGTGGTGGCGGCGCGGTCGGCGACTCCCTCCACGCGGAATTCCTCGTCTACGATTCCGCCCTCGGCGCTGGTGCGGTGGTTTCGATTAAAGGCGCTCGCCACCTTTTGGCTAACCGTCGCGTTCGGCAGCAGATCTCCGCCGATCTGTTCCACGGTGAACCGGTCGAACGGCATATCTTTGTCGAAGGCGTCGATCACCCAATCCCGCCAGCGCCACATATCGCGCGGGCCGTCGGACTGGTACCCGTTGGTATCGGCATAGCGGGCTGCCTCCAGCCAGCGGATCGCCATGCGCTCCGCGTAGCGCGGAGAGGCCAACAGACGGTCCACCACTTTCTCATAGGCATTGGGTGAACTGTCAGTGAGGTAGGCCTGGGTCTCGGCGGGAGTGGGCGGAAGTCCGGTGAGATCGAGGGTCACCCGGCGCAGGAGAGTCGCCGGGTCGGCTTCGGGCGAGTGGCGCAGCGATTCTGATTCGAGGCGTGCCAGCACGAAGCGATCGATTGCATTGTGTTCCCAGGCGGCCTCTTTCACCGCCGGGAGTGCCGGGCGTTCGGGTGCGATCAACGACCAGTGCGGCTGATAGCGCGCGCCCTGTTCGATCCAACGGCGCAGGATATCGATTTCCGCATCGGGCAGCCGTTCGCGACCCAGGTAGGCGGGCGGCATGCGGCGCGCTTTGTCGGTGGAAGTGATGCGCTGAAAGAGCGGACTTTTCGCCGGATCCCCAGGCGGGAGAGCCGCGCGTGCGCTTTCCTCCTGGTCCAGCCGGAGTGCGCTCTTGCGCGCCGCGCTATCGGGCCCGTGACAGCTGAAACAGCGGTCGGAGAGAATCGGCCGGACATCGCGGTTGAAAGACACGGCGTCCGCCGCGGCGCCCCAGGCAGCCGCTGCCATTACGCCCCCGACGAGTATCCGAATGGTGACCACTGGTAAGCATCTTACCGAATCACTGCCTGGCGCAGGCGTTCCAACTGGCGGCGAGCGATATCGGCCCACTGCCCGGAGCCATCGAGTTTCAGATACGCCTTCCAATGGTGGACGGCCTTTAGGGGGTCGCCGGTCCGTTCACACAACAGCGCCAGATTGAAATGGGCATCGGCATAGTGGGGGTTGAGGGTCAACGCCCGCCGGTAAAATTCGAAGGCTTCCTGGAGGCGGCCCTGCTCGTCATAGAGATTGCCGAGGTTGAACTGTGCGAGAGGATACGCGGGGTCCGCGCTGATCGCGGCCAGGTAATATTTTTCCGCATCCTCGAATTTGCGCAGCCGGTAGTAGATGGTCCCGAGGTTGACCAGGGCGCCGGCCGCGCCGGGATTCAGTTCGAGCACCTTTTTGTAGGCATCGACGGCATGTTCCACGGGGGCGCCGGTCTCTTCCAATTCCAGGCCCTTTTGAAACCAAACCTCGGATTCGCGAGTGCGGTTGATCTTGGGTTTGCGGTCCGGAAAACTCTTCAGGCCGCCGAGCTCCGAGGCATCGAAATCAAAGAGGATCTGGCCGGTGACGGCCTCCATCTTCTGGCCGGCCAGGTGGACGGCGATGCGTTTGCCGTCGGATACGACGCGCAGTTCGGAAAGCGGCTGCTTGACCCAATCCAGCTTGTCGCGCAGGGAACTCAAAGCTCGCGCAATTTCGCGAATCGGGATCTTGTTCTCGCGGAGTTTGATGAGGGTTTGAACGGCGATCAAATCGGAGAAGGAATAGTGGGTTGCCGCCGGAACCAGCGATTGCCGCTCCCAACTGAGCAACTGCCGCTCGGTAAGCCCGAACTTGCGGCGGACATCCGCACGAGAGTATTCCTCCTTCGGGGTCACGCCAACATTTTAACAGGGTGCCTCTAATTTCCAACACTTTGCATTTCGATCTTTGCTTATCGATCCGGGGAATTCGACTTTATTGTGAAAAGTACTTGATATATTTCAGCCCCCGAGGTATGATCCGAAGCATGGCGACGCCCCGGTCTCAACCGGTTGAAATCCACGAGCACGCCCTGGATAACCTGCGCTATATCCGGCAGACGTTGGAGCGTGCCGGGTCCTTTACCGCCGTGCCGGGCACGGGCGGAATCATGATGGGCGTAGTCGCATTCGTCGCTGCATGGGCCGCCGCGCGCCAGGTCAGCGCTTCCGGATGGCTGGCTGTTTGGACGGTCGCCGCGGTGGCGGCAACCGCAATTGGAATTGGCGGCGCCGCCATGAAAGCGCGGCGTTTTCAGGTGCCGCTCTTTTCGGGTCCCGGGCGTAAGTTCATCGCCGGGTTTGCCCCTGCAATTCTCGCGGGCGCCCTGCTCACGGTGGTTTTCTCGCGCGCGGGAATCTCCGGCTTTCTACCCGGCGTGTGGCTCCTTTTATACGGGTCTGCCGTGGTCTCGGGAGGCTCGGCATCGGTGCGCGTGGTGCCTATGATGGGCGCTTGTTTCATGTTTCTCGGAATGGTGGCGCTGCTATTGCCCGGGTGGAACGATGTGCTGCTGCCCGCCGGCTTCGGTGGCTTGCACTTGATATTTGGAGCAGTGATCGCGGTGAAATATGGCGGCTAGACAAAATACAGTTCGCAAAGAGCGGGTGAAACGTCCCGCGCTGGAATCGGTCAGCGAGACGCCGAAACTCGACAAACTGGTTCACGAGCGTTTGCGCCTCGGAATGCTGAGCGCACTCTCTGTAAATGAGAGCCTGACCTTTAACGAATTGAAGAAATTGCTCGATACGACGGACGGCAACATGAGTGTGCACGCCCGCAAGTTGGAAGAGGCGGGCTACGTCGCGGTTGCGAAGGGATTCGAGGGCCGCATGCCGCGCACCGATTATCGTCTGACCGCGGCCGGCAGGCGGGCGCTCGACCGGTATCTGAACCACATGGAAGCACTGATTCATGCAATGAAAGAAAAATAGGGGCCACCCCTTTTTTTGCGAGGAAGCTTTATTATGCAAAGTACTCTACACGCCGGAATTATCATGGATGGCAACGGCCGCTGGGCGGCGGCACGCGGGTTGCCGCGGATCTTCGGCCACCGGGCCGGGGTGGAGGCTGCCCGCCGCGTAGTGGAGGCCGCCCCGGAAGCGGGAGTCTCGATTCTCACGCTTTTCGCGTTCTCCAGCGACAACTGGCGGCGGCCCGCGGCGGAAGTAGATGCGCTCATGCGGCTGATGGCCGGGTATCTGGCGAGCGAGACGCCGCGCTGTGTCAGCCAGGGGGTACGGCTGGAGGTGATTGGCCGCCGGGACCGGCTGAGCGCCGGGCTCTGCTCCGCGATTGCCCGCGCCGAGGCCGCGACCTCCGGCGGGGTTCGACTCCGGCTGCGAATGGCGGTGGATTATTCCGGCCGCGATGCCATTCTCGCGGCGGCACGCGGATTACCCGAACTCTCTCGCGATGCCCTGGCACTGGCGCTGGGTCCGGCAGTAGATATTCTGATTCGAACCGGCGGGGAACGGCGGTTGAGCGATTTTCTGCTTTGGGAGTCGGCCTATGCGGAGCTCGTTTTTACGCGTACGATGTGGCCCGATTTCGGAGCGGACGACCTGGCTGCCGCGCTTCGGGAGTTTCACGGCCGGGAGCGGCGTTTCGGCGCCATTCCCGAACCGCCGGCGCCAAGGATGGAAGCCTGGTTGGACTGACGCTCCATTACAATGCATTCCATGGTCTCTTCGCGTGTTGTTGTCTCGCTGGCGCTCGCAATCGGTTTGGCGGGCGGCGCCCTTGCCGCGCCGGCGGTGGTGCTGGTGGTTCGTCACGCCGAAAAAGAAAGCGCTCCCAAGGATGACCCGCCGCTGACGATTGCCGGCAAACAGCGCTCCGCTGAACTGGCGCGGGTGGTTCAAGCCTGGTCTGCGGCAGGGGCACCGGTGCGCGACCTGATCGCGAGCGAGGTCAAACGGACGCAGCAGACGCTAGAGCCGTTGTCAGCGTCTACTGGCGTTGCCGTGTCGGTGGTGAATGCCAAGGATACGGCCGCGCTGGTGCGGCGGATTATGGCAATCGATGGCGGCATCGTGGTGGTCGCGGGACACAGCAATACGGTTCCGGACATACTCAAGGCGCTGGGATGTTCGGCGGGCATCACGATTGCCGATGCGGAATTCGACCGCCTGTTTGCCGTTGTCGGAGTCGGCCCGGGCGCGCGGCTTGTGGCGCTACGGTATGGAGAGCCGACTCCGTCCAAGCTTCCTTGAATCCGGCCGCCGGAGCTGCGGCGGGAGTGTTATCCTTCGGGCAAGGTGGTCCCGTGATTTCTCGAAGGGCATTGGGGCTGTTGGCGGCTGGGTTTGCGGCGATGGGCGCGATGTGGGCTTTCCAGAAGCCGTTCCGCGTGTATCCGTCGATGGAGGGCTACGACAATATCGCGCTGCCCGCCGATTATCAGTCCAAGACCGAATGGACGCAGGCGCGCCTCATGTATCCGCAGCACCCGGAGGCGCGGTTTGCTCGCTTTCGCTACGGACCCATGGACTGGCGTGAGGGTGGGACCAGTTGGACGCAGGACTACCCGCGCGCGGACCGGCACTTCGCCACCGCGCTGAAGCGCCTCACGCGGCTCGACGTGCGCATTGCCGAGCAACCCTCGAACCCCGACGACCTGGACGATTTTTTCAATTGGCCCTGGCTGGTGGCCGGGGAAATGGGCGATTGGAAGCTCACCGATTTACAAGCTAAGACGCTCCGCGAATACCTGCTGCGCGGCGGCTTCATCTACATGGACGATTTTTGGGGAGCGGAGGAATACGCCCGCTTTGCGGAAAGCATGTCGCGGGTATTTCCGGATCGCCCGGTGGTGGAAATTGAGAACGCCGATCCGATTTTTCACGTGGTGTACGATCTGGACGACCGTTATCAAGTTCCCGGCATGTGGGCACTGCGAGGCGGCCGCGGCTGGATGGGCCAACGCGCGGCCGGCACCAAGGCTCATTGGATGGGAGTGTACGACGATCACAACCGGCTGATGGTCGCGATGTCCTTCAACAGCGACGTCGGGGATTCCTGGGAGTGGGCCGACGAGCCCAGTTACCCGGAAAAATACTCCGCACTCGGCATCCGGCTTGGAGTGAACTACGTGGTCTACTCGATGTCGCATTGACCCGCACGGGTTCTAGTCGATCTAGTGCGAGTCGATCTCAAAAAGAAATCTCGCCAGTGTGCTGGATAAGCTTGCACACTGGCGAGATTTTTATGCCCTGAATCAGCGGTGAACCCTCACCTATCTCCAGCGACGATACCCGCCATAGCCATATCCGTAGCCGTAGCCGCCGCGGACTACCACACCGAAGCTCGGGCCCCAGAAGCCGCCGTAGTACGGATAGGGAGCATATGCGCCGTAGCCATAACCGTACCCGTAGGCAGGATAGGGAGCGGGAGCGCCATAGGTGGCCGGCGGCGGAGGGGGCCGGCGATCCACGGTGTTCTGCATCGGGCGATCGTATTCATCGGGACCGACATAGCGGAAAGCGGACGGCGCATGGGTCAGGTTGATGGCAACGGTTGAATCGATTCGGAAGGTCAAGAGCGTCTCGGGATACACGATAGTCGGACGGCCCGGTGTGAGCAGCACGCCGATGATGCCGGCAGCCGCGCCCGCACCCGCGCCGATTGCCGCGCCGCGTCCCCAATCGGCCGCCCCACCGATCGCGGCGCCGACGGCGGTGGTGGTTGCGACCGCTCCCACCTGATTGCCGACGTTACTTGGGCCGGTGCGGTTCACCATCTGGGATTGGACGTTGGCTTGGGCGCCATCCGCCATTGTGATCGATGTCAACTGCAGGGCAAGGCGGCTCGAACTATGGCCGTGGCCGGATTTCGACGCCTCGGCTACGCGCCCGATGACGTTTTGACCGCGCTGCGCCACCACAATGCCGTCTACTACGATCGGCTGCGCCAGGCTGGCGGTGAAAAGATCGCCCTGCTGGTTATGATCGCTCGACAGGGGCTGATTCACGCGCACGGTGACGAAGGTACCGGCGCGCATGGTGAGCGCCGGCGGCAAACCGTAGTGCGGCACGGCGGCAGGCGGCCGGTTGGTCCGCACCTGCGGCTGCATTTGGGGCTGCATCGGGGGGGCGCCGGATTGCGGATACGGCTCGGCGGGCTGCTGCTGGGGCTGTCCGTAGGCATCGCTCCGCGCTACGGGCTGGCTCGGATCCTGGTCCAGCACCGCGGGGTCCGGCTGCTGCGCCCGTCCCACAGGCGGCGCTGGGGCGGGGTCGCCCGCGCGGCGCCAGCCACCGGTCTGAGGATCTTGTGCAAGCAGCAATGCGGTTCCGCTGAAGAGCGTCAAACTAAGATATCGAAGCCTTGTCATAGGTGCCTTGTCCTTCTTCACCGATACTATGCAAGTTTTCCGCCATTCGTAACCTACTGCAAATAAACGGAGTCGGTTGTGGTGGAGATGGCCGGATTGCACCGAGGCTGGTGCTTTTCGGCCATCTTCGGGCAGGGCGAAAGTATCTCGGGCTTGCACCCTATCAGGGCGATACTCAGAAACTTCCTGTAAATCGCGCCGAAAGCTGAGTACGGTTGTGGCAGAATGGGGGTTTGGGCGGGAACGCAATGCGACTTGCGGAAACTCCGCGAAGGCAGCTAAAATCAACGCGTTCACAAAAATCCCAGGAGGAATCATGGCAGTTGAGCAGAAGGTGAAGCAGATTATTGTCGAGCAACTGGGCGTAGATGAGAGCCAGGTCGATAGCAACGCGTCTTTCGTTGACGACTTGGGCGCAGATTCGCTCGATATCGTCGAGCTCGTAATGGCTTTTGAAGAAGCCTTCGAACTCGAGATCCCCGATGAAGACGCCGAGAAAATCACGACCGTGAAGGACGCGGTGGAATACATCGAAGGCAAGACCACCAAGAAATAGCGGTTGGTCTGCCCCGGGGGGAGAAGAGTTTTGTCACGAAGAGTGGTAGTGACCGGCGTCGGACTTCTGACGCCGCTGGGGATTGGAACGCAACTGACCTGGGACGCCCTCCTTGCATCGAAGACGGGCATCGCCGGTATCACCCAGTTTGATGCGGCGGCTTTTTCCTGCAGGATTGCAGGCGAAGTCAAAGGGTTCGATCCTGCCAATTACATCGAGAAAAAAGAAATTAAAAAGATGGGGCGCTTCATCCAGTTCGCCATCGCGGCGGCGGAGTTTGCCCTAAAGGATTCCGGACTGGTAGTGACGCCGGAGATCGCCGAAGAAGTCGGCGTCTATATCGGCAGCGGGATCGGCGGTTTCGAGGTGATCGAGCGCGAGCACCAGACGCTGCTCGAACATGGACCGCGGCGCATCTCGCCGTTCTTCATTCCAGCGACAATTATCAACCTGGCATCGGGCTATGTCTCGATCAAGAGCGGCGCCAAGGGGCCGAACTCCGCTACCGCTACCGCCTGCACGACCAGCGCGCATTCGATTGGCGATTCGTTTCGCATGATTCAGCGCGGCGACGCTGTGGCGATGATCTGCGGCGGCACGGAAGCCGCGGTCACGCCGATGGGGATCGGCGGATTTGCCGCCATGCGCGCGCTTTCGACACGGAATGACGAGCCGGAACGCGCGTCGCGTCCCTGGGATAAGGATCGCGACGGTTTCGTAGTAGGAGAAGGGGCCGGTATTCTGGTGCTGGAGGCGCTGGAATTAGCGCAGGCTCGCGGCGCGAAGATTCTGGCGGAGATCGTGGGCTACGGAATGAGCGCGGATGCGTTCCATGTCACCGCCCCGCCGGATGACGGCGACGGCGCATTCCGCGTGATGCGGAACGCCATGCGCGACGCGAAGCTGCAGCCGGAACAGATCGACTACATTAACGCCCACGGCACCTCTACCGATGTGGGCGACAAAGCCGAGACTATGGCGATCAAGCGCGCCTTCGGCGAGCACGCTTACAAGGTCGCGGTCAGTTCGACCAAGTCGATGACCGGCCATCTGCTCGGCGGGGCCGGCGGGCTGGAAGCCGGCATTACCGTGATGGCGATTCGCGACCAGGTGGCGCCACCCACTACCAATCACGAGTGTCCCGACCCGGCCTGCGATCTGGATTACATCCCGAATCACGCGCGCAAAATGCAGATCGAATACGCGCTGTCGAACAGTTTCGGGTTCGGCGGCACCAACGGCTGCCTTATTTTCAAGCGATACTCGGAATAGACCCGGCTGTACCCAACAATCCTATGAAAATCGTGGTTGCGATCAAGCAGGTTCCGGCTCGCGATTCTCAGTTGCGGATCGCCTCTTCGGGCAAGTGGATTGACGAAGAGGATCTCACGCACGAGATCAACGAGCCCGATGCATACGCTCTCGAAGAGGGCCTTCAACTGAAGGAAAAGCACGGCGGAGAAGTGGTCGCCCTGTGCTTCGGTCCCGCACGCGCCGCACAGACGATTCGGGAAGCGCTCGCCAAAGGGGCCGACCGCGCCATACACATCGAGGACGAGAATCCCGGCGCATACGATCCACTCGCCGCCGCGCGCCTGATGGCGGCTGCGCTCAAGGCTGAGTCGCCCGACCTGGTGCTTACGGGCTTGCAAAGCGACGATCTGGGCTATGGTCAAACCGGGTCCTATCCTGGCCGAACTACTCGGGCTTCCGCACGCCACGATCATCATGGAAGTCGAAAAGCTGGATGGCTCCATCCGCGTGAAGCGCGAACTCGAGGACGGCTGGTTCCAACATGTGGAGATGCCGCTGCCCGCGCTGTTGACGATTCAATCCGGCATCAGCAAACTTCGCTACGCCACGTTGATGGGAATCAAGAAGGCCAAAACCAAGGAGATCCGCCGGCTGACGCCTGCCGAGTTGGGCGCCGGCGACAGCCCCGCCTGCATCCTTTTAGATCGCGTTTATCTTCCCGAACGCGCCAAGCAGACCCAGCTGTTCGAAGGCAATCCGGCGGAGGCCGCCGCCAAGCTGGTGGAGAAACTGAAATTTGAGGCGCGGGTCATATGAGCATTCTCGTAGTGATGGAGCAGCGTGCGGGCGAATGGAACCGCATGTCCTTTGAGACGCTGGCCGCCGCACAGCAGTTGGCCGGGGAACTCGGTGTCACCGCCAGCGCGGCCATACTCGGCGAAGGCCTGGATGGTCTGGCCGCGGAACTCGCGTCCAGGCAGCTCGAGAAGGTATACACGGTTGAGCACGAACTGCTGAAGGAATATACCCCGGACGCGTGGTCGAGCGCCCTCCGCCAGCTGATCGCCCACGTCAATCCGACTTACGTTCTGTTCCCGCACACTTACCAGGTCCGCGACTTCCTGCCCAAGCTCGCGACCGCGGCGGGCAAGGTGGCCGTCAACGACGTGGTGGGCCATCGCCTGGACGGGAGCGAGCTGATCCTTGTACGGCAGCTCTTCCAGGGCAAGGTCAACGTGGACGTGCGTTTTGCGGGCGGGGCTCCGCACTTCGCTTCCCTGCAGGCCGGCGCGTGGCGTGCGGATCAAGCTCGCCGCCGGCGTCGGCTGCGATCGAGAAGTTCACACCACAGATCGCAGCCTCGGAGATCCGCAGCAAACCTCAGGAGCGCTTTCGCGAATCGGCGCGGGCAGTCGATCTCACCGACGGCGGAACTCATTGTCGCGGTCGGCCGTGGAATCAAGGAAGCGGACAATATCCATATCGTGCAGGAACTCGCCGATGTCCTGGGCGCCGAACTGGCGGCCTCGCGTCCGATTTGCGATGCGGGCTGGCTGCCGATGGAGCGCCAGGTCGGGAGCTCCGGCCAGACCGTCGGCCCGAAGCTCTACATGGCAATCGGAATCTCGGGTGCGATCCAACATTTGGTGGGAATGAAGGGCGCGCGAACGATTGTGGCGATCAATAAGGACCCGAATGCTCCGATCTTCGAAGTGGCCGACTACGGGATCGTAGGCGATCTCTTTCAGGTAGTGCCCGCGTTGATCGAGGCATTCAAGAAGGCGAGATAGGACAGGCTCGGCGGGACCTGTCCGCTTCTCTCAAGTGACTTTGTAAGTTTGTGTAAATTGCGCTAACCATTTGACATCGGCTTCGTCTTCCAGCTATACTGCTCAATCCGCGCTGCATCGACCCCCTCCCAATCGTTGCAACTTTTCGGCGAGGGTCTGCGTCTTATCCTTCTGATTCGATCTGCACCGCGTACTTATAGAGAATGACTATGAAACCGAAGACAACAACCTACCGCAAAATTCTTGAGAAGAAAGCGGAGGAAGTCCGTCGCAGCATGTCCGCCCAGAAAGCCGCCCAAGTTGTCGCGCGCCTGGACATCCCTTCCGATGAAGGTGACTTAAGCCAGCAGCACCACGAAGAGTGGATTTTTCTTAACCGAAACACGATCGACATGAAATTACTCCGCGAAATCGCCGACGCGCTCCATCGCATGGACGCGGGCCACTACGGCGTGTGTCCGGAGTGCGAAGAGCCGATTTCCGCGAAGCGGCTCGACGCTGTACCGTGGGCTCGCTATTGCGTGAGCTGCCAGGAGAAGCATTGCCGCCCGGATCGCCGATGGGGAAGTGATCGACGAATACCAGGAAGCCGAACGATGACCGCCGGCGGATCGACTCAAAAAGTGACGCTTGGCGACCTGCGGAAATTGGCCATTCGTAAACAGTTCACGATTCGTTTCCCGCTTCGCAACGGCATGGAATGCGTGATTGGCGAAGACGGAGTAGCGCGCGTGCCTGCTCTCAAAGCGCAGCCAGACTTTAACCTGGAGCAGGAACTGGAAGTGGCCGCGGCGTTCGTTGTGGAGCCGGTGGTTCCCGCCGGCCAGAAGAATCCGCCGAAATCCAAGCCGCTTTCGCTGGGCCGGGCCGAGATGTCCGCCATGGCTTCCGACTTCTCCTCGCGACGGTTGCCACCCACGACGAACACGACGACGAGTAGCGCTTCGCCGTGTAACCCCATCGACGGTATACCCCCCGCCTGTACGCAGTGAATAGTTGTACAATACTAGGGCAATTTGTAACATCTGCATTACTCGCCCGAGTCATGGGCTTTTTGGGGGATGGCATGGATAAACCGGCGCAAAATATTCAAGATAGCTTTCTAAACAATGCCAGGAAGGACAAGATTGTCCTTACTATTTACTTGATGAGCGGCGTGAAGCTCTCCGGCCGAATCAAGAGCTTCGACAAATACTCGCTGGTGCTTGAGACTAACAATCAGGAACAATTGATCTTCAAGCACGCCATTTCAACCGTCGTCACGCAGAAGACGGCACACTCGTACTCGACCGGTTCCCCGGCGGCCAGCCATGGCGCGGCGGCTGCCACTGCCCCTGGCGCACCGGTTCACGCGGATTCTTCGGAGGCATAGAAACGGCACTCCGTAACGTCGTTCCCGAACGCGCGATCCTGGTGGGCCTGGATTGGAAAACGCGCGGAGGCACCGGGCGCACCAATGCGCTTCACGCCGAAGAATCGCTGGAAGAGCTCGGCGAACTCGCTAGCAGTGCCGGTGCCGAGATTCTCGACCGCGTCATGCAGACGCGTCCCGCTCCCGAAGCGGCTACCCTGATCGGACAGGGTAAGGTCGAGGAACTGGCCGCGGCGGTGATCTCCGGCGAAATAGACGTCGTTATCTTCGATCAGGATCTCTCTCCCACGCAGCAGCGCAACCTCGAAAAAGCTCTCGCCACCAAAGTTATCGATCGAACGCAGCTCATCCTGGATATCTTCGCGTCGCGGGCCCGGACTCGCGAAGGGCGCCTGCAGGTGGAACTGGCGCAACTGAATTACCTGCTGCCCCGGCTTGCCGGGCGCGGTGTACAGATGTCTCGTCTGGGCGGTGGCATCGGCACTCGCGGTCCCGGAGAGACGCAGTTGGAAACCGACCGCCGCCGCATCGGGAAGCGCATAAAGAAGGTAGAGGACGAGTTGGAAGGCGTGCGCTCCGGACGCGCGCTGCATCGCAGGCGCCGCAGCGCGGTTCCGCTCGCCACGCTGGCCCTGGCGGGTTACACCAACGCCGGCAAATCGACGCTTTTCAACCGACTCACGCGCGCGTCCGTACTGGCGGATGCCAAGATGTTCGCCACGCTCGACCCAACCGTTCGCCCGGTAATTCTCCCCTCGCGGCGGAGGGTCCTGATGAGCGATACGGTGGGGTTCATCCGCAACCTCCCCACAACTCTGGTGAAGGCCTTTCGCGCCACCCTGGAGGAGGTCAACGAAGCCGCGCTGATTCTCCACGTTGTTGACGCTTCCTCCCCGGTTGCGCCGCGAGCATACGGCGCACGTGTTAAAGGTGCTCTCCGAGATCGGCGCCCACGAAGTCCCGCAGATCCTGGTGCTGAATAAGGTGGATCTGCTGGCTGCCGGCGATGCCGACGCCGTTACGCTGCAGCGGCGTCTTCTGGCGGGCTTAGGCGCCGCCCAGGAAGAGCGCGAGTCCGGCCCGCGCTTTCACCGGCGAAATGCGCGCGGTTGCCATCTCGCGCATCCACCGGCGCCGGCATCGATTCCCTGCTTGCGGCGATCGACGATGTTTTACCGCTCGACCCGGTGGTTCGCACCACGTTCGATCTGGACCCCGGCGATGGCGCCACGCTAGCGCTGCTGCACGAATTCGGACGGGTGCTGGAAACTCGATATCAGGGAGAGCGGGTTGAGGTAATCGTGGAAGTGCCGGAGTCTCTGGAACGCCGGCTCCGAAACAGACCGGACTCCCCCGAGGAATAACTCCACAGCCCTGTGGAAAAGTCTGTTGGAAACGGGCCCTCCCCGTCAGGAACTAGTGTGAGCCAGCGAACTTACGTCGAATTGAACCAGAGCGCAGCAATTCGTCTGGGAGCATGAATCCATTACTCTTAGCCTGATTAGCCCCGTTCCTGGAGTGGACATTTCGCCAGGCATTAGAATTCTTTTTGCAGCGGGGTAGGATTTCCACATTTCTAAGGGAGATTCCCCTATGACGAATGTCCTAGGCCGCAGCGCCCTCTGCGCAAAAAGTACCGTCTGGCTGCAAGGTTCGGAGCACGCCTGTGTGGATATCGAACCACGTGCCGTGCAGGGCGAGCTTGCCGGCGGCAACCCGCTCCCGAATCCAAGGGAAAGTTTTCAGGTTCGCGAGCGACACTTTAATGACTTCGTGCTCGCAGCGTTCCTGGCGCTGTTCCTCAGGCGTCGAACTCAAAGCCAGGACCCTGGCGCTGGGCGGCGATGGACATCCAAGGCGCAACGAATTCGTGGCCGCGACCAGGCGCTCCCTCGAGGAGAGCGCGTACTCCGCCGCACAAGCCGTGGCCCAACACGATCAGATCCTCAACTTCGAGCACTTCGACGCCGAATTCCAGAGCCGCGCTGGTGCCATGGTAGGCGGCATCCGGCGCATAAGGCGGCACCAGGTTGGCTACATTCCGGACGGTGAGCATTTCGCCGGGCGCCACATCGAAAATGATTGCGGGGTCGACCCTGCTATCCACGCAAGCGATCACCATCATTTTTGGCGCCTGGCCATCGCGGGCGAGGGTCTCAAAGACCTGTCGCTGTTCCGGCCAGCCCTTCTCCCGAAAACGCCGGTAACCGGCGAGTACATCACTCATAATTGGCTCGATGCCCCACAATCAGATGGAGTTCTCAACGATATCACTTTACCTTCCGAGTATTCACCGGGCAATCTCCGCTGAATTGGCATTCGCGGGCGCCACTTTGATAAAATAAACCCTGACCCTTGGCGGCGTAGCTCAGCTGGCTAGAGCGACGGTCTCATAATCCGTAGGTCCGCGGTTCGAGTCCGCGCGCCGCCACCACTCCTTTCCGTATCCCATACGCCGGCGACGAGGCGGGATTATCTCGCGGTCGCGGCGATTGCCTGCACCAACTCGCGCACGCGTTCGGGTGTTCCGGTAAACACTGTGGGAGGCATTTGGCGGAACCCCAGCAACTGCCGGTAGATGGCATCTTCCATGGTGGAATTGATGCCCCACCCGCCGAGATACTGTAACCGCAGATCGATGTCCCGGTTGATCTCCGCGCCGGCACTCCACTTTCCCAAATCGGCGTTTTGCCCCGCGTAGTTCGAGAGCAGGTCCACCATCGTGTTGACGCCGATTTCGTGGAGCGATTGTGCCACCGGTGCGTAGTCTGGCCGGTCAAGCCGCGCCTGCATCTCGTCGAGATTGATTTTGGGCTCTTCCAGGTGGCCCATGAAAACCATGTCGTAGCCCTGGCCGCCTACGGTGTTCGCCCAGATTGTCGAATGGGGGAACGCCTCGAAGAAGGTCGCCAACTCGCTTTTGACGGTGCGGACATCGCTCTCATAGAGCGGAACGTACAGGGTGAAGAGTCCGCCTGGGTTCAAGTGGCGCTTGACGGCGTCGAAGTACTCCTTCGAATAGATGGCCGCTGTTCCTTTGGCAAATACATCTAACGGATCGCTCGCGATGATGTCGTACATGTCCTTCGTCGTCATCAGGTAGTGGCGGGCGTCATCGAACACAACGCGTGTTTTCGGGTTCCGGTAGACCTCGTAGTTCTGTTTGCCGAAGAACCTGGTGGAGGTGGGCGGAATTACGGGCTCGATCTCGCAGACCGTGATGTGCTCGATGCCGGGATATCGCGTAAATGTTCCCGCGCTGACGCCCGCTCCAAAACCGATTCCCAGAACGGACTTCGCATTCGGATGCAGCATTCCGGGCAAATGGCCGACCATCCGCTGCAGTTTCATGTCGTAGGGCTCGGTAGTCGCCTCGACGTGTCCGTTTACGTCGATTTCGATGGCGCCATCGTTCCAACGGGTGATCGCCACCGAGGAATTGCGACCCTCTACCGTGTAGAGGACTTCGCTTCGGCCGAAATTCATCGCCATGCGCCGTCCATAGGCGATCAGTTCCCCGGGAACAGGTGCCAGATTACTGGCGAGCCACGCCGACAGTACCACTCCGGCTGCCAATCCGGCGGCCGCGCCGGGAGACTTCCGCGCGCGGATGTAGGGGATCAGAATCAGCACTCCTCCGGCGAGCGACATCCACACCAAGACGCGCTGGGTATCCTGTGTGCCGATCCACGGAATCAGCACCAGGCTGACTACCAGCGCACCAACGATCGCACCGAGCGTATTGGCGGCATAGACGCTGCCTACCGTTTGACCGGGGTCGGAATTCGCGGATCCGGCGGTGTCTTCGGCCAGCGCCGCCACTGCCAGCGGAAAACTCGCGCCCCATAAAATGGTGGGCGGAAGGATCGCCCACAGACAGCGCACCATGTCCAGTTGGAAGGTGTGCCACGGGCTCATCGTCAGCAGCGGATTGATCGGCCAGTAGGGCAGGGAAGTGGAGATGATCCAAGCGGTCCAGGCGATGCCGGCCGTCAGCAGCACCTGGGCCCACCCAAGTGCCACGCGGGGCCGCACAGACCGCAGCATCAGGGAACCGAGGCCGCTGCCTAACGCCAGCCCGATTAGAAATACTGCCAGGATAATTGAGAAGATGTAGACGGTCAGCCCGAGCAGCATACCGAGCAATCGCGTCCACACGACTTCCGCCCCCAATGCGGTCGCGCCGGAAAGAGCGATGGTCGCATAGACCGCCCAGCGCGGAATTCCATCGGCAGACGGCGACGGGACGCGCGGGGCGTTCGCAGGCTCGGGCGCGCTTGCCTGATGAGGGGTCCGCGCCGCCAGCGCGAAGCTTCCGAGCGCGATCGCGACGTTAATCGCCGCCGCCGCGTAGGTGGCGATTGCCATGTTGTAGATGCGCAGGAGGTAGAAGCCCGCCAGCAGACATCCGAACACGGCGCCGGCTGTGTTGGCTCCGTAGAGCAAGCCATACCACGCGACTCCGTTCGGCGTCGATTTCAGCCACCGTACAATCGCGGGGAGCGACGCGCCCATGAGAATGGTGGGCGGCAACAGGCACACCGCTGCGATGAAACCGCGCAGCAGCATGCCCGGCATGCCGTGCTCCGCTCCGGCTACGTATACCGAATTGATTAACGGCAGCAGAAAGTGCACCAGGATCGCGCTTGCGGCGATGCCCAGTTCGAGATACGCGTAGACCCGCAGCGGATGCTGTTCGGTGTGCTTGAGCCGGGGCAGCCAGAGACTGCCGATGCAAAGTCCGCCCATGAACGTGGCCAGCAGAACGCCCAGGGAGACCGAAGTCGATCCGATGGCCAGTTGTAACAGCTGGTACCAGACCGTTTCGTAAATCAGCGCGGAGCAGCCGCTTCCCGCAAACAACAGCAATAGCAACGGCAAATGCCGCGACGCGTCCGTTTCGTTCGACTGGGCCATAGAGGGTTGACAGCCTATCTTAAACTAAGTGCGGCTGCGGATTTCAGAGGCTGGATTTCAGTCGCTGGAACGAATCGCGCTCAGCCTATTGCTTCACCGCCGCCTCGATCGCCTCAAGCTCTTTACCCGCCTCGCTCCACTTGCCCTGCGCCGCGAGATCCCGGTACCGCCGCAAGTGATCGCGAACGCTTTGCAGGCGCGCATCGCCTGTGGGAGGAACGGCGGCGGCAGTCGTCTTTGGCCCGGAACCTGGTGATGTGGTTGCTTGCGTGATCAGGTCCTGGGCTCCGGCGGAAAGTTGTGCGAGCGCCTGATCGTAGGTGTCGGCGTACACCAACCGATTGCCCACCGCGAGCACAACCTTTTTCAACTGCGGCATCCTGGCTTCCGTCGCTTGAATGTAGATCGGGTCTACATAGAGGAAGGTGTTGCCCACGGGCAAGACCAGAATCTGCCCGCGCAGTACTTGCGAACCCTGCTGGTTCCACAGGGTCAGGTCCTTGGAAATTGTCTGGTCCTGGTTGATGCGCGCTCCAATCTGCATGGGTCCGAAAATCAACTCCTGTTTGGAAAGCTGGAGCACGACCATGTCGCCGAGCGCCGGTCCATCGCAGCGCGCCACCATCAGGCCGATCAGATTGTCCTTATTCCGCGGCGTAAAGGAGATCATGAGCAGAAACTCGGGCTTCGGTTCCCCGGGCAGAGTGGCTACCACATACGTTGGCGTCACCGGCTCGGCCCCGCTGTTCTGGGCGGTGGCATGACGCGCCAAATCCCAGAGATCCTCCTTGTTATAGAAGGATTGCGGATCCAGCATGTGATAGGTCCGATAAATCTCCGCCTGAACGCGGAAAAGCGTCTCCGGGTACCGCGCATGGCGCCGCAGATCGGCGGGCATCTTGTCGGCTGGTTGAAACAGATCCGGAAACAGACGCTGGTATGCCGCGATGATCGGATCATCCGGGGCAAACACGTACATGTGGGTCTCACCGTCGTAGGCGTCCACGGTTGCTTTCACCGCGTTGCGGATGTAGTTGACGCGCCCCATATCCGGAACGTCCACGCTTCTCGCGTAGGGGTGCGCCTCGCTGGTCGTATAGCCGTCCACCATCCATACCAGCCGCCCCGCGTCGGTAATCACCAGGTACGGGTCCGAGTCCCATTCGAGGAATCCGGCGAGTTCGTGGAGGCGGTCTTCGACTTTCCGATGGATCATCATCCTGCTGTTGGGCTTCAAATATCCGGTCAGCAGAATGTTCGGCTCGCCCTCGCGGATCGCCGCCGCCAAACGCATGCCAAGCCCGGAGATCGGGAAGCCGCCCTTGCCTTCGTACCGCGAGCTCACGTTGTTTTCCCCGCTGGGGTAGTTGAACTCTTCGCGCGACGTATCCACAAACACCGGCTCGTGAGTCACTTCGCCGTAGTAGAGCTCCGGACGGGTGAGCTTCAAGGTGGGCGTCTTCACCTCTGGAGGCGCATTCTCGATCAGTAAGACCGGCAACCCGTCCGGTGTAATCTGGCTGACCGGCGCCAGCACCACTCCATAACCGTGCGTATAAATGAAGGCCGGATTGATCCAGTTGGCGCGCGCCGCCGGCAGTTGGCGTAGGTCGAGCTCGCGCGGCGTCAAGAGCACCTGGCGGTACTGACCGTCGATCGTGTAGCGGTCCACGTCCGTATCGGCAAAGACATAGTACGGGCGCAGCGCCTGTATCTGGGTCACGGTGTCGTGGAACGCACGCGTGTCCCAGAGCCTGACATTGTCGAGCAGCTGTTTGTGCGCCGCTACGTCGATGGTCCCTTCCGGCCGCGCCTTAAATTCCACCTCCCGCACGGTTTTCTCTATTCCGAACGCGCTCCGCGTGGCATGAATGTGCGTTTCGATATACGGGCGTTGGAGGGATATTTCGTTGGGACGCACGTAAAGCGCGCTCACCACCCGGGGAGCCGCGAAATCCACTACCAGCGCGAGGGCCATTAGTGCCGCCAGGAACCAGCGTCCCATAGCCACGAACACCGCCGCCGCCAGGCACGCGAAAATCACCAGCCACTGCAGCGGCAGCCCGATATTCTGATCGACGTAATCGATGCCGACGAGGAAGCTGCCATGCTCGTTGTAGGCCATCTCATAACGTCCCAGGTAGAATCGCACCGCCAGCGCGATGAGGCCAATCACCGCCGCCCCACGCAGGAATCGCGATTCCAAGCCGCCCTCGAGCTTGAAGAACGTTGGATCCAGTTCGTGGGCATCGCGCAGTTGGGGCATCCTGTAGCGCAGCTGCCATCCCCGCGCCGCCACCCAGTAGAGGATCACGCAGAAGATAATTACCGCCAGCACATAACTGCGCAGGAGCGAGTAAAACGGTAAATCGAAAAGATAGAACGAGAGCGGTTTGTTAAATATGTTGTCGTGCCACCCCGTTGCGGCTGGCGGCAGACCGCGCGATCCGGCAAACCGCACTACGGTCCAGGTGTCGATCGCGCCCGCCGCGACAAACCAGGCGAGCACGAGCAGCGCCAGGGTGGAGAGCCGCGCGTACAGGGGATGCTCGCCCAGGCCGGTTCCCGCGAACTTCAGCGCCCGCGCATGCGAGATCCATAACGCCGCAAAGGCCAGTAGAGTAGCCGCTGCAACGGGAGCGATGCCGTAGTACAGCATGCTGAACCACGTATTGAGTTGGCCTAGTTCCTTCCACCATTCAATTTCGATGGCGTAACTCGAGAAGCTACGCACGCCGAACAGAAGGAACAGCAGGATTGCGAGCAGCGTGATGCGGGTTGCCGGCGACCGGCGGCCCGGAGGAAGTTCGTAGCGGGGCATGTCCTGAGCGTAGCACCGGGCCAACCCCGCAGGACAGACTATCGTCTATCGCGGTTCGTCACTCGTAAGTCTTCCTCGCCGGTATAGACGTACGACCCGCCGTCACGTTAGTTCTCTCCGTAAATTGACAGAGTTCACAATTCGTTTACGCAACTACGCGGTGATATTTCCGTCCATCCGGGCAGAAGAGCCGGAGGCCGGCAATGTATTGGATCTCGATCGCACTCATCACCTTCATTGGTTCCGTCATCAGCGCGGCCGCGCAAACGCCGGCCCAAAACGCCCAGACCTACAACAATCAGGGAAACCATCTCGTCGAAAAAGGTGACTCCGGGGCAGCCGAAGCCTTGTACCGGGACGCAATCGCCATCTGGCGTTCCCTGGGTCCGGAGTTTGAGCCGCACCTTGCCGGCTCGCTGCTCAATCTCGGCGTGGCTCTTTCCGGGGACGGCAAGCGCGCCGAGGCGGCCAAGGCATATGAAGAGGCCCTGGTGCTTCATCGCCGGAGTCTCGGTGACAAACACCACCGGACGGTGTCCAACATGAATCTGCTCGCCAGCACCTACCTTATGCTTGGCAGCCCGGAACGCGGCGACGCCCTACTGCAAGAGGCGCTAGCTGATTGAGCGGGAGCTCTTCCCAGACGACATTCAGAAAGCTCGAACGCTCGAAGGCATTTCGAATAGCCTGATTCGCGCAGGCCGTCCTGGAGAATCCCTGGCACCGGCCGAGGAGGCTCTGGCCATCGCGATCAAAGCCGCCGGCGAAGAGAGTATGGACGCCGCCCTCGCGTATGCCACGGTTGCCGAAGCTCATCGCGCTGCGCGAAATCCGGATCGCGCCCTTCCGCTCTTCCGCAAATCGCGCGCGCTTTACGCAAAGTCCCTCGGTCCGGAGCACCCGCGTGTCGCTTCCCTGCTCAGTCAGGAAGGCCTGATCCTGATGGATGACGGCAAGACATCGCTCGCCGAGCAGCTTATGGTGAATGCCGTCCAATTGCTGAATAAATCGTGTCCGACATGCGTGGTGGAGCTTTCCGTGGCGCAGAACAATCTGGGGATCCTGCGTTTGAAACAGAAACGCTACCGTGAGGCGGACGAGGCATTGACCGCATCGGTCGCGCTGCGTGAAAAATTTGAAGCCCGGCCGGGCCAGCAACTTGTCGAGTCCTTGCGCCTGCTCGCCTTCGCTCGTGAGAAGCAGCGCCTTTTTGCAGACGCGGTGCGCCTCACCACGCGCGCCAATTCGATTGTCTCCTACCGTTGATGGTATGTCCGATACCGACGGCCGTTCCCAAGTGTGAAATCATGGCGCCACCGCCGCGCCGCCGCTCAATTCCACGCTCGATCACGCATGTCTAAGTGAGGAGTTTGCGAACTCGGAGGTCCGTGCGTTGCGCTCCTTCAATTGCTCCCAACGACGGCCGATTCGCGCCGGTACACGACACAAACATATGGAGGCACTATTTGCGTTATTGGTTTTCAACCATAAGGACGTTTTCGGGGATTGCCCTTTGGGTCCTGGTTCTCACGCTGGCGGCGGATGCGGCGCAACTATCGCTCGGCGCCTGGCAGGAACTCGGGTTTCCGAATACCGAAGGGGCCCGAACCTGTTGTAACCAACTCGACCCTCAATTCCAGATTTCGGAGTTCGGCTCCTTAGCCTTCGGCGACGCTGATTGCGGCGATGACCCGGAGCCCGGCATGACCGCGGGCAGTGGACATGCCTCGTTGCTACCTGCCGCGAGCATTCTCTCACTCATCATTCTCCTGCTCACCCCCGGCACGGCACTTTCTGCCTACGCTGCGCCCTTCCGCTTTGGCGCCGCTTCGCTACTCTGCGTCTGGGCGCGCTGCTCGGCCAGCCAGGCTTCGGCTTCCGGCGCCGACCGGAAAGCCTGAATCACCCGGAAGAAGGGTTCGGCAAACACGCTGAACATCCGCGACATGCCATAGAGCGCGTCACGCTCCGCTACCACGGCGCAAGCGCCGAAGCGCAGGCTCGGGGGCACCCGCGAGATGGTCTTGCTCGCCTCGCGAATTTCCTCGGCCTTGATCGGCGAAGTCATTTCGCGGAGGTCCAGGAAGACATCCAAGTGGTCCGGGCGGTCTGGATCGAGTGCAAGTACCTTAAAATGGTCGCGAACATCGGCCAACGTAACATGCCCATAGCACCTGGTGCGAATCAACGAAGCGGCCCTGTTGATTTCATAGGTAATCGGCATACCGCTACTATCTGATGATAGATGTAAGCGGCAGGAGATTCAAAAAACCTCGGAACCGGCTCCCGGACCAAACGATTCTTAGTCCGGGAGCGCGCATTAGTTAACCGCGAAAAGCCGGATATCTTTATTAGATTCATTCCCTCTTCGCCATCTATTCGGCGTTGCTCAGCTGATAGCCGACGTGGTCTCCGAATAACACGCGAGAAAGCTGGAGGTCATTCCCTTTGCGATTGAGGATGAGGCTCCCATTGTCGCCATTGGGAACCTGATCGTCGGGAATATGGCTGGCGAGGGTCGCCACGGAAGTGCCGCTTTGCGAGCGTAGGACCAGGATTGTGGTATCCGAGGCCCCGTGCATGATCTGAATGTCGCAATCTCCGGCAGGAACTTTCGTTTCGCCAACCATCATAGGCGCATCCAGATGTACCCTCATGTGGTCGGAAGCGGACTGAGCATAAATCGCACCGCTCAGAGCAAGCGCGGCGCAGCAAAGTGTTGTAGCGATTCTCATTGGTGAAATCTCCTTTGTGATGTCAACTGCGCACCCGGAATGCTGCAGCCTTCATAGGGAGATACGATATTCGGCGCGATGTTGTTACCGCTAACGCTTTCGTTTTACATAACTTCACATTGGCGTGCGGCTGGCCTGCCAGAACGCTTGTTTGTGAGGTACAGTGCATTCGAAAACGAGCGTGTCATAGCGACGCCAACAGCTTGCCGATCAGGGCCGTGCGATCTGCCATTCGATTCACCAGCAGACTTTCGTTGGCGGCGTGTGCGCCTTCGCCGACGGCGCCGAGTCCATCGAGCGTCGGAATTCCCAGTGCGGCCGTGAAGTTGCCATCCGATCCGCCACCGGTCAGCGACTCTTCCACCTCAATGCCGAGTTCCTTACCCAGTTTCTGCGCCAGCCGGAAAAGCTGCACGATGCCCGCCGAGCGCTCCATCGGCGGACGGTTCAAGCCTCCCGTGATCTCAATCGAACATCGCTTGTCGTATGGCTTCAAGGCGCGGAACTTCTTTTCTAATGCGGGCGCGTCGCGCAGACGCAAGATGCGGATATCGACCTCGGCTTGCGCTTCCGCCGCCACTACGTTGGATCGCGTGCCGCCCGAAATTACGCCCGGATTCACGGTGATACCGCGCTTCAGCTGCGTGAAACCGGCGATCTGTTCGATCTGCCGCGCGAGTTCCAACACGGCACTCGCTCCCGACTGGAAATCGACTCCAGAGTGGGATGCGCGGCCCGTTACCTTCACGGTGAAATCGCCGACACCTTTGCGCGCTGTTTTCAATTTGCCGGTTAGTCCGGTGCCGGGCTCGAGCACCAGCACCGCCTTGCTGAGGGTCGCATTTTTTTCGGTGAGGGCGCGCGAACTCTCGCTGCCCACCTCCTCATCGGGATTCAATTGCAGCAGGACCTTCGAAGGCGCCGGAATATCCAGTTCCCGAAGCGCGCGCACGGCGAACAGGAAGAACACGATCCCCGCCTTCATATCCAGTGCGCCCGGGCCCCAGAGGCGCCCTTCCGCCTCCCGAAACGGCATGGTCCGCAGCGTTCCCATTGGCCACACGGTATCGGAATGTCCGAGCGCCAGCACCTGGCCGCTCTTGCGGCGCCCCGGCAGCTGCATTTCCGCCAGCATGATGCGGCCAAACCTGCCGCCGCGCGGCGTTTTGATCTTGGCGAAGGGCGCGACGGTGTCCGACGCCAGATCGACAAAACGGTCCACCGCCGCCTTATCGTCGCTTGGCGATTCGCACTCCACGAAGCGGCGCAGCATCGCTGTCATTTCCGATTCATGGGCGCGGGCAAAAGAGAGAATAGAATCCACGGCTGTTATAATACAGGCTTCCATGGCAATTTTGGACATCAACGAGATCCGGGCAATTCTGCCCCATCGCTACCCGTTTCTGCTGGTCGATCGCATCGTAGAAATGGAAGCCGACCGTGTGGTCGGTATCAAGAATGTCACTTATAACGAACCGCAATTCACCGGTCATTTCCCCGATTTTCCGGTGATGCCGGGAGTGCTGATCGTCGAAGCGATGGCGCAGACAGCGGGCGTGCTGGTGCTTGCACAACATGCCGGACCGCGCCAATAAACTGGTGTTGCTGGTGGCTATTGAAAACGCCCGATTCCGGCGCCCCGTGGTGCCAGGCGACACCTTGCGGATGGAAATGAAAATCATCAAGCGCAAAGCCAGCGTGGCCAAGATGGCTGGGGTGGCGACCGTGAATGGCGTGGTGGTTGCCGAAGCCGAAGTGATGTGTAAGCTCGCCGATAAAGAAGAGAAGCCGCCCAGCGCGGCCGAAGTCAAAGTGCCGGTCGAAGTCACCGTCTGACCGATGCCGATTCATCCGACTGCCATCGTCGACCCGAAAGCGGAAATCGCCGAGAGCGCCGAGATTGGCCCTTATTGCGTTATTGGCGCCGAAGTTGTGATCG
Source organism: uncultured Solibacteraceae bacterium (assembly GCA_963811575.1). Taxonomy (GTDB): domain Bacteria; phylum Acidobacteriota; class Terriglobia; order Bryobacterales; family Bryobacteraceae; genus Solibacter. The sequence continues at coordinate 115,844 of CAWERY010000004.1, read as the reverse complement.
GGCGGCGGCACGCGCCTGATGGCCAACAACTACCTCGAAGGCCCCACCTGGATCGGCGAGGATAATATTTTCTTCCCTTACAGCACGGTGGGCGTGGCTTCGCAGGATCTGAAATACAAGGGCGAGCGGGCGGAAACGCGTGTCGGCGATCGCAACCGCATCCGCGAATTCGTCACCATTCATCGCGGAACGCAGGGCGGCGGCCTGGTGACGGCGATCGGCAGCGATAATCTGCTGATGGCCTACTCCCACATCGCGCACGACGTCCTGATCGGCGATCACGTCATCATGGCTAACGGCGTGACGCTCGCCGGCCATGTCACGATCGGCGATTGGGCCGATATCAGCGCCTTTGCCGGCGTGCACCAGTTCTGCCGGATTGGCAGGCATGCGTTCGTGGGGCCGTATTCCGTGGTCATCCAGGACGTGCTGCCTTACTCCACCACGGTTGGCAAGCGCGAGATCGGCGTCTACGGAGCGAATCGCATCGGTTTGGAGCGGCGCGGCTTTGACACTCCCGTGATCGAATCGCTGCAGACCTCCTTCCGGCTGCTTTCGCGCTCCAAGCTGAATACCACTCAGGCCATCGAGCGCATCCGCGCCGAGGTGCCGCCGTGCGCCGAGGTGGACGAACTTCTCGAGTTCATCCGCAGCAGCGATCGCGGCGTCGTGAAGTGACCATGCGTTACGGCATGATCGCCGGTAACGGCCGCTTCCCGCTGCTGGCGCTAGAGAGCGCGCGTCAACTCGGCTACGAGATTGTGGTCATCGCGCTGCAGGAAGAGGCGTCGAAGGAAGTGGAGGCACTCGCTGCCCGCTGCTACTGGGTCTCCATCGGCCAGCTCGGTAAATTGATCGAGATCTGCCAAAAGGAAGCGCATCACCGAAGCTCATGATGTGCGGCCAGGTGAAACACGCCAAGATCTTCTCTTCGATCCGGCCGGATTGGCGGCTGGTAAAGCTGCTTGCGATGCTGCCTTCGAAGAATACCGATGGCCTGATTGGCGGGGTCATCAAGGTGCTGGCGGACGAAGGGATTCACCTCCGCGACTCCACCTTACTTCTGAAACCGATGCTGGCGGCGGCGGGCTCGATGACGCGCCGCAAGCCCGGATAAGGAAGAGAACGTGGATATCGAGTATGGCCGTCGCGTTGCCAATGCGCTTGCCGGCTTCGACGTGGGCCAGAGCGTCGCCATCTGCGACCGCGCGTGCGTCGCGGTAGAGGCAATGGAGGGCACCGACGCCATGCTGCGCCGCGCCGCCACCCTGGTCAACGGCCGCCGGCTCGCTCTGGTCAAGGTGGCGCGCCGCCGCGAGCACCTGCTGTTCGACGTGCCGGTGGTAGGCCTCGACACGATTCCTGTGATGCGCGAAACGGGCGCCACCGTGCTGGCCGTTGAGGCCGGGCGTACCCTGATGCTCGACAAAGAGAAGATGCTGGAGGCGGCCAATGCCGCAGGAATTGCCATCGTGGGACACGAACATGCCACAACCTAGAGTCGCCGTCATTGGCGCTGGAAGCTTCGGACAGAATCACTGCCGCGTGGTCCACGAATCCGAGCGGGCGCAGCTCGCCGCCATCGTCGATACCGATCCCGCTCGCGCGGCCGAAGCCGCCGCGCGCTATGGCGCCGTTGCGTTGACAGACGCGCGGGAGCTGGCCGGGCAAGGTGGACGCGGCGATCATCGCGGCGCCGACCACCGTTCACTCTGAAATCGGCTGCCTGCTGCTGGAAGCCGGGATTGACGTGCTGGTGGAAAAGCCAATCGCTCCCGATCTGGCCGCTGCCGATCGCCTGATCGAGGCCGCCGCGCGTCACGGGCGAATCCTCCAGGTCGGGCATCTGGAACGGTTTAACCCTGCGGTGATTGCCCTTGAAGAACGCGCTTCTCTCCCGCTCTTCTTCGAAATTCACCGCATGAATCTATTCAGCCCGCGGAGTTTGGATGTCGATGTGGTGCTCGATCTGATGATTCATGACGTGGATATTGTCCTCGCTCTTGCCAAGGCGGAGCCGGAGGAGATTCGCGCCGCGGGCATCTCCATCCTATCGGGCAAGGTGGATATCGCCAACGTTCGGCTGCAGTTCCCCAACGGCTGCGTCGCCAACCTCACCGCCAGCCGGATCTCTACCGAGCGGGTACGCAAGCTCCGCCTCTTTCAGCCGCACCAGTACCTTTCGCTGGATTACGGCCGCCAGGATCTGGCGGTTTTCAGCGTCACGGGCGAGCGGCAGATCGGCTTTGAACAGGCTCCCGTGGTGAAGGGCGAACCCCTGAAGATTCAGTTCCATGCCTTCCTGGATTCCGTAGCCACACGCAATTTACCGAAATCTTCCGGCTTCGCGTCACGTCAAACCTTAGCGGCTGCTCTGGCGATTCTTGATAAAATCAAGGAGCACTCCGAAATTGTCTCCAAAACCTTGGTTGATGGATGGAAACCGTAGGGCCTCCCGCCGACAACGCTGAATTGCACCTTCTGACCCAGTGGGGCGACCCCGCATCCAGCGGACGCACCCGCACGGCTGGAATTGTCTCCATTCTGATCCACATAGCCGTGCTGGTAACGCTTGCACTGGTGCCGGCGGACATTCTCGCGCCGCCGCCCGCCGAGCTGCCGGAGATGAAGCGCCGGGTGACCCCGCTGCTCGATCCGATTACCGAATTCACCCAGCCCACGCCCAATAAAGGTAAGCCTGCCAAGGAGTTGGACATCGCGGCGTTGCAGCCCCGCCCGCGCATTCAAGCCCCCCAGGGCGCTCCCTCCACTACCCGGCAGATCGCCCCGCGTCCGGCTCAACTTCCCGCGCCGCCACAGGCAAAGCCTGCGCCGCCGACCGCCCTTCCCGGAACCGCCCAAGATCGAAGCCGCAGTGAAGGATGCCCCCAAGATCGATCTGCCGCCGGCCAATTCCACGGTAGCGCCACCGCCCGTGCAGACCGTGCAAAAGCCGAAATTGACGCTGGAAAACGTGGGCGGTCCGCCTCCCCCGGTACGTCCCGAACAGAGCAAAGTCGCGATCCCCACGACGTCGATCACGGAAGCGATTCGCCAGAACACCCACAACAATTCCGGGCGGTCTGATGGTGGGCGACCCCGGGGCCGGTTCGGGCGGCTATGGCGAGGGGGTGAACCTGCCTCCGTCTCCGGGAGTGCAGGGCAGTGCACTGGAACTCAAGAGCGATCCGCAGGGCGTCGATTTCCGGCCCGTACCTGACGCAAATTCTGGCGACGATCCGACGTAACTGGTACGCAGTGATGCCCGAGAGCGTCAAGCTTGGCCGACGCGGCAAGGTCGGACTGCTCTTCAAGATCTCGCGCACGGGCAGGGTTGACAAGGTCACGTGGGCCTTCCAATCCGGCGCCGATGCCCTGGATCGCGCCGCGGTAGCTGCGATCAGCGCTTCGAGCCCGTTCCCTCCGCTGCCCGCCGAATTCAAGGGCGACAGCGTCGTCCTGCAGCTCAACTTCGCCTACAACGCGCCCAAGCAGTAGTGCCAGAATGAGATGACGATGCTCAACCGCCTTCTCCTGGCCCTGTCCGCCTATGCGATACTCGCCCTGCTCGCCACCTTCACGCTCGATGGCATGATTCGGAATGCGGTCTGGATCCTCCTGCTCGGGTTGACTGCCAAGACTCTCATCGCGTACAAAGCCGGTTGGTAGCTCGCTTCGCGATGAGCGTTCCACTTTGAAACGTTCCGCCGTTCCACGCTGAAACACGTTCCGTTTTGGAACGTCGCTCGCATCCCTCGACCTTACTGAAAATAAGATATTTACCTCCTAATACTAGGTGGCCTCAAACCTGCACTTTTAGGTTTCGTCGGACGCAGAGCCGGCCTTAGAAACCAGAAACAAAAAAGAGGACAGGAACATGAACGCCATTAGTGTGTCTGAACTTAGCGCAGCGACAGTTTCCCAGGAACAGCGCGATCAAATCGTGCTCGATCACCTTCCGCTGGTCAAGGCGATCGCCATTCGGGTACACGAAAATCTGCCGGTGCACGTCGATCTGGACGATCTGATTCACGCCGGTGTGATGGGCCTCTTTGACGCCGTTACCAAGTATGACGGGCAAAAGAACGTGGCTTTCCACAGCTATGCGAAGCATCGCATCAAGGGCGCGATTCTGGATAGCTTGCGCCAGTTGGACTGGGCCTCGCGCGATCTTCGCCGCCGCCAGAAGCAGGTGGAAAGCGTCACCCGCGATCTGGCCGTGAAACTCGGCCGCAATCCGCACGAGACCGAAGTGGCTGAGCAGATGGGTGTGGGACTGAAACGCTGGCGGCAGATGCAAATGGAAATGCGCACGGTCGGGCTAGTCTCTTCTACGCCGAATCCGGATCAGGATCGCGAACGTCCGCAGGAGTTCCCCGCCACGCCGAGTCTCCAGCCGGACCGCATGTGCGAGCAGCGACAACTGGAAACCACTTTGGCCCGCGCCATCGGCACCCTGCCGCCGCGTTACCAGAAAGTGGTCTTCCTGTACTACACGAATGATCTGACCATGAGGCAGATCGGCGAAATGTTAGGCGTCAACGAAAGCCGCGTCTCCCAGATCCACAAGATCGCCCTCAAGAAGATGGCCGGCGTCCTCGAATCCGAAGGCATCCATTCCGCCGATGCGCTATCGGTAGCGTGAAGCCGGCGCATCGCCTTTATTCCGGCAGCGCGAACAGATAGGTCGTCAGATTCTCCATGTCTTTCGGGGAGAGTTTATAAGGCGGCATGATCGAGCCCGGCATGAGCTTTTGCGGGTCGGCGAAATGGCTTTCGACCCAGCTCCGGCTCTTGCGCTTGGAAAGCCCGTTTAGCGGAGGGCCGACGCGCATCCCGACGCCGTTCACCAAATGGCATGCGCCGCAGTGGTTTGCCTGGTACACCAGAGCGCCGTCAGTAGCGAATTCGGGTGCGTTGTCCAGCGCGGTCGCGTTCTTTTCATTCAGCTTGAGCAGGAAAGCCGCGAGCGAATTCAACTGCGCATCGGTGAGCTGAATCGCCGGCATCGACGTCCCCGGCCGCATTGTCGAGGGCCGTTTAAAATGTTGGATCATCCACGCCGCGTCCTTATGGATCGACGTTTGTGTCAAGTCCGGCCCCACCGGAGTGCCGTGCTCCCCGACTACGTGGCAGCTCACGCAGTTCTCTTCGCGAAAGTAGGCCACGCCCGCCATTTCCTCCGGCGAGAGCTGCATCCAATCGGTGGGCGCCGAGTAGTCGACTTCCACGGCGTTCGCCACTTTCGGCGTGGATTTCACCGCCGCTACCGTAAGTCCGCCCCACCCCACCGCGGCGAGCAGTACGAATGCGAGGGCAACCGTCCGCCTGGTGACTTTTACCATTTGCCCGCGATCGATGAATGGCACCAGAATCAACGCCAGCACCGCGAGCCCGGGCAACACCACGCTTCCGACCACCTCCAGCGGGCCATTGAATAGTTTCAGAGTCTGGAACAGGAAGAGGAAGTACCACTCGGGGCGAGGGATATAGGTCGTATCGGTTGGGTCCGCCAGCTGCTCAAGGGGCACCCGAACCGCAACGGCCAGTGCGAACAATATCGCGAACGCCACAAAAATGGCCACCGTATCTTTGAAAACCTGAGCCGGATAGAACTGCTTCTTCGGCACCACTTCGTCGCCGGGCATGGGCGCCACACCGTGTTTCCGAACCAGGAAAACGTGCAGCACTACCAGAAAGATCGTTGCCGGCGGCAGCAGCAGGACGTGCAGCCCGTAAAAGCGCGCGAACGTTACGACGCCAATCGACCCATCGCCCCCCAGCAGCCGCGTCAGATAGGGGCCCAGCACGGGCGCCTGCCCGGCGATCTGCGTCGCCACCACTGTTCCCCAATACGCCCGGTTGTCCCACGGCAGCAGGTACCCCGTTAGCCCATACGCCAGCGTGACCAGCAGGAGTACGACGCCAACCATCCAGGTAGCCTCTCTCGGTTTCTTGTAGGCGCCGTAGAGGAAGACCTGCACCATGTGAAGCACGACCACCACGATGATCATGCTCGCGCCCCAATGATGCAAACCGCGCATCAGGCGCCCACAGGTCAGTTCCGTCAGAATGTAGCGCAAGCTGTTGTAGGCCTCGCCCGGGGTCGGCGCATAGTTGAACGCCAGGAGGATTCCGGTGAACGCCTGAACCATGAACAGAAACATGGCGACGCTGCCGAACACCTGGTGCCAGCCGCTGGACGCGGGGATTTCCTCGTACAGGAAATTGCGGACCGCGGTCTGGATACCCGTGCGGTGGTCTACCCAGTCGTTGAAGAATCGGATCCGCCGCCTCACGCTTTGCGCTCCGGCGAAGAGTTCAGTTTGCCCAGGAGCAGCTTGGTGCCATCGACCTTGGTTTGATACCGGTCCAGCGGCCGGGGCGCCGGCCCAGAAATCACTCTCCCGTCAATCGCGAACAGGGACGAGTGGCACGGGCACAGAAACTCGTTCTTGCCCTCTTCCCAGTGATACGCGCACCCCAGGTGGGTGCATTGCGGACCGAAAGCCGTGATCTGGTTGTCAGCTGATTTGACTACCCAGGTGGTGCTCTTCTCGCTGGTTACTTTCCACCCGTCCACCCGGGTGCGGCGGAAGGTGAGTTCGACCGGCGAATTGGGCGTGATCCGCGTGATGTCGCCGATCTCGATCCACTCATTTTCCTTTTTCGCCTTGGGCGGGAAGAGCAGGTATATGAGCGCCGGCACGCCCAGGGCGGCCGAGATCGCGCCCATCATTCCATAGATCGCGCCTACATGAAAATTGCGGCGGCTGGTTTCCACAGTCGCATTCCGTTCAAGCTGCACGCCCTCCATCGTACGCGGCGTCCGCTTCAAATTTGTTGCTCAATTGTATAGAGTTTGCAAATTTTGTTCAGATGCAGCCGCCAGGCGATGGGCTTATTTCATTTCCGGGCTGTTCGCCGTCGCGGGCTCCTGACCGTAGTTCTGATGAATCACCATGGATTGATCCGAGTAAAACGTGCGACTCCCGCTGTTCCCGAAGGATTCCGGATTGGCGTTGATCACGTACCCGCCGGCATTACCCGAGAGTGTGAACTTATATCCGCTTTTTAACCCACCTGAAAGATCGTTACCGATCAGGTCCGCAGCCGCTGGACCGGCCGCGCCGCTGGTGGGCGGTCCGAGTTCCGTCATCGTGGTCGCGTACTTTCCGTACTGGGAGTAATACTGCACCTGCGCGGTATGAATCGTGCGGAGGGCGCCGATGGCCGCCGTCTCCTGCGAGTACATGCGTGCCCGGCTCAAGCGTGGCAGGGCGATCGTGATGATGATCAAAATGATCGCGATCACGATCAGCAGTTCGATGAGGGAAAAACCGCGGCGGCGCCGCTGTAGGTTCATCATACGTATCCTTACTTATCTTATGACGCCGCACGTCCGCTGCGCGTGGAGGGGAATCCGCACTGGTATCCTGAAAGTACAGAGGGAATTTCCGTGAAACTATCCATGCGTTCCGGCATGATCGGCTTTTTGGCCTTGATTGCATGCCTTCTGACCCTGCGCGCCTTGTCCGCCGGCGAGATTCCTCCGCCCGCCGCCGATATTCCCACGCCGACCAACAAGCAACTTGCCAGTGCGGTATTCGCCGGCGGATGCTTCTGGGGTGTCGAAGGTGTGTATGAGCATGTAAAAGGTGTGAAAAGCGCCGTCTCCGGTTATGCCGGTGGGCCGGCCTCGCTGGCCCACTATGACTTGGTCAGCGGCGGCGATACCGGTCATGCCGAATCTGTCCAGGTCACCTACGACCCCGCCCAGATCTCCTACGGCAAACTTCTCCAGATCTTCTTCTCGGTGGCCCACGACCCCACCGAACTCAATCGCCAAGGTCCGGACGAAGGCACTCAATACCGTTCCGCCATCTTCTACTCTTCCGAGGAGCAGCAGCGCGTCGCCGCAGCCTATATCGCCCAACTCAACGCGGCGAAAGCGTTTTCCAGGCCCATCGTTACGCAACTCACTAGCCTTGCGGGCTTCTATCCCGCGGAGGATTACCATCAGCACTTCCTGGAGCGTAATCCGACCTACCCGTACATCGTGTACAACGACTTGCCAAAGATCGTCAACCTGAAGCGGCGCTTCCCGGATCTCGTAACCAAGAAATAGGAGCGACTACTCCGCGCGAAGTGTCACGGCGGGGTCTACACGCGCCGCCCGGCCGGCCGGTATCCAGCACGCGCAGAGTGCCACCAGTGCGAGCAGGACTGATACGCCGGCGAAGGTTCCAGGATCAGTGGCCTTGATGCCGTAGAGTGCTGACTCCAGTACGCGAGTCAGCATCACGCTGCCGCCAATTCCCACCGCAAGGCCCAACGCTACTACCGAAATACCACGTCGCATGACCAGCCAGATCACGTTGACTGAATCGGCGCCGAGAGCCATACGGATTCCGAACTCACGCGTGCGCAAGGTGGTCAGGTAGTTGGTGACGCCGTAAAGCCCAGCCATGGCAAGCAGCAGACCCATGATCGCGAATAATCCAACCAGCCAGGCATAAAGGCGCTGGGAGGAAAGCGACAATTCGAGCACGTTCGTCATGGTCTGCATGCGGAACAATGGCTGCTCGGGCAGCACCTCCCGAAAGGCCGCGCGAACCGGAGCAGTGAGGTTTGCCACCGGCACGTTCCCGCCTACTACGAGAGTGGAGCCATTGCTACGGATCTGTGCGAAGTTCTGCGCCATGGCGTAAAAGATCACAGGCGTGGCCGGTTCGCTCAATTTCAGGGGACGAACATCACCCACCACGCCCACGATCAGGCCGCGATCGATGCGGAGGCCCACCGGATCCTGTCCAGCGAAATACTGGCGCGCGAGTGCTTCGTTCACCAGGATTACGCGCGCAGTTTCAGCCCGATCGTTCTTCGAAAACTCGCGGCCGCGGCGTAGCGGAATACCCAACGCCCGAAAGTATCCGGGCGTCACGTACCGCAACTCAGTCACGAAGATATCGGGACGTCCCGGAATCCGGAAACCGGCGCCCCATCCGGAACTCTGCAGCGGCAGCATGGAGACCAGTCCAGCGCCGCGGACGCCGGGAATTTGCGTGATGCGTTCTTCGATCTGCATCGATTCCGCGGCGCCCGGCAGCGCCACATGTACTGTGAGCACGTTCTCCACGCGGAAGCCGGGATCGGTGTGCTGCAGGTTCAGAAATGTGCGCAAGAGTAATGCCGCGGCGACCAGCAGAACAAAGGAAAGCGCAACCTCAAAAACCATCAGCCCATCCCGCACCGACGCCGCCGCGGCGCGGCTTTTGAGCGCGGACGATCCGCGCAGGGCACCCGCCAGCGCGGGAGCAAGTCCGAACGAGACTCCAGTGATTACGCAGACCGCGAGTAGAAACAAAAAGACCCGCCAATCCAACCCCACGTCCTGAATGCGAGGCAGTTGATGTGCCGCCGCCCTTACCAGCGCACGGGTCCCCAACACGCCCAGAGCCAGCCCTCCAACCGTTCCGGCGAAAGCCAGCATCAGACTCTCCGTCAGCAACTGCCGGATCAGCCGGAACCGTCCGGCCCCGAGGGCCACCCGGATCGCGATCTCGCGCTCTCGCGCGGCGGTGCGCGCCAGCAATAGATTTGCGACATTAGCGCACGCCAACGCCAGCACCATTACGACGGCCCCGAATAGGATCGCCAGCGACTCTCGCAGTTCGCCGCTGACTACGTCCTTGAGTGATCGCAGTTCGGCCTCACGGCCCGATCCGGACGCCGCGGCCATCACGTTCAGTTCCTGGCGCGCGGCTGCCAGGGAAGCGCCCGGTTTCAAACGCGCGACCACGCCATCCAGGCGCGAATTGGAGCTCGACGCCAAATTGGCAAATGCTTTCCAGGGAAGCCACAGGTCGGTTCCAGCGCCACCATAGGGGAACTGGAATTCATCCGGCATGACACCAATCAGGACGTACGGTTCTCCTCCCAGGGAGAGCACACGACCGAGGGCCGCCGGATCTCCTCCGAAATGTGCACGCCAAAATGCCGCCGATGCCACGGCGACATTGGGTGAATCATTCGCGGAAAAAGTCCGGCCGAGCATTGGCACAATCCCGAGCAGTGCGAACAACCCCGGTTCGGTTTCCAACACCGACAGGCGCTCCGGTTCGCCCAGGCCCAGCAGGCTTCGACTGGAAGCGGTATAGGCGACGAACGCAGCCACCAGGCGACTCCCTCTCCGGAAGTCCGTAAGGTCGCGGGCAAACACGGGTCCACGGGTGGCGACGGTGGAAACGGTCCGCGGCTGATTTTCGGTGACCTGCACAAGTCGATCGGGCGACACAAACGGTAAAGGCCGCAGCAGTACGCCACTGATCACACTGAAAACCGCTGTGTTGGCGCCGATGCCGAGCGCCAAAGTCAACATTGCGGTGAAGGCGAAGCCGGGCGCCATCTTCCAGGCACGAATCGCAAAGCGCATGTCGAGACGAGTTTGATCGAGCCAAGTCATCGTGGAATCAGACGCGACGCACCCTTGCGATGTTAACCGATTATTCCTGCTTCTTCGATCGAGCGGGGGGCTCGAGGTGGAATTGAAAGAGCCGGCTCGGCGAGTCTTCGGGCAACAGGTAGAGGTGGTCGCCGCGAACCGCCATGCCCTCGCTCGTGTAAGGGACTCCGCGGCTCGTCTGGCCGACCGTCACCCGGCGCACGAGATGGAAGGCCGGATAATCCAGCCAATCGATCGCGCCGTTGCGGCCCGGCAGGAGTCCGGACGCCACGACCTGACCATCCACGAATTTTAGATCCTGGTAGGCATTCGGCGTGGGGTTGGGAATCTTGCGGAGTAGCTGTCCCTTCCGGTCCCAAATGTAAAAATCCCGGCTGTCCCAGTTCGCGCCGATGAGAACCTCCGGTGTCGCCGCGATACAGCCAATGTGATCGGCAACATCGAATTGGAACTCCAATTCCAGAGTGCGGAGATTCCTTTTCTGGATCACGCTGCTACTTGCCCGCCGGTATTCGGCCACCGGCAGCCACAAGGACGCGCCATCCGCGGACATCCCGCCGGGATGAAATCGGATGCCTGCTGTGACCTCGATGGTGCGCAGAGGTTCGCCTGCCGACAACGAGAATTCCTGCAGGTATCCTTTACGCAGGTCTTTGTCCACCGAGGTGACCCACAGGTGGCGCTCGTCGAAATCGATGCCCTGCACGTGATGCGTGTTGCCTTTGAGGTCGGTGGTTCGCACCAGGGTGAGTTCGGACTGTGAGGCGGCGGCAATACCCAACAGGACAACGAACAGGAGTGGCCGCATCTTCAGAGAGTACCCCATTCGTGTAATCGTATTGCTGCTCGAGTCCCAGGCTCATGCAGCTCGGCAGGAAACTGATTTCTGGACTACCCTCTAAGGATGCAGGCGGTTCAAATTCCATGAGTGAAGAAGCCAAACCTGCTCCGAAAATGGAGCCGATGTTCCTGCCCGGAGTGGAGAACAACCCGCAGCCCGGTCCTTACGCCGACGCGCTGCGCATGATGCAAGGCGCGGGGCCCGAGTATCCGCAGATCTGGCATCTCTTCGCCTTTCAACCCGAGGCGACGGGTCACCTGGCGCGCTTCACGCAAGAGATCATGCGCGAACCGGGCCCCTTGAGTCCCTGGCTACGCGAGTTGATTGCCGCCGTTACCTCCGCCCGGAATCATTGTCCGTTCTGACTGAAATCACACGCCGCGGTCGCGGCGGTGCTGCTGGAAAAGGAAAGCCTCACACCGGTGAATGGAGAAGAGTTCGTAGCGAGCGTGATTCACGATTTGGAAACATCAGCCCTCGCTGAGAAGGAGAAGGCTCTCTTGCGTTTCGTCGATCGGGTGAACCATCACTCCCACAAAATCACCGCGGACGACATGCAACCGCTGTATGCCGTTGGCTGGGACGACGCCGCCATTTATTACGCCATCACGGTGTGCGCCCTTTTCAATTTCTACAATCGCTGGGTCGATGCCACCGGAGTCCACGCACTCTCTGACGAGATGCACCGTCAGGGTGGCAAGAGGTCGGCGAACGCTGGTTATGTCCGGAAATAGAACGCTTGAGCAACTGCAAGGAGGCTGCGCCGGCTATCCCTTGACCGCCGCATCCACCTTAAGCAAGCCTCGCCAAAAGTCGGCCAGCATTTCGAGACGCAGGGCGTTTGCGCCATCCGACAGCGCCTTCTCCGGCGCATCGTGAGTCTCCACGAACACGCCGTCAATCCCTACCGCCACCGCCGCGCGCGCGAGAGGACCGATGAACTCCGGCTGTCCGCTCGATGACGCGCCCGCCGCGCCCGGCAATTGCACGCTGTGCGTCGCGTCGAAGACCACCGGCCATCCGGCATCGCGCATGATCTTCAAGCCGCGCATGTCTACCACCAGGTTGTTGTATCCGAAACTCGAACCACGTTCGGTCAACACCACTTGCGTATTGCCGGTTGACGCCACCTTCTCCGCTGCACGATGGATATCGTGGGGCGCCACGAACTGCCCCTTCTTGATGTTGATGATCCGCCCGGTGCGCCCCGCCGCGACCAACAAATCCGTCTGCCGGCAGAGAAACGCGGGAATCTGCAGGATGTCCGCGACCTCCGCGACAGCCTCCGCCTGCGAAGGCTCGTGAATGTCGGTGAGAATCGGGAAGCCCTCCGCCTTCACGCCAGCGAGTATCCTTAGGCCCTCTTTCAATCCCGGACCGCGATACGCGCTCGCGCTGGTGCGATTGGCTTTGTCGAAACTTGCTTTAAAAACGAACTCGCCGACCGCCGCACGGATGCCGTGAGCCATGCGGTGCACGTGCTCTTCGCTTTCAATTACGCATGGTCCTGCGATCAGGACCAGCCGTTTGCCGAAATCGCTAAACTCAATCGGCACGGGAAAACAAGGGCTCCTCAATCGCGGAGAGCCGCCGTAAGCGATACTCCCACGCCGCGCCGATGAAAGCTTTGAACAACGGATGCGGTTCCATCGGTTTGCTCTTAAATTCGGGATGGAACTGGCAGCCCAGGAACCACGGGTGGTCGGCCAACTCGCAGATCTCCACGTAGGTATTGTCCGGTGTTTCGCCGGTAATTTTCAGCCCTGCCGGCCTTCAGCCGGTCTTCGTATTCGCGGTTGAACTCGTAGCGATGGCGATGGCGTTCGTTGATTTCACGGGTGGCATAGGCCTGGTGAGCGAAGCTCCCTTCCACCAGCTTGCACGCCCAGCTTCCGAGGCGCATTGTGCCGCCCAGTTCGTCAATGCCCTTCAGCTCGCGCAGCTTGAAAATCACGCGATGCGGAGTGCCGCTGTTGAACTCCGTGGAATCGGCAGCTTCGAGCCCGCAGACGTTGCGTGCGAACTCGATCACCAGCGTCTGCATTCCCAGGCAGATACCGAAATACGGCACCTTGTTCTCACGCGCGAACCGGATCGCGTTGAGCATCCCGTCTATGCCGCGCTTGCCGAAACCGCCGGGCACCAATATGCCATCGTACTCGTCCAACTGCCGCTCCCAATTCTCTCCGGCTACGCCTTCCGCCTCGATCCAGTGGATATTGACCTTCAAACGGTGGGCCAGCCCGCCGTGCAGCAGCGCTTCCTTGAGACTCTTATACGAGTCTTCATACTCCACATATTTTCCGACCAGCGCGATCGAAACTTCGCCCTCCGGCTGCTCAATGCGATCCAACATTGCGTTCCACTTCGTCAGGTCGCGCGGCCCCGCCTCGAGCTTTAAGAGCCGCATGGCGATCTCGTCCACGCCCTCCGCGGCGAAGCCGACCGGCACCTCATACACGCTCTTCACATCGCGGGCCGTGATCACCGCCTGCACGTCCACGTCGCAGAACAGTGCGATCTTCTCCTTCATATCGTCGGGTATGAAGCGCTCGCACCGGCACAGCAGGATGTCGGGCTGGATGCCGAGCGCACGCAATTCCTTCACGCTGTGCTGCGTCGGTTTGGTCTTCAATTCCTGAGCGGCTGCGATCCACGGCACCAGAGTGACGTGCACGAACAAACAATTGTCGCGTCCCTGCTCATGACGCATCTGCCGGATCGCTTCCAGGAAGGGCAGGGATTCGATATCGCCTACGGTGCCACCGATCTCGGCGATCACCACGTCTACATCGTGCGACACCTTCTTCATCGCCGCCTTGATTTCGTTGGTGACGTGCGGAATTACCTGCACCGTCTTCCCCAGATAATCGCCGCGCCTTTCGCGCGCAATGATCTGCTCATAAATCCGGCCGCTGGTCAGATTGTTGCTCTGCGTCAGCTTGGAGTGTGTAAAGCGCTCGTAGTGGCCCAAGTCGAGGTCTGTCTCCGCCCCGTCGTCGGTCACGAAGACTTCGCCGTGCTGGAACGGGCTCATGGTGCCCGGGTCCACATTCAGGTACGGATCGAACTTCTGGCACGTGACTTTCAGTCCACGGCTTTCCAGCAGGCAGCCGATCGACGCGGCCGCAATCCCCTTCCCCAGGGAGGACACCACTCCGCCGGTTACGAATATATATTTAGCCATTTCCCATCCCCTGTAGAATTGAGGCTTTGAACAATCTGTCCACCCTTTCCAGATCTTCGGGCGTATCCACGCCCAGTGACTCGTATTCCGTTTCCACCACCCGGATTCGGTATCCGTTCTCCAGCGCTCGCAACTGCTCCAGCCGCTCTGCCTGCTCCAACGGCCCTACGGGCAGCGTGGAATAGGAGAGCAGGAAGTCCCTCTGATAGACGTAGAGCCCAATGTGTTTGAAGTAAGGCGTGCTCGCCGAGTGATCGCGATCGAATGGGATCGGACAGCGCGAAAAAAAGATCGCGTCCCCTGCATGGTCAGTGACAACTTTTACCACGTTGGGGTCGGTAATTTCGCGCGGATCTTCGATGCGCTTTTTCAAAGTCCCCATCACGATTTCCGGTTCGTGGATCAACGGCAGTACTGCCGCATCGATGGCGGCCGGATCGATCAGGGGTTCGTCGCCTTGGATGTTAACGATGACCTCCGCGTTTTCCGCGGAAGCCACCTCTGCAACGCGGTCTGTCCCCGACGGGTGGTCGGAACGTGTCATCCGCACCCGTGCGCCGAAACTTTTTGCAGCGGCGTACACACCCTCGTCATCCGTGGCAATGATCGTGCTTGTGAGGTACGTTGCGAGGGCAGCCCGCTCGTAAACGTGCTGGAGCATAGTCTTGCCGCCGATTAGGGCTAAGACTTTGCCGGGAAAACGAGTAGAGGAGAATCTTGCAGGGATGACGCCGAGAATTTTACGCGGCACACGCGATCATACCATAAAATCCGTATGTTATTCTTGGGGGAGAAAGGCTGGCCAGCCGATGCTGCCGTCCTACCTTAAGCTGTTGATTCGTAACGCCATGGCTATCTGCTTGGTCTCCGCGCTATGGGGCCAGGCCAACCTCGAAGTCCGCCCCAAACTGGGAGAAAAGGCGGAGGTCCGCCCTCAGGCGAACATCCGCATCGATAGTACGCTTGTACTCATTCCGGTGACCGTCACCGATCCGCTCAACCGCTTCGTGACCGGCCTCGACAAGGAAAATTTTAAGGTCTTCGAAGACAAAGCCCCGCAGGAAATTTCGCAGTTCTCTAGTGAGGATGCGCCCCTATCGGTCGGCGTGGTCTTCGATTGCAGCGGCAGCATGGGCCAGAAACTGGACAAATCCCGGCAGGCGGTGGCGCAGTTTTTTAAGCTCGCCAATCCCGAAGATGAGTTCTTCCTGGTCCAGTTCAACGACTCAGCCTCGTTGATTCAACCGTTTACGCGAAATCTCGAGGAAATTCAGAACAAGCTTGCCTTTACCCAATCCAAAGGGCGTACCGCTCTATTGGACGCCGTCTACCTCGCCCTGCATGAAATGAAGAAGGCCAAAAACCCGCGCAAGGCGCTGCTCCTGATATCGGACGGCGGCGATAACAGCAGCCGTTACACCGAACCGGAAATCAAGAACCTGGTGAAGGAAGCAGACGTCCAAATCTATGCAATCGGTATTTTTGAGTCGGCTGCCGGGCGTGGCCGTACCCCCGAGGAAATGTCGGGACCCGCGCTGCTGACCGAAATTGCCGAGCAAACCGGAGGGCGCCAGTACCAAGTGGATAATTTGAACGAACTTCCCGACGTCGCCGCCAAGATCGGGGTCGAACTGCGGAATCAATACATCATCGGCTATTCCCCGAAGAACGTTGCGCGCGACGGCAAGTACCGCAAGGTTCAGGTCAAGCTGGTACAACCCCACGGCATGCCACTACTCAGGCCATTCTGGAAGCAGGGCTATTATGCGCCCCAACAGTAAACGCCTTCTCATCGCCGGAGCTTGTACGGCGGCTTTGGCCGCTACTGCTGTGCTTGCTCAACAGGATCCTGGCGCCATCTTCCGCGCCGATACCCGCCTGGTTGTCTGCCACACCACCGTGGTGGATAAGACGGGCCACCTGGTTACGAATCTGACGCAGGACGCTTTTACTGTAATGGAGAACGGCGTTCCCCAATCCATCAAGGTATTCCGCCGCGAAGATGTTCCGGTTTCCATGGGCCTGATTGTCGATAACAGCGGCAGCATGCGGGATAAGCGCACCAAAGTGGAAGCCGCCGCCCTCGCCCTGGTCCGCGACTCCAACCCCGACGACGAGGTCTTCATCGTCAACTTCAACGACGAAGCTTTCCTCGATAATCCGCACGGCAAGGATTTCACGACCAATATCAAGGAGATGGAAGAAGCTTTGACCCGCATCGATTCGCGCGGCGGCACTGCCATGCGGGATGCCATCCGCATGTCCATCGACCACGTCAAGGAAAAGGCGCACAAAGATAAGAAGGTGCTCGTTGTGGTCACTGATGGCAACGACAATTCCAGCGTTGTCAGCTTGGAGAACCTGGTGAAGGCCTCCCAGCAGAGCGAGGTCCTGGTCTATGGCGTCGGTCTGCTAGGCGATGAGGAACGCCGGGAAGCGCAGCGAGCGCAGCGCGCTCTCAAAGCGCTTGCCGAGGCCACGGGCGGGGAGGTTTTCTTCCCGAAGGAGGTCACGGAGGTTGACAAGATTGCCCACCAGGTGGCCCGCGACATTCGCAATCAGTACACCATCGAGTACTCGCCCTCGAACACCGCTATGGATGGCACCTTTCGACAGATCAAGGTCACGGTGAAGGCACAGGGCAACCCCACCGTTCGCACTCGCAGCGGTTATTATGCAACGCCGGACCAGGCCGGACCGCCTGTCTCCGGAATCAAAGGGCCGGTAACGAAACACTAATGCGTGTCCCCAATCTCTGTTTTCGCCGCTTCGCTGCGGCTGGTATTTGTCTTCTCGCCGCCGCCGTGCTCGTAGCCCAGCAGGTGCCGCCTGCCCCGGATTCCCCGACTGTCTTTCATACCGACACTCGTATCGTCGTCTGTCATACCACGGTGGTCGATAAGAACGGCCATCTGGTCACCACCTTGCCGCAGGCCGCATTCTCCGTCTTCGAAAATAAAATCAAGCAGGACATCCGCAAATTTAAGCGCGAGGACGTTCCCGTCTCCCTCGGACTGGTGATCGATAACAGCGGCAGCATGCGCAATAAGCTGCAAAAAGTGGAGGCCGCAGCACTCGCCCTGGTCAAAGCCTCCAATCGGGATGACGAGGTCTTCATCGTCAACTTCAACGACACCGCCTACCTGGATAACCCCAAGGACAAGGATTTCACCAACGACATCGGCGAATTGGAGCAGGCTCTCAAACGCATCGATGCGCGGGGCGGAACCGCCATGCGCGACGCCATCCAAATGTCCATCGAGCACCTGAAGAAGGGGCATCGCGATAAGAAAGTCCTGGTCATCATCACGGATGGCAACGACAATTCCAGTGTGATCAACATGGAGCGCATCATGCGAAATGCGCACCAGAGCGACGTGGTTATTTACGGGGTCGGGTTGCTCACCGAAGAGGAACATCGCGAGGCCGCGCGCGCCAAACGCGCGCTCAACGATTTGGCTGAAGCTACCGGCGGAAAAACTTTCTTCCCCAAGGAATTGGAGGAAGTGGACGCAATCGCCAGCCAGGTGGCTCACGACATTCGGAGCCAGTACACCATCGAGTACTCTCCCACCAACACCGCGATGGATGGCACCTTCCGCGCCATCCGCATCGCCGTGAAGGCCTCCGGCAACCCCGCTGTGCGAACTCGCAGCGGCTACTATGCAACTCCCGACGCGAAAACCACGGACTTGAAATAATGTTGCGGATCGCCTGGCGGCTGGCTCGGGGGTATCGCCTCCGTCCGTGGGCCAGTCCGTATCTGCGCTGGCGCATCGAGACATATTGGGGCCTTCACGCCGACCAGATCACCTTTGCCCAATTCTGGCGATTCACCTGGCGGCAGCGCCGCGAACTTCTCCGCTACCTCCGCTGGGCAGACCGCATGAGCTAAGTTACCGCCCTCCTCCCAGTGCATGTTCGCTCGTCACAATTGTGATGACGCGTACAGGCACCCGTGTGTCGCGAGGCCCTCGCGGGATCCCACGAGCTAGCCGCATGGTCCCCCCCAGTCCTAAAATTCTTGACAACTTGCCGATCGGCGCACATACTCAATCCAATCATTGGTAATGGGGATCTGAGAATTGGCGAGTTACAGTAAAGTTACAAGTCCTTGCCTCTTCCACTCCCGTGGAAGCTCCGTACGCCTCCAAAACGACATCTTAATTTCAGCCTGAAGGAGAACAATCTCATGCGTCGTCACCGGCTCGTGTTTTTCTGTTTCCTGGCCGTCATCGTTTTGCAGGGCTTTGTCTTTGCCCAATCCCAGGCCAACACCGGCGCGATCGAAGGAATCGTCAATGATCCTTCCGGGCGGCCCGTCGCGGGCGCTCAGGTCAGCCTGGTCAACCTCGGCACCAACTTCACTCGCACCCTCATTACGGATGCGGAAGGTCGCTTCCGAGGACTGCTCCTGCCGCTTGGTCCATACAAAGTCACGGTAAAGGCCGCGAACTTCGGTACGCTGCTCCGGGAGGGGTTGGATCTTGCTGTCGGTCAAACCATCTCGCTCACTCTCGCGGTCAGTATCTCGCAGGTGGAGCAAGTTGTTTCCGTCTCCGCTGAGGCGCCCATCCTGGAATCCGCGCGCGTGGAAAGCTCCACGTATCTGGATCAGCGCAGTGTGCACGATCTGCCCAACAACGGCCGCAACTTCCTTAGCCTCGTACCCCTGACGCCGGGTGTCTCCATAGTGCAAGGCCCCGACGGCGACGAGATTTCTATCAACGGCCAGAAGGGCATCAACAACAACGTGTCGATCGACGGGGCCGATAACAACAACCCGTTCTTCGGCGAGCAGCGCGGCGGTCAGCGTCCCGCCTTCACCATCAGTCTCGACGCCATTAAGGAGTTTCAGGTGGTGTCGGACAGCGCCCCCGCCGAGTTCGGGCGTAGCTCTGGCGGCTTCATCAATGTGGTGACCAAGTCCGGTACCAATACCCTCCACGGTACGCTGCATGAGTATCAAAAGTGGACCGGCCTAACATCCCGGCTCTCCGATGGCTGTCGCTAGCATGTGAGTTGTCCGGTGGTATTAGCAAGTGAATTGTCCGGTTCGGAAAAGCGGTGATCCTGAAGGGTGACCAGGCCCG
The DNA here is from genome assembly GCA_963811575.1 of uncultured Solibacteraceae bacterium. Taxonomy (GTDB): domain Bacteria; phylum Acidobacteriota; class Terriglobia; order Bryobacterales; family Bryobacteraceae; genus Solibacter. The sequence continues at coordinate 96,258 of CAWERY010000004.1, read as the reverse complement.
AACAGGTAAGCGCCGCGGAAATGGAGCGGATGATGAAACTGCAAGACGTGATTCTGAAGGCGATAGCGAAGCGCATCACATGGATGGTGGCAGCGGAATCGCGGGAGATCGGACCGGACGATGCGGCGGATCAAGCAGCGGTATGAGGAGTTCGGCTATGACGGACTGTTCGACCAGAGACGGGGGAAGCGGAGTATCCATCGGATCCCGCTAGAGAAGGCGGAGCGGATATTGTCGCTGTATCAGGAGAAGTACTTCGACTTCAGCGTGCTGCATTTTCACGAGAAGCTGCGGAAAGAGCACGGGTTCTCGGTGAGCTATAGCTGGGTGAAGCAGGCGCTGCAGGGAGCGGGGTTGGTGAAGAAACGGAGCCGGCGTGGGACACACCGGCGGCGGAGACCACGAAGACCGCTGCCAGGGATGTTGCTGCACATTGATGGGAGCAAGCATCGGTGGTTGCAGGATGGGCGGTATTACGACCTGATCGTGATTCTGGACGACGCGACCAGCGAGATCTACTACGCGCAATTGGTGGAAGAGGAATCGACGGTGACGGTGATGGCGGGTCTACGGGAGGTGGTGGAGAAGCAAGGGGTGTTCTGCGCGCTGTACAGCGACCGGGGGAGCCACTTTTTCTACACGCCGACAGCGGGCGGGAAGGTGGACAAGAGCCGGCCGACGCAAGTGGGGAGAGCGATGCAGGAACTGGGGATTCAGACGATTGCAGCGTACTCGCCGGAGGCGCGGGGGCGGTCGGAGCGGAACTTCGGGACGTGGCAAAACCGGTTGCCGCAGGAGTTGCGAGTGGCGGGGATCGAGACGCTGGAGGAGGCAAATCGGTTCTTGGGAGAGCGGTACATCGCGGAGTTCAACGAGAAGTTTTCGGTGGCGGCGGAAGGAGAGGGGACGGCATTTCGGCGGTGTAGCCGAAAGGATCTGGCGTTGGTTCTTTCGGTGCAGACGGAGCGAGTGGTGGACAAGGACAATACGGTGGCGATCGGGCACCAATGGTGGCAGATCGAAAAGAGCCGGTGGCGGTACAGCCTGGCGAAACAGACGGTAACGATCCATCAGCACTTGGATGCGACCGTGTCGATTCGATTTGGGCCGCACGTGGTGGGACGGTACGACGCCAGGGGAAATCCACTGCAGGAGAAGGCCCCGCTAAGCACGGTGGAAAAGGCGGGAGTAGGGAAGCCGGTGAAAACCAAAAACCGGTTTGCACCGGCTCCCCCACTCCCTTGGAAATCTCGCAGAAGGCGCGAGATTTCCACTTTCCCACCGCGCCGACGACGACTGTCGCCTCTAAAACAAGCGGGAAAACCAAGAGCAGACGGAAGGCGGCCTGACGGCCGCATCACTTTGTAATGCAAACCGGACAGATCACCTGCTAATAAAACCGGCCAACTTGAAAAGCTAACGACACCCGGCTCTCCGATGGCACGCGCCTTAGCGGCTTCTCGCAGGAACAATTCGGCGGTACGCTCGGGGGCGCCATCAAGAAGGATAAGCTCTTCTATTTCGCGGCCGTCGATCAGCAGTTCTTTACGCAAACCAAACAGAACAACCCGAACCGGATCGACCCGGCTCTAGTCAGCTTCTTCGCCACTAAATTCAAAGATCCCAACGAGAACGGCCCCATCACCCGCGACAACACCGCCACCGCCACTCTCGGTAAGATCGATTGGTACGCCAATCCGAAGAACCTCTTCACCGCCCGCTATAACTTCGCTCGCGCCCGCCAGCCCAACGGCACCTTCGACGTAGAACAGTACGGCGCCAGCGCGAACGCCATCGAGCGCGACTTCTCCAACACCGTCAGTCTTCAGTTGAATACCACGATCTCCGCTGCCACGCTCAACGAGGCGCGCTTCCAGTTCTCCCGTGAAGATCGTCCGCGCGATTACGCGGGTCCGAGCCTTCCCGGCCAGAGCCGCCCTCTGCCTGACACCGGCATCGATTTCGTCGGCCAGTACCGCTTTGGGCTGCCCTTCTTCATTCCCGTCAAGGATCACGACACGCGATTCCAATTGAACGACAACGTTTCCCTGATCCACGGCGCTCACAACATCAAATTCGGAGCCGAACTCAACCGCACCTCCACCACCCAGACCTTCATAGGTTTCGCCAACGGCCGCTATATTTTCGATAGCGTGCAAGGCTTTATGAACTATGTCAACCTCGGGCCCAAGTTCGTCGAGTGTTCCGATGGTTCCACTAACAACAATGGAGCTTGCCCGAGCGGCTCTTCCATCACCGGCCCGCTTCTGCTCTTCCTCCAGTTTGCCGGCGTCAACGGCCTCGATACCAATACGGCCGGAACGCAGACGATCCCGCAGTTGGAGCCCGCAATCTTCATTCAGGACAAGTGGCAGGTCCGCCCCAATTTCACCCTGAGCTATGGCCTGCGGTGGGACGCGCAGATCGAACCGGATCCCATCACGCCTCCAGGCCAAGTCTTCTTCGCCCCCTTCATCGGTAAGCCGGGTTTTCCTTCCACGGGCCGTATTCCATCGTCGAAGAAGCAGTTCCAGCCGCGGCTCGGCATCGTCTGGTCGCCCGGCAAGAGCGGTACCACTCTGGTGCGTCTCGGCGGCGGCATCTATTACGCGCGCACACCCGGGCTGGATCTTGCCAGCACCCGCTCCACGAACGGCTCGGTCGGGCCAATCCATCTACCGCGATTCCACCTTCAACAGTTTCGGTCTCACTCCGCCCGCATACGACCAACTCGTTCCCAACGCCAGCAATCTGCCGCCGGATCATCCGCAGGTCTATGTTACCGATAAGAACTTCACCAACCCTCGAACGTATACGTGGTCGCTCTCGGTCGAACAGGCGCTCACCGATACTCTCAAAATCACCGGAGCTTTCGCCTATGCCAAGACCGTTCACGGCAGCCGCTTCGTAGATCGCAACGACGCCGTGTTCGGCGCGCCCTGGAGCACCGGTCTCGGTGCCGACAAGACCAACGGCATCGGGCAGTTGACCACTCTTGAAAGTTCCGCCAAGTCGCTCTTTCGCGGTATGACTCTCGGCATGCAGAAGCGACTATCGCAGCGCTTCCAATTCCAGCTCAACTATCAGCTCTCCGAAGATTTGGCCGACGATGATAACGAGCGCGACCCCTTCAGCTACCGCTACGCCGTTGCCAACAATTTCAAGCCCGACTACGGCTTCTCCGACCGCATGGAGCGGCATCGCTTCAATGCCTTCGGTCTCTGGCAAGCGCCCTGGGGAATCGAGTTCTCTCCCCTGATCAGTTATCATGGGCCGCAGCCCGTTTCCGTGGCGAACCGCCTGCTGCCCGGCGGCTACATCGTTAAGCGCAATACACTGTGGAAAGACAACAGCTTCTTCGCCTTTGATTTCCGCGCGGACAAGAATTTCAAACTCACCGAGCGCTTCACTTTGCAAGCCATTGTCGATGCCTTCAATCTGACCAACAACGCCAACCCCAAGCACCCCGAAACCACCGGCCTGCTTTTCAATTTCGACGGCACCGTGCAAAGCGGACTGGGCGATCCGCGCCAGGCGCAACTGGGCCTGCGCCTGATCTTCTAGGCGCTGCCTGTTATTCTTTCGTGAGTGGAGCTACTCTTTCGCCTTTGGGCGCAACCTGCTGCCGCGATGAGCGCGATTCTGGATCGCGGCAGCCTGCTATTCGCCAGCATCGCCGTGCTGGCGGCCACGTTGCTGCTGAAGACCAGCGCACCATGGCTGCCCGTCAGCTTCTTCATGCCGCTGCTCGTTCTTGCGATTGTCTACGTGCCCGGCACCCTCCTGTTGGCTACCATGCTCGGGCGCCTCGGCGGTTTGGGCGTGGTTTTCCAGCGCGATTATTCTCCACTCCTTACCTGCACTGCGATGGCATTCGCGGCCGCCGAAATCCCGCTCGCCATCGCCGCCTGGTTCGTTCCCGGATACTACCTGTTGATCGCCGCCGTACTCTACTTCGCCTTCCTGATGTTCTTCGCGGTGCGCACGGTCTTCGGCCTGCAAAATGGAAGCTCGGCAGGGGTAGTCGCGCTTTCCTGGATCCCGCTGGTAGCGGCCGCCTTCGTGTGGGGACCACTGCGCGGCATTCTCGGCATGCTTGCGTCGCCGTTCTTCCTCTTCTATGCCTGGTATTACCTGGGCGGTGAACTTTCCGGCCTGGGCGCCGGCATGCGGAGCCGCCAGAGTTTCAGCCGCATGCTGCAAGCCGCTGCCGTCAATCCCCACGATGGCGAAGCGCAGTACCAGCTCGGCCTTATTCATCAACAGCGCCATCAGTACACTGAGGCTATCGAGCGCTTCAAAAAGGCCATCGCGATCGATCCCACCCTCACCGATGCCCACTTCCAACTCGGCCGCATCGCGCGCGAACAAGGACGGGCGCGTGAAGCGCTCGTACACTTCCAAACCGTCATCGATCTCGACGAGCGCCATAGTGCCAGTGAAGTACTCCGCGAACTCGGTGGCATTTATGTTTCCGCCCGCCAGTACGCCGACGCGCGCCAGGAGTTGGCAATTTACACTGAGCGGCGCCCCTATGATCCCGAGGGCCTCTACTACTACGGCCAGGCTCTCGAAGGTCTCGGTGAAACCGCTGCGGCGCGCGACGCCTTCGCCCGTGCCGTAGAGGCCGACCGCACCGCCCCTCGCTATCGCCGCCGATTCACCGCCCGCTGGAGCCGGCTCGCTCAAAAACGCCTCGCCTGAAAACAAAAGCCCCGCCGTACCCTCTCTCGGAAGGGCGCGGCGGGGCTTGCTCCCCAAAAATGGGCGGGCACTATTTCGCAACGGCAGCCGGCGCAGCCGGGGTCTTCGCGGCGGATTTCTTTACCGCCTTCTTGTGCTTCTTCGCGGTCTTCGCGGTGGTTGTCGCGGCCGGTTTGCTGGCGCCATTCGAGGCGGGAGCGGGTGCCGGCGTCTGTGCGGACATCAAGGCCATGCTACCCAAGGCCAGAGCGATCGTCATTACGGTGGTTTTCATTTTGTTCTCCTTGCGGGCCTTTTTTCTATCTCCCGCTCACAATCCCATCTTGCGCCGGATCGACCCGGAACTCGATAGCCTGCGTAAGCTACAAACCCTCACCAATTCACGGGCACCTCGATGAGTCTTTCTTAGCCTCATCCACTTTTCCTCCCAAAAAGCAAAAGCCCCGCCGTACCCTCTCTCTCGGAGGGTGCGGCGGGGCTTTCTCCCCAAGAATGGGTGGGCACTACTTCGCAACGGCAGCCGGCGCAGCCGGGGTCTTCGCGGCGGATTTCTTTACCGCCTTCTTATGCTTCTTCGCGGTCTTCGCGGTGGTTGTCGCGGCCGGTTTGCTGGCGCCATTCGAGGCGGGAGCGGGTGCCGGCGTCTGTGCGGACATCAAGGCCATGCTACCCAAGGCCAGAGCGATCGTCATTACGGTGGTTTTCATTTTGTTTTCTCCTTGCGGGCCTTTTTTCTATCTCCCGCTCACAATCCCATCTTGCGTCGGATCGGCACGGAACTCGATAGCCTGCATAAGCTATAAACCCTCACCAATTCACGGGCAACTCGATGAATCTTTCTTAGCCTCATCCACTTGTTTCCTCCCAAAAAGCAAAAGCCCCGCCGTACCCTCTCTCTCGGAGGGTGCGGCGGGGCTTTCTCCCCAAGAATGGGTGGGCACTACTTCGCAACGGCAGCCGGCGCAGCCGGGGTCTTCGCGGCGGATTTCTTTACCGCCTTCTTATGCTTCTTCGCGGTCTTCGCGGTGGTTGTCGCGGCCGGTTTGCTGGCGCCATTCGAGGCGGGAGCGGGTGCCGGCGTCTGTGCGGACATCAAGGCCATGCTGCCCAAGGCCAGAGCGATCGTCATTACGGTGGTTTTCATTTTGTTTTCTCCTTGCGGGCCTTTTTCTATCTCCCGCTCACAATCCCATCTTGCGCCGGATCGACCCGGAACTCGATAGCCTGCGTAAGCTACAAAGCCTCACCAATTCAAGCAATAGTCAATGCACGTTTCTTAACCTTTCCCGCTCCCCACAAAAACGAAACCCCGCCGCCCGTAAAGGGCAAGCGGGGTTCATGGAGTTCAACGTTTGAAAAGTACTACTTGGACTGGCTGCTGCCGGTGGCGCCGTCCTTTTTCTGCTGCTTCTTGCTCTTCTTGGTGTTCTTCTTACCCTTCTTCGTCGTATCCTGCGACGGCGGGGTCTGCGGATTGGCCGGCGTCGTCGGAGGAGTTTGCGCGAAAGTCAGCGGCAACATGGTGGCGACGGCCAGGGCGATGGCGAGTAAACTGTTCTTCATGTTGTTTGATTCTCCCTGCGGGACATTCGCCCGCTTTCATTTCTATCTTCCGACCCAGACGGAAGAAGCTCTATAGCCTCCGCAGGCTACCAATACCGCCCGAATTCGGGGGTATGCCGGTTAATGTTCTTTAGTCTGGGTCCTTAGCCTGTGTTGGGGATGTCGGCCGCTTCACAACCGCGCGATACTGTAATCGCGATGCTGCCTCGCCAAATCACGCACCAGAACATCTTCCGAGTCTTGATTGCCGGCTTTAGTCTCGTAATCCTGTTCCTTGTGGCCGCCGCCATCGTCAGCATCCGTAATATTCAATCCATCCAGCAAAATGCGGATAGTCTTGTTCGGGAGCAATCCCTCAGCAATCGACTCATTGATGAACTCCACAGCCAGCAAACCACGCTTAGCGAAGTGTTCTCCGTCCTCGCCCGCGATCCCGATTCCGTGGACTACTACAAAATCATGAGCCAGCTCGATGAGGCGGATCGCGACATTGCCCGCATCTCCTCCGAAGGCGCTCGCACCCTCGAATACGATTTGTGGCAGCGTCTCAACCGCTCTTCTCTTGATTTCTCGCGCGAGGCCCGTCGCCTCCTCGCCGCCGAACACCCCGAGACCTTCTCCTCCATGGATCTCTTCCGTTTCCACGGCGCCTTCGCCAGTATCGTCGCCCGTCTGCTCGAAGCCGAGTATCGCAAGCTCAATGACGCACAGGGACAGATCGAGCGTCGAACCTCGCACCTCAGTGAAATTTCGCTCATCTTCGCAGCCGCAAGCGTGGTGCTTGCGCTGATCTTCGCCGTCTTCACCGTGCGGCTCGTCTCTCAACTCATCCGTCAAATGGAGTCGCAGACAGCTGAACTCGGCCGTGTTTCCTGGCACATGCTGGAAGACCAGGAAGCTACCGCGCGGCGCTTTTCACACGAACTCCACGATGAGCTCGGTCAATCCCTCACCGCCATCAAGACCAACCTCACCGCGCTCGCGTCCACCACAGTTCCCGAAAACCCTCGCGTTGACGATTGTATTCACCTGGTGGATGAAGCCATCGGCAATGTGCGCCAGATGTCGCAGCTTCTGCGCCCCACCATCCTCGACGATTTCGGACTCGAAGCCGGTCTTCGCTGGCTCGCCGAAGGCTTTTCCGCACGCACCGGCATCGATGTCCGCGTCGATTCCACCTACTCCGGCCGCTTGCCCGATGACGCCGAGACCCACCTCTTCCGTATCGCTCAGGAAGCCCTTACCAACATCGCGCGCCACGCCGACGCCAAACACGTCGTCATCGCTCTCGACGGCAAGCCACTTGAAATCTGCCTCTCTATCCACGACGACGGACGCGGCCTCGGCACTCCCAGATCCAACGCGCGTGGTCTCGGCATGATCGGCATGCGCGCGCGCGCCCGCAGCGCCGGGGGCGACGTAAACGTCCGCTCGCGCGCCGGAGAGGGTGTTCTAATTGAAGTTCGAGTGCCCCTGCGCCATGAAGAAAACCCGCATCCTGTTGTGTGACGATCACGCCGTGGTTCGCCAGGGCTTCAAAATGATACTCGGCGCCCAGGCCGATATGGAAATTGTCGGCGAGGCTGCCAACGGCCGCGAAGCGGTCGAACTCGCCGAGCAACTACGCCCCGACGTAGTAGTGATGGATGTCGCCATGCCCGAACTCAACGGCATCGAAGCCACTCGCCGCCTCGTCGCCGCCAACGCGCACGCCAAAGTGATCGCCCTCAGCATGCATAAGGATTCCGTTTACGTCCGCGAAATCCTCCGTGCCGGCGCGCGCGGCTACCTCCTTAAGGATTCCGGCGCAGGCGAACTTGTTGCTGCCATACGCGCCGTCGCCGGCGGCGAAAGCTATCTGACGCCCGCTGTTTCCAATGCCGTCCTCGACGATTACCGCAAGCACGTCACCAACCCTATCGACCTGCTCAGCAGCCGCGAACGCGAAGTGCTCCAAATGCTCGCCGAAGGCAAGACCAACAAGGAGATCGCCGTCGTCCTCAACCTTAGCGTCTATACCGTGGACGCCCACCGCGGCCGTATCATGGAAAAACTGAACCTCCACAGCATCAACGAACTCGTCCGCTTTGCCGTTCGCAACGGCTTAGTCGATTGACCGCCGCTACCCGAAAAACAGCGGCAACTGCTCGTCGAACTCCTGCGCCCGAACCTGTTCGATCTGGCGTGCCTCCTCCGTCCTTCCCCACCCATCCAGAATCCACACGATCTCGCGGCTGGCCTCGTCTACCGCAGGACGGTCGGCGTTCTCCTCCGCCATCGTCCGCCACTGCTTCATAATCTCGAAGCACTCCGCCATTCGGAATTGTTCGCGCCCGATGCGCCGTGCCTGCCGCGCCAGCTTGCACAAAACATCCCATTCTTCCGTTGCGTCGAACGCGCGTGCGATACTCCGCAACTCATCCGGCGATGCTTCGCCCGCCTCTATCGAAATCAGGGTGGAACTTCGTCCCCCGAATACCAGCTCCGGCGGCGGAGTTCCCTCGTGGACAATCAACAGGCGCCGCGCCTCGCAAAATACGCGCAAGTGATCGATGTTATCCGCCAGTTCACCTTCCAGGTGCAGGCCCAATTGATGGGCCAGGTCGCCCGTCATATCCGCCAGCGTTCCGGTTACGCAATCCACGTGCAGTACCGCATCGTAGTCTCCGCGATAGCAGCGTGCAAATTCCCGTGCCAGCGCGATCCGTTCCACAGTCTCCACTCCCGGGCGATCCGCGATGCCGATGCCCAGCACCTCCAAATCCGCCGAGAACTCCGGCGCCGGCGGCTCGCTCGCGGCGCTGGCGCGCACCCAACGTTTCACGTCGCGCAGCCGCGATGCCTCGAACATGGGCGCCAATACACGCGGCGGGATGCAGTCATCACATTTCACGAACGCAATCCGCACCTCTTCTTGTGCCGGCTCCGTGACCATCGCGCCTTCCCATTGAGCGCGCGGCCACCGCGAGGGCATCGATTCGCGGGAGAAGAACACGATCACCACGTCCGCCATGCGTCCTTCCCGTGCCTTCTCTGCCAGGTCTCCGCCGGGTGGCAACTCGCCTTCGTCCAGGAAAATACGCACATCCGCGCCGCGCTCCAGCAACAAGGCCAGCCGCTCCGCCAGCGCGCGATCCGCCGCCGCGTAGCAGGGAAATATCGTCGTCGCGGTTAAAGCTTGCACGCCAGCGTCAGTCCATCCCCCAGGGGCACCAGGCTCAAGGATATGCGCGCATCGCCGTGCAGTTGCAGATTGAACGCGCGAATCGCTTCCGTGTCGGCATCGTGAGCTGCGGCGTCGATCACCGCGCCGTGCCACAGCACGTTGTCGATCACGATCAGGCCGCCGGGGCGCACCAACATCAATGCGCGCTCATAGTAGTTGGTCGTAGTTTGATTTATCCGCGTCGATGAACGCCAGGTCGAATGTTCCGCTTTCGCCGCCCGCGATCAGGGCGTCCAACGTTTCAATCGCCGGTGCGATCCGCAAATCGATCTTGTCTTCTACGCCTGCTTCCCGCCACGTCTGCCGCGCCCTCGCCGTGAATTCTTCGCTCACGTCGCACGCAATGATCTTCCCGTCCGCCGGCATCGCCATCGCCACGCACGTCGAACTGTAACCCAGAAATACGCCCACCTCGAGCGTCTTCTTCGCCTTCACCAGGCGCGCCATCAGATGCAAAAACTGCCCTTGCTCCGGCGCCGTCTGCATCGTCGCCTTCGGATGATCGTCTGTGCTTTCGCGCTGATCGCGCAGTACGGCAGGTTCGCGCAAGCTGATCTGGCGAATGTAGTCCGCCATTTCGTCGGTAATGAGAGTGTGGGTTCTAGACATGCAAACACCCAATTTTACCCAACCCGCCGCTAACCTGCTACCAGCATGGCCACCGCCGCCGCTCCCATTACCAACGCCGTGGCCCATCCCAACCATGTGAGCACGGCGGGATTCACATGTTCGCCCATCACGTGTACGTCGTTCGTGAGCAGGACTACGATCACCACCAGCGGCGGAGCCAACACACCGTTCGCCACCGCCGACCAGAACAGCATCTTCACCGCATCCAATCCTGCGAAATCCAATGCCAATCCAAGCGCCATCGCAACTCCCAACACGCCGTAGAATTTCGGCGCTAGGCGCGGCCTGCGATCCAGGGATCCCGTCCAGTTCATCGCTTCCGCAATCGCGTAGGCGCTGGACCCTGCCAGCACCGGCACTCCCAGCATTCCGGTCCCGATCAGTCCCAGAGTGAACAACCAATACGCGCCTGCTCCCGCGAGCGGCCGCAAGGCTTCCGCTGCCTGCTTTGCCGTGCCGATGTGAGTGACGCCGTGCGCATGCAGCGTCGTCGCCGTCGTCAGGATGATGAAATACATCACGAAGTTCGAGAAGAACATCCCGATCATCACGTCGTTACGCGAATCGCGCAGTTCCTTGGCGGTGGCGCCTTTGCGCTGCGCCACGCTGGTTCTGCCCGCCGCTCGCTCTTCCTCCACCTCCTGCGCCGCCTGCCAGAAGAACAGGTAGGGAGAGATCGTCGTTCCCAGAATTCCTACCAACACCGAGAGATACTCGGATGACCACACAATATGCGGCACGAATGTCGCGTGAATCACGGCACGCCAGTCCGGGTGCACCACGAACGCCGTTATCACGTAGGCGAAGAGCACCAGCGTCAGCCACTTGAACACGCGAGCAATCGCGCGGTACGAACTCCACACCATTACCACAACGATCAGCACCGCATAAAACGGCGTCAGCCACCACGAGGGTATTCCGGTAACCATTTGAGTAGCATCCGCCATGCCTCCCAAATCGGCGCCGATATTGATGACGTTGGCAACCGTCAGAATCAGGCACGCCCCCCACAGCACCCAGCGCGAATAGCGCCTCCGCACTACCGCAGCCAGGCCGCGCCCCGTGACCATCCCGAGTCGCGCGCACATCAGCTGCACCGCTGCCATCAGCGGGAAGCAGAACAACGCCGTCCACAGGGGGCTGTACCCGAAGGCGGCTCCGCTTACCGAGTATGTCGCGATCCCCGATGGATCGTCGTCCGCCGCTCCGGTAATCAGGCCCGGGCCCAGTTGTGCGAAGAAATCCTTGCGCTTGTTTATCGGGTGGCGTCATCCGCGGGTTCGATCACCTCGGCATCCAACAGCACCATGAGCCCTTCTTTCACCATCGCTCTGATTTCGGAGAGCACGGCGCGAAGCTTCGATTCCGAATCGACGACCGAGATGACCACCGGCCGGTCGTCTGAAACCCCGAACAGCCGTTTATGGTGCACCTTGCCGTGGCTCCCGAAACCCATAATGCCATGGTGCACGGTAGCGCCTGCCAACCCCATTTGCCGCAGCCGGCGGACAATCGCCTCGTATAGAGTGACGGTGCCCCATAGATCAGTTTCGTCCACGTAAATCACCAGCATCTTCACAGGCGGATTCATCGCTCCCCCTTCCTCGCCGTCAGGTAGTACAGGCTCGGCATCACCAGCAATGTCAACAATAGCGTGGAAAGCAGGCCTCCCACCACCACCGTCGCCAGTGGACGTTGAATGTCGCTGCCGATTCCGGTGGCCCGCGCGGCGGGCACCATACCCAGCAAGGCCACAAGAATAAGCATCAGGCATGGACGCAATTGCGCTCGAGCCCCTTGAATTACGGCGTCTTCCAGCGTCGTCCCCGGTTCCGCCCGGCGCCGGTTGATTTCTGAAATATACAAGACGCCGCTCATTACCGCTACGCCGAAGAGTGAGATGAAACCCACTGCCGCCGAGACGCTGAGATTGATTCCCCGCAAGTAGAGGAACACGATGCCCCCTACTAATGAGAACGGCACATTCACCAGCACCATCCCGGCGTGCACCGCGTCTCCGAACGCGAAGAACAGCAGTGCGAAAATGATGCCGATCGTGATCGGCAGGATGATGGTCAAGCGTTTGCGCGCGCGCTCCAGGTTCTCGAACTGTCCGCCCCAATCCACGGAGTAGCCGGGCGGCAATTTCACCGCCTGGTCGAACTTCGACTGCGCCTCATTCACAAAACTTCCCTGATCGCGTCCGCGAATATTCGTGCGCACCGAAATTTGGCGAATGTTCTCGCGGCGCGCGATGATGCTGGCTCCGTTTACGACTTCAATCCGCGCCAGTTGCGACAGCGGTACCCGGCCGCCTTCGTGCGTCGGCACCAGGATATTGCCGATAGCGTCCGCATCCGCGCGCGATTGCTCGCGGAATCTCACCGTCACGTCGAAGCGCCGCTCCCCTTCGAATACCGTGCTGATCGGTTTGCCGCCGATCGCCATTTCAATCACATCCTCCACATCGCGCACGTTGATGCCGTAGCGCGCCACGCTCTTGCGGTCGATCAGGATGCGCAATTGCGCCTGTTCGGATTCCTGCTCCAGAAAGGTGTCCGCCGCTCCCGGAATAGGCCGCAGGACCGAGAGCGTCTGGTCGGCCAGCGCGCGCAGTCGCTTTAGATCGGGCCCGCTGATGATGACCGCCAGGTCCGCCGGCGACCCCGTCACCGCCTCCGTTACATTGTCGATGATCGGCTGTGTGAGGCTGAAGTTCGCCCCCGGGATCTGCGCCCGCAATTTCGTCGAGATCTGGTCCACAAGGTCGCTTTTCCGCATTCCCGCCGGCCACGTGTCGTAGTTCTTCAGAGAGACGAAGAACTCGTTGCGATTCGGACCATATGGGTCGGTGCCCGAGTCGTTGCGGCCGGATTGCGAACTCACCAATTGGACTTCCGGGAAGGTCTCCAGGATGTGGCGGATTCTTCCCGCTTCTTCCGCCGATTTATTGAGCGAGATCCCAGCCGGAAAATTCGCTCGTACCCAAATTGTTCCTTCGTCGAATTGCGGCAGAAACTCGCTGCCCAGCGAACCGCCCAGTACGAACGCCGCGGCCACCACTGCCGCGCCGAAGGCCACCGTCAGCCAGGCGCGCCGGATCGTGACCCGCAGCACGTGCTCGTAGGCGTTGTACAGCCACCGCAGCACAGGGTTGTCCCACGTCTTGCATCCGTTGCGGAAAAGGTATGTCGCCAGCACCGGAATCAGCGTCAGCGCCAGCAGCATGGAGCCGAGCAGCGCGAAACACACCGTGTACGCCATCGGCGTGAACAGTCGCCGCTCCACGCGTTCCAGCGTGAACAGCGGAATATAGGCGGAGATAATGATCAAGCAGCGAAAAGAAGATCGGCGATTCTACTTCCAGCGCCGCATTGAGAATCGTCTCGAACACGGTGGCCCGGCTCTTGGTATGTTCGCGCTCCTGCAAATGATGGACGATGTGCTCCACCATCACCAGCGTGCCGTCCACGATGATGCCGAAATCCAGCGCACCCAAGCTCAATAGATTGGCTGGAATTCCAGTGAAGTACATGCAGACGAAGGCGAACAGCAGCGCCAGTGGAATCGTGATTGCGGTCAACAGCGCCGCGCGCACGCTGCCCAAAAACAGCAGTAGCATCGTCACCATCACCACGATGCCTTCGAGCAGCGTGTGCGATACCGTATGCATGGTATTGGCCACCAGGTCCGTGCGGTCGTAGATTCCGCGAATGTGCACACCCGGGGGCAGCCGCGTGGAGTTGATGTCTTCCACGGCTTCGTGAACTCCCTTCAGCACGTCCGTCGGATTTTCGCCGCGACGCATCAGAACGATGCCTTCCACCCCGGTCTGATCTCCGATCCCGAAGATGCCGGTCGGCTGCGCCGCGCCGATCTTTACCTTGCCGATGTCTCGTACGAACACCGGCACGCCCTTGTTCTCCGCCACCACGATGTTCTCCACATCGTCGGTATTCTGAATCAACCCAACGCCGCGAATCACCATCGATTGCTGATTGTTATCGAGCAGCGCGCCGCCGGCATTCTGATTGTTCGCGCCCACCGCCTGCGCAATCTGTCCGATCGATAGGTTGTACTTATCGATGGCCTGCGGATCGATCTCGACCTGGTATTGTTTCACCAGTCCGCCGAACGGAGTGACATCGGCGATTCCAGGAACCTGGCGGAACCGGGGCTCGATCACCCAATCTTCCAGATCGCGCAATTCGATATCGCTATAGCCCTTACCCTCCACCACGTAGCGATATAGTTCGCCGATCGGTGTAGCCAGCGGCCCCAGCGTTGGCGTTACATTGTCGGGCAGGGTCGCGTCGCGTAGTTTCTCCAACACCACGGCCCGCGCGAAATAATCGTCCGTGCCGTACGCGAACGTCAACTCCACCACGGAGAGCCCGAAGATGGTGCGCGATCGGCGGGCAATCACGCTCGGGACTCCGTTCAGGGCGCGTTCAATCGGCACCGTCACCTGCTGCTCCACCTCTTCCGCCGCGTGCCCCGGGTAGAGCGTAATCACCACCGCCTGGGTGTCGGAAATATCGGGATACGCTTCCACCTTGAGCTGACGGAAGCTATAGATGCCGAGGGCGATCAACCCGAGCGACATCGCGATCATCACGAAGCGTTGCTGCAATGCGAACCGCAGTAGTTTGGCAATCATTTTTTGGTTACCAGAACGTTCCTACTGGGCTCGCAGCAGCATCGCCCCATCGGCTACGATGCGCGTCCCCGCCGTCAACCCGCTCAATACCGGCAGCATGTCGCCGGTGCGCTCCCCTACCTTCACATTCACAGGTTGAAAACGCCCGGGCGCCGTTTCCACCCACACTGTCGTCTTCCCGTCACCTTGCAGCACAGCTCCCGCGGGTACAACCGGACGTGTCTTCATCGAGTCCGTGTGGCGGATCGTGCCGTACATTTCGGGACGCAGCTTGCCATGCGCGTTGTCCATCTCGGCGCGAACTTTGATGGTCCTTGTCTGCGGGTCCACCACGTCGGCGATGCGCGTGACTTTGCCGTGGAATGTCTCTCCCGGATAGGCGGCGAGTTCCACGTCAATGCGCTCGCCGGGTTGAATCAGGCGGATCGCGCTTTCCGGCACATCCGAGGAAACCCAGACCGTGCTCAGGTCGGCAATTGTCATTACGGGCGCGTTTGTATCGTTGCGATACTCGCCGGCGGCCACGCTCATCTCCAAGACCTTGCCGGAGGTCGGCGCGGTCACGGTAACTTTCTGCCCGAACGTTCCTGGCTTAAGCCCGAGGAGCCGCAGCTTGCGGTCCGCCTGCTCCAGTGCTGTTTGCGCCTGGTCGAGTGCGGATTTCGCCTGGGCCAGCGCGTTCTCCGCGGTGAGTACGTCCTTTTTCGCCACCGCGTTGTGTTCGAACAGATCGTTCGAGCGGTCGTAGTCCGCCTGCGCCTTATTCAGATTCGCTTTGGCTTGCGTGATCGTCGCTTGCCCCTGCAGATAGGCGGACGACACCCGCATCCGCATCCGGCGATTCCAGCGTCAGCAGCGGGTCGCCTCGCTTCACCGAATCGCCTAGTTTCACCATGACACCGGAAACCCGCCCGGCCAGAGGCAAAGCTACGCGCGAGACCAGGTTCGGGTTGGTCTCGATCTTTCCCGGCGACGTGACTTCATCGAATGGCACCGACGCGCTCTTCACCTCAATTACATGAATTTCCTTCAGCTTCGGCGAGTCGGTGGGAATCACGACCGTTCCGTCGGCCAACCGTTCTTCCCCCGCCGCCACCGGCGCAGTCGCCGCCCCGACCTTCTCCGTGCCTTTTCCACACCCGCTCAGCAGCACCAACATCGCAAGCAATCCCCATCGAGCCGCAACCATCAGGGAGCTTTGCGCAAGCCCAATCGTGCCAGCATTCATTTTGGTCTTCATCGGACTGCCTTTCCTGAGATCGAATCGATCGTATAGAGACTGCGTGCAAAGTCCGCGCGCGCGTCGTTGTAACTTTGCCGCGCGTCATTAAAGGCGCGCTGCGCATCCAAGAATTCGACCAGCGAGGCTTCTCCGCGCCGGTAGGAATACTCCATCGTGCCGCGCACTTCGCGCGCCTGATCCAGCAGATCGTGCTCGATGGTCTCTAATAGCTCCCGCGAAGTTGCGTACTGCACCCACGCATTGCGAACCTCATTCTGCACGTCCGCTTCGGCCGCGCGGATCCGCGCCAGAATTTGTTCCTGCTCGCGGCGGGCGCGCTCGATCTCTCCCTGGTTCCGGTTGAAGACCGGCAGGGGCGCGCTGAAGAACACCCCTAGAGCGTTGGCGTCGCCGTTGTGGAACTGGCGGTGAAACTCGGTTCCCACCGTGTAATCCACCTTGCCCTGCGCCAGTTGCGAGCGGATCTCGGCCTGCGACCGCGCCTGGTCTTTGCGCAGCGCGGCAAGGTCCGGGCGCAGATCGATCGCCTGCGCGGCCACCGTTTCCATCACTACCGGGTCGGAATCCCGGCGGAGCGCGCCCACGACCTCGAAGGTCGGAGAAGGCACGCGGCGCCCCATCAGCGACTGCAGGCGATTGCCGGCGATTTTGAGCTTGGATTCCGCCTGCCGCACGGCGCTCTGAAATTGCAGCGCCGCCACCTGCGTCCGCACCAACTCCACTTTCGCCAGGTCGCCGGCGCGCACGCGCGTCGTATTCACGTCCACGATGCTGCGGAAGGCTTGCAGGTTTTCACGCGCAAGCGCCAGGTTGTCTTTGGCCTGCAGCACGTCGACAAAGGCATTATCGACGTCCATCACCAGCATGCGCGTCGTATTCAGCAGCTGAAGTTGCGCCACTTCGCGCGCCGTCTGCGCCACTTCGATACGCCGCTCACGCTTTCCGCCGCGCTCCAGAATGAAGTCGGTCCGGATATTGTATTCCGTGGGGCCGCCCTGATTGTCGTTATTGAAACCATTCTGGAAATCGATGTAATCGACGGCAGCGCTGACCACTGGATTCGGTCGCAGCTTCGCGGTAACGATCCTGGCGTCCGCGATGCTGATGTTGTACCGCTCCGCCAGCAGGCTGAGGTTGTGACCCACCGCTTCCTGCACGGCTTGTTCGATAGTTACATGGTCGGCAGGTGGCGGTGGAACCTGCTGCGCTGGAACCTGCTGCGCTGGAAGCGTTCCGCACGCGAACAAATAAATTGAACCGATGACTCGAAGTCTCTTCACTTACAATCCTCCTCCGTACAAATACGGAGCTACCACCGCATGCTTCATACGCGGAAGCCAAACCGACCGGAAAATCAGCGAGAATTAGGTTTAGAGAGTGGGGGGTGCGCGCCCCGAATTGCAGCAGATGGTACGTGTCGCACAAATCGGACGCAGCGAAATCAGCGCTGCGAGGAAGAATAGTGCGAAAGCGAAGGTATAGAAGCCGCTAACCTGATAGTGCTCCAGCGTTTCCAGCAGGCGGGCGAGGTTGACCGAGTCTTTTTCCCGCGAATCTTCCGGTGCTGGAACGTTACCCACACCGCCATGATGAGTCGTGGGAATATGCAGGAGCGAAAAATTAAACAGATCGTCGCTGTCGCTTACGCTGGGAAAGATGGCTACCGCCATCATGCAGACTGCGAAAAATCGCCGGAAACGCCCGCCGCCCGAACCCTGGTGCGACCTGCGGCGCTCCATCCGCGCAAACCAGATGAGCGCACCTATGCTAATCGCAAGCCAAAGCAGGTTCAGGGCGGCGTCTAGCGTAATGGCGGTCACTGGAGTTTTAAGGATAGCCCGAAACCCACCCCTTTCGCCACCAATCGATCCGAGCGGCTACGCCTCCGCGTACGCTGCGTACAACGCCAGTCGCTCGATCGCGCCCCGGACCTGGCTCGCCGGCAGGGATCCATCGATGCCGTGCACCACTCTCGGGCCGTACCAGTGCAGGATCGGTCCGGTCAACTCATGGTAGGTGCGGAGCCGCTGACGGATCACACCCTCCCGGTCGTCCGCGCGGGTCATCAACTGCGTTCCATCGTGGTCGCAAACGCCCGGCGAGCGTGGCGCCATGGAAATCGCGTTATAGATCCGTAGGCAGGACGGGCATTGCCGCCGTGCCGTGAGGCGCGCGACCAGGGCCTCGTCGGCGACATCCAGGTGGATTACCACCGGCTCCGCCAGACCGCGGCGTTGCACCAGTTCGCCAAACCAGACCGCCTGCGCTACCGTTCGCGGATAGCCGTCCAGCAGAAAGCCGCCGGCGCAGTCGGGATGCGTGGTGCGATGCGCCACCACGCTGTTCACTACTTCATCACTGACAAAACCACCGCTGGATATCATCGAGCAAGCAACCTTGCCCATCTCCGTGCCGGCCTTGCACTCGGCGCGGAACATTTCTCCAGTGGAAATTGCGGGAATATGGAATCGCTCTGCCAGATAGGCAGCCTGCGTGCCCTTGCCGCAACCCGGGGGTCCGAACAGCAACAGGATCACAAGTCCTCCCATGAGACTCATGCAGTCGAATCAGACCGCCGAATCTGAATTAACGCTAGCGGTTGTCGATGCCGGCGTCAATGGGGCGCAGCGTTGACTCTAGCGGCGGTCCATACGGCAGTCAGATGGCGTAGTGCGGATCGTCGAGAATACGTCCGTCGGGCCGCAACTTCAATTCCTTGTCGCGCCATTGAACTGTGTCGCCGAAAAGGCCGCCTACCCAGACCGCGAACCCGAAAATATCGCGAATCGGAATCATCCAGAAATCGCGAAGTACTTTACGATCTCGCAGAACTCCGGCACCGATCCAGACGCCGGCGACGATTCGGGCGGCCATCGCCACCGCGGCCGCCTGCCATTTGCCCGCAGCCAGCGCGACCAGCGACCAAAGCGTGGCGTGCGTCACCACGTAGCCGTAATAGCCCGAAGAGCGCGATACGCGGATCGTGCGCGCCCAGCGCAATTGATGCCGCCAGGTGTTCCCCCAGGTTTCAGCGCCCAAGTCGGTCTCGACCACCACCGGCGCGAACGCGATGCGATAGCCCAACTGCGCGATATGCCGTCCCAACTGATAGTCGTCCGCCAGGAAGTTTGCTATCGCTGCAAATCCTCCGATTCGTTCCAGCGTGTCCGCGCGGAAAACCATCGTGGAGCCGAGCGCGAAATCGGCAACGCCTAGAAGTCGCGCCACCATCACGCTGGGTGCGAACTCAGTCGCGATCCCTAACGATTCCAAACGTGATGGCAAGGATTGCGCCGCGGCGCGATAAAGGCAGGTGACCACCCCAATGCCGGCGTCGGAAAGCGGCGCGGTCGCGGCGCGAAAGTAGCCGGGCTCCACCACAATGTCACTGTCGTTCACCAAGAGCAGCGGATGCCGTGCGTGCTTCGCCAACTCGGCGAGCACGCCCACCTTGGCATTCGGCGCGTCGCTCCGCGCAATCACGATCTCAATTCTACGTTCCGGAAACTCACGCTGCAGGCGGCGGATATCCGGCAGGGCTGGGTCGTTCGGGTTATTTGTGCCGAAGAGAATTTCAAACTCGGGATAGTCCTGCGTCGCGTGAGAGCGAATTGCCTCGTAAAACTGAGGGTCGCGCCCGTGAACTGGTTTGAGAATGGAGAGCGGCGACGCCGGTGCATTGCGCAGCGGCTGGGCAGTCAACCATGCTCGCCAAGTCGCGGCGGCAACAATCGCCAGGCAGTAATAGAGCGCGGCGGCCAAGGCCGGTATGGCCAGCCAGATCACGTGGAAACCAGCACGACGCCGCCGACAACCAGGAATGCGCCCGCCCATCGCCGCCGGCTGACGTGCTCTTTCAAAACATATTTAGCGAGTACGGTCTCCATCACGTAAGAGACCGCGGACACGGGCACCGCGAAACTGAGTTCCGTAATCGAAAGCAGCTTCATGAATGCGAAAAAGGAAATCGCCATGCAAAACCCCGAACCAATCACGAATCGGTTACGGGCCAGCACCGCCAGTGCGCGTCCCAGTGCTCCGAGCCGGAAATCGCGAATCTCGCCGTGCCGGCGCATTCCGGCGGCCTGCAGCACCTCGCCGGCCGTGGTCGCGCCGACCATCAACGCCACCAGCGCCCACTTCATTCGCCCACCGCCGGATCCCTTTCCACGGTCGATGGGCTGCCGATGCTGACGAGCGCGACGCCCGCCATGATCAGCACGATTCCGGCCCACCGTCGAGGCGTAATCGTTTCATTCAACCAGAGCTTTCCGATCAGCGCCACCACCACGTAGCCCACGCTTGTCACCGGGAGGACGTAGCTGAGATCGGCCCAACTGAGCAGCGTCAATCGCGAAAGCTGCCACAAAATCAGCAGTGCGACGCCCAACGCTACCCACGGCTGAAAGAGCATCCCGAGATAATCCAGCGGCGTCACCAGGCGAGCCGAATCCGGCAGGCCTCGCTTCATAAAGAAATCCCCGAACGCATTGGAGAACACGACGACCGCGACGCAGATCCAGGTCTTCCAGCGTAGCCGCGCGGCTTCAGTCCCTGAGTGGCTTTTGAGGTCGAACAGAATCGTGAGTTTAACAGGATAGCGATACCCGGGGCAATTCCGCGGAGCTCATGACTGGAAATGCTCGCCATCTGGCTAGCCGGGCAGTATTTCCAGATCAGGATGAATCGGCGTTCCTCCGTCCTGCAGTAGTGTTCCGAGCGCCCTCGACAACGTCCGTTACCAGCCGGATCGCCGGTCTTCGGAGGCGCCGCAGCAGTTTACCGCGGACGCGCGAAAGTAGCGCGCCTTCGGTTCCGGAGCGAATTCCGAGGACGGTTGCTACCTCGTCATAGGACAGCCCTTGAGCGCGCAGCCGGAGACAATCGAATTCTCGAACCGAGAGATACGCTTTCAGTTGACGGGTGTTTTGGGATTGCATCATCCGGCTTTCCGGATCCTGGGCTTCGTCCAACGGTTCGGACTGGATCATTGCGTAACTTCATGTTTTACTGGAGACCTTGGTCCCAGGCGGTCGCTGCACCTGCTTGTGAGAGGACGCGATATAGCCATGACCGCGGATCCTCGATGACCCCTCCGGATTTTCGCTCCGAAAAATAGCGGAGGAACGTCTCCTGGACGGCATCGGAGGCGTCGTCGTGCTGATGCATGGTGGCTTGCGGCAAAGCCGTGCAATTCCTTGGCTAGCTGGGAGTAAAGAATCGCGATTTCGGCTTCGAGTTCTCCACCGGGCGAGGCCGCCGATAGTTTCACTTCAGATATCAGAAGAACGGTAACGGTTCCGGGCCCGTTCTACAGGGCGGCTTTGGCGGCGGCCTGGTCGGCGACGAACTTGCGGCGTTTGGTCCTGAGCGCCATGTACTCGCGGGCTTCTTTGGTCAGCCGGCGGCGTTCGTCGGAGTTAAAGATTGCCTTACGGACGATGCGCCATACGACCTTGGGGCGAAAGAAATACTCGCCGTAGAAACGTTCCACCCATTCGACAAGTTCACCGCGATCGAGGCCGGGATACACCACATTGGGAAGCTGGTGGCCGGTCTCGTCGGTCATCGAATCAATCGTGATGAGGCCGTTCTGTTTGACATAGTCGTAGAACTCGGTGCCGGGATAGGGGTGAGCGATGGAGACCTGAATGGTTTCGTTGTCCAGACGCTTGGCGAAATCGATAGTTTTGCGGATGCTTTCGCGGGTTTCGCCGGGCAGGCCGATGATGAAATCGCCGTGTACCAGAAGGCCGAGCTTCTTGCAGTTGGCGGTAAAGCGCTCCGCCATATCGACAGTGGCGCCTTTTTTGATGTTCTTGAGAATCTGCTGATCGCCGGATTCATAGCCCACGATGAGCAGGCGGCAGCCGGCGTCCTTCATGGCCTTGAGGGTTTCGTAATCCGTGGTGACGCGCGAGGTGCAGGACCAGGTGAAATTGAGCGGCTTGAGTTTCTTGCACAGCTCAATGGTGCGTTCTTTGCGGTAGTTGAAGGTATCGTCGTCGAAGAAGATTTCCTTCATCTGCGGGAACTGTTCCAGAGCGTAGCGAACCTCGTTAGCCACATCGTCGGAGGAGCGCAGCCGCCAGCGGTGGCCGGAGTGGGTCTGGGGCCACAGGCAGAAAGTGCACAGGGCCGGGCAGCCGCGCGAGGTGTAAAGCGAAACAAAGGGGTTGAGCAGGAACGGGACGTTGTAGCGCGTGATATCGAGATCGCGCTTATAGACTTTGGTGACCCAGGGAAGGGCATCGAGATCTTCGATGGCGGGGCCTTCCGGGTTGTTCATGATGTGGCCGTTCTTGCGGAAGCTCACGCCGGGCAGCTCTTCCAGGGGCTTTCCCTTGGCGTAATCGACGATCTGGTGATCGAATTCGCGGCGCACCACGAAATCGATGGCCTTGGTGCCGATCAGAGTCTTATCAGGCTCGGTGGTAACCGGGGGGCCGACGAAGGCGACCTTCAATTTCGGATTGACGTCCTTCATCATCGACGCCATTTTGACGTCGATGTTGAAGCCGGGAGTGGAGGTATAGAGGACGAGGAGTTCAAAATCCTTGCCCATCTCGACGGTCTGTTCGATGGAGATCTTGTGCGGCGGGGCGTCGACAACCTTGCTATCGGGCAGCATGCCGGCGGGATAGCAAAGCCAGACGGGATACCAATAGGACTCGATTTCGCGCGACGCCGGCCAGCGCGAACTGGCACCGCCATCGAAACCTTCGAAGGACGGCGGATTTAGAAACATTGTTCTCATGCAATCTCCTGAGGGAATACGAATCTTACTGGCCGCTGGTTTCGGCAGTGACGCGGCTGCGAGGGGTCGACCGAAAAATTCGTGAAATCGATGGTCAACTCAGCTTTGCCGACGAAGCGGACGTCTGCCACACTCAGCACCTTCAGCGGTACGGAAATTCCGTCACGGATTTCGTACTTCCTGATGAATGCGACTTTCTTGAGGAACATGGAGGGATTCTTGACGAGGTAACCGGACTCCTGAACCTTGAGAAAAGTGCGCGAATCGATCCAGATTTCACCCTTGAACAGGTCTTCGCGCTTCTGGCGCGGCGTGACCTCAAAAACGTGGACGTCGCGGCCGTCGGAACGCTTCAGCCCTTTATATTTGAATTTATAATTCCGGGGAGTAACGGTCATGGCCGGCGATTGTTGCTTCTGGGCTTCGACTTCGGCCGTGAGATAGCGCGTAATGATCTCTTTGTTAACGATGTTGTCGCCTTCAAAGCGAGCTTGGTCGTAACGGATCAGGCCGAGGGGGGAAATGCGCCGCAGAGCGTGCAAGCGTCCGTGTTTCTTGAGCTTAGGCAGCGACGCGTCCATCTCGACTTCCATGGAGGCACCCTGCAACACCTTCTCTTGCGCCGCGGAGGCTGTGCAGTAATTCTCCACAATCGCTTCCGACGGATCAGCCGAGGGTTCAGCGACAACGGATAGGCAGATGATGACAAACCACAGGAAAACACGGACCTTCAAAGATTGACCCCGACTAGTAGATTAAGACTCAGCCCTGAAGGTTTCAGTGTATCAGAGGTGGATGACACCGCCAATCCGGCGGCATCAGGGGATTTCCTGAGGCTGGGGCCGGGAACCGGTTGCGATAGGACTTCCGGGTGGCGGCGCCACGCGCAGCGTTCAACGGATTAGCGTTAGGCTTTGAAGCGACGAATGTCGGCCTCCGGGACTTCGCTGCTCATCCCCGGCTCTTCGGGCGCGGCCATTTCGCCGTTGACCAGCTTTCGCGTACCACTAGTCTCCATATAAATGGCATTCGGCATGGCGAGGAGCATATTGAGATTAGTGGCACTGCCGCCGTGACTGGCGAGTTCCAGGCCGTAGCCATCGGCGATGGCGGCGATCTCCATCCACTCGGTGACTCCGCCGGCGCGGCGGTTGTCAGGCTGCACAACGTCGGCACCCCGGCGGCCGATCAAGTCGGCGAAGGCGTATTTGGTGGCCAGGTTCTCGCCGGTGGCGATTCGCATATCGAGCTGGTGGGCGAGTTCGGCGTACCCTTCCATGTCGTGCGGCGGCAGGGGCTCCTCGTACCAGAAACAGCCGAGGTCCTGATAGACGCGGCCGCGGCGGAGGGCGTCATTGCGGTTAAAGACCTGATTGGCGTCTACCATGACACGCTTATCTTTGCCGACGACGTCGAGAGCCAGTTTGATGCGGCGAACGTCCTCATCGATCGCGCCGCGCCCCACTTTGATCTTGACGGCGTGGTAGCCCTGTTCCATGGCTTGGGAGAGGGAGCGCTTGTAATGGGATAGATCTTCGTCGTTATCGTAATACCAGCCGCACATGGAGTAGACGGGCATGCGATCGCGGTAGGCGCCGAGCATCTTGTAGACGGGGAGTCCGGCGCTCTTACCGAGGATGTCCCAGACGGCGATATCGACCGCGGCGATGGCGAACTGGACAACGCCGCCGACTCCGTTATACTCCAGGGCCTTCCAAAGGTCCGCGCGGATGCGACGGGGAAAGGCCGGGTCCTGGCCGAGGAGTACGGGCTTGACCTCCTGCTGCAGGATGGTTTCGACGACGCGGGGGCCGCCGGCGATCATGCCGAAGGAAACGCTCGCCCAACCGGTGATGCCTGCGTCAGTCCGCAGGCGGAGGACTACGGAACCGCTATCGACGCTGAGCTTGTGAATAGCGTCGTAGATGGGGGTGCCGGGCGGCTGCCTGAGGACGTCGGTTTCGATTGCCGTGATGCGGAGTTGCTTCTGCTGCGCCGCAGCGGCGGAAAGCGCGGGAATGGCAGCGGCTCCGCAGAGAAGTTGTCGGCGATTCATGTTCTCTACGATACTCCGAATCGTGGCGGGCGGAGAGGTTTTGCAGGGGATGCAGACAAGCAGACAAAAACGCATGAGGGTCGGACTCTTAATTTTATAGTTGACATCGGCGCTGGGGCGGCGTACAAAAGATGAAGCGACACTTAATTCCTTAGTTGTGGAGGCTGCAGCTTGGCGCGAAAGAAATCTCCGAATCTGACCGAGGCGGAACTGCGATTGATGGACGTGGTTTGGGAGAAGGGCGAGGCCACGGTTTCGGAGGTGGCGGAGGCCCTTCCGCGGGACCTCGGGCTGGCCTATAACACTGTGCTCACAACGATGCGGATTCTGGAGGAGAAGGGTTTCCTGCGGCATACGAAATCGAAAGAGGGACGGGCCTTCGTCTATCGTGCTGTGGTGGGCAGGGACGAAGCGAGCCGCACGGCGCTGCGATACCTGGTGAGCCGGTTTTTCCGCAATTCGCCGGAGCTGCTGGTTTTGAATCTGCTGGAAGACGAGGAGCTCAGCCGTAAGGAACTGGGCCGCATTCGCGCTTTGTTGGCGGCGGAGGAATAATGAACTTCATTTTGGAAGTAACCCTGAATACCTTTTGGCAGGCTGTAGCGGTGGCCCTGGTAGTGTGGGCGGGGCTGCGATGGATGCCGCGGGTGAATGCGGCGACCCGCGGCGCGGTGTGGTGGAGTGTGCTGGCGCTCGTGCTGCTGCTCCCCGTGTTCCGGGTGATGCGTACGCCGCACCGCGCGGCGATTCGGCCTGCCGCCCTTCATGCCGCTCCGGCCGCCGCGAGCCAACGGCTTTCAGCGATCGCGCCCGCGCCGAGTGCGGTGACAGCGGCGCCGGCGATCCGGCTTCGTACGGGGTCGTGGCCTGAATTCCTGGTGGCACTGTGGTTTGCGGTTTGCATCGCGCAATTGCTGCGCGTGGCCGTGAGTTTTCGCCACTTGCGCCGGCTGAAGCGCGGCGCGTACCCCGCGGCCGCGAACCAACGGGCGAGCCTGGATGCGTGGATTCCCGCGTCCGGCGTACGGCGGCCCGTGCGGCTGCTGGTTTCCGCGGACATCCCGGTGCCGGTAGCGGTTGGATTTCTGCGTCCCGCTGTGCTGCTGCCGGAGGGGCTCCTTGCCGAATTGACCCCGGTTGAGCTGGAACACGTTCTGCTTCACGAACTTGCACATCTGGCGCGGCGCGACGATTGGAGCAATCTGCTGACCCGGTTTGCCTGGGCGATTTGTGCGCTGCATCCAGTTGCGGCATTCGTACTTCGACAAATCGATCGCGAGCGCGAACTTGCCTGTGACGACTGGGTGGTTTCGACGACGGGCGCGGCCCGCTCCTATGCCGAGAGCCTCGCACGGCTGTTCGAACTGTGCACGAACCAACGCGGGATTCTGCTGGCGTCGGGAATCGCCGATGGTTCTCAACTGGGCGACCGGATCGCACTCCTGTTGCGACGGGGGCGAGAATTTACGCCAGGGACTTCGGTGTTTCGGGTGGGTTTGTGCAGCGCCGTGCTGTTGCTTTTCGTAATCGCGGCATCGCGCGCGCCGGCCTGGGTGGTGTTGGCGCAGAACTCTCCGCGCGCGATTGCGCCGGCGCGGATGATGGGGCCCCGGCCTAATGCGGCTCCGGATTCGGTACCGGCGGCGAGCGGCGGCTCGCTACTGGCGGCGCTGGTTGCGAATGGATACGGCGACCTTTCGGTGGACGAGATTGTCGATCTGAAGAATCAAGGCGTGTCGGGGGACTTCATCGCGGGGATCGCCCATTCGGGAATCGGCAAACTGACCCCGCGAGCGCTGATTGAACTGCGCCAGCAGGGGGTGCGGCCGGACTTCATCCACGATGTGGTGGCGCTCGGTTTCGGGCCGTACACCGCGCGTCAGCTAATCGACTTTCGACATCACGGCGTGCGGGTCGAACTGTTCGCAGCGCTCAAGGAATACGGCCTGGTGCACGCCGAACCGAGCGAGATCATTGAGGCCAGCCAGCACGGCGTGGGGCCGGGAAGTCTACGCGAAGCCACAAAATATAGCACTGGCCTCACGTTGAAGCAGATCATCCGCCTGAAGCAGGCAGGGGTCATTTAGGAGTCGCCATGAGAGTGTCATCAGAGAGTTGGATCGTCATCGCGGCCGTACTCCTGGCAGCTTTACTCGCAGGCCAGGAAGTGAAGAACGAGTGGGGCATGACGCGCAGCGGACTCGCCCGATATGGTCCACTTTCGGATCAGCCGGTCATCCAAGGGGAGCCAGTGGACTCAGAGCAACGACGTGCCGCGGGTCAACTTTCGCGGATTGAATCCCGGGCAGAGCGGGCCGGTGAAATTCGAATACGTAGAAGATGCGGGTACGCTGTTTTGCCAGGGACGATTTTCATTTGGCGCCGGGTCTGGCACCTATAGTTTCCAACCGAATCCGAAGTTCGGCGCGAGTCTGACGGAACTGGGATATGACGCGCCGACCGAAGCGCAGGCATTTAGCATGGTCCTGATGCATGTGACCCTGGATTTCGCGCGCGGGATTCGGGATGCGGGGGTAAGGGCGACGACGGCGCAACTGGTCGATCTGCGCGCGCACGGAATCACGCTGCCCTACATTCGCGAGACGCAGAACGCGGGCTACACGAGCTTTGGCGCGCAGGATTTCATCGATATGAAAATCCACGGCGTCTCCACCGCATTCTTGCGAGCGTTGAAGCACGCGGGCTACGAACTGCCGTCGAACCAGATTACCGAACTTGCCATTCACGGAGTGAGCGCGGACTTTATGCGCGATTTGGATATCTACGGGCTGAAGCCGCGGGCGGCGGACCTGGTGCAAATGAAGATCCACGGGGTGAGCCCGGAGTACCTCAAGGAGTTGAAAGATGCGGGATACGGAGATCTTTCCTCCCACGAGATCACCGATCTGAAGAATCACGGGCTGGACTCCAAATTCGTCCGGGAAGCGGCGGACTTGGGATACCGGTTCACCGCGCATGAGCTGATCGAATTGAGGACTCACGGTGTCAACGCGGAGTATCTCCGGCATTTGCGTGAGAGTGGCATGCGCAACCTCACGGCGGAGCAGATCACGAAGCTGAGAACACACGGCGTGGAGTGAGCTATTCTGCTGAGTAATGAGACTCGCATTGTGTGTGCTGTTTGCCGGCCTGCCGGTGTTTGGCCAGGTCGACTTGAATTTTCTGAACCACAATCGTCCGGTTCTGGACGCTCACAACTGCTATCCATATAAAGGCGAGTGGAAGGACCGGATCGATCGCGCCCTGGGAACCGGCTTTCCGGTGGGAATCGAGCAGGATCTGGCGTGGGCCAACGGGCGGCCGGTAGTCACGCACGAGGCGAAGACGACGGGCGCGGAGCCGGCCCTGCGCGACTACTTCTTCGAACGTGTCCGACCAATTGTAGAGCAGGCGCTGAAGGATAATGATCGCGCGAAGTGGCCGATCATCGTAGTGCACTTCGATTTCAAGAGCGTACAGCCGGAGTTGCTGCACGCGGTATGGGATCTGCTCGGCGAGTACGAAGGATGGATCACGACCGCCGCCCAGACCGCGGACCCCAATCAAATCGCGAAGTTCGAGCCCAAGCCGCTGCTGGTCCTGACCGAGGAATCGGACGAGCAGGAAGCTGTGTTCTTTAAGGCGGTACCGGTGGGGAAGAAGCTGCGATTGTTTGGTTCCGCGCACACGGCGACCATCCAGGCTGGCACCCGTGAAGCACGGGAACACCTGCTGGCGACCCTGCCACCGGAGAAGCTGTTGCCGACGCACGCGACGAACTACCGGCGCTGGTGGAACAACTCCTGGTTCGCGGTGGAGGAAGGCGGACAGCATAAGGCGGGCGATTGGACCGCCGCCGATGACCGCCGGCTGCGCGCGCTGGTGGATTACGCGCACAAGCAAGGCTATTGGATCCGGTTCTACACGCTGGACGGGTTCGGCCCTGGAGAGGACAAGGGCTGGGGGAACGCGTACAACTTCGGAACGCACGAGGCGGTGGCGGAGCGCTGGAAGGCCGCGCTGGCGGCGGGCGTGAATCTGATCGCGAGCAATCAGTACGAGGAGTTGGCTAAGGCGATGAAGTAGGGGGGATGGGATGTATCGACTATTGGCGGGGTTGCTTGCGGCCGGTATTTTGGGGGCCGCAGACGTCAACACGTTTTCGATTGTGGCGTACGATCCGGCGACCGGCGATTGTGGGGTAACGGTCGCGTCCAAATACTTTTCGGTGGGCGCGGTGGTGCCATGGGCCGAGGCGGGGACCGGCTGCGTAGCGACTCAGGCGAACGTGAACGTGGGATATGGACCGCGCGGGCTGGAATTGTTGCGGCAGGGACTGACCGCGAAACAGGTAATCGACAAGCTCCTGGCCGACGACACGTTCCCGGGGAAAGACGGGCGGCAGGTGGCGGTGATCGACCGCAAAGGGGAAGTTGCGGCGTACACAGGTCCGGCAGCGCCCAACTGGGCAGGGGACCGGCAAGGGAAGACCTGGTCGGCACAGGGCAACATCCTCGTGGGTGCGCAGGTGCCGGAAGCGATGGGGAAGGCCTTCGAGGCAACCGAAGGCGACCTTGCAGAGAAATTGTATGCGGCGCTAAAGGCGGGTGACGACGCGGGCGGGGATTCTCGCGGCAAGCAATCGGCATCGATGCTGGTGGTAGGAAAAGGGCGCGGACGAAATATCAATAACGACCGCCTGATCTATATCAATGTGGACGACAGTCCGGCGCCGATCCCCGAATTGCGGCGGCTCCTGGATATCAACCTCGGATACTTGTACCAGCAATGGAGCGGGGAACTGCGTTCCAGCGGGAAGAAGAAGGAAGCGCGTGAGGCGGCGGCGAAAGCGGCGAAGTACATGCCGGGCGCGAACGCGCAGGTGACGCTCGGTTTGCTGGACTACGAGATGGGGGATAAGGCCGCGGCGCTGGCGGATTTCCGGAAGGCACTGGCGATGGACGCGAATGTGCGCCGGCAGTTCGAAGGGCAGCGCCTTCGGGCAGTGCGCGAAGATCAGGAGTTCATGAAGGAACTCTTCCAATAGGAGCGGCGGAATGAACGCGATTATGTCCTTTCGGGAACTTCACGAGAGCGGATGCTTTGTCATTCCGAATCCATGGGACATCGGGAGCGCGAGATATTTGGCGCATTTGGGTTTTCGAGCCCTGGCGACTACCAGCGCGGGATTCGCGTTCTCGCGCGGACTGCCGGATTCGCCGCAAGCGGTGTCTCGGGAGATGGTGCTGGAGCACGTGGCTGAAATCGTGGCGGCGACCAAACTGCCGGTCAACGCGGATTTTCAGAATGGCTACGCCAACGATGCGCGCGGTGTGGCCGAGAGTGTCCGGCGATGCGTGGCGACGGGCGTAGCGGGGCTCTCGATTGAGGATGCGACCGGCGTCGCGGAGACACCTTTGTACGAAGTGGCAACAGCGGTGGAGCGGATCAGGGCGGCGCGAGGAGCGATCGACGAATCGGGGACCGGGGTGCTCCTGACCGGACGGTCCGAGTGCTACCTGGTGGGGCACTCCGATCCGTTTCGCGAATCGTTGCGGCGCCTTCAGGCGTATGCGGAGGCGGGAGCGGACGTGCTGTATGCGCCGGGCGTCACCAAAAAAGATGAGATCTCGGCGATGGTGAAGGCAGTGCATCCGAAGCCTGTCAATGTCCTGATGTTCGCGAACACCGGTCTGCTGGTTCGCGACTTAGCAGAGTTGGGAGCGCGGCGAGTCAGCGTTGGGTCCTCGCTGGCGCGCACGGCATGGACTGGTTTCATCCGAGCTGCGAAAGCGATCGCGAAAGACGGCGACTTCGCCGGATTCGATGGGAACGTCGCTTTTGGGGAGTTGGATGAACTATTTCGAAATTGGTAGCCACCCGGAAGAAGTGTATTTGCCGGAGTGACTATGGAAAATAGGATTTTAAAATCGGATTCACGTAAGTGTTTGTAAAGTTCACACATTCCTCCACTATCTATTGAACCTATAAACTCCCAAAGTTCATACTTTAGAAAATGCTGAAGTTGGTTGCGGTTGATGGCGACTCCCACTTCCGTAATTGATGAAGCGATGCCACTTAGGGCAGGTGTATTCGGAACGGCACACCTGTGAATATTTCTCGAAAACCACTAGATTTTCAGGGTGTATTTCCGTTACGATCAGCTGGATTTCAAATAGACTGCTCTGGTGCTGGCGCGCGGTTCTCTCGCTCGCACCTAAAGGTAAATACCGCCACCGCCGATAGGTGAGCGGAGGCGAACGGAACGGTTTTAGGAGTTCAAGAAAATCAAATGTCAATCAGACGGATCCTCGCACTTTTGCTCGTGTCTGCCGGGCTCTACGCCCAGGAATTCCGCGCCACGCTCTCGGGCACGGTAACGGACCCGAGCGGCGCCGCGGTGCCAAACGCCACTGTGAAAGCTGTCAACACGGCGGTAAACTCTACCAGTGAAACCAAGACTTCCAGCGATGGCCTCTACACCATCCCGCTACTAGAGCCCGGCGATTACACGGTCGAAGTAGTCGCAAATGGCTTCCAGACGCTGAAGCGCGCGGCTGTGACGCTTTCGGTGGGTCAGAAATTGAATCTGGCGCTTCGTCTGACGGTTGGGCAGATGAATCAGGAAATCACCGTTACGGGGCAGCAGGAAAATATCGACGCCAACGATGCGAACAAGGGCTTGGTTTTCGATCCGATCAAGACGCAGGAATTTCCGTTGAACGGGCGGCAGACCTACATGCTGCTCAACCTCACTCCCGGAGTAATTTTCACGCAGGAGCAGTTCGGTTCGATCGGGTTTCTCGGGCACTCGTGGATGGGATGTGAACTCGAGCTACAAGTTCAACGGAGCTCGCGGCGGCAACGGGAACAACGTCTTCATGATGAACGGCACCGCGATCAGCGATGGCGGCAGCCAGTGGGAATTCGCGCCGAGCGTGGACGCAATCCAGGAATTCAGCGCGATGACCACGGTATACGACGCGCAGTACGGCCATCAGGCTGGGGGCGTAGTCAACACCGTGATCAAGGGCGGCAACAACGCTTGGCACGGTACGGTTTACGATTACTTTCGCAACGGTGTTCTGGACGCCAACAACTTCGGCAACAACGTGGCCGGAGCGAAGAAGGGCAACCACCAGCAGAATCAGTTTGGCGGTACCTTCGGCGGCCCGATTCGCAAGGACAAGGACTTCGTTTTCGCCAGTTACGAAGGCTGGCAGGAAGTGATTCCGTTCCCAGGCGCGGGACAGCAGGTGATTCCGGTTGACATGCGAGATGGCCAGCACTTCACGAAATACGGCATGAGCATCTTCGACCCGCTGACCACCCACAATTGCGGCGCGGTGGCGAGCGAGCCGTGCAGCGGCAGCAACGGATCCACGTACTGGAGAGATCCGTTTCCTGGCAATGTGATTCCGCAGAACCGGATCAGCCCGGTGGCGACGCGAATTCTGTCTTATCTGCCGGCGCCGAATTCGCCCGGCCAAGGCACGGCCGGCATCACAGGCAACTATCTGAACGCGGGCAACACGGGGCGCTACTGGTACAACCAGCCGATCGTCCGTTGGGATCACAACTTCAGCGACCGCGACAAGTTCTACGCATTGTTCAGCGAATTCCATGGGTACGAATTCCGCTCTTCGACCACGTTTCCGGCGCCAGTCGCCACCGGAAACACGGACAACAACCGCACCTTTACGGGGCTGAACGCGGATTGGACGCACGTGGTTTCTCCCGACCACCATTTTCGACTTGAAGGCGAGTTACTTCCGCTTCGTCCAGTTGACGCCGGGATACACGGCCGCGGCTCAGGCGATCACGCCGCAATCGATCGGCATGACGAATATGGTGCATGCGCCGACGGTGAGCAGCGCAGCGATTCCGAATATCAGCATCGCCGGCTTCACGGGACCCTTGTTCGGAAGCGGCAGCTTTAGCTGGTCGCCTTACAATCGCTGGATTTTGACGCCGAGCGTGACGACAACGCGGGGCAAGCACAATCTGCACTTCGGGTTCGAGTACAACTACGAGGCCAAGGGCACAGTGGCTCCCGGCCAGGCCTACGGCGTGTTCACGTTCGGCAGCGGACTGACGCAGCAGGCAACCGACCACGCATCCACCACCAATGGCGGAGTCGATACCTACATGGGTGTTGCCTCGCTACTGCTTGGGATGCCGACCAGCGGCAATATCGATAACAACGCGACCACGTATTTCAGCCGTCCGTATTACGCATGGTATGCGCAGGACGATTTTAAAGTCACGGAACGGCTGACGTTGAGCCTGGGTCTCCGCTACGAATTCCAGTTGGCCTATCTCGAGCGCTATAACCGTCAGGGATCGCAGTTCGATACCAGCGTTAAGAATCCGTTGAGCGATCAGATTCTGGCAGTGTGGAAGGCTGACAAGGCGGCCTACGACGCCAACCCCAGCGCGCATCTGACCAGCGCGGGCAACTTCTATCCCTATCCCAATCCGCCCGATGCGCTCTACGGCGTATGGCGATTTGCCGGAGTGGACGGCATTCCCAGACGCCAGCATTATACGGATTTCACTACCGGCGCACCGCGTTTGGGCTTTGCCTACCGGCTTAGGAAAAGGAACTGTGATTCGCGGCGGAGTCGGCGTGTACTATCAGTCTGACACCGCTACGGGCAACGGAAACACGGGCTTCAGCATCAGTACGCCCTATCAATCCAGCTTTACCAACGGACAATTCCCCTCGGCTTGCGACAACGACATCACGGGCAACACTGGTTGCGCGAGCGGGCTGCCTACCGGACCCTATTCTCTGGTCAATCCCTTCCCCAAGGGGCTGGCGACCGCGGTCGGACCCTCGGCTGGTTTACTGGCTAACATCGGGCAGAGTTCCACCACGAATCCGCTGCATTACAAGACGCCGCGCACTTACCAGTACTCGCTAGGCGTGCAGCATCAACTGCCGTGGAACATGGTGATCGACGTTTCTTTCGCCGGTAACTATGCGCAGTATGATCGCGATAGCCAGAATCTGGGAAATATTCAGGAACTGGCTGGGTTGCAGAATCAGAACACGGCGATTGCCGATACCCAGTTCTTCAGCCGCACGCTGGCCAATCCGTTCCAGGGCTTCCTGCCCTCCACGGTCGGGCTCGGTGCGAACGCAACCGTGGCCGCGTCCACGCTGCTGAATAACTATCCGTTGTGGAACGGATACACGCAGGCAGACGTTGCCGATCGCTACTTCCGGTCGGACGCCGGTCAGTTACGCTTCGAAAAGCGCTCGTTCGGCGGCAAGAGTACTGCCGGAGTAGTGACCTGGGTATCTGTCGTATACCTTCAGCAAGGAGTACGCACAGACCTGCTGCACAGGCGTGAACTGGTCCTGGTACAACGGCTATAAGGTCAACCTGTCGCCGGATGGCAAGACGGCTTCGCTGACCACCTTCCCGCAGCAGCCCAAGGACAACCTTCGCTACGATTTCGATTCGGCCAACAAACCGCAACAAATCGCGTTCAGCGGAATTTGGGATCTGCCGGTCGGCAAGGGGCGCCGGTTTGCTACCGGCGTGACCGGCGCGGCGGATAAGATTGTCAGCGGCTGGCGCGCAGATTGGATCCTTACGTATATTTCCGGCAGTGCTGTCGGTCTTCCGCAGTCAATTAATTTCTGCGGCGACTATACGCAATACAAAGACCCGGCGACGGGCCAGTACACCGGCCAAACGCCGAATCACTGGTTCAACAACAATCCGGCGTGCTACGCGAACTTCCCGAACAACGTCCCCAACACGAACTTCCTGCCGCAGCGCTTTTCCGGCAACGTCGAGAATCCGGCCTTGCCGCAGTTGAACGTGGCGGTGTCGAAAGAGACTCAGTTTGGCGAACGCTACCGGCTGCAGTTCAAGGCCGAATCGTTCAACGTAACCAACACGCCGATTCGCGGCGGTCCGCAGAGCACCTCGTTTACGAGCCCGGTGTTTGGCGTACTTCCGAACAGCCAGAACAACTTCCCGCGCCTGGTGCAGTTGGCGATGAAGCTGTTCTTCTAAGCTAAGCGACAAATTCCGCCCGCTTTGCCGGTCCTCGCGATGAGGACCGGCGACGGGCTGGGCTACCGCGTCGCGCGGATACAGGAGACTTTTCAAAAATGGTTAATCGCTGCCGTCAAGTCCTCATCGGTATATCGTTTCTCTTCGTGACTGCCCAGTGCCTTCCGGCGCAGGGCGCGTCCGCCGAGTTGTTCGGCGGGTATTCGTATGCAAAAGCAAATCCGCTGGTTGCGTTGCCAAAGCAGAATATGAACGGGTGGGTCGGCTCGGCCACGGGCTACGCCAATCGTTGGTTCGGTGTCGGACTGGAAATTGCGGGACAGTTCGGGAGTATCCCCCCTCCCTCCGGAGTGTCCGCGCCGGACTTGAAGTTCAAGGAATACAGCTATCTGGCCGGACCGCAATTCCGCTTTGTGAAGACGAGCAGGTTTCAGGCTGCCGGCAAACTGCTCTTGGGCGGAGTCTTTGGACAGGTGAATATCGATAGTCAGACACCGCCGGCCGCGGTTCTACAATTGGCCGCGGCAGGGTACACGGGTTTGAATCAGACTAAGTTCGCCATGCTGGCCGCAGTTCCGGTGGATGTCAACGTCAGCAAAATGATCGGCATTCGCGTGGAGCCCGGATTGTACCTGACGGATTTCAGCAAGACCAAACAGAACAACTTCCGTCTCAGCGTAGGGCCGGTCATTCGTTTCGGCGGGAAGTAGTGCAACCGCGATCTCGCTAGCGAACGCCGGGTGTGCCGAGAGCGTCCGGATTGCAGTGGAATTCCTTGAGGGCCGTTTCTTTCATGGTTTCCGCCAGATCGGGTCGGGCGGTCTGCAGACGCAGGCGGATAGTGCCGGCGGAAGCCTCACACAGGTGACGGTGGACGATCTCGCAGTTCGGATTTAACGCTGTATTGCCCTGGATCGGCATGGTTGCGCAACCGGCACGATCCAGGCCTCCCTGGTAGAGTCGCAGGAGTTCGTTGCGCAGTCCGGTGTCGGCGGTGACCAGCACGCCTTCCATCAAGGCGGCGGCGGCTTCGTCGGCGCGACCCTGCTCGATGAGCATGGCCGCGATCTGGTGATGAACTTCGAGGTTGGCGGGCTCGATGCCCCGGCCTTCGATTGCTGCTTCCAGCGCTTGGGCAGGTTCTCCCAAATTTCGGTAGGCCTCAGAAATCCGCAGCGCCAGCCCCGCAAATCGCGCCGGGTCCGCAGGGCCCGTGAGCTGCGCCGTTGCGATGGTGCGACACCTAAGCAGCAGGTCGAGGGCCCGCCGGTACGCCGCTTGACTGGCTGACGAGTTGCTTGGCTTCATGAGATCGCCACGCTCCGAGTAGTAGCCCGCGGTGCGCAGGTAGCTATCGGCGTTGTTACGCAAATCCGGCAAGGGGTTCAGCGGCGCCAGGCCTTTTTCGGCCTCTTCAATAACTCGATCGATGTTGCCGCGAGCATCGGATTCATGCAAGGCGTAGGCGAGAAGCTTATGGGACTTGAAGCTTTCGGGCGCACTCGCGACAGCCGATTTGCCGATTGAAAGATCGTCCTGCCAATCGACATTTCGCGCCCACGTGCGTGCCGCATACGCCAATACAAGGAACCCAAGAATTCCGTGAACGAACCAGGGAGCGCGCACACGAGGCGCGGCCCAAAAGACGGCACCGACTACCGCCGCCGCGAAGGCAATCGACGGCAGATAGAGAAACCGTTCAGCCATGATGGTGCCGATGGGGAAGAGCAGGTTGGACGTCGGAAGGAAAATCAGCAAACCGGCGCCGGCAACGAACAGACCGGTGCGATTGTGCCGCAGTAGCGCGATCACACCCGCGGCGATTATCAGCCAGATCCAGCCGGCCCAGCCAACGCCCAGCGGTATCTGGGACCAGGAATAATCGCAAGAAAGCTGAGCGGGCCAGATCAGGAGGCCGAGATATTTCCCGACTACCGTCAACGCCGTGAGCCTGCCCGTTAGCCAGCCGGCTCCCACGATGGGGTTGTCGTAAAAGGGAAAGTTGGTGGGAAGAGAAGACCACAACACTGCGCCGCGCTGATACAGCATTGCCTGGATGGGAATCAGCATGGCGATCACGCCATACAAAAGGCCAATGGCTTGCCGTCGCTCTCTCCACAAGACTGCCTCGTATAAGAGGACGATGGGGAGCAGCATGACGGCCGATTCCTTGGAGAACACTCCCACCGCGGTGGTGATGGAAAGAGCCGCGAAATAGGCCCAACGTGCCCTACCTTCTGCATCGGTCGCTTTCAGGTAGAGCAGGACACCCCCCAGCACCGCCAGACCGGCTAATAGGTCGGCACGGCCAACGATATTGGTGACAGATTCGGTGAGCACAGGGAGCACCGCCCAGACGGCAGCGATCCACACGGGGCGCCAACCGGCCACGAATCGCGACGCCAAAGCGTAAAGCAGCAACACATTGGCGGCATGCAGCAGGAAATTAATCCAGTGATAGCCCGCTGGACTTTCGGCGTCACCCAGGATTGCGTAGTTAAACAAATAGGTGAGCGTGGTGAACGGCCGGAAGAGTCCGCTTTCGCCGTAGGGCCACCAGTAGGTGTGGTGGACGATCAGGCCGAGGTTCTCCGCGGTCGCCGAATGGACCCGGGCATCCTGTAGGATCAGGCCACGATTGTCCATAGTAAATCCGGCGCCGAAGGAATTGGAGTAGACGGCCAGGGTGAGCAGGCAAAGTCCGAACGCTATGAGGAAGCGGCGCTCCTTGCCGCTCTGCCAGCGGGCAGGCGCGACACCCTTAGGATCCCGGGATTTCATGAATCTCCAGACTAACATTCCGCTGGAAAATGTTGGCGGAATGAGCCCGCGGGAGCGAACCCAGTCACGTCGAGACCAAAAATATTTTGCGCAGAAAACAAGGAAGTTAGAAGTTTCTCGAAGGCCTGACGCGTTGCGAGCCAGATACTCTTGCGGGCGTGGAACGAATTACGAAAGCCGATCGGGCGTGCGCGGTCGCGGCCGCCGCCGCCCACGACCTTAACGACGAATTGACCGTCATCGTCAATTCCCTGTCCTGCTCGTTGAAGAGCCTGGAGCCGGGGCATCCGGCGCGAGCGTTGCTGCTGGCGGCGCAGAGTGCGGTCCAGCGGTGCGCCTGGAAGACCTCGGGTCTGTTGAACTACAGTGCGCGACGCGGCGCGCGTCCGATCAACGTTCCGATGGAGCGTCTGGTGCTGGAAGCGGACGAACCCGCGTTAAGGTATTAGTAGCGCACAAATGGCTCGCATTCTGGGAATTGAATCGTCGTGTGATGAAACCGCCGCGGCAGTGGTAGAAGACGGCGAACGTGTGCTTTCGAGCGTGGTAGCGTCGCAGATGAGCACGCATGGCCGCTTCGGTGGTGTGGTGCCGGAACTGGCTTCGCGGGAACATTTGCGTGCAATTGTGCCGGTGGTACGCGAGGCGTTGGAGAACTCCGGCACTCGGCTGGAGGACTTGGCTGCCATTGCGGCGACGGTGGGGCCGGGATTGGTGGGCTCGCTATTGGTCGGGCTGACGTATGCGAAAAGTTTGAGCCTCGCAAGCGGTGTGAAGTTGATTGGCGTGAACCACATCGAAGGGCACATTCACGCGGTGATTCTGGAATCGCGGCGGGAGGGTCCCGCGGTGGAGTTTCCTGCGCTAGCCCTGGTGGCGAGCGGCGGCCACACTCATCTGTTCGAAGTACAGGAAAATTTCGCGTACCGGCTGTTGGGCAAAACGCGCGACGACGCGGCGGGCGAAGCTTTCGATAAGGTGGGTAAGCTGTTGGGATTCGGGTACCCGGGCGGCCCGGTAATTGACAGGCTGGCTCCCTATGGCAATCCGCTGGCAGTGCGCTTTACTTTTGCGAGGATGAAGGGCAACGCACTGGATTTCAGCTTCAGCGGGCTCAAAACGGCTGTACTTCGCTGGGTAGAAGCGCACGATCTGGAAGCGGAAATCGCGATCCGTCGCGCGCTGGTTCGGGAGCATCCGACGCCGAGTGTCGAAGAGTGGCTGGGTATTACGCCGCAGGCCACTTTAGACTTGATAGCCTCTTTCCAGCATGCTGTGATTCACGAATTATTGACGCGTGCGGCAGCTTCCGCCGAATCGATCGGGGCACGCAGCCTGATCGTGTCCGGTGGCGTGGCTTGTAATTCGGGACTACGCGCGGCGGCTTATGCGAGCCGTCTGCCATACCAGGTACATTTTCCTTCCGTCGGCTTATCCACCGATAATGCCGCAATGATCGCGGCCGCCGCGTTTCCCAGGCTGGAGCGAGGCGAGTTCACTTCACTGGATGTCGGAGCGCATGCGAATCTGACGCTCGCCTAATGTTTTCGCCTGAACCGCCGATCTGTTGTCCAGGATTGGATAGAAGCGATGAAGGGCCGGACGAAGGTTACTCTGGTTTTCAAGTTAATGGGCAGTTTCGCCGTGCTGCTCGCTTTGTTAGCAGGGCTGAGTTGTTGCGCCCTCCTGGCAATTCGAGGACTCGGCCATTCTCTCGATTCGGCCGTGAACTCCACCGCAAAGAAACTAAGCTTGGTTGCTGAAATCCGTGCAAGCGTCCATCAGATGCGGCTGCGCGCGGCGTTAGCTGAAATTTCGTTGATAAATGCGACCCTGGTTCACAGCGTGAAGCAGGGCAACGTGGAAACGGTTTGCGGCGATTGCCACACTTCGGATCGGGTGGGGACGAACCGCCTCGCGTTTGAAGAAATTTGCCGGCGCACCGACCATCGGGCGGTTCAACTTGTGGCTCTTATCTCCTCGGATGCGGAGCGAAGCGCGCTGGGCGTTTTGCGCGCAGGGGTTAGTTCATGGGCGGGGTTATACCGCCAGTACCTGGTTGTTGCGGAACGCGGAGACTTCACCAAGGCGCACGACATCATGGTGGGAGAAATCTATCCGCTAGTGCAGACATTGGATGAAGCCTCGGATCGCCTCACCGCTGAGCAGGAGAGATCGCTTACAACGGTTCGCGAGGCAGCAGATCATCAGGTAGTGACGAGTTTCCGGAGCGTGTGCATTTTCGTTGGACTGGGATTGGTCGCGGTATTGTTGGGGTTTTGGGTGGTCCGCGAGGTGGCGCGAAGTCTGCGTAGCCACAGCAGTGACCTTTGGCGGATGAGTGAACAGGTGCACGGCGCTGCGTTGGAACTCTCCCGGTCGAACGAGACGATAGCGCAGGGTGCCAGTGAACAGGCTGCATCCATCGAGGAAACTTCGTCCGCCACCAAGGAAATCAGTTCGCTTTCAAAACAGGGTGCGACCGGCTTGAAGGCGGTCTCGCTGATGATGCAGGAAGAGGCGCGCCACGTTTCCGAAGCCAATGGCAAGCTTGAGGAAATGATTGTCTGCATGAACGACATCGTGGCATCGGGAGGTCAAATCTCACGAATCGTCAAGACCATCGACGAGATTGCATTTCAGACGAACCTGTTGGCGTTGAACGCAAGAGTGGAGGCGGCGCGTGCGGGGGAAGCGGGGCTTGGGTTCGCAGTGGTCGCCGATGAGGTGCGCAATCTCGCGCGGCGGAGCGCCGATGCCGCTCGGGATACAGGCGAATTGCTGTCGGCATCCGTCGAGGCGAGTACTTCGGGTGGAATGCAATTAGACGAAGTGGCGAAGGTGATCCGGGGCATCGTGGAACGCACGCTCAAGGTCAAAACACTGATCGATCAGGCCGCGCGAACCAGCGACGATCAAGTTCGCCGCCTGCAACAGATCAGTGGCGCGATGGGACAAATGGAAAAGGTTACCAACGAGAACGCGGCGGGCGCCGAGGAGAGGTCGGCGGCATCGTTGGAATTGAGCGATCAATCAGACAAGTTGCGTGAAGTGGTTGCGGCGTTGCAGGCGATTGTCTGAGGAAGTGCTACGCAAGGATCTCCTTCACAACGGAGCCGGCGACATCAGTTAAGCGGTAGTCGCGGCCAGCGTGACGGAAGGTGAGCTTGGTGTGGTCGAAGCCCAGGCAGTGGAGGATGGTGGCGTGAAAATCGTGGACGTGACACTCGTTCTCCACAATCTTGGAGCCGAAATCATCGGTGCGGCCATAGGTAATACCGCCCTTCACTCCTCCGCCCGCAAGCCAGGAAGAGAATGCTCGGTTGTAGTGGCCGCGGCCCATTTGGCCCTCGGGGCCGGGTGACCGGCCAAACTCGGTGGTGAATACCACCAACGTGTCCTTGAGGAGTCCGCGCGATTTCAAATCGGCAAGCAGGCCGGCGACCGGACGATCAATATTCTTGGCCAATGGCGCGTGAGTGTGAATGTCGCTGTGAGCATCCCAGTTTTTACTCGAGCCCACGTCAATCAATTCCACGAAGCGGACACCCTGTTCCATCATGCGACGCGCCACGATGCACTGCCAGCCGAAGCCCGTGGTCGCGCCGCGCTCCATTCCATAGAGTCCTAGCGTCGCGTCGGTTTCTTTGGAGAGATCCAGCACTTCGGGCATGGCCATCTGCATCCCGAAGGCAGTCTCGTAGCTCTTGATGCGCGCGTCGAGCACGGGGTTGCCCGGGTGCTGCTTTTCGTGCTTGCGATTAAAACGATCGAGCAGGCTCAATTCGAGTTTCTGCATGCTCGGCGAAGGAGCGCGGCGATTCAGGTCTGGCACCGGTTCCGGGCCGCTGGTAATACGCGTGCCGGAATAGACGCCCGGCAAGAAATCACTCGACCAGATCTGGCTGCCGGCGTACGGCATTTCGGGAGCGAGTACGACGTAGCAGGGGAGGTTCTGATTTTCCGTACCCATGCCATAGGTGACCCAGGAACCCACGCTGGGCCGTTTGAATGTGACGGAACCGGTGTGAATGCCGAGTGTGGCTTGAAAGTGATCGTTGTGATCGCCCCGCATGCTGCGCACGATACAGAGATCGTCCACGCACTCGGCGATGTTTGGGAAGAGTTCCGTAACTTCGATGCCCGATTTGCCGCGTGGCTTTGCGGCCCAAGGCGATCCAAGCATTTTGCGATTATTTTCGCCGGTCTTCCCCTCGCGCTGATACTGGGCGAGCATTGGTTTGGGGTCAAAGGAATCAACGTGCGAGGCTCCGCCGCTGAGATAGATGAAGATCACGCGCTTGGCAGAACCTGGAAAGTGGGGTGCTTTCGGGGCGAGCGGAGACGCATCCGCCGCCATCAGATCGTTGAGAACGGCGGGAAAGATTCCCGATCCGAGCAAGAGAGATCGCACCATTTGCCGGCGGCTGAAGTCACAGGGCATGTATCACCTCAATCCAGGGTAAGAAACTCGTTGCTGCTGAGCAGCACACGCATTAAGGAAGCCAAGGCCTCGCGATTTTTCTTGTACTCCGGCACAGCCGTGCCGCCCAAAGAGGCGCGCGCTGCAGCCAGAAACTGGCGCGCGTCGCGCAGCTCTTCCAGGGAAGGAGAGCGGCCGTAGACCAGACTAAAGGCGTAATTCAAGCGCTCCGCCTCGTTCGAGTAAGCCATGCCGATTCGCACGGCGAGGGAATCGGCCTGCTCGTGAAAGAACGGATCGTTCATCGTGTAAAGGGCTTGCAACGCAGTCGTAGTCAGGGGGCGGACTCCGGTGACGGAATTGGGGTCGGCCCCATCGAAGAGCTCGAGAAAAGGCTGACGCCGGATGCGCTGCTGCATCAGGTAGACGCTGCGTTTGTTCGTGACAAAATCCTTCTCGGCGGCAATGAAGGGCTGGTGCTGCGTGTATTTCCACGTCATCTCCGGAGTGAACGGCGGTTCGCCGCCCGTCGCCGGGTCGAGATTGCCGCTTACGGAGAGCAGCGAATCGCGAATCTCCTCGGCATCGAGGCGGCGGCGGTTGAACTTCCAGAGGTATGCGTTCTTCGGGTCTTTGAGCAGATTCTTGGCGTCACTACCGCTGCCCGATTGATAGGTGCGCGAGAGCACGATCATGCGGTGCAGCTTCTTGATGCTCCATCCGCTTTCGATGAAACGTGTGGCCAGATAGTCGAGCAACTCGGGATGAGACGGAGCCTCGCCGCGAACGCCGAAATCGTCGGGTGTGGCGACAATACCCTGTCCGAAGTGCCAGTGCCAGATACGATTGACGATCACGCGGGCGGTCAATGGATTCTTCGCGTCGGTGACCCAATCAGCGAGTTCGAGCCGGCCGCTGCCGGTCTCTTCTGATGAAACTTTGGCGCCTCCGAGGATGGTGAGGAAGCCTCGTGGAACTTCGGGCCCAAGGGTTGCCGGCTCGCCGCGCACCATGATCCGTGCGTTGACAGGTTTG
The DNA here is from genome assembly GCA_963811575.1 of uncultured Solibacteraceae bacterium. Classification (GTDB taxonomy): domain Bacteria; phylum Acidobacteriota; class Terriglobia; order Bryobacterales; family Bryobacteraceae; genus Solibacter. The sequence continues at coordinate 53,146 of CAWERY010000004.1, read as the reverse complement.
CCCTCGCTGACGGCATAGGCTTTGGCGAAATAGGGATACCGGGCAATCAACCGGCGAAGACTGTCCTGGTTCTCGGCTTCGGCCTTACGCTTTTCCTCGTCGGACGCGAACTTTATTCGGTTGGCCTTCATATCCTCGATGCGGGTGTCGAGGCCGGAAAGCTGGGTTTCGTAGCGCTTCAATTCCGGCGCCTGCTGCGGGTTTAACGCGGCAAATCCGTACGTGTGCGGATAGATTTCAGTGCCGGCGTGCGGATAATTCGTGCTCTTGAAGATGCCATATAAGGCATAGTAATCGGCCGATGGAATGGGGTCGAATTTGTGATCGTGGCAGCGCGCACAGGCCACCGTGAGACCGAGGATGCCTTTGCCGAGGTTATCGATCGTGTCGTCGATTGTGAGGTGGAATTCCTGGATCCGGGAGCCGAAACGTCGGGAGTTGGCAAGATAACCAGTGGCGATAATTTTAGCCTGCCACTCCTCCTTGTTTTTATCGGCAAGGCCATCTTTGGCGGCCAGAATATCGCCGGCCAACTGGTCGCGGAGGAACTGGTTGTAGGGCTCATCCCGATTGAAGGCTGTGATCACCCAGTTCCGATAGCGGAACATGGAGGCAACGGGAAAATCGGAATTGTCGCCGGACGTATCGGCGTAACGTACGACGTCCAGCCAGTGGCGGCCCCAGCGTTCGCCGTATTGGGGAGATGCAAGCAGGCGATCGACGATTTTCTCGTAGGCCTTGGGCGAGGTGTCTTTGAGAAACGCGTCCACCTCTTCGGGGATAGGGGGTAGGCCAGTTAGGTCATAAGTAGCGCGGCGGAGTAGCGCCAGTTTGGATGCGCGAGGTTGGGGAATAAGTCCCTTTTCGTCGAGTTTGGCTTTGACAAACGCATCGATTGACGAGCGATTCCATTCGGCCGAGGTGATGACGGGAGGTTTCGAATCCTGTATCGGGCGGAAGGCCCAGTGCTGTTTCACCTTTTCCCAGTCGTAGGCGGACGAAGGCGGCGGCGGAGGGGCAGCTTCGGTACGTGGGTCGGGGGCCCCCATCTTGATCCACTCGGCGAGATATTCGACGTCGGCCTGCGGCAGCGTCTTGCCGGGCGGCATGCGAAGATCTTTGTTGGACCCGAGGACTGCGCCCAGCAGCAGGCTTTCTTCGGGTTTTCCAGGCACGATTGCCGGGACGCCAGATTTGCCGCCGCGCAGCATGCCGGCGCGCGAATCGAGGAAGAGCCCGCCCATAGGCTTGGCGAGTTTTGCGCTGTGGCAGCCGTAGCAGTTGGCGGCGAGGAGCGGACGGATATGGGTTTCGAAATAGGCGATGCCGTCGGGGGTGGCAGTGGATTGGGCCACCACCATGGCGGGGAAGAAGAAAATCGCAGCCTTCAAAACCATCCCTCTCGGTTCCTCAGTATATCTTTCATCAGTATATCGTCGCCGAACGCTGCCGGGCTATGATTAGGCGCGGGGCCACAAACGTGGGAGCCGGAGGCGGCAACCTGCCGCGGGTAATTCCTATGAGACCGTTTTTGTTGGCGATCTTCCTGGTATCGATAAGCAGCGGGCAGGTCGTTCCCAATCGATATGTGCTGGAGCTTTCAGGGGAGCCTGCGTCGCCGGCGCGTTCTGCCGGTTTCGCGGCGCGCCGCATCGCGGTTCGGCAAATGCAAGCGAAGGCGCGCGCCGCAATCGTGGCAAAAGGCGGCGCGGTGGTGGAGAGTCTGGATACGGTTTTCAACGGGTTGATCGTCAATATCCCCGATGCGCGAGCTGCGGAGTTGCTGCAGATTCCAGGCGCGGTGAAATTGCATGTGGTGCGCCGGGTACAGCCGCTGCTAAGTCACGCCCTGCCGCTGCATAAAATTCCCGATGCGTGGAACCTGCTGCCGCTGGGGCAGAACGGGGCGGGTGCGGGTATCAAAATTGGCATGATCGACAGCGGCGTCGATGTCAATAACCCTGCTTTCGGGGACGCGCTGCCGCCGTTAGACGGCTTTCCTAAAGTGCGGACGGACGCGGACACGAGATTCACCAATGCCAAGGTCATCGTAGCCAAGAATTACACCCCCCTGTTGCCGGATGGTGGTGACGCCGATGCCGACGACCACAATGGCCACGGCACCGGCACGGCGCTGGCGGCAGCCGGCGGACCAGCGAACACTCCGTATGGCCCGATCATAGGCGTAGCGCCCAAGGCCTACATCGGAAACTACAAGGTGCTGGATGCGAACGGCGGAACGTCCGACGTCATCGCCAAGGCGATCGACGACGCGGTGGCGGATGGGATGGATGTGATCAACATCAGCCTGGGTTCCTACGTGACGTCGTATTCCGATATCGATACGAGTGAAGTGGGGATCGCGGCAATCGAGCGCGCCACGAAAGCGGGGGTGATCGTAGTGGTGGCGGCGGGCAATCAAGGTCCCGGTGCCGGTAGTATCGCGGACTACGCTAGCGCGCCGGACGCGATCACTATGGCGGCCATTCACAATGACCGTTCACTGGGGTACGCGATCCAGATCGACGGCGTGGCGCCCTACGCGGCCTACGCGGGCGACGGGCCGGACCCGGGGCAAGCGATTAGTGGCACGCTGTTCGACGTTACAGGAGTGGATTCCACAGGTCTCGCGTGCTCACCGCTGGCGGCGGACTCGGTGGCGGGCAAAATCGTACTCGTGTTGCGCGGTACCTGCACATTTGAAAGCAAGCTGAACGATGTGGCGGCTGGCGGGGCCATGGCCATCATTGTGTACGACAATCCGGGGAACAGTGTCTTCTCTACTGGCAGCGCTACAGTTGGGGCGGCAACGCTGCCGGCGCTGTTCGTCAATCAGGCCGATGGCGACGACCTGAAAGCTCGGGCAGCGCAAAATTCCGGGTTGCAGGTAACGTTGGATTTCTCGGGTGCGACGGCCTTCCCGGCGCGGACCGATGTGGCGGATTTTTCGAGCCGGGGACCGGGTGTGGGAAGCGCCATCAAACCGGATTTGGCGGCCGTGGGGCAAGAAATCGTGACCGGCGCGCAGAATACCTATGGCGATGGCGAGTCATACAGCGCGTCGGGTTTCATCGACACGGCAGGTACGAGTTTCTCGGCGCCGCTGGCCGCTGGAGCAGCGGCAGTCCTCAGAGGCGCTCGCCCTGGGCTCACAATGCAGCAGTACCGGTCGCTCCTGATTAATGGCGCGGCGCCGGCGACGGCGTCGGAGGGTGTAACGGCCACGGTCTCGCAGGCGGGCGCGGGGATCTTGAATTTGCTGGCCGCGGTGAGCGGAACTGTGACCGCGTATCCGACTTCTTTGAACTTTGGGACAGGCGCAGACGCACTGCACACCTCAATACCGCTTTCGCTTTCGAACGTGGGACCCGTGCTGGATACGTTTACCTTGCAGGCAGTGGCTTCCGGAACCGCGCCCGCGCCGACGTTCGCGATGGACACCGTCGCAGTGGATGCCGGCGCCACACAGCAGGTAGCGGTGACGCTAGACGCGTCAGGGCTGGCGCCTGGAGAATACTCGGGTTACGTGACGGTCTCCGGGACTGCGAGTTCGACGGTAGCCAGAATTCCGTACTGGTTCGCTGTGCCCGGGGCCGAACCAGCGGGGATTTCGGTTTTGTATCAGGACTACTACGACCCGGTGGGATCGATTTCAACTGCCGCGGTAGTGTTTCGGATCGTGGATGCGGCAGGATTGCCGTACACGGGATCGCTTCGGCCGGCGGTCTCGATTGCAGGATCCGGCAGTCTGCGCGGCTTCTATCGGACCGGGACGATTCCGGGTACGTATGCCATCGATATCCGCACAGGTTCGGCGAACATGCAGGTCAGTTTCAGCATCGGCAATCTGATGCAGACGGTGATTATTCCGGTGTACTGACCCGGCTGGAGATTGGGTCGCTATTGGATGTAGCCGAGGCCTTGGAGCTGCTTTAGTTTCTCGGGATCGACCTGCTTATTCTGGCGCGTCTGGGTTGGCAGATTCTTCTTCCAGTCGGTGAGCACGGCGTCTAAGTGTGTGGCGAGCTCGCGCTGCTGGATGAAGAGATTGGTCTTTTCATCAGGGTCGCTGCTTAGGTCGAACAACTCGCGTTTGCCGCTGCCTGATGCGATGTACTTCATCGGCCAGGCGAAGACAGCCTTCGCCGAGCAGCCTCGCGGGCACTCGGGAGGCTGCATCACGGGGCAGGGAAACGTCTCAGCGTAGATCGCGCGGGTTTCGCTCGGCGTGGTGACCGGGCGGCCCTGAATTGTCCCGGGAAGCGGCACCTGGGCGATCTCCAAAATTGTGGGCGCGACATCGATCAGACTCACCAGCCTGTCTTCTACGCCACGACGTGCGTTGTGGGGATACTTCACGAGCAGGGGCACGTGCAGCAGGTTCTGGTATGGCGAGTTGGCGTGCCCGACGCGATTGCGCTCGCCGAAAGATTCGCCATGATCGGCGGTGACAACGATCATCGTGTTGTCGTAGGCATTCTCGCGTTTCAGCCACTCGATCACTTTGCCGATCTGAGCATCCATGTAGACGATCGCGCCATCGTATTCGGACTCGCAGTGGGCACGGTATCCGGGGGGCTCGCCCTGACCGCGGGTGATTTGCGTTTGCTCCTCTTCAAGAATGTCCTGAGTAATACGCGGGCGCCAGCCTGCAAACGCGACGTTATAGGGCGCGGGCGGAACATAGGGAAAGTGGCTATCCATGTAGTTGAGGAAGACGAAAAGCGGGGCGTCGCGCCTGCTGCGGTGGTCGAGCGTGGAGAAGAGAGTGAGATCGACATCTTCGCCGAGGGCGTACAGGCGGTCAAATTGCGCAGTGTCTATCACCAGGCTTAAGCCGCGCCGGAGGGCACGCCGGAGGAGATAGTCAGTCTGGTCGGGCAGCAACGGTACCGGGCGCGGAATTCGGAACTCATCGAAACCCCGCTCCAAACCGAAATCAGAGCGCAGATACAGGTTTGCCGCGACGCCGACGGTCTGATACCCATTCTTCCGCAAAAGCTCGGCGATCGTGGGGAATTTCTTGCCGAGCTCGCGGCCGTAAAGCGCCTCGGGCGGCTGGCAGTAAGATCCGTGCCAGCTCGGATACATGCCGGTGAAGAGAGAGGCGTGACTGGTGATGGTGATGTCTGAGGCGGATACGGCGTTGGAGTAGACTACAGCGTCGGCGGCGAGGCGTTTGAGATTCGGTGTGGTATTACGCTGATAGCCAAGCGCGGAGATGTGATCGGCGCGCACGGTATCCATCACGATGAGTATGACATTCGGGCGTGAGGAGTTGGAAGGGCCGAGCGACGCTGCGTGCACGGTCGTGTGTCCGGCGAACGAGAGGGCGACGCTGGCGGCGAGCAACGCTAAGCCGAGAGTGACGGAGCCGAAGGTGATCCAGCGGTTTGCAGCGAAGCGTCCGCCGCGGCCGGCCCATAAGGCGAGCAGGACGGTGGCGATTAGCGTGGCGAACGCGAGCTGCGTTCCGAGGGCGATGGGCGCGCCGAGCTGGGTTGCGGAACCGGCTTCCAACAGGATGGTCCACTGACCCAATCCCAGCAGCAGCCCGCTAATCACCCAATAGTTGGTGAGGAGTCCGGGCCGGTCCATCCAGGGCAGTGACCGCAATCCTGAGAGCAGCAGGCCGATGAATATCAGGGACGCAACTTGCAGCCACACGCCCTGGTGCTGGAGACCTTGAGTGAGGATTTCGTTCAGCAAAAAGGCCGATACGAGGGTTAGGGACACGGCCAATTCCAAAGCGCGCACGGGACGCACACGGATGGTTCCGGCGTTACGGAAACGCCAGAGCAGAAATCCCGCGGCTGAGCCCAGGGTCAAGCCGACTACCAGAAACCCCACCAGCAGCAGCGCCGTAAGGTTCCAATGCCAGCCGGTGAAACCGGAATAGGGCCTGGTCAGGCGAAACAGGAGCGAGGTGAAGGCGAACTCCACCAACGCGTAGGCGGACCAGGCGGCGGCGCCGTGGAGGGCGCCTTGCCATATATAGTCGGAGCATTTGGAGAGTCTGGACATGCAGTTCTTCGTGAGTGTACTTTTCGCGAGTGAAAATACGATGACGGAGAGCAGCTCTTTTGTATTTGAAATTAGATTTTCATCAGATCGTGACGCGGCTGGGCTAAGTTAGCAAAGACGCGCCCCGCCTGGGCGATTCAAAGGGTGGGTGATGACACGAAAACCTAAACACCTCCATTTTCCCGAGCTGGCATTCCGCGGACAGAATTCCGGCTCCGTGACAAGAGTCCCATCACGGCTTTTTGGGATTGCTCTTGTTTTCAATTACTTCGAAATGTCCCGTGACAAGAGTCTTGTCACGGAGTTGATCGGCCTCACAGATTTTTGACTATGGACTGCGTGAACGCGGTCATCAATTCGCTGCTGTTGTTCTACTTCGCGGCATTCTCCTGGGCGCCGCCGGTGCTCGGATTGACGGTGCTGTCTGCACTCTCTGGTGGCTCGATGCTTTGGATAATCCGGCGAACCTCGGACCGGACGGGCATGAAAGCGGCGAAAAACCGTGTGCGGGCAGCGCTTTTGCAATTGCGAGTTAACGCGGATGCGCCCCGCGCGACCTGGAGGGCACAGCGATCGCTGCTGGCCGCCAACCTGAATTACCTCGCGTTCGCACTGAGGCCGGCTCTGTGGATCATATTGCCGGTGGCAATTCTACTACTTCATTTGCAAGCCTTCTACGGACGCGCTCCGCTGCCGGTGGGAAGAGAGACGATCGTGACGATGGGGATGGCGCGTGATTGGAACGCGAACTCCCCGCCGCCTCAACTGTCGGCGCCGCCCGAAGTGCGAATCGTCGGTCCCCCGGTGCGCTCAGTCGCTGCGCGTGAGATGAGCTGGCGCATCGAGCCGGTTCGGGCGATATCGGGAAGCCTGACGTTTCTGGTGGACGGGCAACCGGTTCGCAAGATGATCGAAGCGGGTACGCGGCAACGTTTCATCCCGAGACGCCGCGTCAGTTCGCAACTCGAGGCGTTGCGTTCACCCGACGAGCGTAGGATTCTTTTGGAACAGGTGGCATGGATAGAGATCCGATATCCGGATGCGAGTCTGTCGATCTTCGGGTTGAGATGGAACTGGCTGGCCTGGTTTTTCGTTGTGTCCCTGGCGACCGCGCTGTGTTTGAAAAAGTGGTTCTGGGTGGTGTTTTAGGATCAATCCATCATCATGCGGCTGCGGTTGGCGTCGATCCATTGCTCGACCGCGGCTGGATCGGCGATCTCGCCGCGCAGCACGCCGAGCAGTAACTCGCCGGTCAATACGCTGTTGAATTTGCCCTGATAAGCGACCCCTGCCTTCTGCCCGCTCAGCTTGAGCAGGTAGGGGATACGCCAGTCCATCTTGCCATCCAGTTGTTCGGCTTCGCGATATTGATGATCGCTAGTGAAAAGAACGGTTGCGTCATCCCAGACTCCCGCCTTTTCCATCACACCGCGAATTTCGCCCACGGTGCGATCCAGCAGGGCCAGGGCATCGAGATACCCGCGGACGGGGGAGTTTTTCAGATCGAACTGGCCGGACTTGCGGTTGTAAACGAACGGCGCATGCGGAATGGGCAAATGGACTACCGTGAACTCGAAGTTGGGATCGATGGCGAGCTTCTCCGCTTCGCCCAGAATGGCATGGTAGACGCCGGTTTGCTGGGTGCCCGTCAGAGAATGCCCGAAGAGGGAGAGGATGTTGGTCTCGAAGAGGCTGCGAGTTTGATTGGGAAGGACTTCGAAGATTCCATCGCCCATGCTGTTGTGCTGCATCGCCATGGGCCACCACTTGCAGTAGCTGAGCCCCTCGATGACGCGGCAGGTAGGATGAAACCACTCCACCAGGGCGGTGTTCGCGCCGAGCTGACGCGCACGTTCGAACACGTTGGGCTGTTGGCTCCATGGCTCCGTGCGCATGTTGTCCTTGAACGTGACTTGAAGCTCGCGAGGGCCGTCGTAACGAACATGATCCACGAAACGCGCCATATAATATCCCGGAATGGAGATCGGAGTTTCATGGCCGGGGGGAAGGGCTTGCTCGAAGAACATGGAATCGCGGCGCAGCCTGTCCAATTCGGGAAGGTGCAGCCCGGGATCGCGATCGACAAAGGTCAGGCGATAATCCCATTCGTCGGCGATAAACCAGATGACGCGCGGCATTTTCGGCTTGCTCGCCAGCATCGGCGCAGGGGGCTTGTTGGTGTAGCTGGAGGGGTCGTACTGTTTGGCCTTCCAAACGGCTTGACCGAAAGTGACGACGCAAAAGGGGCTAAGCGCGGCGAGCACGGCGATGGCGCCACGAGCCACGGCGCGGTGCAGAAACACGGTGGCGATCAATCCGGCGAGCGCCAGGCAGCCGCCGAGAATTACAACTCCGCGAACGCCCAAAAGTTCGATCAGCGGAGACCGTAGGTAGGGAAACTGATTGGCCAGCACGGAGCGCATCGCGTTCAACGGGATCGCCAGGCCGAGGACGACGGCCATCTCCGCGAAGCGAATATTTCGTCCGGTAAGTACGCGCTGCGCCAGAAGTCCGGCTCCCCACAAGACCAGCGCGAGGACGGTTACATTGATCATGAGCGCGATGTACTCCACCGGCCGCGGCGGGGTGATCATCAGGTACGTGTCCGAATGTTTGTAGGTGAGGACCTCGGACCAGACTCTCAAATAGCAGAGATTCGCGAACGAGAACGCGGCCAGCAAATCGCGACGCATGCGCGGGCTTAGGCCTTTTTCCTCAAGACATACAAGCGGCGTGTGGCGCCTTCCACATGCTGCACGCGAACAATATCGAAATAACGGCGGCAGAGAGTTTCGAAGAGCTCGGCGGTGAGATCCTGATGCAACTCGTCGCGTCCACGGGTCAGGCGTTTGAACATGGAATCGTCCGGTGCAACATACTCGATGATGAGCAGATTGGTGGTGAGCTCCGCTGCCAGTTCGATGATGTCGGCAAGCGGCACCCGCTCCGTCACCAGCATGTGGTGGATTACCGCGAGCATGAGCACGGCGTCGAACTTGCCGCGCGCACGGTCCAGAAAGCTGGAGCATTCCTGGTTACGCCATCCGGTGCCGGGGCTGGGGCGAGTGATGTTCACCGTCAGCGGCAGGATGTCCAACTTCTCGGCTCGAGCCTGCCGCCACACCGTGCCGAGCACCACGGGGTCGTAATCCACGGCGACGACCTTGGCGCCGCTGCGCGCGGCGATGGCGCTGAAATGGCCAGTGTTGCAGCCCACGTCGAGGACGGAGCGCGACGGAAACTCGGCGAGCGCCTCACCCACGAAACGCTGCTTGGCTTGAAAGTGGTCGGCCGTGTAGTTGTTGTTAACGGTCATGTAATCCGACCACACGCTGCTCTTGCCTTCGGCGGGTTTGAGGCGCTTCAGGGTTCGCCTCAGGCCGTTGAGCATTGTCTCTAAAATAAAGCGCGCTTTGGCCGGATCATTCAGCAGCTTCTTTTGATAGATGGAGGCGTCGTCCTGCTTGTGCTTGCCGCCCAACCAGGTTGGCATGGAGACGAGGCCGAAGAAGGGCGGCTTGATGCGCTGCAGCGGTTTGCTCCAACGATAAACCTCTTCGGGCTCCACGCCGTCGCGGCGAGTGGTGAGCAACTGGTCGAGGCCCAGTCCGTACGCCTGGTTCGCGAGCAGCGGCAGGAGGAAGGTGCGGACGAACTGCGCATAAGGCAGCCATGTTGGGTCTCCTGGTTCACGCCGTTCGAAGGAGAGCACATCGATGAAAACCGGTTCCGGACCGCGAAACAAGACGTTATAAGGAGTCCCGTCTTTGAGACCGAGATTGTCGGCGAGCAGCGTCTCGGCCAGATCCAGTGTGAGCAGGCCGGCCGCGTGCAACATCTCGGCATTCCATTCGTAAGGGAAGCTGGGGAAATCAATGCGCTCGTGCTCGAGAATCATCTGGCCGCCGCGAGCCTGATACAGGTCCCGGATCGCGGGATCAGCGAGAAGTTGGTCGCGTTCCGCGGCTTCGAGCGCACGGGTACGCGCGACACCGCCTCCGTTCATGAGCTTTTGGCCGGAGGGTGAGGCTAGAAAGGCCTCGAGATCGGCTACGCCGACGGGATTGACCACACGCAGCACCCGCCCCTGATAGCGGAACAGGCTGCCGGCTGGATCGCGGAACGACGCAGTGAGGGAGGACGGGGAAGCAACCGGCTCGCTCAATCTCTTGGACCCTTGCGATTCTTGAACCACGAGGTGATTCGGCGGAAGTAGAAGGCAACGCCCGCGAGACCTGCAAGCGCCATCTGCCAGATCAGCGCTCCGGTGCCGGGGTCCGTGTAAGCGCGCGCCTGTTGCTCGAACGCGAACATCGCCAGGGCCAGGAGAAACAAAGCCCTTAACGGAATTTGAAACGAGGGTTTACCAGCTTGGTTTGACATGGTTCCATTCCCGGCGAGCCCGGGTTATGCATCAAATCTAGCACACTCAAAACAAAGGGGCAGCACGTATGTACTGCTTCACTCAGTCATACCCGGAATGGTGAATTTCGTGAACATTTGTGCCGCATTTTCCGGCGTTACCATCATCGATTCCAGTACATAGTCCTTTTCGGGACGGAAGCCAGGATCGTGGAGGATGCGTTGCGCGATCTCCGCGGCTTTGTCCACGCAAAGGGGATAGACGAAGGTGGCGGCGAGAATTCCGTCCATCACTTTCCGGATTCCCCCGGCGCTTCCGCCTAAGCCATCGACACCAACGAAGATCATTTCCTTTTCGCGGCCCAGTTCCTTGGCGGCAAGATAAGCGCCAACCGCCATGGGGTCGTTGTGTCCGTAGACGACATCGATTTTCGGTTGGGCGCGCAGGACTTCGGTCATGCGGTCCTTGGCCTTGGCCTGGATCCAATCGGCAACCGGGTCGGCGACGATCTTGATACCGGGATACTTGTCGAGAACTTCCCGGGCGCCGCGGTCGCGATTGATCTCGCCTTCGACGCCCAGCAGGCCGCGCATCGCGACCACATTACCCGAGGGCTTGCCGTACTTCTTGGTCAGATGGTCCACGATGAACTGGCCGGCCAGGCGGCCGATGGCGACATTGTCGCTATGCACGTAGGAGGTGTAATTAGGCTGGAGAATGTCGCGCTCCAGGCAGATTACGGGGATCTTCGCCTCCATCGCCTGCCCCATAACGGCTGTCAGGGCGGCGCGCTCGTTGGGCGCCACGATCAGAAGATCGGGCTTCTGGCGAATGAAAGTCTCCACCTGCGCCACCTGCTTGCTGTTGTCCTGCTGGGCGTCGCTGATCACCAGTTTGACGTCGGGCTGCCCGGCGAGGAGTTTGGTCAGAAAGGCATTCTGCGCGGCGCGATAGGGCTCCGCATTGTTGGCCTGGCTGAAGGCCACCACGAACTGCTTCTTTTTGACTTCGCCGCCGCAGCCGGTTAACAGCAGGGCAACCGCCGTTCCGGACGTCATGAAAAATCGCCGCTTCATTCAGTGTCCATTCCTCTCGCGCTGCACGGCTACGGCGAGTACGATGATCACCGCCTTGATCATCATCTCCACATTGCTATCCACATTATTCAGCCGCAGCATATTGGTGAGAACTCCCATTATGAGGGTGCCGACGATGGTCCCGGAGATCGAGCCCTTGCCTCCGGAAAGCCGGGTGCCGCCGATTACGACGGCCGCGATCGCATCCAGTTCATAGGCGACACCCGCGTTGGGATTGCCCTGGTGATTCTCGGCAGCGTAGAGCACTCCCGCAATGCCGCTCAAAAGCCCAGTCAGCGTGTAGACCCAGATCTTAGTGGAGACAATCGGCAAGCCGGCGAACTCCGCGGCCTTTTCGTTGTCGCCGATGGCGCGAACGTGACGGCCGAAGACCGTGCGGGACAGCGCGACCCAGAAAACCGCCGCTGCCACTGCATAGGTACCGATCACGAGGGCCTTCTCCCGGAAGACGGCGGCGAATTCCGCGGCCAGGTCGCGTCCGAAGCCGATATCGATGTTCTGATTATTGGTGAGCCACTTGGCAAGACCGCGGATTCCAATCATAGACGCCAGCGTGACGATGAACGGCTGCACCCCGGTTGCCGCGATTACCGCACCGTTCAACGCGCCGGCTAACGCCGAGGCAGCGGTCGCGGCGAGGATGGCAACCGCGACGTGACTGGTGTAGCCGCGCGTGAGGAACATGGCCGTAAGCGCGGTAGATAGCGCGAGAATGCTGCCTACGCTGAGATCAATTCCGCCGGTGAGGATGACGAACGTCATCGCCAGCGAGAGAATGCCGATTAGCGAAATCTGGCGCAGGATGTCCGTCAGATTGCCGGCCTGGAGGAAGATGCGAGAGCCGTCTGAGGTAGTGGGGCTTATGATCACAGCGAGGAGCACGATGCCGAGAAGCGCCGCGAGGCTGCGACAGCTGCGTAGTACCCGGGCGTCGAGGATCAGCATCGCGCCTCTGGCGAGGCGCCAGCATTGGTAGCCGCGGAGAGGATCATTTCCTGGGTAGCGTCGGCCGCAGCGTAGTGTGCGTTGACGCGGCCCTTATTCAGTACCAGGATGCGATCCGCGCAGCGCAGTAATTCCGGTAGCTCGGAACTGACTAGGATAACGGCCTTGCCTTCGTCTGCTAATTCATCGATGAGACGGTAGATATCCTGCTTGGCTGCAATGTCGATGCCGCGGGTGGGGTCGTCGAGGAAGAGCACGTCGGGATTGAGCAGCAGCCATCGGGAAAGGAGCACCTTCTGCTGATTGCCGCCGCTCAGTTCGCTGACCGGAGCGTCGAGCGAAGGGCAACTCAGTGCAACCCGGCGCGCGACTGGGGTGACGCGCGCAGCTTCTTTGGCGGTGCGGAGGAGGCCAAAGCGGCTGAACTTAGGTAGCAGTGCGAGCGTTGCGTTTTCCATGACGCTCATGCGCATCATCAAGCCCTGCTGGCGGCGATCCTCGGGGAGCAGTCCGATGCCGGACTTCATGGCGTGCGCGGCAGACCTGGCGGTGTAGGGCCGGCCCTCGAGGTGCAAAGTGCCGCTGATGATGCGATCGAGGCCGAATAGCGCGGCGCCTAACTCGCTACGCCCGCTGCCCACCAGGCCGGCCACTCCGAGAGTCTCGCCCCGGCGCAATTCGAAGGAGACGTTGCTCAGCTTTGCAGTTGTGAGGGACGTTGCCTGCAACGCGATTGCGCCCGGAGTACGGCGGGCAGCGCGTGCATTCTGAAGCAAGTCACGTCCTACCATCATGCGAATCAATTCCTGGAAACTGCTTGTAGCGGTATCCACGGTACCGATGGTTTGACCGTCGCGGAGCACGGTGGCCCGATCGCAAATCCGGAAGATCTCATCCATCTTGTGCGAGACGTACACGATGGAGACTCCGCGCTGTTTCAGGCCGGCAATCAGGCGGAAGAGGCGCTCGGCGGCGTCGTCGAAGAGCGAACTCGTAGGTTCGTCCATGAGGATGACCCGCGCGTTCATACTGAGGGCGCGGGCTATGGCGAGCAATTGCAACTGTCCGATGGAGAGGGCCGAAGCGGGAGTCTTCAGCGCGCAAGTCAAGCCTACCTGTTCGACAAACGAGCGGCAAAACTCTTCCATACGCCGGAATTTCACCCAGGGTCCTTCGGGGAAGTGCAGGTTGGCGATTACGATGTTCTCGGCGACCGTGAGGTTCGGGAACAGGTCGAGTTCCTGGTAGATGATGCCAATGCCCAGACGCTGCGCGTCCAGCGGATTGGCGATCTCGACCGCCGCGCCATCCACCAAGATCCGGCCGGCGTCCGGGCGCGCCGACCCCGCGAGAATCCGGGCAAGAGTGCTCTTGCCAGCGCCGTTCTCGCCCATGAGGGCATGCACCTCTCCGGCGCGTAACCCAAAGCTGGCGCCTTTGAGCGCGTAGACGCCGCCGTAATGTTTAGCGATTGCTTCCGCCTGCAGAATATCGTGCACAGTCTGATCACCAACAATTCTATGATGAGGCGCGTGATTTGGTGGAAGCGAGGCGTTTGAACTCCATTGCGAGGCATTATGCCCCGGCGGCGCGCACCGTCCCACCGCGTAAAGCAGCGCGGCAGAGTTTCGCAAAGACTTAGACGGCAGAGTGATAAGTGCTATTTGTACGGCAACCGACATTTGCCCTCTACCGTATGGCCATCAGGCTGCTTAGTGTTGTGAGCCGGACGTCCGTCCGGCGTAAGTTGAATTGGGGGAAATTGTGAAACTGCAGTCCGCATTAGTCGGCTCGATTCTTTCATTGCTCATGATCGGTAGCCTCAGCTCGCTCGAAGCTCAGTCGATCGGTGTAGATAAGGCCTCTCTCGCGTTTTCCGCGCAGCAGGGTGGCGCCGCGGTCACTCAACTCTTGAGTGTGACCGGTTCCAGCAGCGGACTCGCCTTCAACACAAGTTCCAGCGCATCGTGGCTAAAAGTCAGTGCGCCATCCGGCACCACGCCGGCGACCCTCACGATTACCGCTGACCCCACCGGGCTCGGCGTGGGCACCGTGCAGGCGACGCTGTCGATTACCGGTTTCAATACGATTACAGTGCCGGTGACCTTCAGCATCACGGGGACTACCGGACAGACTCTGACGGTGGATAAGACTTCGCTGTCATTCATCGGGCAGGTCGCCGGCCCAGTAGCGCCGGCTCAGACGGTGACAGTTTCCAGTTCATCAAACGGCCAGCCCTACAACGTGCAGTCCAACGCCTCGTGGCTAAAGGTGAGCCCGACAAGCGGCAGCACGCCTTCCACGCTTTCGGTCACGGCGGACCCCACGGGCTTGAGTTCCGGCACGGTAAACGGGACGCTGACGATCACCGGCGCCAACACGATTCAGATTCCGGTATCCTTCACAGTCGGTTCGCTGGGCGTGAACCCGCAATCCCTACAATTTTCGTACACACTGAACGGCAGTTTCCCGACAGCGCAGTTCCTCACGCTGAGCGGCCAGGCAGTAAGCTTCACCGCATCCCCGAACACGACCAGCGGCGGTAACTGGCTGCAGATTGCTCCCACCAGCGGGACTACGCCGACGACGGTATCCGTCATTGTGAACACCCAAGTGCTGCCGAACCTGACGGCGGGCACTTACAACGGGACTATTACAGTTACGCCGGCGAACCAATCGCCGCTTACGGTTCCGGTGACGCTGACAGTCAACGGCCCACCCACGGTCACGGTAAATCCCGCCTCGCTGACCTTCAACTTCCAGACTGGCCAAGCCAATCCGGCGGCGCAGAATGTTACTTTGACTTTTACCCCGGCGCAACAGCTTGGATTTACGGTCACGAGTGCGGTTAATGCGAATCCCGCTGGTAAGAATTGGATTGCCGTGATTCCTTCGGGGATTTCGTCGGTGCAGGGAACTGCGACCTTCTCTGTCGCGGTAGATCCCTCCGGCCTGCCCGCGGGCACTTACTCCGGTAAGATTACGATTTTGAGCCAGGGAAACCCCGCGTCCATAGACGTCCCGATCAATCTGGTAGTTTCGACACTGCCGCTCCTGAATGTGCCCACGGCGGCGCTTAATTTCACCTATCAATCCGGGAGCGGGACGCCAGCGCCGCAGCCGGTGACAGTGACCGCCACCAGCGGAACGCCAAACTTCACGATCGTGGCGGCATCCACCCCCTCGGCATGGCTCAAAGTCAGCTCCGCGGCCGGCACTGTGCCGACGCCGTTCACCGTTTCCGTTGACCCGACCGGGCTCGCCAAAGGGACCTACACCGGAACGGTCACGGTCACTGGAGTAGGAACTGGAAATGGCGCGCAGCAGATTCCGGTCAACTTGACGGTCACCAACGACGCGGTTATCTCGGCGAGTCTTGCAGGCTGCACGGCTCCAACCCAAAACTGTACGCTCTCGATTCCCTTCCAAATTGGGGGCGCAAACAATCCCGGTGCTACCACTCTGACCGTCAACAGCAGCACAGGCGCCCAGTTGAACTATTCCGTAGGCCCTTCCAGCGGCGATTGCGGCGGAAACTGGCTGCTGGTGAACAGCGCGACCAGCGCCGTGACGGGAGTGACGTCGAGTTCTGTTGCGATCAGTGCGAACACCACCGGCATCGCGGCCGGAACAACCTGCAATGGTTCGCTCACGATCACCGCGACTAATCCGGCAACGGGCTTGGCGGTGCCGAATAGTCCGGTTACGATTCCGGTGACGCTCACGGTAAGCAGCACGGCGCAGCTCGTGGTCTCGCCAAACATCGGTTTCAGCTTTGCGGTGCCGATCGGGGGCCAGGCGTCGTCTCCGCAGCCTCTTAATTTGTCCAGCACCGGCAGCGATCAATTGAATTACACGATTGTCTTCACGCCCGACCTGGGAGGCAACTGGCTATCTCTGAATGCGACTTCCGGAGTGACGCCGGGTTCCGTGATTTTGACCGCGACGCCTTCCAGCCTGTTGGCAACCGGCACCTACACGGGCACGCTGAAGATCACCGCCACCGGCGCAAATGGGGCCGCGGCTAACGCGACGGCAGCCGCACCATTCCTGATTCCGGTGGTTCTGCAGCTGACATCCGGAACGCTCGTCGTCAATCCGACGACGCTCAGCTTCTCGCAAACACTGGGCGGCGCGGTACCGGCCGACTCAGACAGTGCAAATCACCAGCAATGGGCAGGCGCTGAACTTTGTGGCTGCGGCCTCGAACCAGGGTTCGGTGGCGTGGCTCTCCGTCACCGGTACTGCTAACGGCCAAACCCCCGGCTCCATCACGGTGGCGGTGGATGGCTCCAAGCTTTCCGCCGGCAGCTACACCGGAATCGGTTACAGTGACCGCACCTGGTGCTTCGAACACTCCTTTGTCCATCCCGGTTACGCTGACGGTTTCCGCGGGAACGATTACCGCGTCGCCCACCAGCCTGAACTTTACCCAGATCGCCGGCGGCACCGCTCCCTCAGCACAGAGCGTTGCGGTCTCCTCGACGCCGGGTTCGCTCGGCTTCACGGTGGCCACTACCACAAAGGATGGAGGTAGCTGGCTAAGCGTCACTCCCGCCAGCGGGACCACGAACGCCAACGTTCAGGTCTCCGTCAGCGCGGGCAGTCTGGCCGCGGGTGCATATTCCGGGACGGTCACGATCACCGCAGCGGGAGCAGTCGGCAGCCCGATTACGATTCCTGTCACGTTCACGGTCACGGCATCGGCGACTTTGAGCGCTTCGCCGGCGTCAGTCACGTTCAGCTATATCAGCGGAGCGGCGAATCCGGCGGCGCAAACCGTGCAAGTGACTTCGTCCGGTTCCAACACAACGTTTACGGTGGCCACTAAAACTACCGATGGCGCCTCGTGGCTCCAGGCGACTCCCGCGAGCGGCACCACGCCCGCGGCGGTCACGATCCAGGTAACCCCTTCGGCGCTCGCGGCCGGATCTTACTCGGGGACGGTGACGGTTAGCTCCACCAACTCGTTGACGCCGGTATCGATCCCGGTGACGCTGACCGTGACCGCGATTCCGGCGCCGGTAATCGGCGCAATCGGCAACGCCGCCAGCTACGGCATAGGCGCGGTGTCGCCCGGTGAGAACATCGTGATCTTCGGGACCAATCTGGGACCGGCTTCCCTAGTCAACGGGACGGTCACAGGGGGTGCATTCACCACTACCGCGGGTAACACTCAGGTGCTGTTCGACGGTGTGGCGGCCCCGGTGATTTACGCATCGTCGGGCCAGACCAGCGTGATGGTCCCTTACGGCGTCGCCGGCCGGGCAAATACCACGGTGGTGATCTCCTACCAGGGTGTTAAGTCGGTGGGTGTGACGTTTAATGTAGTTGCGACCGCTCCTGGTATCTATACGCTGAACACATCCGGCACCGGGCCGGGAGCAATCCTGAATCAGGATCTGCTCACCACCGCGACCGCGGCTACACCGGCTCCGAAGGGCTCCACCGTCGCGGTCTACATGACCGGCGAGGGCTTGACGATCGGCAACGCGGACGGCGCGATTGCTACCTCGCTGAAGAATCCGGTGGCGGCGGTTACGGCGACTATCGGCGGTGTTCCGGCGACAGTGGTGTACGCGGGCACGGCGCCGGGAATTGTCAACGGAGTCATGCAGGTCAACGTGACGGTTCCCGCGGGAGCTCCTTCCGGCAGCGCGGTGCCGATCGTGATCACGGTCGGTTCGGCTGGCTCGCAAGCTGGAGTGACTATGGCGATTCAGTAAGTCGCCGGTTTGAGGGGAGGCAGTGAACCGGGTGGCTGCCTCCCAACCTTTTCCCCGGAGAGGGCTGGCCCACAGTGGACGTTCAGAACGTACAACACTTCAAGGAAAGACTAGTCGCCAAACGAAGCGAACTGGTCGCGGCGATCGCGCGGGCCGAACAGGACGCGCGCCTGCCATCAGAACCCGAAGTAGGGGACGAGACGGACCGGTCGGTGCAGGACACCGCGGCGGACGAGGCCCTGCAATCCAGCAGCACAGATTCGGAGACGCTCGAACTGGTAGATGCGGCACTGCTGCGAATCGAACAGGGTTCGTACGGGAGATGTATCCTCTGCGATAAGGCGATTGAGCCGGCGAGGCTGGAAGCGATTCCGTGGACCCCCTACTGCCTGGCAGACCAGCAGCGACTCGAAAAGGTCAAGGGCTTGGGACCGACGCCGACCCTGTGACCTACTCCGTGGCCTTCAGGAACGTTCCCTTATCCAGTTCCTCGAATGCCTGGCGGAGCTGTTCCTGAGTGTTCATGACGATGGGCCCATACCAGGCAACGGGCTCTTCTAACGGCTTTCCAGATACGAGCAGGAAGCGAATTCCATCCTCACCGGCCTGCACCTCTACCTCATCACCGCGATCGAACAGCACGAGCGAGCGGTTGTCAGCGCTAGAGGGCGGGCTGGTATCCGCCCAGCTCACTGGTTCGGTGGGCACATCGAGCGGACCCGACGCATTGCAAAACTTCCCATTACCGCCGAAGACATAAGCGAACGCGTGCCGCGTGGTTTCCACCGGCAACTTCTTTCGACGGCCCGGAGGCACGGAGACGTCCAGATAGACGGGCTCCGCCGCGACGCCGTCCACCGGCCCTTTCATTCCCCAAAACTCTCCGCACACCACGCGTACATGCGTGCCATCGTCGTCCTTCAGGTCTGGAATCTCGGGGGCCTTGACCTCCTGGTATCGCGGCGCGGTCATCTTTAGGGAGGCGGGAAGGTTGCCCCATAGCTGGAATCCATGCATCCGGCCGGCCTCGTCACCCTTGGGCATCTCCTGATGGATGATGCCGCGGCCGGCGGTCATCCATTGAACGTCGCCGGGCCCGATTGCACCGCGATTTCCCATGCTGTCGCCGTGTTCCACGGTTCCCGCGAGCACGTATGTGATGGTCTCGATCCCGCGGTGGGGATGCCAGGGGAATCCGGCGAGATAATCCTCGGGAACGTCGTTGCGGAAATCGTCCAGGAGCAGGAACGGATCGAAATCGGAAGTGTTGCCGAAGCCGAAGGCGCGTCGCAGGTGCACGCCGGCTCCTTCTCGGGTGGGTTTAGACTTGATCAGCCGCTTCACGGGTCGGATGGACATAACAGCCTCCAATCCAAAGTCTATCGCGGCCGGGAATCAGGAATCGCCAGTAGATTTCCCGGCAGGGAGAGGAAGGTTCTAGTATGCTGTACCCATGCCGGTTCCGATCCTACTCGAATCCATGCTCGCCGTCATCATCGTTGTCGCTCTTCCTGCGCTCCTCGTCTACTGGATTTCGCGTTCGTTCCTACTGATACACGGTTCGAAAGAGGCGATCGACGAGGCGTTGGATTGCGATCTCTGGTGGGGCCGCCGGCTATTGCATTGTGTGCGTTCCCTCTTTGAGCTGCCGATTGAGTTCATCGGGTAGCGATCGACCCCGACAGATTCTCGGAACATTATTCTCGAAGAAATAAGTCCGGCGCCCGCCTGCAGCAGTGACTCCTTGCCGCTGAATTGGCCCGAAGATCCTGTTGTCTGCACTGACAGTACTCCGAAAACTTCCAAAGGCTAAAGTGAAACATTTTTCCCGCCGATAGTATCCATCATCGCCGGGTTCGATGCGAAGTGAGTCGCAGGACGGTTCATTTCAGAAAGCCGGCAAAGGAGGTAGTCTGACTTTTCGAATCGGCAGGAGTGTCGGAGTCCTGGTTGTGTCCTCTGCGCTTCTTGGAGCGACGTCCTTGGCCGCACAGAGCGCGCCTGACCTCGAACCATCTCCCGTGCCGTCCGACGCCGTTCGTCAGAACAACTTTCAGCGCGGCATCGTTGGCGCGCCAACATGCGTGAGCGCATCCATATTGACAACCGCCGGAGAAACTCGCCCCGAGGATGTGAAAGGGTTACTGCCGCTTGCGGCGGAAGTCTCGGATATTCCTCTTGGCGGGGCTCGCTACCAGCGACGCATATGCTAGCGAGACCGCGGCGCTCGGCTACTCCTTTCATTCCACTGCGGCATGGGCCCTGCCTTCGGTAATCGCCGATCGCTATTCCGGATGGCTCACCCAGCGGGTGTCTATGGACTAGCGACGGACGTCAGGGCGGGGCGGGGACACTTGACATCTGACGTCGTAGGCGGCAGTGCGCCCGGCTGGCTTTCCACCAGACTCGGGCCACCAGCGATCGCACCGGATGCTTCGACGAAAGGCCCACACAGTCATCGACCGGCTCCGCATACATTCCGATCGACAGTTGGATCTACGCTGCCCTGGACCGCCTCGCTGCCATGGGTCTAATCCCCTCCCAGACATCCGGGCTGCGCCCTTGGACGCGTGCCGAATGCCGCCGCCAGTTGCTCGAAGCCGACGAAGCGCCCGTCACTTACGGAGCGGACATTCGTTCCGTGTTACGGACGCTGCACCGAGAATTCGATACGCCAGGTCCCAAGGATTCTTCGGTCGTGCTGCAATCCGTATACGTCCGAGGCGGAGCTATTGCCGGGCCTCTGCTAAACGACAGCCTGCACTTCGGCCAAACCTGGACCAACGATTTGGGCCGCCCCTTCGGCCGGGGCTGGATCGGTGACGCAGGTTTCACTGCCACCGCGGAAGCGGGTCGGTTCTTCGGCTCGGTTCAAGCAGAGTATCAACATGCTCCATCCGCTGCCCCCTATTCCCTCGAAGTGCGCCAGACCATCGCGCAACTCGACGGCATACCGCTGCAAGGCGCCGACTCCCAATCCGCCCTCAACCGCTTCCGCTCCGTGGAACTGTACGGCGGAATCCGGCTCGCAAATGTGGAGGTTTCCGTTGG
This sequence comes from uncultured Solibacteraceae bacterium, assembly GCA_963811575.1. Classification (GTDB taxonomy): domain Bacteria; phylum Acidobacteriota; class Terriglobia; order Bryobacterales; family Bryobacteraceae; genus Solibacter. The sequence continues at coordinate 31,940 of CAWERY010000004.1, read as the reverse complement.
CAAACAAGCCCTCTGGTGGGGCCCCGGCCTCGATTCGCCATTTTCCTTTGGAAGTAACGCGGAGCCTACCAAGAACCTAAAGGTTTCGACCGTGCACCCGATTCGCCTGCCTGTCCTGTTCGGCATCCGCAGCGGCTTCCGCGCTGAATTCCTCATCGGCAAGTTAGGTGGCCAGAAGTATGCCTGGAGACCCTGGTTCAACGCTCAGAAGATCTCCTTTAAACTGACCGAGAACCTGGAAATGGGTTTTACGCGTTGGTCGATTTTCTGGGGCGTCGGCCACCCCATCACGGTCGGCAGTTTCGTCCGGAATTTCACTTCGTTTACGAGTCCCGAAGGATTGGCTGGGGTCGGCCGTAACGACCCAGGCGATCGCAAGGGCGGATTCGATTTCCGATACCGTGTTCCCGGGCTGCGCAACTGGATTACCCTTTATAGCGACTCATACTCCGAAGACGACCCGTCGCCACTCGCCGCGCCTCGTCGCGCGGCGATCAACCCTGGCCTCTACCTCAGCCGTATACCTGCACTCCCGCGTCTCGATCTCCATCTCGAAGCACCGTCCACCACGCCGCTTGGCGCCTCGGATCCCGGAGGTCAGTCAGTCTACTTCAACAACCAATATCGCGGCGGCAATACGAATTATGGCAACCTCCTCGGTAACCCGGTCGGTCGTGACGGGCGCTCACTGCAGGCCCGCGCCACGTACTGGTTTTCAGCGCGCAATCGCCTCGAACTGAGCTCTCGGCAGACCAAAACAAGCGCTCGATTTCTTGCCGGAGGCGCCACTCAGACCAGACGCCGGGCTGAAGAGCTGCCTCGAACTGGCGCCTGGATGGTTCACGACAGCAATTTTTCAATATGAGCGTTTCTGGGTTCCAGTTTTAGGCGGCCCGTTTCACAATTTGAGCGGTTCTCTCCAATTGGCCTGGGAACCCGGCCCGCAAACAGGGGAGAGATACAAAAACAAAAAGGAACTGAAGTGATCCGATTCGAATTCCGGTCTATCCGCCAAGTATCGCTTGCAACACTACATCTCGCCGGAGCGCTGATTCTCATGGCGGGAGCGGTCTGCGCCCAGCTCCCAGGCAACCCTTCCGATTTCGCCCAGCGGTGCAACAGCCCGCTAGGTAGCCTTGAACCCGACTGCCAGGCGGCTAAGGCATCGTTCGACTTGCCCGCGATGGGACGAAATACGCCGATCAACCTTGGAGGGCCGGCGGTAGTGCGCATCCCATCCGCCAAACCGGCGATCGAAGAACCGCGCCCGACCGTTGCTCCAGAGCTTCCGTCACAGACACCCACTGAGTTTCAGGGATTCGTGGCGTCCTCTATCGGGCATGTTTTGCCGGTATTTGGCGCAACTCTCTTCGATAGGGTTCCTACCACGTTCGCACCGGTGGACCGGACTCCCGTGACCGCGGACTACGTCATTGGCCCGGGAGACGAGCTTCTGTTGCGCGTCTGGGGGCAGGTCAATCTGGATCTTGAACTTACGGTGGATCGCGCCGGAGCGGTGTTCATTCCTCAGGTTGGCAATGTGGGTGTGACTGGTCTTCAGTTCCGGCAGCTAGCCGGTTTCTTACGTTCGCAATTGGAGCGCGTGTTCCGTAATTTCGACCTCAACGTAAACATGGGCCAGTTGCGCTCCATTCAGATCTTCGTGGTTGGGCAGGCGCGTCGCCCGGGTAGCTACACCGTGAGTTCGCTCAGCACGCTGGTCAACGCGCTGTTTGTCTCGGGCGGACCCTTCAGCCCAAGGTTCCATGCGCCGCATCCAACTGAAGCGGAGTGGAGAGATCGCCACTGAGTTCGATCTTTATGACCTGCTGTTGAAGGGCGACAAGTCCAAAGACTCGCGCTTGCTTCCCGGCGACGTGGTTTATTTTCCTCCTGCCGGACCGCAGGTCGCCATCGCCGGCAGTGTCAAGAACGCCGGCATATATGAAATCAAGGCGGACACAACCGCGGGAGAGCTAATCCAGATGACGGGAGGTCTCTCGGCCGTTGCCGATACGCAGCGTGCCACGTTGGAGCGAATTAAGGATCGTGCCTCGCGGCAGACCCTCTCGTTGCGCCTCGATGCGGCGGGTCTGAACACCCACGTCCTGGATGGAGATGTCCTGCACGTACTGGCCATCAACCCTCACTTTGAAAACGCAATTACGTTGCGAGGCAACGTCGCTAACCCAGGCCGCTTTCCCTGGAGCCCGGGAATACGGCTCCGGGACATCATTCCGGACAAGGAATCACTCGTTACCCGAGATTACTGGCGCAAGCGCAATTTACTCGGCTATGAACTCGGCTATGAACACCGGGAAGAGGTCGTCTCTCCGTCACTGGTGCGGGAAGCCTCGGTGAAGCCAATCAGGACGAACATCCAGTTTGCAGCGCCCGAGATCAACTGGTCGTATGCAGTGATCGAACGGCAAAATGTGCACGATCTGAGCGCGGAATTGGTGCCCTTTCACCTCGGCAAGCTAGTCCTCGAACGGGATGACAGCCAGAATTTGGAACTGCGGCCCGGAGATGTGGTGACTGTCTTCTCGCAGGCGGACATTCGGGTATCCATGGCGCAGCAGAATCGGATGGTCCGATTGGAAGGCGAGTTCAACGCCGCTGGCATCTATGTTGTTCGCGCCGGGGAGACGCTCGGGGAGCTCGTGCGGCGAGCAGGCGGTCTAACGCCTCAGGCGTACCTGTTCGGCGCTGAATTCATGCGTGAGTCGACACGCATAGACCAGCAGCGGCGTCTCGACGAATTTGTGCGGGATCTCGAGCGGGAAGTGGAGCAAACAGGTTCGGCCAAGATCGGGAGTGCGTCGACGGCAGAGGAAACCGCCGCGGTTGCGGCCAAACTGGAAAGCCAGCGACGGACGGTGGCGAAGATGCATTCTGTTCAACCCACGGGTAGGATCGTGTTGAACCTGGAGCCTGGCGCTTCTGACCTATCTAAGTTCATGGACCTGCCTCTGGAGGACGGAGACCGCTTCGTGGTGCCGTCCCGCCCAGCCACCGTGAACGTGCTGGGTGCGGTCCACAACCAAAACTCGTTCATCTATGAATCGGGTTTGCGGGTAAGTGACTACCTGAACGAATCGGGCGGTACCACCCGCAACGCGGACAAGAATCACATCTTTATTATTCGCGCGGATGGCGCCGTGATATCGAGGCAGGGATCCAGCCCCTTCAAAAAGGCCTTTGAGGCGACTCAACTCCATCCCGGCGATTCCGTAGTTGTCCCGGAAGAAATTTTCAAAACGACATTCCTGCACGGCCTGCGTGACTGGACCCAAGTGTTTACACAGTTCGCCCTCGGCGCAGCAGCAATCAATATTTTGAGGTGAACGGCGCATGAAAAGTGAATTCGCAACGTTGGAAACGGAAGGGCGGCAGCCTGATCCGGACCGAATCGGTTTGATGGACCTCCTCATTATTCTGGCTGCGCGCAAGAAACTCATTCTGGCTGCAGCATTGACAGGGACTCTGATTAGTGGGGCGATTGCCCTCTGCCTCCAGAAGACGTACGCCGCTACCGCCGTTATCATGCCGCCCCAACAACAGAAGTCCACCGCCGCCGTTTTATTGGGCCAATTGGGCGGCATGGCTGGTATGGCCGGCGGGATGGGGTCGGAGTTGTTAAAGTCGCCGTCGGATCTCTATTTAGGCCTGCTGAGCAGCCGCACTATTGCGGACAGTCTGATCTCGCAGTTCCAGTTGCAGGCCGTGTACAAAGAGTCAATTCAAAGCCTCGCCCGCAAGGCGCTGACCAGCCGGACTCACTTCATCACTGGCAAGGACACTCTGATTCGGATCGTCGTGGAGGACTCCAGTCCGCAGCGGGCGGCCGACCTGGCAAATGGCTATATCGACGAATTGTTCAAGCAGAACAGCCGGCTCGCGGCAGTCGAATCCGCCCAGCGACGAAGGTTTTTCGAGCAGGAACTGGAAAGTGAAAAGCGAGCGACCGTGGACGCGGAATCCATGCTGCAGAAGACTCAAGAAGCGACGGGCCTCCTCGAAGTGGGCAGCCAGGTGGGCGGCACGCTTCGCGCACTCATGGAGTTGCGCGGCCAAATCGCAGGGCGCGAAGTAATGTTAGAGCGGCTGAAATCCGGCGCCACAGACCAGAATGCAGAGGTCGTGCTTCTGAAGTCCGAGCTTTCTGCCCTACGCGATCAGGAACGAAAGCTGGAATCCGCCGGGGGCAAGAATAGCGCTGGAATTCCCATTCGTTCAACCGGAAAGATCCCCGAAACCAGCCTCGAGTACATGCGCCGCTTCCGCGACGTGAAATTCCACGAGACCCTGATGGAACTGATCGCTCGCGAGTATGAGGCTGCGCGACTGGATCAATCGAAGGAAGCCCCGGCGATCCAGGTGGTCGACCGGGCCGTACCTCCGGATTACAAGAGTTGGCCTCCAAGAGCCTTGCTAACACTGGCGGGGGGATTGTTCTGCGGTGTACTGGCCACCTTGTGGGTGTTCCTCCGTTGGACTCTCTCGGGCCCGCGCGAATCGCACCGCCTCGCGATCCTCCTGAGCTCTCTGTCAGATGGTCGCGTGGGAATCGAACAAAACGAATTAGAGCACATTGGGAGTTGAGTCGTGACTGAAAACATCGCAGTAGTAGGAAATGGATATTGGGGGAAGAATCTGGTCCGAAACTTCTCTGAACTGGGCGCGTTACGCCTGGTCTGCGACGAAGATCCCTCGGTGGAAGCCGCCGTGCGCTCCCAGTATCCGTCAGTAGCATATGTACGCGAGTTCTCTCAAGTACTCTCGGATGCCGCCGTTCGGGGGGTCGTTCTGGCCACGCCCGCGGCTACTCACTACGCAATGGCAAAGCGGGCCCTGCTCGCCGGCAAAGACGTCTTTGTGGAGAAACCGCTTGCCTTGAATGCCAGGGAAGGCAGCGAACTGGTGGAGTTAGCCGAACGCGAACGCCGTGTGTTGATGGTGGGACACATCCTGAGGTACCACCCGGCAGTACGCAAATTGAAGCAGTTCATTCGGGATGGATCGTTGGGACGCCTGCAATATATTTATTCCAACCGCCTCAATATCGGCAAGATCCGGACTGAAGAAAATATCTTATGGAGCTTCGCGCCGCACGATGTTTCCGTCATCCTCAACCTTCTGGACGAAAGCCCGGTGCAGGTAAGTTGCGAAGGTGGGTCGTATCTAAGCCACCACGTCTCGGACGTCACGCTCAGCCAGTTCTCCTTCGCGAGCGGCGTCAGGGCACATGTCTTCGTGAGCTGGCTGCATCCCGTCAAAGAGCAGCGCCTGGTGGTGGTTGGCTCCGAGAATATGGCTGTCTTTGACGACACAGCTCCGGAAAAGCTGGTCCTCTATCCTCACCGGGTGGAATGGAAGGACCGTGTCCCCAGCGCGGTAAAGGGCGAAGCGCAGGCAGTGCCTCTCGACCATTCCGAACCCTTGCGAAATGAATGCCGGGAGTTTCTGGATTGCATGATCTCGCGAGATACGCCGTTGACGGACGGCAGAGAAGGAGTCCGTGTGCTGCGTGTTCTAAACGCCTGCCAGGAATCGCTCGAAGCCGGGAGCAGCGTTTCGTTGGACCCTGACAACACGAAACGCGAGGTGTTGCGGCCCTACTTCGCCCATGAAACAGCCATCATTGGCGAACCCGCCGTGATCGGGGCGCGCACCAGGATTTGGCACTTCACGCATGTCATGAACGGGCGCCACGGTTGGCGAGGCTGCATCTTCGGTCAGAACTGCCACATTGCTTCGGGGGTGTTTATCGGTAATAACGTCAAGGTGCAGAATAACGTGTCCATCTACGCGGGTACCGTCGTGGAAGACGATGTTTTCCTTGGGCCATCCTGCGTTCTGACGAACGTCACCAATCCGCGCTCGCAAATAAATCGCCACGCGCTGTATGAAAAGACCATCATCCATCGCGGCGCCACGGTGGGTGCCAACGCCACGATTGTCTGCGGAGTGGAACTCGGCCGCTACTGCTTTATCGGTGCGGGGGCCGTAATTGCGAAGAACGTTCCGGATTACGCGCTGATGGTAGGCTCACCCGGACGCCAGGTGGGTTGGATGAGCCGTCATGGCCACCGCTTGATGGATGAAGAAGGGACCGGCGTTATGGTCTGTCCGGAAAGCGGGTACCGCTACCGCCTAACCAGGGAGGGCGTACTTCGTTGCCTGGACCTGGATGAGGACTCGCCTCTTCCGAAGGAACTGACTGTCGGAAACAAGACCTATGACGAAATGAAGTACCACCTTGCGACGGTCGTGTAACTGGTCAATAAAAAAGGACGCACTCTATGAAAGTTCCCTTGCTCGATTTGAAAGCGCAGTACGCCACAATCAAGGACGAAGTACTGGCGTCTGTATCCGAAGTTCTGGAGACGCAAGTCTGCATCGGCGGACCAAAAGTCGCTGAGCTGGAAGAGCGCATTGCAGAACTTTCCGGCTGCAAGTATGCGGTTGGAGCTTCCAGTGGGACTGACGCATTGTTGAATGTCATGATGAGCCTGAACCTCGGCCCTGGCGACGAGGTAATCACATCCACCTTCACGTTTTTTGCCACTGCCGGCTCGATCGCTCGAACCGGCGCGACTCCCGTCTTCGTGGATATCGATCCCCAGACGTACAACATCGACCCTAACGCTATAGAGGCAGCGATCACGTCGAAGACCAAGGCGATCGTGCCGGTACATCTCTTCGGGCAGATGGCGGAAATGGGACCCATCATGGAAATCGCGCGACGCCATGGTTTGGTCGTGATCGAAGACGCCGCGCAGGCAATTTCGGCGACTTACAGAGGTTGCCCCGCGGGAAGTCTCGGCACAGCCGGATGTTTGAGTTTCTTTCCCAGTAAGAATCTCGGCGGAGCGGGCGACGGAGGCATGATCGTCACCAATGACGAAGTCTTGTACCGCCAACTGCAACTCATGCGCAATCACGGAGCCAAGCCGAAATACTTCCACAAGCAGGTCGGCGGTAACTTCCGGCTGGATCCCCTCCAGGCAGCGATTCTATTGGTGAAGTTGCCACACCTCAGAGGCTGGTCGGAAGCCCGCCGGAATAATGCCCGTTATTACAACGAGGTTTTCGCCGGCAGTGGAATCCAGACTCCCTACCTCGCTCCGGATTGCGACAGCATCTATAACCAATATGTGATTCGCCTCCCGGGACGCGACCGTTTACTGGCGCATTTGAAGGAACGGAACATTGGGACGGAGATCTATTACCCGGTGCCGCTGCACCTCCAGGAATGCTTCCAGTATTTGGGATACCGGCAAGGCCGGCTTCCGAATGCTGAGGCTGCGGCGAAAGAAGTGCTCGCGCTTCCCGTTTATGCCGAGTTGACAGCCGGCCAACGCAGGGAGGTCTCCCAAGCGGTCCTGGACTTCGCGGCTTGCGCCGCAACATAGTGTTCGCGTTTGAGAACGATCATGAACATAACTCTTTTAGCCGAGACATTCACTCCGGGTCTCGGATACATCGAAAGTGGATTATCCCAGGCGCTTGCGCGTCTGGGTGCGGATGTCACGGTCGTGACCATGGACCTCTTGTCCGGCCATCAAAATGCAGATGCCCAGGAAACCTTCGCCTGTGCACCTCAATTGCAGCCTCTACCAGGCGGGCTCGATTCACCGCGTGGACGGATATTCGGTCCATGTTCTGCCTCATCGCAGCCAACTCGGTTATATGCGGATGGTGGGTTTGCTCGATAAACTCAAACTGCTTCGTCCAGACGTGATCCAGACCTTTACCGTAGGCGGATGGATCGCTCTCGATGCTACTATCGCGCGTCTGTTTTTCGGAAGCCGCCTTTTTACCGGCAGTCATCGCTGCGCATGCACCTTTCCCGTTGAGCAACTCTCGAACTCGCTATTTTCCACCCCGCGGATTTCGAATCTGCTGCTGCGCGAGACTCCGGGACGAATCACCAGCCTGTTTACCGAGAAATGCTACGCGGCGACGCAGGATTGCGCCATGGTCGCCGCCCGGTTCATGGGGATGCAGCGACGCAAAGTCATGGTGCAGCACCTTGGTTTTGACTCCGCGACGTGCCATCCACTGAATTCCGAAGGGGCGCGCGCCGAGCGGACCGCCCTACGACGACGATTGGGATTTGCCCCCGATGATTTGGTTGTGATCAATACGGGCAAGCTCAACTCTCAGCGTAATGGACTGTTGCTTGCCCAGACTGTTGGCCACTTGCGCGCGAAGAGTTTGCCTTTCCGCGGTCTGTTCATCGGCTGTGGATCGCAGAGCGACCGCGATCACCGCATGCGATGGATGCACGGTGCTACCCTTGATGCCCGCGAGCGAACTGCCGGCATGGTATCGGGCCGCCGATATCGCGTGGTGGCCCCATCCCACGATTTCTATCGTCGATAGTGCGGCTTGCGGGTTGCCTCTCCTTGTCGGCAGCGCCATTGACGATCAATGGTTCCTTACGCGGAATGGTCTGCGCTACCGACATGACGATCCCTCTGATTTGGGTGAAAGCTCTGCGAGATGGCCTCCCTCACAAGAAGAACGGCAATGGGCGCGTTAAGCGCGTCTATGATGCATCCCGCCCAGAGTTGGGACAGCCTTGCTCGAACACGGCTCCGCGACTACGAGACCGCACTTTGCGGCGACCGGTCTTTTGGAATTGTTCCGGCGGCCCACGAACAGGGTGGCGGAGAAATGCCGGCGATGACCCCGCAATCGCCCAGGGTCGCCCGCTGAATTCATTTTGCAGCCACGCGCACGTCAATGACTACTGATTCCGTTATCGAAATATCGCGTTCCAGCCCGAAAGAGCCGCGGCCCCGGCGTGTCCCTCCTTGTTTCGCAATGGCCTCCACACGTTCGGCACGAACCTGTTGCAGGTGGCAGCCGCCCTCCTGATCACGGCAGTCATTGCGCGCTGGCTCGGCCCGGCGGGAAAGGGCGCATACGACCTTTACGTAACTACCGCCCAACTCCTGGCGACCTTCACCGGACTTTCCCTGCCGAGTGGAATTGCATACGCAGTTGCCTGTCGCAAAGCCGACCCGGGAAGATTGAAGCGTGTTGCGATTGTGTTGTCGATTCTGCAAAGCGGGCTGTGCCTGGCGGTCCTGGCATTGCTGTGCCGGATGCACCTCATCGACCGGATTGTCCCTGCCGCGATGGGTACCGCTGGCCTGCTTGCAGTTGCCGTCAATGTCGGCCTGCTCGCTGCCTCTGGCTGCCTGCGCGCCGTCCTCAGCGGCCTCCAACAGTTCGTTCAGGCTAATCATGGAGATCTGGTCAAGCAAGCCGCGGCGGTCGCCTTTCTGGCTGTTGCGGTCGGCTTACGCCACACGAAACTGACCACGCTCATATTGCTTTGCGTCGTCGCCAACATGTGTGCCATTGGTACGGCGATTTGGAGTTATCAAAGACACATTCCGGCGCCCGCCGCCCCGGGAGATGCGGGCGGGGAATTTCGCTTCTGCCTGAAGTACTCGCTGCCTTCCTACGCCGCGAATGTCGTTCAATTCGTCAACTATCGACTTTCGGTTTATTACATCCACGCGTGGCTGGGTGCGGCCGTGCTCGGAGTCTATTACACTGCCACGCTCTTGAGCCAGACGCTTTGGCTGCTACCCGGAGCGCTTGCCTCCGTCATCTTTCCCACGGTTGCAAACGCGGCATCGGCAGGCGCCAATGAATCGCGACGGACCGCTCAATGCGCGCGTCTCGCATTATGGGTCTCTGCAGTCTGCGGGCTGGTACTGGCGGTTCTTGCCCCATTTTCGGTCCCGATGTTCTTCGGCGCTTCGTTCCACCCTGCGGCCGCGGTAATCCTCTGGCTACTTCCGGGCACTGTTGCCTTCTGTCCGGCTCAGGTAATCGCGGGTCACATCGCGGGCGTCGGCCGGCCGGAATGGAACTTTGCGGGATCCCTATCAGGCGCGGTGGTCACGATAGTTCTTGCACTGGCTTCTCGTGCCGCGATGGGGAATGGCAGGTGCAGCCATCGCGACGAAGCGCCGCGTGTCTGAGCAACGTGATCGTGCTCTGCGCCTTCTTCCTTCACCATTCCAGATTGCCTGCCAGGAGCCTGATCCTTCTCTCAGTCGAAGATTGGAATCTGGCTCGGCGAGTGTTCGCGAGAGCGCGAGTAACCCTGACACGCAACGGGAGGTCGAAGTGAGCCCGCACGTCCTGTTCCTCCCGTCATGGACTTCCGACCTCGATCGACCCAATTCAGGAGTGTTTTTCGCAGAACAGGCCGCGGCGCTACGCCGTGCGGGACTCCGGGTGGGGTGTGTCTGCGTGGAACAGCGGCGGCTGCACTGCTTTGCTCCACAACGGCTGTTCGAAAATCACTTCCAATCCGAGTGGAAGGAGGAAGAGGGCGTTCCAACATTACGCCTGCGAGGGTGGAACACGCTGGCCAATACCTTGCCCGGGGCTCTTATTTCCTGCGCCTTGATGCGACGCCAAGTTGCGCACTACATCCGCCGCTTCGGGCGGCCCGATCTGATCCATGCGCATAGCGCACTTTGGGCTGGATACGCGGCTTCCCGGCTAAATCGAAAATACGGAGTTCCCTATGTGGTCACAGAGCACTCTACGGCATTTCCGAGCGGCTCCGTGCCTTACCGGTTCCGCGCCTACGCCACGGCCGCTTTTGCCGGCGCAAGCCGCGTTCTCGCGGTCGGAGAGAGGCTGAAGTCCTGCCTGGGCGATTTCCTGCCTGGCGGCCGCATCGACGTCATTCCGAATCTTATCAACACCGCCTATTTCCACCTGCCGCCGGAGCCGCGCGGAACCACCCCATTTGTCTTTCTGAGCATCGCCAATCTACTCCCTCACAAGGGTATGGCGACACTGATCGAAGCCTTCGCCGCGGCGTTTGCAGGCCACCCGGAGACCCGTCTCGCCATCGCAGGGGAAGGCCCCGAACTCGCCAAGCTGAAATCCCGTATGCGCCAAATTGGAGATTTCGGGCCTGGTGGATTTCCCCGGCAGGCTATCGCGGCAACAGGTGCGGGCAGCCCTTTGGGCCGCCAATGCTTTCGTTCTGGCCAGCCACGTGGAGACGTTTGGCGTGGTCTTCATTGAGGCTATGGCGACCGGTCTGCCAGTGATCGGCACACGATCCGGAGGCCCGGAGGATTTTATTACGAACGAAAATGGCTTGCTGGTTGAGCCGGGAGACGTTCAGGGAATCACAGATTCGCTGCGCCACATACGTCACAACACTGAATATTCCGCTCGGGCCATCCGCGAACTAACGGAACGGCGCTTCTCCGAGACCAGTGTGACGGCCCTGCTAAGTCGAATCTACGACGACTCGCTCCGAGCCGGGAAGAGTTACCTATCGTGACTAGCGCACCGTCGAACACCGGCGTATCTTACGGCCGACCGGGCTCGATCCTCCTGTTTGCCTCGGTCACACTGTTGGCGACTGGAATGGAACTCGGTGGCAATCTTCAGCCTGCCCGCGTTCTGATCGCCGCCGGGCTGCTCTGGTCAGCCTGCGCGGGCCGTTTGCTGCGAGATCGTTCGGACACGATGCGCGCCTTCCTGGCTATGTCTTCGTTTTGGCTCGTTTGGGGGCTGGCATCGCTCGCCTGGACGCCCGATTTCGAGGCTGGCCTCACGGAACTAGCGGGCGTGGCACTCGGGATTCTCACTGTAGTAGTCGTCACTTCGTTGGCGTGGCGCGTCCCTTCCGCGCCTCACTGGCTCCGTCGCGGATGGGTACTGGCCTTCTTGTTGACCCTCCCAATTGCCTTTCATGAGATTCTCACCGATCAACACCTGCCAAGCTCGTACGGCCAGTTGTCTACCGGTGGATCAGACTCGTTCGCCATCGTCTATGCCGCTGCGACGTTCGGCAATCGGAATACCTACGCTGCGTTCCTGGTATTGGTGTTTCCGTTCCTTGTTTGGCAACTGGAAAGAACTAAGGGAGCATGCGGAAGGCTGCTGGTTCTCGCCATGGCTGTAACGGTGCTGGCGCTTGTTCTTCTTGCCGCAACCCGACTGGGAATCATTTCCATAGCCATCGAAATCACAGCGTGGTTATGTCTGAATGTGACCCGAAGAGCCTTCCGGGGGGCGCTGCTTTCCGGCGTCTTGCTGCTTGGCCTCGCCGGATTGTATTCCGAATACCTGCCCTATACGCGGTTGCGCTTCGAGGGGGCAATCTCCGGCAACGACCAATCGATTGACCAGCGATCCGGCTTGTTTACGAATGGAATTCAGTTCGTGGCAGAGACCGCCGGTTTCGGCGTAGGCGCCGGGGGATACTCATCCCTGGTTCGCACGGGTGCCGGCTACTACAATACCGGAGGCCAGATCAACCCGCATAACGTTTGGATCCAGATCGCGAGCCAGTACGGCATTTATGTTGGTCTGGCATTCGTTTGTTGGTTGCTGTACTGCTTCATCGCGACTGCTGCAGTACCGGAGGCAGTTACTGGACGGACGCACTCTTGATTCACGCGGCGCCAACACGTGCGCAATCCTTTTGACTCGCGTCGCTTCCAGCCAACGGCATGATCAACAGCACATATCTGAGCTTCACATTTTTCTGGATGGCAATTGCCTCCATCGCGGCGATAACGTCGGCGGCCGAGTCGCAGGAACATAACGCCAAGAGAGTGCGTGGAGACCCTCGAGAGGTAAATCCGATATGTCCTGGAAACATTCGTTCAAAATGGCGCTAGGCTCGGCATCGCCGGCGCACGCTGCGGACTCGATCTTGTTGTTCCATTCCGTCGGCTCAAGAAGCCCCCACTCGTTAAATCCGCTGGAGCGTTCACTGCCCGCGTGTCGGAGATCGCCGCCTTCAGCCAGGTTGAGCCGCTTCGGGACCTGATTGATCAAAATCGAAATCAATCGAGTTGCGACGCCGGCCGTACCGTCCGTTCGGCCATTACCTTTGACGATGGCTACGCCGACAACTACGAAGTCGCGTTCCCCATCCTGGCGGAAAAGGGTCTACCGTTCACCATTTTTCTGACCACCTCTTTTCTGAGCGGTAGGCCTGAAGCAATGGGCTGGTCGCCGCACTATCGAGGCATCAGACCGCTCAGTTGGAATCAGGTCCGAGAAATGCGGCGGTACGGAGTCGGCTTCGGATCTCACACTCACACGCATCAGGCCGCTCGGGGCTTGTGATCCGCGGAGTCTGCGTCGAGAACTGGGTACCAGCCGGCAAATCATGGAAGACGAACTCGGTGAAGCCGTCGATATGCTGTCCTTTCCTTTCGGGCAGCCCCATGATTACGACCGGCAAACACTGGCGATTGCCGCCGAGTGCGGCTACCGATGGTCGTTCACTACGGTCCAACGCTGTCTGCGTCGAAAGGAGCATCCGCTCGAGATCCCGCGCATCATCATGGATGCCTGGGGATACGGAAATCGATGTGCGCCAGAAACTCCAGGGCAAGCGCGATTATGTTGCCCGCGTGGAGCAGTTACATTCCGCCATGGTGCGGATGAGCCTGGCCAAGCCGCTCAGCGCCGCAATGACGCAGCAGGGAGGCGCCGGCTCGTCCATGAACGCCTTCCAGAACACCATTGCCCGCACTCCTGATACATCGGCCGTACGGCAGCCGCATCCCTTGTCCATCCTCCAAGTGCACTGCCGTTATAAATCGGGGCTGGGAGGGGAAGATTCAGTCCTCCACGAAGAACATCGCCTTCTCACCAGCCGAGGTCACATCGTGACGCAGTTCATCGGCGATAACACGAGTCTGGTCTCTCGCAGCCTTGTGCAAAACGGAATCGACGGACTTGCCTCCGTATGGAACCTGCGTGCCGCGCGGGCGCTGGCGGCCGAGATCGCTTCGCGGCGTCCCGACGTGATTCACGTGCACAATACCTTCGCCGCATTGAGCCCGAGCGTCTTCTGGGCGGCCGCAAAAACCCATACGCCCGTGGTTCTTACGTTGCATAACTATCGGCTGACCTGTGCCAACGGTCTGTTGTTTCGCGGGTCCGTACCTTGCATGGAATGCGTCGGACGCCCGCCTATCGCCGCTCTCCAGCATCGGTGCGCATACAACGGCTCGTTTCCGGTAGGAGCTTCGATCTGCCTTACGAGGATCGTACATTCGCTATTTCGTACCTACCATCGAAAAGTCGATGCATTTATCGCCCTGACCGGATTTCAGCGCGATCTCATGATCCGAGACCGGACTTCCCTCCGCGCGGATACACGTCAAGCCTAACTTCGCTGGAGATCCTGCCGCAGTTTCCCGAGCCCTTAAGCGAAAGATCTAGGACGATTGCTTTCGTCGGAAATACGAGCGCGTATAAAGGACTGGACTTTCTACTGGACGTCTGGTCGCGCATCGCGCACAACGGCCATCAACTCGCGATTGTCGGCGATGGGCCGGAAGGTGCGGAGTTGCGATCGCGTTTCGCCGGGTGCGCTGATGTGGCCTGGCATGGGAAACTGTCGCGTAATCAGGCTTTGCTGCATTCGGCGCGCGCCCGATGGCTGGCATTGCCCTCCCGTTGCTACGAGGGGTTTCCTATGACTCTGGCGGAGAGTCTGGCGCTCGGCACGCCAGTAATTGCCCCGTCCCACGGGTGTTTCCCATCGATCGTCCGCAACAACACCACCGGAATTCTCTTTGATCCTGACGCCGCTGGGTTGGCCTGCGCGCTCGAACGGGCCGTTGCCATGGAAGCACCGGAATGGAAGCGCTTCTCCGAGGCTTCACGAACAGATCACGAAGAACGTTTCACCGCGGAAGCCAACTACCGCCAATTGATCGCCGTTTACGCTGCCGCGCTGGGCCGGAGGGACGCGAATCAACAAACCGAGGAAGCATGCGAATCAGAACTTTCAAGACGTGGTTAAAGACTTCGGGGCTCGGCCGGCTCCTGCTGGTCCCCTACCGCCTTTTTTACGCGCTGTCCTATTACTGGCCGATGATTCGCCAAATTGGGCCATGGCTGATCCACTCGCGCGAGATCGACAATTTCAACTACGATGTGACCGGCAACAGCAAGGAGTACACCGCGGCCATTGTCGCAATGGCCACCGGCATTCCCTGGCAGGAAGCGGCCGGTTATGTGGCGGAGTTCGAAGCGAGCCTGGACGATCTGCACTCTCACGTGCGCGTCCACTCAGCTCCAAAGATCCGACCGCTTCACCAGTGACGCAAATGCAATGCCCGGACGCCGGTTGATCTATTACGTGCTCGTCCGGGCGCACAAGCCCAAAATCATCGTGGAGGCAGGTGTGGCTGGCGGTCTCGGAACCTGCATCCTCGCCTCCGCCGTCCAGCAGAATTCGGCGGAGGGTTTTGCCGGCCGGATCTATTCAGTCGATTTGAACCCTTCCTCGGGAAGCCTGATTCAGCCGCCCTTCGATCGTTTTGTGACTTTCGCCAAAGGCGATATCTGCGGGTTCTTAGAGGCAAACTCCCCGCCCGCGATTGACCTTTATATTCACGACACTTCGTGTGCTCCGGCGTCTGGAGAACCGCGAGTTCGATTTGCTAGAGGGACGCAGCTCGGAGAACTGCATCTTTTTGAGCGTCTGGCATACGCGCCGGCTAATGGACTTCGCCCGCCGGCTTTCCCGAAATTACCTGATGTTTTGTGACCAGCCGCTGAACCATTGGTATCCCGGGTCCCGGATGGGCCTAGTCTTTCGGACTCCATCGGTTCCCCAACCCATTGCCCAAGCCACGGAGGCACGGAAATCATGCGCGTTCTCATCTTGAATCAATGCTTCCACCCGGATGTAGTTCCGATTGCCCAGTATGCTCGCGACCTTGCCGCCGCGTTAGCCGGTCAAGGCCATTCGGTAACCGTGGTGGCCAGTCGTCGAGCCTATGCCGACCCCTCCATCCAGTTCCCCGCAAGCGAGACTTGGCGTGGATGCACAGTGAGGCGCGTGCGCGCTCCCGGCTTGGGCAAGCGGTCAAAATGGCGTCGGATCTTCGACTCGGTGGCGATCACCGTCGCCTACAGTCTGGAACTCCTGCGTTCGCCTCGCTTTGATGTCGTGGTCGCCATGACGCATCCCCCCATGATTTCGGTGCTGGCCGCCCTCGCGATCCGTATTAAGAGTGGACGCCTGGTCTCCTGGATCATGGACTTGAATCCTGACGAGGCCATTGCGATGGGGTGGCTCTCCGACGACTCGCGCATCGCGAAACTCCTTCATCGGCTTTTGGCGTTTTCCCTGCAAAGCAGCACCCTGATCGTGGTGCTGGACCGCTTCATGCGGGACCGCATCGTCCGCAAAGGCATCTCGCCCGAGAGGATCATGATTCTGCCGCCGTGGTCTCAGGACACATCGGTAAAATATGATCCGATTGCTCGAGTGGAATTGCGGAAGTTGCAGGGATGGACAGATCAATTCGTTGTGATGTACGCGGGCAATATCAGTACCATCCATCCGCTGGACACGTTGCTCCAGGTGGCGCAGCGTCTGAGAAGTCGAACAGATATTACATTTTGCTTTGTCGGCGGCGGGAATGCTCTGGTTCAGGTACAGGAGTTCGCCAGGGCGCATGCGCTCACAAATGTCTGCTGCCTGCCCCACCAGCCGGCCAGCCCTCTGTCCGCCTCGGATTTGCAGGTTGTAGTAATGGGAGACAAGATGGTCGGGATCGTCCATCCCTGCAAGATCTACAACATCCTCTCGATGGGCATCCCGTTTCTTCACATCGGTCCGCGCGCCGATCATATCTCTGACATGATGGGCGTTCTGCGTGAGCCGGGGAGCGCCTATTCGGTCGATCACGGCGACGTGGATGCGGCGGATCGGGCCATCCTCGATGCGGCTGCGCGCCGCCTGGGAAGGTCCGCAGAATTGCGGCGATTGGCTGCCAGATTCTCCGAGCACGTTCTGCTGCCAGAGATGATCTCGGCTCTACACCGCGCTACGGACGCAGCGCCGGACGAGGTCCCCGTCAGGAAGGCAGCTGAATTGACAGATCCACACTGCAAACCAGTATTGACCAATGCGAATCCTGATCACTGGCGCAAGTGGATTTACGGGACGTTTCATCTGCAAGAGCTTCGTGGAATCAGGCCATGAGGTTGTGGCCGGAGTGCGTAGCCAGACCGCGGCCGATCTGCTCCGCACGTGCCTTGCCGGGATGGTCCAGGTCGCCATTACAGGCGATCTGGAATTGGATTGCGCCGGGAGCGCTGACCTGGGTCCGATCGATGCGCTAATCCATCTCGCGGGTCGCGCGCACCGTCTTCAGGAAGTTGGAACTGCGCACGAGATTCTGGCTCGATATCGTCGTGCCAACGGCGAGGTGACGGCTCGCGCTATCCGATTGGCGCGGCGGTTCGGTTGCCGGCGGGCGATCTACGTAAGTTCCGCAAAAGTGCATGGCGATTTCAGCCTGCAGCCGTTCACCGAAGCCGATTCGCTGCAACCGAATGGCCCCTATGCGCTTTCCAAAGCGGAAGCCGAAATCATCGCACAACGAACCGCTGGCGAGAACGGCATGGAGTGCGTGATCGTTCGGCCGCCGTTGATCTACGGGCCGGGCGTGAAGGCCAACCTCCTGAACCTGCTCAAGCTCGTGAATTCAGGCATGCCGATTCCGGTGCCGGCCGAAGAGAACTCGCGAAGCCTGATCTCTGTCGCCAATTTCGCGAGTGCCCTAATCCGCTGCTCGTCGCATGCCGATGCTGCGGGCCGGATCTTTCTTGTCAGTGATTGCGGCGACATCTCTACCGCGCAATTGGTCCGGTATCTGGCTGAAGGGCTGCACCGCCGTCCGCGGCTGGTGGCTGTGCCCGGCGGGTTGTTGAAGTGCATCTGTCGCGTTACCGGCCAGATGCGCGTACATGAACGCCTGTTTTCGTCGCTCCAAGTCAACTCTGGCGGCATAATCCGCATCCTGGGCTGGTGCCCGGTCGAAACCGCCTCACAGGGCTTGCGAAACATGACGGATTGGTACCTCAGGACGTGCAACTCAGCCGGGAAGGCCTCCTGAAACGCCGCCGTTCAACCGATCAATTGCTTATGCCCATATTGTTGGTTGTCGCCCATCCCGACGACGAAGTATTAGGCTGCGGCGCGTTTTCGGCCTCCGCCGCGCAAGCTGGACGGTGCGTCACCGCGTGCATCCTGTCGGGCTGCGTCACTGCCCGAACCTCGCGGCCATCCCTTGCCCATCTGCGGCAGGATATCGTCCGCGCCCACGCCATCCTAGGGCTCGCACCAGCCATCGTCGGAGACTTCCCCAATCTCGCATTTAACACGGTGCCTCACCTCGAACTCGTGCAATTCATCGAGCAGGCCATTATCCGCACGTCGGCCGATGTCGTATTCACCCACCACGTCGGAGATCCGAATGACGATCATGTTCAGACTTCAAGAGCGTGCCAGGCAGCGATCCGGCTATTCCAGCGGCGTTCGGGCATCACTCCCGTCTCCGCCCTATATTTCATGGAAGTCCTCTCCTCCACGGACTGGTCACTCGGTGACGCGGCGGCCCGGTTCGTCCCCGATACATTCTTTGATGTCGGCAAAACGCTTCCGGCCAAGCTTGCCGCTCTCCGGGCCTACCGGGGCGTGATGCGGCCGGATCCGCACCCGCGAAGTGCCAGGGTCGTCCGCGCCCTGGCGCATTATCGCGGCGGCCAATCCGGTCTGCGATGCTCCGAGGCCTTTCAGACAGCCTTCCGGAGGGTTCCGGCGCCTTATGGAAAACTGTAAAAGCTATCCGGCGTATTGGAAGCGCTGCCTGGACGTCGTGGTGGCGGTCAGTGCGATTTTCGCGCTGATGCCTCTCCTGGTGGGCGTCGCGGTTGCCATCCTGCTCGAAGACGGCGGTCCGGTCCTCTTCCGCCAAGTCCGAATTGGACGCGCGGGCCGGTGTTTTACGATTTTGAAGTTTCGCAGCATGGCCGCGAATTGCCCGGATCTCCCGTCCCACCTCGCCGGCCAACTTCGCGTGACCCGGGTTGGACGCATCCTGCGGCGTACCAATCTTGATGAGTGCCCGCAGCTCTTCAACATTCTTCGCGGCGAGATGTCCCTTGTGGGCCCGAGGCCGGCCTTGCCTCAGCAAATCACGTTATGGTGTTTGCGGGAAGCTGGCGGAGCGAACCGTTGCCGGCCGGGTCTCACCGGCCTTGCGCAAGTGAATTCCTACAACTCCATGCCGGAGGACGTCAAAGCCCGCTGGGACAATCGCTACGCGGAATGCGTGACATGGTTACAGGATTTCCGAATTGTCCTGCAGACCTTCTCGTACCTCCGGCATCAGCCGCCAACGTATTGAGGTAGATACCGCCAATGAAATATGCTTTCGTCACCTGCGTGGAACTCGGCTTGGGCTGCATGGAGGAGATCTACGCATGCGGCGGCGCACTCAATCTTGCCATAACCCTTCCCGACGACGTCGCTAAGACAAAATCTGGACGCGTGTATCTCGATTCGTTCTGCGCCCAATATCGTATCCCGCTACTCAAAGCCCCCAGTATCAATGGCGAATGTGTGGTCCATGCCTTGCGCGAACGGGAGATCGACTGGCTGTTCATCATAGGCTGGTCGCAGATCGCCAAGTCAGAGGTGCTGAGAGTTGCGCTCCGGGGTGTTCTGGGAATGCACCCCACTTTGCTTCCCGCCGGGCGCGGCAGGGCCGCCATCCCATGGGCCATTCTGCTCGGCCTGCGTCAAACCGGCGTTACCCTCTTCCGGATCGACAGCGGCGTGGATACAGGCGACATCGCCGACCAGGAGTCGATCCCAATTGCGGACTGCGAGACCGCAGCCACGTTGTACGAAAGGGTCGTCGCCGCCCATAAGGTGCTCATCAGGCGGAACTGGCGACGCCTGGAGTCCGGGACATTGACGTTACGGCCGCAGGACGAAAACTTGGCGACGGTCTGGTCCGCGCGTCGGCCCGAAGACGGCGAGATTACGTCGGATATGTCTCGCCTAACTGCCGACCGTTTGGTGAGGGCGACCACCCATCCCTACCCCGGTGCGTTTTACCAGGACGGAGCGGTTCGCTATCGAATCTGGTCAGGGCAGACAGCTGGCACTCCGCCGCCACCCTCGGAGGGCTCGTTCCCAGTAATCGCATTGAAAGATGGCTGCCTTATTCCTACCGATTGGGAGTGCGAGTATCCGTCGCACAACGTCATCGACCCCTCTTCGTAAAAAAGTATCAGCTCGCTATTGAGTTTTCCACTCGCAGTGCCGATAGAAGTTAGGAAATCGATGTACCAACCAACGGATACCCGATTAGGCAACTCGCTTGAGCCAGACGATCCATTCCGGCTGTTTGGAGTCCTAGACAACCCACGCTTGGCGCGATTGTCGGCCGCATGCCTTTCTCCACGGCTCTTGATCTGGGTCGTTACGGCCATCGCTTTCGTATTGTCAGGTATTGCCGCATTCTTGATCCGTTTTGATTGGAACTTGACACCCGAACGTATTCGCCAGATGTTCTGGTTCGTATCGGTTTGGCTGATCATCAAGAGTGTCACGTTCCGTCTGCTCCACCTGGATCGAGGATGGTGGTGCTATGCATCCGTGCCTGATCTGCTGCGCGTTGCGCTCGGGAATGTAGTGGGAGCGATGCTGGCCGCAGCCGTCTTTCTCATCGCCGCGCCTCCCGGTGTTCCCGGCTCGGTTCTCCTTCTGGACTTGTTGATCTGCACCCAGGCCACATGCGGTGCGCGCTTGGCAGCGCGCCTGGTCCGTGAATATGCCAGCCGCCAGCCGGCCAATGAGTGCAAGCGCGTCGTGATATATGGAGCCGGCCAAGCGGGCGTGATGCTTTTACGCGAGATCCGCGGTAATCAACGCCTCGCATATGATGTCCGGGGTTTTGTCGATGATAATGCGAGAAAGATCGGCATGCGGGTTCAGACCGTTACCGTGCTCGGTGCCGGCGCCGACCTGCCTGCCTTGGCACGCCTGCATGCAATCGAAGAAGTCCTGATCGCGATTCCCTCTGCAGGCGGCCTCAGAATGACCCGGATTCTGGAGTTCTGCCGGGCCGCCGGACTACCCTGTAAGACAATCCCCAGTCTGAGCGAGATTATCGACGGAGGGCTGGCGCCGCAGATTCGCGATGTCGACGTGGACGACCTTCTCGGACGAACTCCGGTCAAATTGGATGAAGGGGCCATACGCTTCAAATTGTCCGGCCGTGTCGTGATTGTGACTGGTGCTGCCGGTTCGATCGGGTCGGAACTCTGCCGCCAGGTCGCCCGCTTTCACCCGCGCGCAATCATTGCTTTCGATTGCGCGGAAACTCCTCTCTTCCACATCGAACAGGAGATGCGCGCCTCCTTTCCAGGCGTCTCGTTCCATCCCGAAATCGGCAGTATTCAAGATCCGCGCCGTGTGGGCGAGATCTTTGCCCGGTACTCGCCCTCCGTTCTCTACCATGCGGCGGCCTACAAGCACGTTCCAATGATGGAGTCAGCCATCTTCTCGGCCGTCGAAAATAATATCCTGGGCACCGCTAACGTTGCAATGGAAGCTATGCGCCACGACCTGGAGCACTTCGTCATGATTTCGTCGGACAAGGCTGTCCGGCCGAGCAACGTGATGGGGTTGACGAAGCGCGCCGCGGAACTGGTGATCGGTTCACTCCAAAACGGTCCCACCATATTCGTATCGGTGCGCTTCGGCAACGTCCTTGGCTCAAACGGAAGCGTAATTCCAATCTTCAAGCAGCAGATTGCTGCGGGCGGTCCGGTGACCGTGACCCACCCGTCGATCACCAGGTACTTCATGACTATTCCCGAGGCGGTGCAACTCGTATTACAGGCTTCCACAATGGCGACCGGTGGTGAGATCTTCGTGCTCGACATGGGACAGCCTGTCAAGATTATCGATCTCGCCTCTAATCTGATTCGCCTTTCCGGCCTCCAACCTGGCGCTGATATCAAAATTCAGATTTCGGGTCTGCGGCCAGGAGAGAAGCTCTACGAGGAACTCCATTCGTTGGATGAGGGAACCTTGCCGACGTATCATGACAAAATCAAGATCTTCGCCGGCCCGGTGACCGCCTCCGACGAGATGTCGTCTTGTCTGCGGCGCATCCGCGAGCTTTGCGCTACCCGCAATATGAGTCGCTTGGTTCTTGAACTGCGGGAACTCGTGCCGGATTACACTCCGAGCTCGCATATTCTGGGTCAATTGGTCCCCGAAACACACGCCATTCAGTTATCTGCGCTCCTCCACAATGTGAATGGCGATGCGCTTCACACGCAGGCGGAGCCAGCCCAAGCGGAGCTAAAGGTGAACTAATTGCCTGACGTGATCCCAAAGGACGTGAGGAATTCGATGCTTGCCGAATCAAATCGGAGAGTCAGGCAGAGTTTGGTTGATGTCATCGTGCCACCGTCATTCGTGGCCGTTCGCCGCTCTGGTTCAGGTCCGGAGGCGCCCTGTTGCTGGAACAGATCTTCCCTTGAAGATGCAGCGGTATCGTTCTCGCTCTCCAATTTATGTTTCCTGGGCGTCTGGCTCGAAATCCTGCCTTACGCGTACCGCCCCAGTTTTTTTCGTCCTGGAGGCCCGGGCGCCGCTCACTATCTCGCCGCTATTCTGAACGTAACCTTGCTGGCGGGCGCCTTCTGGGCCGCAAGCCGGTTCATTCGCACTACCCATCGGTCATATCTTCGTGACTGGGGCCGGCGGGCGTTTTTTGTGATCCTGCTCGTGCCCCTCAAAAATATTCAGGCGTTCCTGGCCGAGGACCACCCCACACTGCGGGTCGGCACATCGCCAGTCGTGTTCATAGCGCTAATTGTCGTAATGGCGACCTTGCTCTTGACCCGGTGGAGCGACCGGCTAGTCCGGGTAGCGCATCACATACTCCTTTGCCTATGCCTCGTGGTGCCGTTCAATTACGCCCTTGCGATCTGGGGAGCCACTCACGCGAAAACCCCTCCCGGTCCGGTCCGGAAGAACCAACCACGCTCATCGGCGAATCCGTTAGCTCCCGGCCGGAGAGCCGTCTGGATTGTATTCGACGAGTGGGACTACCGCCTCACCTCTCAAGACCGAAGCCCGTCACTCGATCTTCCTGAACTCGATCGGTTCGCCGGTAATGCCATCGTTGCCGACCGCGCGTTTCCACCAGCGGGGCGTACCATTCTTTCTATCCCGGCCTTGCTTGCAGGCAGGCTGGCCGACACTGCCCGTGAAGATGGTCATGGAAAACTGCTAGTCCGCTTTGAATCCACTACCGCGCCGGCGGTCTGGCGGGATGAGCACCTTCCCTTCCGGGGAATCTCGGCAATCGGCGGCCGTTCCGCGATTGTCGGGTGGTACTTTCCCTATGCCGACGTGGCCGAGCCCTGGGTAACTTCAACCAGCGTGGAGCCTAACGGGCCAGGTGGGTTTCCAGCCAAAGGGGAAGCCTTTCTTTCGATCCTCGGGAACCAACTCCGAAGTTTCGTCGAAACTCAGAGATTATCTCCGTTCGGACAAACACTGACTGCGATCCACCACCGCCAGGCAGCGGTAGCAGCCCTGTCGAGCGCTGAGTCCGTAGCCTCGGACCGCCGCTACAACTTTGTGTTCCTGCATTTGCCAATCCCCCACGGGCCTTATTTCTATAATCGCAGTTCGCAATCTTTCTCTTTGGTGGGCTCCTCGGAGTTCCGCTATCTCGATAGTCTCGCCCTCGCCGATCGCGCCCTGGGGCGGATTCGCGCGAAGATGGAACAGTCCGGCGTTTGGGATGACACCACGATATTGCTGTCCTCAGATCATTGGTGCCGGACCGCCCTTTCCATCGATGGAAAGCTGGACCACCGCGTTCCCTTCCTTCTGAAATTGCCTCGCCAAACACGCGCACTCGCTCTTCGTGAGCCATTTAATACGGTACTCAGCCGCGAGCTCCTTTTTTCAGTTCTGCGGGGAGATCTTCGCCGGCCGGAAGAGGTTGCTGCGTGGTTGAAGGCTCACCGGGGTACGCTCACGGAGAGCCCTTACAACGCGAATTGAAACCGAGCTGCGTGCTCCGGAGCCACAGGAACGAATCGTGCAACGTGCCCGATTCGTCATTGACACAGATTTAGGAGTGGACTTTTATGTTCGATTGGATAATTAGCGTACTTCGCGCCGTGATGGCCCTACTCCAAGTAATTGCCCTTCTGGTCGCATACTTGCAAAATTACCTGCCATTCCAAATGCAGGTCGGACTCCCATATCCGGGCGGTATTATGGTCACCACGAACCAGCTCCTTCAACCCGCCGGTACCGAATCGAGTTTGGCGGCAGCCCGACCGACATCGTCGTAAGTCCTGACGGTCAGACTGTCGCGGTGTCAATCTCGAGCACGGTCGCGTTGTACTCCGTCTCCGGCAAGCTCCTCCGTACCCTGCAACTACCAGCAGCCGCCACTTACTCGGGCCTGGCATTCAGTTCAAACGGGCAGCGGCTCGCCGTATCCAATGCCTCGGGCGTCACGCTCTTTTGGTTGGCCACCGGCGTGCGCGCCGCCACCATCGCCGTAAACGATCCCATCCCTTGCGGACTGGTTTTCGATCCGGTACGCCCATTCCTGTATGTCGCCCTGAACAGCACCAACCGGCTCGCACGAATCGACCTAAATCAGGAGGTCGTAACGGAGATTCTCCCGGTTGGCGTTGCCCCTGTCGGTGTGACCGTCACGCCGGGCGGGGAAAAGCTGTTCGTTTCGAATTGGGGAGGACGGACCCCGCTGCAAAGCGACCGAACAGCGCTCTCATCTGGTACGCGCATGGTGGTTGATCAGCGTGGAATCGCCGCAAGCGGTACCGTTTCGGTCATCGCGTTAGATACCTTCAGCATTGCCGGGAGCATCGATGTCGGTTTGCACCCCTCCGGTATCCAGGCAAGCCCTGACGGTAGAGTGGTGGCGGTTGCCAACGCCAACAGCGACTCCGTATCGTTCATTGATCCGGTCCTTCTCTCCGCAGTTGCTACCACGAACCTCACGGCATTTCCAGAAGGCTATCTCGGCAGCAGTCCTACCGCCCTCACTTTCAACGCGGATGCGAGCCGCATCTACGTCACATGCGCCGGTAATAACAGCGTGGTTTCACTGGAGTTGCAGAACGGACGGTACGTAGGAAGCACCTTCGCACCTACAGATTGGTATCCGGTCGCGATCGCCGTTAGCTCGGGACCTGGCGGCGATATCGTATTCGTCGCGAACGCGAAGGGAGTCGGATCCCGTGCTGGCCAGGCGCCTTTCAATGTTGGTTCCCGTCTCGGAACGCTCGGCCGCATTGAGGTTGGGAGCTTTGGAGATTCCAAAACCGTCTCTCGCAGAAATGACCCGTTCCTTGGCGCCGTTCTTCCCGACGCTGCTCCTTCGGACCTTTCGACTCTTGGTATCCGTCACGTCTTCCTCATCATCAAGGAGAACCGCACTTACGATCAGGTATTTGGCGATCTCGCCTCAGGAAATGGAGATCCTAAGTTGACGACATACGGCGCCAGAGTTACGCCTAATCATCACCTGCTCGCCACGCAATTTATCGCGCTCGATAACTTCTACGCTACAGGAAGCGTAAGTGCCGATGGTCATCAGTGGATTACTCAGGCCATGGCCACCGACTATATCGAGCGCTCGATGACCGCCGGCTGGTCGCGTAGTTATCCCTACTCCGGTGAAGATCCTCTCGCTTTTGCGCCGTCAGGTTTCATCTGGGACAATGCTATGCGCTACGGGTTGTCGGTCAAGATTTTTGGCGAGTTTACCCAGGCTGCGGCGTCGTACTCCCACACGTGGGTCGAATATCTCCAGGACGTGCAATCGGGAATGATGCGCTATGCAGTGCCCAGCCGCAGCCCAATCGCATCCGCCAACGCCATTATCGAGAAAGACTATCCGACTTTCGCCTTGAATGTTCCGGACCAGTTTCGTGCACGCATCTTCCTGGACAAGTTTCAGCAGTACGTGGCATCCGGAAATATGCCAAACCTCGTCCTCATATGGCTGCCTGCCGATCATACCGCCGGCACTACGCCGAACTACCCCGCGCCGGAGGTCATGGTCGCCGACAATGACCTCGCCCTGGGGCACATCGTTGAGGCGATCTCAGCAAGCCCTTATTGGCCGGAGAGCGCGATCTTTGTCACCGAGGATGACGCGCAAAACGGCGTCGATCACGTCGATGGGCACCGCACAATTTGCCTCGTGGCAAGCCCCTACGCCCGCCGCGGCGCTGTGGATTCAACGATCTATAACCAGACCAGCGTCATTCGCACTATTGAGGATATCCTCGGGCTGCCACCCATGAATAAGTTCGACGCGGCAGCACTGCCCATGCGCTCCGTCTTCGTCGTAAACTCCGATCTGACACCCTTCCGCGCCGAACCCAACCAGGTGACTTTTTCCCGGATCAATCCACCCGCGAACTCTTTGAAAGGCCAGTCGCGAAAAGACGCGCTTGCCTCCACAAGAATGGATTTTTCAGTCCCGGACGCGGCGCCGGAACAGGCCTTGAATCGAATTTTGTGGCGGAGCGCTCAGGGTTCGAGCAAGCGGTATCCGAAAGTCCCGCATCTCCCGCAATGCATGCCTGTTGACGACGATGACCTGCCCACTGCGAGGAAACGATAATCGCTGGAGCATCTCCCAGGTCATGCGCGAATGTCAAACTGTTCTGTTCTTATTTGTTGTGGGATCCGGAGGCAGCCGCCAATTGTGGCAAAGAGTCGCCGAACCGATTTTATGGTGAGCGCGGTAGGAATCGAACCTACAACCTACTGATTAAGAGTCGCTCCAACCTCATTCCCCAAGGATACTCCGAAGTCCGCTAAGGCACTGAGTTGCAATGAGATATTTCCCGAAATGATTCCGATTGATTCCGCAAAGGAACCCGCCATTTTGAAATGGCCTCCCCACAAAAGCCCCCACACTCGAAAACGCGACCCACCCCTTCGATTTGAGCGAAATTCCAGCCGACGGTGACGGCGTAAGAGGCACCCCGGTACCCACCCCCCTACCCTTCAAACGCGAAAGTACGTGGACGCGTCGGTTCCCTCATGCGAAATTTTTTTGTGAAAAATAGCAGAAACAGAACTCTTTCGTTTAAAGCACCCGATGCGTGAGATCGCCCGGCAACCGCATCATGCCACCATCATGGCTCCCTCGAATAACGCGCCCTAAGCTCCCCGGTTCGGTCCATCTCCATGAGTCTTTCGTGGAAGTCGTCCATGTAGCGCGATAGCCATTCTTCGGTTCGCGTCAAAAGAAACATGGGCGGCTTAACGTTTATCGACATCTGCTCTTGAAGTTGCGTTGCCCCTTCGCTGATATGCGTTCGAATAAGCCATGCAATCATGTCGGCAGACTGAAGCGGAAAAACTTTGTGGTCTTCCCGGAAATCCAATTCTCCAACCATGCCTGAATGTTCCCAAGGCCACCGCTTAAAATCTACAAGCAAAGCCCGCGCACGGCTGTCCAGACTCTCTGTGTCGAACACAAAATCAATTGGGCCAGCAAATCCCATTGATCCTACTATCTTGCAAACAAGCTCGACGCTGCTTAGAAAAGCGAATAGGTATGGATGGTCCATTTCTTTTGGAATCCGGCCTCGCACGGTACGGATGTAGGCATCATGCGGGATGCAAACGGCAAAACCGCCAAGAGCATAGCGCGTTATCAGCCTACGGAATTTCCGCGCTCTAGCCTTTGCATGCGCATGATTCCAGCCATCGAACTGATTGTCGCAATAGATAGACTCCCGAACCTTGAAGTAATCAATCTTAGGTGGACCTTTTAGCGCACGCTGCCAATCATCCGAAAATTTCTCCCATTGCTCAACCGTCGAAATGTACCCCGCCAGAATAAAATGGGCCGTCTGATTAAGAGTTCCGCTGCCATCAAAAAATACTTTCAGCATGACCAAGATCCGGTTGCTGCGAAGGCTTTGTGGGAACCCGCAGACGAGCGACCGTGTCGCGATGGAAGCAGGCGGTTTAATCGCATGACTAATCATGGCGCACCCCTTCTTATGGAGCAAGCAATTATCACCAACTCGCGTCGCATAATGGTTATGGAGACATCTCCGCGCGGCCCGCTAGCCCGGCCTCATGAACCGGGTGAAGGGTAGTTCTCGCCTACGGGCGGGCCGCTCAAATCGTGGCGGGAACGAGGCGAGAAATGCCGAAGAGACCGAAGAAACGCCCCGAGGACCTCACGTTTGAGCCGTTCTTTGGGAAGTGGGCCGGTGACGTTCGCAAGGCCCAAGAAAAAGAGGCGCATACCGGCCTAACAGCTCCGATCATAGGGATGAGTGAGTTCTCCCTTGAAATGTGGAAGGAAGTTGAAGCTTGGTGGCCTTTCCAGTTGCTCCGAGAAGCAGCGAAGGACGGGGACATCGAGGGATACAAACGTCTCCTCTGCTACTTCCTCGGACGGCTTGGTGTCACTCCACCTAAAGGGGTTGTCTCCGCCCTTCGATGGCCGGCGGGCCGCCCAAATGAAACGGAGGTCGTCTACCTTCGTTGGATAAACATGGGTGCTCCCAAATTGACGTGGCACGAGAAAGACAAGCTCGCGAAGTCCCTCTTTCCAGAGGAGTACACCAAAGCTATGTCCGATGAGAAACTCCGAAAGAAGCTCAGAGATAGAGTCGGCGCAGCAGTTGGGCGGCATGCGATGAAACGTCCGGCAGTTTCGTCGCGCGATTAATCCACCAAGTGTTTCCGTAGCGGACTTTTCCGATTACGCTGATTCTCAGGTAGTCAATATGAAATCTGAGGACAACAGATGAGTAACGAGAAAATCTCCTACACGGAAACTGAGGTTGAGCAATTGACTGGGCTGCGCGTGAAGACGCTTCAGCGGTGGAGGCTCATGGACAAAGGCCCGCGTTTCGTCCGCGCGGGGCGTTGCGTCCGCTACCCAAGTTCCTTCCTGAACGAATGGCTGAACAGTCTTCCGAGCGGCGGAACACCGCGGCGGGAGGCCCGATAAACGTGCCCCGCGCAGTAGAGGCCGAGGCCTTCAATGGCGATGCAGACTCGCGGCCGACGCCACTAGGCTCCGTGCATAGGAGATGCCGTGCAGAACAGGAGATATCTTGGTCATTTACCCCACGAATTGAACCGGGATATTATGAGGCCGTCTCCCGCACAGCGGCGGTCTATCGGGATCGAGGATTCAAGCGCTGGGTCTGCGCTGTGCAGTTCGACATACTCAGCGATTCTCTGATTGAAGTAGTTGCCCGCTTGACCTGGTACATCAACCTCGGTGCCCGCGAGAAACCCCACGCGGGCAGACGTGGCAACTTCTGGGCAGCGTGGGTGCAGGCGAACGGAGGGCCGCCCAAGCGTCGTGACCGGCTTTCGCTTCGCGCATTCGAGCGGCGGAGCGCCCTCGTGAGTGTCGGCGATACCATGAAGAGTCATAACCAAAGTGCGATCGGCACCCAGCATCGCTACAGCGTGGTTCGCGGCGTCGTGCGGTGGGACAAATAGGAGACTCTGGCGATGAATGAATCGCAAAGCGGCCACGCCTTTTCGGATCAACAAATCACTCAAATCATCGTTCAAGGCAAGGCCGGGGAAGAACACCATCTTCTCAATGAGTTGCGGATCTCGCTTGTCAAGAACGTCGGAGCATCGTCGAGCTTTGGCCCGCGCCGGGGTCAAGGGACCAACACACTCAATCCCAAGGGGCGGGCGTTCTGGTTCACCAAGCGGTTTGGACAAGCCGAACCGTGGCATTACCTGTTCCCCTTCGGAAAGCCAACGCCTCAAGACCCAAGCAAGCCTATAACGGATGTTTCCGGCGCGTGGAAGGCATTGCGGAAGGCGTCGGGCGTGCAGTGCCGCCTACATGATCTCAGGCACACAGCGGCCACGAAAATGGCAGAGGCGGGCATCCCTGAATCAACTATGCTCGCGCTGATGGGCCACATGAGTCGGGCCATGCTGGAACGCTACTCCCACATACGCATGGCAGCCAAGCGCACCGCAATGGATTCCTTGATGCTGAATCGAGAAAAAGGTCCGGTCGGAACGCAAAATGAGGCGGATTCCAATAGAGGTCCTGAACCGTTGAATTCCGGCTCGATTCAGTGAATTGAGCTTGCAATCCGCGTCACCGCGCTATCATAACGGTTTCGCCGGGTAGCTAGCGGTGGAACAGCGGACCTTAGCCACCTTGGTTCGCTCGCGTATGACCAATGGTAGGAGAATGGCCCTGGAACCGCAGACAACAATACCCGACAAAGCAGCTTTCCTCCGAGAATACACCATCACAGAGGAGCAATTCGAAAAGAGCCAACTCGATTGGTCCGTCCTCTGCGACATCCGCAATCACTACAAATTAAGGCGCGCGGAATTCCAAACGGTTGCAAACTCCATTTCCCAAACCCTCCAGCAGGTGCCGTCCGTCCACTCACTAAAGGTCCGGGTGAAGGACCCAGATCACCTAATCGAGAAGATCATAAGAAAGCAACTGGAACACATCGCAGGGCCAGAACTCCGACCAACATACACGGATTGCACGCCCGAAACATACGACTCGCGCATAACGGACCTGGTCGGCATCCGAGCCCTACACCTCTTCAAGGAGCAGTGGTTCGATATCCACGATTTCATCGAAGAGACATGGGACCGACAGGAACCACCCGTCGCTTACGTTAGAGAGGGCGACGACACGAGGCTCTTTAAGGCTACTGGATGTAATGTCAAGCCCCATAAATCGCGCTACACGAGCGTCCACTACCTTATCAAGTCGAACCCAACGAAGCGTATCCACCTCGTCGAACTGCAGGTTCGGACAATATTCGAGGAGGCTTGGGCGGAAATCGACCACAGCGTAAGATACCCTCGTCAATCCGAAGACGAACTCCTAGTCGCGCTCCTACTCACGTTCAGCCTCGTAGTGGGATTCGCAGACGAACTAGGATCGTTCACAAGACGACTGAGCGAGCACCTCCGCACCCAATCCGCGGAAATTACAGCGGCGAGAGAGGAGGTGCAAAAGAAACTCAGTGAGATCAGCATGGGTCAGGAGGAGCGGGCGCAGCTGCAGGAAAAGATCGAGCAGTTGGAGCGAGCCTCAGCAGTTCCCAAGACTCGCTCGCTCCCAGCACCACGGCCTGGGGCAGACGATACCGTCTCGCCGTGGTTCACAAGAGTGTTCGGCCCCCTCACGCGAACCTTGGACGCACTCAATGCGCCCGACTCCATCGCTGGGAGCCTTGCAGGACTGAACTCGCCGATCTACGGCAGCGAGGCCACCCGCATCCTTGCAGGACTGAACTCGCCGATGTACGGCAGCGACGCCACCGCTCGGATCTTTGCAGGACTGAACTCGCCGATGTACGGCAGCGACGCCACCGCTCGGATCTTTGCAGGACTGAACTCGCCGATAGACTTCAGCGACGCCACCGCTCGGGTCCTTGCAGGACTGAACTCGCCGATGGACTTCAGCGACGCCACCGCTCGGGTCCTTGCAGAACCGAACTCGCCGATGGACTTCAGCGACGCCACCGCTCGGGTCCTTGCAGAACCGAACTCGCCGCGACCCGACTCCCGCCGCTCGCCTGCCATTAACGACGTTTCAGCCACCAAAGCAATTGCTTCGGACGCAGTGGCCGCCACCCCAGTAAAAGCCCCGCCGCCATACGCCCAAGAACCTTTACCCCAAGAAGAAACGGAATCAACGAGAAATGAACTGAAATGCACTGGCTGCGGCGAAACCCTCCCAGCCCAAACTGATGAGGCCCGACCAAGCCTCTGCCGAGGGTGCGCCGAATCAGCGAAACATTAGTTCGACCCGCGCTCAGTCGCCGGGACCCGCCAGTCCCCAGATTAACTCATAGTGTGTGGACTTAAGGCGTATTCGCGGTCCCTGCCAACGCCCGCCAAATGCCAATGGCTCCACTGGAGAGGCCAGAGCGCGATAGAGAAGCAGATCGAACCGTGCCCCCACAAAAGTCCCCACAACTCTGAATCCCGACACGATTCGGTAGACGCAAAGTAT
Organism: uncultured Solibacteraceae bacterium; assembly: GCA_963811575.1. Classification (GTDB taxonomy): domain Bacteria; phylum Acidobacteriota; class Terriglobia; order Bryobacterales; family Bryobacteraceae; genus Solibacter. The sequence goes on along the minus strand of CAWERY010000004.1, from coordinate 12 downwards.
TGAGTATAGTGG
>CAWERY010000003.1:0-473495 GCA_963811575.1 uncultured Solibacteraceae bacterium | reverse complement strand
GCGCAGCCGTCTGGATCGCGACCTGCAAGCCGAACTCGAGTTTCATCTCGCCGAACGCGCCGCTCGCGCGGGTGTCACGCCCGCGGAAGCGCGCCGTTCCTTCGGCAACCCCACCGCCCTGAAGGAGACGACGCGCGAAATGTGGACGTTCCGCTGGCTTGAAATTCTGCAGCAAGACCTGCGCTATGCGGCTCGAACTCTCCGCAAGAGCCCCGGCTTCACCTTGGTCGCGGTGCTCACGCTGGCCCTCGGCATCGGCGCCGACACCGCCATTTTCAGCGTGGTCGATTCCGTCCTGCTGCGTCCCCTGCCTTTCGCCGAGCCGGCACGACTCGTGATGCTGTGGGGTAACGTGCGCCGGCAGAGAGTGGAGCGCCGCGGCGCGTCCTATCCCGATTTCGTTGATTGGCGCGCGCAGAGCCGCTCTTTCGAGGCCATGGCCGCGATCGAGAGTACCGTCGCCACGATCACCAGCGGACAGGAACCGGAGCGCGTGCGCGGCGAGTTTGCCTCTCAAACGTATCTCGGCCTCCTCGGCGTCCGCCCCGTGCTCGGCCGGGCTTTCCGGCCGGAGGAAGATCAAGTCCCGCAGCGCAACGCCGTCGTGCTCATCGCAGACAGCCTGTGGAAGCGCCGCTTCGGCGGCGACCCCGCCATTGCGGGCCGCATGCTGCAACTCGGGGGCAAGGACTACACCATCCTCGGCGTCATGCCCGACTGGTTCCGTGGCGCCGCCGACCAAGCCGAATTCTGGCTGCCTTACATGATGTCCGGAACCGCCGCCGATCTCGCGGACCGCAGTACGCGCTCGTTCCCTGTGCTGGCGCGCCTGCGTCCCGGTGTCACCGTCGCGCAAGCGCAGACCGACCTGGATGGCCTGTCGCTCCGCCTGCAATCGGTCTACCCCGCAACCAATGAAGGTCGTGCGGTGGAGGTTGCGCTGCTTGATCGCGAACTGCTCGGCGATCTTCGCCAACCGCTGCTCGTGCTTCTCAGTGCCGCCGGCTTCGTGTTGCTGATCGCATGCACGAACGTCGCCAGCCTCATGCTCGCCCGTTCCGAAGCCCGGCAGCGCGAGATTGCCATGCGAATCGCGCTCGGCGCCGGACGAGCCCGCGTGCTCGCGCAGCTCTTCACCGAAAGCTGCGCGCTTGCCCTACTCGGCGCCGCCTGTGGACTACTGCTCGCCCATTGGGGTTCGCACACGCTCATCACCGCCAGCCCCATTTGGTTTCCCAGCTATATTCATCCGGGCGTAGATCCGCGGGTGGCGCTTTTCTGCACGCTGATCGCCGGTGGCTCGGGCATTGCGCTGGCGCTGGTGCCGGCAATCCAAATGCGCAACGCGAACCTTGCCGAGTCCTTCAAACAGGCCTCCAGTCATGCGGTCGATCGCCGCGATGGGCGCCGCTTCCGCGGTGCGCTCGTGATCGCCGAAGTCGCCTTCGCCATGCTGCTGCTCACCGGCGCGGGCCTGCTCATCCGCAGCGTCCGGCAACTCGCCGCCATCCACCCGGGCTACGATCCCTCGCACCTGCTCACGCTGCGCATCGGCCTGCCGCGGGCCACCGACATGCGCGAATTGCAGAATCAACTGGCGCGGATTCCCTCCGTGGAATCCGTCAGCTTCGGTAGCGATGTGCCGCTCGATGGCGGCGGCGCCACGTTCTATTCCGCGGAAGGACAGCCGCCCGTCACGGCGCAGAATCGTCCGCGCGCCTACCCCCACCGCGTCAGCCCCGATTTCTTCCGCACCCTGCGCATTCCCCTGCTTGCCGGCCGCACCTTTACTGATAGCGAGGTGCACGACGAGGCACCCGTCGTCATCGTGAGTGAGAGCCTTGCCAAGCGATTCTGGCCGGGCGCCGACCCGATCGGTAAGCGCATCAAGCCAGGCAGCCTGGAATCCAAGACTCAGTGGATGACCATCGTCGGCGTGGTCAATGAATTGAAGTATCGAGGCCTGCCTAATAATCCGACCGCGGACCCGGATTTCTTCGTGCCCCTTTCGGGGCCGGTGCGCAACTCCGCGATGCTCATCCGAACTTCGCTACCTGCTGCGTCGCTCGCCCCCGCCGTACGCAAAACGCTCCACGACGCGGATGCCGCCACCCTGGTCTACAACCTGCAAACTTTGGAGGGATTGATGGCGCATGAGACTGCGGCCTCCCGTTTCACCGGCTGGCTGATGGGCATCTTCGCGGCATCGGCGCTGCTGCTTGCCCTGGTCGGAATCTACGGCGTGATGTCGTATTCGGTGGCGCAGCGCACGCGGGAAATCGGCATCCGCATGGCGCTGGGTGCCGATCGCCGGCAGATTCTGCGCATGATCGCCGGCCACGGCATGCTGCTCATTGGCGTTGGCTTGGCACTCGGCGCGGCCGCCGCGATTCCGCTTGCCCGCTTGATCGGCAACATGCTCTACAACGTACAACCCGGCGACCCGCTCGCGTTTTTGGCTGCTTCCGCCGCGCTGGCGCTGGTCGCGTTCCTGGCCTGCCTCGCGCCGGCGGCGCGCGCCACTCGCATCGCCCCCGCTTCCGCGCTGCGCAACGATTGAAGCAGCCTCTGCTCTTACCCCGATGCGGCCGTTGCCTTCAATGCGCCCGCCAGGCTTTTCCAGGGAGCGAAGGGGTTCTCCACGCCTTCGAAGGCCGCCGCGACTTGCGGTACGTGCCGCCGTATTACGGAAAACATGCCATTGGCCCGAATCCATTGCATGCCTTCGGCGGTGTACATTTCCGTGGTGTAATCCGCGGTGAAGAAGCGATCGCTCTTTAAGCGCCGTGAGGCCATCAGTACGAAAATCCGGAAGGCGGTTTCGCTGAAGCCAAAGCCTTCGGGTAGAGGTTCCGCGTACAGTCCCACCATGAGGTCCACTTTCTCCAGATCATTGCCATAGACCTCGCGCAGTTCTGCAGATAGGGCTGCGTCGCCGCCGGTCAATTCCTCAAAGGAGCGCACCGGCTCCTTGCGGAGCAGCCGGCGGAACTGGTTGTACCGCGGCACCCCGCGTTCCCGATCGCGCAGGATATCGATGGACGCGAGATCCAGATGAGTGCCATCGTCCTTATGAAGATCGCGCAGGCTATTCGGAAAATTGTGCAGCCGGACTGCGCCCGGATGCGATGTGCCGAAACAATAGAAGAGATCGGCAAGCGAGCATTTTGCCATCTCCGCCCGGCCGCGCTTTCCGAAGATATCGGCCAGCTGGTAGCGCGATACGGTCTCGCCGGTTTCGGTGGAGCGAATCACGAATTCGTCGGGAATCAACGCGTGCATGCGGTAGACCGAGACGAACTCTTCGGTGAGGGAATACGGTGCGCTGTGATGATTGGTTTCCGAACCGGGAATGCCGCCCAATACTTCGCTCTGGTTCAGGAACTGGAAGACGTCCTGCAACTCATCGCCGGCGAGGCCGTACCAGTTGGTGTGCATTGCCTTTTGCGTGATCGGGTTGGGCAGAATCGCTGGAGTCCATTCCGCGGTATGAATTTTGGCGATCAGTGCGACGTTGATCAGCCGCGCCTTGCCGTACAATTTCTCGTCGCTCCAATCCGGATTGTGGGCTTTCAGCATGTCGCAGATGGAATTGTGCTCGGCCACGAAGAGACCGTGCAGCATGCTCAAGCCGATCCAGCCGTTGTCCTCGAAGCCGGTCAGGTCTTCGCCGGTCGCCGGGTCCACCAGCATTTTTCCATCGGCACCGATTTTGAGTTTGCCGTCAACGCCGGTGCGCACCTGGGCGGCGCTCGCAGCGTCCGAGCCATAAATCTGCGAAGCGTCCCACCAATGCGTGTTGTCATTGATAAAGGCAGGCGGATGGGTGGCGCCGGGCGAAGCGGGCGCAATCTCGCTCTTGGTGACGGTCATCGGCTTGTCCGGCCAGGGATCGCCGGCGGCGATCGGAATCTCATGCTTCTCGGCCGATTGCCGGTGAACGAACCAGTCGTGCACCATGAACTGAATCCAGGTGGCGGTGAGGAGATTCAGAAAGCCGGCCGGCTGAAATTCGCGCCGCGCCAGCAGTCGCGAACTCACTTCGCGCGGGCTCGGATTCATCAGGTTCGCCGCATCCGGATAGACCGACGCCAGTGGAAAATTACGCCCGAAGGGACACCCCCTGCTGCCCATCGCCGGATACTTCAGATCGTTGTAAGAGCCATCGGCCGTGCGCGCCTCTTTGACGCCGGGCGGCAGGTCGCCGGTGTTTGCCGCGAACGGCGGATCCTGCGTATCGTAGAGGTTCTTGGCGCGCAACTCGTCGCGAATTTCGATCAGGCTCGCCAATGCGAGCGGCAGGGGCTGCTTGTACCAGGGCCAGTTTTGGCCCAGATATTCTGTGAGTTTTCCCAGTATGGAATCCGGCATGTTTATCGACTCTATCGAAAGCGCTCTCCTCCTGCAATCGCGGCAAACCTTCACCGTGCGATAAAGTCCTTGTAGAGATGACTCGAAAGGTGTTGGTCGTGACCGGCGGCGGCCGGGGCATTGGCGCATGTACTGCCCGCCTTGCCGGCATGCGAGATTACGCGGTCTGCGTCAACTATCTACGCGATCGCGATGCTGCCGACGGTGTGGTGAACGCCATCGTCAAGCAAGGCGGCAGTGCGATCGCGGTGCAGGCCGATATCAGCGTGGAAGCCGAGGTGGCCGCCTTGTTTGAAACGGTCGATGCGAAGCTGGGACGCCCCACGGCGCTGGTCAACAACGCCGCGCGCCTGGAGTCGCAAATGCGGCTGGAAGCAATGGACGCCGCGCGGTTGCACCGGATGTTCGCGACTAACGTGGTGGGCACAATGCTGTGTGCGCGCGAAGCAGTGCGGCGGATGTCCACGCTCGGGGGCGGCGAGGGCGGGAGCATCGTCAACGTTTCCTCCGGTGCCGCGCGCTCCGGTTCGCCCGGTGAGTATGTGGACTACGCGGCGACCAAGGGTGCGGTGGATACATTTACGATCGGCCTGGCCCGCGAGATAGCGGAAGAAGGCATTCGCGTGAACGGTGTTCGGCCGGGCTTCATCTATACCGGGCTGCATGCCTCCGGTGGCGAACCGGATCGCGTGGATCGTGTGAAATCCCTGGTGCCGATGCAGCGGGGCGGCCAACCGGAAGAAGTGGCCGCGGCGATTTTGTGGCTGCTTTCGCCGGAAGCCTCCTATGTGACTGGCACCTTCATCGATGTCTCCGGCGGCCGGTAGCCGGACGGTACACTAACAGCGGGATGTATATCAGAGTCAATGAGCGGGACAACGTGGCGATCATCGTGGAGCCCGAGGGCTTCGTGACGGCGCGCGAGCGCATCCCGCAATCGCACAAGATCTCGTTGTTCGATATCGAAGCCGGCGGGCCGATCACGCGGTACGGGCAGACGATCGGAATCGCCAATCGGGCGATCGCGGCAGGCAGCTGGGTCCGCGAAGAATTGATGGACATGCCGGCGGCGCCCGGACTCGACGAACTGCCGCTGGCTACCGCCGTACCGGCGAACTTACCCGCGCTCGAAGGCTACACATTCCAGGGCTATCGCAATCCGAACGGCAGTGCTGGCACGAAGAACCTGCTCGGCATCGCGACCACTGTGCAGTGCGTGGCGCCGACGGTGGATTACGCGGTGCGGCGGATCCAAACGGAGCTGCTGCCGCGCTTTCCGAACGTGGATGGCGCGATCGCGGTGACCCACTCCTACGGGTGCGGCGTAGCGATCGATGCGCCGGGTGCGGCGGTGCCGATCCAGACCTTGAAGCACATCGGAATGCACGCCAATATTGGCGGAGCTCCCATGATCGTCAGCCTGGGCTGCGAGAAGCTGCAGCCGGCCCGGCTGTTCGGCAGCGACCTGCCGATCCTGGGAGAGGCCAATGTAATCCGGTTACAGGACGAGCGTGGGTTCGGCGCCAGCGTCGCGGCGATTCTGGAGGCGGCTGAGCGGCGCCTCGCGGAGTTGAATCGACGGGAGCGGCAGACGATATCGGCGTCGGAACTCGTGGTGGGTTTGCAATGCGGGGGGAGCGACGCGTTCTCTGGGGTGACGTGCAATCCGGCGGTAGGCTTTGCGGCGGACCTGCTGGTACGGGCGGGAGCCACGGTGATGTTCTCCGAAGTGACGGAGGTTCGCGACGCGATTCACCTGTTGACTCCCCGCGCGGAAACGCCCGATGTGGCGCGCGCGTTGATTCGCGAGATGCGTTGGTACGACGAATATTTAGCGCGCGGCTCGGCCGACCGCAGCGCGAACACGACACCGGGAAACAAGCGCGGCGGGCTGAACAATATTGTGGAGAAGGCGCTGGGCAGCATCGTGAAATCGGGCAGCACGGCGATCCGCGCAGTGGCATCGCACGGCGAGAAGGTGACGGCGAAGGGGCTGGTGTTCGCGGCGACGCCCGCCAGCGATTTTATCTGCGGCACGCAGCAGCTGGCGTCGATGAACCTGCACGTGTTCACCACAGGCGAGGGTTCGCCGTACGGCCTGGCGATGGTGCCGGTGATCAAGGTATCTTCGCGAACGGCGCTGGCGGAAAAGTGGGCGGACCTGATCGATCTCGACGCGGGCCGTATTGCCACCGGGAAGGCAACCATCGAGGAGGTCGGCTGGGAACTGTTTCGGCTGATCCTGGATGTCGCCAGCGGACGCCGGCAGACATGGGCGGAGCACTGGGGATTAGGCAATGCCCTCGCGCCATTCAATCCGGGTCCCGTAACCTGACTACTGGATCGAGTTTAAGTACGCGATCAGATTGACCAGTTCCTGCGGGTTCGCGAATTGCGGCCACGCGATGCCAGCCTGCTTCATGCGATTCAGCATTTGCGGGCCATGGCCCCAGATGGCGGAGATGACGGAGACTTCCGAGTATCGGCGCGCCTGTCCAGGCAGCTGCGGGGCGCCATTGGTGCCGCCATAGTGGCACTCGTTGCAGCGGCGCGCCGCGAAGACGCGCTTGCCTTCGGCGAGATCGCCCTCGGCGGCCACAAACTGGCGCATCCAAAGATAGCTGAGTAACTGGCGCATCTCGTCGGCCGTGAGGGTGGGTACCTGCTGCGCCATACGGGGCGCATGATTCCACATGTCCACCGCAATGTCCGTGAGCGTCATGTTGTGCAGTCGATTCTCTAAAGCGAGCTTGCCGACGTGGCAGTTGATGCAGCCCTTCTGCTCGAAGATGCGATGGCCGGCGTCGCCGCTCGCGTTGGCGAAGCGCGACACCAGGTGCTGGGTTTCGGGCAGCGTGCGCAGGTAGGTGAGAATGTCATTGAGCTGCGCGCTGGTGAGCTGCTGCCATTCGAGCTTCTGGCGGGCAAACGCCATGCGCATGCGGTAACTGTGATTCCACATCTGTTGTACGAGGAGGACGGGGTCGCCGAGCGATTCCCATTTGGCGACCGGGATGGCACCCTCGGCGCGCGAATCGGTGATGCCGTGGCACTGGCCGCAGTGGGCCGAATCGAAGGTGGCTTTGCCGCGCGCGACGTCCCCGGGCGTGTCGAAGAAGCGCGTGGAATAGAAGTAGGCGAACAGGTCGGCGGCATCCTTGGGGGCGAGGCGTGGCATCTTGATACCACCGGCGTCGATCGCGCCCCACATGGTCGGCGCGTGATTCCACATGGTACTCGCCAGGCGCGCCGGCGTGTAGCTGCGGCTGACCGAGCGTCCCAAATCCAAACCCATCTTGCCGCCGCGTCCGTTTACGGAATGACAGCGGATGCACTGCTGGTTCTCAAAGACTTTGGCGCCGCGGCGCGAATCGCCCGGCACGACGGGGTGTAAGGCGGCAATGGCGCTAGAGATCGCGCACAAGGCGAGGACGGGTCGCATAGAAGAAGTCTAGCGAAAGTCGGGGCGAGCCTGCCTGCCGTCGCGAATTATAATGACAGCGGGGATGCTTCGGGTGACACGGCGAACCGTCTTGAATCTCTTCACGCTGCCGGCTGCCGCACTGTGGGGGCAGGGCATGTCTTCCCGGGACGTCAAGCCTATCGCACGCGGCAAACCCTCCGGACGGCCGTTCCCCGCCACGTTCACCGATGTCGGGCGCCAGGCCGGACTCAAGGAAATCTGTGTGGCCGGCCATGCCGATCACAACGATTACATCATCGAGAGCATGGGAGCCGGCGCGGCTTTCCTGGACTACGACAACGACGGATGGCTGGACATCTTCCTGCTTTCGAGCTCGCGCGCCGGGGACCCGCCCGCCGGGGCTTCCAACCGGCTTTACAAAAATAATCGGGACGGCACATTCACCGATGTCACCGCAGCGGCCGGGCTGTTCCGCACCGGATATGGTTACGGGGTCACGGTTGGCGATTTTAATAATGATGGCTTCGACGACCTCTTCCTCACTTACTTCGGCCAGAACGTGCTGTATCGCAATAATGGTGACGGCACCTTCACGGACGTGACGGAGAAAGCCGGGCTGATCAGTGCGACGCCGCGATTTGGCACGGGGTGCGCATTCGTCGATTACGATCGCGACGGCAGGCTGGACCTGTTCGTCTCCAACTACCTCGTCTTTGACCCTGCCAACGTGCCCCGCGCGGGTGCGAGCGGGAGCTGCGATTACAGAGGCGTACCGGTTGCGTGCGGGCCGAAGGGGTTGCCCTATGGACAGCACTCGCTGTATCACAACAACGGCGATGGCACTTTTCGCGATGTTACCGGCTCATCGGGAATCGGCAAGGTCGAGGGCGGTTACGGCCTGACCGTGGTGGCGGCCGATTTCGATAACGATGGCTGGCCCGATATCTACGTAGCTTGTGATTCGACGCCAAGCCTGTTGTTCCGCAATAATCACGACGGGACGTTTCGCGAGGAAGGCCTGGAGCGTGGAGTGGCGCTCAGCGAAGACGGAATGGAACAGGCCGGTATGGGTTTGGGCGTGGGCGATTTCGCGCTGGACGGCAACCTGCACCTGGTGAAAACGCATTTCAGCAGCGACACACCCGCGGTATATGTCAATGATGGCAAGGGTAACTTTCGCGATGTCACCTTACGCTCTGGCTTGGGCGTGGAAACGCGCTATGTAAGTTGGGGCGCGGGAGTGGTAGACCTGGATAACGACGGCAGTCCCGATATCTTCTGGGTTACCGGTGGCATCTACCCGGAGTTACAGAAAAAATTGCCGGATGTCCCGTTCCGGACGCCGCGGGTGATCTTTCGCAATCTTGGCCGGGGCCAGTTCGAGGAATTGATCGGGCAGGCCGGCCCGGGAGTTGACGCCGTTCATGCCAGCCGCGGCTGTGCGTTTGGCGACTTCGACAACGATGGGGACATGGATATTCTGATCGTCAATCAGAACGAGGCGCCATCTTTGCTGCGCAATGATGTCACGGGAGGGCATCATTGGATCAAGGTGAAGTTGACCGGCGTGCAGTCGAATCGGGGCGCGATCGGCGCGCGGGTTACTGCCCGCTATGGGGACAAGGTTCAGGCTCAGGAGGTGCTCAGCCAGTCGTCATACCTGTCGGTCAACGATAGCCGGCTGCACTTCGGCTTGGGAGCAGCCGCGACGGTGGATCTGGAGATCCGGTGGCCCATGGGGCAGATCGAGAAGCTCAGAGGCGTCGGCGCGGATCAGCTGATCTACGTGACGGAAGGGTCTGGTATCACTCGCGCGGAGCGGTTCAAGAGCGTAAGATGACGACGCGATTCATCGCGGTGATGATCGGATGCGGCCTGGCGCTGGCACAGCAGAAGAAGCCTGTGGAACGGGCCTGGGAACTGCTTTCGGCGGGGAAACGGGATCAGGCGATAGTGCTCCTGCGGGAAATCATCAAGGCCAACGCGGTAGATGCCGATGCGCGGTTGTTGCTGGGCAGCGTGCTTGCGGAAGCCGGCGATCGGGACGAATCGATTGCACAACTGGCGGAGGCCGTGCGCCTGCGTCCGGACTCAGCGGAGGCCCATCACGCGCTTGGTGAGACGCTGCACAACTTTGGCGAACGGAAGGCTTCTCTGGCGGAGTTTGCGAAGGCGGTCCAGCTCGATCCCGGGTTCGGGCAGGCACAGGCCGATTTGGGATCGGGGTTATACGACGCCGGCGATCTTGTGCCGGCGGCGGCGCATCTGGAGCGCGCAATCCAGATCATGGGCCGGTCGCCGGACGCTGCTTTCCCCTCTTACATACGGGCTAAGATTTTCACCGATCAGGGTGAGCCCGAAAAGGCCGCTGCGCGGCTGGCGGTGGCGGTGTCGCTCCGGCCTGATTTTGCCGAAGCCTGGTCTGACCTGGGACAGGCGCGGAAGAGTCAATTGGATGATGCCGGCGCCCTGGCCGCTTTCCAGCGCGCTGTGGCCCTAAGTCCGGAGGATGCGGTAGCTCAAACCCGTCTCGGATCGGAGTATCTGGCACAAGGCAAGCCGCGAGAGGCAATACCGCATTTGCAACAAGCTGCCAGGTTGAATCCGGAGAGCCAGACGGCTCTCTATAGTCTGCAAATTGCTCTTCGTGAAGACGGCCAGTTAGGGCAGGCGCAAGCCGTGAAGCAGAAACTGCTTGAACTGCTCCGGGAGAGAGACCGGGTTCGCGAGCACGAGTTGCAAGCGGTACAACTCAACAATCAAGGCGCGGCGCTCGAAAAGGCGGGCGACGTCAAGGGCGCGCTGGAAAAGTATCAGGCCGCCCTGGCCCTGGCGCCGGGCCACGCCGGAATTCGCACGAACGTAGGCGCGGCGCTTTTGCGCCTCGGCCAATGGAAGCAAGGGATCGAGCAACTGCGTGAGGCCTTGCGACGAGACCCGGAAAACCCCGCACTTCAAAGTGCGCTGCGCGATGCGCTGCTGAAGGCGCCTAAGGAAAGCCGGTAAATCCGGTATCTTTGATACGTTTGCATTGTGAGTAACATTTCTAAACCCCTGAAGGGCACTCCCCGCGACCAATTCGGCCATTGACTTAGTAGGTTCGCAGGCATAGTATTCACACATCTGGAACTTTGTCGTAATAGTACTTTCAGCATAAGGGGTCATACAATGCAAAGACCATGCGTGTCTTTTTGGGGCGGAGTTGTCTCTCTGCTCTTACTCGCCACGTCCGCCTGGACACAAGACTACCGCGGACGCGTAGAGGGCTTGGTTACCGATCCAAGCCAAGCCGTCATCGCGGGCGCCAGCGTTACGCTACTCAACGTAAATACAGGGGTTCGCACAACGCGTCAAACCAGCCCCACCGGCCTATACCTGTTCGATCTTCTCGACCCGGGTACTTACTCCCTAACCGTGGAAATGACGGGCTTCGGGAAGTTCGTGCAACAAAATATCATTGTTCAGACGCGCGGCGACGTCACGGTGAATGCCGCCTTGAACCCCGGGGCCGTCCAGGAGAGCATTACCGTCAATGAAACTCCGGTCGATGTCCAGTTCAATTCCAGCAATAAGGATTTGACCATCGATTCGAAGATGGCCACGGAGATTCCGCGCTTCGATCGGAATCCTTTCAAGCTGACGCTGATCGCGCCTTCGGCGGTCAATACCCGCGGGGAAATGATGCCGTATCACTCATGGGCGGCCAATAGTGTCGATCTGGGCGGCGGTACGAACCTGAAGAACGATTTGCAGGTGGACGGCATGCCCGTGGGAATGGGCCAGAAGAACAGTACGCCTCCGAATACGGATGCCGTGCAAGAGGTGATCGTCGCCACCAATAGCGTGGACGCGGAGTCGGGCCACAGCGCCGGCGGCGTGATCACGATGACCACCAAATCCGGCACCAACCAATTCCACGGCAATGCATTCTACCTGGGGCGGTATCCGTGGCTCAATGCGGAAGCGGACCGCACCACGAACAGCCTGAACGCACAGCGTCAACATATGTTCGGCGGCACCTTGGGCAACCCGATCAAGAAGAACAAGCTCTTCAATTTTGCCTCCGTGGAGTATTGGAAAGTCGGCTATCCGAACAGTTACATCCGCACCGTGCCGACCGCCGCCGAGGCAGGCGGGAGATTTTTCGCACACCTACAACATTGATGGCAGCTTGCGGACCATTTACGATCCGTTCTCGACCAAGCTGGACCCCGTGACGGGAGCTGTAACCCGAACGCCTTTCCCCAACAACATCATTCCTTCTGCCCGGTTCGACCCCCTTGCCGCGAACCTGATGAAGCAGTTCTGGGCGCCCAATAACCCCGGCGACAACATCACCGGTGTCAATAATTTCAAGAAGGGATATGTCGAGAACTACGATTACTATAACTTCTCGGATCGCGTGGATTACAACATCAACGATAAGTGGAAGGTCTTCGGCCGCGTCGCGCGTTATAACACCACCGACCTCGCCGGAAATCCCACGCCGAATAATTCCCAACTGTACGTGCCCACCGGAACTTCGAGAGGCGCGACCAACGTCGGCGGCGATGCGATCTGGACGGTGAATAACCGGACGGTAGTGGATTTCCACGGCGACTGGCACAAGCTGATCGACGCCTACGTCTCGCCCGACTTGGGCAAGGATGGATGGTCCAAGATCTGGACGGGGAATAACTGGTACCAGCCGTATCAGGACGCCTCCGTGGGCGTGCCCGTATATTTCCCCGATATGAACATCGGCGGACAGGGCTTCGGCGGCGGCGGATTCTATTGGAATCAGAAGCCCGAAGGCGAAGCGTCCAACGCGAAGATCTCTCAACAGCGCGGTTCGCATTACCTGAAGGCCGGGTTCGAGCAGAGGCGCAGCTACGGGCTGACCTATGTTTCGAGCACTTCCAATTTCTATTTCCCTGCCGCGCTCACGGCCGAGACATTCAACAATCCGGATACGCTGCACAACGGCGATCAGTTCGCGACGTTCCTGTTGGGCGCGCTCGACGGATCTTCGCAGATGATCGGCGGACCGGCTCCCGACCCTCACGTCAAATTCTACGGCATGTACTTCCAGGACGATTGGAAGGTCAGCCGCCGGATCACCGTGAACCTGGGATTGCGCAACGAATATGAGTCAGCCATCTACGATCCGGCGCACAACTTCTCGCAGGGCCTGGACCTGTCGAAGCCGGTGCCGGAGATGCAGGCCAACCCGCCGCAGATACCGTCGCAGGCAACGTCGATTGTCGGCATCGAACTTTTACAAGTTCAACGGGCTCTGGAACTTCACCAGCAGTAGTCATCCGGGTATGTGGGATCCTCAGAAATTTGCGCTGGCGCCGCGCGCCGGAATCGCCTTCCGTCTTGATGACAAGACCGCGATTCGCGCAGGCTACGCGCGTTTCCTGGTTCCGTACGAGCTGAATATCAATCTGGCGCCGGTTTCGGGTTATGAGACTGTTGGCTTCCTGGAGCCGCCATTCCTGGGCATGACCGGGTATCAGAATACCGCGCCCCTGCTGCAAGGCGTACCGCAGCAAACCATCTCGAACCCTTACCCATCGAATAATCCCCTGCTTCCGATTTTGGGTAAGGGCTACGGCACCAATCTCGGCCGCGGCGGGCAGGCTCTGCTTTGGTACCCGCCGGATCAGAAGAAGGCGAGGAATGACCGCTTCAATCTCAATCTGCAGAGGCAGCTGCCCAATCAGATCGTGGTTTCGGCGACTTACTTCCTGAACATCGGGAACCAGCAGTACACGAAGAACCTGAACAATATCAATCCGCAGTTGCAGCAGCAGTACCAGAATTCGCTGAACCAGCAGGTGGCCAATCCGTTCTATAACTACCTGACTCCGGCGTTGTTTCCTGGCCCGCTGCGGAACCAGCAGCAGGTATCTCTCGGTTCGTTGCTGGTTCCCTATCCGCAGTATGGCGGCTTATACGAACTCGGCGTTTTGGGTGCGGGCGAGCGGTATCATTCGGTGGAAGTGAAAGCGCAGAAGGCATTTTCGAAGGGCTATAACTTCCTGGTGTCGTACGTGTACATTCGAGAGCGAAATCAGACCAACACGTTTAATGACCTGGACGCCTATAACAACAACCTGGTCTACCAGGACAGCAATCAGCCGCATCACCGCTTCAATATCGCGAGCACCGCGGAACTTCCGTTCGGCAAGGGGCACGCGCTACTCAATACGCTGCCCAAGGCCGCCGATGCGCTTGTCGGAGGGTGGAAGGTCGCCGGTTTGTGGACCTACACCTCCGGCGACTTTCCGCGTTTCGGAAACCTGATTGTGACCGGCGACCCGTGCGTCTCAAACCCCACGCCGCAGCACTGGTTCAACACTGCCGCATTTGCGCCGATACCGGCCAATACATACGTATTGCGCAGCAATCCCTTGCAGTACGGCTGCCTGGTGGGACCTCGCTTCTGGAATCTGGACGCGAATCTCACCAAGGCCATCATCATCAGCGACCGGATTCATGCCGAGCTGAAAATGGCCGCTTACAACGCAACGAACCGCCTGAACCGGGGCGATCCGGACACCAATGTTTTGAGCTCCACCTTTGGGCAGGCCTTGTTCCAAGGTTCTCCCGGTGGGTCGTTTGGAGCGCAAGGCGCCACATTTGGGAATCAGAGCGGCAGGCAGGTAGAAATCGGTTTGAAGATTACTTTCTGACCTGGCGGCAGCAGTGGAATTACAAGCAGGGCCGGCAGGCGCGTGCGAGGCGCACTGCCGGCCCTGTTCCGCTAGTGCGGTAAGCACACGCAAGGGCGCGGCCTCACAGTGGGATAATCGAAGCGCGATGAAGCAGAGCGTGGCTTCGGGCTCATTGCTGCTTTTGTTCCTCTACGATGTCGCCGATGCGATCCGGCTTGACGCCCTGCGGCGAACACCGGGTGTGCCGCCGCCAAGACGCGAACCGCTGTTCCGCCAGCCGGCGCCCGAATACGTCCGCTTTGTAACTCCGCCCTTTATCGAGCCGCTGCCTAATATGCCGGTGGACGCCGCCACGCAGATTAGCGGACGGGTTGCGTACTACGAATACGGCATCCTGACCGTCCAGCTGGAAATTCCATTCGAAGGCGATTGGGAACAGATCGCGGCGCTGGTGGCGCACTGGATGAACGCCCCGGAACTGGAGAACATCGCGGAGAGCGTGGTGCGCGAGCGCGTCTCCCGGATCAGGGGCGCACTAGTCGATCCATATCCCGAACAGCTCAGCGAAGATTACTGCATCATTCACTTGCGCAGTGCGCAAGACGGCGAGGGCCGTCCGATGAACGCGCACGAGCTGATCGAGCAGCGCGGGGATTCCATTGCTCAGATCGTCCGCGGCGAAGTGGCGCGGTTCTCCGGCGCCGAGCGCGCGGAAATCCTCGAGTCGCGGATGTCGTATTACGAAAGCGATCTGCTGGTAGTCGGTTGGCCCGCCGCCTTGGTCTACGACACACCGGAAGGTGCTGCTCCAACAATCCAACTACTGGAGTATGCGAATACACAACTGCTGGAGTTTCGCCATTACGACGCGGTCCTGACGGCGTTGTTGTCGGACGTCTACCGTTCGCTCGAGCGAGGCGGCCTGCTGGCGCGATGGCGAATGGCGCGCGACGCCGAGCACGTGAGCACGATCCGTTTGGACATTCGCGAATTGACGGAGCGCGTGGACAACTCGATCAAGTTTCTGAGCGATATGTTCGCAGCGCGCCTGTACCGCATGGCGGCGGCGAAAATTGGCGTGCCGGATTACCGCACCCTGGTGGATCAGAAACTGGAGAGCGCCGGCGAATTGTATGGGTTCATGATGGATCGCTTCTACCAGGGACGCGCGTTTGTACTCGAATTGATGGTGGTGATTATTCTGGTCATCGAGTTGGTGTTTCTGTTCCGCGGCATTCGGTAGGGAACTGAACATTGGCGAATTCGGACACTGGTAGACTCGAAGCGTGTCTGCATCAATCGCATGGTTGAGACGCGCATTACCGTGGGTCAGTGTCATGGCCGCGCTCGTGTTGATTTACGACGGCGCTATTTTCTATTCGCGATGGAGTGAGGCGCGGGAAGGGAAGCGCGCGGAAGAGGCACAAGAAGCCGAACGAGCGCGTAAGACTCTTGCCCTACAAGGCGGCGATGGACTTCGCATCGTGAGCTTCTACGCGTCTCCCGGGGCGATCCGAAGCGGCGAGAGCGCCAACCTCTGCTATGGCGTAAGCGGCGCTGCGCAAGTTCGACTGGAGCCGGCTGTGGAGAAGGTCTGGGCAGCGCAGAGCCGTTGTTTTGCAGTGTCTCCCCGCGCGGATACAGAGTACAAACTCACTGCCGAGGATTCGGCGGGACGCGCGGTTTCGCAGAGCTTCCTCTTAAAGGTGACGAAATAGCGGTCACCAACTCACCGTTTTGCCGTGCACTTCATGTCTTGCCCAAACCACGTTACCTGCGCTTGACCGCCTTTGTCCCACAGCATCACGTTCGCCCCATCGTACTTCGCACCGCTTGCCGAAGGGGCTTGAAACGCCAGGATTTTCCTGTCTCCCCGCTCCAGAATTACAGTCGATGGGTCCGTCTTGTAGAACGTGGCGGTCAGATCTTCACCGCCATTCGCGCAGCGGTACGTGACCGGGCCGAGCGACCCTACTAATTTGGATTTGGCCTGGATCTCCGCGATCCGGTTCGTGTATTCCGTCTCCACGCAGGACCGCATGTCACCGCTCTTCGAACAGTCATTGCGCCCCTTGAGCCAGTCGCGCTGCTCCGCTGCCAGCCATGCGGGAGCGGGCGTCGCCTGGCTCTTGAGCGCCTCGCCATAGGTGGCCGCCAGTTTCCGATCCAGAATGGAAAGCTGCTCGTCTTTGCAGATGAGTTGCTCTACTTCGCCCGCGGCCTTCGAACAATCGAAGGAAGGCCCTTGCGCCAGGGCCAGAAAGCTTGTACACAGCAGCCACGACATCGATGTCGTGAAAAAGATCCTCTGCATATTGATGTGGTTTATTCGAGCCGTCCTTACCGCCAGGTGACCTTGCCCGTATAGTTCTCCCTTCCCCCTTTGGGATCTTCGATCCGGATGACGGCCGTTCCCCGGTTCGAGCCCGGATCATGGATCAGACCCTGCCGTCCGCGGCCGTCAATACCGGTGAACCGGAACCCGGCTGGATTACCCGGCATCGCCTGGCTGCAATCCAACCGGAGCCACCGTGCCGGGCTTCCCGAAGTGGTCCGCAGCGTTCCCTGATCACCCCGGATTTCTACTTCCGCCGCGCCGTCCACCTCAACTTCAAACGTGCACGTGCCGGGTCCGCCGCCTCCCAGAATCGTCGCCCGGATCGTATCCTGGTTGCCCGCGCCCGGATTGCCAAAACGGTTCGCCCAACTCTGATTCCCCACGCCTCCGCCGCCGGCCGAACTTGGAAGATTCCAACCGGCGCCAGGTTCAAAATCCCGAATGCTTCCGCTGGCTGGATCGATCTCGCACCAACCCTTTGCGACCGTGCGGCCCTGAGCTGTGTAGACCCATTCGACGAAGTAAGTCGATCGCTTATCGCCGTTAAGGGTAACCTTGATCTCGCTGGCGTCAGCACGGAAGCGCCTCTGCGCCTCGCGTTGACAAGCCCCTTCCGCATCGTTGGGTGAAATCATTCCGCGTTGGTTGCCGGCGTCGCCCTCCGGACTAGTCTCGAACCGGATGATGCGGCCTGTCCTGGCATCGGCTTCGCAGACTGCCGCGCAGGTTACGGCCTTTGCCCAATCTGGCATCCCACACAGAGCAGAGCGTTTCCGTTGTCCAGTTCCTGATCACGCCGCGCATTGATCTCGGACATCGGAGCGTTCGTGGCAACGGAAGCTTGGCGCCGGCAATCGCGAAGCGTATCGGGTTGCGCGGCTACGGGCCGGATAAGAACCAACGGTAGGAAACAGGTGACTAAGGCATGTCGCAACATAGCAAAAGCCTCCTTGTTCGTGGAGATCCGCTGTAGGCGCCGGTCGTGCAATTAGGACGGCGCGCGGCGGATCCCCGCTAGGTGAACAACACCCCACGTTTATTGCGACGTGAAAACCAGCCCAGCGATGCATTAAATCCCACCGAAATATCCCCGCCGGGTTTATGCCACAATGTTTAAGTAACGTCCCATGTCCAACCCAAGCATGCTGGATCAGGATCGGGCTACCGGTCCGGAATCCCCAACCAATAACGAGCCTGACGAGTCTTTTGGCGATATCCTCACGCAATACGAGCAATCCCACACCCACCGCATCACGGAACCGGGAAAGAAGGGATTGGAGGGCACCGTGGTCGCTGTCAACAGCGAATCCGTGCTCCTCGATATCGGTTACAAGACCGAGGGCATCATCCCCTTTGCGGACTTTCAGAGCACCGGCGACGCGGTGAAGGTCGGGGACAAACTCCCCGTCTCCATCAAGGGCCGCGATCCCGAGGGCTACTACGAGCTTACGCGCCTCAAAGTGGAGCGCCCCAAGGACTGGTCCTCGCTGGAAAAGGCCTTTGCCGAAAAGGCGGCTATTCTCGGCACCATCACGGCCGTGGTGAAGGGCGGAGTCAGCGTGGATGTGGGTGTGCGGGCGTTCATGCCTGCCTCGCGCAGCGGCGCGCGCGATGCTGCCGAAATGGAAAAATTGGTGGGGCAGGAGATCCGCTGCCGCATCATCAAGCTTGATGTAGCCGACGAAGACCTGGTGGTCGATCGCCGCGCGGTCCTCGAGGAAGAAGAGCGCGCCACCAAAGAGCAGCGCTACTCGCAGGTCAAGGAAGGCGAGATCGTCCACGGTACCATCCGCAGCCTCACCGATTACGGCGCCTTCGTTGACATCGGCGGCGTCGATGCCCTGCTGCACGTTGCCGATATTTCCTGGGGACGCGTCAATAAGCCCGCCGACGTCTTGCATGTCGGCGACAAGGTGGAGGCCAAGATCCTTAAGGTCGATCCCGGCAAGAAGCGAATTTCGATCGGCCTCAAACAACTCCAGCCGCACCCATGGGATCTGGTGGCCGAGAAGTATAAAGTCGGCGAACGCATCACGGGTTCGGTCACGCGCGTAACTGATTTCGGCGCCTTTGTGGAGCTGGAAAAAGGAATCGAAGGGCTCGTGCATCTTTCCGAGATGTCGTGGTCCAAGAAGGTGCGCCGTCCTGCCGACATGGTGAAGCCGGGCGACCAGGTCGAAGTCGTCGTCCTCGGCGTGAACGCCGCCGATCGCCGCATTTCCCTCGGTCTCAAGCAGGCGCTTGGCGACCCTTGGGCTGACGCCGCGCAGAAACTCCCCGTGGGTTCCGTGGTCGAAGGTCCGGTGACCAGCATTCAGAAATTCGGCGCGTTCGTCCAGGTGGCGGAAGGCGTTGAAGGCATGGTTCACGTCGGCGATATCAGCGCCGAGAAGCGCATCAATCATCCCCAGGACGTGGTCCGCGTTGGCCAGGTCGTGAAGGCGCAGGTGCTGGAACTCGATGTCGAGAAACGGCGGCTGCGGCTTGGCATGAAGCAGTTGATTCCCACCAGCCTCGATGAATATATCGCGGAGCACAAGGAAGGCGACGTGGTGACCGGCCGCATGACCGATGTCTCCGCCGGACGCGCCAAGGTGGAACTCGGCGAGGGCGTTCACGCCACTTGCCGGCTGGCGCCGGAAGCTCCGAAGGAAGAAGAGAAGCCGGGACCGGACAAAGTAGACCTCGGCTCGCTGACCTCTATGCTGCAGGCTCGCTGGAAGAGCGGGCAGGGCAGCGGCGGTGGTGGCAAACCCGAGGGCCCGCGCAGCGGACAGATCCGCAGCTTCCGCATTACCAAATTAGATTCCGGGACCAAGAAGATCGAACTTGAGCTCGCCTAACCTAAGTGGGGCAGGCGATCGTTTTTCGTCCCCTGTCAACCGCCGGTCGCAACGCGAGCGTCCGGCGGGTCTGAAACGTCGATGGTCCGTGCCACATTTGGATTCGCAACGGGTTTCACTCCGGCTTTTCCTGCAAGCTGACGTCCTCCGCGTTACTTCGTACGAGGATGGGCTCGTTCTCGCCCGCGGTAGTTTTCGGCCCGGCAGGCACAAACGCAGGGAAGCGCGCCAGCAGCACGCCGAAGAGGACGTGTCCCAACAATGTTGCGCGCTCGGCGTGCAGCAGCCACAGAAGCGGCATCATACTCTGCGCTACCCATCGGAACCACAACGAGTACCAGCCCACGGAATAGAAGATGCCCAGCAGCAGCGTTCCTTTTCGGGTAAAGCGATCGCGAATCAGGATAGCGAAGATCGCTCCCAGCAGACTGTAGATCAACAGGTAGAGAGCGATCCCGCTCAGCGTGCTCGCCGCGAACCCGTTGCGGATCGCGGTACTTCCGGCCACCACGCTGGCCATCAGATTTTCCGAGTTCCAGAAACTCTTGCGCTGCCACTTGGCGCTCATGCCGAACCAGGCAAGCATCCAGAGTGCAGCCATCATTCCCGCTTGGAGCCCAGCCAAAAATACGCCGAGTGCGTTCGCTGGCCGGCGCTCCATGCTAGCATTCATAAGATTCAGCCTATACCGGCGACCAGAAAAAAGGCAAAGTAAATCCATGCGGCGTGTAGTCATCACTGGGATTGGGGCGGTCAGCCCGAATGGAATCGGGCGCGAGCGCTTTTGGGAGGCCACGCGGAACGGCGTGAGCGGCGTCCGCCGTATCACGCGCTTCGACCCCTCGGGATATCAGGTGCAAGTGGCGGGCGAGGTGCCCGACGAGTTCGACGAGAAGCTCTACGTAGAGGTGAAGGACCGTCCGCATGTTTCGCGCGCCGTCCCGCTGGCCGCCGCCAGCGTCGCGGAAGCCGTGGCGGATGCCGGGCTCGACGTCAAAGCTATGGGCCGCGACGAACTGCGCGGCATCGGCGTCATCGTTGGCTCCGGCGGCGGTAGTCAGGATTTCACGGAAGAGCAGTATCGTCTCTACTACGCGGGCCTCATCAAGCAGTGCAGCGTGTACACCATTCCCACCGGGACTATCGGCACGCTGGCCAGTGAAGTCTCCATGCGCTTCGGTTTCCGCGGGCTCAGCCACATCGTTTCCACCGGCTGCACTTCGTCCACTGACGCCATCGGCTACGCCTACCGCAACATTCAGGCGGGCGTGCTCAACACCATGATCGCAGGCGGCGTGGATTCGCCCATTGCGCCGCTCATCCTCCGCGGCTTTCAGTTGATGCGCATCATGTCCACGCGCTGGAATCACGATCCCACGCGCGCCTCGCGTCCCTTCTCGAAGGACCGGGACGGCTTCGTGATCGCCGAAGGGTCCTGGTTCTTTGTGCTTGAGGAAATGGAGCAGGCCAAATCGCGCGGCGCTCACATTTATGGCGAGATCGCGGGCTACGGTTCCACTTGCGAGGCCTATCACCGCGTGCGTCTTGAGGAATGCGGCGAAGAGCCGGCGCGCGCGATCGGCATGGCGTTGGATGAGGCGGGCATTCAGCCTTCTGACGTGCAGTACATTCACTATCACGGCACGTCCACCGAACTCAACGATCGCATCGAGACCCGCGCGGTGAAACTTGCCTTCAACGGTCACGCGTCGAAACTCGCTGGCTCCTCGCTGAAGAGCATGATCGGCCACCCGCAGGGCGCTTGCGGAGCTGCCGGTATCGCGGCCACCCTGCTCGCCATGCGCGATGGCGTCATTCCGCCCACGATCAACGTTGACGAGCCGGATGAGAATTGCGATCTGGATTACGTCACCGACATCGGCCGCAAGCTGCACGTGGAACACGCCGTCGCTAACTGCATCGCTTTCGGCAGTAAGAACTCCGCCATGCTCCTGCGCCGGGCCTGAAAGTAGCCACCGGTTCGAGGTGACACGCCTTCGCTAAAGATTTATGTGTAAATTGGTAGGTGGAGCAGGATAAAGCCGCGGCGGCGATACTCTGCCGCCGGGTAACAGAAAAACGGCGGGCCCCCGGAGGATGGTGCCCGCCGCTCCGGTTCGCGAAACAACCAAACTTCGCGAACCATTCTTGGGAAAACTGCTTCCCACGTAATATGACGCTTTGGCTAACGCGAAGGTTGCATAGCTACCAGGTTTTTGCCTGTACGGGGGTGAAATCGTCCAAATCATCCGTACATCGTTGCGATCACGTGTAAATTCGAGCTGCCGTTCGGAACGTTTCCGCGTGTGCTTCCGCCGTGCGTTCGATTGGATTACTGTAACCCCCGCCCAACGTGATTACTATCGGAATGCGGAAGAGCTTGGCTGCCTCCAGTACCAGGCGGTCGCGCTGCCTTACTCCTTCCTGACTAAGTGAGAGCCGGCCGAGCCCATCGCTGGCCAGTCCATCTACACCTGCTTGATAGAAGATCACATCCGGTGTGAATGCGAGCACCTTCGGTAGAAGCTCCTCGCACGTGCGTCAGGTATTCCTTGTCGCCCGTGCCGTCGGCCAGCCCGATGTCGATGCGGCTGCGCTGTTTGCGAAACGGGAAATTATTCTCCCCATGAATCGAAGCCGTCAACACCGCGGAATCGTTCTCGAAAATGGCCGCCGTTCCGTCGCCCTGATGGACGTCCAGATCGATCACAGCGGCTCGCGCCGCCGATCCATCGCGGCGTAACGCAAGTATCGCGACCGCCAGGTCATTGAACACGCAGAAGCCGGAGCCTTCGTTTCGAAAGCCGTGGTGAGTGCCCCCGGCAAGGTTGCCGCCCACCCCCGCCGCCATCGCCTCCCGTGCCGCAGCCAGCGTGCCTCCGACCGACGCCAGCGTGCGCCGCACCAGTTGCTCCGACCACGGAAAGCCGATGCGGCGCATCACGCGCGCGTCTACCGACCCTTCGAGGATGGCGCGCACATACTCCGCATCGTGGGCCAGTTCGAGCGCGGCCTGCCCGGCGAATGGCGCAGGCAGCAAGTCGTAAACGCCATCGGCCTCCAACATGCCGCGCAATAGCGCGTACTTTTCTATGGGAAATTTGTGTCCCGCCGGCAG
Organism: uncultured Solibacteraceae bacterium; assembly: GCA_963811575.1. Lineage (GTDB taxonomy): Bacteria > Acidobacteriota > Terriglobia > Bryobacterales > Bryobacteraceae > Solibacter. The sequence continues at coordinate 450,739 of CAWERY010000003.1, read as the reverse complement.
CGGAATCGGATAGTGGTCACAGTAATAAAGCCGGCGGCGCAAGCGCGGCGCTACGCCCCCATCTCGCGCCGGATCACGTCGGCAATACTGGTGCTGAAACTCTCTACCTGCTGCAGGTCGGGGCCTTCCACCATAACGCGCGCCAGCGGCTCCGTGCCGGAGAAACGCACCAGCACGCGGCCGGCGCCGCCGAACGCGTCCTCCACGCGGCGAATCTCCTCCGCCACCGCCGGCAGTTCGAGCAGCCCCTTCTTCTCGCGCACGCGCACGTTGACCAGGCACTGCGGATAGATCTCCAGGTCAGCGGTCAATTCGTCCAGGCCCACTCCAGCCTGCTGCGCGATCTCAAAGAGGCGCAGCGCGGTCAGCATGCCGTCTCCCGTCGTGGAGTATTCGCGAAAAATCACGTGCCCCGATTGTTCGCCGCCTAGCGCCGCACTCAATCGCACCATCTCTTCGAGCACATATTTGTCGCCCACCGGGGTGCGAACCATGCGGATTTTGGCCGCATCGAAGGCACGCTCTAGCCCGAGATTAGACATCACCGTGGAGACCACCGTGTCGCCGGGCAGCCGGCCCGCGGCTTTCAGCGCCCGTCCGCAGGCAAGCAGCACCGCGTCGCCGTTTACCACGTGTCCGTTGGAGGAAACGAAGATCGCGCGATCCGCATCGCCATCGAACGCCACGCCGAAGTGCGCGCGATGCGATACCACGGCCTGCTGCAGCCCTTCCACGTGCAGCGCGCCGCAATTGAGGTTGATATTGCGCCCGTTCGGTTCGCAGCAGATCGTCACCACGTCCGCGCCCAGCGCTTGAAACAACTCGGGAGCCAGGCGATAGGACGCGCCGTTGCCGCAATCGATCGCCACCCGCACGCCGTCCAGCCGCACCGAAGAGATGCCGATCAAAAATTCCAGATACTGGCGCACCAACGGCTCTTCCACCGTCAACCCCAGCGGCTCTGGCGCGATGGGCTGCTCCCGCAATCGGAAGATCTCCTGCTCGATCAGCGCTTCTTCATCGTCGGGCAGTTTGAAGCCGCTATGTCCGAAGACCTTCAGGCCGTTATCCAGATATGGATTGTGCGACGCCGAAATCATCACGCCCGCAACAAAGGCGCCCGTACGAGTCAGGTACGCCACTCCCGGTGTCGTGATCACTCCCGCGTATCGCACCCGCGCACCCTGGCTGGCCAGGCCGCCCGCCACCAGCTCCGCGATCCACGTGCCGCTCTCCCGCGTATCCGCGCCGATCAGGATCTCCGGATTCGGCTGGTGCGTCGCCGCGTCCTTTCCCAGGGCCACGCCGAACGCGTACACCGTGTCCCGGTCCAGCGGATACTCCCCCGCCACACCGCGAATGCCATCTGTTCCGAACAAATCTTTCGCCACCCTATCTCCTCATGCCCTCTACGCTTACCCTACCTCTTCTTCATCGAAACCGTAACCACCACTTCCGGCGCGGATTCAAATCGTAGAAATGGGTCGTCCACGAACGCATTCACGTGAAATTCCGACGTGCCCGTTACGTTGGAAATGTCGATCTGATCGGTCAACACAAAACTAACCCGTCCCACCCGGCTGCGCGGGCCGGCAATCTCCAGCTCCTTGGGCTCCACGCTCACGCTTCCGATCACGTAACCGTTTGCCCCTTCTCCCGTGAACCGGGCGCGAACCGGCACGCTATGAATCCGTTTTGGCTCGAATGTGAACCGGACTTGCGACGGTATCGCCCTCACCAGTTGGACCGCGCGGGCCAGCTTTACCGTGCCGCCGCCGATCGGAAACGTGTGCTCCCCGGGGTCTACATTCGACATGTCCAGGACCACCGCTGGACGGACCGTCTCTCCGAACCCCCGTAACTCTCCCTGGGGGCCGCGCAGCTCCAGCACTACCGAATTAACCGGATCCGAACTGATCTCCAACCCTTCCGGCAGATTCTTGTACTCCAGGCGCACCGTCGCAAATGTGGAAAGCTCCGGCTCCGTCGCCACCAGCGCCCAGATCACCACCGCGATGGCGAGCGCCAGAAGCTTCCACCCGACGTTGCGGAACAGCAGTTCCCGGAACCACTTGAGCGCTCGCATTAAGGATGCACCCGATCCGATGGCGGCTTCTGGCTGGAGCTGGTGCTCAGCGGAATATCGGCCGCGAAGTCCTCAATCTGAGCGCTATTCGGCCGCGTCACGCCGAAGTGGCGATTGATTCGCTCCACGACTTCGGCCGGTGAAAGCGCCGATGCCAACTCGCCGAATGCCGCTACCGACATCCGCCCCGTTTCCTCGGAAACGATCAGCGAAAGGCAGTCTGTCTCTTCCGTGATGCCGATGGCGGCGCGATGGCGAGTGCCGAACTGCCGGGCCAGCGTCGGATTGGTGGTCAGCGGCAGAAAGCAGGCCGCCGCGGCGATGCGATCCTTCTGGATAATTACCGCGCCGTCGTGCAGCGGGAGGCCGGTCTGAAAGATGGAAAGCAGCAGGTCGCGCGAAATTCGCGAATCCAGGCTCACGCCGCTTTCCACAAAGGTACGCAGCCCGATGTCGCGCTCCAGAACGATGAGCGCGCCGGTCTTCTCCGCGCGCGCACTCCTCCACCGCCATCATGATCTCGCTCAGCGCTTCGGGCCCGCGAAACCCTTGCGCCAGCCCGAACCAGTTCTTGCGGCCGATCCGCGCCAGCGTGCGCCGGATCTCCGATTGAAAGAGTACGATAATAGCCAGTCCGATGTAGGGAACGATGAAGCTCAGCAGCGACCGTAGCGCTTCCAGGCCCGCCCAACTGGCGATGGCGTAGATGGAGACCATGGTCAGAATGCCGATCAGAATATGGCCCGCCCGCGTACCGCGGACCACCATCAGCGCCTCGTAGACCACGAATGCGACCAACAAAATGTCGATCACCCCGGCCAAGTCCAGGTTCGGTATCGACGGTATGAATCGAGCCAGTCGGTGCAGCATCGCTCCAGCCCCATCTTAACCCGTTGACGCCGGCTGCGGCAGGCCTAGCCCCAATGGATACAATGAATTATGCCCATTGTTTCAGTCCCGGATGCGATCCAGGAGATCCGTGCCGGGCGCATCGTCGTCGTGGTGGACGATGAAGACCGCGAAAACGAGGGCGACCTCACGATTGCCGCCGAGAAAGTCACTCCGGAAATCATTAATTTCATGGCCGTGCAGGGGCGCGGCCTGATCTGCCTTGCGCTGACTTCCGAACGCTGCGACCACCTCCGGCTGCCGCTGATGAGTCCGACCAACACCTCCATGTTTGGTACGGCATTTACCGAATCGATCGACGCTCTCCACGGCGTTACCACCGGCATTTCCGCCGCCGACCGCACCCGCACCATCCTCCAGGCGATCGACCCGGATTGCCGCCCGAGCGACCTCGCCCGCCCCGGTCACATGTTTCCGCTCCGCGCCCGCGAAGGCGGTGTGCTGGTTCGGGCCGGGCAGACCGAGGCCAGCGTGGATCTGGCACGGCTGGCGGGTTTGACGCCCGCGGGCGTAATCTGCGAAATCATGAACGACGATGGCACGATGGCGCGCGTGCCGCAACTCGTCGAATTCTGTAAACGCCACGAGCTCAAAATGCTTTCCGTGGCCGAACTGATTCGCTACCGGATGAAAAATGAAAAATTCATCCGCCGCGTTGCCGAGGGCGTCATCCCAACGGATTTTGGTGATTTCCGGTCGATCGCCTACGCCAGCGACCTGAATCCCGAATATCACCTGGCGCTGGTCCGCGGCGATGTTGCGGGCAAGGAAAGCGTACTGGTTCGCATGCATTCCCGCTGCGTCTTCGGCGACGTCTTTCGCTCTTCCCAGTGCGAATGCGGACAACTCGTGCAGAATTCCCTGCGGACCATCGCCGAGGACGGACAGGGCGTTTTGGTCTATCTGCACGAAACCGGACCCGGTTTTCGCGTGGATAACGGCCAAATGGTGAGCCACGGCCGCGACTTTATGCATCTCAAAGGTGAGGCAGGGCAGCGCCAGCTCCAGCACGAACACGGCTTGGGGGCCCAGATTCTTTCCGATTTGGGACTGCACACGATCCGTTTGCTGACCAACCATCCGCGCAAAATCGTTGCGCTGGAGGGCTTTGGAATCGAAGTGGTGGACCAGATCCCGGTGGGCCATTGAACGCTGGCGATTCGCCCGTTAATAATCGAATTCGAGGCTGCGTCATGAATAGTATGAAGGCACAAATTCTCACCGCGACGCTGCTCACGGCGTTCTCAGGCGCTCTATCAGCCGCCGATCCCCAACTCTTGAATCTCGTCATGCCGGACGCCAAAGTGCTCGCCGGTGTCAATGTGGAACAGGCCAAAGGGACGCAGTTCGGCCAGTTCATTCTCAACGAACTTCAGACACACGATAGCGACATGCAGAAGCTGGCAACCCTCACCGGCTTCGATCCGCGCCGCGACGTGCGGGAACTGCTGGTCGCGAGCGATGGCGCCCCGAACAGCAAGACCGGCCTCGCCGTCGCCAAAGGGAATTTCGATGTTGCCAAGATCACGGCCCTGGGGACGCTGCACGGCGTGGTCTCTGAGCTTTATAGCGGCGTGAATATTTTGGAAGATCCCAAAGCCCGGGAGCACGGCATCGCTTTCCCGGATGCCAATACCGTGATCGCCGGCGATACCGCGAGCGTAAAGGCCGCGATCGATCGCTTGAAAACTCCGCAATCGCTGCCTGCCGCGGTGATCGTCAAGGTGAATAAATGGAGCACCTCGCAGGATGCCTGGGGTATCTCGACCGTACCGCCTTCGACTCTCGCGCCGGTCGCCCAAGAACGGCAACCCCAACCCAATGCAGGGAGCCTTCCAGAATGTGCAGCAGGCCGCCGGCGGAGTCAAGTTCGGCGCCCAGGTAGTGTTCAGCGGGGAAGCCACCTGCGATACCGCGCAGAACGCCACGACGCTCGGCGACGTAGTCAAATTACTGATCAACCTCGCACAAATGCAAGCCGGCACGGATCCTACGGCCGCGGCGCTAGTGAAATCTGTGACAGTGACGGCGAGCGGAAACCTGGTCAACATCTCGGCGAGTCTGCCGGAGGATGTCTTCCAAACCATCTTGCAATCCGGACATAAATCCACCGCCCAGCGCCTGCCTGCCCATCGCAAAGAAGTCAAGTAGCGGTCTACTCCCTGTCGCGCCGAGTCGGAGCGGGGCAGAGATCGTGGAAGAAGGGGCAGCGCTTGCAGTGCTCCGCTTCCACCAGTGGAAATAGAAGTTTCGATTGCGCTTCCTTAAAGTCCCGAACGATCTGTTCGGGACTTTCTATTAGTGACGGCGTTAAATCCACTTCCACGGGCACGTTCGGCTTCAGGAAGTGCAGCCAGGCGCGATCGGGAGCGCGTCCTGTGACGCGCTCGATCGCCAGCGCGTAGAGGCGCAATTGCAGCACGTAGTCCCGGGAGCGATGCGGCGCTTCCGCCGCGCTCACGGCGTCCGTCTTGTAATCCACCACCACCAGCTCTCCGCCCTCTTCGAACCAGAGATCGATTTGCCCGACGATCACCAGATCGTCAATCGCCAGCAAAAAATCGAATTCCCGTTCGATGCGCGTGGCACGGGCAGCCCGTTGACCGAGCGAACTTTGGCGGAAGACTTCGGCCACTCGCAGGGCTTCCGGAGCCGGCGACACCACCGGAAATCCCGCCAGCAGGGAATGCACCTGCGTGCCGAATTCGCCGGCATCCAGCCGCGCAGGGTCGTCCAGAACTTCTTCCTGACGGTCGCGAGCAGCCGGTTCAAAACCCAGATAACGCGCCAGGTAGTACTTGCGGGGACAGGCGGCAAATAGAGCGAGCGCGGTGACGGTAGCGTTGGAATCCTGCTGCTCGCTGACCGGCGGCGGGGCCACCAACTCGACCACCGTTTCCTCCTCCGGCGCGCGCGGCCGGGTGAGCAAATCCGGCGCCTCTGTCGCCACCAGGACGCGCGCTCTCCACTGCTTGCCGTCCGGCGCATCGTAGGTAAGCGACTTCATCGCGCGGAACGGCCGCGTCGATGCCAAGCCGCTCCACCACCAGCTTGTCCCAGTTCTGCGGCTTGCGCGACGAGGAAGTGAAGCTGAGGATCAGGCGCTGCTCGGCGCGAGTCATCGCGACGTAGAACAGGCGGCTGCTTTCCTCCTCCTCGCGCTCACTCCACTCCTGCCGCAGGGCGTGCTGGAAAAGGTCGTCTTTATCCTTGCCGCTGGCCGGATTTCTCCAGCGCGCGCCCAGCCCATGATGCCGCGAGAAGGCAACCGCCGGAACACTGGTGTCCACGCCCTTATGAATCGCGGCCACGAAGACCACCGGAAACTCCAGGCCCTTGGCGGAATGCACGGTCATGATCTTGACCGCGTTGGCGGAATCCTCCGGCGGCGCGTCCGGCTCGCGCGGATTTTCTTCGCGCACCTGCGCCAGCTCGATCACGAATTCGTCGAGCGACATGCGGGCGGACGCGTCGCGCGCCTGCCCCAGGAACTTATCGACGTTGGGCGACGGGGGGTATCCGCAATCGTCGATCGCCTCGAGCAGCAGCCGGTCGAACGTCACATAGTCGCGGCGCAGCCGCCAGCGCGTGAAGGCGGCCGCTGAATCGCGCCAACTCCGGATCTTCGCTGTGTGCCAGTGCGGCTACCGAGATTCTCGGCATTCATCTTGAGGCGTAGCAGCGCTTCGTCGGACGCGTTCACCAGCGGCGAGCGCAATACCACCGCCAGCGAGATTTCGTCGCGCGGATTCGCAATCACGCGCAACAGGTGAGTGAGATCATTGACGTCGCGGCTCGCGTAAAAACCGCGCCCGCGATTGACCAGGTAGGGGATTCCAGCGGCGTCGAAGGCATCCGTGAACGCCGGAATGACTTCGGTATTGCGCACCAGCACGGCGAAATCCTTGAACCGCGGCTCCGGCCCGCCGAGTTCGAGAATGCGGCGCGCCACCCATCGCGCTTCCGTCTCAAGCTCCGGCGCGATCAGGATTTCCACCGAGTGATCGGGCTCGTCGTCGAATTCGCGCCCCGCGACCAGAGCGCGGTCTTCGATACCCTTCGCCCCGCTGGTCAGAGTTTCCACCGCGCTCAGGATCTCCGCGCGGCTGCGAAAGTTCGCCACCAGTTGCACCAGGTGGCGCTCTTTGGCCGCGATCTCGTCGCGATATTTGGCGAAGCCCTGCGGTTCGGCGTGGCGGAAGCCGAAGATCGATTGATTGATGTCGCCCACCGCATAGAATCGATCGGGCGGACGGATCAGTTGGATGAGCTTCGCCTGCTGCCCGTTCGTGTCCTGAAATTCGTCCATCAGGATGTGATCGAACTGACCGCTGCAGCCGGACGCGTGTATCGTGGTGCTCTTCCAGCAGGCTGACGGAGAACTCTTCCAGATCCGCGAAATCGAGCGCCGCGGCCTGGCGCTTGCGGTCGCGGTAGAGACGGTCGAAGCGGCGCAGGATTTCGATCAGCAGTTCACGCTGCGGTGCCCACAGGGACGTAATCAATGCGTACTCCGCCTCCTTGATCTGCTCGCGCATCCGGTTCAGCAGGTTGTAGGCGTTGGTGCCGCGTTTGCACTTGGTGAGGTTGCAGGAGAACCTTCGCAATCGCGTGCAGGGCGGACAACGGGTCTGCGGCGCTCACGATGCGTTCGGCCGCTTCCAGCGCGCCTTCCAAATGCTCCTTTTGCTGATAGTTCCACGCGCTCAAACTCTCGCCGCGAATCGCGCGCAGGGTATCGCTGATTTCCTCGACCGTGATGCCCGGCGGCACCGGGAAGTGGGCGAGTTCTTCCACCCGCGTGCCGGCGCCCCGCATGGTGTCGTAAGCCGCAAGCACCGCCGGTTCGAACTCGAAGGAGCTGAGGCCGCGAATCAGTCCCGCGCATGCCTTCCAGGTGATCGGCGAACAGCGAGTCGATCGCGTTGCGCATCGCTTCCTGCTGCATGCGCCAGGACTCGGTGGCATCGAGCACGCGAAAGGCGGGGTCCACGCCGGCGAAGACCGCGTTCTCACGCAGCATTCGCGCGCAAAATCCGTGGACGGTGGACACCCAGGCCCGTTCCAGCCGGGCCCGCGTCGCCGGCTGCTCCTGAAACGATTGCGCCAGTTTCTTGCGCATGTTCCCGGCCGCCTTCTCCGTGAAGGTGATCGCCAGAATGCGCAGCGGATCGACTTCGGCGGCCACCAGCCGGTGGAAGTATTCCACCAGAACGGTAGTCTTGCCCGAACCCGGCCCCGCCACCACGCAGGCATCCAGATGGCGCTTTTCGATGTCGATTGCGTCGAGCTGATCCGGCGTAAAGGGCGTGGCGCTCATGCGCCCTCCACTGAGTTGGACCAGGGCCGCGGTCTGAGTCTCCACGCGGCAGATGTCTTTGGAATCGCAGAAGCGGCAGTTCTCGCGGTCGGCTGGGTGAACTTCCACGCGTCCCGAGCGAATTTCGCGCACGATTTCGAGTGTGCGGCGCTCCGCATTCTCCAGCCAGTTTTCCGGAAGAGCGAGACTTTCCATCAGCGGATGATCGCTCCATCCCGCATACTCAATGCCGCCCTTGACGCCAAGATAGTACATGCCTGCGGCATCCAGTTTCAAACGGGAAGCGGCCATCATGTAAAGCGGCGCTTGCAGAAGATTTGCATCTTTCAGCTTGTCCTTGACTCGCTGCGCAGCGCTGTATTTGTAATCGATCACGAAGCAGCGGCCGTCGGGCGCCGTATCCAGGCGATCGATGCGCCCGCTAATCTCTACCGTGTCACCGAGCGGAAACGCGAATTGCACCTCGGTCTGCGATTGACACGCGATACGCGGCCAGCCGTCGTCCACGGTGAAGCGCCGCAGATCGTCGAGCATTGCGTTGCGCAGGCGTTCGGTGTGATATCCGGAGGGAATGAATTTCTGTTTCAAGTGATCCGAGAAAATGCGTTCGAACAGCGCGCTGATGTCCTGCGGCTGTTGCCACCACTCGGCAAGCACGGCGTGGATGATGTTGCCCTGTGTAAGAAAGTCCATGCGCTGTTCGGGACGATCGGGCGCCGTCTTCAGGCGCAGAAAGCGCTGCGTGAAGTATTGGAAGGGGCATTGCAAATAGGTCTCCAGCGCGGTCGGCGAGAGCCGGGCGGTCTTTTGCCGGACAAATTCGAGCAGCGCGGAGTCACGAATTCCGGCGGTGCTGCGTTCGCCGGTTTGCGCGCGCGGCAGGGGCCGGACCGGCCGCGAATCATCCGGCGCCAGCACCAGGTCTTCGAGATAGATCGATTGCAGGTTGCGCTCGCCCCGCCCGTCAAATTCCGGATACGAGAGTGTTACCAGCATTGTGGCGCGCGTGATTGCCGCATCGAACAGCAGGCGCTCTTCCCGCTCGAATTCTGAGGCCGTCCGGACGCGGATTCCGGCGGCGTGCAGGCGGCATCGTGCGGGATCTGCGAAGAAAGGGTCCTGCTGGTGAAACTTGGGAAACTGCTTTTCCACCATGCCGCAGACGAAGACTACGGGCAGCACCCACTGGCGCGATTCCTGCGCGCTCATAACGTGGACCACGTTCCGGCGCCCGTCTTTCAGACGGAGCGGCTTCAGGCGCAGGATGCTCTTCACCGCGCGCCAGTAATCTTCAACCGGCAGCCGGCGTGCGCCCTCGAGGGCTTGTGCCGCTTCTTCCAGGGCCTCGTCAAAAAGATCGAGAACCGCGGCCTGGCTGCGGTATTGCAGCGCGAGTTCGTAGGTGGCTTCCTCCCGCGGCCGCGCCGGGCGGAAGAGATTGCGAAGGCTCGCGAAGCGTCTCGCCCAATCCTTCGGCGTGAGCTCCAGGCGCCGCCATTCTTCCAGCGCGGAGAGCGCATCGAGCGTGTGGAGCAGGCGGTCGGCGTGGGGTCGCGGCTCGCCATCGTCGCCGTGCAGGAGGGCCCGAAGCTCGTCGAGCCCGGATCGCGGAGTGCGCTCGCGGACTTCAAAATCGAAGCGGTCCATCACGCTGAAATCGGCGAATTGCGGCGCCAGCCGCAGAACGCCCAGCGTGGCGGCATGATCCCAGCCACCGAGCATGGCGTCGATACAGCCTGTGAGAAAGCGAATCGTCGCATGACGCTCCAGCGGCGCGTCGAAGTAGAATCGCGCAGGAATGCCGAAGCGCTCCAGCGTCGCGCGCAGGATAGGCTCGTAGATCTCGGCGGAGCGCACGATGATCCCGATCTCGCGGAACGGGCGCCCGGCGGAATGCTCCAGAATGCGATGCGCGATTTCCTCGACCTCGCGTTCGATACAGGGCGCTTTGACGAGCGCGAGCGCGGGGCGGGTGCGCCCTCCGTGAGTGCGCTCCTCGCTGAAATCCAGCGCGCCGAGCCTGGCGGTCATCGCCTCGCTAAGTTCGCCGTCGTCGAGCGTAAGCGTCAGTTCGGTGTGCTTGCCAAGCGCGGCGATGACGCGGAGTTCGGGGTCCGGGAGGGCGTGGAATCCATCGAGCCAGATGGTCTTGATGCCGGGAAGTCCGTCAGCGGCGATACGGGCGGCGGCGGCGGAAAGCAGCGAACCCCGGAGTGCCAGGCCGCGGCGCGCGAGTTCATGATCCACCTCCTGGTATACGGCCAGGAAAGCGTCGCCCAGCGGAACGTCCGGAAGGTTGGCGGCAAGCCGCGCGCTATCGCACCCGGCAGAAGCGAATTCCGAGATGGTGGAAGCCAGGGCCGCGCAAAACCCATGAAATTGGATAACCCGCTCGAACTCCGGCCGCGCTATGCGGCGAGCGGCCTGTTCGACCAGAAGGTGAAGGACAGGAGCGGAGACCTCGGGGAAGTCGCTGGTCGAACCGCGCAGAAAATTCGATAGGGTTTGAATCAGTTTGTGCCGAAAAACGAAGCCCTCCCGGGCCAGGCGATTCTGCAGGTGCTGCGCCATGGTGGCGGTAGGGACCAGCAGACGGACTGAATCATTGCCGGTCTTGAGCGCTTCCCGGAATCGATCGAGGACGTAGGTGGTTTTACCGGATCCGGCGGGCCCCGAAAGCAATCTCACGGCTCCAGTTTAGCGAAGAAAAGTCGAAAACGCAGGTCCTTTTTTGGCCCGCTGGCCGGCCGCGCGAAACTGTGCAGAAAACGATAGCACCACCTTCTCCTGCTGGTCGAATTGACTTACAATCGGACCATGAAGATGATATTCGGATTACTTTGTATGATTTCCTTGGCGGCGGCAGGAATTGCGAACAGCCAGGAAAAAAACATCGAACGCGTGTCCCCGAAGCCAACGGTAGCAATCGATGGAAAATCTCTGTTCAACGAGTATTGCGCGGTGTGCCACGGCGTGAACGGTAAGGGCGGCGGCCCCGCGGCGAAGGCGCTGCAAGCCGCGCCGGCCGACCTGACGCAAATCAGCAGGAAGAACGGCGGAAAATTTCCAGAAGAGCGGATTTTGAGAACTCTGAAGGGCGAGGAGTCCGTGGCCGCGCACGGCAGTCAGGATATGCCGATCTGGGGTAAGGTCTTCAGCAATATGGGCAATCTTTCGATGGGCCAGATGAGGATTCACGCGCTACTTCAGTATGTCGAGGCATTGCAGGCCAAATAGGCGCCTGGTGGTGGTGAACAGTGGTGAGGAAATAAAAAAAGGGGGAGGCTGACGCCTCCCCCAGGGTGATGGACTTACTTCGTTCTTATTCTAGTGGGCGCAGCCACCGTTCGTCGTTCCTCCGTCGAAGTTATTGTTGATCGTGTTGACAATGTCGTTCAGGCCGGAGAGCGTCAGGCCCGACGGCAGGGAACCGCCGCCGATCACCGAGTTGGCCAGCGCCAACACCTGGGCGATAGTCTGGCCGGAGAGCGCACCCGAGTTCAGCTTCAGGTTGGCCAACCCACCCGGCGTGATTCCCTTGTTCGAGAAGTCAACGCTGAGTTGAAGAGCCAGGACCTGGCCGGCGAATTCACCGGCAGCCGAAGAGGTCGGGTTGGTGGCGCTGGCGCCGAAGACCCCGGGTGTTCCGCCCTGGGGCAGGAAACTCGCGATCGCGGTGGCGCTGGTGAAGGTCAGCTTCTTCGTCCCGCCGATCACCACCGAACCGCCCGGGTAGACTTTACTGAAGTTGTTCTTCAAGAGTGTCCCCGGATTGTTGCCGCTCGGCGACGCGCCCCAACCGCCCTGAGTGTAAGTGACGTAGTCGCCCGTTTGGATCGAGCCGAGTACGACGATGCTGCAGGAGGCCGTATCGGTGTTGCCCTTGGAATCTGTCGCCTTCGAAGTGAAGGAGTAGGTTCCGTCCGTGGTCGGCGTGCCGCTGATGACACCCGTAGTCGGATTCAACGAGACACCGGCCGGCAGGCTGCCGGTGACGATGCTGTAGGTGTACGGCCCGGTGCCGCCGGTCGCCTTCAGCGTGCTGGAGTACGCCGAGCCGGCCTGCGCTTTGTTGCCGCCGCAGGAGCCGCATTCCAGATCGACAGGCGAGACCACAACCGTGAGCGTGCAGCTCACCGTGTCGGTCTTACCCTTCGAATCCGTCACTTTCGACGTGAAGGTGTAGGTGCCGCCCGTCGTCGGCGTGCCGCTGATCGCGCCGGTTGACGAGTTCAACGTCACACCCGCGGGCAGGGAGCCGGAGGCGATCGAGTAGGTGTAGGATCCCGAACCGCCCGTAGCGGCGAGCGTCGAGGAGTAAGCCGTCCCGGCGGTCGCACGATTGTTGCCGCAGGTGCCGCACTGAATATCCAGCGCGACGGCGGCGATGGCGATGCTGCAGGTCACAGTGTCCGTAGTGCCCCTGGAATCCGTGACCTTCGCGGTGAAGCTGTAGGTGCCCGACGAGGTCGGCGTGCCGCTGATCACGCCGGTAGACGCGTTCAGCGTCAGACCGGCCGGCAGAGAGCCGGAGATGATCGAGAAGGTGTAGCCGGGCACGCCGCCGGTGACGGCGAACGTGGCCGAGTACGCAGTGCCCGTCGTACCGTTGCCCACGGAGCAGGAGCCGCACTGGATATCGAGCGGAACCGAGCTGACCGTGAGCGTGCAGATATCGGTATCGGTGTTGCCGCGGGAATCCATCACCTTTGAGGTGAAGGTGTACGTTCCCGCCGCTGTCGGCGTGCCGGAAATCTTTCCGGTGTACCTGTCGAGCGTCAGGCCGGTCGGCAACGATCCGGAAGAGATCGAGAAAGTTACCGAGCCGTTGGCTCCGGTCACCGACAGATAGTTGGAATAACTCTGTCCCAGGGTCGGTTTGCCGGACTTGCAGGCTCCGCAATCCAGGTTGATGGCCGAGCCGGTCACCACAATCGTGCAGGTTGCCGTATCGGTGCTGCCGGCTGCGTCGGTCACCTTGGTTGTGAACGTGAAGGTGCCGGCCGTGGTCGGGGTGCCGCTGATCACGCCCGTGCTGGAGTTCAGCGTCAGGCCTGCCGGCAGAGATCCCGAGGTGATCGAGTAGGTGAAGGGTGCCTTGCCGCCGCTAAGCGCAAAGGTCGCCGAGAACGCGGTGCCGACCTTGCCACTGCTTGTGCCGCAGACGCCGCAATCCAGATTCAGGGGTGCGCCGCCGCCCACCACGATGGTGCAGGTAGCGGTATCGGTGTTTCCATTCGCGTCCACTACCTTCGAGGTGAAGGTGTAAGTGCCGGACGTAGTCGGCGAACCCGAAATGGTGCCGGTGGTGGTATTCAGCGTCATGCCGGGCGGCAGCGATCCCGATAAAATCGAGAACGTGTATGCCGCTTTGCCGCCGCTGACCGTCAGTTTAGAGGTATAGGTCACGCCGACGGTCGCTTTGCTCGAGCCGCAGGAGCCGCAATCCAGATTGACCGGGGACCCAACCACGAAGAGGGCGCACTGTGCCGTGTCGGAGATTCCGTTGGCATCCACCACCTTCGTCGTGAAGCTGAAGTTACCAGTAGCGGTCGGTGTCCCGCTGATCACGCCCGTGGTGGGGTTCAGCGTGAGGCCGGCCGGAAGTGAGCCCGCGATGATCGAGAACGTATAGCCAGGTTTGCCGCCGATCACGGAGAGCGTCGAAGAGTACAGCGTGCCCACCGTGGCTCTGTCGTTGCCGCAGGTTCCGCAAGATAGATTCAGGGGCGGGCCGGAAACGATGATGGTGCAGCTCACGTTATCCGTGCCGCCCATCGAATCGGTTACTACTGAGGTCACGATATAGGTGCCGGGGGTGGTCGGGATACCGCTGATCACACCGGTGGAACTATTGAGCGTGAGCCCCGCCGGCAGGACGCTGCCGGTATCGAGCTTGAACGTGTAGCCGGAGCCGCTGCCGCCGGTGACGGTCAGCTTCGCGGAGTAAGCCACGCCTACGGTGGCCTTGTTCGAGCTGCAACTGCCGCACTGCAAGACCGGGGGAAGGGGAACGATGGTCAGCGTGCAGGAAGAGGTGCCGGTGTTCGCCGTCGCGCCCGTGGAATCCTTCACCTGGATCTTGTAGGAGAAGACGCCGAAGACGGTCGGAGTGCCGCTGATCAAGCCGGAAGAGGCGTTGAGCGTGAGGCCGGCCGGCAGCGTGCCGGCAATGATCGAAAACGTGTAAGGCGCCGTTCCCCCGGTTGCGACCGCGGAAGAGCTGTAAGGCGCGCCCTGTCGTCCGCTGGTGATCGGAGCGCAGGTCACGGTCGGCGGAGGAGTCGTGTTGATGACGACGGTGTAGGGGCAACTACCGGCGGCTACCGCGCCGTTAGCGTCCGTCACCTGGATGTGGAAGGTTCCAGCAGCGGTCGGCGTGCCGGTGACCGCGCCGGTCGCGGCGTTCAGCGCCAGGCCAGCCGGAAACGTGTCCCCGGCGAGAACCGAATAGGTATACGGAGTGGTGCCGCCGCTCACCGCCAGCGCAGGACTGCTGAACGCAGTTCCGACCGTACCGGAGGTGGCGCCGGAGCAGACCAGCGAAGGTCCGGCGACAATCGTGAAGGGGCAAGTCCCGGCGGCTACGGAGCCGTTGGAATCCACAACTTTAATGCTGAAGGACCCCGATGTCGTCGGCGTGCCGGTGATTGCGCCCGTGGTGGCATTCAAACTCAAGCCGGCTGGCAGCGTGCCTACCACCGAAAACGTGTAGGTCCCGGATCCGCCTGTGACGGTCATCGCGGGTACGTTGAAGGGTACGCCGACTTCCGAGGCAGTAGTCGCCGCGACGCACAGCAGAGAGGGCCCGGCGACGATCGTGAAGGGGCAGGAGCCGGTGGCGGCAGATCCCTTGGAATCCACAACCTTAATGCTGAAGGAGCCCGATGCCGTCGGCGTGCCGGTAATCGCACCGGTCGCAGTGTTCAGACTCAGGCCCGCCGGCAGGGTGCCGACGACGCTGAAGGTATAAGGGCCGATCCCGCCGGAGACCGTCAGTGCGGGCACGTTGAAGGGAACGCCCACTTCAGAGGCCGTAGTCGCCGCCGCGCACTGCAGGGTGACCGGTGGAGCGCTGAACCCGAAATCGAGCGTTTCATCGATGGGCGCGGCGGTGGTGAGCACGGTGCCAGCGCCGTTGAGATTGCTATCGACTGTCCGATCGCCGCCCGCCAGGGTGGGAGACGGTACGAAGCCCGTGAGCGCCGCTTGGCTGTAATCGATGACGATCTTATAAGTGGATAGACACAAGCCGGAGAACTGGTAGTAGCCCGTCGGGTAGGCGGGAGTGTAGCCCGCGGGAGCGGCGCCGGTCACGGTGGTGGCTAGAATGTTGCCGCCTGCGTCCTGCAACTGGACGGTCACGCCCGAGATACCCTGCTCGCCAGTCTCCTGGATGCCATTGTTGTTGGTGTCGTTCCAAACGAAGTCGCCCAACAGCCCGCAGGGATTCTTGATTTCGATAAAGAAGGTCTGGACGCCGGGGTTGGCCGGAACCAGAGAGAGTTGAACTCCCATCGTTTGGCCAGGCGCGGGGACAAAGCTCTGACCGGCGGGCGAGAGCGCGGCGGTCGCCATCGCTACCGCGTCCGGTGCAAAGGATATGTCCGCAAGCGAGACGTCGCCGGAGACCACCCAAATGGCGTACTGCACATCGAGGACCATGCCCTGCTTGTGATTGAGAATGTAATTGATCCCGTTAGAGGTGAGAGTTGCCGCGGAGTAGCTGGATGACGCGCTGTAGCTGCCGGTGGCCTGCACCGCCTGGTCGTGCGAGGTAACGCACCACGTCGGGTAGGTCGTGTTGGGCAGGGTGGGCGAGGTGGAGCCGCTGAAGACGGTGGTTACGTAGCCGACCCCGGTCGATGCCGGAATGGTCAGATCGGGAGTGGGAGTCATGTCGGCCGTAACCAGCGCGGAGCCGGTCAGGTTGAGCCCCATGCAATTGGTGCAAGCAGGCTGCGCCGAACTAATGCCGGATGTGGCCGCCAGGAACAGAATCACCGCGAATACCCAGGCGACTCGCCTGGCACAGTGCGCAAAAGCAGTCATACTTCTTCTTTCTCCTTAACGAACGTTGAAAATTAGTGGGAGGCGGCGTGCAGGCACACCTCGAGCTTCCGATTCCAGGTAGTTCCGCGAACAGTGGAGGAACTACGATTTCAGATATTTAGTTGTGTAAGTCCTCTAAACCAGCATGGGAATGACCGGCAAGTTCCGATCAGGCCGACTTCTGGCTCAATACAATGCCGAAGCCAGTGTCAGAATCGCCGAAAGAAGCCGCGAACTTTGGCTGCGTTCCCTGGAGGCGTAAAACATATTCATGTGGTGTTCCAACGCTTACCATCCTATTTCATACTGTTCGCTAAATCAATGAATCTAAGGGAGCTAAACAGATTTCATGGACCGTAAGTACTGGTACCGCGGCCGATCAACTTCTGCCGTTTTGCTGTAAGCAAAATCAAACTTTCGAATGTGGGAAGAGCTGCGGAAAATTTCCGGAAGGCAGACTTGTGAGAACACTGAGGGGCGGGGAGCCGCAGACCCGGATAGTTGACCACCGGTATCTGCATTGTCGAGAAGAAACAAAAAAAGGGGGAGGCTGACGCCTCCCCCAGTTAATGAACTTACTTCGCTTTCGTTTTAGTGGACGTAGCCTAGGTTCGTGGTTCCTCCGTCGAAGTTGTTGTTGATTGCGTTGACGATGTCGTTCAGGCCGGAGAGCGTCAGGCCCGACGGCAGGGAGCCGCCGCCAATGACCGAGTTGGCCAGCGCCAATACCTGCGCGATGGTCTGGCCGGAGAGCGAACCAGAAATCACTTTCAGGTTGGCTAACCCGCCCGTCGTGATTCCCTGGTTCGAGAAATCGACGCTGAGTTGAAGTGCCAGGACCTGGCCGGCGAATACACCGGCGGCTGAAGAACTCGGGTTGGTAGCGCTGGCGGCCAGCACTCCAGGTTTTCCGCCCGCGGGCAGGAAACCTGCGATCGCCGAGGCGCTGGTGAAGGTCAGCTTTTTCGTGCCGCCGATGACCACCGAACCGCCCGGGTAAACCTTACTGAAGTTGTTCTTCAAAATCATGCCGGGATTGTTGCCGCTCGGCGATGCGCCCCAACCGCCCTGCGTGTAGGTGACGTAGACGGGGGACACGGGAGTTGTGTTGGTGACGATCGTGTAGGGGCAAGAGCCGGCGGCTACTGCGCCGTTGGCGTCCCTTACCTGGATGTGGAAGGTTCCAGCCGCGGTCGGCGTGCCGGTGATCGCGCCGGTGGCGGCGTTCAGGGTCAGGCCGGCCGGAAGTGTGTCGCCGGCGAGCACCGAGTAGCTATACGGAGTGACACCACCGCTCACCGTCGGCGCGGGACTGCTGAAGGCAGTTCCGACCGTGCCGGAGTTACCGCTGGAGCAGACGAGCGAGGGCCCGGCGACGATCGTGAAGGGGCAGGAGCCGGTGGCGGCAGATCCCTTGGAATCCACAACCTTGATGCTGAAGGAACCCGATGCCGTCGGCGTGCCGGTAATCGCACCGGTCGCAGCGTTCAGACTCAGGCCCGACGGCAGGGTGCCGACGACGCTGAAGGTATAAGGGCCGATCCCGCCGGAGACCGTCAGTGCGGGGACGCTGAAAGGAATGCCCACTTCAGAGGCCGTAGTCGCCGCCGCGCACTGCAGGGTGACCGGGGGAGCGCTGAACCCGAAATCGAGCGTTTCATCGATGGGCGCGGCGGTGGTGAGCACGGTGCCAGCGCCGTTGAGATTGCTATCGACTGTCCGATCGCCGCCCGCCAGGGTGGGAGACGGTACGAAGCCCGTGAGCGCCGCTTGGCTGTAATCGATGACGATCTTATAAGTGGATAGACACAAGCCGGAGAACTGGTAGTAGCCCGTCGGGTAGGCGGGAGTGTAGCCCGCGGG
This sequence comes from uncultured Solibacteraceae bacterium, assembly GCA_963811575.1. Classification (GTDB taxonomy): domain Bacteria; phylum Acidobacteriota; class Terriglobia; order Bryobacterales; family Bryobacteraceae; genus Solibacter. The sequence goes on along the minus strand of CAWERY010000003.1, from coordinate 432,509 downwards.
AGCGGCGCCGGTCACGGTGGTGGCTAGAATGTTGCCGCCTGCGTCCTGCAACTGGACGGTCACGCCCGAGATACCCTGCTCGCCAGTCTCCTGGATGCCGTTGTTGTTGGTGTCGTTCCAAACGAAGTCGCCCAACAGGCCGCAGGGATTCTTGATTTCAATAAAGAAGGTCTGGACGCCGGGGTTGGCCGGAACCAGAGAGAGTTGAACTCCCATCGTTTGGCCAGGCGCGGGGACGAAGCTCTGGCCGGCGGGCGAGAGCGCGGCGGTCGCCATCGCGACCGCGTCCGGCGCAAAGGATATGTCTGAAAGAGAGATGTCGCCCGAGACCACCCAAATCGCGTACTGCACATCGAGGACCATGCCCTGCTTGTGATTGAGAATGTAATTGATCCCGTTTGAGGTGAGCGTTGCGGCGGAGTAGCTGGATGACGCGCTGTAGCTGCCTGTGGCCTGCACCGCCTGGTCGTGCGAGGTAACGCACCACGTTGGGTAAGTTGTGTTAGGCAGCGTGGGCGAGGTGGAGCCGCTGAGGACGGTGGTGACGTAGCCGACCCCGGTCGATGCCGGAATGGTCAGATCGGGAGTGGGAGTCATGTCGGCCGTAACCAGCGCGGAGCCGGTCAGGTTGAGCCCCATGCAGTTGGTGCAGGCAGGCTGCGCCGAACCAATGCCGGATGTGGCCGCCAGGATCAAAATCACCGCGAATACCCAGGCGACTCGCCTGGCACAGTGCGCGAAAGCAGTCATACTTCTTATCTCTCCTTAGACGAACGTTGAAAATTAGTGATCAATTCAGCACACCGGTGCTGGGAGGCTGCGTGCAGGCACACCTCGAACTTCGGACCCCAGGAGGTCCCTGCGAGCAGTCCGACGAACTACAATTTCAGATATTTAGTTGTGTAAGTCCGATAACTTCGGTATGGAAATGACCGGATCGTTCCGGTCATTCGCCGTGCTTAGACTGTCCTGCTGTGGGGGCCGTTTGCGTTTCCAGGTACCGGCTAACGATCAGCCCAATGCCGCCGAGGAGCAGTCCCCACGTGCCTGGCTCCGGCGCCTCACCGGTCAGAGTCAAACTGAAATCGAGATTCGTATCGGTTTTGCCAATGCCGAAACCGCCTGTTGAATCGGCCGTGACCGAGGATGCATATCCATTAAATACAATCGGTTCATTGATCGTGAGTCCGACGATAGCGTGATTGTAAATACGGTGCTCAAAGGAACAGCGGTCGTGTCGAACTTCTCTTTCACACCGCCGAAGAACACAGGTGACGGAGCCGCGCCGGTATAGTTATGGTTTGCAAATACCGACGGTTCGTCGTGATCACCTGAACGGTTGCTGACTTACTTTGGCGAAGTACGCGTAAGTATCGGAAGTTAGGTAAGCTGGCGTCGCTGATTGTGCCGCCGCTCCAGGGATCAGTCGGCTGGTTGGAGATGGTTTCGGAGACGTAAGTATAGCCGGGAAGGGCAGTGGGCTCCAGGAAGAAGGCAAAAATTCCCAAGCGCGGTTCGATCGCTGCATGGTAGACATTCAGTGCGGTGAGCACGTCCTGGGCGGTGAACGAAAAAGTGTACAGATAGGTGGCCGCAGAGGCCGGCTTCTGGCTCAACACGAAGGCGAGAGCCAACGTGAGGATGGCCGAAACCATTCGCGAACTTAGCCTGCATTTCCTGGGAGCGTCAAACATGGTCATGTAGTGTTCCAATGGCTACCATACTATTTCATACGTTCCGCTAAGTCAATGAATCTAAGGGCCGTGCACTGATCTTTATGGAACGTACAGTACTGGTACTAAAAATCTCAAATATTTTTTTATGCCGCTGTAAAGAAATTCAAAATGCTCGAACATCGAAGGACCGCTAAACAGCTTCCCGGGCTCGCAGTTTATCTCCGACGGATTGAGGAACCGCCCCCCCTAAGAACCCGGATCCAAAGCACATAGCAGATAATCGATGGCACCGGCCCTCTTACCTCGCATCGGGGGGCAATGGGCGCAGGATCGCCGTCAAGCGGCACGCTTGGGGGAAATCCCCCGATAGGTACCGTTGACAAATGACCTCAAGCGAGTCGGTACTTTTTTCCGAACGAGGCCCGAGGGAGTTACTAAACCGCATGTAAGCACGGGCCCTAAGTTCAGTTACAGGATTGTACTAACTTTAGTAAGTAATGCGATCAGTGGTCGCACCCGGAAGGCTCTGCTCAGCGATTCAGATGATCCGGGAGTGCGAGCCTGGCGCCGGATCGATACCTCGCTCGTGCGGCAGTGGCGTCGATAACCGAATCAGCTACGATGGACGTTCGATGTCGAAACGGTCCGGGCTCATCCTCTTCGCGGTATTTGCGGCGCTCTTCCTTTTCGGGAACCGCGGCGCCTACCGTGGCTATTTCCAGGACGATGAGATCGATAACCTGAGTTGGACGCCATTTCTATCGCCCGTCGATTTCCTCAAGGGCGCTGTCACTCCTCAATTCCAAGCCAACAACTTTCGTCCCGTGGGCCACTATTACTTCCACGCGGTGGAAGAGGTGGCCGGGTTGGAGTTCCCGGTCTATGTCGCCGTGATCCAGGCCTTCCACCTGCTCAACGTCTGGCTGCTCTGGCTGATTGCGCGCAGGCTCGGCGCTCCCGTGGTTGCGGCTGCTGCCGCCTGCTGCTTCTTCGGCTTTCATATGGCGCTCTTCGATGATTTCTGGAAGCCAATGTACGTGTTCGACGTCTTGTGCACGACATTCTGTCTGCTGAGCCTCTGGTGCTTTGCGCGCGAGCGGTGGGTATTGAGTTTCGTAGCGTTTTGGCTGGCGTACAAGTCGAAAGAATTGGCCGTCATGCTGCCAGCTGGTACTGGCGGCGTACGAGTTCTGGTTCGGCAAACAACGCTGGAAACCGCTGGCGCCCTTTCTTTCTGGTATCGCTGTCGTTCGGCTTGCAGGGCATGTGGGGCAACCCGAATAAGGATAACGATTACACCTTCCGCTTCACGGCGGACGCCCTCGCCAGGACCAGCGCGTTCTATGCAGGCCGCGTCTTTCTGTTGCCCTATCTCGGCTTCGTCGTCCCGGCGTTCGCTCTGTTCGCGCGCAATCGCCGCACCTGGTTCGGGCTGGCGATGCTGGGGCTGTTCCTGGTTCCCATGCTTTTTCTGCCCGGCAGAATTTTCAGCGCGTATTGTTATCTGCCGTTCACCGGTCTGGCAATCGCCTTGACCGGCGTGGCGGAGGCGGCGTCCGCCGGGGCATTGGTGATCTTTCTCGCCCTCTGGCTGCCCCTGGATCTCCATGAACTGCGCGTCCGGCAGCGCGAAACGCTGTCACACGATGCAGAGACCCGCGCCTGGATGGACGGCGTGCGCAACTTTGCCGCAGGCGGAGAGCGGGTGGACGCCTTCGTCTTTTCCGGCGCTCCGGCGGGCTTTCAGCGCTGGGGTATCGAGGGTGCGCTCAAGTATTTCTACGAGCGCAACGATCTCAAGATTACCTCGGCCGGTGAAGCGCCAGTGCCGGCCGGACGTGTCGCGATATTGAATTGGGATGCCGGTCGAAGGCGCCTCGATATCTCAGTGAGATAAGGACACCGGATCATCGGGCGAAATCAGGGAGTGAGGATGCGCGAATCCGTCTGGAATCTTCTTGTAGTCGCTAAAGGTGAAATTGATTTCGCCTCCCAGCTTTTTAACCAGCGCAATCCGCAAGGCCCCGCGGAGTATGGCGCTCTTGGGCAGCCAGACCTCATTATTAATGCGGGTGTTCTCCACCGTGAGGTGGCTGCCTTTCGCCATGCGGATCAGAAAGCCGCCGAACGAAATCGTATCCAGTGTTTCCATATCGAGTTTGACCCAGTGGTATCCGCCCTTCTCGATCCATAGCCGCATCTTCACCTTGGGAAAAAAGCTTGTAGCTTGACCTTTGGGACGGTATCCGGCTTTCGGCAAGGCGTCGATCACCCAGGTATCGCCGCCGTTGAGTGATGCCTCGCCGGCTATGGTGAAGTCGAACGCGTCGGTCAATTCGCGGATCGGTTCGCGCTGTTTCTCCTGCTTGCGCTCCCATTCTGCGATGCGGCGTTCGCGTTGTTCCTTGGTTTCCCGCCGCCGCTCTACGATACTCTTTTGCAGCTTCGCCTCCTCCTGCTGCTGCTCTTTCGCGGAGAGCGGGCGGTCATCGCGCGCCACCGTCCGGCGGTATGGCGAGCCTTCGAGGATGGTGACATCCACCGTGGTGCTCTCGATCTTCTTGACGCGGCCGCTGCCATCCAGCTCCCTCTGCTCCTCGCGCTGCAGGTAAGTATAATTGCGCGAGATTTCCGTATTGCGGCGGTCGAGCTCCGAAGCGCGTCGCACGATATCGCTCGCCGTCTGCGTTTGCGCGTACAGGAGCGAAGGCAAGAGCGGAATGGCGGCAAGCAGGCGCATCGCGACAATTAACTCTACGGGCGCCGGTGTGCTCTGGTTTCACCGGCGAACTGCCATACAATATGGATAGCGGCGTGGAACGGGTGATCTTCTTTTCGGCAGTGGTTGCGCTGCTCGGCCTCTGGGCAGCCATCGTGCGCCGGTAATAATCATGCCATTTCGCCTCGCGGAAGCTATTTCCAACGTCCTCCTCCTGTGGATACTCACAGCGCCGCATGAATTCGCCCACGCCTGGGTCGCCACCAGGTTAGGCGACGATACGCCGCGCCGCGATGGGCGGGTGACGTTGAACCCGCTCGCGCACGTAGATTGGATCGGCACCGCGCTGCTGCCGTTCGTCACCTCATTGCTGGGCGGCGGATTCCTGGGCTGGGGACGTCCCGTGTACACGGACAACAGCAAACTCAAAGGCGGAATGAATGGCCTCGCGCTTGTCGCAATGGCCGGGCCGTTCAGCAATGTGGTGCTCGCCGTGATCATGGCGGCCGTGGCCGTGGCGGTACGCAGCTCCCTGCCCGCCATGTCCGAGTTCGCGACTCACGGAGTGATGTTGAGTCTTTACCTGGCGCTTTTCAACATGCTTCCGATTCCTCCGCTCGATGGTTCCAAGCTGCTGTTGGCCGCGCGGATTCCGATGCGGATCTATGTCGAATTGGCGCGCATGGGACTCTTTCTTCTGGTGGCGGTCATCTCCTTCACGGACATCGGCCGGTGGATGAGCGATTGGAGCTTTCGCGGAGCGCGGGCGATTCTGATGGCCATGGCCGGAACTTCGTAGCGCCCCGGTTCCGCAGGCGCTAGCGTGGCGCTTCTATTTCGAACGGAATCGCCGGGAGCGTCCCAAGTAGAACGCGGCGTCCGGCGGCTCGTTCCAGAAAGCCATCCACAATCAGATTGCCTCTCAGTCCCGCCTTCGCCTTTGGACCGGCCTGCACCGTGAGCGTGACGGCATCGGTCAGGCTTTCGACCTTTTGAATCGTGATTCCGTCGGGCGGTGCGTTCAATTCCAGCCGGATCGATTCACCAACGCGCGCGGCGTTGACCATAATGCGTACGGACGCGGTGCCGCCAGGCGGTAGCTTCACGGCCTTGTCGGATTCCGCTTTCCAGATGGCGCGGGAGTTGGGACGAGCCGCGCCTGTCACCTCGACAAGCCATTCGTGAGCAGGAACAAGATGGTGGTAGTAAAAGGCCTGCATCATGTCCTCGGCCGGGATGGCGGCGCGGTGTACCTCCCGCCCGGCAATCACGGCGCGGCCTTCCAGTGTGAGCGGCCGTGGTGGCTCCGGGTGGGCCGGCACAGTGAGTGTCAGCCGGACCTCATCCACTCCGGGAGGAATCACGGCCCCGTTGAGTAGAAAGCCAGGGGGCCCGTCCTTTAACCGTAGGTCGATTTCGCCGGCGAACTCGTCACGCCGAAGCACGTGGACCGTAACCGGAAGGGTAGTCCCGGCACGAGCGTTCACGCTGGCCGGAGTGACTCGCAGTTCGAAATCCGGCTGCGGCCCACCGATCCGGAGACGATACGCGTAATCCGCGCCGCCCTTGCCTTGCGTATCGGCAACGTAAATATAGTAGGCGCCCGCCGCCAGGAACTTCACCCGAAGACGTGAATCGGCTTGATGGGTGAGCAGGGCCGCTCCCTTGTCTTCGAAATCATCGTTGAGAGCGAGCTCTTTCCCGCTGGCATCGGTGATGCGGAGCAGGGAATCCAGCGGGGAGCCCAGCCTGCGCGCCGTAACTTCAGAGACCAGTTCGTCGCCGGCGCGAGCGTCGATGCGGAAGATATCGATATCGCCCGGGTGATCGATCCGGCCGTTCACGATCACAGGGACCCGCACGCGCTGGGCGTTCTGGCGGCGATCATTGGGCTCTTTCTCTGAGATCTCACGCAGCGCATCGATCGCAAAGGGCACGGCGTTGGAGCCCCACTCTCCCCTGCGGGCAACGATGGGGTAGACGCCCGCGGGCTTGCCCTTGGTGTTCTCTACGGCTTTTGTGGCCGCCAGATTCCAGCCGTGAAGTTCGATCGATGTGCGCGAGCCGATCTTGCCCCCCAGGGGAAAAATGCCGGTGACGAACGGCAGCTCGCCCATCGCGATGCGATAGACGAAGTCCTCGCGGCCGCGAAACAGGGAATCGTGGATCTCTAGAGTGTAGGTGCCATCCTCCGGAATCTCGTAAGAAAACGCGGGGTCGGGGTGGAAGAGGAAGTGATCGGCGTATGCGACTTCTTTACCCTTGGTATCCCTTAACGCTATGGCGGCCTGGAACCAGCCCGGGACGGCGTCGGAGATGTAAGGCAGGAGTTCGCGCGCTTTTGCCGCGAAGACGATCCGCCGGCCTTTGACCGCCTGGAAGGTATACCGGTCGATGCCTCCCGGGGAAATCTGCCCGTTGACGATTGTCGGGAGCGTGATTTCAGTAGGCGCTGCCGGAGTGGTCGCGCGGGCCAGGTCGCGGCCGGTCTTGGAAATTTCGGGCAATTCATCGATACAGAACTTCAATGGATTCGTGAGGCCGTTGGGAGTGTTCAGTCGAAGTTCGCGATCCCCCAGCAGGGCGTCAGATGCAAGCGTGATTCTCACGCGTACCGATTCGGCGAGAGCGGGCGTGGTAGTTCGGCGCGCGAAGGCAGCGAGTTTCTGGCGGATCTCCGCGATGGAACTTCGATCGCCCGCGGTCTGCGGCGATTTTTCCACGAGCTCTTTGAGCCGGTCGCGCAGGTCGTTTGCCTGTCCTGGCGTGAGCGGCTTGACGTGTTCGAGAACGGTGGCTTCCACACCCGTGCCCGACACGATGGCTCGGTTCACGTTGTCCAGGAACTGCCCGCCCACGGTGATTTCGAACGTGCTGCCCAGACGGCCTCCGGCGGGGAAGATATAACCGGCGTGAGGGACAGGCTGCTGCGCGAGGGCGAGCGGAAGGAGCCCCAGAAATAGCAGCAGCCGCTTCATTTCAGACAATCTCCTTCAGGCGCCCGCCCGATTTTGCGTCGGTCGGGAGCACCCGCGTGGGAAGCCCGAGTGGGTGCGGCAGGGCGGCGGCCGGATCGATGCCGAGGAGTTCGTATAGGGAGCCGATCAGATCGACCGGGTAGACCGGACGATCCCGAACCTCTTCGCCGCGCGCGTCGGAAGCGCCCACGACCTGGCCTCCCTGAAACCCGCCGCCCGCGACAAGCGCCGAGAAGACTTGGCCGTGATGGCCGCGCCCGCCGTTCCACGGAGCTTCCCATTGGATTTTAGGAGTACGGCCAAATTCGCCGTTCCACCAGACGATCGTGGAATCGAGCAACCCGCGCTGCGAGAGATCGTCAAACAGCGTGGCCATCGCCTTGTCCATTTCCGGCAAGCGGCGCCGCATGACCTGGAAGTTTTGCTTGTGAGTGTCCCAACCCCCTTTGTAGTTGATCGTGATGTACGGGACGCCGCGCTCCACCAGCCGACGCGCGGCGAGACAGGATTGGCCGAAGGTAGTCCGCCCGTACCGGTCGCGCAGCTCGTCCTTCTCCTGGGACAGGTCGAAGACCTTGCCCGCGTCGCCAAGAATTAGCTCGTAGGCCTGCTCTTCGGCCTGCTTGGCGGCGGCGAGTTGCGCATCGTTGGGCAGGGCGTTAGCCAGCGTGTTGAGCTTGTGGAGATACTCGCGGCGCGCATGCTGCCGCTGGTCGGTAATGCCCTGCGCGATGACGCCTTCCACCGCGAAGCGCGCCAGCGCCGGGTCGCCCCCCGTGGCAAACGGCTTGTAGCGGGAGCCCAGGAAACCAGATTCGCTGAAGCGGCCCTGCGGCTCCGTGAGCACAATGTAGGGCGGAATCAATCCCTTGTATCCCGCGTTGTAGCCCTTGAAGAGAGACACCACCGCCCCGACGCTGGGGTAGACCTCATGGCCGCCGGCGGAGCGCCCGGTCTGCACCGTATAGGATGCGGTCTCGTGGGCGTTCACTCCATGCGTCATGCTGCGGATGATGCTGTACTTGTCCGCCTGCTTGGCGAGCAGCGGCAAAAGCTCGCCGATCCGGATGCCGCTGACGTTGGTGGAGAGGGGCGTCTTTAGCGGACCGCAATAATCGTTGCCCGCTTCGGGTTTGGGGTCGAATGTATCGAGGTGCGCGGGGCCGCCCCACATCCAGATCTGGATCACGGATTTCGCTTTGGCTCTCGGGCCCGCCGCGAATGCCGTAGGCGCCTGGCAGCCGGCGGTAAGCAAACCGAAGGCGCCGAAGAGACCACGCCGTAATGCGTCCCGCCGGTTGAGCGGTACGCCCAGAAAATGATTCGAAGGTAGGTTGGACTCGCTCATGGTTTCTGCTTAGTGGCGGTAGAGAAATTCTGCGCTGTTGATCAGTGCCCATACCAGGTCGATAGCGGCTTCCCGCGGCTTCACGGCCCCTGTCTGCGTGTAGGCCGCCGCGAGTTTGAGCTCGTCCGGCGTGGGGTAGCGGGAAAGCATCATCAGGTAGATTGCCGTGACCACGGCTTGGCCACCTTTCGAAGTCCGCAGAATGTACTGAAGTTTCGGACTCTGCTCGATCTTGCGCTCTACGTGGCTGGAGTTGAGAAGGTGCAGCTGCTGGGCCGCGGTCAGACGATTGTTCCGCTCCGCTTCCAGGCCGGAATCGCGCGAGGGGCGGCCGAAAAGTTCGAGGAAGCTGCTGGTGATGCTGCCATCGGGGAGGCTGATAGAGCGTTGCCCTTCCGGTATGAACGTGAAAGGTTCTGGAATCGGGCTGATATACGTTTCGGTGGTGCCGGTCGTCTGGCATATGGCGTCGGCCAGTACTTCGGCGTCGAGGCGGCGGATCGGATACTGCGCGAAATTGGCCGCGGCCTCGGCGCTGGTACTTTGCGGGATGGCGGAGAGCTGGTAGGTTTGCGAGTTCAGGATCAGCCGGTAGAGCTGCTTAAGATCGTAGTGGGATGCTACGAGTTCCTGCTCCAGGTAAGCGAGTAGCGCGGGATTCACAGCGGGATTGTCTGGCCGGATGTCGTCGGGCTCCTGAATGATTCCCCGGCCGAGAAGCCAGCTCCAGACTCGGTTGGCGATGTTCCGCGTGAACCAGGGATTGTTCGGCGTCACGAGCCACTCAACGAAGATCTCGCGGGGATCGCGCCCCGGGGTGAGGGTCGGCGGACGTGCCGTCTGGGAAAGCGGCGGCGCTTGCAACCGTTGCGGGCTTGAAGAAAACGATCTCCTCCTTCCATTCGCCGGTTTCTTTGTAAGCGATTTGCGAGAAGAAGCCCGCCATCGCTGTGAGCCGGGACTTCGGCCAATTCTCGGCGCGCGACCCCATGAATGTGAGCGCCACCGTCTGCGCGATTGCCGGCGGATCTTTGCTCTGCATGGCGCGGTAGAAATTTACCGGCGGAGTGCGGAAATTACTGCCGCTGGCCGTGAGTAGTTCGCGGACGAAGCGGTCATAGGGCCGGTTCTCGGCGATCGCGGCACGGATCCAGTGGAAATACGCTTGGGCGGCGTTCGGCCACAGGTTGATCGGGAATTCGGCCTTCACGCGCAACAGGTCGCTCCACTTCATCGCCCAGTAGTCGGCGAACTCCTCGCGCTCGAGCAGGCGGTCGATCAGCAGCGCCCGTTTGTTGACGCTGCCGTCCTGTAGGAATGCGGCAGCTTCTTCGCTGGTCGGCAGGGTGCCGATGGTATCGAGATACACGCGCCGGAGGAAAACCGCGTCGGAGGCCGGGAACGCGGGCGAAATGTGGAGCCGGTGGAGCTGGTCAAGTACCAGTGCGTCGATCTTCGTGGGCGGGGAAGCGGGGGTGGCAGACTCGTAGGTGGGGTGAGCCGCCAGGAAGAGAGCGAAAATAAAGGATAAAAACATTATAAATACTGAAATACAAATAAGGAACACCACGGGCCGGGAGAAGTCGCGGGGAAGGGAATCAGCGCGCCAGGAGGGTTTAAGCAGCCTCCTGGCGTCACACAGAGTCTTAGCGGGATTGTATCGTCAGACTTTGAGTTCCCAGCCCTTTTTGACCACGGGCCGGACGTACTTATTGGCTTCCGCGCTATTGGTGAAGCGCATGTTCTTGGCGTCCCACTCCAATTTGCCGGGGACGCGGAAAGCGATCAGGATCAGGGTAAGCCACTCGGCGTAGGGGGCGGAGATGGCGAAATCGGAGCAGCTCGGTTCTCCGCCTTTGCAGGCGCGGACCCAATCCAGCATGTGGCCGGGGGAGCGGGTGAGCAGCTGGGGCGGCAGCACATACTCCGCCCAGCGCGCGGCAGGCAGTAGCGCGACGCCTTCTCCGCGGCTGGAGGTCGCCATCACGCCTTTGGTGCCGATGAACACGCTGCCGTTCCCGGTCAGGATGCCGGGCTGCGACGGGCCTGCAGGCTCGCCGAAGACGCGAACACCGGGGCCGCCCGCGCCCTGCCGCGGAGCATCCGCCGGTCGGGCCGGCGGTGCCCCTGCGCCCGCTTCCTCCGCCGCCCGCGTCCTCCTCCTCCGCCGCCGCGTCCGGCATTGCCGCGGCCTTTATCGGCGAGATTATTCACCGGCGGCAGAATGACCTCGTTCTCCATGCCGGGAACGTGATACAGATCGGGGTCCGTGGCGTGCGGTCCGTCGTGATAGAAGACCTTGACCGGACCCATCCCGCCGCGCGCCGGAAAATCCAGTCGCACGGTGCCGCGATCGGGATAGGTGATCTTGCTCGAGCCCACCAGGCTGACGCATTCCACGCTGGTCGGCGCGCCCAACTGCAGCGCGGTATGCACCGGTCCGGCGGTGTGCGTCGCCCAATTGCCAATCTGGCCGGTACCGAAATCCAGGAAGCCGCGCCAGTTATAAGGAGTGTAGTAAGCGCTGTAGGGGCGCATGGTAGCGGCGCCCAGCCATTCCTGCCAGTCCAACGTTGCCGGGACCGAATCCTCCGGCGGCGGCTCCTGCAGTCCGGTCGGATGGGTACCCGGAGTGGTCGAAATGTGCGCCTCGGTGACATCGCCAATGGCGCCCGACCAGACAATCTCCGCGGCCACGCGGTTTGCCTCGTGAGAGAAGCCCTGGTTCCCCATCTGCGTGGCAACCTTATATTTGGCGGCGGCCTCCATTAGGATGCGCGCCTCCCACGGCGTCCGGGTGAGCGGCTTTTCGCAGTAGACGTGCTTGCCGTGCTGCATGCAGGCCAGGGCGACCTGCGCGTGCATGAAATCGGGAATCCCGATCGTCACCGCGTCGATGTTCTTGCCTTCCTTCTCCAGCATGACGCGGAAGTCTTTGTACTTCGGCTGCTTTTCGAACTTCTTGAAATTCGCCGCCGCGCGCGCTTCATCCACGTCGCACAACGCCACGATGTTTTCGGTCCGTGCGGCGTCGTTGAGGTCGACTCCGCCCTGCCCGCCGCAGCCGATGGAGGCGACATTCAGCTTGTCGTAGAAGGGCTTGTAGCCCAGCGCGCGTAGTGACGGCACGCTGCCGTACCCGGCGGCGGGAATGGCGCCCGCCAGGAGACTACCGAAGAAAAAATGCCGTCTGGAAACACCGTCGTTGGACATGCCGCGATTTACCTCCCTGGAGTTCCCGCTCATGATATCAAGTCTCGCCCGAACGTCTGAATCCTGAACGGTGAATGCGGTATCGTGCGCTAAACTCTTAGGGACGCCTGCATGCCAGCCAAACTGGAAGGTATCTTCACGCCCACGCTCGTGCCGCTTGACGACCGCGGCGAGATTAATGAAAAGGAACTGCGCCGCTTCGTCTCCTGGTTGATCGAACGCGGAGTGCACGGGCTGTATCCTAACGGATCGACCGGTGAGTTCACGCGATTCAGCGAGGCGGAGCGCCGCCGGATCGTGCAGATTACCTGCGACGAGGCCCGCGGCCGCGTACCCATTCTGGCCGGTGCGGCGGAAGCCAACGTGAAAGAAACTCTGGCCGCGTGCGAGGCTTATGCCGGCATGGGCGCGCGCGCTGTCGCGATTGTCTCGCCATTCTACTTCCGCCTGTCTCCCGAATCGGTGTACGCGTACTTTGCCGAGATCGCGAGTCACACCCCGATCGACGTTACGCTCTACAACATCCCGATGTTCGCCAGCCCGATCGACGTGCCCACGATTCGCCGGCTCGCCGAGTTCCCCCGAATTATCGGCATCAAAGACTCTTCGGGCGACGTCGCCTTCATGATGCGGTTGATCGCGGCCGTCCGGCCGCTGCGACCGGATTTCACGTTTCTCACCGGTTGGGAGGCGGTCTTGGCGCCCATGATCCTGGTTGGCTGCGACGGCGGTACGAATGCAAGCAGCAACGCCGTCCCGGAGATCACGCGGCGCATTTACGAACTTTCGAAGGCGGGCAAATACGAAGAGGCGATGAAGTGGCAATACCGCATCACGGAACTCTTCGACGCCATGCTGTTCCCGTTCGAATTCCCGGACGGTTTCCGCGCCGCAGCCGGGTTGCGCGGCTTTCACTTCGGACGCGGACGACTGCCGCAGACCACCGCGCAGCGCACCGATAGCGACGCGCTCGCCAAGGTACTGCAATGTATCCTGGCCGATTTCGAACTGATCGACCGGCCGGCCGCGGGCTGCGCCCCGCGAATCGCCCAGCCCGCGCAGGACAAGATGGAGCAAGTGGTTGTCGAAGTTCTGCATGAGCTCCAGAAGCGGGGGATCTTTTGACCGAAGGCGCCCTCGCCTTTGTGGAAATCGGCGGCTGGTCGCCCGGGATGGTTGTGCTGGACGCGATGGAAAAAGCTGCCGGCGTCCGCATTCTGCAGACGGAATTGAACGATAGTCCGGGCGTTTGTTTGAAGCTGTATGGCTCGCTCGCCAATGTGCAGGCGGCGGCGCAGGCCGCGGAAGCCACCGCCGCGGCGATGCAGGTCAACGTCATCGCCCACGTCATCGCGTCGCCCGCGCCCGATGCCGCCAAAGCCTATGAGGCGGCGGTCGATTTCAATCCCCTGATGGAGCAATCCACGGTGCATTACCCGGAGAAGAATACGATGAATCACTCGCAAGCGCAGTTCGCCGTTGGGTTGATCGAGACGCAGGGCTTCACGGCGGTATTTGAGGCCATCGACACGGCGCTCAAAACGGCAGCCGTGGAAGTGCTGGCTCGCGAAAAGCTCGGCGGCGGCTATATTACGGTGCTGATCAAAGGCGACGTCGCGGCCGTGACGGCAGCGATCGAAGCAGGCAAGGCCAAAGTCGAAGGCCTGGGCCGCCTGATCGCCGCCCACGTGATCGCGAGCCCGAGCGAAGGCGTGTTGTCGCTGCTGCCAAAGTAGGCGAAGCCCGCGTTCTATGCGCGGTCTCCGTCCGAATGCCGGGGAAGCGCGCCGGTCGTCAGAGCCTTTTTATAGTTCTCGACTTTCACCCCGATCGGGCCCTTCTTCGTGCGCGCCAGAACCTCCGATTGCTCCGCCGGCGTCATCTTGTGGAAGGCCTTCACGGTCGCCACGTTTTGCTCGAGTTCTTCCACCGTGGTAGCGCCCGAGACTACCGTGTCCACATCCTGACTCAGGGTGAAGCGCAAGCACTCCGCGTAGGTCGCAATGTGATTGTTGCCGATCCCGCCCATCGCATTGCATTTCATCGCGAGCAGTCCGAGACCCTTGGCGCGGACCTTCGGCAGCACGTTCTCGATGAAGCTTAGATAATGCGGATCAACCAGGTTGACGGGATGCTGTACGGTTTCCCACCCGTCGTACCCGGCGAGCAGCCGCTGGTGAACTTCGGGGTCTGCGTGGCCCGTGAAGCCGATATGACGGACCTTCCCCTCCTTCTTCGCCTTCACAAAGGCCTCGAGCGAGCCGTTCGGTCCGAAGATCTGATCGACTTCGGCGTGGGTCACTACTTCGTGGCACTGCCAAAGATCCAGGTAATCCGTCTTCATCGCGCGCAGGGTGCCTTCCAGTTGCGCCATGGCCTGATCGCGCGTCCGCAGTTGCGCCTTCGACATGAGCAGGATGTTTTTGCGCACAGCGGGAGAGATCGCTTTGCCGTAACAAGCATCGCTCTGGCCATCGTTATATTTCGCTGCGCTATCGAAAAAGTTGATGCCCAGTTCGAGCGCGCGGTGGATGATGCGGATCGCGTTCTCCTCCGTGCCGAACCGCATGTGCGCGCCGCCCAACGTGATTCGCGTGACACGCAGGCCGCTCTTGCCGAGTGTCGCCATGGGAAGCGCCGTGTCGGCGAGCGCCAGTTCAGCCGCCAGCGCCGCCGCCGACGTTGCCTGCAGAAACTCTCTTCGATTCATGCTGCCTCCGCTTACTGCACTTCTAGCCTGATGGCATCATACATAACTTCGCCCGGCACGCCGCGGCGGTCGGCGGAATAGAGTTCCGCTTCGGCGTGCCCGAGCGTGATCCGATTGGTGCCCTGTTTGAGAAGCGCCGCGTCAAAGGTCACGTACACCACGCTGTACACGCTATCCTGACTGCCGCTGCGGTAGCCTGCCATTCCACTTTTTGCGAGCCGGATCACTTGCACTTCCTGGCCGTTGACCTTCACTTGCAAATTGGTCTTGCGTCCGCGCGGCGGAATGGAGGATGCAAAGCCCAGGGTCAGGGTTGCCTTGCCGTCCAGTGGTTCGGGCTGCTCGAACTCAATCGTCCAGTAGGGTTTCTTGTTGTAGATCGCCCACTGCGCAAAGTTCCAGTCGTCGCGCTCGCGGCTCTTGCCAATTACGAAGGTTACGTCGTCGGGAAATTCGCGCGGATACCGGGCGTAGTTTTCGTAGTGGCGTGCATCGTCGCCGCCCTTGAATTCCCTCGTGGACCGGTCGGCAGTGCCGATCTGCCAGAGCGTGCGGCCGTGCTTGACCGGGCGCCAGGTAAGTTCGCCCAGTTCCGTGGCGGCGTCAGACGTTACTTCGACGCCCTCGCGCCGGAAATCCTCGAACTGATTGGCGCCCGTGATTACCAGCGCGTAACGGCCGGGAATCGCCTTATCGATGCGGAACATGCCGCGTGCATCGACCCGTGCCCAGAATTCATACCCCTTGGTAACCTGCGACCAGTCTTCTTCGGTCGGCACCAGCATCGCCCACGCATCTTTCGCGCTCGTCCCGTCGGTCAGCGCGACGCGTCCCGTGACGCTGCCCCGCTCCCGCGAATAAGCCGGCGCATCCACCCATTCGTATGGCCAGCGCGCCGTCTCTTGCGCGGCGCGTTGCTTCGCGTCACTCCACAAGCTTTCGATCGATTCGCCTTCATTGAGGTAGACGAAAACGGGGCCGTACACCTTCCGCCATTCCTCTCCCGCGGCAAAGCGCAGGCCCCCGAACCGAAGTGTCCACCCACGAACATAGAGAGCAGCGTGTTTCCCTGGTGCACCGTCAATTCCTGCTTGAAAGGTCCGCCGCCGATGTATTCGTTGCTCGGGGAGATCATCCACATTCCCAGCCCGTGGCCGGCCATTCCATGAACGTGGTGCTCGGCGAGGAAGGCCGCATTGTTGTACTTCGTGTAAATCGTGCCGTCGGCAAGCAGGCTCGTGGCATCCTGCACGGTGGCCACGCGGGGCGCGGTCGGAAATGGACCTTTGCGATTGTCGTCCACAATATGATTCGTGAAGAGGGTAGTGCCGGGCACTCCGCGCAGCACGAAGCGCGTTTCTCCAATGGTCCCGGCGGCCATGCCGGCTCCATGCCGGTATATCGCATAAAGATAAAAGCCCGGCTCGCCGCGGTGCACGGCTATGTGCATCTCGGTCGCGAAGGGAAACTCCGCGGTCGGTTCGCCTTTCCATACGGCCTCCACCATGGCTGGAGTTTCATGCACCACCTGGACATCGGCGTCGGATACCGGATAAACGCGGTCGCCGCCCGCATCGAAATATATGCCGCGCTTTTGGTCGCTCAACTCCACCCACTCGCCCGCGCGATTGTACTTGATCGAGATCCCCTCGCCGTTGCGCGCCGTCCCGCCGCGTTTGGCGATCGTGATGGAGACCGCACCATTGGCCAGCGTGATCGAGTTCGCGTCATTGGTGACGCTCGCTGGAGCCGGATCGGCGCCCGGGAGGGACCGGAAGAGCAGCAGGGAGACGATGGGCAGGGTCAAAATGACGCGCATGGCGATCCCTCTATCCCGGCTGTCCGGCGTCGCGTTTTACCCAGCGATACGCGGCCACTGAGTTCTTCCAGAAATACTTTTCGGCCTGCGCGCGCGTCTTGGTTTGAAAGTACGCGCGAACCAGGCCGAGCACCGTGGGGTACTGCGCCCATTGATCGCTATTGGGCCAGTCGCTGCCGTACAGCACCCGGTCCTCTCCGAAGATGCCGTACAACTCGTCCAGGCGCGGACGATAGAAATCCAGATCCTGGGGCACCTTGCCCGCGACGCGCCGCACCACTCCGGACAGCTTCGCGTAAACCTGCGAACGCCCGCCGAGTTCGCGGAGATTGGCGCGATAGGCTGCCAGTCCCGCGGCATCGGGCGGCGGCGTACACTGCGGCAGATGATCGAGTACGACACGCAGTTCGGGTACCCGGTCGGTCAGCCGGACCACAGTCTCGATCAGCGCCGGGTCGGGGTTCGCAGTGTCCAGCACGAGCGATGCCTGGGCGAGCAGCTTGAGATCGGCGACAAAGGAGGGCTTGGCGGACTCCGCCGCGAAATCGCGGTCCCATAGATTCCCATACCGGATTCCCCGAAAGAGAGGATTGCGGTGGAAACGCTCCAGTTGTTTTCCGAATTCCGGCTTCCCCGGTTCGAGATTGCCGATCGTGCCGACCACGATCCGATCGCGCGCCGCGATCTCCAGCACCCACTGGTTGTCCTCGCGCCACGGGCTGCATTCCACCTCGATCGCCCCGGTGATTCCGAGCGGCGTCGCCAGCGCGCGATATCGGTCAGGCAGCGCCGGGCGGTACAGCACCGCGTTATCTTTCGCCGGCCATGGCACGCCCTCTTTTCGCGTCGTATCAAAAAGATGAATGTGGGTGTCGATGATCGGAATCTCGCCCGATTGTGGACTCGCCCAGCCCGCAGCCACGCTTCCCGCCGCCGACAAAAAAGTTCTACGCCGCACGCACGTATTGTAAGCCCACGGAAGGGTAGGGCGCTCGACAACGCTCCGGCACTCGCCACGGAAACTCCCGCAGCCCCCGCGCGTGGGAATGTGGACGGTACATCATGGACACGCGCTTCGCGAAAATGCTACGATGGCGACTCGACTTTGTGGGTAGAAGCCGCTCCTATGGTGATGCTCAACATGCAACCTGGCACCACCACAGATTCACGCACCACCACACTCAACCGCTGGTCTCTGGCAGCCGCTTTGCTGTTCGCGGCGTACTTCCTGATCACTGCCATTTACATCGGCAGCCACCGGCTGTTCTGGTACGACGAGGTCTTCACCACCCTCACCATTCGCCTGCCCGACTGGCACACAATCTGGCGCGCGCTAACCGAGGATAACGCCGACCCGTCGCCCATCGGTTTCTTCGTAATCGAGCGATTTTTTGACCGCCTGTTTGGACCGGGCGAAATTGGTATCCGCCTCCCGTCCGCCCTGGCCATGACCGCCGGGATGTTGATCATCTACGATTGCGTACGGCGCATCACGGATGGGTTGCACGGCGTGATTGCGATGGCGGTCCTCTCCTGCTCGTATCTCACCTATTACGGGTATGAGGGACGCTGTTACGCTCTGTTTTTTCTGTTCGCCTCCGCCGTGTTCTGGGCGTGGATTGGGAAGCGCTCTCCGCTTCTCCTCGGCGTGCTGTTCCTTGGCGGAGTCCTCATCCACTACTTCATCGTCTTCTGCTTCATTCCCTTTGCCCTGAATGAGCTTTGGAATTGGCGAACCTGGCGGCGGCCATCGTCCAGAATGATCGGCGGCATTCTGGGAGCCGTCATCGGCCTTGCCTTGCTGTCTCCGCAGATTCTGGCCTCGCGCCATGTCCACGGCGCCGGATGGTGGACACCGCTGAACGGCCGCCAGGTTCCGGCCATATATGCCGACTTTTTTCCCGCGGGCGTATTCCTGCTCGCGATGATCACGCTTTGGGTCGTGTTCGCAGACCGCTCCGAGCCCCTCGGCGTCAAACCGATTTCCTCCGCCGAACGCATCGGTTGGCTGTCTCTGCTCATTCCGATCGCGGGCTACATCGTCGCCCGGCTCGTCACTCATGCCTTCCTGAATCGTTATTTCATCGGCATCCTTCCAGGCGTGGCGATTGCCTTCCCGTGTCTATTGTGGCGGCGATATCCCGGGCGGACGCTGGTCCCGTTGGGCATTCTCGTAATCTTGGCTGGCTACGGTATGGCCGATCAGGCGGCCTTTGTGCTTCATCCCGAGGACGTCAAGGCTTATGGCCCGGCACAACTGCGCACCAAGGCTATCCTGTCCATGGAAGACGAACTCGCGAAGGGCGGCGCGCGCTACATCGTGATGGATGAATGGGACCTGCGCCTGCTAGAGGCTCGCTACTACTCGAAGCATCCCGAACGGTACGTTGCCTGGCGGGACAAAAAGCCCCCGGTTTCCAAGTATTATCCGATGCAAATCTGGACCCTCGACGACATCAAACAGCATTCCCGCGAGGTCGTCTTCATCGATATGCCGACTTACCGGGTAGACTACCTGCAGCAAGCCGGATACCGCACGACGTTTCGCATGCGATATCCGCTTGTCCTGATTTCCCTTGACTGAGTCCGCAGGCCGGTCTAACTGAGTGTGTAGCCCGCGATACCGTACGGCGACGCACTTGCTTTGTTTCCGCGCCCCGCCCACCTATCATTACGAGAAATGAAGAGAGGGATCTGGCTGGCACTTTTCGCGCTGGTAGCGGCCGGGATATTCTGGCTGCCCTATTACGTTCCGGCCTCCTCTTCCGTTGTATCGGATTCGCTACGGTTCGGCTTCAACAATCACATCGCTGTGGCTGCCGTGATCATAGGCTTAGCCTTGGCGGCTGCACTCAGTGTCTTCTCCCCTTTGATTCGCCGCGACGAGTTGCCGGATATGCCGCCCGGGCAAATCGGAATTCGCCCGCTTCTGTTTGTCTGCGGCATTCAAACCGCGATCTTCATAGTGATTGATTGGATGGCCGCAGGCGGACCGCCCGTGGGTGAGGCTGCATATTTTCTGCCACGGCTCTATTTCATGAGCCACGGCCTTGCGCCTTATCGTGACTTCGAATTTGCCTACGGCCCGGCGTTGGCGTACCTGCCCAGTTGGGCTCACCTTCGGCTCGGGCTCTCGCTGGAGTCGGCGTTCACTCTCAGTGCCTGGCTGTTTGGTGTGGCGGGCTATTGCATTTTGTGGCTGCTGCTGCGGCAAGCCCACGCCGGACGGCGCGCCAAGTTGGCCGTTTTCGTCTGCCTCGCAACCTGGTTCCATATCGCGCCTGCGCCGCAGTACTCCCTCCTGCGCTTTCTGTGCGTGTTTGGCGGCTTGTCGCTTGCGGCGGCGGCGACCCAACGTTTTCAGCGGCACTGGTATTTCCTGCCGCCGTTTTTTGTGGCGCTGACCGCGGCAGTGCTGACCATTTCGCCGGAGATGGCTTGTGTCTTCATTCCCGGCATCCTGATCTATCTCCTTCTCGAGTTCCGATTTCGGCGGCAGTTCTTCCGCTTGGCGGCGATATATCTGACGCTCACGGCATGCCTCGCGCAGCCTCATTCCCAGCGACATGTTTCTCGTATTTCGTGGCTTTGCCGCCGGTGGCAACGGCTTTCCCGTCTTGCCATCACCTTATATGTTGTTCTATCTCGGCACGCTTTTTGCCGTGTTCCCGCCTTTGTTAGTCAGCGGCTTGGAAATCCTGCGTGGCGGAAAACCCGTCGTGCGGCCCTTCGGCGGCCCGCTTACCCTTGCATTTGTCGCCGTCTCCGTCTGCCTGATCCCAGGCGCGCTCGGCAGGGCAGATCTGGGTCACGTCTATTTTTATGGAATCGGAGTTCTCCTGCTGGGCCTTCTCTCGAACTGGTCCCCTGTCAAATGGCAAATGCCGTATTGGGCCGGCGTCGCCGTCGCATTCCAGGGAGTCGGCTTTGTCCTGCTCCTTCACTTCATGTCTTCCGCCTATCTCTCGGCGGCCGGCCAGCAAACCTTGCGCTGGGTGGAGCAGCATCCCGAATCGGCGGCCGTCAGTTACGGTCGTTCCTTCGTCGGGGATGCCCGCTGGAACGCCTTCCTCACGCGCACGCGGCATGTTCGCGATCTCAGCCTCGAACACAACTACTCGGCCTTGGCGGGCGTCGGCCCCATCTGCACACCAGCGGGAGATGCCGCGGCCTTCTTCGTACTCGCGCACCATGACAACCTGAAGCCGGAGTACTTTTATGCGTTCATGAACATCTTTACGCCGCGGCAGATTCAACGCAAACTCGACGATGCCCGCACCTGCCGGTATACCGTTCAGAGATCCGGTCCCGCGGACACTTCCTCCGTGCGTGATTCCTCTATTCGTGACGAACCCTCCGAAGCCCAGTCCGACGCCAACAACCTTCGGGCGATCGCCTGGAACCTCAGCTTTCCCTGGCTGCCACGCATGTCCAGGACCCCCGACCCCTATGCCGCCTTTTGGGCCGGAATGAAGGAATTCGTTCCGGTGAAGCAAGTAAATGAACGCTGGTTTCTGTGGGAACGCCGCTCCGATGCGTACCGATAGCCAAACGGTAACAGCCTGTGTTAGCGCACGGTAAACTACTGGAATCAGAGAAGTGAAATGTTATTATGGCAGTTTGCGTTTCGTGAGGAGCTCCTTCCGTGAAAGTTGTAATTTTGTGCGGTGGTTTGGGTACGCGTCTTCGGGAAGAGACCGAATTTCGCCCCAAGCCGATGGTCGAAGTGGGTGGTCGTCCCATCCTGTGGCACATCATGAAGAGCTACGCCCATTACGGTCACCGGGAGTTCGTGCTCTGCCTTGGATACCGCGGCAATTCCATCAAGGAATACTTCCTCAATTACGAAGCCATGAATAACGATTTCTCGATTCAGTTGGGCGAGAAATCAAAAATTCACTACCACGGCTTGCACGGCGAGCAGGAGTTCACCGTCACCCTCGCCGATACCGGAGCCGATTGCATGACCGGAGGCCGGATTCGCAAAATCCAACGCTATGTCGGCGATGATACATTCCTGATGACTTACGGTGATGGCCTGATCGACGTCAATATCGGGAATGTCGTGAAGTACCACCAAAGCCACGGTCGCATAGCCACCGTGACTACGGTCCCTCCGATTTCCCGCTTCGGCCTGATCGATCTCGGCGAAAACGACCGTGTCAGCAGCTTCAACGAAAAGCCCAAGACCGATGGCTGGATGAATGCCGGATATTTTGTGCTCAGTCCGAAGGTCTTTGACTACCTTGGCGGCGACGATTGCATCTTCGAGCGCGAACCCCTGGAGCGCTTGTCGCACGACGGCCAGTTAATGGCCTATCGCCACGACGGATTCTTCTACGCCATGGACACCTTCCGCGAATATCAGCACCTCAACGAGCTTTGGACCAAGTGCGCCGCGCCCTGGAAGGTTTGGGCGTGACCGGCTTCTGGCAGGATCGACCCGTACTGGTGACCGGAGCCAGCGGCCTCGTCGGATCGTGGCTCACGCGCCGCCTGATTGATGCCGGTGCCGACGTGGTCTGCCTGGTGCGCGATTGGGTGCCGCAGAGCGAGCTGGCGCGCTCCCGCACGCTGGATCGCGTCAAAGTCGTGCGCGGCGATATTCGCGATATCGCCGTGGTGGAGCGGACCATCGGAGAATACGAGACCGGCACCGTCATTCATCTCGCCGCGCAAACCATCGTCGGCATCGCCAACCGGAATCCCATCGCCACCTTTGAAAGCAATATTCAGGGCACGTGGAATCTGCTGGAGGCTTGCCGGCGTGCTCCGCTGGTGAAATCCATTGTCATCGCGTCTTCCGACAAAGCCTATGGCGACCAGGAAAAGCTGCCCTATTCGGAGGACGCGCCGCTGCAGGGGCAGCACCCCTACGATGTCAGCAAGAGTTGCGCGGACCTGATTTCACAGGCCTATGCCAAGACCTACGGCCTGCCCGTCGCCGTGACCCGCTGCGGCAATTTCTACGGCGGCGGCGACCTGAACTGGAACCGCATCGTGCCGGGCACCGTTCGCTCCATCCTCCGCGGTGAGCGGCCCGTGATCCGGTCGGACGGACATTTCATTCGCGATTATTTCTACGTGGAAGATGGTGCGGCGGCTTACATGCTGCTCGCCGAACTGCTCCACGGCCGTCCGGAACTGCGCGGCGCGGCCTTCAATTTCTCCAACGAAATTCAGGTGACCGCGCTGCAATTGGTGCACCGCATTCTGCAGGCGATGGGATCGCCTCTGGAGCCGGACGTGCGCAACGAGGCGGTCAACGAAATCCGTCACCAGTATCTAACCGCCGAACGCGCCAAATCCATGCTGAACTGGTCTCCTCTGTTCACGCTCGAGCAGGGCCTGGAGCGCACCATCGCCTGGTACAGGGAGTTCATGCGTGACGCAGCGTAAAGAGGAGCTACGCAAACAGATTCTGGATCTAGTGGGCGAGTATTGCGCCGAGGCATTCCCTTCGCGCGGCTTTGTTGCCCGGTGAATCTTCCGTGCCGATTTCCGGCAAGGTCTTCGATGGCGCGGAAATGCGCCTCCTGGTGGATTCGTCGCTGGATTTCTGGCTGACCACCGGACGTTTTGCCGAGCAGTTCGAAAAGGAATTCGCGCGCCGCTTCGGAATTCGCGAATGTGTCCTCGTCAACTCGGGCTCGTCGGCGAACCTGGTCGCGGTCTCCGCACTCACCTCGCCGAAGCTCGGCGATCGGCGGCTGCAGCCCGGCGATGAAGTGATCACGCTCGCGGCCGGCTTCCCCACCACCGTCAATCCCATCATCCAGAACAACCTGGTGCCCGTTTTTATCGACGTCGCCATCCCAACGTACAACGCCGACGTAACCCAGCTGGAGCAGGCTCTTTCCCCGCGCACCCGCGCAGTCTTTTTCGCGCACACCCTTGGCAATCCGTTCGATCTGGACGCCGTCAAAGCCTTCACCGCGCGCCACGACTTGTGGCTGATCGAAGATTGTTGCGATGCGGTGGGTGCTACCTACCGCGGCCGCAATGTGGGCACCTTCGGCGATCTGGCGACCACCAGCTTCTATCCCGCGCACCACATCACCATGGGCGAGGGCGGCAGCGTCCTCATGGAAAAACCCCTGTTGCGCACCCTGGTGGAATCCTTCCGCGATTGGGGCCGCGATTGCTGGTGTGCGCCGGGCAAAGACAATACTTGCGGCAAGCGTTTCGACTGGCAATTAGGCGAGCTGCCCTGCGGCTACGATCACAAGTACACCTATTCACACATCGGCTACAACCTCAAGCTCAGCGACATGCAGGCCGCGGTCGGCGTGGCGCAGTTGGAAAAGCTCGAAGGCTTCATCGCCGCGCGGCGCGCCAATTTCGCCCGCTTGCGCGAAGGCCTGCGTGATCTCGAGGAGTTCCTGATCCTGCCCGATGCCACGCGAAGGCGCCGAACCCAGCTGGTTTGGCTTCCCCATCGCGGTGCGCACGGGTGCTCCGTTTACACGCAATCGCATGATCCTGGAACTCGAGCGGCGCAAGATCGCCACCCGCCTGTTGTTCGGCGGCAATCTGATTCGCCAACCGGCCTACCGCGACGTGGCGCACCGGGTCGCGGCGCCGCTGGTCAACACGGATTTCATCATGAATCAGGTCTTCTGGATCGGCGTTTTCCCTGGCATCACGTCCGCCATGCTGGATTACGTTTTGGAAAGCTTCCACGCGATTCCCAAGGCCGCCCAGTCCGCGGGCTAGGGGTGGCGATGGCGAACCGGCTGGCACGCGATCTCGATCACATCCTCTCTCACACCGAAACCTTGTGGACTCCGGTCCGCGGCGAACGATTCTTCCTCACCGGCGGCACGGGGTTCGTCGGCACTTGGCTGACCGAGAGCCTGCTCTGGGCCAACCGCCGCCTCTCGCTGGGGATCTCGGCAGTGTCTGTTGACCCGCGACCCGGACGCATTTCGGCGCCGCTCCCCGCACTTGGCCGCCGACCCCGCCGTGACCCTCTGCACCGGCGATGGCGCGACGTTTCCGTATCCCGATGGCGCGTTTCCCCTCGTGATCCATGGCGCCACCGAAGCCCATGCTTCCCCCAGTGCGGAGCATCCCGCGTCTACCTTGGATGCCGACCTCGCAGCCACCCGCCGCGTCCTGGAATTGGCGCGCCTTCGTGGCACGCGCCGCCTGCTGTTCACCAGCTCGGGCGCGGTCTACGGGAAGCAGCCGCATACCCTATCCCACACCCCGGAAGACTACCCCGGCGCCCCCCTCCCCACCGATACCGGCGCGGCCTACGGACATGGCAAGCGCATCTCGGAATACCTCTGCGCCTGCTATTCGCAGGTGTACGGCTTCGATGCGGTCATCGGCCGCCTCTTTGCGTTTGTCGGCCCGCATCTTCCACTCGACGCCAATTTCGCGGTAGGCAATTTCATCCGCGATGCCAGGGCCGGCGGACCGGTCAAAATCGCTGGCGATGGTACCCCTTACCGTTCGTATTTGTACGCCGCCGATATGGCAATCTGGCTGTGGACTCTGCTCATGAAGGGTGCCGCCGGCACTGCTTATAATGTGGGGTCTCCCCAGGAAATTTCGATCGAAGCTCTGGCGAGCCTCGTCGTGCGGGAAATCGCTCCGGATGTCGAAATCCGCATCGCGAAACAGCCCGTAGCCGGAGCTCCCGCGCTGCGTTACGTACCCGCGACCGCGCGCGCGGAGCACGATCTGGGATTGGCCTTACACATCCCGCTGGACGAAGGCGTCCGGCGCACCAACGCGTGGCACAATGGGTGAACCAACATGTCTGCACATACCCCGGGTCAAATAAACTGTCAGTCGCCAATGAGTATGCCGAGATGATCAAGCTTTCCCAATATGTTGTCGGCAAACTGGCCGATTGGGGTGTGCGGCACGTCTTTCTGGTGACCGGCGGCGGCGCCATGCACCTCAACGATTCGGTGGGCCGCGAGCCGCGCATTCAGTACATCTGCAACCATCACGAACAGGCCGCGGCGATGGCGGCGGAATGCTATGCGCGCGTCACCGGAAAACCCGGCGTGTTGAATGTCACTACCGGACCGGGCGGCATCAACGCGCTCAACGGAGTCTTCGGCGCCTGGACCGATTCGGTTCCCATGCTGATTGTCTCCGGCCAGGTCAAGCGCGAGACCTGCATGTCCCTCGCCGGGCTCACCGATATCCGCCAGTTGGGCGATCAGGAAGTGGACATCGTCCGCATGGTGAGCGGCATTACCAAATACGCAGTCCTGGTGGACGATCCCGAATCGATTCGCTATCACCTGGAGCGGGCCTGGTATCTGGCGGCTTCCGGGCGTCCCGGTCCGTGCTGGCTGGATATCCCCGTGGATGTGCAATCTGCGCGTATCGAAGAGGCTTCGCTGCGCGGCTACGATCCCGCGGAAGACCGTCTGGATTGGAACCTGGAGTTAGTGCGCGAACAGGCAGCCCAGGTGATCCAACGGCTCGCCGAGGCAGAGCGCCCCGTGCTCATGGCGGGCACCGGAGTCCGGGCAGCGGATGCGCTCGACGAGTTTCGCGCCTTGACCCGCCTCCTCGGCATTCCCGTAACCACCGCGTGGACCCACGATCTCATCGCCGGCGACGACCCGCTCTTCTGCGGACGGCCCGGAACCATCGGCGAGCGCGCCGGAAATTTTACCGTGCAGAATGCCGATGCGCTACTGGTGCTGGGGTCGCGCTTGAACATCCGCCAGGTCAGCTACAACTGGCCCTCGTTTGCCCGCAAGGCCTTCAGGATGCAAGTCGATGTAGACGCCGCCGAGCTGCGCAAGCCCACCGTTCGCTGCGAACTGCCGATTCACTGCGATCTGAAAGTGTTCCTGCGGGAAATCCTGCGCCAGCTTCCCGGTTCGGGCTACAATCCCTGCCGCCATGTAGGTTGGCTGGCATGGTGCCGCGAACGCTTGATCAAATATCCGGTGGTCCTCGAGAAACACCGCGTCTCCGGCCCGCCCGTGAGCCCCTACTTTTTCATGGAGCAGTTGTTCGAGCGCTTGGCGGATGACGACGTCGTAGTCTGCGCCAATGCCGCCGCCTGCATCGTTCCCTACCAGGCCGGCCATCTCAAGGCCAACCAGCGTCTGATCTCAAACTCCGGCTCGGCATCCATGGGCTACGATCTTCCCGCCGCGCTCGGCGCGGCCGTGGCGCGCGAGGGCAAGCGCGTCATCTGCCTTGCCGGCGATGGCAGTATCCAGCTGAATATTCAGGAACTGCAGACCATCGCTCATCACCGCCTGCCGGTGAAGATTTTCGTTTTGAATAACGGCGGCTACCTTTCCATCCGCCAGACCCAATCCAATTTCTTCGGTCAGTTGGTCGGGGAAAGCGCTGCCAGTGGAGTTTCGTTTCCGGATTTCGAGCGCCTCGCGCAGGTGTACGGCATCCCCGTCACCAGCATTCGTACCGCCGCCGATTTCCCGCTGATCGACGCCTTCCTCGACGCTCCAGGGACCGGGCCTCTGTGAAGTTCACCTCGACCCCGCCCAGGAGTTTGAACCGCGCTTGAAATCGCGGCAGTTACCGGATGGCAAGCTGGTCTCTCCCAATCTGGAGGATATGTACCCGTTTCTCGATCCTGCGGAACTGGCCGCCAACCTTCTGATCGGCAGGGACGAATAAGTGGCCCGCAACGTATTCTTCGATCTCGATGGCACTTTGGTCGATTCGATTCCCGGCATTCAGTGGTCGGTGGACGCGGCCATGGAGGCGTGCGGAATGGCGCGGTCTGTCCACGACCTCAAGCCCCTGATCGGCCCGCCAATCCGTGACATCCTGGCCACGGTCAGCGGTGCACACTCCGCGGTCCTCGATCGCCTGGAACTGGCCTACCGCTCCGACTACGATAGCGGCGGCTGGCGTAGGACCACTTGCCAGCCGGGAGCCAGGGCCGCCGTGGAGCGCCTGCACCATGCCGGCTGCGATCTCTGGGTGGTGACCAACAAACCCGGCCACGCCGCACGCTCGATTTTGGGCGAACTGGCGATGGCGCACTACTTTCACGAGATCATTTCGAGGGATTCTCGCACACCCGCGTTTCACTCCAAGGGGGAAATGTTGACTAACCTCCTGCAACGTTGCGCCTTAAACCACGCGAATTGCATAATGGTCGGCGATACCCTGGAGGACTGCCGGGCGGCGGAAGAGGCCGGCATCCAGTGCGTCCTGGTGCCGCACGGCTACGGCGGCGGCCTGGACGGGCCGCTCCCCAGGGGTTGCCGTTCAATCTCCGGGTGGCACGAGTTGTTGACATGGTGTGAGGCATCGGACGCGATTAGCGATGTTTCATCGCACGCTGCCGGGGAATCAGGAATGGGGGACTACCAATGATCGACCGCGATATTTTCGAGGACCTGTTTGTCCTGGAGATGGCCAATAACCATCTGGGGAGCGTGGCGCGAGGGCAGCAAATTATCAGCTCGTTTTCTCAGGTGGTCCGCTTCAATAACGTACGCGCCGCGCTCAAACTGCAGTTCCGCGACGTGAGCCGCTTCATCCATCAGGATTACGTGGATCGCAGCGATATTCGCTACATCAAGAAAACCCGCGACACCCAGCTATCCAATGACGAGTATGCCGTCCTGGTCAAAGCCATCCGCCAGGCATCCTGCATTCCCGATGGCGACTCCGTTCGATGAAAAATCGGTTGACCTGTGCGGCGAACTCGGCATCCCGATCATTAAGATCGCCAGCTCCGACCTGAACGATTGGTTCCTCATCGAGAAGATCGGCAAAATGAAAAAGCCGGTCATCGTTTCCACCGGTGGCAGCTCATTGAAGGATATCGACGATCTCGTCACGTTCTTCCAGAACCGCAACATCCCGATGGCCGTGAATCACTGCGTTTCCATCTATCCCTCGCAGGATCGCGAGCTGGAGATGAATCAGATCGATTTCCTGCGTTCGCGATATCCCACTCTCACCGTCGGCTTCTCCACCCACGAGTGCTCCGATTGGACCTCGTCGATGCTGATCTCCTATGCCAAGGGGGCGCGCACCTTCGAACGTCACATCGATATCGATTCCGATGGCGTTAAGGTGACTCCGTACTGCTCGACTCCCGCCCAGGTGGACACGTGGTTCAAGGCGTTCCACAAGGCGAAGGAGATGTGCGGCGCTCCCGGCACCCAGAAACGCCTGCCTCCTGAGAAAGAGATTCAATATCTGGATTCGCTGGTCCGCGGCGTGTACGCCAATCGCGATTTGCCCGAAGGCCAGGTCCTCACGGATGACGATGTGTATCTGGCAATCCCGCTTCTGCAGGGCCAGATCTCCTGCCGCGAACTGATGCGCGGCGAAGTGTTGCGCGGCCCCGTCAAGCGCGACGCCCCGTTGATGATCGACGATATCGATAGCCCGTACGCCAGTATTCCCTCACTCCGCGATCTGATCTACCGCCGCGGCCTCCCGCTGGCCAAAAAGACCGAGGCCGGCGACCGCTCGTGATTTCGGCCGCGGCGCCGGAACTCAGGCTCCGCCTGGAGCAGCTCCTGAGCGAAAGTGAGGCTGCCGTGGTATCCAGACAGTCTCAGGCGTTTGATCGCGCAGCCTCGCCGTTTGCCGGCAGAATCGTGATCTATGGCGCCGGCCAGTTCGGGCGGCGCATTCTCCGCGGGCTGCGCAACAATGGCGCCGATGCGCTGGCGTTTGCAGATCGCAACCCGGCGTTGTGGTCGCACTGCATGGATGGCATCCCGGTTCTGTCCCCTGAGGAAGCTGTGCAGCGCTTCGGCGCGGACGCGGCCTTCGTCATTGCGGTATGGCACCCGGTGGCCGAAGGTGGCCTGCAGGCAATCGCTGCCGAATTATCTGCCTTGGGTTGCCCGCGCGTGATCCCGTTCCCGTGGCTTTGCTGGAAGTATCCCGCTGAGTTCCTACCGAACTTCCTCTGGGACCTGCCCAGTCACATTATTGAGGCGGCCGCCGATGTCCGTCACGCGTTGGATCTCTTCCCGGAACGCCGCTCCCAGGCCGAGTTTCTGAGTCAGCTCGAATTCCGTCTCACCGGCAACTTCGGTTGTCTCCAGGAGCCCGATGGCGGCCGGCAGTATTTTCCTCGAGACATCTTCCGCCCGCGCGACGATGAGTATTTTGTGGATTGCGGCGCCTACACCGGCGATACCCTCCTCGAAATGGCGGAATGGATAGGCGGCCGTTTTCGGGGCGCGCTCGCATTGGAGGCCGATCCCGTGAATTTCGCTGCACTCGAACGCACCGTAGAGTGCGACCAGCGGCTGCGTGGACGTGTTCGCGCTCTCTCCCTTGCCGTGGGGCGCGAACGTTGCGCGCTCACCTTTGCCGCGTCCGGTCTCTCCAGCGCTTCCATTTCCGCGGATGGAAATATCCAGGTGGAATGCGCCCCGCTGGACGAAATCCTGGCGGACGAATCGCCCACCTACATCAAGATGGATATCGAAGGGTCGGAGCGAGACGCCTTGCTAGGCGCGGATGCCGTGATTCGCCGCAGCCGGCCCGCCCTGGCAATTTGCCTCTATCATTTGCAGGACCACCTCTGGCGAATTCCGTCACTGATCCATCAGCAGATGCCCGATGCCACGCTGTTCCTCCGCCCCTACTGCGTCAATGGCTTCGAACTCGTCTGCTATGCCGTGCCGCCGGAGCGCGCGATGCCCTAATCGATACGTTGCCACCCAAAGTTATGTGTCCATTCTCACCGGGGCGGCGTCACCTTTACTATCTGCGACTGAAACTGTGCGAAGATCTCGGCTAAGCTGAGGGCACACGTGGGCTCTCGCTACAAGCAGTCCCAACCCCGCGTAACAAGTGGAAAGCCAGAACCAAACAATCCAAGGAGCAGGGTAAAAGCTATGGCGGAAGGCCATCGAGCGCTGGCAGGGCATTCCAGGAGTTTTGAACCTCGGCAAAGGCTGGAACAACTGCTGCAAGAGACTCCCGCCGCGGCGGCAGCCAGGGCGGCACAAGCCTTCGACCGCGCCGCGTCTCCCTTCGAGGGGCGCATCGTCATCTACGGAGCGGGCCAACTGGGACGCCGAATGCTGCGAGGCCTCCGCGCCAACGGTTCCGATGCCCTCGCCTTCGTCGATCGCAATCCAGCCTCCTGGACCACCGCAATCGATGGCCTTCCGGTGTATGCGCCGCAGGAGGCAGCTCGCCGCTTTGGCTCCGATGCCCTGTTCGTAATTGCCGTCTGGCACCCCGTGCTTTCCGGAGGCCTCCAGGCCATTGCCGCACAGCTAGTGGAAATGGGCTGCAGTCGCGTTCTCCCGTTCGTGCCGCTGGCGTGGAAATATCCCCGGGAATTTCTGCCCAACTATCTCTGGGATCTTCCCGCGGGTGTCCTCGCTGCCGCGGCCGATGTGCGTCGCGCCTTCAATCTCTTCGAGGGCCGGCGCTCCCAGTCGGAATTCCTGCGACAACTCGAGTTTCGCCTCACGGCTGATTTCCGCTGCCTGCGAGACCCCGATGGCGACCCGCAGTACTTCCCCCGTCACCTGTTCCGCCCTCTTCCCGCCGAGTCTTTCGTGGATTGCGGCGCTTACACCGGCGATACGCTCGTGGAATTTGCCGGCTGGACCGGCGGCCGTTTTCACAAGGCGCTCGCCTTCGAAGCCGATCCCGGTAATTTTGCCGCGTTGGAGCGCACCATAGCCGGCGACGATCGGTTGCGCGGCCGCGTTCGCGCCGTGCCTCGCGCCGTCGGTCGCGAGCGCTGCAAGGTGAGGTTTGCAGCCTCAGGCATGGGGAACGCCGCGATTTCCGATGCCGGCGATATCGAAGTGGACTGCGGTCCCCTGGATGAGTTGCTCGCGGACGTATCTCCCACCTATATCAAGATGGATATTGAAGCCGCCGAGATGGACGCCTTGCTCGGAGCCGCGGCCGTTCTTCGCCGTAGCCAGCCCTCGCTCGCAATTTGCGCCTATCACTTGCAGGATCACTTGTGGAAGGTCCCCTTACGCATCCACGATCTGTTGCCCGCCGGCCACCTGCTCCTGCGCCCTCACTGCGCCGATGGCTTCGATCTGGTCTGCTACGCAATTACACCCGGCCGCGAACTGGACCTTTCCAGCGAAAATGTCGAATAGTACTCCTTACCATCGAGTTCTGTACGGCGCGCCCCCAAAAATCCGCCCGCCGAGTCGAGCTTTCGCCCGGCCTTCAGATAAGCTGAGTAAATGCTCGGTTCCGTAAAGCACGTCATCACCGATGGTCTGTCCCGCATGGGGTATCAGCTTCATCGCGTGCCCCGGACCGGTTCCTCCCGCTATGAACCCGTGGCGCCCCTTGCCACCTACGCCCCCTGGTCTGCCGATACGGAATTCGACAGTGTGTTCAACGCTATAAAAGGGAACACCCTCGTAGACGTGTATCGCTGCTGGGAGCTGTGGTCTCTTTTGGAGCAAACCGCGGCCCAGCCCGGCTCGATTTTGGAAGTGGGCGTCTGGCGGGGAGGGACTGGATCGTTGCTGGCCACCAAAGCAAAACTCTGCGATATCGCGGACCCGGTCTACCTGTGCGATACCTTTGAGGGCGTTGTGAAAGCCGGCGAGAACGATTCCGGGTACATAGGCGGCGAGCACTCAGACACCTCCGAAGCCCTGGTGCGGGACCTCGTCGGCAGCCTCGGCCTCAACAATGTTTGTATTCTCAAAGGGATTTTTCCTGACGCCTCCGCCCACCTGATTCCCGAGAATGCAAAATTTCGCTTCGCCCACATCGATGTGGATGTGTACCAGTCGGCCAAGGAAGTCTTTCACTGGGTTTGGCCTCGCATGCCCGCCGGCGGAATTGTCGTCTTCGATGACTATGGGTTTTTTGGCTGCGAAGGCGTCGCCTCGTTTGTTGACCAGGAACTCCGCGGCCAGCCAGGCCACGTTGTACTGCACAACCTGAACGGTCACGCGGTAGTGGTGAAAACCGCCGCCTGATCTCCTTGGTTGCCGGTCGTGATACCCGGTCGTGGTACCCGGTCGCGTGCGATGATCGAACAGAGCCGGCTGGTGGTGTAGAATTGCGCGCGGCCAGACCTCATACGAGGACCCCAAATGAAATTCATCAGCGTAGTCAGCGGCTGTTACAACGAAGAAGATAACGTCCGGGAACTTCACCAGCGAATCTGCCGGGTATTCGCCGATCAACTTCCCGAATATACCTTCGAATTCATCATCATCGATAACGCTTCCACCGATGGCACGGTGAAGATCCTCAGGGAAATCGCGGCCGCCGACAAGCGCGTCAAGGTCATCGTCAACAATCGCAACTTCGGCCACGTCCGCTCTCCCTACCACGCGCTGCTCCAAGCCACCGGTGATGCCATCATCTATCTGGCATCGGATTTGGAAGATCCGCCGGAGATGATTCCGCAGTTCGTCCGCAAATGGGAGGAAGGCTTCAAACTGGTTCTTGCGCAAAAGACCACCACCGATGAATCCTCCGCTTTCTTCCTCGTGCGCAAGTCGTATTACTACCTGGTCAATCGCCTCTCCGATGTCCCGCTCGTCAAAAATGTGACCGGCTTTGGCCTGTACGATCGCGCGGTGATCGATGAAATTCGCAAGATCGGCGATCCCTACCCCTACTTCCGCGGCATGATCTGCGATCTGGGCTACGAGCAATGCCTGCTCCCCTTCCACAAGCCCGTCCGCAAACGCGGCTTCAGTAAGAACAATTTTTATACGTTGTATGATCTGGCGATCCTCGGCATCACCAACCACTCGAAAGTGCCCCTGCGCCTCGCCGTCATGGCGGGCGTCAGCATGGGCATCGTCAGCTTTCTCGTAGCCTTCGCCTACCTGATCTACAAGCTTTTCTTTTGGAACAATTTCAGCGTCGGTACCGCGCCCGTCGTCATCGGCATGTTCTTCCTGGGAGCCGTTCAGCTCTTTTGTATCGGGATGCTCGGTGAGTACATCGGGTCCATCCACACTCAGGTGCTCAAACGGCCGCCCGTGATAGAAAAGGAAAGGATCAATTTCAATTGACGGGCATCCACCGGTTTTTGTGCTCCACGCCGGTCAAGAGCACAAATCTTGACAAAGTTTCACATTAGATATAGTCTAGCTTCGTCATGGGCGCCGGGGAGATTAAACGGTCCTTGGAGGGCGCCGGGTTGCGCTGCACCCCGCAGCGTTACGCGGTGATGGCATTCCTCATGGAACACGCCCGGCATCCCACGGCCGCCGAAATCCTCGAAGCCGTGAATCGCGTGGACCCGCGTTCTTCCAGAGCCACCACCTATAACAATCTGAGGGATTTGGTACAGGCAGGCTTAGTTCGTGAAGTGGCCGTCGAGGGCCGCGCCGCGCGATTCGATGCGAAAGGCCAGCCGCATCATCATTTCGTCTGCGACCGCTGCGGTACTGTTGAGGACATGGAGTGGTACGAAGTACCCAGGCCTGCGTCGGGTTCGCTCGGTAAGCGGATTCTGCGCGAATCGGAACTCATTTTCCGGGGGCTCTGCACGAAGTGCGCGCCGCGGCAGGCTTCCGGTTGATCTCGCAAGCGTTGCGGCCGGATGAATCACGCGGGCGAGCGGCGATTGCACCAACGTCAAAGCCGGGCCCGCGTTGGTAGTTCATAACAGTTTTTTTGACCAATTCGAAGGAAGAGGAGCATATGGAAAAACAATTCACCACTGCAGTAGGGGAGCCCGTCCCCGATAATCTCTCAACCGAATCCAAGTGCCCGATGGGTGGAGCCCGCAAACTCGCGGTGACTGGAGCTTCCGCGAATGCGGGCTGGTGGCCGAATCAGCTCAATCTGAAGATCCTGCACCAGCACTCTCCCCTGTCCGATCCCATGGACAAGGCGTTCAATTATGCGGAAGAATTCAAGAGCCTGGACTTGAATGCCGTGATCAAGGATCTCCATGCCGCGATGACGGCATCGCAGCCATGGTGGCCCGCGGACTACGGCCATTACGGTCCCTTCTTCATCCGTATGGCGTGGCACAGTGCGGGTTCCTACCGTATCGCCGATGGCCGCGGCGGCGCCGGTTCCGGAGCGCAACGTTTCGCGCCCCTTAATAGCTGGCCTGACAACGTCAGCCTCGATAAGGCTCGCCGCTTGCTCTGGCCCATCAAGCAGAAGTATGGCCGGAAAATCTCCTGGGCTGATCTCATGATTCTCGCCGGTAACGTCGCGTTGGAGTCGATGGGCTTCAAAACCTTCGGCTTCGGCGGCGGGCGCGAAGATGTCTGGGAACCCCTCGACGATATCTACTGGGGACCCGAGGGCAAGTGGCTCGCCGACGAGCGCTACACCGGGGATCGCCTGCTCGAGAATCCTCTTGCTGCCGTTCAGATGGGCCTGATTTACGTGAATCCCGAAGGTCCGAACGGGAGCCCGGATCCCGTCGCCGCGGCACGCGATATCCGCGAGACCTTCGCCCGCATGGCGATGAATGACGAGGAGACGGTAGCCCTCATCGCCGGTGGACACACCTTCGGCAAGGCCCACGGCGCTGCCGAACCCATCAAGTATGTCGGTCCCGAACCCGAGGGCGCCACCATAGAGGAGCAAGGCTTCGGCTGGAGCAATACTTTCGGCAAGGGAAGTGGTGCCGATACCATCTCCAGCGGCTTGGAGGGTGCCTGGACTACCAACCCCGTGAAGTGGGACAACAACTACTTCGACAACCTGTTCAATTACGAATGGGAGCTCACCAAGAGCCCCGCCGGCGCCCAGCAATGGACGCCCAAGAACGGAGCTGCGGCAGGCACCGTGCCCGATGCCCACGATGCCTCGAAAAAGCACGCCCCGATGATGTTCACCACGGACCTCGCGCTCCGGGTGGACCCCAGCTACGCGGAGATCTCGAAGCGCTTCCACCAGAATCCCCAGGCCTTTGCGGACGCGTTCGCTAAGGCATGGTTCAAGCTCACCCACCGGGACATGGGGCCGCGGGCCCGCTATCTTGGTCCGCTCGTTCCACAGCAGCCCCTGCTGTGGCAGGACCCTGTTCCCGCGGTGGATCATGAACTGATTGGCGAGGCGGATATCGCAGCCCTGAAATCCAAAATCCTCGCCTCCGGACTTACCATCTCGCAACTCGTCAAGACGGCTTGGGCGTCGGCGGCGACCTTCCGCGGCGGCGATATGCGCGGCGGTGCGAATGGCGCGCGCATTCGCCTCGCGCCTCAGAAGGATTGGGACGTCAATCAACCAGCCGACCTGGCCAAGGTCCTTCAGACATTGGACGGGATCCAGAAGGAGTTCAACAGTTCCCAGTCCGGCGGGAAAAAGGTCTCGCTTGCGGACCTGATTGTTCTGGGCGGTTCCGCAGCCGTCGAAGAAGCTGCGAAAAAGGCCGGCCACACCACCAAGGTTGCCTTCTCGCCGGGTCGCACGGATGCTTCGCAGGAGCAGACCGATGCGCACTCTTTCGCCCCGCTCGAGCCTACCGCGGACGGCTTCCGCAACTATCTCCGGAAGGGTCACCAGATGTCGGCGGAGGAGTTGCTGGTGGATCGCGCGCAGCTCCTCAAGCTGACCGCTCCCGAGATGACGGTTCTCGTCGGCGGCTTGCGCGCCCTCAACGCGAACGTCGGCCAGTCGAAACACGGCGTCTTCACCAAACAGCCCGAGACGCTGACGAATGATTTCTTCGTCAACCTGCTCGATATGAATACGAAGTGGCAGCCCGCTCCGGCATCGGATGGCGTATTCGAAGGGCGGGACCGCGCGACCGGAGAGCTCAAGTGGACCGGCACCCGCATCGACTTGATCTTTGGCTCTCAGTCTCAACTTCGGGCCATCGCGGAAGTCTATGCTTGCAACGATTCGAAGGATGCTTTTGTGAAGGACTTCGCCGCTGCGTGGACCAAGGTGATGAATCTCGATCGCTACGATCTTGCCTGAGCCGGAACGGAGGAGGGGATTGCCTGCCTCACGCGCGCAATCGCCTCCTCCGGCTCTCTCAACCTCTCAATCCAAATCGGATGAGATAGTATGTTCCTATGCTTTCGTCACGTTGGCTGCTGATCTCCCTGCTGACGTTCGCGCCGGCCTGCGCGGCGGCTGCCGAAATCACCGTTGACCTCCGCTCACGCGTGGAAGCCTTCAAAGGCACCGCCGAATGGCACGCGGTGCATTTCGAGAAAGCGCTTCCCACGGACGCCACCGCGATCATCATCTGCGATATGTGGGACAAACACTGGTGCAGCGGCGCCACCGGCCGCGTCAACGGGCTAGTGGAGAAAATGGATGCGTTTCTGACTGCGGCCAGAAAGCAAGGCATTCAAATTATTCACGCGCCGTCGGAAACTATGTCCTTCTACCAGGACGCCCCGCAGCGCAAACGCATGTTGGCCCTGCCCAAAATTGAGATTCCTGCTCCCTTAGCGTTGCCCGATCCGCCGTTGCCGATTGACGACAAAGGCGGCGGGTGCGACACTCCGGACCAGTTTTATAAAGCCTGGACCCGCGAACACCCCGGCTTGCACATCGATGCCTCGGACGTCATCTCCGATAACGGCACGGAGATCTACACCTTCCTGCGGCAGCGCGGAATATCTAACCTTCTCGTCATGGGCGTCCACACCAACATGTGCATCCTCAATCGGGCCTTTGCGATCAAGAAAATGACATCGCTCGGAATCCACTGCATCCTGGTCCGTGACCTGACCGACGCCATGTACAATCCGCAGGACGCTCCGCACGTCAGTCACGATGCGGGTACGCAGCTCGTGATTGAGTACATCGAGAAATTCTGGTCTCCCACCACCACCAGCGGCGATCTCTTGCGCGCGTTCCGCCATTAGGCCGCGCGTAAAACCATCCCCGCCGCGTTGTTCCTTAGTGGCTCGCGCTGTAATGCGCCTTAAGCAGATCCAAACCGAAATCGTTCTCGTAGTCACGCCACACCGAGTGGATATGATTTCCTTCGTCTTGCGTGCAATCCATCTCAATCAGGAAGCCCGGCGTCTGGATGCGGTAGTAGTGCAGTCCGCCGCGTTCCACCGCTCCCGTCCAGGCGAAGTAGGTGGCGTCCTTCGGTTGCTTCCGCGCCAGTTCCATGCGCTTTTCTGCCATTGCCTGAGGCACGTTCGAAGCATACAACTCGATAATCGTCATCAGCTTGTCGTACTGTGCCGCGTTCATCTTGGCAGCGGAAAGTCCATTCGGAGCGCCATTCAGAGCCGCCTTGCGCGCAGCGCCGGTGATGATATCCTTCAACGCAGTCTTGTCTACCACCGCTACGTCCTGCTGAGTCTTGTCGAGCGCTTCGATCATGTCGTAGCCGTAGTCGTCTTCCAGCGCCAGGACGCGGAGTCCCTTGCGCGGTCCGATCCGGACTTCGGCCGGATTGGTTCCGAAGAACGAGGGTGAGTCGGAAACCTTCCCATCCACGATCGTGTAGTTCTGCGCCAGGTGATGCCCTTCGATGCGGTAGCCCCACGTGCCTTTGGCCGAAGGCGTGCCGAAGATGGTGATGAAGTAATTGTCGGGGTCGCGGCGATTGACTGGCTTTGCGCCCTCCAGCAGCAGCAAAACCTGTTCGAGGCTCATAATCGATTGAGCCTTGATCACACCTTGCTGGCTCAGTCCGGCGGCGAGCAGGGCAGTTGCCAGTTCCCGCTGAAACGGCTGCATCGCGCCCAAGGGCATGCCCTTGCGCAGCTCGCGGTCGCCTGCTTTATACTTTGCTCCGGTCGGCACAAAGTGCCAGGTAAGCCGTTCGTCATCGTCAAAGGCGTACGATACCTTTGCCTTCTGGTCGGGCCAGAGCGAATTCAGAAAGGCATTGGCGGCGTCAGCCATGACCGAAGAAGGCTCGGCGCGCTTATACGCGGCGATCAACAGGAGGGCGGCGACGCCAATGGCGGCCACACGAAACCAGACAGACTTCATGGAGGAATTCTACACTAGTGCTCGTGCCAATGGGGATCGCCGCCCTCCGCGAGCGCCGCCGGTCAGCCGGCCGATTGCAGCGCCGCTAACGACTCCTGGACCGTCGGGCTATTGCCGGCCTCGATATCTTTCCGCCGGATCTGATGGAACTTCGTCAGAATTTCGTTGGCCCCCGCCAACGCCGCGATCCGCTCCGCGAATAAACTCAGTGTGGCGCCGGGAATCGCATACAGCGCGACGTCGTTGGTGAGCACGTCGAGATACGCGCGCGCGCCGCAACAGCCGAGACTCAAGGCAGACCGTCCCGTGTTCTTGGCTTGCGGTATGATCGCGCAGGCCGGGCGTCCCATCGCCGGCGGCAGCCCTCCTTCCAACTGCTGCGAAGCCTCCGACAGGATCAGCGTCTGATCCGCGCGAACAAACAGCAGCACCACGTCCGGATTCACCGGCATTTCCGCCAGCGGCCCGTACACAATGTATTTGGGCTTCGAGCTCAGCACGGGAATCGCCTGCACGTCCTGCTCGCGCACGTAAGTCAAATCGGCGAATACCTTCAGTGCGTCCATCAGGTCGGTATGGGATGCCGGGCTGATTTCCAGACCGTGCGTGTACTGGCCGATGGAACACAAACTGTGATCCGCAGCCGACGTTGCGAAGACGCGGTGGGCAGCCTCCTGCCAGAATCGGCATCCCGCCGGACTCTGACCGGACCACGATTCCACTCCCTCAGGAATTTGATCGGTGAGAGCAACCGCTACCGGCGGCTGCGCCAGATGCAGGGATTGAGTGAGGGTGCTTGCGATTTCAGAATGGGATGGCATTTCATCAGAGTAGCAGCACCAGCGCCTTCCCCAGTTATAGAATACCAGGACCTCTGCTGGGAAGTCTAACTAATAGTAAACAAACAAGATATAGGTGCAATACAAAAGCTCTTAAAACTGTTCTGCACTCTGAATCTCGAGTACCATCGCTAGGAGCATCAGGCAACCCACTATCAGAGGAGGCTCAATGATCCCGCAAGAAAAGAGGGCGGCGGTAACGCTCGCCCTGAATGAGGCTTTCGGTTCCTCCGAATACGAAGACATTCGCGACCTGACCGAGCGGCCCGGCTCCAACCGGGCCTTTCGCATTGTCGTGCGAGGCTCTGCATACCTGCTGCGAATCAACACGCGCGCCGGAGACATCGTCCGTCACTTCGCCTGCATGCAGTCGGCGGCGGATGCAGGCTTGGCTCCGCGCGTCCTCTATGCCGGCGCCGCGGATCGGACCTCCATTACCGATTTCGTGGAGGCTGTCCCCTTGCCGGCGGCGGACGCACTGGTTCGCATCCCCGCCACGCTGCGCAGCCTCCACGCCCTGCCGCCGTTTCCAGCGTCTCCCTTCAACACCACCTGCACCTTCCTGCTCACCAAAACACCCGCCCTCGACGGATTTCTTCAGAATTTCCGCACGTCCAGCCTCCTTCCCGAAAACGAGACCGCGGACCTTCTCGCCCATTATCAGCAGCTGGCCGCCGTTTACTCGCGACTCGATCCGGATCTTGCGCCTTGTCACAATGACCTTTTCAAGCCGGACAACATGCTCTTCGACGGCCGCCGTCTGTGGCTGGTGGATTGGGAGGCTGCTTTCCAGAACGATCGGTATGCCGACCTTGCGGTCGTCGCCAACATGATCGTCACCAACGAATCAGAGGAAGACATCTTTTTGCGCGAGTATTTCGGCGCACCGCCGGATGAGTATCAGAAGGCACGATTCTATCTGATGCGGCAACTCGCACACATGTTCTACGCCATGGCCTTCCTGACGCTGGCATCATCGGGTAAGCCGCTCGATCCCGAGTGAGCCCATTCCCGCATATAGTGACTTCCAACGGCGCTTCTGGTCGCGCGAGGTCAGCCTGTCCGACGGCGCACGCAAGAACCGTGTACGGCCAGGTTCATTGGGAACAACTCTCGCGCAACATGCGGCAACCGCGCTTCGAGCACGCCTTGAGGATCGTGTTGGACTAAAACACAACCTCCTTGCCGGCAGGCCGGGCATTTAACGAAACTTAACCTCGAAAATGCGCGCTTCCAATTTAAGCTGGGTCTTAGAGGGGCGCCTGTAAGGGTGCCGACTACCATGAGAAAATTACCCCTCATAGCCGCAGCAATTTTCCTGTCCATCACTCAACTCTCGGTAGCTCAACCAACCGCGGCTTCCTCCCGCATCGTGAGCGCAGCCGACGCATTCCTCTCTACGCTCGACGCCGCTCAGCGTCAGGCCGTCCTTTATGATTTCAATGACAACGTGCAACGGGCCCGCTGGTCCAACTTTCCTACGGGATTCGTCCCCCGCAGCGGAGTCAATTTCAAACAAATGACCGTTCCGCAGCGCGACGCGGCAATGAAACTCCTCGCCGCCGTTCTCAGCCCCATGGGGCTTGAGAAGGTGGAGCAGATCCGCCAGGCCGACGACGATTTCAAGGCGAATGGCTCCGCGCGTGGCCCGGGTGGACGCGGGGGCTCCGGCGGTCGCGGTCCCGGCGGCCCCCCGCCCGAAGGCCAGAACGGTCCGCCGCCAGGACTCGCAGGCGGTGGTCCCGATGGGCGTGGCGGTCGCGGTAGAAGGGGAGGCGGCGGAGATATGTTTGGAAGCGATCTGTACTACTTCTCGTTCCTCGGCAAGCCTTCCATCGACCGCCCCCTGGATGCTTCAGTTCGGCGGTCATCATCTCGCGCTCAATATCACCTTCGCCGGAACCAAAGGCGTGCTCACGCCCACGCTCACCGGTGCACAGCCAGCCGCGTTCCAATTGAATGGGAAGACCATTCGCCCTACTCGGAAGGGAGAGCGACAAAGCGCTCGCTTTAGTACAATCCCTTGATGAGAAGCAGCGCAATAAGGCAGTTCTCAACTACACGGTTCACGACCTTGTGCTCGGCCCCGGCCAGGATGGCAAGAAGATCGCGCCCGAAGGCTTGAAGGTTTCCGAAATGAATGCCGGACAGCAGGCCATGATCTTGGATGTGATCGCCGAATGGGCCGGCATCATGAACGAAAGCTCGGCCGCCGCCCGCATGGCGGAGCTGAAGGCCGATCTCAACGAAACGTGGTTTGCATGGAGCGGCCCCGTCACCGGCGAAGCAGGCAACAATATCACTGCCTACTATCGCATTCAGGGCCCGCATCTGGTCATTGAATATGCGCCGCAGAACGACGAGCCCACCAATCACGTGCACACCATGTATCGCGATCCCACCAATGATTACGGACGTGAGTTGACCATGAAATGAAGCGAACGGCTACACTCATCATCGGTGCTGTGATTCTGCTCTGCGCCAAGGGCGCCTTTGCGCACCGGATCGACGAATACCTGCAAGCGACGCTTCTCTCGCTCGAAGCCCAACGAGTCCAGGCGTCGATGCGGCTCATCCCCGGCATACTCGTCTCCCCGTCCGTGATCGCCGGTATCGACACCGATGGCGATGGAGCGTTTTCCGACAACGAAGAGCGTGCCTATGCGCAGCGCGTGCTCGCCGATCTGTCGATCACGATCGATGGCAGGAGCGTGCGGCCGGTGCTCCTCTCATGGAACTTCCCGGAGCCCGCCGGATATGCGCGAAGGGCTCGGCGAGATCCACATCGAGTACGCCCTTCCGTATCCCGCGGACCTGCCGCGCCACGCCGGGAATCGCAGTCTGATTCTTACCAACCATCATCTCAACAGCACCTCGGTCTACCTCATGAACGTGCTGGTCCCGCAGGACCACGCCACTCACATCCTGTCGCAGAAGCGCAATGAACAGCAGTCGCTTTACGAACTGGATTACCAGCAATCCGCTGGGAGCCGCTCGTCGTGGCGTGACTTCCCTGCGTGGTTGAGCGGTATCCAGTTCGCCGGCCTCTTCCGCCTTGGAATGCGGCACATTGCCGAGGGCACGGATCACCTGCTCTTCCTGCTGGTGCTGTTGCTTCCGGCGCCGCTCCTCTTCTCGAGCCTGGGCTGGGGTCCGTCCGCTGGCGTGCGTCGCAGCCTGCTCCGGATTCTGAGCATCGTCACGGCATTTACGCTCGGCCACTCCGTACACTTTGACTCTCGCCGCGTTCAACGCTGTAAGCGTTCCAAGCTCGCCCCGTGGAGGTGCTGATCGCGGTGTCGATCCTGGTTTCCGCCGTGCACGCGTACCGGCCCATTTTCCCCGGTAAAGAAGCGTGGATCGCAGCCTTCTTCGGGCTCGTTCACGGCCTGGCTTTCGCTGCGACCCTGGGTCGGCTCGGCTTGAGCCGCTGGGATCGCGTTGCCGGGATTTTGGCTTTCAATCTGGGCATTGAAACCATGCAGATGCTCGTGGTCGCAGCGATCCTTCCCTCGCTGATCCTCATGAGCAGGACACGTGCCTACCCGATGTTTCGAATCGCTGGCGCAGCCTTTGCCGGGCTTGCCTCTGTCGGATGGATCGTCGAACGCCTCTTCGATATCTCGACTCCCGTCGATACCGTCGTCAATTCGTTCGCGCATCATGCGCTTCTGATTGCTGTCGATCTCCTGGTGATCAGCCTTGCCTGCCGCCTCCTGTTCGCTTCACGTTCCCGGCACACGCCGAATCAGGAAACGGGTGCCCCGGTACGTTCAACCTACTGAACGAATTGGTAAGCGTTGCTGCTCGCCGTTCCTACCGTCCACACAATACTCATGGCGCCCGATGTCACATCGGCGGGCAGTACGATATTAATCTGGTTCGCACCCGCGGGCAGCCCCGGCGCCACACCCGCGTACAAAACCTGGGCCGGCTCCCCATTCACCGTCACACTGCTAACCAGATTGAGACGCGCAGGCGAATCCGCCGTGAGTGTGCCGCCGCCAGTCCCGTAGAGCGTGACGATTCCCGGCCCGCTTGCAACCGCCGCAAAGATGCCCGGCGAAGCCGCGATGACCGGAAGCTGCAACGATGCACCGCCCATTTGCAGCGTCGTCGTCGATCCCGAAATCGTGTAGGGGACGGTGACGTTGACCTGTGTTGACGAAACACTCAGAATCGTGGCCGCAACACCGTCGAAAGTGACGCCGCCCGTGAGGTTAGACCCAAATAGCGTGATCATTTCGCCGGGCGCCACGGGGCCGGCCGCGAAGGTTGCGGCATTTGTCGCAGCGCTGATCTGCGGAACTCCCGTCGAGAACTGAGTACAAGGTTCGGTTAGCGAGTGAGCGCGTGAACCATCGCTTCCAATCCCCGCGAGCAACTCCGCGAAAGTCTGCAGGGGCGCCGAATTCCCGGCCTTTCCCATCGCTGGAATCAACGCAAACCTCTCCGCCGCGGTGGCGCTGAAGCTCGCATCGGATGTGTCGCGAGTAAGCGATCCTGGCGTCACCACGCTCGCTCCCGTGGAAACGCAGAGGCCGGGATGGTCAAAAGGAGCCTGCTCGTACCGAACCCGGTCGTCGCTCAGAGCTTTCAAAAAGGCTACCAGTGCCGTTTGATCCGCCGCCGGCAAATTGATATTGCCGATGCCCGGGCCAAGATTGCCGCCCGCTGGAAAATCGCCGTTCCGCGCGTAAAACTGTATGACCTGTTCGAGCGTCGCCTGACCGCCGTTGTGGAAATAAGGACCCGTGAATTCCACGTTGCGCAGCCCCGGCGCCTTGAATGTTCCGTTCGCCCTGGCAGGCGATGCAGGGAAGAGAGGAAGCCCAAAACTATCGCTGCCGCCGAAACCAATGTCCTCGAGAAGAGGCGATACACCGGTCCGGAAGAATCCGGCATTATCGGGATCCGCGTTGTTCGCGCCGGTGTTGGCGGAATTACTGAAAGAAGCAGCCGTGAATTCCGCGCCTTGATGACACTGCGTACACTGCGACCGGCCTTGCTGGAAAACTTGCAGGCCCTGCTGTTCCAGCGCGGAGAGCGCCTGCGTATTGCCCTCGAGAAACTGATCGAGCCGCGTGTTGTCTGACACCAGAGTCGATTCGTACGCCTGGATGGCCAAGCCGAAGAAGAGAGCGAAATTGGCTTCCATC
Organism: uncultured Solibacteraceae bacterium; assembly: GCA_963811575.1. Lineage (GTDB taxonomy): Bacteria > Acidobacteriota > Terriglobia > Bryobacterales > Bryobacteraceae > Solibacter. The sequence goes on along the minus strand of CAWERY010000003.1, from coordinate 388,208 downwards.
TGCGTGAACTGCCCATCGACCAGGCCGGTGCCGCTCCAATAGGTAGGTTGGAACGCAGCCTGGACCATGGCGGAATAGGTGTAAGCCGGTTTAAGCCCCGTGCCGGAGGGATTCGCGAATAGGCCTAGAACACTGTCGTCCGCGGCGACGAGTTGACCGGAAAGCGCGACCAACAGCAGCATCTTTCTGCCGAGCAGCGGCCACGAGCGTCCGCTGTACGAAAGTTCCGCCGTATTCATCGGCGGACCCACCGCTTGCGAGGCCAGGCTGGCATTGTTCACCGACACAGCTTCACGTGCCAGTTGGCCATTGCGCCAGGCCACCGCGTTCAGCGTCGTATCCGATGCTCCGAACGGGGTCTGCCCTGTGAAAAGGCGGTTCGCTCTCCCGTCCCAGAAATTCCGGACGTTGAACACCGCATTGATGATCGATGGCGAATTGCGGTTTCCAACCTGCCGAACGTTCAGCCCGCCCAGCGAAGACGTTCCACCCACCACGTCGCTACCATTTTCAGCAGCGTTGCCCGTGCTCACTCCAGAGAAGATTCGCGGGAAAATACCGGGAGAACCCGCCACCTGTCTGACGTCCTGGACGACTGCGGAAGCATTGTTCCCCACGTTGGATAGCTGATGGAATGGAAAGCTGGAAGCGGCAACCGTCTGGTTGACTACAATCGTGCTCGAAGCCGACAACGGCGAACCAAGAATGTTCGTGATCCTGTGATCCGCGCCCGCATGGAAGTGACAACTCGCGCACGCGGTTCTTCCGTCACTGCCCAACTGGGAATCCCAGAAAAGCGCTTTTCCCAACGCTACTAGAGATGCCTGATCCTTTACGTAGCCCGCGACATTGGTCGGTTGCGGGATGGGTACCTGCTTGAGCGAAACTAGCGCTTGGCCGCGACCTCCGCCTTGTCCCCACGCCACCACCGCGCAGGCTAGGGCAAGCGGCGCCCTTCGAAAAATTCGCGTTGCGATAACTTGACCGGCCATGGCGTCGCCTCTGAATGGGATGAAACTTCTGATGCGCTCTTTGACGACGTGTCATCATGCCGAGTTACACGTATTTCATCGCTGCTTCGCGTCCCCCCAAGATTCACACAGAGTGATCCCCACAGAGGTGTGTCTTTACGCCGCCATGCCGGTGCTCAATCGCCACCCCATGCGTCCGGCTTTGAGGTCCACGCAGATCCGTCTTTAGATATAATCCTTCCATTCGGGAGGGTTTGGTTTTGATAAGGGAGTCCGAGCAACTGTCCGCTTTACTCAGACAATGGTCCGGCGGTGACAAGGCGGCGCTCGATGGCTTGGTGCAACCACTCTACACGGGGCTGAACCGTCTGGCGCGGCGGGAACTGGCCGCTTATCATTCCAGCTCGATCACTCCCGGCACCCTGGTACACGAGGCCTATTTGCGGCTCCGGCGCTCGGCGCCTGCCCAATGCCGCGATGAGGCCCACTTCTACGCGATGGCGGCGCGGCTGATGCGATTCATTCTGGTGGATCACCTGCGCGCGCAGTCTGCCGCCAAGCGAAAGGCCGGCGCGGTGACCCTGACCGAGCCGGCCGACCCTTCGGGCTCGCCCCTTGGCGCGTGCTTGGCGATCCTTGATGTCAATGACGCGCTCGACGCACTGGCAACCTTGGACGTCCAGAAGGCGCGAATCGTGGAGCTGCGATTTTTCGCAGGACTGTCCTTGGAGGAAACGGCCGTAGTGGCCGGGATCTCTGTCGCCACCGTAAAACGGCAGTGGGCATTCTCAAGAGCCTGGATGCGGAAGTGGCTGACCGAGCGGGTAGCGTGACCCATGGCCGATTTTGGATTGGAAGACCTGGCGAACCGGTTTGACGATTGCGTACGGATGGGGCTCGAGGAACGTGAGCCCTATTTCGAGCAGTTGGAGACTGAGAACCCTGCGCTCGCCCTCGAGTTGCGGGCGCTGATCCGTGCACACGAGAGCGGTGACGGTTTGCTCGATGAGCCGGCGCTTGATTTGGTTCGCAAAGAGTCGCCTTCATTCCCGGAACACATCGGCAAGTACCGCGTGTTGGGCGAACTCGGCCGCGGTGGCATGGGCGTCGTGTACGTCGCAGTCCATGAAGGCGACGAATTCGTGCAAGAGGTGGCGATCAAGGTAATCAAGCGCGGACTGGATACCGAGATCGTGCGCCGCTTCAAACAGGAGCGCAGAATTCTCGGACAGTTGGCACATGACCAGATCTCGCGCCTCCTGGATGGTGGCGCCACTCCCGAGGGGCTCCCCTATCTCGTCATGGAGCGTGTTCACGGCGAAAGAATAGACCACTGGTGCAACCGCCACAATCTCTCCACGCAGGCGCGTGTCGAAGTCTTCCGGAAAGTGTGCAATGCGGTCAGCTACGCGCACCGCCAACTGGTGATTCATCGCGACCTGAAACCAACGAATATCCTGGTGACAGAAGAAGGAATTCCGAAACTCCTGGATTTTGGCGTGGCGACGGTATTGGCGAACGCGGCATCGACGCCACCACCGACCGATTACGCACCGCACACGCCCGAGTACGCGAGCCCGGAACAGGCGGCCGGAAGAGATGTCTCGACGCTAACGGACGTTTATTCGCTGGGCATGATCCTCTACGAGATCCTAACCGGCTCACGTCCCCAGCCAGGCCGTATTCAGCCGCCGGGCGAAGAGATGCGGAGACGCGGCATGCGGCTGCCCTTCGGCGCCTCGCAGGAAGATCTCGACCGGGTGGTTCTTAAGGCGCTTCAAGAGGAGCCGGGCCGGCGCTACCAGTCCGTCGACCACTTCTCCGAGGATCTTGGCCGGTGGCTTCGCATCCAGCCGATTCATGCGCGTCCTGCTACCCTCCCGTATCGCGCCCGCAAATTCGTATGCGCCACAAGGCCGGTGTGGGCGTCGCGGCAGCCGTAGCGCTTGGCCTTTCGTTCACCACCGGGTGGGCGCTCTATCAAACCCACATCGCGCGACAGGCCCGGCAGCATAGCGACCAGCGCCTCCGCGAGACCCGGGCGCTGGCGAATACATTGTTGTTCGGGATCTATGATCGGGTCGCAGTCCTGCCGGGAGCCATCCCCGTTCGCGAAACCATCGTACGCGAAGCGCTCCGATACCTGGACAGCCTGTCGACCGATGTAGGCGGCGACCTGCAATTCCGGTACGAACTGGCCACTGGCTACCGCCGCCTCGCCAGCCTCCAGGGAGACCCCTTCCTGGCCAACAAGGGCGATTCCCGCGCTGCGCTAGCGAGCCTGGATAAGGCCGTATGGCTGCAGGAGAGTGTCGTTGCCACGTCGCCGCGCCATGTGCCTGCCAGGTCGTTTCTGGCGATCCTATACGACGACAGGGCGCGTCTCTTAAAAGCCTCCGGGAAGATCGCGGAGGGCCGGGCATCGGACAAACGCTCTTTCGAGATCGTCGAGAAAATTGCTGCCGAGCATCCAACCCAGCCGAATCGCTTCATGGTGGCTGTTGCGCTGATGCGCTCCTCGGCGTTCTACCTCACTCCGGATGTGGCCGCATTGGGCGTGGATCAATTGGACCGATCGGTCGCCTTGTTCGACCGTCTCGCCGCGGAGGGTTATACCAGCGACCAGTTCCGCATCCAGCATGCCTTCGCTCATAACCGGATGGGGGCAGTGTGTTCGGAAATACGCCGCGACGACACCTCGCGGCTCGCCACTACCAGGAAGCCCTGGCGATCGAACAGGCGCTCGTCAACGAGCATCCCGAGAGGGCGGACCTACGCTACAACCTGACCTATTCGGAGCACGATTTGGCCGAAATCCATAAGCGGAATGGCCGCCTCGACGAGGCGCTGGCCGGTTACCGGCGGGTCCTCGCGATTCGGGAGTCCCTCGCTGCTTCCGACCCGGCGGACGTTCGCGCAAAAAGCGGGATTGCCAGCGTCTGCATCGGTCTTAGCGATGCTGCGCGGCAACTGAAACAATTTCCCGAAGCTCTCCGCTACGCGGAGCGGGCCGTTGCCATCCAGGAACAATTGGCCGGTGCAGGCCGCGAAAATTCGGAGCCGCTCGCCAAAGCCCGTTGGACCCTCGCGAATGCGTATCTTGGCTGGGCAAAGAATCAAGCCCAGGGAGCCGGCGCGCATCTGGATCAGGCGTCGCGATACTATCGGCTGGCCCTGCCCGTCTACGCGCATTTGCACAAGGACGGCCAACTTGCAGGCCTAAACGCTGGCTCGGAGAAAGCCCTGAACGATCTGATTGCCGAGATCGAAAAGCTGCGTGAGCTGTTTCGATAAGCCTTTCCGAGTACATCAATAGCGCGGGCCCTCGCGTGAATAAGTAGGCAAGGAGAAAAGTCATGCGATTGAAAGGAAAATGGTACTGCTGTGTTGTACTCGCAGTTTATACTGCCGCCGCCGGATTCGTATCGGCGCAGTCAGGCACGCTATCGTCCTCGGCGAACAACAATCTTAACCTGCTCGAACACAAAACCAACGGGCTTTCCTTCACCTTTCCGGCCAATTGGAGAACCCAGGTAGTGGGCGATGTCTTCGTTATGATGACACCGGAAACTAGTGACCAAATCTGTTTCAAAATCTCTCCCATGGGTAAGCTGGATATACCAACCTTCTTCGCGCTCTATCGAAAAATAGCACCCGATGCGCTTGGGTTCGTTCCAAACCTTGGATCAACGGAGCCCACGATATATGGAGCGTGGCGGGGTGTCTCCATCAACGGGCAAGGCTCACTGCAGGGTGCGCCGTACGTAGCCTCCGTGACCGCCATCCCCGCTAACGATCAGATTTATCTCTTTCAAATGGCAGCGCCCGCCGCGCGGCAGTGGGAGGCGTTCCTCTATCGAAAGACGCTCGCGAATTCGCTCAATTTCGCCAAGTTGCCGGCGGAGTCACGCGGCGAGACCGGACCTTGCCGGAACTGTTTGGCAATCTGGAGCGATGCGATGCAGCGCATCACCGCAGCGACAGTCAAGGGAATGAGATAACTCTCAACTCAGTGCCACGCTCGTGGTAGGGCAAGCTTTTAGCTTGCCCGTCTGACGCTTCGTCACGAATCGCGGGAATGCCGCATCTCACCCTGAGTCTAACGATAGTTTTGCGCCTCGGCCTGGCGGCCCAACAACGTCAGCACAACCCTCATCTTCCTGCGCGCCCCACTGTTGCCAGGCTCTAGCCGAATGGCCTTCGTATACGCCGCCAATGCGCTCTCGTAGGCGTTCTTTTGATATGCCTCGTCTCCGCGCAGAATCAACGTGTCGATGTCCTCGGTTTCTTTGCTCGTCACCGGTCGCCGCCACTATCCGTGGAGTAGGAAATGAAGGACGCTCAGCCGGCGCGGAAACGGCCACCTGTGGTGCCGGCAGCTGCCTCGGTATTGAGACGCGAGCATACGCCTGCGTGAGACCTTCTTCTCCCGCGCAATTAGTCTCTTCTCCGGTTCCTCCGCCGCAGGAGGTTCCGCTGGAGACGGCGCTGGCACCGCCGCAGGCTGCGAGGGTTGCGCCTCCACCGTCTTGACCTCCTGCGGATCCAGACGTTTGACACTTGCCGGCCTCAGCGCTCGACTCGGCGCGACTACCAGAAATACCCCCAGGCCCGCAGCCGCGACTCCCAGGATGATTCCTGCCGGCCGCGCCGCAAACCGCCGCGGAGGTTTCGCTTTATTGGTCGCTTGGATCTCCCGCTCCGTCTGCTTTGGAGCGTCGGCGTTCGGTACGGCAGTCACACCACCCCGTGAAGACTTGACCCCTGATCGGGCAGGCCTCGCGAGGCAATTCTCCAAAGCCTCCGCCATCATTTTGCAACTCGGATACCGGTCGTCCGGATCGTTCGCCAACGCCCTGAGTAGCACCTCTTCGAGACCAGGATCTATTCCAGGGCGCAAAGAAGCCGGACGAACAGGAGCGCTATGCACAATCTTGTACATCACCGCCGTGGCCGTATCGCCGGCGTATGCCTTCTCTCCGGTCAACACCTCGTACAATGTGCAGCCGACCGAAAAGATATCCGAGCGCACGTCTACCTGCCGGCTGAGCACTTGTTCGGGTGACATGTAGCTCGGAGTTCCCACCACCAGGCCCGACGATGACGCGCCCGGACTCATCAACTTCGCAATACCGAAGTCGGCCAACTTCACGGCGCCGTCTCCGCTGATCATGATATTCGCGGGCTTGATATCGCGGTGAATGACCCCCCGTTCGTGCGCGTAACCAAGACCTGCCAGGATCTGGCCAAAGATGTCCACCACCTGCGGAACCTTGTACCATCGCTGCCGCGTCAACCGGTCACGGAGTGTTTCGCCCTGAACCAGTTGCATCACCATGTAGAAGACGCCGTCGGCCTCTCCCGCGTCATACAGGGTGACAATGTTGGGATGTTCGAACCGCCCAATGGACTTGGCCTCGCGCCGGAACAGGTCAAGCAGTTCCGCGCTGCCGGCAACATCAAGGCGTATTGTCTTCAGGGCGACGTGGCGTTCTACCACTGGGTCGAACGCCTGGTAAACCACGCCCATCGCGCCCCTTCCCAACTCTCGCTCAATCCGATACCTTGCTATCTGATCCGGATTTTCGCTCACAGTGTTCACGCCTTATTGCTGCCCCTTCTCCAAGGTGGATTGCAGCTTCTCCAAGGAGACGTTTAGAGTAACAATACCGCCCGGAGTTAGGCTGACGGTCCGCTGCCAGCCTTTAAACCCGGCCTTCTCCATCACCATCATGTGGTCGCCGGGAGGCAATTGCATCGTGGAAGGTGCGTTGCCGGCAAACTTTCCGTCCACCAGAACATCGGTGCCGTCGGGATCCGATTTCACAACCACCGTGGCAAGCTCAACGCTCTTCGGAGCGGGCGCGGGGATAACGGGATCGGCCGGAGCGCACTCGGGCCTCCGCGCCCGCCAACCGTACTCGATGTCGGTGGCCCGCCGATTTCCCGGTCTCCATCCACGTAGGCAACCACCGACGTGCCTTTCGCGATATTGACATCCTTCCCGCGCATGATCAGAAATAACGGCGAAAGTAAAACGGTGCCGACGATTACCGTCCCCGTCTTGTCATCTCCCTTTCGCATCGAAGACGCCCGCAGGCGGACGTTCGTGCCGTCCACCGCTTTCACGTGGTCGATCGTGAAATTCAGTTTGCCCGCGCGGCCAAGCCGCCGTTTCGGGTCCACCTCCACGACATGTCCTACTGCGGTTGCCCCCTTTGGAACCGCAACAAAACTGCCCACCTTGACATCTTCCGTCACCTCAAATCGCACCGGATCGTCAACCTCATTGGTCGCGGAACTAAGCGGCTCCGACAGCGAAAGTCGAAGCGCAGTTGCGTCCGGAATCCGGATCACTCCATTGGACTGCGCGGACATCAACGTCGCGGCGAGCAAAAAGAGTACCGGTAAACAATTGAGTCTGAAGTTACGGTGCATGGCCTGTTTTCTCCTTTGGAGGGCAGCGTCGTACACCGCCCGTATCGAAACAACGGTGCTTCCCGTCGTCAAAGGGTATATCGGAGTAGCAGCTCAGACAGGCTCACAAGTTTTTTTGGGAAACGTACGCACTCGCACATTTGCGCCAGACGGGCGAACCAGCTCTTCGGGATCGGTATCGGGGCGCCGCCGTGGCCTCTCCGGCTGATCCGATTCTCGTCTGAAATCCGAGTATATTCCGTGAACCTTGGAGAATATTTTATGGGTGCCTGGTACACAATAGAACCCGGAGATTGCATCAGCCGGCTGGCGATGGCAGGCAGAATTGCACCGTCCGCGATCATGAACCATCCCGCAAACGCCGAATTGTTTTCCCGGCACGATAATCCGCACGTACTTACTCCCGGCGAAAGCGTCTACATCCCCGAGCCGAAACAGAAGACCTGCCAGGCTCACACCGACTTACACCACCGCTATCTGCTTACCCGGCCCAATACGCAATTGCGCATCGTGCTCGAGCAGGACGACGGTTCCGTTCTGGCCAACACCCTGTACCAACTGCTGGTGAGTGGCAAGACCCTGGAAGGAAGCACGGACGGAGACGGCCTGCTGGTTCACGATATCGATCCGGCCGCGACTGAAGCATGGCTGATGGTGCGGGCGCCTAACCAGCAGGGAAGCCTCCTGGCCTACCGCTGGCATCTTCAAATCGGCCGCCTCCAGCCGGTGAGCGAACCACAAGGTGTGCGTCAAAGGCTGCGAAATCTCGGCTTCGCGGGACGTGGAACCTCCGAGCCAAGCCAGTTGGCCTGGACGCAGGCCGCGCGGCGATTTCAAAAGCAGGAGCAGTTGACGGAGAGCGGCGAGGCCGATGCGCAGACGCAGGCGCAACTCAAAGCCAACCACCGCTGTTGAGGGTTCCATGGCCACTTCCAAAGGAGTATTCGTCACTCTACCTGAATTCCTGGAACTGAAGGGCGACGTGGCCCGCAGTTCATCCCTCAAGCGGACCGTCAACACGCTGCGCATCCAGCCTTTTCGCGTCTTTGCCTTCTGGGTGTCGCCAACGCAGCGCAATCCGGCGAACCAATGGACCTTGCACGTCGCGTCGAAACGCTCCAACCTAGCCCACTTTCCTATCGATCACGACGATGTTGAGTGGCAGCATGCCGCCGTAGCCGCCGACGGAATGGCCGACCTTGTTCTCTCCAACGAGTACACGTATGCATTTTTCCTCACTCGCAATGCAGCCACCGAACAGGAGCTGAAACAGCGGCATCTGCCCTGGCCGGTCTCGATCGAAACGCTGGAGGACCGCCCGAACGAGATCCACATCTGTTTCCCGCCCCCGCTGGTCACAATCGATCCGCATGGTTTCCAGATCTCCAATGAGTTCAATCCCGACACCCCGACCATGAATGCCCTGGCGTTCGGGAGCGTGGAACACCTGGCGCTACCGACGTCGGCCCAGTTGATGATCGATGCCTGGGCGATCCATGGGCTGATTCAGGGTGGCGCCATGATTCGTAAATCGGAATCAGGTATTGACGAATGGGACATTCATATTGCGCAACACTTCGATTGGCCTAAGTTTCCCTACCGCGCGCTCCTGCCCACGTCGAATCACCACTGGCATTACATTTTTCCCGATCCCAATCTTCAAGCGGGCCTGCCGTGGAATTCCGATTCGTTGCGCGAAGCCATTCGGAATGGGGATGCCGTGGCGCTCTCGGTGGGCGAACTGGTGATGCTCGCCGGAGATTTCTATTCCAGTTTCGAAGAGATGGAGAATGGTCCAAGCCGCGACCCGCTCAATATCATGCTGGGGGTGACCCAAGGCAAACCTCTCGCCGGGATGATCTTCGACGCGGCAAAGTGGAACGCGGGAGCCGGCGGCTTCGATGTCGGTTCGTACCTTCCGAGTCCCCTGGAAAAGCTGACCCTCCCGCCTGACCCGTCCCCAATCGAGGCCCTGGCCATCAAGGGCAAGATGCAATGGGTGTCCTACCGCGCCCGTGAGGGAAAGGACGCGGTGGAATGGGAACTCCTGAAGCCGCTCGCCGAACTCCTGCGTAGCATCGCCGGCAAAACACCCTACTCAGAAATGCATGCTCTGGCGCAGTTGCTTCCCCAAGGCGGAGCGGACCGCACGCTCGACAAGATGCTCCCCAAGCTTCCTTGGACGAAACATACCGACTGGCGGGCGTTTCTACGCGGGGAGAATTCGAGCCCGCGGATGCGTACGATGATCTCGCGCCTGAGCGCTACGCCCGTGGCCGACGAAGCCTTCTCGATTGCGGTAACCAATGGCCGGTATCCCCACCTGGCCCTCCATAACAATCCGCACTTCTCGCCGGATAACTGGACAGCTTTCGAGAGGTACCACCGGCGGGCGCTTCATACCGTCGCCGGCCATATGAGAGCCGCACCCAGTGCTTTTCGCACCAGCCCGATTCCCGCCGAAGCGATCGCACTCACAGCGTTCGGGCTTCATTTCCTCACCGACAGTTTTTCAGCCGGTCACATGCGTGTTCCAAGAGCCGCACTAGGGCTCAGCGGCGCGCTCGCCGCGAAGGTCATGCACGACCTCGACGGCTACTACGGCCTGACCGTGGCCAACGGCTTCCATGAAAAGTGGCACGCATACGGCGACGATCATCTTCGTGCCGAGTCGCTGGATCCCGAGCAGAAGCTGATCCTGAAGCTTCTGGAAATGCGGGAGCCTTCGATTAACGCGGAGGCCGGAACCAATGCAAGACGCGCTTCGGAGGCCGTTGCGGCGGCATTCCAACAACTGCATCAGGAAGCGCAGCGCTACTGGTCGCCTATGAGCGTCTGGGAAGTTGGCGCGTGCTTGGAGCGTCCCGTCGACTACAGCAAGGCCGTTCACATTGCCCTGGCGCTTAATCGCGACGATCAGGGTCTCCTGCACGAGAACCTGGCTCCGGCCCGCTCGGCATTGAGCCGGTCGTTGGACAAAATCCTCGCCGCGTCGATAGACGAGAAGATCCGTGTAATGAAAATGCATGTACCGCGTTGCGAGGACGCCGGAATGGAGGCCTACGAAAACCCTCCGCCGCTGTTCTTCAAGAACGACGCAGGCCAGATCGAAGTCAGCCAGGCGGATATCGGCGGTGCGGGGGCGAGAGCCTACACGTTGACGATGGCTCTGGGCATCAAGCGTGGCCTCCATCTCAAGTGGCACCCTTCACCTGTGATCGATCAGAGGACCATCGAAGTAGATGTCGATTTCACCAGCCTCTTCTACCTCGCGGAATACGGCGCAGGAGCGGCCAAAGAGGGCTGGATCGAAGCAGACGAGAAACGAATTTTCGACCTTTGCGATCATCTCCGCCTTGATATCGCTGACGTCGCCACGTTTCTCTGACCGTTCCGCTCGTGCAGCCTTCAGGCCGCAACTCCACTGCCGATGAAATGTCTTGCACATACTCCCTTTCGGTCGTGTGAATCCACCGGCCGGTCGAAGCATCTCCCTTCTTGACGGGTGTCGCATAGCGATGCGCCATGCCTGGGTATCGGAAAGGACAAATTATGAAAATCGCAGTAATTGGCGGTACCGGACTCATCGGATCCAAGCTCGTCAAGAAACTCCGTGAGCACGGCCAGGAAGCACTAGCCGCCTCGCCCGCCACCGGCGTCAATACCATCACCGGCGAAGGACTCGCGGACGCGCTCCGCGGCGCTTCCGTGGTCGTCGACGTTACGAATTCCCCATCATGGGAGGACGCCGCAGTGGTGAAGTTCTTCGATTCATCAACCCGCAACCTCCTGGAATATGAAGCGGCCGCTGGAGTGGGGCATCACGTTGCCTTGTCGGTCGTAGCCACCGAACGTCTTCTCGCAAGCGGCTTCTTCCGCGCAAAAATGGTTCAGGAAAACCTGATCAAGGCCTTTTCAACCTCCTACTCCATCGTCCGTGCGACGCAGTTCTTCGAATTCTCGAAGAACATCGCCGATTTCTCCACGGAAGGCAACAAAGTGCGCCTGCCCCCAGCGCTCTTCCAGCCTATGGCGGCCGATGACGTCGCCGGCGCACTCAGCCAGATTGCAATGGGCTCACCTCTCAATCGCATCGTCGAAATAGCGGGGCCCGAACCGTTTCCCCTGGACGAACTCGTGCGGCGGGATCTCGCCGCTCGGAAAGATCCGCGCGAAGTCATCGCAGATCCGAACGCGCGTTACTTCGGTATGGTCGTGGGCGAAAGGACACTGCTTCCTGACAAGGATGCGCGCCTTGGTGGGACGCACTTCGAAGACTGGCTGAGTCGCGCTACCAGCTCAGCCCCGAATCTGCAGCCGGCGTAAATGCCGGGAAGGAGAATTATATGAAGTTCTCACCTTCGATAACCGCGCTGGCACTCCTCATCACCAGCACCCTGATCGCGCAGGACGCTAAGGTCACACCGCTCATGTCGAAAGCCCTTGCGGATTTTCCCGGCAAGGAAGGCATGATGATCACCGTAGTGTATCCGCCCGGTGCCTCGGATCCGATTCATCGCCATAACGCGCACGCGTTCCTCTACGTGCTGGAAGGCTCAATCGTGATGCAGTTGAAAGACGGCAAGGAAGTCACGCTCACCCCGGGCCAGACGTTTCTATGAGGGCCCCAACGATATTCACACCGTTGGCCGCAATGCAAGCAACACGAAGCCCGCTAAGTTCGTCGTGTTCTTAGTCAAGGACAAGGGTGCGCCCGTGCTGGTACCAGTCAACCCAACGGAGGCGGGCGTCGTTGCTTCGCCAAAACCCGGTTCGGGGCGGAAGTAAGGCCGCCGCAGTCCCTATTTCGAGACCGTAAACCCGTTGAGCAACTCCATGAAGTCGTCCTTGCGCTCCGCGAGGAGAGTCTTTGCCGCGTACGTCACAACCTGGACCGTACCGTATTCGCCGCCGTAGAAACAGCCCCAGAAGGCCGTGGGAACCGCGTCAGCGTCGGCCTCGATCTTCAGGAACCGCACATCCACTCCGTTGACCCTGCGTTGATCGCGGAATACCACCTTTGCCTTCGGATCCACGGCCTGGGCATTTGCCAATGCAACATCCTCCAAAGACCCGCGCGATACATCGATGCGCTCGGCGATGACTACCGCGTGGCCGTTGCCGGATGCGTGCGTCAGGGTCAACCGTCCGTCCTTATCAGCCGCAGTCACTCTCCATAGGTGCGGATCGTATTTTAAGGAAATGTTGCGATTGATCTTCACCAGGCCCGGAACCGGCTTGGCCGCGTCACTCCATGGCGCCACGGCTTTCCTGTTCTGCCCCGCCTGCGACCATTCCATTCGGCCAATGGCCAACCGCGAACCGGCCGCAGTGCCGGCAGCCGGGGGCACCGCAGGCGCACTGGGAGCAGCCGCCGGTATCGTCACGAATTTGGCAAAGATCGTTACATTCGTCAGGAACCCATGGATCAGCTCCTCGAGCATATCGTCCGTAACGCGGCCGCCGAACTTCGCCTCGGATCCAAGCGAAGTGCAGCCTTGCTCATCCAGATATACCCTCGTGGAAAAATGTTCCCGGTTCCATTGGTTCGCCCTCATCGGGTCGAAGGCATCCTTGAAGCAGACACCGAGCTGCATGCTTTGTGCCTGGCTGGACATTGCGACCTTGTGGCCGTTTAATTGAAATGTAAAAGCCGCTGAGTCGTCGGACAGTTTCTCGGTGAGTTCGAAACCCATGCGCTGCAGTAGCACCCGCATCCTGGCTGGCGAGAGGGCAGCCGATCCGTTGGAACTCGCCGTTGATTGAGCGTGTCCCAGAGTTACCGCCAGGAATAGTATGGACCCGGAGATCCGTAAGTTCACAGAGACCGTCCTTTTCGCATAAGAGCGCCTATGTTACCCCTGCATCATCTAATATACTGCCCTCCCTGAAACTAATCCCGCGTTGCGCCAGCCGCGTGCCGGAAAATCCGCCCCGCCCCGTCTTAAAAGAAAATGGGTCAGGCCAACCGATACTGAGCCATAATCTACCAATGCGCATGCTGATTGTTGCCGTCGCCGCGTGGGGCCTCCTATGGGCCTCGGAGTCACCCCGAAAAATCTCGTTTGCCCGAGCCGGCATCGTTCCGGGTACCATGCAGCTTTTCATCTCTGCCTCCGATGGCAGCGATGAGCATCTCCTGCTGGCCGCCCCCCACGACGATTACGATGCTGCCTGGGCGCCCGACGGCCAGTCCCTCGTCTTCACTTCGGATCGCAACGGGTCGGGGGATCTCTTCCGCGTCAACGCCGATGGCAGCGGGCTCACCCAGCTTACTTCCGATCCCTCTTATGAGGACCAGGCGGCTTTCTCACCCGACGGCAAAAAGCTCGTCTTCGTCAGCACTCGCGGCAGCGGCTATTCGGATCTCTGGACGCTCGATCTCGCCACGAAGCAAGCCAAAGCCCTGACCTCCGGGCCGGGTGGCGACTACCGGCCGGCGTGGTCGCCCGATGGAAAATGGATCGCCTTCTCCTCCGGGCGCGGCATCATCGCCCCCTTCGCCGAGGGTCGTTGGGAGCGCCAGCAACTGGCCGAGATCTACTTGATTCGCCCCGACGGCTCCGGCATGAAGAAAGTCACCACCACCGGCGGTTTCTGCGGTAGCCCGAAATGGATGAGCGACAGCGCGCACGTCCTGGCCTATTGCTCCACGGCTCAACAGACCATGCAGATTCGTCGCTCGGCTCCCGAAACGGACAGCGAATCGCGGCTGGTTTCCATCGACGTCGCCAGCGGCGCTCTCACAGACCTGCACGCCGGCCCCGGCGTGAAAGTCAATCCCTCTCCCCTTCCAGGGAACGCCGTGGGCTATGTCCGCAAGGACACCGCGGAGGGTGGGATTTACTATGTCAATGGCAGCCGCGGTCCACGCGGCCCCATCCGCGCCGCCTCCTGGTCGCCCGATGGAAAGCGTGTCGTATTCAGCAGGCGCAAGACTACGGATTTGCCGCCGCTGGTGAAAATGTTCAGCCGGAATCCGAATTACGAGTTGAATCTGTCGGGCATACTCCCCGCGTTCAGCCCCTCGGGCAAACAATACCTCACCATGGGCAAAGGCCCCGGCGTGAACGTCGTGGCGTTGAAGGTGAGCACGCCGGAGACCGGGCGGTCTGACGTTTTGTATCAGGATAAGACGCGCAACGCCTTTGTCGGCGGATGGTCGCCGCACGGAGATAAGGTGGTCTTCTCGCTCGGCGGCTTCGCGGCGTTCTTCGATGGCTTCCGTTCCGAATTCCACAAGCCTGGTGATCGCATCGAAGGCGGCGCTCAGATTGCTCTCATTAACGCCGATGGCAGCGGCTTCCAGGAGTTGACATCCGGGCCGGATAACAATGCCTTCCCGTCATACTCTCCGGATGGAAATCGCCTTGTCTTCCGGACTTTCACTAAGAACGGCCAGGGGCTGCGTATCATGAACCTCGAGACCAAGGCCGTCACCACGCTCACCTCGGACTACGACAATTTCCCCTTGTGGTCCCCGCGCGGAGACCTCATCATGTTCGCTCGCCAGATCGGCGGCGCATACGACATCTTTACCATTCGGCCGGACGGGACGTCGCTCAAGCGGCTGACAAACGGCAACGGGAATGATGCGCATATGTCATGGTCCTTCGATGGAGAATTCATCGCCTTCGCGAGCTCCCGCATGGGCTTTAAGGATGAGGTGGCATACACGGATGCGCCGCAACCCTACGGGGAGATTTTCGTGATGCGATACGATGGCACCCACGTCGAACAACTCACAGACAACCAGTGGGAAGAAGGCACTCCGGCATGGGAACCGGTGGCTCCCGGCCCGGTGGCGCGCCGGTAGTCATTTATCCAGTAGCGCGAACTGCGCAGCCAGGCCGATTGCATCGGCGTGAAGGGACGGCCGTACCATGGCGCCAGGTACCCCCGCCATCCTGCCCCCGTGCACCGCTCCATTCTCGCGCGCATCAGGCTGCGGGTTGGCCGCCCTCAGGGGGCTTCGGCTCGCTCCGCACAACCACAATCGTGAACTTTGCAACCAGCGCGGAAATTGCACCGATGGCCGCCAGTAGCGGAGCCAGGATGGCGCTGACCGCGGCCACCGTCACTGGAATCTCGACGAACGTATTGCCATGTTCGTCCTTTACAACGATGCGCTGAACGTTGCCCTCGTGGATCAATTCGCGTACCTTATCGACCAGGTCGCGGCCCAGTACGTGAACCTCTTCAATGAACGTTTCCAAACTCATGCCTGGGAATACGTCGGTAGGCAACGCCAAGTTCCCAAACAGTGCCGCCTGCCCTAGTCGATACTGTCCCGCTTTCGATAAACAGTCAGCCGCCCCACCGTAGAAGTTTGATAGGCAGTGTGCAAATACTTGGATAAGGTGTCCGGAAAATACGTCTGATCGTCTTCCAAAAGAATAATTCGCTCGAATCCCGCATCCTTAAATCGTTGGACCATTCGTTGCGTCCTCGGCAGGGAATCATTGCTATAAGATTCCCACCATAGCGGCAGGCCGCGTACTGGTTGAATCCCAAACACCGCATATCCAAAATCAATCCGCGGCCCAATATAAACCTTGGCATTCGCGTTCCCCAGGTATCCCTGCGTCTTCAGCATGCCTTCCATGTCGCGCAGCACCGCCTCCAGCTTCGGACCCGCCATCAGGCCCTCAAAGTAATGCCACGCCGAAATCGAGGTCAGCCGCTCCGCATCGTAGAAGTTGCCTTCGAAATTCTCTGCCTGGGTATAGCGGGTCACCGAAACCCGAACCGCATTTGCCGCAATTCCTGCCACACTGCAAATCAGCCCTGCCATGGCAAATTTTCGAAACCAGGTCCAATCCCGTCCGCGGTAGAAAACATAAAAGCACGCCAGGCTGACCATCGCCGGGCGGAAGTTCCGTCATCTTGAACCCATTGTTTGTCGCCTTTGCGATGACGGCGATCGGTGGAGCGATCGCCAGCAGCAGCAGCCATGCCATGTCTTGCCTCGAAATGCGTCCCGTCAGTTCAAAGCCGTCGGCACTCTTTCGAACTCCAAGCCAGCGGGAGAGAATATACGCAACGCAAATCATCGCGGGCAGTAGCAGCACGAACGTGTATTTGAGCTCCCACGCATAGTAGAGGAACAGGTAGTTGATGGCGTGCGCTCCCGATAGCGCCCGGCCTCCTGCTTCCAGGTAATTGCGCAGCAAAGCCGAGGGCGAGATGCCGCAGAGAAACAGCGCCCCTACCGCCGCCGGTATCATGGCCGCGAAAATCACCACGTTCTTGCGGATGCCGGTCTTGGGAGCGATGAACTCCGCAAAGATCACCGCCGCCAACCCCATCACATAGTAAAGGCCCGCGTAATTGGCCTTCGATAAGAGAAGCACCACGCCCAATAGAAATAGCGACACCAGTGCCGGTCCGGTCCGGCTTGGCCCTCCATGCCAGCAGCGCCGAATAAAACAATACGCCCGTGACGGTCGAGGTCCAGTCGTGCGACCAGCAGGCCGTAGGCAGGCTCGTCACCGCTTGGGAAAAACATGCAATCAGTAGCGCCCACCACGGCCCGATCACCCTGCGTAATAACAAGGCTTGTATGATCAGCGTCACTGCCGCGAACAAGCCGCCCATTTTCACCAGGGAAAACCATTCCACGCCAAACCAATCAAATGCCCATTTGCCGCCCATATAAAAAAGCGGCGGATATCCGCCGATTAAATCCTTATAGGGCTGGTAATCCAAATGCATTTGCCATGCGCCGTTTGTGAAGATGCCGCCATCGTATCCAAGAAACTGAATCATTCCCAAACGGCAAATCAGCAGATACAAAGCGACAGCGCACACGCACGTCGCCAACAGGAATAAACCAGTGGAACTTTGGGCCAACCGCCGAAGCATTACGTCAGGGTACTACAGGAGCCTCCGAACCGCCGCTTCACAGGGCCGGTTCACAGGGCCTGCGAGTGTACTCCAACGCCCTGCCGCTATACCGAACTGCTCGGCGCGCTCGCCCACGTGGTCATGAAGCCGGAATCGGCTGACGACATACACTCGAAACCGATCTCGGAAAAGAGCCGTTCCAGCCGCTGATTGGTCAATTGGCCGCCCACGTTGTGATTGGTATCGGCGGCGAACTGCACGCAAGATCCGCGCAGCAATGCCTGCGCCGCTGTGATCACTTCCAGTTCCGCGCCTTCGATGTCCATCTTTACAAAAGCCGGCAGGCAACCCGCCAGCTCGCATGCATCCGCCAGCGTAATCGCGTCCACCATCGTCGTCGTTCCCGTGCCCGCCCGCGACGCAACGTTCGATAACGCCGACCCAAGCGACGCCTCGGATTGAAAGGACAATTTTCCCGCTTTGCCGGCAATCGCCTTCTGTACCGGGTGCACATTGCGCATTTGCAGCGCTTCGATATTGTGCATCAGGCTCTTCCAAGAGATCGGGTCGGGCTCGAACGCGAATACTTTGCCGGTGGGGCCCACCGCCTGTGCTAGAAAATAAGTCGATACCCCGGCGTGCGCTCCCAGGTCGAATACCACGTCCCCGGCTTTCGGACGGTACAAGCGAAAGTAGCTGTCGATCGCTTCTTCTTCCTCCGCAATGGAGGGCAGATGGAATTCGATCCCGCTCTTCATGTAGCGATGCACGCGAGGCCGCGAATAATCCACCTCGCCGTTCGCATCCGGTCGTACTACCTTGTAGAACGAATCGAAATGGACAATCATGTCCTGGGCGAAAGGAAAGTTGGACGAGGCGATCCGAATGCGCTCTTTTCCCCGCTCAAAACTGATCGTATTTCCTTCGAAGCGAACCGCAACGCCACGCACCCGGCCATAAGCCTTTACCACTGCCTGCGTGAACCATTGATCGGGCTTTAATAATGATTTCAGGAAGCTAGGAATGCCTTGCACAATTCACCCAGTGATTAGTCTCTACTTGCCAAATATAATCTCAGGAAAATTAAATAAAAGAAAGAGTACACTGCCAGTTTTTCTTATCGGCAGGCCGGTCCGTGGCCGCCTGTCACGCCAACTTCAAGAGAATTTTCCTAATCATTTCAATGTGTTAACGCAAATTACCGCTGAAGTGGAAGAACCCGCGTGTTAATTTTCATTTCATAGGGCGCTGGTCCACCAGGTCAGCCCGGAAAGTCATCCCACATGAGATTCAATCGAACCGTCCCGAAGTGCGTCGGCACTCGCGTCCATCCCCAATCGCTCGCAGGCAGACCCCTCTGGGCCATCCTGTTTGCCCTGCTGGCCTCGCCGGCTTACGCAGCCTTTCCGAATGGATTTGCCAACTGCAAAGTAGTCACCACCCGGCACACCATGGTGTCCGGCGGCGCCGACCTGGCGAATTTTCCGCTGACTGTCATCCTCAGCGATCCGGACCTCAAGACCACCGCCAACGGCGGCCTCGTCAATAACGCCAGCGGCTATGACATCGCCTTCTATCCGGATTGCACCGGCTCCGGGCCCGCGCTGAAATGGGAGCTGGAATCCTACTCCGCTGCCACCGGTTCGCTCGTCGCTCATGTCCTCAGGCCTACGCTTTCAGGCGCCACCGACGACACCATCGGCATGTTCTACGGCGGCAGCTTCAGCACCTTCCAGAGCACTCCCTCCGCGGTCTGGGACAGCAGCTACCAGGGTGTGTGGCATCTTGCCGGCGGCACAACCGTGTCGGCCAATGACTCCACCTCCAATGCCAATAACGGTACCCTGCACTCCGTATCGGCCGCGGCGGGGCAAATTGACGGCGGCGCCGCCCTTGCCGGTTCCGATTCTTCCTACATCGATTTTGGAAACGCCGCTTCCCTCGTCCCCACTACCAGCCTCACGCTCAGCGCCTGGATCAAAACTTCGCGCAATACCGGCGCTGCCTTCGTCGCCGGCATGTGGAACGATGTATCCGATTCAGGCCAGCGCTATGTCCTCTATATCAACAACGGCATCATCGGCGTCGTGGCCAACGCAATTAACGGCGACGATAACGGAATCCTTGGCCCCTCCGTCAGTGACGGCAACTGGCACTACATCGCTCTCACCATCACCAATGGGACGAACAACGAAATACTCTACGTCGACGGAACGCCCGTAACCAAGGCAACTCCCACGGGCAACGTCTTCTCCAGCGTCGGCGCCGCGAATAATATCCTCGTCGGACGCTCCACTACCTCCGACGGCAACGACTACACCGGAACCATCGACGAACTGAGAATCTCCACCACCGTCATCCGCCCCGCCGATTGGATCCTCACCGAGTACCGCAACCAAAGCGCGCCTGCGGCCTATCTTTCCGTTGGCCCCAGGTTGAACGGGAATCGCGTGAAACACTCCGTCAGAACCAATGGCTAGACGCGATTTCCTCCGCTGCGAGGCGTTCACGCGCCTCGCACCTGCTCTATGGCATAATGGCTGGCCAGCGGCCCCGGAGGAAATTCAAGGATGTTACCAAACGCAGCGATTGAGCAGTTCCGCGGCCAATTCCGCGGCGACCTGATTGCCCCAGACGATTCGCGCTATCCCGAAGCGTGCAAAGTCTATAACGCAATGATTCAGCGCAAGCCGGCCCTCTTTGCCCAATGCGTCGATGTCGCCGACGTCATGGCGGCGATTGCCTTCGGCCGGGCCCAGAAACTCCCGGTCTCCATCCGGGGCGGCGGCCACAACGCCGGCGGCCTCGGTATCTGCGACGACGGTCTCGTCGTCGATCTCTGTAAAATCCGGTACGTCCACGTCGATCCGGAAGCGCGCACCGTGCGCGTCGGCGGCGGCTGCACCTGGGGCGATGTGGATCACGCAACCCACGCCTTCGGCCTCGCCGTCCCCTCCGGCATTCTCTCCACCACCGGAGTCGGCGGTCTGACTCTCGGCGGCGGTATGGGACACCTTACACGCAAATATGGACTGACCATCGATAACCTGCTCGCCGCCGACGTCGTGCTCGCCGACGGCACTTTCGTCGTCGCCAGCGCCACTCAAAATCCCGATCTCTTCTGGGCCCTTCGCGGCGGCGGCGGAAACTTCGGAGTCGTCACCTCCTTCCTCTTCCAGGCGCATCCCGTGAGTACCGTCTGCGCCGGGCCGATCCTTTGGGACCTGGACCAGGCGCCCGCCATCCTGGAGTTCTACAACTCGTTCATCAAGACCGCTCCCGAAGACATCAACGGCTTTTTCGCCTTCCTTACCGTGCCTCCCGGACCGCCCTTCCCGGAAGCCCTGCACTTCAAGAAGATGTGCGCCATCGTGTGGTGTTACCCCGGCAGCATGGAGGAAGCTGATAAACTCCTCGCTCCAATTCGCGCCTTCCGCAAGCCCGCCTTCGAGTTCTTCGTCCCCATGCCGTTCCCCATGTTGCAAAGCATGTTCGATGGCCTCTATCCCCCCGGCCTCCAATGGTATTGGAAGGCCGATTTCGTGAAGGATCTGACCCCCGAAGCCATCGCTCTCCACCTCAGCCATGGGTCGCAGATGCCCACCCTGCATTCCAGCATGCACTTGTACCCGGTCAACGGCGCCGCCGCCAAAGTAGGCGCGACCGATACTCCGTGGGCCTACCGCGATGCTCTGCTGAGCCAGGTCATCGTCGGCGTCGATCCCGACCCCGCCAACAAGGGCAAAATCACCGATTGGGCCAAGGGGTACTTCGACGACCTGCATCCCCACGGTGCCGGCGGCGCCTACGTCAACTTCATGATGGAAGAGGGCGAAGACCGCATCCGCGCCACCTATGGCGCAAATTACGATCGCCTGGCTCGCGTCAAGGCGCAATACGATCCCGGGAACTTCTTCCATGTGAACCAGAACATCAAACCGGCCGCATCCTGAAATGAAATTAATGGGAAAGGTCGGAACGTTACTTTCCCGCTCCCCGTACCTCATGATGAGCGGTGTAAGATAGGGTTTTGCACCTCTGGAGAAATATTCACCTATGCATCGATTTCGCTTATTCGCTTTGTGCCTGACCTTAGCCGCGGGTTCCGTCGGGATGCGTGCCGCCGATAAGGGCGATGCCGCCAAGGGAAAGGTCGTCTTCGAACAGTGCGCTGTCTGCCACAATCCGGACAGCGACGAAAAGAAGATGGGACCCGGTCTCAAGGGGCTGTATAAAAAAGAGAAGATGATCAACGGCAAGAAGCCGACCGACGCCACCGTCCGCGCCCGCATCGACGAAGGTGGCAACGGCATGCCCGCCTATAAGGACATGCTCAGCGACCAGGAAAAGGACGACTTGGTCGCTTACCTGAAAACCCTCTAGGCGCAGGATTTTTCGCGACTCCCAAATAAAAATGCCGGACAAGGCGTAAGCCCTGTCCGGCATTTTGTGCGTTACCGCGCGCTGCCTGGCCTTTGGCCAGAACTTCCAACGCCTTCTTTACCACCGCGTGGTCTTCTCGAACGGATCGGGAATACGCTGCCCCGGCTTCGCCGTACAGTTAATTGTTATGTGTTAGGGCTCGAATGAATATCCCTCCCCGCGCACCGTAACGATGTAACGGGGGGTCTGTGGATTCTCTTCGAGTTTCTGCCGCAGCCAGGCAACGTGAACGTCTACCGTGCGCGGCCCGATAAAGGGTTGATCGTGCCAGACGCGGGACAACAAGCGCTCCCGGGAGAGAACCTGTCCCCGATGATCGATGAATTGGCGGAGCAACTGCAGTTCTTTCGCAGCAAGGTTGACGGGCATACCGCCGCGCAGCACTTCCCGGCGATCGAAGTCCACGGCAACGTCGCCGAACTGATACTGCAGAACGGGCGTCAGCGGCGTCTTTCCCAAGCGGCGCAACAGCGCGCTCACGCGCGCCACCAGTTCCTTCGAGTCGAACGGTTTAATCAGGTAATCGTCTGCTCCTGTCCGCAATCCCTCCACGCGGTCGTCCACTTGCGCCCGCGCTGTCAGCATCAGAATGCCGCCGTCAAACCCACGTTCGCGAACCGCCCGGCATAGCTCAAAGCCATTGATCCCTGGCAGCATCACATCGAGAAGCATTAGGTCGAACCTGCTGTTCGGCGGCAATCCGCAAACCTTCGTCGCCGTCGCCTGAAACCATCACTTCGTGACCATGCCCCCGTAGCAGATCCGCCACGATCAACTGCACATCCGGTGCGTCTTCCACCAGCAGGATGCGAGAAGTCATATTGCCGCCGGAGCTGCCGGCAAACGCAACGTGAATTGCGCGCCTCCGTCCGGAGAATTATGCACCTCTATGGTGCCCTGCTGCCGCTCAACGCTCGTTTTGACCAGACTGAGGCCAAGCCCAGTCCCCTGAATCCGATGCGAGCGGCTTTTTTCACCGCGATAGAACGGCTCGAAAATGCGCTCGCGTTCTGTTTCCGGTACGCCCGGGCCGCGATCGCAGACTCGAATCTCCAGGCCATCGGCGAATCGCGCGGCCGAAACTCCAATCCACTTGCCGGCGGCGCCATGCCGCACCGCATTACCGATCAGATTTCGAAAAACCAGCTCGAGCGCCACCGCGTCGCCCGCCACTGCGGGCAAATCGGGGGCCACTGTCAGTTCCATGCGGCAGCCAGCCTGCTCGATTTCTTGCGCCATGGAGGCGGCCGCATGTTCCAAAAGATCGCCGATGGCAAAAACCTGCGACGCTTCCTGGCTGTCCGAATGCACGGAAGCGGAAAATGCCAGCACGTTCTCAATCATCGACGTGAGCTCTTCGGCATTCCGCAGGATCAGTTTGGCGTAGCGTTCAATCGCCGCCGGATCCTTCACCAGACCCTCCACCAGGTTGAAAGCGGCGCCCCGGATCGCCGTAAGTGGAGTCCGCAAATCGTGCGATACTCCGGCCGCGAAGCGAAACTGCATTTCCGCCAACCGCCGCGAGCGCGCCGTATATCTCACCAGTGCCCACGCGGCTCCGCCCAGCAGCCCAACCAGCAGCAAAGATGCAATCAGGTTTCGTCTTCGAGCCTGCGCCACGGCTATATCGAGGGAACCGGCCCGATGCCGCACGGCAATCGTCCAGCGCGACGAACGCGCTTCGTCCCGGAACCGCCCGCGTCCGCCACGGCCGGGCGTAGCGCCCATTTCGTGCGCGAAGATCCCGGCGGAGGCATCGGCCCCAGCTGCCACGCTCGATCCGTCGCCCCGCGTTGAAAAGATCACCGCGCCGTGGGGAGCTGCCTGACTCACCGACACGTCATAGACAGCCTCGCTGCCCGGGTTCAAATACTCGATCACCAACCGCGGCAGCAGCTTGCTGCGCAGGTAGTTCTGATTGAGGTCGAAGATCATCCACCCGACCTCCGAACCGCGTTTCTGCGGGTCGGCAAAGATCGGCAGTTGGATGGTCGCCGAATCGGGCGGCGTAATCGGCGGCCGGCCGGCGCCCTTGATACGAGCCGCCATCTCATCGCGTAAGCCCTGCCAGTTCGGCGGCCACTCCATGGCAGCCGTTCGCCCCTCGCCGTCCATGCCATACAATTGGACGTTTCCCTGTTCCGGTATCGCCATGCCAATTCGCGTGAACAGCGATCGGTCGTGCGAAGCTGCCCACTGTTGGTAGCGGAGTCTGTGAGCTTCGGCCGCACCCAGTTCACGAATCTCGTCCGCGTCCGGCATCAGAATCGTGCAACTCTCGCGAATTTCCTCGTTGAAAGCCCGCGCCAGGCGGGGAACCTGCTCATTGAGGCCGGCGCGCAGAAGCGCCGGTTCGGCGCGGCTTAGCTCGCCAGTCCAACGGTATTGCAGGAAAGAGAGCACGACGCACACCACCGCGATCACGCCTAATAGCGCCCACTCGATCCGTGCTTGCCCGATCCGCTTCACCGCAACCTACTGCTTCGATCATAGCCCGCTGAATCGGCATTGAACCAATTGGGTTTTCGTCCATAACACTTCTTAATGTGCCGCGCCCCGGACTTCGCATCGTCCTTACCACTGAGACTCGGGGTGCTGTCATCTATGCGATTTACGTGGATTGCGATGGTTGGATTACTTGCAGGGTCAGCCGTCGCGCTGGCTCAGGACGGACGCGGACGCGGCCCCGGTCGCGGGCAGCCGAGCATAGGGTTCATCGCCTTGGACGCCAATGGCGACGGCGTATTGGATGCCGATGAGATCGCGGCCGCTCCCGCTGTGCTGGCCAAGCTCGACAAGAACTCCGACGGCCAGATTACCTCCGAGGAAGCGCGCCCCGCCATGCCGGAAGGCCGCGGGCGCGGAGGTCGAGGAGAAGGGCGTGGAGAAGGCGCGGACAACGCGGGTGCTCTCGTGGTGGAAGAAACCGTCAAGACCCTGATGGCTTTTGACGCGAACGGCGATGGCAAGCTGTCCAGATCGGAATTGCCCGACCGCTTCCAGGGACTTTTCGACCGCGCCGACGTTAATAAGGACGGCATCCTGACTGCCGATGAAATTCGTAAGATGGCGGCGGCGCAAGCGCCGCCTCCCGAGCCCGAAGGACGCGGCGGTCGCGGTGGACGCGGCCGCGGCGACGGCCCCGGCGGTGAGATGAATTTCATTCGCTTCGACCCCATTCTGGCGGCCGTGGATACCAACGGCGATGGCGTCATCTCCGCTGATGAGATCAAGAATTCAGCCGGAGCCATTCGAAAACTGGATAAAGACGGCGACGGTAAAGTAACGCGAGAAGAGGCCATGCCTCAAAGAGGGCCTGTCCGCCAATAAGTGAATCCTATGAAGCCACTATTTATCACCGCAACTGCGTTGCTGGCGCTCGCCGCCTCATACGCCACTGTGGGCACGCGTCCCGCCCCCACGCCATGGCGCACGGCGCACTACGAAAACGTGCTCGGCACATCCATGGAGATCAAGCTCATTACAGATTCCGGCGACGCCGAGGACCGCGCCGATGCAGCCGCCTTGGCCGAAATCAAACGCTCGAACAGCGTCTTGAGCGGATATGACCCCGCCAGTGAATTCAGCCGGTGGGCCGGAACACGCAACCAGCCAACGCCCGTGTCTCCCGAATTGATGGAGGTGCTGAAATTATGGGATTCCTGGCGCGCGCGCACCGGCGGCGCCTTGAGTCCGGCGGCGGAAGCGGTCTCGCGCGTGTGGAAGAACGCGGAGAGGTCCGGCAAACTGCCTGCCCAAACGGATATGGCTGCCGCGGCCGAGGCAGCCGGCGCCGCGCAATGGCGCCTCGACGAAAAATCCGGCACGGCAACGCGCTTGACCGATACGCCGCTGATGCTGAATTCGTTCACCAAGAGCTATATCATTGAACGCGCTGCCGAAGCCGCTCTGCGCACGCCCGGAGTAACCGGTGTGGTGGTGAATATCGGCGGCGATCTGGTGGTTCGTGGAATTGCCGGCGACAACGTGAGCGTGGTGGATCCGCGCTCTAATGCCGAGAACAGCGACCCGGCCGCCGTGCTCACTGTCAGCGACCGCGCCGTCGCCACCAGCGGAAACTATCGCCGTGGCTTTGAGATCGACGGCGAACATTACTCGCACATCGTGGACCCTCGCACCGGACGAACCGCGGAGGCGATCATCGGCGCCACGGTGGTCGCACCGGAGGCTGTGGATGCCGGCGCGCTGGCCACCGCCTTCTGCGTGCTGTCGCCTGAAGAGAGCCGCAAGCTCGCCGCGTCCGTCCCTGGCGCCGAATACATGCTGGTCGGCAAGAGCGGCGCCCGTTACTTTAGCGCCGGCTGGAATTCGTTGCAGAAGCCGCGTGTGCAGATGGTCGCGGCGGCTGTTCCTCAGAGTAAGCCCGCCGCGGCGAAGGATAGCGGCCTATGGAACTCCGCCTATGAATTGACCGTGAACGTCGAGATTCCGCAGACTCAGGGTTTTGGCGCCCGGCGCCCGTACGTCGCCGTTTGGATCGACGACAAAGATCGATTCCCGGTTCGGACCCTCGCCGTATTGTTTGAGAAGGCACGCTGGCTGAACGAACTGCATTCCTGGTATCGCGAGGACCGTCTGCGAGCGATGTCCGAGGGAGGCGAGATTCTGAATTCCGTCACCGGCGCCACGCGCTCTCCCGGCAAATACACGTTTCAATGGGACGGCAAGGACAACGCCGGCAAGCTCGTGAAAGAGGGTGCGTATACCGTACTCGTCGAGGCCGCCCGCGAGCACGGCGGGTACAACCTCGTCCGGCGCGAAATCAATTTCAACGGCCAACCCGCCCAGGTTCAGTTGCCGCCCGGCGGTGAACTGGGAGCCGTATCGCTCGACTATCACAAGGTGGCTCGCTGAGATGAGCGCGATTCTAACCGGACCCAGCGTTTCGCCTGCGGTACGCCTGCACAGCAATCCGTTTTGGAAGCGCCAGATTATGGTTCTGTCGCGCTGGCTGCATATTTATCTATCCATGGCCAGCTTCGGCATCCTCTTCTTTTTCGCCGTCACGGGCCTCACCCTGAATCACGCGGAGTGGTTCAACCAGCAGCAGCACACAGTGCAGTTCCGCGGAGCCATGGACCGGAAGTATCTGGCCAATGAAGCAGGAAAAGTGGATGTGGTCGAGTATCTGCGCAACACTCACGGGATTCACGGAGCCATGAAGGATTTCCGGGTGGAAGATACGGATTGGTCGGTTGCGTTTAAAGGCCCCGGCTACTCCGCGGATGCGATCATCGATCGCGCCACCGGCCGCTATGAACTTACCGAAACGCGCATGGGATTCTTCGCCGTCCTCAACGATCTTCACAAGGGCCGCGACACAGGAACCGCCTGGGCGAGAGTGATCGACCTTTCCGCGGTGCTGATGACCCTGGTTTCCTTAACCGGCCTGCTGCTGATCTTCTTCCTGCAAAAGAAGCGGCTCTCCGGGCTGCTTGCCGCGGGTGCCGGTGCCATGCTTTGTTATCTGGCGTACTTGGCATGGGTGCCGTAATCGTCTCCACTGCCTGTCCCCAGCGCCGCCCCCCGAAGCTCGCGTTACAATCCCCGCAAGACAAAGCGGATCGACCCCATCGGCCGCCACCGTCATCAGCATCGGCACCAACAACCACAGTGATTCCATGGTGGTCAGCTCTCGGTGATGCCTCATTCCGCAGAAGGAGTTAACCGAACCCTTCGACGCGCCGTCGACAAAGCTTGAGGACCTCATCCACCATTTTCTGCGTTTCGCCGGTGAGTTCGATGTGTTTGGGCACTGCAATATCTTCGATTGCACCGCGCAGTCGGTGCAAAAGATCGTCCAG
This sequence comes from uncultured Solibacteraceae bacterium, assembly GCA_963811575.1. Classification (GTDB taxonomy): domain Bacteria; phylum Acidobacteriota; class Terriglobia; order Bryobacterales; family Bryobacteraceae; genus Solibacter. Next base: position 360,685 of record CAWERY010000003.1, on the reverse strand, counting down.
AGCGGCTTCGGCATCGCCCGCCCGCACGCCCGCCGTCGTCGCCAAGGTCTGGAAATCCGCCCGCCGGAGATGGTCGTCCTTTTCATTGAGCCTGAGTGCAAGGCGGTCGTGCTTGAGTTTCGGAAAGACGCGGGTTGTGACCGCATCGTAAAGCGGTGCCATCCGGACGCTACGAAACTGCCTCTCGCCTGGCTCGGCAATCTTGAGCAGCGCCATGTTTTTCAAATGCATGTCGCCGTCGGCGATCAGCCACGCAAACAGCGCGCGCTTCACGATCATGAGGATGTCATCTTCTGGCGCGGTCGAAAGCGGACGAACTGCGCGCGCAACGCGCTCCATGGTGCCGTCGTACTTCGCGCTTGTCGGTAAATCAAGGACGGAGCACATATCTTCCATTGCAAGCATGCGCGAATCGACGGCGCTCTCGCGGATGTCGAAGCGCTCCACGAGGAGCGCCGGTGGACCTGCTGGCCCGTATGGTCACGGTGCGCGTCCACCTCGATGCTGTGCCGCTAACGAACGCGCCGCTGCTCATCGCGCCCGGTTCACATAAACGCGGCCGGATTCCGACAGCAGAAATTCCTGATGTCGTTCGTCAATGCGGGATCATCACCTGTCTTGCCGCAGCGGGCGACCTCTGGCTCTATGCAACGCCCATTCTTCATGCGTCGGATGCCACCACCGCGCCACTGCATCGCCGGGTTTTGCAGGTCGACTACGCCGTCGGCCAGCTTCCAGGCGGGTTGGAGTGGCTGGGTGTTTGAGATTTGCAATTATCGCAAGGGTGCGAGCGAGTAGCTCGTGCTGCGTCCGCCTTCAGGGTTCTGAACGAGAACGCCGCGCTCCACCAGCCCCTGAATATCGCGATGGGCTGTGTCCTGCGAACATTTGGTCAGCTTCGCGTATTTTGAGCTTGTGAGCTTACCTTCGAAGCCATCCAAGAGCCGGTTGATCACGGAGCGCTGCCGGTCATTGAGCTGCACGTCCTTGATACGCTCCCAAAACCGCGCCTTGTCAATGACCGCCTTCAAGGTCAAATGAGCGCCGTCTATGGCGCGGCCCAGGCAGTCCAGAAACCAGAGCATCCAGCCGGTCACATCCATGGTGCCTTTCTGCGTGGCTTCCAGGATGTCGTAATACTCCTTGTGCTCAACCTTGATCTGCGCCGACATGCTGTAGAAGCGCTGCCAGCTGTGCTCGGAGCGGGCGAGCGCCATATCGGCGATTGCGCGCGCAATGCGGCCGTTGCCGTCTTCGAATGGGTGGATGGTGACGAACCAGAGATGCGCGAGGCCGGCTCTAAGGACGGGATCGGTCGCGTCCTTGCTCTCGAACCACTTGAGGAAGGCCGCCATCTCTTTCTTGAGGCGATCCGCTTTCGGCGCTTCGAAATGCACTTTCTCTTTTCCGACGGCGCCGGAGACGACCTGCATCGGCCCGGCGCTTTCGTCACGCCAAGCTCCGGTCTTGATCTTCGTCATGCCGCTGCGTCCCGTCGGGAACAGCGCGGCATGCCAGCCGAACAGCCGCTCGTCCGTCAAAGGCCGGTCATAGCGGCCCGTGGCGTCGAGCATCATTTCGACGACGCCCTCGACGTTGCGGTCCGCGGGCTTGAGGCCGCCGATGTCCAGTCCTAGACGCTGCGCCACCGAGGAGCGCACCTGTTCGGCATCGAGCTTCTCGCCTTCGATTTCACTGGTTTTCAAAACGTCTTTAGTCAGGGTTTCGAGGACGGCTTCCTGCTGAAGGCGAAAGCCGAGGCCTTTCATCTGCCCAATCAAGCCGCCCTGCCGGTAACGAACAGAGGCGAGAGGCTCCGCGAGCTTCTCTATGCTCCAATGGAAGTCAGGCCAGTCCTTGCGCTCGTGGATATACATTCTCCGCACCTCATGCGGAGATTATAGCGCGTAATCTCCGCATCTGGCCAGAGATTCTCCGCGTAGAGTGCGGAGGATGCGGCGGTTAATCTCCGCATAGGACTTACCTGGGTCTTTCAATCTGATGGATGGGAGTCGCATGCGACCCACTATGCCTGGTGCAGTCAATTTCTCAAATCTAAATTTCAATCTATACTCCCTTTTTCACCATCAACGACTTCGGCCGTGTGGCATCGAGGCATCGGTACAAAATTGGTACAAATCCACATCTTCAACTTTTAATCTAATTTGCTCCCCAAACGTTTCAAACTGCCTCTCCGCTGTTTCAGCATCCATGGCTATCGTCCACTGGAGGTAACAGAACCCGAAGATGAAGATCGTTCCGGCTTCCGCGGCATGCCTGAAAGTGACTGAAAGACCAACCGGCGCAGATTCCTCCTCGTTCAAGGCCGGCATCTCAGTCATTGGTTAGTTATAGTTGGGCGGGACATGACGCGTTTGCTCGGACTCGCTTGTTGACATCGATGAACCGATTAAGGTAATGTTCCATAGGGCGGACTGCGGCGCTTGGGGCCCGGATTCGCGGGCCCCTGCAAGAATCGTTGCATCTACTGAATCGGAAGCTTCACCTCGGTGCCAACCACCCAGGCTGCGCTGAGTTGCACCGAGGCCAACCCGGCCCCGATGTCATCCCGCAATCGAAAGTTGACCTGGAAATTGTCCACCGTGTTTGGATACCCCCCGGCATACAGCACCTCGCAGGACTTTTCCGTTCACCAGCACGTCAATAGGCGAACTTACAATCTGAGCCGGGCTGGCGCTGAACACTTGCCCCGGGTCGACACCCGGACGTGTTGGGCCGAGACCGAAAGCGAGAAGGGACAGAACTTCGCCGGCGTGCGCGGGGCTGGCCGCCGTGACCGGGGAAAAATCGCTCGCATGAACAATCCCCGGCCCGGAAGCGGTCGAGACAACCTCGGGAGTGCTCAGGGGGAGAAGTTGGATTACCAGCTTCCAAGTCCCGGCAGGGAACGTGCGTCGATTGATCGGATTCTCAAAGGTGGAGGTACCGCGGAAAGTGTTGCTGATCGTGGCCGCCTGGCCGCGCGCACCAAGGAAGGCCCCCGTTCCCCCGATTACCGCGAAATTGCCCGTGGGCGCCGATTTAGGCGCGCCCAAAGGCGCTCCCCCACCCGTCACACCGGTCAGGACGATCGTGCCGACCGCCGTTCCATCCGCTTGCTGGATTTCAAGCAGGATTTCCATGGCCTGAAAGCGGTTGATGTCCGCAATGGCCTGGCTGCCGGAGGGATTGGGGTTGAGGTTCACAAAGAGGTTCCTGGCAAACGTGGTTCCCTTGGACTTCGTCCCGTTGACGGTCGCAATATCGCCGATAAAGTAGCCCGGCGAGAAGCTGCTCGGAGGGCCGATTGGCGCCTCCATCACCGCCGAGGTTCCGTTCTTGGATTGGTTGGCGTAGTTTTCCTGATACTGGACCACGTTTTCCATCTCGATAGTCAGGATCGTCGGCGCGGGCGTCTGCGCCAAGGCGCTGAACCCAAGCGACGCGGTCAAGGCGGCATATCGCAGAATTTTCTGGCTTCTTTTGGTTGAGATCACGAGTGGTGTTTCCTTTCTTCGCAGTCCGGAAACACATGCGGCTGCCGGATGGTTTACACTACCCGAGAGGGTCGGATTTCAGTCCTTAGAACCCGCTGAAAAAGCTCTGAAAGGTTTCTGAACGAGTTGTGATGGGCGATAATACGCCGAAAATTCGCAGATTTGGGCCCTTCGAACTCGACCTCGAACAACGCCTCCTCTTGCGCGCAGGGGAGTCGGTTCCACTCACACCCAAGGCCTTCGACACATTGGCTGTTCTGGTCGAACGGCAAGGCAAGATAGTGGACAAGGTAGAACTCCTCAAACTGGTCTGGCCCGATACCTTCGTCGAGGAGAACAACCTTACCCAGAATATTTCGTCCTTGCGCAAGGCTTTTGGGAACCAGAGCTACATTGAGACCATTCCCCGGCGCGGGTACCGCTTCCTGGCGGAGGTTGCCGATGTTCCGGTTACCGAACCGGGCCAGCCGGTCGCTGCGATGAGTCGCCAGGATTCCACTGGGTCAGACTCTGGGCTCCCGTTGCCATCATCGCAGTCGCCCTCATCGGTGTTTTATATCGTGTACCGAACCCGCGGCGCCGGAGCGGCCAAACTATCCGGTGGACTCCCTGGTAGTTCTGCCGTTCGTCAACCTCTCCGCCAACCCGGAGGATGAGTATTTCGTGCGATGGGCTCACGGAGGAGTTAACGAACTCCGTTGCCCACCTGGACGGGCTGCGTGTGATTGCCCGCACCACGGCCTTCCAATTTAAGGGAAAGGCGAGCGATATCCGGTCGATCGCGAAGCAATTGCACGTCAACGCCGTTCTCGAAGGGAGTGTACGGCGGCAGGCAGGGAAATTGCGCGTCACTGTGCAATTGAACGATGCGCAGAGCGGGTATCACATTTGGTCGCAAACCTACGATCGGGACGCGGTAGACCTTTTCAGCATTCAGGAAGATATCTCGAACCAGGTGGCTAGCAGCCTACGGCCTAAAGGCCTGGCTACACGGGATCATACAACCCCGATCAGGGATCGTGACGCGTACAATTTGTACCTGCGGGGGCGGTTCCACCGCAGCCGGCCGGATGAGGCGTCGATCAGAAAGGCGATGGGGTTCTTCGAGCAGGCAATCGACAAGGATGCCAGTTACGCTGCGGCGTATGCGGGTTTGGCCGAGTGCTACATGAAACTGGCCCTGGGGAGCTACATGCCTTCGGAGAATGCCTGGCCTGCGGCTCAGAAGGCTTTGGATAAGGCACTGATGTTGGACGACAACCTTTCCGAGGCACATACTACCCAGGCAATGGTATTTTTGCTGATGGACCGGAACTGGCCGGCTGCAGAGGTGCAATTCCAGCGCGCGCTGGCACTCAACGGAAATGACGCCGCGGCGCATCATTGGTTTTCGCATTACTTCACTGTCATGGGCCGGGTCAGCGAATCGCTGGTGGAAAGCCGGAAGGCATTACAACTGAGCCCGCTGGATATCCAAATTAACAGCCATCTGATTTCAAATTATGTGCGGGCTCGGGACTTCCCCAACGCGATCAAGGCGGGGCTGGAGACACTGGATCTGGATCCTCACAGCCAGTTGGCCTACCTTTTTCTGATGTGGGCATACGAAGATTCCGGACAGTTGGATAAAGCCATTGATGCCTCCCAACGGGCCACTCGCGCTCATCCCGAAGCATCCGTCATGAAAGCCGCGCTGCAAGCCGAGGGCTCTCGGGGTTATTGGCGCGTAAATGAGCAGTTTTTTTCGAAGCAGGCGAAGCCGGACAATCTCCGTTTAGCAGTCTGCTATGCGAGGCTTGGCCAGGGAGACCAGGCTCTTGCGCGGCTGGAACAAGCTTTCGAGAAGCGTGAGCCTGAATCAATCTATGTGAAGTTCGAACCTGCGTTTGACTGGATGCATGAGGATCCTCGATTTCGCACCTTGACCCAGGCGTTTAAGCTTCCTTAGGTTCGAGAGCCCGGTCTTGCGGTTTGCGGCGCGACAAGTGTTAGAAGGAGGCAAGATCGAGTGCCCAGCCCGGATTGGTTTCGATCGGCATCGCCCCGTAAGGGGCTAAGCACCTAGAGGCAACCTCGCTAGTTTGAAAAAGCTGTCAACAGAAATGGCTCCCCACAAAACCCGGTCTCCAATAACCTCTCGGAATCGCAAGTTATTGAAAATACGAGGCGAATGTGTGACGAAGAAGAAAGGACCGTATTGCCGAGTGGCCCGCGACTCGTAGGGGAATTTGCTGTCCTCGGCTGGCACCCCAGTCAACCCCCAGGTTTCGCTTTGCCCGACCTTCATTCTGTTATGACCGAGTTACGGACGTGAGATCTACACTACCCCGTCAGGAAGATCTATCGCGCCAAATGACGCCAACGGGCGTTTCCCGTTAAGCTGACTGCCGAGGCCCCAAGTTCCGGTTGGCGCGTGGCTGGTTCCTACTCTGTTCTCTGATCGGCTAAACTTAGCTGACCCGTATGACATTGTCACCAGGCGACAAACTCGGCCCCTACGAGATCCTTGGGCCACTTGGAGCCGGGGGCATGGGCGAAGTGTACCGCGCGCGCGATCCGCGCCTAAACCGCGATGTGGCCATCAAGATCTCCCGCGAGCGATTCTCCGACCGCTTCGAACGGGAGGCGCGCGCCGTGGCCGCCTTGAACCATCCGCATGTTTGCACCTTGTTCGATATCGGGCCGGACTACCTGGTGCTGGAATACGTCGAAGGGAAACCCCTGCGCGGGCCGCTGCCGGTGAGGACCGCGCTCCAGTACGCCGTGCAAACGGCCGACGCGCTCCACGCGGCCCATTCCCACGGCGTCGTGCATCGCGATTTGAAACCCGCCAATATCCTGGTGACGAAAGGCGGGGTGAAGCTGCTGGATTTCGGACTCGCCCGCCTGGCCGGGCGATCCGTGGCGGCCGCCGACCAGACAGCCACGATCGCGGAGCCGCTCACTAGGGAAAACACCATCCTCGGCACCCTCCAATACATGGCCCCGGAGCAACTTGAAGGCAAGCCCGCCGATGCACGTAGCGACATCTTCGCCTTCGGGCTGGTGCTGTACGAAGCGATCTCCGGAAAGCCGGCATTCGCCGCGGCGAGCCAGGCCAGCCTCATCGCGGCGATCCTCAAGGAGGAGCCTGCGGCGCTCTCCGAGATTCAGCCGCTTATGCCAGCGGCGCTCGATCGCGTGGTTCGCAAATGCATGGCGAAGGACCCTGACGCGCGCTGGCAATCCGCCGCCGACCTCTGCGACGAGTTGCGCTGGATTTCCCAAGCGCCCGCTGAATCCGTTGCGGCCGCTGCCGCTCCCGCCCGCCGCATGATCGCGAAATGGATTCCCGCCGCCGTCGCGCTCGCCATCGGAATTGCCGCGGGCGTTTTCTGGCAGTCTTCCCGCACGTCCGTGCCGGCGGTCTGGAGCGGGATTCGCCTCGGTGGCCCTTCCACCGCGTTCTGCCCCCGCATTTCGCCGGACGGACAAATGCTCGCCTTCCTCACATTGGTCAACGGCCTGTCCCAAGTCGCCGTGATGAAAGCAGACGGCAGCAGTTGGACTCTGTTGACGAGCCAAAAAGACAGCGGATATGCGGCGGACCTCGCCTGGGCCCCCCGACGGATCCAAGATCTACTTCTCGCGGTACTTCGACCGGCCGCGCGGAGTCTACTCTGTGCCGGTCCTCGGCGGCGAGCCTCGAATGATCAGGGAGAACGCCGGGGGAGGTTATCCTCTCCCCGACGGCAGCCTGATTCTGGCTTCCGCGGCAAACCAGGGATACTATCAGCTGGAGCGCTTCTGGCCGGAAACGGGACGCGAGGATCGGCTGCCCTTCTTCTTCGATCCGATCGAGTTTCCCCCGGCAACCGTGTTTCCCGACGGCAAAGAGGTCGCGGTCTTCGGCATGTACGGCGCCACTCGCGAACAGGCCGGTGCTGCCCGCCTGCACGCGCTGAACCTGGATTCCAAGAAGGCGCGCCCGCTGGAAGACGCCGCCGAGACGTGGCAGCTAGCCAATCGCCCTTTGGCTTCGACCCCGGACGGGAAGTGGGTCCTGACTGCCGTCCAAACCTAAGACGTTCTGCAGATCGTGAAAATCCCACGCGATGGCAGTCTGCGCCGCGAGGCTCTGTTTTCGCTGCCGGTTCCCGCCAAATTGTATTTGAGCGCCGGCGCGGATGGTTCGGTCTATCTCGATTCGTGGAACCGTCCCGAAACGCTGCTGCGATTTCCGAGTGCCGGGAGCGATCCCGAAGAGAATGCCATCGGAAACACCTACGGATATGTGGGTTTGTTGCCGGGCGGCAAATTTGTCTTCGTCGCGCTCACTGGCGGAACTCAGCGTCTCAGCGCGGGACTGCCAGGTGCCGAACCGCGACCTTTTCTCGAAAGTCAGGAGCAAACATCTGCCCTTCGGGGATCTCAGCCAACGGCACCATCGCGTTTCTGTTGGGCTTGCCGCCCAATCAGCGAATTTCCCTCGCCTCGACGCGCGAAGGGCGCATCCTCAAGCGCTTTTCCATCAAGGCCGCGGAAGTGCGCAACCTGGCTCTTTCGCCGGATGGCCTGACGCTCTACTACGCCAGCAGCGGTGCGGTCTGGTCGATCCCGGTCCGCGAGTCCTCTCCGCCGCGTCGTCTCATTGACGGAGATGACGTGACGGCCGATCCCTCCGGCCTCTTCTTGTACGTGAGGCAACTCTCCAAGGACCCCGCTCTTCTAGTGCGCGTGCCGGTATCCGGCGGCGCAGGCGAGGAGATCCCCCTTCCCGAGAGCATCCACTTTACAAACGATGTCATGGGTAGCAATTCCGTCGACGCGCGGGGTCGCGTAGTATTTGAGATTTCGTCGCCGGACTCCTTTTTCTATCGCACGGGGCTTTACGATCCGGCTACGAAGTCGGTCACGGCCGTGCCGGTTCGCTTCGACGGCGACATTTGGAGCCCCATATGGGCTCCCGACGGCCGGATCGCGGCCATCGGCGCGCGCTTCGCCAGTACCATCTGGCGGTATCGTGCCGCGAAGCGGCGCTGACGAACGCCATTCTTGGCTGCAGGCTTGTTTGCCCCGATCCGCTGACGGCGATGCTTGAAATTCAAATACGTAGCAGGCGGACGTGCTTTCCTATCGCGCCGACCTAGGACCTAACAGTCCAGCAAGCAGACGCAGCTTTTGATTCAACGCTTTGACCGCCCGGAAACTCCGCTTCAAACCCCCGGTTTACGGATTGACAGCCGTCGTTTGTTGACGGCCCAGTCCAACCAGGACCCCAGAGGTGCAGATGTTCAAAATCGATCGGAAACCACGGAGGGCTCCTTTGTTCGTTCCTGACCTGCTTTGAAGGGTCGTCAGCCGGTTCTGGAAACCGTACCCTTCGTATGTTCAATTACTTACGGGCATTTAGACGCTTATTGACAATCCCGTCAAGCCCGATCCCCGACATGGAATCGATCCACGAATTCTTCTGACGGCCCCCAAAATAAAAATGCCGCACAAGGCCTAAGCCCTGTCCGGCATTTTGTTCGTTACTGCTCGCTGCTTAGCCTTTGGCCAGTACTTCCAACGCCTTCTTAACCACGGCGTCGTCTTCTACTTTCTTCTGCTGGCCCTTGTCCGGCGTCGCGTCCGGCACCGGCTCGCCGTTGTCGTCCACATCCACCTGCGCGTCGGCATCGCTCACCGTGACCCCAGGTGTAACTCCGGTGTCCTGGATCGCCTTGCCTTCGGGCGAGTAGTACTTGGCGACCGACAAAATGATCGCGCCGCCATCTTCCATATTGATCGCGCGGCGCACCGCGGCATCGCCGTATGTACGTTCGCCAATCACCTGGGCTCGCTTGCTGTCCATCAGCGCCGCCGCCGCGACTTCCGCCGCATCGGCCGTTCCGCGATTCGTCAGCACCGCCAGCGGCAAATTCGTGATCGCCTTCGCCGGGTCGGCCTCGAAGTTCTGGCGCGGCACCTTCTGCCCCAAAAGATACGTGATGCGGCCCTTATTCATAAAGAGGTTCGCCAGCGCGATGCCGTCCTCCGGAGAGCCAATCGCGCAGTTGCGCAAGTCGAGCACCAGCTTCTGCGCCCCGTCCTTCTGCAGCTTCTGAACGTTGGCCGCGACTTCTTTCACCAGTGCCGGCGATAGCGCATCGACATTGATGTACCCCACCTTATCGCCGATTACCCGGCTTTCCACCGGCGGCAGGGCGAAGGAGGCCCGCGTCAACTTCACCGTCGAAGGCTCCGGATGCCGTACTCGTACTACGCTCAGATCCACGCTCGTCCCGCTCTCGCCCTGCAGCAGCATGTTCGCGTACGCCAAAGGCATGTCGCGCGTCGCCACGCCGCCGATGCTCTCGATCATGTCGCCCGTGGTGAAATTCGCATTGGCCGCGGGCGAACCCGCCACCGTGCCCACCACGCCGACGTACCCGAACTTCTTCGAGAGGATCAGTCCCACGTCAGGCCGTTTGACATCTTTGTTCTTGAGATAGTCGCGATACTGGTCGGCATTCAGGTAGCTCGCGAACGGGTCGATCGCTTCCAGCATGCCGTTGAGGGCGCCCAAAGTGACGCTCTTCATATCGGGTTCTTCGACGTACTCGCTCTTGATGCGAGAAACCACATCGGCGAATACGCCCATGTGCTTGTAGGTGTCGTCCGGCGAGGCGCTCCGGCCGACCACGCTCCCGATCAGGAGCAAAACTGTGAGGCACGTTGAGGTGCTCACGACGAAGTACTTTGTGCGGCTACTCATAGGTTTATCGACTTATGCCTATTGACTTTGAATCCCGACAGCTTTGGCCCTAAGGCCATTATACTGATTGGACGCGCAAGCCGACGGTTCGGTTCTACTCTATTTCCAGCCGTTTCTTTCGCGTAACCCCGTTATGTGCGCGCAGTGATGCCGCCCGTGCCACGCGTATAGCGCCGTCGCCGTGTCCAGCCGCAGAACACCCAGTTCGGAGTGCTGAAACCCGCGGGCGAACTCGGCGGGACCCATCGACCGGAGCAAGGCTTCCCACCGAAGATGAAGCCCTTCAATGATTTGCAGGGAAGGCTCGATAGGCGCTGTACGCGAATCGGCCAGCTCCCCCCATGCCGCCTGGTCGTATCCTTTAACCGGTGGAGTATTCTCCGTCAACGCCAGCCGAAGCCGGATCACGCTGTTCATATGGCTGTCCGCCACGTGATGTATGGTCTGCCGTACCGTCCATCCGCCCGGCCGGTAAGGAGTGTCCAGTTGCCCGTCGGTCAATCCCCGCACCGCCGCGCGGAACTCCGCCGGAGCCGCGGCGATCTGCGCAATCAGGCCAGGGAGTTCCCCGGGTGCGACCGTCCGGTGAAAATCAAACCGGCCGATCGGGAAGCTTAGCTCAGGAGTGCTCGGATCCATCTACCAGATCTTAGCAGCGACAAGCGAAGCTGCGGCAAGCGAAGATGGATGCATGCGATGGATTACCCTCGCGGCGCTGATCGCTCTTCCCGCTGCCGCCGCACAACTCAGTCCCGCGACCCTCGAGGCCTTCAATCAGTACGTTCGCCAAACCGAAGAACGCCTCGCCGCCTCCAAGACCTTCCTCTGGGCCGACGAATCGCCCGACCGCGTCCGCCGCGTCCGTCAGGGCGAGATCCTGGTCGCACCCTTCCAAGCGCGCCCGGAGACCAAAGTTCAGGACGGCCTCATCCACGATTGGGTCGGCAGTATCTTTATTCCCGGCGCCACCCTCGATCGCACCCTCGCCATGGTCCAGGATTACAATCACCATAAGGACGTCTACAAACCCGATGTGATCGATTCCAAACTCCTCTCCCGGCAGGGCAATGACTTCCACATCTACCTGCGCCTCCTCAAGAAGAAGGTCATCACCGTCGTGCTCAATACCGAACACGAAGTGAGCTATTCGCGCGTCGATGCCGCCAAGTGGAAAAGCATTTCGCGGACCACCAAAATCGCCGAAGTCGAGAACGCCGGCAAGCCGGACGAACGCGAAAAACCCGCCGGCACCGGCGAAGGCTTTCTCTGGAGATTGAATAGTTATTGGCGCTTCGAAGAGCGCGACGGCGGCGTCTATGTGGAATGCCAGGCCCTCTCGCTCACCCGCGATGTCCCCACCGGTTTGGGCTGGATCGTCGAGCCCATCATTCGCAATCTGCCCAAGGACAGTCTGCAAAATACCCTGAAAGCGACCCGCGCCGCCCTGGCAAAGTGATTCCGCTACTGCTGCTCCGCCACCGTACCGATATAGGCCACACTGTCGCCCTTCTTCAGTGAGGGCACCGCGCGGATGTAGATCACCACGCCGTTTACCGGGGCAGCGAAATCCGCCACCTTCTCGCCGAACACGTCCGTTGCGTAACCGATGCGCATGCCCTTTTGGACATACGCTTCCGGCGTCACCAGAGCGTGGAAGAACCCGTCGCGGTCGCTTGCCACTACCGTCGGCGTGTCCAGCCAGATCGCATGCGCAACCGGCGGCGCCTCCCCCGGCAGCATGTGCAGGTGCCGCATCACCCGGATCGACCCTTGCACCAGAATGTCGATATCCTCCGCCGCCGTCGTCCCGGCGTGCCCCGCCTCCACCACAATCGTTGGCTTGCCCATATTCTGCGCCTGCCGCGACACCGTGACGGCGCCATTCGCCGCCGGCTTCCGGTTGCGCTGGATAATGATGTGGTCCAGTCCGAAAGCCAGCACCATGCCGCGCGAAATGGAATCGAGCGCGCTCTGTCCCGTGTCCGCCCAGTACGCGTAGCGGCGCAGATTCTCGTCCAGGTCTCCGCCGTGAAAATCCATCACATAGTCGCTCTTCTCGAGCACCTGTTTGGTCACGGTCCACGCGATGCGTTCGGTCTCGGTGCCGTCCGCCTTCCCCGGATAGAGCCGGTTCATGCTCTTCCCATCCACCGGATTCAAATGCGGCACCATCTGCGCGAACGATGCCTGATTGAGCAGCGGCAGCACCACCAGCGTTCCCGAAAGGCTCGCGGGGTCCACCGCTTGCGCCAGTTGCTGCATCGCCAGAATCGACGCGTACTCCGTGCCGTGAGCCCCCGAAATCAGCGAGAGCACCGGCCCCGGCTTGGCGCCATTGATGACGATCACGGGCAGGTTGACGCCTGCATCCAGGAACCCATTGGCGCGCGTGCCCGGCCGTGCCGTGGCGGTTCCGTAACTCACATCGGCGCCCCACGCCGCGCCGCAACAGGCCAGCGCCAGCACCCACGCCTTGATTCGTGTCTGACTCATACTCCCAGTATCCAGTCCGCAACGTCTTCCATCCGGTCCGCCAGCCGGTCCGGCGCCGGGTCGCTCAGCGACTCCGGCTGGAATCCGTACGTCACCCCGAAACTCCGTATCCCCGCATTGCGCGCCGTCTGGATATCGACGCTGCTATCGCCGATCATTACCGCGCGATCCGGAGTCACGCCTGCTTCGCGTATCAGGGCCTCCACCCCGATCGGATGCGGCTTCTTGAAATCGAAACTGTTGCCGCCGTAAACCCGGAAGAAGTGTCCGCCCACTCCCAGCCCTTCCAGAATCGCCGTGCTGATCCGCACCGGCTTGTTCGTCAGCACCGCCATCTGCTTCCCCGCCGCCCGCAGCCGGTCCAGCGCTTCCCGCACACCGGGATACAGCAGCGTGTAATCCAGGTAGTGCTCGCGATAATACTCCAGGAAAAACTCCAGCGCTTCCTCTACCTCCAACTCCGTCGCTTCGTCGCCCATCGAGCGCCGGATCAGCACCGGCGCGCCGTTGCCCACATACGAATACACGCGCTCGTGTTCTAGTGCGCTCTTTCCCATGTGGACCCGTGTGGCGTTCACCGCGTGCGCCAGGTCGAGCTTGGAATCGATTAAGGTTCCATCCAAATCAAAAATCAGCAGGTCCATGTCTATGCGGTGCCAGTCTTTGGTTTGCGCGTGTTCCCGGCGCGCGACATCGGCTTCCGCTTCATCCGCGTGCGAGCGCCGTTCAGCGCGTATTCCACCATCTTCCGCTGCAGCGTGTTCCGATGGATGCCCAGTTGCTTAGCGGCCGCGCACTGGTTGCCTTTGTTGCGATCGAGCACGCTCTGAATCATGCTCTTCTCCAGAATCTCGATCGCCTGTTGCAGAAAGAATCCCCCGTCGAGCAGGTGTTCCACAAGCCCGTCAAATCTGTCTTTCATGCTTTTTCTTCTCCCCGTCCGGCAAATGCCGCATCCCTTTACCCAGAGCATCGCTCCAGGCCGACTTCACCTGCTCGTATGATTTTCGAAAGCCCTCCTTCAATTCGTGCGGAGCCATCGCCGCTACCAGCCGCGATGCGTCCACTACATAGGGGGCTAATCGGGATTCGACGATGGCCGCCGGCGGATTCTCGCCGCGCGAAAACGCCATCGCACCCATGATGATTGCGATCGAATACACCAGGCCGCGCAGCATGCCGAAGCCGGCGCCCAACAGATGGTCCACCACCGAAAGTCCGGTGACCGTCAGAAATTTCCCCACGATATAGGAAACCGTGGCTCCCGCCAGCAGCACGCCGCAGAAAACGATCGCGAAACCGCACGCGTTGGCCGCCATCCGCGAACTGACGTAGCCCCGGAAATAGGCGCCCGCCGTGCCATAAAACCAGATGCCGAGCAGCAGCGCCAGTATGCCCGATAGCAGCCCGATCACTTGCCTGGACAGGCCGCGGCGGAATCCGCCGATCACGCTCGCCAGCAGAATCACCGCCAGCACGAAATCCAGCCAGTTCATAATGTGCGGCCAGTCAGAATTCGATAGGCTTCGCGATATTTTTCGCTGGTCTTTTCCGCCACTTCCTCCGGCAGCGCCGGCGCCGGTGGCAGCTTGTTCCACTGGATCGATTCCAGGTAATCGCGCACAAATTGCTTATCGAAGCTGAACTGCGCTCCGCCCGGCTGATAGGTGTCGGCGGGCCAGAAGCGTGACGAATCCGGCGTCAGCACTTCGTCGCCCAGCACCAGTTCCTCCCCTACGAAGCCGAACTCGAACTTCGTATCGGCGATGATGATTCCCTTCGTCTCCGCGTACCGCGCGGCCTTGTGATAAATCTCCAGCGTGAGGTCGCGCAGCCGCTTCGCCAGGCTTTCGCCGATCAGCGATACCACGTGTTCGAAACTGACGTTCTCGTCGTGCCCGGTCTGCGCCTTGGTCGCCGGCGTGAAAATCGGCTCCGGCAGTTGATCGCTCTCCCGCAGGCCCGCCGGCAGCGCGATTCCGCATACCGTCCCGCGCTCGCGATACTCCTTCCAGCCCGACCCCGAAAGATACCCGCGCGCCACGCATTCGATATCGATCATCTGCGCCTGTTTCACCAGCATCGAGCGTCCCTCGAGCTGTGCGTGAAACTGGGGCAGGGGAGCCGGGTACTCCTCCACACTGGCAGTCAGGAAATGCGTCGGAGTCACTTCGCGCAGAAAATCGAACCAGAAGATCGAGAGCTGCGTCAACACGCGCCCCTTATCCGGTATGCCGCTTTTCAGAATGTAGTCGAACGCGGAAATGCGATCTGTGGCGACAATCAGCAGCCTGTTGTCCACACTGTATACATCGCGTACTTTGCCGCGCGCATGACGCGCCACACCAGGAAGATCGGTTTCTAAAAGGACAGGATTTTTTATCAGAGCCACGCTTGCCTTCGCGTCTTCATCGGGGGGGTACCTCAAATAATAACCCTTCTCACCAGGTTGTCAATTGACGTAATCGACAGATTATGTTTCGGTGCGAAACGCGCCTGCGAATACGTTCGTCTCCCCCGCCTTCCGCGATCCGCGTGGATCATTCCTCCCGCAACAGGCTCAGCGGATTTAAGGACAACGCCCGCTGTGCCGGAATCCACGTAGCCAATAGCCCCAGCAATAACATCGCCACCGCCACGCCTCCCAACACCAGCGGATCGCGCGGAGTTGCCTGGTACACAATCGCCCCCAGCACCCGCGCAAACAGCACTCCCAGCAGCAAGCCTGCGCCGGATCCCAAAGCCAGCAACTTCAAAGCCCGTCCCAGCCCCGCGTTCAACACGTCCCTGCGTTGCGCCCCCAATGCCATTCGGATTCCCAACTCCCGCACCCGCCTGCTCACCGAGTACGCCGCCATTCCAAAAACCCCGGTCACCGCCAGCAGCGCGCCCATCAGTCCCATCACGCCCAGCGCCACCGTCGCCACCCGCGAGGCGAACATCGCGCCCTCCAGGTCTTGCTCCCACGTCACTACGAACGCCGGCAGCGCCGCGTCCAGCTCGTGGAGCTTCCTCCGTATCGCGCCCGAGAGTTCCTGCGCGTCGCCGTCCGCCCGCACCACCAGCCATGTGTCGCTCGCCGGCGATTGCAAAATCGGCAGGAACATCGCCGCCTGCGGATCTTCCGCCAGGTTCGTATACTTGCCGTCCTCCACCACGCCCGCCACCTGGATGCGCGTTCCGTCCCGCCGTTTGTAATACCGCCCGATCGCGTTGCTCGCCGACCCGAAAATCTTCCGCGCAAACTCCCGGTTGACCACCGCTACGCATGGCGCCTTCGCATCGTCGTGCCACTCAATGCTTCGCCCCGCCAGTAATGCCGTCCCCGCCGCCTGGAAATATCCCGGAGAGATTTGGTAAAGCACCGCTGTCGCCGCCGCATTGGCCGGCCGCAGATCCGTCGTCGCGTCCGTGAATGCCGTCGTCGTCGTCCACGCCTGGTCCAACGGCGGCGCGCTCACCAACGCCACTGCCTTGGCGCCCGGCGAGCGTTTCCATCGCCTCGATCATCCGCCGCTGCATCGCCGGGATCGCTTCCCCGCGATAGCCCGCCATCTCCAGCACCGTGTTCGCCAGCATCACATTGCGCGGCTCAAATCCTACCTTCCCGTGCAGCGACCGCTCCATCCCCCGCACCGCGACCATCGAAGATGTCACCAGCAGCGCGCAAATCGCAACCTGCACCACCAGCAGCAGGTCGCGCATCGCGATCCGCCGCCCCACCATCCCCGTCGGACCCGCCTTGATGATCTGGTAGGGATCCGTCCTCCGCACCTGCCGCGCCGGCACCATCCCGAATAGGATTCCGCTCACCACCGCCAGCGCCGCCGCCATCGCGTACACCCGGCCGTCCGGATGCACCGGCACGTGAATCGGAAATCGCGATAACGGCTGCCATCCGCTCAATCCGCGCAGCAGCCCGATGCTGCCCCACAAGCCCACCGCGCCGCCGATCAGCGAGATCATCATTGCCTCGGTCAGCAGTTGCCGCAAGATCCGCCCACGACTTGCCCCCAGCGCCAGCCGCAGCGCCACTTCCCGCCCGCGGTCCGCCGCCCGCGCTGCGAACAGGCTGCCCAAGTTGGCGCAGGCCGCCAGCAAAATCAATCCCGCCAGCATCATCAGCCCCGCCACAAACGCCCGCACCGGACGCCCCAGGAAATCGCCGTTATACGTCGGACGCCCCAGTACGTACTTCATGGAGCCCACGTCTTCCGTATAATTCTTCGCCAGCCACGAACCAATCGAGTTCAAATCGGCCGACGCCTGCTCCGGTGTCACCCCGTCCTTCAGATGCCCCATCACCTGGAATACCGCCCGGTTCCCGCGCGCATTCAAATAGTCCACCGCGCCAAGCTGTCCCTGGTTCACCAGCGGCGCGAAGAAATCCGGAAAGAAAAACAACACCGTCCCGTGAAACTCCGGCGGCGCCACTCCGATGATCGTGAACGGGTGCTTGTTCAACCGCACCACTCGCCCCACCACTCCCGGATCATCTTTAAAATGCGTCCGCCAGTATCCGTAAGAAAGTACGATGTACGGAGCGCTGTTCGGCCCGCGCTCGTCCGATGCGTGCAGGAACCGCCCCAGGTAAGGCTGTCAGCCGCAGCACGTCAAAGAAATTGCCGCTCACCAGCTCTACCCACGCGCGCGAAGGGTTGTCGCCCGTGTCCAGCCCCGCCGCGTCAATCGTATACGCCGCCAGCCCGTCGAAGCTCCGGTTGCGATCCCGCAAGTCCACATAGTTCGGGTAGCTTTCCGCCCCGTAATGGTCGCTCTGCCGCTGAATCCCGTACAAGCTCTCCGCCTGCGGCAGGTCCACCGGACGCAGCACCAGCGCGTTCAAAATCCCGAACACCACCGAGTTCGACCCAATCGCGAGCGCCAGCGTCACCACCGCCACCGCCGTGAACCCCGGCGATTTCGCCAGCACCCGCGCCGCGTACCGTATATCTCCCAGCGCGTCGTCGATCACGTTCAGTCTCCGCGCGTCGCGGCATTCCTCCTGGCGCTGCGTCAATCCGTCCATCGCCCGCAGCGCCGCCCTCCGCGCCTCCTCTGGCGCCATCCCCTGCGCCGCGTACTCCTCCGTCCTGCGCTCTAAGTGATACGCCAGTTCCTCGTCCAATTCCTGTTCCACCCGCCGCCGCCGGAATAACGATCGCAGCCGCAGCGGCACCGCGTAGATCCAATGTTCCAGTCGCATCGTTATGCCTCCTCCAGCCGGACCACTTGCGTGATCGCATCGGAAAGCCGCGTCCAGTTCGCCGTCTCTTTTTGCAGCTGCTTGCGCCCCAGCCGCGTCAGCGAGTAGAACTTCGCGCGCCGGTTGTTCTCGCTCGCCTTCCACTCCGCGCTGATCCACCCTTCCTGTTCCAGCTTGTGCAGCGCCGGGTAAAGCGATCCGTCGCTCACCTGCAGCACATCCCCGGAAATCTGCCGCAGCCGCAGACTCACCGCCCACCCGTTCAGCGGCTCCAACGCCAGAATCTTCAAAAGTAAAAGGTCCAGTGTCCCCTGTACCAGGTCCGATGGTCTGCTCATGCGTCTCCTCTCGGTTACCGAGCGAGAATATCACTGCTCCCCTCGGTAAGCAAGAGGAAAATGCGCGCCGCCCTTTCGCATGGCATGATGGAGTCCATCCGCGCCCCGAAAGCGGCCGCCACGCTATGCAAATCCTGTTACAGGACCTCCGCTACTCCCTCCGCCAACTTCTCAAAAATCCCGGCTTTACCCTCACCGCCGTCATCTCCCTCGCCCTCGGCATCGGCGCCACCACCGCCATGTTCAGCGTCATCTACGCCGCCCTTCTGGACCCCTACCCCTTCCGCGACGCCGAGTCGCATCGTCCGCATGTCCATCACCTCCAAAGCCGGGTCCGTCGATACCGTCAATCTGAACCCCCCGCAAATCCGACAGGTCCGCCAGCTCCGCCTCATCGAAAGCATGCTCGCGATGGACTACCACGCCATGACCCTCACCGGCCGCGACCTCCCCGAGAACGTCAACGTCATCGGCCTCATCTCGAATGGTTTCGACGATCTCGGCGTGCCCCCCTCCTCGGCCGCGGACTCGCTTCCCTCCGATGCCGTCGATGGCCGCGACCCCCTCCCCGTCGCCCTCGTCTCCTACACCTTCTGGCGCGAACATCTCGCCGCCGACCCCCTCATCGTCGGCAAGCCCCTCCAGCTGAACCACCAGTCCTACACCATCATCGGCGTCGCCGCCCCGCGCTTTAAGTGGTACAACGCCGATGTCTATCTGCCCCTCAAAATGGACCAGGACCCCGCCCACTTCTGTATGGTCGATTTCCGCCTTCGCCCCGGTGTGACCCTTCAGGCCGCCAACGCCGCCCTCCAGCCCCTGCTCAACCAGTTCGCCCACGACCTGCCCAAACACTTCCCCGAGCATTTCAAGGTGCAGGTCGAAGGGCTCAATGAGTGGGTCGCCAGAAGCATCAGCGGCACCCTCTACCTGCTCTTCGGCGCCGTCGCTCTCCTGCTCGCCATCGGCTGCGGCAATGTCTCCATCCTGTTGCTCGCCCAGGGCTCGGCCC
The DNA here is from genome assembly GCA_963811575.1 of uncultured Solibacteraceae bacterium. GTDB lineage: Bacteria > Acidobacteriota > Terriglobia > Bryobacterales > Bryobacteraceae > Solibacter. Next base: position 341,400 of record CAWERY010000003.1, on the reverse strand, counting down.
GCCAGCACGAATTCGCCGTGCGCGCCGCCGTCGGCGCGAACTCCCGCCGCATCGTGCGCCAGTTGCTCACCGAATCCCTGCTCCTCGCCGCGCTCGGCGTCGTCCTCGGCGTACTGGCGTCCTACGGAATCCTCGCCGGAATCAAGGCCGTGCTGCCGCGCTATGCCTTCGCGCCGGAAGTCGTGATCCGCATAAATTTCCCGGTCCTCGTCTTCAGCGGCCTCGTAGCCCTCGCCACCGCGCTCCTGTTTGGCCTGTGGCCGGCGCTCCAGTTATCGCGTACACAGGTCGGCCAGATCATGGTGTCGAATACGCGCCGCGTGGCCGGCAGCGTACGCGCCCGCCGCGCCCACAACGCGCTCATCGCCCTGCAAATTTCCCTGACCCTCGTCCTCCTCGCCGGAGCCGGTTCCGCCGCCCAGGGCTTCCTGCGCATCATGCACACGCCTCTCGGTTACGATCCCAGCCACGCCATCTCCGTCGGCATTCCCCTGCGCGACAGCTCCTACACCACCTGGGCCGCGCGCGCCGTCTATTTCGACCAGCTCCGCGCCAAAGTCGCCGAGACCCCCGGCGTCATCATGACCGCCATCTCCACCAACGCCACGCCCCCGCGCAATGGTTGGAGCACGCGCTTTGAGATTCTCGGCAAGTCCGCCGCGGAACAGCAGACCGGCTCCATCAATCTGGTTAGCCCCGCCTACTTTCCCCTGCTGCGCATTCCGCTCCTCGAAGGCCGCATCTGGAACGATAGCGAAACTCGCAGCGGCGCCCGCCTCGCCGTCATCAACCAAACCCTCGCCCGCCGCTATTTTCCCAATGGCGATGCCGTCGGCCATTCGCTCAAGATCCCCGAGTTCGGCGACCGCCCGCCCGCAATTCTCTCCATCCCCAAACTCGCCGAGTCCTGGCTGCAAATCGTCGGTATCGTGGGCGACGCCCGCAATGACGGCCTCGCCAAGCCCATCCAGCCGGCCGTCTTCCTCCCCTACACCCTCAGCATGGGGGGCGGAACCCAAATCCTCGTGAAGTCCGCGCCGCCGCCCCTCACCCTCCTCCACGCCGTCCGCCTCCAGCTCATCGCCGTCGATCCCGAGCAGCAAACCTACAGCACCACCGAGGACCTCGATTCCTGGGTCGCCAACGGCGATGAATGGCAGCAGGAGCGCCTCGCCGCCTGGATCTTCGGCGTCTTCGGCTCCCTCGCCCTCGCCCTCGCGGCCGTCGGCCTGTATAGCGTCGTCTCCTACACCGTCGCGCAGCGCATCAACGAATTCGGAATCCGCATGGCCCTCGGCGCGCAGCCCGCCCACGTCCTCCGCATCGTGTTTACCGGGACCCTCGCCAGTGTCGCCATCGGCATCGCCGCCGGCCTCGCGCTCACCCTCGCCCTCAATGCCGTGCTCACGCAGTGGGCCGCCGGCAACTCCCGCGACCCCCTCATCCTCCTCGCCGGAGCCTTCCTCATGGCCGCCGTATCCGCTCTCGCCTGCGCCATCCCCGCCTGGCATGCCTCGAAAGTGGACCCCATGACCGCGCTGCGTTGCGACTAATCACCGCCGCGCCGGCGTCACCAGCGCATCGTAAGCCACCATCGCGACCGTGGACGCCAGGCCGATTCCGGAGAGCACGTACCACATCGTGTTCGGTTGCCCGCCCCGCACATAGTTCGTCACCAGCCACCCCGCCAGCGGCCCCGCCACAAACGAACCGATCGATACCGGCAAAAACGCAAACCCCATGAAGGTGCCCACCTGCTCCGCCGGCGCCAGGCTCGCCACGTACTCGTAAAATCGCGGAGCGAACGTAGCTTCCCCCGCCGCGAACAGAGCCATCGCCGCAATGCAAACCGGAATCGTCGGCGCCAGCGGGATCATCAGCCACGCCACGCTCGCAATGAAAAATCCCAGCGTGATCGCGCGAATCGGCTTCCAGCCCTTCACCATCGCCGTCGCCGGCACCGTCAGCAGGATGATCGTCCACGCGTCCACCGTCTCCAGCAGCTCGAACCGCTCGTAATGCAGCGTCTCCTTCACGTAAAACGGAAACGAGTAAAAGATCTGCCAGAACAAAATGTAAAATCCCGAGGAGATCAGCAGAAACAGCATGAACCGCGCATTCGCAAACACCACCAGCATGTCCCGCAGCACCTGCCCCATGGTGCGCGCCGGCCCCCGGTCTTCCCGCGAAGGCGGCTCCGGAAAAAAGAACAGCGTCCCCAGCAACAGCGCGAACGAAGTCGCCGACGACATAATCAGCACGTATTCGATTCCCAGATTCTGCCGCACCTGCAGCGCCAGCACCGGCCCCAGCGCTCCCCCCACGTTCACCAGCGTGTAATAGATGGAGTACCCCAGCGAGCGCGTCGCATCCGTTGACGTGTTGGCCACCGTCCCCACAATGCACGGCTTGATCAACGAGCCCCCCACCGCCGTCAGCAGCAGCACCGAGATCATGTACGGCGTTCGCCCAATGCTCTGCACAATCCCCTGTCCGAACTCGAGTCCCGCCATCCCGATCAGGAAATATCCCACCGTGAAGATGCCGAAACACGCCGCCAGCGTTCGCCGGAACCCGTACCGGTCCACCAGCGTTCCCGCCAGCACCGGCAGGAAATAAAGCACTCCCGAAAACGCTCCCACCAGCGATCCGGCCGCCTGCGGCCCCAGTCCCACCTTCTCCGCAAGATAGACCGCCAGCACCGCCTTCGAGCCGTAAAACGCAAAGCGTTCGAACAGTTCGAGCGTGTTGGCGATCCAGAACGCCCGCTGAAACCCGCGGCGTATTTCGTTGAGGCGCTTGGCCAAAGGCATAATAATTCTTGCAGTATAGCGAGACGCCCGGCCGCATCACTTCTTCACTCCTCCTTCTGCTTTCCCGCCAGGTACACCACAAGATGCGATACCCCAATCGCCGCCACCCCCAGGCCGATCCATTGAACACCCTGCGGAACCTCCATCTTGGCGTTCTGCGGGGACGCCAGGATTACCGAGAGCGTCACAAACACACACACTCCCACCGACAGCCAGATCAGCCCCGCCAACAGCAGCGCCCGCTGCACGTTCCACGAACTGCGCCGCTGCTCCACTTCGAGCGGCGGCAGCGCAATGCCCTTTTCAATCGCCGCCAGCCGCTCCCGATGCACCAGCGTTCGCCTCTCGTGGCGCAGCCATTCGCGATACCCCGCATAGCCAATCAGCGCGATCGCCACCGCCGCAAGTTCCATATCCGGTGTGATTCCCATTTCGTCCTCCCGCCGTTTTATACTCATGACGCCGCACGGGGGTTGCGCCGCCCAGGAAATGCGCCGCAGAAAAAATCTTTCGCGCCCCCCTTGCAACCCGGCCCATCGCTCGCGAGTACCAATAACGCGTAATGGATGAAGACGTTCAACATCTGCTTCAAAAACGCCGCTACTCGGATGCCTTGGAGCAGTTGTTGAACCGCTACGAAACCAAGGTGTTCCGTATGGCGCTCATGTTCATGAAAGACCCGGCTCGCGCCGAAGAAGTCACGCAGGAAATCTTCTTGAAACTCTGGCAGGCCCTGCCCGCTTATGATCGCCGCGCCTCGCCCGGCACCTGGCTCTACACCATCGCCCGCAATACCTGCCTCTCCACCCTGCGCGCCGAGTCCTACCGCAAGACGCTCGCACTCGATCAATGCAGCGAACCGCCCGCTCCCCCGCCCGCCGTGATCCAGGATCTGGAGCTCGCACAATGTATCAGTCGCTTGCCCGAAATCCAGAGGACCGTGATTACTCTCTTCTACCTTCAGGAAAAACGCGTGGACGAGGTGGCGCGCATGTTAGGCATACCCGAAGGGACCGTGAAGAGCCACCTCCACCGCGCCCGCCTCGCGCTCGGCGAAATACTAAAGGAAACATCATGAACTGCGAACAGTTTCGACAGGCCTTCCTGGACTCCTTGATCGAACCGGCCCCCGCCGGTACTCTCCCGCTCGAAGATCACCTCGCCGGTTGTGAGCAGTGCCGCCGCTTCGCCGCGATTCAAAGATCCCTCGACGCGCGCCTCACCGCCGCCGTGCCTGACGTCTCTCTGAGCCCTGCCTTCCGAAGCTCGCTTCAAGAAAGACTGCCCCTTCGCCAGGTTCCGGATTGGTCCGAGTCTCTGCCGGATATCGCCCACCTTGCAGGCTGCGCACTCGGGATCGTGCTCCTCCTCCTGCTTCTGCCGCAGTATTCCAGGGCGGTGCTCCTCGCCGGCTCTGCCTTTACCGGCGTGACGTACTTCGCGCAGGCGCTGCTCCGCGGTTGCCGCGAAGCCCTCGATCCACTAAATTGAAATCTCACCATGCGCGCGAGAAATTTCGTCTGTGCGGTATCGCTGTGTCTCTACGCCGGATACGCCGCCGCCCAGGAGACTAAGGACCCGAAGGAGCTGGCCGTGATCGAGCTCGGCGCAGCTCCCAGCCGCAATCTCAAAGACCGCGCGTCCAGCCTTGGCCCCACCGTCGCCGTTGAGGTCACCCCGATTGAGAACTGGCTGGAACTGGAGGCGGGCGTGACCCCCAGCTTCGGCCGCCACACCACCGAATGGGCCACAGACCTCTTATTCAAGAAGCCCTGGACCCTCTCCCGCACCGTCGAGTTCATGGCCGGCGCCGGCCCCGAATGGATTCACGCCAGGGAGTCCGGCGTCACCACAAACTCAATCGCCGGGGAAGCCGTCCTGGACTTCATGTTTTGGCCCCGCTCGTGGAAACACAAATTCGGCTGGTACCTCGAACCGGCTTATGAATACAACTTTGGGAAAGGCCATGAGCGATCCATCGGCATCAGCTTCGGCCTCCTGTTCGCGATTCGTAAATAGAGCGAGGTCAAAAACGGATGCCCGGCCCCAGTATTGCCACAAACAGCACCGCGGCAAGGCACCCAGCGGCGATCCATCCATAGCTTCGCCCCAATACCGCTGCCGCTAATTCCGCGTGCTTGTCCCCACGCAGAAACTGAGTCATCCAAACCAGCCCGGAGCCGCCTCCGAAAGAAGATGCCGCCGCCGAAATGGCGATCAGGATGGGCCCAACCGGATTGAACAGTCCCGCCACGCAGTAGAGCAGCCCGCCTGCGAGATAGGCCGGAACCGTCAACACTTTGCCTCTCTTCATCGAGAGTGCGCCGCCACCCGCCAGCGAACGCAGCCACTGCGCTGCTTGGCGAGCCAGAAGGAAATAGAGCGCTCCTCCGATCACACTCATTGCCGGACGCCAAACCACGGCCGGCATCACCCCGCCCGCCACGTCGGCCCAGTCGCCAATCCCCCCGATGCCGGAGAAGAGAAAGTAGCCCGCTCCGCTCAAAAGGTTCAACGTGGCGAAGAGCCACAGAAAGTAAGCAGCATGCGGCCGCCTCAGAGCGTCGGTCTTCTGAAAGCCGGCCAGTGCCGCTGCGCCGGCGGCGAAGTTTACCATCGTGCCCCCCGCCGCAACGCCGCGCAGCGCGAGCTTGCTCATCCCCTCTTCCCCGCATTCGAAATGCACCGACGAAAGCACAAGAGCCTTTCCGTGGAGAACCAGGCACGCCCCGCCATGTCCCACCGCCTCGTGCACAAAGTTCGATGCGGCATAGGCCGCCAGCGCAATCGCCACGATCGTCAGCAAATCCGGCGTCGGCGAATCAGTCTGTATGGCGGCCACTCCGTCCATCATGCACCATATGCCGCCCGCCCCGCTTCGGCGTAAACTTCACAATATGGCCGGTGAACTCACGCTTCGCATCATCCTCGAACAGCCGCCCCCGGGCGTTGATTTCGGTCTCCAGAAAGGCAGCGGCAGTCTCTACCAGACCATCCAGATCCAACGCTCCAAGGAAGCAGACCTGGTCTTCGAATTCCAGCCATCCATAAAGGAGGGCGTCTTCGATAGCATGGCGGCCTTGGGCGGCCCGTTCGTCCAGGGCCCACGCGGAAAACGCTTCGTCTACATCGATATCGGGACCTATGCCGGCCAGTCCGCCTCCTCCTGGGGCCGCCGCCTCAAAATCCCCCTCGACGGAATCCCCGCGAAATTCATCGCCGCCGGCGGCATCCTCGAAGCCCGCGTCCCCGGCACCGGCCGCGATGGAGGCCCCAACTGCGCCACCGTCCAGGACTTCGAAGGCTGGAAACCTGCCAAACACAAACCCATTGACAAATAAATTTGTCAATGCTTTAATAATCCAGAATGCTTGCCGTGGAAGTCATCGATGATCCGGCCGCCGCCGTAGTGGCGCTCGATCCCGTCAGGTCCCGCCTCCTCTCGGAGCTGAGCGAACCCGCTTCCGCCGCGACCCTCGCCGGGCGCTTGGGCATCGCCCGCCAGAAGATCAACTATCACCTGCGCACCCTCGAAGAACATCACCTCGTTCGCGTCGCCGAAGAGCGCGCGTGGGGTGGCCTGACCGAGCGAAGAATGGTCGCCACCGCGTCGTCCTACATCGTCTCCCCCGCCGCCATGGGCGCCGTCGCCGCCGACCCCGGCCGTGCCACGGACCGCCTCTCCGCCAGCTATCTGATCGCCCTGGCCGCCCGAATCGTACGCGAGGTGAAGGCGCTCCTCGGCAAGTCCGCGGAGCTCGACAAGCGCCTGCCGACCCTCTCCGTCGATACCGTGATCCGCTTCCGGTCCGCCGCCGATCGCGCCGCCTTTAGCCGCGACCTGGCGGCCGCCGTGGCCGGCTTGGCGGCGCGCTATCACGAGGAATCCGCGCCCGGCGGCCGCGCCCATCGCCTGGTGGTCGTGGCGCATCCGCTGCCCGCGAAGACATAGCGTTACGGGACACAGTTTCAGAAAACGAAGGAGCAATTATGAGCGTCAAAAAAGAACCGTCGGGACGAAGGTCGATCGCCGTCGAAGCCGAAGTGACCGGCACTCCCGAAGAAGTCTGGCAAGCCATCGCCACCGGCCCCGGAGTCTCGTCGTGGTTCGTCCCTACCGAAGTAGACGAAACCGCGGGAACCACCACCTCCCACTTCGGACCCGGCATGGACTCCGTAGCCAAAATCACCGCGTGGGATCCCCCGCACCGCTACGCGGCCGAGAGTTCCGATATGGGCCCCGACGCTCCGCCCGTGGCCACGGAATGGATCGTCGAGGCGCGCGCCGGCGGAAAGTGCGTCGTCCGCGTCGTCCACAGTCTCTTCGCCAGTACCGACGATTGGGATAACCAGCTCGAGAGCCTCGAATCCGGCTGGCCGCCGTTCTTCCGCATTCTGTCGCTCTACCTCACTCGATTCCGCGGACAACCCTGCTCGTACTTCAACGTAATGAGCGTCGTGCCCGGCCCCGAAGAGCCCGTCTGGAAATCTCTGAGCAGCGCGCCGTTGCAGGGCGCCGTCGAAATGGCGAAAGACGGCGCTCACGCCTTCAAGCTGGTCCGCCTGGAGGCGCCCGCCCCGGGCTTCGCGATCCTCAACACCTGCCCCATGGGGCCGCAGGTCATGGCGGGAATCACTGTCTATTTGTACGGAGAGCCGGGCGCCGCCGCCGCCCCGCGCGACGAGGCACGCCTGCAGTCGTGGATGCAGCAGCAGTTTCCCCCCGCGCCTTGAGCCAACGCCCCGAACTGACTGGGTAAACGTATGGCCGGCGGAAACAGCACGCGTAAATCAATGCCAGAATCCTACCGGATGGCTGGGACGCTGGATTCTGCGCAACATGAATTCGCGCCACTCCAAGGTTACCGATTGGGGCCTATCGCAGACTTCGATAGGGAACCAGGACATCATCCTCGATGTAGGCTGCGGCGGAGGCAGAACCATCGGCAAGCTGGCCGCCATCGCCGCTCAAGGCAAGGTCTATGGCATCGATCATTCGCCGGAGAGCGTCGCGATGGCCATCCGCACGAACAGGCAATGGGTCGATGCCGCGCGCGTGGAAGTTCGCGAAGCGTCCGTCTCCCGCTTGCCATTTCCAGACGGCGCCTTCGATGTCGTCACGGCCGTCGAAACGCACTTCTGGTGGCCCGCCTTGCCCACCGATCTCCGCGAAGTCTGGAGAGTCCTCAAGCCCGGCGGCCGCCTGATCCTCATCGCCGAGGTCTACAAGGGGGCAGCATCCTTCGCTTCCAAGGCCGCGGAGAAATACTCCGAAAAAACCGGCATGGCGCTCCTCACCGTCGAAGAGCATCGCGATCTGCTCACGGATGCCGGTTACTCAGACCTTCAACTCATTACAGACCCCCGCAAAGGCTGGATCTGCTGCATCGGCAGCAAGGCCTTGGACAGCTCGACACTAGTACCCTAATTTCTAATTATCTGAACGAAACACTGGCGGGCCCTGCTACGGAAGTGATAGTATTTCCTCTGTTTTGCAATCTGCCTGCACCGCGCAGGAGCCATTTGCAGCAGCGTAAACCGGAGGGGGAATACCATGAAACGCGTCTGGATTTTATTTGTAGCAGCTTCGGGATTGATGTTCGCTCAAGGACCTGGCGAAGGGAAAGGGGCTCCGGAGATCATTCCCCACCGCACGAATCCCCACGGCGCCGGAGCCCCCACCGCGGGCTCCACCAGCGCGATAAAGCCTGGAATTCAGTATCACGGCGGACCGGTGATGAATACGCCGACCCCCTATCTGATCTGGTACGGGAACTGGAATCAAACCAATGGCAGCGACACTCCGTCAGGCCAGCAGATCGTGCGCGACGCCGTATCCGGCCTCAGCGGGTCGAATTATTATGTGACGAACGCGTCCTATTCCAGCGTCTCCGGTTTGTTGAACGTTGCCGGGCTCGGGAACGGTGCCAATGGCTCCCAGGAGACGAACGATTCCTATTCCCTGGGGAGCAACCTCTCCGATAGCCAGATTGCGAGCATCGTCTCGGCTGCCATCGCCAAGGGACTCGGCGGTACCGGCGGCGATGCCAATGGCATCTATTTCGTTCTCACCTCCTCTGACGTGAACGCGTCGAGCGGTTTCTGCACCCAATACTGCGGCTGGCACACGTACGGCACGGTTGGCGCAAAGGCGATCAAGTACGCCTTCGTGGGCAACGCCAATCGCTGCCTGAGCTCCTGCGCCGCACAAACTACGGGACCCAACGGCAACGCCGGCGTCGATGGAATGATCTCCGTGATCGCTCACGAAATGGAAGAGACCAACACCGATCCTCAACTGAACGCCTGGTTCAACGCCAAGGGCTCTGAAGATGCGGACATGTGTGCCTGGACCTTCGGCTCCAGCCAGACCAGGTTGCCGAGTGGCGCCTACTACAATGTGACGCTGAACGGAATCTCGACACACACGCGGAACTACCTGATCCAGCGCGAACTCGACGCCAACAGCAAATGCTACATCGACTACGTGAATAAGAAGCAATAACGAAAGTCGGTATTGTAGCCTTCTCCGCATCGGCCTTATTCTGAGACCCTCGATTCATTCGTGACTCTCGGAGGGAAACTATGTGGAAAGCGAATCGCGGGATCATAGCCGTTTTGGTCGGTCTGTGTGCGACGGGTCCAGCCCGCCCCAATTCTTCTTTGGGGCCAAGATGCATGGCCCAAACCGGGAATACCTCGAATTTCAACGGCACCCCGATCAATGGGGGCAGCTTCATTTGGTTCAACGCCAATTTCAAGGCGACTGGAATACCAGCCACCGGTGCCAAGGTCTACTTCCGGAACTCCACCATTCAGTTTGTCGCGGATAAGGCGTATAGCCTGATCGTCCCCAATGCGCAGGTCACTTTCGATCCGGCCGCAGTCTGCGTGACGAGTTCTTACGACCCCATAGCCAACACCTTCGTATACCACGGTGCCCGTTACGGGGAGCGATGAAATCTTCCTGTCGGGCAGGGCCTTCGCCGTACCCGACACCTTTGCCGGCGTCGGCGGCAAGGTCAAAGGTTCGGTGATCTGGCAAGGCACCCTCGGCTCCGACAATCTCGGCGTGTCGGTGGATTGGAAATGGGGCGCGGCCGTCTATACCAACTTCAGCACGGACTACAACGCCCTGCACATTCTCCCGGCCCACGGGAACTCCTGCATGGCGGGAGGCGGCGACCACGCCGGAACGCCGGAAGCCTTCGGGCAGTTTGTGACCGGTGGCGCCCGCGGCGGCGGAGGTTCAAACTTCACCGGCTCCTGGAGCGGAACGCAGACCGTGGACATCGATACCTGCCAGTAAGCCCCCGCCCCTCGGAGGGTAAGGTTTACCTTGCCCTGCCTTCAACTCACGGGGGTGGAACCATCCGGAAACTAGACCAGACATCACGAACCGCTCGCCGCCTTCGCTAACTCGCGATCGCACACCCGCGAGCCGCCGTCCACCGGCCCTTTTCGATCTGCCACCATTGGTGCCCGATCGCCACCGTATTGTCCTTGTCCACCACTCGCTCCGTCTGCACCGAAAGAACCAACGCCAGATCCTTTCGGCTACACCGCCGAAATGCCGTCCCCTCTCCTTCCGCCGCCACCGAAAACTTCTCGTTGAACTCCGCGATGTACCGCTCTCCCAAGAACCGATTTGCCTCCTCCAGCGTCTCGATCCCCGCCACTCGCAACTCCTGCGGCAACCGGTTTTGCCACGTCCCGAAGTTCCGCTCCCACCGCCCCCGCGCCTCCGGCGAGTACGCTGCAATCGTCTGAATCCCCAGTTCCTGCATCGCTCTCCCCACTTGCGTCGGCCGGCTCTTGTCCACCTTCCCGCCCGCTGTCGGCGTGTAGAAAAAGTGGCTCCCCCGGTCGCTGTACAGCGCGCAGAACACCCCTTGCTTCTCCACCACCTCCCGTAGACCCGCCATCACCGTCACCGTCGATTCCTCTTCCACCAATTGCGCGTAGTAGATCTCGCTGGTCGCGTCGTCCAGAATCACGATCAGGTCGTAATACCGCCCATCCTGCAACCACCGATGCTTGCTCCCATCAATGTGCAGCAACATCCCTGGCAGCGGTCTTCGTGGTCTCCGCCGCCGGTGTGTCCCACGCCGGCTCCGTTTCTTCACCAACCCCGCTCCCTGCAGCGCCTGCTTCACCCAGCTATAGCTCACCGAGAACCCGTGCTCTTTCCGCAGCTTCTCGTGAAAATGCAGCACGCTGAAGTCGAAGTACTTCTCCTGATACAGCGACAATATCCGCTCCGCCTTCTCTAGCGGGATCCGATGGATACTCCGCTTCCCCCGTCTCTGGTCGAACAGTCCGTCATAGCCGAACTCCTCATACCGCTGCTTGATCCGCCGCATCGTCCGGTCCGATACTCCCGCGATTTCCGCTGCCACCATCCATGTGATGCGCTTCGCTATCGCCTTCAGAATCACGTCTTGCAGTTTCATCATCCGCTCCATTTCCGCGGCGCTTACCTGTTCGGGCCTAGTCACCCTTCAGGATCACCGCTTTTCCGAACCGGACAATTCACTTGCTAATACCACCGGACAACTCACATGCTAGCGACAGCCGCCGTTGCCTCCGTAGGCAGCAGAACTCTGAAAGTGGTACCCTTGCCGACGCCGCTTTCAACGCGAATTACCCCGCGAAGATTCCGGACAATCCCGTGGATCACCGCAAGCCCGAGACCGCGGCCGGCCGACTTGGTACTGAAAAAAGGATCGAAGACCCTGGCTTGGATGTCATGTGGCATGCCGACGCCGGTATCCGAAACTTCCAGTTGAACGTAATCGCCCTCGGCCAAATCGTCCGCAGTCGTGTCGGCGCGATTCGGGCCCAGTCTCACGTGACGCGTCGTAACACGAATCTCCCCGCCGGCCTCCATAGCGTCGGACGCATTCACCACCAGGTTCATCAAAACTTGATGAAGTTGTGCAGGGCGAGCCGGAACAGCCGGCAGGTGCTTGCCTAAATCAGTCACCAATCTGACGCGTTTCGAGATCGACGAATGGAGTAAGCCGCACATCTCCTCTACGGTCCGCGAGATGTCGATGAGTTCGATAACGTCGCTCTCCTCCCCGGCGTAGATCATGAGCTGACGAACGATGTCCGAACCGCGGATCGCAATCTTACCGATGGCTTCGAACTCCTCGCGTGGATCATCCCCGGCGACACTCCGCGCGGCCGCTAATTCGGCAATAGCAAGCACCGCACCAAGCAGATTATTGAAATCATGTGCGATTCCGCTGGCCAGCGTTCCCAATCCCTCCAGCTTCTGGCGTGCGAAGGCTTCGAACTGAGTCTTCCGGGCCTCCGTGATGTCCCGGTTCACCTCCAACACGCGGTCGATCCCGTCCGACCCTTTGATCAGTTGAAGGCGGGTGGAAACTACGACCTCGCGTCTGTCCCGAGTCCGCTGCCGCAGTTCGCCTTCCCACGAGCCAGTGATTCGCATCTCCCCGAGAATCTCCCCCCAGGGCTTTGGAAATTGGGGCGCGAGTAGCGTGTCCGTCGGTTTTCCCACCGCTTCGGCTTCGGAATACCCGTACAGGCGCTCCGCCCCGACGTTCCAGCTCTCGATCGCTCCCTCCAGCTTCCAAACAATCATGGCGTCGTAAGAGAGCCTGAGCAGATCCGCTTGTTTCTTCAGTACGTCTTCCGCCTGCTTGCGCGCAGTCACATCCGTCAGAACACCGTCCCAGACGGTTCCCCCGTCCGCGAGCCGCCGCGCGCGGGAGTGGAAGTGGATCCAGCGAATCTCCCCATCCGCCCGCCGCATCTGGACTTCAACATCGAAGTCGGAGAGATCGCGCTTGCTGCGGAATTTCGCCTCGACGAAACGCATCCTATGCTCCGGCAAGACCTGATTGTGGAGCGTGCTTTTGTCACGCAACACGCTTTCGGCCGTGACTCCGGTCAGACGTTCGATTCCAGCGCTGAAATACGTGTAGCGTAAGGGGACGCCGGGCTCGTCGATGAACTGGTATACGGCACTGTCGGGCAAGTGATCGCCCAGTAGCCGCAATCTCTCCTCGCTATCGCGCAACGCGTGCTCCGCCTTGCGCTGGTCGGTAAGATCCTGCGTCGAAACAAACATCAGGCGCTCACCGATGGCGCTCTCCACCACGGAGCCCGAATAGGAAATGATCTTCTCCCACCCTTGGTCGAGCCGCCGCAGCCGCAGCTCAACGCGATTCAAAGTCTCGCCTCGTTGGATCCGGCGCAGCGGCCACTCCTCCGTCGTCAAGATCCGCCCATCCGGCGTCCACAACTGGAAAATCTTCGCCATGTCTTCTAGGCGGCCTAACCCTCGCAGGTCGCCAGTGAAACCGTGCATGGCCAGTGCGGCCGGATTCCGGTAGATCACCTGCTCGGTCTCCGTCGCGATAACTACGCCCGCTTCGAGGTTTTCAATCGCCGCCGTCCACCGCGCTTCGCTTCGCCGCAGCGCCTCCTCAGCGCGCTTGCGGTCGGTGATGTCGCTGGCGGTGCCCAGCCATTCGATGATTTCGCCCTCTGCATTGAAGATCGGAATCGCCCGGGAGGACGTCCATCCCAAACTGCCATCCACACGCAGCACCCGGTGCTCGAGTTCGAAAATGCTTTTGTTCCGGATGGCTTCGTCTATCGCCGCGGTCACGAACTGCTGGTCGGCGCGATCGATGTACTTCTGCAGCCACGTGCCGGTTGACTCATCGGTGTCCGCCACAAAGCCCGGCCGCAAACATACAGACACCTTCCTTCCAATCCGCGCTCATGCGGTAAACCACGTCTGAGGTGGCGGTCATCAGCGCGCGGAAGCGCGCCTCGCTGTCAAGCAGGCTGAGTCCGACTTTTCGCCGCTCGGCGCTATCGATCCGCTCCCATTGACCCGCGCGCTTCATCAGTGCAAACGCGTGGTTGCTGACAACGTCTAGGATCTCGATTGCCCCGCATTTCGAAAGGCTGTAGGTGCAAAGCGCCAGCACTCGATATCTTCCGATGACGGCGTTAACGGAGGCTTCATATTCCGTGAAGGCCTGCCAGTCCGCCTTCTCCAGCCAGGACGTATTTCCGCTCACCCTCATTCCGGCGAATCCTCGCCGCGTGGCCGCTTCAATCCTGTCAATCAAACCCGGAAACACCCGGCCGGCTTCGAATTTCCCACCACCGGTGTACCACTCGCGCGCATCCAGAATCTCCAGTTGCCCGTCGGCGATGTACGTTTCCAGGCCTTCCACTTTTGCCGCCAGGGCGGTCTTGGCCTCAGTCGAGGCAAGTGGTTCGGACGGAATCCATAGGCAGAATTCGTTATGTTCGAGACCCGCTTTGAAGTAGGGAACCAATATATCGATCAGGTCCTGCTTGTCTTCATAGAATTGACAAAAGTGCGTACCCCACGGGACGTCGCCGATGACAGGGATTCCCGTCTGCCTGGCGTGACTCGCTGGGCTGGTACGCAGATGTCCGCAAGCGAGGGAAGCTCTCCTTCACCCAGGAGTCTGACGTTCGGTTGGCCCCCTTCCTGGATCTTAGCGAGGCGCTCTCGCAGTTCGAGGACCTCGGCTTGGAGGGCGACTTCCCTTTCTGTCGGTGTACCCATCGTAGATCTCCGACTCTCTACTTAGAGAACGTACATCCTATCGCAGGCTTGGGCCGAGTGCCAAGCTAGCTGCCGTCCCGGACAAAGCGCGGGCGAGACACGCAAGGATGGGATCGCCTCCCCAGCCACGCTTCCGGGCGATTTTCGGTGAATGCCTTCCTCCACGGCCGGCGTCCAAATCTCACTGAACGTGATCTCGGCGGCAAACAGCATATCCGCGGAGCGGTCAACAATCGGATCGGCCAAGGGCCGGCCATGCGTGATATGGATCACAGATTTCTCCGTATCGCCACCCGGTTCGTGTCCGATAGCGGTGCCAAGAGGCGCTTCATCGTAGGTGATGTTCGGAAAGGCACCCTCCTACGATTCGTTCCAAACAATTGCTGTTCCACGGGGTATTCTTCGTCCGCACCGTGTAAGAGAATGAGACCCATGATAAAGCTAACCAGCGGATTTTCCGCGCTTGCCCTGGCCTTACTCGGCTCAGGCATCGCACATGCCAGCGTGATTTATGACGAGAGCATTTCGGGTGATCTGTCGAACTCCGGCTTGACTCCCACGGTGCTAACAGTCTCCATCGGGTCGAACCAGATTTTCGGAACAACGGGTGCCGCCGCGGAGCCCGATCGGGACTACTTCACGTTCACCGTGCCCACCGGCCTGCTGCTGTCTGCGATCACTATCCTTCCGGGAACACAATCCATCGGGCCCAGTGGCGACTCCTTTTTCGGTGTACAAGTCGGCCCTCAGGTTACGGTGCCCGTTCTTCCGCCGGATGCCACGGGCCTTTTGGGCTGGATCCACTATGACGCTGGAGATGTCGGCACGAACATCCTGCCTGAAATGGGCCTGTCCGATTTCGGCGCAACGGGCTTCACGCCTCCTCTATCATCGGGAACTTACTCATTCTGGCTTCAGGAAGGAAATGTCGGCACGGTACCGTACGGCCTCGACTTCACCATCGTCGCATCGCCCGAGCCCGGTTCCTGGTCGATGCTTGTCCTGGCGCTCGCGCTGTTTGGAATCCAGGCCGGCCGCAAACGCTTCACACCGGCTGCGTGATCGCGCCCGCAGTTTCGGAATCTTCGGTCGGCGAGGGCGGTGGAGCAGAGCGACGCCTGCAGCGCAACCCGAAGGTTTCAATCAATAGTGATGAGACCGTGAGGTCTCGGAAACCCATTCACCGCGCCACTTATTCACGGCTTCCGGGGGCTTCAATAAGGCCGAGACCGTGAGGTCTCGGAAACGCGCCCGTCGTTTTAAGGAGCCAATGAACCTTCAACAGCTTCAATAAGGCCGAGACCGTGAGGTCTCGGAAACATCACCATCAGGCTGGAAGACGTGATCTTATCGGCGCCGCTTCAATAAGGCCGAGACCGTGAGGTCTCGGAAACGTGACCTTGATGGCCGGCGCCACCCAAACCGCTCGCCACCCAAACCGCTCAGCTTCAATAAGGCCGAGACCGTGAGGTCTCGGAAACTTGGACGGTACGGAGCGCGTCTACGACGGCTTCGAGCTTCAATAAGGCCGAGACCGTGAGGTCTCGGAAACGTTGACCAGGCTCACGATCTCCGCAGCCCCCACCTGGCTTCAATAAGGCCGAGACCGTGAGGTCTCGGAAACGCGAAAGGCACACACGGTCTGGAGGATTATCCGGTGCTTCGATAAGGCCGAGACCGTGAGGTCTCGGAAACGTATTCCGCTGAAACCGGACACCGGGACTTAGACCGCGCTTCAATAAGGCCGAGACCGTGAGGTCTCGGAAACGCCGTCGCCGCACCTTCAGCCTGATTCGCAACGCGGCTTCAATAAGGCCGAGACCGGCGAGGTCTCGGAAACCGCGCGAACGCTCTCATGCAGATCGGCCTAATGTGCTTCAATAAGGCCGAGACCGTGAGGTCTCGGAAACATTCGCCGGGAGCTTCAACGGCGTGGCGAAGAGTTGCGCTTCAATAAGGCCGAGACCGTGAGGTCTCGGAAACCCGCAAGGGGTCCGGGTGCTTTTCGGCGTTGATGCCGCTTCGATAAGGCCGAGACCGTGAGGTCTCGGAAAACCTATACTGCACGAGACAATCGATCTTGTTCAGCTTACCTTCGATAAGGCCGAAACCGTGAGGTCTCGGAAACGAACCAGTGATCGATGCCCCGGTACTATGTTGTACTTCAATAAGGCCGAGACCGTGGGGTCTCGGAAACGCGGGCGCGGTGAGGTTGAGGATTCGGCCGGTCGCCTTCAATAAGGCCGAGACCGTGAGGTCTCGGAAACACCGTGCGCATGAAGCACCCGCCGGCCACCGACCCTTGAATAAGGCCGAGACCGTGAGGTCTGGGAAACCACAGGCAAATTCGGGAGTTGAGCCGTACTACGCCTTCAATAAGGCCGAGACCGTGAGGTCTCGGAAACGACGATCAAGCTCCAGGAAAGCTCGACACGGGCCGCTTCGATAAGGCCGAGACCGTGAGGTCTCGGAAACCATGCACCTCTCGAAGAGTTAGACGCGGAGCATTTTCAATAAGGCCGAGACCGTGAGGTCTCGGAAACACCGGCCTATCGGTATCTGGCACCCGGATTAGTCGCTTCAATAAGGCCGAGACCGTGAGGTCTCGGAAACATTGATGCAGACACCGCCCACGCCACGCGAGTCGGCCTTCAATAAGGCCGAGACCGTGAGGTCTCGGAAACTTGGTCGATGTTCGGCTTACGGCATGGCTAGCCGACCCTTCAATAAGGCCGAGACCGTGAGGTCTCGGACTCATGAAGATCGAGAGGGAGGGGCACTAATCAGCTTCAATAAGGCCGAGACCGTGAGGTCTCGGAAACGGACCCCTTGGGCAATTCCCCGCTCAGGGAAGATCTCGCCTTCAATAAGGCCGAGACCGTGAGGTCTCGGAAACGTAGCTCCCCTGACGTGGACGCCGTCCCAGCTCCCCCTTCAATAAGGCCGAGACCGTGAGGTCTCGGAAACCTGGTGTGGGGTTCGATCAGTAAACGTGGTGGACATCTTCAATAAGGCCGAGACCGTGAGGTCTCGGAAACCCACTCTAGGCGGCGCCGAGGTCCCGACGAAGAGAGGCTTCAATAAGGCCGAGACCGTGAGGTCTCGGAAACATGTGGGGCCGCTGTTAATCGAGGGCGTGGTGGTCCCTTCAATAAGGCCGAGACCGTGAGGTCTCGGAAACGGGCGCGGACTTCGACCAGGCCTAACCGTTCCTCGGCCTTCAATAAGGCCGAGACCGTGAGGTCTCGGAAACGATGTCGATCCGCACGAGATTATCGTCCGCTTATGCTTCAATAAGGCCGAGACCGTGAGGTCTCGGAAACATCTACCTCGCGGATCGAAGGTTGAGCCGGGTCGCTTCGATAAGGCCGAGACCGTGAGGTCTCGGAAACCCGGGCCGCCGAAGCTGCCGATCAGCGAATCCTGCCCGCTTCAATAAGGCCGAGACCGTGAGGTCTCGGAAACAGAGCGAGGCTTACCAGAAGTATCTCGAACGATGGCTTCTATAAGGCCGAGACCGTGAGGTCTCGGAAACGCTCGGATGCGGATCGGGCCATCGCGAAATCAAGGCTTCAATAAGGCCGAGACCGTGAGGTCTCGGAAACACTCCACGCCGGCAGCGCCGAGCGGCCGAGATCCGGCTTCAATAAGGCCGAGACCGTGAGGTCTCGGAAACCCGGCCTTCGATCCCCGCGGCGCAGACCTGGTCGTAGCTTCAATAAGGCCGAGACCGTGAGGTCTCGGAAACGGATGGTTGATGCTCATCGGCCCCGCCCGCATCCGGGCTTCAATAAGGCCGAGACCGTGAGGTCTCGGAAACGAAGCCATCGTGACTGATGCGTGTTACTACCAGATGCTTCAATAAGGCCGAGACCGTGAGGTCTCGGAAACGAGTTCGATTCCGCGCAGATGTCGGCAGCGATCGCTGCTTCAATAAGGCCGAGACCGTGAGGTCTCGGAAACAGCCGAGCGCGGCATCGCCCACCGCGTCCTGACCGCTTCAAGGCCGAGACCGTGAGGTCTCGGAAACGCGGGTCTCGCACGCTGCCCCTCGACAAAGCACTACGCTTCAATAAGGCCGAGACCGTGAGGTCTCGGAAACAACATGCATTTATTCTATTCTGTTTTCAATGATCTGCGCTCCAATCCGCGAGCGCCTCTTAATCCTAGGCCCGTTACTCCGTCCTGTCCACCGACGGTCCTCTAACTCCCATCCCCTTAGCCCATTACCCGTTGCGAGCGCTCCCTCCATTTTTCATGCCGACCCACCGCTCGCATCTCCCTACCGCGTGGTAAAAACCGGGTACTCCCGCGATCTCCCCCTCCATCACCCGCGCCAACAATCGCGACTTGAATCTCAAGTAGCCGCCGATAACTCACTCGATACTCAAACAGCGGATGCGTCACCAACGTATCCATCCGCATCTCGTACGCCCGGAAAAACGCCCTTCCGCCCGCCGCCGTCAGCGCCACTGCCCCGCCCGCCCGCACAAAATCCCGCTCCGTCACCATCCCCGTGTTGACCGCCGTCAGCACCGCCGAATCCACAATCAGTGGCGCGAAACGGCTCCATCAAATCCAACGCCAGTGCCGGACGGCCAAAACGCGGCTGATGATAAAAACCTATGTACGGATCGAATCCCACTGCGTAACACGCCACCGTCAAATCCTTCGCCAACAAGCTATACCCCAGCGACAACATCGCATTCACCGGGTCCGGGCGGACGCCGGTTACGTCCGTCGAATTCGAACGTAAGCGAAGCCGCTCCCGCCCTCTTCGTCCGGCTTGATCATCCCGGCGAATTCTCCGAAATACATCCGCGCCGCATTCCCTTCAATCCCCAGCAGCTCTTCCAGCGATCGCGCCCTCTCCGCTCGCTCCGCCATCTCCTTCATACCCGCCAGCGCGACTCCGGTCCGGCTCCATGTGATTCCGCTGTAACAGCGTTCTCTGATTGCGAATCTTTCCCGCTACCAGCTGCCGCGCCATCGCCCGCGCGAAATACTCCTGCTCCGCCAGCCGGAACTGGTTCCGCCGCAGAAACACATTCTTCGTATTCAGCCCCATCGTGATGCCGTAGAACCAGCCGCCCATCGAGAAATAGCAGATCGGCACTTCCGCCTCGCACAGGGCCTGCACCGCCTGCGTCGTGATCTGCACGTTCCCCATCAGGCTCACCTGGCAGATCTCGCCGATGCGCACCTCCTGCAGCAACTTGTCCTTATCCTTCACCTGCAGTACCGCCCCGATCTTCCCCACCCTCAACCCCTGCGTGTTCAGATACAGAGGCCGCAGTTCGCTGCGCGGCGTCACCATCGGCCGGACTTCCCGCTTCACCGGCTTCCGTCGCGGCAGCATCGAACAATGCCAGTTGCTGCGGTTCCTCCTCTTCCGCCTCTGCCGCGCGCGCCACGTTTCATCCGGCAGGCAAATCCCAACCAGCGAACACCCCGGACACTTCGGCGAATCCACCAGCGGCGGCGGAATTCATCCCCGATTCAGCCGCGCTCCAGGCCTGCGCGATCAGCGCCTCGGTCTCCGCGATCATCGCCTCGTCGAATGCCACCCGCACCCGCTGACCCGTCTTCCGGTAATAGACAATCCCTTCTTCGCACCGGTACCCGTTCTCCCGCAGCACGATTCCTTGCACGCCCAGTTGCGCCCGGTCCGCCGGCCACAGTTCCAGCCCCTCCGCTCCTTCGCGCGGACGCCCGTGCTTGTAATCCACCGGAGTCGCCCACCCCGCCCTCCGCCTCGACCAGGTCCATCTTCGCGATCACCTGCAGCCGCTCGCTCGAAAGCTGTCACGATCGCGCAATGGATCGTTCTCCGGCAGACTCGCCGGCCGCCGGCAGCGCAGCCGCCTTGCATCCACCCGCTTATGCTGGACCGGCCCTCCACCGTGTCGGCGCTCTCCGCAAAGAGTCCCTCCACCCATTCATAGAAGAAAAGCCGCGGACAATATGTGTACTCATTGACCATTCGCGCCGGCAGATAGTCCGGAATTCCCGCTTCGCTTCGATCTGGATCGGCAGTGCGCCCATACGGCACTCACACGATGATGCACGGCGCGTCGATCGCCGTATAGGGTTTGCCAAGCGCCGTAATCACGCGGTCGCCGCGCCCTTCCGCAGGCCCCAGGTTCACGAACAGTACTTGGTCCTCCGCATGGTGAATGATCGCTGCCAGTGCCGCCCGGCATTGCGCCAGGTCGGTCGCCGTAAGCTGGCACTCGAAAATGGAATATTGCAAATGGTCCCCGTACCCGCGCATCGTCTGGAAGACCTTACGAAGCCGCTTGTCGTCGCAAATGTCGTAGCAGATGAGATAAGAGGTTCGCACTTCTACAGAGTCGCTTTCGAAGGGCTGAAATTCCGGTACTTTCCTTCCGTGAATCGCGTCGCCCGGTACACTTGGGCCACTCCCGGTCGAACCCGCCCGTCGCCCGCGGCTACCAAAGACTTCACGGTTCCCAACTCAAGCGCATCGCTCCAGATCGGCCACCAAACCTCACTACCCATTTCGCCCTCCTGGAAGCCAATGGTCCGAATTCTGCGCGCCTTCGGGGCCGTCGGAAACAGCGGTAGCGCTTCAATCGCCAATCGGTTCGCGCCGCGCATCGTCTTGATCGGGTCGCCGGAAGGGTCCACGGCGCGAAGCGCATGCGGCCGGAAGTCGGCCGCGTCCCAGCGCAGGGAGGGCCGGCCATCCGCGTAATCCCACGGCGCAAACAGCGCCCGCTGCAGATGCTCGAGCCCGGTTCCAGCCGCCAGCTCCAGCATGAAGCCCAGGAAGTGCTGATGCCCCGCGCCACTCATGGTACGGAAACCGGTGTCTGACATCAATTCCTTTTTCTGCCCCGCGCCGTAAACGTCGCAGCCAAATGCGGCTAGAAAATCAACGCTCACCCGCCGCTCATGCGTTGCCTTTGCCAAGGCCTCCCGCATTTGCCCCCCAAACTCGACGCAGCTTAACGTCAGATCTTTACCGATTTTCCAGCTTTCATCCGCAGATTCCTCGCCGCATACCGAACTTGCGAGCAGACTGAGAAACTCGTCCGGCGTCTCCGCACTTGTCCCTTCCACCAGAGGTGTCCAAAAGCCCCGCTCCACCCAACTCATTCGGATGCAGCGGTCCGGCTCTGCGAGCGTCAATATCCGAAGCGTTCCAAGCGCCGCCAGATACCCAAGCAGGTTGCTGCCGTCCAGGCCTGTCAATTCAATTTCACGCATTCGCAGCCTTTCTGTCCTTCTGTTCCGCTTCGCTTTGGCGTTGATCGGCAAGCCGCAGCACACACTCCAGATACGCCAGCCCATACCAGCCGTACCTGCGTGTGAGCCTCCAAAATCGTTGACTCACACCCGAACCCGCGCGTTCTAACCCGTGGTCGCTCCTCGCCCCCCATTTCTCGTAGCGGACCTCCACCGGCTCCGCATCTTCCACCACCGGAGCAAACGGCCGGCAGCGTCCGTGATGACTCGCCACCAGGTGCAGCAATAGCTCGAAATCGACGTCGCCCGTGTCCTCCGCCCGCGACCCCAGCAACGCCGCCGACATCAATTTGTGCCGGCCGCCTGCTGGATAACCAGCCATCTTCCGCGCACGCTGAACTGCGTCCCAATTCTGTCCGGACCCTCCGGACTTCGCAATCAGTTCCCTCGGCTTAATTGGATTACCCCCGCGCAGCCACGCCTGGAACCGTGGATCTGCCTTGCCGATATCGTGCAGCATCGCCGCACGCTTCACCGTCCGCTGGAGCAGTGGCGTTAAACGCCCGCGAATGCTTCCGCCGTGGCAGCGCATCCCTTCAGATGTTCCTCCAGGCCAACCTCCCGTCCGTACGAAGACCCGATGCCGCTTTTGATCGAACTCCGCTCTTCCCACAATCGCCGCCCACAGCTCCTCTTCCGCCGGATGTCCAATACCTTTCCGTGATGCCGCCAATGCGGGGACCACGTTCGCGATCCACGGGGCGCGGCCCTCTTCCGCGGTTCTCTCCAAAATGCCCCGGAACTCCTCACGTTCCGCCTTCCGTAGCCGTTCCGCCAATTCCACATAGTTCCACTGCGTCGCCAGACTTCCGTCCAATCGCAGCATCGGCCGGCCCATGCGCAGCTTAACCGCGTCGCCCACGTCCTTGACGTCCTCGGTCGCCGTGGGATTCCAGCCCCATTGATCGCAGCCGCCATACCTGGACGGCGCTACGATCGTCATACCCGGCCATATGTCGTTGGCCTCCAACAAGGGCGCGCTTTCCTCGATTCCGCGCCATTCCAATACCGGACGGATTTTTCCCTTTGGCCTGCCCGGCTCGCTCGCCTCGCCTTCGATATCGGCAACATTCGCTCCGCCATCCTCCTCCGCCAGCCAGCGGCGTACCGCGGCTATTGGCATGGCCAGCGATTCGGCCGCACTAGGCGGGCACATCCCCACCATGTCCGCCCAAATCCGCATATCTTTGCCCAGGTCCGCACGCCATATCACCTGCACATCCGGTGGGCCCGCCTCTGGCCCATGAAGGTAGACCGACGCATCCGGACTCACTGCCGGTTCCGGATACGTCTGGCTCGAGATCGACATGTGCAGGCATCAATATGGGAGCCACCTGTGCGGGCATCGAAAGCGCGGTTCGATCCTCGGTCGCGGCCAAAGCCTCCCGCAACACCAGGACGCCCATCTCTACGAACTCTTCCTTAACCCTTCGCGTCTTCGGCTTTTTCTTGCCTTCGGCCGGCAGGATTTCTTCGCGCATTTCCTTCGTGAGATGCGCGTTCAGCCAGGACCACGTAGCCGTCATTGCCGGCCCGTACAACAGATCCTCGTATTTCTTACCAACCTGATCCTTCTGCGCCACAATCGCCGCATGTGTTAGCCCGCGCTTACCGCCGCGGTCCAATCGCCCAAATCGCTGCTCCAAAGCATCGATGCTGGCAACTTCCGTCACTAACCCGTCAAAGTCCAGATTTGCGCCAACTTCAATACACTGGGTCGCCACCACGAATACGGTTTCTTGCGGGTTCTCCCTTCGTTCGAGCCCAATCATGGGCTTCCACTCCTCCCAGATGCGATCCCGGTCATATGGCCGCGATCGCCCTGTCAAGAGAATTGCCTTGCACCCGCTCTCGCGCGCCAGCAACTCGTGTACCCGGCGCGCGGAACGCACTCGATTGGCGATCACGCCGATCACCTTTGCGCCGCGCTTGTCTCGTAACTCTCGCGCCTCTCGCGCAAGCCCATCCACCAAAGCGGTGAAGCCGCCCTTAGCCGCCTCTTCCTGGCCGTGTGAATCTACCGTTACCAGCGTCGTGCGCTTGCTGGCGGTCCACCGCCGCTTCAATTCCCCGTTTTCAAGATCTCTAGTTGTCTCCCTAAACGCTTCTCCGCACGGAGTGGCCGACATTTCCACTGTCGTGAACGGCAGGGCCAGAGGCTCATCCGCCCAGACGCGATATCGCCGGATCGCCCCAAGTGTTTCTGAGAACACGCGGCTGGTATGCGCTTCGTCCAGAATAATTAGCGAGTCATTGGCTGCAAGACCGGCCCGAATGGGCCGCCCATAGGGGCTGGTGCCGTACGCACGGAACAGTAGGCTCGATCCCACCTGGTCCACCGTCGAACAGATCACCACCGGCTGCAATGGCGAATCCGCCGGAGTTGTCTCGCGGAATTCCGCCGCGAAGGACTGCCGTCTCTAGCGGCCTGCTTCCCCTAAATCTTTCAAGGACTGCGCCAGCTTGCCCAACTCCGAGTGAGGGGATGCCTCGCACAAACGCTCCGCCAGAGATGCCGCCCGCTCTGCTGCCTCGTCCACAATCACCCGCCGGTCTACCACAAAGAAAATCCGCCGGGCTGCCCCTGGCGCGCCCTTGGCGAGCGCATAGACGGCGATGTCGATCAGCGCCGTCTTGCCGGCCGCCGTCGGCATCCCGATCGGACGCCAATTGCCCTTGAGCGCCTCGGCTGCATACTCCTCCTGCCACGGGAACGGCTCGTAATTCCACACTGCATGAAAGAACTCGGCAAACGTCACGCTGTCACCCCGCCGTCGAACAGCGCCCGGAACAGGCCATAACCGTAATACCGTCCTGCCCCCGCAATCAGCGGCCCGCCCACAATCCGGTCAAACCGCACACGTGCGTGGCAGTGATATCGTTGCGGCTTGCCCGGCCGCGCCGGCGCCGGCGGAAATGCCGACGCTTTCGGTACACCGCGATGCCACGGGTTGTAATGCAGATCGATTTCGCAAGGCTCCGGCAAGCCCACACGGACCATTGCCTCTCGAAGGGTTCGCTCCGCCTCAGGTCCAAATGGGTCCTTGGGGTAGCGGTCGAAAACGAATGGCGTAACAGTCGACCATACTGTGTGAGCCTTGCTCCACGTCCGCGGCTGCAAAGCCTGCACCTGTTCCTCGGCATCCGTAATAGAGACGTCCACCAGCCCCACGGCATTTCGAGCTTCTCCACTGCCTCTACCGCCTGCCAGCAGATCTCCCGTTCCTCCCGCGTCATCGTGTTCGGCAATAACACTGCGGCACCCTTCAGTTCTCCGTCTGCCTGCGGCGCACTCACGAAAGCCAATGGCACCAGTGCGATATGCGGCAGTTCGCTCCGCACCGGCGTTTCCGCGGTGCTTCCCGGCATTGTCCGCTGATGTACTCGGGTGGCGGTTGAGGAGAGTGTTTGAGAATCGCCCCCCTCAAAGCTGCCATTACGGAGAGCGTTGATGCCAGCGAAGCGCGTTGCCCGCTGGCGCGCCGCAGCACGATCATCCGATCGAATAAACCCCGAACTGGTTCGATCTCTACCCTCTTCGGCGCGGCGTAAAGCGTGGACCTCCCGGCCGAAGGGCGATGAACTTTGCTGCCGCTCTGCTCGAAGTTGCGGTGCGATTCAACCAATTCCTTCAAGCGTCCCGGATACGGAATCCGCATACGTTCCCCCTTCGGTGCATGCGGAAGCCACTCTTTCAAATGTCCTGCTTCTCCTGGATCTGCAAGTTCCACCGACACCAGGCTCGACGAATGCCCCAGCGAACTCGTCCGCTGCAGAATGCGGTCGAGCCCCTCGCGGAACTCACCCTCCGGTTCGCTATCCCAGACGAAGTAGACATCGGGGTAGGTCAGTGAGGCGGAGGGAAACACGCGGCCCTTGCGCGGACGATCCTCCGGCACGGTCTTCGAATCATTAACCGGAACGAAGGCTTGCACGAGCCTGCGCACCGTATGAGGTCCAGCCAGAATTCGCGGCGCCGGCTGCTGCTCCAGCCACTCCAGTACTCCGCGCAATTCCTCCTCCCCACCGCCCTCTCCCCACGCCGATGTCAACGCCGAAAACAGCCGCGAGGGATGTGGCGGCCATTCGGGCTCGTCCTTCAAGTCGCCATCATCGTAGCGCGCAGAATACATCCGCCCCAGCAGATAGGTCACGCGAAGCGCTAGCACGGTTACTCCCCTACCTCGTAGCCATCGCACGCTTTCGACTGTCCACTACCAGTCGGCTGAGATCGGCCGAGGGTTGCAGCACTAACGATTCTTCCGGCCAGGGTAGACCTAGCCCCTTCGCCTCGCCGGCCGCTTCAGCCAGTAAACCACTGGCCGTTGGGCCGTCCAAGCTGAACTCCTTTACTTCGCCACGGCCCACGAAAGCCAGAACTCCCGGCTTCCCATCCAACAGGCAGCGTGACCGTAGATCATATCCGTCCTCATCAAGAAAACAGATCGCCGCCAATCCCAGCGCCGCCAGCACGGTCCGCGCCGCCAGGTCCATCTCCGGCTTGGCCGCACCACTCACCGGAAAACGCAGACGGCGGAGCGCCGCCAGAGAGAGCACGGTCTGTTGCTCTGCATAAGCCAGCGTCACACCGCCGTGATTCAGTTTGCCGTCCTTATTTTTGAAAGAAGGCGTGATGTTGCCATGGTTGATCTCCGAAGGTTTCAGTTTGTCCGGATCGCCTTTGGGGTTCTTCTCCGCCTGGGAACTGTCGACGTCCACCCGCCGCCCACCCTTCGGAAGATATCGAGGTTGTTTTCGATCCCCAGTGGATCGATGCGGCTCGACGAGCGTTTGTTGTCCGTCGTGATCTGGTACCCCACAATCTCTGACACCAGCGCCCGTTGTACTTTCGCTCCCAACCCGCCCCTCGGTCCGGTCGAATCCCAGAACCCAAAGATCAAGGCAGTGGGGCACATTTCGAACACCGCAGTTGCGTTTACTGGCTTCGCGGAATTCAACCGCTCGCCGGGGCCAAACTCGCGAAACTTTTTCCCCTGATATGTCGCATCGCGAAAGATCGCGTCGCACATGCGATGAGGTGCTTCCAATGCCGTGAGCCGCCCGATCTCGGAAAGGATCGGATCGCTTCCATCTCCGGCAAAATTCACCGCCAGTAGCGGCATCTTCAAACGCCCGCCATCATAGGCCACGTACAGTGCCATCTCCATTCGGTTTGCCTGGGACTGCACCGAATCCAGCAGTACCGTCTCCACGGTCTGCACGGTACCGTCCCCATTGCGAACTTGGCGCTGCTCGGTGGCGTATTCCCCACCTTCATAGGTAGGAGGGAATATCTTCTCCCCACTCCTTCCATCCGGGTGATCCGCCGGATCGCGGCGTACTCGCCCGCGACGGCTTTCTTCAGAGTCTTGAGATCGAGAGTGTGCATTTGGAAGCCTTATTATTCGAATTTTGACGGTCAGTGTATCATCTGGCACAAAACAGTTAGTGAGTGCTCTCAACTCTGTTTGATGACGCGATTCCGCGGGCCCAGTACGGGCCCGCGGCCCCTTTCATCGCGTTTTCCCCCTCCCCTCACCCCTCCTCCCCCTATCGAACACCTTCCCCATCCCCCAGCACGCCAGCGACAGCGCCGATACGATATCGTCGTGCTGCCCGCTGCTCCCCGCCTCGTACTGCTCCCTTCCCGAGCTCGTCATCTTCACCCGCATATCGCTCATCTCCTTCACCAGCGCATCCCGCTCCAATAAGCCCTCCGCGAACTGCAGTTGCCGCTGCTCCAGCAGCAATTGCACCCCCACCACTAAGTCCGATTTCGGCACCCGGTATAACCCGTCCGAGAATCCCTCGGCATCTCCGCCCGTAATCGTTACCGGCCACAACCGGCATCCCAGGCCGGCCCGCCGCAGCAGTTCCACCACCGGATTTCCCAGGCCCGTCGCGTCCACCACCAGGTGCCGCGTCCCCTGCAGCGCGGGCGATTCCAGCACCGTCTTCACCCGCGCCACAATCTCCACATACTCCGTCCCCAGCGGGATCCGCTTCACATACCGCACCCGCCGCCCGATAATCTTGCGATGCTCCCAGGTCACCCGGTCCAGCTCGCCCTCCGTCTCCAGCCGCTCCACCACCACCAGCGCCGTGTAGTCGTGCCGCTTCCCTAAGTCCAGTCCCAGAAAAAAACTCTGCTTCATATCACCAACGGCCCGAAGTCGCTCGTAAACGCCGCCTCCACTAAGTCGCGGTCGAACACCCCGCTCGTCGCATCCACAAACTCGCAGCCGTACTCCTGCCGGAATATCCGCTCGCCCATCGTCCTCCGCTCCTCTTCCAGAAACTGCGCGGGAATCCGCCCGCACTCCTCCGCCGGCACGCTCACCCGCTCCCACGCCGGACCTCCCTGCGCCCACGCCTCGTAAAAAAATCCGCGCTTCCCGAATGGCGTGCTCATCAGCCACAACGTCCCGCCGCTCACCGCCAGCATCGGCCGGATCGCCAGGTATAAGTCGTCGCTCACCCGCGACGCTTCGTCCACTAACAACAGCGCCACCGCCGAAAACCCGCGCACCGTCGCCTCCGTCCCCGGCAATCCCACAATCCGCGACCCGTTCGGAAATGCCAGCGACATCTCGTTGTCCCCGTCCCCCTTCACCCGCATCCCCAGCGCCCGCACAAACCCCTCCGCCTTGCGCACAAACTCTCCCGTCTGCCGCGCCGTCGGGCTCACCGCGATCGTCAGGCTCCCCGCGTGGACCATCGCTTCGTGCACTGCCTTCGCGGCCGTCACCGTCGATTTCCCCCACTGCCTGGTACAGTTCAACAACACCCGCTTGCTCCGCGTGCTCATCACCCGCGCCTGCGTGGCATCCGCCGCAAAGCCCAGCATCTTCCGCGCCCACTCCGCCACTTCGGGCTCCCGCCGGACCTCCGTTACCGCCTCCTCCATGCCCGGAATCTCCTTGTTCAAAAACATCACGTCTCCAATCTACTCTCGCCAATTCAGAAAACAGGGTATTAAACTCTGAAAAACGCCGGAATTGCCCCTCGAATAACAGGATTTTTTCGAGCCGGCGCAATCACTTACGAAAAATCTTGCGATTCTCGCAATGTTCGCGTGACAAGCTCCGCCGCATAACTCGCGATTTGGCTGTCACCAAAACTTCAACTTTATTTACCGCGTAGTTTCAATCGCTTGCCGCCCCCGCCTGCCCTCGTCCGTACTTTCGTCAGTTACCCTCGGCACATGGGTAGCTTCCCGTTCGGGCGCGCCCTTCTTGCAACGCACTAACTTTCGATAACTTCCATGATCTCTGAAAAACGCAGTCAAGCCGCCAGGGCCAATGGCGCCCGCTCGCGCGGACCCGTAACTCCGGAGGGAAAAGCTATTTCCGCCCGCAATGCGACCCGTCATGGTCTGCTCGCTCAATCCGTCGTCCTCAAGAATGAAGACGAGAAGACCTTCGAGGCGTTGTTCTATCTCCTCATCGAACGCTTCAGCCCGGTGGACGATATCGAAATGTCCGCCATTGAGGAAATGGCCTCCGCCCACTGGCGCATGCGCCGCGTCATGGCCATGGAACGCGCCATCCTCGATGCCGGAATCCTCAAGCACCTGGGCATCGACCCCGCCGCCCAGACCGCCGCCGTCTTCTGCGATCCCGCAACCCAGGCCAGCCTCGCCCTCCTCCAACGCTACGAAGCCCGCTTCCAGAATATGTACAACCGCGCCCTTCGCAGCCTCGCCGCCCTGCGCAAACTTCCCCGCCAGACTCCTCCGGACCCGCCGGAGGAGCCCGAGGCCGACCAGCCCGGCCCCCTGGAAGTCGTCGCCATCGATGACCCGATCGAGACTCCAATCGAGGCACCGATCGAACTGCCAATCGAACCCAAGCTCGCCGTCATTCCGCAGTCCCGCCGGCCCATTATCGTCCGCTTCGACCTCTCCGGCCGCCCGATCTTGTCCTAGCTCGGCTCTCCCCGGCCCGTTCCGCGGATCAAAAGTTGATCCGCATCACGAACTGGATCAATCTTCCCCCCGGGTCATAAGTGGTTGACTGGTCGTTGTATGCCTGCGTAACCTGTCCGAAAGATGCGCTCGTGAAGTTAGTCGCCGTATTCGTGTCGTTATTCGGGTTACCCACCAGGAAGTTGATGTTATTGAACGCGTTCAGGAACTCCCCGCGCAGCTCGACATTAATGCGCTCGTTGATCCTCGTCTTCTTCACAATGCTCATATCGAACCTTGTAAGATGCGGCCCGTAAAGAATCAAACTCGTGCCGCCGCACTGTCCGCTGTACACTTCAATGCAGCTCCCGGAGCTCGCCGGAGCAATGTAGCGCCCCGAAGGGGCTCCCGGCTGCTCCGTACCCGTTGGCCGTCGTGCCGCTCGTGTTGAAGGCCTTGATCGTGTTGTCGATAATGTCCTGCGGCAGGAAATACGCGATCTTCGCGCCGTCGTTGAACCGCATCCCCACTGCCGCTTGCAGTTCGCTGCGCGTCATCCCCACCAGCCGGACGTTCCCCATGCTGAATGCGCTCCCGCTCTGTACGCGCCCCGTCCCGTTCAGGGACCAGCCGCCCACAATCCGGTCCAGCGCCCCGTGGGCGTTGCCCAGCAGCGGTTTGCCGTGCCCGAAAGGCAGTTCGTAAATCCAGTTCATCTTGAACCCGTGCGTGATGTTCAGCGGGCTCAACCCGCGGCTCAAAGGAGCCCTCAGGCTGGTGAAGATGCTGGTCATGCCCTTGGAGTACGTGTAGTTCGCGTCGAATTGCAGACCCTTCGTCAGCCGCCGCCGCACGTCCAGCGTTCCCGCGTTGTAAGAGCTGCCGCCCAGGTTGGTCAGCAGGTTCGCCGCACTTACTCCCGGATTCACCACGAACAGGTTCGCCGGCAGTCCCGCCGCGGCCGCGTTCGCCCGCTGCGCCGCGCTCCCCGTCGCCAGGTTGCTGATGAAGGTTCCCGTGGCCGGCTGGTTGATCGCCAGCGCGTTCACGTAAGTCGTGTTCGAAAACAGCGTGGAAGTGTACTTGCTCGCGTCGCCCGCCTGCGCCCCCGGCACGCCGCTCGCGTACGCCAGAATGATCGGCAGCGGCGAGGTCCCCGTGTTCGCCCCGAAGTAGCGGAACGTCGCGCCCCGCCCGGCCGCCAGGTTCGCCTGCAAATTCGTCTGCGCCAGCCGGAATTCGTTCAGGAAGCCGTTCTCCACCACGTTGACTTCGTCCAGGTTCTCCGTCGTCCACTGCCGCGAAAGATGGTTGCCCACATACCGCACTTCCACCACCGTGTTGCGCGTCACCTCGCGTTGCAATCCCACCGACCAGCTCTGCACATACGGCATCTTCAAATTCGGATCGATCGCGTTCACAGACGTGCTCACCGACCCCGCCATCGGGTACGTAGGCGCGTCCTGGAATGCCGGCGCTCCCGTCCGCCCCGTCTGGCGCAGCAGCAGCGGCAGCGTGTCGCTCCCCGTGCCCGTCACCAGGTTGCCCAGCGTCAGGCTGCGCGTGGCGCTCACGAAGCCCCCGGGATTATTGGCCAGCGCGCTGAATGCCGCATTGCCCTCCCGGTCGTACGCAATCGAGTAGCCCGCGCGCAGCACGCTCTTCCCGCCGCGCCCCAGCAGGAAATGCAAGGGCGAGTTGTCCACCTCCGGGCTCCACGCCAGCCCGATGCTCGGCGCCAGGTTCCGCCACTGCGTCTGGTACGCATGCTGGTTCAGCGGCAGCGGATTGTACACCGTCGGCTGCCCCGTCAGCACCCCCGGCTGAAACAGGTTGCCCGCGCCCGATACGCCGTAAAGCGCCTCCGGCGTCGCGATCGTGAACCGGTTGTTCAGCGCCACGTACGGGAACTGCACTTCCCAGCGCAGGCCGTAGTTGATCGTCAGGTTCTTGCGCGCGTGCCAGCTATCGTTCGCGTAATAGCCCATCTCGCGCTGCTGGTACCGCTGCGTGCTCGGCCCCGCATACACGTACTTGCCGCTCTCGCTCAGGTTGGCGTTCGCCGTGATCGCCGTGATCCGGCCCGTCAGCACGCCGTAGATGTTCCGCGCGTTGGTCAGGTCCGTGCTGCTGGCGCCCGGAAAATTAGCGGTCGTGAACATCGCGCTCGCCGGGTCCGTCGTATCCACCCCCAGCGTTACCGCCGGCACCGGCGTCTGCGTCACCGCCCAGCGGTTCACCTGCGTGAAGCTCGTCCCGAAGGAAAGGTTGTGCGCCGTCCGCGATACGCTCAGGTTGTCCGTGATGTTCTTCGTGGGCGTGTTGCTCCGGTTCGGTCCGGTCTGCACCGTGGCGCTCGTGATTCCCGCCGCGTTGATGCCCAGGTTGAAGCCCGCCTGGTTGGCGAACTGCGCCCCGTTCACCTCCGGGAAGAAGGTGATCGTGCCGCCCTGCAGCCCGCCGCGCAGTTCGTTCACCACGTGCGAGGTGATCGTGGAGCGCAGCGCCACCACGCCCGAAAAACGCCGCGAAGGAATGCTGCCCTTGTTCGGAAACCCCGGGAATGCCGGGTCGGAATTGTTCAGGAAGTCCACCTGCTCGCCCGTGTAGAACAGGTGCTGGTAGTTCCACGAAACTTCCAGGCTGTTGCGCGAATTCAGGTTCACGTCGAACCGCGCCGTCGCGAACTTGCGCACCTGCCCGCCCGTGTTGATGAACGTGAAGCGGTCCAGGTTCGGGTCGCTCCCCGCCGATACCGACCCCTTCGGTTTCGTGTCCCGGCGATCTGCGCCAGCAGCGCCCCAATCGTCGGGTCGATCGTGCTCGTCTGTCCGTTCGCCGCCGCCAGCGCCAGCAGGTCCACCCGCTGCGTGCCGTACTGGAACGTTCCCGCCTGCGTCAGCGGGTTGAAGATCGTGCGCGTGCGCAGCGATTGCTCCGGCAGCCGGAACTCCTCGTAGTTCACGAAGAAGAACGCCCGGTTGCGGCTGTGCAGCAGTTTCGGAATCAGCACCGGTCCGCCGAACCGCCCGCCGTACTGGTTCAGCAGCACGCGCGTGTTCGGCGCCTTCCCCGTCCGCGGGTCCGCCGCCAGGTCGCGATTGTTGAACCAGTAGTTCGCGTTCAGCGCCGGGTTGCGATGGTATTCGTACAGGCTGCCGTGATACTCGCTGCTCCCCGCGCGCGTCACGAACTTGATCTGGATCGCTCCCTCGCCGTTGCTGTCCGCGCCCGCCGCGCCCGTCGAGACCGTGACCTCTTCCACCGCGTCCAGCCGCGGCCGCACGTACGTGTAGAAGCCGTCCGTGCTCTTGCCGTTGTTGTCCTGCACGTTCACGCCGTCCATCGTGATGTTGATCGCGCCCTTCGCCAGTCCGTTGACCGTGGACGTCCGCGGCCGCCCCGGCGTCGTCACCCCCGGCAGCGTCAGCGCCAGGTCCAGCGCCTCGCGCGAGACCAGCGGCAGCTCCACAATCTGCCGTCCCGTCAGGCTCGTGTTCACCGTGGCGGATTGCGTCTGCAGCACGGCCGCCGATGCTTCCACCGTCACCACCTCGGTCTGCGAACCCACTTCCAGCCGGATCTGCACGCTCGCCGGCACACCCGCGTCCATCTTGATGTTGCTGACGGTCTCTTTCTTAAAGCCCTTGGCCGCGGCCGTCACCGTGTAGCTCCCGGTCGGCAGCGAAGGCACCGTGAACGTCCCGTTGCTCCCCGATACCGCCTCGTACGTCGTGCCGTTCTCCAGGTGCGTTACCGTGATCGCCGCATTCGGCACCACGCTCCCGCTGGAATCGGAAACGGTGCCCGAAAGTGGCGCCGTCGAAGTCACCTGGGCGTGCAGCCCAAGCGCAAGGCAGAATACAAGGGCCAGATCGGCCCAGGCGGCAATGTGTCATGGAAACCCCTCACAGAGCTCGCGCGACCCAGCGCGGCGAATGTACTCCGAAACTATTGCCGCTAATAGTACGCTATCGTGCCTGATCCGTGCAAGGGCTTACAGAGCTTTCCTATACCTTCACGCCGACCCGCCACAGCAGGAATCCCACCGCCTGCTTCAGGTAGTTCCACCGCACGTGCAGCGGCGATTGCCCGTGGTCCGGCCGCGGCGAACCCCACGCCGTCATTCCGCGCGCCTGCAGCATCTTCTTCACCCGGTAGATGTGGTATCCGTCGCTCACCACGATCACCGAATGCAGCTCCATACGGTGCATGATCTCTACCGCCATCGTGGTCGATTCCACCGTGCTGTCGCCTTCCGTCTCCACGATCACCGCCTCGCTCGGCACCCCGTGCTGCGTCAGGTAAGAGCGGCCCACCCCGCCTTCCGTGAAGATCGGGTCGCCGCCCGACCCGCCCGTCGTCAGGATGCGCGGCGCCAGCTTCCGGAAGTAGAGCTCCAGCGCATGGTCCAGCCGCGCCCGCAGCACCGGCGAGGGCCGTCCCCGGTACTCCGCCGCGCCCAGCACCAGGATCACGTCCGCCGGCTGCGCTTCGTCCACCATGCTCTGCTGCTCAATGCGCAGCGAAAGGAACGCGACGTAAAACATGCAGTCCGACGATCGCCAGCGCGATCCCGTTCCATAGAGCCCTTTTCATGTGCGGTATTCTGTTCGTTCAGCACCATCATTGTAAACAGAATGGCGAAGCCGGAAACAGTCACCAGCGCGGCCAACCCGCTCTTGAAGAGCGTCCGCCGCGCCATTGCGCGCGGCTCGCTCACCGAACAGGGCTGGTGCGTCGCCGAAAGCTTCCACCTGTTGGAAGAAGCCCTCGCCAGTCACTGCGAGGTCGCCGCCGTGCTCGCCTCGGAAAGCGCGCTCCCCGCCGTGCAGTCCCGCGTGGGCCGCCGCCACGTCCGCGTCGTGGCGCTCTCGGACGCGCTCTTTGCCGGGCTCGCCGGCACCGAAACCAGCCAGGGCGTGATTGCGCTCGTCCAGCCGCCCGTGTGGAAGCTCGAGCAGCTCTTCGGCCCCGCCACCCTCATCGCCGTGCTGGATGGCATCCAGGACCCCGGCAACGCCGGCACCGTCGTGCGCACCGCCGAGGCCTTCGGCGCCACCGGCGTCCTCTTCCTGCGCGGCGCCGTCAGCCCGTTCAACCCCAAGACGCTCCGCGCCTCCGCCGGCTCCCTCTTCCGCCTGCCGTTCGTCAACGGCCTGGAGACCGCCCCCGCCTGCGCGGCCCTCAAACAGAACCACGTGCAGCTCTTCGCGGGCGTGCCCGCCGGTTCCACCAAGACCGTCCGCGATCTGGCGTCGGTCGATCTCACCGGGAGCTGCGGCCTCGTCGTCGGCAGCGAGGCCCACGGCGTCAGCCGCGAGCTGCGCGCGGCGGCTGCCGATGTGACCATTCCCACAGTGGGGGTCGAATCGCTCAATGCCGCCGTGGCGGCCGGCATTCTGCTCTACGAAGCGCGCCGCCAAAGGATGCTGCGCGCGTGAGCCTGTTCGACGTCACCCCTCCCGAAGCCCCCGCCAACCAGAACCGCCCGCTGGCGGACCGCATGCGGCCCAACAGCCTGGAAGAGTACATCGGCCAGGACCACATCCTCGGCCCCGGCAAACCGCTGCGCCGCCAGATCGAGCGCGACGAGCTGACCTCCATCATCCTCTGGGGCCCGCCCGGCGTCGGCAAGACCACCCTCGCCCACCTCATCGCCAAAGTCACCAAATGCGAGTTCATCCCCTTCAGCGCCGTGCTCAGCGGGATGAAAGAGATCAAGGCCGTGATGGTGGATGCCGAGAAGCTGCGCCGCCTCGGCCGCCGCACCATCCTCTTCGTCGATGAGATCCACCGCTTCAACAAGGCGCAGCAGGACGCCTTCCTGCCGTACGTGGAGCGCGGCGACATCATCCTGATCGGCGCCACCACCGAGAATCCCAGCTTTGAGGTGATCGCCGCGCTGCTCTCCCGCTCGCGCGTGTATGCCCTCCGCGCCTTCACCGTGCCGGAGATCGTCACCATGCTGCGGCGCGCCCTCCCCGTGCTCCACCTGGAAGCCTCCGACGAGTTGCTGGAGCAGATCGGCATCTACTCCAACGGCGATGGCCGCCAGGCCTACAACACCCTGGAAGCCGCCGCCGCGGCGTCGAGCGGCGGCCGCCTCACCGAAGAAGCCGTGCAGGACGCCATGCAGCGCAAGGTCCTGCTCTATGACAAGGGCGGGGAAGAGCACTTCAACCTCATCTCCGCCCTCCACAAGTCCGTGCGCTCCAGCGATGCCGATGCCGCGCTCTACTGGCTCACCCGCATGCTGGAGGCCGGCGAGGACCGCATGTACATCGCCCGCCGCATCGTGCGTATGGCGATCGAGGATATCAGCCTGGCCGACCCGCGCGCGCTCGAGCAGTGCATCGCCGCCATGCAGGCCGTCCACTTCCTCGGTATTCCCGAAGGCGACCTGGCGCTCGGGCAGGCGGCCATCTACCTCGCCGTGGCCCCCAAATCCGACGCCGCCTATCGCGCCATGGCCGCCGTCAAAGAGGACGTCGAAAAGACCATCGCCGAGCCCGTCCCGATGCAGCTCCGCAACGCGCCCACCAAGGCCATGAAACAGTGGGGCTACGGCGAAGGCTACCAGCACGCGCACCAGTTCGAGAATGCCGTGCCCGGCATGGAATGCCTGCCCGAGTCACTCGCCGGCAAACAGTACTACTTCCCTACGGATCGCGGTGTGGAGAAAAGGATACGGGAGCGGTTGGAAGAGGTGCGGAAACTGCGGGAGGCCGGTCATCCCCGGAATGACACCTCCGAGGGATGACCGCGCCCCTTACTTCTTGTTCAGCTTCAGATTGATGGTAGCGAGCTTCTTGGAATCGAATGAACTCAGGGTCTTGGAGCCGCTGCTGGCGCCGTTCAGGTCGGCCTTCAGTTCGTAGTCCACGTCCGGACTCAGCTCATAGAAGTGATACTGCCCGTCTTCCTTCGTGATGTAGGAGCGGATCTGCAGCGTCTTGACGTTCTTGAGGTAGACCACGGCTCCGGCAGCCACGGAGTCGTCCATGGTGGTGACCGCGCCCTGGACACTGCGCATCGCGCTCTCGTTCTTCTTCTGCGCGAAAACAGCCGGCGACAGGGCCGTCAACAGGAGCATCGTCCCAACCGTAAGAAAACGTGTCATTTGGATTCTCCCACTCTTTCAGATGCGGAGTGACCCGGATTGGTTCCTACTTCCAATCCTCGTCCGCCTCTTCTTCCTCCTCTTCCTCTTCGACGAACCCGTCTTCGTCTTCGTCGTCGCCATCGGCGTCGTCGGCCGATTCCAACTCAAGAGGCGCCGTTCCCATCACTTTTACTGCCGCGCCACACTCATCACAGCTGATGGTGTCGCCTTCATCCACGTCTTCTTCATCCACGTCGATAATGCCTTGGCATTTCGGACACGTGACCATCTCTATTCCTCCCGAAGAATTACCTTCTTATTTATACGATAGCCAGCGGTGCTTGCAAGTTTCAAGTCCCTCAACCGTAGATACAGGAACAGCTGGGAACGATGCTTAATTCATCACCACATTGTACCTGTACCCCTCCGCGCGGGGTGAAGCGTGGGTCCAGGAAATTACAGGCCGGTCCTACTATAATGAAAATATCCATGCACCAGAAACTAAACGAGAGGGTTGTCGACCTCAATCCGCAGGAAACCGCCGAGTGGATTGAATCCCTGGATCAGGTAATCGATGAGGCCGGGCCGGACCGCGCTACATTCTTACTGGAACATCTCACCGAACGCGCGCGCGCCAATGGCGTGGAGCTGCCGGTCGAGCTAAATACTCCCTACATCAACACCATCCGCCCCCAAGACGAGGTGCCGTACCCCGGCGACCGCGCGATGGAGCGCCGGATCAAGAGCCTGATCCGCTGGAACGCCATGGCGATGGTGGTGAGGCAGAACAAGTACGACGCCGGTATCGGCGGCCACATCTCCACCTACGCCTCCCTGGCCACCCTGCTCGAAGTGGGCTTCAACCACTTCTTCCACGCCAGCTACGGCGATCAGCCCGGCGACCTGGTGTACTTTCAGGGCCACGCTTCGCCCGGCGTTTACGGGCGCGCCTTCCTCGAAGGCCGCATCACCGAAGAGCACCTGAAGAACTTCCGCCACGAACTGCGCGGCACCCCCGGCCTCTCGTCCTATCCGCACCCCTGGCTGATGCCGGATTTCTGGAGCTTCCCGACGGTCAGCATGGGCCTCGGGCCGATCAACGCCATCTACCAGGCGCGCTTCATGCGCTACCTGGAGAATCGCGGCATCATCCCCGAGACGCCGCGGCAGGTATGGGCGTATCTTGGCGATGGCGAGATGGACGAGCCGGAATCGATGGGCTCGATCACGCTGGCTTCGCGCGAAAAGCTGGACAACCTCAAGTTCGTCATCAACTGCAACCTGCAGCGCCTGGATGGTCCGGTGCGCGGCAACGGCAAGGTGATCCAGGAGCTGGAAGCCGCCTTCCGCGGCGCCGGCTGGAACGTAATCAAGGTCATCTGGGGCTCGGATTGGGATCCGCTTCTGGAGCGCGATACCACCGGCCTGCTGCAGCGCCGCATGGGCGAAGTGGTGGACGGCGAATTCCAGACCTACGTGACCAAGGATGGCGCGCACATTCGCCAGTACTTCTTCGGCAAATACCCCGAACTGCTGGAACTGGTCTCGCATCTCAGCGACGAGGAACTCTTCAAGCTGCGGCGCGGCGGCCACGATCCGCGCAAGGTCTATAACGCCTACAAACAGGCGATTGAGACCAAGGGCAAGCCGACCCTGATTCTGGCCCACTCGGTAAAGGGCTACGGCCTGGGCGAATCGGGCGAAGGCCGCAACATCTCGCACCAGCAGAAGAAGCTGAACGAGCAGGAGATTGCTAACTTCCGGTCGCGGTTTGAGATCCCAATTCCGGATGAAGCAGCGCGCAACGCGTCGTTCTACCGGCCGCCCTCGGACAGCCCCGAGATGAGCTATCTGCACGAGCGCCGCCGTGTCCTGGGCGGGTACATGCCGAGCCGGAAAGTGCCGGCCAGCGAGATCACCGCGCCGCCGATCGAATTCTTCAAGGAATCGCTCGAAGGCAGCGGCGGACGCGAAGTATCGAGCACCATGGCATTGGTACGTGTGCTCACGCTTCTGTTGAAGCACCCCGAACTCGGCAAGCGGGTGGTGCCGATCATCCCGGATGAGGCGCGCACGTTCGGCATGGAGTCCCTGTTCCGGCAGTTCGGTATCTACGCGAGCCAGGGCCAGCTCTACAAGCCGCACGACGCGGAGATCTTCCTGTACTACAAGGAATCGCGCGACGGCCAGATTCTGGAAGAGGGCATTACCGAGGCGGGCAGCATTTCTTCGTTCACCGCGGCGGGAACGGCGTACGCCAACTACGGCGTGCAGATGATTCCCTTCTTCATCTACTATTCGATGTTCGGCTTCCAGCGCGTGGGCGATTCCATCTGGGCCTTCGGCGACGCGCGCGGCAAGGGCTTCCTCTGCGGCGGCACCGCGGGGCGCACCACGCTTTCGGGCGAAGGGCTGCAGCATCAGGACGGGCACAGCATTCTGCACGCGAGCACGGTTCCCAACTGCAAGACGTACGACCCGGCGTTCGCCTACGAAGTCGCGATCATCGTGCAGGACGGCATCCGGGTGATGTACCAGGAGATGCAGGATTGCTTCTACTACCTGACCCTGTACAACGAGAATTACCCCATGCCGGCGATGCCCGAGGGGTTGGACCACGAGGGCGTGCTGAAGGGCATCTACCGGTATAAGGCTCCGGAAAAGGGCAAGGCCAAGGTGCATCTGTTCGGCAGCGGCCCGATCCTGAACGAAGCGCTGCGCGCGCAGCAGATTCTGGCGGAGAAGTACAACGTACCGTCGGACGTATGGAGCGTGACCAGCTACAACGAACTGCGCCGCGATGCGCTGGCGGTGGAGCGTTGGAACCGGCTGCATCCCGATCAACCGCAACAGACGCCTTACCTGCTGCAGGCATTGAAGGGCGCCGATTGCCCGGTGATTGCCGCCAGCGACTATATGAAGGTAGTGGCCGACCAGATTGCGCCGTGGCTGCCGGGCCGTATGGAGACGCTGGGGACCGATGGATTCGGACGCAGCGACAACCGCGAGTACCTGCGGCGGCACTTCGAAATCAACGCCGAATCGATCGCCGCCGCCGCGCTGTCGCGGCTGGCTCGCGATGGTAAGTTCGACGCCAAGAAGGCCGTCGCGGCCTTTAAAGATCTCGGCGTGGACACCGAGAAGATCGACGCCGCCCGCGCCTGATCGCGCGGCGGAAACTACATGCAAATCGGTCAACGTGTCGCGGTCGCCGGGATGCTGGTGTCCGGCGCGTTGGCCGTCATCAAAATAGTCGCCGGCCTGGCGGGGCATTCGACCGCGGTAGTGGCGGATGGCCTGGAATCCGCGGCCGACGTGATCGCTTCGGGCTTCGTGCTGTTCGGCCTGACGATCGCCGCGCGGCCCGCCGATGAAAACCATCCTTACGGGCACGGGCGCGTCGAAACGCTCACCGGCCTGGTGATCGGCTTCGTTCTGACCGGCGGCGGCGCGCTAATCTCCTGGGCGTCGCTGCACCGCCTGGGTCAGCCCAGCGAGCCGCTGGCGGCTTTCGTCATCGGACCGCTGGCGCTTTCGCTGGTGGCCAAAGCGGGGATGGCGACGATGAAGTTTCGCTATGGGCGGCGGCTGAACAGCGCGGCGCTCACGGCGGACGCTTGGAACGACGCGATGGACAGCATGTCCGCGATTGCGGCGATGGTGGCGGTCGGGCTGGCGCTGACCGGAAATCCGCAGTTCGCCGAGGCGGACCGGTATGGCGGCTTCGTGGTGGGACTGATCGTGATCGCCGCCGGATTACGGGTATCGCGAGAGACCGCGATGCAGCTGATGGACACGATGCCGGACGAGCCCTTGATCGCCGAAATCCGCCTGGCCGCGATGAGTGTGCCGGAAGTGCTCGGCGTGGAGAAGTGCTACGCGCGCAAGACCGGTCTGAAGTATCACGTGGACCTGCACCTGGAAGTGGACCCGGAGATGACGGTGCGCCGCTCGCATCAACTGGCGCACGAAGTCCAGCTCTGCATCATGGGACGCCTGGACTGGGTGGCGGATGTCCTGGTGCATGTGGAGCCTGCTCCGAAGGAGGAATAACCGAATGGCGAAGGAAGATACGCAGAGGGTCTGGTTTCCGGAGATGGTCGAACGCCTGCGTGCGCAATGGCGCGAGGAGATGACGTTCGACGCAGCTCGTCGAGATGCGCGACGGCCTGGATGCGATGTTGCAAGAGATTCGTCTGGAGAGAATGCTCCACTCTCCGGCGGCGAGGGCGGAGACGCCTC
Organism: uncultured Solibacteraceae bacterium; assembly: GCA_963811575.1. Classification (GTDB taxonomy): domain Bacteria; phylum Acidobacteriota; class Terriglobia; order Bryobacterales; family Bryobacteraceae; genus Solibacter. The sequence continues at coordinate 300,475 of CAWERY010000003.1, read as the reverse complement.
ACGTCAGTGTTCGCTCGATGATCCTCGGCCTGCTTCGGTTCGGTATCGCCGGCCCTGAGGCGGTCTATGCCTTGGAGAAAAGCTGGGCGCGTTACCGTAAGCAGCACGGGCTCGATCAGTACGGCAAGACTGCCGGTGCCAACTCAGTTCAGCAGCGCCCGGTTCCGGACCGCTGAAATACTCTGACGTAGCGCTTCTATCACACGATTGGGCTGATACAAGTGGATCTCGTGCCCGCTCCCGGTTGCGGTGACGTGGATCGTGTTGGAACTCAGAAAATCCAGTGCCGCTGCCGCACCATCACGGGATTGCCGCTCGGCGTCATTCGCCACGGGCCCGCTGGAGACGACGACCACCGGAAGATTGCCAAGGGGGCGTTCTTTGGCATCCGTTTCCTCGAATTCACGGAGGAATTCTTTGCGCCACGACAACATCGATTCGGGACCCGTCTCTCGCCGCTCCGAGCTTTCCTGGAGTCTTGTGTCAAGCCACAGCCGAACGGGCTGCAAATCCGAAGGTAGCCGATCGAACGGGTCACCGATCTTGCCCGGTGCGGGGCGATGCGGCGAGGGAGGTAGAGGGAACACGGACCGCAATTGCTCCTCGCTGAACTTCCAAAGGAGGTCGATGTGGTCTGCCACCTTCATGGCGACCCGATTGCTGCTGTTCGTGAACACGAGGCCCGCGACTTCGTCCGGAAACGCTCGCTGATAGGCGCGGATATAGATTCCGCCGACGGAAGCCCCGGTGAGGATGTAAGGCCCTCTCTCTCCCGCGGCCTTCAGGACGGCGTGAAGATCGGCGACCGTCTGTTCCACCGTCTCATCGGCAGGTCCCGAATCGCTCCAGCCGAGTCCGGCCCGATCGTAGGAGCACACACGCGTGATCTCGGCGACTCGGGGTTGCACGAGGGCCCAATCGATCGAGTACGCGCCGCCACCGGCGACGAGAACAACGGCCGGACTGCCCTTGCCGGTGCAGTTCAGATGCAACTTGCGGTCGCCACTGCCGACAAGCCGGCCAGGGGCGGGGTAGGGTTGTGCCGACACAGTGAATGCTCCCGTGATGACGAGCAACACACTGATCTTCCCAAGTTGCATATGCTTTGGACGCCCACCGGATCTTTTGGTTGGGCAAGCTGGATTGACAGGGCCGGTCCGTGACGGAGGGCGATAGTGGCGCGGCTGGCGATGGGTGAAGTGTCGGTGAAGGAACTCTCCACCCCGTTTGCGATGAGTGCTCCCGCGATCACGAAACATCTGAAGGTGCTGGAGCACGCAGGACTGATCGCGCGAAGCAGGGAGGCTCAATGGCGGCCTTGCCGGCTGGCTCCGAAACCTTTGAAACACGTGGACGAGTTGCTGGCGCAATTACAGAAAAAGGACAGGAAGAGCCATGTCAACAAAAAGCGATGACCTTGCAAATACGACGAGCCGGGAGATTGTAATGAGCTGGCGGTTTCACGCGCCGCGTGAACTGGTTTTCGAATCGTACACCGCGCCGGAGCACGTTCCCCACTGGTGGGGGCCGCGCGGGTGCACGATTACGATTCTCGAAATGGATGCCAGGGCGGGCGGGGTGGTTCCTGTTTCATCTGCCGGATGGCTCGACCACCTGGAGAGAATCGAATACCTGGAAGTGCTGAGCCGGAACGGCTGGTATTCCTTCACGGGGAGGAGCGGGACGGCGCGCTCGCAGGAGCGTTTCACGTGAACATTAATTTTACGCAGCGGGGAGCAGAGACGGAGGTTGTTTCGCGGATGGTATTCGACACTGTGGAAGAGCGCGAAGCGACGGTGAACTTCGGGGCGATCGAGTTGGGCAACCAGACGCTGGACCGTTTGCAGCGAGTACCTGGCGGCGACCACGGCGAAAGGCCGCGTAGCGAGTACCTCCAAATGAGCGAGGGTTAAGGGACGATCACCATTTTGCCCACATTATCGGCGTAGTGCTCGGTGAGCGTGAAGGCTTCGGCGAGGTTGTGGAGGGAACGCGAATGGGTGACGAGGGGGGCGAACCAGGCGATGCGGCCGGTGAGGAAGGCGAGGGCTTCATGCGATTCCTGGCAGGAGCGGCGCACGTTGAAGATGGCGAGCTCCTTGCGGCGCATGGGGGAGACTTCGAAGGGCACGAGGGCGGCGGAGTGGATGCCGGTGAGGACGACGCGGCCGCCGTTGCGGGCGGCGCGGATGGCGGCGTTGGTGGTGTCTTCGCGGGCGGCGCAATCGATGGCGCAATCGACGCCGCGATTGGCGGAATCGGCGTGGATCTGGCGGGCGGCATCGAGGGCTGCGGGGTCGAGCGCGACATCGGCTCCGAGGTGGAGGGCGAGGTCGCGGCGGTGGGCGATGGGTTCGACGGCCCAGATACGTCCGGCGCCGGCGGCTTTGAGGCAGGCGATGGTGAGCAGGCCGATGGGGCCGGCGCCGAAGACGGCGACGGTTTCACCGGGCTGGACGGCGGCGAATTTCAGGGAGTGCATGGCGACCGCGAGCGGCTCCACGATGGTGGCCAATTCGAGCGAGAGTTCCGGCGGGATGGGGAGGAGATTGGCGGCCGGAAGGTTGACGAATTCGCGGAAAAAGCCGGGATATCCGGGGTTGCTGAGGAAGCGGATGTTGGCGCACACATTGTAGCGGCCGGAGCGGCAGAATTCACAGTGGTAGCAATAGAGCGCCGGCTCGAGGGCGGCGCGGTCTCCAGCGGCCCAGCCGGTGACGCCGGCACCGGTCCTGACGACGGTTCCGGCGGGCTCGTGGCCGAGCACCATGGGGTATTCGCACGGGGTATCGCCAATCGCGCCTTCGGCGTAGGAATGCAGGTCGCTCCCGCAAATGCCGACGGCATTCACCCTGACCTGGACTTCGCCGGGAGCAGGGTCTTCGATGGGAACATCGGTGAATCGGAATTGGCGTGGGGCGACCAGTTCGGCTACGAGCATCTACAACCATTGTAAAATAGCGAGGAATGCTGAATTTTCGTGAGTTCGAGGCAGGCCCCGATCCTTTCGGCCGCAAGTTCCAGATCCTCTTCAAGTGGCTGCAGACGGCGATCTCCCTACGTCACGCCGATACGGTGGACGTGAAGTTCCTGCTGGTGGACGACAGCGGCGGGCGCACGGAGAAGACGATCGCGCTGCCTCACGCCGACCTCTTGCGCGTGAGCCAGGAATTGAAGCGTCCGATGGACGATGCCTGGTGCTCGCGGATCGCGGCGGCGCACCTGCTGCACCTGGTGAAGACCGGGGAGGACATGGAGAAGGACCTGGTGACCGTGACCCCTGCGGATCTGAAGAGCTACGCGGAGACGATCGGTAAATTGGAGACTGCGGAAGTGCACGGCCGCTAAGCGCGCTCGCGCTTTCTTCACGGGTTATTTATACAGTTGTAACGTAGTCCCGGTTACCTTGGAGCGGAATGCTAACAAGAGTTTCGCGCATTGCGCTCCTGGGGGCCCTGTTGCTGCCCCTCGTTTACTAGCCAGACCGATTCCGCCCGCATCTCGGGTACGGTATCCGACGCTTCCGGCGCAGTGTTGCCGGGTGCGATTGTGAACATCAAGAACGAAAAGACCGGTCAATCGCGTAAGATCGTGACCGGCGAGGGCGGCCAATACCTGGCGCCGCAGCTATCGCCTTCGCAGTACACCCTGACGGTGGAAGCGACGGGAATGGCGGCTGCGGAGTTTACCGGAGTGACCCTGCAAGTGGGTCAGGTACGCACGCTGGACGTGAAGCTGCAGCCTGCCTCGGTGACGACGGAAGTGCAGGTCTCTTCGGGCGGACTTGCGGCGCTCGATACGACCTCGGCTTCGATTGGCGCGAACATCAGCGGACGGGAAGTGGGCACGCTGCCGATCAATGGAAGACAGGTGTCGCAGTTGTATCTGCTGACGCCGGGCGCGGTGAATTACGGGTCGGGGACTTTCGATGACATCCGATTCAGCGGACGCTCGAACGAACAGAACGCGATCCGGTACGACGGGATCGAAGGGTCGTCCATCATCGACGCAAATCCGGGGAACTTCAACGGCGAAAGCACGGGGCTGTTCCGGGTGCAATCGAGCCTGGAGAACGTGCAGGAGTTCCGGGTGGAGTCGAACAATTTTCCCGCGGAGTTCGGGACGGGCACGGGCGGACAGATCAGCGTGGTGACGAAGAGCGGCTCCAACGTGACTACACGGCAGCGCCTTCGAGTATTTGCGCAACACGTCGCTCGATGCGCGCAACTTTTTCGATGGCGCCACGCCGTCGGTGCTGAAGTTGAATCAATTCGGCGGGTCGGTAGGCGGCCCGATCGTGAAGGACAAGGCATTCTTTTTCGCCGGATTCGAAGGTATGCGGCAGCGCACGTCGGTGCCGATTGTGGAGACGACGCCGAGCGCGCTGGCGTGGTCGCAGGCAGTGGCGGCGATCGCACCGCTGCGCAAGGCGTTTCCGGTGGGACAGTTCGCCTCCGCAAATCCGCTGCTGGATGTAGCTTCGGTGCAGGCGCCGGGCAGCGTGGGCGAGAATTCGGGTACGATCCGCTTCGATTACAACTTCAGCGAGAAGTACCGCTTCTACACGCGCTACAACCGGGATCAGGGCGAGGGGCTGGTTACACAGAACTCGACGGGCAGTTACTACACGGAGACGGCCGTGCCGCAGAACCTGGTGGCATCGTTCAACCAGATTCTGGCTCCCACGATCATCAACGAGACGAAGTTCGGATTTAACGGAGCCAAGACGCGCGCTAACGCGACCGCGCCGCAGGTGCCGGGGGTGGACCTGACGGGCGTGACGATCAACCTGACGGGCAGCGTGGCGCTGGCGGGGATTGCGGGGCAGGCGGGGTCGGCCGGGATCGCGGCTCCGACGGGGCAGTTGCGGCTTTCGAGCGCGTTGAACGGACGCGGCGCGCCGTATACGAACTACTCGCTCTCTTTCATCGACAGCCTGAGCGTGATTCGCGGGACGCATTCGTTGAAGTTCGGCGTGGAGATCCGGCCGATCACGATGTACACGTCTTACCTGGGCGGCACGACGTATGCGTTTTCGAATGTGCAGAACTTCCTGGCCGATATTCCTTCTTCGGTCTCGTTCAATGGCGACACGGTAGACCAGAGCCCGTTCACGGGGAAGGGCGGTGTGACTCACTTGAAGCAGACCTATTACATCGGCTATGCGCAGGACGAATGGAAGATTCGTCCCAACCTGACGATGAGTTACGGGCTGCGCTACGAATATTACAGCCCGCTGCACGAAGCGAACGACAAGGTGCTGCTGTTCGACATCGCGTCCGGCACGCTCAAGCCAAACTACAAGGGCGACTGGTACCAGGTGTCGAAACTGAATTTCGCTCCGCGGCTGGCGTTCAGCTGGCAGCCGGAGAAGATGCAGAAGACGGTATTTCGCGTGGGCGCAGGATATTATTACGGACCGGGGCAGGGTGAAGACCAGATTCAGCCGGCGCTGAACGACCGCATCAATCGCACGATTACCAGCGGGGCGCTGCTGACGTATCCGGTGAGCGCGCAGTCGATTCTGAGCAGTTACAATATCAACGATCCGAATTTGCAGTTCCAGCCGCGCGCTTATGACGGTGGCTATAAGATTCCGGAGAAGGTGCTGCAATACACGGCCTCGATTCAGCAGGCGCTGCCTTCGAACACGGTGCTGACGGTGGCGTACGTGGGCAGCCAGGGGCGCAACCTTTTCCTGCGCGGCATCACGAACAAGATCACGGACGTGACGATGAACCCAACCACGGGAGCGGGAAGCGCGGTCCGCGAGTTCGGGAATGGGTTTGCGGAAATCGACTTAAAGACCAGCGGCGGAAACGATCACTACAACGGGCTGCAAACGAGCTTGAACCGGCGCTTCAGCCAGGGATTGACGGTGGGCGCGCAGTACGTATGGTCGCATTCGCTGGGGAACACGGACGGCTCCAACGAGGCGCGGTCTTCGGCCAACAATTACAGCTACCGGTCCGAGTACGGCAACAATACGTTCGATGTGCGGCAGAGCTTCAATTTGAGCGCGCTGTACGAAGTTCCGTTCGGCACGGGGCGGAAGATGGGCGCGAGCGCGAATCCGCTGGTGAAGGCGGTCCTGGGCGGATGGCAGGTGGGCGGGATTGTCAATGCGAGGACCGGCCTGCCGATTGAAGTGCTGCTGACGCGGCCCGACATTGTGTATCGCAATAATTCGACGGGGGCGATTACGGCGGCTCCGGTGGTGCAGAACGGGGTGGTGCTGACGACGCCGGTGGTGAATGTACCGGGCGGCGGCAACAGCCGGAACATCCGGCGTCCCGACCTGGTGGCGGGAGTGGACCCGTACCTGAAGAACAGCGAGACGCAGTGGATCAACCCGGCGGCGTTTTCGGTACCGGCGGCGGGCAGCGTATGGCAACCTGGCGCGCGATGCGTTCTCCGGGCCTTCGACGCGGCAATTGGATATGACGTTTGACAAGAAGTTCGCGATCCACGAGAAGGCGAATATGGAATTTCGGGCGGAGGTGTACAACCTCTTCAATCGCGCGAATTTCCAGGCTCCCGGCGGCGGCACGGTACGGCTGGCGGATGCCACCGGGATTTTACAACCGGGCCAGGCGTATACGGCTTCGACGGCGGGCGGGAACTTCGGGGCGATGACCTCGACGGTTTCCAACCAGATCGGGCTGGGGACCAACCGGCAATTTCAACTCTCGCTGCGGTTGAATTTCTGATCTGAGGGGCGCGTCAGGTTTGGTGACGTGGTTTTCTAAGTCGGCATTCCTTCGGAGGAGGGATGCCGGCTTTCTTTATATGCCGACAACATGGTGATCTATCGACCGGGCCGAGACGAGTATCACAGACCGGGCAGCTCCAATCTTACTTATCGTTTCCCGATCTGGCCAGGCTCCAACACACGAATTGACGTCCAGCTTGGGAATCCAGATGTATTTTGAATTTGAAATTACTTGCGCGTGTCTGTTGCGATTTCCTGAATCTGCAACACCCTGCCGAATCAGCGTTTCTCATTTCGTCGCTCTAAATGAGGCATGAATGAGACAATGCTAAAAAAGGCAATCTGCCCGACCCTGTTCCACCGCGCCACAATAACTCGATGCCGCGTCGCGCCCGGCACATACGCTCTCCTGCTCTCCTGCTCCAGCACCCGCGCGATCCAAATCATCAGTCAGCCCATAGCAGGATCAGGGCTCCACGATCCAAAGAGCGTCCGCACCGTGGACCCGGATGTGTCGTTCGACTGCCGCTCGAACCATGCGGTGGAGGGGACGCCCTCCTTAATCCTTGCCCCTGATCCGCTCCTGATATCACTTGCTTCTTTGAGAGGTAAGTTCAACGGCTGCCACAAACTGCTTCTGTTATTCGCCTGTTTATCAGCATCCTCCTCGAAGTGAGCTGGCGGACGCTAAGGCGCCACGCTCTCTTGTCGAATTCACGGCTAGGTTCTACGATCGACAGAGTAAGGCCTGATCGCCAACGTCACTCGACGATTAAAGATGCTCAAAGCGACAACGGACGATATCGGCGATCGAGGAACGCCCACTGAGCGACCGCTGGAGCAGCGGAGCAGCGGGAGGAAACTCACTTGGCGAAGCCGGTGGCTGATGCCGCAAAAGCCCGTGCAACAAACATCTGATTTCTGCACACCGTCAGTCCAGTCTCTCCCGGCATCCCCGTTGTCGAGTGGGTCAACTTGGAGGTGTGCAAACAAACTGATGTTTGTTGCACGGGTTTTTGCGGAATCAACTACCGGGCTCTGCCATATGGGTTTCCTCCGCTGCTGCTCCGCTGCTCCAGCGGTGGCTATGTGCCAGGCGGCCCCCCATCTCCCTCTCGTTCAGTGTTGTCCAGGATCAGAATGTCGGGGTTTGGGAGAAGGCATTGCGAATGGCTCGGGAGAGTTGCCATCGCCCCTCAAGTCTAAAACATTTTATATCTGTATTGTTTTAGCTCTTGGGCTTGCATCAAAATTGCGGAAGAGCCCATTCTCATTTGGCGCCGACATAGAGATTCTACTGTTCGCCAACTCGTAAGCGAACAGTATATACTGTTGTGCTCATGACCACGTTGACACCAGCCGGAGGTGCAGGAATGCCGAACCACATCGAGGTTCCTTCATCGCGGGCGTTAACCCCGCACTGGATCTCATACCTTGCGTTGACGATAGTGATTGCAGTGAGTCTCCACGAAACGCTGATGGCGCAAACTCCTTTGCCGTCTGTGCCAGACAGTCGCTACGCCAGGCTCGCTCGCGGTGTCAATCTAACCAACTGGCTCGGCTCCGGCCGTACCGTGACCATTACGACAGCGGATCGCGACATGCTCATCGCAGCCGGTTTCACGTACGTGAGAATTCAACTCACTTACGACGAAATACTGCCGCAATTTGCGAGTCAGAATAGAATCAATACCGAACTGAAAGACCTCGACGCTGCGATCGACATGCTTTCGTCGGGAGGTCTGGCGGTGATGCTGGATTTTTTCCCCTATGCGAAGGATGCCCCCTTCTTTTTTTCGCCAGCTGGCGCTAGCGCGATTTCCGATGCCTGGAAGACAGTAGCCGCACGATACTCCAATCGTGACCCCGAGTCACTGTTTTTCGCCCTGATCAATGAGCCTAGCGGAATCTCTCAGGCCGATTGGGACGTCACTGCCAAGGGTGTCCTGGCAACGATTCGTCAACTCGCACCCGCTCATACCGTCCTTGTTCCGCCCGCCAACTTCTCAACGTTGGCGGATTTACTCCAAATGCAGCCTTACGCTGACGGAAATGTGATCTACGTCCTGCACGATTATGAACCCGGCACATTTACCTTTCAAGGCACGACCTTTACGCCCGATCCTGCGATCGCAAAGTTGGCGAAGGTTCCCTATCCCGCGTATCTTCCAGAGCTGCAAACACAGATTGATGCAGCCACCGATGCCAATGTGAAAAAGCTTCTCGCCACGTATCAACAAGAAGACTGGAATGCGGACCGGGTAGATTGGAGCTTTAAGCTCGCGTCGACGTGGGCAAGACTCCATGGCGTCAGAGTGGCGATGACCGAATTCCGGCGCGTGTCAACGTATTTGAGACACTCCGAAACATAATTTATTGAGTTTTATTCTCTGTAGTTTGTTGTGGCTTGTTGATCCAGACCTCCTGCGGCGCCGGAAGCGGTTGAGGTGGTTTCTGAACGAACCGCTCGGGATGAGCTGCGTAGGCAGCGTCGAGAACGGCGCGTCGTCGCTCGATGGCCTCATGCGCCAGACCGTGATGCACCACAGTCGGAGAGAGAAGTCCCAGTCCGGAATGGCGGTGCTCGTCGTTGTACCAGGCGAAGAAATCCTGAGAGAAAGAGCGAGCATCCTGAAGGGATCCAAAACGTTCCGGAAAACCCGGCCGATATTTCAAAGTCCGGAAGTGGCTTTCCGAATACGGGTTGTCGTCGGAAACGTGCGGGCGACTGTGGGTTTTGGTGATCCCCAGATCCGCCATCAGCAAAGCAACCGGTTTGGAGGTCATTGACGATCCCCGGTCCGCATGGATCGTCAGCGTCCTCGGCTGGATCTGTTGTTTCGCGCAGGTATCGGCGATGAGCCGTTTGGCCAACTCCGAGCTTTCGCCATCAGCGACCATCCAGCCCACTACGTAACGGCTGAAGACATCGAGAATCACATAGAGGTAGAAGTACGTCCACTTCGCCGGGCCGAGCAGTTTCGTGATGTCCCAGCTCCAGAGTTGGTTGGGACCGGTTGCCAGCAGTTCGGGCTTCGTGTAAGCCGGATGGACCAGTTGGCCGCGGCGCTCACGTACCTCGCCCTGGCTGCCGAGAATCCGGTACATGGTGCGAATCGAGCAATGATACCGACCCTCATCGAGAAGCGTGGCGTAAATCGCGGCAGGCGCGCTGTTTTGAAACCTCTCCTCATGGAGACACGCCAGCACCGCGTTTCTTTCCGCCGAAACAAGCGCACGAGGCACATGCCGCACGGCCGCGGCGGCCGGAGGAACAACCCCAAAACCCTTCCTGTAGAAAGAAGCTCGTGGAAAGTCGAAGGCTTCGCAGGCGGCTCTCACACCGACCATTGGCGCCAGATCACCGATGGCCAGTCTCACGACCCCTCCGTCTCCGCGATCGGAAGACCCAGCAGCATAGCCACTTTTTTTTGAACGTCGATCACGATTTCGGCCTTACGTAGCCGATCGGTCAGCCGTTCGTTGTCGCGCCGCAGTTTCTGGTTCTCCACAGTCAGTGGATTGGCCTTTGATTTCGGTCCTCGCTTCTGCGGAGCCAACCCATGCAGGATTCCAGTTTTCCGTTCCTTGCGCCACTTGGTCAGATGCGAAGAATACAGCCCATGGCGCCGAAGCACAGCGCCAATCTCGCCGGCCCCCCTGGCCGCCTCCGCTTCGGTCAAAACCTGCTGCTTGTATTCGCCCGTGTACGTTCGTCGTTTTGGACGAGCCAAAACCTCTGGATCCGGGCGGGGCGCTTCGCGCCCGCCGTCTGGGAGATCGCCCAATGCCGTATCTGATATCGCCGCCTGTTGTGACGCCGGGCGAGCGGTGCTGTTTATCGTTGCCATGCTGGGTCTCTTTCCCGCCCTGCTCACTAATTGCGGTCACACAAGGTGTCTCATCAATGTTGGCACGGAGGGTTCGGAGCCTTTCAACAAACTTCTGAGGTAAGTTCAAGGTTGCGCTACCTCCGTGACATGCGCCTTGCAGCGGAGAAATATGGGATTGGGTGGTGCCTCTGGGATTACTACAGCTCGGACACTCCTAGCTTTGATTTGGCACTCTCGAGCGGCGGATCGAGGCGCCTTGGCACCCAGATGCTGGGGGCACTCGGAATGGGGCCGTGGCAAGGGGTGCAGGACCCACCCCGGACAGGAATTCCACCCGCCTTTACCGCTCCCGTTCCGGCTCAAATCGACAAAAGCCTACAGAGCGGCTCGTCCTCAGTCATGGTAGCCGCGGATCTGAATGGCGATGGCTTCCCGGACCTCATCAGCGCTCGCATCGACTTTCCCTCAACGCCGCCGCTGCCGATGGAAGTTTATCTGAACGCGGGCAACGGAGTCTTCTACCCCTCGACGAACCTTTTCGACGGACCAGTGCCAACCTTGCTGTGGCCTCAGTCGATCGCCGTTGGAAAGTTTGACAAGTCGGGTCGTCCAGGATTCTTCATTGCGGACCGCGGACCGCAGAACGGAAGTGGTGCGCAGAGCAGGTTGGTTATGCCATCGGGCACGAACCACTTTCGCGATGCCACTTCTTCGATACCCCAGCAGGTAGTAGGCACCTCATCGGTGGCGGCCGCTGATATCAATGGGGATGGCATAGACGATCTTGCAGTCTTTCAGTTTGGCGGAACTCAGATCTGGCGCAATGACGGCACGGGCAAGTTTTCCATCGACCCATTGGGAATACCCTCCGGAGTTGCAACACCAAGCTGTGGGGTATTCGTGCCTAAAAAGAACGGCGGACCGCCGGACCTCGCCGTGTTTGGAAATCAATCGCGGTTCTTGTTGAACGATGGTCAGGGGCATTTTAAGCTCGGAACTGGGCCGCCAAGACCGCCCGCACCATTTACCTCGACAATTCCGGGATCGTGTGCGGTTGCAGCTGATCTCAACAACGATGGAAACATGGACATCATTGTCGCGTTTGGAGGAAACGCAACGGTCGGGACGGACTACATCCAGTTTCTAGTGAACAATGGTGACGGCACCTTTCGCGACGACTCGGCTGCCAGGATTACTCAGCCGGCACGCGGCAGCCAGGGAATCAATGCTCTCTATCTTGTCCCTGCGTCGAAAAGGCAACTCCGTACGTTGTTCTTGATTCGCAATGATGGAATTGTAGTCAAGGTCGACTCGGGAAATGGAATTTTCGCAGGTGCGGCTGATTTCTCGCCTCCGCCTGCCCCGTATGGTTACTTCGCTCCATCGGATTCTCGAGGAACCGGTTTGAACGACCTTATCTTTGGCCAGGTCGGTTCCAATACGCTGCAAGGGATGTATGCTCTCAGGCCCATAAATCCGATCGGTGTCGCTCCTATGCCAGACACTTCACCGGTCCTCGCGCGGGCTGTAAATGGCGGAAGCTTTAGCGCGGCCATTGCACCCGGCTCTTGGGTAACGCTGTTTGGGCAAAATCTAATACCTGCCAATCAGGCGGCAAGGACATGGACTTCCACGGATTTCAATGGCGCCTTGCTACCGCGTTCGCTTGACGGCATCAGTGCGGCCATCGGCGGAAAGCCTGCCTCCATCTACTACATATCCATGGGGCAGTTGAATGTTCAGGCGCCTGACCTGACAACAACGGGAAACGTCGAGGTGGTGGTGACCTCGCCGGCCGGGGAGACTCGAGGAACAGTCTATTACCAGCCGATCGCGCCTGCCTTGTTCCCCGTTGCGCGAAATGACACGGGCGCTGTGTACCCGGCCGCGGTAGCAGCGGACGGGGCTCTGGTCGCTGATCCGAACGCTCTTTCAGGAACTCGTGCGTCTCATCCTGGCGAAATACTCATGCTCTACGGCACGGGCTTTGGCGCAACCTCGCCTCCGCAACAGGCTGGAGCCCTGATCACACCGGCTCCGTTAGATGGAAATGTTGTTGTTACGGTGGGAGGGATCGTAGCCAAAGTGACCTACGCGGGCCTAGTCAGTGTGGGCCTCAATCAGCTCAATGTTGAGATCCCGCTGCTGCCAGATGGCACGTATCCCCTTAAGATCGCTGTAAACGGCTATTCCGCTCAGCGCGATTTGGTCGTACGCGTTTCCGCCAATTAGTTAAACAAGCGTCTTAAGTAATTGCGCATAATCGGCGAAGAGATCCAATCTGCGAACCGATCTTCGACGGCGGCAATGACCTCCATCCAGCAGACGCGCACCTAGGTCGATTTCATTTTCAGGGCGAGGTACTGGGCCACTTCCTGGTAGGAGTCTGTTCCTTTGAGCGCTTCCATCTCGCCGACGCTATACAGTTCCGCGACGATTGCCTGAGTCAACTGGCAATCGCATTCCAGGAAGTGGCACGCCAGCCATTCGGCCGCTGCCAGGCGATTCGCACCCAGTGTGCCGCGGAGTCTTTTGATCGCCTTCTGGCCCACAGCGCGAGCCGACTCGGCTACGCCGATGACCGGCACGGCGGTGACTACCTTCCGGTACATCTTGGACGTCTTCTTGCGAATGATGTACGGCAGCACGTGATTCGCGACCATGTCGTGACTTACGTGCGACCAGCCGTTCTGCTGGAGGGAGTCTCCCACGATCTGACCGCAGTGCCCCGCGCCGGAGAATCTGTCGCGCGAGTCGTACAACTCCTGCAGCCCCTTGATGTGATGATAGGTCTTATAGGCGGCGCGGCTCGCCAGGACGGTGGTGCCCACCTGTACCGCTCCGGCGACGACGAACAGGCCGATTCCGGTTGCGCCTACGGCCGCGCCGGTTGCGGCCGCCAGCGCCCCTGTATGAGTGGCTGTCTGCGCCAGCGAAACGCCGGCGCCCACACCCGTAAGCCCCAGTTTGCCGGCCCTCTTATAATCGCGCCAACGGTTTCTGGCCACGGCTGGAGGAGGCGGAAAGCGCTCTTCCACCATTTGCACGTTGGGCGGATCGTCCGGATCGCCAATCAGACCAGCGGCCTCAAACGCATTGGCCAGTTCGTCGCAGAAACCGGCTTCGAGTGGCGCGCCCCTGCGGGCAAACTCTTTGGGGTCGCCTATCTTCCAGGCGTAAAACCGCGAGGCTACCTCGCGCACCTGATACTTCGACGCCTCGCTACCGTCCGCAAAGCGGTTGGTGACGTACTGGTTCACGGCCGACACCAACTGCGTGAGCGCGCTGGAGCGAAAGCTCAGTCCCCCGCGGTTGATGGCATTTTCAAATTCCGAAGGACGACTAAGATATTCGGACATTGTCTGGTGTTTTCCTTTGGCTGAGTTTCGGGTGTGCGGTTCACGCAAGGGTCGAGGGTGCCAAGCTGGGCTGGCGTTTCGAAGGTTTCGTCGTGCTGAGTATTTTTCAGACTGAGGGACCAATGATTTTCCCGTCGGCCCACGAGGAGTTCAACGGAATCATAGGGGGCTCTGTATCCGCGGCCGGCCGTCATGAGTATTCAGTATAAGGGTAGATAGTTTGGTTGTCAGAAAAATTCCGGCTCGGGCAGTTTGCCTTAGTGAATGATGCCAGGGTAAGTTCAAGGCGCCGGCGAGGATGTGAAGCCAGTTCGCAACGACGGGCAAGCTGAAGCTTACCCTACCCGCTACATCGCGGGGACTACTCTTCGCGGAGGGCGATTATGGGGTCGAGTCGTGAAGCGCTGCGGGCGGGCAGAAAGCCGGCGAGCGCCGCGGCCAGAGCCAGTATTCCGGCGGCGATGGAAAGCGTCCAGGGGTCGTTCGCTTTTACGCCGAAGAGAAAGCTCTCGACAAAACGCGTGGCTCCCATCGCGGCGCTCAAGCCGATGGCGAGGCCCATGGCGATCAGGATGGCGACTTCGCGAAGAACCATGCGGAGCACGCGCGACGGATCGGCTCCGACTGCCATGCGGATCCCAATCTCATTGCGCCGCCGGGCGATGTTGTAGGCCATCACGCCATACAGACCGATGGTTGCCATAGCCAGCGCCAGAGCTCCAAAAAATCCCGAAAGAGTGGCGAGCAGACGCTCGCGGGCGATCGATTCATTCACCTGGAGCGCGAGCGTCTTGAATTGCAGAGATACGTCGCGATTGACTTCCGCGATGGCCGATTTTGCGCCGGGGACCAGAGCGGTTGGCGGCCCGGCGGCGCGCAGTTCGAACTGATACCACATCGGGGTTGCGTCCTGGTTCGAGGCAAGGAAGGCGGTGGGCAGAATTTCCTCGCGCAACGAGCCGTACTTCGAATCCTTAACGACGCCGACGATTTCGGTCCATGGGCCCATCGTATTGCCTTCCTCCGCGCGGTAGCGCTTGCCGATGGGACTCTGGCCGGCGAAATATTTCTTTGCCATGGTCTGGTTCACGATGGCAACCTTGGGCGACTCCGGAGTATCGTGGGAGTTGAAATCGCGTCCGGCGATGAGGTCCATGCGAAGCGTTTCGAAGTACCGGTCGCTGACTTCGTTGAAATAGACGAGCGTGTCGTCGGGTCCTTTCGAGGAATAACCTTCGATTTCCAGATTCTCATTCCAAAAGGACCCGCTCACCGGCGTCATATTGGAGACGCTGGCGGAGCGGACACCCGGCATCGCGCGCAGATGGGCCAGCATCTCCCGCATGGCGGCGCCGCGCCGTTCCCTTGCATAGTTTCCGTTGCGAAGATCGACGCTGACCAAAAGAACATGCTCGCGGTCAAAACCAGTGTCCAGCGTTTCGAGCCTGAAAAACGTGGAGAGCATCAAACCAGCGCCGACCACAAGCACGAGGGACAGCGCCACCTGAGCGACGACGAGGGCCTTGCCGATTCCGAACTTCGAGCCTTCAATGATTCCGCGGGCATTGGCCTTCATCACGGCCTGGGGGTTCGCCGCGGTGCCTTTCCATGCGGGTGCAAGGCCGAAGATGAGCGCGGTGAGAATCGATACGCCGGCTGTAAATGCCAGCACGCGCCAATCGACGTTCAGATCGAGAAAGACCTTGTTCTCGCCCAAGGAAAGAAACGCCACCAGCAGATGGGCGCCCCATTGCGCGAACACGATTCCTAGTGCCGCGCCGGCGAAAGACAGGACGATGCTCTCGGTCAGCAATTGGCGCATCAGGCGCGCGCGGCCGGACCCGAGCGCGATGCGAATGGCAATCTCCTTCTGCCTGGCGGCGCTGCGCGCCAGCAAAAGGTTGGCCACGTTTCCACAGGCGATGAGCAGCACGACGGCGACGATGACCATCAGCACCATCAGGGCCTGCTGGTATTGCTTGCGAATGTTGGATAGCCCGTTGGCGGCCGGCGCGGTGTCGAACGAGCGTTTCCGGTATTCCTGCTGATCCTCCGCTTTCCAACGCGGCGGCACGGTGGCTTCGAATATCGCCGGCGCCAAAGTTTTCAAGCGTGCCTGGGACTGGCCGGCCGAAACCCCTGGCTTGGGCCGGGCGATCACGCGGAGCCACCAGTTGCTGCGCTGGTCCAGCGAACTGAATTCGCCGCGCATGATCTTTTCCGAACAGACGGGTACGTAAAGATCCTTTTCACTACCGACATCGATGCCGGTAAAGCCGGGCCCAAGCACGCCGAGGATTTCGAAGGGATGGTTGTCGAGCGAGATACTCTTACCCACTACGTCCGCGCGGCCTCCGTACTCCCGCTGCCAGAAACCGTAGCTGAGCACGGCCGTTCCCGGGCAGCCCCGTTTGTCGTCGGCCGTGGTGAAGGTGCGGCCGACCTGCGCGTGCAGGCCGAGTGTGTCAAAGAACTGGCCGGAGGCGAAGCTGCCCTGCGCGTACCGCGCCTCCCCGCCCGCCGCCAGATTGAAACGGCCGCCGCCGTATGCGAAGACGCCGGAAAACACGTCCTGGCGATCGCGCACCTGCTCCCAAATCGGGTTGGTGAAAGACGGGGTCTTGCCCATGGTCACCTGGATCAGCTGTTCGGGATGGGCGACCGGCAGGGTTTTGAGGATCACCGAATTGATCAAGCTGAAAATGGCGGTATTGGCGCCAATTCCCAGTGCCAGAGACAGGATCGCGACCGCGGCAAATCCCGGGCTGGAGCGAAGGGCGCGAAGCGCATAACGAACATCCTGCAAAATGGCGTCCGGCATAGTGTCATTGTGACGGTTTCGGAGCCGCCCGGGTTAGCAGGCCAGAGCACTAATCGTGGCGCAGGGCGATCATTGGGTCTATGGACGCCACGCGGCTGGCCGGAAGTCCGCCAGCGATCAGCGCGGCGGCAAGGAACACTACAGCCCCGGTGATCATCACCAGGGGATCGACGGGACGGACACCGAATAACAGCGATCGGATGAAAGTCATGAGTGCGAACGAGCAGGCGACTCCGGCGGCAAGACCTGCGGCGATCAGCACCAGCAGATCTTTCAACACCAGAACAATCAGCGATGGAGGGCGAGCGCCTAAAGCTGCGCGGATGCCGAGTTCCTTGGTCCGTCGCGTCACCGAATAATTCAGCAGGCCGAACAGGCCGATCGCCGCCAGCAGAAGTCCCAGAAATGCGAAGACTCCGCCGATGCCGGCGAGCAGCCTTTCGCGCAGCAGGGTATCGCCGATGATGGTATCGAGCGTGGTCACGTCACGGATGCGCGTGCCGTGCCCCATCGCCTCCGCTTCACGCTCCACCATTTTGACGAGGGAGCCGAGATCGACTCTCGTGCGAACGTACAAAGCGACATAACTCGACCCGCGCACGACGAAGTAGACGATCGGCTGCAGGCCCTCACGAAGCGATCCATAAGGGGCGTTGGCCACGACCCCGATAATTTCATGCCCCCTTTTGTCCGGACTCAGGAATATCTTGCCGAGTGGATTCTCGTTGGGGTAGTATCTCTGCACGAATGCCTGGTTCACGATGCTGGGCCGCGGACCGCTGGCGGGATCTTCATTCCCGAAATATTTTTGGGCGGGTGCGTTGTCGATCACTCGCGCGGGCGGACCGTTGTGTTGGTAATCGAGATCGCGCTGCTCAAACTCCCGGCCCGCCAGAAGAGGAAGCTGCATGGTTGCGAAGTAGCGAGGCGATGCCGGCATGGTATATTCCTCGCGATCCGGCCCGGACATCCCGGGGACGATCACCTGCATGGACGTATGGCTACCTTCAAACAGGCCCCCTGCATACCCGATTGCCGCGCCTTGCACGCCGGGAAGGCCTTCGGCCCGCCGTTGCAGCTCGTCCAAAAAGACGTTCAGTTCCGGCTTCTGCGTGATATCGCTGAGCTCGGTGCTCACATTGAACACCGCCACATTGTGAGGATTGAATCCGGTATGGACGGCGAACAGATTTCTCAAGCTGAACAGGAAGCTTGCGCCGGCGATGATCAGCACGAATGCGAAGGCGACCTGAATACCCACGAAGGCCCGCCCCAAACGAAGCTTGCCTGCTTCCGTCCGCATGCCGCGAAGGTCTCGCATGGGTTTCGTGCCGGATGCCTGCCACGCGGGAAGCAGTCCGAAAAACACCGCCGCGAACGTCGAGGCGGCGGCGCAGAAAAGCAGTACCCGTGTATCCATGGATAGGGCGAACCGAACCGGCCTGGTTTGTTCGGAAAGCGTCGCGACCAGCGCCGGTGCGGTGATTTGGGCAAGCACCCACCCTAGCGTGCCGGCGACCAGGGACAGCAACAGGCTTTCGGTCAGCAGCTGGCGAATCAAGCGCGACCGGCTGGCGCCGAGCGAAACGCGCATCGCCATCTCCGTGGAGCGAACGGTGGAGCGGGCCAGCAGCAGACTGGCGATATTGGCGCACGCGATGATCAGGATTCCCGCGCCTACGCCAAGCACAATCCAGAGCGCGCGCCCGAAGGTCACCTGGAAGTTGGACGAGCCGGTGGCCGCAGCGTGGATCAACAGCGGCCGTTCGCGATATTGCTTTTGGATTGGCTCCGGCGTCATCGGAAAGCGCCTGACCAGTTCCTGCTCATATGCATCGAAAATCGGAGCGAGGCGCTCCCGCACCTGCGAACGCGTGGTTCCCGCCGACAGCCTCCCCATGATGCGGAACCAGCCCCAGGTGAGATCGTTCAGCGCCGCCTTGCTGTACATCATGGCCGGCATCCAGATATCTACGAATTTCCCCGGTTCGACGCCAAAGAACCCTTTGCGCGCCACTCCCACGATGGTGAAGTTGTGGCGCCCTATCTGAACGTGCCGGCCGAGCACGCCCGGATCGCCCTGGAAACGCCGCCGCCAGTAATCGTAGCTGATCACCAGATAAGGATGTCCCCAGCGGCACGCGATCCTCGGCGGAGGTGAAGACGCGGCCCAGCACTGGAGGGACGTGCAAAATGTCGAACGCATCCCCGGAGACGAACTGGCAAATCGCCTTCTCGATCGGGGCGTCCTTGTTCGACATTTGTATGTCTGTCTGGTTTCCGCTGCTGAAGAGTCCAAGCCGCGCCGAATCTCCGGCGGCTGCGCGAAACTGCTGCAGCAACGGATAGCTGAAGGAGACATCCTCCACCGGTCTCTCCTTCCCCTGTTCCTGAATTTGCAGAGTCGCGAGGGTAAATAAGCGATCTGGTTCGGGCACGGGCAAAGGGCGCAGGAGCGCCGCATCGACAATCGAGTAAATCGCCGTGTTGGCGCCGATGGCGAGTGCGAGCGAGAGAATTGCCGTGAGAGTGAACGCCGGGCTCTTGCTCAGCGTCCGGAACGCATAACGCAAGTCCTGCAAGGTTGTGTCGATAACCGCCCCCACGCGGATTTCTCTCACATTTTCTTTCACCTGGTCCGGGCCTTCGAATTGCAAACGCACAGCGCGCCTGGCCTCTTCTTTCGAGAGGCCCTGTGCGGTATAGCGCTCCACGAGCATGTCAAAGTAGGCCTCCACTTCGCTGTCCAGATCGGCCTCCACGCTCTTGCGCTTCAGCAGATTTCGGTACAGACTCGACCAAAAGGATTGGCGTGCCATGTGGTTAACCTTCCTGGGAAAGCACCTGGTTCATCGCGGTCAGGGTTCTTTCCCAATTCCGCTGTTCTTTGACCAACTGAGCGCGGCCCGATCTGGTGATGGAATAAAACTTGGCACGGCGGCCGCTTTCCAGCTCGTCCCACTGGCCTTCGATCCAGCCTTTTTCGGCGAGCCGGTGCAGGGCGGGAAACAGCGAGCCCGGGCCAACCACAAAAGCGCTCTTCGTGAGCTGCTCGATTCGATCGGCGATGCCAACGCCATGCAGGGGCTTCAAATCGAGGGTACGAAGGATCAACAGATCGAGCGTGCCTTGCAGAATCTCAACGCCTCTTGCCATCGATGAGATCATATCGACACTCGATATCGAGTGTCAACATGTATCCGGCGGCTGAACTGGCCGGACTGCAGCCCCATGCTGGGCTACACTTCAGAGTGGCTGCTCAAACGGGTATGCCGGCTCGAAGGAGGCAGGAATGGCTTTGTTTAGCAACAACAACGCGATGCTGATCGACAAATGCTCGAACTTACACAATCTGACAGTTACGCTAGCCGTCACCGCGGACTTAATCACTTTCGGGGACGCCGGCTTTTCGCTGCAACTCAATGCGTATCCGCCCAAAGGGCAGTTGTCGCAGGGGCAGACGCTGACATGGCTGCAATACATTCTCTACGTCCAGAACGGTTCGCTGCTGTACGAGATACAGTACTGGGCGAGCAATCCGGTGCCCTGGCCTAAAGGGTACGTGCCCAACCCTCCGAATACGCTTCCCTTCCTGCCGGTGCTGCCGAACGACGACACGTTGACGCCCTTCGGCACGGCGACTTCCAGCCGCATCGCGCACGGCTCGCAGATGAAGATCGCATTGGCCACGGACGCAGGCGGCAATGTGACGAGCGCGCTGTTCGCAGTCACGGACCCGAGCGGCAAGACAACGAGCACGACTTTTCAATTTCCCGCCGGCGCGCAGTACCCGATCTGCGCCTTTCAAGTGAATCTGGTGGGCCCCGGCAGCCTGTCCGACGCGACCTTCGTCTCTGGCGCCGGCACGCTGGGCTATTCGGTGTCCTCCGGCAGCCTTGCCGATCAGGGCGGCGGGCCGGGCTCGGCGTGCGCGGAGTGGAGCGGGTTCACCGGCGAGTTATCGAACGTCATATATGGCCCGCTGACGCCTGCTTCCGGCCCGAGCATCAATCAGAGTCTCAGCGTGGTCTCGCAGGGCCCGCTCACAAAGTCGCTCGATGAAGGCGTGATTTATGCGATCACGCAGGACGACCGGCTCCTCTGGTACCGGCATACGGGCATTGCGGATGGCCGCGAAGCGTGGGCCGGGCATTTGCCCGTGCCGGCTGGACTATTGGACGGCGAAATCGGAGGGGGCTGGGATTTCAGGAATGTCTTTTGCGGCGGCAAAGGCATTATCTATGCGGTCACAAGCGACTACCGGCTGCTCTGGTATGACCATTCCGCCTTCGCCGACGGTCAGATCGCGTTTAACCCGCCTCCCGCGTTGACCGATGCCGACAAGAATGCGGGAAAGGTTTCCGGGCAGGTCGGAGGGGGGTGGAACTTCAAACATGTCTTCTCTGGGGGCAACGGCGTCATCTACGCGGTGACGCAGGACAACCGGCTGCTATGGTACCGCCATACGGGCGCGGCGACCGGGCAAAGCACCTGGGCTCCGCACCTGCCGGTGGCGGCGGGGCGCCTGGACGGGCAGATCGGCGAGGGATGGGATTTCAAGCACGTCTTCTCGGGCGGCAATGGCGTGATTTACGCAGTCACGAACGACAACCGGCTGCTCTGGTATCGCCACACTGGTTTCGCCGATGGGCGTGACGCCTGGGCGCCGCATTTGCCGGTGCCGGCGGGGCACATCGCGGGGCAGATCGGCGAAGGGTGGAATTTCAAGCAGGTCTTCTCGGGGGGCGATGGCGTCATATACGCGGTCACCCAGGACAACCGGCTGCTTTGGTACCGGCACACCGGCTTCGCCGATGGGCGAGACGCCTGGGCATCGCATTTGCCCGTGCCTGCGGGACACCTGGATGGCCAGATCGGCGGGGGCTGGGACTTCAAACACGTATTTTCCAGGCCCACCTAGCTTCGGCGGGGATGAGGGCGCGGGGTACGCTGGAGAGGCGTGCCGCCTTGTCGCTTATTCCTTTTTGAGACGTCGAGCCATGAAAAGTGGGCGCGGGGGCCTCTGCGGCGGATGCCTGTGCTCACGGGGAGCGTAATTCGGATTACTGCGGCGCCGGGGCTATGCGACCGGCGGGGACCGGTTCACGCGGGATCTTTTCTGCGGGAGCGGCGCATCGCGTTCGATTGCGGGCGGGTGGAATTTCCACGGATTCTGGTGCACGAGGTGGCTCATTTCATCTGGCTGCGCCTGGGAAACCGGGTGCGGCACGGCTTCGAAGAAGTGGTGCGCGGAGAGTTGGGGCAGGGGATTCGTGGGGAGTTGGGGTGGAGCGCGGAGTGGCGGAAGACCGCCCTGGGGACGGCGGATATCGAGGGGCGGAGCAGGCGCTGGCGCGAGTACTGTTGCGAGAGCTTTTGCGATACGGCGGCGTGGCTGTATTCGGGGATCGAGCGGCATGAGGAGTTCACTTTGGGGCAGCGGGCGAGGCGGGCGCGGCGGGAGTGGTTTGACCTCAACATTACCAAGCGGGCTTTGTCGATATAATCGAAGCAGGAATCTATCTGTGTTCGCACCGCGCCATATTGCCGTTTTTGCCGCCGCGCTGATCAGCGCGTGCCTGTTTACGGGCTGTTCGACCGAGCCCCGCTCCGTGAAGGCGGCGGGCACGGTGAAGCCCGATAAAGAGCGCCACCCCGCGCCCGAATTCGCCTTGAAGGATTCCAACGGGAAGACCGTACGCCTGGAAGATTACAGCGGCAAGGTAGTGCTGCTGGATTTCTTTGCCACGTGGTGCGGGCCCTGCAAGATCGAGATTCCGTGGTTCATGGAGATGGAGCGCAAGAACAAGGATCGCGGCTTCGCGGTGCTGGGCGTCTCGATGGACGATGAAGGGTGGGACATAGTGAAGCCCTTCCTGGCGGAGTTGGGTGTGAATTATCGCGTAGTCATCGGCAATGACGCGACTGCGCAGCTTTATGGCGGCGTGGATGCGCTGCCGACGACGTTCCTGATCGACCGCAGCGGAAAAATCGCTTCCGTCCATATCGGACTGGCGAGCAAGAAGGAATTTGAAGATGGCATCGAACAATTACTGCAATCTCCCAAGGCTGACGCTGCTGGCGGCCACGCTTTGCCTGCCTTTGCTCTACGCGCAAAGTAGCGGCTATCTTTCCGTAGGCGAGGCCCCGAAGGTAGTGGGCAAGCGCAATGCGGAGTTGGTGGTGAGGATTCCTGTCGCGGTGAAGGAAGGCTATCACGTCAACAGCAATAAGCCGAGTTCGGAGTACCTGATCCCGCTCAAGCTGACGTGGACTTCCACGGGAGCGCTGCAAGGCGGCGAGATCGCGTACCCGAAGCCGCTGCTGGAGAAGTTCGAGTTTTCCGATAAGCCGGACGAACCGCTCTCGGTGTACATGGGCAAGTTCGACCTGACGGCGAAATTCAAAGTAGCACCGACGGCGCCGGCGGGCCCGGGCGTGGCGAGCGGAAAGTTGAAGTACCAGGCGTGCAGCAATAAGGCCTGCTATCCGCCTAAGACGGTGGACGTGGAAGTCAGCTACCAGATTCAGTAACGTTACATCGTCTTGTGGTAGTCGAGCGAGGCGGAGGCGAATTCGGTGTTGCCGGGGATTTGAATTTCCTGCGGCGTACCGTTGAAATCCATTTCGCGGCGGGCGATTTGATAGGTGCCGTGCTCGCGCGCGACCTCGATGCAAACGGTATATTTGCCGGCCTTCACGAGATTGCCTTTGTTGTCCTTCCCATCCCACTTGAGTTTGTATTTTCCGGGCGGCCGGGTGGCGCTGGATAGCGAACTGGTGATGTCCTTGCCTTCGCTGCTGGCGCGAGCGCGATCGTCACGGTACCAGGCTTTGAGCTCGGGCAGCCAGCGGTCGCGTTGGAACCAGAGGGCGAGAGTGCGGACCGGGAACTTCTCGGGGTCCTCGATCCAAACGGCGACATAGGGGCGGCGCGCGCGCGCGTCCTGAATGCGGGACAGTTCCAGGTTAATGGTGAGCTCATAGGCGGTATCCCACGTGTCCGCGGCGGGGGCTGGAGGCGGAACGGGGGATAGGGCCATGCCGGCCGCCTGAAGGCGCTTCCAACCGCTGCTCTCGGTACGCTTGCCGTCGCTGGCGACCAGGAGGTATTCCACGCCGGGGGTTGCATCCGCGAGGCGGCGGCCATCTTCGGGATTGAGCACGCATAGGGTGGTGGCGAGCGCACCGGCATCGGTGGCGCCGGGCGCGACGACGGTGGCGCTGATCACGTGGTCGGCGGGCTGACCGGTGCGCGGATCGACGATGTGGGAGTAGTGGCGGCCGGCGATTTCGACGCCGCGGCGGTAATTGCCGCTGGTGGCGACGGCGGCGTTGCGAACCTGGAGGCGCGCGATCGGCTCGGCATTTTCCTCATCGGATTTCGGATCGGCGATGCTGACGGGTTCCGTCCAGTTGCCGCGCACCACGAGATCGCCGCCGATATTGACGACGGCGGCGGAGACGTTCGGGGTAGCGAGCGCTGCTTGGGCCGCGCGTTCGACGATATAGCTTTTGGCGAAGGAGTTGAGGGCCAGCGGGGTGCGATCCAAGTGAGTGGCGGTAGCGTGGGCGGGATCGAGCGTCCAGTGGGGGGCTTTGACGGCGGCGACGGCGGCGGCGATTTCGGTTGGGAACGGCATTCTATGCGCGGCCGCGGCGGCTTTCCAGACGCGTGTGACGGCCTCGGCAGAGGCATCGAGCGCTCCGCCGCTGCGTTCGCGCCAGAGATCGAAGAGGCCCAGGACTTCCTGAAGGTCGGGCGAGACGGGGGTGGCGACTCCGGTGGCGGCGGCCCAGCGGGAGAACTCGCTGGCGGGATCCCAGGCACTGAGGATTTTTGCTTCGCGATCGATTTCGGCGAGGGCGGCGGTCCCGGCGCGATCGGCATCTGCCTCTGAGGCGGCGAGCAGTTTCAGCTCCAGCGAGGTACCCAATACATTTTCATAGTGGTATGTATAGGGGCGCGCGGCCTGCCTGGGGAGGGTAGCGGCGCCGAGGAAAAAGGCCAGCAGGCCGGCGCTTGTCAACGTAAGGAGATATCGATTCATTGAGAGATGCCTCTGTGGGTGGATTCCATGCTCTTGGAATACGGTGCAGATTATTTCCGCAACTTCACGCTATTAGTTGACCACAGCGGGGAAGCGAATCTGTGTGGCTGGTCACGGAGCGGGCGGGGCGGCCGAATTGCGCGCGGTGGGACGCGGTTAACCAAGGTAAGCTTGTTCGGAGTACCGGCTGTAGGCAGAATCAGAAGATTCCATGGCCGCTGAAACGATATTGATCGTCGACGACGACCCGATTTGTTTGACGATCGCGAGTTTCGCGCTGCGCACCGCGGGATTCACAGTGAAGACGGCCTTCGACGGGATGGAGGCGTTGGACCTGCTACAGACGCTGCAGCCCGATTTGATTCTGTCGGACATACAAATGCCGAATATCGACGGTTTCGAACTGGCGCGGCGGACGCGGCAGATTGCGCGGCTGCGTGACGTTCCGATGATCGCGCTGACGGCATTCGATGCGCCGGACACCGAGGAACGCGCGTTTGCGGCGGGGTTCACGGCCTACATGAAAAAGCCGCTGCAGCCCGGCATGCTGGCGGCGCGGATACGGCGCTTCCTGGACCGGCGAATCGCGCCCTGCACGTAGGCTTACGCCTGGCCCGCACGGTGGGCAAGCAGCAATTCATCGACTTCCGGATAGCCGGTGGGGAGCACCACGCCATTGGTGGACGCACCGGCTTGCAGGAGGGCTTGCACCGAGAGTGGCGAGCGGCGATCCATCCAGTAGGAATCGACACAAGCGCGGATGGCGAGCAGGAGGGGCGTGCGGCCCTTGGCATCCCGAGCATCGACGGGGGCGCCGCGTTCGATGAGCAGCTTGACGGCGGAGTGGGCGGCGCGCCAGGCGGCGACGTGCAGCGCGGTGCTATCGGGGGCGATCTGGAAATAGCCGTCGCCATGGAAATACCGCGCGGCGGGGTCTACACCGAGATCGAGGAGGTGGGCGACGCCGCGGGCATTATCGTTGCCGGAGAACTCGGCGAGCAGGGTGCCGCCTTGAGTGACCAATTCGCGCACCAGGCTGGGATCACTGGCGGCGATGGAATGGATGCGGGCTTCGTCGGCTGCGGCGCAGGCGGCGATCAGGGAATCGACACCGCTGAGGCCGAGCGCGATACCGCGGCGTTCGAGGGCGGCGAGGACGGCGGCGCGGCCGCGGCGCGCGGCGATGGCGATGGCGGTGCGGCCGTTGGCATCGGGGATGGCCGGGTCGGCGTGATGGTCCAGCATCAATTCGACGATGGGGAGGGAGTTATCGCGGCGCAATGCCTGGTGGAGGGCGGTGACTCGCCAGATGGTGGGGCGGTTGGGATCGGCGCCGTGCTCCAGGAGATATTGGATGCCGTCTTGATCGTGCCAGTCGGCTTTGCGCAGCAGCATGGTGGCGAGGCTATCGGCGGTGAGTTTGCGGCTTTCGACGAGGGCTTTGAGGGCGGCGAGATCGCGTGTTTCGGGCGAATGGTAGGGGGTCTCGCCATCGTTGGGATCCGCGCCGCGCTCGAGAAGTAGCCGGGTCAGTTCGGGATGGAAGGCAACTCCGGCGGCGCCGTAGAGGGCGCTCTCCCATTCGGGTTTGGGCTGGTGTCCGGGCTCCCAGAAGCCGGTGTTGGCGGAGGCGCCGGAATCGAGGAGGGCAGTTGCGGCGCGCACGAAAGACGGAGTGCGGGCGCGGTCGAGGCGCAGGTACCTGGAAAAGCAGAGGTAGGTGAGGGCGTCCCAGCCGCGGGGGCCGCCCTTGGCGGTGGCGTTGGCGGGATCGAGCGCGAGAAAGCGGCGGACGGCCGCATCGTCACCCAAAATGGCGGCGGTGAAGACATCGCTGGCGGCGATTTCCGGGTGCCGGGCGAGAATGGCAGCGGCCGGGTCGAGCGGGCCATGCCAGACAGAGGCATCGAGGAAAGCGTCGCGTGGATCGGAGTTTCCGGGCATGGTCGTCCTCTAGAGAAAGCTTACGCCATCGCGGCCGGGCTGCCGGCCTGCCTGTTGTGAAGTAGCATGCTACATAGATACAATGCCGGGATGGCGCTAGAGCCGAAGCTTTCGCATACCGCGGCGCTGATCCTGCAGGCAATTGACGCAGGGCAGGGCTACGGGTTCGACGTGATGGAAATGACGGGGCTGCCGAGCGGCACGGTATACCCCGCGGTGCGGCGGCTGGAGCGCGACGGGCTGATCCGCTCGCACTGGGAATCGCAATCGATTGCGACTGCCGATTTGCGGCCGCCGCGCAAATACTATAAGCTCACACGCTCCGGGAAGGGGGCGCTCGGAGCATTGCAGAAGCGCTATCCGCTGCTGACGAAGTTAATCCCCTCGCCGGAGGCCGAGAAGGCATGAAGGGGCTGCACGAGGCGATGTTGCGCGCCGCCGGCCTGCTGGTGCCCGCGGCACAGCGCGCGGAGTGGTTTGCCGAATGGAGCGCGGAGCTGTGCTACGTCACGCGGGGGCGAACGCGATTTTGCCTGGGCGCTTTCCGCGATGCGTACTGGCTGAGGCGGAATGGCGGCGGGCCCGTTGGTTTGGGGACATGGGGGTTGCAATCGCCGGTAAGCTGCCTGCTGGTGCTGGCGATTGTGGCGGCGATCTGTGTCACGTTCGCGGTGCGGCTGCCGGAGGCGCGCAACGTGATGCTGCCTTCGCCGTATCGCGATGCCGGCTACCTGGCGATGATCTGGTCGGGCCCGCATGAAGCGAAGATGCCGACGATTTCGCCAGCGCGGTATCGAAAGCTGGTGGAGCATCCGGCTGCGCGGTTGAGCGGCGTGGCATTTTATCGTCCGCGGGCGATGCGACTGGAAGCAGCGCCGGGTGACGATTTCGAACTGGCGATCGCGGAGGCCAGTGCGAATCTCTTCGAATTGCTCGGCATTCCGGTGACGGCAGCGGGCAGGGAATCCCTGGTGCTCAGCGAGGCGGCGTGGCGGAAGTATTTCCACGGCGACGCTCAGATGGTGGGGAGGAAGGTGCTGGTGGGCGGGCGTGCGGTGGCGGTTGCCGCGGTGCTTCCGGCCAACGCCTGGCGTCTACCGGGCAGGGTGGACGGGTGGCTGCTGGAAGACGCACAGCGGATGGGGGAACTACCGTCGCAGGCGGCGGGATTCGTGGTCGGGCGGCTGCGAAACTCCGCCTCGCTGCCTGCGCCCGAGCAGCGCTGGAGCGTGTTCGTGTCGAACGGGGCGCCGGGGCTGGATCGATTCGAGTGCTCGGCGGTAGATCAGTCTCCCACGCTGCCGGCATGTTTCCTGATGATGCTGCTGGCGGTGCTGATTGCCTCGACGAGCACGCCACTGTCGCTGGGTGAATATCCGAAGAGCCGCAATGCGCTGCCGGGTGCGATGCGGCTGCGGCGGTGGATTTTCTTCGCGGCCAAAATTGGCATGCTTGCGCCGATCGTGTTCTGCGGAACGCTGGACCTGGCGTCTCCGATATCGCTGGGGACGCAACCCATCGGATTCCTGTTGGCGTGCGACACTGGCGCTGCGCTGGGCATTGATCGATCAGCGCCGGCGCTGCCCGGTCTGCCTGCGCTTGCTGACGAACCCTACGAGGATCGGCGGAGCATCGCAGACCTTATTGGAATGGTATGGCACGGAGTTGATTTGCGGCCACGGACACGGGCTGCTGTACGTCCCGGAAATTTCATCGAGCTGCTACAGCGTGCAGCGGTGGGAGTATCTGGATGCATCGTGGAGCAGCCTGTTTTCGTAGGCAACGGTACTCTGCCCTACGTTGGCGTGCAACGTGTACTTCCAATGACGGATGAGACACCTCGCTCAGGTGTTGGGCGTATTCTTTTGGAAATTAGGCGGTCCAGGCTTGCTGCTGTTAGGGATTCTGGATTCGTCATTTTTATTCGCGCCGCTAGGCAACGATCTGCTGGTGGTAGCGATGACGGCGCATGAGCACAGCGCTGGACTGATGCTGTACTACGCATTCATGTCCACGGTGGGCAGCGTTCTCGGCTGCCTGCTGGTGGACGTGCTGCTGCGGCGGGCGGGGGAAAAAGGGCTGGAGAAACATCTATCCAAAAAGCGCCTGGAATACGTGAAGGCCAAAGTGCAAAAGAATGCCGCGTGGGCGCTGGTGGTGGCATCGATTGCACCGCCGCCATTCCCGTTCACGCCCTTCGTGATGGCAGCCGCGGCGCTGCAATATCCGCGCTGGCGGATGGCTGCGATTGTGGGGGGAGCGCGCATGGTCCGCTTCACGACGCTCGGTGTGCTGGCGCTGTTGTTCGGACGGCGCATACTGCGGTGGGTGCAGACACCGGCGATGCAGTGGATCCTGATCGGGCTGATGGTGGTCTGCGTGGTGGGGAGCGTGATCTCGGTGGTGGGCTGGATTCGACGGAGCCGGACCAGGGCAGCGTAGGGAAGGCGGTCTCGCAAAGGGCGCTGAGGCGCAAAGGAAGAACACAAAGAAGACCAGGGCTCTGTCTTGACACGCTAGATTGTGTCGCGATATAGTTGATCGCGACGTATCGCGTATGAACACTTGGGAATTCACCGGGCTGGTGGCGCTGGGCAGTGTGGTGACCGGAATGATCGGGGCGTTGACGGGGCTTGGCGGGGGCTTCATTGTTGTTCCGCTACTGACGCTGGGGTTCGGGGTGGATATTCGATACGCGATCGGGGCGTCGTTGATTTGTGTGATTGCGACTTCGAGCGGGGCGGCGGCGCGGTATGTGCGGGAGGGCTACTCCAATATCCGGCTCGGGATGTTTCTGGAAGTGGCGACGAGCGCGGGGGCGGTGTTGGGGGCATTTCTGGCGCCGAAGGTGCCGGCCCCGGTGATCGGCGGGCTGTTTGGGCTGGTGTTGCTTTACGCGGCTTGGCGGACGCTGCGGGGGAGCGGGGAGGCAGCCTGCCGGGCGGCGCCGGATCGCATTGCGGCATGGTTCGGAATGGACGGCGAGTATCCGACGGCGGAGGGAGCGAAGCACTATCAGGTGCGGCGCGTGCCGGAAGGGTTTGGCGTGATGGCGCTGGCCGGAATGCTGAGCGGGCTGCTAGGGATCGGGTCCGGGCTGGTGAAAGTGGTCGCGCTGGACCAGGTGATGGGGCTGCCGTTCAAGGTCTCGGCGACGACCAGCAGTTTCATGATCGGGGTCACGGCGGCGGCGAGCGCGGGGGTGCATCTGAGCCGCGGATACATCGATCCGGGCCTGGCGATGCCGGTGATGCTGGGAGTGCTGTGCGGTGCGTTTCTGGGAGCGCGCATTCTGCCCGGCGCGCCGCCGCGCAAGCTCCGCCTGCTGTTTGCGGGGCTGCTGACGGCGGTGGCGGCGGAGATGTTGTACCAGAGCGCGGCGGGACGGCTCTGATGGGGCGCGATGCGGGAGTGGAGCGCGTGCTGGGAGGCTTGCTGCGCGCGGGCGTGTTGACGGCGGGGGCAGTGGTGCTGGCGGGTGCGGTGCTCTTTTTGGCGGGGCACGCCGCCGAGCCCGCCGATTACGCGACGTTTCGCGGGGAGCCGGAGGAACTGCGCAACCTGGGCGGAATGTTGCGCAGCGCGTTCGCGCTGGAGGGGCGGGGCGTGATGCAACTGGGGATCGCGATCCTGATCGCAACGCCGATTGCGCGGGTGGCGCTCTCGGTAGGCGCGTTCGCGCGGGCGCGGAATGCGCGTTATGCGGCGATCACGGCGACGGTGCTGGCGGTGCTGGTGTACAGCATGTTCGGGAAGCATTGAGGAGATAATCAGGGAGGCTCATGATGATACGCAACTTCGCTACGCTCGCCTGCCTTGTCATGGCAGGCGCCGCCGCTGCGGCTGCCGCCACGTGCGGCGGACACGGCACACGGGAGAGTATGTTCGTCTCGCCGGAATGGCTGGCCGGGCATCTGAAAGATTCCAACCTGGTGCTCCTCGCCGTAGGGGACCGGAAGGACTACGATGCGGGGCACATTCCGGGATCGCAGTTTATCGAGGCCAAGGAGATCACCGAGAAGGGGCCGACGGGACTGACGTTCGAACTGCCGCCGATGGATCGGCTGGCGGAGGCCTTCGCGAAGCACGGCGTCAGCAATGATTCGCGCGTGGTGGTGTATCGCGTTACGGACTGGTTGACGCCGGCGGCGCGGGTGCTGCTCACGCTGGATGCGATGGGGCTGGGGAAGCAGGCCGCGATGCTGGATGGCAATTTGGAAATCTGGAAAGAGGCGGGAGGCGCGGTCACTACCGAGGTGCCGGTGGTGAAGCCGGGAAAGGTGGAGCCCTGCGCCCAGGATGACGTGATTGCGGGCCTGGAGTTCGTGCGCGGGAATCTGCACACGCCCGGCGTGCGCATCCTGGATGCGCGTTCGCCGGAAGCGTATCGCGGCGACTCGCAGACGGCGCGCAACGGCTATCGGGCCGGACACATCGAAGGCGCGGGCAATGTTCACTACGACACGCTGATGACCGAGAAGGGCAAACTGCTCCCGGTGGCCGAACTGCGGGCGAAATTCGAAGCGGCCGGGGTGAAGCCGGGCGACCGCGTGGTCACGTACTGCTTTATCGGGCAGCAGGCGAGCGCGCTGTACTGGGTATCGCGGTACCTTGGCTACGACACGCGGCTGTACGACGGGTCGATGGACGAGTGGAGCAAGCACGAGGAATTGCCAGTCGTAAAGTAGCGCGTGATTCAGTGCGCGGCGCCTCCGTTAGACTAGAGGTATGAGATCGGCTGCACTGCTGGTACTGGCAGCGTCCGCGCTTGCCGCGCAGAGTCCGTGTGCCAATACGGCTGCGTACTCGACGTGCGAAATCGTCTTCGAACTCAGCGAACAGGCGGCGGCGCGTCATCCGGAGCCGTATAAGACGGTCGAATTGCGGGCGGAGTTTCGTTCTCCGCGCCACCGCACGCTGGCGATTCCGGCGTACTGGGACGGGGGACGGAAGATGGTGGTCCGCTTTGCTCCCACGGAGGCGGGCGACTGGGATTACCGGCTCAGCAGCAACGTCGCCGAGTTCGATGGCAAGACGGGAAGCTTCGCGGCTGCGGCGTCGGCATCGCAGGGTTTCATTCATCCGGAGAATGTCCATCACTGGGCGTATACGGAGCGCACCGCGACGGGTCTTTACCAGGCGCACCTGTGGATGGGCGCGACGGACCTGCGCTTCGCTTTTGAGGACGATGCGGCCTTCCGCGCCACGGCGGATGCGCGCGCCGCGCAGAAGTTCAATCACCTGCGCGGTTGGGTGATGAGCGCGACGGACGCAGCGTATCAGGGGCCCGACGCGCCCGACCTGGCGGTATTCCGCCGTATGGACGAGCGCATCAAATACCTCAATTCCAAAGGCATCACGGCCGATTTGATGCTGGCTACCGACACGGCATCGCTGGTCAAGATGTTTCCGGCATGGGAACAGCGCAGGCGCTTCCTGCGCTACCTGGTGGGCCGCTATGCAGCGATGCACGTGACCTGGCAGGGGGTGGAGTATTTCGAGGACTCGGTGGACGCGCGGCCGTTGCTCAAGGAGCTAGGGAAGGTGCTGAAGGAACTGGACGGCTACCAGCATCCGCGGACATCGGGTGCGCGGGTGACCTCGGCGCCGCTGCTGGATGACGGGTGGATGGATTTCGCGGCGTACGGCACGCACGAGGACCAGATCGGCGCGATCGAACATCAGTTATACGGCGTGCCTTTCGTCAACCTGGATTTTGGCCGCGAGGATAGCGGGGCGGGGAAGACGGGGGCCAACGACCTGGACGCGGCGGCCTTCCGCAAGCGCGTTTGGAACGCCACGATGGACGGGCAAGCGCCGACGTACGCCAACACCGGCTCGGGCGCGCAGTACGCGAACTCTCCCGGCGCGAAGCAGATGAGCGTGTGGTTCGATTTCTTCAACGATACGCGCTATTGGGAGCTGGAGCCTTACTTCGACGTGGATGGGGGGCGCGCGCTGGCGCTCGAGGATACCGAGTACGTGGTTTACATCGAGAAGCCGGGTCCGCTGGAACTGGTGGTGGAGAAGCATGGCTATGACGTGTACTGGGTCAACCCGATCGATGGCGAGGTCACGAAGAGCAAGTCTTTCAAGGGAGATCACTTCACGGCGTCGCCGCCCGACCTAACGCACGATTGGGTGTTGCACGTGGTGCGGGAAGGGCGGATGGAGGGGATGAACAAATCCTTCAAATTCGAATCGCGCGACATCGTGCTGCAGGAAGTGGAATCGAACAGCCCGAAGGTGCCGTTCACGGTGGAGCAGCCGAACGCCGATTTCAATATCAGGGTGGCGCCGCCTTACGCGGCGAAACTGACACGGGAATCGCGCGCCACGCGCACGATGATGTGGCTGTGGACGGGCGAAGTCTCAGCGGACGGGCAGGGGTACCGGGTACTGGCGACGGGGCCGACGGGAGTGATGCGGCCGCTCACCGGGATCGCGAAGAATTTCCCGGCGATCATGCATCTGCGGGTTTACGGAATGAATGCCAACGGGAAGGTCTACGCCATCGATCGCGCGTTCCAGTTGAATCAATGAGGCCGGCGCTGATTCTGGCGGTGGACACGACGACGGAGCACGGCAGCCTGGCGCTGCTGCGCGGCGAGGAGCTGATGGAAGAGGCGGTGATCCACGCGCCGACGACGTTCAGCCATCTGCTCTATGCGGGGATCGAGGAGCTGCTGGCGCGGCACGCGGTAAAGCTGGCCGACGTGGATTGTTTTGCGTCGGCTTCGGGCCCGGGGACGTTTACCGGAGTGCGGGTTTCGCTGGCCTGCGTGAAGGGATTCGCGGAGGCGTTAGGGCGTCCGGCGGTGGGGGTGTCGAATCTGGAAGCGCTGGCGCGGTTTGGCACGGCACGCTTACGGGGCGCGGTGCTGGACGCGCGGCGCGGGGATCTATACGGGGCGGTTTACGACGACGAAGGGCGCCGGGTGACGGAGGAAGTGGTGGCGTCTCCCGAGGCATGGCTGCGGTCTTTGCCGGCGGGCGTCGAGGAGTTTGTGACGACTGGTTTTGCGCTGGAGGGAAGGCAGGTGCTGGTCGCGCCGCACGCGATGGCCGCGCAGGTGGCGCGGATCGCGGCGGGCCGGTTCGCGCGCGGGGAAGCGTGCGACCCGGCGGCGCTGGATGCCAATTACGTGCGGCGCTCGGACGCCGAATTGTTCTGGAAGGAATATTAGGCGGTGGACAGGGCGGCCTGTCCTACTGGGTCACCTTGATTACGAAGTAAGTGAACTCTTTGCTGGTATCCATTTTTACCTGATGGGCAACCTTGGCGGGAATGGTGATGATGTCGCCGGCCGCCAGCTTTTTCTCCTCGCCGCCTTTGATGGAAGCAGCGCGGATTTCGTTGGGCGCGGTGGTTTTGCCATCCACCATTTCGCCGCCGATGATGATGGAAGCGGCGCCGGTCTGGACGACGAGGATATCGGCCTGGGTGGCGTGGAATTCGGCCTCTCCTGTGCCTTCCCGATGGGCAATCATGAAGTTGTAGTTGCCGAAGGCCGCGATGTTCTCGCTGGCGACTTTCTTATCGCTAATCTTGGGCGAAAGGCTCTTGCTGTAGGCTTTTAGTTCAGCGGACTTCCAGAGATGGAATCCGGCAGGGTCACCGGCGGAGACGGCGAAGCCCGCGAAAAGTAGAGCGAGTGCGAGTGGTTTCATGGAGACACGGTACCATACCGCGTCCTGCTACCTGACCGTGATGGGAACGGGTGTGCTGCCGGAGCCATCGACGACGACGGCCAGGTTGACCGATGCGCCGCCAAAGCTCTGGTTGAGCACAAACTGGATTTGCACCTGGTTGTTCAACGCCTGGGTCACGCTTTGCACCGGCATTGGCTGGCCGTTGAGCGTTACCTGGAGGCGGCCGGGATTGGCGATCACGCCGGGGTCGAGGTTTGCGACATAGACGTTGACCACGTCCAGCACCGAGGCCAGATGGAACGAGTCGTAGGCGACGCCGCTGGCGTTGGTGACGCTCTGGATGGTGGGCGGAGCGATATCGATCTGGACCGCGATCGGGTTCGCGGCGAGGGAGCCGTTGTTGAGCTTGAGTGTTGCCGGGCCCGTGGGGAAATTCAAGGGGAGGAAGAAGTTGATCTGGGTGGGGAGAACTCCGCCCGGCTGGAGGGTGATGGGTTGGTCGTTGAGCGTCACCTGCGCGCTGGAAGGCGAGAGAGCAAGATTCACGCCGTAGACGCTGACGATGGAGCCCGGGTAAATGGTCTGTTGCGCGGTATTCGCGTTGATCACGGCGCTGACCACGGGCAGGCTCGGATTCTTGGCGAGGACCTGGAAGGCGTTGGCCTGACTCATTACCTCAAAGCCGGAGATGACGCTGATTTCCGAACTGCCGAGCGCGGCGTTATCGGCGATGGTGATGTTGGCCTGGAGATGGCCGGGGCCCAGCACCCACACACGCTGCACGGTGATGTCATCGGAGCCGAAGCCGATGGTGACCTGGCCATCGACGAAGGTGGTATTCGAGGCGGTGATATCCACCACCGCGGTAGAACCCGCGTTGGCGGATTGCAGCGAAATCCGGTTGATCTGGGGGGCGCCGCCGCCGTTGTAGTTGTAGGTAACGGGAGGGCGGGGAACGCGGTTGGTATTCTGGCTATCGCCATTGAAGACCGAGATCACCGAGACCTGGCCGCCATTGCCGGGCGGAGGCATTACGGTAATGAAGCCCTGCGCATCGCTGCCGCTGTAAGGCTTGGTAATCGAGGCCTGCACGCCGTCGAAGTAGACGCGGCTATCGGCGCCGAAACCGCTGCCGGAGACGGTCACGCTGCCATCGGAGTTCGGAGCGGCAAAGGTGACGGCGGGGGCGGGTTTCTGCACCAGGTTGATGGCCTGTGGCAGCACGTAGATATCGTTGCCGTAATTGAGTACGAGGTGGCGGGGACCGCTGCCGGCGAAGACCGGCATGCCGAAGTAGAGGGCGAGGGCGCGCTGTCCTCCGTGGAGGGTATCGATGAAGGACTGAAGGTAGACGCCGGAAGCGACGCCGAAGCCTCCCAGGATGGTGGCGGACTGGGGCACGGGCGTATCGCCGGAGTTGGCGCGCACTTTGACCAGTAGACTGGCCTGGGTGGAATTGATGAACGCGGGATAGACCTCGACTACGGAGGGGCCGGAGGCGTCATAGAGCGGGGTCAGGGTGCCGGGGTCGAGAAAACTGGAAGTGAACAGATCGTAGGCCGGAACCGTGCTGCGCGGCTGGACGATGAAGTTCTGGTTGGTAATCAGGCTACCGCGCGAGACCGTGAATGTGGTCGCCTGTTGAGGGTCGGTGGTATTGGGGTAAAACACGGTTCCGAACACGCCATTGGGCAGAAACGAATTGCCGTTCGGGTCCTGGGGCGGTTTGAGCCCGGTGCCGTCGGCCGGAATCGCATCAGGGGGCAGGGGATGAACGTACAGCAGGAAATTGCCCGGCGGCACGCCATCGATACGATAGGTGCCATCGGGATTGGTCAGGCTGCTGATGGCCGCGCCGGTGGGACTGACCGCGACCACGGATGCGAGCGAGACGCCGCTGCCGTTATTGAACCGCACTGTGCCCGAGATGGTTCCGAAGTTATTCTGCCATCCATTTGAGCCGTAGAGAGTGTTGATCGCGGCGACGTCGTCGGAATCGAAGGGGCGTGCGCGCGAGGTGTTGCGCAGGACGTCCTGCGACATGGCGCTGCCTGTCCAGGTATGCTGCAGGCCGAGCGCATGTCCGACTTCGTGGACCGCGGTGGTGAAGAAATTTTCCAGGTAGCTAGGGCCCGCGCCCTTGCTGGTGTTGTTGGAGAGAATGACGATGCCGCGCGTGATGGTGACGCCGTTGGAACTGGGGCCGCCCATGCCGTAGAGGCCGGGGGGCAGGTCCTGGAAGACGACATCGCCGCCGGGGGCGTTGGAAAGCTGGCCATCGGTTTCCAGGCCGCCGAAGGCGACGTGGAGATTGGGGGAACTGACGGAATCCCACGCGGAGAGGGCTTGTTTGACCTGACCGAGGAGCGAGCCGAAATTATCGCCGGGAGCGTATACCGAGGGGCCCTGATCGCTGACGAAGAAGCTGACGGTACCGCCGACCGCGATCCGGAATTTTTCCTGCTGGGCGGTAAAGGGGGCGCCGCTGCTGGTGTAGTGAACGTAGTGGTAGTAGGCTTGGGCGGGAGTTCCGAGGGCGAACACGATGGCTGCGGCGGTGCAGACTTTCGCCAAGCGTACACTTCGCATTACTTGCCACCGCCCTGCGCGGCCAAAGTGGAGGCGATTCTGGTTCGCAGGTCGCTCAATCTCATGGAGAGCGCGTTGTCCTTCACGGCCCGCGAGGTGGCTGCGTCGAGCATCAGTTCGCGGCTCGCCTGTCGGGTGGCTATGCGGTCCGCGGTCGGTATCGGCAGAGGGCAATGTGAAGAGGCCTTGCGTGAGGCCGGTAATCCACGTAATTCCCGAATTGCTGGTCCAGAGGAAAAAGACGAATTCGCTGCCGCGAGTGAGCAGGGGCGAGCCGGAGAAGCTTTGCTGCAAGCCGTTCACGGCGCCGCCGGGGACCATGATCTCGACCGAACTGCCGTTGGCGCCCTTGAAACTTTCGCTGACCTGAATCTTATAGTGCGTGTAGATGACGGAGCCGGTGAATGCCGCCCAGGAGGAGGTGACTTTGCCGCGGACGATGGTGGTGCTTTTGGTGATCATCTCGTCCAGGGAAAGCCGTTCCAAAGTCGCGCCCGGCAGCGGCATCAGGGATGCGGCCAGGAGCACGGCTAGGATGGAAATGGGCTTCACGGGTTACGTTAATAGCATGTTACATGCCAGGTAATGTCATTGATATCACGTTAGTTAATCGCGCGGCACCCGTGCCGGCTGTTCCCGTGTGACACATTTTGGGGCAGGTTGTGTCCCAGTTTAAGGTTTTCCGGGACGAACGATCAGCATGGGCACCTGGAGGTGGTGGCGGACGGGGCTGATAGTGGTGCCGAAGATCAGATCCTTCAAACCGCCGTGCCCGTGGGCGCCCATGATGACGAGGTCGGGGGCAATTTCCTTGGCATAGCGGACGATTTCCTTGGTGGGCGAGGACGAATGGGTGATCGCAGTCTCGACGTCAACCCCTTGATTTCGCAGGGATTGAGCGATCCGCTCCAAGTATTCCTGGCCGGCTTCGACTTCGGCCGTGGAGGCATCCTGCCCGTAGATCTGGCTGGTGACGCCCTCTTCCACGTGGAGCAGGTAGATGCGGGCGCCGTAGAGCTTGCCCATGGCGGCGGCGTGGCTGACGGCGAGACGGTCGAGATCCGTGTGGTCGAGCGGCACGAGAATGCGCTGGTAGACGGGGGCTGGGACTTCGGCGCCGGCCGGTTCGGGCAGGGAAACGGGTGCCCGGCCGTAGATGCGCGTGCGGGTGCGGAAGAACGGCTCGAAGGTCACCCAAAGCAGCAGCAGGAGGAAGCCGCCGAGCACGGGCACCAGTCCGGCGATCACGAGGGGCCTCCAGCGTCCGGCGGCGTCCAGCCAGTCGGAAATCGCCGACGCGGCGAGGCGGATATTGAGGGCGATGATCACGACGGCGGTCAGCCAGGCCAGGATGCGGACCCAAAGCGCGTTGGCGAAACTGCCCATGCGCTGGCGGTCGCTGGTGAAGTGGATGAGGGGGATGACGGCGAAGGGCAGCTGCATGCTGAGGATCACCTGGCTGAGGATGAGCAGCTGGTAGGTGGATTTTTCGCCGGCGTACCAGATGGTGAAGGCGGCGGGGGCGACCGCGATGGTGCGGGTAATCAGGCGGCGCAGCCAGGCTCGCATGCGGAAATTGAGGAAGCCTTCCATCACGATCTGTCCGGCCAGCGTGCCGGTGAGCGTGGAGGATTGTCCGGAGGCGAGCAGCGCGACGGCGAAGAGGACGCCGGCGGCGCCGGTGCCCAGCAGCGGGGCGAGTAGCAGGTGCGCCTGTTGGATTTCGCTGACCACGATGCCGCGCTTGAAGAAGACCGCTCCCGCCATGACCAGGATGCCGGCATTGACCAGCAGGGCGCCGTTGAGGGCCACCGCGCTATCGATGAAGTTATACCAGCACGCCGTCCGCTTCTCCTCTACGCTCTGCCCGATGTTGCGCGTCTGCACCAGCGCCGAATGCAGGTAGAGATTGTGCGGCATGACGGTGGCGCCGAGAATGCCGATGGCCACGTAGAGGCTGCTGCCATCGAGGCGCGGCACGAGGCCGGTGACCAGCTCGCTGACGGCCGGCTTGGCCCAGAAGATCTCGATGCAGAAACAGCCGGCGATCACGGCGATCAAGCTGAGTACCACGGCCTCGATGGTGCGGATGCCGAAACCCTGGAACCACAGCAGGAGCAGCGTATCGGCCGAGGTGATGAGCACGCCGGCGAGCAGGGGGATGTGGAAGAGCAGGTTGAGGCCGATGGCCGCGCCGATGACTTCCGCCAGGTCGCAGGCCGCGACGGCGATTTCGCAGAGGACCCAGAGGGCGAGGCTGACGGCGCGGGGATAGGTTTCGCGGCAGGCCTGCGCGAGATCGCGTCCGCGCACGATGCCGAGGCGCGCGCTGAGGGTCTGCAGGAGCACCGCCATGGCGTTGGACATCACCAGGACCCAGAGCAGTTTGTAGCCGAAGCGTGCGCCGCCCTCCAGGTCGGTGGCCCAGTTGCCGGGGTCCATGTAGCCGACGCTGACCAGGTAGGCGGGCCCGGCGAAGGCAAACATGCGTTTCCAGAAGGAAACTTGGGAGGTCCCGACGCTGGAGTGCACATCCGCGAGGGAGCGCGATTCCTCCGCTGGACGGCTGGTCGGCAACATGTACTTAACTATAGTTAAGTCCGGGGCTGGAATGCAAGTGTTTCGTAGAGAACGGCTCCGCGGAGTACGGTACTACTGGTCCGTGACCGACCCATCGGCGAAGTGGTATTCGGGGCGATTGGTGGGTTTGTAGGGATGTGCCGCGGCTACTTTTTCGTTGAGAGTGACGCCGAGGCCGGGGCGCGAAGGGAGCGCCGCGAAGCCATCCTTGACCTCGGGGCCGGCGCCTTCGAAGAGATCCAGAATCCAGGGGGTGCGGTTGAGGGTAAATTCCTGGATGGCGGCGCTGGGCGTAGTGGCATCGACGTGCAGGGAGGCGAGGGTACTGACGAAGCTTTGCGGGTTGTGGGGTGCGAGGTTGAGGCGGTAGGTTTCGGCCAGCACGCCGATCTTCTTGAGTTCGAGAATGCCGCCGGCGTGGCAGACGTCGGGCTGGACGTAGTCCACGAGGTGGCGCGAGCAGAAATCCGCGAAGCCGTATTTGGTGAAAGAGCGCTCGCCGGTTGCCAGATGGGTCTTGGTTTTCTGGCGCAGGAGGGCCAGCTCGTCGATATCTTCGAGCTGGGTGGGCTCCTCGACGAAGAGCAAGTCGAGATCTTCGACGCGGGTGCAGAAATCGATTGCCATGGCGGTGGTGCAGCGGCCGTGGGCGTCTACCGCGATATCGAAATCGTCGCCTACGGCGTGGCGAATCGCCTGAAGCTTTTTGACGGCGTCGCGGACCATTTTGGCGGGGGAGACGAGGTCTTTGTCGGGCGAAAGCGGGAGTTGCTTTGGCGGCGGTGTACCCGAGTTCGCGGGCGCGGAGGAAATCCTCCGGGGTGGAACCGACGTCGAGGTACATGCGAATGCGTGATCGCGAGGCGCCGCCGAGGAGCTTATAGATGGGCACGCCGAGGGCTTGGCCGAGGATATCCCAGAGGGCGATTTCGACGGCGCTGATGGCGGAATTCAAGATCGGGCCGCCGCGCCATCGGGGGAAGCGGTACATGCCTTGCCAGAGGAGTTCGATATCGGTAGGATCCTTGCCGATCAGGAAGCGTTCGTGCTCCTGGATGGCTTGGGCGATGGTGGCTTCCTTGCTGGTCACGGAGCCTTCGCCGAGGCCGACCAAGCCGCCATTGGTATAGATTTTGCAGAAGACCCAGTTGAGATTGCCGGCATTGACCACGAAGGTTTTGAGGCCGGTGATTTTGAGGTTCAGGGGGCGGGCGCGGGTGGAAGCATCCTGGGCCAGCGCGCGGATGGGGTGGAAGAGAGAGCC
Organism: uncultured Solibacteraceae bacterium; assembly: GCA_963811575.1. Classification (GTDB taxonomy): domain Bacteria; phylum Acidobacteriota; class Terriglobia; order Bryobacterales; family Bryobacteraceae; genus Solibacter. The sequence continues at coordinate 259,669 of CAWERY010000003.1, read as the reverse complement.
GGCGAGGCCGCCGAGGGCCGCGCTGAGAAAGTGTCGACGATGCACGGGCGAATCCTCCTGCCGGTGGAAGGGTGCTATTGAATTCTATGGGATTGTAACGCGTTGCGGCAGTTCTTGGGGAGGACGCTTGAGGAGGGCAGGCCGTGTGACGGTACCCACGGGGAGCGGGCAACCGTCACTGGGCCTTGGAAATGTGGAGCGGCTATTGACGAAGTAGATTGGCTTCTTCCAAAGTCATTTCGGGCTCGGGAATCTGCTCGGAATCTTTCTTCTGTGCACGCTTCGCGGATTTATCGCGCTGTTTCTCGGCGCGCGCCATTTCCTTTTGTCTTTTTTGGAACGTAGTGCGTGATCGTGAAGCCATAGATTTCCGCCTTTTTCTTTTTTGCGCTCTAGTTCACCGGGAGATGAGCGCTGTGACTACCACTAGTTTATCGCGGCTCGGCAATTTCCGCATCACCCTATGGTTTGGCGGACAGACTGAGCCTTTGGACCCTCCAATTGGTGAGTTCTCCCACGTACAATTCGGTGGGATTGCGGCAATCGATTTCGTTGACGGTGCCGAATTCCTTGGCCAGTTTTCCGGCTTTGCCGAACTTGCCGATGATGCGGCCGTCCAACTCCATTTTGTAGATCTCTCCGTTGTCCAAGTTGCGGGGATCATTCGAGTTGGAGCTGTACAGATAGGGGTGGGCGCCGGGCGAAATGCAGATCGCCCACGGCGAACCGACGCCGGTGATCTGGGATTTGAACGTGCCTTCGTTATCGAAGACCTGGATGCGCTGATTGCCGAGATCGGCGACATAGAGGTTGCCCTGCGGCATCGGTAGCGAGCGAGTGCGGAGTATTGAACTGGCCGGGGCCGGTACCCCTGACGCCCCAGGACTTGAGGTACTTACCGTTCTTGTCCATTTTGGCGATGCGGGCGTTGCCGTAGCCATCGGAGACGAAGATATTGCCGGCGGCGTCCCAGGCGACGTCGGTGGGACGGTTGAAACTATCGCCGGGAATGCCGGCGCCGGTGGCTTGTGCGCCGCCACCGCGTCCGGCGGCCGGGGGAGATTCGGGTTTGCGGCTCAAGGTCATGGCGACGCGGCCATCCGGGGTGAACTTGATGACCATGTTGGAGCCGCGATCGACGACCCAGATGTTGTCCTGGGGATCCACGCGTACTGCCTGCGCGAAGTGGAAGCCGTAGACGCCCTGGCCGATCTCACGGACGAATTTGCCGCTGCGGTCAAATTCGAAGAGGCGGGAGCCGCCATGGGTAAAGGTGCGCGAGGTGCCCATGCCGGCGAAGCTGCCGGAGGTTCCGCCGGTGCGGGTATAGACGAAGAGGTTGCCTTTGGAATTGGTCGCGACGCCGGCGGCTTCGCCGAGGTAGACGTGTTCCGGCAGTTTCAACAGATTGGCGTTGGCCTCATAGGCGATCTCGGGCGGCGCATTTTGCGCCAGCAGGGGCGCGGCGCAGGCCAGGGTCAGTAATGCTCGACGGATGTTCATTGACGTCCCCCTGCGCCGGCGGGATGGAGGAAGATCTTCTGCACACGCCAGTTGGTGATTTCAGCGACCAGCATTTCGTTGGGATTGCGGCAATCGAGTTCATGGGCCGAGCCAAATTCGCCGGGGCCTTTGCCGGCTTTTCCGAACCTGCCGAGGATGGTGCCGTCGAGCTCCATCTTGTAGATCTCTCCGGTGACGGCGGCGACTTCGGAGTTGTTGTTATCGGTGTTGGAGTTGGAAGTGTAGAGGTACTGATGGGGGCCGGGCGAGATGCACATGGCCCAGGGCGCGCCCACCTGATCGTAGATGGTTTTGAGTTTGAGGTCGTTGTCGAAGACCTGAATGCGGTTGTTGCTGCGGTCGCCGACATAGACATTGCCTTGCGCGTCCAGGGCCATGGTATGCGGCAGATTGAGCTGGCCGGGGGCGGAGCCTTTGGTGCCGGCGGTCTTCAGAAAGCGCCCGTTCTTATCGTATTTGACGACTCGCGAATTGCCGTAGCCATCGGAGACGAAGATATTTCCGGCCGGGTCCCAGCCGACATCGGTGGGGCGGTTGAAGAGGTAGGGTTCGTCCATGGCGGGAGGGGCGGGGAGGCCTTCGATGGCCTCGGGCCTGCGGCCGAGCACCATGAGGACGCGGCCTTCGGGGTTGAATTTGATCACCATGTTGGTGCCTTCGTCTACCGCCCAGATATTGTCCTGCGCGTCCACGCGGACGGCATGGGCGAAGGCGAAGCCGTACAATCCCTCGCCGATTTCGCGAATATAAGCGCCTTTTTGATCGAACTCAAAGAGGCGCGTTTCCTGGCTGCGGGTATAGACGAAAACGTGTCCCTTGGAATTGGTGGCGACGCCGATGCCTTCGCCGAGGTGGAGGTTCGGGGGGAATTTCAGGAAATTCGTCTGCGCCTCGAAGGGAATTTCGGGGACATTCTGCGCCTTGGCCTTCTGCGCGAACTGCGGCTCGGCAGAGAGCAGCAGTGCGAAGCAAATCCATAGAATCTTCATACGTCAGATGATTCTGTCACACTCGGCGGCAGCGTGCTTGGGCGGGGGGATGTCTACAGCTTGCGTCCGAGGATTGCGTAATCGAGTCCGCCGAAGAAGGCATCGCGGAAATCCTCGGGGAGGCTCTTCAGGGACGGCATGCTTTCACTGGCGGGCGAGAGCTTGCGGACTTCGATGTTGCCGACGCCGAATTCTTCCAGGTAGAAGGCGAGCAGGGGATGGGGAACGGGGCGGTGGTGGGTGGGGTCCAGGTAGAAGTGCGTGGCGAAGATGGCGAGGCACTCGGGATTCGGGGTCTCGATGGCGATCACGCCATTGCGCTGCAGGCGCGTGGCGCAGAGGCGGACCATTTCGGGCAGGCGCTCGGGCGGCAGATGCTCCACGACCTGGGAGCAGAAGATGCCATCGAGCGACGCTTCGGGCAGGGACTCCAGGAAGACGAAGAGGTCGGCGACTTCGGCGTCGAGGCCCTTGTGACGGCAGGTGGCGACCGATTCCTCGCCGAGATCGATGCCCCTGGCGGGGACGGAGGCGGCGCGCATCATTTCCAGAAACTCGCCGCGGCCGCAGCCGATGTCGAGTACGTTGCGGCACTCGGCGAAGTAGGGCAGATAGAATTGCTGGCCGGCCTTGACGTATTCCTCGCTGCCGCGGAAGCGCTCGGCGAAGCGGCCGTAATCGAAGCCGAGAGGCGCGGGTGGGTTGGGCGAGCGCGGAGGTCTGCGGGTTTGACGGAGTGGCGGAGGTGACCTGGGCGCGCTGGCGGATAGTCTTGAGCTCGGAATAAATCAGGCGCTCGTATTCCAGGCGAATGCGTTCCAGGTCTGCCCAGAGGCGCTTTTGGATATCGAGGGAGAAGCGTTCCAGCGCGCCGGTAAATTCGGCATGCTGGCCGCGCATGGCGTCGCGATAGTTGGCGTCCATCAGGGTGGCGCGATGTTGAAAGCCGCCCTGGAGATCTGCCACGGAGCGCAGAAACTGAATTTCGTTGGTCTGCAGTTTGCGCTCCCATTCGAAGCGCCACTCCGCCCAGTGATTGCGGATATCCTTCATCTCTTCGCCGACCTGCTCCTGCGCCTTGAGGCGGTCGCCGAATTGGACGAGTGCGCGATTGGTTTCCACCAGCGATTCCAGGGTGGCATCGATGCACGCGATGGTTTTGCGGTTGAACTCCACCTGCTCGCGGACGTGCCAATCGAGGACGCGCGCGACGAAGCGTTTCCAGGTCTGCACGATGGAATTGCCGATGCCGCCGGCGCGCGGATTGACGGTGCCGATGGCGGCCACTTTGCCGAGCGCGGCGTCGCGCGCGTGGGCCAGCGGCATGAGGTCCGGGAGGGCGACGGGCACGCCGCCAGCGGCGGTTTCGGGATTGCGGCCGCGGACGCGATCGCGGACTTCGTGGAGGATGGCGATCAGCTCAGCGCTTTCCACGGGGCGCCCTCCGGGGACGGGTCCAACTCGCGGTGACGATGGTGCCCAGGCCGCCGCGCGGCGTGAAATCGCCGACCACGGTGGCGCTCACCGGCTTGGCGGCCTTGACTACATCGCGCAAAAGGCGATTGACCACATTCTCCTGAAAGATGCCGAGATCGCGGTAAGCGAGCATGTACATCTTGTAGCTTTTCAGCTCCAGGCAGAGCTTGTCCGGCACGTAGCGGAGCACGACCTTGCCGAAATCGGGGAGGCCGGTCTTGGGACAGACGCTGGTGAATTCGGGGTTGACGATTTCGATTTCGTAATCGGCATACTGGTTCGGCCAGGTTTCGATTTCGGGCAGCGCGGCATCGATTCCACCGCGCGCGTGGTCATCCGTGTAAGCGCGCTTCATGCGAGAGCCTTCGAGAGCAAATCCAAGAATAGGCCGACGTCGGCAACGACGCCGACGGCCTGGCCGGTGCCGCGATCGCTGACCTTGGTGGCCACGGCGGGGTTGATATCCACGCACACGATGCGGACCCAGCTGGGGAGCATATTTCCGGTGGCGATGGAGTGCAGCATGGAGCCGAGGCAGAGCACCAGTCCGGCGCCCTTCAACTGGGCGGCGTAGGCATCCTGCGCGGCGTTCATGTCGGTGATGGTGTCGGGGAGCGGCCCATCGTCGCGCAAGCTGCCGGCGAGGACGAAGGGCACTTTGGCCTTGACGCACTCGTAGAGAATTCCCTGGCAGAGGCGGCCGCTTTCGACGGCCTGCGCCACGGAGCCGGCGTGATTGATGGCGTTGATGGCGCGCATGTGATTGCGATGTCCGTGCTCTTCCTGGCGGCCATCGGAGAGGCGCACGCCGAGCGAGGTACCGAGGAGGGCGGCTTCGATATCGTGAACGCCGAGCGCGTTGCCGCTGAGGACGCCGTGGACCCAGCCGCCGCGGATCAACGAGGCCAGGCCGGCGGCGCCGCCGGTATGCACCACCACGGGGCCGGCGACGACGAGGACTTTTTGCTTTTGTTCGACGGCGTGGCGCACCAGGGCGGCGGTTTGGCGCACCGCGGTTTCCACCTGGCGCTCCGAAGAAATGCTGTTGGCCATGAAAGCGAAGGAGAGGCGATCGCGCTCCTTGGCTTCCGGCGTGACGCGAATGCCGCGCATGCCGACGACGATTTCTTCGCCGGCCTTGAGATCGCGCAGGCGCCGGCAATAGGCGCGGCCATTGCCCACCACGACCATGGCGTCCATGCGTTGATTTTCGACTTCGATCCACTGCTGGCCGTTGCGCACGTGGGTTTTGTGGTTGGTGGTGGAGTAGAAATCTTCCGGGGCGCAGCGATCGCGCTCCACCTTGGCGAGAGAGGCATCGCTCGAATCCACGGGCGCGCAGCCCAGGTTGAGGAGCTCGTGGAGAAGGCGATCGAGCAGCAGGCCCTCCGGCGTCTCCACTTTGAGACGCAGGTAGGAGGCTTCGCTATTGGTCTTGCCGATGCGGAACTGCTCCACTTCGAAACGGCCGTGATACTCCACGACCTTGTCGAAGATGTTCTCCATGATATGGGAGTCGATCAGGTGGCCTTCCGCTTCGACCACTTCTTGAAATGGCATAGGAACTTACATTGTACCGACTGGGCGCGGCGCATCGCGCAGCGGGCTTCCTGGTGGAAGCTATTCGAAGAGATCGGGCTCTTCGCGCGTGATCTTCTGATACAGCGGTTGGAACTGGAACCATCCGCCGTACTCGTCGCCGATCTGGGTGTGGGTCACGGATGCGACCTCGTGCGAGATGGGAATCGGTTTGCCGGCGGCTTCGGCGAGTAACTGGGTCTGGCAGCTATGTTCCATGGTGATGAACCACCAGGCGGCGGCGTCCACGGTTGCGCCCACGGTGAGGAGGCCGTGATTGCGCAGGATGACGGCCTTGTTGCGGCCCAGAGCTTTGGCGATGCGGTCGCCTTCGGTGGTCTCGTAGACGACGCCGGTGAAATCGTCGAACAGGCCGTGATCCTGGTAGAACGCGCAGGCGTCCTGGGTGATGGGGTCGAGGAGGCGCCCGAGTGACGACCATGCCTTGCCGTGGATGGAATGGGCGTGGGCGGCGGCAACGGCTTCCGGCCGGGCGTGATGGACGCGCGAGTGAATCGCGAAGGCGGCGGTATTGACGGGGTAGTTGCCTTCCACGACTTCGCCATGCTGATCTACCAGCACGAGATCCGAGACGCGAATTCGTCCGAAGTGAACGCCGAAGGGATTGACCCAGAAATGATCGGCGTATTCGGGATCGCGAGCGGTGATGTGGCCGGCGACACCTTCGTCGTACCCGTAGCGGGCGAAGAGGCGGAACGCGGCGGTGAGGCGCTCCTTGCGATGACGGCGTTCTTCCGCGTAGGTGGCGAATTTCGGGGGCTCCGGAACGTTTTTGGCCCGGCCCGGAGTTTCGGTCATTTGTACTTCTGCCATCTGTAAATCATATAACGGGTCTTCCGGTTCTGCCCAGCGCGAGGCCGCGGGCGACGGAAGTGAACTCATTTCCGGAGCGGACGCGGTGTGCGCCGAAGCGGGCGTCGAAGATCTTGCGGACGGCGGGGACGAAGGAAGAGCCGCCGGTGAGGAAGACGCGATCCACATCGCGCGGGGCGACGCCGGAGGCGGAGAGCAGGGAATCGATGCAGCGTTCGAGGGTGAGGACTTCGTCGCCGATCCACTCCTCGAATTCGGCGCGGGTGACGGCGGCGCGGATTTCGAGATCGCCATCGACGAAATGAAATTCGGCAACTTCCGCTTCGGAAAGGCGGCACTTGACGCGCTGCACGGCGGCGTGGAGATGATAGCCGAGGTCCTCTTCAATGAGGTGGATCAGCGCCTCGATTTTCTCCGGCTCGAACGCCTGCACCTTGGTGCTGTGCAGCATATTCAGCACGGCGCGGGTGCGCAGGAAGGAGAGGTGGTGCCAGCGTTCCAGCTTGGCGTAGACCCAATTCGGTACGGCGGGCAGGACCTTGCCGAGCGACTGGGCCTGGGACCCGGCGCCGAGGCGCGGGGAGACCAGGTTGCGGACGATTTTGGCGTCGAACGCGTCGCCCGCAAGGCCGACGCCGCTGTTGCCGAGAAAGTCGCTCGGCGGTGCGGCCGCGGCTGCGGATTTTCGGCCCTACCTGGAGCAGCGAGAAATCGCTGGTGCCGCCGCCGAAATCGCCGATGAGGATCAGTTCGTCGTGGTCGAGGGTGGATTCGTAATAGTACGCCGCGGCGACCGGCTCCATCTCGAAATCCACGGACTCGTAGCCGGCGGACTGGAAGGCCCGGCGCAGGCGTTCCATGGCGTAGAGATTGTCGTCTTCGGTTTCCGCGCCCACGTAGCGTACCGGGCGACCGACCAGGGCGTGACGGATGGGAAAGCCGAATTGCTTTTCCGCCTGCTCGCGGAGGTCGGCGAGGATACGGGCGATCAATTCTTCGAGCGTGCGCCGCTGGCCAAAGACGTCGGTCGTGGTGAGGGTCCGGCTGGTGAGATAGCTTTTGAGCGATTGAATCAGGCGGCCTTTGGTTTCGGCGGCGAGATACTGCTCGATGGCGGTAGGCCCGGTCCAGGATTTGATGGAGGCGCGGCCGCGCTCTTTGTGATGTTCGAGATAGAGCAGGGAGCGGTAGGCCTCGGTGGCGCCGCCGGCAAACGGGAAGCGGACGAGGTCGACATCCGCGCCGCCTTTCGCGAGGGCGATGGAGCTGTTGGTGGTTCCAAAATCGATTCCGATGGCGGGGTGTTGGCTGGCAGGCACTTTCCGCATGATGCCACAGGCGGCGATGTGCGAGACTATTTTCGTCCGTGCGAATCGCTGCGCTTGCGCTCTTCATTTCGACAATTTCCTGGGGCGCGACGCGTCCGCCGCTGAGTTTGGAGGATTGGTGGACGTGGCGCGAGATCTCGGGGGCGCGGATCAATCCCGATGGCACGGACGCCGTATACGTGGAGACGTGGAACGACCGCGCCGCCGACCGCACGTGTTCCAACCTCTGGCAGGTGACGCTGCCGGGCGGCGCGCCGCGGCGGATTACGGAAGGGCCGTGGCGCGACAGCTCGCCGCGCTGGTCGCAGGATTCGCGACTGGCCTGGATTTCCGACCGCAGCGGGTCGCCGCAGATCTGGGTGCGCCGGGCGGGCGGCGCCAGTAAGATCACCGAACTGGCGGGCGCGCCGCAATCGCTCGCGTGGTCGCCGGATGGCAAGTGGCTGGCGTTCACGGTGGGCGGGCGGCTTTCGATGGTCGCGGAGGGCGGCGGGAAGGCGCGCGAATTTGCGCTTGGCGATCTGGAGATTCACGGGGAACCGGCGTGGATGCCGGACGGGCAATCGATTCTGGTTTCGGCCGCGCCGCATCCGAGCGCCGCGAATGTGCTGGAAGGGGGCGAGATCTATGCGGTACGCGTCTCCGACGGCTCGCGCCGCCAGATCACGCATCATGCGGGGCCGGATGAAGAGCCTGTGCCTTCGCCCGACGGCAGCCGGATCGCGTGGATTGCGCGCGAGCCCAAGGCGCAGAGCTACGTGGTCTCCAAGCTGTATGTCGCCAACCCCGACGGCAGCCGCGCGAAGGCGCTTGCCGGCTCGCTGGATCGCGACGTGCGGCATCCGCAGTGGAGCAGCGATTCCCGCACCGTCTATTTCCTCGCCGACGACCACGGCGCGACGTTTGTGTACGCGGCGCGCAACGATGGCAGCGTGCGGCAGGTGACCAAAGCGGTGGACCGCTTGAGCGGTTTTTCCGTCGCGGACACGGGCCGCGCGGTCACGGTGCGCGCTCCCGGCGAGCTGATCACCTTCCCGGTGGACCTGCCGGCCAAGCCCGAGGTGGTGGCTGCGCCCAATCAAAAACTGTTGGCGGAACGGGAAGCCGGCGCGATCGAAGAGATTCAGTACGCTTCGGACGGCAAGACGATTCAAGGCTGGCTGGTGAAGCCGCCGGGCTTCGATGCCGCGAAGAAATATCCTCTGCTGGTGGATATCGATGACGCACCGCGCCGCATGTGCGGGCCCGAATTCCGGTGGCGCGCGCAACTTTTCGCGGCACGCGGCTTCGCCGTATTGTGCGTTAACCCACGCGGCACGCCGGGTTACGGGGAGGAGTTCGGCAATCTAATTCGTTCTCGCTATCCGGGGGACGATTTCGATGACGTGATGCGCGGCGTAGATGCGGTGATCGCCAAGGGCTACATCGACACGGCGAAGCTCAGCGTTCGCGGGGGACTATTGGCGGCGTGGGCGATCGGCCACACGGACCGTTTCCACGCCGCGATCGCGATCCGGCCGATTGTCGATTGGGCCACGGAGATCGTCAGCGCTCCCGACGGCCTGTATCGGGCGGCGGCGTGGATGGGGGCGATGCCCTGGGATGATCCCGAGCAATACACCAAACATTCTCCGCTCTACTTCGCGGCGCATTTCAAGACGCCGACGCTGGTGATCTCGGGCGATCGGGACCTGGGGGCGGAGCAGCTCGTCTTCGCACTGGAAGCTCGCAACGTGGAGTGCAAGCGCCTGCGGCTTCCCGATGTCCCGCGGCCTAGCGAACAGATCGCGGCGTGGGATGCGATGGCGCAATGGGCTGGCAAGTAACTCGCTTCGTCCCTATAATGTGAGTTTCTGTACTTACGTCTGTACTTACTCCTGGAGGCTTGAGGACTTGTCTAAATACTGGTTACCCGGACTTGCTCTATTGCTGTGCGTGGCGCTTCCGGCGGCTCAGGACCGGATCTTGAGCCCGCTCGATGACGCGCATACCGTACGCGTGGCGGGCCACGTTCATCCCGACGCCGCGCCCCAGTTCGACCAGGGTGCGGTAGACCCGGCGATGCGCATCGATCACGCCACGCTGCTGCTCAAACCCGCCGCATCGCTGGCGGCGTTCCTGGCCAGTCAGCAGATGCCGGGCTCTGCCGACTACCGGCATTTCCTGACGCCGGACGAATTCGGAGAGCGCTTCGGGCTTAGCGCCGGCGACCTGGCGAAGGTGGCGAACTGGCTGCAATCGCAGGGCCTGAAAGTAGACGAAGTGGCGCGCGGACGCCACTGGCTCACCTTCAGCGGCACGGCTGCGCAGGCAGCGCGGACCTTCCACACAGAGTTCCACCGTTTCCGCGTGGATGGCCAGATGCATTTTGCCAATACCGGCGAGCCGGCGATTCCCGCCGCGCTGGAGCCGGTAATCGGAGGCTTCACCGGGCTGAACGATTTTGCCACCCACGTTGCGCGCGCGCTGCCACAGACGAATTTGAGCAACGGCTCGCACGGTCTTGCGCCGGACGACCTGGCGACGATTTACAACATCAGCCCGCTCTACGCGGCGGGAATCGACGGCACGGGACAGACGATTGCGGTAGTCGGCGAAGTGAATTTGAACTTGAGCGATGTGCGCACGTTTCGCAAGACGTTCGGCCTGCCGCCGAACGACCCCGATGTGATTCTGGTGGGGCGCGACCCGGGGGCGAACGCCGGCGCTGCTGGCTGAGGCGGACCTGGATGTGGAGTGGTCTGGCGCCATCGCGCGCAACGCAAGGATCGTCTACGTGTACGCGTCGGACGTGTTCACGGCGGCGCGCTACGCGATCGATCAGAATCTGGCTCCGGTGCTGAGCATGAGCTTCGGCCAGTGCGAGGCGTTTTCCCCGCTTTCTTACCGCGCCGTGGCGCAGCAGGCGAATGCGCAGGGCATCACGTTCGTGGTGGCATCGGGCGACTTGGGCGCCGCCACCTGCGACCACGCCTCGCCGGTTCCGCAGGCGGCAAAGGGCGCGCACGCGTCGTTTCCCACGGGTTTGCCGGAGGTCACCGGAGTGGGCGGCACCATGTTCAACGAGGGAGGCAGCCGCTATTGGGCGGCCAGCAATACCGTGAATAATGGCTCCGCGCTCTCTTACATTCCGGAAGTGGTGTGGAACGAAAGCGCGGCTTCCGGCATCTTCACGACGCGGCGGAGGACCCAGCCAATACTATGCGAAGCCGTTGTGGCAAACGGGTCCAGGCGTACCGGACGATCATCAGCGGGATGCGCCGGATATCGCACTGGCCTCTGCATCGGGAAATCCGTACCTGGTGGTATCGCGCGGCAGTTTGATCGGCGTGGGCGGCACCTCGGCGGCGGCGCCTGCGTTCGCGGGGCTGGTCGCACTGCTCAATCAGGCGCTGGTTGCGAATCAGACGGTGGCCCAGCCGGGCCTCGGCAACATCAATCCGACGCTGTATCGTATGGCGCAAGCGTCGAAGGATGCCTTCCACGACATTACGGGCGGCGATAATTTTGTGCCGTGTGTGCAAGGCAGTCCGGATTGCGTCAACGGAAGTTTGGGCTACGCGGGCGCGGCGGGCTATGACATGGCAACCGGGCTGGGCTCCGTGGATGCGGCCAAACTAATCGCCGCATGGGGAAATGGCGATGCGGCCACGGTCACGGTCTCGGCTGACTCCACCACGCTGGGGCCGAGCGACGTTGTGAAGCTTACAGCGTCAGTGAGCGGTAAGGGCGGTACCACGCCAAGTGGATCGATCACGTTCGTCACCTCGCTCGATGCCGAACTCGGCTCCGCGCAACTCGCCGTTTCGGGAGACGCAGCGAGCGGTTCGATATCGATTTCCGCCCAGGCGGTGCTGGCGGGCGATGGGAAGGTGTACGCACTGTATAGCGGCGATGCGGTCTACGGCTCCTCGGTGGCATCGGTAACGCTCGCGGCGAAGCTGCCGGCTTCGGGTTCGCAGGTGTTTATCGCGTTGACGCCGAACCCGACGGACGTGCTGGGGGCGACCGGTCAGGCGCCGGTTACGGTGGTGCTGAGCGAAAAGGCGGGCGTGGCTACGCGGCTCACGTCGGCGACCTTCAACGGGAACAGCCTCAGTGTCAGCAACTTTTTCGGCGGAGGAACGATTCCCGCCAACGGCACGCTCACCTCTACGGCGCTCGGCCTGACGTCCTCGCAGACGCCGCCGTTCACCAACGCCTTCCATTTCGCCGGGCAGGATGCAGATGGCACGGTGTGGACGCGAGATGTGACCCTTTCGGTGCGCAGTTCGCCGGGACCGCAACTGATTCCGGGGATTGCGCTTTCGAGTTCGCTTGGGGCGGTGACGCAGAACCTGAGCGGCGACGCAGCCTGCCAGTGGTCGCACCAGTTGACGGTGCGCGAGACGGGCGGCTACTACGTGACGCTGGCGACGCTGCGCCAGGGGGTGACCGACCTCGGCAATATCCAGCAGTTATTCGGCACGACGCGGCTGGCGCCATGGGGAAGCCTCTCGGCGAACATATGCTTGAGTTCCAGCAGCGGGCCGGCCAGCCGCACGTACCAGATCACCGGGGTCAGCGAACTGGGCACGGCGGTGACGGCCACGCTCGCAGTGAACTATACCGTGGCGACTCCGGCACCGGCGGCCATGAGCGTGTCGACGAACTCCGCGACCCTTTCGGTTGCCGACCCGGGGCAGAGCGATGGCACTTCGTTCGATGTGAAGCTTTGCCGGAGGCGCGCCGCAGTGGACGGTCACGGCGCTGCCGGTGAAGCCGGCCTGGTTGACCATTACCAAAAACGGGGGGCCGGGAGCGGGCAGCGTGGCGCTAGCCGCGTCTTCCACGGGGCTTTCCAAGGGCGTGTATACCGCTACGCTCTCGATTGAAGGGGTGGGTTCCCTGCCGCAAGCCATCACGGTGCCGGTGACCTTCGTGGTGGGAGCTTCCGCCTCCATCGCAATCGGGGGAGCGGCGCACGGAGCGTCGTTTCAAAAGGTCTTCGCACCGGGAATGGTTTTGAGCGTATTCGGCAGCAACCTGGCACCTTCCACGGCCGTGGCGGGCAGCCTGCCGCTGCCGCTATCGCTGGCCGGAGTTTCGGCGACGGTGAATGGAGTTTCGGCGCCGTTCTACTTCGTCTCGGCGGGGCAGATTAATCTTCAGGTGCCGTACGAGACGGGCACAGGCACGGCGGTGCTGGCGATCAACAACAACGGGAATGTGGCCTCATTTGCTTTTCCGGTCTCGGTGAGCGCGCCGGGCATCTTCGTTGGTCCGGATGGCTCGGTGGCGCCCAATGCGACTGGCAAGGCGGGGGACACGCTGCTGGCATTCGTTACGGGCGATGGCGACCAGACTCCGACGCTGGCCACGGGCGCGACTCCGGCGCCAGGCACGGCGCTGGCGCGACTGCCGAAATCCCGATTGCCGGTGACGATGACGGTGGGTGGAGTGCCGGCGACGATTGTGTTCAACGGTATTCCCACCGGTCTGGCGGGAGTTACGCAAATCAATTTCACGGTGCCGGACGGCGTGCCGGCGGGAGTGCAGGACGTGGTGATCACGGTGGGCGGGGTGGCCAGCGCGGCGGCGAAGCTAACGGTGCAGTAGGGAATTCGCGCCGCGGCCGTCAGGGGAGAAATCCGGCAGGTGACACGCCGGGTTGGCTCTGTTACGACGCTACAATTGTTGTTACTCGTAACGGAGCCTACACTTGAATTTATCCATCCGACTAGTTACTACCAGTTTGCTTACTTTTGGGCTGCTTTCTGCCGCCGGGAATCGAGTTCTGACCCCGGTGGACCGCAACAGATCGGTTGCGTTGAAGGGACATCTTCATCCCAACGCCCAACTGCAATACGATCGCGGTCCGGTGGACCCGGCGATGCGAATTCCACGCGGTACGTTGATCTTCAAGCCCGCGAAATCTCTGGCAGGCTTTCTGGCGGCGCAGCAGATACCCGGTTCGCCGGAGTATCGCCAGTTTCTTTCGCCGGAGCAGTTCGCCGATCGCTTCGGCTTGAGCACGGACGATATTGCGAAGGTAGTGGCGTGGCTGGAATCGCAAGGGCTGAAGGCTGACAGAATCGCGCGCGGACGAAGTTCCGTGACGTTCAGCGGCACGGCGGAACAAGCGGCGCGCACCTTCAAGACCACCTTCCATCGCTACCAGGTGAACGGAAAAATGCACTTCGCGGCGGCCGCGGAGCCTTCCATTCCCGAGGCGTTGGCGGATGTGGTGGCGGGCTTCACGGGGCTGGATGATTTCAAGCTGGAATCGAACGCAATTCGCGCCACGCTGGCGCCGCAGTATAGCGTGAAGAGCGGCGCTCATTATTTGGCGCCTGACGACCTGGCCACCATCTATAATCTGAAGCCGCTCTACCAGGCGGGCATTGACGGAACGGGGCAAAAGATCGCGATCGTGGGGGAAAGCGATATCGATCTCGCCGACATTCGGGGCTTCCGGCAAGAGTTCAATCTCCCGGCCGGCACGGATCCGGTGCAGATCCTGGTGGGCGACGACCCCGGCTTCAACAACACGTGGCTGGAGGCGGATCTGGATATCGAGTGGGCGGGCGCGATGGCGCGCGGCGCCAAGATTGTCTACGTCTATTCCGCCAACGTGTTCGATGCGGTGCAGTACGCCGTGGACGAGAACGTGGCGCCCGTGCTCAGTATGAGCTATGGCGGTTGTGAGGCGTTCAACCAGGTGGCTTTCCGCGCGGTAGGGCAACAGGCGGTCGCACAGGGGATCACATTCCTGGTGTCGTCCGGCGACCACGGCGGTTCCGAATGCGACCGCTACACGCCAACGCCGCAGGCCGCGAAAGGCTACAACACGAGTTTCCCGGCGACCCTCCCGGAGGTGACCGCGGTGGGCGGCACGATGTTCAGCGAAGGCAGCGGCCGCTACTGGGCGGCGACCAACGACGTGAACGGCGCGTCTGCGCTTTCCTATATTCCGGAGGTAGCGTGGAACGATACACCGGCGATCGGGGTTGCACTGGCGACGGGCGGCGGCGCGAGCTCGCTCTTCGGTAAGCCCTACTGGCAGGCCGGCGCCGGGGTGCCGAACGATAAGGCGCGCGACATCCCCGACATCTCCCTGACGGCTTCGGCGGCGCACGACCCGTACCTGGTCGCGTATTCCGGCAACCTGTACCTGGTGGGCGGCACGTCGGCATCGTCGCCTGCGTTTGCGGGCATTGTGGCGATGCTCAATCAGTACCAGATGTCGAAGAGGGCGATTTCCAAGCCGGGGCTGGGCAACATCAATCCCAACCTCTACCGGCTGGCGCAGACCAACGACGGATCCTTCCACGACATCGTGGCGGGGGATTCGATGATTCCGTGCGTGCAAGGCAGTCCGAATTGCGTCAATGGCATGATGGGGCTGAGCGCCGGCACGGGCTACGATCTCACTACCGGGCTGGGCTCCGTGGATGCGAACAAGCTGATCACGGGCTGGAGCACGGGCACGGCGAGCACTTTGAAAGTAGTCGCGGACCCGCCGACGGCGGCGCCCGCGGACACCATCCGGCTGACCGCGACGGTGACTGGTACGGCAGGTACGCCGCCCACGGGTTCGGTGAGTTTTGTTTCGAACCTCTACGACCTGCCGCTCGGAACGGTGGAAATCAGCGTCTACAACGGGATTGCAACGGCGACCATGACGTTCCCGGCGAGCTCTGTAATTCTGGACGATGGCAGCGTGACGGCGATTTACAGCGGCGATAAGAACTACGATTCTTCGGCGGGTTCGGTGACGGTGACGTACAAGAAGACCGGCACGGGATCCCTGGTAGTGCCGCTGGTGACGCCGAATCCGGTGTACCGCCAATCGCCATATCGGCAACTGGCCGTACTCGGTGGTGTTGAGCGAGAAGAACGGCGTGGCGACCACGCTGACGCTGTTCACGGTCAACAACGTGACGCAGAGCATCGCGGGCGATTTCGGTACGACGGTGCTGCCGGCGCACGGCATGCTGATCGCGAACCTGGCAGGGAATAATCTTACGGTGCCGATCAATCGCGCGTTTCATTTCGAAGGCAAGGATGCCGATGGCACGGTGTGGAAGCAGGATTTCACGGTGCCGTTTCTGGAGGCGGTGACGCCTTCGCAGAATCCGGGAATTAGCTTGACGAGCACTCCCACCGCGGTCTCGCAGAACCTGCAGGCGGACCCGACATGCCAGTGGTCGAGCCAGCTGGTGGTGCGGGAGACCGGCGGTTTCCTGGTACAACTCAGCAGCTTGAAGCAGGGGAGCACGGACCTCTCGAGCGGCATGCAGGCGCTGTTCGGGACTACGCGGCTGGGACCGTGGGGAACGCTGCGCGGCACGCTTTGCCTGGGCAGTACGACCACGCCGGGAGCGCGGACTTACACGCTCGTTGGTAGCAGTGAGCTCGGGGTCAGCGTGACGGGAACGGTGACGGTGACGTACTCGGGACCGCCCGCGGCGGCGCTGCCGGCATTCAGCGTGAGCCCCGCGTCCCTGACGCTGCCGATCGATGGGGCTACGCAGAGTTCGCTGGCGAGCGTGGCGGTGCAGTTCGCCTCCGGGTCGCCTGATTGGGTGGCGAGCGTGAGCGGGGCTCCGTGGCTCACGGTGACACCTTCCACGGGTAGCGGCGCGGGCCAACTGGCGCTCGAGGCGAGGGGTGCCGGGCTCTCCAACGGAATTTACTCGGCGGTGATCACGATTCAGGCGCTGAACGCATTCCCGCAGGCGATCAACGTGCCGGTGACGTTCATCGTGGGTGCGTCACCCGATGTGACGATCACCGCGGTATCGAACGCTGCGTCGGCGGCGGCGGGCCTTGCGCCGGGCACGATGGCGCTGATCAGTGGAACCCAACTCGCGCCTGCCACGCAGGGGGCGACGTACTTCCCCTTACCCTACGGGCTGGCGGGCGTTTCAGTGACGGTGAACGGTATCTCCGCTCCGCTCTATGCGGCGGCGCCGGGACAACTGAAGGTGCAGATACCGTACGAGGCAGGCTCGGGCGCGGCGGCGGTGGCGGTCAACAACAACGGGAAGGTGGCATACTTCCCGGTGATTCTGAAGACGGCGGCTCCCGGCATTTTCACCAGCGCCAGTGGGGCGCTTTCCGCGAATGCGACCGGTAAACAGGGGCAGACGATTGTGGCCTACGTGACGGGAGAGGGAGATCTGAATCCATCGACGCCGACGGGCGCCACGCCGGCATCCGGCACGGCGGCATCGCGGCTGCCGAAGCCCCGGTTGCCGGTAGCGGTGACGGTGGGGGGAGTGGCGGCGACCGTGACATTCGCTGGATTGCAGAGCGGTACGGCGGGCCTGATGCAGGTAAACTTCACGATCCCGGCGACCGTAGCGCTGGGGGTGCAACCCGTGGTGGTGTCTGTGGGCGGAGTGCTGAGCGCGCCGGCGACGGTGACGGTGCAGTAGGAAGGGCGGGCGCGGCGGTAGGCTGCTTCGCTAGGATCAGGGTGGCGTTCGGGGGAAAGGCGGAAGCGTTCTCGCAGAGGCGCTGAGGGCGCAGACGGGACGCAGACAAGACGGGGAGAAGGGCTAGGCTGCTTCGTTACGGCACGTGGCGTCCGGGGGAAAAGGCGGTTCTTACAGAGGCGCTGAGGGCGCAGACGGGGCGCAGAGAAGACGGGGGGAAGGGCCGCTTACTTCAGGCGGAGGCTGTTGGTCACGACGGTTACGCTGGAGAGGGCCATGGCGGCGGAGGCCAGCATGGGGGAGAGCAGGCCGAGCGCGGCGAGGGGGATGCCGAGGGCGTTGTAGGCGAATGCCCAGAAGAGGTTTTGGCGGATGATCTTCATGGTGCGACGTGCGAGTTCCAGGGCGTCGGGGACGCCGTTCAAATCGGGGCGCACCAGGGTGACGGCGCCGGCATCCAGCGCGGCGTCGCTGCCGCCGCCGATGGCGATTCCGAGATCGGATTGGGCCAGCGCGGGTGCGTCGTTGACGCCGTCGCCGGCCATCGCTACGCGGTGTGCGGCGGATTGGAGCTTTTTTACGGCGGCGAGTTTGTCGGCGGGGAGTAGCTCGGCAAGAACGTGATCGGGCGGGATGCCGGATTCGGAAGCGATCGCGGCGGCGGTCTCGCGGCGATCGCCGGTGATCATCCAGACGTCGATTCCCATGGCGCGCAGACGGCGAATCGCGGCGGCGGATTGCGGCTTGATGGTGTCGGCGATTTCGATCGCGCCGGCGGCGACGCCATCGATGGTCACGGTGGCTCCCGGGCGTCCCACAGCGACTTCGCGGTTTTCGATGCGGGCGCGAACGCCGAGGCCGGCTTGCGCGGAGAACTGGTTGGCGGGCGACAGCGCGAGTCCACGCTCCTGGGCGGCTGCGACGATCGCCTTCCCAAGCGGGTGCTCGGAATACACCTCGGCAGAGGCGGCGAGACGCAGGATTTCCAGCTCGCTGTAGCCGGGGTTTGCGGCGACGCTTGTAACTCGCGGTTTGCCGGCGGTGATGGTGCCGGTCTTATCGAGCAGAACCGTATCGATGCGGGCGGCCATCTCAAGTGCTTCGCCGCCCTTGATCAGAATTCCGCGCTCGGCGCCGCGGCCGGTGGCGACCATGATGGCGGTGGGGGTCGCCAACCCGAGCGCGCAGGGGCAGGCAATAATCAGCACCGCAACGGCATTCACCATCGCGATTCCGAACGGGGCGAAGAACAGCCATGCGGTGAACGTGACGGCGGCGATGATCAAGACGGCGAGTGTGAACCAGCCGCTGATTACGTCGGCGAGGCGGGCCACGGGGGCGCGCGAACCCTGCGCCTGCTTCACCATCTCGATCATCTGCTGGAGGAGCGTGCCGCGGCCCACGCGTGTGGCGGCATAGCGGAAGGCGCCGGAGGTATTGATGGAACCCGCAAAGACCTGCGCGCCGGGCCGCTTTTCGACCGGCATGCTTTCCCCGGTGAGCAGCGATTCGTCTACCGACGATTCGCCATCGGTGATCTCGCCATCCACTGGAATGCGCTCGCCGGGGCGCACCACAATGACATCGCCCACCGCTACGGAGTCTACCGGCACTTCGAGTTCGACGCCATCGCGAAGCACGCGCGCGACTGGCGGCTGCAGATCCATCAGGCGGCGTATGGCCTCGCCGGCGCGGCCACGGGCGCGTGCTTCGAGAAGCCTGCCGGTGAGAATCAAGGTGATGATCACGGCGGCGGCCTCGTAATACACGTCGTGGCGGCCGCGGATGGTCTCGGTCAGGGAGTAGAGAAACGCAGCGCCGGTGCCGAGCGAGATCAGGGAGTTCATGTTGGCGGCGCGATGGCGAAGGGCGCTCCAGGCGGCGGTGTAGAAGGGCGCCCCGGCGTAGAAGATTACAGGCAAGGTAAGCGCGAGTTGGATCCAGGGGGAGTATGGAACCGCGATCATGCCGTGCGTCATGCCCAGCACGAAGACCGGCAGCGTGAAAATGGCCGCGAAGACGAGGCGGCGGCGATACCCTTGAGCGGCGTCGTCTTCGCGAACTTCCTTTTCGGGGACGCTGAAGCCCAGGTCTTCGATGGCGCCGACGAAGGCGCGTACGCCGGTGACGGCCGGGTCGTACTCCACGGTGGCGGTGTTGGTGGCGAGGTTCACGCGGGCGCGGTCAACGCCGGGTGTGACGGCAAGGGTGCGCTCGATAGAGCGGGCACAGGCGGCACACGTCATGCCGGAGACGGGAAGATCGATGCGTTCCGGCGCGGCGGTTTTCATGCGGGCACTTCGAAGCCGAGCTGCCTTACGGCGGCGGCGAGCGCTTCCGGCGTCACGGCCGCGCCATCGTAATCGACGGTGGCGTTCTGATTCAGAAGGTCCACGGTGGCTTTCGCGACGCCTGGAGTGGCGGAGAGTTTGCGCTCCACGCTGCGCGCGCAATTGCCGCAAGTCATACCGTGAACGGTGAGTTTCAGGGTTTCAGTCGCCATACCTATATGATGCATCGGAGCGGTGCGGCGATGCGCGCCGACTCTGGGATACTGGCACTGGAGGATTTCTTGGTCTTTTCCGACCTGGCGCTGGCGCGCCGCCTGGAAGCCGCGGAGGCGGCCAATGCGAAGGGGTGCACCGCGATTCACCCGGAGGCTGCGTGGCTGGATGTGGCGGGTGGATGTGCCGTGTTCGTGGGGGCGGAATCTCCGCTCACGCATGCGGTGGGGATCGGGCTCAACGGTCCGGTGAGCGCGCGCGAGATTGCGTTGCTGGAATGTTTTTTTCGCGAGCGCGGGGCGAAGGTGGCGATTGATCTGTGCCCCCTGGCAGACCCCGGACTGCTGCCGGTGCTGGGCGAGCGCGGGTACCGGTTGACGGAGTTCAATAACGTGCTGGTGAGGCGGCTGGCGGGGCGCGAGATCGTGATCACACCGCGCGTGAGGCGCGTGCTGCTGCCCGAGGAGACCGATCTCTGGAGCCATACGGTGGGACGCGGCTTTTTCGACCAGGCCGAACTGACCAGCGAAGAAATGGATGTAGGGCGCGCGATTTGCGCGATGCCGGGAGCGCTGTGTTACCTGGCAGCGTCCACCCTGGGTGAGCCAGCCGGCGCCGCGGCGGAAGCGATTTATGGCGGGCTCGCCACGCTCTTCGCCGATAGTACAATCGCGCGCTTCCGGTGCGGAGGACTGCACGCCGAGTTGATCGCGGCGCGCTTGAACGAGGCGCTGGCGCAAGGGTGCGAATTGGCGACGGCATCGACCTTGCCGGGCAGCGGTTCGCAGCGCAACTACGAAAGAATGGGTTTTGAGGTGGTCTACACGCGGATGACGCTGGTCGCCTAAGGGAAAGATTTCTGAGAATCTCGCCGGGGGCCGCGCACTTGGCTATTTACGCCCCTATCTTTTGAGTGGCTCGACCATTGGGTGGCCGCGTGCCTGGTGCCGGTAGCGGTTTGGATCCTGATCAGCGGTCTGGACGACCTCTTCATTACCCTGGTCGGGTTCGCCACCTGCCGCGTCCGCTTTCCCTGGCCTTCAGCCGCTGCACTTAAGCGCGCGGAAGAGCGGCCGATCGCGATTTTCGTGCCGCTGTGGCACGAACACGGCGTGATCGGGCGCATGCTGCGGCACAATCTGGCGGCGATCCGGTATGGCAATTACCGCGTGTTCGCCGGCGTGTACCCGAACGACATTCCCACAGTGCGCGCGGTGGAACACGAGGCATCGCTCGATCGCAGGATCCATATCGCCGTTTGTCCTCACGACGGGCCGACCTCCAAAGGCGATTGCCTGAACTGGATCTACCAGCGCATGCGCGAGTACGAAATGCTCCACGGGATGCGCTTCCAAACGGTGGTGATGCACGACGCGGAGGATTTGATCGACCCGGAATCCTTGCGCCTGATCAACTGGTTCTCGCGCGAGTACGCCATGGTGCAGGTTCCGGTGTTGCCGCTGGGGACGCGGTTGCGCGAGTGGACTCACGGGCTCTACTGCGACGAGTTCGCCGAATACCAGCGCAAGGATATTCCAGTGCGTCAGCAACTGGGAGGCTTTCTGCCTTCTAACGGTGTGGGGACGGGCTTCGCTTGCGAGGCATTGGAGCGTTTGGCGGTAGAGCGCGGCGGACGTCCGTTCGACCCCGCGTGCCTGACCGAGGATTACGAAACGGGCTTCCTGCTGCATGCGCTCGGCTACCGGCAGGTTTTTTTGCCGGTGCGCATTCGTGAGTCCGCGCCGATGGCCACGCGCGAGTTTTTTCCGCGCCGCGCGCGCGCGGCCATCTCGCAGCGTACGCGCTGGGTGACGGGCATTGCGCTGCAAAGTTGGGAACGCCATGGATGGCGAGCGCCTTTGCCGCAGCTTTATTGGTTCTGGCGCGACCGAAAGGGCGTGCTCGGCAACCTGCTGACGCCGGCCGCGAACGCGCTCTTCCTCTATGGGTCCTCCAGCTACATGTTCTGCTGCGCCACGGGCCGGGTGTGGCACCTTGGCAGCCAAATTCCGTTGTGGCTCGCGGATAGCTGCGGGTTCACATTCGCGATTGCGATTCTGCAGGCCGCGGTGCGCATACGTTCCGCGGGGCTGATTTACGGGTGGCGATTCGCCGCGGGAGTGCCGGTGCGGATGATGTGGGGCAATCTGGTGAACTTCGCTGCTACCGCGATGGCACTTTGGGAATTCGGCAGCGCGCGCTCCCGCGGCACGGGTCTGGAGTGGCGCAAGACGGAGCACATTTATCCGGCCGTCCTGGCTACCGGCGCGGTTCGGTTTCAACGAACGCTGACGAATCCGATGGCCGATGCTTCTTCAGGCGCCGCAACAGGGGAATCTTACTGACCACGCGGCTGAACCCGGACTCGTGCCGCGGTTCCATCACCGGTGGCGGCGGCACAGACTCTGCGCGAGCGACGACGGGCGAAATGACGGGCGCGGGTTGCGATGGCTCGCGGCGCACCACTTCGGGGCGCACTCTCTCAAAGGGCGAGGGATTTTTGACTAGCAGAGTGCGCCCCTGCTTCTTTGGCGGCTGCGGAGGCTGTGAATTTAAAGGGGTAGCCACGGGAATTTCTACACTGTCGCTGGTGGCGGCGGCGCCGGTGTACAGTTCCATACGGAATGCAACGGACTTCGATTCGGGCCAGTAGCGGATGCTAGCCGAATTCAACTGTTGCGGGGTGAGATCGAGCTGGCTCTGGTAGTTTCCATCGCGAATATACACGATGGCATGGTCAGCGTCGCGAACCGCCCGGGCGTGACGATTCCATTGCACTTGAAGCGCGTCGCCATCGGGGGCCGCGGTCAGTCCGATCTTTTCGAAAGCGACCGGCGAGAGTGGCGTCGGGACGGGAGCTTTCCGCAGCATCACGGCATCGATTGCCGCGATCGCCACCACCCCGGTGAGGGCGGCGGGCAGAAGCCAGCGGGGAAGGCTCCAGGTCTGCATTGCCTTCGGGGAGGAGCATCTTTCCCGCCGTTGTCCGGACGATCACATTGCGGTGGTCACTGCTTGGAGACGTCGATCATGTTGTCATCCGCGTCGCGATCGATCAGTTTATTGAGCGGATCGATTCCGGCACGAGTCGGAGGCTGATCGACGATGATCTCGAAGGTTTGCGCCGGCTGAGTGAGCCAAGCCTTTTTGAGATAGAGCGGCTTCTCTTCGTCCTTTTTGCCGCTGAAGACACCGATATCGATCCACTCATGCAGGGGCATTGCGGTTTCCACGCCGCTGCCGTCGGATTGCAGCTTGCGGACCTGAACGTGGAGCGTGACTTTGTACTTGTGATCGGCGGTGGGAGTGACGGAGGCGGTCACGGCCTTGTTATCGTAGAGCACGATATTTTCGAAAGCATCGGTAATGTAGTACTGCAGCTCGGCGGGAGTTTGCGCGCGCAGCGCTTCCACCAACTGGCGGGTATCGGGGTACGCGCCGGATTGCGAATCATTGGCATTGGCGTAGCGGTACTTCATGAGGAAGTTGTGCAGCGCGAGGTTGACCTTGTCTTCGCCGATGTAATCGGCGAGCGTGTACATCACCTGGCCGCCCTTCTGATACCAGACGTACGGCTCGTTCTGCACGAGCAGCAAGGGGCGCTCGCGGCGAATTTCGCCGGCGCGTCCGCGGAGGTAGCGGTCGAGCTCGTGTTTGAGGAATCGATGCATGTTGTCGCGCCCGTATTTTTGCTGCATGACCATGAGGGCGGAGTATTCGGCGAGGGTCTCGGACATCATGTTGGAGCCTTCGACCCGGCCGCCGATCAACTGGTGGGCCCACCACTGATGGCCCAGCTCGTGGGCTGTCACGAAATAGGCGAAATCGATATCGACCGGTTTCTCCACGCGGCCGATGAACCCGATCCCTTCGGAGAAGGGAATCGTGTTGGGGAAGGACTGCGCGAAGGTGCGGTAGCGCGGGTACTCCAGGATGCGGTACTGCTGAAACTGGAAGGGGCTGAAATTCTTTTCGAAGTAGGCGAGGCCTGCTTTGGAGGCGTCGATCATGTCATCCACATCGTAGGTATGGCCGGCGGTGTGGTACACCTCGACCGCGATGGGATTGACGGCGCCCGCATACATCACGCGCTTTACGTTGTAGCGCGCGGAAACGTAGGCCGTGAAATCCAGCGTCTTGACGGCGCCCATGTCGTAAGTGAAGTAGTGGCGTCCGTTGGAGCGCCATTCGCGGGTCAGGTAGCCGGGAGAAATAGCGGTCTGGTCGCCTGAGGTGCTCACCGTGGTGCGATAGGTGATCCAGTCGGATTGCGGCGTGAAGAGGTTCGTGACTGTGCCCACGGCGTCGCCGCGATGAGGCAGCAGCTGCTGTTCGGCAAGGCCTGCTTCGCGGCGGCGGCGCGGGTCGTCGATCTCGATCGACGCCGTCGTAGCCGATTGTGGGAAGGTAGCCGCCGTCGAAGAAGGTGCCGGAGTAGGCAAACTCGGCGCGTTCGTTGCCATCCTTAAAACCGCGGCTGGTGTAGCCCACATGAAAGGTGAGGTTGAGCTGATCGCCCGGCGCGAGCGGCGTATCCAGCCGGTAGATGGAGTAGAGTGCGCGAGGGCTTTGCGAGACCACGTGGAACGGGCGATCGAAGCGCACTTCCGAGACGGACTGCTGTTGATTGGTGATGTGGATCTGATCGATTGCCTGCGCGGTCTTGTTCTGCAGCACGAAGTGGCCGGTACCTGAGAAGGAGCGACGCTCCGGGAAAATATCGATGTTGGTATCGACCGCGATGGTCTTCGGTTGCGGGAGAGCCTCGTACTTTTTGAAGTCGCGCTCGTAGGTGGCGCGAATGCCGCGCAGGTCCTTGGCGGTGAGGTATTCGTTGCGCACATGAGTGTTGTAGAAATACCAGGTGCCGCTGCCGGCCGCCACGACCAGGAAACACAGTGCGGCGGGCGCCAGGCGCGGAGCGCGCTGCCTTGCGAGGTGAAGGCGCGCCGGCCAGGCTTCATCGGCGCCGCGGCGTGCAAACGCGACGGAGAGCGTCGCCAGGAAACACGAGATTGCCAGCCAGTACGTGATCGCCCAGAACAAAGGCCCGGCGAAATGGCCGTAGCCGTTCATATCCGAATAGGTGTACGGGGGCGTGTTGCCGTAGAGGTAGAGCGTATTTTCCCAGCCGAAACTGAAGAGGATGGGGATGATGACAAAGATGCCGATCACGATGCCGTGTCCGATGAATTTGTTCGAGACCACGGTCTGCAGGAAGAGCGCGAGCAGGGCGAAGGTCAGAATCTGCGGGAAGGTGACCAGATAGAGTTCCTTGGCATACTGGGTGACCTCATAGTTGTAATACCCGGCGACAGTCTGCATGATCATGCCGCACACGCCGGTGACCGTCAGCAGGATGAACTCCACCAGGCAGAGGGCGAACAGTTTGGAAAACCAATCGACGGTTTCGGAGACCGGCAGGGCGTCGTGGATTCCGGAGAAGTGGGTATCGCGCTCGCGCCAGATCAACTCGGCGGCATACAGAGTGGCGACGATGTAGAAGAACAGCGCCGCGCCGCCTTCCACGGATTGCAACATCAGGTAGGTGACGGGCCAGACGTTTTGTCCGCCGACGCGGCCGGCGAAGTGGCCGTTATTGAGGGCCAGGCCGGCCATCAGAATCATGATTCCCCAGAAGGGCACTTCGGTGAGGATGTTGGCGATGCGCAGGCGGGTCAGCGAGGCGAGCTGGGTCAAGGTGGTACGCGCGCCGAAGACCTGGTGGACTACCGGCAGCCGTGCCGCGACCAGACTCCGCCGCGGCGCCGCGGCGGCTAATTCCTGATCGCGCGCCAGGGCGGCCCGCTTGCCGCTGGAGCGAGTGGTGAGCGCCTCCACCGACATGGGGAAGAGCTTCCACAGCGCGCCGAGGCAGAGTATGCCAATCGATCCCCAGAGCAGTCGGTTGAAGAGAAAGACGCCTCCCGCCGAATTCACGCGACCACGAATAGAGCAGCGTATTGCGTTCCACGACCGTCCAGTAGCGCGTGATGGCGTCGTTATAAAGGAAGCCGACGGGGTCGAGGATTCCGGACCAGAAGTGCTCCAGCGAGCGCGTGCTGCTGAATACCGTGATGCCGATCAGGTAGAGCATGAAGATGGCCGCGCCCTGCAAATAGACGATGAAGATCTTGCGCGAAAGCGCGGCGACCAGGAAGAAGAGCGATCCCAGAAAGAAGATCTGGAAGACGACGATCGAAAAGAACGGCTGCAGGTACCAGGAAAGATGGTTGGGGCCGATGCGCGCGTGGTCTGCCCAAGGGGCGAGTGTTCCGAAAAATTCGCCGAACAGGAGGCCGGAGAACGCGAAGACTGTGGCGACGAAAGATCCTGCCCATCGCCCGCCGAGATACGCGAACTTCGAGATTGGCTTGGTGAAGAGGATTTGGATGGTGTCGCGCTGGAAATCCCGCAGAATCGACGTGCCGAAGATGGCGGCAATCACGATGATGCCGAAGAAGCTGATGCCAATATCGTTGTACATATTGGCGTAGGGGCCGTTGAGCAGCACCTTGCCGTTGGAATTGCCTACCGGGCCGAAATTCTCGCTGGCGATATTGAGGAAGCTGAAGGCGAACCAGACGGCGAAATAAATGTAGGTCGAAAGGCTCTTGAAGCGAAACTTCAGCTCGAAGGTGAAAAATTCCCAAAACATATTAGTTCCCCGCCTCTCAGTTCCTGGCCTGGCGGGCCAGGTTCAGGAAGTAGACATCTTCCAGGTCGGAATCGACGCAGACGAAACCGTCGCCGGGACTCGAATCCGCGTGGACGCGGACTTCGTGCAGGCCGCCCACCAGATGCGTGGATATCACGTGGAAGGCGTTTTCCAGCGCGCGTAGCTCGTCGTCTGTCGCCACTACCTTGGACCACATCTTGCCGCGCAACGAGTCCAACGCTTCGGCGGGCGCGCCTTCCAGGAGGAGTTCGCCATTCGAAATGATTGCCATGCGCGGACACAGCTCGCGCACGTCTTCCACGATGTGCGTGGAGAGGATGACGGTGACGTTCGAGCCGATCGAGCTGAGCAGATTGAGGAAGCGATTGCGCTCCGCCGGGTCGAGCCCCGCGGTGGGTTCGTCAACAATGATCAATTTCGGATTGGCGAGCAGCGCCTGCGCGATTCCGAAGCGCTGCTTCATGCCGCCGGAGTAGGTGCTCAGGGCTTTCTTGCGGGAATCCCAGAGGTTGGTCTGGTTGAGGATCGCCTCTACCATCTGCTTGCGCTCGGTCTTGTTGGTGACGCCTTTCATGACGGCAAGGTGCTGCAGCATGTCGAGCGCGGAGAGCTTCGGGTAGACGCCAAATTCCTGCGGCAGATAGCCGAGGATCCTGCGCACCTCATCCTTTTGCGTGAGCACGTCGATGCCATCGAGATCGATCGAGCCGGAGTCGGGATCCTGCAGGGTCGCGACGGTGCGCATGAGCGAGCTCTTGCCCGCGCCGTTGGGACCCAGGAGGCCGAACATGAGGTTGCCGATGCTGAGTGAAAGATTCTTGAGCGCTTTCACTCCATTCGGGTAAGTCTTGGAAAGACCGGTGATCGTTAGTGCCAAGGGCTGCCTCCGAGTTTTCCGATGATACCGCCGATCGGGTCCGGGAGCAGCCCTGGCTGGATTATTTGGTCAGCGGGGCCACGATCGCGTCCAGTTCCTGTTCCTTCCAGGTCTGAATGGTCACCGAGCGATGCGCGCTCCAGCGTTCGGTGTGGGCGACGGTGGCGCCGGGTGCGAGCGTGGTCAGCGGGCCGAGTGTTTCCAGTTCCAGGAAGTCCTGGTTGGTAAACATTTCGAAGGTACAGCCGAGATCCGGATAGGCGGAGGCTGGCGCGGCGGCTTCGGCGCGTTTGATAAAGAGTTCGCCATTGAGCAGGTAGGCGCCCCAGGTGTGGGGGTTGTACGAGCCGAGCTTTTGCGGATTGGAGTTCTCCGGATCCTGCCGCAGAACGACGTATTTCCGCATCAGGCGCCAGCGCGGATCGTCGAGGTGAGTGAAGGCCCACATCACCAGCGGGTTCGTGGGGACCAGCATCTCCGGATGGGTGCCGCGCGGCGGAAAGCCGTGAATGCCCGCCCCGCCTTGAGCGAACATGGTGAGTACCCACGGTGCGAGCTGCAAGGGTGCGCTGCCGGCGTTGCGGATTTCGTGAATCACTTCCACGCCGGTCCCCGAGCTCGCCATTTTCACCGTCATTTTCTTGCTGACGCCGGTGAGCGCTTCCACCGGTCCGGTGGCGGAGATTATGTCGCCCGAGACCTGGATCTCGACCGGCTCGTTGTCAGGCGCGTAGCTCTTGACGATGTCTTCGGGCGCGATCCAGATCCGGTGCCCGCCGCGCGGCTGCCATTCCAGCTCGCCCGATTTTCCCATCTGGCCGCCGAATTCCTTAAAGAAATTCTGGCCACCCGCGAAACCATAGTGCATGATGCGCGGGCCAATATCGCCGGTCAGCACGAGCTCCGCTTCGCCATTGGTTACGCGCCAGCTGTTCTGCCAGCCCTTAAAATTCGTCTTCTCGATTTTGATCATGATCCTGTGCCTCGATTATTGAGTGGCCGCGCCAATCAGCACCAGGCCGATGGCGTAGCCGGCGAGCATGAGCACCAGATATTTATTCGTGCCCGGCGGCGCGGCGCGAAACTCGCGCCAGATGAACAGTCCCCAGATGGCGGCAACCAGCGTAGCGCCCTGGCCGAGCGCGTACGAAATCGCCGGCCCGGCGACCCCCGAGGCGATTACGTTGAAGCTCAGCGCGAGCATCCAGATGGCGCCGCCCAGAATGCCGATGGCGTGCAGGCGCGCGCTGCCGCGAAAATAATCGGCGTAGGAAAGCTTGCCCGTGCGCATGAAGACGGTGTTCCAGACGACGTTGCTGCCCAACACGCCGGCGCCGAAGAAGACCAGCCCCACGTAAGGCGTCAGCATTCCCGGCACGATCGGTACGGTGTTGAAGTTCGGCGAAATCGCGCGCATCAACTGCGGATAGAAAAAGCCCATCAACGCGCCCGCGATCGCCGAGTAGAGGACGCCGCGCAGCGGATTGCGGACGCCGCCCGCCGGCAGGCGCTTGTGCGCCAGCGCCGACATGATCATGGCGAAGACGATCAGGGCTACGCCGCCGAAGAGCAGGCCCGCGTCCCCCTTCGGCGTTTCCACGTAGCTTTCCACGGTGCCGATGACCAGCGCCAGGCCGACACCTACCGGGAAGGCCACGCTCATCCCGGCCGCGTCGATGCCGACCACCAGCAGGATATTCGAAAGATTAAAAATGCAACCGCTGATTACCGCCGATTGAATGAAGCCTGCGCGCGCGCTGCTGAGGTTTTCCAGTGCCGCAGAACCCGCCGATCCAAAGCTGCCCAGCGTGACCGCAAACAGAATGCTGAAGAGGAACACGCCGATGGCGTAGTCCCAGTAGAAGAGTTGGAAGGGCCATCGCTCCTTGCCCGCCAGCTTTTGTGTGTTGGCCCAGGATCCCCACCCGAGCATGGTGATCACGCAGAAAAAGATGGCCACCGGCAGGCTGTTGACGACGAACATGGTCCGTACTCCGATCCTCCCGTTCAGGAAAGGGAATTATAGCCGGAATACATCTCCGGGACGGCGCGGAAATGACGCTTATTTTCCGCTGACCTGCCGGATGGCCGCCGGATGGTTCCACGCCTCGGGCTTGATTCTCATCCCAAAGCCGGGTTCTTCCGGGACTTCGATGAAGCCCTCGCGCGGCGCAATCGGGTTCTCCAGCATGGCCGGCCAATCGTGTTCGTAAAAGCGCTGGCAGCTCTCCTGAATCCACACATTGGAAAGCGATGTGGTCAGGTGTGTGGAGGCGTAAAACAGCAGCGGACCGCCCGCCGTATGCGGCGCCACGGGAAGCTGATAAGCGTCCGCCAGATTGGCGATTTTGCGTGCTTCGGTCAGGCCGCCGCACCAGGTGGTGTCGAACATGACGAACTTGGCGGCGCGTGCCTCCAGAATTTGCTCGAACTGCATCTTACCCGCCATGCGTTCGCTGATGGTCAAGGGCAGGGACGTGGCCAACGCCAGTTCGCGATATTGGTTGGGGTTGCCGGGCAGCAGCATATCCTCGAGCCACATCGGCGCGTAAGGCTCCAGCGCGCGGGCGATCCGAATCGCGGACGTCAGGTTCCAGTTGGAATGAAACTCCATGGCGATTTCGATATCCTTGCCGAAAGCGTCCCGCAATTTCCTACCGGCTGCAGCGCCTGGTCGATATCCTGCTGCGTGATGTACTGATGCGCGTTGCGCTGCGCCGCTCCATCGAAAGGCCACACTTTGATCGCGCGGATGCCGCGCGTATCGATGAGTTCGCGCATGATCTTTTCGGGCTCGCGGTTGAAATCGTATTTGTAGGGGAAGCAGGTATTGTAGAGCCGCACCCGCGGGTTGGTCTTGCCGCCGATCAAACGGTATACCGGCGCGTTGAGCGATTTTCCGAGGAGGTCCCACAACGCGAGGTCGATGGCGCTCAAGGCGCGCATTTCGGCGCCGCCCGTCACCTGGTAATCGAAGGAGCGGAAGAGCTCCGCCCAGATGCGCTCGATGTCGCGCGGGTCGCGGCCGATCAACTCGCGGGCGACACCGTGGATCGCGGCCGCCTCATTCGCATTGCGCGGGTAGGTCTCGCCGATTCCCGACACGCCGGCGTCCGTCTCGATCTTCAGCCACGTCCAATGCGGCCAAAACGGAGCGTCATCACGGGACTTCCAGTAGACCGTCTCGATGCGCCGGATTCGCAGGGGCGGCAGGCTTTCCGCGGCCTTCTGGTACGCCGCCGCCAAAGGCGTGCCGAGCAGGGCGGCCAGGAAGCGTCTGCGGTTGAGTGCCATCAGATGAATATAGCGCCTGTTTTATCGCGCCACATCGGGCTGCGTTCCCGCGGTGACTCGCTCGAGGCCGCTGCCATCCGGGTGAATTCTCCAGATTCCGCTGCGATTGCGCCCTTCGCCCCGCGAAAAATAGAGCCACGAGCCGTCCGGCGACCAATGCGCGTCCATACCCCAGTTGGATTTCGGCAAGACCGGCGTGCGTTTTCCCGAGGCCGCGTCGAACAGCATGATGGTGGGCGTCAGGCCCATTTCATCGCGCGGCGCGCCATTCGGGCTCTCCTGAAAATAAGCCGAGACGGCCAGAAGGCCGGAGTTCGCGGGATGGATTCGAATCTGGTTGCTGCTCATCCACTCCAGCTCCTTGCCGTACAACGCTTCGCCAGGGAGGACGCGCAAGATCTTTCCGTCCAGGCCTATCCAGTAGAGTTTGTCGTAGTCGTAGGCCAGGACCGCGTCGCCTTGCGGTGTCCACGAGGCGAGCGCTTTGAAATCGCGATCGGAAAGACGCTGGGCTTTTGCGGGCTCGGAGGGGTCCATGACCCAGACCAGCCGCGCGACGTCGTAGCGTAGGAACGCGATGCGCGAGCCGTCCGGCGACCATTGCGGCTGGCTCACGTAGCCGGTAATCAGGTCTCGCGAAAGATCCGTTGCGGCATCGTAAAGCACGAGGGTATTGGGCCGTGCATCGCCGCCAGTCCGGGTATAGACAAGCTGCTTGCCGTCGCGGCGCAGCGATGGCTCATAGCCGTGAGTATCCACCACGCGGGGCCGGACGCCCTGGGCTTGATACACCAGGTGACCGTTGGAATCCACATAGGCGAGCGTGGCCGCTCCGGCGCCGCATGCCAGCAGAACTGCCATCACCAGGATCGATCGCATGGTGCGGAATTGACTACTGTGCACCGGATTCCTTCACAACGCGGTGAGAGCCGGTTTCGAGCACCAGTTCGATCGATTTGCCGGCGCCGGGCTGGCCGCCGCGCTCGTCTTCCAGATGGACGACGGAGAAAACTTCGGTCCGCCCATCGGCGCTGGGACCGCGCTTCTCAATACGATAGTCGCCACGATGCCAGCCCTTAATTCGCGCGATGTAAGCGACTACCGCGCCTAGTTCCCCTTCGGCTTCCGGCTGGATCTTCACGGAGAGCAGGCCGGTCTGCGAGTTCCACATCATCGCCGGCGCCGACCAGCCGCGCGCAGAATACCAGCGCTGTTCGTAGCGCCACAGCATTTCCAGTTTGGCCGCCGAGCGTTTTTTCCAGACCAGGCGGTAATAGACATATCGTTTCCACCACGGGGAGGCACCGCCGAGAATGTGGATTTCGAATGGTGTCGGCCAGCTCAACACGCTGGTCCAAGTCGAGAAACGCACATCGTCTCCGGGCTCGGGCGTGAAATTGATGTCCGGGCGCCCGGCGGGGTCCACCGGGCTGGTGCGCGGGCCCAGTGTGAACGCATCGCGCCCGGTGGACAGCACAATCCGGCTTGACGAATCACCCGACAAACGGAGGGCGTACGGCAGGTTGTCGATCGAGCCGAAAAGCATGTTCTTGTCGCCGATGACGAAGCCGCCACCGTCATATTGCAGCGGGCTCACCGCGAGGGGCGCGGCGGCGAGGCGCGGGAAGCGATCCAGCGCCAACGTAATTTGCCGGCCGGCGCCCAGCCATGCCAGCAATAAAAATGCGGAGAGGAGTAGGACCTTCGTCACAAGAGGCGATCGCTTTGTGTCAGAGTGGGCTCGGTGATTTGTTCCGTTGATTTGTTCCGTGGTGATGCGCACCGGCCGTCAGCGTCCGCAAACTTACAGACGAAAACGCCGTAGAGCACATTCCACCACAGCCGGCGCCGGTTTGAAAAGTCCCCAGCCGCACGCCCTCGCGACGAATCTCTTCCCGGAACATCTTAAAATAGGAAGTAATGCGACCGGGCCTCTCACGCAGGACGTTTCTTCAATCGGCAGCCGCCGGAGGAGTGTGCCTGCAGTCCGGCCGCTTGCTGGGGGCATCCGCGCCGGATCGGGCGAGTGACCGATTGCTGGACGAAATCGAGCGGCGCGCCTGCCGGTACTTCTATGAAATGGCCGATCCCAATACCGGTCTGGTGCGCGATCGCGCGAGCGCGAACGAGCCTTACGCGCCGAGCGTTTCGAGCATCGCCGCCACCGGGTTCGGCTTGAGCGCGCTGGCGATTGCGGTGAGCCGCCGGTTCCTGGATCGCTCCGCCGCCGAAGCCCGAGTGCTCACCACCTTGAAGTTTTTCTGCGAACGCGCCGACCAGGAACATGGATTTTATTATCACTTCATGGATTCCGATAGCGGCAAGAGAATCTGGAGCAGTGAAATCTCTTCGGTAGATACCGCCTGGTTTCTTTGCGGCGTGCTGCATACCAGCGCATTCTGGGACAATCCGGAGATTCGCAAGTTCGCCGAGGAGTTACTCAATCGCGCCGACTGGCAGTGGATGTTGAATGGCAGCCAGACTCTTTGCCATGGTTGGACCCCGGAAGGCGGCTTTCTGCAATACCGGTGGGACGCTTATTCCGAGGTGCTTGCCATGTATCTGCTCGCCATCGGCTCTAAGACCCACCCCATTCCGGCATCGTGCTGGAAGGCTTTTAAGCGCCCCATGTATGAGTATCAGGGAGTCTTTTTCATCGATGCCGGCGCGCCGCTATTTGTGCACCAGTATTCCCACGCCTGGTTCGATTTCCGGCAACAGCAGGATTACTTCGCCGACTATTTCAGTAATTCCGTGCGCGCCACCCAGGCTCACCGGCTCTTTTGCCTTTCTTATAGCAACAAATTCCCCTGGTATACCTCGGACATGTGGGGCGTGACTGCGTCGGATTCGCGTTCGGGATACCGCATCTGGTGCTCGCCCACCAGTCCGCCGGATGGCACGCTGGTGCCGTGCGCGGCCGGCGGTTCGCTGGTGTTCCTGCCGCAATCGTGCGGCACGGTGCTGCAAACCATGTTCAATCAGTACGGCGACAAAGTCTGGTCGAAGTACGGTTTTGTGGACGCCTTCCACCCCAAGGAACAGTGGTTCAGCCGCTACGTGCTCGGCATCGACCAGGGCGTGATTCTGCTGATGGCGGAGAATCTGCGCACGGGTTCGGTTTGGAACTCGGTAATGTCCACGCCGGAAGCGCGCCGCGCACTGGAGGCCACCGGCTTTCGTTCGCGCATTTTGAATCCCGGCGTTGCGCTTGCACCGGCCTGACATGCGATCGCCGTTCCCTGCGCGGCGTTGTTCCCGGTTCTGTGCTCGATTGCCGTTGCGGCGGCGCTCGGCCTGTACGCCAAGCGCGGCTATCAGGGACCCTTCGCACCCTGGGTGCACGATTCCCTGGGAGGCGTTTTCTACGAGATCCTCTGGTGTCTCGTTTTCGGGCTCTGCCTGCCTCGTGCGAAGGCCTGGCGGATTGCCGCCGGTGTTCTGGTTGCCACCTGCATTCTCGAGTTCCTCCAACTCTGGCATCCGCCATTTCTCGAATGGCTGCGCAGCTATTTTATTGGCAGAAGCATTCTTGGTTCCTGGTTCGATTGGAGCGATTTTCCCTATTACTTCGCCGGCAGCGCTTTGGGATGGCTTTGGCTGCGCGCCCTTGGGCATGACGCGAATTTCGGCCGGTTGAGCCTCGCCGGCCGTCCCCACTTCGTGTCAAAATAAGATAATTAAGTTAGATTACGATGCCAAATAAGCCACGCACGGACGAGGGTCGCCCGTGCAGGTGCCAGAAAAAATCCGAGCGCACAACACACTAAAAATTATGCCGACCATTCTCGAAGGTATCCATTCGCCGGAACAGGTACAGACGCTATCGCTTTCCGAACTGGAGCAACTGGCGGCGGAGATCCGGGAACGGCTGATTACCGTGCTTTCCAGCAACGGCGGACATCTCGGCCCCAACCTCGGCGTGGTCGAGCTCACGCTTGCCCTGCACTACGTTTTTCACACGCCGGCCGACAGCCTGTTGTTTGACGTCAGCCACCAGGCCTATGTGCACAAGCTGCTCACCGGGCGGCAGGATCAGTTCCACACCATCCGCACTCCCGGCGGACTCAACGGCTTCATGCTGCGCACGGAGAGTCCGCACGATGCCTACGGCGCGGGGCACGCCGGTACCGCGCTTTCGGCGGCGCTCGGCATGGCGGCCGCCCGCGACAAAATCGGCGGCAAGGAACATGTAATCGCGGTGGCCGGCGATGCC
Organism: uncultured Solibacteraceae bacterium; assembly: GCA_963811575.1. GTDB lineage: Bacteria > Acidobacteriota > Terriglobia > Bryobacterales > Bryobacteraceae > Solibacter. Next base: position 224,948 of record CAWERY010000003.1, on the reverse strand, counting down.
GCCTTCACCTGCGGCATCACCTACGAGGCGCTGAACAACATCGCGCACCACACGAAGAGATTGATCGTGGTGCTGAATGACAACGAGTGGTCGATCGATAAGAACGTCGGCGCCATCGCCACTTACCTCAACAAGATTGTCACCAGTCCGCGCTTCGACTACCTGCACGATCGTGCCGGCAAACTCGTCGAAATGGTGGGCGGCGAGGCGGCCCTCCGGATGGCGCGCAAGGCCGAAGAAGTCGCCAAGGGAATGTTGTGGCCGAGCGTCATCTTTGAAGAGCTCGGCTTGAAATACTTCGGACCCATCGATGGGCACGATACGGCCACACTGATCAAGACCTTCGAGTTTCTGAAGAAGCAGGACCGTCCCGTGCTGCTGCACGTGCTCACCCAGAAGGGTAAGGGTTTCGAGCCGGCACTGCAGAAGCAGAAGAAATTTCACGGCCTGGGCCCGTACGATCCCGAAACCGGCGAGACCAAATCGCTGGGACGCCGCACGTATTCCGAAGTCTTCGCCGATACACTGGTGAAGCTGGCCGATGCCGATCCGAAAGTGGTGGCGATCACCGCCGCCATGCCTAACGGCACGGGCCTCGATCGCTTCCAGCCGCACCATCCCGATCGCTACTTCGACGTCGGCATTGCCGAGGAACACGCTGTCCTGTTCGCGGCGGGAATGGCCGCGAAGGGCCTCAAGCCGTTCTGCGCAATCTACTCCACCTTCCTGCAGCGCGCGTTCGACCCGATCGTCCACGATGTGTGCCTGCAGAATCTGCCCGTGGTCTTCTGCATGGATCGCGGCGGACTCTCCGCCGACGATGGTCCAACGCACCACGGCCTTTTCGATATCAGTTATCTGCGTTCGGTTCCGAACCTGGTGCACATGGTTCCAAAGGACGAAGACGAACTGGCCGATATGTTGTTTACCGCAAAGCAGTGGAACGGCCCCATCGCCCTGCGTTACCCGCGCGGCCTTGGCCCCGGTACCCCGGTGAAGGACGTTCCGCGTGCGATCGCCATCGGCAAAGCGGAACTGCTGCAGCACAGCGATCACGACCGCGTGGCCATCTTCGCGCTCGGAGCCATGGTTCCCCTGGCGGAAGAGATCGCCCGCAAGTTGGAGGGCGAAGGCATCGCCGCCGCCGTGATTAATGCGCGCTTCGCCAAGCCCATCGACGTCGAAATGCTGGAGTTCTTTGCGCGTAGTGCCGAAGTCATCCTGACGCTGGAAGACCATGTGCTGCGCGGAGGTTTCGGGAGTGCCGTGCTCGAGGAGTTGAACAACCTCGGGTTGAATACGCCCGTGGCGCGCGTCGGTTGGCCGGACCAGTTCATCGAACACGGAAAGCAGGACGCCCTGCGTGCCAAATACGGCTTCACGCCGGAGGCGGCACTCGAAAAGCTGCGCCCGTACCTGAAACTCCGGCACGCCCAAGCGGTGCAGTAGGAGACGGTCCGATTCGATACAGCTACCCTCCACTCTGAAATTCCAGTAGTTCAGGAATTAAGTGCTGAATATCCTGTAGACTGGTGTTTGAGGATCGGCTGGGCTCAAAGCTCTTCCACCTCACATCTCATTCTGTGCGGGTCTGTCGAGATCACGATCCGGTTCCGGGACTGCTGTTCAGCCCTCGGAACCCAGGGCCACCGCCAGTTTTTCCGGAGGCCGTCGATGACAGGCCAAACGCGCATACGAAACTTCGCCGGTACTTTGCTGCTCCTCTCCCTGCCTTTATTGGGGCAGCAAACGCACGTTACCCGATTCGACGTGTACACCGGCTATGCTTTTTTGGACAGTCCGAAGATCGGTCTCTTCGAGAACGGGTTCCATACCCAGCTCGGCTATCGCGTGAAGCCCTGGGTGTCTCTCGGGATCGACTACAGCATCACAGCCGGTGACCTGACCATTACGCCGGACCTCCTGCCCACCGCCTTGCAGCAGCAGCTCGGCGCGCAACTCGGCGCGATGGTGAAGGCCGGCATTATTCCTGCGGGCTACGCCTTAACCGTTCCCGCCCATTCCGTTACGCACAGCTTCGCCGTGGGACCGCAGCTTGCGTACAGGCACTTTTCGAAGATGACGCTGTTCCTCCGGCCTTCGCTCGGCGCTATCCGCGAAGGCGCCACTCCGCTTCCCGGCGATGCCGTTGCCGCCGCCATCGTCCGCCAGTTGGCGCCCACCGGGCACAAGACCGATTGGCAGGGTTTCTACGGTGTCGGCGGTGGCTTTGATGTGCTGGTTTCCCAGCGTTTCGCATTGCGCACCCAGGTGGATTACGTCTACGATCACCTGTTCAATGACCTGCTGCGCGACGGGCGTTGGACCACTCGCTTTTCCTTCGGCCCCTGCGTCAACTTTGGCCGGAACATCGAGAAATAGCCGCGATTACAGCGTGTATCTCCCGGCGGCCAGTACATGTTTCGCAATCTGCCGGCCCAGTGCGATTGTGTCCGCGGGCTCGTGCTTTGCCAACCGGCGCAAGATCGCCATCTGGGTTCGCAGCATATCCCCTTCCGCGGCCGCCGCGATTACTTTGCGCGAAGACAGTTCCACGGTTTGTCCGGCTTTCGCCGCGTAATACCGGGTTAACGCGATGGCCTGCTTCGCAGCGCCTTCGCCCTTGGCTGCGATCAGCTTCTCCGCGCGCAGAATACAGGATTCCAAGGCGAAGACTTCCATGATGCAATCGGCCAGCGCGCCCATCACTTCCTGCTGGTCGGCCAAGCCCGTCATGTACTTCTGTGACGCCGTGCCCGCCGCGAAAAGGGCGAGCTTCTTCACGCCTGCCAAGAGGCGGCGCTCGGCGCTCAACGGCCCTTCGCGCTCCGGCGCCGCGCCCGGTGCGGACATCACGTCATCCATCAGCTGCTTGATCGCCTGCAGCAGCGGGAGTTGGCCCGCCATGGCGCGCTTCATCAGCCAGCCCGTGATGATCAGCCGGTTAATTTCGTTGGTGCCTTCGAAGATGCGGTTGATGCGGGAATCGCGATACGCGCGCTCCGCGGGATACTCCTCCACGTAGCCGTACCCGGCGAAGATCTGCATGACGTGGTCCACCACCATGTCCAGCATCTCCGAGCCCCACACCTTCAGAATGGAGCACTCCACCGCGTACTCCTCGATCCGCTTTTGAATCTCGCGCGACGCTCCCTCGGCCTTGGTATCGACATCGGCAAGCGCGGCGTCGATCATGCCGATGGTCCGGTAGACCATCGATTCGCCGGCGTAGATTCCGGCGGCGGATTCCGCCAGCTTCTCCTGAATCAGGCCGAATTCGCCAATCGCCTTGCCGAAGGCTTTGCGCTCCCTGGCGTACCCGATCGCGTCCTGCAAACTGTTGCGCGCGCCGCCGACACAAGCCGCGCCGAGCTTAAACCGGCCGATGTTCAAAATGTTGAAAGCGATGTGATGTCCCCTGCCGATCTCGCCGAGCAGATTTTCCACCGGTACCTGGCAATCGGAAAGAATCAGCGGACAGGTCGAAGATCCGCGGATCCCCAGCTTGTGTTCCTCCGCGCCGACGGAAAAGCCGGGCGTATTCCGCTCGATCAGGAAGGCGGAAAACTTCTCGCCATCCACTTTGGCGAAGACGGTGAACAGGTCGGCGAACCCGCTGTTGGTGATCCACATCTTCTCGCCGTTGAGCGTGTAATGCGCGCCATCGGCGGTCAGCACCGCGCGCGTGCGGCAGTTCATCGCATCGCTCGCGGAGGAGGATTCGGAGAGGGCGTATGCGCCAATCCACTCGCCCGTCGCCAGCTTCGGGAGGTACTTTTGCTTTTGCGCCGCGGTTCCGTACCAGACGATCGGCAGCGTGCCGATTCCGGAGTGCGCGCTGAATGCCACTGAGAAGCTGGCCAGCTTGCTGATGGATTCGGCAATGATCGCGGACGTGATTTTGTCCATCTCCAGGCCGCCGTAAACCTCGGGTACGTCCACGCCCATCAGTCCTAGTTCGCCGGCTTTGCGGAGCAGGGCTTTGGTCACGGCAAAGTTCTTGGCCTCGATCTCGGCCGCCGCCGGCATGACCTCGTTCTGGGTAAAATCGACCGCCGTTTTCGCAATCTGACGGTGTTCTTCGGAAAGGTCTTCGGGTGTAAACACATCCCCGGGAGCGCGCTCTTCCGTCAGGAAGCTGCCGCCTTTGACTCGTTTCGCCGTAAACTGCATATTGCTGGTTGCCATGTCGATTTCCCTCGATCCCTTCACGCTGCTTAGCATACACTTCCTTGAAGCACCCGCACACGGTTCGAATCCCCGGTTAACTCTGCCTGCAACAAACCATACATACCCGCATTGACAGTGCAGCGTTTCGTAGCGCCTGATGAAGTAGGCATGCCGGCTAATCTCAGCGCGGACGATCTGCCGCTGCAACGCCTCTACCGATGGGAGCGGGAATGCCCCGATACCATTTTCCTCAGCCAGCCCTGGGGCGGCGGGAAGGTTCGCGATTGGACGTGGGCGCAGGCGGCCGGCGAGAGCCTCCGCATCGCAGCGTGGTTGAGTGCGCAGGGGTGGCCGCACGGAAGCCGGATCGCCATCCTCGCCCGAAACTCTGCCTGGTGGATATTGGCCGACCTGGCGATCTGGATGGCAGGGTATGTCACGGTGCCGGTCTACCCTTCGTTGAAGGCGCACTCAATCCGCCAGATTCTCGAACACTGCGATGCCAAGGCCTGCTTCCTGGGCGTCACCGACGATCACGAGGAGGCCGAAGCCGCCATTCCGGCCACCACCGTGTGTGTTCGCTTCCCCAGCGCGCCCTCCGGAAAGGGAGCTGAGTGGGACGTGCTGGCCGCCGCCAATCCTCCACTTGCAAGCCGCCCCACGCGCGATGCCGCGGACCTCGCCACCATCATCTATACTTCCGGCACCACCGGCCCGCCCAAGGGAGTCATGCATTCCTTCTCCGCCTTCGCCTGGAATGCCAAGGTGCTGGCCGAACTCATCAAGCTCACGTCCAGGGAGCGAGTTCTCTCGTATCTGCCGCTGGCTCACGTGGTGGAGCGCGCGGGTATGGAGGGCACGGCGCTCTACCTTGGCTATCGCGTCTTCTTCAGTGAGGGCATCGACACTTTCTTGAGCGATCTCAACCGCGCGCGCCCCACCATCTTCCTCTCCGTTCCGCGACTGCTACTCAAGTTTCAGCAGGGTGTCTTCGCCAAGATCCCGGAACACACGCTGGACCGGCTGCTGCGCATTCCTATCCTCAATCGCGCCGTCAGGCAGCGCGTTTTGCGGAAGCTCGGGCTCGATAGCGTGCTGAACGCCGCTTGTGGCGCCGCTCCGCTGCCCACCGAGATCCTCATGTGGTACCGGAAGCTCGGGCTGAATCTCTCCGAAGGCTACGGCATGACCGAGACCCTGATCACCCACCTGCCCGCCCCAAGTTCCATGAGGCCCGGCTATGTGGGCTGCGCGGTTCCCGGCGTGGAGGCCAAGATCGATGAGAACGGCGAACTGTTGATCCGCAGCCCCATGAACATGCTGGGCTACTACCGGGATCCGCAAAGCACGCAGGCGTCCTTCACCGCGGAGGGTTTTTTTCGCACCGGCGATCTGGCGCGTATCGACGCGGACGGGCAGCTCAAGATCATCGGCCGCGTCAAGGAGCAGTTCAAAACCAGCAAGGGCAATTATGTGGTTCCCACGCCGATTGAGAGTCATCTGCTGGCCAACCCCGTGGTGGATGCGTGTTGTCTCATGGGCAGCGGACTGGCGCGCCCGTTTGCCGTGGTGCTGCTCTCTGACGAAGCGCGCAAGACTGCGGCGCTTCCCGCGCAGCGCGCCGCCATTGAAGAGACGCTGCGGAAAATGCTGGCCCAGGTCAACGCCCAGCTGGATCCGCACGAGCAACTCGGTTTTGTGGTCGTGGCGCGGGGGCCCTGGACGGTCGGCAATGGTTGCGTCACGCCTACGCTTAAGATCAAGCGCGGGGTTCTCGAAAGCCTGTATCAACCGTGCGCCGACGCGTGGATCCGTGAGAATCGCCCGGTTGTCTGGGAGCTACCCGCGGAGTAACCCTTAACCACTTCGTCACGAAACTGAAACGGACCGCTGGCTACCATCCAGAAGCTCAATAAATTCCTGCTGGAGAGTGTAGATGAGGTCTGTTCTGAACCGTTGGAGCCGTGTACTTGCGCTGAGTTTTTGCGGATTGCTTCGCTTGCACGCACAATCGGCTGATGCCACGATCACGGGCATCGTTGTGGACGTTGCGGGGAAGGCGATTCCCAACGCAGCCGTACTGGTGAGAAATGAATCCAACGGCGCCAGCCGCCAGGCAATCAGCGCCGGGGACGGCAAATTCTCCGTGACCGGATTGGCGGCCGCCGTCTACTCCATCGAGGTCTCCGCGCCCAGTTTTGCAGTAAGCCGCCGCTCTGCTCTGAAGCTTGCTGCCGGCGCCACGGAAGACGTCAGCATCGCGCTCAATATCGGCGAGCTCTCGCAGACCGTAACGGTGGAAGGCGCCGTGATGGTAGCGGCGGAGCTGGCTCCCTCACAGAGCACCCTGGAAGCGCGTTCGGCGAAATCGGAAATCAGTCCCGAGTTCATCCAAAACTTCGCCTCGCCGGTGGCCGACTATACGGAGCTCTTGAACATGGCGCCCGGCACCTTCAGCGTCAATCCGAACGGAGTCGGGCTGGGTGACAGCAAGACTTACTTTCGAGGCTTTGCGGACGGCCAATACACGATGACGGTGGATGGCATTCCGTTCAACGATACCAACACTCCAACCCACCACTCCTGGGCGTTCTTTCCGAGCCAGTTCATTGCGGGCATCGATTTCGACCGCAGCCCCGGGTCGGCCTCCACCATCGGACCCACCAACTTCGGCGGCTCCATCAACATGCTGTCGCGCAGCGTACCTTATGGAATGGATGTGCGCGCCACCGCCATGTACGGCTCCTTCAATACTCGTATGCTCGCCTTGGATCTGGATTCCGGCCAGTTCGGCGGCAAGAGCAAGAAATCCAGCTTCGTCATCAATCTGCACCAGATGCTATCGGACGGATATCAGACCTATAACTACCAAAAGCGAATTGCCGGCTTCTTAAAGTACCAGTACAGGCTCACTGAACGGACTACCTTCACGGTGTTCGCCGGCTTAGTGGACCTATGGACGAACACGCCCAACACCAAGGGGCCGACCCGCGCTCAGATCGCCCAGTTCGGCGATAACTATCTTTTGAGCGGCGACCCCAGCCGGGCGGACTATTACGGCTATAACTTCTATCACGTGCAGACCGATTTTGAATACTTCGGAATCAACTCTTATCTGGGTCACGGCTGGAAGTTAGACAATAAGATGTACACCTACCGGTATTGGAACAAGCAGAACTATCAGAACGGCGCCACGCTCAGCAAGACCAGCGGAATCGACAAGCTCAACGGCTACCGCAAAGTGGGCGACGTGCTGGCGGTGAACCACGAGACGGCCCGCGGAATCCTGCGCACCGGGCTCTGGTTCGAGTGGGCCTACACCGATCGCTATCAGATTCCCACCGATCCCAAGACCTGGGTGGATGCCGCCCTGCCCAACTTCCACGAGCAGTTCATCACCAAATCTTTCCAGCCTTTCGTCGAGTATGAGTACAAGGTCCTGCGAGATCTCAGCGTGACCGCGGGCATCAAATTCGCCAATTACGGCATGCAGTTCTCTCAATACGCCGATAACGGCAAGACGGTGGGCAGCCTCAACGGCGCGGAACTGGTGATGCACGACGCATCCTACCGCGCCTGGATGCCTTCGCTGGACGCGCGTTATAAGGTGAGGCCCAATTGGACGCTGTACGCGCAGTTCGCCACCGGCAGTGTGATTCCCCCCAGCAGCGTCTTCGACACCAAGGGAGCCGCCGTCGCGGTCCTGCCGAAGCCCACCACCACCAAGACCTATCAACTCGGTTCCGTGCTGAAATTCAATCGCGTCACGCTGGACGTGGACGGCTACTATAGCCACTTCCAGAACCCTTACTCGACTACGCCGGATGCTTCGGGCGAGCCGATCTATTATCAGACCGGCCCCTCCAACACGAAGGGCATCGAAGCCGAGAGTAACATTCTGGTTGGCCACGGCTTCAGCGTGTATCTCAACGGCACGCTGGGCTCGGCGAAGTATCAGACTACGGGGCTCTGGGTGCAGAACGCGCCAAAGAACACCGAAACCGTGGGCCTCACCTACCGCGTGAAGAGCTGGGACCTCGGCTTCTTCAACAAGCGTATTGGCTCCATGTATAACGACAACGGCGCGACTAACCAGGCTGTTGCGATCGACCCGTTCAACGTCACGAATCTCTTCCTGAATTACACGATCAGGGGCGATTCCTATCTGCGCGGCACCAAGATCCGCCTGGGTCTGAACAACCTGCTGGATAAGCACAGCATCGTCGGCGTGAGCCCGGCATCGACGGCCACTTCGGTGGCCTCGGCGAACGACATCCTTACGCTGCTGCCCGCCCGCAGCATCTCGATGACCGTGACCTTCGGCTACGCGCCCGCGCACTAACCTCGCGGTAGCGCTTCATCCGAATTCCGGACCGGCGATGGCGAACTGCAGTTCCGGGCGTCCAGTCTGCGGCGGATGCCCGCGAAACATGCGCATGAAGGCGCGTTCCTTGCGAAAACCCGCTGCCGCAAGCCAGCGCTGCCAGGTTGGGCTGTGCTCCGTCGCATCCAGCAGGAACGGCGTGCCGCTGTGCGAGCACACGCTCGCGCTCACCAGCGCTCCAGCCGCTTCCGCATCACGCGCCACCACCGGGCCGATATGCTCCGCCCGGAAACCGTGGCGCCCGAACGCAAAGCCTGAGATCTGGCCGGCCGATTCGATCACGAAGGCATACTCCGGCGCGCTTTCGCGGAGGTGATCGAGTACCGGCTGCCGATCTGCCCCGAAGACCTCGCGATCCAGGCGGAACACCGCTGCAAGGTCGTCCGCCGCCATCCTCCGCACATTCGCGGCCGGCCCCGGCGTCACCCGTTCCGCGCGCATTCGAACCAGTGGATACTCGTCGTGAAAGCCGTACTTGTCGTAGACCTGTTTGCCGGCGGGCGTGGCATCGAGCCGGATGCAGGGCGCGCCTTCGAGTACCCGCAGAGCTTCCGTCAGCAGCGCCGTTCCGATGCCCCGGCCGCGCAATTCCGGCGCCACCAGGAGCATGGAGATCCAGGCGAAGCGATCCTGGAAGCGCAGCGTGGTCACCGTGCCGGCAACGTGGGCGCCCTCCATGGCGACCCGGCAGCCCTCGGGATTGGTCCGCAGAAAACATCCCCAGTCGGCCGCCAACTGGTTCCACCCGCTACTCCGGCAGAAGCGCAGTCCGGCTTCGATATCCGCGGACTGCATCTGGCGCATCGCGCCATTATATCGCCCGCTCCACGCCACCACTTATAATGTGATTCGTGCCCGAAGATACGCGGATCAGCGTCGCGCTGAACGATCTCTTGCGTCAAACGCAAAGCCTCCAGCAGGAACTGGGGAGTTGTGTGGCTCGGGTGCTGGGTAGCGGCTGGTACATTCTGGGGCGTGAGTGCGCCGCGTTTGAAGAGGAGTTTGCCGCGTACTGCGGGGTGTCGGATTGCATCACGGTCGGCAATGGCACCGACGCGCTGGAACTGGCGCTGCGGAGTTTGGGAATCGGACCGGGCGAGATGGTGGCGACGGTCGCCAACGCGGGCGGCTACAGCACCACCGCGATCCGCGCGGCAGGCGCCGTGCCGCACTATATCGATATCGATCGCGCGAGCATGAACATGTCGCCGCGAGATCTCGCCGCGCGGTTGACGCCGAATGTCCGCGCGGTGATTGCCACCCATCTCTACGGGCGCATGGCCGATTTGCCCGCGCTGCTTGCGGTGACGGAGCGCGCCGGCGTGCCCCTGATCGAGGATTGCGCGCAAGCGCACGGCGCACTGCTCCAGGGCCGCAAGGCCGGCAGTTGGGGAACGCTCGGATGCTTCAGCTTCTATCCCACGAAGAATCTCGGCGCGCTCGGCGACGGCGGCGCCATTACCACCTCCGACCCGGCGATTGCCGCCAAGGTGAAATCGCTGCGCCAGTATGGATGGAGCAGCAAATACCATTCCGCGGAGTACGGCCGCAATAGCCGGCTGGACGAGATGCAGGCTGCAATCCTGCGCGTCAAACTTCCGCATCTGGATGGTTGGAACGCGCGGCGGAGAGAGATCGCCGCGGTGTACGATGCAGTGCTCGGCGTGCAGCCCGCGGGCAGCGAATCGGTCGCGCATCTGTATGTGATGCGGAGCGCGACGCGCGACGAAATACGCGGCGCGCTCAAGAATCACGGGATCGCCACCGACATCCACTATCCGGTTCCAGACCACTTGCAGGAAGCCGCCCGCGCCACCCATTCGGGCATTCGCTTGCCGGAAACCGAGAAGGCGGCGCGCGAAGTGTTGACGCTGCCCTGCTACCCGGAGTTGGAATCGCGTGAGATTGCGGCGGTGGCCGGCGCTCTACGCGCGCTCGCCCAGGAGGCGCACGTTGGCTGAGGGATACGAGAAGCACGCGATGGCGATTGTGGAAAGCGAGTCGGTGGGTGACGGGACGCGGGTCTGGGCCTTCGCGCATATTCTGCCTGGCGCGGTGGTCGGCGCCGAGTGCAACATCTGTGACCACACCTTCATCGAGAACGACGTGCGGATCGGCGATCGCGTCACGCTCAAGTGCGGAGTGCAGGTATGGGACGGCATCACGATTGAGGACGATGTCTTCGTTGGACCGAACGTGACGTTCTCGAACGATCCGTTTCCGCGCAGCCGGCAGCATCCGGGAGAGTTTGCGCGCACCTTCGTCCGCCGCGGCGCTTCGATTGGCGCCAATGCCACGATCTTGCCGGGTTTGACGATCGGCGAAAAGGCGATGATCGGGGCGGGCGCGGTGGTGACGCGCGACGTGCCGCCGCTCGCGATTGTGGCCGGAAATCCGGCGCGAATCGTTGGCTATGATGGCGCCGGATCACCGGCTCCGGATGCGGCCGGGGAGCTTCCCTCCGAGCTGGGCGCGACACCGACAAGGGTCGCGGGCGTCATGCTGCACCGGCTGCCGCAGGTGGATGACCTGCGCGGCAACTTAAGTTTCGGCGAGGTTGGCGACCAGGTACCCTTCCCGGTGAAGCGCTACTTCGTGGTCTATGGCGTGGCCAGCAAAGACATTCGCGGCGAGCATGCCCACCGTGCGCTGCATCAGTTCCTGGTTTGCGTTCACGGGCGCTGCCACGTGGTGGCCGATGACGGCGAACAGCGGCAGGAATTCGTGCTCGACCGGCCTTCCCTCGGGCTCCACGTCCCTCCCATGGTCTGGGCGATTCAATATAAGTACTCGGAGGACGCGGTGTTGCTGGTGCTGGCCTCGGAAAAATATGACGCGGCCAGTTACATTCGCGATTATTCCGAGTTTCTTGCGCTGGTCAAGAAATGAACTCGCTGGTCATTCCGGTGTATAAAAACGAGGCGAACCTGGACCGGCTGCTGGCCGAACTGGTGAAGCTTGGCTCGCGCGTGCGCGGAGAGTTCGAGGTCGTGTTCGTGGTGGATGGCAGCCCGGACCGGTGCCTGGAGATGTTGCGCGAGCGGCTGCCCGCGCTGCCGCTGCGCACGCAGTTACTCTCCCTAAGCCGCAATTTCGGTAGTTTCGCCGCCATCGCGGCCGGGCTGGAAAGAGCGCGCGGCGAGTGCATCGCGGTGATGGCGGCGGATTTGCAGGAACCTCCGGAGCTGGTACTGCAGTTCTTCGAAGCCATGGAAAGCGGCCGCGCCGATATTGTTTTTGGCGTGCGCGGAAAGCGGTCTGATCCCTGGTATTCGGAAGCGGCTTCCCGAATCTTCTGGTTCATCTACCGGAAGCTGGTCATTAAAGATATGCCTCCGGGCGGCGTCGATGTGTTCGGCTGCACCAGGGAAATACGCGATCAGTTGCTGCAGCTTCAAGGAATCGGCACGAATATGGTGGCCTTGTTGTTCTGGCTGGGTCACCGGCGCGAATACGTTGTCTATGAGCGGCAGCGGAGGCTGGAAGGCAAGAGCGCCTGGACGTTCCGCAAGAAGCTGAGGTATTCGGTGGACAGCATCTTCAATTTCACAGATCTGCCGATCCGGCTACTGCTGTACGCAGGAACGCTCGCGCTGCTGATGGCGATTGGCGGTAGCGGCCTGGTGCTGTTCGCCAAACTGCACGGCGATATTCCCGTGCCCGGCTATACGCCGATCGTGCTGGCGATTCTCTTCTTCGGCGCGTTGACTGGCCTTGGCTTCGGCATTGTGGGGCAATACCTCTGGCTGGGCTTGCAGGTTGGCCGGCGTCGCCCCAATTACATCGTGCGTTCGGCGGAAGAGCTCGGGCGTAAGTGATAGAATCAACCCCCAGGAGGGGTTGAGGATGTTTCGTCTGGATGCGGACCGTGCTGTCCGGTTCTGCGATGGTCTGCGGCGGCGGGATTTCCTGCATGCCGGGTCGCTCGCGGCGATGGGACTCAGCCTTACCGATTGGTTTGGATTGCGCGCGCTGGGCGCCACCGATACCAGCAAGGATGTCAATTGCATCCTGCTGATGCTGATCGGCGGGCCGTCGCAATTGGACACGTTCGACATGAAGCCGAACGCGCCGGTCGGAGATACGCGGACCGTACCGGCCGATCAAGACCAATGTTCCGGGAATCGAGATCTCTGAGAATTTTCCGCGCACCGCGAAGCACGCCGATAAATTTTCGCTGATCCGCAGCGTGTATCATACGGCCGCGGCGGTGCACGATACCGGGCATCAGATGATGCAGACGGGGCGCCTGTTTCAGGGCGGAATCGAACATCCGCACTACGGCTGCGTGCTTTCGAAACTGAAGGGACCGAAGGGCGATGTGCCGGCGCACGTGCTGCTGCCGCGGCCCATCGGGAACACCGGCGGAAACATGCCGCACGGGCAGACCGCGGGCTTTCTCGGCAAGGGCTTCGACCCATTTGTACTGAATGCCGACCCCTCGGACCCGAACTTCAAAGTGCCGGACATGCTGCCGCCGGATTACCTGACGGCGCTGCGCGTGGACCGGCGCAAGAACTGGCGCGAGATGGTGGACCGCTCGGTGAGCGAATTCGAAACCTCGAGCGATGCGCGGCTGCTGGATTCCACCTTTCAGCAGGCGTACACGTTGATGAGTTCGCAGAAGGCGCGCGAAGCGTTCGAATTGCATCGCGAGCCCGAGGCGGTGCGCGAGCGCTACGGACTGAATCGCTTTGGGCAGAGCTGCCTGCTGGCGCGGCGTTTGATCGAAGCGGGCGTGCGCTTCGTCACGGTCAACATGTTCGAGACGGTCTTCGACGAGATTACCTGGGACATTCACGGCTCCAAACCCTTCTCCCCCATCAGCTGCTATCGCGACCTTGTGGGGCCGATGTTCGATATGGCGTACTCGTCCCTGCTGAGCGACCTTTCAGAGCGCGGACTGTTGAGCAACACGATGGTGGTGGGGACCGGCGAATTCGGGCGCACGCCGAAGATCAATCCGGCGGGCGGGCGCGACCACTGGCCGCAATGCTGGACGATGCTGATGGGCGGCGGCCCGATCAAGGGCGGCACGATAGTCGGGTCGAGCGATGAAATCGGCGGGGCGCCGAAAGACCGGCCGGTGACTCCGGCGCAGATTGCGGCGACGGTGTACAAAGGCCTCGGCATCGACATCCAGCAGGAGTTGCCAGGCGTGCAGGGACGGCCGATTCCGTTGGTGGATCGCGGCACGGAACCGATCGGGGAACTCTTCGCATGAGAGGTTGGCTGTGGCTGCTGGCAATTCCGGCGCTGGCGCAGAAGCTGACCGTGCTGCCGCCCTCGGTTGAGTTGACGGGGCCGGAGGCGCGGCAACAGTTGATCGCCGAGGGTTTGGCAGGCGAGCATTCCGAAGATTGGACGCGCGCGGCGAAGTGGGTGTCGAGCGATCCCAAGGTAGCCGCGGTGGACGAGCACGGCCTGGTGAGTCCGGTAGCGGACGGCGAGGCGAAGATCACGGCCACCGCCAACGGCGCGACATCGACTGCCGCGGTGCGGGTGAAGAATGCGCGCGCGCCATTCACGTGGAGCTTTCGGAATCACGTGATCCCGGTGATGACGAAGGCGGGCTGCAATCAGGGCGCCTGCCACGGAGCGTTAGCGGGGAAGAACGGTTTCAAACTGACCTTACGGGGATACGACCCGGAAGTGGATTACGACACGCTGACGCGGGCTTCGGTGGGGCGGCGCGTGTCGCTGGCGGACCCGGACGCAAGCCTGATTTTGGCCAAGCCGAGTTTCGCGATTCCGCACGGCGGTGGCAAACGATTCGCGAAAGACTCGCTGGAGTACCGGGTGATTCGCGAGTGGATCGCGGCGGGAACTCCGCCCCCGGCGAGCACGGACGTGCAGATTCAGGGGCTGGAGGTTTTCCCGGCGGCGGCGGTATTGCAGCCTGGCGCGGAACAGCAACTGGCGGTGCGCGCGCGGTATTCCGACGGGCATACCGAGGACGTGACGCGCTGGGTCAAGTTCAGTTCGAGCAATGAGGGCGTGGCCACGGTGGACGATTGGGGACACGTCAAGATGAACGGATCGGGCGAGGCGGCGATCACGCTGTGGTACGCGAGCCGCGTGCTGTACTCGCGCGTCTCCACGCCGTTCCCCACCACGGTCAGCGCGGCGGTCTACGAACAATTCCCGCGGCGAAATTTTATCGACGATCTGGTGGTGGAAAAGCTGCGGCACCTGCACCTGGCGCCATCGAAGGTCGCAGATGACGCGACTTTCCTGCGCCGCGCGTACCTGGACGCGGCGGGAGTGCTGCCGAGTTCCGAGGAAGTGGAGAGCTTCCTGGCGGACAACGCGGCGGACAAACGGGCGAAGCTGATCGAGCAATTGATGGAGCGCGACGAGTTTGTAGACTACTGGAGCTATAAGTGGAGCGACTTGCTGCTGGTCTCGAGCAAGAATCTGAATACCACGACGATGTGGGCGTTCTATAACTGGATTCGCGATTCGGTGAAGCAGAACAAGCCCTGGGACCAGTTCGCCAAGGAAATTTTTCTGAGCTCTGGGAGTACGCGACAGAATGGCGCGCTGAATTACTTCGTGCTGCACAAAGACCCGATTCTGCTGGCGGAGAATGCGACGCAGGCATTTCTGGGGCAGCGGATTACCTGCGCGCGGTGCCACAACCATCCGCTGGAGAAATGGACGCAGACGCAGTATTACCAGATGGCGAACCTGTTCGCGCGCGTGGGCGTCAAAAACGGAACCAGCGCCGGCGAGAATATCGTATTCGCGAAGGCGAGCGGCGATGTGCTGCATCCGCGGCTCGCCCGGCCGCTGCCGCCGACTCCCCTAGACGGGCAGAGCATTTCCATCGACTCCACGCAGGACCGGCGGATCGTCTTCGCGGAATGGTTGACCAGCCCGAAGAATGCGATGTTTTCGCGGACGATCGTGAATCGCGTCTGGGCGAATTTCATGGGGCGCGGGCTGGTGGATCCCGTGGACGATCTGAGGGCGACGAATCCGGCGTCGAACGAGGAATTGTTCGCCGCGCTGACCAAGGATTTTGTCGAGCACGGGTACGATGTGCGGCGGCTGATCCGTACAATTATGAACTCCAGCGCATACCAGCTTTCGAGCGAAGCGAATGCCACGAACCAGAGCGATAACATCTATTACTCGAAGCATATTATCCGCAGGTTGAGCGCCGAGGTGATCTTGGACGCGATGTCGCAGGTAACCGGCGCGCCGACTGCGTTTGCCGGATATCCCGCGGGGACGCGGGCGATGCAACTGCCGGACACACAGGTGAAATCGGAGTTCCTGACTTCGTTCGGACGGCCTGTCCGGAATATCTGCGACGCGGCGGAGCGATCCAGCGATCCAACGATTGCGCAGGCGCTGGCGGTGATCAACGGGGATACGCTGAACAAGAAATTGAGCGCGGCGGACGGGACGATTGCTCTACTTATCAAAGTGGGAATGAGCGACCGCCGGATCCTGGAGTTCGTCACGCTGGCGGCGTTCAGCCGGTATCCGACGCCGCAGGAAAAGGACATGCTGGGGGCGGTGGAGAAGGCGCGCGGCGAAGGCCATCGACAGGCCGTGGAAGATATGGTTTGGGCGATGTTGACCAGTAAGGAATTCCTCTTTCAGCACTGAGAGTTGTGGGCCGCCGATGAACGCAAATAAGACAAGAGCGTGTGTGGTGGCGGGGCTGGCGGCGTGGTGCGCGTACGCGGCCGGCGCGGGGCAGATTTATTCGCTGGCGTGGGGGCCCGTGATTGCGGTGGGCGGGTACAAGGAAACGCGGCTGCGGGATGGCGCGACGCTGAAGGGGAACGCGGAGGCGGTGCGCGGGCTGGCATTTTCCGCCGATGGAAAGCTGCTCGCCACAGCGGGCGGATTGCCGGGTCGGAAGGGCGAGGTTCTGGTTTGGGAGTTGGCGAGCCAAAAGGTCCGGGTGACGATTTCGGGGCACTCGGATTGTATTTACGCGGTCGCGTTTTCTCCGGATGGAAACAATCTTGCGACGGCCGGCTATGACAAGGTCATCAAGATTTGGGACGCGGCGGATGGCCGGGAAGTGCGCACGCTGCGGGACCACATCGACGCGATTTATGCGCTGGCATTTACGCCGGACGGGAAGCGGATTATCACCGGATCGGCAGACCGGGCAGTGAAAGTGTGGGACGCGGCGAGCGGGGAACGCCTGTATACGCTCTCCGAATCCACCGACGGAGTGAACGCGATCGCGATTTCGCCGGATGGGAAGCGCGTGGCGGCAGGCGGGTTGGACAAGACGATTCGCATCTGGTCGCTGGGTGAAAAAGAGGGGACGCTGCGCAATACGCTGATCGCGCATGAGGATGCGATTTTGAAGCTGGCGTGGTCGGCGGATGGGGAGTGGCTGGCATCGGCTTCGGCCGATCGATCGATCAAAATCTTTCGGGCGGCGGACCTGACAGAGGTTCGCGCGATCACGAAATTGCCGGACTGGGCCTTCGGGCTGGAGTTCGCACCGGACGGAAAGACGCTGGCGGCGGGGTTCTTCAATGGTCAACTGGAAATTTATTCTCGTCAGTAGCTGCGCGGCGGCGGTATTCGGGGCGGGCAATCGCACGACTCCGCCGACGCTGGATACGGTGGCGCCGCTAGGCATGTCGCGCGGCACCACGGTAGAGATGACGGTCGAAGGGTTGAACCTGGCGCGAGCGAGCGCGATCTATTTCAGTGAACCGGGCGTGACGGGGCGCATCCTGCGGATCAAAGAATTGCCCGATGGCTCGGACGTGCGGCTGGGGTCGGCAGGCACTCCCTCCACGATTGATTTGGGACCGTTGCCGCCGCGGAATCAGGTCACGGTTGAGGTGGATATCGCTCCCGAAGCGGAGATTGGCCCGGTGACATTCCGGCTGCTCACGCCGCTGGGCACCAGTCCCGAGGGGCGCTTCCTGGTGGAGCCGTACTACGGCGAGGCAACGGATCGCGAGCCCAACGATACCGCGGAGACGGCGGTGGAAACCTTTCTTCCCGCGGTTCTGGCGGGCACGATTTCGCGGCCGGGAGATGTGGACTATTACAAAATTCAGGTGAAGGCCGGGCAGGAGATTTCGTTTCTGAACGGCGCGATGCAGATCGGCAGCAGCTTGCAGCCCGTGGTTGCGATCGAAGACGAGGCGGGCAAGGTGGTGCGGGAGTTCGGCGCACAGGGCGGCACGGAGCAGGTAATGTTCGCGCATCGCTTCGCGAAGGCGGGAACCTACTATGTACGCGTGACGGACTACCAGCGCGGCGGCCGGGCGAGCGCGTTTTACCGCATTATCGCCGGCGAGTTTCCGCTGGTGCTCGGCGCGAATCCGCTGGGCGTGCGAAAGGGCGCGACATCCGAAATCGGGCTGCGCGGCTATCACGTGGCATTCAAGGTCCCGTTGCGGGGCGAGGCGAACGCGGGTAGCGAGGATAGCCTGACACTGCGGCCCGAGCACGCGTTCAACACGTTGCGGGTGGCGCTTGGGGAAGAGCCGGAGATGACGGCGCAAGGCGGGACGATTCCGATTCCGATCACGGTGAATGGACGGATTGCGGCGCGGGGCGCGGAGAACCGGTATCGCTTCGCAGCGCGGAAGGGCGAGCAACTGATCCTGGAAGTCAATGCGCGGCGGCTGGGCAGTGAACTGGATAGCTACCTGGAAGTGTTGGACGCGCAGGGAAACCCGATCGAGCGTGGGGTGGTTCGCCCGGTGTGGGAGACGAACATCACGCTGCGCGATCACGATTCCGTGGGGCGCGGCATTCGAATCGCGGCGTGGAGCGGGATGAAGGCCGGCGATTACGTGATGGCAGGCAGCGAGGTCTTGAAGGTAGAGGCTCTGCCGCTCTCTCCCGACAACGACACGATATTCGAGAGCTTCGGCGGGCAGCGCCTGACGTACTTCGACACCAGCGCCGAAGCGCACGCGATCGATTCGGCCGTCTACAAAGTGGATCTGCTGCCGCCTGGCAGCAAGCCCTCGCCGAATGGGCTGCCGGTGGCGCGGCTTTATTATCGGAACGACGATGGCGGCCCGGGATTCGGGCGCGATTCGGTGGTTCACTTCACCGCGCCGGCAGATGGCGAGTACATGGTGCGGATTCGCGACGTGCAGGGACTGGGCGGCGACACATATGGCTATCGCCTCACGGTGCGGCGGCCGCGGCCGGACTTCCGCTTGACGGTAGCGCCGCGCAATCCGAACGTTCCCGTGGGCGGCTCGGTGCCGGTCACGGTAACGGCATTTCGGATGGACGGGTTCGACGGGCCGATCGAGGTAGCGCTGGACGATCTGCCGGCGGGGCTGCGCGCGACGCGCGGCGTGATCCGCCCGGGGCAGGTGGCGACAACGCTGACATTGAGCGCGGATGCCGGGGCGAAGTTGGAGGCGGCGGCGCCGTTGAAGGTGAGCGGCGCGGGCGCGGGGATCAAGCGCGCGGCGAATCTCGAAGACCGGATGAAACTGATCGCGTTGATGCCGCAGCCGGACGTGTTGATGACGGCGGAAACCCGCGAGGTTACGGTGCAGCAGGGAAGCACGGCGGAGATCACGGTCTCGATCTCGAGGCAGGCGGGGTTCCGCGGACGGGTACCGGTGGAAGTGCGCAATCTTCCTCCCTACGTCCGCGTGCTGGATGTGGGTTTGAATGGCGTGCTGATCACGGAAGACGAGAGCAGGCGCAGTTTCACTATTGAAGCTCTACCGACCGCCGAGCCGGGCGATCAATTGATCTATGTCAGCGGCGCGGTGGAAACGCGCTCCGGCCAACCATCCAGCTACGCGGCGCCGGACGCCATCAGATTGCATGTTGTAGCGCCTCGGGCGACGACGCCGGCCCTGGCTCAGCGGTAGTCACAGTCCCGGGGAGGACGCTCGCGCGTTCTTCGGGGGCGGAGCCGTCGCGGCGGACGCCGGATTTCAAGGGCTTGCGCTTAGGACCCGTGGACTTGCGGGCATTGCGTCGATTGGCCTCGATTTGTCTTAGTGTCGTCATGGCTCAAGAAGTAACACGCGCACATAGGCTTATCCGGAGGTAAAAATCTTAAATGCTTGAAAAGGCGGCGAATATAAAGTTGATGTTGCCGTCACAGTGACGTGACCGGGGCGAACGGAAGTTACTCGCCCCGGTCAGGCTGCCGGGTTATTGAGGCATGGCGGAGAGGGATAGGGCGTAGAGTTTATTGTTCGGCGTACCGGGCGAAACCTTCTTGTACCCGGAGCCCCAATAGACAACGCCATCGGCGATGGCTGGCCCATCGAGAACGGCGCCGCCGCTGGGGAAGGTAAAGAGCACCTTGCCGGAAGCGGCGTCGAGCGCGTGCATGTTGCCGGAGAAAGATGGCGCGTAGACCACTCCGTTGGCGACGCTGACGGCGCCCATATCGAGAGCGTTGGCGGGGTCGGCGGTTTGCCAGAGGATCTTGCCGGTAGCGACGTCCAGGGCGGACCAGGCTCCCCAGGTAATGGTGGTGCCGTTAACCAGTTTATAAGGGAGATGGTTGGCATTGGTAATGGCGACATAGATCCGCGTGCCATCGGTCGCGGTACCCCACTCGATACCGCCGAGAGTGGAGCCGGGGCCTACCACGCTGCTCCAGACAATGGCTCCGGTATCCGGATTCAACGCCCAGTAGATTCCGCTCTTTTGTCCAAAGCCCACGATGTTGGGCAGCAGGTTGGGCCCGGAACCACTGAGATCGTAGTCGGGGCTGGCGGGAACGGGGCAGGAGATCTGGGTGGGGTTTCGATTGCAGGCTACGGTCCAGACGTCGATGCCCTGCAGACGGCGCGACCATTTGACCTGACCGGTTTTGAGGTCGAGTGCGAGTGCGGAATCGAAGTAATCGTCGGCGGCGAAGCACCCGGGCTGCTGCTGCATGGAACTGGAGGCCAGGCAGGCCTTCACGGAGTCGGGGACTTCGTAGTTGTTACCGGTGCCGGTATAAAGCAATCCACGTGCGGCGTCGATAGCCGGCGGCTGCCAGATCGCATTGCCGCTATAGCCATCGGTGCGGCCGTGGTTATCGGGCTCGGTGTAAGTTTGCCAGAGAATTTCGCCGGTGGCGGCATTGATCGCGACCATTGAGCCCCGAAAGCTACAGCAGGGATAAGCGGCGTTGACGGCGAGCGATTCCTCGGTGGACGATACACCGATATAGACAACATTGTCGAGTACGACCGGGGCGCCGGTGATGATCGCGGCAGGGTGGGCGTCTACCTGGGTTTTCCAGTGCGGCAGGCCGGTCTGGCGATCGACGGCGATCACCCAGGCTCCGTTGTGCAACTGGTTGGGGCTTTGGAGGTCGCCCAGGATGATGTCATTGCCGTTGATGGCGGGGCTGACGCGAGAGATAGCGCCGATGAAGCCATCGTAATCGGCGATCTTGTGGGACCAGAGCAGCGAGCCATCGGTTTTTTTGATCGCGAAAAGGTTGCCGGACCAGTCGGGAAAGTAAACGGCATCGGCGCCGACTGTGGGGGTGGCGGAGACGTCTCCGGCGGTGGTGAAGTTCCACTTCACGGCGAGTTTAGAGACGGTGGAAGGAGAAAGTACGGTTTCCGCGGATTGGTTGCGTGAGTTAGTTGCATCACCTCCCGCGATTGACCATTGGGGCGAAGGATTGCCGGCTTCGGAGTAACTAGAAGCAGTAAGTACGAGCGCCAGCACGGAGGCGCCGAAAATAAGTCGAGGGATCATGTATGATGTTCTCCTTGTCATTGGGGCTAAGTGCCCTCTAACCGAAGTATGACTTTCAGGAGCGCGTCAGGGGTGTAAACTCAACCTCTTTGTGCGTGTGCTTAGTGCTGCGCCCACCGGAAGGAAGGTGTTTGCGCTCCGGATGGTGAGCGGGCGCGCATTGTAAACCGGCCTAAGACGGTAGCAGCGGTGGGCTGCGTTACGCATCAGAGGAAAACTAGAAATCCCAGCGAAGGCGGGCGGAAGCGCCGCGCGGCGGAGCGATGGCGGTGCCGGAGAGCAGGCCGGCGAAGTTGATCAAATTCAGGCGGTCGGTAACATTCGTGACATCCAATTGCACCGTCAGGGAATGCTTTTCGTGCTTCCAGAGGTCTGCGCCGAGCGAGGCATTCAAGCTGAATGACGGGAGCACGCGACCGCGATCGAGGTTCGTCTTCTGCAGAATATCGGCGCCGTACTGAGCGATCAGGAAGGCCTGCGGGGGAAGATCGGCGGTGTCCTCAATGGGGAGGCCGCTGTTGTAGGCGGCGGTCCAGGCGGTCCAGAGACGGGGCAGAATCTGGTAGCGGAGCGAGCCGCGGACGGTGTTGCGCTGGTCCTGCGAGATGGGGAAACGGTCCTTGGATTGGAGCAGCGCGGGGTCATCGTTATCGAGGAAAAGGCCGCCGGAAATGGGGTACTGGCCGATGCCGATCGTGTTGGCATAACTGAGAAAGCCAGAGAGGCCGCGCCAGCGGGGAAGGGCGAGCTTCACCTCGAGCCCGCGAATTGTGGCGTGTTGAAAGGCGATGGGAAAGCTGACGCCGGTGTTGAGAAGCAGGTCGTCATCCTTGAAATCGTTCATTTCGCGGAGGAAGTAAGTGGCATCGAGGCGGAGTTGCGTGCCGAGCGCTCGCGTGAAACCTGCTTCGTAATAATTGCCGCGTGAGGCCTTGAGCGGGAGATAGAACCCAACGCCGAAGCGCGATTCGGGCGCGGCGGAGACCAGCAGATTCTCAAAGGGCGGCGTGCCGAAGATGCGGTCGTAAGAGGCGTGCAGGACCACGCCGAGCGGGCGCACGTTCCAGGAAGCGGCGAGGCGGGGGCTGAAGGCGGTTTCGTGGAGCAGCAGCGCGTAGTGATCGAAGCGCAGACCGGCGTTGACCGTGACGGCTCCCAAGCGGACGGTGTCCTGGGCGTAAGCCGCTTGTTCGCGGTCCGGTGATTCGCCGTTGAACTGGTAAGTGGCGGGTAAGTTACGCGCGAAGATACGGACGTTGCCGGGATTCAGGCGGTAAGTGGAGATACGGTAATCGAACTCTTCGCGGATATCGGCGAAACGCCCGTCGATGCCGGTCTTCCATTCGTGGCGTCCGTGATGGCCGGCGAGGGACGCCTTCACGTAGACTTCGCGAAAGCCGCGGTCCTGCGCGACGCCGATCGGGGTCGAGAGGGGGTTGGACCAGAGGCGGGCATTGAGGTCGCGGGCCATGACTCCAACCGTTCCGATTAGGGACGCGGAGAAGATGTGCTGGAAGTAGACCTGTCCTTCGGAGGAAGCGGCGGTGCGATCCTGGCGCTGGCCGGCAGCCTGTTGGAGCAGGTCATTCGGCACCAGAAAGCCGGTTTCGCTGCGCGCGCCAGAGATGCGTAGACGGTTGGACGAATCGAAATCGTGTTCCAGGGCGGCGGTGGCGGAGGAGTTGGCGCCGTGATTAGAGAAGTTCGAAGTTACCGGCGGGTCGAGATAGTGCTCGGTAAGAAACCCTTCGCCGGTGACGGTGGCGGTAGTAGGTCCGGCGACCCATTGCGCGGAGGCATACGCCGAGCTGGTATCGAAGCTGCCGTGCTGCAGGACCAGGGCGCCGTGGAAACCCGGGTTGGTATTGCGCACGGTGTTGACTTCGATCACGCCGCCGAGTTTCTGCCCGAATTCGGCGGGGATGCCCCCAGCATAGATCTTGAGCGACTCCACATCGTCGGCGTCCGTCGCGGGGGCGAAGGCGGGCGAGCGGTTGTCGTAGATGGGAAAGCCGTTGACGACATACTGGGTGTCGTACTCGGATTCACGGGGGTGGAGAATGCCATTGGCTTCCAGGGTCCAGCCGGGCTGCATGATGACCAGGTCGGTGAGGCCGCGCCCGGGGAGCGAAGAGGCGCGTTGCTTGAGTTCGTCCGCGCCCACGTGATATGCCGCATGGGTAGCGGTGGGATCGACCAGGGTATCGGACTCGGTAACCACGACGGAGGTCTCGATCGGGACCAGGCTTAGCGAGACTCTGTGCTGCAGCGGAAGGGCGGAGCGGATGGCGAGCAGCTCGGTGGCGGCGGCGAAGCCGGTGTGCGTGATGTTCAGGCGATAGAGGCCGAAGGGAAGAGCACGGAATGAGTAGCGGCCGTTGGCGGCGAGATCGATCGTCTGGTGGGTCGCGGTGGCGGAATTCGTGAGCTCGACGTGGGCAGGGAGCGCAGCGCCGGAAGGGTCGTGGACACTCAGGCGGAGTTCCCCTAGGTCGCTTTGAGCGAAGAGGGGGAGCGCCAGGAACAGAGCGGCGACCCCTTTCATTGGAGTTCGATCGGATTGCACTCTCAGGATGTCGCCATCGAGCGCGCCGGTGACTTTCGCCTTGAGGTCCTTATCGCGGGTGGATTTCTTCAGGACGGCGAGGGTGCGGGCGTTGCCCGATTCGTCGAATTTGAGGAATTTGCCGTCCGCGGTGACCAGGGCATACCCGCTCTTCGCGCAGGTGACGGCGCATTCGCGAGTGTGGCTGGAGAGATCTTTGCCGCGGCACATGACGTCGACAACGGTGCCGGAGAAATCGGCGGCAAGGGCAGGAAGAGAAAGCAGGAAAAGCGTGCAGACAGCGCGGTGCATGGAGATATTATGACGCGAATCGCGCAGGCGGGCGATGCGGAGGGGTCACCGGGCGTAGAATCAGGGTGTATATGTCTGAAATCAGCAGGAGAGCAATCCTGGCGGGCGGGGCGGCCCTACCGGTCGCGGCTCAGGTGCAAGTGGCGATTCCCAAGCGGCGGTTGTTGAGCTCGCGCTATGACGCTGCGAAGTTGACGAAACTGTGGAAGCCGTACCCTTCGGCGGCGGACGCGCGCCGCGTGGGACGGGCTGCCGGCCGCCGTGCGGGACGCGATTGTCAAAGATGCGGAAACTACATTGGGCAAGGGATACGAGCCGCTGCCGGCGACCTTATTCCTGGAGTATGCGCGCAGCGGAAACCGGTCGCACTGGGAAGGCATTCAGTTCGGGCGTCGAACCCACTTGCGGCGCTCCGTGCTGGCGGAATGCGTGGAGGGCAAGGGGCGCTGCCTGGACGATATCGCGGATGGCATCTGGGCGATTTGCGAGGAGACCTTCTGGGGAGTTCCGGCGCACCTGGGAGCGCAGAAACGCGGCGTCGGGACTACCGGACGCCGTCGGAGCCCATCATCGAGCTGTTCTCGGCGGAAACGGCTGCGCTGCTCGCGTGGACGGATTACCTGGTGGGCCGGCAACTGGACAAGGTCAGCCCGTTGGTGCGCGAACGGCTGCAGAACGAAGTGGAGCGGCGCATCCTGAGCGTCTACCGGGCGCGGCAGGATTTCGGCTGGATGGGGCTGACCAACGATAAGCCGGTGAACAACTGGAATCCGTGGATCCACTCCAACGTACTGACGTCCGCCCTGCTGCTGGATCGCGACGAGGGGCGGCGGGGGCAAACGGTGGGCAAGATTCTCACCAGTCTGGACCGCTTCCTGGATTCGTACCACGAGGATGGCGGCTGCGACGAAGGGCCGGGCTATTGGGGAAGGGCAGGGGCGAGCCTGTTCGAGTGTCTGGATCTGTTGCGTTCGGCGAGCGCGGGCGCCATCGACTATTTCAACCTGCCGCTGGTGCGGGCGATTGGGGCCTACATTTACAAGGTCCACATCGCGGGCGATTGGTACGTGAATTTCGCGGACGCGCCGGCGAAGGTGCATCCCGATGGCAGCCTGCTGTACCGCTACGGGAAGGCCACCGGCGATCGCGACTTGCAGGCATTCGGAGCCTTTCATTTCCAGCGCAGCGGGGCGAGCTTTGAGAGCCTGGGCCGCGCGCTGCCGGGCCTTTTCGAAGGTGCTGAGATGCTGCGGGCCGAGGCGCGCGAACCGCTGGTGCGCGAGGCCTGGCTGGAAGGAATCCAGGTGGCGGCGGCGCGGCGGAAGCAGGGCACCACGGACGGCTTCTATTTTGCGGCGCTGGGCGGGCACAATGCCGAAAGTCACAATCACAACGATGTCGGAAACTTCGTGGTCTACCGCAACGGGAATCCGGTGCTGATCGATGTGGGCGTGGAGACGTACACAGCGAAGACGTTCAGCGCGCAGCGGTACGACATCTGGACGATGCAATCGGCATTTCACAATTTGCCGACCATCAATGGCGTGATGCAGGCGGCCGGGCGGCAGTATGAGGCGCGCGACGTGACGTTTGCAGGCGGCGGAAGACTCGGCGGAATTCGCGGCGGAGATCGCGGCCGCGTATCCCAAGGCTGCCGGCGTATTGAAATGGCGGCGCCGCGTACGGCTGGATCGCGCGCGCAACGCCGTCACGGTGAGCGACCGCTACGCGCTGCGCGAGGGCAATGGCAAGCTCGAGATGACCATGATGACGGCGAGCGCCGCGCGGCACGATGCGGCGGGCGCGATCTTCCTTGCCGGCGGCGAGAAGATTGCGATTGCCGGCAACCCACGCCCCCGCCATCCGCACAGAAGAGATTGCGATTACCGACGGCCGGCTGCGGAGCTCCTGGGGAACCCGGCTGTATCGCACCGTGCTGACCTGGACGGGGGCGCCGGCGGAAGGCGAATTGAAGCTGGAGATTACTAGCGAATGACGTCGAGATCTTTGCCGTAGATGACTTCGCCGCTCCAGTTCTGGCGGATTTCCAGGAGGACTTGTTCGGGCGGCTGCCCCATCGGAAGCAAGTGATAGAGCACGAGCTTTCGGGGGCGGACCTGGGCGGCGATGCGACCCAGATCCGGGGCGGACGTGTGATACGCGGCGTGATATTTGCGCCACTCCGGAGTGCGCGCCTCCCAGCCTTTTTGCGAGTAGACCTCGTGAACCAGAATGTCGGCGCCCTTGGCCGCGGCGATGAGCGAGTCGCTATACGTCGTGTCGCCGCTGACCACGATCACCTTGTCCTTGGCCTCGAAGCGATAGCCGTAGGCGTGCTTCCACGCGCCGTGGGGCACCGCGAAGGCGATCACGCGGAGGGTATCGTCGCGGTAGATTTCGCCGGGGCGGACGTCGTGCGCCGTGACCGCGAAGCCGCGCGCGTTGTGGGGCTGGGTGCCGTGAAGGCGAATATCGAAATCCTCAGTCCAGGCTTTGAGGATGTGTGTGGTCATGGCGCGCAGTCCGGGCGGTCCGTAGGCTTCGAGCGGATCTTCGCGGTCGGCGTTAGGCGGGGTGAGGATCAGGTCGGGATAGCCGGCCGTGTGATCGGAGTGCAGGTGGGTGATAAACACACGCGTGAGCTGCTGCATTTTGATTCCCGCCTGCGCGGCGCGGCGCACCACGCCGGGGCCGCAATCCACCAGGTAAGCGCGCGCGCCGGAGACGATCGCGATCGCGGGACCCATGCGGTCGGGCTCGGGGTTGGGCGTGCCGGTGCCCAGCAGGATGACGCGGGTATCCTGCGCGAAAGCGACGAGCGGCGACGAAAAATATGAGGGCAAGCCGTACAAGAGGCACCTGGACATTGTAGATTGAAGCCATGCCCAATGTTCTACGCATCGCCACGCTCGCCTGCGTCGCCGCGCTGGCCGCGCCCGCTGCCGACAATCAGCTGACCCGCTGAGGAAAAGGCCGCCGGATGGCGCCTGCTCTTCGACGGCAAGACCTATGCCAACTGGGAAGACCCCACGAAGAAATCTCCGCCCTCGAACGCCTTCACCATCGAGGACGGCTGTATCAAATCGCTGCCCCACGCGGCGATCGACGAAGACCTGTTTACGAAAGAGCTATTCGGCGATTTCGAATTGGAGTTCGATTGGAAGATTTCACCCGGCGGGAATAGCGGGATCAAGTACCGCATTCAGGATCGTGTGATGCTGGCGGACGCTGTGAGGGGACAGAAGTTCGAAGACCGCGTGAACGCCAGCATGAAGAACCGGCGCAAGGATCGTCCGGCGAAGGGGCAGGAGTACGTGATCGGCTTCGAATACCAGGTGCTGGATAACGAGAAGAATCCCGGACGCGCGCCGCGGCACGAATCACCAGGCGGGGGCGCTGTACGACATGATCTCGCCGGCGAAGGACGCCACCAAACCGGTGGGCGAGTTCAATCATTCCCGCCTGCTGGTGAAGGGCGACCACGTCGAGCACTGGCTGAATGGCGAGAAGGTGGTGGATGGCAGCCTGAAAGATCCCGGAGTTGCCAAGGGGTCGGCCGCGCGCTGGGGAACGGAATCGCCGGTGTACGATCTGCTGGTGAATCAGCCGCGCAAGATGTGCCAGATCTCGGTGCAGAATCACGATAGCGATGCGTGGTTTAAGAACATCAAGATTCGAAAGTTATAAGAGACGGCGCTCCTTACTTGATGTAACGCCGTGGCCCGCCGAAGCTATGCCGCGTGGGAGCGAATCAGCTTGGGCAGCAGCATCAAAGCGCCGCCGTAGAGCAGTAGCGAGAGGAAGAGAACGGCAGTGCGATCCTGTTGGAGATCCACGCCGATCATGCGATACGCGCCGAGCGCCATCACGGGATACACGAGGTGGGAAAATTCCGGCCGCTCCCAACGGCCGCCCGCCCAGGCGAGTAGCAGGGCGCTTGCCGAAAGCACGAAAGTGCGTATGGTGGCGCAATAGGCGTGGGTCGCCTGCGCGCCGGCGACCAAGTGATAGCCGGACGTGAGCAGACCGGCGGCGATGCCGGCGAGCATCAGGACGGAGCTCCCTGCCACCAGGATGCGCAGGGCGCGCGAACTGAAACTCGGAGTCACGGCGGCGGCGTGCCGGGTGCCGATGACGTAGCACAGCGACGCGGTGAGGGCGCCGCTCCAGATGGCCCACGGGGCGCCTCCGGGCCAGGTCCGGTTGCCGAGGAGCAGGCCGAGCGCCTGTTCCAGCGCACTCGAAGCGGCCAGCGCGAGCAGCAGGAAGATACAGCCGTGAACCTTCAGCGTCAGTCGCAGAAAAACGCCGCCCACCCAGATTGCGCAGATTGCCAGCAGGCTCCACGCAATCGCGGCGGCCTCGCCGGAAAGCAGAATGCGGCTGCCGGCGATGGTCAGCAGGATCGCGAAGGTCGAGTACGTATAGAAATTGCGGCCGCGCGCGCCATCGCGGTCGAGCATGACGAAGGATACGAGGTAGCAGGCGGCGCCGCACCCAAGGGCGAGGACGGCGAGCGCCGGAGCGACGCGCGCGTCGTGGCTGGTAAGCTGCAATCCGCCGCCGACACTGATGGCGAAGGCAAGCGCGCATTGCATGGTTTCGAAGCCGGTGAAGGTGAAACCGCGGAGCAGGGTGCGAATGATGATGCTGGAAAGATAAATGGCGAGCAGGGCGACCTGGGCGCCGAGCAAGGCCCCGTGGGAGATGGGGGCGTAGGTCTCCGGAATACCGCGCTCGTTGGTGACGAGCCATGTGGCGAGCAGGACGACAAGGTCGGCCGCGGCGGCGGTGAGCCAGCGTTCGCTCAGCCAGTGATTGAGGCAGGCCGAGGCTTCCACGGCGGCGGCGATGGCGAGAAAGACGAAGGTGAACGGCAGCACATCGTGCGTCGCCAGCAGAAGCGCGGCGCCGGTTCCGAGTCCGGCGAGCGTGGCAAAGGTGGCGATAATCAGCAGGTCCTTGCGCCAGGAGACGGCGAAGCCGTAAAGGGTGAAGGCGAAGAGCAGCGCTCCGGCGGTCCAGGTCGAGATGGCATGGAAGCGCACCGTGGCTTCGTAGAGCGAGGGGGACAGCACGAGCACGGAGGTGAGCCCGTGGAGCGCGGTTTCGAGCGCGTCGCGCGGCGGGCGTACGCGCGGCCCAGACCAGCCAGAGCATGGCGTAGATGAGGCCGATGGCGACGCCCATTCCGGGGGAGAAGGTCGCGGATTCGGTAAGTGCCCGGAGCAGGTAGGCGCCGGCCAGGCCGAGCAGCGCGCGGCCGATGACGGGCAGCAGGGCGGCGGGCGAATCGAGAAGCCGGGTCGCAGGTTCCGCGGCGAGCGCGGGGGTGGAGGCGGCGGGGAACTCCGCCATCTCCGCGCCGGGCGCGAGGCCCAGCGCGACTTCCATGCGGGCTACGCGCGTCCGAAGATCCTGGACGTCGTGGGCCAACGCGTCCCACTCGGGTTGCGACAAGGCAACCTCCTCTAGGCTTTATGGGCCTCGCTTTCCTGCCAGGGGGGCAGGAGTTTCACCAGGACGAAAAAGATGGCGAAGGGCAAAAGCATCAGCGCGATCGCGGCGAAGAGCCCTTCGCGAGTTACTAAGTCGATTTTGTAACTGGTATATCCGAGGAAACTCTTGGAAAACAACTGGCCGCCGATCACCACGTTCCAGCGCATGGCGAAGATTCCGATCATCGTAAGCGAACAGGCGGCCACATACATGACGCGGCGCTTGGCCTCACTGAAGGTCCACAACTGGTTGGCGGCGAGCAGGGCGAGCGGCACCAGGGTCCCGATCAGGATCTGCAGAATCACGTGGGAGAACCACAGACGCGTGTGGACCATGAAATCGAGGCTGTTGAAGCTCTCGTCGGATTCGTACGTGCGGTGAATCAGGTCGAGCATTTCGAGCGTGAAATCGATGACAAAGGTGTAGAAGAGATACTTGGCGATGGTATCCACGCAGCGCATGTCGATTTTGGTTTTGCGGACCTTCATGGACGCCATGTAGAGGAGCTGCACCGCGGCGATGCCGGAGACCATGGCGGAGAAGATGAACACGATCGGCATCAGCGGCGTGCTCCACCAGGGGTTGGCTTTGATGGAGCCGAAGATGAAGCCCACGTACCCGTGGAGCATGAAGGCCGAAGGAATTCCGATGACGGTGATCGCGTACCCGACTTTATCGTCAATGGCGCGCGCACCCGGGCTGACATCCATCGAACCCAAGGTCAGCGCCTTGTAGACGAGGCGGCTGAATCCTTTGGCGGATTGCGCGAGGCGGACGATATCGGCGCGGTAGTCCAGCCAGATTTCCAGCAGCAGCACGACCGTCAGATACCAGAGGTAGACGAAGCCGAACATCGCCATGGCCGAGGAGCGGTGCGGCGTCAGGTACATTTCGAACGAGCGCTCGGGATGGCCGAGATGCAACTGCAGCGGGAGCGGTGCCACCAGCAGAAACGAGAGCGCGGTCAGGAGCGCGAGGCGGTAAGTGGGACGCACCGCGTCGACGTTAAAGACTCGCTCCAGGCGAGGCGAGGATGAAGGCTCCGGCCACCAATCCCGTGATGAACGGGTAGAGCACGATGAGCACGCTCCATTGCAGCTCCACCTCGTTGGGGTACATGAATCCGTCTACGCCGGGAATCATCATATGTCTCCTATCGGACCGAACCGTCGAGGTTCTTGTAATAGACCTTGGCCTGGGTCGCCATCTGCGGCTTCAGGACCATGACTTTGTTCTCGCGCAGGAATTCGTGGACCGGATCCTTGGGGTTCTTGAAATCGACCAGTTGGCGCGCGCCGGTGGGACAGTTCTCGCAGCAGGCGGTGGTCAGTCCCTTGGTGATGCGGTGGTAGCAGAGCGTGCATTTGTCCACGGTCTCGCGCTCCGGGTGAAGGTAGCGGCAGCCGTACGGGCAGGCCTGCACGCAGTAGCGGCAGCCGAGGCAGTAGTCCTTGTCGACGAGCACGACGCCGTCGGGGCTGATGAAGGTGGCGCCCACGGGGCAGACCTGGACGCAAGGCGAATCCACGCAGTGATTGCACAGCTTGGGGACGAAGAAACTCTTCACGCCGGTGTGCGGCGAAGGCGGGAAGCCATCGATTGCGCCGTTGGGGGATTCGACGCGCGGATTGGGGTTGCCCTCTGTGACCTCGTAGCGCTCCACCCAGGTGCGGAAGTAGCCCTTGGGGACCTGGTTCTCATTGGAGCACGCGCGGACGCAGTTTCCGCAGCCGATGCACTTATCGATGTCGATGATCATGCCCCACCAGTGGTCGGCCATTTTGTAGGCCTCGGGTGGTTCTTCGGCGCCGGTGATCTGTTCCAGGGAAGCGCCGACGCTGGCGATCATGAGGAGCTTGCCGCCGATTTCGATGAGATTTCGCCGTGTGATTTCCATTGCAGGCTCCTTAAATATGCGGATTGTGAGGTTTGTGGCAGGTATTGCACAGCATGCCGCCGGAGTGTTCGGCGGTCACCACCTGCGGGAAAGTCCTGGGCTTGGCGACGTCCTTTTCGTGGCAGCGGGCGCAAAGAGTCGCGACGTCAGGGAGTTTGGGTTTGAGGGCGGTCGGGTCGTCGGCGTGCTTGGCCTGGGGACCATGGCAGGTTTCGCAGGCGATGCGGGCGTGGCGTCCGGCGGCACGCGCGGTGGCCTGTTCGTCGTGGCAGAGGACGCAGGTGGCCTGTCCGGCGTACACGATGGGGTGTTCGCGAATGGCGGCCAGAGCGCCGGGGCGGTAGTGTCCGTACTTGCCGAAGTCTTTGGGGATCACGGCACCCCGAATCACGACGAACAATCCCAGCCCGACCAGAAGAACGATTGCCGGTCGTATCAGATGTGCGGAATCGCGAATCAGCCTGTTCATTGTTGGCTGAGTCAAGGCACGTAAAGTACCATTAGACCTTATACTCCTATAATCAGAAGACCTGTGGAAATATTCGACACAATGTGGACCTATTCAGCAATGTGCAATGGGGGAATTGGCGCAGCGTGGGGCAAAACTGGACAATTGGACGCTACTTATCGCCCCGTGAGCTTCGCGCGACCACGATCAGAATCACGATCAGAATTGCCACCATCAGGATTTTCAAGGCATTCTCCTGGGACGATGCTAGCGCACTCCGCGGCGCGGCATGGCATCATGGCCGAATGGACCTGTGGACGATGAGCGATCTCTGTACGCCCTGGTGCGTACATGTGGCGGTCACCTTGCGTATCGCCGAGCACCTTGCGGCGGGCCGCAGCGAGATCGGCGAACTGGCGGCGGCCGCCGGCGCCGATCGCGATGCGCTCTACCAGATGCTGCGCCATTTAACCGGCAAGGGACTCTTCGAAGAGACATCCGCCGGGCACTTCGCCTTGAACGATGCGGCGCGCGGACTGATGGATGAGGGCTTTCGCCTGGGGCTCGATCTGGATGGCTTCGGCGGGCGCATGGCGAATGCGTGGGGGACTCTGCTTTCCGCGGTGCGCAGCGGACGGCCTGCCTACCACGAAGCGTTCGGCCGGCCCTTCTGGGAGGACCTGGAGGCGCATCCGCGGATCGCGGCCGAGTTCGACGCGTTGATGGGTCCGGCGGGGCACGGTGTTCCCAACCCGGACGTACTGGCCGATCCGGCGGATTGGGCGAGCGTGCGCACGGTGGTGGATGTGGGCGGCGGCACCGGTTCGCTGCTGGCGGAGGTGCTGCGCGCGCATCCCGGGGTTCGCGGCACGCTGGTGGACACGCCGCGCGTGGTGGCGCGATCCGCAAAGGTCTTTGAGGCCGCGGGCGTGGCCGACCGGGTCACCGTTGTGGGGCAGAGTTTTTTCGATCCCCTGCCGGCGGGCGCGGATCTCTATCTCTTGAGCAAAGTGATTGGCGACTGGCCGGACCGCGAGGCGACCGCGATCTTGAGACGCTGCGCCGAGGCAGCGGGTTCGACCGGGCGGGTGGTAGCCCTCGGCGAAGGCAAGGAAGATCCGCCGCCCGTAGTGCTGATGCTGGTGCTGGTGGGCGGGAAGGATCGGTCGCTGGCCGAGTTTCGCGAGATCGCAAAGGCGGCCGGGTTGGAAGTGAGCAAGGTCGGGCGCAGGGGCGTGGAGTGCCGGAAGGCGCAGGTTGGGCCCCCTGCTTAGGCCAGGTAACTGAGCCAATGGCTCCCTGTGCCTCGCCTTCATCCCCGCGGCCCAGCGGCAATACGGATATAGCAGGCACACCACCAAACTCCATACGGCGTACACCCACGGCAGGCCGATGCCATACCCTTTTGGGTAATAGCGGTAGTTAGTCATCATCTGCCGCAGCGGGAACCCTTGACTTACTCCCAGTAACACGCTGAGCGAGTGAATCAGGAATAAGTGAGCCACGTAGAATGCGAACGGCACGCGGCCGAAGAGCACCACGTAATTCTTGATTGCACCGGTGATGCGATCCGCGAACGAACACAAAATGGCTGCCGGCCCCAGAGTCATCAGGAGATACTCCAGGCTCGGCGGGTATTTCGTCGTGTTCAGGAAATCCATCACGCCGGCGGCCCTCCCGTGCCAGGGATGCGGATCTCCGTAGATGCCCGCCGCCCGCAGCACAAGAAACGCGGCGGTCAGTGCCGTGCCCGCACGGAGCAGGACACGGTCGCGGCGCACCGGGGGAAGTTCGAAGATTCCCGACACTCCGTAGCCCAGCGCCATCACTCCTGTCCATGGGAGCAGCGGGTAAGCGAAACGCAGCAGGAACGGCCCCACGTGAAGCGACATTTGGGAATGCAGCGCCACCCACACTGGCCAGTGCTGATCCAGCAGTGTGCTTGCCGGCCAGATCGGATCCAGCAGGTTGTGTCCCGCCGCCAGCACGATGCCGGTGGCGAAACATGCCCCGCGTCCCAACCACTGCAAGGCCGAGAGAAGAATCATGCTGGCGCCGATCGCCCAGATCACCTGCATCGAAACGAAGATCAATCCTCCGGCGCCTGCGATTCCGCCCGGTGAGAATGTGGTCAGCGTGGAAACTATGAAGACCTCGGCAAATACGAGCCACACGCCGCGCGTGAAGAGCAGGGTCCCCAATTCACTGCGGCTTTTTTTCGCGCCCATCAGACCCGCGCTGACGCCGGCGAGCGCCACGAATACCGGCGCGCAGAAATGGGTGATCCATCGGGTTGCGAATAAGCCGGCGGAGATGTGCGGGTTGCCCATCGGTTCCTGCTCGGCGCCGAACAAGAAGTAGTCCCTCACATGATCGATCGCCATGATGAGAATCACCAGCCCGCGCAGCATATCGATCGCTTCCAGGCGATACGCGCGAGGCTTCGGTAAGGAAACGGAGAGGTGTTGCGTGGCCGCAGTCGCGGTCGGATTCGGCATGTGGTCTGAGACCCTCACCTGTACATGCGAAATCGGACCGCGACTTTAGCGTGAGGCCTGGGGAATTAGGGGAAGGGCCGTCGTCTAAACCGGCTTCTCCGCCGCACAGAGCTGATCGAATACCTGTGTCAGGATGCCGGCGATTTCCATGGCCTCCCGGCGTTCGATATCGCTCCGGTGCAGCATGTAGACCGGCTTCCCGTCCTGGAACAACGCCATGCAGGGCGAGGAAGGCGGATACTCGGATAACAGTGCGCGCAAATGGGCAACCGCGGCTTCATCCCCGCCGGCAAAAACCGTCGCCACTTTCGCGGGACGCACGGCATGTTGCAGCGCGAGCCCAACCGCCGGCCGCGCCCTGCCCGCGGCACAGCCGCAAACCGAATTCACAATCATCAATACCGAGCCGCTTCCAGGCGCCAGCAGCCGGTCCACATCTTGAGGCGTCCTCGCCTCTTCTACACCATATCGGGTCAGATCCTGACGCATTGCTGCGATGAGTGGTTCCGGGTAAGGCACGGTATCATTCTACCCCAGCGGTTCTGGAGGGCCATTGGCCGGTAGTGTTTGAGAGGATCCCGAGCCAGTCGCGATGATAACGGCGTCACCCTACGGAAACAACGCGGCGTCGCCAACCTCCGTGCAATTTCGCCTACGCAAATTGCATAAGGATCGTGCACGCCGGTACTCGCCCCTACTGTGCTCGACAAGCAGCCGACGCGGAAAACTCGACCCCGCGACGCGGGCTGGAGCGCTGTTCAAGTATCTTTGACAAATAGTTCCCATTTTGGTGACTTACAAAAGTGAGGATCATCAGCAAAGCGGCAATAGCCGAGTTCTCTAGAGTGCATAAGGACGCTCTGGAGCCGCTGATGCATTGGTATTTCGTCGCCAAGCGTGCAACCCGGACCAGCCTTCAGGATGCCCGAGAAGACTTTCGGCACGCCGACGCAGCGGGATTGTTCACCGTATTCACTATCGGCGGCAACAAGTACCGGCTCATCACCGTGATCAAATACCGCTGGCAGGTAATTTACATTCGGTATATCCTCACGCACGCCGAATACTCGAAGGAGAAGTGAAGCCATGAACACGCTGCTCGATGAATCCAATTACGGGAAGCTGCTGAAGCAAACCCTGCCTCTCGTCATTCATACCGACGCGGAACACCAGCGGCTTCTGCTCGCGGCAAGCGATCTCATGGACAAGCCGGAAACGGAGATGAGCGAAGAGGAAGGGCGGATGCTCGAAATGCTCAGCATGTTGATCGAAGAATACGAAGACCGCGTGCACCCGCTGCCCGAAACCGAACCGCACAAAATGCTCAACCACCTGCTCCAGGAAAAGGGGCTACGCCCCGCCGACCTCGCGGACATTCTTCCCAAGAGCCGCGTTTCCGAAATCCTCAACGGGAAGCTCGGCATCAGCAAGACTCAGGCGAAACAACTGGCCGCAAGGCTGCGCGTTCCGGTCGAGCTGTTCCTCTAGGCGCCGGCCCACCCCGCACCGGGCCGCAGCGTTCGAGCACGCGTGGGGCGTGGACCGCGCGCGAACGAATTCGACAGCACTGCGGCGATGGCGCTGCCGTGATTGGCGGTGCTCGACAGCGCTTGGTTGGTCACGGATCTGTTGATCCCTCCCGGCAAGTTCTCGGAAGCCCTCAAGGGCGGTAGGCTGGGGCAGCATAGCTTACGCATCAACGATCAATACCGCATCTGCTACGTCTGGAGAGAAAGGAAATGCCTGCAACGTCGAAATCACCAAACACTACCGCTAAGAGACGGGCGGGAAAATTCGCACCCGTTCATCCGGGTGAGATCCTGAAAGAGACGCTGGACGATCTCGGCATCAGTAGGAACGCCTTAGCGCAGAAGATCGGAGTGCCCGCGAACCGGATTAGCGCAATCGTCCGCGGGCAGCGCGGCATCACCGGCGAAACCGCCTTACGCCTGGGGCGCTACTTCGATACTACGCCGGACTACTGGATCAATCTGCAGGCCCGCTACGAGTTGGAAACCGCACGCGACGAATGGGAAACGCGCATCCACTCCGAGATCCGGCCTCGAAGCGCAGCCTGACTCTCCGACGTTTCAGCCTGCCTTTAACCTCGGCGCGTCTGAATGAGATCGTGCACGGCAACCCCGGCATCACCGCCGACACGGCCCTCCTCTTGGCGCGCTACCTCGGCACCTCTGCCGAATTCTGGGTCGGCCTCCCGATGGAGTACGATCTCCGCATCGCACCGCAGGCAAAGCAGAAGGCGATCGAGCGTGCCGTCGGTCCGCGATCCGAAGCCGCAATGGCATAGCGGAAAGCTGCAAGTTTGTACGCGCGTGCAAACGGTCCCGAAAGGGAATAAGATGTGCTCCGTGACGCGGCCCAATTTCTCACCGCTACCCGCTGCCATTTCAAGTCTTCGCTTGGGCAATGGTCGCCCTTGTTACGGCGTATTTTCCCTGGGTACTGTGGCTCTGCGTGGGATGGGTGGTCGGAAAGTGGAAGGCCCGCCATCCATGATCGGGCCGCCGCAACGCTTCCATCCCGGCGCTTTGCAGGCGCGTGCAAAAATAGAACCCGAGTGACCTATGACCCCTCCAGCTCCCTTACTCTCGGCGAGATCCGCGACCGCCTGCGAAAAATGACCGACACGGAACTGGAGAGCTACGGACGCTCCACGCGCTACATGGCGAGCCCCGCCGCCTCTTACGGGCAACCCCGCGCAGTGTGGGGATTGCAACTCGCCGAGGCTCGGGCCGAGTGGCGGCGGCGAGCGGCAAGAACTCGCTGCCTCTGTCACGGATCCGCAAAGTTCCGAAGCGGGTAGTTGCCTGAGACTCGCTCGCTGACCGGCAAAACAGCGGCGATGCGTGCGTGGCCCTGAGCGATTCAGACGCTCACTTTAGCCGCGCCATACTTCCGTGTCAGCCAATACTGCAGCCCGAGTTGCAACACATTGCTGGTCACCCAGTACACCATGAGCGCCGCGGGCTGGCCGTACAACGCGAAGCCGAAAACCAGCGGGATCCAGTTCATCAGCCGCGCCATTTTTGGATCCATCCCCTGCGCCGGCGGCGTCACCCTACCCACCCACAATTGTGTCGCGATCATCAATAGCGGAAGAATGCGGACCGGCAGTTGTTCGGGAAGCGAGAGATCTGCGATCCACAGCCACCGCGCCCCTCTCAGCTGCGCCACGCCCGTGAGTACGGAATAGAACGACGCCAGTACGGCAAATGGGGCCAGCCCGGGAATGCATCCGGCGAACGGTGACGTCTGGTTGGCGCGGTATACCGCCGAAATCTCGCGCGAGTGCTCGGGGTCCATATTCAGCCCGCCCCAACTTTTGCTCTTGTACCGCGCGTTGACCGCGTCCAGCTGCGGCTGCAGCGTTTTCATCTTCATCGCACTGCGCGCTGCAAGAATGCGAAAGGGCAGCAGTAAAAAGTTGATCAGGAACGTGGTGGCCACAATCGCCCAGCCCCAACTGTGCGTGAGCCGCGCCTCCACTTCGCGCAGCGTCCACTCGATCGGGCGCGCTACCGGCGCCAGCAGGCCGTAGTCCTTCGCGCGCATCGTTGTTGCCGGCGCGGGCGTGGCTGCCGGCACGGGTGCGGCTGCCTCCGCTTTTCGCGGATAGAAGGCGCTGTAAAACAGGAACGCGACAAACAGCAGAATTCCGCCGCCCAGCAACAGCGAAGCTGTGCGAACACTCAGTTCATGCATGGCTGTATTCTACCGCCCACTTGTCCGTGCCGCCGGGTCCATGCGATGCTCTGGACGTGCGCCGTGTTCCCATCGCCGTCGCGTGTCTCGCCCTGGCGCACGCCCAGCCTCCTTCGCTCCCGACCGCGCCCATCACCACGTTCGGCGTCACCGTAGTCGATTCGGCCGGACTGCGCGGCGATATCTACCTGCTGAAACCCGATACGGACGCGCTGCCCAGGTTTCGTAGATTGAAGCCCGTCGGCGCCATTTACACCAGCTCCCTGAATATTCCGCCGCGGTCTTTCTCGCAAGGCTTCCCCGGCGTTACCGATCGCTTCGAGTGGTTCGCCATCGATTACAGCGGCGCCTTTTGGATCGATCAACCCGGCGCGTACCGCTTCCTTCTGGCGTCCGACGACGGTTCCAAACTGTACATCGATAACAAACTCGTCATCGATAACGATGGGCTCCACGCCGTCCGCACCGGGTTCGGCGCTGCGCGGCTGAAAGCCGGCAGCCACCGCATCCGCGTCTCCTATTTCCAGGGACCGCGCGATGCCGTCGCCCTCGTCCTGGGCGTAGAGCGGCCCGGCGAGGATCAATGGCGTATCTTTAACACCCGGGACTTTCTACCGCCCCGCCAACCGGAGAAATAATTCATGCGGCCTGTCGATCCGGCCGCGCGCCGTTCGATCTATTTGCAGAAGGAGAAAAAATACGATGAGAGTCATGGTTCTGATCAAAGCCAACAAAGAATCCGAGGCGGGCGCGCTTCCCGATGAAAAGATGCTCACCGCCATGGGCAAGTTCAATCAGGAATTGGTGGATGCCGGCGTGATGCTGGCCGGCGAAGGGCTGCGTTCCAGCGCGCTCGGCGTCCGGGTGCGCTTCTCCGGCGCCAATCGCACTGTGATCGATGGCCCGTTCGCAGAGACCAAGGAACTGATCGCCGGTTTCTGGCTTTGGAAAGTAAACTCGATGCAGGAAGCGATTGAGTGGCTGAAGCGGTCTCCGAATCCCCACCCCGGAGAGACCGATGTCGAGATCCGGCAGCTCTTCGAGCTCGAAGATTTCGGCTCCGCCGCCTCTCCCGAATTGCGCGAACAGGAAGCCAAATTCCGCGTCGGCAGCCCGTCCAAATCCAAATAGCTTACAGTTTTGTTACCGCAAGGATGCCCGCGGCACCTCGGCCGCGGCATCCAGCGGGTTCGTCAAATGACGCTCCGCGTAATACCCGGGCCGCACCCGCTCCACAATCTGCGCCACCGGCCGTTCCAGCACCCGGAAATACGGCTGCGGATTCAGGCCAATCACAAACGCCCAAACCACCAGCGGTGCGAAGACCGCAATCTCGCGCCACGATAGGTCTTTCAGGTGTGCGTTCTTTTCCTTGATCTCGCCCAGCATCGTGCGCTGGAACAGCCACAGCAGGTACGCCGCGCCCAGCGCGATCCCGAGCCCGGCCCACAACGCCCAGTTGAACGACATCTGGTACGCGCCGCTTAAAATCGTCAGCTCGCCGATGAACCCGTTCAAGGGCGGCATTCCCATCGAACTCAAAGCCGCCAGCAGGAACACCATGGTGAAGACCGGCATCACTCGCATCAGCCCGCCGTAATCGGAGATCTCTCGCGTGTGCCGCCGCTCGTACACCACGCCCACCACCAGGAAGAGCATGCCGGTGGAAATGCCGTGATTGATCTGCTGCAGAATCGAGCCGGAGATTCCCGCCGGGTTGAGAGAAAAGATACCCAGCGTGCAGAATCCCAGGTGACTGACCGAGGAATAGGCAACCAGCTTTTTCCAATCCTTCTGCATCAGGCAGGCCAGCGCTCCGTACACAATCCCGATCAGCGAGAGAACTCCCATCGCGTTGATGATCACCGGATTCTTAGCGGATTCCGGTAGCAGCGGCAGGGAGAAGCGCAGGAATCCGTACGTTCCCATCTTCAGCAGCACGCTGGCCAGCACCACGCTGCCCGCCGTCGGTGCTTCCGTATGCGCATCCGGCAGCCACGTGTGGAACGGGAACATCGGCACCTTCACCGCGAAGCCCACAAAGAACGCCCAGAATACCCACCAGGAAAGCGTACCCGAAAGCTGCACCCGCATCAGATCCGCGATATCGAAGCTCGGCGTTTGAAACTGCGCGACGTGTTGCATGTAAAGCGTCAGAATGCCGAGGAACATCAGTACGCTGCCGATCAGCGTATAGATCATGAATTTGATGGCCGCGTACATGCGCCGCGGACCGCCCCAGATCCCGATGATGAAGTACATCGGCACCAGCACTGTTTCCCAGAAAATGAAGAACAGCAGGAAATCGAGCGCCATGAAAACGCCCAGCATGCCGGTCTGCAAAAGCAGGAAGAACGCGTAATATTCCTTCAACCGGTCGTGAATCGCATTCCAGCTGGAGAGAATCGCCAGGAAGCCGACCACCGTAGTCAGCATCACCAG
Source organism: uncultured Solibacteraceae bacterium (assembly GCA_963811575.1). Classification (GTDB taxonomy): domain Bacteria; phylum Acidobacteriota; class Terriglobia; order Bryobacterales; family Bryobacteraceae; genus Solibacter. Next base: position 184,340 of record CAWERY010000003.1, on the reverse strand, counting down.
CAGCAGGCCCAGCCCGTCGATCCCGATGTGGTAGCTCGCGCCCAAGGTTGGAATCCACGGCGCTTTCTCTACAAACTGGTAATCTTTCGTGTGATCGAAATTGAAGACCAGGGGTAGCGAAACCAGAAAGCCCACAAACGCGGCCACATTGGCCCACAGCTTGACGGCGCGTGCATTCGACGACGGAATGAACAGCAGCACCAGTAAGCCTACCAGTGGCGTGAAGAGGACAATCGAGAGGATATGGTCCATAACGCTGCTTAGGAAGGACTCATCTTATCACCACTGCGTCCCGTAGGGACGACCGCCGTTAGGCATGCGTCTTTTTCTCCCCGCCGCCGTATACCTAATGCCGCTATGATTTACCAGGCAGCTATCGATAAGGACTTTCCCGTGGCGGAGCCAACCGAACTAGCGCGTTTGCGCAGCGGCGACCCCGCTGCCCTGGCCGCCGTGGTAGCCCGCTACCAGCACCGACTCTACCGCTACCTCTTGCGCCTCGTCCACGATGCGCCCACGGCCGACGACCTGTTCCAGCAGACCTGGCTTCAGGTGGTGCGTCACTTGGGCCGCTATGATTCCGCGCGCAGCTTCGACACCTGGCTGTTCGCCATCGCCCACAATGCCGCGATCGATCTCTTGCGCCGGCGTCCCGGCGAGCCGCTGGAAGAGCACGAATGGGCGCTGCCCTCTACCGCGCCCGATGCGCTTTCCGCCGTACTCGCCGGCGAGCGCGCCGCAATTCTCGCCGCGGCGATGTGCACCCTGCCCGCGCTCTATCGCGAAGCTCTCACGCTGCGATTCGAGGAAGGCATGAGCCTCGATGAAATCGCCGAAGTCACGCATGCCCCGCTCTCCACCGTCAAGAGCCGGGTGCAGCGCGGCCTCGAGGCGCTGCGCCGCAAAGTCTCCACGAAGGGAATTCTATGACCGATCACGAACTGGTTCGTCCGCTGCTGGCCCTGAGCGCTGCCGGCCTGCTCGATCCCGAAGAGGAGCGCCGCCTCCGCCGGCACGTTGAGCAATGCGGCGAGTGCCGTGGCGAACTCGAAGACCTCGCCCAACTCGCCGCGGGCCTGCGCGCGCTCCCCTGTCTCCCCCCTCCCGCCGGTCTGCTCGCCCGCACCCAGGCGCGCATTGCCGCGGACGCCGATCGTCGCGAGGGCGCACGGCTCGCCGCTGTTGCAGCCGCCTTCACCGGGATTCTGCTGCTCTCTCTCGCGATCGTGCTCCGCGCCGCGCTCGGCGATTCCGGAGTCCTGGTCTGGTTCGCGTGGAGTTCGATCTCATCCGTTCTGGGCGGGGCCGCGGCCATCGTGCTCGCCTCGCGCCTGCGTCATCAAAGGAGTGCCCAATGACACCCATGCTTCCTTCTCAACGCGTAATCCCCTCCGCGGCCTGGGCTACGGCCGTCATCATCTTTATTCTCGGCTTCCTCATCGTGGGTGCCGTTCTCTATCAGACCGAGGCGCCTATTCCCGCCCGTATCGTGGCGCCGGTAATCCTGCCGCTGGCCCTCGCCGGATATACCGTTTTGATCGGCTATGTCTACGGCGACGCCCGCCGTCGCGGCATGCGCTATGTGATGTGGACGCTCCTCGCCATTTTCCTGGTCAACGGCATCGGCATCATTCTCTACTTCATCCTGCGTGAACCCCTGCTCGCCTATTGCTCCCGTTGCGGCGCCGGCGTTCAGCACGCATTTGCCTTCTGTCCGCACTGCGGAGCCGGGGTTTTGCCCGCCTGTCCGTCATGCCGGCGCGTGATCCAGCCCGGCTGGGGACACTGCGCTTGGTGCGGAGCCAATTTTTCCACCACTTCGGCCGGTCCGCAAACCTCTGTCACGCCAACTTGAAGAAAATTTTCAGCTGCTAACCAATTGTATTTAAATGAATTGCCATTTCTTCCGCCTCCGCTGCACCGAATCTCTCCCTGATGGCGGAGTACTATGGTGAAGGTATAGCAAACCTACAACCGCCCTCAAACTGGCAGCGGGCCAGAAATGGCCCTCATTTCTACGCAAAACTCTGTTAAGTCTTTTGTTTTCAACGAATGTCAAATTTAAAGCGGGCCAGAAATGGCCCGCGCCACCCATAAAGTCCCAAATCCGCTCTCGCTTGACCTCTCAGGTTGATACAATCCTGTAGCACCCGATGAACAGTTCGACCGCCACCGTGAATCCGGACCCCGGCAAAAGGCTGGGTCACTATGAGATTCGCGAGAAACTCGGCAGCGGCGGTATGGGCACCGTTTATCTGGCGTACGATACCCGCCTCAATCGCACCGTTGCCCTTAAGGCGCTTGCCCCGGGAGAAACCGAGGGCACCGATGGCTCCAGCCGCTTGCTTCGCGAAGCTAAGGCCGCCAGTGCCTTGAACCATCCCAACATCGTTACCGTCTACGAAGTCGGCCGTGAAATGGATATCGATTTCATCGCCATGGAACACATTGCCGGCAAGACGCTCGGCAAACTCTCGGCGCGGCGGATACCCGCGCGCGAGCTCCTCCCTATCCTTATACAGATCGCCGACGCCCTGGGCGCCGCCCATGCCGCCGGTATCGTGCACCGCGATCTAAAACCCGGCAACATCATGGTGACCGATCGCGGACTGGTAAAAGTTCTCGATTTCGGCATCGCCAAAATACAGCCGGCAGGCAACTCGGACGATAGCCCCACCCAAACCATCAGCGAACCTGGAAAGGTTTTCGGCACGCTCGCCTACATGTCGCCCGAGCAGGCCGAGGGCAGGGCAGTGGATGCGCGCTCCGATATCTTCTCCTTCGGCTGCGTGCTTTACGAGTTGATTACCGGCCAGCGCGCCTTTGAGGAAGAAACCGGCATGGCGACGCTCGCCGCGGTGGTGGCCAAGAGCCCGCGTCCCGCGCGCGATTTTTCCCCCGGCCTGCCGCGTTCGCTCGAGCATGTTCTCGATATCTGCCTGCGTAAGAAACGAACCGATCGCTGGCAGTCGATGGACGACGTCAAGCTCGTGCTCGAATCCGCTCTTGCCGATCTCAATATCGTTGCCCCCGCCGCGCCGGTGCGCCGCTGGCCGTTGTTCGCCGCCGCCGGGATCGCCGCGGTACTCGCCGCCGGCGCTGCCGTCTGGTGGCTGCGTCCCGCGCCGCCTGCCACTGGCGCGGTGCTGCAGCGCGTCACCAATACTCCCGGCTTGAACGCATTTCCCGCGCTCTCGCGCGACGGCAACCTGCTGGCCTTCGCCAGCGACCGCAGCGAAGCCGGCAACCTCGATATCTGGATCCAGCAGATCGGCGGCCGCGATTCCTTTCGCCTGACTTCTCACGAAGCCGACGACACGGATCCCAGCATTTCTCCCGATGGCACCCGCGTCGCCTTCCGCAGCGAACGCGATGGCGGCGGCATCTACGTGATTCCCTCCATGGGCGGAGAGGCGGCGCTCCTGGTGCCCGGCGGCCACGCTCCGCGCTTCTCTCCGGATGGACGCTGGATTGCCTATTGGGCCGGCCGCGAGAGTCAGGGCCTGCTGCCCGGCACCGCGCGCACCTTTGTCATCGAAAGCGGCGGCGGACAACCTCGCCAGGTCGGCGCGGATCTGGCGGTCGCTCTCTATCCGATATGGTCTCCGCACGGCGATTCGCTGCTCGCACTCGGCCGCCGCGATGCCGCCGATGCTAACCCCGACTGGTGGATACTGCCCTTCCAGCAGGGCTCATCGCAAAAGACAGGCGCGCTGCCGGCCCTGGCCGCGCAGCACCTGGATCATGCCGCCTGGCAGACCCAGCTCCTGCCGATCGAATGGCGCGCCGACGGACATGTGCTCTTTGCATCCGGCCCGGGGGATGGCGGGAATCTTTGGGAGGTCCCGATCGCTGGGGAAAGTGCAAGGTCTCGCGACCCGCATCACGCAGGGTCCCGGCCTTCATCTGCAGATGTCAACCGCGCCGGGCAGCGATAGTCACCGCACCGCATTTTCCAGTCTCGAGTGGAAGCCCGAGATCTGGAGCCAGGCGCTCGATGCCGATTCCGGAGTCACTCACGGCGACCTGCAGCGGATCACGATCGACGAGCCCGCCAGCATGGCCCCGTCGCTTTCGACGGACGGCAGGTTCCTCACTTACATTCGCCGCCAATTTAACCGCACCTCGATCCGTCTGCGCGAACTGCCCACCGGCAGGGAGATCAGCCTGGTGGCCGGGGCCGCCCGATACTACAACCCCAGAATCTCCGGCGATGGCGCGACCGTCGCCTATTCCGACGATGACGGAAATATTTTCGCCCTGCCCCGCACCGGCGGCCCGGCCGAAAAACTCTGCCCCGCCTGCGGCACCACGATGGGCATGTCTGCCAACGGCAAGCGCATCTCCTACGAGCCTGGCAGCTCCGAGAATCTCACCTGGTACGATGTCGATCGAAAAACCAGCGTGATCGCAGCGCCGCGGCCCGCCGAAGGCGTGTTGACGGACGGTAAATTTTCACCGGACGGCGCCTGGTTGGCGTTCCACGCACGCACCGGGCGGGCGACCGCGCAGATCTTTCTGGTGCGCGTGGATGGAGCCCTGCCGGCGCCGCGCGACGCGTGGATCGCGGTTACTGATGGCAGCAGCGATGAGTTGGAGCCGGCCTGGTCCCCTTCGGGACAACTGCTCTATTACCTTTCCGACCGCGACGGCTTTCGCTGCATCTGGGCGCGCCGTCTCGATCACGCCACCGGCAAGCCGGCCGGCGAGCCTTTTGCGGTGACGCATTTCCACCGCGCGCGGCGTTCGCTGAAGCGCATGAGCAGCACTACCGGGTTGAACGGGCTCTCGGTGGCGAAGGATCGCATGGTGGTCTCCTTCGGCGAACTCACCGGGAATATCTGGTTGCTCGAAACACCGCCGCTAGAGACGCACAGGTGAAGATCAGCGTTGTCGTGATTTCGCGGAACGAAGGCGCGGAATTGCGCCGGACGCTGGAAAGTTTACGCGCAACTCTGCCCGCGCGCTCCGAAATCGTTATCGTGGACGATTGCTCCACCGATGGCTCGACGCGCGGTCTGCGCGGCGTCATCAGAGCGGGCGGAATCGGCGTCGCGCGCGCCCGCAATCTGGGTGTCTCCCGGACTACCGGCGAGCTGCTCTTTTTTGCCGACGCACACATACGCCTGGAAAAAGGATGGTGGATTCCGCTCGCCAATGCGCTCGAAGATCCCAAAGTCGCGGCGGTCTCCGGAGCGGTGACCCACCTGCCCGCCACACGGCGGCGCGGCTTCGGGCTGACTTTCACGGGACCGGATCTGGATGCGCGCTGGCTGCCGCGCCAGGGCTTCACGCCGTTCGCCGCGCCGATTCTTCCGGGCTGCTCCTTGATGATGCGCAGAGCGACCTTCGATGCGGTTGGCGGTTGGGATAGCGGACTGCTGCATCGCGGCGGAGTGGATAACGAAATGTCCACACGCCTCTGGCTGCTCGGCTACGAATTGTTGGTGGTTCCGGAGGTTGTGGTATCTCATCTGTTCCGCAAGGCCTCGCCCTATCCGGTGGGCTGGCCGCAGTACCTGCACAATCGCCTGCGGCTGGCGTTTGCGCATCTCAATCCCCGGCGTCTGGGCAAAGTGATTAGCGCGCTGCACGATCAGCCGGCATTCGGCGAGGCCATGGCGCTGCTCGTGGAGGGAGGCATATCCGGACGCCGCAGTGAACTGCTCTCGCGCCGCAAACGCACCGATGACTGGTTCTTTGAAAGGTTCGGCATCAAATGGTAAACGATGAATTCTCCCCCTTCAAAAGACACAGCGGCTGGTTCTCGCAGTGTGCCTGTTACCCGCTTCACGACGCGCATCCCGGCCAGCTCGAAGCCTATTGGGGCGCCAACAAGGACCAGGCCTGGACCGACGCTTCGATGAAATGGGAGTGCGTGGGGCCGGTCAACATCGCGGGACGTGTGACTACGTTGATCGCGCATCCCGCAGACCCCCTGCGGCTCTGGGCCGGGGCCGCGGCCGGAGGCGTCTGGTGCAGCGTCGATGGCGGCAAGAACTGGCAGACCACCTGGCCGAAATGGGCGAGCCCGAACATCGGCGCACTGGCCTTCGATGCGTTCGACCCGAAGGTCATTTACTGCGCCAGCGGCGAAGCCAATATCTCGCCGGACTGTTACCCGGGCAGCGGCGTCTACGTGAGCCGCGATGAAGGCGCCACCTGGGAGGTGCTGGCCACGGCCGACGACAACGTGCTGCCGCGCCGTATCGGTGCGCTGGTCTCTTCGCCGCACACACCAGGCCTGCTCTACCTAGGCGGAGTCAATCTGGACGAGACCCAGGCGGGCGGCCTCTACCACTCCAACGACGGCGGCAAATTGTGGCTCCGCGAGAATTCCATCAGCGTCCACAATTACTGGTGCCATTCGATCGCGCTGCATCCGGACGGCGCGGTGTTCGCGGCACTCGAAATGAATGGCCGGCAAACTGGAATCTATCGCCGGGATGGGGGAGACGATACGCTCTGGACGCAGCTCCACGGCGGACTTCCGCCCGGTGACAAGAGCGGCCGGATCAGGCTGGCGATTGCGCCTTCGGAACCCGATACCATCTACGCCCTGGTTTCCGATCCGGTGGGCAAAGAGATCGTGGGTGTCTACCGGAGCCGGAACCGCGGCGACCGGTGGACCGAAATCGGCGGCACCGAATTCGCCGCCGAAGAACAGGGCTGTTACAACAATGCGATTGCCGTGCATCCCAAGGAAGCGGACACGGTGGTCTGCGGACTCAACGACATTCACCTTACCCGCGATAGCGGCGCGACGTGGGCGCGCGCCAGCCACTGGGATGCCGATGAGGGCACGCCGAAATATGTGCACAGCGATCAGCACGCGATTTTGCTGCCCGGCGACAAACTGATTTATGCGGCCAACGATGGCGGCGTCGCGGCAAGTGAAGATCTGGGGCTGAGCTGGTCGAACCGGGGATACGGCATGGTAACGACGATGTTCTACGACATCGATGTCGCGCCCTCCAACGGCAAGATCTTTGGCGGCGGCACGCAGGATAACGGGAGCATGGTCGCAGGCGTAACGGCAAAGCCTGGCGAGTTCCTGCACGTGTTGGACGGCGACGGCGCCTGGATGGTCTTCGACCCGGAAGACGAAACTCACGTCTTCGGATCCAAAAGCGACATCCATATTTTTCGCCATACGGCGGAAAAACATTGGGAAAGCGACTTCTGGGAAGAGGTGAGTCCCAAGGGCTTGAAACAGGACGAACATCATCAGGTGCCGATCGCGGTGCTCGCGATCGATCCGGGCAACGGGCACAAGCTTTGGGCCGGTTCGAAGCGCCTGTGGTGCACGACCGATGATGGCCGCGAATGGGAGACGCGTTCTCCGGTATTGGATAACACGGCCGTCACCGCGATCGAAATTCCGCAGGCATCGCCCGGCACGGTGCTGGTCGGGACCAAGCGGGGCGGCATTTTCCGCAGCACGGACGATGGCGCAACCTGGTCCGGCGATCTCTCAGGGCCGGAGATTCCGATGCGTGTGATCACGCGCATTGAGACGCATCCGCGCAAGCCATCGCGAATCGTGGTCACGGTCGCGGGCACCGGCATGGTGCAGCGCTTCCTGCCGCGCGGGCGGAGCAACGAATATGGCGGAGCGCCGATCACCAGCGGCACGGAGAATATCTCGCACGTGTTTTTGAGTGAAGACGGCGGCTCCACGTGGAAGGCAATCGACACGCCCGAAATGCCGCAGGTATCGTACCACGCGGCTGCGTTTGAGACGCACGAACCCTATCGCCTGTTCGTCGCCAACGATTGCGGAGTGTGGATGACGGAAGATTTCGAGAAGTGGAAAGACCTCTCCTCCGCGCTGCCGAATGTGATGGTCACGGACCTTGTGTACCATCATCGCGACCGTACACTCACGGCGGCGACATACGGGCGCGGCATTTGGCGAGCCCCTGTCGCATCCCCCGTGGTGCCATCTGGAGACGCGACTAATGCAGGAGTAAAACGCTAGCTCTTCGAATCCTTTGGGTATAAGATAAGATCACCCGTTACGGGAAGCACCAATCGATGAGGAGAATTTAAATGGCAACGAAAAAGAAAGCAGTCGCAAAGAAGGCAGTGAAGAAGGCTCCGGCGAAGAAGGCCGCGAAGAAGGCTCCGGCGAAGAAGGCCGTGAAGAAGGCCCCGGCGAAGAAGGCCGCGAAGAAAGCGCCTGCCAAGAAGGCCGCCAAGAAAGCGCCCGCCAAGAAGGCTGCGAAAAAGAAGCCGGGCAAAACCAAAACCACCACAGGCACCCTGCCCCTCGATTCGATGACCTCGTAGTTCCTAGGTCGAACCGTTCTTCATTTTGCGGGCGATCAGGAACGCCAGTTCCATGGATTGTTCGTAGTTGAGACGCGGGTCTACTTCACTTTCGTAGGCCCGCGCCAGTCCCTCTTCACTTGGCCCCCGCGACCCACCCACGCACTCCGTAACATTCTCTCCGGTGAGTTCGATGTGTACCCCGCCCAAATGCTGCCCCTGCGAGGCATGGATGTCGAAGGCCTGTTCGACTTCGGCGTAGATATCCTCGAAGTTGCGGGTCTTGATACCGCCAGCGGTCATGTGCGTGTTGCCGTGCATGGGATCGCAGATCCACACCGGCGCACCGCCTTCGGCGCGCACGAATTCGATGAGGCGCGGCAGGGCATCGGCGATCTTGCCGGCGCCGAAGCGATGGATGAGGGTGAGGCGTCCGGGGCTGCGTTCGGGGTCGAGGATTTCGAACCAGCGCGCCACCTGATCGCGCGTGGCGGAGGCTCCCACTTTGATGCCGACCGGGTTCTCGATGCCGCGGAAATATTCCAGGTGCGCGCCCGCCGGATCATTCGTGCGCAACCCGACCCAGGGGAAATGGGTGAGCAGGTTGAAGTAGCCGGGGCGCCGCGGAACCTGTCGCGTCTGCGCCGATTCGTAGCCCAGGTGGAGCGCTTCGTGAGCGGTGTAGAAATCGATGCGATCGGTATCTCCGGCACGCACGCCGAGCACGTTCTCCACGAACTGGAGAGAATCCTTGATGGTCTGCACCATGCGGTGATACTCGTGGGCGAGCGGCGATTCCCTGGCCCAATCGAGATCGAAGTATTCGGGATGGTGCAGGTCGGCGAAGCCGCCTTTGACCAGCGCGCGGACGAAGTTGAGGGTGAGGGAGGCGCGCTCGTAGCCGCGCAGCAAGAGTTGCGGATCGGGCCGCCGGGCTGCGGCGGTGAACTCGGGGCGATTGATATTGTCGCCGCGATAGCTGGGCAGGCTGACCCCATCGCGGACTTCATCGTTGGTCGAACGCGGCTTGGCGTACTGTCCGGCGAAGCGTCCGATACGGACTACGGGCTTGCGCGCGCCGATGACCAGCACGAGCGACATCTGCAGCAGCACTTTTAGGGTGTTGGTGATGCGGACCGGCGTGCAATCCACAAAGCGTTCGGCGCAGTCTCCGGCCTGCAGCACGAACTGGCGGCCAGCGGCGGCTTCGGCCAGTTGTTCGCGCAGATGAAGAATCTCCCAACTGGTGACCAGCGGCGGAAGGGTGCGCAGTTCGGCGAGGACGCGCTCCACTTCGGCGGCGTCGGCGTATTCAGGTTGTTGTAAGGCAGTCCTCTGCCTCCAGGAATCGGGTGCCCACATGAGGATTCCACAGGGTATCACGTGGCGCTGAAGGCACGCGCGACGACGGGATGCTGATTCTCGTAACGCTGGTGGGGTGGGGCGAGTTGCCCCACCCGCTAAGCTGTGCGCACGTCCGCGGAGGCCTCCGAACTTCCGTGGTGCCGCACTTGAAATACATATCGGGCGGAGCGGACAATAATTGAGTAACGGCACGAAGCCGTTCCGATTTCGGACAATCGGATGCCAAAAGCGATCATGCGGCGGCCACGGCGCGCCTTAAAGTCAATCATTTGGAGATGCACTCGAATTGCATCCTCTAACGGCGTGATGCGCAACCTGCTGCACGACATTCGATTCGGACTCCGGGTTCTTTCGGGCAGTCCGGGCTTCTCCGCCGTCGCCGCGCTGACGTTGGGACTGGGAATCGCCTGCACCACGACGGTGTTCTCGTGGGTGGATTCGGTACTGCTCCATCCTTATCCGGCGACGACGCGTCCGGACGAACTGGTTTCTCTCGATATGGTGACGACCGTGGCGCCGACGGGCGGCAACAGCATCTCCTGGCCCGACTATCGCGACTACCGCGATCGTATGAAGACGTTTGCGGGCCTGACGGTCCACCGGCAATGTGCCTTCACGCTGGGCGACGATCAGCCTGCCCGGCTGGCGTGGGGAGAGCTCGTCGCCGGCAACTACTTCGACGTGATGGGGGTAAGGCTGGTAGCGGGCAGGACCTTCACAGCGCAGGAGGCGGCCGATACGCTGGGCGCGTCTCGGGTCACGGTGATCAGCGCCAGGCTGTGGCGCAGTTACTTTCACTCGGACCCGGGGATCGCCGGAAGGACGGTGCGCGTCAACCGTCAAACATTGACCATCGTGGGCGTCGCCCCCGCCAGCTTCCGCGGCAGCTCTCCGGTGATGCAGTTCGATTTATGGATACCGATGACGATGGCGGTGGAACTGGGGTCGCTGCGCGCCTCGACGTTCACCGATCGAGGCGACCGGGGAATGCTCACACCGATCGCGCGACTGGCGCCGGGCGTCACGCTCCAGCAGGCGCGCGCCGAGGCGGCTGCGCTGGCCGGCAGCCTGGCGATTGCCTTTCCGACGACCAACCGGCTGACGCGCGCCACCGTGGTCCACGCATGGGAAGAACGCAACGGAGTGAACGACTACCTGCGCGCTCCGCTGACGATTTTGCTTGCCGTTTCGTTCGTGGTGCTGTTGATCGTCTGCGTGAATGTCGCGAATCTTCTTCTGGCGCGGAGCGTGGGGAGGCAGCGCGAGTTCGGCATCCGTTTCGCGCTGGGCGCGGGGCGGGCACGGGTGGCGCTACAGATGCTCACCGAGACGCTGGTGCTCGCCGCGCTGGGTTCGGGAGTGGGACTGCTGATTCTCCTATGGATGCAGGGCTCGCTGGTCGCGATGGTCCCGAGCGTCGGCTTGCCGTTGAACACCGCGGTCAATCTGAACGCGCGAGTACTCGGTTTCACCGCGGTTACCTGTATCCTCGCCGCGTTGATTTCCGGGGCCTCGCCGACGCTGGTCGTATTCCACTCCAACCTGAACGAAGTGCTGAAGGCAGGCAGCCGCAACGATAGCGCGAGCGCTGCCTCGCGCCGCACGCGCGGCATCCTGGTGATGGGCGAAGTGGCGCTGGCCACGGTGGCGCTGGTGGGAGCCGGATTGTTCCTGCGCAGTTTCCAGAATGTGCGGTCGGTGAATCCCGGTTTCGATCGCTCACGTGTCCTGGTTGGGCGCTTCTTCATAGAGACGGCGGGTTACAGCGGTCCTGAGATCGAACAGTTTTCGATGCGGCTCACGCAGCGCATGCTCAGCTCCCCGGGAATCGAGGCCGCGGCATACACAGACTTCGTGCCGCTGAGCACTACGGCAGGGCCGTGGAACTTCGTGCGCGTGGAGGGCTACACGCCGGCGAAGGACGAGATCCCGACTTCGAGTTGCGCGCGCGTCTCGCCGAACTATTTCGCGACGATGCGCATTCCGCTGATCGAGGGACGCGACTTCAATCTGCGCGACGACCATAAGGCGGACCCGGTGATGATCGTCAACCAGTCGTTCGTGCGGCGCTACTTCCACGGACAGAGTCCGCTGGGACGCAAGGTGCGCGCGGCGGGGAAATGGTGCACGGTGGTCGGGGTCGCGCGCGATAGCAAGTACTTCAGCCCGGCGGAGCCGCCGGCGCCGTACTTCTACCACCCGTTCCATCAGTTTTACGACGCCAGCCCCGAGTTGTATTTTCTGGCGCGCAGCACGGGCGATCCCTTGCAGACGATTCCCCTGCTGCGTCGTGCGGTGGGAGAGGCGGATCCCAATGTGGGAGCGTTTCATCCGGTTCCGCTGGCGGAGTATACCGAGATCGCGACCTTCGGACAAAAGGTCGCGGCGAACCTGATGGGCGCGCTCGGACTGATGTGCCTGATTCTGGCGGCGTCGGGATTGTACAGCGTGATGTCGTACTCGGTCAGCCAGCGGATTCCCGAGATCGGCATCCGGATGGCGATGGGCGCGCGTCCGCTGGACGTGGTCGCGATGATTGTGGGGCAGGGAATGGCGCTGACGGGCGCCGGGATGGCGGTGGGCATCGCGGCGGCATTTGCGGTGACTCGCCTGGTGGCGAACATGCTGTTCCAGGTAGATGCGAGCGACCCGGCAACGTTCGCGCTGGCGGGTGCGTTTCTCGGCGTGGTGGCGCTGATCGCGACGTGGCTGCCGGCCTGGAGGGCGACGCGGATCGACCCGATGTCGGCGCTGCGGCGGTGAGCTTGTTTCACAGGTCCTGGGACTGGATACGCCGTAAGACACTGAACGCTTCGGTTGCCTCCAGTTTGGGACGATCGCTGAGCTGGCCCAGGCGAGCCTGATAATCCCTCGGACCATCGATCGAGATCGCAGAGTGCCGCCGCCCTGGAGGTAAGGACGGCATAAGTCTGCGCTCCTTGAGGAATGCGGGCGGTAACTTCCAGTGCCCACTGAGGTTGCCCCTTAGCCCGGAGGATAGAAGAAAGCCGGGCGATTGCAAAGCAGTTTCGGGGTTCGAGGGATAGAGCCCTTTCGGTTATCTTCTCCGCCAGATTCCAACGTCCGAGGTCCTTCGCCAGGCGACTATGTTTTAGCAGCATGGGGACATTTCTTTCGGTTAGAAAAGCGCTCTCCAGTTGTCGCGCATACGCGCCTTTGAGATGCTGATGGATCGCCTCCGGCGGCTTCAAGAACGTCTGGGCGTCGTAAAATCCCTGGGGCGACAAGAAATATTTGCGTCCCTCCCACTCCGCCCCGAATCGCTTAGACTTCGGCTGGCTTGCTGCTCGCATGTGAAGGTATCGGCCGAGGCCGGCCGGAGCATTAGATCTGAATCAACGCTCCTGTTGACATCCTACATGGAAAGCGGTAATACTTCTGTTGACACACAACAGGGGAGGCGAACCGGCCATGCTGCGGGGATGGATTTCACGAATTCGGGGCATGCTCTTGCGGCGCCGGGTGGAGGACGAGTTTTCGAGCGAGATCGAGGCTCACCTTTCCTTGATGGCGGACGACCTGATGCGCGCGGGCATGCCGGCCGGGGAGGCGCGAAGAGAAGCGCGGCGGCAGTTCGGCGGGGTGGCGCAGATTCAGCAGCTGCATCGCGAAGGGCGCGGCATCGCGGCGCTGGATCACGCGGCGGCGGACCTGCGCTACGCGCTGCGCACGATGCGGCTGAATCCCGGATTCACGCTGGTGGCGGCGCTGACGCTGGCCCTGGGAATCGGGGTCAACGTCACGCTGTTTTCGGCTTATAACGCGGTGGCCTTGAAGCAGCTTCCGGTGGCCGATCCGGGCCGTGTAGTGCGGTGGGAGCGCTGGTTTGCAAGCCATGGGCGGGGCGATAACCAATACGCATTTTCCTATCCCGAGTATCGCTACGCGCGCGAGCACGCACATGCATTTTCGAGCCTCGCGGCGTCGAGCTGGCCGCTGCGCGTTTTCGCGGAATGGGGAGGCAGCGGCCGCATCCACCTGGAGGGGCAGCTGGTTTCCGCCAACTATTTCTCCGCGATGGGTGTGGGAGCGCGGCTGGGTCGCAGCTTCGCGGCGGAGGAAGACCGGACGCCGGGCGGCGACCCGGTTGTGGTGTTGAGCGCCGAGGCATGGCAGCACAGTTTTCAGGGCGACCCGGCGATCGTGGGGCGGTCCGTGAAGTTGAACGGCACGGCCTTTACGGTGATCGGAGTGATGCCGGAGAGCTTTACGGGAACTTTATTGACGCCCACGATCCCGGATTTTTGGGCGCCGGTCTCGATGCAGGCGCAGCTGGCTCCCGGGTCCGACTGGCTGGCGAATGCCGACCGGCAGAGCTTACAGATTCTGGCGCGGCTGGCGCCGGGAAGCTCGCTGCCGGGTGCACAGGCGGAGGCGGAACTGCTGCTCGGACAGTTCGCCGCCACTCACACGGAGCGCGACAAAACGACGGCGCTGACGCTGCAGCACACGGCATTCTTCGGCAACACGGAAGACCCGCGATTCCAGGCGCTGATCGCGGGATTGATGCTGATTGTCGGGCTGGTGCTGCTGGTGGCATGCGCGAACATCGCGAACATGCTGCTGGCGCGGGGCGCGGGGCGGCAGCGCGAGATCGGGCTGCGGCTGGCGCTGGGTGCGACCCGCGGGCGCGTGGTACGGCAGCTGCTGACGGAGAGCGTGGTCTTGGGACTGGCCGGGGGAGCGCTGGGACTGCTGCTTTCCGGGTGGAGCAGCCGGCTGCTGTGGGTGGCGATCGGCAGCGTGCTGCCCGCGGCGTTCGGCGGCGGTGTGAAGCTGACGGTGGATCCGGCGCTGGATGCGCGGGTTTATGTTTACGCGCTGGCGGTTTCGATCGGGGCTGGAATTCTGTTCGGGCTTTCGCCGGCGCTGCAATTCACGCGGCCGGACCTGAGCTCCTCCTTAAAGGATGAAGGCACGGGGCTGGGGCGGGGCTGGAGCCGTTCGCGAATGCGCGGGTTTCTGGTGGGCAGCCAGGTGGCGCTTTCGATGCTGCTGCTGATTACCGCGGGACTGCTGCTGCGCGGCATGACGCGCTCGCGGGCGGCCGATCCGGGTTTCGACACGCACACCTTATATGTACTGACGGCGGATTTCGGCGAAGACCCGGCCAAGGCGGCGGACCGGCAGCGGCAACTGCTGTCACGCCTGGCGGGGACGCCGGGCATCGCGGGGATCAGCGTGGGCTCGGTGCCGATGCTGGGCACGTGGACGCCGCCGATGGTTGCGGGGCAGGAGCGGGGGCGCACGCTGGCGAGTTATGCGGATGACGGCTATCTGGAAACGGTAGGGATTCCGCTGCTGCGCGGACGCACCTTCGCCAGGGCGGAGGTGGAGAGGCATGCCGCGGTGGCCGTGATCAGCGAAGGCGCGGCGCGGAGTTTCTGGCCGGCGCGCGACGCGCTGGGACAGCGTTTTCAGCTGGACGTGGATTTTCGCGGAACGATACAGGAGTTCGAAGTCATCGGAGTGGCGAAGGACGTACGCTTCGCCAACCTGACGCGCCCCGACCCGGCGCATGTCTACCTGACGCCGCGGCCGCAGCAGTTGGAGCGCGCGCTGGTGCGTGTGCGCGGCGACGGGGCGGCGGCGGTGGCGGCGATCCGCGCGGAGACGGCGAAGGCCGACCGCGACGTGTTGCCGAGCCTGACGGTGATGAGCGTGGAGAAGGGTCCGCTCGAGCTGCAGAAGCTTCAGGTGTCGGGCGCCGCGGCATTCGCGGGCGTGCTGGCAGGGCTCGCCCTGCTGCTGGCGGGGGTGGGAATCTACGGGGTGATGGGCTACCTGGTGAGCCAGAGGACGAGGGAGATCGGGGTGCGAATGGCGCTGGGCGCGTCGGGGCGGGATGTGGTGCGCGGTGTGGTGATGGCCGGGCTGCGTCCGGTAGCGATCGGGATGGCGGTGGGAATGTCGGGGGCGGCGGGAGTCTCGGCGCTGCTGCATTCTACGCTTTCCTTCCCGGGATCGGTGGACCTCTTATACGGCGTGAGCTTTTACGATCCGGCTACGTTTCTGGGGCTGGCTGGATTTGTGATGCTGGTGGCGGCGCTGGCCAGCGCGGTTCCGGCGCGGCGTGCGGTGCGGGTGGACCCGATGGTGGCGCTGCGCTACGAGTAGGCCGGGTTTGCGGGTTCGGGTACTCTGAAATTGAGCGCAGAGATGCAGATACCCACTGGCTGGATTTCCCTGGCGCAGCGCATACAGGCGATTGCGCAGACCGGGTTGACGTACTCGCAAGGGCCGTACGATACCGAGCGGTACGGCGAACTGGCCGCGATTGCCGCTTCCATGATCGCGGGGCCGGAGCCCGAGAAGATCGCGTGAGCGAGCGGCGGCTGACACCATCGCGGACTTCATCGTTAGTGGAACGCGGCTGGGCGTACTGTCCGGCGAAGCGCCCGATACGGAGCACCGGCTTGCGGGCGCCGACGACAAGCACAAACGACGTGTGTTGGTGATGCGGACCGGTGTGCAATCTACAAAGCGCTCGGCGCAATCTCCGGCCTGCAGAACGAACTTGCGGCCAGCGGTGGCTTCGGCCAGTTGTTCCCGCAGATGAAGAATCTCCCAACCGGTGACCCGAGGCGAAAGGGTGCGCAGGTAAGCCCGCCGGCGACGCTGCCGCCGATGCTGGTGGCGTTGCGAGGCACCCAACCCGGCAAGCAGCGCGGACGACACGGAGGCCTGCGAACTTCCGCAGTGCCGCACTCGAAATACATATCGGGCAGCGTTGAGGTGAGTGCGCGGCTGGCGGCCATGTAAGTTTTTCGATCACGGCCAAGAAAAGTTAGAGCGGCTCCTACGCCACAAGTTAGAATGCACCCATGTTTCCAATCGTCTGGTTGCTGGCGATCGCCATGATGAGCGCCATGCCGGGTTCGGCCGCCGCTGCTGAATTCCACACTCTCTCTCTCATCCCCGGATGCAGCCCGCTTCGGTAACGGGATCACGCTGACCGCGACCGTGACTCCCACTGGCGCAACTGGACCGGTGACGTTTTATCGCGGTGGCTCCGTGCTCGGATACGCACCCCTTTCCTCCGGTAAGGCTACATTGCGGCTCTCGACCCTGACGTGCGGCACAGAGGCGATGACGGCTTACTACGCCGGCGACGCCACCTATGCACCTTCCACTTCCGCGCCCGTAGCGCTGACCATCAACTCGGTTGCCGCAAAGGGCTATTTGCTATCGCCGCAAGTTTCCCTGCCACAGGCCGGCCTGCAATTTCCCGCCCTCGCCCTTGGCGATTTTAATGGCGATGGAAAGGTCGATCTCGCCGCAACCGGCGCGGTGCCCGGTGGCACCAGCCTCGCCATCCTTCTTGGCAAGGGAGATGGCACGTTCAGCGCGGGCCAGGGCTACCCGGGGACCACACGCGGCACCTCGATGGTCGCGGCCGATTTCAATCGCGATGGCAAACTGGATCTTGCGACCCTGGAGGAGGGTTCCAGGCTAAGTATCCGGCTCGGCAACGGGGACGGCACCTTCCAGGTGCCCATTGCCACTGCGGTGAACGGGATTCTGCTCATTACCGCCGATTTCAACCGCGACGGCATTATCGATATTGCAACCACGGTATCGTCTTTCGCCAACGGCGGCATTCGCATTCTGCTGGGGCGCGGGGACGGGTCGTTCGGTGCTCCCATTACGATACCGGTCGCCGCCGGCGCGGGACCCATTGCCGCTGCCGATGTCAACCGTGACGGGGTGCCCGATCTCATTGTGCAGGAGGGAGCCGGCACCGTTCGGGTCTACGCCGGCAAGGGGGACGGCACATTCCTTGCCCTCGGCAGCCCTATGGTGGTCGATAACGTTGTCGCCGGTCTTGCAACGGCGGATTTTAATAATGACGGCCGGCTGGATCTGGCCATCTCCAGCGGAGCCTCCGTTGTATTTGCCCTGGGGAACGGCGATGGAACGTTCGCCTCGCCGCAGTCTTTTCCGGTCGGAAGGTCCGTCGCCCAGCTCTACGTCGCCGATATGAACGGCGATGGGAACCTCGACATCGTGGCTGCGACCGGGTTCCCGGATTCCAGCTCACAGGTGTTCGGCAGTTTCGCCGTGCTCGACGGCAACGGCGCGGGAAGCTTCACGGTCGATCCGTTCCATGACAGCCTCCCTGCAAACAATCCGCTGGCGATCGCCGACTTCAACGGAGATGGGCGTGTCGATATCGTCGAAGGCTTTTCCACGCCTGCCGTCTATCTCGGCGTATCGCCTTCCGACCTGGCCGTATCTCTCACGCACTCCGCGGACTTCCTTCAGGGCGGGAACGCTGTGCTCACCGCCGGCGTCCGCAACCTAGGCCCGGGCGCCACCGCTGCCGATGTCACCCTCGACTTCACCTTGCCGGAGAGCCTCTCGATTGCGAAGTTCGATGCAAAAGGGTGGCAGTGCTTCAGAACAAGTTGCACCCGCAACGACTTCCTTGCCGCTGGCGCGGACTTCCCGCCCGTATCCCTCACGCTCAGCGTCTCCGCAATCGCCCCGCCATCGCTGCGGCCCGTAGCCAAGGTGTCGGTTGTCGATATGAGCGACCCGGCACCGTCCAACGACGCCGCAGACGATTTGGTGAAGGTCATCCAGCATCAGGCAATCGTCTTCGGAACGCTGCCCGACCTGGTCCTCGGAGGTGCGCCGTTCTCACTCCGGGCTGCCGCGAACTCCGGGCTGCCGATCACCTACACCGCGTCCGGAAGCTGCGCCGTGAACGATGGCGTCGTGACCCTCATCGAGGCTGGGGTGTGTTCCATCCGTGCGAGCCAGCCCGGCAACGATCTGTACCTTGCCGCGCCCGATGTGGTCCGCGCGTTCACGATCGGCGCCGCCACGCTGGTGACACTGGCCGTCCAGCCGCAATCCGCCTTCTTTGGCGCACCGGTTACCTTCACCGCGACCGTCTCGCCTACGGCGGCCCAAGGGCGCGTCGCATTTTACGATGGCACGGCGCTGCTCGGTACAGCCGCGCTCGGCCAAGGCTCGGCCAAGCTGACCGTCGCCACCTACGCCACCGGCAATCGTCGCATTCGCGCTAAATATCTGGGCGCAGCGTCTTGGCCCGGCAGCACCTCGACCGGCGTCACTCTGAACGTAACCGCCACACCGGCTTTCCGCTTCTCCACCGCTGCCACCCAGGCGGGCGCTTTCGTGGCCGATATGGCTGCGGGCGATTTCAACGGCGACGGCTTCCCCGATGTACTCATCGGCAGCTATCAGCTGGTCGTGTTCCCAGGCGATGGCGCGGGTGGTCTCGGGGCCGGCATTTCGACCAGTTTGAATGCGCCGACCCTGTTGATCACGCACCTGGCCGTGGGCGACTTCAACGGAGATGGCAAGCTCGATGTAGCGACCATCGCGGGGACCCTCAACTCGCAACCCTCTCTCTCCGTCAACATCTGGCTCGGCAACGGCGACGGCACATTTACCCGAAGCTCGACACTGAACGTCGCCGGGGTCTCCCTCGTGGCTGCGGATTTCAATGACGACGGACTCACGGACCTCGCGATTGGCCACGCCTCTCCACTCGCCGTGAGCGTACTTTTGAGCAAGGGCGACGGAACCTTCGAGACGCCGATCGAGTATCCGGTGAGCGGCGCCCCTGCCATCCTGCTGCTGACCGCGGGCGATTTTAACCAGGACGGCGCCGCGGACCTTGCTGCGGTCACCGCCGCGCCATCCGATTACCCTCGGGCGCGGACGCGGGTCAATCTCCTGTTCGGCCGCGGCGACGGCACTTTCCTTCAGCCGGCCGGGTGGATCGATGACGGCGACCCAAACGATGACACCGCAGTCGCCGTGGCCGCGGGCGATTTGAATGGCGATGGCATCCCCGATCTCGTGCTGCAGGACAATTTCCGCTACGGTCCGTACCGCTGCTCCATCACCACCCTGCTCAGCAATGGTGACGGCACCTTCCAGCCGCCAGGGCATTGGCTTTGCAGCAACACCTCGCAGGTGTCGGCAGGCGGTCGTGGCGCGGGTCTGGTGATCGCTGACGTCACCGGCGACGGCAAACCGGACATCGCCGCGCTCTATACCTATAACACCGGCTATTTACATCTTTTTGCCGGCAACGGCGATGGCACATTCCAGCCGGCATCGGTCTATACCAACTCTTTCAGCCTTCTCAACCAGCAGTCGGTTGCCGATTTCGATCGCGACGGCGCGGTCGATCTGGCGGCCGCCAGTACTTCGACCATCGGCCTTCAGTTAGGCCGGCCCGGACCGGCGCTCCGGCTGTCGCTGACGTACACCGGCGCTCTCGTGCCGGGTCAGGACGGCACGGTGACAATCGGCGTTTCGAACGCACGGGGCGCGGCGGCGACCAGCGGAACGGTCAGCGTGGTCAGCAACTTCTCGACTTCGCCTGCTTCACTGGCCGGCCCGGGGTGGACCTGTAGCTCCGCGGGTTGTACGCGCCCGGATGTACTCGGCGGCGGAGTTGCCTTTCCGCCGATCACGGCCCGCATCCAAACCGGCTTCGCTGCCGGCCAAATGAGCTCTTATACCGCTACCGTCTCTGGTGGCGGCTCGCCGCCGGCCGAGGCCATCGAATCAATTCCATCGCCACTTTCCACGGGCCTGATCACATCCGTAATTACCGTCGGTGCCTCGCCGAATGTGACTAGCGTCGCGCCGAACAGCTGGGTGGAGATCCACGGCATCAACCTCGTGCCCGCGAGCACGCCCGCCTCCGGCGTCATCTGGAATACGGCGCCGGAGTTTGCTTCCGGCCGTATGCCTACGGAGCTCGGCGGAATCCGCGTCACGGTCAACGGCAAGCCCGCGTACGTTTACTTCTATTGCAGCGCCGCTACCAGCGCTGTCTGCTTGACGGACCAGGTCAACGTGCTGCTGCCCCCGGATCTTCCCGATGGAATAAACACGCTCGTGCTCAACAGTGCTTTGGGCCGTGCGCCGGAATTCCCGGTTGCCGTGGTCCGCGCCTCGCCAGCGCTCCTGCGGTTCGGCGTGACCCGTTACGCCGCGGCGAGCCATCCGGATTACACATTGATCGGGCCGCCCAGCCTCTTCCCCGGCGCAAGCACGCCTGCGCAGCGCGGGGAGACAGCAATGATATGGGCGGTCGGGTTCGGCTTGCCGGTGGGCCCGGTCACGGCGGGGTCGGCGGCCCAGTCCGGGACGCTGCCCGAAAAGCTCACGTGCACGCTTGGGGCGCGGCCGGCTGCGGCGTCGATCGCGCTCGTCAGTCCCGGGCTGTACCAGATCAACCTGGCCATACCATTCGACACACCGCCCGGCGACAATCCGCTGACTTGCATCTACGGCTTGTTCACCACGCCAGACGGCGCGATCCTGGCAGTGCAGTAGGATTTTGGCGGTTTGCGGCGCCCTTCGCGGGGTTCGCGTTCGGTACTCTGAAATTGAGCGCAGAGATGCAGATACCCACTGGCTGGATTTCCCTGGCGCAGCGCATACAGGCGATTGCGCAGACCGGGTTGACCTACTCGCAAGGGCCGTACGATACCGAGCGGTACGGCGAATTGGCCGCGATTGCCGCTTCCATGATCGCGGGGCCGGAACCCGAGAAGATCGCGCTCGCTTCACGCCTGTTCGCGGCGGAGGCTGGCTACGCCACGCCGAAGGTGGACGTGCGCGCAGCGGTATTCCAGGACGGCCGGCTGTTGCTGGTTCGCGAGGTGGAAGACGGGGGCTGGACGCTGCCCGGGGGATGGGCGGACGTGGGGCAGAGCGCGGCGGAATCGGTAGAGCGGGAGGTGCTGGAGGAATCCGGCTTCGTGGTGAGGGCGGTGAAGCTGCTGGCGTTTTGGGATCGCGATAAACATCCGCATCCGCCGATACCCTTCCACAGTTTCAAACTCGTATTCCGGTGCGAGCTGTTGGGCGGAGTGGCGACGCCGAGTGTGGAGACCAGCGAGGTAGGTTTTTTTGCGGAGGACGAGATTCCGGGGTTATCGCTGGCGCGGATTTTGCCGGAGCAGATCCGATTCGTTTTCGAATCGCAGCGCGATCCGGGGGCGGCGACGGTTTTCGATTGAGGGGAGAATCCAGCCGATGAGGCTATACACCAGACGAATCGCGCGGACATTGATCGTCTGCCTCTTCGTTTATTTCAGCGCCGTCGGGCTGGCGCACAGAAATTATTGGGCCGGCCTGTTTTGGGGAACATACCTTTCATGGATACCCGTCTGCGACATTTTAGACGGGTTCCAGCGATAACCCGGCGACGGGCGGGGAGTGGGAAATCAAGCGCGGTGGACATTGCCGCGCATTTTCTGATACACTAACGGCTGTCCCTTTGATAACGCTCAGTGGGAGGTACGTATGCCTGTATGGAACGGACCGCTTGCACCAATGAGGAAACATGGCACGTAAACCAGGAAAGCAATACCAAGCCGCGCAGAAGCAGGTCGAATCCAAGGAATACATGTTGGAAGAGGCCATTCCGCTTCTCAAGAAAATCAAATTTGCCAAATTCGACGAGACGGTGGAAGTACACATGCGTCTCGGAGTCGATCCCAAGCACGCCGACCAGATGGTCCGCGGCACTGTCCTCATGCCGAATGGTCTTGGCAAGTCGAAGAAAGTGCTCGTGATCGCCAGCGGCGATAAGCAGCGGGAAGCGACCGAAGCCGGCGCCGATTTCGTCGGCGGCGAAGACATGGTGAACAAGATCCAGTCCGAAGGCTGGACGGATTATGACGCCGTGATCGCCACCCCGGATATGATGCGCTCCGTCGGTAAGCTCGGAAAGGTGTTGGGTCCCCGCGGCCTGATGCCGAACCCGAAGACCGGCACGGTGACGGTCGATGTCGCTAAGGCGATCGCCGAAATCAAGGCAGGTAAGGTGGAATTCCGCGTCGATAAGACGGGAATCATCCACGCCCCGGTGGGCAAGATCAGTTTCTCGGCCGAGAAGCTGGTGGAAAATGCCTCCAGCCTGATCGCAGCAGTGATCAAGGCAAAGCCGGCGGTTGCCAAGGGCAAATATGTGAGGAGTGCCACAGTGTGCTCCACAATGAGTCCGGGAGTGGCCATTGATACCGCGCCGTTCAGTGTGAAGGCGGCAGCAGTTTAAGCGGCAGTTGGAACTTTAGACAGGTATTCCCATGAAAAAGAAGGAAGACAAGATTAAGGACCTCGAGTCGCTGCGTCAGGATCTGGGCGACTTGAAGAACCTGTTCGTGACCGGCTACGAGAAGTTGCGGGTCGGACAGGATTTCGAATTGCGCAAGGTGGTTCGCAGCGCGGGTGGCAAATACCGCGTGGTGAAGAACAACCTGGCAAGCCTGGCGAGCGAAGGCACGCCCTCCGAGCAGGTGTTGAAAGATCTGCGGGGGATGACGTCGCTGGCCTACACGACGGACGATCCGGTGGCGCTGGCGAAGGCGCTGACGGCGTACGCGAAAGCTAACCCGACATTTACATTTAAGGCGGGGATTGTCGAAGGCCGGGCGATTGATGTCAAGCAGATCAATGACTTGGCGACGATGCCCTCGAAGGAAGAGATTTTTGCCAAACTGCTCTACGTTATCAACGCGCCGGCGCAACAGCTGGTGACGGTGATGAACGCCGTCGGCCGCAATCTGGCTGTGGTGGTGGATCAGGGCGTGAAGGAAAACAAGTTCGCGGAGTAGTACCTCGCCGGGCGGGTCTTCGCAGGGAGATCGCCGGCCGGCAACCAACGATTTTTCGAATAAATAGGAGTTTGAAATGGCGGATTTAAACGCAATTGCGGATCAGATTCAGGGCTTGACGCTGCTCGAGGCCTCTCAGCTCGTGAAAATGCTTGAAGAGAAGCTGGGCGTGTCGGCTGCGGCCGCGGCCCCGGTGATGGTTGCCGGCGGCGGTGGTGCGGCGGCGGCTCCGGCCGCGGAAGAGAAGACCGAATTCACCGTGGTTTTGACTGGCGCCGGCGCCAACAAGATCAACGTGATCAAGGCCGTGCGCGAAGTGACCAGCCTGGGCTTGAAAGAAGCCAAGGATCTGGTAGACGGCGCACCGAAGCCGATCAAAGAAGGCGTCAGCAAGGAAGAAGCTGCCACCATCGCCAAGAAATTCACTGACGCGGGCGCGACCGTCGAAGTGAAGTAACAGTCAGTAACTATGCGGGGCCGGGCGCCTGAAAACAGAGCATAGTCCGGCCATCCGGCCTCCCGGTGTGGGAGGCCGTAGTGTTTTGGCGGTTTGACGCAGGACACAAGTCTTGCTAGAGTAAGTAGTTGGGCTGTCGATTCAGCGGACTCGAACCCAATTGGTGACTGTGATTCCCAAATCCTGGAACTTCAATTGCAGTGAAAGCAAGACTGCAGAGAGGGGATCTCTGCGTGTCTCTACGCTAGTAACTCCACAGGATTCGTGCGTCTATACCGCGACCGCAGACCCCATCTCCATCGCGCATTCATCATCTTCGGAACCAGTTCCTAACCTGCCCCTGTATCTACATCCGGCGCTCCGGGAGGCTTCGCCTCCAGGAGCGCCATTGGTTTTGTGCTGTTAAGAGCACTTTGCTGGCATTGGCTGTTCGCCCGTCAGGAGTATACGAATGGATCTTCAAAATAACGGCGCTGCCCCCGAGCGAGTTGATTTCTCGAAAATTAAGACTTCGATTCCGATTCCGAACCTGATTGAGGTTCAGAAGAAATCATACGAACGGTTTCTGCAGATGGATCTCTTGCCCAACGAGCGAGAGGACATCGGGCTGCAGACCGTCTTCAATTCTGTTTTCCCGATTTCCGATTTCCGTGGTGTGAGCGATCTGGAGTTTGTCGATTACTCGATCGGCAATTGGGAGTGCAAGTGCGGCAACCTGAAAGGTCTGCATCACTTGCGTTCGACCTGCCGCAATTGCGGCGCGACGATCCGCACGGATCCGTTCCACGCCGGCGACATTTTGTGCCACCATTGCGGAACGTTCAACAAGAACGTGGTGACGTTCTGTAACAAGTGCGGCGACCCGGTGGGCCTGCAGTTGAAGTACGACATGCAGGAGTGCCAGGAGCGCGGCATGACGTACGCCGCACCGCTCAAGGTGACAATCCGGCTCACGGTCTACTCGAAGGACCCGGAGACGCAGAAGAAGAGCGTACGGGACATTAAGGAGCAGGAAGTCTTCTTCGGCGAAATTCCGCTGATGACGGACAACGGCACCTTCATCATCAACGGCACGGAACGCGTAATTGTCAGCCAGTTGCACCGTTCGCCGGGCGTGTTCTTCGAACGCGTGCCGGCGCAGGGCTACTTCCTGGGCAAGATCATTCCGTACCGCGGAAGCTGGGTGGAGTTCGAGTACGACAACAAGAACATCCTTTACGTCCGCATCGACCGCAAGCGCAAGTTCTACGGTTCGGTTTTCCTGCGCGCGCTCGGCCTGAAGACGGACGAGCAGATTCTGCGCGCCTTCTACCGCGTTTCGAAGATGGAGATCAAAGACAAGAAGATCTTCTGGAACGTGGACGAGGGCCTGACCGGGCTCAAACTTTCGCACGCCATCACGACCAAGAGCGGCGATACCGTAGTGGCGCAGGGCAAGAAGATCACGGCGTCGTTGTTCAAGGAACTGCAGAAGGCGAAGATCGAGAAGGTGGAAGTTGCTTCCAACGATCTGGAAGGCGCCCATGTAGTGGCGGACGTGGTCGATATGACGACCGGCGAAGTCATGATCGACGCCAACAGCGAGCTGACGGCGACGGTACTGAGCAAGCTGATCGAAGCGGGGATCACGGAATTCGAAATCTTCTTCCCCGAGCGCGACGATGTGGGGACCGTGATTGCGGCGACGATCCGCAAGGACGCGGTCAAGACGCAGAACGAAGCGCTGATCGAAATTTACCGCAAGCTGCGTCCCGGCGATCCGCCGACCCTGGACACGGCGACCCAGCTCTTCCAGGGCATGTTCTTCGACCCGCGCAAGTACGATTTCTCGCGCGTGGGCCGCATGAAGTTCAACATCAAGCTCTACGACCGCAGCGATGCGACGGCGCTGGATAAGCGCACGCTCGATTCGGACGATTTCAAGAGCACGATCCGCTACCTGCTCAAACTGCGCAAGGGCATTGGCGCGGTAGACGATATCGATCACCTGGGCAACCGCCGCGTACGCGCGGTAGGCGAGCTGCTGGAAAACCAGTTCCGCATCGGCCTGGTTCGCATGGAACGCGCCATCAAGGAAAAGATGAGCGTGTACCAGGAAATGTCGACGGCGATGCCGCACGACCTGGTGAATGCCAAGCCGGTAATGGCGGCGATCCGCGAATTCTTCGGATCGAGCCAGCTATCGCAGTTCATGGATCAGACGAATCCGCTGAGCGAGATCACGCACAAGCGGCGTCTGTCGGCGCTTGGACCAGGCGGTTTGAGCCGCGAACGCGCGGGCTTCGAAGTTCGCGACGTGCATCCGACGCACTATGGCCGCATCTGCCCGATTGAAACGCCGGAAGGTCCGAACATCGGACTGATTTCGTCGCTATCGTGCTTTGCGCGGATCAACGAGTACGGCTTCATCGAGAGCCCTTACCGGAAGGTAATCAAGGGCGTGGTGATCGACGAAGTGAAGGTTCTGAACCCGGGCGACACCGATTACAAAGTCGGTGACGTGGTGCGCCGCGGCGATATGGACGATGCGAACCGGAAGGTCGGCGCCAAGAAGCAGGCGGCCGAATTCGAAGCGCATTGCGAATACCTCTCGGCGTGGGAAGAGGACAAGTGGACGATCGCCCAGGCGAACGTGGAACTGGACGAGAAGGGCCGCATTGTTCCCGACCTTTCCAATGCCCGGCAGGCCGGCAACTTCGTGCTCAAGCCGAAGGAAGAGATCGAGTACATCGACGTCAGCCCGAAACAGCTGGTGTCGGTGGCGGCGAGCCTGATTCCGTTCCTTGAGAACGACGACGCGAACCGCGCGTTGATGGGTTCGAACATGCAACGCCAGGCGGTGCCGCTGCTCCGCGCCGATGCTCCTTATGTGGGCACGGGCATGGAGTATGTGACGGCGCGCGATTCGGGCGCGGTGGTGCTGAACAAGCGCGCGGGCGTGGTGGATTCGGTGGATAGCGAGCGCATCATCGTTCGCGTGGAAGGGGCGGCGCACGAAGGCCAGCTTTCCCGCGAAGTGGGCGCGGACATCTATCAGCTCACCAAGTTCAAGCGGTCCAATCAGAACACCTGCATCAACCAGAAGCCGATCGTGAAAGTAGGACAGCGGGTTGCGAAGGGTGCGACGCTGGCCGACGGACCCTGCACGGATCTGGGCGAACTGGCCCTGGGACGCAACGTGCTGGTGGCGTTCATGCCCTGGCGCGGCTACAACTTCGAAGACGCGATCCTGGTCAGCGAGAAGCTGGTTAAGGAAGACTACTACACCTCGATCCACATTGAAGAGTTCGAGATCGAAGCGCGCGATACCAAGCTGGGACCGGAGGAAATCACTCGCGACATTCCGAATATCGCGGACAGTTTCCTGCGCAACCTGGACGAGAGCGGAATCATCCGGATCGGCGCCACGGTGAAGCCGGGCGACATTCTGGTGGGCAAAGTCACGCCGAAGGGCGAAACCCAGCTCACTCCGGAAGAGAAGCTGCTGCGCGCGATCTTCGGCGAAAAGGCCGGAGACGTGAAGGACGCCTCGCTCTACTGCCCGCCGGGCATTGAGGGCACGATCGTGGATTGCAAGATCTTCTCCCGGAAGGGCCAGGAGAAGGACGAGCGGTCGAAGCTGATCGAGGAATCGCAGATTCAGCGTTTGCAGCGCAACCTGCAGGACGAAATCCGAATCCTGACGGACGAGCGCGCCAAGCGCCTGGGGACTCTGCTGGACGGCAAGAAGCTATTGGCCGACCTGCACGACGAGAAGACCAACAAGCGCCTGTTGAGCAAGGACACGGAGCTGACGCGGGAACTCATCGAGAAGATGAAGTCGCGCGATCTGAAACGTATGCGCCTGGCCAACAAGGACCCGCGCCTCAACGAACAGATCGACGAAATCGAAGAGATGACGTCGCGCCAGATCGCGGTGCTGGAGAAGATCACCGACGAAAAGGTGGCCAAGCTGCGTAAGGGCGATGAACTGCCTCCCGGCGTAATCAAGCTGGTGAAGGTATACATCGCGATGAAGCGCAAGCTGAGCGTCGGCGATAAGATGGCCGGCCGCCACGGAAACAAGGGTGTGATCGCGCGCATTCTGCCCGAGGAGGACATGCCTTACCTCCCGGATGGAAAGCCGGTAGAGATCGTGCTCAATCCGCTGGGCGTTCCCAGCCGTATGAACGTCGGTCAGATTCTGGAGACCCACCTGGGGTGGGCGGCGCAAGCGCTCGGATTGCAGTATGCGACTCCGGTATTCGACGGAGCGACGGAGCGTGAGATCAAGAAGGCGCTGACGGAAGCGGGACTGCCGACCTCCGGTAAGACCGCTCTCTTCGACGGCATGACCGGTACCCAGTTCGAACAGCCGGTGACGGTGGGCTACATCTATATGTTGAAGCTCTCCCACCTGGTCGACGATAAGATTCACGCACGGTCGATCGGGCCGTATTCGTTGATCACGCAGCAGCCGTTGGGCGGCAAGGCGCAGTTCGGCGGACAGCGTTTCGGCGAAATGGAAGTGTGGGCGCTGGAAGCATACGGCGCAGCGTACATTCTGCAGGAACTGTTGACGGCGAAATCCGACGATGTGTATGGCCGCGCGAAGATTTACGAGGCCATCGTGAAGGGCGAGGCGGCGATCGAACCCGGCGTGCCGGAATCTTTCAACGTGCTGATTCGCGAGTTGCAGTCTCTGTGTCTGGATGTCGAGTTGATGAAGAAGCCGCGTGAAGTGCCGGATACGGCGCTGGCGGCGGATTAATAACGGCCGCCGCTGAGCGCGGGCGCCCGCGGGTGAGACAGTGCGTAAGTCACCCGCGCGGCGCGGCGCTACCGGCAGCTAACGATGTTCTTGGTTTTTTGCTTTAAGGAAACTGGAGGCAATTTTGAGATCCTCTCCGTATGACCGTGCAAATTTGATCGCGGATTTTGATTCGATCCGCATTTCTCTGGCCTCTCCGGAAAAAATCCGGAGCTGGTCTCATGGGGAAGTCACCAAGCCGGAGACCATCAACTACCGGACCTTTAAGCCGGAGCGCGATGGACTCTTCTGCGCGCGTATTTTCGGCCCCACCCAGGATTGGGAGTGCTTGTGCGGCAAGTACAAGCGCATGAAGCACCGCGGCGTCATTTGCGACAAGTGCGGCGTGGAAGTCACGCTGGCGCGCGTCCGCCGCGAACGTCTGGGCCACATCGAACTGGCCAGCCCGTGCTCGCATGTGTGGTTCTTCAAGGGTCTGCCCAGCCGCATCGGCCACCTGTTGGACATCACGCTGCGCGAACTGGAGCGGGTGCTCTATTTCGAAGCGTACGTGATTGTGGAACCGGGCGACGGCACCGGCTTGAGCTCGGGCGAAGTGATCACCGACGAGCGCAAGCGGCAGCTGGACCAGGAGTTCCCCGGCAAGTTCATCGCGATGATGGGCGCCGAGGGCATTAAGGAACTGCTCAAGAAGATCGATGTGGAATCTCTCAGCGAAGAGATCCGCGAGAAGATGAAGACGGAGCAGAGCCAGCAGAAGAAGCTGAAGCACGCCAAGCGCCTGCGCGTGGTGGAAAGCTTCCGCAAGAGCGGCAACAAGCCGGAGTGGATGATTCTGGATGTCATCCCGGTAATTCCGCCGGAGCTGCGCCCGCTGGTGCCACTGGATGGCGGCCGTTTCGCCACCTCCGATTTGAACGATCTGTACCGCCGCGTGATCAACCGCAACAACCGGTTGAAGAAGCTGATCGAGCTGCACGCGCCGGACGTGATTGTGCGCAACGAAAAGCGCATGCTGCAGGAAGCCGTCGATGCGCTGTTCGATAACGGCCGCCGCGGCCGTGTGCTGCGCGGCGCCAACAACCGCCCGTTGAAATCGCTCTCCGACACGTTGAAGGGCAAGCAGGGCCGTTTCCGCCAGAACCTGCTCGGCAAGCGCGTGGATTACTCGGGCCGCTCGGTCATCGTGGTGGGTCCGGACCTCAAGCTGCATCAGTGCGGTCTTCCCAAGAAGATGGCGCTCGAACTGTTCAAGCCGTTTATTTATCATCGCCTCGAGCAGCGCGGCCATTGCACGACCATCAAGCAGGCCAAGGAACTGGTGGAGCAGCAGGATCCCGTGGTTTGGGACATTTTGGAAGAGGTGATCAAGGACCATCCGATCATGCTCAACCGCGCTCCCACGCTGCACCGCCTGGGTATTCAGGCATTCGAACCGGTGCTGGTGGAAGGCAAGGCGATCAAGATTCACCCGCTGGTTTGCACCGCGTTCAACGCGGATTTCGACGGCGACCAGATGGCGGTGCACATTCCGCTGTCTCCCGAAGCGCAGATCGAAGCTTCGACGCTGATGCTTTCGGCGAACAACATCCTTTCGCCGGCGCATGGCGGCCCGATCACGATTCCGACGCAGGATATGGTGTTGGGCTGCTACTACCTCACCAAGTCGCGTCCCGGCGCGAAGGGCGAGGGCCGTACGTTCGCTTCCACGGACGACGTTTTGATCGCGCTCGAAATGGGCGAAGTCGAGACGCTGACGCCGATCAAATTGCGCTACACGGGCAAGGTGATCGACCTGGTGCACGCGTTCGATACGCAGAACATCATCCACACCGAGCCGATCGAGTTCATCAAGCAGTACATGGACACGACGGTCGGCCGCGTGATTTTGAACGACAACCTGCCGCAGGACATGCCGTACATCAACGGCCTGCTGAAGAAGAAGGGCCTGGCGCAGCTGGTGCAGTACTGCTACCTGAAGTTCGGGTTGCACGTGACTGTGCACATGCTGGACGAAATCAAGTCGCTGGGCTTCCTGTACGCGACGCGGGCGGGCATTTCGATCGGCATCGACGACATGGTCGTACCGAGCGAGAAGGCCGGCCTGGTGCGCGACGCCGAGAAGGAAGTGGTGCTGGTGGAAAACCAGTATCAGGACGGCGCGATCACGCACGGCGAACGGTACAACAAGATCATCGAAATCTGGAGCAAGGTTACCGAGCGCGTCTCCGATGAGATGTTCACGGCGATGGAAGAGGACGACCGTACGGGCCGCTACCTCAACCCGATTTACATCATGGCCGATTCCGGCGCGCGCGGATCGAAACAGCAGATCCGCCAGCTTTCCGGTATGCGCGGTTTGATGGCCAAGCCGTCGGGCGAAATTATCGAAACCCCGATCACGGCCAACTTCCGCGAAGGCTTGAACGTGCTGCAATACTTCATCTCGACGCACGGCGCCCGTAAGGGTCTGGCCGACACGGCGTTGAAGACGGCGGATTCAGGGTACCTGACGCGCCGCCTGGTGGACGTGGCGCAGGACGTGATCATCAGCGAAAACGATTGCGGCACCACGGAAGGCATTTACGTGGAGCCGATCATCGAATCCGGCGAAATCATCGAAGCTTTGCGCGACCGCATTGTGGGCCGCGTGGCGCTCGAAGACCAGAAGGATTACGAAGGCAGCGTGATCGTGGGCATCAACCAGGAGATCACGGAAGAGCTGGCGGCGGCGATTCAGGCGGCCGGTATCGAGCGCGTCAAGATTCGCTCGGTGCTGACCTGCGAATCGAAGCGCGGCGTTTGCGTGGCGTGCTACGGCCGCAACCTGGCGACGGGGCGGTTGGTGGAGCGCGGCGAAGCGGTCGGCGTAATCGCGGCGCAATCCATCGGCGAACCGGGAACGCAGTTGACGATGCGTACCTTCCACATCGGTGGTACGGCGACGCGAATCAACGAGCAATCCAAGCAGGACGCCAAGAGCGACGGTTTCGCCCGGTACATCGGGATTCAGACCGTGCGTTCGAAGCAGGGCGAACTGATCGCGATGAACCGCAACGGCATCATGGCGGTGGTCGACGACAAGGGCCGCGAAAAGGAACGCTATCCGGCGAACTACGGCGCGCGCGTGCTGGTGGAAGACGGCGCACCGGTGAAGAGCAACCAGGTGCTGCTGGAGTGGGATCCGTACACGTTCTCGATTCTCACCGAAGTCAGCGGCGTGGTGCACTTCAAGGACTTGATCGACGGCCTGACGATGCAGGAGCGGCTGGACGAAGTCACGGGTATGTCGCAGCTGGTGGTGATCGATTCGCCCGACGAGAAGCGGCAGCCGATGATTCAGGTTCGGCCGGAAGGCGCGACGGGGCGCGGGTCGGAAGCCAAGAAGTACCTGATGCCGACGCACGCTCACTTGATGATTCGCGACGGGGAGGAAGTACACGCCGGCGATGTGCTGGCGAAGATCCCGCGCGAAACCACGAAGACCAAGGACATCACCGGCGGTCTGCCGCGTGTGGTGGAGCTGTTCGAAGCGCGCAAGCCGCGTGAGACGGCCATCATGGCGGAGATCAACGGCACGGTGCGGTACGGCGAAGTCAGCAAGGGACAGCGCAAGATCTTCGTCGAAGGCGAAGACGGCGAGAAGCGCGAATACTCCCTGCCGCGCGGCGTGCATATCAAGGTTCAGGAAGGCGAGAAGATCAAGGCCGGCGAACCTTTGATGGACGGTCCGCGCGACCCGCACGATATTCTGGCGGTGCTCGGCGAGAAGGAACTGCAGAAGTACCTGGTGAACGAGATTCAGGAAGTTTACCGTCTGCAGGGCGTGAATATCAACGACAAGCACCTGGAGACCATTTCGCGCCAGATGATGCGCTGGGTGGAAGTGGACGACATCGGCGATACGGAGTTCCTCCCGAACGAGATCGTCGACAAGTTCAAGTTCCGCGCGGAGAATCAGAAGGTGATGGAAGCGGGTGGACATCCGGCGCAGGGCAAGGCGAAGCTGTTGGGTATCACGAAGGCCTCGCTCTCCACGGATTCGTTCATCTCCGCGGCCAGCTTCCAGGAGACTACGCGTGTACTCACCGAAGCCGCGATTAACGGCAAGGTGGACTACCTGCGCGGTCTGAAGGAAAACGTGATCATGGGCCGCCTGGTTCCTGCCGGCACCGGCATGGAGTATTACCGCCAGGTGAAGATCGCGGGCGAGGATGTGGTGGAAGAGCCGGTGGCAGAGCCGCTCGAAATCATCCCTGGTTACGACGAGGAGACGCGGCTGCAGTATGCCGGCGGACTTCCCGAAGATACGGGCGAAGAATCACTCGCAGAGTAAGTGTGCCGCTGTACGAGCCGCCGGTGCGCCTGATGGGCGTGCCGGCGGCTTTTTCATTTTAGGGGAGACGAATAGCGATCCGCAGGAGTGCAGTACACTGTGAATGGGAAGCGGCATCCGCCGTCGCGAGACATGGCTACCGGCCCACTAGTCACCATCCACGAATACCTAAGCACGAGTTACCGTCCGGATTGCGACTACGTCGACGGGACGTTTCCGGAGCGTCACTTAGGAGATTACGATCACGCGCGCCTGCAGGGCGCCGTACTTTACTGTCACTTCAATCGCCGGAAAGAGTGGGGAATCGACGTGGTGCCGGAGCAGCGCGTGCAGGTAGCGGCAACCCGGTTTCGCGTGCCGGACGTTTGCGTGATCGCCGACGCGGGACAGCCAGAGCAGATCTTCCGGACTCCGCCCTTGATCTGCATCGAGATTCTGTCCAAGGACGACCGGTTATCGGAGATGCAGGAGCGGGTCGGACGACTATCTGAAGTTTGGCGTCGGTCACGTTCTGGATTCTGGATCCGTCGCGACGCAAGGCGTGGCGCTGCACTACCGATGGAATGCATGAAGTGACGGAACTGCGGACGGAACAGCCGTCTACGTTGGTACCCCTCGCCGCGTTGTTGAGGGGCCTGAGGGTGAGCCGAGGGTGTATGATGATCTCGCATGTCACAGGCATCCTCTCGCCGGCCGGGTCGCCGGGCTTACTTCCTGATCGGCCTGTTTGCGCTCGCGCTGGTTCTGTTTCCCTTTCTCTTCTGGTATAACACTTGGTTCGGCCGGCCATTGACGGATGCGGAGATGGACCACTACTTCGTGGACCAGGAGAAGCCGCGGCACATTCAGCATGCGCTGGTGCAGTTGGGGGAGCGGCTCTCGCACGGGAAGAACGGAAGCCGCTGGTATGCCAACGTCGTGCGGCAGGCGGGGAGCCCGAGCCTGGAGATTCGCCAGACCGCGGCGTGGATCATGGGGCAGGATCGCAACTCGCAGGCCTTTCACGAGGCGCTGCTCAAGATGCTGGGCGATGCGGAGCCGATGGTGCGCCGCAATGCCGCGCTGGCGCTGGCGAGTTTTGGCGATCCGGCGGCGAGGGGTGAGCTGAGGGCGATGCTCCGGCCTTACACGGTAAAGTCGCCGCGCGCCGGCAAGATTCGTTACCGTCTCAAGCCGGGCGACTACGTGAATCCCGGGACGATGCTGGCGCACCTGGAACAGACGGAGGTGCGCTCTCCGGTGCCTGGGGAAGTCCGTGAGTTGGATACCAAGGAAGGCGCGGTGGTGAATGCCGGGGACGCCGTGGCGGATGTGGGGGCGGACCAGAATCACGTGTACGAGGCATTGCGCGCGCTGTACATCGTGGGGACTGCGGCGGACCTGGAGGATGTGGAGCGTTTCACGCATCCTGCGCCGGGGATGCCGGAGAAGGTGGTGCAGCAGGCCCAATTGACGGTACAGGCGATCGGGGCCCGCAGCGCGCATTGAGACTCGTTAATCTGGCCCCTTGGGTGCTAGTTATGAAGTTATGAAGCTCAACATTGCAAGATTTGGCCTGGCGCTCTTCCTGGTTGCCGCGCCTTTGACGTTCGCGCAGACTGCCGGGCAGGATATGAAGCAGGCCGGCAAGGACATCAAGGACGCGGGTAAAGACACGGGAGCCGCGGCCAAGAACACGGGGAAAGCCACCAAGAAGACTGCCAAGAAGGCGGGTCACAAGGTGAAAAAGGAAACCAACAAAGCGGCGGGCAAGGTCGAGGAGAAGACCCGAGATAAGCAGTAAATTACAGGCTCTGCGGCGAGGCAGGCGCGGCGCAGTGTCCGTCTGCCAAACGTCCGTTTTTCGCCGTTTTTGAGGCCTCCGATATGGCGAACTCCGCGTTGTTCATGCGATAGTAATAAGAAGCACGGCCGCGCGGGCCTGTGAGAGGTCATTTGAAAAAGTATCTTCTCTTGTTTGGTTTTCTTATCTTCCTATTCCAGGCCCGAACTTCCCAGTTGGCATTCATTGTTTTGAACACTGCGAATTGGGGCACGGGCCGACTTCCCTCGGATTGGCAGATCAAAATCAATCACGGAAAACCCGACATCTCGGTCTGCAGCGAAGGCGATAGCTGCCTTCACCTGAAGAGCCAGAGAAGTTCGTTCGCGCTCGAACACCGGGTAGACATCGATCCCTCGGAAATGCCCTTTCTTACGTGGCGCTGGAAGGTGGCGCAGCTGCCCGCGGGCGGCGATTTCCGGCGCGCTTCCACGGACGATCAAGCCGCGCAGGTGCTGGTGGCGTTCGACGATAAACGGATTCTGACTTACATCTGGGACAGCAGCGCACCAAAAGGAACGATCCAGAGCGCGAGCAATATCCCGCTGGTGCGAATTTACGCTGTGGTCTGTCAATCCGGACCGGGTGAAGCCAACAAATGGATCGCCGAGAGCCGCAATATAGCGAGCGACTATGAGCGCGCCTACGGCAAGCCGGCGCCGCGCGTGAAGGGCTTGCGCCTCCAAATCAATTCCCAACATACGGGCACTTCCGCCGAGAGTTATTTCGGGGAAGTCGCCTTCCGCAGCGTCCAGCAGTAATGATTCTGGTTACTGGCGGTACCGGCTTCATCGGTACACATCTGCTCGAACGGCTGGCCGGCAGCGGTACGGCTGTGCGCGCCCTGGTGCGCCGGCAGAAAACGCCGAGGACCTTGCCCGCGGGCGTCGAGGGGGTCTATGGCGACCTGGGGACGGGAGACGGCATTGCGGCCGCGCTAGAGGGTGTGGAGACCGTGATTCATCTTGCGGGCGTTACGAAGGCGCTGCACACGCACGATTTCTACACGGGCAATGTGCGCGCTACGGAGAACCTTGTGCGTGGGATCGCGGGGCGCTCAATCCGCCTGGTGCACGTGAGTTCCCTGGCGGCCATCGGACCGGCGGAGGCAGGGGTACCGGTGGGCGAGGATGCGGAACCGCACCCGTTGACGCACTACGGAAAGTCCAAGCTCGAAGCGGAGCGGGTGGTACGCGCGGGAGCCCCGGAGGCGGTAATCGTTCGCCCGCCGGTAGTATACGGGCCGCGCGATACAGATGTCTTCCAATTGCTGAAGTCGATCTCCAAGGGGCTGGTATTGGAGATTTCGGGCGGAGAGCGCTGGTTTAGCGCGATTTACGTAAAGGACCTGGTGGAGGGACTTCTGGCGGCGGCGCGCGCGCCGCGGGCTGGAGGCAGGTCGTATTTCCTGGCGCATGCGCGGCCGGTTTCCTGGACCCAATTGGGGAATGCGGCGGCGGCGATCATGGCGCGGACTCCGCGGGTGGTCAAGGTTCCGTTCGCGGTGGCAAACGCGGTGGGAGCGTGCGGAGAGGTGTGGGCACGCGTCACGGGAACGCCGGGGATCATTTCGCGCGAGAAGATTTCGGAGGCGCGCTGCATGGCGTGGACGTGCGAGACGCGCCGCGCGGCGGACGAGCTCGGATTCATCGCGCCGACGTCGCTCGAAGCGGGGTTGGGCGAAAGTCTCGCCTGGTACAAGGAGGCGGGATGGCTGGCGTACTAAGGCTGGACTCACGCTTCTGGGCGGTGGACAAGATTATTCTCGCCTACTTCGCGTTTTCGGTAGTGATCCTGCTCGGATGGGGAAGCCACATCGAGTATGCGGGATGGCTGCTGGCGGCCAACCTGCTTGGCGGCGCATCGATTATCTACGAAGTCAAACGGCCGAATGCGAGCAGTTGGATCTTCCGGAACTGGTACCCGCTGCCGTACGTAGCTTCCTGTTACAAGGAAATGGCGCTCTTCATCCCAGGCGTTCGGCACAGCGACGCGGACCGATGGCTTTCGAGCCTGGACTACCGCATCTGGGGCGCGTACCCGACGGTTTGGCTGGAGCGTATCCACACGCCGGTTTTGACCGAGTTTCTGCAGGTGGTTTACACGCTCTTCATACCGGCGGTGCTCTATATCTGTTTCGTGCTTTGGAGGCGGGAACAGTTCGCGGATTTCCAATATTATGGTTTCTTAATCGCGGCAGGGTTTTTGACATCTTACCTTGGATATCTGCTGGTTCCGGCTCGCGGCCCACGATTTCTCCTGAAAGATTTGCAGCACTTTCCCCTGCAGGGTTTATGGCTGTTTCAGGGCATGCAGAAGGCTCTGGACAGGTTGGAATCGGCCCATTTTGATTGTTTTCCGAGCGGTCATACGGAACTCACCATCCTGGCGTGGTGGGGTAGCGGGATGGTATCCAAGAGGTACTTCCGGGTCTATTTCGCCTACACTCCATGCATCATTTTTGCTACAGTTTATCTTCGATACCACTATACGGTTGACTTGCTGGCGGGTGCGGCGACGGCTGCCACTCTGATTGTGGCGGCGCCCGTGTTATACCGAAGGCTTTCGCCAAGGGGGCTATGATTGGCAGGCATTGAGGTTGTTGCGGTAGACAACAAGCAGGCACTGAACGCGTTCGTGGAACTGCCTTTTGCAATCTACGGCGACGATCCGTGTTGGGTGCCTCAGCTGCGAATCGCGGTGAAAGAGCTTTTGGATCGCGAGAAGCACCCGTTTTATGCCAATGCCGACGCGGAATTTTTCCTGGCGCGGAGAGACGGCAAAGTAGTGGGCAGAATCGCCGCTATCATCGACCGGAACCATAACAAGTTCCACGAAGAGAAGGCGGGGTTCTTTGGATTTTTTGAGTGTGTGAACGATGTTGAGGTGGCGCGGGCGCTGCTTTCGAAGGCGCGCCAGTGGACGAGCGAGCGGGGGGCGGAATTCTTGCGCGGCCCGGTGAGCCCATCCACCAACTATGAGTGCGGTATGTTGATCGACGGTTTCGATTCCACGCCGATGGTGATGATGACGTACAATCCCCGATATTATCCGGAATTGCTGGATCGTGTCGGCCTGAAGAAGGCCAAGGATATGTATGCGTATCTGAGCAACGCCAACACGATCGACATGAAAAAGATCGACCGCGTCGCCGATAAGGTTCTCAAGACCAACGGCGTGCGGGTTCGTCCGATCAACATGAAAGACTTCCAGGGGGACGTGGAGAAGGTCTGGGAAGTGTACGGAGCGGCCTGGATGCGCAACTGGGGATTCATCCCGATGACGCGCGAGGAATTCTTCCTGATGGGCAAAGAGATGAAGATGATTCTCAAGCCCGAGCTGGTGCTGATTGGGGAAGTGGGAGACCGCGTGGTAGGTTTCGCGCTGGCTTTACCGGACGTAAACCAGGCACTGAAACCGGCGAAGGGAAGCCTGTTCCCAACGGGGCTGCTCAAAATCCTGTATTATCAACGTTTGATCAGAAATGTACGGGTCCTCGCGCTGGGAGTCGTAGAGGAGTACCGGGCATCGGGCCTGGCGGCGGGTTTTTACGCCACTTTGGTTCGCAATGCGCGGAAGTTGGGCTACGGCGACTGCGAGATGTCGTGGATTCTTGAAGACAACGTGCTCATGAATCGCTCGTTAGAAGTGATGGGAGCAAAGCGTTACAAGGCATATCGAATTTATGATTGGAACTGAGGACCATGCGCGTATCGACTAGCGATATCACCGGCAAAAGAAAGGGCAGCGGCTCGAACGATATTTTCGAGAAGTGCCGAAATTTCACTCGTCCGAGTGATTTGCAGTCCGCCGGGCTCTACATGTACTTCGAGGTCTTCGGCGACCGCGATGGCTGTGGGGCTGGCGAAGTCCGCATGGGGCGCCGTAAAGTGCTGATGTTCGGGTCCAATGACTATCTGGACTTGATCACGCATCCCAAGGTGAAGGAAGCGGGAGTACAGGCGCTCAAGAAGTATGGCAGCGGTTGCAGCGGCTCGCGGCTGCTCAATGGCACGCTGGACCTGCACGTCAAACTGGAAGCGGAACTTGCCTCATTCGTTCATAAAGAAGCGGCAATCATTTTCGGCACGGGCTTCCAGGCCAACTACGCCACGCTGAGCGCGCTGACGGAGAAGGGCGACGTGATGGTCTGCGACCACAACCTGCATGCCAGCCTGGTGGAAGGCGCGCTGCGTTCGCCGGCGCGGACGGTTCGCTTTCGCCACAATGACATGGATCACTTCGAGCGGTGCCTGGAGAACTGCCCGCCGGAAGAGAAGATCTTCATCGTCAGTGAGGGCGTGTTCAGCATGGAAGGCGATATCGCCGACCTGCGCGGAATTCTGAAACTGGCCAAGCCTTACGGCGCGCGCACCTACGTGGACGAAGCGCACGGCATCGGCGTGCTGGGCGAAACCGGGCGCGGGCGCGGCGGAGCACCTGGGCGTGCTCGACGATGTCGATATCGTGATGGGCACGTTCAGCAAGTCGCTGGCGTCAGTCGGTGGTTTCATCGCGGGCGAACGGGCTGTAATCGATTATTTGAAGCACACCGCGCGTCCTTTCGTATTCTCGGCGAGTCTGCCCGCGGCCAGCGTGGCGGCGGTGGGCGCGGCACTGCAGATCATGAAGAAGGAGCCGGAGCGACGGCTTCACCTGCTGCGCATCGCGCAACTGTTGCGCGACGAACTGCGTTCGCGCGGCTTCAACGTGCTGCCCGGCGAGACGGCGATTGTGCCGGTGGTGATTCAGCAGGAGCTCGATCTTTGCCGGCTGTGCAAGGCGCTGCTCGAGGAAGGCATCTACATCAATCCCGTGCTGCGGCCGGCGGCGGCGCAGAATTTGCTGCGCATTTCCTGCACGGCGGCGCACACCGAGAAGCACGTGGAACGGCTGGTGGATACCTTGGTGCGGGTAGCGGCGGAGCTCGGCATCGAGCGGTAGTGTTGGATGGGATCGGTGCTTAGGAATGCATCGATACCTGAAGCACGCGAAATTCGGCTTCGGCTTCGAGCAGTAGTCTTTGCAGATTCTCGGTGACGCGATGGGCGGCATCGAGCTCCATGTGCCGGCAGGTGGCGACCAGGTTATTGGCGCCCAACTGAACCGCGCTTCCCTTGATGCTGTGCGCCTCTAACCCCACGATCGCGAGATCGCCATTGCGTACGGCTTCGCGCAAGAGGTGGAGGCGATGGGCGACATCCTGCTGGAAGAGCTCGATTAAATCTTGAACGACACGCTGACCGCCGTTGCGCGCGAGGTGGTGAAGATCCTCAGGCAGCACCCAGCCGGCGTTGGCGGTGTCCGTCATATCGTCCAAGTCTTGCGGTGAACAGTTCGAATGGCAACGTTATCTTTTGTTAGTGTTTCGCCTGAAGTGTTCGTCCGCGCTCTTATTAGGAACGCATAGATGCGAAGAGCGATCCGTTATCGCGGAGGATTCTCTGCGTGATCGCCAGGTCGGGCTCGGTGTTCCAGACGCCGCGGTCGAAGCTTCCGCCCAGGAGAATGCCGTCCTTCCGGGGAAACATGTAGTTGCCGTCCGGACCGAGGGTCATGTAGTTCACTTCGGGCTGCGGGAGGAGGACGACGAGCTGTCCGCGAATGGGCACGAGCTCTTCATCTCCGAATAATGCCCGGGCGCCGAGTCCGGTGCAATTGAAGATCAGATTTTCGGGTAGCGCCATCAGGGCGGAGGGCGACGGGAATTCGCGAATCACGATCTTCCCGCCGGCGCTTTGAAAATCGTGAATCAAGGCATTCAGGTAGATCGACGGCTCAATCAGCATCGAGTAGCGGCGGTAGGCGTAGGGCACCGCGAAGGGGTGCTCGGCGGGGGAAAGATGGCGCGGCTCGGGGTAGAGCGATTCGATATCGCTGCCCGGGTTCTCGGACGGCGGCCCGGCGTAGGCGTGCTCCCGGCCGAGCGAGTAGAGGGGCAGCCAGCGAACGCCATAGGGCTCGCCGGCGAGCGATTGATAGCGGCGGAAAGCGATGCGGGCGGCCTCGGCATACTGGCGGCGAAAGGCGGGAGTGACGCGCGGCTGATCGAAGAGCGAGACTGGCTCCCAGAGTCCGCCGGCGACGTTGGAGGTAGTGGCGGGCGGCATTTCGCGGGCGTAGATGGTCGGGGAAAAGCCGCGCTCCTGCAGGACACGCGCGGTGGAGAGACCAATGACGCCGCACCCGATGACCGCGCACGGCTGGCTGCTGAGGGAGCGGGCTTCCTCGGCGGCGAGTTGCGCGGTGCCCCAGGATAGGGTGATG
The DNA here is from genome assembly GCA_963811575.1 of uncultured Solibacteraceae bacterium. Lineage (GTDB taxonomy): Bacteria > Acidobacteriota > Terriglobia > Bryobacterales > Bryobacteraceae > Solibacter. The sequence goes on along the minus strand of CAWERY010000003.1, from coordinate 143,432 downwards.
CCCGCCCCACCGTGACCATAGTTGTGAATCACGGTTTTGGAATCCAACTGCTGGGTGCGGACCACAAACCCGGAAGGACGGAAAGGGCGCAGGCCGACGGTGGTGCGGATCACCCGGTCGGCAGCGACCTGTACCCGGGCCAGGCGTGCCGCCGCGGGCACGGGAGGTAGCGCAGCATGGCGCGTGGCACAGCCCGCCAGGCTGAGGGCGGACGCGCCCAGGAAGGTGCGGCGGGTGAGTGCTGTCATACAATAAAGTTTAGCCATAACAGCCCGCTAAATTACCGGAGCGACACGTCTGTCCAGGAAAAAACTCAACGTGGGAGGAGGGCCCGTCCGGCCGGTAGCCGAGGCGGTTGCAGGGCAGATTTCTCCGCGCGTCGCGGAGGCTCCTGGCGTGTGGGAGCAGCGTATCGAGCCGTTTCTGGCCAGGTACGCGCTGCTGCTGGTGCTCTGCCTTGCCGCGATCGCGAGCGCGCGCATCATCTCCACGTACAACGTGTTTTCAACGACCGGAGACGAGCCGGCGCACGTGGCATGCGGGCTGGAATACCTGACCAGGCACGTCTACCTCTACGAGACGCAGCACCCGCCGTTGACGCGCGCCATGATCGCGCTGCTGCCTTACCTTTCCGGCACGCGCACCCAGGGCAAGGACCGGTTTCAGACCGAAGGTTGGGCGGTGATCACGTACCAGAACCATCCCGAGCGGACTGTGTTCCTGATGCGGCTGGGCAACCTGCCGTTTTTCCTGCTGGGATGCCTGGTGGTGTTCTATTGGACGCGGCGATTTGCGGGTGCGGCGACGGGCGTGATTGCCGTGGGATTGTTCACGCTGATTCCGACCGTGCTGGCGCACGCAGGGCTCGCCACCACCGACATGGGCCTGGCGGCGTGCCTGGGGGCCGCGTTCCTCGCGATGCTGGTGTGGGCGGAAGAGCCCACGGTAAAACATTCCGTGCTCTTCGGGCTGTGCACCGCGCTGGCCCTGCTTTCGAAATTCACCTCGCTGGGATTTCTGCCGGTGAGCGCGGCGCTGGCCTTTCTCTTCTACCTGGCGGTGCGAACGCCCGGGGATGAGCAGGCTGTTGCAACTCGGCAGGGAGCGGGCCGCGACTTTCGGAATCGCAATCGGAGTCTGCCTGTTCACGATTTGGGCGGCGTATTTTTTCTCTTTCGGCAAGGTCCCCTTGTGGAATGTCTCGCTGCCTGCGTGGGAGTATTTCGACGGCATACGGGTGGCGATGCTTCACAACCGGATGGGGCATCCGGCGTACCTGCTGGGTGAGCCGCGGACCTTCGGCTGGTGGTACTACTTCCCGGTTGGGCTGGCGGTGAAGACGCCGATTGCGATGCTGCTGCTGTTGGCGTTCGGCCTTGCGGTCTGCTGGAGGCAGCGGGCGAACCTGAGTTACTGGCTGCCGGTAGCGTTCGCATTGGGGGTGCTGCTGCCGGCGATGAGCGGCAACGTCAATATCGGCGTGCGTCACGTGCTGCCGGTCTATCTGGCGTTTGCCATGATTGGCGCGTTCGGGCTGGCGGACCTGCTGCGGCGTTCGAGCAGGGCGAAGTGGGCGGGCGCGGCGGCCGGCGTGCTGGTGGTCTGGCTAGCCGCGACCGGCGCTTTGCACCATCCGGATTACATTCCCTACTTCAACGAACTGGTGCCGTTCCCGCCCGACCGCGTGCTCTGCGACTCGGATTACGATTGGGGCCAGGACGTCAAGCGCCTGGCAGCGCAGGTTGCATCAGTTGGGCGCCACACAGGTGAACTACGGCTACGTAGGCTCCTCCGACAAGCAATTCCTGGAAGCGTATCCGGGGCTGCCCACGATCACCAATATTCATCCGCTGAAGCCGGCGGAGGGCTGGACTGCGGTTTGCCCCACGTTCGACCACGCGACGCAATACGGCCTGGAATACCGCTATCCGGACTTGCGCCCCTGGTACAGCTATCTGCCGGTGAAGGAGCGCGTGGGGACGATCGATTTGTACTACCTGGCGCCGGGCAGCCTCGAGAAGAAATGATGACGCATGTCTAAGAAGAAGACCAAGCCGCAAACGGCGACGCTGGCCGAGATGACGAATCCGGCGAGGCCAGGTCCGGCGGGACCGGGATTTTGGGAGGCGACGCTGGCTCCGTTCCTGGAACGGCGGTCGCTGGCGATCGCAATCTGCCTGGTGGTACTGGCCTGCCTGCGGACGGTGGCGGCATCTTCGGAACTCAGCCCGACGTGGGACGAACCGGCGCACATCGCCTGCGGGATGGAGTACCTGGCGAAGCACGTCTACCGCTACGAGCCGCAGCACCCTCCGCTGGCGCGCGCGATGACGGCGATTCTGCCATACCTCAGCGGCATACGCCCGCAGGGTCTCCCGAATTTCAATCAGGAAGGCGTGGCGATCATCTACGAGGGCGGACATCCGGCGCAGACCCTGGCGCTGATGCGTGCGGGCATCCTGGTCTTCTTCGTGATCGCCTGCGCGATGATTTACCTGTGGGCGCAGCGCAGCTTCGGCAAGACAGTCGCGGTGCTGGCGGTGGCTCTGTTCACGTTGACGCCGACTGTGCTGGCGCACGCCGGACTGGCGACGACCGATATGGGGCTCACGGCGGGACTGACGACGGCGTTCTTCGCGCTGTTGCTTTGGGCCGAGACGCCGACGTGGAAGTACAGCGTCCTGCTGGGTGTGGCGAGCGCCTTCGCGCTGCTCACGAAGTTTACGGCGCTGGGTTATCTTCCGGCCGCGGCGATCTTCGCGCTGATCGCATATCTGATTGTGGAGAGGCCCGCGGCGGGAAAGTTATTCGATGCCGCGAAGGAACGAGCGCTGCCGTTTGTGCTGGCGGTCGCTACCGGAATGCTCACGGTTTGGGCTGGATATTTCTTCTCATTCGGCAAGGTGCCGGAGACCAATCTCACGCTGCCGGCGCCCGAACTCTGGGACGGAATCCGTTTCGCGATGTATCACACCAGCAAAGGCCACGCGGCGTATTTCATGGGCGAGGTCCGCAACACCGGCTGGTGGTATTTCTTCCCCGTGCTGCTGGCGGTGAAGACACCGCTGGCGTGGCTCTTGCTGGCCGGATTCGGGCTGGTGGTGGCGTGGGGCAGGCGGATGCAGCTAGCCTACTGGCTGCCGGTCGCATTCGCGCTGGGGGTGCTGCTGCCCGCGATGACCAGCCACGTCAACATCGGACTGCGGCACATTCTGCCGATCTTCGCCGGGCTGGCGATTGTTGCGGCAATCGGCTTGCAGCGCCTGCTGGAGCGCGGGCATACGGCGAAATGGGCGGGCCCGCTGGCGCTCGTGCTGGTGGCGTGGATCGCGATCTCAGGCATCGCGCACCATCCGGACTACCTTTCCTATTTCAACGAACTGGCGGGCGACAAGCCGGAACGGATCGTGGTGGACAGCGATTTGGATTGGGGGCAGAATATCGTCCGGCTTTCCCGGCGGCTGAAAGAACTGAACGCGACGCAGGTGGCGTTTACCGATTTCAACCTGAAGCCGAAGAACCTGATGTACTGGCCGGGCTTGCCGCCGGTGCAGGAGATCAACCCGCTGCGCCCGACCGAGGGCTGGAGCGCGGTGAGCCCGAGCCTGTGGATGCTGCGGCAGTACGGCCTGAATTATCGCGACCCGAGGGTGCAGCCGTGGTTTGCTTATTACCGGCCGGTGGAAAAGGTTGGCACGCTGTGGCTTTACTATTTGCCGCCGGGCAGCTTGCAGAGGAATCCGCTTGGCCAATAAAGCACCCAAGGCGAAGCGCGGCGAGAATCCGCCGGCGGCTGCCGCCTCCGCGGCGGGATTGTGGGAAGGCAGGCTGCGGCCCTGGCTGGAGCGGCGCGCGCTGCCGATCGCGGTGCTTTTGATCGCAATCGGCGCGGCGCGAATCGCCTCGACCTACTCGCGTTTCTGCTTCACGAACGATGAGCCGCAGCATTTCGCCAGCGGGCTGGAATACCTGCAACAGCACACATATCGGTACGAGCCCGAACAGCCGCCGCTTTCGCGGATCGCGATGGCGATGGGGCCGTGGCTGGACGGGTCGAAGATGACGGGGCAGCATCTCTTCGTGGACCGGGAAGGCGTCGCGATCATGTACCAGCGCGGGAATCCGCAACGCACGCTGATTCTGATGCGGCTCGGGATTTTGCCGTTTTTCCTGCTGGCGGGCGTGGTCGTATTCCTGTGGGCGCGCCACCATTTCGGCGGACCGGTCGCGGTGGCGGCGATCGCGCTGTTCACCCTGGAGCCCGCGATTCTGGCGCATTCCGGACTGGCGACGGCCGACATGGCGCTGGCAGCCTGCCTGCCGGCGGCGTTCTTCGCGATGGTGCTCTGGGCGGAACGTCCGACGATGCGAAACAGCATTCTGTTCGGCGTGGCCAGCGGAATGGCGCTGCTGGCCAAATTCACGGCACTGATCTACCTGCCGATGGCGGCGGTCTTCGCGTTGCTTTACTATCTGGCGGTGAGAGGGTCCTGGCGGGGCGAGCTTCATGGAACTCGCGAAGCAGCGCGCGGGCTCCTTCGGCGTCGCGGTGCTGTTGGGCGCGGTCACGGTCTGGGCCGGATATCTGTTCTCATTCGGGAAATTCACTGGGTTTGGTTTTCCGGTGCCGGCGCCGGAATTGTTCCAGGGCATCCACGACGTGCTGGTTCACAATCGCGGGCGGGCATCCGGCATTTCTGCTGGGAACGATGAGTCAGACGGGCTGGTGGTATTACTTCCCCGTGGTGCTGGCGGTGAAGACTCCGCTGGCATTTTTGATGGTGGCGATTTTGGGCGTGATCTTATGCGTCCGGCGAAGAGCCGCGGCGTGGGCGCTGCCGGTGGCGTTCTCGCTCGGCATCTTGTTCCCGGCGATGATGGGGAACATCAATATCGGACTGCGGCATATTCTGCCGATCTATGCGGGGCTCTCGATCGCGGGCGGCGTGGCGCTGGTGCAGCTTGCGGAATGGTCGAGCGCGAAGAAGTGGGCGGGGCCGGCCGCGCTGATCGTGGTGCTCTGGCTGGCGGCGAGTGGAATCTGGAAGCATCCGTACTACCTCGCATACTTCAACGAACTGGCGGGCAGCCATCCGGAGAAGATTCTGGTGGACTCCGATCTGGACTGGAGCCAGGACTATGTGGAGGTGGCCGAGAGGCTGCGCGCGATGAATGTCACGCGAGGTGAACTTCGGCTTCGTGCCCTGGCTGAACCCGTACTTCGAAGTGTGGCCGGGCTTTCCGAAGATCAAGCCGTTGCAGCCGTTGATTCCGTCGTCGGGTTGGGTGGTGGTGAGCCCGTCCGCCGATACGCTGAATCAGTATGGACTGCTGCACAGATTTCCGAACCTGGTGCCGTACTGGGACAAGTTGACACCGGTGGGCAAGGTGGGTGAGACGCTGCTTTACTACGTGCCGCCGGGATCGATCCGGTTGAAGCAGCAGGCGCCTTAAGGATGTCGCGGGGTGAGGATGTACAGCGTGCCGGGGACTTGCGCCTGGATGCGCCAGCGCTGGGGCAGCGCGGCATAAAACGGAGAGGCGGCAATGAGGTAGCGCGTGTTCAAGCTTCTGGGATAGTAGCCGACACTATCGATGCCGAGAGCGTGCAGGCGGCGCTCGGCTTCTTCGGGCGGCACCGAAAAAATGAAGCGCACCTCGGGACTCCAGACGGGAACGACTTCCACTCCTTTATCGAGTCAGCGCGGCATGCAGATGGGCGCTATCGGAAAGCAGGCGGGCTCCCGGCGGAAAGTATTTCACTAAGCTGATCGCTCAGTTGAAATTCAGCGTCGAGCGGCGGGACCTGGAATGCATTGGCCGCCCATTTGTCGAGACTCAGGGAAGAGGGGTTGTTGGGGTACAACACGCCGTGCATCGCCGTCCATAGCTGGAAGAGCAGAATGACGCCGACGATTGCCGTGCCCCAGCGAGCGCGGCGCGTCCAGGGCTCGAGGAGGCCGGCGGCGGTTATCGATAGCACGACCATCATGGGACTCAACACGCGGGTGGAGATCATAATTCCACCGCTGGTGTAGCCCACGGATTGGACCCAGACGGCCGAAAGCAGGAACGCGATCACGATCAGATATCCGTTGCTGACGGAAGCGCGCGAAGCCGCCGGGAATCCCGATCAGGAACGGGAGGGTTGCGAAGATGAGGGCGAACGAGAGGAGGCTCATCCAGGTTGCGCCGGTCCAGCGGCTGAAGCCGAGTAACGCGTTGTACTGCTGAAGAATTGCCGTATGGATCGGGTTGACGGCGAAATTGCCGAAGGCGAGGCTGTAGAAGGGATTGCCGGCAAGCGCCCAGTTGCGCACGTACCAGGGAGCGGCGACGGCGGTAGCGACGGCGCCGAAGACGAGCAGGCTTTTGAGCGGCTGCCTTCTCCACAGGAGCGCGATCGCGCCGGCGATGAGGGCGATCCATCCATACTCGCGCGACAAAGGGCAAAGCGCGGCGGCGAGGCCGGCGGACACCATCGCGAGAATGTCATTCCCAGGCTTGGCGGTGACGATGAAGTACAGGGTGGCGGCGATGGAAAGCGCGGTCAATCCGGTTTCCTGTCCCAGTACGACCGACTTAAAGAAGAGGGGACACGCGGCGAGAAGGGCCGCGGCGAGGACGCCGGCCTTCCGCGAGAAGAGAGCTGCGGCAGTGCCGTAGGTGAAGGCGAGGGTGCAGACGAACTGAAGAGTTACGAAGATCGAAATCAGGACCGGCAGGTATTGCCCAGCCGACGCGTACATCCACCAGTGGGTGAAGGAAACCAAAGGCGGGATTCCATCGACATAGAAATAAGTGCGGAAATCAGCCGGATGAAGGGGCGGATAGAAATCGAATTTGTGGAGCGCCAGGATTCTTTGCGCCAGAAAATCCCAGCGGAAGCGCGTGTCGAAGCCGATCAAGGGGGAAATCGCACTGCGCGCCAGCAGGACGAGGCCGACCAGGCCGCTGGACACCATCAGGATGCGACTGGGCATGTCCCACGGCGGTGCACTTTCGGCGTCCACCGGAATTGCGGATTTCCTTGCGAGCCATGCGCCCGCGGCGGTTACGGCGAGCAAGCAAGGCAGGACGGACCACAGGGTAAGAGGAACACCGAAAACTCCCAACCAGAAGATGCTGTGGAACAGAACCAATAGCGACAGGGGGAAGGCGGACACCTGCGGCAGCGCCTGCCGCAGGGCTTTGGCGATAAAAAATCCAGGGAGGAAGAGGCCAAGAATCAGGAAGAGCGGGAAGATCAACAACATCGAATGTCTCGTGCCAGACAAGGCATACTAACACGCGTCGCGAACCGCGCCAATCAGGTTCGATGTGCGGCCACGCTCGGCAGACTGCGGTTTGGAGGCCTTGGCCGGGTGGTTGTTACAATGATCGCGTGCTTCTGCTGGAGCTAATAGTTACGCTGTTACTGCTGGCGATCTGCTCATTCGCGCCGGGGTTTGTTTTCGTGCGGCGATTCGCCGTGGAGCGGATTGGAAAAGCTATGCGGATCGATCGCGCTTTCGTTGATCCTGCTATGGCTGGCGGTGTGGTGTGTGTATGTCCTGGCTCCCTCGCTGCAGACGGCCGCCGGCTACGGCATCGTGGCGATCTGCTGCGCGGCGGCGATTGCCGTGCGCCGCGACGCGGGTTTGCTTTTCCAGATACCGCGCGTGCGGCGCGCAGTGAAAGGGTACGGCTTTTTATTGGCGTGGACGCTGCTCATCCTCTCCATCGTGCGGGTGTACACCGGAGCATTCTGGAGCGGGGACTGGCTGGAGCATTTCCAACGCACGCTCTTCTTCCTGCATCACTTTCCCACGAACACGCCGATATACCTCAACTACACTTTGACGGCGCGTCCGCCGATGATGAACGTGCTGGCCGCCCTGTTCCTGGGTGTGACGGAAGACCGCTTCGAAATATTTCCAACTCGTCTTCGCGTTCTTCAATCTATTGCTGTTTCTGCCCTGCTGCCTGGCGATTCCGGTGGTGGCGCGGGTACGCAGGGTGAGCATCCTGCCGTTAGTGGCGATCTTCGCGATGAATCCGGCGGTGATGCAGAATGCCACTTATACGTGGACGAAATCGCTGACCGCATTCTTCGTGATCTTTGCCGTATGCCTCTATCTGGCGGGCTGGAGGAAGCGCGACCCGGTGCGCATGACGGCAGCGTTCCTCGCGCTCTCCGCGGGATTGCTGGGGCACTATTCGGCCGGACCCTACTGCATCTTCTTCGCGCTGCACTATCTGCTGGTGGTATTCCGCCGGCGTCCGAACCGGTGGAAGGAGCTGGCGATGATCGCGGCGACCTCCGGGGTGCTGTTGCTGACGTGGTTTGGATGGTCGCTGGCGACGTATGGCGCGCAGCTGACATTCGCCTCCAACACCACGCTGAAACCCAACGACCACTACCAGGGCGGCACGCTCGCCAAGATCGGCGGGAACCTCGTGGATTCGTTCGTGCCTATCGTGTCTGCAAGACCCGGAACAACTGGGGCACTACCGGGTGCCCTACGAGCCGGCGACGGTACGCGATGTGGCTTTCGGAATCTACCAGACGAATGTGATTTTCATCATGGGGCTGATCGGCGGCCCGCTGGTGATCTGGTTTCTGATTCAAGCGCTGCGCGGCGGGGGACGGAAGGCGGAGCGTTGGTTCTGGATCTGGCTGATCGGGTTCTCGGTGATCGTGGGGATCGCCGCATCGGGCGAGAGGGATCTCTTCGGCGTGGGACATCTTACGCTGATTTCGATGGAGGTTCTGGGGCTGACGCTGCTTTCGGCACAGGTGCAGAAGCGGCGCTGGATTGCGTTTGCCGTAATCGCCGGGTGCGCGATCGATTTTGGGCTCGGCGTGTTTCTGCATGCGCGCGTGGAGCATCTGGAGAACACGCAGGCGCACACGTATTACACGGGCCTCGGGGTGAAGGCGGGGCAGTTCCAGGTCGGCATGTTCGGGCCGGACTCGGTGGGCCACATTTCCTGGCGCAACTGGTTCAACAAACGGCAGCCGATTCTGGGGCGGGAGTGGCTGGCGGCGGCGGAACAGTATCATCCGGGCGACCCACGGCTGGAGGCATCGCGCACCGCCCTGCACAGCGCGATGGCCGAAAAGCTGACCGAGGACGACCGGTTCTGGTACGGGTGGTTCGCCCGGCACGGGGGTGAGGTCGTCTACCTGGGCGACTGGTTCGGCGATACGGATGTGACCTCGGTGCTGCTCGCGTTGGCGGCGGCGGGGCTGCTCTGGATGATGGCGCGGCCGGCGCCGGCGCGCGTAGTGGTGGAGACGGGAAAGGCCAAACCGGGGCCCTCCAAACGGAAACGTTGAAAGGCCGTGGTAAACTAGTGGTTTCGGAGAGGTGGCAGAGTGGTCGATCGCACCCGCCTCGAAAGCGGGCGCACCTTAACGGGTGCCGGGAGTTCGAATCTCCCCCTCTCCGCCAGCCCCACCGCACGTCCGGCTCCGACCTGCAATCCCCTCTATACTTGAATACGTTACTATTTGCACCCTGTCTTTTTACGGGCTGGCAGCGGCGCGCGCCTTTGCTCATACTATGGGGTGAATTGAAATTTTTCGATTTGCGGGCAGGAGGCCTCAAGCGATGAAAAGGATTTCGAGCGTGGTGGCGGCATTGGGCATTTTCGCCCTGTCTGCGTCCGCTCAGCAGAGAACGCGGGTTGCTGTTATGGACTTCGATTACGCCACGGTGCAGAGCGGCGTGCAAGCGATATTCGGCGCCAACCAGGATATCGGGAAGGGCATCGCGGACCTGCTGGTCGATAAGCTGGTGCAGGACGGGAAATATTCTGTCATCGAGCGCAAGATGCTGGAGAAGATCATCGCCGAACAAAACATGTCCAACAGTGACCGGTTCGATTCCAACTCGGCGGCGAAGATCGGCAAGTTATTAGGCGTGGACGCAATCATTGTCGGCAGCATCACGCAGTTTGGCCGCGACGATAAGAGGACCAACGTCGGCGGCGGAGCCCTGGGAGGGATCACGGGCCGGTTCGGTGTCGGCGGTGTGTCGAAGACCGCGTCGAAGGCTGTGGTCGCGGTGACGGCGAGGCTGATCAGTACGGAGACGGCGGAGATTTTGGCGAGCGCCACCGGCAGGGGAGAATCCAACCGCTCGGGGACGGGGTTGATCGGCGCGGGGGGCAGTTCCGACGGATCGGGCGGCGCGGGTCTCGACATGCGCAGTTCCAATTTCGGCAACACGATTCTCGGCGAAGCGGTGCACTCGGCGGTGAACAGCACGGCGCAACAGATGGAGGCGAAGGCGGGTTCGATGCCGGCCAAAGTCGTCACCATCGACGGCCTGGTGGCCGATGCGGCGGCGGACGGCACGCTGGTGCTGAATGTGGGCTCGTCCTCCGGCCTGAAGGTCGGCGACCAGCTAACGGTGAAACGGTTGGGGCGCAAGATTACCGATCCGGCTACGGGCAAGGTGCTGCGGTCGATTGAAACGACAATCGGCGAGGTAACGATTACGGAGCTCGATGCCTCGTCGGCGGTGGGCAAGTTCAGCGGAACGGGCGCTCCGAAGGTGGGGGACGCGGTCCGCAGCCGTTAGAAAAGGAGGGATGCGATGAATCTCGAACCCGGCAGTGTCGTAGGTGATTATCAGATCGTCGGCGTTTTGGGCGCCGGCGGGATGGGCAAGGTCTTCAAAGTTCGAAATACGATTTCGAATCGTATGGAAGCGATGAAGGTATTACTGCCGGATCTTTCGGGCGAGCCGGAACTCGCCGATCGCTTTTTGCGCGAGATTCAGGTACTGGCCAGGTTGGAGCACCCCAACATCGCCGGGCTGCGAACGGCGCTGCGGTTCGAGAACCAACTCCTGATGGTGATGGAGCTGGTGGATGGCATACCTCTGGATCAGAGGCTGCACCAGGGTCCGCTGCCGGTGGCGGATGCGGTGCGCTGCATGGATCAGGTGCTCGCGGCGCTCACCTACGCGCACAAGAGCGGGGTGATCCATCGCGACATCAAGCCGGCGAATATCATCATGATGGCGGACGGCATGGTGAAGCTGATGGATTTCGGCATCGCCAAAGGCGCGGAAGACCGTAAACTCACGATGACGGGCGGCACCATGGGCTCGGTGTATTACATGTCGCCGGAACAGATCAGCGGCGCGCCGCACCTGGACGCGCGATCCGACCTCTATTCCGTGGGCGTTTCGCTTTACGAACTGGTGACCGGCAAGCATGCATTCGATGGCGACAGCCAGTTTTCGATCATGTCGGCGCACCTGGAAAAGACGCCGACGCCGCCGATTGTGATCGATCCCAAACTACCGCCGGCGTTGAACGATTTGATTCTGCTTTCGGTGACGCGCGACCCGGACCGGCGTTTCCAGACGGCCGAGGCATTTCGGAATGCGCTCAAGAGCGTGATGGAAGCGACGGCGCCGGTGGCTCCGCCGGTGGCGAGGCCGGTCTCCAGAGTCGCGCCGGCGGCGCCCGCGCCTGCAGCGGCGGTGGCCGCTGGAGCGGCGACACCTCCCCCGCAGAAATCCAACCGGGCGCTATGGGCGACGGTGGGGGCGCTGTGCTTCGTCGGAGTACTGGTGGGCGCGATTGAATTCGGTCCATGGAAGAAGGCGGAGGCGGATAGTCCGCCACCCAAGGCGGCGGCCGCTCCTCAGCAGCAGTTGGTGGTTGTGCCCGCGGCTCCCTCGAACCCGCCGGCGGAACAGCCGGCTCCGATCGCGCAGCCCGGGGCAGTCCAACAGCCCGCGCCCACGATACTGCCGCAGGTGCGTCCCTTGGTTCCAACTGCAGGCACTGTGCGCCCACCTGCTGCGACAACCGGCAAGCCTGCAATTTCCGCAGCGCCTGCCGCGGTCTCAGCGCCCGACAATCAGGGAAGCGCACCGGCGGCGGCAGCGACACAGCCGGCTCCCCAGTCCGCGGTTCCCGCTCCTTCCCAGCCGCCTGCCGCACAGCGGGCGGAACTGCAGAAGGCTCGCGAATCGATGGTGCTGCTTTCGGCGCGCGCCAGCGGAATTCACAGCACGCTGCAGAATTTGCAGCGCAGCCAGGCGGCGACCGGCCTGGGGATGCGCACCGATTGGGTGCAGGCGGCGTCGCTGATGGATACCTACCTTCAGGGGACGAGCGACGCGCTCGCGGCGGGCGATGCGGCGGCGGCCAGAGACTTCCTGGAAAAGGGCGAGCGGCAGATCGAACGGCTGGAAAAGGCGCTTAACAAGTAATCTGCCGGCAAGCCGCCCACTATAATGTCTGGTAAGAATGACAAAGTCATTTAAGCTGGCCATCGTGTTCGCGCTCTGTGCGAGCGGGTGCGGCGGAGGACCGCGGCCGCGCAAGTTAATGGTGGCGGCGGCGGCGGACCTGAACTTCGCCATGCAGGATATCGCGCGCGGATTTCGCGGCCAGCATCCGGAAGTGGAGCTGCAAGTCGCCTACGGAAGCAGCGGGAACTACTTCGCGCAGATTCAGAGTGGCGCGCCGTTCGATATGTTCCTTTCGGCCGATGTGGAGTATCCGCGCAAACTGGCTGCGCTCGGCATCGGGGCGGAGAATTCGATCTTCACCTATGCGGTCGGGCGGCTGGTGGTCTGGGTGCCGGCGAAATCGCCGCTCGACCCCGCGACGGCGCTCCGCGATCCGGCGCTGAAGCACATCGCCATCGCCAATCCGCAGCACGCGCCTTACGGACGGTCGGCGGAGGCGGCGCTGCGCAAACTGGGCCTTTGGCAGGGCGTGGAGGGCCGGCTGGTGCTGGGCGAAAACATCGCGCAGACCTTGCAATTCGTGCAGAGCGGGGCGGCGGATGCGGGCGTGGTCGCGCTCTCCCTCGCGCTTGCGCCGGCGATGCGAGGGCAGGGGCGCTACTGGGAAATTCCGCTCGACGCGTACCCGCGCATGGAGCAGGGCGGTATGATCCTGAAGGACTCCTCCGCGGCCCGCGAGTTGCGCGCGTACCTGCTATCCGAAGGCGGGCGGCGGATTCTGAAGCAATACGGTTTCTATTCACCGAACGAATGATATGGACTGGCAGGCGATCTGGCTGAGCGTGCGGCTGGCGGCATCGACCACGGCGATTCTGCTGGTGCTCGGACTGCCGGCGGCGTACTGGCTGACTTATTCCGGGCGACGCTGGAAATTCCTGGTGGAGGCTTTGGTGGCGCTGCCGCTGGTGCTGCCGCCGACGGTGCTGGGCTTCTACGTTCTGCTGGCGATCAGCCCGCGCGGCCCGATTGGCGTGGTGTACGGCAAACTGACGGGTGGCATGCTGCCGTTCTCGTTTCCAGGATTGCTGCTGGCAAGCGTCTTGTACAGCATGCCTTTCATGGTGCAGCCCGTGGCGGCGGCGTTCGCGGGGGTTGAGCGGAAATGGATCGAGGCGTCGTGGTGCCTTGGGGTCTCGAGAATGGCTACGTTCCGGCGCGTCATCGTACCGCTGGCGATGCCGGGGATCGCCACCGGCGCGATCCTGAGTTTCGCGCACACGCTGGGAGAATTCGGAGTCGTGCTGATGGTGGGCGGCAATATCGCGGGTGTGACGCGGACGGTTTCGATTTCGATCTACGACCAGGTACAGGCACTGGACTATAGCTCTGCCGGGAAGACGGCGCTCTTCCTGCTGCTGGTCTCTTTCGCGGTGCTGGCGCTGACCTACGGTCTGCGGCGGCGGAGCGGGGCGGTATGGCCGATCCGCTAGAGTCCCTGGTCTGTGATTGCAGGAAACGGCTGAGTTCCGCGTTCGAAGTGGATGCGCGGGTGACGATTCCCCTGAATGGCGTGACGGTGCTGTTCGGCCCGTCGGGCTCGGGGAAGACGACACTGTTACGCCTGCTGGCCGGCTTGGAAGCTCCGGATAGCGGGACGATCACGTTTCGCGGCAGGCCCTGGCAGAATCTTTCACCGCAGAATCGGCGCGCCGGATTTCTTTTTCAGGACTACGCGCTTTTCCCTCATCTCACGGTGGCGCAAAACATCGCGTACGCCGGACCGCGCAAGACGGCGGCGGGCCTGATGGAAGCGTTCGGCCTCGCCGAATTTGCGGACCGGCTGCCGGGCGCGATCTCGGGCGGCCAGCAGCAGAGGACGGCACTGGCGCGCGCGTTGGCCGCCGGGCCGGAGCTTTTGCTGCTGGATGAGCCGCTTTCCGCGTTGGACGCACCCACGCGCATTCGCATGCGGTACGAACTGCGGCGCCTGCTGCTGGCGGGCGGTGTGCCGAGTATCGTGGTGACTCACGACCGCATGGAGGCGGTGGCGCTGGGCGATTGGATGGCGGTGATGGTGGCGGGCCAGATTCGACAGGCCGGCCTGGTACGCGAGGTCTTTCGCAAACCGGCCGACCGGCAGGTGGCGGAATCAGTCGGGGTGGAGAACGTACTGCCGGTGGAGATCACGGGGCGCGATGCCGGCCTGTCTGACGCTGCAGGTCGGGCGATGCCCGATTGCAGTGCGTGGATTCCGGCGAGAGCGGGCCGGTCTATGCCTGCATCCATGCCGAGGATGTTGCGATTACACGTGAAGGCGCCGCGGCGCCCGGCGTCTCGAGCGCACGCAACCGGCTGGCGGGCAGGGTGCGCAGTGTACTGGTGGAGGGCGCGCTGGCGCGCATTGAGCTGGATTGCGGATTTCCACTGGTGGCGGTGGTGACGGCGCAATCGGCCGACGAACTGGCGCTACGGGAGGGCGAGACGGTGGCGGCGGTGATTAAAGCGACGGCGGTCCATCTGGCCGCGTATTCGCAACCTTCAGCACGGTAGTGTCCTGCACCTCGATCATTCCATCGATCACCATTTCCTCAAGCTCGGGCCGGAGTTCCTCGAACTTGGCGGCGGTCTCGACGAACTCCACACAAATCGGCAGGTGTTCGGCGGCGAGTTCGATGCGCACGGTATGCATGATGTGATGGCCGCCGAAGCCCGCCATCGCGCGGATTGCGGTGGCGCCGGAGACGCCGTGAGTGCGTAGGAATTCGAGGAGCGCAATGTGGAGGGGCTGGTGGTGATATTGCGTGTCCTCGTTGAGATAGATGGTGACTTTCTTTGCGGGTCCTTTGGTCAGCATCGATCAAAGATAGCACCGGCGAACCGTACAATGGATCGATGGCGAAGAAGGAGACTTCGGCTAAGACCAACGCGGCGCGAATCCTGGAGGCGGCGGGGATAAGTTTCGAACTACGTGAATATCAGGTAGACGAAGGCGACCTGAGCGCGCCGCACGTCGCCGAACTGATCGGCATGCCGGCCGAACAGGTCTTCAAGACGCTGGTGGCGCGGGGCGACCGCAACGGGGTTCTGATGGCGTGCATTCCGGCAAATACGGAGCTCGATTTGAAAGCTTTGGCGGCTGCCAGTGGGAATAAGAACGTGGAGTTGGTGGCGGTGAAGGAAGTGCTAGGACTAACGGGCTATATCCGCGGCGGTGTATCTCCCGTAGGCACTAAGAAACCATATCCTTTCTATCTGGACGAAACTGTGGACCTATGGGACATGATTGCGGTGAGCGCGGGGATACGCGGCTGCCAGATGATTCTCAGGCCTGATGATCTGGCCCGTATTACCGCGGCGCAGCGCTGCGCGATCGCGAAGGGTTAACACTTGTGGCGCGGCGGCCATCGAAATTTTCACATAGCCCCAATCAAAATTTCTATTGAAGTGCTGTAACGGAATCGATGTATACTGACCCAAACGTTTCGATTCGGGTTAGTGGAAGCACCGCCGCCGGGAACCAGAAATGGAGAATCCCGGGCCGGACAATCATCTACGCAACGAGGTTACGAATGAAAAGATTAATCGGGATATGCGCTCTCAGTGCATTTGCGGCCGCCGCGCTATTCGCGCAGACCGCGAGCTTGTCCGGCACCGTTTCAGATCCGACGGGCGCCGTGATTCCGAAGGCCGCGGTCACCGTGACCAATACGCAAACCGGCGCCAAGCGCGCGGACGTTTCCGACGCGCAGGGGCGCTATACCATTCCGCAACTGACGCCGGGTACGTACAACCTCACGGCTCAGGTGACCGGGTTCAACGACGTGGCGATTTCGCGTATCGAACTGCTGGTGAACACGCCGGCCACGGTGAATGTCACTTTTGATAAAGTCGGTTCCACGACAACCTCCGTGCAGGTTGAGGGTGTCGCGGCGCAGCTCAACACGACGGACGCTTCCCTGGGCAACGTGATCACGTCGCAGGCGATCGTGGAGCTGCCTTCGTTTGCGCGCAACGTCGCCAACCTGCTTTCGTTCCAACCGGGCGTTGCCTACTTCGGCGGCACCGACGACCGCAACGGCTCGGTGAACGGCGGACGCAGCGACCAGTCGAACATTACGCTAGACGGCGCCGATGTCAACCAGCAGTCCGACCGCGCAGCCTTCTCCAGCGTGCTGCGCGTAACCCCCGACTCGGTGGAGGAGTTCCGCACCACCACCACCAACGGCGGCGCCGACACCGGGCGCGGTTCGGGCGCCGACATCACGCTGGTCACGCGCTCGGGCACGAACAATGTCCATGGCTCGGCTTACGAATACCGTCGCGGCACGGAGACCTCTGCCAACAGCTTCTTTAATAATCGCAACGGCGTTCCGCGCGCCCCGCTGCTGATCAACCTCTTCGGAACGTCGGTCGGCGGACCGATCAAGCGCAATAAGGCGTTCTTCTTCGTCAACTATGAGGGCCGGCGCGATGCCAGTTCGACCAGCATCAACCGCAACGTCCCGACCGAGAACCTCAAGCAGGGCATCGTGACCTTCCACGATGCCGGCGGCGCGCTGCGCACCATCGCGCCCGACCAGATCAAGGCTATCGTAGACCCGCTCGGCATCGGCGTGAGTTCGGCGGCGCTGGCGGTTCTCAAACAATACCCGGTGGGCAACAATAGTTCCCTCGGTGACGGGTTGAACTTCACGGGCTACACGTTCAACGCGCCGATCCACAGCAAGCAGGATACCTATACCGCGAAGCTGGATTACAAACTGGACGACGCCGGCAAGCACTCGCTCTTCTGGCGCGGCACCCTGCAGAACGATCATGCCGCCGGCACGCCGCAGTTCCCGGGCGAGGCGCCCAACACGACCACCCTGTCGAATAACAAAGGCATCGCCACCGGCGTGACATCGGTATTGAAGTCGAACCTGGTGAGCACGTTCCGATATGGCTTCACGCGGCAGGGAGGTGAGACTACCGGTATTCTCTCCTCGAACTCCGTGACTTTCCGGAACATCGACCCGATCATCGGCACCAACACCGCCCTCGCGCGCACCGTTCCGGTGCACGCCTTCACGGAAGACCTGGCCTGGAGCCATGGCGCGCACGATCTCAAATTCGGCGGCACCGCCCGGCTGATTTCGAACCAGTCGGTGAACTTCGCGAAGTCGTTCAGTTCGGCGACCACCAACGCCTCGGTAATCAAAGGCAGCGGCAACGACCTGGTACCGGCCTCGATCGGCCTGTCCAAGGGAGACACCACCAGCTACGAGTACGCGATGGTGGCGGTGATGGGCATTGTGACGTCGGCCACCGCCAATTACAACAACACCACGAGCGGCGCCATTATCCCCGCGGGAGCTCCGGTGGCACGCAACTTTGTCAGCCGCGAAGCCGAGTTGTACGCACAGGATTCCTGGCGCATCAAGAGCAACTTCACCCTGACCTACGGCCTGCGGTTCTCCATCATGCCGCCGGTTCACGAAGCCAACGGCCAGCAGCTTTCGAGCAACATTCCGATCGGGCAGTGGATGGATGCGCGCGGCGCGCTGGGCGACCAGGGCCTCTCCGACCAGGGCGCGGGCTTCCTCTCCTACCAGCCCAACGGTCGCCCCTACTATCCGCAGCACAACAACTGGCAGCCGCGCCTGGGCATCGCCTATAGTCCCCACGGGTCGAGCGGGCTATCCAAGTTCCTCTTCGGCGAGGGCAAAACCTCGATTCGCGCCGGCGCCGGCATGTATTACGATCTGATCGGCCAGCCTCTTGCCGGGTTTATCGCCTCCAACTCCTACGGTCTCTCGACCTCACTTTCCACGCCGCCGAACGTGTACACCTCGTCGCAGCTGCCTCGTTTCACCGGATTCAGCCAGATTCCTACCTCGCCCGGCGCGCCCCTGTTCTTTCAGCCGGCGCCCTCGCCGACATTCCCGGTTTCGTACCCGAACGCCTTCGCGATTACCAGTTCGCTGGACGACCGGTTGAAGGCTCCTTACACGATGAACCTGAACTTCAGCATGGCCCGCGAGTTCGGCCACGGCTGGTTTGTGCAGGGGGCGTATGTCGGCCGTCTCTCGCGTCATAACCTGGTGGAACGCGATCTGGCGATGCCGACGAACCTCAAGGATCCGAAATCCGGCCAGACGTACTTCCAGGCGATGACTCAGCTGGCCACGCTTATGGACCTGCAAGGCGTCACGATTGCCAACCTGCCCAAGATTCCGTTCTTCGAAAACTTCTGGTCGAAGGCCGGCAGCGCCGCCCTCAACCTGACACCCACCCAGGTGGTGGCGCAGGATTACCTTTACAATGCCAATCCGGGCGATTTCAGCAGCGTTCTGAGCGACATCGACAATGGCCAGAGCTGCAACGCCAACGGCATCTCCAGTTTCGGCAGCAACGGGCGCGTCAGCTCCGTCGGTTGCAACGTCCTGGGGCCGTACTCGATGTGGAGCTCGCAGTACTCGGCGCTCAACGCCTGGTCCTCACTCGGCTCCGGCGCCTACCACAGCATGCAATGGACGGTCTCCAAGCGCCTCAGCTCGGGCCTCACGATGACGTTGAACTACACGCTCTCGAAGTCCATGGACGTTGGTTCGCGTTCCGAGAACTCGGGCGCATACGCCAGCGACGGGTTCCTGGTGAACTCGTGGAACATCCAACAACTTCGCGGCGTGTCGCGCTATGACGCGCTCCATCAGGCCAACGCCTATTTCGTTTATCAATTGCCCTTCGGCCGCGGCAAACATTTCGGCACGAGCATGAACCGGGCCCTCGATGCCGTCGTCGGCGGTTGGGAAGTCACCGGCACCTGGCGCCAGTCTTCCGGCCTGCCCTTCTCCGTGTCGGACGGCTCCCGCTGGGCCACGAACTGGGAAATCAGCTCGTTTGCGACGCCCAACGGACAGCCGATTCCGCAGATCATTAACTCGCACAACGCCCAGGCGATTTCCGGCGCGCCCGCTCCCAACCTCTGGGCCAACCCGGCGGCCGCGCTGGCCGCTTTCCAGGAAACGATGGCGGGCCAGACCGGCAGCCGGAACACGCTGCGCGGAAACGGCTTCTTCAATGTCGATACGGGGCTCTACAAGAACTTCTCCATGCCCTGGAGCGAAAAGCAGAAGCTGCAGTTCCGCTGGGAGGCTTACAACGTCACCAACACCGTCCGCTTCGATCCGAACACGGCGAACCTGAGCTTGACCTCGACCGCCAAGTTCGGACAGTTGTCCGGTCTTCTCGGCAGCCCGCGGCAGATGGAGTTCGCGCTCCGCTTCACGTTCTAATCGAACTGCCGGCTGCACGTTCAAATCCTCAGGGGGCGCGTCTTCGGATGCGCCCCCTTTTTGTTGATAGACTCGGAGATTCTATGAATCGGATTACCCTCGCATTTTTCTGCTCGACAGCCCTTCTGTGCGCGCAGCCCGCCAAGCGCCTGTTGAAAATCGACGACATGCACCGCTTCCACGACGTCCGCGACGCGCAGCTTTCGCCGGACGGGAAGTGGGTGGCGTACACGGTGAACACCGTCGATACGGCCGCCGACAAGAGCGACACCGACGTATGGATCGCCAGTTGGGATGGCAAACAGCAAATGCGCATGACCAGCAGTCCGGAGAGCGAAAGCTCCCCGCGCTGGAGCCCGGATGGCAAATACCTTTCGTTCCTCTCCAGCCGCCCAGGGAAGGCCAAGGGCAACCAGGTATGGCTGCTGGATCGCAATGGCGGCGAGGCGCAGCAGTTTACCGACGTGAAGGGGCGCCTGGCCTCCTACGACTGGTCGCCGGATGCGAAGAAGCTGCTGCTGGTGATGGCGGATCGCGACCCGAACGATGCTGCCGATGATGAGCGACCTGGCGGCGCGCCGGCTGGCGGAGCACCCGGAAAGGCGCCGAAGCCGATCGTGATCGACCGCTACAAGTTTAAGCAGGACGTGGTCGGATATCTGACCGCGCCGCCGACGCGGCTGTACCTCTTCGATGTGGCGACGAAGAAGGCGGAAGCCCTTACCGACCCCACGCTGGAGGCCGCTGCCCCGGCATGGTCCGCCGATGGCAAGTGGATTTCATTTATGGGCCGCAGCGGTAAGGACGCCGAGCGTTACAACACCAGCAACGTGTTCGTGATGGAAGCGCGAGCCGGCGCCGCGCCGAGGCAGATTACCCAATACGACGGCGTGCACGGATCGGCATCCCGCGGACGCGCCGAATGGAGCCCGGACGGTTCGAAACTGGTCTACCTGCAGAGCACGGGCGCCAAGCAGAGCGCGTACAACATGACGCGGGTGGCGGTGGTGCCGGTGGCAGGAGGTACGCCGAAAGTTCTGGCGGACACCTTGGATCGCGGGGTATCCGCGCCCCGTTTCACTCCCGATGGAGCTTCCGTGATCTTCCTGGCGGCGGACGACCGCTCCGAATATCCGATGCTGGTGGCCGCAAGCGGTGGGGAAACCCGGCGCTTGATCAAGGGGCCCATGATGATCTCCACCCTGGACCAGGGTAAGGACGGGCGACTGGCAGTATTGGCGGCGACCGACGTGAAGATGGGAGAGGTCCACGCGTTGGAGAGCGGCGAACTGCGCGCGCTGACGCATCACAATGACAGCATCGTCGGCGAGTTCCAACTCGGCGCAACGGAAGAATTCAGCTGCAAGGCGAAGGACGGCAATGAGGTCCACGGCCTGATGGTGAAGCCGCCCGACTACGTCGCGGGGAAGAAGTATCCCACGCTGCTGCGCATTCATGGCGGGCCGAACGGACAGGACGGGCACTCGTTCAACTTCGAGCGCCAGTTGTTCGCCGCCAACGGCTACGTGGTAGTAGCGGTGAACTATCGCGGAAGTTCGGGACGCGGTGAGAAATACCAGGTGGCGATTTCGGCGGATTGGGGCAACAAGGAAGTGCTCGATTTGCAGGCGGCGATGGATCACGTGGTGGCGACTGGAATCGCCGACCCGGAGCGCCTGGGAGTCGGCGGCTGGAGTTATGGCGGCATCCTGACCGATGCGATGATTGCCAGGGATCACCGTTTCAAGGCGGCGACGAGCGGCGCGGGTGTGGCGTTCCCGCTGGCACTCTACGGAGTGGACCAGTACATCATGCAGTACGACGAAGAGATCGGCGCGCCGTGGAAAGTCGGGCTCGAACCGTGGATTCGCATCTCGTATCCCTTCCTGCACGCCGACCAGATCACGACTCCCACCCTTTTCCTGGGCGGCGAGAAGGATTTCAACGTACCGCTGGTCGGCGGCGAACAAATGTACCAGGCGCTGCGCAGCCTCGGCGTGCCGACGCAACTCGTGATCTATCCGGGGCAGAATCACGGCATCGCCCGTCCCTCCTATCAGAAGGATCGAATGGAGCGCTATCTGGCGTGGTACGCGAAGTATTTGAAGACCGCGGAGACTCCAGCCACGAATGCGGGGCAGTAATGCTTAAAGCGATCCCACCGCTTCTTCTCCTTCCGGCGCTGCTGCTAGGGCAGGCAACCGCCGAACGCTGGGTGGTGACCGCCGATTTCTACGGGTCGCCGCTGCTCTTCATGATGGAGCTAAAGCGGGACGGAGATAAACTCACCGGAAATTTCGCCGGTGACAAACTTGAGGGTTCGCGCACCGGCAGTACACTTCACTTCCTTGCGAAGGATGAAGAGGGCGGCACGGAAGACGTCACGGGCACGATTCAGGGCGATGTCATTTCCGGCGCCGCGATCTTCACCAGCGGCGGCAATCCCGGGCACCCGAGTACGCATGCCTTCACGGCCAAGCTGGTAGCCCAGCGCCGCCCTGGAGCGCCGCAACGGCACGAATTCCGGCCGACGAAATTCTATCGCCAGTTCTCGCCCGCGAACCAGCCGGTGCTCACGGTGGCGCCCGGGGACACGATCCACACCACGACCGTGGATGCCGGCGGGACGGACGAGAACGGCGACGTCCGCGTACTCGGAGGGAATCCGGAGACCGGTCCCTTCTATATCGAAACCGCGGTCCCTGGCGACACGCTGGTGGTGCATCTGGTGCGATTGAAATTAAATCGCGATTGGGCCGAAAGCGACGATGCCTTGGTGGAACGGAGTCTGGACAGCGACCTTGCCGTCAAGATGAAGGACGGCGGCAAGACCATCCGCTGGCATCTGGACCGGCAGCGCGGCGTGGCGACGCCAGAGAAACCCTCCGAGCATCTCGCGAAATATTCCGTGCCGTTACGGCCGATGGTGGGCTGCATCGCGGTGGCGCCCAACCCCGCATCGGCGCCGCCCGGAACCGGCGATTCCGGACGCTGGGGTGGGAACATGGACTTCAATGAAATGGTGGAGGGCGCAACGCTGTATCTGCCCGTTAACGTCCCTGGAGCGCTGCTTTACCTGGGCGATGGCCATGCCGCGCAGGGCGATGGCGAACTCACGGGCAATGCGCTGGAAACTTTGATGGATGTGGAGTTCACTGTCGATGTGCTGCCAGGGAAGAGTATCCGGGGGCCGCGGGTGGAATCCTCGACGCACATCATGGCGATGGGCCTCGCCGGTTCGCTCGACGAAGCGTTCCGCGAAGCAACCTCGGGCATGGCGCAGTGGCTGTTACAAAGCTACAAGCTGACGCCTTCGGAAATCGCCCAGGTGTTGGGGAGCGCGGCCGAATACAAAATCAGTGAGGTTGCCGACCGCAACGTCGGCATCGTCCTGAAAATCCACAAAGATCGTTTGAAGGCCCTGAGCGCGCAATAATCAGGCGCGACTGGCCGCCGCCGCACTCCGGTTGCAATTTATAGTAAAAGATCCGATTATATAATTGTAGGGATTTCGTGCAGCACCACGGAGAAGAGGTGCTTGTCAGTGAGGGCGGGAGACGGAATGAAGAACGATTATCGCTCGCGGATTATGCCCGCCGATGTGGCGCTGGCGGAGTTGCGCAGCGGTCAGCGTGTGTACGTCCATAATGGGTGCGCGGAGCCCGTGGAACTTGTGAAGGCGCTGACCCGCCGCGGGCCCGAACTGGAAGACGTGGAGGTGCTCCACATGGCGACGATGGGCATCGCCGACTACATTCTTCCCGAGTACGAGGGACATTTCCGGCACAACGCCCTGTTCATTGGCGGCAATGTGCGCGAAGCGGTGCAGGACGGCCGCGCGGACTACACGCCGGTTTTCCTGAGTGAAATCGAAGCCCTATTCACCTCGGGTGCGATGCCGGTTGATGTCTGCCTGCTGCAGTGCACGCCGCCCGACGCCTACGGGTACATGAGCCTCGGGCCCAGCATCGACGCTTCGCTGACTGCGGCGCAAAGCGCTAAACACGTGATCGTGGAGATCAACGAACAATGTCCTCGAACGCTGGGGGACACTTTCCTCCACGTGAGCAGAGTGGATGCGTTTGTGGAAACCTCGCATCCGTTGAGCGAATACCCGCGATCGCCGGTAACGGAACTGCAGCGTGCGATCGGGCGGCATGTCGCCGCGCTGATCCCCGATGGGGCGACCATCCAGACGGGCATTGGCGGTATTCCGGAAGCGGTACTGGGCATGCTGCACGACCGCAAGGATCTGGGAATCCACAGCGAGATGGTGCCGGATGCGGTGATTGAGCTGATTCGAAGCGGGGTGATCAACGGTGAGCGCAAGACTTTGCATCCCCACAAGGTGATTGCGGGATTTGTGCTGGGAAGCAAGATTCTCTTCGATTTCATCGACAACAATCCGACCTTCGAGTTTCACCGGACGGCCTACTGCAACGACCCGGGCGTGATCGCCCAGAACGACCGCATGGTGGCGATCAATTCGGCGATCGAGGTGGATCTGACCGGCCAGGTGTGCTCGGATTCCATGGGCACGGCGCCTTATAGCGGAATCGGAGGGCAGGTGGATTTCCTGCGCGGGGCGGCGCGCTCCAAAGGTGGTCTGCCGATTATCACCTTGCCTTCGACGGCGAAGAGCGGCGCGGTATCGCGAATCGTGCCGACGTTGCAGCCAGGCGCAGGCGTGGTGACCTCGCGCGGCGACGTGCACTACGTCATCACCGAACACGGCGTGGCATACCTGCATGGGAAGACGATCCGGCAAAGGGCGGAAGCCATGATCGGCATCGCCGACCCCAAATTCCAGCCGGAGTTGGAAGAGTATGCGATGAAGAACAGACTGTTGACCGCGAGGCGCGCCTTTGTTAGTCTTCGTGCCCTGGTCAGCGCGTAATTGGGCGGTACTATCAAATGTGATGGCGCGGAAGTGGATCGGAATCGCGGGGGGAATCGTAGTCGTCCTGTGCGGAATAGCGGTATTGGCCATTCGGGGGCGGCAGCGTCCCGCGCCGAGGCCCGCGGTGGCGGCGGCTGCCGCGGTGGTAGTCCAAGGTAACGAAGTCACCTTGCAGGGAAAGATTCGTCCGCA
The DNA here is from genome assembly GCA_963811575.1 of uncultured Solibacteraceae bacterium. Lineage (GTDB taxonomy): Bacteria > Acidobacteriota > Terriglobia > Bryobacterales > Bryobacteraceae > Solibacter. The sequence goes on along the minus strand of CAWERY010000003.1, from coordinate 118,863 downwards.
GCACATCACGGGCGTTGCGGCGAGCGTTCCGGGATTCATCGAAGCGTTTCTTGTGGAGCCCGGGGCCGAGGTCTACGAGGGGCAGGTGCTGGCGCGAATTGGCGCGCAGGGGCTGGAATCGGCGCGCGAAGTGGCGCAGCTTGCGCTGGAGCGCGCCCAGGAACAGGCATCCAAAACAGAGTCCGCGATTGCCACGGCGAGGCTCGAACTTTCTCGCGCGGAGGCCGATTCCACGCGCGCGCGCATGGCGCTGGATCGCGCCGACAGGACATTCCAGCGGCAGCAGACGCTCCTGAAGGAGGGCGCGACGCCGAGGCTCACGTTCGAGAAAGCGCTGCACGATTATGAGGCGGCGCAGAAGGAATGGGATATCGTGGACGCCACCGTGCGTACCGGCCGCGACCAGGTGCAGAGCGCGACGCTGGAAGCCGGCGCGGCGAAAAAGATTGTGCAGGACAAAACCAAGGCGCTTGAGGACGCGCAATATGCGCTTTCCGCGGCTGAGGTTCACGCGCCGGCGGATGGCTACGTGGTGAGCCGCAAAGGCGAGGTGGGCGCGGACGCGCAGTCGATCGGCAGCGAACTCTTTCAGATCGCGACCGACCTTTATGCGCTAGAAGTAGCCTTGGAACCGAAGGCGGAGGTTCTGAAGCGCATCATTCCCGGTCAGCCGGCACTGGTGCTGGTGCTTGATTTGCAGAGCGCGGCGATGCAGGGAGCCGTGCGCGAGATCAGGAACGGACAGGTAATCGTGGAGTTCAACAGCAACCTGCCCGCCATCAAACCCGGCATGGCGGCCGACGTGCGCCTCAAGCTGGAGTAGCGGCCGGCGCGCCGTGTCCTACAATAGACTTTCGGAACTCATATGGAATTCCTTGTTAACAGCCTGCTGGAACTAATTACGCAAACTTCCACCAACCTGCCTCCCGATGTTCGCGCCGCGATGTCGATCGCCGCCAACCAGGAGACCCCGGGGACGCAGTCCTCGCAGGCATTGGACATCATCCTCTCGAACGTCGATATGGCGGTCGAGGACGAAGGCCCGATCTGTCAGGATACCGGGATGCCGACCTTCTACGTGCACACTCCGGTGGGCGTGAATCAGATCCGGTTCAAGGGCGCGATTCTGGAGGCGGTGGCGGAAGCCACGCGCCGCGGGAAACTGCGTCCGAATTCGGTGGATTCGCTGACCGGCAAGAATAGCGGCAATAACCTGGGCGAAGAGACTCCGGTGGTTCACTTCGAGCAGTGGGAAGAAGACTTCATCGAGGTCAAGCTGGTGCTCAAAGGCGGCGGCTGCGAGAACAAGAATATTCAGTACTCGGTGCCCTGCAATCTGGATCACCTGGGACGCGCCGATCGCAATCTGGAGGGCGTACGCAAGTGTCTGCTGCACGCGGTGTGGCAGGCGCAGGGCCAAGGCTGTGCGCCGGGAGCGCTCGGGGTTTGCATTGGCAGCGACCGCGCGCACGGGTACGAGTTGGCGAAGGGTCAGCTCTTCCGTACACTGGACGACGTGAACCCGAATCCGGTGCTCGCAACGCTGGAGGCGGAAGTGATGGAAGAGGCGAACCGGCTCGGCGTCGGCGCCATGGGGTTCGGCGGCAAGGCAAGCTTGATCGGCTGTAAGATCACTGCCGCGAATCGTCTGCCCGCCAGCTTCTTCGTCAGTGTGGCCTACGATTGCTGGGCATTCCGGCGCCTTGGCGTGCACCTGGACGCGGACTCGGGCGCCATTACCAAGTGGATGTACCGCGACCCGGAGCGCACCGTGGAGAAGATGGCGCGCGGGGAGGGCTTCCCGCTGACCGGCCGCGAGGTAGTGCTGACGCCGCCGTTGACGGAGGCGCAAATGCGCGCGCTGAAAGTCGGCGACGTGGTGCTGATCGATGGCGAGATGTACACCGGCCGTGACAACGTACACGCATATTTGATGAAGAATCCGCCTCCCATGGATCTGAATGGTGCGGCGCTCTATCATTGCGGTCCGGTGATGCTGCAGGAAGGCGGCGAATGGAAGGTGAAGGCCGCGGGCCCCACCACCAGCATTCGCGAAGAACCCTACCAGGCACACGTGATCAGGGAATACGGCGTGCGGGCCGTGATCGGCAAGGGCGGTATGGGCAAGAAGACCCTGGACGCATTGCAGGAATGCGGCGCCGTTTATTTGAACGGCATCGGCGGCGCGGCCCAATATTACGCACGCACGGTAGAGAAGGTGCTGGACGTGAATCTGATGGAGTTCGGCATTCCAGAGGCGATGTGGCACCTGCGTGTAAAAGGTTTTGCGGCGATCGTGACCATGGACGCGCACGGCAACAGTCTGCACGCCGATGTCGAGAAGGCGACCGGTGAAGCTCTCGCGACGTTGCAGAAGGCGTAAGCGGGTTGCTACACTAAAATCTCCCTGGCCGGGTAGCTCAGCTGGTAGAGCAACGGACTGAAAATCCGTGTGTCGGCGGTTCGATCCCGTCCCCGGCCACCACAGGCACTACATCATCGCCCGCGACCTCATAGATTGGGTCTGCGGGCGTTTTCTTTGGCCTTGGATGAACTGCCCCCAGCATCCCCGTGCGATAGCCCACGAACCTGTGCGCCCGAGACCACTGTGCGGCGCACTGCCGTCACAGGCTCTCAGAGCAGCTAGAACACTCGTTTCGCCAGCGCGAACAGCCCAACCGCGATCAAGGCGAAGCCGGCCGCGATGATCAGGAACAGCACGATGAAGAAGCCCCAGTGGCGGACTGTGGCGGCGCGCCGGTCGAGCAGCGATTCCTCATAGATTCGCAGATTTTTGAGATTGGATTTAAAGCCGAAATCAAACGCGTCCCCGAGCAGAGGAATCGAGCCCACCACGGTATCGATTGTGATATTCGCCAACATCCGCGCCACCGCGACCCGCGGTACGCCGGCTTGCACCGCGCGCACCACGATGATCATGGAGATTAAGGCGCCGATCAGATCGCCGATCCCCGGGATCAGGCCGATTAGCGGATCTAAGCCGATCGACCAGTTGCCAATCGGAATCGCGCCGTCCATCAGGTATGCCAAGTGCCTGATCCAAGGGTCAGGCGCGGGATGCGGAGCAGGCAATCGTTCGCCGGCGCGATAAATTTCACCCGAATTTGGAATGCGGACTGGCATTCCCATTCATTTGCACGTACCGTTCCAGACCGGAAATATTCGCCATGCGACACTAAGATAAATGGCCGGCAGTCTCCTCAAGCAAGTCGCCAGGACCGCGTTCGACAAGGGCGGCGGCATCAACCTCGCGCGCTGGATCAATCGCAACGGTCTGCGCATTTTGATGTACCACCGCTTCAGCGAGCCTGGGCGCTAGCCCGGCAACTCCTGCACGTTCGTCAAAATTACTCGCCGGTTTCCATGTCGCAAATCGCGGTCTGGCTGATCGAAGGGAAACCTCTTCCCCAGAACGCGCTGGCGATCACCATCGATGATGGCTATCGCGATTTCTACCAGGTCGCCTACCCCGTATTTCGCGAATATGGAATACCCGCCACAGTGTATCTGGTGAGCGATTTTCTGGATGGCACGTTATGGCTCTGGGTGGACCAGGTGCGCCACGCGTTTCTGAACGCCCCGCCGCAGACATTCCGCATGGAATTCTCCGGGCATTCCTCGCGGACCTTCGAGTTAGGGTCTGTGCAGTCTCGAAAAGCCGCGGCGTATACCGTGACGGAGGCCGCGAAGAAACTGCCCAACGCCGTCCGCCTCGAGTTTATGGAGCGGCTGCCGCGGGAATTGCATGTCGATTTGCCCGGGCAGGCCCCCGCGGAATACGCGCCGATGCGGTGGGAAGAAGCCCGCGAGGTGGCGGCCGGGGGCATCGAACTGGGCGCCCACACGTGCACACATCCGATTCTCTCCAGCGTCACCTCCCTCGAGGAATTGAACCATGAGATTGCCGGGTCAAAGCACCGCATTGAGCAACAGCTCGACCGCGCGGTGGACCATTTCTGCTATCCCAACGGCGCAGTGAGGGATTTCAACCCCGATGCGGTAGCGGCAGTCCAAGCCGCCGGCTACCGGTCCTCAGTGACCACGGAACCGGGACTCAATTACCCGGCTGCCGACCGTTTTCGATTGCTGCGTATCGGTGTCGAACCCGGGCTGGAGCAGGGCTATTTCCAGCGCTGCGCCGCCGGCTTCGGCGTCTAGAGTGGCCTTTCCCGTGCGAACTTATACAATAAGAATATCGGCTCCGTTGCGGAGCCCCGGGGGTAGTTGCATGACGGAAGAAGAAAAAGAAAGAGCGAAAGCCACCGCTGCCGTTGGCGTAGGCGCCGGCGTCGGCACCGCCGGCGGAGCGTCGGTTGGAGTATTGGAACTCGCCGCACAAGGCGCGGTAACGGGCTTGTCGGCGGGCGTTGTGATCGGCGTGAGCGCAGTGGCCGGCGCGCTCCTCGGCTTGGCGGGGTACGGCGTTTACCGCACCATCAAGAAGAAGAAACAGGCGTAGCCCGCTCTCTGTCTCAGGACGCCAACCAACCCTTCGAGTACCAGAAAATACATCGCGTGCCGATGCGCGGCATCGAGTGTTACGACGAGGGGGATTGATTCCTGATGACACGTTATTACCTGTCGGCGTCGGTACTCGCCTTGATCTTCGCCGCGGGCTCCGATGCGCAGTATCCGCTCCTGGACAAACTCGCCGACCGGGTCGTTCAAAAATTCGAGCAGTCTTCCTGTGAACAGTTGATGGCCAAGAAAGGTCAGCCCAAATCGCAAGAGGAGCAGCAGGCCATACAGGCTCTGCGCAATGACCCGCAACGCCGTACCGCCTTCCTCAACCGCGTTGCCGCCCCCATCGCCAACAAGATGTTCGAATGCGGAATGATCCCGTAGTCTCCGCGATTCGGCAGCTTCGCCGGTTGGTTTGAGGATGGCAATGAAGATCCACAACAGGTTTCGCGAGTGGTATCTGCTGTGCGCCCTTGGTATGCTCTGCGCGGCGGCAGCCCGCAGTCAGGCGAACGATATCGTTCAAGCCGCCGAATCGAACGCAGCAAGGTGCGCCAACCCGTTCGCGGCATCGCCCAAACCCGGCGCGGGCCTGGAACCTAGAGCGATTGAAATCCTCAGGGCAACCAGCAACCGTCTGGCTGCTGCCCGCGCGATGTCGTTTACCGCGATCGTTACCTCCGAAAATCCCAGCCGCTTCGGGAGTCCGGTGCAGTGCACCGTGAGATCTGAGGTGACCGTTCAGCGGCCGGACAAGTTGCGAGTGATCACCGAGGCGGACGATTCCGCTTCCGAGTTCTATTACGATGGCAAGACCATGACGTCCTTCGCGCCGTCGGAGAACACCGTCGCCATGGCGGCCGCGCCGGCGACCCTCGAATCCGCGCTGGATGCCGCGTATCAGTCGGCGGGGATCTACTTTCCGTTTGGTGACCTGATTGTCGCGGATCCCTATGGCGACATGGTGAAGGGCGGCTTGACGCAGGCCTTCTATGTCGGCCAGTCCAAGCTCGTCGGCGGAGTCACCACCGACATCGTCGCTTACGTCACCGGGGGCGTGTTTCTCCAGATCTGGATTGGAGTCGATGACAAACTGCCGCGAATGCTCAACGCAGTCTATCTTAACGACCCCCTGCAACTTCGCCATCGCCTGGATCTCTCCGATTGGAAGCTGGATCCATCCCTGCCCGCGGGTGCCTTCACCTGGACGGGCGCGGCCGGCGCGAGCCGTATCCGGTTCGCCCGTCCAGGCGTCACCGCGGCGCCGGCAGAGTAAGTAGATCCTCGAACTGCCTGCCTCCCGCCGCGTGAATCCCCAATCCCCTCTGCACCCCGCGCTCGCGGTAGTATTGTCCAAGATCTTCTATGCGTATCCTAGTCTTCGCTGCCCTCCTATTTGCCCCTGCCCTCATTGCGCAGGATGCCGACCCAGGTAAGGCCGCCTTCGAAAACCGCTGCGCCCGGTGCCACGGCGCCGATGGCAATGGCGGCGAGCGTGGACCGGCGATTCGATCGCGTCTGGCATCGCGCGACAACACGCAGATGGCCGCCATGATTCGCGCCGGATTGCCCGCGCAAGGCATGCCGCCGGTGCCGGTCACCGACGCCGAAATGCCGCCGCTCCTGCGCTATCTGCGCACCATGCAGCCGCGCAACCCCCGCACGGAGGTAATCCGTCAAAAGGTTCAAACCGTCGATGGCAAGACGCTCGATGGCGAGCTTCTGAATCAGGGCTTCGACGATATGCAATTGCGCACCGATGACCAGCGCGTGCATCTGCTGCGGCGCTCCGGCGAACTCTTTCGAGAGGTTACGTCGAATGTGGATTGGGCCGGCTACAACGGCGACCCGGGGGGCAATCGGTACACCACGCTATCGCAGATCACGAAGGCCAATGTAGGGCACATGGCGCCGAAGTGGACCTTCTCGCTGCCCAACACCGGCCGCCTGCAGGTGACACCCTCCGTGGTCGGCGGCATCATGTACGTCTCCGCCGGTAACGAGTGCTATGCGTTGGATGCGGGCACTGGCCGCCAGATCTGGCACTATCGCCAACCGCCCACCCGCGGGACGCCGGGCGGTACCACCAATCGCGGCGTGGCCACCATGGGCGATCGCATCTTCCTGGAAACGGACCATGCCCACCTGCTTGCGCTCAACCGCTTTACCGGCGCCCTGCTCTGGGACCGGGAAATGGCGGACTGGAAAATGAATTATTTCGCCACCTCCGCGCCGCTCGCGGTCGGCAACCTGGTGGTGGCCGGCACCGGCGGCGGCGAACATGGCGCGCGCGGCTTCGTCGCGGCCTTCGATCAGGCTACCGGGAAAGAAGTCTGGCGCTTCTGGACCGTCCCTCTGCCCGGGGAAAAGGGGTCGGAGACCTGGCAGGGCAAGGGCATCGCGCACGGCGGCGCGCCCACATGGTTCACCGGCACCTACGATTCGGAATCGGACACGGTCTTCTGGCCCACCGGCAATCCCAGCGCCGAATACAATGGTGACGATCGCGCCGGCGACAATCTGTATTCGGATTGCATCCTCGCGCTCGATGCCAAAACCGGCAAGCTCAAATGGCATTACCAGGGCACCCCGCACGATCTGTGGGATTGGGACGCCACCGAAACTCCGGTCGTGATCGATGCGAACTGGCAGGGGAAGCCGCGCAAGCTGCTGCTCCATGCCAATCGCAACGGATTCTTCTACGTCTTCGATCGCACCGATGGCACGCTTGCTCCTCGCCAAAGCCTTCGTTCGCAATTTGACATGGGCGAGCGGCATCGGCGCTGACGGGCGTCCCGTCAAACTTCCCAATCAGGAGCCGAGCGCGGCCGGCACCAAAGTGTGTCCCTCGCAGGATGGAGCCACCAACTGGTTCTCGCCCTCCTATAATCCTGGCACTGGCCTGTACTATGTGCAGACCTTCGAAAAATGCAGCGTCTACACCAAGAGCGAGCCGGGCGCCTGGGCATCGGGGCGGCAATACCTCGGCGGTTCGCAGCACAAACCGCCAGGGGAAAAGCCGGAGCGCATTCTCAAAGCGATCGATATTCAGACCGGCAAGATCGCCTGGGAACTGCCGCAGCCCGGACCCGCGGAATCCTGGGGCGGCACGCTCTCCACTGCGACGGGACTCGTGATCTTTGGCGAGGAAGGCGGCGCGCTCATGGCGGCCGACGCGGTCACGGGCAAGCCGCTCTGGAGCTTCCCGACGAATCAGACCTGGAAGGCGTCGCCCATGACCTACCAGTTCGACGGCAATCAGTACGTGGCCATCGCCGCCGGTTCGAACATCATCGCCTTTGGAGTTGATTCAGCGGCGCGATGACCTGGCCCGCGAACAAGCGTGCCCTCGCGCTGCTGTACTGGCTGCTTCCTTCGCTACTCTGCCTCGCGCTTCATTGGCGCGCTTTCGACGCCTGGTTTCGGGCCGACGATTTCGCGTGGCTGGGTGTAGGGCTTGAACGTCACGGACTTTCGCGGCCTGCTCCACGCCCTATTCGCGCCGAGCCCGCACGGCACCGTGCGACCCTTGAGCGAACGCGCGTACTTCATGGCGGGCTATTACTTCTTCGGCCTGGACCCGCTGCCTTTTCGCGTGGCCGCGTTCGCCACTCAGTTCGCCAATCTCATCTTGCTCGCCGCCATCGGCGCGCGCATTACGGGTATTCGCGCGGCTGGGTTCTGGGCGGCAATTCTTTGGGCGATCAACGGCGCGCTCTTTGTTCCCCTGGTCTGGGCATGCGCCTATTGCGAGTTGATGTGCGGCTTGTGCATCCTGCTGGCGTTCTACTTTCTCTTACGGTTTATCGAGACGAATGACCGTCGCTACAATCTGGCGCAATGGATTTTCTTCCTGCTGGGGTTCGGCGCCCTGGAACTCATGGTCGTCTATCCCGCGCTGGCCGCGGCGTATACCTGGTGTTGTGCGCGCCGCCACTTCCCGCGGACGCTCTGGCTGTTCGCGGGTTCGGCGGTCTATTTCGCGGTGCATTCCGCGTTCATTCCTCCCCAGAAGGCCGGGCTCTACGCCATGCACGTCAGCAGCGCGATCTTTCGCACGCTCGGCGTATATTGGGCCTGGTCTTTCCGGCCCGCGGCGCTGCGTGATCCCCGCTGGCTCGCGCTCGGCGCCGTGTGGCTCCTGACGGTGCCCCTCGCCTGCTTCGCGGTGCAGAAACTGAGGGCAGGGAACCGGCTCCCCCTTTTCTGCCTGGCCTGGTACCTCGTCGTCATCTCGCCGCTGCTTTTGCTGCGCGATCACCTCGGCGAATACTACGTCTTCCTTCCCGTCGCGGGTCTATGCTGGCTGGCCGGATGGGCGCTGGCGGAATCGCGAACGGCGCGCCCGGCCGTCCAGGCGTGTGCACTCGCGTTGGCGGCGATTTATGCGCTGCTGGCAATCCCCAACGCACTTCGCGAAGAAGCGCGCAACGAGCGTCTCACATCGCGCATTCGCGAGTTCGTGGAAGGCGTCGCGGGCGCTCACGAGCGTCATCCTTCCCAAGCCCTGCTGCTGTCCGGCGTGGATACCGATATCTTTTGGAATGCGATGCTCGATCGCCCCTTCCGCTTGATCGGCCTCAACCAGGTATACCTCGCTCCCGGCAGCGAAGCCTCGATTACGGCGTATCCCGAGCGCGGCAGCGTCGCCGACTTTATCGCGCCCGCCTCCATGGTGGCCGCTGCGATTCAGCGAGGTCAACTTGCCGTATACGATGTGAGCGGGCCCCGCCTTCGCAACATTACATCGTCCTACGCCGTTTCGCGCGATGGAACCGTGCCGCAGCGTGTTGACGCCGCCAGCCCGCTGGCCGCGGACCTGCTAGGTCCCGAGTGGTACGCGATTGATAGCGGTGTGCGCTGGATGGCTCGCCGCGCCACGCTGCGCATTGCCGGCCCGCGCGCCGCCGGCCAAAAACTCTACCTGCGCGCGATCTGCCCGGAACAGCAGTTGCAAGCCGGCCCGCTCGCCGTTTCCGTCACCGCCGGAAATATCCCCCTGCCGCCTCAATCCCTGCACGTCGCCGGTAGTTTTGAACTCGCCTTCGCCTTGCCCGCGTCGCTTGTCGGCAAGCCGGAGGTCGAAATCGCTGTGACGGTAGACCGTGTCATCCGTCCCGCATCCGACCCGCGCGATTTCGGCCTCGCCTTCGGCACCTTCGAAGTCAAGTAATCGGCCACGGACCCGCTCCGCATCTTCTCCAATTCGCCGGCGATGATTCCTCGCACCTCGTCACGCAACTCCGCACTCTGCTTCACATTCCATCCCGCCACCGGCACGGGCGTCAGAATCCGCAGCCGGATCACCTGCGTTTCTCCGAACAACCACGAATTGCGCGGCAGCGCATCGCCCGATCCATCGAGCACCAGCGGCAGAATCGGCGCCTGTTCCCGAATCGCCAGTTGAAACGGCCCCTCATTAAACGGCAACAGTGCGCCGTCCGGGGAGCGAGTGCCTTCGGGAAAGAATACGACGGAGCAGCCCTGCCGCAGGTAGCGCGCGCAGCGCAGCATCGCCTTGGCCGCCTTGCGCGCGTCGCCGCGTTCCACCGGGACATCACCCGCCATGCGCAGCATCCAGCCGAAAAGCGGCACCCGGAATAGCTCCGCCTTAGCCAGCCACTTCGTGTCCACCCGCAAATGCGTGATTACCGGAATATCCGCCAGCGATTGATGATTGCTCACGATCACGTACACCTGCGACGGGTTCGCATTTTCGACGCCGGACAATACCACGCGCCACGGATTCACCACCCCCATCACCGGGCCGAGCGCTTCGGAAGGTGCGCGCGGTACGCCGCCGCAGCGGATCCCGATCAACCAGGCGCACGCTTGCGACGATCAGCGTCCACACCCCAATCAGGAGGGCGTTTGCGGCCCACAGCCAGAGAGATCGAAGCCCGCGCCGCACGTTACTTCAATTCTTCCGGCACCGGAATGGTCACTCTTCCGGTGGCCGCCCACTCCGCGCCGCGCGCCAGTGTGGTGAGGAAGCCGGGCAGTTTCATCGCGTCCGCATCGTGACCCAGCGCGGTTGCGAAGACCCGCCCCGCGCCGAACTTCACCGTCCACAGCATGGGCTGCTGCATCCCCGCGCCGGGAATCGGCTGCTTCTCATTCGGCTTGTAAAGGGAATGGTCATCGTAGGCCGTCGCCAGCACGTGAAAGCTTCCTTCGGGATCGGCTCCCTTGGGCTGCCACTTCAGATTGGCATACAACTCGTCGTTCGCCTGCGCAAAGGTCGCCCGCATGCCTTGCGTGATCGGGTGATCGCGGTCCGCGAGCGTCACAGTGAAATCATGCCGCGCCGAATGGTGGCCGTTATTCGGCCGCCAGTTCCCGGCGCACATCTGCTCGTACTCTCCCCAGCCGTTAAAAGCCGCCGCGGAGAAATGGTACACCACCAGGCCCTTGCCGCTGCGCACGAAATCCAGCAGGGCGTTATCCGCGCGCGCCCCCCAGCGCTGCTCGGGCTTGCCATCGTAATAGTTGAGCACAACCAGATCGTAGGGCGCCAGGGTTTCCGCACTGCTGCCCCGGAACTCTTCCGTGACCCGCACCTCGAACCGTTTCGTGTCTTCGAGAATCCTGCGCAGCACCGGAGTGGTGGAGCGCCAGTCGTGGCCGTTCTGTCCGGTAATGATCAGTACTTGAATCTTGGGCGTCTGAGCAGGCGCGAGGCGCGCGGTTCCAAGCAGGAACACGCAGGCGATTCCCAGGTTCCAAAGTGGGCTTCGCATGAAACTGGATTCTAGCGCCCTGCGCTTCTTCCAGTGCGTGGGGCTAAGCGACTTTGCGCTGGGCGACCGGCCCGATCTTCGCCACTTTTACCGCTTTGGCGAAGCCGAGCGCCTGCAGCAGCCGGATCGTCATCCAGGAAATATCTACTTCGTACCACGCCAGCCCATGACGCGCCGAGGTGGGATGCGCGTGATGATTATTGTGCCAGCCTTCGCCGAAACTCAGCGCTGCCACGAACCAGTTATTGCGCGAATCGTCGCGTGTATCGAAGCGCCGTGCTCCCCAAAGATGCGTCAGGGAATTCACCATCCAGGTGGCATGCAGCCCCATCGTGACCCGGAAGAACACGCCCCACAGCAGGAACGGCAGCCCGCCGATCGCCATCAGCAAAATTCCCACCACGGTCAAGGGAACCCAGTGATAGTTCGAGAGCCACACGTAGAAAGGGTCGGCCGCCATGTCGGGAGCGTACTTCGCGCACGCCACCGAATCGCAGTGCGTTACGTCGCCCACCATCATCCACACAATGTGCGACCACCACTTTCCGTCTCGCGGCGTGTGCGGGTCGCCATGCTTATCGGAGAACTGATGATGTACCCGGTGCGTCGCCACCCAGAAGATCGGTCCGCCTTCGAGTGCGAGAGCGCCGCAGACCGCCAGCGAGTGCTCCAGCCATTTCGGCACCTGGTACGAGCGGTGCGTCAGCAGGCGATGGTAGCCCATCCCGATTCCCAGGCTCAGCGACATCCAGTACAGGAAAACCGCCGCGAAAAATGCCGGCCAGCTGAAGAAGAAGAGCGCGGCCACCGCACCCAGATGGAACAAGGCGAACGCCGTCACCGTGATCCAGTTGATTCCATCCCGTTTTACTACCGGCGCGACTTCAATCTCCATGGATTCCTCTGGGCCAATCCGCCCACACTAAAAAGTACCAGCGGGGGCGCATAGCGCGTGTAAGAGTTGTGTAATAGCAGGGCTTCCGATGGCTACTGTTCCAGGTACCAGCGGTACGTTTCCTGCACTCCCTGCCGCAGTTCCGTCGTCGCCCGCCATCCCAGCGCGTGCAGCTTCCTCACGTCCAGCGCCTTCCGGGGGGTGCCATCCGGCTTGCCGGAATCAAATATCAGCCCGCCCTCGTAACCCACCACGTCCTTCACCAATTCCGCAAGTTCGCGGATCGTTACGTCCTGGCCGGTGCCTACATTGACGATCTCGGCCTCGTCATAGTGCTCCATCAGATGGATCGTCGCGGCCGCCAGATCGTCCACATGGAGGAATTCGCGCCGCGGCGTGCCTGTCCCCCAGATCACTACCTCGGGCTTGCCCGCATGTTTCGCTTCGTGGAACTTGCGCATCAGCGCCGGCAGCACGTGCGAAGATTCCAGGTCAAAATTGTCGCCCGGCCCGTAGAGGTTCGTCGGCATCAGGCTGATCGCCTGGAATCCGTACTGCTTTCGGTACGCCTGGCAGAGTTTAATCCCCGCGATTTTGGCGATCGCGTACCATTCGTTCGTTTCCTCCAGCGGCCCGGTCAATAGCGATTCTTCCCGGATCGGCTGTTCCGCCATCTTCGGATAAATGCAGGACGAACCCAGAAACTCCAGTTTCCGGACGCCGTGCTTCCACGCGGAATCGATCACATTCGTTTCAATCGCCAGGTTGTCGAAGAGGAACTCCGCCGGTCGCGTGCTGTTCGCAAGGATCCCGCCGACTTTGCCGGCCGCCAGGAATACGTACTCGGGCCGGGCATCGTCAAAGAACCGGTCCACCGCCGCGCGGTCGCGTAAATCAAGTTCCGCGCGCGAACATGAGACCAGGTTGTGCCACCCTCCCCGCTCCAGCGCGCGGTAAATGGCAGACCCCGCCAAGCCGCGGTGTCCGGCCACAAAAATTCTGGCGTCCTTATTCACGGCTGCCCCCCTCGCGCGTACTGACCTTGTGTCCCGCGCGTTCCAGCGTTCGCTCCTGCCGTGCCAGTTCCATATCGCTATCCACCATCATTTTGACCAGCCCGGCGAAGCTGATTTCGGGCTCCCAGCCCAGCTCCCTGCGAGCTTTGGAGGAATCTCCCAACAGGTGATCGACCTCCGTAGGCCGAAGATAGCGGGCATCCGTCGTCACATATTCCTTCCAGTCCAGCCCGCAGCAAGCGCCGGCGCTATCCAGGAACTCGCGAATGGAATGCGATTCACCTGTGGCCACCACATAGTCGCCGGCTTCTCCTGCTGCAGCATGAGCCACATCGCGCGCACATAGTCGCCGGCATAGCCCCAGTCGCGGCGTGCGTCCAGGTTGCCCAGGAAAAGCTTTTCCTGCAGCCCGAGTTTGATGCGCGTCAGCGCCCGCGTAATCTTGCGGGTGACGAATGTCTCGCCGCGCCGCGGAGATTCGTGGTTGAAGAGAATGCCGTTGGCGATGTACATGCCATACGCCTCGCGGTAGTTGACGCCGTACCAGTGCGCCGCCACTTTGCTGACCGCATACGGGCTGCGCGGATAGAACGCAGTACTCTCGCTTTGCGGAGGCGCCGCCGCCCCGAACATCTCTGAAGAACCTGCCTGGTAGACCCGTACCGGTTTGCCGGTCTGATGCACCAGGTCGCGAATCGCCTCCAGCATCCGCAGTGTACCCGTCGCCACCACATCCGCCGTGTACTCGGCCTGGTCGAAGCTCACGCGGACGTGCGATTGCGCGCCCAGATTATAGATTTCATCGGGCCTGATGCGCTCCAGGACTCGGCGTAATCCGGCGCCATCGGCCAGATCGCCATAGTGCAAGTACATCCGCGCTCCCGCTTCGTGCGGATCGGCATAGATGCCGTCCAAGCGGCCCGTATTAAACGTGGAGGCGCGGCGCACGATCCCGTGCACCTCGTAGTTCTTAGACAACAGGAGTTCGGCCAGAAACGAGCCATCCTGGCCCGTTATGCCAGTAATCAGAGCCTTTTTCATTCGGTTGGTGATCGACTACCGTGAGTTTCGGATAGCCCTCATTGTAACTAACCGACCCCGCGGAGAATCCGCGCCACGCCAATCTTATGGGAGCTTCACCTTCCGCACCGACGATTCTACCGGAGGGCTTCCCGGCTTCTTCTTTCCTTGGTCGTCGTACTCTCCCCACCCGCTGTTGGCGATGAAATAGAATTCGTTTCCTACGATCACGCCGTGCGTCGGCTCGCCCAGTCCCGGAGTGTTCGCCTCCAGCACCTGCATCTTCTTCAGATCGTGCGAGAATCTGACGACCCGGGCCGGGCTTGTCCCGTTCTGCACCGCAAGGAATCCGCCGCGATACGCGTACAGTCCGTCGATTCCGCTCAGGGCGATATCGTCCGCCGGCGCCAGCCACTCCACGCTGCGATCCCGCAACCGGATGGCTGCGATGCCACGCACATAATCGGCAACGTACAGCGTCTTTTCATCGGCGGAGAGCGCCGGAGTTTGAGGGGAAGGGAACTCGCCTTCTTCATCCAACCGCTCCAGCTTGTGCGCGCCCGCTCTCAAGCGCAGCACCGCCCCGTGTATGCCCTCCGAAACGTAAACATCACCGCCACGACCCACCGTCATATCTCCGAGCAGTCCCGGCACCGGCGATTCCACGCGCAGCTTGAGCGCGCCGGACTCCACGTCAAAAGCCAGCAGCGCCGTTTTGTCTTTGTCGCCCTCCCGGCATTTTGCACATTGTGGAACCCAGCCCGTTGTCGCCCACAACGTCCGGCGTTTCGCGTCCGCCCGTAGCGCCAGTACGCTCCACTCAGTTTCCGCGAAAGGCTTCCCGTCGCCCGTGAAAACCCTGCTTTCCCGTACGCTGCTCACAAAAAACCGGCGCGTCGCTGCATCGTACGCGATGTCCTCCGGCAGGGCGTCCGGCGCCGCGATCGCGAACGCCGCCACCGCGCCGCGCACGGGTCTTTTGTTCTCCTCGACCCGCTGCAGAATGGCGCGGTACTCCGGCGCTTCCCGCAAAGCAACGAAGTCGCTATCCGCCGAAAGGTCATAGACCAGGCCCATGCCGGCCCATTGACGCAGTATCGCGAGCGCTGCCTCGCGATTTCCCAACATAGCCTCCGACGCCGCCAGATTATATGTGATCCGAGGGTTACCCGGCAGTAGCGGTCGTAACTCAATCAAGGTCGTTCGCAACTTAGCGTAGTCCTTTGCCTGTACGGCTTCCCGGGCTGCCCGATTCAGCGTTCGCCAGCGCGCCTCAGCTCCAACTCTTCCTCCAGTAGCTAGAATGAACGTTCCGATACACACAAGTCGAAAGATATAGCTCATAAGTCTTGCGCTTTCCTACACTCGACGTGATATAGTTCGCGGAAGTATGTCTTCTATCTCACAACGTATTTTGACGTTCACCGGCATCTTCTGTCTTGCTGCCGGCTCCGCTTTCGCGCAGTCCACGCCGGCTACTGCCACCGTTTTCGCCAGCGGCCTTTCGAATCCGGCCAAGATCATCATCGGACCCTCCGGTACCCTCCTGGTAGCCGAGAGCGGGACCACGTCCAATTCCGGCCGCATCTCCGTGATCAACGCCAGCGGGACGCGCTCCACCCTGATCGATGGTCTGCCCTCCGGACTCTCCGCGCCCAATGGCGACCCCGACGGTGTCAACGGACTATTTCTCGATGGCAACAATCTATATATCGCCATCGGCGAAGGCGATCTGTATGTCAATGGCCCGCGCCGGGCACGCTGGTCGTGAATCCGGGCGTGGGGAAGATTTCCTCCCCGATCTTCGATAGCCTCCTGCAGGTCACGCTTACCGGTGAGCGCCGACAAGATCGCCAGTGCCTTCAGCCTGAAGACCGCCGATCACACCACCCTCTTCAACGGCCAGCCGGTATCGCTCACCAACACCAACGGCGACAAGGCAACCGTCACGCTGCTCACCGAGTTTCGCTTCCGCCCTGACGCCACCGAAATCATCAAGCACTCGCACCCGTATGGCGTCACCAAATTGGATTCCGATCCCGACCATCTCTACGTCAATGATGCCGGTCTCAACCTCGTTCACCAGATCGATATCGCTTCCGGCCGCAAGCGCACTCTCATCCAATTCCCGCAGTTCGGGAACGTCGGCAACACGCCGCCACCCGTTGTGGATGCCGTGCCCACCAGCGTCCGCGCCTATGGCAATCAGTTGCTCGTGACCTTCCTGACCGGCTTCCCGTTCACCCCTGGCGATTCGCGCGTCCTGCAAGTCGATCCGGCCACCGGCACCAGCACGCCCTTCATCAGCTGGCTGTCCTCCGCCACCGACATCGTCTATCGCACCCGCCCGAACGGCGCTCACCCCCAGTTCTTCGTTCTCGAATACAGCGCCGCTTTCCTCGCCGGGCAGCCCGGCCGCGTGAAGATGTTCAACTCGGAGACCGGCACGATTCTTGTCGATGGCATCAACGGCCCAACCGGCCTCGCCCTCGATAACACGGCCGGCATGCTCTACATCGCCGCTCGCGCCGATGGCAAGATCCTCCAGGTCAACGTCGGCCAGTAACCTTACCATCCACCGAGTGCATCTTCAGTGAACCCTAATCCACGTGCCGCGATATCATGCTTGCATGACTCGCGGCATTTTTATTTGGCTCGCCCTTTGTTCCACCGCCCTCCACGCGCAGGACCCCAAACCCCTTCGCCTCGCCATCGCGGGACTCGCTCACGGCCATGTCTCCGGATTTCTGCGCGCCGCCAAAGCGCGCAAAGACATCGAAATCGTCGCCGTCTTTGACCCGGACGCCGCGCTCGGTGCCCGCTACGCCAAGAGCGAAGGCTTTGCGCCTGGCATGATCTTCCAGGACCTCGGCGCCATGCTCGATAAGATCAAGCCCGAAGCCGTCGCTACCTTCACTCCCACCGCCGACCATGCCATGGTCGTTGAAGCCTGCGCGCCGCGGCACATCCCCGTGATGATGGAGAAGCCTCTCGCCGCCTCCGTTGCCCAGGCTCGCGTCATTCAGCGCGCCGCGCGTCTCGGCGGCATTCCCGTGATGGTCAACTACGAGACCACGTGGTACAAGAGTCACGGCGAAATCTGGAACCTGATCAAGCAACAAAAGGCCGCCGGCGATATCCGCAGAATGGTCGCAATGGATGGCCATCAGGGCCCAAAGGAAATCAACGTCCAGCCCGAGTTCTTCGCCTGGCTCACCGACCCCGTGAAGAACGGAGCCGGCGCCCTCTTCGATTTCGGCTGCTACGGCGCCAACCTCATGACCTGGCTCATGGACAATCAGCGCCCCCTCGCTGTTACCGCGATCGCCCAGACCAACAAGCCCGCCATCTATCCCCATGTGGATGACGAAGCCACCATCCTCGTCCAATACCCCAAGGCGCAGGGCGTCATCGAAGCATCCTGGAACTGGCCGTTCAGCCGCAAGGATTTCGAAGTCTACGGCGAAAACGGCTACACCATCGCCACCGGCGGCGATGGCCTGCGCGTCCGCCTTCCCGGCCAGCGCGCCGAGGAAGTGCGCAAGCCTGCCGACCTTCCTTCCGGCGAGACCGATTCCATTACCTACCTGATTGGTGTTGCGCGCGGCAAATTCAAGCCCGCCGGTTTGAATTCTCTCGAGAACAACATGATCGTGGTCGAAATTCTGCAAGCGGCGCGCGAATCCGTGCGTACCGGGAAGAAAGTCAATCTCCAATGATTGCGCGCCTTCTGCTGTTAGCCTCCCTTGCCTCCGCTTCCGCGCTTGCGCAGCGCATCGTGATCGACGCGGGCCTGATTCTCGATGGCAAGGGCGGCACCCTGCGCAATCAGCAGATCGTGATTGAAGGTTCCAAAATCCTGTCCGTCGCTCCCGGCGCCGCCGTTGCTAACTACGATCTGCGCGGGCTCACCCTGATGCCTGGCTGGATCGATACCCACGTTCATTTGAACTGGCACTTCGACGCCGCTCACAAATACACCGGCGGCCGCGGCGATAAGCCCGAGGACAACGCGCTCTACACGGCCGAAAATGCCTGGCTCACCCTGCAGGGCGGCTTCACCACCGTGCAAAGTGTCGGCGCCGCCGTTGACGCCGTGGTGCGCGATCGCATCCAATCCGGCGCCCTTCCCGGGCCGCGCATCCTCACGTCGCTCCGTCAGATCAACGAACGCAGCGGGGATCCCGCCGCGATCCGCGAACTCGTCCGCCGCACGAAACAGGAAGGCGGCGACCTCATCAAAATTTTCGCAACCACCGGCATGGGCGCCGGAGGCAATCAGAGCATGAGCGACGCTCAAATTCAGGCGGCCTGCGGCGAAGCCCGGTCGCTGGGCATGCGTACCCTCGTCCACGCTATCGGCGCCGCTGGAGCCAAAGCCGCCATCCTCGCCGGTTGCACCGCAATCGAGCACGGCAGCTACGTGGATGACGCCACGCTCAGCCTGATGGCCGAACACGGCACCTTCTTCGATCCGAACTTCCTCGTGCTTCACAATTACCTGGACAATCGCGCCAGCTTCGATTTTCCCGCCGCCAGCTTTACCTCCCTCGAAAATGCCATCGCCCCCACCGCCGGGATTCTCCGCCGCGCCCGCGCCCGCAAAGTCAAAATCGTCTTCGGCACCGACGCTGTTGCCGGAGCCCATGGACGCAATGCGGAGGAGTTCGTCTATCGCGTGCGCGATGCCGGCGATCAACCCATGGCCGCGCTCGTCAGCGCCAACTCCGTGTCTGCTGAATCGCTCGGCATGGGCAACACAATCGGTACTCATCGCTCCGGGCTTCGAGGCCGATCTTGTGGCGGTGCAAGGCAACCCGCTTGAAGAGATAACTTCCGTCCGCCGCGTTGCATTTGTAATGAAGGGCGGCAAGGTATTTCGCAATGTCCCCGCGGTTGCGGTGAAGTAGAATAACTGAATGATTCGTACCTCACTCATGATGCTTGCCCTGTCACTCGCCGGCAGCGCGCTTTTCGCGCAGACCAACCCCGTCGTCGCCGAGCAGAAGATGGCATACACCAACAACAAGAACAACCTGATCAAAGCCGCCGAAAAGATGCCCGAAGAGGCTTATAGCTTTAAGCCGACTCCCGAGATGCAGACCTTCGGCGAACGCATCGCCCATATCGCCAACCAGATCGGCACCTGCAGCGCGATGACCGGGGAACGCAAGCCCTCTGCCGCCACGGGCAAGACTGCCAAAGCGGATCTCGTCGCTGCCCTCAAGGCCAGCTTCGATGCCTGCGATGCCGCCTGGGAAGCCATGAATGATAAGACCGCTATGGAAATGGTCGCCGGCCGCGGCGGCGCTCAGCGCTCCAAAATTTCCGGGCTCATCGGTAACACCACCCATAACACCGAACTCTACGGCTACATTTCGGTCTATATGCGACTCAAAGGCGTTGTCCCACCCACCAGCGACCGCGCGATGTAACATCTGTTCCATACTTCCGGCGCGCGCGGCGGTCCCGTCGCCGCGCGCCTCAAACCGGCTGTACGTTGGCCGACAAACAAACTGCCTGGTAAGCCCCCTGGTTAGCTCCCGTGTTAACTCCGTAAAGCCACCGTTTCTCTTTTCGCTTGTTGACGCGTATTTCTCGTGTTACGCTTCTGTTAGTTTTTCACTTTGGAAAAGAGTCGCGAGGATTTAAGGCACTCAGGGTAAAAATGTTGCCGACCCGGGCTTACTCAGATTTTCCGAAAGCGTAAAGCCGCTTCGAGAAAGCGTTAAGAGCCCCGGCGGTTCCAACATTTGCACTAAGCTCTGATTTGCAGCTTGGGTCTCCCCCAATGCTGTTCGGGATACTTCCTATGTCTGCGCGGACAAGGGGTATCTATGTGTAAACGACTCTGCGCAATTTTCTTAGGCGCACTTCTGCTCGCAAGTTCTGTCTTCGGACAGAGCGGCGACGGCACCATTGTTGGCACCGTTCTGGATGCTTCCGGAGCGGGTGTCCCGAATGCCACTGTTCAGCTTCAGAACATGGATACGGGCGTCAAAACCTCCACGAAAACCGACGCGGGCGGCTCCTACCGGTTCAACAACATCCTGGTCGGCCGCTATACGGTCACCGCGACGGCGCCGGGCTTTACCACCACTTCCCTCAAAGACCTTGCCGTCGAACTCAATAAAGCTACTACCGCCAATATCAAGGTGGACGTAGGTACGGTATCCACCGCTATCGATGTGATGGAGGCTTCCACCTATATCGATACCACCACTGCCCAGGTGGCCAATACCTTCGAAGCCCGAATGGCAGCCGAAATTCCGTCATCCGCTAACCCCAATGGCGGTATTCTTAACCTTGCCCTGCTTGGTGCCGGAGTGTCCAGTGCCGGAGGTATCGGTGTCGGCATCGGGCCGTCCGTAGGCGGCCAGCGTCCGCGCAACAACAACTTCATGATCGATGGCGTCGATAACAACCGTAAAGACGTAACCGGTCCCGTCCTTGCCATTCCCAACGACGCCGTTGCCGAATTTACCGTTCTCCAGAATCAGTTCAGCGCCGAGTTCGGCCACTCTTCGGGCGGCCAGTTCAATACCGTCCTTCGCGGCGGCACCAATGAGATCCACGGCATTCTGTATGACTACCTACAGAATCGCGACCTAAACGCCATCGATCAGGCCAATAAGCGCCAGGGAATTCTCACTAATCCCCGCTATGACCAGAACCGTCTCGGCGGCGCGATTGGCGGCCCGATCCGCAAGAATAAGCTGTTCTATTACGGGCTCTACGAGTACAATCCGCTCGGTCAGGCCAGCGTGCCCGCGGGTGGGACTACTTACTCTCCTACAGCCGCCGGTTACGCCACTCTCAGCGGAATGTCCGGCATCTCCGCCACCAATCTCGGCATTCTGAAACAGTACATGCCGGCTACCGATACCGCGGTCAAGACCACGTCCGTAAACGGCGTCGCCATCCCGCTCGGAATCCTGCCGATTTCGGCCCCGAACTACACCAACACCTACAGTTGGCTGGTCTCCATCGATTACAACATCTCCGATAAAGACCAGCTCCGCGGCCGCTATGTCGATAACAAGATCTCCTCGATCAACATCACAGCCAACTTGCCCGTCTTCTTCTACCCGCGGCCTACCACCTCTCACCTCGGCTCGATCTCCGAGTTCCACAACTTCCGTCCCAATCTGACTAACGAAATCCGCCTGGCCTTCAATCGCTACAACGACAATATCCAGGTCCCCAATTTCAAGTACCCGGGTTTGGACGTTTTTCCCAACATCCAGATCAACGACGATCTGAACGTGCAGATCGGCCCGAATCCGAACGGTCCGCAGGCGACCATCCAAACCACGTATCAGATCAATGACAACGTGAGCTGGAGTAAGGGCAAGCACGATTTCAAATTTGGCTTCGACGGCCGCTCGCTGATTGCCGCCAGCACCTTCATTCAACGCGTCCGCGGCGATTACGAATACACCGTGCTTGAGCGCTTCTTACAGGACAAGGTGCCCAACTTCCTCGCCGAACGCAATGTCGGCGGCAAGCCATACTCCGGCAATAACATCGCTCTCTATGGCTACGCCAACGACAACTGGAAAGCCACCCGCAACCTGAGCCTGAATCTCGGCGTCCGTTATGAATTCACCAGCGTCCCGAAGTCGATGAAGGAATTCGGACTCAACAGTATCGCGGACGTTCCCGGCGTGCTCACCTTCGTCGAGCCCCAGCCCCAGAAGAAGAACTTCGCTCCCCGCCTCGGCTTCGCCTACTCCCCAGGTAACTCCGGAACCACTTCCATCCGCGGCGGATTCGGCATGGCCTACGATCAGGTCTTCGACAACGTCGGCACCAATGCCCGTCCTCCCCAAGCCACTTCCACGGTAGATTCCACGGTCACCGAGGACACCGGATATCTCGCGCGCGGAGGCATTCTCCCCACTGCGCAAGCTGCCGCGCTCACGCCCGGACCAGGCCCGCGCCGCAACATCCTCCTACCTGCCTTCCGTGATCAAGGCCGGCTACTCCATCAATTGGAACCTCGGCATTCAGCACGTCTTCGCCAAGGACTACACGGTAGACGTCCGTTACGTCGGAACCCGCGGCGTTCACCTCCTGTATCAGCTCCAGATCAACCGCGCCGATGTCGTCACCCCGACGAATTTCCTGCCCACCTACCTGACCGCGCCCTCGCAGGCCACCCTGGACAGCCTCCCGCTGACGCTTACCCAGCTCACCAATGAGCGCAACGCCGCCGGCGTCGGCAACACCCTCGCCCCGTACGGCTTCACCAGCAACATCACGGCATACGTCCCGCGCGGCAACTCCGAATACCACGGGCTCGCGGTGGAAGTTACCAAGCGCTATTCCGCCCACAATCTATTCAAGGCCTCCTACACCTGGAGCCACCTGATGGACGACAGCACCGCGGAAGTCAACTCCACAGCGCTTTCTCCCCGCCGTCCGCAGGATTTCAATAACATCCGCGACGAATGGGCTTCGAGCGCCCTCGACCGCCGCCAGCGCTTCTCGTTTACCTGGCTGTACGAAGCTCCCTGGTTCCAGGGAGACCACAGCTGGGTCAAACGGAACTTACTCGGGAACTATCAGATTGCCGGCACTTACTCCGTCGAATCTCCCGAGTACGGCACGCCTCAAAGCGGTGTCGATTCCAATCAGAACGGCGACGCTGCCGCCGATCGCGCCATCGTCAATACCGCCGGTACTCCCGGCGTCAGCAGTGACGTGACCGCGCTCAAGAATTCGGCGGGCGCCACCGTAGGCTACCTGGCCGTGAATCCCAACGCGCAGTTCATACGTGCGCAGGTGGGCGCCCTGGCCAACTCCGGCCGTAACATCCTGGCCACCCGCGGCATCAACAACTGGGACATGAGTGTCTCCAAGAGCCTCGCGTTCCGTGAGCGCACTAAGCTCCAGTTGCGCGCCGATCTGTACAACGGATTCAATCACCCGCAGTACACGCCCGGTAAGATCAACAACATCGGGTTCACCAACCGCTCCGGAGTTACCAACTACCTGACTCCCGGCAACCCCGTATTCGGCCAGTTTGACCAGGTTTACAGCAGCAACCCCCGCACCGTGCAGGTTGCCGCCCGCTTGACCTTCTAACTTCGCCCCACAGCACGCGAGGGCCGGAATAGCAACGCCGGCCCTCGTGTAGCGCCTACCCCATGAATCCGAGATTCGCCGTTGGGAAATTGCCGACGTTCTGAAAGATCTGCGACATCACCGCCGGGCTCGGGTCCACCCCAAACCACTGCGCCAGCGTCGCTCCATACTGTTCCACCGAAGTAGTGGGAATGATCGAGCCGCGCCCGGTAGCATCCAGCGCCGAGTTCAATGAAAGCGCGGGATAGCCGCCGTACATATCGCCCCCCTTCACCGCTCCGCCCACGATGAAGTGATGATTGCCCCACGCATGGTCGGTCCCGCCGCTCGAATTCGGCATTAGCGTGCGTCCGAATTCCGAGCTGGTGAATGCCGTCACCTGGTTCGCCACACCCAACTCCACCGTCGCATTGTAGAACGCGGTCATCGCCTGGCTCAGTTCCTGCAGCAGCACGTCCTGAATCGCCGCCTGCCCGCCATGCGTATCGAACCCGCCGAAATTGCAAAAGAAGATCTGTTTGTTCAGCCCCAGTCCGGCGTGGACGCTGATAATCCGGGCCACCATCTTCAACTGATCCGCCAGTGGGTTCGGGCTTCCGTCCGGTCCCGCCGGGAACTGCGTCGCGAGCGCCGGCTGCGCCGCCAGCAGTCCGTTGAACGCGTTCACATACCCCGCTCCTCGGCCCACGATCCCGTTCGCCGTCTGCACCAGTTGCAGTCCGTTGTCGAACGTCAACAACTGCTGGAAGCCGTTGACCCGCGCCGCGTCGCTCCCATTCCCGGTTACTGGCACCGCACCGCCGGGCGGCACCACCGTAGGCAGCGTCGTACTCCCGGTGCAGAACGGACCGCATCCGCCCGTCGTCACTACCGCCGGGAACTGCGCCCCCGAATTCGGCGCGCTCTGCATGTAATCCGCCAGCCTTCCTCCCCAGCCATTCGGCGAAATCCCCGTCGGGGCCGTGTTCTGCCACTGCGACGATTGGTCGGAGTGCGAAAAAAGATTGACAGGCAGATTGCTGCCGTTCGATGCCCACTGGTTATACACGTTCTTATCCGCCACTGGCTGTACCAGCATCCCGACGTTCGCCAGAATTGCGCACTTGCCGCTGTTGTATAGCGATTGCAATCCCGCCATCTTCGGGTACAGTCCGAAATTGCCCTGCGCCTTGGTGGCGATCGGCAGCAGGCTCGCCTTGGAGAGCGCCAAACTCTGCCGCGACGTGCTGTATGCGCCGTAACCCGCCGTGTCGATCGGCACGATCGTGTTGCCTCCGTCGTTCCCGCCCGACATGAAAATACACACCAGCGCGCTATACGTGTTGTAGTTGGGGTTCGGATTGCTCGCCGCCAGGGCATTGATCTGCCCCAGCCTGCCCATCGCTCCCAGCGCTCCCACAGCCGACGCCGAGCGCAGTCCGATCTTCAAGAAATCCCGTCTCGTCTTGATCAGCATGTCCTTGCCCTCTTAGTGCCACACGTTGTAGTAGCCCGATGCCAAAATCAGATACGCCGCCGTCTCGATCCGCCTCAGGCTGCCGCCGGTCTCCGCCGTCACCGCCTGCACCAGAATCTGCTTCATCGCCGACGGCATCATCCCGCACGTCAACGTGAAATCCAAGGCGTCTACCAGCGTGGCCGGCGAGTTCGCCAGGGCCATAAACGGAGTCAGATCGATCGTCGTCCCCGGGCCGTTCGTCATCACCGGATTGCTGTACGACCCGAATAGCGCCGCCACCAGGTTGTCCCGGTAAATCGACGTATAGGGCGTATAGATCTGGAACTCGGGCCCCAGCACTCCGCCGCTCTGCGGAATCACATACCCCGGCGAGTAGTAGTTGAACACGCTCGGCGCATCGTAAATATCCTGACTCATCTGGGCCATGTCCCAGGAAAAATAATTCTGGTCGTTCATGATGCCGCCGAACGCCCGCACCAAGTCCCGGCAGAAACAACGCAGGTTCCTGCAAGTGCCCGTCCTTCGAAAGCTGCGTTAACCCGTTATCGTTCTGCCGGGCTTCCGTATCCAGCAGAATTGCGCTGATCACCGCTTTCACATCGCCGCGATTCGCAGGATTATTGAAAACCGCGGCAACGCGCGCCACATAGGCCGCGCTCGGATTGCTCGTTACCAGGTGCTGGATCAGTTGCTTGCAAATAAACGGCCCCACATTCGCATGGTTGGCGATGTTGTCCAGAGCCGTGTTCAGGTCCGCCTGAATGCTCAGGCCGGCCGGATCGGCGAAACCGTTGAGCAGCGTCTTGGCGCCCGCATCGTGCTGTGCCGCGTACGGCTGCAGCGGCGCCGCGGGGTTGATATACGCCCCCCAGTTCAACGGCGCTCCAGCGGTCGCCGGCAGATAGGTCCACCCGGTGAACACGCGCGCGAACTCGGAAATCGTCTTCTGGTTGTAGGTCGGAATCCGGCTGTTCGCCGCGTCCAGCAACTGCGTGCCGTCGGCGTTCAGCTGCCACGTGCCGATCGAAAATAGCTGCAACACTTCACGGGCGTAATTCTCGTTCGGCAGGACCGTCCCCGTCGCGTTCGCCTTCCCGTTGTTCGCCATGTCCAGGTACTGCCCCATCGCCGCGCTCAGCGTCACATCGCCCAGAATCTTTCGGTAATTCGTGAACGCGTCCGCCAGCAGCATTTCCTGGTAAGGGATGACGGTGTCGTTCCAAATGGCCTTGTCGATGGAAATCACGAAGATCTGGCTCAGCGCGAACGCCACCCGCTGGCGCAGTTGGTCCGGCTGCGTCACCGCGTTGGTCAGAAAATGCTGCGTCAGCCCGCCCTGGCTCGAACTCATCAGCAGTTGATAGTTGGAGATCTGCGGCATGGCGAACTGCTCCGTCAGCCAACCCTGGAATCCCACTTGTTGCACGTGCGCGGCATCCCCTGGCGTCGGACCAAACGCAGCCTGCTGCAGGAACCGGCGGGCCGCGCTTGCGCTCACCATTGGGTTGGCGATCCCCACCTGCACTGGAAAGGGCTGGGATGCGATCGCCCCGTTACTCACCACCAGCGCCGGCGTTCCACTCTGCGACGCAAAGCCCGAGACCGCCAGTTGCGTCGGCGACACGTACTGTGTCGCCAGCGCCGACCCCCCGAGCGTGCTCTGCGACGTTGCGGTAAAGCCCGTGCCCGTGACCGTCACCGAGAATACGCCAGTCGGGATCGCTCCCGATCCCACGCCCGTAATCGCCGGCGGCACGTTCGAAATAATCGTGACGGTGGCGGTTGCCGTCTGGCTGCCCGTTCCGGTCGCTGTGATCGTTGCAGATGGCGGATTGGGCGCCTGCGAGGGCGCGGTGTACAGACCCGTCCCGCTGATACTCCCCGCCGATGCCGTCCACGTCACTGCCTGCGCCGCGCCGTTGAGCGCCGCGGAAAACTGCTGCGTGCCGCCCTGTGCAATCGAAATCGTCTTCGGCGAAATCGTCAGAGATCCGCCGCTGCCTCCGCCCCCTCCGCCCGCACTCTGCCCCGTGATCGCCAGGCTTAAGCCGGTGGAGAACATGCTCCCCGGATTGATCACGCTCACCTGCATGGTGCCGGTCGTATAGAAAGCGACCGCCGCGCTCACCTGTGCCGATGAAATGAATTTGGTTGGATACTGCACCCCGCTCACCCAGATCATTGCGCCGCTCTTGAAGCCGGAGCCGTTACAGATCAGGGTAAAATTTGCGAATGAGGCGGCAGTTGTTGGGGAGATGCTGCTTAGGACCGGTGCGGGAAGTTTGAGGGTTCCGCCCACGGAAGCTTTTACCGTCGCGTCCATCGCGCTGGTGGCGGTGATCGTGAAAGTCTGGCCATTCGGCGGCATCGTCGAAGGGGCGGTGTACAGCCCGTTCGAATTGATGCTTCCGTAACTCCCGTTCCCGCTTCCCGCCAGCGACCAAACTACCGCGGGATTGGTCAGTCCGCTTACCACCGCGATATATTGACGCTGTCCGCCCAAGGCGGTCGATTCATTGGCGGGCGTAACGGAAATACTCCCCGCCGCGGACAACATGAGGGCCGCCAACAAAACCGCCGACAGCATCCGCATCGTCATTCCAACCATGTAAACGTTCCTCCGACAAGGTCCAATTACATGGGTGCGAGAACGATTGGGATATGAGCTAGCCGGTTGGCACTATAGTACTAGGCTGTGGGAGGGGAGATCCCCTCCCCGAGATCTACTTCCAATCGGCGTGAGCGTGCCGCCACCGCCAATACTCCGCCTGCTCCGATTTGGACGCCTTCGACCACGCACGGTACGGCTTATGGCGTTCGTTCTCGACCCAGTGCCGGTACGCGCGGTCTTCCTGCTCGTTCCACTCGTGATAGTCCTTTTTATCGCGATCGTAATATTTCTTAGGATGATCTTGGGCGTGCATCACCACCGGGGCGCACATAGCTACACCCAGCAGTAATGTCGACAAATAACGACGCATGGCATTCTCCTCACCCGTCAGGGAGCATGCCGGAAGCCAACGCAAGAAAACTTACTTTCGTCGTGAGATCACGCAGTCGTCAGGACTCGCGGTTGCCGGTCCTCAATCGAAACAAAATCGCGGACCTGTTCCCCCGTGTAGACCTGCCGCGGACGCGCGATTTTCTTGTCCGGATCCTGCAGCAACTCCTGCCACTGCGCCAGCCAACCCACCGTTCGAGGAATCCCAAACAGCACGGTGAACTGATCCGGCGTGAATCCCATCGCCTGATAAATGATGCCCGAGTAGAAATCGACGTTTGGATAGAGCTTGCGTTTGATGAAGTATTCGTCGGAAAGCGCGATCTTCTCCAGTTCGAGCGCCACGTCGATCTTCGGGTTGCGTCCCGTCACTTCGAACACTTCCTCCGCAACCTGCTTGATGATCCGCGCCCGTGGGTCGTAGTTCTTATACACCCGGTGGCCGAAGCCCATCAATTTGCATTTGCCTTCCTTCACCTGTGTGATAAACCCTGCGATGTTCTCGGGCTTGCCGATCTGGTCCAGCATGCGCAGCACTTCCTCATTGGCGCCGCCGTGCAGCGGCCCCGAAAGCGCCGCGATTGCCGCCGAGGTGGTGACGAACGGATCCGCATTTGAGCTGCCCACCGCGCGCATCGTGCTCGTACTGCAGTTCTGCTCGTGATCGGCGTGGAGAATGAACAGAACTTCGAGCGCCCTGGCCAGCACCGGGTTGGCCGCATAGGCCGGCTCCGTCCGCTTCCACAGCATGTTCATGTAGTTCTTCGTGTACCCCAACTCCGGGTCCGGGGCGATATACGGCAGCCCTAGCCGGTGCCGGTATGCGTATGCCGCCAGCGTAGGCATTTTGCCGATCAGCCGGCTGATCTGCTTTTTCCTGCACTTCGCATCGCCTACGTTCTTGGCATCCGGATAAAAGGTCGAAAGCGCCGCCACCGTGCTGATCAGGATCCCCATGGGATGCGCGTCGTAATGAAATCCGTCCATGAATTTCTTCACGTTCTCGTGCGTCATCGCGTGATACATCACCTCGCACTGCCAGTCCGCCAGCGCCTTCTCCGTCGGGAGTTCGCCGTTTAACAGCAGATACGCCACTTCGAGGAAACTGCACTTCTCCGCCAACTGCTCGATCGGGTACCCGCGATACCGCAAGATCCCCTTCTCTCCATCCAGATAGGTAACCGCACTCTGGCAGGACGCGGTGTTCATGTAGGCCGGGTCGTAGGTCATTAACCCAAAGTCGTCGGCGTCAGTCTTGATCTGCCGCAGGTCCATCGCCCGTACCGTCCCGTGGTAGATCGGGACCGTGTACGTCTGCTTCGTCCGGTTGTCGGTTATGGTCAGAGTCTCGTTATCCATCAGGCTATCCTCCTGGAGCAGTCGGCGCCTTAGCTGCACGTTGAATTCCATACCTGAATGTCCCAATTACCCTCAGTTTAGGTTCGACCCGGCCGCGAAATTCCCCCAAGTGGCGTCATTTCACGCACCCGCCAAGTTGACGGCCGCGTGCCGTCGGCCAGGGTAGGGATGTAACCCCAACGTCACCTCGATCCCCGCCGGGTTACTGGTGGGACCGGCCGGAAGGCTGGGCCCCTCCGTGACCAGAGTCTTGTCACGGGAAACTGCCAAGTCCTTTAGTGTCAACAGATATATTTTTTCCGTGACTAGACTCTGGTCACGGGAGGGGCCGCCGGACCCCCAATCGAGTAGTTCGTTGTAAACTTCATAGGCACCCTTTTCTCAAAACCGCACACTGCGGCCGTGACAAAACCGCAACAGGTGCGTCAAACTTTGCAGGTAGTAGATTTGGAGTTTTCGGCAGCGCGTAACACGTAACGTGAGTTTATGGCTCAGGATGCAGCCGGTACCGTAGGCGCCCGAGTGAGTCCTCAAGTAGATACTCTGATCCGGGCGGCCCAGGCCGGCGACCAGGACGCTTTCGAGCAGTTGGTCCGCACATACGACCAAAGTGTGCTCAGGCTGGCCATGAACCTTCTCCGCTCCCCGGAGGACGCGCGCGACGTGTATCAGGAGGCGTTTCTCAGGGTCTACCGGAACCTTCACGCGTTCCGCTTTGACTGTAGTTTTCACACGTGGTTGTACCGGATTGTGACGAACATTTGCCTCGATCAGTTGCGCAAACGCAAGGTCCGCAAGGAGGAGTCGGCCACCATCGACACTTCCGAAGGCCCGCTCGATCGCATGGAAAACTTCGAAGAGGAAGCCGCCCATGCCGATCCCGAGCGAAGCATGTGGAATCGCCAGCTGAAAACCAAGATCGAAACCGCGCTCGAAGACCTGACCCCTCGCGAGCGCATGGTGTTTGAATTACGGCATTACCAGGGACTCCGCTTGCGGAACATCGGCGAAATGCTGGGAACTACCGAAGAGGCCGCCAAGAACTGCCTTTTCCGCGCCACCCAGAAAATGCGCGCGGTATTGGGAGATTTCACATGAATTGCGATTCCATTTCCAGACTCATTCCCCTCTATTTCTATGGCGAACTGACGCCGGAGGAAGAAGAGCGCCTCGAACAGCACCTCCATCAGTGCACCGCCTGCGCCCGTGAAATGGAGCAGCAGCGCTCCCTCGCCGCCTCTTTCGACAAACTACAGGTCGCCCGTTCCCCCTCTGCTGCTGGAAGACTGCCGGGCGGATCTCCTGGCCGCCATTCAGGGCGGTGCGCCGCGCGTGGAAGTGGTCCCGACCAAAGGCCCCTGGCGTCTCTTCCTGGATGCCCTCGCCGCCTCTTTCTCAGGGATGGGCCGCCTCCGTCAACCCCTCGGAGCCCTTGCCCTGGTAGCGATCGGATTTTTCGCAGCCCGCCTTTCCACTACTTCCCAACCTTCCCCAAATACCCTCCTCACCGGTTTCGCCACCCCCACCGACGACGTTTACTCGACCGTCCGCTCCGTCCAGCCCGATGGCTCCGGCGGAGTGGCGATTGCGCTCGATGAAACCCGTCGCAAAGTAGTCAAAGGCCGCATGGACGATACCAACATCCAGCGTCTCATCCTCGCCGGCGCGCATGAAGACAACCCCGCCGTCCGCGTCGAATCCGTCGACCTCCTAAAGACCCAGGCAGGCTCCACCGAAGTCCGCGACGCCCTGCTCAACGCGCTCTCGCAGGACACCAACCCCGGCGTGCGCCTCAAGGCCATTGAAAAGCTCAAGCCCATGGCCGCCGATCAGGAAGTTCGCAAAACGCTCCGTAACGTCCTGCTCGCCGATGACAATGTCGCCATCCGCATGCAGGCGATCGATCTTCTCGTAGCTCACCGCGACGACAACATGGTGGGCGTCATGCAAGGCCTCGTACAGAGGGAAAACAATAATTCGGTGCGCCTTAAGCTGGAAAAGGCGCTCAGGGACATGAATGCGTCGATCGGCACTTTCTAGCGTTCTCGTCATCCTCGGGCTCATGCCGCCGCCGTCCGTCTCCCAACCGGTGGGCGTCACGCGCGAAGGCAATCGCTTTGTACGCGATTTCTTCGGCGCTGGACCCGCTTCGCGGCGCCTGCGCATCAATGCACACGGCCCCGTGACCGTGCAGGCCGGCGTTTCCCCCACGTTTCAGTACTCCGTTCGACTCAGCGTTCAGGCGCGCACCGAAAGTGAGGCGCGCAGCGTCCTCCAGCACTACACCCTGCGCCAGGAATCCCGGGGCGATACATTCGTCCTGACCGCGCCCTCCGGCCCCATAGTTTCCACAGTGTTCGTCAAAGCGCCTCGCCTCGAACACGTCATCGTTTCCACTTCGGATGGCGCCGTCGAGGCCAGCGGCGTCGAGGGTCCCGTCGAAATCGATACCGGCGGCGGCGAGATCACCGCGGACCGCATCCGCGGCGATTGCAAACTCGTTACCGGCGCGGGCGATATCCGCGTCGGCGCCTGCGGCTCGCTCCAGTGCTCCAGCGGCGCCGGCAAGATTCAGGTCGGCATGATCCAGGGCCCCGCCGTGATGGAAACCGTCGGCGGTGACATTACCGTGAATGAAGTAGGCGGCATCCTGCGTGCCGAAACCGGCGGCGGCGCCATCCATATCATTAAGGCAGGCGCGGCGGTCAATGTCTCGACCGGCGGCGGACAGATCATTGTCGAGCGCGCCGGCGGTATCGTCACCGCCCGCAACATGGCCGGCCCCGTCAAGGTGGGCGCCGCTGCCGGAGTGCAGTGTGAAAGCGCCAGCGGCGGCATCAATGTCAGCAACATCACCGGAGCCATGAACGTATCCACGTCGCTCGGGAACATCATGGCCAGCCTGCTCTCCGGCAAACTCGCCGAATCCTATCTCGCGACCGGCAATGGTGACATCACCGTTTTCATTCCGTCTAATGTAGGTGTAAACATTCGTGCTCAAAACGATATGGCCGACACCACCCGCAGGATCGCCGTCGAATTTCCCGGCGTGCGCGTCCGCAGGCAAGGCCGGTTAATCGTGGCGGAAGGCCCCGTGAACGGCGGAGGACCGCTGCTCCAAATTTCCGCTACCGTGGGCACGATCTTCATCAGAAAACAACCGTAGAGGTGTAAAGCCATGAAACTCAGTCTGGGTATCGGTACAGCATGTATCGCGGCGGCGAGCCTACTCTCGTCCTCCGCTTTCGGACAGGTAGTCATGCCGCGTTCCCGTAACGCGCAAGCCATGATTATCACGAAGGGCGGCAGCTATCTCGGCATCGGTGGTCTGGATATTACCTCCGAGCGCGCCAAAAGCTTGAATCTCAAAGATGAGCGCGGAGTGGAAGTCTCCAGCGTCGCCGAAGATGGTCCGGCCGCCAAAGCCGGCATCAAAGAGGGAGACGTCGTTCTCGAATTTAACGGACAGCCCGTGCAGGGCACCACGCAGTTCCAACGCATGGTGCGGGAGGTCCCCGTCGGCCGCCAGGTCAAACTCACCATCTGGCGCAACGGCGCCGCTCAAACCGTCACCGCCACGGTCGGCGAAAACAAACAGAACATGATCTCCTCAGACGATGGCAACTGGAACTTCTCCATGCCCACCATGCCGCCTATGCCGCCCATGGACATGCCGCGCTTCCAGATGTCGTCGCAGAATCCCATGCTCGGCATTGAAGGCGAATCCCTTGGCCAGCAGGAGCAACTCGCGGAATTCTTCGGCGTCCAGGAAGGCGTTCTGGTCCGCAATGTGAAGAAGGGCTCGCCCGCGGATAAGGCAGGCCTCAAAGCCGGCGACGTCATCACCAAAGTCGATGATTCCAAGGTCACCACCACCTCCGAAATCACCCGCACCCTCCGCGCTCTGAAGGCCAAAAAGACCATAAACCTCACTGTGATGCGTAATAAGCACGAGATGCCCGTGACCGTGACTCTGGATATCCCGGCCGCCTCGGTCCGCGCCACCCTCGAAATTGTCAACTGTTAGTGCTTTCGCAAAGGGAGCGTGTCCGCACGCTCCCCCTCCACCTCTCGCCCCCCGTAAGCTTTCGTAATATCCTGATTCCCTGATTGATTTCACCCCCGGATTAAACGACAATTGTAAATAGTGAAACCAGAGGGGAGAAGTGTCTGGGCCTCCGTCCCGCTCCTTGTTGCAGCGATGGCGCCGCTGACCTATGCCCAACCGGCCGCGCGTCCTTTTACAGACCAATACTGCGTCGTCTGCCATAATTCCAAAAGTTCAACCGCCGGCGTGAGCCTCACGGGTGTGAGCACTACCACCCCGGCCGACCCTGCCCTCCTGGAACGTGTCCTTCGTAAGGTCGCTACCGGAGAAATGCCTCCCGCCGGAATGCCGCGCCCCCCGGCTGCGGTCCTTGACCCGTTCGTTAAATCTCTCACAGCAGTCCTCGATGGCGCAGCTACCGCCCATCCCAACCCGGGCCGGCCCGCCGTTCACCGTCTGAACCGCGCCGAGTACAGCAACGCGATCCGCGATATTCTCGCCGTCGATGTTCAGCCCGGCCTTACCCTGCCGGTGGATGACTCCGGCTACGGCTTCGACAACATCGGCGACGTGCTCTCCTTCTCGCCCGCCCTGCTTGAACGTTACATGTCGGTCGCCCGCCGCGTCAGCCGACTCGCCGTCGGCAATGTAAAGATCAAGCCCGGCGTGGACGAGCTTTCGGCGCGCCACGATGCCCCCGGCGCCGTTGGCAAAGATCGCAATGAGCGTACCAGCGACGATCTGCCTTTCGATTCCCGAGGCGGCTTCTCCGCTACCTACTATTTCCCGGTCGATGCGGAATACGTCCTCCGCGTGCAGACCGGGCAGGGGGCGGCGGCGCACCCGGCCGCGCCCCTCTGGAGATTCGCCAGAAGGTTTCCGCCGGTCTGCGTACGGTCGGCGTCGCTTTCCTTCGCGAATCCGCGAAGCCCGAAATCGGAATTCCTCCGGGCCCCGGCGCCGCCGCGGCCACCCCGCCTCCCGGTCCCATGCCGGGTGCGCCCCAGGCACAGCTGGATCTGCGCCTGGATGGTGTGAAACTGAAGCGCTTCACGGTTCCCGCTCGCGGGAATCCGCCGCAGATCAGCGGTGTCACCATCAGCGGCCCCTATAATGTCACCGGCCCCGGCGATACCGCCAGCCGCGCGCGGATCTTTGTTTGCCACCCTGGTACTGCGCAGGAGGAAGAACCCTGCGCCCGGAAGATCCTCGCCACCGTCTCACGCCGCGCCTTCCGCCGGCCTGTTACCGACGCTGATCTCAAACCGCTGCTTGCCTTTTACCGCTCCGGCCGCGCCGAAGGCGATTTCGATTTCGGCATCGAAAAGGCCCTCCGCGCTATTTTGGTCTCTCCCGATTTTCTCTTCCGCGTCGAGCAGGATCCGCCTGCCGCCGCCCCCGGTTCGGTCTACCAGATCAGTGATTTGGAATTCGCCTCACGCCTGTCTTTCTTCCTGTGGAGCAGCGTTCCCGATGACACCCTGCTCGATCTCGGCGAGAAGAAGAAACTGCGCGAGCCCTGCCATCCTTAACGCCCAGATACGCCGCATGCTCGACGACCCGCGCTCGGATTCGCTGGTCTCCAATTTCTCCGGCCAGTGGCTCTACACCCGCAGCCTCTCTCAGCAAAAGCCCGACCCGGACGCCTTTCCCGAATTCGACGAGAGCCTGCGCACCTCCTTCCAGCGCGAGACCGAGCTGTTCTTCCAAAACATCGTGCGTGAAGATCGTCCGTTGCTCGAACTGCTCGACGCCAATTACACTTTCGTCAATCAGCGTCTCGCCGAGCACTACGGCATCCCCAATATCTATGGCCCTCAGTTCCGGAAGGTGACCCTCGCCGACACCAATCGCGGCGGCCTCCTGGGGCAGGGAAGCCTGCTGACCGTCACGAGCTATCCCAACCGGACCTCGGTGGTGCAGCGTGGCAAGTGGATCCTCGATAACCTGCTCGGCTCGCCGACCCCCCCGCCGCCGCCGGTGCCCGATCTCGTCACCCACGCCGAGAATGGCAAGAAGCTGACCATGCGCGAAGCGATGGAGAAGCACCGCGCCGACCCGGTCTGCCAGTCCTGCCATTCGCGCATGGACCCGATTGGGTTTGCGCTGGAAAATTATGACGGCGTCGGCAAGTGGCGCGATGAAGATGACGGCTCACCGATCGACGCTACCGGCAAACTTCCGGGCGGCGCCAAGTTCGAACGCCCGGCCGGCCTCAAACAGCTTTTGGCCGCCAATTATCACGATCAATTCTATTCGACCGTGACCGCCAAACTTCTGACTTACGCTCTGGGCCGCGGCCTGGAGTATTATGACCAGCCGGCCGTGCGCGGAATCATTCGCCAGGCCGCCCGCGAAAACTACCGCATGTCGGCGTTCATCGCCGCCATCGTCAATAGCACGCCCTTTCAGATGAGGAGGACTCCGGAACCATGATCATCACCAAGAAATCCCTGGCCCGCCGCACGTTCCTGCGCGGTCTCGGCACAACCCTGGCGCTCCCTTTGTTGGACTCGATGATTCCGGCCCTCGGCTCGGCGTCAGCCGCCAAGCCGGCAGTCCGCCTGGGCTTCGTCTATCACCCGGTTGGCATGATTCTGGATCGCTGGATTCCCCCGACCGAGGGCACAGCGTTTGAGATCACGCCCACCATGAAGGCGCTCGAACCCTTCCGCGAGAATATGGTGGTCTTTACCGGCCTCGCCCAAGTCAACGGCCGTGCGCTTGGCGACGGCGCCGGTGATCACGCCCGCGAAGGCGCCACCTGGCTCACCGGCGTCCATCCCAAAAAGACCGAAGGCGTCGGCATTCGGGCGGGTATTTCCGCCGACCAGCTCGCTGCCCGCGAGTGCGGCAAGGCCACCCAACTGGCTTCCCTGGAACTCGGCCTCGAAGGTCCCTCGCTGGCCGGCGGCTGCGATTCCGGCTATAGCTGCGCCTACACCAACACCGTCTCCTGGCGCGGCCCCACCACGCCTCTGCCTGTCGAAGTCAATCCGCGCACCGTGTTCGAGCGTCTCTTCGGCGATGGCGATAGCACCGATCCCGCGGCACGTGCCGCCCTCCTGAAGGAGCAGCGCAGCATTCTCGATTACGTTTCCGGGAGCATCGACCGGCTGGAAACCAAAATCGGCAAGAACGATCGCGCCAAGCTCTCCGAGTATCTCGATTCCATTCGCGATATCGAGCGCCGCATTCAGAAGGCGGAACAGCAAAGCGCCGAAATCAAGATTCCCACTATGGAACGGCCTACTTCGGTGCCCGAGGCCTTTGAAGATCACGCCCGCCTGATGATGGACATGCAGGTGATTGCGTTCCAAACCGACATGACCCGCGTCATCACGCTGATGCTCGGGCGCGCGGGCAGCAACCGCCCCTACCGCAACATCGGCATCTCCGACGGACACCATTCCATCACCCACCATCAGGGCGATCCGGTAAAGATCGCGAACGTCGCCAAGATCGACGCCTACCTGGTCGAGACTTTTGCCTACCTCCTCCAGAAGCTGAAGTCCACCCCCGATGGCGATGGCAACCTGCTCGATCACAGCCTGATTCTCTACGGCAGCGGTCTGGGCGATGCCAACATTCACACCCACCACGAACTGCCCACCGCTCTGTTTGGCGGTGGTGGCGGCCAGCTCAAAGGGGGACGCCACTTGAAGTACGAGAAAGACACCCCGCTGAACAACCTTCTGGTGAGCATGCTCGACATGGGCGGAATCCGGACCGAGAACTTCGGGGACGCCACCGGCGAACTCGCCCACCTGACTGGCGTGTAAAGGACTGGTATGCGGTCGAAAGCTATCGTTTTCTTTTTCGCCGCCGCTACGTGCGCCGCTGCCGCGGAGCCGGACCTGCGCCTGGTGGATGCCCTCAAGCGCCGCGACCACAAGGCTGTCACTTCGCTGCTCGCGCAGCACGCCGACGTCAACGCCGCGCAGCCCGATGGTGCGACTGCCCTATCCTGGGCGACCTATCTGGACGATCGCGAGTCGGCCGAGCTCCTGCTCGCCGCCGGCGCAAAGGTCGAAATCGCCGACGAGTATGGCGAAACTCCACTCACCCTCGCTGCCGCCAACGGCGACGCGCAATTGGTGGGCAAGCTCCTCAAGGCCGGCGCCAACCCCGCAGCCGCGCGCTGGGATGGCGAGACCGCACTCATGATTGCCGCCAACGCGGGCAATCTCGAAACCGTCAAGCAACTGGTCGCCACCGGGGTTGACGTCAATCTCGCCGAATCGCGCAAGGGGCAGACCGCCCTCATGTGGGCTGCCGCCGAAGGCCACTCCGACGTCGTGCAATATCTGATCGATAAGAAGGCCGATGTCAAAGCTGCTTCCAAGAGCGGCTTCACCGCCCTAGTATTTGCTGCGATCAAGGACGATCCGAAATCGATCCGCGAATTGCTCGCCGCCGGAGCGGACCCGAACTATGCGCTGCCCGATGGCGCGAAAGTCCTCCTCATCGCTACCGTGCACAAAAGTGCGCATGCGGCCGCGGCCTTGGCCGATGGCGGCGCGGACCCGAATGTCGCCGACCAGGGTGGCAATACCCCGCTGCACACCGCCGCCCGCTCGGGCGATGTGGAGCTGATTAAGAAGCTTCTTGCCAAGGGCGCCAATGCGAATGCCCGCACCGGCAAAGTGGCCGCCGGGGGACGCGGCGGCGGTTTCCGGTTTATTACCGGAGAGCAGACCCCGCTTTTGATTGCCGCCAAAGCCAACAAGCTGGACGCCATGCGCGCGCTCATCGCCGGCGGTGCAGACCCGAAGCTCAAGGCGCAGGATGGCAGCACCTTCCTGATGTCCGCCGTCGGTAGCGGTCACGTCGAGGCGGTACAGTATGCGTTTGAGCTTGACTCCGACGTG
Organism: uncultured Solibacteraceae bacterium; assembly: GCA_963811575.1. Classification (GTDB taxonomy): domain Bacteria; phylum Acidobacteriota; class Terriglobia; order Bryobacterales; family Bryobacteraceae; genus Solibacter. Next base: position 80,882 of record CAWERY010000003.1, on the reverse strand, counting down.
AAGGCCGTCACCAGCGCCGGCAGCACCGTGATGCACTCCTCCGTCAGCGGCACCATGCAGAATTCCACCCAGGCGGAAGTCTGTAAGGTAATCCAATTCCTCGCTGACAAGGGCGCGCCGCTCGATGAACGCGACGCCCGCGGCCGTACCCCCATGGACGTTGCCGATACCCTGCCTATCGACAAGGCTGTCGAACTTCTTACCGACTTGATCACCAAGAGCGGCGCCACCCCGAAAAAGCCTTCCAAGCGCTAGTTCTTTCACCCACTCGCTGCGCGAGTTTGCAAATACCTATTTGTACTATCGGAAATGTAGCCAAAGTACCGCGGGATTGACGTACCGCCCGGGTACGGCAAGGACTTACGCGACATCGTTCGCATGGTGCATTCTCTATAAGTGCAGAGAGGGAAGCCATGCAGAAAAGCGATTATTACGAGGTATTGCAGATCAGTCGAAAGGCGGATATCGAGACCATTCATCGGGTGTATCGCATGATGGCGACTCGCTTCCACCCGGACAATCCGCGAACCGGCGATACCGAGATTTTCCTGCTGCTTCAGCGTGCCTACGAGGTGCTCTCCGACCCCGAGCGCCGCGCCAATTACGACTGGACGTGTGAGGTCGAGCGAAGATGTTCCCATGCCCATCTTCGAGCTCAAGGATTTCGTGTACGGGCTGAAAGGCGAGGTCAATCGCCGGCTCGGAGTGCTTTCGCTACTCTACAATCGCCGCCGCGCCAACGAAGACCATCCGGGCCTATCGGTAATGGACCTGGAAAAGCGTATGGCGTTTCCGCGGGAGTACCTGAACTTCGCGTTGTGGTACCTGCGCGCGAAGGGCTACGTCCGCCAGGAGGACAACTCCGATTGCGGCATCACTGCGGAAGGCATCGACTTCATCGAGTCGCACTCCACCAGCGACGAACTGATCAAGCGCCTGATTCACGCCGGGCCTCCGCCGTCACAGACCCTGGCGAAGTGTCCGCGGGCAGGGAAGGCTCCATGAACCCTACTGCAGGCGATGTACAAGCTGCCTTGTCGTTTCCGGCGAATTAAGACCCGGCCCGCCGAATCAGTTTCCGCCCTCGGTGGCGCCGGACGGGATGCCGCGAGGATCGGGTTTGATCGTCACCGGTTGCGTGTACGTCTGGCCATCCACGGTGAGGCGGACCGTGTACTGGCCGGGTGGCAGCGGCGGAGCGCCGCCGCGTCCACCACCGCCTCCCCCGCCGCCGCGTCCCCCGCGGCCACCGCGTCCGCCGGCGGCGGCGGGATTTGTTTCCGGTGCGGGCGTTGAGGGGGTGCAGGCGTCAGGGGCGGGCGGCGCCCCGGCTCCGCGTCCAAAGCCGCCGCCTCGTCCGGCAGCCGGGCGCCAAGGGCGTGGCGATGCATTCCAGCCGCGGCAGAGGGCGGCTGCGCCGGCTGTTGCCAGGCTGCGACAACCGTGAGCGTCTCCGTGTCGGGTGGACGCACCGGCGTATCGCTGGCGGCGCAGGTGCGCACCACACCCGCGGGATCGAGCAGTTCGAGCTTTAAAGGCCGCTGGGCGCTGTTCTTCAGCCAGTAGTAGGCCAGCACTCCGGCGGGAGGATTTTCCATTTGCGGCTCCTCGCGGGGCACCGGCATCCCGTTCATTCCACCGGCGCGTACTGCATAGGTATCGCCGGGCTTGAACAGGTAGGCGTTGGACGAGACGATTTGGGCGCCTTGGTCGGCGAGCTGGCGCAGCGCCGTCATTTGATCCATGACCCAGAAGCCGCGCCCATGGGTGGCGATGGCGAGATCGTCGCCGTGGACCACGATATCCCGGATGGAAACAACCGGCATGTTGTTTTGCAGCGGCTGCCACTGTGCGCCATCGTTGAAGGAAACATACACGCGCAGCTCGGTGGCCGCGTAGAGCAGTCCCTTAGCGGCGGGATCTTCCTTGATCGAATTGACGTAGGCGCCCTCGGGGATGCCGGCGACGACGTTCTGCCACGATTTGCCGCCATCGCGGGTGCGATAGATGTACGGCTTGTTATCGGCGATGCGATGGCGATCGACAGATGCGTATGCCGTTTCGGCGTCAAAATGGCCGGCTTCGATTTGCGAGACCTTGCTCCAGGAGGTCATGGGCGGTGGGGTGACGTTGCTCCAGGTCTTGCCATCGTCGCGGGTGACGTGGATCAGGCCGTCGTCGGTTCCGGCCCAGACGGTGGCAGCGCGCAGCGGCGAGGGGGCGATGGTGTAGACGACGCCGAAGCGGTCGGTCATCTGCTGGTCGATATCCCTGGCGGTGATGGGGTCGAGGGTTGCGGGCACTTCCGGCTTCAGGCGGGAAAGATCGGGGCTGATTTTTTCCCAGGTGCGGCCGCGGTCGCGCGAACGCATGACGAATTGATTGGCGTAGTAGAGCGCCTCGTCGGCCTGTGAGAAGACCTGCGGCAGCGTCCAGGTTTTGCGATTCGGGATTGTCGGGGTCGGGCGGAGGCAGTTGTCCGCCGAGCGGCACGGCGAGGTTGAGGGCCTGGTCGCAGCGGCCGTTGCCGTTGCCATAGAGGATATTGCCGTCCTTGGGATCGGGAATGACGGTGGCGCTTTCGCCGGCGAGGCAGGTGGGCTCCCAGTTTCGGAAGGTAAGCAAGCCCTCGCGCGACCAGGTGCTGACGCCGACTCCGCCGCTATCCTGCTGCGCACCGTAGAGCCAATAGGGGAAGCGATTGTCGGCGGCCACGTGATAGATCTGCGCGGTGGGCTGGTTGTACCAGCTGCTCCACGTCCGGGAGCCATCGACGCTGACCACGGTGCCCTGATCGCTGCTCAGCACCATGCGATTGCCGTTTTTGGGATTGATCCAGAGCTGATGATAATCGTCGCCGCCAGGGCCGCCCTTCACGGGAACGAAGGTTTTGCCGGCATCGGTGGTCATGTAGGTGGTCGTGTTGATGACGTAGGCACGATCCGGGTTGGCGGGATCGACGGTGACGGATTCGAAGTACCAGCCGCGGCCCCAAAGGCGGTTCTCGGCGTTGACGAGTTTCCAGTGGGCGCCGGCGTCATCGGAAAGATAAACGCCGCCGCCGGTGGACGCCGCCGGTGCCGCGGCCGCCGCCGCCTCCGGCGCGGGATCGGGCTGCCGACATTATCCACCACGGCCCAAACGCGATTGGGATTGCTGGGCGAGACGGCGACGCCGATCTTACCGACGAACTCATCGGCCGGCAAACCACCCGTCAACTGCTTCCACGTGTCGCCGCCATCGATGGATTTGTAGAGTCCGCCTCCGGGCAGGTTGGCCGGGGCGTAGACCGACCATGGCGGACGGCGCGTGGCCCACAACGAGGCGTAGATCACGCGGGGATTCCTGGGATCGATCGCGAGATCGATGGCGCCCACACCATTGGGGTTCTTGAATCAGAGACTTTTTTCCAGGTCGCGCCGCCATCCACGTACGATAGACGCCGCGATCGGGAGTGGCGGCGTAGACGTGGCCCAGAGCGGCCACGAAGACGCGATTCGCGTTGGCCGGGTCCACCACGACGCGCCCGATTTGACGTGTCGCATCGAGCCCGATGTGGCTCCAGGATTTGCCGGCGTCAGAGACTTATACATGCCGATGCCGTAGGAGTGCTGGCTACGAATGTCGGTTTCGCCGGTGCCGACGTAGACGATGTTGGCGTTCGAGGGTGCCACCGCGATGGCTCCGATGGAGCCGATCGGGATACCTTCATCGGAGATGGGGAACCAGGTGCGGCCGGCGTTCTCGGTCTTCCATACGCCGCCGCCCACGGAGCCGAAGTAGAAGGTATCGGGCTGATCGGCGTGACCGGCGACGGCATAATCGCGTCCGCCGCGCATGGGGCCAACGTCGCGCCAGCGCAGACCCGACAATGCGCTGCTGGGAAACTGGCTGGAGGGTACGGGCTGCTGGGCGATTATTGCAATGCCCAGGAATGCGGCGAGAGGTAGGGCAAAAGCGAACGGGTAACGGCGACCTGCCATCGGGTTCTCCTGTGATCACGGCCGAGGCCGCGAATTAACAGGATACTATCGTGGCTAGTAATCCTGGCGGAAGCATCGCAGACAAAAAATAAGGGGCGCTGCTTGAGCAGCGCCCCCAGTTACTGCGGTGAACAGTTGATCCGGTCAGATACGGCGACGACGTCTCACCTGGAAGGAGACGATCATCAGCGCCAAGCCGATCGACATCAGAGCCAGCGGGCCGGGTTCCGGCACGGTGGGAGCTGGGGTGACGGTGATGGTTGCCGAATACGTATTGGTCACGAATCCGACGGTTCCCAACTGACTCAAAACCTGCTGGAGCGGAACGCTGAACTGCGAGGTGAAGTTGCCATTCCACAGTGAGAGCCCATCGGAGCTGACGCCCGAGAAGGCAAAACTTGCGGTGGCTTGCGGACCGTTAGTTCCCGAGATGTTCGTAAAGTTGAACGGGGAAATGCCAGGCGTAACCGGAGGATTGGGCGTGCACGTCTGTCCTACCGCTGGCGGGTTCGCACAACCGGCGGTTCCGAAAATTCCCTGGAAGATAAAATTGATATCCAGGCCAGGGAGCAGTCGGAGCGGCATTGAAGCTGATGAACGGCATTGCGGGGAAGCCTGTGCCATCGACTGGCGCGGTTGCGTTCATCAGGTCATGGATCGTGATGGCAGTGCCGTCCAAACCGGCAAAGCTCCCAGTGGCACCGGGGCCGATTGTGGCTTGGTCAGCCGGGAACGGAGTCACGTTGCTCTTCCACGTAATCGCAGTGTTCGATACGGTGATCGTCCCTGCGATGTTGAAGACGCCCGTGATCGGAGCGGCATTCGCGTTGGTTGTTGACAGCAAGCCTGTCACGAGTAGAGCAGGCAGAAGTAGTCGTGCATTCATTGGTATCGCTTCCTCCGGAAATCGAAATCGAGATCGCCAGCTCTTAGCTCGCTGGTTACGCCCTATTCTGATGTAGGAGGTTAGTAGGAGTCTGTTAACCTAAGAACACGTTGGGGAGGGGGAGAGGGGGTTTTGTTAAACCCATCACGCTGAGAAACGAGCCGGAGTACGCTGCTTCACGTAACGACCCGGAGCGAGGACGGAATTCGGGTCAATGGTTTGTTTCAGCTCAGATAGTATGTGCTCGTAAGTACCGCTATCCGGAGTCGAGGCCATGCCGTTAATACTCAATCTGTACGAATAATAGCCATTCGCAGCGAGTAACCCGAGAAGTTCGCGGTAACAAGCGGAGGCGCGGTCATCTTCCCCGGGCAATTCCCGATCGTAACAAAGCGAGAGGATGCAGGAGATGGTTCGGTCGGTCAGCACCGTAATCGAAATTGCAGGCTCGAAACCGTGCCGGAGCATACACTCCGAGGCAAGTGTGGTGATGCGCTCGGCGTGCACGCCTTCGTTGGGCGCAACCGGGCTGCACCAGAGCAGGCCGCAACCGTCGCGGTCCGGGTCCATGCCGCCGGTGGGAAGTTCGCATCGCTTGCGCCAGTAAGTGCTCGCTAGTGGATGGTCCGTCGGAATCCCTTTCATCAGGCCGTAAACCGGGCGCAATACCGCAAGGGTGCGCTTCAGATCCCACCCGCTGGCCCACTGGTAGACGCGAGCGAAGCGTTCGGCCAGCGCGAGTTTGTCATCGTCGAGAAACTGAAGGCGGGTGGCGTGCCCGCGCAGCGCCTGGCGAAGCAGGCGGCGCGCCTCTTTCACCTGCGCTTTGGTGCCGTAGAGCGCGCCAGAGCCATTCCAGGGACCGATGCGGAGTTCGGCGCGCAGCGGCGCCATCCAACGCTCGTCGAGAGGCGTGACGCCACCCGTGAGTTGCCAGGGATACTGCTGGAGGGCCGAGAGAACTTTATAATCGTTGGCGATGTGGGAGGAACTGCGGATGGTGCCGTTCATGCGCAGCGGCCGTAGCGAATCGATAATGCCGGTGCAGATCGCCGGGGGCGGCGCACTGAAAGTAATAGGCCTGAAAGTATTCGGGAGCGGGCATGAGCCACAAAGTCATGCGCGTCACGACACCGAAGTTGGACTGTGAAAACAGGCCGTCCAGCACAGGGCCAACGCCCCAGCGATAGAGCGGAGCGGCGTGAGCAGAGGCGAAGCGTCCGAAGCCGGTTTCCAGAACGTCGCCTTGCGGAAGTACTACTTCGAGCGCGCAACTGTGGGCAAAGTGGTCGCCATAGGGCGTGTGGCCGAAGCCGCGTTCCAGGGTATTGCCGATCAGGCTGCAATCCGGACTGGCGCCGGTGGAATCCATCCAGAGGTTGGATTTGTTCTCGAGGAGAAATGCCTGGAGCTGCGCCTGGGTGACGCCGGGTTCGACGGTAACGTAGCCCAGTTTCTCGCTGAAATCGACGATGCGGTTCATGCGCCCGAGGTCGAGGAGGACGCAGCCATCCGCGGTGGGTACGCGCGAGCCGTAACCCCAATTGCGGCCGCTGCTGATCGGATATACGGGCCGTTTCCACCGATTTGCGATGCGGAGGCACTCTTGAACCTGCTCGCGGCTGGCAGGGCGAATGATCGCGGGAATGCGGTGGCTGGTTGCGAAGGTGGTACGCTCGGCGGCGATCAAATCCGCAGTGCCGGTGGAAATATTTTCCGGTCCGACCACCGCGCGCCATTCGCGCAACGCGGGGTCTGACTCACTCGTATTCTGAAGAACTAGCATGCTGTTGATAATGCGGTCTCAGAAGGGAGCTCAAACCGGTGCAGGAGGTGCGGCCGCGTGACCCTTACATTATCGCAGCAAACGCTATCGGAGGAAACAACGCGCGCGAAGCGGAGATCCTGGGCCAGTTCCGCAACCCAGCCGCTGTACTTCGGGTTGGGATGGCGCGAGTCGAACTGGAGCACCTGCATTTGACAGCCGTAGTGCGGATCGTAATAGCTGGGCAGTTCTTCCCCGGCGGAGTGAATTCCGCCGAGACCGATACGGCGCAGCATAGGGGCGGATTCGTGGCGATAGGTGGCGGTGGCCACGCCGAGCGACCCGCCGAGCAGTTCCATCAAGGCATAGGTGGCGAGGATAATGCGCAAGGGCTCGAGGGTACCGCGGTGTTCCTCGGCAACGGCCCAACCACCGACTTCGCCGAAGCCCAGGCCCAGCTGTTGGGCGGCTTGCATCTGATCTTCCACCGCGGCCCGGAAGGCCTGGCCGAGGCCGGGATAATCGGCCAGGGCGGAGCGGCGGACCCAGAGATCGTCGAAGCCAGTGGCATGGCTCTCATCCACGAAACGGCAGGCAGGCGCAGACGCGCTGGCAGCGATCGAGCGAGAGCACGTGCCAGCTTCGCTCATCGACCTCGGCTCGATGGCGGCCGTCCGGGGTCAGATCCGAGTTCCGGATCGCTCCGTCTCTCAGATACAGAGACCCGCGAAACTGCTGCATTTCCCGCAGCAAGCCGTCGTATTGAAGGCTGTCCACCTCAACGTTGTGAAAAACGCCGGACGCCGGAACTCCGGAAGGAGGTAGGACGACAAATCGGGTTTGCGCCCGCTTGCTCAAAGCAAACATGATCGTTGACGCTCATTTCCGAGAAATATTTGCGTTTCTGGAGGTGCCCTGCAGCGTGAACTTGAGCTTGAGAGAGAGTGACGTCTGCCTGAATACGGATTTCGGGACCCATCAGTCTGCCAATAAAGTTTTTTAGGACTTCAAATTACCTGGAGGTGAAGAAAAAGTCTTTGCCGTAAATGGTGTACATGGCATTGATTACCCGGCGTATTACGATAACCAACCTACACTTTGGTTAGTAAGTTGTTCTCCGACTAACTAAAGGTATGGGGCGAGGGAAGCTACCTCCCAGGCGCTGCCGGGCGGCGTAAGGCCTTGAGTTCACTATGGTTTCCGCGCTAACCTCGGTGGGGACATCTTCGGGGAGCGCTGGTTGGAGCCATTTCAAATCAGATCGGGATATCAGTGAATTTCTATTGCGCGCCTGCCATGACGTACGGGCAGCGGCGCGGGGCGTGCGCGCCCATTCGGAGTTGCTGTCAAGAGATGCCGCCGCGGCCGGCAGCCCTGACCTGGACAGGCGCAGTCGGGTTCATCGTCGAGGGAGCCCGGAAGATCGATTCGCTGATGGATGGGCTGTCGAATTACTCCATTGCGCTGCAAATTGAGCCCGGAAGTTTCCAGACCGTGTGCTTAGAAATCGTGATGCGCGCCGCGATTGCCAAGGTAAATAAGGACTTGCGGGAATCGGCGGGCGAAGTGGACGCGGGGCCCTTGCCGGCGGTTTTGGGGAATGCAGACCGGCTGATTCAATTGTTCGAGCAACTGATTCGTAACGCACTGGTGCACCGCGGAGAGGACGCGCCACGAGTTTCGGTCCGTGCGGAGCGGCATGCCGAGGGTTGGCTCTTTACGGTGCGCGACAACGGAATGGGGATTGAACCGGATTCGCTGGAGGCGATTTTCAAGCCCTTCGAGCGTTTACACGGCGCGGGAGCGGGAATGGGGTTAGCTATCTGCCGGGAGATTGTGAACCGGCATGGCGGGCGGATCTGGGCGGAAGCGCCCGTGGACGGCGGCGCGGAGATCCGGTTTACGCTGCCCGCCAGCGATTAAAAGATGAGATTTCCCAGCCGCACCCGTTACGGCTGGGATTCTTCGACGGGCTGCAGCTCGGATTCGCCGACGGCGACGCCGCGGACTTTGGCTGATTCGTAGGATTGCAGTTTGTTGTGCAGAGTGCGCAGGCACAGACCGAGGAGTTCAGCGGCGCGCTTCTTATTGTTGCGGGTATGCTTCAAGGTGAGCCGGACGTAGGCCTGTTCGACATCGCTCATACGAATGCCGACGGGAACCTGGAGCATGTCATCGGAGACCGGCGGGGGCGGCGCGACAGCGACGGGCACCTGCTGCGGCGGAGGCGCCACGACGACGCCCGGAAGATGGCGCAACTGCACTTCCCCTTCCGATGCGACGATGATGGAGCGCTCCACGACGTTGCGCAGTTCCCGAACGTTACCCGGCCAGGGACGGTCGGCGAGCCAGGCGAGCACCTCGGGACTCAAGTGAGTCACGCGGCACGAGTGTTTCCGATTGAGATCGCGAATCATCGCGGTGGCGATTGCGGGAATATCCTGCTTGCGATCCCGCAGCGGGGGCAGTGCGAGGTGAAAGACGTTGAGGCGGTAATAGAGATCCTCGCGAAGAAGTTTGTTTTGAACGGCCTTTTCGGGAGCCCGGTTGGTGGCGGCGAGAACCCGGACCTGAATGGGAATATCGCTGGTCGCGCCCAGGCGGCGCACCTTGGATTCCTCGATCACGCGCAGCAGCTTGGCTTGGGTGCCGATCGGCATCTCGCCGATTTCATCGAGCAGCAGGGTGCCGTTCTGAGCCTGTTCGAAGCATCCGGCGCGGCGTTCCACCGCACCGGTGAAGGCGCCTTTCTCGTGACCGAAGAGCTCGCTTTCCATCAGGCTTTCCGGCAGGGCGGCGCAGTTCACGGCAACAAAGGGGCCGCCGCTGCGAGAACTCAGAGTGTGAATGGCGCGTGCGACCAGCTCTTTGCCGGTGCCGCTTTCGCCGCTGATGAGAACGGACGCGGTGGTGGGAGCCACCTGCCGGATCAGGGAGAAGATCTCTTTCATGCAGGGCGAATCGCCCACCAGATCGCACAGTATGCCTTGATAGCTGAGTTGAGAATGGAGGCGTTCGGTTTCCCGCAGAAGCTGATTCTGCTGAATCGCGCGTTCGAGCAGCGTAGCCATCGCGCCGGGCAGAATGGGCTTTTCGAGGAACCAGAATGCTTTCAGATCGTGAACCACCGAAATCGCCTGGTCGATGCTGCCGAAGCCGGTAAGTACGACGGTCGGGGTCCGGTTGCCACGCGCGGCGAGTTCTTTCAAAAGCGCAACGCCGTCCATACGGGGCATGACGAGGTCGGTGAGAATGGCACTGATGGAGGCCGTTGATAAACGGTCCAAGGCCTCCTTCCCGTCCGATGCTGTCGTGACCTGATAACCGAGCGAGCGGACCATATCCGCCAAGTCGGAACGTTGTTGGGCGTCATCATCGACCACTAAAATGTGGGCCAGCACTTGTTTTCTCCAATTTTTATTGCTCTGCAACTATTGTAACCGCGCTACCGAAACTTCCACCGGTTTGAAGCCTGAATGCAGAAAATGCACGTACTAGATAATCCGCGGAAGCTTTTTGAGCGAACACCTACACCAATTTCACTCTCATGGGTTGCCGTGGTGGCGTAGCTGGCGCGGGCTTGTCAAGGCCGACGCGAACGCTGCTCAAAAGTTCGGCCACCAGGAACGGCTTTTGCAGGAAATGCACGTCGTTGTTATCCATTTCGAAGAACTTACGCAGGGCGCTACCGGCATGACCGGATATGAAAAGCACCCTCAGGTGCGGGTCTATCGCGAGCATTGCCCGGGATAGGTCGTAGCCATTACCGCCGGGTAGACTAAGGTCAGCTACTAACATGTCAATGCCTCCGCGATGCCGCCAATGAACGGCGAGCGCTTCAGCGTAATCCGATGATTCCAAAACGGTGTAACCCTCCTGTTGAAGCGTGCCGCGCATCAGACTTCGCTGCGCCGCCTCATCGTCCACAAGAAGGATAGTTTTGGTATTTACCGGCAATTCGCTCATAGTCCCTTGCGATGCCTGCCCGACGTCCCAAAGTAAGTTGGTAAGTATCTAACAGAGCACGCGGAACTTCCAACCTTCCCGCACGCCCCACAGCGTCATGCGCCGCTTTCCGAAACCGAGGGCTGGCAGAGAGGGAGGGTGAAGAAGAAGGTAGCGCCTTCGCCGAGCGAAGACTCCACCCAAACTTCGCCGCCGTGTTGTTGAATGATGCGTTTGACGATGGGAAGGCCCATTCCAGCGCCGGGATAGCTGTCATTATGGACGCGCTTGAAGACGCCGAAGATACGGTCGAAGTTCTTAGGGTCGATCCCAAGACCATTGTCCTGGACGGAAAACAGCCAATCGCCTTCCCGCCGGACTGCCTCGATGTGAATCTCGGGTCGCGATTCGCCGCGAAATTTGATCGCATTCTCGATGAGACTGGCGAAGCGTGAAACAGATCTGACTGGGGTCGCCGCAAATTTCCGGGAGCGTGTTGTGAGTGATCACTGCATCGTTCTGGCTAATTGCCGCCTGAATGGTCGCCAAGGCGCCTTCCAGTATGACGTTGGTGTCGAAGTTACGATAAGGCTGGCACTGACCGACGATGCGGGTGTGGGTGCGCAGGCCCGACATCAGCGTTTGTAACCGGTCGGAAGCCGCCTGCATGAAGGCAAACAGAGTTTCCGTATCCGGGTCGAGCTTGCCTCGGTGTTTCTTGAGGAGGAGATCCAACATGGACCGCATCTGGTTGGCGGGCCCGACCAGGTCATGAAGCGAGTCCGAGTTCAACTCGACGGAATACTCCTCTTTTAGCGGAGCTTCCGAAAGCGCCTCAATTTTGCGCCGGCTTGAGACTGCTTGCATACTTAACTCTCCGAGGAGCGCATCAACATTTGGCCCCCTTCTGACTTTGTCCCTACCCTAGCCTGCGGAAGAAGGATTCGAATGGAAGTTCCCGCTGACGGTGCACTCTGGACCTGCACATCGCCCCCATTGCTGCGCACGAAACCCTGCACGGAAGCCAAGCCGAGTCCGCGCCCGAGGAACTTGGTGCTGAAGAACGGATCGAAGATCTTTTTTCGAGTGTCCTCATCCATGCCGCAGCCATCGTCGCGTACTTCAAGTACCGCGTAGGAGCCACGCGGCAACGTAACCGGGTAGCTTCCGTTAGCGGTCTGGCCGGAGTGTTCGGGAACATCGACGGTTTCGGTTTGTATCACGATGGTACCGATACCGCCTTCCGGAATCGCTTCGATTGCGTTCATGATCAGGTCCACGATGACTTGCCGCATCCTCTGGATATCCGTGGTCAGCAGAACGCGATCGTGGGTATTGGGCAATTCCAGGCGGATGTGGTTGGGAATCGACGGCAAGAGCGAGGAGCAGGTATTGAGCACCAGGCGGTTGAGATCGGCCTGCTCCAGGTGCTGGTTGCCGAGGCCGGCATACGCCAGCATTTTACTGGTGAGTTCCGCGGCGCGTTCGCCCGCGCTGACGACGCCCTTTAGCATCTCCTGCGCAGGATGAAAGGGCGGCAGGCTCTCTTTGGCGTAACTGGCTCCGCAGAGAACGGAGACCAGCAGGTTATTGAAATCGTGGGCGATGCCGGCGGCGAGCTGTCCCAGGCTCTGCAGCTTCTCGCGCTGGAGAGTGACGGTCTCCGCCTGCTTCTGATTCTCGATTTCTGTACACGTGCCGAACCAGGTAGTAATTTCCCCGGCGCCGGCACGGAACGGCACGGCCCGCACCAGGTGCCAACGGTATGCGCCATCGGCGGACCGGCGCAGACGGTGTTCGATTTCGAATGTCGATTCGCCGCTCCGCGCCTGATTCCATGCATTCCAGGTACGTTCTCGGTCCTCGGGGTGGAGCAGATCGTCCCAGGCCAGCTGGCTGCCGTGGGCGGAGCTGAGCCCGGTGTATTCGGACCACTGACAGTTGGCGAACTGGAGCCGGCCATCGGAATCGGCCGTCCATACCATTTGGGGAATGGCTTCGAGCAGGGTTTGGTACTGCCGGGTACTCCTCTCAAGCTCGCAGCGCTGCTCTTCGACGCGGCGTTGCAGCTGGAACCTTTCGATGGCGTTGACCACGGTTTGAGGCAGAAGCTCCGCGACAACCTGACCTTTCGGAAGATAATCCATAGCGCCATTTTTCATAGCCTTCACGGCGAGTTCTTCGCCTCCGAAAGCGGTAAGCATGATCACGGCGCAGGGCAGGCGGCCATTCGTGCCACGGAGGTGAGGGAGAAGCTGAAGTCCATCGGTATCTTTAAGATTGAAGTCGAGCAGGATACAATCCGGCTCCCAATTGCGGGAGACTTCAATGCCCCTGGCGGCTGAATCGCACTCGGCAAATTCGAAGCGAAAGGCTGGAGAACTTTGCAAGAATCGCTTGTAGATCTCGCGATCTATCAGTTCGTCCTCGATGATCAGTACTCTCCACGCCCTTCCGTTTCGCATATCCCGTGGTGGTATAGCAACCCAGAAACCGTTTCGGATCTGCGGCGGGTAAAATGTAATCCAGCCACCGGGTCAGCCACCCGAAAGGGTGGTGCCGCAGGACCTTCCCGAGGGGAGAAGGAATGGCCGTGAGCGTGCATCTACCACACTCTTGCATAGAGATCGCAGTTTTTCAGAGCGCGGGAAAGGGCTTGATGCGAGCGCGATTGTGACCGAGACAGGCGCAATCGCCGCCGGGATTAGCAGCGGGTCAGCGCGTCTCCTCAATGTTAATTTTTGCACTTATGGTGATGCAAATTTTGCATTCCGAGCACAATCTTCAGGGACTATAGGTTCGTGGAAAGGACTGAGAGCGAATGCCTAAGATCCTGCTAGCAGAAGACAATCCAGCCGATGTGTACCTGATCCGGGCGGCGCTGGAAGAACACGGCGTTGACCTTCCGCTCCAGGTAGCGGCCGACGGAAGGGAAGTTCTCCAGATTATCTACCAGCAGGGTTTGCTGGCTGAAACCCAACTGAAGCTGATCATCCTGGACTTAAATCTACCGCGTCACGACGGCATCGAGATTCTGCAAAAGGTCAGCGAGACAAAAGGTCTGAGCCAAGTACCGGTGGTGGTTTTGACGTCTTCGGATTCCCCGCGAGACCGAATCGCCGCCACCGAGTTGGGAGCGACCAGGCTATTACGGAAGCCTTCCAATCTGGAGCAGTTTTTGAGTTTGGGAGCTGTTTTCAAAGAGATCCTGGGACAGGCGAAGGCGCAGTCCGGCACACATTAGAGAAAGAGGCAAACGCCATGCAATCTCAATTTGTAAGCGATGAGTTGGACAGCAGCACGCTGCTGAAGGCACTGATGGCCTTCAAAGACGGCGATTTCTCGGTTCGGCTACCGGTGGACCAGACGGGGATCGCGGGGAAGATCGCCGACACGGTCAACGAGATTTTCAAGCTGAACGAGCGCATGGCGAGCGAATTTGCGCGAATCAGCAGCGCGGTGGGCAAGGAAGGAAAGATCAGCCAACGCGCGGTGCTGGGAACGGCGTCAGGCCGCTGGGCGGAATGCCTGGATTCGGTGAACGGCCTGATCGGCGACCTAGTGCAGCCATCGACGGAAGTGGCGCGCGTGATTGGCGCGGTGGCGAAGGGCGACTTATCCCAGACCATGGCGCTCGAAGTGGACGGCCGTTCGCTGAAGGGCGAATTCCTGCACACCGCCCGGGTGGTGAACACGATGGTGGAGCAGTTGAATTCCTTCGCCAGCGAAGTGACCCGCGTGGCGCGCGAGGTGGGGACCGAAGGAAAGCTGGGCGGCCAAGCTGTGGTGAAGGGCGTCGGCGGCGTTTGGAAGGACTTGACCGACAGCGTGAATTCGATGGCCGGGAACCTGACGGCGCAGGTGCGAAACATCGCGGAGGTAACCACCGCCGTGGCGAACGGCGACCTTTCGCGCAAGATTACGGTGGACGTTCAGGGTGAAATCCTGGAACTCAAGATCACCATTAATACGATGGTGGATCAGTTGGGTTCATTCGCTTCGGAAGTGACCCGCGTGGCGCGCGAAGTAGGTACAGAAGGGGAACTCGGCGGACAGGCGGAAGTGAAGGGCGTGGCGGGCGTTTGGAAAGACTTGACGGACAGCGTGAATTCCATGGCGGGCAACCTGACGGCGCAGGTCCGCAACATCGCGGAAGTGACGACGGCGGTGGCGAACGGCGATTTATCGCGCAAGATTACGGTGGATGTGCGCGGTGAAATTCTGGAACTTAAGAACACCATCAACACGATGGTGGATCAGCTGAATGCATTCGCCAGCGAAGTAACGCGTGTAGCGCGTGAGGTGGGTACGGAAGGTATTTTGGGCGGACAGGCCGATGTGCGCGGCGTGGCGGGTACGTGGAAGGATTTGACGGACAGCGTGAACTCCATGGCGGGGAACCTGACCGGGCAGGTGCGCAACATCGCGGAAGTGACGACGGCGGTGGCGAACGGCGACCTTTCGCGCAAGATCACGGTGGTGGTGCGCGGCGAAATTCTGGAACTCAAGAACACCATCAATACGATGGTGGACCAACTTAGCAGCTTTGCGAGCGAAGTGACGCGCGTGGCGCGCGAGGTGGGCACGGACGGCAAACTCGGCGGCCAGGCGGAAGTAAAGGGCGTGGCCGGAACCTGGAAGGATTTGACGGAGAGCGTCAATTCGATGGCGGGCAACCTGACCAACCAGGTTCGAAACATCGCGGGCGTCACGACTGCCGTGGCGAGGGGCGACCTTTCCACGAAGATCACGGTGGACGCGCGCGGGGAAATTCTGGAGCTGAAGAATACGGTCAACATCATGGTGGACCAGCTCAACAGCTTCGCGAGCGAAGTGACGCGCGTGGCGCGCGAGGTGGGCACCGAGGGCAAGCTTGGCGGGCAGGCGCAGGTGAAGGGCGTCGGTGGCGTATGGAAGGATTTGACGGATTCGGTGAACTCGATGGCGGGCAACCTGACCGCGCAGGTCCGCAACATCGCCGAGGTCACGACCGCGGTGGCGAACGGCGATCTTTCGCGCAAGATCACGGTGGACGTGCGCGGCGAAATTCTCGAGCTGAAGAACACGATCAACACGATGGTGGATCAGCTCAACGGGTTTGCGAGTGAAGTGACGCGCGTGGCGCGCGAGGTGGGCACGGAAGGAGAGTTGGGCGGCCAGGCGGAAGTGGAAGGGGTGGCGGGCGTCTGGAAGGATCTCACCGATTCGGTGAATTCGATGGCGCGCAACCTGACGGCGCAGGTCCGCAACATCGCCGAGGTGACTACCGCGGTGGCGAACGGGGATCTCTCGCGCAAGATCACGGTGGATGTGCGCGGCGAGATTCTGGAGCTGAAGAACACGATCAATACGATGGTGGATCAGCTCAACGCGTTCGCGAGCGAAGTGACGCGCGTGGCGCGCGAGGTGGGAACGGAAGGCAAACTCGGCGGTCAGGCCGAGGTGAAGGGCGTCGCCGGGACGTGGAAGGATTTGACGGACTCGGTGAACTCGATGGCGAGCAACCTGACGAACCAGGTCCGCAACATCGCGGAGGTGACGACGGCGGTGGCGAGAGGCGATCTCTCGCGCAAGATTACGGTGGACGTGCGCGGCGAAATTCTGGAGCTGAAGAACACGATCAACACGATGGTGGACCAGCTGAGCAGCTTTGCGAGCGAAGTGACGCGCGTGGCGAGGGAAGTGGGCACGGAAGGTAAGCTGGGCGGCCAGGCCGATGTGCGGGGTGTGGCGGGAACGTGGAAGGATCTGACGGACTCGGTGAACTCGATGGCCGGCAACCTTACGGCGCAGGTGCGCAACATCGCGGAGGTGACGACGGCGGTGGCGAGGGGCGACCTTTCGCGCAAGATCACGGTGGACGTGCGCGGCGAAATCCTGGAGTTGAAGAACACGATCAACACGATGGTGGATCAGCTCAATGCGTTCGCGGGCGAAGTGACGCGCGTGGCGAGAGAAGTCGGCACGGAAGGCAAGCTGGGCGGACAGGCCGATGTAAAAGGCGTAGGCGGCACGTGGAAGGATTTGACCGACTCGGTGAACTCGATGGCGGGCAACCTCACGGCGCAGGTGCGCAACATCGCGGAGGTGACGACGGCGGTGGCGAGGGGCGACCTCTCGCGCAAGATCACGGTGGACGTGCGCGGCGAAATTCTGGAGTTGAAGAACACGATCAACACGATGGTGGATCAGCTCAACGCGTTCGCCGGCGAAGTGACGCGCGTGGCGAGGGAGGTGGGCACGGAAGGCAAACTCGGCGGGCAGGCCGATGTGCGGGACGTGGCCGGAACGTGGAAGGATCTGACGGATTCCGTGAACTCGATGGCGAGCAACCTGACCAACCAGGTGCGCAACATCGCGGGCGTGACGACGGCGGTGGCGAAGGGCGATTTAACGACCAAGATCACGGTGGACGCGCGCGGCGAAATTCTGGAGCTGAAGAACACGATTAACACGATGGTGGACCAGCTCAGTTCGTTTGCGAGCGAAGTGACGCGCGTGGCCAGGGAAGTGGGAACGGAAGGTAAGCTCGGCGGCCAGGCGGATGTGCGCGGCGTGGCGGGCACGTGGAAGGATTTGACCGATAGCGTGAATTCGATGGCGGCCAACCTGACGACGCAGGTCCGCAACATCGCGGAAGTCACGACGGCGGTGGCGAAGGGCGATCTCTCGCGCAAGATCACGGTGGACGTGCGCGGCGAAATTCTGGAAGTGAAGAACACCGTGAACACGATGGTGGACCAGTTGAGCTCCTTCGCGGCGGAAGTGACGCGCGTGGCGCGCGAGGTGGGAACGGAAGGCAAACTCGGCGGCCAGGCGGAGGTCCGCGGTGTGGCGGGCACGTGGAAGGATCTCACCGATAGTGTGAATTCGATGGCGGGCAACCTGACGGCACAGGTCCGCAACATCGCGCAGGTGACCACAGCGGTGGCGAACGGGAATTTGAGCCGCAAGATCACGGTGGACGTGCAGGGCGAAATCCTGGAGCTGAAGGACACGATCAACACGATGGTGGATCAGCTCAACAGTTTCGCGAGCGAAGTGACGCGCGTGGCGAGGGAAGTAGGCACAGAGGGCAAGCTCGGCGGGCAGGCGGAGGTTCGCGGTGTGGGGGGCACGTGGAAGGATTTGACGGACAACGTCAATTTCATGGCGGCCAACCTGACTACGCAGGTGCGTGGTATCGCGAAGGTGGTGACGGACGTTGCCAACGGCAACCTGAAGCGCAAGCTGGTGCTGGAGACGAAGGGCGAGATCGCGGAGTTGGCGGACACGATCAATGGAATGATCGACACGCTCGCGGTGTTCGCCGACCAGGTGAGCAACGTAGCGCGCGAAGTCGGCATCGAGGGCAAGCTGGGCGGGCAGGCGCTCGTGCCGGGCGCCGCGGGCTTGTGGCGCGATCTCACGGACAACGTGAACCAGCTGGCGGCGAATCTGACCACCCAGGTGCGTGCGATCGCGGACGTGGCAACGGCTGTGACCAAGGGCGACCTGACGCGTTCGATCGCGGTGGAGGCGTTGGGCGAAGTCGCGGCGCTGAAGGACAACATCAACGAGATGATCGTCAATCTTGCGGAGACCACTCGCAAGAATACGGATCAGGACTGGCTGAAGACGAACCTGGCGAAGTTCACCGGCATGATGCAGGGACAGCGCGACCTGCTGACGGTGGCGAAGCTGCTGCTTTCCGAATTGACGCCGCTGGTTGGCGCGCAACTCGGCACGTTTTACGTTTCCGATGCGAGCGACGGATCGGAATCCTTGAAGCTGCTGGCAGCATATGGTTCCAACGAGACGGTGGCGTCGCAATTCGGCTTGGGGCAGGGGCTGGTGGGTCAGTGCGGGCAGGAGAAGCGCCGCATTCTGGTGACGGATCTTCCGAAGGATTATGTGAAGATCACGTCCAGCCTGGGCGAAGGCACGCCGGTCAGCATCGTGGTGCTGCCGGTGCTGTTCGAAGGGGAAGCGCGCGCGGTAATCGAGCTGGCGTCGTTCCGGCACTTCACGGATGTGAACCTGGCGTTCCTGGATCAGCTGACGCAGGGCATCGGCATCGTGCTGAATACGATTGCGGCGACGATGCGCACGGAACAGCTATTGAAACAAAGCCAGGCACTGGCGGAGCAGCTGCAGAAGACGAACGCCGAGCTGGAAGAGAAGGCGCACCTGCTGGCCGAACAGAAGAACGAGGTGGAAACCAAGAATCGCGAAGTGGAGCAGGCCAAGGCGGCGCTCGAAGAGAAGGCGGAGCAGCTTTCGCTCACGTCGAAGTACAAGAGCGAGTTCCTGGCCAACATGAGCCACGAACTGCGTACCCCGCTGAACAACCTGCTGATTCTGGCGCAAATGCTGGCGGAGAACGCGGAGGGAACGCTGACGTCGAAGCAAGTCAAATATTCGGAGACGATCCATTCATCGGGAACCGACTTGCTGGCGTTGATCAACGACATTCTGGATCTCAGCAAGATTGAATCGGGCAAGATGGACGTGGAGGTCGGCAGCGTTTATTTCAGCGAACTGCGCGACCTGAGTTCGCGAACATTCCGTCACGTGGCGGAAGGAAAGGGGCTGGATCTTTCGATCGAACTCGCCGACAATCTGGCTTCGGAAACGATCATCACGGATGCCAAGCGGCTGCAGCAGGTACTCAAGAATCTGCTTTCCAACGCGCTCAAGTTTACCGAGCAAGGCGCGGTCAGGCTGCGCGTGGAGAGGGCGGTTTCGGGCTGGAGCCCGAGTCATCCGGTGCTCAACCGGGTGAAATCAGTCATTGCGTTTTCGGTCACGGATACCGGCATCGGCATTCCGCAGGACAAGCAGCGCATTATCTTCGAGGCGTTCCAGCAGGCGGACGGCACCACCAGCCGCAAGTACGGCGGCACGGGTTTGGGGCTTTCGATCAGCCGTGAATTGACGCGGCTCCTCGGTGGCGAGATCCGCCTGCAAAGCGCGCCTGGCGCCGGCAGCACATTCACGTTGTACCTGCCGCAGGCTTACGTTGCGCAGGTGTCGGGCGGGAAGGGCGAGCTACGCCCGAACACGGCCGGCGCGGAGGCAGCGCGGGCCACTGCGAGTGCGGCGGTGGAGGCGGCTCCGGCGATTACGGGCGAAGAGGCTGTGGACGTGATCCTGCCGCCTCCCTCGGCGGCGCCTACGGTGGTGGTGCACGACATCGAACTGGATGACGACCGCAACCTGATTCATCCGGGCGACCCGGTACTGCTGATTATCGAGGATGATGTTACCTTCGCCCGCATCCTGATGGATATGGCGCACGACCGGGGAATGCGGGCGCTGGTAGCGCTGCGGGGCGCGACGGCCCTGACGCTGGCGCGCGAATTCAGTCCGGGCGTGATTACGCTGGATATCAATCTGCCGGACATGGTCGGGTGGACGATTCTGGATCGCCTGAAGCATGACACGGCCACGCGGCACATTCCGGTGCACGTGATCACGGGCGATGAAAACCGGCGGCGCGGACTGGCGCTGGGTGCGGTCTCGTACCTCGAAAAGTCGATCGATCGAGATAATTTGAACAACGCGTTTGACTCGATCCATCAAGGTCTGCAGCGCCGCACCAAGAAGCTGTTAATCGTGTCGCCGGACGAAGGTCATCGAGAGGCGTGGAAGGCGTCCCTGAACGGGTCGGATGTGGAAATCATGGCGGTCGGATCCGGCGGAGAGGCATTGGCGATCGTGAAACAGCAGTACCTCGACGGCCTGGCGCTTGACCTGAGAATGTCCGACATTCCAGCCGTGCAATTGGCGGAGGAGATTCAGGCGGCGACGGATCCGCAGGCGCCGCCGATGATCTTCTCAGGCGTGCACGCGTTGACTCCCGAATTGGATCTCGATCTCAGGCGGTTGGCGCGATTGAGCGTGATCCGTTTCGCGGAATCCAGGGAACGGCTGCTGGAGGAAGCGGTGCTGCTGCTGCATCGAGCGGACGGCGACCTTTCCCCGGAGCAGCGGGAATTGCTCGCAAGCGTTCGCCGCAACGACATCGCGCTGGCAGGCAAGAAGGTCCTGGTGGTGGACGACGACGTCCGGAACATTTTTGCGCTAACCAGCGTATTGGAGCAGCATCATCTGCAAGTCGTGCACGCCGAAAACGGCCGCGCCGGAATCGAGACTTTGCTAAAGACTCCGGATGTGGACGGGGTGCTGATGGACATCATGATGCCGGAGATGGACGGGTACGAGACGACGCGCGCCATCCGGCAGATCGCGAAGTTTCGGACTTTGCCGATCATTGCCGTCACGGCCAAGGCCATGAAGGGAGATCGGGCCAAGTGCATTGAAGCGGGCGCATCCGACTACATCACCAAGCCAGTGGATCTGGAGCAGCTCTTCTCCGTACTTCGGGTTTGGATCATTCGGAATCAGGAATCGTCGCAGACCGCTTTGACCGCGGGAAAATAAGGAGCGCATGGAAATGCCCGCCAACGCGACCAGACTTGCCCAGGAAACCTCCCTGGAACGGAGGACGAAGATTCTTCTGGTGGACGACACACCGGAGAATCTCGTGTCTTTGGAGGCGGCGCTCAGCGGGTTGGGCGAGGAACTGGTATTGGCGAATTCCGGCAAGCAGGCGCTGCGTCACCTGTTGGAGGACGACTTTGCAGCGATTCTACTGGACGTACGAATGCCGGAGATGGATGGGTTTGAAACCGCAGAACTGATTCGCAGCCGGCCGCGATCGCGCCAAACTCCGATTCTGTTTCTCACCGGCTATCGAAACGAAGAACACTTATTCCGCGGCTACGATCTGGGCGCGGTGGATTTTCTTTTCAAGCCGATCGTACCTGAGGTGCTGCGATCCAAGGTGGCTGTCTTCGTGGAACTCAGCCGCACCAATGCGAAGTTGAAAGAACAGACGGAGGCGCTGCGCAAGCAGGCCGAGGTGTTGCAGAAAGCCGAACAGAGATTTCGCTCGCTTCTCGAGGCGGCGCCGGACGCGATGCTGGTCTGCCGGGAAGACGGCGAGATCGTGATGGTCAATTCCCAGGCCGAAATCCTGTTCAACAGCCAGCGCGACAACCTGATCTCCAAGAACATTCGTTCGCTGGTGCCGGGATGGGGCTATCGCTTCCGCCAGGGATGGGACGACGAACCGAACGGGCCCGGCGGTCAACCGGTAGAGCGCGGCGTTGAACTGCGGGCATTTCCTGAAGGGCTTAGCCCGTTTCAAGCCGAGATCAGTTTCAGTCCGCTGCAGACCGAGGAAGGGTTGGTGGTGACCTGTTCCATCCGCGATATCACGGAACGCAAGAAAACCGAGGAGCGAATCCGCGAACTGAACACCAATCTGGAAGAACGGGTATTGGAGCGGACGGAGGCGCTGATGCGCTCCAACGAAGAGTTGCAACAGTTCGCTTATATTGCCAGCCACGATCTGCAGGAGCCGCTGCGCACTGTCTCGATTTACGCGCAACTCCTGGCCAAGCGGTATAAGGCGCAGCTTGCGGGCGATGCGGACCAGTTTATCCAATTCATTGTGGAAGGCTCGGAGCGCATGGAGAAGCTGATCCACGACCTGCTGGATTTTTCACGGGTGGACGCGCGCGGCACGGACTACTTCACGCGCATGAGCTGCGAGGAAGCGCTGAACGACGCGCTCAGCAATCTGCATTCGCTGATCGAAGAGAACGCGGTGGTGATCACGCAGGGAAAACTTCCCGACGTCACCGGCGACCCTGTTCAGTTGACGCGATTATTTCAGAACCTGCTGGTGAATTCGATCCGGTACCGAACCGAAGCGGCTCCGCAAATCGAAATCAGCTCGCAAAATTACCATGGAGAATGGCTGATTTCCGTGCGCGATAACGGGATCGGGATCGAGCCTCAATACGCGGAGAAGATCTTCGGTATTTTCCGCTGCCTGCAACCTCGCGACAAGAGTTCCGGCAGCGGGATGGGGTTGGCGATTTGCCGGAAAATCGTCACCCGGCACGAGGGCCGCATCTGGGTGGAATCGGAATTGGGGCAGGGCGCCACTTTTCACTTCACGCTGCCGCGGAATTAAGACTAGAAACGAAATTTGGCGGCGACCTGAATCTGCCGCGGGGCGGTGGCGCCGGTGATCTGCCCGAATCCACTGCTTGAGATATTGCCATTGACGGATGTGGCACCGAAGAACTGAGCGTGGTTCAGGAAATTGAAGGCTTCGACGCGGAGTTCAAAGGCACGGGATTCCGCCAGCCGGATGGATTTGTGCAGAGCTAGATCTGCGTTGATCATGCCGGGACCGGAGAAGAATCGCCGGGCCGCGGTGCCGAGGCGACCAAGCTCAGGCAGGCTGAAGAGCGCGGCATTGAAAGCGGACTTGCCGCCGCGAGGATCGGTATTCAGGGCCAGGTTGCCCGGTGTGTAGTCGGGGGTATCGATGCCGTTGTTATTGATGCCATTCGGAATTGTGCCGAGCAGGGACGTGTCGTTGTTGTTGTAGAGCGTGACGGGGAGCCCAGAGCTAACACGCGCGACGCCGGAGAGCGACCAACCTTCGACCCACGCGGTACGGCGGTGCAATAACGCGGCAAAGGGAAGCTTCCACTCATAGCTGGCGACGAGGTTGTGACGCAGGTCGAATGCCGAAAGCGCCTTGCTCAATCGCGGATTGAGCGGATTGACCGCTTCGGAGAGACTCGAAGACTGGTCGAGAGATTTCGCGAACGTGTAGCCGATGAGAAACTCCAGTGCTGGGCCGGCGTGGCGCAGCGTCATTTCGAGCGCGTTGTAGTTGGAGTTCCCGATGGTCTTTTGCGAAGTGACGGCGGCGAAGTTCGCATCGAAAGGGCCGCGCGTTCCCGAAATCACCTGGCCGGAGCGCGTGGTGAAGACTCCGCTCTCGCCGAAGGGGCCGCATGTCGCGGTTCCCGGCATGACGTCCTGCGGACGGCTGACGCTCAGGCAAAGCGCGGGATTGCCGGGGTTCGCGGAAATCAGCACCAACAGATGATGGGCCTGAGTGCCGATGTAGCTGGCGCGAAGCAGAATGTTCGCGGCGGTTTCGTGTTCGATGGAAAAAGAGTAGGTCTGGCTGTACGGAGTTACATTGCGATGGAAGAACGCGGGCACGCCGGTGATCGGCATGTACTGCGCCCAATCGACCTTTGAGTTCGGATTTGTGGAGGAAGCGCCGGATGCCGGGATCGGTTCGGGAAAGCGCTGACCCACGTCCAGTCCGCTGGCGGCGGTGATGAAGGGCGTAGCGAACAGTGGCGGCGCGAAGCTATCGTAATCGTAGCCATAAGGAGGGTTCGCGCTCATGATGCCGGCGGAGAGGCCTTCGAACGCGGTATAGAACATTCCATAGGCGGCGCGAATGCTGGTTTTAGGGCCGGGCGAAAATGCCAGGCCAACCCGGGGGGCAAAGTTGTTATGCGCGGCAGGGGCCAAGGTGTCGGGAATGCCGGGGTCGCCCGGAAAGACCAGCCCGCGCGGAGCTCCGGGGTAAACCAAGGATTGTTGGCCGTTCACCAGGGTCTGCAGTTGGTTGTATTTCTCGCGCCATGGCGGCAGCAGATCCCAGCGCAGGCCGTAGTTGACGGTCAGGTTGCGACGCAGCTGCCAGCTATCCTGCGCGTACCAGCCCAGGTAATTTTTGCGTAGATAGAAAGTGCCGCGAATCGCCCTGCGCGTAGCTACTGGCGATGCCGAGCAGGAAGTCCGCGAAATCCGATCCGGTTTCCGTGCCTTGAAAGAGAAAGGACCCGTTGTACATGGCATTGGGATTGATATTCACCTGATCATAATGAAGCCCGGCGCCGAATTTGAACGTGTGTTTGCCCGCGACTTTGGAGAAATCGTCGGACCATTGATAGGTGTTATTGGCTTGCGCGACGCCGGTGATATCGACGCCGATCGTGAAATCGTTAAAGGAGACGTTCTCGATGCCCTCGATGCTCGGAGAGAGGGCGACGATGCCCGGTTTGCCGGAGGCATCCACGAATCCCTGGGACGCCAGCGTGGGACCCACTCCCCCAACGGGGCGGCCGACATCGTTGGCGGTACGCATATAGCCGAAGCGCAATTCGTTGATCGCGGA
This sequence comes from uncultured Solibacteraceae bacterium, assembly GCA_963811575.1. Classification (GTDB taxonomy): domain Bacteria; phylum Acidobacteriota; class Terriglobia; order Bryobacterales; family Bryobacteraceae; genus Solibacter. The sequence continues at coordinate 56,253 of CAWERY010000003.1, read as the reverse complement.
TGGCCTAAGTGTGGTGGTGAGAGCCAAATTGACGAGTTGGGCGCGGCCGAGCGAGACAGCGTTGAAGCCGGGGACGTTGGCGCCGCCCTGACCGGTGGGATAGGGGTTGTCCAGGTGATAATCGTCGGCGAAGTAGTACGCGCTCAGAGCGCCGGCGCGCGTGATGGCATCGAGACGGATGGCGCCTTTGTCATCGCGGAGAGTCTGATTTTCGGATGAGGAAGAAAAGGTGTTGCCGCGCTGGTTTGGCTGGGGCACGTAGGGCAGCAGCGCAATGGCGGGCGCGGACCAGGCGCGACGCGGGATTTGCGCGCCGGGCAGCACGCATTGGGCGGCGCTGACGCAGCCTTGCGTGTAATAGGGTTCGCCGGGAGTGACTGCGTAGCCGAGCTTTTGGGAGAGCAAATTGGCCCAATACTGGCCGTTGACGGTGCCGGTAAGGGCAGCGGAGCCGTCGGAGAAATCACCGGTTCGATTGCGGGAGGAGGGTACCGAGATCAAGCCGGTTTCGACGCCCTGAGTGGTACGCGTGCCTTGATAGTCGGTGAAAAAGAAGATCTGATTCCTGCGGAGCGGGCCGCCGGCGGCGCCGCCGAATTGTTGACGATCATATTGGGCCCGGCCGGCCGCGAAGTAATTGCGGGCATCGAGCCGGGTATCGCGAAGGAAAGCGAAGGCCGTGCCATGGAACTGGTCAGCCCCCGACTTGGTTGTTACCTGAACCTGGCTGCCGCTGAAATTCCCGTATTCCGCGTTGAAATTAGCCGTGAGCACACGAAATTCCTGGATGGAATCCAGATTGGGTACGATGGCCGCGCCCATATTGAAATCGTCCTGCGCGGAGGTGCCGTTGATGCTGAAGCCGTTGGTGGTCTCGCGCTGCCCGCTGACTGACACGTTGCCCGGATTCAGATCTCCCGAAGGCGGCGCGGTGGTACAGCCGGACATGACCACGGCATTGAGCTGCCGGGAACTGGCCGGCACCACACCCGGTTGTAGAGCCAGCAGATCTGTGAAACTTCGGCCATTCACCGGCAGCGTCGCCATCTTGGTAAAGCTCAAGCGTTCGCCGAATTGCGTGGCGGCAGTCTCGACCTGGCTTACTGTTTCCGTCACCGTGAGTGCTTCGCTATCGCTGCCCAACGTCAAGACGATTTCGACACGAACGGTGGAATCGGAAACCAGTTCGAGTCCGTTGTAGCGGTAGGGCAGGAATCCCGGATGGTCAACCTCCAGTGTGTAGGTGCCGGGCGGCAGGTCGGGCACGACGAAAACTCCATCGCGATTGGAGGCGGCGTGGCGCACGGCACCGTTGACGGAACTGCGCGCCGTCACCTCTGCCGCCGGGATCAAGCCTCCGCTGGGATCGATGACCATGCCCGAGATGTTTCCTTCAGAAGCGGCGGCGATTCTGGCGATGACGGCCAGGGCAATCAGTATGCGAACCATGGGGGTCTCTCGATTCTTTGGAAGGCCTACATCAATGGCGGCCTAGAACCTGGTGATCAGGCCGATACGGACTGCGCGCGAGAAACCGGGGGAGATGTTGGTATTGCTGTCCGCATTCACGTAATACTTACGGTCGAACAGATTCTCGACGTTGGCCTGGAGCCGGATGCGTTCGCTGAGGGAATAGTACATGGCGGCATCCGCGCGGGTATAGCCGGGAAGGCGAACGGTATCATCGATGGCGGCGAACATCTCGGAGCGATTGAGAATGCCGAGTCCGGCGCCCCATTTCGACGTAAGGCGGTAGTTGTTCCACAGAGAAAAGGTATTGTGGGGAACCTGCGCGACCAGGGCTCCAGCCTTGGCGGCGGTGGTAGCACTGGTGACGAAGGCGTTCTGCCGGGCGTAACCGCCGCTCACGGTCCAGCGGCGGGTGACGCTGCCGCTCAGGCCGAGTTCGACGCCGTTCGTGCGCTGACTACCGGTCTGCACGATGCGGGTAGGGTCGTTCGGATCCGTGGAGCGCGTGTTCGTGCGATCCAAGCGGTATATCGCGGTGGCGAAGGAGAAGGTACGGTTGACGTCCCACTTCGCGCCCACCTCGTAGCTCCGGAATTTCTCGGGCTGCACCTGTTGCGTGATGGTGGTCAGGGAAGAGAACTGGTCGCCGGAACTCGGAAGGTAAGACACGCTGTAGTTGGCGTAAAGCGATAGCGGGGTGATCGGCTTGTAAACCAACCCGGCGCGGGGGGAGACAAGATTATCGATCCGGCGCAGAGTATCGCCGGTGCGATTGTTGTGGTATTGCAAGTCGAAATGGTCGAAGCGGATTCCGGCGACGAGTTGCAGTTTGCGCGAGAGCTCGAGCTGATCCTGAAGGTAGCCGGCACCGAGATTCGTCTTGAGATGGTTGTCGGCATCGGTCGCGCTTTGGCGGAAAGTGGTGGGTGTGTCGATCACTCCGTCCGCGAACGGCACGAGGAGGGTCGTGGTGGAATTGTTGAAGTAGCCGGTATTGCGAAAGTTGTCCGTGCCCTGACGGCCGATTTCGATACCCGCCAACAATGTGTGGCGAAGGCTGCCGGTTTGCAGCGTTGAGGTGACGTCGGTTTGATTGAAGATGTTCAGACGCCGGGTCGCATTGTTGTACGCGGAGAGCGAAACCTGGGACTGGTCCGCGGTAACGGCGCCCGGCACGAAATTCTGGTAGCCGCGGTCGTAGCTGCCCACGGATGTGCGGTTCCGAAGGGTGAAGAGGCCGAACTGCCGTTCAATGGTAGCGGACCCCAGATTGACGCGCGCGCCGACGTGGCTTTGGTCCGGGTTGCCGAAGTAGCTCGCGCGATCGACATCCGCGGGTTTGCCTTGAAATGACGGGATGCCCCGGTCTGCTACGCGGTCGTCGCGAAAGTTTTCGTAGCTCAAGGTGATTTTGGTTTGTTGATTGGGCGTGATCGTCACGGTGGGGCTGATGCCATGGCGCTCCAGGCTTACATATTTGCGGAAGCTGCCGGAATTTTCATACATCGCGTTGAGGCGCAGGGAGACGATCTGGTTGAGCGGCTGGTTCACGTCGGCGGTGAATCTCTTGTTGCCGAAGGAGCCACCCAAAGCTGTGACTTCACCGAAAGGCACGGCAGCCGCTTCCTTGGAGACGCGGTTGACCACGCCACCGCCACCGCCCCGTCCAAACATCATGGCGTTGGGACCCTTGAGTGCTTCGACGCGTTCCAGGTTATAGAGATCGCGGTAGTACTGAACGTCGTCGCGCACGCCATCCAGGAAGAAATCGGCAGATGTACTGTTGCCACGGATCACCAGCTGATCGCGATTGTTCTCGCCTTGGATCGCGGTGATCCCGGGCACATACCGCACGACATCGCCGATGCTCATCATCATCTGGTCTTTCATTTGTTCCTGGGGGACCACCGTGATGGATTGCGGTACGTCGCGCAGAGGAGTGAGTGTTCTGGTGGCGCTGAGAATCGCCGGCACCTGGTAATCCGCCGATTCGGTGACGGTGACCGTTGAGTGAATTGCCGCGAGTTGCAGGGAGAATTCGAGGGCCGTGACGCCAGCCTGTGGAATTTCGATTCGCCGCGACTCTTCGCGAAATTTTTCAGCAACAGCGGTGATCTCATAGCGGCCGCGGCCGAGCGTCAAGGCGAATTCGCCGTTCGCATCGCTGAGAACTGACACGCCGGTGGCTGTACCTTCCGCGACGGGGGTGATCCGCGCGCCGGCAATCGGCGTCTTCGCCGGGTCGAGAACCCGGCCGCGCAGATTGGCGGAACCCTGGGCCATGGCGTGGCTGAGCAGGGCAAGGACCCCGAGAAGCGCCATTGTCGAGAATCGTGAAAATCGGAAACCATCGGTTACGGTCATCGAACTTTCCTTTCTTACATAGCTCCGCCCCCAAACCGGTAACAGAGATTTTTGAGGCTGCGAGTTACGGGTGGAGTCCGCGCAAAGTCCAAAAAGCCAGTGGCCTTGCCGTCTCCGCCAGTTGCCATTGACTTGCAACTGTGCCCCGAAAACTCATTACAGCCTATATGCAACTGACTGTCAACTGAAAAAATATAAAAAGTGAAAAAACTCTTCAATCCATCGCAATAACTTCACGTGAGGGCCCCGCACCGGGCTTTTCGATAAGAGCGTGCGGGGCAATTGTAGCGGAAAGGGATTGCCTAGTGAATGCAAGCCAGTTACACTCTGACCATATATGCGTGGAAACCCAAAAGTGCTAGCTGAGCTCAATGCCGCCTTGAAAGAGGAGTTGACGGCGATCAACCAATACTTTCTTCATGCGGAAATGTGTGAGAACTGGAAGTACGACAAACTCGGATCCTTTATCAAGAAGCAGTCGATCGACGAGATGAAGCACGCGGAAATTCTCATCGAACGCATTCTGTTCCTGGATGGCACTCCCAGCTTGACCGAGTTGATGCAACTCAACATCGGGCAAAACGTGAAGGAACAGTTCGAGAACGATTTGAAGCTGGAGACCAACGCCGTCGCGATGTACAACGCTTCGATTAAGGTTGCGCGCGACGAAGGCGACAATGCATCGCGCGAGCTGTTCGAAAGGCTGCTCAAAGACGAAGAGATGCACGTGGATTGGCTGGAAGCTCAGTTGTATCAGATGAAAGAGATCGGTTACGAGCGCTATTTAAGCCAGCAGATCCGAAGCGAGAAGTAACTTTACCAGGCGGGCGAGTGCGCCGGGGCCCCGGCGACGGTGGCTTGCCCGCCAATCAGAAGCTACCGGCTTAACTTAAGCGAGAACGTCCTTGACCACTTCACCGAACACGTCGGTCAGGCGGAAATCGCGTCCGGCATACCGATACGTCAGGCTAGTGTGATCGATCCCGAGCGCATATAACATGGTGGCGTGCAGATCGTGGATCGACACGCGATTTTCCACCGCTTTGAAGCCGAACTCGTCGGTAGCTCCGTAGGCGAGACCGCCCTTGAAACCGCCGCCGGCGGTCCACATGGTGAAGCCGTAGGGATTGTGATCGCGGCCGGTGCCGCTCTCCGAGACTGGGGTCCGGCCAAACTCTCCGCCCCAGACCACGATGGTTTCGTCAAGCAGGCCGCGGCGTTTCAAGTCCCGCACCAGCGCGGCGGCGGCCCGGTCCATATCCGGAACCTTCTTGCGATATTCCTTCTCGATGTCCTTGTGGTCGTCCCAGCCGCCGGAACCGACGTGCACGAACCGGACTCCGCGTTCCACCAACCGGCGTGAAAGCAGGCAGCCGTGGCCGAAGGGATTGTCGCCGTACTCATCGCGCACGGACTGCGGTTCCTTGCGGATATCAAAGACATCCATGGCTTCGAACTGCATCCGGTAGGCGCCCTCCATGCTTTTGATGCGCCCCTCCAGATAATCGTCCTGCCCGAAAGACTTGCCGAACCCGCGATTCAGTTCCTGCAGCGCATCCAGTTGACGGCGCTGCGTCTTGGAATCCATCCACTTGTTCTGCAGGTTCTGGATCATCTTTTCGGGCGCCGTTTCCGAATCGCTAAAAGATGTTCCCTGGTGCTCGGCGGGCAGAAATCCGGACCGCGTTACGGAGCCGCCCAAGCCTCCGGCTCCGCCGGTGCCGGAATCCAGCGCGACGAACGCGGGCAGGTTCTGGTTCTCAGTCCCGAGCCCGTAGGAAATCCATGACCCAAGCGACGGCCGGTTCAACAGGATTGTGCCGGTATGGTAAAGACCGAGCGCGGGCGTATGCGTCGGATTGAACGAATACATGGACCGGAGGACGCAGACGTCGTCAATTACCGAGCCCATGTTCTTCATGATCTCGCTGCAATCGATGCCGCTCTTCCCGTACTTTTGGAAGGCGAATGGGCTGGGCATCAGGCCGCCGGTTTGGCGTTCGGTGCGCAGATCGGTGGAACCGGGCCGCTGGCCCTGATATTTGACCAACGCCGGTTTCGGGTCAAACATGTCAACGTGCGAGGGACCGCCGGAGAGGAAGAGGCTGATGACGCGCTTTGCCTTGCCGGGCGTGCGCGGACCGGCATAGCGGCCCAACGGCTCCGCGGCTTCGAGCGGCGACGCCAGCAGCGAGGATAGCCCGACCGCACCTACGCTGCCGAAAAGCGATTGAATCATCTTACGCCGCGATGGGTTTTCGATCATTGCCAGAAGATCTCCTCGTTGCTGGATAGCAGCACCTGCGCGTATTGCGAAATGGTGCCTTGCGCCAAATAACCTTGCGCCAGGTCGAGTTCTTTGGGACTCGGTTCGCGCGATAACACCTTGCGATACAAGCTGCGAACTTTTGCCCTTAGCGTCTGGTTCCTGTTGAACCGCGGCTTCGAGCGCCTCGGCTTCCGCACGCATAAAAGGGCTGTTCATGATGAACAGCTGTTGCAGGGACGTAGTAGTCAAATCGCGCCCTCCACTGGTCTGGACCGGATCGGGAAAGTCGTAGACCTTGAGCAAATTGCTCAATCTTCCGCGGCTGACACGGGCGTAGACGGTCCGCCGGACGTTGGTATCCGTTTCGGCATCTTCGGACGGTCCGTACATCTTGGCGCTCAAGCGTCCTGCGGAGCGGAGCAGCGTGTCCCGATACGATTCCACGTCCAGGCGGCGTGGATTCATACGCCACAGAAGCGAATTGACCTGATCGATCTTCTCTGCGTCCGCGCGCGGACGGCTCGATTGCCGGTACGCAGCCGACATCATGATCTCGCGATTGAGCCACTTCAAAGACCAGCCGTGCGCGATGAACCGGGCGGCGAGATCATCCAGCAGTTCGGGATGCGTCGGCTTCTCGCCCTGTACTCCGTAGTCGCTCGGCGTAGCTACCAGGGGGCGGCCAAAATGCCAACCCCAAACGCGATTGACGATGACCCGGGACGCCAGCGGCGACGCGTCTGAAAAGATCTTCTCCGCAAGGTCCTGGCGGCCGGAACCATTCTTCAGCAGGCCATCGCCCTTGGCGAGGACGGCGGGGAAGTGGCGGGGCACAATTTCGCCGGGAGTGGCGACGTTGCCGTGCAGCAAGACCGGAAAATCCCGGGCTTCTCCCGGTTTGTAAACCATCCAGGTGAATTGCGCGTCGGTGCCATCCACAAATTGCGCCGCATCGTAGACGGCGTTCATAAAAGGTTCGGTGGAGATGTTGACGCGGCCGCGACGGTTCGGCGCTGGTGGAGCGACCGCTGCGACCGCGGTTCCGGCGGCCGGCGGAGTCGCTACGGCTGGTGCGGCTGCCGGCGGTTGACGGCGCTGCGGCGTCGTCCAGTATTTCTCGAGGCTCTTCACCAGCAGGGGATACTGTTCCTGCAGGGCGAGCATCTCGGTTTTCAGCGTTTCGATCTCCACTTTCCACTTCGCCACGCGTGCTTCCGAGCCCACTACCGTGGAGGCTTCGCCGGTCAGCAGATTCGCCGCGTAGCGTAAATCGAAGAGGCGATTCTGCACCCACAAATAGCGTTGTTCGATTTTCGGATCCAGTTCCATCATGGGCCGCTCGGCGCGCATCGTCGATGCGAAGACGCCCATCAGGCCGTAGTAATCCTTGGTAGTGATGGGGTCGAATTTGTGATCGTGACAGCGCGCGCAGCTCACGGTCAGCCCCAGCAAGCCGCGAGAAACGGCATCGACGCGTTCGTCCCAATCGTCGGTCATAAACCCGCCGATGACTTCGGCGGATAAGCGGTGATCCTTGTGATAAAGCGGCGCGGCTCCCAGATAGCCCAGGGCGCGCATGTCGTCGCGGGGAGTGCCCGGAATAAGGTCGGCCGCAAGTTGAAGCTTCACGAAGCGATCATAAGGTACGTCGCGATTCACGGCGTCGATGATCCAATCGCGATACCGCCACGCAAAGGGATAGGCGGGGTTGGTAGCCTCGGAGGTGGGATTATCCTCCCCGAAACGCGCCACGTCCATCCAGTGGCGACCCCACCGCTCGCCATATTGCGGGGATGCTTGCAGGCGGTCAATGAGCGATTCCCAGGCATCGGGCGAGGTATCGTTGGCGTAGGCTTCGACCTCTTCGAAGGTTGGCTTATAGCCAACCAGGTCCACGTACGCTCGCCGCACCAAGGTGCGCTTCTCTTCGACAGGCGATGGTTTCAACCCCTTCGCCTCGAGCTTTTCCAGAATGAACGCATCGATCGGATTGATCGCCCAGGAATCGTTCTTCAGTTTCGGCGGAGCCACGCGCTTGAGGGGTTGAAACGCCCACCATTTACGGCCGTCTTCCAGCGTCATTCCTTTGTAAGCCGAGGTGGCCGGAGTAGTTGAAGCGGCGGCGGGCGGACTAGGCATGGGCATCCCGTCCGCAATCCATTTCCCGAAATCGGCGACCACGGCGTCCGGCAGTTTTCCCGAAGGCGGCATCTGCAGGCGCGGGTCGGTATAGGAGAGAGCTTTGACCAGGCGGTCGCTCACTTTCGCGACGCTATCTTTTCGATCCAGCATCAACCCGCTCATCGGCGCCTTGAGCGATGATGAGTGGCAGGCATAACACTTGGTCGACAGAACCGGCCGGATTTTGGTCTCAAAGAACGTCAGGTCTGCCGGCTGAGCCCTCAAGCCGGCGCACATCAACGAACAAACCAGTAGCTTGTGCCTGGCAAGATGCAAACAGCTCTCCTCCTGTGGTAGATCTCTTTTGGAATTGTATCGCATGCGAATCGAAGTCCGCCGTCGGGAAGGCGAGGTTGGCTCTAAAGAATTACCGCATTGCGCTGCGTCGCCGGTGCTACACCGGCCCAACGTAACAGAACGCCCCTCTGATCCTGATACGATACCCTTACTACTCCGATATGACATGGAAAGACCGACAACCGCGGGGGTGCCGGATATGAGCATCGGCCTGTTTGGGAAACAGACCTCTGCCATTATTGTTCTGACCGCGGCCACGTTTCTGGCAATCTTCACGTTTGGGGTTCCCGCCACACCGAACCTCATGGCGCCGTGGTCGGCGATGGCGTTTCTGATCATCGGCTGCACTCTGTGGATCGCGAACTATCCGCGTGGAGAGCGTCTCGCCCTACATCACGCCGGCGCGCTCCTGGTCTTTGCAATTGGCGCTATCGTGTCGGCCGAGCACATCCTGCACACCGGCTCCACTCCATTCGACCGCTTCCTCTTTCCCCACCTGCTGCCGCGGACCGGTCTACTGCCGGGGCGCCCCGCGCCACTCGCCGGCTTCCGCTATTGCCTGCTGGGACTGATGTTGTTTCTGATGCGAGCCCGCAAACGGCGGTTCGTGATAGTGAGGGAGTGGACTGCCGTCACCATTCTCACTCTGTGCCACCTCGGCTTCGTGGGTGTGATTTCCACCTGGGGTACCGCGAGGCCCGAGAGCATTTCCCCCTTTGCCGCGATACTTGGAATGCTCGCCGCGGCCAACGTTCTGGCCACTGGACCTGACGGCCTCTTGCTGCCCCTGCTTCGGGATAAGGGACCCGCCGGCTTGATTGCCCGCAGCCTGATGCCGGTGCCGCTGGTTCTCCCGGTGATCACGATGATCGTGAGGCAGCTCACAACCGGCGTGCGCGTTGAAGATAGCCGCCGCCCCGATGGAATTCTTTTTGCCTCGGTCAATATCCTGGCAGCGCTGGCGATTGTGTGGATCGGCTCCGCCAAGCTGCTGAGCATTGACCTGCTGCGCCGCAAAGCTGACGAGGACCTGCGCGGATCACGCGATGAACTGGACCGCCGAGTCCAACTACGCACCCACGAACTCCTCAATGCCAATGAGCGCCTGGCTTTCGAAGTGGCCAGCCGGCAGCGTACCCAAAATGAGCTTCAGCAGACTAACGCGATGCTGAATAGCCTGATCGAGGCGTGTCCGTTGGCCATCACTGCCTTCAGCATGGATGGCTCCGTGCGCAAATCGAACGCCGCCGCCGATGCCATGGGCCTGCGCGACAACCTGGAGTGCCGAGCGCTTGCCGAACGCGCGGCGCGCGGTGAGAACGTGGCTGGCGCGGAACTCGCCTGTGAAGTGAATGGGAAACTGCTGCACCTCCATGTCTGGGCTTCCCCAACGCTGACGCAGGACGTTCACCTTGATGGCGTTGTGATGATGGCCGCCGATGTCAGTGAACGTAAGGCCCTGGAATCTAACATTCAGCAGAACCAGCGGCTCGAAAGCCTGGGTGTGCTCGCCGGCGGTATCGCGCACGATTTCAATAATCTGCTGACCGGTGTCCTGGGGAACGCCAGCCTCCTGCAGGATCGCTTTTACCCGGATTCACGCGAAGCGATGGCGGCGGCGGATCTGATCGCCGCCGGCCAGGTGATGGCCAAGCTCACGTCGCAAATGTTGGACTACTCAGGCCGCGGCCGCATTCGCACCGAACCTCTGGACCTTTCCGCCGAAGTCCGGCAGATCACTAATCTCTTGCATGCGTCGGTCCCGAAGAATGTCCGGTTGCAACTGGAGTTGGGAAAAGGTCTCCCTGCGATCGAAGGCGATTCCAGCCAGATTCAACAAGTTGTGATGAACCTCGTGATTAATGGCGCGGAGGCGCTGGGCACTACGCAGGGCTCGGTGGATGTGCGCACTCTGTGCCGCCGTGTGGAACTGAGTGAACTCGCCGCCGGCGTGACACGGCCGCCCGCTCCCTCGTCGGCGGAGTACGTGGTTCTCGAGGTGCGCGACACTGGCGCAGGCATGGACGAAGAAACCAGGACGCGCATCTTCGACCCGTTTTTTACTACCAAATTCGCCGGCCGCGGCTTAGGCTTGTCCGCTGTTCTTGGCATCGTCCGCGCGCATCACGGCGCGCTCATTGTGGAGAGCCGGCCGGGATCCGGCACTACCTTCCGCGTGTTCTTTCCGTGCGCGGCGGTTGGCAGACAGATCGAGCCGCCGGATCGAACCGCAAATCAGCGCGGATCCGGAACTATCCTGATTGTCGACGATGAGGATTTTGTCCTGCGCATGGTCCGATCCGTGCTTGGTGACGCGGGCTACGAGGTACTTAGCGCATCGAACGGGAGGGAAGCTCTCGATGTGTATTCCGAGAACGAAGGCCGAATCGACGCTGTCCTGCTCGATATGACGATGCCCGTGATGGGCGGAGGCGAAGCGATGGAACACCTGGCCAAGCGCTGGCCGGATGCGACCGTGATCGCCACCAGCGGCTACGACCTTCAGGAATCGGAACGCCGTTTTGGTGGGCGTACCGCGGAGTTTCTCCAAAAGCCTTACACCGCGGCACAACTAACCGCTAAGATCGCCGCAGTGGTCCGCTCCAGCGCCAGGTAGATCGGCGGGCCGCCCGGATTATCAGGGCAGCGCCTTGATGCGGATATTGCGAAACTCGACGCGAGTTCCGTGGCCCAGAAAACCGATGTGGCCGGCGGAACGCGCCAGCCCTGGATGCCGGGCGAGGACCTTTGGTTCCTTGACGATACTGAGATCAGCGTCCAGGATGATTACACCGTTGAGCGTGACCTTGATACGGCGGCCGTCGGCGATGATTTCCTCGGTATTCCACTCCCCGACCGGCTTGCGATAGCCGGTACGGGCGGGAATCACATCGTATACGGAGCCATGATATTGCTCGGGGTGAATCTTGCCCAGGTACACGGCATCGCCATCGTCGAGAATCTGAATCTCCATACCCTGGTAAGCCGCGTCCCCTTCATAAGGTGCGCGAATTCCGACGCCGTTATTGGCGCCGGCCGTCAACAGGAACTCGAACCGGAACGCAAAATTGCCAAATTCCTTTTCGGTGAAGAGATTGCCGCCGCCGTCGGCCGGGCACACGATTTTGCCGTCCTGCACGACGTAGCCGGGACCCCGGCCGCCGACGAGTTTCCACCCACTGAGAGTCTTCCCATCGAATAGGGGAACGAAGCCCGGTTCGTCGGCAGCGAAACCCATCGACAGCATGAAAAACAGCGCAATTATGATCTTGTGCACAAGATAGAGTGTACCGCCGGAAACGTGCTGCCGAGTCAACCGGTACCGACCAGGTCGTCCGGCGGCTCCACGTATTCCACCGAGGCGCCCGCGGCGTTCAAGCGCCTGCTTCCTCCTGGGCGAAATCGATCGCCGCGGAAGGAGTTGAGAATGCGCCGAGCTCCTGAGCGCCGCCCGGGACCTCATGGAGTACCGTCACGATAACGTCGCCGCTTTCCAGAGTCCGGCGAATTGCGTAGAAAGTGTCATGCATAGGCACGTTCCACCATCATATCCGCGGTGGCGACGGCGGCCCGCCGCTGAGAGGACGAAACCAGACATTGCCCTTGTTGGCAATGATGGGTTGATGTTCCTCGACAACATCGGCTAGCCGGATCGTTTTCTCGGCGAACTTGAGCGTGTGGCCGCCATCGTATGAAAAATAGCTGCCCTCGATGAAATGCAGAATCTCGCCCGCGCCAACCTCCTGACCGTCGTAATCCTGAAACGCCTGAAGCACGCGAACTTCCAGCCCTGGAAAGAAATCCCACACCGAGAGTTCGCCGGGCTCGAATGGAGTTGGCTTTGCGTAGGGCGCGGATCGGCGGGAAGTTGCTGTTGTTCGATTGGCTGCTCCGCCGGTATGAGCCACGAAATCCCGCGGACGTCCGCTCCCATCCAGCCGGTAAAGCTTCGCCTGAATTCGTTCAAACGCATCCATCCGTTGCATGTACTCTTCGCGGTCGGTCCAAACTCTTCCCGGCGGCAGCAGCAGGCGTTGCGCCTCAAGATAATAACCGGCGGCTGCCCGTCCGCAGGCAGCCTCGTCGTCGCCCAACTGCTCCAGGCTACCGGGATTGCTCAATTCATCGCGGTTATCGATTGCCGTACCCTCCCCGAATGAGAAGGACTAGAATAGCCAATAATGAATCCGATTATCAGGATCGTAGTGGTGGTTGCCGCTTTGGCCGGCGCGTGTTTGATTGCGCGAACCGCGTGGCCGGCGGTGGGAAACAATCTGATTGCACTGAGATCCTGGAACCGGACGGAAGGCGAAGTTCGGGCCATGAACGGGGATATTGAATTCGAAATCGGCCGCGAGCCCGATTCGTATCGCGCAGTTGCAACGGTGGACCATACGTGGGGGCTGAGTTTGTTCAAGAAGGTTCCCCTGTTCGTCAACCCGGCTGACCGATTGCGCGTCAAACCGGCCGGGTTCCTTCAGATGTGGCTCTCCTCGGCGGGAATGTCGGTATTTGTGCTGCTGCTTTTGATGGCGGCCGGAGCGGCGGCACGGTTCGGCGCCGGGCAGACGGCCGAATCTCCCACGGATTCGCGCTGGATGTTTTCTAGAGCGGCTGGCCCATTGAGTGGCGGCATCACCTTGCATTCGCCGCCCGGTCAATGGAAAATCGTTCTGGTCTGGTCTCTTCTGGGCGTCGCGATGGCCATCATTCCTCTGCTTGGAAAAGGAGGCAATCCGGTTTCGCGGGTTGGCTACATCCTGCTTGGCACCGCCTTCGCCACGGCCTTGTGGGGCTTCGCCTGGCACACCAAGAGTATGGAGATCTCAGCCAATGAGAGCGGTATTCGCATGACCTCGGTTCTCGGCTGGCGCGAACTGCCGTGGGGATTGATTCGCAGCGTGGAAGACCAGGACATTTTTACGACCTACTATAACGGGACGCTACGCATGTGGGAGTTGCCATTCCCCGGTTCCTCGATTCGCGTGCTCGCTTTCAACGGAGAACGCGACCGAACGCTGATGAGCTTCAGCCCGGACCTGCAGCCTCAGGATTCGCTGAAACGCTTGTTCGATCTATGCGCCAGGCAGACCGGCCTAAAACTCCATGGCCGCGCGATCGCGATTCATTATTGAGCGAACCCGCGCGCCAAGCTCGTCGATTAGTTCGCAGGGCAGCCGGGATGTGATCGATATGGCGAAACCGATATCAACGCGTTTGGTTCATGCCTGGGGTGGGATTACCAGGACAAATTCCAGATCGATAGCCTTGTTATTTCGCAACGCGGGACGAAATACCCACTGGCTGACCAGCGCCACAAGCTGGTTCATCGACGAATTGCCCGCATTGGACGGTCCAGTGATCTGCAGACTCCCGCCGGCTGTCAGCAGCCCGCTCAACACGATGTGCTTGACCGCCTGCCACGCCCGAATGCCTTCGGGAATAACGGTGGAGATTGGATAAGGCGGCGTGATCGAACCCGCATCGTCCACATTGATCTGGTAGGGGCTGGCCTGCTTGTTGTCCCGGCCCGGAACACAGTACTCCATCAGCCATTCCTTCTGTTCGCCCACATTGAGGTAAATGGTGTACACCGGACTGCCCGTCAACATGCTGGCCGCACCCGGGAGGTCCTCTCGTGCCGCGGATTGCATCACGACCACATCGAAATTTCCATTCGCAGGATGCTGGATGCGCACGACTCCGGGCGCGTTCACTGCAGAAAGAAGAGGCCGTGTGGTTGGGGGTAACAACTCCGTTCCTTTTGCAGCCTGAGTAGGCGCGGAGCTTCGTGTTGGGCCGCTGCTCTGCGCCGGTGCGGTGCTTTGCGTTGATGCGGCGGCTGATCCCGATGCGCCAAGTTCTTCGCTGGGCACGCGGCTCCGTTCCCCCGGCTGCCCGCCACCCTCACCGGCCGTCGAAACCGGCAGATTCCGGAGTCCCCGGGGAATTTCCAGAATGCGCCCGTTGTCACGTCTGGATGCCATGGCAATAATGTTGACCGGTTCGCCAGGGAGCGCCTCAAACGATGCTGCCTGGGGCTCGGTAACGTTTCGAAGGCGAACCGGAATGGTGGCTGTGTTTGGAACGGGAAGCGCCGGCAGCGCCTGTAACTGCGTTTGCTGTATCGCGATGTTGACATCCGCAATCACCGCCTCGCGGTTCGGGACCGCAAGGACGGGCGGAGCGGCGGGTCGGGCGGCCGGCGATGGCGCTTCTGCCCGGCCCGGGATTACAGCTTCGCGGGAGCGCGGTTTGGCGATATCAGGTGCCTGCCGAGCCCAAAAGGCTAGTGCCGGAAGCTGTGTGAGAGGCTGGGGAGCATCCGGCAGAGTATCGGGTTGAAAAACCACGGGCGCGTCTTTGTGCGATGCAAGTGCGGAGGGCAACTGTAATCCGTTCGGAATCGCGGGGCGAGTACTTGCGGCTCCGGGCGGATTTCCTGCCGCGGCCCCAGTCCCCGCTGCTCGCGATTCGTCGAGTGCCTTGGCGTTCAAGTAGATCGGCTCCGCAAGGTGCAAGCGAAGTGGTTCCACCCGGAAGCTCGACCAGTGGACATCATCCTGGTGATACCAGTCGTAATACCGGGAACAGGCGCTCATCAATGCCATCAACGCGATGTGAACTGCGAGCGAGCCAAGGATTGTCCCGAACTTGGGAGTCCTGGGCGCCATGACGCTGGAGAAGATCTCCAGTTCTGTCGCCGGGGCAGGGATGGGATCGGGCTCGATGATGATTCGCAGTCGCAAGGTGGCGCCTTCTTGTTCAGCGGGAGACGGGCAAGAGCATCGTGTTGCTTTCCTGGCCGCCGACGCGGAGTTTCACCGTGAGGAAGCCTGATGCAGACGCCGAGGCCGGCACCTGGAAGCGTACCGCGTCAACTCCCGCAGCCGCTCCTGAACGTCCCGTGTAGAGTGGGGCTACGGTCAGATCGTTGACCGTGAGGACGACGGTGTCCGCGATGATATAGCCCGCTGTTTCGTCGAAAATAAAACCGTCCGGCGGCACCAGCACATAGGCGCCAAATCCTGTGCCTAACGCTGTAACAAGTTCTCCGGCGCGCGCCGGGTTGTCGGTGGTGACCGCCTGGCCAGAGGCGCGCACAAAAGAGCCAACCGGCTGGTCCGGCGCGCTGGCTCCGAATAATCCGGGGGCATTGCGCTGCACCAGAATCTGTGCCGAGGTCTCGGGCCTGCCTTCCCACCGAACGATGATCTTGTGGGTGCCTTCGGATGTGGCCGCGGGAAGTTGCGCATTGATTTGCGACGGCGACACAAAGACGAGGGGAAGGAATGTGTCGTCTACGCGGACCGTCACACTTGCCAGCGTCTGCGCCAGAGGATTGGGCGGGCCGATGTCCAAAGCGGGTGCGAGGCTCGCGCCGAAGATGGAGATCAGGGAGCCCGGTGCAACGCGATCCGCGGGCGCGCCGAGCGCGGCATTACGCACACCCAACGGTGAGATTACCGGTACCCGGTCCAGCGAAAGCAGGGCGCTCTTCGGGTCATCTAAGACAAGCGCGACCGTCGTGGACGCTCCCGAAAGATCTCCGCTCCAGGCGGTGACCCGGAAGCCGGCCGCGACTTTCGCCGCCACCGTTACCAGCGATCCTGCATCGTAGAAACCTTCTGTAGATTGCGGATCGAAGGTGAACGAAGCACCTTCTGGCGGAGCTGCCGACACCGTGAGCCGGTTTTGCACTTTGTATTTGGCCGTGTATGTCTTGGAATCCGCAGTTAGGACGATGGTGCGGACCGGCCCGGACGTGTCGCCCCAGCCTTGAAACGCGAGGCGGGAACGCTCGCCGGTCTTATATGCCGCCGGCACGGACACGACGAGAGATGCGCCGGGGTCGCGCTCTAGCGAGCAAGGCGTGTCACAAGCGACGCCATCCACTTGCACGGAGATTCCTGTCGGAAGCGTATCGACCGTCGCCATTCCGACGGGCTGGTACAACGCCTGTATGCGGCCGGCGGGGGAAGTCGAGCCGGTGGTGAATGTCCAATCCGCCGGCTGGCCATTCGACCAGGAGACGAAGCGATATTTCTTCCCCTGGGCATCGGTCTGCGTTGGCGGCGCAGAGATCTTATGTACGCTGCCTTGAGCCCAATAGAAATTGTACGAGGTCAGATTCGGTAGCTGGCTTGCGCCGTCGATGGTTAGGGCAAGCCCGCCCGGGGTAGTCCCGAAGCTGACAGCGGTCGCCGGGACGAAGTTGGCTACCAGCGAGATGGATGCGCGTTGCGCCGGAACATTGACATCGTGATTGAGGGCGCCGCCGTCGCTCCAGGAATCGAATACGTAGTAGGCTCCCCGCACGAGTTGGACACTTTCAGTGCCGATGGAGTGAATCGTGCCCCACCCCCACTCCAGATCGATAGGCGCAATGTAGGGTGTGCGGTCGATGAGGAGCGCGAGCTGCGGCGGGTCGGTCACAACGTTAACGGTTGCATGCACGCTGTTGGCATTTTGCGCGTAGGCGACCAGCACCAGAGGCCCCAGCATCGGAAAGGTTATGTCGTAGCGCGTGGGCATGCCCAACTCCCACACATAGCTCCAGCCCGTGAACACGTAGCCGTCAGTTGGATATGCGCGCGCTTGAACCTGCTGTCCGGCCGCAATCCAAAGCACCGTGAGACGGTCGTAGAGTGCCGTGCCGATTTGAATGCGTGCCCCCCCGGGACAGTTCGCCACGTCGGCCGGGCAATCCACCAGACTCAGAGTCAAAGCGTATTCCACCTTGAATACAGCCTTGATCCACGTCAAGGCAGGGTCCGCCGTGATCGGCATTCCGGTGTTTGTTGCGGGGCTCAGGTTGGTGACGATGCCCAAGAAGGTGTACCGTATTCCCGTCTGAACCTGATCGTAGGACAGTATGGTGTGTTTGCTCGCGGCGGGCCAGAGAAGATCGACCGCGCTCGAATGCGTTTGGCCGTCCACCTGGAACTCAAGCCCCGCCGGCTCGGTGTTGATCCGGACGCTATTGATGCTGGTCTGCGCCCCGGCGGGCGAGCACCCCAGAACCAAGCCGAAAACCGCAACCAGCCAAATCATCGTTCTCTTCACCGACCGGCACCCTTTCCATGGCACTTTAGAGCGTCGTACTCACACCGAAGAAAAACACAAAATCGTGAATCCATCCGCTCGCCTTGCTGCCGGGCGGCGCGGCGAGCAGATTCCTGGGCAAGGGCGTTGCGTAGTCCCGAAAATCCACTCGGAACAGTGCCCGGTGCGACACTTTGAATTTGACGCCGCCGCCGGCGCTGATCACCGGTTGCGCCTCGTTGGTGTGCGAGAGAATCACCAGATTACTCAGGGGCTGGAAGGCAGGTTCCACGCCTGTGCCCTGGTACACTTTGACGCCCGCGCCCGCCGCCAGAAACGGGCGGATTGCGGATTCCCGCGATGTCGCGTGAACCAACACGTCATAGTGCAGCGTTTGAGACCGCGCTCTGGCCTTCGCCTCCGCAGAACCGAAACTGACCCGAATGTCGTCGGCCTGGTAGGTATAGCGGACCTCGCCGCCGAAGTGCCTGCTGATCTCGTTGCCGAGCAGACCTCCGAAGGTGTAGCCGGGCGAGAACCCCGTCTTGCCGGTAGTGGAGCCTGCGGTGACCGTCACATCGCGGGAGAACCCATAGCCGCCGGCGGCGCCCACCTCCCAACTTTGGCCCAGCAAAAGACAAGGCAGCGGAAGTAACAAAATCACGGAACGTAAGATGGTTGTCATGGTGTCAGCTCTTCTGTTAGTTCACGACCCGGACGGGAATGCTGGTGGAGCCGCCGCCTTGGCTGATGGTCAGGGGAATGTCGAACCCGAGCGGCATCCCCTTGAACGGGACTAAGGCATTGATCTGGTAGACGCCGACCGAGCCGGGTGCGAGGCCGGCAAAATCGACGAACAACGTCGTGCCACCCAGGGTGACTGTCGCGGGCAATAGCGCGGAAGACAACGGATCCGAGGGAGCGGCAGCGCCGGTGGCGACCTCGGGCAACGTCTGTCCCATGCCGGTCAGATAGATGGTGATGCGATCGTCCGGATGAATCGGATTCGATGACGTGACCAGAGTGTTATTCGCACTGCGGACGATAGTCGGAATATCCGTGACCGGTCCGGCCGTTCCTGAGCGGAACACGGCAGGCGCGGCCGGGGAAATCACGATCTTGAGAACATCGCTGGTGCCGCCAGGGGTTCGCAGGATCACGTCGGTATTGCCGCTGATCTGGAATGGCAGTTGTGCATTGATCTGCGAGGGGGAAACGAACACCATCGGGATCACGACTCCGTTGGCCGTCAGGCAGGAATCCGCCAGAACGGTGGGCAGCGGAGTATCGGCGTGCCGGCCAAGGTCATGGGACTTAACTGCTTCCGCCGAAGAGGCTTACCAGCCCTCCGGGCGCGACCGGCTTGGTGAAATCAGCGGCGTTGACCAGCCGATCGAGCGTGGGGATGGCAGTGGCGGCGTCGTAATTCCACGGGAGCACGGTGAAGCCGGAAGTGGTCAGCGAAATGATGGCAGAGCGGTCGGCCAGAGGAGCCAGGGTGCGCGCGAATGGATAGTCGGAGTCGCCAACCAGCGGCGATTCCACCATCATGGTGGGCAGCGGCGATTGCGATTGGCCGGCTTTCAGTTTCTGGATAAAGCCATTGCCGGCGGCGGAAACGGCGGTAGATATACCCGTCCTGGTCGACGAAGGCGAAACCGGAGGGCGTGTCCGACGCGGAAACCACGGCTCCGACCGTCACCAGCGATTCGTTCAACATATAGTGATCCACTACGTACTGGCCGAAGCTGGATGCGGCCAGGGGCCTTTCAAGGCTGCGAAATCCTTGCGGGAGATGGTAAATGCGTCCGACGTTGGCGTTGTACATCAGCATCCGGCCATCGGGCATGGCAGCGATGATGCTGGCGCCGTTGGGCGTAGCGACCAACGTGGTGCTGATGTGAATGTCGTTCTTGTAGGGGCCAAGGCTGGGCAAAGGGCTTGCGGTCAAGGTTGTGAGGTCGATCTGATCGATGGTGTGTTTCGGGGCCCGCCACGCGCGAGGCAGCGAGGATCGCCTTGCCGGATGCCGCGATGGATCGCGGATAGTGGCCGAGGGGAAGACGATGGGAGCAACTGCTGCAGCGTGTTCAGGTCGTATCGGTTGGCGATCTGCGAATTGTCGTTGGCCACCAGGAGATAGTTGCGGTCGAAGGTGATGGCCATCTGCGTGGGAGTGTTTCCGGTGCGCAGCGTGGCTACCAGGGCGTAGCTGGTGCGTCGTACACCAGCACCTGGTTCTTATCCTGGCGAAGCAGTAGAAACGGTTGCGGATCGGATCGGCCAGCGCATCCACCAGTTCACCCGGCACATTGAAGAAGGCGCCGCGATTCTCGGGCTCGCGGTTATTGACCAGCACGCGGAAGCGGCTGCGAACATTGCGTCTTGTAATTCGTCTCAAGACGTCCCCGCGAGGGCGGCCGGCGGCATATTCACGGCGGAGGCGGAGAGGATTTCGAATTGGTAGCCTTGGTGCCGATCATGCTGCGAATCGCGCCGGGATCGATCGAGATCTTCACCTTGGCAGGCGTAACGGCCGAGGAGGGAGTGATCGTAATGCCCGGAGTGGCGGTGGTGGCCTGAACTTGAAATGGAACGGCGTCGCCCGACGGGATCGACGATGTCGATGGTCTGGGTCAATCGCCCCGCCGACGCAGAAGTTTCCGCGAAACACGACGTCTTCCTGCGAGGCAATTACTCGCGGAGCTTGATCGAGCTGCGCCATCGGCAAAACCGTGACGCCGCTATCGGAGATCGAGTACAGAACACTCTCGTCGGAGTTGAAAACCGATTTTCCGGCCAGTTTCTCCGATAGTTGGATGCGCTCCCGCACGGTTGAGGTTGTCCGCATCCATCACCATCAGGTTGGATGGGACGGTGTTGGGCGCGGCTGCGGCTGGCGTGCCTACGGTGACGCAGACCTGTGCCGTTCGGCATGGTCACGCAGCCCGTTTGGGTATTGGTCGTGGCCGCGGCCGGTGTCGGTATGATCTGTCCGTAGATCAGCCCCTTCGAAGAGCGGATGGCGACCGAACCGACGTTTAAGGCAACGGTCGTTCCGGCGACGGGGATTGAGCCATCAGCGGACCGTTCGCGGTGCGATCCCGCTGAAAGCCCGGGCCCGGAGCGATTAGCGCCCAGCCGCTCATATAGTAGGACCCGTCCCGGCTGACGGAGAGAACCCTGGGCGCCAGGCTGGGAGCGCTGGAGATCCCAAACTCCGCGGTGATTGCCGGGTGGCGATGCGGTAGCTGAAGATCAGCACGTGCGACTGCTCGCCGGTATCGGGCGTAGTGCCGCCGATTCCGAAGATGTGGCTGCCATCGGCGGTGGCCTGCAGCGAACCCGCAATAATCTGCGGTGGGAAATTCGCCTGAGCTACCGGTAGCGTCTGACTCTTGACGTTGGCCACCGAATTCAGAACTGTGGTCGATCCAGACGCGGGGTTGAAGAGCAGTATCTCGTCCTGGGTCAGGATCAGAGCCAGGCCATCGACGCCGAAGGCGACTCCCACAGGGCCGGAGGACAGACCGAAGGTGCGTTTCTGGTTATTGGTGAGGTCGATCACGGTGATGGCATCCTGGCCGGGCAGGCTCAGACCCGCTCCTCCTGAGGAAGCGTAATGCGTGACTACCAGGTAATGCCCATCGGGGGACATAGCCACCCCGCCGGGATAGGTTGGCACAGAGATCGAGCGGCTGATACTGTAGTCGGAAAGCGACATCACGTCGATGCGGGCCGAGGTGTAGTTGGCGATGTAAAGAAAT
This sequence comes from uncultured Solibacteraceae bacterium, assembly GCA_963811575.1. Classification (GTDB taxonomy): domain Bacteria; phylum Acidobacteriota; class Terriglobia; order Bryobacterales; family Bryobacteraceae; genus Solibacter. The sequence continues at coordinate 34,860 of CAWERY010000003.1, read as the reverse complement.
CCGCGACCCTCGTCGAGCGCGATGTCGGATGCCGGCGCCTCCGATGGAAACGACGCGGCCGAACGTGGCCGCCGGTGCAATCGAAACGGTGAGAGCCGCCAGCAGTGCGAGAGTGAAGAATCGATTACGCATGATATAGGTCCCTTATTTCACTGGATTCGGTGCAGGCGCCATTGACGGCGTCAGGGCGGGCAATGCCAGCGCCGGAGACCCGGCCGTATGGGGCCAGATCCTTGCCCACGAGTTTCATGGCGCCTTGATCTTTAAGGCTCTGCAGATACTGCTCGAGCGGCATGGACTGGCTGGGTTGATGCACCGGGGCCTGTCCGGTCACGTCCATCCCCGGCGTTCTCGGCGCAGTGTCTTTGCTGGATAGCGGGACGGGCATCTCGATGTGCGGCAGTGGCTGGCCCTTGGAAGTGGGCCGCACAATCTCGGGCGTCACGATCACCAGCAGTTCGTTATTCTGCTTGTTCGACGACTTGGATTGGAAGAGTTTGCCCAGAACCGGAACTGACGAGAGCAGCGGGACCTTCTGAATCGTTTCGGTCAAGCGCCGGTCCAGGAGACCGCCGATAGCGAAGCTCTGGCCCGTTTCCAACTCGATCTCCGTCTGCACGCGCCGGGTAGAGAGGCCGGGAATCGTGAATCCCTGGATCGTCAAACCCGCCGTGTAATCGAGTGCGCTGACCTCCGGCGCCACCTCGAGCCTGATGGTGCCTCGCGGGGTGATCACGGGAAGAAAATCAATGCGGACCCCAAATTCTCGAAACGCGATCGTCACCGTGCCGATCCCGCCCCCGCCGCCCTGCAGAACGGGATAAGGGAATTCGCCGCCGGCCAGGAAACTGGCCTGCTTCCCGTTGATCGCGAGCACATTCGGTTCGGCCAGGATCTCGAAGAGACCGCGGGTCTGCAATGCCTTGATGGTGGCGCCCAGGTTTAGATCGGGCCGGAACAGAAAGAAATTGAGGGCGTCGCTGAGCGTGACCAGAGGCGACTGATTCGGTGCCACATCCACTTTAGGAGGGCTGAATTGCCCCGTGGAGATTCGCCCGACCGTGTTCGTCGCGCCGGTGCTGATCAGGTTCAAGCCGAGTTCCGTCGTGTTGCTCCGGTCTACGGACGCGAACTGCACTTTAAGAAGAATTTGGGCATCGGTCGCCGGGATCTCAATATAAAGCAGATTCACCACCTTGGCGACTGTACCGGCGATTGCTGTCGCCCTCTCCACGCTGACCAGGTCCTTGGCGGTGCCGGAAAGAAAAATCGAATCGTTCTCGAGATTGGCCGTGATCTTCTGCCCCGGCAGCTGCTCCTGAATTTGGCGGCGCACAGTTTCCACGCGGTTCTTGATGTTCGTGGTATTCGGCCGTACCGAAACATCGAAAAAGAGCTTATTTCCGCCCTCCTGCCAGATGATCAGACTGGTCTCTCCCGGGGCCTTACCATCGATCAGTACTTCTCTGGGACCCACCGCCCGGGCTTCGGCAACGTCGCCGTAACCAATGGCGATTCGTTCGATGTTTGAGGAACTACTGACGATGATCGATTTGCCGACCGTCAATACCATTTCGCGTGACGTTTGCTGGAAGGCGGTCTGCCCCCACATCGCCACATTCCCAATGACAAGGCCGATCGAAACAGCGGCCGCAATGTGGCGACGGTGTGTCGCAATCAGAGAGCGCTTCACTGTTTGACCTCCGTACGCTGGACGAACTTGGCTTCTGAGCGCTTATCCCCGTTGATCACCTCAATCAGTAGAAGGGGTGGTGGCGGCGGTGCGACTGGCTGCACCGCTTCGGGCGGCGCCTTCTTCGCGGCGGCCGCGCGGGGTCTGACCGGCGCTGGCGCTGCCGGTTCGCCGAGCAAGGTGGACATGGCAATCCCCGGCGGTTTCGCGGTTTGTGTATCAAGAGGATTGCGGAGCACCAGCTGAATTTTGGTCTCGTTGTTGGCGAGGCTGAGCAGTTCCGCCTGATCGGGAGTAACCAGCAGATTGACCACCTGAACTACCACCGGTTTTCCTTCAGCGTCTTTCTGATAGTTCTGGCCGGCGGACAAAACCTCGATGTTCTGCAGAAGCGTCCTTACCCTGGCTCCCGTATTCTGGGGGCCGGGCGGCACACCGGAGATGAGCACGTCCACGTGCATGCCCGGAACTACAAAGCCGGCCGCTCCCACAATTTCATTCACCTTTACAGCCGTCGCCCGCATGCCCTGGGGGATAGTGGACGAGAGACCGCCGCCGCCGCCGGGAGCAGCCAACCGGTTGTCCATGATTGCTTCGGCCTCGTAAATCGGCGCGATCACGCCGCGCCCGATAACGGCTTCTTTCTTGGTGACGCCGCCTTTCGGCACCGTGCCGCTCCACGGAGAGAGCTTTACGTCGGCGTCCTTGAGCACTGTGCCGAGCGGAAGTTCGCGCGCTGCCACCACTACCAGGGTTGTTGCGGCCCCGGGTTCCTGCACGCGGGCCGCGAGCACACGGTACACCAGATACGTGGCGCCTCCCGATAAAAGAAGTGCGACTACGAGAATTGCCGTTACTCTTGAGCCCATTAAGATCTCCTCGAAACTTGGCTGTGCGATTCAATGCAATTCATTGCCCACCTCTTATCGCCGTAACTCCCGCAGTTACCAGCACTGCTTCCTTTAGATAGCGCCGGACTGTGCACAGAAGTAGACATATGGCATCGCCGCGTTCCTGGGAGTTTACAGCGCGCATTATTGGACCAGGGCAATGCGGCGGACGTTCGGAGTCGCCGTCGGACTGAGTTGCATGACAACGCCTGAGGTGCCCGAAATCTGCAGCGCATCCACGATGATCTGCCCAATGAGTGTCGTGGTGCCCCCTGAGTTGCCGCCCAGGGACAGAGTCTGAAACTGGCTCATATTCGTATGCGCCGCGGTCCATGGGTTGGTCAGGTAAATCGTCCCGGTAAGCGTGATCGAGCCGCCGCCCTGAAGGGTGTGGGTATGTGCTACAGAAGTACGATCTTGAAAGAAGAGGATACTTTCGTAAGGCAAGCCGGGGTCGGCCCCCTTCAGTGTGATACCGCCCTTGGATCCCGCGTTTCCGGAAAACGAAATCACGTCCCCTGCGGCATTGCCGCTGTTTAGAACAAGCATTCCTTGGTTCGAGAACCCTGCTGGAACTGGCCACGGTGACCCCGTTGTCATTGCCGCGGCGCTATTCGTATCGAACGTGAAGCCGCCCTGCGTTATGTAATAGAGCCCCGGCGCGAATAGGGCAAAATCGTTCTTGACCAGTACCCCGGTCGCGTAAGTACCCGGTGAGTAGATAGTGCATGTGATCCCAGCGGGGCAACCGTACCGGACCGGATCCGCTTTTGCGATAGCGAGCGTCGTATGCGCCGCCAAGCCGGCTGAAGTTGGCTGAGAGACGAATGGCGGGCTACCGCTTCCAAACGGATCCCTGATGGGTGAAGCGATCGGGATGAAGCTGCCGGTGGAACCCACATTAAGCCCGCCCGGATATGCCGTCATACCAAAAGCGCCGAAGTCACCGCCGGTATTGGCCGGGCCTGCCAGGGAAAGATCCACAGTGCTGCCGCCCGCAACCGAGATGCTGGAAGTGCTGGTGGAGTTCACCTGAATGCTCCTTTGTGGCCCACCATGAATTTGTATGGGAAATCCGCCGCCGGCGCCGCCGTTGATGGCAAATATGCCCGAATTGGTGGGATGCAGGACCAGGATCGGTATCGGCTCGTTCGTGCTGCAAATCGCCGCCACAGCCGAAGCTCTTATGTTCGATGTCGCTGCCGCGCCGAGCATCGAAATGAACGTAGTGGCGACGGGACGGGTTATGGTGACGCGTATCAGGTTCACAGCATCGTCCGGCGACAATGAGGAGGGGTCCAGGCCGATCGTGGCCGGGTCCGGTACATCCACTGCGACCGTATCGCCGTTCTCAGGAGCGAAACCGTTCTTCAGCGAGTAGGCACAGGGGGTGACCGGGTCCGCTAAGCCGCACGTGTGGGTGTAAGCCGCCGTAAGGGCAAAAATGTTGGGCTTGACCGTGTTGGTGCCGTCGAAGACGCTCAGGATCGCGGCCTGCGCGGCGGCATCGGCGGCGGCCTGCGCCATCTGCCGGTGCGCCCAAAGCTGGCTGGTGTCGATGGCCAGCCCAACCGCGCCGATCAACACAAGTCCCATGGCCACTGCCACCATTACCAGAGCCTGGCCTTTTTCACCGTTTCGTCGCATATTCACCACCTAAAACACGATTACGCCGCGGCTTGTGGACCTGAGATTTACGTTGAGCGGAATAAAAGTTAACGGGTCGTAGGGATAAGTCACTGTAACTACCACCTGGGATCCGGGAGTGTTTCCCGGATCTACCTTGGGGTTAGTCGATGACGGATAGTCCACCACAACGTTGAGTTTCGCCGGATCCAGAAAACCGAGTTGTGCCCAGTTCTTTACCACCGTGATGACGGTAGCGCCGCCGTTAACGGCTCCGCTCGCCGGATCGCCCGTTCCCGTCCGGTCGCTGCCGTGGACGATTGCGTAGCGGGCGCCCACCCCGGCGGCATTCGCTACGGAGGTGTAGACCAACAGCATGCGGTCGAATTCAAGCCCCGCCAGGATAACGGTCAGCAGCAGCACGAGCACGATAGCGAATTCCACCATCGCGGCGCCGCGTCGCGCAGTTCTCTTTTTTCTCAATTCAGTATCCTCATCCTCACCTGGCGATGAATTGCTGTTGGCGTCAAGGTTGCGCTGATCCCCAGGCCTGGAAAGCTCCACAAAGGAACGACCGGCTGGTAAGTGTAGGTGACGTCCACCGCCGCAATGGCATAGGTAATCGCGGGCGACCCTTCGGGTGTGTCCACTGGCGGCGGCACACCGGCGGGCGCAGTTCCCTTGTTGCAGTTGGAGCCGGCAGGGGTACTCTTGGAAACGCAGACCTGAATGCTTGCCTGGTTAGGCAGGCCCTTCAGATCGTCCACCACCAGCGTCTGCACAGCACCAGCCAGGGGGATAGCCAGGCCGCCGATAGAGACTCCCCCGGTGGAGTAGTATTCCGCCCCTGTGCGGGCGGCGTTGGCCACGGAGATCCAGGCGTACAACATGGCGCCGAAATTCACCACGTTCACGATCAGCAGCAGAAGCAGCGGCAATACCAGGGCGCACTCAATCAGAGACTGCCCCGCGCACTTTTTCCGTCTCGTCGCCATCATTCTCATCTAAACCTCTCTTGCAGGCCTGTTCCAGAAAATGGCGGAAGTGCATTCGCTCAGCCCGGCTCTCGAAAATGAACGCGACACAAAATCCGTCGCTCATCATGCGCAGCACCTTTCCCCATAACCCGGCATACTGGATCGCCTTGCCCCCGTCTTCCGCCACCGTGACATCCTCCAGCGAGATGCGAATCAGGGTCCCCGGATAGTAGACCTCGGGGGCGGCGATTGCCGCCCCATACAGGCCTATTTCCTTCACTGGGCGAGGCGCGGAAATTCCGCCCGTCCAGTAATGCGCCATCAGCCCGTGCGGCTTCAGGCGAGTTTCCCGGCGCCGTTCTACGTTGTCTCCGGTTTGTCGCCAAAGATCCACTGATGCACCCGTTCACTTATCCGGCGCCGGCCCGCTAAAACTGGTTCCGATCGGGATACTGGCGCTGGTCGTTGCGCCCCTACTGCGCGCAGTGACTCCCAATAGCGGTTCAGGTCCTGCGGTGAACCAATCAATAACTGATCGCCCACGTGTGTCCCTGAATCGAAAATGCTACGTGCCGGCAACTCCAGGACACTGGCGCAATTCCACCGCATGGGAGGAATGCGCAGCGGCCGGAGATTCTCAATTGCGTACACCACCCGCTTCTCGGCGTCCAGGTACAGCACGTCGATCGCAAAGCGAAGTCCGATGGTGTGTATGCCGTGGGAGGGGACCACCCACACTGCCTCGTCAGATCGCATCCGCATCTTGCCGAGGAGGCCACGCAGTCGGGCAAACGGTGTGCCGGCAACCGTTACACCAATACTGATGAAGGATTGCCTGGTTACATTGAAGGCGCAATATAAAGTCTTCACCGTTTGCCCTTTCGCTGGCCGAAGGCACGATCCTTAATCCTCGCTGCGACGACGGCGTTGAACCAGTATGATGATGAGCACTACCATAAGTACTCCCGCGACTACTCGAACTAACGTTGTTGTATCCATATCGAACTCCTTTTCTTCAATTGCCCATAATGGACATGTATTTTCTAAACGAATCGAGCAAGCTGATCATGGCAGGCGCCAAAATGACAACGAATATCGAAGGGAAGATAAACACCACCAGCGGCAGCACCAGCTTGACGGTAGTTTTGGCCGCCGCTTCCTCCGCCTTTTGCCGCCGCTGCGTTCGCAAAGTATCGGAGTAGACCCTCAGGGTCTTGGCAACGCTCGTGCCAAAAACGTCGGACTGCACCAGGGTATTTACCAGGGCACGTACGCTGGGCGCGTTGGTCCGTTCCGCCAGGGCCTTCAGGGCATCCTCCCGAGGCTTGCCGGCCTTCTGCTCCAGCATCGTTAGTCCCAATTCGTCAGCCACCGCCGGCTGGCTGACGCGCAACTCGCGGGAAACACGCAGCATGGTCTGATCCATGCTCAAGCCGGCCTCCGTGCAGATCACCATCAAGTCAAGGGCCTCCGGCAGGCCCAAGCCGATTTCCAGCTTTCGCTTGGAGATGCGATTTCCCAACCACAGATCAGGCACTAACCATCCCAATATCGCGGCGAAGACAAAGGCCGGGAAACCGAAACTGTACATTCCCGTGAGGAACGTCAGCACCATGAGCACGAGCGGCACGAGCACCCTGGCTCCATAAAATGTGCTGACCGCAGCTTCCTGCCGAAAGCCGGCCCGGACAAGGCGCTTCTGAAGTACCGATACATCGCGTGCGTTGCGTGGCAGCACATCCTGGAAGGGCCGCACGATCTGTTCGACGGTGCCTTCCTTTCGCTGCGCCAGCCGGCCTAAACGTGCCGTCGGGCCCAGGCGCTGATCCACGAAGACAGACAGCCGCTCCCTTACTGCATCCCGATAAAACAGCAGCAATCCGGCGCTGCAAATTAGCCCGAACGTGCCGATGAAAGCGATGATCAGCAGCGGCATAAATGCTCCTCAGACCCGAATCCGCACGATTTTGCGGATGATCAGACCACCTGTTGCCGTCATTACTATGGCGGTATACAGGCACTTGCGACCCGTGGGATGGGTCCACAGCAGGCTCATCTGATTGGGATTGATCAGGTACAGCAGAAAACCCAGTACCAACGGAAAGATCGTCAGGACCCACCCGGAGATCCGGCCCTGCGCGGTGTGCACTCGTACCTGCCGTTGCAGGCGGAAGTTCTCGCGGATCAGAAACGCCACCTTATCCAGAATTTCGTTCAGGTTCCCACCGCTTTCCGATTGAATCAGGATGGCGGTGACGATCATTCCCACTTCGCTGATCGGCATGCGGTAATGCAGGTTCGTGAGCGCCGCGCGCAACTCCAGGCCGTAGTTCTGCTCCTCGTAACACTGGCGGAACTCCCGCCTTACCGGCTCGGGGGACTCTTTCGATGCCATGCCCATGGCGGAGGAAAGGCTGTGGCCTGCCCGGATGGCGGCCACCATCATGTCCAGGGCGTCGGGAAGGAAAAATCGCATCTGCTCGAATCGTGCCTCGCGCTTGCGAAGCACATACAGGAACGGGATTGCCGCGCCACCCAGCCCAACGATTGCGCTTAGCGGGAATGCGCCGGTTCGAAAATCAACGATAGAGCCCAACAGCAGTCCCACCATGGTGGCCAGCAGGAGTAGCTTTCCCACCGTCCAGGTCACTTCCGCCTGATAGAGCAGCAGCCTCACGCGGTTCGACAGATCAACTTTCGCCAGCAGGTCGTCCAGCCACGGCAGCGTGCTGAGCCTTTCCTCGCGCCGGACAGTGAGCGCATTTTCCCGCGCGGCACGGCTTTGCGGCGCCCTGATGCCTTCCAGCCGCGAAGCGGTTTGTTTGATTTCTTTCGAGGCCGGCGCCGAGAGGGCAAATCCCACCAGAACCACAGCCCCGAAGAAAGCGGCGAACACGATTGCGATGATCAACATAGCGCGTCCTCTAATCCACCTCGGTAGTCCGCTCGAACAACTCCGTGGGGAGGACGATCCCGGCTACGCGGAGCTTATCCAGGAATTTGGGGCGGATGCCGCTCGGTCGGAAGGTTCCCACTACCCTTCCGTTGGGGCCGATGCCGCGGCGGACAAAAGTGAAGATGTCATGCATGCTGATGATGTCGTTCTCCATCCCGGTGATTTCGGCGAGATTGGTGACACGGCCGTGTGCCGTCGCTCATGCGCGAGATCTGCACCACCAGCCCAATGGCGGAGGCGATCTGCTGCCGTACCGCCTTCTCCTGAAGATTGAAATTCGCCATCGCCACCATGGATTCCAAGCGTGCCAGGGCATCGCGGCAAGTGTTGGCGTGGATCGTGGTCATGGACCCTTCGTGACCGGTATTCATCGCCTGCAGCATGTCGAAGGCCTCTTCGCCGCGGATTTCGCCGATGATGATGCGGTCCGGCCGCATACGCAGGCTGTTGATCAGCAGTTGCCGCTGGCGGACGGCGCCGTTGCCTTCCACGTTGGGCGGCCGGGTTTCCAGGCGCACCACGTTTTCCTGTTGAATCTGCAATTCCGCCGCGTCCTCGATGGTTACCAGCCGCTCCGTCTCCGGAATGTAATGCGAGAGCATGTTCAGAAAGGTGGTTTTACCAGCGCCGGTGCCGCCGGAGATCAGGACGCTGATTCTTGCCTTGACCGCTGAGCTCAGGATCTCCAGCATCTCGGGTGAAATGCTTTTCAATGCCAGCAGCTTCTCCGCGTTAAGGGGAGAAGCTCCGAAACGGCGGATGGAAAGCGCCGGCCCGTCCAGGGCGAGCGGCGGAATAATGGCGTTGACGCGGGAGCCATCCGGCAGGCGTGCGTCCACCATCGGCGAAGACTCGTCGATCCGCCGTCCTACCGCGCCGACGATGCGATCGATGATCTGTAGAAGGTGGCGGTCGTCCCGGAACTTGGTATCGATCTTTGATAGCACGCCCGCGCGCTCGATGTAGACCAGGTCGCGGCGATTTACCAGAATGTCGCTGATGGTGGGATCTTTCAAAAGCGGCTCGAGCGGTCCGTAGCCAAATACCTCGTCCAGCAGATCTTCCTGAAGCTGTTCCTTTTCCGAACCATTGAGCAGCAGCTTCTCTTTGAAAAGGATGTCCTGAATGAGGTCTGACACCGCTTGCCTGGCGCGCCCGTTGTGAATCGTGGACAATTTTTCCAGATCCAACTGCGAAAGCAGGATGCGGTGAATGCTCGACTTGACCTCGGCGAAACTGGCGTTATCCATATCGATTCCGTTTAAAGCGATTCAATCATCAGCAATGCCGGTCCACTGACAGCCGGGACCCGAAGCGAGCGGTTGGCTCTCATTTGAAAATCCCCCAGCTCCCCTTTCGCTTCGCCGGGTGCGACGCTTTTCCGCAAGCGCTGCGCGCCAGCGCACGTAATGCCTGTGCGACAGGCGATTTTTCCAGAATCAGCGGATGGCCGGTGTTCGCCGCCCGGTGGGCCGCCGTATAGTCATTCGGTATCTTCCACTTGGGAGCTTGGCCCAGGGCCTTGGCGACGCCTTCGTCGTCGAACACGCCTTTACGGGAATCGTACCGGTTCACGATCACCTCGATGCGCTGGTCTCCCGCCGAGAGCATGTGCGAAAGGAAGCGCTGCGTATTGTGTAGGGACGGAATATCAAGCTGCGTCACCAGATAAATTACGTCGGCCATTTGAAACACGGGCTCCACACCGGAGCCGAGGCTGGGCCCTGCATCGATGACCACCCAGGGATATTGGTTTCTGGTGAGATCGATCAATCTCGCCACAGCCCGCGCTTCAATTACAGGGGCGGCGCTGAAGGTGTCGGGAGCGGCGATAAACGAAACTCCGGACTTATGCTCGGATACCAGGGTGGAGAGAAATTCCGCATCCAATCGCTTCGCGCTTTTCAGCGCGTCGGTGATGGTAAAACGCGGGGTCAGACCCAATAACACGGATAGACTACCGAACTGGGGGTTCAGGTCGGCAAGCAGCACCGGCTCACCCGCTTCACTCCGCAGCGCCATGGCGAAATTCGCTGCCAGCGTGCTGACGCCGCTGCCGCCTTTGGCGGACCAGAAAACAATCGTCTTGCCGACAGCCTTTTTCACTCCCTGCTCTGCGTGCCGGGCCGTTGCTCGCAACAGCGCCTCACGCAACTGTGCCGGCGCTACGGACCCGCTGAGGAACTCCCGGGCGCCCGCGCGCATGGACGCGACCATCCGCTCCTGATCGTTCAAAGCCGAGTACACCATCACCGTGGCCGTGGGCTTACGCGCGCAAATGTTTTCCACCAGGTCCAATGCCAGATCTTGGTCGCTGTCGATTTCCACCAGATAGGCGTCGCAAGCCATATCGATCAAGGAGCTTATCCCTGCGTATCCGGGGTAAACGTCGTGCTCGCCCGAAACTTTGGCCCCCTCGACTTCCAGCGATCGCCTCAACTGGCTGCGATAACCCGCGTGGGGACAGACCAGCGCGACCACGGGTTTGCTCCGGAAAACGACGTCGGACGCGGAGTCCAATTCCCCCGCCGATCGCCGCTCCGCTTGAGGATTTACTTGCTCTTCCGCCGGAAATTGAAATCGCTCATCCATAAACTACTGTCCAAAAAACGACAACAAGGTTCCGATTGCAATCGCTGGGGCATACGGAATAGAGAGCCCCGTTGGATTGTCGATGCACAATTCGGCGTGCGGGCTGAGCCCCGATTTTCGAAAATGCGAAAAGAGATTGTTGGTATTGTCCAGGCTCTTGCCCAAGGAGCCATGAAAAAGTGCGTAGGAGCCTGCCATGATTCCGCCCACGATGCCGGTGACGACAAATGCGAGAAAGAACTGGCTTGGCCCGATCCAGGCCCCCACGCCGGCAGCTAACTTCAGGTCGCCCATGCCCATGGCTCGTAGAAAGCACGGCAAACCGAATAGGAGTACCGCCAAACCTACACCGGAAAGGCTGCGCCCCGCACCGCTCCATCCGCCCGCTACGCTTTGAATAGCCAAACCCGCTGCCAGGAACGGAACAACCAGCCAGTTGGGTATCCGGCGCGTCCGCAGGTCGATGACCGAGGCCGCCACGAGCACGAATACGTTAGACCACCAGACAATAGATTGCATGCTTGTTTTGAGTGGGGGCTGTGGGCCGCCAGCCCCATTCCGTAAAACACGTCTACGTGATCAGGGCCGTCTGAGTCGAAACTTTGGTGGCTACGGCGGTGAACATCAGCGCAACGTTTGTCGCGACGGTGCCCATCGTGAGGGTAGCTCCCAGCGCGATGATACCGACCACAAGAGCGTACTCAACCATGTCCTGCCCGTGATCTTCGCGAAGAAACTGGGCCTTGATCCACAACTTCAAAAGCATATCTTTCATTTCTGTGTCACTCCTCCACTTTGAATATCCAAACCCGCTCCAGGAAACGGAACAACCAGCCCATTGAGTACCCGACGGGCTCGCGATTCGATGACCGGGGCGGCCACCATCGCGAACACGTTAGACACCCACAATAGATTGCATACCCAGTTGGATTGGGGGCTGTGGGCAACCAGCCCCATTCCGTAAAACACGTCTACGTGATCAGGGCCGTCTGCGTCGAGATTTTCTTCGCTACGGCAGTGAACATCAAGCCAACGTTTGTTGCGACGGTGCCCATCGTGAGGGTAGCTCCCAGCGCGATGATGCCGACCACGAGAGCGTACTCAACCATGTCCTGCCCGTGATCTTCGCGGAGAATCTGGGCCTTGATCCACAGCTTCAAAAGCATATCGTTCATTTCTTGTGTAACTCCTCGATTTTGATTTTTCCAGCCCGGCTGGAGGCGAACTGCCCAAGGGCAATTTACCCGCCAGATGATATCTTTGGTTATTAAAAGACTTAGCTCTTTCAGCAATTTTGCAGTGTGACCGCCTGTATACAGCCTTAGTTCCTGGTGCTTCGGGCCGTATACACCATCAGGTGCGTGACCTCACAATTCCACGCGCTACGCACACGTAAATCCTTCGGTGTCCAAAGTTAAGGGCGCGAGTTGGAATGCCGGTGCAGTGGCCCCTCCCGTGCATTCTTCCAACTGGCGCTACGAGCCGGCAGCCGCATCACTGCTCAGCCAACCAGGAGAATTACAAGTGCAGGTAAATTTGCGTCGGGAGCGGAGGAACGCCGTGGAAGGCGCCTATTCGCTAATCTGGCAGGGCGATAATGGCGCGACCCGTTCCCTACAGGCCGAGGGCAGAGACTTATCAGCTTCCGGAATCTCTCTTCAGTGTCCGGAAGAACTGCGGCCCGGCATCATCGTGTTTATTCAAGGCCCCGGGGACTCGCCAAACGGTTATTGCGTGGTGCGGCACTGCGCGCCAGCCGGCGCTGGCTATCAGGTCGGCCTCGAATTCCATGACGAGACCCGGAAGACAGTCCATGCCACCCCCTCCGAGGTATCCGATTATTACGAGTTCCTGCAAATAAATCCGAGGGCCGAACCGGCGACCATCCACCGGATCTACCGTTTCATGGCGTCTCGTGTTCATCCTGATAACCCCGTGAGCGGCGATCCCGAGAAGTTTCTCCTTCTCAATCGCATTTACGCGGTGCTCTCCGATCCGCAACTCCGCGCCGAATACGACGCCGCGCGCCAGGCACGGGAGCCTGCGCCCGACCCCATCTTTCAACAGAACGCGTTCGTGGATGGAATCGAGGCCGAGGTGAACCGGCGCCTCGCGATCCTGGCGCTCTTATATAACAAACGCCGCACAAACTCCCAGGACCCCACCATCTCTCTATGGGACCTCGAAAGAACAATGACCATCCCTCGCGAATATCTGGATTTCGCGACCTGGTATCTCAAGAGCAAGAGCTACATCACGGTGGCGGACAACTCCGATTTCACGCTCACCGCCCTGGGAGTGGATTTCGTCGAGGCCAATGCGGACAAGGATCCCATGCTGCGTAAGTTGCTAACGGCGGGCCCCGAAACGGGCGCCGGCTTCGGACCCGGCCGTGACGGGAATGGCCGCCGGTCAGAGCACGAGCAATACCGGTTAGGGGCGGCTGGGGCGGCCATCAATGGCCATCCCAAAAACTCAGAGTAAGAGAGTACTGGCTCATGCGGGCAACCTCTGGCGGAGGAGACGCAGCGTATCTCGCTGCCGAACTTGTAACGGCGATCATGGCCTTGCTCGTGATGTTTGCGTTGCCTGGCCTCGGCAAGAGGTTCTTTGAACCGATTGCACAGTGTTTTCGGCGGGTCGCGAGAAAGCCTCTTCTGGCCGTCCTGCTGGTTGGCCTCTCCGCACCATTGATACGGGTTTCGCTGCTGCCCGTGGCGCCGATTCCTGAGCCGGACAGACATGACGAGTTCAGTCACCTGCTCGCCGCGGAGACATTTGCCTCTGGCCGGCTCACCAACCCAACCCACCCGATGTGGGAGCATTTCGAGACTTTCCACGAAGATCACCAACCGACATACATGTCGATGTACCCTCCGGTTCAGGGCCTGATCCTTGCTGCCGGCAGAGTTTGGTTCGGGCATCCCTGGTACGCGGTCTGCCTCAGCACGGGCGTGATGTGTGCGGCAATTTGCTGGATGCTTCAGGCATGGCTGCCCCTTGAATGGGCGCTTCTTGGTGGCATACTTGCCGTACTGCGAATCGGCATTTTCGGCTACTGGATGAACAGTTATTTTGGCGGTGTTCCCGCGGCCATCGGCGGTGCGCTGGTGTTGGGCGCGTTGCCTAGGATCATGCGGAATTCGCGGGTTCCAAGTGCCTTGGCTCTGGGTGCCGGCTTGGCGATTCTGGCCAATAGCAGGCCCTGCGAAGGGTTGATCCTCAGTATTCCCGTTATGGGAGCGCTCTTCGCCTGGTCCTTCGGCGTGAAACGCCCGGCAACGCGAGTCCTGTTGCTGCGGGTCGTAGCGCCCCTGCTGGCGGTTCTCCTGATTACGGCAGGAGCCATGAGTTACTACAACTGGCGCGTCTTCGGCAGTCCGGCGACGCTGCCCTACCAGATCAATCGGGCTACGTATGCCGTATCCCCGTATTTCATCTGGAGCCGCCCCAGGGTGGAACCACTATATCGCCATTCGGTCATGCGCGATTTTTACGTATCCGTGGAGCTTCCCGCGTTCGAGAAAGCTCGCACCCTTGGAGGTTTCATCGAAGGCGCCGCTACCAAATTAGGCATAATCCTCCTGTTTTTCTTCGGCCCGTTGCTCTTGATTCCCTTGCTCATGCTTCGCCGGGTCTTCCATGATCCCAGCGCACGCTTTCTGTTGTGGACTGGTGGCGCCGTGTTCCTCAGCAATCTGCCCAATGCCTTCACGGCACCGCACTACTTCGCACCGGCAACCTGCCTGATCTATGCCATCCTTTTGATCGCTTTCAAACACCTGTGGGCCTGGCGTCCTGGCAATCAAGCGGTGGGTCGTTCACTCGTGCGGGTGATTCCTATGTTGTCGATCCTGCTTTGCGTATTTCACCTGGCCTGGATACCGGTAAGTTCGCCGGCGGGCTTGCCGAGAGTGAGGCTGCAGCATGAGTTGGAAAGCGAGCCCGGTCCCCAGCTTGCTGTTGTTCGATATGCCCCATCGCACGACCCTTTGGGAGTCGAGTGGGTTTACAACGCGGCGGATATCGATGCCGCGAAAGTTGTCTGGGCACGCGAGATGTCGCCCGACCGGAACCGGGAACTGATCACGTATTTCAGTAATCGGAAGGTCTGGCTTGTAGAGCCCGACTGCACACCGGTGAGAGTGTCGGCATACGTTCCTTAGTCCGCCTACCCAATAGAAGCACCCGTATTCACGCGTGCTACAATGCGTCACTTCATGATCGCGAAATCAGGTTGGCTCGGCAGTCAGCTCTTATTCGTTCTGCTGCAAACAGCAGACGTTGTCACCACCTTCGTGGCTATCGCGAACGGGGGCGCGGAAGGCAATCCCCTGGTCAAGCACTTCATGATAGTCGGAACAACGCAAGGCTTGATCCTGTCGAAAATCGTCGTGCTTTCGGCCGCTTTGGTGGCGTTACACACTGGTAGGCCGCGAGTGATCCGTTGGTCGAATATCGCCTTTATAGCGATCGTTCTGTGGAATCTTCTCATCCTCGCGATGCTCGCATTTCAACCCCACCCGGCGTGAAGTAGCCGCCCCATCTACCAAAGTTAGTCTTTACTCGCGGTCCCCGGACCTCTGAAGATAGGGGCATGATCCTAGCCCTATCCCTTGCCGCTACCATCGCGGGATACCTGCACCTGCGATCGTGCCGGAATTCCGAAGCGAGCTATCGCGCGATCGTCCAGCAGAGGCTCAAACTGATATGTCGAGAGCCAGACGCAGAGGAGTAAACGGAAGCCTGGGAATCCTTAGTGTCGTAAAAACTACCGGTACCGTAGATAGAATTTAGATAAGAATTCGAGTGATGAAGCACATAGGACCATCCCCTAGTACTGAAATTGTTTGAGGCGTAAGCAAAATGGCACGCCGAACGTGGAAATTCGTGTTACATGTGTTTCCCATTGCCGGGGAGCGGACGCCAGAGCCTTAAGCGGTGTTCGAGATATCGAACGTCTCCGGGCCGGATTTTAGACGAATGATACGGTGCAAGTAGGCCCGGGAGAGCCCCAGTTTCTGGGCCGCAAGGGTCTTATTGCCGTGGCAGCTTTCCACGGCATGCTCCACAAGTTCGATCTTAAATTGCCGGAGCAGGGTCTCGAAGTTACTCGATCCTGTCGCCTCGCCTGAATCGCCAGGCAGGGCTTGTAAATAACCGGGCAGATCAGCCCGGCATAGGCTCGCCTCATTGGCCCGAATGACAGCTCCCTGAATTGCGTTTTCCAATTCGCGAACGTTACCAGGCCACTCGTAGTCCACAAGGTCCTGCATCGCGTCCGGTCGGATATCCGCTATTGGTTTCGCATATTCCTCGGCGTACCGCTTCAGGAAACTGCGCGCCAGCGTCGGAATGTCTTCGGTCCTGTCCCGCAGCGCCGGGACTTGAATATTCATCACGTCCACCCGGTAGTAAAGATCGCGTCGAAAGCTCCCGGACGCCACCATTTCATTCAGGTTCCGATGGGTCGCAAAAAGAACCCGCGCTTTGAGCGGAATCAACGAGTTGGAGCCCAAACGGCTAAACTCTTTCTGCTGCAGCACGCGGAGGATTTTGACTTGCGTGATCAAACTTAATTCGCCGATCTCGTCGAGAAGCAGGGTGCCCTGTCCAGCCTGCTCGAGATATCCTACCCGGGTACCTGTGGAACCTGTGAAGGCTCCTCTTTCGTGCCCAAACAGTTCCGACTCAATCAGCGAATCGGGAATCGCGCCGCAGGAAACCGCGACAAAAGGTTGATTGGCCCGTTTGCCGGTATTATGGATGGCTCTGGCAACCAGTTCTTTTCCGGTGCCGCTCTCGCCCGTGATCAGGACTGATGCGCTGAGATCGGATACCCGGCGAATCAGGTCGTACAGCACCTGGGCGCGGCCACTGGAGCCGACCAGCCGGTCACAGCTGTGCGTAATGCCCATCGTGAGCCGCATCTTCTCGAGCTCCTTCTTCATCAGAGCGTGCTCGTACGCCCGCCCGACGATAACCCTGAATTCCTCCAGGGACGGAGGTTTTCGAATGCAGTCGTGGGCGCCGCGGCGCATAAACTCCGTCGCGGTGGAACGCCTCGAATCGTCGGTCATCACCACAGTTGGAACGTGCAACTCTTTAAGTTCGCTGAAGAATGTGAGGTTATTTTCGACAGACGAGTAGTTGGAATCAAGATCTAAGACCAGAATGTCGGCGGCACTGCTGATAACCGTCTGACTCAGAATTTCCTTTCTGGATTCGAGAACCACTTCATACTCAGACTTCACGGCGGAGCTGAGCAGCGATTGAAGCTGGGCATCACGAGAATACAGAACCAAACGGATCACTCGAACATTCTCCTTGCCACCGCAATCTATGCGATACGTTGTTCTTGAACTAAATGCCGGCTGATGCAAGATGGAACGGACCAAGTCTGCCCGAACGAACTGCAAAAGACAAGTAATAGGCAGGCTTTTGAGTTACGAGGCGGCTAGTACTTAGGTTAAAAATGAGGATCGGCGTGCCTGGCCGACTCGAGCTTTACGTCAAGATGGTTCTGTGGCCTGCCTAGAACCCCTAGGACTAGTGTGCAGCGGGCTTTCGGCTGAATAATGCTCTTCAAGGCAATCTACGCCACGAAACCGTTCCCATGGGCCCCGAGCAGACGAGGCGGACCTGAATCGTCTGAATCAACTCCTGATGACGCTCCATGCTCAGGAAAGTTTTCAGATAAGCTAGGTGTCCTATGACGAAATTGATTCTCGGCCTGCTCTCAGCTACGGTGCTTTGGGCGGCCGCCCCTGACGCCAAGACCGAGAAGGAAGTTCTGGCCGCGTTGGATGCCTACAGACAGGCCTTGACTGCGAGGGATGCCGCCGCACTCTCCAAGGTCTTGAGCGACGATCTCACTTACACTCACTCCTCGAACAAGCATGAGGACAAAGCCGCGGTGCTGGAGTCGCTGAAGGGCCCCACCCACGTCGAGGCGATCGAGTTCAAGGATGTCAAAACGCGTTTATACGGAAGCGCAGCAGTGGTCACAGCAGATGCCGATTTCCGGAACAACGTGGAGGGCACAGTCACCTTGCTCCATCTACATGTGATCCACGTATTCGTGAAGAGCTCTCATGGATGGCAAATGGTTGCGCGCCAGACTACCCGCTACCCGGAACCCGCAGCCGCCGCGAAGAAGTAGCCGCGTAACGGCCAGGTTATAACAACCCCGCTTGACGTCTTGCCGCCCTCGAAATAGTTCTGGCGCTCCGCTGGTTGGACAAACCAGGCGGCCGAGCGACGATCGCGAGATTGCGGGCGGACCAAGCGGGGTCTGGAGTTCACGGGGAAGATCCGCCGGTAAGACGACCTTAGTGGCCCTCATCGTTCACGACGACGTTGTCGATATGGAGCAGACGCGCCGCGGTTGGCCTTCGGCCAACGTTCAGTCGGCTAACCGCACCTCCGTGCTGGCGGGGCGACTTGCGGTACATACGGCTTTCAGGGTGGCGCTGCAGGAACCCGTTCTCGACTTGGTGATCGGCGTGGCCCAAATGATGGTTGTGGGCGAACTGACTCAACGCGACTGCTTGGGCATTACCGGGACCGGCTGCATCGAACGTGTAGATCGCCAAGCGGCCGGTCTGTTCTCCGTCTGCAGGAAACTAGGCGCGGTGGCTGCCGGTGCCGACAAGCTGGACGGGAAAAAACTAGGCGACTTCGCATGGAACGTGGCGATGGCGTTTCAGTTGATCGACGACGTGATGGAGTTCGTCTCGCGCGACTTTAAGCCTGGCAAGCAGGTTTGCGGCAAACTCAAGGACGGTAAAGTCACGCTGGCCTTCGTCTACGCGCTGGAACAAGCGAGTGTGTCTGAGCGAAATATGGTGGCCGGCGTTCTACGGGACCGCAGCCACGATGCTGTTCCCTATGTGCTGGCGCTCGTCGATCGCTATGGCGGCACTCCGCGCACTCACGCGCGGGCTCTGCAATTCACGGATCGCGCCCGCCAGATTCTGGCCGCTTTTCCCCGACAGCCCCGGGCGAGGCGCTTTGTTTCACGCTGGCTGACCTGGTCAGGGAAGGCGGCCGCTATACGCTGGATTTCACGTAACTGGAAGTGTTGGAAAGTTTATAGCCCCAACCCTTTCCGGATTTGCCCGCGTATGACCAGGATCCTGCGCGCATCAGCCCGCAAACCCTGCCAGCATCCTGCGCGCCATCATCGAACTCAAGCAGTCTCCTGTGGCGCCTTTGGACTTTTGGGAAATACTCTGGATGGCTGGGACCGCACAAATCGCCTGCGCCTGACGCGTTGCCTATTGGCTTTCGAATGAGGCTAGATGGTAGCGCTAACGGGAATCGAACGTGCTAACGGCCAGTTCAGCTGAGTCCAGGTGGGTCTAAGTGATAGCAAATACGTGCAACTGGTATGGAACTGCCGCCGAAAAGGGCGCCACAGATCGCTGACGTGCGCACTTTGAGCGCACTTTTTCCAGCAGGCAGGCGTATCGCAACGGCGACAGGGAGCACGAGTCTCATTAGGCTGGACGCCATCTGGCGATGGGTTTCACGGGCGGCGCTGCGTCTCCGTAGACGCGGTTGCCCAAGAGTGGGCTCCTCCACCTGCGGCACAGCCACGCGAGCCTCCTGCTGGCCGAAGGAGTGGATCTCGCGACCGTCTCCGCGCGCCTGGGCCATACCTCCGTGCGAATCACCGCCGATATTTATAGTCATGCGATCCGCGGCAAGGACCACGCCGCCGCCCTGTCCTGGGACGACATCATGCAACGAGCGCGGGGAGAGAAACGCGGGGCCGTGAACTAGGGATTGATAGGGATTCAGAGCAGGGAAATGTAGGTAGTGCGATTCCTCGCGTCGGCATTCATCACCTACGGTCCACGGCCAGGGGATGGATTACACGCGCAAGAAGTACGCTGACATGCCGGTCGGGAAATTCTGGCTGGAGGTCGCCAGGTTGGTGATCGAGGGGATGGCGATCGAGGGCGAGAAGGCGTTTCCCGTTCAGCCGACTGGACCGATCCAATAGCACGGGCTCACGGCCGCGCGTCACTCGGGCTCGGCCACTCCTCTGTACGTACGACCGCCGACATTATATTCGCACGCCATCCGCGACAAGGACCACGCCGACGCCCAGATTTGGGACGACCTCATGCAAGCCGTCGCAGAGGGAGAAACACACGGGCGTGCTCCTGTTGACGTAAGCGGGACTTCCCGGGAGTAACAGCCGAGCGTCACCGAGGGCGACCAGTCTCCGAGTCGGCGACCATTCGCCGAGAGATCCAAACGACCGTTCCCGGAACGCACTTTGTGGCCATTCTACGAGTGGTCACTTTCCGCCAAGTGGCCAGGAACCGTGAACAAACGGGCGTCAGCCAGCATGCACTCGACGACTTCCGCGCGGCTCCGGGCCACTCACGGCCGCACGATGATTGGGACCTCCACCTGGACCTTCATCATGGGCTGCACGGCAGTCAATTGGAGATGACCAGATGACGCTGGCCGGAACTCGAAATCGTAAGTTTCGCCGGGCAAAACTGTGATTTTTGCTGGTCCGCGGAGGGTTTGAGATGGCGGCAGCGTTGCGCCGTCCTTGGCAATGGCACGCCAGTTTTCTGTATGACCGTCACCATGCAGCGTGACCTCGAGACGCAAGGCAGGAGTGATGTCGATGATGCGGAAGCGATAGCGCTTGCCGGCGCGTAACTCTATTCCGTCGGGGAAAGCGCTGCCGTTGATCAGGAACGGGTCCCGATCGTCGTCTGGGCCGGCGCGGCTCAGCACGAAGATCTTGTCCAGTTCCGCTTCGAAGCGTTGGCCGGGTTCGATCACGATTAGCGGACCGTAGAGTCCGGTGCTGAGCTGTATATAGTCGTTCAGGTGCGTATGGTAAATGAAGGTGCCTGCTCGTGGGGGCGTAAAGCGTGCGACGAAAGTCTCGCCAGGGCGAATGGGCGGTGAAGTTTGCTTGCCGTCACCGCCCCAGCCGGGAACGCCATCGTAGTAGCTTTCGAGTTCAATGCCGTGCCAATGGACCGACGTTGCTTGGCTCAATTCGTTTTCGACTGCAATCTCGACTGGCTGGCCTCGCGTGAGAACGATGGCAGGTCCCGGCGCAGTGAACACGTCGCTGCCGTGCGATCCGGTTTCCGCGAGCCTATAGCCAAGGCCCGGAACTCCGCGGAGACTGACGGGCTCACGGCGGCCCACCACCAGTTGGAGATGACGAGCGCCTATAACGGTCGCAGTAGTGAGGGGAGTCGTCTGAGTGACGGTGATACCGAGAACGAGACCGGCCATGTGCCTTGAGGCATCATGCTCTTCATGACGGATTCCGGATGGATCCGGAGTCTGCCGCAATTCCGGTGCGACGTGAAAGCAGGGTGTGGCAGTGAAACAGCCAATTACCCGGCCGTTCGGGTGTCCACGAAAGAACCACTGATGAACCCGGAGTAAGTACCTCGGTGACGGCGCGCCGGCATCCGGAAGGTGGGAGCGACGTCCACCGCTTCTCGTCGCCAGTGCCCTCGACGAGGAAATAGTGCCCGTGCAGGTGCAGCGGGTGGTCTTTGTCCGTGGGGTTGATCCATTGCCACCGCACGGGCTTGCCGGCAGGGAGAATTAAGCGCTCCGTGTGGGGCCAGGACTTGCCGTTGATGACCCATGACTCACGGTCGGGCTTGGGCGGTGTTGCCTTGGGGTCACCCTCCAGCAACCAATGGCCAAGGACGAAGACTCTGTCTGTTACGCCGGCGCCTTCCGGTGGGTCCACGATGAATGCCGCGGATAGTTGGCTATCGACGCCGTCTCGATGGACAAGCGACGTGCCCGTGGTGGTACCCCAGTAGAAATAGGCGCCCGGACGGACGGTTCGAAATTCGACCTGTCGCGCCTCGCCCGGTGGAACCGTCATAGGCGTTGATCTCATGCCCGTGTGCGAATGAAGCCCATGAATGGTTACAGGCTGCGACTGTAGCAGATTGTGCACGAAGATGCGGATGCGAGTACCAGCCGGAATGCGGATGAGCGGCCCGGGATTCATTAACGGACGGCCCTCTTCTGCAAATGCTTGCACCGGGATTTCGGGACCGTTTTCACCTTCGGGGTTCCAAACGCCTTCGCGGACTTCGAGCCGAAGTGTCAGGACGCCGTGGATGAGGTCTCCGGCGGGATGGCGGTTGTCATTGGGCTGGACTTCGGCTGGTACGGCGGCGAACGCCAGTCGCGAAACTAGAATCAGGCATGCCACGGAAAGAGCCGGGCGCACAAGAGTGGGGCGGATCGCTCATCGTCCCTCACTTCGGCCGCCACGCGCTGACGTCGACCGAATAAGAATTGCGCCGAAGCTCGGGATGCTGCCCGACAATCGCCTGAGCACGCTTCGAGTAGGCCGCCGCCTGCTTTCGGTGGCCGGTTTTCCGAAGAACAGCGGCGTACCCGGCCAAGGTTTTCGCCACGAGCGGGCTGTCGAGCCCGAATAGCGTTTCGCGCATCCTGACAGCCGGCTCAAAGAAGGAAGCTGCCTCGGAGAACCGGCGCTGCTCAGCCATCAGCCAGCCTAGGTCATTGAGAGTCTGGGCGGTGTCCGGATGGGCCCGGGCCGAGCCTCCTGTTGGATCTCCAACCCGCTGCGATACATCGCCTCAGCCTCTTCGTACTTTCCTTTTTTGCGCTCGAGTTCGGCCAGGTTGGTCAGCGCAAGCGCCACGTAGGGATGCCGCGGACCGAATGCTTTCTCCAGAATCAGACGCCCACGGAGACAGTAGTCCTCGGCCTCCCGCCACGTTGTGGCACTCGTCTCCATTATCCTGCCTAAATTGTTGAGCATCCCTCCCAAGAGCGAATCCGGACAAGGGTTTCGTTCGCAGATGGCAATCCCTTCGCGCCAGGCGGCGACTGCTTCCCGCTGCCGTCCCTCGGTCCGTAGCACTTCGGCCGAGATGTTCAGGCTGCCAGCTACGGTTGAATGCTGGGGCCCATAAAGGGTTTTCCGCATCTCGAGGGCCCTCGTATTCCACGATTTCGCTTCCTCGGGGCGATCGGCCTGAAGGCAAAGCAACGCCAGCGAGTGCAACGAGGAAGCCACCTCCGGACTCACCTTTCCGTACAGACTCTCCTGCAATCGGAGCGCTTTGCGAAACCCAACTTCCGGCCTCGCCAATCTGGCCGGACCACAGAAGCGCACCGGCCCGATTAAACTCCAGAGCAGCCAAGGTCTCGGGATTCTTCGCGAGATCAGCATCCTGGTGCGCCTGCTCCCAAAAGCCAAGCGCTTCCACCCGCTTCCCGGCCGTCCAGGACTCGTATCCCATACCCATCCAGTCTTCCCAGTTTCCGGTCTCCGCAAATCCGAGGACGGTTGCCCATAGGCAGATCGCCGTTATTGCTCCTATTCGTTTCATCCGATCTCCAACAAGCGCATCAAAACTTCCGTGGAATTTGGCAGAATGGGTGTCAGGTTCCGACAGCCACAATGGAGCAGAGGAGCAATTAAACTACTTCGAAGGCGGCTTGATTCCGCTCAATTTCGATCAATATTTCTCAACTGGCGCCGTCACATCATGAAAACAAAGGACTTCGTAGAATTCGGTCCATTTCGAGCGGATGTGCGGCGACGGATACTCACGCGAGGCGGTGAACCGGTTTCATTGCCTTCGAAGGCGCTCGATGTGCTTCTCGCACTGCTGGGACGACCCGGTGAGACCGTCTCGAAAGACGATCTGATCAAGGAGGTGTGGCCTGACACCTTCGTGGAGGAAGGCAACCTTACCCAGATGGTCTTCCTCTTGCGGAAGGCGTTGGGAGAATCCGATGGTGGGCAACCCCTCATCGTCACCGTGCCGCGCCAGGGTTACCGTTTTGTGGGTGAACTGACAGGCCCCGCTACCGAAGGTCCCAATCGGGGCTCAGCTGATCGCTCGCCGGCGGCCGCCCCGGTAACGCCCGGATTAAAGAACTTGTGGTGGATGGGTGCGGTAATCGCTATAGGGTCGCGGGCGTCGGCGGATGGGCCATCGCCCGCTACAGCAACCACGAACCACCGATCGAATCCCGGCTGATCCGTTACACGATCCAGCCGCCGGAAAACATCGGTTATGCCGGCGGGAAAGTTTCTCCCGACGGCCGCTGGCTCGCGTTCATTGGAATCGGAACCTCCAGCAATGCGCAACTCTGGGTGCGCAGGCTCGATTCTCTCACCGCCCAACCCCTGGCCAAGGCCGATTCCGATCTCTTCTGGTCACCTGACAGCCGGTTCATCGCATTTCTGCAGGATGGAAGGCTGATGAAGATCGAGCCAACGGGAGGAGCGGCTCAAACGATATGCATTACCCCTCTCGTCATCGGCGGTTCGTGGAACCACGAAGGGACCATCGTCTTTGGAGATAGCGAGGCGATCAGCCAGGCGCCGGCCAAAGGCGGCGAAGCGAAACGCCTCACCACGTTGGATGCCTCGCGCGAGGAAACAGCACACAGTGCTCCCTACTTTCTGCCGGACGGACGGCACTTTCTCTATACCATCTACAGCGCAAAAAGGGAGAATGGCGGAATTTATGTTGGATCGCTCGACTCACCCGGAGCCCGTGTCCGCCTGCTCGAGGACATCTCCAACGCCGCATACGCGCCTGCCTCGCCGGCGGACACGGGCTTCCGGATACGTGCTCTTTGCCAGGGGTGACGCCCTGCTGGCGCAGCGATTCGCCGCCGGCGATCTACAGCTCAAGGGCGAGGCGTTCCCCGTCGTGGAAAAAATCACCCGCTCCGCGAGCAACTTGGGCGCATCCTTTTCCGCTTCCGACGATGGGGTGCTCCTCATCAATTCGAGAAACCTCATCAACGGTGACCGGCTGACATGGTTCGACAGGACCGGCAAGCGGTTGGGAATAATCGGGGACCGGGGTTTGCACTTCCAGCCGCAGATTTCACCGGACGGAGCGACGGTGGTGGTCGAGAAGATGGACCCGCAGAGAGCGTTCTCTGATATATGGCTTCTTCCAGTCGCCCGGGACGTTGCGTCGAGGTTCACGTTTAATGGGTCGTCAAGCCCGGTCTGGTCGCCCGATGGCGGCCGCATCGCTTTCGTGTCCTCCACAGGCGCTTTGTTCGCCAAGACCTTCGAAGGACCGGGCAAGGAAGAACTGCTTCTCGAATCGGTGGGAACCCCGGATCTGGATTCTCTGTGACTGGTCGAAGGACGGACGCTTCCTCGTCTACTCCCAACCGCATCCGAAAGCAAAATACGACTTGCGGATCATGCCCGTGTCTGGAAATCGCAAACCGATTGTGTTCCTGCACAGCGAATTCAACGAACGATGTGGAGCATTGTCGCCTGACGGCAAGTGGATCGCCTATGCGTCGGACGAGTCCGGCAAGTACGAGATTTACGTGCAAGCCTTTTCGGAGGAAGGCAGCCGGCCGCGGAAGAAAATGGCAGGTCTCCTACAGCGGCGGAAGCTGGCCGAAGTGGAAGCGCGACGGCAAGGAACTATTCTATCTTTCCGCCGCCAGAGAGATAGTCACGGTGGAGCTGAAAACAGGCACAACCTTCCAGCCGGGCAGTCCACACACCCTGTTCGCCACAGGAATCTTCACTCCGGATGCACGCTTCGAGGTCACTGCCGATGGTCGGCGTTTCCTGATTCCCACTGCCGGCGCTGAAGGAAACCCCGCGCCTCCAACGGTTGTCTTGAACTGGACAAAGCGGATTAAGCCGTAGCTGCCGCGCGTAACGCGAGCCGGATTCGTCCAGCTCACCGCTAGGTTCTGATCTGTCGTACGGCCCATCGATAGTTGATCTTCCGTCGTCACGATTGTCTTGGCGTCAAAATCGCCGGCATACCCGGTCCTTGTGCCGTAGCGTTCAGCGACGATCCCCGCCTGCGCCGAGTATTGGGTCGAGATACCAGATTTCAGAAAGTCGCCCAACAGTGGCCCGACGTCTTCTGGGAAGTATCGGACGGCGCTCTGGCCGGATAACGCGCTATCCGGAACTTGGGCCGGATCCCCTCTTTCGGGGCGTGGTTGGCCGGAAGTCGCCTTGGGGGAAGCGTGGGGTGATCTCCCCGAAGGCCGTTTATGGGCCATCGCGAAGATTGCTGGTGCGATGGGCTGTTTTCGCCAGGTATCTTTTGCGTCCAACCGTTCAATGTCCGGATAATGCGTGATTCGTCCGTTACTGCAGTCGCTAGCTTCCCAGCAGCCGACCTGAGGGAAGTGATCCAGATGGGCCGTGTAGTTGCCGTTCCGTCGGGGAATCTCGCTTAATGGAGTACCAGCTTTTGTACCCGAAGATTGGCGAGCTCACCGACAAAGAGGGTGTTTTCGCTGCGGCAGTCGATGGAGTTGACCGCGCCGAATTCCTTGAGCAGCCTTCCGGCACGGCCAAATTTGCCGACGACCGTTCCGTCCAGGCGCATCTTAAGTATCTCACCGGCGACATCGATATCGTTCCACGGATTGGAATTGGAAACGTAGAGGACAGGATTGGCTCCCTTGTTGATGCACATCGCCTGTGGGTTGCCGACGTTCGAAAACACGGTCTTGAAGACGCCGTTGTTGTCAAACACCTGGATCCGCTTGTTGCCGCCATCGCCCGCGTAGACGTTGCCCTGCGCGTCCACCGCAATACTGAGAACATTAGCGAACTCGCCGGGTCCTGCGCCTCGCTTGCCCCAGGACTTTATGAACTTTCCTTCCTTATCGAACTTGGCGATGCGCGCGTTGCCGGCGCCATCGGCGACGAATATGTTACCTGCGGCGTCCCAGGCCACGTCGGTCGGACGGTTGAAGAGATCGGTGGGCTGTCCCGCGCCGTCTCCTCCTGGAACGCGCGGCGGAATGATCTCCGATTCCGCCTTGCGTCCCAGAAGCATTGCGACGCGTCCTTCGGGATCGAACTTCATCACCATGTTGCTCATCTCGTCAACCGCCCAGATATTGTCGGCCGGGTCGACGCGCACTTGGGCTGCGGTCATAAATCCGTAGGTGTCTTTGCCGATTTCCCGCACGTACTTGCCCGTGCGATCGAACTGGAACATCCGCGAGCCTCCGTGCGCGAAGGGTCGCATGGTGCCGATCGTGACGGTAGGATGCCCCGTGCGTGTATAGACGAAGATGTCGCCCTTGGAATTGGTGGCGACGCCCGCGACTTCGCCGAGATAAAGGCCGGCGGGCAACTGAATCGCGCTCGGAACGGAATCGAATTTGATCTCGGGTGCAGAGTTCTGGGCGGGCGCGAGGGACGCGAGCAATCCGCCAGCGAGTGTGACGGTCAGGATGTTCGAGGTGATGTTCATGGTGGATCTCCTGGTTACTGTGCTCCGCCGCTGCCCTCTGGTGACTTGAGAATCAGTTTCTGCACTCGCCACGATTCGATCTCGCCAACGATAATCTCATTCGGATTGCGGCAATCGATCATATGGACCACCTGGAAGCCAGGGGCGGCCTTCCCGGGGTGTCCGAACCTGCCGAGCACTTTGCCGTCGAGTTCAGCCTTGTAGATTTCGCCGGTAATGTCCCACGTCCCAGGCATGTTGCCGTTCGGATTCGAATTGGAAAAAAAGACGTACTGGTGCGGGCCGCCGGAAACACAGACGGTCCAGCCGACGCCCACGTCGGTGATTTCGCGGATCGGCTTCAAGTTGTTGTCGAGCACCTGATAGCGGTTGTTGGTGCGATCGGCGACCCAGACGTTGCCTTGCAGGTCCACCTGCAATCCGTGGGGCAGGTTGAATTCTCCCAGGGCGGTGCCGGCCTTTTCGCTGCCTGCCTGCGCAAGGAAGCGGCCATCCTTGTCATACTTCACGACGCGATTATTGCAGTAGCCATCGGAGATAAAGATGTTGCCCTGGGGGTCCCAGCCGATGTCGGTCGGGCGGCAGAATTCATACTTTTGCGCCGTACGATTCGGTGGTTGCGGAGCGGCAGGCAACACGCCCAGGACGGCGAGAGGTCTTCTACCGAGCACCATCAGCACTTTGCCCTCGGGGCTAAACTTGGTGACCATGTTCGAGCCTTCGTCCACGGTCCAGATATTGTCGTCCTTATCGACGCGCACCGAATGGGCGAATTCGAAGCCGAGAAATCCGCTGCCGATTTCCTTGATGAATTTGCCGGTCTGATCGAATTCAAAGAGCCGGTTGTTGTTGCTCCGGTGGAAGACGAAGATGTGGCCCTTGGAATTAGTGGCCACCGCGACGGCCTCGCCCATGTACTCGCCCGGAGGGAGTTTCAGGAAGTTCGGCACGGTAGTAAACGGAATTTCGGGGACATTTTGGATGGCCGCCTTGCGTTGCGCAAACGCAGGCGCGAGTGCTAATACCGAGAGAGCGACCGACGAGATGAAAATTCGTTTCATCGAAATCTCCTGTATAATAGCCGAACTTTGAGAGACATTGTATGCGAAGCGCTCGGCGAGTTGAAGGCATGATTTTACCGCGTAGCGACGGGATCACGCCGGGCCCTGCGCCTGGCCTGATCTGTGCAGCCGCGCGGCGCGAGCCGCTAGCAGTTTACTCCCGTGCTTGTGTCCGGATCGGCCAATCGAAGGTGGGCCACCGGCGTCACCTCGGCAGGCACAGCGAGTGCTCAACGCGATAGCTGGCACGAAATCCCCATCGTCCAACAACCGGATCGGTCCGTGGCCCCGCCGTCCGCGCGGAACGCTCCAGGCGAGTTCACTGGAGTGACCTCCTGGGTCGCCGTTCGGGGCCAGTTTACGACAAGCCGGTTTCACGGCCCCGATCCCGTAGCGCGCCCCGCAGTAGGTAAACGCTGCGACTACACGCGGGTGATTTCCGGACACGCACCTCTCGCAGGCACTTCCATGAGTTGCTCAATCGCCGTGATTTCTTTCTCAAGGCCGCCGGCCTCACTGCCATCCGTTGACCGGAAAATGAACGCCACCGGATTCCACTGTTGTGACAAGAGGTAATGCTTACTTACAGCCTGGAACTGCGAAAGAGCCGATGCGCGTCGTAGATGACGTGGCGCCGCTCTTGAGATAGTTGCCGGTATACCAGAAGGTGCAGTCGTCAGACGGGTCGAGAGTGACATTGGTATAGTCTTCCCATCGGAGACTGCCGGTTTGCGAGGCTTGGCCTTCGGCTAACACGGACTCGTGATAAGTGAACTGACCCTTCGGGTCTTTCGCTTGGCGGGCTGCGAAGCGCTGTCCGGGATAATTAGGATCGCCGCCAAAGGAGTAACCCAGACCGATGTTGCCTTTGCGGTCCATCGCTATACTTCCCAGCCAGCGATACAATCCACCGGGCGCGTAGGTTCCCTGCTGGTATAGCACCGGATCGCGCTGCTTCGAGAGTCGGAATTCGTACCAGCGCACGCCTCCGCCTTTCGCGGCGGTGGCGATGGAATGCTCGGCGAGGATCGCCTCATGGTCGCCGAAGTTGCGGTAGGCAAGGCGCTGGATGAGCTTGTCGCCTTGCGAATCGAGGCGGCGCTGAGTGCCGGGCTGTGAGACGCAGTTACTCAATTGGCCGTCGCAAAGATAGTGATACGGCGCGACGGCGATCTTCTGCGGCGAGGAGACCGTGGTCTTCGAAGGGTCGTTCCAATCGACGTGCACTTTGTAAAAGTAGATGCCGTCGTCGTCGAAGATCTTCATGAGCTGCGTGCCGCCGGTGGACATCATGATATTGGGCGCGCCGGCGGGAGGCAGCCGCTTGCCATCCAGATCGGCGTTGAGCATGAAGACGCCGCCATCGATGATGACGCACTGTTCGGTGGCGGGCAGGCCCTGCAACATTTTGTTGCGATCGGCGATGCACTCGTGTTTTTGGGTAATGACTTCGGGGAGTAAGTTGTCGCTGGTGCTGCTGGGGTTGTAATATCCGTCGGGCCAGATCGCAGGGCGCGGGTAATCCGGAAACAGCGGCCGCTGGAACTCATAGCGGTAGTAGGGGCCCAGCGGGTCGGACGTTTTGCTGACCGCGTAGCACATGGCGTATGGGCCCTCCGGGTTTCCGGGCGGACGAGCGAAGACGGGAAGGACGAAGAGCCAGCGGTCGGCCAGTTGATCGTAGCGAACGACGGTGTCGCTGTTGTTAGTCACTCCGCAGCGGACGCCGAAGCCGGCGAAGATCGTGTCGTTGGGAACGGCGCCATAGACTAGCTTGCCGGCGGTATCGAACTTCTTGCCCTTCTTACTGAAGATCGCGAAATTACCGCCGAGGATTTCAAAGATATGATCGGGGCCGACCGCCAGGCTGATATCGATGCCGCCGCGGCCGGCGCCACCACGGCCTGCGGGGCCGTCGGCTGAATCGGCGCCTGGAAAGGCGCGTCCGGTGAAGCCTTCACCGAGGCCGTCGAAGCTTTCGATGGCGGGAGCGCTGGGCGTTTGCCTTGCGCGGTCTGCTCGACAGCGGCGGCCGCGGCTGGAATCTCGGGCGCGGGCGGCGGGACGATGGGTGTGGCGGGCGCGTTCGAGGGCGCTCGTCCGCCGCGTCCTCCTCGTCCGGGGCGCTCCGGCGGAAGGTTGGGCGGAGTGCTGCCCAGAGCTGTGCCCGGGCCCTTGATGGAGCCTTGGTGCTCCGGCTTGCTGACCTCGGCGGGATGGATCGCAACGCGCTTATCGGGAATGAACTGCTCCATCGCGGGCAGCGGGGCGGAAATGTCGAATGCCGTGGCCTTGCGGGAGATCGCACCCGGCTGAGCGGCAGTCAGGGCGGTCGAAGCAAGCAGGATCAGAGTGAAGCGCTTCATTGAATCCTCTCGAAGTAGAGTCAGGCTTCATCCCACGCCCGCGGTGGTTTGGCAGCATTGACATGATTTTCATCCCATCATATTAGGAGTGGCTCCCGAACGCCGTTGCTCGACCGGCCGTGAAACCGGCATGTCGTAGACTGAACTGTAACTTACTCCCTTCAGGGTGAAATCCACCTTCGGGCGAGACCTCTACGATCAACGGCCGGCCAAACCGAAACAGCAGTCTGCATCAGCAAAGCCGAATTTGGGACGACGGAGTTACTCCGAAACCACTCCCGAGTCCGCTGAGAAGCGAACCGCGAAGACCGTCCCGGATGGCCTTCGCTGCTGATGAGCTTCGGTCCCGTCTCCCCAACCCCGATTCGGTTACAGGGAGAGTTCTTCGTTCTCGCGATCGAAGGTGAGTGTGTAACCATCCGCCAACACTATTGTTTGCTTCCATTAGTTGTATGACGCGGCCGCATCAGCCCTTACCTATGGCCTCGCGCACCTTCGCAGCGATCTGATCGGCCGTGTAAGGCTTGGGTATGTATGATATGTCGTCATGCAGTACGCCGCGGTGGGCGATGAGGTCCTGGGTATACCCGGAGGTGTAGATGACCTTGGTGTCGGGTCGCCCGATCCGGAAGCGATCGGCCAGTTCCCGGCCGTTCATGCCGGGAAGAACGACATCCGTCAGCAGGACGTCGATGGCCCCGGAGTGGCGTTCCGCCAGCGTCAGAGCTTGGTTGCCTTCAGCTGCCTGGATCACGCGATAACCGTGGCTGGTCAGCGCTTTGACCACGAAGCTGCGTACCTCCTCCTGGTCCTCAACTACCAAGACCGTCTCCGACCCGCTTAGCTGCACCGCGACCGATGGCGCCGCAGGGGCAGGCTCATCCGTGCCTTCGATGCGGGGCAAGTAAATTCGAAACATGGAGCCTCTACCGAGGTCGCTCGAAACGTCGATCCAGCCCTGGTTCTGCTGGACGATGCCGTAAACAGTCGCCAAGCCCAAGCCATTGCCCTTATTGCCCTTTGTGGTATAGAACGGCTCGAAGATGTTCTTTCGTGTTTCTTCGTCCATGCCGATGCCGGTATCGCTCACGGACAAACGCACGGCGGGGCCTGACCTGAATTCGGATTGGGCGGACGCTTGCCGCGTGTCGAGTGGTTCGTTGGCCGTTTCGATTACCAGCGTGCCGCCGTTGGGCATCGCGTCGCGCGCGTTGACCGCCAGGTTCATGAGCACCTGGTGGACGTGGACGGGATCGGCCGTGACGAGGCCGAGCGACGGGTCGAGCCGCGTGATCAGCTCGACATCTTCGCAGAGCAGGCGCCGGAGCATCTTCTCCGACTCCTCCACGACCGAGTTGAGGTTGAGCGGCCTCGGCCGGCCTACCTGCTTGCGGCCGAATGCCAGCAACTGCTGCGTGAGTTCGGCTGCACGTACCCCTGCCTTGCGGATCTGATCGACCTGCGATCGCTTTGGGTCCGGTTCCGGCAGTTGATGGTAGATGAGGTCGCTGTAGCCGTTGATGACCGTGAGGAGATTGTTGAAATCGTGCGCCACGCCGCCGGCGAGTCTGCCGATGCCCTCCAGTTTTTGGGCCTGCATATAACGCTCCTGCGATTCGTGCAGCGCATCCTCGGTCTGGCGCGTCCGGTCTCTTTCGCGCGTGAGCCGCAGGGTCTGCCAGCAGGCGAGCACGAGCATCAGTGCGAAGACCAGCGTGACCGAGATCAGGCGGACCTCCCGCCGCCTGGCATTGAGGAGAGACTCTACCGATGCCAGATCCTGGCCGGACATGTAGCCCCATTGCTCGAAAATCCGGGCGAGTTTGCCCTCTTCAGCCAACACTCCGATCTCCTGGCGAATGGCATCGGCTACAGCGTGGAATTCGAATGTGGAGCCGACGCCGAGATTCGAGCGGACCTGCGGGACCGGGATCCAACGCAACTTGTGGCCGCCGCAACCGGTTTGTTGCAGGAGTGCCGCGATGGCAGTGAACCGGTCCATGAAGGCCGCATCGGAATTCCGGCGGCAAACGTCCTCGACTACATCTTCGATTCTGGTTCGCGGCACCGGTGCCGCGGAGGGCAGCACCTTGCGCAGATTAACTGAATCGATGGAGACGTTGGCCATCCCGATATTTGCCGTGGCAAGTTCCTCCACCTTGGTATAGGGCGTGTCGTCGCGGACCAACAGGCAATGCTCGTTTTGCAGGTAGGGCTCTGAGATATGCAGAACCTTCAGGCGAGCCGGGGTAACGGTGATCAATGGCCACAGGTCCACGCTCTTGCTGATCAGCGCGGATTCGGAGCTTTGTTTCCAGAAGATCCACTGAAGAGCGATGCCGCGGCGACGGGCAGCCTGATTCACCAGGTCGATCGCAATTCCGGCTGGGGTTGCCATCCGCGCCGCGAACCGAGAAGGGTGGGGAAACGAACCACCCGATGCGGTAGATGCGATGACCGAAATCCGGCGCGCGGAGGTAGAACCGCCCGATTGCCGCGCCTGCGACCAGTAAGCCGGCAAGCACGATTGCCCACTTCCATTTACGCACTCGATGGCACCCCGGTACTAAGAGTACCAACCCGGATGAGATATCGGGAGACACGCCGCTGATAACCAGGCCACCATACGATATCGACGGCTGTGATGGCGTGATCAAAGGTCAACCGTTTTGGGAAGCGTTATCGGTCAGAGATGTCCCTCCTGACTTTGCCATCTGTTCCGGCTCAATCGGGCGTCCGACGCGCCGGGGGTACGCGCTGGCTATCGGCGATCCCGGGGGCGCCTCCGTCGGGTTGTCACGCGGCTGTTGGCGCGACTATGCCAATCAGGATGCCGGATTCTGGAATTCATTCCGCGGACGGCGGATCAAGGAGCGATCCGGTTGTTGGACGGACGGGGATTTCGCAACAGCTACCAGAGTTTTAGACCCTTCGGCGTTACTCGGGACCTATCCTACGACGCTCTTCCTGGCCTTTGTTACTGGCGAACCGCAAATGTCCGTCCCGCTCCTCGCCTCGTGGCCTCTCTAGACGAGAGGTAGCCCCAGCATTGAGAAACTACCCTAGTTTCCGACCGGTCGCGCAGATCCAACCCTTGGTGGGCGCCTGCTGTAGATTCCTTCGCCACAAGCCAAGCGGAGCGCGCGGTCGATAGTCAAGCTACCTGTTCCCCTCCGGAAGAGATGATGGCTGAGCGCGGTCTTTCCGTCGACAAGTTACCGTTTGGTGCTGAGTCCAGCGGTACATGCTTGTTTTGAATCAACGGATTCGCCGTGAGTTGCGGCGGCCGAATCGGTCCTGAAAGGGCAGACCTCTAGTGTAGTGTTTCAGAAATAGCTTTACCTTTACGTGAGATTGCTCCATACTTAAGGAGCGATGCCTCGCGCTCCTGCTGCCGCGCTTGTGATTACGGACGAAGACCGCCGGGAGTTGTTGCGGGTGGTTGCCCTGCGTAGCGTCCCGCAAAGCGTGGCATTGCGAGTCAGGATCGTTCTCGGTGCATCGGAAGGAATCGGAAACAAGGTCCTGGCGCGGAGGCTGGGTACGAGTCTTCCTACGGTCTTGCTTTGGCGCGGGCGCTTCCAATCGGATGGCCTGCCGGGGATTCTGGAGGATCGACCCCGTTCCGGCCGCCCGAAGCAGATCACCCCAGCACAGGAGGCCGCACTGGTGGAAACGACCTTGCATAGCACCCCGAGGAACGCCACGCATTGGAGCGTCCGTTTGATGGCACGAGATCAGGGCGTCAGTCCGGCGACGGTGCAGCGCATCTGGCAGAAACATCACCTTCAACCGCATCGAGTAGAGTCCTTCAAGTTCAGCTCAGACCCACAGTTCGTCGCCAAAGTTCGAGATATCGTGGGCCTGTATTTGAACCCGCCAGACAAGGCGATCGTGCTCAGTGTGGATGAAAAGAGTCAGATCCAAGCGCTGGACCGCACGCAGCCGATCTTGCCGCTCCGCCCCGGCATTCCAGAACGGCAGACTCACGACTATGAGCGGCACGGCACCACCACACTGTTCGCTGCTCTGGACGTCGCCGCGGGCAAGGTCATTGGCCACTGTCAACCCCGACACCGGCACCAAGAATTCATCCGCTTCATGAACAAGGTGGAGGCAGGAACCAATTCTCGCCTGGCCGTGCACCTGATTCTTGACAACTACGGAACCCATAAGCACCCGGACGTCAAGCAGTGGTTCGCCGATCACCCTCGCTATCAAGTGCACTTCACACCCACGAGTGCTTCCTGGCTGAATCAAGTAGAACGCTGGTTCGCCGAGATCACCCGCAAACGCATTCGACGCGGCACGTTTCGTTCGGTCCGAGAACTGGAACGCGCCATCCGTGACTATGTCCGCGACCACAACAAGGCTCCGCAACCCTTCCAGTGGGTGGCCACTGCCAACACGATTATCAAGAAGGTG
>CAWERY010000002.1:0-703290 GCA_963811575.1 uncultured Solibacteraceae bacterium | reverse complement strand
GGCGGTTGTAAGAGACTTCGCACGAGTTTGCCGAACCGGGCGGCAACCCCGCGCTGAAGAGAACCCGGGCCGTTCCAAAGCTCGCGATCCGGCGGTGTCCGTGTATTGCAGCGTGAATGTCTGGCCGGACCCCACGCCGGAATTCGGCATCACGCTGTCCGCCGTTACCGTAGCCGTGGTCGCCGGCACCGTCCACGTCCCATGCGCCTGCCATCCGGTCGCGCTGCCGGTGGTATCGGTCGCGGACATGAAGACGTTCTTTGTCCCCGCGTACCCCCCCTCGAAGGTCATCGCCAGGTTCAGTGTCAGCGTGTTCGACCCAAGCACGAGACTACTGCTGCTCAGGCTGACGAAACAGCTCGAGTTTGTAGGATTCCCCCACTGCCGGGAGTTCCCGATACCCACTGCACCCCTGCCGAGTCGAGCAGGGACAGGGTGTTTGTAGGCGGGGAATAGGAAAGCACGCAAGAGTTCACCATGCTCGACGGAGTCGGGTGAACCACACCGAGACGCTCGATAGGCCTCCCGTGCCCGCAGTGTCGGAGTACTGTAGGGCGAACGTCTGGATCAATCCCGTACCCGAACTCGGCGTCACCGAGATCGCCGTCACCGCGCCGCCGACGATCGTCGAATCAGCCGAATTGCAGACGGGGAGCCTCCGCCGGAAACCGTAGCGTGGTTGACCTGCGGCGAACTCGCATTCGAAGCCACATTCACAGTCACCGCAATCGGTGGATAGCTCGCTCCGCCGGCAAGTGCATCGGTTCGCGTGCAGGTAACGGTTCCAAGAGTACAGGACCAGCCGTTGCCGCTAATTGCCGTTGCGGTCAGACCGCCGGGTAGCGTGTCCGCACCGTGACCGTGCCGCTGGTCGCGGCGTCGGAAGGGGCATTGCTCACAGTCAGCGTATAAGTGGCGCCGGTCTGCCCCGTATAAAATTCCCGCTGTGCTGCTTCACAATGCTCAGGCCGGGGCTGCAGTTGCCCGCCGTGATCACCAGGAGGTCTCGGGCGCTGAATGCATCCGGGACGAACCTCGGCATCGGTAGGGTACTCGACCCCACCGAACCGGCGCCCGCCGTGAAACTGGTCGGCGAGGCAGCGAAACTCAGGTTGACCGTGATTGTGCCCGGAGGAGGAAAATTGGCGGCAGGCGTGTAGCTGGTGTAAACCGCAAAGCGTAGGTTCTCATTTGCGTTGGGATTGGTATTGATGACTTCCCAAACAGCGGTCGCCGAGCCGTTCACCACCGCAATCTCCGCCACCGGAACGTTCCCGGAATTGGCCGTATCGCTGGCCGTCACCGCGGTGAACGGACCGCTCTCGTCGCTGGTCAGTTGCGCGAAGCCGGTGGTGCCCGTGTTGGCCGCAACCCCGCCGGGTACAACCGGCACCTGTACCGGCAGCCCGCTGTTAAGAACATTCGAAACCGAACGAAGAGGTGGACGCCCGCCGGGACATTATTGAAAACCGCTTTCAAGCGGGTGCCGAAGTCGGCGAGACCTGCCGTCTGTCCGGTGGCCACCGGCAATACAAGTCCGGACTCCGAATTGTAGACGAGTCCCGGGACATTCTGCGCGACGAAACCATTCTGGCCGGGAGTGCCAGTCTGGCCGGCGTAGGCCGCGTTGCTCTGCGCCATAACTCGGGTCCGGAACGCCGCGCTAAAGTTCTCCCCGAAGGTTAAAGTTCCGGCGGGCGCCATCGTTTGCGGAGTACACTGTCCGAGAGAGGCGCCTATGTTCGCCGATGCGGTCAAGCTGCCGCTGACAAAGCCGACGATCGGGGCCGGATCTGAAAGCAATAAGGAAGTTGCTCCCGTGATGCTGAGGGAAGCTTGCAGGGGGGCGATTGAACCTGGGAGGCCGCTGAGAGGGTTGGCATTTGCGTGAACGTTCGTAATCCGCAAAACGCGCGTTCCACTGCCTGGAGACAAGACGGGAATCCCAAAAAAGGTCACGGCGTTGCCGTTCACAATCCCCTGGAACACGTTCTTCCCCGACGTGGTACCCAGGGGGACGTCCGTAGCTACCGGAATTCCACCGGGAGTAATTTGGGAGACATACTCGAGGCAGCCCTGCATCGGGGTTGCGCAGAGCTTCTGACCGGCGCCGCTGCCCAAACCCTGGAACCGCCGGGAGTAAACCGGAACCCGGCTCGTCAATTAGTAACAGAGCCTCCGAGATCGAGTTTGAAACGCCGCTTACCGGCAGCAGCCGGCTGGTCACTGCCGTGTTATAAAAGACCGTGATATTGACTTGGGGGATTGCCCCGCCAACGGCCGGTGCGACCCCTCCTGTACAAGTCAATGTGATGTCTCCCGTCAACTCCGTGTACCCCTCCCCGCGCAAGGTTGGCACCGCGGAGACGCCGGTCTGGCAAACAAGGGGCGACCCGCCCCCGGTAATCTGCGCAGTCGCAAACCCGGCGGCCACGCTAACAAGAAGGAAGAGATAGGCGCACCGGTGGGTGGCGGCCGGGTTGAACGTGCGAAGGAGTCCGGTTTTCACGGCATTCTACGATAGCAAGTATTACTGCGGAGTAACTCCGCAGCCGAAAGAAAAAACGCACCTAATTGGGAAGCATGAGGAGTACTTACTAGTGATCATCTCCGCTCATATGCGGCTGCGAACGTCCCACCTTGGAAAGGCATGAATCTGCACCGCTGCCGTTCCCAATGCCTTCCCAGCCGGGGTGCGGAGCGCTCTTTCTCCCTAGGGACGCCCGGAACCTAGTGACGGCCATGGGGGAATCACGTCCACATCAACTTTCTTTTCCTCGCGGTATCAAGGCCATACAGGTCTTAAACTCCAAAAAGACCACTCGGCGGTGCTAGCTTGGAGGCGGAGCTATGTCGATGCCACTGCACAATCCGCCGCTTCTCCGGTTGGCAGCGGATGAGTCCATCATTTTGGCTGCGCGAATATCCGGAATTTTGCGCCGCAAAATGTTTCAAATCCTTTCCAACTGAAGGCAAAAGAAGTACTTACCGCACCACCAAGCGAGATCGTGTTCTTAAAATTTTGCGCCGCGTGTACGCCCGTTGCCACCCCGGCACGCGCCCTTCTGCGGAACTCCTCGGGCTTCGCGCGACCTCACCTTTTCATCTGTGATACTCTGAAATTTCCACGTGTGCCAGCGCGTGTCAGCGAAGCTATCGTTCTACGCACCTACCCGTTCAAAGAAGCGGACCTCGTCGTCAGCTTTCTGACTCGGGACCAGGGAAAATTGCGTGGCGTGGCCAAGCGGGCGCGTCGTCCGAAGAGTCTGTTCGGAAGCGGGCTGGAGCGGTTATCGCACGTGCGCATGGCGTACTTCCAGCGGGAGAGCCACGAACTGGTCAACCTGGATTCTTGCGAGTTGATTCGCTCCCAGTTTGACCTGGCTTCCGATTATCAGGCGAGTATTGCGCTGGATTTTTTCGCGGAAGCGACGGATCTTCTGTTGCCCTCCGGCGAGGCCAGCGAGAAGTTTTTCCGGCTCCTGGTGGCGGTTTTAGAATCGCTCCGGACGCCGGCGGATGGAGATCTCCGGTGGAGATCGCTCCGGTGTTGTGGGAGATCGCTCTGGCAATGTCGGTATTATGGCGGGCCGTCACGTATTTTTCCCTGTGGGCGGTGCGGTTGTCGGGTTGGCTGCCGGAATTGCATGTCTGTCTGAGTTGCGGCAGCATGCTGGATGAACCCGGCTCGGCCGAGCGGGCGTTCTTTAGCCGCGGCCGGAATGGCCTGATTTGCGGCGACTGCCGCCGTCTGCTGGGCGCAAGCAATAGTTGGGAATTGAGTGGGGAATCAAGGGAGATCGCCGGCCAGATCCTGCGTCAACCGGTGGCGCAACTGGGCGAACGTTGGACGCAAGCCACCGCTGCCGACCTCCGGCGTTTCCTGGTGCAGCAGATGGAGTCACACGCGGAACGGCGCCTGATTACGGTGCCAATACTAGAAGGCTCGACTGGTTAAATGCAATCGTTTCAAGAGATTATCCTAACGCTGAAGCGCTACTGGGCAGACCGGGGCTGCATTATCCAGGAACCGTACGATACCGAAGTCGGCGCCGGCACGATGTGTCCGGAAACCTTCCTTCGCGTGCTCGGCCCCAAGCCCTATCGCACCGCGTATGTGCAGCCCAGCCGCCGTCCAGCAGATGGCCGCTACGGGGATAACCCCAATCGGCTCTACAAGCACTCCCAGCTCCAGGTGATTCTCAAGCCCGCTCCCGCCGACGTCATCGAGCTCTACCTCGGCAGCCTCGAGGCCATCGGCATCGATCTCCGCAAGCATGACCTGAAGCTCGAAGAGGACAACTGGGAAGCCCCCACGCTGGGCGCCTGGGGTATCGGCTGGCAGGTCATGCTGGACGGCCTGGAAATCTCCCAATTCACTTACTTTCAACAGTGTGGCGGCATCGACCTGGATTTGGTCCCGGCCGAACTGACCTACGGGCTGGAGCGCCTCACCGCCTTCCTGCAGGTCAAGGACAGCGTCTACGATATCGATTGGGCTCCGGGTTTTACCTACGGCGACGTTCGTTACAAGGACGAGCTGCAATATTCGGTCTACAACTTCGAAATGGCGTCGATTGAGACCCTGTGGAAACTGTTCGACCTGCATGAGGGAGAGGCCACCCGACTGTTAGGTCTTTATGATCCGAAGTCTCCCGAAAAGAAGCGCTTTCCCTTGCTGCCGGCATATGACCAGGTCCTCAAGTGCTCGAATCTCTTTAACACCCTGGATGCGCGCGGCGCCATTAGCGTCACCGAGCGCGTTGGCGTGATCCAACGGGTACGGAAGATGGCTGTCGCGGTGGCGCATGCGTGGGTCGATCAGGACGCCGGCGTTGTGGCGGAGGTGGCTCAGTGAGTCTTCCCCTGCTGCTCGAGATCGGCACCGAGGAAATCCCTGATTGGATGATTCCGACGGCGCTGGAAAACCTTCGCCTCTCCTTCGAGAAACTCGCCATCCCGCACGAGTCAGTCCGCCTGGATGCCACGCCGCGCCGCCTGGTGCTACGCGTCGAAGGCCTGCCGCTCAAGCAGGAAGACAGCGAAGAGCGCGTGCTCGGTCCGGCCAAATCGGCGCCGCCCAAAGCGGTTGAAGGCTTTGCCCGCAAACAGGGAATCCAGCCCGAGGACATGACGGTGGAATCCACCGGCAAGGGCGAATACTACGTTTACCTGAAGAAGGTTCCCGGCCGCCTGATCAAGGACATCCTGGCCGAGGTTCTGCCTGGCATCATTCTCGGGCTCTACTTTCCGAAGACGATGTACTGGACCGGCAAGGGCGGTCCGCGCTTCATCCGTCCTATTCGCTGGATCGTGGCGCTGTTGGGCGAAGAAATAATTCCCTTCGAGTTGGCGGGCGTGCGCTCCGGCGCTTTGACCAGCGGCCATCGCCGCCTGGGTGCGCGGGAAATCGCCATCACCACGGCGGATTACGAACAGCGCCTGCGCGATCACGGCGTCATTCTCTCAGCCGAAGAGCGCCGCGGCCGCATCCGCGCCGGCATGGCGGACGTGCGCATCAAGCCGGACGACGCGCTGCTGGAAACCCTGGTCTACCTGACCGAATCGCCGCAGCCCATCCGCGGCAGTTTCGATCCGCAATTCCTGGAACTGCCCGAAGAAGTCCTGGTCACCGTCATGCGGCACCAC
Organism: uncultured Solibacteraceae bacterium; assembly: GCA_963811575.1. Lineage (GTDB taxonomy): Bacteria > Acidobacteriota > Terriglobia > Bryobacterales > Bryobacteraceae > Solibacter. The sequence continues at coordinate 697,641 of CAWERY010000002.1, read as the reverse complement.
CAGAAGTACTTCTCGGTTGAGGACGCGTCGGGAAAACTGGCCCCCGAGTTCGTCGCCGTGATGAATATCAATAGCGATCCGGAAGGCTTCGTGCGCAGCGGCAATGAGCGGGTGCTGCGCGCCCGCTTCAACGACGCGCGTTTCTTTTGGGACGCCGACCAGAAGAAATCCCTCGCGCGACCGAAAACCGGATTTGGGCAATGTCACCTTTCAAGCCAAGCTGGGTAGCTACCTGCTCAAGACCGGACGCATGATGAAACTGGCCGCCGAACTGGGCGGAGATTTCCATGCGGTTCGTGCGGCCGAGCTTTGCAAGTGCGATCTCACCACCGAACTGGTCAAGGAATTTACCGAACTGCAAGGCGTGGTCGGCGGTCTTTACGCCCGGGTGCAGGGCGAACCCGAGCCCGTTTGGCAGGCGATTTACGATCATTACAAACCGGAGAGCATGGACGATGCGCTGCCGCGCAACGCCACCGCGTTGGTTGTCTCTCTGGCCGATAAGCTGGACACCCTGCGCAGTTGTTTCGGCGTGGGCATGGTGCCGACCGGGTCGAAAGACCCCTTCGCGCTGCGGCGCGCCGCCCAGGGCGTGGTGCGCATTCTTGTCGAGGGCAAACTCGACCTGCCGCTGCTCGACCTGATCGGCGAGGACGCCGCCTTGCGCGCCTTCCTCGAAGAGCGCGTTCGCTACTACTTCAAAGATATCCGCGGCTTTGCCTATGACGAGGTGAATGCCACCATGGCGGTGGGCTGGAGCAATCTGGTGGATCTGGAGTCACGCCTGGAGCGCGTTCGCGATCTGCGCGCCTCGCCGGATTTCGAACCTCTCGCCGCAAGTTTCAAGCGCATTCGCAACATTCTGGAGCAGGCCAAATTCACGGGCGGCGGCACTATCGATGCGAACCTGGTCGAAGCCGGACCGGAACGCGAACTGTACGACGAGTTTCTCAAGATCCAGTCCCAACCGATTGAAACTGTAATTTCGCGCCTGCGGCCCAGGGTGGATCTTTTCTTTGACAAGGTGTTGGTCAATGCGCCGGACCCGGTCGTCCGGCAGAACCGTTTGACGTTGTTGAGCACGCTCTTGGCGGAATTCTCCACCATGGCGGACTTTTCTGAAATCGTTACTAATTCATAGGAGCAAATTAAGAATGACGAAGTATGTCTACTCGTTCGGCAACGGAACCGCCGACGGCGATGGAAAGATGAAGGATACGCTCGGTGGCAAAGGCGCCGGGCTGGCTGAGATGTGCCGGGCCAAGCTGCCGGTACCTCCCGGCTTCACTGTTTCGACGCAGGTCTGCAATATCTACTTCGAAAACAAGTTCTCCGTGCCGAAGGAGATTCACCAGGAAATGCTGGAGAAGCTGGCCATCCTCGAAGAGCGTATGGGCCAGAAGCTCGGCGATACCACGAACCCGCTGCTGGTCAGCGTGCGTTCCGGCGCCAAGTTCTCCATGCCGGGCATGATGGACACGATCCTCAACCTGGGCTTGAACGATAAGACGGTAAAAGCGCTCGAAGCCAAGGCCAACAACGCCCGCTTCGCCTACGATTGCTACCGGCGGTTCATCCAGATGTACGGCGCTGTGGTGCTGGAAGTTTCCAAACACGATTTCGACGCAATCTTCGATGGCCAGAAGAAGAAGGTGAAGGCCAAGCTCGATACCGAACTAACCGCCAAAGATCTGCAGGAAGTCATTGATGCTTACAAGAAGCTGGTCCAGAAAAAGACCGGCAAGCCCTTCCCGCAAGATCCTCTGGAACAGCTCGCCGGCGCGCGCAACGCCGTGTTCCGCAGCTGGTTCAATGACCGCGCCAAGTATTACCGCCGCATGAACCAGATCCCCGACGATCTCGGCACCGCGGTCAACATCCAGGCGATGGTGTTCGGCAACCTGGGCGAGACTTCCGCCACCGGCGTGGGCTTCACGCGCAACCCCGCGACCGGCGAAAACGTATTCTACGGCGAATTCCTGGAGAATGCGCAGGGCGAAGACGTCGTCTCCGGCGTCCGCACCCCACACCCCATCAGCGACCTCGCCAAATGGAACAAAGCGGTCTATGACCAGCTTCGTGAGATCACCACGATGCTGGAAAATCACTACCGCGATATTCAGGATTTCGAATACACCATCGAAGACGGCAAGCTGTACATGCTGCAGACCCGCAACGGCAAACGCACGGGTCCGGCGGCGGTCCGCATCGCCGTCGAAATGGTGGAGCAGGGCTTGATCGACAAGAAGGAAGCGATTCTCCGCGTCGATCCCCAGCAGCTCGATCAGCTCCTGCACCCGGTTCTCGATCCCAAGCAGATCAAGACCCTCACCCAGTTGGCCAAGGGTCTGCCGGCGTCCCCGGGCGCCGCGGTCGGCACGATTGTGTTCTCCGCGGAAGATGCGGTCGAACAGTCGGCCAAAGCCCCGGTCATCCTGGTTCGCAAGGAGACTGTGCCCGACGATATCGCCGGCATGGAAGTGGCGAAGGGCATCCTGACCGCGCGCGGCGGTATGACCAGCCACGCGGCCGTGGTTTGCCGCGGCATGGGCACCCCCTGCGTCGCCGGCGCCGAATCCGTCACCGTCGATGAACACAAGAAGGAAGTCAGCGTCGTCGTCAACGGCAAGAATATGGTCCTGAAGGAAGGGGACTGGCTTTCCCTCGATGGCTCCACCGGGCTCGTCTACGCCGGTAAGGCCAACACCCTGGAAGCCGATCCGAAGTCGGGCGTCCTCGCCAAGTTCATGGGCTGGGCGGACGAGTTCCGCGGCAAGTTCGGCGTGCGCGCCAACGCGGATATTCCGCGCGACGCGAAAGTTGCCCGCAAGTTCGGCGCCGAGGGTATCGGACTGTGCCGCACCGAGCACATGTTCTTCGCGGAAGACCGCATCGAGCACATGCAGGCCATGATTCTGGCGCGCGATGAAAAGTCCCGCCGCAAGGCTCTGTTGAAGCTCCTGCCCATGCAGCGCAAGGATTTCGCGGGCTTGTTCACCGCGATGGACGGCTTCCCGGTCGTCATCCGCACTCTGGATCCGCCGCTCCATGAATTCCTGCCGAAGCGCGAGGACCTCATGGTGGACGTCGCCATCCTGCCTTACGCCGACATCAAGAAGAAGAAGGAACTGGCCGCCACTTACGCGAAGTTCGGCGCCGAGGTCAAGAATCTCAAGACCGTCATCCCCGAGCTGCTGAAGCGCGTCGAAGAACTCCATGAGTTCAACCCCATGCTCGGCCACCGTGGCTGCCGTCTCGGCGTCACCTATCCCGAGATCACCGAAATGCAGGCGCGCGCCATCTTCGAAGCGGCCGTACAGGTTGCCAAGAAGGGCATCAAAGTGATTCCCGAAGTCATGATCCCGCTGATCGGCGGCGTCAAGGAACTCGAAAATCAGAAGGCGATCGTCGTCGCTGCCGCGGAAGACGTTCTGGCCAAGGCCGGCATGAAGAAGCTGAAGTACATGGTCGGCACCATGATCGAAATTCCGCGCGCTGCATTGACTGCCGCCAAAGTCGCTAACGAAGCCGAATTCTTCAGCTTCGGCACCAACGATCTGACCCAGACCACAATGGGCCTGTCGCGCGACGATTATACGAAGTTCTCGCAGGAATACCAGAACAAGAAGATCTTCGACAACGATCCGTTCGCCGTCCTCGATCAGGAAGGCGTCGGACAGTTGGTGAAGATGGCGGTGGTCAACGGACGCAAGACGCGTCCCGACCTGGAAGTCGGCATCTGCGGCGAACACGGCGGCGAGCCGAGCTCGGTGCAATTCTGCTACCGCGTGGGCATGGATTACGTATCCTGCTCTCCGTTCCGCGTTCCCATCGCCCGCCTCGCGGCAGCTCAGGCTGCCATCAGCGGCGACAAGAACGAAATGTCCCGTACCGCGTAGGACAGGCCCCGGCCTGTCCAGACTTGAAACCATTCCACCTTGATAAGGCCGGAGCGCAAGCTTCGGCCTTTTTTTTGGGATTGCACTATTCCAGATCTCTGTTCTATATGTAGAACCCAGAGGGATCACAGTCATGAGCGGTATAAGGACCTGGGCGGCCGATCTGTGGACGGATCTGCGGTACGGATTGCGGCAGCTTGCACGCACTCCGCTGCTGGCCGGCAGCGTGATTGTGATGCTGACGTTCGGGTTGGGATTCTGCTCCTCGATCTTCACATTTCTCAACGCCGAAGCATTCCGTGCGCACGTTCCGCAGCCGGGAATTTTCCTGACCGTCGACGCGACCTACAAAATCAACGGAGAGACCCGCCGTGAGCCGGGGCCGGTCTCACTCGGTGATTTTAAGGCGCTGCGCGGCGCCGCGGCAGGACTGGCAACTCTTACCGCGTTCGCGGATGCCGCGCCTGCCTGGCTCGACCGCGGCGCTTCGATCCCGGTCATGCCTCGCATGGTCACGTGCAACTATTTTTCCGTGTACGGTCTGGAGCGCCCGCTGCTCGGCCGCGTATTTCAGGCCGCCGATTGTGCCGACACGGGAAACCCGGCGATTGTCGTGTTGAGCGAGCGAATCTGGCGCGACCATTTCGATGCGGACCCCGCCATAGTGGGCAAGACCGCCTACCTTAGTCGCCAGGCGTTCACGATAACGGGAGTGGTCCCATCGAGTTTCGCGGGATCGGTTCGGAGCGGCGGTGTTTTGATCCCGTATACCGCGCAATCCCTGCTCGCAGCAGAACGTGGCCGCTCGCGAGAGGATGCGTGGCTTAAGGTCGCGGGCCGCCTGGAACCGGCACACAGCCGCGACGAACTGCAGGCCGCGCTGCAGGTGACGGCAGCACGGCAGGACCGTCTCCACCCGGGACGCGCCACGCGGCTCAGTGTCACAAATGGGTCCACTCTCGCGCGGAGCAATTCGCGCCAGCGCGGCTCGCTTTCGTTCATCATCGCCGCGTCCCTGCTGGTGCTCGGCGGAGTCTGCATTAATGTCGCGCTGCTGCTGCTCTCCCGCGCCGGGACCCGCAGACGTGAAGTTGGCGTGCGACTCTCGCTGGGCGCCAGCCGAATGAGGCTCCTGCGTATGCTGCTGGCCGAGTCCTTGCTGCTAGCAAGCATTGCCGGCGGCCTCGGCGCGTGGATCACAACGTGGCTGCCTTTGAAGCTATACACGCAAATCGCCGGTGCCGTGCCGAACTATTCGATGGCGCCCGATTGGCTCTCCTTCGCGTGGCTGGCCGGCATCACGGTTTTGACCGCGGTGTTGGCCGGAGTATCGCCGGGCCTTGAGTCACTGAAGATAGATCTGGCTTCGGCAATGAAGGGGTCGGCCGGCCTGGCGGCCGGGGCGGGTTCCCAATCGCGCCTTCGCAGCCTCCTCATGGGTACGCAGGCGGCGGTGAGCATTGTTCTGCTACTGATGGCCGCAATCGTGGCCGACAGCGCTACGCGATTGTCTCCGATCGATGAACGGCTCAACACATCCCAGGTCTTGCTGACGATGCTGCCGCCGCCGAAGGCTGACCGGCCGGCGGCATTCCTCCGCGATTTCGGCGAGAGGCTGCGTGCGATTCCAGGATTGCAATCCGTCGCGTTTGCCGATCACGTTCAGCAGTCAGAGACAGGATACGTCAAATTGCCGGGAACGCCCGGCGCTCTGCAGGAGCCCGTCACCGGCAGATTGGTCTCGCCGGATTACTTCGCCGCGATCCGCCTCCCGATTCTTCACGGCAGAGCGTTTATTGCCCGCGACGTTTCGCATGCGGCGATTGTCTCGTCCGCGCTCGCCGAAAAACTGTGGCCGGGCCGGGATCCGCTGGGCAAGACATTGATCGGAGCGGAAGGGAACACATTGGAGGTCGTGGGGGTGGCGGCGGATTCGGTTGCCGGACTTTTCAATTCGACGGGATCTCAACTCTATCGCCCACTGGAAAGCGATGGGAACACGGCGGAAATCCTCGTCCGTTTCGAAGGTGAGCCCCGGCCAGTGATGCGCGCGATTGCCGAGTTGGCGCGTGAATTCGATCCGGAAATGATTGCGACCAGTTTCACCTTGCGGGAATATTACGACCGCAACACGCTGGGCATCCTCTCGCTGGAACAGATCGTGACCACCCTGGGCGCGATCACGCTCCTGGTGTCGATGGCCGGCTTGTATGGCGTGGTGAACTACTCGGTGACCTGCCGGTTTCGCGAGTTAGGAATTCGCGCGGCCATCGGCGCGACGCGCGGGGATCTGTTCCGGTCCGTACTGGTGCTGGGCGCGAAGCCGCTGATACCTGGTTTACTGACAGGGCTCGGGCTGTTTCTGACGGTGACTCACGTGATGGCGTCCGTATTTTTCCCGAGTTCCAACGCCATGTTGCACCCGCCCGGTCCTGGAATCTTCGCCACCGCGCTTGGCCTGCTATTGCTGGCGGCGCTCGTGGCGCTGCTGGCTCCGGCGAGACGGGCGGCGCTGTGCGACCCGGTCAGGATCTTACGGGAAGACTAAGTTTTCGGCTAACAGGAGAGGTCATCGCGGCCGATCTTGAAGTTCTCGAGGTTGCCCAGGATGGTCACGGCGATCTGGCGGGGGTCGAAAAACGTCTGCGCGATTCTGCGGACGTCTTCGGCGGTCACCGCTTCGATGCTCTCCACGAGTTCATCGAGCGTGAAGAAGCGGCCGAAGTACATTTCCTGGCGCGCCAGATTGGACATCCTGCTGGCGGTGGATTCCAGGCCCAGCATCAGCGAGCCTTTCAGGTGGTCTTTGGCGCGGCGGAGTTCCTCGTCGACGACCCGGTCGCCTTTGAGCTGGCGGAATTCGAGCATGATCGATTCCACTACCTTGCGCGCGGATTCCACGCTGGTGCCGGCATAGATCGAGAGGCAACCGGTGTCGCGATAAGGATTCAGCTCGCTAAAAACGGCGTAGGCGAGACCCTGGCGTTCGCGAATATTCTGGAACAGGCGCGAGCTCATTCCGCCGCCAAGCAAGGTGTTGAGCACATAGCAGGCGAAGCGTTCCTGATGAGGCAGCGGGTAGGAAGGGACACCCAGGCAGAGGTGGACCTGCTCGAGCGATTTTTTGTTGCGTAGCGCGATCCGGGCGTGAGTGGTGGGCAGAGGATCGGCAGGTTCGCCCGGGCCCGGCGGCAGCGAATCGAAGTACTGGCGCACGAGCGCGGTCAAGCCCTCGTGGGTAAGATGGCCGGCCGCGGTGACGACCAGATTCGCCGGCGAGTACACCGAGCGATAAAAATCCCGGATCATGGTGCTATCGAACCGGCGGACGCTCTGGGGGGTGCCTAAAATCGGCTTGCCGAGGGGGTGATCTTTCCAGAAATTTGAGGAGAAGATTTCGTGGACCAGATAGTCCGGGCTATCGGCCTCCATCTTGATTTCCTCGAGAATGACGCTCTTTTCCTTCTCAATATCTTCTTCCCGGAACATGGGGTTTAACACCAGGTCGGCCAAAACGTCGAATGCCTGGGAGAGATGTTGATCGAGAACTTTCGTGTTAAAACAGACCAATTCCTTGGCGGTGAAAGCGTCGAGGTTGCCGCCCAGGGCGTCCACCGCGCGCGCGATATCCTCCGCCGAGCGGGTGGTGGTTCCCTTGAAAAGCATGTGCTCGATGAAGTGGGAGATGCCGTTCTGTTCGTGGTTTTCGCGCCGCGAACCCGAACCGATCCAGATACCTACGGAGACGGAGCGAACGTGCGGCATGGCCTCCGTGATCACGCGGACGCCATTGGCCAGCGTGGTCATTTCTATGTCGCGCAAAGGGTTATTAGGTGAAGTCATCGCAAAAAGGAGAGAAGAGACCTATTCCCTTTGTAGCATCTTCGGCGGCTGGATGGGGCGTAGCGAGGTGAACCGGTGAAGCCGCGGCTTCCGGGTTACCTTCTCGGTTACACTGGTAGTACAGATGTCCCAACCGCTCGTGGGCATGGACCTGACTGATCTGCGTGAGGCCCTGGGCCCGGATCAGCCGGGATACCGGGCCAAACAAATCTACGAAGCCATCTATCGAGGGCAGGCCGCCGATCTAGTGCAGATCTCCACGCTCCCAGCCCGTCTGCGGGAGGAGCTCGCGGCGCGGCACGAACTCGGGCTGCCCGGGATCGCGCACCTTTACCAATCCACTGACGGCACGCGGCGCTACCTGCTGAAGCTCGAGGATGGGCGCACGGTCGAAACCGTGCTGATGCCTGAAGGCGAGCGCGACACCATCTGTATCTCGAGCCAGGTCGGCTGTCCGGTGGACTGCAAATTCTGCATGACGGCGCTGATGGGATTGGAACGCAGCCTCACGGCCGGGGAAATCGTGGGCCAGGTGCTTTTAGTTGCGCGCGAGAATCAACTTCGGCAGGATGGCGGGCGTCTCAATATCGTGATGATGGGACAAGGCGAGCCGCTCTTGAACCTGGAGAACGTGATCAAGGCCACGCGGATCCTGCTGGACCCCGCCGGCTTCGGCCTTTCGCCGCGGCGGGTGACCGTATCCACCGCAGGCATCACCCCGAAGATTGCGGAACTCGGGCGCGAGCCGGTGCGGCCCAAACTGGCGATTTCGCTGAACGCCTCCACCGAAGAAGCGCGGCAGGAATTGATGCCGATCACGCGCAAGTACCATCTCAAGGATCTGCTGGCCGCGTGCAAGGAGTATCCGCTGCGTCCGTGGGAAAAACTGACCTTCGAATACGTTGTGCTGCGCGGGGTCAACGATACCGATGCCGACGCGCGGCGCGTGGTGAAACTGCTTTCCCATCTCAACGCCAAGGTTAACCTGATCGCGCTCAATCCCGGGCCCGGGATTCCGTATGAAACGCCCGACCCGGAACGGGTAGCGAGTTTTCAAGACATCGTGCGGCGCGCGATGCCTTGCTTCGTGCGCAAACCGCGCGGGCTGGATATTTACGCCGCCTGCGGCCAACTCAAACGCAACGTGTCGTAATGCTCTCTCGCCGCACCCTTCTCGCTTCGCTTTGCGCGGCGCCGCGGATGCTGGGGGCAACGCCGCCGATCCTGTTGCCGGCGCGGCGCAATGACTTTCACCAACTTCTGGTGCCGGCGCGGATCGACGGTTCCCAGCCCCTGTGGTGCGAACTGGATTCGGGGGGCGGCGGCGCGCTGGTCTTCATTGAATCGGCGAAGGCATCGGCGATCGGGATCACGCCCACCGGTTTCGGACGGAGTGCGGGGCCGCTGGAAAGCGCACTGAGCCTGGATGGCCGTACGCGGATCACACTGGCCTTCCCGGGCCTGAAACTATCCGAACAGGAGCTGGTGATCAAGAATGCGCCGCTGCTGGGCGATAAAGATGCGTCGATCGGGATGCTTGTCCTGAGCCGGTTTGTGGTGGAATTGGACCACGAATCGCCCGGAGTGCGGCTGCACGACCCGGAGAGCTTTCGTTACACCGGCCCCGGCCGTGCATTCCCTTTTTCGATTGAAGAGAATAATCCTTACACCACCGCGACTCTCACGCTGCGCGACGGCAAGGAAGTGAACGCGCGCCTGGTGATCGATACCGGGGCGGCGGGAAGCATCGCGTATCTGAGCCGGAGCTTCGCAGCGGAACACCATCTTCCCGAGCGTGCGCTAGGTTCCGCGGCCGATAGCCTGGGAAGGAGAGCCTGCCGGCTGGAGCGCTTCGGCTTGGGCCAACTGGGAGTGAACCGGCCGGTGGTGCACCAGTTCCTGGAGCCTGGGTTTGGCGGTAAGGCCGAGCCGGACGGGATGATTGGCGTTGAGTTCCTGCGCCGCTTCAAAGTGTTTTTCGATTACGGCCGCAGCCGCATGATTCTGGAGCCGAACAGCCGCTACGCCGAGCCCTCGCGTTTCGACGCCAGCGGCCTGCGGGTACACCGCGTGCCCAACATTGCCGACGCGGTGCGGATTTACCAGGTACTCCCGGATACGCCAGGGGCGGAGGCGGGACTGCAGGAGACGGACCTGATTGTCGCGGTGGACGATACTCCTGTGCAGCGCATGTCGCCCGGACTGGTGCAGGAGGCACTGGCGCGCGACGGGCGCGAATGCCGCCTGTTGGTGCAGCGCGGGTATGAGGTGTTCGGGGTGGAACTCAAGCTGCGCAAGCTGCTGTAAGGAAATCACCGCTCAGAGGACGGTTCGCCCGCGCAAACACGGCGTAACAAAGTTGTGAGCTCGCCGAGCTGGTATGGCTTCCGGATATACGGCCAGGAGCGGCCGTCGCCGATTGCGGACTGTGCCCACTCCTGGCTATACGCGGAAGTGAGAATGACTTTGGCATCGGGGCGAATTCGCTTTAGTTCGCGCAGAATTTCGCGGCCGGACATTCCGGGCAAATTCAGATCCAGGAGCACCACATCGATTTGTCGGGCCTTCTCTCGAAAGAGATCGACCCCGGTGGTGCCGTCGCCTGTTTCAATTACCGTGAAGCCCCGGAGGCGGAGAATTCTGGATACGGCGAGGCGCAACGGCTCTTCGTCCTCCACCAGGAGTACGGTGGACGGTTCGAGGATGCGCCTGGCGGGGGCAAAGGATCGCGAGGTTTCCGGCTTACTCTCAGGTTCCGCACACGGCAGCAGAATTTCAAAACGCGAACCCTGTCCACGCACGCTGGTGACGTGGATCGCGCCGCCGTGACTGCGCACAATTCCCTGCACCGAGGCGAGACCCAGACCGCGTCCCGCGAACTTGCTGGTAAAAAACGGGTCGAAGATACGCGCCTGAACCTCTTCCGTCATGCCGCAGCCGGTATCGCTCACCTCGAGCTTTAAATAGTTACTGCCGGGGAGGAGAGGCGCCTGATAATCGCGGCCCGGCACCATGGCGGCGGACATGGAGATCTCGCCCTCGCGATCTTCGAGAGCCTCGGAGGCGTTGGTGATGAGATTGAGAACGACCTGCCGGAGTTGGGCGGCGTTGGCTCGAACCTCGGGCAGGCGGGCGGGGAAATTGACGTTCAGGGTCGCGCGTTTGGAGATCGAAATCTTCAGAAGCTGAAGCATCTCGCCGACGAGTGCGGGAACATCGACGGAAGAGAAAGATCTGGTTGTCTTCCCCGCCGTAGATCATTAACTGACGTACGATCTCGCCGCCGCGAATGGCAGCGGTCTTGATGCGGAGAAGAGATTCCTCATCGGGCGGCGCTCCTCCGGCGGACGCTGCGGATATGACTTCCGCGGAGGCAAGGATGCCGCCCAGGAGATTGTTGAAATCGTGCGCGATTCCGCCGGCTAGCACGCCGAGGCTTTCCAGCTTCTGCATGGCCAGCACGTAGTCCTGTTTTCGTTTGAACTCGGTGACATCGACCGTGATCATGATGTAACCGACATACGTACCCGCGGCGAACCGCGGGGTGCCGGTAGTGAGCATGAACCGGTATTCGCCATCGGAGCGACGCATGCGGAGTTCGATTTCAAAGACGCGCTGTGCCTGAACCGCCGCCCGTGCGGACGGCCCGACCCTCTGCAGATCATCGGGATGAATCAATTCCTTGAAATCAGTGCCCCGGAGCTGATCTTCGGTGAGGCCGACGAAGGTCAGGATCGGCTGATTGCAGAATGTAACATTCATGTTGGGATCGCACAGGCAGATGAGTACGGAGGCGCTATCCGCCATGTTGCGGAAGCGCTCTTCGCTCTCCCTGAGAGCGGCTTGAGCCTGTGCGGACTCGGTGATATCCTCCAACACCATGATGTAATGTTTCGGCTTACCTTCCAGATCGCGCACGCAGGATTTGTGCATGCGGGACCAGATCTCCGTTCCGTCCTTGCGGAAGTGACGTTTCTCCATACAGAAATATGGAATTTCGCCGGTAAGCAGGCGGCGCGATTTGGTAACGACCTCGGGCAGATCGTCGGGGTGGGTGAGTTCGCGGAGATTTCTGCCGACCAGTTCTTCGCGGGTATAGCCGAAAATCGCGCAAAGGCGATCGTTGACCATGTCGAGTTCCGCGGTGAGGCTCACTTGAGCCACGCCGACGGCAGCAAGATTAAAGATCGCACGGAAGCGCTCCTCACTATCCCGAATGGCGGCTTCGGCCTGTTTGCGCTCCGTGATATCGGAGAACATGCCGAGCAGGCCCACCTCGCCGCCGGAATCATCGCGCATCGGCATGCAGGAAATGCTGACCCATACGGGCGACCCGTCGGCGCGGCGGAGACGAAAATCAAAAGGTCTTTTGTCCCCGGAAAGCGCGCGGTCGAAGTGCCGCCGGGCATCGTCTGCTTCCTCGGGAAAGACACATCCGAAGCAGGAGAGTTCCGCCATGGCTTCAAAATCGGTTCCCAGGATTTCGGCCATGCGCCGATTGCTAAAGATAGTCCGACCCTGGGGATCCACGACCCATATACCCTCCGGCACGGCCATGACAACCCGCCGATACATCTCATCAGTCACAGTCACAATTCGATCCAGGCGGAAGCCATCAGGATACCACCCTATTGGGGCGCTCGCCCACGTCTGAAGTCGCTGCGCATGCGGCGTTTGAGCGTCGGGAGCTATACTCTTTGCACACGGCGCAGCGTGTAGAGCTCCGCCTTCATGTTGTCCTGTTCGAAGCGCTTCCAATCGTCATTGACATGAATCAATTTGCCGCTGATGTGATTGCTCTTTTCGCTGGCCAGGAAGAGGGCGAGGGCGATCTGTTTTTCAGCCGGGATTCCGCCGGTGACGCGGACCTTTTCGGCGTCTTCAATTTCCTTGCGTCCGGCGCGATCTTCTCCGGCCTGGAGGATCTCGTCAGTCATGGTGGAGTAGGCCGCGCCAGGGGCGATGGTATTGACCTGGACGTTATGATCGCGAACTTCGTCGGCCAGGGTTTCGCCAAAGCGGACAATGGCGGATTTCGAGGCGGCATAGGCGGTGAAGTTCGGGCGCGAATATGCCGACCCTCCGCCGGCGATGAGGATGATCTTGCCGCAGCGTTTCTCCACCATGGGCGGCAGCGCCACCCGGCAGGAATTGGCGACACCGATCAAATTGATTTCCACGGCGTCATTCCAGGCCTTTGCCTTGCTGGTGAGGAACGGCCCAATGGGGCCCTGCACGGCCGCGGCGGCGATCAGGACATCCAGGGCGCCGAACTTGGCGCGCATCCGTTCGACGGCATGCGCCAGTTCGTCGGGCTGACGCACGTCGGCACGGAGGCACATGGCAGAGCCGCCGGCATGTTCGATTTCCAATTTCGCCAGATCAATTTCCGCCTGGCTGCGCGCCAGCAGGCCCACTTGGGCGCCCTCGGCGGCAAATCCCATTGCGAGGCGCTTGCCGATGCCGCGGCCCGCGCCGGTGATCAAAACACTCTTGCCTTTAATAGTGGTCAAAGATCAGTTCTCCACGGTCGTGGTGAAGGCCCCAGTCAGAATGCGGCCGCCCCGTTTCATTTGTACGAATACACGATAGGCGCCTGGTTTGGGGAACCCATAAGGGAACGAAACTTCGGCCGGCAGGCCGGCTGCCATCATCATGTGCTCCGCGTGCGGGTTCGCGGACTGGGCCAACCCGAGCGCCGCCATCGGGACGGAGCCCGAGGGGTGCACATGCGCGAAGACGCTGCCATCGGTAGCCACGAAGGCCGCATGTCCCAGCATTCCCATATACAGTTCCATATCCTTGGGCGCGACGCCGTTTCCATCCTCAAGCCGGAAGCGAAATTGATAGGGGCGGCGCGCATGAATCGCGCCCTCGCCGCGTTCCCAGATCATCCGGTACCCTCCTGGCAGTTCCGACACAACCGGATTGTAATTCGCTTTCACCGGCAACGGGACGGAGCCCGCGTCGTCGCCAGTGAGTTCGCGGCCCTGAATGGCGGCCAGATCGAGCTGCGACAGTGACGGTTTCGCCGAGCCCGCTGGCATGAACGATATCGCCGTAGAGCGCATAACGGCCCGCCGGCATGGAGGGAAGTGTTTGTCGAAAGGCGCCGTCGCCGGCCAGTTCGGGATGCAGATGCCAGACCTGGTCCATCTCCGGAAGGCGGATTACGTAGAGGTGCATGAGGTGATTGTGGTCGGGCAGCAGATCGTCCGTGCGGCGATTGAGCCAGCCGGGTTCGCGGAGGTGGAGCACGAGCTGGTTGCCGTCTTTCACGGACGCATCGAGTCCGATCGGCTTATAAACATTGCGCGAGTATCCGTCTGCCGCTGAGCCCCACCAGGCATTCCCCGCCCAAAGAATGATGCAGAGGACTGCGCCCGTCCCTACCATGACGATGCGCGACCGGCGCACCCGGGTGCTGCCGGGAGCGGCGCCCGGTTCCAACTGCGCCTCGCGAACGCCGGCGCCCACAATCGCCACCAGGCCGAAAACCAGCAGGAGGCCGAGCGGGATCAGGAGCGCGCCCATCGTGGTTTGCATGCTGAGCACGCGTGTGGAGAGCGCGGGAACGGGCACGGCGAGCGAGGCCTTGCCGCGGGCGCCATCCACATCCACGCGCACTTTCCAGGAGCCGGTGGCCATGAGCCACAAGCTGCCGGTATAGAATTGCGGATCTTCCCTGGAGGGGCGCGCGAGATCGGGGACGGGCGTGAACTGTTGGGCGGTAGCGGCGAGCCGCAGCGGCACAATGTGAACCTCGCGGACATCCGCGGAGAGGCTGCGGATTTCCAGTTCGGCAATGCCGGGAATTACTTGCGGCGGGCGGATGGTGACCAGCAATTTATACGGTCCGGCATCGCCTTCAAAGAAAACGTCGGGGCTGCCGACGTGCGCCCTCAAGGGGGCGGCAAACAGCAGAAGAACGGTGAGGAAGATCTTCATCGTTGGATGCGGCGCATCCAATCTCCGGCAGCCAGGCCGATACGGGTGGTCAGAATTGCGGTGGCGAAGGTCAGCGCCACTTCCTGCCAGAAATCGGAGCCGGCTTCCAAGGGAACGAACAAATATCGTGAGTACAAGGAAGTGGGCAGCGAGTAGTAGCCGAAGTATTTGGCTCCGAAAAACCAATTCCGCGCAGCGGGCGACATCAGGAAATCAGCCAGCGGCCACTGCACGGCAATAAAGACCGTGAGAAACAGAGCGCCGGAAACGATGGCCTGGCGCCAGCCTCCCCAACGCGCGGTACGCTGCCAGAGAAGGTCGAGCGCCAGCGCCGGAAGGATGAGGAGCAATGGAAACTCCGGAGGCGTAAATTGGGTGAGCTGGTGGTAGACCGGTCCGAGCTTCGGCTGCGCGGGGAAAAGGGGCAGAATCCAGCTCATCAGCAGAACGAATATGCTGTAGATTCCAGTGACGGAAGTGGCAGCCCAGCGGTATGCGCTGCCGCGCGCAACCGCCGCGAGGACTATCGGCGTCACCATTGCCAGCAGGTGATAGAAATGCACCGTGTGCATGGTGCTGCGGAAGGTCATCTCCATCAACAGTACGGTGAGGCAAATCAGAATCATGCCGCCGACGTAAAGGTACAAGTTGCGCAGTCGCGCGCGCTCGATGCCGGTGGCGCGATTCATGCGGCCCAGAATCAGGATCAGCGCGCCCAAATGAACCGCGATAATCCCGGCGGCCAGCACCATGTGCGGCGGGCTGATGATTTTGACGTCGAGCCCGTAGGCGCTGTGCCACCAATCGTCGAACGGCGCGGAGGTCAACATCGCGATTCCGCCCCAGGCGGCAATGAACGCGCCCAGTGGGCCGCGGAAGCCCCAGAGGTTGACGGACGCCTGGCGCAGCGGAGAATCGGCGCGAAAAGTGGTGGAGAGAATCAGGTAGCCGCAGGAGATGCCGGCCAGCACGCCGCAGAAATAGATGTCCACATGGGCCGGAGTCCAGAACGTGTCGCGGCCGATGGAGCGGTGCCAGGATATATCCCAATGGATTCCCGTCATCGCGCAGGTCACGGCGGCGACGGCGCACCAGACGTACCACGGCACGGAAAGGGAACGCGGAATTGTGGAAACGGGAGCAGGAATAGTGGCGGCCAAGACCCAGAGTACTCCTGGCTCTCATTATAGAACGCGGTCGGACGTGTCAGAATTACGGTTATGTCGATTCGCACCCAGGCTGAACTCGAAAAGCTGCGCGCCATTGGACGAATCGTGCGGCTGGCGCTGGATCGCTGCGCGCCAGCGTACGGCCGGGAATCACGACGCGCGAGCTCGACGAGATCGGGGCGGGGGTTCTCGCGGAGCACGGCGCGGAATCGGCGCCGCCCAAGGTCTATGGATTTCCCGGCGCGCTCTGCATCAGCGTGAACGATGAGGCAATCCATGGCATTCCCGGGGAGCGTGCCCTTGTAGAGGGCGACCTGGTGAAGCTTGATCTTGTGGCGGAGAAGGACGGTTTCTTCGCGGATGCCGCAGTTACGGTGGCGGTGGGGAAGGTCAGCCCAACGGCGGCGGCGCTGATGCGCTGCGCGGAGAACGCCTTCCACCGGGCGGCGCGGGTAGCGCGCGCGGGCAATCGCGTCTATGAGATCGGGCGCGAGGTGGAGAGTGAGACTCATCGCTCGGGTTTTCGCGTGCTGCGCGATTTGTGCGGGCACGGCGTGGGGCGCACCATTCACGAGGCGCCGACGGTGCCCAATTATCACGATCCACGGTTCAAGACGCGGCTCACCGAGGGCCTGGTGATTACGATCGAACCGATTCTGGCGGAGAGCACGCGAATTGGCGAGTTGCAGGACGACCGGTGGACGATTCGTACGGCGGACCGCAGCCTCTCGGCGCACTACGAACACACGATCGTGATTACCAAGGGCGCACCATTACTGCTGACGGCGGCGTGACGTATGACGTGTGCTTCGTGCGGTAGGACGCTGGCGGAAGGCAACAGCGTTTGCACTTCGTGTGGGGACGTGATGGCGACCCGCACGGTGCTTACGCCGGCGAGCGCGCGCCCGGCGACGCACTCCCTCGCACAACAGGCTGCCACTTCCCATGGCCGGTTCGCGCCAGGGGAAATTCTGGGGGCGCGCTATCGCATTATCGCGCTGCTCGGCAAAGGCGGCATGGGGGAGGTCTATCGCGCGGACGACCTGACGCTGGAGCAGCCGGTCGCGTTGAAATTCCTGCCCGCGGCCTGGGCGCAAAATCCCGACGCACTGGCCCGCTTTCGGAATGAAGTTCGGATGGCAAGGCAGGTCTCGCATCCCAACGTCTGCCGCGTCTACGATCTGGTGGAGACCGGCGGCCAGTGCTTCCTTTCGATGGAATATGTGGACGGCGAAGACCTGGGCTCTTTGCTGCGACGCATTGGCCGCCTTCCCACGGATAAAGCGCTCGAGATCGCGCGGAAACTTTGCGCCGGGTTGAGCGCGGCCCATGAAAAGGGCGTGCTGCATCGCGATTTGAAGCCCGGCAACATTATGTTGGACGGACGCGGCCAGGTGCTGCTCACCGATTTCGGATTGGCCGGACTTGCCGGGCGAATCGAAGACGGCGACGTCACCAGCGGTACCCCTGCTTATATGGCGCCCGAACAGCTCGCCGGGGAAGAAGTCACGGTGCGGAGCGACATCTATGCGCTCGGGCTGGTGCTGTATGAGATCTTCACCGGCAAGCTGCCGTTCGAATCGGAAACGCTCGCCGGACTCAAGCGGGCGCGCCTGGAGACGGCGCCGGAGAGTCCGTCGAGGCTGGTGCACGAGCTCGACCCGATGGTGGAGCGTGTCATTTTGCGCTGCCTGGACGCCAGACCGGCGAGACGTCCGGCGTCCGCGCTGGCGGTGGCGGCGGCCTTACCGGGCGGCGATCCGCTGGCGGCTGCGCTAGCGGCGGGGGAAACGCCCTCGCCCGAAATGGTGGCGGCGGCGGGAGCAGGCGCGGGACTTTCGGTACGCGCTTCCATCGCACTGTTCGCCTTGATCCTGGCGGGCCTCGCCGTAATTTGTATTCTGCTGCCACGCATGAACGCGCTGGAGATGGTCGATGCTCCTTATTCCACGGAGGTGCTTTCGCAGAAGGCGCGCGATGTCATTCAGCGGCTGGGATATGGGAATGCCGCTGACGAAGCCTATGATTTTTCGTGGTACTCGGAGTTCCGCAACTGGGTGGACCATCACGACAAGCCGAAGCCTCGCTGGCTGGAAGTTGTCCGGCAGCAACCTTCGCTGCTGCGTTTTTGGTTTCGTCAGAGCCCCACGGTAATGACGGGTGTCGAGTTCCATAACGATCTGCTGATTCCCGGTATGGTCGCCAATGACGATCCGCCGATCACGGTGGACGGCATGACCTACGCCGAACTGGATAGCCGCGGACGGTTGGTCTATTTTGAGGCGCGGCCCCCGCAAGTGCTGGAGCCCTCCGCCGGCCCGGTGCCGCCAAATTGGAATGCGTTGTTTGCGGAGGCGGGGCTGGACGAGGCCAAATTACAGCCTGCGGAACCGCTGTGGACCTGGCTCTCTAGCAACGACGCGCGCGCGGCGTGGACCGGCGTGTGGCCAGGCACTACGTTCCCCCTGCGCGTAGAGGCGGCGGCGTTACGCGGCAAGCCCGTGGGCTTCTACATGACTGGTCCGTGGAGCAAGCCGTGGCGTTCTCCGCCGCCCTCCGCGAGCGGTCAACAGGCCCGCTTCCTCATCATGGCGGTGCTGGCGTTGGTCATCTGTGTGGTCTCGCCGGTGCTGGCGTACCAGAACCTGACGCGCGGCCGCGGCGACCGCCGTAGCGCGATGCGGCTGGCGGCATTTCTTTTTTGCGTACAGATGGCCCTGTGGCTGACGAGTGCGCATTTGACATTTTCGGAAGGGACCTTCGGCACATTCCTGATCGCGGTCGCCACCTCGGTTTTCGCGGGAATGGTGATGTGGACGGTCTACCTGGCGCTTGAACCTTATGTGCGGCGATACTGGCCGCAGACATTGATCGCATCCACCAGCGTACTGGCGGGCCGCGCACAAGATCGCCGTGGTGGGCCGCGATGTGCTGACCGGGGTCGCGATGGGGGTGCTGTGGAGCATGATCAATGTCTGCGTGAACTGGTGGACGCGTACCGCCGACCCGAGCCCCATGCTGGTCTCTACCGACGCATTGCTCGGCCTACGGGCCACCTTGGCCACCATACTGACCGTTGTGCCGTACTCCGTGCGCAACACGCTGCTCTTGTTTTTTCTGCTTTTCCTGCTGCGTGTGCTGCTGCGCAATCAATGGTTCGCGGCGGCTGCCTTCGCGTTGATCTTCGCCGCCCTGACCGCGTTGAGAAGCCAGGATTTGGCGTTGAACATGGCGGTGGGGATGATCCTCTGGGGAGCGCGGGCGGTTACCGTCTTGCGTTGGGGCCTACTCTCCTTGACCGTGGGGCTAATTACCAATGACCTGCTACTCAATATTCCGCTGACTACGCACAGTTCGGCCTGGTATTTCGGGAACACCGTGTTCATGCTATCGATCGTCGTCGCGCTGGCCGCCTGGGGACTGCGAACTTCGCTTGCTTCGCCGCGAACTTCCGGCGCTAATTAGCGCACCTTTCCCACGTCTCATCTCTTATGACCGATCGACGCCAACTTGCAAGATGGATTATGACTTTCGTCCTGGCGGCGCAGGCGATTCTTGGCTTCGCCCTGGATTGGAGCCCCAATCATCTGCTGAATCCGGAGTGGCACGCGCATGCGCGTTTTCACGGCGCGCTGCTTCTGTTTCTGCTGACCGGAGTCTCCGCAACAGGTCTCTGGCTGTTGTGGCGGGAATCGAAAGAGCCGGAGGTCGCGATCAAAGCCACAGTCTTGATTTCCATTTCATTCTGGACGCCTTTCTTCTACGTCACCTTTCTGCTGCCGGGTTCCACTCTTTGGGCTGGGCCGCCGGGCGCGGTGCCGCACATCGCAGGCTGGGTATTCTATCCAAACGTCGCGGTGGCGGCGCTGTTCCTGGTGATCACGGCGGCGGCCTGGCGGCTCTCCGCCGCGCGGGCATAGATCGGGCCGCGGTTGCCGGGAAACACTCCGTGCGCGAAAATGGGAGCTCTTCAGAAGGCATCGAGTTGGCGCGGGAGCGTGGGTGGATCAACAAAATATAGCGGCAGAGCCGCACGAACTCATGGCGCAGTTGGTGGAGACTCTGATGCGGAGTCAAAGCGAACTGGTGATCAAGGATATTCGCGACGCGGAGAAGGCGAAGGCCGCGGGCCGCAGCTATCAGATCTCCAACCTCACGCGCCAGCTATTCCGCATTGTCGATGAGCATTCGCGGCTCGGCAATCCGCTCTTCATGTCGATGGGAACGGCGCAGATTTACATTGTGGATCGCCGCGCCGATGCGTTGGCGGAGTGCGTGCAATGTCATGTGGCGCTGCCGGTCCACGTGGAGGAAAGCGCCTTCGTCCCCTATTTTCTGAAATGTCCGGATTGCAGCGGGGACGTGCTGCCGCGCGAGGGAATCAAGCCACCCGCGTTATAGTGGGATTTCCTTCTCCATGGGCCGCATCCGCATTCTTCCCGACCAGGTCGCCAACAAAATCGCCGCCGGCGAAGTGGTGGAGCGTCCCGCTTCCGTGGTCAAGGAGCTGCTTGAGAATTCGCTGGACGCGGGCGCTACCGAAGTCCGCGTGGAAGTGGAGGCCGGCGGCCGGCGCCTGATCCGCATTGTGGACGATGGCTGCGGCATGCTGCGCGACGATGCGCTGCTGGCCTTCGAGCGCCACGCCACAAGCAAACTCCGCGACGTGAAGGATCTGCTCTCCATCGCCACGCTCGGCTTCCGCGGCGAGGCGCTGCCCTCCATCGCGTCGGTCTCGCGCCTGCTGCTAGAGACGCGATCGGCGGAAGAGCCCACCGGCACGCGCATCGAAATCGCGGGCGGGAAAATGCTCCGCTGCGAAGAGGCGGCGCTGGGCGGCGGTACCGTGATTACGGTTCGCGATTTGTTCTATAACGTCCCCGCGCGCCGTAAGTTCCTGCGCACCGAACCCACCGAGCTGGCTCACATCGCCTCGCTGGTGACGCACTACAGCCTGGCGCATCCCGACAAGAGTTTTCGCCTCACCACCGGACCCACGGAACTGCTCGGCGTGACGCCTGTCGCGAGCATGAAGGAGCGCGTCTACCAGGTCTTCGGCAGCCAGATTCTGGACGAGCTGGTGGAGATCGGCATACGCGAGCGCGATCTTTTCCTGCCGCCGCCGAGTGTGCCGCCCTCACAGGCGATTGCGGAGTACCGCAGCACGGAGCCCGACGATCCGCCGTTCCGCCGATTCCGGCTCACCGGTTTTTTTTCGCGTCCGCAGATTCAGAAATCGAATCGCAATTCGATTTATATCTTCGTCAATGGCCGCCTGATCCGTGACCGGCTGGTGCTGCACGCGCTTTCCTCGGCGTACTACAATCTGATGCCGCCATCGTCGTACCCGTTCGCGCTGCTCTTCCTGGAGTGCGATGCCGAAGAGGTCGATGTCAACGTGCATCCGTCGAAAACCGAGGTGCGTTTCCGCCACGGCTCGTTCCTGCACGATTTTATCCGCGACAGCATACGCGAGCGCCTGATGGAGAGCCGGCCCGCGCCTACATTCTCTCCGGTCATGATGGCGGCACCGCCCGCCCAGCAGGCTGCGCAGCTGCCGTACTCCGAATTCAGCCAGATGATGGAGAACGAGCAGCCCGCCGCTTCCGGCCTGGTGGAGCCGGCGATGGCCGGGGAGCCTGCTATGCCGGAGTTCGCGCTGCGAGTTTCCGCCGGGCCGGCGCCGCGCCTGGATTTCAGCGCGCCGCCGATCGAAGTTGCGCCTGGTCCCACGTCCTCGGGAAAGCTTTCGCGCCGTCTCGATATGCACGGCGAGTTTCCGGCCGACGCGATTCCCGCTCCGGAGATGTCGCTCACCGCGCTCAGCGACCTGCGCCCGTTGGGGCAGATTCACGAAAGCTTCATCATCGCCGCCGGCCGCGATGGCCTGTGGATCATCGACCAGCACGTAGCGCATGAGCGCATTCTCTTCGAGCAGGTGCTCAAACAGCGCGCTGCCGGCCGGGTGGAGACGCAGCGCCTGCTGATGCCGATGATTCTGCAACTCAACGCGGAGCAGCAGATCGACTACGCGCGAATCGCCGACGAACTGCATGCCTCGGGGTTCGAGACCGAGCCCTTCGGCAATCGCACCATCGCCGTGAAGGCCGCGCCAGCCGCCGTCGGACCGCAGGACCTGGAGCGCATCCTCTTCGAGATTTTGGAGATTGCGGAGGACGAGATGCGCACCAATTCGCTCGATGACCTGCGCCGCAATATTTGCGCGTCGATTGCGTGCCGCGCCGCGATCAAGATTAATATGCGCCTGGATTTCGCCAAGATGGAATGGCTTCTCCGCGCGCTCGCCGCCACGGATTGCCCCATGAGCTGCCCCCACGGCCGTCCCATCGCGATGCACTACTCGACGCGCGAAATTCTGAAGGCGTTCCACAGGATCTAGCCTCCCGGCTGTGCCGCAAGGAGCGGACACGGCTTTCCCATTGACATCCCCTTCCGTCTCCTGTAAAAGTAGAGTACAGGCGAAGAAAAGGCGAAACAAAATGGGGGCCGCAGTCTTAAGAAGGCAGTTCGAATCGGTATTGGGCGGCGCTCAGGACTGGCAATCGCGTCCCCAGCCGGAGCTCGTCCCGACCGGGGTTCCCGAAGTCGATGCCGTCATTGGGGGGCTTCCCCGGGGATGCCTTACCGAGATCGTGGGGCCAGCCTCTTCGGGCCGTACCAGCCTGCTGCTTGCGATTCTCGCTGCCGCCACCGCGCGCCAGGAAGTCTGCGCGCTGGTGGATGCCGAGGACGCGTTCGCCCCCCATTCCGCCGCCGATGCCGGCGTGCACCTCTCGCGCCTGCTCTGGGTGCGTTGCGGCCATAGCGCGGAGCACGCGCTGAAGGCGGCCGACCTGCTCATCCAAGGCGGCGGATTCGGCCTCGTTGTCATGGACCTCGGCGATACCGCGCCCGCCACCGCGCGGCGCATCTCGCTGACTTCGTGGTTCCGCCTGCGCCGCGCGGTGGAGCATACGCCGACCGTGCTGCTCTCCCTGGCGCGCCAGGCCAATGCCAAGACCTGCGCGTCGCTGGTGATCGAGTGCGGCCGCAGTAAAGATCTCTGGAGCGGCGCGCCCCGCATTTCCCGCCTGTTGCGCGGTTTCGACGTGCGCGCACTATCCACGAAACGGAGGAAGCTGTGTTCGCCTGTCTTCACGGCCCGGGCAATCTGACCGCGCTTGCCTTCGAATTTTCGCCCATAGTGGAGGCCACGTCGGCAGACACCGTGACCTTCGACGTTAGCGGCCTTGACCGCCTCTTCGGGATTCCGCAGGAGGTCGCCGCCGCTATCGCGCGCCGTGCCCGCGAATGCGGCATCAAAGCCAGCCTCGCGCTTGCCGCCAACCCCGACGCCGCCATCTGCGCCGCGCGCGGATTTCCCGGCGTCAGCCTGATTCCCCACGGCGACGAAGGCAAATTCCTGGAAACGCTCACGCTCACTGTGCTTGCGCCTTCGACCGGCCTGCTCGAAACGCTGGAGCGCTGGGGCATACGCAGTTTTCACCAGATGGGCGCGCTGCCGCCGCTCGGCATTGCCGAACGCCTCGGCAGCGAAGGCATGCGCCTGCGCGAACTGGCGCGCGGCGAGGCGGAGCGCAAACTGCTCGCCATTCCGGAGCCGCTCGCATTCGAGGATGAACTCGAGCTCGAATATCCGGTGGAACTGCTCGAGCCGCTGGCATTCCTGCTGGCCCGCCTGATCAACGGACTGGCCACACGGCTGGCCACGCGCGCGCTGGCTACCGACGAGCTTCGCCTCCGCCTCAAGCTGGAAAATCGCGGGATGCATGAGCGCACGCTGCGCCTGCCCGTGCCCACGCTCGATACCAAAGCCTTCCTCAAACTATTGCAGCTCGATCTGGAATCGCATCCTCCCGCCGCGCCCATCGTGCACCTGTGGATGGGCGATGAATCCCGTGAAACCGCAGGCCGCGCAGACCGGCCTGTTCCTTCCCGTCACGCCCGAACCGGTGAAACTCGAACTCACGCTGGCACGCATCCAGGCCTTTGTCGGCGAGGGCCGCATCGGCACGCCCGAGCTGCTCGATACGCACCGTCCCGACGCCTTCCGCGTGAACTCGTGGGGGCGTTCGCCGGCCGCCCTGGTGCGTGCACCTCAGGCAACAGAACTGCCGCGGCTGGCATTGCGCATCTTCCGTCCGGCGCGTGTCGCCCGCGTCACGCTCTCTGCCGGCCAGCCTGGCTTCGTCATGGCCGATGGAGTCCGCGGAAAGGTCCTCGACCTTGCAGGCCCGTGGCGCACTTCCGGCGACTGGTGGACTTTCGACCCCTGGCACCGTGACGAATGGGACATCGCTCTCTCCGATGGCGCACTCTACCGCATCTACTGCGCCCCGCGCGGATGGTTTGTCGAGGGCAGCTATGACTAATGCCTATTCCCTACGTTGAACTCCACGCGCGCTCCGCTTTCAGCTTTCTCGAAGGCGCCTGTGTCCCCGAGGAGCTGGCGGGCGCCTGCGCGAATCTCGGCATGCCAGCCATGGCGCTGCTCGATCGCAATGGTGTCTACGGTTCGCCGCGTTTCCATTTGGCCGCAAAAAAGGCCGGCGTCCGCGCCCATATAGGCAGCGAGGTCACCTGTACCAATGGCCTCACGTATCCGCTCCTGGTTGCCTCGCGCGAGGGTTATCAGAATCTCTGCCGCCTGGTCACCCGCATGAAAATGCGCGCTCCCAAAGGCGAGGGGGCCGCGACTCTCGACGAACTCGCCGAGTTCTCGCGAGGATTGCTTTGCATCACGGCCAACCCCGATGCCAGGCTGCTCGATATCTTCGGTCGCGGCAATCTTTACGCCGAGCTTCAGCGCCATCACAATCGCGAAGAAGAAGCCGCCAATCAGCGCACCGTGGAACTCGCGCGCCGACTCGGCATCCCACTGGTCGCCACCAATCAGCCCGCTTACGCCCTTCCCGCGCAGCGCGAACTGCTCGATGTCTTCACCTGCATTCGAAATAAAGTCACGCTCGCCACCGCGGGCCGCTTGCTGGAGCGCAACAACGAGCGTCACGTCAAAGCTCCCGCCGAAATGGCGCGCCTTTTTGCCGACCTTCCGGAGGCAATAGCCAACACGCTGGAGATCTCAGCGCGTCTGAATTTCACGCTTGCCGATCTCGGCTACGAATTCCCGCGTTACCCCGTGCCAGAGGGCGAAACGCAAATCAGCTTCCTTCGCAAACTCGCCGGCGAAGGCGCCCGCCGCCGCTACCAGCCCTATTACGAGCGCGCGCGCGACCAGGTCGAACGCGAGCTCGCGCTCATCGAGAAGCTCCGCCTCGCCGGCTACTTTCTGATCGTGTGGGATATCGTGCGCTTCTGCAAAGAGCACGACATCCTCGCGCAGGGCCGCGGCAGCGCCGCCAACAGCGCCGTCTGCTACGCGCTCGAAATCACCGCCGTGGACCCAGTCGGGATGGACCTGCTGTTCGAGCGCTTCCTCAGCGAAGAACGCGGCGAATGGCCCGATATCGATCTCGATCTGCCTAGCGGCGATAAGCGGGAACAGGCCATCCAGTATGTTTACCAGCGCTTCGGTCAGCTCGGCGCCGCCATGACCGCCAATGTGATTACCTATCGCGGACGCTCGGCCGCGCGCGAGGTCGGCAAGGCGCTTGGCTTCGAGATTACTACGCTTGAAAAGCTCACTACGCTGGTCCGCGCCTGGGAATGGAAGGACCCCAAGGACACCACCGATCGCCAGTTTCGCGAGGCGGGCTTCGATATCTCTAACCCGCGCGTGCGCAAATTTTTCGAGCTCTACCAGATGGCGCAGGATCTGCCTCGCCATCTTGGCCAGCACTCCGGCGGGATGGTGGTTTGCCAGGGCGCGCTCGATTCCGTGGTTCCGTTGGAGCCCGCCACCATGCCCGGCCGCGTCGTCGTGCAGTGGGACAAGGAGGATTGCGCCGATCTCGGCATCGTCAAAGTCGATCTGCTCGGGCTCGGCATGATGGCGGTGATCGAGGATTGCCTCAAGATGTGCCCCGACGTGGATATCGCGCACCTGCCGCAGGAAGATTCCAAGGTCTACGCCGCGCTCCAGAAGGCAGACACCATCGGCATGTTCCAGGTGGAAAGCCGGGCGCAGATGTCCTGCTTGCCGCGCATGAAGCCGGTGCGCTTTTATGACGTCGTGGTACAGGTGGCGATCATCCGCCCCGGTCCCATCGTCGGCAAGATGGTGCACCCGTATCTGAATCGCCGGCAGGGCAGGGAAGCTGTCGATTGCCTGCATCCTTCGCTCGAACCTGTCCTGCGCCGCACGCTCGGCGTCCCGCTATTCCAGGAGCAGTTGCTGCGCATGGCGATGATCGCCGCCGGATTCTCAGGCGGAGAGGCAGAAGAGCTGCGCCGCGCCATGGGTTTCAAGCGTTCTGAAAAGCGCATGCAGGAAATCGAAGTCAAACTGCGCGCCGGCATGGTGCGCAACGGCATCACAGGTGACGCGCAGGAGGCCATCGTCCGCTCCATCACGTCTTTCGCGCTCTATGGATTTCCCGAATCGCACGCGGCCAGCTTCGCCCTTCTTGCTTACGCCAGCGCGTGGTTGAAGTGCCATCGCCTCGCCGCCTTCACCTGCGCCATGCTCAACAATCAGCCGATGGGATTTTACTCCCCGGCCATCCTGATCAAAGACGCGCAGCGCCACGGCCTGCGCGTCCTGCCGGTGGACGTGACTCAATCCGATTGGCCGTGCACGATGATCTCCGACGGCTGCATCCGCCTCGGCCTGCGCTACGCTCGCGGACTTCGCGAGCAGACAGGCCAGGCAATCCTGCAGGCGCGCGCGGCGCGTCCCTTCACCAGCGTCGACGATCTCGCCGTCCGCGTCCGCGAACTGCGCAAGGACGAGCTCAATCGCCTAGCGGAAATCGGCGCGCTGAATCCGCTCGAAAAGCAGCACCGCCGCGATGCGCTCTGGCAATCGCAGCGCGCCATCCTCCCCGTCGGCCCGCTGCTGGAAAATCTGGAAGAGACCGGCGAGCCTTCGCCGCTTCTCCCCATGGATGACGAAGAGCGCCTGTGGGCCGATTACCGCGGCACCGGCCTCACTGTCGGCAAGCACCCCATGGCATGGCGCCGCATACAAATGAACGCGCTCGGCGTGATCCCGGCGATGCACCTGGCGGGCATTGCCGATGGGCGCATCGTGCGCATTGCCGGCAGCGTGATTGTTCGCCAGCGCCCCGGTACCGCCAAAGGTTTCGTCTTCCTCAGCATGGAAGACGAGACGGGGATCATGAACGCGATTGTTGCCCCGCCCGTCTTCGACCACTACAAATTCGAAGTGCTGAGCGAACCGTTCCTGATGATCGATGGCATCCTGCAAAATCAGGACGGCGTGATTAGTGTAAAGGCAGGCCGGATCGCGGCGCTTCCCTCCGGCGCGACAGCGTCCTCACACGATTTCCATTAAGCGTTCTACCGGCCCTTCAACCTCTCCCCGCGCTGAATCCGGCAGTTCAAACACAGATCGATCGTTACTGTTCCATCGGCATTCGCTTCCGCCGTCGAGCCGTATTCTCGCGCCTCTTCCGCGGACATGGTCTGCTGACCCAGCTTTGCCATCGGGGGCAGCTTCTGGGAGCAGCCATCGCAAACTCGTCCGTTCTCACGCAGCATCGCTCTCCGTACCTTTCACTGGGCAACTGATATCAGAACCGTATTGCTGATGATCCCATGCATCACCATCAGTGGAATTTCCGGACCCGTTGACGCGTCGGCGGGAATCTGCGCATCGATCTGCCAGACGCCGGCGAGTCCCGGCGCCAAGTCCACTGAACAGGAGTGAGAGCTGGCGTCCGCCCAGGAATACGTTGGGCGCTACCACTCCGTTGGAAAGTGTTTGCGAACCCGCGGCAGCGCCATCGTCCACCGCGGGCGTGACGGCGCCCAAGCCGGTGGCGAAGATGTGGAGCACTTCGCCGCGCCGTGCGGAAGCCGTGGCGGAATTCACTTTGCCATCCTGATTCACCGCTCCGAAAATTCCAGCCGCATTCGCCAGCACCGTGACGGGTGCGCGCGCCGTCACCTGGCCGCCCACGCGAATCTCCGCCAGCGCCTGGCCCACGGTCTGCGCAGCGGGAAGCTGCAGGTTCACCTGTCCCGGGGATACATAGTAGAGCGGCGCGGCTTTGCCATCGATCAGAACGTCCGTGTCTCCGAGTTTTCGCGGCAGGGGATAAGCTCCCGCGGCAGCGGTCTGTGAGCCCGTGAAGTTTCCGAAGATCGACACCACGGACCCTGGAGCCACCGGCGAGCCGGCCGCGAAACTCGCCGCGTTCGCCGCAGCGGCATTCGAATCCGGCTGCATCACCCAGACTTCCGTGGCGGCGGGCATGGTGGCGCGGTTCACAATTACCGTTGCCGGCTTGTAGACCAACGGAGAGAAGGGCGCCGCCGCATCGGGGAGGCCTGCGATTTGTGCGGGGCCGCCCAGCGCGGTCTTGTAGTGCATCAGAATCGCCACGCGCGGTTTCAATTCATTCACGTAAGCCGCCGCCCGTTGCGGAGTCACGGTGAAGAAGCCTCCGGCCGGGATGAACAAGACATCCACGCCATTCAGGTCGGCAAGCTGCGCCGGCGTAAGCTGATCCTGTCCCAAGTCACCCAGGTGAGCGAATTTCAGCCCGCCCAGGGTCCAAACCATCATGGTGTTCGGGCCGCGCACCGTCCCATTCTGATTGTCGTGAAAGCCCGGGATCAGGATGAAGTTGTGCCCGCGGCAGCCATCTCCTGGCGGGAAGTAACGGGCCGTCCATCCACCAGCGTGAACTTGCCGCTGACACCCGCGGAATTGTTGTGATCCGTGTGATTGTGCGAAATGGTGACCGCGTCCACACTCACCTGCGGAATCGCATATCCCACGGAAGCCACGGGCGGGTCTGTCATCACCGTAGCGCCACCAGTGACGCTCGACCACAAAACACGATTGGCCCACCCAGCGAATCGATACATTAGGATCCTGCGCCAGGCTGCAGCAGATGGCAGCAAGTGAAAGTAATATGGCTCGAACCGGCATGATGTTATACCCCTCTTGCGAGTAATACACCAAGACTGGATGGCGGTGGCGTTAACTTGTGATCGCGGCGTGCGGCGTCTTACCGTTGGGCCTTACGCATCCATCGCGCCGACCCCAATAGCAGCAGGGAACCCGCCAGCGCATAGACCGCTGACGTCGCGCTCAGGCACGCGCCCATTCCCCACACGCCGGACGCCGACGCGATCGCAACCGGAGCCACGCCTCCGCCCAGCCACCCGATCGAGTTCATCAGGCCCACCGCCGTGGCCCGCCGCCCCGGCGGCACCACGTCGTGCAACGACGCCCAGATGTTCGCGTCATACATGCCCTTGAAGAATCCGAAGCCGATGGTGGCGAAGACAAACACCGTGACCCGGAATGCCCAGCCCGTCAACAGCAGAAACGGCACCCCTGCAAACAGACCGACCGCCTGCGTGAGGATGCGCCCGCGGCGATCCTTGCGAACCCACGCGTCGGCCACCATGCCGCCGCTCAGCACGCCGATTACACTCGCCACCTGCAGGTACGCCGTTGCGCTAAAGCCGGCCATGGTCAGACTCATGTGGAACGTGCGATTCAGGTACGAAGGCAGCCACGTGAGGAAGACCACCGCCACAAAATTGGCACAAATGAAAACCGCCATCAGCGCTCCCGCCATCGGGTTGCGCAGCACGTCGCGCCACGCGCCCGCGAGTTGAAACTTCTCCTCCTCGCGCGGCGCTTCCTCCTCCGGCTCTTTCAGCAGCACCATCAGCACCAGCCCGAGAATCACACCGAGCGAACCGAACAGGTAGAAGCCGCTGCGCCAGCCGAAACGCTCCGCCAGGTATCCGGCGGCCGTCCCGCCCGCGATCGTGCCCGCGTACACGCTGGATTGATGCCAGCTCATCGCGCGCGACCGCGTCTCCTTGCCATGCCAGGAGCTGATCAGCGACATCGACGCCGGAAAGTAGAATGCCTCACCCAAGCCTTCGAGTGCGCGAAATAGCACCAGATGCCAGTAGCGGGTCGCCATCGCCGTCGCCAGCGTGACTAGCGACCAGAAGATCAGGCCGCCCAGGATGACGGATTTTCTCCGGAACCGATCGCCCGCCAGGCCCGCGAAGGGAGCCGCCGCCGCGTATACCCACATGAATGACGACGCAATGTACCCCAGTTGCACGTCGCTCAGGTGCATCTCCGTTTTCAATAACGGAAACACGGAAAAGATGGCTTGCCGGTCCGCGTAATTGAACAGGCACACGAACCACAGCAATCCCACCACCGTCCATTTGTATCGTGTCTGCAAATAGAGACGATATCATTGATGTGCGCCCGACCATGCCACTGAAATCGAATTGGACACCGCCCGACGGCTTGCGAAGTGCTTCGCCTCGTCCCGTCCGTCTCACCAGGCTGGGCACCGGCCTCGGCTTCGCGGCTGGACTTCTGATCATAGGCGCCTTCCTGGTCGGGATCCTCCTGGCGCGCACGGTACGCCGTCAGGAGGTGGAGCATCGCCTGCTCGAGGAGCAGGGGATCGCCGCCGATGCCGTGATTACGCGCACCTGGCGCACCAACGATAAAGAGAATGAGCCGCGCGTCACTTACCGCTTCGCCTGCCGCGACAGCATCTGTACCAATTCCGTTCAGGCGCCGCTCAACCTCTGGCGAGATTTGAAAGTGGGCGCGCCGCTGGCGATCCGTTTTGTTCCCTCCAGGCCGAACATCAGCCATCCGGTGGATTGGCCGTGGCGCGGTATGCCCACCTGGGTACCCTACGTGATCACGGGGTTCATCGCTGCCATAGGGTGTCTGCTCGCCGTGCAACTCGCGAGCCAGATGCGCCTGCTGGCCGATGGCAGACCGGCGCGCGGGCAGGTAACCGCAATCCGCCGTGCGAAGACGCTGATCGTAATCTACGAGTTTCAACTGCCCGACGGCACGGTGCGAAAAGGCCGTGCGGACGCCACGAAGAAGCCGGAAATCGGAAGTGCGGTATGCGTCCTCTACGACCCCGACAATCCACGCCGCAACACACTTTACCCGCTACGCCTGGCGCGCCTTACTGAACCAGGCTCACCAGGTCGCTGAACACTCCGTACGCGGTTTGCTCCACGCCCGGCTCGATCGATATCGTGCCGAACGTTCCCATCAGGTCCGTGTGGAAGAGGATCAGGTTGCTGGTCCCCGGCGTCGCGGCGAGCATATCGCCGCGGTCCAATACTTCGGCGCGAACGCGAAGTGAGATTCCTGATGAACCGCTCCGGCCGCGGCTCACCAGCCGCACGGTCTTGCCTTGGCTCGCGATCTCCAACATGCGCTCCGGCGTCAATCGCGTGATGCCCTTCGTCGATACTGCCTGCGGAGTGGTGCGCGCCTCCATCAGCACATTGGCGAGCGCCGCGGTTTTCGCCGCCGAATCCCAGCCCTCCACATCGTAGGCGCCATCGGCCTCCGTGATTCCCATGCGCCGCGCTTCGGCCAGCCCCGCTTCGAAGCTGCCGCCGCGCTCCATGGTTTCGATCACTACTTTGGAAGTCGAATTCAACACGCCCGTAAAGCCAAGCACTTTCACCCCCGGCATGGTGTGCCGCCAGAGGTTAAACACCGGCGCGCCATCCATCACGCTGGATTCGAAACGCAACTGCACGCCCGCCCGGGCCGCCTCTTCGCGCAGTTCCGAGAAGGCGTGCGCGATCGGCCCCTTGTTGGCCGTTACCACGTGCATCCTCCTCGCGAACGCCGCCCGGATGTGGCCGATCGCCGGTTCGCCCGTCGATGGATTCAGCGTCGTGAGTTCCACTGCGACGTCCGCCGCGGCCGCATCCAGAAACTCCTCCACGGATGCCGCGCGCGGTCCGAACCCCGCAGCCTCCGTCACATTCGCCGCGAGCCCTGCGGGATCCGTCGCGGTTCCGTGACGCAGTGTATGGATCCCTGTGATTGTGAACGGATAGGCGGCGCGCTGCTCGCGTAGCATTCGCGTCAGCGCACGACCCACATTGCCGTAACCGATGAGTGCGAGTTTCAAGGTCCGATTGTAACGTGGGACGTTGGCCCCACCGCCATCATTCGATCAGAGCGCCGGCCTTACCCAGGGCGGTCTCGATCTCTTCCTTGGTGAGATCGGTGCTGATGAACAGCTCCTGGCGCGCGCCCGCGCTGAGCGCGATTGCCTTCCAGCCGTTCTGTGTCGGCACGGTTACGCGCACCTTCACCTTGCCGCGCGCATCGCGCACCGGACGAATCACACCCGGTATCACGGAACGGATTTCGGCGTTGGCCTTGAGAAATTCCTCCAGAATTTCGCGAACGCCATCGATAATACTGTGCTCGATTTTCAGCCGGTCCTTCGCGGTGCGCAGGCGCATCTACCGCCAACCCTCGCCGCCGCGCAATGGCACAAAGCGGCACATCGTGGCGACATTCTGGTCAATCCGTCCGCCGCGTTTGCAAATCACGCGCAATTCCTGGTCTTTGAAATCGCCCACCGGAATCACTAGAATTCCGGGATCGTTTAACTGCTCCAAGAGTGCCGGGGGAACGTCCGGCGCCCCCGCCGCGACGGAAATGGCGTCATAGGGGCTACCGCTGGCGCAGCCCCAGGAGCCATCGCCGGCGATTACACGGATGTTGTGGGCAAGGCGGGTTCGCATCAGATTGCTTTCCGCTAAAGCTGCCAGACCGGGGATAATCTCGACCGTGACCACTCGGGCCGCGAGTGCTCCCAGCACGGCCGCCGCGTAACCGCAGCCAGAGCCGACCTCGAGCACGGATTCACTGCCGTTTAACTCCAACTCCTGTGCCATCAGCGCGGTCATGTACGGTTGAGAGATGGTTTGTCCGTGGCCGATTTGCAGGGGTTCGTCATTATAGGCGGCGAAACGCGACTCCGGCGGAACAAACTCTTCCCGCGGAATTCGCAGCATGGCGGCGAGCACCCGTTGGTCGCGAATGCCGCGCCGGCGAAGTTGCGTTTCCACCATCCGGCGGCGTTCTTCTGCCCAATCCGGTACCAACTCCACCCCCAACTTTATAATAGCTATGATGGCCCACCAAATCACACTCATCCCAGGCGACGGAATTGGACCCGAAGTCGCCGATGCAACCGCACGCGCAGTCGACGCCACCGGCGCTCAAATCGAATGGGAGCGCGTCGATGCCGGCGCCCGCGCGCTGGCTGAACAGGGCCAACTGATCCCCGACGACGTCTTCGCCTCGCTCGAAGTCACCCGCGTCGGTCTCAAGGGACCTACCGCCACTCCAATCGGCGGCGGTCACCAGAGCATTAACGTCGCGCTACGTAAGAAGCTCGGCCTGTATACGAATTTCCGGCCCGTGCGCATGCTGCCCGGTCTCAAGACGCGCTATCACGATCTGGCTCTCGACCTGGCCATTTTCCGGGAAAACACAGAGGATCTGTACTCCGGCCTGGAGCACGAAGTGGTGCCTGGAGTCGTGGAGAGTCTGAAGATCATCACGCAGAATGCGTCGATGCGAATTGCTCGCGCCGCCTTCGAATGGTCGCGGCGCGAGAAACGAAAGAAGGTCGTCGCCATCCATAAGGCGAACATCATGAAGTTGAGCGACGGACTGTTCCTGAAATGCTGCCGCGAAGTGGCATCGCATTTCCCCGACGTCGCCTACAGCGAGATGATCGTCGATAACGCGTGCATGCAGCTTGTGATGAGACCGGAGACCTTCGATGTACTCGTGTTGCCGAACCTCTACGGCGACATCATCAGCGATTTGACCGCGGGCCTGGTTGGCGGCCTCGGAATCGTACCCGGCGCCAATATTGGCGACAACCACGCCATCTTCGAGGCGGTCCATGGCACAGCGCCCGATATTGCCGGTAAGGGACTTGCCAACCCGACTGCGCTGATGCAGTCGGCGGTGCTGATGCTTGCCCACCTCGGCGAGCGCGACGCCTCCAAGCGCCTGCACGACGCGATTTATCAGGCCTACGCGGAGCGCGATCACCTCACGGGTGACGTGGGCGGCACGTCGTCCACTACAGAATTTACAGACGCGGTAATTCGCCGGTTATAAATAGGGCGGATTGAGTGGACGGGTGCCGTTTGCTACTTTCGTGGCACCCTTACCGAAATATCCAGAATTTCCACCCGGGAGGCGGCAGCGCCGTTTTCGTTAAACAAGACGAACGTGTCGCCGCGGCTCAGTTGCGGCACTTTCAAGGCGACATCCACGGGTTCTGCAGTGGGCGGCAGCG
Organism: uncultured Solibacteraceae bacterium; assembly: GCA_963811575.1. Lineage (GTDB taxonomy): Bacteria > Acidobacteriota > Terriglobia > Bryobacterales > Bryobacteraceae > Solibacter. The sequence continues at coordinate 663,525 of CAWERY010000002.1, read as the reverse complement.
GCTTGGTGGTGCGGACGACGATCCCGGTCTTTTCGTTGTTGACCGCGAGCCCCACCATTCCAGAGACGACTTTGATTCGCAGCTGAACCCAGGAGACGGTAGAGATCTTATCTGGGGCGTGGATTCGGAAGGTGGCCGCGAACCCGCCCGGCAATGCAGGAGTGGTGACGAGGAGTTGCGGAATGTGCTCGATCCGCGCCGTGGTGTGCCCCGCCTGTACTTCCGAAAGCCTGATCGGCTCGTCCAGGCGAACCGAATCGGCGGGTGGTTGAACCTCGCTCTCCACCAGGCTCTGTGGGTTGGAAAGTGCCGCGAGAGTCTCTGTGTATCGCGCCGCGTCCTCCTCCGAAACCACTACCCCAGCATCGAGGATTTCGATTTGTGAGGCAGTGGCGAGATTCTCGTTGAAGACCACAAACGCAGCGCCGCGGCTCAACTCAGGAACACGCAATGCCACATCGACAGGTTTCGCGGTTGGCAGCAGGGATGCGGTGGAGCGAGTCACAATTTCACCCTTGCTGTTGAGCACCGCCAGTCCCACCCGTCCGGACAGCACCTGCAATCGCAATTGTACCCAGGCAGACGTACTGACCCTGTCGACAAAATGCAAGGGGAAGTGGACGGCGAAGCCCCCGGGCGCCGCTGGAGTGGTCACTCGAAGTTGCGGCAGGTGTTCCAGGCGTGCTGCCTGAGAGCTTGGCTGAGCTTCGGCGAGTTTCAGGATCGGATCCAGACGCAGCGAGTGTGGCGGAGGCTGCAGTTCGCGCGGGACACCCAGCGCATTCGATACGCCTTCGGTCTCGAGCATCCGGCGATACGTGAGCGCATCCGCGGGCGATGCTACCGCGGTGGCATCCAGCATCTCGACTTGGGAAGCGCCGCGATTTTCGTTGTTGAAGAGGACGACGTAAGCTGTGCCCGGCGGAGTTTTCAGCGCAACATCGAGTGGCTGCGGCGATGGTAACAGCAGCCCCGAGCGGGCCAGCATCGCGCCGTCATGATTGATCGCACCCAACCCAATGCGGCCTGAGACCACCCGTAAGCGGAACTGCGCCCAGCGAGGGAACGGGAGTTTTTCCTCGCCATGAAGCGGGAGTTGGACGCCAAATTCGCCGAGCGCCGCGGGAGTCGTCACGAGAATTCGAGATCCTTTCTCGATCTTTGCCGTGGGATGGGCCGGACCCAGTTCGGCCAGGTCCACCACACCGGGCAGCGGTACGGCACCTGCCGGCGGCACAACATTGGCAGGTATGCCGACTCCGCTGAATCCGGGCAAACTCTCCACCTGACGGTAGAAGTGTATCGGCGTATCGGTGTGCCGCAACGCGGCGACCAAGCCGTCTTGCGCCACCGCTGCCAACCTGCCCGGCACACGCCCGACTTCCGAACACGATCGCCGCAATAAACCCGCAGGTTCGGGCGAAGCGCGCGGAGCCAGCACCGTAACGATCACCGCCGGAGGCCGCGGATTCGATTGCGGCAGATCCAGTACCGCAATGGAGGCCTGAGGGTAGAGCTGACGGAAGCGTAAATTTTCAAACTCCGGCAGCGCCGGACAAGTTGCGGTAATCACTTCGTGATCACCGGACGCTGCTTCGTCAAATCGGAAGAGCGCACCCTGATAGGCTGCGTAACCCACAACCGTCGCAGGCCGGTTCAGGCTCAGCAGAACCAGCCGAAGGTCGCCATCCTGCTCTGGAAAATAGAAACCGCGGAGCTTGAGCAGCGCGCTCGCGTACCAGGACGACAGTGTCTTGTGCTCTTTGTTATCCACGTCGAACCCGCTGCGGAATGGGTAATCCACCGCCACGTCGAAGTTCTGTAGATAACGCACAGGGTCGTAATCGGAAGATTCCGGCCCGATCAAATCGAGATGGTAGTCGTGCCACGTGTCGGCGCCGCTGGAGTACCAACCTCCAGGGCGGCCGGTCACCCGGGCATGTGGTCCCACGATCTGTTTCACCGCGGCGCGCGCCACGTCGGCCGGGTGAACTTGGGCGGTGAAAGATGCGGAATGGAGCGGCCCTGTCAGGCACAGGGATGCGAGCGCCGCGACCACCGGTAGGACGGCGATACGGCACCACGCCGGTAGCGGAGGCCGCCCGGCGAGCCAGTCCAGGAGAGCAAAAGTCCCTACCGCTACTGCCGTTCCAAAGAGCGCAAATTCGTGGATGAAGTAGACCCCTGGTTTGTGCGTGGCGAAGAAAAAGATACCGAGTTGGAGCGGCAGAGATGCCAGCGCGATGCCCCGCGTGGAGCGCACAGCGCCCAGCAGCAAGGTAGAGAAGACCATCAGCGGAATGCCCAAGCTCAATGCCTGCCGCAAGACGTCTGGAACGTAAGCTGCCGTGCTCCAGAGTCGGTACCAATCGAAATGCTGTGCGATTGCGGATTGGTGGACCAGCGCAAGGTCTGCGCCGGCCTGATGGTACCGAATCGCCGCGGCAATGCGAGACCAGTTGGGAGCGACGTAGAGCGCCGCGTAGGGCAGGCCGAACAACAATGCGCCGCCCGCTAGAGTGAGCACTTTCGGCTTCGCCGCTTTCCAGCCAAGGTCATAGATAGCCCAGACGAGATAGACAAGCAGACCACCAAGCGCCGGCGTCGCATAGTAGTGCAGGCTGGAAGCCCAGGCCAGCAGAAAGGCTCCGCAGAAGAGCTTCCCGCGATTCCACTGGCTCAATCGGCCGGACTCGAGCAGGAGCAGCGCGGCGAACCAGGCGCTGTGCAGCGTCCCTTCCGGGCGTGAACCGAAGAACGACGCGAACAGCTCTCCCTTGTTCATCAACAGCCCGACGCCGAACAAGAGCGCCAGTTTTACGCCGGGCGGAAAGTTACCGCGCACGATCGTCACGATCGCGATCAGCAGGAAAAAGACCGTGGGAGTGGCCTCGGCGTAATACCAGGTGAGGCCGAGCCGGCTCAGGAGTCCAATCAGGCCGATGTGTACCGGCGGATGCACGATCACCGGCACGTTGTCATAATTCTCGACCGGATAGGTGAGCTTCCCGTAATGCGTGAGCATGTACGCGGGGTTATATAGCGCGAGCTCGTCGATATCGGTCTTCCGGTTGTTCGAAAAGTACGCGGAGAGAAGAACCAGCAGTGCAACGAAGCCGGCGAATGCAAGAACGGAATAGCGTCCCACGTTCTTCAAGCGTTGCCGCCCGGCGGCCTAGCGGCAATGTGACAAAACGGAGGTGGAGACGATGCCATGCTAGTAACATCGTACTCAACCGGCACGGCGAAACGCGGCGCTTATTTTCCCCGCGTCAAGCCGAGCGCGCGGATCCGTTTGTGGAGATTGGTGCGCTCCATCCCGAGCGTGCGCGCGGCGCCGGAAACGTTCCAGCTGGATTCCTCGAGTGCACGCAGAATGTGTTCGCGCTCGGCCGATTCGCGCGCCTCCTGAATCGTCGATTTCGGGCCGGCCTCGCGCTGCACGCGTACTTCCACCGGGATGGCGTCGCGCGTGAGCCGCTCGCCTGGAGTGAGAATCGCCATGCGCTCCACCACATTGCGCAGTTCGCGCGCGTTTCCCGGCCAGTGGTATGCCTCGAGCATCGGGTAGACGCTTTCGTCCATCACTTTGCGCTTGAAGTTATTGCGCGAGCAGAATTCTTCGAGGAAATATTCGGCCATCAGGCGGATATCGTGCGGGCGTTCGCGCAGCGCAGGCACGCGGATGGGCACCACGCTCAGACGGTAGAAAAGGTCTTCGCGAAATCTCTCGGCCGCGACCATCGCGCCCAGATCGCGATTCGTCGCCGAGACCACGCGCACGCTGACGCGGATGATCTGCTCGCCGCCTACGCGATGAAATTCGCCTTCCTGCAGCACGCGCAGCAGCTTCGCCTGCGAAGCGCCGTGCAAGTCTCCCACTTCGTCGAGAAAGATCGTGCCGCCGTCGGCCAGTTCGAACTTGCCGCGCCGCATCGAGGTGGCGCCGGTGAACGAGCCTTTCTCGTGCCCGAAGAGCTCGGTCTCCAGCAAGTCGGTGGGAATCGCCGCGCAATTCACTTTGACGAACGGGCCGCCCGAGAACGGGCTGGCGTTGTGAATGTGCGCCGCCAGCAATTCCTTGCCGGTGCCGGATTCGCCGATCAATAGCACTCGCGCATCGCTGCGCGCCGCCAGTGTCGCCTGCTCCACCGCACGCTGCCAGGCGGCGGTAGAGCCGATCATCTTAGGCGAACTGCCCACCAGTTCGCGCAGCCGCTCGTTCTCCTGCCGGAGCGAGGATTGCTCCATGGCGTTCTTCACGGCCAGCAGTACGCGATCGCGGCTCAGCGGCTTTTCCAGGAAATCGAAGGCGCCGGCGCGCGTAGCTTCCACGGCGTCGGCGATGGTGCCATGCCCGGAGATCATGATCGCCGGGGCCGTCGCGCCGTTCTGCTTCACCACCTTGAGCAGATCGATGCCGCTGCCGTCGGGCAGCTTCATATCCAGCATGTAGGCGTCGGCGCGCCCCGCATCGGGATGCTTGCCGAATTCCGTCACGCTCTTGCAGACGTTGACCGAGTATCCCTCGCGCTCCAGAATCATGCGCAGCGAGCGGCCGATATTTTCTTCGTCATCAACGATCAGGATGCGTTTGGATGCCATTGGTTGCCACGGGCAGCAGCACTCGAAATCCTGCGCCGCCCAGTTCTCCTTTCACCACAACGATGTCCCCGCCATTCAGCAGCGCGCTCTTCCGGGCGATCGAAAGTCCCAGTCCCATGCCCCGTTTCTTGAAGGAGATGGTGGGCTCGAACAAACTGGCGCGCGCCTGTTCGCTCAGCCCTGGTCCGGAATCGTGAACTTCAATCGCCACCCGGCCCTCGTCGGCCGCGGTCACTCCCAGAATTTTTCCGCCTTCTCCCGCGGCTTCGGCGGCGTTCTCCAGCAGGTTGGTCAGAATGCCTTTTAGCAGGTCCTGGTCGGCCACCGCCTCAGGCGCGCCGTCCGTCAGCCGGCAATCGTAAGCCACCTCGGGGTGCGCGGTCTTCAGGAAGGCGATGCGCTCCTGCAGCAGGGAGTTCACATCCACGGGCCCGGGCTGCACCGGCGGTTCGGTGGCGAACTGCGAGAAGGCGCGAATGCGGCGTTCGAGGGTTTCGATTTCGTCCACCACGATCTGCGTTGCCTGCTCCATAAAGCCGCGGTCGGCATCGTCGTAGCGCACCAGCATTTCTTCCACCGTGAGCCGGATGGGCGTCAGCGAATTCTTCACCTCGTGAGCCATCTTGCGCGCCAGCGTCTGCCAGCTCGCCAGCTGCCGCAGGTAGACCAGGCGCTCCGTGCTCTGCTGCAGCCGGCCCGCCATGTTGTTGAAGGCCACGATGGCGCGCCCGATTTCGTCGTCGCGCCGCGCCTTCACGCGCGCCTTCAGGTCGCCGCTCGCCAGTTGCCCCAACCCGGCCGTGAGCTCTTGGATGGGCCGGCTGATGCGGTGCGCCAGATATACCAGCAGGGCGAGAGAGATCAACCAGATTCCCGCAGCCAGCAGGACGTATGTGCTCTTGATGCCGCGGCGCAAATCACGTTCATTCGCCTCGGCGACCGCGGAGCGCGCATCGCGGATATCTCGTGTGATGCGGTCCAGCGCGATATCGCCCAAGCTCGCCGAGTACACCCAGATCTCACCGCCGTGCCGCACCAGGTAATCGAGCTGGTTTCCTTCTTGTCCGGCGCTCACAAAGCGGTCGCCTTCCAGTCCGCCCGAAAAGACCTTGACCTCCTCGGGCCAGTGGGCGCGATCCACGGACGTATACTTTCGCGGTGCGATCAGCCCGGCTTGCGCCTGCCGTTTCAGGTCTTCGCGGGCGCGTTCGTAGAATTCTTTGGTGGTGCGTTTCAGGGATTTCGAAAGCGTGTCCAGACGGTTGGTGGAAGAGAATGTCGATGCTCTCCTCGAGCAGGGAGGTAGTGATCCACACCGTGGCTGCCAGCGGCGCCAGTGTCGCCGCCAGGAAGATCATCACCAGTCTGTTGCGAAGCCTGTTCACCCGTTTCTAGACCCACGGCCGGCCATGCGAGGCAGGTCGGTCAGCCGTACACGTGTTTCGAACGGCCCCCAATGGATCTCGGGAGCGTTCTTCCGGCTCAGGATTTCGATCAGGCGGTGGATACTGATGCCGACCTGGTCCTCCGCTGCGAAATCGCGCGGGTTGCCGGTCCTCAGATTGAAGCGCAGCCAATAAAAACGATCCGGCGCCAGATTGAGAGTGGGGATCACCAGCTGGTTCAGGCACCAGGCTTCGGCGGCATTCGCCGTGAGCCCTTCCACCGTGCGCGGGTTGCTACCCAGCTGGGTGACCGAATATTTCTCTTCCCAAAGGGCGTAGCTGACTACGAAGCGGCCCCTTTGCTGCTTCACAACGGCGGACCGGTCTTCGTTGAAGAGCTCAAGCTGCGCGACGTACGCCACCACGTCGCCATCTTTCAGGCGTTCCAGCGGTTTGCCGTTCAGGAAATGCAGGGCAGGGGCGGCGATGTGAAGATTGTCGCCATCGTATTGAACTTGCAGGGAATCTGCGGCCCACGCTCGGAGTAAAGGTGTCGTAATACCGGCCAGAAGCCAGCTCCTACGGCTGATCTTTATCTCCCGAACGGGGATGTCCATTCAATAAATCATGCCCATCATGAAGATCGGTTCCACATGGCCGGCCTTTATCGGAAACGCTACCGCGAGCGAAAAAATCGACTCCTTGAAACCCACCCCTACGGAATGCCGCGCGATGGCGGGCTGCTGCCCGCTATCCCAAACGGCGCCCGCATCGTAAAACGCCTGTAGCGGGCCATATCTGTATTCGACGGAATTGTGAATCAGCCGGTTTCCCCCGATCGGATCAATATCGAACTTGTTCCAGCCACGCAGGTAAGAACTATTTCCGGCCACGAAACGGTCCGCAAGTGGCGCCTTTCCGCCAATCGCTCCAGCTTCCGCGCTTTCCAGCACCTGGTGCTTGCCGTGACTGATGCGGTAATGCAGCCCCACGGTGTGAGAATTGTAAACAAAATCCGTACCCAGCGCTTTGGTGGCGGCTCGCAGTGTATATCCTGCGTCCACATCCTGCTGGAATTCCGATTCCCCCAGCCGCCGATGATAGCGCAATGTGGTGATCAAGGCATTGGACGCTTCATAATGGGCCGCGGGATACTGATTCTGAAATCGTTCGAAACCCATGCCAAATTCCAAAGTAAGGGGTTTGGCCAGGGCGATGACTGCGGTGGGCTGAAAGTTTTGCCGGGTGCGGTAGGCGTCCGACGTTTCGTTGGGGTGAGTGGCAAGGGCGTTTAGCGTGTTCTGGTTCCACTGCTCGTGATAGCTTTCAAACTGAAAACGCAGGTTGATACGATCGCTGCCGAAGTGCTTATTTTCGTAGCGGGCTGAAATTCCGGCGAAGCGCTCATTGAGCGAATCGCCGTCGCTGGCCAGGCCGAACAGGAAGGTGTTCTGCTGGATCGTGAACCCGAGCGCGCCGGCCCCGCTCCATCCCTGCTTGGAATCGTACACGAACTTGGTGAGGGTGGCGTCGATGTTGCCTCGCGAGGGCTTTACGTCGAACTCCACCAGCACGTGATCGGGCACGTCCCCGCGCAGCAGGTGATGGCTTACCTCGCGGGCCGAGTACTCCTTTTTCAGGCGAAGGGCGAGACCATCGAGAATGCCGGGATTCAGCTTTTGGCCCACCAGTGCCGCCAAGTCCCGGCGTAAGCCAGAGCTAATGCGGTCATTCTGGTCCGACACGTTGGTCTTCCAGCCTTTACCGGAGACGATCACCGTATCCACCGTGTACCGTCGATTGACGTTCAGGTCGGAGTCTTGCGTTCCGGCGAGGAGCAGGCCGCCCATGAACAGGCAGCCCAGCCAGGAGAATTTCATACGGTGGGCGAAAGCACGCCTTAGGCCAATAGCAACTAATTGAAAACAGGAAGGATATAAATAAGTAAATTGTGACTTGATTTCACAGGTGTGGAGTGTGGAATCTCTAAACCTGCGCCGCCCGGGCAGGCGAGGCCCTGCACTGACGCTTTTTCAGTGTTAGAGGACCTTCGCCAGCTCGGTAGCAAACGCGCTGCGGGGCGATTGCTCGCGATTCCTGCCGCCACGCTTCTTGCGGTCGGGACGCTGTTCGGCGGTGGTGCGGTTAATGGCGTTCGGCGCTGCGGCTGCGGTTGCCGGTTGAGCACCGCGGGGAGCGTCTTTGCCTTTCGGAGGCTGCGCGGGATTCGCGCGCAACAACCGGTCTTCCAGGGGGGCACGGTCGAAGCGGCGAATGATGGACTGCATCTCATCATTGGTCGGCGCTTCAACAAAAGCGAAGCCCTTCGATTCTTGCGTTTCGTGGTTACGGATCACTTTAACGGCATCGGCTACGAGATCTTCGGCGGCCAGCCATTGCTTAATGTCATCGGCGGTGACCCAGGTGGGAAGGTTGCCAAGAAATACGGTGAAGCTCATTCAGTTAGTTTTTGATACTCCGTGGTTGGATTTGCGGCACTTCAAAGGGGAGGATTCCGATCTGCCATATAGATAGTATCAGACTGGATTGGGTGATTGCAAACGGTTGATTTTTCGCACGATTTCCGCCTATTTCCGGCGCTTTGAAATCCGCGATATAACCGCGGAGAGCCCGCATAGCAGTGTTCCCCCCGCTAAGAAGAGACGGGCAGACCCCGGTTCCGGAGTCACCACCGGTGCCAATGGCGCTCCTGGAATACTGACGGACGCCAGTTTAAAACCGTTGCGTGAAGCTCCAGGTTTCACCTGTGCAGCCTCCTCGAGGTTCGCGGAACCAACGATTCCGCCTTGGCTCAGTGGCCCTTCCGCCAGGCTGATAAACAGGCTTTGACGCAGGATATATGGGTCCAACCCGATTTCTATATCCGGTCCGTCATTGCGGAGGTGGAGCACCGCCGGACCTCCCGAATTGTCAAAAAGATCCTGAGACAGTTCCGGTGTGAGCGTCAAGTAGCCCTGTAGCGTGGAATCCACGCCCTGGTACTTAGCACCCGCAAACGTTCCGTCATGGAATGTTAAGGGACCGTTGAAATCCACCGTAACGGAATCATCCCCCGACTGTAGCCAGGCCGAAAAACTTCCTGCGCCGGTCAATGGCAGGGAAATCAGGGCGAAAGTGATCTCAGTAGGATAGGTGGGCAGCCCCAGAGCCAGCGAATTCTTGCCGAAGCTTCCGATGAAAATATCGAAAGCCAGTGATTCCCCGGTCTTTACCAACACGGTGGTCTGGCCGCTGACATCGGATATGGTCCCCGCCTGTAGCGCCGGGGTGAACGTGGGAGTGGCGAGCATCGCCAGAAACAATATGCATGGTAGCTTCATCAGCAAGAAGTGTAGGCGGCGGAATCGCGGCTGACCAGTGCCTTTTGTACTAGGTAGTTCCTCCTTTTGGCCCAATGTTTGCGCTACGATTGCGCAGTGGCCGGGTATATTCTCAGTTGGGAACGCTGATATGATCGCACCGCTCACTCCGCTCGATTTTTTGGCCCGCAGCGCCTACACCTGGCGCGACCGCATCGCTATCGTGGATGGCGATCGGCGGTTCACCTACGCGCAATTCGCGGCGCGCGTAGAGCGCCAGGCCGCTGCGCTTCTCCAACTTGGTGTGCGGCCCGGCGACCGGGTTGCCGTGCTGGCCCCCAACGGAGCCATGGCGCTCGAAGCTCACTTCGCGCCCATGGCGATCGGCGCTGTTCTGGTCATGTTGAACACCCGGCTGGCCGCGGGCGAGCTGGCGTGGATTCTCGATCATTGCGGCGCCAAGGTGCTGCTGGTGGATGCGCAGCTTGCACCGCTGGTCTCGGGCGCTGCGGTCGAACACGTGATCGAGGATTACGAAGCCCTCTTGGCTGCGGCGCCCTCGCACTTTGACCCGGTCCCGCCCGACTGACGAGAATGCATGCATCGCGATCAACTACACCTCCGGCACCACCGGTTTTCCCAAAGGTGTGATGTATACGCACCGCGGCGCCTGGGTGAATGCCCTCGGCGAAATTACCGAACATGGGCTCACGCAGCGCAGCGTCTACCTGTGGACGCTCCCCCTGTTCCATTGCAACGGCTGGTGTTTCCCGTGGGCGGTCACGGCCGCCGGAGGGCGCCATATCTGCCTCCGCCAGCCGGCGGCGCGCGAGATTGTCGGGCTGATCCAGGCGGAAGGGGTGACTCACCTCTGCGGCGCCCCCGTGGTGGTTAGTTCCCTGGCCCAATACTGCGCCGCCAACCAGGTGAAATTCCAGCATTCCTTGCGCATCATCACCGCCGGCGCGCCCCCGCCTCCTGCCGTGATTCGTGCCGCCGAAGAGACCGGCGCCGAAATCTGCCATGCGTACGGGCTTACCGAGACCTACGGTCCGCACACCATCTGCTCCTGGAATCCCGAGTGGGACGCGCGCTCCGCCCCGGAACGGGCGCTCCTCAAATCGCGTCAGGGAGTCGCCTACATGGTGGCGGGCATGGACCTCCGTGTTGTGGATGCTCACATGAACGACGTTCCCGCCGATGGCGCCACTATGGGTGAGGTGCTGATGCGCGGTAACAACGTCATGCTCGGCTACTACGCCAACGCCAAGGCCACCGAAGAGGCATTTCAAGGCGGGTGGTTTCACTCGGGCGATCTGGCGGTGGTGCACACGGATGGCTATATCGAACTGCGTGACCGCATGAAAGACATCGTCATTTCGGGCGGCGAGAATATCTCTTCGATCGAGGTAGAGAAGAGCTTGGCCGACCATCCTGCCGTCGCGGAGGTAGCGATTGTCGCGGTGCCCGACGAGAAGTGGGGCGAGGTGCCGAAGGCGTACGTCGGCCTGAAGCCGGGCTGCACCGTCACCGCGGAAGAGTTAATCGCCTGGTGCCGGGCTCGCATGGCGCACTTCAAAGCGCCGCGCTACGTGGAATTCGGCCCGCTGCCGCGCACCGCCACCGGCAAAATCCGCAAGAACCAGCTGCGTTCGCAGGCAAAGGCAAACTCATGAATCTCCAGATAGCGTATGAGGGACCGGTCGCCATCGTCACCCTGAACCGTCCCGAGCGCCGCAACGCGCTCTCCCTGGAATTGATGCTCGATCTGATCGCCACGCTCGATGAGATCGGCAGGAATCGGGAACTGCGCGCGGTCATTCTCGCCGCCGCCGGCAAGGTGTTTTCCAGCGGTCATGATCTTTCGCAAATGACCGGCCGCGATATCAACGAGTACCGCCGCATCTTCGATGTCTGCTGCGATCTCATGGAAAAACTGCAGTCGATTCCCCAGCCGGTGATCGCCGAAGTACAAGGAATCGCTACCGCCGCCGGATGCCAGCTCGTAGCCGCCTGCGACCTGGCCATCGCCGCCCCGGAGGCCCGGTTTGCGACGCCCGGCGTCAAGATCGGCCTGTTCTGCACCACGCCGATGGTGGCCTTGACGCGCGCCATCGGCAGAAAGCGGGCGATGCAGATGTTGTTGACCGGCGAGTTCGTGGATGCGCAGACTGCCGCGGAATGGGGCCTGATCAATCAGGTGGTCCCGGCCGGCGCGCTGCAGGCCGAGAGCCGGAAGTTGGCGCAGAAAGTAGCGGAAACCAGTTCACTCGTCGTGGCGATCGGCAAGCAGGCGTTCTACACCCAGATCGATCTCGACCAGCCGAAGGCGTACGCCTACGCCAAGGAAGTCATGTCCATGAACGCGCTGGCCGCGGATGCGCAGGAAGGCATCGCGGCGTTTCTGGGTAAGCGGGCTCCTTGTTGGACGGGGAAATGAATTTAAGGAATCAGCGCACCCGCCGGTAGATCACGCTCTCCCCGCTACGCGCCAGTTCGCGATAATTCGACAGCCATTCGCGCAAGTCCTCGAAAGACGCGGGCGCGAGATGAGGATTGTAAACTCCCAGGCCATCCACCAGGAAGGTCGGGCGGGTACCAGCCAGTTCGCCGCGCCGCGCGCGGGCCTCCCCGGTCTCCACCGGAACCGATTGGGTCAGATGACGATCGGCGGGCACGCCCGTGAGCGGCTGGGAATCGAGGAATCGGGAGACCGCGGGAAGCTCCGAGTATACGTAAATTTCGGGACGGTATCCCCAGACGAACAGGGTATCCCCGGGCCGGGCCGCGGAGCGTAGGATCGCAGCGACGCCGCGGCTGTCGCGGTCCATCGCGGTGTCGCGCCACTGGCTGCCGCGCACCGCTGCGTAGTAGGTCGGCAGGAAGCGAATCAGGGGAACCAGTAGCAGGAGTAATGCCAGGTAACGGCGCCAGCTTCGTCCACCGGCCAGCGCGAAGCCCCGGGCAGCCAGCAGCACGATCACCGGCAGAATCTGGAAGTAATAGCGCGGAAAAAAACGCAGCCCCGCCGCCACCCCGATCGCGGAAAGTACCAGCCATACAGCCCATCGCGTGCTGATTTCCTTCCACGCCAGTGCCGCCGCCAGCACCAGCCCGGCGTGAAAGCCTGCCCAGTTCAGTGTGCGCAGCGCGCCATTGCCCAACGGATTTTCGACAAAAGTTGTTCCCGCATAAACGCGGCCCCAGCGCCAGACTTCGTCCCAATACCCGGGGAGCGCGCCGGCGCTCCACATCCACGCCGATGCCGCCGCGGTGACGGCGGCAAAGCCCGCGGCCAACGCCACCGAGGGCGCCCACCACGCGCAAACCGCCAGGACGAAGAGGCCTTTCGGGCTGACCGCGAAGGCCGCGCCCGCCAACGCGCCTGCCCACAACGGACGCCGCTTCCACGCCATCCATACGGCTGCCAGATGGGGCGCGAGCATCAGCAGGTCCGCCGCCAGCGGAGTCACCGAGGAAGGGAAGTCGAAGATCAGGAAGAAGCCGAGCAGCCCCGCCGCCCAAAGGCCTTCCCGCTCGCTCCACAGGTCGCGCGCGAACCGGAATGCGATCCAACAGCAGAGCAGCGCGTAGAGGGCGTCCGCCGTGCGCAGAATCCAACCCGGCTCGCCGCCCAGCGCGCGATAGAGCACCGGCGCTACCGGCGGCTTATCGAACCAGATGTCACGATACAACACCTTGCTCGCGCGCATCTGTTGTGCGGCCGCCAGCGGCAGCGTCTCCTCCGCCCACAGAATTCCCACGTGGCACAGCCGCGCCGCCAGCAGCAGCGCGAACAGCAGCAGAAACAGGCTTCGGGTCTTGTTCAAACCTTGGCGGGCGCCTTCAACAGCAGGCGCTCCAGCACCTTCCGGAAATCCGCGCCGTAGATCGGGTCGGCAAGCGCGAATTCCACGAAGCTTTCGAAATAGCTCGGGAAGTTGCCAATGTCGTACCGCTTCTCTTCGGGCATCAGCTTGACCGCCATCACGCGCCGCCCCTCGTCGCACATGAACTGGATGGCATCGGTGAGCTGGATCTCGCCGCGCTTGTCGGGCTTCACGCGGCGGATCATATCGAAGAGCACGGGCGAAAAAATATAACGGCCGGCGATTGCCAGGTTGCTCGGCGCATCCTTGGGCGCCGGTTTCTCCACCAGATTCACCACCCGGAAAACATCGTCGGAGCCGGCTTCGGGCTGCACGATGCCATAGTGGCTGGTCTCTTCCGCGGGCACTTCCTCGACCGCGATCACACAGCTCGCGCGCTTGGAATCGAAGACGTCGGCCATGCGTCCCACTGCCCTGGATACGGCATTCAAACCCAGAATCGAATCGCCCAGCGCCACCAGGAATGGCTCTTCCCCGGCGAAATTTTCGGCGCACAGAATCGCGTCGCCCAACCCGCGTTGCAGGCGCTGGCGCGTGTAAAAAAATTTCGCCTTCAACGCCACCGTGTCGAGTTCGTTGAGCAAATCCTGCTTATTCGCCTGCGTCAATGCCTGAAAGAGCTCGGGATCGTGGTCGAAGTGGTTCTCGATCGACGCCTTGCTGCGCCCGGTCACGAACAGAATCTGCTCGATCCCGTTAGAGACCAGCTCTTCCACCACGTATTGCACGATTGGCTTGCGCGCCACCGGCAGCATTTCCTTAGGCTGCGATTTGGTGGCAGGCAACAGACGGGTACCGAGACCCGCGACGGGCACCACTGCGCTTTGAATCACCATCTGACTATAACAAGTGACTACAATATGGCCGCTCGAGCTTGCTATATTGGGCAAAGAAAAAGCGAAGCAGCTCATGGAGGACATCCAGGAACAACTCGCCGCCCTTCGCAGGCGCATCGCGCGCGTGGACCGCAAGTACGCGAATCCCGCGCCCGCGCCGCGGCCGCCGCTTCGCCCGGGGGGCGAGTTCATCGAGGAGCTGCTCAGCGGAGAACTGGTGACTACCCCGCTCGGCCAGCATTTCGAAACCGAAAAGCTCTGGGAGAATCATCGCCGCCATGGCAGCGTGTATATCTCAGACCTGATTGAGCTGCCGGAGGATCTGCTGGACCCCCTCTCCGCCGGCAGCGTCGCCGGCAGCCATCCGACGAAATGGGCCTTTCTCGATACCGAGACCACCGGCCTGGCGGGCGGTACCGGGACCTATGCGTTCCTGATCGGAGTCGGGTCCATCGATGCCCAGGGCTTTCGCTTGCGGCAGTTCTTCATGCGCGATTACGGCGAGGAAGCGTCACTGCTCCACCGGCTCTCAGAGTATCTCGCGCAGTTCGACGTACTCATCACCTACAACGGCAAGTCCTACGACCAGCCCCTGCTCGAAACGCGCTTCCGCATGTCTCGCGCCCGGCATCCGTTTGACCGGATGCAGCACCTCGATCTTCTTTTCGGCGCGCGCCGTCTCTGGAAGCTCCGGCTGGAGAGTTGCCGCCTGGTGGAATTGGAGCATCGCATTCTCGGCGTGGAGCGCCAGGGTGACCTGCCCGGCGAAATGATCCCGTATGTCTATTTCGATTTCCTGCGCAGCCAGAAAGCCTTCCAGGTGGTGCCGATCTTTCATCACAACGCGCTCGACATTCTTTCCCTGGCCTGCCTGACGGCAATCGTTCCCTTCGCCTTCCGCTCACCCGCCAATGCGGCATTCGGGCATGGCGCGGACCACATCGGCCTGGCGCGCTGGCTGCTCCAGGCCGAACGCCAGGAAGAGGCGCTGTGCCTGTTTCGTCGCGCGCTCGAAATGGGGCTGCCCGACGAACTTCTGTTTCGCACCATGTGGGATATCGCCTTGCTCGAACGCCGCATGGGAAAACAGGATGCGTCGCTCGCCATGGTCACCGAACTCACCGTATCGCGGAATCCCTACCGCGCGAAGGCCTTCGCGGAGTTGGCCAAGCACTATGAACATCGCGAAAAAAATTATGCGATGGCGCTGGAAATGACGCGCAGTGCGCTGGCCATCGAAGATACCCCGGAAATTCGCCGGCGCGAGGAGCGGCTCAAGCTGCGCGTCGACCGCCCGCGGGCGCGACGGCTGGCCCTGTAGATCATCGCCGGAAGCGGCAGCCGAATTACATTTTGACTTCGCTATCCCTCAAGTCCTTGGGCGCCTTTGGGGCCTTGGGAGCCCGCGGCTCGTTCGGAGCGTCGGGCAGCGCTTCGCTCGGAACCGTTCCTTCCTTGCGAACCGAGATCCAGCCGCGATTGGCAGTCAGCTTGATCGTGGGTCCGTCGCCCGATTTGCCTCTCAGGGTGGCGGCGCGGCCGTCCACTTCCTTTTGAATCGGCGGGCCGTAATCGTTTACCGCGTCGCCGCGCTGCGCCGTCGCGTCCAATTGGAATGACGCTTTCTCAGGCAGCAGCAGTTCGATCTTGCCGGCGCCGGAACGC
Organism: uncultured Solibacteraceae bacterium; assembly: GCA_963811575.1. Taxonomy (GTDB): domain Bacteria; phylum Acidobacteriota; class Terriglobia; order Bryobacterales; family Bryobacteraceae; genus Solibacter. The sequence goes on along the minus strand of CAWERY010000002.1, from coordinate 647,824 downwards.
GCTTCAATCGCCGCCAGCGGAAGTTTGCCGGGCGTGATTTCGATATCGCCGCGCTCCGTTTCCAGTTCCACGGATTGCGTGAACTGCTCCAGCTTGATGTCCCGGGCGCGAGTCACCAGGCGAATCGGCCCGGTCACATCCTTGGCGCTGAATTCGCCCAGGTCCATACTGATGCGCCCCGGCACTGCCTGCGCGCTCAACTCGGTCCCGCGCGTACCCTGGAACTGTAGCGGTTTGGCCAGATTCTTGAAATCCAGCGTGCCGCTGTAAGCGCCGTTGATGGTCACCTGCCCGGTGATATTCTCCAGTTCCACGTCTGAGCCGCGGCCTTGCAGGTCGATGCGCCCTTTGATGTCCATGGCGCGGATCAGATCGCTGCGGCTGATATCCATTCGAACATTGCCGCCGATCCGCGAAAGCCGCACATCCCCGCGGCTGCTGGTGATTTCCACGTCGCCTTCCACGTCGATCACCTGGTGATCGCCGGAGGCATTGCGCGATTCCACCGCCATTCCGCGCGGCACTGTGATTTCCAGGTCGCACGACATGCGCTGATTATTCGGTACGTGATCTTCATTGGTGCGCACCACCAGGCGGTCGCCCTGCGGCACGATCTCCAACTGCGTGTTGCCGTTGGTACGGTCCGCGTCCTCCCGGTTGTAGGCGCGAATCTGCTTGTGTCCCATCACGCTGACGTCCTTCGAATCGCCGCCGGTGACCTTAACGCTGCCGTGCGGGCTCTCGATGACGATGCGCCTCATCCCGCTCCCGGTCGCGGTGGCGGAGACAGGGAAGTCATATTGCTGGCCCCAAAAATCCAGCCCGCCGTTCATAAATCGCACGCCGTGCTCGCGCGCCGTCCAGATGCCGCTGCCCGCGACGCAGATCAGGATGATCAGCACCACTTCGCCGCCTGAAAAGCTGCCGCGCACTCCGTCCTCGCGCCAGACCAGCGCTTCGATCAGCCGCAGCAGGCCCCAGGCGATCAGTACGAAGGGCCAGTACTGGGCAAGCATTTCGAAAACCGGAGCCTCGGGATGGAGATTCCTCCAGAGGAACAGCCCTCCGATCGCGAGTAACAAAACCGGTCCTGAGATCGAACGTTTCATACGGAGTCTCCCGGTGTTACAGGTCCTGGTGTTACCGTCCCCGGTGTTATCGCCCCGGTGTTATCGCGCCCGGGACCGGCCCTTGCGGATTCTGCCCCTCGGGCGGCCGCGGCGCGCTGCCGCCGAAACCGCCCTTGGCGGGCGCCGGCTGCGCGTACGTGCTCTGCACATAGCTGCCCTGCGCCGGATACGAATATTGCGGCGGCGGAAACATCGGTGGCGGTGGCGGCGGCGGGGGTGCGGGTTCCATGCCGCGCTTCAACAAACTCAACAACCCGAATACGATCAGCAGCACCGGCCAGGTCTTGTCGAAACTATATGGCGTGAAGTTATTCAGGGCGAACAGCACACCCAGGGTGATCAGCGTGATGGGCCCGCGAATGGCGCGGACCAGCGAAGGCTCGCGGTCCCGGTTCTTCACTTTCGGGCCTCCTCGGTACCGCCCAACTCAGGACGCGAGAAGCGTCCATACAGCAGGTAGACGCCCGCGGCGATCAACAATACCGGCCAGAACCTCGCCACTCTTTCGAAATCCAACAGGTCCAGCGTATGCAGCAGCAGCAGGATGCCGAGAACGATCAAGGCCACGGCCGCAACCGGAATCTGATCGCTACGCCCGCTCAGGTTCACCAGGCTCGAATATTCGTCAACCGGTTCCCCCATGCGGCGTTTGCGAGCGGTGTGGTACGCCTCGAAAGCCATATAAGCCATCCACGCCACCACGCTCATGACGAAGACCGGCTCCATCCCGTGAGCGGCGCGCGAATCGGCGATGCTCATCAGCACGCCCCAGACGATCGCATGCACCATGCCCTTGGCGTACTGACCGTTATAAATCGCGCCCACGCCGGGAATCATGCCGAGGAACAACGCCAGGCCCGGCGAGACGTCCGCATAGGCATAACCCGATGCCGGCGGAACTCCCACGGGAGGCACATAGGCCGATGCCGGGGGAGTGTAGGGGGGCGGGGGCGGCGCGCTGGTAAAGCCCGCGTGGTCTGCCGCGGGCGCCGGCGCGTGCTCGGCGCAATACACAGTCCCAAACGCTTCGAGGCGGCACTGTTCGCAAACCGGCTTACCGCAACTCCGGCAATACGCGACGGCCGGCACATCTGGATGATTCTGGCAATTCATTTTGTCCCTCTATCGTGATCGCTACTGCGATCCTCCGGATGGAATTGGATTGGGCCTTCCATCCGGAGTTCTTGCTTTGACCGGCAACTTCCGGTCGTCCGGTTTCGGTTGTGCAGGCTCGGCCGGCTTATTGTCTTCCGACTGCTGCTGCCAGTCGCGCAGCAGAGTTTGGATCTGGTACACCACTTTTAAGTTCTCGTAATATTTCACCGTGCGCGCCCAGGCACGATGCGAACGGTCGTCCAGGGACGCCCAGACTTCGCTCGGCCTCAAATCGGAGGCCTTCAGCTGCCGTACCGGGACAAAGCGCGTCAACATCGAAAACGAGAGCACCGTCATCGCCGCGCTCATCACAAACCGGGGCTGCAACACCGGGGCCAGGAACCGTCCCAGCCAGCCGCGTTCCGTTTTGATAGCCTTCCCCGCCACCCGCGGAGCATGAAACAAAATGCGCGTGATCAATTCGGGGGGCGGCTCCACATCGGCTGCCCGATCCATGAACGCAACTGCTTCGGCCGAGTCCCGCGCCAGTTCCGCGCAGGCTGGACACTCGTGCAAATGGCTCTCCACCACCGCCTTGTCGGAAGCGGTAAGCGTGCCATCCACGTAATCGCAGATCAGGATTTCGAGCTCTGCGCAATTCATAACGCCAACTTCTGCTTTCGCAGCAGGCGGGCCAGCTCGGCCCGTCCGCGGTTAATTCTCGACTTCACCGTGCCTTCGGGAATCTCCAGCACGTCGGCGATCTCCCGATATTCCATCTCCTGCAGATCTCGCAGAATCACTGCCTCCCGCAAATCCGGGGAGAGCTTCTGCAGCGTCGCCTGCAGGATTTCGCTGGCCTCCCGGCCCGCCAGGGCCTGGTCGGGGCGGCAGGTGCCGGCGGAACCCGCTTGCTCCAGTACCGGTAGCTGGTCTTCGATTGAATCCGTAACGCGCTGCTGACGAGTTCGGCGATAGTGATCGATCAAAAGGTTACGCGTGACCCGCGCCAACCAGGTACCGAAACTGCCTTCCGCGCTGCGAAAGGTCTTGATCGTCTTGAAAACACGCAGAAATACTTCCTGCGTCAAATCCTGCGCTTCCTGCGCGCTGTTCGTAAAACGGAAGCAGAGCCCGTACACCTGGCGTGTGTGCTGCCGGACAAGCTCCTCCCAGGCGGCTTCATCGCCACCGAGACATCGCGAAACGAGGCTTTGGTCCAGACTTTCGATCAGATTGCGGCCTCCGGAAACACTTAGCGCCGGGCTTGCAGCCTCGCCGCCGGAGGTCTGGCCTCCAAAATGTTCCCAAGCTAGCGTCGCGGTTGCCATGGCTCTCGTCTTCCATAACAAGAAACGAGGCTTTTCCATGATAGGTTCAATTTTTCCGGTATGCTAGCCCATGGTAGTGGTCCGCCCTTCCCCAACCACCACCAACGACGAGGAGGAAAGCCATTCAGCGCCAAAAGCCGAACGTCTGGAAATGGATCGTCCTCGCGATTGTCATTGTCGCCCTCCTGGTCTGGTTCCTGACGGCGCAAGTCTCGACTCGCCGCTTCGACTGGCAGCTGGCCGCCCGCACTTTCGAGCAGGTGCAGTGGTCGTGGGTCGCGGTGTCCCTGATTCCGATCTTCGGCACATACTACGGCCGTGCCCTCCGCTGGGCGGTCTTCCTGCGCCCCTTGCGGCCCCACCCCTCGCTGCGCAACCTGCTCTCGGCGACCATCGTAGGCTTCACCGCGATTACGCTGTTCGGACGGCCCGGCGAGTTCGTCCGCCCCTACCTGATCGCGCGCAAGGAACAACTGCCGGTCACCTCGCAATTCGCCGCCTGGGTGCTCGAGCGGATCTTCGATTTGCTCATGGCCTTGCTGCTATTCGCCTTTGCTCTCAGTAAGGTACAGAGCTCCGGCATGCACGTTGGAGAAAAACTCACCTGGATGCTGGCGGCCGGCGGCAAACTGGGGGGCGTGCTCGGTGGCGTGATTCTCGTGATCCTGCTGTCCCTGCGCCATTTTGCCGAGCCCTTGCGCTTGCGGCTGATCGCGATGCTCCACCGGCTCCCCGAAAAACGCGTCGCCCACTTTGAGAAGCTGATCAACGCCCTCTTTCAGGGCGTTGAATCGATGCGCAGCGATTCAGCGATGCTGCTGGTTCTGCTCTACTCGGTGGCGGAATGGGTGCTGATCTGCTTTTGCTACTGGTGCCTGGCCCAATCCTTCTCCTCAGTGATCCACCTCAGTCTAGTGGATTTGTTGATTCTAATGGGCTTCGTATCTTTCGGGGCGGTGGTCCAGATTCCCGGCGTCGGCGGCGGCTTGCAGGTGGTGGCCGTGCTCGTATTGACTGAGCTTTTCGGTGTCCGTCTGGAGCTCGCCTCTGCATTTGCCTTGTTTCTGTGGGCTCTTACGTTTGTAGCAATTGTCCCGGTCGGCCTCATCATCGCCCTCAAAGAGGGGCTGGATTGGCATAGCCTGCGCCGTATCGGACAAGAGGAAACGCCATGAAGTGTCCATTTTGCAACCATTTGCACGACAAAGTAGTAGACTCCCGTGAAAGCAAAGAGGGCGATGCCATTCGCCGCCGCCGCGAATGCCTGGAATGTACCCGGCGCTATACCACCTACGAACGCATCGACGAAGTTCCGTACATGGTCGTTAAAAAGGATGGCCGCAGGGAGAAGTTCGACCGCCAGAAGGTCTTGGGCGGCTTGCTCAAGGCCTGCGAAAAACGCCCCGTGAGCATGGCGAAGCTTTCCGAGTTGGTCAACCGGGTGGAATACAAAGTCAGCGATTCACCTGACCGGGAGATCTCTACTATAGATATAGGAGAATATCTCATGGAGAACCTCCGCGAGCTCGACAAAATCGCCTATGTCCGATTCGCGTCCGTGTACCGGGATTTTCAGGATGAGGAGGCGTTTTTCAACGAGTTAAAACACCTCATGCGCCAAAAGATGCCCTGAGGTAACTCCGGGGAATCCCTGCTATGTACTGGCGACTACCGCACTTCGCCTAATCTTTTGATATTCTCTGTAACCTTATCGTATATAAGACATCTTTAAAAATAGGCTTAACTTTGCTGGTGAATGGTGCTATCATCAGTCGAAACTCGAAATCCCGAATTGTGCCTAATTTTCCTACCACTTCGGGCCGTATCAGCAGACGGAAGCCAAATTTCTTTTCAGCAAGTAACCCCATTCCCTGACATCCGATTGTCGTCCGTCGCGTGCCTGTGGGGGAGGTGAGTCTTACAGTGGACCAATTCGAAGATCAGTTTTTAGCGGAAAACCCGGAAGCCCTCGGCCTTAGTTTCGAAGATGACCCAAAATTCTTCGATCCTGAGGCTGCACATGAAGCCGACTTTTTACACCCGGCGCCCGTGGAGGAGTCCATCTACACGGACGATCCCGTGCGCGTTTACCTGCGGGAAATGGGCGCCGTTCCGCTGCTGACTCGCGAGGGAGAAGTCGATCTCGCGCGCCGCATGGAACGCGGAAAATTGCGCATGCAAAAGGCCATCAGCCGTTCGGCTCTCGTGCAGCGAGTAGTCGTGGATGTGGCCGATCAGCTCAAACGAGCCAACATCGAAATTGAAAGTGTCGTCGATCTCGGGGATGTCGAAGAAGGTTCCCCGGCCGATGTGAAAGTACGCAACGAAGCCGCCAAGCACTTCGCGGATATCGTGGTGTTGCACAAGAAACTGCAACAGCTCGAGGATAAAGTCGAGGCCACGCCCGTAGCCAGCAAAAAGCCGCGCAAGCGTCTCTACGGCAAACTCAATCGCGCCAAGGTGGAAACCTCGCTCGCCATCCGGCGCGCTCCCTTCCGCCTCATTAAGTGGAAGGAATTCGCCCGCGAAATTGAACGCGCGGTGGATGAGATCAGCCATCTCGACAGTGAAATCAAGCGCTTAGAGGTGCCGGAGCAATCCCACCCAGCAACTTCGCCTGCGCGAACTGAAGCGCGAAATCAAAAAGCGCGAAATCGCCGCCGGCGCCACCCTGCCCGAGCTGAAGCATAGTCTGACGGTCATCCGTCACGGCGAAGCCGAAGCCGAACGCGCCAAGAAGGACCTGGTCGAGGCCAACCTCCGCCTGGTCGTCTCCGTCGCCAAGAAATACGTGAACCGCGGACTTCACCTTCTGGACCTGATCCAGGAGGGCAATATCGGCCTCATGCGAGCAGCCGATAAGTTCGAATACCGCCGCGGTTATAAGTTCTCTACTTACGCCACTTGGTGGATCCGCCAGGCGATCACCCGTGCCATCGCGGATCAATCCCGCACCATCCGCATCCCTGTTCATATGAACGAGAGTATGAACAAATTCCTGCGGGCGACGCGCGAATTGGAGAAGGAGTTGGGTCGAACTCCTACCAATGACGAAATTGGGCGTCGCATGGACATTCCCGTGGAGAAGGTTCAGAAACTCAAGACCATCTCCCGCGATCCGGTATCGTTGGAAACCCCGGTCGGCCGCGATGGGGAATCCGCTCTTGGCGATCTGATCGAAGATCGCTGGGTCGGGTCTCCTGTGGATGCCGTCATCGAATCCAACGTCCGCGATGAAACCGCCGGCATTCTGAAGACGCTCTCCCCGAAAGAGGAGAAGGTCATCCGCATGCGCTTCGGCATTGGCTGTGAACGCGAGCACACCCTGGAAGAAATCGGCCAGGAGTTCGACGTCACGCGCGAACGAATTCGTCAAATCGAAGCCAAAGCGCTCCGCCAGCTGCGCGCCCCGGAACGGGCTCGCCGGCTGCGTGCGCTCATGGCCGCCAGATAAACTGTTCGGTCCGTTTCCTTCTTCTATTCCTCGCCGGGGTTTCATCGCCCCGGCGTTTCTTTTGAGGGGGGCAGTTTTCTCGAGACCCGTGGCATGATAGGGGCATGCATCGCAGAGGAGTACTGCTGGGAATCGCTGGCCTGATTGGCGCCAGCGCCCTCTTTTATGCGCAACAGAAGACTCTGCCGGCGCCATTTGCCACCCCCTCCTCCAACAACCGTCCCCGGGTCGTTCCCCAGCCCGATGGCGCCAAGCTCAGTGTCCCGCCTGGCTTTCAAATTGAAATCTGGCAGGAAGGCTTCAACCAGCCCCGCTTCATGCTGCTCGGGCCAGGCAATGAGATCCTGCTTGCCGATAGCGGCGGCAACGGCCCCAACGGTGCGATCTACGTGTTGCAGGGCAAGGATCGCAAGGCCATCATCGAGCACCTGAACCGCCCCTATGGACTCGCGCTTCACGATGGCTGGCTCTATGTCGGCGAGCCGGAATCCATCAAACGCTACAAGTATGATGCCAAGGCGATGACTGCCGGCGCCGGCGAAGAAGTCGTATCCCTGGCCGGTCTCGGCAAAGGCCACTGGACCCGCAGCCTGCTATTTACCCGCGATGGCAAACGCTTCTGCGTCGGTACCGGCTCGGAATCCAACGTGTCCCCGGGCGAAGATCCAAGGCGCGCCGCGATCAACTGCTATAACCCCGATGGCAGCGGTCACGAAACCTACGCCTCCGGTACGCGCAACCCGATTGGCCTGCGCTGGTACCCCGGCACCGACGTGCTTTGGGCGGCCGTTCAGGAACGCGACGAACTGGGCGACGACCTGGTGCCCGACTACTTCACCCACATTCAAAAAGGCGGCTTCTACGGCTGGCCTTACGCCTACGCCGGGCCCCATGAGGACCCGCGCAATAAGGGGCAGCGTCCCGATCTGGTCGCCAAAACCATACCGGGCGACATCTTGCTGGGCTCCCATGTTGCGGTGCTGGACTTCCTCTTCTATACCGGCAAGCAGTTCCCCACCGGAGTATCAGGGCGGCGCGTTCCTGGCCTTCCACGGCTCCTGGAACCGCTCCAAACGCGTCGGCCAGTCCATCGCCTTCATCCCGTTTAAAGACGGCAAACCCTCCGGCCCGATGAAAGAGATTCTCACCGGCTGGATGATGGGCCCCGATTCGCGCGACGTCTGGGGCCGCCCTGTAGGCCTGCTGCAACTCCCCGATGGCAGCCTGCTGATTTCCGAAGACGGCAATAATCGCATCTGGCATTTGAGCTACAAGGGGTGAAGCGCCTCGTAGTTTTTCTGTGGGATTCTGGGCACCGTATACGCGGCGCCCTTTTCCCACAAGCTCCATCTGGGCCTCAAACTGGAATGCGCCGGATGCCATACTGCCGCCGCCGCCAGCACCAAAGCGTCTGACAATCTCCTCCCTGAAAAGAAGGCCTGCCAGAACTGCCACCAGGACGTTCAGATTCCCGCGCCTCCTCCATCCCGTGTCGCCTTCTTCAATCATGCCCTGCACTTGAAGATGGGAAATGTGGCCCCGATCCTCGCCGCGGCGATCGATAAAAAGACCTATCTGCAACCGGTTGGCGATATCCGGACCCACCTGAATTCCCAAAATGCCTGCCAGGCCTGCCACCGCGGTTTGGAGGAGTCCGGCCAGGTCACGCCCGCCGCCATGCCCCAAATGGCCGATTGCCTGGTCTGCCATAGCCAGATCGATAACCCGTTTAGCTGCGAGAAGTGCCACGCCAAGGATGCCCAGTTGAAACCGCCGGATCACGCGCCGGGCTACATGAGTTCCCACGCTTCCGGCAAGATAAACCTGGACAAAGCGAGTTGTACGGTCTGCCACGGGCGCAACTTTCGTTGCCTGGGGTGTCACTAATTGCCACCCCGGCGGGTGGCGGCGAAGTGCCGCGCAAACCATCCTGTTCCCTGGAATCACACCTCGCACACAGAAAGTCTCTGAAAACAAAGCGCGAACACATTGGTAGAGAGATTGCTTTAATTCACGCCGGAGGATCGGCCAATGCCAATCGCGAAAATCACAGGACAGGGACTAGCGGCGATTGCGCTTTCTGTCGCCCTCCTTTGGACGTGCCTGCTCGGCGAACGGATGATCGTCCACCACGCCACCGCCCGCCAGGCCCAACTCCTGCGCGAATTGCAGCAACTCCAGCGCAATCATCGCAACGAGCCCGTTTCGGTGCCCGCTCCCACCCGTCCGCATAACCCTCGCATCACCGTCGGCTAAACCCGCTCGCCGGCGTCGAATTCCGCTACCCTCTGCCCCGGCTGCAGGGATGTACAATTGCAAGCAATGGCGAAACTGCTTGCGATCCTTCTGGCCGCTGTCCTCTTTTCAGGCTGCGGAAAAAACGCCTCCGAGAAACTTGCCGGCCTTTCCGAGGAGTTTGTTCTCGGCTCCCTCGCCTTTGTTCCCTCGTCCGCCACTGCCTCCGGCCTGCATGAATACAAGGGCCAGAAGCTCGACGAGATGCTGGATGACAACAGTCCGGAGAATATCGCCAGGGCCACCCGCTTCTACGAGAAGTTCCGCGACCGTCTGGCGGAGCTGAAGCAGGATCAACTAACGCCCGAGGACCGGGCGGACCTCGCCATCATGCAGGACCAGATCGCGCTGAATCTGCTCGACCTGGCAGAGATTCACAGCTGGCAGCACAGCCCTCAATCCTACGCGGAAACCCTGGGCAACGCGCTCTTTACCCCCTTCGTGCTGGAGTACGCGCCCAAGCCGGATCGGGTGCGCCATATTATCGCCCGGCTGCAAAAGGTACCGCTTTTCCTGGATCAGGCTGCTAGCAATCTCGCCTCCGCGCCTCCCGAGTGGACTCAAGTCGCCATCGAGGAAAATCAGGGCAACATCAATCTCGTCGATAAGGAAATCCGCGCCGGCATACCGGCCGACCAGTCCGGCGCGTATTCGCAAGCGGCCGGTCCGGCCCTTGAGGCCATGAACAAGTTCGATAAGTTCCTCAAGACCAATATGAGCGGCCGCGCCGATTTCAGTTGGCGCCTGGGAAGCACGCTTTACGCCAAGAAATTCCGCTACTCGATGGAAGCCGGCGTCGAAGCCGACAATACCCTCCACGAAGCCGAACTCCAGTTGCCCATCGTGCGCGCCCGTATGCTCCAAATCGCACTCCCGCTGCATCGGGAAATGTTTCCCGCCCACAATGACCATGCCGACCTTTCGGGAGCCGCCCGCGAAAACGCCGTAATCGGCGAAGTCTTGGGCAAGATCGCCGAAAACCACTCCGTCCGCGATCGCTATATGGATGATGCCCGCAAAGACCTGGAAGAGGCCCGCGCGTTTGTGCAGCAGAAGCATCTGCTCACCCTGCCCTCCAGATCCAATCTGCAAGTGATTCCGACGCCGGAGTTCATGCGCGGGATTTACGCCGTCGGCGGCTTCAATTCGGCCCCCGCCCTCCAGCCCGAGTTGGGCGCCTTCTATTGGATCACCCCGATCTCGCCTTCCTGGCCGAAGGAAAGGGTGGAATCGAAGCTGCGCGAATACAATTTCTACAAGTTGAAACTGCTCACCATCCACGAAGCCATGCCCGGCCACTACGTGCAGATGGAATTCGCCAATGATGTGCAGCCGCGCGGCCGCCGCCTGCTGCGCTCCGTCTTCGGCAATGGTCCCTACGTCGAGGGTTGGGGCCAGTATGCGACCCAGATGATGCTCGACGAAGGCTTCCTCAATCACTCGCCGGAAATGGCGCTGACTTTCGCCAAGGAAGAACTGCGGGTCATCGCCAACGCGATTCTCGATGTTCGCCTGCAAATGTTGAATATGACCGACCAGGAGGCGCTCGACCTGATGGAGAAGCAGACCTTCCAGGAGGCCGAGGAGGCCACCGCCAAACTCCAGCGCGCCAAACTGAGTTCCACCCAACTGCCCATGTATTTCCTGGGCTGGCGCGGCTGGCTGAAGGTGCGCGACGAGTTCCGCCAGGCCAAGGGCTCCGCCTTCAGCCTGCCGGATTTTAACGACCGCGCGCTCAAAGAGGGGGCCGTGCCCTTTACGGTTCTCACCACGCTCCTGAAGTAGGGTGGCAACCAAAGGCGCACAGGGAGCGTCTATAATTTACGTAGAAGCGGGATGCAAGAGAACGATCAGCCAATTTCCGCCCCAGTCGATGGTCTGCCTCCGGGGCCCGGGCGACTGGTTCCTCCCAGCGTCTGGAATGCGCTCTCCTGGGTCCGCGATCTCGCCTTTTCCGTGCTGATTGCGGTCATTCTGATCGTCTTCATCTACCAGCCGGTCAAAGTGGAAGGCACCAGCATGATGCCGACCCTGACCGATCAGGAACGCATCTTCATCAACAAATTTACCTATCACTTCGGCCTCGGCAGCATTGAGCGCGGCGATATGGTGGTCTTCTGGTTCCCGCTCGATCCGTCGAAATCGTACATCAAGCGCGTGATCGCGGTGCCCGGTGACACCGTCCGAATTGATGCCGGTCAGGTCTATGTCAACGAGCAGCCGCTCTCCGAAGGCTACGTACCCGAGGATTATCGCGACCGTGTCTCCTGGGAAGAGCATCGCGTGCCGCCGGGCGACTACTTCGTGCTCGGCGACCACCGCAGCTCGTCCAGCGACAGCCGGACGTGGGGCTTTGTCAAACGCGAAGCAATCTATGGCAAGGCCGTCTTCGTCTATTGGCCCCTCGATAAGATGGGGCGCCTCCACTAGCCCTGCTCCGGGCCGCTTTCGAGCGCGCCGCCGGGCGCAAATGCTATCCTGAATAGAGATCCTTCCCTTTAGGTCTGGTACACACGCTTGAAAGTCGGTTTCATCAGTCTGGGCTGTCCCAAAAACCTCGTCGATAGTGAAGTCATGATGGGTCAACTCGTCGCCAAAGGCCACGAGCTGACATCCCATCCCGATCAGGCCGACGTCCTGGTCGTCAACACCTGCAGCTTCATCGACCCCGCCAAAAAAGAGTCCGTTGACACCATCCTTGAGATGGCCGAGTACAAGAAAATCGGCCGCGCCAAGAAGCTGATTGTCGCCGGATGCCTGGTGGAACGCTATCGCGGCGATATCCGCACAGAGATGCCCGAAGTCGACGCGCTGATCGGCACCAACGAACTGGATAGCATCGTCGATATCTGTGAGGGCATGGAGCCCGCCGCCAACCCGCTGGAGCCGTATCTCTATCACGATCTCACTCCCCGCGTGCTGGCCACTCCGCGCCACTTCGCGTACATGAAAATCGCCGAAGGCTGCGATCACCCGTGTACCTTCTGTGTGATTCCGCAGTATCGCGGCGCTTTTCGCAGCCGCCGCTTCGAATCCGTAGTCTCTGAGGCCACCCGTCTTTTCCAACAGGGAATTCGCGAGATCAACCTCATCGGGCAGGACACCACCTGCTACGGCGAAGACTTCGGCATGAAGGACGGCCTGGCCGACCTGCTCGCCCGCCTCGCCCAAATCGAGACGCCCCAAGAGAAGTGGATCCGCTTCCTCTACGCCTATCCGAATAAGGTTACCCAGAGATTGCTCGATACGCTGGCCGAACACGCCGCGCTCGCCAAGTACATCGACATGCCGTTGCAGCATGCCAGCGCCAACGTTCTCAAGCGCATGAAGCGCGGGGCCTCGGGCGATATCTTCCTCAAATTGATCGAGCGCATTCGCCGTACCATTCCCGGCGTCGCCATCCGCACCAGCTTCATCGTCGGCTTCCCCGGCGAGACCGCGGCCGATTTCGACGAGCTCTGCCAGTTCGTGGAGGCGGCAAAATTCGATAACCTCGGCGTCTTCACCTATTCCGACGAAGACACCAGCGCCAGTTTCGCGCTCGATGGCAAAGTGGACGGCCGCACGATTCAGAACCGCAAGCGCCGCCTGATGGCCATCCAGCGCAAAATCGCCCGTGCCCGCAACCGCGCGCTCGTCGGCAGTGAAGTCCCCGTGCTGGTAAGCGGAATTTCGGCCGAAACCGATCTCCTGTGGGAGGCGCGCATGTCCACCCAGGCGCCCGAGATCGATGGCGTCACCCTGATCAACGATTTCGAGGGCTCGGAACCGCGCGCCGGGGAAATTCGCCGCCTGCGCATTACCGAAGCCCACGATTACGACGTGCTGGGAACGCTCCTCGCGCCCACCGAACCGGCGCCCCACCTCCCGGCAGGTCCCGGACTCATCAACATCGCATCCTTAGTCGCCGTATGACCGTGAAGTGTCCGATCTGTAAGCAAGTCGAGGTCGCTCCGGGCGACCCGGAATTCCCCTTCTGCAGCGAACGCTGCCGCATCATCGACCTGGGCAACTGGGCGACGGAAAAATACGTGATCCCGACTCCCGCCGATCCCAATCTCATCAAGCCCGGCGAGGATGAGGATGATTGAGCCGAGTTCGGGGTCGCCCCCCAGCTCTGATATCTCGTGGCAAAACAAACTGGCGATTCTGATCGCCACCTGGTTCGGCTGCGGCCTCTCGCCGTTCGCCCCGGGCACCGTGGGTTCCGTCGCCGCCCTCCTCATCGGAATTCTGCTTCATGAGTATGCCGGGTTCGACTGGTGGCACTTCCTGGTCCTCGCCCTCGTCGCCTTCGTTCCCGCTACCTGGGCCGCCGACGTCACCGCGAAAGTGAAGAAGCTCAAAGATCCGCAGATCGTTGTCGTGGACGAAGTGCTCGGCCAATGGATCGCTCTCGCCGGCCTTCGCCGCTTCCACTGGGCCGGCTACCTCGCCGCGCTGGCGCTCTTCCGCCTCTTCGATATCTGGAAACCTCCGCCCGTGCGCCAGTTGGAATCGCTCCCCGGCGGCCTCGGCATCAATATGGACGACGTGATGGCCGGCGGCTATGCAGCACTTGTGTTATTCGCAGCGGGATGCTTCAATCTTTACTAGTATTATGCCTCTCCGGAAATCATCTGACCCCAAGCCCAGCATCTCCCAGGTCACTCCCACAGCCGCCATCGCGGGCGGCGAGTTGCAAATCAGAGGGAAGGGATTTGCCAAGTTGGACCGGCCCAAGGTCACCATCGGGGAAATCGGCGCCCCGGTGATCATCGGCTCCGATTCCTTTGTCATCGCGCGCGTTCCCGAAGGCGCTACAGCCGGCGAACTCGTCATCGCCAGCGGCGCGCAAGCCAGCGAATCCTGGGCCTGCGATATCGGCGTCATGCTCGCCGATAATCTTCACCCCGTTTCCAATCCCGCCGTCGATTCCTTCGGCAACATCTACAGCACGTTCAGCGGATCGCGCGGCCAGAAGGTCCCGGTCGCGGTTTACAAAATCGATCTGAACTTCACCATGAAGCCGTTCATCAACGAGCTCATGAATGCCACCGCCATGGCCTTCGATAGCCAGGGCATGCTGTACATTTCCAGCCGCTACGATGGCTTCGTCTATCAGGTCACGCCCAATGGCAACATGAGCGTCTTCGTGGAAGGCATGGGCGTCGCTACCGGAATTGCCTTCGATGGCGAACAGAATCTCTACGTGGGCGACCGCAGCGGCACCATTTTCAAGATCAGCCCCACCCGCCAGATTTTCGTCTTCGCCACCCTGGAACCTTCCATCTCCGCCTACCACCTCACCTTCGGACCGGATGGTTACCTGTACGTCACCGGCCCCACCACGTCGAGCTTCGACACCGTGTACCGCATCGGCCACGAAGGCGAGGTCGAAGTCTTCTATCGCGGCCTCGGCCGTCCCCAGGGAATGGCCTTTGACGAAGAAGGCCGCCTCTATGTCGCCGCCTCCATCTCCGGACGCAAGGGAGTGGTTCGCATCTATCCCGATAAGCGCGCCGACCTCTTCCTCTCCGGTCCCGGCATCGTCGGCCTCGCCTTTACGCCCTCGCGCTCCATGGTCGTCACCACGACCAACGCCATCTACCGCGCCGACGTGGGGATCAAAGGGCGGCCGCTGTTCTAATGGACGCGGAAATTATCGCCATTGGCAGTGAGATGCTGACGCCCGAGCGCGTCGATACCAACTCCCTCTACCTCACCGCTGAATTGAACAAGCTCGGCGTTGAAGTGGTCACCAAGTGTGTCATCGGCGATGATCGCAACCGTCTCGCGGACCAGGTCCGTCAATCCGTCGCACGCTCCGGTATCGTCATCATCACCGGCGGCCTTGGCCCCACCGAGGATGATGTCACCCGCGAAGCCGTCGCCAGCGCGCTCGATCGCAAACTGAGCCTGAACTCCGAGGTTCTCTCCTGGCTCGAACAGCGCTTCGCCGCCGCCAAGCGGCACATGGCGGAGGTCAACAAGCGCCAGGCATTCGTCATCGAAGGTGCCGATATCCTGCCCAATGATCGCGGCACCGCCCCCGGCCAGTGGCTGGAGGAATCGGGCGCGTTCGCCATGCTCCTCCCCGGCCCGCCGCATGAGCTCAAGGCCATGTTCGAACGTCAGTGCCTCCCGCGTCTGGCGCGTGTGGTGCCCAAACAGGTGATCCGCACCATGTTCCTGCGCGTCGCCGGTATGGGGGAGAGCGATCTCGATCAGTTGATCGCGCCTGTCTATAAGAAGTACGAGAATCCGGCAACCACGATTCTGGCTGCCGCCGGCGATATTCAGATCCATCTGCGAGCGCGCTGCACCACCGATGCCGAAGGCGATGCCCTGCTTGGCCGAAGTAGCCGGACCCATCGAGCTCTTGCTCGGCGACCGCATCTATTCGCGCAACGGCGACCCGCTTCAGGTCGTGGTCGGCGACCTCCTGCGCAAGCTCCACGCCACGGTTTGCGTGGCCGAAAGCGCTACCGGCGGCATGTTGGGCGAACGCCTGACCTCGGTCCCCGGAAGTTCGGAGTACGTTACCGGCGGCTTTATCACTTACACGAATGAGATGAAAGTGGAGCTCCTCGGAGTCAGTCCCGACATCCTCCTCGAACATGGCGCGGTCAGCAAGCAGACCGCGGAAGCCATGGCGATCGGTGCGCGCCGCCGTACCGGCTCAACCTACGCGCTCGCCATCACGGGCGCCGCCGGGCCGAGTTCCGCAGACGAAAAAGTTCCGGTCGGCACCATGTACACCGCCATCGCCGACGCCGCGGGGACGCTGGTCATTCACCGCCAGTTCCTCGGCGACCGCCAGCGCGTTCGCACCTTTGTTACTCAGATGGCGCTCGATTTACTGCGTAGGCGCATCACCCTCAAACCGTAACAGCAGTCGCGCGGCCGTCTACCTCGCCGTGCTGATGATCCCGTTAGGCTCCGCTACGCGCTTCGTCAGGAAGCGGTCCGCAGTCATATATCCGATGGTGGTGGCAACCACGAGAAGTGCGCCCAAAAGCTTGGGGGGACTCGGCACCGGGATATCGAGCCAGCGGCACATCGCGCCCAGCACAAATCCCACAAGTAGTCCGATCAGACCTTTCATTTAGAGCTATTGTAACATTGCTGTTACACGCCCCACCAGATCGTGGGGTTAACGTTTGCAGGCTGCCTGGCGTTACTTATGCACCGCAACGTAGATCGTCTTCGGTCCCGAGTTACCGGCCTGCGAAAAGGTCAGCGGCACCGCGTCGCTATCCGCCACATTCGGCACCACCAGGTTGAACTGGTAAAGGCCCACCATGCCCGGTCCCATCCCCGCATAGAGAAGCGACACGGGCGCACCTCCCAACACCATCTGTACCTCCGCAGCCAGGCTGCTTGCGGAACCGGCCACAGTTCCCGCTGGCATGCCCGGAATCACCGGCCCGAAACCGATGCCGTAGATCGTCAGCACTTCCCCGGGCTTGGCGGCCCTGGAAGCCACTCCGGGAATCAGCCCCGCCGGAAGCGCGTACTGCCCGTCCGGCAGTGCCGCGGCTGCGTATTGCCAGCCGTTCGCCTGCAACCCTGGCGGTGCCAGCAGTCCCGGCTGTAGTGCGTTCGCCGTCACCGCAAACGAGTCGCTTGCCCCGTTCGCGTTGGCGACCACAATCTGCATTGTGCCCGTGCCAATGTCCGAAGGCGCCAGCACGTTGAGCTGCGTAGGGCTGACATAGCCGATAAACGCCGCTTTCGAATTTACCTGAACCGTCACGCCGTCGAGCGATGTCGGAGCCTTGGCTCCATCGAAATCGCGATCCGTCCAACTCCGGCTGGTTGCCGCAAGGTTCGATCCGAAAATTTCGATCCACGTTCCCGCCGTGATCGGATACATGCCCCCGAAGCCGCTCGCGCTCGCTACTCCTCCGGCACGGATCGCCGGCCGCGTCCCCGAGCCTCCATCAGCGCTTACCGTGAACGCCACCGCCGCCAATACCTGCCCGTCGATTTTGATCTTCACCATCCAGGCGCCTGGCAGGTTCGCCGGCTGATTGCCCGCAATTTTGAGCGAGGAGTCCGTGAAACAGATGCTGCCCCCCTCCGCCACGGGATCCCAGGCGCCGCTCGCCGCCGCGTACAACTGTCCCGCCGGCGTGTAATACTCCGTCGATGCCACGTCTCCCGTCTGGGTCCCGATCGCGTAAAACCACAAGAGCGCCTGCGCGTCACTGGTGAAAAAGCGGGTCTCCGCGACCGCCGGGCTCCCGGCATCGCACGTCGCCGGCTTATTACGCGTCATCACCGCGAGCGAAATCTGCGCGGCCGTCCCCCCGCTCGCCCCTTGCGTCACCGTCAACGTCTGTCCGCCGATCGTCAGCGTCCCGCTTCTCGATGCCGCGGCCGAATTCGCCGCCACCGAGTAGGACACGACACCGTTTCCCGTACCCGATGCGCCACCCTGCACCGTGATCCAACCTGCGTTGCTGATTGCCGTCCACGCACAGCCCGCATTGTCGGCGACGCTCACCGTGCTCGCGCCGCCGCCATAGCCAAACGCCCGCGCCGTCGAACTCAGCGCGTACGTACACGCGCTCGCCGATATCGTGAACACCACCGTTCCCAGCGTCTGCCCGTTGAGCTTGATCGTTACGCTCCATTTGCCCGGAAGATTGGCCGCCGGACTCCCCGCAATCGGCAATGCGTTGTCCGTAAAACAGAAACTGCCGCCCGTCGTCAGCGCCGTCCAAACCCCCGCTGCCGCCGCGTACGGCGCACCAGCAGGCGTGGTGTACTCGCTCGTCACCACGTCTCCCGCCTGGACATTGGCGATATAGAACCACAGCGTTGCCTGCGTGTCCGTGGCCAGGAAATTCGATTCCCCCACCGCCGGATGATTCACGTCGCAGCCCGCCGGTTGATTCCGCGTCATCACCGGCAGCAGCAATTGCGCCGCGCTCGAACCAGCCGCCTGCGTCACCGTGAAGGTCTGGCCCGCGATCGTCAAAGTCCCGCTGCGCGCTGCCGTGCCCGTATTGGCGTTGACGCCGAAGTTCACCGAGCCGCTAGCGCTCCCGGTCGCACCCGCCGTGATCGAGACCCAGTTTGCGCTGCTCAACGCGGTCCACCCGCATCCCGCCGCCGCGGAGACGCTGACCGTGCCGCTCCCTCCCGCCGCGCCCACCGTGAATGAATTCGCATTCAGGGAATACGAACAACTGGGCGCCCCCACCGTGAAGCTCAAACTGAACAGGTTTTGGCCGTTGAGCTTGCCCCGCACCGTCCATGTGCCAGGCTGGCTCGCAACTTGCGTTCCGGCGATCGCCAAAGGAGTGTCGGTGAAGCACATCGTTCCGCTTGCCGGCGCCGGCTGGAAAGGCCCGCTCGCCGGAGCATACAACTGCCCCGATGGCGTGTAGTATTCGGTAGACGCCACATCGCCGCTTTGAATCCCGCCCGCCAAAAACCAGAGATAAGCTTGCGCTTCGCTGGTCAGGAAACTGCTCGCCGCTACCGGAGGATTGGCCAGGTCGCATGCCGCCGGTTTATTGCGCGTCATCAGGAATAGCTGCACCTGCGCGGTCGTCGCGCTCAATCCCGCTTGCTCGAGGGGGAACTGCTGGCCGCCGATGGTCAGCACCGCGCTTCGCGATGACCCGGTCAGGTTCGCGCCCGCTGAATAGGTCACCTTTCCGTTGGCCGTCCCCGAAGAGCCGCTTTGGATGTTGATCCAGATCGCATTGCTGGACGCCGTCCACGCACACCCGGCCGGCGCGCTCACGCTCACGATGCCGGTCCCGCCGGCAGCGACCAGCGTCAGCGAAAGGGGGCTCAGCCCATAGGAGCAACTCGTCCCGCTGATCGAAAACGTCAAGGTGGTCGCCACCGCGCCATTGACCTTCACCTTCACCGTCCAGGTCCCTGGCAGCTGCGCCGGCTGACCCCCGGAAATCTTGAGCGGCGCGTCCGAGAAGCAGTAGTTCCCATTGCTCTGGACCTGCCCCAACGGCCCACTCGCCGCTGCGTATAGCGTCCCTCCCGGCGTATAGTACTCGCTCGTTATGGAATCGCCGGTTTGTACTCCCCTGGCCTGCACATAAAGAATCGCCTGCGTATCCGACCCCGAAAAGCTGCTTACCGCCTGCGGTGGATTACTGAAATCGCACGCCGCGGGCTTGCTCCGCACCATCATCGCGGCCACGATCTGCGAGCTACGCGGATCTGTCCCGTGAGGTGCCGCATCGGCAGCCTGCGCCTCCCACACCGGCGCATTCCGGGATCTCATCTCCTGCTCTACGCTCCGGCGAAGCGCACTCGCCCCCTCCATCTCCTGAACCGCGGACGTCTCCCGCCGGCCCTCTGAGCTCACGGCCTGCCTGGCTGTCCTCTCGTTTGATTCGGACGCTGTCACGGGCATGCTTCCCAGCGTCCCGAACGTGAAAATAACGCAGGAAAGCCCGATCACGAAACGCAAGCCTTCTCCCCTTTCCGAATACGGATCCGCACCGAATCCTCACAGTTATCGGATGGAGTTGCGTTTTACTGTATGCCCGAGCCGGCTAGAAGCCGTTGCTGCGGTGATTGACCAGCGCCAGGAACTCGTCGCGCGTCTCTTTGCGATCCCGGAATGCTCCCAGCATCGCGCTGGTCATCGCCCCGGAATGCTGCTTTTCGACGCCCCGCATCATCATGCAGAAGTGGCGCGCTTCGCAGATCACTCCCACGCCCAACGGCCGGATGACCTCCTGAATGGTCTGCGCCACCTGCTGAGTCAAACGCTCCTGAATCTGCAGCCGGCGCGCAAACATGTCCACCAGCCGCGGAATCTTGCTCAAGCCGATGACTTTCTTCTGCGGCAGATACGCCACGTGCATCTTGCCGTAAAACGGCAGCATGTGGTGTTCGCAGAGGCTGAAGAACTCGATGTCCTTCACCACCACCATTTCGTCGTACTTCACTTCGTACAACGCGCCGTTCAGTATCTTGTTGATGTCCATGCGATACCCGCTGGTCAGGAAACGCATCGACTTGTCCACGCGAAGCGGCGTTCGCAACAGCCCGTCCCGCTTGGGGTCTTCGCCCAGCCGGCCCAACATCTCCTCGATCAACGGCGCGATCGGTGCGTCTTCCGCCTGCGGGTTCATCACTTTCACTACCGCTTTATTCGATTTCATCTGCTCCGACTTCGAAGATGTTTCGCGGCGTCTCTCCGATGCGGATTTTCTCCAGCTTCGGCCATTCCCCGGGAAACACTTCTTTCCAATTTCGCTTCAGCCTCCGGCAAATCTCGAACCCCAGATTCTCCGATGTCGCCACCACCTCCCCGAAAACATCTACTTCCGTATTCAGGTTGTGATGGTCGAACGGCTGCACTACTTCGCGCCTCACCAGTCCATCCAGCAAGGCGGTGTCCACTGCGCGTCCCGTGGCTTCGTCGATTGGTCCGCGGACGCTCACTTCCACCACGTAGTTATGCCCGTGCCCGTACGGGTTGTTGCACTTCCCGTACAGACGCCGGTTCTCTTCCGTACTCAGTTGTTCCGAATGTAAGCGGTGGGATGCCGCGAATTCATAGCGCCGGGTCACGCGGAACACGGCTGCTCCCCGAAATAATCCACGTACAGATCCGCCGTCTCGTACACCCGCACCGAGTACAGCTTGTGACGGTCGCCCGTCAGCCGCGGCTCGAGCCGCCGCCAGATGTCGCGCGCGATATTTTCCGTGGTCGGAATCTCGCGGTCGAACGGCGGCACTTCGTAATTCAGAAACCGGTGATCGTACGGGTCCACGATCTCGCGTGTCAAAATCTCCTTCAACTCTTTCAGATCCAATACCATGCCGGTAACCGGATCGGGGTCTCCCGCCAGGCTCACTTCCACTACGTAGTTATGCCCATGCCCGTGCGGATTCGCCGCCATGCCGAAAATCCGCTGATTTTCTTCCTCTGAAAATCGCGGACTCCTGCAAACGTGGGAGGCGGAAAACTCTACTTTGCGGGTAATCAACATGGGTAATTATTCGACACCCCGAGGGCCTCGGGAGATACAATTAAATTATAGACCGTCATGCAGAACGCCAAGACTGACCGGCTGCTGCGAGCGGGAATCGTCCTGCTTTCCGTAGTCCTCGTTTTCTTCATTTACTCCGGCATCCACGAGCGCGTCGTCGCTGCGGGTGACAGTGCCCCGGAATTCACCATCAAAGCCGATAACGGCCGTACCGTGACCCTGCCGAATTTCGGCGGCAAACTCCTCGTCCTTAATTTCTGGGCCACCTGGTGCCCGCCGTGCGTGCAGGAAACTCCTTCGCTCAGCCAGTTCGCCGCTACCTACGCGAACAAAGGCGTTGTCGTCCTCGGCGTCAGCGTGGACCGCGACGAGAAGGCCTACCGCGCCTTCCTCCAGAAATTCAGCCCGGCCTTCCTCACCGCCCGCGAAACCAAGCTGCACGAGGACTACGGTACTTTCATGTACCCGGAGACCTACATCATCGATTCCAACGGCAAAGTCCTCCAGAAGCTTGCCGAGCCCGCCGATTGGATGGACCCGAAGATGACGCAGTTGATCGATCGCCTGCTGTAAGGTAAAGAGGTGACCCCGGTTCCCATGGACCTCCCGCTCCGCCCCGCGGAGGCGACGGAGTTGGCTAACCTCATTTTTGACCACGCGGAGCGCAAGCCCTTAACCGACGAACTCCGCAGCCGCCTGGCAGCCCGCGCCGCCGTGTGGAACCTCGAGACCGTCACCCCTTACTTCGGCTCGCTCGAACGCGATCCCGTGCACCCCTCCGCCTATTACCTCGCGGTCGATTGCAAGGGCTCGCCCCAGCTGCTCTACCTCGCGCTCGCTACCGCCCCCACCAGCAGCATCTACTACAAGTCCCTCCTCATCGGCCGCATGCGCCGCCTCAACGGTCCGGAGATGGTGATCAACGCCATTCCCTTCGGCGCCGCCGATCGCGAAAGCGTCGAGGCCTTCGCCGCCCGCCTCAACCCCGCCTTCTATCCCCAGCCCCAGGGCGCCCGCGCCACCATAACCATCGAAGCCGATCCCCCCGCCGCGTTCGCTTTCTTCCGCACCGTCCAAAAGCGCACCGGCAAAAATGTCGCCGCCCTTGCAGCCGATTACCACGCTGCCCTGTGGGCCGCCATTCGCGCCGGCTGGCGTGCCGGCTATACCGTCGCCGCCCCCGCCTCCGAAGCCATACCGGATGCAGCCTACAGCCGCTATCAGGTCTCGGTTCCCCTCACCGAAACCGGCTTCAAAGCCGCCGAAGACCATCCACGAGCAGATCCGCCGCGTCCGCGCCGCCTTCAAGATCTCCAGAGCCTTCGATTTCGAGGTGGCATTCACCGGCCCCGTCTCCCCCGACGCCTTGCGCCTGGCGCTCGAATATCTGCGCGCGGGCGCCCACGTCCCCCAACTCGTCAGCGGCGCATGGACCGCGCCTCCCGAAGTCATCGCGGCCGTTGCCAGCCAGTTTCAGGTGACCCCGAGCTTTTCTTCCGCCGCTTCCCCGCCTGCCTTCGCCCGCTGGAACTACCGCGTCCCCACCGTCGCCGAAGCCCAGGCTCTTGCCGAGAACATCCTATGACACGCCAGCGCACGAACCACCCAATGGGCAAAGCCCCCGTCTTCTTGGCGTTCCTGGTCGCCGTTGCTGCCTGCGCCCAACAGCCCTCGCTCATCAATGG
This sequence comes from uncultured Solibacteraceae bacterium, assembly GCA_963811575.1. GTDB lineage: Bacteria > Acidobacteriota > Terriglobia > Bryobacterales > Bryobacteraceae > Solibacter. Next base: position 624,865 of record CAWERY010000002.1, on the reverse strand, counting down.
CGTCCGCACCCTGATCGCGGGACACGATTTTCCAGCCGCCGAGCGGCTCGCCCGTGCCTACCAGGCCCGCGTCGGCCCCACGCCGGAACTCGCCGCCGCTCTCTCCTGGCTGGCGCGTGCCGCGTTAGACTCCAAGAACTACGATCAGGCCGATGCGCTCGCGCAGGAAACCGCCAAAATGAGCTCCCGCTTCCTGATGGGCCAAAAGCTCGATGACGATCCCTGGCTGCCCACCGCCCAAGGCGCCGCCATCGAAGTCCACGCCCAGGTCCTCGCCGCCCGCGGCGAACGCGCCGAGGCCATCGAGTACCTTCACGCCCAGGCCCGTCAGTTCGCCGCCACCTCGCTCGCCGAACGCATTCGCAAGAACATCAACCTGCTCAGCCTGGAAGGCAAGCCCGCACCCGCACTCGATGAAAAGGAGTGGCTCGGCCCCAAGCCGCCCTCCCTCGCCTCGCTCCGCGGCCACCCCGTCCTGCTCTTCTTTTGGGCGCACTGGTGCAGTGACTGCAAAGCCGAAATCGGCATCATCGCCAACCTCAGGCGCACCTTTGCCCCACAAGGATTGGTGGTGCTCGGTCCAACTCGATTGTATGGGTATGTCGCCGGCGGCGAGGATGCCCCGGCGGAAAAAGAAAAGCTCTATATCGAACAGGTTCGCCAGCGATTCTACTCGGCGCTCTCCGATATGCCCGCCCCGCTAAGCGCCGCCAACTTCATCGCGTACGGTGCCAGTAGCACCCCAACGCTGGTCCTCATTGATGGCTCGGGGATCGTTCGTTACTACCATCCAGGTAGTGCTTCCGAAACGGAACTTGCCGCCCGCATCCGCGGCGTGCTGCGGAAATAGCGGCCCATCAGGCCGTTTTGCGGTCCGGTCCCGTCCGCGGTATCGCGCGGAACCGGTCGTACTCTTCCAAAGACTCGATCAACGTATCAATAGCAGACCGTCGCGCGTACAGATATTCCAGCTCCTTCCGGTACGTTCGTGGTTGAGCAGGGAGTGGAACCGATTTATTCGCGAACATAGTACAGATGTACCAGAACGTCTAAGAATGCACAATAGGCGTGACAAGATCAGCCCTAATCCTTTTTGCGGGTATCAGCTAACCCTATATGCGGGTAATTTGTATCTAAATACCTAAGAATTCAATGATTTTCCGGGGGTCATTAGGTAACACTACCGGGGGATTACCTAATGTGGGTCTGATTTGTCCCCCATCGCCGGTCTTCAAAACTCCGGTGTGGTACTGATGGATATAGCTGGGGTCTTTTAGGACATTTCCGGTAAGCACTGCAACCACATCTGAGTCCTTCCGCATCACCCCGCTCGCCGTCAGCTTGCGGATTCCCGCCAAGGTCGCCGCCGATGCCGGCTCGCACCCGATCCCGCAAAGCCCGATCACCGCCTTCGCATCCGCGATCTCCTGCTCGCTCACCCGCTCCACCACCCCGCCCGACGTCGTCACCTCGTGCAGTGCCTTCGGCCACGATACCGGGTCGCCAATCTTGATCGCCGTCGCCAGCGTCTCCGGATGCGCCACCGGCGTCAATTTCGAGCGGTCCGCCGCTTGCATCAGGTCGTAGAACGGCGCCGATCCTTCCGCCTGAATCACCGCCAGCCTCGGAATCCGGTCGATCAGTCCCAGCTCCTTCAACTCCCTCAAGCCCTTGCCGAATGCCGACGTGTTGCCCAGATTTCCGCCCGGCAGCACCACCCAGTCCGGCACCCGCCAATCGCGTTGATCCAGCATCTCCGCCATAATCGTCTTCTGGCCCTCAATGCGGAACGGGTTCATCGAGTTCAACAGATAAATCCCCAGCCGGTCCGCCAGCGTCCGCACCAACGCCAGAATCTGATCGAAATTCGCCTCCACCTGGATGGTCTTCGCGCCGTATTCCAGCGCCTGCGCCAGCTTGCCGAAAGAGATATTGCCGTGCGGAATGAAGATCACCGGCTGCAATCCCGCCGCCGCCGCGTAGGCCGCCATCGATGCCGAGGTGTTGCCCGTCGAAACGCACGCCACCCGCGTCAACCCCAGCCGTACCGCCTGCGACGCCCCGCACGTCATCCCGTTGTCCTTGAAAGATCCCGTGGGGTTGAATCCCTGGTGCTTGAAAACCAGCGCGTCCAGGCCGCCGTACTCCGCCGCCCGCCGCCCCGGCAACAGCGGCGTACACCCTTCGCGCAGCGTCACCGCCTGCGAAACGTCCTCCAGAAATGGAATGAACTCCCGGTAGCGCCAGACACCGCTCTGGTCCAGCGGCTCGTTCGACGTGCGCCGCGCGCGCCACAAGCGCTTCAATTCCTCGGCGGATTGCGCCGGCTTCCCGTACACCGCTTCCAAAAGTCCGCCGCAGTGCGGGCAATTGTATAGAACCTCGGTGATCGCGAACCGCGCGCGGCACCGCTCTTCAAAACAGGCAAGTTCCGCAGGCATGAAGCTCTATTATAGGGGGATGCTCGCGGTACATCTGGAGAATGGTTCCGTCACCTTGCGCCAAGTGCCCATGCCGCCCCGGCCCGAGGGCTTCGCCCTGCTTCGCCTGCTCGCCGCCGGCATCTGCAATACCGATCTCGAGCTTCAGCGCGGCTACTACGGCTTCACCGGCACCCCCGGCCACGAATTCGTCGCCGAAGTCGTCGAAGCGGACACTCGCGCCCTCGTCGGCCGCCGCGTCTCCGGCGAAATCAATCTCGCCTGCGCCCACTGCGAGTGGTGCCGCCGCGGCCTCGCCCGCCACTGCCCCACGCGCACCGTGCTCGGCATCGTGAATCATCCCGGCGCCTTCGCCGAATTCCTCACTCTCCCCGAACGCAACCTCCACCTGCTCCCCGAGGATCTGCTCCACCCTCCGCGCCGTCTTCCTGGAACCGCTCGCCGCCGCCTGCGAGATCCTCGACCAGGTCGATATCCCCCGCCACGAACCCATCGCCGTCCTCGGCGATGGCAAACTCGGCCTGCTCATCGCCCAACTCCTCGACGCCCATGGCTACCCCGTCCATCACTTCGGGCGTCACGCCGCCAAGCTCGCCATCTCCGCCCGCGCCGGCGTCGCCACCCATCTCATTGAAGGCCCCCTTCCCGTGTCGGCCTACGATTGGGTCGTTGACGCCACCGGCAGCCCCGAAGGCCTGCGCACCGCCGTCGCCATGACCCGCCCCCGCGGCACCCTGATTCTCAAATCGACCCTGCACGGCACCGTCCCCGTCGATACCGCCCCCATCATCGTCAACGAGCTGACCCTCGTCGGCTCCCGCTGCGGCCGCATGGAAACCGCGCTGCCTCTGCTCGCGCATGGTCTGATTCGCGTGGACGAAATGATCGCCGCCCGCTTCCCCCTCTCCCAGGCGCCCCAAGCCTTCGCCCGCGCCGCCCAGCCGGGCGTCCTCAAAGTAATCCTGGAACCCTAGCTCCGCCGTTCGGTGATAACATGCCTTAACCCGGTACGATGAGCCCACAGTCTTCCATCGCCCATTACCGCATCGTATCCAAGCTCGGCGAGGGCGGCATGGGCGCTGTCTACCGCGCTACCGATACCAAACTCAATCGCGACGTCGCCATCAAAGTCATCCCCGATGACTTTGCTTCCGATCCCGGCCGCTTGGCCCGTTTCACCCGCGAAGCGCAAGTCCTGGCGTCACTGAATCATCCCAATATCGCTGTCATCCACGGCGTGGAAGAACGCGCCATCGTGATGGAACTGGTCGAGGGGCCGACGCTCGCCGGGCCATTGCCGCTCGATCGCGCCCTGCCGCTGATCCATCAACTCATCGACGCCCTCGAATATGCCCACGAAAAAGGCGTGGTCCACCGCGACCTCAAACCCGCCAACATTTTAGTCACGCCCGAGGGCCGTCTGAAAGTGCTGGATTTCGGCCTCGCCAAGGCCTTGTCCAGCGAAACTCCCGCCGGTGACCCTGCCTCCTCGCCTACCCTCACCATGCGCGCCACCATGGCCGGGATGATCATGGGAACTGCGGCCTATATGGCCCCCGAACAGGCCCGCGGCCACAACGTCGATAGACGCGCGGATATCTGGGCCTTCGGCGTCGTAGTCTACGAACTCCTCACCGGCAAGCAGCTCTTCGAGGCCGATACCGTCACCGATACTCTGGCCGCTGTGCTCACAAAAGAGCCCGATCTCGCCTCCATTCCCGAACGCGTCCGTCCCCTGCTGCGCCGCTGCCTTCAGCGCGATCCGCGCCAGCGATTGCGTGACATCGGCGATGCCGCGTTCCTGTTGAACGAGACTCCCCACGCGGCGCCTCCGCCCGCGCCGCGCCGCCGCCTGCTGCCCGGGCTGGCCATCGCCGCTACCGTCGCGGCTTGCGTCTTTGCCGGCCTCTGGCTGCGGCCTGCCCCGCCGCCGCTGCCTTACCGGTTCACCCTGGACACTACCGGACCGATCCTGTTCAGCCCCAACGGGCGCTGGATGGTCAACGTGAACAACGGCCTCAGGCTGCGGTCGCTCGAAGGCGTCCGGTGGCAGCTCCTGGCCGGCAGTGAAGGCGCCGCGGACCCCTTCTGGTCGCCAGACTCCTCCACCATCGGATTCTTTTCGGGCGGCCGCCTGCGCAGCGTTTCTCTGGATGGAACCAACCTGCGGAATCTCGCCCCCGCACCCGAGTCGCGCGGCGGTTCCTGGCGCGGCGGCGTTACCGATGGCACGATCCTCTACGCCGCGGGCGGGCAGCTTCAAACCTTCGATATTCGCAGCCTTAAGGTCAGCCCGCTTGCCTTGCGCTTTTCCGGCTCTGATCTTCCCACCCTGCCGGTCTTCTGTCCACAAGGGGAAAATTTCGTTTACACGGTGCCCGGCCTCCGTTCCAGCCTCTTTCGCTCGTCGCTCTCCGCGTCCGCCCCCGCGCAGCGCTTGCTCGATACCAGATACGGAGTCAGCTTTGCGCGCCACCCGCATACCGGCAAGTGGCACATCTTTTTTGTGCGAACCGATTCGGGCACCGGCATCTCCAACCGGACCCTGGTGACTGCTGCCATCGATCCCGGCACGTGCGCGCTTCTCAGTGAGCCGGAACCCGTGGTCGATGCCATGTCTAACTGGGTCGGTACCAACTACGCCAGTTTCGATGTGGCCGCCGCCGGAATCATCTACTGGCGCGCCACCACGCCTTCCCTTCCCATCTGGCGCCTCCGCTGGTTTGACCGCAATGGGAATGTCACCGGGACCATTGGCGATGCCGCTGGTTACGCTTCGATTTCTCTGTCGCCCGATGAGACCAGGTTGGCTGCCCTGCAAGGCTATCCGGAGCAGCACATCTGGATCTACAATTTCCAGAACGGGACCGGCTCGCGCCTCTCTGCGTCATCCGGCAGCGAAAGCAATCCGGTTTGGTCTCCCGATGGCCGCTCCGTTTATTACGTCTCGGCATCGGAGGGCAGTTCCCGCGTGATCCGCCATCCCGCCGAGCCGGGCGCTTCTCCGGAAGTCCTCTTTCAGAACCTCCCGGATCGCGTTCTTTCAATCGAGGACGTTACCCCGGACGGCCGGTCCCTGATCCTTATGCAGTTAGGCCCCGGTCAGATCAACGTCGCAACTCCCTCGGTCTTTCGTCTGGATCTCACCATCCCTGAGGCGGCGCGCAAGCTGGAACCGCTCTACACCCTCCCCAATGCGGCCGGTCAAATTAATAGCCGGGTCTCGCCGGATGGCCGTTTCATCGTAGTCGTGATCGGCGGCGCTGTATACACCGCACGATATCCTCCTGCCGGCGATGCCCTCCATCAGGTCGGCGCCTTCAGCACCTTTACGTGGCCCTTCTTCAGCCGCGATAGCCATCTGCTCTATTTCATCTCGGGCCAGTCCCTCTACTCGTATCCGGTCCTGGCGCCGCCGGGCCAGGGAATGCGGTTGGGCGAGCGCTCGGTACTGTTCAAGCTGATTCACCCGGCTCGCGCCGTGGCCAATATCGGAGCCGCCTCCCGCGATGGCAACCGCTTCCTCGCCATCGCCACCGACGAAACCGACGAAATCCGCATCCAGGTCCACTCAGACTGGACCGCACTGCTTTCGCACCCACCGAAATGACGACCCTCGCTCACGGAATGGCGTAGCGTGGCACCGTCCCCATCGTACCGCTCCCACATCGACGATGAGCCGCCCGGGGCTCCCGCTGCGGCCGCATGGAAATCAGGCGTCCAGCCTTCGCCCGCGCCGCCCAACCGGGGTCCTCAAAGTCATCCTGGAGCCTTAGCTCCGCCGTTCAGTGATAACATGCCTTAAGCCACCGCCCCATGAGCCCACAGTTCCCCATCGCTCATTACCGCATCGTTTCTAAACTGGGCGAAGGCGGCATGGGCGCTGTCTACCGCGCTACCGATACCAAGCTCAATCGCGACGTCGCCATCAAAGTGCTGCCGCCCGCCTTCGCCGAGGACGCCGCCCGAATGGCGCGCTTCGAACGCGAAGCGCAGGTGCTCGCCAGCCTCAATCACCCCAACATCGCTGCCATCTACGGCATCGAGCAGAACGCGATCGTCATGGAGCTCGTCGAAGGCGCGGACCTCGCCGGACCGCTGCCTGTCGCGACCGTCATCCTCTACGCGCGCCAGATCGCCGCCGCGCTGGAAGCCGCCCACGAGCGCGGCATCATCCATCGCGATCTGAAGCCCGCCAATATCAAGGTCACGCCCGATGGCATCGTGAAGCTCCTGGATTTCGGCCTCGCCAAGGCAACCGAGTCCAGCGCCGCCGCGCCAGTGCCACCATGTCTCCCACCCTCTCGCTCGCCATGACCCAGGCCGGCATGATCCTCGGCACCGCCGCCTACATGGCCCCGGAACAGGCGCGCGGCAAAGTCGTGGACCGCCGCGCCGATATCTGGGCCTTCGGCGTCATTCTCTACGAACTCCTGGCCGGAGAAATGCTGTTCGGCGGCGGCGAAACCGTCTCTGATTCGCTCGCCGCCGTGCTCACCCGCGAACCCGATTACACCGCGCTCCCCAAAGACACGCCCCCGCACCTTCGCCGCCTCCTCGAACGCTGCCTGCGCAAAGACCCCAAGCTCCGCCTGCGCGATATCGGCGAGGCGCGTATCGCGCTCGATGAACCGCCCGCTACCGCTACCCCCGCTGCCGTAACCGCCAGGCGCCCGCTTCTCTCCTGGTCGCTTGCCGCGGTAATCCTCGCCTTCGCCGGCTACGCCATCTGGCGCGAAACCCGCCCCGCTCCGCCGCCCGTTCCGCCCGCCTGGGTCAGTATCAACCTGCCCGCCAATCTCACCTTGGACATGGGCACCAATGGCGCTCTCGCCCTCTCTCCCGATGGCTCCCGCATCGCCGCCGCCTTGCACGGTGAGGATGGCCGGAGCCGGATTTACACCCGTGCCCTTCGTGACCACAGCTTCACTCCCGTCGCCGGCACCGAAGGCGGCAGTGCGCCATTTTTCTCGCCCGATGGACGTTGGATCGCCTACTCCGACACCTCCGCCAGAATCCTGAAGAAGGTCGCGCTCGATGGCGGCACGCCGGTGGTCCTTTGCCCGGCCGGAAACATTCGCGGCGCCACCTGGGCCAGCGATGGCTGGATCGTCTTTACGCCCACCTTCGGCAGCCCCCTCTTCCGAGTCTCTTCCGCCGGCGGCAATCGCGAACCGCTGACCAAATTGCAAGGCGATGAGCGCACGCATCGCTGGCCTCAAGCCCTGCCCGGCGGCGATCACATCCTCTTCACCGTCAACAATTCCAACGGCAATTATGATCAGGCCAATATCGATGTAGTTTCCCTTCGCACCGGCGCAGCGCAAGACTCTTGTCCGCGGCGCCGTGCAGGGCCGTTACCTGTCCAGTGGACACCTGCTCTACCTGCGCCAGGGCACCCTCTATGCCGCCCCGTTCGATGCCGGAAAGCTGGCGCTCACCGGCCCCGCCGTGATCCTCGGCAGCGGCGTCTTCGCCACCAATTCGGGCGGCGCTTTCTTCGATGTCGCCGCCAACGGCTCCGTAATCTATGCTCCCGGCCAGGCCGCCACCGGCGGTTTTGAACTCGCCCTCATCGAAGAGAGTGGAAAACCTCTCCCAGCCCAAACTACGCCCGGAACCTACGTCTTCCCCGCCTTCTCGCCAGATGGAAAACGCCTCGCCTACAGCGCGTCGCGTCCAGGCGGCAATGACGTCTGGCTGAAGGATCTCGATCGCGAGGTCCTCGCCCGGCTTACCCTCCTATCCGGCTACGCGACTGCCGGCACCTGGACGCACGATGGCAAGGCCATCCTCTTCCGCCTTGATGAGAACGGCGGCCCCGCTCTCTATCGGGCTCCGGCCGATGGCTCCGGCGAGCCCAAACGCCTGGATGGCGATTGGAGCCGGCTCGTGGTCTGGACCGTTTCACCCGACGATAAGTCGATCATCGTGCAGCGCAGCGACGCCACCGGTATCGCGTCGCTCCATCTCGCCCCCTTCGCAGGCGCCGCCGCCGGCAAGTTCGAGGAGTATGCCGCGGGCCCGGGAGCTCATTCCCATCCCAAATTCTCCCCGGACGGGCGTTGGGTTGCCTACTGCTCCGATGAATCCGGCGCCTCCGAAATCTACGTCAAGCCCTTCCCCGGACCCGGCGCCCGCCGTCAGGTCACCAGCAGCGGCGGCGATTACCCCATCTGGTCGCAAGCCGGCCATGAGCTTCTCTATCAGGCCGCCGACAGGCGTGTCATGCGCATTGAATACACCGCCGCCGCCGGGTCGATCGCCTTCGGCCGCTCCCGTCCCTGGGGAAATGTCCGTCCCTCCGATATCGGCGGCTATGCCTGGGATCTCTCCCCGGACGGCAAGCGCATCGCGGCGGTCATCCTCGCCGGAGGAGTGGAAGAAAAACCCATCACCGAGCTCTCGCTCCTCATGAACTTCTTCCCGCGGAAACCCTAGCCGCCTTAAGCCGGGATTACGATTTCAGATTCGTCTCGAATAACTTCAGGATCCGCTTGTACTCATCGGCCCAGCTGCTCGGCTGCACGAACGTGTGGTCCTCCACCGGGAACGGCGCCACCGACCAGTTCTCCTTGTGCAGTTCGATCAGCCGCTGCATCAGCCGGACCGTATCCTGGAACTCCACATTCGTATCCACCATCCCGTGGCAAATCAACAGCGCGCCCTTCAAGCCCTCGGCAAAGAAGATCGGGCTGCTCTGGCGATAGGCTTCCGCGTCGCTCTGCGGAGTATTCAGGATGTCGGAGGTGTAGCCGTGATTGTAAGTCGCCCAGTCGGTGACCGGACGCAGCGCAGCCCCCGCGGCGAACACGTCGGGCTGGGTGAACATCGCCATCAACGTAATGAAGCCGCCGTAGCTCCCGCCGTAGAGCCCGATTCTCTTCGGGTCGGCGCCGTATTGCGATACCGCAAACTTCGCCGCGTCCACGATATCGTCCAGATCCTTGCCGCCCATATGCCGGTACACCGCCGTCCGCCAATCGCGGCCGTAGCCCGCCGACCCGCGATAATCCACATCGAGCACCAGGAAGCCCCGCTCTTCCAGAATGTGGTGGAACATGTACTCGTGGTAATAGCTGGACCACTTATGATCCACGTTTTGCAGATAGCCGGAGCCGTGCACGAAGATCACCGCCGGACCGCCCTTCTTGTAATTGGCAGGCTTGTACAGGCGCGCCGGCACTTTGATTCCGTCGCGCGCCGGCACCAGCACGATCGGCGGATCCTGCCAGGCATACTGATTGAATTCCGGCGCGGGTGAAGTCGTCAGCCGCTTGAGATCCTGCTGCGGACGGTTCTCCTGAATGTAGAGATCCGTCGGCTTGTTCGCGTAAGAGTAGAGGTCGGCAAGGTAGCGTTCGTCGGGCGAAGGCACTGCCGCGTGCTTGCCGGGCGCCTTGGAAATCCGCGTAAATGGACCGCCGTCGCCGGGCATCTCATAGAAGAACTGATCGTACGGGCTATCCGCGCTCGCCGTGACAAAAAACTTCGATTTGTCCTTCGACTGGCGCGCACCCAGCACTTCCCATTTCCCGGAAGTCAGCGCGCGCGCTTCGCCGCCCTCGAAGCCGACCGCGTATAAGTGTGCGTACCCCGTCTTCTCACTGATGAAGTAGACTTCGCGATCGTTCTTCATCCAGCCGAGCGTATTGACCGCCCCTTGCGGGCCGCCCACCCAGGCGTCGTCGTGGATCGTCACCAGCACGCGCGTTTTGCCGGTCGCTGGGTCCAGCGCCAGCAGCCAGCGATCCTTGTTATCGGCCGACCGGGCGCTGATCACCGCCTTAGTGCCGTCCTCGCTCCACAAGGGCGCGTTCATCTGAACGTCGCGATCGTTCGATGCCGCCGCTCCGCGTGCGGGCGGCGCGGCCTCGGCGTGAGCCGAATCGATTGCCCGCTTCTGTCCGTGATCCACCCACTTCACTTCCCCGCTCTCCACGTTGACAATCGCAAGCCGCGACGTGCCCTGCGTATCGCCGACGTTGCTCCTGCCGGGAATATCTTCCGTGTACACGCTATCGGTGATGAAGTTGGGAATGATGGTGTTCTTCGCCGGTGTGGCGGCGCTCTCAAAAATGCTGACGATCACGTACTTTTCATCGGGCGTCAGTTGCAGCCCGCCCGCGGTCTGCCGTGCCTGTAGCGTGAACGGCTTGCGGCCAGGCTCCTGCGCCGTCCGTTTCTTCTGCTGCTCGTCGCGCAGTTCGATGCGGTCCCGCACTACCTGAAGCAGTTCCTTCTGCTCCTTCTTGAGATACTCCTGGCTCTCGCTGCCGCGCGCTTCCGGAGCAGCGTCGGCCGCCGGTCCGCCGGCGCCGCGTCCCCCACCCTGTCCCCGGCCTCCCCCGCCGAATCCGCGCCCTCCCGCTCCGTTCGCCGGCGCCGCGCCCGTTGCGGGCGCCGCGGCGGGACGAATATCGGTGAGCTGCACCAGCAGGCCGCTGTCCAGAGACATCACGTAGAGATTCCCGTTGCGCGTGAAGGAGACCCGCTTGCCATCCTGCGTGAATCGCGGATTGAGTTCCGCATCCGTCGTCTTGGTAAGCTGCGTGGTCTTGCCGCTCTCGTTGTCGAACGTGAACAGGTCGCCCGCGCTGGAGTAAACCGTCAGCCGCTTGTCCTTCGAAAGATCGCCGAACGCCGGCGGCAGCTGCTTGATTTCCTCGTCGCTGAGCTTGCGCAGGCCGCTGCCGTCGCGATTGACGATGTACGTATCCATCGGCGCAATCTCTTTTTCGGTGTGCTGCTTCCACTGGAAAATGATGCGATTGCTATCGTGCGACCAGCGAACCCCGGTGGGCTCGTAGCCAACCAGCGCGGGGCCGCGCATGATGTTGTCCACGGTCAGGGCAAATTGGTTGGCCGGCTGAGCCTGCAGGACAAAAAGCACGGCGAGTGCGGGAAGTGTTACGGTGCGCATTATTGGAAATGATAACGCAGCCGCGCCCGAAAGAAGCTATTTGGAGGGTTGCTTCAGGAACTGCTGGATGTTGGCGATGTTCTTCCTGGCGATGGCCGCCTCCGCGATATCCGGATTGATCGCCAGCATCTGCTGGAAGTGCTGCATGGCGGGGTCGAGCTCCGCGATACTGCCCGTGTTGATCGCCTTCGTCATGAACGCCAGGCCCAGATTGTAGTGGGCGAAGGGGTCCTTGGCATCGTAGGTCAGCGCCTTCTGGCAATCGCTGATCGCCGCGTCCAGGTTGGCTGTCTTGCGCTCGCACTCGCACATCCCGAACCACGCCACGTTGTGCAGGTCGCTCCAGATGTCGCGCTCGGCCACGCGCTTCTTGCGCCCGAAACCGAAGAGCGAGCCCAGCACATAGTAATTGAGCTGGCCGCCGAGTTTGCTGTCGAAATCGCTGAGCTTCAGATACTGCCCGTACTCAGGCTTGGCGTCCGCAAACTTGCCGCTCAGCCGCAGGCTATCGGCCAGCCAGAGATGCGGCTCCGCCGTCTTCGGGTTGGCCTGTATCGCCTGCCGCGCTTTCTCGATCGATTGCGGATAGAGTTCCTTGAAGCGGTATGCCTGCGCGATCAGCGTCAACGCAATCGCGTGCTCCGGCTCGCGCTGCAGCACAGCGTTGAGTTGTCGCACCGCCTCGTCCACGTCTCCCGTATCCAGCAGCATGCCGCCATAGTTGGCATGCGCTTCCAGGTAATCCGGGTCGTTCTGTATGGCGAGCTTGTAGGCGCGGCCGGCCTTTTCGTAATCGAAGAGCGCGCTGTAAGTGAGGCCTAAATAAAAGGCCGCCTGGCTATACGCCGGGTCGGCCGCCAGCGCGCTTTCTAAAGTCGCGGCGGCCTTCTTGTACCCCTGCTCATTGCCTTTGTGATACTCGCGCAAACCTTGCTGCAGCAAATCCAGCGCTGCCTTGTTGCGCCGTCGCGGAATCAGGATGCGGATGCGGACCGTCGAATCCTGCCCGGGATAAACCGTCTCCTGGCGCGGCCCGTCGGGTTCGTATCCCATCTTCACGCCCTGCACCGTATGGTCGCCGGGCGTCAGTCCGGGAACCGAGGTACCTTTCCCCTTATCCAGCACCCCGATGGTCTTGCCGTCTACGAAGACCTCTACCCCGTCCATGTTGCTTTCGATCACCAGCGACCCGAACTTCGGCGCCGAACCCGCCGCCGGCTTGGCCTTGGAAGGCGCCCAGGCAACGAACATCTCCGGATTGTAGTTCGCCTTGTCGGAGGTCGGGTTCTGTTTGTTGGCGGTGTACTCGCGCACCTGCGTGTGAACGTACTCCGCCAGTTCGTCCGCCGTCACCACGCCATCGCCGCTGCTATCGGCCTCGCCCTGCATCCCCTCCACTACGTAGTAAGTGAACACGCCGTGCCCGCCCTTCAGGCTCGGGTCTTCGAAAGACTGTTCCCGCGCGCGGCTCGCCGTCAGCGAAAAAAGACTCTTGTTGAGATCGCCCAGAGTGCCGTTCAGGCTCTCCGTCTCTTCCGGCGTGATGGCGCCGGAATGGCAGGCATCCGTGAGCAGGATCTTCGATTTCGCCTTGATCTTGCTCCCGATTACCGAGCCCATCTCGTCCATCGGAAACCCGGTCTCCGCAATCCGGCTGCGATCGAAATCATGCGGCGCCAGATACCCCTTGCCCTGGTACATGAAGCCGTGGCCCGCAAAGTAGATCAGCACGCGATCGTCTTCCTGCGCCACGCCCGGCAGCCACTGATCGATCTCCTGACGCAGCGCGGCCAGCGTGGCCTTTTCGTTGATCAGCAGATGCACATTCTCCACCCGGAAGTTGCCCCCTTCCGGACTGATCAGCGCGGTGAAAATCGATTGCGCGTCGCGCTCGGCGAATTGCAATTGGAGCTTCGCGTCCAGATTGCGATACCGCGAGACGCCCACGATCACCGCGTAACTGCGCGGAATCTTCGGCGCCTTGGGAGCGCCCGCCGGCTCGGCATCCAGTTTCTCGACCTTTAAATCTCGCTGCTTGGTGGCCGGGGGAGGAGTTTGCGCAAATCCCGCGGCGTAGAGTAGGGCGAAGGCGATGGCGAGGCGCATAGGGGCTACCGGTGTGCGAGACGGAACTCGTAAATGATCGGCCCCGTCAGCGGCTCTGGAGACGAGATCACCGCCGTGTTTTTTTGGCGCAGGAACATCAACTCGCGCTGCGTGGGCGTGGCCCCTTGCGCGGTCAGCGTCTGCGGAATCTGAACATCGCGCGGCACCAGTTTGGGCCCGGCCGAAGAATCCACGCAATCGCCTCGCGAGCGCATAATGGTTTCGTCGCAGCGCGGCATCAGCGTGGGCGATGCGGATTTCGCAGGCGTCCGCGGCGGCGCCGTTCCCTCTGCCAGCCTCTTCGGTGAGACCAGCCAGTACACTACATCGTGGCCGGCCGGTCCCGCCACGCGGAACGCGCCGCTGGTGGCCGGAACCTGATATTCCCTGCTGGCCATAACCCGATTATCCTGCCCGGTCTCCTCGCGCGGAAAAAGCTGTTCGTAACTGCCGCCCGTGCCCTGATTCATCACGTACAGGTAGCCATCGAAGTTGGTGCGAAATTTAAACCGCACCCGGTCGCCCTGAGCCAGCACCAGCCCCGGGTCGATCGCGTGCCACGTGTCCTGATCCAGCCGCTCCAGCACCAGCTCCATGCGATGCGCGCCTTCCGTCAGGGTGCGCGTCTGCGGAAACGCCAGCGCCCCGCATAGGAAAAACGCGCCTACAAATTTAAAAATCATCACTGGTGCACCAGATGGAGATCCGCCACCACGCGCGAATCCGCGCTGCCGCTGGCATTCACCACGTAAACCGCCGTCTCTTTCTTATCGCCGCTCGTCGCCGGGTCCACCTTCTCGATGATCAGGTCGCGCGCATACCTCTCCCGCATCCGGTCCACCGCGGTGTTGGAAATGTTGGCCGCCATGATCAGTTCCTTACTGCCGTGCACCGTCTCACCGGCAGGCGCCGCTTCGGCCTTTTTCTTGCCCTGCAGCGAATAGATCACCGATTCCAAATCGGCTTCCGGCTCCCTGGAAAACACGATGAAGAGGTTCTCCGTGCCGGCCGTGCTGTCGAAAGCCAGCCGGCTCTTCGGCGGCATCGCATAGGGCCGCCAGCCGTCGATTTTGTTGTTGCCATCTTCGATTTCGGCCGAAGGAAACATCGGCTTCCACGTGCCGCTGGAGCCCTGGTTGATGATGTACAGGTAGCCCGGCGCATTGGACTCGATGCTGAACCGGATCCGATCGCCGCTGTGAAAAACTGTGTCGGCCGGAACTTCCGACGGCGTGTTGTCCGCGGCCAGCTTGAGCACCGTATATCGCAACCCGAGCGGCGGCGCACCTCCCGCCGGCAGGGGTGCAGACGCTGGTGCGGACACTGGTGCGGATGCCGGCGCACTCTTCGGCGTCTCTGCCCGCGCTACCTCCAGGGGCTTCGGCGGCGTGGCGCGCGGCGCCTCTTTCGCCGGCCGGGAGCGCGCAGGCGTAGCCGGCGCTGGGGCCGCGGCATAAAAGAGTTCGCGGGCCGTAAGTTGCTTCGGAGCGGTTCCCTGAGCGGAAACCAGAGTCGCGGCGGAAAAAATCAGCAGGGTAACCCGGTGCATTTTCGATTTTCCGGTCTAACGACGGCCGGCCTCCTCGTGTCTATCTAACATATCACCGGCTGTGCGCGAACAAACAAATTCGAACCCGGGCCATAGCCATCCGGCTATTGTGAGTAGTGTATGAATCCTGAGGAGTTTCGCCGCTGGGGCCACCAGATCATCGATCGCATCGCCGACTACCGGGAAAACGTCGCGCAGCAGCCCGTCATGGCCCGCACCGCCCCCGGCGAAATCAAAGCCTCCCTGCCCGCCGAACCGCCCGCTTCCCCCGAGCCCTTCGATGCCATCCTCGCCGACCTCGACCGCATCGTCATGCCCGGCCTCTCCCACTGGCAGCACCCGCAGTTCTTCGGCTACTTCCCCTGCAACGGCGACCTCTCCAGCGTCCTTGGCGACTACATCTCTACCGGGCTCGGCGTCCTCGGCCTCTCCTGGCAATCCAGCCCGGCGCTCACCGAGGTGGAAGAAGTCGTCACCGATTGGATGCGGAGCATGACCGGACTTTCCCCGGAATGGAGCGGCGTCATTCAGGACACCGCCTCTACCTGCACCCTGGTCGCCCTGCTCTGCGCCCGCGAGCGCGCCACCGCTTATGGCCTGGCCCGCGGCGGCCTGCAAGCCGAGCCGCAGCCCCTGATCGTCTACACCTCCGCCCATAGCCATAGCTCTGTCGATAAGGCCGCCCTGCTCGCCGGCTTCGGACGCGAAAATGTCCGCCACATCCCGAGCGACGAGAATTTCGCCCTGCGCCCCGACGCGCTGGAAGAAGCCATCCGCGCCGATCTCGCCGCCGGGCGCAAGCCCTGCGCCATCGTCGGCACCACCGGCACCACCGCCACCACGGCGCTGGACCCGCTCGCTGCCATGGCCGAAATCGCCCGCCGCTACGGCATCTGGCTCCATGTGGATGCAGCCATGGCGGGGTCCGCGATGGTGCTGCCCGAATGCCGCTGGATGTGGCAAGGCATCGAAGGCGCCGATTCGCTCGTGCTCAATCCCCACAAATGGCTGGGCGTTGCCTTCGATTGCTCGCTCTATTACGTGCGCGATCCCGAACACCTGATCCGCGTCATGTCCACCAGCCCCAGCTATCTGCGGTCCGCCGCCGATCATCAGGTTAAGAATCTGCGCGATTGGGGCCTGCCCCTGGGACGCCGCTTTCGCGCCCTGAAGCTCTGGTTCCTCATCCGCGAACAGGGTGTCAGCGGCTTGCAGGCCCGCCTGCGCCGCGACCTGGAGAATGCCCAGTGGCTGGCCGGCGAGATCCGCGCGACCCCCGATTGGCATATCCTGGCTCCGGTCCCCCTGCAGACCCTGTGCGTCCGCCACCAGCCGCCGGGTCTGGAGGGCGACGCCCTGGACCGCCACACACAGGGTTGGGCGGACCGGATCAACCGCTCTGGCGCCGCCTACCTGACCCCCGCGATCCTGAACGGACAATGGATGGTTCGCGTCTCGATCGGCGCCCTGCTCACCGAACGGGAGCACGTCGAGGCGCTTTGGCGGCTGATGCGGGAAGAAGCCTCCCGCTAACCGGATTTGTTGATTTCGTACTGTACAATACGGAGATGTGATCCGGCGCGGGACCCTGCTCGCATCCAGCGTTTTTGTGTAAACTACCGGGGGTAGAAGCGCACTTCCACTCGATAGCGTGGAGTATGCATCGCGCTCTGCTTTGATATCCTTAGGAACGAGCGCTCTCCGCGTCGCGCCGCACTGGATGGTACATGTCCCTTAATAAGATTAGTGTCTATACGCTTGTCCTTTTCTCTGCATCAGCCGGCTTTTCACAGATTACGCTCAACCAACAGCCCACCAGAGAAATTGGGCAGCCGCAATTGCCGCAGCCCAATCCCTTTAATGTGAGCTCGGTAAACCCGAATCTGGTGGAAGGACGTGAGTTTTACAACCCCTCCGGTATCGCGGTGGATACCTCGGTCACGCCCGCCCGCATCTACGTCGCTGACTCCCGGAACAACCGGGTGCTGGCGTGGAAAGATGCCGTGTCCTTCACCAACGGCAAGCCGGCCGACCTGGTTCTCGGGCAGCGCGATTTCTTCTCCACCTTCGCCAATGGCCCGGGCCGCAACAGCAACAGCCCGCTCTCTACCGGTTTTACGGTGCCCGCCGGGCTGGCGGTGTTCCAGGGCGATCTTTATGTGGCGGATGCCGGGAACAATCGGGTGCTGCGTTTCCGCAAGCCGTTCGCCGCCACGGATCAGGTTCCGGATCTCTGTATCGGGCAGCCGAGCTTTAATACCATCGGACCCAACTATCCCGGCGGCCAGCAGAATAGCCCGACCGATAAGGGTCTCGCGCTGAACAACGGCAACGCCGCGTTCACCGTCGCCATCACGTTCGATACCGCGGGCAACCTCTGGCTCACCGATTCGGGCAATAACCGCGTCCTGCGGTATGCGGCCAACGACATTAAGAACAATAACGTTTTCGCCCCCACCCCGGACCGCGAAATCGGGCAGCTCGATTTCTTCTCCAAGCAGCCCGCTCTCCCGCTCAACGGCGTGGGCCGTTTGACCTTGAACCAGCTCGCCACGCCCTCCGCGATTGCCTTCGATTCGCTCGGCCGACTTTACATCGCCGATGCCGACAACAACTCGCCGGAGCTGCTGAGCCGCGTCATGGTCTTCTCGCCGCCCTTCACCACCGGCATGTCCGCCTCGCGCATCATGGGAATTCCGCCCACGCAGGCGGCCGGCGGTCCCGCCGCTGACCGATTCACAGATCTATTCGGTGGCGATGCGCGGCGCCCTCGGCGGTATTCTTCCTTCCCGGCACCCAGGGCATCGGCGTACTCGATACCTTCTATAGCCGCATCCTGATCTTCGACCCGTACGACCAGTGGCCCGACGTGTCCACCGCCACCTCGCCTTCGGCGAAGTTCGTGGTCGGCCACGCCAGCGGCGTGAGCGGCATCAAATCCACCGACGCCAAGAGCCTCAACCCGAACGACGGGAATCCGCTGCCCTCCACCTCCACTTTTTACTATCCCCAGAGCGCGGTTTTCGCCAACAACGAACTCTATGTCGCCGATACCGCCAACAATCGCGTCGATCGTGATGCCGCTGCAAAACGGCACCTTCGGCCCGGCCACCCGCGTCCTCGGTCAGGACCGCTTTAATACCAATTCCATCAACCTGATCGAAGGCCGCGAATTCAACTTGAGCGGCGATTCCGCAATCGCGCTGGATAGCACCGGCGATACCCCGCACCTCTATGTCTCCGACCCCAACAACAATCGCGTGCTCGGCTTCCGCGACGTGCGCGGCCTGAAAGCCGGCTCCGCCGCCGATATCGTGATCGGCCAGCCGGATCTGGCGACCGCGGTTTGCAACTACCCCGCGGGCGATATCAATGTGCCCACGCAAGCCAGCCTGTGCCGCCCCGTTGGCCTGCTGGTGGACGCCAGCGGCAACCTGTATGTCGCCGATTCCGCGAACGGGCGCGTGCTGCGCTTCCCCACGCCGTTCTCGCACCAGGGCAACCAGCAGGCCGATCTCGTGCTCGGCAAATCCAACTTCACCAGCCCGCCGCTGATCGACGCCACGGCGCGCAATATGTATGTCCCCTACGGCCTGGCCTTCGCCGGCGCCAATGGGCTGCTGGTGTCCGACCAGAATCTCAACCGCGTGCTCTTCATCCCTTACACCAACGGCGGCTTCACCTCCGCCGATAACGGCAAAGCGGCAACCAAGGTCTTTGGACAGACCGACTTTACGAGCAGCGGCAAGGCCTCGAACGATACCGGGATGAACAACCCGCATCACATCTCCGCCGATACCGACGGGCGCCCCTACGTCGCCGACACCGGCAACGGCCGCGTACTCATCTTCGACCAGGTCCTGAACAACCCCGCAACCGGAGCCCACGCCGCTTACACCCTGGGGGGCGTCGGCACCGCGGAGGGAATTTTCGTCAATCCGAATACCGGCGAGCTTTGGGTCAGCGACCTGAGCGGCAACGCGGTTCGCAAATTCCCCCGTTACGATCAGCTGGTCTTCAACCCCAACTCCACCGTGAGTCTTACCGCCATCGGCCCGGCCGCGCTGGCGCAGGATCAATATGGCGATCTGATCGTCGCCGAATCCTCCAACCGCGTGACGTTCTACTATCCGGCATTGACCTCGGTCAACGGCGCCAGCTTCCAAACCAATCTGGCGCTGGCGCCCAACGCCATCGCCGCGATCTTCCCCGCGCAAGGCGTGACGTTCGGTAAGGACACCGCGACCGCCGCCGATCAGCCGAAGTTCCTGCCGCTACAGACCACGCTGGCCGATATCCAGGTGTTGGTGAACGGCGTTCCGGCCCCGCTCTACGCGGTGACGCCGGGTCAGATCAACTTCGTGGTGCCATGGGGCACCGATACCGGGAATCCCGCCGACATACAGGTGGTTCGCGTCTCCTCCGGCCAGTTGCTCGCCGCCAGTTCGGTGGCGATGAACAGCGTATCGCCGGCGATCTTCGTTACCCGCCTCCTGGGCCAGGGAGTTCAACTGGCCGCGGTGGTGAACGATGATGGCACGGTCAACGATCCGACCCACCCCATCAAACGCGGAGGCATCATCTCGATCTACGGCACCGGTCAAGGCCCGGTCACGGCTGCGCCGGCGGATGGAGACGTGCCGAAGAACGGCGTTGTCAGTTCCACCGCCAGCCTGCGCGTCGTCATCGGTACCGATTATACGGACCAGATCACCAAGCTGCCCGGCGAAGAGAATCGCAAACCCTTCGAGTTCTCCGGCCTCTCCCCGTCGTTCCCGGGAATGTGGCAGGTCAACGTCCAGGTGCCGCTCTCCACGCCGCCCGGCCAGACGCCCATCGCCCTGCAGTTGAACAGCATCGGCACCAACAACCCCGCCGTGGTCGGCTACCACATGGTCTTCTACGTCCAGTAGGGGGCCAAGCTTTAACTAGCGGGTCGTTTCCCGTGGAGCGCTCTCGGCACCGAGAGCGCTTCAACCCCGCCTCACCAAACTTCCCGGCGAAGCTCTCGACGCCGCACCAACAACCCCGCCGTGGTCGGCTGCCACATGGTCTTCTAAGTCCAGTAGAGGACCAGGTTTTTATCTTGCGGGACGTTCCCGGGGAGCGCTCTCGGCAGCGCGAGAGCGCTTCAACGTGTACATGTTGCGGTCGGCCAGATCCAATGCTTCGCGCAGCGGCGTGCCGGCCGTCTCCGCCGTTCCCCAGCTGAAGGTAATCGGCAGCACCCCGAGTCCGCGAACGCGAAAGGCGCGCAGGCGATTCTCGATGTCCGCCATGCGGCGCGCCGCCACCTCCGTCAACTGATTGCGGAAGAGGATGACGAATTCGTCGCCGCCCCACCGGAAGGCCTCGTCCTCGTTGCGAATCGAAGATTGCAGCAGCTTGCCGATATTGCGCAGAATCTCGTCTCCCACCAGGTGGCCGTAGCGGTCGTTGACATCCTTGAAATTATCCATGTCGCAGACCACCACTACGCCCTCGAAGCCATCGGTCTCCTCCACCCGCCGCGCCAGCGCCGCCTGGTTGAACAGGCCGGTGAGCCGGTCCAGGTCGAAGGAGTGCTTGCGTTCCCGGCGCAGGTGGTCGAGCTCGCCCATCAGGTCGCGAATGCGGTCGATCTGGCTTTCGCTCCACATCGCCATGGCGGCGAAGGCCAGTACGCAGTGCAGCGCAAAATCGACATACGTTTCGTGGTGCAGGTAGACGGCCCAGGCGGGAGCGCCGCCGCGATTGTAGAGGTAAACAAAAATAATGGCGTGCTCGAAGAAGGCCGCGGCCAGCAGAAACAGGGAATACCGGAAGAAACGGGCGCCCAAGCCGATGCTCCGCCGCAGCGTGAAGAAGTTATAGAGGTAGACGAAACCCAGGACCACCGCATGCGATGCGTGGTACGAGCCGAGCCCCGAATACTGACCGACTGCCCATACCAGCGCTACAAAAATAGGCAGAATCGAGATCAGGCGCAGTACGGTTTGCCAGTCCTTCATGCTGGAGGCGAAACCCGCTCGCGCCGCCGCAATCAGCACGATCGCAAAGGCAAACTCGAAGGTGGCATAAGGGGCCAGCCATCCGGAGTGTTGGGTGCTCAGTAACTGGAAACCGAAGAACGCGGCCAGCAAACGCAGAAGCCAGGCCACCGCCCAGAGACCGAAGAAAACGACGCGCGACTGCCGCCACAAAAAGAAGAAGACCGTTCCGAAAAGCAGTGCCCCGATTTCTTGGATATAGAATGCGGTGAGATCCGCAACGGGGCTGGAAGGGTCCATTGATTCAGTCTCCGTTAATCGCGTGCCGCCGAATGGCTCGCGCCTTGCCGGTTGCCTCGTCTACATCGACGATCACCGAATGCAATTCCGTCCCGTGTCTGGCTGCTTCCATGCGTACCGGCATACCGGAAAGAAAACGCTGCAAAATTGTTTCGGTATCCACCCCGATGACGGATTGGTACGGCCCGGTCATTCCGCAATCGGTCTGATAGGCGGTGCCCCCGGCCAGCACGCGGGTATCGGCGGTCGGGATGTGGGTGTGAGTGCCCACCAGGGCGGAAACGCGCCCGTCCAGGTACCAGCCCATCGCCATCTTCTCGCTGGTCACTTCGGCGTGGAAGTCCACGAACTTTACTTTAACCGCAGGATCGATCTTGCTCAAGAGCAAATCCGCTTTCCGGAACGGACAATCGGTGGCGGGCATGTAGGTGCGCCCCTGGAGGTTCATGACGGCGCACTCAATGCCATTGCGGGAACGCACAGTAACCAGTCCGCCGCCGGGCGCCTCCGGATAATTCGCGGGACGCAGCAGGCGCGGCTGCCGGTTCAGATAGTCGTACACCTCGCGTTTATCCCAGACGTGATTGCCGGTGGTGAGAACGTCGATCCCGAGGCCGAAGAGGTCTTCGGCAATCGAAGGGGTGATCCCGAAGCCGCCGGCCGAATTCTCTCCGTTGGCAATTGCCAGATCGATGGAATTGGTGCGAATGATGTCTTCCAGGTGGTCCGCCACGATGCGCCGGCCGGGCGAACCAAAGATGTCCCCTATAAACAGAATGTTCACTGAGATTACAAGTTAGCACGTACGGAAACCGGGAGCCGTTCTGCTATGTTCAAGTTTATGTCCCACGAACACCAACATCCTTGCGGCACGCCGCGGCGCTACGTACGGACCCGCCGCGTCGATGAGTGCCGCACGATGGACGAACTCTTCCTGCATTGCCTGCCGGCCTTCGGCGGGGCGTACCTGCGGCGCATTTATCAGATTCTGGATCAGGCAATCGGCATGGGCTGCCCTTTGACGCTGGCCATCTCCGGCCCCGTGACCGTCTCCGGGCAACACCAGACCTGGCTCATTCCGCTGCTCGAGACCGGCTGGATCGCCTACCTCAGCACCACCGATGCCGTCTGCTACCACGATGGACACCGCAGCCTCGACGCCTACAAATCCGGCCCCGTGCACGAAGTCTCCATCAATAGCGATGACGCCGCGCTGCGCGACGAAGGCACAATCCGGGTCACCGATATGGCGTTTGACGAAGGCGTCCTGCTGGATCAGGATCGCTTTCTTTCCGCCGTGCTCGCCAGCCCCGAATTTCAGCGCAAGATGACCGGCACCGAACTGCGCTACCTGCTGGGCAAATACTACGCCGCGCAAGAGGCGCAAAACGGAGTGGAGACGGGCCTGCTCGCCACCTGTTTTCAACGCGCGATTCCCATCTTCGTGGGCGCGCCGGGCGATGGCAGCGTGTTTCTGAATTCCATGAAATTGTGGGCCATGCGGCGCGCCGGATTGATCCCCGAATATGGCTTCGATCTCGACCTGCATGCCGAAGTCTTCGAGGCCTGCGCGTATCACCGGTGGGGCCTGTTCGATAACGCGGCCCACGCCATCGGCACGGTGATCCTGGGCGGCGGCGTTCCCAAGAATTACAACCTCCAGCCCGAGCCTGCGCTCGGCCAGGTACTCGGTTTGAAGGACGTGCGCGGCTATGCCTTCGACGTGCAGATCGTGACCGCGCCGGTGACCGATGGCTCGCTTTCCTCCTGCCCGCCGGCCGAAGCGGTCACCTGGGGCAAGGTGGATCGCGACACCTATCTGCAGACCACGGAGAGCATGCAGAGCGACTATTCGCTGGTCATGCCGTTCCTGGTGAAGGCGCTGCTGGACAAGCGCGCGCAATACCAGGAGCTGGCGGCGAAGGAAGGCGAGGAAGCGCTCTTCGCGCGCGAACCGAAGGCGCGCGGCTACCTGCGCCCGCGCGAAGGGTACCGGCTGTTCGAACAGCGCGACGAACTCTATAAGCGGCTCACCGACGACGTGCGGGAGAACAAGGAATGGCTTCTCGGAAGCCTGGCCTATCCGCTCGCCCCACAGGCCTGAAGACTACACCTGCAAACTTTGGGCTTGTGTCATGTGGGCTCCCGGAAGCCGGAAGCTGAAGCGCGCGCCGCGGCCGGGGTGGGATTCCACCCACATATCGCCCCCGTGATCCATCACGGTTTGGCGGGAAAGCGCGAGGCCCAAACCGAGGCCGTTGCGCTTTCCTGCGCTCACGAAGGGTTGAAATAGCTTCGAGCGAATTTCCGGCGCGATGCCGGGACCATTGTCTTCCACGTGGATGACCGCTGCGCCATCCAGCAATTCGGCCGTAATGAGCACTTCCCCGCCACCCTGCATGGCCTCGAGCGCATTGCCGATCAGGTTGGCGAAGACACGCTCCACACGGCTGCGCTCCACCGGCACATCCAGATCAGGGGGAATTTGCAGGGAGAGCACCACGCCATGATGTTCGGCGGCGGCGGCGAGCGATTCGCAGGCGGCGGATGCTACCTCGCGCAGGCGGCAGGTCTCGGGCGGGCTCTGCTTGCCGCGCGAGACGTTGAGCAGGTCCTGCAGCATTTCCTGAATGCGGCGCGATGCGCGATAGATGTTGCCTGCCAGGCGCTTCACATGCGCCGGCGGCAGGTCGGCATCCACCAGCATCTCCGCGCCGCCGTAGATCGCGGCCAGAGGATTGCGAAGATCGTGCACGATCGAGCCGGAAAGCCGTCCGATGGTGGAAATCCGCTCCTGCCGGATCAGGTCTTCGCGGGCCGAGCGAATGCTGGCGCACATCATGTTGAAGGTGCGCGCGAGCCGCCCCATTTCGTCCTCGCTGGTGACGGGCACTTCGATTTCGTAGTTCTGGCGCGCCACTTCGGCCGCGGCCCGGTCCAACTGTTCCACCGGCTCCACGATGCGGCGCGCCAGCAGGTAGGTGAGCACGAAGCCCACCGCGATCGCCGCCAGCCACAACAGGATGATGTTGTTGGTGACGCTCGCGATCCGGCTTTGCGGACCTTCGAAGGAGCGTAGAATGCAGATCTTTCCGACCTGCTGGCCAACGATATCCAGCAGCGGCGTTTCAAACTGCGCGTATTCCACCACGCCATCGCTCACCTTTTCCGTTGGGCCCTTTCTCTCCAGATCCGCAACCACTGCCTTGGTAGCGCGAGGATTCAGGGTCGAAGCGATGACGCGCCCCGGCGTGATGAAAAGGAATTCACTGTTGGTGGCGTTCTTGAGCCGCTGCGCCGCCAACGCGTCCACGTGCTCTCCGGCGACCAACACATTGAGCAGGTCCTGGTCACGTCCCGACTGCACGTAGACCGGGGTCACCGAAAGGTGATAGAGTTCGCCGTCCTGGAGGAAGAAGCCCGAAGCCTGCTTGGGAAAACCCGCTTCTGCCTGAACCACCAGGTCGAGGTTCGTGCGCAGGGAAGGCACGGTGACTCCGCCCAGGGAGGCAATCACTTTCCCCCTGGGATCCGTGACCAGGAACAAGGCGGCGGAATCGGAGATGCGCGACCACAACTCCCCCGCGCTATCGCGAATCGTGGCCTGATCGCCGGTACTGAAAGCGGCGCGCACGTCGGACATGCTAGCCACTACGCGGCTCACGCTATTGAGTAGTTCGGTGCGCGATTCCCACAAAGACGCATAGGCGTGAAAGCTCTCCTGCACCTCCGCCTCCAGGCTGTTGAACATCGTCTTGGTGATGTTGCGCAGCACGATCTCTCCGGTGATCGCGAACAGAGCCGTGATCGCCACCGAAGTGGAGAGCATGATCTTAGTCAAGAGAGACAGGCGGGAAAATCGGCGTCTCATTTCTTGGGAGCTCCCGGATAGGTTCCGTCGCTAGCGGCCGGAGGGTAATCCTGGCCGTATTTGTTGAGGTGAGGCGCCGGAATAAAGCCGGTCTCGGAAATGGAAATCAGCGGCATGGCAAGGCCATCTTCCGGTACGGAAATGCGCCGTTCCAGGAAGCGCAGATTGTCTTCGAGCGCGCGCTCGTGGAACAGGTGAAGCTGATAGTCGCCGGCCGGTACTCCCGCGATGCTGTACTTGCCGGAAGCGCTGGTCACGGCATACCAGGGCGAGTTCACCACAGCGATGATGGCGCTCATGGTGGAGTGGATGTTGCAGAAGACGCGCACGATTCCGGGGTGCCGGAAGACTACGACCTTCGAGGTGCGCGGCGGGTACAGGCCTATATCGAACGGCTGTCCGCTGAAATTCGAAAATGCATTGTGGAAGATGAGGTCGAGATTGGGAAACTCCACGCTGCCGCCGGTTGGAATGGCGACCACGTGCGGCTGAAATTCCTTATCCTTCTGCTTCATTTCTACGCGCCTGCCCGGAGTGGACGGCGCGGGGTGGTCCGAAGGCTCCAGCCACAGGACCACTCCGGCGTAATCCTTATGACGGCGCACGGCGGCGCTCTTGGAATTGGTCAATTCGACCTGCCCCGTGACGGTAGCAGCGGCAGCCAGCCCGAGAACGACGTTAAAAAATGTAAGCCAGCGCCAGATCATAGTGATTGTTGATGCGTACGCCCTGCCCGATGTATTGGGTCCGCAACTGCGAAGCTTCGATGCCGGCCAACACGTTGGGTGCGAGGCGGAAATATGCGTTGCCGCCGAAGAGCAGATTCTTGCCGATGGCGCCCTGGTCGAGCTGGTGATTGCCATCGTCCACCTGCCCGGTGAAGAAGTGGAAATCGAGGCGCGGGAAGGTGTGCAGGGTCAGCTGTCCCCACCCGCCGCGGCTCTCCACCGCATATGCGTAGTTCTTGTAGATGGCATATCCCTGGCGGGTTCCACTGCCCAGGTGCGCGACGTTCTGGCCGGAGTAGAAGACTCCGGTGAATTCCAGGCGGCGCCACGGATTGAACGACCAGTCCAGCGAGTACAGGTTGGAGGGAATGGATTTTCCATCGGCATGAGTGGTGCTGGTGTGGAAGCCCGCGGCGAATTCGAGGCGCCGGTCTTCATCCAGCTTGTGGTAGAAATTGAAGCGGCCTTCGAGCGCGGGACGAACGGCTTCGGGCACGATGGTCCCGGAGTAAGGTCCGATCTCGCGGGTCTGCACCGCGCCCACTTGCGCGCGCAGGCCGGACGACGAGCCAAATCGCAGATCCTGCTCGAAGCGGACTTGCGGGAGCCAGAGCCATAGGTTTCCGGCTCCGGTCATAGGAGAGATTCCCACCTGCGCCAGCGAACTGGGTTCGCGCGGGTTGAAGATCGGCTTCTCCAAACCGGCCATGATGCTGCGCGTCTTCCAATCCACTTCCACTTCGGCGGTGCGCACGCGGAAGGTCGAGTTGGTGGTGCCGCCGAAGAAATCCATGTAAACCGAGCCGTGGACCTTACCGCCCCAGATAGCCTGCGGGCCGCCGAATTCCAGGCCGATGATGGTCTGGCGAACGGTGGCGCCGGAGTGGCCCGCGCCGGTGGGCGCCGCCGTCACCGGATAGTCCGCGCCGCCGCTCTGTTTGGAGTTGGAGAAGGCATTGAAGAGCGCCATTCCGGCCAGACGGATCGGAAAGCGCTGCGAGGATTCGACCTTGGTCTGGGACTGCTCCTCGATGCGCTGTTGTTGGATATCGAGTTTTTCCTCGACCGAGGTGGTGGCGGTGACAGCGGCGGGGGTCCCCAACTGCGCGCGCAAGGCGCGCACCTGTTCGGCAAGCGCGCGATTCTCCTGTTCCAGCCGGTCCAACCGTTCCAGTATTTTTGAGAGGTCCTGAGGATTGGTGGTCTGCGCAAATAAGCACAGGGGCGCCAGAAGCACCGCGAGCCCAACGAAACTACTGCGTACTGCCATCTAGAAGTTGCTCCAATTTGCGGCGCACCTGCGCCGGAGAAAAAGGTTTAGTAAAAAAGGCGTCCACACCCAGTTCGGCAATCCGGGCGGGTGTACCTGGGTCTGTATCGGCACTCACCACAATAATAGGCAGGTTCGACAGCCTTTGGTCCGCGCGGACTCGGCGAATCAACTCGAACCCGTCCATCTGCGGCATGTTCAGATCGGTAACGATGACGTGAACGTGCGCGTCGGCGGCATCGAGGATGCGCAGCGCCTCGACGGCCGAGGGAGTCACGAGGATGGCGGTGCCGGGGATTCCGAGGAAAGCGATCTCCAGCATCACAGCGCTGTTTTCGGAGTCCTCGACCACCAGGACCGATCGCGCACTACCATTTCCGCCCCTCACAGGCATTTCGCTATTGTCCCGCATCCCGGATAGTGTGTAACCATCCTAACTGTTAAATTGCAGGGGAATCCCTGCGCAGTCGATTATGGGACGAAGCGGTAGCCCACGCCGTGTACGGTGACAAAGTGCTTGGGAGTATTGGCGTCGGGCTCGAGTTTCTGACGCAACTTCACTACGTGGGCGTCAACCGTCCGGGTATTGGGGAAAAACTCGTAGCCCCACACGGAATTCAGGATCATGTCGCGCGTGAGGGGACGGTCGGGGTTGTGGAGGAAGTAGGTCAGGAGATTGTATTCGGCGGGGGTAAGTTTGAGGTCCTCGCCTTTGCGCTTCACGATGCGCCGTTCGAAATCCACTTCGACTTCGGAGAAATGTACGATCTTACGCGCATCGGCGGAAACGCGGCGCAGGACGGCGCGAATGCGAGCCGTCAATTCGCGCGTTCCGAAGGGCTTGACCACATAATCATCGGCGCCGATTTCGAGCAGCAGTACCTTATCGAGTTCGTCATCCATCGCACTCAGAACAATGATGGGCGTGGTGACGCGGGCGGCGCGCAGTTGTTTGCAGATTTCGGTGCCGCTCATGCCCGGCAGGCGGAGATCGACCAGAACGAGATCGGGCTTGGTGGTGATAGCCTTTTCGAAGCCTTCGCGCCCATCACCGGCCTGGACGGCACGAAAACCTTCCTGCTCCAACATGACGACGATGGTGTCGCGCAGGCTTTCATCGTCGTCGATCACGAGAATCGTCTGCATTGCGGGCAACCTTGATTGTAGCCGAGATTGTAGCCGATCCAACACTCGCAACAGCGATGCATTCGCCGCCCTTGTTATACTCACCAAACGGGGATGAGGGGCCCTAAGTTTGCCATGAGAGTCACAGTAATCGGAACCGGATATGTGGGGACGGTGACGGGCGCGTGCCTGGCTTACCTGGGACATCAATGTGACGTGCGTGGATACGGACGCCGCTAAGATCGCGCGGTTGCAGCGAGGCGAATCGCCGATCTACGAACCGCACCTGGAAGACATGCTGAGCCTGAGCGCGGAACGCGGCGGCCTGGAGTTCAGCACGGATGTTTCGCGACGCGGTGCGCGCGAGCGATGTGATTTTCATCGCGGTGGGAACGCCGCCCCTGCCTTCGGGCGAGGCCAACCTGGCGTATCTGGAATCGGCCGCGCGCAGCATCGGCTCGGCGATGGACAACTCGCGTTTCCGGGTGATCGTCAACAAATCCACGGTGCCGGTGGGATCCGGAAATCTGGTGGAGGCGCTGGTGCGCGAGGGTATCGGCGAAGGCGCGCGCCGGAGAGCGCATTCGCTTCGGCGTGGCGAGCAATCCCGAGTTTCTGCGCGAAGGCTCGGCGGTGGCCGACTCGCTGTATCCGGACCGCATCGTGGTGGGCGGCGACGCAGCGACGGTGGCGGTGATGCGCGAGCTGTACGAGCCGTTGGTGGCGCAGGCCTTCACGCCTCCGCCCGGAGTGCCGCGGCCTTCGTCGATGATTTCGGTGCCGCTGTTGACCACGTCGCTGACCAGCGCGGAGATGATCAAGTATGCCGCCAATGCTTTTCTGGCGATGAAGATCGGCTTCGCCAACGAGATCGCGAATATCTGCGAGCGGGTGGGCGCGGAAGGGCCGGAGGTGATGGCGGGGATCGGCCTGGATTCGCGAATCGGCGCCAAATTTCTGAATCCGGGTGTGGGCTGGGGCGGAAGCTGCTTCGGCAAGGATATTCAGTCGCTGCTGCACACGGCGCGGGAATATGGGTATTCGAGCAAGCTGCTGCAGGCGACGCTCGAAGTGAACACCGCGCAGCGGCAGATGGTGATTCAGAAACTGCAGGAGAAGCTTTACATTCTCAAAGGCCGCACGATCGGGTTGCTGGGCCTGGCATTCAAGCCGGATACGGACGATTTGCGCGATGCGCCGGCGCTGCACATTGCCGAGCGGCTGATGCAGATGGGCGTGCGCGTCAAGGCGTACGACCCGATTGCGAATCACGCGTGCCGCGAGCAGCGTCCCGATCTCAAGATGCGCTATTGCGACACGCCGCAGGAACTGGCATCGAGCGCCGATGCGCTGGTGCTGGTGACGGAGTGGCGCGAGTTCCACGACCTGGATCTTGCGGAACTGGCGGGGCTGATGGCGAGCCCGATTCTGGTAGATGGCCGGAATTTCTTTGTGCCCGAGACAGCGATCGCGGCGGGCTTCGATTATTGCGGGATCGGCCGTTCGGCGCGTACACGGACGGCGGCCCGGGTCGAGGCGAGCGCGGGCGGACCGACCAAGTAATCCGCTAACGAACCTCGTGGGTCTGTTCGCGGATGGCGACACCCATCGCGGTGCCGAGCACTTCGGCTCCGGGAGCGACGCGGCCGGTGACGGTCACGCGCGAACCGCGCGACGGGACGCCTTTCCCGGAGATGACATAGATCTTGCCGGTGGAATCGTCGAGCTGGTAGCCGCCCTTGCCCATGAGTCCGACGGAGTTGGTCACGGTACCGGTGATGCGCACGGTGCGATTGCGGAAGTGCGAGGGGTCCGCATTGATACGGCCGATGGTTACGGGCGCGCAGGCGGCCAGCAAGATGGCGGCACACACGAGAATGACGAGCTTCATTGGGGCCTCAGCTTTGCAGACGCATGACGGGGGCGGAAGGGTTTCACTCTACAATATGAAGATGCCTTTGCTCAAAGTCGCGACGCTGGCGCAGGTGCCGCCGGATTCGGTGATGGAGGTGATGGTGGGCGACCAGCCATATGCCATCTGCAACGTGGGCGGGACGGTGCGCGCGCTGAGCGGGGTTTGCATTCACCGCGGCGGACCGCTGGGCCAGGGGCAGTTGAACGAAGGCCGCGTGGTGTGTCCGTATCACATGTGGGAGTTCGATTGCGTCACGGGCGAGTACGATTACGACGCCACCAAGCGTGTGCCCACATACGAAGTGAAAGTGGACGCAGGCGAGATTTTCATCCAGGTGCCCTGAGTGCCGGAGCTACCCGAAGTAGAAACCGTAGTGCGCTCGCTCGGGCCGCTGATCGGCCGGCGAATCATTACCGCCGAGTTCCGCAATCTGCGGATTTTGCGGGGCGGCGATCCGGACCATATGTCGGCGCGGCTGGCGGGGCGGCGCATCCTATCGATCAAGCGGTACGGCAAGTTCATCGTCGCGGCGATCGAAGGCGGCGGCCACTTAATGATCCACTTAGGGATGACGGGAAAGTTACTACTGGGCGGACCTTCGGGCAAGCACACGCACGCGGTATTCACGTTTGACCGCGGCACTCTGTTATTCGACGACAGCAGGCAGTTCGGCTGCATCGAGTACAGCGAAGAGTTTCCCAAACGGGTGGCGAGGCTGGGCCCGGAGCCGATGGAGATTTCCTTCGAGAGTTTTGCCGCCGATTTGAAGCGGCGTAAGACGCGAATTAAATCGCTGCTGTTGAATCAGACTTTCATCCGCGGAGTGGGGAATATCTATGCGGACGAAGCGCTCTTTCGCGCCGGCATTCATCCTCAGGCGTTGACCTATCGCATTCGCCCCGACCGCGTTCGCAAGCTTTACGACGCGATTGTGGAAGTCTTGACCGAGGCGATTGAAGCCGGCGGATCGTCTATCTCGGACTATGTGGACGCGGAAGGGCGCAGTGGTTTTTTCCAGTTCAGCCACCGTGTGTATCAACGCACCGGCGAGGCCTGCGTGAACTGTAAGACACCAATCCGCCGAGTTATCGTTACTCAACGCTCTTCGCATTTCTGCCCGCACTGCCAGAAGCGGTAGTCCGAAAGGGCTAGACAGTTTGTCACGTTTCGCAAACATATTCGCCGCCTGCAACCCAGGCGGACGATCACACGTACACAGTCGGTAGGAAGGGCGTTTCGAGTAAGTCGATATCGCCCGGGCTCGTGGAGTTCATCCTAAAAAATTGACAATCTGCGTTTCTAAACGCAACAGGAGAGGTTTGTCTTGAAACACACGCAACTATCACTATGCATGCTCGCGCTGCTAGGCGCAGGATTTGCCCACGCACAGAGCAGTCTTGACGTACATTTCGGAGTTTCCGGGGCCAATGATGCTTCTACTCGACCAAGCCGTGGACACGTTTGGTGACGGGAACTTATATAACACGTCATCGCTCAATGGCGTCTTCCTGGATTTCGGCGCAGGGATCATGGCGTCGAAGCATTTCGGATTCGGCGGCGAATTTTCGTTGAAGCCGGGCAAGACGGATTACGCAGGACTGCAGTACCGGCCGATCTTTTACGACTTCAACGCGATCGTTCACCCGGTTACTTCCTCCAAGCGGATTGTGCCCGAGATACAGGCGGGACTCGGCGGAGTCAACATGAAGTTCTATTACAGCCAGCAGAGCTGCACGATTATCGGCTGCCAGAACAGCAGTTCCTTTATTCAAAGCGCGAACCATTTTCAGCTTCACGTGGGCGCCGGGGTCAGCTTTTTCGTAACCGATAACATCTATGTCCGGCCGCAGTTCGATTTGCACTATGTCAACAATTTCACGGACCAGTTCAACAGTAACTGGGTGCCGCAATACGGCGTGCAGGTTGGATACCGGTTCGGCGATTAAGCACGCGGTTCGGGAGTGGGGTGGCCGGTGCGAAGGCCGCTCCAATCCTCGGACATGACGATGGAGTTCGCAGGATTGCGAGGGTCGTACTTCACGCTGAGAGCGTTGACCGAAGCGAGTTCCACGGGCGCGCGGCCCAGAAGCCCGAGATCTTGAGACGCGGTGTACTCGACGCCGCGGACACCATACGAGTAGTACACGACGCGGTCCTGGATTTCCACCAGGGCCGCGTCGCTGATTTTACCGGTCGCTACAAGCCAGGCGCAGCGGCGGCGCTCGATATCCTGCGGTGTGGTGCGCGAGCGTTTCCAGGCGCGATAGCCGAGGATCGCGACGAGAACCGCCAGCACCACGGAGAGCACCACAGTCGCGATTTCGGCGACTGTGTACGAAGATGTTACTCCGGGCATGGATTGAAGCTGGCTAAACGGCGGCAGGCGCCTGGAAAGCCTTGGCGTAATCCTTTAGAAATTGATCGAGACCCTTATCGGTCAAGGGGTGATTGAAGAGCATATCCATCACCTTGAACGGCATGGTGCCGATGTGCGCGCCGGCGAGGGCGGAATCGATCACGTGGGTAGGTGAGCGCAGGGACGCGGCGAGCACCTGGGTCTTATACCCGTAGTTGCGATAGATCTGAGTAATGGCCTTGATCAACTCCATGCCGGTCCAACCGATGTCATCGAGGCGGCCGACGAAGGGGCTGATGATGTAAGCGCCGGCTTTGGCGGCAATGAGAGCCTGTCCGGCGGAGAAGCACAGGGTCACATTGACGCGAATGCCATCCTTGGCAAGCGCGGAGGTGGCCTTGATGCCGTCGCGGGTCAGGGGACACTTGACGACGATGTTCTTGTGAATTTTGGCTAGCTTCAGGCCCTCGGAGATCATGGCACCGGCTTCGGTGGAAACCACCTCTGCGCTGACATCGCCATCGACAATTTTGCAGATCTCGGCGACCTGCTCTTCAATTGGGCGTCCCTCTTTAGCGATCAGCGACGGGTTGGTGGTGACCCCATCGACGATTCCCCAACTTGCGCCCTTCTTCAATTCGTCCAGGTTCGCCGTATCAAGAAAGAACTTCACGTTGTGCCCCTCCAGCTTCCAATTTCAGTTTAGCACCGGCCCTTTTAGGACGAATGTTGCCGAGGCTACCAAAACGGGCTATGCATAGCCCGTTTTGGGGAGCGCTCCTATTGATAACGGGCGGCTTATATGGCAGCGGGTTCGAAAAGTGGGCTATGTATAGCCCGTTTCGGGGATTGGCCGGTTGCGACCGCTGTTGCAAAGCTACTCCGCTGCCTAAATGGTAATACCGGGGTGAGTGGAATCCGGGGTGGGGAGATTGCGGGTCAGAGGGTAAGTAGGCGCATACGAATGAGTTACGGGATGCAAATATATTTTAAGTTTTGGTGACGGAGATTCAGGGCGTGGCGGGGAGGATGAGTTGGAAGGTGGAACCGGCGCCGGTTTCGGAGTGGGCGGAGATGGTGCCGCCGTGGATTTCGACGTTCCAGCGGGCGATGGCGAGGCCGAGGCCGGCACCGCCGGTGGCGCTGGAGCGGCCGGTGCCGACGCGGTAAAAGCGGTCGAAGATTTTGGTACGTTCGTTCTCGGGTATGCCGGGACCATCGTCTTCGACCTGGATGGTGACGTAGCCATTCGCGGCATGGATGCGGAGAGCGATGGCGCCGCCGGGCGGAGTGTACTTGATGGCGTTGTGCACCACGTTGACGAGGGCCTGGCGGAGGAGGAGCCAATCGCCTGCGATGACGGTTTCGGGGTCGCATTCGATGACGAGGCGCTGAGCGTTTTCCTCGAGCAGCGCTTCAAACAGCGAGGCACATTCGCGGGCGAGATTGGCGGCGGGGAAGCGGGACGGGTTGAGGGGAATCTGGCCGGCGTCGGCGCGCGCGATGGTGAGCAGCGTATCGACGAGGCGGGTGAGTTTGTTGGCCTCTTCGAGCATGCTGCCGATGACGTCGCGGTACTGCTCCGGCGTGTGGTGTTTCTGGAGGCCAACCTCGCCGACGCTGCGCATGGCGGCAAGCGGCGTTCGGAGTTCGTGTGACGCGTCCGAGGTGAAGCGGCGGAGCTGTTCGAAGGACTCCTCCAGGCGCAGCAGGAGGGCATTAAAAACGCGGGCGAGATCGGCCAGTTCGCCATCGGCGGGATTGACGGGGAGGCGTTCGTGAAGGCGGTCGCTTTTGATTTCGCCGGCGGTGCGGGCCATTTCCTGAATCGGGCGGAGAGCTTTGGAGGCGAGCAGGTAACCGGCGAGACCGGCGATCAGGAGGATGGCGGGGGCGGGCAGAAGCAGGGCGAAGAGATCGGAGCGGAACTGGCTCCAGAGATCGTCTTCGGAATAGGCAACGCGAATGACGATGGGGCGGCCCTCGAGGGAGTGGCGGCGGCTGACGAGTTCGACGCGCAGACCATCCGGGAGAACCATTTCGCGCTGGAAGTACCCGCCTACGCCTTCCCGCGGCAGCATGGAATCGCCGAGGGAGCGGGCGCCGAGACGATCATTGCGGAAGAGAACGGCGCCTTCGGGCGAGCGCACTTCGACGAGACGCTCCAGAACGCGCTTGGATTCCTGATGGTTGTGGTAATCGTCGCGCAGCAGGATACGGCCATCGGGGGTGAGGGAGAGAAGCCCCTCGACGGTCTCGACGTCCTGGATGGTGTGGTGGACAAGCTGGGCGCGCAGATCGCGGAGGAGGAAGAAGCAGGCGGCGGAGGAATAGAGCAGGAGGACGGCGGCGAGGACGGCGACGAACCAGAGCGTGAGGCGGGAGCGAATGTGACGGCGATTGAAGGCGAGCATTTGTCCTGCGATCATTCAGCTTCCTCGCGGAGGATAAAGCCGACGCCGCGGACGGTATGGAGGAGCTTGCGATCGAAGCCGTCATCGAGTTTGCGGCGAAGGCGGGCGATGTGGACATCGATGACGTTATCGATGGGAGTGGCGCGGGCGGTTTCCTTCCAGACGTCGCGCGCCAGCATTTCCCGGGAGACGACGGCTCCCTTATTGCGGAAGAGGTATTCGAGCAGATCGTATTCGCGGGCGGTGAGTTCGATGGGGCGGCCATCGCGGGCGACGGTGCGGCCGGCGGAATCGAGGACGAGGTCGGCGACATTGAGTTTGCCGGGTTTGTCGGGGGCGCCGCGGCGCAGGAGGGCGCGGCAGCGGGCGAGGAGTTCGGGGAAGGCGAAGGGCTTTGACGAGATAATCGTCGGCGCCGGCGTCGAGGCCGTTGACGCGATCTTCGATGGAATCGCGGGCGGTGAGCAGGAGAACGGGGATGGCGAAGCCGTTGCGGCGCAACTGAGCGAGGATTTCACACCCGCTGCGGCCGGGGAGCATGACGTCAAGGAGGATGAGGTCAAAGGGCGTGGTGTGCAGAAGGTAAAAGCCCTCCTCGCCCGACTTAGCTACAGCGACGTCGTAGCGTTCGGCCTGGAGACCTTCCTGCAGCGCGTTGGCCAGTTTCGGCTCGTCTTCGACGACCAGGATGTGCACCCGTTCTTTCATATAACGCGATTTGGCGGCCGTTCCAACTGAAGAGTTGCCTGACAGGGGCGTCAGGAACTCTTCAGACATTCTTCAGTAGCGCACAGAGCGGGCAGGGCCTACAACAGGAGGAAGCCTCTCCGCCAGCGGGGAAGCTGTGAAAGCGAACCCTCATGCTGATTCCCGGACCCGCCAAAAAAGTCACGATTCATCTGAACGAAGACACGGCTGCGCGGAAGGATTACCTGTACAACGAAATTTTCGCATTTCTGTTCGCGCACGGGGTGTCGGGCGCGAACCTGATCCGGCCGGACGCGGGGTTCGGCTCGCACCACCGGGTTCACGATGCGTCCGCGGCGGGCGGAGGGGGCGAACACATGCCGGTGCGAATCGAGTTTATCGAAGGCTGCGAAAAGGTAGATGTCCTGATGCCTAAATTATGCCAACTGCTTTCTGACGGAGTGATTGAAGCGCACGACACGATGGTTTACAAGGCCGTGATCACGCATGGAGCCGCCGGCCTGATGAGGAAAAGACCATGGCTCGCAACGGCGATTGCCGGTGTGATGAGTTCCGCGGCGCTGGGGCAGGGAGTTCGGACGCTGACGCTGGAGGAGGCCGAGCAACTGGCGGTGCGCAATCACCCACGCATTGGAGCGGCGATGATGAACGCGCAGGCGGCGGGAGTGGCGGTGAAGGAAGTGAAATCCGCGTATCTGCCGCAAGTGACGGGAAACCTGACCACGGTGGGGGCGGACCCGAACACGGCGATCGGGGCCGGCACGCTGCAGACGTCCGGGCTCTCGAGCCGCGGGGCGTTGGGTATCGGCGTGAGTCAACTGGTGACGGATTTCGGACGGACCGCGAGTCTGTCTGACGCGGCACGGCTGCGGGCGGGCGCGCAGGATTTGAACACCACGGCGACGAAGACGCAGGTGGTGGCGCAAGTGGAGCAGACCTACTACAGCGTGCTGGCGGCGGATGCGGTGCTGCAGGTGGCGCAGGAGCGGCTGGCGATGCAGCGGCTGACCTTGCGGCAGGTGCAGGCGCTGGCGGCGAGCAGCATGAAATCCACGCTGGACGTCAGCTTTGCCGAAGTTGCGGTATCGGAGGCCGAGCTGGCGCTGTATCAGGCCGAGAACACGGCGAAAGCGAACCGGGCGCTGCTTTCGGCGGCGATTGGAGAGGAACGGGACAGCCAGTTCCGGCTGACCGATGTGGGGTCGCCCGCGCCGCTCACCGAAGGCGTAGAAGACATGGTGGCGGAGGCGATGAGGAATCGCCCGGACCTTTCCGCCGCCAGGATGAACCATTCCGCGGCGGAGCGCTTTGCGGACGCAGAGAAGCGGCTGCGATATCCGGCGGTGAGCGTGGCGGGCGTGGTGGGAGCGATTCCGGTTCGACAGAACAACCTCTCCAACCAGTACGGCGCGGGGGGAGTCAACATCTCCATTCCGATTCTGAACGGCGGACTTTACGCGGCGCGGCAGGAAGAGGCGGTGTATCGGGCGCGCCAGGCGGAGAGGGACGCGGACGTGGTGGCGCTGCAGGTATCGGCGGCAGTGCGGGTGGCGTGGATCGACGCCGACAACGCGTGGCGGCGGCTGGATGTGACGGCGAAAGAAGTGGTACAGGCAGCGACGGCGCTCCGGTTGGCGAATGCGCGGTACGAGATTGGCCTGAGCGGCATTGTGGAACTGACGCAGGCGCAGTTGGCTGACACGTCGGCGCGGATCGCGGCGGCCAGTTCCAAATACGATTATCTGATTCGCCTGACGGCACTGAAGTACGCAACAGGAGCATTCCGTTGAGATCTCAAGGAGTTGGATTTCTAATTGCGCTGGCGATGGCGGCCGGCGGGATGCAGTTATCGTGCTCGCGGACGGCGGCCTCGAGCCCCGAGGCAGGGGGCACGGCGCCCGCAGCGGTCCCGACAGTGCCGGTATCGCGGGTGGTTCGCGGAGACATCGCGAGCACGACGGTATTGACGGCGGAGTTCCAGCCATTTCAGGAAGTGGACGTGATGGCGAAGGTGGCGGGGTATGTGCGGGCGATTCACGTAGACCTGGGCGACCACGTGCGCGAGGGACAGGTGCTGGCGGAACTGGAAGTCCCGGAGATGACGAACGAGGTTTCCAAGGCGACGGCGATGGTGGACCAGACGGAATCAGAGATCGGGGAAGCGCGGGACGAACTGCAGCGCGCGGAATCTGCGCACCAGATCGCGCATCTTTCGTTCACGCGATTGCAGGAGGTGGCGAAGCGCGAGGCGGGTTTAGTGCCGCAGCAGGAGATCGACGAATCGCATTCGCGAGACCTGGTGGCGGAGGCGCAGGTGGCATCGGCGAAATCCAAGCTGCGGGTGGAGCAGAACAAAACGGTGGTCGCACGGGCCGAGGAGACGCGGCTGCGCACGATGCGCAACTATGTCACGATCACCGCGCCCTTCGCGGGCACGGTGACGAAGCGGTATGCGAATAACGGAGCGATGGTGCAGGCGGGAACGACTTCGCAATCGCAGGCGATGCCGGTGGTGCGGATCTCGCAGGTAGGGACGCTGCGGCTGAGCCTGCCGGTTCCGGAATCGCTGGCACCCACGGTGCGCGCGAACCAGCCGGTAGAGGTGCGAGTGGCATCGATGGGCCGCAGCTTTCCAGGGCGGGTGGCGCGCTTCGCGGCGAAGGTGGACCCGGCGACGCGGACGATGACTACGGAAGTGGATGTCGCGAACCCGACGGGCGCGATCATGCCGGGCATGTACGCGGAGGTCTCGCTGCAGGTGGGGCGGCGCGCGGGAGTGTTGACCGCGACGCTGGACGGACTGGAGCGCACGGGCGGAACGGCGCGCGCGTTTCAGGTGGACGGGGAAGGCGTGATTCACATCGTGCCGGTCCAACTGGGAGCGGAAGACGCGCGGTGCGTGGAGATTGTTTCGGGGCTGCGCGAGGGGGACTTAATCCTCACCGGAAAGCGGAGCGGGTTGAAAGAGGGCGACAGGGTCCAGGCAAAGCGGATGGACGCGGGCCAATAGGCGAGCATCATGTCAAGATTTGCAATCCGAACTCCTTACTTCATCGTGGTGGCCTGCCTGATCGTGGCGATTCTGGGAACGGTCAGCGTGATTCGAATGCCAGTGGACATGTTCCCCGGGATCGACATTCCGGTGGTGGTGGTGGCGACCTTTTATTCCGGGATGCCGCCGGAGCAGGTGGAAAACAGCATCACGTTCCGGCTGGAGCGGTTTCTGACGCTGGGCAGCGGGATCGAGCACATCGAATCGCGATCGCTGACCGGGGTCAGCATCATCAAAGTTTACTTTCATCCGGGGACGAATCCGGACGCGGCGGTGGCGATGGTGGGCGGCCTGGCGACGGCGGAAATGAGCCGGCTGCCACCGGGAACGCTGCCTCCCGTGGTCCTGAAAATGGACGCGTCGAGCCTGCCGGTGTGTCTGCTGACGCTGGGCGGGGAAGGGCTTTCCGAGACGCAGTTGAAGGACGTGGCGCAGAACGTGATTCGCAATCAATTGGCCGGCGTGCCGGGTGCATCGGTGCCGCAGCCGTTCGGCGGGCGCGGGCGGCAGATCATGTTGTACGCCGACCCGTACAAGCTGGAGGCGCACCAACTGAGCCTGATGGACGTGGTGCGGACGATTGCGGAATCGAACGTGATTTTGCCGGCGGGCGACGTGCAGCTCGGCAAGTTCGACTACAACATTTATTCGAACAGCATGCTGGGCGGGGTGGAGGACGTGAACCGGACGCCGCTCAAGATGGTGGGGCAATCGCCGGTGCGGGTTTCCGACATCGGGGAAGCGAAGGACTCGCAGATGCTGCAGTACAACGTGGTGCGGGTCAACGGGCAGCGATCGGTATATCTGCCGATTCTCAAGCAGGGGGGCGATTCGAACACGATCGCGGTGGTGGACGGGGTCCGCGAAAAGGCGCGGAAGCTGATGGACACGCCGGACGCGCTGCGCACGTCGGTGGTATTCGACCAATCGGAATTCGTGAAGAGCGCGATCGAGACGCTGCTGCACGAAGGAGCGTTGGGGCTGCTGTTGACGTCGTTGATGATCCTGATATTTTTGGGCAGCATGCGGGCGACGGTGGCGGTGTTCTTTTCGATTCCGCTTTCGGCGCTGGCGACGTTTGTGGCGCTGCAATTGGGCGGAAGCTCGATCAATACGATGGTGCTGGGGGGGCTGGCGCTGGCGCTTTCGCGGCTGATCGATAACTCGGTGGTGGTGCTGGAGAACATTTACCGGCATCTGGAGATGGGCGAACCACCGGCGGTGGCGGCGGAGCAGGGAGGGCGTGAAGTGGCGCTGCCGGTGCTGGCGGCGACGCTGACCACGGTAGTGGTGTTCTTCCCGGTGACGCTGCTTTACGGGGTGAGCAAGTATCTATTTTCCTCACTGGCGCTGGCGGTGGTGCTTTCGCTGTTCGCCTCTTACGCGGTGGCGCTGACGGTGGTGCCGCTGTTCTGCGCGCGATTCCTGACGGGTTCGGCGGTGCACGCGGGCGGCGAGTCGAAGGGCTGGGGTGCGCGGTTCAACGATGCTTTCAATCGCGGCTTCGAGGGATTTCTCAGGGTGTACGAGGCACTGGTGAACCGGGCGGTAGCGCGACCGTGGCTGACGCTGGGCGGATTCACGGCGCTGTTCGCGGGAAGCCTGCTGATTATGCCGCTGCTGGGATTGGCGTTCTTTCCGAGCACGGATGCGGGACAGTTCGTGATGCGAGTGAAGAGCCCTTCGGGAACGCGCCTGGAGGAAACGGAAAACGACATCAAGCAACTGGAAGCGTTGATCCGGCGCACGATTCCCGAGAAAGAGCTGGGAATGATCGTATCGAACCTGGGAGTGGATCCGGGATTTTCGGCGATTTACACCAGCAATTCGGCGATGCATACGTCTTTCGTGCAGGTGGCGTTGAAGCCGGACCACGAGACGGCGAGCAGCGAATACATGGCGCGGGTGAAGAAGGCGATGGAGGAGGAACTGCCGCAGCTCACGCCCTATTTCGGGTCGGGGAGCCTGGTGGAATCGACGCTCAATATGGGAGTCGCGGCGCCGATCGATATCCAGATATCGGGCGCCGACATCAATGGCGATTACCGGCTGGCACAGGATTTCGCGCGGAGCATCCGCAAAATGCCGGGAGTGGCCGATGTCTTCATTCCGCAGGATCTGGACCAGCCGGCATTGAAGCTGGATATCGACCGGCTGCATGCGCGGGAACTCGGGCTCAGCCAGAAGGAAGTGGTCTCTAACGTGATTACGGCGTTGACTTCGAACCAGATGATCGCGCCGAGTTTGTGGATCGACCCGCGCAATGGAAATCCTTATTACCTGGCGGTGCAGTATCGGGAGAAGCAGGTGGAGAATCTGCACGACCTGCAGGCGATACCGCTACGCGGGCCGGCTTCGACCCTGTCGACGCGATTGGACATGGTCAGCAGCATGCAGCGGGTGGAGGGTCCGACGGAAATGGATCACTTTCAGATCCGGCGCGTGATCGATGTATTCGTGCGGCCTTTGGGGGAGGATTTGAGTGTGATCGCGGACCGCATCGACGGGTTGATTGCGGG
Source organism: uncultured Solibacteraceae bacterium (assembly GCA_963811575.1). Taxonomy (GTDB): domain Bacteria; phylum Acidobacteriota; class Terriglobia; order Bryobacterales; family Bryobacteraceae; genus Solibacter. The sequence continues at coordinate 583,619 of CAWERY010000002.1, read as the reverse complement.
CAGCGCGATTCCGAAGGGAGTGGAAGTGACGCTGCGCGGGATGGTGCAGAGCATGCGCGTCTCATTCCGCAGCTTCGCGATCGGGCTGGTGCTTTCGGTGCTGCTGCTGTACTTGATCCTGGTGGCGCAGTTCCGCTCTTTCGTGGACCCGTTTATTATTTTGCTGGCGCTGCCGCCGGGGATAACGGGGGTGCTGCTGACGCTGTGGCTCACGGGGACGACGTTGAATGTGATGTCCCTGATGGGGGTAGTGATGCTGGCGGGAGTGGCGATGTCGAACAGCATTTTGATCGTGGAGTTCGCGCATCATTTGATCGGCGAGGGAATGCGGGCGGGTGAAGCGATTGTGCGGGCTTGCCGGGTGCGGTTGCGGCCGGTGCTGATGACGTCGCTGGCTACGATTATCGGATTGATGCCGATGGCGTTGAAGATGGGGCAGGGCAGCGAGGCGTACGCTCCGCTGGCGCGGGCGCTGTTGGGAGGGCTCACGGTGTCGGTGATCTGCACGGTCTTTCTGGTACCGGCGGGCTTTTTTCTGGCGTATCGGAATAAGGCGGCTTAGGGTTTTCGACGAGCGGTTTGCTATTCGCCTTGACGGGTGCGCACGAGGCGGGCGACATCGAAGCCCTGCCGGGCGGCGCGAGCAACGAGTTCGCCGAACAGGCCGTCAGGAACTTGTGGTTCGCGACTGAGGAACCACAGGTATTTGCGCGAGGGATCGCCGACGATGGCCCAGCGATAGCCGGGGTCGAGATCGACGATCCAATAATCGCCGCGGAAGGGCCAGAAGAACGTGACCTTGAGTTTACTGTTCGGACCGCCGGGGCTGGCGGGACGGGCGATTCCGGTAGCCCGCTTGATTGCGCCCGCGGGCGTGCGGCACTGGTTGAGCACGGCGACTTTGCCGGGCTGCAGCACCTTGTAAGAGGCGCGGACATCGCCATCGCAATCGCGCTGAAAGCGATTCGGGAAGCGCGCGAGTTCGAACCACGTCCCGGAGTATTTGTCCAAGTCCACGTCCGGGACGGTGGTCACGGTTGACGCAGGGGGCTCACCGGCGAAGGCAATCGCAGCCGCGACGCCGGCTCCGACGGCGGCAAGCGTGTAGGGAATCCAGCGTCTCTTCATCGGAATTCGTCCATCCGGTGATGAGATTCGCGCTGACGGTGCCGGGACTCTTTTTCGCACGTTCCAGGCGGGGCGGTGGGCGGCATATCGGTTATGCCGCCACCAGTTCCGCCACACTATCTGTGCGGTATCGAGGTGTTTCGGCGACCGCGGTTTGGATGCGGCCGACCCAGAGCGTGGCGTCCTCTTTGGGAGGGGCGCCGGCAGCGAAGTCTTCGGCGCACTGGAGTACGCCGGCTACGATATCGCGGGCTGGTTCATCGGCGCAGGCTTCGACGGTTTCCTGGAATCTTGCCCAACCCCATTCTTCGCCGGCTGCGTTGGAGGTTTCGCACAGCCCATCGGTATAGGCGACGAGAACGTCTCCCGGCCGTAGCGAGACGACGCCCTCGCGATATGCGGAATCGCGGAGCATGCCGATCACGGGGCCGCCCGATTCCAGGAATATAGTCTGAAAGTGGCGGCCGTTCTTACGCAGGACGAAGGGCGGCTCGTGGCCGGCGTTGACATAGTGGAGTTGACAGCTGGACGAGTCGTATTCGCCGAGGAAGAGGGTTGCGTAGCAATTGTCCGGGCAAACCTCGGCAAAGAGCTTGTCCACGGTGCCGACGAGAAGTCTGAGATTGGAGGTGTGCGCGTAGCGGAGCGCGCGAATCAAGCTGTGGAGCGAAGCGGTGAGCAGCGGGGCGGGCACGCCTTTGCCGCCGACATCGCCGACGGCGAGCCCGAGATTGCCGTCGTTCATTTCGAAGTAGTCGATATAGTCACCGCTAAGGCCGCGCGCCGGGCGCCAATCCGCAAAGTAATCGAGCCCGGGAATCAGCGGGCGAAAGGCCGGGAAGGTTTGTTCCTGGACAGCTTGCGAGGTTTCGAAGTCCGAGTAAGAATTATGCCGTTCCGCCGCGAGCGCCGCGATCAGCCGGTCGTTTTCGACAGCGAGCGCCGCGTAGTCGATGGGAAAAAAGTCGCCAGAGAATAGAGAGCTTATGCGTGTCATGGGTAATAATCTCGCTTCGTTATCATTGACGACGTGAATTGCAAAAAGGGCGCACGAGTTAACAAACATTTACATTGCGGAAAATATTGAAAGTAAAGTACATTGGGCCAAAAAATCACATGCACGCCCGGGACCCCCGGTGCGTCACTGGAAAAGCCCAATTCGAACGCGGGGATTCGGCTACAATACCGAGATGCTGACACGCCGGCATTTCATAACGGCATCTTCCGCCGCTCTGGCCACACGACTATTCGCCGCTCCGAAGGACTCAAAAACACCGAATCCCGAACTGGAAAAACTGGGGGCGATCGCGCTCGCCGAGGCCAAGAAAAACAAAGCGACTTACGCCGATATCCGCATCGTGCGGATCAGCGATCAACGGCTTGGCATGCGCCTTTCACCGGAACGCGGCACGGGGAAGACACTGGCTGTACCGAACGTCACGGAAGACTCCAGTTTCGGTTTTGGGGTTCGCGTGATTGTAAATGGAGCATGGGGCTTCGCGTCATCGCCGATCGTCACCAACGAAGAAATCGCGCGGGTAACGGGGGAGGCCGTCATCATTGCCAAGGCCAACGCCACGATTCAACCGAAGCCGGTGAGGCTGGCTCCGGTGAAAGCGTACCGCGACCGGTGGGAGACGCCGCACGAACGCGACCCGTTCGCGGTTCCGATGGCGGAGAAACTGGAACTGCTGCGGCGGGTATCCGAAGAGGCGAAAAAGGGCGCCAAGGTTTTCAGCAGCAACGCGACGCTCAGTTTGCGCAGCGAGGATAAATACTTCGCGTCGAGCGAAGGTTCTTCGATTCAGCAATTGATTTTGCAGATTTACGGCAATGTGGACTCGACCGCGGTGGACCGCGAGAACAACGTCACGCGGACGCGGAATTACACGCCCACACAGGCCTCGGCCGGATGGGAATATGTGCCCGAGATGAATCTGGAGGAGAATGCGCAGCGCATTCGCGAAGAGGTGGTGGAGCACCTGACGGCTCCGCCGGTGAAGCCGGGGAAGCGCGACCTGCTGCTGATGCCGAATCACCTGATGCTGACGATTCACGAGAGCGTGGCGCACCCGACGGAACTGGATCGGGCGCTGGGCTACGAGGCCAATTACGCGGGCACGAGCTATATCACGCTGGACAAGATCGGCAAGCGGATCGCGAGCGAGCATTGCACGTTCGTGGGAGACCGGATCTCACCGCGCGCGCTGGCCACGGTGGGCTACGACGACGAAGGCGTAAAAGCGACGCAGTGGACGATTATCGACCAGGGTATTTTCAAGAGCTACCAGACGACCCGCGAGCAGGCCGCGTTCGTGGGCGAAAAGGAATCGCACGGGTGCAGCCAGGCCGACAGCTGGGCTACGGTTCCGTTCCAGCGAATGCCGAATGTCTGGCTAAAGGCGGGGCCGCGCGAGACTACGCTGGAGAGCCTGATCGGCGGGATTGACGATGGCGTGCTGATTGACGGGCGCGGCAGTTATTCGATTGACCAGCAGCGCTACAACATTCAGTTCGGAGGAGATGCGTTCTGGGAGATCAAGGGCGGCAAGAAGCGCGGGATGATCTCTCGCGTCAGCTACCAATCGCGAACACCGGATTTCTGGCAGGCCTGCGACGGCACTGCCGGACCTGCCTATTGGAGGCAGTACGGAACGACGGGGGACGCCAAGGGCGAACCCACGCAGATCAACTCCATCAGCCATGGATGCGCGCCGACGCGTTTCCGCGGTATCAACGTCATTCTCACGGACTAATGCCATGCTGACACGCGACGAAGCACAGAAACTTGCCCAGAAGGTAATTGGGCTCTCGACCTTTCCCGATTGCCAGGTGACGATCGCCTCGAGTGAGCAGGCCTACACGCGCTTTGCCAACAACGGCATCACAACGGCGTCTTTGAACCTTCGCCATACGGTTTCTATCGCGGTATCGCGGGACGGCAAGGCCGGGGTCATGACGGTCAACGACCTGGACGACGCGTCGCTGCGGGCGGCGGTCAAGAAGGCCGAGGAACTGGCGGCGATTGCGCCGGCCAACCCGGAACGGCTGAAGCCGCTGGGTCCGCAGCAATATCCGACGGTGAACGACTATGACGAGCGCACGGCGATGGCGCGCTCGCCGGAGATGATTCCGCACGTGAAGACGGTGATTGACCTGGCGCTGAAGCAGAAGCAGGTAGCGGCGGGGCTGATCGAGCGTTCGCATCACGTGAACGCGATCGCGAATAAGGCGGGGCTGTTCGGGTTCCATCATTCGGCCGATTCGCAATTGACGACTACGATTCGCATGGCGGACGGCTCGAGCTCCGGCTGGGCGGGGCAGCCTTCGACGAAGCTCTCTGAAATCGACAGCGCGAAGCTGGCGGCGACGGCGAGCGAGAAGTGCGCGCGCTGGAAGAATCCGCAGAAGATCGAACCTGGCAATTACACGGTAGTGCTGGAGCCGACGGCGGCCGCCGACATTGTCCGGCTGATGGCGGGAGCCTTCAGCGCGCGCAATACGGAAGAGGGGCGCACGTTCCTGAGTAAGCGCGGCGGAGGCAATCTGCTGGGCGAAAAAGTATTTCCGGAGTTTGTCACGCTGCGCAGCGATCCGTTCGACCCACGCCAGCCATCGTCTCCATGGACCGGCGACCTGCTTCCGACGCGCGCCATCACGTGGGTGGATAAAGGCGTGATTACGAATCTCGCTTACGACCGATATTGGGCGGAAAAGACCGGCAAGCAGCCGACTCCGGGCGGCGGAGGCGGGGGCCGCGGCGGTGGCGGGGGCGGCGGCGGATTTGGCGGCGGCGCACAGACCAGCCTGATTCTGGAAGGCGGCGATGCCTCGCTCGAGCAGCTCATCGCGGGGGTGGAACGCGGGCTGCTGGTGACTCACTTCTGGTATATCCGATTCGTGAATCAGCAAACGCTGCAGCACACCGGGCTCACGCGCGATGGGCTCTTCCTGATCGAGAACGGTAAGATTACAACGCCGGTGATGAATTTCCGCTTCCTGGAAAGTCCGGTGCGGCTGCTAAAGAATACGAAGCGGTTGGGACAGGCGGTGCGGGTACGCGGGCTGGAGGGCGGGATGATGATTTCGCCGGCGCTGGTTGCGACGGACTTTCCGCTGCCATCGATATCGGACGCGATTTAATGTTTTCCGGCGCACATTGGCGCTCCGCATGCCTGACTGGGTAGCGGAGAGTAAAAATGAAAATGCTAATGGTTTCCGCATGCGCCCTGTCGGCAGTTTTGCTGACACCGGGGTACTCGCAGGAAAAGGGCCGTGAGCGCGGACAGCCGCAGCAGCAACAGCAGCAGCGCGGGGAACGGGTTGGGGGCGGCTACGTACCTCCGCACGGACCGCCGGCGCGGCAAGCTCCGCAAACTCCACAGGTTCGCAGTGCGCCGCCGCAGGCAGCGCAGCATCCGGCTCCGCAAGCGGCGCAGGAACGCGGGCGGGTAGAACCGAATCGCAATTTCCGCGATATGCCGAGCCATCCCGAAACACCTCACGTACATCCGAATGGAGAGTGGGTCGGACACGAGCAGGGCCATCCTGATCCGCGGTTCCATGTGGCGCGCCCGTTCGAGCATGGACACTTCACGCTGGGTTTTGGGCCGAGCCATGTGTTCCGTATTCAGGGGGGCAACCGTGAGCGGTTCTGGTTCAACGGCGCTTATTTCAGCGTCGCGCCTTTCGAATACGACTACGTAGCCGACTGGAATTGGAACGGCGATCCGATCGTAATTTACGAAGATCCCGACGATCCGGGCTGGTACCTGGCTTATAACTCAAGAACGGGCACTTACGCGCACGTGATGTATATGCAGTAGACCGGACAAACCCGATCTTGAAGACGGAAGGCGCGAGGACTCGAAAATCGCGCCTTCTGCTATTTTGGTGCGAACTCTCTCGAAGCGGCACCGTAGTGCGAAGACCTTCACGCCTATCTGTAGCTCCTATTTACAGAGGACGTTGTGTCACACCGCATTCCGGGGAAGCGGAGCTAGACTGATTCCGTAATCCAAGAATCGGGAGGTTCAAGAAGTGCCAGTAAAACCTATTCCTCAGGGCTACCATTCGGTAACTCCGTACCTCACAGTTAACGATGCAACTAAGGCGCTGGATTTTTATAAGCGCGCGTTCGGCGCTCACGAAATCATGCGCATGGATGCTCCGAATGGAAAGATCGGGCACGCAGAAATCAAGATTGGCGATTCCATCATCATGATCGCGGATGAAATGCCCGGCAGCGGCAACAAAGCGCCGCAGACGCTGGGTGGAAGTTCGGCGGGCCTGTTTCTTTATGTGGAAGACGCAGATGCGGTGTTCCAAAAGGCTGTCCAGGCGGGATCTCAGGTGGTGGCCCCGCTGGCGGATATGTTCTGGGGCGACCGCTTCGGAACGGTGAAGGATCCATTCGGCCATTCGTGGTCTGTGGCAACTCATAAGGAGGACGTGGCTCCGGCGGAGATGTCGAAACGCATGAAAGAGGCGATGTCGAAACGACAGGAGACCAGCAAAGCGGCCCGGTAATTCGAGCGAAACAGTTGAAGTGGGCGGCGAAGTTTTTGGGTCGCCGCCCGCTTCGATTTCCTACTCTAGAACGGCTCGAGCAATGCGCACCATGGCTTGGAGGCTGCGGTCCACGTCTGCCTCGGTAGTTGCCCATGAAGAGATGCTGATGCGCATCGCGGTCCGGCCCTGCCACAGGGTACCTCCGCACCAGCTAGTACCTTCTTCCTGAATACCGCGAATCACGCGCTGGGTTTGGTCAGCGGTGCCGAAGGCGACCAGCACCTGATTCAACACCACGTCGTTCAGGATTTCGAAACCGGCCGCCGTCAAGCCTTCGGCGAAGCGCTTGGCGCAGCGGCAGTTGCGTTCGATCAACTCGGCGAGTCCGCTGCGTCCGAGGGACTTGAGCGCCGCCCAAGTATCGACTCCGCGCGCGCGGCGGGAAAGTTCGGGGACGTATTGCGAAGGCTCGCGATGATCTCCTTGCGGCAGGTACGCGGCGGTCAAACTCATGGCGCCGCGGAGATCTTCGGGATTGCGTACGAAGGCGAGGCCGCTATCGTAGGGCACGTTCAACCACTTGTGGGCATCGGTAGCCCAGGAATCGGCATCCGCGGCGCCGGTGGCGAGATGCGCGTATTGTTGACTGGCGGCGGCCCAGAGACCGAAGGCGCCATCCACATGCACCCAGGCTCCCATGGCATGCGCGCGGGCGGTGAGTTCGGGCAAGGGGTCGAAGGCGCCGGTATTCACATTTCCGGCCTGGAGGCAGACGATGGCCGGTCCGCGCAGTTCGGGGAGGCACTCGGCGCGCATGCGGCCCTGCCCGTCCACCGGCACGCGCACGACGCGCTCGCGGCCGAGGCCGAGCATGCCGAGGGACTTGATCATCGAGGGGTGACCTTCTTCGCCGATGACGACTTGGATTTCCGGCGCACCGAAGAGTCCTTTGGCCTCGACGTCCCAGCCGACGCGCGCCAGGACTGCGTGGCGTGCGGCGGCCAGGGCGGTGAAGTTGGCCACGGTCGCGCCGGTGACGAATGCGCCGCCGCAGCCGGGGGGCAATTTCAAGGCGTCGATCAGCCAGGCGAGGGACACCTCTTCCAATAACGCCGAGATGGGAGTCGCGGCGAAGAGGCCGGCGTTCTGATCCCAGGCGGTTGCCAACCAGTTGGCACCAAGCGCGGCCGGGAGGGAGCCGCCGATCACGAAGCCGAAGAATCGCGGGCCGGCGATTCCCATGGTCGCGGGCGAGCCCAGGTCGTCCAGCATCGCGATCACTTCGGCCGGCGCGGAGGGGCCTTCGGGCAGCGGTTCGACGAAGCCCTCGAGCGCCGCGACCGCCTGGCTTGAGGGCGCGACGCTGCGTTCCTGGATTCCCTCCAGGTAGCGCCCGGCGCGTTCCGCCACTGCTTGCAGGATTTCTTTCATCTCACCCAGAGTAGCGTGACCTTACCGCTGTTTCGGCTATACTTGCCGATGATGCGCGCACTTGTTTTCCTGCTGCCACTGGCGCTCGCCGCCCAAACGAAAGTCTCGATCGACAACGCGCGTGTACGTATCCTCACCGCGGTAGACCGGCCTCATCAGCCGACGGCGCTGCACAAGCACGATTTCAACCGGGTGATGATCTATCTGGACGACGGTTCGCAGGACATCTCGATACAGGGCGGAGCGGTGGAGCATCACCAGTGGAAGGCCGGGGACGTGGTCTGGAGTCCGGGCGGGCCGATGCACGTGAGTGAGAACGTGGGCGCGGCGGACCTTCACATTGTGGAGGTGGAAATCAAGCAGCCCGCTCCGGCGACGCCGCCGGTTCGCAAGCGCGATCTGGACCCGATCGCGATTGACGCCTCGCACAACAAACTCATTTTCGAAAATGACCAGGTGCGTGTTTTTCGGAGCACGCGAGAGCCCGGGGGGCGCGAGAAGTGGCACGAACATGCGGGTGCGGGCCGCGCGGTGGTGCTGATGGCCCCGCTGGCCGCGCGAATGGAAGCCGCTAATGGACAAACGAGCCCGATGAGCGGTGCCGCCGGCGACTCGTTCTGGACGGACGGGTATATCAAGCACCGCGCTTCGAATATCGGGGCGCGCCCTTCAGACCTCATTGTGATCGAAGTGAAGTAGGCGGTGCTACTCGATGAAACCTGCGAGGGCCTGACGGCGGCGGTCGATTTCCAAGCGCGTGACATCGGGGCGCGCGTAGTGGCCCGCGGGGTCGAAGTTCTGGCGCTCCTGTAGGACGCGGCGGAAATCGATGGTGGCGGTGAGCAGGGTTTCTTCGGCGCCGGCGGGAGCGATTACCCACTCGCCATCGGGGCCGGCCAGGCAGCTTCCGCCATTGGCGAGGAGGCTGGGCGCTTGCGCGGCCATATCGCGGCGCCACGCGGTGGAGTCGCCGATATCCGAAGGCCGCATCAAGCCCGACACGCTCGCCACGTAGGAACGGGATTCGAGGGCAATGAAGCGGGTGATGTCGCGGGTATTCCGTTCGCTACCGGGCCATACCGCGATGTGCAAGTCCTCGCCCTGCGTATAGAGGGCGGCGCGGGAGAGCGGCATCCAGTTCTCCCAGCAGTTGAGGCCTCCCACGTGAAACGGTCCGAGCGCATGGGTGCGAAGGCCGTGGCCATCGCCGGTGCTCCAGACGAGGCGCTCTTCGTAAGTCGGCATCATCTTGCGGTGAACGCTGGCGATGCGGCCGTTGGAATCGATGAATATCAGCGAGCAGTACAGGCTATGGCCGCCGCGGGAGACGGCGCGCTCGATGCAGCCGAGGTACACGGCGATTTTGCGCCGGGCGGCGGCCGCGCAGAGGTCATCGAGATGGCCGGCTTCGGGCTGCACGGCTTGTTCCGCGTACTCGGCGAAGATTTCTTTCTGGAGGGGCGAATTGAAGCGCGCGCCATCGGTCAGTTCGACCCAAAAGGGATAGCCGGGCACGAGCGCCTCGCCGAACGCGACCAGGGCGCAGCCTGCATCGGCTGCGTTCTCGACCCAGGATGTAACTTTCTCAAGTGTTCGCGCGCGATTCAGCCAGCAGGGGGCGATTTGCGCCAGGCCGAGGGTGAGCAGTTGCGATTCGTCCATATCACTTGAAGGTATAATCAAAACTCGTTTTTCCCAAGGAGCGCGCTTGCCAGTGAACCCGCCCGCCAGCCATCCCGGTCAACTTCACGAGCTTTGCCAGAACGCATTTAACCTCCGCGACGTGGAGGCGCTGACGGCGCTTTATGAGGAAGGAGCGGTGTTCGTCACCGGCCCTGGCACGAGTGTGTCGGGGCGAACCGGAATAGGGGGAATTTACCGGTCCTTCTTCGCGATGAAGCCGGTGCTGCGAGTGGAGACTGCGTCCGTGTTACTAAGCGGTGAACTCGCCCTGCTGGAAAGCCGCTGGGTGCTGGTGGGTGCAAGCGCCGAAGGCGACCCGATCCATGTCACGGGAACGTCACACGAAGTGGCGCGCCGGCAGGCCGACGGAACGTGGCAATACGTGATAGACGACCCCGGCGCCGGCCGCTAGTACTCTGCAAACTTTGGGAAGCGACGAATTACGGGGCCCATAGTTTATACTTGTCGGAATCGAGAGGGTAGAGCAGGCTCCGTCCACTGATTCCGCAGGTCGTAAATGAAAGCCCCGGTATGAAAATTCTCCAAGGATCTTCTGTTGTTTCACGTACTTTCCAGGCGTTCGCAGTATTGGGGGTGACGCTGCTTGCGGGGTTATTCCCGGCAGCCGGGCAGGCGCAGTGTATCAGCCTGACTGCGGCGGGAACGGCATACACGCAAGACTTCAACTCGCTGGCAAATACCGGCACGTCATCGACGCTGCCGGCGGGATGGGCGATCAGCGAGACAGGCACTAATGCGAACGCGACTTACTCGACCGGCACGGGGTCAAGCAACGCGGGCGACACTTATAGCTTCGGAGCCGCAGCCACAACGGAACGCGCGCTGGGCACTCTGTTGTCCGGCAGCCTGACTTCGACGATCGGAGCCTGTTTCACGAATAACACCGGCGCGGCGATTACTTCCCTGGCGATCAATTACAACGGAGAAGAATGGCGGTTGGGGCAGACGGGGAGGGGCACGGACGAGCTCGATTTTCAATACAGCCTCACGGCTACGAGCCTGAGCACGGGCACGTGGACCGGAGTGGCGGCGCTGAACTTCACGACGCCGGACGTGGGAGGCACGGCGGGCGCGAGGGACGGCAATTCCGCCGCGGAGCGCACGGCGATCAGCGCGACGGTATCCTCATTGAACATTGCGAATGGCGCCACGGTTTGGATTCGGTGGGTGGACTTCAATGCCAGTGGTTCGGACGATGGGCTGGCGGTTGACGATTTTTCGCTGACACCGGCCGGCGGGGTAGTCACGACTGAATCCCAGCGCCACCGGTACGGCAAGCCCCTCACCGGTCGTGGCGGGCAGCAGCACGACGCTGAGCGCCACGGTCACACCGGGGACGAACCCCGCCTCGACGGGGACAGCGGTGAGCTGCGATTTGACGGCGATCGGCGGGAGCGCCACTTTCTCGCTGGCGGGATCGGGCGTGTCCTTTTCTTCGGCTTACACCGTCCCGGCGAATACCACGATCACCAGTTACTCGCTACCCTGCACGGTCAGCGACGCGCAGAGCCGCACAGGGAATTTCAACATCGCGTTGATCGTCAGTTCGTTTTCCACGTCGCCGACCGGGACCGGGGCCGCGAACCCGAGCAGTGTCCAGGCTGGAGCTTCGACTTTGCTGACGGTAACGGTTACGCCCGGCGGCAACCCGGTAAGCACGGGGCTCACGGTCACGGTGGACCTTAGTTCGATTGGCGGTTCCGCGAGTCAGACATTTTTCGACAACGGCACAAACGGAGACGTCCTGGCGGGTGACAGCATTTTCTCCTTCCAGGCGACGGTCACGAGCGGTACGACGCCCGGCACGAAATCGCTGAGCGCAAGCATCCTCGATGGCCAGGCGCGGACCGGAACAGCGTCCATCGCGCTGACCGTACAATTTCCACCGGCGCCTTCCACCGTCAAGATCAGCCAGGTCTATGGCGGAGGCGGGAACTCGGGAGCGACTTACACTAACGACTTCATCGAGATTTACAACCAGTCCGCTGCGCCGGTGGATATCAGCTTATGGTCGATTCAACAGGCCTCCGCGAGCTTCACCGGGGCCTGGAGCGTGACTCCGCTCTGTCCGGCGAACGGGAGCTGCATCCTGCAACCCGGACATTACTACCTGGTACAGGAAGCGCAGGGCGCGGGCGGCACTACGGCATTGCCGGCCGCCGATATCACCGGCGCGTTGAACCTGGGCGCCGCTTCGGGCAAGGTCGCGCTGGTTAACAATACGACGGCGCTGGCGGTTGCCTGCCCGGCCAGCAGCTCGATTGCCGATCTGGTGGGATACGGCGGCGCGGGAACTCCGAACTGTTTCGAGACGACGGCGACCGGCGCACTGACCAATACCACCGCCGCAGTTCGCAAGGGGAACGGCTGCACCGATACGGATAACAACGCGAATGACTTTGTAACTATCGGACCGATCCCGCGCAACAGCAGTTCGCCAGTGAATACGTGTGGCGGGAACCCGACCGTGCCTTCCGGCGTGGGGACCGCATCGCCGGCATCGGTCGATCCGGCCGGCAACCTGCTGCTGACCGTCACCGTCACACCGGCGACGACCCCGCCGAGTACCGGCATTACGGTTACGGGCAACCTGACCGGCGATTGGCGGTAGTGCGTCGCAGACTTTCTTCGATGACGGCACGAACGGAGACGTCACGGCCGGCGACAATGTGTTTTCCTTCCGGACGGCCAGCCCGCCGATGCCGCGACCGGCGTGAAGAATATACCGGTCGTTATTGCGGACGCGCAAAGCCGTACGGCTCCGGCGCCGATTACCATCACGGTGCAGAGTCCGACGTGTGGTGTGGAGCGGTGGTCGGTCAAGGTCGGCACCGATCCCGATGCGGGATTGGTCAATCTGGGCAGCCCGGTGCGCTCCACGATCGCGGCGCTGCGCGGTATTCCGGCGCCGGCCAGCCCGCCGTTGAATGCGCGCGTGGCTCCCACGGAGACGACGGTATACCTGGTGAACGGCATCATCAACGTGTACAAGCTGGAAGACGACGTGGACTACCACATCGTATTTCAAGACCCGATCGGCAACACGATGGTCACGGAGATTCCCTCGCCGGCGTGTGACGGCAGCACGAGCCCATTCGATGCCGCGGTCGCCGCGGTACGAGCGAAGTTCGACGCGCATTTCAGCGCGACTTCGAATTTCCAGACGGCGAATTTGCCGGTGCAGATGAAGGGCGTCGGCTTCTTCGACTTCATCCACGGACAGACGGGTGTGGCGCCCAACGGAATCGAGCTGCACCCGATCCTGGATTTCACGTTCACGACGGCGAGCACGGTGACGCTAAGCTCCAGCGCGAATCCTTCGGTTTACGGGCAGCCGGTCAACATCATCGCTACGGTGGCGAGCGCGGCCGGCATTCCGACCGGCGCGGTCAGCTTCTTCGACGATGGCGACCCGATCGGGACTTCGACTATCGGCGCCAACGGCCAGGCGGTGTTTACCAGCAGCACGCTGATTGCGGGTACGCATACGATCACGCGCATCGTACGACGGAGACTCGCAGGCGGCGCAGAGCAGCACGACGGTGCCGTTCACGCTGAACATCACGCAGGCAACCCCGGTGATCACGTGGGCGAACCCCGCCGATATCACGTTTGGCGGCTCGATTGGCTCCGCGCAATTGAATGCGACTGCATCGGTGCCGGGCTCTTCGTGTACACTCCCGGCGGCAGGCACGGTGCTGCCCGCGGGCAACGGACAGACTTTGTCGGTGGTGTTCACGCCTACGAGCAGTAACTATGTCGCGGTTTCGAAAAGCGTAGCGATCAACGTGCTGCCGGTCAACCCCGGCGGATCGCCAGCCAACGTGGTTGTGTCCCGCTCTCTGAGCCGCACCGGGGGGCAGGTGATCGCCACGCTCACTATTTCGAATAACGGCGGAACGGAAGCGCCGAACGTAATCCTGACAGACGGCCAAGATCGGGACCGTCACGACGGTGACGCCACTGCCGCAATCGCTGGGGACGATTGCGCCGGGCGGCTCGGTACAGATCATTGTGGTATTCCCCGGTACAGTAGGGGCTACCGGCGCGGGCAGCAGTATGTCTGTTTCGGGGACATACAATACCGGCAGCTTCAGCAATACGGCACGAATCACACTGCCCTAATCAAAGGCTCAATATCATGACCAACCTACGCTACTCGTTGATGACGATCGCTAGCCTCACCATGTTTTTGGCACCGGCCTCGCAGGCTGGGACCATCGCTATTACCCTGGAGAATTCGACGCTGACCGCCGCACCCGGAGAGACCGTCATCTTCGAGGGAGTGCTTACGAATACCAGCGGAGCCGACGTTTTCCTGAACAGCTGCAACGTGAATCCGCCGGCAAATACCTTTGGGGACTGCGGCGCGGGACTCTTTTTCGACAACGCACCCTTCACGTTGGGGGCTGGTGAAGTGAGCGGTCCGTATGCTCTATTTTCGGTCACGGTGGATCCCAACTACTCTGGCCCGTACGGTTTGCAATCGGGCAGTTTCGATGTGATCGGCGGGCTCGCGTCCGATTCGGAAGTGACGTTGGGGTCCCAGGTGTTCCAGGTGGACGTGGTTCCGGAGCCGGGCACCGCCGCGCTGTTGGGGCTTGCGCTGCCGGCGGTGTTCGTTTTGCGCCGCCGCGCGGTGCACCGGTAGAGCAGTTCGGCTGATTTGCGGCTCCGGGCCTGCTATCCTGAATCTCCAGGAGGGGCCCTCATGCGTCCGCTATTTCTTTGTCTGCTCACAGTCGCCGCCCAGGCAGCGACCACCGTTTACCAAGCTTCCGTCGATCAGCTCACTGTGGTGCACGGAAGGCAGCGCCGGACGCCACGGTCCACCACAATGGGCCGAAATCCCTCCGCGTCGAGCCAGGCGGCCAGTATCCGGATGCGATCATTCGCTCCGCGCCCGTCTCGCTGACGATTGGCAAGCACTACGAGCTCTCCGGCTGGGTACGTACGGAAAACCTGACGGTGCGCGATCTCGACCGGTCGCCGATCGCAACGGGGGCTGCGCTTTCGATGGCGTCCATGCCGTTCGACGTCCATTCCGAATCGCTCGGCGGCACGCGCCCCTGGACGCGTCTCAGCCTCAAGTTCACCGCCACCCGCGCGCAGGACGCGATTCTGCTGGCGGTGGCGAATGGCGGCGGCTTCAAGGGGAAGGCGTGGTTCGAAGGCGTGTCGTTGGACGAGGCATCGGCCAGCGACGCGTGGCCTGCCCGCGAGGCGGTCAAGACGCTAGGGCCTGCGTACCGCTACCCGGCGGCCGGGTGGACCTACCTCCACATTGAAGGCGCGCCTTATGAACGGGGTTATCAGCACGGCTACCTGATGGCGCGCGAGATTCCCGAGTACCTGGAACGCTGCGCGGCCGATCTTGGCACCAATGCCGCCGGCTGGGGGAATCTACGCACCACCGCCAACGCGCTGTTCCTGCGCGGCTTCGATCGCGAGATTCTGGAGGAAATGCGCGGCATCGCCGATGGGGCGTCCGACGCGGGAATCCAATGGCAGGGGCGCCGTTTGGACCTGATCGACATCGTGGTTGCCAACGTCACCGTCGAAATCGGCGAACTTCGCAATGCGATGACGGTCACGCCTACGGGACTCGAGCAGTTCAAGTTTGAGGCTCCCTCTTACGCGAAGAAGGAGCGCGATACGGTGCTCGATCACTGCAGCGCATTCGCTGCGACCGGGCCGGCCACGCGCGATGGGAAGATGCTGATTGGGCACGTCACCTGGTGGCCGCTGACACTCGCCGAAGGTACCAACGTCTGGCTCGACATTAAACCCGAGAAGGGACACCGGGTGTTGATGCAGAGTTACGCGGGCGGAATCGAGAGCGGCACCGACTGGTATCAGAACGACGCCGGAATGGTGCTCACCGAGACCACCATTCGCCAGACGCCCTTCAACGCGCAGGGCACGCCGGTGGCGTTCCGCGCGCGCATGGCGATTCAGTACGCGGGCAACATCGACGAGATGGTGAAGCAGCTCGGCACGCGCAATAACGGGCTATATACCAATGAATGGTTGATGGGCGACGCCAAGAACAACGAGATTGCGATGTACGAACTGGGCACGGCGCACACCAAGCTGTGGCGCAGTTCGAAGAACGAATGGTTCGGCAATACTCCCGGCTTTTATTGGGGCAACAACAACGCGAAGGACCTGACGATTCGCACCGAGTATCTGCCCGATCCGCAGGGGCAGCCGGAGTACGTTCCGTTTACGCCGACGGTTCGCGATCTCGCCTGGCAGGACCTTTATAAGAAGTATCGGGGGCAGATCGACGAGCAGTTCGCCTACCTGGCGTTCCGCAGCGCTCCGCTGGTGAGCGCCAGCACGATGGACGCGAAGGTAATCACCGCCGATATGGCGAAGAACATGATGGTGTGGGCGGCGATCGGCAAGCCCAATCAGCGCGAGTGGCTCCCGGGCGGCCGCAGCACGTACGAAAAGAACGACGGCATCTATCCCAGCGGCTATGCGCTGTTCAGCACCGCAATCGAGCAGGACCGGCTTGCGCCGAAGCCCGCCGCCGCTCCCGCGCCGGCCGTGCAGCGCCCGGCGCGTCCCGCCGCCAACACTCTGAAGGAACGTCTGTGGAAGGGTTGGATCATCCCGGCGTCCGAGGCCGATACCTGGTTCGCGGCAGGCTCCGCGGCTTATCACTCGCTGCTGCAAGGCGACGAAATCGATAAGGCGATCGAGGCGCGCCGCATTCAGTATCGCGGGCTTAAGCTGGCTTCGGAAAACGAGATGACGCGCTTCCGGACCGAGGAGACCAAGGGCGTATTCTTCCTGGATAGCCTGCGCCGCAAACTCGGCGACGACAAATTCCTGGCGCTGATGCAGGGCTACTTCGACGCCAACACGACTCGCACGGTGACCGCGCAGAGTTTTCTGGATAAGGCGGGCGTTGCGTTCGATTTCGTCGAACCCGCCGACGGGCCGGCCTACACGGTGAGCGATATCGGCCGGCGGCTGGCGAGCGCCTTGATTGTCTATGGCACGCAGCGCGAGGCGGGCGCCAATCGATACGCCGCCGAGCAATTGCAGTTCGCCTACCTCAATCAATACGAAAGCCAGGTGCCGATCTACAAGGATTTCGAAGTCACCGATGAGTTGCTCGCGCACAAGGACGTGATCTTCGTCGGACGGCCCGAGGCGAACACGGCATCTGGCCGCATGGGCAAAAGCGATCCATTTGGAGTATCAGGGCGCGATGTTCACGATCGACAAGCAGGTGCATGCCACCGAACGCGAGGCGCTGACGCTGGCGGCGAAGAATCCGCTGGATCCCGCGCATATGGTGCTGGTGCTGGCCGGCAACGACGCGCTACGTACGGTGAAACTCGCCACCTCGGGCAGCGCGCGCTTCGAGCAGGCTCCTTACGTGATCACGGGCGACGCGAGCCGTCCCGCCGCCGCTCCCATGGGCGGCAGAAGGCAGCGGTAGGGTAGAGCCCGGCGCCGATCCGGTTGTGGGGGAACAGGCGAGAAGAGCTGTTCTCGCAGAGGCGCAGAGAACGCAGAGAAGAGAAAGCCACGGCGAGTTGGGCGGGGCAAAATGAAGCGACGGCGGGATTTGCAGGACGCCGTGAATCGCTCGGGAACGGCGCTCCGCGGGATCAGGCGAGAAGAGCTGTTCTCGCAGAGGCGCAGAGAACGCAGAGAAAGGCAACAGCCTTATAGGCTGCGGTCCTACTTCAGGACGATGGTCACGCCAGGTTGACTGGCGACTCCGCCCACGGTGACGACCACGGGCGAAGTGCCCGTAAGGCCGCCGGGAACTACCGCGTTGACTTGCATTACGCCGGCGATGGCCCCGGGAGCGGCGCCGGCGTACTGCACTGTGGCGGGAGTTCCGCCGATGGTGACCGAGACGGGTGCGAGCGGGCGCGGGCAGAACCGAGCCTGCCGTCTTGCCGTCGATTCCCGCGGGAGAGGTTTGGCCTTCGCCGGTCACGAAGAGGGAGATCACGCTGCCGGCTGGTGCGGGGGCTGCGGTTCCATTCGGAGTGCCGCCTTGATTCGACCGCCGCTGCCTGTCCGCGGCCGGAGCCATCGGCGGTGAACACGCCGGGCGCGGTCGGCGCGACCGATACCGCTACCGGAGCGGACGACGCACCCGCGGATTGCGCCACCACCTGCACGGTTCCGCCGGACACCGCGTAGGGGACCGCCGCACCTGCCTGGCCGGAGCGTTGTGTATAGCAGCGGGCCGGCGGTACCGTTGAAGAGAACGGTCTGCACTCCGGCGAGTCCCGTCCCGTACAGCACGACCAGTTCGCCGGGCGCCACCGGACCCGGCAGATTGCTGGCGGCGTTCACCACCGCGCCCACCTGAATGTTGGCCGACGCCGGCGTCAATACGCGAATTGCGTTGTTGCCCGAATCCGCTACGTAGACGTTACCCTCGGCATCTACCGCCAGACCCCAGGGCTGATTCAACTGCGCCGCTGTTCCCAAACCGCCATCGCCCGTGTAGCAGCAGGTGCCATTGCCGGCGATGGTGGTGATGGCGCCAGCGGGGGAGATTTTGCGGACGCGATTGTGACCGGTTTCAGCGACGTACACATTCCCGGCCTGATCCACCGCGACGCCGCGCGGGTCCGACAGGCCCTGCTGAGTAGCCGCGCCATCGGGAACGACGAAATCCACTGTGCCATTGCCGGCCACGGTGGAGATGGTGCCGACGGGATCAATTTTGCGCACCCGGTTGTTGGCCGTATCGGCGACGTACACGTTGCCGAGCGCGTCCACCGCGACGCCGCGAGGATGATTGAGTTTGGCTGAGGTTGCCGGCCCACCGTCGCCGCCAAAGCCGGGGTGCCGAAGCCGGCGATGGTGGTGATCACGCCGTTCGCCGATAACCTTGCGGACGACGTTATCGAAGGTATCCGCGATATAGACGTTGCCAGCAGCGTCTGCCGCCACGCCTTCGGGCTGATTGACGCTGCGCGAGGGTGGCCTGCATGCCATCGCCGAAGTAGCTGGCGTTGCCGTTGCCCGCCTTGGTGAAGAGATTGCCGCCGGGTTGGCCCTCGCGCACGCGGCGGTTGCCGGTGTCGGCGAGGAAATAGTTGCCTGAGCGATCTGCTGCGACGCCGCGCGGAGTGTTCAATTGCGCGTTTGCCGGCAGCACCACTTCGCCGTTGAAGCCGGGGGCGCCGGTGCCGGCGATGGTGGTGATGGTGCCGCGCGAAACTTTGCGCACGCGCTGATTCTGGGAGTCCGCAATCAACACATTGCCGCTCGCGTCCACGGCGACGCCGGTCGGAGTGTCGAGCTGCGCGGTGGTGGCGGAGGCGCCATCGCCGCCGAAATTCGGCAGGCCGTTGCCGGCGAGCGTGGTCAACACGCCGGAGGATGAGACCTTCCAGACCTTGAAATCGCCGCGTGCGAGGCCGGTGCCGGAACCGATCCCGGCCTCGACGAAATAGAAGTTACCGGTGCGATCCACGCCCACGCCGGTGGGACCATTGAGGCGGGCATTGACCGCCTCTTCGCCTTCGACGATGGGTGCGCCGTTGTTTCTGCCCGCGACGGTAGTGATCACGCCATTCGACACAATGCGGATGCGGCTATTGCCAAAATCGGAGATGTAGAGATTTCCCGAGCGGTCCACCGCGACATCGGTGGGCAGCGACAGGCCGGCACTCGCGGGCGGGCCGTTATCGCCTCCATAGATGCCAGTGGTGCCGACGCCGGCGAAGGTGGTGATGGTGCCGTCGGCGGCTACGCGCCGGATGCGGCCATTGAAGGTGTCGGCGATGAACAGGTTGCCGGCGGCATCGAGCGCGACGCCTTCGGGGCCATTGAGCCAGGCGTTGGTGGCCGCGCCGCCATCGCCTGCAAAGCCGAGCGTGCCGCTGCCCGCGTAGGTGGAGATGGTGCCATCGCCGGCAACTTTGCGGACTACCAGGTTGCCGGTGTCGGCGATAAACAGATTGCCCTGCGCATCCACCGCGACGGCGAAGGGGCCGTTGAGCTGCGCGGACGTGGCGGGGCCGCCATCGCCGGTGTAGCCAGGGGTGCCGTTGCCGGCGACGGTCTGAATCACGCCGGTGGGCGCGATACGCCGCACCACCGCCGCGTCGCGGTCGGCGACAAAGATATTGCCGGCGCCGTCCACCGCAATGCCCATCGGGAAGAGCAGTTGGCGCCGCCGCGGCTTGCGCGCCGTCGCCCGTATTGCCAGCGCGGCCGTTGCCGGCGAAGCGCGTCATGACGCCCGCGGAATCGACTTTGAAGACGGAGTGCAGGCTGCTGAAATAGACGTTGCCCGCGGCGTCCGCCGCGACTCGCACCGGATCTCCGACGGAAGCCTTGCCCGCCAGGACCGGTGTCGGGGGGGCGGCGCCTCCCGCAATCGTCGAAATTACATACTGCTGCGCCCAGACGCTACCACCAAGCAGCAGGAAACCGAGAACCCGTTGAGCCCGCATTTCTATTCCACCATTCGCAGCCTGCAGCTCCCGCAAATCGCGCAGGAGCTGGTCCGGCCGCAATGCCTCTAAATCGTCGGCGGGGGTGATCCCCGTCTTTACCGAAATTGCGCGAATTCCGTTCGCGCGCGCCGCTTCGATATCCTGCGGCGCATCGCCGATGAGCGAAACTGCCGCCCCCGGCGCAATCCATCCCTGCCTGCGCGCCTCGCGGATCGCCAGTTTGGCAAGGCCCGCCCGATTCTTCGCCATCTCGCCAAACGCGCCGAACCGGAAGTGGCGCCGCAAACCGGCGCGTTCCAACTTCCGCCAGCCGATCCGCGTCAGATTACCCGTCACCAGCCCGAGCAGAATCTGGCGCCGCGCCAACCGCTCCAGCAGCGGCACTACGCCGGGGCAGTGTTTGCCGGTCAGCTCCGGGCAGACGCGGAGATAATAGCGTTCCGCGGCGCGAAGAACCTCCGGCATTGCGGTGCGAATTGCGGAAGCGCGAACACCCGCGGTGCGCATCATCATGGTCACGATCACCGGGTCCAGCATTCCTTGCACCGGAATGCCCTCGGTGGTGGTCTCCAGCCCGGTAATCCGCCGTATTCCCTGAACCAAGGCTTCCCGGTGATGAGGCCCGGCGCGGCGCACCAGTGTGCCATCGATATCGAACAGGACGAGCGCACGATGCATGGTGAAACTGAAATGATACCAAGCACAAGGACGCCGCCGGTACAATAGAGGAGTGAAGCAATCCAAATTTCGGGTAGGTCTTGTACAAATGGCCTGCTCGCTCGACCCCAACGAAAATCTCGCCAAGGCCGAGTGGCGTATTCGCGACGCGGCGGCCAAAGGCGCGCAGATTATCTGCGTGCAGGAACTATTCCGCTCGCAGTATTTCTGCCAGACGGAAGACATTGGCACGTTCGACCTGGCGGAGACGATTCCGGGCCCGACCACGCAAAGCTTCACGGCGCTGGCGGGCGAGCTGGACGTGGTCATCGTGGGTTCGATCTTCGAGCGGCGCATGGCCGGAGTGTTCCACAACACGGCGGTGATCATTGATGCAGGCGGGGAACTGCTCGGACTTTACCGCAAGATGCATATTCCGGACGACCCGCGATTCTACGAGAAGTACTACTTCACGCCCGGCGATCTGGGCTTCCGCTGCTTCGATACCAAATACGCGCGCATCGCCACGCTGATCTGCTGGGACCAATGGTTTCCCGAGGGCGCGCGAATGGCGGCGCTGGGCGGCGCGCAGATCCTCTTCTATCCGACGGCGATCGGCTTTCACCACTCCGACGCGGCCGAAGCAGGGACGCAGCACAATGCCTGGGAGACGATACAGCGTTCGCACGCCATCGCCAACGGAGTTTACGTGGCCGCGGTAAATCGCGTGGGCCACGAAGGTCCGCGGGGCGAGGGGCTGCAGTTCTGGGGCGGATCTTTCGTGAGCGATCCGCAGGGGCGGATGCTGGCGAAGGCCGGCGATGCGGAAGAGACGCTGGTGGTGGAATGCGACCCTCGCGTAATCGAATCGGTGCGCCGCAACTGGCCGTTCCTGCGCGATCGCCGGATCGACGCTTACGCGCCGATTGTCAGCCGGGTGATCGATTGACGGCGGGAGTATCGCACGAGGATTTCCGCATGCCGGCAGAGTGGGAGCCGCATGCCGCCACGTGGATCGCGTGGCCGCACAATCGCGCGGACTGGCCGGGGCGCTTCGCGCCGATCCCGTGGGTCTACGCAGAAATCGTCCGCAAGCTTAGCCACGTGGAGCGGGTTCGCATCCTGATGAAGAGCGCAGCGCTCGAAAAGCAGGCGCGGCGGATGTTGGAAAAGGCGGGCGCCAATCTGGACGCGGTCGAATTCTTTGCACGGGAGACCGACCGCGTGTGGACCCGCGACTACTGTCCGCTCTTCGTCAAGAATGCAGGCGGCGAAACGGCGATCACCGCGTGGCGCTTCAACGGGTGGGCCAAGTACGATAACTGGCGCAAGGACGCCGCGGTGCCTGCGTACCTGGGCAAGCGCTTGAAGCTCCCGGTATTCGCGCCCGGGATGGTGCTGGAGGGCGGCAGCATCGACGTGAACGGCGAAGGCCTGCTGCTGACCACGGAGGAGTGCCTGCTGAGCCCGGTGCAGGCTCGGAATCCGGAATTGAGCCGCGAAGAAATTGCGGAGCGGCTTGGCGAGTACCTGGGAGTGCGGCGGGTCGTATGGCTCAAGAGCGGCATCGCGGGCGACGATACCCACGGCCACGTGGATGATCTGGCGCGCTTCGTCAACCGGCAAACGGTGGTGCTGTGCGCGGAGGCCGACCCTTCAGACCATGCGACGCTGCGCGCGGCGGGACTTACGGTGGTCAAGCTTCCCATGCCGCGGCCGCTGGTCTTTAGCGGGCAGCGGCTGCCGGCAAGCTACGCGAATTTCTATATCGCCAATGGGCTGGTATTGGTGCCGACGTTCAACGACGCCAACGATCGTATCGCGCTCACCATTCTCGCCAAGCAGTTTCCCGATCGCGAAGTGGTGGGGATCAATTGCACGGAGTTGATTTGGGGCCTGGGCGCCTTGCACTGCATGACGCAGCAGCAGCCGGCGTAATTGGGGCGGACCGTGAAACGGTGCGGCAGTGTGAGGCGATCCCGCCTGCCATACAATAGAGATACAGTGCCTGGGAAAACCTTTTACATCGAAACCTTTGGCTGCCAGATGAATGCGCACGATTCCGAGAAGGTAGTCGGAACGCTGGTGGCGGAGGGCTATGCGCAGGTGGAGACGCCGGAAGCGGCCGAACTGGTGTTTTATAACACTTGCAGCATCCGCGATAAGGCGGAGCAGAAGGTCTTCAACCGGCTGCAGAACTTTAAGCGCGAGGGGATGAAGGACAAGATTTTCGGTGTGCTGGGCTGCGTGGCGCAACAAGAGGGCGAAAAGATTTTTGACCGCGCACCGCACGTTTCCCTGGTCGCCGGCTCGGCCAGCTACACGCGGCTTCCCGAAATGCTGGTGCAACTGGAGGCGGGGAACCGGCGCGTCACCGGGCTTTCGCTGGATACCGAAGAGACCTTCGATACGCCGTTCACGCGGCGCGACAATCCACACCGGGCATACATCACGATCATCGAAGGCTGCGATAAGGCGTGCGCGTATTGCGTGGTGCCTTTCACGCGCGGTCCGGAGCGTAGCCGCACCAGCGAGAGCGTGATGGCCGAGGCGCGGGGACTGACCGAGAAGGGCTACACGGAAGTGCAGTTACTCGGGCAAAACGTGAACAGCTACCGCGACCCTTCGCCCGCCGGATGGGATTTCGCTACGCTGCTGGCGCGCGTGGCGGAGATCCCGGGGATGCGACGCGTGCGTTATACGACGAGCCATCCGCGTGATTTCGTGCGCCCGATTGTGGACGCGATGGACGCCAACACGGCGATCTGCGACCACATCCATCTGCCGGTGCAATCGGGGTCGAGCAAGGTGCTGGCGGCGATGGATCGCCTGTATACCCGCGACGAATATCATGCGCCGGATTTCGTGGATCAAGAATGCCAAGCGGCGCTACTCGCTGACCACCGACATCATCATCGGCTTCCCGGGAGAGACGGACGCGGATTTTCAGCAGACGCTCGATCTGTTGGACGAAGTGCAATACGATTCGCTGTTCAGCTTCAAGTACTCCCCGCGGCCGAACACGTCGGCGCTGCAGATGGAAGATCGCATTCCCGAGGAAGAGAAGCAGCGGCGTTTGCTTACCTTGCAGGAGAAGCAGCGCGCGATCCAGATCCGGCGCAACGCGGAGATGATCGGCGGCATTCAGGAAGTGCTGGTGGAAGGCCGCAATCAGGCGCTGGGACAGTGGATCGGGCGCACGTCGTGCAACCGGACGCTGAACTTTTCCCATCCCGAGACGGACGCGGCTGCTCTGGTTGGCAAGTACCTCCCCGTTCGCGTGACTCGTGCCGGCCCCAACTCGTTGGTGGGTGAGAGCGCAGGTGTGGTGTAATCAGGATGGGGGAGGGCCGCAGAAAATGGAAGTAGAAATGAAAATTCGCGGGCTCATGATGGATCCGGTGACCAACATGCCCATCGTTATCCTCAAGGATGTCAATGGGAACACCGTGCTCCCCATTTGGGTCGGAGTGTACGAGGCGAACGCGATCGCGCTTGAGATCGAGAAGGTTTCGACTCCGCGGCCGATGACCCACGATCTGATCAAGACGCTATTGCTGGGGCTCAATACGGGGCTGCGCAAAGTGGTGGTCAGCGAACTCAAGGACGATACTTTCTACGCAGTGATCTGGCTGGATCGCGATGGCGAGCTGATCAGCGTGGATTCGCGGCCCAGCGACGCTCTCGCGCTGGCGCTGCGCCTGGATTGCCCGATCTACGTGGAAGAGACCGTGCTCAAATCGTCGAAACTGGCGTCTACCGTTTCCGACAAGGTCAACAACGAAGAACTGCGGCGCTGGCTCGAAGGCCTGAACGACGAAGACCTCGGCCGCTATAAGATGTGAGCCTGCTGGATGACTTCGGCATCCGGCTGATGGCGGAGGGCGTTTCGGTTTCGATCTACGTCCGCGAGAATTGTATCGCGGCGGTCGGCAGCGGGCAGGGAAGCACGGGTCTGATGACCGAGCAGGGGTTGGGCTACCTGGTGTGGCGCGATGGGCATGCCGTTCCTCGCGGCCAAAGGCAGTGAAACTCCGGCAACCGCCGAACAGGTGGAGGCCATCCAAAAATTTTCCAGGGATCTGGCCACGGCATTAAGCAGCAGCACGACGCAAATGACCATCGACGAACAACTGACCTACCTGCGCAAAGGGCATGGCGGAGATCATCCGCGAAGAGGACCTGCGCGAGCGGCTGATCCAATCGGAGAAGACGGGGCGCAAACTGCGCGTGAAAGCGGGCTTCGACCCGACCGCGCCCGATCTGCATTTGGGACACACGGTGCTGCTGCGCAAGATGAAGCACTTTCAGGATCTGGGTCACACGGTGATCTTCCTGATCGGCGATATGACGGGGATGATCGGCGACCCGACGGGGCGCAATGTGACGCGGCCGCCGATGACGACGGAAGCGATCGAACGCAACGCGGAGACGTACAAGCAGCAGGTATTCAAGATTCTGGATCCGGAGAAGACCGAGGTCCGGTTCAACAGCCACTGGCTGGCGCCGCTTGAAGTGGGAGGACGTGATCAAACTGACCAGCAAGTACACCGTGGCGCGATTGCTGGAGCGCGACGATTTCGCCAAGCGGTACGCGGCCAATGCGCCGATCTCGCTGCACGAGTTGATGTACCCGCTGGCTCAGGGGTACGATTCGGTGGCGCTGGAAGCGGATGTGGAGATGGGCGGCACGGACCAGAAGTTCAACCTGCTGGTGGGCCGCGAACTGCAGCGCGATTACGGGCAGCAGCCGCAAATCGTAGCGATGGTGCCGATTCTCGAAGGGCTCGACGGCGTCAATAAGATGTCGAAGTCGCTGGGCAACTACATCGGCATCACGGAGGCGCCCGAGGTGATGTTCCGCAAGGTCATGCAGGTATCCGATGACCTGATGTGGCGCTACTACGAACTGCTCACCGATAAGAGCCTGGCGGAGATCGCGGCGATGAAGGCGTCCGCTGCATCCGATGGAGGCGAAGATCGCGCTGGGCAAACACATCGTGGCTGATTTCCATAGCGCGGAAGATGCGGAGCGCGCGGCGGAAGTGTTCAACGCGGTGGTGCGGCGCAAGGAAGTGCCGGCCGATATTCCGACGGTGCCGCTGCCTGAAGGCGTGACTACGGAGGCGGGGCTGCGGGTGGATAAGCTGCTGGCGCGGGTCGGGCTGGCCGAATCGGTGACGGACGGGGCGCGCAAAATCAAGGCAGGCGCGGTGGAGATCAACGGCGAGAAGGTGCGCGAAGTGCTGCTTGCGAACGCGCCCGCGGAGATGGTGATCCAGGTCGGGAAGAACTGGAAGCGCGTAGGGCTCTGCTAATCTGGACAATACGGTGAGAAAACTCTTCTTTTGGAAATTGAAGCAGCACGAGATCCGCTTGGGCGAACGCACCGTGCTGATGGGCGTGCTTAATGTGACGCCCGATTCCTTTTCCGATGGGGGCAAGTATTCGGATCCGGACCGGGCATTCGCGCGCGCGATGGAACTAGAGGAGCAGGGCGCGGACATTATCGATATCGGGGCGGAATCCACCAAGCCAGGCTCGGCGCGGGTCTCGGTGGCGGAAGAGATGCGGCGGCTCATCCCCGTGCTGAAGCGCCTGAAGGACCGGCTGGGTATCCCGATTTCGGTGGACACGTATAAGAGCCGAAGTGGCGGAGCGTGCGCTGGAGCTGGGCGTGGAGATCATCAACGACCCTTCGGGGCTGACCTTCGAGCCGCAGTTGGCGCGTACCGCTGCGAACCACAATGCGGGATTGATTTTGAATCACATGCGCGGAACGCCCGGAGACGTGGGCGAAGCTGGGGCCGATGCCGGACCCGATCTCTACGATCGGCCGCGACCTGGATGCGATGATCAGCCGCGCGCGCCACGCCGGGCGTGGACAAAACGCATATGGTGGTCGACCCGGGGCTGGGCTTCGGAAAGCGCAAGGAACAGAACGCGGTGATCCTGGCGCGGCTGGGTGAACTGAATCCGCTGGATCTGCCGATCATGGTGGGGCCGTCGCGCAAGAGTTTCCTGGCGCATCCCGATCTGGAAGAGACGAAGTTCGCGACCGCCGCCGCGGTCACCGCAGCGATTCTGGGCGGAGCACACATCGTGCGCGTTCACGACGTGCGCGAAATGCGCGCGGTGGCGGATGTGGCGGATGAGATCGTACGCGGCCGGCCGGAGTAGCCGTTCGATAGTGTAATCCGCAAGAGCAATCTTGCGTCTATGGAGTCGCCATGAAGCGAATTTCGGTTTTGATGCTGCTGGTCACGGCAGCGTTCTCCCAAACCCGCGGCCGTCTGGCCGATTATGCGCTGGTCCTCGAAGACCCGCCGGTAGCTCAAAAGGTCCAGTCGCGCGCAGCCCTTTTGGGCTCTGAGGCGCAGGCTCATTTGGCCAAAGTGCGCGGAGCGCAGCGTTCCGTGATCGCGGAGCTCGGGCGGCGCAAGGTGCGCGTGACCTCCAGTTCGCAACTGTTGGTGAATGCCGTCTTCGTGCGCGTGGCACCGGAAGATGCGGCCGCGCTGCGGAGCGATTCCGGGCGTGAAGTGGATGCAGTACCTGCCGCCCGCGAAGCCGCTGCTGAATACGGCGCTTGACCTGGTGGGCGTGCCATCGGCCTGGACGGCGATTGGCGGCAGCAGCAACGCAGGGCGCGGGAATTCGCATCGGCATCATCGATACCGGCATCGATCAGAACCATCCCGGTTTTCAGGATTCCAGCCTCAAACCGCCGTCGGGATTTCCAGCGGGAGACACAGGGTACACCAACAACAAAGTGATTGTGGCGCGAAGTTATGTTTCGCTGCTCAACGATCCGGACCCAACGTACTCCACGCCGGACGATTTTTCGCCGCGCGACCGGCAGGGCCATGGCACCGCGATCGCAATGATCGCGGCGGGAGTACAGAACAACGGTCCGCTGGCAGCGATTCACGGGTGTCGCGCCGAAGGCATTCCTGGGGAACTACAAGGTTTTCGGCTCGCCGGGAGTTAACGAGTACACGCTCTTCCCGGCGTGGAATCAGGCGCTGACGGATGCGGTCAACGACAAGATGGACATTGTCACGCTATCGCTGGCCGAGGGCGATCCGGCGATTTTCGGGCCGCTCGACGCGGGCAACGCGGTATGCGGTGACCGCGATCTGCGATGTGCGTTCGCAGGCGGTGGAGAATGCGACGAAGCTCGGTACCCTGGTGATCGCGGCGGCGGGCAATGGCGGCGACATCGGCGCCAAAGTCCCGACGCAGAATTCGCTGAATACGCCGGGCGTCGCGCCCAGCGCCTTCACGGTGGGCGCGTCAACGAACCGGCACGTTTTGTATCAGACGGTAAGGGTGAACGGTTCCAGCCTGGGAAATTTGCGCGGCCTCTTCGGCGACGGGCCGAAGTCAGCTCGCCACTGACCGCGCCGATGAAGGACGTCACCAGCTGGGTAACGATGGACTGGCGTGTTCGGCGATGACGGCGGGATCTCTGACGGGCGCGTATCGCGCTGGTTCAGCGCGGGACCTGCGCGTATGCCGATAAAATCAATTTCGCGCAGGCGGCCGGGCGCGACGGGCGTGATCATCTATAACGCGGACTGGCAAACAGGATATTAGCCAGCGGTTGTTTGTGCAGAATACCGGAATTCCGGCGGCGCTGATTGGCAATAACGATGGGGCGGCGTTGAAGACGTACCTTGGCGCGAATCCGAATGGCACGATCACGCTGGATCCCGCGATGCTGGCCGGCGGACAATCCGCAGGTCAACACGGTGGCGGGGTTCTCTTCACGCGGGCCGAGCATCGGCAATTTTGCCGCGACGCGCGACTTTGCTTTGAAGCCGGAGCTGGTGGCTCCGGGCACGGATATCTACACCGCCACGCAGAAGTTCGACCCCAACTCGGACACCTATGATGCCACGGGCTATACGCGAGTGAGCGGAACCAGCTACGCGGTGCCGTTTGCGGCCGGAGTCGCGGCCATGGCGAAGGCGAAGAATCCGAACCTGAACACGCCGGGACGTTTGAAATCCGCGGTGGTCAATACGGCTTCGGGCGACTTGCAGGGCACGGTGCACGTCACCGATGCGGGCGCCGGCAAACTCAATGCGGTGGACGCGGTGGCGGTGGCGGCGACGCTCGAGCCAGCGGCCATTTCGTTCGGGCCGGTGACTGCGCTTCCGGTGAATCGCAGCCTGACGCTGACCAACGTCAGCAATGCGAGCGTGACGTTCACGCTGGCGGTGCGAACGATCTTCGATTCCACGACGGCGCATGTCACATTGAGCGACACCACCGTGGCGCTACAAGCTGGAGGCAGCAAGCTGATCACGGTTTCGCTATCGGGCAGCCGTCCGGCGGCAGGATCATACGAGGGCTTCATCGACGTCAGCGGCGCCGGGCCGTCCTGCACCTTCCGTATCTCTACATCGTGGGCAGCGGCGTGCCGTACAATATTTTCCCGACGCAGAGCGGCTCGTTTACGGGCGTGCCCAACGACACGGCCTGGCGGCTTGGGATGCGGGTGGTGGACCCGTTCGGCGCGCCCGTGGCCAATTTGCCGGTCTCGTTCAGCATTAAGACGGGGGGCGGGAAATTCAACGCGCTCGGCGGGGATAAGAGCACTGATGTCTTGGGCAACGCCGCGGTGTTCGTCGATCTCGGCCCCCAGCAGGGCGACCAGATTTTTATCGGCACCGCGGGAGGGTATACCCAGGAATTCGACGGTTACGCGCGCCGTCTGGCGGCGATCAAGAGCGGTGGGGTGGTCAACGCCGCGCCGCCTTTCCAGGTTGGGCAAGGGCTCGCGCCGGGTTCGTACATCTCGATCTTCGGCAGCGATCTCTCAGACGCCACCCTGGCAGAGACGACAACCTCGCTGCCGGTATCGCTGGGGCAGGTCTCGGTAAGTTTCGATGGCGGCGGGAAGAGCCTGCCGGGACATCTGCACTTTATCAGTCCGGGACAGGTCAATGTCCAGATTCCGTGGGAGTATCAAGGGCAATCCTCGGTTACGATGAAGGTGACCCTCTACGGATATCTCTGGGGCAGCACCTACACGGTGCCGCTTACCACTTACTCGCCGGGCATTTTTGCGATTACGAATGCCGCTGGGGCGCCGATTACTTCGTCCAATGCCGCAAAACGCGGAGACGTGATCGTCATTTATGCGAATGGGCTGGGACCGGTGGATACGCCGCAATCCTCGGGCGATCCCGCATCTTCCACGGCGCTGGTCGGGACGCTCGCTACTCCGTCGGTTACGATCGGCGGGACGGCGGCTAGCGTACAGTTCAGCGGGTTGGCACCCGGGTTTGTCGGCCTGTACCAGGTGAACGTGCTGGTTCCCACCGGCGCGCCCACGGGTGCGCAGACCTTGAAGCTCTCGCGTGGGCGGCGCGGACGTATCGGTGAATCTCACGGTGCAGTAAAAACAGGCGTCTTACGGGATATAATGGCACCTTGGGAGTTGTATCCCCTCGATGACGGACATCAAGAAAAAACTTCAGGACGAGATTACTGCGCTCGAGTATGAGCTGCACGTCGATTTGCCGAAAGAGATCCTGAAGGCGCGGCTCCACGGAGACCTCAAGGAGAACGCGGAATATCACGCCGCCAAGGATCGCCAGGGTTTCGTTAGTGCCCGGCTCGGACAGTTGAAATCGCGGCTGGGCCAGTTATCGATGATCGACTTCACCAAGATTCCGCACGATAAGGCGGGGCTGGGTTCGACGGTGGTGGTGTTGGACGCGAAAAGCGATCAGGAAATCACTTATCATCTGGTGACCAGCGAGGAAGCCGACGCGCCCAATGGCAAGGTATCGACTACTTCGCCGATCGGCCGCTCGCTGCTGGGCAAGACGGTGGGCGACGAGGTGAAAGTCATGAGCCCCGGTGGTGTCAAGGAACTCGAGATCTTGAAGCTGACGACCATCCACGACATAGTGGAAGATGAGATCAAAAAAGAAGTGGAATGAAGTGATATGACCTTCACGCGCGGGATCGGCTTATTTTTTGGTGCGATCATCAATCGGATCGTGCGCTGGCTCGCGCTATCGAAGATCCACCCGAACGTGTTGACGTTCCTGGGACTGCTGATCAATATTTGGGCGGCCTGGCTATTTGCGCAGGGCAACTTCCGTTGGGCGGGCGTAGTGGTCACCGGGGCGGCAATCTTTGACATGGTGGACGGGCGCGTGGCGCGCGCTACCAGCCAGGTGACGCGGTTTCGGCGGCTTCTTCGATTCCGTGCTGGACCGTTATTCCGACCTCGCGCTCTATATCGGACTGCTGGTGTATTATGCCAGCATCAATCGCTTCGGATACATTGTTCTGACCGCGATTGTGATGACCGGATCGGTCATGATCAGCTACACGCGGGCGCGTGCGGAGAACGCAATTCCGAAGTGCAAGGTCGGCTTCCTGGAACGGCCGGAGCGGGTGGTGCTGATCATCCTCGGTGCGCTGGCGGCGTGGATTCCGGCGGTCGGCGACCGCATGGCCGCGGTGCTCTGGGTGATCGCGGTGCTTTCGAACGTCACCGTGATTCACCGCATGATTTATACCTACCAGCAGGCCAAGTTACTCGAGGATGCCCAGCTTCGCGCGGTTCCCGAGAAAAAAGAGCAGCGCGTTCGAGGGGATTAGCCGTCGAGCCTCAATTCTCCAGAATTACGTGCGCCATGCCGAGCTCCGCGGTGTGCGTGATGGAGAGGGCGATGTTCTTCACTCCGAGCTTCTCCGCGAATTTGGCAGCCACGCCGTGCAGGCGGAGCGTCGGCTTCCCGGAAGGCAGGTTGGCGACCTCAAAATCCTGCCACCTGACACCGCGACGCCAGCCTGTGCCGATCGCCTTCATGCCTGCTTCCTTGGCAGCGAAACGCGCCGCATAACGCTCGAATTTGTTGGCCTTACGTTCCACGTACGCGATCTCCGCCGGAGTATAAATCCGGTGGATGAACTTATCGCCGTAGCGTTCGATCGATTTTCGGATGCGCTCTACTTCGGCGAGGTCCACTCCCGTGCCCACGATCATTTCATTTCCGCCCCAGTCGTTGTGATGGTCAACCGGCCGTGCTTCACACCTTTCGTGCTGATCAGGACATCCGCCACTTTGCGCACATCCGCGGACTTGCCGCGAACCACCAGGACCTCCAGACAATTGTCGTGATCCAGGTGAACGTGCAGGGTGGAAAGGATGGAGTGATGGAAGTCGTGCTGAATACCGGTGAGTTTCTCGTTGAGCAGCCGGACGTGGTGATCGTAGACCAGGGTGACGGTGCCAACCACCTGGCTTTCCGGGGATTCCCAGGTCTTCTCGACCAGTTCGTCGCGAATCAGGTCGCGGAAGGCTTCTGAGCGGTTTGTGTATCCGCGCTGACCGATCAGGCGGTCGAATTTTTCCAGCAGGTCGCTATCGATCGCTACGCCAATCCGACTGAGGCCGCTCATGCGTACACATAGTAGCACCCACAAATTCGAACGGTGGCACGAATATCCCATTCGTGCTACTTTGGAGGCGATCGTGCATATCCCCGACGGATTTCTTTCCACGCCCGTGTGGGCCGCGATGGATGCGGCGGCAGCGCCGGCTGTAGCGTTCGTCGTGCGCAGGGCGCAGCGCGGATTTGACGAAGCTAAGGTGCCGCTGCTGGGTGTGATGGGGGCATTCATCTTCGCCGCGCAGATGATCAATTTTCCGGTGGGCGTCGGAACCAGCGGGCATCTGGTAGGCGGGGCGCTGCTGGCGTGCACGCTGGGCCCGGCGGCGGCGAGTGTGGTCATGTGCGCCATCCTGGGGATTCAGGCGCTGGTTTTCCAGGACGGCGGAGTTCTCGCGCTTGGGGCAAACGTCTTCAACATGGCGATCGCCGGGGTGCTGGCAGGATACCTGCCGTATCATCTTTGGGGGCGGGGAAAGGGCAGGCGCGCGGCGATCTTCGCCGGCGGAGCGCTCTCATTGCTGACGAGCGCGACGCTGGCGCTTGCTGAACTGCTGATTTCGGGCGTACGGATGCCGGCCCCGGTGCTGGGCTTGTCGCTTGCACTTTTCGCGATTTCGGCGTTGGTGGAAGGCGCGATTACGGTTGCCGTGATCCTTGCGCTAGAACGGATTCAGCCGAACCTGATGCGGGCGCCGTCGGCTGGACGCTCGCCGGCTATGGCGACGCTGGCGCTGGCAGCACTGCTGCTGGCTGCCGGAGGGGTCGTCTTTGCATCGTCCTCGCCCGATGGAATCGCGCGGCTGGCCATACAGACCGGCATCGCCTCGCATGCCCATACGCTGATTTCCACTCCCCTGAAGGATTACCAGGCAACTTGGCTGGGTACAGGATGGCCGGCGCAGGCAGGAGCCGGAGTGGCGGGCCTTGGACTGGTTTACGGCGTCTGCCTGATGATCGGGCGGAAGCGGTAGAACGACGTGCATCACGTCACGCTGGACCAGTGGAGCCGTGGCGCGAGCCCTCTCCACCGGCGCGACCCGCGCGCCAAGATTGCGGCCCTGATCGTCTTCTTGCTGGTCTTGGGGACGGCCCGGCGCGATCTGGCGTGGCTGGGAGGGACGCTATTCGGGGTGCTCCTGGTGGGGCTGCTCTGGGCGCGACTGCCGGTGCGCGCCGCACTGGTGCGTGCCGGAGTTGTCCTGCCGTTCACCGCCATGTTCGCTTGCGTCAGCTGGCTGGCAGGTGACCCGGCACGCGGCGCGGCTCTTATGATGAAGAGCTACCTTTCGGCGCTCGCAGTGCTGCTGTTGGTTTCGACAACACCTCTCCCGCTATTGCTCCGCGGTTTTGAGATGACGGGCACTCCGCGTTTCCTCCTGATGGTGGCTCAGTTCCTCTATCGATATCTTTTCGTGATTTCGGAGGAGGCACAGCATATGAGTAAGGCGGCGGCCGCGCGAGGCGCCACGGTTGGAGGACTTGCGGGCAATGGCGCCCGATTTCGAGCGGCTGCCGGAGCTCTCGCGGTGTTGTTCGCCCGCTCTTATGGGCGCGCGGAAGACATTCATCGCGCGATGCTCTCGCGCGAGTTTTCCCGGCTATTTTCGACCGCTCATCGCACTCCGCTTCACCGCGATAGATAGCGCATTTCTTATTTTTGGCGGAGTTAGTCTAATTTTTATACGAATAATTATAGAAAGGGTGGCGTAATGCCGCCCTTAATCAAAGTAAGTAACCTCAAGTACCGCTATGAGGATGGAACTACGGCGTTGAACGGTGTTGATTTTCGTCTGGAGGCGGGAGAGACGGTTGCCTTGCTCGGCGAAAACGGTAGCGGCAAGACTACCTTCGCACTACACTTGAACGGATTACTTAGCGGAGAAGGTAGTGTAGAAGTCTGCGGCTTACCTGTTCACTCAAAGAACCTGACCGCTGTGCGCCGCAAAATCGGTTTGGTTTTTCAGGATTCCGAGAGTCAGTTATTCATGCCGACGGTCCTCGAAGACGTAGCCTTCGGACCTTTGAACCACGGTATGACTCCGGCTAAGGCGGCGGAGAGGGCACTTATCGCCCTGGAGCAGGTCGGAATGACCGGGGTAGCCGGTAAGGCTCCGTATCACTTGAGCGCGGGTCAAAAGAAGCGGGTGGCGATAGCAGGCATCCTCGCGGTAGATCCAGAGATTCTTGTCCTGGACGAACCCACTACTTACCTGGACCCTCCTGCCCAGCGTGCGCTCGCCCAGTTGCTAACCGGACTGCCACAAGCCAAAGTACTCATAACTCATGACATCCCGTTTGCACGGGCGGTTAGCACAAGAGCAGTATTTTTCAAGGACGGATTGATTTTGCAGGAGGGCAGTGTCGAAGAGATCGCACTGAAACAAGATTGGGAATTCCGACCGCGACGGGCGGAATGAGGAGTGGCGCGGTGAGCCCGCCGCGCCCTCTGGGAAGTTACTCTTGCTTTGCGGCCTGGGCAGCGCGTTTGCGGTGTTCCGCCCAACGCTTTTTCTGCGCCATCGCAATGCGCTTGCGTGCAGCAGGACTCAGGACGCGCTTGCCGGGCGTTTCCGATTTCTCCGCACTCGGAGTTGCGGGAGTCCGCTTGCCTTTAAGTTGCGATTGAATTTCGCTGATCTTTGCTTCGATCTTTTCTTTTTCGATTTGATAGCCGACAAGAGCCATCTGGAGCGTACTTAAATCTTCGGTAAGTTTTCCTCTAGCCATCGCTTCACCCTGGATCAATATATCATAGGACTTCGGACTAAAGAGAGAAAAGTGCAAGCGCTTAAGTCCCATTCTGACCAGGACCAACATGAAATTGGTAATCCAGCGAGTTAGCGAAGCAAGCGTTAAAGTAAACGGTACTACGGTCGGAACTATACGTACCGGCTTAGTCGTATTCGTCGGTATCTCAAAATCCGACACGGAGGCCGACGTCGAATATCTAGTAGACAAAGTACTCGGACTCCGCATTTTCCCTGATGAGGCGGACAAGATGAATCGAAATATCAGCGACTGCGCCGGGTCGGTTTTGATCGTGTCACAGTTTACTCTTTACGGCGACTGCCGGAAGGGACGGCGGCCCAGCTTCGATGCAGCCGCGCCGCCGCAACAGGCCATGGCTCTCTATAATTACTTCGTGGACACATTTCGGCAGAGTCAGGTGCCCGTGGAAACGGGAACGTTCCAGGCATCCATGGAAGTCCACCTTGTAAACCAAGGTCCTGTAACTATTCTGATCGATTCGGGGGAACGAAACAGAAAATGATTGAAACATATGGCTACGCTCGGGCAGGATTTCTAGGCAATCCGAGTGATGGATATTTTGGAAAGACCTTATCATTTGCGATGTCCAATTTCCGCGCCCGGGTCCTCTGTTATCCCAGCGCACGGTTGGAAATCAAGCCGTCGAAAGTAGATCTTCCGGTATTCGAGAATCTGGAAGACCTGTACCGGATTACCCGATGGCGCGGTTACTATGGCGGCATTCGGATTATTCAAGCATTGGTAGTTCGACTGGTGGACTATTGCCGGGAGCACAATATCGAATTACCCGACCGCAATTTTACGCTCGAGTATGAATCGAATGTGCCGCAGCGCCTGGGACTTGGCGGGTCCAGCGCGATCATCACGGCTTCCCTGCGTGCCATCTGCCAGTTCCATGCACTGGATATTCCGCTGCCGATACAGGCCAATATCGCACTCGAAACCGAGACTCGCGAACTCAATGTGCCGGCCGGATTACAGGACCGCGTGGTACAGGCGTATCAGGGGCTGGTCTATATGGATTTCGCAAAAGACCTGATGGACGCGCGAGGCTACGGCGAGTACGAGAAAATGAGCCCCGCTTTGCTCCCGAACGTATATGTGGCTTACCGGACCTCGCTCAGCGAGGGCACGGAAGTCTTCCACAGTAATCTAAGGGAGCGCTGGCTACGGGGCGACCCCGAGGTGGTGGGGGCCATGCAGACCTGGGCGGGTTACGCCGCCGAGGGACGCACTTGTCTGATGGAGCGCAATTACGGGCGGCTGAACCAGCTGGTGGATGCCAATTTCGACCTGCGCGCGAAGATTTATAACATCGACCACGGCAATATGGAAATGGTGCAGATGGCCCGTGCCGCCGGCGCCACGGCTAACTTTGCGGGATCCGGCGGAGCCATCGTCGGCACCTTTACGGACGAGGGAATGTTTGGGCGATTGACGGAGATGATGAAGGGGATTGGAATTGCGGTGATTAAGCCGAAGATCGTGAGTTGATCAATTGTGATGATCAAGGGGCAGGCAACCTTCGCCTGCCCCGAAAACGCGGGCGCTTTACTGGCGGCTCATGTACTTCTCGTACAGACGGGTTTGTTTGTTGACCAGCGGGACTTCCTTACCCTTGATGAAGAGATATTTCACCTGGGTTTGAATTTCCAACGGATCTCCCGTGGTGACGATCAGGTCCGCGACTTTGCCTTTCTCGACGGAGCCCAAGTCGGCGCCATGTCCCCAGATTTGCGCGGGGTTGATGGTTACCGCCTTCAACGCTTCCTCGTAGGGCAGCCCGAACGCCACTGCGGTCGCCGCCTGGTAGGGCAAGTTCCGTACGAACTCGTTGGTGAAGGTTCCGAAAGCGAACTTCACTCCCGCCTTGTAAGCATCCAGCGGCTGGGTGAAGGAACTGTCGTAGGCGTCGTCCTCCTGATCGGGCAGCGCCAGCACTCGGCCCAGAATCACGGGGACGTTGTGAGCCTTGAGTTCCGGACCTGCCTTGGCGACGTCGCGCGGCTGGAGGATCACGATCTTGACCTTCTGCTTCTCTGCGAAGGCAATTGCGTCGTGGATCACACTGGCGCGGCTTGCGGACACTGCCAGCGGGACTTTGCCTTCGAGCACCGGCATCATCGCGTCCATTTTCAAATCGCGCTTGAAGCCGGGCGCCTTGGCATTCAGTTCCTTCTGATACTGCCGGGCCTGATCGAAGAACTCGCTGATCTTGGCAACCTGCAGGTCGTAAGCCCGCTTGGCCGCCGTAAAGCCGGTGGCACCGGCCGCGCCGGGAATCAGTTCCAGAACCGCATCGGGAACCGGCCCGCCGCCGCGCCCACCGCGTCCGCCGAGCGTCGGAAACAGCAGGTGCATGGCGGCCGAGCGTTCGATCGACATGTCCTCCCAGGTCCACCCGTCGGTGTGAATCAAAGCGGCCTGGCCCGCGATGAGCTGTCTCGCGCCGCCGCCGAAACGTCCGCCACCACCGCCGCCGGATCCCGGGTAGGTCATGACGCTGGTGATGCCATTGACGCGCACCACGCCGAAATGTTCACTTTCCGGGTTCACCGCGCTCAAGGCGCGCAGTTGCGGCATGAACTCGCCCAACTCTCCGGTATCCACCGTTTCGCGGGTCGAAGATACTTCGGAAAGTCCTAACTCCGTACCGGAGTCGATCATTCCCGGATAGACCCGAAGTCCCTTGCCTTCGATCACGCGGGCGCCTTTTGGCGGCACGACTTTCGCGCCGATCTCGGCAATCTTGCCATCCAGCAGGACAATCGAAACGCCCTTCATCTCCGCGCCTGTGACGGGATAGACATCCACATTACGGATGACTACAGTCTCGGCCGCGAGCGCGATGGCGCAACTCAGCAGCAATCCTATGAACTTCACTGTCCGACCCTCCTGTTGGGCGTACCCTGAGGAGCACGCGTTTTTTCCTTGTCGATCAGCTTCTGCTTGTCGGCCTTTTTCGTGGGACGGCCGCTGACTTCGTTGTCGCGATCGAAGTAGACCGTGCCATCGATCAGCACCTTCTGCACTTTGGCGTAATCGGAGAGCGGGAACTTATCGTAGATCACGAGGTCCGCATCTTTGCCGACTTCGATCGAGCCGACGCGGTTGTCGATGCCCAGCTGTTTGGCGGGGTTCAGCGTGACCATCGCCAGAGCTTCGGTCTCGCTCAAACCGCCGTACTTCATCGCCTTGCCGGCTTCGCTGTTCAGGTGCCGCATCAGTTCGGCGTCGTCGCTATTGAGCGATACCAGTACGCCCTTCTTCTGCATGATGGCGGCATTGTAGGGAATGGCGTCGAATGCTTCCATCTTGTAAGACCACCAATCGCTGAATGTGGACGCACCCGCGCCGTGCGCCGCGATTTCCTTGGCCACCTTATAGCCTTCCAGCACGTGCTGCAGAGTGCGGATCTTGAAACCGAACTCGTCGGCCACGCGCAGCAGCATCAAAATCTCGTCCGCCCGGTAGGAGTGCGCATGTACATAGCGCCTGCCTTCGAGCACTTCCTTGAGCGCTTCCAGTTTCAGATCTTTGCGCGGCGGAATGCCGGTCTTGTTCGCGTCGTATGCGTCCCACTCCGCTTTGTAGGCCTTCGCCTCTACGAAAGCTTCGCGGATCACGTCCTCCACGCCCATGCGGGTGGCTGGATAGCGGGGCTGCGAGCCGGAGTTGATCGCCCCGCCCGTGGGGTTGCCGGCGCGCTTGGGGTTCTCGCCGAGCGCGAACTTGATTCCGGGAGTCGCGCCTTCGAAGATCATCCCTTGGGCGTCCTTGCCCCAGCGCATCTTAAGCGGCAGGGTCTTGCCGCCGATCGCATTGGCGGAGCCGTGAAGAATATTCGCTGTAGTCACACCGCCCGCCAGAGCGCGATAAATCGCGATGTCTTCGGGGTTGATGATGTCCTTGATATCCACCATGGAGGACACGCTGACGCTGCCCTCGTTGATGCCGCCATCGCCCGCGATGTGCGAGTGGCAATCGATAATACCCGGAATGACGTACTGGTTCGCCGCGTCGATGACGATGGCTCCCGCCGGTTCCATCACCTTCTCGCCGAGTTCGGCGATCTTGCCATCCTTCACCAGAATGGAGCCTTTGAAAGTGCCCTTGGAGACGGTCATCACCGTGGCGTTTTTGATGACGTAGGTCTGGGCGCTCAGCGACGCCGCGGCGACGAGAGTTGTCAGTAATAATCGCTTCATTGATTTCCTCCCGGATCAGCGGTTGCCGGTCCGCGCCCGCCCGTGGGCGTAGCGTCAGCCGCCGGCGTATACTTTCTGCCATCCACAAAAATCATTTCCACCTTGGTGGTGTTGTCGAAGATCTCTCCGCGTGTGACCACCAGGTTGCCGATTTTGCCTTTTTCAATGCTGCCCATACGGTCGGCGACATGGAATATCTCGGCGGGCGAAAGCGTCAGTGCCCGCAGCGCATCTTCGCGCGAGAGCCCGGCGTCGAGCGCCTTCTTGATCGCGGTCTGCAGGTCTCTCGGGGCATCGAGTCCATCCGAGTAGAAGGCGAACTTTACGCCGGCCTTCTGCAGCACGGCTGGAGCGCTCGCCGCCTTATCGCGGGTTTCCAGCGTGCGCATGCTGTCCACATCGTCGGGATCCGCATCGCGCGTTTTCTCCGGCCACTTCATGCTGAGCAAGCATGGGGATGTTCGATTTCTTGAGGAGTGCGGCGGCTTCCGGACGATACGTTTCGCGGCCGCCGTACAAGATGAACGGCTGTTTCAGATCAGCCGCCAAACGCAGCATCCGGTCGATTTCCACCATGCGGTTGGCCGGCAGCAGAATGCGCGGGGAATCCAGCACGCCTTCGAGCGCGCGGTCGTATTCCGGACGCTGCATGCCATTGGGATTCTTCGCATAAGCGTCCTTCACCAGCTTGTAGTGTTCGGCGTCCAGATAAATCTGCCGAAGATAGGCGATATAGCCCATCAGCGAACTCGGGAAGCCGCCGCCGAAGCCGCCGGTGCGTCCGATCGAAATGTACTGACCCACGGGGGAGGTGATTACCATTTCCCCGGACTTCTCGCCGCTGAGCAGATCGATCACTGCGCCCTGTCCGGCGAAGATGCCGCGCGTCGGGAAGGTGACCGCAGTGGTAAAGCCCGCGCTACGCGCCGATTCGATGCGGCGGTCCGTGGCGCTGATTTCATCGGCGATCTTCAGCCAGCTCGTGGTTTGCGGGCGGTCTTCCGGTCCGCGCGCCGGAGGCGCAGCTATCACGATGGCGACCGTGGGGGCGGGCGTCGCCGCCGGAGTTGCCGCACCGCGTCCGCCGCGGCCCGCCGCAGCTGCGGCCGCGGGCGCCGCGCCTCCCGGTTGTCCCCAGGTGCTCAGGGCGTCGATGAGCCCCGGGTATACCGTGAGTCCCTCGCCTTCCACCAGCATCGCGTCGGCGGGCACGGCGACATTCTCGCCGACCGCCTCAATCAATCCGTTGCGGACCACCACCGTGCCCTTGTTGATGACGGGCCCGCTGACGGTCACGATTTTTGCGTTGCGGATGGCCACTGCCGGATGCGACTGGGCAAGCGCCAAACCACAACACAGCAATAGCGCTGTGACTAGTTTTTTCATAATGGCAATAGTTCGTTATGGCGATAGTTCAGGTCAAATGGTTACGCTACACCGGTTACACGCCGCAGGATCGCAGCGGGTACGCAACCTGGGGTACCACTATTGGGTGAATTCTACGCCGTATACTGGGATTTGTCCACCCGAAAACCAGTTCGCTACCGCGATGCGGGCGTGAATATCGATGAGGCGGATCGCGCCGTGTCCGCCATCAAGAAATTCGCCCGCCAGACATTTACCAAAGGGGTACTGACCGAGATCGGCAGCTTCGGAGCCTCCTACCAGCTAGCTGGATTCCGCAAGCCGGTGTTGGTCAGTTCCGCTGATGGCGTAGGGACGAAATTGAAAGTCGCCTTTCTTACCGGGCGCCACGATACCGTAGGCGAGGATTTGGTGAACCACTGCGTGAACGATATCGCCGTGCAGGGCGCAGCGCCACTCTTCTTCCTCGACTACTTTGCCGTCGGCAAGCTCGATGCCGAGGTGGCTGCTTCCGTGGTGGGGGGCATTGCGCGCGGCTGCCGGAAGAACGGCTGTGCATTGATCGGCGGCGAGACGGCCGAGATGCCTGGAATGTACACCGCGGGCGAATACGACTTGGCCGGCTTCATCGTGGGCTGTGCCGAGCGCGGCGACCTGCTCACCGGCAAGACCATACGCGCGGGCGACGTTCTCCTGGGCCTGCCCTCCACCGGCCTTCACACCAACGGCTATTCGCTGGCTCGCAAACTTTTCTTCGAAGTGGCGGGGTACGGCCCGAAGACCATGCTGCCGGAAGTCGGCGCGACCGTTGGAGACGCCCTACTCGCCGTGCACCGCAGTTATCTGAAGCCGATCCGCGCGTTGATGGCGGCTGGACTTCTGCGCGGCGCGGCGCACATAACGGGCGGCGGCATCACGGACAACACACCGCGGATGATGCCCAAGAATTTCGGTGCGGTGATTGATACCAAGTCCTGGAAAATTCCACCACTTTTCGAAGCTCTGCGCCGCATTGGCGATATTCCGGAAGACGATTACCGGCGCACTTTGAATCTTGGCGTCGGCATGATCCTGGCGGTGCCTGCCCGGGGCGCGGTTAAGGCGGAAGCGGCACTGCGCAAACTCGGTGAGACGCCATTTCGCGTCGGCAGCGTTGTTGAACTAAGGCGCGGCCGCCCACGTGTGGAGTACACGTGAAGCGGCTCGGCATATTGATTTCCGGCCGGGGATCGAATTTCGAAGCCATCGCCGCTAATGTGGAAGGCGGCACGCTCGACGCGGAGATTGCGGTGGTGATTGCCAATCGCGCAACGGCGCCCGGCCTTGAGGCAGCGCGCGCACGGGGGCTCAACGCGATCTGCCTGCCTTCCAAGGGCGCCGATCGCGAAGTATACGACCGGCTGCTGGTCGAGGAGCTCCGCAAGTACGACGTGGATCTGGTCTGCCTTGCCGGCTTCATGCGCCTTCTCAGCGCCGGCTTCATTCGCGAATTCCCTAATCGGATTCTAAACATCCACCCGTCGTTGCTGCCGGCTTTCGCGGGGCTGGACGCGCAGCATCAGGCGCTCTCCCACGGGGTCAAACTCACCGGCTGCACCGTCCATTTCGTGGATCAGGACCTGGATGCCGGACCGATCGTCCTCCAGGCTGCCGTTCCCGTGAAGGACGACGACACGGTGGACACGCTATCCGCTCGCATTCTCAAGGAGGAGCACCGCATTTATTCGGAGGCGCTCCGCATCGTGATTTCCGGGAACTACCGGATCGAGGGGCGCAGGGTATTAGCCGGATGAGGGCGGGGCGCTGCGCGCCGCTGCTCGCGCAGCACCAGGAAATGGGAGAGCAGCATCGGCGGCCCGGAATCCATTTCCAATTGATGCTCTACCGCGCGTTGATACTGCCGTAGAATGTCCATGCGCCGCCGCGCAGGCAATTCACAGGCGTGATAATCCAAAAGAATCTGGACCTCCCATGCTGCAAAATTATTGCGCGTGGTCTCGCCTTTGATCAGTTCGCTGAAGAGCCGCCGGAACCGGTTGAGGGTCAGCTCGCGTAGCTCGATATCGTCTGTCGCGGTCACACCAGAGGAATCGGCGGACTCGCGTTCGTACTTTAGGGATTCCGG
Organism: uncultured Solibacteraceae bacterium; assembly: GCA_963811575.1. Taxonomy (GTDB): domain Bacteria; phylum Acidobacteriota; class Terriglobia; order Bryobacterales; family Bryobacteraceae; genus Solibacter. The sequence goes on along the minus strand of CAWERY010000002.1, from coordinate 540,841 downwards.
TACCAGACGGGAATTTCGACCGCAAAGTACCGCAAGCCAATCCTCGCCAGCGCCTGAATCCGATGCCCCGGCTCGCAGCTCGCCCGAACTGTGGGCAGGGAAATCCGAGCGCCGGAATCGCTGATGCGGGCAGTATTGTCCACGCAGGGATCGTTGGTGAAGAGCTCCGCGGCGCGCAGTACACCCACGTCAGGCAGCAGGAGGGCGAAGGTCTCGCCAGGCGCCGCGTGCCCGTCCCGATTGCCTTCGCCGAGCGGATGCAGATAGGGAGCCACCGTCGTACCATCGGCGATGGTGTATTCCGTGATCGCCTCGGCTGCGGGGAAAACCGGGACATCGATGGCCCACATGAGCTCGCCGCTGCTCGCGGTAATCCGTGCGCCGGCGGTTGCGGCCCGCTCGAACGTGCAGGTTACGGCCAGCACGGCGGACTCGCCGCGTTCCAACGCAGGCAGTCTGGCCGAACCGCCGGCCAACTTAACGGCGGGGTTGGAACTCCCCCATTTCAGCAGCATCGTCGCCGAACGCCCGCCGCCCTTGTTCCATGCTTTGATCCGCAACTGCACCGGCCGGCCGGCGATGGCCCAGGCGCCGTTGGTTATTTCGAACCCGGAAAACGCGATCACCGGTCCCGCACCCACGCCGACTTCGTATTCTTCGCCGCTCACGTCAAACGATAGCCGCCCTTGCGCGTCGGATTTCTGGCTGGCATGACGCTGAAAACCGTCCCGGATACGGATGTAATTCACGGGGTATGCGGTGGATGGCTGATAGAGGCGTGGGCTGGTGATGGTCAACTTCACATTGGGCAGCGCCGCGCCGCCGGGCACCCACTCGCGCACAGCGGAATGGAAGCCGCTTCGCGATACGTTCTCGAGAACAGTGAATCCTGGCCACCGGCGGTCCGAGACTACTTCCCAATTCCACACGCCGAAGTTCGGGTACGGGTCGATGTGGCTGAAATGCTCGGGCTTGGGAATGGGATGCGCGAACGCGTCCATGTGAAAATCGAGCGCTTCGGGAATCGTCGCCGACGCCGCGGATTGCCGGATGCGCACTGGCTCCAGCGTGGAATATAGTTCGTCCAGGGCTGATTCGAGATCGAAGCCTCGCGGGCCCACGGTGGCTTCCGTCGCCGCGCCGGCGCTGGACGCGCTGCCTACAGGTCCGGGCATTTGGAAGCCTGCCAGATGGCGTAAAAGCCGCCCACGCCCGCCCCCATGACGCCGCGATGATCGCGGTCTGCAATCGTCCGCAAGGTGCGGTCGATGTGTTCGGCGAGTTCTGGAAAGTAGAGCGGGAACGTTCCCGTGGTCTCAACCGGTCCGGAATCCACCAGGATCAGATCGTGGGTGCCGACGTACGCCGCGAGCGCGGTATCGCGCGCCGCGTCCTCCGCGTCATAGCCGTGGAACCGGTACACCACCGGATAGCGTTTCTGCGATTTGGCATAGTCCGGCGGAAGGTAGACGCGATAGGCGCGGGCTCCGTCCATCACCTGGCTGCGATGGCTGAGGTCCTGCACCACGGCCGCTCGCTGGAATGCGTGGGCAGCGCTGAGAGCGATCAGGAGGACTAGAATCCGCACACTTGACTTCGTACCACTTCCAAGGCCGGTGACGCAATTACCCCTCGCCAATAGCTCCACTGCTATCCTGAGGCTATGAAACTCGCCGTAGCTTCGGATCACGCCGGCGTGGCTCTCAAGGCGCGCGTTATCGAGCAACTCCGTAAGGAAGGCCACGAGGCCGACGATCTCGGAACCTGCACCACGGATCCGGTCGATTACCCGGATTATGCGAAGGCCGTGGCGCTTGCCGTGCTAAGTGGACAGGCGGACCGGGCGATTCTCATCTGCGGCAGCGGCGCTGGTGCGTGCGTCGCCGCCAATAAGTTCAAGGGCATTCGCGCGGCGACTTGCCACGATAGTTTTTCCGCGCGGCAGTGTGTGGAAGATGACGACGTCAACGTGTTTTGCCTGGGTTCGCGCGTGATCGGCGCCGAACTGGCGCTCGAACTCGTGCACATCTACGTCAACGCCAAATTCTCGGGCGCCGAACGTCACAAACGCAGGCTGGCCAAGGTGGCCGGGTTCGAAGCCGATTTCGGAAAGTAAATAATTCGCGCAAGGTTAGGCGGTGGACCATTGAGCGTCGAAGCGCTCGCGGGTGACGAAGGATTTTTGAGTGCCGGGGGCGAGCGTGGAGAGGGCGGCATAGAGATTGGCGCGGGCGATGGCTTCCAGTTCGTCGAAGCCTTCGGACAGGAAGCAGGCGAGGCTGCCGATGAAGGCGTCTCCGGCGCCAGTGGTATCGACGGGAGTCACGGCGAACGGCGCGACATGGCGCATGCCTTCCGCGGTGGCAAGCAGAGCGCCGTTAGCGCCGAGGGTGACGATCACGCGGCGCAAGCCACCGTCCAACATTTTTTTGGCGCAGGCCTGGGTGTCCGGCAGCGTGTGGACCGGGATACCGGTGAGCGCCTCAGCCTCCGTTTCGTTGGGGATGACGTAATCGGCATTGGAGATTTCGGCGAAGTCGAGGGATTGGCCCGGCGCGGGATTGAGGATGGTGCGAATGCCGCGTTGGCGAGCGAAGCGGAGTGCGTAGTAGACGGTCTCGATGGGGATTTCGAGCTGCATGACGAGGAAATCCGCGCCAGCGAGGACGTCGGATGCAGCGGCAACATCGGCGGGGAGGAGGCGATCATTGGCGCCTTTTACGACCCAGATGCGGTTTTGGCCGGAGCTTTCGACGAAGATGGGGGCGACGCCGCTGGAGACTCCGGCGGTGGTCATGACGTGACGGACGTCGATGCCGCGGGAGGTGAAATTTTCGATGTTGGCGGGGCCAAAGAGGTCATCGCCGACGCGCGCAACCATGGCGACGTCGGCGCCGCAGAGACGCGCGGCAACGGCCTGATTGGCGCCTTTCCCGCCGAAGCCGAGGCTGAATTCGCGCCCGAAAATCGTCTCTCCGGGGCGCGGGAACTGGTCGGTATAGGTGACCAGATCGATATTTGCGCTGCCGATCACTACAATCCGGGGCTGACGTTTCATACGAACCCTATTGTAGTAGCGGGTGACGGTTATAATGGGGGTGTAGTGGGACATCCATTAAAGCGCCGGTCGCCGCGTAAGGTGGTTTCTTCGGAGACGCCGCCGCGTTTGAAAACGATCGTGAACGGAACCACGACCCATGCGATCGCCGTTTTTGGCGATCGAGCGAGGGCGATGGACTGGCTGAAGACGCCGACTCATCTCTTCGGGGGAAAGTCACCCGCGCAACTGGTCAAAGACGGAGCGGCCGCGGAAGTGGACAAGATTCTCACCCGGATCGAGTACGGCGTATTTAGCTGATGCGGGTGTTCCGAATCTGCCGTGCCGACAGAGCGGAGTTCGATGGAGAAGGCGCGCGCATGGCGGGCGGGAGATGGAACACTCGCCGGCCTTCCAGTTGTTTACACCGCGGGATCCGAATCGCTGGCGATTTTAGAACTGCTGGTTCATGTCACCGAGCAACAGATTCCGGTTCACCACGTGTGCATCGCGGCGGAATTCCCAGACAGCGTGGTTGAAGCCCTGCCGGAAGCGGCACTCCCCCCGGACTGGCGCATGAATTCCGAGGCGACGGCGCGGATTGGGACGCGATGGCTGCGCGCGGAGAGGTCGGCGGTGTTGCGGGTGCCTTCGGTGATCGTGCCGCGCGAATGGAATTTCCTGATCAATCCCGCGCATCCGGAATTTGCCAAGGTGGCGGTGGGGAATGGGCTGCCGATTGAGTTCGATCCGCGGCTGTGGAAGTAGCGTTCAGATTCTGCAAACGGACAGGTCGCGATTCTGGTAGGGGCAGGTGAGGCCGGGTGCGCCGGGGCCGATTTTCAGAATCCAGGTGACAGGATAGCGCTTGACGAGTTCGCGGAAATCGGCGAGCGCGAAGTGATCGAGGCCGCGTTCCGCGGTGACCTGATTCTGCCACTCATCGGCAAGTTGCGGGAAGAGCGAAACGGCGCCGCTATCTTTGATGCGATCGGCAAGCACGCTGCGTTCGGCGACTGCGCGGAAGCCATGGGTATCTTCGCCGGGCTCGACCATGTAATTGGGGTCGAGGGCGAAGACAGCGCCTTTGGGCGTGTGATAGCGAATCCACATAAAGGCGGAAATCCAACTATTGTCGTTATTCGAGCCCGGCCACTCGACGTGTTCGCTGGAGGGGAACGTGGCGTTCTGGAGCAGCACCATGGCAAGGCCGAGGGGAACGAAGAGCGCCGCCCAGCGACGGGGATTGGAGTGGAGCGCGTACTCGCCGATGAGGCCACCGACCAGCAGGAAGAAGATGACGTAAAGCAGATGAAAGCTGCGCATAGGCTGGAGGCGGGTATAGCCCTCGAGACTTTGGGGGATGGAGAGGGCCACGGCGAGCGCGGTGAAGACGAGTCCGAAGGGAATCAGGCCGGCGGCCACTTCACGAAACGCGGGAAGGGTGTGACGAGGGCGTGCCACGCCGAACCACCAGAGCAGAGCGAGTGGTGCGAAGACGCCGAGCCATTCGTACCAGGTCCAGGTGAAGACGAAGAAGAAAGTTCGGGAGAGGAGACAATCGCGCGCGGGGCCGATTACGGGAGCGAAGTGCGGGAGGAAGGACAGGCTGATGAGAGCGCCGAAGGCCACCGGCTGCGCGAGGACGGGCAGGGCACGGCGGCGGCGCACGAGTTCCATACAGGTTAGGAAAAGTGCTCCGTAGATTCCCATCTGGGGATGGACAGCGGCGGTGAGGACGAGCCAGGCGACGGCGCTGCGGCGGCGATTGGTCAAGTAGCAGGCAATCGCAAAGAGGGTGGATGGGGTGGAGAGGGAACGCGCCGTGAGATACGGGTCCATGATGGCGAGAGCAGTCCCGGTGACGGGAACGCTGAGAGTAGCGGCGAGAAGGGCTACGCCGCTCCAGCGCGCGGAGCTGCTCTTGAAGCAGCAGCCCAACAATTGCCAGGAGGCCAGAAGCAGAAGGAAGATGCTGCCGATGTGCCAGGCGAAGATGACGGCGTCGATGGGGAGGTGAGTGAGGCGCGCGGACCCGCCGACAAGCAGGGCGAAGATCGAGAGGTGCGCGTGGGACATGAAGAACTCGGCGCCGAAGGGGTAAAGGTTCGGGTCTGCCACACGCTTGATGGCGGGGATGTAGATCGCACTATCGTCTACGCCGAGATGGTAGCCGTGGACGAGGACGGCGAGAACGGTAATCAGGCCGAGTCCGAGGACGGAAGACCTGGCGGGCAACGGGGACCACGTTTTAAAAGATGACATCGAAATCGGCCGTGAACCGGCGTCCTCTCTGTCCGAAGAAGAGACCATAGGCCGGGTCGCCGGTATTGTTATGGAAGGCTTCGGGATTGAAATGGTTGGTGAGATTGTAGGCGCTAACGGAGAGGCGGACGGTGTATTTGGGATTCACTTTGACGTCCTTGGAGAACCGGGAATCCACCGACAGAAAAATGGGAAATCGATTCGCATTAGGCGCGCCCACGTAATTCTGGGCGGCGTCGGTCACGGCGTAAGGAAAGCCGCTTCGAAACTCGATCAAGGGCGCAACCCGGAACCCTGCGGGCAATTGTACCGCTCCCCAAGCCAAAAAGCGGTGGGGCAGATCGGTGGGCAGATTGCCGAATTGATTCGGCCGGACGATGGGTGCGGGAAAGCTGCCTAGGTAGCCGGCGAAATCGTTCAGGTCTCCGCGTGCGCGCGAGTGAACGTAGGAGAAGTAGAGTTGGCGTTTGTCATTGAGGCGGAGGCGTGCAGTGGCTTCGAACTGGCGGTAGCGCGACTGTCCGCTCCCGGAGAGCACGTTAGCGCCGATGGCCAGCGGATCCAAGATGATGAGACCCGCGGATTGCTTTTGGGTGTAGCCGATGCGAAGTTTGAGATGTTCGGAGACGGGCTGTTCGAACTGCAGATTTCCGGTCACGCTACGCGGCGAGAAATTACCGGCGGCAGGTTTTTGAAAGACGAATGGGGTTTCGGCAAGTACCGTGCCGAGGCCGTTTTGATAAAGGGTGGGACCGGCAGCGATCTGGCCATCGGCGCCATATTGCGTGATGGTGGCGTTCGGATAACTCTCAAACGAGTAAACGTTGAGCGGCACGCGATCGTAGAAGAGGCCGAAGCCGGCGCGCACGATGGTCCCGGCGGCAGCGAACGGCGTCCAGGCGATTCCAGCGCGCGGAGCCACGCGAAAGCTTTCGGAGAGCGCCTGCGATTCGGTGCGCACACCTAGATCCACGGCGAAGCGGGGTGTGACCATCCAGTGATCCTGCCCGAAGAAGGCATACTCCATATCCCGGTTGCGGAAGGGCTCACCGCCGGTGAAGGCGACGCGCTCCAGCAGGTGGTTCGAGGCGTCCAGAATTTCGAAGGGACGCTCGGTCACCTCGCCGGCGTCGGAACTTTGAGCGATGTTCGCACCGGCTTTGAAGGTATGCGTCCCCAACCAATTGAGTGGGGCGAACGTGTAGACGGGACTCCAACTCGCGCGTGAAGAATGACGGCTCTGCTGAGCGAAGTAGTTGCCGGTATTTCCAGCGGGCGTAATTGTTAAAGGCGCGCTTCCTTGGCCCCAGACACGAGCGCCGAAACGAGTCACGGAGATGGTGTTGTCGAGCAGGCCATTGCCGAGCGTCAGTTTGTCCACGAGCGTCGCGGTGTAATTGCTAGTGGCGGCGTCGGGAGTGGTGGATTGGGGATTGAAGTAGTTGAGATTCACGTACTCCATTCGCTGGGGTGCGACGTGAACGGTAGCCGTGACGAGTTGGGTAGGAGATGCGACCCAATCGAGCTGAGCGAAAGAATTGACGCCAGCCTGTTTTTTCTGATTGTAGGGGAAGGGCAGTTCGTAGACCTCGGTCTTACGGACGGTGTATTCCAGTCCTTCGGAGAAATAGAGCTTGCCCGGAAGAATCGGGCCTTCGACGTTCAAGCGAGGAGTGGCGTCGCGCAGACCGCGCAGATGGTAGCTGCGAATAATGAAATCGGGGAAGGGATCGCTCAGGTCCCACTTCCACTTATCGCCGCCGCGGCGCGTCTGCACGGAGACCAGGCCGGCGGTGAAGCGTCCGTACTCGGCGAGGAAGGGTGTCTGGTAGACGTTCATGGTCTCGACGCTATCGATGGGTACGGTCAGCCCGAATTGGCCGGTGGCGGGATCCGTGACATCGGCTGAGTTGACGATGAGCGCGCTGCGATGTTCTCCTGCGGCGGACATGATGAGACCGCCGCCTGGCGCGCGGACTACGCCCGGAAGGAGCGGCAGGGCGTCGAGGACGGTGGCGGGGCGGCCGGGAAGTTCGCGGACGGTTTGCGCGGGGAGTTCGCCCGAGGCGGCGACCTGATCGAGAGGAGTGACTTTGGCCTGGACCTCGATGCTCTCCTTGCGCGCGAGGGCCGGGGTAAGGGTTAATTCCACGGAAGACGGGATTTCGAGATCGGACTTTTGCAGGGGCTCGTAAGTCGGCTTTGAGGCGCTGAGTTCGACACGCGCTGCTTTGAGCTTCGTGAAGCGGGCATGGCCGGTCGCATCGGTTTGCCCGGAGGCGACCATTTCGCCGCCGTACCTTAGTTCGATGCGCACATCGGGAAGCAGGTGGTTGGCGGTGTCCATCACCAGGACGTCGAGGCTACCGGTGGCAGTCTGCCACATAAATAGCAGCGCGACTAAGGGAGGGAGCGGCATCGGCGGGTAGAGAAACGTGGACGCGAGGCCCGGGGAGCTGGTTTCAAATTAACTACTGGCCTATGGATTGGAGAAGGCGGCGGGACTTGGGGTAGTCGGGATCGGTCGGGGGAATGGCGAGGAGCACGGCGCGCGCTTTAGCGGTTTCGCCTTGCTGGACGTAGGCGGCGGCGATGAGATAACGCGCGGGAATTTCGGGATCGAGCTTAAGGCTGGTTTCTAAAGCACTCAAGGCGCGGACAGGATCTCCGGTGAGGAGATAAAATTTTCCGGCGCCGAGCTGCTGAGCGGCATCGTCGATGTTGAGCGCGGCGCGGGCACGATAGAGTTCGGCTGGCGCGCTCGAAGCGTACACCATCTTCGCCGGGAAGACTCTTGACGCCGAGGCTGACCAGCGAGACGGCGGCGCCGATGCGAACGGTGGCCGCGGGGTCGGCGAGCGCCTTAGTAAGGGACGCGATCGCGGAAGGTTTATCGACGGGGCTTGCGACCATGCGCAGAGCGGCGATGGCACGCACGAGTGGCTCGCCATCTTCGAGGGCTTCGCGCATGGCGGGAAAGACGCGTGGATCGGCGGCGAAGCGCGCGAGATGAGAGAGGGCATTCGCACGGGGGAGCGGACCTTCGCGCGACTCGGCGAGGATTGCGAGGAGCTGGGGAATGGACTGGGCATCGTTGCGGCCGGCGGCAGCGAAGGCATCGGCGCGGCGAATCCATTTTTGGCGAGAGGCAGTGCCGTACCAGGCGGCCATCTTTTGCAGGGACCATTGGGCGTCGCGATCTTTGTGGCAGACGTTGCAGGCGTTCGGGATGGCGTGATTGATCGAGTTTTCCGGTGCGGGGATACTCATCGAATGGTCGCGAATCTCCGCCTTAATGCTGAGGACGGTGCGCGGCATATGGCACTCGACGCAGGAACTGCCGGCGCTGGTTCCGGTGTGGTGCGTGTGCGACGAGAGCGATTTTCCAATGTCTGCGTGGCAGCGTGTGCAGAGGGCGTTGGCGTCGGGCCGCAGTTGGGGATTGCGTTCAATTTCGGTTTCGTGGGCGGCGGTGTGACAGCCTGTGCAGGCGAGAGCGCCTTTGCGGTAGCACTCACTCTGCCAGAGGCCGAAGGCGTCGTTAGAGAATCGGCGGGTGCGGCCGTCGGGCCAATACGCTGGATCGCGGTCAATGGGCTGTGTGGCTTCGAGGATGGGCAGGAAGTAATCGTAGTAGTTGCCACCCGCCGCGTAGCCTGTTGCGTAGATATCGCGGAAGGAATGACACTGCGCGCAGACCATGGTGTTGCGCGTGGCATCAAGGCGGGTCTGCAGCACGATATCGCGCGCAGGGCCGGTGGGCGCGGGAGTTGCGTTGTAGTGTGCCACGTGGTCGCCGCCCGGACCGTGGCAACGCTCGCAGTTCGTGCCGAAATCCTGCCAGGAGGTCTGATACTGGTTCGTGGCGGGGTCGAACCCCTTTTCCTGGCGGCTCACGTGGCAGGAGAAACAGTTCTTGTTCCAGATCTGCACCACCACTTCGTCGGTTTCATCAGGGTCGGCGATGTCGAAGTTGTGGAACCATTGTTTGCGCAGAATATCCCAGCTTGGGGCCAATACGATGACGCGGCCGCTGGGCGTAGTGGTGAGATAGTGCTGAATGCGGCGATTGCCGAGCGTGTAATCCACGCGATGTTCCTGGGGTTTTCCGGTGATGGTGGATTCGGTGATGTAGTACACGCCATCGTGTTCGCGCAGGGCGTACGGCGAGCCGCGCAGTTGGAGTTTCGCGCGGGTGAAATCGCCCTGGACACCGGCCCTGGTAGCCGGCTGCACCATCTTGCTATGCCGCGATCCGGCCCATTTCCGATGGATCTCGGCATGGCACTTGGAACACGCCGCAGCGCCTACGTACCGCACCTCCGGCAGCATGAGCAGCAAGCGCCGCAGACCAAGCCAGGAATAACCCTCGACCAACCATCTTTGGGGATACGATAACACGACCGGCAGAGCGGCCATCGACGCGAAAAATAATTCGGAACTTCGGTTACCCTCGCCGATTCAAATTCGTCATTTCATTCTTACACCCACTCCTGCGCGTTTTATCAGCGTCTCGTGCCCAGGAATCCGCTTTTTAGAAGGAGAGTAATGCTTAGAAAAATTCGAATCGCGCTATTGACCGTTTGCGCCGCCGCCGCGCTGTTTGCTCAGGACGAGCCTCCCGCGCAGACGCCGGCTGCGGGCGGGGGAGGTCGAGGAGGTTTCGGCGCCAATGCCGGGGCCGTGCCCGACCCCCAACCGTACGACCGCGTCATCACGAAGGAAGCCAAGACCTCCAAGGGCCTGTTTACGGTCCACCAGATCAAGGAACGCTATTACTACGAAATTCCCAAGGCGGAACTTGGGAAAGACCTGCTCTGGAATTCGCAGATCGCCAAGACCACAGCGGGAGCGGGCTACGGCGGCGGCCAACTCGCCAACCACGTGGTCCGCTGGGAACTCAAGGGCAATCGCGTGCTGATGCTCGGCGGTGGATTACAGCCTGACCGCCAACCCCGATGAACCCATCGCGCTGGCGGTGAAGAACGCGAACAACGAGGCGATCATTCAGGCCTTCCCGGTGGCGGCGTTTGCCAAAGATGGCGCGCCGGTGATCGAAGTCAGCCGGCTCTTCACCGGCGACTTGCAGGAGTTCAGCGCGCGGCAGCGCATCGGCGCGACGGGCGTGGATGCGAGCCGCACGTTTCATCGAACACATCAACGCGTTTCCCGAGAACCTGGAAACCGAAGTCACGGTGACTTATACGCGGACCGGCGGCGGCGCGGCGGCGGCTGGCGGTGGACGCGGCGGCGGGTTGGGCGGCGGCACGATGCGCGGCAACAGCGCGACCGTGGTGCTGCATCACAGCATGGTGCGCCTGCCGGAAAAGCCGATGATGCCCCGGCTCTTCGACGAGCGCGTGGGCTACTTCACCACCAGCACGATGGATTACTCGCGCAGCGAATACAAGGCCGAGCGCACGCGCTACATCGCGCGCTGGCGCCTGGAGAAGAAGGACCCGACGGCGGCCATTTCGCGAGCCGAAGAAGCCGATCGTCTACTACATCGACGCGGCGACGCCGAAGAAGTGGGTGCCCTGGCTCAAGAAGGGAATCGAAGATTGGAACGAGGCCTTCGCAGCCGCGGGCTTCAAGAACGCCATCATCGGCAAGGAAGCCCCGACGGCGCAGCAGGATCCGACCTGGAGCCCGGAAGACGTGCGCTACTCGGTGATCCGCTGGCTGCCTTCGACCACGGAAAACGCCAGCGGACCGCACATCAGCGACCCGCGCACGGGCGAGATTCTCAATGCGGACATCCAGTTCTATCACAACGTCATGAACCTGGCCCGCGACTGGTATTTCGTGCAGGTGGGTCCGCTCGACCCGCGCGCGCAGAAGCTGCCGCTGCCCGACGATCTGATGGGCCGCCTGCTGGAATACGTGGTCGCGCACGAAGTGGGACACACGCTCGGCTTCCAGCACAACATGAAGGCCAGCTCGATGTATCCCTTCGAAAAGATTCGCGATAAGGAATGGGTCCACAAGATGGGCCACACGCCCTCGATCATGGACTACTCGCGCTTCAACTACGTGGCGCAGCCCGAAGATGGCATCGCCGCCGAAGACCTGATTCCGCGCATCGGACCGTACGATACATGGGCCACCATGTGGGGCTACACGCCGATTCCGGGCGCCAAGACTCCCGACGAAGAGAAGGCGACGCTTGAACAAGTGGTCCAAGGATCAGGATGACAAGCCGTGGCTGCGCTTCTCCACGGCGAACTCGGCGGGCAGCGACCCGGGCGAAGAGACCGAGGCAGTGGGTGATGCCGATGCGGTGAAGGCGGCGACGCTGGGGCTGAAGAACTTGCAGCGCGTCACCAAAATGCTGATGTCCGCCACCGCTTATAAGGACGGCGATACCTACGAGCAACTGGGCGAGTTTATGGCCGCGTGCTTAGCCAGTGGAGCACGGAGATGAGCCACGTTGCCAACGTCGTGGGGGGCTTCAACAGCCAGGAGAAAGTGGTTGGCCAGGAAGGCCGCATCTTCAACCTGATTCCCAAGGAGCGCCAGCAGGCCGCGGTGAAATACCTGCTCGATGCCGCCTTCACGACACCGAGTTGGATGATCGACGAGGAGATTCTGCGACGTATCGAACCGGTCGGTGTGATCGACCGAATTCGGACCGCGCAGAATCGCGTGCTCACGAGCTTGTTGAGCTCTCCGCGCTTCGCGCGTCTTGCGGAGCAGGAAGCATTGGACGGCAATCTGGCCTATTCGCCGGTAGAGTTCCTGGCCGCGGTGCGCAAAGGGATCTGGCGGGAACTGGATACGCCGGCGGTCAAGATCGATCCGTATCGCCGCGAGTTGCAGCGCTCCTATCTGCACGAGGTCAACACGAAGTTGAACCCCGTGGAGCGGGCCGCCACCCCGGCATTCCCGACGCCCGATGGGGCGCCCGCGCCACTTCGCGTGAGCAATAGCGGTGACGAAAAGCCGATGTATCGCACCGAACTCCGAGCCTTGGCCGCATCGATTGGGGCCGCCATCGCAAAGACGACGGATCACGAAACGAAGGCGCACCTGGAGGCCAGCCGAGACGAGATCTCGAAGATCCTCGATCCGAAGTTCGCGCCTCCCGCTCCCGCTGCCGGCGCAACGCCGTTCGGCGGACGGGGCGGCGCCCGTTAAGTCAATCGATTCGGGGAGGAACGCTGAAGTACGGGTGGTCCTCCCCGGAAACCTCCCGCACCCCTCCCAGATGCCTCGATAGTATCCCTGCAAAAATTTTCGGATTGAGCGCTAACATGCGTAGAGCGAAGCCGCGCAGCGTGGGAAAACGGTCCAGCGCCAGGAGCAGCGCGGCGAGCGATCCGGAATGCCGCAACAGGCGTGCGTGCTCCGACTGATAGGCGTCCAAAACACCAGACGCGAGCGCCTCCGAGAGGGCGAGCGCCTGACGAAACGCGAGGCTCAATCCATCCCCCGTGATCGCATCGACAGACCCCGAAGCGTCGCCGATCAATATCGTGTGTCCGGCAAAGACGCGCGGGAGACGGCGCGACACTGTGGGCGCGCCGCGTTCGGGGCTGGAGACAGCGGCACCCGCAAGCCTGGCCTGCAACTCCGGAAAATCTGTCAGGGCCGTGTCCAAACGCAAATGGCGATCACGAGTCAGAAGCGCGACGCCGATCTCGTTGGCGCCGACGGGCGTTACGTAGACCTGGCAGCGCGGGCCCCAATGCACCTCCACGTAATCGGTCCACGGCGTGATGCGGTAGTGGCGGCGAAATCCAAAGCGCGAAGATGGGACGCCTGCCGGCATCTAATCCGGCGGCATTGCGCACACGAGAGTTCTGCCCGTCGGCGCCTACAATCCAACGGTGAGGCAAGTCCGCAAGATCTCGGGTAACCGGAGTATTCCAACGCAGGCGAACGCCGAGCTCGGCCGCACGGGTCGCGAGCATCTCATGAAGGCGCGTCCGCGCAGCGCAAGCCCGGGCTGAGGCGGGAAAAGCTGCTTCGATTTTGTCGCGCGATCCACGAAGCGGATGCCGCGAACGGGAAAGGCTTCCTCATTCGAAATCCGGACGCCGAGGCGGCCTAAGACTTCGACTCCGGCGGGCAGGATGCACTCGCCGCAGGCTTTGTCGATGGGTGGATTCGAGCCGCATCCACCACCGTGACGGAGAGACCCTTGCGCCGGGCCGCGATCGCCGTCGCCAAGCCAGCCGGCCCTCCGCCGATCACCAACAAATCCGCGCGCACGTTGACTTACTCCCCTAATAAACGAGCAAAACAACTTACCAGGATGTTGCTGCCGTCATCCTAAGCCCGAAGATCACTCGTGGATGCTTTCATACGAGATATCGACGATCTGACGGGCGTAACATGGAGCCACCGAAACGTGGAAACTGCTTCTTGTGCCCTCCAGGGCGGAGGTCGTGATGCGGCGAAGTTCCTCCGGCGTGTAGGATCGACGAATAGAACGCTGTCCATCTTCGGCATCGATTCCGGCATACGAATGGAGCGACAAATAGCCGGAAGAGGGCTAATGGCAGCGGATGGCGGACCAGATCGAGAAGGATAAAACGCCGGCAGTAGCGCCCCACATTGCGTATGAGGCGAACCAGGTCGTGCTCCGCGAGATGATGACCGAGGTGCATACAGAATGCGATATCGGCGAAGGGAAGACGGTCTTGCAATGCGTCGGCCTGCACGATGGGCACGGGAGCGGAAATCGAGGGATACGGATGAAGTTCCGCGCCGATCACGTTGACGCGCAGCTTGCGCTCCACTGCGGCCAAGACCAGCCCGGTGCCGCATCCCACGTCCAGCACGCGGCGGACGGGCAGGGGATCGCGTGCGATCGCGCGAACAATGTACCGGGTATCCCCGAGCCAGTTGTGAATTCTGGCAATGTCCCGATACGCACGCGCGGACTAACTCATCCGGCACGCCCTCCTGCTCCAGTATTTCAATTTGGTCTTCTCGCAGCATCTGCATGAATTATAGGCAGCGTAAATGTGGCAAAACATGGCAATATTTGTAAAAGTAACTGGGCCTTGGGCGCGGTTGTGCGTCAGCGACCGCGGCTGCGCGGCAACTTGTGACAAGAATGAATACGGATGGCTATGACTACGCTGCAGGCTGTAAAATCCGCAATTGTCTGCGCTAGCGTGGCGGCGCTTTGTGTTCTCGCGCCTGCCGGGCCGGCGCAAAACCGTTCCCCCGAAGCGCACGCCGGTCCCGTGCAGATCCAGATGAAGAATGTGAATTTCCGGCTGGCGCCGGACATTGTTCTGGAAGTCCGTACACTTCGGGGACAACTGCAGCGTACCAAGCCCGACGTGCCCGCCACCTTCGACGACAGCGGTTCGTTCCTTGTCGATATCGATACCGCGGATGTCGCCCTCACACCCGCATCCATGACGGCTCTGATGAACTCCTACGTGCTGGCGTATCAGGGCTCACCGATCAAACACGTAGTAGTAACGATCGAAGGCAATCGTATTATTCAGAAGGGCGTTATCCATAAAGGCGTTGATGTCTCCTTCGAAATCGAAGGCACCCTTTCCGCCACGGACGATGGGAACATTCGCATGCACGCGGACAAGATTAAGGCCGCGCATATCCCGATGAAGGGGCTGCTGCACCTTCTGGGGGAGGACCTCTCGAAACTCGTCAATCAGAATGCGGAGCGCGGGATGAAAATCGTAGGCGACGACATCATCCTGATGCCGCGAACATTAACGCCTGCTCCGCACATGCAGGGACGGGTAACCCGCGTGGCGATCGAGGGCGGCAAGATCGTCCAGGTATTCGACTCCGGGCATCACGCGATGGCACTGACTCCTCCGTTCGCTTCGAGCGCGTACATTTACCAGCGAGGGGGCATCCTGCGTTTTGGAAAGCTGACGATGACCGACGCGGACCTGGAGATCGTGGGAGATCGCCCTGGCATCTTCGACTTCTTCCAACGCGACTATCAGAAACAACTAATTGCCGGGTACTCCAAGAATACTGTTGCTGGCGGTCTGGTCGCGCATATGGTGGATTATTCCCGTGTGCACAGCCAATAGCACCGGGTGCGATTTCAGACAGACACGTATCAATTTACAGCAATTTTACAGCTTCGCGGCCAATCTGCACGGCGACTGTCTCTAAGCTGAAATTAGTCAGGCACTGACTTCAGGCGAAGGAGCAAACGACGTGAGAAGACTAACAATGCTTTGGTTAGTTAGCGCAATCTGGATTGCGGCCGCCTTCGCGCAGCCACGCGCAATCGACACCGCAAACTCCATGTTGACGGTGCGCGTGTACAAAGCAGGTGTACTCTCGGCGTTCGGGCACAACCACGAAATCTCCGCACCGATTGCGAGTGGCACCATCGATCCAACTGCGCACAAAGTCGAACTGCGCGTGCAGGCACGCGGTCTCGAGGTAAAGGACCCCGGAGTCTCGGAGAAAGATCGCGCTCAGATTCAAAGAACTATGCTCGGGCCTGAGGTACTGGATTCCGAGCATAACGCGGAGATTGCGTTTCGCTCTACCAGTGTGGTCGCGGCGGGGAGCGACACCTGGAAGGTGCAAGGCACATTGAGTCTGCACGGACAGGAACACCCGGTGATGGTGGACGTCCGTGAATCCGGCGGACATTACGAGGGCATCGCAAGGCTGAAGCAGACGGAATTCGGCATGCAGCCGGTCAAGGTCGGCGGAGGTACCGTCCGCGTGAAGGATGAGGTTCAGATCGAATTCAAGATCCAATTGGCGCGCTGAGATTAGTCCGCGCGCACTGGAGGTTACTATGTCCATCAAATATAGAAGGCTTGTTATTAAACTGTTTATCGCAGCGGGTGGTCTGTCGCTTCCGATAGACTGCATTGCTCAAGGCGCAGGCGCTACCTTTGGCAACAACTATCATGTCGGCTTCGAGCGGCCCGAGGCGTGGGGCTTGAAATACTTCGCATCATCAACATTGCTGAGCGGGCTGCAGGTGCCAGAGCCCCCAGAAGCGCGGACAGTAGGGTCCGTCACGGTCGGATTGGAATTGGGATGGCTGCCACGGCTCGACGTGGGACAACGAACAATTGGCTTCAACGGCCGGGCGGAGCAGGATCTCAATAAGACTCCCGTGTTCGCGCGGCCGATCGTAAGGGTCCGCCTGCCATGGAAACTTACCGGGATCATTGCTGGTCCGCCACCGTTCCGCGCCTTCGGTGTCACGACTCACCTGCTGGCATTTGGTGTGGAGAGGCCGATTGTAGAACGCCGTCACTGGGCGTTCGGGTGGCGTGGATACGGACAGGTGGGCTCGATCAAAGGGGCATTCACGTGTTCCACGGGGGTGCTGGGATTTGCGCCGGGGTCCGCCGGAAACCCGACATCGTGCGTGGGAGAATCGGCTGATGTTGCCACGTTACGGTATGCCGGGAGCGAATTTCAAATTGCCTATCGAATTCCGAGTGCGCCGAGATTAATACCCCATGTGGCAGCGGGCGGTAACTTCATCGATGGCGCGTTCCAGACCAACGCGCCAGTAGTGAAGGGCCTCGACCGAACTCGCCTGTGGACACGGGGGGGCACCTTTTCCGGCACCGGCGGGGCGACATACTTAGTAACCCGCCGCGCGGCGCTTACGGTGGACGCGTTCTACAGCCCCCTATGGGTAAAGCGGAATCCGGCTTCGCCGCGGAGCAACGACGGGCTTCTTAATGTGCGGGCGATGTTGAGTTACAGGATTCGATAGGTCGGGCGCTGCCTTCAGCTACTGAGCGCCGTCAGTTGGCCGCCCTGTGCGTCGAAGTTCGCGGGAGCCAGCCAACGCTCGAATGCGCGCCGCTTTTCCGGCCATTCTGCATCAAGCATCGAATACCAGGCGGTATCCCGATTCTTGCCTTTGACGATCATGTGCTGACGGAAGATGCCTTCGAAGGAGAAGCCGTACCGCAGGGCAGCGCGGCGCGACGGGGAATTCAAGGCGTCGCACTTCCATTCGTAGCGGCGATATCCGAGTTCCTCAAATACGTAGCGTGCCATCAGGTACATTGCCTCGGTGGCGCCGGCCGTGCGCTGCAGGCGCGGAAGGTACAAAATGTTTCCGACTTCGATGACATGGTGCACGGGATCGATCCGCATGAGCGAACAATAGCCCGCGGGCTCATTAGAAGGAGCATCAAGGATCGTGAAAAATAGCGGGTCCTCCGATTTCTCACGCGAAGAAAGCCACTTTGCGAACTCCAGTTCGCTATCGTAGGGCCCATTGAAGAGGTAGCGCCAAAGTTCGACGCGCTCCGCACCAGATGATCCGGCAAACAACGCGTGACCATGGGCCGCCGCATCCAACGGCACGATTTTCACGTGCCTTCCTTCGAGCACTATTCGTTGGGGTGTCAATTTATCGACTCCCTCCGGTTAAAGGGAAATGGTCCAGGCGCCACCGAAATCTGATCGTGCGCTCTCGCGAGGGAAACGCCCGGCGAGGACTCCGCTACATCGCGAACTGCTGGTGTATCCCGACGTGCGCCGTAGACAGCGACGAAACGAGCTGAGGGGACCGTGTGCCGCGCCATCAGGAAGAGAACCGCGGCCCGCCGATCGAGGCCGAGCGCCTGGCCTGCGTTTGTGGTGATTGCGGGGACGCCGAGCATAAGGATTCGCAGCTTATCATGTTCCTCCCTGAACGCGACGCTCCATTTCCGGCTGGTTACGCATTTGACTGTCCGGTTCTGATGACCCACCGGCCAGCCGCGCAACTTCTGCGTCAGGCGGATGCCATGCTCGGGGCACACGTGGTCGTGTGACCAGCCCGCGCCCTTATTGAGCAGCGCCCACTGAGTCAGGCCGAACCCGCGCACATGGCGAGCGGGCCAGTCGCCGGCTTCCCGCACCAATCCCGCGAGCACTCCGGCCGCCGGCACGGCGGATCTCCGGAGACTCGTGATGTCACCGCGGTTCAACAGCAGCCTCGTCCCGGCCAAGCATGAATTGCCAGCAGAATGAGAACGGCGCAACGCATAATCCACATCGTAACCCTCCGGCTCCTGCTGGTGAGCGAGTATCAGGTTGGTGAGCGATTTTCGGCGCGGCACCGGGAACAAGCCGTGACCTTTTCCAGATGGACTCGTCGAAAGCTGAGTGCCGAACACCGTGCGCGTCAACGGTCACACTCACCGCGTCACGTCGCCTTCCGATACGCCGCTTCTTTGGGTGCTGCGTGACGAACTGGGACTCACGGGCGCGAAGTTCGGCTGTGGGCTGGGCTTCTGCGGAGCGTGCACCGTTCACGTCGCGGGAAAAGCAGTTCGCGCGTGTATCACTCCACTCTCCTCGGTCGGCGCGGCGGCGGTGACTACGATCGAAGGCCTTTCCGAGGACGGTACCCATCCGGTACAGCGCGCATGGATTGCCGAGGATGTGCCCCAATGCGGCTATTGTCAGACGGGGCAGATCATGACAACGGCCGCATTCCTCAGCGCACATCCACGCGCCACGGAAGAACAGGTTGTGCAGGAACTCACGGGAAACCTGTGCCGCTGCGGTACCTATGTTCGCATTCGTGCCGCAATACGGCGTGTTCTGGCGGAGCGCAAGCCGTGAACCCCACCAAAGCCACGCGCCGCGACTTCCTCCGCATCGCGGCCACCGCGGCCGGCGGCATGCTGATCTGTTCCGCAGCGGAACCTTGGCAACCGAATCCTTATATCCGCCTCGACTCGGATGGAACCACCACAATTTGGTCCAAAGAACCTGAGATCGGGCAGGGTGTGAAGACCTCACTGCCGATGATCGTTGCGGACGAAATGGATGCCGATTGGGCTCGCGTCAAGGTGGCTCAGGCCGATCTCGACCCCAAGCGCTATGGGGGCCAGGGTTCCGGCGGCAGCGACAACGTCACCAGCGAATGGCTCGGCCTACGGAAAGCCGGCGCCGCCGCCCGCGCGCTAATTATCCAGGCCGCGGCCTCACGGTGGCTGGTCCCGGCCACTGAATGCGAGACTGGATCCGGCCTGGTCACACACCGGCCCACTGGACGTAAGTTGGAGTACGGCGAGTTAGCTGCCGCGGCGGCCTTGCTGACTCCGCCGACAGATCCTGTTCTCAAGAGGCGCGAGGAATTCCGCTTGATCGGCACCCGCGTTCCGGTCGCCGACATCCACGAGATCGTCACTGGGCGAGCGGGCTACGGATTGGATGTAAAACGTCCGGGGATGCTCTATGCGGTTATCGAGAAATCCCCCGTCTTCGCGGCCGCGCCGAAGACGATTGACGATGCCGCCGCTAAAGCGCACCCAGGGGTGCGGCACGTTGTGGTGCTCGACGGCATGGAGAACCCCACCCACCTGATGCCGGGCGTGGCGGTGGTCGCGGAGTCTACCTGGGCCGCCATGCAGGCGCGGAAGAAGCTGAAGATTTCCTGGGATGAGGGAAGCGGAGGCAGCGAGTCTTCCGGCGAGTTAGGTGCGCGGGCAATCGGGCTGCTCGCCGAGGGTGGCAAAACACTCGCTCACACTGGTGACGTTGACCGCGCGTTCGCCGCCGCGGGTCGCACCTTCGAAGCGGAATACCAAGTGCCCTTCCTGGCGCACGCATGTATGGAACCGGTCAATTGTGTCGCGGAGTTTCGGAATGGCCGCTGCGAAATCTGGGGTCCCATGCAGATGCCAGGCACGGCGCGCCAACTGGTAGCCCGAAAGCTGAATATCGCGCCCGGCAACGTCACGATACACATGACACGAATCGGGGGCGGATTTGGACGCCGGCTGCTCTGCGATTACGTGGTGGAAGCCGCCTATCTCGCCCAGCAGACCGGCAGCCCGGTTCAGGTTGTTGCGACGCGCGAAGATGATCTGCGCCACGACTACTATCGCCCGCACAGCTTTCATCGACTGCGCGCTGGGGTTGATGGGGGCGGCCGCATCGTGGCCTGGGATCACCACCTCGCCGGAGTTTCCCGCAATGCCTACCGCCGGGATCCGCGGCCACCGGAATCCACCGAAGTCTATGGGATGTTCACTGCGAACAATCCCGAGCTGAAAGAGCAGGTTGCGATGATGCTCCTTCCTACGCTCATCCCGAATTGCCGCGCTCGCTATTCGGAACTCAAGACACCCGTCCCCACCGGAGCGTGGCGCGCGCCTTCCCACAATGCGCTGGGTTTTGTGATCGAGAGCTTCCTCGACGAAATTGCGCACGCAACTGGACGCAGCCCCTTCGACATTCGCTCTGAGATCTTGGGCAACGCGGCCGACTTCCCTTTCCGCAGCGAGGATACCGCCCCCTATGACCCCGCACGATTGCGCAACGTGCTCGCCATCGCCGCGGATAAATCCAATTGGCATCGAAGGCTTCCCCCCGGATGGGGGCGTGGCATCGCTGCGCACTTCACGTTTGGATCTTACGCCGCGGAGGTGGCCGAAGTTTCGGTCGATGCCAATCACCGGCTCAAGGTGCACCGCATCGTCGCCGCGGTGGATTGCGGGCAAGTGGTGAATCGTTCGGGCGTTGAAGCACAGGCGCAGGGCGGCATCTTGGATGGACTGAGCGCGGCGCTTTATGGCGAAATCACCATCGATCGCGGGCGCACCGTGGAAAGCAACTTCGGCGATTACCGCATGCTGCGAATCCCCGACGCCCCGGAGGTAGAAGTCCACATAGTGGAGAGTGCCGAAGCGCCCACCGGGTTCGGCGAGATCGCACTTCCGCCATGTGCCGGCGCCGTGGGCAACGCTGTCTTCGATGCCACGGGTACGCGTATTCGTAAACTCCCCTTCCGGACCGCAGGACTTACCGTTTAGGTGCAGGCCAGGTCCTACTCCGTAGCGGTGCCGGAGATTGTATACTCAATCCGAGTTATGAAGACCATCGCCGCATTTCTGCTCACCATGTCCGCCGCGTTCGCGCAGACATCTCCCCATGAGGAACTGATTGCCGCCATCCGGCAGGGCGCCACTTCACCTGCGCTCAATGATCTGATCACTAAGACGTTGGGCGCACGCGGGGGCACTGCCGTTTGGGGACAGGACTACCTGTTCGTCGCTTCTTCCCCCACGCCGGTAACGATCGCCATCGACCAGCAACCGGCCGTCCCGATGCAACCCCTCGCTGGCTCCGGGCTCTGGATGCTGCTGACTAAAATGCGAACGGGCGTGACTCACCAATATCAGTACTACAGCGCCGGCAAACCGCTCGGCGCGCGCGGGGACGCGGTCGGCTATAACCCGGATTCTTATCCGAAGCACGGCGTTGCGAAGGGCAAGGTCAGCGACAAACTGACGATCGTCAGCAAGATATACGACGGCATGAAGTCCGACTACTGGGTGTACGCATCGCCAGGCGTGGATCCCTCAATTCCTGCGCCGCTCATGGTCTGGCAGGATGGACAGGGGCTGGTGGGCGAATTCTCGCGGTCGCGCCTGTTCACCGTGACCGAAAACCTGATTGCGCAGAAATTGCTGCCTCCCATGGTCCACGTCCTCATCTCTCCGGGACTATCTACGGACGGCAAGGCGATGCGCTCGATTGAGTACGATACGGTGAGCGACCGCTACCCGCGGTTCCTGATGGAGGAGGTGTTGCCCGAAGTGGAGAAGATGTATAAGCTTCGCCCCGATGGCTACAGCCGCGCGATCGGCGGGGAATCCTCCGGCGGAATCTGCGCGTTCAACGCCGCCTGGATCATGCCTGAAAAATTCTCTCGCGTCCATTCGGCTGTCGGCAGTTTCACTTCAATTCAATGGCACCCGCAGGATAAGATCGAGGGCGGCAACGTGTACCCGTTCAAAGTCCGTAAGGAGCCCAAGCGAAATATCCGAGTCTGGATGAGCGATGGTTCTGACGATCTGGAGAACAATCACGGCTCCTGGCCGATGCAAAATATCGAAATGGCAAACTCACTGAAGCTGATGGAGTACGATTTCCACTTCCGCTTCGGCACCGCGGCTCATGGAGGCGCCCAGGCTGCGCTCGATCTGCCCGAGTCTCTTGCATGGCTGTGGCGCGATTACGATCCCAGGAAGACCAGCGAGGCTTTCCACATCGATCCGATGGAAAAGGAGAAGCCCTTCTTCCGCGTCACTATCTCGAATCGCGACGCCTGGTAGGACAGGCGGGTGTGCCCGGACTGTCAGCTTGTCGCGGGCATGATACACTCACACGCATCTTGGATCGCGACCGGCCTATCGGCCTTCTCCAGGCCACCGCCATGGTGGTCGGCATCATCGTCGGCGCCTCCATCTTCGTCCAGCCGTCGGAGATCAACCGTCGCGTCCCCACGATTCCGGGAATTCTGTTGGTATGGACCGTCGCCGGCGTCCTCACCCTGTTCGGCGCACTGGTCTGTGCCCGGCTCTCCGCCATATTCCCGCGCACCGGCGGCGTCTACGTTTTCCTAAAAGAGACGCTGTCTCCCGCATTCGGATTCCTGTGGGGATGGGCGATGTTCTGGAGCGCGCACTCCGGCATCATCGCCGCGTCCAGCGTGGTCTTCGCGCGTTATGTGGCGTACTTCGTTCCGCTGGGCGACACCGGCATTCGCGCCGTGGCGATCGCGGGGATTCTTATCCTCTCATTCGTGAACTATCTCGGCGTACGGCAGGGAAGCCTGCTGCAAACCATCGTCACTGCTTCCAAGCTAATCGCGATCCTTCTCTTACTGCTCATTGTGCTGTTCCTGGGAAAGCCGACCGGCGCTCCCGCTGCCGCGAGCAGTACGCCCACACCGCCTTTCCGCGAGTTTGTTCTGGCGGTTTCCGCCGCCCTTTTCGCTTTCGGCGGATGGCATATGGTGACCTACACGGCGGGCGAAACGCGAGACCCGGTACGCACGATCCCGCGAGCACTACTCATCGGCACGCTCACAGTCACGGGCGTTTACATCCTGCTCAACGCGGCCTATCTTTATCTGCTGCCGATCGATCGTGTAATCGGTTCGACGCGCGTTGCCGCCGATGCCGCGCAGGTTGTCGCCGGCGTGCGCGGCGCTGCCCTTATCTCAGCGCTTGTGATTCTCTCCGCCAGCGGTGTGCTGAATGGCGTGATCCTGGCGGGTCCGCGGACCTACTATGCAATGGCGCAGGAAAAACTCGCGTTCCAGTGGCTCGGCTCTATGCGTCACGCGATCATCCTGCAGGCGGCATGGTCTTGCATTCTGGTAGCCACCGGCACGTATCGCGCACTGTTCACGCGAGTGATCTATACCGAGTGGCTGTTCTTCGCCCTGATGGCAATCGGCCTCATGCGATGGAACCGCCGCGCGTCGTTTGTCCCGGCGGTCTTCGGACTCGCGGCGGTGATTGTCGCAGTCATTCAGATCGCCGCCGATCCCGTGCAGGCCGGCAGCGGGCTCTTGATCGTCGTGCTAGGATTGCCTGTCTACTACTACTGGCATGCCCATCATTGACTTTCACAACCACTACTATCCGCCCGCTTACCTCGAGGCCATACGCACCGGCCCCAGCGCGGTAGAAGTCACCATCGATGACGACGGGAACCCGCGCATATACTACCCCGGCGATTACAATATCTGCGTTCCCGGCCACCGCGATATCGATTATCGCGAGCAGGTGCTGATCGACCACGGCGTCGATACCCAGGTCATCACCCTTACGACGCCGGGCACCCACGTGGAGACGCCTGCTACCGCGGTGCGCTTGGCGACGCTGGTGAACGATGCCTTCGCGCGCGTGAGGGAAACCAAGCACGGACGCTTCCTCCCGCTGGCCACGCTGCCGCTCAACGACCCGGCTGCCAGCGTTCGCGAACTGGATCGTGCCTGCCGGCAGTTGCACTTCCCTGGCGCCTGCCTGTTCAGCAACATCAACGGCACGGGACTCAACGAGCCGCAATACCTGCCGCTCTATGAACTGGCCAATGACCTGGACGCAGTGTTGTTCATTCATCCCACCCATCCGGTCGGCGTGGAAGCCATGACGGATTTCTGGCTGATGCCACTGGTCGGTTTTCTGATGGACACGACACTCGCCGCCGCCAAGCTGGTTTTCAGCGGCATCCCGGAACGCTACCCTCGCATTAAGTTTGTGCTCGGCCACCTCGGCGGCGCGATCCCGTACCTTGCCGAGCGGCTGGACCGCGGTTTCGAAGCCTTTAGCGAGTGCCGCGCCAACATCCCGCGACCGCCCTCAACCTATCTCAAGCAGTTTTACTTCGACACGGTCAACTTCGACCCGAAGGCGATTCAGCTCGCCATCGATTTCGCGGGTATCGATCACGTCGTGGCCGGCAGCGATTATCCGCATCAGATCGGCAGCATCCCCAAGATGATCTCGTCCATCGGCGATCGCGCGGATATCTTCGCCGCCAATGCGCAGCGGATCCTGAAGCGGTAACGCGCGGGGTTGTATCCTATTTCTTTATGACCATCGCCGATCTCGCCCAGATTGCCGGGCGCACCTATCCCGCGCGACGCCGCACGCAGAACCTGGTCGGGGGCGTGAGCCCCATCCAGGCCAAGAACTTCTCAATTGGGAATGTCACCCTGGAGCCTAATGGGGGCCAAGTGCCCTGGCACAATCAGGAACAGGAAGAGGTCTACTTCGTAATCGAAGGCACCGGCGAAATGTGTCTCGGCGAAGAACGCATCACGCTCACTACCGGCCAGGCAGTATACATTCCGCCCACGGTCTTCCATCAATTGACCAACATTGGGCCGTCCCCGCTCCGCATGCTCTACTGCTACGGTCCCGCCGGCGACGTCGCTCACTGGCGCCAGGAATTGGAGGGAACGCTGCCCAAGGCCGGGATCGATGTTCCCGCGCTGCCCGCGGGAGCGCAGCCGCAGTGCACCGAAAAACCGAAAGCGTAACTATCGACATTCCATGAGCGAAAAAACGATCCACCCCGTAGGCATCATCATGAACGGCGTCACCGGGCGCATGGGACTGAATCAGCACTTGCGCCGGTCCATCCACGCCATCATGAAGCAGGGAGGCGTCCACCTCAACGCCAGTGAAGTCATCATGCCGAAGCCGATCCTGGTGGGACGGAATTCGGCCAAGCTGGAGAGCATCAGCGCCGAATGCGGCGGCCTGCCCTGGACCACCAATCTCGATGAGGCTCTTGCCAACCCGGCATATTCCATCTACTTCGATTCGCAGACAACGGATCGACGCGCCACTGATGTTAAGAAGGCAATCGCCTCGGGCAAGCACATCTATTGCGAGAAGCCGGTCGCCGATACCCTGGAGGTCGCGCTCGACCTGCTTCGGACGGCGGAAAGAGCCGGCGTGAAACACGGCGTGGTACAGGACAAGCTCTGGCTACCCGGCATGCGCAAACTGAAGACGTTGATGGATCTCGGCTTCTTCGGCAAGATTCTGAGCGTACGCGGCGAATTTGGATATTGGGTATTCGAAGGCGACACTGTGCCGGCGCAGCGTCCCTCTTGGAATTATCGTAAGGAGGAAGGCGGCGGCATCATCATCGACATGCTGTGCCACTGGCGCTACGTTCTGGACAACCTCTTTGGCAACGTTAAAGCCGTATCCTGCCTGGGCGCCACGCACATCCCCACCCGTATTGATGAGGCGGGCAAGCCTTACGCTTGCACCGCCGACGATTCCGCCTATGCCACCTTCGAACTGGAAAGCGGCGTGATCGCCCATTTCAACTCCTCATGGGTGGTGCGGGTGAGGCGAGACGACCTGTTGACGCTACAGGTGGATGGCACGAAAGGCACGGCGGTGGCGGGGCTGCGCCACTGCTGGACCCAGCATTATGGCAACACTCCGCGTCCGGTCTGGAATCCCGATGTCGATAGCCCTTTGAATTATTTCGACGGCTGGCAGAAGGTGCCGGAACAGGACTCGTTCGATAACGCCTTCAAGATTCAATGGGAGCTCTTCCTACGTCACGTGGTCAAGGACGAGCCATTCCGTTGGGGCCTGATGGAAGGCGCCAAGGGCGTGCAACTGGCCGAAAAGGGAATCGAATCCTGGCAGAAGCGCCGCTGGGTCGATATTCCCGGCCTTTGAGCTAGAGGCGGTTGATCAGGCTGGCGACATAGCCCGCGCCGAAGCCGTTGTCGATATTGACGACGGTGACGTTGCTGGCACAACTGTTCAGCATTCCGAGTAAGGCGGCGAGTCCCTGGAAACTGGCGCCGTAACCCACACTGGTTGGTACGGCGATCACGGGGCACGAAACCAAGCCGCCCACCACACTGGGCAGCGCGCCCTCCATGCCGGCGCAAACAACAACCACGCGCGCCTCAGTCAGGCGCTCACGATTGCTCATCAGGCGATGAATGCCGGCCACTCCGATATCGTGGATGGCGTCGATTTCGTTTCCCATGAGTTCTGCCGTCACCTGCGCCTCTTCCGCCACCGGGATATCACTGGTGCCGGCGCAAACGATCGCGATTTTACCTTTGCCGTGCACGGTATGATCGCGCCAGAAACGGATGGTGCCGGACAGCGGCTGATATTCGGCTTCGGGAAGGTGCGCGGTGACCACGGCGGCGCATTCGCGGTCGGCGCGCGTGATTAAGACGTTCTTGGCATTGGCAAGAAGGCTTTCCGCAATTGCGGCCACCTGGCCCGGGGTCTTTCCTTTTGCCAGAATCACCTCCGGCATGCCGTGGCGCAGGGCGCGATGGTGATCCACTTTAGCGAATCCCAGGTCTTCAAACGGCATGTGGCGCATGCGTCCCATCGCAGCATCGATATCGAGCGCCCCGGTGCGCACCTGTTCAAACAACGCGCGCAATTGATCCTGGTCCATGAGGTCAGAATATCAGAACGCGCGAAACCACCTAGCCATGCTGGGACAACCAAACTAAAGTACTACGAAGAATAATTGTAGAATGCTGACTTTAGACCTATTGTGCCTATCTTCACAAACCCACATTATAGATACTCATGAATACAAGCACAGATCGTAAAAGTGCGCACATCGGAGGGGCACCGGAACGGCGTGGTACTAACCGTTTTCCGGTCCAACAGGACGTCCGCTACCGGGTGATTCAGTCCAGGACCGACAAAATCAGTGGTACTGGAAGTACTTTGAATATGGGCAGTGGCGGAATTTTATTCACGACCGAGGAAAAACTGGAGTTGGGGCGAGTGGTAGAAGTGAGTGTGAACTGGCCGGCCCGCCTGGATGGAGTATGTCCTTTGCAGTTCGTGGCCACCGGCCGGGTAGTGCGATCCGAGTCGGACCGGGCCGCCGTGCGTATTGAGCGATATGAGTTCAAGACGCGGAGCATGCAGACAGCCTCCGCCTCGGTTTTTGGAAACTAGAAGCTAGTCCCGGTGAACGGTGTCCATTGCGAAGGCGGGCAGGCAGACGGCGATGTATTCAGCGCCTTCCTGACCCGGCGTGCTATACCGTACCCATTCGCCGCGATGGGCGATTACAGCCTGTCCGGCGTGAACATCCAACGCCCCCTCCTGGTGCTCCACCCGTAAAGTTCCGCGAAGCACCACGGTAAACTCGTCGAACTCAGGAGTTTGTCCCGGTTCCTGCCATCCGCCCGGGCTGCGCATATGGGCCACACTGGCCGCGGTAGTTTGCGAATTGACCCGGCCGATATATTCGTCGATCAACTTTGGCTTGTTGCCCGCGGCCTCTACCCGCGTCGGCATGGCGATCAATGTAGGCACCCTTTTCCTCCTGGAATGCATCTATCTTATCAGCCCCCTTTCATGAAACTGATTGAGACTTGCCGGATCGCGAAGGTCCCGGTATACTGACATTTTCGCTGAGACATGTATGACGGCGAGAGACGACTTCGACCCATTAGCGCCGCAGCGCGAAGCTGCGTTTTTTTACGGCCTTTTTCTCCGCGGGCACGATGTGGACACCCTGCGGCAAGATATCGACGTCCCGCGTTCCATGATCGATAAATGGATGAAAGCGCGTGACTTCGAAGTCAACTTCCGGGAAAATCTCCACCGCGTCTATACCTACCGCAAACAGGTGCTGGCGATCTTCGACGGCCTAATTCTCAACGAGCAAAATCGGGTTCGCCTGCAATAGGGCGAATGCCTGAAACTAATGAGCGCCGGCGATTTTGATAATCGAGAACACCGCGCCCTGCGGGTCGGCGATTACGGCGAAGCGGCCCACGTTCGGAATTTCCGTCGGAGCCAGATAAATTCTGCCGCCCAACTCGGTGGCCTTGGCCGCGCGTTCGTCGCAATCGGCCACGGTCACATAAATCCCCCAATGCGGGGGAATTCCGGTCCACTTCTCGCCCTCCATAGGCAACATGCCGCCGAAGCTCTTGCCGCCGATCAACCATTCGGTGTAGGGTACGCCTTCCACGCCGCTCTCGGGTTTGGTTCCCCAGCCAAATAGAGCTTTATAAAACGCGGCGGCGCCGGCGGTGTCGCGAGTCGCCAGTTCCGGCCAAACAATCCGGCCCAGCGATCCGCCATAGGTCGCTCCCGCGTGCTTCATCGGCTGCCACACGCAGAATACGGCGCCCTGGGGATCCTGCGCCACCGCCATACGGCCCGCATCCATGGCGTCGAACGGCCCGTTGAGAACCTTGCCCCCCGATGTAGTGATCTTCGCGGCCATCTCGTCTGCGCTGGTAACTGAAAAGTGCACGCCCCAGTAATTCCTTACACCCGGAGGCGGCGGCATCAGGCCGGCCACGTCTTCACCTTCAGCCCTCAGAATTGTGTACGGACCTCCGGGCGTCTGCATATCGAATGAAGTCCAGCCGAACATTTCGGCATAAAATTGTTTCGCCGCCGCCAGGTCGCCGGTTGCCAGGTCCGCCCAACAGAACGAACCGGGCGCATAACTTTCGATTTTGCTCATTGTGGCTCCTCCCGCCGAGCCGATTATACCCCGCTCTGCTGCAACAACTTTGCCACCAGGCCGGTCCATCCCGTTTGGTGGCTGGCACCCAAACCGGCGCCGTCGTCGCCATTGAAGAATTCGAAGAACATGAGGAACTCGCGCCAGTTCGGGTCGGAGTCGAAGAGCGCATTGCCGCCATTGACCGCGCGGTGCCCGGAGCCGTCGCGAAGAAAAATGCCGGAGAGCCGGCGTGACAACTCAGCCGCCACTTCCCACAACGTCATCAGCTTCCCTGATCCGGTGGGACATTCTACTTTGTAATCGTCCCCCAGGTAGTGATGGAATTTCTGGAGCGATTCGATCAACAAATAGTTCAGTGGGAACCACACCGGCCCGCGCCAGTTGGAGTTGCCGCCGAACAGTTCCGTGCGCGATTCGGCAGGCTCGTAATTCACGCTATGCTCTGCGCCATCGCACTGCAGCACGTAAGGATGATCGCGATGCACGCGCGACACGCTGCGGATGCCGTGCGGTGAAAGAAACTCATCTTCGTCGAGCGTCCGCTTCAGGATGCGCCGCAACTGGTCGGGGTCCACGATGGAAAGCAGCCGGCGCTCGCCTTTCCCCGGCACTTCCATGGACGCCACGTTGTACGTCAGGTCGGGCCGGTTCTCGATGAACCATTGCATGCGGCGGCGAAACCCGGGGAACTGATCGATCAGGCGCGGTTCCAGCGTTTCCACGGCGAATAGCGGAATCAGCCCGACGATGGATCGCACTTTGAGCGGCATGTGGCGCCCATCCGGCATGTGAAGGGCATCGTAAAAGAAGCCATCCTCTTCGTCCCACATACCAACGCCATCGTCGCCCAGGTGATTGATGGCTTCGGCGATGTAGAGGAAATGCTCCCAGAATTTGCTGGCGACATCCTCGTAGGCGGAGTCTTCGCGCGCCAATTCGAGCGCGATGCGCAGCAGGTTGAGGCAGTACATCGCCATCCAGCCGGTACCATCAGCCTGTTCGATAAATTCGCCGTTGGGCAGCGCCGCGCTGCGGTCGAAAACTCCGACGTTGTCGAGTCCGAGAAAGCCTCCTTGAAAGACATTCATGCCCTGGGCGTCTTTGCGGTTCACCCACCAGGTAAAGTTGAGCAGCAGTTTGTGGAAGACGCGTTCCAGGAATTTGCGATCGGCGCGGCCCTCGCGTTTCTGCTCGATCTTGTATACGCGCCACGCCGCCCAGGCATGTACCGGCGGATTCACATCACCCAATGCCCATTCATACGCCGGCAACTGGCCGTTGGGATGGAGGTACCATTCGCGCAGCAGGAGCGTCAGCTGGTGCTTGGCGAACTCGGAATCAATCAGTGACAGCGGGAGGCAGTGGAAGGCCAAGTCCCAGGACGCGTACCACGGATACTCCCATTTATCCGGCATGGAAATCACGTCGGAGTTGTAGAGGTGGGTCCATTCGTGATTCCGTCCGCGCTTCCGCTCGGGTGGCGGCGGAGGAAAGGCAGGGTCGCCCTGCAGCCAGTCGCGCACCACGTAGTGGTAGAACTGCTTGCTCCACAGCATTCCGGCGAAGGCCTGGCGCATGATGGCGCGTCCATCGTCGGTCAAGCCGCGTGGCGCGATTTCGGCGTAGAACTCGCCGGCCTCCCGAATCCGGTCGGCGAAGACCTGCTCGTCGATCACGTTAGTGGGCGCGTCGCTAAGGCGCAGTCGCACCGTTGCTGAGGCACCGGGTTCCAGCACCAGCACGTAATGCGCGGCCGCCTTCGTGCCCCGACCATCGGCATTCACGGCATCATGAGCTCCCTCGATGACGGCGCGCCCGATGCCATCCTTCACATGCGGCCCGGGATTCGGAACGTTCCATAGCGCCTGCATATTGCTCTCGTTCTCCGTGAAGAGCAATTCCGGAGCACCCTCGGCATAAAGATAACGCTTCCCGTAATGCGGCTCGTTGATCTCGATCCCGTCGGCGCTTCTGTGCATTTCGGGCTTCGGCACAGGATAGCCCCACGACCATGTGTTGCGGAACCAGACCGTGGGCAGTAAGTGCAGCGTCGCGGCCTCAGGCCCGCGATTGAAGACCTGGATGCGGATCGAGAGGTCCTCTGGCGAGGACTTCGCATACTCCACGAAGACGTCGAAGTAACGATCCTCGCGAAAGATTCCCGTGTCGAGTAGCTCGTACTCCGGATCTTTTCGCGTGCGGCGGCGGTTTTCATCGCGCAGTTGCTGGTAAGGGAACGCTGCGTGAGGGTACTTGTAGAGGCACCTCATGTACGAGTGGGTCGGCGTATTGTCGAGGTAGAAGTAATACTCCTTGACGTCTTCGCCGTGATTGCCTTCGTGGCCATTGAGGCCGAAAAGGCGTTCCTTAAGTATCGCGTCCCGCCCATTCCAAAGCCCGATGGCGAAACAGAGATACTGGTGGCGATCGCAGATCCCCGCGATTCCATCCTCGTTCCAGCGGTAGGTACGGGACTTGGCATGGTCGAAAGGGAAATAGTCCCAAGCGGCGCCATCCGCGCTGTAGTCTTCGCGCACCGTGCCCCACGCGCGTTCGCTGAGAAACGGCCCCCACCGGTTCCAATGCGCCGTCCGCAGGCGGGACTCCTCCAGCCGTGCCCGTTCTTTGGTCATCGCTTGATTCTACCCAAAGGCAGGGCGGCCCCCTGTTAAACAGCCGAAAATAAGGCGAAAAATGAGCCTTGCTGCCGGGGCCCGTGGAGGCAAGGGAGAAACCTTATTGCCCGACGACGGTCAGGGCTATGAACCGGAGTAGCCATTTACAGAATGAGGAAAATCTCGGGTAAATTGTAAGGTATTCCACAGGCTCCATGCATTCCCCGCACCACGCAAATCAACCCCGACTGAACCTCAACCGGGCCGCATTCTGGATGGGCCTCGCTATAATCGCATTTTACTTTCTGTCGAGCTTGTGGATTTCCTATCAACGAGTTCCGTGGTACGACGAAGTTCTGACTCTGCTCATAGGCCGTTTGCAAGGTTCGACTTTCCGAGCGGCGCTCTTCGGAGCCGCGAGTTCCCTACCTCCTGCTCATTTCGTCGTGGCGAAATTTTTCGATAGTATCTTTGGGCCAGCTCCGGTCGCGGTGCGAATTCCCTCCGCGCTTGCCTTGGCGGCAGGCCTGCTAATTACATTTGAGTTGGCGCGCAGGGCTACGGACAACCTGCATGGCCTCGCCGCCCTCGGGTTGCTGATCACTTCTTTGTTGCCTTATTACGGCTACGAAGCCCGCCCCTATGCGCCCTGTTTCCTCCTTATGGCGACCGCGATGTGGTTGTGGACGCATCCCTCCTCAGGCCGCTGGTGGATGGCCCTGCTTTTTGGCGCGACCTTCCTGCTGGCCTTCAGCCTCCACTACTATTCCGTTCTCGGCCTCGTCCCGTTTTTCCTGTTCGAGGCCCTGCAATGGAAGCGATGGAAACTCCCCTCCGCCAAGCTGGTCGCCGCGTTGCTTGGGGTGGGCTGCGGCGCCGTGGTCGCATGGCCCCACATGCTCTCAGCGCACAAATCGTCTCCGGGGTTCTGGGCTCAACCTACGATCGTCGCCCTGCGCCAGGTCTTTGGCGAGTTCTTTCCCTTCGGATTGCTGATCGCCTCGGCAGCGCTCATCTGGATTGTATGCACGGCCCGTCCGGAAAAGACGCTGGTGTTCCCCATGCTCCCCGTTGAACGTCTGGGTTGGCTCTCCTTGAGCATTCCGTTGGCTGGTTACGTGATCGCGAAGCTCGTCACCAATGCTTTCTATAACCGCTATTTCATCGGTATGCTGCCTGGCATTGCGGTCGCGTTCGCCTGTGCGCTTTGGCGGCGCTTTGGCCGCACTCCGCGCGTATCGGCCGGCATTGTCGCCATCCTGCTGTTTGTGGGCATCGGCAAACAGGTGAATGTGACAGCGCGGCCGTGGATGATCGATCCGCCGCCGATTCCCAACGGCGCCGCGATCATGCGCGGAATGTTGGCGAGCGAACCGGCGATCCTAAACGACGGCAGAAAGACCATCGTCATCTCCGCCGGTATGCCTCTCGGGTTAGAGGCGGTTTATCACTCAAAGCATCCGGAGGTCTACGCTATGCTGCTTCATCCGGGGATGGGGAACCTTGGCCCCGCACACCTGAATTTTGCGCGATTCTATCCCTTGCGATTCTGGACCTTGGACGACCTGCACGCACATGCCATGGACGCCGCGCTGATCAACCCGGACGAGAGCATTCTCCGAATGATGCGCACTCAGGGGTTTGAAGTGGAGCACATCGACAAGCACGATCTGACCATCGTATATCCCAAGCTGCGCCGCTGAAGCATCAGATCACCATCACACGGTGATCTGTGCATTCCAGTTCGATGGAATCGTAGATGTGCGAAGGCAAGTCCAGGCCATGCTTAGCGAGGAAAGGCAGGATCGAATACAGGCGCTCCTGCAGATGACGTTCGGGATAGATTAGCCCGCACAGGGATGCGGCGTCCGCGGCCGCGCGATCGTCGCGCCGCATGGCTTCACGGGCGGTCTTCCGCTCCATCTTTTCGATCTGGTAGTTGATCTTGCGTGCGCTGCGATCCAAGGCCTGCGCCAAAGTAGGATCGAAGGCCGATAGTTCCGCGCGCAGGCGGCCGACGGCATCTGCCACCGCGGCAGTGGTGCTGTGCACCGTCTCGGTGAGCGAGTGGGGCACCAGGCG
This sequence comes from uncultured Solibacteraceae bacterium, assembly GCA_963811575.1. Lineage (GTDB taxonomy): Bacteria > Acidobacteriota > Terriglobia > Bryobacterales > Bryobacteraceae > Solibacter. Next base: position 507,103 of record CAWERY010000002.1, on the reverse strand, counting down.
CGACGCGAGACGTTGATGCAGCGAGGTCTCACCGTGGAAAAAATCGGTCAGCTCCAGCCGGTATCGCCCCATCAGTTTTGCGCTGCGATTATCCAGTAATGTGTAGCCGGTGCGGGGTAGAGCGACCGGCATGCGGCCCAGCAGGTTGCGGTAGAGCACTTGCGATTGCGCAAAGTACGCGATCTCGGCCGGTCCGCCGATGTAAGCTACGGTCGGTAGCATCGAATCCTGGATCACCGGCCGCAGGATCGCGTTGGGCGAAAGCGACGCGGCCCGATCCATCAGTTCCGCGGCGGTGAACCGGCGGCTGTTGTGTACATACTCGGTTCCGGCCCGGCGCAGGTTCAAGCGCTTTCCGTTCTCCAACAGAAAAAACAGGGAAGTCTGGTCTTCGATGTGGACCTGCGCGTGGTATCCGGCATCCGCCAACTCGCGATTGCGCTGCAGCAGCAGTGCGGAGAGATCCGGCGCTGCCGCCACCGCGGAGCGCAACGCTGGTGCTGCCAGTTCGCGGAAGGCCGGCAGCATGGGGTCTACATACAGGATGTCGAACTGCGACAGCAGCCGGCGCAGCAACTCACCGAATGACTTCCCCATGGTGCTTCCATCCCGGTAGGTCTCTTCCACAATGTCGGCGACTTCTTCGCCGAAGGGCAGGCCATGCAGTGCGGCCCGCAGTTCGCGCACCGGCGGTGCCGCCAATGCCACGCCGCCGACGGGTTGCTCCAGGGCGGGCCGGCGCATCTCCAGCTTTTGAGGCTGATGCTGGGAATTGAAGACCCACACATGATTCACTTCGGCGAAATCATGATCTTCGGTGGCCAGCCAGAAGACCGGCACGGCCGGAATACCGTTCGCCGAAAGCCACTGCGCGAGTTTCACCGCGTGCAGCACTTTGTAAATCGTATAACAAGGTCCCGAAAACAGGCCAACCTGCTGCCCTGTGACCACCGCCACCGTCCCCGGCTGCGCCAGGCGTTCCAAGGAGGGACTTTCGGGGTTTTGCACTCGTAACGCTGCGACTAACTCTGCTCGGCGATCCGGTGGAAAATCGATGGCGTCCGCGGCATTCCGGTAGGCGTCCAGGTCGCGTATCGGATGCTCATAGAAGGAGGCCGTCTTATCGGGGCGATAGAGCACGTCCGCGAACAGTCGCGTGGTGTTGGGCAGATCGCTCTGTCGGACGCAGGTACAGTGCATGCGGGAATCAGCTTACCAGATGATGAGGCGGTTCCTAAGGATTCAGGGTAACTCAACCGGCCGGTAAAATCTTGGAGATGTCGTTGTAGAGGGCAAACGCGACGATCACCATGATGCAAACGAAACCGACCTTGAATACCGCTTCCTTTACGTTCAGGCTCAGATCACGCTGCATCATCATCTCGACCAGCAGCATGAGAATCACGCCGCCATCCAGAATTGGAATGGGCAGGAGATTAAAGATAGCCAGGTTGAGGCTGACCATGCACATCAGTTGGAAGAACTCCGCGGGACCTTCGCGTGCCGCGGCGCCCGCCATGGTGCCAATACCGATCGGCCCCGTGAGATTCTTGGGCGACATGCGGCGTTCCAACATGCCCTCCAGGAACTTCACGATCAACAAGGCGCCCTTGCTGTTAGTCTCCACGGATTCTTTCAATGCGGCGGGGAAGGCGAGTTGGGTGGTGATGAAGCGAAGCTTTTGCTGCGGAATCACGCCGATCATCCAGCGCGCCGGACCATCGACGCTGGTGTAAACCGGCTGCACCGTGACGACATGCGACTGTCCATCGCGCTGATATTCCACCTCGATAGGCTTGCCACCGCTGTTCTTCGTGAGCTCCTGAAACTTGATCTGCGAGTGAATCGGCTGGCCGTTCACAGTCAACAGCAGATCGCCTTTCTTCAGCCCGGCCTTTTCAGCGGGCATTCCCGTTTCCACGGCGCCGAGCTGAATCTGCCCGCGCTCATCCCAACCGGCGAAGCCCATGCCGGAGCGCTCCCCCAGGTTCGGGGTGACCGATGTCTGGAAACGCCGTCCGGCGCGCTCGATAGTCAGATACATCGGGCGGTAAGCGCTGGCGATTTCCTTGATCGCCACATCTTCCCACGTGGGATTCTTTTTTCCGTCGATATTGACGATGCGATCGTTATCCTGAATGCCGGCTTTGGCAGCGGGTGAATCGGCCATCACGTGGCCAATTACCGCTTCCATATCCTCGTCCGCAACTTTTTGAAACTTCACCATGTACAGACCGGTGAGCAGCCCAACGGCCAGCAGCACGTTCATCAGCGGCCCGGCGAACGCGATAATCAGACGCTGCCAGCGTGGCTTGGCAAGGAAGGCTCGTGGGTCATCTACATTCTCATCGGTAACCTGTTCGCCAGCCATTTTGACGTAGCCGCCGAGCAGAATCAGGGAGAAGCGGTAATCGGTATCGCCGCGGCGGAAACCGAAGAGTCTCGGGCCAAAGCCGAAGCTGAACGCTTCAACGCGCACGTCGAAGAAGCGGGCAGCCCAAAAGTGGCCGAGCTCGTGAATCATGATCATCACGCCGATCAGAACGAGCAACCACAGAACGTTTTCACCAAAGAGGAGCATATAGCCTCAAGCTGTCACAGTCCCGGCCGCGCGGCAGTTCGTCACTTCGCGCGCCAAGGTTCGCGACTCTCTGTCAATCTCCAGAATATCGCCAACCGATGCCGGTGTCCGGGAGGGCATCCTGGACAGCGTCTCTTGAACGATTTCGTGTATGGACAGGAAACCGATCCTGCCCTGCAAAAATGCCTCTACGGCTATCTCATCGGCCGCGTTGAGGGTGCACGTAGCGCTCCCGCCAGACTCCTGGCACTGATACGCCAATTTGAGTAGGGGAAACTTCTCAAAGTCGGGCGGCAGGAACTCCCACTTCCTGGCCTCCGCCCAATCGATCTTGGGAACCGGCGCCTCCGCACGGTCAGGGTATGTGAGCGCGTATTGGATGGGCATGCGCATGTCCGTCGCCGAAATTTGAGCAAGCACGCTGCCATCCGTATATTCGATCATGGCGTGAACGGTGGATTGGGGATGGATCACGACGCCCACGTCGCTCGCGGCAAAATCGAAAAGCCAACACGCCTCGATGACCTCGAAACCCTTATTCATTAAAGTCGCGCAATCGATCGTGATCCGGTTGCCCATCTTCCAGGTAGGATGATTCAAAGCCTGCTCCGGAGTCACAAAGGCGAGATTGGCGGCCGGAGTGTTACGGAACGGCCCCCCGGAGGCGGTCAGAATGAGTTTGGAGACCTGCTGCCGGTTGCCGGCACGGAGGCACTGGTGCGCACCATTGTGCTCGCTATCCACCGGCAGTAACTCCGCTCCGAACTTGCGAACCGCATCCATCACCAGGCTCCCGCCGGAAACCAACACCTCTTTGTTCGCCAAGCCTACGCGTTTGCCAAGGCAGACCGCCTCATACGTGGCTTCCAGCCCGGCCACACCGACGATCGCAGAAATTACCGTATCGACTTCAGCCGCGCGGACCGCCTTTACACGTGCCGCGTCACCCCAAAGTAATTCCGGCCATTCTGCACTCGCCAATCCAACGGCTGTTAAGTGATTGGTTAGACGCGAGAGTCCCTCCGAGGTCGCGACAACAGCGACCTTGGGTCGAAACTCCACGATCTGGGCGGTCAGTAATTCGATGTTATGACCCGCAACCAGTGAGTACACCTCATAGAGGTGGCGGTTGCGCCGGACTACGTCAAGCGTGTTGGTCCCGATCGATCCGGTTGAGCCCAAAAGGGCAATTGTTTTCATCGGCGGACCCTTAATTTTACCATGGTGATCCAAGACACCGTGTCGAAACAAAAGTACGGAATCTCATATTCGGTAAAAGTAAAGTAGGTGGCGAATTGCCGCAGTTGAAGTGAACAACACAGTTGCGGGGTTTGTTTCTTGTGAAGGCCTCTAAACCCTTTCGGGCGCCGGGGAGGATTGCTTCAGGGGTCTTTATTTTTAGAGGTTAGTCTCGCTTTGGTGGGAGTTGCCTCCCCGGCTTAATTCCAATATTAGTAGATTTCGTTTTCGGAAGCAACACTTTTCTGTATTTATTTTTGAGAAACGACCTGAGTTCCCGTTAAATCCTCTAAAACCTTGATTGTAGAGCAGATGTCTTCTTCGCCGTGGCCTTCGGCAATGGCTGCCTGAAAAAGCTGCCGGGTCAGCCCCGTCAAAAATAGCGGAACGCCGAGCTCTTCACCTGATTCCAGCATTAAGCCGATGTCTTTATGCATCCACTTCACACTAAAGTTGGTGGTAAAGTTCCGGCCGAGGACAAAAGGAGCCTTGTAGCTGATCAACCCGCTCTTGGCCGCGCTGTTATCCAGAATCTCCAGCATGAGTTTGGGATCGACCCCACCCTTGGTGGCCAGGACCATGCCTTCGTTGAAAGCCATGAGAATATTCGAGAGCACCAGATTTTGCGTCAATTTGGCTTGCAGCCCCAGCCCGCCCGCCCCGCAGAAGTAGATCTTCTTGCCCATCGGATCGAGCAGCGGCCGGATCCTGTTAAATACCGTCTCGTCGCCGCCGATCATAAAGGTGAGATTCCCGCCCTCGGCTCCGGGGGTGGACCCGGTGACCGGCGCATCCAGGAAGTCTATGCCTTTCGCCTTTAACGCCGTGCCAATTTCGCGGCTATCCGCCACCGCGATGGTACTGCAATCGACAACCACCGACCCGGCTCGCCCACCTTCAATAATGCCGTTGGAGCCGAGAATGACCTCGCGCGCCATCGCGGTATCTCCCACGCAAAGGAAGACCACGTCTGCCTGGGCGGCGACTTCCTTGGGCGTAGCGCAGAAGACGCCTTTCTCATCGGCGGCGAGTTTGCGGGCCTTGTCGGAGGTGTTCGACCAGACTGCCACATTGTGTCCGGCGCGAAGCAGGTTGCGGGCCATGGGATAGCCCATCAGGCCGAGTCCGAGAAATCCGAGGTTTGCCATAGAAACTGGATTGTACCGTGTTGAGCGGTCGACTTTCGACCGAAAATTGTCACGCCCCGCCAGTCGCGTCGGTCAGGAAAACGCCCTATGCGAAGAATGCCCGCCACGTGGTGATCACGAGGGTGTGCGTGACCATCGCCGCGCGAATGCTTCCTGCCTGATTGCGCGCCCGGCCGCAGAACCATCCCAGTGTGCCGGCGATGATTACCCATTTCCAGTTCGGGAAGTGGCGAAACCAAAGGTGGACCCCGCCAAACAGGAGACTGGTGACCACCAGGGCGATGGGGCGGCTCCAAGTCCACTCTTCGAGCCACTGCTGCAGCACGCCACGGAAGAAGAACTCCTCGGCCAGCGTCAGGGCAAACAGGAATCCCAAGAAATAACCCGCCAACTTCAGCGGGTCAGTGGGTGTCACCAGGCGCGCGGCCTTGAGCAGAAAGACCACCGGGATTCCAACGGGAAGGTAATAGAGATAGTGGCGGAAACCGATGCGCCAGTCTTTCCGGGTGGGCAGAAAGCCGAAACCGGTTTCCCGAACGCGGCGTTCCAGCATCAGCACCAGGACCGAAATATTGAAGAGCGCGAGATCGCCGAGAACTCCGAGTTCGACGCCCTTGTAAGGCACCGGATAAATGCCCGCGGAATAGCGTCCCACCTTTACCGCGACCACCAGTGCAACAAAGCCGATATCAAAAACCGGCGTGGCCGGGAAGATCCGATACCAGAGCCCGAGCGAAAGCGCCAATGCGATGAGCTTGATGAAGCTGAGAAATTCGAATTGGATCGCGCCCGTGCAGCAGACCAGATACGGGAGCACGGCCGATGCCACCAGGATCCCGGGCAGCGGGTCGCCGGCCAGTTCTTCCCGCACACTCGGGAAGCCCGGCACCAGATAGAATGGATATTCCACAAGGATAGCGGCGAGCGCCGGCAGAGCCGCCCAGCTTGGAATGCCTTTCCACCGCGCGAGTATCATACCAATCACGCACAGCAGCGCCCAGCCGATCAGCAGAGCCGCCCGGAAGCCGCTGGACGTCTTGGCCATCGGGCTCATTCTAACATCCGTGCTTTTTACGGCACGACTGGCCGTCGCGCAGGATCCGCCGGGCCAATCCACCGATCCTCCGGCAAACCTGGCGAAATTGGTTGCGCATCGTGAATCCGAGACTGAACGCGAGCGCAACGAGTACACCTACCGGCAAAGTGTGACGATCGACGAACTCGACGCCAGGGGCGGAGCGCGGGGTCAATACCGAGAGACCCGCGACGTGATTTTTTCGCCCGAGAAGGACCGCACGGAGCAGTTGATCGGCCACGTGGACAACGGATTGAAGTACCTCATCATGACCGAGGAAGACTTCGCCGACATTCGCAACATACAACCACTCGTGCTGACCGAGGACCGTCTGTGGAACTACGAAACCAAATTTCGCGGCGAAGAAACCATGGACGGCGTCGATTGCTGGGTGCTGCAGGTAAGGCCCCGCCAAATTCTGCAGGGGCAGCGCTTCTTCGACGGCATGGTCTGGGTGGACAAGAAGGAATACAACATCGTTCGCATGGAAGGTCAGGCCGTGCCGCAGATCCGGTCCACCAAAACCGAGAACCTGTTCCCGCGCTTTACCACCATCCGCAAACCTCTGGATGGAAAGCACTGGTTTCCGATTTATACTTACGCGGACGACACCTTGCAGTTTCGTACCGGCCCGCAGAGAATTCGCCTCCGCATTGCGTACAGTAACTATAAGAAGTTCGGCGCGGAATCCACGCTGATCGTTAAGTGAATAACGGGAATTGACCGACGGGAATGGAATGAAGAAATCAGCCAAAGTTACTTTGACAGTGGTGGCGGCGATGGGGTTGGCGTCGTGCGGCCGGTCGCGCCCGGACCCTTGCGACCAGGCCTACTTCAATGAGATGGCATGCCAGGACGCGGTGCGCAGCGGCGGCTATTACTATGGCGGATCGTGGTATCCAATGATGTATCACTATCCATATCCCTACTACTACGATCACTACCGGACCTACGTGGGCGGAGGTGGGCGGGTATCTCGGGGCGCCGGCGGGAACATACGCGCGTCCTTCCGGCGGAGGCGCGACGTCATCACCAGGCGTGGAACGTGGCGGATTCGGCTCTACCGGTGCGGGACACGGTTCGGGATCGGGGGAATAATGCGCAGAGTCACGGCAACACCACGCTCCGGCTGGCAGGCGAAGGTCGAGGAGGCCGGGCTCACCTGGCATACCGGCGAGCAGACCTATTGGAACGAAGCGGCGTTTTACGAATTCACCGCCAAGGAAGTGGACGTACTCGAAGCCGCCACCAACGAGCTCGAAACCATGACCTTGCAGGCGGCTCAGCACGTGATCGATCACAAGCTCTATGCGCGGCTGGAGATTCCGGAGATCGCCATCCCGCTGATCGAAAGTTCCTGGGAGGCCGAACCTCCGTCCCTATATGGCAGGTTCGATTTCGCGTACGATGGCACGAATCCGCCAAAGCTGCTCGAGTATAACGCGGACACGCCGACCTCCCTGGTGGAGGCGGCGGTGGTGCAGTGGTATTGGCTTCAGGATTGTTTCCCGAAGCGCGATCAGTTCAACTCGCTGCACGAGCGCCTGGTCGCCCTGTGGAAGGACCTGGGCAAATACCTGCCGGGCAGGCGCATCGACTTCTGCTCGATGGACGACGCCGAAGACGGAATGACGGTGACCTACCTTCAGGACACGGCGCAACAAGCCGGTCTCGAAGCTTCGATTTTCCCGATCGACGAAGTGGGCTGGGACGGCAGCCAGTTCGTGGGCCCTGACGACCGGTAACTAGGCGCGATTTTCAAGCTCTACCCGTGGGAATGGATGATGCGCGAGGAGTTTGGAAAGCACGTGGCCGAAGCCCAGACCCTCTGGCTTGAGCCGCCGTGGAAGATGTTGCTTTCCAATAAGGGAATTCTCCCGATCCTCTGGGATCTATTCCCCCGGCATCCTTACCTGCTGGAATCCAAGTTCGACGGACCAGGCTTGATGATGTCCTGGGCGAAGAAACCGATGCTCGGGCGCGAAGGCGCGAACATTTTGCTGCACCAACCGGGCAAGGACGTGGAAACTGGCGGCGAGTATGGCGATGGAGGCTGCATCTTTCAGCAGATGGCGTCGCTGAAGAGCTTTGACGGGAAATATCCCGTAATCGGGAGCTGGTTGATTGGGCACGAAGAGGGCAATGTGCCGGCGGTATGGGGATTCGCGAATCGGACACCCCGATTACGACCAATACCAGCCAGTTCGTGCCCCACCTGTTCGACTGACCTTATTCCGCAACCGTCTCCTCGGTCAGCCCATAAAATCGAAAAGTGATGGTGCGCGGCATCTTGGCCTGCATGGCGAACGCGGCTTGCAATTGTGTATTGCCCTGGGTGATCGCCAGCGCGGCGGCGGTTACGTCGGCATCTTCTTTTTGACTCAGTTGGATCTTGAGCTGAGTCTGATCGCTGGTTGCGAAGCTGTTCGCATCCTGTATCCGATTCTGGACCGTCCCATAGAAAGCCTGGGAAAGGTTCAGGTGGTCGGATGCCGTTTGAATGGATGCATTGGCGGCGGAAATCTGAGTCGTATCGTTGGCCAGAAGGCCGACGCGCAGGGTGTTCAATGCGAAGAACACGTTATCCGCGGCCGGCGTGTCATCGGAGTTTCGATTGTCGAATATCTCCTGGGCGCCCTTGGAGACTGCGAAGGAGCCGCCGGATGCATCTTCCACGCGGCGCGTCGCACCCGCGGTGGTCAGCCGTGCGACCCCGGTATCGGCGGTAAGATCCACATCGTACGGAGGCGTGCCATCCTGATCACCCCCGAATACATAACGCCCCTGCACCGTAGTCCGGCTGATGCTGACCATCTGCTCCAGGAGTGACTGCACCTCGCCCGCGATACTCTGCCGGCCGCTGGCATCCATGGAGAAGGTATTGGCTTCGGTCGCCAGCGTGCGGGCACGATCCATGATCTGGGTGGCGGAATTGAGCGCGCTGTCGGCGGCGTCGGCATCGGTCTTGACCACGGCAAGATTCGTAAGAATCTGTTGATCGCGCGCTCCTCCGGTCTGCAACTGCATAATGGTGTCGATATCACCGGGGGCGTCGGAGGCTACATTGACTCGCTTGCCGCTCGAGACCTGGCGGCTCGCATCATCAATAGTGCGCTGAACGCGCGCGATGTTAGTCAGGAAGGCTTCGGATGACTGAGTGAGGCTGCTAATCATGATGTCTACCCGATCATGGCGTCAATATGCCAATGGCTGTTTCAGTAAGTTGGTCGAGCACGCTGAGAAACTTGGCCGTGGCCTGGTAGGCGCGCTGAAATTGCATAAGCGTGGTGGCTTCTTCGTCGAGTGAGACTCCCTGGTATTGCTGGCGCAGATCTTTAGCCTGGGTGACGAGTGATTGCTGGACCTCGGCGTTGTTGCTGGCGTCGTTCAACAGTCCCCCAACGTGGCCCGCGATCTGGCCGTAGAACTGGCTGAAGCTAAAACCGTTGATGCGATCGGCATCCTGTGTGGGCACGGCCAGGGCGGCAAGCGCGAGCGGGACGCCGTTGGAAACTTCCGGAGGGCCAGTTTGTATGGCCGCCAGTTGGCCCGGCGTCACCGAAGAATCGGCCGTGAGACCCGAAGCAATGGATGTCACATCGGCGGCATCGTACTGGAAGATCGGCACGCCGGGCTGTGGCGGAGGTCCGTCACTGATGTTCCCGGCGGTGAGCAGACCATTGACGCGATCGGCGAACTGTTTGGCCATCAGATTCAGATCCCCGGCCTGCGAACTGTCGCCGAGGAGGGAAGGGCATGACTTCATTTCGGATCTTGAGGAGCGCGCTTAGCCGCCCGCCCGGGTCGGCCAGAGCACTCCCGTCCGATGCTTGAATCCGGATCGTACCTGGGCCCAGCGGGTTCGCAGGAGGGGGGTCCGTGGGCCGGTAGAGGGAACCGGAGATGGTGTACTGCTGGTCGCCAATAAGCAGCGGAGTCTGTCCATTGATGGTCAGGCTGACCGAACCGTCGGTCTGAAAAACCGCTTGTACGTCCGCCAGCGTAGAAAGCTGCTCGAGGGCGGCATGGAATTGTGCGCTCAACCCGGCATCGTTCTTGTTGCCTTGCATCGCAATCTGGTTATAGCCCTTAATTTGGCTAACCATCTGATTGATCTGGTCGACCGTGTCGCCGATTTGCAGTTCGCTATCGCGCGACGCGGCCGATACGGCGTTGGCAGTCTGGTTGAACGTTTGGGCAAGCGAATCGGCGTCCTTCAGCACCGTCTGTCGAGCAGAAGGGTCATCTGGAGTAGCGCCCCACGCGGAAAAACTCTGCAGGAGACTGTTGAGAGCATGGGGAATACCCTGGTTGCCGGTGATGTCAAAGTTGGTCTGTAGGACGGTCAGGCTGTCGGAAAGTTGTTGTTGGTAGCCAAGCCCGGAGTTTTGCTTGCGCACGGCCTGCTCGGCGTACTCGTTGCGAGAGGATTGGATCATGCCCGCACGAACGCCTCCAGTGGTGCCGCCCTCCGGGTCAAACGGCAGTGCGTACAAATCGATGCTCTGCTTGGCGTACCCGGGAGTTGAGGCGTTGGAGACATTGTTTTGCGTCGCTTCGAGCACCCGCCCATAGGCTTCCAGGGTGTCGGCGGACGATACGAGCGACGCAAGCAGGTTCGACATATGTGATTATCCGTGTACCGAGATGCGATGACCGTGAAGCACCGCGGCGGCATCTCCCGAACGCGTGTAACCGCCAGTCATAGCGCCGCGAACATGGCTCCAGTTCTGGTGGAAGTCGCCTACATTCTGCAGCAATCGTTCCGTTCGGCGGAAACTGCGGCGAAGCCTCCAGGCTTCCGCAAGAGCTTCCGGCGTTTCCTGCCTCCGCGGCAAGTTTGGGCTGCCATTCGGTGAGCTGGCGCCCGGCGGCTTCGAGTACGGCGGAACAGCGGTCCAGCGCCTCGGGCGACGGCGCAAGTCAGGAGTCCACCGGCCCGATCGATTTCGAGTCGTGCGGCCGCCAGTTGCTCGACCACCGTCGCACCAAGCATCTTATTTGATTCCAGCGCTCAGAGCTTCGCCAACCATACCCCGGCTGATGGCGGCGGAGTCCGGGCGATACGTACCGCCTTGATATTGTGCGGCCAGCGCCTGAACGCGGCTTGCCCTGCCTGTCTCGTAAGTCGCCAAGGTGCGCGAGAGCCGGCCGAGATTGCCGGAGAATTCCACACGATCCCCGGATGTGTCTGCTCCGCGGGTCGCGGCTTTCCCAGAACCATTGTTCAGTTTCTGGACATCTTGGGTCTGCCCCGTTTCGGCGGCGGTGAGGCCTCGGTCGTAAACTTTCATATCGGCGTACCAGCTTTGGCTGACTGTCATATCGGCTACCCCCGCCGAAAACTATAGGCCGGGAAGTAGATTCTCCAGAAAACCAAGACCGTCACTAATGCTGCGCCATCCCGCTGCCGATGAATGAGTGAACTGTATATGGGACCCACAGCCGTCTTATGGATCAGCGAACAGCCGGAGTTGCCCGGTGATTGGCCCCACCATCCGGCCGTCTGGAATCTGGAATTTCGAAACCCCGAAGAGGCACTGCCCGGTCTGGATTCCGTGGAGTACGCGGCCATCATACTGGCCCCACCTTTCGACCGCTGGGGCGTCGACGACCTCTTACAAGAGGTGCAATGCAAAGCTCCCGGCACACCGGTCCTGGTCCAGGACGCGAATATCTCTGCCAGCGAAGCCGTCCGGCTGGCGCATTCCGGCGTGTATCAAATCCTTACCTCCGGGCTCCAGGCATTTGACGTGATCGAGCAAGCAATCGAGGCCGCGCGGAGCCGGCAGCTCGCAAACCTCTCGGCCGGCCTGGCCGGCATGGAATGGGCACGCCTTCTGGTGGGTGGCAGCCGCGAGATGCGTCAGCTCCTGCACATCATTCATCTGGTGGCCGGACGTCGAGCCACGGTACTGATTACCGGTGAGACCGGCACCGGCAAGGAGCTGGCGGCACGCGCACTTCACCTGGGCGGCAAGTGGCGTTCGGGCCCGATGGTGTCGGTCAATTGCCACGCGCTGCCGGAGAGCCTCCTGGAGAGCGAGCTATTCGGACACGTACGGGGCGCCTTTACCGGCGCTTTTCAGAATCGCATCGGACGCTTCGAGCAGGCGCAGGGCGGCACGCTCTTTTTGGACGAAATCGGCGAACTGCCGATCGAGCTACAGGCCAAGCTTCTGCGCGTACTCCAGGAAAGGGAATTCCAGCGCCTGGGAAGTTCAGAAACTGTCAAGGTGGATATACGGGTAGTGGCCGCGACCAATTGCGACCTGCCGCGGCGCATCGAAGACGGCAAGTTTCGGGAGGACCTCTACTATCGCCTGAACGTCGTGCCGCTAGAAATGCCGCCCCTGCGCAACCGGCGCGACGATATTCCGATGTTGGCGGCTGCATTTCGCCGAGAAGTTCTGCAAAGCGGAATCGGTCCCGCTAAAGATGCTGACCCGCGAAGCGCTGGATCGATTGTGCGCGTACTCCTGGCCCGGCAATGTGCGCCAATTGGAGAACGTAATAGAGATGGCGATCGCACTCAGCGAGGACCGCAAAACCCTCACGCCGGCGGATTTCCAGTTGCCGGCGCCGCCTCGCCAGCCCGCGTCCGTAAACCCGGAACCGCTTGTGCCGGTACCGGATTGCGGGCTCGATTACGAACAGACCCTGGCCGTGATCGAACGCAGCATTCTTGAACAGGCGCTCCGCAAGACCGGCGGCAACAAACAGGCCGCCGCCGACATGCTTCGCCTCAAGCGCACCACGCTTTCGGCCAAGGTGCGGACCCTGGAGCAGGCAGCCTGCTCCTAGACTCCGCCTGCACCTCTTCCGGGCGCATTACCAGATGTAGTCTTTTGCGATTTCCCGCTTGTCGTGGCCGTCCAGCACGTGCACCACGCGAATCTTCTTCAGCGAGACCGGCGAGAGCTGGCCGATGGGGATATAGATGATCGTGCGGCCGAGCCGCGATGCCATGGTCTTGAAGATCGTCCGCGGAGGCTTCGCGGCAACGTACACAACGTGGCGGTGAATCGAGTAATCCAGCGCCGCCATCAGCAGCCGCTCGGATTTCGATTCCGCGAACTCGTAATCCGGGTCCTGCCAGACATCGTACATGCGGCGCGCGGGCAGGCTCATCAGGAAACCGCCGTATTCGGCGCGCCCCATTCCCGGGCCCACCATGTTATCGAACGGAAAGGTCGAGTAGAACGCCATGTCGGATTCGTTCTGGTTCTCTCCCAGCCACGTAGTCATGTAGGTGTAGCGATTGTCTCGATCCTCGTCAAAGATAACCACAATGCTGCCGACCTCGCCCTGGACCTTTTGGAAATGGCGGACGTAGATTCGGCCCTCGTACCACTTGCGAATCGTCTCGCGCAGGTCGATGCCATCCAGAATCGAGGTGGTGAAAGGCTCTACGCTCACTCTCTCCTCTGAAAGGATGCTTTTGCCCTTTTTCTTGAGAAACCGTCCGTAGTCCTCGACAACCAGGTCTTCGGGAGGGTAGGAGCATATTCCGGCGCCGTTTAGCTCGCTGGCCCATTCACCCGGAACCTTCTCCTTCTTGCGCGGCTTCAGTCCATACGGCCGGAGCTTTTGCTTGGTGTTCGGCAAGCGGCGCCGCAGCCGAATATGACGCGTATCGATCCAGACCTCTTCACCAGAGATGCGTACCGTAGGCAGATCGCTCTCCAGTCTGTTGGGGAGGATAGACGCCGGCGGCCTCCCAGACGTCCCAAGCGTAATTGTCGTCGGCGATTCCGCGAGCCGCCACCGTGAGGTCGAAGATCCCGGCTGCCAAATCGTTGGCCGCGAGGGCCAGATTGCGGGTATATCGCGCCAGGAGGCGGCGCTGCCAGTGCGCGATACGCTCTCCGGTGTGCGCCTCGTAATCTTTCTCAGCAGCGCGCAGCACGGCGAGCTGCGCGTGCCGCCGGTCAATTAAATTCGCGTCGGTGAGCAGCGGGCGGAACTCCTCATACCGCCACTGCAGCGCCGGATACTCCACCAGAATTTCGGCCAGCGACTCAGGATGCGGATTGAGCAGTTCGATTCCTTCGCGGCGCCGCCTCGCCATAGGTTCCGCCTGCGGTTCTTCCATGGCATCGAGCACCGGATCCAGAAGATTGAGCGAAACCACCACCAGCACCCGGGCCAGCGGATCGGTGCCCTGCAATTTCCACGCAATGCCGGCCGCATGCCGTGCCAATTCTTCAGACCGCGCCTGCGGCCACAGCCGGTATGCCTCGATATACCGCGCCATGCCGATATAGCGCATTGCATACGTATCCGGGTAGGCATCCTTCAGGTGTGGGCGCTGCCCCGCATCAGGGTCGGCGAACACGATCGTGGCGCCGATTTCGAGACCCGTGCGGATTGCCTCCGTGAACGGGTCCGCCGGTTCGATCGGAACATAAATCGCCTGATCGCCATCCCCCTTGTCATCCGGGTAAACGATCACCGAGATCTGCGGAAGCCGCGCGACCGCGCGCAGCCACGCCGATTGCAAGGTTGCCGGCAATTCCAGCGCGACCACCTCCGGACGCTCGCGCAAGATGGACTGGCGAACTTCGGCGGCGAATTCGAGGCGCCCCGGAACCACCGGGAAATAGGTGAAGCGGCCGCGCCCGAGGCTGCCCGCATCAGGAAACGGTAGGTCGATTTCTCCGGGCATAGCGCAGGGCTTCTTCTCCCAATACCTGAGTGACAGCGATTTCGAGAGCTTCGTTTTCGTGCGTGCGCTGCGTCGCCAGGCTCTTGAGCTTGATGGCGAAGCGCGCCACGTTGATTCCGTCGCGCACCGTGTACCGCTCATCGGCGGAATGCGCGAGTTGCAGGAAATCGGTGACGTACGTCAGAATCCGCTCTTCGGCGAATGGCAAATTTTCCTTGAGAATGTGATACTCCTCGTCGCGCTCGGGAAAATCGATGAAGATCTGCGGCTGTAACCGCGAGTGGATGTACTCGGGAAGTTCGAACGTGCTGGCATCGTCGTTCATTGTGGCCACCAGGCGAAAATGCGGGTGGGCTTTAATCTTGATCCCGGCGACGATCGATTCCACGTACCGCCGGTTATCCAGTAGCGGCGCCATGCTGGCCCAACTCTTTTCGCTCATCCGGTTGCCTTCGTCCAGAATCGCGATTCCGCCCCGTAGCATCGCGGTGACCAGCGGGGAAGCGACATAGCGCAGGCTGCCGGCGCCTTCGATTACCGGAGTGACCAGCAAATCCTCGGGACGCGTGTCCATCGTGGCCTGCATGATGTACACGTCGCGTCCCATGCGTCGGCCTGCCGCATACGCGAGAGTGGTCTTACCCACCCCTGGCTTGCCGAGCAGGCGCGGATTCATCGGCAGGTCTTGCTCGTTAACCACCATCCAGGCGGCGAGCAACTGCCGCATCAACTCGTCCTGCCCGACCCATTGGATCGTAAGCTCATCCGGATGGGCCAGATGGAGGGTAACGCCTTCAATCTCGACGGTCATACGCTATTTCTCATTATGAGGCAGCCGGAGCAGCGTTGTTTGAAAATCGTCGGCCCCCTACAGATCCGCGCCGCAGCGTGCAAGGCGCACAAAACACACATTCGCCCTTATCGCGCAGCCGCAACGCTTGTTACCATGAAAAGCTGACGCCCGGCCCCGCATGAAACAGGTTATTCGTAAAGGACTTAAAGACATCATCGTAGACGAGGTCCCGGACCCCGGCCTGCTCCCACATCACGTGCTGGTGCGGCCGCTCTATTCGTTGATCTCAAGTGGCACGGAGACCGCCAGCATCCATCGCGACAGCCTTCTGTCCGAGGTGGCCGATAATCCTGGCCACCTGCGCAAAATCTGGGATGTCGCCATGAAAACCGGCCCCGCAGCCACGCTCGCCGAAGTGCGCGCGAAGTTCACGGAATACGCGGTGCTCGGATATTCCGGCGCCGGCGTGGTCGCGGCCCGCCATTCTACCGTCACCGATCTCGAGATCGGCGAACGCGTCGCGTACGGCGGGGAAGGCACGGGCCACGGCGAGACCATCCTGGTGGGCCGCAATCTGGCGGCACGCATGCCGGCCGGCGTCGCTTACGAGCACGCGTGCTTCGCTACTCTGGGCAGCATCGCGATGAATGCGGTGCGGACTGCGCACATCGAACTCGGCGACGTGGTGGCGGTGATCGGTCTCGGCCTCGTCGGCCAGCTCGTAGCGCAACTCGTCCGGCAGCAGGGCGGCGTCGTCGTAGGCATTGATTTAAATACCCAGCGCGTGGACCTGGCGCGTTCCCTCGGCGCCGATCACGGCATCGCAGGAGCGTCGGCGTTGGAAGGTGTGCGCGCGTTGACCAACGGGCGCGGGGTCGATTGTGCCATCGTGGCCGCTGCTTCGAAATCCCCGGCGCCCGCGCAGCACGCCTTGCAGCTTTGCCGCGATCGTGGCCGGATCTGCATCGTTGGTGCGGTCGGCATGGAATTTCCCTGGAACGACATGTACCTCAAGGAAATCCAGCTCTACATGTCCCGCGCCTACGGACCCGGCAGCTACGACTCGTCCTACGAAAAACAGGGCCGCGATTACCCCCTGCCTTACGTCCGTTGGACCGAGAACCGCAACATGGAGGAGTTCCTGCGTTTGATCGCCGCCGGCCGTGTCGATGTCCGTCCTCTGATCACTCACGAATTCGCGCTGGACGAGGCGGCCAAGGGCTACGACACCATCTTCACGCCTTCTGCCGGCAGCCTGGCCGTGCTTCTGCGCTATCCCGCCTCTTCCGTAGCGGACCCCGTGGCGGCGTTCGCGCCCGTAAGCAAGGTCAACACGGCATCCGCGGGCCGTGCCAAGGAAAAGATCGAGTTTGCACTGGTCGGCGCCGGTAATCTCGCCAAGTGGGAGCACCTGCCGAATCTGAAAAAGCTGCCCGGCGTGGGCCTGCGCGCGGTGTATTCGGCGGCGGGAGTCCGCGGCAAGAGCTACGCCCTGCGTTTCGGCGCTGAGTACGCCTGTTCCGATTACGACGAGGTCCTGAAAGATCCGCAAATCGACGCCGTGTTGATCGCCAGCCGCAATCAGCATCACGCCGCGCAATCCCTGGCCGCCCTGCGTGCCGGTAAACACGTGTTCGTAGAGAAGCCAATGGCGCTCACCGCCGCGGAATGCCAGCAACTGTGCACCGCCGTCGAAGAGACCGGAAAGCAACTCACAGTCGGCTTCAACCGCCGGTTCGCGCCTTACTATCGCGAACTCAAAGACAATCTGAAGCGCCGCAACTCACCCGCGGTGGTGCAATGCCGCATCAATTCCCCGGGCATCTCGGGCAGTTATTGGATGGCGGATCCGGCAATCGGCGGGGCGATTCTGGGCGAGGCGTGCCACTTCATCGACTTGATGTACTGGCTTTTGGATTCCGAGCCGGTCAGCGTCTCCGCATATTCCCTGCCCACCGGGAAGGCCGACCCCATCGGCGAGAACAACCTGGTTGCATCGTTCCATTTTGCCGATGGCTCTATCGGTAGCCTTACCTATTGCACCGTGGGCAGCAAAACCTCCGGCGGTGAGCGTGTGGAGGTCTTCGCCCAGGGCGTTGGCGCATTCACCGAGGATTTCAAACAGGTGGGCGTTCACAAGGGAATGCGCAGTTCGCGTTCCAAGATGTGGCCCGATAAGGGATACGCTGCGCAGATGGCCGATTTTGCGGATAGCATCCGCCAAGGGCGCGCCCCATCGGTGACCGTATACGATGGCGCGCGCGCCACTCTTGGCTGCCTGGCGATGATGACCGCGGCCCGCGATCAGTCAGTCGTCGCACTCGGTCCGGCCGCGTCTCTATGAAGGTGGTGCAGCTTGGCCCGTACCCGCCGCCCCACGGTGGCGTGCAAACCAACCTCGTCGCCATCCGCCAGTATCTTCAGCGTCACGGCCATGCCTGCGACGCGGTCAATCTGACACGCTTCCGTCGCGAAACTGCCGATGGCGTTTATTACCCGGAAGGCGCCGCCCAGCTCATGCGTCTTCTCTGGCGCTTGCCGGCCGATATTCTGCACTTGCATTTTGGCGGGGATCTGACGCCGCGCCTTCTAGGCTTGGCGCTCTTCTGCACCGCCATCCCCGGCCGCAAGACGGTCCTCTCGTTCCACTCTGGAGGATACCCGGGTTCACCCGCGGGACGGACTGCCGCTCCCGGCACGCTGCGCGGCCTCGTCCTCCGCCGCCTGGATGGTGTAATCGCGGTCAACCAGGAGATCGCCGCCATGTTCGGCCGCTTCGGCGTCCCCGGCCGGCGAATACGGACGATCCTGCCGTTCACCGTGCAACCGCCGGATCCGGGGACTCAACTCCCGGAACGGCTTTCGACTTTTCTGGCCCGGCACCGGCCGGCCTTGCTCACCGTTGGCCTGTTGG
Source organism: uncultured Solibacteraceae bacterium (assembly GCA_963811575.1). GTDB lineage: Bacteria > Acidobacteriota > Terriglobia > Bryobacterales > Bryobacteraceae > Solibacter. Next base: position 488,685 of record CAWERY010000002.1, on the reverse strand, counting down.
AGCCGGAATACGACCTGCCCGCCCAAATCGAGGTCATGGGCGCGGTGCTGCAGCGCTTTCCAGGCGCCGGATTGGTCATCGTGGGTGCCGGCAGCCTGGAGGACTCGCTCCGCCGCCAGATCGAAAGTAAGCCATATGCCGCTCACATTCTCCTCTACGGCGATATGCCGCATGCCGTGACCCTGCGCGCGATGTTGGAATGTGACGTCCTGCTCCGCACCACGCTGTACGATGGCGATTCCGTGTCGGTGCGCGAAGCGCTATACATCGGCACGCCCGTGATCGCCACCGATAACGGAATGAGACCCCCCGGAGTACATCTCGTTCCGCCTTCGAATCCGGCCCGATTGGGCGATGCAATCGCGGAGTTGCTGAAACGCGGCGGCCCCCGGCAGGCGCCGGCCGGAGACGGACAGGAAAACGTACGGGCTGTACTGCAATATTACGAAGAGCTCCTCGGCGGCGGTCGCCGGTAGCTTTACCAGAATCGAACCGTGATGTCGCCCGGGCTGAAGGTGAGCCCCAAATTCGCCGAGTACTGCCATTTGTTGTAGTTGTTGAAGTCGCCGCTGCCCGCATGCGACACGCTGAATCCCAGTGTCCCCATCGTATGCGGCGCGACCCTCCGGCCGGCATTCACGCTGGCCGAATAATTCGTGTAATTCCCAATCACGTTGCCGACGGATTCCGAGGTGCTATACGTTGCCGCCGAGGAAAGTGACCAGCGCCGCAATCCTCCGTAGCTGTACCCGCCTGTGAAGTTCGTGCTGGTCGAAGTCAGGAAGAGGCCGTTTCCGGGGGTAACGCCGCGGCCCGCCGAAAAGAATGCAGTACCTCTCCGGACCACGCGCGAGAGCCTGACTCCGTACGTGGACGTGAGATTCTTGTTGTACGCCACCAATCGCGCGCTATTCACGCCAATCAGCGCTGCAATTGCCGGATCCACGGCCACCGTTTGCACGAATTTTGTTTCATACCGGGCGACGCCTCCGTAGCCCGAGAACTCGGTGGAGCGTGTCAGGGTAACCGAATAGGTGCCCACTGCGCTGTGGACGTCGGTGCTGCTGAAGATCCCGTTGAAGGCGAAGTGCGCGTAGCTGTAGCCCGCTCCAATCGAAGAGCGCCGCGTCAACCGGTATTGCAGGTCGCCGCGGGCCCCGCCGCCTCCCACGCCGTATAGCGCGGTGGAGCGGCGGCGCGTCAGAAATCCAGTCCCGCTTGCGCTGAACGAAAGCCGCATGGATTTTTGATAGGCGATTCCGACCTGTGTGCTCACGAAGATGGTGCGGTTATCGTAGAAATCGTTGGTCGGCCGGTAGAGGGTCGAGGGGTCGAAGGGTATCGTGGAAATGAGCGTTACGCCAGCATTGTTCTGCGAAGACATGCCTGCCGCGGTATTGAACGTGAGCACCGAGTGGCGTGTCATGGCATGAGTCAGCCCCATCGAGAATGACTGGGTAATGCCGTCAAAAAACGATGCTTGGAAGTTGTGTTGTGCGTTGATATGGTAGTCCAACCCCAGCCGCGTGTGCTTCCACGCATGAGTGCCGCTGATGCCCGCATTCACAAAAACTCCCCAGCTGTCGTCGCTGGTAGGCCTTCCCAACGAATCCACCGATACTCCGCCAAGTCCCGAACTGTAAGCCATTCCCACGGTTGCCACGGGCTGAAAATCGATTTGGGCCGAAGTCATCGCCGAAGGCGCCTGGCCCCGGACCAGGATCGCCGGTCCCCCGTATTGTGCAAATATCGGGCTCACCCATGCGAGGCAGGCCGCCGCTTTAACTAATTTCAAAGTAGTGCTCCTTCATACTTCCCGGACGGTCGAATCCCCAGCCCACTTGAAAGTCTTACGCGTCCCTTTCTGGCCTGTCAAGTTGCTAATGGAAACAGGGGTTACGTCAAAATATCCACACGAGGCCGAAAAATAACGTCTACCCGACCGGCTGCCGGTCTGCGCTGACCCGGGTCTCCTTCCACAACATCCGCGCGGGCACGAAAAGAATCGATACCGCGCAAAGCGAGGCCGCCATCAGCACCAGGAATGCTCGAACCGCGGACGTCACCCGCTTGAAGACCAGGCTGTCCGGCAACTGCCGGTCTACCAACGCCATTGCCAGTGCGACAACCTCGCGCGCCAGCCACCCACATGTTCCACGGCGAAGGCAGTCCAAGGCAAGCCAGACCGCCAATAATCATCGCCCACGGCATCAGCAGGCGCGCCAGCTTGTGGGAGAAGAAATGGACCCACATGCGATTTCCCGGGCCCAGCAGAGCCGGATATTGACCCACCACCTGGTAGACTCCGGCCAGCGTACGCACCTTGCGCTGAAACTCGCTGCCCAACAATGTCGGATAATCGTAAGCCAGCGCCGACTCGTCAAAGATCACGCGGTAGCCCTGGAAAAATGCGCCCAGCGGAAGGTACATGTCGTCGTTGAGGGTGCCCGGAGGCAGCGGGCTGGCCAGTTGCCTCCGCATGGCGTAGATGCAGCCCGTCGCGCCCATTACGGAATCCAGGCGGCTCAGCTGTTTGCGCATCCACTTTTCGTACTTCCAGTAGAGGCCCACGCTCTCTTCTTCCAAACCAGCGCCCTGACGGATCACCAACTCCCCGCTGGCGACACCCACCGCCGGGTCTGCGAAGCAGTCCACCAGGTTTGCCAGGCAACTCCGGTGAAGTTCCTGACGCACGTCCGTGAAGAAGAGGATCTCGCCAGTCGCCTGCGCCAGGGCCGCGTTCAGCGCCGAGGCCTTCCCGCCCTTGGGCACAGCCAGGAACCTGATCCTCGGGCACTCCCCCGCCGCGAATTCACGGGCCATGAACTCCCGAACCACCGTCTCAGTGCCATCCGTGGAGCCATCGGATACCACCAGGACTTCCATCAGCTCCGCCGGATAATCCAGTTCTCGAATGCACTCCAGCTTTGCCGCCATCCAACGTTCCCCATTGGAAACTGGCAGAATTATCGAGACTGCGGCTTGCCACGGCGCTTTACGCACCGGACGCGGACGGAATCGCGCCATCAATCCGAGCAGGAGCGGATAGCCCGCCAAAGTATAGGCGCAAAACGCCACGCAGAGCAGGAATATCGCGGTCACGGCCTTTCATTCCATACTGAGCGTCTGTTTGCGTCGACGATGGTCAAGTTAGTCAATCCGCCGGAACTTCGATCTATTATCGCCTGCTTGTCTTTTCATCGCCCGGATGACGTTCATTGCAGTACAAAATCGCCGCGATGTTCGTCTATCCACGCACTCATCTCCGGGGGGCGCGAAACTTTTCCGCTAAGGATATCCAAAATCAGCCGCCGGGTCACCAAAGCGCTAAAGGGAGCCTCGTAGTGCGATTGCTGTTCCGGCCCTGCCAGCTTTACCAGGAACGGGACGCGCCGCGAAACCGGATGTCCATCCAGCGTCTCACGATGGCGGAAGGGATGGTCCGCCGAGAAGATTACGGTCGTGGTCTCCCAGACCCCGGCCTCTTCCATGGCACGCCGCAACATCCCGATCACCCGGTCGGTAAGCGCCAGAGCGTCGATGTACCCCGCCTGCCGTTGCTCCAGCAACCCCGTAAGCGGAGCGCCCCCAAGGTCGTTCTTCCCCCTCGCTGCACTGTAAAAATACGGTGGGTGCGGGACCGGCATATGGAGCAGGGCGAGCCCGATTTGGGGATTCCGCGCGACTTCAAGGGACTTGGCCACCACCTGGTCCGATATCCGGATATGGCGCTGGGCGGAAAGCGACAGCCCGAAGGGAGACCGATAAATGTTTTCAAAGAGGCTGCGTGGCTGGTTGACCACCATCTCCGGCACCGTGCGTCCGACGCTATTGGCTTGATTGCTGCCGCTCCACCACCAACAGTCCGAAAGATCGTTCTTGATAACCCGGCAATACGGTATGGCCCATGCCACCACCGCCGTGTTGAATCCCATGTTGCGAGCCTCCCGGAAGACCGAATCCTGCTCGCTCCACCGCACCGGGCCGCCGCCTCCGCGCGGATACATCATCAGTTCGTCCGGGCCGCTCGGATGGACGTAATCCACCGCGATCCCAGTCGTGAGCGCGGGCATCGACCAGTCGGTAAACATGTTTGGCCGGATAACTTCGTCCGCTGTAAAACTACTGGCGCGCAGCCGGTCAATCTCAGGCAGGTGAAGACGAGACGGCCTGTCGGCGAAGGTGAGATCCGCATCCCATTCATCGAATATCACCCAGATCACGCGCGGCGCACCCGGCGGTTTCGGGGGCAGGCGCCGTGCCATCGGCCCGTCGTGGATCGCGCCTCTACGGTACGTGAAGATCCGGCACACCGACTGTCCGAATGTGAAGAGCAGGAACGGGGACGTCAGGATCAGCAGCTTGTAGACCGGGCGCAACGCGCGGGTCCCGCCGAATATCAGCGCGCTCACCAGTGCGATAGCAATCACCACGCCGATAACCGGGGCGCGCTGCTCCACAAATCGCAGGAACATCGAGGCTCCTGGGTTGCTGATCATGGTGCGCAGGGAATTCACCAGCGCTCCCAGAATCAACAAGCCGGAGCCCAGCATGACTCGCGTGGCCGCTGGTTTCTTCTTGCGAATCGCGCCCATTAGGACGTAGAAGAACGTGCCAAGAATCAACACATCGACTACCAGCGAGACGTAATGCGCCGGGCTCGAAGTGCCCCTCGACCAGTAAATGCGCGTTCCTTCGGGGCTCAGCAATTCCGCCCAGCAACGGAGGAAAATCAAGTTGGCGAGGGAAAAGCTTGCGAGCCAATCGGAAACTCTAAGCCTGGAGAACATCCGTTAGGCTCGCTTCCTGGAAACCTGCTGTTGCGGAAACTGTGGGAATATTTCTTTGCCGACCATTCGGGTTTAAGAGCTCATTATAAAATCGCGCCGCCGTCATAACTATGTTCCAAAAAGACGGATTGCCTGATATCCAATGTTAACTATCGAGCCGCGGCCGGCGACCCAAACTTGGCATAATCAGATTTGATGGAGACCGGGGACATCCGTAAGGAGATTGAACACGCAATCGCCCGTGGCGACGCGAACGAAGCCGAAAAAAAATTGAAGGCCGTGTGGGCCCGGGAACCCGGCACTGCGCTCGCGGGTTTCGTCGCCTCGCGATTCGACCAGCTTCGAGATCGCCTGCAATTGACGCCGTTCCGCTGTGCCATCCTCCGCTCGTTTACGGTGGAACCCGCGATTCCCGTCTTGCGGGCAATGGCCTATACCAGCGGCATTGCGCTAGAGACTCAAGCAGGCGAATTCAACGCCTATCCCCAGGAAATTCTGGATCCCGAGAGCGCACTCTATCGCTTTCGTCCCGACGCCGTCGTGCTCGCGGTATTGACCCGCGACATCGCGCCTGATCTCTGGCACGGAAGCGTCGCCGGTGAGGGCGTCCTGGCCCGATTCGCCGATTGGATCGCCGCCTTTCGCCGTTTCAGCGCCGCTGCGTTGATCGTGCACTCCCTCGAAATCCCCGAACCCGCGGCCGGGATTCTGGATGGCCAGCAGCCCGAAAACCCGGGCGATGCAGTCCGCGCCATCAATGCCGGCCTGCGCGCTCTCGCCAGCCGGCATCGCGGCGTCTACGTTCTGGATTACGACGCGCTCGTCGCGCGTCACGGCCGCCAAAACTGGGGTGATGAGCGCAAATGGCTGACCGTGCGCCTTCCCCTGGCATCCGCCAACCTTCCCCACCTCGCCGCCGAGTGGATGCGCTTCCTCCACCCGCTTACCGGAAAACTAGCGAAATGCGTAGCGGTGGATCTCGACAATACCCTTTGGGGCGGCGTGATTGGCGAGGACGGCATGAATGGCATCCGTCTCGGCCAGGAGTATCCGGGCGCCGCCCATCAGGAATTGCAGCGTACCCTGCTCGATCTGGCGCGCCGCGGTATTCTGCTCGCGGTTTGCAGCAAAAACAATCCTGCAGATGCGCTCGAAGCCATCGACGGACATCCGGGCATGCTGCTCAAGGCGCGCGATTTCGCCGCCATGCGTATCAATTGGAATGAGAAATCCCAGAACCTCCGAGAGATCGCTGCGGAACTGAATATCGGACTTGATACCATCGCCTTTCTCGACGACAATCCCGTGGAACGCCAGCATATCCGAGAGCAGGCGCCCGAAGCGATCGTGATCGAGCTGCCGCCAGACCCCATCCACTATGCTCGCGCGGTGCGCGCCTGTCCCTGGTTTGAGCGCCTCACCCTGAGCGCCGAAGACCGCCAGCGGGGCGAGTTTTATGCCGCCCAGCGCGAGCGCGCCGAGCTGGAACAGAGCGTTTCTTCCAAAGAGGATTTCTACCGTTCCCTCGAGCAGGTGGCCGAAATCACCCCGGTGAATGGACAGACCCTGGCGCGCGTCGCCCAGCTTACCCAGAAGACCAACCAGTTCAACCTGACTACCCGCCGCTATACCGAACAGCAGGTCGAGCAGATGCTATCCTCCCCGGAATGGCGCGTCTGGAGCCTGCGCGTCACCGACCGCTATGCCGATAACGGACTGGTCGGCGTAGCGATCGCCAGGACCGAAGGCGAAGTCTGCGAGATCGATACGTTCCTGATGAGCTGCCGCGTGATTGGCCGGACCGTGGAAACCGCGCTCCTCGCTCGTCTCGCTGCCGATGCCCGCCAGCGCGGCGCCAAACTGCTTCAGGGATGGTTTCTGCCGACAAAAAAGAACGCTCCCGCCCAGGAATTCTATCGCGAACATGGCTTCGAGCCGTCGACCACGACCCCAGAGGGCGTTCTGTGGAAGATCGATCTCACCGAGCGCACCATCCCGCCGCCAGAATGGGTCCGAATTACCTAGAGATTGCTTGAATCCACCGTCAGAATCGCGTCGACCGCCGCCACTGCATCTCCACAAACGAAATCGGCGTCGCACTCCTCGCCGGACCCATACCCCGTGAGCACCAGGATGGTCCGCGTACCCGCGCGACGCCCGCATTCGATGTCCCCCGCCTTGTCTCCCACGAAGTACGACGCCTTCAGGTCGATACCGTGCTCCGCGGCGGCCCGAAGCACCATCCCTGGCTCCGGCTTGCGGCAACTCGACGCCACCCCCGGTGCATCGGGACAGTAATAGGCAGCATCAATCGAGTCTTTTCCGACCTGCCGCAGAAACTCTTCATGAACGGCGGCGTACTGCTGTTCCGTGATCCGTCCCCGCCCGATCCCGCTCTGGTTGGTGATCAGAAAGACGCCGATACCCGCGCCCTTCAGCCGTTGCAGCGCTGCCGCAACACCCGGAAAAACCCTAACCAACGCGGGGTCGGCACAGTAGTGCACGTCTTCCATCAGGGTTCCGTCGCGGTCGAAGAATACGGCGCGCCTCATGCCCCGGCTCAGACCGCGTCAGTTGGCGTTTTTCGCCGTCTCGTGGCGGCGTCCTGCGGATACCCCGCCCTGATGCGCGGCGGGCTTGCGCGCCACCGCCACCAGTGAGAGCCCGGGCCAGGGGATCATCACATCCAGCCGGCGCCAGAACCACACCGATTTATCGAAGATCTTCAGCACCAGCTTAGTGATGTTGCCCGCGTGAAACAGTTTGCCGTATGCCCACCAGGGAACCAGCGCGATCTTATTGAGGCTCTCCACTGATTCCACGATCAACCCGTGCGCTTCGAGCAGTTCGCGTATCGACTCGCGGCTGTATCGCCGCTTGTGGCCAAGGCTGCGGTCCAGCGTCCCGTACACGCCCGGAACGTTCGGCACCAGCACCATAATCGCGCCGCCCGGACGCAGCGCTCCGGAAAGCGAATCCAGCACCGCTCCCGGGTCTTCCAGGTGCTCGAGCAGGTTCAGGCAGAGCACGGTATCGAAGCAGTTTTCCAGTTCCGCGAAATCGCCCGGCACTTCCGGGTCGATGCGCTGCACCACCACGTTCGGCGTCCGCAGGAATCGATTGCGCAGGGCGTGCAAATGCAGCGGGTCTCTCTCGGCGGCCATATACAGCACACGCCGCGACATCAGGCGCCCGGTGAGGTTGCCGATCCCCGCGCCGACTTCCAACACCTCATCGCCCACATGCGGCCGCAGTTTCAGCGCCAGCCAGCTTAGGTATTGCGGTGTTCCGGTGAGGTTATTGAGCACCCCGCGGCCATACGGAGCGGCATACAAGATCGTCAATCAACCAGAACTTGAAAATCACCGCGAAGGCCTTGATGCCGTCCTTCCAACCGATCTTCTTGCCTTCTTCGTACGTCCGCCCGTGGTAACTGATGGGCACTTCGTAGATGCGGAATTTACGCTTGGCGCTCTTCATCACGATCTCCGGCTCGAAGCCGAAGCGGTCGGAGCGAATCGGCAGGCTCTTCAACAGGTCCGTCCGGAATACCTTGTAGCAGGTCTCCATGTCCGTGAGGTTCAGATTGCAGAACATGTTGGAAACCAGCGTGAGGCACTTGTTGATCATCGAGTGCCAGAACGGCAGCACGCGGGATTGGTCTCCCGCCAGGTATCGCGAACCGAAAACCGCATCCGCGTGCCCGTCCAGCAAGGGACGCAGCAGCCGCGGATATTCGCTGGGGTCGTATTCCAGGTCGGCGTCCTGAATCAGCGAGAAATCACCCGTGGCCTGTTGGATGGCGGTCCGCACCGCCGCCCCCTTGCCGCGATTCCCCGGGTGTTGGAACAGCCGGATTTGAGGAAATGCCGTCGCCAGCCGCTGCAGAATCGCGAACGTCCCGTCTGTGGAGCAATCGTCCACAATCACGAGTTCGCGCTCCATATTTTCGGGAAGTGGCGCGGTGAGCACGAGCGAGATGCAGCGCTCTACAACCGTACGCTCGTTGTAGACCGGCATCAAAATGGAAAGCTTCATCGTACGCTATGAAGTTTACCAAATGGGGACCAGGCGATGCTTCCGGCCGGCCGCCGCTTCAACCCCTCAAGCGTTCGGATAGGTAGCACCCCACCCGGGAAGATACCCTGCGGAGCCGTGCTATTCTGTATTTTCTTATCGCTCCAATGGCGCAGACCAGATCGCTCCCCCGCATATGCATCGCGTTGGGCCTGCCAGACGTTCCGACTCTTCTTGACCACGCCCGCCGTGAAGCCGAGGCCGGAGAGGTTTTCCTCGAATTCCGCCTCGATTACCTCGGTAACCCTTGCAAGGGCGCTGAAGCGATCGGCAAGTTTCTGGAAGAGTTCCCCGAATGCATCCTGTTGGCCACGTGCCGTCGCCACCAGAACCATGGCAAGTTCAATGGCAGCATTGAAGAGCAGCTTGCCGTGCTGGATCTGGCGGTGCGCGCCGGCGCTCACGCCATCGATGTCGAAATCGAGACCGCCGAGATCGCGCAAGACCGCTTGAATCACTTCCGCGGACGCACTCAGGTCATCGTCTCCTATCACAACTTCGAAGCCACTCCGCCCATGGACACGGTCGTCAACCGCGTCATGAAGGTGCAGGCCGATGCCTACAAGATTGTCAGCACCGCGCGCAAACCTAGCGACAATGTGCGCGTCCTCGCCGTCGCCAAGGCGCTCACCAAGCAGCGCGTGATCGTCCTCGCCATGGGCGAACTCGGCTTTCCCACCCGCGTGCTCTCTCCCGTCTTCGGTGGGGTGTTCACCTACGCCGCCCCCATCTATGCCGAAGGCACAGCCGCCGGCCAGGTGAGCGCGCGCTATCTGCGCCACCTTTACCGTGTCGAAAAACTCGGTAAATCCGCCAAGATCTACGGTGTGATCGCCGACCCGATCCGCCACTCCATCTCGCCCGCTGTACACAATCGCGCCTTCCAATCGCGCCGTGTGGATGCCGTATATCTGCCGTTCCTTGTAGCGCCTGCCTGCCTGCGCGATTTTTTCTCGCTCGCCGCCAAGCTTCCGCTCTCCGGCTTCAGCGTCACCATTCCGCATAAGCAGAAGATCATTCGCTATCTGGATATCGTGGACCCGCTGGCACGCCGCATCGGCGCCGTCAATACCGTTTGGCGCAAGGCCGGCAAGTGGCGCGGCACCAATACCGATGCCGCCGGTGTCACCGGTCCCCTCGGGCGCCTGCTCAAGATTTCCAAAGCCAGCGTCCTCATCGTCGGCAATGGCGGCGCGGCGCGTAGCGCGGCCTGCGCCCTATCCGACGCCGGGGCGAAAATCTCCCTCGTCGGGCGCAATCCCGACAGAGTGCGTGCCCTAAGCAAGATCTGCGGCGCCGAAGCCCTGCTCCGCGAACAGCTGGCGTCCCGGCATTTCGACGCCGTCGTCCACGCCACGCCGCTCGGTATGTTTCCGCACGTCAATGAGTGCTTCTTCGAGGATAAAATCCCTGCCGATATCGTCTTCGACATGGTCTACAATCCGCTCGAAACCAAGCTCGTCCAGCACGCCAAAGAGCAAGGCAAGACCGTGGTTCCCGGGTTGGAAATGTTCATCGAGCAGGCGGTGCGGCAGTTCGAAATCTGGACCGGCGAAACGGCGCCGCGCGCCGTCATGCAAAAGGCCGCCCTGGAAGCTTTAACCGGCGGCGGTCAGGTCCCATCGCCCAAGTAGCGCGGGACCTCCCGCGCTGGCGGATGATAGAGAGGTGAAGATGAAGTTGACCCGCCGCAAACTGGCTACCGTGCTCGCATCCGCCGCTGTGGCCGCCGCCCAGCCGCCGCAATCCGCGCCAGCAGAAGATCTGCCCAAGACCGCGCGCGACCGCATGCTGGCCAACGCCGCCGCCCTCGCTACTCCCGCGATCCCCATGGCCACTGAACCCGCCTTCCAATTCAAGGCCTGAGGAACACCCATGGCCGCCATTCCCACTGACGTCTTCTTCGCGACCATCCCGGAACTCAGCGCGCAGCTCAAAGGTAAGGTCTTCACCGCCGAAGACCTCACGCGCGCATTCTCAGAACGTCTCCAGCAACTCGGGCCGCGCTATAACGCCCTCGCGCTGTCCTTGCACCAGGAAGCGCTGCGCCAGGCGAAGGACGTCGATAAGGAACTCAAGCGCGACCGTTTTCGCGGTCCACTGCAAGGCATTCCATACGGCGTGAAAGATCTGCTCGCCTACGCCGGACAGCCCACCACCTGGGGCGCCAAGCCGTACGCCGCACAAGTCTTCGATTACAACGCCGCCGTGATCGACAAACTCGCCTCCCTGGGCGGCATTCTCACGGGTAAGCTCTCCATGGTCGAACTCGCCGGCGGCGGAGGCTACCGCTTTCCTTCCGCGTCCCTGACCGGACCTGGCTTGAATCCCTGGGACCGCACCCGTTGGTCCGGCGGATCTTCCAGCGGCTCGGCGGCCGCGGTCGCCGCCGGCCTGGTCCCCTACGCGATCGGCTCGGAGACTTCCGGTTCCATCGTCACCCCGGCCGCCTTCTGCGGCGTAACCGCGCTTCGCCCCACTTACGGGCTGGTCAGCCGCTATGGCGCCATGGCGCTCTCCTGGACGCTCGACAAACTCGGCCCCTTCGCCCACACCGCGGAAGATTGCGGCGTCATTCTACAAGCCATCGCCGGTAAGGATTCCCGCGACCCGGGCTCCGCGGGCAAGAGTTTTTATTACACCCCGCAGTACACGCGCCCGCTGAAGGAACTCAAAGTCGGCTATGCCAACGCCGATTTCGCCGAATGGGCCGAACCCGCCGCGCGCCCCGCATTCAACGCCGCCCTCGCCGTACTGAAGGCCGCCGGCATCCAACTGGTCGAAACCAAGCTGCCCAATTTCCCCTACGGCGCCGCCCTCTCCACCATCCTCAACGGCGAAATGGGCTCCATCTTCGAACCCTTGATTACCAGCGGCAAAGTCGATGAACTCGCCGACAAACCGCAAATCGCCGGCCTCAAAGCCAGCCTCGAACTTCCCGCGAAGGATTATCTCAAGGCGATGCGCATGCGCCGCCTCATTCAGGAAGAAGTCTCCAAACTCTTCGGCGCCGTCGATATCCTGATCGCGCCCGCCCGTTCCGGCATCGCGCCCAAAGTCGATCAACCTCTCGATGGCGCAGCCTCCGGAGCGCCGCCCAAGGATCCCGGCTTTCGCTCCATTATCCAAATGGGCAATCTCGCCGGTCTGCCTGCCCTTGTCCTTCCTTGCGGCTTCGCAGACAATATGCCCGTCGCCCTGCAACTCGTCGGCGTCCCGTTCTCCGAGAACACCCTGCTCGCTGTGGGCCGCGACTTCCAGTCCCATACCGATTGGCACAAGCGGCATCCCGCCTAGCCTCGTGGGGGACTTAGCTACTTGATTTACCTCTCCGTAGGGCGGAAGATCAACCACCCGAAAAAGGCAAGTACTATGGCGACTGCGGCCACAATGAGCTCGGGAAGACCGATGTTCATAATCTGATAATACGACCTTTTTGAGTGATTTGTTCCGCGTTGGTAAGCCGAGTATGTAAATGCCCTCGGGGCAGCAAAGCCCGACTTCCTTGACATTCCCGATTCGCAATTCCCTACACTTCACTCCACGCCGAGCATCCGCCGAACACCTTCCGCCGCCTCCACCGGGCTCGCCCCGAACAGCCGCTTAAACTCTCTGCTGAACTGCGACGAGCTTTCATACCCGACCCTCTCCGCCGCGACCCCTGCCCTCAGCCCTTCATATACCATCAGCATCCGCGCCTTATGCAGCCGCGTCGTCTTCAAATACTGCAGCGGCGATGTCGACGTGACCGCCTTGAAGTTCTGATGAAATGCCGATGGACTCATCGCCGCCGTCTCCGCCAGCTCTTCCACGTTCAAGTCACTCGCGTAGTCCGCATGGATGCGCTGAAGCGCCCTGCTTACCTGGCCAAAGCGGCTGTGCAGCGCCGCCGCCGCGCGAAGCGCTCCGCCTTGCTGCCCGCGCAGCACGCGGTAGGTAAGTTCCCGGACGATTTGCGGCCCCAGTATCTGCGCCTCCATCGGATCGCCGAGGCACTCCAGCAAGCGCACCGTCGTCTCGCTCAAGCTGCTGTCTAATTTCGTCGAATAAATTCCCTGCGGTATCGCCGGCCCATCCGGAAGCTGTGGTGAGACGGTATGCCCCGTCCATCTTCATCAACAACTCCGCCAACATTGCGAGATCCACCCGGACCGATACCGCGAGCATCGGTCGTCCCGGGCTGGCCTCCGTCTCGCACTCGAACGGCAGCGGTACGGAGAGCACCAGGTAATTGTGCGCATCGTAGGTGTACACCTGCTCGCCCAGATATCCGCGCTTTCTACCCTGCCCGACAATCACGATGCCCGGCTCATACAGAACTGGCATCCGTGGAATTGGCTTGCTCGCGCGCATCAGATTCACCCCATCGACTCGCGTCGGGTGAACCCCCTCCCGCGTCGCCAGCCTGCTCAGCAGAGCCGTCATTTGCTGGTTCGATTCTCGAAGGTCCATGAACAGAAATGTAGCATTGCGTGGGCATTTTTTAACACAGTCGTCGCACGAACTGTAGATTTAGGCAAGCCATTTGTAGCTTTCGCACTTGAGCGCCATCCCGATTCGCGGTCTCATAGAAATGGGAGAAATTGATTAATGTCCGCAAGCACCGATACTCTATTGGATTCCTCCAAAGCCTCGAGAACCGCCAAAGCCTGGGCCGCGGAAAGCCCCGAGTCTTCGCTCGCGCCCTTCTCGATTCAACGCCGCGAGCCGCTGGCCGATGACGTCGTCATCGATATTCTCTATTGCGGCGTCTGCCACTCCGATCTGCATCAGGCCCGTAACGAATGGCACAATTCCGTCTACCCCGTCGTCCCTGGGCACGAGATCGTCGGACGCGTCGTCAAGACGGGCCGCGGCGTAACCAAATTCAAGGAAGGCGATCTCGCCGCAGTCGGCTGTATGGTGGATTCCTGCCGCGTATGTGCCAGTTGCCGCCGCGGTCTCGAACAGTACTGCGAGAAATTCCCTATCTTCACCTACAACGGCATCGACAAACATCTCGGAGGCATGACCTTCGGAGGCTACTCCGAAAGCATCGTGGTCGATCAGGCTTATGTACTCAGAGTGTCGGAGAAGGCCAACCTCGCCGCCACCGCTCCGCTTTTGTGCGCCGGCATCACCACCTATTCGCCGATGCGGCATTGGAATGTCGGGCCCGGCCAAAAGGTCGGCATCGTCGGCCTTGGAGGTCTCGGTCACATGGGCGTTAAATTCGCTCATGCCTTCGGAGCCCATGTCGTCCTGTTCACCACTTCACCCGGTAAGACGGACGACGCGCTCCGCCTCGGCGCCGATGAAGTCGTCATCTCGAAAAACGCCAATGAGATGCAGAAGCATGCCAGCAGCTTCCACTTCATCCTCGACGCCGTCTCCGCCGATCACGACATCAACGCCTATATCAGCCTGCTCAAACTCGATGGCACACTGACCCTGGTTGGCGCTCCCGAAAAGCCGCTTCCGGTGGCCGTCTTTAACCTGCTCTTGGGACGGCGTTCCTTCGCCGGTTCCGGCATCGGCGGCATCGCCGAAACCCAGGAGATGCTCGATTTCTGCGCCGAACACAACATCGTCAGCGAAATCGAAATGATCGGCATCCAACAAGTCAACGAGGCCTATTCCCGCTTGCTCAAGAACGACGTCAAATACCGCTTCGTGATCGATATGGCATCGCTCAAACGCTAGCTTTTCCTTCCTCCCGTCGGGGGATTTGGCAGCCTCCACCAGATTCCCCGACGCCGCGCACTTTCCTCACTTCGCCCCCGCTACGCCAATCACCGAATTCCACATATATTCCATCATCACCATCAGCGCGCGCACAGGAATATTCTCATCGTCCGTATGAGCGCCGCCCAGCGCGCCTTCCTCCGGCGTCACAACCGGCCCCGTACCGTATGCCTGCACGCCCTTCGCGCGCAGTTGCGCATTGTCCGTCGCCCCCGTCATCATGCTCGGCAGCGTCGGCACGTGAAACATCCGCTGCCCCACCGCCTCGAAGACCTTAAATATTTCCGTGTCGATCCGTGAAGGCGGCGCCACCGGACGCGCGTTGGTCTTTGGCGGAATCAGGTCGATCGCCGGATCGTTAATCACGCCCCGCAGCGCTGCCACGAACTTCGGCATGTCCTCATCGGGTAGCGCCCGCACATCCAACATTGCCTCGCCCTCGGACGGAATTACGTTCGAGCGGAAACCGATGTTGATGATCGTCGGCACCACGGAAGTACGCAAAATCGAGTAGTGTCCCGCCTCGTTCTTCCGGAAATACCGGTCTGCCTCCGCCGCGCGCGCCGGGTTCAGGATGTCACGATAGCGCGCCGCCAGTTCCGGTGCGGAAATCGCCGCCAGCCGCTCGAAATATGCACGCGTCGTCTCGTTCAGCCGCATCGGAGTCTGCCAGTTTCCTGCGCGCGCCACAGCCTCCGCCAGATGGATCACGGCGTTCGCCATCTCGGGCCGCGAAGCGTGTCCCGCTGGACCGTGCGCGACCAGCCGCATGCGCTGCGGCGATTTTTCGGTCGTGCTGATCAACACGTGGTGCGGTTTACCTCCTTGCTCCACAATCGAACCGCCCTCCGCAATTGCGAACTCCGCCTCGATCTCCGGCCAATGCTCCTTGACCATGTAGTCGATTCCAAAAGTACTGGTCCCCTCCTCCCCTGCCTCTGCCAGGAAGATCACATCGCGATCCAGCTTCACGTTCATGCGCTTCAGCAGCAGCAGGATCATCATGCCCGCCACTAGGTGGGGCTTATCGTCGCGCGAGCCGCGGGCGTAGATCACGCCGTTCTTATTGATCGCGGCGAACGGGTCGAAGCTCCACTTCTCGCGCTGCACCCCCACCACATCCGTGTGCCCCATCAGCAGGATGGGCTTCTTCGCCCCCGTGCCCTTCACGCGCGCCACCAGGTTGGCCCGCGCCGGGTCCAGCGCAAAGAGCTTGCACGCAATGCCCTCCCGCTCCAACACCCCTTTGATTGCGTTGGCGGCCGCCGTCTCATTGCCCGGCGGATTACTGGTATCGATCTTCAGCAGCGTTGTGAAATTTCTGAGAATCTCCGGCTCCAGCTTTTGCCAGTCCACCGGATAGCGATCCTGCGCGCCGGCTGTCGCGGCCAGCATGAGCAAACAGGCGATCGATTTCATAGAGGTATATTGCCATGCTTCTTGCGCGGCATCGTGTCTACTTTGTTCTCCAGCATGCGCAGCGCGCGAATCACACGCGGCCGCGTTTCCCGCGGCTCGATCACATCATCCACGTACCCGCGTTCCGCCGCGACGAACGGATTTGCAAACCGCTCGCGGAACTCCTCCGTCTTCTGCTTGCGCACTGCGGCCTCGTCCTGCGCGGCCGCCAGTTCGCGCCGGTATACGATGTTCACCGCGCCCTCCGGCCCCATCACCGCGATCTCCGCCGTGGGCCATGCCAGGTTGATATCGGTGCGAATGTGCTTCGAACCCATTACGCAATATGCGCCCCCGTAGGCCTTGCGCGTGATCACCGTGATCTTCGGAACCGTCGCCTCCGCGTACGCGTACAATAGCTTCGCGCCGTGGCGGATGATGCCGCCGAACTCCTGTGCCGTCCCCGGCAGGAAGCCCGGTACGTCCTCAAACGTCAAAATCGGAATATTGAACGCGTCGCAAAAACGCACGAAGCGCGCGCCCTTTACCGAGGAGTTGATATCCAGGCATCCCGCCAGAAATGCCGGCTGATTGCCCACGATTCCGATCGATCGCCCGTCCATGTGCGCGAACCCGACCACGATGTTCTTTGCGAAATGCTCGTGCACCTCGAAGAACTCGCCATCGTCCACCACCCGGTGAATCACATCCTTGATATCGTACGGCAGGTTGGATTCCGCCGGCACGATACCGTCCAGCGCGGCGTCCATCCGGTCGATCGGGTCGTTGCTCGCGCGCCGCGGCGCGTCCTCCCGATTGTTCTGCGGCAGATACGTCAGCAGCTCGCGGATCATCCGGCAGCACTCTGCGTCGTCCGCCGCGATGAAGTGGCCAACCCCGCTCACCGAGTTGTGCGTCATCGAGCCGCCCAACGTTTCCTTGCTGACGTCCTCGTGCGTAACGGTCTTGATCACGTCGGGCCCGGTGACGAACATATAGCTGGTGTGATCCACCATGAAAACGAAATCCGTGATCGCCGGCGAATATACCGCGCCGCCCGCGCACGGCCCCATGATCGCCGAGATCTGCGGTACCACTCCGCTCGCCAGCGTATTGCGCAGGAAGATGTCGGCGTACCCGGCCAGCGAGACTACGCCTTCCTGAATCCGCGCGCCGCCCGAATCGTTGAGCCCGATCACGGGCGCCCCGGTCTTCAGCGCAAGGTCCATCACCTTGCAGATCTTGAGCGCGTTGGTCTCCGAAAGCGAGCCGCCGAAGACCGTGAAATCCTGCGCGAACACGTAGACCAGCCGGCCCTCCACGCGCCCGTACCCGGTGACAAAGCCGTCTCCTGGGATGATCTGCTCTTCCATCCCAAAATCCCGGCACCGGTGCGTGACCAGTTTGTCGAGCTCTTCGAAGGAGCCTTCGTCAAGCAGCAGTTCGATCCGCTCGCGCGCGCTGAGCTTCCCTTCCTTATGCTGCCGTGCCTTGCGCTCCGGCCCTCCCCCCTGCTCTGCCGCGGCGTGCCGTCGACGTAGTTCATCGAGACGATTCATCGTGGACTATTGTAACCGCCGGTGAGACGGCCCCCGGGATTCCCTCACCTCACCAGTTCGAACCTTCCATCCGCCTGCAAATAATATTTCCGCCCGCGCCACAGAATCGTATTCCCAAAAAATCCCCCGACCCACATCGCGAAGCTCAAGAGATCCTGTAACGGAACCAGCAGGAACAGCCGTCCCGTTAGCGCGTCGCGCAGCACATGCCCCGCTGTTGCCCACCCCGCGGCGGCACGCAGCGCAATCGCCGCCGCCGCCACCGGCCACCACTCCGGCCGCGCCACCAACAGCATCAGCGCCAGCGGCAGCGGGTTCGTGAAGAGCTGTCCCACATACCCCGCCGGACGCGAGCGCCGCGTGCTGCGGTTCCAGCGCAGCCGGTGCCGCAGGTTCGCCGCGAGCGGCTGCGCGCCGATCCGGTGTTCGATCACGTAGCTCGAAAGAATCACGCCGTCGCCGCGCTCCGCCGCCAGTTTGCCCATCACGAAATCCTCGGCCAGAAAATCCTTCACCGCGTCGAATCCGCCGATTCCTGCGAGCGTGGAGCGCCGTGCCGCGATCGTCGGACCTAGCGCAAACTTCATCCCGTCCAGCATCCGTGCCACCAGCACGCCGCCCAGGAATTCGGTATTCAGCCCGATCGCCTCCAACGTGTTCCAGAAGCTGTGGCCCGGTACCGCGCGATACGGGCAAGTCGCCAGGCCGAGCCGCTCGATCTTGAAACTCCGCCGCGATCGTCGTCAGCATCTCGCGCGTCACCCGTATGTCGCTATCCGACATCACCAATAGATCGTGGCGCGCCGCCGCCAGCATCAAATCGAGGCTGTAGACCTTGGCATTCGCATACGGCGGCTCACCCGTGATGATCAATTGCGATGCCACGCCCGGATACCGCGCGCGCAGCCGCTCCGCAACCGCGATCGCTGGGTCGTCCTGCTTCCTCACCGCGAACAGAATCTCGAAATCCCCATAATCCTGCTCGAAAAAGCTGCGTAGATTTTCTTCCAGCCCGTCGTCCACGCCGGCCAGCGGCTTCAACACGCTGATCGGCATCGCCGCACGCAGCTCGGGCGGCCGCACCGCACGATAACGAATCGCGGCAATGATCGTGAGAACGCAGTAAACCAGCGAGCCCGTAACCAGGGCAAGCAGCAGCCAGGCAAGCACTCTCCTAATCTAACTCACGCTGCTGGAATGACGTACCACGCTAAACTTCTACCAATGAAGCACATCATCGTCGGCACAGCCGGCCATATCGATCACGGCAAGACGGCGCTCGTCAAAGCCCTTACCGGCATCGATGCCGACCGTCTCGAAGAAGAGAAGCGCCGCGGCATCACCATCGACCTTGGCTTCGCCCACCTTGATCTCACGCCCGCCCTCCGCCTCGGTTTCGTCGACGTTCCCGGCCACGAGCGCTTCGTCAAAAACATGCTCGCCGGCGTTGGCGGCATCGATCTCGTGCTCTTCGTCATCGCCGCCGATGAATCCATCAAGCCGCAGACCCGCGAACACTTCGATATCTGCCGTCTTCTCGGTATTCCTCGCGGCATCATCGTGCTCACCAAGTCCGACCTCGTCGATGGCGACATCCTCGGCCTCGTACAGATGGAAGTCGAAGAGCTGGTTGCCGGATCGTTTCTCGAAGGCGCGCCCATCGTCCCGGTGAGTTCCACCACTGGCGCCGGCCTCGAAGATCTGCGCCGCACGCTGCAGCGCGCCGCCGTCGAAGTCCCGGAGAAGAATGCCGCCGGATACTTCCGACTGCCGGTGGATCGCGTCTTCACCGTGAAAGGTTTCGGCACCGTCGCCACCGGCACGCTCGTCTCCGGCGCCATCGCGAAAGAGATGGAGGTGGAGCTATTTCCCGAAGGACGCCGCCTGCGCGTGCGCGGCGTGCAGGTGCACGGCAACAAGGCCGATCGCGCCGTCGCCGGCCAGCGCACCGCCCTCAACCTCGCCGATATCGAACCCGCTGAGCTGAAACGCGGCGATGTGCTCAGCGAGCCCGGAAAGCTTCCGCGCCGTCCAACAGGTCGATTGCCTCCTGTCCCTGCTTCCCTCCGCCAAGCCTCTGAAACACCGCGCCCCCGTTCACTTCCATTCGGGAACCGCGGAGATCGAAGCCGAAGTGCGGATGCTCGAAGGTTCCGCCGCCATGCGCCCGGGTGCCTCTGCCTACGTGCGCCTGAAACTACGTGATCCCGCCCTGCTCCTGCCCGGCGACCGTTTCATCATTCGTATGTTCTCGCCGGTTGTGACCATCGGCGGCGGCGTGGTGATCGATACCGCCGGCCGCCGTTATCGAAAGGTTGACAACGTGAAAGCGCGTCTCGACACGCTCGGCGGTATGGACGCCCCGGCACGGATCGCACTACTGATACGCGAGTCCGAATTCGGCATGGAGATTGGAGATCTCGTGGCGCGAACCGGAATGAGTGAGGCGGCCATTGCGGCCGCCGCCTCCAAGGCGCCTGTCATACGGATCGCCCAGCCCCGCGCGTGGTACGTGGATCGCGCATGGATGCAGGCGGCGCGCGACCGCATCGTGAAAACCGTCCGCGAGTTTCACCAAACGCATCCCCTGCTGCCCGGAATCGCCCGCCAGGAGTTGCGCGCCGGAGCGCCGCCGTTCGTGCTCGACGCCCTCCTCACGGAAGCGAAGGAAGTCGTCGCCGATGCCGAACTCGTGCGTTCCCGCGGTCACAAACTGGTGCTTAAGGAAGACGAAGAACAGGCCCGCGGCAAAATCGAGCACGCCTTCGAAGAGGCCGGACTCGCCGTGCCCGCGCTCCCCGAAGTGCTGGCGAAATCCGGCGTGGAGGCCGCGCGTGCCCGCTCCCTACTGCAGATCCTATTGCGCGAAAAACGTTTGGTCCGTGTTAACGAAGACCTCGTCTTTCACGTTTCCGCGATCGACCGGTTGCGAGGCCTTCTCGCCGCTCACAGGGGCGAACACTTCGCCGTCCCCGCTTTCAAGGAGTGGACCGGCATCTCGCGCAAGTACGCCATCCCGCTACTCGAATTCCTTGATCGCGAAAAGGTAACCCGCCGCGACGCCGATCAGCGTGTCATTCTCTGAGCGCACGCACTAACGGATCAAATACTCCAGCAGCCAGTGTGCGGACGCCAGGGTCGCGGGCTGGAAGGTCGCCGCCGCTACGACCACCGCCAAAACGGTCGTTACGACGATCAGTGGCCTGCGGCTCGATGCGGGCGCAGCGACGGCCGGCTGCAATAGACGATCCACGCGGGTGGAAAGGTCCTTTCCATCAGCCAGGAACGCAAATGCCAGCGGCTCCTGGACCCTGATCACTCCCATGCGCGCCATGCGCACCAGGGCCGCCGCCAATGAGAGGGAGAGCCGCGGCTTACCGCCGACGGCGTCATCATCCGCCGCCCATTCGGTCAAGCGGAACCAGCCGCGCTCCAACAGTTGGAACCCATTCCACCCAGGCAGCAGTCCGGGAGAAAGCAGCAGTAACAGACGCTTCAAATTGTCGTATGCGGCGCGATGCGCTTCTTCATGGCGCAGCGCCGCTCGCAACTGGCCCGTCGACAATGTTTCAGCCGCCACGCGCGAGATCACAACTTGTGGCCGCAACACGCCAGCCAACGCCAACAATGGCGCGGGTCCATCCACAATCCATACCGGTTGACGCGCACCGGGCAAAATCGATCGCGAGGCGCCTTGCTGCCAATCGCGCGCATGCCGCAGCGAACGCATCGTCGCCCGCACGCTCCGGGCGATCGATACCGACCACAGGGATGCTGCCAACACCGCCGCACCCAGGCAATTCAATCCTACTTCCTCCGCGCCGGCATCCTGCTCGAGCAGCAGGTAGCTCGGTACGCAAATCGCCGCCACCAGGATCAACGCCGCCATCGGAGGCAACAGCCGGAGCACCAGCAAAAATTCGGCGCCGCGCCGTGCCCGCATGCGCTGCGCGGCGCTTACCGCGGCAGGCGCTATCCAAGCCACCATCAGGCCTACCGCGGTGTGAATTACGAAAAATGCGGCGAGGCACATGCAAATCAGCCGGAGGAAATAGGGGACGATCATGACTTTCCCTCCCAGTCGAGCTCTTTTCGTTTGAGCCTGATCTTCTTTTCCAGATCGTCGAGCAGGGTCTTGTCGTGCTGCCCCACCGCGTCCACCAGGCAGGAGATCAGCAATTCCGGAGAAAGAAAACCGGCTACAAAATCGCCCGCGCGTTTGTGCTCCCATTCTTCGCGGCTCAAGGCGGCCGAATAGATGAAGGCGCGCTCAGACTTGCGGCGCGCGAGCAGCCCCTTCTTGTAGAGACGGTCGAGCGTCGTCATCACAGTGGTGTAAGCCAGGGGCCTTCCCAGGCGGTCGATGACGTCGCGCACATTGCCCTCGCCGTGTGTCCAGAGGATCTCCATAAGGGTGATCTCCAGCGGACCCAACGGTTGCGGAGCAGGCGCACGGTTCTTGAAAAGCCCGATCATAGTTTTCTAGTGTAGCCTTTCCCTTCGGGCTTCGCTCTGCCTCTGCGGGACTACTTTTTGACCGGACCGGCCGGCGCACCCGCCATCAATTTGTCCACGGCCTTCCCGATCCCGCCGCCCTCGAAGATGGCGGCGGTGAGCGGAGTATACTCCCAGTGATCGCGAATCATTCCCGCGCCATCGATCAGATAGACGGAGGGGAAGTTGATGGAGCCCGCACGTACGTACGACACTGCGACCTGCCCCATATCGAGCATCAGCGGATAGCTGAGCTTGTGGCCGGACGCGAACTGGGACATGGCCTGCGGCGTATCCGGCGATAGGGCGACCGAAAGCACCGCCAGTTTATCGCCGTACTTCTGACGCAGCCCGGTCAGCACCGGGACAAGCGCTGCGCAGTGCGGACAGGTAGTCTGCATGAATTCGAGCACCACGACCTTGCCCCGATAATCGGCCAGGTCCTGCCACTGCCCGGTCGTATCGATCAGGCAAAAACCCGGAGCACGGCGCACCGGATCAGCCGCGGAGAGAGCCAAAGCGCACAGTAAGAGTAGAGCAATTTTCTTCATTTCGATTTCACCAGCTTCTTCAAAGATTCTTCATATGGCGCATGCGCCACGCCGTTTTCCGTGATGATGCCGGTCACGTAACGGGAAGGCGTAACGTCGAAGGCCGGATTTTTCACCGCCGTTCCTTCCGGCGCCACCGCATGGCCGAATACCTGGGTGACCTCCGCCGCGGACCGTTCCTCAATCGGGATCTGCTCTCCCGATGCCAGCGTGAGGTCAAGTGTCGAGATCGGCGCCGCCACATAGAACGGGACGCCATTTTCCTTGGCGAGCACCGCCACCGAGTACGTGCCGATTTTATTGGCCACATCGCCATTGGCCGCAATCCGGTCGGCGCCCACCACTACGCAGCCGATGCGTCCGGACTTCATAAAGTGGCCCGCCATGTTGTCCGTGATCAGCGTGGTCGGAATCCGGTCCTGCTGCAATTCCCACACGGTCAGCCGGGCTCCCTGAAGGAAGGGACGCGTCTCGTCCGCGAAGACGTCGATCTGTTTGCCGCTCTCGATCGCGGCGCGAATCACGCCCAGCGCCGTGCCGTAGCCCGCGGTCGCCAGCGCTCCGGCGTTGCAGTGCGTGAGCACCGTCTTGCGATCCGGAATCAGCGCCGCGCCGTGGCGTCCGATCGCCCGATTGATCGCGATGTCTTCCTCGCGTACGATCTGTGCCTCGGAGATCATCCGCGCGCGAATCTCATCGAGCGGCCGCCCGCGCAGCGTCGCATACAAGCGCTTCATGCGATCGATCGCCCAAAAAAGATTAACCGCCGTCGGCCGCGTCTTGGCGAGCGTTTCGCAGATCACCTCCACCTGCCCGTCGAGGTCCGCTTCGGCGGCATGCTGCACGCCGATCGCGACGCCCATCGCCGCCGCCACGCCAATCGCGGGCGCGCCGCGAATGATCATATCGCGAATCGCCGTCGCGACCTCCTCATAATTCCGGCAGGTCACGTACTCTTCGTGCAACGGCAGACGGGTCTGGTCGATCATGACCACACCGCTTGGGGTCCATTCGATTGTTTCTACCATGTGGAGGCTGTACTTTCAGACTACAACACGGTTTAGTGCTGCGGAAGATTCGTCTGTGCCAGGAAAGCGACGAACTCGAGCGCATTGTACGTCCCGTGCATGATGGTGGCCGCCTTCGTAGAGCCGCTGGCCTGGCGCATCCAGCCGAACGCCGCGCCGGCCAGCGAGATCAGCACCACATGCTTCCACGAATCGCCATACTGCTTGAAATGCAGCAAACCAAACGGCAGCGCGGCGGCGAGGATGCCCGGGACTGTTCCGATGCTGCGCACCAGCAGCGGTTGCAGGAAACCTCGAAAAATCAATTCCTCGCATAGCGGCGCCAGCGTCACGCCGAAGAACACGATGAGGATGATCGAGGTGCGGTCCTTCAGCAGGTCAACGATCGCGTTCCTCGTGTTCGGCACTTGGATCGCGAGCCCGAGCAGCGCTACGCCGAATACCGCCCCGACCCCTGCGAGCACGATCCAGCCCAGCCCGATCCGCGGCCGCGTCCACGCGAGGGAAGCCCAGAACGGCCGGCCGTATTGCAGGCGCAGAATGGCGAAAAGCGCGGCGAACAGCAGCAGATATCCGGCCGTCTGCGCCAGCAGCAGTTCCCACGTTTCCACCGCCGGATGGAGCCCGAGGCCCCAGAATGCGGCCTTCACCAAGCCCAGGCCGAGCAGCATGGCGGGGATGGCGAGCCCGGCCAGGATCACTACGTCGCCGTAGCCCCAGAATGGATAGCGTTCGGGCTTGAGGAGTTCCGCCGGCGGCTCCGGCGGCATTTCGGGAATCATGGATACTTCTCGATCAGCGCCGCCGCCAGCAGCGGAACCATCAACTCATGATGGCCGGTGATCGCGTAGCCCTTGCCGCCGGCACCTGCATGGGGACGTTCGACCACGTTGACTCGCGGGCGGTAGTGCTGCAGAAAATCGAAGTTCGCGGTGGTGAAGCCGCCCAGCGGATGCCCCAGATTCCGCACCGCGGAAACCGCCTTCAGGAAGACCTCCGGCAGCAGGACGGCAGAGCCGATATTCAGGTATACGCCGCCATCGTTGAGTTCGGCCACCAGCGCGCAGAACAGACGGAAGTCATGATGCGTAGCGGAGCCGATCGCGGCGGGGTCCGCAGCCGGGTGGGTATGGGGAGTGTCGGTACCGATCGCGACGTGAACCGTGACGGGCGTTGCGTGCTGCCAGGCGCCCAGCAGCAGGCTCGCCGCCGGCGCGGCCAGTTCGCCTTGACGCGAGTTCAGCTCGCTCCCCAGCGCCTCACCGATCCCGATTCCATCGCGCGCCGCCTGCGCGATTGCCAGGTTCATCTCACGGCCGGTCTCTTCGGCGGCTCCGAAACGGCCATCCGGCAGCACCGCCTCCACATCTTCGCTGGTGCACCCTACCCGCGCGATTTCGAAATCGTGGATGGCGCCCGAGCCGTTGAGCGCGAAACCGGTGGCATAACCGCGGCGCATCAGGTCCAGCAGTACCGGAGCCAGACCGCACTTGATCACGTGCCCGCCCATGCCCCACAGGATGGCGCGGCGGCGCGCACGCGCGGTGGCGAGCGCCTCGAGCACGGCGCGAAAGCTATCGCCCGCCAGAATGTGCGGCATGCGAATCCAGCAGGCCGGCCACGCCGCTGCCCTGCCGGTATACGGAGGCGAAATCCGCCGCCTTCACCTTGCCGCCGCGCTCCTTCAGGCTGACGGTCTTGAGGCGTGCGAAGTCGAGTGGCTGCACCGGGTAGCGGCTCATGCCAGAACCTTGCGCAAGGCTTCCGCGGTGTAGCTCTTCTTGTTGCGGGCCACCTGCTCCGGCGTTCCCGCCACCACGATGCGGCCGCCGTACTCACCGCCATCGGGGCCCAGATCGATGATCCAATCCGCGCTCTTCATCACATCCAGATTATGCTCAATTACCACTACCGTGTTGCCCAGATCCACCAGCCGCTGAATCACGTCCAGAAGCTTGCGCACGTCGTCGAAATGCAAGCCCGTGGTGGGTTCGTCGAGCAGATAGAAGGTGCGGCCCGTCTGCCGCTTGCTCAGTTCCTTTGCCAGCTTGATGCGCTGCGCTTCGCCGCCCGAAAGCGTAGTGGCGGATTGGCCCAGGTGCACGTAGCCCAGGCCGACATCATTCAACGTCTTGAGCTTGGCATGGATCTGCGGAAAGTTCTCCATCAGCGGCAGCGCTTCTTCCACCGTCGCCGCCAACAGGTCCGCGATCGATTTGCCCTTGAATTTCACCTGCAGCGTTTCGCGGTTGTAGCGGCGCGCCGCGGCACACGTCGCAAGTGACGTACACGTCCGGCAGAAAGTTCATTTCGATGCGCTTCAGCCCATCGCCCTGGCAGGCTTCGCAGCGGCCGCCTTTGACGTTGAAGCTGAAGCGGCCCGGCTTGTAGCCCCGTTCGCGCGATTCCGGCAGCATCGCGTACAGGTCGCGAATCAGCGTGAACAGTCCGGTGTACGTTGCCGGGTTGGAGCGCGGTGTCCGCCCGATGGGCGCCTGGTCGATGCGAATCACCTTATCGAACAGGTCGATGCCTTCGATGCTGGTGTGCGCGCCCGGCTCCTCGTGCGAACCGTAAATCTCCTTGGCCAGCGAGCGGTAGAGGATTTCATTAATCAGCGTGGATTTGCCGCTGCCCGAAACGCCCGTAACTACCGTCAGGACGCCGAGCGGAATATCGACATCCACGTCTTTGAGGTTATGTTCCGTGGCCCCACGAATGGAAAGCTTCTTTCCGTTGGACTTGCGCCGGGCGGCCGGCAATGCAATCTGCGCCGCGCCGGAAAGATAGCGGCCGGTGAGCGACGCGGGGTTGGCCCGGATCGCGGCAGGGTCGCCGGCCCCGACCAGTTCGCCGCCCAGGCGCCCGGCGCCCGGGCCGAGGTCGATTACGTAATCGGCGCGCTCGATAGTCTCGGCATCGTGCTCCACCACCAGCACCGTGTTGCCCATGTCGCGCAGATGCGTAAGCGTGTCGAGCAGGCGATTGTTGTCGCGCGGATGCAACCCAATCGAAGGCTCGTCGAGCACGTAGAGCACGCCGCGCAGTTTGGAGCCGATCTGTGTCGCCAGGCGAATGCGCTGCGCCTCTCCGCCGGAGAGCGTGGCCGCGGAGCGGTCGAGGCTCAGATAGTCCAGCCCGACCGCCGAAAGAAATTCCAGCCGGCGCCGGATCTCGTCCTGAACGCGCCCGGCGATCTGCGCTTCGCGGCCCGTCAGTTCCCAATTGCGAACCGTCATCAGCGCTCGCGAAATGGAAAGCCCCGTGAATTCACTGATCGCGAAATTCTTGACGCGCACGGAGAGGCTGGAGGGCCGCAGCCGCTTGCCATGGCAGGCAGGGCATTCGGCCGGAGACATGTAATCCGTCAGCCACTCGCGATAACCTTCGCTCGATGCGTGGTAGGTCTCTTCGAGGATCTCCAGAACGCCAGGCAGTCCCCCAGTGCCGTCGATCAGAATGTCGCGTGACTTTTTCGGCAGGCTCTCGAACGGCTTGGCCAGGTTGATGCGATTCTTCTTGGCAAGCTCCTCGATGCGCTGTTTCATCTGCCACGATCCAGCCCCGGGTCCGAGTCCGCCATCGAAGAGCGGCTTACCCGAATCCACGATGACCTTCGCCGGGTCGAACGTCCACTTGCTTCCCAAACCGTGACATTCTTCACAAGCGCCGTAAGGGCTGTTGAAAGAGAACGACCGCGGTTCCAACTGCGGAATGCTGGAGCCGCACTCCGTGCAGGCCAACTTCTGCGAATAGAGCCGTTCCTCGCCGTTGACCACCGCGATCAACACCAGGCCGTTGGCGAGTTTCGTGGCAGTCTCGATCGAAGCTTCCAGCCGCTTCTCAATTCCCGGCTTGACCAGAAGCCGGTCCACCACCACTTCAATCGTGTGATTCTTGCGCTTGTCGAGCGCGATCTCCTCATCCAGCGATCGCAGAACGCCGTCGATTCGAGCACGGACAAACCCCTGCCGGGCCAGTTTCTCCAGATCTTTTTTGTACTCTCCCTTACGTCCGCGGACAACCGGAGCCATCACCATGATGCGGTCTTCGGGTTTCAGGGCGACAACGTGCTGCAGAATCTGCTCGGTGGTCTGCCGGGAAATTTCGTTTCCGCAGACCGGACAATGGGGAATGCCGATCGAGGAATAAAGCAGCCGGAGGTAATCGTAAATCTCCGTAATGGTGCCGACCGTAGAACGCGGACTGCGGCTGGTGGTCTTTTGTTCGATGGAGATAGCAGGACTTAAGCCATCGATGGAATCCACATCGGGGCGCTCCATCTGGTCCAGGAATTGGCGGGCGTAAGTGGATAGCGTCTCGACATACCGGCGCTGGCCCTCCGCGTAAATGGTGTCAAACGCTAGGGAGGATTTCCCGGAGCCGCTGAGCCCGGTAATCACCGTAAGGGTGTTCCGTGGAATTTCGACGTCGATGTTCTTTAGATTGTGCTGGCGCGCGCCATGCACGGTGATGCGATCCAGCATAATGGTTGTGGGAGTTTGGCGGACTTTTTATTGTCTCGCGGCTTGTCGGCTTACGCAAACTGCGATATAACTAACACCAATGAAGTGCGGTGTGTGCGGTGACAGACTAAAGCGGGTTCATCGGACGTTCGTGGAGCGGTTCAGCTACATGGCGATTTACGAATGTCCGAAGTGTGAACGCGAAGAGCTCGTTCCCCGCCGCTTTCGGTATCATCTCGGCGATACGTCGCGCTGCCCGCTTTGCGGCACCTACCGCGTCGTGCGCCTCAAACAGCCGGACAAAATCGATCGCATGCACGGCGGTTTTCTCAATTTGGTGGAGCGGGTCATGGGAAAGGGAAAACTCTTCCATTGCCGCTGGTGCCGTCTTCAGTATTACGACCGGCGCTCGCTGGCCTCCGAAGTTCGCAAGCCGGCCGGTGGTGATTCCGGAAGTACAACATACTGCCGACCCCGCCAAATAGCGTGCAATTTACCGCCGACCTTACCGACGCCGGCCAACGCATCGATCAATGGCTGCATGCGCGCCTGCCGGAATTCAGCCGGTCACGCATTCAGGATTGGATCAAGTCGGGGCGCGTGCTGGTGAACGGCGCGGCCGTGAAGACCGCGTACACCCTGCGCGCGGGCGATGCGGTTCACGTGGAACCCGCGGACCCTCCGCCCCTGAATGCCACGGCCGAAGACATTCCGCTGCGCGTGCTCTACGAGGACGCAGACGTTGTGGCCATCGATAAGCCGGCCGGAATGGTGGTGCACGCAGGAGCTGGCGTGCATTCGGGAACGCTCGTCAACGCCCTGCTGCATCGTTTCGAGAAACTCTCCTCGATGGGCGGGACGCTGCGCCCCGGAATCGTTCACCGCCTCGATCGCTTCACCAGCGGAGTCTTGCTCGTGGCGAAGAACGACGCGTCGCACCAGAAACTGGCGGCGCAGTTTGCCGGGCGCCAGATCGAGAAGGTCTACCTGGCCTTGGTCCACGGCGTAGTCAAGGCTGAGACGGGGCGAATCGAGCGGCCGATCGCGCGCGATCCGGTGCACCGCGCGCGTATGACCGCCCGGCTCGCGGAGGGGCGGGCGGCCTGGAGCGAGTACCGGGTCCTCGAAAGATTCGCGGATTTCACCCTTTTGGAGGTCCGCATCGGGACCGGCCGGACCCACCAGATTCGCGTCCATCTGGCGAGTATTAAGCATCCCGTGGTGGGCGACACATTGTACGGAGCGCCCGCCCAGCCGCAGCTTGGACGCTTTTTCCTGCACGCGCATCGCATCCGGTTTCACGTGCCGTCCGGGGACGAAATCGTGGTCGAGTCGCCGCTTGCGCCCGAACTGAAAGCGTGGCTGGCAACGTTATAATCGGAACATATGAAATTCCGGGCTTTCGTCTTGGCTCTCAGTGTGCTTGGAGCCGGAGTGTGGGCGGCGGCGCAGAAACCAGCACAACTGCCGGCGCAGCAGCCGCCGGTCGTGCAGCGGCCGGACGAGCCGACGCGCATCCAGGTGGATGTCACACGCGTCAACCTGCTCTACACGGTCACAGATCGTAAGGGCCGCTTCGTCACCGACCTGACTAAGGACGATTTCGAAGTGATCGAAGGCAAGAAGCAACAGTCGATCATGGAGTTCAACGCGGAAAGCGACCTGCCCCTGCGGCTCGGCATCCTGATCGATACCAGCAACAGCATTCGGGACCGGTTCAAATTCGAACAGGAAGCGGCCAGCGAGTTCATCAAGGGCGTAGTCCACGCCAACCAGGATCGGGCGATGCTGGTCAGCTTTTCGGAGCAGGCGCAGTTGGTCTCTGACCTGATCGGCGATACCGAGAAGCTGGACCACGCGATCCGCGCGCTGCGTCCGGGCGGCGGCACTGCCCTCTACGACGCCATCTACTTTGCCTGCCGCGACAAGCTCTCGCAGGATCAGCCGAAGCACAAGTTCCGCCGCGCGATTGTGATCGTGAGCGATGGCGACGATAACCAGAGCCAGTACACCCGCGACCAGGCGCTCGAAATGGCGCAGAAGGCCGACGTCGTGCTCTACTCGATTTCCACCAACATCAGCAAGATCGAAAGCGATGGCGATAAGGTGCTGAAGTATTACGCGGCCGAAACCGGCGGGCGCGCGTTTTTCCCGTTCAAAGTGGAAGACCTGGAGCAATCCTTCGAAAACATCGCGAATGAATTGCGCCACCAGTACAACATTTCCTACCGTCCCGAACCGATGAAGACGGACGGATTGTTCCACGCGGTGGAACTGAAGGTCAAGAATCGCAAAGACCTCGTCGTCCATGTTCGCAAGGGCTACTACGCGCCGAAGATGTAGGCCTGGAAACCCCTCACGATACTTTGGGAAAGAAGACCGCCAACAGGATAGCCCCAAGGATTGCGGCGAGTGTCAGGGCGGCGCCCAGATAGACGCTTACCGGCCGATAGCGCATCGTCAAGGTGTGGGCGCCGCGCGGGACCGCGACTCCGCGCATGGCGCCGTTCACCTGGAAAATTTCGGCCGGGCGATGATCCACGCGGGCGCGCCACCCGGGATAGAAGGCGTCGGAAAGAATCACCATCCCGTCGCAGGCCAGATCTGCCTTGATCATAATGCGATCGGCGTCGTGTTGGACGAGTTGGACGGTATCGGGAGCCGCACAGGTTTCCACGCGCGGCGGGGCTGCGAACATGTGGGCCTTCCGGCGGTAAGCGCCGGGATCCTTAGCAAGTTCGATATTGCCCGCTCCGATATCGGCTACCCGGACGAGTTCGTGCACCGCCCAGGCTCGCGGGAAGGCATCGCGGCGATAAACCTTCATTCCGCTCGCACCCGTGAAAACGAGGTCGCCGGCATCGGCTTGGGCAGACGGCGCGATCGTGTAGGCGACGCCGTACATGCGCCGGCCGTTGAGTCCGAAGAACTCCGATTCGAGGACGCTGGCAATCACGCTGGCGCTTTTGCCACCATGCATTTCGATGCCGTTCCACGCTCCCCAATTCGGCGGGAAGGCATCCTGCCCGACTTCCGCGCGCTGGAAGCCAGGTTGGGTCCGCAGGTACTCACCGATGTCGGCATTGGCGTAGATCTTGTCGAGCCACTGCATCTGGTTGCGGTCGGAGCGATCCGCAAGGTTGTACTGAGCGCAGTTCCCCAGTTCGAAAAGCAGCAGGATGACCAGCAGCACGTTAGCCTGCGAACTTGTCAGGGCCTCGCGCCGGCGGGCATTGAACAGAGCAGCGGCGAGCAACGCGATCACCCCGGTCAGGATGACGCGATCGTCCGCCGCGAAGACAAGCTTGTTCGAGAAGAGGACCGTCTGCGCCAGCACCAGCGTGAGCGCGCCGAAGCCGCCGAGTATCCACGTCGCGCGCGGAGTCCACGATTCGCAGAGTGCGTCGATGCCAAAGGCGGCGAGGGCGGCGGCCGCGCATTGGAAGACGAGGACAGCGGCGGAAGGGGAGCGCGCCTTATCCAGTTCGGGAAGCAGGCCGTAAAGGAAGCCCTGAAAGACACTGTTGTGACCCAGGGAATAAAGCAGTGCCGCGCCCGCGATGGCCGCGAGCACCCGAACACGCGTGTCCCGCCAGAGCGCCGCGATCGCGAACAGAGCTAAGGAGAGCGCCACGATTCCTAGAAAAGGATCGTAGTGCATTTTCACGCCCGGAAACACGATCCCGAAGAGGCTGAAGGCCTTGAGGTCGTATTGGGCGTGGACGAAATAGGGGACGGATTGCCCCCATCCCAGGGGCTCGGACGCGCCCACCCAGCGTTTGGCGAGGTGCCCGTATTCATACATGGGCAGCGTTTGCATCGCGCCCGCCAGAGCGGCGAACAGCGCCGATAGCGCGGCGGGCACTATGAGGCGGCGATCGCGGGCGAGGATCCAGATCCAGAGCCCGGCCCAGGCCAGGGCGATAAAAATGGGCACCTGGTGGTGGCCGCCGAGGAAGGCGACGCCGAGAAACATACCGGAAAGCGCGGCGTTGGGGATCGGGCGAAGACCGCGCGCAACGCGAAAAAGGAAGAGCAGGACGAGCGGCGCCCAGACTGCGCCATTCATCATTTGCGGCCACGCGGTGTTACCGAGATAGCCGGAGAGAGAGAAGACGAGCCCGGCGGCGAGTGACGCGGTAGCGGACCGGCCCAGATCGCGGCAGAGCAGATACGCGAACCACGCCGCCATCAGATGGATCACGACGAAATACCAGGCGAGCGCCCAGCCCGCAATGTGACCGCTATCCAGAGGCAGCAGGAAGAGCACCCAGTTCAAGGGATAGGCGGCCCCCGGCTGCGCCTGGCCGAGCAGGGGCTGGCCGGTCCAGAGGTAGGGATCCCAGAGTGGGAGCCGGCCCGCATGCCATTCGTGCGCCTGAACGTGGAACCACGGCAGCACCTGCTCCGCCAAATCCGGTCCGGTCATCCACTCGAACTGACGGGAAAGGGTGAGTTTCCAATAAAAACCGGCGACGCACAGGAAGAGCACTGCGGCCATTCGCAGGCGGCTAGCTGATGCGGAAGGAATCATAAACCGTGATCGCAGCCTCCTGTTCCTCGACGCCGCGGACCTCGCTCCAGCGAGGACCCTGATAGAGCATGCCTGCAAGTTCGGAAAGCCGCGCTGCGGGTCCAACCGCATAGACTTCGACCCGCCCATCGTCGAGGTTGCGGGTGTAGCCCGTGAGGCCCAGGCCGACTGCGGCCTGTTGCGCAAAGCTGCGATAGCCGACGCCCTGCACGCGGCCGCGAATCAACCAGCGCCGTGCTTCGGTCGAACTATCGCCTGATCTGCTCATCGTTGTTTCTCCAGCGCTGGGAATATCGGCACCTGATAGTGTAGCGTGGCTTCCGACCCCTCCATTCACCCTCCGGCGCCGAGCCGCCGCAGCCCGCCATGCTCTCTGGCAGATATGCTCAGATCTTTGCGGAATGTCTGGGGCGCGGCGCGGCCTTCACGGCGCGCCTTGCCATCGGCATTGATACGCCCCGATCGGGGTAGGTGGGAAGGAAGCGGAAGTAGTTGACAGGCCCGGTGGATGGCAAAGCGTTGCCGCCGGCTGGCGCCGCTTTGCGGCTCCATGGCGGGAATTACAGAGCTCGCGACGATAAGTCTTAACTAGTTCAAAACAGACCGAATTTAAAATTTGAGTTCTTGGTTCGCCCGCGAAGGGAGGTCAGGCCCGGAGGCCTGCCCTACTCAGTTCGCGACTGACTTCGATATCGTACAGCCAAGCCAAGAAACGCCAGCCCCGCCATCAAAAGAGTCGCCGGTTCCGGAGACGCAACCAGGAAACCCCGAATCTCGCCACTGGGAAAGTTGGTGGTGTGAATGTTGAAATACGTTTCATTCGCCGCCAAGCCGGCCAATAAGACCGCCTCCGCGCTGCTCGTGGTCCCACCGTTCGCCGTGATAAACGCCGGATTATATGTCGATGCCAGCGTCAGATCGAGTGTCTGAGTGAAGCTGCCACTGGTCACGCCCAGAGGCATATTGAGGAACGCAGGCACCTGCGTGGCAACGCCCGCATTTCCCGTTAGGGGTACGCTCAGGCAGCAGTGTATGTGCGACGCGGTGGTGCCAGACCCCAGGCCTGAAAATGAAGCGGAGACGAACATCGTGTTCGCGGTCGTGTCGATGACAACGGTGGCGAAGCCGGTTCCCCCGGAGCCGGTTGGCGGAACCTCCGCCGAGCCGGTAAGCGGCGCCTGGTATGTAATCACACTCCCAAATGCGGCTGGGGTGAGTAAGATCGCAAAAGTAAGTGCGGCACGTAGGGTTCTCATTTTGTAAGTTCTC
This sequence comes from uncultured Solibacteraceae bacterium, assembly GCA_963811575.1. Taxonomy (GTDB): domain Bacteria; phylum Acidobacteriota; class Terriglobia; order Bryobacterales; family Bryobacteraceae; genus Solibacter. Next base: position 454,795 of record CAWERY010000002.1, on the reverse strand, counting down.
CCACTAAGTTCGAGACAGTAAACTCTTTAGGGCCGGCAATGCTAAATCACGGTATCACGCGCGAATTGGAGTGCCCAGTAAATTTATAGTTAACGACGTGTGGATTGGTACGGCGCCAAGAAACACGGCCCCCCGCCGTAAGAAAAATCCGGCGTGAGAGACTATCTGAAACGGGACTGTTAAGGAGGAGTACATGACGTTCCATGCTTTCAACCGGATCGTTGCCGGTTTGGTCCTGGGGTGCGCGGGCGCCTTTGCGCAACTGCCCTCAGACGCAGAGATTCGCAAGATCCTGGCGGAGCGCGTGGGTGCGGAAAACCTCGGGTCCGCCCTCGTAGTCGGGGTGATCGATGCCAACGGACGCCGAGTCGTGGCATACGGGAGCCTGGCGCGGAACGACGCGCGCAAGCCGGGCGGCGATACCGTCTTCGAGATCGGCTCCATGTCGAAGGTGTTCACGTCCCTGCTCCTGATGGATATGGCCCGGCGCGGCGAAGTGGCGGTGACAGATCCGGTGTCGAAGTTTCTGCCGCCCACCGTCAAGGTCCCCGAACGCGGCGGTCGCAAGATTACGCTGGCGGACCTTTCCACGCAGAGTTCGGGGCTGCCGCGGCTACCTGCCAACCTGGCACCGAAAGATCCGGCAAATCCCTACTCCGATTATTCGGTGCAGCAGCTCTACGATTTCCTATCCGCCTATCAGTTGACCCGCGACATCGGGTCCCAATACGAGTATTCGAACTTAGGCGTTGGGCTGCTGGGACATGCGTTGGCGCTGCGAGCCGGAATGAGCTACGAGGATCTGGTCCGTGCGCGGATCTGCGAGCCGCTGGGAATGGCAAACACGCGGGTGACGCTCACGCCCGATATGAAATCCCGGCTGGCGGTGGGACACAACGCCACGCTGAATCCCGTGGCGAATTGGGATCTTCCGACGCTGGCGGGCGCCGGAGCGCTGCGATCCACCGCGAATGACATGCTGATCTTCCTGGCTGCCAACCTGGGATATGTGAAAACTCCGCTGGCCCAGGCGATGGCGGACGAGGTCTCGATTCGGCGGCCCGTGGGCGGCGATATGGAAATCGCCTATGCGTGGCACGTGCAGAGTAAGGACGGAAGTCAGATCATCTGGCATAACGGCGGCACGGGCGGCTACCGGACCTATATGGGCTTTGACCCCAAGGCACGGACAGGCGTGGTCGTGCTCTCGAACCTCTCGACGGCGGCGGGTCCCGATGACATCGGGCGCCATCTGCTGAATGCGGCCTACCCGCTGACGAAGGTGGACCCTCCGGCGGATCGCAAGGAGATCACGCTGGACGCGAAGATTCTGGATCGGTATGTGGCAACCTACCAGCTGGATCGCTATCTGCTCCTGGACATTTCTCGCGACGGACAGCGGATCTACAGCGAACTTACGGGGCAGCCGAAGTTCGAGATTTTCCCGGAAAGCGAACGGAAATTTTTCTTGAAAGTGGTGGATGCGCAACTGCTTTTCGATGTGGACGAGCAAGGCACTGCGACGCGCGTCACCCTTCAACAGAACGGAAATGATACCGGTGCGAAGCGGCTCAGCGAGGCGGAGGCGAAGCAGGCCGCACAAGCGATTGAGGCGCACAAAGATGACGTTGCCAAGCGATTCAAGGCACAAACCCAGTCGCCTGGAACCGAGGCAGCGGTGCGGCGCTCAGTCGCGGAACTGCAGGCCGGCGAACCTAAATACGAACTGATGAGCGATAGTTTCGCCTCGCTGGCGCGAAAGGCGTGGCCCCAGTTGAAGGCGGTGATGGCCCAGTTTGGCGCCTTGCAATCGGTGACATTTAAGGGGGTGGGCCAGGGCGGCGCGGACATTTACGAAGTGCAATTCGAACACGCCAAGACGGAATGGAGAATCATGCTGGACCCGGAAGGGAAGACGATGAGCCTGAATTTCCGCCCGTTGTGACCAACTCCCGCGCGGCCTATCCAACGCTGAAGCTGCGCATCGAAATGTTGCCGTGGTGGAAACCCTGGTAGATGGATGCGAAGGAGTCGTCGGGCCAGGCAGCGCCAAGAACGATGAATAACGGGTCGAAGTGTTCGGTCGTGGGGACCGACAGTCGGGCGTGCGGTGCGGTGCGTCGATAGTCAAACAGCTTTTCGAGCGCGCGGGCCTGCACCTGTTCCACAACCCAGTCGTCGAATTCCACGGCCCACGAATCCACCGGAGCATTTTTGTTGGGGCGAACGCGGCTCAGGTTGTGGACGATGCCCCCTGTGCCGGCGATCAGGATGTTGTCGTCACGAAGTGGGCGCAGGGCCCGGCCAAGTTGGAAGAGTTCCTGCGGAGTCAGGAACGGCATCGAAAGTTGGAGTACTGGGATTTTCGCCTCCGGCCAGGCGAGGCGGGCCGGAACCCAGGCGCCGTGATCCAGCCCCCGGATGGTGTCGAACGTGGTGTCCTGGTCTTCCGCGCGAAGCGTGCTGGAGATGCGTGCCGCCAGGCCGGGGTCGCCCGGGGCAGGGTACTGGATGTGGTACAGCTCGTCGGGAAAGCCGGTGAAATCGTAGAGCAGCGGCATCTGATCCCACGCGGTGACTCGCAGCGGGCGCGAAACCTGCCAGTGGGCGGAAACCATCAGAATAGCGCGGACGCTGTCATGCTTTTGGCCGAATGAGAGGAGGGCCGCCGCGTGAGGGTCGCCGCCGAGAGCGGACATAGGCGAACCGTGAGCAAGGAAGGCGGCGGGGGTACGCATGGTAGGGAAATAATCAGGCCGGGCAGGCGCGGAACGCACCTGCCCGGGAACAAGCCCGGAGGGCCTGCCTACTCTTCTTTGGTAACGATGACGGTGACTTCCACCGTAACGTCCTTGTACAGCCGAACCGGGACTTTGAACTCGCCGAGCTGGCGGATCGGTTCCGCGAGCTGGATTTTGCGCCGGTCGATGTTGTAGTTCTGCGCGGTCAGGGCGTCGGAGATGTCCTTGGCAGTGACAGAGCCGAACAGTTGATCGTTTTCGCCGGCCTTCTGGGCGATGCGGACGGTCGCTCCGGTCATGATCTTGGCTAATTCTTCAGCCTCGCCCTTGACCTTGGCTTCCTTGCGCAGGTGCGCCTGGCGCTCCTGTTCCACAATCTTCTTGTTGGACTCCGTGGCAGCCACGGCCATGCGTTTGGGCAGCAGGAAATTGCGGGCGTAGCCCGGGGCGACTTTGACAACTTCGCCGCGAGAACCCAGATTTTCGATGTCTTCTCTTAAAATGACTTCCATATCGAATATCCTCCTGCGTTAGAACGACGCCGCGAACGGCAGAAGCGCGATGTTCCGCGCCTTCTTGATCGCGTCGGTGAGGCGCCGCTGGTGAGGGGCGCACACGCCGGAAATACGGCGCGGCACGATTTTGCCCCGCTCCGCAACGAAGGCGTGAAGCATCTTCACGTCCTTGTAATTGATGTCGTCGATCTTCTCGACGCAGAACCGGCAGACTTTCTTGCGCCGGAAATACTGCTTCTTCTGGCCGGCAATTGCCTTGTCGCCGCCGGTGGGACGCTGCGAAGCGCTACCTGGTCTTCCTTTGGATTCCGCCATGAGTTATCCCTCCTTCGGCAGGCCCGGCATGGGGCCGCCCGGTACTGCAGCAGGTGCTTCGGTCATCTGTTGTGCCAGGGAAGGCTGCGCCGGAGCCGGCGAAGCGGGAGCGTTGGCGGCGCGTTTGGCCGCACGCTTATCCCTGTCTTTTTTCCGTTTATCGAGACGCTTCAGCGTCTCGTCGATGCGCACCGTGAGGAACTTCAGGACGATGTCCGACACGCGCAACCGGCGTTCCAGTTCTTTCACTCCGGTGGGTTCCGAGGTGAACTGGAGCAGTACATAAGTGCCCTCGCGGTACTTATCCACGCGGTAGGCCAGCCTGCGCTTGCCCCACTTATCGATCTTGTCTACGGTAGCTCCGGCAGTGGTCAATTGGGCTCGCAGGGTTTCCACGAACGCATCAACCTCTTCTTCCGAAGCATCGGGTTTTACTATGAACAGCTCTTCGTAAATCCTAGTCATGCTTCCTCTATGTTTAAGCCTGGGGCGCGACGATTAAATTTCGTCATGGCCTTTTCGACGCCTTCGGCAGCTATGGAACGAATCGCCCCGGCCGCAAAGCCGACCAACTCGTCCAATTCCTTCAATTGCGAGCGCTTAATCGGCGCCAGCACAAACTCCGCGCCACTACGAATCGTGTGGCCCGGATGAATCCCTAATCTGACCCGTACGATTTCGCTGGTCTTGAGCTTATGGATCACTGATTTCATTCCGTTGTGCCCGGCAGCCGAGCCCTTCGGTTTGATCTTCAAAGATCCCCAGGGCAGATCCAACTCGTCGTAAACCACCACCAGACTCGCAACCTCGATCTGATGCTTTTCCATCAGCGGCGCGAGCGACTCGCCGCTGAGATTCATAAACGTTTGCGGTTTGGCCAGCATCACCTGGCGCCCATCGATCTCGCCCAGACCGACCAGCGCCTTGGAATCCTTACGGGTGACGCGAATGCCAAACTGCTCCGCCAACCGGTCCACCACCAGGAACCCAAGATTATGCGGCGAGAGGGCGTACTCCTCGCCCGGATTCCCCAGACCGGCCACCAGGAACATGGCAGGCTACTTCTTCTTACCCTTTTCCTCGGCGGGGGCTTCGTCCTTCTTGCCCTTCTTGGCAACTTCGGGTTCGGCGACGGCAGCGGCGGTGCCCTCCGCGGGAGTCGCGGCAGCTTCGGCGCGGAGCGCGACAATGTGCGCGATCACGGTTTGCGGATCGCTCACGATCTTCATGGAGCCGGAAAGGGGCACATCGCTGCCGCGCTTGCTCTGGCCGATCATGAGTTCCGTAACGTTGATCACGAACTTCTCCGGAATGTCGTCCGGCAGGCACTCGATCTCAATCGCACGGCTGATGATTTCAAGCAAGCCGCCCTGCACCTTAACGCCGGCGGGCTCGCCTTCGGTGAATACCGGAACGCTCACTCGGATGCGTTTGGTGAGATCCACGCGCTTGAAATCGGCATGGAGCAGCGTGCTCTTGATCGGGTCCACCTGACGATCCACAATCATGACCGGCACCGTTTCCCCACCCGCGATGGCGAGCGTGAAGATGGTGTTGAGTCCGGTATTGGAGCGGATGATTTTGACCAGTTCGCGGGGGCTGACGGCCACGCTCACAGGGTCCAGGTATGCGCCATAGACCACGGCCGGGATGTTTCCGGCGACGCGGGTGCGGCGCGCTTCATTCTTACCGCGCGAGCTGCGAAGCTCGGCGGTTACGGTGATATCTTTAATCAACTGCGTTCTCCTAAGGGCATTTCGAAGTCCGATTCGCTTTCGCTAACGTGGGTTCGAAAAAATCCCGAATCTATCTGAAATCGAATTCCTACACGAACAAAGTGCTGACCGAAGTCTCCTCGTGGATCGACCGGATGGCATCGGCCATCAGTTTGGCGATCGATAACGACTTGATCCGGCTCGAATTCCGCGCCGCTTCCGACAACGGAATCGAATTGGTAAAAACTACTTCTTTCAACGCGGATTCTTCAATCCGGCTGACCGCGGGTCCCGAAAGCACCGCGTGGGTGGCGCAGGCCGAAACACTGGCCGCTCCCTTTTCCAACAGCGCTTCGGCGCCCTTCACCAGTGTGCCCCCCGTATCGATGAGATCATCGACCAGCAGACAATGGCGCCCGCTCACCTCGCCCACCACATTCATCACTTCGGCGACGTTGGCTTCCTCACGGCGCTTATCGATGATGGCCAAGGGCGAACTTAACCGCTTGGCGAAGGCCCGCGCACGCTCCACACCACCCGCATCCGGCGAAACTACCGTCAAATCGGGGATTTCCAGGGAACGGAAATATTCGATCATTACCGGCATCGCAAATAAATGATCCACCGGAATATCGAAGAATCCCTGAATTTGCGCGGCGTGCAAATCCAGGGTCAGGACCCGGTCCGCCCCCGCCCGCTCCAGCAGCGCTGCTACCAGCTTGGCTGAAATTGGGACCCGGGGCTTATCCTTACGGTCCTGTCTGGCGTACCCATAATAGGGTAACACTGCCGTGATGCGTTGTGCAGAGCTGCGTTTGAGGGCGTCGATCATGAGCAGCAGTTCCATCATGTTGCGATCGACTGGAGTGCACGTGGGCTGGATGACGAAAACATCCATGCCGCGCACGTTTTCCTTCAATTGCAGGTAAATTTCGCCATCGGAGAACTGCCGGACCATAGCCTGGCTAAGCGCGATATTCAGCTTCTGGCAGATTTCGAGTGCCAGCTCGGGATTGGCATTGCCCGCGAAAACTCGCAAACGGTCGTGAGTCACGTCAGTCATGGGTTGTACACGCTTTGAGGCGGCCATACGGCTGAATTCGTGTATTCCGACATCGCCCGCCGCCACATCGCGCGATAGCGCGCCCGGCCGACCAGCGAAATTCGAAACGTCGTTTCTTCTCCCATTGCTTCGATTGCGTTAAAAATCGCGTTACCGTCCCGAAACAGCCCGAACAGCGCGCTCCCGCTCCCCGACATCATGGCCTGGCTAGCGCCTGCACGCACCAATCGCCTTTTGAGAGTAGCCAATTTAGGGTGCTGCTCGAAAACCACCGCCTCAAAATCATTGCGGGCCCCAGCGAGACTACCCATGTCCGAAGTTAGCGACTGTGTGAGCGACTGGAAACTAAATATTTTATTTTGTTGCAATTCCGTTGTCAAACGGGGGCTCAGGTCGCGATAGGCTTGGGCCGTGTTTACGTGGATGCCAGGAGCCACCAGGAGGCCATTTTTCGCCGCGGCATCCGGCAGCGGAAATAGCTCCGAGCCGCGGCCGATTCCCACCGCCGTGCCGCCAAGCAGAAAGAAAGGAACATCACTGCCGAGTTGCTCGGCGATGTGGCTCAACTTCGGCAGAGCCAGCGCGCGGCCGGCGAGCGCGGGCAGAGAAAGCAACACCGCCGCCGCATCGCTCGATCCTCCGCCGAGTCCCGCGCCCATGGGGATCCGTTTGGTGAGGCGCATCTCAATCCGGCCCGTTGCCCGCATGGCATCCATCGCCGCGCGTGCGGCGCGCAGCACCAGATTGTCGGCGATGTTCAGGTCGTCGGTCAGCGTGATCGAAGTCTTGCGCGCAGGCGTGTACGCGATCTCCAGGGTGTCGGCCAGCGAGATGGTCTGGAACACGGTGCGCAGTTCGTGGAAGCCATCCGGGCGCTTGCCCAGGACGCGGAGGTCGAGATTGATCTTGGCCAGCGCCCGCAGCCGTGCCCGGCGGGTGGCGCTCATTTGTCGTACTGCAGAAGTGAGAAGACGTCGTGGCCGTCAAGGCGCTGCCGCCCACCCAGGAACGTCAATTCGATCACGAAGCCCAGCCCCACCACCGTTCCGCCGGCATCCTGCACCATGCGCGCGGCCGCAGAGGCGGTCCCGCCGGTAGCCAGCAGATCGTCCACGATCAGCACCCGGTGTCCTTTGCCGACGGCGTCTTTATGCATTTCGAGCGTGTCGGTGCCGTACTCCAGATCGTAGGTAATGCGAACGCACTCTGCCGGGAGCTTCTTGGGCTTGCGCACCGGCACGAAGCCTGCGCCCAGCGCATACGCGAGAGCCGGCGCGAAAATGAAGCCCCGCGCCTCGATGCCGAGCACGGTATCCACCTTCGTGTCCCGGTAATGATCCTTGAGGCCGTCGATGACGCCGTGAAATCCCTGCGAATCTTTGAGCAGCGTGGTGATGTCGTAGAAGAGAATGCCGGGCTTGGGGAAGTCGGGCACCTCGCGGATGAGTGACTTGAGATCTGCCATACGGGGAAGCACCAGTGTCACATGCGGGTGGGGCAGGGGGCAACACGCAGCCTTGAGGGGCGTCACCGATGCATCGGTGGCCGGTGCGGCGCATCGAAACTATTGGGTAGGAGAATTCACATGCCATTGATCGTTGATAACTGGTGGTCCTTGACGATGCGAGGGATAATTGCAATCTTACTGGGCATTGCGACGTTCGCGTGGCCCCAGATCACGGTTGCGAGTCTGGTCCTCCTGTTCGGCGGATATGCGCTCGTGGACGGCGTGGTCAATCTGGTAGGCGCGTGGCGGCACTCTCAAATGCGGGATCGATGGGGGGCGCTGCTGATCGAGGGCCTTATCGGAGTCCTCGCGGGGCTCATGACCTTTGTCTGGCCGGCAATCACCATGCTGGCACTGACGATGCTGATCGCAATTTGGGCGATTTTGAGCGGCGTCTTTAAGATCGCGGCGGCGATTCGCTTACGCAAGCATATCGCGGGTGAATGGCTGCTCGGGTTAAGCGGCGTAGCCTCCCTGTTCTTCGGCGTATTTCTGATGGCGATGCCGCTCGTCGGCGCGCTCGCGATCGCGCTCTGGTTCGGCGTGTTCGCGCTGGTCACCGGAGTGGTGTTGACGGTGCTCGGACTCCGCCTCCGCAGTTGGACGCGGTCCGGCCTTCCGCCCATGCATTCGCCGCTGCCGATTCACTAGTAGTGCAGAGCTAGTGCAGATAGTTCCAGACCATCACGACGGTGAGGCCAATCATGATCACGCTGGTCGAACCAGCGATCAGGTTGGCCCACACGCCGTTGCGCCACTCGCCCATCAGGCCGCGCTTATTGATTAGGATGAGCATGAAGACCAGGACGAACGGGATCAGCACGCCGTTCGCAACCTGGGAGATCAGGATCAGCTTCATCAGCGGGAGCCGGGGAATCAGCACACAGCCGGCTCCCACCACGATAAGGAAAGTGTACAGGCCGTAGAAAATGGGCGCTTCCTTCAAGCGCCGGTCCACGCCGGATTCGAAGCCCAGGCCTTCGCAGACATTGTAGGCAGTGGCCAGCGGAAGAATCGCGGCGGAGAGCATGGACGCATTCACCAGTCCCACCGCAAAGAGCAGTGAGGCAAAGTGCCCCGCGAACGGTGCCAGCGCCTGCGCGGCCTCCGAAGCATCGTTGATCTCGTGGTGGCCCGATTTAAAAAGCGTCGCGGCGCAGGCAACCACGATAAAGAAAGCGATCACGTCGGTGATAATACAGCCGATGATCACGTCCCAACGCGTCAGTGAGTAATGCTTCTCGGTAATCCCCTTCTCCACAATCGAGGCCTGTAAATAGAACTGCATCCACGGCGTGACCGTGGTGCCGATCAGGCCCACGATCATCACCAGGTAATCCGGCCGCGAATTCCATTCGGGAATGAACGTCTCGCGGAGCGCCGTGCCCCAATCCGGATGGGCCAGGATGGCCGAGACCGGGTAGGTGAAATAGATCAGGGAGAGAATGATGAAGATGCGTTCCACCGGCCTGTATGACCCGCGAACGATCACGAACCAGACCACCGCAGCGCCAATCGGGACGGTGAGATATTTCGAGATGCCGAAAATTCCCATCCCGCTCGCGATGCCGGCGAACTCGGCCGCAATGTTGCCTAGGTCGGCCAGTCCCAAAACCACCATCGTGAAGAACGTGATGCGCAGACCGAACTCTTCGCGGATAAGATCGGACAGCCCTTTACCAGTGACGGCCCCCATGCGAGCGGCCATTTCCTGCACGACGATGAGTGCGATGGTGGTAGGGATGAGCGTCCACAGCAGGGTATAGCCGAACTTGGCGCCTGCCTGGGAATACGTGAGAATGCCGCCCGGATCGTTATCCACGTTGGCAGTGATGAAGCCGGGGCCGAGGACCGCAAAAACGGCCGACAGACGAAAGAAGATCAGCCCCCAGCCGAGCTTCCGGGGGCGGTGCAGTCTTTTCGTGGTGTCGTGTCCGGTTGGCAGCGGCTTGCTCCCGATTCGCTCGTGGAATGGGGAGTAATGCCCCAGGGACTATTCTAACTTCACAGTCGCCGCGCGGGATAAACTCTTCTAGCCGTCGGGGTTGGTCACGGAGAGCGCTTTCTGCCGGTGGCTTCTGGGAGTATCGCTTCACCACCCCCACGCCCGCGAAGATGACCAGCATCGATGCGGTTTCGCGCACGCCGAATGGCTCCCGGTAGAACAGCCATCCCAGCGCCACCGCCACCACCGCGTTCACGTAGGGATAAACCGAGACGATCGCCACCGGCAGCCGATCCATCGCGTACACGTACGCGCTGTAGCCCACCAGGGAGCCGAAGGTCACCAGGTAGAGGATCGCGGTGACGCCGCGCGTTTTCCAGTGAATCGAAAGATCGCCGGAGGCCAGCGCGACCGGGATCATCGCCAGGCCCGCGGCCAGTTGCTGTACCCCGCCCGCCACCACCGGGTGCGCCCTTCCCGCCTTACGCCGCTGAATGATCGAACCGAAACTCCAGCCCGCCATGCCGAACTGCAGAATCAGGAACCCGAGCACGAGTTTGGGATCGAAGCCGTGAGTTCCAGGGTCGGGGCTGAAGAGCAGTGCCGCACCGGCCAGCCCGATCACCATGCCGCCGATCGTAGGAGCGTGCAGTCCCTCCCCGCCGGGCAGCAGCGCTTCCGCGCCCGACCATCCAGAAAGGCGAGATCGTGACGATCAGGCCCGGCGATACCGCTCGGCACCAGAGTCTCCGAGTACACCAGCGCGCCGTTGCCGATTCCCAGCGTCAGCATCCCGCTGAAACAGGCCCAGGCCAGCTCTTTGCCGCGCGGAAGATAGAGTCCCCGCGCGCGCGCGAACAGCAGCATGATGGAGCCGGAGAGGATGTAACGGATGCACACCAGCAGCATGGGTGGAAAGGATTCCAGCGCCATGCGAATGCCGAGATAGGTGGTGCCCCAGAAAAAGCAGACCGCGACCAGCGCCGCGTAGGCCTTAAAAAGCGGGTGGCGGGACAACCTTATGCCGACGCGTTGCCGCCGACGTTTTGCGTGGCATCGTCGAACGATTCCGGCGGGTTGTAGTACAGAATCCGCTGGCAGCTCTCGCAAGGGAGAATGGATTCGCCGCGCTTAATATCCTGGTAATACTGCAGGCGGAGCACGATGTGGCAGGCCGTGCAGCGGCCATCCACCACTTCGGCCAGAGCCACGCCCTTACGGCCCTTGCGCACGCGTTCGTAATTCTGATAGACGGCGGGCTTCACGTCCTTCACGATCGCGGCGCGTTCCATTTCGAGCTCCGTGGCGGCCTTCTGATCCACGGCGGTGCGGTCTCGTGCCTGGCCTTTTTCGGCTTCTACCTGCGCCTTTTCGGCCTTCAGAGCGATTTCGGCGGCCTTCACATTCTTTTCGAGCGGCTCGGATTCGGTCATCAGTTCGAGCGTTCGATCTTCGAAGCGCCGGATTTCCTTCTCGCAATACTCGATTTCTTTTTGAAAAGCGCTATAGACTTCGTTGGTCTTTGCGCTGAGCATCTGATCTTTTAATTTTGAGATCTTCTGCTGCTGGATCTGGACATCGCCTTCGCACTTCTTGCGCTCTTTCTGGTTGGCAACCATGGCGGCGCGGTCGCCCTCGAGCTTTCGTTCGTGGGCGCCTAATTTCTTTTCAATCTCAGCAATGTGTTTGGGCAGGGTGGCGATTTCGCGGGAAAGCTCCATTAGGCGATTATCGATATCCTGCAGACGGATCACCAGTTTCAGGTCGGGGAGCATTTCTTATGGAAGTGTAACACGCCCTATTCCACGCGCCGCACTTCTACCTGCTTCAGCATCTCTTGAGACTGCTGCAGATTGGCGAAGCTCATGCCCGCCAGCCGCGCCGACGCGGTGCCCGCCGCCACTCCCCAGCGCAACGCTTCCACCGCGTTGTTTTTTCGATCCATCGACCAGGTATAAGCGGCGGAAAGAGCGTCGCCCGCGCCGATCGGGCAGACCGCGTCCACCCTCGGCGGCAGCGCCTCCACCAGCCCGTCCCGGAACGCGCCGATGGCGCCCCGGCTGCCCAGCGAGAGCACCACGGATTCGGGACCCATCGTGCGGATGCGCTCGGCCGCCTCCAGGTAATGCGTGCGCGTAAGTAGATTGCGCCCAAGCAGGCGTTCGGCCTCCTGATGGTTCGGGGTAGCCACCGTGGGCCGCTCTTCGATGCCGTGGCGCAGCGATTCGCCATCGGCATGCAACAGCGTTTTCACCTTCTTCTTCCGCGCCGCGGAGATCAGCCGGCCGTAAAAAGTGGCGGGCACCCCCGGCGGAATGCTGCCGCAGACCATCAGCCACGACGCCTGATCGAGCATGCCCTTGACCGCGCGCTCCACGCTGGCGACTTCCGCCTTCGAAAGCTCCGGACCCTTTTCGTTCAGGTTGACCGTCAACCCGTGCCGGTCCGTGATCGTCAGGTTGGTGCGGATCTCATTCGCGATCGGTACCACCTGGAAGGGCAGGCCATCGATATTGAGGTGCTGCTCCAGCCGTTTACCAGCCTCGCCGCCGGAGGTCAGCACCGCCACCGTGTCGCCTCCAAAACAGTGAATCACAGAGCTCGCGTTGATGCCGCGGCCGCCGGCCGATTCGCGAGTCGAATTGATATAGGCGCGGTCTTCGAATGCCAGGCGGTCCACGCTGATCACACGATCGATGGTCGGGTTAATCGTGAGAGTGACTATCAAGGTTATATTGTAGATCGCGAACCCGGTCTATTTGATCGCCAGGATGGCGTCCAGCGCGGCGCCCGTCCGGCGGCCTTCCACCTGCCGGAAACCGGCGCGCTCCAGCAGCACCCGATACTCGGATAGACTGCGCTCCCGCCCTTCGGTGACCACCAGCATGTTGAGCGATTGCATATTGGCCGGCGAGCGGTCCGACGCCGTCCTCACCCAGCAGCTTTTCGCCGATGAGCAGCCCTCCGCCGACGGGCAGGCGCTCCAGGATGCGCGCCAGCAGCCGCTCGATCTTATCTTCGGACCAGTCGTGCAGGATGCGGCCGGTGTAATACAGATCCGCGGCCGGAAGGCTGTCGGTGAAGAAATCGCCGGCGATCACTTCGATGCGCGCGCTCGCGGCAGAGCCGGCCACCAGTTCCCGCGCCAGGCCGACCGCCTGTTGCAAATCAAACACCACCCCATGCATCTCGGGATAGAGTTCGCAGGCGGCGATGGTGAGGTGCCCCGTGGCGCCCCCAAGATCCACCAGCCGGCGGAATCGGCTCAAATCGAAAGCCGCGGCTACCTTGGGTGAGGTCAGCATTCCGAAGCCGTGCATGCCCATCAAAAAATCGTGCATGGCCTCGGGAGTCCGGAAGAAGGCGCTGAAGATTGGGCCGTCGATTCCGAAATTCTGCGACCAGCGCGGCGTGCCTTCACGCACCGCGTCGCCCAGGTTGCCCCACATCGGGTAAAGCGCCTGGTCGGAGTAGCGTATGTAGCCGCTCAGGGAGTGCGGGCTGCCCGAATAAAGATACGTCTCGGCCGCCTCCGAATTTTCGTAAACTCCATCCCTTTTGCCCAGCAGTTGGAGCGCCGCGCACCCGTCAAGCAGGCGGCCCAGCGCCCCGGCGTTCGCGCCGAGCCGCGCGGCCAACGCGTCCGCTGTCGCCGGTCCGCCGTGCAGAGCGTCAAAGACGCCCATCGAAAGAGCGGTGAACATCGTCTTCGAGTGGCGGAAGGCCTCGATCAGCTCGAGCACCCGCGAGGCATCGGGAAGGTTCGTCGTCATAGGCTGCGCAAGTGGTCGTACCCGAGAGCGGGAAGCGGTGCGCCATCCAACTGCACGGCGCCCGGACTCCCTTTGCGCATAGTACCAATTCGCGTCAGCGCCAGCCCCTGGAAGGCGCTCGGCACGCGCGTGCGCGGAGCCACCGTGAACAGCAGTTCGTAATCCTCGCCTCCGTGCAGGGCTTGTTCCAGCGTGGCGCCGCGGAAGATCGGTGGCGCCGAAATCTCGGCCGACAAGTGGGAGGCCACGCACAGCCGCCGCAGATCGAGCGAGAGGCCGTCGCTCAGGTCCATCGCGGCCGTGGCTGCCAGGCGCTCGCGGAGGAATCGGCCGAGCGCGAGACGCGGCTCCGGACGCTTGTGGCGCGCCCACGCCCGCCCGCGTTCCGTGGCGAAGCCCAGCGCGGAGCCCCCGAGCGCGCCAGACACGTAAATGGCATCGCCCGCCCGCGCGCCATCGCGCCGCAGCGCTTTCCCGCGAGGCACCGTCCCCGCGACCACAATATCGCATACCACGTGCGCCGTACGCGCCACATCGCCGCCGATTAACGCGGCGCCGTTCGCCTCTGCGAGCCGCAACAGCCCGCGATAAAAACCATCGACCCAGCGGGCATCGACCCAATCCCCCAGCGCCAGCGAGAGCAGGCAGAAACGCGGCGTGCCGCCCATCGCCGCAATATCGCTGAGCCCGCGCGCAACGGTCTTCCAGCCCACCTCCGCGGCGCTATGCGTGGCGCGCAGGAAGTGAGTGCCCTCGATCATCAGGTCCGTCGTGTAAAGCCAGTCTTCGGCGCCGCCGGCCGCGCGGAGAATCGCGCAATCATCGCCAATGCCCAAAACGATGCCCGCCGCCGGGGCCACGCGTGAGCGAAGTTTGTCGATCAGCGCGGCTTCGCTGGGTGGCAATTTCATTCGCTTTCATCGTCGCATTTTCGTCAAAAAAGAAAACGGGATATTCTGGGATGGAACACCCATGAAACGAAATATTCCGATCCTGGCGTTAGCCGTGTGTCCTTGCGGCCGGCGGGCTGCTGCAATTGAACTCGCAGGAAAAACGCCAAGGCAGAGAAACCCAAAAAAGATCCCCGGCTTGTTTTGCTGATCGCGGTGGATCAGTTCCGCTACGATTATTTGACGCGTTTCCGGGACGAATACAAGGGCGGCCTGGACCGTCTGCTTCGCACCGGCGCGAACTTCGTCAACGCGAATCTGGATCACTACCCCACCGTAACCGCCGTGGGACATTCCACCATGCTGAGCGGCGCGACGCCCCAGACCAGCGGCATCGTCGCCAACGAGTGGTATGACCGCGAGACCGGCAAAAACGTAACCAGCGTGTCCGACGATTCCGTCAAACTCCTCGGCGGCCAGGATACCGCCGGCGAATCTCCCCGCCGCCTGCTGGTCAGCACCGTCGGAGACGAAATGAAGCGCGGACTCCGCGACAATCCCAAAGTGATCGGGATCTCGCTGAAAGATCGCGCGTCGATCCTCCCTTCCGGGCACATGGCCGACGCGGCTTACTGGTACGACACCAAAACCGGAACCTTCGTGAGCAGCACCTACTACTTCCCGGCCCTCCCGCAATGGGCCGATGCCTTCAACAAACGCAGGCTGGTCGATAAACTCGCCGGCGCGGAGTGGCGCTTCGACAGCGGACCCTCCGGACTCTTCAAGATGCCCGCTGCCGTTGGTCCCGAACTCGCGAATGCGGTCTACTCCACTCCCTTCGGCACCGATCTGCTGGAGCAGTTCGTCGAAGAAGCCATCCGCCAGGAAAAACTCGGACAGCGCGATGCCACCGATCTGCTCACCGTCAGCTTCTCCCCGAACGATCCGATCGGCCATTCCTACGGCCCCGATTCTCCTCGCGCGCACGATATCAGCCTGCGCACCGATCGCGTTTTAGCCAAGCTGTTCCAGTATCTGGACCAGACCATCGGGATGCAGCACGTGCTGGTCGTCCTCACCGCCGATCACGGCGTCACCCCGCTCCCCGAGGAATTGGAGAAGGAGCGAATGCCCGGTGGCCGCGCCGCCAATGGGCCTCTCAACACTCGAATCCAGGACGCTCTGACCGCCCGGTTCGGGCCCGGGAAATGGGTCTTGCAGCCCACCGGAACGTACTTGAACTGGGCCCTGATCGCAGAGAAAAAACTCGATTTGGCAGAGGTGGAACGGGTCGCCGCCGCCGCCATTGCGAACGAGCCGCATGTGGCCCGCGTCTACACCCGCGACCAACTCCTGCTGGGCGAGGTCTCGCGCGATATCTTCAGCGATCGGATCGTGCGCAGCTTCAATGCGCGGCGCTCCGGCGACCTCGAAGTCTTGCTCGAACCCTATTGGCTCCGCGTCACCACCGGCACCACCCACGGCACGCCGTATTCGTACGATAGCCACATTCCGCTGATTTTCATGGGTCCCGGCGTCCGGCCCGGCCGCTACGCGCGCCCCGTCATACTCAATGACCTCGCGCCCACTCTGGCTACCATGCTGAATGTCGAAACACCCAGCGGCTCGGTCGGCCGGGCGCTCTTCGAAATGCTCTCCGGCGCCGCCGACACGCACGTCAATTAACCTTTCGCTAGCTGTGAAACGTGCTTGAAAATACCTCGATCATCTGAGAAAATACCGTACGCAGTTTCAACGATATCGGTCGTTCCCGCGCCATCCGTAAGGTAACGAACGCACGGCGAACGATGCTCAGGAGATTGGTAAGTGAAGGAAAAAGGTACAGTGAAATGGTTTAACGCCGCCAAGGGCTACGGATTCATCCAGCGCTCCGGCGGCGACGATGTGTTTGTTCACTTCTCCGCGATTCAGGCGAACGGCTACCGTTCCCTGGAGGAAGGCGCGGCGGTAGAGTTCGAGGTGAAGCAGGGGCCTAAGGGATTACAGGCCGAGAATGTCGCCTGCGTCTGATTTTTAGCGAAAACCGGGATCGTAGAGGGTTCCTCCGGGAGCCCTCTTTCTCTTTTGCGGCCTAATTCAGACCCCCCGGTAACCTTCGTGATAGACTCTACGTTTAAATACTGTTAGCCCTTTTTGCAATAATGCGTCACCTCAACCGCCATCGGAAAGCACTGCTCATCGTGCTCCTGCTGTGCGTCACAGGCGCCGCGCAGTTCGCGGCCCTGGCCTCGGAGACGGAAACCCACCACGCCTCTGACCATTGCTGCCTTCGCTGCCACGTTGGACCCCTGCCGTTTTTGGAGGCCAGCGAATCCTCCCTCGTTGCGCCCGTCTTCGAAGTAGTCTGGCTGGCGCCGGCCACCGATGTGGCAACTCTCCATGACGTCCAACTGCCCGCAAGCCCCGCCCGCGCTCCGCCCGTAGCCTGACTCTCTCAGTCGATGCCCTTAGCCAGCGCCAAACCGGCGCGGGCGAGTTCAATTGCAGTTGAGTTAGGAGACGCTTAGCCATGCGCGTACAGTTTTCGCGCTCTCGTAAAGGTTTTCTGGAGCCGGCATTTTTCGGCCTGCTGCTGGCCGTTTCGCAGCCGGCCTGCCACATGTTCCAGAAAGTAGAGAGTAAATCCGAGGCCGCCCATGCCGTGCAGCCGGGCCTGGTCACCATCAGTGCAGACCAGACCAGCCATCTCAAAACGGTAGTGGTGGGCAAGGCTACCTGGTCGGTCTCTGTCCACACCACCGGCACCGTCGATTGGGACGCCGACCACACCACGCAGGCCATCACCCAGGTCAACGGTCCGATTTCGCGCATCCTCGTGGATACCGGAGCGCCCGTCAAACAAGGCGACCCGCTGCTCTATGTCTCCAGCCCCGATCTGGCAGCGGCAGTCTCCACCTACCGCAAAGCCTACAACCGCCAGGAATTCAACCAGCGCAACGTAAGCCGTATGAAGGAGCTGTTAGACCAGGGCGCCATCGCGGTCAAAGACTTCGAAAGCAGCGAGGCCGATCTCAACGACGCCATGACCGACGTTCAGAACAGCCTGCAGGCCCTGCGCATCTTCGGGATTACCCCGCAGGGAATTACACAGGCGGAGAAACAGGGCTCCTCCATCGGCATCGAGCTTGCCGTGCGCTCCCCGATCACCGGGCATCATTGTCCAGAAACTGGTCTCGCCCGGCCAGGTGATCCAAGCCGGGCAGACCGCCTGTTTCATGATCAGCGACGTCTCTACCGTCTGGGTACAGGGCCACGTCTTCGATCGCGACCTGCCCCACGTCCGCATCGGCGATTCGGTGGAGGAAACGAACGGCGCGCTCGGCCGCGTCTTCCACGGCACCGTCTCCTACATCGGCTCCTTCCTCGACCCCAATACGCGCACCACCCCGGTGCGCATCGTGACCCACAATCCGGGCAGCATCCTGAAGAAGGATATGTTCGTCGACGCCGTGATTCACACCGGCTCGCAGGGCAACACGATCGTCGTTCCCGTCTCCGCGGTGCTCCGCGACGATAAGAACGAACCGATCGTGTACGTGCAGGCGGAGCCCGGCAAATTTGCGCAGCGCCAGGTGGCGATCGGCGGACAGCAGAACGGGCTGATCGCCATCACCAGCGGCTTGCAAGGCGGGGAAACCGTGGTCTCCGACGGCGGACTCTTTCTCCAGTTCGCCGGCACCATTCAATAAGGCGCAAATCGAATGATCGCGAAACTTGTCTCCTTCGCCCTGCAGCAGCGGTTCCTGATTATCATCGCCTCCATCGCCCTCATGATCTGGGGCGCGGTCTCCTTCCAGAAACTGCCGATCGATGCCTACCCGGATCTCTCCCCCACGCACGTCGACCTGATCACCCAGTGGCCCGGTCACGCCGCCGAAGAGGTGGAGCGCCTCGTCACCATCCCGCTCGAAATCGAAATGAACGGAATTCCGAAGTTGGAGACCCTGCGCTCCATCTCCCTCTACGGACTTTCCAGCGTGCAGATGAATTTCGAGTATGGCGCCGACCCCTACTTCGTCCGCCAGCAGGCCTTCGAACGCATCGGCAACGCGGAACTGCCCTCCGGCCTGACTCCCGGCCTCGAGCCGCTCTTCAGCCCCAGCGGCTTGATCTACCGCTACGTTCTGCAAAGCACCGACCGATCGCCGCAGGATCTGAAGGTGATTGAAGACTGGGTCGTGGAGCGCCGCTATCGCTCGATTCAAGGCGTGGCCGACGATTCCGGCTTTGGCGGCACCACCATGCAATACCAGGTGCTCCTCGACCCCAATAAGCTGTTCGCCTACGGCCTTTCCATCGCCGGAATCTCGCAGCAGCTGACCAATAACAACGCCAACGCCGGCGGCGGCTTCTACTCCCAGGGCGGCCAGTTCTATTACATCCGCGGACTTGGGTTGGTGCGCGATACGGCCGATATCGGCAACATCGTCCTCCAGCAGAAGGGCAACATCCCCGTCTACGTAAAGGATGTCGCCAAGGTCGAGATCGGCCATGCTCCCCGGCTCGGTCAGTTCGGCTATATGAAGCAGGATGAGGCCGTCGAAGGCGTGATCCTGATGCGCGTCGGCGAGCAGGCCCAGGTCATTCTGCGGCGCGTCGAAGCCATGACCAAAGAGTTGAACGAACACGTCCTGCCGCCGGACGTCAAGGTCGTGCCCTATTACGATCGCCAGGAGCTGATCGAAGAAACCACCAAGACCGTCGAAGACAACCTGCTTCGCGGCATGCTGCTCGTCCTGGTGATTCTCGGCATCTTCCTCTTCAGCGTGCGCACCGCGCTGATCGTCGCCATCACCATCCCGTTCGCGCTGATGTTCTCCTTCATCTGCCTCGATTGGAGGCACATTCCCGCCAACCTGCTCTCCATCGGCGCCATCGATTTCGGCATCATCGTCGATGGCGCGGTCGTCATGGTAGAGAACATCTTCCGCGAGCTCTCCGCCCGGCACGGCGAAGAAGGCGTATCCGTCCGCGATGTCATCCGCGCCGCCGCGCGCGATGTCGAGCGGCCCATCTTCTACGCCATCGCCGTCATCATCGCCGGCTACCTCCCGATCTACGTTCTCACCGGTCCCTCCGGCAGCGTTGTTCCAGCCGATGGCGGACACCATGTCCTTCGCCCTGCTCGGCTCCCTGTTATGCGCGCTGACGCTTTTGCCGGTGCTCTGCTCCTACTTTCTCCGCCACCAGCTCCACGAACCGCGCCTCGTCGTCTACGAGTGGGTGCGCAATGGCTACGGGCGTATGCTCGGCTGGTGCCTGCGCAACCGCGTGATCACGGTCGTGCTGATCTTCGCCATCTTCTGCGGCTCCCTGCTGCTCATCCCGCTCATCGGCGGCGAATTCATGCCGCACCTCGATGAAGGCGCGCTCTGGGTCCGCGCCACCACGCCCTATACGATTTCCTTCGAAGAAGCCAGCAAGCTATCGCCGCAGATCCGCAATATTCTGATGAGCTTTCCCGCAAGTCACCACCGTCTCCAATGAACTGGGACGCCCCGATGACGGCACGGATCCGACGGGCTTCTTCAACAACGAATTTTTCGTCGGCCTGAAGCCCTACTCGGATAAATCCTGGACCGGCGAACTGCACACCAAACCGCAGCTCATCGAAGCCGTGCAGAAAAAACTCGCGGCCTTCCCCGGCGTGATTTTCAACTACACCCAACCCGCGGAAGACGCCGTGGACGAAGCCGAGACCGGGCTCAAGAGCGCGCTCGCCGTCAAAATCTTCGGCCAGGATCTGGCAACCCTCGAAGACCGCGCCACCCAGGTCAAGAACATCCTCAATAAAATTCCCGGCATCACCGAAATCACTGTGGTCCGCGAGCTCGGGCAACCCAGCCTGACCATCACGCCCGACCGCGCCAAACTCGCGCGCTACGGCTTGAACGTAAGCGACATCAACACCGTGGTGGAAACCGGCCTGGGCGGTAGCGCCGCCAGCAAGGTGATCCAGGGCGAACGCCAGTTCGATCTGGTGCTGCGTATGCAAGAGCCCTTCCGCAGCGATGAAGCCGCCATCAAGAACCTGCTGATCGCTACTCCGGACGGACAATACCTCCCGCTCAGCCAGTTCTGCGACATCCGCGTGGAGAATGGCGCGTCCTTCATTTACCGCGAATCCAATTCGCGCTACATCGGCGTACAGTTCAGCGTGGAAGGCCGCGACCTGGCAAGCGCCGTCGGCGAGGCCCGCCGCAAGGTGGACGCCGCAGTGAAACTCCCCATCGGCTATAAGTTCGATTGGGGCGGCGAGTACAAGGAATATCTGTCATCGCAGGAGCAGATGAAGATCATTCTTCCCCTCACCGTGCTGCTTGATTCTGACCATCCTCTTCTTCCTCTACGGCAACCTCAAGTTTCCGCTGATCATCTTCTTCAGCGTGCTCATTACCGAGCCCGTGGGAGGTTTGCTCGCGCTGCTATGTCACCCACACCAACTTCAGCGTTTCTTCCATGCTCGGCTTCGTGGCGCTGATGGGCGTCGCGGTCCAGACCAGCGTGATTCTTTATTCGTTCATCAACAAGCTGCGGCTGGAAGGCATGGATATTCGCTCCGCCACGCTCGAGGCGTCCCTGCTGCGCCTGCGCCCCATTATGATGACCGCGCTCGTGGCCTGCTTCGGCCTGTTGCCCGCCGCCATGTCCACCGGCATCGGCAGCGATTCGCAAAAGCCCTTCGCGATTGTCATTGTCGCCGGTCTCGCGTCGCGGCTGCTGCTCTCGATCTTTCTTTCCCCGGTGCTCTATTCGCTCGCCGCGCGCGATGGCGATACCTTGCAGGTTTGATGATGAGGAATTCCATGAGAAGCAGTTTCATCGTCCCCACCCTGGCCGCGATAGCCGCCCTGCCGGCCTTCGCACAGACCGCCTTGACCTGGGAACAGGTGAAGTCGCGTTTTGAGACCGTCAACCCCACCCTCCGCGCCGGACAGTTGAATATCACCGAATCCAAAACTCAGGAGACCACCGCGTTCTTACGCCCGAATCCGTCCGCTCTGTTCAGCGCGGATCAGTTCCAATTCTTCTCCGCCAACCCTTACCGGCCATTCGGATTCGTGCTCCCCTACGTCGCGGTGGATTACCTCCACGAACGCCAGCACAAACGCGAACTGCGTCTCGAAAGCGCACAAAAAGGGACCGCCATCGCCGAATCGCAGCAGCTCGATCTCGAGCGCACCATGATCTTCACCCTGCGCAGCGCCTTCGTCCAGACGCTGCAGGCCAAACAACTGCTGCTCCAGGCGCAGGAGAATCTCGACTATTACAACAAGGAGCTGGGCATCTTTCGCAGCCGTCTCCAATCCGGCGCCATCGCGCGCGTGGATCTGGATCGCATGCTCCTCCAACGCGCCCAGTACGAGAGCGATTATCAAAGCGCACTGATGAACGCGCGCACCGCCAAAATCACCCTGCGCATGATGCTCAACGATCAGACGCCGGTAGACAAATTCGATGTGACGGGCCCTTTCACGTTCAAAGATCAGCAGCTGCCGCTCGAAGAGTTCCACACCATCGCCGAAGCTGCGCGGCCAGACTTAAAAGCCGCCAGGGAAGCCGTCGATAAGGCCCAGACCGATCACAAACTCGCGGTCGCCAACGGTTCCACAGACCCCACCTTCGGCGTCGATTTCGCGCGCAATCCGCCCATCCCCCTCTACGTAGGCTTTAGCGTGAACATTCCCTTGCGCATCTTCGATCGCAACCAGGGCGAAAAAGCGCGCACCCAAATTGACATCACCCACGCGGAACGGCAGAAGGATGCCGCACAGGCCCAGGTATTTAGCGACGTCGATACCGCCTACGTCACCCTCATCAACTCCGCCAACCTCTTAAAGCCCTACGAAGGACCCGATGGCTACCTCGAGGTCGCCAAACGGGTTCGCGACACCATGTCTTTCTCTTACCTGCGCGGCCAGGCTGCGCTCCTGGATTATCTGGATGCGCAGCGCGACTACCGCGCCACCGTGGTCGCGTATATCAATCAGGTCGCGGCCTACATGACCGCCGCCAGCCAGTTGAACCTGGCCGTGGGGCGCGAAGTCGTGCAGTAAGTCCTAGCAGCTCCCCGATTCCGCCGGGCACTCCGCCATCCCGGTCATCGGCGCCGCCGTCGCCTCCGGCTCCCAGTTCCGCCGGTCGATAATCGTCGCCGGCTCGTAGCTGTGCCCCTGCGCCAGTCGCTTCTCCTCGCGCAGGCTCGTCCACCACAACACCGGCCCCAGCACCTTCGCCGCCGCCATCGCGATCACGCCGAACTCGCGCTGCATCTCTTTCCGCAGCTCTCGAATCTGCATCGCGATCGCCTCGTTAGATCCGCGCAGCCGGTATTCCATCCCTTGCAGCATCCCCACCCACGCATGCCGCAATACCTTCCCGTCGCGGTCGAACCGCGCCCGCACCCGCCGGTCCGGATGATTCTTGTACCGCATCCAGCCCGCGAACATCGTCCGGCAAATCCGGAACAGGCTCGGCCCGTTGCGCTCGAAATCCCGCTCGAACGCGTGCGCCAGTGAGCGCGTCGATTGCTCCCGCGAAATCGCCGCGTGCCGGAAATTGAACTCGTGCTGCCCGTGAATATCCGCCAGGTTCACATCCAGCAGCCGTCCCTGCTCCGCCATCTCGAAATACAACGGCGTCCCCGGAACCGGCGTGTACAACATGAACTGATGCAGATCCGTGTCGTGCGCCACCGCATGCTCGATCTCGTCATCGATATTCGCAGGCGTGTGGTGCTCCAGTCCGATGATTGTAGACCCCAACACCACAATGCCGTGCGCCCGCAATTCCCGCGATAGTTGCAGTGTGTCCGTTCCGTCCAGCTTGGAATAATTCGATTTCGGCGATTCCAGTCCCAGCCAGATAGACGCGATCCCAATCTCTACCAGTTCCTCGTACGTGTACTTCGCAATCGCATTTGCCGAAGAGAAAATGTTGAAGCCCCAACTCTTGCCCGCCCGCTTCATCAACACCAGCAGCTCCATCACCCGCTTCTTCTGCAGCAGAAAATTCTCGTCCATGATGAAGAAATTCCGCGTGCCGTGCTTCTCCTCCAGCTTCTCCATCAGCCGGAATAATTCTTCGCCCGTCGAATAAAAGTTGAGGATCTTGCCCTTGCCCCCGAAAAACGCAGACGTCGTGCAGAAGTTGCAGCCCATCGGGCACCCCACCGAGGATATGATCGTCGCCGCCGTGTCCTGCGTCTCCGGCAGCTTCACCCCCATCACCCGCAAATCGAAGCCCGACCAAAGCTCCGGATGTTGGATCGGCGCCTCCACTTCCTCCCCCAGGAACCCGCGCATCCACGCAATCCCGTCGCCCTTCACAATGTGGTCCGCATCCAGCATTCCCTCCACCCCGGGAATCGCCGCAATGTGCCCGCCCACCACGATCGTCGTGCCTGGCGAAAGCTCCCGCACCATCCGGCACATCTCCTGCACCTTGCCGATATTTACGATGATCGAAGAGATTCCGACAATGTCGTAATGATGCGCCTTCAACTCCTGCGCAAACGTCTCCCGCGTCGGGAAATCCAGCACCGCGCACGGCGCCGAAATATTCTCCTGGATCATCAGAATCCCCCAGGAGCGGTGAAAACGCCGCAGCGAAAACGACCCCTGCCCCCGCGTTACCTGGTTATGGTAAAGCTCCATCGGGTTAATGGCGCGGCTGCCGAAAGCGTCGTCTTGTGCATACGGACCAAAAACCGACGAGAGAAGTACCTTCGCGTTAGATCGTTTTGGATGCGTCATATATAACAGAGAAATAGACCTGTTGGTACTTAATCTATCAAAGCGCTTCCCTCCCGACTGTAATAGTAGTGTCGCCGACCTGATTGTCTCAAATGGCCCACCGCGTGCTCCTCCCCTGTCGATCAAATTCAGGAGGGCCCCTCATGGCCAAGGGTTCTGTCGCCATTACCGTCGAGCGCTGCAAAGGTTGCGGGTTTTGCGTTGAATTTTGCCCCACCCACGTTCTCCAGCTCTCTTCCGCTTTCAATTCAAAGGGTTACCATACACCGCACGTCGTCGCCGGAGAGAAATGCAGCGGCTGCGATCTCTGCGGAATGTACTGCCCAGACTTCGCAATCTTTGGAGTTCGTAATGCACGCTGACCCAAAAGGTGTCCTTACCGGTGTCCATTTTCTCGACGGCGATCACGCATGTTGTGAGGGAACTCTCGCTGCCGGTGCGCGATTTAGCGCAGGATACCCCATCACGCCCTCCACCGAGGTCGTCGAGCGCTTCGCCTGGCGCATTCCCACCGTCGGCGGAATCTTCATTCAGATGGAGGACGAACTCGCCGCTTCCATCGCCATCCAAGGCGCGGTCTGGGGCGGCGCCAAAGCCTTCACCGTAACCTCCGGCCCCGGCTTCTCTTTAATGATGGAGCACATCGGCTACGCCGCCATCACCGAAACGCCCTGCGTCTTCGTCAACGTGCAGCGCGGCGGACCCTCCACCGGCCTCCCCACCCTCCCCGCCCAGGCCGATATGATGCAGGCCAAATGGGGCTCCCACGGCGATTACAGCATCATCGCCCTCTGCCCCAATTCCCCCCAGGAGTGCTTCGACCTCACCATCACCGGCTTCAACCTCTCCGAGGAATTCCGCGTCCCCGTCATGCTCATGCTCGATGAATGCATCGGGCACATGACCGAAAAAGTCGTCATCCCCAACGCCGCCGATATTCCCATCACCCCCCGCCGCTTCACCACCCAGTCCCCCGAAGCCTTCCGCCTCTTCGAGCCCAAAGCGGACCTCGTCCCCGATATGGTCAAGGCCGGCGATGGCTACCGCTTCCACGTCACCGGCCTCACCCACGACGAGCGCGGCTATCCCAGCATGAATGTCGAAACGCAGGACGTCCTCGTGCGCCGTCTGCATGACAAGTTGAAGCCCCTCGAAAGCCACCGAGCCCTGTTCGAATCGGAATTTCTCGATGATGCCGAGGTCGTCGTCGTCTCCTACGGCATCACCTCCCGCGTCGCCCAGCGCGCCCTCCAGCTCGCCCGCGCACAAGGCGTCCGCGCTGGCAAATTCCGCATGATTTCCGCCTGGCCCTTCCCGGATCAACACATCCGTGATCTCGCCCCCCGCGTCAAGGCCTTCGTCGTCCCCGAACTCAATATGGGACAGATGGTCCGCGAAGTCGAACGCTCCGTCGCCGGCCGCGCCAAAGTCGTCTCCGTCCCCCACGCCGGCGGCAGCGTGCACCAACCCGAAGTCATCCTCAAAGCCATCCTGGAGGCAGTTCGATGAGTGAAGCACTGCTCGATATCCCGACCAACCCGGTCGAGCCCTTTCTCCGCATGGACCGCATGCCACACATCTGGTGCCCGGCCTGCGGCATCGGCACCACCGTCAACTGCTTCACCCGCGCCCTCGAAGCTTCCAAGCTCAATCTGGATAAGGTCGCGGTCGTCTCCGGCATCGGCTGCACCGGCCGCGTCGCCGGCTACGCCAATCTCGATAGCTTCCATACCACTCACGGCCGCGCCATCCCCTTCGCCACCGGCCTCAAACTTTCCAACCCCGAACTCCAGGTCGTCGTCTATTCGGGCGATGGCGACCTCTTCGCCATCGGCGGCAACCACTTCATTCATGCCGCCCGCCGCAATATGGATATCAAGGTGATTTGCGTCAACAATCTCACCTATGCCATGACCGGCGGCCAGACTGCCCCCACCACTCCCGGCCAGGTGATCTCCGCAACTTCGCCTTACGGCGTCTTCGAGCCCTCGTTCAATCTCGTGCAACTTGCCGAGGCCGCCGGAGCATCCTACGTAGCGCGCTGGACCACCTTCCACGTCAAACAACTCAGCCGCAGCATGGAAGAGGTGCTGCACAAGAAAGGCTTCTGCTTCATCGAAGTGCTTTCGCCCTGCCCCACCCTTTATCAACGCCGTAACAAAATGGGCGATGGCCTGGACGCCATGAAGTTTTATAAGGAAGTCAGCAAGGTGCGCCACGGCGCACCCACCAGTGAATGCGCCCTGACCAAGTCAGGCGAAATTGTAGTCGGAAAATTTGTTGACCGCGACCGCCCGGATTACCTCGACCTGCTCAAACAGCAGATGACCGAGAGCCTCGGCGACCGCTATGCAGACCCGGAGGTCTCATGCAGCGAGGGCTAACCGCAACCCAAACCCCCACCAAACTCGGACTCACCGAAATCCGCATCGGCGGCTTCGGCGGACAGGGTGTCATCCTCGCCGCCGCCGTCATCGGCAAAGCCGCCGCCATTTTCGAGGGCGGCTTCGCCACCATGACCCAGAGCTTCGGCCCCGAAGCCCGCGGCGGTTCCTCCAGCGCCCAAGTCATCCTCTCCGGCGATCCCATCCTGTACCCCTATGTCGCCGCTCCCGATATCCTGATCGTCATGAGCCAGGAGTCCTACACCCGCTTCTCTCCCCAACTCAAGCCCGGCGGTATCCTGATCGCCGAACAGGACCTGGTCCGCTTCGACGTCCCTCCCTCCGGCGTGCGCCTCTATACCGTGCCCGCCACGCGCCTCGCCGAGGAATTAGGCCGCAAGGTCGTCCTCAATATCGTCATGGTCGGCTTCTTCGGCGCCGTCACCAACATGCTCGATCCGGATAGCCTCCGCCAGGCCGTGGCCGATTCCGTCCCGCCCGCCATGCAAAAGCTCAACCTGCAAGCCTTCGACAAAGGCTTCGCCTACGGCGTCGACTTCCTGTCCCGGACTTCGTGACCGAAAACGACATCTCCGGCCACATCGTCGACGTCGCCTACCGCGCCCACTCGATCCTCGGCCCCGGCCTGTTAGAGTCCGTCTACCAGGCCGTCCTCGCCAAAGAACTCCAAGAGCGGGGTATCTCCGTAGTCCGCCAGCAACCCATCCCCGTCGTCTACGAGGACACCATCATCCCCATCGGATTCCGAGCCGACCTCATCGTCGAAGACAAAGTCATCGTCGAAATCAAATCCATCGCCGAGCTAGCCCCCGTCCACAAGAAACAACTCCTCACCTACCTCCGCCTGGCCAACAAACCCCTCGGCCTCCTCATCAATTTCAATGTAGCCCTCATCAAAAACGGCATCTTCCGCATCGTGAACGGCCTGAAAGAATAGAAGAACTGTGTCTCGCAGAGCCGCAGAGAACGCAGAGAAAACCAATACCCAAACATAAATCCCCAGTTTTTCTCTGCGTTCTCTGCGCCTCTGCGAGAAATGTCTTTGACTTAGACCCCCGTCAACACATATCCCACATCTCACAGAGACAGAGAACCCAATCCCACACAAATCCTTCGAGCCTTTCTCTGCGTTCTCTGCGTCTCCGCGAGAAATGTGTTTGACTTAGACCCCCGTCAACACATATCCCACATCTCACAGAGCAGAGAACCCAATCCCACACAAAGCCCTTCGAGCCTTTCTCTGCGTTCTCTGCGTCTCTGCGAGAAATGTGTTTGACTTAGAAAGCCCAAGTCACGCTCGAATACCCAGTATTTGCGTGGAAGTTCTGGTAGATACCCCAACACCCCGAATTCCTCGTGATAGTTATAAAACTGATACCCCACATTCCACCTCAGCTTCGGCGTGATCCGCACGCTGACCCGCGCCAGTGGAGACTGATAGCTTAACGGGAACGTCTGCACGCTCGCGAACAGCGCCGGCACCGGGTCCGTCACGTTCCCCGTTGCCGTCGGCCGCCCGTCCCCCGTATCCTGCGTGATCGTATACCCCACATACAGATCCGCCTTCCTCTTCCATTCGTACCGTACCCCGAAGTTCCCCGCGTGAATATTGCTCCGGTAGAACGTGGTCGCCGTCTGCAAGGTCGGCCGTCCGAATCCCGCGAAATACGCCACCCCCGACACCGTATCTAAATGCAGCTTCACGTAGCTCGCATCCACAGAGAACCAGTCCTTCGGTGCCCAACTCGCGCTCGCCGTGTAGTTCCGCGTGTGCGAACTGTACGCCGAAAGCGTCACCGGAGCGTTGACGTTGTAATACTGCTTGTACGAT
Source organism: uncultured Solibacteraceae bacterium (assembly GCA_963811575.1). GTDB lineage: Bacteria > Acidobacteriota > Terriglobia > Bryobacterales > Bryobacteraceae > Solibacter. The sequence goes on along the minus strand of CAWERY010000002.1, from coordinate 426,319 downwards.
GTCGATAGCTGCACCTTCCGCGTCCGGTAATCGATCCGCCCGTTGATCGTGTCATAGTTCCGATCGCTCACCGGCGTCAGCGGATTGTTGGCGCGCCCGATACTCCCCTCGACGCTCGCCGTCAGCCGTTTCCACAAACGCGCCCGAATCCCAATCGTCCCCGTATTCAAGTGGTTCGAGTTCTCGTACTCAGCGTCAGGCGCCGTACTCGGAAATGCCGCTAGTTGGAAGCCCTCGATCGTCGTCACCAGCCGGTCCGTATAACCATAGCCGCCGTACACCGCGATCCAGTTCTTCACCTGGTAATTCACATCCGTCATATTCGTGACCATGCGAATTCCCAGGTGGCGGAAGTTGATAGTCTCCCCCGGATTAATGCCGTTCGATACATCCGTGTACGCCGAATTCCCGCTGATCCGCAGATTGTCCACGCTCGTGTTGTTGACGATCGTCAGCTTCTTCGTCGGGAAAAGACTCAGATTCAAGTCCCCAGTGAACATCGGCCGCTCCGCGTCGCCCTGCACCGCGATCTGTCGGTTCGCCGCGTCGCCGAAGCGGCTGATCCCCGTTGCAAATTCGCTCATCGAGAAATCGTTGTGCCCCTCCGAGTAGTTGATCCGCGCATTCACCGCCCACCCTTTGTGGCTCGCCAGCAAATTCCCCAGCCACCCCGGATTCCGTCCGTGCACCGGTGCCGCCTTCACGAAGGTCTGCAGCGCCGTCAGGTCGTTCGCCACCCCCACGCCCGCCGCGGTCGCAATCCCGAATGCCGAGTACGGCGTGTCCTGTTTGAAATAATCCCACCGGTGCAGCAGCGTGAAGCGGAATCCGGCGAACTCCACGTCCCCGCCGATCCGGTACTCGTCCCACGTCTGCCGCAGGTCCGCGAATACCGGCAGCCCCGTGCTGTTCGTCGGATTGTTGTCCAATTCCAGCGACGTCGAAAGCATCGGCCCGTCCTGTACATTGCGGCTATACCCCGCCCGCAGCCGGTAATGTCCCTGCGGGAACAGAGTGAACTCGTGGTCCTGCAGCCGCATTTGCGTATCCATGCCATGCAGCCCGCCCGCCACCGTCAGCCCGGGATTCGAATAATCGTTCAGCCGCCACAACATGTCGTACCGGTATAGCCCGTTCTTCTGCACCCGCAGGGAGGCCGATTCATAAGGGTCGTTGCCCAGCCCCAACGTGTTGAGCAAAATCTGGTCGAAGTACTTCCCGTGCCCGTCCTTCGAATCCATCGAGAAGCTGCTGCCCAATAGGCGAACCCCGTTGCGATAGTTCACGTCGCTCCGGTATTCGCCCATGCTGCCGCCTACCAGCGTCCAGCGATAGCCCAGTTCGAACGAATTCGTGATGTTGTAGTCACCCTTGTTCTCGCCGCGCACCGGGCCCGCCTGTTCCGGTGTAGGCGCTACCACCTGCTGCGCCGAAAGCGCCCCGCATGCCGCCGCCCCGCATGCCGCAAAGAGAATCCAATAGCTTGTCTTCATGGCGCTCACCTCAGGAAAAACTGGTCGGCATTGGAGCCGTGGATCGCCACGTGACACGTGGTGCATTTCTGAAACTTTGGATCCAGCATATTGTGCCGGTTGGATTGCAGCGGCACCCCGTTATTCCGCGTGCCGAAACTGTCCGCGCCGTTGTGGCATTCCAGGCAGATCGCGAACACCACCGGCCGCCTTAGCAGTTTGGCGTTCATCGATCCGTGCGGCGTGTGGCAGATCTCGCACCCCTCCACCCGCACCGGCGGATGTTCGTAAACGAACGGCCCGCGCTTTTCCACATGGCACTTAATGCAAGGCGATTCCGACCCCAACGCCCGCTCCATCATCCGCGGCGTCTGCGCCATCCTCCATGTCGCATCGAACGATCCGTGCGGATTGTGGCAGTCCGAGCACTGCATGAACCCTTCGTTCACGCGATGCTTCGAGGGCATCGAAAACTGCGCCTGCACCGTGGCATGGCAGCCGTAACACAACTCGTTCTGCTTCTTCGCCAAAAGGTACTTCGGCGTTGGCGAATGGTGAATCGAATGGCAGGTATTGCAGGCGATATCGTTTTTGGTATGCTCCGATCGCTGTATGTTCGCCCGCGCTAGGTCCTTGGCATGGCATCCCAGGCAGGTCTCCAACGCCTGCTTGGGCGGCATCAGGGAGAAAGCTCGCGGAATCGTCGTCTTCCCGCCCCCCGCTCGAACGTGCTCTCGCCCCGGCCCGTGACACCCTTCGCAGCCCGTCTTCTCCGGCGGTTCCGTCCCCGATGCCACGCTCTTAAAATGTGGATTCTTGTAGAAGTTCTGCCAGATGTCCGCATGGCACGTCTTGCAGACATTGCTGCCTACATACCCCCCCGTGACCGGAGCGGACGTCGCCGCCGGGGTCTGTCCGAATGCCGCTGTCATCGCGATCAGAAACGCCGTCAGCAGCAGCCACATACGCATCGATTCTCTCCCCAAAGCCATCTCGCCTGTCTCCCTGCATAATAGCGGCTCAACCTGCCCCGGCGGCCATTTCCCATTCAGAATTTACGTTGGTTCCATACCTCTCAAAACGGCCATCACCAAAACTTGAAGTTTATATTTCCATTGTTTTCAGCACTTCTTGAAAAAATTTTCTGAAGAAGCGGAGCCGTGCGTGTTAAATTTCGATCAGGTAAAGAGTTGCGCAAACCACAGCGCGACGCCAACAGCTTTCATCCTGCGCAGGATACGTTGACCTGAAGTGGTGCTGACTTCTCCGTAAGCCCGTTAACGGCTAAACGGTGGTTCCCCTACGTGGAGGAGACCGGCGGGAAGATCTTCGGTTCGAACCGATTACACCCGGGGGACCGTCGCGGATAGCGTTTGATTGCCGCACCCCTGGATACAGAGACTGACCACGCGAAACGAGTGGACGATCGAGAGGCCATCCAGCCGAGTTCTTACGTCTTCGTAGCGTACAGTCGAATCACTGGCGGCCGGGCACGCACGGCGATAAGACCGAAAGCCCCCGGCCGCCGCAACGTTTCGTTTTCCCCACCGTCACGGCACAATTACGCCCGCAAAAACCCTCCCACCACTTTTTAGTTGCCACCCTGCAACCCAATGCGCCATATTGGGATTGGCGTCAGAAACCGTGTAGAGCGCAACCGTACCACTATCGAAGTTCCGTCCCTTCCGGGGCGCTCGCATCTGTCTGGCGCTGGGGCATATTTCGATGGCGGAAACCATTCTGTACTTTACGGAGTTGTTGTCCATGCCGGTCGTCGACCTCAAAGGGCGGCGCATCGGCCGGGTCAAAGACGCCGCCATTGTCCCCCTCGTCCACGCTGCCCGAATCGATCGCCTCCTCGTCGGCGGCGCCGATACCTGGCTCGCCATCCGCTTCGATCAGGTCAATTCCATCTCCCTCAAGGGCATCGAACTCTCCGACGAAGTCCTCGTTCCCTACCACGACGATGAGTACATGCTCCGCATCGGCCGCGACCTGCTGGATCAGCAGATCATCGACGTTACCGGCCGTAAAGTCGTTCGTGTCAACGACATCACCATGGGTATCGCGCACGAGGGCGGCCGCGATATTCTCACCGTCCAGGAAGTCGATATCGGCGTCCGCAGCATCTTTCGCCGCGTCCTCCAGGGTGTCCTTCCGCCCACTTGGATCCGCCGCCTCCAACGCCGCATTCCGCCCAACTCCATCTCCTGGGAGTTCGCCAACGTCGTCGAGCCCGACCCGCTCCGCCGCCTGCGCCTCAACATCTCCTACACCAAGCTCGAGGAAATGCACCCCGCCGACCTCGCCGATATCGTCGAGGAACTCGGCCCCGCCGAGCGCGAGGCCATCTTCGAAACCATCGATAGCGAAGCTGCCGCCGACGCCCTCTCCGAGGTCGAAAATCCCAAGATGCAGGCCAGCATTCTCGAGTCGCTCGAGCCCGAAAAGGCTGCCGATATCGTCGAGGAAATGTCCCCCGACGAGGCCGCCGACATTCTCTCCGAACTCGAGGAAGAGACCAGCGAAGAAATCCTCGACGAGATGGATTCCGCTCCCAAAACCGAGGTCCGCGAACTCCTCGAATTCCGCGACGATACCGCCGGCGGCATGATGAATACCGAGTACGTCTCGCTCCACGACGGCGCCACCGTCTCCGATGCGATGAGCGCTCTCAAAGGCAATGACGACCTGCTCGACGGCCTCAATACTCTCTTCCTGATCGATGCCGAAGAGCGCCTCTCCGCCGCCATTCCCCTGGCCCGCCTCTTCGTCACCTCCGGAGATGCCCGCCTCAAAGACCTCGCCTCGGAAACCCTGATCCAGGTCTCGGTCGATGAAAAACAGGACCGCGTCACCGAAATCTTCGACAAATACAATCTGCTGACTCTGCCCGTTGTGGATGAGGATGGCAAACTCGCCGGCGTGATCACCGCCGATGACATCATCTCGGTGCTCAGGCAGAAATAGCGGATGCGGAAACTCCTTACCCGCTTCCGCTATCACCTGGCGGTCTTCTTCGCGGTCCTCGGTCCCGGCTTCATTACCGCCGTCGTCGATAACGATTCCGGCGGCATCTTTACCTACTCCGCCGCCGGCGCGCGCTTCGGCTATCTGCCTCTCTGGACCCTGCTGCCCATCACCATCGTCCTCATCATTACCCAGGAAATGTGCTCCCGCATGGGCGCCGTCACCGGCAAAGGCCTCTCGGATTTAATCCGCGAAGAGTTCGGCCTGCGCATCACGTTCCTCCTGATGGGCGTGCTCGTCCTCGCCAACATGACCAACGTCATGGCCGAGTTTGCCGGAGTCGCCAGCTCGCTCGAACTCTTCCACATCAGCCGCTACGTCTCCGTTCCGCTCGCCGCCTTCGCCGTCTGGTTCGTCGTCGTCAAAGGCAACTACCAGAGCGTCGAAAAGATCTTCCTCTTCGCCTGCGTCTTCTACGTCACCTACGTCATCTCCGGCTTCCTGGTGAAGCCGGATTGGAAAGAGGCCGCGCGTCAACAGCGTCAAGCCCGTCCTCATGCTCGACCCCGGCTATATCTATATGCTGATCGGCATGGTCGGCACCACCATCGCGCCCTGGATGCAGTTCTACCTGCAGGCAGCCGTCGTCGAGAAGGGCATCACCGCCAAGGAGTACAAGCAGTCGCGCGTCGAAGTCGTGGTCGGCTGCATCATGACTTCCGTGATCGCGTTCTTCATCATCGTGGCCTGCGCCGGCGCCATCTATACCGTCCGCCCGCGCGAAATTCAGGATGCGTCGGAAGCCGCCCTCGGCCTCAAGCCCTTCGGCGAATATGCCTTCCTCCTGTTCAGCGCCGGCCTCTTCAACGCCTCCATCTTCGCCGCCTGCATCCTCCCGCTCTCCACCGCCTATTCGGTCTGCGAAGGCCTCGGCTTTGAGGCCGGCGTCAACAAGCGCATGAAGGACGCACCCATCTTCTACGCCCTCTACACGCTGCTCATCGTGGTCGGCGCCGGCGTCATCCTCATCCCGAAATTCCCGCTGGTGCAGATGATTCTGCTCTCCCAGGTGCTCAACGGCATCCTGCTGCCCTTCGTGCTCATCTTCATGGTGCTGCTCATCAATAAGCACGAGCTGATGGGCGAATGGACCAATTCGCGCGCCGCCAATTTCGTCTCCTGGGTCACCGTCGTCGTCATGATCGGCCTTACCCTCGCGCTCGTCGGGATCTCTGTCCGCGGCATGCATTAAACTCGGTAAGATGCCTGCAATCTCCATCGAAATCTGCAATCCCGCCACCGGCGAACTTCTTGGCGCGGTGCCGGATTTCGACGCCGACGCCGTAGATCGCGCCGTCGCCGCCGCCCGCGCCTGCTTCGAAAACAAGACCTGGCGCGGTCTCGATCCCTCCAGCCGCGAACGCATCCTCTGGACCATCGGCGACCTGCTCCTGAAACATCGCGATGAGCTGGCGAAACTCATTTCGCAGGAGACCGGCAAGACCCTCCGCGAAGCCGCCGGGGCCGACGTCAATCCCGCCGCCGATTGCTTCCACTACTACGCCGGCTGGGTCCGCAAACAGTACGGCGAGACCATTCCGGTCGATGGCAACTTCCTCAACTACACCCTGCGCGAGCCCGTCGGTGTGGTCGGCGCCATCGTCCCCTGGAACTTTCCACTGCAGACCGCCGCGTGGAAAGTCGCGCCGGCGCTTGCCTGCGGCTGTTCGGTCGTTCTCAAGCCCAGCGAAATGACCCCCCTCAGCGCCGTCCGCTTTGGTGAAATCTGCCTGGAAGCCGGCCTCCCTGAAGGCGCCCTCGTCGTCGCCACCGGGTACGGCGAAACCACCGGCGAAGCGCTCTCGCTGCATGAGGATGTCGATAAAATCAGCTTCACCGGCAGCGTCACCACCGCCCGCAAACTGCTTCAGGATTCGGCCGTCTCCAACCTCAAACGCCTCAGCCTGGAGCTCGGCGGCAAGTCTCCTAACATCGTCTTCCCCGATGCCGATTTCGATTCCGCCGTGCGCGCCGCGCTCTGGGGCATCTACGGCAACAAGGGCGAAATGTGTACCGCCGGCTCGCGCCTTTTATTGCACGAAGAGATTCACGACCGCTTTGTCGAAGAGCTCGCCGCGCGCGCCCGCAAACTCCGCCTCGGCAATCCGCTCGACCCCAAAACTCAGATGGGCCCGCAGATCTCCGGCCGCCAGTTGGATCGCATTCTCGATTACATCGCCTCCGGCAAAAACGATGGCGCGCGCCTGGTATGCGGAGGCGAGCGCGATACCGAAGGCGATAAGGCCCATGGCTTTTTTGTGAAGCCCACCATCTTCGCCGGCGTGACGCCGCAGATGCGCATCGCGCGCGAAGAGATCTTCGGCCCCGTGCTCTGCGTGATCCCCTTCCGCGATGCCGAGGAGGCCATCCGGATCGCCAACTCGACCACCTACGGTCTGGCCGCCGCCGTCTGGACCAACGATCTCAAACTCGCCCACCGCATGGCCGCCGCCATCAAAGCCGGCAGTGTCTGGGTCAATACCTACAACGCCTTCGATTCCGCCTCCCCGTTCGGCGGCTACAAGCAAAGCGGCTTCGGCCGCGATCTCGGCAGCTACGCCCTGGATCAATACACCAACGTCAAATCCGTCTGGGTGGCCCTGTGACACATGCTGGAGTTATCCAGACACAGTTTAGAAGGTGATGCCGAGCAGGAACTCCGCCTGATTTTGCTTGCTCGAAATCAGCCCGACCGGGTCGACGAAGTGCGCGGAGCCCCAATGCGTGTAGCGGATTTCCGGCGATAGATGAATCAACAGGATCTTTACGTCCACTCCCGCGCCCATCACGAAACCGCGCGACGTATCGTTGCTCAATTCCGTCGGCGTCCGCGAGGTACTGTTAGTCACCGAAGCTACCGTGGTGCGCACGTCCTGCGTTAGTCCGCTTAACTTGTCCCAGGACACGCCCGCGTCGATAAAAGGCCGGAAGAGCGATCCTTTGAAGCGATACTTGGCCAGCAGCGGGAACTCCCACGCGCTGCTCGTCGTGGTAGCGGCGGTGGTCGTGGTGGTGATGCCGCTGAGGAAGCTGACCGAACTGTAACCAAAGTGCCGGTACAGTATGTCGAACTCCACTCCCAGGCCGAACGGCAGCCGCAACTCCGCGGTCGGCCCGATCAGGTATCGATTCGTATAGGCGCTGGACGTAAAGTTCTGCGAGCTTGCCGCGCTGACGAAATCGGTCATCGGCAGGCCCCCTTTGAGGCCGAAGGAAAAGGGCTGGGCGAACGCAGTGGCGCTGCTGAATAACAACAGGAAAACCAGTCTCATGATGTCGATTACGGCACGTAGAGTGCCTAAGTTTCCAGTATCACACGCGCAGTGTAAACGATTCGCCAAGATAGACGCGCCGCACCTCGGGGTCGCGCGAGAGCGCCTCCGGACTTCCCGCGCGGAAGATCCGGCCATTATCCAGAATGTAGGCGCGGTCGGTCACCACCAGGGTCGCGCTCACGTTGTGGTCCGTCACCAGAATGCCGATGCCGGCGCGCTTCAGATCGAAGATGATGCTTTGCAGCTCCAGCACCTGAATCGGGTCGATGCCGCTGAACGGTTCGTCGAGCAGCAGGAAGCTCGGATTGATCACCAGCGAACGCGCGATTTCCACGCGCCGCCGCTCGCCGCCGGAGAGCATATAACCGCGGCTGCGGCGCACCTTTTCCAGGCCGAGCTGGTCGATCAGCCGCTCCATGTTTTCCTTGCGCTCCCGGGCGCGCATGGGCAGCGTCTCGAGGATCGCCAGCAGATTCTCCTCTACCGTGAGCTTGCGGAAAACGCTCGCTTCCTGCGGCAGGTAGCTGATTCCCCTGCGCGCGCGCTGGTACATCGGCAGGTCCGTGATGTCCTTATCGTCCACCAGGATGCGCCCGGAATCCGGGCTGATCAGGCCGACGATCATGTAGAACGAAGTCGTCTTGCCCGCGCCGTTGGGGCCGAGCAGGCCGACCACTTCGCCCTGCTGGACGAATACCGTGACATCATCGACGACGCGGCGGCCGCGATAGGTCTTGGAGATTTGCCGCGTTTCGAGTTTGCTCATGCAGGTGGGCGGAACCCCTATTTTCCCTTCTTTCGATTGATGCGGGTCTGTGCGGGTTTGGCGGTATCGCTGGTTACCAGCAGCCTATCATCGTTGGCATAGTAGGTCAATTCCGCGCCCTCGGTGGTCTTGGGCTGCGGCGCCGATGGCGGCCTTTTCCACCATCTTCACCCACGGTCCGCGCAGGATCACCTTCTGGTCTTCCGTGTAATATTCCGCATGCTCGCCGGTGCCGGTGCGGGTGCAGATCTTTGCCGGACGAAAAGATCTCCACCGCGCCATCCGCGTAGGCTTTTTCCACCCGCGAATCCGCCCCCGATTCCGCCAGGAACGCGCGCAGTTCCTTGCTCTTCACCTGCAGTCCCGGCCGGTTCAACTGCGTTCCGCCGGTGTAATGCGTGAGGCGGCTCTCCTCGGTATAGACCATGTGCCCCGCATGCACTTCGGTCAGTACCGGGGTGGCGGTCTTCTTCTTGGCTTCGTCCTTGGGCTCTTCCCAGAGATTGGTGATCACGTGGCCATCGGCCACCAGCACCTTCTTATCCTTCTCGCGGTCGATATCCACCACATCGGCCTGAATGCGGTTGGCGCCCTGCCACAGATTGGCGCCGCCTTCATAGCGGATGGTGCGATTGCGATTGCGCGAATCCATCTTGCGCGCGGTGGCCTGCAGCGGGCGCGTCGCCGGAGAGCATCTCGGAGTTCTTCTTCTGGTCCTTCTCCGGCATGCGGCTGGAATTGACGTTGCCTTCGGCCACGAAATCGCCGGTGCGCTGGTCCATCCGTATGTGATCCGCGGTGGTAGATCCGGTGGCATCGGCCATCCGCGCGCCGGTGTCGAGCACGATCACGTTATCGGCATCCATCGTCGCCTTGGCAGCCCGCGCCCGCCGGTCGGCCTCCTGATAACTGAAGTCGCCCGATTGCTGCATGGTGGACATATGCCCGGTCTTCGGGTCAAAGCGCGCTTCCAACTCGCGGCTGGTGGTGTAGCTGACGGCGCGATTCTTGCGCTTCAACTCGTCGGCCGTCGGGTCGGTCTGCGTCTTGACGTTGACGGCTTTGAAGGAGTCCACGCGATTCTTATCGCCGTAGGCGATCACGAAATCGTTGCCATCGAGGATGCGGTGGTGCTGCACCGGAAGGTTCGGGCAGAAACTCCAGCTTGCCCGGAGTTTTGGTGGTGACGCTTTCGATTTCCCGCCCGCCGGGCCGCATCTTCATTTCGAAGGCTTCGCTGCGCAAGACATGGGTTTCGGTTAACGGACGTCCCGGAACCGGCAGCGGTTTCGCCGTCACCACGGAATTGCCGTTGGCCGCGACGTGGCGTCAGCACGGCGTCGTGTCCGTTGGGGTCGAAGGTGAGATCCACATGGTCGCCGGTGACGGTGGTCTCGGAGGTATCGGTGGTCGAAACCAGGTTGGCGTTGCGGTTGCCGTTGATCTTTTGCGCGACCCCGTCGTCGTCGAAATCCATCGCCAGTTCATCGGCCGCGTAGCGCAGTTTGCGGGTGGGAAAATCGTCGGTGCCGTGGGCCTTCACGGCGGTGATCTGGCGAATCACCTGGTCCTGCATGTGGACCACAACGTCATTGCCCTCCACCACCGTGCTCTCGCGCGTCATCTTGCCCCACGGCTTGAGCCAGATCTCGCTGGTGGTTTCGTGATAGGAAAGGCCCGCCGCTTCGATCTTCATCGGCTTGGCGTTCTTCCCCGGCGGCCTCCAGTGGACCTCCACATCGTGCTTCATTTCGAGCTGCCGCGTGGTGGGGTCGTAGGTAGCGCCGGTCGCCTTGCCATCGCCCTTTTCGAAGACGAAGCTGGAGGGCTGCTCGGTATCGGCGCGGCCGGTATTGCTGTCGAAGGTGACGCCGGAGCTCTTGATCACGGTCGGCTGCTTTGCGGGCTGTCCTTCGATCGGCAGATTGAGCGTGATTTCCACTTCGCCCTGCGAATACAGGCTGCGATCCGTGGCGTTGAAACTGGCGGCGGCGCTCTTCACCAGGTCGTAGGTCTGACCCAGCTTGGAGTAGATCTTCATGGTGACTTTCTTGAGTTCCACGCGCGAAGCATCGGTGGGCTGCTCCATGCTTTCCGCATCGATATCGGCGATGATGCGGCCGGTTTTGAGGTCTTTGTTGCGGTAGCTCCAATGCTGGGAAGAGGCGCTCAGCTCCGCCGCGAGAGCTGCGGGAGTCGGCGTCGTCATTCCTGCCAGTATTCTTTTTTGAGCTCGATACTTGTAGGCGACACCGCCGAGGATCGCGGCTATAGCCACCAGCAAGAGCCAGCGCATGCCTCGCATGGGATATAGCTCCAATATAGCGCGCTATGCTGGAGGAAGCCCGCCTATGGAACCCATCCGCATCCTGGTCACCGGTGGCACGTTCGATAAGGAATACAACGAACTCACCGGCGAACTGTTCTTCCAGAAGACCCACGCCGGGGACATGTTGAAGCTGGGGCGCTGCCTGCTGGAGGTCGAAATCGAGACCCTGATGATGATCGACAGCCTGCAGATGACGGATACCGACCGGCAGTTCATTCTGGATCGCTGCGCCGCCGTGCCTGAACAGCGCCTGGTGATCACGCACGGCACCGACACCATGGAGCAGACCGCGGCGGTGCTGGGTCCGGCGCTGCCGGGGAAGACGGTCGTGCTGACCGGCGCGATGGTTCCTTACACCTTCGGCAGTTCCGACGGCCTGTTCAATCTGGGCACCGCGATGGCCTTCGTGCAGACGCTGGGGCCGGGCGTCTACGTGGCGATGAACGGGCGATGTTTCCCCTGGAACTCGGTGCATAAGAACAAGAAAGCAGGGGTCTTCGAGGCTCGCGAGCCGCTAGCGAAGGAAATCTTAGTGTTCGCTGTCAAGTATTTTAAAGCACATCGTTTCATTCGTTTAGCTCAATTTCTGTCACTCTCGCGGCAAGTGTGCTAATAATATTGGTGGAACTTAATGTGAGTTCCCGCGTAAAAACCGATTTAATTCCTAAAACAGTTGGAGGTTGTTGATCCATGAAGATTCGTCCGCTCTATGACCGTATTGTGGTCAAACGTATTGAAAACACGGAACAGATGCAGGGTGGTCTGTATATTCCCGACACGGCCAAAGAGAAGCCCCAGGAAGGCGAAGTAGTCGCCGTGGGCAAAGGCAAGCGCCTGGAAGACGGCAAAGTCGTCACGCTCGATGTGCAGGTGGGCGACAAGATTTTGTTCGGCAAGTACTCCGGCAGCGACATCAAGTTGGATGGCGAAGAGTACATGATTATGCGTGAGGACGAAGTCCTCGGGATTTTGGATGCTGCGCCCAAAGTGGCGAAGAAAGCTAGCTAGGAGTCGATAACGAAATGGCGAAACAGATTGTATATTCCGAAGCCTCCCGTCAGGCGATTCTGCGCGGCGTCAATCAGCTCGCGGATGCCGTGAAGGTGACCCTTGGCCCCAAGGGCCGCAACGTGGTTCTCGAGAAGAAGTTCGGCGGCCCGACGATCACCAAAGACGGTGTGACGGTCGCGAAGGAAATCGAACTCAAGGATCCGCTGGAGAACATGGGCGCGCAGATGGTGCGCGAAGTGGCCTCCAAGACCAGCGACGTGGCCGGCGACGGCACCACGACCGCGACCATTCTGGCGCAGAGCATCTACCGCGAAGGCGTGAAGGCCGTTGCGGCCGGCGCCAACCCGATGGCGCTGAAGCGCGGCATCGATAAGGCCGTCGAAGTGGCGACCGAAGAAGTGAAGAAGCTCTCCAAGCCCGTCTCCGGCGACATGATCGCGCAGGTTGGCACGATCTCCGCCAACAGCGATAAGACCATCGGCAACATCATCGCCGACGCGATGAAGAAGGTCGGCAAGGATGGCGTGATCACGGTCGAGGAATCCAAGACCATGGTTACCGAGCTCGACACCGTGGAAGGCATGCAGTTCGACCGCGGCTATCTCTCGCCCTACTTCGTGAGCGATGCCGAGCGCATGGAAGCGGTTCTCGAAGATCCGTACATCCTGATCCACGAGAAGAAGATCAGCAACATGAAGGACCTGCTTGCCCCTGCTCGAGCAGATCGCTCGTTCCGGCAAGCCGCTCCTGATCATCGCGGAAGAAGTGGAAGGCGAAGCGCTGGCGACTCTCGTGGTCAACAAGCTGCGCGGCACCCTGAACGCTTGCGCGGTGAAGGCTCCGGGCTTCGGCGATCGTCGCAAGGCGATGCTCGAAGACATCGGCATCCTGACCGGCGGCAAGCCGATCATGGAAGATATCGGCGTGAAGCTGGAAGGCGTCCGCCTCGAGGACCTGGGCCGCGCCAAGCGCGTCACGGTGGACAAGGACAACACCACCATCGTTGACGGCGCCGGCAACTCCAAGGCGATCGAAGGACGCATCAAGCAGCTGCGTACGCAGATCGACGAGACCACCAGCGATTACGACCGCGAGAAGCTCCAGGAACGCCTGGCGAAGCTCGCCGGCGGCGTGGCGGTGATCAAAGTCGGCGCGGCCACCGAGACCGAAATGAAAGAGAAGAAGGCCCGCGTGGAAGACGCTCTGCATGCGACGCGCGCGGCTGTGGAAGAAGGCATCGTTCCGGGCGGCGGCGTTGCGCTGCTCCGCGCGGCGAAGGCCCTGGCGACCTTCAAGGTGGATGGCGACGAGCAGATCGGCGTCAGCATCGTGAAGCGCGCTTGCGAAGAGCCCCTTCGCCAGATTGTTTCCAACTCCGGCACCGAAGGCGCGATCGTCGTCGATAAGGTCCGCGAGAATGCGAACAACAACTTCGGCTACAACGCCGCAACCGACACCTATGAAGACCTGGTGGCGGCCGGTGTCATCGATCCGACGAAAGTGACGCGCTCTGCCCTGCAGCACGCGGCCTCGATCGCCGGCCTGATGCTGACCACGGAAGCCATGATCGCCGAAATTCCGGAGAAGAAGTCTGCTCCGGCCGGCGGCCCCGGCGGCCACGGTCCCGAGATGGACTACTAAGTAGTTCGTTCAGTAAGTAAGTCAAAACGCCGCGCTCCCTGGAGACAGGGGGCGCGGCGTTTTTGCGTTTCAGGGGGTGGCAATCATTTTCAGCAGCGCGTCCGCCAGCTTTTCGGCCTCCGCGAAGTTCTTGGCGTTGAGTTGCTCTTTGAGCTTTTGCATTAGCGCTCCGGCCTGACTGGCGCCGTCTGTTCGTTGTATCCACGCGGGCAGCTCCTGCTGGATCTTCTGTATCTTGGGCGGCAAACGTTCCAACAGGGTCAACCCGTCGGCGGGCGCTTCGATCAGTGGCTCACCTTTGAGAAATTTGCGATAGGCTGCCTAACGCTTCGCCGCCTTCGGTGACTACGCGGAAGCTCATGTTCTTATTCGCGTCGCCTCCGAGTCCCCAGGAGTAGAGGTTGACCAGCCGGGCGCCATGGTTGAACATCTTCGCCAGATACGTTTCCATGGTCATGCCGGATTTTCCCGGCCCGCTGCCGAGTTGTAAGTTGGTGCCTTCGCTGGAGGCCCAGCCGGTTTGGTTGTGAGCGGCGAGTTCCTGGTAAATATCATCGAACAGTCCCGGCTGGGGGTAAGTCGAAAAACCAGGTTGATGGTGGCTCCCGAACGCCGCGGAGGCAGGCGCAAAATGGTTGTGTCTTGAGTCAGTCCCCGAAAAGAACGCCGTATGGGAATAGATCTTCTGCGCGGGGACGCCGGCGGCGGCCAGGCCTTCCGCCCAATGCCCGATGAATTCGCGGACGACCGTTTCGCGCTCGAGGTCCGGGTCGGCCGGAGGGTGCTCGCGGCTAAAGCCGCGGTTGAGGAGCGCGCGATAGCCGAGATAGTTGCCGGTCTCGAAATCCTGGCCGATCATGGTCTCCCAACCGGCAATCACGCCGGCGAATAACTCCGGCATTTGACGCTGCCTCAACTGCTCTACGCCCGCCTGAATGGCTTTGCCCAAGAGCGTGGAGCGCTGGCGCACTTCACGCAGAATGGCTTTGCTGTTGAAGCACATTTGCGGCGGCGCGGCGTCGGGTTTGCCACCGCTCGATGTTTGCCAGTCCAGGCGGCGGCCGGTGCACGGAGTGCCGTCCCAATCCATCGCCTCGACGTTGGCGGGTTCGCTCCACAGGTCTTTGCGACGCGCCCAGAACATGGAATCGTCAATGTGGAAGCCGATGGCAACGCCGGTCTCAAGCGCTAACTGAAATCCGAGCTGAACGAACTGCACTGTCGCGGCGTCGCCATGGTCGAAAGAGAGCGGTCCCAGAATGACGGCGAGGTGCGTCTGCCGCGAGCCTATGCCGCCGATACGCCGCTTGATGTCCTCGATGGACTCGCGCAACGTTCGCTGGTCAGGGAACTCCGCGATCGGGTTCGGCCCCTCGCCCATGCTGGCAATTCGCGGATTGGGGCCGTAAGTGAAGATCTGAAAGGCCAGGTATCTGGCTGCGTCCTCCGTTTGGGCGTGCAAAAATGCGGATCCCAGAAGACAGGAAAGCAGGACCGAGCTCAGGCGGCAGTCAGGCCAGGGTCTTGCCATATAGCACGAGCAAACGGCTCCACGCCTTTTCGGCGAGCGGCTCGTTGTAGACCTGGGAATCGGGGGGACACCAGCCATGCGCTGCTCCGGTGTAGACTTCGATTTCCGCGGGCAGGTTCGCCTTCGCGAAGGTGTCTTTCAGCGTGGTCTTGTCATTGGGCGCGCGCGCGTCGTCATTAGCAGCGATCGCGATGAGGAACTGCGCCTTGGACTTGGCGGCCTGGAGGTGCGGACTGTTAGGAGTATCGTTGACGAGACCGCCGCCGTGGAACGAAGCAACGGCGCCGACACGCTCGGGCACGGCGGCGGCGGTGCGGAATGCAATCGGGCCGCCCATGCAGTAGCCCTGCGTGCCGATCTTCCGATTCTTGGCAACGGAGGCCTGGGTGTCCAGCCACGCGACGAAGGCCTTCGCGTCGGTCATCTGCGTGGTCTCGTTCAACGCGCGCGCGAGCGGCATCAACTCCGCGATAGGAGTCGCGCCGCCGGCTGTTGCGGTCGGGGCCTTTTTCACGCGGTAGAAGGGATTGACCACGAGGACCGAATACCCGGATTCGGCGAGGCGCTTGCCCATCTGACGGAAGGCTGGCCGCAATCCAAAGATGTCCGGCCAGATGAGAACGCCCGGGGCGGTGCCGCTTGCCGGATGCACGAAGTAGCAATCCGCGACGCCGTCCGGCGTCTTGACCTCGACCTCCGATTCGGTCACGGTGACCGCATTCGCAGCCTTGGGAAGCATCATGGCGATGCCTGCTCCCAGGATCGCTCCAAACTGTTTCCGGGTCACCAAGCCGCGAGCTTCGAACTCTAGCCGGTCTTCTTCGAAATGATCCTGATCACACATGATTCCCTCCTGGTCGGTTCATCTCGCGTTATTATATCCACTCGGCCGGGCCGTTACTTCACCCGGGTGGCTGTGAACTCCCCCTCGACTGAATATTCAACGACGGTGAGGGTTCCCGTGATCCTGTCCGGCGATTCGATCGTCCCTTTGTGATTCACGGTTACGACGCCGCCTTGCGAATCGGTTTTATAAGTCCAAGTGACGTTCTTTCCGGCAACCTTCCCGCTGATTCTACTGTACCGCGATCTGAAATGCAGGTTCCTTTGAGGTCATTGTCTTTCTGGGTAAAGGTGCAGTCCTGACGGCTTTCATTACCGGCGGCGCTGCGTTGGATCTGCCATTTCCCGGTAAGCGTGGGATCATCGGCGGCGGCGAGAAGGCCGGCCGCGGCGAGCAGCGGAAAGGCGAAGGGCGTTTTCATCGAGGTTCTCTTCCAATTGACGATTTGGCAATGAATGCCATCGATCGGATTATAGCGGCCCTCAGACTGGATGGCGTCCGTCAAGCGATTTCGTAACCTTTTGGCGGGGCGGCAGTATGTGGTCTCGCATGGCAAATTTATTTCGGAGCGGCCGGTTCAGCCTTGGGCTCGTCCCGTGGCTTGATTCGCTGTACGGCGATGCGGTTTTCGGGTGGCGGCAACTTGCGAAGCGAAAGGCAACGTCGGCGGCCGCGATTCTTTCGCTGGCTCTTGCCCTTGGCGCGTGCGTAGCGGCGTTCCGTCTGATGGACGCCCTGTTGTGGCGGCCGCTACCGGTTGCCGCGCCCGAACGGCTCTACCTTCTGACGCGGGAATCCACCGGCACGCCAGGCAAACCGGTGATTGGCGACAATTACGCTTATCCCTTGTTCCGGCAGATGCGCGGCCTCGTGAAGGACGAGGCCGAGATGATCGCGATCTCCGCGACCAACCG
Source organism: uncultured Solibacteraceae bacterium (assembly GCA_963811575.1). Lineage (GTDB taxonomy): Bacteria > Acidobacteriota > Terriglobia > Bryobacterales > Bryobacteraceae > Solibacter. Next base: position 409,506 of record CAWERY010000002.1, on the reverse strand, counting down.
CATCGATCTGACTTACGGAGCGGAGGACGGAGACCGAGAAGGCGAATCAACAATATGTCTCGGGATGGATGTTCGCCGCGCTCGGCATTCGTCCCGCGGCGGGGCGGGTATTGGCGGAAAGCGACGACCTCACGCCGGGCGCGCATCCCTACGCGGTGCTCTCCTCCGATTACTGGAAGCGGCGCTTCGCAGCCGATCCGAAAGTGGTTGGAAAAACCTTCCGTGCCGGCAACGAGGTCTATCAGATTGTGGGTGTTGCCGCGGGGCCGTTCACCGGCACCGAACCGGGGAGTGTGACGGATATCTTTGTGCCGACGATGATGATGAAGAACAATGCGATCGTCCGTTCGGATTACCAATGGATTCGCATCTTCCTGCACGTGAAGCAAGGCGTGAGCGCGGAGCGGCTTGCCGATAAACTGCGGCCCGCGTTTCGCGGGTATCTGGAAGACAGGGTGAAGGCCTCGCTCGGAATTCCCAAACGGGAAAGGGATGGTTTGCTGGGTCAAAAGCTCTTGGTGAATCCCGCACCGGCCGGCGCTTCCGGGATGCAGAGATATTACGAGACGGCGCTTTCCATTATCGGCGTGCTGGTGATTCTGGTGCTTTTCATAGCGTGCGCCAACGTGGCCAACCTGATGACTGCGCAGGCGGCGGCACGCCACCGGGAGATGGCGTTGCGAATTTCAATTGGCGCCGGCCGATTGCGCCTGGTGCAACTGGTGGTGGTGGAGTGCGCGTGGCTTGCGTTCCTCGCCGCTTTGCCCGGCGGAGCTTTCGCGTGGTGGGCGGCGCCGTGGATCGTCGAGATGACCGGCACGCCTGACAATCCGACGCGCCTGATTCTGCCGGCGGACTGGAGAGTGCTTGGGTTTGGACTTGCGATGGCACTGGCGGTAACCGTGTTCTTCGGACTGCCGGCCGCGCTGCGGGCGTCAGGCGTGAGGCCGGCAAGCGCGCTGCGGGGAGGCGAACCGCGGATGCGGACGCGCATGATGCGGCTGCTGATTGCGGGGCAGGTGGCTTTCTGTGTTCTGGTGCTTTTCGTGGCTGGCCTGCTCGTGACAACCTCTAACCGCCTGGCGCAGCAGCAGACTGGATTTTCCGCCGAGAGGCTGCTCACGCTAGAGACGGTGACGGCGCAGGCGCAACCCGGTGCGGTGTGGGAGCAGGTTGCCGGCCGCCTGCGAGCGGAGGCGGGAGTCGAAGCAGTGGCGCTATGCGAGTGGCCGCTATTGACCGGGGGAAGTTGGAACGGCTTTCTCTCGATCCACGGCGCCCCACCGGGTCCGGTTGCCTCGTACTTTCTCAGCGTGTCGCCCGAATGGCGAGAGGTGATGAAGATTCCTTTGCTCCATGGCAGGGATTTTCGCGCCAGTGACAGTGTGCCGGGCACTGCGCTGGTGAATGAAAGTTTCGCGCGGCATTTCTTCGGGACGGAGAGGCCGGACGGAGAAGCCTTCGATGTTGTCTCGGCGGAGGGGCGGCGCACACGCTATCAGGTGGTGGGGATTGTTGGCGACGCGCGGTACAAAGATATGCGAGAGCCGATACAGCCAACCGCATACTTCCCATTTCAAGCGAAGTACAGCCGGGCGACCTTCCTGGTGCGAACCTCGAGCCGGAATCCAGTAGCGATGGCCGCCGCGTTGCGGCTGGATGTTCCGCGAGCGAAGGCCGGATTCCGCGTCAGCAACACTCTGACGCAGGCGGCGCTGATCGAACGGCATACGGTCCGCGAGCGCCTGCTGGCGCTGCTCGCGTTGTTCTTTGGCGTGGTCGCGGTATTGCTCGCGGGGGTCGGCCTGTATGGCGTTCTGGATTACTCGGTACTGCAGCGGCGGCGCGAAATCGGCATCCGCATCGCGGTCGGGGCGCAGAGCGGGGATATCGCGCGCCGTGTACTCGCAGACGTGTTTACGGTAGTGACGGCGGGAGCGCTGCTGGGGATCGCACTCGGGTTGGCGTCGGTGCGATTTATCGAAGCGCAGCTCTACCAGGTCAAAGCAACGGACCTGGAGATTCTGACGGTACCGGCGGTGACGATTTTCGCGGTGGCGTTGGTGGCAGCGATGCCGGCAGTCATCCGCGCGGTCCGGACGGATCCGGCGATGACGCTGCGAGCGGAATAAGGTTCCGTATTGCACAATTTTTCGGTGCTGTTTGGTACTCTCTGAGGGAATGTGCAAATGGATGATCTGGCTGTTTGCTGTTTTGTGCACGGTGGCCGGCATGCCGGCGCAGTCGCCTCTCAGCGTGGGCCCGTTCAACGCCGCGGCGCGCCAGAACAATACGTTTTCCGCTTCGCTCAGCGTAAGCGGCGGCGTTGCCCCTTACCTCTGGAGATTGACCGACGGAGCATTACCGTCCGGGCTCTCACTTTCACCGGCGGGGCAGATCGCGGGATTGGTCACGGGAGCGGCCGGTACTTATTCGTTCACCGCCACCGTGACGGACAGCGCGGGAGCGGCGGCATCCGGTTCGTTCACCCTGCCCGTAACGGGCCCGGTCATCCTCACTCAATCGCTGCCGCACGCGCAGGTGGGCACGCGGTACACACAGGCGCTGAGCGTGGGCGGCGGAACACCGGGCTACACCTGGTCTGTTTCCTTTGGCAATCTGCCGCTGGGACTGACGTTGGACCGCGCCACCGGGATCATCGGCGGCACGCCCTCCGTGATGGGGTTCTACTCCTTCCTCGCGCGGGTGGCGGATAGTTTTGGATCCTTCGCCGAAGCGGCGCTGACGATGGTGGTGGATGCGCAGCCGCTTACGTTGACCTTCCCGGTTCCGGCGATTGGAAATGCCGGCGTGCCCTACCAGTTGTCCATCACGGCGAGCGGCGGTACTCCGCCCTACCGGTTCGTTCTGGATTCTGGGGCGTTACCGGACGGCCTGGTGCTATCGGAATCCGGCATCCTCAGCGGGGTCTTCCTGCGGAAGGGCACGTGGATATTTACGGTGCGCGTTAGCGATGGCTCGCAACAGACGGCGATTGCGGGGCTGTTGATTCAGGCTTTGGGAGCGATCCCGAAGATTTCAGCCGGTTCGCCGGTGAACGCCGCGAGTTACCTGGGCGGGCTGGCGCCGGGCGGATACGTTTCGATCTTCGGTGAGAACCTGGCGGCTTCCACGGAAGGAGCCCAGACGTTGCCGCTGCCGAATACGCTGGGTAACGCGAGCGTCTTATGGAACGGCGCCGCATTGCCGCTGCTGGCAGTGAGTCCGACGCAAATCAACGCTCAGATTCCCACCGATGCAGCGCTGGGGACGGCCGAATTGAAGGTGATCTCGGACGGGGTAACGAGTGCCGCGGTCACGGTGAAGGTGCAGGCGGCAAGCCCCGGATTATTTCAAGTACCCGCGGGAAGTTTGCTGGCGATTCACGAAGACGGCACGCTGAATTCGAGCGCCAATCCGGCGCCGGCGGGAAGCGTGGTGGTGATCTACGCTACGGGATGCGGAGGCTATGACAGGCCGCTGCCGGCAGGCGGCAGTGTGCCCATCGACCGGTTGTACCCGCTGGCGCTGCCGGGTGCGATTACGGTGGGCGGGGCCGCGGCGGACACGCTGTTTCTGGGCGCTGCGCCGGCGCTGGGCACGGGACTGGTGCAGATCAATCTTCGAATTCCCGCCGTGGTGCCGGGGGAGTGGCCCGTGCAACTGACGGTGGGCGGGGTGGCGAGCAACGGTCCTCACCTCTTCGTTTCGGAAGCTGTGAAGAAGTAAAGCTTAGGATGCCGGCTGGTCGAGCAAAAAGCTCGCGAGCCGCTCGATCACCGGCTGCATGGCGAGCGGGTGGAAGAGATTGGAAAGTACAATCAACGAGCCTCGCAACTGGGGATAGTATTGGACCACGGAGAGGAATCCATTGACCCCGCCGGAGTGCGAGAGACGGGTGTGTCCCGCCCGTTTGCCGAGGAATAAGCCGTAGCCGTAAAACTCATCCTCACGCCGTGTTTCGGGATACTCGGCGACCATGCGTTGGTAGGAACTCGGGCGCAGGAGCCCTTCGCCATGGAGGACGGTATTCCAGCGCAGCAGGTCATCGGCGTTAGAGAGGAGTCCGCCGGCGGAGAAGGGAACGCTCATATCGAGATACTCGGCGTTTTGCAGTTTGCCGGCCTCCAGCGCGTAGCCGGAGGCTCTCTCTGAGACGATCTGGGAAGGGGAATCGTAACTGGTGGCGGCCAGTCCCAGCGGGCGGAAAATCTCTTCCTCCAGGTAACGGGCGTAAGTCCGCTTTGACACCTTCTCAATCAACAGGCCGAGCACAATATAGCCGGTGTTGCTGTAGGCGTGGCTAGTGCCGGGCTGGAACAGGAAGCGGTTCCGCCGGCAATGAGATTGACGAGGTCCATGGGCAGTGCGCCGGTCCGATTCAGGGTGCGCTTGGCGGGAACCGCCAAGTGGTCGCGCAGGCCTGAGGTATGCGTCAGGAGTTGATGCACGGTGAGGGACTGCCAGGCGGAATGGCAACTCGTCAACCAGGCGCCGACTTGACCGTGAAGATCGGATGGCTCCGCTTTCCACCAGACGGAGAATGGCGGCGGCGGTGAAGGTTTTGGTTACGGAGCCGATTCGGAACTTTGTGGTTGGGGTGTTGGGAAGACGCCACTCCTCATTGGCGAAGCCATACGCGCTGCGCAGCAGGACCTCGCCTCGCAAGGCGAGAACTACGGAGCCGCGGAAACGCCCGGCAGCAGATTCGGATTTCAGATACGCGTCGGCCATGCCGGCCACATCGTGTAGCGCCACAGATCATTCAGGCTAACAAACGAGGGAAGGGCGATTGTGTGTTGAGGTATACTCGTTTGCTGCCACGGCAGCAAGCTGCGAAATCACTAGCGAGAGAGACGAATGAACGCGAACCCGACGCCAGAATCTATTTTGCAAGTGGGCTTGGGATTTTGGCCCTCGAAGATTTTATTGAGTGCGGTGGAGATGGAAGTATTCACCGATTTAGCGAAAGGCCCGCAAACGCTGGAGAGCATCCGGGCGCGTCACGGTTTGCATCCTCGCGCGGCGCGGGATTTTCTGGATGCCCTGGTCGCGCTTGGATTTCTGCGGCGGGCGAATGGCGAGTATTCGAATACGCCAGAGACCGATATGTTTCTGGACAAGCAGAAACCCTCCTACGTCGGCGGCATTCTGGAAATGGCGAACGCCCGGTTGTACGGTTTCTGGAATCATCTAACCGAAGCGCTGCGGACGGGACTGCCACAGAACGAGATGCGCAGCGGCGCCATGCCGTTGTTTGAAGCTCTCTATGCCGACCCGGCGCGCCTGAAATCTTTTCTGGCAGCGATGACGGGCATCAGCCACGGGTCGAACATGACGATCGCCGCGAAATTTCCGTGGGCCGGCTACAAGACGTTCGCGGATGTGGGCACGGCGCAGGGCGACCTGGCGGTACAGATCGCGCGGGCCAATCCCCACTTAGCCGGGATTGGTTTCGACTTAGCCGAGGTCGGGCCTATTTTTGAAGAATACGCCGAGAAGAACGGAGTCGCGGGGCGACTGCAATTTGTTCCGGGGAGCTTTTTCGAGCGGCCGCTGCCGCAAGCCGACGTAATTCTGATGGGTCACATTTTGCACGACTGGGGCCTGGACGACAAGCGCATGCTGATCCGCAAGGCGTATGAGGCGCTGCCGGAAGGCGGAGCGCTGATTGTGTATGAGTGCATTATCGACGACGACCGTTCCAAGAACGCGTTCGGCCTGATGATGAGCTTGAACATGCTGATTGAAACGCCGGCCGGGTTCGATTACAGCGGCGCAGATTGCCAGGGCTGGATGCGGGATGCGGGCTTCCGCGAGACCCGTGTCGAGCACCTGACCGGTCCGGATTCGATGGTGATCGGCATTCGCTAGACGAGGGTGGAGGCGGCCGCACGCTACTTGCGAGTGAGCAGTTCGACGGCTCGTTCCAGGACTTCGTCGCGGCCTTGCTGAAGACCCTTCACGGTGGGCTCGATCCAGACGTCGGGGAGAATGCCCACGCGTTGCAGGGGAGCTCCATCGGGGTGGCTGATTTCCATCGCGGCGAAGTTGGCTTGAATGCCGCCGGGGAGAATCAGGTGCGTGATATTGCCGTTGGTGCCAGAGGTGGGGCTTCCGACGAAGACGGCGTTGGCGGCAGCGCGCAGAAAGAGAGCGGTGTGTTCGGCGGCACTGAAAGCCCGCGCGTCGATCAAGACGGCCACGGGGGCGCGAGTATGCCGCCTTGGCGCCTGGGTACGCGTACTGGAGGAAGGTGTCTTCCGTGACGGCCTGCGGATTTGGGCCGTGCCAGACGCGCTGCCGGATGCGAGCGGCGGCTACCGGCTTGCCGCTGGTCAGGCGCGCGGCAAGCTGGGTAAAGATGGGGGACGCGGCGCCGCGAAGATCGAGGATGAGGCCCGGCGTATCCATTAATTCATCGAAGGCGCGATCGACGCCGGCGGCTTGGAGTTCCCTGAGATCGATATAGCCGAGGCCTGACGGCAGTTTTCCGAATACGGTGGAAAGCGGCGGCGCCGGACGCACGGACACGGTTTCCACATCGCGGGTGAGTTCCAATTCCTCCTCCTTGTTGCCGCCCCTGCGCACGCCAACATGCACGGTGGGTTCGGGCCCGGCGAGCAAGAATCGATCGGCAGCCAGGGTTCCCCATTGGGGCGTGGAATGCGGGAGGAGCGTGAGAAGAAACTTTTCATTTTCGAGAGCTGGGCTTGCGGTTTACGGTGGTGATGACATCGCCCGGTTGCAGCGGCGGCGAGGCGCTGGCGGTAACTACAATCTGTCCCGCGAGATTGCGCAGGCTGACGTCCGGCGTCTTTCCCAGACTGGATAGCACGGAGCCGGTGAAACCGCCCAGGAAGGAATGGCCATCGTGAGTTCGCGATGCCAGGCGAGAGAGGGTAAACAGGTAGTCGCGGCTGGTTCCGGCATGTTCGAACTGAGGGATGAATTCGGTGAGAGCGGAGTTCCACGATTCGAGCGAGCCGGGGTATCCATAGAAATACTGGATGGCATTCCAATACCGCGCCAGGGCCAGCAACCGATACTCGGGCGAGGGCAGATCGCCATTGTAGGGGTTGTCGGTCATGTTGATGCCGGCGCCGGCTGAGGGCACGGGTTCGGCGGTGCGCATGGCGACGCGGAGGGAGTTGGCGAACCGCATGATGTAGGGTTCGTGTTGCCCGACATTTTCCCAGTCGGCATAGTAGGGCGTGGAATCGGCCGGAGCGTAGAGGCCGGAGCGGACGAGGGCGCGGCACTGGCAGGGGACGGGGCGCGGATCGAGTTCACGGATGCCGAGGACGCGCGTTTCCGGATCGTCGAGTTTCGCCAGCATTCCCGCGAGTGCCAGGACAAAATCGTCATGGTTCGCGGCGTGGTTCACCTGCCGGATGGCGGTGATGAAGGCGGCATCCCAATCGATGGGCCGGTAGGCAAGGTAGGGGTGGAAAAATTTGATGGTTCCCCAGAGACGGATTGTGGCGGCCAGCCTTTCCAGGCGCACCTCTTCAGCGCTCGGGTTGACGCGGTTCAAGATGCGTTCCTGGCCTGCGGTCACAAGGCTCAGGTGATCCTCCTTCAATACGGCGGAAAGCGAAAGGCGCCGCAGGCGGCCCGCCGCAGGCACTGAGATTGTGAAGGTGAGTCTTTCGCCTTCGACGCGCGCGTTCTCGATAGGGATGACGCGACCGCCAATTTCGTGGCTGCCGGAAATCGAATCCGCGGTTTGCTGGAGCGTCAGCCGGAAGGGTATGGAAGGGGCGAGGTCGGCGCTCCAGACACCGGTGAAATCGGCCGCAAGCAGGGCCATCAAGATCCATTGCGGGAACATCGCCAGAGTGTATCAGACCGATTGCGGAAGGCGAGTGCTTGAAGGGTTGGGGATTGATATAATCGGGCCGCTATGCAATGGAAACGGTTTGGAGTGATCTGGATGGCGATACTTGGCGGAGCGCTGCCGGTGGCGGCGGCGCCCACGGCGGATCGCGTGAAGATCGCGAGCGGAGTGGTGGAAGGCACGGGGCCGGCGGCTAACGGAGTGCGCGCGTTCAAAGGAATTCCCTTTGCGGAGCCGCCCGTGGGCACGCTGCGCTGGAGCGCGCCGCAGCCTGTGAAGAAGTGGAGCGGCGTGCGGGAGACCAAGCAGTTCGGCCCTCGCTGCATGCAGCAGTCGCTGTTCGGCGACATGAATTTCCGGTCGAACGGGATGGGCGAGGATTGCCTGTACCTGAACGTATGGACTCCGGCGAAGGCGAGCACGGAGCGGCTTCCGGTGCTGGTGTATTTCTTCGGCGGCGGATTTGTGGCGGGCGATGGAAGCGAGCCGCGCTACGACGGCGAGAGCATGGCGCAGGAAGGGATCGTCACGCTGACGGTGAGTTACCGGCTGGGAGTTTTCGGGTTCATGGCGCATCCGGAGTTGACGAAAGAATCTCCGCACCACGCCTCCGGCAACTGGGCTCTCTTGGACCAACATCAGGCGCTCCAATGGGTGCGGGACAATATCGCGGCGTTTGGCGGGGACCCGATGAGCGTGACGATCGCGGGAGAATCGGCGGGCTCGATCGCGGTGAGCGCGCAGATGGCGTCGCCGCTATCGCGGGACTTGATCGCGGGGGCGATTGGCGAGAGCGGGTCGCTGCTGGCGACGCTGGCGCCGGTACCGCTGGCGCAGGCGGAGGAGCAGGGGACGAAGTTCGCGAGTGCGATGGGAGCGGCGGGGATCGCGGCGCTGCGGGCGATTCCGGCGGCGCAGGTGTTAGAGGCGGCGGGTAAGCCGGGAGCGGGCCGCTTCGGGACGACGATCGACGGCTATTTTCTGCCGGAGCAACCGGCGGCGATTTTCGCGGCAGGGAAGCAGGCGCACGTGCCGCTGCTGGCCGGGTGGAATTCCGAAGAACAGGGCTGGCGAAGCGTCCTGGGGCGCGAGGAACCGACGCGCGAGAATTTTGAAAAGGCGGTGAACCGCTTGTATGGCGCGAATGCAAAGGCGGTGTTGGAAGCGTACGCGGCGTCGAGCGATGCGGAAGTCCTGCAGGCGGCGACGGATCTGGCGAGCGACCGATTTATTGCCTACGGTACCTGGAAATGGATCGACGTCAGTGCGAAGACGGGCGGCAAACCGGTCTATCGCTACTATTACGCGCGGCCGCGTCCGAAGATGACGCCGGAGATGGGGAATGCCACCGCCGGCCTGGCGGGCGGGGTGACGCGGGGAACGGGCACCGGCACGCCGCCACCGCCGCCGCGGGGCGCGGTGCATTCGGCGGAGATCGAATACGCGATGGGGAACCTGGCGACGAACAAGGTCTACGCATGGACGCCGGAGGACTACAAAGTCTCGAAGACGATGCAGGCGTATTTCGCGAACTTTGTGAAGACGGGCAATCCCAACGGGCCGGGGCTGCCGAAGTGGCCGGCGGCCAAGGCGGGCGCGAATTCCGAGTTCCTGCGGATCGATGTGGAGACGAAGGCCGAGACCGAACAACATCGTGCGCGATACACAACGCTGGACGGTCTCGTTAAGTAACTCGTTAAATAAGAGGGACAGGCCGGGAGGCCTGTCCTACGCGAGCGCGGACCGCATGTAGTCGATGCAGCGTTTGACTTCTTCCGGGGAAGGGCGTAGGCCGGTGTATTCGTATTCGACGAAGGCCGGAATCGGATACTTCTTTTCCTTGAGCAGGGCGAGGACGGGTTTGATGGGCGTATCGCCATCGCCGAAGTGTTCGTTGGTGCCTTCGTTTTTCTTGCGATCTTTCACGTGCAGGTGAGTGATCTGTTCGTGATTTTCGCGGATGAACGCGACGGGGTCGAGATTCGCGGCGGCGAAGTGGCCGATATCGAGATTGATCCGGAAATACGGCGACAGGGCTAGCGCCTTCGCGAAACTTTCGGGAGAACCGAAGCGATTCGGATCATTCAACACGGAGTAGCCGTGGACGGCGACCTTCATCTTGTGCCGGTCCGCGAAGGGCGCGAGGCGCGGACACATGGCGGGCGAAGTGGAAGACGCGATGGTCTGGACTCCGAGCGCGGTGGCCTGGCGGAAGCAGGCGTCGATCTCTTCATCGGTGAAGCTATCGTTGAAGCCGATGGTAAGGGCGAAGAGGCGGATTCCGGCGGCGTCGAATTTCTGGCGTACGTCCTGATAATGGGCGGCCGGCGTTTCGATGCGCCACTTGCGCAGGGCTTCGCGATTGGCGCGGTTGAGCGCGTTTTGAGCCTCGGTACGCGGTGGGCGGGCGGTACGCGGCATGCCGTACGGCGTGGGCGGTTCGGGCGGGAGCGGCTGACCGGCGGGCTCCATATTCGGCGAGAATAATTCGATGTCACCGATGCGGCAGAACTGCAGCGCCTGAATGATGGCATCGATGTTGTCCTGCCCCGGCGTGCGCGGCAGGTCGCGGAAGCTATAGGTGATGGTTCCCAGGCTCACACCGTTGACGGTGGAATTGTTGGTCGCCCCCCATGCCATTGCGACTGGCGCACCGGCCAGCGCGATTTTACCGAAGTCCCTTCTCGAGTACATGCCATCCTCCCATTCAGCACGCAGTATATCGCAAGCCTGCGGGTCGCATGTTAGACTCCTGTTTTGAGCCCCTTGTTTTGACCTACAGTGCTTTGAACAAAAGTGTGTTGAACGACAGCCGCCGCGTCCCGACCCTTTCGATATGCGCCATGGTGTGTGCCGCGGCCGCGTGGGCTGGATCGTGTCCCGCGACACCGGTGGCATCGGTGACCTCGCCGGCGATACCGGCGGATGTTTGCATTCCGGATCCGTTCACGGCGTTGACGATCGACTTTTTCGACGACTATTCCTGGCGCGCCTTCCTCGCGATGGTGTGGCCGGCGGCGAAGGGACAGCGTGGAATCGCGGACGAACACCAGAAGGTAGGGGGAGCGGGACCGAGGGTTTTCGAGACGTATAAATCGCTGTGGGAAGTCTTTCCGCACGATGGCAGCGCGCCCACCGCGGAGTTCAACGAATACGAAGGGGCGGCGCAGAACGCGTGTCAGGCGACCGGCGGATTCGGCGGCGTGGTGCTGGCCTCGTTTAACGGATACGACGATATCGGGCAATCGGGAATCGGGGAATTGACCGGCCCGCTGGCGGCGCAGAACGGCCGCTACGTTCGCTACCAGACGCTATACAACAAAATTGCGTACGACTATATCGTGAGCCACCGGTATTATCTGCGCAAGAATCTGCCGGAGGTTCCGAGCCCGCGTCCGGCGCTGCCGGTGATGCAGTTCCCTCTCGGGTCGATGGCGATTAAAGCGGCATGGCTTGACCTGAAGGGCTTCCCGGCGGCGCAGCGGCGGCGCTTCTATACGCGCTCGGCGATTGTGAAGGATCCGAACACGGGAAAGTGTTCGTCGATCACGGTAGGGCTGGTGGGACTGCACATCGTGCAGAAATCGGCGAGCCGGCCGCAGTGGATCTGGTCGAGCTTCGAACAGACGGACAGCATCCCGCTATTTCAGGGCGGCGTGGGCAAGTTCACGTTCAACGACGGGACGCCGGCGCCGATGCCGGCGGAAAACCCTTTGCCGCTGGTTCCGCTGCCGCGGCAACCGGTGAAGCCTTTCAATGTGCTGCGCTCGCGCGGAGCACCGATTCACGAAAGGACGTCGCTGACCAATCAGCGGTACCACCAACTGCTGGCGGACACGCCGTGGAAGTACTATGACCTGGTGACGACGCAGTGGCCGCTGCTGACGGGAAATCAGGCGGTGCCGGTGCCGGCGACGCAGACCGGAGAAATCTTTTTTACGTTCCCCGGTACGGGCGCGGGGTCGAGCGCGGCGTCGTCCTACGCGAATGTCACGATGGAGACATTCGATCAGGCGCGTCCGGAGCTGGGCTGCATGAGCTGCCACAATCAGGCGCGGCTGGGCGGGGATTTTTTGTGGTCGGTGCTGGATCACGCGTGGCCGGCGAATCTGGCGCCGGCGGATTCCGCGAAGCATTGAGCGAGCGATTGGTACTGGACAGTTCCCGTACCGGGCCTCTTGCCTGACGCCACGCGACGAATTGTAATCGACGTGTGCTCCTGTTTCTCTTGTTCCTCGGCAGTCATATCCATCCGGCGCCGGCATCGCCGAAGGCTTTTGGCGCATGTACGGCGGTCACCAGCGACGACCTGCAACGCGAACTCGGGATCGCCTTTCGCAGGGGGCGCGAGGCTTCCGACGCTACGCAATCGACCTGCGATTACGCGGCGGGGAATGCGCAGGTATCGGTGACGATCCAACGGCTGCGGGCCGGGGTAGACCTGGCGGCGGAGATCGCGGCGCTGCAACGCGAACTGCCGGGCGCTGTGGTGCGGCGGGCAGGCGACGCTGCGTTCCTGTTGGAGATTCCAGGTGTGGGAGCGCAATGGCACGCGGTGCGCGAGCGCGAGTATGTGATGGTGTCGATTCTGGGATTGGGCGATGGGGGCGTGGTGGGCGCGGCGGCAGAGCGGCTTGCGGGGACGGCGTTGGCGCGCTTGTAGGTCGCGGGAGGTTGAGCGGACTGGAATATCGGCAGCGACGGGCGTAACATCAAGTGACTATGACCCGACGCAACGCCATAGCTCTTTTCGCGGCCACGCTCAGCCGCGCCGCCGGACGGCTTCCCGCGAACAAAAATGTTCGCTGGGCGCTCGGCGCCAACCTGTGGAACTCGTTTCCGCGGGTGCCGTTCACGGACATTCTCGACGTCATGAAGGACACCGGATTTATTGGAATCCGCATGACGCAGTTTCCGCAGATTTTGAAGACGTACAACGTCACGGTGGCGGAGCTGCAAAAGGAACTTTCCAAGCGGGGCTGCCAGATCATTACGATTTCGTTTAACGGTCCGACGCACGACCCGGCGAAGCGCGCGGAGGTGCTGGCGAGCGCGAAGACCGCGATGACATTTCTCAAGGAATTCGGCGCGGAGCACCTGGTGGTGTTTTCGCCGAATCGCAGCAATGCGTCCGAAGGGGCGTTTCAGAGCATGTGCGAATGCTTTAATGCGATCGGCGCGACGGCGAAAGAGATGGGATTCCGCGCCGGCTTGCACAATCACATGGGGCAGATTGTGCAGACGCGCGAGGAAGTGGACCGCTGCATGGCGATGACGGATCCCAAGCTGTTTTCGTTTTCTCCGGATACGGCGCATCTCTACCTGGCGGATTGCGACGTGGTGCAGACGATCGACAAGCACAAGAGCCGACTGATGCTGTTGGACTACAAGGACGCGAAGAAGAATAGCGACAAGCTGCTGGACAATATTTTCGATCTGGGCGATGGCGCGGTGGATTTTCCGGGGTGCCACCGGGTGTTGAAATCGATCGGGTTCAAAGGCTGGTTGTGCGTGGACCTGGACGTCGCGCGCAAGGGGCCGCGCGCCAGCTATGAGCGGTGCGCGCAATACGTGGTGGAGAAACTGGAGCCTATATATGTCTGACCTCACTCGGCGCACGTTGCTGGCGGGTGCGGCGGCGAGCCAGCTCGGGCTGGCGGCGGAGACGCGCATTTTAGATCCGCACGTGCACGTATGGAAGCACGACCCGGAGTTTCCTTTCGCGGAAGGCGCGCGCGTGCCGGAGCGGGATGCGGCGCCGGGCACATTGCTGGAACTGATGAAGGCCAACGGCGTGGCGCGCACGGTCATCATTCAGGTAATCCACTACAAGTACGACAACCGCTATCTCGCGGCGGTGCTCAAGAGGTATCCGGGAATCTTTCAAGGCGTATGCCGGGTGGATCCGCTTGACCCGGCTGCGCCCGACCATCTATCCAAGCTGACGGCGGAGGGCTTTCGCGGCGTGCGCCTGAGTCCGGCGGGAAACGCCAGCGGCGACTGGTTTCGCGGACCGCTGATGCCGCCGCTTTGGAAACGCTGCCAGGAATTGAAAACGCCGATGACGGTGCTGGCGCCGATCGGGCGGATGCCGGAGGTTGCGGCGCTGCTGGAGAAATTGCCGGAGCTCACGGTGGTGATCGATCACATGGCGGATTGCCCGATCGATCAACCGGCGGAACTGGAGAAGCTGATCGCGCTGAAGCGGTATCCCAAGGTCTTCGTCAAGATCTCGCATACCTGGTCTATCTCCAAGCAGCCGTACCCCTGGTTGGATGCGCAGGAGTACGTCAAGCGGCTGCACCAGGAGTTCGGGCCGGAGCGGCTGATGTGGGCGACGGACTGGCCGATTGTGGAAGGCCACTCCACCTATGACAAGGCTCTCAGCGTGGTGCGCGACGACATGAAGTTCCTCAATGCCGAGGATAAGAACTGGATGTTAAGCAAGACGATCGAACGTGTTTGGCCTTTTGGAGCTTAATGGAATGCGGATGATTCTCGCACTACTGGCGGGCGCGGCGCTTTATGGGCAGATTCCCGAGCAGGACGCGCGCAACACGGATATTCCCAACACCGACACCCACTTCATCGCTCGCAAGTATCCGACGCTGGCGGAATGGCAGGCGCGGCGCGAACATCTGCGCAAGCAAGTGCTCTCTGCCGCGGGACTGTTGCCGATGCTGCCGAAGAACGACCTGCACCCGCAGATTTTCGGCAAGATCGAGAATCGCGCGTACACGATCGAGAAGGTTCTCATCGAGACGCTGCCGGGATATTACCTCGGCGGGAATCTCTATCGCCCGACGAAGGCCGCGCCCGCGGGAGGTTTTCCGGCGATTGTCTCTCCGCACGGGCACTGGCCGTATGGACGCCTGGAGCATTCGGCCACTGCGTCGGTTCCGGCGCGCTGCATCAATCTGGCGCAGCAGGGCTACGTGGTGTTCGCGTACGACATGGTGGGCTACAACGATACGATTCAAACGCCGCACGATTTCGGAAGTCCGCGCGAGCAGTTGTGGGACTTCGGGCCGTACAGTTTGCAATTGTGGAATTCCATTCGCGCGGTGGATTTCGTACAGGGCCTGCCGGGCGTGAACCCGGCGCGGATCGGCGCGACCGGCGCATCGGGCGGAGCGACGCAGACATTTTCGCTGGCGGCGGTGGACGACCGGATTCAGTTCTCGGCACCGGTCAACATGGTCTCGGCGATCATGCAGGGCGGCGGCCTTTGTGAGAATGCGCCTAATCTGCGGTTGGACACGTTCAATGTGGAGATCGCGTCGATCATGGCGCCGCGTCCGATGATTCTGGTTTCGGCGACGGGTGACTGGACGAAGAATACGCCGGCCGAAGAGTTCCCCGCGATCCGCGCGATCTACGATCTTTACGGCAAGGGCGATCAAGTGGAGACGCTGCACCTGGATGCCCCGCACAATTACAACCTGCCGAATCGCGAGGCGGTGTATCGTTTCTTCGGAAAGACGGTGCTGGGTGAAACGGATGCGGCGAAGTTTAAAGAGCGCAATATCCAGCTGGAGAAATTGCAGGACATGCTGGCGCTGCAAGGCAGGAGGCTGCCGGAGAATGCGCTGAATTACGACGGGGTCGTGGCCGAGTGGATCCGGATGGGGCGGGAGCGCGCGGGTCAGGTCACGGATCGCGCGCAGTTGCGCGAGATGCTGGAGCTCGCGCTCGGCGCGGAATGGCCGGAGCACGTGATGAGCGAAACGCGGGGCGAGAAGGTGTTGTTCGGCCGGGCGGGGCGCGGCGATCGTGTGGCTGGACTGGTGCGATCGGGCACGGGGCGCAAGATCTTGCTGGTGCATCCCGAGGGCGCCGACGCGGCGCGGAAGAGCACGGAATTCGCCGCACTGGCCAAGAGCGGGCGGCCAATCTATGCGATCGACGCCTTTCAGACCGGGGCCGCGGTGGCTCCGCGCAATCGCGATGCGAAGATGTTCCTGACGTTCAATCGCAGCGACGATGCGAACCGTGTGCAGGACATTCTCACGGTGCTGCGCGGGCTCGATGGGGAAGTAGAGTTGATCGGGCTCGGCAAGGCGGCGGTGTGGTGCGAGTTCGCGGCTGCGCTGGCGCGGAGTCCGGTGGAGTGGAAGGGCGGCCTGGCCGGATTCGGCGGAACGGACGAGGATTATCTCGCGAGCTTTTTCGTGCCGGGGATACAGCGCGCGGGCGGGCTGCGCGCGGCGCGGGTGTTGACGCAGTCGCGATAGTTCGAGCGCGGGGCAAGGACGGCCAGACATGATCGCTACTGTGAATCCGGCGACGGGAGAGACGGTCGCAACCTTTGAGAGCCTTGACGATGCGCAACTCGATGACAGGATCGCGCGCGCGGCCGAGGCGTATCGCGGCTACCGCCGGATTCCCCTGGCGCAACGTGCGCGGTGGCTGGAGGGTGCGGCCGCCATCCTAGAGGAGGAGCGCGGCGAGTTCGGACGGATCATGACGCTCGAAATGGGAAAGCCCATTGAAGCGGCGCGTCAGGAGGCCGCCAAGTGTGCGCTCGCCTGCCGCTATTACGTGGAGCATGGGGAGCGCCTGCTGGCGGACGAACCCGTGGATCTGGGCGGGCCGAGGAGTTTCATCCGCTATCAACCGATCGGGCCGGTGCTGGCCGTGATGCCGTGGAATTTTCCGTTCTGGCAGGTTTTTCGGTTCCTGGCGCCGGCGCTGATGGCCGGTAACGCAGGCCTCCTCAAGCACTCTTCCAACGTGCCGCAGTGTGCGCTGGCGATTGAAGATATCGTGCGGCGTGCGGGGTTCCCGGCGGATGTTTTTCAGACGCTGCTGATCGGGTCCGAACAAGTGCGGCGGGTGATCGACGATCCGCGGGTGAAGGCCGTCACGCTCACCGGCAGCGAACCGGCGGGACGGCAGGTGGCGGCGCAGGCGGGCGGACAGATTAAGAAGACGGTTCTCGAACTCGGCGGCAGCGACCCATTTATCGTGATGCCGAGTGCGGATCTTGACGCGGCGATTCGCACCGGGGTGCAGGCGCGCGTGATCAACAATGGTCAATCCTGCATCGCGGCGAAGCGGTTCATCGTTCACCAGGCAATTGCCGCGGAGTTCGAGGCGAAGTTCGTGGAAGCGATGCGCGGCCTGGTGGTCGGCGATCCGATGCAGGAGACGACGCAGGTGGGTCCGCTGGCGACGCGCGCGATTCGCGAAGAACTGGATGGGCAGGTGCGGCGCTCCATCGCGGCGGGGGCGCGCGTGCTGACGGGCGGTAATGAGATCGAAGGTCCGGGCAACTACTACGCTCCTACGGTGCTGGTGGATGTCACGGCGGGATCGCCGGCATGCTGCGAGGAATTCTTCGGCCCGGTGGCGGTGCTGCTGCGCGCGCAGGGAATCGACGACGCCATCCGGCTGGCCAATGACACGCCCTTCGGGCTAGGCGCGAGCGGGTGGACGACTGACGCTGCCGAGCAGGAGCAGATGATTGAGGAGCTCGAGGCCGGCATGGTCTTCCTCAATGGCATGGTTGCGTCCGACCCGCGCCTGCCTTTTGGAGGGGTGAAAAATTCAGGTTACGGACGCGAACTCTCAGTTTGGGGTATCCGGGAGTTCGTAAACGCGAAGACGGTGGTGGTGCGGTGACGTACATATAACAGGACGGCACTCGGATTGCTCTTAGGGACGGAGAGGTATATAACTTATGCGTAAATTTGCACTAGCTTTGGCGCTATCTTCACCGGCAATGATACTCGCGGCGGACTCGCCTGCTGAGCGTATGTCGGACGCCACCAAAGTTTTCACTGAAATCATGGCGACTCCGGATAAAGGAATTCCCCAAGATCTTCTCGAGAAGGCTCACTGCATCGTGATTGTTCCCGGCTTGAAGCAGGCAGCTTTCGGCATCGGCGGCAAGTTCGGGCGTGGATTCGCTGATTGCCGTCAGACTGGCGGCGGTTGGGGCGCTCCGGCGGCGGTTCGCGTGGAAGGCGGAAGTTTCGGCTTCCAGCTTGGCGGGTCCAGCACCGACGTGGTGATGCTTGTGATGAACGAGCGCGGCATGCGGCGTTTGCTGGAAGACAAGTTCACTCTGGGCGGAGAAGCGACGGTGGCCGCGGGACCGGTGGGCCGGACTACCAGCGCGAATACCGACGTCCAGATGTCGGCTGAGATTCTTTCCTGGTCGCGTTCCAAGGGTCTGTTCGCAGGTATCGCGCTGCAAGGCGCTACGCTGCGTCCCGATGCTGATGTGAATCAGGAATTGTATGGCGCGAAGCTGACCAATAAAGAGATCTTGACCGGCGGTCAGGCGCCGCCGGCGTCGGCCCACCAGTTGGTCTCGGCTTTGAGCAAGTACTCTTATCGGGAAGCCAAGGACACCCCGATTGAAACTCGCGCGTCCGACGCGGTAAGCGGGGACTCGGATCGAGCCAAGACCAAGAAGAAGCAGTAACATGCGATTGTAAGATCTTTGTAAGATCTTAGGATGGCGTTGTCAGTCGAGGATTTGCGTCAGCACCTCCAGTATTCCGCGTGGGCCAGCCAACGGTTGGTCCACGCGGCTTCTGAACTCTCCGAAGCGGAACTCCTCCGCGATTTTCAAACTGCAGACCATAGCGTACTAGGGACACTGGTTCACACCTTCGCGGCCGACCGGCTCTGGCTGGGCCGAATGCGAAAGGCTCCCCGGCCTCAATATTCCAGTAAAGCGGATTATCAGCTTGAGGTGCTCGAAAGCAGAGTGGCCTGAGGTCTACCGCGGGTGGGACGACTTGCTCAAGGGTTGGAAGGATGAGGAAGTTCGTTCGGACCTTACCTATCTGGATCTGAAAGGCAATCAATGGACGCAGCCGATTTGGCAACTGGTGCTGCACGTGGTGAATCACGCGACTCATCACCGGGGCCAGGCTGCCGGCTTTCTGCGTACGATGGGGCGCGTTCCTCCGGTATTGGACCTGGTGGCGTTTTACCGGCTGGCTTAGATAAAACAATTACGCCAGTATTTGTTTTACAACGTCGCCGGAAATTCCGGTGAGGCGAACGTCGAGACCCTGGAATTTGAGCGCCAGGCGTTTGTGATCGATGCCGAGCAGGTGCAGCATGGTGGCGTGAAAATCGTGGACGCTGACGGGATTTTCTTCCGCGGCGTAACCGAGCTCATCGGTAGTGCCGTGAGTTATCCCGGCTTTGATCCCGCCTCCGGCCGCCATGTAGGAAAAGCCCTTGATGTGGTGATCGCGACCGTCGCCGCCCTGCGACATCGGCGTGCGGCCGAACTCTCCGCCCCAAATCACCAGAGTGTCATCGAGCATGCCGCGCTGTTTGAGATCTGTGATGAGCGCCGCGGTGGGGCGGTCCACCTCTTCCGCCTTGAGCGCGGTATTGACCTTCACGCCGCTGTGATGATCCCAATCGCGGTGGTAAAGCTGGATGAAACGCACGCCACGCTCGGCGAGACGGCGGGCGAGCAGGCAGTTCGACGCGAAGGAGCCATCGCCGGGATGCGCGCCGTAAGCATCGAGCACCTGCTGCGGCTCCTTGCTCATGTCCACGAGGTCCGGCACGCTGGTTTGCATCTTGAACGCCATCTCATACTGCGCGACGCGGGTCAGAATCTCGGGATCCTTGAGGTGACCGTACTGCGCGCGATTGAGAGCGTTGATGGCGTCGATGGAATTCTTCTGCAGCGCCGCGTTCATGCCGTGCGGATTCTGAATGTACAAAACGGGGTCGCCGATGGAGTTTAGTTTTACACCCTGAAAGCGGCTGGGAAGCAGGCCGGCGGACCATTGGCGCGCCGCGATGGGCTGCATCTGGCCGCCCTTGCCGGCAGACAGCAGCACCACGAAGCCGGGCAGATCCTGCGTTTCCGCGCCGAGGCCGTAGAGCACCCAGGAGCCCATGCTCGGCCGGCCCGCGAGAATCGAGCCGGTGTTCATGATGGTGTGCGCGGGATCGTGATTGATCTGTTCGGTCCACATGGAGCGAATGATGCAGACCTCGTCCGCGACGCTGCCGATGTGGGGGAAGAGGTCGCAGATCTCCTGGCCGTTCTTGCCGAATTTTTTGAAGCCGTGCTGCGGGCCGAAGCAGATCAGCGGCTTGCCCTGGAGTTGCGCGATCTGCTGGCCTTTGGTGAACGAATCCGGCATGCTTTTGCCGTGCATCTCGGCGAGCTTGGGCTTGTAGTCGAAAGTCTCCAGGTGGGAGGGGCCGCCGGCCTGATAGAGGAAAATGACGCGCTTGGCTTTCGGAGCGTGGTGTAAGCGGATTCACGGCGCCGTGCGGAGGCCAACTGCGGCTCGGCCATCAGGGAATTCAAGCCGAGCAGGCCCAGGCCGGAGATGCCGTAGCGCAAGAACGTGCGGCGTTGGATATTGAGAGTGGCTTGGTCCATTAGTTCCTCGTGATGGTCTCGTGCATGTTGAGAATGGCGCGCGCCACGGTGGTCATGGCGGCGAACTCAGTCTCGCGCAGGCCGAGGGGCGCCGGCGCTTCGCCTTCGTGAATCAACTGACGGGCGTCCGCGGGCGAGCGCTGGAACTGCGCGAGACTTTGACCATAGAGCGTGGCGAGGGTGCGCCGTTCCTCAAGAGAGGGGGCGCGATTGACGGCACGCTGAAATGCCCAATCGACGCGCGCATTGAATTCGCGGCCGTGCTGGAGGATGTTCTGCGCGAAGACGCGGGCCGCTTCGACGTAGCTGGGATCGTTGAGCAGCACGAGCGCCTGCAGCGGCGTATTGGAATTGACGCGATTCACGGTGCATTCCTCGCGCGTGGGCGCGTCGAAGGTCACCAGGCTGGGGTGCAGGAAACTGCGCTGCCAGAAGGTGTACACGCCGCGGCGGTAGAGCTCCGCGCCTCGGCTGGCGGCGTACTCGCGTTTGGGAAAATTCAGCGTGGCGAGATAGCCGTCAGGCTGGTAGGGCTTCGCGCTGGGGCCGCCGAACTCTTCGACCATCAGGCCGGAGACCGAGAGCGCGATATCGCGAACTACTTCGGCATCCACGCGGAAGCGGCTTTGGCGGGCGAGCAGGCGATTGTCCGGATCGCGCTCCTCGAGTTCCGGCGTGCTCATCGAAGACTGACGATAGGTCTGGCTGGTGACGATGGTGCGGATTACGTGGCGCAGGTCCCAGGCGTGAGTGCCCTCGGCCAGGTATTGAGGATGCACGAATTCGGAGGCCAGCCAATCGAGCAGTTCGGGGTGCGAGGGCCATTCGCCTTGCGAGCCCAGATCGTCCAGCGACTTCGAAAGTCCGGTGCCGAAGAACTGCCGCCAGAGGCGATTTACGGTGACGCGCGCGGTGAGGGGATTTTCGGGAGAGACCAGCCAGTTGGCCAGATCGAGCCGTGTGGCGCGGCGGCCGCCGGTGTCGAGTTTCCCGAGGAAGGCGGGTACGGCGGGCTGCACGATTTCCCCGCTCTCATCCATCCAGTTGCCGCGCCCGAGTATGCGCGTTTCGGCCGGCGTGGTGGCTTCGGAGACCACGACGCGCGCGACGGATGTCTCTACCAGTGCGAGTGCCTGCTCCAGTTTCGCGACTTCGGTGACGGCCGGCTGCGCTTCCGGCGCCGCCCACTGGAAATGGTTGGCGATCGCGGTCTTCTGCGCGTCGGTACGCTTTTCCGCGGGGATGCGTAGCGCGCGGAGCACGGCGTCGGGAATCTCCTTCCCCTTATCGGCTGTGGGCCAGGAGAGTTCGCTGGGCGAAAGCGCGAGCCGGAAGCGGCCCATGGTGGCGCGGCGCAGATCGGCGTCCTGGCGAATACGGACGGTGAGCAAGGTATCGGCGGTGGTGACGAGCGGCTGCGCAAACTTCATCGCGAGGAAGGGCTTGGACACTTCGTTGTAGCCGCTGATACCCCAGGCGGTTTTCGGGTTGGCGTCGAACGCAGCGGCGGGCAGGTACTCGGGCGCCTGGCCAGTGAGGTTGGCCATGGCGGAGACGAACGCCACAGGATGCGTGCCGGCGTCCACTTCGATGCCGGTGATCAACAGCTTATCGGCGCCGCGCGCCACGCGAAGTCCGGGGAGGCCTTCATCGGCGACCACTTCGAGGCCGAAGGATTTCCAATTGCCCGCGCCGGGTCGCAGCGTCAGAGTATATGTCTCGTTGTCCGGATTGAGGCCGCTCACGATCACCAGGCCATTGCCGGGCCCGCGCGACGCCGATAGCGAACCGCCGTCATAGCTCGTGTAATCGACCTCTTTATCGTTGTAGATGGTGAGCAGCGCGCCGTGGGCGGACGTCGCGGAGAGCGGACGCTGGCCGCGCCAGGCCAGGGCGCCCGCGTCGAATTGGGCGAGCAGCTGCTTCTCCCACTCCGCCTGCTTGCGGTTCCAGCGTCTTCATCCGCGCGGCGAGGCGTTCGCGGGCCGCGCCGAGTTGCTGCTGAAGGGTCTCCTTCCGCTGCTGTTGGGCGGGTGTGGGCAGCGATAGCAAGGAGCCCCACGCGTCCTTGCCGCGATCCGGCATCAGGCCCGTCTCCTTGATATCGGCGAAGAAGGCTTTCATCGAATAAAAATCGCGGGCAGTGAAGGGGTCGAATTTGTGATCGTGGCACTCGGCGCAGCCCAGCGTGCCGCCCATCCACACGGCGGTCAGCGTGCGAACCCGGTCTGAGGCATACTTTGCCAGATACTCTTTCGGCTGCAGGCCGCCTTCCGCGGAGGTCCGATTGAGGCGGTTGTATGCCGAAGCGACTCGCTGTTGCAGCGTGGCGTTCGCAATCAGGTCGCCGGCCAATTGCTCCCGGGTGAATTCGTCGAAGGGCTTATTGTCGCGGAAGCAGTGGAGCACGTAATCGCGATACGGCCAGGCGGGGAAGGCGTTGTCGCCATGGAAGCCGCAGGTATCGGCGTAGCGCACGACGTCCAGCCAATGCATGGTCTGCTGCTCGGCGTAGCGCGGCGACGCCATCAGGCGGTCCACCAGTTTTTCATAGGCGCGCGGAGAGGCGTCTTTCTCAAAGGCCGCCACTTCCTCCGGTGTCGGCGGGATGCCGGTCAGGTCGAGCGCGGCGCGGCGGATTAACGTACGGCGATCGGCTTCGGGCGAGGGCTTCAGACCGTCGCGCGCCAGGCGCTCACGGACGAAGGCGTCGATCGGGTTGCCGTCGGCGGGAACGGCCGGACGCTGCACGGGCTGATAGGACCAGTGGCCTTCGTACCTGGCGCCTTCCGCGACCCAGCGGCGGAGGGTCTCTTTCTGCGCGGTGGAAAGCTCTTTGTGAGCGAACGCAGGCGGCATGATGCGAGCGCCGTTGGCGAAGATGCGATCGATGATCGCGCTCTTCGCGGGGTCGCCCGGAACGATCGGCGCGATTCCGTTGCGGTTCGGCTTTAACGCCTCTTCGCGGATATCCAGGCGCATCGCGGCCATGCGCGAGCTTTTGTCCGGACCGTGGCAGCGAAAACAGGTTTCCGCCATGATGGGCCGGATGTCGCGGTTGAATCGAACCTGTGCGTTTCCCGCTGCCGCGCACAAAGCGGCAGCCACTAAGAGGCTTCTTCGGTACATCGTGGCTTCAATATACACCCGCGCCGGATGCGGACTCTGAGGTACGATTTTTAGCTGAATGAAGACTATCGGCTTGATCGGGGGGATGAGCTGTCAATCCTCCGCGGAGTACTACCGCATCCTCAACGAGTGCGTGCAGGCGCGGTGCGGCGGACATCACAACGCTCGCAGCCTGATGCTCACGGTGGATTTTCAGGAGATCGAAAGCCTGCAGCACGCCGGAGAGTGGGAGCGCATCGCGGAAATCATGCAGGGGGCGGCGCGGCAACTCGAGGCGGGGGGCGCGGAGTGCATCGTCCTGTGTACCAACACGGTGCACAAGGTGGCGAGCGCGATTGAGGCGGTGATTACGGTACCCTTCCTGCACATTGCCGATGCGACCGCGCAGGCAATCCGCGCGCAGGGTTTTGCGCGGGTGGCGCTGTTGGGGACGCGGTTCACGATGGAAGGGGAGTTTTATCGGGGGCGGCTGGAAACGAGGCATGGGCTCACGGTGCTGATTCCCGGCGAGGCGGAACGGGTGGAGATTCACCGGGTGATCTTCGAAGAGCTCTGTCACGGCGAGTTGCGGGAGGAATCCCGGCAGCGGTATCAAAGGATCATTGAAGAGATGAAGGCGCGGGGCGCGGAGGCGGTGATTCTGGGATGCACGGAAATCCCGCTGCTGATTCGGCCGGGCGATTGCGCGCTTCCGATGTTTGACACCACGCGGATTCACGCCGAGCGGGCAGTGGAGTTTGCGTTAGGGATTTAAAAGACGGCCGGGAATATAATAGAAACCATGCTCAGAATGGGGTGGCTGGCCGGTGCCTTGGCCGTCTGCGGCGTGGCTCACGCGCAGTTGCCGCCGGCCGCGACCGTCAAGATCGAATTTGCCCGCGACATCGAACCGCTGCTGACGAAACGCTGCGTGGTTTGTCATGGCGCGCAGCAGCAGATGAGCGGGTTCCGGCTGGATCAGAAAGATGCGGCGTTAAAAGGCGGAGCTTCGGGCGCGGACATCGTGCCGGGAAAGAGCGCGGAGAGCCGGCTGGTGCTTCTAGTGGCGGGGCTGGACAAGAAAGTGATGCCGCCGGTGGGCGCAAGGCTGACGGCTACGGAGGTCGGGCTGCTGCGTGCATGGATCGATCAGGGCGCAACATGGCCGGCGGCCAAGGCGCCGCACTGGTCGTTCCAGAAGATTCAGAGGACGCCGCCGCCCGCCCTGCGCGACTCGAAGTGGGCGCGCAATGAAGTGGACAATTTCATTCTTGCGCGCCTGGAGCACGAAGGCATTGCGCCTTCGCCGGAAGCGGGCAAGCTGACCATGCTGCGGCGCGTGAGCCTGGACCTGACGGGTCTGCCGCCCACGCCCGAAGAGGTGCGCACGTATCTCAGCGACAATCGTCCGGATGCTTACGAGAGACTGGTGGACCGACTGCTCGATTCGCCGCACTACGGCGAAAAATGGGCGCGCTACTGGCTCGACCTGGCGCGTTACGCGGATAGCGACGGCTACGAAAAAGATCGCTCGCGGCCCTGGGCGTGGCGCTACCGGCATTGGGTGATCGACGCGTTGAATCGCGATATGCCGTTCGACCAGTTCACCACGGAACAACTCGCGGGCGACCTGCTGCCCAATCGCAATCTGGATACGCTGGTTGCCACGGGATTCAATCGCAATACGCTGACCAATCGCGAAGGCGGCACCGATCCCGAGCAGTTCCGCGACGAGCAGGTGCTGGACCGGGCGGCCACGCTGGGCACGGTATGGATGGGGCTCACGGTGGGATGCGCGCAGTGCCACAACCACAAGTTCGACCCGATCAGCCAGAAGGAGTTTTACCAGCTCACGGCATTTTTCAATACGCAGGAAGAGGTCAACATCCAAGCGCCGCTTGCGGGAGAACTAGGCCCCTACCTGGCGGCGAAGCCGGAGTACGACCGGAAGCGCCGCGCGCTGTTGGAGGAGTACAAGATTCCCGAGGCATTGGCCGATTACGAAGCCAAACTGCGTGAGAGCGCGCTGCATCCCGGCCATCACGAGGATTGGGATTTCGCGTATGGCGAAGTCACGCACACCGTGGACAACGCGAAGAAGGTGCTCTTCCTGGACCCGGCCAAGCGCAGTGAAGTGCAGCAGAACGCAATGCTCGATGTCTTCCTCGGCAGCTGCGGAAACCTTTATCCGAAGGAGCACTGCGACGAACTGAAGGTGCGCGATGTGCGCACCAAGCTGAACGAATTGAACGCCAAGCTGCCAGCGATCAGCTACGCTCCGGTGCTGCTGGAGAACGACACTCCTCCGAAAACGTACATTCACGTGAAGGGCGATTGGCGGGAGCGCGGCGCTGAGGTGGAGCCCGGAACGCTGGCAGTGTTGCCGCCGCTGCCTATGCGGGGCACGCCCTCGCGTCTCGCACTGGCGCGCTGGCTGGTCTCGCCCGAACATCCACTGACGTCGCGGGTGGCGGTCAATCGCATTTGGCAGGAAGTTTTCGGCCGGGGGCTGGTGGCGACCAGCGAGGATTTCGGCACGCAGGGCGACCGTCCCACGCATCCCGAGTTGCTGGACTGGCTGGCCAGCGAGTACATGCGGCGCGGCTGGAGCATGAAGCAGATGGTGCGGCTGCTGGTGACTTCCGCGACGTACCGGCAATCTTCGAATGCGCGGCCGGAGCTGCAGGAGAAGGATCCTGCGAACACGCTGCTGGCACGGCAATCGCGGCTTCGCCTGCCGGCGGAGTTGATTCGCGACGAAGCGCTCTACGCAGCGGGGCTGCTTGATTTGCGCGTGGGCGGGCGCAGCGTGAAGCCGCCGCAACCCAAGGGAGTCGCGGAACTTTCGTATGCGGGCTCGGTGAAGTGGGACGAGAGCAGCGGGCCGGACCGGTACCGGCGCGGGCTGTACATCCATTTCCAGCGGACGGTGCCGTATCCGCAACTGATGAACTTCGATGCTCCCGCGGCCAGCCTGGCGTGCACGCGCCGGGAGCGGACGGATACGCCGCTTGCAGGCGCTCAACCTGATGAATGACCCGGTGTTTTATGAAGCGGCGCAGGCGCTCGCGTTCCGGATTATGCGTGAAGGGACGGGCGCATTCCGGGAACGGCTGGGCTATGCGTACGCGGTGACGCTGGGTCGCGAACCGACGGCGCGCGAAGCGGAGCGCATGGGCAAATACTTCGACGATTCCAGCCGAGACTTGACCGCGCATCCGCAGGCTATCGCCGCGCTATTTCCGAACCAGCTCGAGGGCGTGCCGCAGGCCGAAGCGGCGGCGTGGGTGGAGTTGAGCCGGGTGCTGCTCAATCTCGACGAATTCATCACTAAGGATTAGGTTCCATATGACCCGCGAACAGTTTCTGCAAATTCAATCTCGCCGCAGCTTTTTCCGCGACTGCGCGGGGGGCATCGGCACGGTCGCGCTGGCGCAACTGCTGGCGGGGGAAGGGCGCGCGGGCACTCCCGAACAGAATCCCCTGGCGCCGCGCAAGCCGCATTTCGCGCCCAAGGCGAAGAACGTAATCTTCATGTTCATGGAGGGCGGCCCCAGCCAGATCGATCTCTTCGACCCGAAGCCTGAATTGAAGAAGTGGCATGGAAAGCCGCTGCCGGCGGAGATGACCAAAGATCTGCGGCTGGCGTTCACCAAGCCGAACGCCGCGGTGCTGGCCAGCCCGCGAACATTCCAGCCGCACGGAAAGAGCGGCATCGAATTTTCCGACTACATCCCGCACATCGGCTCATGCGCCGATGACTTGTGCCTGGTGCGGTCGATGTACACGGACGCGTTCAACCATCACCCCGGGCAACTGCTGCTTTTTGGCGGCAGCATCCAGGTGGGGCGTCCGACGATGGGCGCATGGGTGCTCTACGGACTGGGCAGCGAATCGCAGAATCTGCCGGGCTTCGTGGTGCTGAGTTCCGGCGTCGGCACCAGCGGCGGAGCGTCGAACTGGAGCAGCGGATTTTTACCGTCTACGTATCAGGGCGTGGTGCTGCGCAGCGCGGGAGACCCGGTACTGTACCTTTCGAACCCTCCGGGGATTACGCGGGAGATGCAGCGCGCGGGCCTGGATACGTTGAAGGATCTCAACGAACAGCATTACGCGCAGACCGGCGATATGGAGATCGCAGCGCGGATTGCTTCCTACGAACTGGCGTTCCGGATGCAGATGGCAGGTCCGGAACTCCTCGATTTTTCGAAGGAGAGCCCCGAGACGCTGGCGATGTACGGCGTTAATGATGAGCCGACGAAACAGTTCGCCACGAATTGCCTGCTGGCGCGGCGCATGGTGGAGCGCGGCGTACGGTTTGTGATGCTCAATCACGCGAGTTGGGATGACCATACCGACCTGAATCGCAAGCTGAAGAAGAACTGCGATATCGCGGATAAGCCGACCGCGGCGCTGATCAAGGACTTGAAGCAGCGCGGCATGCTGGAGGACACGCTGGTGGTGTGGGCGGGCGAGTTCGGCCGCACGCCGATGGTGGAGATCCGCAATCCACGTGATGCGGAAAACGGCGGGCGCGATCATCATCCCCTCGCCTACAGCCTTTTCCTTGCGGGCGGCGGGATCAAAGGCGGCACGGTGGTGGGCAAAACCGACGAGCTCTGCATGAACGTGACTGAAGACAAGGTGCATGTCCACGACCTGCAGGCGACGCTGCTGCACTGCCTGGGACTGGAACACACGCGGCTCACGTTCCATCACATGGGCCGCGATTTCCGGCTGACCGATGTGGAAGGCAGAGTCGTGGATAAGATGCTGGCCTGATTAGATCCGGCAGGGGCGGGGACCGTACAAGATGCGGTCGAAGAAGCTGGTCCACGAGGGAGCACAGCGCACGCGCATGGGGACGGGGGCAAATATTCCCTGGCCGAAATTGCCGCTGCGATCGATATAGCCGATCACGCCGGGCCCGCCGAAGCCGAAGGTGATGTTATTGACCGGCGAATCCGGCGGCATCGGACCCTGGAAGGACGCCGTCACATTATCCAGCACGCCATCGCGAAAGATTGCCTGGCCGCCCTGCGAGATTCCGAGGTGCGTGAAGGGAACGCCGAGCAGCATGAAATCGAAGGCTTCCAGGCGGACGAAACTATCGCCGGTTGCGCTCACCTGGGAAGCGTCGTAGCTGATGGCGACGTGAAAATGATTGCCGGCGAGACTGCCGCCGGTTAAGGTGGCTTGCAGAAGGATGGAAACGAGCGCGGTGGGAATCGGCATCCGTTCGCACTCAGTATAACGCCCGCGCTACACTTCCCCTTTAGGAGCGTTCATTGCGAATCAGGAAAGCTGTGATTACCGCTGCGGGGCAGAGCCAGCGCGCGCTGCCGCTGCAGACGTTGATCGATCGCGACGGGCAGGAAAAGCCGGTGATCAGTATTCTCATCGAACAGGCGCTGGCCGCCGGCGTGGAAGAGATCTGCGTGGTGGTGTGGCCGGGCGATGAAGCGCGCTATGCGCAGGCGGCGGGGCGGCATGCGGCGTCGGTTCGATTCCTCGCGCAGCCGGAGCCGAATGGATACGGCCAGGCGATTCTGTGCGCGCGCCAGTTCACGGGCGGCGATCCGTTTCTGCACATGGTGGGCGACCACCTCTACGTGACCACCGGGGAGACGCCTTCGGCGCAGCGGCTTGTCGAACTGGCGGAAAGCGAGGAGTGCTCGGTTTCCGGCGTACAGGCGACGCGCGAGAGTCTCTTGCCGCGCTTCGGAACAGTGGCCGGGCGCCGGGTTGCCGGACGCAGCGACTTGTATCGCGTGGATACCGTGATTGAGAAGCCGACCCCGACGGAGGCCGAGCAGCGGCTGCTGGTCCCCGGCATTCGTGCGGGATTCTATCTCTGCTTCTTTGGCATTCACGTGCTGACGCCTGGCGTGATGGACCTGCTGGCCAATGGAGCATCGACGCTTTCCGCGGCGCTGGCCGAGTTAGCGCGGCGGGAGCAGTATCTCGCACTGGAAGACGAAGGGCGCCGTTACGATTTGGGTGCGCCATACGGCCTGCTGATCGCGCAACTGGCGCTGGCGCTCAACGGCCAGGATCGCGCCCAGGTGCTTTCGCAGATGGTCGAGCTTCTGGCCGACCGTGAACTACGCGCTGCCGCCGGAGGGCCGCGCCAGTGAGCGTGCTCACCGGCGTCATTACCGGAACGGGTGAGGAGCGCGACCGGTCATTGGACGCGATGTGCCGGGACCTGCCGCTTCCCGAGTTGCTGGCGGAATGCCGGGAGCTCGACGGGTTTCGCCGCGCGAGCGACAACCTCTACCAGCGCGTTCGGGCGCTGTTCTTCCTGGCGGCGATCCATCGCTTCCACATTCCGCTGCGGCCGGAGGCCTCGGGCCCGGCGATGATCCCCTTCGCGGGCTATAACAATCTGCTCAAGCGGCGTTTCGAGGAAGCGATCGATGTATTCCTGGCGGCACAGGAGGCGCACGGGCCGAGCGCGGCGATCTCCAGTGCGCTGGCGTCGGGGTATCGGTCACTGGCCTTTCAAACGCTCGCCGACCAGGTACGGCGCAGCGTACGTAGCGTGCGCGGGAACCAGTGGATGTTTCGCGCCGGGCATCCCGCGGATTATCCGCTGCGGCTACGCCCCGAGCTGTTGGAAGGCGCGCCGGTCTTTCCCATCCTGCGCGAGACTACGCCCGTGCGCATGGACCTGACGCACAGCGGTTGGAGCGATATTTTCTTTCTCGGGATGGATTTCCCGGAGGGCGCGCGCGTACTGAATATTTCGATTGACCTTGCGGTACGGGCCAGCGCTCTCGCCGAATGCGCAGCCGAAGCCTCCGGTGGAAGCCTACTTCCGGGTGATCGACGAGCCGGTCCTGCGGCTGACCAGTGTGGACCTGCAGACATCGGCCGACGTCACTTCGATAGCGGAGGTCTTCGATTTCGCGCGGGACTATCTCGGGCTGTTGAAGGCGGCAGTGATCGCGAGCGGCATCGTGCCGCCGGGAATGGAAGGCGCGACGCAGCCCCTTGCCGAGTTGCTGGCGCGGCTCACCGGGCAGGCGGGTTACGGAATCGAAATCGTCAGCAAGGTAAACGATATTCCGAAGGGCTCGCGGCTGGCGGTATCGACGAATTTGCTGGCCTGCCTGATCGGCGTGTGCATGCGCGCCACCAATCAGATTCCGGCGTTGACGGGTTCGATTCGGGAAGAAGACCGGCGGCTGGTGGCGGCGCGCGCGATTCTGGGCGAATGGATTGGCGGCAGCGGCGGAGGCTGGCAGGATTCGGGCGGCGTGTGGCCGGGGATCAAATTGATTCACGGCGTGATCGCCGGCGAAGCGGATCCGGAGTTTGGCGTTAGCCGCGGGCGGCTGCTGCCGAATCACAAAATCTTCAGTACCGCGGAAGTGCCGGAGGCAACACGCGAGCGGCTGCAGCAAAGCCTGGTGCTGGTACACGGCGGTATGGCGCAGGACGTGGGCCCGATCCTCGAAATGGTGACCGAGAAATACCTGCTGCGGTCCGAGACGGAATGGGCGGGGCGCAAACAGGCGATTTGCATCCTGGACGAAGTGGTGGGGCACCTCGAACGCGGCGACATCGGGGCGATCGGCGCTTGCACCCAGAAGAATTTCGATGGGCCGATCCAAACTATTATTCCGTGGGCCGGCAACCTCTACACCAGTACATTGATTCGCCGCGCGCGCGCGGAATTCGGCAGGGATTTCTGGGGCTTTTGGATGCTCGGTGGAATGTCGGGCGGCGGCATGGGATTCTCTATTCAGCCCGGAGCGCAAGGCCGAAGCGCAGGATCGGATGCAGACCATCATGAGCGAAACCAAGCGCGAGATGGAGCATTGTGTTCCATTCGCGATGCATCCGGTGGTCTACAATTTCGCGATTAACGAATTGGGTACGCAGGCGGCGATTCTACCGGGTGCAACCGCGCTGATGCCGGCCGGCTACTACACCCTGGCGGTGCCGCCGCTCCTACGCACGGAAGCCCGCAATCTTTCGCCCGCGAGGCGCGCCGAGTTCGAGCGGTTTACCGCCGCGTGCCGCGGCGAGGGCGAATTCTCCGGCATGGTCCACAACCTCTTCGACCATCTGCTGCCGCGCGGGCAGGATCAGAATGGAGACCGCGCGCAGAGCCTGGATTCGTTGCTGAAGACCTACGGTTTTGACCGCGCGCAGCATGAACAGATTCAGGAGGATGTGCGCACGGGGAGGATCGGCCTGGCGCAGAATCGATTGCCGGTGACGAGCCGCATCGAGGATGCGGCGCCGGATGTGCTGGACATCCGCTATCGGGACGCCGGTATTGAGGCGTTGGCGGAAGGCCGAGTGGCCGTCGTATCGCTGGCCGGCGGCGTGGGTAGCCGCTGGACGAAAGGCGCGGGAGTCGTAAAGGCCCTTAACCCGTTCTGCATGCTGGGCGGGCGGCATCGCAATTTCATTGAAACTCACCTGGCGAAAAGCCTTCGCGTGGGACGTGAGTGCGGCACGTTGCTGCCGCACGTTCTTACCACCAGCTACCTGACACACGAAGCTATCGAACAGCATCTGGCGCGGGAGAAAAATTTCGGCTACCCGGGGCCGCTGCTGCTCTCGCCGGGACGCAGCATCGGGCTGCGCATGATTCCGATGGAACGCGACCTGCGCTTTGCGTGGGAAGAGATGCCGCAGCAAATGCTCGATGTTCAGGCGCAGAAGGTCCGGGAGGGGCTGCATGCGGCGCTCATCAAGTGGGCCGGCCAAGCCGGCGAGGGATCGAACTATACGGACAACCTGCCGGGGCAGTGCCTGCACCCGGTGGGGCATTGGTACGAAGTGCCGAACCTGCTGCGCAACGGGACCTTACTGCGACTGTTGGAACTGCGTCCCAAGCTGAATTACCTGATGGTGCACAATATCGATACCGCTGCCGCCGATGTGGACGCGGCTATTCTGGGGCAGCACATCGCGAGCGGCGTGGGGCTCACCACCGAAGTGATCGCGCGCCACCTGGAAGACCGCGGCGGCGGGCTGGCTCGGGTGGACGATCGCGTGCGACTGGTGGAAGGCATGGCGCTGCCCAACGACGAAGTGGAATCGCGCCTCTCGTATTACAACAGCGCCACGTACTGGTTGGATATCGACCGTATTCTGACGGCGTTTGGGTTGACCCGCGGTCAGTTGCACGACCAGGAAAAGGTGAACGACGCACTGCGCGCCGCGGCAGCCCGCATGCCGACGTACATCACGTTGAAGGACGTGAAGAAGCGCTGGGGCAAGGGGCAGGAGGACGTCTTCCCGGTGGCGCAATTCGAAAAGTTATGGGGCGATATGACGGCGCTTCCCGAATTGCATTGCCGGTTCATCGCGGTTCCGCGGCGGCGCGGACAGCAGTTAAAGGAGCCGGCGCAATTAGACGCCTGGCTGCGCGATGGGTCGGCGGCCTACACGAACTCGCTTTGCGCGTGGGAATAAGGGCGGTGTGTGCGCGCTCACATCGTGTAAATGATGAGAGCGAAAACGCACCACCGCCAAATGATTGCGGCACTATGATGAAAACGCATGTGCCTGGCAATACCGGGAAAAATCGTGGAATTCCACGAGAATCATGGCGTGCGGATGTCGAAGGTGGATTTCGGCGGCATCACGCGAGAAGCCTGCCTGGAGTACCTTCCGGATGCAAAGCTCGGCGACTACGTCCTGGTGCACGTTGGGTTTGCGATCAGCAAAGTTGACGAGGAAGAAGCCGCGCGAACGTACCGCTATCTGGAGGAAATGGGCCAGCTTTCGGAGGTGACGTCCCCCGACATCGACACCGCACCGGAGGCGGGCGATGAAGTACCTTGACGAATATCGCGATGATCGGATCGCCAATAAAATCCTGGACGAGATCCGGCGGACGGTAACCCGGCCGTGGGTCATCATGGAAGTCTGCGGCGGGCAGACGCATTCCATCGTGAAGTATGGAATCGATTACCTGCTACCCCCTGAGATCGAACTGGTGCATGGCCCCGGGTGCCCGGTGTGCGTCACGCCGCTCGATATGATCGACCGCGCACACGCCATCGCGCGGCGCCCCGACGTGATCTTCTGTTCCTTCGGAGACATGCTGCGCGTGCCGGGCTCGGATGGCGATCTCTTCCAGGTACGGGCGGCGGGCGGCAACGTGCGCATCGTGTACTCGCCGATGGATTGCCTGAAGATCGCGCAGAACAATCCGGATCAGCAAGTGGTGTTCTTTGCGATCGGATT
The DNA here is from genome assembly GCA_963811575.1 of uncultured Solibacteraceae bacterium. Taxonomy (GTDB): domain Bacteria; phylum Acidobacteriota; class Terriglobia; order Bryobacterales; family Bryobacteraceae; genus Solibacter. Next base: position 375,967 of record CAWERY010000002.1, on the reverse strand, counting down.
CGAAACCACCGCGCCGGCGAACGCGATGACGGTCTTCCAGGCGAAGGCGATGGGGCTGCGAAATTTTTCGCTACTCGTCTCGCACGTGGTGGTGCCGCCGGCGATGACCGGGATTTTGGAATCGCCCGGGAATCGCGTACAGGGATTTCTCGGTCCAGGACATGTGTGCGCGGTGATGGGATGGAGCGAATACGAGCCAATCGCTGCGCGTTACGGCACGCCGATCGTGATTACCGGGTTTGAGCCGGTGGATCTGCTGGAAGGCATTCTGCTCACCGTGAGGCAACTGGAACAGGGCAGGGCCGTGGTGGAGAACCAATATCCGCGCGCGGTATCGCGAGAGGGCAACGTTGCGGCGCAGAAGATGATCGAGCAGGTATTTGAAGTTGCCGACCGGAACTGGCGTGGGATTGGAAGCATCCCGAATAGCGGATATCAGACTCCGGGAGGTTTTCCGCGCGTTCGATGCCGGCAGCATCTTCGACGTGGATCACATTCAAACACGCGAACCGGAGATCTGTATCAGCGGCCAGGTGCTCAAGGGCTTGAAGAAGCCGATGGACTGCCCCGCATTCGGGACGCAATGCACGCCGCAGATGCCGCTGGGCGCGACCATGGTCTCGGCGGAGGGCGCGTGCGCGGCGTACTTCAACTATGGCCGCCACCTGGTATCGATCGAAGTGGGTGCGTAGACGGCGCGGAAAATTATGGCCCAGAGCTTTGCGATCTCGTGTCCGCTGCCGCTCACGCAGCATAAGACGATTGTGATGGGGCACGGCAGCGGAGGGCGGTTGACCGCTCAACTGGTGCGCGACCTCTTCCTGCCGGCCTTCGACAATCCGGCGCTGCGAAAGCTGGACGATCAGGCGGTGCTTCAGGCCGGCGGAGCGCGCATCGCGTTTACCACCGATTCCTACGTAGTGACGCCGCTGTTTTTTCCCGGCGGCAATATCGGCGAACTCGCAGTGAACGGGACGGTGAATGACCTGGCAATGAGCGGCGCGATGCCGTTGGGGCTCTCCGCCGCCTTCATCCTAGAAGAGGGTTTGGCGATGGAGGAGTTGTCGCAGGTTGTGGGCGCGATGGGCAAGGCGGCGACGGCGGCGGGAGTTTCGATCGTCACCGGCGATACCAAGGTGGTAAACCGCAAATCGGCCGACAAGCTCTTCGTGACTACCACCGGGCTCGGGCTGATCGCGCCAGGCGTGGAGATTTCGGCATCGAATGCGCGGGCGGGAGACGTGATTCTGTTGAGCGGGACCATCGCCGATCATGGAATGGCGGTACTCTCCAAACGCGAGGGGCTGGACCTGGAGGGGCAGATTCTGTCCGATACGCAGCCGTTGCACCGCCTGGTGGCGGCGATGTTGGAGGCCGGGGAGATCCATGCCTTGCGCGATCCCACCCGCGGCGGACTGGCGACATCGCTGTGCGAAATTGCCGAGGCATCGCAGCTTGGAGTGGAGATCGAATCACGGGCGGTGATGGTGCGCGAAGAGGTGCGGGGCGCCTGCGAACTGCTTGGGGATCGACCCCTTGTTCGTTGCCAACGAAGGCAAACTCGTCGCCTTCGTCCATCCCGATGCGGCGGATGCCATTCTGGCCGCAATGCGGAAAACCACTGAAGGCCGTGACGCCACGATCATTGGCCGCGCGGTCTCCGGACACGCGGGATTGGTCGTGATGAAAACAGAAATAGGCGGCAGCCGGGTGCTCGATCTTCCATTCAACGAACAACTCCCGCGGATCTGTTAATGGCGGTAAGTTCCGTCACGTTGGTTTGTTGACGGCCCGGAGATACGCGCGCACACTGAGAACTGTTGAGAGAAAGGAGGGCACATGGCGGCAGACATGCTTCCATATGGCCGTAAGACGCAGCGTCCTCCCGCGGTCAAGGAAGTCCACATCCTTTGGATCACCGCCGGTCTCAGTTGTGACGGCGATTCCGTTTCCATCACCGCAGCCACACAGCCCAGCATCGAGGACGTGATTCTGGGAGCCATCCCCGGCCTTCCGAAAGTTCACTTACATAACCCGGTACTCGCGTATGAAGTCGGCGATGACTTCATGAAGTATTGGTATGAGGCGGAGGCCGGCAGGCTGGATCCATTCGTGCTTGTGGTGGAAGGCTCCATCCCCAACGAGAAGATCAAGAAAGAAGGTTATTGGGCCGCGCTGGGAACGGACCCCGCGACGGGGCAGCCCATCACCACTTGCGAATGGCTCGACAGGCTTGCGCCTAAGGCGCTGGCGATCGTAGGCGCGGGCACGTGCGCCACTTATGGCGGGATTCACGCGATGGAGGGTAACCCGACCGGATGCATGGGATTGTCTGACTATCTGGGTTGGAACTGGAAATCCAAAGCCGGCCTGCCGATCGTCAATGTGCCCGGCTGTCCGGTACAGCCCGATAACTTCATGGAGACGCTGTTATACCTGCTCTATCAAGTTGCGGGCTTGGCGCCGATGATTCCGCTGGATGACCGCGGCCGGCCGAAATGGCTCTTTGGGGCTACCGTGCATGAGGGCTGCGACCGCGGCGGCTATTACGAGCAGGGCCAATTTACCAGGGAGTACGGCACGCCGGAGTGTCTGGTGCGGTTGGGATGTTGGGGACCGGTGGTGAATTGCAATGTGACGAAGCGCGGATGGATGGCGGGGATCGGCGGCTGCCCGAACGTCGGCGGAATCTGCATCGCGTGCACCATGCCGGGCTTTCCGGATAAGTTCATGCCTTTCATGGACGAACCGCCCGGGGCGAAAATCTCGTCCGATATGTCTTCGGCTTACGGCAAAGCGATTCGTGCGCTGCGGCGAATTACCCACGACACCGCGGACAAAGAGACTAAGTGGCGGCATAAGGGTCCGAGTCTGACGACGGGACACAGGCCCACGACGTTCAGTTAGGAGGAGATTGCGATGGCTACTGTTACTCAGCCCGGGTCCGAAGTACGCGGCCGCGACCGCAGATTAGTGGAGATGTCGTGGGACCCGATCACGCGCATTGTCGGGAGCCTGGGAATCTACACGAAGATAGATTTCGCGAACCGCGAGGTAGCGGAGTGCTACAGCACTTCCTCCATCTTCCGCGGGTACAGCATTTTCATGAAGGGCAAGGACCCGCGCGACGCGCATTTCATCACCAGCCGGATCTGTGGCATCTGCGGAGACAACCATGCGACGTGCGCTACGTACGCGCAAAATATGGCCTTCGGGATTCGGCCACCGGACATGGCGGAGTGGATTGTCAATCTGGGTGAAGCCGCGGAGTACATGTTCGACCACAATATCTTCCAGGACAACCTGGTCGGCGTGGATTTTTGCGAACAGATGGTGAAGGAGACCAATCCAAGCGTCCTGGACAAGGCGGAGCGCACCAACTCTCCGCATGCGGAACAGCACGGCTTCCGCAAGATCGCGGACATCATGCGCGCGCTCAACCCGTTTACGGGGGAGTTCTATCGCGAGGCGCTGCAGATGAGCCGTCTTACGCGAGAGATGTTTTGCCTGATGGAGGGACGCCACGTGCACCCCTCGACGCTATACCCGGGCGGAGTGGGAACGGTGCCGAGCGTTCAACTGTTCACTGACTATCTCGTCAGACTGATGAAGTATGTCGAGTTCATGAAGCGGGTGGTGCCGCTGCATGACGATTTGTTCGACTTTTTCTACGAGGCGCTGCCCGGATACGAGAAAGTGGGGCAGAGGCGAGTCCTGCTAGGGTGCTGGGGATCCTGGAATAATCCCGATGTCTGCGACTACACTTACAAAAACATGGATAAGTGGGGCAACGCGATGTACGTGACCCCCGGTGTGGTGGTAGATGGAAAACTCGTGACCACCAACCTCGTGGACATCAATCTGGGCATTCGCATCCTGCTGGGCAGCTCTTACTACGACGGTTGGGAGCAAGGGGAGACGTTCGTCAAGCAAGATCCGCTGGGCAACCCGGTGGACCAGAACCACCCCTGGAACCAGACCACGATTCCGCGCCCGCAGAAGCGCAACTTCGATGAGAAGTACACGTGGGTGATGTCGCCGCGATGGCATCATCCGCATACCGGGGACGATCTTGCGCTCGACACGGGCGGCGGTCCACTGGCGCGGTTGTGGGCCACCGCGCTGGCCGGCAAAGTGGATATCGGATACCTGAAATCCACCGGCCAGAGCGTGAAGATTTACCTTCCCAAGACTGCCAACAAGGGTGAAGTCGAATTCGAATGGAAGATTCCGAAATGGAGCAACGCGATCGAACGCGATCGCGCACGCACATACTTCCAGGCGTACGCGGCCGCGGCGGCGCTGCACTTCATGGAGAAGGGAATGGCGGAGTTGCACGCGGGCAAGACCAAAACGTGGACGGATTTCAAGGTGCCGGACGAAGCCATTTCGTGCGGCTTCCACGAAGCCGTACGCGGCGTGCTGTCGCATCACGTGGTGATCCGCAAAGGCAAGATCGCCAACTATCATCCGTACCCGCCAACGCCGTGGAATGCAAGCCCGCGCGATTACAAGGGCACTCCCGGACCTTACGAGGACGCTGTGCAAAACACGCCGATCTTCGAAGAGAACGGGCCGGAAAACTTCCGCGGTATCGACATCATGCGCGCCGTGCGCAGTTTCGACCCTTGTCTGCCTTGTGGCGTGCACATGTATCTGGGCGAAGGTAAGGTGCTGGAGACGCGCCACTCCCCGATGTTCGGAGCCCAGGGTTGACGCCCGATGGAACACGTTCAGGAGATCGAGCGATTGATCGCTGAGATTGAAGCCTCCGCCGACCCCGCGACCCGCGCGGGCGTGCGGCAGCTTGTGGAGGCGATTTTGGAGTTCCACGGCGAGGCCCTGGGGCGGATCGTGGAGCTATCCGGCGAGGGCTTGGTGCGCACGTTCGCCAGGGACGACCTGGCAGCTGCCCTGCTTCTGCTCTACGGTTTGCATCCGGAGAGCTTTGAGATCCGTGTGCAGCGGGCCATCGACAAGTTGCAGGGCCTGGAACTCGTGGGCACTGCGGATTTCGTCGTACGTGTGAAGGGCGGCGTGCCGCGAGACGTAATCGAGGCGGCTCTCTACGCGGCGGCTCCGGATATCGAGGCGATCGAGATCGAAGGCGCCCGCGTCATCCTCGTTCGTTCCGTTGGAGGCGTTAACCAGTCGATGACGGCTCCCCTACCGTTGCGGACGCTACGCCGGTATTTGCCCGGAAAGCGCGTGGAACGCTGCGGACTATGCGGCGTGGAAGTGGCGCACGAGCACCGTCATTTGATCGACATCCAGACGCGCCGCCTCAGCTGTTCCTGCGACGCATGCTCCCTGTTATTTGCGCATCGGGGAGAAACGAACTTGCGCTGCGTCGGACGCCAGATCCGGTGGCTTACCGAGTTCGAGATGACCGACGCCGAATGGGAGAATCTGCGGATACCGATCGGGCTTGCATTCTTTGTGCACACTTCGCAGGAAGGCAGGGTGACCGCGCTGTACCCGGGTCCGGCGGGTCCCACGGAATCCCTGCTTGCGCTGGAATCGTGGAGCGACATCGTCGCGCGCAACGAAGTGTTGCGGGAAATGGAGCCTGACGTGGAGGCGCTACTGGTCAATCGCGTGGGTAGCGCGCGCGATTATTACGTGGCGCCCATCGATCGATGTTACGAATTGTCAGGGCTGATCCGCATGCATTGGCACGGCCTGTCGGGCGGCGACGAAGTGTGGCGCGAAATCGGCGCATTCTTCGCGCGGCTACAGGAGGCCGGCCGTGCCTGACCTCAACTTCCAAGTCGAAGGTGCGAAGCCCGTGCCGTATGCGAGCGCGCCGATGCTCGGCCTGCGTCTGCGAGTGGATAGCGCGGGAGCGGAAGAGATTTGTTCGGTGGCCCTGCAGTGCCAGATTCGGATCGAGACCACGAAGCGAACCTACAGCACGGAAGAGCAGCTTCGCCTCCGAGACCTATTCGGGGAGCCGGCGCGGTGGAGCCGGACGCTGCACAGTATGCTGTGGACTCATGCGGCGATCGTGATTCCGCCGTTCAACGGGACCACAACCGTAGAGCTTCCGGTGCCGTGCACGTTCGACCTGACGGTCGCGACGGCGAAATATTTCAACGGCCTCGAAAGCGGCTGCGTTCCGCTCACCTTGCTGTTCAGCGGCACGGTGTTCTATCTAACCGCCGACGGCGATTTGCAGGTGGCGCAAATTCCATGGAGCAAGGAGGCCTCGTACGCGCTGCCGGTGGCGGAATGGAAACAACTGATGGACGCATATTACCCAAATACCGCCTGGTTGTGCCTGCGGCGAGACATCTTCGACCGGCTGCACCAGTACAAAATCGATCGCGGAATCCAGACCTGGGAGCAAACCGTAGAGAGCATCCTGCCATGAAGCGCGCGCAGGTGGAGAAGGTCGCGAACGCTGTGCTCTACGAGGGATACATGTTGTATCCCTACACGGCGTCTTCGCTAAAGAATCAGAAGCGTTGGAACTTTGGCGTGCTCTCTCCGCCAGACGTGGATAGCAGCGAAATGCGCACCGAGTGCCTGTTGACGGCGGAGGACGGCTGCGAGCTGGAGGTGCGCGTGCGCTTTCTCTGGTACGCCGACGGCGAGGAGCCCGAGGAGCGCGAAATCGAACTTCGCGGCATGCAAAACGCGAAGAGCGTTCCGCTGCCGGGGGACGGCCGCGCCTTGGTGGAAACTACGGCGGAGCATCTGGATGGCACGCTATATCGCCTGATCGTCCGGGTGTGGAACCAGTCGCCTTACAGCGGCGATGGCGATGCGACTCGTAAATCGATGCTCTCCACGCACACCATCCTCACGGTGCGGCGCGGGGCTTTCGTCTCGTTGATTGATCCCCCGCCCGAATTTCGCGACGCCGCGTCCGGGTGCCACAATCTGGGAACGTGGCCGGTGCTGGTGGGCGTGGAAGGCGAGTACGACACGATGCTTTCCTCGCCGATCATTCTCTACGATTATCCGCAGATCGCACCGGAGAGCCCCGGCGACTTGTTTGACAGTGGGGAGATCGACGAGATCCTCACGCTTCGCATTCTCACCTTGTCCGATGAGGAGAAGGCGGAGATCCGCGGCGGAGGATCTCGTGCGCGCGAGATTTTGGAACGCTCCGAGACGCTCCCTCCGGAGCAAATGATGAAGCTGCATGGCGCGCTCCGGGGGCTGCGTCCCGCGTTTCGGGTGAAGCAGGGCGACCGCGTCCGCCTGCGTCCGCGTCGCAATGCCGATATCTTCGATCTTGCGCTGGCGGGAAAACTGGCGACCGTGGAAGCAGTGGAGCATGATTTCGAAGGCAACGTCCATGTGGCTGTCGTGCTGGATGACGATCCGGGGCGGGAATTGGGAATGCTGCGCCAGCCGGGGCATCGCTTCTTTTTTGCCGCCGAAGAAGTGGAGCTAGCGCCGTGAGCGGGCGGGTTCTGGTCGCCGGCGTCGGCAACATTTTTCTAGGCGATGATGCGTTCGGTTCCGAAGCGGCGCGCCGCATGCTTCATGAGCAATGGCCTGAGAATGTCCGGGTCGAGGATTTCGGCATCCGCGGCTTCGATCTCACGTTCGCACTGCTCGATGGTTACGATACCGTGATCCTGCTGGACGCCACGCCGCGAGGCGGCGCTCCCGGCACGCTGTATACCATCGAGCCCGAATTGGGCGAAATCACCACCGGCGAGATGGAGACTCATGGGATGAATCCCATGCGGGTACTGGCGATGGCCAGATCGATGGGGGCGGCGTGGAAGCGCCTGCTCGTAGTGGGCTGCGAGCCATCGCCGGACACCATAGATCCGGAGGGCCAGGGCGCAATGGGCTTGAGCGATGCCGTTCGACCCTCGGTGGATGCGGCGGTAGAAGTAGTTCGGAGGCTGATATGAAAGTTGACATAGGAACACTCACAAAGACCGTAGGCGGCCTGGTTCTGGGGCTCATCGCCTTGGGCATGATCATCAATGCCAAGGACATCAAACGTTACATGCGCATGTCGACGATGTAATGCATGAACTTTCGATCGCCATGAGCATCGTCGAGATTGCGTCGGAAGAAGCGCAGCGGCAGGGCTGTGCGCGTGTGGAGGCGGTCCATCTGAAGTTAGGGGCGCTTTCCGGCGTGGTCAAGGACGCGTTGCTGTTCTCCTGGGATCTGGCCTGTGACGATTCTCCGATCGCGGGAGCGAAGCTGGCGATCGAGGAGGTTCGGGGGACGGAGTTGGAAGTCACGGCATTGGAGCTCGAGGATGGTTGAACGGTGATTTCACGATTGGTGGAAGTTCGCAAGCGGGTTCTCACGCGCAACGATGAACTTGCGCGCGCGCTGCGGCTGCGCTTTGAAGCGGCGGGTGTCTATGTGGTGAGCCTTGTCTCCAGCCCTGGTACCGGCAAGACAGCGCTGTTAGAGAAATTGCTTACGGAGATGGGTACGCGATATCGCGTGGCGGCTCTGGTGGGCGATCTGGCGACGGAGAACGACGCCGTGCGCCTGGCGCGCAGCGGCGCGCCCGTCCGGCAGATCACCACCGGCACCGTCTGTCATTTGGAAGCGCAGATGGTGGAGCGGGCGCTGGAAGGCTGGCCGTTGCGGGACCTGGATTACCTGTTTATCGAAAACGTGGGCAATCTGGTCTGTCCCTCCAGTTACGATCTTGGCGAGAGCCTGCGATTAGTTCTGCTTTCAGTTACAGAAGGCGAGGACAAGCCGCTGAAATATCCCTCGATTTTTAATACGTCCGATATCGCCGTTGTCACCAAGTGCGACTTGGCGGAGGCCGTGGAGTTCGACTGGGAAGCCGCGCAGAGTAATATCCTCAGCGTGCGGCCGGGAATGCGAATTATTAGATCTTCGGCCAAATCGGGGAAGGGAGTGGAGGATTTACTAACTCTGCTTTCTGAAAATCGCGGGAATAAACTGTCGGTCGCCCAGGTAAAATCCTGACTGAAACCAAGTCGGGTATCATTTGTGACATTAACTCGTATTATTTATCCCTAATAATCTTACTTTTATTGGGGGCAATGACAGAATGATAGGGGTTGTCTCGCTAAGCTTATGAAAAAAACGTTAGTTACTGCACAATTAATGCTGGCAATGCTGGCAATTCCGGCGCTTGCCGGGAATGACACCAACTATACCTACCTGGCGTTGGGAGACTCCGTCCCCTTCGGCCTGAATGTCTTATTGCTCCCGCCCTATGCGACGCAATTACCCACCCCCGGTCAGTTCGTCGGATACCCGGAAACCGTCGCCGTCATCGAGCATCTCGCCCAGTCGAAGAAGGAAGTCAACGCGGCCTGTCCCGGGGAGACAAGCGGAAGTTTCCTGGATATCAATTCACCCGATTATGGCTGCAATAGCTCGCATATGCAGGCGGGATTGCCGACCATCCCTCCTTTCAAAACCGCTATCGGCTTGAAAGCATCCTATTCGGGCTCGCAAATGGATTTCGCCGAAGCCCAGTTTGCGGCGAATAAACATATCAACGAGGTCACACTCAGCATTGGCGCCAACGACGTTTTGCTGGCGCTGCCCCAAATTCAACTGTGCGGCACCGACCTCGTGTGCGCGAACAACATCCTGGGTCCAATTCTCCAAACCTATGGCCAAAATCTTGCCCAGATACTACTCCGCATCCGGGCCCGGTATCATGGCAAGCTGGTTTTGCTGACATACTATTCTCCCGCGCCGGCGTTGGATGGCATCGCCATCGCCGTGAACGGAACCATGACTGCGGTGGCCACGCAATTGGCGCAACAAGTACCGGGTTTTGAGCCCGTCCGATTCGCGGATGGCTTCACCGCATTTCAGGTTGCATCCAGCCTGGTACACGGTGATGCGTGCCAGGCCGGCCTGTTGGTCAAGTTGCCGCCGGCTCCCAATTCGCCCCCCTGCGACATCCACCCGTCGCCCTTGGGAAGGGATCTTCTCGCGGCGGTCGTGGAATTCGCGCTGCGCTAGGTCAGACGCGCCGCAGCTTAGTCACTCGTCCTACTTCCACCCACTCGACCACGAAGATATTACCTTTGTGGTCGAAGCAGGCGCCGTGAGGCGCCACGAATTTCCCGGGAGTGAAATGGTCGCGGGACATCTTACGGGTGTCCCGCCACTTGCTCTCGGAATCGTCCCCCAGCTGTGCAATCACCTTGTTGTCTTTGTCCATTAAGGTGACACGCGCGCCCAAATCGGGAATCACCACGTCGCCATTCTTGAAGAAGTTGAAGTGACAAGGCATGGCCGTGCCGCTTACGAAATCGATGTGCTTGCCGTCCAGCGTAAACCGCTGGATGCGCGCGTTGCCCCGGTCCGCCACCGTCAAAATCGGCGTGCCATTGCGTTGGTCCAGAATGATGCCGTGCGGACAATCGAGCTGACCGGCATCTTTCCCCTTGCCCCCGAAGGTGCGAATGTATTCGCCCTTATTGTTGTACTGATTGATGTAGCTGGAGCCGTACCCATCGCCGACGTACAGGTCGCCGGTGGGCCCGATGGCCAGATTGGTGGGACTATACTTGGGCTTCTTGCCGTCGGCGCCCGGTTTGTAGGCCTCCGACATGTCGGGATAGCCGAGCTGGTAGACCTTTTCGCCATCCAGCGTAGCCTTCATGACGATGCCGCGCGCCGTGTCGCACAGATAGAGGAATTCGGTGCTGCCTTCCTTCTGAATGTGCAGGCCGTGCGCGCCGCCTTTGAATTCCTTGCCCCAGCTCTTGACGAATTTACCCTTCTCGTCGAACACCACCATGGAATCGGAGCTCTCGCTGGTGGCATGCACGGTGTGGTGCACATAGATGTGGCCGCGCGAATCTTCCACCACGCCGTGCGTGTTGCCGTATTTGATGCCCTGCGGCAGTTCACCCCAATCGTGGATGGCCTCATAGGTGTGTTTGCCGGTGCCGAGGACCGGCGGTTTGCTGCCACCGTTTATCGGTAGCGCCCAAAATCGCGGGAGCCGCGACGCACGCAGTCTGCAGGAATCTCCGCCTCGAAGTGCTCATGGGAGGCAGTATACACAAATTCAGCCCTCCTGACGGGTGCTACCCTAATAAGTAGTCCTCCTATGTCCCCCCGTCGTAAACCTGAAGTCATGAGTCCGGCCGGATACTGGCCACAATTGCGTGCAGCCGTTGAGGCAGGGGCGGACGCCGTCTATTTCGGCCTCAAACACTTCACCGCCCGAGCCAAGGTAGGCTTCTCGTTAGAAGAGCTTCCAGAGGTGATGGCGACCCTACACCGGCGCGGGGTGAAAGGGTTTGTCACTTTCAATACGCTGGTCTTCCGGCATGAGTTGGAGGAAGCGGCGCGGGCGATTGAGATGCATCGCGCAGGCGGGAGCCGACGCGCTCATCGTGCAGGATGTCGGCATCGTCCGCATGGCGAAGCAGATCGCGCCCGATCTCGAACTCCACGGCAGCACGCAGATGAGCGTCACGAGCGCGGATGGAGTCCGCCTCGCGCAGAGTTTCGGAGTTCACCGCGTGACACTGGCGCGCGAGCTCTCGCTTGCGGAGGTGCGCGCCATTCGCGAGAGCACGGATTGCGAGCTGGAAATCTTCGTACACGGCGCGCTCTGCGTGGCCTACTCCGGCCAGTGCTTTTCGTCCGAGGCGTGGGGCGGCCGCAGCGCCAATCGCGGCCAGTGCGCACAGGCCTGCCGCCTGCCCTACGAGCTGCTGGTGGATGGGGAAGTGAAGCCGCTCGCCGATGCGCGCTACCTGCTCTCGCCGGGAGATCTCTACGCCCTGCACCAGGTGCCCGAGATCGTGGATATCGGCGTCTCTACGCTCAAGATCGAAGGCCGGTACAAGGACGCCGACTATGTTGCGCTCACCACTGCGGCCTATCGCCAGGCCGTCGATGACGCCTGGGCCGGACGCAAATTACAGATGGATCCCGCCGCCGAATTGCGCCTGGAACAGGTCTATTCGCGCGGCTTGGGCGCGCACTTCGTGACCGGGACCAATCACCAGGCCGTGGTGCAACGGGCGCGCGCCCCGGCATCGCGGCGTGCTCATGGGGCGCGTGGCGCGGATCACGGAAAAGGGCGTGGTGATCACGGCCGCGGAGGCGCAGCGCATCGCCCCGCTGAAGCCAGGTGACGGAATTGTGTTCGACGCCGCGGATTGGCGGAGCCCCGAAGAGACCGAGGAGGGCGGACGCATTTTCGAGATCGATCGCGGCGAATTGCGCTTTGGCAATGGCATCGTGAACCTGGCGCGCATCCGCCCCGGCGATTTGATCTGGCGCACGCACGATCCCGATCTCGACAAGCTGGTGCGCATGTATACCGAGCCCGCGGCCCCCCTCCACAAGCAGCCCGTAAACATCCGCGTGGTGGCGCGCGAAGGCAAGCCGCTCCTCACGGAATGGACCGTCGGCGGGGTCACGATCACGGCGGAGAGCGAGGCGCTGCTGGGCGCTGCGCGCAACCGTGCGATCGACGAAGAGTATCTGCGCGCGCAGTTGGGCCGCCTGGGGAATACGGCCTACGAACTGGCCGAGCTCGATCTCGAAATCACCGGCGCACCCTTCGCGCCGAGTTCGATGCTGAACCAGTTGCGCCGCGATGCCGTGGATCAATTGCAAGCCGCGCAGGGCTCCGTTTCGCCTCGGGCCGCCGGCAGCGTCCCGGCGTTCGCCGCGGAAGACCGGCCCGCGACCCGCGCGCTCGCGCCTTCTTTGCACGTGCTCGTGCGCACCGCGGAGCAGTTGGATGCCGCGCTCGCAGTTTCGCCGGATTCCATCACGCTCGATTATCTGGATCTCTACGGCCTGCGCCCTTCGATCGAGCGTGTCCGTCAGTCAGGCATCGCGGTGCGAGTCGCCAGCCCCCGCGTGCTCAAGCCCGGCGAGGAGAAGATCGTGGATTTCCTGCTCGGCTGCGATTGTCCCATCCTGGTGCGCTCCACCGGCCTGCTGGAGGCGCTCCGCCATCGCGAGCCGCGCGAGTTGACGGGCGATTTCAGCCTCAACGCCGCCAACGCCCTCACCGCCAACGAATTTTTCGCACTGGGCTTGCGGGCGCTCACTCCAACGTATGATCTGAACGCGGCCCAGATCGCGGAACTCGCGCGCGAAGTGGGGGGCGCAGCGCATCGAAGCAGTCGCGTACCAGCATCTGCCCGTGTTCCACACCGAGCATTGTGTCTTCTGCCGCTTCCTGTCGAAGGGCACCAGCTATCGGGATTGCGGACGCCCCTGCGAAGAGCACCGCGTTGCGCTGCGCGACACACAGGGCAGGCCGCATCCGGTGATGGCAGACGTCGGTTGCCGCAATACGGTCTTCGGCGCCGAAGCGCAGGAGGCCAGCGCGCATCTGGAAGACTGGCGCGCGGCCGGAATCGCACGCTACCGCCTGGAATTCACGCACGAATCCGCCGCGCAGGTCGCGGGCGTCACGCGCGCTTTCGCCGACGCCTTCGCCGCGCGCATGACCGGCCGCGAGTTAACGCTGCGCTTGCAGAAACTCTCTCCGGAGGGGATTACGCAAGGCAGTTTCTTCATCCCCGAAGATTACTTGACGCTCCCTGTCCTGCAGTAGAGTCGTCTTACGCCAGAATATTCTTGCAATACTCCACGCTCTTGGAGATTTCGGTAAGCACGTCAGAGCCGGGCGGCACCGGATATTCGAACTCGATCGTGGCCTGGAACGGGTACTTTTCCTTCTTCATCAAAAGCAGGACGTCCTTTATGGGCGTGTCCCCTTGCCCGAAGGGAACGTTGGGCCCGTTCTGCATCTTGCGGTCCTTAATATGCACGTGCGTGATGCGGTCGTGATGCTTTTTGATGAACTCCACCGGCGATACGTTGTTGCCGGCAACGAAGTGGCCAATGTCGAGATTGATGCCGTTGTACTTCGAGTAAGTCATCGCCGTTTCCCAGCTCTCGGGCCGGCCGAATGCCTCCGGGCTGGTCACATCGGCATGACCGTGATAGCCCACCATCAGTTTGTGCTTCGTGGCAAACTCGCCAAGCCGCTTGGTCTTGCTCAAGGGAATCTCGCAGGATAGCGCCTTGGCGCCCAGCGTTTTCGCCAGCGTGAAACAGTAGTCCACCACCTCATCCGGCATCGCATCGATGCCATCGATCTTGACGATTTCGATCAACACGCCGGCGTCATCGTATTTCTTCTTGAAGCTCTTCATCTTGTCTACGGAGAGCGCCAGCCGCCACTTCTGTAGCTCTTCGAGCGCAGCCTTGCGAGCGTCTGCCTGCTCGGGCGTTAGCGCGGGCTTCCCGCGTCCCGCCGGCGGCGGCGCCACGGGGGCCTGCAGGAAAGCTTCCACGGGTTGCGATCGCAGTTCCACCGCGTTCACGCCGAGCTGATCCAGATATTTCAGGATGTCGTCCGCGCCCGGGGGCATGTTGTGAAAGCTGTACGGAGAGTTGATGCCGATCTGTACGCCGCCTACCTTGGAATTCGCCTTGGCCAAAAGTCGTGCGGCAGGCAGAGCAGCCAGTGCCAGTTTTGCTACGTCGCGTCTGGTGAGTTGCATGGGTATCCTCGGGTTCGAACGCAATCGTATCATGTGTAGCGGCCGCAAGCCGCAGGCCCAGGTCAGTTTTCGTAGTATAGAGAAGATGCTTCGATTTGCGCTTTTTTGCGCCCTTGTTTCGGGCGCTCAAGCGGCAGCGCCTGCGTTGATGCCGCTGCCCGTTACCGTCAGGCCCGCCGCTGGAAAACTGACCATTGATTCCACCTTCAAAGCCGCGCTCACCAGTGCGGCGGACGCCCGCCTGGATGCCGCTCTCGGCCGCTTCGTGACCGGCCTCTCGCGGCAGACCGGAATCCCTCTGCTCGGTCTCAAGGACGCAGCGCCCAAGTTCCGCGTGGAATGCGCGGCGGCCGGTGGCGCCTATCCCGTGCTCGGCGAAAACGAAGCGTACACGCTCGATGTGACGCCGGACGGCGCTACGCTCAAGGCGCCTGCCGCCTCCGGGGTGCTCCACGGTCTCGCGACCTTCGCGCAACTCGTCACTCTCGGTAAGGATGGGTATGAAGTCGCCGCCGTCCACATTGAAGATCGCCCCCGCTTTCCGTGGCGCGGCCTGATGCTGGATGTCGCGCGCCACTTCATGCCGCTCGATGTGGTGAAACGCAATCTGGACGCCATGGCGGCCGTGAAGCTCAACGTTTTTCACTGGCATCTGTCAGAGGATCAGGGCTTCCGCGTGGAGAGCAAGCGGTTTCCCAAGCTGCATCAGGAAGGCTCCGACGGCCTTTTCTATACGCAGGCGGAGATCCGCGAAGTGGTCGCCTATGCGGGCGCTCGCGGCATTCGCGTGGTTCCGGAGTTCGATATTCCGGGGCACACCACGGCCTGGCTGGTCGGCTATCCCGAACTGGGAACCAACCCCGGTCCTTACGAAATCGGGCGCAAATGGGGCGTTTATGAGAACGCGCTCGATCCCAGCCGCGAAGAGACCTATGCCTTCCTCGATAGCTTCTTCGAAGAGATCACCCCGCTCTTTCCCGACCAGTATTTTCACATCGGCGGCGACGAAGTGGTGGCCAAGCAGTGGAACGCCTCGCCCCGCGTGCAGGCCTTCGCCAAGGAGCATAATCTCAAGGACGCCCACGCCATTCAGGCGTACTTCAATACACGCGTGCAAAAGCTATTGCAGAAGCGCGGCAAGATCCTGATTGGCTGGGACGAAGTGCTGCACCCTGACTTGCCTACGGATATCGTTGTGCAGTCCTGGCGCGGCCAGAAATCGCTGGCCGAAGCGGCGGCCAAGGGCTATCGCGGGATTCTCTCCTGGGGCTATTACCTGGATCACTTGAGCTCCGCGAAATTCCACTACGGCGTGGATCCGCTTTCCTCCGATGCGGCGAAGATCACTCCCGAACAATCGTCGCGCGTCCTGGGCGGAGAGGCCTGCATGTGGGCCGAATACGTCACGGCGGAGACCGTCGATTCGCGCATCTGGCCGCGCGCCGCCGCCATCGCCGAACGCTTCTGGTCGCCGGCCGCCTTAACCGCCGATGTGGATTCGATGTACGTTCGCATGCAGGCGGTGAGCCGCGAGTTGGAATGGACCGGCGTGCAGCATCGCGCTAACTATGCCCCCATGCTGGACCGCATGACCGGCGGTGTCACCGCGGAGCCCTTGCGCGTGCTCGCCGACGCCGTCGAAGGGCTCGGCTTAGGCCCTCGCGCCCGCGCCGGCAAATACACGAGCCTCACCCCGATGAACCGGCTGGCTGATGCGGCACGTCCCGAAAGCGAGAGCGTCCGCGCGCTGGAACTGGCCGCCGCCAAAGTAGCTGTCGATCCCAAAGGCAGCTCCGCGGAGGCGGCACTGCTGCGCAGCGCCTTTACCCGGTGGGCCGCCAACGACGCTAAATTCCAGGAACTCGCCACCGGCAATCCGCTGCTTGTCGAACTCAAGCCGCTCTCTAAAGATCTGGCTACGCTCGGCAGCACCGGTCTCAAGCTACTCGATTCGCTGGAGCAGGGTGCGCCGCTCCCCACGCTGCCCGCGGCCGAACTCACTCGTATGGAGAAGCCCAACGCGGAAGTCTCCCTGGCGGCAACCCGCCCCATCAAGCTGCTGCTGAAGCGCTAAAACGGCGGGCCCGGGCCCTAACGAAAGCCACTCGGTCCGCGTCGGAATAGAATGCCGCAGAACCTCCGATTCGCGCTCCGGTTGATGCTCAAGAGCCCGGCCTTCACGGCCATCGCGGTGCTCACGCTCGGCCTCGGGATCGGCGCCAATACGGCCATCTTCAGCGTGGTGAACGCCCTGGTGCTGCGCCCGCTGCCGCTCAAAGATCCCGGGCGCCTGATGCTGATTTCCGTGTCGAACCCGGCGCGCGGTTTTCGCGGCAGCTCGTTTTCGCTCGCCTCTTACGAAAGTGTCCGCGATGGCAGCCGCGCCTTCGCCGGGGTCGCGGGTTTCTGCTTCGATTCGCTCACGCTCACCGGTGCGGCGGAGCCGGAACAACTCGCCGCCGCGCGCGTCTCGCCCGATTTCTTCGATGTCCTTGGCACACCGCCTCTGATGGGCCGGGGCTTCCGTGCCTCTGACGGCGATGCCGGCGCCGCGCCCGTCGCGCTCATCAGTTCCGCTCTTTGGCAGCGGCACTTCGCCGGCGACCGGGCGATTCTCGGCAAGACCATCGCGCTCGATCAGGAGGTCTACACCATCATCGGCGTCCTCCCGGCGGACTACGCGTTTCCCTCCCCGGGCCAGGATGTCTGGGTAACGCGGCTGATGAAGTACGGCCGTCTGCAGCCGGAGCAGATTCAAACCGGCGCCGGCTTTCTCAACGCGCTCGCGCGGCTCGCACCCGGCGCCACGATTCAGCAGGCCGATTCCGAGGTCTCCGCGATCAACCGCCAGTATCGGGAAACCCACGCGAGCGCGCCCGATGCCGACCCCAAGGCGCACCTCGACATCGCTCCCCTGCAGGACAGCCTGACTTTGCAGATCCGTCCGACGCTGCTGCTTCTCACCGGAGCGGTCGGCTTCGTCCTGTTGATCGCCTGCGCGAATGTCGCGGGACTGATGATGGCGCGCGCTACCGGACGGGCCAAGGAAATCGCGGTGCGATCCGCCCTCGGCGCCAGCCGCGCGCAACTCGTCCGGCAACTGCTCGCCGAAAGCGTCGTGCTGGCCGCGGCTGGAGCAGCGCTGGGTGTGGCGCTCGCCGAGTGGGGCGTGGAATGGCTGGTGAAGGCCGATGCCGGCGCCAATCTTCCCGGCTTCCAACCCATTCGCGTTGACCCGGCCGTCCTGGCGTTCACCGCCCTCGTCTCGGTGATCACAGGCGTTGCCTTCGGCCTGGTTCCGGCGCTGGAAGCGTCGCGCCCTAATTTAACCGGAGTGCTGCGCGACAGCGGCTGGGGCACCACCGGAGGAGCCCGCGGGCACCGTTTGCGCAGCCTGCTGGTGGCGGGACAGATGGGCCTTTCGATCGTCCTGCTGATCGGCGCGGGACTGCTGCTCGAAAGCTTCCGCCAGGTACAGAACGTGAAGCTCGGCTTCGACTCCCTGCACACACTGACCGCGCGCCTGGCGATTCCGCCCGGCAAATACCCCGATGGCCCGCGGCGCGCCCACTTCGTTCAGGAGATCGAGCAGCGGCTGAAGAGCATCCCTGGTGTGACCGCCGCGGCGATTTCGCAATCGGTGCCCCTCGGCCCGGTCGTGCTCTCGCCGATCCTGGTGGAAGGCCAGCCGGTGGTCCCCGATGGGCCTGCGCCCGCTGGCGCAATGGGGCGGCGCCACGCCCGACTATTTCCGCACTCTCGCCATCCCGCTTCTTCGCGGGCGCTATTTCACCTGGGCAGACGATGACAAGGCGCCGCGCGTCCTGATCGTGAACGACTCTCTGGCGCGCCACTTCTGGCCCAACGAGAGCGCGCTCGGCAAACACATCACGTTTACGCGATTCCAGGCGCCCTTCGAAATTGTGGGCGTAGTCGGCGATACGAAGTCGCGCGGCCTCGAAGTGGAAGTCGCCCATGGCGATCTATTCCGCCTATGCGCAGTGGACCTGGCAGAGCGTCTCGCTCACCATACGCACCGCCGGCGATCCCCGGCCGCTGACAAAAGCACTGGGCGCCATGGTGGCTGCGGTCGATCGCGATCAGGCCGTGACCACGATCCGCACTATGGATGAGGTCGTGCAGACTCGCGCTCTCTCAGCGCCGCGAGACGATGTACCTGATCGCCGGTTTTGCCGCCGTTGCCCTGATCCTGGCCGTGATCGGACTGTACGGAGTGATGGCGTATTCGGTGGCGCAGCGGAATACCGAGATCGGCATCCGCCAGGCGATTGGCGCGCAGCGCGCGGACATCCTTCGCATGGTGCTGAAGCAGGGTATTCGACTGAGCGCGGCCGGCATCGCGATCGGCGTGGTGGCGGCGGCCGCGCTCACCCGCCTGCTGGAGCGCCTGCTCTTCCACGTGAGCGCCACCGACCCGCTCATCTTCGCCGCGATTACGGCAGTCTTCCTGGTCGTATCTCTCGCCGCCTGCGGATTGCCCGCTTGGCGAGCGACGCGCGTGGACCCGCTTGAGGCGCTTCGCTCCCGCTGAAGCATACTGCAAAAAAAGATCGCTCCGTGACGGCGGCGTTCCACCGTCACGGAGCGATCCGAACACCGTTGCGTGATGCCTAGTTCTTAATCGTGATCAAGGCGCCGGTCGGCGAACTCACGCCGCCTGCCTTAGCGACCACCGCGGCATCGCCATCCGGCAGGCCGGTGGGAACGGTCACGTTGAACTGATACAGGCCCGTCCCGGTAAGCCCGGCAAACACGACGGTCGCGTTGTTGCCGTTGAACGTGATTGTCGGCGTCACCAGCAGCGGCGCCGCCCCAGCCTGCACCGCGCCGTTGACCGCCGCGGGGTTGGTGGTGCCGAAGCCGTTGCCGTAGAGAACAATCACCTCGCCGGGCGCCGCCGGGGTTGCCGGAGCGGTGGTCCCGATCAGGGAATTATTCGCGTGGGTCGCCGCGATGTGCCCCGCCGCGTCCAACAGGAAGAAGGAGGGGGCCACCACCTGCGGCGTCACGCTCACCGAACTGCCGGTCAGCGTGTTGTCCGTTACCACCACCGTGACCTGACCGCTCGAAGGCATATCGGCGGGCGTCAGCACGTTGATCTGCACCGGGCTGATGTAAGAGATGTACGCCGGTTCGCCGTTGATCGAAACGCTCACGCCATCCAGGGCGCTCGGCAGGGCCTTGCCCGTGGTGCCGAAGTCCGCCGCGACCCAGGATCGCTTGGTCGGCGAGAGGTTGGTGCCCTTGATGGTGACATAGGTGTTGGCCGCCAGTCCGCCGGTCGCCTGCGCGGCGTTGGTGACGGCGGTGCTGACCACATTGGGATTTGCCGAGATGCTGCCGATCACGCCGTGCTTCGATCCGCCCGGTCCCGCGGCGAAATATAGCGTGTCTTTGTCGCCGCCGCTAGAGCCGTTGCCGAACGTGAGCGCCCACAAACCCGGGATCACGATGTTCTTTCCGCTGGCATCCTGCAGCGTTCCCACGAATGCGCCGGTGGTCGGATCGTAGGCGTTGATCAGGCCATCGCCGAAGTTTCCGACCAGCAGGTCATTGGCGAATTTGCCGAAGGTGGCCGGCGCAATCGCCAGTCCCCAGGGTGAATTCAACAGACTGCCGGTGCCGCCCACGACCAGCGATTGCAGCAGTTTCCCGGTGGTATCGAATACGTCGACGTAGCCGTTGCCCACGCCCGCGACGTCCAGTAGCTTATTGGAATCCTGCTTGGCATACGCGACATAAAGCTTGCCGCCGATGTTCCAGATGTTAAATGGAGCGAAGCCCGCCGGTATCTTGGCATCCGCAAAAGATCCCGCGGCCAAAGTTACCGGCTTAAACTGCGCATCGAATACATCGATGGTTCCCGCTTTGAAGTTAGCCGCGTAAAGTTGAACCGCCGGAGTGGTAACCAGCGCCAGGCCTTTATATACGGCAGTCTTGGAGTTATCCACTTGGATCAATGCCTGGGTGGGGTCGGCGCCGTTGGCCCATGCCGAAAGAACTCCGTCCTCGGTGACAAAGATGAAACTGGCGGCGGCCGCGGCTTTGCCAGGGGCGGTGACCGGGAAAGTTACAGGCGTGGTGGCCGGCGCCGTGTTGGCTACAATGCCGGTGCAAACACCCTTCAGAAGTCCTCCCGACCCCGGAATAGTCGGCTGGGTGGTGGGGTTTGGAAGTCCTAACGACTGTGGTGTTGGTGGCGTTGACGGTATAAATCGTAGAGAGGCCGGTTCCGGCATCGCAAACCCAGAACGGGCTCGTCGCCGATGCGACCAGTCCCCATGCATTGATCAGGCGGGGATCGATGTTATCGGCCGCCGGTGTGGTGGTTGCGGCTGCGTCGGCTACGAGGTTATGCACAAGATAACCAGTGGCAGCCGGTAACACGTGTGACGTCAGACTAACTAAGATGCAGATGAGCAGCTTTGTTCATGGCTCCAACAGCATACAGAGATACCGGGAGCGGAACAACCTCTACGCTAATGATTTAACACTCATAGCGGTTTGCGCAGCTCGCGGTAAAGCTCCCGAAACGTGACGACGGATTCCATGGCGTTGATGTTGCGGGTATCCTCGCCGAAATAGGCTTTGGCGAACGGGCCGAAGCCGCACCACGTGGTGTGGAGCATTCCCTGCAAACGCGCCGCGACGGCGGGCGAAGAGTTCATTCTGGCGAGGTGGATGAGATCGAGTTGGCGAAGCGCCACCGAAGGCCTGCGCCACGGCGATGAGACCACACGGAAGCCTTCGAGCGCGAAGTAAGCCGCCGAGGGATGGGCGGTTTCGTAATGCCAGTCGCAGACGATCACATCCTTCGGCACCGCATGGATGGCGGGGGCGGTGCCATTTTTGGAGGCTTCCCACTGGCCCATGCCGGTGATTTCGCCATCGAGGAAACGGTCGCCCCAGATCCACATCGTGCGGTTGGATTGCGCGAGGTGATCGTGCAGGGCGCGGACCTCGCCCGCGAAGAGCGCCGCTTTGTCGCGTCCTTTGCAGCGGGTGCACTCGTCTTCGCCGAGGAGGAAGACTTCGTCCATGCCGACGTGAAAAGCGTCGGCGCCGGTGACCGCCAGAAGCTCGTCGATCAAATCGAAAATCACGCTGTGAATCTGGGGATGCAGCGGGCAATAGCTGCGGCAGTACGTGCCCTGGTTATCCGGAAATTTTCCGGGAGTTTCGTCGAACTCCGGGTGGCCGCGGAGCAGGCCGAAGGTGGTGCGGGCCCACGATTGATGGCCCAGCAGATTGATCATCGGGACCAGCTTGACGCCGGCACTCCGCGAGGCCGCGGCCAGGCGTTTCAGGTCATCGGGCGAGAGCGCGTTGGGGTCGACCACCTCCGGATGTTTGGCGAACTGATACCGGTAATTGATTTCGAGCACCAGGACATTGACACCTTCCTTGGGCAGCGCTTCCCTGATGAAGCGCTCGGCGAGCGCAATCTCATCGGGCATGGGCGCAGCGAGATGGATTCCGCGAATCGGCAAGGGCTGCGCGGCGGCGGCCACTGCCAGGAGGATGGGGAACAGGAGTTTCATGGCTGGAACCCAACGCTTTGCCAGAGGTCGGCCGATTGATAAAGCCGCCCGTTGGCGACCACTTTTGACACCTTGCGAAGATCGCCGATGCGCTCGAGCGGGTTGCCGTTCACCAGGATGAGATCGGCGCGTTTGCCGGCTTCGATCGTGCCCGAATCCGCGTCGAGTTTCATGGCGCGAGCCGAGACAATGGTGGCCGAGCGAATGGCATCGGCCGAAGTCATGCCCGCCTGCACGTACAACTCGAGTTCGCGGATCAGGCCATACCCGATCAGGCCGGTATCGCTGCCGGGCACGATAGTCACGCCAGCGCGGTAGAGTTCGCCGATCACCTTCAGGCTCTCCGCGATGCGGGTTTGAAAGGCGGCGCTGCCGGCGGCGGGTGCACCCATACCGGTGAATTTCGCGAACAGCGCGTAGGGCGCCTTAGCGATACCGGGCTCGAACGAGGCGACGTCGAGATCTCTGGTGTGGCCGGCCATCTCTCCCCAGCCGGCGGTGGGGTCGATTACAGTGTGGTGGTCTTTGAAGAACTGGACGGCGCCGGGCTCGCGCATCATTCGCGAGACGTAGTTGAGGTGGTTGATCTGATCCATGCCGGCTTCCACGCCTTGCATGGCGTTGAGCTCGGCGGGGACGTGCCCGGTCACAGTCATGCCCTTGCGATGCGCTTCGGTGGTCAGCGCAGCGATGACATCCGGTTTGAGGAAAGTGTATAGCTTGATCTGCTCGAAGCCGGCAGCTTGGTAGCGAGCGACTACCGCGCGGGCTTCTTCGGGAGTGTCGGCGAAAACGGCGCCGAAGCCCGTGGGCCCCGCCGGCATCCACCAGCCCGGCCAGAAGCAAGCGGGGACCGAGTGCGCGGCGCTTGGCGATCGCGTCGCGCGCCGCCACCAGAAAATCGAATTCCCCGCCGCAATCGCGCGCCGTAGTGACGCCGGCCGCCAAGTACGCCGGCCCGAACTCCACACCGGAATAGTGGGTGTGCATTTCCCAAAGGCCGGGCAGCAGCGTCTGGCCGGAGCCATCGATTACGGCCATTCCTTTCGGAATCGCTGTGGTGGCTCGCGGGCCGGCGGCGGCGATGCGGCCGTCACGCACGATCACGACCGAATCGGGGACCGGCGCGTGTCCGGTAGCGTCGAACAGCGTCGCGCCGGCGATGGCGAAGGCGCCCGAACGCACCGGCGGCACCTCGCGTTCGATCGCGGCAAGAATCCGCATTTGCTCCGCGACGCCGGCGCGGAACAATTGCGGGAACACCGGTTCGTACTCGGAGCGGACGGCTTCGACCGGCAGGCCGCCGGCAAAAGTCATCGCGGCCGCCAGGTTGCCCGCCGGATCCATCCAGAGAATCTCGCGGCCGAACTGAAGGTTGGCGATGGTGTAGCGATCCAGCCGGATGGTCTTGCCGCCGAGCGTCGATGGTATCGTGCCCGGCGAATTCGATGCGCGCGTCCGGGGCGCCGGCGGCGGCGCGCAGGATGGGTAGCTGCGCGGGCTTGCCATGCGCCAGCCAGTAACGCAGCATCATCATCTGCACGGAGAAAGGCGCGCTGCCGAAGCCTACGAAATAGCGCGGCGGCGCGGCGAAACGGCGCTCCCGCTCGTCTTCACGGACGGTGACCGTGGAGGCGTCCACGGATACGGAACTCGCGGCGCGGGATTTCACCTCGTAGTTCGCCGGAGTGAGATCCCGATTCAGCCGGAGTGCCGCGGTGATGTTGCGCAGATTGCCGCGGTCGGCCTGCTCTGACGTGATCTTGACCAGCAGCGAGGAATCCGGCGCGCGCGAAATTTCATAACGCTCTTCGCCGATGGCGTGCTGGATCAGGTGCAGCTTGAAGGCGCCCTTCTCGACGGGCAACTCCTGGGCGCGGAGCAGCGCGGGAAGCAGGCAGAGCAAGCCGCGGATCAGGCGCATGGGTTACCGCCGGAGGCCGCGATGGCTGACCAGATAAACGGCGAAGCTGCCCAGCCAGTGGCCGCCTTCGTAGTGCTCGCTCTTGATGCTCTCGATGCCGGCTTGCGAAAGCGTGTCGGCGAGCGCGAGAAATTGCGGACGCCGGCGGTCGCCTACCGGAAGGTGACCGGCGATGCCTTCGAGCATCCAGGCGCGGCTCAGGTTGAGGCCGGCAAGATGATAGAGCTTGCCATCCGCGGGGTCCACCACGCGCGTCGGCGTGAGATCGACTCGCGGTAAAAAGGCGGTGAACCAGCGCCCGAATTCATCGGGTGGGAGGAGGCGCCGCACCACGTCGGCTTCGGCGAGGCAGGGTGAGAGGAAATCTTCTCCCGACGGCTCATAGTTGAGCGGGCAGGCCTTGTCCTTGAGGTAGTATTCGCGCGCGCGGGCATCGACCAGTTTGTGGAATTCGTTGTTGTCGGTCACACGTGCGTAATCGAGCATGAGGCCGATGGAGAAGGCGGTATTGTTGTGCTCGCCGGCGCGGACCGGGTGCTCCATCTTGGGAAGCCAGGCTGCGATGCGCGTGGTGACGGCGTGCTCCAGCGGCTTGAGTGCGGCCGACCAGCGGTGCGCGTCGGGGTCGTCGAATTCGGCAAGTTCGGCGGCGAGTTGGAGGAGCCAGGCCAGGCCGTACGGCCGCTCGAACGATCCGCGGCCATCGGTTTCCAGGTACTTTACTTCCTGGGCGATGTTGGCTTCGGTGAGGCTTTGCCCCAGCGCGCGGCGCGCCTCCGCCACGAAGGGCGCGTCCGGAAAGAGACGGATGAGGCGGACCAGCAGCCAGTGCCCGTGGACCGAGGAGTGCCAGTCGTAGCAGCCGTAGAAAGCGGGCGTGAGCTCGCGCGGCGGCTTGACGTCGGCATCGGAATTCAGCGAGTGGGCGATTTTGTTGGGGTAGGGTTTGTGGACGCAATCGAGCGCAAGGCGCGCAAACCGCTCCGCCTGGGCGTGGTCGAAACTGGTATCAGCCATAAGACCTCCGCAGAGAAAGCCGCCGATGATGAAGATCCGAAGCATGGCTGTATGGTAGCTGAATCAGTCAGCCGCGACCGGCAGGGAGGAGCCCGCCGGCCGCCGGTTGGGTTGATTTATTTGCCGCCCTTCCATTCCGGCAGGCGGCCGGGGGTGGGAGGAGCGCCAGCGGCGTCGAGCTGTTTTTCGAGCGCCTTGATATCCGTCTCATAGAGCTTGCGAAGTTTGGGAATCTCGACCGCGAGGGCATCGCTGGCGATCTGGTACTGCTCCATCGCGGTCTTGGTGGGGCGGCCGGTTGTCCCGCGCGTGGGGGAAGCGGCAGCCTGAGCGTGTTCGGCGATGCCGGCCGGGGTGCCCTCGTTGGTGGCACGCCAGACGCGATCGCCGTTCAGGGCCATGTTGATCTCGTTGAGCTGTCTCTCGAGCCGGATGGTCTCTTCGCGCAGTTTCGGCGAAAGCGAAGGGGTCGCGTCGATGGCGCGCCGGATGGCGCTGAGGCGAGCGCCGGCCTCGGCGGCAGTCTGCGTGGTCGCGGTCATGGCCTTCTGCAATTTCGAAAGCCTGTCCTGGAAGTCGGCCATGGCGACTCGGTCTTCCTTGGTCGAAGGACCTTCCGCCACTACTTCCACGGTCTGCGTCCCGGGCAGGGGAGTGACGACGCCTTCCACGCGCTTGGCGAGAGCGACGGTGTATCTGCCGGGGACCACCAGCGGTCCGCCATTAAAGCGTGCCATCATGGCCATTTCTTCTTCATCGCCGCCGCCCGCTTCGCCACCTCCGCCTCCAGCGCCACCGGCACCCGCGCCGCCGCCGCGGCCACCGCGTCCGCCGCCACCGCCGGCGCCGCCAAAGCCCGCGGGAGCGAGGTTGGCGCTTTGCCCGCGAAGATCCCACGTAATGCGATGGATGCCGCGAGTGGCGGGCGCTTCCAGACGCCGGACCACTTTGTTATTCGCATCCGAAATCGAGACGAGAATCGCGGGCGCTTCTTCCTCGGCTTCCGCGCGCAGTTGTTCCGGCGTCGGATAGGGCGGCGTTTCGCCGCGCGCAAAGGTCGCGCGATCTTTGCGCTGGCGTTCGGCCCGTTTGGTAGTGATGGCGTCCTTCAAGTTGAAAGTGATCTGGGCGCCGACCGGCGGATTCTGCGCGGTGAAGTACGCAGTCCCAAGATCGCCGCCGCGGTTCTGCGGGATGAAAGAGAGCGCCGGTTTGCTGGAGAAGATGAAGCTATCCTTCTGCATCAGCTCCGGGGTGGCCTGGCGCAGGGGGCTGTAATCATCGAGCACGTAGATGCTGCGGCCGAAGGTGCCGATGACCAGATCGTCCATCTGCTTCTGAATGGTGAGGTCGCGGACCATGATGGTGGGCAGGCCGATGTTCAGCTTCATCCACTTTTCGCCGCCGATGTTGGTCCAGTAGAGCCCGAACTCGGTACCGGTGAACAGGAGTTTCGGGTTGATGTGATCTTCCGCCAGCGCGTATACGCCGCCGCGCTCGGGAAGGTTGCCGGCGATCGAACTCCAGGTTTTTCCGCGATCGGAGCTCTTGATGAGATACGGTTTGAAATCGCCGTTCTGGTGATTTTCGTAGGCGACGTAGACGGTGCCGGCATCGTGCTGCGAGGCGAGAATGCGCTGCACGTAAGCGTCTTCGGGAACGCCGGCGGGCTTATCGATCTTGCGCCAGTTCTTGCCGCCGTCTTCGGTGACCTGCACCAACCCATCGTCGGTGCCGACATAGATCAGGCCTTCGACCTTGGGGGATTCCGCGATCGCGCTGATGTTGTCATAGAGCGCGGTGGAGACGTTCTTCTGAATGGCGTCGATGGGCCAGACCTTGCCCATGAGCGGGAGCTTATTGCGGTCCAGGCCGCGCGAGAGATCGCCGGAGACTTCCTTCCAGGAATCGCCGCGATCATCGGAGCGGTAGAGTTTCTGCGCGCCGAAATAGAGGCGGGTGTTGGAGTGCGGGCTGACGATCAGCGGCGCGTCCCAGTTCCAGCGCATCGCGGGGTCGCCGCGCTTGGGCTGGGGCTGGATGGAGACGCGCTCGCCGGTGCGCTTATCGAAGCGCACCATCCCGCCGTTTTGCATGTTGGCATAGATGGTGTTGGGGTCCTTGGGATCGACGCGGGAGTAGAAGCCGTCGCCGCCCATGGTGACGAAGCAATCGGCGTTGGTGAGGTTGCTCCACTTGTTCTTCGCGGGGCAGCCGAAGCTGTTGTTATCCTGCGTGCCGCCGTACACGTTATAGAACGGAGCGTCTTCGCTGACGGCGACGTCGTACATCTGAGCGGTGGGCAGGTTGGCCTTGAAGTTCCAGGTGGCGGCGCGGTCGAAGGATTCGTAGAGACCGCCATCGCAGCCCACCAGGTAGTGATTGTTGTTCTTGGGGTCGACCCAGATTTCGTGATTGTCCACGTGTTTGTTGCGGGTGCCCAGGGCGGTGACGGTGCGGCCGCCATCGTCGCTCACCATGATGTTCATGTTCATGATGTAGACGCGGTCTGAGTTCGCGGGATCGATTTGGATTTTGGAGTAATACTGGCCCTGGGAATCGTAGGCGCCGCGCTTTTCCCAGGTCACGCCGTTGTCGTTGGAGCGGTAGGTGCCGCCGCGGCCCTCCGGCCCTTCGACCTGGGCGTAGATGATGCTCGGGTTGCCGGGCGCGGCGTTGACGCCGATGCGTCCGAGCTCGCCCGCGGGGAAGCCGCCGCGAACTGGCGTCCAGGTCTTACCGGCGTCGATGGAGCGATAGAGGGCGCTCTCGGGGCCGCCGTGAATCATGCCGAAGTAGCGGCGCTGACGCTGGTGGGTGGCGGCGAGCAGGATATCGGGATTGCGCGGGTCCATGATGACGTCGCTGCAGCCGGTATAATCGCCGACCTTAATGAGGCTGGCCGACCAGGTCTTGCCGCCGTCGGTGGTCTTGTAGAGTCCGCGTTCGCCGCCGCCCTTCCACAGGGGGCCGGGCGCGGCCACGTAGACCACATTGGAATCGCGGGGGTCCACCACAATGCGCGCGATGTGCTCGGTGAGTTTGAGGCCGACGTTGCGGAAGGTGCGTCCGCCGTCTTCGCTCTTGTACACGCCGTCGCCGTAGCTGACGCTGCGCTGATTGTTGTTCTCTCCGGTGCCGACCCAGACGATGGAAGGATTCTTGGGATCGATGGTGATCCAGCCGATGGAGTAGGAGCCGTAGTTGTCGAATACGGGCGTCCAGGTGGTGCCGTTGTTGGTGGTGGCCCAGACGCCGCCGGAGGCTTCGGCGATCAGGTAGTGGTTGGAATCGTCCGGGAAGACGGCGATTTGGGAGACGCGGCCGGAGATGAAGGCAGGGCCGATCTGGCGTGCCCGAAGGGATGAGAACGTGGACTCGTTGATCGGCTCGTTAGAGCCGGGACCGCGTCCGCCACGGCCCGCGCCGGGTGCGGCGGGGGGATCGTCCTGGGCGAAAGCGGACAGGGAAAGACACAGAAGGAGCGGAAATAACCTCATGGATGGTGAGTATAACGCGGGCGATAGTTTGTTTGCGCGGCGGACGGGCGGCGCGGGCCTTGGGGGGGCATGCTTTTTAGTCTTCGTGCTTCTATAGGGCAAAGGCGATATAGACGCCGCCGGACGGTCCCCATTTGCCGGATTTTCCGCCGGTGGCGTAGATGACGACATATTGGCGGCCGGCGATTTCGTAAGTGATTGGGGTGGCGTTGCCGGCCATCGGCAGGGTGGTCTGCCAGAGCAGCTCTCCGGTCGATTTATCGAAGGCCCGGAACTTGCGGTCATAGTTGGTGGCGGCGATGAAGACGAGTCCGCCGGCGGTGACGATGGGGCCGCCGTAGTTCTCCGACCCGGTGTCCTGGTCCGGGAGGCCGGGATATCCGCCGAGCGGAATCCGCCAGGCGTACTCACCGCTGCCGAGGTGAATCGCGTTCAGTGTGCCCCAGGGCGGAGCGATGGCGGGATAGCCATCGGGGTCGACGAACTTGTGGTAGCCGGTGAAGCGAAAACGGGGTCCCTTATCGGCGGCGGGAGCTTCCAGTTCCTTGCTGCGCCCGCGAAGCAGATAGTCGGCGAGGGCGGCGACATCGGCAGGAGGCAGGGCGGGGAAGGCCGGCATACGGCCCGCGCCCTCGCGAATGAGGGCGGCGATTTGTGGCGCGGTGCGTTTTCCGGCAATGTCGTTCAATGCGGGGAACTGGGGCGGGGCGCCGCGAAGGTCGTCGCCGTGACAGGTGGCGCATTGCGAGAGGTAGAGGCGGCGGCTGGAGTTTTCGGGCTGGCCTTCGAGCAGGCCGGCCATCCAGGACATTTCGTTGGAATTGACGTAGAGCAGTTCTGAAGTAGGGTCGAAAGCCGAGCCGCCCCACTCGGCGCCGCCATCGAAGCCGGGAAAGATCACGGTATCGCCGGCGGCAGCGAACGGTAGGAACTGTCCGCCGCTGCGCATTTTGCGGAACTGCGCGACAGCCCAGGCGTGCGCCGCCTCGGTGCGCTGTGTAAGCTGGTCTTCGGTGAGCGCCTGGCGGGCGAAGGGCGCGGGACGAGTGGGCAGCGGCTGTTCGGCGGCGGTCTGTTCGCCGGGGACGTCACTGGCGGGGTAACGGTGGTACTCAATGGGGAATAGCGGCTTTCCGTTGACGCGATCGAAGAGATAGACCCAACCCTGTTTCGTGGTCTGCGCCACGGCATCGATGGTGCGGCCGTTTTGTTTGACGGTCACGAGCACGGGAGGAGAAGGAAAATCGCGATCCCAGACGTCGTGCCGGACCGCCTGGAAGTGCCAGATGCGCTCGCCGGTGGCGGCATTCAGGGCGAGCAGGCAGTTGGCGTAGAGGTTGTCGCCGAGGCGGTCGGCGCCATAGAAATCGCTGGCGGCGGAGCCGGTGGGAACGTAGACGATGCCGCGCTTCTCATCGAGCGCCATGCCGGCCCAATTGTTGGCGCCTCCGGAATAGGTCCAGGCGTCGGCGGGCCAGGTCTCGTAGCCGGGCTCTCCGGGGTGGGGAATGGTGTGGAAGGTCCAGCGCAGTTTGCCGGAGTGAACGTCGTAGGCGCGAATGTCGCCGGGCGGCGCGGGGAGCGCTTCGGGAAGGCGGCCGCCGACGATGAGCAGGTCGCGATAGACAATTCCCGGGCTGGTCAGGACGTAGGACTGTTTGGCGGAGTCGCGGCCCAGATTCTCGCGGAGGTCGATGCGGCCCTCCACGCCGAAACCCGGAATCGGTTTGCCGGTTCGCGGATTGAGCGCATAAATGAAGCTCTGCACGGCGAAGAAGAGGCGCTGTTCGCCGCGCGAAGACCACCATACGACGGAACGGTTGGGGCCGCGTCCGCGAATCCCGGAATCGAAAGTCCATAGCGGCTTGCCGGTGGCGCCATCCAGCGCGACCGCTTTGTGGGTGGGCGTGACGCCGTAGAGAACGCCATGGACCACGATGGGCTGATTCTGCGGATCGCCCGGCCCATCGTGCGTGTCGTAGGTCCAGGCGATTTGCAGCTTCGCGACGTTAGAGCGATCGATTTGCTTGAGCGGGGAGTAACGAACTCCGGCTGCGCCGCCGCCGTACGCGGGCCAGTCGTGGTCCGACGCGGCGAGTATGCGAAGGGCAGCGAGGGCCAACGCCAAAGATCTGGTCATTGAAGGGAAGCATAGCGCAAGGACAGGCCGGGAGGCCTACTTGTGTATCATAGGAGGAATTTACGGAGAGGGAGAGAGCTCATGGACAGACGAACCTGGCTGCAACTGATCACCATTTTGACGGCCGCTCGCGAAGCGTATCCTCAGCAGCGCGGGGGAGCGACTCCGCCGCCGGCAGACGGCGCGGGACGCGGTGGACGCGGGCGCGGCGGATTTCAGGATCAGCCGATGCGTGTCACCAAAGAACAGGTGAGCGGCGCGCTGAAACTCATGGGGCTGGAGTTTCAAGACAGCGAAATCGATACCATGCTGCGCGGCGTGAACCAGGCCGTCTACAGCTATGAGGCGCTCCGCAAGGCCGATGTCCCGATCGATACGGAGCCGGCTTTTTCCTTTCATCCCGGGCTTGCCGGACCGGCAGCCGATCAAGGGGCCGCAGCGTTTTGAAACCACGATCGGCACGACACCGGCGAAGAAGGCGCCCGCGAATCTGGAGGAGCTCGCATTCTGGCGCATTGTGGATCTGGCGCCGCTCTTGAAATCGCGCGCCGTCTCGTCCACCGATCTGACGAAGATGTACCTGGCGCGGATGAAGAAGTACTCGCCGAAGCTGCTCTGCCTGATTACTTCCACCGAAGAACTTGCGCTGGAGCAGGCGGCGGCCGCCGACCAGGAGATCCGCGCCGGCCACTATCGCGGGCCGCTGCACGGGATACCGTTCGGGCTCAAGGACCTGTTCGATACCAAGGGCATCCTGACCACGTTCGGCGCCGAGCCTTACCAGACGCGCGTGGCCAGCAAGGACGCGACGGTGGTGGAGCGCCTGAACAAAGCGGGCGCGGTGCTGATGGCGAAACTTTCGATGGGGGCGCTGGCGCAGGGCGGGCTGTGGTTCAACGGGCATGACGAAGACGCCGTGGAATACGGAGCAGACGTCGAGCGGATCTTCGGCGGGGTCGGCATCTTCCACGGCGGCGGGGCTGCTGGGCTTTACGCTGGGCACGGAAACGCTGGGGTCGATCATCTCGCCCAGCCAGGCATGCGGGACGGTCGGGCTGCGGCCCACCTACGGCCGCATCAGCCGGTATGGGGCCATGGCGCTGAGCTGGACCATGGACAAAGTCGGCCCGATCTGCCGCGGCGTGGAAGATTGCGCGATCGTGCTCAACGCGGTGTACGGTCCGGATGGAAGAGACCGGACGGTGGGGGCGGACCCCTTCCACTGGGAGCCGCGCAAGCCGCTTTCGAGCCTGCGCATCGGGATTCTGCAAAAGGATTTCGACCGCTACACGGGCGAGCAGAAGAAAATCTACGACCAGGCGCTGGAAGATTTGAAAAAGGCCGGCGTCAAGATGACTCCCACGGAATTCGTGGAGGACGGGCCGACCATCCGCTTCCTGTTGAGCGCGGAAGCCGCAGCCGCATTCGACGACATCACGCGCGACGGACAGGTGCGCAATCTGAGAGGGCAATCGCCGGGCGACTGGCCGAATCAGTTCCGTACTTCGCGCATGATTCCCGCGGTGGAATACATTCGCGCGCAGCGTGCGCGGACCTTGCTGGTGCGCAAGTTCGAGCAGTTCATGGCGGATTGGGACGTGCTCGTGATGCCGCCCAATTCCCTGTTGACCACGACGAACCTGACCGGCAATCCGCAGTTGGTGATGAAGTGCGGCTTCACCGAAGGGACGCGGAGCGACGGGGTGAAAGTGCAGGTGCCGCGTTCCATCAGCTTCCTCGGCAAGATCTACGACGAGGGTTCGCCGCTGCGCGTGGGCGCTGGCTTACGAGAAGGCCACCGAGTGGCACTACAAGAATCCGGTGCTGGAGGCATGACGGTGAACCGGAGAGTTTTTCTGGCGACGGCGGTGGGCAGCGCTGGCCGCGGCGCAGCAGAGTGAACCGCCGGAGGCGATTCGCAAACTGCGGCCGATGCTGGATGGCGTAGCGCCGATTACCGAAGAAGAGCGTGCCGCGCGCCGCGAGAAGGCGCGGCGGCTGATGGCCGAGCAGAAGCTGGACGCGATCTATCTGGAGAGCGGTTCCAGCATGTACTATTTCACCGGGCAGCGCACGCCGGGGCAGGCCGTGATTCTGGGCGCGAAGGGCAAGGCGGAGCCGGTCTGGATTGCGGCGGAGGCGGCGAAGGCCGCGCAGGCGCTGCGCGACTTGGGAATCGCGACCGGGAAGATCGGCATGGAGGAGCAGGTCCGGTTCGGCACCTTCGACGGGCTGCGGCGGGAGATTCCGGCGGTGGAGTGCGTCAGCGGAACGCCGGTGGTCTCGGGCTGCCGGGTGATCAAATCGGCGGCCGAGATCGCGCTGCTGCAGCGCGCCAACGATATTACGATCGAGGCTTACAAGGCGGCGCTGCAGACTATGCGCGAAGGCATGACGCAGCGCGAGCTGGGCGCGAACATCTCGGCGGCGTTCCGCGCGCTGGGCACTGGGGGCGCGGCGATGGCGATCTTCGGCAAGTACACCGCGTTTCCCCACGGCAGCATTCAGCCGCAGCAGTTGCGTGAGGGCGATATGGTGCTGATCGACGACGGCTGCAGCGTGGAGGGCTATCAGAGCGACATCACCCGCACCACCGTATTCGGCAAGCCGACCAAACGCCAGCGGGAGATCTGGGATCTGGAGCGCAAGGCGCAGGACGCCGCGCTGGCCGCCGCGAAACCGGGCGCCGCGTGCGAAAGCGTAGATGCGGCGGCGCGTAAAGTGATCACCGATGCGGGCTTCGGCCCCGGGTACAAGACGCCCGGCCTGCCGCATCGCACGGGACACGGAATCGGGCTCGACGGGCACGAGTGGACGAACCTGGTGAAGGGCAACAAGACCAGGATCGAGCCGGGAATGTGTTTCAGCAACGAACCGACGATCGTCATCTACGGCGAATTCGGGGTGCGTCTGGAAGATTGCATGTACATTACGCCGGGCGGGGCGCGGATGTTCACCAAGCAGAGTCCCGCGATCGATCAGCCGTTCGGATAGGAGATGCAGATGCAAGCACAGACGCAAAGCACGGAGATATCGGCCGAGACTTACAAGGCGCGCGTCGCCAAGCTCCAGGAGGCGATGAAGGAGTTCGGGCTGCAGGCGGTGGTGTTGGAATCGGGCCCGGCGATGATGTACCTGACCGGTGTCCGCTGGGGGCGCAGCGAGCGCACGTTCGCGGTGGTGTTCACGCAGAAGGGCGACCCGGCCTGGGTGCTGCCGGGGTTCGAAGAAATGCGCGCGCGCGAATTGATTCAGGCCGGCCAGGACATTCGGATATGGCAGGAAGACGAAAGTCCGTACCAGCGGATCGCCGAAATCATCAAAGACCGGGGACTGGCGGCGGGGCGGGTGGGGATGGAAGAATCGGTCCGGTTCTTCGTCTTCGACGGAGTCCGCAAGCAGGCAAAGCTGGACTACGTCAGCGCGCAGCCCGCGTTGAAAGCCGCGGGCGTCGATTTGACTCCGCCAGCCGGACGCGGCGGTCGAAAACAATAGCCCATTTCACCCATTGACTGTCCGCCGCACCACAAATGGCTGGTGTTTGCGCCTGTTTTGGCCCTTTCGGGCCATGCGCAAGCGTAAAATTTGCGGATAAGGATAACAAAACTTCCCGCCGTTAGACGAAAGATCCTTGTTTTCCTTAAATTGCCTGTGCTACAGTCAACCAAATTCCAGAGTTAGTCTTAGGGGGTACATTCAGCATGAAGAAGCTGTTGTTGGCGCTATCGCTTTGCGCCGCTTTTCTTTTCTCACAGGTTACGAGTCGAATGGACGGCACTGTGACCGATCCCTCCGGAGCAGCGGTTCCCGGAGCGGAAGTCACCGTGACCAACATCGCGACCGATCAGATTCTCAAAACAACCACTTCCGATAATGGCGACTGGGCACTTCCCTCGATGCCTGCCGGTAAGTACAAGATCGCGGTCAGCAAGGCCGGATTTAAAGCGGGGTCGCGGCCAGCGTGGAAGTGAATGCCGGCGTTCCGGCATCGGTCAACATGAAGCTCGAAGTCGGCGCGGCCACCGAAACGGTGGAAGTGGTCGGCGGCGCGGAAATCGTGCAGACCTCCAGCGCGACGGTGAGCAGCACGATCGGCGCCCGGCAGATTTTCGAACTGCCCTTCGCCACCCGCAACGCGGTCGAGTTGCTGGTGACCCAGCCCGGCGTGCAGACTCCCACGAATCCCCGCAGCTCTTCGGTCAACGGCCTGCCCCGCGGCGCGCTGAACGTGACCATGGACGGCATGAACACGCAGGACAACATGCTGAAATCCAGCGATGGTTTCTTCAGCTACGTGTACCCGACGGTAGACTCGCTCGATGAACTGACGGTCAGCACCTCGGCCGGCAGCGCGGATTCCAGCGGCCAGGGCGCGGCACAGATCAAGTTCACCACCAAGAGCGGTTCCAACCAGTTCCACGGCGGCGGTTTCTATCAGCGACGCCAGACCGGTTGGGATTCCAACTACTACTTCAACAATCAGCAGGGCCTGCCGCGCGATCTGGTGAAGTTGACCCAGCGCGGCTTCCACCTGGGTGGACCCGTCCTCAAGAACAAGATCTTCTTTTTCGGTAACTACGAGCAGTACATTCTGCCCGGCACCAAGTCCTACACGCGCCAGATTCTGACGCCCGACGCGATGGCCGGCAATTTCTCCTACTGCCCCACGGGCACGACCAACGCACAGTGCTCGGCCGATCCCAGCCTGCTCAAAAAGATCAACGTTTATTCGCTGGCTGCGCAGGGCGGCTTTACCAGCACCCCGGATCCGATCCTCCTCAAGACGTTCCAGGATATGTACGCCACCGCCGGCGGCGGCACCGTCATTCCGCGCGGCGTCAGCAACAGCGACTACAACCGCGTGGATCTGAACTACCAGCCCGCGGGCAACCAGCAGCGCGATTTCGTGACTGGACGTTTGGATTACAACATCACCTCGAACCACCACCTGTCGTTCGTCTATAACTACGACAAGTACACTTCGATTCCGGACTTCCTGAACAACGTTGTGGCGGCTTTCCCCGGCACGGGCGTGGCGCTCGAAAGCAATGTCGCCACCGGTCAGAACAGCAACCGCTTCTCCGGTATCCTGACGCTGCGGTCGCAGTTCGGCTCGCACATCACCAATGAATGGCGCGGCGGCCTGAACGGCGGCACGGTCCTGTTCTTCCCGGACGTCAGCCCCGGCCTGTACAGTTTTGGAAAGGCTATCGCCCGATCCTCGGCACGGCCCCTTACGTCTCCAGCGTCTCCACCGGCACCAGTTCGCAGCGGCGCAACTCGCCCGTGAAAAACATCGCCGACAATGTTTCGGTGCTCAAGAGTGCGCACCTGTTCACCTTCGGCGGCGAGTTCACGCAGATCAACTCCTGGCAGCAGATCGCCAGCACGGACACCATGCCGACCATCACCTTCGCGGCGGCCACCGGCGACCCGATTCTGAACACGTTTGCGGCGGCCAACCTGCCCCTAGTCCAGCACCACCAATCAGACGGATGCGGCCACCCTGTACTCGATTCTCACCGGCCGCGTCTCCTCCATCTCCAAGCAGTTGGTTTTGGACGAGAAGACCAAGACGTACAGCGCGACTCCGCCGATCGACCGTAACCGCCAGCGCGAGTACGGCTTCTTCGTGCAGGACACGTGGCGCGCCGCGCGCAACCTGACGGTCAACCTGGGCCTCCGCATGGAGAAGCAGGGCGAGTACGAGAACGTCAACGGCCTTTATTCGCGCGTCGGCTACCAGGCTCTCTGGGGCCTCTCCGGCGTCGGCAATCTCTTCAGCCCCGGCACGCTCACGGGCGTGACGCCGAGCTTCATTCCGCAGTCCGGCGACAACTACAAGATTCCCGTTGCGTGGGCGCCCTCGATCGGTATGGCATGGCAGGCTCCGCGGACCAGCGGCATTCTCGGCAAGATCTTCGGCAGCCACGAAGGTGCGTCGGTCCTTCGCGCCGGCTACTCGATTTCCACCGTCCGCGAAGGGCAGAACCTGTTCATCAGCCTGTGGGGCGCGAACCAGGGCATCACGCAGACCGCTTCGGTTAGCAACGCGAGCACCCCGGCAGATTTCGGCCCGGCGGGCAGCATCCTCTTCCGCGGTACTCTGCCGACGAAGTCCGGTCTCACCAGCACTCCGGTGTACCCGATTCCGGCCGGCTTCACCACCAGCCTGAACGATTTCTCGCCGAACATGAGCCTCGGCTACGTGCAGAGCTGGAATATCGGCTGGCAGCGCGAACTCGGCAAGGATGCGGTGGTCGAGTTCCGTTATACCGGCAACCACGGCGTTCACCTGTGGCGCCAGTACAATCTGAACGAAGTCAACATCTTCGAGAATGGCTTCCTGAAGGAATTCCAGATCGCGCAGAACAACCTCAAGATCGCCCGCGGCGGCGATATCACGAAGAACACCAGCGTCAACAACTGGGGCAATGCCGGACTCCCCGGACAGCAGGCGACCCCGCTGCTCCAAACGGCGATCGGCAATACCACCGATACCACGCTTGCCGGACAGCTCCTTCTCGGACAGGCGGGCGGCGCGGCCAGCAGCATCGCGACTAACGTCGGACGCATGGCGAACCTGACCGGTACGGCCTCCACGGCCTGCAACGGCAAGCCGTGCCCGGTGAACCTTTTCGTTGTCAACCCAACGGTTGCCAGCGGTGGCGCCTTCGCCGAAACCAACGATGGCACCTCGTTCTACGATGCGCTACAGATCGAGACCCGCCGTCGCATGAGCCATGGCATTTCCGTGCAGGGCAGCTACGTCTGGTCGAAGTCCCTGGCCAACGGCCCCAGCAACAGCAGCACCAGCGTTGCCCAGCCCACCACGCTCCGCGATCTCGGCATCGACAAAACTCCGTCGCCCTTCGATATGCGGCACGCGTTCAAGGTGAACTACATTTACGAACTGCCGATCGGTCATGGCAAGGCTCTGTTGGGCAATGCCCATGGGATTCTCGCTAAGGTCTTCGAAGGCTGGCAGACCTCCGGCGTGGTTCGCGTGCAATCCGGCAGCCCCTTCTTCCTGAACGGACTCGCTACCTTCAACCAGGTCACCAGCAATACCGGTGTGGTGCTGCACAACATCACCGCGTCGCAATTGCAGCAGGACGTCAATATCCGCAAGACCACCGGCACGGACGGCAAGGGTATCGTCTACTTCCTACCGCAGTCGCTGATCAACAATTCGCTGGCAGCGTTCAACCAGGGCGGCTTCACTCCGGCGCAGCTCGATCCGAATGCTCCTTACATCGGACCGGCGGCGGCGGGTCAGCTCGGCTGGCGCGGCTATATTTACCAGAACTGGAATCGCTTCTTCGACGCCAGCGTCCTGAAGCGGACCACGATTCGCGAAAAGATGAACGTCGAGTTCCGTGCAACGGCGCTCAACGTTTTCAACATGACGAACTTCGGCACCGGCGCCAGCGGCACGAACTACAACAATGTGGGATCTGCCTTCGGCCAGGTGAGCGGCGCATACCGCGACATCTCGGGCACGGTGGAACCGGGCGGCCGCATTCTGGAGTTCATGCTGCGCTTCAACTTCTAATAGGGCGCGACTTCTCAAGCCCCCGCGATTTGAGGGGTTTGGTTTTCAAGGCCGGCATTCCTCCGCGGAGGGACGCCGGCCTTTTTTTATGCGGTCGTATTGGGCAGGTCCGGCTCAGACGTGCTGATCGAAGAGAATCGGGTTTCCGTCGGGGTCCACCGCAATAAAGCTCGCGGGGCCAGTCGTCTTCTCATCCGCCTCCCGCACCATGTGTACGCCTTGCGCCTTCAACTGGCGCTGTAGTTCGCGCACGTCCGTGAACGCCGCGAGTTTTTGAGCATTTTGGTCCCAGCCAGGGTTGAAAGTTAGCATGTTCTTCTCGAACATGCCCTGAAACAGGCCGATGACGTGATCGCCGTTCTTTAAGATCAGCCACTTCTGCGCCGCGTTTCCAGCGAAAGGCTTGAAACCGAACTTCTCGTAGAACGTTTTCGACGCTTCCAGGTCCTTGACAGTCAGGCTTACGGAAAAAGCACCGAGTTCCATGGTGTGCTCCTTTGGTGTTGTTCCCCGCTGCGGCTGGGGAGTCTTGACATTTTGGGCGGCAAGCGGAATAGCGCTCGCGGCGATAGCCTGCATGGCGCCCCGGCGAGAGATTCGAGTGCTCATTTTGGTCCCCGTATCGTATCACTTCATCTCCGCCTCAAGGTCTGCCTTCCCGCCAGGGATAAACTCCCGGCCGTTTTTATTGCGCCATCGTTCAAAAGCCCTAAGATAGGGGGAGTGTCACAGTTTCCGATCTTTGGGGAGGGGCTGGTCGAAGGCGGCCCAGCTCCGCGAATCACTTCGCTGCTGATCAAACCCGCGTCGGCAGTCTGCAATCTGGATTGCGAGTATTGCTTCTATCTGGATCGCGACGCGGACCCCTACAGTGCGCTGCCGGGCCGGCGGATGACCACCGAGACGCTGGAGCGCCTGGTCGATACCTACCTCTTTTACTCCTACCCCAACAGCACCTTCGCATTCCAGGGCGGCGAACCCACGCTGGCCGGGACTGCCGTTTTTCGAGAAGCTGGTCCGCCTGCAGGAGCAGTACGGGCGCGGGGGACACTCGGTGAGCAACGCGCTGCAGACCAACGCCGTGTTGCTGGATAAGAACTGGTGCGACCTGTTTCGCGAGTACCACTGGCTGTTGGGAGTCTCGCTGGACGGGCCCGAGGAAGTGAACGATCTTTACCGTTTCAATAAGGAAAAGCGCGGCACCTGGAAACGCGTGATGCAGAGCGTGGAGCTGCTCAAGACGGAGAAGGTGGAGTTCAACATTCTCTGCGTGCTGAGCCAGGCGAACGTTCGCAAGCCACGCGAGATATATAAGTTTTATCGAAGTCTCGGCATCGACAACATCCAGTTCATTCCCCTGGCGGAGTTTGCGCCGGATGGAACGCCGATGCCGTTTACGATTACGGCGGAGGAGTACGGCCGCTTCATGTGCGAGGTCTTCGACCTGTGGTGGCCGGACCGGCGCAAGGTCCGGATTCGGACCTTCGACAATATCGCCGAAGCGCTGGCCGGACAGAAGCCCGGCAACTGCACCATGCACGAGACCTGCGACAGCTACGTGGTGGTCGAATTCAACGGCGACGTATACCCCTGCGATTTTTTCGTGGAGAGCGGTTGGAAGCTCGGCAACGTGAACGACGATTCCTGGGGCGAGATCGCGCGGCGGGCGCGCCGCTATTCCTTCGCCGCCAAGAAGACGATTGCGCACCCCGAATGCCAGGTCTGCGAATTCCAGAGCATCTGCCACGGGGGCTGCCCCAAGGGACGCCACGGTCCGCATGGGAAGTTCGAAGACCTGGACTACTTCTGCGGCGCCTACAAAATGTATTTCGCCAAGAGCGTCGGGCCGCTGAAAAAAGAATTGCAGCGGCTCTATCCGGGCGGTGTCGCGGGCGGAGTCGCGCGGTAAGTTACTTCTTCTTGCAGGATGGGTCTTGTTTGTTCCTGGGGTCGCTGCAATCGACCTTTTTCGGCGCGGACGCGGGGACCTCTTTGGTCTTCTCCTCAGGGAGCGGGTCCGGCGTGATGTCGTACTTGATTTCGGCCTCGGCGGAGTACTTGCGATAGAGGCGGAACTCCGTGTCATTGCGCGAGAGAATGCCATCGGCACTCATCACGGTCTCCGATTTCAAGGGCAGCAGGAAAGGATGGCCGCTGAGGTCCACGTATTCGTAATCGAGAATCGTGGTGGCCTGCTTGACCGGGAAGGTCGCGGGGATATCGTCGGCGTTGAGCGTCACGCGCAGCACGACGTGGGTTCCCTTATCGATCAGCACGCGTCCGCTGTACGCGGGGACGATGTGGTTCGTGTGCTCGTAATCGATCGCCCACTGCGAATGCGCCTGGTCCACCTGATAGCGGAAGGCCATCACGAGCTGGCCATTGAGGCGCGCCCAGCCGTCCCATTCGAAACGCGCCTGGGTCTGGGGCTCGAAGATATCGCGCAACAGGCTGCCGAATTCGCCGGTGGAAGTAGCGCCGCCCAGCTTCTTGTAATCCTGGGTGGTCGGGGCGCTGTTCACCATGATCAGCTTATAGTCTTCCTTCTGTTCGAAGTAGCTGAGGCGCAGCGTTAAGGTGTCCATTTGCTGCCACGCGGGGTCGCCGCCGGAGCGCGAGCCGTAGCGGCTGTTGCGCTCGCCCGCCTGGTAGCGGCGCACCACCTGCGTGGAAAGGAAGTTGGGAAGGCCCTTGCTGTAATTGAGCGCGTATTCGCGCATGTCTTCGATGATGGCGGCCTGCTCTTGCGCATTCGGCACCGGAGGCAGTTCGACCTTGGGTGCGGGCGGCACGGGCTTGGCCTTGCTGAGCGTCTGCGATTGATCGCGCAGCGCGT
Source organism: uncultured Solibacteraceae bacterium (assembly GCA_963811575.1). Taxonomy (GTDB): domain Bacteria; phylum Acidobacteriota; class Terriglobia; order Bryobacterales; family Bryobacteraceae; genus Solibacter. The sequence goes on along the minus strand of CAWERY010000002.1, from coordinate 334,950 downwards.
GCAGCGCTACCAGCGTCTTGGGGCCAATGCCCGCGGCCAGCAGTTTTTCGATCGCGCTGTCCTCGAGTTTGTCGGAAAGCCTGGTCTTCGCGAGGTATTTGGCGATCTCGGCATCGGTCTGCTTCATCTCTATCGCAGAGGTGAGAAACTTCATCAACTGATCGACGGATAGAGGGGGCTGAGCAGCCGCCAGCAGGCAGAAACAGAGCGCGGCTCCCAGAAGTCGGAAACGCATATACCTCATTTTCTCACGCTTGCGGCTTCGGCACATCTGGAGCGTTGGGCGCACTCTGTGGTTCCGGAGCCACAGCTGCCGGGGCGGTGTAGTGAGCGATCACCCGTTTGGCGGCGGCGCGGCCAATGACTACGGCGAGCTGCGTTTCGGTGGCGGCGCGCACGCGCTCCAGGCTGCCGAACTCCTTGAGCAGCTTCTGCACCGTCTTCGCGCCGACGCCTCGGATGGTATCGAGCTCGCTGGTGAGTTGCCGCGTATTGCGCAGCGAACGATGGAAGGTGACGGCGAAGCGGTGGGCTTCGTCGCGGATCGATTGAATCAGGTGCAGGATCGGCGAGAAGCGGTCCAGCACTACCGGCTCATCCTCCTGGCCGAAGACGTAGATGATCTCCTCGCGTTTCGCGATCGACGCCAGGGGCTGGTCGGCAATCCCGATCGCCTCCAGAGCTTCGGCGGCGGCATGCAGTTGACCGAGGCCTCCATCGATCAGGACCAGTCCGGGCATGGGCGTCTTCTCTTCCAGAAGGCGGGAATAGCGGCGCGTCACGACTTCGCGCATGCTGGCGAAATCGTCATTGCCGATCACCGTCCTGATGATGAATTTCCGGTAGTCGGATTTCTTCATCTTGCCGTCTTCCCAGACCACCATGCTGGCCACTTTGTCGGTGCCCTGTATGTGGGAGATGTCGAAGCACTCGATGCGCGAGGGCGCTTCGGGCAGATTGAGCGCGTCCTGCAACGCTTCCTGGATGGCGCGCGAACTTGGCTTCAGCACGCGGAAGCGGGCGTCGAAGCTGTGCTTGGCGTTGGTTTCCACCAGGCCGAGCAGCGCCTTCTTCTGCCCGCGCTGCGGCGTGCGGATCTCCACGCGGCGCTGGCGCTTTTCGCTGAGCAGTTCCTCCAGCGCTTCCAGATCTTCGAACTCCACGGGCACGTGAATCTCGGCGGGAACGAACTGCTGGTCCAGGTAGATCTGCTTCAGCAGGGAGGAAAGGAAGAGCGCTTCATCGTATTCGAACTGGTCTTCCCAGAAGAGCTCGCGGCGATCGACGATCTGGCCGTTGCGCAGGTGAAAGATGTTGAGCGCCACCAGCGGCGGTTCGGCGTAGACCGCGAAGATATCGACGTCGTCACCCTTGGCGGCGGCCATCTTCTGCCGCTCCTCGATTTCCTCCATGGTGGCGATCAGGTCGCGCAGGCCGGCGGCCTCTTCGAAGCGCATTTCCGCGCTGGCCGCTTCCATGCGCGCGCGTAGTCCGCGGGCCAGATCGCCGTGGCGCCCGTCGAGGAACAGGCGGGCGTCGCGAACGGCGGCGGCGTAGGCCTCGTCGGTAGTCAACCCCTGCACGCACGGCCCCAGGCAGCGATGAATGTGGAATTGCAGGCACGGCTTGGGATGAAATCGCGTGAGATCGACTTTGCAGGAGGGCACCTGAAAGTGGCGATGGATGAAGTGCACCAGGCGGTGCGCCAGGTTGGCCGGGAAGAACGGGCCGAAATACGTGGCGCCGTCCTTACGCAGGCGGCGGGTGACGTACACGCGCGGGTACTTTTCGTTGGTGACCTTGACGTAGGGGTACGTCTTGTCGTCGCGCAGCAGGATGTTGAAGCGCGGCTTGTACTGCTTGATCAGGTTGTTTTCTAGAGCGAGGGCTTCCTTCTCGTTATCGACCAGGATGTAATCGACATCGAGCGCTTCGCTGATCAGCGTGCCGGTCTTGATGTCGCCGAGTTTATCCTCGGAAAAATAGCTGCGGACGCGATTGCGCAGGCTCTTGGCTTTGCCGACGTAGATGACCTTGCCCCCGGCGTCCTTGTATAGATACACTCCGGGCGAGAAGGGGAGTTGGCTGACCTTGTCACGGAGTTCCATCGAGGGAAGTTATAATTTAATTATGTCACGCAGTATCGCGGCGCTGGTGCTCCTGGCTGTGTCGCCCCTTTTCGCGCAGGATCCCCAGCTGAAGAAGCGCGGAGAAACCACCCCGGCTCCGCAGGTTTTGGACAAGGACGGACTCCCGCCGGAAGAGAATAAGTCCATTGCTGTCAGGGAGTACGCCTTCAATCCGCTGCAGGCGCAGAAGGAAATTCGTACCGGAAATTACTACTTCAAGAAGGGCGCTTTCCGGGCCGCGGCGGGCCGTTTTGAAGAGGCCACGAAATGGAATGAGGGCGAGCCGGAAGCCTGGCTGCGGCTGGGCGAGGCCGAGGAAAAGCTAAAAGATCATAAGGCAGCCTCAAAGGCTTACGCCAAATACCTGGAGCTCGCGACCGACGCCAAAAACGCCGACGAGATTCGCAAGAAGCTGGAAAAGCTGAAGTAACGCGCCGGCTGAACTTGGTTGGAGGCGTGAAACCTGCCACCTGAATTTGGTATACTGGCTATTCGAACGTTTACGGGAGAATTCTGTCTTATGGCACAAACTTGTGATTTATGTGGTCGCGGCCCGGCCTTCGGAAACCGCATCAGCCACGCTCACAACGTCACCAAGCGGCGCTGGAACATCAACCTCCAGTCGGTTCGCGCGCTGGTGAACGGCGCGGGCAAACGGATGCGCGTCTGCACGTCCTGCATTCGCAGTAATAAAGTCCAGAAGGTCGCGTAGTTTCCGCATTTCCCCCTTCTCACCCCATTCTGCGTCTGGCCCCAGGCTTGCCCTGACTATGTTGTCCAAGCCGCCAATTTGTTGTATCTAACGGCAAAGGCAAGTCAGGGAGGGGTCCTATGACGCGCACGAAGAGAAATTTGGGTGAAAACACGCAGCCTCGGCTGGGTGAGGGGTCGCGGTCGGGTGCGGAACGTCGCGAAGTGCGGAAATCCGCGGACCACCAAGATTCGCTGGGTCCGGTGTACCAGCGCCCTTGCTGCAAAACCTGCTCCGGTGAGAGCTGTACCGGCCACTGCCAATTCTAGCCGGAAATCGCGTAGCGCTTCATTTTGTTGATCAGCCCCTGGCGGCTCAAGCCAAGCACCTTGGCGGCCTGCTGCTGATTGTTTTTGGTCTCGCGCAACGCCTCCGCGATCATCCGCTGTTCCATCTCCGCAACGGCTTTTTTCAGCGATTGCAGCTTGATGGCGGGCGCCGCCGGCAGATCGCGGGCCGCGGCCGGAAGGCCCTCCCACAGATCCTCTTCCCGAATCAGGTTCTGCCCTGCGCACGCCGCCAGGCGCATTACTTCATTCCGCAGCTGGCGGACATTTCCGGGCCAGGCGGAACTCACCAGCTTGCGCATCACTTCGGGCGCAAACTCCATGGGCGCGCGACTGGTCTCGCGGCAATACTCCTTGAGGAAGTGGTTGGCGAGCAGCGGAATTTCGTCGCGTATCTCGCGCAGCGGCGGCATGTGGATGTGGATTACCTTGATCCGGTAATACAAATCCTCCCGGAATGTACCCTTCGCGATCTCGGCTTCCAGATCTTTGTTCGTCGCCGCCAAAAGGCGCACGTCCACAGGAATCGGCTTTCTGCCGCCCACCCGCTCCAGGACGCGCTCCTGCAAAACGCGCAGGATCTTCGCTTGCGCAGTCAGGCTGAGATCGCCGATTTCGTCCAGGAACAGCGTGCCGCCATCCGCCTTCTGGAACTGCCCGACGCGCGAATTGACTCCCGTCGCAACGCCTTTTTCGATCCCGAACAATTCGCTTTCGAGCAGCGTCTCGGGCAGCGCGGCGCAATTGAGCGCGACGAAGGGCTTGCGCACGCGCGGGCTGTTGTAATGAATCGCCTTGGCCACCAGCTCCTTGCCCGTGCCGCTTTCCCCGGTGACCAGAACGTTGACCACGCTATCGCGTATGCGCTCCACCAGGCGGACCACCTGCTGAATGCGCTGGCCCGACCCGATGATGCCGTGGGTCGCGTACCGGCTCTCCACTTCCCGCCAAAGGTGGGCATTCTGCTGCGCCAATTCGTCCTGATGGCGTCGCAACTCGCCCACCAGTTGCGCCGTCTCGATGGCGATGGCGGCGTGCGAGGCGAGCGCAGCCAGCAACTCCTCGTCGCGCGTCGAGAACACGCCCACGCGTTTGTTCAACGCCTCGAATGCGCCGATGATTTTGCCCTGCTGATTGCGTACCGCCACTGCCACCAGCGTGCGTGTGCGATACCCCGTCTTCCCGTCGATGCCGATGTAGAATCTCGGATCGCTGTACGCGTCGCGAACGTTGATCGTGTTGCCCGTGAGCGCCGTATTCCCGGCGATGCCGACGTTGGCATCAAAGCGCAGGATTTCGTCGGAGCCCAGCGCGACTTTGGACCAGAGCTCGTTCGTTTCGCGATCCAGTAGGAAGATGCTCGCGCGGTCGCAATCCAACAAGCTGATGGCTTCGCGTGCGATCAGGTCGAGCAGCGCGCTCAGATCGCGCTGGGAATTCATTTTCTGCGAAATCGCGAGGATGGTCGCCAGCCGCTCACTCAATTCAGGTTGGGGCACGGAAGCCATGCGGAGTTTCCAGTCTACTCCAGCAGCGCACTTGGTGTCCACGAAGTGGACAGCTGTCCACCACGTAGATGCCCACGCGCTTGGTCTGGACAGTACGGGCGGACCCCCTCGTGATCAAAACAGGCAGCTTGCGGCGTCTTTCGGATTGGCCGCCGCCGTGCACATACGGAGTATGCGGTTGGAAAATCCCTTCGGAGGCGGACCGGTGAGTTGTCGGAGGAGTAATCGGCGCATCAGTCCAGTCTGGAAAGTACCTGCCGCATCTGCCAGTGATCCTGCAAACAGAGAATGGCAAAGGGCCACACGCATTCTCTGAAAGACTACAGGCCCGACCACGCAAACCACATATCCTGCGCCGTCCCCGAGACCGGGAGGCGCAGGCTCACCTAGCCTCTCGTGTTACCCTGAAAAAGAAATCGCCTCGATGCCGGCGTAGCTCAGTTGGTAGAGCATCTGATTTGTAATCAGAGGGTCGGGGGTTCAAATCCCTCCGCCGGCTCCAAACCCCTTCAATTCCATCAATCCACTGCTTCCAACACTTCCCGTTACCACATCGCCCTTCGAAGTACCGTTGATGTACTTCGCGACCCGCAACTGAGCCAGGTTGTACTGCAATTGACCGGTACGGGTAAACATCGGATGCAAGTGCCCTCATCCGTACATACTTCCAGAAATTGACAGCTGATAATAAGCGCGTCGGTGCTTAGACTTCGACAACTTTTTGGGAGGCACTGAATGACCTTTAGGAATGTCTTATCGTGTGCGACTTTTTTAGCCGGCTCTGTTTCAATCGCGTCGGCCTCAATCATTCCAGTTAGCTTAGTTGAGTTAGATGGTACAGGCCTTGGCGCAGTAAGTACGCTACTCACCATCCAAAGCCCGGGAAATTCCACAATCGAAACAGGCTGCACCGCCTGGAACGGAACTGCGGTGACAACTACCGGCTGCGGGTTCGCGGATAGTAAGGTTCAGGCACAGTTCGCGGCGCCGACGCTGGCATCCACTGGCGCCACCAGCGCATCCGACCTGCGAATCGTATTCAATGCGTCTGAACCGGGTAATGCGTCGGATATTCAGTTGAATCAGTTGGTACTAACGTTCTACAACCAAGCCGGCACTCTCAGCAACGTTCATAGCTTGGCTGCACCGATATTTTTCCCAAGCGTGCAAAGCGGGACTGGCAATTCCGGCTTCGTCTTCAGCCTCGACACCGCCGAAGCTGCAGCAGCGCAGACCTTCATTAACAACAATGGCGGCTTGGGGTCCGTTCATATTGGTCTTGGTGCCTCGGCGGGCATGGCAGACGGCGGTCCCGGTTCGGCTACCGGCGGCTTAGAGACTTTCTTCGCCGGGAGCAGTGCATCAATCGGGCCTACTGTCGGGAGCGGCGATGCTCCAGAGCCTGATTCTTTCCTACTGATCGGCGCGGGATTGTTAACAGTCGCATTCGCAGTGCGGCGTTATCGACCCATATAAGTCAGAGGGCGGATGAGCTCAGAATCGGCATCACTTATCCTGATGATCCGTCCGTTCGCGCGACGCTGTGCCTTGCGCGGGCGAACCGTATTTGATTGTCGATTCTCCCGTGAACGCGCGGCACCGGTCGATGTTGATCAGGTTCAAGCTGTAATTCCCCTCAGCGTCGGTCGCCGACAGTTCGGAGTTGCGCGGCAGCAGGAAATCCGTGTCCGCGATGTGCATCACTTCGTAATGCATCGATTTTTCGATCGACCGCACTCCGACGAATGACGGAATGGTCTTGACCTTTAAATCGACCCGCACCAGGTCGAGCGTTTCGGCGTCCACCCAAACCGAACCCTCGAAGGGCACGATCGCTTCGGCGCCGTCATGTTTCACGCGAAATCCGCTCTTCTCCTGCGGCACCCGCAGGTCGTAGCGAAACGTCTTATGCCCGTCTTTCTTAGCCGTGCCGGCGAATCGGAATTCCGCCGCGTCGGACGCAAAGATCATGTCGATCTGCGAACCCAGTACGCCGTTGCTGATCGTTCCCGGCGCCAGTTCTTCAATCGTGTGCTCGCCGAAGCGCTCCTCTCCCGGCCGCGAAAACAGTTCCTGCCGGCCAACGAATGCCACCTCCAATTCCACCCGGTCGCGCTGGTTCCACGTGCTGCCGTGCCGCAGCATGCGGCTCACCACTTGACGGCACGTATAGTTGGGCAGTTGCGACAAGTGCGCGGCGGTGCGGCTGCGGATCCCGCGCAGCAAGGCCTCTGGATCGTCCGGCGGTTTATCCGCGGCCGTTGCGGCCGCGAACACCACGGCCATTCCCACACCAATCGTGGCAAAGTTGCTGAAGGAGCGTAACTGCAAGACCCCACCTCCCTACGCAATTTGGGATTCCTGGCGGCTTCCCGCGGCGTAAGAGTGGGGGATAACTGCCCTCGGCTCAATCGAATCAGTGAATCGCTCCGGCTGCCGGGTGTCCCCCGCTCAAGTGGTGGTTTGACGACCGATCCGTTTTACAACTTATTTACATCGCGCCGACGATTGCGCCCGCTACGCGCCGCTACCATCGGGGAAGGTGCCCCTTGGGATCGCTCCCCATACTCCGTTCAGCCTCGACCGATTCGGATTGGGCCTGGCAGGCCGTAGCTATCGCTGAAAGAGCGGCAGCCCTCCTCCTGTTCGTGGTCCTGTTGCCGCTGCTCGCCCTTTGCGCGCTCGGCATCGCCATACTCTCCCGCCGCACACCGTTCATTGCGCATCGCCGGGTGGGATGGCACGGCGCGACGTTGTGGATGTGGAAACTCCGCACCATGTGGGAAAGCGAGCCGCGGCGCGGCACGGGTTGGATCGAACACATCGAAGACGATTCCGGGCCGGAACTCAAGAGCGAGTCCGATTCGCGTGTGCCTTCCCGTCTCGCGCGCTTCTGCCGCCGCCATTCCATCGACGAGCTGCCGCAGTTGTGGCACGTGATCTCTGGCGAAATGTCGCTGGTCGGTCCCCGCCCCATCACACGCAGCGAACTCGATCGCCACTATGGCGCCCACGCCGGGGAAGTTCTGCGCGCCAAACCTGGACTCGCCGGCCTGTGGCAGATTTCGGGGCGCAACCGGCTCACCTACGCGGAGCGCTGCCAGTTGGACCTGCGCCTGGTGCGTGAGCGCAGCATCTCGCTCTACTTCCACATTCTGGTCCGCACGCTCCCCGAGGTCGTCCGCGGCAAGAATTCCTGGTAGCCTATCGCAACAACCGCGGCGCTTCCGGCGCCTCCGCGTGCGATTGCACGTTCAGTACGGCGCTCATCTTTCGCAGGAACTCCGCTTCGGAAAATTGCCGTGCCCAGGCCTGCAACTCGGCCGGACGAATCGAACGCTCCAGGGCTTCGAGCCGCTCCATGGCGCCCGCCAGATTCTCCGGGTCCTCATAAAACACCCCGCCGAATTCCGGTACCGTTTCCAGCGCGCCGCCCCGGCCCAGCGCCACCACGGGTTTGCCGCTGGCCAACGCTTCCACCGGCGTGATGCCGAAGTCCTCTTCCCCCGGCAGCAGGAACGCCCGGCAGCGCGCGTACAGTTCCCGCAACTCCGCATCGCCGACGCGCCCCAGGAACGTGACGTTGGCCGCGGCCATCGCGCGCAGCCGGGCATACTCCGGTCCCGAGCCCGCGATCTTCAACGCCCTGCCGCTCTTTGAGAAAGCACGCACCAGCGAATCGATCCGTTTGTACGGCACCAGCTCCGAGACCGCCAGGAAATAATCTTCGGCCGGCTTCCAGTAGCAGGAATCCACATCCACCGGGGGATGAATGACCTGGCTTTCCCGGCGATACGTCTTCCAGATACGCGCCTTCACATTGCGGCTGTTGGCGATGAACTCATCCACCCGCGCGGCCGAAGCGAAATCCCATAGCCGCAGGTAATTCGCCAGCGGCGTCATCAGGGCGCGCTTCCACCGGGAGCGGGTCCATTCGTTCCGGTACGCCGGATAGAGGTCCCAAAGATACCGCATGGGCGTGTGGCAATAGCAGACATGGCGCGTGTGGGACGACGTGATGACGCCCTTCGCCGGTCCCGATTCGCTGCTCACCACAAGGTCATAGCCGCGCAGGTCGAAACTCTCCAGCGCCATCGGCATCAGCGGCAGCAGCGAGCGGTAATGCCCGCGCAGAGGGTTCAGAAAGGATGTGGTGATGTGGTGCTCGCGCATCGCCGGGGTCAGCGTTGCGGGGTCGCAGAAGAGCGTGAAGACGTCCGCGCCGGGCAGCAGGCGGCACAGCGCGTCCACCACCTTCTCCCCGCCGCGCCGGTTGAGTAGCCAGTAATGAATGATGGCCGCACGCATCTTGATCCCAATATAAGTCGCGGAAGCGGTACGCGCGGCGAAATGTACGGGGATTTACGATTGTTACCGCCGTCCTCCGTGTTATCCAGGTCTTGTGCAGCCGTGGGATCCAGTACAGAGGACGCGTATCGATCCGCTACTTTGCGATATCGACCTCGCGCTTCACCGCCATGTTCTATCCCGCGGGATTTCCGCTTCGCATCGCCACCAATTCGCAAACACGTAATGGAAGCGGCGGCCGAATCCTGGGAGCCCTTCGCTGCCCGGTTCGATACACCACCGCTCGATTTTCGGGTGGTCGTAGAGCCGCAAGGGGAACTCACGCAAGAGCCCCGATTTCGTAAACAGGGCGACGTGCTTTCCTTCGTTTCCGACGCGTACAATTTCGCCACGGGCGATTGTCAAAATCTCTCGGCGGTCTTCCACCTCTCGGAAGCAACAGCCGCCGATCATGCCAGCCTGCGATGGTTCTACCTCGAGGCCCTGGCCTACATGCTGCTCACCCAGCGCTACGTGGTCTCCCTGCATGCCGGATGCGTTGCCCGGGGCGGCGCCGGAATTCTCATCTGCGGGAAATCGGCCGCCGGCAAAAGTACTCTTTCCTTCGCCGCCGCGCGCGCCGGCTTCACATTCGTCGCCGACGATTGTACTTGGCTCCTGCTCGATTCCGGCGATCGCCTCGGCGATCGGCAAGCCGCACCAGGTCCGCTTCCGCCAGGATGCCGCGCAGCACTTTCCCGAACTGCAAGGCCACCTCGCGAATTTGCGCCCTAATGGCAAACGCTCCATCGAAGTGCCCACCAGTCTCTTCCCGTCGCTGCGCACCGCGCCCGCCTGCCCCGTTCGCAGCCTCGTGTTTCTCGATCGCGACGCCGCCGGCCCCCCGCGCGTGGAACGCATCAGCTCCGCCGAGGCCGTGGAACTCCTGCTTGCCGAACTGCCCAGCTACGGCGCGCAGGTGAACGCGATGCACGAACGCACAATCGAGCGCCTCGCCGGGCAACCCGCCTGGCGGCTGTGCTATCGCGGGCTCGATGACGCTATCCGGCTACTCTCAGAACTGCCACTCCCCCCGCAATGAAAGTCACACAACCGCGGTTGCCGAATTTCTTTGTCGTGGGCACCGGCAAGGCCGGGACTACGTCCCTCTATGGCTACCTCCGGCAACATCCCGAAATCTACATGAGCCCGGTGAAGGAGCCGGGTTTCTTCGCCTCGGAGCTGCACGCCGGCAATCTCAGCGAGCCGCTCCAGCGCCATCTGCGTCTGCAATCCCGATCCCTCGCCGCAGTGCTCAACGATGGCCTGCCCTGCAAACCCATGGGCTGGCTCACCGGAGAGTGGGACGATTACCTCCGCTTGTTTCAGGGCGCGAGCGACGGCCATGCCATTGGCGAAGCATCCGCGGCGTACTTATGGTCGGAGACCGCCGCCGCCAACATCCGCGAGCGCCTGCCGGAAGCCAAAATCATCATGATCCTCCGCGATCCCGCGGAGCGCGCCTTCTCCCAATACCTTCATCAACTCTCCGTGGGTCTTACCGGCGCAACCTTCCGCGAACACCTGCGACAGTGCGCCACAGCCGACCGCCGGACGCTCTCGCCGCTCTATCCCTTCCTCGAAATCGGCCTCTACCATCAGCAGGTGAAGCGCTTCCTGGAGCTCTTCCCCGCAAGCCAGCTCCGCATCTACTGGTATGAGGAAGCCTGGCGCAATCCCGCGGACTTGATGGCCTGCGTATTCCGTTTTCTGAACGTGGATCGATTCCTTCCAGCCGGATTTTTCGCGGCACTCCCACCGGCGCCGCGCACCGCGCCTGGCCGGTCCGCATCATTTTCTGAAACGCTCCGGCCTCTGGTACCCGTTGAAGGCGCTAGTCCCAGACCTGGATGCAGTCCCCGCTCCGCCAACTCGCGTTCCGGCGCGGCAGTTCGCTCGTGATGGATCCCGCCGACCGCCAGTTCCTGGTCGATTATTATCGCGACGATATTCGCGCCCTCGCCGCGCTCCTCGATCGCGACCTCTCGCCGTGGCTCTCGGTCTAAACGTAGAGCGAGCAGACGCACTGCCGGCAAATGGGGTTCGCTTCCACCTGCAAGCTTTCCCGGAACGCAATCGCCGCCGGCCCGTTGACCACCCCTTCGAGCGTCGTGCCCGCGGTGTTGCCGATCGGCGGGTGGAAGAAGCACGGCCGCACATCGCCGTTCGGTTCCAGCACCGCGGATACCCACGGCGCATTGCAGCGGGGCGCGGAGTGGGGCGCCAGCCCGTAATGCGCACGGAAATGCCCCACGATCCGGCGCAGCTTTTCAGGCGATTCCAGCACGAATCCATCGCCGGGAAGCTCCGCGATCAGCGCCTCCATTTCGGCATCGAGTTCCGCCAGCCCCGGCGCAATTCCAGCTTGGCGATCCCCCGGCCATACAATCGTCCGGTTGAATGCCTGCGAACTCAAGTCCGCCGCCAGGAAAGATATCGACCGCAGCCCGATCTCGCGAGCCGCCTTCACGGTGGCCCGCAGGTGAGTGGAATTGGCCGCCTGCACCGTGCAACGCGCGGCGATCGGGAACCCGGGCGCCAGCCGGTGCACCGCGCGCACCCCCTGCGCCAGGCGTTCCCACGCGCCCGGGACGCGGCGAATCTCGTCGTGAATCGCGGCCGGCCCGTCCAGCGAGACGATGACCTCGTCCACGTTTTCGGCAATCGCCGCAGCGTGGCGTTCCAGTAACAGTCCCGTGCTCAGAAGTGTTGTCCGGATCCCGCGCGCGCGCAGCATCGCGCACAGCCGGAACAGGTCGGTGTGCATCAGCGGCTCCCCGCCCGTGAACACCGCCCATTCCACGCCCAACCGTTCGATATCCCCAAGGTGCCGCTCCAACTCGGCGGCGCTGATTTCCTCGGTTTCGGTGAGCTTCCAGATATCGCACATCACGCAGCGGCAGTTGCAGCGGTTGTGCGGCTGCAGCACCAGAATCGGAAGACGTTCCAGGCGCGCGTTCATGAGAGAATCCGCTTCCCCGCTAAGCGAAGCTCTTCGCCCAGATGTCTTGACGCGGCGCGGCGCAGCGCGCGGATATTGGCGTCCACCAGTACCGGCGGCCGGTTTTCGAGATGCAGCCTTTGGAACCGCCGCCGCTCGCGGGCTGGAAGCTGGCGCGCCAGTTCCGGTGAAATCAGACGGATTCGGCCCGCCACCACCACCAGCGCGATGCTGCCTTCGAGCAACGCTTCCGCCGGCGTGGGCGCTTCCGAGCGCACCGCAATCCAATCCCTCCGGCGCAGGCCTGCGGGGAGCCGCAGGATTCGCGCCGGTTCGCTGCTCACCATTTCGTAGAGCCGCGCCGCTGGAAGATAGCGGCGCGCCACCGCCAGTTCATCCAACAGATCCACCGGCGCGCTGAGCGCCGAATCCGTGGCCAGCGCCATGGGGATGCCGGAGCGCAACACCGCGCGCGATACCGTGCGCCCCAGCATCGCCAGATTCGACGTAGGGCACCAGATCAGCGAAGCGCCGCCGCCGCCGCATCAGCGCGATCCCTTCCGCGGTAAGTCCTACGCGCGTGAACAATCGTCGTCCGCTCGTCGAGCGCTTCCATCTGCTCCAGTGCCCGCTACCTCGCGCCGCGCCGCCGCGTCCGTGCCTTCCGCGCAGTGCACCAGGAACGGGTAATCCGCCGGAGTCTTGCGGAAGCGCGCAGCCAGTTCCGGTTCGAATTCGATCGAATGCGCCCAGCCAAAGCGGCGCACCACCCGAATCGGAAAATCGGCGCCGAACACCGCGCGTTCGTAGGGGTTGTGATGGCAAACCGTCGTCACGCCGCTCAACAGATTTTTCAATCCCCCCCACCACAGGCGCACCGGCTTCGGCACGCGCAGTTGTTCGCGAATCGGGCTGCGCTCCGGGTGGTAAATGTCGCGCGCCCACTCGCCCGCGTTGCGATAGCCGCCGCGCCCCAATCGCGGAAACAGATTGAACTCCAGATGGTCGTGGGCGTTGATCAGCCCCGGCATCGCCACATGGCCCTGCAAGATCCAAACGCGGCCGCGCAGCGCCACTCATTTCCGGATCCATCGCGTCAGCAGCACCGCCGGGGCCCGGCACGCATCGGCGAATAATTCGGGGCGGCCCGCTGCCTCAAACAACGGCCGCTCGCTTTCCCCAATCGTCGCGTCCACTCGCTCCGCGAGCGTCAGCTCGGCGCACGCCTCACCCAGCTCCTCCACCGTGTAGGCATAATTTTCCACCTCGTAAACCTGGCCCGCGCGTCGGAACGTCCGCCGCCAGCCAAGCGCCGCCGCCGCGGGATGAAAATCGGTGAGCAGCAGCGTGCCCCCGGGAACCAGAACCCGCGCGAACTCGCGCATCGCCGCCGCCGGATGCCGCACGTGACCCAGAGTCAGTGCGCAGAGCACCAGGTCGGCCGTGCCGCTCGCCACCGGCAGCGCCGTGGCATCGGCCGCCGCCAACCGTCCGCGCAAGCCCGCCTTCTCCGCAGCCATCGCCAGCATCGGCAGGGAGGCATCGAATCCGAGCGCGCCGAGCCGCGCCGTCCAGCGCCCCGTACCGCAGCCTACGTCGATCGCACGCCGCGCCGCCGCGCGCTTCGATCCACGGCAGCAGCGCGCGTTGCTCCAGCGCCACAATCGGCGAGGGCGTCCGGTCCCAGGTGTCGGCCCAAAGTCCATAACCTTCGCGCGCCGATACCCGGATCGCCGCCATCAGAGGCTCTCCAGCCTTGGCTGCCGCAGCCTCACCAGCCGCTGCGCCAGTCGTAGTTCGCCGGGAAAATCGTAAGCGCCCATCGCGTATCGCCAGCTGCTTAAGGATTTCAGCAGCGTGCGGCCCCAGCCGGGCAGCCGCATATCCTGCGTGGTCGGCCAGCGGGAATTCATCACCGTTTCGAAATTCTGGATGCGCCGTTTGACATGCGCGGGCAGCCACGGCAGCTGCGGATCCGTACGAATCAGGTAGGGGTACCAGCGATCCGTGATCCATTCATCGGGCGTGGAGGGGAACCTCACCTCCACATCGCCCCACGCGCCATTGCGCTGCGGTGTCGGAACGTAGGTCTGCACCACGATTTCCACCGCCGGATTCACCTTCTTCACGCGCCGTACGAAGGCGATATTCGCCTCCAGATCCCGCTCCGCGTCCTCCGGATTGCCGAAGATCATCGAGTACTCGGGAACAATGTCGAACTCGCGGATGCGGCGCGCCAGCTCCAGCGTCTGCTCCGGAGGTGAGCTGCTTCTTCATATTGCGCAGCGCCTCGTCATTGCCGGATTCCACGCCGAAGAAAATCATCACGCAGCCCGCCGCGCGCAGCTTGCGCAGCGTATCGTCGCTGTAGCCGAGCACGATATCCACGCGCGCCTCGCACCACCAGCGAAGCTTCAGCGGCGCGATGCGGTCGGCCAGGTCGCGGGCGTGATCTTCGCGCAGGAAAAAATTGTTGTCGTAAAACTGCACCGCGTTCACGCCATACTGCGTCTGCAGGTGTCCCAGAATCGACGCCGTGCGCGCGGTGGATTCCATTTTTTCGCGATCGTATACCGGCACCACGCCGCAGAAATTGCAGCGGAACGGGCACCCGATACTCGCCTGGTGTACCGCGGTCCGCGAACCCAGGAAGGTGCGCGCGATGTATTTCGCCGGGTCCAGCCGGTGGTAGGGAGGCCAGGGAAAATCGTCCGGAGCCTTCAGCGGCCGCTCCGCCGTGTGAACGTGCAGGCCGAACTGGTCTTTGAATGAGAGCCCGCGGATGTCGGAAAAATTGCGCGAGCCGCGCAGCGCCGCGATCAGTTCCACCAGCGTGTCTTCGCCCTGCCCTTTGACCACGAAGTCCACGTACTTCGCATTCAGCGACGCTTCGGTGTAAAGCGACGCGAAGTATCCGCCCCAGACGATGGGCACGCGCGGATATTTCTCGCGAACCGCCCGGCTCACCGCCACCGCCTGCCGCAGTTGCGGACCCGGCATCACCGAGACGCCGAGCATACTTCCACGCGCTGCTCGCGCATCAGCGCGTCGATCGTCGCCCAGGGATCGGCCTCGGCGTTGCCGTCCACAATCTCGTAATCCTCCCGGCCCTCTAACACCGCGCCCAGATAGCAGCACGGAGAGCGGCAGGCGGCGATTCTTCGGCTTGGTGCTGCGCGGATGGAACAGGATGATCATGCGGTGAACCTGCCGGCCAGAATCCAGAAATTGCTCGGCGGCCGCTTGCCGCGCCAGCGCGCCTTCCACGGCCGCATCGCCCACTGCCATCCGTACCAGGGCCGGTAGATCTGCCACGAAATCCCCAGCTCGCGGCCCAATTCCTCGAGCATCTCCGTGTCGAAGTACTCGATGCTGCGCAGCGTGTCGGAGGCGAACCCGTACGTCTTTTGAAACTGCTGGTGGCGCTCCCGCACCATCATCTCGCCGTGTTCGCGCCGCTGGTATACCGGCGAATCGACGATCAGGAAACACCCGCCGGGACGCAGGCAGCGGCGAATTTCCGTGAGCGTGCGGCGATAGTCCGTGGAGTAGTGAATCGACGCGTTGTAGATCGCCACGTCCAGGCTGCCCGCTGCCAGCGGCAGATCGTCGAACTCCGCGTTGACCCGCGGAAAAGCCGGCGTGCGCCTGATAATGGCGTCCGGCGGCGAGCCCGTCCAGCGGATCGCCCAGAATGTCGATTGCGATCGGCCGGTGTCCGCGCAGCGCCAGCCGGTAGGAAAGCCAGCAGTTGCCCGCGCCCAGGTCGGCGATGCGCAGCGGTCCGCCAGTTTTGCTTCTCGATCGCAGGCAGGACGCGCTTTTCCAGGAACCGATAGCTCCTGGCGCGAATCGTCCACTGGTCTGAGAGGCGTCCGGTAATATCGCGGAACGGCAGTTCCAGATAGTACGCGGCGTCCTGCGAGCCGCGGCCTTCCGCGTGGCGGATCTTGATGTAATCGTCGAGGAAGCGCTGCCGCGTGGTCGCCTGCATCACTTCCTCACCAAAACGAACAGGCGATGATCGGCCAAAGCGCGCAGCAGCGGCACGCGCGCCAGCCACTCGTCGCAAGCGCCCAAAAAGCTTACCAGCCGCGCCGGAAGCTTCACGTACGACGGCGGCACCAGCAGCCCGATTCCCGCCCAGCTTTCCAAGTCGGAACCCTTCCGCGAATGCCGTCCTGACCCCGTCTGTTGTGGGGTAGTAGACCATCAGCCGGTCGCCCGCCTGAGCGCGCCCGCCCCATCTCCGGCTTGCCTTGGCGAATTGCAGCCGCACCCCGTAGTACACCGTCTCCCAGGCGCAGCAGCGGCTCAACAGGCAGATCGCAACCCGTCCCCCCGGCCGCACCAGATTTGCCAGCGACTCCGCGACTCCGGTCAAATCCCGTACGCAGTTGAGCGCCCCGAAATTCGAGATCGCTCCGTCAAAAGTGCCGCTGATCAAGCTCAGCTCTTCTGCCCGGCAAACCTCCGCATCGATTCCCCGCGTCCGCGCCGCTACCACCATCGCGGGCGAGGCGTCGGTCGCATGCACCTGCACGCCGCGCGCCGCGAAATGCGCCGCGTCCTTGCCGGTGCCGCAACCGATATCCAGAATTCGTTGACCCTCCTGGAACAGCCCGTCCAGCCGCGCGCCACACCAGACTTCTTTGGGCGCGGCCGATCGGGGTCTCGGTCCACAACGCGTCGTAGCTCCCCGCCATACGGTCAAACAGCGCCACGGAGTTCACGCCTCCACCTCGCCGCAGGACGCCGCCATGCGTTCCCGTACGGCGGCCGCCACTTCCGGCGTTTCGCTGCGCAAGAGTTGATCCGCCAGCTGATAAAACTCGCGGGACTGGCGGCCGCGGATCTTCACGTCGCGATCCGTAGTGGTCCGCCACTCGCCCAACTGCACCAGCTTGGGGGCGACTTCGTCGTAGTACGGCGTGCCCTTGATGGGGTAGGAAATCGTCGTGAAGAAAACGTCCGGCCGGCAGGCCTTCACGTGCTCGTAGGTGGCCTCGATATCGGCGAGTTCCTCCCCCTCGTAGCCCCACATGAAAAACATTCCCGTGCGGATGCCGTTCTGCTTGAGCTGCCCCACGGCGTCGCGCACCTGCGCCACCGTCACGCCGCGTTCCATCGCGTCCAGCAGCCGCTGCGAGCCGCTTTCGGAGCCGATCCACACCCGGTCGCAGCCCATCTCCGCCAGTTGCGCCGCCACCCGCGCATTCAAACGGTCGGCGCGCGTGATGCACTCAAACGGCACGCGCAATCCGCGGCGCCGCATCTCCGCGGAGTACTGATCCAGCCAGCCGTGGTGAATCGTGAAGACATCGTCGGCGAACCATACCTGCTCGGGATGGTAGCGTTCCAGAATCCACTCCACCTCGTCCACCACCGCCGCCGCGGAACGCCGCCGATGCGTTTTGCCGTACGTGGAGTGGCTGCACCAGCGGCAATGATACGGACAGCCGCGCGCCGTGATCACCGAGACCGAGCCCGCCCCGTGCCGCTCGCGCCACGCGCGCAGGTAGCGGCCGATATCGATTCGTTCGCGGTCCGGCCACGGCTGCGCGTCCAGGTCGGCAAGCTGCCGCGCCGGCGCCGGTGTTGACCGCTGCTCCGCATCGCTTCCGCGCAGCCACAGCCCCGGCACCTGCTCGGGCGGAACGCCGCGCAGCAGCGCTTCGAGCGCGAGTTCGCCTTCCCCGGAAACCACCGCGGTGGCGCCTGCCGCCAGATATTGCTCCGCGTAGTTCGCCGGCTCCGGTCCGCCCATCACCACCTTCCAGCCGCACGCCGGTCGCGTGCTCCAGAATCGCGAGCGCATTGCCGCGCGTCATCAGGTTGGCGTAAATCCCGAGCGTCGCGGGAGCCTCGGTCTCCAGAATCGCGGAACAGCTCCGCGCGCGAACCGAAAGTGGAATCGTAGATCTCTACTTCGAACCCGGCGCCGCGCAAATACGACGAAAGATAAAGCAGCCCGAGCGGCGCATAGGGCTTCATGATCTGAAGCTCTTTCGGATCCTCGTGGAGAAAATATCCGTGAGTTAGCAGGAGATCCATATGGGCAGCTTCCGCGCGCAGGTTTCCTTCAGCGCGAACACGGTGGCCCAGGCCTCTTCGGCCGCCTCGCGGCCCTCGCGCACTTCGGCATGCAGCGCGTCCGCCAGCGCGCGATAGAAGTCCGCTGGTGAACGCGCCCTGGAACATCATGTCCAGATCGTCGCTATCCGCCCAGTTCTCCTTGGGCCCTAACTGGCTGGACACCATCTGGTGGAACTGCCGTGCCAGGCAGGGGATAGGAAACCGAAACGCCGATATCGTCGGGCCGCGTCTCGCGCACCAGCGCGATCGTCTTTTCGATTTCCGCCCACGTCTCGCCCGGATAGCCGAATTGCAGGAAATAGCAGGCGCGGATGCCGTGGCGGCAGAGGTTCTCGCGCGCCTCGTAGACCTGCCAGAGCCGCGTCCCCTTATCCATCGCGTCCAGCACTTCCTGCGCGCCGGATTCCACGCCCATCCAGACCTCGGCGCAGCCGGCGCGGCGCAGCGCACCCACCGTCGGGCGCGTCATCAGGTCGCAGCGCGATTGCATCTTGAACGGAATCTGCGCGCCCAGCGCCTCCACGGCGTCGGCGAAATCCAGCGTCCACTGCTGCGAAAGCGCGAAGATGTCGTCGGCGAACCAGAGGTGATCCGGGCTGGAAGCGCGATTTGATTTCCAGCATCTCTTCCGCCACCAGGCGCGCCGACCGGCAATGGTAGCTATCGCCCCAGATCGGCTTCGCGCACCAGTTGCAGCGGTACGGACATCCGCGGCTGGAAACCATATTCATGGAGAAATAGCCGTGCGCCGCGCATCCACGCCTCGCGGTATGGTTCCGCGTCGATCAGGTCCCAGGCGGGCACGGGCAGCGCATCCAGATCGGTCAGCGGGGCGCGCCGCGGGGCGTGCCGTATTTGCCCGGATTGCGCATCGGCGAACGCCACGCCCGCGATTCGAGCGCCGCGCCTTCGCCGGTGAGCAGCCAGCGCGTCACCTCCATGATGCCTTCCTCCACCTCGCCTTCGAGTACGTAGCGGAAGCCCGCCCCCAGATACTCGGGCGGCGCGGTCGGCGGCATCGGAACCGTTGACGATCGCCGGCACTCCCGGCCGGCGCGCGCCACTGCCCGCCATCCAGCACGCCAGTTCGCGATTGCGCAGCAGGCACATCTTCGTCAGGAAATTGAAATTGTCTTCGCAGACCGCCACCAGCCGCGGTTGGTGGCGCTCCAGCGCCTCTCGAAACCGGCTTCCGGAGCTCGCAAGCGAGGCATCGAACAGCGCGACTTCATAGCCTTCGCGGCGCAGGCAGGCCGCCGCCACCAGGGTTTGCAGCGGCGGATACGGCTGCATTTTGCGCGCCTGCTTCCGGTCGTTGTACAGGTGGTTCGAATGAGTGAGCAGTACGTCTGCCATTGGGCTCCCCTAGCATGTCACCGGCTCGGCCGAAAGCTGGTGCGCGTCCACCTTCGGCTTGGGCGGCGTCAATAGTCTTCTGCGCCGTCTTGCGCGCCCACAGGTCCACCGGGAAGGAATAGACGTGATGGTCCAGCCTCCAGCGCGCCGGTACGCTGATCATCTCGAACAGCAGCCGGCTCAGCGCCGGCGTACGGTACTTCCCAATCGGCACGCGATGGAAGGCGACCCGCATGTATTCGCGCATGTTCTGCAAGCGTTCGTGCTCGCGGCCCTTCGAGCCACGGCAGCACCGTGTAGCGCGGGAAGAAATCCGCCCACCCTTCGAGCGTCTTCGGAACTTCGATGCCCAGTTCGAAGGCCCGCTTCATGATCGGCGACCCCGGATACGGCGTGAAAATATTGGTCCAGAATTCCGCGCCCGGATAGCGGCGGCAGATCTTCATCATCATCGCCACCGATTCGCGCCGCTCCTCCTCCCCTTCACCCGGGATACCCGAAAATCAGGTTGAAGCTCGGGCGAATGCCGGCCTGCGTCAGCTTGTCGGCGGCGCCGTAGATCGCGTCCAGATTCTGAAAATCCTTGCCCATCAGGTGCATCATTTTCTTCGAGCCGGTGTCGGCGCCCTGCGACATCTGCGTGAGGCCCGCGCGCCGCAGCAGCTTCAACTCTTCCACCGTGAGCCGGATCACCAGATTGGTGGATGCCTGAATGCTCCAATCGAACTTCACGCCGCGCCGCACCAGGCCTTCCGCGATCCCCACCGCGCGTTCCCGGTCCACCAGGAAATTGTCGTCGACAATCCAGAGCAGTTCCAGGTTGTAGCGGCTCACCAAGTCGGTAGTCTCTTCCACTACCTGCTCCGGATCGAGCGCATTCCACTTCCGGCCGTAGACCCCGTCATTGGTGCAGTAGCCGCAGTTGTAGGGGCACGCCAGGCTGGAGGTGTACATCGCCCAGCGCCGTCCGCAAACCCGCTGATACGCGTCGAAATCCGCCAGGTGATAGGCCTTCGGAGGCATCTCCTTCAAAGGCCGCAACGCGCGCGCCGGATTGAAACGAATCCGCCCGTCTTCCTTGTAGCCGACTCCCGCGAATCCCTTCGAGCGATTCGCCCGCCTCCAGACGCCGCACCACTTCGAGCAGTGCCTCCTCGCCCTGGCCCACCACCACCGCGTCGATGTAGTCCGCCGCCAGCGTCTGGTCGGGCAGCAGCGAGGGGTGCCAGCCGCCCAGCACGATCGGCATCTTCGGGATAGAGCCGTTTGACCTCGCGTGCAATTTGCACCGTTTCGCGAATCATCGGACCGGTCACCAGCGAGACCGCCAGGCAGATTGCGTCCTTCAGTTCCTCGATCACGCGGCGTTGAAAATTCGGCGTGATCGTGGAATCGATGATCTTTACCTGATACCCGGCGTTCAGCAGAGGCGTGGATACGGCGAGAATTCCCAGGGGCGCGGTCGCCTCCTGGCTGGAAAATGCCGGAAAGAAGAAAACTACCTTTTTTGCCTGCGAAGCTCCGCCCATGCTACTAGAATCATCCAGGCCCCGGCCCGGGATGTCGCCAGAATGTAAAAAGTGTGTCAAGAGTGTTTCGTCTAGCCCGTTAATGCCACCTTTGCCGATTCCGGGAAACAGAAGCCGGACCCGGTGCGCCATTCGCCCACGCTCAGCAATCGCACCGCGCGTAAACCTCTCCGCCAGCGCGCCGGGTCGCCGCCGATGCCGCCATCCGGATCAACATCGCCCCGACGCACGAATTGCGTCCCGGTTCCCAGCGCCAAATGGCCTGGCGCGGCGCGGGTGAGGTCGAGCCGGTCGGGGTCGGGAAACTGGTCCGGATCGCGGTTCGCCGATGCCAGCATCAATGCCGCCAGGTCTCCCTCGGCGATTGTGATGCCGCCAAGTCGCATGTTCGCGGTAGCACGGCGGAAGATTCGCCGGACGATTCCCGAATAGCGAAGCATTTCGTCGATCGCCACCGGCAGCAGTTCCGGATGCGCGCGCAGCCGTCGCGTATTCCCCCGGGTGCTGCATCAAAGCGAGCCAGGCGTTGGCCAGCAGGCGCGGCAGGGTCTGCGAGAGAGCCACGAAGGCCGGCTCCCCCATCGGGATCGGGCCTCCGGCGAAGATCTGCTCCAGTTCGGCGGTTGCGGCGGCCGCATCGGCGCGCAGCGCGGCGTCCTTGGTCTCCGCTCCGGTGGCGGCGAATACGCGGCGGCTCAATTCGCCAAGGCGCTCCCGCTGCGAAGGGTCGGCGCCGGTCACCAGATGGCCAGCGACAGCCCCCAGGGCAGGGCGAATTCACCGAGCAGTTCCACCGGGCGGTCCGTCGGCAAGCTTCGCGATGGCGCTCTGTGTCACCGCCTCCACCTGCGGCCGCCACGCCTCCACGCGCGCCCCGGCGATCGCTTCCAGCATCGGCGCGCGCTGCTCCAGGCGGCCGTCCGCGTCGCGGCCTTCGCGGACTGATCTGCGCTTGCCGTTCACCGGCCAGAGATTCGGATCGCGCAGCGCCGCCCACACGTCGGCATACCGGCTCAGAATCCACGCGTTTTGTTCGGGGTCGAACCACGCCGGTGCCGGCCGGCGCCGGCGTCATCGGGTCCGGGAGTGTGGCCTGAGTTTCGCTCACGATGCTCCCAATCTAGCAGCTTCGCAGTGCGCTACGATTCTGGTTTGCCGAACCCATGGTGGAACTGTCCGGGCCTGCCCGCGGGCGCGGCCGCCGCTCCTGGCGTCTCTCCACTTTGCCGAACCGCGTCCCGAAGCCCTGGCGCGCCTTACTGCCGCGGAGCGAATCGCGGCGCTCGATTTTTGCCGCCACGCCGGCCTGGCGCTGCTCGTCCCCAGACGTTTTGCCGGAAGCGACCGCGCGCGATGCCGCCAACAATCTGCTCCGCCTGCGCGTGCTCGAACAGACCTACCGGCAGCTGGCCAGCCTGCCCGTTGATTTCGTAGCGCTCAAAGGCATTACTCAATGCGCGCTCTTCGGCATTCGTCCCGAAGACCGCGCGCAGTCCGATATCGACCTTTACTGTCCGCGAGAGTACCGTGGAGGCGGCGCGCGATTCCCTGGTCGCCGCCGGCTACCTTCCCATCGCGGGCTCGAAGCCTTCCCCACGGATCATCTGCCCGCACTGATCCGCCCCAACTCCTGGAAGTGGCGCGGAGATTTCTTCGATCCCGAAATGCCGCTCGCCATCGAACTGCATTTCCAGTTCTGGAACCCCGAGCTGGAGTTCCTGCCCGCCGAAGGCATCGACGAATTCTGGCGGAGGCGCACGCGCGGCATGGTCGCGGGTGTCGATCTGCCGGTGCTCAGTCCGCTGGACGCGGCGGCGTATGCCGCGCTCCATCTGCTGAAGCATGTTCTGCACGGCGATACGCGGCCCTTTCACGTCTATGAACTCGCGAGCTTCCTCCATCTGCATGCCGAAGATGAGGAGCTTTGGTCGAACTGGCGGACGCTGCACTCCGAATCGTTGCGCCGTCTCCAGTCGGTCAGCTTTCTGTTGGCCGAAACCTGGTTCGGCTGCCGCCTGGCGCCCGTGGTGCGGGAGGAAATCGAGCGCCTCCACGTGCCACGCGAATCTGGTTTGCGGAGTTCGGCACCTCTCCCGCGGTACAACGCTTCCACCCCAACAAAGACGAACTCTGGCTGCACCTGAGCCTGCTCGACTCCAGGCGTGACGCCTTCCGCGTTGCGCGGCGCCGCCTGATTCCGACGAACCTTCCGCCCCCCGCGCGTGCCACCGCCACCGCCAGCCGGAGATCCGTATATGCGCACTGGCTGTGGGCCCGCCTGCGCCACCACACCATCTCGCTCGGCACCACCATTACCAGCGGCGTCCGCTGGTGGCGCCGCACGCGGCCTGTTCCGCGCACCGCAGCATCTCGCGCTGGTAGCGTTCCAAAGTGAAGCGCCGTTCCCAACTTTCGCGCGCCGCCCGCGCCATCGCCAAGCCCCTGCCCCCGGTCAGCAGCTCGATCGCATGCCGCGCCATGTCCTCGATGCCGCTCGCCAACAGCCCCGTCACGCCGTTTTCGATCACTTCCGGAATGCCGCCCGAAGCGAATGCGATCACCGGCACGCCTGCTGCGAATGCCTCCAGGATGACCCGCGTAGTAGCCTCGTGTCCCGCCGAAGGCACCAGCAGAAGGTCGAGTTCCCGCATCGCGGCGTAGCTATCGTCCACCCAGCCGGCGAACTCCACCGGAAGCGCTCCGGCCTCGCTGCGCACCTGGGCGGCGTAGCGTTCGGCGGCGCTGTCGCCGAACAGGGCCGATCCGTAGATCACGAACTGGCAATCCGGCAGCGCACCATGAATCCGCGCTGCGATTGAGACGAATTCGCGCTGCCCTTTTTCCGGTGCGATGCGCCCGATGCAGCCCACTCGCGGCGTACCCCGCAGCCTGCGCGGCGCCGCTTGCGCGGGTCCCGCCACGCCGTTGTAAACCACCGAAATGCGCTCCGGCCTCACGCACGGGCGCCACGGCGCCGCCACGAATTCACATTGCCCCACCACCCAGGCGTCTAATCGTCGCAGGGCCGCGCCGGCGAGCCGCCGCGCTGTTCCGGGGCCCAGATAGCTATGGGAGTGGAACAATACCGGCCGCCCCAGCGCGGCGATCCCGGCCGCCGGCAGCAGTCGCGGGCCATTCAGGTAAATGAGATCGGCGTCCGTGCGCTTTGCCATGCGGCGCATCTGCCTGGCCAACCGCGGCGTCCCGGCCAGGAACCGGCCGAAATCGGCCGGCCGATTTTCGTCCCGAACCGTAAGGGCCGCATTCGATCGCTTCCGCCTCGAACCCCAGCGCGCGCACCTGCTCGAAGAGCGCCCCTTCGCCCGGTATACCGACCAGCGTTTGCCAGCCGGCGGCGCGGATCGCCGGCAGCAGGTCCAGCAGATTCTTTTGGGCGCCGCCCGGGTCGCTGAACTGGTCCAGCAGCAGCAGATTCATACACGCAGCGGCGAGCGCCAGAATCCAGAAATAAACCGGCAGAACCCGCCAGTACGTCAGCAGGTCGCCCGATGCAAATTGCACTGTCTGGCCCGCCCAGAAGCACAGCATCCACATGCCGAAAAAGGAGTGGGAGCGCTGCGCCGCCGCGCGCAAAATCGCGAAATTCAGCCAGATCAGCGCCAGCATTCCCGCCACGCCGGTCTCCACCAGCAGGCTCAGGTACATGTTGTCGGCAACCACCGGGCTGCCCAGGAAATTCGTGTACGGCAGCGTCTTATAGCCGATGCCGAACATCGCCTGCCAGGGGTGGGCCGCAACCCAGGCCGACCAGCGTTTGCCAGCTCGCCACGCGGCCGGAAAGTACGCCTTCGGTTCGCGTGAACAGAAACTCGGCGCTGAAGGAGAGCCGCATCCAGTAGGTCTGCGCGAAGCTCGGAAAGATCCACCACGTGAGCAGCGCACCGGCGGCGCCCAGAGCGGCAATGCGCGCGAACCGTACGCGGCGGCGATTGCACCACATCAGCACCCCTAGCGCCACGCCCACATTGATTAACGAGGCGCGCGAATAAGAGAGCACCAGCGCCGCGAAAAACACCGCGCCGCCCGCCGCCAGTGCCTTGCGCGATACCGGAGATTCCTGCCGCGGCCGGGTCAGCGCCACCGCGATCATCACCAGGAAGAAGGCGCAGAAATTTCCCAGCGTGCTGGCCTCATAGAAGAGTCCCTGGGCGCGGCGGAAGACTCCGGAATCGAGCCAGACGAACTGCGGCCCGTATCCCGCCGGCGCCGGAAATTGAAAATAGAAATCGACACAGGCGAACAGCGCTCCGGCCGTCGCCGCCCAGTAGAGCAGGCGCGTGCCGCGCATCGCATCGATGTTGCGACCCGGGCCGTATGCCGCATAAAAGAAGACGTAGACCGAGATGCCGAACAGCAGGACCCGCGCCGCGCTGCCTGCCGCGGCAACATCCCCCGAGTACATCGCGGCGGGCGCGACGCTGGCCAGCAGGATGCCGAATAGCGTTACGAAAGCGGCGTTCACATTCGCCGGGACAATCCGCCACTCCGCCAGCCACAGGATGCCGGCCAGGAGTCCGAGTGCCGCGAAGAGCAGCCCGGGATGCGGGCCGGAATCACCGATCGGAATCGGCAGCGGCGGCAACAGCAGCACCGCGCCGAAAAACAAGGCGAGCCAGCGCGCCGGATTTTGCAGCGTCCACCAGAGAACCGGCACGATTACGGCGGGCGCCGCCAGCGCGGCTTTGGCCGGAACTCCGGGAGCCAGCGCGATGGCCGCCGCCCACACTCCGAAAAATAACGGCGCCCACCCAACTGCCCGCTGCTCCCGCGCGCTATTCATCGCGTGCGCTGCCCACCGCCCGGAAGCCGCGTCCGGACGAAGGCCGCGCGCCGTCCCTGGAAATTCATTTCGAGCGTGAAGAAGAGCACCGGCAGCAGCAGATCCCACCAATAGCGCCGCCGCGATATTGAGCGGCACGTTGGGCGACGAAGGCCGCTCCGGCACGATGCCCGGGTCAATGATCTTGAGGCGCTCTCCGCGAAAACCGGTCTCGCCGCGCGCATCCCGCAGGCGTGCCTCCATCCCCGCCAGAGCGGTCTGCCCGGCCTTTCGCTCGGCATCCAGTTGATCGCGGTGAGCCTGCCGGGTTGCGAGCAGACGCTCGCGCTCCGCCGCCTGCCGGTCGATCTCCGCCAGTTGTTTGCGCATCTCAGTCAATCGAGCACGCTCGTTGCTTTCCTGCTTGTGTAAGTCGGCTGCGTCGGGAGCGGACTTGGCCCTTTCTGCGAGGTCGGCGACCTCTAACTCCACGCTGCGCACCTGCTCCTCGACTTTGGCCCGCAGGTCCGCCGCTTGTTCCATCGCGGATTCCAAGCCGAGCGTAGGTTCGGCGGCGACTGCTTTCGCCCAACTGGCGTCGGTCTCCTGCAGATGCGCGCGCAGGTCGCGCGCCTGTTGTTCGATGCCGCGGAGCAGTTCCTGATCGCTTTCGGAGACCGAGGCGCGATTGATTTCCACGGTGGCTTCCGCCAGAAACACCGCCAGCGCGTGAGCCTTCGCAGGGTCCGGCAGGGTGGCGGAGATTTCCAACAGCCGCGTATTGCGCACCAACTGCACTTGAAGCACGCGGCGCTTCAAGGATTCGATCGGCCCACCCTGCAGGCCGAACTTCTGCACCGCCTTCTGAAACAGGCTGTCGCTATCCGCAAAGTGCTCGTAAGTCTTGAGGGATTCCAAATAGATCGGGCTTACCGCCATGGCAGCTCGCAGGTCCGCTCCCGCCGGCGGGTCGATCACCAGGCGCGCGGTGGCCGTATACTGCGCGCGTCATCAACGCACTGCCGATGGCGGCGAGTGCGACCGCGACGAGCGCGCTACCCGCGATCGAACGCCAGCGCGAACGCAGATAACCGATGTAACGATATGCGTCGAATGGCTTCGCTCATCCGCAAATTCCTGAGATAGTGTACCCTGACATGCTGATGATCCAGGCCGCGGCGATCGCACTCATTGCGTTAATTCTAACGCCGGGCTGGTTCTTCTACTTCGACATTACGCCAAAACTGATCGTCCTGCTGATCGCCGCGGGCGTGGCTTTGGTGCCGGTCAGGCGGTCTCCCATTACGGTGCTCGCCGCGCTCACGCTGGTCTCGCTCGCCGTATCCACCGCGTGCAGTTCGAACCCCGCGCTCTCTTTCTACGGCTCCCACTGGCGTCAATTCGGCGCGCTGGCGCAGGCAGCAGTGGTGATTCTCGCGGCGGCGTTGGCGGTCGGGACCGCGCGCATCACGGCGATTCTGTGGACGGTCAGCGCGGCCGGCGCAGTAACCGCGCTGTATGGAATTGGCCAGTACCTGGGCTGGGACCCGATTCTGCCGGCCGCCGCCTATCACATCGGCGAGGGCATCTGGACTATCGTGCGGCCGCCTTCGACACTCGGCTATGTGAGCTATTTTGCGACCTGGCTGCTGTTCGTTTTCTTCTTCAGCCTCGCGCTTCCCGGCCGGCTCGCCAAGGTCTGCGCAGTGTTGGCGCTGATTGCGATGCTGCTCACCGGCACCCGCGCGGCCGTTCTCGGGCTCGCCGCCGGCGGCGCGGTGTGGCTGTTCTGGCGCGGACTGCGGGTACCGCGCCGGATGCTGCTCGCGGGCCTTGCGGGAGTTCTGGCGATCGCCGCGTTTTATGCTTCTCCGCTCGGCCAGCCGCTGCGCAGCCGCGCCCGCTGGTTCACGGAAGACCCCTGGGGCGGTGCGCGCCCGCTGCTCTGGCGCGACAGCCTGCGCATGGGACTTGCCCGGCCGTTGACCGGGTTTGGCCCCGAAACCTTTACCGCTGCGTTCCCGCATTACGAATCCGCCGCGCTGGCGCGGGCGTATCCCGACTTCTCCCACGAATCGCCGCACAACATTTTCCTCGATGCGCTGGTGGGGCAGGGAATTGCGGGACTCCTGCTGCTGGCGGCGTGGTGTGCTCTCGGGTTTGCCGCCGCCTGGAAACTACGCGGCGAATATCCAGGCGCTCTCCGCTTGCCTGGCGGCCGCCCTGGCAGCCGGAATCGTCAGCCAGCAGTTCACCGCGTTTACGATTCCGACGGCAGTGATCTTCTTCACTACGATCGGGCTGGCCGTGGGACTCTCCGATCCCATTCCGCCCGCCCGGCGCTTTCCGTTTGGATTCCCGCTGCTCTATTTCGCGGCGCGCATCGCCTTTGCCGATCATGCGCTGGCCGTCGCGCGGCGCGATGTGGAGTCGTATCGCTTACAGGATGCCGCCGCGCAATACAGGCTTTCCGGGCAGACGAACGACCTTTGGTATTCGCGAGCGTTGATTGCGGCAGCGCAGAGAGCGCCCACGCCTGCGATGCGAATCGAAGCGTTTCAACTGGCATCCGCCGCCGGAGAGCGGGCCACCAGCACCGCCGAAGACCCTTTCAACGCCTGGTACAGTCTTTCCGCGATGTACGCCGCGCGCAACGATGCGGCCGGCGCGGAACGCTGCCTCCGTGGAGCGATTGCGGCGCATCCCAATTGGTTCAAACCGCACTGGACCCTGGCGCAAGTCCTGCGTTTCGAATCGCGGACCCAGGAGGCGGAACGCGAAGCCGCCCTTGCCGCGGAACTGGATGGCGGGAAACATCCCGAGGTTTCGCGCACGTTACAGGAGCTACGGGCGAGGTAGCAGAAGTAAATTCTGGCGCGAATCATTGATGCCCGCCGCCTGCGACCCGTAGAATCGAAGCCAGAGGGAACCCGTGAGGACTTTTCTACCGAAGTTATTATTTTTAGGATCCGCTGTTGTTGTAGCGTACGGCCAAACTCCCGCGGTAAGCGCCGGCGGCGTCAGCAACGCGGCCAATGGACTCTCGACCGTCGCCCCCGGCTCACTGGTATCGATCTACGGGACGGAGCTGGCAAGCGGTCTGGCGCAGGCCGATTCGATTCCGCTCTCCAACACCTTGAACAACGTCAGCGTGACTTTCAACGGCGTGCCGGCGCCGCTGCTCTTCGTCTCGACCGGACAGATCAACGCGCAGTTGCCGTGGAACGTGCTTTCGAGCGGCACCACTGGGACGGTCAATGTGGTGGTCACCCGGAACAACCAGCCGTCGGCCGGGCAGAGTGTTACGGTGGGGCCGTTCTCGCCGGGAATCTTTGCGATTGGCAATATCGCGGTAGCGATTAATCCGGATGGCAGCATTGCGGCGCCGGCCGGTGCGATCCCGGGCATTGCCACCAAGCCCGCCAAGATCGGCGATCCGGGAGGTCTGGTGATTCTGTGCACGGGACTCGGCGCGGTAGATTCACCGGTCGCCAATGGCGCGGCATCGCTGGACAAGCTTCGAACCGCCACCACCACGCCCACGGTGTTGATCGGCAACAAGGCTGCGCAGGTGGTTTTCGCCGGGCTCTCGCCGCAGTTCGTGGGCGTAAATCAGATCAACGTCGCGATTCCCCCGGGCACTCCCACGGGGGACGCGGTGTCACTGCAGATTTCGCTCGGCAGCGTGACTACCAGCGCCTCGATCACGATCGCGGTCGGCAACTAAAATCGGCCAGGTGACCCAACTTGGGTCACCTGGCTTCCGTAAGCCACTGATTTCAAGCATCAAAAAACGCGATGGTGACCCAACTTGGGTCACCGTGCAAAACTGCGGGCCCTTTGCGCGTTCTCCGCGATCTCATTTTTGAACCGCGGATAGGCGCCCACGATCACGCAATCCTGCGGTTTGATGGCGGCGAACGCAGTCTGGAAGGCGGCATCCACCGCTTCCGGGGACCCGGCCATTCGTCCGGCGGCCAGGATCTTGAATGCCAGGCAGGTCTTGCGTGTGTTCCGCATCACGCCGAACATTCTTGCGGGATCCTGCTCCAGGTACAACTCGCCGGCCGGAAGCGGAAGCTGCCCCAGGAGTTTGCGGATTTCATCCGGAGTGCGCGTGCGGTTGAACGCGCAGCCCATGTAGAAATCCACATCCCAGCCGCGCTCTTCGATGTATTCGATGACTTCGGGTTTGTGCGTGGAAACGCCGACCAGCACCCCGGTCTGGCGAACCCTTTTGGTAAAGTCGCGAACCTCCTCCATCTTCTGCTGCCGGAACAGTGCGTCGGTGTTCTCGCCGTGGTGCGATACCGCGACCGGGCGCATGGCTTTCACGGCATCCTCGGGATTTTGTTTGACCAGCGCAATGACCTGCAGCGTACCGCCGGCTTCGCGGTGGCGCCCGATATCGGTGATGGCGCGTGCATCGCCATTGGTCTGAAAGGTGGTCACGCCACTCTGCTCGGCCTGGCGCAGCGCCGCGCAGACATTTTCAGGCGTACCCCATTCGCGCATGTGCTGGTCCAGCAGGCGCGAGGCGTGGGAGTACCCGTAGAAGGGGTTGGAGCCGAGGATCAACCGGCTGACCGAATACTTGCCGAGCCGTACGGTGGGCATGGGCGTTGCCGGCCCTGCCGCGAGAGGCGCGCCGCACGCTGCGACCGCCGCCGAGACGCGAAGGAACTGCCGTCTGGTATTCATGAAATCAATGCCAACGCAACGTTATCACAGGGCGCGAATTAACTTCCGATAGGTCCTGTGCGTTCTAGGAATGGGTAATTGACTGAGTGGCACAAGCGACCTTAGAATCGCTCTGGACGGTATACCGCGGCCATGACCGAACCTATTCAAACTGTCGGTAACTTCGAGTTTCTCGGCATTATCGACAAACCAAAAGCAGGCGTGACTTACAAGGTTCGTAACCTGGCGACTGGAGACTTCGAGACGCTGCGAACTCTGCCAGGGGCGTCGTATGGCGACCCCGAGTCGCTCGAACGGTTCCTGCGTGAGATCAAGGTTCACACGCGTCTTTCCCACCCTAATATCATTGCCTTCCATGATGCCCTGCTGTTGGACGGGCAACTGGTGATGACCGCCGAATTCGTCGAAGGCACGACACTGGCGGAACTTTGCCGGAGGGCGCGGCTGACTGCGGCCGAAGCGATCGGGATTATCGGCGACGTCTTGTCGGGGTTGGAGGAAGCCCATGCGCTCGGAATCGTGCATCGCGGCATCACGGCGGAACATGTCACGGTATCGAGTCACGGCGTAGTCAAGCTTGGCGGATTTGGTCTGGCCAAACCGGCCAGCGATGTCAGCCTCACGCAAGTGGGCGCGGTACTGGGCGACGCCCGGTATATCTCTCCCGAACAAGTGATGGCGGCGGGTGTGTTGGACGGCCGGTCGGATGTCTACTCGGTGGGCATCCTGCTCTTTCAGGCTTTGACGGGCAAAACTCCCTTCGATGGCGCCAACGATTTCGACATTATGGTTGCCCAGGTGGATTCGAAACCTCCGCGGCCGAGTTCGATCAATCCGGGAATTGCGCCCGAGCTGGAGGAAATCGTCCTCAAGGCTCTTGCCAAGAATCGCGACGATCGTTTTGCGAGTGCCGGCGAGTTTCGTATGGCGCTGGCCGGCTTGAGCCGTCCCGCGATTGTCTCGCAGGCGCCGGTGGCGGAACCGCTACCAATACCAATTCCGATATCGCTGCAGATTGCGCAGCCGGCGCCGGCTTCGAAGGCTGTGCTGGCGCTGGCGTTTCTGGTAGGGACTTTGATTCTAGTGGCGCTGATTCTCCTGGTGATGCACTAAATATGAAACCAATTCACATTGGCGACGTGGTGGGCGATTACCGGGTGATTGACGTTGCCGGCTCCGGCGGTATGGGCGCGGTATATAAGATCGAGCACCTGATCTCCAAGCGAATCGAGGCCATGAAGCTGCTGCCTCCGGCATCGAGCAGCGACCCCGAACAGGTGCACCGGTTCGAACGTGAGATTCAGGTGCAGGCACGGCTGCACCATCCCAACATCGTGGGGCTATACAACGCGGTGCGGGACGGGGATTTCATCGCCCTGGTGATGGAGTACGTGGAAGGCGAGTCGCTCCAGCGGAAACTGGAATCGGGTCCGCTACCGGTGGCGACCGCGCTGAACTACACGGGCCAGATTTTGTGCGCGCTTTCCTACGCGCATGAGGCGGGCGTCATCCATCGGGATGTGGGTCCTGCCAACATCATCATCACCGACGATGGCACGGTCAAGTTAATGGATTTCGGGCTTGCGCGTGGTGCTGCCGACCTGCGGTTATCCACGTCCGGCGTGCCGCTGGGCTCGCCGTGGTACATGTCTCCGGAACAGATCCGGGCGGTTGACCCGATCGATGCGCGAGCCGATATTTACGCTACCGGGGCAGTGCTGCACGAGATGCTGACGGGCAAAAAGTTATTCGATGCCGACGGAGCATTTGCGGTGATGCGCGCCCATGTGGAAGCCACACCCAAACTGCCGAGCGCGCACAATCCGGAGGTTCCGGCGGCGCTCGACGAAACAGTGCGGAAGGCGGTAGAGAAGGACCCGGCGATGCGGTTCCAATCGGCCGCGGAATTCGCGCTGGCGCTGCAGGCGAAAGTTGCCGTGAGCGCTCCGGTCATTGCTCCAGTCACCGCTCCAGTCACCGTTCCCGTCATTGCTCCAGCCACTGCTCCAGTCGCTGCTCCGG
The DNA here is from genome assembly GCA_963811575.1 of uncultured Solibacteraceae bacterium. Lineage (GTDB taxonomy): Bacteria > Acidobacteriota > Terriglobia > Bryobacterales > Bryobacteraceae > Solibacter. The sequence continues at coordinate 302,503 of CAWERY010000002.1, read as the reverse complement.
TCAGGCGAAACAGCCGGGCGCCGAGAGTCATGGCGATGGCGGCTGCCTCGGTGCTTGGGGTCGCGATCTGTGCGGTCCGCCTGATTCCGGCAGCGAAGCATGTAAAGGCGCCGGTGATGAAGCCGCCGGCGGCAGTGGTCGCGATGCCGGTTCCGGTTACGCCTGCGCCCGCGGCCGCGGCACCGGAGGTCCCCGTGCCTCCGCCCGCGGTGGAAACCGCGGCAACCGAGCCCGCGGTTGTCCCGCGACACCGGGAGCCAGTAGCGGCACAGGCGAAGCGGCCGCGCAAAGCGGAATCGAGTTTTGCGATCAAGGTGACTGGCGGAGAGCCGGCGGCTACCGTGCCAGCTCCGGCGCCCCGGCCGGCGGTGGAGGCGATCGAGCCGCCCTTGCCGGAGAGCGCTCCCCCGCCGGAAGCCACGGCGACGGCGGCGGAGTTGCCCGCTGCGCAGGATGCGGCGCCGGCGAAACCAGCCAGCGTGGGAAGCCGGTTGGTGCGGGCACTCGGCAAAGTGAATCCCTTCCACAAAGGTGCCAAGCGCGACGGCAGCGATGTCGAGAAGATGCCCTTAAAGAAAGACTGAAGCAGAGGGTAGCGGGGGCGCTAGCAGCCGTGCTGGCTGCAGTGGCGCAAGATCAGGTCGCGCAGTTCAAAACAGCAGTCCCGGGCCTTATTGACGCAGGTCTGCGCTTCGCGGCGTTCGGCGTCCGTGGCCGCCTCCTCCAGATCGCCGACGGCGATGTTGCGTTCATTGGCAGCAAGGGCAAATGCCAAAATGATTCCGTCTCTCTCCTGGCAGTTCGATCGATCGCGGGTTTTCGAAGTGGAAGCCACAATCGCATCCTACAGGGAAGCCCTGACCGTTACAAGTCGCCAATGGATCGTCCGAGTGTACTTCCTACCGTTAGCGGCAGGATGAAAACCAGCATCGTATACTCGAACTAATCGTTGTACTCAGGAGGGAAGCGAAATGGCAGTGAAATTCACCCTAAACGGCAAGCCGCAGGCGGTGGACGTGGCGCCGGCGATGCCGTTGCTGTGGGTTCTACGCGACACGCTCGGCATGACCGGGACCAAGTTCGGATGCGGCATGTCGCTGTGCGGCGCGTGTACGGTGCACGTCAACGGGCAGCCGGTACGGGCCTGCGTCACGCCGATTTCGAACGTCGCGAGCAAGACGGTGACGACCATTGAAGGCCTCTCCGCGGACCGCAGCCATCCAATCCAGATGGCGTGGATTCAGGAAGACGTACCCCAGTGCGGGTATTGCCAGTCCGGGCAGATCATGACGGCGGCGGCGCTGCTGGCGAAGACGGCCAACCCGACCGACGCCGATATCGACGAGGCCATGCGCAACAACATTTGCCGGTGCGGCACGTATCAATCGATTCGCCGCGCGGTGCACCTGGCTGCCGAACTGCGCGCCAAGGGAGGTGGAAAGTGAGCGCCATGCAACCCGTCAGCCGCCGCGGATTTCTGCGTGCGGGAGCGGCCGCGGCGAGCGGCCTGATGATCGGATTCCGGCTGGGTTCCCAGGAGGCGAGTGCGGCGGCCGCACTCAAGTTGAACGCCTTCGTGCACGTGGGAACGGACGACAGCGTGACGCTCTTTATCCACAAGGCGGAGATGGGGCAGGGCACGGTGACGTCGCTCGCGATGCTGCTGGCGGAAGATCTGGAGTGCGATTGGAAAAAGGTGCGCACCGAATTCCCGGGTGTGAGCCGCGAGTACGGCGGCATGCAGGGCGTATTCGGGAGCGCCAGTGTGCGGACTTCCTACGATTCGCTGCGGAAGGCGGGAGCGGCGGCGCGGGAGATGCTGGTGCTGGCAGCGGCGCAGCAGTGGGGCGTGGACGCATCGAAATGCCGCGCCGAGAACAGCACGATCGTCAACACTGCGACCAATGCGCGGCTGAGCTACGGGAGCCTGGCCGATGCCGCGTCGAAACTGACGCCGCCGGCCAACCCCGCGCTGAAGGACGCGGCGCAATTTCGCCTACTCGGCAAGCCGTTGCAGCGCCTGGATACACCGGCCAAGTCGGATGGCAGCGCGGAATTCGGCATCGACGTGCGGCTGCCTGGAATGTTGTACGCAGTGGTGGCGCGCTGCCCGGTGTTCGGGGGCAAGGTGAAGAGTTTCGACGCTGCGAAGGCGAAGGCAATCGCGGGTGTGAAACAGGTGCTCCAGATCTCTAACGGAGTTGCCGTGGTGGCGGACAACACATGGACTGCCATGCAGGGACGCCGCGTGCTGGAGATCCAGTGGGACGAGGGTCCGGTGGCGGCGATGAGCACGGCGCTGCTGACCCAGACATTCATCGAGAAGATGTCTCAGGCAGGCGCCGTGGCGCGGAAGGAAGGCGACCCGGAGACGGCGCTGGCATCCGCGTCCAGGAAGTTGGAAGCTTCGTATGAAGTGCCGTTCCTGGCGCACGCGCCGATGGAGCCGTTGAACTGCACGGCCGATGTAAAACCGGATCGCTGCTCGGTCTGGGCGTCTACGCAGGGGCAGAGCGCGGCCAAAGAGATCGCGATGAAGGTGACCGGCCTCAAACCGGAAGCGGTGGAGGTTCACACGCTGCTGATGGGCGGCGGCTTCGGACGGCGCGCGGCGCCGGATTACATCGGCGAGGCGGTAGAGGTATCGAAAGCCGCGGGCGTGCCGATTAAACTGACCTGGTCGCGCGAAGACGATCTTCAGCAGGATTTCTACCGGCCCGCATCGTACACGCGGTTCGCAGGCGCGCTGGACGCGGAGGGCTGGCCGGCGGTATTGACCAGTCGTGTCGCCTGCCCGCCTTTCGGAGGCGTGCGCAACGGTCTTTCGCGGACGGCGGTGGAAGGCGTGGCGGATTTGCAATATTCAATTCCGCACATGCTGGTGGACTATCACGCGGTGGAAGCGGGCATTCCGGTCAGCTACTGGCGCTCCGTGGGATATTCGCAGAATACTTTTTTTGCGGAGAGCTTCCTGGACGAGATGGCGGCGGCGGGCAAGAAAGATCCCGTGGAAGTACGCCGGCGATTGCTCGGCAAGGCTCCGCGCCTGCTGGGTGTGCTGGAACTGGCGGCGGCGAAGGCCGATTGGGGCAAAGCATTGCCGGCGGGCCACGGCAGGGGCGTGTCGCTGGTGAACAACATCGGCAGCTACACGGCGCAGGTGGCGGAGGTATCGGTTATCGGGGGCAAGCTGCGGGTGCATCGCGTGGTCTGCGCAGTGGATTGCGGGCGGGTGGTCAATCCGGCGATTCTGGAACAGCAGATTCAGAGCGGTATTGCGTTTGGCCTTGCGGCGGCGCTGAAGGGCGGCATCACGATCGATCGCGGGCGGGTGCAGCAGAGCAACTTCCATCAGTACGACGTTCTGCGGATCGACGAGATGCCGTTGGTGGAAGTGCACATTGTGGCGAGCCAGAATGCGTCGGGCGGAATTGGCGAAGCCAGCACTCCGGGAATCGCGCCGGCGGTGTGCAATGCCATCTTCGCGGCTATCGGGAAGCGGGTGCGTCAACTGCCGATTCGTCCCGCGGACCTGAGTTAGTTATTCGAGGCCGAGGGTATCGAGCAGGGAAGCGACGTCCTCTGCGCGGACGGGGACGTCCTGCTTCATGAGTTCCGGATTGGGGCGTTCGTCGAAGGCCTGGAAGAGCGCCATCTTGGCGATGGCGTAGCGTTCGGTGGCGGAGAGGGCGCGCTGATGAGTTTGCTCCCAGCCGGCGATGGCTGGTTCGCTGAGCATGATGCTGACGGGGTGCGAGGTTTTGCGATCTGCGCTGAAGGTAAAGACGAACTCGGTGCCGGAGTGGGCGCCGCTCGAAAACGGGCGCATGCCTTCGTAGAAATACTGGTAGACGTAGCCGCTCTCAGAGGAGTAGGTCTTCTGGCGGCGAACGGGGGGTGCGCCGGTCAGCGGCAGGGGCTTTTTGCTGAAGAAATTACGGAACACAACGAACCATTTCTAAGCACTTTTCGGAACACTCGGTATCCACGGAACTATTGACAAGAATAGCAGGCAGGAGCAAACTAAAGATGGAATCAGGCCGGTTCTGATTCCGGAGTGAAGTAGCTGAAAACGTCGTCTTTCTAGTCGATCCGCCCCGGATCGACGGGAGGTGCCATATAGAGCCGGATCACGTTGAGGGCGGTCTCATCCGGGGAGAGTGACCAGGCAGTATCGAAGCACTGAACGGTCGGATTCAACCGAGAGCCAAGCAATTTTGGGCCACCGCGCGTCATGCGCAAATCGGATGATCGCCAACAGTCGCTCCGAGGCCATTTTCCAAACGGGTGACCGCCCTTTCCTATTTTTCACTCCGATTTTTCTTTTCATCCTCCTTCTGAAAATGGGCTGCAACCTTCCGGTAGTGTAAACTGGAAGATCAATCCCTCTTATGACTTTGGTTGCTCCCCAGGAAATCGTCAGCGCCCACAGCCCGGACTCCGACGACGCGTTCATGTTTTATGGACTGGCGACGAAAAAGGTTCGCTCGTCGCGCGTGACCTTCCGGCATGTGCTGGAAGATATCGAAACGCTGAATCGCAAGGCGATGATCGGCGAGTACGATCTCAGCGCGATCTCTTATCACGCGTACCCTTACGTGGCGGATAAATATGTTCTGATGGCCAGTGGTTCGTCGATTGGCGACGGGTATGGCCCGATGATCGTGGCAACGCGGCCGATGGAGCCGGAAGAATTAAAGGGAAAGCGGATCGCGATTCCGGGCACGATGACGACGGCTTATCTGGCGTGCAAGCTCTACCAGCCGGATTTCGAACCGGTAGTGACGCGCTTCGATAAGATCACCGACGCGGTCAAAGAGCGAACGGTGGACGCCGGGCTGATCATCCACGAAGCGCAGTTGACCTTCGACCGCGAAGGCTTTCACCGCATTGTGGATCTGGGGCGCTGGTTCAAATCGACCTACGATCTGCCGCTGCCGCTGGGCGGCAACGTGCTGCTGCGTTCGCTGGACGCGGATGTCAAGAGCGAATGCTGCCGGATGATGCGCGAGAGCATTCAGTACGCGCTGGACAATCACGACGAGGCGCTGCAGTACGCGATGCAGTTCGCGCGCGATATGGAGCCGCGGCTGGCGGAGAAATTCGTCGGCATGTACGTAAACCACTACACGGTGGACGCCGGCGAGGTAATTCCGGTGGCAGCGCAGAAGCTGCTCGATATGGGCTTCGAAGCGGGACTGATTCCGCACCGCGTGGAACTCGAATTTGTCCGGTAGGCGCGAATAAATTCAGCAGGGGATAGGCCGGGAGGCCTGTTCCCGCGTCTTATCTAACGAGATAATACGCATATGCGCTTTTACGCCGCCGTTTTTCTGATTGCATGTATCGCTCGAGCGCAGGACGTTCGGCCCAAAGACGTTCGTGAAATCGGCAAGGGCGGCAGCTCGGCGATTCCGCGGCTGACGGAACTGCTCAAAGATCCCAACAAAGACGTCCGGTTGGAGGCAGTCAAGCAGCTCACGGATGCGCGCGGGTTGGACGCACTGCTGCTGGCCACGCACGATAACGAGGCGGAAGTGCAGATCCGCGCGACCGATGGCCTGGTGAATTTCTACCTTCCCGGCTACGTGCAAGCCGGATTCGGCGCTTCGATCAAACGTGTGGGCACTGGAATTAAGGGGCGCTTCACGGATACGAACGATCAGGTCATCGACCCTTACATCACGGTGCGCCCCGACGTGGTGCAGGCGATCGGCGCGCTGGCGCGCGGCGGCAACGGGATGGAAGCGCGCGCCAATGCGGCCCGGGCCGTGGGGATTCTGCGCGGGCAGGCGGCTGTCCCGGACCTGATCGAAGCGCTGCGCACCAAGGACACCGACGTGTTGTACGAATCTCTGGTGGCGCTGCAGAAGATCCGGGACGAATCGGCGGGCCCGAAAATCACGTTCCTCCTGCGGGATCTGAATACCAAGGTGCAGGTGGCGGCGATTGAGACGACCGGGCTGCTGAAGAATCGGGAGGCGGCGCCGGATCTGATCGAGGTGATGAAGCGCGCCAAGGATGCGAAGGTACGGCGGGCCGCGCTGGAATCGCTCGCCATGATGCCCGACGAAAAGACGCGCGCGGTGTATCAGCAGTACCTTGCCGATAAAGACGACAAGATGCGCGCCGCCGCGGCTGAAGGTTTTGCGCGGCTGCGCAATCCCGCGGACCTGCCGACCATGGAACAGGCGTGGAAGGACGAGGGCAAAGGTGCGCCGCGCGTTTCGATGGCGTTTGCCCTGGTCTCCCTGGGGCACACCGAGGTGAGTGAATTCAGCCCGCTGCAATACCTGATCAACAATCTGAATTCGAGCGCGTACAAAGGCGAGGCCGTGCCGTTCCTGATCGAGCTGGCGCGGACCGCCGCGGTTCGCAGCGCGCTTTACGGAACGCTGGGAAGCGCGACCAAAGACGAAAAAATCGGCTTGGCGCGGGTGTTGGCTGTCAGTGGAGACAAAGAGAGCGTCGCGTATCTGGAGAAGCTAAGCCGCGACCCGGACACAGAAGTAGCGCAGGAAGGTTTGCGTGCGATGAGGAATTTGCAGGCCAGATTGTAGGGGCCGGGGAGTGCCCGGCCCGCAATCTTGTGGAAGAGAAAACTACTTCTTTTTGACCTGTTTCTGCTGACCGACACGGACTTTGAACTGCATTACCTTGGCATCCTGGAACGCCTTGTGATCGTGGCGCGCCACGGCGTCCGCCAGGTACTTGTCCACGCTGGCATCCTTCGGCAGGACGGCCATCAGCGTAAAAGTGTCATTGCAGGTCGGGCAGAAAGGCCGGAACCGCTTTACATTCGGGATTGCCATAACTTTTACAGTTTAACACGAGTCTAGCCGCACATTTCCTGCCGGTCTGTAGTGTGCATTTCAAGCCAGTTCTGCTGGGGAACAGCGTCCACCGGGAGTCCGGAGGCCCACAGGGAGAGTTGGAAGCGCACTCCGGCGCCGGGTTTGACACCGATGGCAGCCAGGTCGAAGGCCGTCTCGAGCACCTGATTGTAGGCGCACTCCACGGCATCGCCCGAGGAGACCGCGCCTTCGGCAAAGCGGATGGTGACGTGGTGCGGGGGAGTGTTTTCCAGGGACTGCACGGCAATGCGCGCCTCCATGCCGGCCAGGTCATTTTCGACGCCGGGACGGAAATCCACACGGATGAAGAGGCGGGCGCCATCGCTGCCGAAGAGGACTTCCTTGACGAGAAACTTCTTGCCGTGCATCGAGCCCGACCGCTCGTCCACCTGATACAGGCCTGCTCCCAGCCACTCGAAGTAAGACGTCACTTCGCCATCGATGGTGGGACGGATGGGGCCGGTGGGCGCGATGCGGACGTCGGGAGTGGCAATCTTGAGGATGGGGCGCGAGAGTTCCTCGGGAGGCGCCAGATTGAGGAAGCGGTAGACGTTGGCAAGGTGACTGCGATAGAGCTGATCGAACTCCACGCGGTTGGCGGAATCGTGCTCCGGGCCATACCACCAGCACCAATCGCTGCCTTCGGCGATCATCAGTTCCTCAAATGCCATGTGGCGACGGTCTTCGGGGACGCCGGTGACGGAGTCATACGTGGAGCGCGCGCGCAGGAGCTGGGTCCAGGCCTGATTGTCTTCTTCGGCGCCGATCCAGACGTCGAAATTGGCATTGATCCACGAGCCGGGAAAGATGTGATCGAGCGGTTCGGGGGCGGTGAGGCGAAAGGCTTCGCTGGCCGTGACGGCGCGCAGGCCGCTATCTTCGCTGATGCGGCGATAGAGTTCGCGGAGGAAAGGGCGGCCGTTGAGATCGTAATATTCCCAGGCGTTTTCGCCGTCGAGGATGATGGGGACGAGGGCATCGCGGCCACTGGCGAGGATGGCGGTGCAGTTCTGCTTGATGCGGTGCAGGAAATCTGCGGCGGCGTGCGAGGCCTCCATCTTGGAATAGACGAAGCCGATCAGGTCGCTCATGAAGTGATCGCGGAACATCAGGCGCAGGGAGCGGTCGCCCTGGCGCCACTCATAGGGGCGGTAGAGGCCCTCGACCGGGACGGAGCGCTGCTTGGTCCGGTCGAGCACGCCGCTATCGGTGGCGGACCACTCGAAGCCAAGGTCGGCGGCGAGCGTGAAGACCTCGTCGGAGACCGAGCCTTCCGAAGGCCAGAGGCCTACGGGCGCTACTCCGAAATGCTGCTTGACGTATTCGCGAGCCAGTTCCAACTGTTTGCGCGCATCATCGGGGTAGCGAAAGCGCGGAGGCAGGGGGACGTTGGGATGGGCAACGCCGGCGATATTGGAATCGCACAGCAAGGGCAGGATGGGGTGGTAGTAGGGGGTGGTGGAAATCTCGATCTGGCCGCTCTGGGCGAGCTTCGCGTAGGTGGGCAGGACGAGGCCGATGATCTCGCGCTGTTTTTCACCCATGCGGCGCTGGTCATCGAGCGTGAAATTGGAGCCGCGCGTGATCCATTCGCGGACTTCGGGATCATTGGCCTGAAATTCCTCATCGAACCAGGCGAGCTGGGACCACATTTGGAGGTCGCGCAGGTCCTGAACGCTGAAGAGGCTGCGGCCGCCGGCGCTTTTCTGCGCGTTGCGGGCGTCGAACAACTGGCCGTACCGCGGGTAGCGGTAGATCATGTGGCCGGGATCGGAGTAGAACGAGTGGTGCAGGAGGAACTCGATCTCTTCCGGCGAGAGGGCTTCGGCGGGCTTGAGCGCGAGGGCGAGAAACGGATCGCGGGCTTCACCGGAAGCATACTCTTCGACCTGCGCCATCATGGACGGCACGAGGTTGAAGGTCTGTTTCACGTTGGGGAATTCTTCCAGGATGTGCGCCATCCCGTAGTAATCCTTGAGGGCGTGCATGCGCGTCCAGGGCAGCTTGTACTCCCCGGAAGCCAGGTCTTTATAAAACGGCTGGTGCATGTGCCAAAGGAAGCACAGATGAATTTGAGGCATTAGTAGTCAGTCGCGCGAGCGTGGAACGTGCTCGTCCTATCTCCCAAAGATGCTCCGCATGGGAGGCGGCGGCGCATCCTTGCGGATCGCGCGCCACAGAAGGTCGTTCATCTCGTCATCGTCATTTTCGTCCGCCTCATCGAAATCCAGTTTGGCGGCGCGGGCAGCGGCGGCGGTGGCGGCGGGGTTCCGTTCGTCGAGCGAAATTGCGGCTTTTCGGCGGAGTATGCGGCCAGATTGGGCTGGGTCAGAAATACGGTGGACATGGGGCGGGCGCCGGCATCGAAGTGGGTCATGGGGCGGAGGCCGAGCAGGAACTCCATGGTGCGCAGCATCGAGGTGGTGTTGTACATGGTGCCATCGACGGCGTGGCGCTTGGTCCAGGAGGAGATGACGAACGCGGGGGAGCGGTGCGAATCGACGTGATCCGGACCATTCTGCGCATCGTCCTCCACGATCATGATGACGGTACTGTTCCAGAATTTCGATTTGGAAACGCCTTCGACGAGCATGCCGACGGCGTAATCGTTATCGGCGGCGGCGGAGAGCGGAGCGATCTTGCCGGCGGCGGTGCCGGAGGTGTGATCGTTGCCCAGGCGCATCACGGTGAGGCGCGCCATGTTGCCGGTCTTCTCGTCTTCGGCGAGTTCGCTGAGGAAGACTTTGACGCGTTCCACGTCGGGATACTCGAGATCGAAACCGCGATACATCGGGTTGGTGACCTTGGACAGCACCGAATCGCGGACGCCGGTAATCTGCGGCTCGCCCAATTTGGCGCCGGGCTTATTGTTGACCATGTAGCCGAAGTTGCGCACGGTGACGCCGGCCGCGTTGGCGTTGGTCCAGATGTAGCCGGCCGGGGGCAGGGAAAGGGGATCCTGCTCTTCGAAATCGAAGGTCTTACGGCGGTTGGCGTATTTGTTGGGCCACATTTTCTGCACGTAATCCGGGGCGATGGCGGCGGTAGACCAGTTGTGCCCGTCTGCGCTGACATCGCTGTTCACGTAAAAATTGTCGAGCAGCACGAATTCGCGCGCGAGCTTGTGGAGATTGGGAGTGACGTGTTCGCCGAAGAGGACGAGGGAAGCGTCGCCGTTGCCTTCCTTCATATCGCCGAGCACCTGATCATAGGTGCGATTTTCCTTGACGATGTAGATCACGTGTTCAATTTTCGGCAGGGGATTGGGGAGGTCGAGTTTGGAATCGTTATAGGCGGCGTTGGCGAGCGTGCGGGCCGTCCAGGCGGTGAGTTGCTCGGGCGTGAAGGGTTCGATCCACGAGGCGGTGCCGGTCTGGATGCGGCCGACGAACTGCACGGCAGGCGGCGAGGGTTCGCCGGCGTGCACGGGATTGGGGCGCTTGGAGGGATTCGGCCCATTTTCGGCGTTCGGGTAGGAGCGCAGGCCCTTGCCGTTCAGCAAAACGAGGGTGCCATTGGGCAGGGCGCGAACGGCGGTGGGATACCAGCCGGTGGGGATGAAGCCTTCCACGCGGCTACGGCCTTCGGAGACATCGATCACGGCCGCGGCGTTGGCGTCGGAGCAGGCGACGAAGAGGCGTTTGCCATCCGCGCTGAGGCCGAGCGCGGAGGGGGTCATGCCGAGCGGTTGGCGCGGGGTCATGGCCACATTGATGCTTTCGGCGACGCTCAGTTCCTTGCCGGAGCTCACGCCCACGGCGACCACGTTGTTGGTACTGGCGGCAGCGACAAAAATGCGCGACGTGTAGGCAGGCGGTTCGCCATCCGCGGTCTCGGCGGCGCCGTTGCGCCACACCATATCGCTGGCATGTGCGCCGACGCGGGTCGGCGGGCCCATCAAGGCTCCGCCCGCGGCATCATACTGGCCCAGCGTGCCATCGGCCCAGTGGGTCACGAAAAAGCTCTTGCCATCGGGATGAAACAGGATGCGGTACGGGCGCCGGCCGGTTTTGTATTGCGCGATCACCATGCCGGATTGCGGATTGACGACCAGGACGGTGTCGCGGTAGAGGCTCGCCGCATAGATCAGGCGTCCATCGGGAGAGAGGGCTACATCGCCGATGAAATCCGCGTCGGCGCGTTGGGCAGGCGGAACCAGCGGGAAGGTGCGGACGGGGGTCAGTTTGCCCTCAGAAAAGGCGAATTCGAAGATGGAAGCCTGCGAACCTCCGCCGACATAGACCAGGTCGCCCTTCGGCGAAAACGCGAGTCCCAGCCAGCCATCGGCAACGTGAACGTTACCCGTGACATTTCCGGTAGCGGTCTCAATGACGCTCACGGAGGGCGGTTTATAGCCGCCGTTCAGCACCAGGAGATACTTGCCATCCGGCGACAACGCCGAAGACATGGGAAAGGTATCGAGCGGCACCTGGCGGCCGACCGGGTCCACGCGCCAGCCGCTGCTCAAGAGAAAGGAGCCGCCGGGCAGGGGGCCGACCTGCTCGCGAGGAGCGGGTTGGGAACTGAGCATCGCCACCAAAAAGATGAACCCGATGACCAGGGCTATCCGCTGTTTTGGCAAAGTTCGAACGCTAGGCATGAGCACCCTCTATTGTACAGACCGCGCATTGACAAAGCGCGGCGGAAGGGTACTCCGCGCGTTGCGAGGCGGCTACCGTATGGAGAAGATATCCGTGAGGTCTTCGGCCGCCGCGTAAAACTGCGATTGGCCGGCGCGGATCGGCCACTGGCGATGGTTTTCGTAATGCACGCCGCGCGAATCCAGCATTTTCAGGCGGGCGGCGATTTTCTCGGGATGGTCCGTAAGGTGGATCAGGGTGGGGCTGGTTTCGAGGCGATTCCGGAGCTCTTCGCGCGAGACGGTGGAGAGGAAGCCGGCGAAATCGGCTTGTCCGGCAGTCCACATCGATTGTGCCGAAATGAAGAGATTGGCGTGAAATTCGTCTTTGTCGACCCAGAACAGGACTTCGCGCTCGGCGGGTTGGGCGGATTTTAGAACGGACTGGAGGTTCATCAACGCCTCGAAATCCGAGCGATTGTTGGGCTGCATGGAGGCGAGATAATTGAGCTGCCGGGCGGGGCCGGCATAGAGGAGCGACGCAAGGAGGAGGGCGAGCGGGATGCGGAAGATTGCGGGCGCGGAGCGCCAACCCGCCAGGAGCAGCAAGGCTGCGGCGCCCGCCACCGACATATTGCCCCACAGGTGCGGAGTTTGCAGTTCGGCGCGCCAGGAATCGGCGAGGAAGGGGATCGCAACGACGAAGAGGGCGACGGCGGCGAGGGGAATCCACTCGCGCGTTTCGAACTCGCATCGCCAGAGTTCGCCGAGCACGAATCCGGCGAAGAGGAAGAGCGGAACCACCATATAGACGCTGTGGTAGGGCACGCGCAGGGCGATCCCGTGCAGCACAAACTCCTGAAAGCAGTAGAGCAGGCAGCAGACCAGGAGCGCGGACCAGGCGGGCGCCGCGACGGGCATGCGCTTGTTGGCGAGGAACAGGACGGCGAGGCCGAAGAGCAGCAGAAACGCGGGTGGGAACAAGCGGTAGGCGGTGAGCAGGAATTCGTTCCCCGAACCCCACATTTGGTTCAGCAGGCCCGGTGTACCCATTTCATAACGGGCAAGTTCGATCTGCTTCATGAAGAACGGCCAGTAACCCAACAGGCCCTTACTCACCGGCAGGAGCGCCAGGGTGGCGGCGGCGACGCCCGCGAGAATGAGTGCGGCTTCCCTTGCCAGTTCCCTGGCGGAACGGCGCTGCCGCCATAGGGGGAACACGAGGATCGACAAAATCATGGGCGCGCCCGACATGTTGGTGAAGCCCGAGAGCGCCAGGAAAACGGCCATCAGCACGGTGTTCACCCAACGCGATCCGCCGGGACGCACCGCGAATGCCGCCGCCACGAAGCCATACGCGATGGCGGGTCCGTCGGGGTAATCCCACGCGACGGCGCTGATGAGGAAGGGGCTGGTCAAGAGCGCGAATGAGGTAACTAGCGCGGGCGCGGTTCCATAATGCCAGCGGATGGCGTAATAGAGCGAAATCACGCTGACAGCCATCAGGCACATATTCAGCAGAATGCTGGCAACCTGCGGCGTAGCGAGTTGAAAAAAGAGGAGGCCAGGGAGAGTCCAGGGGAGTCTCGAGAAGTAATAGGTGTTGGCGTGGAAGCGATGAATATACGCGAAGTTCGTGAAATACCCGGTGTAGATCCACGGATCGATAAAGCCTGCCGTGGCGTAGTTTACGTACGGGCCGAAGAGGAGGAATAGCAGCGAAAAGGCGAAGCTGAGCGGAATGACGACGAGGGGGCATCCCGCGTAGCGGTCAATGATCTTGTAAGTCAACGCCCTATTGTAAGAGATTAGACATGGGTGAAAGATAGTGCGAACTCAAGTACCTGATTCTGCGTATTCGGTTTGAGGACACTCCATGAGTTTGTGGCAGGACATTCGATACGGCGAGCGCATGCTGCGCAAGGCTCCGGGATTTACCGTGATCGCGATCCTGACGCTGGGGCTCGGGATCGGGGCGACCACGGCCATTTTCAGCGTCTGCGACGCTCTGCTTTGGAAGCCGATTGCGCTGCCACGGCTGGAGAGCCTGGTGATGGTATTGCAGCGCGACAACGAAGACGCCAACCAATGGAATAGTTCCGCGCCCGCGGACGTCAGCGACATTCGCCGGGAAGCGACCTCGATTGAGGGACTGGCTAGCTGGCAAGGGGGGAGCGCGAACATCGTGGGCGCGGCGGGAGAGCCGGAGCGCGTGATTCAAACTCTGGTGACCGCGAACTTCTTCGACACAATCGGCGTGCAGCCCGTGATCGGACGCGCCTTTCAGGCGGGGGAAGATCAACCGGGCCGCGAGCGCGAGGTGATTCTGAGCGACCGGCTGTGGAAGCGCCGCTTTGCGGCAGACCCGGCGATTGCCGGCAAGACGATCCGGCTGGACGACCAGAACTTTCTGGTGACCGGCGTCATGCCCTCGAGTTACGATTTTCCGATGGCGACGGAGTTGTGGACGCCGATGGCGCTGACGGCGGCGCAGGCGACTTCGCGGCGCAGCAATTCGCTGCAATGCGTGGCGCGGCTGCGCGCGGGTCGCACGGTGGCGCAGGCCGCAAGCGAGATCGACGGCATTGCCGCACGCCTGGAGAAAACGTATCCGGAAACCAACAAGGGGCGCCGCATGATGGTGTGGCCGGCGCCCCGATTCCTGTTGGATTATGAAACTCAACAGTACTCCATGATGCTGCTGGGCAGCGTGATGTTCGTGCTGCTGATCGCTTGTGCGAATGTTGCCAATCTGCAATTCGCGCGCGCCACGGGGCGGCTGCGCGAAGTTGCGGTGCGAACGGCGCTGGGCGCCTCGCGGTGGCGCGTGATCGCGCAACTGGTTACGGAGAGCGTGCTGCTTTCGCTGGCCGGGGCCGTGCTCGGGCTGCTGATCGCGCGCTGGGGGGTCGGCATGATGAAGGGCGGCATGCCGCCGGAGATCCAACGGTACATTCTGGGCTGGAAGGACATCAGCCTGGATTTCCGCACGCTGGCTTTCGCGCTTGGCGCCGCGGTGGCGAGCGGCATCCTGGCCGGACTTGCGCCGGCGTGGCAGTGTTCGCGGCCCAACCTGACGAAGGCGCTGAAGGACGGCGGGCGCGGATCCTCCTCCGGCGGATCGCATCACCGCCTGCGCAACATCCTGGTGGGCGCCGAGGTCGCGCTGGCGGTAGTGCTGCTGGTGGGGGCGGGACTCATGGTTCGCGGCTTCCGCACGCTGGTAGGCTACGGACAGAAGCTGGACCCGGCGACGTTGTTGACCCTGCGGCTGGCGATTACGGACAACAAATATCACGAGCCGTACCAGCGCGCCGCGTTTTACCGCGACGTGCTCGACCGGATTCGTGAAATTCCGGGAGTGAGCTCCGCGGCGGCGGTGAGCGCGCTGCCGTATAGCGACCATTCGGACGGGCGCTCCTTCACGATCGAAGGGCGCGCGGTAGAGCCTGGCCAGCTTCCGAGCGGCATGTATCAGGTGGCGACGCCCGAATACTTCGACGTGGTGCGGCTGCCCCTGGTGGCGGGCCGCTTCCTGACTGCCGGCGATGGCCCCGATGCGCCGAAGGTCGCGTTGATCAGCAATCGCATGGTGCAGCGCTGGTGGAAGAATGAATCGCCCATCGGCAAGCGGATTCGCTTTGGCGGGACGGATTCCAAGAATCCCTGGGTTACGATTGTCGGCGTGGTGGGGGACATCATGCACAATCCCTACGACCGCGAACCGCGGCGCACCGTCTATATCCCGCTGCCGCAGAGTCCACAGCTTTACATGGATATCGGTGTGCGCACGGCGCACGATCCGTTATCGATCGCTCCGGCGGTAACGGCGGCGGTGCATGCGGTGGATCGCGAGGAGCCGATCACGGACATGCGCACAATGGAACGCCAGATTTTCAACCGGGCGATCGGCTTGAATTACATGGCGGTGCTGATGGGGATATTCGGCATGCTGGCGCTGTGTCTTTCCGCGGTGGGAGTTTACGGCGTGATGGCGTACATGGTTTCGGAACAGACGCACGACATCGGACTGCGCATGGCGCTGGGGGCGGAGAGGCAGAGTGTCCTGCGTATGGTTTTCCGCCGCGGGATGACTACCATTCTGGCCGGCCTGCTGGTGGGGCTGCCGCTCGCCTGGGCCTTTGCGCGGCTGATGGCATCGCTGATCTTCGGCGTGACCGCCAATGACCCGACGACGTTCGTATCGATTACGGTTGCGCTGCTCGCCGCGGCTTCGATCGCGATCTATGTGCCTGCGCGGCGCGCCACGAAGATCGACCCGATCATTGCCTTGCGATACGAATAGAGATTAGTAGATTGCGCCGCCGGGCTGGGTGGAAGTGATCACGCCATCCCGCACGGAGAGCTGGTAGGCCGCTCCGCCGCGGCCGGTCCATGTTTTCAAATCGAAGCTGCCGCCGTTCCTGACGCGATACACGTTGACGCCTGCGAACGTCAAGGGTTTGCCGGGCCGGCAGATTTCGGGTTTGGCGGCCGCCTGTAGAAAATAGACCGGCCCTTCGCCGTCGATGGTTGCGGCTCCGTTCGATTCCACCAGCGCGGCGGTGCGTTCGTCCACGGCGATTGCGCGCGCGTCTGTCGCCTTGCCATCGGCGAGGATTCGCGCGAGGAAGGTGAGCAGCCTTCCCAAGCGGTCGCGCTTCACGAAGTGAGTGTCGGTGATGACGCCGCGAAGGGCCGGGATCCTGACGAAGTCTTCGCCGAGCTTCACGCGCTCATCAAAGGGGTCTGCCAGCGCTTGGGCGGAGGTCACGCTATCGTGCTCCGCGGTGAAGACGAATTGCCCGAGGACGGCGAGGCCCGCGCTGGTTCCGCCCACCGGCACGCCGCGATCGATGAGCGCCTGGATCTCTGCCCGCACCGGCGATGCGCCCCACACGCTGACGTAATTCCACTGGTCGCCGCCGGCGATCCACAGCGCCTCGGCGTGGCGGATTTTTTCGAGGACAAACGCGTCGCGCGCCGCCTCCGGCGTCTTCACCACAAGGGACTCGACGCTATCCGCGCCCATGTCGTGGATGTACTGGTTGTAGCCGTCGCCTCCGGACGCGCGCAGCACCACGACGTCGCCGCCCCCGGCTTTGCGCAGCATCCAGCGGAAGGCGGCATCGACATCCTTGCCGCCGCCCATGAGGACGAAGCCCGGCTGCGTTGCAGGCTGGACGTCGGCGGCATTGCCAGTGAGGTAATACTCGTAGGGCTTGGGCGGAGCGGGTTTGGGCGGAGTCTGGGCGCACGCGGCGAGGGCCAGCAGGCAGACTGATTGGCGATGCATTCCGATACTCTACCGCAGGCTCATCATCCGATTCGCATCCAGATCGCGAGCAGGCCGGCGATGGCGCATCCGCACGCGAGGAGAATGGTGCCGGCGCGGCGGTCGCGCCGCAGCGTCCACCAGAGATAGATGCCGGTAGCCGCGAGCGCGAGCAGGCCGACGCCCAGGACTGGCGCAAAGCTCACGCCGCGCATGCGATGGACGCGATCCAGCCATGCGCCGGCCTTGGTCCAGGTGCGATGCGCCATGTGCACGGCGCTGAGCTCATAGATGGCCAGGAGCGCGAGCGAGGAGAAGGCCAGGTAGCGGTGGACTCTGCGCCAGAAGCCTTTGCCGCCGCGGCGGCCGAGCCATATCCAAACGCCGGATGCCGTCATGGCCAGCAGGCACCACATCGCGAATTCGTTCCACCACGCCCAGAGTTGCATTCGGGGATCGCCGCTGTGAAAGGCCGCGGTGGTCACGTGGAGGGTGGACAGGTATTTCCAGAGGCTGGCGCGGGTGCGCTCGACATGGAGGCGGCCTTCGAGCACGGTGACCTTATGGCGCCCGTTGGCGTGATAGAAATCGAGCAGCAGGCGGTGTTGCGGGTCGCGGCGGAGATTGAAATCGTGCACCGGGGTTGCGAGGGAAAGTCCCAGCAGGGTTACTACGCGCTCCGCGGTCTGGCGATCGTTTTCGTTTGGGTGCGAGGCGAACGGCTGTTCCCAGACCTGGGGCACGGGGATGGAACGGGAATCGAACAGCGCTGCGATTCCGACTAACGCGTAGAGCAGCAGGTTGGCGAGGGTCAGCAGACCGGCGTACGTATGAATCCGCGAAATCAACTTTCCAGCCTAACCTGCGCCGGCACCAACCGTCCAACGGTCGATGCAGGAACTCCGCTATGCGGTACGTGTCCTTCGCCGCGCTCCGGGATTTACGCTGGCCGTCGGTGATCGTGCTGGCACTGGGCATCGGTGCGAACTCGGCGATCTTCAGCGTGGTGGACGCGGCCTTGCTGCGGCCACTGCCGTACCACCATCCGGAAGAGATTGTTGTGCTTTGGGAACAGCCGCCCAGCCGCGTCAACAACCGAGTGTCGCCGCTTAATTTCCTGGACTGGCACGATCAAAATAGCGTGTTTGCGTCCACCGCCGCGATCAGCGGAGGCTCCCGGACGGTAAGCGGGCCGGGCGGCGCGGAGCGGATTCCCGGCCAGGCGGTCACCAGCGAATTCTTCACGCTGCTAGGCGTGCAACCGGTGGCGGGCCGCACGTTTCGCGCCGACGACGCGGCTCACCCGGACGCGGTGGTGATCAGCGAACGGCTCTGGCGCAACCGCTTCCACGGGGACTCCGCGATAGTGGGACGGAGCATCGAGCTGGATGGAAAACCGTTCACGCTGCTAGGCGTGGCGCCCGCCGGCTTCCAGATTTTCTACCCCAGCGAGCTGTGGACGCTCTATGTACCCAAGCGAAGCCCCGAGCAGCGGCGGATGCATTATCTGCAGGTGATCGGGAGGCTCAAGCCCGGAGTTTCGCTTTCCCAGGCGCAGGCCGCGATGGACGCAATCGGGGCCGGCATTGCGCGGATTTCGCCGGAGACCAACCGGAACTGGGGCATCGCGATTCAGCCGCTGCATCGAGCGTTGATCGGGGACGAACTCCGGAGCACCTCCCTGGTGCTGGGCGCGGTGGTGGCGTTCGTCATGTTGATGGCGTGCGCGAATGTGGCGAACCTGATGCTGGCGCGCGGGTCTGCCCGCGCACGGGAAATGCGGGTGCGGGTTCGCTGGGGGCGAGCCGGGCGCAACTGGCGCGGCAACTGTTCGTCGAGAGCCTGACGCTGGCAGCGCTCGGCGGCGTGCTTGGCCTGGCGCTCGCATGGACGCTGATCCGCGTGGCGCCGCGGGTGATGCCGCCGGATGCGCTGCCCGCGGGAATCGTATTGTCGCTGGATACGCGGATCCTCGGATTTACGGTTCTGGCCACTCTCGGATGCGGCGTTGTATTCGGACTTGCGCCGGCGTGGCAGGTTACACGAGGGACACTGGCGGCAGGATTGCGCGCTTCGGGACGGGCGGTGAGCGGCGGCAACGCGCGCCTGTTGAATTCCGTCGCGACGGCGCAAATTGCGATCGCGGTAATCGTGGTGACGGGCGCCGGGCTTTTCCTGCGAACGCTGGACCGGCTGAGCCAGGTCGATGCCGGTTATCACGCTGACCACGTGCTCACGGCGAGCGTAATTCTGCCGCTCACCAGCTATCCGAACCCGGCGCTCGCGCTTACGTTCTACCAGGCGGCGCAGCGCGAGCTGGAACGCGTGCCGGGAGTGCGCGCCGCGGCGTTCGGCGGCAGCCTGCCGCTGACCGGTTTCGATATCGGCCAGGGCTTCCAGGTGGTTGGCGGGAGTGACGGCGCGCGCGGCGGTTCCGCGCACTATCAGATCGTAGGTGCGCGCTACTTTGAAGTGCTGGGGATTCCGCTGGGGTCGGGAAGGATGTTTCAGGAGCGCGACGATGCGCGCGCTCCGCAGGTTGCCATCGTGAACCAGGAAATGGTCCGGCGATATTTCAACGGACGATCGCCAATCGGCGCGCATATCCAGGTATCGGCGATGGAGATGCCCGGTCCGCGGATGATCGATCGCGAGATTGTCGGCGTGGTGGGGCAGGTGAAAATCGAAAGTCCGGGCGAAGCGGAGAACACAGTGGAGATCTATGTTCCCATCACGCAGAATCCCTGGTTCTCCGCCAGTATCGCGGTACGCGCGGCGGGCGAGCCGCTGGCGCTCACGGCGGCGGTGAAATCCGCCATCGCGAAAATCGACAAGGAGCTGGCGGTGAGTCATATCCGCACCATGGATGAGATCGCGGCGGCGGCGGTGGCGCGTCCGAGATTCCGGGCGCAATTGCTGGGCGGGTTTGCGCTGCTCGCCCTGCTACTTTCGGCGGCCGGAGTCTTTGGGGTACTGGCATTTTCGGTGAGCCAGCGGAGACGCGAATTCGGAATCCGGATGGCGCTCGGGGCGCAGATCGCCGACGTGCTTTCGCTGGTGCTCACGCGCGGTTTAAGAATTGCGGGAATCGGAGTGGCCGGCGGATTAGCGGGCGCCGCCATCCTGGCGCGCAGCCTTGCGCGGCTTGCTGTATGGGGTCCAACCGCTAGACCCTGCCACCTTCGGCGTCACGGCGGGCCTGCTGGCGGCAGTCGCGCTTGCTGCCGCGGCCATCCCGGCGTGGCGCGCTTCGCGGGTCGATCCGGCGATTACTTTGCGCGACGAATAAATTCGGAACGCAACACCAGCACCGAAACCAGCTAAACTCGCGCCGCATCCTCTCTGGTACAAGGCTTTTTGGGCACCCAGTTATTATGGGGCAATGATCTCTGCCCCCGGGCGCGTCAATCTGATCGGCGAGCATGTCGATTATCACGGGCTGCCGGTACTTCCCATGGCGCTACGCCGTTCCATTCGCGTGCAGTTTCAAGTGCGCGACGATCGCCGAATCCAGGCCGTGAGTGAAGATTACGGCGGGCGCGAGTTTGAGTGGACGCCCGCTCTCACGCCGGTTGCGCGCGGCGACTGGGAGAATTACCTGCGCGCCGCCGCCCAAGCCGTCAGCGGCAAGTGGGGCGTACTCAACGGCATCGACGCCGCCATCGAATCCGACCTGCCGCCGGCCGCGGGGCTCTCTTCGTCATCGGCCCTGATTGTGGCTTTCACGCTGGCTCTGCTGCGGGCAAACCAACGAGAGGCCACCTTTGAAGAACTGATGGAGATTCTGCCGGATGGGGAGCAGTTCGTCGGCACTCGCGGCGGCGGCATGGATCACGCGGCGTCGCTGGCGTCGCGCGCAGGGTGCGCCTCGCTGATCGAGTTCACGCCGCTTGCGGTGCATCACATCCCGATTCCAGAGGGCTGGGCGTTTCTGGTGGCGCATAGCTTGCATACCGCGGAGAAATCGGGCGCCGTTCGCGAGCGCTATAACGCGGTGCGTAGTGCCGGCGCGGCCGCACTGCAGGCAGTCGGATTCACATCCTACACCGCCGCTTTGGAGAGTCGAAGCCAGGATGAGCTTGCGCGGCTGGCCGAGCCGCTCGAGCCCTTGATGCGCGATACGTTCCTGCACGTGGTCACGGAGGCCGAGCGAGTGCGGCAAGCGGTGGAAGCACTGCGCGAAAATCAGCCCGCGCGGTTCGGCCGCATTCTGCTGGAGGGGCACGCGAGTTTGCGCGACCGGCTGCGCGTCAGTTGCCCGGCGCTCGATCTGTTAGTGGAGGCCGCAATGGCATCGGGAGCCACGGGAGCGCGCCTCACGGGCGCCGGATTTGGCGGGTGCGCGGTGGTGTTCTGTGCCCGTAACAAGCTGGAGCAGGTACGCGAAGGACTGATCGAACGCTTCTATTCCGGAGCCGGAACTCATATTATTGAAGCCGAACCGGGGCGAGGCGCTGTAAACTCATAGTTCCTATATGCAGCTTCACACGCTCGACTGGATCATCGCGTTCCTATCCGTTGCGGTCTGCTTCGTGCCAGCGCTGTTCTTTGGAAAGCGCTCCGGCAAAAGTACGGCGGAGTTCTTCGCCTCAGGCCGATCCGTACCCTGGTGGCTGGCCGGGATTTCCATGGTTGCCACTACATTTTCCAGCGACACTCCGAATCTGGTGGCCAATTTCGTGCGCACGCAGGGCGTGGCCGGCAACTGGCAATGGTGGGCGTTCACCCTGACCGGCGTCTCGACGGTATTCTTTTTTGCCCGGCTATGGCGCCGCTCCGGCGTGCTCACCGATCTGGAATTTTACGAACTGCGCTACTCAGGCAAAGCTGCGGGCGCGGTTCGCGGATTCCGCGCCATCTACCTGGGGCTCTTCTTCAACTGCATCATCATGGCGACCGTGAACCTGGCGGCGTGCAAGATCGCCGCCATCCTCTTCGGCCTGCCGCGCTGGGAAACTCTACTTGCCGTGGGACTGCTCAACGTCATCTTCGCGACGCACTCGGGGTTGTGGGGGGTGCTCGTGATCGACATGATCCAGTTCTTCATCAAGATGTCCGCGGTGATCGCGGCGGCATATTTCGCGGTGACCCTGCCGCAGGTGGGCGGACTTTCGGGGATGGTGGATAAGCTCTCCCACGTGCGCGGTCCGGGGGGCTTGAATTATCTCAGCCTGTTGCCGGACTTCACGAATAACTGGGATCTGGCGGTGGCGATCTTCATCATTCCGCTAGCAGTGCAATGGTGGAGCGTCTGGTATCCGGGCGCCGAACCCGGCGGCGGCAGCTACATCGCGCAGCGCATGCTGGCCTCCAAATCGGAAAAGGACGCACTCGGCGGGACGCTCTTTTTCAACGTTGCCCACTATGTGCTGCGACCCTGGCCGTGGATTCTGGTTGGCCTTTGTTCGCTGATTGTGTACCCGGAGCTCTCTGATATTCAGAAGGCGTTTCCGAATCTCGACCCCAAACTGCTGGGTCACGATATCGCCTACCCCGCGATGCTCCGCTTTCTTCCGGTGGGTTGGATCGGCCTGATGCTGGGGGGCCTGATCGCGGCCAACTCATCGACCATCCTGACGCATCTGAATTGGGGCGCCTCGTATCTCGTCCACGATTTTTACCGCCGCTTTATCACCCGTGATGCCACTGAGAAACACTACGTGGCGGCCGGGCGATTCGCGACGGTGCTGCTGTTCGTCCTGTCATCGGCGATGGTCTTCGCACTGGATACCGCGAAGGACAGCTTCAATCTGCTGCTGGCAGTGGGCGCCGGCACGGGACTGCTTTACATTCTGCGCTGGTTCTGGTGGCGCATCAATGCGTGGTGTGAAATTGTGGCGATGATCAGCTCTTTCGCGATCGCGCTTAGCTTCCTGATCCTCGCCAAGAACGGCGTGGTCTTCGGGTTCTCGCAGCAGTTGATCATCGGTGTGGCGATCACGACCGTCAGTTGGATCGTGACTGCGTACCTCGCGCCGCAGACTGACGAAGCGGTGCTGATCGGCTTCTACGAAAAGGTGCGTCCGTTCGGCCCGGGCTGGCGCCGCGTTCAATCGGAATCGAGCGCGCCGGTGGTGGAAGGCGATAACTATCCGATGGCCCTCCTGGGATGGGTTATGGGCGTTACCATGATCTGGTCGGCCTTGTTCACAGTTGGCAATTTCCTCTACGGCCGAACTAACTATGCACTGATCCTCGGCGGTATTTTTGTGGTGAGCGGCTCGATTGTAATTCAAGTGGTCAAGAGGCTTTGGAAGTAGGAACACGAAATGGCAAACCCCTCAAGGCGTGATTTATTGAAACTGGCATCGCTGGCATCGATCGGCGCCGGCATGGCACGTTCGCAAAGCTCGCTGAAGAGCATGGCCGACGTGCATTTTAAACCGAAATCGACCGTGCGGATCGGCGTGATCGGCACGGGCGGCCGCGGCGGCTCGCTGATCGACAATTTCGCCGCCGTGGAGGGAGTGCAGATCACCGCCCTTTGCGACACGGTGAAGGACAAAGTTCTCAAGCAACAGGCACGGCTCGACAAGGCAGGCAAGGCCGGTCAACCCATCGCACTGTTCCATTCCGACGATCACGCATTTGAAAATCTAGTGAAGCGCGACGACGTGGATCTGGTGGTGATTGCGACTCCGTGGGTCTGGCACACCCAGATGGCCGTCGCGGGGATGAAGCAGGGGAAACACGTCGCCGTGGAAGTGCCCGCGGCCCGCACCATCGAGGAATGCTGGGAACTGGTCAACACGAGCGAAGCCACGCAGCGCCACTGCATCCAGCTAGAGAATTGCTGGTACGGCTACAACGAAATGATGGTGTTGAATATGGTGCGCGCCGGATTGTTCGGCGATCTCCAACATGGCGGCGCGGCCTACAATCACGACCTGCGCAGCATTCTCTTCTCCGCCGATGGCGAAGGCGAGTGGCGGCGCTTCGAGCATCTCAATCGCGACGGCAACCTTTATCCGACGCACGGTCTCGGCCCCGTGGCGCACTATATGGATGTCAACCGCGGCGACCGCTTCGACACGCTGGTTTCCATGAGCTCGATTTCCGGTGGGCTTCAGCAGTACCGCAAGGATAAGCTCGCCGCGAGCGATCCGCGCCAGAAGGAAGTCTACAAGGAAGGCGATTTCAACGTCAGCCTGATCCGCACGGTGAAGGGGCGCGTGATCGAGTTGGAGCACAACGTCAGCAGCCCGCAGCCCTACGACCGAATCAATTTGATCGCCGGTACGAAGGGCATTTTCCGGGACTATCCGCCGCGCATTTATTTGGACGGCGCCAAGAGCGAGGAGTTCGAAACGCTCGAACCCTACAAGGAAAAGTACGAGCATCCCTTGTGGAAGCAGGTCGGCGATCTCGCCAAGGAAATCGGCGGACACGGCGGGATGGATTTCGTCATGGCTTACCGGCTGATCCAATGCATGAAGGAGGGGGCGGCGCCGGACATCGACGTGTACGATGCGGCTGCATGGAGCGCCCCTGGCCCTATGAGCGAGGCTAGCGTGGCGCACGGCAGCGCTCCGCAGAAATTTCCCGATTTCACGCGCGGGAAATGGCAGACCCGTCAGCCCGTATAGCATGTCGGAGTTTCTGGAAGCACGAAATTTTCTGCTCGAACATCGCACGGACTACGCCACCGCGTACCGTGACTTCGCCTTTCCACGCCTGACTCACTGGAACTGGGCGCTGGACTATTTCGATCACCTGCCGGCAGGGCAGCTTGCGCTCTGGATCGTCGAAGAGGACGGTTCGGAAATCCGGCTGACCTTCGGCGAACTTTCGGCCCGGTCCAATCGCGTCGCCAATCTGATGCGCCGGCGGGGAGTGCGGCGCGGCGACCGCATCCTGGTGATGTTGGGAAATGAAGTCGCGCTGTGGGAGACGCTGCTCGGCGCGTTCAAACTGGGCGCCGTGGTGATTCCGGCTACCGCGCTGCTCGCGGCAGACGATCTGCTCGATCGCCTGGCTCGCGGCAGGGTTCGATGGGTGATCGCGGGAGACAACGCGGGACGCTTTGCGGATATCGCCGGCGATTTCGCGCGGATTGCGCTCGACAGCGTCGATGCCGAATCGCCGATCTTCGAACCTGACGGCGCCACGCTGGCTTCCGATCTGCTGCTGCTCTATTTCACCTCGGGCACCACGGCGCAGCCCAAGCTGGTGGAGCACTCGCACGAGAGCTATCCGGTGGGGCATCTCTCCACGATGTACTGGCTTGGATTGAGGCCTGGCGACGTGCACTGGAATATCAGTTCCCCGGGGTGGGCCAAACACGCGTGGAGCTGTTTCTTCGCGCCGTGGAACGCGGGTGCCACGGTATTCGTGTACAACTACGCGCGTTTCCGCGCGCCCGAAATTCTGAACATTCTCGCGTCGAAGCCGGTGACCACGCTGTGCGCGCCGCCCACTGTGTGGCGCATGCTGGTGCAGGAAGATCTCGCGTCCTGCGATGTGCGCCTGCGCGAAGCGGCAAGCGCCGGGGAACCGCTCAATCCCGAAGTCATCCAACTGGTGCGCGCCGCCTGGGACATTACGATTCGCGACGGCTACGGCCAGACGGAGACTACGGCGCTGGTGGGTAACTCGCCCGGCCAACCGCTCAAGCCTGGATCGATGGGACGGCCAATGCCTGGTTATCGCATCGAACTGGCGGAAGACGGAGAGATCTGCATGGAACTAGAGCCGCGGCCCGTCGGCCTGATGCTGGGTTATTCCGGCTCCGTTCAGCCCTCGGAGGAAACGCTGTATCGCACCGGCGACATCGCCACGCGGGATGCCGAGGGATACCTGACTTACGTGGGACGCGCGGACGACGTGTTCAAGGCATCCGACTACCGGATCAGTCCCTTCGAATTGGAGAGTCTGCTGCTGCGCCACCCCGCAGTGGCGGAGGCGGCGGTTGTGCCGTGTGAAGATTCCGTGCGCGGATCAGTCCCCAAAGCCTACATCAATCTGGTGGCCGGCTACGCCGCCGGGGATGAGATGGCGCGCAATTTGTTCTCGTTCATTCGAGAGACCTTCTCGCCCTTCAAGAGGATTCGCCGAATCGAATTTGCGGAGCTGCCAAAGACGGTCTCCGGCAAAATCCGGCGCGCGGAACTGCGCCTGCGCGCCGCATCTGACGAATACCGCGACTGACCGACGCCGAGTTTACTGCGCGGGGGCGCTGGGCGTTGTGTCCTTCTTTGCGCGCTTCAATTCCTTTTCGCGATCCAGCACGGTGACGCCCTTATCGATCCACGGCTTCGGCGCCTGATCCTTCAGGTAGTGATCGAACCATTCCAGAATTCGGCGGTGGTAATCCTGCTGATTCGCCTTTACCGCGAGTGCATGGTTCTCACCGGGGTAGACCAGCATGATGCACTGCTTGCCCGCGCGGCGCGCCAGGTTGTACATTTCGATATCCTGATGCCAGTCGCTGGCGCCATCCTTGTCGCCCACGCTCAAGAGCAGAGCGCCCTTCATCTTGTTCACGTGGAATACCGCCGAGTTGCGCATGTAGGCGGCGGGATCTTCCCATAGCGGAACTTCGAGCCGCTCCTGCCCGACTTCGGCGTGATCGGTTTCCGGCGTTCCGCTATTCCAGTAGATCTCACCGTAGCTGGAGACCAGGTCGGTGAGCGGGCCGCCCGCAACTCCCGCGGTGAAGAGGTCCGTCTGGGTCATGACGAAACTGGTGCCGAAGCCGCCCCACGAATGCCCGATGAGGCCGACGCGTTTGGAATCGATCATTCCGGTCTCGAGTACCTTTTTCGTCGCCGCGGTCACGCACTCCAGCACGCTCATGCCAGGGTCGCGCGGGCGGAACACGATGTCGGGCATCAGGACAAAATACCCGTTCGCGCTCCAGACGGCTTCGGTGTAGGGCGAGCGCTCCGACACCGGGAAATAGCGGTGCAGAAACTGGCTCTCGCGCTCGTAGATGTGAACGATGAGCGGATACTTTTTCGCGGGGTCGTAGTTGGCGGGATAAAACAGCGCGCCCTGCAGGCGTTCGCCCTTCGGACTCTTGTACTCCACGAGCTGCGACTTGCCCCATGCGTAGTCCTTGGCGAAAGGATTGGTGTCCGTCACCTGTTTGGCGTCGCGCAGGTCGGCGGAGGCTACGAAGATATTCGGCGCGGCGCCGAAATCCTCCGCTTCGTATGCGTACACGCCGGCGCCTTTGGATTTTGCCAGCCGGCTGAGATTGCGATCCAGCCACACGGTGCGATCCACCTTCCCCTCGCTCAACAGCGCATAGCCATTCTTCTTGGTCCAGATGCCGCTCACGCTCACGTAGACGGGCTTGGCGAGGTCGATGGGCTCCTGTGCCGCACCGCCACCGCGTCCGCCGCGCCCGCCTGTAACCGGCGCTTCCGGATTCACGTAGCGATGGCGAACCTGTTCGCCCGCGCCATCGGTCAAACGCTTCGGTTTCGAGCCATCGGGAAAGAGCTCCCACAGATCGAATTCGCCATTGACGATGACGCTGGCGTCATTCTTCGTCCAACCCGCGACGCCCCATGACGGGCGCACCGGCGAGGGATGGTCGTCGTCCTTATCGATGAACGAAACGCCCGCGGGCTTGCTCACATTGCGTGCGTCGCCGGATTCCAGATCGTAAATCCAGAACTCGCCATCTTTGAAATTCAGAATGTAGCGTCCGCCGGGCTCGGCCAGACCGGAGGCGAAAGCTTGGTCGCCACTTTGGCACGGCTGCCGGTAGCGAGGTCCACCTTGTACACATCGGTGAAGTGGCGGCCGAACATGCCGGTGGATTCGTAGGGGGTGTCGTCCAGCGCCACCGCGCGCGCACCGCTGCGGGGCAATTGCATCGTCTCCTTCACGTTCGTGCCCAGCGGAACGATTCTGTTTTCGGCGAGGTGCCATACGGCCACGACGTGGCGATCGCGATCGCGCGCGATGCGCAGCTTCTGTTCGGAGATCACATTCGTGTCGCGCGGATGCCAGACTTCCACGTTGGAAGGTTCTTCCTCACTTTTGGTTTCGATCTTGCGGTCCCAATTGGCGACGCCGATGAAGAGCGAACGCCCATCCTCGCTCCACTGCGGTGTGCGCGATGCCACCACTCGCTGGGGCGCGGCGACTTCGCCGGCTGTTTTCGTTCCCAGGTTTTTCCACGCCAGCGGTATGTAGGTTTCGCCTTCGTAGTCCTTGTTCTTGACAGAGCGCAATGCCGCCAGGTCGGCGGAATCCTTGCGCCAAACCAGGGCGGTGAACACGGCGTTACCGGAATCCAGCACCTTCAGTTCGCCGCGCGACGGGTCGTACACCTGCACCGCGTTGCCTTCGCGGCCCTCAACGCCGATGGTCATCGCCAGGTGCGTGCCCTTGTCCTGCCACGCGAAGCTCGTGACGTTGCCGAAGGTGGTGTCCACGCCGGTCTTGAGATCGCGGAGGGTCAGCGGCGCGCCCGCGGGGTCGGCGTTTTCGACGGGCGGCGTCTTCACCGGCGGATAGCGGCGGAACGCCAGATATCCCTCCTGGTCCGAGAAGGCGAAGGTCGCGACGTCGTCGATCGTGACTGCGGCGCCTGTGGTCAGATCCAGGATGCCGAGCTTCAACTGCACCGGCTTCTTCGCCTTCTTCAGCTTGTCTTCTTCCGCTTCGCGTGTACCCGACAACGTATGCCGCCCAACGCGAATTCGCGGAGAAAGCCGGATCGGTGCCGGATTGCGCGATCAAGGCTTTGCCGCCCGCCGTGGGATGGATGCGCAATTCCGCGGTGCCGTTGGTGCGTTTGACGGGAGCGGCCAGCCACTTGCCGTCCGGCGAGAGCACCGTCTGGCCCATGGTTTCCCACTTGCCGTAATCCGCCGGGAGTGATTGCAGGTTTGGGCTGCGCCGATACCAGCGCGGCCGCGAACATCAAGAGGGTGGCGATGCGTTTCATATGCTTATTCGATTCCGTATTTTTCTGCAAGGGCGTCGGCGTCCACGCCGGCCTCGACTTCCTTGGTTCGCAGGTCCACTGCCGCGCGGCGC
This sequence comes from uncultured Solibacteraceae bacterium, assembly GCA_963811575.1. Taxonomy (GTDB): domain Bacteria; phylum Acidobacteriota; class Terriglobia; order Bryobacterales; family Bryobacteraceae; genus Solibacter. The sequence goes on along the minus strand of CAWERY010000002.1, from coordinate 273,798 downwards.
ATGGCGCGCACCAGGTCACTTGCCTTCTTACGTCCGGCTTCGTCGAGCGCGCCGGAGGTGTCCTGAACTTCCTGAATGCGCTCTTTCTCGAACGCGTCTACGGCTGCGTTCAGCTTGGCTCGCTCGTCCACCGCCGCCTGCCCGCGGGCTGCGAAGAAGGCGCGATTCTGCAGGAGCAGCGCACCTAGATCGGTGCGCACCCGGGCAGCCAGGGCACGTATTGCGTCAGGCTGCGACGCCGCGCCACCTGCTGCTCGCGGCGCTGCGCTCGGTTTGGCCGAGGCCGGCGAATCATAAATTGCATTGAAGAAGAACTTGTAAGTCCCGTGCGATTGGCCGCGCCATTGCGGACGGAAGCCGATCAGGTACACGCGCCCTTCGCCAAAGAAAACCTCCAGGGCGGCGGATTTGCCCTGGATCCTCTCCGGATGCAGGATGTAGCCGCTCTCCAGCGGATTGCGGTCGCGAGAATAGGCGGCGAGCACTGCGCCGCGAAATCCCGCCTTCGTGTCGAACGCGGGACCTCGCTCGAACATCACCACGGGCTCGCGCGGGAGACCCTGCACGGCGGGGTGCGCGGGGTCGCGGAGTTCTACGCGCAGCAGCGAACCCGAGCAATAGAACTGATCGGGCGTGAGGCCGGCGAGAATGTTGGTGACGGGCAGTTTGAACTGATCGATGGCGAACTGCGTAGCGCCGTTGAAAGTGATGAGCGTGCCGCCTTCGCGCACGAAATCGCGCAGGGCCGCTGCGCCGGGCTCGCCGAGTCCACCGGCGTATTCGCCGGGGACGGTGCCGGGCGCGAAGCCATCCATCAGCGCGCGCGTGGAGGCGTCGGCGATCAGGATGGTGTCGAAGCGTTCGCGGAGATGGCCGGCCTGCACATCGCCATTGCGCAGTGTGACGGGCGTGAAGCCGTACTCTTCGAGAATCCAGCGCGTCCATCCTTCATCGATGGAAGCGGACCACGGGCGAAAGAGTCCCAGACGCGGCCGCTTGTTGGCGATGGCGTCAGCAGGTGCTTTGGCGGCCGCGATCAGGTTGACGCCGTTCTTGCGCGCGAGTTCGCCGGCGCGCGCGGCGTCGAGTCCGGTGATCGCGGCGTCGGCCTTCGAAAAGCTGATGGTCGCTCCGGCGGCCAGCGCTTGGTTGATGACCTTGAAACTCGCGTTGGAATTACGGCTCACGCTGAAGATGGTTCCGGTGCCTTGCACGGCGCCTCCGGGGATCGGGGCGGTGTCGAGTTGCTTTAACAGCGCGCGCTGCTGTGCGGTGACGGGCTGTACGACGGTTGCAACTTCAACGCCCATCTGCAACGGGAGCGTCCAGCCCGACACGTCGTAGGGTCGCTGCGGCGGGCCGTTCGGGGTGGCGCGGAGGTCGGGCCACTGCTGTGCTTCGAAGAGTTCCTTGACGAGGGGCGAGAAGGGCTGGTCCATGAGGACGACCCACGCGTTTTTGTAGTCGCGGCTGTTGGCGGCGAAGCTTCCGGTGGCCTGGTGGACTTCGATACCGTTGGTGAGCAGCTTGTCCACCAGGATCGCGGCGGCGGGAAGATCGCGCTGTTCCTGCGGGATGACGTAGGCGTAAGGCGGCTCCTGCTGGAAGTGCGCGATGTTATCGCGGGCGGCCTGATAGCGGTTGTAGAGCAGGGTCTCGCGATGCTTGGCGGCCGTGTCGAGCACCGACATCGATGCGCCCAGCATGTAGCGGACGGCATCTCCCAAGCGCCACCATCCGCCCTTCCACGGGCTGGAATAGAAGATCTCGCTGCGCAGTTGCTGCCGGTCCCTCGGAAAATCGTTGACCGTATAGAAGTGCGGCGTGGCGTAGGAGTAGAGCGCGGTTTCGGTGAAGAACGCGATGGAATTCCGGAAGATGTGGGTGAAATCCAGGAAGCCCGGGTACCAGTTGTCGAAGCCCACGCGATGAACCGCGCCGGGCATGCCGTGGCCATCCAGATAGGCTGCCATGTCGATGCCCAACACGTTTAACCAACGGGCCATCAGCGGATGGATATTGCTCGAGATGGGCTCGGTAAACGGCGGAATGAAAATGCGCGTGGGGAAGGGCGCCGTCTGGTGATGGCAGTAGAACACTACCGGATCCCACTCGAGCTCGGTCTTGGTGACGTCGCGCGATTCGAGCATGTTGTTCATGTAGCCGTCGCGATTGTTATCGTGGCCCACGTATTCCTGATACAGGTCGGGCAGCGGCGAGACTTCGTACGGAGTGCCTACATTCTTGCGATACCAGGAGACGACTTCCTGCTGGCCATCCGGGTTCAGCGTGGGCCAGAGCATCAGGATCACGTTGTCCAGAATGGAATCGATTTCGGGATCGCCCTGGGTGGAGACCAGCTTGTAGGCGAGTGCGATGGATTGCTGCGCGCCCGCGACTTCGGTGGAATGCAGCCCGCCATCGATGTGGACGATCGCCTTGCCTTCGCGCGCCAGTTTATGGGCTGCCTCGTCATCCAGGCCGCGACCGCGCGCCAGGCGCTGCGACGTCAACTTATACCGGTCCAACTCCGCGAGATTTTTGGGCGAAGAAATGATCGCGATCTCCCAATCGAGTCCCCTGGTGGTCTTGCCGACGCTGATCAGCTTGATGCGATCGCTGGCGGCGGCCAGCTTGCGGAAATAATCTCTGGATTCCTGATAATTGGCCAGGTAGAAATCATCGCCTGGCTTATGCCCGAGCACGGATTCGGGAGTGGGCACCTGAGCCGAACAAATGGGAATTATCGCCGCTACCAAAAGGAGACATGTCAAACGCATTTTCCAGATGGTAGCGCGGATGGCCCGCGCGATGTTACTGCGCGCCGAAGGTGTTGCAGGTCGAAGGCTGCCCGGATTCCAAGCCGCGGCGGAACCATTCGGTGCGCTGCGCCGAACTTCCGTGCGTGAAACTTTCCGGCGCTACGTAGCCGGTGGCCATGCGCTGCAGCCGGTCGTCGCCGACCGAAGCGGCGGCTTGCAGACCGGCATTGATGTCCGCGTCGTCGATCAGTTTGCGTTGTTCCGTGCTATGCGCCCATACGCCCGCGAAACAATCGGCTTGTAATTCCAATTTCACCGAGAGCGGGTTTGCCTCTCCGGGATTTCCGCGCGCGAGCCTCCGATACTGGCCTTCGATGCCGAGCAGTTTCTGCACATGGTGCCCGATTTCGTGCGCCAGAACATACGCCTGCGCAAATTCGCCGGGCGCTCCAAACTTAGTGCGCAGTTCCTGGAAGAAGCCCAGGTCGATATAGACTTTCTCATCCTGTGGACAGTAGAACGGACCGGTCTCTGATTGGGCGGTGCCGCAGCCGGAATGAGTCAGATCGGTGAACAGAACCAACTTCGTGTGACGGTATTGTGTGCCTGCCTGGGAGAGCAGCTGTTCCCAAGTGTGCTGCACATCGTTCAATACAAAAACAACAAAATCCGTCTGTTTCGCCTCCGCCGGATTGGTGTCTGTGTTCGATAATGTCCGATCGGCGTGCGTGGGCGCAGAGGCGCCACCGTTGTCCAGCACGGAAAAGAGATTGGTTTTGAAGAGAAAGCTGAGGGCCACCAGCACCAGCGTTCCGCCGATTCCTAAATGGAGTCCGCCGAATCCACCGGAGTTAAAGCCGCCTCCGCCTTCTCCCCGTCTATCTTCTACGTCGGATCGATCCCCGCCCGGTGTCCACTGCATGCACGTTTAAGTGGCACGGCGGATACCAATGTACGATTGCCGTTATTTCTTCTTCGCGGCCGGCGGCTGCTTGGCGATGATCATATCCTTGATCTTCTCGTAAGTCGCGTGCGGGACGATCTTCTTCTGGTCCAGCTGATTCTTGGCGCGGTAGGGCCGCCCGGCAATGATTTTCGCCGAATAGGCATCCCCAATTCCCGGAAGCGCTTTGAGGTCCGCTTCACTTGCGGAATTGATGTCCACTAATGCGCTTTTCGCGGCATCGGCAGCGGGCGCAGACTTATCCGGCGCCTTTTTAGGAGCCTGCGGAGCCGCCATCAGCACTACCGCCGTCAGTGCGAGCAACAGGTATCTCAAGATCTTCATGTATTTCACCCCCTCGGAGATTCTACCGCGAGAACTGTGGGCTAAGTTTCACCCCGAGTTGGGGAGCGTCGTGAGGAAGTACTCCTTCACGCATTCTTAGGCGTGGCGTTCCTGCTCGAGATTGGGCAGGAATGCCGTCAACAGGCCGATTACGGGAAGAAACGAACAGACCCGGTAAACAAACTCGATGCTGGTGGCGTCTGCCAATTGCCCGAGGAGCGCCGCGCCGATGCCGCCCATCCCGAAAGCCAAGCCGAAGAAGAGTCCTGAAATGGTGCCGACCTTGCCCGGAACCAGATCTTGCGCATACACCAGAATCGCGGAGAACGCGGAGGCCAGAACCAGGCCGATGATGACCACCAGAATGTCCGTCCAAAACAAGCTGGCATAGGGCAGCGCCAGCGTGAACGGCAGTACCCCGAGGATCGAAGCCCAAATCACATACTTGCGGCCGATCCGGTCGCCCACCGGGCCGCCGACGATCGTGCCTACCGCGACCGCGCCCAAAAACAGGAAGAGGTGAAATTGCGCGTTCGGCACCGTGAGATGAAATTTGGCGATCAGGTAGAACGTGTAATAGCTAACCAGGCTGGCAAGATAAAAGTATTTCGAAAAGACCAGCGCGATGAGGATCGCCATCGACCACGCGATCTTTCGATTCGAAAGCCGCATTTGGACATCGTGTGCCATGCGCGACTTCGCGCCGTGCCCGTGGTTACGCTTATACCAACCCCCGACGCGCAGAAGAATCAGAATGGCCAATAACGCCGCCCCGGAAAACCAGGCGATGCTGTGTTGCCCCATGGGAATTACGATGAATGCGGCAAGCAGCGGACCGAGTGACGAACCCGCATTCCCGCCGACTTGAAAGAGAGATTGCGCCAGCCCGTGTTGGCCGCCGGATGCCATGCGCGCAACGCGTGACGATTCCGGGTGAAAGACCGCCGAACCGATCCCGACCATTCCGACCGCGGCCAGCACCAGGCCATACGTCGGCGCGGACGCGAGCAGGATGAGCCCGATCATGGTGAACGCCATGCCGGCGGGAAGCGAGAACGGCGTGGGGCGTCGATCGGTGTAAAGCCCGACCACGGGCTGAAGCAGCGATGCGGTGAGTTGCGACGTGAGCGTGATCAACCCGATTTGGCCGAAATCCAGGTGATAGGAGTTCTTCAAAATCGGATATACGGCAGGGATCAGCGACTGCATCATGTCGTTCAACAGATGACAGAAGCTAATCGCGCCCAAAACACGAAACGCGGTGGTTGTTCCCCTCTGTGTTGCGATCACTTACTGTTAGTGTACCGAGACTGGGCGGGTTAATCCGCCGCCCGCAGCACGGTACACACGCTGGCGCAGATGGGGCCGCCGATATTGAAGGTCGCTGCCGCGCGCGGGTCTTTCACCTGCAATTCGGCGGGCGCCTTCCCTAGCAACTGCAGTGCGCTCCAGCCGATCATCGCGATGCCGGTGGCTCCGATGGGATGTCCCTTGGCGATCAGGCCGCCGGAAGTGTTGATCGCGCATTCGCCATCGGGCGCCGCCTTGCCCTCCACCCAGTACTGCGCGCCCTTGCCGGGTTCCGCCTTGCCGATGACTTCCGTACCCAGCGCACCCATCACGGTGAAGCAATCGTGAACTTCGGCGACATTCACGTCGGCGGGACTGACTCCGGCCATTTGATACGCGGTACGCATGGCACGATTGGCCCCGGCGGGATGCAACACATCGCGGCCTTCCTTGCGAATCGGGTCGGTCGCCTGCCCCCAACCGGCGATTTCCACGCACTCGGATTTCGGTACGCCGAGTCTGGCGAGCCCTTCTTCCGTAGCGAGAATCAAGGACGCGTAGCCATCCGTGATTTGCGAACAATCGTAAGTCTTGAGTGGAAGCCCCTCCACTACGTAGCGATTGAAACCCTCGATCTGAAGCGCCTGATCGATCGTGATCTGCACTTTATTCATCTGTGCGCACGGATTGAACTTCGCGTTGGCGTACTCCTGCACCGCGATCGCGGCCAGGTCGCGTTCGGTGACTCCGTACGCCGCCATGTACTCTTTCATCACTTCCGCGAAGATGTGAGGAAAGACGAAGACCTTGCCCTCGCGCTCACCCGGGTCTGAGAAGTAGCCAAGCACTTTGCCGATCAGCTTGCCATCCATCTTGCCTTCGGAATCGCGCATCTTCTCGTAGCCGACGGCGATGCCCGTCTCGCCCATGCCGAGCTGCAGTTTGTGGATCACGCTGAGCACGGCCTGGCCGCCGGAGGCACAGGCGTTCTCCACTGCTTCGATCGGTTTGCCCTCCAGCCCAGCCGTATTTGCCATGAGACCGGCAAGCAGCCCCTGTTCGTTGAGGGAGAAGTTACAGGCGGCTCCCACGCTGCCCACGTCCAACGCAGCGGGCTCGGCGCCGAGTTGCCGGCAAGCTCCCTGAATGGCGCTGTCCAGGATCTGGGGCACGGTGATGCCCATCAGCTTCCCGAACCTCGACTGATGAAATGTCGCGATATAGATAGGTTTCACGGTAATGTCCTACTTCTATTTTAGAGACTGGCTCGAAGGCCCGTCCCGCTACGTTCCGGTAACCGCGCCGCCATCGACGCCGAGTACCGCTCCCGTAATGAAGGATGCCTGCTGCGACGCCAGCCACACATAAGCGTTGGCGACATCCTCAGGTTCGCCGACGCGCCCCAGCGGAGTATGACCGACCATCGCCTGTTGCGCCTTCTCGGGCATCTGGCGCACCATTTCGGTGGCGATGAAACCGGGCGCCACGGCGTTGACGCGGATCTTGTGCTTGCCGAATTCGCGCGCCCAAACTTTGGTCATCCCGATGACCCCCGCTTTAGCGGCGATATAATTCGTCTGCCCGAAATTGCCGTACAGTCCGACCACGCTGGACGCATTGAGGATCACCCCGCCGCCCCCTTGAATCATGCTGGGGCGTCACGGCACGGGTACAAGTGAAGACGCCTTTCAGGTTGACGGCGATTACGGAGTCGAACTGCTCGTCGCTCATGATGCCGGTCACCGCGCCCTCCTTATATTTGATGAGCATGCCATCGCGCAGGATTCCCGCGTTATTTACCAGCACGCGCACACCGCCCCACTTTGCCACCACTGCGGCAACGGCGGCTTCCACGGACGCGGCGCTGGTGACATCGACCTTCTGGAAGATGCCGCCCGCTTGGGTTTCACCCTCCTTGACATCCCAGGAGGCGACGCGAGCGCCCTCGCGCGCGAAGGCGCGTGCGGTCGCAAGTCCAATGCCTGCCGCGGCGCCGGTGACGATGACAACCTGATCCTTTAAACCCGTATCGATCATTACGCTTTCCCCCAAATATCACCGACCGTGAAGCCGTCCGGAAACGGATCTTCCGGGTCCAGCACATACTGCGCGAAGCCGGTTATCCATGCCTGGCCAGAAAGCGACGGCACCACGGCGGTGTACGGCCCGACGCGAGTTTCTTCCAGCAGGCGTCCGGTGAAAGTGGTCCCGAGGATGCCTTCGTGAACGAAATCCTCATACAGCCCGAGTTGGCCCTTGGCATAGAGTGCGGCCATTTTTGCGCAGGTTCCGGTGCCGCACGGGGAGCGATCGAGCGCGCCGGTCCAAGATTCCGGGCGGGACCAATCCAGCGCTCCGGTCGAAACTACCACCGTATTGCGGCGGTGCGCGTCGGGGTGCGAAGGCGGGCCGGAAAGCTGCGCGATCGTCACGCCTGAGATCCCCGCGTTTTCGGGATGCGTCACGGGCAGCTGCTCCTGGGTCGCGGCCTTGATCATCTCGGCGACTTTGACAATCTCGCGGGCTTCGTCGGCGGCTAGCGAAAATCCCAGCGGGGCGGCGTCAGCGATCACGTAAAACATGCCGCCATAGGCCACGTCCACGGTTACGGTGCCCAAGTCCACGGACCTCGACCTTCGCGTCCAGATGCGTGGCGAAGGCGGGAACATTGCGAAACGTCACCTTGCGAACTTTGCCATGATGGACCTCGGCATGCGACTGCGATCAGGCCGGCGGGCGTTTCGAGCTTGAGATGGGTAACGGGTTCCGTGACCTTCACCATCCCGGTTTCGATGAGCACGGTGACCACGCAGATGGTGTTGGTGCCGGACATCGGCGGGTACTCCACCTGTTCCATGATGACGAAGCCGGCGTCGGCTTCGGGATGGTTGGAGGGCAGCAGCAGATTGCAATTGGAGGCCGGGTAGCCGCGCGGCTCGCGCAGCATGCGCAGGCGAATGTGGTCCGCATTTGCCTGCAGCCAGTTTTTCTTGTCGAACATCGTCTGCCCGGGAACGTCGAGCACGCCGCCGGTGATGACGCGCCCGGGCTCGCCGCAGGCGTGTGCGTCAACGGCCGTGATCATGCTGGAGAATCGCAATCTTCACCTCATCCTATATGCTACATTGCGCCTATGCGAAACCTCTGTGCGATTCTCATGCTGTTCGCCGTGCCGCTGGTCGCGGAGAAAAAAGCCATTGTGCCCCCCGACTTCGCGGTCAATCCGAATTTCAGCCCGGCAGTGCTGGTGGATGGCACGCTCTATTGCGCCGGGCAAATCGGCCAGGACCTGAAGACCAAGCAGGTGCCCGCGGATTTCGAAAGTGAAGTGAAGCTGCTTCTCAATAACATCGGCATCGTCCTGAAGGCCGCGGGGATGGGCTTCAAGGACGTCGTGTCGGTACAGGTCTATCTCACCGACATGGATCTGTTCGCGCGCATGAACGCGGTGTATACGACCGTCTTTCCGGAGCCGCGTCCGGCGCGAACTACCGTCGGCGTGACCAAGCTTGCGCTGCCCGGCGCGCACATCGAGATTACTGTTACGGCACGGAAGTAGGCGCGATGGGGCTGCTGGAGTACATCCCCGCCACGCGCCGCATCCTGCGGCACCTCTCAGGCGACCCGCAGGATTTTGCCGCCGAGCACGGCGTGCTGCTCCACGAGTTGTCCCAGTCTGTCGCCCAACATAGCCTCGAATTCATGCGGACGTTCTCCCTGGAAACGCCCGCGGACTGGTTCGGTTACCTCGTCGTCGAAGCGGAATCGCAGCAAATGGTCGGCACCTGCAGCTTCAAAGGCCCGCCGGTGGACCACGCCGTCGAAATCGCGTACTTCACCTTCCCGGGCTTCGAAGGACGCGGCATCGGCACCGCGATGGCCGGGTTCCTTTTGGAACGCGCCGTCCATCTTCCCAAGGTCAGAGCCGTGATCGCGCACACCGCTGCGGAGACCGGCGCCTCCACGCACATTCTCGAAAAATCAGGATTTACCCGCATCGGCGAGGCGCTCGAAGAAGGCGCCCTCGTCTGGCGCTGGCGAAAAGATCTGGAGCCTTAGCGCTACTGCCCGCCGCGGCCGCCGCGCCCGCGTCCGCCCGTCTGCTGCTGCGTCGTGGTGGTAGTCCCGCCGCGTCCGGCCGGCGGCTGCGTCTTGTCCGCCGCCTGTTTTTCGCGATTGATTTCCCACATGTCGATGCTCTGATCGTAATCGCCCAACAGGTGCTTGGCGAAGTAATCGGCGCGCAGCCACGTGACGTACTCGCCGGCTGTCGTATACCCGTGCCGCTGCCCGGGCAGCACCATCATGTCGAACCGCTTGTTCGCTTTGATCAGGGCGTCCGCCATCCGGTAGGTATTGCTCGGATGCACGTTGTTATCGATATCGCCGGTGATCAACATCAGATGCCCCTTCAGGTTTTTCGCGATCTCGCTGTTCTTGTCGATCGTGTATTCGAAGGTAATCTTGCCGTCTTTATCGCTGATTTCCTTGACTCCGTGGTGCTTCTCGCTCCACGTGTTGTTGTAGATATTGTTCTCGTGGTTGCCGCTCTCGCTCCATCCCACTTTGAAGAAATCGGGATAAATCAACAGCGCGGCCGCCGTCATAAAGCCGCCGCCCGAGTGGCCCCACATGCCGACACGCTCGATATCGATGAACGGGTGACGCGCGGCGAGCTGCTCAATCGCCGTCTTCTTATCGGCCAAACCGTAATCGCGCAGATTGCCGTAGCCGAACGTGTGATACCACTTCGACCGGTGCGGATTGCCCCCGCGATTCCCGATCTCGATCATGATGAACCCGAAGTTCGCCATGAACATCTGGTTGCTCGCCTTCGTGAACGTCTTCGTGACGCTCTCCTGCTGCGGCCCCGGATACACGTACTCGATAATCGGATATTTTCTGCTCGGGTCGAAGTCGAACGGCTTGTACATCACGCCGTAAAGGTCCGTGATCCCATCGTCCGCCTTCACCTTGAACGGCTCGGGAAAACGGTATCCCGCCTGCATCGCCTGCGCCAGGTCCACGCTCTCGAGCGGCATTACCGTCGCGCCCGCACCATCGTAAAGCACGCTCTTCGGCGCCGAATTCACCTTGGAGAACGTGTCGATGAAGTAGCGGCTCGAGTCACTCATCACCACCGCGTGCGACGCGTCGCCCGGGTCCAGCACCTTCATCCCGCTGCCATCCAGTTTGGCGCGGTAGAAGTGCATGAAATAGGGGTCTTCGCCATCCTCCCGCCCGCTCGCGGTCAGAAATATCTCCCGGCTCTTCTCGTCGATGGACGAAATGTCTTCCGCCACGAACTCGCCCTGCGTGATCTGGTTTTTCAATGTGCCGTCGGCGCCATACAGATAGTAGTGGCCCCACCCGTCGCGCTCGCTCCAGAACACCAGCTCGGTGCCGTTATTGATCACCTTCAGCGGCTTATTCTCGATGTACACGTTCATCCGCTCTTGAATCAGCGGCTTCACGGTTCCGGTCGCGGTATCCGCCACGCACACATCCAGCCGCTTCATGTCGCGGCTCAAGCGCGTGAAGTAAATCTTGTCGCTGCCGGGTCCCGCCCACAAGGATTCCGTCTTCTCATGCTCCCGCTGGCGTGCGCTCGGGCGGTCCATCTCGATGGACATCGTCTGGTCCTTGAACGCGTCCGTCTTGGCCACCACTTTGGCCTTCGTCGCCACGTCGAAAATCTCCAACGACGTTTGCGGAGTGTTCGCCTCGCCCGGCATCGCGTAGTTGTACGTCTCCAGAGTCGGCCGCGGATTCGCCAGCGCATTGATCACCCAGAGCTTGGGGATCTTCCGCGAATCGCGCCGCACCAGGGCGAACTTTTTCGAATCGCGCGACCAAGCGACGTTGCCCACCGCCTGCCGGACGCGAGTGTTGTCCTGCGTCTGCCCTTCCTGCTGATTTTCATTCTGCTGTTGCTGTTGTTGATCCTGCTGATCCACGCCGCCCTGGCCGCGGCCGCCGTAGCCGAAATCCTCCACGCCATCGGTGCTGAGCTGGGTCTCTTTGATGTCCTTATCGTTGGCGTTCTTCACCGCCTTCGCGTAGTTCTCCGCGTCCATCATGAAGAGGTTGTTGTTGCGCGCGAAGACCACCGTCTTATCGTCCGGTGAGATCGATGCCCATGTGGGCTTACGCTTCGGCGCTTCGTCCAGCAGCGCCAGTTTGCCGCGTGGCCAGCTCATATTCGAATGCCAGTTGCTTCTGCGTGCGGCTCGGGGGCGGAGCGAAGTTGCCGCCTCCGCCGCGTCCGCCAAGCTGCTGCTGCGGCTCGTCGCCCGCCAATTCCTCCGCGTCATCCTGCTGATTGCCGTTGGCCTCTGTGTTCGCTACCGCGGCGGGGGGCTTTTTCTCGCCGGGAATCACCGCTTCGCGAGGCACGTTCACCTCGAACTGAATCGAGCCATCGTTCTTCACGAACCGGATCGCCGTGATCGGCAGGTGCTGCGAATCGTAGGGGAGCCCCGTCGACGTGGTGAGCGCCGCCGCCAGTTTGGCCGGATCATAAACCAGGGACTTGGATTTCTTCGCGGGGTCCACAATATAGAACTTGCGTCCGGCGGAGTTCTCAAAGCTGTACCAGAAGCGGTCGCCCGAATCCATCCAGTGCGGCGTCACCGCCACGTCGAACACCATCTTATTGACCTTCGCGGGCGTCCAGCGCGCCGCGAGCTCGTAATTTGCCTTCACCGGTTTCACCGAAGGCGCGGGAACTGCGTCGGCGCCAACCCCGGGAATGGAAGTGGAAATCAGCGCAAGCAGACTGCCCGCGGCAATGGTGTAACGCATTCGGTTCTGCATAGGGAGCACTCCTGTTTGAAACATTGTGTCACAGGTATGAGGACGTAAAGGCGCGGCGGCGCAGCCGCTAGTTACTCCGCCGTGCAAGAATAAGTATTTCCACCAGGAGTCTTATGAAGCTGCTCGCCCTATTTGTGTTCGCCGCCGCGGCGTTCGCCCAACCGGCGCCCGCCACCATTCCCAAGATCAAATTCACCGATACCACCCTGGAGAACGGCCTCCGCGTCATCATCTCCGAGGATCACTACGCGCCGGTTTACGCGATCTGCGTCGCCTATAAGGTCGGGTCCAAGGACGAACGGCGCGGCCGCACCGGCTTCGCCCACCTGTTCGAGCACATGATGTTTAAGGGCTCCGAGAATGTGGGCACGGGCGAGCTCGATTTCCTGATTTACACCAACGGCGGTAACTCCAACGGCACCACGAATACCGACCGCACTTCCTATTACGAGGTGCTGCCGAAGAACCAGCTCGACCTCGGCCTTTTCCTGGAAGCCGACCGCATGCACGGTCTCGTGATTACCAAAGAGAACCTTGAGAACCAGCGCCAGGCCGTGAAGGAAGAGCGCCGTCTCAATGGCGACAATCAGGCGTACGGCCACACCTCGGAGAAGCTGGAAGAACTCGTCTACGATAACTTCGCGTATCACCACTCCGTGATCGGCTCCATGGAAGATCTGGACGCCGCATCCGTCGATGATGTGAAGCAGTTCTTCAAGACCTATTACGCGCCCAATAACGCCGTCCTCTCCCTGGTCGGCGACCTCGATACCAAAGAGACTCTCGCCAAGGTGAAGAAGTATTTCGGCGGTATCCAGCGGCAGCCCCCGCCCACCCCGGCCGATCTTGCCGAGCCCGCCAAGAGCGGTGAGCGCCGCGCCAAGCTCGACGACCCGCTGGCGCGCCTGACCCGCATCGATCTCGCCTACCGGATTCCGCCTTCCGGAACGCCCGACGCCCGCGCACTTTCGGTCGCGGCTTCCATCCTCGGCGGCGGCGGCGGTGGCTTCGGCGGACGCGGCGGCGGCGGAGGCGGCAACAACTCGCGTCTCTACCTGAAGCTTGTGCAAGAGAAGGAACTCGTCACCAACATTTCCTGCAGTACCGATCGCCGAGTCGGGCCCGGCACCTTCCACATTTCCGCCACGCTGCGCCCTGGCAAGACCGTAGAAGAGGTCGAAGGCCTGATCGGCGAAGAGATCGCGCGGCTGCATTCCGAGCCCGTTACCGCCAAGGAGCTTGGACGCGTGCGCATCAACCTGCGCCGCAGCGCCGAATCGCGAATCACCGTTCTCAGCCGCGCCCAGGCGCTGGCCGATGCCGCCGCCGTCTTCGATAACCCCGATAAAGTGAATACCGATATTGATCAGCAGTTGGTGGTCTCCGCCGCCGATATCACTCGTGCCGCCAAGGCGCACCTCACTACCGCGAACCGCGTGGTGCTGGTCACGAATCCGGCCGGTGGCGCGTCGCGTGGACAGTCCCGGAGGAACCGCTAATCATGAGAACCAAGACGCTCGCATTTTGCATGATCGTCGCCGCTTCCGCCTTCGCGCAGGAACCGGATGGCAACAGTTTCCGCGGCATGGTCCGGTTAAACCGCGCGCCGGTGTCGAATGAAGTGCTCAAGGTGAAACTGCCGCGGCCCGTGGAGCGGCAGCTCTCTAACGGCCTGCGCCTGGTGATTTTGGAAAGCCATCGCGCTCCCACCATCGCGCTTACCATTTCGATTCCTTCGTCCAACTTGCGCGACGGCGCCGTACCCGGCCTGTCAGAAGCTACCGCCGCGATGATGATGCTCGGCACCACCACCAAGACCGCGCGCCAAATCTCCGAGGCGCTGGCAGATCTCGGCACTACGGTGAGCTTCGGCGCCGGCGGCGGAGGTGGCGGACGCGGCGGCGGCGCACCCGCCGGTGGCGCGGCCACGATCACGGTCAATTCCCTCACCGAAAATTTCGATGCGTCGCTCGCACTGATGAGCGACATCCTGCTGCATCCCTCCTTCCCGGCCGATGAATTCGAGAAGTGGAAGACCCGCCAGCGCAGCCAGCTCGAACAGTCGCGCACCCAGCCGAATTCGCTCTCCGCCGAAACCCTGATGCGCGTTCTCTACCCCTCTGACGCTCGCCAGTTTACGCGCCTCACTCTGGAATCGCTCAACAAAATTACGCGCGAAAACCTGATCGAGCACTACAAGAAGTATTACGTCCCTTCCGGAGAACTGGCCGGCATTTCCGGCGACATCACCTCGAAGGACGCCGTTGCGAAACTCGAGAAATACCTTGCGGCATGGAAGGGCGGACCGGTCGAGAAGATCACCCTGCCTATCGCCGCTCCCATCGCCGAAAAGAAGGTCTACCTGATCTCGCGCCCCGGCTCCGTGCAGACCAGCATCACTCTCGCGAATCGGGCCATCGAACGCACGAGTCCGGATTACATCGCCTGCATGGTGATGAATCAGGTGCTCGGTTCCGGCCCGGCCGCACGCCTCTTCCGCATCATTCGCGAAGAGAAGGGCTACACCTACGGCGTCAGTTCCAGCTTCACCGCCAGCCGCTACCTGCAGCACTTCAGTTCCGCGATGAGTGTGCGCACGGAAGTCACCGAACCCGCGCTCGCCGACCTGCTCAAGGAATTTCAGGAGATCCGCGACGTCGCCGTTCCCAAGGAAGAGCTCGAGGGCGCCAAGCGCACGTTGGTCGCCAGCTTCGCGCTCGGGTTGGAGAACCCCGCACAGGTGCTGCAGCGCTGGATGCAGCAGCGCGAATTCGGCTTGCCGGAGGACTACTGGGATACCTACGCCGAGAAGATCATGGCCATCACCGCCGCCGATGTCATGCGTATCGCGAAGAAGTACGTGCCCTACGACAACGTGCAGATTATCGCGGTGGGCGATGGCGATAAGATCCGCGATCTCTTGAAGAAGTTCGGCCCCGTGGAGGAGAAAGCGGTCGAATAGCCGTGAAGATTGCCTGTATCGGTGGCGCCCACATCGATCGTCATGGTGTGCTTGCGAGTCCGCTGATCCTCGGCACATCGAACCCCGGCGCCGTCACCACCGATTTCGGCGGCGTCGCCAGAAACGTCGCCGAGAATCTCTCGCGGCTCGGCCGCGAGATCCTGATGGTTTCCAGAGTCGGCGATGATGAGGCGGGACGCGCCGTGGCAAGCCGCCTGGCCGCGCTTGCCATCGATACTTCCCTGGTCAGCGTCTCCGCGCGGCCTACCGCATCCTATACGGCGATTCTTGAGCCTGGCGGCGAACTCGTGCTCGGCCTCGCCGATATGGCGATCTATGACGAGCTTACGCCGCAGCTTCTGGAACCCGCTCTGCCCCGCCTGCTCGAATGCGAGCTCTGGTTCGTCGATGCCAATCTTCCAGAGGAAACCCTCCAATGGATTGCGCGCGTTTCCTCGCACCTTGCGCTCGCCGCCGACGCCGTTTCGGTCGTGAAGTCGCGCAAACTCACCAGCATCCTGGGAACCGTTTCGCCGCTTTTCCTGAACCTGTCGCAGGCGGCGTCGGTCCTCGGCGCTCCCGCTTTTCCCGACGCGGCCTCCGCCGCTCTCGCCCTGTCACGGCACGTTCTCGCGGGCGTCGTTACCGCGGGGGCCGATGGTGTCGCCGCGTGGCTCAATGGGGAAGTCCGCGCCATTCCGGCACGGATCGCTTCGGTGCGCGATGTGACCGGTGCGGGCGACGCCCTGATCGCCGGTACACTCTTCGGCATCACCGGCGGGGTTGCCGGTTTCTTCCGCGCCGTCCAGCTCGGCGTGGCCGCCGCTGCAATCACGGTAGAATCGGGGGCGGCCACCGCCCCTCACCTGTCCGCGGAACTGCTCTATGCATCTCAAGATTGACCCGGAAGTCCGCCGCGCCCTGCAAGGCAAGCAGCCCGTGGTGGCGCTCGAAAGCACCATCATCACCCATGGAATGCCGTATCCCGAAAACCTCGCTACCGCCCGTTCGCTCGAAAGCCAGGTGCGGAATGGCGGCGCTGTTCCGGCCACCATCGCGGTGATCGGCGGGGTGATCTGCGTTGGCCTGTCCGATCGCCGAATTGGAGTGGCTGGCTAGCGCCAAGAATGTTCTCAAGCTGAGCCGCAACGATCTGCCGTATGCGATCGCAACGCAGAAAATCGGCGCCACGACCGTCGCCGCCACCATGATCGCCGCTCACCTTGCCGGTATCACGGGTCTTCGCAACCGGCGGTATCGGCGGCGTCCACCGCGGGGCCGAAACGAGTTTCGATATCTCGGCGGACCTGGAAGAGTTCGGCCGCACGCCCGTCGCCGTGGTCTGCGCCGGTGCGAAAGCGATCCTCGATCTGCCCAAAACGCTGGAATATCTGGAGACTCGAGGAGTTCCCGTGATCGGCTATGGCGTGGACGAATTTCCTGCCTTCTGGAGCCGCCAAAGCGGATTAAAATCGCCCCTCCGTCTCGATACTCCCGCGGAAATCGCCCGTTTCCTCGATGTGAAATGGAGTCTCAAGTTGGAGGGCGGCGCCGTCATTTGCAATCCCGTGCCGCCCGCCGATGAAATCCCGGCGCATGAAATGCGCGGGTTCATCGATGCGGCCGTGCAGGAAGCCGAACAGTACGGCATCAAAGGCAAGGCGGTGACTCCGTACATTCTGGCGCGCATCGTCGAACTCACCGGAGGGCGCAGCCTGCGCACCAATATGGCGCTGGCGCAGAACAACGCGCGTCTCGCCGCTGAAATCGCAGCCCTGCTTACGTAGCCGTTCGCTACGCCAAATGATGCGGCAGACCAAGCTTGAACCGGATCCGGTCGATCTCCTGGATCGGCTTCAGGAAATCCGGCTCTTCCAGCGGCCAGAGCCGCGCCGGCGCAGCGTTCGACCCGGCGGCCGCCAGCAGGCAGTTCACCGCGCGCCGCGCTGCCTCGTTCGCCGCCTCCATGCAGGCGAGGTCCGTGTAGGTCCGCACGTAGTCGGAGGCCAGAAAGAAATTGCTCAACTCCACCTGCGCTTCCGGCCGGTATTGCAGCGATCCCGCCGTATTGATGAGCAACGGTTCCGCGTTGGTCGCGTTGCCCGGATTGGGAAACTCGATATCCGGATCCAGGAACCAGGCGACCAGCGTGGAATCGCTGAATCGGCGTTTCTCCGCTATCGTTCAGGTGCTGCTTCATCTGCGCCCAAACCTCTTCTTTGATCTCGCTGGCGCTGCACTCCCGCGCTGGTTTGCCAAACACGATGCCGGGTGATTCCCAGTCCGAGATGTCCACCGAAAGAATCCCGCGAACCGTCCCATCGCCAAACTGCGAAAAATCCACATTGGTCCAGAACTGTCGCTGCGAAACCGAAGTCAGCGCCCAGGGCGAGTCAAGATAGATCGTATGTCCATTGACTAGCGGCTCGTCTTTGGAAAGATAGAATTGGATTCCGTTCATCCATCGCGTCTGCAACTTTTGGAGGTTCGCCAGTGAGGGCGCGGCCTTCTTCAAGGCATCCGTCATCAGAGTCGCCATCACTTCCACCGGCATCGCCGCAATGTAGAAATCCGCGGTGACCTGGCGAACGTCCGCCGCTGTTTTCGATCGTCGCGCCCGTGACCTTCGCGCCATCCGTCTGAATCTCCACCACGCGAGTCTCGCGCTGAAACTCCACGCCCAGCTTCTCCAGATACTGTATCCACGGCGTCAGCCACACGTCGTTCGTGGGTCCCGATAACAGCCGGTCGAAAACGCGATCCGGAGAAATCAGGCAGTAGAGTAGTTGCAGCTGAATGGTGCCGACGGTGCGCGTGCTGCTGTCTTCCGCTCGCATCGCCACCATCGAACGCGTCACGCCCTGACCCAGGTACGCGCGATAAATGGGCGACATTCGCTCCGCCGCAATGAAGTCCCACCAGGAGACAGTTTCATACTCGGCGAGCCGCCGCTCCGGGCAACTCGTCGCCACCATCACCAGGCGGCTTACATAGTAAGCCAGTTCGTCCGGCGCCACGCCGAAGGGCGAGAGCAGCTCGATCAGGAACGCCCGCAAATCGTCCGGCGTCGAAGGGCAACGCGACACCCATGTGATCTCCGTCTTTCCCGCGCGCGCCAGCAGCATGCGCGTCGCGGCCGTGAGATTGTCGAACGTGTTGCCGTGAGCGCCGTATGGCGTTCGACGCATCGTGTCCGTAACGTGCTGGTAGAAGCCTGGAAAGAAGCGAAAGCCATGCTCGCCAGGCAGCGGCTTGCGGCCGCCCATTCCCGAATCGGCTACCGAAAGGCTCCGCGCCTTCCCGCCGAGAATCGATTTGCGCTCGTACACGCGCACCCGAAAACCGCGCTCCGCTAATTCATGAGCCGCGCTCAGTCCCGCGACTCCTCCGCCAAGAATGGCCACGCTCTGCTGCATCCCGTCATTCTAGGCCATCCGCTTTGCCGGCGGCGCGCGCTCGTCAATTGTCCTGCAAACGTTTCCGAGATTTACGGGTATTGCACTACAAATGATCGCGTGAGGCCACTGAGACGACTTTACGATTTACTTCGTTTCGTTCGCAACCTATAATAAAAAACGTTTGCAACGATCATGGCAATAACGATCAAAGATGTCGCCCGTGAATCCGGCGTCAACGTTTCCACTGTATCCCGCGCATTGAATGGCGAATACGGAGTTCACTCAGGCACGCGGGAGCATGTCCTGGCCATCGCCAAGCGCCTGCACTACCGCCCCAATCGCGTGGCGCGCGGATTGGTGACAGGGCGCTCCCACACGCTGGCCCTGGTCGTCAGCGATATTCGAAATCCATTTTTCTCTGAGGTGGCGCGCGGCGCGGAAGATGCGGCATACGCCGCGGACTACGATCTGGTTCTCTGCAATAGCGATCTCGATCCGGAAAAGCAGCTGCGCTACGTGCAATCGCTCATGGAAAAGCGCGTCGATGGCATCCTGATGAATTCCGTCGCGGCCCTCACCAGGAAGCAGTTGGAGCAGCTCTCCGGCATCGGCGTTCCCATCGTCCTCCTCAACCGCGCCGCGCCGCGCAACGCCTTCTCCACCATCTGCGCCGATAACGAGGCGGGCGGCGCCCTCGCCGGCGAGTACCTTCTGAAGTTGGGCCACCGCAAGATCGCGCACCTCACCGGTCCCCGCCATCACGGGAATATGACGGAGCGCGCGCAAGGTTTCGTGCGCAGTCCTCGCCGCGGCGCGCAAGCCCGTCAAGCCCGTGGTGCTCTACGGCAAAAACAATTTTCAGGGGGGCGTGGAGTTGGCCCAAAAGCTTCTCGTGCAGCACCCCGAAACCACTGCGATCTTCGCCGCCAGCGACATGATGGCCTTCGGCGTGATCCGCGCCCTCATGGAAGCCGGACTCCGCATCCCTGGCGATGTCTCCGTGATGGGCTTCGACAATGTCGAACTTTCGACCATCGTCAATCCGCCGCTCACCACCGTTCATCAACCGAAGTATGAGATCGGCCAGGCCGCCGTGGAAATCCTGCTGCGCCTGGCCGGGCGCGGCGAACATCAGGCTCCGGAGCACCGCGTGTTCGGCGTCAGCCTGGTAGAGCGCCAAAGCTGCAGGGAGCACAGGTAATGATCAATCGCAGAGAACTCTTGCAAGCCGCGGGCATCGCCTTCGCCGCCCCGCAGGTGCACGCCCAAGCCACGCGCCGAAGTGCCCACGGCGGATTGGCTGAAGACCTGCCGTACGCTGATCTGCGAGGCCTATAATCCTCCGTTCTATCCCTCGCTTGACTACAAGGCGGACAAGGCGGTGAGCATCGCCACCACCCTGCATGCCGATTCCCTGCGCTATCCGGCGGCCTCTTACTTCGCCTACTTCCCCACCAAGTCGGGCTACCCCGTTCACCCCGAATTGAAGGGCGACCCCTTCCGCGATACCGTCGATCTCTGCAAGCAAAAGGGCATGCGTGTCGTGGCCTACGTCCCGCTCAATCACCCGTTCATGGATGCCTCTTCGAAAGATCCGCGCTACGCCGATTGGTCCAAGAAATTCGCCGACGGCACGCCCATGACCACGGAGCATTACGGCTTTGCCAAGTACTTCGAAGGCTGCCTCAATTCGCCCGTGCGCGCCGTGATCCAGGCGCTGGTTCGCGAAGTCCTGACGCAGTATCCCGTGGACGTCATGTACTTCGATGGCCCCTATCAGGGCATGAATAACGCCAAGGAGTATTGCCACTGCAAGTATTGCGAAGCCGCTTACCAGAAGCGCTTCGGCAAACCCGTCCCCACAAAACAGGACGACGTGGAGTACACCACAGTGGATGGCCAATGAGGTGGTGATCGCCTTCCTCCGCGAGATCCGCGAAATGATCCGCACCACCCGCGACGTGCCCACGCTGTTCAACGACACTTCGCTGCTCAGCAAACGCGAATGGCGGAACCGCGCGATTCCCGTGGTGGATGGCTTCATGTTCGAAGCCGCCGAGACGCCCGAGGACAAGCTCTTCAACCTACAGTTGGGACACTCCACGGGCAAAGTGATCTGGACCTACGTCGGCACCCATACCCAGTACAACCGCGAGCACATGAAGAGCGATCGCGTTCGCGGCTGGTTCAGCTATCCGGTGGAAAGCCAGGAACTCCTGCTCGATGGCGCCACCGCGCTCGCGGGCGGCGCGGGCGTTGTCTATTGGGGACTCAGCCGCTTTTTCTATATGCCGGACGATCCGCTATCTTACGAGAGCGGCCGCTACGTCAAAGAGAACTTCGATTTCTCGCGCGAACATCAGGCAATCCTCGCCGCCGCCACCGGCCGCCCCGTCGCCGGCGTTCTGGTCAGCGACCAGACCATCGATTGGTTTACCGGCAAGCACTACGTTGCCAAAGGCTACGACAACTACTATCACGGCGCCTGGCAAGTGCTGAAAGATCTGGGCTACGATTCCGAGCCCTTCCTCGATTACCTGATGCAGCCCGGGCAACTTGCCGGCTACAAGCTCGTCTATGTTCCCAACGCCGCCTGCCTCAGTGATGCCCAGTGCGCCATGCTGCGCGAGTATGTCACCGCCGGCGGCACGCTGATCGCCACCCACCTCACCAGCATCGCCGACGAGCACGGCAAGATGCGTTCCAACTTCGGCCTCGCGGATTTGTTCGGCGCCAAATTTTCGTCCGTGGAGCCGGTTGAGATCCCCGACCTCTACCTGAAATTGCCCAGCGGAGAATTGATCCCGCAGGATCCCCAAGTTCTGCGCTTCACCAACACCGGCGATGGCGCCGTGCTGGCGGAAACCATCGATCGCGGGCATCGCGCCAACCTCGGGCCCGCGATTGTCAGGCGAACGGTGGGGAAGGGCGCGGTCATCTATATCGGATCGGGCCTGGAAGCCGTTTACGCCGAGACGCGCATGAAACGCCTTCTCGCCTACCTGGGCTCCCTCATCAATCCCGTACTCGCGCCGCACAAGACCTACGAGGTGGAGGCCCGTTCCGGGCTGATGCCGCAATTGATGGCTTCCCGCGATACGCTACTCTTGCACCTGGTGGCCGACACGGGAAACAAGACGAAGAAGTTGCGTATCCGCGAAGAGTTTCTCCCCATCGATAACGTGAAGGTCCGCGTGCGCGTGCCCGCCGGCCGCTCCGTACGCGCCGTGTCCCTGATGCGCGCCGGTACCAGGCTCTCGCCGGACGCCCGCGCGGGCTGGGTCGAAGTGACCGTGCCTCGCGTTCTGGTGCATGAGGCGGTGCGGGTGGATCTCGCGTGAGCGAGTTCGAAACAGCGCCTTCCCCCCTGCGCTGGAAAATGATCTCGCTCGCCTTCTTCGCGACGATGATCAATTATTTGGACCGGCAGACTCTCTCCGTCGCCGCCCCGATCCTGCGTGAGCAGTTCCACATGAGTAATGAGGATTACTCGCGCGTCGTCTCCGCCTTCCTCTTCGCCTACACGATCATGAACGGCCTCTCCGGGCCGATGATCGATCGCCTCGGCACGCGGGTAGGTTACGGACTCTGCGTCGCCTGGTGGAGCCTTGCCGCTGCCCTTCACGCCTTCGCGCGCGGCACGCTCAGCCTCGGCTTTTACCGTTTCCTGCTCGGCATCGGCGAAGCCGGAAACTGGCCGGGCGCCGTGAAAGTGGTGGCCGAATGGTTCCCCGAAAAGGAACGCGCGCTAGCCGCGGGAATCTTCAATTCGGGCTCGGCAGCCGGCGCGATCCTGGCCCCTCCCGTCGTCGCCTACCTCATCATCCACATCGGCTGGCAGGCCGCCTTCGGCTTTGTCGGGCTCGCCGGCTTGCTCTGGCTGGCCTTCTGGTTCACCATGTATCACACGCCCAAAGCGCTGCCCGGCGCCCTGCCTGAGGAGGTAGTGCCAGTGCGCCGCCTGCTCGCCAATCGCTTCGTGTGGGCCTTCACCTTCTCCAAGATCTTCATGGATCCGGTCTGGTACTTCTACATTTTCTGGTTCCCCGAGTACCTGAAAAACGTCCGCGGCTTCGATCTCGCAAAGATCGGAAAGTTCGCGTGGATTCCTTTCATGGTCGCCGGTTTCGGCAATATCCTCGGCGGCTGGCTTTCGGGCCAGCTGCTGAAACGCGGCTGCTCCATGACCGTCGCGCGCAAGGGCTCGGTCACTTTCTTCGCCGCACTAATGACGTCTGCGATTCCCGCGGTGCTCGTCTCCGAAGCCTGGATGGCCATCGCGTTTGTCTCCATCGCGATGCTCGGCTACACCGGCTCGCTAGCCAACATGTTGAGCTTCCCGGCCGATGTCTTTCCGAAGAGCGCCGTCGGCAGCGTCTATGGAATCGCCAGCATGGGCTCCGGTTTCGGCGGCATGCTCTTCACGCTGATCACCGGCTATGTAGTGCAGCACTACTCGTATACCCCGGTATTTTTCGGCTTCGGCGTGCTGCCCCTCATCTGCGCCACCATCTTGTGGACCTTGATGGGGGAGCTCCGTCCCGCGCGTCTATAATACGAGTTCATGCCTTTCGATATCTCGGGTATGCGCGAGGAAATCGCGCGTACCTACGCGGTCATTCGCCCTCTCATCCGTCGCACACCCATCCTCGATATCGATGCCGGGGATTTCGGTATCGCCCCGGCGCCCCTCGTGCTCAAGCTCGAACTGCTCCAGCACACCGGCTCCTTCAAAGCGCGCGGGGCAGTAGCCAATCTCCTAACCCGCACCGTGCCGCCCGCGGGTGTGGTGGCAGCTTCCGGCGGCAATCATGGCGTCGCCGTTGCTTACGCTGCGAGGAAGGCCGGCAAACCAGCCCGCATCTTCATCCCCACGATTTCTTCTCCCGCAAAGATGGAACGCATCCGTTCCTATGGTGCGGATTTGGTGATAACTGGCGAGCGTTACAACGATGCGCTGCTTGCCAGCGAAGAATGGGCCGCTCAGTCGGGCGCCATGCGCATACATGCCTACGATCAGGTGGAAACGTTGCTGGGTGCCGGCTCGGTAGGTCTGGAGTTTGAAGAACAGGCGCCCAACCTCGATACGTTGCTCGTCGCCTGCGGAGGAGGCGGCCTCATCGGCGGCATTGCGGGATGGTACCGCGGCGGCATTCGCATCGTCGGCGTGGAACCGGAACTCTGTCCCACTCTCCATCGCGCTCTCCAGGCGGGACATCCGGTGGACACTGAATCAGGCGGGATCGCCGCGGATTCGCTGGCCCCTAAAAGCGTCGGCCAACTCATGTTCCCCATCGCTCAAAAATGGGTCGAGCGCGTTGTGCTCGTCCCGGATGAAGCCATCACTGCCGCCCAACGAGCCCTATGGAGTGTCGCTCGAGTGGTCGCGGAACCCGGCGGCGCCGCAGCCTTGGCCGCCTTGCTCTCAGGCGCCTATCGCCCCGCGCCTGATGAGCGTGTCGGCGTCCTGGTCTGCGGCGCGAATACCACCGCCGTGAACTTGTAACTACTGCTTGGAGCGGTCGGCGCTGCTCGATTTCATCCCGCCCTTATTGATGTCCAAAATCATCCGTTGGTGCTCCTGCAGCGTAGGCAGCGTCTTGGACGCAAAGTCACGGACCGCCGAATCCTGCCCGTTCTGAGACTGCTTGTGGAACTCCTTCACGTCCTCGTCGTGATCTTTCACCATTTCCTTCACATACGCGCGATCGAAGGCGGTGCCGGAGAGCTTGGATAGCCGGTCAATCGTGGCTTGATGCTTGGAATCGAGCGACACCGGAACATCGATCTTCTGCTGGGTGGCCACGGTCTTCAGATCGTCGTTCGCTTTGCTGTGGTCGTCCACCATCTTCTGGCCAAACTGCTTGACCCGCGGATCCGTCGCTTTCTCTGCGGCAAGTTTTCCCATTTCCACTTCCGCCATACCGCCGATCGCGGCGTTCATCACGAACGTTCGATCGTTCGACATGTTTTGCATCCGGTTGGTCTCGCCCGCGGTCTCTGCCGTGGAGCGGTCTTTCGTCTTCGCCGGATCCTGCGCCATCGCGAGTCCGCCAATGAGCAGAAAACTACAAATCAGGGTACGATGCATAAAAGTATTACTCCTTTACCCCGATACGTTGCAGGAAACGTGCCAACGGACCAAAACCGACTTTTACGGCCGATCGAAGGCCGCCCGCTTCGCCGCTGAGAAGCGCAGAAATTCACCGGCGACTCCCCCCGGCGCCGGACCCTGGAGATACACGAATTGAAAGTGGCGCCGAATTCGCAGGCCCTTTACCGGAACCGTTCGCAAAAGCCCCAGCGTCGTCTCTTTCCCCAGCGCCCAGCGCGACACAAACCCCACTCCAATCCCCGCCGTAATTGCAGATTTGATCGATTCCGTGGAGTCCAGCTCCAGCACGATGCGCAGGTGACGTGGATCCAGCCGCGCCTCCTTGAGGGCCTCTTCCACCACCTGCCGCGTCCCGCTGCCGTGCTCGCGCAGAATGATGGAGGCTAGCTTGAGCGCCGTAGGTTCCACTTCGCCGCCCACCGCGAATTCATGCGCCGGCGGCACTACCAGCTCGATCTCGTCTTCCACGAACGCTTCGCATTTCACATCGCTGCGTCCCGGCGGCCCTTCGATCAGCCCCAGCGCGATTCGCCCCTCCGCCAGCGCCGCCACGATGTCGCTGGTGTTTCCGCTGATGATCGATAGCTGAATCGCCGGAAATGTGGCAAGGAATTCTCCGGCAAGACGCGGCAGCAGGTATTGCGCAATCGTGGTGGACGCGCCCAGCGCCAGCCTCCCCCGAGTCTCTCCCTTGAGCGCCGCAAGGTCGCGCTCCGCATCCGTGCAGAGCGCCGCGATCCGTTTCGCATAGTCGTCCAGAACCCTGCCCGCCGGTGTGAGGACGATGCGCTGGCCGGTGCGGTCAAACAGCCGCTGGCCCAACTCCTCCTCCAGATTCTTGATCTGCATCGTGACCGCGGGCTGCGTCAGAAACAGCCGTTCCGCCGCGCGCGTAAAGCTGAGTTCTTCGGCCACAATTCGAAAAACCCGCAGCCGTATCGGTTCCACAGTCGTAGGACGGGCCTCCCGGCCTGTCCTTCTAATCTATCTGTTTCCTCACCAGTACAACGCGCGAATCAGCCCCAGGCTCAACCCCGCGATAAAGCACCACGCGCCCGCTCCCACCAGGAAGGGCCGCAGCCCCTCCCCAATTAATTTGCGCACGCTCGTCTCCAGCCCCATCGCCGCCAGCGCCAGCGCCAGCAGGAATTGATTCACGAATACCAGCCGCGCCACCCACTCCGCCGAGAGCACACCCAGGCTGTTGACGCCGATCATCGCCAAAAATCCAACCAGAAATAGCGGGAAGGGAACCCTGCCCTGCCCGCATCCCCGCTTGCGCTGCGCCAGCCAGCCAAGCAGGAACACCACCGGCGCCAATAGCATCACCCGCGACAGCTTGCTGATCGTGCCGAACTGCGCGCTTACCGGACCCCCTTGAAACGCCGCCGCGATCACCTGCGCGATCTCGTGGATCGATGCACCCGTCCACAATCCGTACGCCGATGCCGGCATCGCCATCGCCGCCGATGCCAGCGGGTAGAGCACCACCGAAGCCGTTCCCAGCGCCGTCACCACCGCGATCGCGTACGCCACGTCCTCGTCCGTTCCTTCCGTGACCGTGTTCGTCGCCACCACCGCCGATGCGCCGCAAATCGATGTGCCGGCCGCCAGCAGTTCCACCAGCTTCGGGTCAACCCCCAACATTCTGCCCAGCCACACCGTGAACACAAAGGTGCAAACCAGCGTGGTTGCCACAATCAGGAAGCCGATGCCGCCCACTTGTTGGATCTGGTGGATGCTGAGTTGAAATCCCAGCAGCATAATCGCCAGCCGCAACAGCCTGCGCATGGAAAATTTAATTCCCGGTTGCAGCGCCGGATGCAGCCCCGCCGTGTTCCGCACGATCATCCCCAGCAGAATCGCGAGCATTAAAGCGCTCACCGCTCCGATCGCCGGAACGGTGTGCAGCCAGCGCGCCAGCCACGCCAGCGCCGCGGCCAGCAGGACTCCCGGCAAGATCGAGCGAAGGCTCTTCCCCATAGGCAGCTACAGGATCGCCCCTCCGGCACTCCCGCGTCGAATAGATTGTTTGGATACGCCATTAGCGGAATTGATATCATCTCGAAAGTACTCATACTCGCTGCTGGTTTACATGCGTTTCACATTACGTTCGAGGGGAAACAATGCCTGACGAAAAGCCCGGTATCAGCCGGCGTAGCCTGTTCGATTCGATGGCCGCCGGTTCGCTCGCCTTCGCGGCCGCCACCGCGGCCAATGCCGCGCCTCCGCCCCAGGAAGCCAAGATCGAGCCGCTTGCCAATTTCAAATACAACATCGAAAGCCGTCCCGGCTGGCAGGGGCCCGGCGGATCGGCCAAGGAAGCTACCGTCGCCGAATTCCCGATCTCGCAGAGCATCGCCGGCGTTTCCATGCGCCTGAAGCCCGGCTCCATTCGGGAATTGCACTGGCATGCTCTCGCCGCCGAATGGGCGTATATGCTCGAAGGCCGCTGCCGCGCTACCGTCGTCATGCCCAATGGCCAAAGTGAGATCGCCGATTTCGGCCCTGGCGACACCTGGTACTTCCCGCGCGGCCACGGGCACGCCCTGCAGGGTATGGGCCCCGGCGAGTGCCACTTCCTCCTCGGCTTCGACAACGGCCACTTCTCCGAGTACGGCACCTTCAGCATCACCGATTGGATCGCTACCGCCCCCCGCAACGTTGTCGCCCGCACCTTGCGCATTCCCGAATCCGCCGTCGCCCAGTTCCCCGCCAAAGAGGTCTACATCGGCCCCGGCAAAGTGCCCGTCACTGCGCTCGAACCCTTGCGCGATGGCGGCGGACAGACCCCTCAGTTCTCCCACAAATACCGGCTCGATATGCAGCCACCGCACGTCTTCCCGGGCGGCCGCGAGTTTATCGTCTCCTCCAAGGAATTCCCCATCCAGACCACGCTCACCGCGGTGAAAATGGAGCTGCAGCCCGGCGCTCTCCGCGAACTCCACTGGCATCCGCATGCCGATGAGTGGCAGTTCTTCGTGCGCGGCAGGGCGCGCGTCGGCGTCTTCGGCTCTCACAGCCGCACCCGCGTCGATGAGTTCGGCCCCAATGACGTCGGCTTCATCCAACAGGGCCACGGCCACTATATCGAGCAAATCGGCGACGAACCCACCGAGGTCATCATCCTGTTCAACAGCCCGGTCTTCGAAGAGATCTCGCTTGCAAACTGGCTCGGCGGCAACCCCGTCTCTCTGCTCGAAACCAATTTCGGCATCTCGAAAGACCTGATCGATCAACTACCGAAGCGCGAGACCGGCATCTTCAAAAAAGGCTGACCCCATGCAAACCCGACGAGCGTTTCTACAGGCCGGCGCTGCCGCCGCAGTGCTGGGCTTCGATCTCGCGCCCGCCTACGCGCAGATGCGCGAGCTGAAAATCTCCCGCACCACCGAGACGCGTTCCACCTGCCCCTACTGCTCGGTAAGCTGCGGCGTCATCATCCACACCCTCGGCGACCGCGCCAAGAACGTCACGCCGCAGGTGGTCCACGTGGAAGGCGACCCCGACCATCCCATCAATCGCGGCACGCTTTGCCCCAAGGGCTCGTCGCTCCAGCAGGACATCGTCAACGACGCGCCGCCTGCTGAAGCCCGAGGTGCGCCGCCCCGGGTCCGACCATTGGGAAGACATCTCCTGGGATACCGCCATCGACGAGATCGCCCACCGCGTCAAGAAGACGCGCGACGAAACCTTCATCGAGAAGGACGCGCAGGGCCGCACCGTCAATCGCTGCGAAGGCATCGCCTGGACCGGCGGCTGCACCGATACCAACGAATTCAATTACCTGGTCGTCAAGACCATGCGCAGCCTGGGGGTCTGCACCTGGAAAACCAGGCTCGTGTTTGACACGGCCCCACGGTCTCCAGTTTGGGGCCCACGTTCGGTCGCGGTGCGATGACCAATGGCTGGATCGACATCAAGAACACCGACATGATGTTGATCATGGGCGGCAATCCGGCGGAAAACCACCCCTGCGGCTTCAAGTGGGCCATCGAAGCCAAGCGCCAGCGCAACGCCAAGATGATCGTCGTCGATCCGCGCTTCACCCGCACCGCCGCTACCGCCGATCTCTTCCTGCAGATCCGCGCCGGCGCCGACATCGCCTTCCTCGGCGGCCTGATCCGCTACGCCATCGAGAACGGCCGCATCGCGCACGACTACCTGGTGCACTACACCAACGCCGCGTTCCTCATTAAGGAAGGTTTCAAACTGCCCGAGGACGGCCTGTTCTCCGGCTTCGATGCACGCCACCGCCACCTACGACCGCTCCACCTGGAACTACGAGGAATGCCGAGGCCCGGCGATGCCGGCCACACGATCTGACGCTCGAACATCCGCGCTGCGTCTTCCAACTGCTCAAGCAGCACTACTCGCGCTACACGCCGGAAATGGTGGAGCGCATCACCGGCATTCCCAAGGAGCAATTCCTCAAGGCCGCCGACCTCTTCACCTCCGTCCGCAAAGACGGCGACATGAAGAAAGCCGCCACCATCATCTACGCCGTCGGCTGGACGCAGCACAGCTTCGGCACCCAGATCATTCGCACCGCCGCCATTCTGCAACTCCTGCTCGGCAACGTCGGGCGCGCCGGCGGCGGCGTCAATGCGCTGCGCGGCCACTCCAACATTCAGGGCGCCACCGACATGGCCGGTGTCTTCGACCTTCTCCCCGGCTATCTCAAAATGCCCGCCGCCGCCGACACGAATCTCAAGGCCTATGCTGGACCGCATCACGCCCAAGGCCGCCAAGCCCGCCGCCTGGGATTCCATGAACTACTGGTCGAACACGCCGAAGTTCGCCGTCTCGCTGCTCAAAGCGCTCTATGGCGACGCTGCCACCAAAGAAAACGACTGGGCCTTCGACTATCTGCCCAAGCTGGAGCGCAAATACTCCTGGACCGAAATCTGGGACGACATGTATCGCGGCACCATCAAAGGCATGTTCGCCTTCGGCATGAACGGCGTCGCCATCGGCCCCAACTCGCAGAAGAATATCGACGCGCTGAAGAAGGCCGACTGGCTGGTGGTCTGCGAAATCTATCCCGACGAAACCAGCGAGTTCTGGAAGTCGCCCGGCATCACCGCCGAAGAGATGAAGCGCATCCCGACTACGGTCTACCGCCTGCCCGGCGCGGGCTTCGCCGAAAAGGACGGGACCTTCGTCAACTCCGCGCGCTGGCTGCAATGGAAAAATGCCGCGCTGCCGCCGCCCGGCGATGCCAGGCTCGATCAGGAGATCCTGGCGCGCATCTTCCTGCGCGTCCGCGAGCTCTATCAAAAGGAGGGCGGCAAGTTCCCCGATCCCATCCTAACGCGACCTGGAACTACACCGACCCGCACAATCCCTCGCTCTCCGAAATCGCCAGCGAGATCAACGGCCGCGCCCTCGCCGATGTCACCGATGCCAAGCTCAGCCAGACCATCAAAGCCGGCCAGCAGCTGCCCGGCTTCGGCTGGCTGCGCGACGACGGCACCACCGCCTGCGGCAACTGGATCTACTGCGGATCCTGGACCGAAGCCGGCCCCATGATGCAGCGCCGCGGCACCGACGATCCCTCGCGGCCTCGGCGTCTATCCCAACTGGGCGTGGTCCTGGCCGGCCAACCGCCGCGTGCTCTACAACCGCGCCTCCTGCGATCTCGAGGGCAAGCCCTGGGACCCCGACCGCAAACAGATCTGGTGGAACGAAGCCGCAGCAGCAAGTGGGTCGGCAACGACGTCCCCGATTTCAAACTCGATTCGCCGCCGAAAGATCACATGGGCCCGTTCATCATGAACGCCGAAGGCGTCGGCCGCATCTTCGCCCCGCTCGCCGCCTTCGCCGATGGGCCGTTCCCGGAACACTACGAGCCCGTCGAAAGCCCCGTCGAAAATCCGCTGCATCCCGAGCAATCGAAGAACCCCGTGGCCAGCCGCTTCACAGCGCGGCCGACAAATTCGGCACGCCCGCCGAAGGCTACAACATCGTCTGCACCACCTTCCGCCTCACCGAGCACTATCACTACTGGACCAAGAACAATCCCATGAACGTCCAGCTGGTGCCGGAGCCTTTCGTCGAAATTCCCGCGGAGCTGGCCGACGAAATGGGCCTCCGCGGCGGCGAGCACGTCAAGGTCACCAGCGCGCGCGGCCACTATATCGCCAAAGCCATGGTCACGCGCCGCATCAAGCCATGCTGATCGATGGCAAGAAGACCTACCAGATCGGCATCCCGATCCACTGGGGCTATCGCGGCATCGCGGAGGACGAAGGCAAGACCGCGCTCACTCCCGCCAACATGCTCTCCCCCGCGGTCATCGACCCCAACGCCTACACGCCCGAGTTCAAGGGCTTCCTGGTGAAACTGGAGAAGCTAGCGTGAGCCGCGCCACCCTCCGCATCCAGGCGATCTCCGGCCATCGCCGGCACCGTCCCCGGCGCCGGCACGCAGCGCCAGCAGCGCGTCGCCAAACTCATCGACACCACCACCTGCATCGGCTGCAAAGCCTGCGAAGTCGCCTGCATGGAGTGGAACGACCTGCCCTTCCGCGAAACCGTCTTCGACAACACCTACCAGACCATGCCGGAGACGGAGTGGAATTACTGGAACCTGATCCAGTTCAACGAGCACGTCGCACGAAGACGGCACGCTGCAATGGCTCATGCGCAAAGACCAGTGCATGCACTGCGCCGACCCCGGCTGCCTGGCCGCCTGTCCCGCCGACAACGCCATCGTGCAGTACCAGAACGGCATCGTCGATTTCCAGCAGGATTACTGCATCGGCTGCCAGTACTGCGTCACCGGCTGCCCCTTCAACATCCCCAAATTCAATCCGCAGACCAAGAAGATGTTCAAGTGCACGCTGTGCAATGACCGCGTCTCGCAAGGTCTGGAACCCGCCTGCATCAAAGCCTGCCCCACCGGCTGCCTGCACTTCGGCACCAAGGAAGACATGAAGGCGCTCGCCGAAACCCGCGCCGCAGCAACTGCGCGAGCACTCCGTCTTACACCAAGGCCGGCGTCTACGATCCCGCCGGCGTCGGCGGCACCAGCGTCATCTACGTGCTCCACGACATCACCAATCCCGAGGCCTACGGCGGCCTGCCGCGAAATCCGCGCGTGCCGCTCGCCGTGCGCCTCTGGAAGGGTCCGCTCAAGTGGCTCGGCAATCTGGCCATGTCGGCGGCCTCATCGGCGTGACCCTGCACTACCTCCGCTTCGGCCCCAAGCGCGTCCACCCCGACTCGCCAACGAAGAGGACGTCAATGAAACCGCGGATTCTGCCGCTACACGCTGCTCGAACGCGTCGTCCACTGGCTCGCCGCGCTCACCTACATGTACGTGCTCGCTCACCGGGCTCGCCTTCTACTCGCCGCCCTCTACTGGATCGCGACCGTCCTCGGCGGCGCGCCCACGTCCCGCTTCTGGCATCCCGTGGGTCGCGCTCGTCTTCGTCGCCACCCTCGTGTGGATGCTGCGCGCCTGGCTGCCCGACATGCGCATCACCGCGGTCGACCGCGAATGGGGCAAGCCATGGAGCACTACATTCGCAACGAGGACGAAGACCTGCCGCCCATCGACCGCTTCAACCTCGGCCAGAAGTATTTCTTCTGGGCCATGCTCTTCGCCGGCGTCGTGCTGCTGCTCTCCGGCGCCGCGCTCTGGTTCCCGGACCGCATTCCCTGGCGCGCGCTGCGCGGCGCCGCCATCCTGCTCCACGTCGCCGCCGCCCTGGTCACCATCGGCGCCTTCATCATCCACGTCTATATGGGCACCGCCGTGGTGCGCGGCGGCTTCACCTCCATCATCCGCGGCGAAGTCTCCCCGGCGTGGGCCAAGACCCATCACCGCCTCTGGTATCATCGCGTGACCGGCAAATGACCTGGCAACGCCGCATCGAACGCGCTGCCGAACTCGCGCAGGAATCCCCCGTGCTCCCCGAACTCCTCCACTTCTACAGCGAGATCGCGCACTTCCAATCCACCGTCGCCGAAGGCCCCACGCCCGCCAATCTCGCTTCCCTCCTCGCGCTCATCCGCCGCACCGCGCCAGACCCCATGGCGCAAGCCGCGCACTCCGCCATCACCTGGGACGACCTCCTCCGCAGCGCAGACCCCATGCACGCCTTCTTCGCCCGCGTCCTGCTCGCAGGCCAACGCCGAATCTCGCGCCCGCAAAAGCGCCATCCCGAGCGGCGTGCAGCCCGTCTGCCCTTTCTGCGCCGAAAAGCCCGTCGCCGCCGTACTCCGCCCCGAAGGCGATGGCGGCAAGCGCTTCCTGCTCTGCTCGCCTCTGCTTCACGGAGTGGGAATTCCGCCGCCTCCTCTGCCCCAGCTGCGGCGAGGAGGATAAGGAAAAACTCCCCGTCTACACCGCCGCCGAAATGCCCGCACGTCCGCGTCGAAGCCTGCGATACCTGCCGCGTCTACTCAAAGCCATCGACCTCACCAAGAACGGCCTCGCCGTCCCCGAAGTCGATGAGCTCGCCGCCGTCGTGCTCGATCTCTGGGCCGCCGAACACGGCTACACCAAGCTCCAACCCAATCTCTTCGGAATGTGACTCGTCGGCCCCGGCCGAACACCATCGGCGGTGCGATCATCGGGCCAAATCGCCGGACGCAGACTTGCATCGTCACGCAGTCGAGAACATCGACCGTTCCGATGCCCTGCTCTTTGGCCGGGTGACTTACCAAATATGGAGGCAGCGTTTCCGCCGCCGCCGGGAGCGGGGCCTGATTCGATGGAACCCTTCGCCCGCTCCCTCGACGCGGCAAAGAAGTCGTCGTGTCGAGCACCCTGGACCGGGTCGATTGGAACGCGGAGTTCGTGCGCGGAGTTCTGGGTCAGCAGCTCAAGCAGCCCAGGATAGCGGGCCACGGACCGGCGCTGTTCGCGGGGCCATCGAAGCATCTCGACCTGAGGCTCGTGAACCGGCTGGAGTTCCGCTCGGGGGCGGTGGCGATGCAGTACGAGCCGAGAAGATAGCCAAGATTTTTCCGGGCAATCTGTAGAATTCCGGTCTTGCCGTTCGTCCTTGTAAGGAAGGCGGGGCAACTAGCCCGGCCGGAGACCATTTAGGAGACAATATGCCGCAGTATTTTGTTGCCGGGTACCTCCCCGACGATTTCGACCCGTCCCAGATGGACGAAGCGGTGGGTCGCGACATCCACGCGCTCAATAAAGAGATGATTACCGCCGGAGTCAGGCGATTCGCTTGCGGCCTCGGGCCCGCGAAGTCGATGCGAGCGCAGCCCGATGGCGAAGTCCTCATTACCGACGGTCCGTTCCTTGAGACCAAGGAACACATCGGCGGTTTTTGGATCTTGGAATGCGCTGACATGAACGAGGCAGTGGCATGGTCACGCAAAGGCGTCGCCGCCACTAGGGGACAGGGCGAGGTGCGAGAGATCTTTTTCAATCCGGCAGCCGATTAGCAATAACCGCGCCACGCATGGTGCTAACCTAATCCGCGAGCCTTTCACTGCCGTACAAGTCATCGTTCTCGCAAAGGACAGGAGGAGCCCCATGCGGGCCAAAAGCGCCCACATCGCCTTTTCATTCTTGCTGCCGGCGTGCCTGGCCCTCTCTTTGGCAGGCTGCCAGAGTTCTTCATGGCATCTGGCGGCCAGCAAAAAGAGCGGTACCGTCGAGCTTTGCCTGTCTAACGGAGACGAATGCCCGCCGGCCAGCGGCGTATCCCCCAGCTCGATTTCCGTTTATCGCTGGGACAACACGCACGACAATGAGCTCGTATGGGACGCAGAGCCAAAAACTCCGATTACCGCTGGCAATATAAGCGGCGTGGTCACCTACGGGGTGCCGCCTAAAGGCTGGATCAACAAGCTGACGCCGCCCGCCCTGGTTTGTGGAAAGGCATACCTCGTTAATCCGGGAGCTCATTACTTCGCCCTGAAATGCGACGGGACCGTCGTCGTCTTCGATGATCCGCATCTGGAAGAGTTTTTCAGCGGAAATGCATCCGCAGAACCGGACAAAATAAAATCCAAGAGCCCGTAGACAAGACGTACCGCCAACTAGCTCCAAGGGACTAACCGATCTTGTCGCTGAAAAAAGAGCGCCACTCAGAATCGTTGAAGGAAGAGCGCCACTCAGAAGACTTCCGAAGCGGCAGCCGGTCGAGTGCCTCACGGAACTCCTCGATCGTCTGGCATGCGACAAACACCAAAACGGTGCGCGTAGTCTCGTTGGCCTGTCGCATCCGTTCGTAAGTTTCGTAAATCGGCGCCGTATCGGTCAGGCCGGCAATGAATGGGGCGAATAACGTTCTGTAGCCCCCGAGAGCGTTCATCGCATCCTGGATGAGGTCGG
This sequence comes from uncultured Solibacteraceae bacterium, assembly GCA_963811575.1. Taxonomy (GTDB): domain Bacteria; phylum Acidobacteriota; class Terriglobia; order Bryobacterales; family Bryobacteraceae; genus Solibacter. The sequence goes on along the minus strand of CAWERY010000002.1, from coordinate 238,856 downwards.
GTTCGATTCGGACGATTAGCGAGGTCTCGCCCTGCCGCTGCTGTGCGGCGAGGGTATCGAGGATCGTGTTGATGGGGTTCTTGGGTTTCAATGTTTTTCCTTTCTCTGTGTATTGGAATGATGGTGTGACCCGTTTCTCAGGCGAAAGGCGCAGAACGCCTTGCACTGCCGATTCACAATTTAAATCTTGAAGGTTGCTTCAGGCTCGGAAGGAATTACACCTTGGCGGTAACCGAGACCGTGAGATGCTCAGAATTACTGCACTTCACTCCTGGAGGATATCCAGCGAGCGGCATGCATGTCAAGAGGAAGCTATGTCGGCTGCCCGGCTTCAGTTCGGCGCCGGGCAAGACGGGAAAAACGTCCAGGAAGAATCCTCCTCCAGCGTGACGCGGGCCACGCTGCCCCGATTTTCCAGCGTCAGTTCCGGGTCCAGTCGCGAAAAATTTCGTCTCGATTTCGGCGGCAGCACCGCGGCAAAGCACGGCGCCGACCCGCACGCCGTCCCAATCCACTCACGCCGTCTTCGGCAGCCTCTGCGCCAGCGGCGGCATTGGCGGAAAATCCGTGTACGGCGTCGTCTGGTACCAATACGCGCACGAATAGAAGTTATCCCCCCGATCGTTCGCGTGCCCGTGCTCCATCGTGTGCTTTAAGCTCTTCTCGAACGTCACCGGATTGTCGCCGTGCCACCGGTAGCAGCAATATTTCCCGCCCGTCCGCTCCGGAGACAAAATGATCGGCGCACCGTACATCGTATGCGCAAACTGCTGCGCGCCGAACTGCCCGCCGAAATTCCAGCTCCCCAGGAAGTAATCCTCGCTCCCCGTGCCGATGATCGCGGGCTTCGAATCGTCGTCGATGAAAATCATATCGTCGCCTTCGCCCCACCACCCGTTCGCATTCTGCAGCACGCCCAGCGTCACCCCCATCAAATGCCCGCGCCCCTTCGTCTCCATGTACACGTAATTCATCTTGCCGTCGGGATTGACCTTCGGATTCAACCCCGTCACCGGCACGCACGGCGCGCTCTGCCGGTACTGCGCGTGAAAGTACACCGAATCCGCGGGCAGCTGCGGTACCGTCAGGTAATCGATGTTCGAGTAGAACGATCCCACCGCCGCCGCACCTTCATTCGTCACCGTGAATCGCGCCGATTTCTGATACGGCATCGAGAAGTAGCAATTCAGCGATCGCCCCGGCGAGCACGCCAGGTACTCCGATTGATACACCTGGTAGATCCCCAGATTCAGCCCGAAGAAATCGCCGATCGGCACTTCCACGCTCGGCTTCGCATTCCCGTCCCAGTACCCGCGCAGCACCAGCTCTTTCAAATGGTCGTTCGCCGCCGCGATCGTGAACCAGATATGCGTAATCACGCCCGGCCCGCTCGCGTTAAAAATCTCCAGCGTCGCCCCCGGCGCGATCGGCCAGCGGTCGCTGTTGCCGCCCGTCTTGTCGTAGCTCGATTGCTTCAGCGACTTATAGTTCTGTGCTCGCGCATAAAACGGCAGGAACCCGAAGTTGGTCGTCCCGCCGCCGGCCTGCGCATCCGCCGCCCCCGGCATCGCCGCGGCCACGCCGCCCGCCGTAATCATGCCCTGCAGAAAACCGCGCCGGTCATTCGTCTTGGAAGTCATCGCTTGTCCTCGCCTCGCTCCACGTGTTATACGCTAATGGTCTCTATGATAACCATGCGCCGCTTCGTTGTCTTATTGGTTTTCGCCTGCTCCTCTAACGCGCAGGGCCTCGACTACATCAAGTCCCACTACACCAAGTTCGAATTCCAGATCCCCATGCGCGATGGCAAGAAACTCTTCACCAGCGTCTACGTCCCCAAAGACGCCAGCGAGCCCTGGCCCATCATGCTCGATCGCACCCCCTATAGCGTCGCGCCCTACGGAACCGACAACTACAAGACCGCTCTCGGCCCTTCCGAAAAATTCGCCAAGGAGAATTTCATCTTCGTCTACCAGGACGTTCGCGGCCGCTACCTCTCAGAAGGCGATTTCACCGATATGACCCCCCATCGCGCCGTCAAACGCGGCCCCCAGGATACCGACGAAAGCTCCGATACCTACGACACCATCGACTGGCTCATCAAGCACGTCCCCAACAACAATGGCAGCGTCGGCATGTGGGGCATCTCGTATCCCGGCTTCTATACCTCCGCCGGCATCATCGACGCCCACCCCGCCCTCAAAGCCGCCTCTCCCCAGGCCCCGATCGCCGATTGGTTCATCGGCGACGATTTCCATCACAACGGCACCCTCTACCTTCCCCACATGTTCCGCTTCTTCTCCGGCTTTGGCCACCCGCGCCCTGTCCCTACCCTGCCTCCGCCGCCCTCTGCCAACACCTCCGCCCTCACCCAGCAGGATGGCTATAGCTTCTTCCTCGCCCTCGGCCCCCTCTCCAACATCAACGAAAAATACTTCAAACAGGACGTTCCCTTTTGGACCCAGATGACCCAGCACGGCACGTACGACGAATTCTGGCAGTCCCGCGACCTCCGCCGCCATTTGAAAAACATCAAGCCCGCCGTCATGACCGTCGGCGGCTGGTTCGATGCCGAAGATCTCTTCGGCGCGCTCAATACCTACAAGGAAATCGAGAAGAATAGCCCCGGCGCCACCAACACCCTCGTCATGGGCCCCTGGTATCACGGCGGCTGGTCCCGCAGCGATGGCGATCTGCTCGGCGACGTCCGCTTCAATTCCAAAACCGCCGTCTTCTACCGCGAGGAAATCGAATTCCCGTTCTTCAATTTCTGGCTCAAGGGCAAAGGCGATGGCAAACTGCCTGAGGCCTACGTCTTCGAAACCGGCACCAACCAGTGGCGTAAGGAAACCGCCTGGCCGCCCAACGACGCGCAGCCCAAGACCCTCTACTTCCACCCCGGCGGCCGCCTCGCCTTCGACGCCCCCGCCAACAAAAATACCTTCGACGAATACGTGAGCGACCCCAACAAGCCCGTGCCCTACATCCACAGCCAGGCCCCCGGCATGACCCGCGAACACATGGTGGAAGACCAGCGCTTCGCCTCCACCCGTCCCGACGTCCTCACCTACCAGACCGCCGTTCTCGATAGCGATATCACTCTCGCCGGACCCCTCACCGCCTCACTCCTCGCCTCCACCACCGGCACCGATTCCGATTTCGTCGTCAAGCTGATCGATGTCTACCCCGAAGATTTCCCCGATCCCGATCCCAACCCCACCGGTGTCCACATGGGCGGCTACCAGCAGCTCGTCCGCGGCGAAGCCATGCGCGGCAAGTTCCGCAACAGCTTCTCCAAACCCGAGCCCTTCACCCCCGGTAAACCCGAGAAGGTCGAATGGCTCATGCCCGATATCGACCACTGCTTCCGCCGCGGACACCGCATCATGATCCAGGTCCAAAGCTCCTGGTTCCCCCTCGTCGATCGCAATCCCCAAAAGTTCCTGGACATCTACAACGCCAAGGAGGCCGATTTCGTCAAAGCCACCCAGCGCATCTATTCCGGTTCCGGCCTGAAGGTCAATGTCCGCTAGAATTTTCGCCCTGATCGCGTTCGCCGCCGCGGCCGCCGCCCAGGCGCCCGTGATCCCCGTCGGCCTCGACGCGTATCGCATGTGGGACCGCTGGGCCTACCAGCGCATCGGCGCCCGCACCTATATGCGCAGCACCTACGATCGCGCCGGCGGCAACGAACGCGCCGATGCCTCCCACTTCCTCTACCAGCTCGCCGAAGATCGCAACGTCACGCTCGATGTCGAAGGCCCCGGCGTCCTCTACTTCGTTCGCTACAACCACTGGCACGGCAGCCCCTGGCATTACGAAGTCGATGGCAAGGTCCACATGGTGCGCGAAACCACCACCGCCGATCCCGAACATCCCGCGCCCAACTCCGTCTTCCTCCCCGAGGCCGCCTTTCCCCGTCCCCTCGCCTGGACCTGGGCCGACACCAAAGGCGGCGACCTCTCGTGGGTCCCCATCGGCTTTCAGCAGCGCTTCCGCATGGCCTACTCCCGCACCTTCTACGGCACCGGCTATTACATCTACCAGCAGTTCGTCGGCGGCGCGAAACTCTCCCGCCCCATCACGAGTTGGAATGAGGAGCCGCCCGACGCGCGACGTGCTCGATCTCATCGCCCGCTCCGGCAGCGATATCGCCCCCGCCGGACTCCGCGAAGTCCTCGCGGCAACACTCGCCCCGCGGCAGCTCCACCGTCTGGACCGCGCGCGGCCCCGCCACGGTTCGCCGCCTCGAGTTCTCCGTCCCTCGCGAAAGCGCCCTCGCCTTCTCCAGCGCCCGCCTCAAAATCACCTGGGACGAGCGCGCCGCCGCCTCCATCGACGCACCCATCGCCCTCTTCTTCGGCGCCGGCCTGCTCTACAACCGCGACAACCGCGAGTACCTCGTCAAGAGCTTCCCCATGACCGTGAAGTATGAGGCCGATCGCGTACGCCTGAGCTGCTACCTCCCCATGCCCTTCTTCCGCTCCGCCCGCATCGAGCTCTGCTGGCAATACCGTCTCTGGCGTCGAATGGCGCGTCGGCACCGCCCCCCTCACCGCCCCGCCCAACCAGCTCGCCTACCTCCACGCCACCTATCGCGACCACCCGTCGCCCGAGCCCGGCAAAGACCTCGTCCTCCTCGACACCCGCCAAACCGAAGGCGGCGGCAATTGGACCGGTCAGTTCATCGGCACCAGCTTCATCTTCTCCCACGACGCCGTGCTCAACACCCTCGAAGGCGATCCGCGCTTTTTCTTCGACGATAGCCAGACCCCGCAGGCCTAGGGCACCGGCACCGAAGAGTGGGGCGGCGGCGGCGATTACTGGGGCGGCCTCAACATGACGCTCCCCTTCGCCGGCCATCCCGTCGGCGCCAAAAGCGCGAAGGATGCCGTCAGTCCGGAGGACAAAATCGAGTCCGCCTATCGCTTCCTGCTCGCCGACATGATGCCCTTCGGCAAAAACGCCGTCATCCGCCTGGAGCACGGCGGCGTCAACGAATCGAAGGAGCACTACGAAACCGTCACTTACTGGTACGGCCTCCCCGGCGCTTCCCTAGTCGAGACCGACGCGCTCCGCATCGGCGACCCGCTCAGCGAACGCACCCATCGCTACCGTTCGCCCAATGCCTCTGCGCCCTACGAGATTACCTCGCGCTACGAATGGGGTCCCGATACCGCCAACGGCGTGGAACTCTATCCCGCCTCCACGGATCGCGGCCGCACCACCAAAGGCTCCTCCGAATTCACTCTGAAAATCGATCCCCGAAACCTCGGTGTCCTGCTCCGCCGCAAGCTCGACTATCAATTCCCCAATCAACGCGCCGAAGTCTTCGTGGACGGCAAACCAGCCGGCATCTGGTACCTCGCCGGCTCCAATACCTGCGTCTTCTCCAGCCCGCGCACCGAACTCGGCCCCGCCCTCCACGTCGTGCAAACCTCCAACCGCCGCTTCCGCGATGACGAATTCCTCCTCCCGCTCGCCCTCACCAAGTCCCGCTCCTCCATCCGGGTCCGCGTGCACTTCACCCCGGTAGACATCCCCCTGTACCCCGGCTACCCCGTACCGGACCTCGCCTGGAGCGAACTCCGCTATACCGCCTACAGCTTCGTGATGCCTTAGCGTAAAGTCAAAGACCTTTCTCGCAGAGGCGCAGAGAACGCAGAGAAAGGCCCAGGAGCGTTGGTTTCATGAGTTTTTCTGCGTCCTCTGCGCCTCTGCGAGAAACATTTGTCTCGACACGCCGCCATCATACCGGAAAGGCCAATCCTCGCCAGTTCACCAAGCTACAAGGAACGCAAACAAATCTCTTATGTCTCTCTTATCGTCCCCTTTGCGCCGTAGCGTCCTTTGCGAGAAATGATTTTTCTAACTGTTTGCGGATGTTCCCGGGCCTTTTCTCTGCGTTCTCTGCGCCTCTGCGAGAAAAGCTTTTGACTTAAGGCCTCGCCCCGCCACAAGGACGCCAAGAATCTCTTAGGTGTCTTTCTTAGCGTCCCCCTTTGCGCCTTCACGTCCTTTGCGAGAAACCCGCACTCTCAGCCCTCCCTGCATTAAAATGCAGAGCATGACCCGCCGCACCCTGCTCGCCTCTGCGATCCTGCCGTTCACCGCTCGCGCCGCAACTCCCGAATCGAGCGTTGGGATCGCCTCGAACTCCAGCTCAACGGCCCCCGCGACGGCAACCCCTTCCTCGACGTCCAGTTCTCCGCCGAATTCCGCCAACTCAACCGCGTCCTCCGCGTCGATGGCTTCTACGATGGCGCCGGCGTCTACAAGCTCCGTTTCTCCCCCGATACCGAAGGCGAGTGGACCTACGTCACGCATAGCAACCGCCGCGAACTCGATGGCCAGAAGGGCACCTTCCTCTGCGCCCCCGCCTCCCCCAAGAACCACGGCCCCGTATCTGTCCGCGGTGTCTGGGATTTCAGTCACGCCGATGGCGCGCCCTACCTACCCTTCGGCACCACCTGCTACGCCTGGACCCATCAGCCCGCCGCTCTCCAGGACCAGACCGTCGCCACCCTCCGCCAATCGCCTTTCAACAAGCTGCGCATGTGCGTCTTCCCCAAGTGGTACGAGTACAATCGCGACGAGCCGCCCCTCTATCCCTTCCCGCGCACCGCTGCCGGCGTCAACGATTACACTCGCTTCGTCCCCGAATTCTTCGCCAATCTCGAAGCCCGCGTCGCTCAGCTCCAGGCCCTCGGCATTCAGGCCGACCTCATCCTCTTTCATCCCTACGATCATTGGGGCTATGCCCTCATGCCGCCCGACGCCGATGACCGCTACCTCCGCTACGTCGTCGCCCGCCTCGCTGCGTTTCCGCAACGTCTGGTGGAGCGTCGCCAATGAGTGGGATCTCGTCAAGAACAAGACACCCGCGGATTGGGATCGCTACTTTCGCGTCATCCAGGAGAGTGATCCTTACAGCCGCTTGCGCTCCATCCATCACAGCGTCGTCATGTACGATCACGGCAAGCCCTGGGTCACGCACCTCAGCGTCCAGGGCGACGAATTCTCCAAGACCGCCGAGTGGCGAACCCTCTATCGCAAACCCGTCATCTTCGACGAATGCAAGTATGAGGGCAACATCCCCAAGCGGTGGGGCGATATCTCCGCGCGCGAATTAACCCGCCGCTTCTGGCTCGGCACCGCCTCCGGCGCATATGTCGGACACGGCGAAACCTATCTCGACCCCCACGACATCTTGTGGTGGTCCAAAGGCGGCACGCTCCACGGCGAAAGTCCCCGCCGCATCGCTTTCCTGCGCGCCATCCTCCAAGCCGCTCCCCAGGGCCTTGCGCCCGTGCCCGGCGCCTACTACCCATGCACTGCCAAGCCCGGCGAATATTACCTCTACTACCTCGACTATCACCAGCCCGCACTCGCCGAGTTCACGCTGCCCGGCGGATGCGCGCTTTGAAGCCGATATACTGGATCCCTGGGAAATGACAGTCACTCGCGCCCCGGAGGCTTACTCCGGTAAGTTCCAACTCAAACTACCGGGCAAGCCCATGCTCGCCGTGCGCTTCCGCAAGCTCGCCTGATTCCCGGTCTATTGCGATAACCGCAGAATCTGCGAGGCGATCTCCTGGAATGCTCCGCCGAGGCCGCTCGCCGAGACGTTGAAGTACATGCCGGCGGTCTGGCCGGATTGATACACGCTGTTACCGGACGAATCTTTGTAAGTCGGGTCGTTCGCCACCCGCGCCAGCCAGTCCGCATCCAGCGGCTCTCCGGTGCTTTCGTTCAACCCGATCACGAACATCACCGGCCGGATCGAAGTATCCTGGCGGATCGCCGTGGCGATATTGTCCGCCACGTTGAAGGCCGCGTAACGCACGCTCTGCGGGTTGTTGACCGAGTTGCCCGGCCCCGGATAGACTCCGCGAGATTGTCGAGAACGGACCCACCGCCGGAGATACCGAGGCGTTATCCACCGGCATCACCGAATTCGGGAATGTCGTCATGTCGGTAGGTATGTTCTGCACGTTGCTCGCGAATGCGCAGCCGCCGCTGTTCGTTACCGGAGTCTGGTCTCCGCCGCTGCTGGCCCAGATCGTCTTGGCGATGCCAAAGGTCTTGGTGCTGCTCGTTGTTCGTCGGCGGCGGCCATGTGCCGACGTTCGCGCCCAAGCCATCCCGCTTTCGTTCCAGTCGCGGCGCACGCTCCCGCGGTCGCCGTGAACGTACCGGTGAAAGCGCTCGGCCGTCCGTCCGTCAGGAGCACGATCACGTTCAAAGAGCCCGTCTGGTTCAACTGCTTCAACTGGTAATAACCCTGCCACAGGCCTTCGCCGGTATTGGTGCTGCTGCTCGTGTCGAATGGAATATTGTTGATCGCCGTGCCAACAGTCGGAGTACCGCTCTGAAAAGTAAGCGTCGGCGAATAGTCCAGCTTCCAGTTCCCGCCGAAACTCACCATTCCCACATAGTCGCGGCCGTCCACAAAGCTCGAAGTCGCCGAATTCGCCACGAATGTCGTGAGCGCGGTCTTGATCGAACTGTCGGCGCCCCCGTTCACTACCGATCCCGAACGGTCCACCACAATCATCAGCGTCACGAAGCGCACTTTCACCGCCGCCTCGGCCGCCACCTTGCTGGTCGTGATCCCGAGTACTCGCAGGAACAGCATCGGAACGTTGTATGCCGCATGCACGTAAATCGTGCGCGTGCGGGACACGTCTTCGCTCGGAGTCGAGTCGTAGTAGATCTGTGTCGAACCCCAGTACTGGCTCGGATAGTTGGCGTTGAAAAAACGCTGGGCGGTGTCCTTGATGCTCGCCACCTGCGTCAGATTCGTCAGGTCCGTGCTGCGCTCCAACATGCTCCCGCTGCCGATTGCCGCCGCATCCACCGCCGCCTGCAAACGCGCCTTCACGTTGTAAAGCACGCTGAAATCGATTGCCAGCCCTACCACCGGCACCAGCACCAGCGCCGTCAGTGTTACATAAACTGTGGTGAAACCCTCTGCTTCCATTCGCCCGACGATTTCGCTTGATCACTGTTTCCTCCGAGCGCTTCCTAAAAAATCGTCCGTGCATAAACCTGCGGTGACCCCGAAAGGCCGGGCACGTCCAATTCAGGCGTGTTGTTGTACATCTCGCATACGTAGGCGAACTCTCCGGATTTGAGTTGCAGAATCGCGTCGAAGCCAACTGTCTTCGTGCCGGAGGTGCGCCCCATGTCTTTTACCGTGACCGTAAAATCGGTCTGCAGCGGGATAGGCTTGCCGAACACGCTGTTGGAAATCGATGAGTTGCCCATGGTCAACTGTTCCATGAACACGGATTTTCCGAGGTTCGCGCACGTGTTGCCCGCGACCGATTCCCACGACCGCGTTGGCTGCGTCGCAATCCGCTTGTTGAATCAACTTAATCTTGGAGAGGATGATCAGGCTCTTGCCGGAACTCGAGAGGTCAAACCCCGAAGCCAGCGTCTGTGCATTCGAGATCGGCCCGGAATTGCGAAAATTGATTCCGCGAATGTACATGTGTCCAATGTCGCGCGTAATCTGCGACATCTGAATGCTGCGGATGAGCCGGAATCCAAAAACAAAGGTTCCGAGTAGCAGCGGTGTCAGGAAAACCAGCGATAGTGCGAACTCCACCATCGCTACTCCCTTCCGCCGGCCTGGATGCGTCAACATTCTGCTCATGCCCTTACTCCTTCTTCGTGATGCAGGGCAGCCCACCCGGAATCGCTTCCATCATGTCGTACGCGCGCGCCCACACCAGCGGGTTGGAGTTGAGGCGTTGATACGGTGCAATCGCCATGAACTGGTACCCTTCCACCGATACCTGAACGATATTGCCGTATGCGTTGTCGCTGACCGCGCCGCTTACGGGATTCTGGAAATGCACGTGGATCTTCGCTGCTCCCGTCGTGGTGCTGAGGAACCCCAGCGCGTTCTTCTTCACCACCGCTTTGATGGAATCGTCCTGGCACGGTCCCGGAGTGTTCGCCCCCGTGATCGCGTATCGCACACCTTCACGCACTGCGTGCTGAAAGGTGCTCCGCAGGAAAATCACCATCGATAGATCCAGAATGAGGAAGAGTATTCCGAACAACGGTACGATGATGAACGCCGCCTCGACGACCTCCGCCCCCTTCCGGCTGGATTTCCGCCCAGTCTTGCGCCTTACCATGGTTCTAATTAATAGTGGAGAACGTCATCCATTACTACCCTGTAAAAGGTTGCCTTTCGCCTGATAGTGTCACGCTAGTTACGTAGGGCATCATTCTCAGGGATGCTCCCTACGCCATCCCCGACCCACCGCCGATCAGGCCGCCCGCCTCACCCATTCCTTCGAAAATCTCAGCCTTCCCGCCCATCAACGCGCCCCCCCACCCAAAACGGGCGTAGTGCGTCGCCAAGTCCTTTTCCTCCAGTAACCCGCCGGAAGAAAGCCCCTACGCATCCCCCGTTTCGCGCGATAATTTGGCCATGCGATTCCACCCTTGCCTCGCTTCCCTCCTTCTTTGCGCCGCCGCCTCGGCCGCAGGCACCGTCCCCACAATCGATGAATCGCTCAGCATGAAATCCGTGGCCGGCGCCCAGATCTCACCCGACGGCCGCTACGTTGCCTACACGGTCCAACAGGCGAACTGGGAAGAGAACGATTTCGTTTCGCAACTCTGGGTCGCCGTCACCGCCACCGGTGAGCGCTACCAACTCACTAGCGGGAAGAAGTCTTCCACCGGCCCCCAGTGGTCGCCCGATTCGCGCCGCATCGCCTTCACCAGCGATCGCGATGGCAAACGTCAGCTCTATCTCATCTCCCCCTCCGGCGGCGAAGCCGTCGCCCTCACCGCCGAAGAGAACGGCGTCGGCGCTCTCGCCTGGTCGCCCGATGGCAAGTCGATCGCCTACACCTCCTCCGGCCCCGACGCCAAGCCGCGCAAAGACCGCAAGGAAAAATACGGCGAATTCGAAATCATCGAACACGACTACACCATGAACCATCTGTGGTTGGTCAAACTGGATGCCAAGCCCGATGGCGCCAGACCCAAACCCACCGCCCTTACTCAGGGCGAACAGTTCACCGTCGGCAGTTTCTCCTGGTCGCCCGACGGTCAACGCATCGCCTTCAGCGCCTCCCGCGACCCCGACCTCGGGTCCGGCGGCACCGAGACCCTCTACTCCGTGGACCTCGCCGATTTGCACGTGAAGAAGCTGCTCGATTCCCCCGGCCCCCATTCCAATCCCAAGTGGTCGCCCAACGGCCGCGAGATCGCGTTCACCACTTCCAATAGCTCGCCGAATTTCTTCTACACCAATCGCTACATCGCTGTAGTCCCGGCCGAAGGCGGCGAGCCCCGCCTGCTTACCAAAGATTTCGATGAGGACCCGAACCTGATCGAGTGGGCCGCCGACGGCATCTATTTCGGCGCCTCCCAAAAGACCGCCGCCCACACCTTCCGCCTGGATCCCGCGACTCGCGCCATCCGCCGCATCACCGGCCCCGACGCGTTCTTCGCCTCCGGCGGTTCCTTCACCGCCGATCACCGCACCATGGCCGCCGTCGGCGCCTCGCCCAATCGCTTCGGCGAAGTCTTCGTCTCTTCCGTCTCCGATTTCGCTCCCAGGTACCTCACCGATGTCGCCGCGCAATATAAGGATTTCCGTCTCGCCACCCGGGAAGTCGTTCGCTGGAAATCGAAGGATGGCGCCGATATCGAAGGCATCCTGATCAAACCCGCCGATTTCGATCCGTCGCGCAAGTACCCGCTCCTGGTCGTGATTCACGGCGGCCCCACCGGCGTCGACGTTCCCGTGATGCTCGCCGACCGTACCTATCCCGTCGAGCGCTTCGTCGCCAAAGGGGCGCTCGTCCTCAAACCCAACTACCGCGGCTCCGCCGGCTACGGCGAGAAATTTCGCGCCCTCAACGTTCGCAATCTCGGCGTCGGCGATTACGATGATGTGATCACTGGCGTCGATTCGCTGATCGCCAAAGGTCTCGTCGATAAAGATAAGGTCGGTGCCATGGGCTGGAGCCAGGGCGGCTACATCTCCGCTTTCATCACCTGCTACAGCGATCGCTTCAAGGCCGTCAGCGTCGGCGCCGGCATTTCCGATTGGATGACCTACTACGTCAACACCGACATCCACCCGTTCACCCGCCAATACCTGAAGGCGACCCCCTGGGAAGATCCCGAAATCTATCGCAAAACTTCCCCCATCACCTACGTCAATCGCGCCCAGACCCCTACCCTGATCCAGCATGGCGACCAGGATAAACGCGTGCCGCCCCCCAACGCGTTCGAACTCTACCAGGCGCTCAAAGATCGCAACATCCCCGTCAAGCTGATCCTCTACAAAGGTTTCGGACACCCCATCAACAAGCCCAAACAACAGCGCGCTGTGATGGAACACAACTACGAGTGGTTCAGCAAATACATCTGGGGCGAAGAGTAGGCCGTCAATCCAGGTCGCTCAGAAACACTCTTACCGCTTCGTGAAATTCCGTGGGATTGTCCATGTGCAGCACGTGCCCGCCCTTGAGGGACTGGAATTCTGTGTTCGGCCGCCGTGCCGCCATTTGCTCCAGATGCTCCGCCTTCGTGACGCGGCTTTCCGCTCCGCGCAGCAGTAGCGCCGGACAACTGCTCGCCAGCCAGTCGCCCCAATGATTCCCGTTTACGTGGCTCTGCGAGATCACCATCTCGCGCGGTTCAAACGCCAGCCGCCATCCGTCCGAGTTGTGCCGGATCGACGCCTCGAGGTAGGGCAGAAAGCGCTCTCCTACCCGCTCCGCAAGCTCCTCCCTGGTTCGAAACACGCCCGCCCAAGGCAGCGCAAAACTCGTGTCATCGCCGATCTCGACCCCGATGTCTTCGACGATCAGCCCGCGCACCTTTTCTGGAACGCGCGCCGCAAACTGGTACGCGTTAACACCGCCCAGCGAGTTGCCCAGCAGTACAACCTCGCTTCCGCCCAGGTGCGCCAGCAGCGCCGATATGTCTCCCAGGTAATCCTCGCGCGTGTAACTCGCGGCGTGTTCGGAATGCCCATGTCCCCGCTGGTCCAACGCCACTACTCTCCACTGCGGCCCAAGCGCCGCCGCCAGCGGCGCGAACGTCGTGCCTTCCATCCAATGCGAGTGGAGCGCAATCAGCAGCCGGCCCGTGCCGCCTGCGTCTAAGTACGATAGCGTCAGCCCGCCGCTCGGAAAGCTCTTGCGCTCCATCTATTGCATCCACGGAAACGCCGTGATTCTCAACTTCGCCGCGCCATAGGGCACCAGCGTGATCGTCTCTTCCGGACGCTTGCTGGTCACCGGGCTCATAGGCAGAACCCCGGGGGAGTCGTCCACCAGCGTCCACTCCGGCAGCCGCCGAGCCTTCGCCGTGATTTCTACCGGCGCTGCTTCCGCCCGGAATGGCTGCTCTCCGATCGGCTTCTCGACCACTGGGAATTCCCCCTTCACCAACGCATAATTCCACGGCGATGTCGGATACACCTCCCAGTCACTGGAAGGACCGGTCTGCTTGATCTTGTGCCAGTTCTCGCCGAGCCGCAGCGAGTAGACCAGCGGACCGCGCTCCACCGAGACCGAATTGTTGAACCACGTTGACGTGCGCACCGCCATCGGGAAGTGCAACTCCACGCGGTCGCCGGCCTTCCACGTTCGCTGCAGACGGAAGAATTCGCCGGCCTTCACGCCCGCTTGCGGTTGCCCGTTGACCGCGACCGTTGCCCCGTTTGCCCACGCGGGAATCCGCAGCACCAGCGGAAATGCCTTCGCGGATTTCACCAGCATCGTCACGTTCTCGCGGAACGGGTACTCCGTCTGCTCCTCGATCGTGACTCCGCCGCTCGTCACTTCGCTCGGTCCGTATGCCACCGCGGCCAGGCCGCCATCGTTCGTCGCCATCCACAGGCTTGCGGCCAGCTTCGGCCAGCCCTGATGCATGTTCGCCGTGCAGCATCCGAAGTTCGGCTCCAGCCCGAAGATGTTGCTCTCCGGCCCGTTCGTCGCCCACCTGCGGTTGGAAATCGAACAGATCACCTGGTTGGCCTGCTGGTCATACTGATGCGCCCACAGGTCCGGACTCAACGTCGCCGGCAGCGCGTTGTATGCGATCTTTTCCAGCCGGTCGCCAAACGCCGCGTCGCCCAGAATCGCCATGTCCTGCTCCAGCGAGAACATCGCCTCCACTACCGCGCACAGTTCCGTTCCCTGCGACGGATCGCGTCCCGCGAAATGTTCATCGGCGCTGAAAATCCCCGAAGGCTGCCCGTGATACCGGTCCAGCGCGTCGAACATTTTGTACAAGCTCTCCCGATCGCCTTTTTCACCGGTGACCAGCCACCACACCGCCGCCGCCTTCATCGCCATCGCATTGTTCACGCCATGCGTCGATAGGCCCGCCGCCTTCTTCGTCACCTTCTCGCGCGTTTGGAAATCGGCGAACTGCGCCTCCCAATCATGCCCCTGCGTGTGCAGCTTGCGAGCCAGGTCGAGCAGCGCCCGGTCGCCGGTCCGGTTGTAGAGCCACAGCACGCTGAGCACTTCGTCGTGCCAGCGGAAGATCGCCCACTCCTTCAAAGGACGCTCATCGATGTGCGCGGCCTGATACGCGAAATACTTTTGCATTGCCGGGATCACACGCGCATCGCCGCTCGCCTCCTGATATTGCATCAGCGCTTTGAGCATTACGTAGTTCGGCCACCAATCGGTATTCTTTACCGGCCCCAGCCACCCGTCGGCCTGCTGATGCTCCAGCGCCCAATCCATCCACTTCTTCACCTTCGCAATCAGAACCGCATCCTTCGTCAGGTACGCCAGCGGCACCAGGCCGTCCAGAAAATAGGGTCCGCGCTCCCATCCTTCCCCCGTACCGCCCAGCCAGGCGCTCTTCGGGCCCAGGTCGGGCCAGAACTCGTCCAGGTGTCCGCTCAACCCCGCGGCTTGGAGCTTCAGCTGATTTTGCAGCCAGCCTTTCGGCATCACGCTGCCCAGCGGCAGTTGGTTGAACGCATTCGGTTGTAGAGGCGTGCGATTCGGCACGGGAGCGCTCGACGCCGCCTGCGCCGCCACTGCTCCCATCGCTACCACCGATAATAGAGATTGGATGGTCATTCGCATCCAGTGTGCTAATCTCGAAACCCAAGCGCAAGCGGCGTCTGCCGCTTCAAGGAGACTATGTCGTCGTCCGCACTGCAATATCAATCCGGCTTCGGAAATGAGTTTGCCAGTGAAGCTGCGCCCGGAGCCCTTCCGGTTGGCCAGAATTCTCCCCAACAGGCGCCCCTGGGACTTTATACCGAACAGCTCAGCGGCAGCGCCTTCACCGCGCCGCGCGCCGCCAATCGCCGGACCTGGACCTATCGCATCCGGCCCTCGGTCACCCACAAGCCCTACATCGAGCATCCCGGCGGCCTGATTCGCGGCGCGTTCGATGAGCTGCCGACGCCGCCCAACCAGTTGCGCTGGGATCCGTTTCCCATTCCCGCCGCGCCCACCGATTTCGTCGATGGGCTGACCACCCTCGCCGGCAATGGCGACCCCGCCGCGCAGAGCGGCGTCGCGATCCACATCTACGCCGCCAACGCCTCCATGCAGCGCCGTTATTTCTATACCGCGGATGGCGAACTTCTGATCGTTCCGCAGCAGGGCCGCCTCCGGGTCGCCACCGAACTGGGCATCCTCGAGGTGGGTCCCGGCGAAATCTGCGTGATCCCCCGCGGAATCAAGTTTCGCGTCGAGCTTCCGGATGGCGCGTCGCGCGGCTACGTCTGCGAGAACTGCGCGGCCCCCTTCCGCCTCCCCGAACTCGGCGCCATCGGCGCCAACGGCCTGGCAAACGCGCGCGACTTTCTCACGCCCGCCGCCGCTTATGAAGATCTCGACGCCGAGTGCCAGATCGTCGCCAAATTCCTCGGCAAACTCTGGGTCGCGGAGATCGACCACTCCCCGCTCGACGTGGTCGCGTGGCACGGGAACTACGCGCCCTACAAATACGACCTGTCCCGTTTCAACTGCATCAACACCGTCAGCTTCGACCATCCCGACCCCTCGATCTACACCGTGCTGACCTCGCCGGCGAATGTCGATTTCGCGATCTTCCCGCCGCGCTGGCTGGTGGCCGAACACACCTTTCGGCCTCCGTGGTTCCATCGCAACCTGATGAACGAATTCATGGGCCTGGTCTTCGGCACCTACGACGCCAAGGCCGAAGGCTTCCTCCCCGGCGGCGCCAGCCTTCACAATTGCATGTCCGGCCATGGACCCGACGCCGAGACCTACGAGCGCGCCGGCGTCGCCGAGCTCAAGCCCCAATATCTGGCCGGCACTTTGGCCTTCATGTTCGAAACTCAACTGGTATTGCGCCCCACGCGCTTCGCCATGGAAAGCAAGATTCTTCAGCACGAATACTTCGAGTGCTGGCAGGGATTGAAGAAAAAGTTCAAAGGCAATGTCTAAAGCTCTGCACGCCCTCATGGAAGGTCTGATCGATTACGCCGGCATGTTCCCGCCGGCGTCGCTCGATATGCCCGCCGCAGCAGTCAATTACGAGTCCTACCTCGATGGCGAATATGGTTGGGCCGTGGGACGTTTCATCGTCCCCGCCGCGCGTCTCGCCGAAGCCGACCCTTCGTGGAAAGTGAGTGTGATCGGCGTGCCTCCCCGCTGGGTGGAGTCTTGCGAGATCAAGATCGATCACGCTCCGCAGGCCGCCGCCGTGCTCTCCGGCGCGCCCCAGGGGGTCACCACCTATTTCGAGATTCCCGTCAACGAAGATCCCAAACCGCTCGCCGCGATGGGGGCGCGCGCCAAAATTCGAACCGGCGGAGCCACCGCGGACGCCTTTCCCTCCTGCGCCGACCTGGCGCACTTCCTGCAAACCTGCGCCATCGCCAACGTGCCTTTCAAAGCTACCGCCGGGTTGCACCACCCCGTGCGTTCCACCCGCCCTCTCACCAGTGCGGCCGATAGCGCGACCGCCGTCATGCACGGTTTCGTCAACGTGTTTTTGGCCGCTGCCCTGCTCTGGCATCGCGGCAGCACGGAGGCCGATGCGCTCGCCACCCTGGAAGAGACGTCGCCCGATGCCTTTCACTTCGAAGACAAGTGCGTGACCTGGCACGGCCGTTCTTTGACCGCGTCGCAGCTGAGTTCCGCGCGCCGCAAGTTCGCCATTAGCTTTGGATCCTGCTCTTTCGAGGAGCCCATCAAAGATCTGGAAGCGCTCGGCTGGCTATGACCGATTTTCCGATCGAGAACCTCCCCTACGGCGTGTTCCGAAGCGGCGCCGGGCCGGTCTCGATCGGTGTCGCGATTGAGGACTACATTTTGGACCTGCGCGTCACCGCCGCCGCGGGGCTGCTCAAATCGCTGCCGCCGGAAACCGGCCGCGCCTGTTCCGCCGGTTCGCTCAATGGCCTGCTGGCGCTTACCAGGGCGCACTGGAGCGAACTGCGTGCGCGCATTGTGGATCTGTTGGCCCGCGAACCCTACCTGGTACCGATGAAAGACGCGGTCATGCTCCCCCCGGCCGTGGTCGGCGACTATACGGATTTCTACGCCTCGATCTTCCACGCCACCAATGTCGGCCGCCTCTTCCGTCCCGACAACCCGCTCCTGCCCAACTATAAGTACGTTCCGATCGGCTATCACGGGCGCGCGTCTTCGCATTGTTGCCAGCGGCGCCGCGATCCGGCGGCCGGCGGGGCAGGCGCAGGACCCGGGCGAGCCCGCGCCGCGCTTCGGCCCTTCCCGCGCGCTCGATTACGAACTCGAGGCCGGCTTCCTGATCGGCACCGGCAACGCGCTTGGCGAACCGATCCCGATCGAGTCGGCCGAGGATCATGTTTTCGGCATGTGCCTGGTCAACGATTGGTCGGCGCGCGATATCCAGGCCTGGGAATACCAGCCGCTGGGACCGTTCCTCGGCAAGAGTTTCGCCACCACGATCTCGCCGTGGGTGGTCACGATGGAAGCGCTGGAGCCGTATCGCGCGCCGCTCTACCAGCGTCCCGAGGGCGATCCTGCCCCTTTGCCTTATCTCGATTCCGCGCCCAACGCCGCGCGCGGCGCGATCGATCTCACGCTCGAAGTGGAGATTACCAGCGCGCAAATGAGGGAGCGTTCCCTGGCGCCGTTCCGCCTCAGCCGCGGCAACCTGAAGGATCTGTATTGGTCCGTTGCGCAGTTGGTCACCCACCACACCTCGAACGGCTGCAATTTGCGGCCCGGCGATTTGCTGGCGAGCGGCACGGTGAGCGGGCCCACTCCGGAATCGCGCGGCTGCCTGCTGGAACTGACGCGGCGCGGCGCGGAACCCCTCACCCTGCCCACCGGTGAACTCCGCAAGTTCCTGGAAGACGGCGACGAGATTACCCTGCGCGGCTACTGCGAGCGCGAGGGCTTCCCGCGCATCGGCCTGGGAACCTGTACCGGCCGCATCGAACCCTCCCCGGTGTGACCCCCGGACCCATGATAAAATACCCCCCAGTACCCCATGAAAGCCTCTTCCTTCCTAGTATTCGCCTGCCTTGGCATCGCCTTCGCGCAGCAGTCCCCCACCGGCCCTGCCGCCATGCCGCTGCCCCCCATGCCGGACCTTCCGGAAGACACCGTTGTCGCCGTCTTCGGCGATGGCACCAAGTTCACCATGGGTGAGTTTAAGCGCATCTTCTCCGCACTCCCCCCGCCCAATCAGCAGATGGCCATGCGCAACCGTCAGGAATTCCTGCACCAGTGGGAAATGATGCGCCGCCTCACCAAGATGGCCGAAGCCGCCAAACTCGATCAGGAGAGTCCCTACAAGGAAGCTCTCGAATACGGCCGCCTCAACGTCATGGCACAGGCCCAGATCACTGCCGCCATCAACGCCATCGCCATCGAACCCGAAGAGATCGTCAAATACTACGATTCCAATAAGAAGAAGTACACCCAGGTCAAAGTGAAGGCCATCTATATCGCCTTCAGCGAAGATGCCGCCTCCGCCAAAGGCAAGAAGTCCCTCACCGAAGCCGAGGCCAAAGCCAAAGCCGAAAAACTGAAGGCCTCTCTCAAAGCCGGCGCCGATTTCACCAAGCTCGTTAAGGAAAACTCAGACGACGAGACTTCCCGCGAAAAGAACGGCGATTTCGCCACCCTGCGCTTTTCCGACAACATTCCAGACGCCTTCCGCGCCGCCGTCTTCGCCTTGAAGCAGGGCGAAGTCAGCGAACCCCTCAAGCAGCCGAATGGGTTCTATCTCCTTCGTGCGGAAGAGGTTACCGTGCGTCCCCTCTCTGAAGTCCGCGACGATATTTATGGCGATCTGAAGAACGATCGCTCCACCGAATGGTTGGATAAGGTCAATCGCGAATCCAAGGTCCAGATCCTCAGCCCCGAATTTGTCGGCCGTCCACCGGCTGCGGCTCCCCCGAATCCGGTCAAATAGCGAATCGGCATTTTCGCTATCACGTCCACATGGAATATTTTTCGATTTGGTAAGTCGTTCTCCTGCAACGGCTTGCTTCCGCGGCCCCCTGCCGCGGATGTCAAATCCGAAACACGAAGTCGTACAATATCAAGCAGGAAGCAGCTCTGAAACAGGGCTGAATCGTAAAGCGGGCTATACGTAGCCCGCTTTTTCCAGGTTGCCCGGTAAACAAGCCGTTTGTTTCCAACAAGCGTCTCTCCCAAAACGGGCTATGCGTAGCCCGTTTGCCGCCTCTCCGGGTCGAGCGGCGGATAGAATGACCCCAAAAGCTGTCTGATTCAGCAATTTGCGATTCGTTCGCTAGAATAAAAAAAGTGCCCTACGATCTCATCGTTATCGGGAGTGGTCCCGGCGGCTACTCCGCAGCCATCCGCGCCGGCCAGTACGGACTCAAGACAGCGCTCATCGAAAAGCAGGCCAAGCTCGGCGGCACCTGTCTTTTAGTGGGTTGTATCCCCACCAAAAGCCTGCTCCATACCGCCGATGTCTGGGACCATTTCGTCCACGCCGAGGCCGATGGCATCGTCGCCGAAAACCCGCGCCTCGATTTTCCCAAGGTGCAGGCTCGCAAAGACGGCATCGTCAACAAACACTCCAAAGGCGTCGAGTTCCTCCTCAAGCGCGCCAAAGTCGAGCGCATCTCCGGCTACGCCACCCTCAAGGGCGGCGGCAAAGTCGAAGTCAAGACCGATGCCGGCGTGCAGACCCTGGAAGCCAAGAACATCATCATCGCTACCGGCAGTCGAAGCCCGCATGATTCCCGGCCTCACGCCCGACCCCGAATTCATCCTCACCAATATCGAAATTCTCAACCTGACCGCCGTCCCCAAGAGCCTGATGATTATCGGCGCGGGCGCGGTCGGCGTGGAATTCGCGTCCATCTTCAAGCGCTTCGGCACCGACGTCACCGTCATCGAAATGCTGCCGCGCATCGTCCCCGTGGAAGATGAGGACATCTCCAAGGAACTCGAGCGCGTCTTCAAGAAGCAGAAGATCCGCGTCGAAACCGGCGCCCGCGCCGAGAACATTCAGAAGACCGGCAAGAGCGTCAAGCTCACCCTCACCACCAAGGACGGCAAACAGGAACAGCTCGAGGCCGAGAAACTCCTGGTCGCGGTCGGCCGCAAGCCCAATACCGAAAACATCGGCCTGGAAAACACCAAGGTGCAGCTCGACCGCGGTTTCATCAAGGTCGATCAAAACCAGCAGACCGCCGAGCCGGGTGTCTACGCCATCGGCGATGTGGTCGCCGGCACCCCTCAACTGGCGCACGTGGCCACCCGCGAAGGCATGATCGCCGTCGCCCACATGGCCGGCAAACCCGCCGTTCCCATCAACAAGAACCGCATCCCCGGCGCCACCTATACCACCCCCGGAATCGGCAGCGTCGGCCTCACCGAGGCTCAGGCGCGCGCTCAGGGTTACAAGGTCAAGGTCGGCAAGTTCCCCTTCGCCGGCGATAGCCGCGCCACCATCCTCGGCCAGCACGATGGCTTCATCAAGGTGGTTGCCGACGAGAAGTTCGGCGAAATCCTCGGCGTGCACATCATCGGGCCCGATGGCTTTCGAGCTGATCGCCGAAGCCGTCGCCGCCATGGAAGCCGAAGCCACGGTCGATGTCATGATGCAGACCATCCACGCTCATCCCACGCTGTACGAGGCGGTGGGCGAGGCCTTTAACGCCGTCTACGGTCTCTCCATCAATGCGTAATTGCTGTCTGCGTCAACTCGGGCGAATCGACTATGCCAGCGCGCTGCGTCTCCAGCAGCAGCTCGCGGCCGGCCGGAAACAGGAAACGGTCCCCGACCATCTCCTCCTCCTCGAACATCCCCACGTCATCACCCTGGGACGCAACGGCCACCTGGAAAATCTGCTCGCCGGCGACGATATTCTGGAGCGCGCCGGCATCGCCTTCTTCCCCACCGATCGCGGCGGCGACGTCACCTATCACGGCCCCGGCCAGCTCGTCGGCTACCCCATTCTCGATCTGCGCGATTGGCAGCGCGACGTCGGCGCTTATGTGCGCGCCCTCGAACAGGCCATCATCGATACCCTCGCCGATTACGGCATTGAGGGCAGCCGCATTCCCAAGCTCACCGGCGTCTGGGTGGAGCGCCCCGGCGATTCCCCGGCGAAGATCGCCGCCATCGGCGTGCACCTCAGCCGCTGGGTCACTTCGCACGGCTTTGCGCTCAACGTTTCCACCGATCTCAGCTATTTTCAGTACATCGTTCCCTGCGGTCTGACCAAGCCCGTGACCTCCATGGCCGCGCTCGGTGTCCGCGCCTCGCTGGACGAAGTCGGCGAACGCTTTACCCGTCACTTCGCACGAATTTTCGATTTTGAAATGCTGCCCGGAGCTTCCCTCGCGGCGGCGTGAAAGAGAGAAACGATATGACCGACGTAGTGATGCCCCAGATGGGCGAAAGCATTGTCGAAGGTACCCTGACCAAGTGGCTGAAAAAGCCCGGCGAGCGCATCGAGCGCGATGAACCCCTCTTTGAGATCTCTACCGACAAGGTCGATACCGAGATTCCGTCCCCCGCCGCCGGCACCCTTTCCGAGGTCCTGGTCGAGGAAGGCAAGACGGTCGGCATCAATACCGTAGTTGCGCGCATCGATGATGGCGCCGGCGCCCCCGCCAAGCCCGCCGCCGCCGCCGCCGCTCCCGCACCCGCCGCCGCTCCCGCTCCTCCCGCCTCCCGCCCAAGCCGCGCCCGCCGCCCGCTCCCGTCACTCCGCCGGTCGAAGCCGAAATTCGCCGCGCCGCAGGAAACCGCCGACAAGGAACCGGCCGGTCCGCTCTCTCCGCTTAGTAAAGAAGATGGCGCGCGAGATGAATCTCGATCTCAGCCAGGTGAAGGGCACCGGCGCCGGCGGCCGCATCACCAAGCAGGACGTGGAAGCCTTCGCCGCCGCCAAACAAGCTCCCGCCCCGGCGGCGCCGCCTCCCGCCCCCGTCGCCGCTCCTCCGGCCGCGCCTGCTGCTGCCGCCCCCGCACCGCCGCCCGCCGCCGCCGCGCCGCTGCCGCCCGCCGGCCAGGCCAAGACCCGCATTGAGCCGATGAGCACGATGCGCATCAAGATCGCCGAGCACATGGTGATGTCCAAGCGCACCTCGCCGCACGTCACCACCATCCATCGCGTCGATATGACCAAGGTCGCGAAAATGCGCGAACGCTTCAAGGCGCAGTTCCAGGCCAATTACGGATTCGGCCTGACCTACCTGCCGTTCATCACCCGCGCCACCGTCGCCGGCCTGCGCCAGTTCCCGCTGCTCAACGCCTCGCTCGATGGCAACAACATCATCTATCACAACGAAATTCACATCGGCATCGCGGTCGCGCTCGAAAACGGCCTGATCGTCCCCGTGATTCGTTCCGCCGATGAGAAGAACGTCCTCGGCATGCAGCGCTCCATCGTGGATCTCGCCGCACGCGCCCGCAGCCGCCAGCTCAAGCCCGATGAAATTCAGGGCGGCACTTTCTCCATCACCAACTTCGGCAGCTTCGGCTCTCTGGTCGGCACCCCGGTCATCAATCAGCCGCAGGTCGCGATCCTCGGAGTCGGCACCGTCGACAAGACTCCCGTCGTGATCGATGACGCCATCGCCATCCGCAGCATCTGCCACCTCTCGCTGAGCTTCGACCACCGCCTGATCGATGGCGCTTTGGCCGATCAGTTCATGACCAAGGTCAAGCAGGTCCTCGAAAACTGGTCCGAAGAAGTTCTGTAGGCCCGGCCTACAGAACTGTGAACGTGACGGCCGCGGAACTCTCCAGCGCAGCGCCCGGGAGTGTAATCGTCACCTTTCCGTGATGCACTCCCGGCGTCAGCCCTGTCGGGTCGCCGGTCAGTAATAGCGCTTCTCCGGTCCGCCCCGAGGAACGGTTGGCAGTCAACCATCCGCCGTCGGATTCAAGCCGCACCAGGTAAGGCATCGGCACCGCGAAGTTGGTTGTCACCTGGATGGTCTGCGATTGCGCTCCCGTCCAGTTGATCGCGTTGGTCGATAGCTTCATGACCATCTCCGTCACCGGCACCTCGCGTAGCCGGCTGGCCAGCGCCTGCGGAATATAAAGATTGCCCGCGGCGTCTACCGCGACCGCGCCCGGCGAGGGTGCGCCCTCGCCGTTCAGGCTGGCCTTCAAGACCGGCCCGCCATCGCCTGCCGTGTTCGCCAGAAGGCTCCCGGCAATGCGCCGTATGGTGCCGTCGGGTGCCATCTGCAGCACCGCGCCGTAATACGGTTCGGAAATGTAGAGCATGCCGCGGGAATCGAAAGTAATCGCGGTGACAATGCAAAGCGGTATCTGCGCTGCCGCCTGGCCGTCGTACGGAAATTCCGTCGTTGTTCCCGGTGCAAAACTGGCCGTTGCCCGCGATCGGCGTCAGGCTTCCATCCGCGTTGAGCCGCTGCACCTGGCTAAAAACTCCGGTCGTCAGAGCATGAGTGGTGGCCACAAAAACCGTGCCCGTACCATCGATCGCAACCCCATTCCAATAGTCCACGCCCTGCTGGCCCGGACCCGAAACCGTTTGGATAATTCCCTTGGTATCGACGCGGCGCAATCGCGCATTCGAAGTGTCGGCGATGTACAAGTTGCCGGCGGCATCCACGGCAATCTGTTTCGGCTCGTTGAGCGTGGCACTGGTCGCCGGGCCGCCATCGCCCTGCGACCGGATCAGACCGGTGCCGGTGCCGGTTCCGGCAAACAGGCTGATCGTCCCATTGGAGTCGATCTTGCGCACCCTGCTATCGCCGGTCGAAACGTAGATCGCACCCTGCCCATCCAAGGCCAGGCCCACCGGGCCATCGATCGCGCCCAAGCTGGAGATGGTGCCGTCGGGCGCAATCTTGCGCACCCGGTTTCCCAAAAAATCGGCGACGACGAGATTGCCCGCCGGGTCGGCTACCACCGCTGTCACATCCCTCAGGGTCGCCTGGATCGCCGGGCCGCCATCGCCGACCGGCGGAAAGGGAATGTCCGTTTGTGCGATATCCCCGTTTCCCGCGACCGTCGTGATAATACCTGCGGCCGAAACTTTGCGGACGTGGCCGCTGAAGAAATCGGCGACGTAGAGATTGCCGCCGCCATCCGCCACTACCTGCGCCGGAATGTTCAGGCTCGCCGCCACCGCGGGTCCGCCATCACCCGAAAATCCGCGAACGCCGGTGCCTGCGATCGTCGAAATCATCCCGTCCGGGGTGACCCGCCGGACCCGGTTGTTGAGCGAGTCGCCGATGTAGAGCGTGCCATCGGAAGCCACAGCGATGCCCGTCGGACCGCGAAGCTGGGCCTCCGTCGCACGGCCTCCATCGCCGCTGAAGCCGGCCACACCTGTGCCGGCAACGGTGGTCACGCTGCCATCGGCGGCGATTCGCAGAACCTGATTCCCGAAGTATTCCGTCACGAAAAGGTTGTCATGCGCGTCGATCGCCAACCCTTCCACCGTGGTGAACTCAGTGGATGGTGGCAGCTTATAGACCGTGGATTTCACGCCCGCGGTATCCAGCCGGATAATGCAGGCGCAGACCTCGTCGGCGATGTCCAGATTTCCGTGCGAATCGAAAACCATGCCGCGCGGGGAAAACGGCATGGCCTGGTAGAACTTGGTCACGGTGCCGTCGAGCCCAACCCGGAAGACGATGCCCTGAAGGGCTTCCGCCAGATAGAGCGCGCCGCTGGAGTCCTGCGCCATCCCGCGGAGAAGGCTGAGCCGCAGCGCGCTCGCCGGCACACCGTCGGCGGTGTCGCTATCCAGGCTGTTGGGGGCGCCGGATCCCGCCAGGGCAAGGAGGGTGCCGTCGGGTTCGAGCCGTTCGACCAGAGTCTGATCGTTGATGATCAAGCGCCCGCTGGCGCGATCGAGCAATAGTCCGTACACCTGCGGAAAGTGGAGCGTTGAGCGCGCTCTTGCCATCGATAGCGGCGCGATGGTTGCCGGAAAGCCCGGCGATCGTCACCATCCGTTGAGCATTCGCAGACGTGCAAACCAGGCACAGGACTATCAGAAGAGGGGCCCGCATACTTCTTGATTACACCACGAGCGCAATATCGCTCATCGCTGCGCTCTTTCTGCGTTAAAGTAAGCGATGACGGAGGCAAACCATGTCGATCTCCAGACGCAATCTTCTCAGCCTTGCCGCTGCGGCGCCCGCGCTGCTGCTGCCGCGCCGCTCGCAGGCGCAGGACACGATTCCTGAAATCGCGAAAGGTCCGTTCGACGGCGCCGAATCGCTCAAGAAATACCGGATTCCAGAGTGGTTCCGCGATTACAAGTTCGGCATGTGGGCCCATTGGGGACCGCAATCCGCCGCCGAATTCGGCGATTGGTACGCGCGCAACATGTACATGCAGGGCAGCCCGCAGAACCAGTATCACGTCGAGAAATACGGCCACCCGTCGAAGGTCGGCTTCAAGGATGTGGCGCTTACCTGGCATGGCAGGGATTTCGACGCCGATCATTTGATCCAGCTCTACAAGAAAGCCGGCGCCAAATACTTCATGTCGATGGGCGTCCACCACGATAATTTCGATCTTTGGAATTCGAAACATCAGCCGCGTTGGAACGCGGTGGCGACCGGCCCCAAAAAAGACATTGTCGGCCTGTTCGCCGCCGCCTCGCGCAAGCACGGGCTCAAGTTTGCCGTCAGCGAGCACCTTTCCAACAGCTACAACTGGCTGGCGGTGTCGCACGGCTCCGATAAGACCGGACCGCTGGCCGGCGTGCCCTACGACGGCACCGACCCTGCCTATGCCGACCTTTATCATCCCTTCCCGAAGGACAAGCCAATTCCCACGCAGGCGATGAGCCGCGAAGCTCCCGATTCCTGGAAGCGGCTCTACTTTTTGCGCATTCAGGACCTGATCGATAAATACAAGCCCGACCTTCTGTACACCGACGGCGGCATCCCGTTCGGCGAGTGGGGCTACAAACTCGTGTCCCACTACTACAACCAGGTGCCCAACGGCATCTACACCAGCAAGACGAAGAAGGATTGCGAGGAGGGTACCTGCGCCCTCGATATCGAGCGCGGCGTGGCCGGGGATATTCTGCCCAATCCCTGGCAGACCGACACCTGCATCGGCGGCTGGCATTACAAGAAGGGTCAGAAGTACAAGACCGGGAAGAATGTGGTGGACCTGCTGTGCGACATCGTCAGCCGCAATGGAAATCTGATGCTCAACGTCCCGCTGCCCAACAGCGGCAAGCCGGATGACGACGAGTTGAAGACCGTGGAAGAGATCACCAAATGGATGGCGGTCAACAGCGAAGGCATCTATAGCACGCGTCCGTGGAAGATCGCCGGCAGCGCCGCGCCGCCCGCGGCGGGGAACACGGCTTTCAACGAGCGCAACCGGAAAGATCTCACGGCATCCGACGTTCGTTACACCACGAAGAACGGCACCCTCTATGCGTTCGTGATGGGTTGGCCGGAGCACGAGGCGGTGATCCCCACGTTGGCGATCGGCGGCCCAAACCAGGTCGGCAAGATCCGAGGCGTGGAACTGCTTGGCCATCGCGGCAAGCCGAAATTCGTGCAGGACGAGCAATCCCTGCGCATCACGCTGCCTCCGGAAAAGCCTAGCGAACACGCCGTCTGTTTCAAGATAACGGGCGCATGAGGTAGCGCCGGTTGGTTAGATCGCCAGCAGCGCCGCGCCGCCCGGCGGCTGGTCGAGGCAACCACGGCAATATCCTGCGGCGTCGAACTGCTGCCATCGCGCTCCGAAAAGCCCGGCCAGCGAACACGGCACTCTGTTTCAAGATCACGGGCGCGTGAGGTAAGTCCGGTGGGTTAGATCGCCGGCAGCGCCGCATCGCCCGCGGCGGGGAACACGGTTTTCCACGAGCGCAACCGGAAAGACCTCACGGCACCCTTTACGCGTTCGTGATGGGGTGGCCGGAGCACGAGGCGGTGATTCCCACGTTGGCGGTCGGCGGCCCAAACCAGGTCGGCAAGATCCGCGGCGTGGAACTGCTTGGCCATCGCTGCCTCCGGAAAAGCCGATCACGGGCGCGTGAGGTTAGGCCGGTGGGTTAGATCGCCGGCAGCGCTGCGCCGCCCGCGGCGGGGAACACGGTCCGCCTCGGGCTCCGGCCAGGTTCCACGCCGCGGATCTTGCCGACCTGGTTTGGGCCCTGCTTGGCCAGCGCTGCCTCCGGAACAGCCCAGCGAACACGTCGTCTGTTTCAAGATCACGGGCGCGTGAGGTAAGGCCGGTGGGTTACCCTGAGAGCGTTGCGCCCTCTCCTGCTTATTCTGATCGCGGTGCTGGCCGCCTGCCGCACCGCGCCGCCTCCGCCGCATCCGCTGGCGCCTTTGAGCGCGCTCGAAATCCGCGAGGCGGCGGAGATCCTGAAGCCGCGGGTGCCGGCCTCCGCGCATTTCAGCCTGATCACGCTGGATGAACCGCCGAAGGAAATGGTGTTGCGTTCGATCGCTACGCCGCGCCGCGCCGCCGCCGTGATCTACGATGCGGATTCCAATACCACGTGGGAAGCGATCGCGAACCTTTCCGCGCACCGCGTTGACCGGCTGCAGCCGGTTCCCGGCGCGCAACCCTTAGTCACCGGCGACGATTCGGCGCGCGCCGACCAGATCGTGCGCTCCGACCCGCGCTGGCGGGCGGCCATCGAAGCGCGCGGAATCCACGATTTCAGCAACGTTTCGATCGTGGCCTGGACCGCCGGGTATTTCGCGCTCCCCGGCACGGAGCAGGGCCGCGTGGTGCGCGCCATTCCCTACTATTCGGCGGGGAACACGCGCAATTATTTCGCGCACCCGATCGAAGGCGTGGTGGCGCACGTCAACCTCACCACGGGAACGATTCTCGACCTGCTGGATACGGGACGCGACGTCCCGGTGCCGCGGGAACCGGCGGAACTGGGGCCGCTCTTCAACACGCCGCTGCGCCTTTTGCCCGCGCCGCTCTCGATTACGCAGACCTCGGGCCCGGGCTTCCGCCTGGAAAATGGCGAAGTGCGCTGGGAAAAGTGGCGCTTCCGCTTCGCCCTGCATCCGCGCGAGGGGCTCGTCCTCTACACCGTGGGATATGAGGATGGCGGCCGGGTACGCCCGATTCTCTATCGCGGGTCGCTCTCCGAAATGGTAGTGCCGTATGGCGACCCTTCGGGCGGCTGGTTCTTCCGCAACAGTTTTGATGCCGGGGAACTGGGGCTCGGCCTGAATGCCTCGCAACTGCGCGCCGGGGCGGATTGTCCGCAGAACTGCACCTTATATGATGCCGTGGTCTCCGACGCGGAAGGCCGGCCGGTAGCGCTGCCGCGCGCCATCGCGCTCTATGAACGCGATGGAGGCATCGCCTGGAAACACGACGACGAAACGCGCCGGGCGCGCGACCTGGTGCTCGGGTTCGTCTCTACCGTGGGCAACTACGATTACGCCTTCGACTGGATCTTTCACCAGGATGGCTCGCTCGAAATGCATGTGGGATTGACTGGAGTTATGGCGGCGAAGGCAATCCTTCCGGGCAGCCACGACCCGTACAGCCACGCGGTTGCCCCTGGTCTGGCCGCGCCGCACCACCAGCATTTTTTCACTTTCCGGCTGGATATGGATGTGGACGGGGCACTGCCCAATCGGGTGGCGGAGATGAATTCGGTCCCGGTGCCCAGCGGCGCCGAAAATCCTTACGGAGGAGCCTTCCAGATGGTAGAGACGCCGCTACTCAAGGAAAGCGAGGCGCAGCGCACCCTGGATTTATCGACCAGCCGCAAATGGATCGTGACCAACTCAGCGGTGCGGAATGCCCTGGGCCACCCGACCGGTTATGCCCTGCTGCCCGGGGAAAACGCCGTGCCGTTCGCCCAGCCGGAGAGCTGGGTGCGCCGCCGCGCCCGCTTCCTGGATTCGCACATCTGGGTGACGCCCTACCGCGCCCGGGAGATGTACGCCGGGGGTGAGTACCCCAACCAGAGCCGGGGAGACGATGGCCTGGCGCGATGGACTGCCGCGGACCGAACCATTCAGGACCGCGATGTCGTTCTCTGGTACACGATGGGGATCACGCACAATCCGCGGCCGGAAGATTGGCCGGTGATGCCGGTTCACTCCGCGGGGTTCAAGCTGGTGCCGTGGGGATTTTTCGGGCGAAATCCGGCGATGGATTTGCCGAGGGAGTAGTTGCCAGGGGATGGCGAGAAAATATTAGGATCTTTCCGTTTTCTTATTCATCTGGCATTATCGGCCGCCAAGTATAGGCGCAAAAAAAGAGGCGCGGCCAGATGACCGCGCCTCTCCGATGTTTCAAATGAATTGTGCCGGATTATGCCGGGCTAACATCTTCGGCTTGGAGGCCCTTCGGGCCCTTCTTCACCACGAAGGAGACGCGCGCGCCTTCATCGAGCGAGCGATAGCCGCTAGCCGAGATGGCGGAGAAGTGAACGAAGACGTCCTCGCCATTCTCGCGCTGAATAAAGCCGAATCCCTTCCCGGCGTTGAACCACTTTACTGTACCTGTTTCTCTCATCTTTCCTCTTTCTTCCGATCTCTAGACTCCTGACCTATCGATTGAGGATGATGCTTCCGAGGTGACAACAAAGCACTGGACCACATTCAGCGGATTCAAACGACGTGAGAGGATTTAAGACCAGTCTCAGTCTAGCATGTCCTGACGGCAACAATACAGAGATCTCACTGGCGGGGGCAATATTTGTCGAACAGCTGGGAAGTCCGGGCACACCCCGTTCCTGACCCGATGTTGATTTCATTGAGGTAGCGTGCGGTACCCAGATTGCTCTGCTGCACGTCTCTCGATGTTTCGACGATCTGCGCTGCTCGCCTTCTTCGCCGTCCCGCTACTTGCGCAAACCCCTGCCTGGCAGGAGTTTACGCTCGGGCCAGCGCGTGGAAAGCTAGAGATCGGCACCAATAATATTCGCCAGGGGATATTTCACTCCAATTCGATCTCGCTGCGCTCTTTGATCGAGCTGGCGACCGGAATGCCGGTGGCGCGGGTAATCGGGCCGGACTGGATCGGGAGCGATCATTATGCGATTGCGGCAACGCTCTCGGAAGAATCGAGGCTGCGCCTGCGGACGCGATCGGCTGACGATCCGCGAGTCATCGAGGAGTTTCGCGCGCTCCTGACGCAGGAACTGCAGCAGCGCTTCCGGCTGCAGTTCCACCGGGAAACTCGCGACACGCTGGAATATACCCTGCAACCGGCGGAGGGCGCGCCGGTGACGCTGCATCCTTCAGCGCCGCGCGAGCGGGGGCGCATCAATCTCACCAATCCCGCGCTTTCGCACGAGAGCACCCTGGATGCCCACGCGATCACGATGCGTACCATGGGCAACTGGCTGGAAGCGCACTTGAAGGCCCCGGTCACGCTGGCGGTGGCGATGCCGGAGGGCGCTTACGATTTTCAGCTCCAGTGGAAGACCAATGACGACGCGTCGCTTTTTGCTGCGTTGAAGATCCAGCTGGGGGCCGAACTGGTGAAGCAAACCACCCGGCAGGAATACCTGGTGGTGGACCGGGTGGAACGACCGGGAGTTCCGCCGGCGCCGGCGCCCGAAACCGCGCCGCGCGCGACTCCGCTGCCGGATTCCTCGGTGGTCTACACTTTTTCGGAGCTTCGCCGGGATTTGCACGTCTTGCACGACGCGCTCGAGGAGGGTCACCCAGGCATCTACCGATACACGCCGAAGGCGGAGGTGGACCGGAGTTTTCAACAGGTAGAAGCGCAGCTCACGCACTCCCTGACGGCGTTGGAATTCTACCGCCTGCTGGCGCCGCTGGTGGCGCACATCAAATGCGGGCACACGGAGCTGAGGCCTTCCGCTGCCATGCGCATCCGGCTGGCCGATGAGCCGTTGCTGCCGATCGAGGCGGCGATCGGGAAAGGCAAGGTGCAGGTGGCGCGTGATTTTTCGGAATCGCGCCTAGCCGGCGCGGAGATTCTGGCGATCAATGACGTGGCGGCCGGGAGCATTCTGACTTCCATGCTGGCGGCGGTTCACGGCGATGGCGATTCGGCCACCGCGGGTCCGTACCGGCTGAGTCACGGGCTCGGCTTCGCGCGCAACCTTTATCTGATTTCGGGGATGCAGAGCCCTTTCCGGGTGCGCTATTCGCTGGACGGCAAGACGGCGGAAACGGTGGTCAACGGCATGCCGCTCAATGCCATGAACGAGCCGGAAACTCCGCGGGCAGGGAACGCGTCGTGGAGGCTGCTGGAAGATGGTTCGAGCGGGCTGCTGCGGGTGAAGGCGTTCGAAGGCAAGGCGGAAGGCGAGATCCCGATGGCGGCATTTTTCGATCGCGTTTTCGCCGAGATTCGGGCGAAGGGTCTATCCCGGCTGATTCTGGACGTACGCGACAACGGCGGCGGAGAAGACGAACTGGGCCGCAGGCTGTATGCCTACTTCGCGGACCAGCCGTTTCTCTACTACCGCGACCTGATCCTCAATAAACTTTCGTTCCACCTGTTTCAGTACGTGCCCAACCGGGAGCCGCTGCCGGCGAATATTCACGATCTGGTCAAGCTCGGGAAGGACGACAAATATCACCTGGTGGGGCATCCCAATTGGGGTGTGCAGCGGCCGGCCGCCGCGCATTTCGCAGGCAAGACAGTGGTGCTGATGAACGGCGGCAGCTTGTCCACAACGTGCGAGTTTCTTGCCATGCTGCACCACCGGGGCGGAGCGGCGTTTGTGGGCGAGGAGACCGGTGGAGGGTATTACGGCAACACCTCGGGCACCGATGTGGCGCTGGTGCTGCCGCGCTCGAAACTGATTCTGCAACTTCCGCTGGTGAGCTACACGATGGCGATCGAGGGCAACGCTCACGGTTCACGCGGAATCCAGCCGGACCATCCGGTGGAATACGCGATCGAAGACGTGATCCGCGGCAGGGATCGTGCGATGGAAACGGCGCTCGCAATCGCGCGGTAGGGCGGACTCTTGTTTTCATCCCCTGCCGACAGATAGAACGCGATTCAGACGCTTGGCTGGGCCGGGGCGACTGATTCCAGTCTCGGTGTGCCTGGCGAACGCAGCTTCCGGACATCCCGGATGGGTGGTTGGCCAAACAAGCGGCTGTATTCACGATTGAATTGACTCGCGCTTTCGTATCCAACCTCGAAGGCGACAGTCGCCGCATCAACGTCATCGGCAAGCATCCGTGCCCGCGCGGCCTGTAGTCGAATCTGCTTTTGATATTGAAGCGGACTCATTGCCGTGAGCGCCCGAAAATTATGATGAAGCGTAGAAACAGCCATGCCGGCAAGTTCTGCAAGTTCTTCAACGCGAAGCGGCCTCGCGTAGTTTGCCTTGATCCACATGATCGCTTTGGCGGTGCGGTGACTCTGGTCGCCCAATGTCGCGATTGCTCGTAACCGTGCTCCCTCCGGTCCACGCAGGATTCGATACATGATTTCGCGCTCGAGGAGGCCGCTCAGGAACGGGATATCCTCAGGATTCGACAGCAGGTCCAGCAGCCGGCACAACGCGCTGAGGAACTCCACCGTGACCGGACAAATGGAGATGGCTGGATGATCCGGCGCCGCGGCAAGCATGGGAAACTTCTCGCGGCTGACGAATTCACGAGCAATCGAGATATCAAGCTTCATCGAGACTGCAAGGCAGGGTGCATCGTCGCTAGCCTCGGACACTCTGGTGACGCTTGGCAGGTCTACGGACGTCAGCAGGTAACGGGACGAATCGTAAGTCAGAGTCTCTTTGCCAATCTGTACTTCTTTGCGTCCTTGAGCCACGACAATCACGCTCGGCTCATAGGTGACGTGGCACGCGGCAGTGGGAGCCGTCCGCTGGTGCAATGTCAGGCCAGGAATGGCGGTAGCCTGCTTCTCTGCCTGACCGATCAATCCGGCAACTCTGGAGGCCAGCTCAACTTGCAGTTCCTGCGTCCGGTTCGCCTCCACGACAGCTCTGTCACGAGTGTTTGCCACGAATCTCGGGTCCTCCCCTTCAGGATAACGGTGATCTGCGCCAGGCGAGCAACAGCGGAACAAATGTCGGCAGGATTAGGCAATCATTCGGCAGGATTGGGATACCGTTCCATCGCCCTTTCTCCCTACCCTGGCATTAGGAAGGCCAATGGAGAGGCGGAACCTCGGAAAATGCGGGCTTGAAGTGTCGGCCCTTGGGTACGGCTGCATGGGTCTGAGCGCCAACTACGGTCCACCGACTGAGCGGAGCGAGGGCATCAAAATAATCCGTGCCGCTGTCGAACGCGGCGTCACGTTCTTCGACACTGCTGAGGCGTATGGTCCTTTCACAAACGAAGAACTGGTAGGAGAAGCGCTCGCGCCTTTCCGTGATGAAGTAGTAGTTGCCACGAAGTTTGGATTCGGAATCAATGTGGACGGTACGCGCTATGGTCTCGACAGCCGGCCTGACCACATCCGGCAAGTCACCGACGCATCGCTCGCCCGGCTTAAGGTCGAATCAATCGATCTTCTCTATCAGCACCGCGTCGACCCCGCCGTGCCCATTGAGGACGTGGCTGGAACTGTCAAAACACTGATCGAACAGGGGAAGGTGAAGCACTTCGGCCTGTCCGAGGCCGGCGCGGCGACGATCCGTCGTGCTCATGCCGTTCAGCCGGTCACAGCCGTCCAGAGCGAGTACTCGCTTTGGACTAGCGATCCGGAACAGAATGGCGTGCTCGCCGCGTGCGGTGAGTTAGGAATCGGCTTTGTACCGTTCAGTCCTCTTGGCGCGGGATTCTTAACCGGGAAGATTGAGACGGCCACAGAATTTCATAGCACCGATTTTCGCAATCGATCTCCGCGGTTCGCGCCTGATGCCCGCGCCGCGAATCTGGTGCTTGTCGATCTACTGAAGCGCATCGCGGAAACGAAGCACGCGTCGCCGGCGCAGATTGCGCTCGCATGGCTGCTTGCTCAGGAACGGTGGATCGTGCCGATCCCTGGAACGCGAAAGGTTGATCGTCTTGAGGAGAACCTGGGCGCGGCCGCAATCCAGCTCACGGTGGACGATCTGCGCGAAATCGAAAACGCGACCTCCAGGATAACGATTCAGGGCGCCCGGCTTCCTGAGGAAGTCCTCAAGCTGTCGGGGCGGTGAGA
Organism: uncultured Solibacteraceae bacterium; assembly: GCA_963811575.1. GTDB lineage: Bacteria > Acidobacteriota > Terriglobia > Bryobacterales > Bryobacteraceae > Solibacter. The sequence continues at coordinate 204,323 of CAWERY010000002.1, read as the reverse complement.
TCCATGCAGGATTGGTAGAACGACTGACCGAATCTATCGCAGGAAGGGTTTATATGATCACGCTCACCATCAACGGGAAGTTGCAAAGGTACGACGGCGACCCCGAAATGCCGCTGCTCTGGCTGCTTCGGGATGAATTGAATCTCAAGGGCACTAAGTTCGGGTGCGGCATGGGACTCTGCGGCGCGTGTACCGTTCACATTAACGGCGAGCCTGCCCGCTCATGCGTGACGAAGGCGTCGGATGTGTCCGGCAAATCGATCACGACCATTGAAGGCATCTCCCCCGACGGTGGGCATCCTATTCAGATGGCGTGGGCAGCCCTCGATGTGCCGCAATGCGGTTATTGCCAAGCCGGACAGATGATGACGGCCTGCGCCTTACTAAAAAAGACCCCGAATCCGACGGATGCTCAAATCGATTCGGCGATGAACGGAAATCTGTGCCGGTGCGGCACTTATCTAAGGATTCGGGCGGCCGTGCACCGGGCGGCACAAGCGAGCAATTCCAGGTCGGGTGCGCCGTCCACCGTCAGAGTTGGCGGGAACCGTTAGGAGGTGGTATGGCGATGAACAGACGTTTCTTCCTGCGAGCTTCGGCGGTCGCCGGGGGCGGTTTCATGCTGGGCCTGTATCCCAAGACCGACCTGAAAGCTCAGGGTTACCCGGGGATGAATCAGGCTCTGTCACCGGCGGACTTCGTCACCATTGCGCCCGACGGCACTGCGAGCATCGTCGCGCGGAATCAAGAGTTGGGACAGGGCGCCCTGAACCTCCTGCCTATGCTGGTTGCCGAAGAACTCGATGTGGATTGGAAGGCGGTTAAAGTCGTTCGCTCCGGAGTGGGGCCGAAGTACGGCGCGCAGATGACGGGCGGCAGTTCGGCTACCCCGTCCAATTGGGAACCCATGCGCCAGATCGGTGGCGCAGTGCGGCAGATGTTGATCGCTGCCGCGGCGCAAACCTGGGGCGTGCCTGCGGAGGAATGCTCCACGGCTTCCGGCGTTGTTCACCACCGTGCGTCCAAACGCTCCCTCAGCTACGGTGAACTCGCATCGAAGGCGGCAACGATGCCTGTACCGGGGTTCGCGTCTCTCAAGCTCAAGGACCCGAAGGATTACAAGATCATTGGTACGACCACCGCTGGCACGGAAACGAAAGAAATCGTAACCGGCAGGCCGATCTTCGGCATCGACGTCACTGTGCCCGGCATGCTGTATGCGGTGTTTGAAAAGACGCCCGTTCTCGGTGGAAAGGTGGTAACCGCGAATCTTGACGCCATCAAATCCATGAAAGGCGTCAGACACGCTTTCGTCGTCGAGGGCATACCAATGTCCAGCGACTACCCGAACTATCTTTTCGAGGGGCCGGGTTTCGAAGCCGGCGTGGCGATCGTGGCGGACAGTTGGTGGGCGGCGCAGTCCGCGAGACGGAAGCTCGAGGTGAAGTGGGACTTCGGCAAGTGGGCGACACAGGACAGCGATGCCAATGCGAGGAGAGCGGCTGAGCTCTCGAAACAACCCGCCGCGCGGACCTTGCGCAAGGAAGGCGACGCGGAGGCGGCGTTCCAACGTGATGACGTCAAGGTAGTGGAAGCGCCTTACATCTTCCCGCACATCGCCCACGGCACGATGGAGCCGCAGAACTGCACGGCGCACTACAAGGACGGCAAAATGGAGATCTGGTCCACCAGCCAGTTCCCCGCGCCTGGACGCACCGCGGTTGCGCGCCTGGTGGGCATCCCCGAAGATGATGTTACTCTCCACATGGTGCGCGCCGGCGGCGGATTCGGCCGCAGGGCGTACAACGACTCCATGTGCGAGGCGGCATGGATTTCGAAGACCGTCGGGGCTCCCGTCAAGCTGGTGTGGAGCCGCGAGGACGACATCCGGCACGATTACTATCGCTGCGGCGGGTTTCAGTACTTGAAGGCAGCGATCGATCGCAGCGGAAAGATCGTAGCCTGGAAGGATCACTTCGTCGCGTATGGCGAAGGGAATGCCTTCATCAATGACGGCGGGTTTAACGCCGGCGAGTTTCCTGCCGGCTATGTTGAGAATTTTCTGGTGCAGGCCTCGACGATGCCGCTTGGTCTGAAGACCGGCGCGCTACGGGCTCCGGGGTCCAACAGCATCGCGTGGGTGATGCAGTCTTTCATCGACGAACTCGCGCACGCCGCCGGCAAGGATCCCGTGCAGATGCGCCTGGAGCTGCTCAAGAGCAGTAATCCTGCGCCGGCTGCTCCCGCGGGGGGAGGACGCGGTAATCCGCGAGCGATCGGCTTGAATCCAACGCGAATGAGCGACGTCATCCAACTCGTGGCGGAAAAGTCCGGCTGGGGGAAGCGCCAACTGCCGAAGGGCACGGCGCTCGGAATTGCGTTTCACTTCAGCCACCGCGGGTATTTTGCCGAGGTCGCCGAGGTCGCCGTCAACGCGAACAAGAAGGTCAAGGTCAACAAGGTCTGGGTCGCGGGAGACATTGGCAGTCAGGTCATCAATCCGAGCGCGGCGGAAAACCAGGTACAAGGCGCTATCGTGGACGGACTGAGCGAGATGATTCAGGAGATCACGCTCAAGGAGGGCCGCGTCGTGCAGTCCAACTACCACCAGCATCCTTGGCTGAGAATGTCGCAGGCGCCGCCGGTCGAGGTGCACTTCCTGAAGACAAACAATCCGCCGACCGGACTCGGCGAGCCGGCCTTGCCGCCGCTTCTTCCCGCCGTCGCGAATGCGATATTCTCAGCCACTGGAGAACGGATTCGGACGATGCCTATGACGAAGCAGGGCTTCAGCTTCGCCTAGCGCAGCGACGGTGGCGGCTTCACCACCGGATCGGCGGCTTCGAGCTACCAGGATGGAGGCAACCTGGCGCGTACCTGCGACGTCGTGGTCGTCGCCACCAATCACCGTTTGGGGAAATTCGTTATCTCCACCTGAGTGACTTGGGCGCTGAAGAGTACGCCAGTTCGGGAAACCGGGGCTGCTCGACATCCCCGATGGACTGAAAGAACTTCAACGGGCGGCTACGCGCCGAATGCCTGAATCCAGAGACATTCCTGAGCTTGACGGATGCGCGGTCAACAGCGAGCGCGAAAGACGGGCCTTCGGACCACCTCGAAGGGCTGCTGTCTCAGAAAGCCGGAGCCAATCACTTCTTTCAGCGCTTGCAAACCCGATAGGTAGAAAACGGGGGCGCATTGCCGCTGTACTCGCGGGCTGATTGTGCCCCCGGTTCGCAGCCACTCCTAAATCGTTCCCGAAATGGCCCCGGTAACGGCAAAAAAGACGGGGTTGTTCGAGGCGTCGCCCAAGACCGGCACCACCGTCATTGTCAAAGTAACGGGGCCGCCGGACTCATTGTTGAAACGGCCGGTTCCCCCAAGGATTTGGAAAATCCTGACACAGATGGCCTGGCCAGCGGCGAAGTCGATGCAATCGCTTCCCCCGGTAAGATGGAACTTCAATATATCTCCGTTCTCGAAGCGAGCCACCGCCGCGCCGGCCACCACGGGCACATAAAGCTTGGTTGCGCCCGAGCAAGTGCTGGACTGCTGAGGAGTTCCGCTGGCGCTGATCACACGTAAGGTGAAGGGGCCCAGATTACCGCCCCCTACGAGCTGATATTCAGAAGCTGGTACGCCGGGCTGCAGACTGATCGTGCTGGCGGCGGCACTACCCGACACCGTCATCCTTACTTGATTCGGTTGCGCATAGGCGGCTGCCACACCGAGACTGAGCAGCAGTGCCGCGGTTGCTAGGGGTTTCATCGTGATGCTGGTTGAGCTTGATTTCCGTTGCATGGTGTTCTCTCCTTCGCGAATGGTACGGGCGTCATCCATGACTTAGAGCTCATTTGGGGGTAACTTCGCATCATCGGCCAAGCTGCTGATTATGAGGGAGATATTTCTGACCTCATTAGTCGTCGGCCTTGTGATAGACTGACGTGGCTCCCGTGGTGGAGTCATGGCGTCTCCGAATCAACTGCCGGTGCGGGTCACGTTTGGGCCGTTCGAAGTGAACACCTCCGCCAGTGAGCTGCTGAAAGGCGGCACTCGCGTCCGGCTACCGGCTCAGCCGTTCGCGATTCTGCTTCTTCTGCTCAAAACTCCCGGTGAGTTAGTCACCCGCGAACAGTTGCGCGAACAGATCTGGACGGAAGGAACGTTCGTCGATTTCGAGCACGGCTTGAACGCCGCCATGAATAAGCTGCGGAGGGCGCTAAGCGATTCCGCCGAAAAGCCACGCTACATCGAAACCATTCCCGGCCGCGGATACCGTTTCGTCGGAATGCCGGACTCCGAGCATGTCGTGCCAATTTCCCTTCTCGCCGGGCCGGAGGCTCGCCCGGCGCATCCACGTCGGCCGAGCGTAGCCGTATGGGAGAGGCTGCTCTGGACTGCCGGAGCCTTGGTTTGTCTAGGAGTGGGGTTGCGACTTCATGACGCGCCGGCCTGGCTGCCCTTTTGGAAGCCTACTCCGGTCGCCACCGATGCCGGACTCGGGGGCTTTCAGCTCAATCAACTCACACGGGATGCCGGACTATCCCATCGTCCGGCGCTCTCGCCAGACGGCAAGTTATTGGCTTACTCTTCCGATGCCAGCCAGGACGGCGGCATGGACCTGTATGTCAAGCAAGTTGCCGGCGGCCAGCCGATTCGCCTGACTTTCGACGGCGCTGGGAACACCTGGCCGGATTTTTCGCCGGACGGCAGCAAGATTGTTTTTCGCTCGAATCGGGGCGGCGGCGGCATTTATGAGATTCCCGCATTTGGCGGTCATAGCCGGCTGCTGGCGCGGGGCGGATTTCGACCCAGGTTTTCTCCGGACGGCACTAAGGTTGCATATTGGTCCGGTTCGGAAACCATCTACGCGACGATACCGGGGACCGCCTCCGTGTGGGTGGTTCGGACCGCAGGAGGGCAGCCGCAGCGTGTGGCGCCGGGTCTTACGGCTGCGCGCAATCCAATCTGGTCTCCGGACGGGAAGCGTCTCCTGTTCATCGGATACGCGTCAGCCAAATTGTACGATGATGCCAACCTCGACTGGTGGCTTGCGCCAGTGGATGGAAGCGAGGGGGTTAGGACCGGTCTACACGATGCGCTGAACCGTGACGGACTGTCCATAGCGTCTGCGGCTGTCCCCTCGCCATTTTGTTGGTCGAGGGACACCAACAAGGTTGTCTTTTCCAGAAGCAGCGGCGATGCCCGGAACTTATGGGAAATCGGCCTTTCCCCGCAAACCGGCAAGGTGGCCGGCGTCCCGAAGCGATTGACCGCGGGCGCGGGAATCGAAGAGGACGTCTCCTGCGCGTCTGGCGGCGCCCTGGCCTTTGCCAGCCGGGAGAGCATCAGTCATATCTGGTCGCTGCCCTTCGACTTGGATCGCGGCACGCCGACCGGGGCGCCCGAGCGGATCACCCAGGGACCGGGGGATCGAGGATTTCCATCGCTGTCGAAGGATGCACGCCTGATCGCATTCTTCTCCAATACGTCGGGCCCAACCAACATCTGGAAACAGGACTTGACCACCGGGACTGAGTCCATCATCGCCAGTTCATCGCTCCTGCAGCGGTTTCCGGTGGTCAGCCCATCGGGCGCTAAGATCGCATTTGCTGTGAACGAGGAAGACGGCGCCCGGACGGTGTATGTGGCTACCGCCGGCAGCGTGCCGGAGAAAGTGTGTGAGGCGTGCGTGCGACCCACGGACTGGTCGAGCGACGACAAGACCCTCTTGATTTTCGCCAGCACTCCCTATCAGATCAATCTTCTTGATGCGGCCACTCATCAGCAGACGACGTTGCTGAAGCATCCCACGGATCACTTGTTGTATGGCCGCTTCTCGCCCGACAACCGCTGGATCAGCTTTACGATTCGGACTTCACCGACTCGGGCGCGTGTGGCTATCGCGCCCTTTAACGGGCCGCGGCCGATTCCCGAAAGCGCCTGGATCACGATCGCGGACGTATGGCCGGAGGATTGGGCGAACTGGTCGCCGGACGGCCGGACGCTCTACTTCCCCTCGGAGCGAGATGGACACAGATGCCTGTGGGGCCAGCGCATCGACACGGATCGGCGACCCGCCGGAGAGCCCTTCGCAGCCTGGCATTTTCACGGCCGGGCGTCTTATGGATACTGTTGTCAAGATGGTTGGTCCGCGTCCGGCGGACGAATCGCTATCGCGCTTAAAGAGGATACCGGCAATATCTGGCTGATGTCACACCCTGGCAGGCACTGACTGTTTCCTGCCGGCGCGGCACTGATTCGATGAAGCTGCAGTTCCTATGCAGTGATCAGTGCCGCGCAGAAGATCTCCGGTGGACAGAAGTAATCTTCAATTCCTACTACTGCTCCCCTTTGTGGTCCTCCTGCTTGTCCATCCCGGAGATCGTTCCTGTAATCTCCCCAGCGTCCGTACCGAAGACGACATTGCCGGAGGCGTCGAACAATACCGGCGCCGCCGCCTCGGTATAGGTCAGCACTCCGGACGCGTTTTGAAACCGGCCGGTTCCCCCTTGGATTTCAAGGACCAAAGTGCAGCGGGCCGTGAGATGAACGAAATCGATGCAGTCGCCGCCACTTCTCAACCTAACCTTCAACAGGCTCCCATCTTCAAAGCGGAATATGCCCCCGCCGGCCAAAGCTGGGAAAAAAGCGCCCGAACAGGTGGCGGACGGTTGTGGTGCCTTCGCGCCGGCCCTGACATCGCGGAAAGTGAACGGGCCCAGCGTACCGCTCCCGGCGACATTCTCTTCCACGTTATTCGAGTTGGGCTGCATCAGGTTGATTGCGCTCGACCCGCCATTTCCTGAAAACGTCATCTTTACATTCATCTGTTGCGCGTAAGCGCTCGCGACGCCGAGACCGAGCATCAACGCCATAGTCGTTACGTGTTTCATCTGTACCTCCTGCTTTCTGGAAGAAACCATTCCGAGACCGTGTTTCTTCCGCCTGTACAGTCGGCAGTGGGCCCCCAAAACCGGCCATGTTCTTTTGTTGTATATTGAATTGCCCCGGGGGAGGACCACCCATCGACGCGCGCACGTCGGAAATCACAATGCTCTTGAAGGCTTGGGGCAGCGGTGACGAAGCCGCCCTCGCCCGGCTGGCGGAGCACGTTTATCCGGAACTGCGGATCATGGCCCGCCGCTACATGAAGAACCAAGCCCAAGGCAATAGCCTCCAGGCCACGGCCCTAGTGAACGAAGTCTATCTCCGCCTGGTGGACGTGACCAGCGTCGAATGGCAGGCGCGCGCGCAGTTCTTCGCCATCGCGGCCCAGATGATGCGTCGCATTCTGGTCGATGCCGCTCGTGCCCGCGGCTCCCGCAGGCGCGATGGAATTCCCGCCAAAGTCAATCTGGACGAAACCGCCGTCTTCGGGACGGTGCCGGAGCGATCGATCCTCGCGCTCGACGACGCCTTGACGGCGTTCTCTCAAGTGGCACCGCGGCAGGCCAAGGTCGTCGAACTGCGTTATTTCGGTGGATTGACCGAAGAGGAGATCGAGGTGGTCCTGAAAATCTCGCCGCGCACGATCAGGCGCGATTGGGATCTGGCCAAGGCCTGGCTGCTGCGTGAATTAAGCCCCACAACCCAAAAAGCATCGCCATACCAGATATGAATCCCGAGCATTTCCGGCGGATCGAAGAACTGTACCATGCGGCTCGCGAGGCCACCGCTGAGGAGCGCGCGGGACTGCTGGCTCAAACCGATCCCGAATTGCGCCGCCAAATAGAATCGCTTCTGGAACCGCGCATCGGCGGCGAATTCCTGGAAGCTCCCGCCCCTCTCAACGCCGGGGACCTTCTGGCCGATGCGACCGCCACCGCGGTGGCTGCGGGGAATTGCCTGGGACCGTACCGTATCGAGGGCAAACTCGGCGAAGGCGGTATGGGTGACGTCTTTCAGGCGGTAGACACGCGATTGGGCCGCTCCGTCGCTATCAAAATCACGCGCGAGCAGTTCAGCGAGAGGTTTGAACGCGAGGCGCGCGCGATATCGTCGCTGAATCACCCCAATGTCTGCACGCTTTACGACATCGGGCCGAATTACCTGGTGATGGAACTCGTAGAGGGCGACACTTTAGCAGCCCTGCTGAAAAACGGACCGTTGGAAAGGAAGACGGCGATCCTCTTTGCCTCGCAGATTCTGGCCGGGCTCGCCGAGGCTCACAGCAAGGGCATCGTGCACCGCGATCTGAAGCCGGGCAACGTCATGATCGCGCGGTCAGGGGTCAAGGTTCTCGATTTCGGACTGGCAAAATCGGGTACGGATGACACCGTTACCGGAAGCCACATGGTAATCGGCACTCCCGCCTACATGGCTCCCGAGCAAAAGGAAGGAAAACCCGCCGATGCCCGGGCGGACATTTTCGCATTCGGCTGCGTGCTCCACGAAATGCTGACAGGCGCACGAGTGGGGCCGCAGCGACGGCGCATCGGGCAGGGAAAGCTGGAGAGGATCGTGAATCGATGCCTCGAGGCGGACCCGGCAAGAAGATGGCAATCTGCAGCCGGGTTGCAGCGCGAATTGGCAGCCCTCGGCCGGCCACGGCACGGGATGCGCATGGCCGCGGCCGTCATGTCGATTGGGGTACTCTGCGGGGCCGGCTACCTATATCTGCACCGGACCCCGAAACTCACCCCAAAAGATACGATCGTCCTGGCCGAATTCGAGAACAAGACAGGCGATCCGGTCTTTGACCAGACGCTTCGGCAAGGGTTGGCCGTCCAACTCGAGCGCTCCCCAGTGCTTACTCTCGTCTCGGACCAGAGCATCGCACAAGCTCTGCATTTCATGAGCCGGCCCGCCGCTACGCCGCTCACTCCGGAGGTCGCACGGGAGATTTGCCAGCGCACCGGCAGCGCCGCGGTCTTGGAAGGCTCGATCAACAGCGTGGGAAACCAGTATGTCTTATGGCTGCGTGCCAGGCATTGCCGCAGCGGAGATGCCCTGGCACAGGAGCAAGTGGTCGCAAGAACGAAGGAAGAAGTCCTGGGTGCGCTCAGCCGAATTGCGGCTCAGATCAGGACGCGCCTTGGCGAATCGCTCGCCACCATTCAAGAGCGCTCGACCCTGGAGCAAGCAACTACCTCATCGCTCGAAGCTTTGAAGGCATACACCGCGGGGAAAACGGCCATCTACGCGCACGGGGGGCAGGCGGCGATCGCGCATTTGCAGGAGGCCGTCGCCATCGATCCGCAATTCGCGATGGCGCATGCCGACCTCGGCTTCATGTTGTGGAACATGGGCCAAACAGACCTCGGCGCCGAGCAAGTCCGCTTGGCCTATGGCCTGCGCGATCACCTCAGCGATCGGGAGAGGCGCTACATCCTGATGCTGTACGACCGGCAGGTAACGGGAAACTTACAGAAGGAGTTGCAGACTCTCGAAGCGTGGGTGCAGACGTACCCTCGCGATCCCGACGCGTTGGCCATTATCGGCGGCTGGGCCGCAATGGGAACGGGCCAATACGAAAGAGGAATTCAGGCTGGAGAAGAGGTGATTCGCCTGTTTCCGGATATGTCATTCGGGTATACCGTGACATCCCATTATCTTTCGCTCGACCGGCTCGCTGAGGCCGAGAACGCATTGCGCCGGGCTGCGGAGCGCAAACTGGAACTCCCGGAAATGCTGGTCAGCCGTTACTATCTCGCGTTTCTCAAGGGCGATCAGGCGGGAATGAATCGTGAAATCGCTCGTGCTCCCGGCGAGCACGCCGAAGAATGGATGGCCCACCATCAGGCTTTGGCGCTCGCCCGTTCCGGACGAATGCAGCAGGCCCGGACCATGTGGGAGCGTGCTATCGCGTCGGCGCAGCAGGCGGGCCGGCTTGAGATGGCCGGCATCTACGAAGCCGCTGAAGCGGTATGCGAAGCACATTTCGAGAACTGGGCGGCGGCGAAGAAGCATGCGCGGATCGCACAGAAACTTGCGAAAAACCGCGACGTGGAATACGCCGCGGCATTTGCACTAGAACTCTCGGGTGAGCCTTCTGAAGCGCAAAGGCTCGCCGCCGATCTGCAGAAGCGGTTCCCGGAGGATACCCCCGTGGAATTCGAGTATCTTCCCACTCTACGCGCTCTTTCTTCGCTGGCTCATCGCGCGCCTTTGGACGCGGTCGAGCAGCTGCAACGGGCGGTTCCCTACGATTTTGCGATGCCGGGCACGTCGTTCTTTGCCAAATTCGGAGGACTGTATCCGGCCTATGTGCGCGGAGAGGCGTACCTGGCAGCAGGCCGCGGCCAGGAGGCTGCGGTTGAATTCCAAAAGATCCTCAATCACCGCGGCGTCGTTTTGGCCGACCCTATAGGAGTTCTGGCTCATCTCCAGATGGGCAGAGCATACGTTATTGCGGGCGACAAAAGCAGGGCCAGGAGCGCCTATCGGGATTTTTTTGTCCTATGGAAGGATGCCGACCGGGATATCGAGGTCCTCAAAAAGGCCAGCGCAGAATACGCCAAGCTGTAGCCGTTTCGATTAGTCGCGCGCTAAAGTAAGGGCGAGGTGGGAGGAGATAGATTTCGGTATGGCATTCAACGTGCCACTTTCGCTGGGTATGCCATGGCATCGCGTGCTCGTAGCCTTTTCGATTGTCAGCCTGATCATCGCGCAGGAGAATCCCGTCGCCACGTTCCGGACCGAGTCAAAGCTCGTGTCGTTGAACGTTTCGGTTTTCGACCAGGACGGCCGAGTTGTAAAAGGCCTTCCGCAAAGCGCATTTACGGTGTTCGAGGACAACCAGAAACAACAGATCACGGTTTTTCGCCAGGAGGACGTTCCGATATCGCTGGGACTGGCGATCGACACCAGCGCGAGTATGTTAAACAAGCGGGACCGGGTGAATTCGGCTGCGCTCGCGATGGTGAAGGCGTCCAACCCGGATGACGAAGTCTGCGTGATCAGTTTCAGCGAAGAGGCCATGGTAACGCAGGATTTCACGAGTGACGTGAAGCGGCTGGAGAGCAGCATGCGCAAGATGGAATCCAAGGGTGAGACTGCCATGCGCGATGCGCTATCGCTGGGGCTGGACCATTTGCGAGCCCGCTCCAAGAAAGACAAAAAGGTGCTGCTGGTGATCACCGATGGCGAGGACAACAGCAGCATTCAGAAGCAGGAGAACCTGATTCGGGCGGCGCATCTGAGCAACGTGATCATCTACGGAATCGGCATTCTCGGCTCTGAGCAGCCGGCCAGTGCGCAGCGCGCCAAGGCGCAGATGGACCAACTCACGCTGGCTACGGGAGGGCGTTCGTGGTTCCCCAACGACGTTGCCGATATCGAGAAGATTACTCCCGAAATCGCACATGAGATTCGCAATCAGTATGTGATTGGCTATACGCCGGAGGACAGCGCGAACAGCGGCGCGTTCCGGAGCATACGCGTCGAGGTGAATGTCCCGAATCTCACGGTGAGAACGCGGTCCGGGTATTACTCGCGCGCCCGCTAACTGTCCTGACATTCTCAGTGGTATCGCAAGCGCTCTAAGACCGTTGTTCCTGGGCTGCGCCGGCGCAACCAGGAAAAAAACACTCGGGAGTAAGGGAAAAATGCCAATGAGACTGCCAATTTACACGGTTGCAATTCCGATGCTGGCTGCTGTCGCGTTTGCGCAGGACACACCGCCTGCACAGCCGAAGCAGCCCGCCGAAAGCGCCACGCATGCCAAGGCTGGGTCCGACCGTCCGCAGGAAGTGAAGACTCAGACGTACTCGGGAACCCTCATAGACGCGTCGTGCGCCGGCTCGGGGTCAGCGGCTACGACCTCGGCTGCACGAGCGGGCGGCTCCGCGAATTCCGGAAATTCGAATTGTGCCGTCGCCACCAGCACGACCCAATTCGCCCTGAAAACGAAGGATGGCAACACAGTGCGGTTCGACGACGTGGGCAATGCGCGCGTACAGGAAGCCATGAAGACCCACAAGAAGTGGAGCGAATCCGCCTCTGCAAGTAAGCCGATTCACGTGAAAGCCAATGGGTGTTGAACGGCGACAAGCTAACCGTACTGTCGATCGACTGACGGCCGGATCATGCGGGCCCCCAGCAGATTCTGAGTTTGCGGTGCAAGGCGATGCCACATAGGGCGACGAGAGAGGTAGCCAAAGTAAGCAAACCAGGGGGCTCGGGAGCGGTAACGGGCGTAGCCACGAAAGCCATCTCGGGCGCCGCTGGGAAGCCGACCCACCCGACGATCTGACCGTTGTTGTTAATCCCTTGGGGAGCGGTACAACAGAATCCCGGCACATCGATCGTGGTGAAGGTGCCGCCCATATATAGAAAGCCTTGCGGCATAGAGAGGTTGAAAAATCCCACGATCTGACCGCTGTTGTCGATCCCTATGGCAGCTGTGCTACTAGCCCCTGGGACGTTGATCGGCGTAAAGCTGCCGCCCGAATACAGGCCGAAAGATCCGACGATCTGTCCGCTATTATTGATCCCGGTGGCAGTTCCTGGGAGGGTGGTAAAGATGCCGCCCGTATCCACGAAGCCATGCGACCCTAGCGCGTCGACGAAATATCCCACGATCTGCCCGCTGTCATTGATTCCGTAGGCGTAGGTAGCGCTAGCCCCGGGAGCATTGATGGTGGTGAACCCGCCGCCCGTATCCACGAAGGCATGATCGCCGAGTGCGTCGCGGAACCATCCCACGATCTGGTCGCTGTCGTTAATTCCGTAGGCGTTGGTGCTGGTAGCCCCGGGGACATCGATGGTGGTGAAGCTGCCGCCCGCCTCCAAAAAGCCATGTGTTTTGGTATTGCCAGCGTCGAAGAAAGATCCTACGATCTGGCCGCTGTCGTTAATCCCGGAGGCTTGGGTGCCAAAGCCAGAAGCCCCCGGAGCATTGAACGTGGTGAACGAGTAAAGAGCACTCGCAAATGCGGTCTCGCAGCCGCCGAAAACGAACGTCGCGAACATTGCCAACTGTACACTCCGAGAGAGGTTCATACCCGGCCCTCCTTGGCAAACTGGCGCTATTATATCCCTCCGCTCCGGCAAAGTTCGGCTTTCCTGGAGTATCTCGCCCGCAGACTTAGGCAAAGTGTAAGTTTACGGGCTATGTAGGGAGGACTTCCACTAAGACAAACACGAGACATCCGCTGTGATAGGATTCGTTCATGTTACGCGCGGTGCTCCTCTTGTGTCTGATGAGTGGCGTGGCGATTGGAGAGACGCCGATTCGTGTGCTTTATTCGCGTCTGGGGCCGGTTAAGACCGGTGTGTTCGTTGCGGACGGCGATGGCGCTCACGAGCGGGCGTTGGTGCGGCCGGACTCGCTCGACTACAACGCCTCATTCTCCACCGATGGTAAATGGATCGTATTTACTTCGGAACGAAACGGCTCCGCGGATATCTACCGGGTGCATCCCGACGGCGAAGGGCTGGAACGCCTGACGGACGATACAGCCTTCGATGACCAGGCAGCTCTATCGCCGGACGGTTCCACGCTGGCCTTTGTCTCTACCCGGCAGGGCGGTTTTGCGAACATATGGCTACTCGACCTGGCGACGCGCCAGAGCCGGTCTCTGGCCAAAACCAGTGCCGGAAGTTTCCGGCCGAGCTGGTCGCCCGACGGTAAATGGATTGCCTTCACCTCCGATCGCGGAACCGAACGAGCACGATGGGAGGGTGGCTGGGAATGGATTCAATCCCTCGCAATTTATGTGGTGCGGGCCGACGGAACGTCGCTCCGCCGGCTGACCGCGATCGACGGGTATGCCGGCTCGCCCAAATGGTCTTCAGACGGACGCCGGCTGATTTTCTATCAATCCACTCCGAAGGACGTATATCCGGGCCGCACGGGAACGGCCAGGGGACCGTTTGCGGTCTCCCAGATTGCATCGATCGATGTCGAATCGGGCTCGGTCAAGATCCTTACGACCGGAAGCGGCTTGAAAGTCGCGCCTCAGTTTGTAGCAGGTGACCAAGCCTATTACTGGAATCCGATCGGAACCGACAAGGGGCTCGTGCCGGGCCCGGGCAAGAGGGTACCCGGGAACATGCAAAGCCCTTCCTGGTCGGCGGATGGAAAAATGGTCGTTTACCACAAGCGCATCCAGACGAGACCGGCGCGCATGCTGCCTGTCGCGAGCCTCGACCCGGATTTCAGTCTGTTTCGTACCGGCTTTTTTCCTGCATGGGCTCCAGCGGGCGATCGATTCGTACTGTCCGAAAGCCCAGGGCTCTTACTGATCAATACAGGTAGAGAAAACGTCCTCGATATTTACCCAACGAAAGATCTCTACGACAGCAAAGGTATACAGGTGGCTGGCGCGGCGTGGTCGCCCGACGGCTCGACGATTGCGTTTGGTGTCGGCTCCTATTTCGGCGACCACGCCAACCCGGCGCGAATCGCGACCATGAAAGCCGATGGAAGCGGCTTCCGAACGATCACCCGTGACCAGGGTAATGCGGGATTCCCGAGCTGGTCTCCCGATGGAAAGCGTCTGGTCTACCGCGTAGCGGGGTCGGAACAGGGTTTACGGATTGTGAACGTGGAGGATGGAAAGATCACGCAACTCACCACCGGTTATGACGATTTTCCCGGCTGGCGGCCAAATGGGGACTTGATTGCCTTTACCAGCTTTCGCGACGGCGACTTCGAAATTTACACGATCAGGCCCGACGGCACGGGGCTGAAGCGTCTCACTCACGACCGCGGCAACAATGCACATGGAGCGTGGTCGGCTGACGGGGAATGGTACCTCTTTTCCAGCGGCCGGATGGGATGGAAAGACGAAGCGATGCTATGTAGCGGGGATCAGCCTTACGCGGATCTGTTCGCCATGCGGGCCGATGGGACGGATCTGCGCCAATTGACGGACAACCAGTGGGAAGAGGGTTTGCCCGCGGCTCAGGCGAAGTTGAAATAGAGGCTTTTGCTGTTGAATTTCTCTACAACTTGAGATGAAGTCGAGCGGGGTAAAAAATAAACTAACCCGTTTGATTTTATGGTGATTCGATCACCCTCGGGGACCTGCGTCGGGGAATTCCCCTATGCCGGATATCGCTTCGGCGGCGAGTTTGTCGACACTCACACAGTCCCACTCAGCCCGTTTTTTCTCCCGTTCCAACTGGAAATGCGCCGTTCGATGGAAAGCCATTTCTTTCAATTGGTTAAAGCGGCAAGATGGCATCAAACTGGGAAGGAAGTATCCAAATGAGCACTCAGACCGTAGATCCGAAACCCGCATCCGCTGCCGGCCTTGTCCAGATCGGTGGTTCCATTGAAGAGACCATCCAACAGAGGCTCGCTGAAGAGCGCGCCCGGCTGGAGCAGGAAGCTGGACTCGTCAAGCGCGAAGTCCATCATTTCAAGCGGCCAACTGAGCTGTCTTTCACGGCGGAGCAGCGCCCGAATACCACCCTTCTTTTCGGTGGGCTGACGTGGAAGCACGAGAAGCTGGTCCACGGCGCCCTCGAAGGACTGGGCTATCGCGCCGAAGCCGTTCCGACGCCCAACGTCAAAGCGTTCCAGACGGGGAAGGAGTACGGCAACAACGGGCAGTGCAACCCGACCTACTTCACGGTCGGCAACCTGGTTCAGTATCTGCAATCGCTCGAAGAGCAGGGAATTCCCAAACAGGAAATCATCGACCGCTACGTGTTCTTCACGGCAGGCGCCTGTGGACCGTGCCGGTTCGGTATGTACGAAGCGGAATATCGCCTGGCGCTGCGCAATGCCGGGTTCGACGGCTTCCGTGTGCTTTTGTTCCAACAGTCCGGCGGGCTTACGCAATCGGACGCTGAAGCCGGGCTGGAGATGAACCTGGATTTCTTCCTGGGCATTCTGAACGCGCTGAATTGCGGCGACGTGATGAACGAGGTCGGGTATGCGATCCGTCCGTACGAGATCAACGCGGGAGAGACCAACCGCCTGCTCGACGAGGGCATGGATTACATGCACGAAGTCTTCCGCAAGAAGCGTCCGTGGAAGCTCGACGAAGGCATGTCGAAGTACCTGGGCGGCTTTAGCGACACGGCGGAATACATCGGCAAGTTCGTGAAGCAGTTGAAGGGCGACGAATACGTTCCGGCGCTGGAGCGCTGCCGCGACGGCTTCAATAGCGTGGATATCGACCGCCTGCGGGTCAAGCCGATCGTGAAGATCACCGGCGAGTTCTGGGCGCAGACCACCGAAGGCGACGGCAACTTCAACATGTTCAATTTCCTGGAGCGCGAAGGCGCGCAGGTGTTGGTGGAGCCGATCGGCACGTGGATCATGTACATGATTCACCAGGTGATTCAGAAGTACAAAGACTTCAAGGGCCTGGAAGAAGGCGCGGTGCTGCCTCCGATCTGGAAGGTGGGGACGCGCGCCAAGATCGAGTTCGGCTTCCGCCAGAAGGTGGCCAAGCTGAAGCTCGCCGAGGCGATCTTCAAGGGCGAGTACCACAAGATCGTGGACGCGCTGGGCGGCATTGCGCATCACCTGGCGGACCAGTACGAACTGCAGCGCCTGGGCCATCCGTTCTACAACAGCCGCGCGGGCGGCGGGGAAGGCCACCTGGAAGTCGCCAAGAATATTTACTATTCGAACAAAGACCTGGCGCACATGGTGCTTTCGCTTGAAGCCGTTCGGCTGCATGCCGAGCACGCAATCCGACGGCGCGCAATCTGCCGTGGTCTCCAACTATAAGGACATGATCTACCTGCCGGTAGAGACCTCGGGCGAAGGCGAAATCAACGCACACAGCCGCGTGCAGATGGCGCTGGGCGAAGCCAAGAGCAAGGCGAAGAAGGAATTCGCCGCGGCGCTGGAGGCCAACAACCTGACGCTGGACGAGTGCCGCGCGTTTGTGGAAGCGCACCCGGAGACCAAGCGTCCGCTATACCAGGTGGGCCACCACAAGGGTATTGTGGGCAACGCCGCGAACTTCGTCTATCACATCCGCGAGCGCATCAACGCGGATACCGCGAAAGCAAACTAACTAACCCGGGAGCGGGACGAGAAAACCATGGACAAACATTTCCTTATCGGCATGGATGTAGGCTCGACCACGGTGAAGGCCGTGGTGATTGATGCTGAGACAGACCAAATTCTCTGGAGCGATTACCACCGGCACGACACCAAGCAGCCCGAGAAGGTCCTGGAATTCTGCAAACGGTTCGAAACCGAAATCGAAGGCTTCGACGCGTCCCGCTCTCGCATGTTCATCACCGGGTCCGGCGGCAACGGCCTGACCAAGTTCCTGGGCGGCAAGTTCGTGCAGGAAGTCAACGCGGTCTCGCTCGCGGTGGAGAAGATGTACCCGGAGTGCGGCAGCGTCATCGAGCTTGGCGGGCAGGACGCCAAGATCATCATCTTCAAAACCGATCCGGAGACCGGACGCAAGAAGAAGATGCCCTCGATGAACGATAAGTGCGCCGGCGGCACGGGCGCGGTCATCGACAAGATCAACGCCAAGCTGCGGATTCCCTCCGAGCAGTTGTGCGAGATGGGCTACAAGGGAGTGAAGCTGCATCCGGTCGCCGGCAAGTGCGGCGTGTTCGCGGAAACCGATATCAACGGCCTGCAGAAGATGGGCGTACCGCCCGATGAGCTGATGGCTTCGCTGTTCGAAGCCATCGTCATGCAGAACCTGAGCGTACTGACGCGCGGCAACACGCTGCTGCCGGTGGTACTGCTGCTGGGCGGCCCGAACTGCTACATCAAGGGCATGCGCGATTGCTGGAAGGCCAACATTCCCAAGATCTGGGAAGAGCGCGGCACTCCGCTGCCGGAAGGCGTTCCGCCCGAGGATTTGATCAAGACGCCGGACAACGCGCAGTACTTCGCCGCCATCGGCAGCGTGGAGTTCGGCAAGACGGAAGACGACAGCGTCGGCAAGTACAACGACTGGCAGAAGCTCGAGTGGTATGTCACCACGGGCCGCGAAGAAGAGAAGCAGAAGCGCGGCGGCGGAGTGGGCCTGGCGAAGGACGACATCGAACTCGCGGCGTTCAAGGAAAAATACAAGACTCCGAAATTTACACCGACCACGTTCCAGCCCGGGGAGATGGTGGAAGGCTTTGTGGGCATCGATGGGGGCTCCACCTCCACGAAGGCCGTGCTGCTTTCGAAGGACGGGAAGCGGACGATTCTCGCCAAGACCTACCAGCTTTCGAAGGGCAACCCGATCGAGGACACGGTCGAGGTGCTGCAGAAGCTGAACCGGCAGATTCTGGACCAGGGCGCGTCGCTCAAGATTTTGGGTGTGGGCACCACGGGCTACGCGAAGGACATTTTGAAGGACGTGGTGGGCGCGGACGCGGCGCTGGTGGAGACGGTGGCGCACACGGAGGCGGGTCTTCACTTCTACCAAGACGTGGATGTGATCTGCGACGTGGGCGGGCAGGATATCAAGATCATCATTCTGAAAAATGGCCGCGTGAAAGATTTCAAGCTGAACACGCAGTGTTCGGCGGGCAACGGCTACTTCCTGCAATCCACCGCACAGGGTTTTAATGTTCCGGTGGAGCAGTACGCGGACACGGCGTTCGGCGCCAAGGGGTTCCCGAGCTTCGGGTACGGCTGCGCGGTGTTCATGCAGAGCGACATCGTGGATTTCCAGCGACAGGGCTGGAAGCCGGAAGAGATCATGGCGGGCCTGTGCAACGTGCTGCCCAAGAACATCTGGCTGTACGTTTCGCAGATTCCGAACTTGAGCGCGATCGGCACGCGCTTCCTGCTGCAGGGCGGGACGCAGTATAACCTGGCGGCGGTCAAGGCCCAGGTGGATTTCATTGAATCGCGCTTCAAGGGCAAGGAACATCCGGCGGACGTGATTGTACACGCGCACTGCGGAGAAGCGGGTGCGATTGGCGCGGCGCTGGAAGCCGGGCGCCTGTGGGACAACGGACGCGTGAGCACGTTCATCGGGCTCGACGCCTGCGCGAATATTCAGTACAAGACGACGCGCGAAGAAGCGACGCGCTGCTACTTCTGCAAGAACAAGTGCCTGCGCACGTTCATCGATGTGAAGACGAATCAGATTCCGGCGGATTATAAGCGGCCGGTGAAGACGAAGGTTCCGCTGGAAGAGGGCGCGCAGCGGCTGATCATCGCCACGTGCGAAAAGGGCACCGTCGAAAACATCGAAGAGATGCGCGGGATTAAGGGCGGGCTGGACAAGATCAAGAAGGCCAACCCGAACTTCGTGGAACTGGCGGCCAAGGGCGTGTTCCGCGTTCCCGACGTGCCGAACGTTTCCGACCCGGCTCCGAAGTTCCAGATCACGGCGGCGCAGAAGCGTCGTACGGAACTGCTGAAGAAGCGCGGCGACATTCGCATCGGGATGCCGCGCGTGCTCAATATGTACTCGCAGACGCCGATTTTCACGGGCTACTTCGCGAGTTTGGGCATCAAGGCCGAGAACATTGTTTACAGCGATTACACGAGCGAGGAGATGTACAAGGAAGGCGCGAAGCGCGGCGCCATCGACCCTTGCTTCCCGAGCAAACTGGGCATTCCGCACGTGCACAACCTGCTGTACAAGGTGCACGCGAAGAAGCCGCTCGACATCATCTTCTTCCCGATGATCGATTGCCTGACGAGTCCGCTGACGCATATCCAGGCGAGCCGGACGTGTCCGACGGTGGCGACCACGCCGGAAGCCGTGAAGGCGGCGTTCATCAAAGAAGGCGATCTTTTCAAGGAAAAGGGCATCCGTTTCCTGGATACCTTTGTGAATTTGTCCAAGCCCGACCTCTTCGAACGGCAGATGTTTGAGGAGTTCCAGGACATACTCGGGCTCACGCCCGAGGAGAACAAGCGAGCGGTGGACCAGGGCTACCGCTCGCTCAATTACTTCGACAACGTGACGATGCGCGGCGCGGCGCGCGAGGTGCTCGACCAACTGGAGCGTGAAGACCGGTTGGGCGTGGTGCTGTTGGGGCGGCCGTATCACAACGATCCGGGCGTCAATCACGAGATTCTCGAAGAGTTCCAGAAGCTCGGGTATCCGGTATTCGCGCAGGATTGCCTGCCGATCGACGACGACATGATCTGGCGGCTGTTCGGCGAAGACGTGATCTCCGGCGAAACGCCGGGACCGCTTTCGATCAACGACGTTTGGAAGAACAGCTACAGCGAGAACACGAGCCGCAAGGTATGGGCCGCGAAGTATGTGGCGCGGCATCCGAACCTGGTGGCGCTGGAGCTTTCGAGCTTCAAGTGCGGCCACGACGCGCCGATTTATTCGGTGGTCGAGGAAATTGTGGAGCACTCCGGGACGCCGTACTTCTGCTTCAAGGACATCGACGAGAACAAGCCGACGGGATCGATCAAGATTCGCGTGGAGACGATCGGCTACTTCCTGAAGCGGTATCGCGAAGACATCGTGCGCAACAAGAATAAGGCCACGAATATCGATCAGCAGCTGAAGGAGTTCGAGGCGAAGCTCCGGCGTCAGGTGCTGAAAGACAAGCTGGGCGATTCGTCGCTCAACGATTCGCTGGTGGAGCAGAGCTTCAAGCACGGTTCCATGCCGCAGATTCACGTGACGATTGGGGCGTTGGCGGCGAGCAATCCGCCGGCGGCTCGCGTCAGCGGGGACTAAGCGGATTTAGAGATTGCGCTTCACGTCGTAGGCCCGCTGGCGGTACTGGCGGGCCAACGGCATCCGCTTGATTTGCTCGTAGAGATCGGCCAGGTTATTGAGTGTGATGGCGACCTCGGGGTGCGAGGCTCCATAGATGGCCTGCCACATCTCCAGGGCGGACTGCAGAGCGGGTTCGGCGGCTTTAGGCCAACGCAGCCTGATGTAGACCCAGCCAAGATTGTTCAGCGAATTCGCCAGGTGCGGGTGGGGCGGCTGGAGTAGCTGCTGCCGCATCCGATACGACTCGCGATAGAACTCCAGGGCGGTGGCGAACTGGCCCATTCCTCCGTGCAGGTTCCCCAAATTATTGAGAATGGTTGCGATGGAGCGATGCTCCTTGCCGAAGAGGCGTTGCCGGGTTTGCAGCGCATCCTTTAAGAACCGTTCGGCCTCCTCAAATCTTCGCGCTTTTCTGAAGAGCTCGGCGAGATTATTCTGCGCGATGGATTTGAAGCCGGCTTGCGTCTCGGGATCGGCGATGGCGATTACCTGTTCATATAAATCCTTGGCGGCGGGGCCCTCGAAGTAGCTGTCAAATCCAGCCAGAGCGAGCAGGGCGGGAACGAGTTCGGGACTGGAGGGCCCTTGCGCGTCGCGGATGATTGCGACGGACGCGTCCAGCATCGCCTTGCCGATGTCGGCATCTTCGGAGTTCAATAAGCGCGCGCCCACCTTGCGGAAGAGCCTGCCGGCGTCGAGCGAGGTCATCTTACGATCCAGCGCCATACGGGCTGCGGCGCGCCCGAAGCGGGATTGCACGGGAGGGTAGGCGGCGGGGAAGAGCTCAAGGTCGTCAACCTCGAGGCTGGCGGTGCGGACGGCGATCTCTTCATAGCCCTGACGTTTCTCCGGGGGAGTGAGTTCACGGAGGGCGAGGCGCACGAGGTTGTGCATCCGGTACTCGAGGCGGCTGGAGGTTTCGCGGATCAAGGCGTAACTGAAGAGCGGGGCTAAGGCTTCGTCGATGGCCAGGGAATCGTGGCTGGCGCGTCCGTTGGCCAACGCATATTGGGCGGCGGCGGTGGTGACGAAGCGGCGCGGGAGGGAATCCTCATCGAGGTAGGCGATGAGTTGCGCGAGATCCAAGGTGGTGTGCTGGTCCGCGAGGCGTTCGAGCGTTTTGGCCAGCGTAGGCAGCAGGGAGGGCCGGTCGTGCGCGGGCGCGCCTCGTTCGAGGAGGTTGAAGCGGCGGGAGCGATACTCGCTGAGGTAGTGCTCAAAGGGAAGGCGGGCACTGGAGATGAAGGCGCCTGCCTGTTCCACGGCGAGGGGAAGTCCGCCGAGCTCCTGCTGCGCCAGAGTGGAGGCCGCGAGCAACTCGGCGCCTTCGGTGTTCTGACGCCCGGTGCGGCTAAGCAGGAACTGAGTGGCCTCATCGCCTTCGAATTCGTCGAGCAGAAACGGATGGTAGATGCCCAGGGTATCGAGGCCGTGATCGAGCGAAGTGAGCAGGACGTGTCCCGGGCCGGTTCTGGGAAGGAAGTTGCGCAGCAGGGCCGGAGTTTCGACGGCGTCCACGATCAGTAGCCAGGGGGCGGTCGCGTCTTCGAGCTTGTGGCGGAGAGCCTCTTTCCAGCCGGATTCTTCGGCGACGACTACGGAGAGAAGTTCGGCGAGCTGGCGGAAGCTGGTATTCAGGGCATCGCCCGAAGCCGCATGGCACCAGAATACGCCGGAGTATTCGGCACGAAAGCGGTAGGCGTATTCGACTACGAGCTGGGTTTTCCCGACGCCCGAAATCCCGGTGACGGCTTGCCGCCGCTGCGACAGGAGCGCCTGGCGGATTTCGCCGAGCGCGCGTTCGCGGCCCACGAAGAGCCTGTGCTCATCGAAGGGGACGGTAAAGAGAGCGGGTATGCGGCCCGGAGGGTGCGCGCCGTGCTCCGGGCCGGCTAAGGGTGGTTTACGGCCGCCTTGATTCTGTCGGAGATGTGAACCCACGCCATATTGCGCGCGCTGGAATCGAGCGTATCGAGCGGCTTGCCGGGCTCTGCCGCGGCTTGAATGTGGGCGAGGGGCGAATCCCGGTACGTGCTCGCGCTGACCGGAATCCAGAGGATCAGCAGGCCTTCCTTTTGCGAGGCCTCGAGAAAATCAGGCAGCTCCTCGTCCTGTATGAAATCCGACGCCATGAAATGCTGCGTGACTAACAGTACGGCGACCTTGGTGCGGTCGAGGGCTGTTTTGATTTCGTCCTTCCACAGTGCACCGGCGCTGATGCGGGTGTCGTCCCACACGGAGAGGAGTTTGCGCTTCTCATACGGCTTCAGATAGAGCTTCAATTCATCGAACCACTTCTTATCCTCGTGGCAGTAGCTGATGAAAATCTGATCTCGGGCCAAGTGCACCTCCCAAGGGAACAGTATCGCAGATGACCAATGCCGCAATGAACTTCTAGGCGGCGGCACATGCATTGATTCAGAATGACTGAACGCAATGACCGGCATGACTCAGCAGCGGCTGCGAACTGCCGCGCCCAAGTACGCCGCCATCGGGGTGGTGCTGTTGACCGTGTGGCTGTTGAACCCGTGGCGCGAGATGCCGCTCGAAGACGATTGGGCATACGCACGGACGGTAGAGCACCTGATGCGGACCGGCAGGTACGAGCTGCATCCGTGGCTTTCCGCGAATATGCCGTTTCAGGCTGTGTGGGGGGCGGCGTTCGGCTGGATGCTGGGCGCGGGATTTGCGCCGCTGCGGATCTCGACGCTGTTTCTATCGGGGGTAGGGCTGTGGGCATTTTACAGGCTGCTGCGCGATGCGGGCCGCAATCAAGCGGAGGCCGCGGTGGGAGTGTTGCTGCTGTGGTCCAGCCCGCTGTATCTGCGGTTCAGTTTCAATTTCATGACGGACGTGCCGTTCACCGCGCTGATGCTGTTGAGCGTGTGGCTCTATGCGCGAGCGTGGACCCGAATGAGTTACGGGCGGATGGCGTCGGCCGCGATGGCGGGGACCGCGGCGGTGCTGACCCGGCAGTTCGGTGTGGCGCTGATCCCCGCGCTGATTTGGACTGCATGGCTGCGGCGGCCGGCGGCGCGGACGGCGAGGCTGGCGGGGATCGCGGTGCTCCCGCTTCTGGCGGCCGCGGTGTATCAGGGAATCATGGGGATCGCGCACCCCACCTGGGCGCAGCGCATCAACTTACAGGGTCAGCTTGCGTTGAGCAGCAACTGGCGGCTGCAGTTGGAAGAGCTGTTCTGGCGGCCGGGAGTGATGGTGCAGTATCTGTGCCTGTTTACACTGCCGCTGGCAGTGTGGCTGATTCCGCGGAGCTGGCAGTGGAGGCGATCGCGGCATTTTGCGCGCGCCTGTTTCGGCGTGGCGGCGGTGCTCGGAGTATCGCTGGCGGTGAGCTGGGTTTTGCACCGGGGAGTGACGCTGCCTTCGATTCCGTGGAATCTGGAAGAGCTGGCCGACACCAGCCAATCATGGCGGCGAGTTCTTACGCTGGCGATTCTGATTGGCGGCGTGCCGTATATCGCGATGGGAGCGATCGCGCTGCGAAGGGATCTCGTAGAGGGGCGCGACGTGCTGGCGGTACTGTTTCACGGCACGATGTTGTGCCTGCTGCCGATGACGATGGCGTACCAACAGTTCGGGGACGAGTATCTGATTGTCTATGTCCCGTGGGTGATTTGGACGGCCGGCCGGGCGGCGCCGCTACGCTCGCGTTCGGGCGCGATTGCGATGTGCAGTCTGGCGATGTTGCAGTTGGGAATCGTGGCGATGTGGGTGGATGGAATTCTGACCAGGAACCAGGTGCAATGGCAGGCCGCTCAGCAGGTGGTGGAGCGATTGCACGTGCCTGCCTCCAGCGTTTCGGCAAACTGGACGTGGGCGGCGTACCACGACTTCGACGACTACATGGCGCGAAATCCGCCGGAGGGGCAGATCGACTTTCGCAGCCTGTTCGAACGCTGGCTGCCTGCGTACCGGCGCCGGGCTGCGTTCCAGGTGACGGTGCGCGAGGCAGCGGGAGCGGCGCTGCCTGGCGATGTCGCGGCGGTGCGACGAAGGACGATATCGGGCGCGGTGTGGGAGGCGCGGGCAGAGCGGGTCGCGATTCGAGTTGCTGGAGAAGAGCGGGGCGGTCAGCGAGGTGTCGGCGGGAGGGAGTATGCGCGAAAGCGGTTGGGGGAGACGTAGAATTCGCGGTGCCGGTACCGGCGGTGAGCACGATGTTGAGCTTCGCGGCGGCAGTGCCCGATGGCGCTGCGGGTGAGCGGCGGCGACTGGTGACGTTCGAGGTGTTGGTAAACGGCGCGGTGAGGTGGAGGCAGGAAATCCTGCCGGGCGCGTGGCAGGCGGGGAGTATCGAGATGAGTCAATATGCAGGGTCCACGGTGAGGGTTCGATTCGCGAGCAACGGTCCGGGGGCTTGGAGCGCGATGGCGATTTCGCCGACCGGAAGATAGCGAGCCTGACGCTGCGGGTTTGGAGTATGATCGCTACTCATGCTCAAACCAAACGACTGGGACGTGGTGGCTGCGAACCCGGAGTTCCGGGCGCTGCTGCAGGCCAAGAAGCGTTTCATTGTACCGGCGACGATTGCGTTCATCGCGTACTACTTCGCGCTGCCGATTCTGGTGGGGTATGCGCCGGCGTTCATGGCGACGCCGGTGATCGGCCCGGTCAACATCGCGTATCTGTTCGCGCTCTCGCAATTTTTCGTGGCGTGGCTGATCGCGTTCCTTTACGTGCGCGCGGCTGAGTCGCTTCGATGCACAGGGACGAAGCGTGCTGGAGCATCTGGCGCGGCATCACGAAGGAAAGGACAGCGCTAGATGTCGACGCCACTGTTGATGTTCCTGTTCTTTATTGCCGTCACGCTCGGGATCACGGCGTGGGCGGCGCGCAGATCATCGGGGGCGAGCGCTTATTTCGCCGCGGGGCGCCGCATCACGGGCTGGCAGAACGGCATCGCGGTGGCGGGCGACTACATGAGCGCGGCGTCAGCTTCCTGGGCATCGCGGGCATCATCGCGTTCCAGGGCTACGACGGCTTCATGTACTCGGTGGGCTGGCTGGTGGCGTACCTGACGGTGCTGCTGATCGTCGCCGAGCCGCTGCGCAACGCGGGCAAATACACCATGGCGGACGTGCTGGCTTACCGCCTGCATCCGCGGCCGGTGCGCGCCATGGCGTCGCTCTCAGCACGCTTGACGGTGAGCACGTTCTACATGATCGCGCAGATGGTGGGCGCGGGCACGCTGGTGGCGCTGCTGCTGAAGGATTCCGGCGATCACGTTCAACTGGGCGGTCACGATGCGTGGGGATGCTGATGGTCGCCTACGTCGTGTTCGGCGGGATGCTGGCGACGACGTGGGTGCAGATCGTGAAGGCGGTGCTGCTGATGGGCGGGACCATCCTGCTGAGCATCCTGGTGATGGCGCATTTCCATTTCAGTTTCGGCGAATTTTTCGACGCCATCGCGCACGTGAAGGACAGACGGCAAGGTGGTCGAACTTTCTGACGCCGGGCCTGCGCTACAAGCCGCCTTACGGCGCGCTCGACCTGATCTCGCTGGGACTGGCGCTGATCTTCGGCACCGCCGGACTGCCGCACATCCTGGTCCGCTTCTACACGGTGCCGGATGCGAAGACGGCGCGCGTCAGCGTGGTGTGGGCGATGGGGATCATCGGGACGCTTCTACATCATGACGACGTTCCTCGGCTTCGGCGCCGCGACCATCGTGGGCAAGGCGTACATCGCGAAGAACGGCGGCATCAACATGAGCGCGCCGCTGCTGGCGCAGCGCGCTGGGCGGGCGATGTCTTCTTCGCGTTCATCAGCGCGATCGCGTTTGCCACGATTCTGGCGGTGGTCGCCGGACTGACGATCAGCGCGTCCACTTCGCTTCGCGCACGATTTCTACACCAACGTGCTTCACCACGGCAAGACGTACGACGCGCTGCAGGAGGTGCGGGTGGCGCGGATCACGGCGTTCGTCGTGGGCGCGGTGGCGATCGCGATCGCGATTCTGCTGGGCCCGACGTTCAATGTGGCGTTCCTGGTGGGGCTGGCGTTTGCCGTGGCGGCGTCGGCCAACCTGCCGGTGATTCTGTTCTCCATCTTCTGGAAGCGGTTCACCACGCAGGGCGCGGTCTGCGGGCTGGCGACCGGCCTGCTTGAGCTCGCTGGCGCTGATCGTCGCGGGCCCCAGCATCATGGGGACTGGGGCGCGGCGCATTTGATTCACGGGGCGCCGCTGTTCCCGCTGGAGAATCCGGGGATTGTCAGTATTCCGCTGGGATTTCTGGGAGCGTACCTGGGAACGGTACTCGGGCCGCGGGACATGGCGGCCGAGCACAAGTTCACGGAGCTGGAAGTCCGCGCGACGACGGGGTTAGGCGCGGAGAAGGGTTAACGCACGGTCGGGTACTTGATGCCGAGCTGCTCCAGGTAGTTGTCGTACTTGCGGGATCGTAGTACAGCTTCTGCATCTGCGGGCGGTACTTCTCCATGATTTCCTTGTTCAGCCAGATGGCGGGCTTGTCGTCCGGGCGCAGGAAGCTCTTGTACTTCATGTCCTTGGTCTGCACGTTCTTGAAATAGTCCCACGCCTTGGCGACCAGTTCGGGATGCATCAGGATATCGAGCATCGTCATGGCCTGCACCTTGGCGCCGGCGATCACGCCTTTGTGCGCGATCGGCGTGGCCATCGCGATGCCGTTGGCCCAGTTGTGGCCCGGGCCGCCGGGAATGTTCGAGGGGTAGCGCAGCGTCACGGTCGGCACGTTCCAGGAGACGTCGCCGATATCGTCGCTGCCGCCGCCGGTGGGGCCGACGACCGGGCCTTCGCTGCCATCGCCGTCCGGCCGGCGTTTCGACGCGCGGCGGGCGCATTTCGCCGAGGCTGGCTGGCGAGGCCGCGGACCGGCTGCTTCAGTTCCTTCTGCAGGCCCTTGGCCAGCGTCTGGTCGTCTTCCGACCACTGCGGCAGGCCCACCTTCTTGATGTTCTCGTTCATGGCTTCGGCGATGGGCTTGTTGAAATGGCCCGGCCACGCGCTGCCCAGCAGGCGCGACGTGTAAGTGGTATCGGTCATCAGCGTTGCGGCCTTGCGCCATGTTGTCGCCGATGCGCCACATGTCCATGATGTGATCGTAATCGGCCTCGCGGAAGTAATACCAGACGCTGGCGGTGGGCGGCACGACGTTGGGCTGATCGCCGCCGTTGGTGATCACGTAGTGCGAGCGCTGCGCCAGGCGCAGATGTTCGCGGCGGAAATTCCAGCCCACGTCCATCAGTTCCACGGCGTCGAGCGCGCTCTTGCCGCGCCACGGCGCGCCGGCGGCGTGGGCGCTTTCGCCCTTGAACATGTACTCGATGCTGACCAGTCCGTTCTGATTGAGCGACGGTCCCCAGGATACGCCCAGGTTGGCGGCGACGTGGGTGAACAGGCAGACGTCGACATCCTTGAACATGCCGGCGCGCACATAGTAGGCCTTGGTGCCGACCAGTTCCTCGGCGACGCCGGGCCACAGCCGGAGGGTGCCCTGCAGGTGCTCGCGCTCCATTACTTTCTTGACCGCCAGCGCGGCGAGAATATTCAGCGGCACGCCGGAGTTGTGGCCTTCGCCGTGGCCGGGCGCGCCTTCGATCATGGGATCGTGCCAGCCGACGCCGGGCTTCTGCGAGGCCTGCGGAATATCGTCGATATCGCTGCCGAGCGAGATGACCGGCTTGCCGGAGCCCCAGCTGGCCACCCAGGCGGTGGGAATTCCGGCGACGCCGCGTTCGATCTTGAAGCCTTCTTTCTCAAGAATGCCGGTGAGGTATTTGGAGGTTTCGAATTCCTGAAAGCCGAGTTCGCCGAAGCTGAAGACGCTATCGACCATGACCTGCGCCTGTTTCTTCATGGCGTCGATCTGGCCGGTGAGGTCGGCCTTGATGGAGGCCTCTTTTTCGGGAGAGATCTTGGGTTGGGCCACGAGGGCGAGGGCGCCCGAGAGCACAGCAAGCAGGAGTTTCCGCATTGGGATAGTGTACCCGACGCCGCGGGTTCCGCGCCGGATGGGCCGGTGAAGGGATTAATGGGCGATGGCGCAGCAGGGCGTCGTGGTGATGATCTCCGGCAGGTCGCTCTTCTTTTTTGCGGGAGTGGAATCGGCCACGAAGTAGCGCTCCGCGGAGAGTTTGCGGTAGATGGCTCCGGCTACCCCGGCCGCGATGGGGCCGCTGACATTGCGTCCGCCGGTGAGCATGACGACCACCACGAGGCGATGCGCGCCCACCTCATTGAACGAACCGAACCAGCCCATGTGGCTGGAGGTTTGGAAATCCGTGCAGGTGCCGGTCTTGCCGAGGATGGGCTCTGTGGAATCGTATCCGGCGCGACGGGCAGTACCGAAATCGACGGCGCCGCGCATGCCGATTTTGATGTCGTCAATTCCGGTGGGTGCGAGTTGCAGCGGGTGCTTGACCTTGGGAGTGAAGTGTTCGATCTCTTCCGCGCTGCGCGGATATTGCAGGTAGTAGAGCGTGCCGCCATTGGCGATGGCGCCGAGCAGGGCGGCGAGTTCGAGCGGCGTCATGGAAATGCCGGTGCCGAAGCTGGTCATCATGCCGACGCCGCCGTTCTTCGGCGTCTTCCAGAGGAAGATAGCCGGGCTGTTCGCCGGGAATATCGATGCCGGCCTTTTCGCCGAAGCCGAGCATCTCCGCATAATGATGAACGCGATCGAAGCCGAGGCGGGTGCCGAGAATATTGAAGTACTGATTGTTGGAACGCGCCAGCGCCTGCGTCATGTTGTAACTGACGTAGCGGCTGATATAGACGGTGGTGTTCTTGCTGACCAGGCCTTCGGTGAGAGCAGCGAGCGAGGTGACGAGCTTGACGGTAGAGCAGGGAACGAAGCCGGTCTTGAGAGCGAGCCTCTGATTCACCATGCTGAGCACGCGGCCGCTGAGGGGGTCCACCACGACGACGCTGCCCGCGAAGCCGCCAAGGGCAGCGACGGCGGCGCGGCGGACGGTGAGATCGTCGCCATCGACGTTATCGCCGACGGTGGGATCGACGGCGGGAACGGTGGCTTTGTATGGGAGTTTCTTGCGCGAGGCGGCGGTGGACTTTTTCTTTTTTTGCGAAGTGGAAGCTGGGGATGCGAAGCCCACAAGCTGGAGCAAACTAAAGGCGACGAAAGGTATCAATAAATATCGCTTCATTCGGCAGCGCTATTAGTCCAAAGCGTAATTATAACCAAAGTTTAAAATGTGCGATACATTACTTTGGGAATTGAGGGTTAACTTACCGGAACTATAATCCCTCAGGAGGTGCGGAATATGTGGAAGAACGTAGTTCTCGCCGGAGTGCTGGGCGGCTTGGCACTGTTTGCCTGGGAGTCCGTAGCGCACATGGCGACCGGGTTGGGCGAGGCCGGCGTGCGCGGATTACCGAAGGAGCATGCGGTGCAGGCGGCGATCCGCGAATCCGTTTCCGAACCTGGCTTTTATATTTTTCCCGCGCCGGAGGACAGGCCGGGAATGACGGGCGCGGAGAAATCGAAGGCGATGGAAGCGTCTTTCCAGAGAGCGCAGTCAGAACCGGCGGGAATCATGGTGGTGTATCCGAAGGGGAGGACTTACGAATTGGGCCCGCTGCTCGGCACGCAATTCGCCGGCGACGTGGCGGCGATGCTGGTAGCGGCGTTCCTGCTTGCGAAGGCCAATTCCGTGAAGGGATACCTGGCGCGGGCGACGTTCGTCGGGTTGATGGGACTGTTGCCGACCTTACAGGTAGATGTGCCGCAGTGGAACTGGTACGGCTTCCCCGGTGTTTTTACGGCGGCCCAATTCGCGGTGCACCTGGTGGGATTTTTTCTAGCAGGGCTGGTGATGGCGAAGTTCGTGCGCGAGCGGTGACTCGCGCCGCGCCAAAGATGTACGCGCAGTTCCGGCAGGCGGTGGCGGAGAGAGTTTACAAGGTATAGAATTACCTGCAAGGAATGCAACTCATAGGGCGATACCTCGTAGTGTCCCTGCTGGCAGGCGGGACGGTTTGGGGGGCGGATGACGCGGTTTCGGCGGCGCTCGCGACCGTCAGGCAATACTGCTTTCAATGCCACAGCAATGCCGCGGCGATGGGCGGAATTCGACTCGAGCAGATGGCGGTGAAAGGCCCGGGCGGCGAGAACTTTTCGCAATGGCAAAGGGTCGCCGCGGCGCTCGAGCAGGGTCGCATGCCGCCGAAGGGAATGCCGCAACCCGCCGAGCAGCAGCGCGCGCAGGTGGCGACGTGGATCCGGTCTGAGTTGAACGCCTACGTGAAGCAGCACGATGGCGAGCCGGGGCGGGTCACCGTCCGCCGGTTGACCAGCGGGGAGTATGGATACGCGCTGCGGGATCTGACCGGGATTGACGTGGAGACGGGGATCGACGCGGCAAGCGATTCGGTGGGCGGCGAGGGTTCACGAATTTCGGCGACGTCCAGTTCATGCAGGACGCGAACCTGGAGCATTACCTGGCGGCGGCGAAACGGGTGGCGGATCACGCGGTGATCGGGTCGGGCCCGATCGAATTCAATGCGGACCCGGGAAAGACCGGCTACGAACTCTCGGCAGTGGAGCGCGTCAAGGGGATTTACGCGGATCACGGATTTCGCACGGTATCGGGCGAGGGCGGCATTTCGCTCGGGCTGGAAAAGTACGGCAAGGTTTTTTACGCGACGTGGTTGTACCGGCATCGTGCGGCGCGCGGCGAGCCGGCCGCCACGCTGCGGGAGATCGCGGTGCGCGAAGGTGTGAGTCCAAGATTCGCGCAGCATGTTTGGACCGTGATGCACACACCCGCGTTAGGGTATCCCACATCGGAAATGGCCGCGAAGTGGCGGAACCTGCCGATGCCCGGCGCCGATGCGAAGGCCAGTGCCGCGGCGGCGCGAGCGGCATGCGATGAACTACAGAAGTTCGTGACGACGTGGCCGTTGTGGCTCTTCGCGCGCGGTGATATCGCGGCGGGGGGCGCGGGTGACGAGAGTCCGCTGATCATCAATGACAAGTCGCTCTCGGTGCAGGCGACGCCACCACTTCACGTTTAATCGCGGCGGGCGAATCGGCGCGGCGGCCGCAGCGGCGGGAACCGCCGGCGGAAGAGGTCCGGCGGCGGGCGCACCAGCAAAGATCTATCTGAATGTGGTCACGGTGAACCCGGGCGCGAGCGGAAAATCCGTGGTCTTGTGGCGCAACGCTACGGTGGGCTACCGGAAGGCGGGAGCAGGCCGCGGACAGATCACCGAGGTGGCGGCGGGAGCCGCGGTAGTGAAGGGGCAGCCCGCTGGTCCGAAGCAATCGCTGCGCTCGGTGGTGAGTGCGGAGACGGCGGAGAAGCTGCACTTCGGCACGAGTCCGGATGGGACGGCAATTGGTCGCCGACGATTTCGCATCGGAGCTCTCGACCTCGTTCGAAGTGCCGGTGCCGGCCGGGTACTCGGGATTCGAATTGCAGTTCGACGCCGAGGTAAGCAGCGCGCGCGATCAGGTTTACCGGATCGTGGTGACGGACCGGGAGGACGGCAGTTCGCGCGGGATTCCGATACGGGCGCTGATCGGCGACCCCGCGAGTGCCGGAGCGCGGAAGTTTAAGGCGGGCGTGCTGGAACTGGCGGCGCTGTTGCCGCCGAATTCGCAGAGCGAGCCGACACCGGCGGACAAGGATCCGATTCCGGAACCTTTCGATATCACCTACAACGTCCCGGAGCACGATGAATTCGATACGCGAGTGAAGTATGTGCGGGAAGACCGGTTCGTGTACCGCAATATGCTGGACGATGCTACGCGGGCGCGGCTCGATCACGCATGGAACGACCTGTACGATTCCTTCGAATACCACGATAATTATCTGGACCTGATCGCCAAGCACTACAAAGTGGACCTGAAGGGCAAGCATATCGGGGATCTGGATCAGGCCACGCTGAACGCCATGCCGGCCGAGGCGCGCATGTATGCGATCGGGCTTAAGGCGGAATACGATTCCGTGGTGAAAGCGCAGGCGGCGGCGCGGCCGGGCCACGTGGAAGACTGCTTGAAATTCGCGAGCCGCGCGTGGCGCCGGCCGCTGACCGAGAAGGAACGCCAGGGCCTGCGCTCTTTCTACGATCAAGCGATGACCTCAGAGAACGACCATCGAAAAGCGATCCGCGCGGTATTGACGCGAGTGCTGATATCGCCGGCATTTCTCTATCGCGTAGAGACGCCGGTGGATGCGGCGGCGGTGCGCCCGCTATCGAATTGGGATATGGCGTCGCGACTGAGTTTCTTCCTATGGTCGTCGATTCCCGATGAGGAACTGCGGCGCGCGGCGGCGGCGGGCGAGCTGGTCAGCGGTCCGAAATTGCAGGCGCAGGTGAAGCGCATGCTGGCCGACCCCAAGGCGCGGAGACTCTCCACCGAATTCTTCGGGCAGTGGCTCGGGTTCTACCATTTCGACCAGTTCAAGGGCGTGGATACCAGCCGGTATCCCGAATTCACGGACGAAGTGAAATCCGCCATGTATGACGAAGCGGTGTCGTTCTTCGAGTATGTCGTGCGCCAGGACCGTCCGGTGCGGGAGATGGTGTCGGCGAATTATACCTTCCTCAATCAGCCGCTGGCGAAGTTTTACGGCGTGAAGAAGGATGTCCGGTCGAAGGACGCGGCGGAGTTGGTGGAAGGCGCCGACGGATTTCAGCGGGGCGGATTGCTGCGGCTGGGGGCCATCCTCACGACGACATCGGCACCGCTGCGCACCAGTCCTGTGAAACGCGGGGATTGGGTATTGCGGCGAATTCTGGGAACGCCGGTGCCGCCTCCGCCTGCCGATGCGGGCAAGCTGCCGGCGGATGACAAACAGTTCGGCGGCCTTTCAGTAAAGGAACGGCTCGAAGTGCACAAGCGCAATGCGACGTGCGCGAACTGCCATCTGCGGATCGATCCGCTGGGCTTTTCCCTGGAGCATTATGACTCCACCGGACGATGGCGCGAGAAGTACGCCGATGGCAAACCGATTGACGACTCCGGTGCGCTCTCCGACGGAAAGCAGATCGTGGGAATACCGGGACTGCTCGCGTATCTGCAATCGAAGGACGACCAGGTGCGGCGCACGCTTGCATTCAAGCTGGTGGGATATGCGCTGGGGCGAACGGTCCAGCCGTCGGATGAAGCGTTGATTGAGCGCATGGTGCAGGCCGGCGGAAGCGCGACATTTTCCCAATTGGCGGCGGAGATTGTCACCAGCAAGCAGTTCCGCAATCGATTGGGGCGCGAGGACGCCGCGCCCGCGGGAGTCAAGACCGCGGCAGTGGTTCAGAAAAATATCAGAACGGCGGGAGAGAGACGATGACCGATCTACAGAAATCACGACGCCATTTTCTGCGGGGCGCCGGTGTGGCGCTGGCGCTGCCGTGGATGGAATCGCTGCAACTGCTGCGCGCGCAGGATGGCGCCGCGGCGGCAGCGGCCAGTGCGTCGAACCAGCCTCCTCTGCGATTCGCGTGCATCTACTTTTCCAACGGCGTGGACCCGGCGCACTGGTGGGCGAAGGGGGAAGGCGCGGCGATGGAGTTCGGGCAGGCCGCGTTGCCACTGACGCCCGTGCGGGAAGACCTGGTCTTTGTGCGCGGATTGTTCAACCAGACGGCGCTTACCTCGACGAGCCCCCACCTGGGCAGAATGAACATGCTATCCGGCGCCACGGTGAGCCTGGATCCGAGCAACATCCGCGTCGGGACCTCGATGGACCAGGTGATGGCGCGGCAAATCGGCAGCCGCACCGCGCTTCCCAGTCTGGCGTTGAGTATCGAGCCCAACGAATTGCGTCTGGAAGACGGGCTCTCCATGTTGTACGGCTCGAGCATTTCCTGGTCTTCGCCGACCAAGCCGGCGACGAAGGAGATCTATCCCGCGCGAGTCTTCGACCAGATGGTGGGCGACGGCAAGGGCCGCAAACTCGACCGGAGCATTCTGGACGCGGTACTGCAAGACACGCACGAACTGCAGCCCAAGATCAGCACCGGCGACCGCAAGAAGCTGGACGAGTATCTGGAATCTGTGCGCGATATCGAGAAACGGATCGATCGGGCGTCCAAGGAAGAGCGATTGGAAGGATGGCGGCCGACGATCTCCAAGCCGAACATGCCCCGCCCGGCGGACGAAATTCCGCAGAACGTGCCGGATCACATGCGGTTGATGATGGATCTGACGGTGCTGGCGTTCCAGATGGACAAGACGCGGCTTGTGACCCTGATGTTGAACAACGATCTCTCGCAGATGAATTTCAAATTCATTCCGGGAGTACGAGGGGCGCTGCATCTGGATTTGACGCACAATGGCAAGGCGCCGGAACTGAAGGCGATGTACCTGAAGACGAATCAGTTCCACATGGAGCAGTTCGCGTATCTGGTAAAGCGCCTGAAGGAGATCGACGAGGGCGGAAAATCGCTGCTGGAAAGCTCGATGTTGATGCTCGCGTCGAATCTGTACGATGGAGACGCGCATGGCGCGGACCAGATGCCGATCGTGCTGGCAGGGCAGGCGGGCGGCGCGCTGAAGACGGGCCGCATGCTGGACTATCTGGATAAGGGCAACGACAACCGGCGCGCGTGCAGCTTGTATCTTTCGCTGATGGACCGGATGGGTGTGCACCTGGACCGTTTCGGCGATACGGACAAGCGCTTGCCGGGACTCTTCCCGGAAGCTTGACCGCACCAGGCCAATTTACGGCCGGCTGCTACCTTAGCGTGAGGCAACTCATGCGCAAGACTATTGTGATTACGATGCTGACGCTGCTGGCAGGCTGCGCGGCGCGCCAGTCTACGACCCTGAAATGGCAGTTGCGGCCCGGCACGGAGGGTGTGATTCTCACGCCGCCGAGGGGCACGAGCGCCTCACTGGAACTCAGGAACGCGCGATCCAAGGCGGCAAAGAACGAGG
Organism: uncultured Solibacteraceae bacterium; assembly: GCA_963811575.1. GTDB lineage: Bacteria > Acidobacteriota > Terriglobia > Bryobacterales > Bryobacteraceae > Solibacter. The sequence continues at coordinate 168,839 of CAWERY010000002.1, read as the reverse complement.
GCTGCGGGGTCGCGGAGCCACAGATCCAACTAGCTTGGAAAGGACGCACGGCGCGAGTGACGGTAGAGGAACGCGCCGTGGCGGCGGCACCCGAGATCGCTCTGAAAGGCCCGCAGGCGGTGACCGGGGAACAGGTGCGTGATCTTTCCTGGTGGCCCCGGTTCCGGGAGCAACTGGCACAACGCGAATCGCAGGGCTGCCTGGGACATGGAGAATCAGATGCGGTTGCGGCGCGGATCGTGCAGAATCTGCCGCTTCCCCCGATGCTCGCTTACAAGCTGAGTTATGGCGACTACCTGATGGAGGGGCATCTGGACCTGGGGACAAAATTCGCGCTGAAATCGGTGACGCCGCTGCTGAAGGAAGGCGTCGAGAAGTACCGGACACCCGCAGATGTGATTGGGTATGAGACCGTCTATTACGACGTGCAGGAACGCGGCAACGGCAGCTTGAAGATCGTGCTGCGCAGCGTGGAGCAGCTACTGGGACGGACGACGGTGAAGAAATCGCGCCCCACCGGGACGCCGCTACACATCGAGGATTCGGCTCGTTATGTCCGCCTGTTCTTCCGTGCGTGGCGTATTTCCGGCGACTACCGGATCGCGTTGCTCGCGACGCGCGAAGCGGGCGTGCTGGACTCCATGACGGCGGAGTTCGAGTCTGACCCCGAGCGTTTCTGCCGCGAAACCAACCGGCTGCGGGCGACCTGCCTCTCCGTACCGATGGAGATGACGCTGACGGCGGAGATGAAGGTTCGCGCCAACGGCAAACCGGCCTACATCGCGGTGGGCGGCAATATCGGCGAGTTACTGCGGACCGCGGGAATCCGGCAGCCGCAGAACGTGGTGCAGGGACTACAGGTGCTGCGTCCTTATGAGGGAGCGCTGGTCCCGGTGGAATTCGACCGCACGCGTCCGGACATCCTCGCCCTGACGTTGATGGGCGGCGAAGAGATTCGCTGGTAGCGCGGCCACGGCGTTAGTGAACGTTCCAGGTGCCGAAGGTTTGCCAGCCGCTGTTCAGGTTGGCATTGTCCTCCACGTAAGCGTAGATGTTCTTGGGGCCTCCAAACAGGGGAAGCGTAAAGGTCACGGGAATATTGATGGTCAATTGATTCCCGTTGGCGCTGACTGACGCGGCGGCTCCATTGATGGTGCATTGTCCGTTGGACACCGGCGAGCCCGAGCCGAGGGCCGTGGAACCCTGCCAGGCCGAATCCAGGTCATTGGCCAACCAGAAGGTCTTGGACGCGGGCAGGTACTCAATGAAGCAGCCGTACGAATAGGTGAACCCGCGATTGATGATGAAATACAACTTATTAATCGCGGCGGCACCGGCGGTGTCATACAAAGTAACGGTGAAAACCTGGGAAGATCCGCCTCCCGGCAAGGGACTTATCGAACTTACCATCGGCGGCGTGTTCGACGCAGGCGAAGGTGTGGGTGTAGTGACCTGCACGGTAGTGGTGGACGACGAGTTGCCGCTTGCGTCGGCAGCGACCACGCCGTAAGTGTAAGCCGTCCCCGCCAGCGACCGTATTATCTACATACGATGTCGCGGCAGTTACGCCGAGCTGGTTTCCGTTACGAAGTACTTTGAAGCCAGCGGTGACGCCTCCGCCGGATGTCCAACTCAGGGAAACCTGCCCGGAGGCTGCGTTGGCGGCCAAATTGGTAGGCGCCGGGACCGTAGCCGGGACACCGGCCGGGGCGGCGCCGGCCGGGCCGAAGAGCAGCGCGCTGACCACTGCATTGCCGACCGATTTCGTGTTGGTGATGCGCAGGATCACGTGGCCGCTCAGATTCCAGACCAGATACTGGCCGTTGGTGAAATTGGAGGCGGAACGCGTGTCCAGCAGATTGTTGGCGGAATCCAGCACATCCACGCGCTCCGCGCGGCCACCCGCAAAGGTGTCGTAATCGAACAGGTAGAGGGCGGTCACGTGGGGCTTATTGTCGTTGAACTGAAGGTCGATGGAGAACGTACCCGCGGAAAACCAACAGGCAGAGATGCGATCTATTGCCGAAGCGACTTTTTGCGGCGCGCGCGGATCACTAGTGGAGGGCACCCACGTGAATGTGGCGCTGTTCAGGGGCGTTACCGTGACGTATGAGGGCGTGGTGGCGGCATCAGCCATCACGATGGCGCCATCGCCGCCATAGGAGCCCTTCCAGGAACCGGAGGTCGTGGTATCGCTCTTGACGAAGGATGCCGCGCCGGCCGACGCCGGTGCGGGTGTGGTTACGGAGAGAGTCGTAGTTTGTGGGGATAGATTGGAAGCGGCGTCGGTCGCCGCCACCGCGTAGGAATACGTTGTGGAGGCGGCGACTGTCGAATCCACGTAGGTCGTGGCGGCGGTTGAGGCCAGTTGCGCTCCATTGCGGTAGATCGTGAAAGCCCGACGTGCTGCCGCCGCCGGAGGTCCAGGCGAGAGTGACCTGACCGGTGGTTACCGAAGTCGCGCTCAACTTAGTGGGCGCAGGAACGGGAGTTGGTGTTACAGAGGCCGGAGCCCCGGGGCCGAAGAGCAGGGCACTGACTACCGCATTACCCACCGATTTGGTATTCGTAATGCGCAGGACGATGTGGCCGCTCAGGTTCCAGACGAGATAGCGGCCGCCGGAGAAGCTGCCGGTAGTACGTGAATCCAGCAGATTGTTGGATGAGTCCAGCACGTCGATGCGTTCGGCGCGTCCACCGGAATAGGTGTCGAAGTCGAATAAGTAAAGCGCCGTCTGATGGGTGTTCTTGTCGTTGAACTGAAGATCGATGGAAAAGGTACCGGCGGCGAACCAGCAGGCGGCGATGCGGTCTGTGGCCGAGGCGATCTTCTGCGGAGCGCGAGGGTCGCTGGTGGAAGCGACCCAGGTAAAGGTCCCATTATTGGATGGAGTCACGGCAACGTACGAGGGAACCGTGGCAGCATCCGCCATGACGATCGCACCCTCGCCACCATAGGCGCCCTTCCAGGTGCCCGAGGTGGTGGGGTCGTCTTTGACGAAGGATGCCGCCCCCGTGAAGACGGGAGTGGGAGATGGCGTGCTGATGGCCAAGGACGCAGTCTGTGGAGAGATATTGGAACCGGCATCGACGGCGGCTACCGAATAGGCATAGGCGCTGGCGGGTGCCACGGTGGTATCCACATATGCCGCGGTAGAGGTTGCGGCAAGTTGGGCTCCGTTGCGGAATACCTTAAAGCCGGCAGTGGTGCCGCCGCCGGAGGTCCAGCCGAGTGTAACCTGGCTGCTGGTCACCGAACTTGCATTCAGGCTGGTAGGCATGGGAACGGCCGGTATCGCAGCGGGGTTGAGCGCGGCGGGTCCAAACAACAAGGCGCTGACCACGGAATTGCCGATGGATTTGGTATTGGTGACTCGCAGGATGACGTGGCCGCTTAAATTCCAGACGAGGTACTGGCCGTTGGAAAAGCCGGTGACCGCCCGCGAATCCAGCAGGTTGTTATCGGAATCCAGAACGTCGATCCGTTCCGTGCGGCCGCCGTTGTAGTTATCAAAGTCAAACAGGTATAGCGCCGCCAGATGGCTGTTCTTGTCGTTGAACTGGAGGTCGATCGAGAAGGTGGTTCCGGAGTACCAGCAGGCCGCGATGCGGTCGGAGGAAGAACTGATCTTTTGCGCGGCGCGCGGATCGATCGTAGAAGCAAGCCAGGTGAAGGTTGCACTGCCGGTGGGAGTGACGGTCACGTAGGCAGGCGTGGTGGAAGCGTCGCCCATGACGATGCCGCCATCGCCGCCATAAGTACCTTTCCAGGAACCGGAAGTGGAGGTATCGTTCTTAATGAAAGTCGCCGTCCCGGTGGAGAGCGCGGCTAGAGTCGTTACGGAGAGCGCCGCGCTTTGCGCGGAGAGTACGCCGGTGGGATCCACCGCGGCAACCGTGTAGGAGTACGTGGTGGATGCCGTCACGCCGGAATCGATATACGTATTGGCAGTAGTCGCCGCAGTCAGAATCCCATTGCGGAAGATGCGGAAGCCCGCGGTGGTGCCGCCTCCGGAGGTCCAACTCAAGGTTACCTGGCTGGTGGTTACCGAAGGGGAAGTGAGATTGGAGGGCGCTGGAACCGTGGTGGCCAGGCCCGGGGAAGTGCCCGGCTGAGTAACCGGAAGCAACTCAGCGGTGACGCCGCGCTCACCGAGCGTGACCAGGTTATTGGAAGAGTCAAGATACATCGCCTGGTAGTACGCCACGTGCATCGGCAGGACCGGGAGCGTGATCTGGCAGCCGCCCACGCAGGGCATTCCAGTATACGTATCGGTGAATAAGTAGGAGAAAGGAGTATTCACATCGATGCCGGGGACGGACGTGGAAGCGACGCAAGTCTCCCGCCGGCTAGTGCAGAAGTATTGATCGGGATTTCCCTGTTCGGCGTAGCCGAATGCCAGCACGGCGCGCACGATGTGAGGGTCGGAGGGCGGCTTCAGGTTGACCGTGACCGGCAGAAAGGTTGACCTATCGCGATTATCGATCGGCACGTACGGCGGCAACTTGACCATCAGCACGTCGCTGTTATTGCCCTTGGCGATACCGAACATTGCCCACGAACCATCGGGAAGCGACTTAGCGGTGGGATAGGTGAACATGCTGCGGGGAGAAGTAAGCGCCTGGGTCAATACCCGGCTATACGCGGGGCTTGCGGCAACCATACCCAGCTGCACGACCGCCGAACCATAAGTGGCGAAGGACGTGATGCAGAGGTCACCGGATGAGCCGCCGGAGCACCACGGGGTGGTCAGATTGGGCACATTGGCATAGACATCTCCTGGGGAGGAATCGTCCGCGCATTCCCCTGCGGCGCGCGCCACGCAGTACTTGAACGAATCAGTCGCATCGTCCCGCAGGCGAGCGCCCGGACCGCTCACGTCGATCAGGCTCTGGCCGCCGGAAATGGCGAGCGTGGGAAGGTTTTTGCGGTTGCCCACATCCTTCACATAGCTGTCAAAGACGTACTTATAAAGCTGACCTGAGACCGGTAGAGCACCGGGAACCGGACTGAAACTGTTGCCCCCGCCGAAATTCAACATGTCCAGGAACCAGGTTTGATCCTGCGGACTGGCCTTGGACTGATGGTAACTGGGATGTTTGGCGTAGCTATTGCCCCACGCAATGCCAAGCGCACCGGCAAAGGACGGAGAGGAAGGCATATAGAGAATGTTGGGGGAGTTGATGTTATCAGCTACAGGACCGAGTACCGCGGCGTACTGTTCGTTAATGCGAACGTTCGGGCCCCAATCGTCATGGCCGCCGGTGGGCCAATAGTTATCCGCCAGATAGTTGGTGCTGGTGGTGTCCGTGCCGTAAGGATCGTTCAGGAATTTCCAGTAGACCTGCGCGCCCGTATTGCAGGCGGCTTTCACCTGAGTGCCAAGGGAATGCGCGGCCGGAGTGCCGGAGACTCCGCGCTGCACCTGCCAGGATGTGGGACTGAGTTTGGCGACAATGCGAATTGTTTCGTAGGTATCCGTAAACAGAAAGAGATCTCCGGCCTGGGCATCGATCAGGTAAGGGTCGGAGTTGGGGCTGGCCGGTTCTCCCGAAACGTGAATCACCGTATCGCTGGCGGAGATCCCGGACGTGAGCAGGCTGATAAAAGGACCGGTGCCGACGGAGCCGCCGCCATCCATGCTATGAAACGAAATCGATACCAAGGGTGCGCCATCGATGATCTGGGTGTTGTGCAAACCGCACCATCTCGACACGGGGGAATCGTAGGTCTTAGCGGTTGCGATCATGTGGGGACACTGTTTCGGATCGCTGCCGCAGCTTCCGAAGGGAAGTCGATTTGCCATATCCAGAATGCCCAGCCAGCCGTAGGTATCCTGAATGCCGGCCGCACAGGTAATGAGACCGTACTCTCCACGAACAGTAAGGTTGCAGCCGAATCGCGAGGAATCGAAATTCGAGTTGAAGCCCTTCATGAGGTCATTCGCAGAACCGGTGAGGAAAGGTTCCCATACCATCGACGCCTGGGCTTTGTTGCTGGTGACGGCGCTGAAATCGCCCGAGTAGGTTCCGCGCTCGATGATCGAATTGCCGGTGGGGCCATTGCCGGCGCGATAGACTTTGCCATCGACGCTGTCGATCGCGGGGTACGCGTCCGGCAGGTAGCCGAGATAACGGGCTTCGCCGGTTGCAGGGATTATGTAGTAAAGAAGTCCGTAGCCGCCGTCGCCATTGGCGAGGGCGCATAAGAAGCCGGGCCCGGGCCCGAGGAGGCTGGTGCCGCACATACGAGTGAAGCCGCCGTAATTGAGAAAGGCGCCCATGCCGTTCGGAATATCCTGCAATGTGGAGATGGGTTTGATCAGGCCGCCGGTATGCGGGTCCACGATCGAGTAGTTACGATCGGACGGCACGGTAGGCAGAACCCACTGGCCGGGATTCTGAACATCGGCCTGCGGAAGATCAGAGTAGGTCATTCCCAGAGGAATGTTGGTGGTAGTAAAGGTGCCGGTTGCGATGCTAGAACCGCATGAGACCCGGTAATAGTGCAGTGTGTTAGCTTGTAATGCCCGCGAATAGTTATTGCCAGTCAGGGAGGGATCCACGGTTCGTTTCCCGACGACCACGATCCGGGACGTACCATTTACGACGCTCGAAGGCCGGCTGTCGGAGTTGGCACCCGTGAATAAAGCAGGCGTCCACATCGTGAACCAGAGGTTGGTAAGACTGCGATTCGCTTACTTCCAGAAGACAAGGGCCAGCGGCGGGCGCAACGTAGGAGAGAACTGCCTGGGTTGCAGTGGTGCCGATTACGGCCACCGTAAAGGAGCCCTGGGCCGTTTGACTGCTTTACTAACAGTAAAGAAGCGAACACAAACAGGGATAGACGTTGAACCATGAATCCGCTCCGAATGTTTGATGTGGTTCGAGCTATCCAATTGGGCTAGGCCGTGAGTTCCAGAAATCGGCCCTTGGGTAGCTCGCTCTTCGGTATTCGTGAATTCGAACAGAGTACGGATAGCAGGAACGGGAGCGTCATCTGGCCGAAGAGTCTGTCCGTTCCGGTGCGGACAGTTGGCAAAGAAACAGATTACTACACGAATATCTTTTGGAGCATCCCTCTTGAGTTAATTTTCTTTGTACCTGGGAGTACGCGGCGATATGTCACCCTTAGTTATGTTCAATGATTACCGCAGTTGCGTCGAAGTCGCCGCGCAGGGTTACATTGATGCCGACATTCATCAGATAGGCGCCGCTAAACTCAGACGATCGTTCGACCAACTTATTGTTAAGAGATTGAAGTTTGTAAATTGCGTGCTCGTCGAGTCCCCGCAGGTGGATTGTGGGGGCTGCTGTATTGTATTGCTGCGCGTGGCGGAGCGCAAACACCACGGACTGCTTACCATCGTTAGCTACATATTGGTTAACAGTCACGTCACTGGTTCTAGGACTGGCGATACGGTATAGGTCGCCGGTCTGCACGGTGGCCCGAATGCGCTTGTAAGCGGCGATCATCTGGGTGGCGAGCGTCGAGTCTTCTTCGGTGAATCGATTCAGGTTGGACCCGATGCCGAGAGCGCCTTGCATGGCGGTAAGGAAGCGGAAGGCCAGCGGCGTGCTCCGCGTGTTCATATTGGGGACGTCGGTGACCCAGGCGGACATGATTTTGGCGGGGTAAACCTGGGAGAACCCTTCCTGAATACGCAGGCGGTCAAAGGCATCCGTGTTGTCGCTGGGCCAGACTTCATCGACGCGCTGGAGAATGCCGAGATCGACGCGGCCGCCGCCGCCGGAACAGGATTCGATCTCCAGTTTGGGATGTTTGGCACGCAAGCGGTCGATGACCTCGTAGATATTGCGGACGTACTGGACCCAGATCTTGCGCTGCTCGGTGGCGGCGACCTCGGGCCATCCGGGCTCGCTGAACGAGCGGTTCATATCCCATTTGAAATAGCGGATGTCGTTTTCCGTGGCGAGTTTATCGAGGAAGCCAAAGACGTATTCCTTGACGTCGTTACGCGCCAGATTGAGGATCATCTGAGTACGCAGCTCGCTGCGCGGGCGGCCCGGGAAATTGATTACCCAATCGGGGTGAGCGCGGTAGAGATCGCTATCGGCGTTGACCATCTCGGGCTCGACCCAGAGACCGAAATCCATCTTGAGGCCGTGAACGTAATCGATTAAGCCCTTCAATCCCTGCGGGAATTTTTGCGGGTTGACGGTCCAATCGCCCAGGCCGGCGCGGTCGTTATTGCGGGCGCCGAACCAGCCATCGTCCATGACGAAGAGCTCGACGCCCAATTTGGCGGCCTTGGCGGCGAGATCTTTCTGCCCCTGTTCATCGACCTTGAAAGTAGTTGCTTCCCAGGAATTGTAAAGCACCGGGCGGAGGCGCGACGTAGCGCCGCCCGGAAGAATCTCTTCCCTTGTAAAGCGATGCATCATGCGGGAGGCGGGGCCGAAGCCCGCGGCGGAAAAACCTCCGTAGAAAGGCGGCGTATCCAGGGATTCGCCGGGCTGCAGCGGATAGGAAAAATCGAAACTATTGAGGCCGCCGGTAACGCGAACCTGCCGGTACGGGGTCTGTTCGACCGTGATGCGCCAGTTGCCGCTCCATCCCAGGGCGCCGAACCAGACCGCGCCGTGTTCTTCCCCGGCGTCACCCGCGTCGATGGCGAACCATGGGTTCACATTGTGGCTGGTATGACCCTTGCGGCTCTCGAGCACCTTCTGGCCTTCGTGAATGGGCTCGTGATTGATTTGGGTTTCGGCGGCCCAGCGACCCGTGAGATAGGTGAGCTGGTAGCCTTCGCCCGGCGGCAGATTCCAGGCGGCGGATTGGGCGCTCTCCACGTTCAGCGGCCGGGCTGTGGCATTGCGGACGGTGGCACTGCGGCGCAGGATTCCGTGTTCGGGATAGACGCGGTAATGGAGCGTGACCTCGATTGGATCGTTGATGTCCTTGAGCACGATGTCGAGATCGTTCTGCTGAATGCGATGCGAGACGTAGCGGAGCACCAGATCGCGATTGCCGTCTTCCCGGGCGATTTTGAGAGCGGGCTCGTAATAGCGCGGGCCGCCCCAACCCGGAAACTCCTCGGCCTCCAGCATCTGGCGCGGGTCGAAGGAGGAGATGTCTCTGCGCACCGGCGCGGCCGCCAGATCTTCGGCGCGCCAGAGGGGCGCGCCCCAATACAGATGTCGCAGCGCGCCATCGGCGCCGACCCCCATTGCGTAAGTGCTTTTGGCAGTAGAAAGCACCCAGAGCTTACGTGATGCGATGTATTGAATCTGTGCCGGAAGGCTGAAAGCGCAGAGCAGGCAAAGAGCGGCGATGCGATGCATGCCTGGTAGGTTAACTCACGGCGCGAAGCGCGGCGAGCAGGTCGGCATCGAAGGCCTTCTCATCGGTATACACTTTCATCACACCTTGGAGATCGGCAAAGCGGCGGACGAAATCGGCGGTGATCTGGATGTATCGCGAACCGGTCAGCATGCTGACCTGGCGCAGTTGGATTTTATGGGCGGCAAGCCACCGCGCCCATTCCCCGCTTACTTCAATGGAAGCGCCGCGCACGTCGCGGGCGTCGATAAAAAGCTCGATAGTTTCGCCGCCCGCGATGCGCTCATTCAACTGCCGCATCGGGGCGTCGCCGAACTCGCCCACGTCGCTGCCGGTGATGTGGATCAGGACAACGCCGCCGGGAAATTGCTGGATACACAGAACGCAATGGATACCCTCAAATCGGATCTCTGCGCCGGTACGAGTCTGCATACGGTTTTCTTCGACACTCCCCTCAGCGGCCGACGGCAAGGCGGTCGGCGAGAATCGGAGGCAGCCCGGCGGCATGGATCTTCTGTTGCGCGGCGCTGACGTCATAGTTCACGCGATGGTAGGTCACTTGCCGGGTTTCGCAATCGTAAACGCAGTAGGCGGCGCGCGGATCGCCATCGCGCGGCTGGCCGACCGAACCGGGATTCAGCATGTAGGCGCAGTCCGGATCGATCTCCATCGCCTGGGAAGACTCATTGGACGAAGTGCGCAGGATGGTTTCGACGCGCGATTGATTCCAGATGAACCCGCCTTGCACGTGAGTGTGGCCGAAGAATGCGACGCGCGATTCCATGTAGCCGAAGGCCTGGCCGGCTTCGGCTGCCGCGATCATGTACTCGTCTTCGTCATAGGGCGAACCGTGGAAGATTTGAAAGCTCTCCATGGTGACCGGGCCGCGCGGCAGTGCGCGGATGTATTCGCCATTCTCCGCGGAGAGGGTCTTCAGAGTCCATACGGCGGCGGCGCGGGCTACGGGATTAAACCACTCGAGATCGTCCATGCCGGTGGAGGCGCGATCGTGATTGCCGCGGACCACCAGCGGACAGTTGTGGCGGACCCAATCGCATACCGGGTTGGGGTCCGCGCCGTAGCCCACCAGGTCACCGCAGCAGATGGCGCGATCGTAGGTGCCGGAGGATTCGGCGAGCACCGCATCGAGCGCTTCGAGATTGGCATGCAAGTCGCTGATTATGAGATAGCGCACGGGGAGATTGCTTTATGCCTTTCTGAGCCGCAGGAGTGAGATCTCCGGGGGCGCTCCGATACGGGCCGGGATGCCAATGGTGCCGATGCCGCGGGTAACATACGCCGCCGAATTTCCGGCGCGATACAGTCCGTAAATATAGGGAGTGAAAAAGCGCGCGGGGTTAATCGCCTGGTCGAGTATCTCCACCGTAACCTGTCCGCCATGAGTATGACCCGCAAGCAGCAAATTATATCCCTGTCTGGCAGCTTCCGGGAAGACATCGGGATTGTGCTGGAGCAGGATGTTGGTGGCACCGGGCAAAATCAGGCGCTCGGCGCCGCGGAGATAAGTCCGTCGCTGGCGGTACGATTGGAAATCCAGGCCGGCCAGATTGAGGGTCGCATCCCCGAAGCGCAGGGCTTGCGATTCGCCGCGCAGAAAGCGAATGCCCACCTTCGCGGCAGCGTGGGCGGTATAGTCTTCCACGCGCGCGTAGCGTTCGTGATTGCCCATGCAGGCGTAAACGCCGGAATCCGCCTTGACGCGGGCGAGCTGGCGAATGCAGGCGTCGAGCGGGTCGCTGTGGCCGCTGATGAGATCGCCGGTAATCACTGCGACGTGCGGATGAAGACCCAGCGAGGCATCGATGGCGCGGGCGAACTCGCCTTCGCTGAGAAAAGCGCTGAGGTGGATATCGCTGAGTTGCAGGATGCGCAGGCCTTCCAGATCGGGCGGCAAGCCGGTGATCGGGACGTCGATTTCACGGACGTGGAAATCGGTGCGCTGCACAAAACCGCCGTACCCCATGGCGACGAACGGTGTCGCGAGCAGCACATTGCCGGCAACGTTGAGCACTCGGCGGCGGCCGGGGTTCACGTCGGCATGCACGCGTTTGCGCACGTACGCGAGCACGTAGTAGATTCCCAACACGCTCGTGGCGGCCATGAAGTAAGCCAGCGAGCCGGCGCCGAGGATGGAGGCCACGCGGGTGGGCAGGCGCGTGAGGGCGGCGAATTCGGAGAACGAGAACGCATAGGCGACCGCGGCGAACGTATCGAACAGTAAGATCGCATAACGAACCGCACGCTGGGGAGCGGCCTGGAGGATGATGGCGGTAATTCGCCACTGTACCAAGGTAAAAATAACGATGAGGGTAAGATCCAGCGAATAGTTGGCCACTGTTGGTTTCTATTTTCTCACGCTATCCAGGTATTAATGACGACGGAGAGGGCGGCCGCGGCGGCTGTTTCCGCACGGAGTACCAGCGGGCCGAGTGAGACCGGACACCAGGCAGACGCAATGGCAAGTTGGCGTTCGGCATCCGTCCAGCCGCCTTCGGGGCCGATCAGCAGCGCGACCGAGTCGGAGCGTTCCGCCGGAATTTCGCGCAACAGGGGCGGGGCAATAGCCTCGTCGAGGAAGTAGCGGTGCCCGGCGGTCTCTTGCAGGCAGCGCTCAAAACGCACGGCGGGCAATATCTCCGGGATCTGCACGCGGCGCGATTGCTGGCTGCTTTCGCGGGCAATCCGCGCCCAACGCTCGCTGCGTTTGCGTGACGCATCGAAGAGGCCCTTCTCTGTGCGGGTGGTTTCGACCGGAAGAATGCGATCGACGCCGAGCTCGGTGGCTTTCTCAATCATCCACTCAAAGCGGTCGAATTTAAAGATCGCGGCGCAGAGAAGAATTCGCACCGGAAACGGCGCGGCCGGGATCGCTTCCAACACGCGGAACGTGACACGCTCGCCCTTGGCCTCGGTGATTTCGGCGAGGTAGGCGTGCTGATTATCGGAAATCTCGAAGCGCTGTCCGGGTTCGACGCGCAGCACGCGGGTGAGATGGCGGGCTTCGTCGCCGCGCAATTCGGCAGCGCCATTGCGGACGGAGTCTACGAAAAAACGTCGTCGGGCCACGGGATTTATTGTAGCGACTGAACGCTCACGAGTGGCTACAATCGTTACTGATGATCGCCTTACTGCGCGGAGTGGTGGTGGAAAAGCATCCCAACCAGGTGTTGGTGGAGACCGGCGGCGTGGGCTACGACGTGACGATTCCCGTCTCGACGTTCACCAAATTGCCGGACCCGGGCGGCGAAGTGCGGCTTCGCATCTACACCCACGTTCGCGAGGACGTCCTGGCACTGTACGGCTTTCTCACGGTGGACGAGAAGGCGCTTTTCGAGAAGCTGATTTCGGTGAGCGGGATCGGTCCGACGCTGGCGGTGAAGATACTCTCGGGGCTGGCGGCGCCCGACCTGATTCTTTCCATTCGCCGCGGCGAAGTGGAAAAGCTGGTGAAAGTGCCCGGCGTAGGCAAGAAAACCGCGGAGCGCATGGTGCTGGAGCTGCGCGATAAACTCCCGGCGGCGACCGGCGAAGAGCCCGGAGTTCCAGCCGCGGAAGCCCTTTCGCCGAACGACCAGGACGTACTTTCGGCGTTGTTGAATCTGGGCTGCGCGCGGCCGCAGGCGGAGGCGGCGGTCCGCAAGGCGAAGGCCGCGGGCGCGGGGCTGGAGTTCGAACCGCTATTCCGCCGGGCTTTGGAACTGGTACGGTAAGCTGGTAGAACATGCCCGACCGGGAACTGGTTTCCGGTGATCGGCAGGCCGAAGATGCGCAGTTCGAAGCGGGACTTCGCCCGCGGCGGCTGGCCGATTTCACCGGACAGAGCAAGTTAAAGGAAAATCTTTCGATCGCTATCGAGGCTGCCAGAATGCGCGGCGAAGCGATGGACCACGTGCTGCTTTACGGTCCGCCGGGCTTGGGGAAGACCACGCTCGCCTCCATCATCGCCGAGGAATTGCAGGTGCAATTCACCACCACGTCCGGGCCGGTGCTGCAGAAAAAACTCGACCTCACCGGAATTCTCAGCAATATCCGCCTGCACCAGGTATTTTTTATCGACGAGATCCACCGCCTGCTGCCCGACGTGGAAGAGATGCTGTACTCCGCACTGGAAGATTTCCGCGTGGACATTCTGGTCGGCATCGGTCCGGGCGCGCGCACGCATTCGCTGCCCATGCCGAAGTTCACTGCGATCGGCGCCACCACGCGGCAGGGCCTGGTGAGCGCCCCTTTGCGGGGACGCTTCGGACTGGTGCTGCGGCTCGACCCATACAACATCGACGAACTGACGGCAATCGTGAAGCGGTCGGCGAAGCTGCTGGCGGTGGAGACGGAAGATGGCGCGGCGGAAGAGATCGCGCGCCGCTGCCGGGGTACACCGCGCATCGCCAACCGGCTGCTCCGCCGGGTTCGCGATTATGCGCAGGTGCGCGCCGATGGGCGCATCAATCAGAAGGTGGCGCAGACGGCGCTGAATCTGCTGGATGTGGATCGCTACGGGCTGGACGAGATCGATCAGAAGATCATGATCACGATTCTCGAAAAGTACCGCGGCGGCCCGGTGGGCGTGAACACCATCGCAGCCTCCATTTCGGAGGAATCGGAAACCATCGAGGAAGTTTATGAGCCATACCTGATTCAGCTCGGCTTCCTGAACCGTACGCCGCGGGGGCGCGTCGCGACGGAACTGGCATACGACTATTTCAAGGTCAAGCGGAAGTTAAGGGAAGGCGACCAGCCGGGATTGTTCTAGTCCGGCGCGCATGAAACGCATTTATCTCTCCCTGGGATCGAACGTCGGCGACCGCGACGCGAATCTGCGCGCCGCGCTCGATGCGCTGGGCCCGGCGGGCATCCAGAGCTTGCGCGCCTCGCCGGTGTACGAGACGGAGCCGGTGGATTATCGCGATCAGGCGTGGTTTCTCAATCTGGTAGTGGAGGCCGAAACCGCGCTCTTCCCGATGCAATTGCTCACCCGGATCGGCCGCATCGAACGCGAACTCGGGCGCGTGCGCAAGGTAGCGAAAGGGCCGCGGACGATCGATATCGACATTCTGCTCTACGGCAATGCGGTGGTGAAAACGGCGCGCCTGGAGATCCCCCATCCACGCATCGCGGAACGGCGGTTCGTGCTCGCCCCGCTGGCGGACCTGGCGCCCGAGCTGAGGCATCCGGTGACGCGGCAGGCCATTCGCGAGATGCTGCAAAATGCGCCGGCAGCGGTGGTCCGGCTGTTACACTCTTAGTTCAACAGATAAATCCACCGTGGAAGATCTTCACTCGGCCCTGAAACGCTACTGGGGTTACGACACTTTCCGTCCGATGCAGGAGCGTATCATTCAGAGCCTGATGGGCGGCGCCGATGTGGCTGTCGTGATGCCGACCGGCGGCGGAAAATCGCTCTGCTACCAACTGCCGGCGCTCGCGCTCGGGCAGACGGTGGTGGTGATTTCCCCGCTGATTGCGCTGATGCAGGATCAGGTAGCGCAGCTCGCCGATATGGGAATCCCGGCGGCATTGGTCAACAGCTCGCAGAATTCGGACGAGCAGCGCGAGGTCATGCGCGCCGCGGTTCAAGGCGCGTACCGGTTGATCTATATCTCGCCCGAGCGGCTGGCGCGGCAGGACACAATCGGCTGGCTGCAGCGCATTCCCCTCGCGTTCTTCGCCATCGACGAAGCCCATTGCATTTCGGAATGGGGGCACGAGTTCCGGCCGGAGTACCGCCAGCTCAGCTCCCTGCGCGAGAACTTTCCGGATCAGCCGATTGCCGCCTTCACGGCAAGCGCGACACAGCGCGTCAGGCACGACATTCTGGCGCAGCTTCGACTGCGCGACCCGCATCGATACATCGCCAGCTTTCATCGCGCGAATCTGCGCTATGTGATGCATCAATGCGCCAAGGGCACGCATCAGCAGCTCCTGCTGGCGGCGATGCGGGCGTACGAAGGCGAGAGCTCCATCGTCTACGCGCCGACCATCGCGGCGGTGGAGCAGACGGTGGACCTTCTCGAAAGCGAGCGGATTCCGGCCGTGCCGTATCACGGCCAGATGGACAACACGAAGCGCCGCCGCAATCAGGAGCGGTGGATGAACGACGAGGTCCGCGTGATGGTGGGGACGGTCGCGTTCGGTCTGGGAATCAACAAGCCGGCGGTGCGAGCGGTGATCCACACGTCGCTGCCGAAATCGATCGAACAGTATTACCAGGAAGCGGGGCGCGCGGGCCGCGACGGCTTGCCCGCCGATTGCGTCGCGTTGTGGCAGGCCCGGGACGCGGGGCTGCTGGCCTACTTCATCGGACAGCTGCAGGATGCTGACGAAAAGGCTCGCGGCTGGGAGCGGTACCGCGCAATCCGCGCGTTCGTGGAAAGCGCTACCTGCCGCCACCTGCAGATCTGCACGCACTTTGGGCAGACGCCGAAATGGACGCGATGCGAGATGTGCGACGTCTGCGGCAACGGGCCGGAATGGTTGGCTGCGCCCATGGAAGTGCCCACCGAGCGGAAGCGCGCAGCCGAACGCGGGGCGGGCGGCCAGGGAGAACTGCCGGAGGCGGATCGCGATCTGGTGGAGTTATTCAAGGAGTGGCGGCGCACCACGGCGCAGCGAATGGCGGTGCCGGCCTACGTGATTTTGAACGACGCTTCGCTAGAGGACCTCTGCCGCAAGCGGCCCCGGCAACTCCAAGAATTGACGAGCGTCACCGGCATCGGCGAACGCAAGGCGGAGCTGTACGGTAACGAGATTCTGGCCGTATTCAGCGCCTACGATAACGGCGCTCGCCCTGAGTTGCGGGAAAAGTCCGGCGTATCCCCCGCGGAAGAGACGCTGCGGCTGATCGCGGAAGGGAAATCGTTCCAGGAAATTGCGGAGATACGCGGACGGCAGGTCGGGACCGTAGTGAGCATGGTCGCGGACCTGGTGGAGAAGGGACGCCTCGCGTACCGCGTGGAGTGGTTGGGCGAGGAGAATCACGAAAAGATTGTGGATGCGGCCGGGCGTTTAGGTTCGCAGTGGTTGAAGCCGCTGCGCGAAATGCTGCCCGCCGAGATCACTTATGACCAGATTCGACTGGGTGTGGCCTACGTCAGGAATCGCGAAGCGGAGAGTTGAGAATACGGCAAAAGGGCAGACGACAACAGCGATCGTCTGCCCTTTCTTCAAGCCTTACTGGATGTCGCTGACTTTGCCATCGAGGAAGGTGATCTTCAGGTCCTTGTACACGTAGATCTTCTTCGAGCCAAGATCCACGACCTTCTCGGGTTCGCCCTGAATCGCCTTCACGTCGTCCACCGAAAGGCCGAGCGTCAGCGTGGGCGGGGACGCTGTGTCGGCGCCCTGTCCCACTACCTGCTGCTCTGCCCGGTCGGCATCCTGGCTCACCGAGGTCAACTCGCTAGCCACGTTGGCATCAGGCTGGGCTTGACTGCGCGTACGGAGAGTCGATGGTCCCGGCGCTACCCTGCGGCAGCGGCGGTAAGCCTCCCTGTCCCTGCTTGGATTGCAGATCGCCCATGCCGCGATCGATGGTTGCCAGCATCTGGTTGTGCATCTCCTGCAGATCCTGCAGGCCGACGGAGATTCTGCTGCCTTTGCGGCAATCCTGCCCGCGGCTGGAGAGCACGATGACGTCGGCCGAGGGGGAACCCGTCGGCGGCGGTCCGTTCATCTGTAGAACGTCTCCTTCGCCGACCGTGCATTCGCCGAAATTCGAATTCGCCATGATGGCCGTGCTCGCGACGAATACGTGCGAGGCATTGTCGGAGAAAATATTGGGGTCCTGCCCGCCCATCGAACCGGCGGATTGCCCCTGGGCCCGTTCCTGATCGATCTGGCGGCGAACTTCGTCGGAGATCGCCTGCTTGACCTCGGGCGACATCGGCGCGGATTGTTGTCCGGCATCCATGTAGTTGTTTTGAGCGGCGGCGCGGGCAGCCATCCTCTCCTGGTACGCATTCTCCAGGGTGGCGGCGATCAGGTAATCGGTCAGCCACAGCGAGGGGCTTGCGTAGACCGGGTACGGGGTGAAATAGCCGCCGTAATAGCCATACCACGGGCTGCCTCCCCATCCCCAGCCGTAAGCGATGGGGCGCGGCCAGGGGTTATAGGCGTAGGCGTAGAAGGTTGGCCGGTAGTAGCGGACCGGCGTGTAAACCACCAGGGAAACGCCGTTGTACATCCGGGGCCGGTAGATGCGTGCCTGGGGCACACCGTTGTAGATGTAGGTGCGCTTGATGATTGTCGTGTTGCTGACCATCACCTGGCGCTGGACGTATCCGTGGCCTGGCGCGCTCGCCACTACAATGCGTCCGCCCGGCCGAACCACCTCCACGCGGCGCGGAGCGTTCGGCGGATGGTAGACCACGGTGCCGTTCGACATGCGCACCTGCCGCACCTGCCCGCTGGCGTCACGATGGATCACGTCTCCCGTGCGGGTGGTATAGTTTCGCGGCGCTGCACCCGACGGTGGATAGGCGCGGACCGGCTCCGCGGTTCGCCCCGGCTGGTTGCCGAAGGTGCGCCCGGGCTGACCGCCGGGCGGGTTTCCGAAAGTGCGTCCCGGCTGGGTGGTAGCGGCCGGGGCAGCAGGGCGGTTTACCGGCGGCGAGTTTGGCTGTACTTGTTGTGGGCGGGCAGGCCTATCCTGCCGCGGCTGCTCGGCATTTTGACGTTGTGCGGGCTGATTAACCGGAGCCGCCTGGCGCACCGGAGGCGCCGTATGCTCCTGCTGGGCGGGAGCGGCACGTTGGACCGGAGCGTTATGCTGGTCTGGCGCATTATGGCGCTCTGGCGCATTACGCTGCTCAGGCGCGCGCCTCTCCCGCTCCCTTTCCACTTTCTTCGGCGGTTCCTTGTTCTCCTGGGACGCGATCAATAGGGATGAGGATGCCAGCGTGAAACAAAAGAAAGCGCATCCGGCAATTCTTCGGGATATCTTCATAAGATCCACTCCGTTGGGCGTTACCGCTCCGCGTGACCGGCAATGGGCCTACGCGTCCACCCAATATTAAGGTAGACCTTCCTGGCGGCCAAATCTAGTACGCAAAGCGGTCGTGGATTATGAGAATTTAACGTCGAGGAGGCTGTGAAATGGCGTTGAAGGGAGAAATTGATAACCGTGGTGGGGGCGCACTGCTAACGTCAGATAAACATTTCCTCGTCTTGCGTGGCGGCGTCAACGCTGCTTTTCCGCTGGCCGCGAACCAGGGTGGAAACGGCGGCGGAGATCCCCGCGGCAAGCCCGTTCACCTCACGCACGGGCCGCATCACCGCGCTTTTGACGCTTTCACCCACATGTTCGACCTGCTCCACCGTGGTGCTAACGGCCTGGTCGATCTGTTCCATCCGGTTGCGTGCCACATCGCCCGCGTCGTGAATCAGTTCGCCGATCCGTTCCACCTGTTCCCGGCCGGTGCGCACAATGTGAGGCGGCTTCCGTGGACATGTCTTTCAGGTCGGGCCGGGCATCCAGCATGATGTTATTCGCCGTCACCACGACTTGATTGGCGGACCCCGCTAACTCCGTGGTGCGCTGTACGAGCGCTCCGGCTTGTACCACCACACCTTGTACTTTCTCGATTACCGCCGGCACGCGATCCAAAGCGAGGCCCGCCTTTTGGAGAGCAGGTTCCAGACGCTCGAGGACGGGCCCGATCTTATCAATCAGCGGGCCGGCTTTGTCGATAGTGGGTTCGATCTTAGCGATTACCGGCTCCACCCGCTTCATGAAGGTGCCAGCGTCGCTTTGTATCTTCCGGCCGGCGCGGTATAGCGCGAAAACAATTGCAGCCTGTACGACGAACGCAATACTTGCGATCACCACACCGGCCGCAACGACCATCCGAAAGATATCCTCTGACATAGGAGAGCCTGTCGTGAAATTTTAGCTTACGGCGTCGCGATACGCTTGCTTGCCGGCTTCTACCGCGTCGTTCAGAGTGTCTTTCTGACGGGTAACTGCTTCCTTGCCTTTATCCACCCAAGTGGACGCGCTATCTTTCAATTCGGCGCCGCGCTGTTTTACGAAGTCGCCAGTTTCGCCCGCCTTCTGCTTAATGAATTCGCTGCTTTCGCCGGCCTTCTGCTTCAGAAACTCGCCGCCTTCGCCGGCCTTATTCTTAATCAGTTCGCGGGTTTCCTGTCCTGACTTCGGCGCGAATAACATTCCGATGCCGACTCCCACTCCAAGCCCGAGTAAAAAGCTGGAAAGTCCGTTCTTGTCCATGAAAATTCTCCTTCGGCCTCAGCCAATTTCCAGTATACTCCCCTTGGGAATCTTAAAGATGCAGCAACGTAAGCCGCGACACCTGGACCCCGAAGGACTGTGGAATTACGCACTGAAAGCGCTCGGCGGACGCGCTCATTCCATCGGTGAACTGCGAGAAAAAATGAATCGCCGGACGGAGCACCCCGAGGACGTGGAGAAGGTCCTTGCCCGGCTGAAAGAAAGTAAGTATCTAGACGACCAGCGCTTCGCTGAGGGCTTTGCGGCAGCCCGCCTGTCAAACGAGGGCTTCGGCAAGACGCGCGTCCTGCAGGATCTTCGCCAGCGCCGCGTAGCGCCTGCGCTGGCCGAAAAAACAGTACGTGAGGTCTATCAGGAAGTCGATGAATCGGCGCTGATCGAAGACTGGATCCGGCGCAAGTATCGCTCGGTCCCGCGCGAAGGTCTATTTCAGGAAGAGAAAGATCTGGCGTCTGCCTATCGCCGCCTGCTACGCGCCGGCTTCCGCACCGGAGAGATCATACGCGTGCTAAAGAAATTCGCTAAGAATCCAGAGTTACTGGATAACTTTGAGCCGCCGGAAGA
Organism: uncultured Solibacteraceae bacterium; assembly: GCA_963811575.1. Lineage (GTDB taxonomy): Bacteria > Acidobacteriota > Terriglobia > Bryobacterales > Bryobacteraceae > Solibacter. The sequence continues at coordinate 148,704 of CAWERY010000002.1, read as the reverse complement.
AACCGCGGAGGAATAAGTTCGGCATTAACAGCCGGTATCCGACTTGGCGAAGCGATACTCCTCCACCACCTTGCCGCCGATCAGGTGCTCCTGAATTATGCGCTCCAGAACCTTGGGGCTGGCGGAATGGTACCAGACGCCTTCGGGATAGACCACTGCGATCGGACCCTGTTCACAGACGCGCAGGCAGTTCGCTTTGGTGCGAAATACGCGATCCAGAATTCCCAGTTCGGCGAGCCGGTGCTTGAGATAATCCCAGCTCTCATTGCCTTCGTGCTTATCGCAGCACTTCGGCTTGCTCTGGTCCGCGCACAGGAAGATGTGGCGCTGAATCGTAGGAATGTTGAGCCCGGCGGCAACTTGCATGAGGTGTTCCGTATCGCGCATGGTTATCCCACGAATTGAACTGGGTTGGCGAGCTCGCCGATCTCCGCGATCGCGATGCGCACAATGTCCCCTGGCGCCAGCGCGCAGGATTGGGGCACGATGATGCCGGTGCCGGTCAGCAGCACGGTCCCGGCGGGAACCGGGTTGGCGCGAGTCAGGAACTCAACCAGGGTCTCCAGCCGGCGGTGCAGCTTGGCGGTATTGACCGCACCGTCAAAAAGCGTCTTGCCGCCGCGCGTCACCGTGCAGGTCATCTCCAGGCGATAGGGGTCGGGCAGGGAATCCGCCGTGACGATCACCGGCCCGAGCGCGCAGCAGCGTTCGTAGACCTTGGACTGGGTAAGATACAGCGCGTTTTCCCGCTCGATATCCCAGGCGGAAACGTCGTTGGCAAGCGTGAAGCCGAAAATGGCTGCCTTCGGGCCAAGTACCAGGGCCAGTTCCGGCTCAGGCGCGGTGAAGTGCGAATCGCTGCGGATCCCGATCGCGTCCGTCGGCCCCACACAATGCCGCGCCGTGCCTTTGAAGAAGACCTCCGGCCGCGCTTCCCGGTAGACGTGCGCGTACATGCCTTCGCGCGTGCCGTGCTCGGCATCGCGAAAACTGGCGCTGGTCTCGTAGGTGCATCCGCAGCCCCAGACCTCCGGCGGATGGATCGGCAGAGTCGGCTTCGCGCCGGCTACCGGCTGCGACCAGCGTCCCGCAAGAGATGGATCCAGCACGATATCGAGTGCGGTGTGTCCGGTGACGATACGCGCACCGCCGTTTTCAAAAAGGGCCGCCGTCGGCTGGCCGTTGACCAGAACTTGTCCAAGTTTCATTTCAGTATTTGAGGTAAACGGTTTTGTAATCGCTGTAGAATTCGAGCGCCGCGGGCCCCTGCTCCTTGGGCCCGAAGCTGGAATCCTTGGTGCCGCCGAACGGAAGCTGGTATTCGACTCCCGCGCTCGGCAGATTCACCGTGAGCAGGCCGGCCTCGGCGCGATAGATGTATTCGAACGCGCGCGAGAGATTGGTGGTCTGGATGGAGGACGAAAGCCCGAACGGAATCGAATTCGCGATGCTCATGGCGTCTTCGAAATCCCTGGCGCGCATGATCGCCAGCACCGGTCCGAAAATCTCTTCCCGCGCGATGGTCTGCTGCGGCGTGACGCCGGCGAATACCGTAGGCTCGACGAAATAGCCTTTTGCGAGCGCGCCTTCGGTGAGTCGGTTGCCGCCGCAGGCCGGCTCCCCGCATTCCTTCCGCCCGATTTCGATGTAGCGCAGCACCGTCTCCATCTGCGCCTGATCCACGCACGGCCCGATGTCGATGCCCGCCTGCATGCCGTCGCCGACTTTCAGCTTTCGCGTGCGCTCCACCACGGCGGCGACGAACTTATCGTAGATCGCGTCCTCCACAATCGCGCGGCTGGTCGCGGTGCATTTCTGCCCCGTGGAAAAGAATGCGGCGTTGACCACGTTCTCTACCGCCGAGTTGAAATCCGCGTCGGCCAGCACGATCGTCGGATTCTTGCCGCCCATTTCCAGTTGGATGCGCAGGCGGCGCTTGCTGGCTTCGGCGTGCAGCCAGTTGCCGATCTCGCAGGAGCCGGTGAACGAGACTGCCTTGAGCGGCGCGGCGTTGATCAGCGCTTGCCCAAGTTCTCCGCCCGAGCCGGCGACGAAGTTCACCACGCCCTTCGGAATGCCCGCCTCATGCAGCGCTTCCACAATCCGCCACGCGCTCAGCGGCGCGGCGGAAGCGGGCTTGATCACTACCGTATTGCCGCAGATCAGGGCCGGCGCCAGTTTCCAGGCGGGAATCGCGCTGGGGAAATTCCAGGGCGTAACCAGCCCCACCACGCCGACCGGTTTGCGCAGCGCGAACATGTGGACGCGGTCGCGCTCGGTCGGCACCAGCATGCCGGGCATGCGCGAGCCTTCACCCGCGAAATAGCGGAAGATGTTGATCGCGCGCCGCACCTCGCCCTTCGCCTCCGGCAGCGTCTTGCCTTCCTCGCGCGTCATATCGGCGGCGACGGATTCGAAGTCTTGTCCAGAATGTCGGCGGCCTTGTAGAGAATGTTGCCGCGCGCCGGACCGCTCATCGTGCTCCAGCCGGGGAAGGCTGCCGCGGCGGCGTCGGCGGCAGCGGCGATATCGGCGGCGGAGCCCTTTGCCATCGTCGCCACCACTTCATCGGTATTCGCCGGATTTCGATTCTCGAATGTGGCGCTGGTAGCCACCCACTCGCCGTTGATGTAGTTAGCAAACATTCCGATTTTGTACCTACGCCTTTGCTGGAATTAGGGAAAGACTTTAATTATAGAGCAGTCCTAAAACTGCACTTTTGGCGTAGTTCGCGCGCCGGGCTCCGTCTTAAAGTACGCGTCGTTGCGGGTAAAACCGCTCAAGCCGGCCACGATGTTATTCGGGAACAGCTCGATATCGGTGTTGTAGCGCTGCAGCGTGTCGTTGTACTTCTTGCGCTCCACTGCGATCCGGTTCTCGGTGCCGGCCAACTCGTCCTGCAGGCGCAGGAAGTTCTCGTTGGAGCGAAGCTGCGGATAGTTTTCCGTGATCACCAGCAGGCGCGAAAGGGCGCCGGAAAGCTGATCGTTGGCCGCGATTTTTTCCTGCGGAGAGCGGGCGCCTCCCAGGGCCGCGCGGGCGTCGGCGATATTTTTGAAGACTTCCGTTTCGTGGGCCGCGAAACCCTTCACCGTGGAAACCAGGTTGGGTATCAGGTCCGCGCGGCGCTGCAGCGCGACGTCCACCGCACTCCAGGCGCTGTTGACGGCCTCGCGCTCGGTCACCAGATCGTTGCGCACGCCGACGTACTTACTACAAGCGCCCATTCCCAGAAGCAATACCACCGCCAGCACGATAAGTCCGATTTTCATGGAGCATCTCCTATTTTGCGAGTTGGTCTACCGCGTCGATTACTTGCGAAATCCCTTTCAGGCAGGCGGAAAGAGTGTCCACCGGCTCGAAATCGCGGGGTTTGCGCCGCTCGTCGCGAACATCGAGAAGTGTCTCGAAAGGGGCCGGGTCAATTCCAAAGACTTCGTGGGAGCGGGCAATCACATCGCGCTTGCGAGCGCCGGATTCCGCACCGGATAGCAGCAGGGCGTGCCGGAAAAGCACGCAAAATGTCGATACCGAATCCAGCAGCAGGCGCCGCAACAAGTCGGGATTGGAAAGCATGCCGCCCGCCTTCTGCCGCAATCTCAGCAACTTGGCGCGCAAATCGTGCTCCACTTGGGCGCGGTAAAACGAACTGTCCACCACAATCGGGGTAATCACGTCCTTGCCGAACAGGATGCGATGTTGGCGCTGGATATCCAGAAATTCAATCGCAAAACAATCGCTGGAGGTAGCCACCTCCTGCTCGGTCAGCAAAAGCGGCGCCGGGCTGCACTGCTCCCGCCACCAGCGGAAGATCTCCTCGCCCGCCGCCAATTCCCGCGGGGTGATCTCTTTCAGCACGCACAAGATGTTGTAGTCGGAGAACTTGGCTTGATGGTCGCCCGCGGCTGCCGAACCGTAGAGGACCACCGAGACCAGGCTGTCGCCGTACGCCTTCTGAAACCTCTCAACCAGTTGAGCCAGTAGCTTTTCCATAGGTTGTTACCAGTCGCTCGAAGCCCCGCCTCCGCCCGAATCGCCGCCCCCGAAGCCGCCAAAGCCTCCGCCCGAATCGGAGCCGCCGAAGCCGCCCGATCCCCGGCCTCCCCACGAATCGCGCGACATCCCGCTGCCCAGAATCAAGCCCGGCAGGAATCCCCCTCCCCCGCCGCCTCCGTACCCGCGCGGTCCCCCTCGCTTCGATAGCCAGATTAAGAGGAAGATGCCGCCGATGATCAGCGGCCAGGGAATGGAATCGTTGGTGGTCGGGCGAACCCGCCGCGGCAACTGTGCGGTGAGGCTCACATTCTTGGATTTCGCGATGGTCGTGCCGATGACTTCGGCCGCCGCCATCATCGCCTCGCCGTACTGCTGCTGGCGAAGGGCGGGCCGCATCTCGCGCAGCACGCTGCCGACGAAACCATCGGGCATGATCGGCTCCAAGCCATAACCGACCTCCATGCGGCTGCGCCGGTCGTCCACCGCCAGAAGCAAAAGAATGCCTTCGTTCTTGCCCTTTTGCCCTACGCCCCAGGCGCGAAAAATCGTGTTGGCGACGTCCTCGATCGGCTCGCCTTCCAGCGAAGGGATCGTCACCGAGCGCAATTTGCGCGCCGGTGGCCTGCTCCACCGTCGCCCCGTACGCTTCCAGTTGCGTCTTGCTGGAGGCGTCGATCACATGGGCGAAATCACTGACATACCCCTGTGGTTTGAGCGCTTTCCAATCGACCGCCGCGCCTGCGCAGGCGAACAGACCCAACAGGACGCTCACCCGCAAACACTGTCTCATGTTCCTGTTTCCAGTCTACTATGCGGGGTGCGGTGGATTCCGCGTACCCAGGTTTGCTAGACTGAAACAGTTGGTGGGACGTCGTCCAACGGTAGGACTGCAGCCTCTGGAGCTGCGTATCGGGGTTCGAATCCCTGCGTCCCAGCCACTTCCTCTTTTGCTCTCTCTAATCCCCGAATCAGTGCGTGACCCCTCCGTCCGGAACGATGTATCATCGTGCCGTGGTGCGATTGTCTCTCAGGGCGATGGTCTGGGTGGGTGCGGTGGCATACTTGTCCGCCGCCGATCGCGTGGATTTCTCGCGCGATGTGCGCCCCATCCTCTCCGACCGCTGCTTCACCTGTCATGGACCCGACGAGGCGACCCGCAAGGTGGGGCTGCGGCTCGATACCGAGGAAGGCGCCCGCAAGCCGCGCGGCGCGCACACGCCGGTTGTCCCCGGCGACCCATCCGCCAGCGAAATCATGAAGCGCGTCTCCCCGGAACGGCCCGCGATGCGCATGCCGCCGCCATATTCCGATCGCAAGCCGCTCACCGAAAAGGAAATCGCCACCTTGCGCACGTGGATCGAGCAGGGCGCCAAATGGCAATCGCACTGGAGCTTCGCCGCGCCCGTGCGTCCCGACCCGCCGCCGGTCCGCGACATGGCGTGGACGCGCAATCCGATCGATCGCTTCGTGCTGGCCCGCCTGGAGCGGGATGGACTCACCCCTTCGCCTGAGGCCGGCCGCGAACGCCTGCTGCGCCGCGTCACCTTCGATCTCACCGGCCTGCCGCCCACCCTCGCCGAGCTCGACGCCTTTCTCGCCGACCCCTCCCCGGACGCCTACGGCAAAGCGGTGGACCGCCTGCTGGCATCCCCGCGATACGGAGAGCGCATGGCGGTCGATTGGCTGGATGCCGCGCGCTATGCCGATACGCACGGCTACCAGGTGGACCCCGAAAAAGAGATGTGGCCCTGGCGCGATTGGGTCATCGGCGCCTTCAATCGCAATCTGCCCTATGACCGTTTCACCATCGAGCAGCTCGCCGGCGACCTGCTGCCCGAACCCACGCTCGAACAAAAGATCGCTACCGGATTCCAGCGCAACCACCGCATCAATTCCGAAACCGGCAGCATCGCCGAGGAGTTTCAAGCGGAGAACCTGGTAGACCGCGTCAGCACCTTCGGCGCGGTGTGGCTGGGCCTGACCGTGGGCTGCGCCCGCTGCCACGATCACAAATACGATCCGCTCACGGCGCGCGAATTCTATAGCCTGTACGCCTTCTTCAATAACGTGGACGAGGCCGGCAACGGCGGTCCGCGCGACGGGCGCGGCAATCACAAGCCCTACCTGCGCCTTCCCGCGCCGGAGCTTGAGGCGCAGGCCGCCGCCAAGGAAAAGGAGATCGCCGCCGCCCGGACCATCCTGGCCGAAGTGGAAGAGCGCCTGTCACCCGGCCTCGCGGCGTGGGAGCGCGGCGCCCTGACTCACCGCCCGCAATGGGAAGTCTTGCGCCCCACCCGCATGTCCGCGGAAGGCGGCGTGACGCTGACCGCGCAGCCCGATGGCTCGATTCTCGCCGCGGGCGCCGATGCCCGCGTCGTCCATTTACGAGATCTCCGCCGCCACCTCGCGGCCCAACATCACGGCCTTTCGTTTGGAGCTGATTCCGGACCCCGCGCTGCCCGGCGGCGGCTCCGGCCGCGGCGCGGAGGGCAAGGGTGTCGTCACCCTCTTCGAAGTGAAAGCCGCCGGACGCAAAGTCGATCTGGCGCGCATTACGGCCGATTTCCGCAGCGAGGAATCCGAGCTCGATCTGGTGATCCGCCCGGCAGATCAATTGAAGCGCGGCTGGGGTGTGAATCCCGAAACCGCCAAACCGCACTACGCCGTCATCGAACCCGGCCCGCATGACGCCGGGCGCGGAGTTCACCATTCGCATCGGCAGCGAGTACGAAGGCGCGCCCGTCGGACGCTTCCGCATCTCCGTCACCAGCGACGAATTCCCCGAGGTAATGCCGGAGCCGGTCGCTAAAATCCTGCGCAGCGCCACCGCGGGCCGCAGCGATAAAGATCGCGACGAAATCCGCAAGTATTTCCTGGCCCACCCCTACGAACTGCGCCGCGCCAATGAGCAGGTGGCGAAGCTCGTCGCCGAAAAGCGGACCATCGAAAACAAGATCCCCACCACCATGGTGATGCAGGAAATGGCGCAGCCGCGCGATACCTTCCTGCTGCTGCGCGGCCAGTACGATAAACCCGGCGACCCCGTGAAAGCCGGCGTTCCCGCCTTTCTTCCGCCGCTCCCCTCCGGCGCGCCCGCCAATCGCCTGACCCTGGCGCGCTGGCTGGTGGACCCCGCCAATCCGCTCACCGCGCGCGTCGCGGTCAACCGCTACTGGCAGGCGTATTTCGGTACCGGCCTGGTGAAGACCTCGGAAGACTTTGGCTCCCAGGGCGAAGCGCCCAGTCATCCGGAACTGCTCGATTGGCTGGCCACCGAATTCGTGCGCTCCGGCTGGGACGTCAAGGCGATGCAGCGCCTGATCGTCACCTCCGCCACCTACCGCCAGGCGTCGCAAGCCACCTCCGCCATGCGCGATCGCGATCCCGAGAACCGGCTGCTCGCGCGCGGCCCCCGCGTCCGCCTCGCGGCCGAGATGATTCGCGATCAGGCCCTCTCGGTAGCCGGCCTGCTCAACGACAAAATGGGCGGCCCCGCCGTGAAAATCTACCAGCCCGATGGACTCTGGGAGCAGCTATCCGCCTTCCAGGGCCGCAAGCTCTTCGAACGCTCCAAAGGCGAGGACCTCTGGCGGCGCAGCGTCTATACCTATTGGAAGCGGACCGTGCCGCCGCCTTCGCTGACCATCTTCGATGCGCCGACCCGCGAATTTTGCGTAGTGCGCCGGCAGGCCAGTTCCACGCCCCTGCAGGCGCTCGCGCTGCTCAATGACGAGATGTATATCGAAGCGTCCCGCAAGTTCGCCGAGCGCATGATGAAGGAGGGCGGAGTCTCCCCCGCCGTCCGTCTGGCATGGGCCTTCCGCCTGGCAACCTCGCGCGCGGCCACCACCGCCGAACTCGCCATCCTCGAGCGCGGCTTCTCGCAGCGTCTTGCCCAATACCGCGCGGATCCCGCGTCTGCCGCCGAAGTTGCTTGCGGCCGGCGAGGCGCCGCGCGATCCCGCACTCGACGCCGTGGAACTGGCCGCCTACACCACCACCGCCGGCGTCATCCTGAATCTGGACGAGGTGATTACGCGCCAATGAATCCCCTGCGCGAACGCGAATTGATGATGACGCGGCGACAACTCTTCGGCCGCGCCGCCGGCGGCATCGGCACCGCCGCCCTGGCATCTCTGCTGCGCGCCCGCCGCCTTCGCCGCCAAGGGGCAGCCCGCCTTTCCGAACTTCAAGCCGAAAGCCAAGCGCGTCATCTACCTGCACCAATCGGGCGCGCCCTCGCAGATGGATCTCTTCGATCCCAAACCCAACCTCGCCGCCCGCTTCGCCGAAGAGCTCCCCGATTCCATCCGCCAGGGCCAGCGCCTCACCGGCATGACGTCCGGGCAGAAGAACTTCCCCGTGGCGCCTTCCAAATACAAATTCGCGCAGTACGGCAAGGGCGGAACCTGGCTGTGCGAACTGCTGCCGCACACCGCCCGCATCGCCGACGATATCTGCGTCGTCAAGAGTCTCTTCACCGAGGCCATCAATCACGATCCCGCCATCACCTTCATCCAGACCGGCAGCCAGATCGCGGGCCGGCCGTGCTTCGGCTCGTGGGTCTCCTACGGCCTGGGCAGCGAGAGCCAGGACCTGCCCGGCGTTCGTCGTCATGATCTCGCGCGGCACCGGCCGCCGCGTCGATCAGCCCCTCTACGACCGCCTCTGGGGCAGCGGCTTCCTGCCCACCGAATATCAGGGCGTCAAGTTCCGCTCCGGCGGCGACCCGGTGCTCTACCTTTCCAACCCGCCCGGCGTCGATGCCCGCGTGCGCCGCTCCATGCTCGACGATATCAGCGGCCTCAATCAGGCCAACCTCAAGGAATTCGGCGATCCCGAAATCGCCACGCGCATCCAGCAGTACGAAATGGCGTACCGCATGCAAACCTCGGTGCCCGAGCTGACCGACCTTTCGAACGAGCCGGCCTCCACCTTCGACCTCTACGGCCCCGACGCGCGCACGCCCGGCACCTACGCCGCCAATTGCATTCTCGCCCGCCGCCTGGCCGAGCGCGGCGTCCGCTTCATCCAGCTCTATCACATGGGCTGGGACCACCACGAAGGCGTGCCGCGCCAGCTGCCGCCGCAGTGCCTCGATACCGACCAGCCTTCCGCGGCGCTGATTCAAGACCTGAAACAGCGCGGCATGCTCGATGACACGCTGGTCATCTGGGGCGGGGAATTCGGCCGCACGGTCTACTGCCAGGGCAACCTTTCGCCGGAAAATTACGGCCGCGACCATCATCCGCGCTGCTTCAGCGTCTGGCTGGCCGGCGGCGGCATCAAACCCGGCATGAGCTACGGCGAGACCGACGATTACAGCTACAACATCATCGAAAACCCGGTCCACGTCCACGATCTGAATGCCACCCTGCTGCACTGCCTCGGCATCGACCACACCAAGCTCACCTATCGCTACCAGGGCCGCGATTTTCGCCTGACCGACGTTCACGGAACGTTAGTCAAAGACCTTTTGGCGTAGCTTACGAACGGCGTGAGCACGGCGCCTTGCTATCCTAAAGGATTGGAGCCAATGAAGTGAATCGTCTCGTAATGGCCTTTAAGAGTTTCTTCAGCCTGCTGTTTTCCGGTGAGCTTTCCCCGGATGTGATCACCGCGCTCAACCTCACGCAGCGCGGCGCGTCCTCCTTCACCGCGAAAGCCGCCGCTCCGGCCCCCGCCGCGCCCACCGTGCGCACCGCCGATGGCGCGCTTCAGATTCTCGCCATCCTGCAGCGCGATTCGCGGCTCATCGATTTTCTTCAGGAAGACATCACCGGCTATGCCGACGACCAGATCGGCGCCGCCGTGCGCGAAATTCACGATCAGAGCCGCGATGCCATCGCCCGCTATGTGACGCTCGCGCCGGTGATCGATGGCGTCGAGGGCACTTATGCGAAAGCCCCGGCGCAGGACGCGAATCTGGTGAAATTCGTCGGCAACGTTCCGGCCAAGCCTCCGGCCGGCGGGACCCTGCTTCACAAGGGATGGCGCGCCACCAAGGTGGACCTGCCCGCGCTGCCCGCGCGCCAGGACGCCACCATCATCGCCCCGGCGGAAATCGAAATTGAGTAAGAAATCTCTCGCACCCAAATACGTCATCGGCATCGATCTCGGCACCACCAACTCCGGGATTGCGTACGCGGAGATCCTCGCCGACGCCGACCCGTTCGCGCCCGCCAACGTGCAGCTGCTCGGCATCCCGCAGCTCACCAATCCCGGCGAAGTGCGCGAGGAAGGTCTCCTGCCCTCGTTCCTCTACCTGCCCGGCTCCAGCGATTTTCCCGCCGGGAGTCTCGGCCTTCCGTGGGACGACGCGCCCAATTTCGTCACCGGCCGTCTGGCGCAAAAGCGCGGCGTCGAAAACGCCGGCCGCCTGGTCTCCTCCGCCAAAAGCTGGCTCTCGCACTCCGGCGTCGACCGCACCTCGCCCCTGCTGCCTTTCCGCGCCCCCGAAGGCGTGGATAAGATCTCGCCCGTCGATGCCAGCCGCCGCTACCTGGAACATCTGCGGCAGGCGTGGGATTTCAAAATGCCCGACGCGCCCTTCCAGGCGCAGCAGGTACTGGTCACGGTCCCCGCGTCGTTCGATGCCGTGGCGCGCGAACTTACGCTGGAGGCCGCCAAAGCAGGCCGGCTATCAGAACATCACCCTGCTCGAAGAGCCGCAGGCCGCCTTCTACGCCTGGATCGAACGCCATCCCGATTGGCGGGAGCGCGTCACCGTCGGCGATCTCATTCTGGTGGTCGATATCGGCGGCGGCACCACCGATTTCACGCTGATCGCCGTCACCGAATCGAACGGCGAACTGAGCCTCAACCGCGTCGCGGTGGGCGATCACATCCTGCTCGGCGGCGACAATATCGATCTCGCGCTCGCCGGCGTCGTGGCCCAGCGGCTCGCTGAAAAAGGCACCCGGATCGATACGCCGCCAGCACCTCGCGCTGTGGGCCAACTGCCGCGCCGCCAAGGAAAAGCTGCTCGAGCCTGGCGCCAAAGCCACCGAGCAGCCGGTTACGATTCTCGGCAAAGGCAGCGGCTTGATCGGCGGCACCATCAAGGCGTCACTGCTGGCCGGCGACATCGCACAGGTGCTCGGCGAGGGTTTCCTGCCCGCTGTCGCGAGCACGGAAATGCCCGCCGTGCAGCGCCGCGTCGGCTTGCAGGAACTCGGCTTGCCCTATGCCGCCGATCCCGCAATCACCCGTCATATGGCGCGCTTCCTGCGTCAGCAGGCGTCCGGCGTGGAGCACGGAGCGGTGCGCCGCGGTCCCAGTGGAATCGCCGCCCCTACGCATGTGCTGTTCAACGGCGGCGTCCTCAATGCCGACCTGGTCCGCGAGCGCCTCCTCGCCACGCTCGATAGCTGGCTGGCCGGCGAAGGCCTGCCGCCCGTCAAGCCGCTGAGCGGCGAAGATCTGATGCACGCCGTTTCGCGCGGCGCTGCCTATTACGGCATGGCCCGCACGGGCCGCGGAGTTCGCATTCGCGGCGGTGTCCCGCGTACCTATTACGTTGGCGTGGAAAGCGCCATGCCGAGCATCCCGGGCTTCCCCGCGCCTCTCAAAGCGCTCGCCGTCGTGCCCTTCGGCATGGAGGAAGGAACCGAGATCCGCATCCCCGGCCGCGAATTCGGCCTGGTGGTCGGCCAACCCGCCGAGTTCCGCTTCTTCACCAGCGCCTCGCGCAAGAACGATCAGCCCGGCGACCTTATCGAAGATTACGGCGATGCTCTCGAAGAGCTCTCCCCCATGGAGGTCGCCTTCGAATCCGGCGAGACGTCGGAAATCGTGCCGGTCGGTTTCGAAAGCGTCGTTACCGAAACCGGCATGCTGCAACTCTGGTGCGCCGCCCGCGATGGCCGCCGCTGGAAACTCGAGTTCAACGTTCGCGAGCGCGTCTGAATTCCGCGCATTTCCGCGCGCAGTGCGCGAAAATGCCAGTGATGCGATCTTCGCTGTTCCTCATCCTTCCCCTGCTCTGCGCCGCGCAGACCCGGCGGGCCGACGTCGTCGTCTATGGCGCGACATCCTCCGGGATCGCGGCCGCAATTCAGGTGGCCCGCCTCGGCAAAACCGCCATCCTCGTGGACCCCGGCACGCACCTCGGCGGACTCACCACCGGCGGCCTCGGCTGGACCGACATCGGCAACAAGCAGGTGATCGGCGGCTTCGCGCTCGAATTCTACAAGCGCGTCAAGCAGCATTACGACCAGCCCGCCAACTGGAAATTCCAGCCGCGCGAGGATTACTACAAGCTGCGCCACGCGGAGATCAATGCCGCCGATCAAGCCATGTGGACCTTTGAGCCGCACGTCGCCACCGCCATCTATCAGGAGATGCTCGCCCAGTACGGATCCCCGTGATCATGAAAGCGCGCCTCGACCTCCGCACCGGCAAGGGCGTCATCAAAAACGGCGAGCGCATCACCGCCATCGTCATGGAAGACGGACGCCGCTACGAAGGCCGCATGTTCATCGACGCCACGTATGAGGGCGACCTGATGGCCAAGGCCGGAGTTCGCTACACCACCGGGCGCGAATCCAACGCCACCTACGGCGAAAAGTACAACGGCGTCGAAGCCGCGCATCGCCACGAGCACCAGTTTCCCGATGGCCTGCGCATCTCTCCCTACGTCAAGCCCGGCGACCCGGCCAGCGGCCTGCTTCCCGGCATCGACCCCACCGGCCCCGGCACCGAAGGCGCAGGCGACCGCCGCATTCAGACCTACTGCTTTCGCCTCTGCATGACCAACGCCGCCGACAATCGACTGCCCATCGCGAAACCCGCTCAGTACAACGAGCGCGATTTCGAACTGCTCCTGCGCTACGCCGAATCCGGCCGCTATCATCCGCCCGCCTCGAAGTGGGACCCCCTGCCCAACGCCAAGACCGACACCAACAATCACGGCGCCGTCTCCACCGATTTCATCGGCATGAACTGGGACTACCCCGATGGCGATTACGCCACGCGCGAGCGCATCATCCGCGACCACGAAATCTTTACGCGCGGCTACCTCTGGACGCTGCAAAATAATCCGCGCGTTCCCGAAGCGCTGCGCCAATACTATCGCCAGTGGGGCTGGCCCAAGGACGAATTCCCGGAGAACGATCACTTCCCCACGCAGCTCTACATTCGCGAAGCCCGCCGCATGGTGGGCGACGTCGTCATGACCGAGCACCACGTCACCGCCCGCGAAACTGCGCGCCGATTCCGTGGGCATGGGCGCCTACGGCATGGACTCGCACAACGTGCAGCGCTACATCACCCCGGAAGGCTACGTCCGCAACGAAGGCAACGTACAGGTAGGCGGCTTCGCGCCTTACCCCATCAGCTATCGCGCCATCGTGCCGCGCAAAGGCGAGGCCGCCAACCTCTTCGTGCCGGTCTGCCTCTCCGCCTCGCACATCGCCTACGGCTCCATCCGCATGGAACCGGTCTTCATGATCCTCGGCCAATCCTCCGCGATGGCCGCCGTCATGGCGATCGATGCCAATACCGACGTCCAAGCCGTCGATTACCCGGCGCTCCGCAAACGCCTGCTCGCTGCCGGCCAGATTCTCGAATCTGCGCCCGCTGCCGCCGCCGCGCCCAAACTCGCCGGCATCGTGATCGACGATGCGCAGGCCGTGAAATCCGGCCAGTGGACCGCCAGCCGCGCCTCGGCCCCGTTCCTCGGCGCCGGCTACGTCCACGATGGCAACGCCCATGACGGCAAAGCCTCTGCAACCTTCGAGGTGCCCGTCCCCGCCGCCGGCGCCTACCGGGTCCGCGTGCTCTACCCCGCCAACCCCAACCGCGCCACCAATACGCCGGTCACCATCCGCATCGATCAGGGCACCGCCACGGTCCGGATCAATCAACGCGCCGACGCAACCTGGATGGGCCCCTTTCCCGCCGCAAAATCGCTGACCGTCACCGTGAGCAACGGCGGTACCGATGGCTATGTGGTAGTAGACGGAATACAGGTTGAAGCGGCGAAACTTCCGCCTATGATGGAGTGATGAAGCTCACGCTCGCCCTCCTGTTTGCCGGCGCCGGCCTGCTCTCTGGCCAGCAGGCGCTCCAGATCGTCACGGATTCCCTGCCGGACGCAACCGTGGGCACGACGTACCTCCAGCAACTCGCCACCACCGGCGGAATCTGCCAGGAGCCCGGCACCACCTCCATTACGATCGATAGCGGCGCGCTTCCCGCGGGCTTCATCGTCACTGCTCCGGGCATCGAAGCAGTGGGCGATCTCCGGTTTCCCTACCGTCACCGGAGTCTTCAATTTCACAGTTCACATCACGTTCGATCACACGCGAGCCAGTCCCTTGGTACAGGCGTGCACCGACAACGCCGTAAAGGCCTTCACGTTAACCGTGACCGCCGGGCAGCCCCAGGTGAACCTGAGCGTTGACCGCTCGCAGGTCACCACCACCTATCGCATCGGTCAGTTTCCTCCAGCCGATGAAAAAGTTCAGCTGATCTCGAGCGGCGGCGCCGCGACCTCCTTCACCACGCTCGCCTCCACCAACTCGGGCGGCAACTGGCTCTCCGTCTCCCCCGCCAGCGGATTTTCGCCCGCCACCCTGAGCCTTTCGTTTTCGCCTTCGGGCCTCACCGCCGGCGTCTACACCGGTAAGGTGACCATCACGCCCGCCAACGGCGCGCCGCTCAACGTCGCGGTCACGCTCTCCGTGATCGTGGATACCTCGATCGTCCTCGCCGTGAGCCCCTCGTCTCTCGCCTTTTCCTCCGCCACCGGCGCGCCCGCACCCGCCCGCCCAAACGCTGAAGGTGAGTGTGACGGGCGCCAACGTGATCTTCCAGGCGGATCTCAATACCCCGTCGAATGGGAAATGGCTCTCCATCACGCCCTCGGCCGCTTTAACGCCGGCCTCCCTGACCGTCGCCGTGGATCCGAAAACGCTCACCGCGGGCACCTATACCGGCACCATCACGCTGCACGTCAGCGGCGTAACTGCCAACGCGCAGGTCATCCCCGTGACTTACACCATCCAGGCTCCGAACCTTCCGGTGATCTCCCCTAATGGCGTGGTCAACGCGGGAAATCTCGCAGGCGCCATCGCGCCCGGAACCTGGGTGACCATCTTCGGCGCCAATCTCTCCGCCACCAACAGACCCTGGCGCGATACCGATTTCGTGGGCGGCAAGCTGCCTACCGCGCTCGATGGCGTCAGCGTCACAATCAACGGCAAGCCCGCCGCCGTTTCCTTCGTGAGCCCCACGCAAGTCAACGTGCTTGCGCCCGACGATATCACTACCGGCCTGGTCGCCGTGCAGGTGAAGACCTCCATCGGCGTCACGGATAGCGCGTTCGTCCTTCTGCAGACCGCGGCCCCCGCCTTCTTCCAGTTCCGCGGCGGCACCGCTGTCTATGTCGCCGGAACTCACGCCGATGGCAGCTATCTCGCCGGCGCCGCGGTAGTGCAACAGGGCATCCCCGGCACGCCCGCCAAGCCCGGCGAAACCATCGTCCTGTATGGCACCGGCTTCGGCCTCACCCAGCCAGCGATCTCCTCCACCGCGCTTGTCCCCACGCCCTTGCCGCTCGCCAATCCGCAGGACCTGCGCATTCGCATCGGCGGCCTCGACGCTGCAATCGCCTTCGCCGGCCTGATCTCCCCGGGCCTCTACCAGTTCAACGTCGTCGTGCCCCAGCTCCCCGATGGCGATCAACCGGTCGTCGCCGAGCTCCGCGGACTTCTCAGCAGTTCCAGCCTGCTGCTCGCCATCCAGCACTAATTGAAATCTCATCGCGCCGTGATTTGCCGTTAAGCTGGAACTAGCATGAAAATTGGGATCGACCTGGGCACCACCAATTCCGCCCTGGCCTACATTGACGAGCGCGAAGCGGAAGATCGCGACTTTCCGCCGCTCCATATCTTCGAAACGCCGCAGTTGGTCGCCGCCGGACGCGTCGAGCCGCGCCGCACTCTACCCTCCTTCCTGTATTTGGAGGAGGGCCAGCCCGTCGGCGTCTACGCCCGCGAACAAGGAGCGTTGGTCCCCACCAAACTCGTCCACTCCGCCAAATCCTGGCTCTCGAATCCAGACGTCGATCGCACCGCCAAGATCCTCCCGTGGGATTCGCAGGAGACCGGCCGCATCCTCTCTCCCGTCGAAGTCTCCGCCCGCTTCATCGCCAAGTTTCGCGAGGAGTGGGATCGGGCCAAGGGCATTCCGCTCGCCGAACAGGATATCGTCCTCACCGTCCCCGCCTCCTTCGACGAAGAGGCCCGCGAACTCACCGTCATGGCCGCGCGCGATGCGGGCATCGAGAAGCTCACCCTCCTGGAAGAGCCGGCAGCCGCATTCTACTCGTGGATCGCCAACAATCTCGCCTCTTCGCGCAAGAAGCTCTTCGATGGACAAATCGTCCTGGTCTGCGATGTCGGCGGCGGCACCAGCGATTTCAGCCTGATTCGCGTCTCGCGCGAAGGCGACCTCGTCAACTTCACGCGCACCGCGGTCGGTAAGCATCTTCTCCTCGGCGGCGACAATCTCGATCTCACCCTCGCCTGGCTCGTCGAAAACAAACTCGGCGTGCCGCTCTCCATCCGCCAGCGCAGCGGCCTGCGCCGCCAGTGTTCCGCCGCCAAAGAGAAACTGCTCAACGACGCCACCTTGAAGAGCGTCGAAATCACCGTCCTCGGCAGCGGCTCCTCCCTCATCGGCAAATCGCTCAAGACCGAGATTCTCCGCGAGGAAGCGCTCGAATTGACGCTCGAAGGCTTTCTGCCCAATGAGCGAGCGCGGCGAACTTCCCAAGGAAGAAAAGCGCAGCCTCTTCCGCGAACTGGGCCTGCCCTATGTCTCCGACCCCGCCGTCACCCGCCACCTGAACGAATTCCTGGAGCCCACCGGCCAGGTCCCCGACGCCATTCTCTTCAATGGCGGATTCTTCATCCCGGAGATTTTGCGCGAGCGTGTCGCCGATGTCGTCGGCCACTGGTACGGCCGCCGCCCTGAGATTTTCGAGAACTCCGATCTCGATCTCGCTGTGGCTCGCGGCGCGGCATATTACTCCTACGTGCGTTCCACCGGCGCCGGCGTGCTCGTCCGCGGCGGCTTGCCGCGCACCTATTACATCGGCCTCGGCGAACCGCGCGAAGGCAAATTCTCCGCCGTCTGCCTGGTGCCCCGCGGAGCCGAGGAAGGCGTCAGCCATCGAAATCGATAACGACGCCCTCCAGCTGGTGGCGAACCGCCCCGTCTCCTTCCGCCTCTACAGTTCCCTCACCCGCACCGAAGACTCACTCGGCCAGGTGCTGGAGTTCGACGCAGCCGATTCCGGCCTTCACGTCCACGCCCCGCTCAACGCCGTCATCCGCTTCGGCAAGAAGGCGGAAGAGCGCTTGATCCCCGTCAAACTCGGCGCGCGCCTCACCGAAGTCGGCACCCTCGAAAGCTGGTGCGAATCCAAAATCAGCGACAATCGCTGGCGCCTGCAGTTCGAACTGCGCAAAGCCGCGAAAGAACAACCCGCGGAGCGCAAGGCCGCCGCCGTGGTCAGCGAGCAGGCCCTCAAGACCAGCCTGGAACTGATCGAGTCCGTCTTTTCGCCCTCCGCCAAATCGCCGGTCCCCCCGGAAGAAGTCCCGGCCCGGCTCGAGCAGGCCATGGGGCTCGGCAAGAACAGTTGGCCGCTCTCCACCATCCGGCAAATGGCCGACGCCTTCCTCGCCGCCGCCGACGGGCGCAAGAAAAGTCCGGCCTATGAGATTCGCTGGTTCAACCTCGCGGGCTTCTGCCTGCGTCCCGGCTTTGGTTATCCCGGCGACGATTTTCGCATCGAGCAGGCGCGCCGCATCTACGCCTCCGGCCTCACCCATGCCAACCAGGTGCAGTGCGAAATCGATTGGTGGATCTTCTGGGGACGCGTGGCCGGCGGCCTCAACCGCAATCAGCAGACCGATATCTATCAGCGCCTCTCCGCCTTCCTGCTGCCCCGCGGCAATAAGAAGCCGCAGCGCATCAACCATTCGCTGCTGCGCGAGATGTGGCGCACCGCGTCCAGCCTGGAACTCCTGCCCCTCGGCACCAAGACCGAACTCGGCGACGCGCTGATCAAGCGCGTGAAGGCCGGCGATTTCAAGGAGAGCGAGTTCTGGTGCCTCTCCCGCCTCGGCGCGCGCAAACTTTTCTACGGCCCCATCAACCTCGTGGTGCCGCCCACTACCGTGGTCCGCTGGATCGAGCCGCTGCTGCGCCATCCCGCCGCGGCGGACGCCCTTGCCGCCATGGCGCGCCGCACCGAAGATCCCACGCGCGATCTTCCGCCCGCCACCCGCGAAGCCGTGCGCGCCAAACTCGCCACCCTGCCCCACTCCGACCGCCTGCTCGCCGTCCTCGATGGCGAAGAAGAGGACGATCGCAGCCTGGGCCGCATCTTCGGCGAAGAACTCCCCTCCGGCCTCGTGCTGCTCGAACCGGTGTCCGGCCAGTAGTCCGCCTAGTACTGAAATTTTCCGTCACTCGCCAATATTCAGCGCGTGTACGCTTCGTTACTAATGCATGCGGCAGAGTTTCGATAGCCGCAGCATTCGTTTCGGAGGAAATATCAGATGGAGTTTCGTTGGAAGAGACAAGTCGCGGCCGGCGCACTTACCGCCGCCGTATTTTTAATCGGTTCCCTGTCCGGCCCTAAGCAGCTCTTCGCCCAGGTCAAGGCTGCGATGGTCCAGGACGTCGATCAACCCGCCCGCCAGCCGTTTCAGGCTACCGTGCAGATGGGCCCCGGCAATCTCAGTTTCGTGGCGGTTCCCATCCCCAGCGGCAAGCGCCTGGTGGTGGAGTACGTCGCCATCAACGGCGCCGCGGCGTCTAGCTGGTGGAGGCATTCAGCCGTATATTCTGATCAATTCATCCGTGAATGGCGGTGCCGCGGTCAATTACTATCTCTCGCCCACGCCGTCCGCTAACGCTCCCACGCAATTCCAGGTTTCCGAACAGGTCAAGATCTACGCCGATACCCTTGCCATCGGCCCGGCCTATGCAGGCTTTGCCCCGTCCTTCCTGGTCTTCAACGCCACCATCTCCGGCCACCTCGTCAGCATCCCCTAGGTCGATGGCCCCCACCCGATCGGGCAGTCCCCTACCTGCCCGATCTGCCGATGTGACAAACTCCGTTTGCACGCGATCCTGTGATTACAGGAGATACACATGGCAAACGAACTCGCTGCCCTTTCCAATGAAATCGCGGCAGCCGTCGAACTGGCGGGGCGCAATGTAGTCGCGGTGCACGCCCGCCCAAGATTCTCTTCCAGCGGAGTCTTCTGGCGTCCCGGCGTGATCGTCACCGCCGAACATACCATCCGCCGCGAGGAGGATCTCACCGTAACCCTTCCCGATGGCGCCACCGCCGCCGCCACGCTCGCCGGCACCGATCCCGGTACCGATCTCGCGGTGCTGAAGATCGATGCCGCCGGGCAGACACCCGCCCGCACCACCGCCGCCCCCGCCCCGGGAACTCTCGCCCTGACCATCGGCCGCTCCGAGGATTCCGGCGTGAACGCCACCCTTGGCATCATCAGCGCCTGTAGCGGGGAATGGCGCACCTGGCGCGGCGGCCGCCTCGATCACTACATCCGGCTCGATCTCACCGTCTATCCCGGTTCCGATGGCGGAGCCGTGGTCAACTCCGCCGGCGAGACCATCGGCATCGCCACCACCGCCCTTTCGCGGATTGCGGGCCTGGCAATTCCCGCCGTCACCATCGATCGCGTCGTCGATGAAATCCTGACCCGCGGACGCGTGGCGCGCGGATACCTCGGCGTGGGCCTGCAACCCGTGGAGCTTCCCGATCATCAGAAAGGTCTGATCGTACTTTCGCTCGAACCCGCCGGACCCGCCGCCAATGCCGGCGTGCTGATCGGCGACATCCTGGTGAAACTCGGCGGCAAACCGGTCCAGGATACCGACGATATTCAACTCGGGCTCGAAGGCCACGCGGTCGGCCAGAAGGTGGAAGTAGAGGTGCTGCGCGGAGGCGAAGCGCGGCCCGTGGGCGTCGTGATCGGGGAACGGCCCCGGAGGAACTGACATGCGCGGATTCGGAGAAATCGCGGAGCGTCTCAGGCGCTCCACCGTGCAGGTCACACTGCACGAAGGCGGCCGCCGCAACGCGCGGCGCGGCGCCGGTTCCGGCATCGTCTGGGGTCCCGACGGCCTCATCCTCACCAATGCCCACGTCGCCCGGTCCGACGAAGCGCAGGTCGAACTCTGGGACGGCCGCCGCTTTCCCGCCCGCGTGCTGGCGCGCGATGCGCGGCGCGATCTCGCAACCCTGCGCATCGCGGCGACGGGACTCGAACCCGTGACGGTAGGCGATTCCACCGTCCTGCGCCCGGGGGAACTGGTAATCGCCGTGGGCAATCCGCTGGGCTTCGCCGGCGCGCTCTCCACCGGCATCGTGCATTCCAGCGGAGCGCGCTGGATTCACGCCGATGTGCAACTCGCCCCGGGCAATTCCGGCGGCCCGCTGGCCAACTCGCTCGGCCAGGTGGTCGGCATCAACACCGCCATCGTCAACGGCCTGGGCGCCGCCGTGCCTTCCGGCGTAGCGCTGGATTTCCTGCAGCACGGCGCCCGCCCCTCGTTGGGTGTCGTCATGCGCCCCGTACCGCTCGGCCTTCTGCTGCTCGAAGTGACTCCCGGCGGCGCCGCGGCGCATGCCGGTCTGCGTGCGGGAGACCTGCTCCTGACGCGCTTCGATGCCCTCAACCAGGCGCTCGATGGCGGGAGTCCCACGCTCCGCCTTCACTTCCTGCGGGACGATCCCTCGCGCGTGCGCGAAGCCGTCGTCCGCCTCGCCGCGCAAGTGGAGGCCGCCGCGTGATTCGCGTCCAGATCGCGGCCACTTCCGCGATCGTACGTTCCGGGCTGGAGTCCCTGATCGCCTCCAGCCCGGAACTCACACTTACCGATTCCTACGCCGACGTAGTCCTCGCCGCCGTCCCGCTGGACGATCTTGCCCCCGCTCCCGCGATTGTCCTCCTCGGTGAAGGTGTGTGGGGCAGTGACGCGCTGCGCCACGGTGTTCGCGCAATCCTCCGCGCCGATGCGTCGGCCGCCGAAATCCTGGCGGCAATCGAAGCGGCCGCCGCCGGCTTAGCCGCCATCGATCCCGCCGATCTGGAAGCCCTGATTCTGGCCGCGGCCCCCCAGCCCGTCACCGATGCCGCCGCCCCGCTGACCGCCCGCGAACTCGAAGTCCTCCGCATGCTCGCCGAAGGCGCGGCAAATAAGACGGTCGCCTACAAGCTCGGCATCAGCGAACACACCGTAAAGTTCCACGTCGCCCAGATCCTAGCCAAACTCCACGCCGGCACCCGCACCGAAGCAGTAACGGTAGGCATCAGAAAAGGCCTGATTCTCCTATAACGGGGCTGGAGCCGTTTTTCTCTGCGTCCTCTGCGCCTCTGCGAGAACCGTTTTTTTACCAGTTCCGCGCCTCCCCTACATCAGGAACGAGACCGAAGCGCTGAATTCCCACATCAGGAACCGCCCCGAAGCATTCGGCAAGCTGAAAGGTTTCCCCATGTTGTACTGCCGGGCATCCATCCGGAACCCCCAGTTCTCCTTCACCTTCACCTTGACTCCGCCGCCGTAATTGATCCCGTACTTGGTCTCGCGATTGTAGGAATTACCAGGCGTCGAGAATGCCGTGAACTGTACACCCCCGCAAACAAAAGGGCGGATGAACTTGCCCTCCGGCACGGCATACGCCAGGAAGTCGTAGAACCCCTGGTGCGCCGGCACGCTGATGCTCTGCGCCGGGGTGGTCGTGGTGAAGACGCCCGTTGGCGGGCCGGTCACCACCGTGCCCGTCGCGGTGACGGTAGTCTCCGGAATATTCAGCGAGGTCCGGTTGTAGGCGTAGCCGAATTCATGCCCCAGGAACCGCCAGGAATTCAGCGTCATCCGCAGATTCAGGCGGAAGCCCCCCTTCATGTTGTAATTGCCGCTTGCGGGGTCCGTGCTGAATGTCCCGATCACCGCATTCTTGTTGGGGATCACAATCTCGCCGCCGCCCACGGAGGCCTCAAAACTCTGCGCAAAAGCGAATGTCGAAGAGGCCAGAATGGCAGCGATCAGAACCCAAGGGCTACGCATGACCTTCAGTGTACACCGAGGTCTAAACTGTCCTTAGGCGGCGCGGTATTTATCGCGGCACTCCGATGAGCAGAAGTGGAGTAGCTCGCCGTTCACTTTGCGGGTGACGCTGGCTCCCGTGGAAACGTAGGTGCCGCATACCGGATCGCGCTTCAATTCACCGCCCGCGAAGACCGGAGGCGGAGCTGGCTGTTCGGGAGTTCGGACTACCGTGCGTTTGGTTTGGAAGAAGCTGCGCACAATCGAGCGCAGCAGGCTGAAGATCAGGATCGGAACAAGAACTTCGAGGATGAAATAACGAAGCATGGGGTGGGGCGGGATTCAACATCCCGCCCCGATACCTATCACCACTAAACTTACTACTTTTTCTTCTTGGCGGGCGCGTTGGGGTTCTTGTACGACGTGTCTACCTTGGCGTCCATCGAGGTCAACATGCCCTTCGCCGAATCGGCGAACTGGCCGGTCGGGGAAAGCTGCAAGTACTTCTGGAAGGCTTCCACGGTGCCCGGCGACCGGGGTGACCTTGCCATCCGCCGCGAAAGAGGCCTTGCCCACCAGGTATACGCCGTACTGATAGTAAGAATCGGCGTGATTGGGGTCGAGCTCGATCGCTTTCTTGAAGGCAGCGCCGGCCGGCTCGGATTGTCCGGCGTTGACCAGCAGCGCGCCCAGGTTGTAATAATATTGGCCGGCCTTGGGCGGGTCGAGCTCCGCGGCCTTCTGCAGTTCCGACTGCATTTCCGGGAACTTCTTCGCCTTCGCAAGGGCCAGGGCGAAATTGTTGTGCGTCGCCGCATCCGCGGGATTCAATTCCAGCGCCTTGCCGTAGGCTTCGATGCCCTTGGCCATGGTGGCGTCGAAATCCGGACCAGTCTTTTTCGCGGCGGCGCCTACGTAGGCGTCGGCCAGCTGCGCCCAGACCGCAACCTGCTTCGGATCCAGTTCGCTGGCCTTGGTCAGGTTGGTGATCGCGGTGTCGTAATCCTTGGCTTGGACGGCAGCCAGACCGGCGGTGAAGGCGTCGTTCAGTTCCTTGTTCTTCTTCATCGCGCCTTCGCGATCTTTAATTGCCTTGTCGTAAGCCTCCTTCTGCTCTTTGGTCATCCCGCGTTCCTGCTCTTTACTGAGCACGGGAGCCGCACCGGAAGCCGCCGCCGCAGTCGCCTGCGCCGCTTTGGCGGAGCGTTCCTGCGCGATTTTCTGAAGGTCGAAGTTGACCGGGGTGGGGTCGCCCAGGCGGGTCCGGACGCCGTTTACGCCGTCCATTTCCTTGCCGTCTACTTCGATTGTGACGTTGTATGTGCCCAGGGGCAAACCGTTATAGAAGAAGTGACCCTTCTTGTTCGTATTGCATTTGTAGTTGCCCTTGATGTCCGTGCGCGTGATCTTGATCACCGCGTTGACCTTAGGAGCGCCATCTTCGCCTTTTACGTCGCCTTCGATCGCCGTGATCTGGGCGATCGAGGTCAAGGCCAAAAACAAAGCCCCGGCCGCGGCAACAACCAGGTTGCGAAACTTCATAAAACCTCCAAAAACTAGAGACTATTCAGTATTAAATTCCAGTATAGCGTAACAAATTATATTCGTCTTCTGCCGCTCCCGCTACCGCGCGTCATCTTCGAATAATCCGATCTGATCCTTCGATTCCTTGGGTTTGCGCTTGCGCAACGGGCTCCCTACCACCCCCAGCACTTCGACCGCGGCCAGCGAACCCCGCGGTACCCAGATGCGCTGCAGATTGCCGAACGGGTCGGGTGGAATCACAGTAAATCCGGCGCTTTCCAGGAGCAAAAGGTTATTCGGGAGAATCCCCTCCAATACTTCGCCATCGCGGAAACGCAAGCTAACCCACAGACCAGGCGTCTTTGGGCGAGTCTGAAACACAGCCCGTTCCGGCTCCGATCCCCCTTCGAATTCCCGCACGAACGCCAGGGAGCGAATCTCGGGGAACGGGACGATCGTCACATTTGCCTGATCGGACAGCAGTTCCACACCCTCGGGCTGCAGAAAGGAGAGCGGATTGACATACCCCGCCAGGGTCTCCCGGTCGTACCGTCGAATCAATGCCTTTTTCGTGGTGGACGCGGCCAACTATGCCTCAGTGCAAGAACAATGTTTCAAACATTTTGCGACTTATTGTATCATTGGCACGATGTCAGGAGCGCTCGCGGAAGGTTCGGGATACCTGTGCGGCCAGACAACTGCGTTCCTCAACTTCTGTCGTATCGAAAAGGGCCTGGCGGCGAATTCTATCGCGGCCTATACCGCGGATCTCTCCCGTTTTGTGGCATTTACGGGGGAAAATCAAGAGTTGCCCGGCACCCCGGAGATCCGCTCTTATATTGATCATTTATATCAATCCGGACTCGGCAACCGGTCCGTGGGCCGCCACCTGACCACCTTGCGGAATTTCTACAGCTTTCTCCTGAAGGAGGGGAAAGTCGCCACCGATCCTACCGAGCACCTGCGCACTCCCCGGCAGTGGCAAACTATTCCTAAGTATCTGAATCTAGAGGAAATTGAACGCATCATCCAGGCCCCCGCCCCAGCCTCGCCGCTTGGGCTCCGCGACCGGGCCATGATGGAGATTCTGTACGCATCCGGCTTGCGAGTCAGCGAGTTATGCAAGCTGGGCCTGGGCGATGTGGACCTGGAGTATCAGGTTCTGCGCACCACCGGGAAGGGCAACAAGCAGCGCCTCGTTCCGGTTGGCAAGGCGGCCATCCTCGCCGTCCGCGCGTATCTCGAAAACGGTCGGCCCCAGATCCTCAAGGGCCGCGCCAGCCGCTATCTTTTTATCACTGCCCGGGGCAGCTGTCTGACCCGGCAGGGATTTTGGAAACTGCTGGCCGCTTATGGCCGGAAGGCCGGTATTTTCCACGGGTTGACGCCCCACGTTCTCCGTCACAGCTTCGCCACCCACCTTCTGGAGGGCGGCGCCGATCTGCGCAGCGTGCAGGTCATGCTGGGGCACGCCGATATTTCGACCACGCAGATCTATACCCATGTTCTGCGGTCGAGACTTCGGGCGACCGTCGATAAGCATCACCCCCGGGCGTGATCCGGCACCGGTAGGCCGGTTGGAAATGGCGGGGGCTGGTTGGAAATGAAGGTTCAGTTCGAAAGCGCAATGCGATGAGCGATTACATCTACATGCTGGAGAGCCACCTCAGCCCGGATCAAAACCGGGCGGTGGAAGACGTGCAGGCGGCCGCCGGCATGGCGAACGTCAATGTCTTCCTCACCGGAGGCGCGATGCGCGACATGATCGCGGGCTTCCGGATCAGGGATCTGGATTTCGTTGTGGAAGGCAATGCGCTCAAAGTCGCCAAGGCGATCTGCGACAAAGCCGGCGCCACGATCCTCTCGACCGACGAGAATCGTAAGACCGCGGAGATTGTCTTCCCCAGCGGTGTCACGGCGCAGATCGGCATGTCGCGCCAGGAAAAGTTCGCGCGCGTCGGCGCCAAGCCCCAGGTAACCCCCGCCACCATTCAGGAAGATCTGCGCGGGCGGGATTTCACCGCCAACGCAATCGCGCTTTCGTTGAATCGCGCCTCGCGCGGCCTGCTGCTCGACCCCATGAACGGCTTGGCCGATATCGAACGCAAAGAACTGCGCGCCGTTACCACTTACGGCTTCTACGATGACCCCACCCGCCTGCTGCGGCTGGTGCGTTTCAAAGTGCGCCTCGGCTTCACCATCGAGGAGCGTACCCAGATGCAGGTGGCCAACGCCAGGGAAGCCGAAGTCGAAAAGCGCATCTCTGCCAAAGCGTTGGGCGAGGAACTGAAGCGCATCAGCGCGGAAGACAATCCCGCCGAGATTCTGAAAGGGCTGGAAGAGGCAGGCCTCCTGGCGCTCTTCTCCCCGGCGCTGTTCGCCAAACTCAATACGGCCGGCTTCGCCAAGCTCGAAAAGGCCATCCACGTTCTACCCGACGACGCCCGCTGGCGCGCCGCGCGCTTCGGCACCTTCATGCACAGCGCCACCGAAAAATTGAGCCCGAAGGAAAAGCAGGCACTCATCAAGGCGACCGAACTCTCTAAGAGCGATGTCGATCTCTGGCAGAAGACCGAAGCCCACGCCAAGAAGCTGGAGACCGCCCTGCGCTCTCCCAAAATTCGCAAGCCCTCGCACGTGTTCCATATCGTGACGGCCGCTGCGCCCGAAGATGTGCTCTTCATCCTCTATCACTCGGCGCTGAAACCGGTGCAGGAGCGCTTGCGCAATCACTTCCAGAAGTTCCTGCCCATGGTCCAGGAAATCACGCCCGAGGAATGGGCCACAGTGGAAGGCAAGCCCGGCACTCCGAAATACGCCAAGGCGCGCGAGGATTTCATCAGCGAGCGCGTCAATCGCAAACCGCCCAAGCCAGTGGAAGAAGTTCCTCCCACCGAGCCGCCGGTTCCCGAACCCATGGCAGGGGCTCGCGGCCGCGGCCGTTAAAGGTTGACACCGGACGATCACTCACCCCCATACTGTGTAATGGTCGGCCGGACCGTAGGCAATTATCGAATTGTCGCCGAACTCGGCGCTGGTGGCATGGGCATCGTTTACAAGGCCCAGGACATCCGCCTGGAACGCTTTCTTGCCCTGAAGTTCCTCAAGCCAGAGCGCGTCAATGACGAATTTCGCCGCCGCTTCCTGCAGGAAGCGCGCGCCTCTTCGGCGCTCGCCCATTCCGCTATCATCCATATTTACGACATCGGCGTTCTAGACGGCCGCGACTATATCGCGATGGAATTTGTGGAGGGCCGCAGCCTGCGCGATGTGCTACGCGATGGTCGCCTCCCGGTGAACGAATCCCTCAAATTCGCCATCCAGATTGCCGATGGCATGAGCCTCGCACACGCCGCCGGCATCATCCACCGCGATCTCAAGCCCGGGAACCTGATGATCACTCCGGCCCGCCAGGTGAAGATCCTCGATTTCGGGCTCGCCAAACTCGCCGGCCAGGGCGCGACCGGCGCGGCGTCCGCTTCCCTGGAATCCACCAACAGCGTCACCACCCTGACGGCCGATCAGACGCGTTTCGGCATGGCCCTGGGCAGTCCCGCTTTTATGTCGCCCGAGCAGGCCACCGGGAAACCGGTCGATGGACGCAGCGACATCTTCTCATTCGGCGCCATTCTCTACGAAATGCTGGCCGGACAACGCGCCTTCACCGGAGACACCACCATCGAAGTGATCTCCGCCGTGCTGCGCCACGACCCGCCCGCGCCCAGCGCAAGCAATCCGGACGCCGGCCCCGCCCTCGATGAGGTGGTCCGGCGCTGCCTGGCGAAAGATCCGCAGCAGCGATTTCAGACCATGGAAGGCGTCAAGCAGGCGCTCCAGGCAATTCGCGGCGGCGGCGCCACCACCACCATCATGGTCGCGGCTCCTACCCCGCCGAAGCGCAAACTCTGGGCCTGGGTGGCGGCCGGCGCGCTCGTCCTCGGCGCGGCCGGCTACCTGGCGGTGCGCGCTCGCCTGCCGGCGGCCGCCATCGTTCATGAGCCGGTCGAACCCGAACGCCTCACGCTCGATCTCGGACTGAATCTCGACCCGGCGATTTCCTGGGACGGTAAGTTCGTCGCCTATGCGTCTGACCGCAGCGGCGAAGGCAACCTCGATATCTGGGTCAAGCAGATCGGCGGCGGCGACCCGATTCGCCTCACGCGAAATCCTGCCGATGAGCGCGAGCCGGCCTTCTCCCCGGATGGCACCAGCGTCGCCTACCGCTCCGCTCGCGATGGCGGCGGCATTTACGTCACTTCCACCCTGGGCGGCGAAGAACAGCCCCTGGCCGCCGAAGGCCGCCGTCCCCGCTTCTCGCCGGATGGAAAACAAATCGCCTACTGGAAAGGGCTCGAAGAACCCTTCCCCCTGCGCCCCGGCGGCGGTACGGCCTATATTCTGGATCGCATTTCCTCCCAGACACGCCGCATTGCGCCCGAGTTCGCAGCCGCCGTGCATCCGGTCTGGAGCCCGGACGGCTCCCACATTCTCTTCCTCGGCCTCAAAGACGACTCACTCGATTGGTGGATCGTCCCCGCCGCCGGTGGTGATGCCGTGCGCTGCCCCGTGAACCCTCGCGGCGTGCTGATGGACCCCTTCGAATGGCGCGGCGATTTCATCTATTACGAAAGCGGCGCGGGAACGCCCGGCGCAAAGGTCGGGCGGCAGCAGATCGACGCCAAATTCCAGCCCGTCGGCAAGCCGCTCCGCCTCACCACGCATGCCGATATATCGCCCTCGGTGTCGTTGGATGGACGCCTCGTCTATTCCGGCCTGCTCCGCAATACCAATCTCTATAGCCTGCCCCTGAACGTCAATTCGGGCAAGGCAGTGGGGGCGATCGAGAGCCTCACGCGGGATTCCGGCGACAACATCGCGCGTTCCATCTCCGCCGACGGGCAAAAGGTCGTATTTACGGCGGCTCGCCCGGCGGGTCCCGGCGGCGCCCTGAACGTCGAGGTGTGGGCCAAGGATCTCTCCAGCGGCCGCGAGCACGCCGTCACCAGCGATGGCAGGAATAATAAGACGCTGTCCGAAATTACTCCCGACGGCCGCCTCGTCGCCTGGCGCGAGGCGCGCATCGCCGCCCACGAGATCTTTGTGACGTCCTTCGACGGACTGAAGACCACCACGCTTTGCAGCGATTGCACCGGACAGACGGTCTGGTCGCCCGATTCGTCGCTCGTCCTGGTGGGGCAGGCTTCCGTCCCCGGAACCATTGCGCTGGTAGACGTTGCGAGCGGAAAGCAATCCCCTTATCTGAAAGAACCGGATCTCCTTTTGCAGGCGCGGGCACTCTCCCGCGACGGCAAATGGCTGGCATTTTCGGCCGGGCGCAACTCCTCCGATTATGCAATCCAGGTGGCGCCCTTCGACCCCGGCAAGCCGCCCGCCCGCGCGCAATGGGTCAACGTGCTCGGCGTTTCCGATGCCCACCCCTACCCGCGCTGGTCGCCCGATGGCAACCTGCTCTATTTCGGTTCGCGCATCGACGGCTTCAATTGCCTGTGGGCCGTACGGCTGGATCCGCGAACTAAGTCTCCCCGCGGGAAGCCGTTTGCGATTCAACACTTCCACCTGGCGAAACTTTCGCTGATTGCGCCCTCATTCTCCTATCCGCTGGCTCTCGCCAGCGACCGCGCAGTCCTCAGCCTGATCGAAAGCTCGGGCAGCATCTGGTTAGTCAAACCCGAAAAATAGTTTTGTACAGTTAGACTCCTGTGATAACTTTGTTCAGCGCTTGATTCAAGAAGGAGGGACCGGCATGACTAAGTTGCCAAGTCTACTAACGGGGACTATAGCGGCGGAATATAGCGACATCGCGAACTCCGTCAGCATGGATCTCAGAAGCACCGAACGATACCTGCGGCGATGGCTGCACCGCGCCCGGCATCGGCCCCAAGGGACATGAAGCGGAAGGCTCCTGCCCGCGCATTCCCAAGGACCATCCTCACAATCCATATAAAAAGGCGTTTGTGCCCACCGTCGCCGGCTGGGTCGAGCCGCCCGCGTCTCGGCTCTAAAGAGTTCGCTAACCCTACTCGGTACCCGCCACGCTTTGGTTCGTCCAAAGCTGTGATATGGGCGCTGTCTTTCAGGATGTTCGCTACTGCCTGCGTACCTTGCGCAAGAATCCCGGCTTCACCGCCGTGGTCGTCCTCACGCTCGCGCTCGGCATCGGAGCCAATACCGCCGTCTTCAGCCTGGTAGACTCGATTCTTCTTCGGCCCCTGCCCTTTCCGCGCCCCGAGCAACTGGTGCGCATCGTGGATCATGCACGCGGCGCCGGAGTGCGCGACATCGGCCTGTCCCTACCCGAATTGAATGATCTCCGCGAACGTGCGGGAGCGTTCGCCGACGTTTCCGCCACCTGGCCGGTGGACGCCAATGTCACCGGCGCGGCCCATCCGGAGCGTGTGGAACTGCTCGCCGTGAGCCCCAACTATTTCGCGATGCTCGGCGCCCGCCCCCGTTTGGGGCGCGTCTTCGGCCCGGAAGACGTCGTTGCCGGCTTTGCCGACGCGGTGGTCATCAGCGACGGCTTGTGGCGCCGCTTTTTTGGCGCCGACCCGCAGGTTCTGGGGCGCAAGATCCGTGCCGATAACGATTCCTACACGGTAGTGGGCGTCATGCCTCCGGAGTTCCGGCATCCCGGCCGCACCGTCTCCACCGAGGTCGATCTCTGGGGGACCACCGGCTTTGCGGCCGACCCGTTTCCCACCCCGGTGCGCCGCTCCCTGCGCCTGCTGCCCGGGGCCATCGGCCGTCTCAAACCGGGCTTGACCGTGGCGCAGGCGCAGGCGCGCGTCGATAGCCTGGTGGCGGCGCTCTCCAAGGCCTTTCCCAATGAGTATCCGGCCACCGCGCAGTGGTCCGTGCAACTGGAGCCGTTGCAGGATGCCATCGTCGGCAACGTCAGGCCGCTCATGCTGGTGCTGCTCGCCGCGGTGGCCATGATGCTGCTCACCGGCTGCGCCAACATCGCCAACCTGCTGCTCGCCCGAGCCTCCGCGCGCCAGCGTGAGATCGCCCTCCGCTGCGCCCTCGGGGCGGGCCGCGGACGCTTAGTGCGCCAACTGCTGACCGAAAGCATCCTGCTCTCCCTGATCGCGGGCGCAGCCGGTGTGGCAGCCACTTGGTGGACGGTCAGTCTGCTCGCAAGGTTGATTCCCGAGAAATTCCCCCGCCTGCATGCCGCAGCGCTGGATTGGCGCGTGATGCTGTTCGCGCTCGCCATCTCGCTCGCCACCGGCCTGCTGTTCGGCCTGGTGCCGGCGCTGGAGGCGTCCTCCTTTTCCCTGGCCGATCATTTGAAGCAGGGCTCGGCCGGCGGTGGCCGCCGCCGCGGACGCCGCGCCAGCGCGGCCCTCGTCATCTCGGAGGTCGCGCTCTGCGTCGTCCTGATGACCGGCGCGGGTTTGCTGGTGCGCAGTTTCTGGAAGCTGGCCCACGTGGACCCGGGCTTCGACCCTCGCAACGTCCTCGCGGCGCGCATCTGGCTGCCGCAGCCGAACAACCCGAAGGGCGACCCTTATGCCACCGGGGAGGCGCGCGTCGCCTTCATGCGCGAAGTGCTGCGGCGCATGCGCGCGGTGCCTGGGACGGTCTTCGCGGCCATCACCAACAGCCTGCCCACTACGGGCGATGGCAATCGCTTTCCGATCGCGGTGGAAACCGGCACCGCGCCGGCGGCGGAATCGAATAGCGCGGAGATCCTCCTGGTCAGCCCGGAATACTTCCCCGCGCTGCGCACGCCGCTGCTCGAGGGCCGCAACTTTGCCGAGACCGACCAGCGCGGCGCCGCACCGGTGTTAATGGTGGACCGCTCCACCGCGCGGCGCTTCTGGCCGGGGCAATCCGCCGTCGGCAAACGCATTCGGGTAGGCGCCGTACCTGCGAACTCCCCGCTCGTGACCGTGATCGGTGTGGTCGCCGATATCCGCCATGACGGAATCGCGGTAGATGGCGTGCCGCATCTCTACCTGTCGATTTATCAGCGGAGCCCGAAGGCGCTCGGCATCCTGGTGCGCGCCGCGTCCGATCCCTCCGGCCTCACCGCCGAAGTGACCCGCCAGATTCAGGCCGTGGATCCGAACCTTCCGGTCTTCGGCGTGCGAACCCTGGACGAAATGGTGGACGCGTCCTTGAACCAGCAGCGGCTCTCCGCGCAGGTGATGGGCGTCTTCGCGTTTTGCGCGCTGCTGCTCGCCGCGATCGGCGTCTATGGCGTGCTGGCCTATTCCGTGGGGCAGCGCACTCGCGAAATCGGCATTCGCATGGCGCTCGGCGCGCCGCGCGAAGAAGTAGTGGCGATGGTGCTCTGGCAGAATGCCCGGGTCATCCTGGCAGGCGTCGCGGCGGGCGTGTTGTGCTCTCTCGCTCTCGGCCAGGGGCTCTCCCGCCTGCTCTTCGGCGTCAGTGCGCACGACCCGCTGGTGATCGGCCTGGTTCCGCTGATCCTGCTCGCGGTCGCATTGGCCGCAAGCTACCTGCCCGCCTTGCGAGCCTCGCGCATCAACCCCATCTCGGCGCTGCGCTGCGAATGATTGCGCGGGGCGCGTGCGCGAGTTGCATGGCATCGCGCACTCGCGAAATCGGCATTCGCATCGCGCTCGGACCGCCGCGCGAAGAAGTCGTGGCGATGGTGCTCTGGCAGAATGGACGGGCGGCGGACGTGCCGCTGATCCTGCTCGCGGTCGCGTTGGGCGCAAGCTACCTGCCTGCGTTGCGGGCTTCGCGGATCAACCCCATTTCGGCGCTGCGCTGCGAATGATCGCCGCCTGCGCGAGTTGCACGGTATCGCGCACTGCGAAGTCCTGGCGATGGTGCTCTGGCAGAATGGGCGGGCGGCGGACGGCCGCTGATCCTGCTCGCGGTCGCATTGGGCGCAAGCTACCTGGCCGCGTTGCGAGCCTCGCGGATCAACCCCATTTCGGCGCTGCGCTGCGAATGATCGCCGCCTGCGCGAGTTGCACGGTATCGCGCACTGCGAAGTCCTGGCGATGGTGCTCTGGCAGAATGGGCGGGCGGCGGACGGCCGCTGATCCTGCTCACGGTCGCGTTGGCTGCAAGCTACCTGCCTGGGTTGCGGGCATCGCGGATCAACCCCATTTCGGCGCTGCGCTGCGAATGATCGCCGCCCGGCCCGGGTCACACGGTATCGCGCACCCGCGAAATCATGCCGATGGTGCTCTGGCAGAATGGGCGGGCGGCGGACGTGCCGCTGATCCTGCTCACGGTCGCATTGGCCGCAAGCTCACGCTACCCGCCCTGCGTTGCGGAGCCTCGCATCAACCCCATTTCGGCGTTGCGCTGCGAATGATCGCCGCCCTGCGCCCGGAGTCGCATGGTATCGCGCACTCGCGAAATCGACATTCGCATCGCGCTCGGACCGCCGCGCGAAGAAGTCGTGGCGATGGTGCTCTGGCAGAATGGGCGGGCGGCGGACGTGCCGCCGATCCTGCTCGCGGTCGCGTTGACCGCAAGCCACCGGCCTGCCTTGCGAGCCTCGCGGATCAACCCCATTTCGGCGCTGCGCTGCGAATGATCGCCGCTCGGGCCCGGGTCGCAGGGTATCATCGAACCCTATGTTCCTGACGGAGGCGAATGTCCTCCACTATCTGAACGGCCGCCGCTTCGGAGGGCCCGCTTCCGTGGTGCGCGGCGAGTACACCGTGCACAACCTGAGTCGCCGCAACAGCAACTTCCGCGTCACCTGCGGGGAACACGAATTTCTCGTAAAACAGGCCGGCAGATGGGATCCCGCGGGCCGCGGTAGTATCGAACGCGAAGCCGGACTCTGCCGCCGTGCCGCCACCGATGAACGCTTCGCCGCGCTGGCACCGCTGATCCCGGCGGTGTATAGCTACGATCCCGAGAATTCCATCCTGGTCTTCGAATTCCTGCCCGATGAAACCGCGCTGCAAGATGCGCAGGCGGAATTCGCGCCCCGCACGGCGCGCCGCGCGGGTGAGGTGATGGCGGCCTATCATCGCGCCATGCAATCGCCCGCGCTCGCCGAAATGTTCCCCGCGGAACTGCCGCCTTTTTTTGACATGCACCAATGGAGCGTCGAAGCCCTGCCCGCTCGCGCCGCGGCGCAGCGCGAACTCGTGCGGCTGGTGCAGCGCCATGCCGGGTTCGCGCCGGCCCTGGAAGCCGCCTCCCGCACGTGGCGCCGCTCCACGTTGATCCACGGCGATTGGAAACTGGAGAACGTGCTGATCTCGAGCGATGGCGCGCGCCTCCATGTGGTCGATTGGGAGCTTGCCGGATGGGGCGACCCGCGTTGGGACGTCGCCACCCTGCTCCAATCCTGGTGGAATCGTTGGGTGCGCGCCCCGGAACAGTACAGCCTGGACGCGATTCGCCCCACCTTGCGCTCGTTTCTATCGGCCTGCGGCGCGGACCCCACGGAAATTCTGCCCTTCGCCGCCGTGCGAATGCTGCAAAGCGCCTGGGAAGCCCTCCAGCATGAGGCGCACATGCAAGGCGACGCGGTGCGGCTGGCGCAGGTCAGTCTCAACATCCTGACCCAACCGGATTGGGCCAGAGAGGAACTGCTCGGCCATGAATGAGGAACTGCTGGCCGTACTCGCGCTCGAATCGGGCGGCCCGGAATTTCTGTACGAACGTTGCTACACGCGCGATTGCCGGAGCGCCGCGGAACCTGATCTCGAAGGCGATCCCGAACTGGCCGCCGCCCTCTCCGCGGCCAACCGCAGCCGCGGCCGGTGGGACGACACCTGGTGCGTCGTGCAAGCGCTCGGGGAAGGCCGTATTCTGGCGCGGCGTGGAGGCGCGGCACGCCTCTTCCGCCCCGGCCAGTACATCACCCTGCGCGGCCCTGGCCCTGTGCCGGAGAAGGACGAGTCGGTCCGCGTCTATCAGGCGGCCGGAACCTCCGAACTCCAGGCCGGCTTTTATTTCGCATTCGGCGAGACGGTCTGCGAATTCGACGAGTTCGAAGATCTGCTGCGCCTGTACTGGAACGTTTCGCGCGCGGGCGCTCCGCTGCTATTGGCCGCGATCACCGGCGAATTCAATCGCTTCAGCGTACCGTTCCGCTTCAAATGCGGGCAGCTTCCCGAAATCTACCAGCGCCGCGATTCCGCGGTGCTCTACTTCCATCGCGCCTACTACCCGATCGCCGCCCAGCTTGCCGCCCGCATCCACGAAGATCTGCAAGCGCACCTGCGCGACAGCGTTCCGCTCTTTACCCGGCGCCTGGCATGCGGGCTCTCCCTGGCGGAGGATACCGGCGAGAGTTTCGGCCGCTCCCGCTGTGCCATCCTCGCCGAAGCCATGGAGGCAACCCGCGGACGGCCGGTGGAAGAGCGTCTCGCCGCGCTCGGGGCCGGCTTTGAATCCCGCGGACTCTCGCTCGAGGAACCCTGGCGCAAGAGCGGCTCGCACAGCCATTACCCGTTTCCCTTTACCGGCATATGAACCACGAATATCTGGAAGTTGCCGATCGCATTGCCGGGCGCCTCTGCCGCGACGCCATTTGGAGCCAGGGCCTCTGCAACTGGACCGCCGACCGGACCGGACCGGCCGGCGCCCGGCACAGTGCACTGCT
This sequence comes from uncultured Solibacteraceae bacterium, assembly GCA_963811575.1. Lineage (GTDB taxonomy): Bacteria > Acidobacteriota > Terriglobia > Bryobacterales > Bryobacteraceae > Solibacter. The sequence continues at coordinate 113,501 of CAWERY010000002.1, read as the reverse complement.
GCCGCATCTATATAGCGGCTCCGCCGGCGTAGCGCTCGCGCTCTGGCGAATCGCCCAGGCCACCGGCGATCGCATCCAGCGTTTCACCGCCCGGGGTGCGGCGGCACGGTCGCTTTCCCTGCTTCCCGTGCACCGGAACGGTTATTACACGGGCTGTATCGGGATTCGCTGTGCAGCCGCCGAGGTTCTCGGCGAACTCGATGAATCCGCCATTTTGCGGGAAGCGCAGCCCAACCCGGAGAGTCTCGACATCATCGCCGGCAGCGCCGGAGCCCTCGCCGCACTACTCGATCTTTACCGCCGCACCGGCCGCTGCTGCTACCAGGAACTCGCCATCCGGCACGGCGATCTCCTGCTCGCCCAGGCCATCCGGGAAGGCGAAACTTGGGCGTGGCGGACATTGCAAGGGATGCCGCCGCTGACCGGTTTTTCGCACGGCGCGGCCGGCATCGGCTGGTCCCTGCTCGAGTTGTGGAACGCCACCGGGGAAGCGCGTTTTCGCCAGGCGGCGCTCGGCGCTTTCGCTTTCGAACGCGGCTGTTTCGATTCCGACCAGCGCAATTGGCCGGATTTTCGCGGGGAGGATCCGGTCTACCAATCAGTCTGGTGCCACGGTGCCGGCGGTATCGCCTTTTCCCGGCTGCGCGCCTGGCAGATTCTAGCCGATCCGATGCTGTTGGAAGAGGCTCGCATCGCGCTCGATATCGTGCGCGGCGGGTTTGACCGGTTGACGAATTTTTCGCTATGCCACGGCACCGCAGGCAATGCGGATCTCATGCTTTTCGCCGCGGAAATCCTGCCGGGCGAGCCCTGGCAGCTTGCCGCCGAACTCGCCGCCCAAGAGGGACTTCAGCGCTATCACCAGCCGCGCGCCTTTTGGCCCAGCGGCATGCTGCGCGACAGGGAAACTCCGGATCTTCTGTGGGGTACTGCGGGAATCGCCTACTTCTACCTTCGGCTCGCCACCGGCGCAACATTTCCGACTGTGCTGCTGCCCTGTGCTTCCACGCTACTTGCCGAGCGTTGAGAAGAAGGACGCGCCGCTCACGTTGGGCGGGAAGGAGTTGGATTTCGCTGGAGTGTTGCGTTGCTCCGCCGGCATGCCTGCCGTTCGGAACTCGTGCTGCGTAGTCTGGATCGCGACCTTTCGGCCTGTCGAGCGGACGATGCGGCCGCTCGCCATCAATTGCATCGGAGCCACGTTATGCAGGAGCACCGGCCAAGTGATGGATAATTCCACGTTCAAGCCTTCCGGTAAGTGCCTCCCCGCGTCGAAAAGAATGCCGCCGCTCGACATATCGATGGTCTGTCCCGTTCCGGTATCCAGCACCCGCCGCCGCCGGATCAGTTTCCATTTCACTTCGAGTTGAATCTCGTAGCGCTTGTCCTGCCGGCGGTCTCCGGCGATCGCATCGCCCTCCGTTGTCCGCTTATCCCAACCGATCATGAAATCCGTCTCCGTGTTCCCTATCGCCAAACTGAGTCCATTATGCTTATCCGGTAGGAAAAACAACAGTAATGCGGGTACCTGTCCGGTACTCGCGGTCCTCCCCCCTCCCTGATAACGTTAGGAGTAAGGAAATGCCGATTTCGCAGGCTTGGTATCCTCTAAGGTGCGGTTCCGGATTGCCGGTTCCGGCTATCATTGTTGCCGAAGGAGCTGTACCATCGTGCGATGTTTGCGTTTTTCCTTCTTGATTCTGCTCGGCGCCCTCGGTTTGTCCGCGCAGGACGTCAAGGAGTTTGAAAAGAAGATTACCGAGTTTACACTTCCCAATGGCTTGCATTTCATTGTGTTGGAGCGCCATGATTCTCCCGTCGTTGCGTTTCATACCCTGGTAAATGCCGGTTCGAGTAACGACCCTGCCGGCGAAACCGGCATGGCGCGCATGATGGAACGGCTTGCGTACAAAGGTTCGGAAAGTATCGGCTCCCCCTCCTGGCCGGCGGAAAAAAAGGCGCTCGACGCCGCCGAAGAGGCCTGGGATCGGGTAGATGCCGAGCTGAATAAAGGTATCCATGCCGACCCCTCCCGGCTGGACATGCTGCGCAGCCAGGCCCGACTGGCCAACGAATCGGCCCAACGCCTGGGCCGCGCCAACGAATATGGCCGGTTCCTCACGGAGAATGGTGTCTTTGAACCCTCCGCCGCTACAAACTTTGATTCCACCAGTTTTTCCTACTCGCTGCCCTCCAACCGCCTCGAATTGTGGTTCCTGATGGAATCCCAGCGTCTCCTCCACCCCGCCTTCCGGGATTTCTATAAGGAGCGCGACGCGCTGCTGGACGATTACCGCAGCCAGCTCGAATCCAATGCCGCAGGGTAAGCTCATGGCCGAACTCCTGGCCACTGCCTTCAAGGTGCATCCCTACCGCAACCCGATCAGCGGCTGGCCCAGCGATACCCGCAACCTCCGCCGCAATGCCGCCAAGGATTTTTACGAGCGCTATTACGGGCCGGGCAATATTACCATCGCGATAGTCGGCGACGTGGTTCCCGCTGACGCCCGCCGCATGGCGGAACACTACTTCGGCCCCATGGAGGCCAAACCTCCGGCGCCGGTGCTGCACACCGAAGAGCCGCCCCAGGATGGTCCGAAAACCGTTGTCGTGGAAGCCAACGGCCCGCCCGTGGTGGCCGTCGCCTTCAAGCGTCCCAGCCAGTATGATAAGGACGACGCCGCGTTCGACGTCATGCAGTACGTCCTCTCCCAAGGCAACGGCGGTATGTTGCATCGCGAATTCATTCAGGAAAAGCACCTGGCCGCGAACGTCCAGGTGGCCGCTACTTTCCCCAGCGGTCCCCATCCGAACCTGATGATTTTCCTGCTCCTGCCTGCCCAGGGACGCACCGCCGAAGAGAACCAGCGTGCCCTGGATGATTTTTTGGGCCGCTTCAAGAACCTCACCCTTGACGCGCAGACGCTGGCTCACGCCAAGGCGCAACTTCGCGCCGCCTTTCTGCAGCGCTGCGAGACCAGTTCCTTCATGGCGGAGATGCTCGCCATTCACAATGCCCAATACGGCGATTGGCGAAAGATCTTCACCGCGCTGGACGACCTGAACAAAGTCACACCCGATGCCGTACAGCGCGCGGCGTCGAAATACCTGGTGGCCACCGGCCGTACCACCGCCTACCTCGTGGCGCCCGGCCAATCCGGCATTCTGCCCCCGGCTCCGCGCGCACTGCCGGCGGAGCGCAAAACCGGAGGTGACCAGTGAACCGCGCCGCTCTGCTTCTCCCTGCTCTCGCTCGCAGCCGCCTTCGCTCAAAAAGTTCCCTCCCTCCCCGGCATGGACGAACCGCCGCCTCCGGCAGTCAAGGCTCCCCCCGCCGCGCGCCCACCCGCCGCAACTACCAAAGCGCCGGTCGAGACTCCCGCGTCCGCGCCCCCGGCTGCGTCCGCGCCTGCCCGCCCGCGCGCCGCGGCACCGCCTGCTTCCGGCCCTTCTCCCAGGGACCTGAAATTTCCGCCGCCCCGGGTGATCCAGGTGGCTCCTTTGGCGAGCATCAACCTGCCCAACGGGATGAAGCTCTACCTGCAGGAAGATCGCGAGCTCCCGGTGATCACCGGGACGCTGCTGGTGCGTACCGGAAGCGCTTTCGACCCGCCCGAGCGAATCGGTCTCGCCCAACTCACCGGCACGCTCCTGCGCACCGGGGGCACGGCGCTAAAGACCGGCGAGCAGGTGGACGAAATCCTGGACGGCCTGGCCGGCGCCATCGAAACCTCGATGGGCGAAACCCAGGCCAATATTTCCTTCTTCGCGCTCAAAGAGAATAGCGAGGCGGTGCTGATGCTCCTCAAGGAGATGCTGGCACAGCCCGGCTTCCGGCAGGACAAGCTCGACCAGGCGCGCGTACAGCTGCGCAATGCCATCTCCCATCGCAATGACAACGCCGGGAACCTGACGGAAGCGGAGCTGCGCCACACGGTATACGGCGCCGATACTCCCTACGGATGGCAGCAGCAACTCGCCACCATCGACCGCATCTCGCGCGCCGATGTGCGCAGTTTCTATCAACGCTACTACTTTCCCGCCAACCTCATCCTGGGAATCCGCGGCGATTTCGACAGCGCGGAGATGAAGGCTTCGGTGGAGCGGATGTTTGCGGATTGGACGGTGCAGCAGAAACCGGTCCCCGATTTTCCCAAAGTGAAGAACGCGCCGGCGCCCGGGGTCTTCCTGGCCGAAAAGAAGGACATTACCCAGACCTACTTCGCCATCGGGCAGCTCGGAATTCAACAGAACTCCAAAGACTACGCCGCGTTGGAAGTGATGGCGAATATTCTGGGAGGCCCCACCGGAAGGCTCGCCGAGCACGCGCGCGTCAAAATGGGGAACCCCACCGAGTTCAAGGTTCGCTGGACCACGCCCGCCGACCGCCCCGGGATATTTCAAATCACGGGGAACACGCGCAGCATCTCCACCATCGAGACGGTGAAAGCCGTGCGGGAAGAAATCGAACGCATGCGCACTACGGAAGTCAGCGAGGACGAACTGAGGTTGGCTCGCGAAGCCGCGCTCAGCAGCGCCCTCTTCGCTTTCGATTCCAAAACGAAGCTGTTCTCAGCTCTTCTGGGCTACGAATATTACGGCTACCCGAAGGATTTCCTGCAGTCCCGCCAGAAGGCCCTGCAGGCGGTGAACCGGGCCGATATTCTCCGCGCCGCGAAAGAATCCGTGACGCCGGAGAACCTCAGCGTTGTCGTGACCGGCAACCCAACGCTGTTTGGCGATTCGTTGGCGCGCCTGGGCACGATCACGAAACTCGATCTCACCATCCCAGCCTCCAAACCCGAACTCGCGGTAGCCAGCGATGCCAGCCTCGCCCACGGCAAGGAGATCCTCGGCAAAGCCCAGGCAGCGGCCGGCGGCGCAGACCGGCTGGCCTCGATCCGGGACTACAGCATGCTTGCCGAATACCAGATCGCCACCTCCGTGCTCTCGGTCGGCGGCACCAAGATCATTCAAACCGATCGCTGGGTGGCGCCCACCACATTCCGCCAGGACAGCACCCTGGTTACCGGCCGCGTGTCCGCCTACACCGACGGCAGAATCGGCTGGATCGCGACCCCGCAGGGCTGGGGAGCGCTGACCGGCCCGCAAGGCAAGCAGGTCTACGGCGACCTGTTCCGGGTCTACTTCCGGCTGCTGCTCAGCGATCGGCTGGAAGGGCGATCCGTGAATGCGATCGACGATACCACCGTGCAAATCAGCGATGCCGCCGGGCAGGTGGCCAGCGTCGAATTCGATCCGCAGACCGGGCTGATTCGCAGAATCAGCTACGACACCGTGCAGGCCGCGGGGCCTCCCCTCTATTCCGAAGAGCTTTACGAGGACTTCCGCGATATCGGCGGCGTCAAAGTTCCCTTCAAGATCACCATCAATCAGGGCGGGCGCAAGTTCAGCGACGTGGTGGTGACGGAGTACAAAATCAACGTCGGCATCCGGCCGATCGATCTTGCCAAGAGACCGCAATGAAACTCTCTGCATTCCTCTTCTTTTCGATTACGCTGGTTTCCGCCGGCGCCGCCGAAACCGCCCAGCAGCGCGGCAAACGCGTGGTGGATGAGGCGCTGAAGGCCGTGGGCGGCGATTCCTTCCTCGCCATGCAGGACCGCGTGGAAACAGGCCGGGCCTACTCGTTCTATCGCGAGAAACTGGAAGGCCTTTCGATCGCCAAGATTTATACGCGCTATCTGACGCCGGTACCCGGGAAGCCTTCCGTCCGCGAGCGCGAAAACTTCGGCAAAGATGAATACGCGGGCGTTCTTTTCAATGAGCAGGGGGGCTGGGAAGTCACCTTCCGCGGAGCCCGCCCGCTCGAGCCCAAGCGCCTGGAGAACTGGCGCGACGGCACCCTGCGCAACATCTTCTACATCCTTCGCCAGCGGCTCAACGAGCCGGGCATGGATTTTTACTCCCGCGGCTCCGACCTGCTCGAAAACCTGCCGGTGGAAATTGTCGATATCACGGATTCCAACGGTCTCACCGTCACCGTCTATTTCAATCAGCTCACCAAGCTGCCGGTGCGCCAGTTGCTCAAGCGCCGCAATCTGGATTACAAGGATTTCGACAACGAGGAGACGCTCTTCGCCAAGTATCGTAACGTGGGCGGCGGCGTGATGTGGCCGATGAGCATACGGCGCCAGAGAAACGGCGAAAAGCTCTTCGAGATGTATTCGGATTCGGTGCAGATCAACAAGGATCTGAAAGACAACCTGTTCACCCTGCCCACAGCCGTCAAAATGCTGCCGCCGGATAAATAGCCCGGACCCGACGGTGGCGATGAACACTTCCGCACTTGAGCAACGCTACCGGACCCGCGAGGCTCGCGGCCGCCTGCGCCGCCTGTTGGAGCCCCCCGCCCCATTTGTAATGAACCCGCGCGAGCCGTCGGATTTTCCGCTCGGCCGCTGGAACCTCTACATCGGCGGCGCCGGCCGCACCGTCCCCGGCTACGTCAACCTGGACCTCTTCCCCATGCCGGGCGTGGATGTTGCCGCGGATGCCGAACAGCTTCCCTTTCCATCAGGACTCTTTCAACGCGTGGAGTGCGACGCCGTGCTCGAGCACGTGCGCGACCCCAACCGCGTAGCCGGCGAATTGTGCCGCGTGCTGGCGCCGGGCGGCTACCTGCACCTGGTCACGCCCTTCTGTCATCCCTTCCACGAGTATCCGCGCGATTACCGGCGCTTCACGCCGGATGGCCTCAAGCAGTTGGTACCCGGCCTGGACCTGGTCGCCGAAGGGTGGCGCACCGGCCCCACCGCCACGCTCCTGGTCTTCGTCCTGGAATACGGCAAGGGCCTCTTGCCCTGGCGCTGGTGGCGCGCCGGGACGCACTTCACCCTGGGCTGGCTGCTCTTTCCGCTGCGCTACCTCGACCTGCCGCTGCTTCGCGCCAAGCGGGCGTCACGGATCGGCAATCACTGTTATCTCTGGCTGAAGAAACCGGAGTAGGTCTCCACCGTGAGGCGCTGCCCGTCGGTGCGGATCGTGATCAGGCCGTCCCGGTCGGTGCGCAGGATGGTGGCGTGATGCTCGGTCAGCCGCTGCACGATCGCGGGATGCGGATGCCCGTAGCTGTTTTCGAATCCCGCCGAAATGATTGCGAATGCCGGCTGCACCGCGCTTAGAAATTCTTCCGTGCTGCTGGTGCGGCTGCCGTGATGCGCCACCTTCAACACATCCGTGGGATGGATGGTGTTGACCCAAAGCATCTCCTGCTCGATGCCGCGCTCCACGTCGCCGGTCAGCAGAAAGCTGCGCTGCCGGAAGGTCGCGCGCAGCACCAGGGAATCGTTGTTCTTGGGAGTGTCGTAGGGCAGATAATCCGCGGTCGGCGCCAGCACTTCGAGCGCGGCGCCTCCGAACCCGAACTGCGCGCCCGCACGCAGCGGTACGATCTTCGCGCCCGCCTGCACGGCCTTTGCCCGGACGGCGTCCCACTCAGGGCTCTCCGGCGTGACGCCGGTCCACACCTCGCGCGGATGAAAATCGGCGATCAGCGCGGCGAGGCCGCCGCTGTGGTCCTCGTGCGCGTGGGAGAGCGCCACGATATCCACCGTGCGGATGCCGCGATCCCAGAGGTAAGGTGCGACCACGTCCTCGCCCACATCGAGCTGCGAGCGCGCGATCCGCCCGAAGGCCGGGATGCCGCCGCCATCCACCAGCATGCGCTTGCCGTCGGGGAAGACCACCAGGAGACTATCGCCCTGGCCGACATCGATCGCGGTCAGCTCCAGCTCCCCGCGGTGAATCTCAGGCGCGAATGGGTGCCACAACAGCAGCACGAGCAACGCTGCCACCAGCGGCGCCCACCAGCGTGCGCGCCAGACGGCCGCCGCCAATAGCGAGGCAGCGAGCAAAACACCCAGCCACACCGGCGGCGTGGGAACGCGCCAGTTGGGCTCCAGGCCGGCATGGTACCAGACCACTTTCTGGGACGCCCAGAGCAGCGCGCCCGCAATCTGCGCCACCCAGTTCCAACCGGTAAAGATCGCGAGGAAACCCACCGGCACGACGAACCCGAGTAACGGCACCACGAAGGCATTTGCCGAGAGGCCGGAAAATCCCAGGCGGTGAAAATAGACCACCATCGGGAGCGCGAGCCCCAGCTGCACCACGGCCGACGTCAGCACGATCTCATAGACGAAGAAGAGTACGCGGGCGGGCGTGGCGACCACCCATAGCGGCACGCGCAGGGTCTCCGCCAACAGGCGCAGTTCGATGCGAAACTGTGCGCTGCGCGGAGCGATGTGCGGGTCGCGCCCCACGTCACTGAGTTCGCGCAGGCCGGACGCCAGTGGGCCGGACGTCGCCGCGATCGCCGGCGCGGCGAACGCCCCCAGAAAGCCGACCGCCAGGAAGGTCAACTGAAAGCTGGCATCGAATAGCTGATCGGGATCGAGCAGCAGGAAGCCGATGGCCACCGCAGCCAGCAGGTTCATGATCCGGCGTTCGCGGAAAAAATATCCCGCGATCATGAACAGCGTGAGCCCCGCGGCGGAGCGCACGCACGGCGTCTGCCAGCCCGTGACTAGCGCGTAGAGCCACGCCGCCAGCACCGTAATCAGCAGGGCGAAGCTCTCCGGCACGAAGCAGATGCGCAGCAGGAAGAGGAAGAACGCCGCCAATACCGCCACGTGCGTGCCCGAGATCACCAGCGCGTGAAAGGTCCCGGTAGAGCGATACTGCTCCGTCCAGACCTTTTGCAATTGGAAGGATTGCCCGATCAGGATGGCCTGCAGCATCCCCGACCGGTAGCTGTCGCCGGGGTAGAGCCGTTCGATTCGCGAAAGCGCGAGCGCGCGCAAATCCATCACGGCCTTCTGAAAAGGCGACCCGCAGTGTCCCGGCAGCACGCGCACGTCGCCGGCCGACGCCGAGGCCGTCCAGTAGATGAGCTGCCGTGCCAGAAATCGCTGGTAATCGAAGGCTCCCGGATTGCCGAAGTTTCGCGGCACACGAAGCTTGGCGTCGAGCTCGATTTTCTGCCCGTAATGCAGCGCGGGCAGCACCTGGCCAGGTTTGACATAAAGCGTGACCTGGGCGCGCGCATCGCGATCCAGTTCCAGGAGGAATCGCTCGCGTTCCCCCGAAATCGCCGGGGGTTCGACCACGCAGCCCTCGAGGATCACGATTTCGCGCCCCGTCGCCTCGATTTCCGGCGCGGGTCCGGGACGATGCACGCGCGCATCGAACGCTCCCGCGAAGAATAGTCCGAGCAGGCAGCAGGCCCCTGCCAGCGTGCGGGCGCCGCGCCACAGTGCCAAGGCTCCCAAGGCGAAAAAGGCGCCGAGAGCCGCGAGAATTTCAGATTGGCCGAACGGAATAAACCGGAAGGTCAGGATGCCGGCGGCAATAGCAGCCAGCGGCCCCAGCAGTGGGTGCTTCACTATCGAAACGCGATTGTAGCAAGCGGCGGAACCCGGCTCCGTGACCAGAGTCTAGTCACGGGATTTTTGGATTGCGCTTGTTTTCAAGCACTTCCATTTTTCCCGTGACAAGACTCTGGTCACGGAACCCATGGTATAAACGTTCCCATGCGGAAACTAATCGTCCTCTTCCTGGCCCTCTCATCGTTTGCGATCGGGCAATCGCGGCCGAAAGTTCGTGCCATCACCGCCTTTATCCGCATCGATGCGGCTCACATGGAATCGCAGGTTTCCGAAGCCGTGGCCTTCCTGAGCGCCGCGCGCGAAGAGTACAAGGCCTCGGGCTTCGACGTGGAGACCATCCGCGTGGTCACCCAACCGCTGGCCAGCTACACCAAGGGGATGAAGCACGCCGACGCGGTGGCGCTGCTCCGGAAATACGGCGAGCTTGCGGCCAAACTCGGCTTCACGTCGAATCTGGGCGCGGTCCAATTGACCGACGACGACGATCGCGCCACGGTCGATATCGCGATCGACGTGTTCGCTTCGACGAAGATCAACGGCAGCCTGATCGTCGCCGCGGAAAACGGCATTCACTGGAAATCCATTCGCGAGGCAGCCCGCTGGTCAAAGCCGTTGACGCCAAGAGCCCGAACGGGGCCGGCAACCTGAACTTCGCCACCGCCGCCATGGTCAAACCGTATACGCCGTTCTATCCGGCGGCGTGGCACGATGGCCCGGGCAAGACCTTCGCTGTGGGCCTGGAGAGCGCCAATGTGGTGGCCGAGGTGTTCGCGCAGTATCACGACCCGGGGCCCGCCGAAACCAAGCTCGCCGAAGCCCTGACCAAGTACCTGCTGCAGGCGGAGGCCGCGGCCGTGCGCGTGGCCGCGTCCAGCAAGTGGAGCTACGCCGGCATCGACCCCACGCCGGCGCCGCTCGGCGAAGTTTCCATCGGGCGCGCCATCGAAAACTTCATCGGTGCGCCGTTCGGCTCGGGCGGCACCATGACGGCCGCCGCCATCATCACGCGCGCAGTGCAATCCACTCCGGTCAAACAGGTGGGCTACGCAGGCCTGATGGTGCCGGTGCTGGAGGACGCGGTGCTCGCCAAGCGGTGGGAAGAGCGGACATACAATATGGACTCCCTGCTGGCCTATTCGGCGGTCTGCGCGGGCGGCCTGGATACCATTCCGCTGCCCGGCGACATTTCCGAAGAGCGCCTGGCGCGCATCATGGGCGACGTTGCGTCGCTCGCCTGGAAATGGCACAAACCGCTGGCCGCACGCCTGCTCCCGGCACCCGGTAAGAAGGCGGGCGACCGCACCGCGTTTGCCGACGACCGCATGGCCAACACCATCGTGCGGTAATATTTTCTATGCGAATACTGGCCGGCGTTCCTGATCGCCCTTTTTGTTTCGATTGCCGGTGCGCAGCAGACCAAGTCGCGCATCGCCGAGGGCTTCGATTCCATTCAAGCCGCCCGTTTAAAGGCGGACCTGACGTTTCTTTCTTCCGATGCGATGGAAGGCCGCCGTTCGCTCGAGCGCGGCAGTGAAATCGCCATCCAGTGGATTGCCAGTCAGTTCGCCAAGGCCGGGCTCAAACCGCTGGTCGGCGATAGCTACCTGCAGCCGGTTCCGATCATCGAATTCACGGCCGATCGGGCGTTGACCACGCTCGTGCTTCACCATGGCGGCCAGAGCGAGACGTTTCGCGCGCCGGATGCGACGGCGAACTTCGCCAATGAAATCAGCGTCTCCGGCCAAGTCGTCTTCGCCGGCTACGGCATCACCGCGCCGGAACTCGGCTACGACGATTATGCCGGCATCGACGTCAAGGGCAAGATCGTCCTCATCTTCAACCACGAACCGCAGGAGAACGACGCGCAATCCGTCTTCAACGGCGCCGCTAATACGCGCTACACCAACGCCACTTACAAAGCGCTGAACGCGCAGCGGCACGGCGCCATCGGCATGCTTTCCATGATGGACCCGAACAATCACGCCGCGGGCCAGGGGCGCGGCGGACGCGGGGCGGGGCAGGGCCAGCAGGCGGGCCGCGGCCAGGCGGCCACGCGCCCGCGAATTCCGAGCGAGTCGCTGGTCGAAGGCGGTCCCGCGATTCCCAACTTCACCATCTCCGGCACGCTGGCCGCCGGGATCTTCGCCGCGGCCGGCAAGAAGGCCGCCGAGGTACAGACCGCGATCGACGCAAAGCCCAGCCCGGCCAGTTTCGCAGTGCCCGATATCACTGTCGAACTCCATCCCGTGGTGAGCGACCGCCGCCGCGCCAACTCCTATAACGTGGTTGGCCTGCTCGAGGGCAGCGACCCCGCGCTCAAGGCCGAGACGGTCATTTTCAGCGGGCATTTCGATCACGATGGGATTGGCCCGCAGGGCATCCTGCACGGGGCCGACGACAATGGTTCGGGAACTGTCGGTGTGGTGGAACTGGCGCGCGCCTTCGCCCTCAACCCCGTCAAGCCTAAGCGATCCCTGCTCTTCGTCGTCTTCGCCGCCGAGGAGCGCGGCCTGCTCGGCGCGTATCACTACGTGGCGCATCCGCTGCGCCCGCTCGCCACCACGCGCGCCGAAATCAATTTCGATATGATCGGCCGCAATGAAGCCGCCGATCCGCGCGTCCAAACCGAAATCTCGCCCGATACGTCTAATGAGCTGGGGCTGATCGGCACGCACTACAGTCCGGATTACCGGGCGGTAGTGGAGCGTTCCAACGAAATGGTGGGGCTCAAACTCAATTACAAGTGGGACCGCGATGCGTCGAACCAGGTGCTCTTCCGCAGCGATCAGTACCCGTTTCTGCAGCACGATATCCCGGCCGTCTGGTGGTTCACCGGCTTTCACCCCGATTACCACCAGGTCAGCGACACAGTGGAGAAGATCAACTTCGAAAAGATGGTGAAGATCCTGAAATTGGCCTATGCTTCGGGTTTCGAGTTCGCCGATTCCCCCAGCATTCCCAAGCTCGTAGGAAAGGCGATTGCCAACCCATGACGGTGCGCGCGGCGGAAGTGCACGAGGCCGGGGAAATCGCGCGCCTGATCAATGCGGCTTTCAACCCGGCGGAGAGTTTCTTCGTGGAGGGCGACCGCATCGATCTCGCCCAGACACGCCAATTTTTCGAACGCGGAGTTTTTCTGGTAGAGAGCGAAATGGCGGGCTGCGTGTACGTCGAATTGCGCGGGGAACGCGCCTACTTCGGCCTGCTCAGCGTGGACCCGGCGCGGCAGAAGGGCGGCGTCGGACGGGCGCTGATCACGGCTGCCGAGGCTTGGGCCCGCGAGCGCGGCTGCGGCTTCATGGATCTTCGCATCGTCAATTTGCGCGCCGAACTCCCGGCCTTCTATCGCAAGCTCGGCTATTTGGAGGCGGGGGTGGAGGAATTCACGCCGGGCGCCCCCACCAAGATTCCGTGCCACTTCGTCAAAATGCAAAAAGCCCTGGTTTCGGCCTGACCTAAACTCCCTGACCTAAACTCCTGCGGCGAATCGGACGATAGATACCACGGAGTGTGTGATGACTGAAACCTTCGCCCGTCCGCAAGCCCCGTGGGCTCTCCGGCTGCTTCCGCCGTTTCCGGCCGTGGCCAGCCGGATTCTGGCTATGGCCAGCCAGGAAGAAGTCGATATTTATGAATTGAGCGGCCTGGTCAAGATGGACCCGTCGTTCTCCGCCGAGCTGTTGCGCTTCGCCAACTCGGCGCTGTTCGGTGTGCGCCGCGAGGTGACCAGCCTGGTCTCCGCCATCGGCATGGTGGGGACAGACCGCGTGAAAACCATGGCGACGCTAGTCGCAGTGAACCGCATGGTGCGCGTCACGGCGCGAATCGGCGCGCTGCGCAAGGTGTGGATCCACAGCCTGGTGACTGCGATGATCGCCGAGGAGGCCGCGCGGGTTGCCCGCGTCGAACGCGAAAGCGCCTATACGGCAGGGCTGTTGCACAATCTCGGGACGCTGGGGATGATGTCCGCGTATCCCGACGAGTACTCCCGGATGCTGGAAGTCTCCGACGATTTTGGTTTTGACCTGTTGGGCACCGAACGGGATCTCTTCGAAATCGATCACTGTGCTGCCGGCGCCTATCTGGCCCAGGATTGGGGCTTCCCGGAAGAACTGTCTGCCGTGATCGCCACCCATCACGACGCGCCTGTCCCGGGAGAACGCAGCCTTTCCAACCTGGTCAAGGTGAGCTGGCGCCTGGCCGACACGCTCGGCTATGCGGCGTTCTCGCCGGAGAAGCAGTATTCGTGGGAGGAACTGATCGGTGAGCTGCCGAATGCGCAGGCCTCGTGGCTGGGAGAATCGGCGGAAGCCGCCCAGGCCGAACTTGCGATTCGCGTGGCCGCCGCACCTATTTAGGCCGTGCGTTATCATGGACGCCGGAGTGCTCACGTGGCGCAAGAAAATCGGTTTTCCAGAAGACACTTTTTTTTCGGCTCGATGTTAGCGGGCGTGGTCCCGAATGCGGGTTTCGGCAGCACTGCCTCGCTGAAGCGCCTTGGCTACAAGTCGCCAAATGAAAAGCTGAACATCGCGGCGATTGGCGCCGGCGGCAAAGGCGCCAGCGATATTGCCGGGTGCAGTGCCGAGAACATCGTCGCCATGGCGGACCCCGACGATAAGCGTGCGGCCAAGACGTTCACTGCTTATCCGAAGGTGCCGAAGTACAAAGATTTCCGGCGCATGTTCGACAAAGAGTCGAACAACGTGGATGCCGTGCTCGTCTCCTGCCCGGACCACCTGCACGCGACTGCCGCGATGTGGGCCATGTCTCGCGGCAAACACGTCTACTGCCAGAAGCCCCTGACCCGCACGGTATGGGAAGCGCAGCAGCTGACTCTTGCAGCGGAGAAATACGGCGTCGCCACCCAGATGGGAAATCAGGGCTACTCGCAGGTAGGCGCGCGCGAATGCTGCGAGATTATCTGGAACGGCGATATCGGCAGCGTCAACGAAGTCCACGCCTGGACCAACCGTCCCGATCCTTATTGGCCGCAAGGGCCCGACGTGGTGCCGAAGGAGGAAGCGGTGCCGGCATCGCTCGATTGGGATGCCTGGCTTGCCGACGCCGAACCGCGCACGTACAGTCCGGCCTATGTTCCGCACAACTGGCGCGCGTTTCCCGATTTCGGCTGCGGCGCCATCGGCGACATGGCGTGCCACATCCTCGGCACTCCGAATATGGCGATGCGGCTGGGACCGCCTACCAGTGTCGAATGCATCAAGATGGAAGGAAAATCGAAGTACACCTTCCCCTACCGCGTGGTCATCCGGTTCGATTTTCCCGAACGCGGCAATATGCCCGCGATGAAGCTGTTCTGGTACGACCGCGTCACCGCGCAGCCCAAGATCGAAGGAATTCCCGAAGGGGAACTTCTGGGCGATAAGGACCTGAATGGCAGCCTGTTCATTGGAGACAAGGGCATGGTCACCACCGGCTGCTATGGCGAGAGAACGCGCCTGATGCCGGACGCACGCATGAAAGATTATAAGAAGCCGCCGCAGATTCTGCCGCGCTGCCCTGGACCCGAAGAAGATTGGGTGAAGGCCCACTACCGCGATTGGATCCGCGCGGCCAAAGGCGGCGAGCCCGCCTGCTCCAATTTCAGTATTTCGGGACGCTTCGTGCAGTGGATGCTGCTCGGAGTGGTGGCGATGCGCGTGGAAGGCAAACTCAATTGGGACGCGCAAAAACTGCGCTTCACCAACAACGAAGAGGCGAACCACCTGCTGATGCCCAAGTTCCGCAAAGGCTGGAAATTCGTCTAGCGTTGTCTGCAGTGCCGCTCAGCGCGCCGGCGCGTTTACGAACGCCGCCGTGTCTTTTGCCGCCTTGGTTTCCGCGCCTGGCTTTTGCAGGAAACCGAGATCGCGGAACCATTCGATGAAGCGGTACTGCCAGGTGCCGAAGGGCGTGTCGTTGCGATCCGTAAGGCCTCCGGACATGCGGCTGCCATCGGTCAAAGGGTCGCCGGGATGGCGGCCATTGCCGTAGATGTGGAGTTCGATGTTGGGCACGCTCATGGCCAGCATCGCGTTGAAGTATTCGATCGCCCAGACGGCATGCACCCTGTCGCCGGAACCTCCGCATAGGACAAACGACGGTGGCACATTGCGCGGAATGGGAGGCGGAGTTCGGTTGCGCGCGAAGGGCGACGGGCCAGGATAGATGATCCCCGCGAAATCCGGCCGCGCGCTGATTCCCGAAAGCGGGTCGGCCGGGTCGCTATTCTTCTTCTCGAAATCTTCGAAGAGCACCGCCGAGGGTGCCGCCAGCTCCGCCCCGGCGGAGAAACCCATGATGCCGATCTTATTCGGATCGATGGCCCATTCCTTGGCGTAAGCGCGCACCATCCGGATGGCCTGTAAGGCGTCATTCACCGCATCGATCTGCGGATTGTAGCCGTCGCGCCGGAGTCGGTTTCTTAGGATGATCGTGTTGACACCATAGTTGTAGAAAAAGGGGACGAAATCGGCGCTCTCCGTGCCGACGTTGAGCGTGTTGTGCCCACCCCCGGCGACGAGAATGAGCGCGGCTCCGGTATTGATGGCGCGATCCACCGGGTGAAATTCAATCGACGGATTGTGAATATTGACGATGCTGCTGATGCGTCCCGGCACGGTCTGACTCATGTTGTACTGTTCTGCCTCGCGTACGCGGTCCGCTTTCAGATAGGGGGAGCCTGGGGGATACAGGGGGATAACGACACCGCCGGGGACGATGGCTTGCGGGGCATAGGGCGTATCGCTTGCGGGCGCTGGCTTGGGAACCGAGAGCGGGGCCGGAAGTGCCGGTAAAGGCGCCTTGTTTTGGGCGAATACTGCGCAGGTCGCGAAAAGCGCGCATAGCAAACGAGTTGACTGAATCCTCTTCATCGACCAAAAACTATATCACTGTCGGCAGCTTTTCCCTTCCAGTGTGCCGATCTTCACCGAATGCCGCCCGGCGGGTTTATCGAATACTCTGGCTAGCCGGATGCTGCTTTTTTGAATATGCCAACAACCAAGAATAAGAACAAGGACAAAGTGATCCTCATCACCGGCGCGACTGGGCACCAGGGCGGCGCCGCGTTGCGGCATTTACGGGAAAAAGGCTTTCCAGTTCGCGCCCTGACGCGGGATCCGGAGCAGCCGAAAGCGCGGGAGTTTACGGGGCGCGGCGCGGAGGTGGTGCGCGGCGATATGGACAATCAGGCGACGCTGAGCCGGGCACTGGACGATGCATACGGTGTCCATTCCGTGCAGGCAACCAGCCCGGATGGCGTCGAAGTAGAAATTCGCCAGGGGCTGAATGTTGCCGACGCCGCCAAGCGCTCGCGCATTTCGCACTTTGTCTATAGTTCAGTTGCCAGCGCAGATCAGCGGACCGGGATTCCGCATTTCGACAGCAAATTTCGCATCGAGGAGCACATCCGCGGAACCGGTATGAGCTACACGGTGGTGCGTCCGGTCTTCTTCATGGAAAATCTGCTAGGCATGCGTGAGGGTATCGAGAACGGCAAGCTGAATTTCCCCCTGGACCCTGCGACGCGTTTGCAGATGATCGCGGTGGATGACATTGGCGGCGTGGTCTGCGCGGCGTTCGAACGTCCCGGCAAGTGGCAAGGGCGCGCCATTGAGTTGGCGGGCGACGAGCTATCGATGACCGAGTTGGCGCAGGCATTCAGCGTGGTCACGGGCAAGGAAGTTCGATATGTACAGACGCCGTGGGACGAGTTCGAAAAGAAGGCGGGTGCGGAGATGACCACGATGTTCCGGTGGTTCCAGAACACTGGCTACCACGTCAACATCGGAACCGTGAGACAGGAATATCCCGCTCTCACCACTTTTGCGAAATGGCTGAATTCGGCGTGGCACTCCGCCGCCCACAGCGCGGGTTAAATTACCACGGTGGGATGGTAGAGATTCGCCATCACCGCTTCGCCGATGGCAACCAGGTCGCCCTTTTGCGTCACCGCCTTCACGTATTTTGAGTGGGGCTGTGCGCGAAAGGGAGACGCCGGGAAATCGCGGCCGTTACGGATTTGCGCGGCCGTAAGATCGTCTACGAATACGTTCGGAAACAGCGGAAGCATTTTGGCCGCGGGCACGATTGCGTCTACCAGTCGCTCATCGTCCGCCAGCGCTTGCAATTGTTCCAGAGTGTGCGCCTGGTCGAGTTCAAACTCACCGCTGGCCAGGCGCCGCAGTTCCTGCAAATGGGCGCCGCAGCCGAGTGCCTGCCCAACGTCATGGGCGATCGACCGCATGTAAGTACCGCCGGAACAGTGGGCACGCAAACGCGCCAAATCGCCATTGAATTCCAGCACCGTTAATTCATAAACCTGAATCCGCACCGGCTCCAGCTCCACCGCGATGTTTTTGCGGGCCAGTTCGTAGGAGCGCTCGGCCCTCCACTTTCTTGGCCGAAACGGCGGGCGGGCGCTGCGCGAATTCACCGCGAAAGTTTTCTAAGGCGGCTTCCAATTCCGCGGCCGTAACTCGCACTTCGACCTTCTCGCTGGTCGGTTCGCCGGCTCGATCGTAGCTGCTTGTCGACCAACCGAAACGCACCAGGCCCTCGTAGATTTTGTCGCTGCGTGTGTAGAATTGCGCCAGGCGGGTGGCGCGCTCGATCACCAGGGGCAGCACGCCGGTGGCAATCGGGTCGAGTGTTCCCAGGTGGCCGACCTTCTTCGTCTTTGCGATGCGGCGCACTTTGTTGACCACATCGTGCGAGGTCCACCCCTCGGGCTTGTCGATAACAATCACTCCGTCCAAAATTTTCCCTTTGCGGCCAGTCTCACTTGCGCCGTTGCGCAGTGCATACATAGCCGAGTGTGAAATTGCGGTCCCGGTCGAGCGGGTCCAGCAGGGGCAGGATCAGTGCCGGGGGCACCAACAAAATCGCGGCCGGAACAAAGAGCAGCCAGCGAAGGCCTCCTGTGAAGAATTGTAGCCCGTTGAGGAGCCGCCGGGCGAGCAGCCGGAAATAGCCGCCCGCGGCGCGCATCTCGCGCACTTCGAAGCCGCTCTTTTCCAGCAGATATTGCAGCCCATAGCGGGTGTAGCGGAAATAATCGTGTGGCGCCTGGTGCACTTCCCACTCGTGGGGAGCCGCGATCAGCAGCAGGCCGCCCGGGGCGAGCGAGCGCGCGATTTCCGCCAGCGCGGCGGCCGGTTCACGCAAGTGCTCGATGGTCACGATGTGCACCGCCGCATCGAACACGGCCGTGCGGAAGGGAAGAGCGGTGAGGTCGGCGAGCGCGTCGAGCCGGCTGTAATCCCAGCCCGCATCGCCGACCGCGAGATCGACGCCGCAGTAGCGGTGGCGGGTGAAATGGTCGCGATACTGGCCTTCGCCCGCTCCTGCGTCGAGCACGCGGGCTCCGGCCGGCAGGGCACGGGCGAAGGCCGCTACCGCGTCTTCGATCTCCACTTCGAAATTGAGGATGTGCCGCCGCAACGGGCGCGGCAAGCGGTAGGCGAAGCCGGTATAGCTCATCGCGGGCGCGCCTCGATCATCACGGTGGAGCCCGCATTGCAAATCGCCTCCGCCGCCGCGAACGGAACCGAAGCTACCACCAGCGCGAGGTACGCCAGGTCTTTCGCCAGGCGTTCGCCGCCGGACTCGGCGATACGCCGCACGCGCCGCGCCATGGGATCGAGCGAGGGAGCAAGGCTGCTGGCCAGGCCGGCTGGATTGTCACGCAGGGAAAAATATTTGCGGCGCAGCACTTCAAAGCCTGCGGCCTCCAGAATTGTGACCAGATCGCGGTCGCGGAAGTCATATAGGTGGCGCGGAATATCGGCGCCGTTCCAGGAGCTGCCCAGCAGGCGGGCTTGCCAGGAGGCGGCATTGGGGACCTGCACCACGAGGCGGCCGTCCGGCGCGAGCAGCTCACGCGCGGCGCGCAAGTAGGCGCGCGGATCGTAGAGGTGCTCCATCACGTGAAACATGGTCAGCCCGGCCAGGCTGCGGGCGCGCAGTGGAGGCGAGTTCGGTATCGGCGACCACGGCGGGCACCTGTTGGCGGCGCCATGCGATTCCCGCCGCTTCGCGCGAATTGTCCAGGCCCACGACGCGAAAGCCGCGCTCGCGCATCATGCCGAGAAAGAGTCCGCCGCCGCAGCCTACGTCCAGCAACGGACCGCGCGCGGTAGAACTTTCGAGCGCCCGCGCCACGAACTGCACATGATCGCGCAAAACCAGACGGCGGTAGGCCTCTTCCATACGGCTCGCCGGGCTGTCGTCCGGCGCAAACCAGTAGTTGTCCGGATAGTAGCGGCCAAGCTCCTCCGGGGGCGGTTGGGGATCCAGCCTGAGCAGGCCGCATTCGCCGCACCGGATCACGCTGAATTGCTTGGTCGTCGTGTGATAGAGCCGGTCCGACCCTTGGAACATCGCGGTGGAGCGCTCGCTCCCACACACCAGGCACACGCTCATCGCGCCGGCCTCACGGATGCGATGGCGAGGCTGGGGTACCTGCCGCTCGGCGCGGAGCGGGGCACGTCGAATCGCCAGTCGTGAGCGGCGATGACAGCCGCCATCCCTAAATCTCGATGGGCCGCGGTGGGACGCGACTTTGACGATGTCGAATTGCTGGCCGCCGCCATCCGGGGCGAACGCGGGCGCCATGCGTTCGTCGCGCAAGCCTCTTGGATCTCAGGAATTCGATAGATTGCACGGTGCGACCTGGAGCACACCGAATTGCTGTCCGCCGCCATCCGGCGCGATCGCGGGCGCCATGCGCTCGTCGCGCACGCCTCGCGGATCGCAGGAATTCGATTCGCTGCTATTCGGCGCGACTTTGAGGATGTCGAATTGCTGTCCGCCGCCATCCGGCGCGATCGCGGGCGCCATGTGCTCGTCGCGCAACACTCGCGGATCTCAGGAACTCGCTGGATTGCACGGTGCGAGCTGGAGCACACCGAATTGATGCTCGTGAGCCGAGCGTATGCCGCACGGGCTGTCATGCCACTTCCCTCAAGCTCAGGCGGTGGGAGAGCAGCAGGCGCTTGACTTCGTCGGGCCCGAGGCGGCGGCGAATCTCCGCACGCTTCTGAAGCATGCGCGGCGCAAGCCGTAAGGCGTCGAGATCGCCGGCCAGGAGCGCTCCGGCGATGCGCAATTTGCCGCCGATGCCGGGAAAATGGGCGGTGTCGCCCGCGCCGCGCTGTGCCATGAGAAGTCCCGCCACGAGGCGTAGCGCGTAGTAAAACGGATTGAGCACGAGCAGACTCCAGGGGAACAACTTCACCGCCAGGAGCACGCGATTGCGCTCGATCAATTTCAAACGCCAGCTCGAGCCCTTGCCGAGTGTGGACCCGCGATGGTGGCGCACCACCGCGAGCGGGGTGTATACGCATTTCCAGCCCGCGATCCGGGCCCGCAGGCCGAGTTCCGCGTCGTCGCCGTACGCGAAAAAGTCCTCGTCGAAGCCGCCGATTTCGTCCAACATGTTCTTGCGGTACATGGCGGCGCAGCCGTCGGGCCAGAGCACTTCTTCTTCCTGATCGAACTGCCCCTGGTCGAGAGAGCCGCTGCCGCGGCCGCGATTTTGTCCGTCGGGAAACATGAGATGGCCGGCCTTATCGATGCGCGTCGGATCTTCCCAAACCAGCACCTTGCTCGCCGACATCCCGACCTCGGGCCGCGAGGCACAGGCCCGTTCCAACGCCGTTAACCAGCCTGGCTCGGCCTCGGCGTCGTTGTTCAGCAGGGCGACGAATTGCCCGCGAGCGGCCGCGATGCCCTGGTTGTTCGCCGCACAAAAGCCGCGATTGGCCTGATTTCGAATCACGTGGGCGGCGAATTCCCGCTCCGCCATTTCCGCCGATCCGTCATTCGAGCCGTTGTCCACCACGATGGTTTCAAAGTCCTTGTGCTGCTGCCGGGCAAGAGAACTGAGGCAGGCGCGCAAGAGTTCCTTCCGGTTCCAATTCACCACCACGACGGAGATCAATCGTTTATGCTATCAGGTTGTCGCAGCCGTCCAGGTATTCCCTGTTATATTATGTAGTTAGAGGGTCGGCGGGAATTCTATGACACAGGTTGGCGACACCCTGCGGCGCGAACGCATCAAGCGCAACCTTGATTTCGAACAGATCTCGCGGGAATTGAAGATTTCCACGAGGTTTCTGGAAGCAATCGAGAACGACCAATACGACAAACTACCGGGCGGTGTCTTCGCAAAGAGCTTCGTGCGGCAATACGCGCGGCTGCTGGGCCTGGACGAGGAAGATCTCGCCGGCCAAATGCAGGCGATGTTTCCGCCGCCGCAGGATATCGCACAGATGTCCGAACATAGCAGGGGCGCTTCGGTGGCCCCGATTCAGGTTCCCAAGGTAGAAGAATGGGAGACCGTCGGCGACAAGGGTTTTCGCTGGAGCGGATCGCTTTCCGCCGCCGCCATGGTGGTGGTGGTGATGCTGGTCTGCTCGGCGGTATACGCGTGGTTGCAGCGCCCGAAACAGCCGGCTGTCACGCAAGCCGCGGTTCCGGTTCAAAGGGAGACGCCTGCGCCCGCGCCGGCAGCTGTAGCCGTGCCGCCACCGGCCGTGCCCGCTCCCGCGGACGGGACGCCTGCGCCGGTTGCCGATCAGAAGCCCGGGGAAGCGAAGCCCGATACCAAGGCGCCCGATGCCAAGCCGCTCGATGCCAAGCCGGTCGAAACCAAACCGATGGAAGCCAAGGCGGTAGTGCCAAACCCGGATGCCACGGTGCACATTCAGATCACCGCCGAAGAGCCCGTCTGGATCATGGCGCGGACAGATGGCAAGTACGCCTTTTCCGGCACGCTGGCGGCGGGCGAGACGCGCTCCGTGGAGGCTGTGAAGGACGTGGTTCTACGTCTCGGCAATGCGGGGGGCGTCACCATTTCCCTGAACGGAAAGCCGGTGGGAGCGGTCGGGCCGAAGGGCCAGCCGCGTACGCTTCAACTGACTTCCGGCGGTTTCCAGATCGTGCCTGCCAAGCCGCCCTCGGCGCCTCCGCTGGACCCGCTGGACCGTCTCTGACGCCGCAGGGCGCGCTGGCGCTTGCGTTCCAACACCAGTAGCTCGTGGCGGCGGCGATTCTTCACGCCCTCGTCCACTTTGTGCCAGAATTTGCCGAAGTAGCTGATTGCGGAAGCCATGGCGAAGAAAACCACGCCCCACATCAACACCAGGCCGGGGGTGTGCAGCGCCGGGCGCCGCACCGCCAACAGCATAACGGAAATCGCCACCACCTGGCAGAACATCTTCGTCTTACCCAAGTCGCTGGCCTTGATCGTGTAGCCTTCGGTAGCGGCGATGCTGCGCAATCCGGAAACGGCGAATTCGCGGCCGATAATCAAGACCGCCATCCAACCGGGCAGCGCCCTCACCTGCACCAGGGAAATCAGCGCGGCTGAAACCAGCAGCTTGTCGGCGATCGGGTCGAGCAGCGTGCCGATGGTGGTGACCTGCTTCCAACGGCGCGCCAAGTACCCATCGAGCAGATCGGTCGCGGCGGCAACCAGAAATATGGCCAAAGAGAGCCATTCATTGGTCACTTTCACAGCACCGAGTTGGAAGCCGACGTTCTCCTGAACCAGCGCTGCTACCAGCAGCGGCACGAAGAAGATCCGGAGAATGGTCAGCGCATTCGGAAGGTTCATCGTCCAAACCAACTATATCAAGTGTGACCCATAGAGAGCTGTGGATCCGTCAGGCGGGATTATACTGATTATTCAAGCCATGAACTTCACCCGCCGTCATTTTTTCTTCGGCAGCTTTGCCCTGCCTGCGTTAGCCGCTAAGAAAGCAACCGGGGAGCAGCCGAATATCGTACTGATGCTGGTCGAGGGCTTACCCGCGTGGCTGCTGGGCTGTTACGGGAACACCGAGGTCAAAACCCGCGGCATCGACCAGCTGGCGCAAACCGGCACGCGCTTCCTGAATCATTATGCGGCCTCGCCGATTGCCGAGCCTGCGCGCAATACGCTGCTGACCGGCTGCACGCCGATGCAATTCAAGGGCGCCGGCGAGCCGACGCTGGAAAAGCTGCTCGGCGGCATCGGCTATGCGTGCGGCAACACCGGCGGCGGTGCCGCGGCGTTGCAGTTCCTGGATGGCCAGGCTCCCGGCAAGCCCTTTTTTCTGACCGCCAACTTCGCGCCGTTCGCGACGCTGCCCTCCGATCCGGGACCCTACGCGCAGGCTAAGTTCGGCACCTTCGTGCAGGAAGCGCCGGCGAAGAATGCGGCGCGCGGCAAAGACATGTTGGGCGCCGCGCTGCTCGGAAATCTCCGCAAGGTAGCGGCGGCGACCTCGGCGCTCGATGCCGAGATCGCGAGCCTTGTCTCCCGGCTGGTGCAGAAGAAACTGCTGGGCGGGACCCTGATGATCTTCACGTCGCCTTGCGGTTCGCTCTTCGGAAGGCACGGGCTGTGGGCCTCCGGCGATGCTTCGGACCCGGTTAACTTTTTTGAGGAAGTGGTCGCGACGCCGATGATCTGGAGTTGGCCGGGACGGGTACCGCCTCTGGCGGTGCGCCCGGAGATCGCCAGCGCTTACGATCTGGTGCCGACCATCTGCGACATCACGCCGGCGGAACTACCCGGACGCAATCTCTGCGGGCGCAGCTACCTTCCGCTGGTTACGGGCAAGGCCCTGCCCAAGAAGCAGCCGTGGCGCACGATGGTCTTCGGCCAGTACCGCGATTCCGGTATGGCGCGCAGCGATCGTTACAAGGTGATCGTGCGCAATGACGGGAAGGGTCCGGGGAGTTATACGACGACAAGGTGGATCCGGCGGAGAAGGTGAATCAGTACGACAATCCGCAGTTTTTGACGGTGAAGACATCCCACACCGCCGAACTCGCGAAGTGGAAACGAATGTATTCGGCGTAGGTGGGAAGGCCCGCGAACGCACCGGATCGCCGGCCTGATTCCCACCTGCCCGGATTACTTTTTCGGGGCGTATCCGTCCAGCTTGTGATCGTGGTCCTTGTAATACTTGCCCGCGTCATTCAAGTTGGCCGCCATGGCGTCCTTGCCTTCGATTTTGCCGTGGCAGAAGGTGCACGACTTAGTTTCCTTCTTCGCGTAGTCGGGCTTGCCGTAGGTGGCGGTTGTGCAAACCAGAAAGCCGGTCATCAAGACGATTGCCGGAACCGCCAGTTTCATTGCGTGCATGAAGTTGATCTCCTACCCGAACCAAAAATACAATCCGGGATCTCAATATCTGAATTTATTATAATCGGGACGTAGGGAATTGCAACAGTCTTATCGGAAATTAATATCTTAAAGGGCGGCTACGCCCTCCAGGCTGCGCCAAAGGTACCAACTCGCCACCGAACACCAGGGACGCCAGTTGCGGGCGATCTCCTCCATTTCGGCGGGGGTGGGGAGTTCCGGGAGCGCGTAGGCTTTGCGGATGGCGGTGCGCACGCCGAGATCGCCGGTGGGAAGGACGTCGTGGCGCTGCAGGGCGAACATCAGAAACATTTGGGCAGTCCAGACGCCGATCCCCTTCACCTGGGTGAGGCGGGCGATCACTTCCTGATCGGAGAGCGCGGGTAGCTCCGCGAAGACGAGGCGGCCATCGCGGGTATGCCGGGCCAGATCGCGGATGTAGGCGGTCTTCTGGGTGGAAAGACCCAGCTTACGCATGCGGGCGGGACGGAGCGCCAGGATTTTCTCGGGCGTCATCGTGCCCCCCACGGCGGCGATCAACCGGTCCAGAATGACTGTCGCTACGCGACCGCTGAGCTGCTGGTAGACGATGGAGCGTACCAGGGTATCGAAACCTGGTTCGCGAAATTGGATACCATAGGCGCCAACCCGTTCGATTATGACCGAAAGTACGGGATCGCTTTTTTTGAGGTGCTGAACCGCGTGTTTCATGTGAAACAATCGTCGTTGGGGTTACGTCAAGCCTATTGTACTGGCATGCGAATACTTACCGCTCTCACCGTTAGCTGCGTGATGCTCGCGCAGGACCAACTGCCTTCGATCAAAGTAGACGTGTCCGTGGTCAGCTTATTGACCAGTGTCCGCGACAAGAAAGGCGCGCTGATTCCGACCCTGCAAAAAGAGGACTTTACCGTTCTCGAAGACGGTAAACCGCAACCTATCAAGTACTTCACGAAGGAAACGGATCTTCCGCTGACGATCGGCCTGCTGGTGGACGTGAGCGGCAGCCAGCGCAACCTGATCGATATCGAACGCAGCGCGGCCTCGCAGTTCTTTCGCGATGTTTTACGCAAGAAAGACCTGGCGTTTCTGATCATGTTCGGGGAAGAGACCGAATTGTTACAGGACTACACCGGCTCTCCCCGTTTATTGACGGACGGTTTGGGGCAGCTGCGCGTCTCCTCCGGGGTGAGCGGTATACATCCCGGGCCGGTGCCGACGATGGGCGGTCCGCGCGGGACGGTACTTTATGACGCGGTCTACCTGGCGGCCAACGAAAAGCTAAAGGGCGAGGTGGGACGGAAGGTAATCGTAGTGATTACGGATGGAGTGGACCAGGGCAGCCGGGTATCGCGCAACGAAGCCATCGAGGCGGCGCAGAAGTCCGATTGCGTTATCTACAGCGTGGATTATTCCGATCCGCGGGCTTACGGGCCCTTCAATATGGGCGGCGGGGGCGGCGAAGGCGAACTCCGCAAGATGAGCGAGGAAACCGGCGGGCACGTGTACAAGGTCGATCGCAAGCATACGCTGGAGCAAGTCTTCAAGGAACTGCAGGACGAGATGCGGAGCCAGTATTCGATTGGGTACACGCCAACCAATGATGCCAAGGACGGCACCTACCGGCACCTGGAAATCCGGCTCTCGAACAAGGATTTGAAGGCCCAGGTCCGCAAGGGTTACTACGCGATCAAAACCGAAGCGCGATAGGCGCGGGGAACGAGCTACTTCCTGGCGGGCGGCACCTTGGCGCGAGCGCTGAAATAGGTAGCCAGAACTTCGCGGAGGGTAGGCATGGGTTCCACTCCGGCGCGCTCCATTTTCGAGTTGGACAGGGCGCTGTATTTCGGACGCCGCGCGGGGGTGCGGTACTCGCGTTCATTGGTAGCCAGCAAGGTGGGCTGCAATCCCGCGGTTTCAAAGATCAGGCGCGCGAATTGAAACCAGGAGACGGGAGCGCCTCCTCCCGCGTGGAAGAGCCCGGAGAGATTGCGTTCCACCAGGTCAATGGTGCGTGACGCCAGCAGGGGCGCGAAGGTGGGGCTCGCGATGTGGTCCTCCACGACGCGGATCGGGTTGGGCGAAGCGGCCAGGCGCAACATCAGCTCTACAAAATTGCCGCGCGCCGTGGTCAATCCGCCGGGGCCGAAAACTCCCGAGGTGCGCACTACGAGCGCGCGATCGAGGTAGGCCTGGGCGTAGAGTTCGCCGGCAAGTTTGGAGACGGCATAGGCCCCCAGGGGATGGGTCGGGTCCTCCTCCACGTAGGGATGCCGCGCCAGGCCATCGAAGACGTAATCCGTTGAAAAATGAACGAGTTGCGCGTCGATTTGGCGGCATGCCAGGGCCAGATTGCGCACTGCGAGGGCATTGACGAGGAAGGCTGCCTGCGGCTCTTTCTCGGCGACATCGACCTGATTGTAGGCGGCCGCGTTAAAAACGACTTCGGCGTCGTAATTGGCCAGCGCATTTTCGACCGCGGTTTGATCGGAGATGTCCACCTGGGTGCGATCCCAGGAGATCACGGTGTAACGCCGCTGCTGGAGTTCGCGGACCAGCTCCATACCCAACTGGCCGGCGGCCCCGAAAACTACCGCGCGTCTGCTCATAGAAACACCACGATACCGCAACGCGAAACGGAAGGCAGTAGCGAAGGTTAGTAACCGAAGGGGTTTCCCATGCGTTATTGTATTCAGAATAGGGGGCGCACCGATGCAGAGGTTATTGCACCGAGACCTGATGAGGGGACAGCTGGCCCAGAAGGCTGCGATCCTGCTTTTAATGGGATTGCTTTTGACTCTGGTGGCGGCTTTCTACCATGGCCTGACTACTTTGCGAGCCTGACTCGGCCTCGGGTTCCTGGAACGCGCGCACGATACGGCTCAGTTCGCTCAGACCGGATAGTGCATGTTCCATCTGTATGCCCACATAGTACGCCGCCTGCTGGTTCGCTGCATGATCACAGCGGCAGTAGATGACTTCGCCGAGTAGCAGCGCATCTTCCAATTCCAGTTTCAGTGCCGTTCCCGGTACAACAGGCCTGTCCACTTGAATCCCGAGCCCGCGGCCCGAGAGGTTTTTGACCACGGCGGTGAGCCGTACATCCGGATTCCCGAACAGCGTGATCTCTACGGATTGGTTGACCTCAATGCGTGTCTCGCGCCGATGGTTCATGCTTACTTATCGGCGGGCTATGGCCCAAGGTTTAGCGATTGGCGGCTGATCCTGATCGGTGATATGTTGAGGGGCGATGACACGAAGGATGACACGAAGCCTGATGGTTGCCTGCATGGCGGCGGGTGCGATGTGGGCGCAAGCGCCGGTGAATATGCCGAAGGGCGAACCGCTTTGGGCGGACGGCGCGCCGGGCGCAATGGGCACCGAGGATGCGGATAAGCCGACTCTTGCCCCTTACCTTGTGCCGGCGGGACGGGGTACGGGGACAGCGGTAATCGTCTGCCCGGGCGGTGGCTACAGCGGTCTCTCGATGGACAAGGAGGGCGACCAGGTTGCCAAATGGCTGAATTCGCTCGGCGTGACGGCCTTTGTTCTGAAATACCGTTTGGGGCCGAAGTATCATCATCCGGTGGAACTGGGCGACGCGCAGCGCGCGATTCGCACGGTACGTTCCAAGGCCTCGGAGTACCGGGTGCTGCCGGACCGGGTGGGGATCATGGGATTCTCGGCAGGCGGCCACCTGGCATCGACCGCGGGAACGCATTTCGACGCGGGTAACGCGGCAGCGGCCGATGCGATCGACCGGGTGAGCAGCCGGCCGGACTTTCTGGTGCTCTGCTATCCCGTGGTGTCTTTTCTGAATTACGTGCATCAGGGGTCGAAGCGCAATCTGCTGGGTGACAGTCCCGATGCCAAGCTGGTCGAGAGCATGTCCAACGAGACGCAAGTGACCGCGCAGACGCCGCCGACTTTCCTGTTTCACACCAACGCCGATACCGGCGTGCCGGCGGAGAACAGTGTGCTTTTTTATATGGCCCTGCGAAAGGCCGGAGTGCCGGCGGAGATTCACATTTACGAGAAGGGTCCGCACGGGGTGGGATTGGCGCAGACCGACGAAGCGCTTTCGACGTGGCCGTCCCGGTTGGCCGACTGGCTGCGCGGACGGGGCCTGCTGAACGCAGCGCCGCGGTAGAGGCGACTTGAAGGTAGCGAGGCATCCAGCGCGCTATCATGAAGTTGAGGTGATGAAATGTCCTTTTTGTTCCATCTCGATGAGAGCAGGAAGGTATTTCACGTCGATGCAATCGGCGAGGTAAATGACACGGAATTGATGGACGCCATGGCGCGGCTCCGTCAAGAACCTGCTTTTGCCTTGGGATATCCGATCCTCTGCGACTGCTCCGCATTGACGAGGGTGTCGATATCGGCAGGCCTGATTGAAATGCTGGGGAAGGCTGCCAGGTCGCGCACCAACACCGTAGCGGTGTTTGCTCCCCTTCCCGTCGCATTTGGCCTGGCACGTATGTACCAAATATTCAGCGATCCGGAATATGAGCGCATTCGCGTGTTCGGCTCGATGGCGGAGGCGATGGCGTGGCTGGAGACCAGCCGCGGGAGAAAGACACTACACGCTTGAAGATGGCCCCTCCAGGTTAACCTTGTATGGCACGCCGTATGACACTACTGGGTCTAGCGCGGAGGGGTTTTTCGTGTTAGAGTAGACACTTCCAGCCAGTTCCCTCAGCGAGCCGCTCCCGTTCTCCGCACCTCGCTCTTTCGCCTGTGGGGTCTAGTCTGAAGGTGACCCATGATCGATTCCGACTCCATGATCCTGCTGCTTCTGCTTACGGTAGCGCTCCTGGCGCTGCTGGCTCCTCCGGGTCCGGGCACTCCCCTGCGATCTCCGGTGCCCACGCGGTAAGCCTTCGCTTTTCAACTTCCTGCGCCGATTCATGCCGCCAGTGCGGAAGGCGGAGCTTTCGGCCCCGGGCATGGTAAAATCGAGCGTCCCCCTTTTTCATGGATTTCCTCAAAGGGCTTAATGCGCAACAGCGCGAAGCCGTAACTCAGATCGACGGACCGTTGCTGATTCTGGCCGGAGCGGGAAGCGGAAAGACGCGAGTCATCACGCACCGGATCGCGCACATCATCACCTCGCGGCATGTTCCGCCCTCGGCGGTGCTGGCGGTGACTTTTACCAACAAGGCCGCCAAGGAAATGCGGGAGCGGGTTGCGTCGCTGCTCGAGGACGTTCCGCTGGATTCGCTGCCTACGGTCAGCACGTTCCATTCCTTCTGCGTGCGCCTGCTGCGGCGCGATGGCGACCCGCTGGCGCGGGTTCGGCCGGGCTTCAGCCGCCGCTTCACCATCTACGACGACGAAGATCAACTGCAGATCATCAAAGCGGCGTATCGCACGCTGGGCTTCGACGAAAAAGAGTTCATGCAGTACCGCGCGGCGCTTTCGAAAATCAGCCACGCCAAGAACACCAAGATCACAGCGCAGGACATGTACAAGGACGCGGTCAACAAAGAGTCCCAAGCGGTGGCCGCGTTGTACGAGGAGTACGAGAAGGCGCTACGCAATGCCAATGCGCTGGATTTCGACGATCTGCTGCTTGAAGCGGTGCGGCTGCTGCACACGGACGACGCCACGCGCGAAACCTGGAATCGCCGGCTGAACTACGTGATGATCGACGAGTATCAGGACACCAACCGCAGCCAGTACGAACTGATGCGCCTGCTGACCGAGCAGCACCGGAACATCTGCGTGGTGGGTGACGAGGATCAATCGATCTATAGCTGGCGCGGCGCGGATATCAAGAACATCCTGGATTTCGAAAAGGACTATCCGAAGGCCAAGACCATCCGGCTGGAGCAGAATTACCGGTCCACCAAGAACATTCTGGCGGCCGCGGGCGCGGTGGTGGAGAACAACAAGGCGCGCAAGGGCAAGAAGCTGTGGACCGAGGCGGACGCGGGCGAGATGCTCGGGCTGTACGCAGGGTACGATTCGGAGAACGAGGCGCTCTTCATCGCCGACACCACCGAGAAATACCTGGCGTCGAACCCGGGCGACCACGTGGCGATTTTGTACCGCACGAATTCGCAGTCGCGGCAGATCGAAGAAGCGCTGCGCCGCTACGGGCGCAAATACAACGTGGTGGGCGGGTTTAGCTTTTACCAGCGCGCGGAGATCAAGGACACGGTCGCGTATCTGAAACTGGCGTCATCGAATGTGGATTCGGTGAGCCTGATGCGCGTGATCAACACTCCGGCGCGGGGTATCGGACGGACGACGGTAGAGCAGATCGAGCGCTACGGGCGGGAGCACGGGCTGAATCTGTGGGAATCGATCGAACGGATCATCGACGATCAGCAGCTTTCGACGCGCTCGCAATGCTCGCTGGTGATTTTCCGGAACCTGATTCAGGAACTGTCGCTGGTGGCGAGCAGTTCGTCGCTGCCCGACCTGATTCGCCACATTCTGGACCGCACCGGCTACCGTCGGATGCTGCAGCAGGAGAAGACGCCGGAATCGGAGACGCGGCTGGAGAATCTGGACGAGTTGACGAACGCGGCGGCCGACGCCCACGAGCGCGGCGAGACGCTGGGCGATTTCCTGGACAACGCGGCGCTGGTGGCGGACGTGGATTCCTACGACGAGCAGGCGCCGGTGACCCTGATGACGCTGCACAATGCCAAGGGGCTGGAGTTTCCGCTGGTGTTTCTCAGCGGCATGGAGCTGGGCTTGTTCCCGCACAGCCGTTCGATGAATTCCGAGGAAGCGCTGGAAGAAGAGCGCCGCCTCTGCTACGTGGGGATGACGCGGGCGCGCAAGAAGCTGGTGCTTACGTGGGCCAAGATGAGGCGCCGGTTCGGGGGCGGGGAGCAGGAGCGCTCGACGGCGAGCTGGTTCCTGAGCGAGGTGCCGGAGCACCTGATCTTCAACCTGGGTCCGCGCGACGAACCGGGCGAGGTAGACCTGTATTCCGAGCGGCACGAAGTCCGGCAATCGGCCAAGCGCAGCACGTATACGGGGAAGACGTACAATTCCCTGGACAACATTTCTCAGTTTTTCGGCGAGCGCGGCATGGAGTTCAAGCCGGGGCAAAGCGCCCCGCCGCCGCCGAAGCCGGATTTGCGGACGCCGCCGCAATATCCGCGGCCGATCGGCAGCGCTCCGAT
The DNA here is from genome assembly GCA_963811575.1 of uncultured Solibacteraceae bacterium. GTDB lineage: Bacteria > Acidobacteriota > Terriglobia > Bryobacterales > Bryobacteraceae > Solibacter. The sequence goes on along the minus strand of CAWERY010000002.1, from coordinate 81,807 downwards.
GCCCATGAAACAGGTTACGGCGCCGCCTCCGGTACGCAAAGGGGCGCGCGCGGGAATGACCGTAGAACATCCGAAATACGGCACGGGAACGGTGGTCCGGCGCGAAGGGGAGGGTGATGATGCTAAGATCACAGTTAACTTTCCTCGCTACGGATTAAAGAAATTAATCGAAAAGTACGCAGGATTGAAAAGAAACTGATGAACACGAAGACTGTTACCGACAAAGACGAACGCAAGAAGCTGAAGCGCACCGCGCGCAAGAAGGCGGCGCCGAAGGCGAAACGCGCAGCAGGGGTGGCCCGCGGATCCGAGAAGAAGAAGATCCGGCACCAGGCTCAAGGTCAGCGTAAGCGCTAGAACCATAAACAGGGGCCGCCACCGTGAGCATTTTCCGGACGAAGAGTATCGATGCACTCATCGCCGCCTCCGAGGATCCGGAGAAGAAGCTCCGGCGTACCCTAGGTCCATGGAGCCTCACCGCGTTCGGTATCGGCGCGGTGATCGGCTCCGGCATTTTCATTCTCACCGGCACGGCGGCGGCCGGGGAGACCCTGAACTACAAATCGATCCTGCACGCCCCGGTGCTGGATCTCATCATGCACGGCACCCAGGCTCTCTCCATGACGGGCCGGCAGGGGGCCGGGCCTGCTATTACCCTATCCTTCCTGCTGACGGCGATTGCGTGCAGTTTCGCGGCACTGTGCTACGCGGAACTGGCATCGATGATCCCGATTGCGGGGAGCGCGTATACCTACGCCTATGCGACGCTGGGCGAGATTGTCGCCTGGATCATCGGCTGGGACCTGATTCTGGAGTACGCGGTCAGCAATATGGCGGTAGCGGTGGGGTTCTCCGCCTATTTGAACGACGTATTGGAAAACGTCTTCGGGTGGCATATTCCCGCCAAGTTCGCCAATCCACCGATTGCCGAAGGGCAACTCACCGGAGCCTGGTTTAATATTTCGGCGCTCGTGGTGCTGATGATTCTCACCTGGATTCTGGTCAAAGGGGTGAAGGAAAGCGCGAGCACGAACAACGCCATGGTGGCGATCAAGATCGCGGCGATTCTGATTTTTGTGTTCGGGGCGGCGAAGGCGGTGGACACCTCCAACTGGAAGCCGTTTGCGCCTCACGGATTCCCGGGAATTCTGACGGGAGCGGCGATCGTCTTTTTCACATACATTGGCTTCGATTCGGTATCGACGGCGGCGGAGGAGTGCAGGCGCCCGCAGCGCGATCTGCCGATCGGCATTATCCTGACGCTGGTAATCTGCGCCATTCTGTATATCGCGGTGGCACTGGTCCTGACGGGGATCGCGCGTTACGACACGCTGAACAACGCGGCGCCGGTGGCGAATGCGCTCAAGGTGTTGGGGTATAACGGCATACGGCAGTGGGTCAGCATCGGCGCGCTGGTAGGGATGCTTTCGTCTCTGCTGGTCTTTCAATACGGGCAGGCGCGCATCTGGTTCGCGATGTCGCGGGACGGGTTACTGCCGAAGATGTTCTCCAAGGTGCATCCGGTACACAAGACTCCGCATATCAGCACCTGGATTGCCGGGTTAGTGGTGGGAATTCCGGCGGGGATCTGGGATATCGGGACGTTCGCCGATCTGGCGAATATCGGCACCCTGTTTGCCTTCATTATCGTCAGCGTGGGTGTGATCGTGCTGCGCAGGACGCAACCGGACAGGCCGCGCGGTTTCCGGGTGCCGGGAGGCGGCTTTCTCCCTATCATCTCGATCGTTTTCTGCCTGGTGCTGATGATGGCCCTGCCGCTGGAAACGTGGGTTCGGTTCTTTGTGTGGCTGTTGATCGGGTTTGGCATTTACTTCCCGTTCGGCCGTAAGCACAGTGCCCTTGCCAAGCGGGGATAGTAGTTCCCTAACCTTGGTTAACCATTACAAAACATTACCCTTCAACTCAATCTGTGTTGTAGGTCACATGCTATAATCGCCTTCAAAAGTAGTAAGTCAAACTACTTACAGGTTCGGAGGTTGATGCGGTGGTTATGGTTAGAAATCTTCAGGCACGCTTACACTCACTAACTGTTCTGGCGCTGGTTCTTCTCGCAGTTCCCCAGGTTGCCAATGCTTATGTAGATCCGGGTTCGGGCACGATGCTTTGGCAACTGGCGGCCGCCACGGCGATTGGGTCCCTGTTCTACGTCAAACGCGCATGGTCGTGGATCCGGAGTCATATCGGTTCGTCGTCTCCCTTGGCGGGCGGTTTTCTGTTTGCCACGGCGTTTGCATTGGTCGCGACCCCGGTTACTTTGATCCTGTGCGAAAATCAATCCGCTCCCCCGCTTTAACGACTTCTTTCTGATCGGCATCGTGCTTACGGCGTACCTGTTCCGCTGGGAGCCGTCGGTGTACCTGCTGGCGATCTCTTTGATGGTGTCCGCCTGGGTGCTTCCTCCAGCCGGCAGTTTCCAGGTGGCGGGCTTCTCGGATTGGTATCGGATTCTCTCGTTCGCGGCTGTTTCGATTATTCTGATCGGCCTGGTTAGCCGGAGCAAGGCGCGAAAGACTACGGAAGAGCGAGCGATCGGTTATACGATGCAGGGCGCTGCGAACGGCGCCGACTAACGCAAATCGCCCGGGGATATTCACCCGTTGGCGGCAATCTCCCCCTCAGTTAGATCGCAAGGCAACCATGGGGTCGACTCTGGATGCCTTCCAGGCGGGGATATACCCAGCGGCGGCCGCCACTGCGACAAGAAGTGTTCCCACCCCGAGGAAGGTCACCGGGTCGCTGTTGGTGATCCCAAATAACAGGCTGCCCAACGCGCCCGACAAGACTCGCGACCCTGCCAGTCCCAAGGCGAGACCTAGAGCGGCCAAGCCAAGCGTACGGAGCACGATGCGGCGCTGCAGGTCCGCGGCGGACGCTCCGAGTGCCATCCGAATTCCGATTTCCCGCACGCGTTGATTGACCGAATACGAAATCACGGCGTAGATCCCCAGAGAAGCGAGGATCAGGGCGAAGGCCGCGAACCCGCCGAGCAGCAATACCAGGAAGCGCCGAGGGGAAACCGCTCTATCGACCAGATCCTGGAATCTCACAAACTCGCGGACCGGGAGATTGGGGTCGATCGGGCGGAGAGCAGTTCGAATCCCCGCCGCGATATTATCCGGTGGGCAGCGCGGTTCGCACGATCAGTTGCATGGCCGCGTAATCCCCTAGCTGCCGCATCGGCATATACAATTCCGATCCACCCGCCGCTTCCAGAGCGGAATGACGGACATCGGCAACCACGCCCACCACCGCCATGACCCTGCGTCCCACATTGATTGAGATCGCCTGTTTTGTTGGGTCCTGGCCGGGCCACAAGGTGCGGGCCAGAGTCTCATTGACTATGGCGACGAGCGGGCTGGATGCGCGATCCCTCTCGGTAAATTCTCTGCCCAGCCGCAACGGAACTCCTGCCGCTTCGAAATACCCGTCGCTCACAACCCGAATGAATGCCTCGGGCTGATGGCCCCTCTCGTAGACCTGTCCTACGGCGGCTACAGCGAACGACCGGTCGTCGCGCAGAGGCAGGACGTCCGTAATTCCCGCCGCCACGATGCCGGGAACCGACCGGGTGCGGTGCAGCACTTCGTCGAGGAAGGCGTTCTGCTGGGCAGCACTCGAGATCCGGAAACTCGGGTCAATCCTGAGGGCAGCCGCCCGCTCCGGCTGAAATCCCAGATTGACATCAAGGACACGAAGAAAACTTCGAATTAACAACCCCGCGCCGACTAACAGAATGCAGGCGAAGGCGAGTTCGGTAACCACCAATCCATCGCGGACCCAAGCGTGGCGCTTGCCGCCGCTCGACCCGCGGCCGCCGTCTTGCAATCCTTCCCGAAGGGAGAGTGACGTGACCCGAAACGCCGGCAGCAGGCCAAAGAGGACCCCGGAGCCGACCGCTGCCAGTAGGGTGAAGAGGAGCGCGCTGCCATCGATCCGAACGCTTTCGAGCAACGGTAGGTTGAATGAATGAAGGTGTGCGAGTTCGCGCGTACCGCCCACGGCGAGGACCAGCCCCAACACGGCGCCGCAAGAGGAGAGCGCCACGCACTCGGTAAGCATCTGCCGCAGGAGCCGTGAATGGCCGGCTCCCAGAGCCGCCCGCAGCATCATCTCTTTTTGGCGCGTGCCCAACCTCGCCAGTTGCAAGTTCGAAAGGTTCGCACAGACTATCAGCATCACGGCACCCACCGCGCAGGCAAGCACGAAGAGGGACGGAATCACTCGCCCGCTGACGTGTTCCGACAGCGGCGTCAGTAGTGGGGTGACGTCGTTCCGCTCCGGATGGCGGCTCCGCAGTGCTTTCCCGAGCATCGAGAACTCAGCCTGGGCTGCCTGCACGGTAGCGCCGGGCTTGAGTCTGCCGATGACTTTCATCGTGTTCCCTTGAGGTTTTGCCTGGTCGTTCAGCGGCCAGGGAATGAAGATATCGACGGGTGTGCCCGGCGCAAAGACGCTCGCAAAATCAAACGATGCGGGCAGCACGCCCACCACCGTCGCGGGCTGGTTGTTCAACATCAGCTTCCGGCCCACTACATTGCGGTCGGGAGCAAAGCGCCTCTGCCAAAAGCTGTAGCTCAAGACGACGGCGGGGGGAGCGGAATATCGCCCCTGGCATTCCTGGGCGGTGAACGATCTTCCGATTGCGGGCTGCACACCCAGCACCGCGAAGAAGTTGCCGGTCACGGGAACACTGGTAACCCGTTCCGGTTCCCCGGTTCCGGTAAGTTCCTTGTCCCCCACGCGATAGTATCCGCTCCAACCGGCCAGATCGGAGAATGATTGGTTCAATTCGCTGAGGTCCGAAAAGTGTTCGGTTTGCGTGGTGGTGAACTCGTCGCCGTTGGTGATCCATACCAGCCGTCCTGGATCGTGAAACGGGAGCGGGCGCAGTAGCAGCGCGTTCACCACACTGAAGACGGTCGAACTGGCTCCGATACCGAGGCCGGCGATGAGAATTGTAAACGCCGTGAAGCCGGCATCGCGCCGCATGCCGCGAAACGAGTGACGCAAATCCTGCATCAGGTCGGCCAACCAGCGTGCAATCCAGGTGGAGCGGACTTCTTCCGATTGTTGTGTCATATTGCCAAACTTCCGGAGCGCCGCGGCGCGCGCTTCCTGGGCGGACATGCCTTGTGCCGACAGTTCTTCAGCCATCGACTCGACATGGAATTCCATCTCTTCCCACAGCAGGCGCTGCCTTTCGCTGCGATCGAGCCAATACCGTAAGCGCCGTCGAAACAAGTTCCAACGTGAACCCGCTCGCATCCATTTCTCCGTTGACTAAGCAGTGTGGCAATCGGGAGTCAGGTCATATCGAGCACGTTGTTCTTGCCGCTCCCATAGACGCTCTGATTATAGGACGACTGAGCTTCTGATTCAGTTAGGCGCAGCGAGCGAGTTTTTTTCTGCTTGCTCAGCGCACAACTGTCATCAGTGCCATCGAAGCCCAGTTGCTGGCCGCGGCAGAGATGAACTGATCGGGCCCGTGGGGGAACTCGCTGTCGAAATAAGGCTGGAGCGCAGCGGCTCGCGTCACCACGTGCCAGGATCCATCCTCAAGCTGCGAGTTCAGTAGATACTTGATGCCGCGGCGGTAGGCGGGCGTACCGGTCCCAATCGCGCGCGCCTCATGTAGTGCTACAAGAGCTTGCCCGGTGGCATACGCATCGCTGGCCAGCGTCCTGGTCTGGCTCCAACCTCCGTCGGACCTTTGTAATGCCGCCAGTGCCTGGGTGAACCCGCGGATCTTCGCCGGGTTTCCGCCGCCCCATATCAAGCCCAGAATCTGGAAGGCCAAGTCCTCGGTGCTGCTCGCCTGAGCAGCCTCCAGCCAGCGAACCGCGCTCGCAACGGCGTTGTCGTATTCGGGCCGGCGGCTCTTTGGGCCGTAGGCCTTCAGCGATTTGATGGATGCCGCCGTCACCTGAAAATCGCTCGACTCGATTGGGGGCCGCAACGCGATGCAGGTCCACCGGCCATCCAGAGACTGGTTATTCTTCACGTAGCGCGCCCAGGCATCGGTCACGGGATCGCTCGGATATCCGTCCGCGGCCAGACCCATGAGGATGTAGCTGACCGTATCGACACTGCCGGGAAGGCCCTCGTTCTCCAGCGCGCGTTCCCCATTTTCCTGAAGGAACGCACCAATTTTTCGCGATTGGTCCTTCGCGATCTGCTCGTTCCGCGGCAAGCCTTTTGAGCGAGCGGCGGCGATGCTCATCGCAGTGAGTGAATTGTTATGGCAGGAGACGCATCCGGCTTTCTGGAGGAACACAACATCAGCGCGCTGCAAGGACGGAAGTGTCTGTTCGACTGCGGCTCGAGCCGAGGGGGCGGGCTTTCGCCGCGGCTGCGAAGGAGTGGGGCCTTCGCCCGTAGCGCCATTCCCCAACGCCTCGAGGATTGCCGCGTTGCCGTGCCTGTTCGCGAATTCGGCCAACGTCAAGCCACTTGGAGTTTTCGTGTTCACATCCGCGCCCGCAGCGATCAGGCTCCGGATGGTATCGACGGGAATGGCCGCAGGAGAGGCGGCGATCATTTGCAGGAGATTGCGGCCGGGGCGCGCGCCGCGGTCGAGCAGAATCTTCATGCGCGGGAGGTCGCCGGTCCGGACCGCTCCCTGGAGTGCGCCAGAAAGGTCAGCGGGCTCTGCAAACGGGAGTAGGAAGTCGAAGCAGGCGGGGCATCCCGCCACCAGCAGGGGAGCGAGGGGGAGGCCCTTCTTCCCGGCGCCATTATCCAAAAGCAACTGCAGCAGCTTTGGGTCGCGTGCGTTGACGGCCAGCAGCAGGATTCCGCGGCCGTCAGGAAGGCGGACGGCGGCGTCGGCGCCTTTTTCCAGAGGAGTTTGACCACAGGATAGGACCCTAACTGCCCGACAGCGACCAGAAGCGCGGTTCTTCCTTCACCGGACCGCAGGTTTGGATCGGCCCCGTGGTCGAGCAGCAGCCTCGACTTTTCCTCACTGTCCGTCGCGTACATCAGCGCGGTTGCGCCGCTACTATTCTGCGCATTGGCGTTCGCGCCCTTGTCGAGCAGAAGGCGGACGGCTTCGCGGTCCCCGTAGAGGGCTGCGTACATCAACGGGGTCGAGCCATTTGCCCCTTTGGCATTTACCGAACCGGGATTCTCGCGTAATGTGCGGGCGAATGCCTGCCGATCGCCATTGCGAAGGGCATTCAGGACCGCGACCGCAGCGGGATCGGCCGGGGTATCGCGATCGCCTGACAGGTCGTCCGGCCAGTCGGCGCCCTGATCGATCCAGGCTTTGATCAGGGCGATCTGTTCCGGTCTCAAGGGAGCCGAAGGCGGCATCTGCGAGCTAGTCGCGCTGACGCGCCGATAGAGAGGGCTCTGCGCACTGTTGCCGGGCACGATGCGAACGCCATTCGCGCCCACCCGGTTCGGCATGGCGTCGCGGCGCTGGTCCAAGCGGAATCCCCGCATTTGTTGTGAGGCACCGTGACACTCGATGCAGTGATCCCGAAATAGAGGCTGTATGTCTCGGGCGAAATCGACTTTCGCGGGAGTTTGAGCGAGCAGAGACGCGCCGGCGACGTGCGCGCAAATAATCGCGCCGATCGTGCTGGAACCGTGACGGATTCCGGTGTGTATCATAAGGTCCCTCCGGGCTGCTGCACGATTATACGTTGTCCAGCGCGGCCATGACGGGCGCCCTTCTCTCCGACAGGAACGCCGGGATCCGTGCAGGTTTACGCGTTTCCGCTTCGGGCCTTGGGCACCCTGCACGCGATTTTTGCATGGAGCGCGGCGGTTCGAGCGGCCGGTTCACGCTATGATGAAAAGAATATCTATGATCCAAGACATACTCCCTGAGGGCCTGACTTTCGATGATGTCCTGCTCGAACCGGCCCGCAGCGCAGTGGTCCCGGCGGATGTCGATACGCGCACGTGTTTGACGCGCGATATCGCACTGAATATTCCGATCGTCAGCGCTGCAATGGACACGGTGACGGAGTCTCACCTGGCGATCGCCCTGGCGCAGCAGGGCGGCATCGGCATTGTGCATCGCAACATGTCGATCGACCGGCAAGTGGAGGAAGTGGATCGCGTCAAGCGCAGTGAGAGCGGAATGATTGTCGATCCGATCACGATCGGGCCGGAGGAGCCGATCTCGGCGGCGCTGACGTTGATGAACCGCTACCGGATCTCGGGCGTGCCGGTGACCAAGAACGGCGTGCTGGTGGGGATTCTCACCAACCGTGATCTACGCTTCGAGAACCGTTACGACCTGCCGATTTCCGAGGTCATGACCAAAGAGAACCTGGTCACGGTGCCGGTTGGCACGACGTTGGAACAGGCGGAAGCCATCCTGCACAAACATCGCGTTGAGAAACTGCTGGTGGTGGACGATCACTTCGCGTTGAAGGGTCTGATCACGGTTAAGGACATTCAGAAAAAGTTAAAGTACCCCAATGCCGCCAAGGACAGCCAGGGACGGCTGCGCGTAGGCGCCGCGATTGGCGCGACGGGTGACTTTTTCGAACGCGCCCAGGAACTGGTATCGCGCAAAGTAGATGTGATCGCGATCGATACCGCGCACGGGCACAGCCAGCGCGTTCTGGATGCGGTTAAGATTCTGAAGAGCAAATTGCCGGAGGTACAGTTGATCACCGGCAATGTCGCTACCTACGAAGGCGCGCGGGAATTGATCTCGCTGGGCGTCGATGGAATTAAAGTGGGTATTGGTCCGGGATCGATCTGTACGACGCGGGTGGTTTCGGGCGCGGGCGTCCCGCAGATCACCGCGATCAGCGAATGCTCGAAGGCGACGCGCGAAGGCCGGGTGCCGCTGATTGCCGATGGCGGGATCAAGTATTCCGGCGATATCAGCAAGGCGATTGCGGCGGGCGCGGATTGCGTGATGATCGGCAGCCTGCTGGCGGGCACGGACGAGAGTCCGGGAGAAACGATTCTCTTCCAGGGCCGCACGTTCAAGACGTATCGCGGCATGGGCTCGATGGGCGCGATGGCCCAAGGCAGTTCCGACCGCTATTCGCAGGAGGCGGGCGGCAAGCTGGTGCCCGAGGGGATCGAAGGCCGGGTGGCCGCGAAGGGTCCCTTGAGCGATCTGGTGTACCAGTTGGTGGGCGGTTTGCGCAGCGGCATGGGATATTGCGGCGCGCACGACATCGCGGAGTTGCAGGCGAAGGCGCGATTCCTGCGCGTATCTCCGGCGGGCCTGCGCGAGAGTCACGTGCATGACGTGATTATCACCAAGGAAGCACCGAACTACCGCGTGGAGTAGTCCTTGTAATCCGCGAAATCGGCGAGCACGGCCTTTTCCATCGCGCGAGCGGCCTGGAAGAGCCAGCCGCGAGGACGCTTCTTGAGATCGGCCAGCAGGGTTCGCGGTTTGATGTTGCCGAGGTGGACATTGGCCGCTTCCCAACCCATGGCGCGGAGGAGGCGGATCTCATCGTGCTGCCGGGGAATATCCGACAGTTCGATGCGCGAGCAATCCGGCGCCAGGCGGCGGACGATCCAGCGCTTCTGGAGACGCACGAAGGGATCCTTGCAGCGAACGGCGGTGTTCAGGATTTGCTGGTAAAGAATCGGTGCGACGCCTTTTCCCTTGGCGGCCCACAAGCAGGCGGAGGGGGCCAAAGCTTTGGCCTCGCGGGCGACGCTGCCGCCGCGCCAGTCTGTGACTGCGACGAAGCGCTGGCGCCCGAGACTGCCGAGGCCGGCGATGCGCGGGCTGATGCGCAAGTGGAGTCCCCGTTCGGGCATCATGCGCGCGATGGCTTTGAGCGCGGCGGCGGGAGGCTCGCCCGTGGCGAGGGGCAGGGCATGCAGCTTTGACCAGTATTGTTCGGGATCGTGCAGCCTTGCGGTGGCCATGGCGCGCAGGGCGGTGTGATGCTCGGCGAGCGCGAAGGGGCGGCCGCCGGCTTCCACGGCATCGATGTAACCCTGCAGGATGGCTTGAATGCCGGCTTTGGGGTCGCACGTCATGGCAGTCATGAGGGCGCTGGTTCCCAGGCGCACCAGATCATTGGTATAGGGCAGGCGCCAGGCTTCGTCGAAATCGTTGATGCCCCAGATCAGGCGGCCTTCGACATCCCGCCAAGTCCCGAAATTCTCCACGTGCAGGTCGCCCACAGCAAGGGTTTCCGGCGCGCGGGCGGCGGCTTCGCAGACGGTTGGGAAGACTTGCGCCCAGCGGTAATAGGTGGCGCGCAGGAAGGGGAAGGGCGCGAGGCGCATTTGCTCGTGTTTCCAGGCGAGATCCCGGGCGACGATCTTCAGATGGATAGCGAGCCACGCCTCGTATTTTTCGGTCGCCTTGACGATGTTCATTCGAGGCAGACTCCGGCCGTGAGCATCCACTTAAGAATGCCGCGGGGTTTGGGGCCGGCGCGGTCGCAATCGATGCGCACCAGCGCGGCCTTCTTCATATCGACCATCATGGCCGGGCTATCGAGGAGAAACGCGACGAGCGAGCTCATGAGGGGTTCGTGGCTGGCGAGCAGAATCGAGGGTTCGTCCTTGCGGCTTCGAATCTCTTCCCAGGTATCGAAGGGAGAGGCCTCCGGGGTGAGCGCCTTGGTGCGTACGATGGCGTCTTTGTAGCCGAGCACTTCGGCGGCGACGGTGGCGGTTTCCACGGCGCGGCGGTAGGGGCTGGAGAGGATTACGGCCGGATCGAGATCGGCGGAGCGGGCGCGCTTCAGAACGCGGCGCAGTTTGTCGCGTCCATCGTCGGTGAGCGCGCGTTCCGAGTCTGCCTGCCCGGAGCGGGCGTCCTCGGCGATGCCGTGCCGCAAGAGATAGATCTGCATATCGAACTTTCTACATGGTATCCGAAGCGGCCTGGGAAGGCGGCAAAATATGAGGCGGCGGAAAGGGACGATCTTCTGATCTGGCGGCGGCGTTCTCGATTAGCATGGAGAGGTGCCTCGCTACGCAGCCATCGATATCGGCAGTAATTCTATCCGCATGGAAGCGGCCGAAGTAGTTTCGGGACTGCCGACGCGCATTCTGGCGTCCGACCGGGAGGTGACGCGGCTGGGAGAGAGCGTTTTCCGCACCGGCGCGGTCACGGAAGAATACATCAAGGCGACTTGCACGGTGCTGGCGCGGATGGCGGAGCTCTACCGCAAGGTGGAGGTGGTGGGCGTGCGCGCGGTGGCCACGAGTGCGATTCGCGATACGCGCAATCAACGCGAATTTCTGGCGCGCGCTTCCGAAGCGGCGGGAGCCTCTGTCGAAATCATTTCGGGCAGGGAAGAAGCGCGCCTGATTCATCTTGGGGTGGAGAGCAATTGGCCGCAGCAGGACAAGCGGGTACTGATCATCGACATAGGCGGCGGCAGCGCGGAGATTATCGCGGCGGACCGGGGACGGCTGATCGAAGCGTATTCCAAGCCGTTAGGCGCGGTGAGGCTGCGGGAGAGTTTTTTGAAAGACGACCCGCCGGGCGGCAGGCAATTGCACCAGATGCGGGAGTACATTCAGGCCAAGCTGGATACGGCGGTGCGGCGGCTCGGACATTCCGGCTGGGACCGCGTGATTGCGACATCCGCGACGGCATCGGCGGTGGCCAGTGCGGTGGCGCGGGCGCCGCGTTCGAAGCGGGACGAGGTGGACCGGCTCCGGGTTACGACGGCGCAGGTCAGAAGGCTCTACGGAAAGATCTCGGAGTTGGGACTGACGGCGCGACGCAAGGTGACGGGTATTGGCCCGAGGCGCGCGGAGATCATCGTGCCGGGTGTGGCGGTGCTCCTGGAGTTCCTGCAGGAGTTTCACTTGCCGGCGTTCTACTATTCGCGCGCGGGCGTACGGGACGGCATCATTGCAGACCTGGCGGCGCGCAATGTGGGCGCCGAGCTTTCGCGCCTGGCTCGCGACCAACGGCGCGAGGTGGAAGACCTGGGACGCCGCTACGGGGTATCGCTGGAGCATGCGCGCAAGGTGGCGGATCTATCCAAGCTGCTATTCGGCGCCTTACAGCCGCTGCATCATCTGCCCCCGGGGTGCGGAAAGCTTTTGGAGGCGGCGGCATACCTGCTGGATGTGGGCCACTACGTGAGTTCGGTAAGCCATCATAAGCATTCGTACTACGTGGTTTCGAATTCGGATATGGCGGGCTTCACGGATCGCGAGCGATTCCTGATCGCGGCGCTTTGCCGCTACCATCGCAAATCCCTGCCCAGTGCCGTGCACGGGATATATCAGGCGCTTTCGGCGGAGGAGCGGCGCATGCTGCTGCTGATGATTCCGATCCTGCGGCTGGCGTATAACCTCAATCGGAGCCGGGACCACCGGATCCGTGGGGTGGATTGCCGGCTGCGCGATGGTGAAGTGGTGCTGTACGTGCAGTCCAATAGCGATATCGACCTGGAGCAGTGGGCCGCCGAGCGGGCAGGCGAGGTGTTCCAGCAGATTTACAACCGGCCGATGTCGGTGGTGAAGTCCAAGGAGTAGGCATGCGGGAGTATGTGGAGAAACAGACTGCGATTTTGTTGCGCAGGCTAGCGTTTCAAATTAATCGCGCCGCGCGCGCGGGTGACGCCGATGCGGTCCACGATTTGCGTGTAGCGATCCGGCGGCTACGGCGATGCCTGCAGACATTCGCGCAATTTTATCCCGGGCACTCGTGGAAGAAAATGCGGCGGCGGCTCTCGGACCTGATGGACGCGTGCGGGAGGGTCCGCGATCTGGATGTTGCGATCGAATTGCTGGGGAAGGCGGGTCTTCCGCCGGGGTCGGCGGTAATCCGGCGCCTGGAACTGGAGCGCGGCAAGTCGGAGCGCGAGTTGTTGGAGGAATTGCGGCGTTGGAAGGGGAGTGCGGTTTCGCGCAAATGGAAAGCGCAATTGGGATTATAAATGGCAACCAGCAAGCTCCACTGGGAGGAACAAAGTTCGGTAGCGGCCAATGCCCGAAGCATCCTGCCCGGGTTAGTGGCGGGTTACTTCGAAGAAGTGCGTGGGTTTCTGGCCAAGAAGCACAAGCCGAAGGAACTCCACCGCATGCGATTGGCGTCGAAGCGGCTGCGATATACGCTCGAACTTTTTCGAGGGTGCTACGGTCCGGGGCTCGAGGAACGCCTGGATGCGCTCAAGGATGTGCAGGACGCGCTCGGTGACGTGAATGACGCTGTCGCGGCGGAAGGGCTGCTGGACTCTCGCACGGTGCAAAAGGTGCGCAGGTTCCTGCGGGCGCGGGCCGAGGAAAAGGCTCAGGAGTTCCGTTTGCATTGGACGGAGACATTCGATGCGCCGGAGCGGGAGAAGTGGTGGACGGGATATTTGGCAAACTCCCGCCTGCCGGGGCGCAAGAAGGCGAAAGCGAAGGCGAAGGCTGCCGGGGCGGCGGGCTAGTGAATCACGGGATACGGAGGCTGCAGGGCGACTTCCTGGCCTTCCTCGATGCCTGAAATCAGGGCGACTTGCGTGTTGGTGGCGGTGGAGATTTCGACCTCGTGGGCCTGGAACGTATCGCCTTGCTTCACGTACACGATGGTCTTGCCCTCGGCCTCACTGAGGGCTTCGCGAGGCACGATCAGGCCGTTTGACGGTTTGCCGGTATGCACGTCCGCGCTCGCCGAGAGATCTGGAATGACGCGCGAGTCGGAGCTTTCCAGCTTGACGCGCACCGGGATCCGGCGCACGTAGTAATTGAGCGCGACGGCCGCCCATTGCGAAAGCGCCTACCGCTTTCACGCGGCCCTGGACCACGATATCGGGGAAGGCATCGAAGTGCACCGTCGCTGGTTGTCCGAGGCGGACCATTTCGCTTTCGGACTGGCTCATCATGGCATCCAATTGCATGCTGTTGGGGTCTACGACCGCCATGAAAGGCTGACCGGGAGCAAGGCGATCGCCGACCTTGATCTGGTTCATTTCGCCGCCGCGGTAAGTGGTCTGCATGACGACCATGCCATCCATGGGGGCTTGCGACGGTACAGCGCCGGAAATCCGCCAGGTGGCGGTCGCGGTGGCGCAGGTCGTATTCGTAGCTGAGTTCGTAGAGCTTCAGGTCAGCGAGCTGCCGTTCCTCGGTGAGTGGCAGCTGTTTGACTGCTTCGTCGTAGGCGGCCTGATACTCTTCCACCGCGAGCCGCAGATTCTCCTGGTTGATGGTGTTGGTTACAGGGATGGCACGGGCGTTCTGTTTGGCCTTGTCGAGGGTGGCCTTGGCGACGCGCAGGCCCTGCTTGAGATTTTCCATCTGCGCCAGCAGTTGCGCCTTGCGGCGCTTGATGTCGAGTTGGGCCTGGGCGAGGTTGGCGTTTACGTCGTCGAGATGATCTTTGATATCCTGCGCGTCGATCTCGGCGATTCGCTGGCCCTTCTTCACGCGCATGCCGGATTCGGCGAGGTAAGTCAGCGTCAGTCCCCTACCTTGATCGGGCGCCTGCAATACGGGAGCGGCGACGTTGGCGAAACGTCCGGCGCTGATCGAGCCGGCGACTCGCCGGGTGGGATCGATCACGCCGCGATAGACGCGGGCGGTGGGAATGACGGGCGCCGCTGTGTTCCTGGCCTGGGGTTGGGGGCGAAAAAACCACGCCGCCCCGGCTAACAAGACTCCGAGGAAGATGAAGATTGGCCAGCGTGGCGGACCCTGTGGTTCCTGCGGACGCGCCACCGCCACGATGGTGGTGGGTGCTGCCGATGTCCGGGGCGAACTGGGTAGGGCCGACATGAGGGTACTGAACTATCCATGTTAGCTCAACAAGAGTTCCAGAACCTAAAAGGCGCTGTGTAAGATTATGTAAAGGGAAGGCCTATCGGACCTTCCCCGCGAAACTGCGATACGTGTAGAAGAAATAGCCGGTCGTCAGCAACATCCCTGGAATAAACCACATCAATCCGATTTGGAGGCCGTAAGCGGGGGCGGCCGAATTGATTATGGTTAGCGATCGCGCGGGATCCGAACTAGCGGGGAGGACCCAGGGATAGAGGCCGGCGGCCACGCTGGTCAGCATGCCCGACGATGAAGAGGCAGGAAGCCACGAAAGCATCGATGGCACGGCCGGCGGCATTCATCATCTTCAAGCCGACCAGCCCGACCAACGCAAGCAGCGGGAAGACGTAGGACCACGGACGCGCGCTAAAACTCTCCTGCAGGTGGGGTTGAATGCGGAAGCTGACCAGGGTAATCACGATAACGGCGGGCGAGGACTCCCCACCAGGCGCGTGATGCCAGAGCGCGGGCGCGGAGTTCGACCGGGCCTTCGGTTTTCAGCGCGAGCCAGAGCGCGCCGTGAACGGTGAGCGCGAGCAAAGCGGCGACCGCGATGAGGATGGTGTACCAATCCAGAATGCCGACGTCTTTGCCGGCCGGAAATCGGTCCACAGCGGGAGGAAAAAATAGCCGGCGGCGTCCAGGGGAACGCCGCGCACCACATTGCCCAGCGCCGCGCCGAAGAAGATGGCGAGCAGCGCGCTGGAGCCGGCGAAGACGGCGTCCCAGAGCGGATGCCAGACCAGGCTCTCGATGTGGTTGCGGAATTCGATGGAGATGCCGCGCAGAATCAGCAGCCAGAGCACGATCATCAGCGGCAGATAGAAGCCGCTGAAGCTGGACGCGTAGAGCGCGGGGAAGGCGAAGTAGAGCGTGCCGCCGGCGGCCAGCAGCCAGACTTCGTTGCCGTCCCACACCGGGCCGATGGAGCGCAGCACCGGGCGGCGCTCGGCATCGGTGCGCGCCACGAGCAGATGGACGATGCCGGCGCCGAGGTCGAAGCCATCGAGCACCACGTAGGCGGCGATCATGACGGCGACCAGACAAAACCAGAGTGGTTTCCATATCAGGCCGTGCTCAGCCGAGTTCCGGCCCGTGCCTCGATCTCGCGCGATACCAGGAACAGGAACAGGATCGCCGAGGACCGTGTACATTCCCATGAAGCCGATCAGGGTGAACAGCGCGTTGCCGGCGGAAACGTGCGGCGAAAAGCCGTGCGGCGGTGCGCATCAGGCCATAGATCAGCCACGGCTGGCGGCCGATCTCCGCGGTGATCCAGCCGGCGGTGGTGGCGATGTAGGGGAAGGGCAACATCAGCATCAGCATCCAGAGCATCGGGCGGTGATGGTAGAGCCTGCCGCGCCACAGCAGCGAAGGCGGCGAGCGCCATGACGCCGATGAAGATCGTTCCCAGCCCGACCATGATGTGATAGCTGTAATAGAGCAGCGGGATGTTGTCCGGCCAGGCGGTCGCGCGGAAACGCATTCAGCCCTCGCACTTCCGCGTTCCAGCGCCGATAGGTCAGGAAGCTGAGCGCGTTGGGGACGACCAGCGGATTGTCGAGCCGGCTGGTTTTCGATGATCGGGCTGGCCGAGAATGGCGAGCGGCGCGCCGTCTGCGGTCTCGAACAGGCCTTCCATGGCGGCCAGCGTGGCGGGCTGATGGAAGGCGATGTTCTTGCCCTGCCCATCGCCGGTGGGGAAGACCATCAAGAAGGTCGCGATCGCGCCGGCGATGACGCCGACGCGCACGAACGTGCGGCCGTACTCCTCATGCGCGCCGGAGAGCAGGTAAAACGCGCCGACGGCGGCCATGACGAAGCTGCCGGTGACCACGGCGCCGATCATGTTGTGCAGGTACTGCCAGAAGAGCCCAGGGATTGGTGAAGATGCCGCCAGAAGCTGGTGAGCACGATTTCGCCGCTCGGGCCGATGCGGTAGCCGACGGGATGCTGCATCCAGGCGTCGGTGGCGATGATGAAGAATCCGGAGAGCCAGGAGCCGAGCGAAGACCAGGAAGGCCGCGAACCAGTGCGCCTTGGGGCCGAGCCGCTTCTCGCCGAAGAGGAAGAGGCCGAGGAAGCTGGATTCCAGGAAGAAGGAGAAGACGCCTTCCATGGCCAGCGTCTGCCCGATGACGCCGCCGGCGGCTTTGGAGAAGCGCGACCAGTTGGTGCCGAACTGAAATTCCATGGGGATGCCGGTGACCACGCCCATGGCGAAATTGATGGCGAAGATCTTCGCCCAGAAGCGCGCGGCCTGATCGTAATGCTCGTTGCCGGTGCGCAGCGCCATGGTCTTCAGCACCACGATCAGCAGCGCCAGACCCATGGTCAGCTGCGGGAACAGATAGTGGAAGGTGACTGTGAAAGCAAAGTGCAGGCGGTGAAGCGTTAGCGCGTCCATTTCAACTCCAGAGGATCAACTTCTGGATTGTTCCCGTGCCGCACGCGTAGCAAGTTCGTCGCAACGATTGTTGTCCGCATGACTCGCATGTCCCTTGGTCCAGGTCCAGGTGGCTTTGTGCCGTTCCACCTGTTCATCGAGGGCCTTCCACAGGTCCTGATTAATCACGGGCTTTTTAGCCGCCGTTACCCAGCCTTTTTTCTTCCAACCGTGAATCCAGTTGGTGATGCCCTTCATGACGTATTCGGAATCGGTCACCACTTCGACCTCGCACTGCTCACGCAGCGCACGCAGGCCTTCGATGGCGGCGGTCAGTTCCATACGATTGTTGGTGGTCTGCTTTTCGCAGCCCCACAGTTCTTTTTTCTGCTCCTGAAAGCGGAGGATTGCGGCCCAACCACCGGGACCGGGATTACCGAGGCAGGCGCCATCGGTGATCAGCTGGACTTTTTTCACCGGGTGAGCACCGGTTCCGAATGAAAGAACTTATCGACCAGCTCGAGTATGGCGGCAGCTTCGTGCGCCTGATAAATAGTAACGCGAAGCTGGGAGCCGTGGCGGACCCCATGAGTAAAGTACGTGGCGAATTGTTTCATTTTTCCCACGGCATCGTCTTCGCGGCGGGCGATCAGCATGTCGTAATACTGGCGCATCAACTGGTAGCGATCCTCATGGGTGGGCTCGTCATAGCGGCCGGTGGCGAGGTACTGCTGGATCTGGCGGAAGATCCAGGGATTCGAACTGGCGCCGCGGCCGATCATCACGGCGTCGCAGTTGGTTTCGCGGACCATGCGGAGGGCGTCCTCCGGGGTGAGGATGTCGCCGTTGCCGATCACGGGGATTTTGACGGCGGCTTTGATTTCGGCGATGCGCGACCAATCGGCCTTGCCGGCGTAGCCCTGCTCGCGAGTCCGCGGGTGCAGCGCGATGGCCTGCAGGCCGCAATCCTCGGCGAGCTTCGCCATCGGGACGGCGACCAGTTGCTCATCGTTCCAGCCCGCGCGGAACTTCATGGTGAACGGGATGGTGATCGCGCTCCGTACGGAGCGCAGCAGCTTTTCGACCAGGGGCAGGTCTCGCAGGAGGCCGGAACCGCCGTTGCACTTGACGACCTTATTGACCGGGCAGCCGAAATTGAGATCGAGAATGTCGAAGCCGAGATCCTGGCAGACGCGCGCGGCATCGGCCATGACGGCGGGATCGGCGCCGAAGAGCTGGGCGGAGATGGGATGCTCGTCGGGGTCGAAATTCAGATAGCGCTTCAGCGTCTTGTTGGGCTTTTTGGCTTTCAGCGCGGCACTGACGCCGTGCGAGCTGGTGAATTCGGTCATGATGAGCCCGCAGCCGCCGAGGTTGCGAATGAAGCGGCGGAACACGGTGTCGGTGACTCCCGCC
Organism: uncultured Solibacteraceae bacterium; assembly: GCA_963811575.1. GTDB lineage: Bacteria > Acidobacteriota > Terriglobia > Bryobacterales > Bryobacteraceae > Solibacter. The sequence continues at coordinate 63,266 of CAWERY010000002.1, read as the reverse complement.
ATGGGAGCGAGCACGGTGGCCGGGGCGATGGTCACGGGACCGATTGAGAATTGTTTGGGGAATACTTCCATTCGGGATCTCATTCAATTTTAGAACACAACTGTTGCCGCTTCCACGAAACCGGGCTACCGCGTCTGCCGTCAGTGGGGATATACGAGGAAAAGCCATGAAACCGCTGCATATTATTCTTCTAATTGCCGCCGGAGCAGTGGGCGGCGCGGTGATCATGAGGGTTTCTCAACGTCCAGCGGCTCCCCTGACCGCTGAGCTGCCGGCACCGCCATCTTTGCCCGCCACCGCGCCCCCGGCGGCGGCCGTGCCACCCGCGGTGGAACCGCCGGCGAGCGCGCCGGCCGAACCACCCGCCCGGACCGTGGACGAGCCCACCCACCCGTCCCCTTTCACGACGCCGAAGGTGGCGAGGGAAACGGCCAGGCCCAGCCGTAGAAGTTCGGGGCAGAGTACGGCAACGCCCAAAGGCGAGCCGCCGGTGCTGGCCCAGGGCCGTCCGGCGGAGCCGCCCTCCGTCCCGGTTGTTGCGCCGCCGCCTGTGGAATCCACGCCGGCGCCGCAGCCAGATCCACCCGCGCGCCCCGAGCCGGAGCATGTGACTCCGCCGCCGCCCCCCGCTCCTCCGGAGCCACACAAGGTTACGCTGAACGCCGGGACACTGATCCCGGTGCGCCTTGTGGACGGACTCTCGGCAGAGCGGAATCTGCCTGGTGATGCGTTCATGGCAACGCTTGATAAAGAGCTTGTCGTGGATGGCTTTGTGATCGCCGAGCGTGGCGCGCGGGTGGAAGGGCGCGTGGTTTCCAGCGATCGCGGCGGCCGGGTGCGGGGAGTATCTTCGCTGGAAGTGGAGATTGTCCGGCTGCGGCTTTCCGATGGCCAGAATGTCGCACTGCAGACGGACGCTTTCGAGCGTCGCGCGGATTCGTCGCACAACGAGGACGTGGCGAAAGTGGGCGGCGGCGCGGCGCTGGGTGCGATCATCGGCGCGGTTGCGGGCGGAGGAAAAGGCGCAGCGATTGGCGCGGGAGTCGGTGGCGCGGCAGGCGCCGGCGGCGTGATGGCGACTCGCGGCAGAGCGGCCACCTTGCCAACCGAACTCCGCATCCGTTTCCGTTTACGTGCGCCGGTAACGGTCAGTGAAAAACTTCACGAGTAGGGCGGCGTACAAGCCTCACGATGTGCGCTTGGGCGGACGCAGCAGCTTGCCGGGCAACTTCGACAGATAGGTCAGGCGCTCTACCAGCGGTATCAGGCGGCGCACGCTGCGGCCGTGCAGGAGCAGGCTTCCAGTCACCAGCAGCGGATGCGGGATGGTGGTGCAGCAGCGCGAGCAGATGTCGACCTCTCCGCCGCGGCCGGCGATGTGTAAGCGGCGCATTTGCTGCATTGGCTCGCAATCCCAGATCTGGGTAAGCGGTTGGGCTCCGATGGTGCCGACGGGTTGGCCATCCAACATGTAGCTCTGGCAGCACGGGTAGACGTCGCCATTCTGTTTGACGTACATGGGTCCGCGCCACAGGTAGTGGCAGGGATATTTCCAATCGGCGGCCACGTGTCCGGCGGTGGGGCGCATCAGGTTGGTTTCGTCCTCTTTGATGCGCAACTGGTCAACGCCCGGGATCTCTCCCCAAAAGCGCAGGAAATCGTCCACTTCACTGGCGTTGCCTTCCATCTTCACCATCTGCACCACGATCTGCAGTTTGGATGACCGGGCGTGTTTCATGCGCGAGAAGCGAACGAAGTTGTCGCGGACCCGTTCGAATTTGGCGCCTTTGCGATAGAACTCGAAGGTCTCCTTTTTGAAGCCGTCGAAGCTCAGCGTAATTTGTTCCAGAGGCGAATCCAGAACCTTGGCCGCATAGCGCTCGTCCAGGAAGGTGCCGTTGGTCGAAAGCAAGGTGCTGATGCTGTGGCGATGGCAGTACTCGATGCGTTCGAAGATCTTCGGGTCCATGAATGGCTCGCCGAGCCCGATCAACATCATGTGCTCGGCAGTGCTTCCGGCCTCGCCGACCAAACGCCCGAAGACTTCCTCGGACATATCCGCTTTCGGTTGCGGGTGGGTCTCTCTCGGGCACATCGGGCAGTAAAGATTGCACTTAGCCGTGGTTTCGACGATATATTCCACGGGCAGCGCGTTGAGCTTAGCCCGTCGCGTGAGATAGCCCCACAGCAGTTTCGCGCGGTTCCAAGCCCTCATTCATTTTTATTGTACCTGCCGGGTGCAAGGCGTAGTCCAATGGCTGATGGACGAACGCGTGCGCCTTCTCAACGACGGGCCTATCCGCCAAGGTGGGCGCTACGTGTTGTATTGGTGCCGCTGGAACCGGCGGGTGGAGGCCAACCATGCGCTATCGCACGCCGCCGATACAGCCAACCGGTTAGACCTTCCGCTGGTGGCATTTGAGCGGCTCTCCTGCGCCTACCCTACGGCGTGCGATCGTTTTCACACGTTCGTGCTGGAAGGCGTGCCCCAGTTTCAAGCCCAATTGCGCAAGCTCGGCATTCCGTACATCTTTCAGCTGCCGCGACGCAAGACCACCCGCGACGCGCTGCGGGATGCCGTGATTCGGCGAAGCGGCCCTGGTGGTGACGGACGATTGCCTGCGCGCCACGCCAGCGCTCGATCTGCGCCTGGAGGCGGTGGACGGGAGCTGCGTGATCCCGATGACCGCCATCCCGCAGCGCAGCTACGCGGCGTACTCGATTCGTCCCAGAATCGATCGGCTCCTGCCGAAGTATTTGAAGGCGGTTCCAGCGATTGAACTTCGCCATCGTTCACGGGAGAGGTTCGAAGAGCTGCACACGGAAGTCGGCTTGAAGGATGTCGCCGCGCTGGTTGCCGAGTGCGAGATCGATCACTCGGTAGCGCCCTCGACCACGTTTCGAGGAGGACGGGCGGCGGCGGAAGATTGCCTGCAACGTTTCCTTCGCGACCGTCTGCGCCGTTATGCGCGGGAGAAGAACGAACCGTCCCTGCACGCGACCAGCGATCTTAGCCCGTACCTTCACTACGGACATATCGGCGCGTTGGAGGTGGCATTGGCGGTGCGGGAGCACGCCGCCGCGCATAAGCTGATTGCCTCCGAATTTCTAGAGGAACTGATTGTGCGGCGGGAGCTGGCGCACAATTTCGCACGCTACTCGCCGCGGCTCGATTCCCTCGAGGCGCTTCCTGATTGGGCGCGTAAGACGATCGTGGAGCATCGCACCGATGTACGCGATCCGTTGTATTCCCGCGAGCAGTTCGAGGCTGCCGCGACGCATGACGACCTTTGGAATGCCACGCAGAAGGAGTTGATTCTCCGCGGCAAAATCCATGGCTACTACCGAATGTACTGGGGGAAGAAAATCCTGGAATGGTCGGCCAGCGCGGAGGAGGCCCATGGCACGATGATCTGGCTGCACGCCCGTTACGCACTGGATGGGGACGATCCGAATACGTACACTAACATCCTTTGGTGCTTCGGACTGCACGATCGACCGTGGCCGGAACGGCCGATTTATGGGACCATCCGGTCGATGGTGCGTGCGGGCATGGAACGGAAGACCGACGTGCACGCGTATGTGCGGGAGATCCAATATCTGGAGAGCACCGGAAAAGAGCTGACCTCGTGAACATCACGCTGACAGGAGCTTCTGGCCTGATTGGCCGGCGTCTTCTGAAGAACTTTTCGATGGCCGGGCACCGGCTGCACGTGCTGAGCCGGCATACCGGCACGAACCTCCCGCCCGGGGTTAGCATTTCCGCCTGGGACCCGATTGTGGGTATGCCGCCGGAAGAGAGCGTCCGCAATGCGGATGTGGTGGTGCATCTGGCCGGGGAACCCGTAGCGCAGCGCTGGAGCGGAGCGGTGAAGCAGCGCATACGCGAGAGCCGCGTCACCGGCACGCGCAATCTTGTGGAGCGACTAGTCACGCTACGCAATAAGCCGAAGGCGCTGGTATGCGCGTCGGCAATCGGATATTACGGGTCGCGGGGCGACGAGGTTTTGAGCGAGAGTTCCGCTCCCGGCGGCGGCTTTCTGCCGGAAGTCTGCGTCGCCTGGGAGCACGAGGCGCAGACCGCCGAAGCCTTCGGAATTCGGGTAGTAAGCATCCGCACCGGCATCGTGCTGGACGCGCGCGGCGGCGCGCTGAAGCAGATGCTGCCGCCGTTTCGGATGGGTGTAGGCGGCAGGCTGGGCGACGGTGAACAGTGGATGTCCTGGATTCATCTGGCGGATCTCGCGGCATTATTTCAGCTCGCGGTGGAAGCTCCGGTGCGCGGGGTGCTGAACGGGGTGGCGCCGAATCCCGTTCGCAACGCCGATTTCACGCGGGAATTGGCGAAGGCACTCCACCGTCCGGCGATCTTCCCGATCCCAGCCTTCGGCATCAAACTGCTTTTCGGCGAGATGGCAGAGATCCTGCTCGCCAGCCAGCGAGTGGTTCCCGCTGCCGCGCAGGCCGCCGGGGCGCGATTCCAGTTTGCGGAACTTTCGGCGGCGTTGGCGGAGATCGTCGGCGGGCGTAGTGAATGAGTCCTAGTACATTCTGGAACCCTGCCCCCAGCCGAAACATCTGAATAGGTGAGCGCTGTATAATAAGTAAGAGTACTGAGAGGTCCTGTGTCTTTACGCACGTATTTTCGTCTTTTCACCCATACCCAACTGATGCCGATTCTGGAAACCGGCGAAGAAACCACGCTGGTGGGCGGCCAAGCCGTAATGGAAGGCGTGATGATGCGGGCGCCGCACAGCTACTGCGTGGCGGTACGGAAGGCGAATGGAGAAATCGTGACGGAGCAGCAGCCGCTCCCCAGGATCTCCGACACCTACAAGATCTTCAAGTACCCGATTTTTCGCGGCGTCGGCACGTTGTTTCAGGCGATGTCCCTGGGCATGAAGGCGCTCAAGTTTTCCGCCGACGTGTCGCTGGACGATGTGAAACAGGACGAGAAAAAGAAGGGGAAAGAGAGCAAGGAAGTTCCCAGTTGGGTACTGGGTGCGAACCTGGTGCTTTCGCTGGGCATGTTCATTTTCATGTACAAGTTCATTCCCTTGTACCTGGCCACCTGGCTGAAGGGTATTTATCCGGCGCTGAGCGGCCGTATTCCATTCAATCTCACCGATGGCGTAATCCGCATGCTGGTTTTTCTGGTCTTCATGTACGGTTTGTCGTTGATGAAAGACATACGGCGGGTGTTCGAATATCACGGGGCGGAGCACAAGGTGGTTTTCAACTTCGAATCCGGCAAACCCGTGAACGTGGGGAACGCCCAGCAGTTCGTTACCTGGCATCCGCGCTGCGGCACCAGTTTCCTCTTCGTCGTCATCATCGTTTCTATCGTGTTCTACACGTTCATTCCATTCGATGGTTTTCTGGCCAAGTTCCTATCCCGCATCGCGCTATTGCCGGTAATCGCCGGCGTCAGCTACGAATTGATTCGCTTTGCTGCCAAGCGCCGCGGCTCGGTACTTTCCACTATGACGGCACCGGGACTCTGGTTGCAGCGCATCACGACCAAGCCGCCGGCCGATGATCAGACCGCGGTCGCGATCCGCGCTTTGGAAGGCGCCATGGCGCTGGAAGAGCAGCAGGGCGGCCAGTTGGTAATCGCCTAATTCTCCATGCAATTCGCTCAGAAGCTCGATCAGCTCGAGAAGCGTTTCGACGAGCTGACTCAACAAATGGCCGATCCGGCCGTGATCAGCGACGCGGACCAGTACCGCAAGGTCGCCAAAGCGCAAAGTGAACTTTCCGATATCGCGGCCAAATATCGCGAGTGGAAGAAGGTCGACGACGGCCTGGCCCAGGCGCGCCCGATGCTGCAGGAGCAGGATCCGGAACTGAAGGAAATGGCCGAGTTGGAGATCGCCCAACTGGAGCCCGAGCGGCTGCGCATCGAAGAAGAGCTGCGGATTTTGCTGCTGCCCAAAGATCCCAATGACGATAAGAACGTCGTGCTCGAAATCCGCGCGGGAACCGGCGGAGATGAAGCCACGTTGTTCGCTGCCGAGATCTTCCGCATGTATTCGCGCTTCGCGGAGGCCCAGAACTGGAAGATGGAAGTGACCTCGAGCAGTGAATCGAGTGTCGGCGGGTTGAAAGAAGTCATCGCGCTGGTCAGCGGCAGCAAGGTTTACGCCAAGCTGAAGTACGAAAGCGGAGTACACCGGGTACAGCGCGTGCCGGTGACGGAGCAACAGGGGCGGGTGCACACGTCGGCGATCACGGTCGCGATTCTTCCCGAGGCGGACGAGGTGGAAGTCCGGATCGAGGCTAAGGATATTCGCGTGGATACCTTCTGTTCTTCGGGACCCGGCGGGCAGAGCGTCAACACCACATATTCGGCGGTGCGCATCACGCACCTTCCCACCGGCCTGGTGGTCTCCTGCCAGGACGAGAAATCGCAGATCAAGAACCGGGCGAAGGCGGAGCGCGTGTTGCGATCGCGGCTCTACGAATTGGAGTTGGAGAAGCAGCAGGCCGCGCTGGGCGCGGAGCGCCGCACGATGGTGGGCTCGGGCGACCGGAGCGAGAAGATCCGCACTTACAACTTCCCGCAAAATCGCGTGAGCGACCATCGCATCGGGCTCACGCTGCACCAGCTGGATTTCGTGATGGAAGGCAAGATGGATGCAATCGTCGACGCCCTCACCGAGTTCTACCAGGCGGAGAAGCTGAAGCAGCAGGCCGAAAAAGGCTCGGTCAGCTAGACCCGCCGGCCCTCTTTTTATGACCGTCCACACCGCGTTGCGCCAAGGGACGCAACTGCTGGAGGATGCCGGAATCGGCGTTCCCCGGTTGACCGCGGAAGTTCTGCTCGGGCACGCGATGCGGGTGACGCGCGAATATTTTTACGCGCATCCGGAGCAGGAACTTCGGGAAGTGGAGTGGCTGCACTACGGGCGATACCTTCACGAGCGGCTGGGGGGCAAGCCGACACAATACATCACCAAGCGCCAGGAGTTTTATGGCCGCGAGTTTCACGTGGGCCCGGAGGTTTTGATTCCGCGGCCGGAAACGGAGCATGTGGTGGAAGCCGCGCTCGCGCTGGCTCGCGGAGCCGGCCGCGTTCTCGATATCGGCACTGGCTCCGGCGCGCTGGCGATTACGCTGCGGCTGGAATTAGGGGCGGAGGCCTGGGGCACGGAGATTTCTCCGGCGGCTGCGGCGGTTGCGGCCGGGAACGCCGCGCGCCTGAATGCCGAAGTACACTTCGCGGTCTGCGACCTGATGGAAGCGATCGCGCCTGCGTCGATGGATTTGATCGTCTCCAACCCACCCTATGTTCCCCTGGCGCACCGCGACGGCTTGCAGCGCGAGGTCCGCGACTTTGAGCCCCATGTGGCACTTTTCGGCGGGAAGACGGGATTCGAACTGTACGACCGCATCGTGGCGGATGCGCCGCGCGTGTTGCGTCCGGGCGGCTGGCTGATCATGGAACTCGGTTTCACCAGCCTGGAGCACGTGCAGGCTTTACTGGCGGACTGGTCGTCTTCGCAGGTGATTCCCGATCTGGCCGGGATTCCGCGAGTGATCGCGGCACGCAATAGTTTTTCCTAGGTGTCACAATCCCTATATGCGTATTTATACGGCGGCGGCGCTGGTGTGTGCCTCCACTTGCCTACCTGCCGCGGACTGGAAGCCCGCTGACTCCCCTCTTACCACGCCATGGACGAACAAAGTCACGGCCGATCACGCGCTGCCCGATTATCCGCGCCCTCAACTCGAGCGCCCCAAGTGGACGAATCTCAATGGTCTGTGGGACTATGCGATCCGCCCCAAGGGCGAGGGCCGGCCGACGCAATTCGAAGGCAAGCTGCTGGTGCCGTTCGCGGTGGAATCGGCGCTTTCGGGCGTCAAGCGGCCGCTGACTCCGGATCAACGGCTCTGGTACAGCCGGAGTTTCACTGCCACGCCGGCGAAGGGTTCGCGCCTGCTGCTTCATTTCGGCGCGGTGGATTGGCGCGCCGAGGTATTCGTCAACGGCAAACCTGCTGGGACCCACGAGGGCGGCTACGACCCGTTTACGCTCGATATCACAGACGCGTTGAAACCGGGCGCAGCGCAGGAACTCACGGTTGCTGTTTGGGACCCCACCGATTCCGCGCTGCAGCCGCGCGGCAAGCAGGTGCTCAACCCCAATAGCATCTGGTACACGGCGGTTTCGGGCATCTGGCAAACGGTGTGGCTCGAACCCGTGCCCGCGGTCTACATCCAAGGGATTGCGATGACGCCGGACATCGACGCGCACCAGTTGCGCCTCATGGTCCACGCGGGCTGCGGCGGCCGATTTCACCGCAATCGCGAAACTCCACGGCCGCAGCGTGGGACGCATCTCCGGCAAGGCGAACACGGAAGTCCGGCTTCCGCTGAGCGTCACCGAGTTGTGGTCGCCGGATTCGCCGACGCTCTACGATCTGGAGATCGCGCTGAAATCCGGCGACGCGGTGAAGAGCTACTTCGGCATGCGCAGCGTCGAGGCCCGGGCGGATTCCGAAGGTCACAATCGGATCTTCCTGAATCACCAGCCGCTCTTTCAGATCGGTCCGCTGGACCAGGGATGGTGGCCCGACGGATTGTATACCGCGCCCACGGACGAGGCACTACGCTCCGATATCGAGGCACTCAAGAAGATGGGTTTCAACATGGCGCGCAAACACGTCAAAGTGGAACCGGCGCGCTGGTATTACTGGTGCGACAAACTCGGCTTCCTGGTGTGGCAGGACATGCCTTCCGCGATGACCCGCACGCCGCCGAGCGGGGTCCGGAAGGGCGCCCCCGAAGATGTGCAGTTCCCCGCCGAAGCGGCGGCCGGATGGGAGCGGGAACTGAAGGCCATTCTGGCCGCCAATTCCAATTCGCCCAGCATCATCGTATGGGTGCCGATCAACGAAGGCTGGGGACAGCACGCCACCAACGATGTGCTGAAGATGGTGAAATCGATCGACCCGTCCCGGCTGGTCGATGGCCCGAGCGGATGGGAAGACCGCGGTTGGGGCGACCTGAAAGACATGCACAGCTACCCGGGGCCGGATATGTTTCCGGCGATGAAGGATCGCGTCAGCGTGCTGGGCGAATTCGGCGGTCTCGGGCTTCCGCTGGCGGGCCATCTGTGGTGGGACAAACGTAACTGGGGCTACAAGACATTCGAAGACCGCGTTCAACTGCAGGCCGCGTATGAGGGCCTGATCGAAAAACTGGCGCCGTTGGTGAAACAGGGCCTTGCCGCCGCCATTTACACCCAGACCACGGATGTGGAGGGCGAGATCAATGGCTTGATGACCTATGACCGAAAGGTCATGAAATTCGATGCGGCGAAGCTTGCGGAACTTCACCGAAAGCTGATTCGCTGATCGAGTTTCTGCTTGCTTCGATATATTTTCTGATATATCGTACGATATATCATGAGCAAGGAGTGGTTTCCCTTTCCGGGCAACCGGCCGTGGTCTTTTGGTTGGGGGCAGGGGCGGCGCGGGGGTAGGTTTTTCGAGTCGGGCGAACTGCGCTTGGCGGTCCTTTCGCTACTGGCTGACGGTCCGAAGCACGGATATCAGATGATGAAGGAAATCTCGGAGCGCTCCGGCGGCATGTACAAGGCGAGCGCGGGCAGCATCTATCCCACGCTGCAGCAGCTCGAGGACGAACTGCTGGTGACCTGCCGCACCGAAGGCGGGCGCAAGACGTATACCCTGACAGAAGCGGGCGGCCGGGAGGTGGCTGGCGCTCCGGACGCCGTGCAACGCATCTGGGAGCGGGCCGGAGAGTACGAAGAGTGGGGACAGTTCCTGACTCCGGAATCCACGTTGGTGCTTCACGCGCTGACCGGCGTGCTCAAGGAAAGTATGCAGGCATCGCGGCGGGCCGGGCCGGAGCCGGTTCGCGCGATACTGGAACGAACTCGCAGAGCATTGGAGGGCCTCTGAGATGGCCATCGGAATCCGCACGGAGAATTTGCGCAAGGTATACGATACGCCGCCGCCGATGGCGGCACGCGGCGCTGGCTTTTCGTTCACTCCGCAACGCACGGGGCCGAAGAAGAAGTTCGAACTTGTGGCCCTGGACAGCGTCTCATTCGAGATCCGCGCAGGCGAGATCTTCGGGCTGCTGGGCCCCAACGGGGCGGGGAAATCCACCACCATCGGCATTCTTACGACACGCACCGAGCCGACCAGCGGACGGGCATTCATCGGCGAATTCGATGTCTGGCGCGAGCAGGTCAAAGCAAAGCGGCTGATCGGGGTAGTGCCGCAGCGTCCCAACCTGGACTTCGCACTGACGGCGCGGGAGATCCTCACCTTCCACGGCGCTTACTTCGGGCAAAGCGCGCGGGAGCGTGAACGCCGGGCGGACGAGCTGCTCGAAAAGTTCAAGCTGAGCGACCGCGCGACGCACATGGTGCGCACCTTTTCCGGCGGCATGATGCAGCGCATGGTGATCGCACGCGCGATGATGCACGATCCCGAGGTTCTGTTTCTGGACGAGCCGAGCGCGGGCCTCGACCCACAGACGCGGCTGCTTTTATGGGAGATCATCCGCGACTATAACAGGCTCGGCAAGACCATCGTCCTCACCACGCATTACATGGATGAGGCGGACGCGCTTTGCGAGCGGCTGGCGATCATCGACCATGGCCGCATCATTTCGCAGGGAACGCCGGCGGAACTGAAAGCGGCGATACCGGGCGGATACCTGCTGCGGTTGCGTTTCGACCGCATCGCGGACGGGCTGCTGGCGGAGCTCAAGAAAATCAGCGGAGTCAACGAGGTCCGCACGGTCGAGCCCGGACGGCGCGGATGTTTATGCCGATCGCGGCGGGCAACTGATCGGCCCCATCGTCAACGCCACCCAGGCGGCGGGTTTCGAACTCCGCGACGTGCATATTGCGGAGCCCAGCCTGGAAACCCTATTTCTCCATCACACCGGAAGGAGCTTGCGAGATTGAACTGGAAAACGTTTTTTGCCCTGCTTTCGCGCGACGGGCAAGTCGCCCGCCGCAATCTGCTTCCGATGCTGCTGCAAAACCTTCTGCAGCCGCTGCTCTTCACCTTTGTTTTCGGGCGTGTCATGACCGCCAGCGGCATGATGCCAGAGTCATACAAGAGTATGCTGCTTCCCGGCGTGATGGCGATCAGTATGGTGCTGGCCGGTGTGCAGGCCGTCGCGATGCCGCTGATTACCGAGTTCCAATTCACGCGCGAAATTGAAGATCGCCTGCTGGCGCCTATTGAGATCGGCTGGCTGGCCGTGCAAAAAATTGTCGCGGGGGTGATCCAGGCGACGTTCGCGGGCCTCGTCGTCATTCCGGCGGCCTGGCTGCTAATGGGATCCGGGGTGAAGCTGGATTTCAGCCATCCGCTGGAGTTCGTTTTGGTAGGGCTCCTGGTGGCGCTCTTTTCCGCTACCGGAGGGCTGGCGCTGGGCTGCAGCGTCGGACAGACGCAGATCGGGTTGATGTTCAGCCTGGTGCTGGCGCCGATGATGATGTTCGGCTGTGCGTACTACCCGTGGAAGGCGCTGGAATCCTTCCCGATTCTCCACATGGCCGTACTGATTAATCCGCTGGTCTATGCCAGCGAAGGTTTGCGGGGGGCGCTGGTGCCGCAGGTGCCGCATATGAATACGCTGGTTGTGATTGGCGCGCTGACCGTGATCGACGTGGCGCTCCTATTCCTTGGTCTGAAGAAATTCCGTCAGAAAGCCGTGAGCTAGCCGGACTCATTTTTTGAGCATCGCTTTGACTTCCTCGGGGACGTCGAAGCGGTCGGCCGGTATTTCAGGATTGTGCTGCACGGATTCCACGGTCATCACCAGCTCCATGGTCGCGACCTTGGAAACGACCTTGTGCGGCATGAGAACCTCGCCTTCCTTGCGATAGTCGCTGATCAGGGAATCGGATTGCACTTCGCCCATCGGACTCTTCGCGGTCATCGAGAGTTTCACGAGGAGATTGGTGTCCTTATCGAACCAGCGCGTGCTCGGAGTTCCGGTCTTGGGTGTGAGCACGACCTTGTAGCATTCCTTGCCCTCCACGGTTTCCATGCCCACCGTCTCGGCGCTCTTGAACTGCTCGCGCCAGTTCAAATCGGAATTGAATTTCGCCTGCAGTAGAGACTCGGCCTTCTCGTCACCTTCTTTGAGATGGGGGCCCTGCATCGAGGACAGGGTCCAGGCCACACCACCGCTTACGCCTTCCTGCATTTTGCCGATCCCTTCAAGCACGACCTCGGAGTACTTTTTGTCGGGCTCGGCGGCGTACGTGGTGACTTTGCCTTTCATCCCCATCGCCTTGAACTCCATGGTGCCGGTGGTCCTGTCGCTGTGGATCTTGGCATACGCGGCCTTGCCGCCGGTGACCTCGATGTACTTATCGAGCAGCGCGTCCCCCTTGGGAAGGTCGGCGGCGAAGGCCAGCACGCCGGTAAAGGCCAGCGCCAAGCCGATTCTGAAATTGCGATTCGTCATGTTGCACCTCATGGCTTTTGTTTCTGATTCCAGGACAACTGAATCCAGGACAACGCGGAGTCGAGCGCGGCATCCTTGCCCCGGAGGAGTTGTTCGCGGGTGGCGCGCGCCTCTTCATCGGGGATGGCGCCGATTCCTTCGAGCGGTTTGCCGCCCTGGGAAATATAGTTCGCGATGGCGTATTGAAAGCCGTCGCCATTAGGCAGCCGGTCGATGACGGATGGGAGGGCGGCGGCGGCGGTGCGGGTACCGAACAGGCGCGCGCGCCCGATATCTTTCAAACCGCCCGCCAGAATTTCGGAGGTCGATGCGGAGCACCCATCGATCAGGATTGCAAGCGGGCCGCGGAACGGTTCCGGCCGCGGGAAGATGGCAAATTTGAGCGTCATGCCGCGCAGATATTCGGTGCCTAACTGCAGCCCGGAGCGGTCGGTGAACCAGCCTGCGACGCCCATTGCGAGGCCTCCGATGCCGCCCGGATTTCCGCGCAGGTCGAGCACAAAACCGCGGCAATCGCGACAGCCCTTGATTGCCCCCTCCATGGTTTTTGCAAGACCCTCGGGGTCAAAGAAAATATTGAAGCGCACGTAGCCGACATCCTGCGGCAGACGCCGCCATTCGCTCCAGGCGGCCTGCGCGGGCATATTTCCCAGGCGCGCTATCTTGCCGCGGGTAGCCGCGCGCCGCAGCTCGACGGCGACCCGGCGATCCCCGCCATCCAGGAACTCAACCGAAACGGCAGACCCGGCGCTGCCCTGCAAGCGGGAGAGCACGGCGCGGCTGAGGCGAAGATCAAGCAGGCTCGAATCTTTGAATTGATCGCGGATGCGGGCCACGACGGGTGGGACGTCGCTGCCGGCGATGCGCAGGATTTCCCACCCTGGCTTAATCCCGGCGGCGCCTGCCGGCGATCCGGGATAGACATCTGTGACGATGGCGCGGCCGTCCAGAATGCGCAGGTCGATTCCGATATCGGCGTCGGTAGCGTCCTTCTCGTCGGAGGCATCGAGGTCGTGATAAACATCGCCAGGGAAGATGCCGAAGTGGGTTTGCTTCAGGCGTCCTACCATCTCATTGAGGATTTCGCGGACGGCTTCCGGCGTCTTGGCGACTTCCACTTTGGGGCGCAATTCGTCGTGTACCGCCTGCCAGTCCAGCCCGCCGAGTTTGGGATCCCAGTGCTTGTCGCGGACGGTGGTCCACACCTTTTCAAAGGACTCGATATTGGCCGCGGGAGTGACGGTTTGGTCCGCGGCTGCGGCCGCGCCCACGATCGCCAGTACGAGCGCCCAGGTACGGTGCGACATTTCCCAACTATAGCCTAATTGCCCGCGCGGCTCGGCGACTGTGGGGTGGACGCACACGTCTCTGTGCCTTAGGATGTAGCGAGGCATTCCGATGAGCCGGGAAGACTTGGTTGCTGCCATGATCGAAGAGCACTTTCGAGTGTCTTACAAAATTGTTGACCGCTCCATCCGGGTCGGGAAACTGCGTGCCGGTATGGTGGTGACTGTCGGTGGCAGACCGAGGGTCGTGATCTCGGTTCGACGCCGGAAAAGCGGGTCGGCGTTTACTGCGCTGGTTGAGACGGGTGCGGGAACCGAAGTCTTCGCCACCAAGTCAGATATCGACGTCTGGCACATTATCGGGAAGCCGTTTCTCATGGTGCTGCCTGCCGAGGACTGTTGGACCCGAATGCCGGATGGCGGTTCCCTCCCGCCGGTACATGACGCCGCAGGAATTGTTCCGGTTTGGCGCGGACCGACGCGGGTCAATTAGCAGATTATGCGTTGTTCCCGGCGGCTCCTTGGCGGATTACCATAGAGTGTGCGCACCTACTTCCATGTCGATATGGACGCCTTCTTCGTATCGGTGGAAGAGCTCTTCGATAGCTCGCTGAAGGGTAAGCCGGTGGTGGTGGGCGGTCAATCGCACGAGCGCGGTGTAGTTTCCGCCGCCTCGTATGCGGCGCGCAAGTTCGGTGTGCATTCGGCGATGCCGCTGCGCACGGCTTACCAGCTCTGTCCGCAGGCAATCTTCATCGACGGGCATCCCGAACGTTACCGGGAATATTCGCTCAAAGTCCACGAGGTTTTGCAGTCGTTCTCGCCGCTGGTGGAAATGGCGTCGGTGGACGAAGCGTATCTCGATATCACCGGTACGGAGCGCCTTTACGGACCGCCGATGCTTGCGGCTCACCGGCTCCACGAACGGATGAAGGCCGCCACGAGTTTGAACTGCTCTATTGGCATTGCCGCATCGCGGCTGGTCGCCAAGATTACCTCGGACCAGGCGAAGCCAAATGGCATTATGTGGATATTGCCCGGCTGCGAGGCAGCGTTTCTGGCGCCGCTCGACGTGCGCAAGGTGCCGGGAGTCGGCAAGGTGACGGAGAAGAACCTGCACCTGCTCGGCATTCGCAAGGTGGGCGACCTGGCGAGCTTGGACGATGATTTCCTGGAGGAGCGATTTGGCAAGTGGGGCATGGCGCTGGCCGGAAAATCGCGGGGACTCGATGCGGGCGGCTGGTTCGATAGTGAAATCGGTGAAGAACAAGGTCCAAAGTCCATCAGCCACGAGCATACGTTCAACGAAGACACGGCCAACCTGGAGCAGATCGAAGCGACTCTGGCGCGGCTCTCGGAAATGGTTGGCCGGCGGCTGCGCGAGCATGCCCTGGAGGCGCGGACTATACAGCTCAAGCTGCGCTACTCGGATTTCTCTACGATCACGCGGGCTCACTCCCTGACGCGCGCGACGCAGCTGGATACCGAAATCTACGAGGAAGTTCGCGAACTCTTCCGTCGCAACTGGAAGACCGGGGTAAACGTGCGACTGCTCGGAGTTCACGCTTCGGGATGGGCAGAGGGCGGCGAACAGATGGACCTCCTGGGCGAAGAACGCCATCAGAAGTGGAAAGGGACGCTGGCCGCGGCCGACCGCATGCGTGACCGCTTCGGGGAAAAGGCGGTGTCGCTGGCGGCCAGCCTGCGCGGCAATTTCAAGGAACGCACTCACGATAACCCGGTCGGCCTGCCGGGCAAGAAGCCAAAGAAATAATCCCCCGGCCGACGCTACTTCATAGTGCGCCATCGGAGGAAGCCGATGAGCGTTTTGCCATCCTCGATTTTGCCATCGTCGATCAGCTTGGCGAGTTCCTTGCGCTTGAACCAGCGAACTTCGATGCGCTCATCGTCCATCGGGGTCGCTTCGCCCTCCGTGAGTTCTTCCGCCAGGAAGATGGTCATGCGCTCCTGCACGAAGCCGGGGCTGGCGAAATAGCTGGCGAGTTTGGTCCACTTTTTCGCCTGATAGCCGGTCTCTTCCTTCAATTCGCGCTTCGCCGCATCGAGCGGTTTTTCTCCTTCGTCAAGCCGGCCGGCGGGAAGCTCCCACAAATACTTGTCGGCGGGAAGGCGGTACTGCCGGACCAGCAGCACGCGTTTCTTGTCATCGACGGCCATCATCACCGCGCTGCCGATGTGCCGCACGACGCTGCGTTTGATCTCAAACTTCGTCTTGGGGTCGACCGCTTTGTCTTCGGTGACGCGGAAAAGGCCGCAATCGTAGACCTGTTTGGAGGATGTGATTTTCATGATCTTGTCTGCAGCGCTTTGGCGAATTCGTCCGCCGTACGCGTGTTCAGGATATCGTGGGGGCCCAGCCATCCGCGGCGTGCCGTGACCACGCCGTAGCGCATGCTTTCGAGGTGTTTGGGATGATGGGCGTCGGTGGAAATGGTGAACTTCGCGCCCTTTGCCTTGGCGGTGCGAATCAGCGTGCCGTGTAAATCGAGCCGTTCGGGACTCGCATTGATTTCGAGCCACACGCCGCGGCGCACGGCCTCCGTGACGACGCGGTCGAAATCGAAGGGGAACGGGTCGCGGTGCAGCAGGATGCGACCGGTGGGATGCCCGAGGATGCGGAGATGCGGGCATTCGAGCGCGCGCAGCAGCCGGTCCGTCATCTCCGCGGATTCCTGATTCATGTGGCTGTGCACGCTGCCGATCACGAGATCGAGTTCGGCCAGCGCGTCGTTCTCCAGATCCATCACGCCATCTTTCAGGATGTCGCATTCAATGCCGCTGAAGACGCGGATGCCGAGCGCCTGGCGATCGATCTCGCGCACCCTGCGTGCGAATTCCACAACGCGCTTCTCGTCCAGCCCATTGGTCATGGAGAGCGCTTTGGAATGGTCGGTGATGGCGATGTATTCGTAGCCTTTGTGCGCGCGCGGCCTCCGCCATTTCCTCAAGCGTGGCGCGCCCGTCGGTCTCGGTGGTGTGCATGTGCAGGTCGCCGCGAATCTGCGCAAGTTCCACCAACTCGGGCAGCCGTCCTTGTTCGGCGGCTTCGATTTCGCCGGTGTTCTCGCGCAGCTCCGGCGGAATCCACGGCAGACCGAGCGCCTGGTAAATCCCTTCCTCCGTCTCGCCCGCCACCCTGGTTTCGTCTTCCACGCGGAAGAGTCCGTACTCGCTGAGTTTGAGCCCCATCTTCACCGCGCGCATGCGGATCGCGACATTGTGATCTTTGCTGCCGGTGAAGTACTGCATGGCGGCGCCGAAGCTCTCCGGCGGCAGCGCGCGTACGTCCACCTGCAGTCCCTCGCGGCCGACCTTGGCGCTGGCCTTATTTTCGCCGCGGGCGAGTACCTCTTCCACGCGCGGGTAGGCAACAAAAATATCGAGGGCGCCGGTGGGCGCGGGTCCGGTAACCAGCAGGTCGAGATCGCCCACCGTCTCCCGGCCGCGCCGCAAACTGCCGGCGGTAGTGACGCGGTCCACTCCAGGCGATTGCCCCAGAACGCCCGCGAGCTCCGCCGCCATGGTTTCCGCGTAGCTCAACAGGTAACGCCCGGTGCGCTGGCGGTATTGAGCGATAGAGCGCAGCACCTTCTCTTCGAGCTTGGCGCCCATGCGCGGCAGTTCGCGCAGCTTCTGTTCCTGGCACAGCCGTTCCAACTCATCGATCGTGCTGATTCGAAAATGCTCGAAGATCAACGCGATGCTCTTCGGCCCGAGGCCCTGAATCTTCAGGAATTCCAGCGCCGTTGGAGGGAACTTCGCGAGTAGCAGGTCGCGCCTTTCGCAGGATCCGCCCTCGGAAATCTCCACCAGGACATGCGCCAGCCCTTTGCCGATTCCGGGGATGTCGGTCACCTTACGCTCGGTATCTCGCAGGATATCGACAATGCGTTCCGGGTAGCCTTCCACCGCGGTGGCGCCGTTGCGATAGCTTCGGATGCGGAAGCCATCTTCGCCGGCGATCTCCATCAAATCGGCAGTCTCCCAGAGTACGCGCGCGATTTCCTTGTTCTCCAAGCCTGGCTCCTCCAATCAATTGTAACGACTCGGACCATCAAAAATAGTCCTTTTCGGCCGCAGGGGCGTCGTACCAGATGTGAGAAATCTCTTCTTTCGATGTTTGGTCCTGCTTACCGGGCTCAGCGGCATTCTCACGGCGCAGCCCCCGGCGTTGGTGATGGTGAACGCGGCGAGCTACGGTGCAGCATCGGCTCCCGATTCGCTGGCTACCATTTTCGGCGCCAACCTCGCGCAGGGGACGGCCTCCGCCACCTTGGACGCCGCCGGGCAACTGCCGACCGAACTTGCGGGCACGCGGGTTGAGATTGCAGGTGTGGCGGCGGCGTTGTTTTACGTATCGCCGACGCAGATCAACCTCGTGGTTCCCGCCGGGATCGACCCCGGCACCGTAGTAGTGGCCGTAATCTCCACCGCCTCCGGGGCCTCCAAGACCGACACCGCATTCCTCCGTGCCGTTGCTCCGGGCGTGTTCAGCTCCGACGGCACCGGTACGGGGCCCGGCGCCATACTCAATGCCGTGACGTATGCTCCCGCGCCGTTTTTCGTGCAGACGGCGGAAAACGGGGCGGACACGCGCACGCGGCTGGCAGTCTACGGAACCGGGTTCCGCAATGCAAATCGGGTGGTCGCGGTGGCGCAGGACCCTGCGGGCAACCGTTACAACCTGACCGTGGAATTCGCGGGAAAAGCTCCCGGTTTTTTCGGCTTGGATCAGGTTAATCTGCTGCTGCCTCCGGATCTGGACGGCGCGGGTGCGGTCACGCTTTCGCTCGGAGCCGATGGCAATCCCGCCAACTCGGTCACCTTCCAGGTGAATCTGATCCCCTCCAATACCCTGCAATTGTCCGCATTATTGATCTCGCCTTCCGTGGTGATCGCGGGTGACAGCGCGCAATTGACGGTCGGGCTGAACGGAGTGGCGCGCGCCGGCGGATTTCCGGTGGCGCTGCGCAGCACCGCGGTCTCGGCGCAGGTGGCGCCGCAGGTGACGATTCCGGAAGGCAAGGCATCGGTGCAGACGCAAGTCAGCACCCTGACCACGCCGGCCACAGTGAATCCTACGATTAGCGCGCTCGCGGGTGGCCTGATGCTGACGGTGCCGCTGGAAATCGATCCGGTAAGCACAGTGCAACTGGTCAGTGTTTCGCCATCGCAGACGACGATCCAGGGCGGCGGAAATCTTACCGGGACGGTCACACTGAGCGGCAATCCGCCGGCGGGAGGAGCGAACGTCCTGCTCTCGGCGGATAGCGACAGGGTGAATGTTCCCAACGTGGTAAGCGTGCCGTTCGGCAAGAGCTCGGCCGATTTCCCAATCAAGACCTTCGCCGTGGCGCAATCGCTGCCGGTTACGATCATGGCCACCTACAGCCGTACCAACGTGACCGCGCAGCTCACGCTACTGCCGGCGCTGGAACTCACCCTGGACGCGAGTTCCGTGACTGCCGGCGGAAGCGTCAACGCGACGATTACGCTGGGTTCGAACGCGCCCGCGACGGGAGCGACAATTACTTTTCAATCCAGCGACGGCGTGGTGCGGCTGCCGCCATCGATCACCATTCCGCCGGGGCAGGTATCCCAGGTCTTCCCGATCACAACCAGTTCCCCAGTCGCTGTGTCGCGCGTGGTAACCATCACGGCACTTTACGTGGGAGCGCGGTCGGCGGCGTCGCTCACGGTAAATCCGCAGGCCACGCCGGCACTTTCCTCCCTGACCGTCGGACCCAATCCGGTCATGAGCGGCAACATCGCGCAAGGCACGGTCACCCTGACCTCACCGGCAATCGCTGTGACGGTCGTGACGCTCTTCAGCACTTACGGCGATCGTGCGGGTGCCCGCGTGCGGTGACGGTGCCGCAAGGGCAGAGCACGGCAACCTTCGATGTCAACACCGATAAAGGGCCTGACCGGCAGCGCGACGATCACCGCGACACTGGCGGGCATCAGCAAGTCCGGAACGCTCACCGTTCAGTGACTTGGCATCGCTTCTAGTGAGTTGCGAGGCGGCGGTGGTCCTTCAAAATACATCGATCCATGACGACCGTGAGTCCGGCCTCCATGGCTCGCTGCGCGGCGTCCTCGTGGATCACGCCTTCCTGCATCCAGATCACTTTGGCGCCTTTGCGGATCGCAGCTTCGACAATCTCGGGCACAAATTCCGAGCGCCGGAAAATGTCCACTATGTCGACGGCGTCGGGAATCGAATCCAGATCGGGGTAGGATTTCTCGCCCAGCACCTCGGGCTCCAACGGATTCACCGGAATGATGCGGTAGCCTGCGCGCTGCATGTACTCGGCGACGCCGTAGCTGGGGCGGAAGCGTTTTCCGGAGAGTCCGACCACCGCGATGGTGTGGCATTGCTGCAGAATTTCTGTCAGCTGGTTCATACGGGTTTCTTCTGGCTGGAGCGCTGAATGGCGCGCTTGAGCTTGGCCACGTCCTCCGCGTCGAGATAACGAAATTCGCCGCTTTTCAACGTACCTAATTCGATGGGGCCGATGCGCACACGCTTCAATTTTTCCACCAGCATGCCGAAATGCCGGAACATCATGCGGATCTGGTTATTCCGTCCTTCGGTCAGCTTGACCTCATACCAGGGATTTTCCGCGCGGTTGAGCAATTTGAGGCCGGCCGGCAGGGTGCGGCGGCCGCTGGAGCGGAACGCCGGTGCGGAATTTCTCTTCCTGCTCGGTGGTCAGTGTGCCGGTCACCTTCACCACGTAGGTCTTCTCCAGGTGGGTGGAGGCCGACATGATGGAGTTGGCCAGATCGCCGTCGTTGGTCAGCAGCAGCAAGCCTTCACTGTGATAATCCAGGCGCCCCACCGGGTAGACTCGTTCCTTGACGCGATGCAGCAGGTCCATTACGGTGGCGCGTCTTTCCGGATCGTGAACGGTCGTGACCGTGCTTTTCGGCTTGTTGAGCGCGATGTAGATCTGGTGCTTCGGCGGCTTGAGCAGGCGGCCATCCACCTTGATATGGTCGCGTTCCAGATCGGCCTTGCTGCCAAGTTCCGTGATGACCGAGCCGTTGACCGTCACCCTGCCTTCGAGCATGAGCTTTTCAGCCTGGCGCCGGGAGGTGACGCCGGCTTGGGAGAGGAGCTTTTGGAGACGCTCTTCGGGCACTAGTTTTCCTCGCTTTGGGGCGGCTGGGCCGGTTCGCCGGCAGTTTCGTTCCGCCGCGTGCCCGTCGGGTTGGGTTTCGGGCATCTGGTCGGCGGCGTCCAACTCCGCTGTGGCCTCCGCGATGGTGGCCGGCAACTCGGCGTCAGGTATGGTCTCTCCCGCGGGCGGTTCGCTATCGGCGAACGCCATACGGCGGATCTCTTCGAATTCCTTGAGCGAAGGCAACTCGCTGAGGTCCTTCAAACCAAACTGGATCAGGAATTCCTTAGTCGTCTTGTACAGAATCGGCTTGCCGATCACGTTCTTGCGGCCGGCGACGGCGATCAGTTTGCGATCGAGCAGGGTCTTGAATACGCCGCCGCCCTGCACTCCGCGGATCTCCATGATTTCGGGTCCGGTGGCCGGCTGCTTGTAAGCGATCACGGCCAGCGTCTCCAGCGCGGGCAGGGACAATTTCAACGGCGGCTTGAGGCTCTTGACGAAATTGCGGACGGCTTCATGATGTTCCGGCTTGGTCGCCATTTTGTAGCCGCCGGCGACTTCGCGAATCGCTACGCCGTGCCCGGGCTGGTCGAACTCGGCGATCAACTGCGCCAAGCAGGTCCTTGATCTTCTCGGGAGGCTGCTGCAGCGAGGCGGCGATCTGCGCCAGAGTTAACGGTTCGTCGGCGACATAGATGATGGCCTCCAGTACGGCCCGAACCTGCGTGTCTTCCTGGGATACGGCGGCCGGGTCCTGCTCCAGGGCGGCGTCGCGCGTTCCCATCAACTCTTCCACTGAAATCGCAGCGCCTTCGGGCTCCGGAGTTTCCTCCACGAGTGGCTCCGCCGTTGCTGAATCTGTTGCTACTTCCGCCGCCGGCTCCTGGGCCGCGATCGCTTCTGCCGGTTGTGCCGGTTCAGGTTCCGGGCTTACGCCCTCCACAGTCATTTCCTTATCTTCCATTGCTTGATTAGATGTAGTCTTTTTCGATAGCGGACATGGGCTGGTCGCTCGCGAATACCGCGTCGAAACTCTCATGCCGCTTGAGGGCGATTTCGCCGAATAAATCCTTTTGCGTGACGATCACTGCCTGCATCCGCACCATCTCCAGCACCGCCAGAAACAGGGCGATCATGGCGCGCCGCGTCCGCTGCATTTCGAAGATCTGCATGATAAAGACCGGCTGGTCTTCACCGGCTTGGCGAAATTGATCGCGCAAGTAGCGAATCATATCGCCCACCGTCACGTCGGCCGATTCCACTTCATATACCGGGCGATTCTTGACGCGCTCCAGCATCTCGCCGAAGGCTTTGACGAGGTCGAACAGCGTGATCGCGAGACCCGGATCGTCGTCCTCGGAGATGAATGCCTTGATCTGCGGGTTGCTCCAGACGTTCTCCTCGATCATGCGCTTCTGCTGCAGCATCTCCGCGGCATTCTTGAAGCGCTCGTGTTCGAGCAGCCGGTCCACCAGTTCCTGACGGGGATCCTCGGGAGTTTCCCCTTCGGGCGCAAGCGCGGGATCGCGCGGCAGCAGCATCTTCGACTTGATGTGGATCAGCGTCGCCGCCATATAGACGAACTCCGCGCCCAGGTCGATATCCATCTCGCGCGCCTTGTCCATGTACTCCAGGTATTGGGAGGTAATGGTGGCGATCGGGATGTCCTTGATATCGATCTGTTGCTTGCGGATCAGATCGAGCAGCAGGTCGAGAGGCCCGTCATATTGCTCCAGATGGAAATTGAGCGGCGATGACACTATCCTTCACGATAGCATGCGGCGGGCTGACAGCCGGTTACCCCGAACATCGTCCTTTGTGATACATATCAGAAGAGAACTTCTAACGGGTGAACCACACGAGGGGGCTTGCCCTCGCCGCGGTTTTATTTTTCGGGGTGGCCGGGTTTGCCAGTCCACCGCAGGCTGGGTTGAATTTCGAGGTCTCGATTGTCGACCAGGGCGCACTGGCCGTGCCAGGGGTCCGTGTCCAGTTGAAATTGGCCGATGAGGCGTTTGGGATCGACACGGACGCACAGGGCAAGGCGACCTTCCGTGGGATACCGCCCGGCAACTACCATCTCTCCATCGCGCTTAAAGGTTTCGAGCCTGTAGAACGTGACGTCGTCATAGCACCCGGAGGCCCGCTACTGCTGGATGTGACCCTCACCCCCTCCCTGGAACGCACCCAAATTGAGGTCAAGGGCGAAGCCAGCGCGGTGGCGCAGGGCTCCTCGCCCGCCACCTCGATTAGCGGGCAGCTTGCCAAGGAACTGCCGAATCGACCTGCCACCGTGGCCGATGCGCTGCCCCTGATACCCGGCGTGGTTCGCGAGCCGGGCGGAGCTTTGCGCATCTCCGACAGTCCGGAAAACCGCAGCGCCCTGATCGTCAACTCCACCGACGTGACCGATCCCGGCACGGGCCAGTTCGGCCTCACCGTGCCGATTGATAGCGTGGAAACTTTGAACGTCTACCAGACGGCATTCCTCGCGGAGTACGGGCGGTTCACGGCCGGACTGGTCTCAGTAGAGACCAAACGCGGCGGCGATAAGTGGAAGTGGGAGTTGAATGACCCCTTTCCGGAATTCCGCATCCGCAGTTGGGAACTCCGCGGCCTGAAGACCGCCACGCCGCGATTGAACTTCGAGGGGCCCATCATTCCCGGCAAGCTTTACGTTGCAGAGGGCTTCGAATACGAGATCCGCAAGACTGCCGTCTATACCCTGCCGTTTCCGCGCAATCAGAAACTGCAGGAAGGCTTAAATTCCTTCACCCAATTGGATTGGGTCGCCACCAGCAAGCAACTGCTGACCGCCACCTTTCACATCGTGCCGCAGCATTTGAGCCACGTAAATATCAACTACTTCAATCCGGAGGAAACCTCGCCGGACGCCAGCCTCCACAGCTATACCGGCACCGTGGCGCACCGTATGACGCTGGGTCAGTCGCTGTTTGAGAATACGTTCTCGGTGACCAGTTTCGATGTCGGCGTCTGGGGCCGCGGCGATTCCGACCTGGTGCTGACGCCAACGGTGAATTTTGGCAACTACTACGCCCACAAGCAGCGCTCCGCAATCCGCGCGAGCGGCCTCTCCACGTTTTCCTTCGCGCCGATCAACGGACTCGGCGTCCACCACTATAAGATCGGGCTGTATGTCGCCAGCAGCGAAGAGGATGGCCACATCGACGAGAATCCCGTAGACATTCGTGAACCTGGCCGGCGTGCTGACCGAGCGCATTACGTTCAATTTCCCGCGGACCTTCGAGATTTCCGATATCGAAACCAATTTCTTCGCGCAGGATCACTGGATTCTCTCGCCGCGGCTTAGCCTCGACCTGGGCGCGCGCGTCGAATCGCAGCAGGTATCGGGCGCCTATCGCGTGGCGCCGCGCGCGGGTTTCGCCTGGAATCCGGTAGCGGGGCAGGGAACCACGGTGCGCGGGGGCTTTGGCTTCTTCTACGACCGGGTACCGCTGAATGTCTACGTGTTCAACAAGTTTCCGGACCAGATTCAGACCTTCTACGATGCGGCGGGAGACGTCACTGGCGGACCGTTCCTCTACCTGAACACGCTCGGACAGGCCAGGGTGCGCCATCCCTTCGTGATTCAGCAGCCGATCGACGGAAATTTTTCGCCGCAGAGCAAGAACTGGACAGTGCAGATCGAGCAGCCGGTGGGCCGCTATCTGAAGCTCCGCACTGGATTTATGCAGAGTCTTTCGGACGGGCTGGTGATCCTGAATCCGGTGGCTCCGGACCCGGATACCAATCTTGGGGCGCACCTTTTGTCGGGCACCGGCGGTTCGCGGTACCGGCAGTTCGAAACCACCGCAAGAGTTCGCGCCGGCGAAAAGAACGAATTGTTCTTCTCTTATGTGCGCAGCAAGGGGCGCGGCGACCTGAACGATTTCGGGACCTTCCTGGGAACCTTTCCGGTGCCGATTGTCCGGCCGAACCTGTTCGGCAACTCTCCGGCGGATCTGCCCAACCGGTTCCTGGCCTGGGGCCTGGTGCGCCTGCCATGGAAATTCCGGATCGCACCCGTAGTCGAGTACCGGAGCGGCTTTCCCTATGTGGTCACGGATGCCGCTCAAAACTACTTCGGCCAGCCTAACGAGCGGCGATTTCCGCGCTTCCTTTCGCTGGATTCGCGCGTCTCAAAGGACTTTCAGGTCACCGCAAGCTACGCCGTACGCCTCTCCGTGAGCAGTTTCAACCTCAGCAACCACTTCAACCCTGAAGCCGTGCATGCCAATATCGCCGATCCGGCCTTCGGCTACTTCTTCGGCCATCGGGGCCGCCGCTTCACCGTCGACTTCGACGTCCTTTTCTAGACCTGGAACTACGCTAAGTAAAAGATTGTAATATAGATGCGCGCTTCACTGGCGGATTGGTACGCGACTCCACCGGTTGTGAGAGAATGAACACTTCCAAGGTTTCATAAAAAAGTTCTCTTTGGAGCTACTCCCGAATAACCTTTGTGGGCTAGTGAGCGTCTTCACGTTGAAGCTAAATACCCAAACCGCCTGGGCCTCAGGGCCTTTGGAAGGAATCAATGCAACCGACACCGAGTAGAGCGCCGGTTCCGGCGCAGCCACAACCGGGCCCATCCGTTGTACCGGCTAAGCCAGAGCCTGAGCGCAAACGCCGGACAGGGCTGTGGGTCGTCCTGGCACTGGTCGTGGTGCTCGGCGCGGGCGCGGCGTATTACTTCAAAACCCAGAACGACGCGAAAGTTGCGAACAAAGGGTCGGTGATTTCGGTCTCCACCATGGTGGTGGGCTTGGGCGACGTTCACGCTACCGTGCGGGTCAACGGCACGGTCAATGCCCAGAACTTTGCCGCCTTGATGGCGCCGCGAATTTTGGGCAGCCGCAGCGGCCTGAACCGCGGCGGTGATGGCGGCGGTGGTGGCGCTCAGCAAGGTGGTGGCGGCGGTGGCGGCGGTCCGATGGGCGATTTCAGCCTGGTGCTGATGAAACTGGCGAATCCGGGCGTGCGCGTGAAGACCGGCGACGTGGTGGCTGAATTTGACCCTCAGAACCAGTTGCAGCGCCTCGACGACTATAAGGATACGGCGATTCAGCAGGAAAACATGGTCAAGAAGATGTTGGCCAACCTGGCTGCGGTGAAGGAAGCCCACAACCAATCGGTGCGCACCGCGAAAGCCGATTGGGAAAAGGCCGTACTCGACCTGAAAACGGCCGAGGTCCGGTCCGCGATCGATGCCGAAAAGTTTAAGCTCACGGTCGAAGAGTCGGAAGCCAATTACAAGCAATTGATGGCGGAAGCCAACCTGGTGGAAGAATCGCAGCGTGCGCAAATTCGTTCGTCGGAACTGAATCGCGATCAGTCGAAAATCGAAATGGCGCGCGCCGAAGCCAACGTCAAGAAAATGTCCGTGAAGGCGCCGATGGATGGCATCGTGGTGATGCAGAGCATCGTGCGCAACGGCGAATTTGGACAGATCCGCGAAGGCGATCAGGTTGCGGCCGGACAGCCGTTTGTGCAAATCGTGGACCCGAGTTCCATGGTGCTGAACGCGACCGTCAACCAGGTGGATGCCGAGAAACTGCGCCTGGGGATGAAGGCGACTATCCATATGGATGCTTATCCCGATATCGAACTGCCGGGAAGTCTGGTGGGTATCGGAGCGATGGCTAAGGCCAGCACCTTCCGCGCGCGTTTCGTGGGCGAAATTCCGGTGCGAATCAAGTTGGAAAAGATGGATCCCCGCGTCATCCCGGATCTCACGGGCAGCGCGGAGATTGTCCTCGGTAGTGAACGGAACACGATGGTCGCACCGCTTTCCGCCGTCTTTGCGGAAGAAGGCGGCTCCTACGTTTTCGTCCAGGGCCCCGAAGGCTGGACCAAGAAAAAGGTGGAGCTCGGCCTCCCGAATTTCACGACCGTGGCGATCAAGTCCGGTGTGCAGAAAGGGGACGTGATCGCGCTGCAGCGTCCTATGTAGGCGGTGTAGTGCGCGCGCCACCAACAGGAAAATATCCATGGCATCGAAGGATCAAAGGCCCAGTCAGCGGCTGGGGAAGTCCAATCCGCGGAGGGTGAAGTACATTACCTGGGCCCTCGTGGCCGGGTTGTTCGGCGGCGGCGCCTTCGCGGCATACCGCTACACCGGTACTACCGAAGTGGAAGTGCCGGTATCCCGCGTGCGGCGCGGGGAGTTTATCATCAGCGTACGCACACGCGGCGATATCAAGAGCGCGCGTTCCCTGATCCTCAAGGCGCCCCAGGTGCCCGGTCTTCGCATCGTGCGCCTGGCGACCGCCGGCCGCCCTGTGAAGAAGGGCGATGTGGTGGTCGAATTCGACGGTTCGCAGCAGGATCAGAACGTAATCAGCCGGACCACCACGGTGCGCGCCGCCGATGGCGACATCGTGCAGACCAAAGCCACTCAGAAAATCGATGACGAAGCCGATTCGATGAGCAAGATGTCGAGCGAGTATGACCTGGAGCGCTCCAAGCTGGATGCCAGCAAGGCGGAAGTGCTTTCCGCGATTGAAGGCGAGAAGAACCGCATCCAGGTGGGCGTTTCCGAAGGCTCGCTACAGACCGTGAAGGCATCGATCAACGCGCACCAGGTGGGCCACGAGGCTGACCTGAGCCGCCTCAACCAGCGCAAGGATAAAGCGGTGCGCGATTTGAACACCGCGCAGGGATATCTCGGGATGATGCAGTTGAAGGCGCCCATCGATGGCATCGTGAACGTGCTGCCGAACTTTCGCTCGCAGGGTTCGTTCGGTCAGGCGACGCCGCCTTTCAAGGAAGGCGATAATGCCTGGACCGGAGCCGAGATCGCCGAGATTCCAGACCTCTCGCAGATGTTTGTGGATTTGAAGCTGGAGGAAGTGGATCGCGGCAAGATCCGGCTGGGACAGGCTGTGCGCATCCGGGTGGATGCGATCCCGGACCGCGAATTCACCGCCACGCTGGATTGGATCAGCCCCATCGCCGCGCTCGTCTTCAAGGGCGGTTCCACCGCGGAGAAGACCTTTCCCGCGCGTGCCACCATTAACAAACTGGATGAGCGGCTGCGTCCCGGTATGAGCGCCTCCACCGAGATCATCATTGAGCGCGAGGCCAATACCCTGATGATTCCTTCGCGAGCCAGTTTTGCCAAGGATGGAAAACCAGCGGTGTTTGTACAGGCAGGCAAGGGTTTCGCCATCCGGGCGATCGAAGTCGGCAAACAGAACGACGATGACGTGATCGTGACCGGCGGATTGAAGGAAGGCGAGGTTGTGACTCTCGAGAATCCGGCCGATTCCGCCAAGCGAGCCAAGAAGAAAATGTAAAGCCGCCGGCGGCCGGCGCGGCTTCCCCGCGCCCTGCCGGCAGAACCGCGATCTTTCATGAAAAAGGCAATTGTCCGTATTGTGATGTTGGTCATTGTGGCGGGGGGAGCCTGGTACGGCTACCGCTACTACAAGGCGATGCCGGAGCGGCAGGACCTGATCCCGACCGCCAAGGTGCAGCGCGGCGACGTGGTGATCCGCGCCTACTCGCGCGGCGAACTGAAGCCCGTGCGCACGTTGACCCTCACCGCGCCCAATCTTTTCGGCACCGTGCAGGTCACCGATCTGGCGCCGGTCGGCTCACTTGCCAAAGAGAAGGACCTGGTGGTGGAGTACGACGATAGCGAGCGGCAGAGCGCCCTGGAAGAAGCGCGGCTCAGCGTGCAATCGGTCGATGAGCAGATCAAGAAAGCCAAGGCGGACCTGGCGATCCAGAAGAGCCAGGACACGGTGACGCTGCTGAAGACGCGTTACAACGTGCGCCGCGCCCAACTCGACGTGCAGCGCAACCCCATCATCGCCGAGATCGACGGTAAGAAGAACGTGCTGACCCTGGAGCAGCAGAAGCGCGCGCTGCAACAGTTGGAAACCGACATTCAGGCGCGCCAGGATCAGGCCGATTCGCAAATGGCGGTGCTCATCGAGCAGCGCAACCGCAGCTTGATCGACGTGCAGCGCGAACTGCAGCGCATCGCGCAGTGCAAAATGCTGGCGCCGATGACCGGACTGGTCTCGGTCCGTCAGAATCGCGCCGGAAACTTCAATTTCGGCCAGCAGATGCCGGACATCCGCGAGGGCGACACTCTGCAGCCCGGCATGCCCGTGGCCGATGTGCTTGACCTTTCGGAGTTGGAAGTCTGGGCCAAAGTGGGCGAACTGGATCGCGCCAATCTCAGGGAGGGGCAGGACGCTACGCTCCAGCTCGACGCCATTCCCGACAAGCGTTTCAACGGAAAAATCAAGGCCATGAGCGGCACCGCATCGTCGGACGTCTTTAGCGGCGATCCTTCGAAAAAGTTCGACGTGATCTTTTCGATCGACATGCGGCAGTTGCTCTCCGGTGTCGGCATGAAGCCGGGCGATATCGACCGGATCATGGCGACGGCGACGGCCAATTCCAAGAAGGGCCCGGCCGGCGGCGGCGATCCGTTCGCCAAGAAGCCGGACGATCAGACGGGCAATGCCGGCGATGGCGGTGGACGCCGCGGCGGCGGCGGCGGCGGCCGGCGTGACGGTGCACCGGGAGGCAATGCCGGTGGCAACTCCGGACGCCCAGGGACGCGGCCAGGGTGGACGCGGCGGTAATCTCTCCGACGACGATCGCAAGAAAATGACCGACCTGCGGCAGAAAATGCAGGCTGCCACTCCGGAAGAACGCGAGAAGTTGCAGAAGCAGATGCAGGATCTAATGGCCAAAGCCGGTATTACCGGAGGCGCCGGCCGCGGCGGACAGGGTGGCCCCGGCGGGCTCCGGTGGACCCGGTGGCGGACAGGGACGCGGGCGTGGCGCTGGATTCACCGGCCCCGACCCGCTGGCGATGATCATGAGCCGCGGGGTAAACGTCGGCGGCTACACCGAGGAAGATCGCAAGAACGCGAAGCTGCCACTGCCTCCCGAGCAGGATTCCCAAGTGCAGGTTCTGCTGCGTCCGGGCCTGCTGGCCGATGTGGAAATCCAGGTCGAAAAGCTTCCGGACGTGATCCACGTTCCGGCCCAGGCCGTCTTCCAGAAGAACGGCCAGTACACGGTCTACGTGCGGAAGAACGGTAAGTTCGAGGCGCGGGCAATCCAATTGGTGAAACAGAGCGAATCCATGATGGTGATTTCGAGCGGCGTGGAGGCTGGGGAAATCGTTGCCATGGCCGACCCCTCTCCCGATAAGAACGCCAAGAAGAACGGTGAGAAGAAGTCCCAGGGCGGTGGCGGGAACCCCATGGGTGGAATGCCGGGGAGCAAATAGTCATGGGACTTTCCAATATCGGTCCTGAATTAGTAATGGGCATGGCCAGCCTGTTTGCGCACAAGCTGCGCAGCCTGCTGACCATGCTTGGCATGATCTTCGGCGTGGGAGCCGTGGTGGCGATGTTATCGATCACCGCCGGCGCCCAGAAAGAGATGATGAGTTTCATTGACCAGCTGGGCGTCAACAACATCATCGTCGAAGCCCATGAAGCCGTGGATCGCAATGAGTTACAGACGGTGCGCGCGGTCTCGCAGGGGCTCTCTTTCCGGGATTTCCGCGCGATCTCAGAGAACGTTTCCGGCCTGGTCGCGATTACTCCGCGCAAGCGTTTCAAGCCGCAGAAGTTACTGCCCAAGACCAACCAGGAACAGCCGCAGTTGATTGGCGTGTTTCCCAACTTCATGGAAATCAATAGCCTGAAGTTGGTGGAAGGCCGCTTCTTCACGGAAGACGAAAATACCTCATCCTCGCCGGTCTGCGTACTTGGCGAACAGACCAAGGTCAACCTGCTCGGTTATGACAAGGCCGTGGGTAAGTACGTAAAGGTCAACGATAGCTGGCTGCAAGTGATCGGCGTGCTGACCCCGCAGGCCACCAGCGATAGCGACGTGGAAGGCGTGCAGGCGATGAACCGCAATAACCTGATCATCTCCCCGCTGAATACGGTAATGCGCCGTTTCGAAGACAACACCAGCTATCTCAAAGACGAGATCGACGGAATCTACATGAAAGTCGGTCCTAACGTGGACTCCATCGAAACGTCCAACGTCGTGCGCGCAATCCTCACGGCTACCCACAAGGACGCCGGGGATTTCACCGTAGTGGTTCCGGCCGGCTTGCTGGAGCAGAAGAAACAGACGCAGTTCATTTTCAACGTAGTTATGATTTGTATCGCGGGCATCTCGCTTCTGGTGGGCGGCATCGGCATTATGAACATCATGCTGGCCACCGTCCTCGAGCGAACCCGGGAAATTGGAATTCGACGCGCGATTGGTGCACGTCAGGGCGACATTGTGCGTCAGTTCCTGACGGAGGCGGTGCTGATCTCGATCGTCGGAGGCTTAATCGGCATCGCGTTCGGGTTTACCCTTTCCAAAGTAATCGCGTCGGTAGCCGGGTGGTCCACCGTGGTGACGACCTCGTCGATCGTGGTGGCCTTCGGCGTATCGGTGTTTATCGGGTTGTTGTTCGGGATTTACCCGGCGGTGCAAGCCGCGAAACTGGATCCCATTGAAGCCATTCGTTACGAGTAGAAATATGCTGTTGCGAACTCTTATTACAGGTACACTGCTGGCGGCGGGCGCGTTTGCGCAATTGTCGTCTTTCCCCAAACCGGCGTATTTCCGCGAGACCTTCTCGAAGTCGCAGACTAAGGTCGAGTTGAAGGATCCGGTACGGCTCAAGGACTTCGTAGTCGGCGATAAGCTGGAATTGTCCCTCAAGGACTATCTGGCGCTCGTAATGGCCAACAATACGGATATCCAGATTCAAATGCTGAGCCTGGAGATCCCCAAGAACGCGATCCAGCGCGCTTTTGGCGCGTGGGATCCGCGCGCCACGGCCAGTTTCAGCACGGCCCGCGCCACCACGCCTCCGGTCAGCGCCCTCGACGGAACCAGCACCGAGTTGAAAACTCTCAGCCAACCGCTGGCCATGAGTGTCACGCAGACTCTGCCAGAGGGCATCAACTACACGGTTTCGTGGGGCGGCAGCAAGAACACCAGCAATAGCTCTCTCAACACCTACAACCCGGCCCTGGCCAGCAACTTCGCGATCACGTTTTCCCAACCGCTGTTGCAGAACCGGGGAAGCTACGTCAACCGGTTGAGCCTGATGTCGGCTCGCAGCCGCCTGAAGATCAACGAATTCGGCCTGAAAGGGAGCGTGTTGAACCTGGTCTCCACCGCCGAATCCGCGTATTGGGACGTAGTTTCGGCGCGCGAGAGCCTGAAAGTGGCAATCGGCGCGCGCGACGTCTCCGCCGAGTTCCTGAAGCTTTCCCAGAAGCAGCTCGAGTTGGGTGCGCTTTCCCCCCTGGACATTTACAATCCGCAGCAGCAGCTGGCCACCAACGAAGTGAGCGTGGCACAGGCGCGCTTCACCTTAACGCAGCGCGAAGACGCCCTCCGCAAACAGATCAGCGCAGACCTGGACCCCCAAGTCCGCAACCTTCCCATGGTCCTCACCGATGCCGCGGAAATGCCTCTGGAGTCGATCAACTTCGATCGCGAGCAATCGATCGCGCAAGCCATGCAAAACCGGCCTGACCTCAAACAGGCAGTGCAGTCTCTGGACGTGGACGATCTTTCGATCCAGTCGTCGCGCAATGCCCTGTTGCCGAATCTGGCCCTCACCGGCAACTACACGGTCAACGGCCGCGGTGGTGTGTTCGTGCAGCGCAGCAATGTCTTCGACCAGTCCGGCGCCGCGTCTTCCCTGCTGACCTCGATTCCGGGAGGCATCGGGGATGCCTTGGATCAGATGTTCGGCTTCGGCTTCTCCTCGTATCAGCTCGGGCTGCGGCTGACGCTGCCGATCAAATCGCGCGCCGCTTCGGCGGACATGGCCGACGCGGTAGTGCGCAAGCGGCAGGACACGCTCAACGTGCGCACCACGCAGCAGACCATTCGCCTCGACATCCTCAACGCCATCACCAATGTGGAATCCAGCAAGGAATCCGTGAAACTCGCCAAGGTAGCTCGCGATTTCGCCCAGAAGGCGCTGGATGCCGAAAACAAGAAGTACGAGTTAGGCACCGAGCTTTCGCAGAACGTCCTGCTGGCGCAGAATGCACTGGCGCAGGCCGAATCCACCGTAGTCACCAACCAGATCGCGCTGCGCAAGAACCTGCTCAACCTGCTTGTGAAGGTCGGCACGCTGCTTGACGAGCGTGGAATCCTGGTCCAACCCTAGTCCGAATCTCCTCCGGCCGATAGTCGGGGGCGCTCCCTTCCGGGGCGCCCCACTTTCGGCACAGAAAGTCCCACAAGCGGACACCTAAAAATCCTCCCTATCCTCCCTACTGCCTGAAACGTCATATGTTACGCTAAGCGGCGATTGGCAGGCGCCGTGCCCTTAGGGCACGGGAACCCAAATGGATATACAACGTAAAGATGCCAGTAAGAAGCGGCTGATTCGCCGGATCGTAATCGGTGTGGTGGTGGTTGCCGCCGTTGTCGGCACCAGCTTAGGCGTGTCGCGCCTCAAGCCTGCCGCGCCTGGCGTGGACCTGTCGGTGGTCTGGCGCGATAGCGTCAAGCGCGGGCCTATGACGCGGGAAGTGCGCGGATTGGGAACACTAGTGCCGGAAGAGACCATGTTGGTGCCTGCCACCACCGAAGGGAGGGTGCAGCGCATCCTGATCCGTCCCGGTACCCCGGTGAAGGCGGAGTCGGTGGTCATGATTCTCACCAGCCCGGAGCTGGAAACCGATCTGTTGAACGCCGAATACGCGCTCAAAGCGGCAGAGGCCGATTACTCGAATCTGAAGGTGACTCTGCAAAAGCTCCAGCTCGACATGAAATCGACGGTGGCGCAGGTCGGTGCGGATTTCAACACGTCGAAACTGCAGGCGGACCGCGACGCGGCGCTTGCCAAAGAAGGTCTGTTCAGCGAAGTCGACGCCAAGATTTCCGCCGTCAAATCGCTTGAGCTCGGCAATCGGCTGGATATTGAAAAGGAGCGCATCACCATCAGCGCTTCCGCGGAAGAGGCCCAGCTGGCTTCGCAAAAGGTCAAGGTAGACCAGCTCCGCGGCCAATTCAACCTTAAGAAAAGCCAGGTAGAGCAGCTCAAAGTGAAAGCCGGCTTCGATGGCGTCCTGCAGCAGCTTCCCACCCCGGTCGAAGTCGGCCAAAAGGTCGCCGCCGGAACGCCGCTCGGCAAAATCGCTCAGCCCTCCAAGCTGAAGGCGGAGCTGAAGATCGCTGAAACACAAGTAAAAGATGTGACGATTGGTCAACACGCGGTCATCGACACGCGTAATGGTCTGATTGAGGGACGCGTGTCGCGTATCGACCCTTCGATTCTCAATGGGACCGTGACGGTGGATGTAGCCCTGCTGCCCACCAAGGATGGTCCGCCGGCGGGCGTGCTGCGGCCGGACTTGAGCGTCGATGGCACCATCGAGCTGGAACGGCTCAACGACGTAGTCTTCGTCGGGCGGCCGGTTTTCGGCCAGCAGGATAGTACGGTTCAGCTCTTCAAGCTGGAAGCGGACGGCAAGTACGCGAACAAGGTCAAAGTAGTATTAGGTCGCAGTTCGGTGAACACCATTGAGATCAAGGACGGTCTCAAAGTGGGTGATCAGGTGATTCTCTCCGACATGTCGGCTTACGACAGTTACGATCGAATTAAGTTGAACTAACTTTTCTCTACTTTCGTAGAAGGGGTAAATGACAATGGACAACGGCTCGCAACCGCTGATTCGGCTGGACGCAGTGAGCAAGGTCTTCGTGACCGACGAAGTGGAAACCCACGCGCTGCAGAGCATTCACTTTGATGTGAAGAAGGGAGAGTACCTCTCGATTTCCGGCCCATCGGGCTGCGGGAAATCGACCCTGCTGGCCATCTTAGGCCTGCTCGATACTCCCACCGACGGCACTTACTATCTGAACGGGAAGCCCGTAACCGGGCTGAAGCTGAGTGAACGCGCGCGCATTCGCAATCGCGAGATCGGCTTCATCTTCCAGGCCTTCAACCTGATTGGCGATCTTACCGTTTACGAGAATGTGGAATTGCCGCTGACCTACCGCGGCATGCCGGGCGCGGAACGCAAGCGCCGCGTACAGGATGCCCTGGAGCGCGTCGGCATGTCTCACCGCATGAAGCACTATCCGAGCCAGCTCTCGGGCGGTCAGCAGCAGCGTGTTGCCGTGGCGCGTGCCCTGAGCGGCGACCCTTTGATTCTGCTTGCGGACGAGCCCACGGGAAACCTGGATTCGGCGAATGGCGAGGCCGTGATGAGCCTGCTGCGTGAACTCCATGCCGCGGGGTCCACCATCTGTATGGTGACTCACGATCCGCGCTACGCCGAGTTCGCGGACCGCACCGTGCGGCTTTTCGATGGCCGCATCGTCGAAGAAAATATGGAATCTGCCAAGAATTAAATTCATCAGCGCTCCGAGGGGGAGCGCTTGGGATGGATTGCGACAGGGCGCTGAACTGGGAGGGAGGCGCGATGACTGCAAAGATAAGGGGAGTCAGTGTATGCCTGCTGGCGTTGCTTGCCGGCGGCTTGAATGCTTCGATTATCGGAACTCCGGGTACGGAGTTTCGCGGCAGTTTTGCGCTGGGCCCGAACGGGCGGGTGGTGGTTCAGAATCTTTACGGCGACGTACAGATTACGGCGTGGGACCGGGATGAGGTGCAGGTGCGCGCCATTAAACATTCCGCCGATCCGCGCCGCTTGAACGATGCTCAAGTCGTGGTCGATTCCTCCTCCGGCCTGGTCTCAATCCATACCCAATACTCGGGCGCGGACGCCGAACATCCGGCCAGTGTGGAATACCACATCATGGTGCCGCGCGGCGCGAACCTCGAGAACGTGAAGTTGATCAATGGCGGCCTCTCGCTAAGCGGCATGTCGGGCCCCGTGAAGGCGTCCTCCGTGAATGGCAGCATCAAAGCGGAGAAGATGTCGGGACAGACCGAACTCTCCACCATCAACGGGCATGTGGACGCGGGTTTCCAGCGTGTCAGCAAGTGTCATTCGATTTCGCTGACCACGGTGAACGGCCCGATCAGTCTCTCGCTGCCATCGGGGGCAGGCGCAAACGTCAGCGCTCAGAATCTCAGCGGCGGTATCGATGCCGATTTCGGCCGCGCCTGGCGGGCTCCCGGCGGACATCGCCTGGATGCCGCGGTGAACGGCGGCGGCGCCCAGATTCGCCTGCACAACGTCAATGGCGGTATCTCGATTCACAGCACCTGGAACCGCCGGTCGGCGCGCCCGGTTTCCTAAGTTTCTCCCCGCAGTGGCCGGAGTCCTGCCCAGGCTAGTACGATTTTTGCTAACCTGACAGGCCATGCACCCATTTGCGCAGGATTTGCGCTACGGGGCTCGCCTCTTGGGGAAAGCCGCGGATTTCACGGCATTCTCTCTGCTCGCTCTCGCGCTGGGAATCGGAGCCACAACCGCGATCTTCGGCGTTGTGGATACCGTGCTGCTAAAGCCACTGCCGTTCCGCGATCCGGACCGGCTGGTGGTGATCTGGGAAAAGAACCCGTCGCAAAATCGGTACAAGCTGTACGTCGCGCCCGGCAACTTCCTGGCGTGGCAGAAGGAAATCCGCTCCGTGGAGCAAGTCGCCGCCATCCATGAGAATTTGCACATCAATTTGACCGGCGGCCCCAACGGCCACATCGACCCGGAGGAATTGAAGATGGAGCGCGTCTCCGCGAACCTCTTCCCTTTACTCGGCGTGCAGGCCGTGGTCGGACGCACCTTCCGTTCGGAGGAAGACCAGCCGGGCCGGGCGAACTTTGCCCTGCTGAGCCATTCCCTCTGGCAGCGCCGCTTCGGCGGCGATCCGCAAATCGCCGGCAAGGCGATCCGCCTGCGCGACCAACCGTATCTAGTTGTGGGTGTGCTGCCGCCTGGTTTCGCCGTGATGGAGCCGGGCGTGGATGTGTTCGTTCCCCTGGCGTTGAACCCTAACGACGCGCGCGCCGCCAGCGCCCGGTTTCTGACCGTGATCGGCCGCCGCCGGTCCGGCATGACCCAACTGCGCGGCGAGCTGGAGGATTTGGGCGCGCGTATGTCGCGGGAGCTGCCCGCTTTGGACAAAGGCTGGCAGCCTGCCGTGTACGGTCTGGAAGACGAGCTTGTCGGCGGCGTGCGGCGCGCTCTCTGGGTCCTGATGGGCGCCGTAGGCTGTCTCCTGCTGATGGCGTGCGTGAATGTGGCGAACCTGCTGCTGGCGCGCGGCGCCGCGCGGCGCAAGGAATTCGCGCTGCGAAATGCACTGGGCGCGGCACGCGTCCGCATCGTCACGCAGCTGCTTTCGGAAAGCCTGCTGCTTTCCCTGGCGGGCGGATTTCTGGGGCTGCTGCTGGCCATCGCCATCGTCAAAGTGCTCGCCATCGCGGGTCCGGCGAGCGTGCCGCGCCTGAGCGGGGCGCGCATCGATTTCCGCCTCTTCGCGTTCGCGTTAGGAGTCTCGATTCTCACCGGGATTCTGTTCGGCATCGTCCCCGCCCTGCGCAACTCCAGATCGAGCCTGAGCTCCGTCCTTAACGCGGGTGGACGCGGCGGCACCACCGGACGTTCGGGCCGCGCCATGCGCAATACCCTGATCGTGGCGGAAATCGCGCTGGCGGTGATTGTGCTGATCGGCGCCGGATTGCTGATGCGCAGCTTCGTGCGGCTGCGCAGCGTGAATCCGGGCTTCCAGTCCGCCGGCGTCCTGACCGCACGCGTGCCGTTGGGCGGCGGACGCAACTCAGCGCCCGACCGCCGCGTGGCATTTTTCCAGGAACTGACCGACCGCATTGCGACCTTGCCGGGAGTCCTCGGCGGTGGGCGCCATCAATGGCGTTCCCTTATCCGGCCTGGGCCCAGGTTCGCCGTTCGCGGTGGACGGACGTCCGGCTCCAAGCCCGGAGCAGCGGCCTACCGCAATCTGGCGATCCGTCACCCCGGCCTACTTTCAAACCATGCGGATCCCTCTGATTATGGGCCGCCCGCTCGCTAAATCGGATACTCAACAATCCAGGCCGGTGATTCTGGTCAATGAAACGCTCGCCAGGAGATTCTGGCCGGGTGCGAATCCGATCGGCGGACGCATCGCGATCGATCAGAACGCCGGACGCGTGGCGCGAGATCGTCGGCGTTGTGGGGGACGTCAAGCCGGATCGCATGGAAGCCGAAGACTGGCCCACCATCTACAGCCCTTATCCCCAGGCGCCGGTGAGCGCCATGACCCTGACCGTTCGCGCCGCGGGCGCCCCGATGGCGTTGGCCTCCGCGCTGGTCCACGAAATCCATCAACTCGACCCCGAACAACCGGTGGCGGAGATCCGGCCCGATGGACGAAGTGGTGGACCAGGCCATTGCCGGTGCGCGCTTCAACACGCAGCTGCTCGGCGCTTTCGCGGTGGTTGCCTTCGCGCTGGCGGCGCTCGGCATCTATGGCGTGATCTCTTACGATGTCACCGATCGAACCCACGAGATCGGGATTCGCATGGCGCTGGGAGCCCAGCCGAACGACGTGCTAAAACTGGTTTTGGGACAGGGCGCCCGGCTCGCCGTCTATGGTATTGTGGCGGGCCTTCTCGGCGCCGCCGCCCTGACTCGCCTGATGGGCGCGATGCTTTTTGGAGTCAATCCGACGGACGGCTGGACGTTCGCGGCGATCTCGATTTTACTGGCAATAGTGGCGCTGGCCGCCAGCTATCTTCCGTCGCGTCGAGCGATGGCGCTGGACCCGGTGACCGCTCTGCGGCACGAATAGGACGAACATGATCACACTGCGCAACGTCGAGAAGTTTTACGAAGGCGGTTACGGTAGAAGCTATGTGCTGCGCCGCGTCAACGTGGATATCAAGGAAGGTGAATTCGTCACCATCATGGGACCTTCCGGGGCGGGGAAGTCTACCCTGCTGAGCATCCTCGGCATGCTGGACAGCGCCTGGACGGGCGAGTTCGAGTTCATGGACCACATGGTCCACCGCCTCAAGCCGAAAGATCGCGTGGAGCTCAACAAGAAATATATCGGCTTCGTCTTTCAGAGCTACCACCTGATCGATAATCTGACGGTCTACGAGAACCTGGACATTCCGCTCTCCTACCGCAATGTGAAAGGCAGCGAGCGCGCTGCCATGGTCTGCGATGCGCTCGACCGTTTTCACATTGTCGGCAAGCGCGACCTCTATCCGAGCCAGCTCTCC
The DNA here is from genome assembly GCA_963811575.1 of uncultured Solibacteraceae bacterium. GTDB lineage: Bacteria > Acidobacteriota > Terriglobia > Bryobacterales > Bryobacteraceae > Solibacter. The sequence goes on along the minus strand of CAWERY010000002.1, from coordinate 24,189 downwards.
GGCGGCCAGCAGCAGCTGGTGGCGGTGGCGCGAGCCGTGATCGCCAATCCCAAGTTGATTCTTGCCGACGAACCGACCGGCAACCTCCACTCCAGCCAGGGCAAGGAGATTATGGAGCTTTTCAAGAAACTGAACGACGAGGGCACCACCATCGTGCAGGTGACCCACTCCGTCGAAAACTCGACCTACGGGAATCGCCTCATCCAACTGGCCGATGGCTGGGTGGTGAGCGGAGGCAGCGACACCGGTCAGGCCGCCTAGCTTGGATTCGGTTGAATTCGGCTGGGCCATTGGTTTCGAGAGCGCCTGCGCTACAATGACGTTTCACATGCAGGTACTCCAGGCGGGATCGCACAAGTTTATCTATCTGGAACTCCAGCCGGAGATGGTCGCGAGTATTGCGCGGCAGGCCGGGTTTGACACCAAGGCCAAGGATTCGGCCCGGACCATCCATCTTGACTTGAGCGCTCCGGCCCGGCAGGGCCCGCTGCTGCTGTTCGATGCCGCCGATCCGGCGAATCTCGGTTGGTTCTCCCGCTGCCAGTTTTATATCGATGGGCTCACCGGCATGGTGATGCAGACACCGATGACGCTGGCTAATAAGCGGGATCGCAGCGGTCGCGCGCACCTGCACGCGGTACGCCTCTCGATTTCCAAGGAACTCCCGGCAACCTTCCGGCTGCCGGGCAAACAGCCCCTGACCGAGCAGGTCTTCTACCACCTCTTCCTGAATTTTCTGAACGCGCTGGTCAAAACCGGAGTCGCCGTCTGCGGCGCCGGTTCCATACAAGCTCTCGCGGGCCGTACGGAAAGCGTCGGCTCGAAGAACTGACCGACCGGGCGGCGCCGCGGCTTATACCGTCTGCGCCGCCGCCTTGGCTCGCTCCACCACGGATTCCACTTCGCGCCGGTATTCCGCCAGTAGTTCCGGCGTGGTCGCCTCGAAACGCATTACCAGTACCGGCTGGGTGTTCGATGCCCTCACCAGTCCCCAGCCTTCCGGAAAGATCACGCGGACTCCATCCACATCCAGCGTCTTGTGCTTGGCGCGCAACTCCGCCATCGCGCGGCTGACCACCGCGAACTTCAACTCGTCGGGGCAGTCGAAGCGGATCTCCGGAGTGGTCACTGTCTTCGGCATATCGGCCAGTTGCGCGGAAAGCGGCTGGCCGGAGTTGGAGACGATTTCCAGCAGGCGGCATGCCGAGTAAAGCGCGTCGTCGAAGCCGTAGTAGCGGTCGGCGAAGAACATGTGGCCGCTCATTTCGCCCGCCAGTTCGGCGCCGGTCTCCTGCATCTTGGCCTTGATCAGCGAGTGGCCGGTCTTCCACATGATGGGGTTGCCGCCGCGCGCCTTCAGATCGTCGTACATCAGCTGCGAGCATTTCACCTCGCCGATGAAGGTTGCCCCGGGCTTGCGCGTCAGAATCTCGCGGCCGTAAATGATCATCAGCTGATCGCCCCAAACCACCGTGCCCTGGTCGTCCACCGCGCCGATGCGATCCGTATCGCCGTCGAACGCAATCCCCAGGTCGGCCTTCGTCTCGCGAACTTTTGCGATCAGCGCGCTCAGGTTCTCCGGCACGGTCGGGTCGGGATGGTGATTGGGAAAATGTCCGTCCATCTCGAAATACAGTTCGCGTGGCGTCCACGTTTAGCGTCTCCAGCAGCCGGTGCATCACCGGTCCGCCGGTGCCGTTGCCCGCATCGAAGACGCAGCGTACGCGCCGCTTGAAATCGAACTGCGCGGCGACTTCTTCCACGTACGGCGTCACCAGGTCGGCCGAAGTCTCCGTGCCCTCGCCGGTTTCAAAATCCTGCCGTTCGATCAGCCGCCGGATCTCCTGGATCGCCTCGCCATGAATCGTGGAGGCGCCGCAGACGGTCTTGAAACCATTGAACTCGCTCGGATTATGGCTGCCGGTGATCATCACCGCGCCATCCGTCTTGAGGTGAAAGACGGAGTAGTACAGCACCGGCGTCGGCACCACGCCCAGATCCGTAACCTCGCAGCCGCTGGCCTTCAGGCCGCGCATCAGAGCATCGCGCAGCCGCGGCGAACTGAGCCGCGTGTCGCGGCCCAGGCTGACCTTCTTTCCGGCATGGCGCTGCATGTAGGTGCCGAAGGCTCGGCCCAGTTGCTCCACGTCGGCATCGAGCAATTCCACGTCGGCAATGCCGCGAATATCGTATTCCCGAAAAATCGTCGATTTGAACATTGTGATGGTTTCGTCTCAAGATAGAACAGCGCGCGAACCACAGCATTGTGGTGTCTTTCGCCGCGCCGGAGTTAGAATAACGAATAGCTGGGGACTCATGAAAGCCGCCGAACGTCAGTTTACGACAATTAGTGGGGTGCCGATCGAACCGGTGTACGGCCCCGGTCAGATTACAGGGCGTGGACACCGCACGGGAGATCGGCGAACCGGGCGAGTTCCCCTACACGCGCGGCATTCATCGCGACATGTATCGCGGCAAGCTGTGGACCATGCGCCAGTTCTCCGGCTTCGCCACGCCGGAAGAGACCAATCGCCGCTACCACTACCTGCTGGCGCAAGGCCAGACCGGCCTCTCAGTCGCCTTCGACCTGCCCACCCTGATGGGATACGACGCCGATCACGCCATGAGCGAAGGCGAGGTCGGCAAGTGCGGCGCCCCCATCTCGTCGCTCGAGGACATGGAGATTCTCTTCCGCGGGATTCCGCTGGGCGACGTGACCGTCTCGATGACCATCAACTCCCCGGCGTCTGTCCTCTGGGCCATGTATCTGGCGGTGGCGGAGCAGCAGGGCGTGGATTGGGCGCGGCTCTCCGGCACGCTGCAGAACGACATCCTGAAGGAATATATCGCGCAGAAGGAATACATCTTCCCGCCGCGCCCCTCCATGCGGCTGGTCACCGACACCATCGAGTTCGGCGCGCGCCACACCCCGCGCTTCAACCCGGTTTCGATCAGCGGCTATCACATTCGCGAGGCCGGTTCGACCGCCGTGCAGGAACTCGCCTTCACCCTGCGCGATGGCATCGAGTACGTGGATTGGGCGCTCGAGCGCGGGCTCGCGATCGATGATTTCGCCCCGCGCCTCAGTTTCTTCTTCAACGCGCACAGCGATTTCTTCGAGGAGATCGCCAAATACCGCGCCGCGCGCAAAATCTGGGCGCACGCCATGCGCGAGCGCTACGGAGCCAAAAGCGAGCGCAGCCTGAAATTGCGCTTCCACGCCCAGACGGCGGGCTGTTCCCTGACCTGGCAGCAGCCCTACAACAACGTGGTGCGCACCGCCCTGCAGGCCATGGCGGCCGTCCTCGGCGGAGCCCAATCGCTGCACACCAACTCGCTGGACGAAGCCTATGCGCTGCCCGGGGGAGCACGCGGTCACCATCGCGCTGCGCACCCAGCAGGTGCTGGCCTATGAAAGCGGCGTCACCAATGCCGCGGACCCGCTGGGCGGCAGCTATTTCCTGGAGAAATTGACGCTCGAAAGCGAAGCTGCCGCCAACGATTACATCCGGCGCATCGACGATATGGGCGGCATGATCGCCGCCATCGACGCCGGTTTCCCGCAAAGCGAGATCGCCAACGCGAGCTACCGCTACCAGCGCGAGATCGAAACCGGCGAACGCACGATCGTCGGCGTCAACCGGTTTCAAAGCGATGACCCGCCCATCGACCTGCTCCAGATCGACGAGACCGCCGGCCGCCGTCAGGTAGAAAAGCTGACGGCACTCCGGGCGCGGCGCGATAATGGCAAGGTACAGACAAGCCTGGATGCCCTGAAGCGCGCTGCCGAAGGGAACGGCGAATACTATGCCGTTCCTGCTGGATGCGGTGCGCGCCTATGCCACACTGGGAGAGATCTGCGACGCGTTGCGCGGGGTCTTCGGAACCTATACGGAAAAGACGCACCTGTAGGGGCGGTCCATGCATCCCCTACCGCTGGGAACAATTACGGCAAGAATGTCACGACCGATTCGAGTATTGGTGGCGAAACCCGGGCTGGACGGCCACGACCGCGGCGCCAAGGTCATTGCGCGCGCCCTTCGGGACGCGGGCATGGAAGTGATCTATACCGGGCTAAGGCAAACTCCGGAAATGATCGTCAATGCGGCTCTGCAGGAGGATGTACAGGTGATTGGCCTGTCGATTCTCTCCGGGGCCCACAACGCCATCGTCCCGCGCGTAATCGAGCTGCTTCGCGAGAAGGAAATGGAGGATGTGAAGGTGATTGTGGGCGGAATCGTACCCGATGAGGACGCAGCCAAACTGAAGGAGCAGGGCGTTGCGGCAGTCTTCCAGCCGGGCGCTTCGCTGGATGCGATTGTCGGTTTTATTCGCGGCCTGGAGGTGGTTTGACCGTGCCAGCCCTTCACACCTGTAGCCGCAACTGTCCTTGTTGATTACCCCCAAGATACGCTAAACTAATGGCTTAGCATCTTTGGAACCCCGACTGTATTAGGAAAACTGCTTCCTGTGCCTCAAGGTCTTCTTAACTGCGCAGAGTGGAAAGGTACTTTTGCATGAAGTTTTTCAGGCGTCTCCGCCTGGTTGTAGTCCCGGCCTGTGTCTGCATGATCGCCATTTGTCCGTCGATGGTGGCGCAGCAGCAACAGCCGCCGGCAGGGCAACAGCCGCCCGCCCAACCGCAGCAACCGCCGGCAACTCCGCCGGCGCAGCCCAAAACGAATCCGTTCGAAACTATTCCAACGGCGCCCCAAGCCACCCAACCGACGCCGCCGCCTGCCCCGCAGCCGGTGGTTCAGCGTCCGCAGCTGGAGGCTCCTAAACAGGCCGCCGAACCGGTTGCCAACCCGAATGGGCAGGTGATCGAATCGTTCGAGTTCCGTGGCGCGAAACGTGTTCCCCAGGACACCCTAAAAGCACTCATCATTTCCAAACCCGGCGATTTCTACAGTGAAGAAACGCTGCGCCGGGACTTTATGATTCTGTGGAACACCGGCCGCTTCGACGATATCCGTCTGGAAACCGAAGCCGGGCGCACCGGCTTGGTCGTCCGCTTCGTCGTAACCGAACGGCGCGTGATCCGTTCCATCGAATACCCCGGAGCCAAATCGGTCACGGTGTCTGAAATCCTCGATCGCTTCAAGGAGCGCAAGGTCGGCCTGAGCGTGGAGTCGCAGTACGACCCCAACAAGATTCAGCGCGCCTCCGTCGTCCTGAAGGAATTCCTCTCGGAGCGCGGCCACCAGTACGCGACGGTGGACCCACAGATCGAGCAGATTCCCCCTTCGTCGCTGAAGGTCTCCTTCGTAGTCAACGAGGGGCCCAAGGTGAAGGTCGGCAATATCGAGATCGTCGGCAACCGCGATAAGGACGCCCGCTGGGTGACGCGCGCGATGAAGAACTCGCACGCCATCGGCGTTCCGCACTCCATTCTGTTCGAGAATATCTTCGCCAAGACCTTCGACCGCGCCAAGCTGGATGAAGACAAAGAGCGCGTGCGCCAGGCATACCAGGATGCCGGCTATTTCGAAGCCAAGACGCTGGAAGAGACCGTCAACATTCAGCACAAGGGCGGCAAGGGTTGGCGGCTGCCGCTGATCAAGATGAATAACCCCGGGATCGTGGCCGATATCACGCTGCCCGTGGAAGAGGGCCGCCTCTATCATCTGCGCAACATGAACTTCAACGGCGTAAAGCTGTTCCGTACGCCCGAAGTGCTCATGAAGCCCCTGTTCGGCATGACCACCGGCGATGTCTTCTCCACCGATAAGCTGCGCAAGGGTATTGAGAACATGCGCAAGCTGTACGGCAAGTTCGGCTACATCGATTTCGTTCCGGAGCCCAGCTTTGAGCCGGCCGCCGATAGCGACCAGATCGATCTCACGCTGACCGCGGACGAAGGCAAGCAGTTCTTCATTCGCCGTATCGATTTCTCCGGTAACACCACCACGCGCGACAAAGTCATTCGCCGCGAAATCCTGTTGGACGAAGGCGACATGTTCAACACGGAGCTGTGGGATTACAGCATCCTGCGTCTCAACCAGCTTGGGTATTTTGAAATGCTCAAGAAGGAAGAGGCGGCCGATATCAAGCGCAATCCGCAATCCAACACCGTCGATATCACGCTCAAGGTGAAAGAACGCGGCAAGAATTCGGTAGGCCTGAACGGCGGCGTCTCCGGTATCGCGGGAAGTTTCGTGGGCTTCAACTATTCCACCAACAACTTCCTCGGACTGGGCGAAACGCTCTCTCTGGAAAGCCAGCTCGGCACGCGTATGCGCGATGTCAACCTGGGCTTCACCGAACCCTACTTCCTCGATCGCCCCCTGCAGCTCGGATTCGTGGTCTACCTCCGGCGCTTCAACTTCGATCAGGGACGCGAAGCTTCGATTCTCTCCGGAACCAACCTGATTCCCTTGTACAACCAGCTGGGATCCCAGAACCTGCTGAACTATTCGCAGAACAGCCACGGCTTCTCGCTTTCCACCAGCTACCCGATCAAGCGCAGCTTCGCGCGCGTCGGCGTCACCTACGGCTTCGATGTCTCGAACGTCGTGACCACTACGGCGGCGGCGCAAAGCTACTTCCAGTACATCAACTTCAGCGGCGTGGCCGGCCCCAACTCCTTAAACGGAATTCACACCAGCCACATCGTGCCTTCGTATTCCTACAACACGGTGAACCACCCGATCTCGCCCACCGGCGGACGCAGCCTGTTCATCTCGGCGGATTTCGCGGGCAGTGTGCTCGGCGGCAACGTCAACACCGTCCACCCTTCGGTGGATATGAAGTACTTCAAGCAGGCGCCCTGGCACAAGAGCCATATCCTGGCATTCCACGTCCTCGGCTCCATGATCACCGGTTATGGCGGCAAATACATTCCGCCGTTCTCCCGCACCTACATCGGCGGTGAGCAGGATGTCCGCGGCTTCGAGATTTGGGGCATCACTCCGATCGCGTTCGTCGCCTCCAGCTCGAGCGTGAATGTGCTCAACGACGATGGCTCGCCGCGTACCCAGAAGGTAGTCACCAACGGCGTGGTTACGGCAACGCCGGTCACCATGACCGTACCGACCTATCAGCTCATCACCCCCGGTGGTGACGCTCAGCTGGTTACCAACTTCGAGTACCGCATTCCGATCGTGGGCCCGGTGACCCTCGCTCTGTTCGCCGATACCGGAATCAACAAGATCCTGCGCGCCGGTCAGCTCACGATGGAGCCAAGCCGCGTGGCCGATCTGAACAATCAATTCCCCCAGGCCGGCTTCGATGGACTTGTAAAAATCGCGCCGGGCACGCAGAAATTCCGCGCTTCCACCGGTATCGAACTTCAAGTAATGCTGCCTGTGGTCAACGCTCCTTTCCGCCTGTACTGGGCGTATAACCCCTCGATCGTGCAGGAGTATTTACAGCCGCCAATCGTTGCGGACCGGTCTTCTTTCCCCAATCAAGCCACCTTCCTGAATTCCGTGGCGACCTTTGGACAGGCCTATCCCTACTTCGAAAAGCGGTCGATGTTCCGGTTTACAATTGGCAGAACCTTCTAGCCAAGAACTGCATCGTCCAAAATGGTAGTATTCTCAAACTTAGGAGTTTTTAGCTTGAAGAAGAATTTCGTTGTTTTCCCCGCCCTGGTCCTCGGCATGGCCGCCATGGCGCATGCGCAGGCACCCACCAAGGTGGCGATTATTCACGTGCAGAATGCTATCCTCAGCACGAAGGACGGGCAGAAGGCCGCCGGCGAGCTTTCCACACGGTTTGCCCCCAAGAAGGGCGATCTCGAAAAGAAGCAGACGGAAATCGCCGGCCTTCAGGATCAGCTGCGCAAGGGCAGCGCGACTTTGAGCGAAGATGCCAAAGCGAAGCTGATGCGTGACATCGATGCCGGCAACAAAGGCCTGCAGCGGGAGACCGAAGATGCGCAGGCCGATCTTGACGCGGAACAGGGCAAGATCATGCAGGAACTGGGCAACAAGGTCATGGCGGTGATTGAGAAGTACGCCACGCAGAATGGCTACGCGCTGGTCCTAGATGTCAGCAACCCGCAAACGCCCGTGCTGTGGGCGGCCTCGGCAATCGATATCACCAACGACATTGTGAAATTGTACGACCAGGCGAATCCGGGTACCGGCGCTTCCGCTCCCGCCAGCAAGCCGGCCTCTCCGGGTGCGGCGCGGCCTCCCGCGACGCCTCCGGCCGGCGCCCCCGCACCTGCCCCGAAAAAGAAGTAACCCTCTTCGGGCGGAGTGAAAGCTCCGCCCGTACTCCTCTCGTTCGGCGGTACAATTTCGGATGAGGGGGGTATCATGAAAGCTCTGGCGGTAGTCTTTTCCCTTGCCTTCACCACAAGTGTCTTCGCCCAGACTTCGCGGAACTTCGGCAGCGTAGTCTTCCCCGGCGGAACTTCCTTGACAACCCCAGGCATCACTAGAAATTTTGGCAGCACCGTCTTCCCCGGCGGCGCACCTGTCCCCACTGTGCGGGGCGGAGCTCTGCCTGTAGGCGTTGGTCACGCTCCGGGCGTGTTCAACCCGATCACAGTACCCTCTCGCAACGGACAGGGTTTCCGCGGTGGCGGAATCCGCAACAACAACAATCGGGGACAACAACCTTACGTCTATGCCTACCCGGTTTACATCGGCGGGAATTACGACCCCGGCGCCTATGACAATGGCTATGCCGGACCCGACCCGGGGATGCAACAGCCGCCCCCGCAAGCGCCTCCCCAAAATATTACAGTCGTCTATCCGCCGAACCAGCGCGCCAACCCGGTGATGATTCAGGCCGGACCCGACGGCCAGTATTACACCTCGGGACAGCGGCAGGGAGCGGTGATCTACGATGCGGCGCGGCCTCCCGCCCCGCCTCAGGACCAGCCCGAGCCCGGGGCAGACGCCCCTCGGTATCTGATCGCCTTCCGCGATCACACCATCTACTCGGCCGTGGCCTATTGGGCGGATGGCGACACGTTGCACTACTTCACCACCGGGCAATATCCACAATCAGGTTTCGGTCTCGCTGATCGATCGCGATTTGACCGAACGCCTGAACAAGGAAATGGGAACCGATTTTAAGCTGCCGCCCGCGAAGTAGCGGCTAGCTGCTATTCCCACTCGATCGTGCCCGGGGGTTTGTGAGTCAGGTCGTAGAAGACTCCCGCGACACCCGCGATTCGCAGCAGTTCCACGCACATGACGTGCAGGAGTTCCGGATCCATCAGCACCGATTGCGCCGTCATTCCGTCCACCGAATCCACCGGCCGCAGGACCACGGAATCGGGTGCCTCTGCCGTGCCGAGCGGAATCAGGATGACCGGGAACTGCCAGACTTGTTGATCGTACCCGCCGGCCAGGCTCAACCGGCGGACGATGCTGTCGGCCTTACGCAGCCGGCTCAGCCGCTCCTCCGTGAGAGAGCAGGCGCGCACCTGCATTTCCCCGACCGGCGCCGTCGTTTCCACCGGCGCGATCACGCGGTTTACCCCGGCGATCGCGTTGATCAACTCGGTGGCGTGTTCGTGATCCAGCCGGTCGATCGCCAATACCGGCGCGTATGTGCGCGAATCGCCTTGCACCCCCACCGAATGCACCGGCACAATCAGACCCTCTGGCGTCGCGCGTAGCGGCGCGTCGAATTCGGAGCACAGGCACCGGATCGCCAGGCCGGGCCCGGGAAACGGATGCCGGTCGAGCAGTTCGCTCGAAAGCCCGATCTCCCGCCCCACTTCGCGCACTTCGTCCTTGTAGAAAGATTTCAGCGGTTCCACGATGCGCCCGCAAGCGATCAGTTTCTGAATGCCTGCGACGCGATTGTGATGCGTCTTGATCAGCGCCGCCTTCGCCGTGCCGCCGCTCTCGATAGTGTCCGGGTAGATCGTGCCCTGCCCCAGAATCCACTGCTCGTTCATCAGATGGCGCGATTCGATAATCCGCTCCTGCACGCGCACGAACTCCTCGCCGATGATGTGGCGCTTGCGTTCGGGGTCTGTGACTCCCGCCAGGGCGGTCAGGAACTGCTCCTCGGCGTTTTCCACGGTCAGGTTGCCGATGCGGCGGACGAAACTCCGTCTCGCCTTCGCGCATCAACCCCGTGTCCACGTACACGCCGCGCACCCTCTCCGGCCCGAGCGCGCGCGTGCACAGCGCGAATGCCACGCTGGAATCCACGCCGCCGCTGACGAAGAAGAACACGCTGCGATCGCCCACGCACTCGCGGATTTCCTGCTCCAGCATCGGCAGCGCGATTGCGCGGATCCCAATCCTGCGCGCATTCGCAGACGCGGAAGACGAAATTCGCCAGATACTCTTTACCGCGCGGAGTGTGTACCACCTCCAGGTGGAACTGCACGGCATAGAATCCGCGCTTCGGGTCGGCGATCGCCGCGATCTCGCAGGTCGCCGTGCGCCCCGTCACGGAGAAGCCTTCGGGCGGCCGCCCCACCACGTCGCGATGACTCATCCAGACCTGCTGCGTTCCGCCGAGTCCGCCGAACAATGGGTCGCTGGTATTCTGCAGCTCCAGCGTCGCCAGGCCGTATTCGCCCTTTTCGCCGGGACGCACTTCGCCGCCCAGCAAGTGCGCCATCAACTGCTGGCCGTAGCAGATGCCGAGCACCGGGATGCCCAGTGAAAAGATCGCCGGGTCCACCGTGGGACTTGCGGGGTCGTAAACGCTGCTCGGCCCGCCCGAGATGATGATGCCCTTTGCGCTGCGCGAGTTCCGCCGCCGGCGTCTCGCTCGCGCGGACTTCGGCGTACACGCCCAGGTCACGCACCTTCCGGGCAATGAGGTGGCAATACTGCCCCCCCGCATCGAGGACGATGATTTGAGCTGTCGGGTTCAAGTACCGAGTTTAGCAGGACGCGCCCGCTGCGTCCCTGCCGTCTTATCGCCCCTGCGCATTCATGCGCTGGACGATAATTTTCTTCGCGCTTTCCGCCAGTGCCGCGGCCTTCGGCATCATCTCCACCGCCTTCTCCACTTCGGGGTCGGTGCGCGCGAACATGGCGTCGCTCTCATCCACGTTGAACGCGGAAGTGTACATCTCGCGCGCCAGGTAGCGCTTGATCCACTCGCGATCCTTCGCAAAGTCCGCTTCCGTGAACGCCGTGCCGTGAGCCTTCAGATAGGCCTTCAGTTCGGCCATCACCTGATCGTCCGGCATCCAGGTCTTGGTGAGCGCCGCTGCGGAGTGCGTGGCGAAATAAGAGCGCGTGAAGTCGAAGAGCCCGTTGCGGAACAGCCCGATTTGCAAGTGATCCAGCTTGGGAACGTCGTACTTTTCGTCCGGCGTGATGCCGCCGCCGCCGTACACTGTGCGGCCGCCTTCGGTCATCTTCACGTCCACCGGATTCCGCGTGTTCTCGTCACGGTGCGTGTAGTAATCGTAGAAGCTCTTGTTGGAATAGTCGCGCTGAATCAAACGGCCGCTGGGCGTATAGAAGTGCGCCCAGGTCAACGCCAGCGCAGTGCTGTCGCTCAGCGGATACACGGTCTGCACCAGGCCCTTGCCGAAAGTGGTTTCCCCCAGGATCAGCGCGCGGTCGTGATCCTGCAGCGCGCCGGAGACGATCTCCGCCGCCGATGCCGAATAGCGATTCACCAGCACCACCATCGCGTAATCGCGCCCGCGATTGCCGTGCTGGGCAACGTAAGCCTTCTCCGGAGCGGAGCGCCCGCGATGCGAAACAATCAAGGCATTCTTGGGCAGGAAGTGGTCCGCCACCGCGACGCCCTCGTTGAGCAAACCGCCGGGATTCTCGCGCAGGTCCAGCACCAGGCCCTTGATGTTGTTCTCGCCCAGGCGCTTCAGGTTGTCCTCCATTTCCTTGCTGGTGGTCTCGCCGAAGCTCAGAATCTTGATGTACGCGTAGCCCGGCTTAATCCAGAACGCATCCTGTACGCTCTTGCGGCTAATCTCGTCGCGCACCACCGTGAACGTCATGTAATCCGCCGTACCTTCGCGGGAAACCACGATCTTCACCGACGTCCCGCGCGGTCCCTTCAGCAGATCGGCGATTTCGGTGGTATTTAGCCCTTCGGTGGATTTGTCGTTCACCGATACCAGGATGTCGCCCGGCCGCAAGCCCACTTTGTACGCCGGCGAACCCGGGAAGGGAGCCTTCACCGCGGTCTTGCCGTTGGGCTGCGGGCCCACCTGCATGCCCACCCCGTAGTAGTGGCCCTTTTGGTCTTCGCGCATCAACTGGTATTCCCGCGCGTCGAAAAAGTTCGAGTGCGGGTCCAGCGTGCGCAGCATGCCGGGAATGGCGCCCTTGTAGATCGTCTTATCGGCGCTGACGTGGTCTGCGAAGTTATCCTGCACCAGGGAAAGGACTTTGCTGAAATCCCGCACGTCCTTGTCGAGGTCTTCGGATTGCGAGGCCGCCGCGGCTACCTCCACCTTGGGCCCGTAAAAGCCGCCCAGAATCGAGCAGGCAAACACGATCACCGGTAAGACAAAAAGGGAGCGCCTTCTTCGGGCCATGCGGAAAACCGTCCTTATTGCGAAGTATACCTTACTAGGAAATTAGACGCGCCACCGGCCATTCGGGGTGCTCCAAACTGGGATAATTAAACGCCGTTACGGTGATTATTCGCCGGCCGGATCAGGCCGGTATCTCACGCCGCACCGCATCCAGCACGCCGTTGACAAACTGCACGGATTCCTCGTTCGAGAACTTCCGCGCCAGCTCCAGCGCTTCGTCGATCGTGACCGGCGCCGGAGTGCCGCCGCGCGTCATTTCGTAGACCGCCAGCCGCAGGATATTGCGGTCCACCGCCGGCATACGCTCCATGCGCCAGTGCTCCGCGTGGCGGGTAATCCGGTCGTCCACTTCCGTCAGGTGCTCCACCGTGCCGCGCACCAGGTCGCTCACGAACGGGTCGCGCTCCGGCTTCTCGTCCGAAAAAAGCGTGTCGTAATAAGCGTTGATGGCATCGTCCACGGGCTGCTTGCGGGCATCCCAAATGAAAAGAATTTGCAGCGCGCGCTGCCTGGCTCTGCGGCGGGATGCCATCTACGTGGCCTGCCGGAGAGTGCGCAGGAGGTTGGCCATCTCGATTGCGGTCATGGCGGCGTCGAAGCCCTTATTGCCGCTCTTGGCGCCGGCGCGATCGATTGCCTGTTCCAGCGTGTTCGTGGTCAGAACCCCGAAGGCCACCGGAACTCCGGTCTCCGAGGAGACATGCGCGATTCCCTTGGCCGCCTCCCCAGCGACATAGTCGAAGTGCGGCGTCTCGCCGCGGATCACCGCGCTCAAGCAGATCAGCGCATCGTAGCGGTGCTGCCGCGCCAGTTCCCCAGCCACCAGCGGCACCTCCCAGGATCCCGGCACCTTCACGATATCGATCAGATCCGGATTCGCTCCGGCGCGCGTCAGCGCATCCATCGCCCCGCCCAGCAGACGGTCCGTGATGAAGCTGTTGAAGCGGCTGACGACGATGCCAAACCGCAGCCCCGCCGCCGATAACTGGCCTTCAAATACTTTCGGCATGTCTCACTTTCCTGTAAATACAGCGCGGCGCTTTTCCAGAAACGCGCGCGTTCCTTCCCGGCGGTCTTCCGTTGCCGCGCTGACGCCGAACAAGGCGGCCTCGAAGCGCAGGCCTTCGTCCAGCGCGGCAACTCATGCCGGCATCCACTGCTTCCATCACCATCCCGAGCGCGAGGGGACCATTGGCGAGCACCTTCGCCAGCCAGGCGCGGCTATGACTCCAGCAACTCCGCCTGCGGCACGACGCATTCACCAGGCCGATGCGGTACGCCTCCGCCGCCGGAATCAGTTCGCCCGAGAGCAGCATTTCCAGGCCCGCCCCCGGCCCACCAGCCGCGGCAGTCGCTGCGTGGCGCCATATCCCGGCATCATGCCGAGCTTCACTTCCGGCTGGCCGAACTTCGCGTTCTCGCTCGCAAACCGCACCGTGCAGGCCATCGCCAGTTCCATGCCGCCGCCCAGTGCGAACCCGTTCACCGCCGCTACGGAAGGCTTGCCGCACGTCTCCAGTCGCGCGCAACACCGCTTGTCCGCGCAGCCCCGAACTCCGCGTCTCAGCCGGCGTGAGCGCCGCCAGTTCGCTGATGTCCGCTCCCGCCACGAACGCTTTTTCCCCCGCGCCGGTGACGATCGCAGCGCGCACTTCCGGGCCGTTTGCGACCTGCGTAAATGCCTCGCCCAGTTCACTCGATCACCGCGCTCGAGAGCGCGTTCAGCTTATCCGGCCGGTTGATCGTGATCAGCGCAATCCCGGCGTCGGACACGTCGAATAGGATGTGGCTGTAAGGCATTCAGAGTCAGTGTAACATCCGGCATCAATAGGTTCGCTTTATCGCCGCATCATTATCGCAGCATCGGAAATAGCTGCCGGATCCGCGCCTCGTTGGGCTGCGCTCCGTATTCGCAGACCTCGAAGGCTTCGTAATATCGGATCCCGTTCCCCTTGGCCGCGCCGTACCATTTCACGAGCGACGCGCGCACCGCGGGGCTGATCTCCCGCGTTCGGCTGCGCTTCAGCCACGCCTTACGTTCCGCTGGTCCTGCGGGACTTCCGCCAGACGTCCCCGCCACCCACGGCAGCCATTCGTAGAACTGCGAGACGTGCGAATCCAGCGCGTCGATCTTCTTATCGATCACGTCGTCCAGCGCAACCGCAATATCCGGACGAAACGGATTGGGCCGCTGGAAATTCGTCCTCGTAATACAGAAAGACCGGATTCTTGCGCAGCGCCGGCGCGTCCGGCAGCAGGTGCGGCACCACCACCATGTACGCCGCGTCCTGCACCAGAACGCCGGTGTACCGGTGATCCGGATGATAATCGTTCGGACGGGGCGCCAGCACCATGTCCGCATTCCACTGGCGGATCTGGCGGATTACCTGCTTGCGCACCTCGAGCGTCGGCAGCAACTCGCCGTCGTGATTATTGAGCACCTCGTACTCGATCCCAGCCGCCGCGCCGATTCCTTGGCCTCGCCCAGCCGGCGTTCGGCGAGCGCGGCGCCAGTCAGCGTCTGATGGCCGACGTCGCCGTTGGTCACCGACACGAACTTCACCGCGTGCCCCGCCGACGCGAACAGCGCCGCCGTCCCCGCCGCGCGTATATCGCAATCGTCGGGATGCGCGCCGAATGCGATGATCCGCGAATTTTTTCGCCCTGCGCCAGAAGGGAAGTCAGCGCCAGCCAACATCAGTATCAGTCCTCCTCATCATCGCTTCCTCCCGCGTATCTTATGTGCGCCACTGGTCCCGCTTTACCGCGCGCCCAACACTATACTGGATAGATTCGACATGAATCGCAGACTCCAGGCCGCCATCGTGCTGGCGGCGTTGCCCTGTTGGTGTGTTATGCCGCCGTCCTCCGCGGCATGGCGGACCAGTGGTGGACCGACGAGGATATGGGGCATGGCTTCCTGGTCCCGCTGGTGATTCTCTGGATCGTCTGGCGGGAGCGGGCTCGTGGCGCATGTGTCCCGGCCGCAGCCGACCGCCTGGGGCTTCGCCGTGGATCGCCGCCGGCGCGGCGATTGCAGCTGGCGGGCGCGATCGGCGTCGGCCTGTTCGCGGGCGCCCTCGGCTTTCTCTGCTCCGCCCTGGGTGTGGTCCTGTGCTTGGAGGCTTCGCACGCACGCGCGCCTGGGTCTTTCCACTATTGCTGTCGCTCTTCATGCTGCCTAAATTGGCGATCGTGTATAACCAGGTCACGCTGCCCCTGCAATTGCTGGCCACCCGCCAGGCGGCGGCGATCCTGTGGGCGGCCGGAGTCGGCGTGGTGCGCGAAGGCAACGTGCTGCAGGTGGGCGCCCACCGCGTCGCCGTCGTGGAGGCCTGTAATGGCCTGCGCTATCTCATCCCGTTGGGCTTCGCCGCGGTGGTCTTCGCCTATCTCGCCGACCGCGCGGCCCTGGATGCGGACCGTCCTCTTGCTGGCCGCGATTCCGGTGGCGATGTTTGCCAACGCCATCCGCGTGGCTGCCAGCGCCTATGTGCCCGCGCTTTCCGAAGGAGCCTTCCATACCGTCGCCGGCTGGGTGCTCTTCGCCGCCAGCATGGCGGCCATTTACCTGATCCACTTGGCGCTTACCAGGCTGCGGGGCCGTCCGCCATGCGTAGTCCGTTGGACATTTCTGGTGGCTGCCGCCCTGGCCGCGCAGGCGCTGGCGGTGGGGTTTGTTTCCGGCGGGGAACGCGCTTCCGCCGCTTCCGGACCTCGCACGCTTTTCCAACACCAATCGGCGACTGGAACAAGGTCCGTGAGGACCTGCTCGCCGAAGGCGTGGTCAAGAACCTGGGCGCCGATGCGCGCATCACCAGCACCTATCTGGACCGACGCACCGGCCTATACGCGGATCTTCTGGTCGCCTGGTTTCAATCGCAGCGCGGAGGCTCCGTTCAACCCCACTCTCCCAAGGTCTGCCTGCCGGCCACCGGCTGGGTGCCGCAGGAATCGGCCGAAATTACCTTGAATTTCCCGGAACGCGATATTGCTGTGAATCGCTTCGTCCTGGCCGGCAATAATCAGCGCGCCGTGGTCACCTACTGGTATCAGACCCCGCGGCGTGTGGTAGCGGGCGAATGGGAAGCCAAATTCTGGCTGGCGGCCGACGCGTTGCGCGATCACCGCAGCGACACCGCCCTCGTCCGCATTTTCGTATGGAACGGCAAAGGCGGAGACCCCGAGGCGACCGAGGCCGCCGTCAGGTTTTCCAAGACCTTATATCCGCTATTGCGCGACCATTTGCCGCGTTGATACCGGTGCGCCTACGCGCGCCGCATCTTGCGCATCTGGAAGAATCCGACGCCGGCCAGGCCGAGCATCGCCATCCAGATGGAGCCGGGAATGGGAGTCGGACTGGGTGCTGCCGCCGCGACCGTTATGGTGGCCGCTGCCGCGCCCGAAGCCAAGGGCGAACCGCTCTTTGCAATTCCGCCGGAGCGGGCCGTCGGAACCACCGGCGTATCCGTTACCGCGCAGGTGAAGTTGAATACGCCCTCTGTCGTCGGAATACCAGTGATTGCGCCAGTGCCGGAGTTAATGCCCAGTCCTCCAGGCAGCGCGCCCACCGAGATCGAATAATGGTAAGGGGGATTGCCGCCCGACGTAGTGCATGAGGAGCTGTAAGAAACCCCAACCTGCGCGGTGGGCGTGGGGGTGCTCAACGAAAGGCCGATGGCGGCCAGTAGGGGGACGCAACCGATCGAAACCAGAGCAGTTACCTGGGTGAGTCTGAGCAAGGAACGCGTGTGCACGAAAAGTCTCCTGATATTGAGTTGCGTCCCCGGGAATCTGGCGCTGACGCGCCCTCCAGTATAGCTGGGCACTCGTGCTTTTGCATGCCAATGTGACGGAAGTAACGAACTTTCAGACCGCTGGGTCTTGTTCCTGACCAACTCGTCTGGCAGCCCCGTTTCTGTGCGGCGGCGCGCCCTTGTGGGATAATTGAAATTCAGGCCAGTCCCCCTACTACATGGATCGCGAATTTATCCGGAATTTCTCTATCATCGCGCACATCGACCACGGCAAGTCCACCTTGGCCGACCGTCTGCTCGAAGTGACAGGCGCCCTCTCCCAACGGGAAATGATGGAGCAGGTCCTCGACTCGATGGATCTCGAACGCGAGCGCGGCATCACCATCAAAGCCCACGCCGTCCGCCTCAACTATCGCGCCGACGATGGGAAGATGTATCAGCTCAACCTCATCGATACCCCTGGCCACGTCGATTTTTCGTACGAAGTCTCGCGCAGCCTCCAGGCCTGCGAAGGCGCGCTGCTGGTGGTGGATGCCTCCCAGGGCGTCGAAGCCCAGACCCTGGCGAATACCTATCTCGCCCTGCACCACAATCTCGAAATCATTCCCGTCATCAATAAGATCGATCTTCCGGCCGCCGAACCCGAACGCGTGCGCGAACAGATTGAGGCCGTGGTCGGGATCGACGCGCGCGACGCCGTACTGTGCAGCGCCAAGCAAGGCGTCGGCGTCCACGATATTCTCGAAGCCATCGTCCACCTTGTGCCCCCGCCCAAGGGTTCGCCCGATGCCCCGCTGCGCGCGCTCATTTTCGATTCCTGGTTCGATAGCTATCGCGGCGTCATCATCTTGATGCGCATTATCGATGGGCGCATGAAGCTGGGACAGAAGATCAAGCTCATGGCCAACGGCCAGATGTTCGAGGTCGAAGGGCTTGGCTACCAGGCGCCCAAAGCTACCGCGTGCAACGAACTGCAGGCGGGCGAGGTCGGCTTTCTTTACGCCAATATCAAGACCGTGGCTGACGCCAAGATCGGCGACACGATCACCGAAGTGGAGAACCCCTCCACCGAGGCGCTCCCCGGCTTTGAAGAAATTAAGCCGATGGTGTTTGCCGGCCTCTATCCCGTGGAATCTCACGAGCACGGGCTCTTGCGCGACGCGCTTGAAAAATTGCGCCTCAACGATAGCGCCTTCAATTTCGAGCCGGAGAACTCCGCCGCGCTGGGTTTCGGTTTCCGCTGCGGCTTCCTCGGCCTGCTCCACCTGGAAATCGTCCAGGAACGCCTGGAGCGCGAATTCAATATCGATCTGATCACCACCGCGCCCGGCGTTCGCTACCGGATTACCGATACCTCCGGAAACCTGGTGGAAGTCGATAACCCGACCAAGTTCCCCGATCCTTCGTACATCGAAACCATCGAAGAGCCCATCATCGACGCCTCCGTGATCACGCGCGAAGACTTCCTCGGCGGAATTCTTGCGCTGCTCGAAGAAAAGCGCGGCACGCAGAAGAAGTTCGAGCACATCGGCGCCGGCCGCGTCATGCTCACCTACGAGCTGCCGCTCAATGAGATCGTCCTCGATTTCTACGACCGCTTGAAAAGCGCTTCCAAAGGCTATGCGTCGCTGGACTATCACCTGTCCGGCTATCGCGAATCGCCCATGGTCAAGCTCGACGTCCTGGTGGCCGGCGAACCCGTGGACGCGCTCTCCATCATCGTCCATAAGGATTTCGCCTTCGACCGCGGCAAGGCTCTCATTTCCCGCCTGCGCAAGCTGATTCCGAAACAGATGTTCGAGGTGGCGCTGCAGGCCGCCATCGGCAACAAGATCGTCGCGCGCGAAACCATCTCGGCCATGCGCAAGAACGTGATCGCCAAGTGCTACGGCGGCGATATCAGCCGCAAGCGCAAGCTGCTCGAGAAACAGAAGGAAGGCAAGAAGCGCATGAAGCGCGTGGGCCGCGTGGAGATCCCTCAGGAGGCCTTCCTCAGCGTCCTCAAAGTCAGCCAGTCTTCCGACGACGATTAAATCCCCGCGTCCGCATCCCTCCTCTCAACTTGTGATACGTTTGCGAGGAGGGTTCCACGTGGTACGAACAGTGGTACGAACAGCTTCCTTCCTACTCGCCTTAAGCCTTGCCGGCGCGGCCGCCGATTTTCCGCAGGCCGAGATCTCTAGCGGTGCCATCCACGCCAAGCTTTACCTGCCCGATGCGCAGAGCGGCTACTATCGCGCCACCCGCTTCGATTGGTCCGGCCAGATCGCCAGCCTCGAATACAAGGGCCACAACTACTTCGGCCAGTGGTTTGAAAAGTACGACCCCAAGCTCCACGATGCCATCCTCGGTCCCGTGGAAGAGTTCCTTACCAACGGCATTGGCCTTGGCTATGGCGATGTGAAGCCCGGCGAGAGCTTCGTCAAGATTGGCGTCGGCGCGGTGCGCAAACCCGAAGAGCGCGCCTTCCAGCAATTCCGTACCTACGAGATCACCGACCCCGGGAAGCGGACCGTCAAGACGTTCCCGGACCGTGTCGAGTTCACCCAGGAACTCACCGACACGGCTGGTTATGCCTACGTGTATAAGAAGACCGTCCGCCTGGCGAAAGACAAGCCGCAGCTGGTGCTGGAGCACAGCCTGAAAAACACCGGCGCCAAGCTCATCGAGACCAGCGTCTACGAGCACAATTTTTATATGCTCGATGGCCAGCCCGCGGGGCCGGAGTACACCGTGAAATTCCCCTTCGCGGTGCGTGCCGATCGCGATCTGAAAGGCCTTGCCGAGGCTCGCGGCGATCAATTCTCCTATCTCAAGGAGTTAGAGAAGGGCCAGTCCGTCTACACCATGCTCGAAGGCTACGGGGCAGCGGCCAAGGACTACGATATTCGCGTGGAAAATCGCGCGGCCCATGCCGGCGTGCGGCAGACCAGTGACCGGCCGCTCGCCAAGCTCGTCTTCTGGTCGATTCGCAGTACCGTTTGCCCCGAAGCTTATATCGATATGAAGATCGAGCCGGGCAAAGAGTTTACCTGGCGCATCGCTTACGATTTCTACACACTTCCCGATTCCGGAACCAAAAAACAATGAGAACAGTCAGCAAACTCCTCCTATTCCTCGCCGCTCTTGCGGCGCTGCCCGCGGGCGTGGCACAGACTAAGGGCGACTATATCGTCTACGGCGGCACCTACACGCGCCCTAATAAGAGCAAGGGTATCTATGCGTGGCGCTTTACTCCCGCTACCGGTAAGGTGACCTCCATCGGCCTGGTCGGGGAAACCGCGAGCCCGTCATTCCTCGCCATCCATCCCAATCGCAAATTCCTCTACGCCGTCAATGAAATTTCTACCTACAAAGGCGAAAAGGCCGGCTCCGTCAGTTCCTTCGCGATCGATGCCAAGACCGGCATGCTGAAGGCGCTGAATACCGTATCTTCGCGCGGTGACGGGCCGTGCCATCTGGCGATCGACCCCTCAGGCAAGTGGCTGATCGTCGCCAATTATGGCGCGGGCAGCATCGCTGAATATCCGGTACATGCCGATGGCACTCTCGGCGAATCGTCCAGCTTCGTGCAGCACGAGGGGTCGAGCGTGGACCAGGCGCGCCAGAAAGGCCCGCACGCCCATTCGGCGGTGCTCTCGCCCGATGGCAAACTGGTCTTCGTCAATGACCTTGGCCTGGACAAAATTCTCTCCTACAAGGTCGATGGGCTCAAGCCGGCCGACCCTCCCTTCACCAAGATCGCCGCCGGAGCCGGTCCTCGCCATCTGGCGTTCGCGCCGAACGGCCGCTTCGCCTACGCCATCACCGAAATGACCGCCAGCGTGGTCGCGTTCCGCTATAGCGCCGGCAAATTCGAGGAGCTGCAGACGGTACCGAATCTGTCGGAAGACTTCGCCGGTAAGAGCGGCGCCGAGATCGCCGTCAGCCCCAATGGCAAATTCGTCTACAGCTCCACGCGCGGACACGATAGCATCTCGATCTTCGCCATCGATCCGGCCAAGGGCACACTCACGTTCGTGGATCGCACCCCGACCCAAGGCAAGACTCCGCGCAACTTCGCGATTGATCCGACCGGTGCTTACCTCTTCGCGGCCAATCAGGATTCCGACAATGTCGTGGTCTTCAAAGTCGATGCCAAGACCGGCAAGCTCACGCCCACTGGCACCGTCCTGCAAGCCGGAAATCCGGTCTGCATCGTCTTCTTGCCCGCGCAGTAGCGCGCGCTCGGTTGCCCTATCGCTGAGATGTCAGCGGTAGCAAGCCAAGCCGAAACCGGACCAGCTGGAACTTGGCCATCGCCATGCGATACGTAAATGTCATCTGATTCCGCACAAGTGCCGATGCCAGGTCGGGTCGGTCCTGCTTCGACTCCACGAGGATAGTCTTGAGCACCGTGCAGATGAGTTTGAAGTCGGTTTCCAGGTGCCGCAGATGCTCGCGCCCTATGCGGTATCGCTCGACGCGGAGCTTTCTCCGAGTACCTCCTGCAGGGAAGAGGTACAACCGCTCTTCATCGAGCAGCGCCAGCAATTCGGTGGCGTCGATACAGAGTTTATCAATCCAATCGGCCGCGGCAGCGGCCGGCGGCGGCGCACTGAAGTGGTGTGTCAGTCTAACCAGCACCCACGCAAGCGCAAGGCACACCCCTGCCGCTGCGATGATGACGGTCGCCGTTGCCACGCCACAGTATCCGCCACCCCACCGTCCCGGCAACAGTGCCCCACGTACCAGTTGGGTACCAGGTGGCGGCCATTCCACGCCGACGAAACAAAAGCGCGTCCAAAATGATTGACGCCACCCTGTTTCGGCGGCCTCTGATTTCACCTAACTTCTTTGTTTATAATTCGTACGGATGCATTCCAAAAGAAGCGCCACAAAAGAGACACAAAACAAGCACCGCACCACAGACCGAAAAAACTAGTCGCAGCAATGAACCCTTGCTCATTCGTAATAACTCCCTGCAGCTGATCGCACTAGTGGGGCTCGCTTGAAACCACGGAAGCCCCGTCGCCAAGTGTTAGGAAACACTCGTTTTCGGTTGACACCATAACAAATCCAAGCAAGTATGTGATGGGTCGCTATAGGTTCGGCCCATTGTTGACTCATCGAGGAGGAAGATTTTCCGATGCCCGACACCCTTTCACCTGGAGAGCTGGGGACAATCCGAGCCCTGATGACTGCCATGAAGGACCAGATCAACAATCACCGGGCTGCGAAACACCTATCGGCTGTTGTGATTTCGAACGCTCTGTCGAAATCCGCCCGGCAGTGGGCACAGACAATGGCGGAGCAGGACAAGTCTGGGCACCAAACCGCAAATGCTACCAAGCAGCGCTGCGTGGAGGCTGGTTTCACAGGAAGCTTTGTTGGGGAGTGTGTCGCCATGTTCGGCCCCGTCCCCCCAAGCCACGATGACGCCTGCGGACATGCCATGACAGATTGGAAACAGAGCACGGGACATCTTGCGGTCCTCAACGCGGCGCAGGCCAATTTGATCGGTATCGGCGTGTATTACCGCCAGAGAGCAGGAGGCAACCTGATCATTTACTGGTGCGTTATTTTTGGGTACTCAGCCGCGCATGAATCGTCCTCGTCCTCGTCATCGGCGGCGGCGGCAGCAGCGGCGCCAGCGCCGCGGTAGTTAGCGCCCAATACCAGGACACCCTTTGCCCCTAAAATATTGCACGCAGTGAAAGACAACGCTTGCAAGGTCATCCGCCGACAATTTCGGTCGCGCCATTTCCGTGCTTGCTGAATTGTTTAGGTCCATACCCCGGTGAACGCCTCAAAAGCGGCGGTCATACATGATCACTTTCAAAACCGGCCAACGGGCCGGCAGACAGGTGCTGGACTGGCGCAGTCCGCTCCTGGCTTGTCGATTTTGGCCGGTGGTTGAGCAGGTCGGCGTTCCGGGCTTTCCAATTCGGCAACCGCAAGTTGAGGCGTTCGATCTCTTTTAGCGCAATCAGATGTACTTCACGCAGAAGCGCTACGATCTTCGCTTGGTTGGTGTCCGTACCACGGATTATTGTCCGGAGTATGAGAGTTAGACGCCGTGCGACCCCTGCTACGATGTGTCCTCATGGATGACCTCGTTGCCCTGCTCCACCGATGCGAGTACGATACCCGGCGACTGCTCGGGCACGGCGCTGCTCAAAAGCTCGGGAATTGGAAAAAGCACGCCGGGTCGCAACCAGCGCTGATCGAGTACGTACAGAGGCTTCTGTGGGGAGAGCACTGCGCCAATGGCCGGAAACTGGATCAGCAAGGCGGCTCGAGCCTGGAGCGGATCGTCATCGATCATCTACCGAGTCGATTCGCCGAGTCTGACCGGGAACAAGCGAAACGAACGCTACTAGGGATCGCAGGTCCGCGTTCAAAATGATTGAGGCCACCGTATTCTCGGTGGCCTCTGATTTCGCATAACTGCTTTATTTTGAATTTGGTGCGGATGAGAAGACTTGAACCTCCACCTCCCTTGCGAGAACTAGAACCTGAATCGGAATGTAGGCACGTTGAGCGGTGGGGAGCAGCGGTAAGCACGAGAAAAATATGGAAAGCGGGTGGGTTTCGGTGGGGGCCGGACGGGCATAAGCTAAAGTCTGTAGCCCGCGCTTTTGGTCGGTTTTATTCAGAACTCCTCAACTTTTCCCTGCGACGTAAGCGAGCTTCTCGAAACCCGTCTGGTTCGGGCACATTGCCCTCCGTGCCCACTCTCGTGCGACTTTCTCACGCTCTCCGGAAGAATTACTTCTCGCTACGGATAACTTCAATCCTGGCGATACAATTTCTTGGGCTCAAAGTCGCATAGTAGTGGATGACCCAAGGTCTGCCCCGGATGCCGCGCGACGGTCCGCTCCGCCGCAACGAACTCGAGTCAGCAGCTCGCCGTGGATTTTAGGGGCTCCCCAACCCTGGTTCTGTTGAGCCAAGCGTCGGATCGCAAGTTGCTGATTACAAGCCAGCAGGGTTTTTTGTTTA
>CAWERY010000001.1:0-301570 GCA_963811575.1 uncultured Solibacteraceae bacterium | reverse complement strand
CAGGAGGAAGAATGATGGAGCAACTGCTCCCCAGAAAGCTGAGCAGCGTCACGGATGGCCATCTTTGCTTTCTGGCCGTCTATCCGTTCGCCCGCCGCGCGGCACAGGTCAGGGCTTTTCGACATTTCGTCCGATATGGGCTGCCATCTTGCGATCGCGACGACCTGGAGCAAGATGCGCTCACTCACCTCTGGCAAGTCTTCGCAAAATACGATCCGACAAGGGCTGGCGTGCGCACCTTCATCGAAGTGGTAGTGAGCCGGCGGTTCGCGTCGATGCTTCGCTCCCAATCACGCGATACCGAGTTCACGGGGAGAGACCACTGGCATAATGCGGGCGGAAATGACTTTCGCGCAACCGAACTTCGTCTAGATTTTCAGCGTGTGCTCGCCAAAGTCTCTCCGTTTGACCGTACCGTCGCTCTTTCCCTCGCAGAGTGCTCCGCCAGTGAAACAAGCCGTCGCCTAAATATCTCCCGGTCCGCCGCCTATTCGGTCCATTGGACGGCTTCGGGCAGCGTTCGCAGTTGCCGGTTTATCCGGGAGAACAGGATCATGGCCACGACAAACGATCCGCCACCAATGAATGACGCAATCGGGACGGCACCCCGCGACTCGGACTACGTGCGACTTGCGGAGCGATGGATCGACCGGAGTCCTCACAGATGCCGCGGGGATCCGGCGCGTGGATTCTGACACGGGCCGTTCCCTCGTTGGGCGAAGCGATCGCGGTTCTTACGATGGGCTGGCGATTCCATACTATCTTCCAGGAGATCTTCGGTCTCGCGACTGGCGCTTACGCCGAGATCAGCCCGACATAGAGTTTACGAACGGCACACCGAAGGAACGAGGGAAGTACTTGTCGGCACCGGGCCGGGGGAACCTCCTGTATTTCGTCCCGGCCATATCGTTGGAGTTGCTCAAATCCCGTGAACTCGCGATCATCGTGACGGAAGGTGAGTTCAAGACGCTCGCGCTCTGGCGTTTGGCAAACCACGAAGAGAGCGCTCCCCGGTTTCTACCGGTTGGTCTTGCGGGCGTTTGGAATTGGCGCGGTACGATTGGCAAGACCACCGGTTCAGACGGCACCCGCCGCGACGAAAAAGGTGTGATCCCGGATCTCAGCCGCATCGAATGGGAAGGCCGCCGTGTAACCATTGCATTTGACGCAGACGCCGACAAGAATTTAAGAGTGGCGGCCGCGAGGGCCGCTTTGGCCCGCGAACTCCGGACCCGCGGTGCGGAAGTTGCGTTCGTCAACTGGGACATGCGCAGGGAAAAGGGATCGATGACCTATTGGCGAACGTCGGACCGGATAAGGTTCTGGAGTTACTGGATTCCGCCGATTTCGAGAAGGCGACAGACAGAAACGACATCGACGTCTACGAGATTGCCGGACTGATTTCAGGCCGGCACCGGTTTGCCCGGGATGTTGGCGGACGACTATACATATTTCGCGATGGCAGCTACCACCCAGAAGGTGTGTCGTTTGTTCGACAACAAGTAAAATACCTTCTCGAACGGATGAAGTTGTCTTCGAAGTGGAGCAGCCACAAAGCTGAGGAGGTGCTGAAGTACATCGAGATTGATGCTCCGATACTATGGGAGCGGCCAAAAAGAGACGTCATTAATGTGTTGAATGGCCTCTTAGACGTCCAGAAAAGAACGCTTGCACCACATTCGCCTGATTTCCTCTCGGCGATCCAGATCCCAGTGAGTTTCGACCCCGGCGCACGGTGTCCCGCCTGGGACAAGTTCATCGGCGAGATTTTTCCGGGCGATTCGGAAGCCATCGGGTGGGAAATTCCAGCTTGGCTCATGACTCCAGATACGTCAATTCAAAAGGCGGTGTTGTTGATGGGTGACGGCGCGAACGGAAAATCAACCTACCTCAGCGCGGTGCAGATATTTCTCGGTCGTCAAAATGTGGCGGCAATCACCTTCATCGGTTAGAGAACGACCGCTTCTCCGTCGCTCGACTCGTGGGCAAACTCCAGAACATCTGTCCCGACCTACCTAGCCAGGATCTGACCAGCACGTCGACCTTCAAGGCACTTACGGGCGGCGATTCATTACTGGCGGAGCGGAAGTTCGAGGAATGTTTCGAACTGACTCCGTTTGCGCGCTTGGTGTTTTCTGCAAACCATCCACCGAAAAGTCAGGATGCGTCGTCGGCTTTTTTTCGTCGGTGGATTGTCGTCCCCTTTGAGCGCGTCTTCTTGCCGGGTGATGCCGGCACACTTCGCCGGGATCAGTTGGACGCGAGTCTAGCCGATCCGGCCGAACTGAGCGGCCTATTGAACAAGGCGCTCCAGGCGTTGGCATCGATTCGGAGTAATGGTCTCAGCGAAAGTGAATCCAGCCGACGTGCGATGGATGAATTTCGTCAGACCACCGACCCGCTCGCCGTTTGGCTGGACCGGCATACGTCTCTCGAACCTGATGCGCTGATCGTGGCCGATCAGCTTTGGCAAACTTACAAGGAAGATTGCGTCGCGAAAGGTCGTCCGACGCCGAGCAAAACAGCTCTGGGGCGGGCACTAGCTCAATTACGGCCGACCGTCGAAAAGCGGCAACGGACGGTCAATGGAAGGTTGTCCTGGTGTTACGTCGGAATCAGCTTGGATTCGGCCACGCTGGAATAGGCGCGGTGATCACAACTCTCGGTTTGTCAGTAGCGGCCCTGCGAGGCTGCACCCTGCTATCTCCGCACACCCAAGTAGGTCAATACTTCACTTGAGTTCTACGAAGCACTCCAGCATTTAAGAATTCGGAGCGGCATCTGACAGGGGCCATTCCCAAGAAAACCTGTACGCGCCATCCCTGCGTCGCGCAAATCCGGCCAATAAAGCGTCCTCATCTTAGGCCTACATGGTGGAACCGTCCACTTCATATACGATTGCCTCGCGCCCCTTTCGGCGACCCCGATCGAGCTTCACTCATTGGCGACACCGGACGGATTAACGCCCTTCACGCGGTTCACGCGGTTCACTCTAATTTGTATTCACGCGGGAGGAAGAGTCTATTCGGTCGTTCCGAGGATCAAAACAAAATAGGCGTAACTGCGTGAACCGCGTGAACCGCGTTTGTATGCAATTTGGGGTGAGACAGAATCGACCCAACGTGCGTATATAGTGTACGAAGCCGTTCTACAGGCCGAGCGCCGAGCGCAACCTCTGAAGGTATTCCACATTATCAGGTCTTGTAGCCAGAGTATGCCATGATCTCACGTGCATCGGCAGCCACCGAACCGCATTCTCCGTCCCTGCTCCATGCCTGGCTGTCCGGAACTCACTCGGGCGGCCCCTGCAAAGTTCACCGGCGGCTACGGCAGGGTGGGCATGACGTTCGAAGGGGCACGCGACCGAGCGTGGGTACGACGCCGATCACCGCAGGCTGCGGATCCTATGCTTCCAGCGGGATGGTTGGCGATGTGTCGACTGCGGATGGGAACCGACATTGTCGCGGACTTTCGCCGATTCGAGCTTGGCATTCCGCCCACCGATCGAGTGCTTGCCGAGCTTCGCGATCGACACAATCGGGGCGACGTCACTTGCACGCCGATCATCAGATTCCCGATCGCGGAGCGGCCGGACCTACGGCTCAATCTCGAAAACCTACGCACGCGTTGCGACGGCTGCCACAGGGCGAAAACGATGAGGGAATCTGTCGTCAGGGACCGGTAGGGGGGATCGAATATCTCGAGTCGCCCTACGAGAACCACGCTGGGGGGCTTTTACGAAAATCCGCGAGTTTTGGGAGGGGGGTATGAGAGAACGAGGAGATACTCAAATGTTGATCGAGCAGTGGCCCATCGAGCGGCCACAGCCGTATGCGAAGAATGCCAGGAAGTGGACGGCGGGTGCGGTCGATAAGGTCGGTGCCAGCATCCGCGAATATGGCTTTCGTCAGGCCGATCGTCGTTGATGCGTCAGGCGTGATCATCATCGGTCACCTGCGCCTGGCGGCCGCGAAGAAGCTTGGGCTCGCGGTAGTGCCAGTCCACGTCGCGCCGGACCTCAGTCCCGAACAGGTCCGAGGGTTGCGGATCATGGACAACCGCAGCCATGAAGAATCGGAATGGGACTTTGCGCTGCTGGCTCCAGAGATCGCGGACCTGCGTTCATTGGCATTCGACGTCGAGCCTGACCGGGTTGAATGAGCGCGAGATCGATAAGTTGCTGCGGGATCCCATCGCGGATGAAAACGCCGACCAAGCTCCGCCATTGCCGGAGATCGCCGCATCGTGCCCTGGCGACCTTTGGCTCTGCGGGTCACACAGAGTTTTGTGTGGCGATTCGACGAACGCCGAAACGGTTCAGCGGCTCTTGGGTGATCGCAAGCCGATCCTGATGATAACCGACCCGCCTTATGGGATCTCGTTGGACTCCGAGTGGCGGGATCGCGCCGGCCTGAACGGTTGTGGCCCCGCTGAAGCGAGCTACATGAAGAAGCGGACCGAGGGCCATACCAATACAACGATCTCGAGCGATACGCGGGCTGACTGGTCGCAGGGGTTCGAACTTGTGCCCAGCCTGCAGATCGCCTACGTCTGGCACGCATCGTTGTATACCCGTGAAGTGCTCGATGGCCTTCTACGGATCGGTTTCCTTTATCCGCAGCAAATCATCTGGAACAAAGGCCGCATCGTGCTCACCCGGACCCACTACTGGTACCAGCACGAGCCCTGCTGGTATGTGAGGAAAAAGAAAGCTCCCTGGTTCGGGAAGGCCGGCGAAAATTCGACCGTCTGGGACTCGCCGTCACCCAAATTCATCATGGGAGGCTCGGGGGAAGAGAAGTACGATCACCCCACGCAAAAGCCCGTCGAGTTGATGCGACGGCCCATCCTGAACCACACCAAGCGCGGCGAACTGGTGTATGAGCCCTTCCTTGGTTCTGGCACTACGTTGGCCGCGGCTGAACTTACGGAGCGGACATGTTGCGGGATCGAACTCGATCCGAAGTACGTGGATGTTGTCTGTCAGCGGTGGTCAGGTATGACTGCGCAGGAACCGATTCTGGATGGCGACGGGCGAACGTTCGATGAAATCCGGGCGGAACGACTGGCGCGCAGAACGTGAGCGGTGTGATCGGGAGATCGCCGAGTGCTTGCGGCTCCTGAGAGCCGGGCATCCCGATGTACAGGGCTTATGTCGAGCCTTGGTGGACTGGGCGACGGAAAGGAGGATCATCGATGGGACTGAGAGGACCGGCACCGAAACCGACTGGGGTGCGATTGATGGAGGGGAACATGTCGAAGCGGGCGCTCCCGACCACTGAGCCACTTCCCTTCGCTGGCGAACCGGAAATGCCGAGCCATTTGACGCGCGAGGCGCGTCGAGAGTGGAGGCGTTTGGCTCCTATCCTGCTCGCGATGCGCGTTTTGACCGCCGCGGATGGTATCGCGCTCGGGAATCTCTGCCAGTCTTACGCCTTGCTCGTCGAGGCGCATAAAGCGATGCGGAAAGCAGCCAAGGGCGGCGGTTCGGGCCTTCTGATGAAGACTCCCAGCGGTTACGTCCAGCAATCCCCGCTCATCGGCATCATCAATGGACAGGTTGAGATCATCAACCGGATCTCCCGCGAATTCGGGTTGACCCCGTCTTCGAGGGTTCGGCTCGACAGCGCCGAACCCACGATCGACCAGATCGAGGCCAAACTCTGTGGCTGACTACTTGCCAGAGGTCTGCTCTTACTGCGCGGCTGAAACGTGGTGTGAGATCCGCAGCAATGGCCGGCCTCAATGCCGAGGATGCAAGGTCGAGCGATTCTTTTCCGAGGTGCTCTATCCACCCCTGGGATATCAACTGCTGCCCTGGCAACGTAAGGTGCTGCGCGATCTCTACGGTACCGTGGGCCAGGAG
Source organism: uncultured Solibacteraceae bacterium (assembly GCA_963811575.1). Lineage (GTDB taxonomy): Bacteria > Acidobacteriota > Terriglobia > Bryobacterales > Bryobacteraceae > Solibacter. The sequence continues at coordinate 295,704 of CAWERY010000001.1, read as the reverse complement.
GACGGCCGGCGTCGCTATCGCTCCGGTTATATTTCGGTCGGCAAGAAGAATGGAAAGAGCTTTCTGATCGGCGGCTTGCCCATCTATCACCTCTTGATGGAGGATCAACGGAATCCCGAGGCATATGGGGCGGCGGCCGCGAAGGATCAGGCTGGCTTGGTATTCAAGGCAGCAGCGCAGCTGGTGATGGCCAACCCGGACCTGAAGTCACGATTGCGCGTGCTCCCGTCGACGAAGCGGATTCTGTGCCGGGACGGCAGAGGATTCTATGGCGTCTTATCGGCCGATGGCGACCTGCAGGACGGCATCGAGCCGAGTCTGGTAATTCGCGACGAAGTTCATCGCTGGAAGAGCGCGCGTGCGGAAACCTTACATGATGTCATCACCAAGGGGCAGATCTCCCGTTCCGAACCGCTCGACATCGGCATCACGACCGCCGGCGCCGAATACGAATCGCCGCTCTGGTGGCGCGAATATCAGCAGGCGAAAAAGGTGCTCGAGGGCTCGTTGTTGACCGAGACATTTTATCCCGCGATCTGGGAAGCTGACGCCAAACGCATCGAAACGGAGCCGGAGTACTGGAAGTCCAGGGAAGCGCGAATCGCCGCTAATCCCAGCCATGAGGACCTTGGCGGTTTTCTGAAGGATTCAGCCCTGGTCCGAGAGATGGAGAAAGCGATCGCGGAGCCGTCGGAGCGCTCCAAATATTTCCGTTATCACCTCAACGTACCACTCAAGACGCAGGAAGACCCCATCATTGACGTGGCAAAGTGGCAGGCCTGCGGTGGCGGCCTGGATCTGCGAACTTGGCAACGAGTACGACGTCGAACGGCTGATCCAGCAGTGGACAATCGACGGCGAGCGTTGTTTTGCTGGCGTCGATGCTTCATGGACCACGGACTTGACCTCTGTTGTATTCGTGTTTCCGCCCTTTGGTGAGATCGAGAGCTGGACGTTGTTGCCGTTCTTTTGGATGCCGGAAGAGCGCGTCATGGAATTGGAGCGAACCTGCCGGGTGCCGTACTCGACCTGGCTGGAGCAGGGCTTCGTCGAGGCCACGCCCGGCAACGTCATTGACCAGAGGGCTGTCATGGATCGTTTGCGGTGGGGGCGGCAGGTTTTTGATCTGGAGGAGATCCCATTCGATCGTTTCAACTTCCGCAGCGAAGCGATGATCTTGGCATCGGAAGGCTTCCCGACAGTAGAAATCCAGCAGACGTTCCTACACCTCAGTCACCCAACGAAGTTTCTGCTTGGCGCATACCTGGATCAGAAGATCCGCCACGGCAACAACCCAGTCTTGAACTGGATGGCGTCCTGCCTGCAGCTCCAATACGACCACAAGGACAATTGCCAGCCTTCGAAGCCGGAACGTGGCAAGTCCTCGAAGCGGATCGACGGGATCTCTGCAACGGTGACAGCTCTGGCGCGGGCCACCGTCGTTCAGCAGACCACCATTAAGTACACAGGGCTACGGAGTGTGATGGCGTGATTCGATATGAAGGCACCACGCCGAGGTCTTCCATGACGGCGATTTGTACGCGCGGACAAATTAATCGAGAGTTACCAACCGAAAACAAGAACCGCTGCCGCGCCTATGTGGGAGACGAGTGGACCAGAATTCTTTTCAAAGAAGGTCGAGCAATGGGGAAGATGTCCTGAACGAAGAAACACGCCCGCCGCGACAGGAGCCGGGCGGGCGAGAGGGCGAAGCGGTGATATTACTTTTTGAGCGAATAGACGCGCTCCCCATCTTCGCGTTTGGTGGATTCGACGCTGAGACCCATCTTCTTGCCCAGTACTCCGGAGACAAAGCCGCGGATCGAATGATTCTGCCAGCTAGTCACCTGGGCAAGTTCGGTGAGGGTGGCGCCTTTGGGGCGTCGAAGCAGAGCGAGGAGTTTGGCGCCTTTGCTCTCGGCACGCGGCTCGGAGCTTTCTTTCGTGCGGGTCGGCTTGGACGCACTCTTGGCTTTCTTGGCCGTTTTCTGGCCCGTAGTCGCACTTTGCTTGCGGGCGGCGCCTTTCTTCCCGGAGGTCTTTGGCATCTTGGCGTGGGCGCCCTGTTCCGCGACGTTTGCAGCTGCGTTGATTTCGGCGTTCGTCATAGTCTGGGTATCCTTTTCTGCGCATTGTTCGCGCATGACGATTCATCACTCTGACCAGGTGAATTGGCAAGGCAAGATTGGCGAATTCTGCATTCGGAGGTGCCGCAGGGCTAAGGTATGGCGATACCGGGAGAAATGACCCTATGTCCAATCCACTCCAAATCGACGATTCCGGAAACCAGCCTCAAGCAAGAGGGCAGTCTTCGACCCGGATGTCCGTGCCCGAAATCGCCATGCGCTTGAACATTGGACGATTGGCGGTGTACTCGATGCTGGATCAGGGAATCTTGCCCGGCATCCGCCTCGGCCGCCGGTGGATCGTCACGCGGTATGCCTTTGAGCAATGGGAGCGTACCTGCGGGATGAGCGCTGCTGGACTTTCGACGCCACACGAGGTAGGGGTGTTGAACTAATGGCGATCAATAAACGCAAATACGATTCCGCCACTGTGCGCTGGTACTACAAGTTCCAGGCCCCGGGTGCCCAGCGGGGCACACTGCCGGTTCGAGAGTTCGGCCTTCCGGTCCGGCGCAATTGTATATCGCCCGATCTGATTTCACTCCGGTGGCCGCTTTGTAATTGGCGAGCAGTGTGGCGCGGTGACGCACCATGAGTCGTGGCTCGCATGCCGGCACTGGACTTCCCACGTAAACGAAGGTAACTGTGTTGAGCTGATGCCCGTACGTAAACGCATAAACCCCTCGGGGAACGTCGTCTGGTCTTATCGATTCGACGGGCCTGGGTCGACCCGCGAGAATCGGAACGAGATCCGCGAGTCCGGCTTCGCCACGAAGCAGGCAGCGATCGACGCTGAGGCCGCACGCCGCGTCGAGGAGCAGAAGAAGTACGAAATGGCGAAGATCGGCGCCGGCGTGTTGGCTGCAGTGCCCACCACTCTTGACGGGCTCCTGAAGGAATTTCTACTACAGCACGTCGATGAGAAATTGGCGCCCAAAACGGCCGAGCGCTACCACGAGCAGTCGGCCTATCTAGCGCCAGAACTGCTCGCGATGCCCCTGGTCGAGATCACGCCCCTGCATCTCAGCCGAGAGTGGGCACGGCTACTGAAGTGCGGCGGCCACACGCGTAAGAGCAAGACGCCGCGCCCTATGAGCGCCAAGACAGTCCGGAACATCGCCGGTGTCGTCTCCAGCGCGTTCTCACGCGCGATCCGATGGGGACTGGTCACCACTAACCCTGTAACAAATAGCGAGCCGCCCCGCGTGAAGAGACACCGCGGTATCGCGCTGACCCCGGCGCAGCAGGCGCTGGTGTTCGAGTCGGCGACCAGTCCTTGGTGCATGCGAACGTTTCTCGAGGTCGTGGCCGCCACGGGATGCCGGCGCGGAGAGGTCCTGGCGCTTCGTTGGTCCGACATCGTGGGAGGCCGCGCGTCGATTGCGCGCTCGCTTACGCAGACGCGCGACGTGCTCGGGTTCAAGGGTACGAAGAACGAGGAGTACAGAGTGGTGGGACTACCGGCGGGCACGCAACTCGTGCTCGAAGCGCACCGCCAACGCCAGAATGAATTCCGCCAACGGTTCGGTCCCGACTACAAGGCCGACCTGGATTTAATATTCGCCAATCCCGATGGCAGCCTATTGAAACCCGACTCAGTTTCCGCGGCGGTGTCGTTGCTCTTCCGGAAGTTGAAGCTGCCAAAGGGCGCCAGCCTGCACTCGCTGCGCCACACACACACGTCGCACCTGCTGGCGAGCGGTGTGCCACTGCCGGCCGTGTCCGCGCGCCTGGGTCACAGCTCGATTCGAACGACACAGGAAATCTACGCGCACATGATTCATGGACAGGACGACGACGCGGCACGGAAGTGGGAAGAGTTCCAGAAGCGGAACTCGTCGGAAAGGCGAATCGACGTTCAGTGAGCGCCGTCGCAGAACCGTTCGGTTAAGCAGCCGCCCTGCCCGTAGGCGCCTCACGTTTGTAAGCACGAATATCACACGCTCGGAAAGCCGATTTCGAAGATTTTGGTGTGACACACACGAGGTCAGCCCGCGCCCGGACTCACCGCCGCCTGATGTCGGCTACAGCGATCCAACAGGACCGGGTACCGCGCCTTATCAGTTGTATTGTCACATCCATGCCCGGACGGACCAAATCGATGATCGTTGCAAGGCGGCCCATTGGTGTGCGGAACGGCGTACCGGAAACTGCCCCGGCCGATCCTGGCGTGGTGAGTTTCTTGAACCCCACATATCGGAAGCTTATAGAGAAAATGCTCCAAATGCAGAATCTGAAAACGATTACTGCATTCTTTGCAGAGGGCAGTTGCCGACTCAGGTTCAGTTTGCAGTCGGTTTCTCCTCAGGACGCGTGGGGCGCGCTCGTGCTGGGGTGAGTGGGGAACGCTTCGGGAGAACATTTGCAGGGACTGCGGAAAATTGCCAACGTGGACCGATGCCAAGTGATCTCTCGCGGCTGCGCAGGCGTTGGAGCGGCACATTTTCGCGGCTAGGGATTGCGAGGCTAGAGTAGCAACTCTGATTTCATCGCCCGCGACCCCTGCACGGCGGAGTTCCCCGCCCAGGCGAAGAACCTCTGCGGTTGAATCAAAGCATGCGCGCATCAAGCGGGTACACAGTAGACACCCATCATTCTGTAGCATTTTCGATACAAATATTACTACCGCCAATGGTAGGAAGGGAACTGGGTGAAAGGTGGTGGGAAGATCCTGCTATAGCTTGTTCAAATACGGCTTCATGTCGCGAAAGCCAACCACGATTCACGCTCTCTCTGGACTGAGAACGCGTGAAGGTTGGGAGGTAGTTGCTGCAACCAACGCGCTGTGCGCAGCGAGTACGGAAGATGAATTTCCCAGTGCGAGGCGATCAAGAGCGTTGAACGATCACATCAACGAATAGGGTTGCAAACAGCCAAGCGTCCGTCCTCGCTATTGAAACACTTTCCGGTTCGGGTGGAATGCACCGTGTGGGCGTACCTACACGGTACTGCTACCCTCATTTATGCCGATTTGTCACCCTCATCAGCGACCTTGCTTTTCCGACTGCCAGGCTTAAGCATAGAATCTACGGGTTCGTAAGGTTCAACCATGCTGCCGATACTGATAGTCGATGACGATCCGCAGATTCGCTTGCTGATTAACAAGTTACTTGCACGTCAAGGCTTTCAGGTCATTGAGGCTCACGATGGATGTAGCGCCCTTGCTGCGCTGCGGAAATCGGGTGGGGCGGTTGGTGCGTTGCTCACGGACATCGAGATGGCGGGCATGAGCGGGATTGACCTTGCCCGGAGAATGGCGAGTGAGTTTCCGACTATCCCAATTCTGATGATGTCGGCCTCCGATATTAGCGAAGAGGCGTTGCGATGCGCCGTGCCTCGTTATGCGTTGTTTGTTCGCAAACCGTTCAACGGACGAAGTTTCATACAATCCTTCCAGAAATTGGTAGCAGCCGCTTGACCCATGACGAAGAATTGGACCACCGGGGATTTCGCCTGCTTAACGTGGGTGTGCTGCTCATCGCCTCGCCACTGCTGACAGCTTTTCTTGTCAGCCCGATAGCGGCCCTCTTGCCGGTGATCATCAGGATAGTTGTCACGGCGATCGGATTTTACCTGAGCTTGCTAAGACAGCGCCGCGCCCGATTCACCGACGTGGAAGGGACGTTGTGTCCGCCGAACTGCCGCTCTAAGCATATCGTGAAGGGCGACGCCCTCCTTATTCTTGCCCTTGATCCGCATTCTTGCCCTTGATCCGTCCGTGATATCGCATGGTTCTCAAAGATGTAAGGTCGACCGCTTCAACAAAAATGCTCCGTTATTCGCCTGTTTATCAGAAGCCGGAGGGGGTTGGCGACAAGTCTAGACTTAACTACAGCGTTCTACCTTCGCAGCGTTCCTGACGGCAGAGCCGAGCTCGCGGTATACTAACGTCTCAAGATTACATGAATTCATGAATACGCAGTTGTCGGTTGCGCTGGCGGTTGGTTGCTTTGCGGGGATAATTGCCTGCTTGGAAGTGGGATATCGCCTGGGGCGCCATCGTTCTGAGGACGTGGCGCGGGAGGGCATCGGAGCCCTCGAAGCCGCCGTGTTCGCGTTGCTCGGTCTACTTCTTGCGTTTAGCTTTGCCGGCGGAACTGCCCGTCTCGATACCCGGCGCCAGCTGATCGTTGAAGAAGCGAATGCTATCGGTACTGCTTATCTCCGCCTCGATTTGCTTGCCGCGGCCGACCAGCCGGAAATGCGCCGCTTGTTTCGGGAATACTTGGATGGGCGACTTCAGCTCTACCGGAAGCTCCCAGATTTACCTGCCGCCGAGCGGGAGATGGAGCGCACGGCCCAAATACAGCAGAGGTTGTGGACCCTGGCGGTGACTGCAAGTCAAGCGAGCACAAAGCCGGCCGCAGCGACACTCCTGTTGCCCGCCCTGAATCAGATGATTGATGTAACCACCTCGCGGAAGGTTGCACTGTATACTCACTTGCCGTCCCTTATCCTTGCCGTGCTCATGATCGTCGCGCTCTTCAGTGGCTTACTCGCGGGTTACGGCATGGCGAAACGAAGGGGCCGAAGTTGGGTTCACATGCTGGTCTACGCCTTCGTCGTCGCTGTCACAATCTACGCGGTTATCGACCTCGATTACCCCCGTTCAGGTTTGATTCGGCTCGACGCCGCCGACATTGCCCTCACTAAGCTGCGAGATTCAATCCGGTAGGCCGGATCGAATCTACCTTCGACCACAAGTAAATCCCGTACGACAGACATCTGCTTTGTTGCACATCTCCAGGCGGGACCGACGGGAAAGTCGGGAAGCCGCGAAAGACTGGACTGACGGTGTGCAAAATCAGGTGTTTGTTGCACGGGCTTTGCAACGTCAACTAACGGCTTGCCAAGTGGGTTTTCCTCCGCATGTTCTGCGGCTGCTCCAGCGGTCGCTCGGGGGAATCTCTAACAGCGGTTTAGTTGTTGTTACGCAGGCTTGCCGAAAGGACACTCATGTACCACGGCTACGGCTTCATGCAAGGTATCAAAAAGCATCGCCGGACCGATCACCTCTGTCAGATGGTGCCGGTCTACGTCGCCACGCAGATAATATCCCACGTGCGCAAATGCGAGGCGGATGCCAAGGCGGGTCAATTCATCCTTAAGTTCGCGCACAGAACGAGCGGCCGAGTAGTCGATATGGGTAATCGCTCCAGCGTCCACCAACATCCACCGCACCGGCACAGCGGACTGTTCCACAAGGCTGCGGATCTCCTGGGAAAAGCGGTTCGCGTTCGCATAGAAGAGCGGCGCACCAAAGCGGTAGATCACCAGGCCTGGTTCGCTCTCCGCGGCCGGGGTTACAGGGGTGAACTGCCACCCCCTCTTTTGATCCATCACGAGTACAGCTGTGTGCGGATGATAGCTGTGATGCACAATCCGAAGCAGAGATACCACCATGGCAAGCAGAATGCCTGGTTCGACACCAACCAGCACCACGGTCGCCGCGGTACTTACGGCCAGGTAGAACTCGTTCGGGCTTTCCCGACGGATGACTCGCAAGCCCCGGAAATCAATCAGTCCAATGGCAATCGTGAACACCACCGCGCCTAGCACGCACTGGGGGAGGAATCGCAGAGGGCCGGTCAAAAACAGAAGCACGAGCGCGACTACCGCCGCGGCCGAGACGTGCGCCATCTGACTCTGTCCACCGGAGCGTTCGACCATCGCCGTCTGTGTCGGACTCCCGTTCACCACGAACGTCCCGCTCAATGCCGCAGTTGCGTTGGCTGCCGCCAAACCAACCAGATCTCCGTCTTCGTCGAGCCGCTGATGATGACGCACCGCATAGGCACGCGCAGTCGCCGCACTTTGAGCGATGATCATCACAAAACAAGAACCTACTACCGGAAGAAGGGCCCTGGCATCTTTCCAACTCACGTCGGGTAAGCCCAGCGCGGGCAAGCCGCTGGCCACCGGCCCAACGACACGAATGCCATGCCCGGCGAAATCGTATATAAAACTCGCTACCGTTGCGCCGGCCACCGCGATGAGCGGGCCGGGCAGCATTGGCGATAGCCATCTGGAAGCGAAGATGCACCCAATCACCGCGATGGAAATGCCCATCACTGGCAGTCGCACCTCCGGAAGACGGCCGATTATCTCGGCAATCTGTCCCGTCGTGTGGTTGCTACCGATCTCCACGCCCAGCATTTCGCCAAACACCGCAATGCCGACCTGAAACCCGATACCGGTAAGGAAGCCCACCAACACGGTCTGAGAGAGAAAATCGGCCAGAAAGCCCAGCTTGAGCAGGCGTGCAAGCACCAAGCATCCGGCGGTCATCAGAGCCACCACCCCTGCCAACGCGAGGTATCTCGCACTTCCAAGGGGCGCCATGCCGGCCAGTCCGCCCGCAAGGATGGCAGCTGTGGCCGAATCGGCGGCCACTACGAGGTAGCGCGAGGATCCGAAAGTCGCGAACGCCAATAGCGGCAATAACAGTGTGTAAAGGCCGGTCACGACAGGCGTGCCCGCAATCCGCGTATAACCCAGCACCTGCGGGATGTTCATCGCCGCAAGCGTGACCCCGGCCAGAACATCCTTCGGAATCCGGGACTTCTGCAGAGGCTGAATCCCCTTGAACAAAGACAGCCGGTCGAATGCGTATGGCTTTGTCCGGTTACCGTCACCCATTAGCGCTATCCTCGAAAACCTTCGGCCCAAGCCTCAACTTTGCTTCGGCGCAGCAGGCGTTACCAACTACCGCGGTGACAAGTATCTCCCGCCTTATCGCCACTTTCCTGGCCTACCCGCGCGGGATACAGGGACCCCGGGATTATGACGTTCACCCGTTGGCAGGAATGGCGCGGACCACTAAAAGGATCTCAGCGAGAAGACCGCGGGAAGCCGTCTCGGCTATGGCCGTCGCCCGACAGAGGGACCCTCGCCGAGTCTTGCCGCCGCACCGTGGCGCGGAGCCTGATGTCTTCCATCGCGAAGCTGACCATGAAGCGTGCTTCGTTGCTTCGGTTCAGCGTGTCGCTGTCGATAGGTCGATGCACACTATTCACAAAATCCGCCGGGAAAGCCGCGCGGTCAGCTGACCATCGCTCACCAACATGAACCTCATCCTGGACGACAGTGGGTTGGAGGCAAACGTAATCAGGTAAGTAAACCCCGCCATTGCGCCTCGATAACCTGTTGTGCCTTTTTGGGTAATAGCCTCCCAAGCGTCATCAGGTCAACGTCGACTATGTATTGCTGTTCTGTAACCTCCACTGTTCCGCGCATCGGATACTTCAGGAAACCCAGCTTCGCTGTGAGGCCGAAGGTCAACACAGCGCCAATCCACCGTTTTTGTTGTTCAACGATCTCCACAGGTCCCCCCGGGAGGCTCTTGAATACTCCGTCGACAGCTCGATCAGCCATCTCGATCGCTTGCTGAAAAGTATTCTTGTGGGCAATTGTGATACGCATTCGCGCTCCCCCTCTTCTCAAAGGACGTCGATCAACTATCTGTAGGTCAACCTCGCACAACTCCCGATCATTGCTGTAAGCCTGGTGCTTTTCCATTCCCCCGCGGTCCAGCCATGACGGGAAAAGCTGCCACAAAGCCAGCGCCCAGAATTCTTCCGATTGCTGTGCGGTCAGATGCTCCACCAGGACTCACGATTCATTTTTTCGGCTTTGGTTCAAACTCAAGCCGACGGTAGGTCAGTCAAGATCCGCCATGCTAACTGATCGCGAATTTGGGCTCAAGCTGCGAGAACTGGGTTCCACAGTTCCGTCATCGTCGCACTACGCCCGCGGCGTTGCTGTCCGAACTACTCTTCTTGACCTGAAAAGGTATGTGAAAGATCTCCCATTTTTTCGAAGGTCAATAGTCCAACCATTCGGGTTCTGGTTATTGGCGCAGGCACACAGGGCGAGCGCGTGCAAAGCCTATCTGCTGCTTCGCGATTCTACATAAAAAATAGATCCTTCAGCCGAGAGTAGAGTCTTTCGGGTAGGTTCTTGAAGACTAATAAGCCGCTACGGCCCAAAGTCGGACATCTTACTTTTACCGTATGAATAACAACAGGTTCTGTGACGAACGTTCAGATCTACGCCGAGGATCCCGGGAAACTGCCGGCCTTGTATCGAGTGTTGGGCTGGAAAGCCATCTCATCCGTATGGGTCTGAAGTCCGCCCACCACTATTGCTGCGATTCGTTTCAAGTCGAGTGTCCAACTGGCTCCAGGAATCTGGATGAGGTTCGTGTTGAACTGGCGCAGGGCCTAAAGCACATCTTGCTGCGCGACAAAGAAGGCAAATGGCCGGTGTTCAATACCGACCCCTTCTGGCGTAATCTCATCCCGTTCCATGAATATTTCCACAGCGATACCAGGCGTGGCTACAGTGCCAGTCACCAAACGGGATGGGCGGGTTTGATCGCGCAGATTCTGATCAACCTGCCACGAAGAAACGGTAGCGGAGAATCAGTCAGAACCGGGATTCCGGTTTGGGAGCAGTCCCTAGTGAATGCGGAACCCAAACTCGTCACCGAACCACCCGGCGACGGACACGGCAGTCTGCTGGCGCTCGCGTCCCTGTCGCTCGTCGTCGGTGCGGCCTCAGGACTTGTGGGGGCGGCCTTCCGTCTTTCGCTCGATCAGGCGAACCGATTTCGCGACGCACTGATTCCCCGGGCGCACGAGTGGGGACTAGCCGGCTTGTTGCTCGTAATCGCTATGTGTGCCGCGGCGACGGTCGTCGCGGCTTGGCTCGTCCGCCAGTTCCCGTACGCCTCCGGGAGCGGAATTCCCCAGGTCGAGGCCGTGCTGCATGAGGAAGATCCCACAAGCGCCGTTTCACCTGATCCCCGTGAAGTTCGTCGGCGGACTGCTGGCCATCGGTGCCGGTCTGGCGCTCGGTCGCGAGGGACCGAGCGTGCAAATGGGGGCGAGCATCGCCCACCTGGTGGGGCGGGTTTTCCGACGCAACCTGCCGGACTGCCTGGTGCTCATGGCATCCGGTGCGGGTGCTGGCCTGGCCACCGCGTTTAACGCGCCTATCGCGGGCGCGGTGTTCGTGCTGGAGGAACTGGTGCGCCGGTTCGACACGAGGACTACGATTGCGATGTTCGGCGCCTCGGCCGGTGCAATCGCGGTGGCCCGCGTACTTCTCGGTAACACGCCGGACTTCCGCGTCGGGCCATTGCCCTACCCCGATTTCGGCACGGTGCCGATCCATGTGGCACTGGGCATTGTCGCAGGTCTGCTAGGCATCGCCTACAATCGCACGCTCCTCGGCACCCTCGCGCTCGCAGAGCGACTTCGCCGCTGGCCGGTGGAACTGCGCGCCGCCACGATCGGCGCGACAGTGGGCCTTATTGCATGGTTCGCCCCCGGCCTGGTCGGCGGCGGTGATGCGATCACCCAGCGCACGCTCGCCGGGACGGACATGCTCGTCATTCTGCCGCTCGTGTTCATGCTCCGGTTCGGACTCGGGGCCGTGTCCTACGCGGCGCAGACGCCAGGCGGGTTGTTTGCTCCTATGCTCGTCCTGGGGGCACAGACTGGCCAGCTCTTTGGGACCGGCTGTACTTACTGGCTCCCTGGGTTGGCCCCGGACCCGAGGGGCCTGGCCGTCGTCGGGATGGCCGCTTTTTTCACCGCCGTCGTGCGCGCCCCGCTGACCGGCATCATCCTGGTGACCGAGATGACGGGGAGCTTCACAATGCTCCTGCCAATGCTCAGCGGCTGCTTCGCAGCCATGCTGGTGCCGACTCTGCTGCGCGATCCGCCCATCTACGATTCCTTGCTAGAGCGGACGCTCCAGACCCAAAAGCACCAAGAGACGGCGCACCCGCAACATTGACAGACGTCGTTGGCCCCGGCCTCAAAGAGCCCTTAGACGAACTGAACTACCGGTACTTGTTGCAAAAGCGAAAGGCTCTTGCCGAACTGACAAATGGAATTGCAGAGTTCTCCACCATAACCCAAGTCCGGCGAAATCCACACAGAAACCCGCAAACTCATCCGAGAACTTGAGAATCAAGCTAAAGACCTCACCTAGATTTTGGTCTGGCTAACGGCAGTCGCAATCCTATTCTGATTGAGATTGAAGTTGAGAAGGCCTATCACGCGGAGGTCTCGTCACTCAGGGTCGTTGGGTCCATCCACCCACACGCTCCTCAAATGTCAACTCAGTGACCCAAGATGAACCCAGCAGATCCAGCCATGTCTGTACATTCCCTCGCCTGATCCTCGGCTGATTCCTTTGCCAGAGCCAAGCCTTGCGACGCCACCCGAGCCTGTTGATCTGCTGCTCGGGTACTGTAGGCCGGAGAATAGTCCGACTCCAGTTACAACGACCGCAGAGCCGATAGCGATCCAGCGATCAAGAGAATTCGGTTCCACCATGATGTTTCAGATCAGGAAGAAGGTAGCGATCATCTGCCACCGTCATGCTCTACATCCTTATCGGCGTTGATCCTCGTAGGTAGAACTGATGAGTACTTGGAATCGTTTGTCCATCCGGTTTGTACTTTCGCGGAATCTTGTGAAGGTTTGGCTTTCAAATCCTTCAACAAACGTTCAAGATCGCTTGCTAGAATCGTGATTTTTCCAGTTGCAGAAGCGCGTTCGCGAGGACACGATACAGAAACTCATAGATCAGGGCGCGGTTCCAGCCCCATCGTCGATAGCCGACGTGTTAGCACGCAGGTCTCGATCCGGTGGAGAGCCGATCATCAGGCGGCAACCATGAAGGCATGTCGATGATCGTCCGCCTCGCCAGTTCTAGCAGGAGGTACTCATATTGCAGACGCCGGTTTGCGAACTCTTGCCATGCATGTTCGCAACGGCCCTTCACTGGAACGCCGACAACTCGCAAACTCTCGTGGCCGCGATCGAACTGTTCTCTCGTGACCTGTACCGGTACGGCTGCTGGGATGCGTTCGCAGGGGCCGAATGCAGTGACGATCTTGTTTAGTGCCTCGATTCCCGCATTCAGACAGTACTGTGAAGAATCCCTCTCTGGAACCTCGAGAAGGACTTTGGCGAGGACTGCCGCGTCCATCAGAGCGCCGGCGGCCAATACCCAATGTTCGCCGGCTCGAAATGAGCGCGTGCGAATCAAGATCGGTGATGCTGAGTGGGATTGGCCCAACTCCACAAACCACCGCTCCCATGTTTCCCAGAAATCTGACATCGATCCTGTCCCACGCGCTTCGTGCCACCAGACGATAATCCCTAAACCAGATGGGGGACTCCCGATTCGCGCGTAAAGCCATGCTACTTTCTCGGCGCGCTGCTGTATTGATGCCAGTTGCCCTGGCAGAAATGTTAACAGGTAAACCATTATGAAGAGGCCGATCGCGCCTTGCATGATCGCGAGCACGCGACCCTGCAGATTGACAGGCGTTTGAAAGCCGAGCGTGCTAAGCGCCGAACCGCTGGCGATGAGCGACGTGCCCCAAGTCGGAGTGGCTCCGGTCGCCCAGTAGAAACAGCCGAACGCCGTCATCACAACGAGAAACCAGAGGCCGATGATCGAAAGAGTCGCTACCGGCCAGAACCACAACATACAATTTTCCAGTTGCTCCTGGCTTGACGTAAAACGCATGAGTATGTCGAAGACGGCACGCGACACTCGCGCAGCCATGTCGGCGATCGGTTCGTATCGGTGACATGTCACCAACGTTAGTGCGATAACGGACCGGAAGAAAACGACGAGCAATACAAGCCCGAGGATGAACGAGACGATGTGCGCCGCCATGATCATCGAAAATCACACAGTGACCGCTAATGCGTTGATTCGGTATGCTCCAGCCGACAGTCAATGCGGCGGCATGGGAATCCACACAGGCGGCTCTCCGTCAAACTTCATTGCCTGCAAGATGGTCTTGTCCTCTACATTCCATGGTTTCAGGTAGACGTAGTAGCTGTCTTTACGTTCGAATAGGTCGTCTTTCGGCTTGCTGTGCGGACTCACCAGCATATTGCTCACGAACCGAACGTGCATATAGTGGGGCAGAAGTTCCGCAAAACCCGCTAACTTGGCTTCGAAATCGTAACGATACATCTGCTTTCCCGTGATCTCGAGAACCGAGTCGGAGCTTTGGTCAATCGGTTGAACGGCTAGTTCCTCCCAGCCCGTGCCAACTTGTACGTACGCTTGCACACCGGAGGACATCACATAGATGGGCTTCCTTCCGGCCACGTTCCAAAGATAGAGTGTCAATTCATAACGCCCATCTCCGCGGTGCCGCACCATCTGTACGTCGCCACGCAAGCCGGCCAGCGCCATGGTTTCCAATGACGATCTCGCTTGACGGGCATGCCGTAGTCGCATCTGCTGGTATTGGGCGACGCCATAATTTGCCACCGTAGCCAACAAAAACAGCATCGCGACGAAACCTATTGCGCGCTCGGCAACTCTCCAGAAGCCGTGACCGAGCCGGGTTGCTTCGAACTCTGCGACGTCTGGCGGTGCCGGCTCCAGATCAAGACCCACCAACTGCGGGCCGAATTGCCTGACGTACGATACCGGGGACTTATCAAATTCGGGAAGATGGGCCGGTGCCAGGATTCCGTGGCGCATTTCGAAGGAGCGGTCGGCTTGTTGAGCTATCCGCAGGTCATGGGCTACTATGATCAGGCCAACGGATTCCATCTTACGGATACGGTCGAGAAGGTCGATGATGTCGGCCTCGGTGTCCTCGTCCAAGTCGCTGGTCGGCTCGTCGGCCAGTAGGAAGCGGGGCGAATTAATCAGCGCACGTGCGATCACCACCCGCCGTTGCTCTCCGCCGGAGAGTTGTCCTGGAAAAGAGCTGGCACGTTCTCCTAATCCCACATTGTCCAACAACTGGATCGCCTTCGCATACGCAGTCTGAGCATCCATCGAACCCGACAGCAGAGCGGGCAAGGCTACGTTGTCGATCGCGCGCAGATTAGGAAGCAGGCTGGGGAACTGAAATACGAAGCCAACTTGCCTGGAACGGAACGCAGCCAGTTTCTTTTCCGAGAAGGCCGAGATATCCTGGTCGTCGATGGTTACTTGTCCCTCGCTTGGGCAGGTCAAAGCTCCCAGCATTGCCAAAAGCGTCGACTTTCCAGAGCCGGACCTGCCGATAATTGTGACGAATTCTCCGGCGCCTACTTCTAGATTCGCGCCGTCCACTGCTACGTAATCCGCGTTCGTGCCCCATCGCTTCACGAGTCCCTTAGCAGCAAGAACCATACTATCGGCCTCCGGACTGAATTAACTGGAATGGCTCTTCGCGGCGGACCTTCCATGCCGGAACTAGCGCCCCCACCAAACCCAGGGCGCAGGAGAACAGGAGAAGAGAAACTCCGGAGAAGAGCAGGAAACTCGCTGGCGGCCACTGAAACGGCACTTCCAACGAATCGAAGTAGAACACCAGGGAGCGAGCGAAGATGAACAATAGGATCGTGCCGAAGGCCAGCCCGCCGGCTCCCCCGATTCCTGTGATCATCGCCGCCTCGGCCAGAATCATAGACATGACTTGGCCTGGCCTCGCGCCCATAGCACGCAGCAGGCCCACCTCGCGATATCGTTCTTGTACGATAGCGGAGAACATCAGCGCCACTAGTATCAGCAGGGCCACAAGCAACAGCGTCGTGAAGGCGGCGATACCGAAGAAAAGAGTGTGAAGTTGTTGTCGCGACGAAATCAGGACGCTGTTTCCCTCCACGATCTTGAGCCCGCGATACTGAGAGATCGCGAACTTGACCTCTCCTGGTTTTGCGTTGGGCGAGAGCCGCAATAGGAATGCCGTGACGCGGCCTGGCTGGTAACCAGGCAGGCAGTCCAAGCTATCCTCCGGCTGGGCAGTCATCGCTCCCATGCTAGCGGTGTGGACGTGTCTGCTCCCCTTGGTCAAGCTGGGCTTCTTCGCCCGGAAAGTTGTGCGGGCTAACCGATCTAGGGCGTCGAAGGTTACGAAATAGGACTCGTCAAATGGTCCTACACCGGTCTTGGACAGACGTCCATGGATTCGCATGGACTGACCGCAGACCGACAAGGTTTCTCCAGCTTGTCCCGCTAGACTGCCGCCGGCCAGGAGAGCGGTCGCCGGCAGAACGCCGCTCCCATGGCTGGCTTGCCAGCTGCCTACCGTGAAGTCCACTCTAGGATCGAAGGCGATCAACTTGTACTGCTGCCCTTCAACCATGGCGGATACCAGGCGCTGCGGCGCCACCCGTTCCACGCCCGGAATTCTGGCCAGTTTGTCAGCTAACCCACCATCCATCGACTGATCGGTTGGCTGTACCGTGAGCAGACTCGAGGTGATGTTCACCAACGTGTCGCGCGGTACCACGATCATATCGGCGCCCATCCGCGAGAAATCAGTCGAAATCCCGTCGCGGATCGACCACCCTAAAACTAGACTGGCGAGCCCGACTCCTACTGCCATTGCGACCGACAGGCCCAACAGAAATACGCGCAGCCTTCGCCGCGAAAGGTTCTGGGCTGCCAGTCGGGCCAACAGCCAGCCGTCTAACTTGTGAGTGCGCATGCCGAGCTATTCCTTTGTGGACGCCAATTTCACGGGTACGATTTCCTGGAACGTAAGGCTATTGATCTCGGAAAGCGGCGATGTGGAACGAGCGGGCAGCCGGCTTTCCCGTTACATCGTACGTGTGTACCCGAAGTTGCTTCGGATCGCTTGTTAGGCCGACGGTAATGAATCCGGGTTCCACCTTTTCCATAGCCGCACTGCCGATGGTTCCAGCAAAGTTAGTCTTGGCGTCGCCCTGTAAGGGAACCTTCCAGGTGATGATGTACTCGTTCGAGCCGATGAGTTTGCATGTATCGATCAAGTATCCGCGCACAACTCCGCCATCCGCCTTGATCACACACGCCAATCGTTTTTCGAATTCTGATGTTGGTGATGCCATTGTCTATTCCTCTTTCTTTTTTGGTCCTTGACCAGTTCACTAACTCCAAAGCTCTGGGTTTTACAGCGTCGTGCAACGGCTATTCACGAGTTGCTCCACCTTGGTAGGTATGATCACGCAATCGTGGTGGCCGCCAAAATTCGGCATATAGCCGACAGGTTCCAGCGTGTCTTGCGTAAAGACGAAGACTCCACTCTCCAGCCGTTGGAAACCGCTAAAGATTTGAAACACGTACTTGCCGTCGTAAGACACCGCCATCGTCTGGCAGTCCGAACCGATGTTCTCGAACTTCTTGATAATCTTCCACGTGCTGGTATCCACTACGCAGGTCCCGCTTTTCGCGGGTTTCGGGGAGAGTACCGACACGAACATCTTGGACCGGTCCATCGAGAAGCACAGATGGAACGGGCTGGGGTATTCTCCCACCCAGGTCGGATCCTTTACAAAGGTGATTTTCTTCCAGTTCTGCGGTTCTGCGTCCGATGTATCGTATACCGCCATGTTGTTCTGGCGAAGGTTGTTCATCATCGTGAAGTGCTTGCCGTCCGGCGTGAAGCCTGCTTCGTGCCCTACGCACTTGAGGTCTGGGAACTCGATTTCCCAGGTATCCGGATTGCTCAACACCTTCTTCACGGGGAGATTTCCCGGGGATCCCTCCGGATTGTGCAGGCAGGCTACAACCTCCCAACTGTGCCGATCGACGATCACCGCTGCGGAACACATACGAATGATCAGCGCCGAGTAACGGTTGCCCGGATGATGGACCACTGCATCCAGACCGCACAAGGTGCGCGGAGAGTCGCCGGGAAGTTGCCCCGTGTACACCAGATTTTCGGCCATCGGGGCCATTTCCCAATCAATCTTGTTGCCTTTGGTGCCGCGATAATCATATAGGCCTGTTTCTTTGGCCTTGCTCAGGCGGGTGATCCGCAGCTTGCCGCCATTGGACCAGTTGGCCTCCATGGATCCGTTTGCTTCCTTTCCGTACCAGTCGCCGCGATATGCCATCAAGACCTGTGTCTTCTCGCCGCGGTTGTACTCGGCAACCGGTTTATTGTCTTTCTGCAACTGTGGAATCGGCGGCCGGTTAAAGAACGCGCAAACGTCCTTCTGCCCGTCACCCGATGCGAAGCCGTTGCCGTCCGGATAAATGACGCAGTGGACACCCAAGCCCATGCCGGTGGTCTCAGAAATGTCTTCGACCAGATTCATTTGCTGGCCATCGTAATGTACCCGGTAGAGACGATTGCCCTGGCCCCAAATCGGGTCGAGCAAGCCATGCGACTTAATCTCCGTGGGCAGGCCGTATATCAACACGTTCTGTCCGCCCTGGGTGGAGTTGACGAACTCGAATCCCTTGCGCGGATCGGACGAGGGGTAGGCCGCCAGGTGGTGGGATATCGGGCAGGAGTCGCCGTAGTTCCAGTATTCTATCCAAGCTAGTGTCTTGCCAGTCTGCAGGTCCTGCGCGTGAGCGCCACCGCCGAGCTTAGTGGGCGTCAAGTAGACATAGTCTCCCAGTATTCCCAGCCCGAGTTGCGAAGCACCCGTTGTCGTGGTCGAACCTCGCTCGACACCCATATCGACAGTCGAATGACTCGCCTGGCCACCGCCTGTGACCTTGTTTACAGCTCCCAGCAGGCCGCCGGAAGGGCTGCCGCTCGCGCTCTGCGCATCCAGTAGTTTCTTACCTAACAGAGCCGCAGCGATACCCCCACCCAACATCACCACGTCACGCCGGTTACGTACCGGATTCCGCGCGAGGAGGCCCGATACCCCACCCCGTTGGCGGCGGGCAGCTTTCGGCGCTTCCGTACCTGGCACGGTCCTGGTCCGGTGAGCGTGGATTTCTCCCACCGTTGTGCGAGCTTTGTTAAGGATCTGTTCCTCTACAGACCTCGCCCATGCCACCGCCTCTGCCGTTGTCTTGGGTCCTTGTTCGCGAAATTCTCTTGCCGTCGAGCGCGCGTAATCCAGGACTGCATCGGCGCTGGCATACACCTTTTCCTGGACATCACCAGCGAGGCCCGCTGCCTTGGACCGGATCTCCGAGACCGCGGCGCGGGCCTTAGCCAGAACCTGTTCGGAGGCCACAGTCGCCGCCGATTGTCCGTCCCCTTGCGCCGTGCCGCCGGAAACCTCAGCCGCTGCTACTCTCGCTCTGTTTAAGATTGCCTCCGCCTCGGCGCGCGCCAAAGCGAGGATATCCTGAGCTTTTTGTTCGTTAGTTAGCTTATGCTCCGTCTCTGGTCCAGCCGCCGCCATGCGGTTGCTCGTCCCGTCACCGTTCATCTCTGTTGGTGTCATTAACTTCCTTCTCCTTTACACTCATTTCTCGCGCAACTGTAGACGGAAGGGTACGGTCTCTACGCCGAAGCGACAGATCGTTTCTTCGAACTGCCACTTTGGCGTTTCGAGGTAACTGTTGCCCCTCAGTCCCTAGGTGCTGATATCGTCCGCGTGGGTGACCGCAACGAAGAGCAGAATTAGATTCCTTAAGCCAGCGCTTGAAGCTCCGACCCCACAAACGGAGGTCGTAACAGCGTGCCCCTCGATCGGATCAACGACGCTCTTTCCTAACATGTTTCGACTGTCAGTCTTCGCTGACTGTAGACAGAAGGACCTGTTCGCTAGGTCGAAGTAAGCGGTCGCTTTGGGCGGCCGTCAGTTCGACGTTCGTGGTAACCGATACTCCATGCAACCCCTTAGCTGCTGCTATCATCAGCCAGGTAACCGCGACGAATGGTGAAAACAATGCTGGCAAGCCCAGTGATTGAAATACTGTCATCGCAGCCCCACAGCTCACGGCCGTTAACAGTGCGCCCCCTAGCGCGTAAGCGACTCCTCCGGCTTCAAGGAGGACGAAGAGTTTGCCAAGTACCATCGCTGTTAGCGCGGCGTTGCTTCCGTAGGTGCCCGAGGCAATCGTCGCGGCGGGAACTCCGAACAGCAGACCCACAGCACTGGCGAGGAAGCATCCACTCAACCCCAACACGGCGGACATACGCGAGTTGAGCCCGATCGCAAACAGTATGAGCAGCCCTGGAAGCAAGCCTTGCTGAAAGAAAATCTGCGCGAAGCCGTTCACAGTGCCATCAAGAAGAGTAAACAACGCAGATCCACCAGTCGCGGCGGCAGTGACGTTCGTGTGCAGCGACGCATCCACACTGGTGAATTGTTGCAACGAAGCCAGGAACACCCACGTCACGGTACAGAACGGGAACGAGAGTACAGGCAGTTTCGTGGGGCGGAACAGTGTGGCAAAACCGCTTACCACCACGGTGCATGTTGTAGCGGCGAGCACGATCCAAAGCCATAGCACCATCCTTGGGAAGCTTGCGGTGGCCAGGTTCCCGGATGTGAATGTTACTAACGCCGCTCCAGTGAGCGCTCCGTTGAGGCCTAGAATGCCGCTGGCCTGAATTCTCCGATCGACCTTCAACCCCATGCCAGTCAGCGTGGCGATCACCGAACCTAGGAGGCAGGCTAAACCCGACGCCCAAGAATTCAAAAGCAGCGCGAACACGATAAGCAGACCAGCGGTCGAACTCTTCTGGAGTACAACTCTCGCGACGCCGCTCAATGCGTGTTTGGCGAAGTCGTGAACGGAGAAGTACTCGAGGGGTTCGACGGCGCTCTCGTAAGAGGCATCGTTAAGCTCATGTTTAGATGTACGCATAGCTGCAGCGTCCTCTAGGCGCCGGATTCGATTCTTTTATTTTGAGAGGTCTCCGAGATTCAGGCACCTGAATAACCCGACGCACGTGAATGTGCCGCGTTCACTCTCGGATACACACATTAATTGTCACCGTTAGAGAGATGTGCGATCTAGAGTTGACCTTCGACGACCGCACCTCGCTCATTAGTATTTATGTTGAGCAGCTTATCCTTGGAGAACTCGAAGTCGAACTCTACAATCCTCGCCGCTCGCCACGCAAATTCGTTGAAGGCATTGTTCTGCATGACTTCCATGATTTCTTCGGGGATAATGCCTCGTTGTCGGAAGACTTCTATGTCCAGAATGCGTTCTTCCAGAGTTGTCAGCAGATGATTCTTGGCGCGGTCGATGACCCGCTGCTTCTCCACTTCCGACATCGTTCGGATATCCACGATCCAGGATTCGGCCACAGTCATCAACTGGATGATCGCGGCGTTGTTCAGTACGCGGTTAGCGGTGCGGACAGCATCCACGTTATCTCGAAAGATAGTCAACCTCGCCTCGAGCGAGGTTCTAAGGGCCTCCCGCCTGATCTGTGATTCGATCGAGAGCGGATTCCGGCTTTTCTTTCCGACAAAGTCGACGTTGGTTTCCTGGTCGATGAGTTCCTTTTTCTGGCGACCCACCATTTTCACATCCGTGGGCTGCCTCACGGCGCCTACTTGGGAACGTAGCGTTTTCAATGCCTCGTCTGGAATTTTGACCAATTGCTCTCTCTTTTCATCCATTGGGTTCACCTGAAAGTTAGCGGTGTCAGCAGCCTGTGAATTGCATCGGAATAAGACCGGAGCGTCGTCTGGACCTGAAGCTCCAGCGATTTCGCGGCCAGACGGTCCTGGGGGATAGCAGACGTGAGGTTGACAAGTTGAGTGTGCAATTCGTCGGCGAGCAGGCGGGCAGAGACGGCGTCGAATGGTACCGCTCGCGCGACCTCGGAAGAAGCCGCCATCTGCTGAAGGATTCCTTGCCGACCCGCTTGTAACATTGCGACTGGGCTGCCATCGGAGTTCTGCTGTCCGCTGGCTCCAAGCACCGCCCGGCCGACCGCCCCTCGTCCCTGCCTCAGTGCCTCCTTAGAATCCTCGATACTGATGTGGAGGCCAACCAATTCATTCTGGTCCCGAAGGATTTTCTTCAAATCGATATGGTCCGGCGTTGGAGACGGTTGTGGATTGCCCCTCCGCCGGAGAAAATATTTCATGCCCAACATCGTTAAACCGCTCCTTTCCGAGTGGGGTGCCACGCCGTCCATCGGCCCAAGTAAAGCGGCGCGTGGCTTTGTGGAACTGGGTAAAGTGATGCAAAAGTAGCTTTCGCGCCTCTTCCTTAACAGAATCCTCGATTTCCGACGATTGGACCGTATCCAAGCAATCACTCAAAGCCGCCAACCCCTCGCGATCGAATTTGCCTTGTGTCGTAGAGGCGAGGCTTTCTGCCCCAGAGCACATATCCAAGAGCCGGATGCTGAGCTCCTCGTGAAGCATCGACGGAATGTCGAGAGGAATGAGTGCGTCCTGAATGGTTTCACGTAGCGTGAGCAAATGGGCGTGGAAGTTGGCCGCTCGAGGGTCGATCTTTGGCCGATTGAACAGCGCACCTGAGACAATTCGGCCCGACCAAACAAGCAGACCCTCAGTGGATTCAATCTGTGCGGACATTACCTTCATCCGCCGGCGCACCGACGCAACCCTTTCAGAGAGGTTCGACTGTTCCGGGCGTGTGCCCATAAAACCCAACAGTGGAATCAATGCAAACGCTCCGGCAATCGCCAAGCTGACGACTTCGGCTGGACTCGGATGGCGGAGAGTGAGCAGGCGAGCGACCATCGGTTCGGTCTGATCGGAGGATTGGCTGATTGGCGGCGGCGCCCCACGCGCCCCCAGTACTTTCCTGATTCCGACGTAAGAGAAGGAAACCATTAAGGCGGCGGTCAGCAGATAAAACGCGAACCAATAGATGCGCCGGCGAGTAAGCCTCGCAAGAAAGTAGGCAGATGACAGGACCCCGGTCTGCAAACCGATCGCCGCGAACAAAGCGGCATCGGGAGGGACCAATTCCCGCAGTCCTTCGCTGCTTGTGGTCACGCTGAACCACCCAGACGCGGTGAGAGTGATCCCAAACACGAACCATCCCGTGCCGTAGAGCACGTCCGGAGATTTGGGCCTCTCATATTGCAGCAGATTCAACATTGCGTTGGGTCGCACGATGGCGTTTTTCTCGCCCAGATTCTTTTTTTTTGTTCGTTCAACCTGAGCTGTGATGGATGGCCCATACCCTGTGAGTAAGGCTGGTTGGGGACGAAATAGTAGATCGGGCCGGGGTCGGGAACATCTACTCGGTGCAGCAGGTCAACTTGGTGGACCAAGGCACCTGAAAGCAACAGATGCGGGCCTCCATTCTGATGGACCTTTCGTTGCGGCGCAAAGACTAACAAACTTGCGAGGTAGATAATGAAGCTCAACCGTTTCGCATTCGCCATCGGGCTGTCATTGGGCGTTCTCGTTGCGGCGCAGCCCGCGGACGATTGGCCGAAGACAGCGCCTAATCAAATCCACACCAACTACACCGCGTCACCGGTCACCGTTCCTTTACTCGCGATCAATGAAGCCGGCCCGGCTGCTGCGATGACTAACGATCCAGCGGTTGCTGATTCGCCGCCCTCCGAGAGTCCTCAATCGGCCGGTCACCCACAGGCAGCCCCTGCCAATCACGACGAGTGGCGTTTCACCGTTACCCCTTATCTCTGGTTGCCGGGAGTACACGGAAGCATCGGTGCGCTTAACCGCGACGTCAACGTCCATGCGAGCGCCATCGACCTTCTTTCGCACCTCCGTTTCGGATTGATGGCGGCTGCCGAGGCTCGTTGGAATCGCTTGGTGCTACCACTCGATGTGTTCTGGGTCCGACTCGGCGATGACGAAGCGCTCCCCTTCCCTAATCTGGCGGCAACAAAAGCGGACGTTAAGGCGGGTGTATTCATCCTGACTCCAAAAGTCGGCTACCGTTTGGTCGATGAGGAAAAGATCAAGTTCGATGTGATGACAGGATTCCGGTACTGGCACCTCAGCCAGAACCTGAAGTTCAGTCCGTCGATTCTCAACCTCAATATTTCTCCCTCCCAGAATTGGGTAGATCCGTTGGTGGGCGTGAGGATTCAGACGCCCATTTCCAGGAGGTTAGAGGTCAATCTTGCTGGCGACGTCGGCGGCTGGGGAGTTGGCGCAGAACTCGACTATCAGGTGGCCGGCTTCCTCGGTTACAAGGTCAAGGAGAATGTGACATTGCAAGCAGGGTATCGCTACCTGGACGTGAGTTACAACGCCGGGGGCGCCAGGGGTTTCCTCTTTGACGCTGCCATGTCTGGCGTCGCGTTTGGCCTAACCATAAAGCTCAAGTGAATCGAACGCCATCTCTAGCCGGTCGTTATTTCTGAATGCCCTTTCAACCCTCGTTGGAGCCCTGGACTGGCGGGTTGCGTTGACCGCTGGTTCACGGCCAGTGGTGTACTTTCCTTGAGATCCGCATTTGCCTGCCCAGATAACACTTCCTCTGTTTGCCGATTATCGTACACCGAAGCTGGCCAAGAAATCGGTCCTGCCAGAAACGCATCCTCTAAGACAAGGGCTGTTGTTTAACCCGGGGTGTTTGGCCTACGCCATCACTTGAGACTGAGTGTTATGTCCTTAACGGTTTTGGAGGGATAAATGAAAAGAATTCTTGCGTTTGTTCTGCTCCTTAGCGGCGTTATTGTTATGGCCTTGGTCGGTTCAATTTGGCTGGACGGGCTCAAGGCGCAACAGTTATCAGGTCCGGGGGCTTCGACACAAGTTACCGGCACGCCCGGCTCGCCGGGCGCCACCACGACGATTAACGGTCAGCAACTTCCGCCGCCGCCGCAGAAGTTTGACGGTAAAATCGAGCGCAACGCGACGGAATCGACTCCTTACTGGCCCATGCGCGTAGTGCCGCCCAAAGACGCCCCCAACGTCCTGTTGATTATGACCGACGATACGGGCTTCGGTGTCTCTAGCACCTTTGGTGGAGTGATTCCAACGCCCAATCTGGACCGGGTCGCCGCCAACGGTCTCCGGTATACTAACTTCAACTCGGTTTCGCTGTGCTCGCCCTCACGCGCCGCTCTCATCACCGGGCGCAACCACCATTCGATGGGCTTCGGAGTCATCAGCGAACAAGCGACGGGGTACCCCGGCTACAACAGCATCATGAGCCGGGACAAGGCCACGGTCGGTAAAATCCTCAAGGACAATGGCTACTGGACATCCTGGTTCGGTAAGGACCACAATACTCCCGGGTTCCAAGCGAGCCAGGCCGGTCCCTTCGACCAATGGCCGACCGGGATGGGCTTCGACTACTTTTACGGCTTCGTCGGCGGCGACGCGAACCAATGGCAGCCGAATCTGTTTCGCAACACCACGGCGATCTACCCGTATTACAACAACCCCGGCTGGAATCTGGTGACGTCCATGGCCGACGATGCGATTGAATACATGAACCGCATCACTGCGATCGACAAAGACCAGCCATTCTTCATCTATTACGTACCCGGTGCCGTTCACGCGCCGCATCACCCGACGCCGGAGTGGATCAAGAAGATCCACGATATGCACCTGTTCGACAAGGGCTGGAACGAATTGCGCGAGACCATCTTCGCCAACCAGAAAAGGCTTGGTGTGATTCCGCCCGATGCCAAACTCACGCCATGGCCAGACAACCTCTTGCAGCGGTGGGATCAACTCACGGCCGAAGAGAAGAAGCTTTTCATCCGTCAGGCGGAAGTCTTCGCCGCGTACTGGGCCTACAGCGACAACGAGATCGGGCGCGTGATCCAGCACTTGGAGGACATGGGCAAACTCGATAATACGCTGATCATCTACATCGCGGGCGACAACGGCAACAGCGCAGAGGGCACAACTATCGGCACGCCGAACGAGATTGCGTCG
The DNA here is from genome assembly GCA_963811575.1 of uncultured Solibacteraceae bacterium. Lineage (GTDB taxonomy): Bacteria > Acidobacteriota > Terriglobia > Bryobacterales > Bryobacteraceae > Solibacter. The sequence goes on along the minus strand of CAWERY010000001.1, from coordinate 270,044 downwards.
CTCCAGGGCATCAAGATTCCGATCGCCGATCAGTTCAAGTTTTACGATGCCTGGGGATCGGATCAAACCTATCCGCATATGGCAGTGGCTTGGACGTGGGCGTTCGACACGCCGTTCTCATGGACCAAGCAAATCGCCTCGCACTTCGGCGGCGTGCGCCAAGGGATGGCGATCTCGTGGCCGAAGATGATCAAGGACAAGGGCGGTATCCGCAACCAGTTCCACCACATCATCGACATCGTGCCGACCATCCTGGAAGCGACCGGCATACGCGCTCCGGCCGTGGTTGATGGCATCCCGCAGAAGCCTATCGAAGGCGTGAGCATGATGTACACCTTCGACGCGAAGAATGCCAACGCGCCGTCGCAACACCACACGCAGTACTTCGAGATGATGGGCGACCACGCCATCTATCATGACGGCTGGATCGCCAGCACGAAGGTGATGCGCCTCCCGTGGGGCCCTCCGGGCGCGTTTTCGCAGGATCCAGCTGGTTACCCGTACGAACTGTACGATCTCACCAAGGATTGGACACAGTACGACAATGTCGCCGCCAAGTACCCGGACAAGCTCAAGGAAATGGAAAACCTGTTCTGGGCTGAGGCGGCAAAATACCAGGTCCTGCCTCTTGACGCTTCCTTTGCGACCCGAGTTCTGGAGCCGCGTCCCAGCCTCACCGCCGGTCGTACGCAATTCAGCTGGTCGGGCGAGGTCACGGGGACGCCGTGCGGCGACGGTCCGAATATCCTTAACTCATCGTTCAATCTTCGGGCCGAAATAGAGATCCCGAACGACCGCGCCGAGGGCATGCTCGCGACGCAGGGCGGTCGATTCGGTGGCTACGGGTTCTATCTGTTAAAAGGAAAGCCGGTATTTCTGTACAATTTTCTCGATGTGCAGCGGACTCGCTGGGAGGGACCGAATGCACTGTCACCCGGCAAGCACTCCGTCGAATTCGACTTCAAATATGACGGACTCGGAATTGGGACGCTCGCCTTCAACAATGTGAGCGGCATTGGCCGCGGTGGCACCGGTGTGCTTAAGGTCGATGGTAAGGAGGTGGCCCGCCAGCGCATCGAGCACTCCATGCCAATGATAATGGAATGGGACGAGAACTTCGACATCGGGGCCGACACAGGCACACCAGTGGACGATAAGGACTACCAAGTACCGTTCCGCTTCACCGGTAAACTGAACAAGCTGACGCTCAGCATCGACCGGCCGAAGCTATCGCCAGCCGATGTGGAAAAACTGAAGGCGGCTCAACGGGACAACAAGGCGAGCGAGTAGCCGACGCCTTGCGGCAGACGAATCCGTCGAACTCGCGCGATCTGGCTAATGGCCCATAGTTGGAGAGCAACTTGCCATCGTCGAATGACCGTTGGGCGGAACGGAATCGCCGACGCCCGGTCGAGCTCATTACCAAGTTACGGACGTAAATGAACTCGGTGAGCCCCTCGAACCGGTAAGGAGCGAGTGGACGTGAGTGCGGATTCCGAGTGAAGGTGAACGGGATTCTGGCGTGAACCCAAGGTACTCATCTACGTGATAGGCATTTAGAAATCAGAGAGCGTGGCGTGTCCGCAGATGAGTACCTGGGCCTAACGAGAGAATGTTGGGAACGCTATCAGGGCCAGTTGCGGAACCTTGGGCTGGCCGGTGGAATCGATCCGGGTTCCGCACTCAATGAGGACTCTTACAAGGGCTACCTTTACGCCCACTTTGCCACCGCCCTATCTGCTGTCAAGTCGGGACAGCTATCGGATATCTGATCGAGACCGCGATCAGATTGGGGGCTGGAGCGTCTGCAGGCGGCTTAAGGGCAACTGGTATCTGTACCTCTTCGTCAATAGGTAGAAGACTGCAAACGCTCTTCCCGGACGGAACTGGTCTAGACGCGGGTCCTGGAAAGCGCTTTGCCGAATGGAGTCTCCAAACCCCACTCTACGTCCACTGGCGACGAGACAGGGCGGAAGACATCACTTTTTCTCCGGGAACAGCAGAGCCACCTGCAGGCGTACCTGCCATTTCGGGTAAGGTAGGTCGCGTGGACGGACAGCGTTGTAGTATACATGCATCTCCCAGACCATCGGCTGGCTGAAGAACCGCGTCATCTTCCCGAAGCCGCCGCCAAACGGCACCAGCCACTGATTGTCGCCGGGGGCGCGCCAGTTCGCCGTGAGGATCGGCGAAGATGTGAGGAACCAGCCGTGCTCGAAGTTCCTATTCACGAAGTACTCCGCCAGAAACTGGTTTACCCGGGTGCGTCCCTGGCTGCCGGCGAAAGACCATACGTTGTTGGATAGGACTCCGATGGTCCAGTGTTTCGGCTGAACCAGCAATACAATCGACGGTCCCGCGCCCCATTTGCCCTGGCCGAGCGTCGGGTCGGTGGCGGTCGGGAGCAGGAAGGTCGGCCCGACACCCCAGATCAGTTTACCGGGATGAGCAGGGGACAAGAAGAGTGTCGGGTTCAGATCACCGAGTCCGTTGGCTCCTCCCTCTGGCGCAGAGTCTCTCTCCTTGGACTCGCAGACTACGTTGGTTATCTGACCACTCGTCCGGCAACCAGGTCCCAGGTTCGGCTGATAGACGACAGGTGTGATCCAACGTGAGATGACTATCCAATCATTGCTCACATGAATCGGCACCACGGGCTCAATGTCCAGCACATTCTGAATGCGGCTGAACCTGCCGATCGGAAAGTTGACATTATTCTGAAATGGAACACTGATAAGGTCGCCTAAGGGGTTCTGAAATGTGGTGAGCACCTTGCCGTCATCAGGAGTTCCTTGTGCCGAAAGCAGACCCGCGCAAGCCAGCACCTGCAAACAAATGCGTATTATCTTCTTCATATAGTTGGACCCACTGAATGGTCGATTGGTTAGCCTTAGCACCTCGCAAAGCAATTGTGAGCGGCGGCGATGGCAGTGCGACTACGCTGATGACAGATCTGCCTGGATTTGCCACCCAACTTCGCATTTGGCAAAAATACGATTGCTTCTAGTGATTCTAAGATCAGAGTTTGGCGTTACTTTTTTTTTGGGGTCAACCCCCGCGCGGAGGTTCGCGGCCCCCACGCCGTGCAACACGATGACCAAGGAATATATCCATATGGTGGGGCCGAATGTCCTACTTCGGCCAACGCCAACCGCGCTGCGGCCTGTTGCCTCGGAACGCCAATGCAAGCTCAAGTCCCGCAGTGGGATGACGGGACCAGATGTTCGGTGGTGATCCTCCGCGCGATGGACTCGAAGGCCGCTTCGGACCAATGACAACCTGCGTTCCTAAACCCTAGGCGACCAGGCAGGACCTGTTTCCCCGGATGCCATTTCGGGCCCGAGTTGCCCACGCTGTTGGTAGAATTACGGAATTCGGATTACCCGGTTTCGCGCTGAATTGGATTCGCAGCGAAGATGCGATTCGGTGTTCCTTTTGGGCTTGCCGGAGATGAAGGCGTCGCGGCGGGACCCGCTGGTGGCTCCCGTCAGCGGTCCAGGTCGATGCGATAGACCTGTGTCGAACTGAGGTCGCGAACGGTCAGTGGCTCCCAGTTCTCTGTCCAGCCTAACCAAGCACTGCCCAGGACCCCGATCGGCTTGAAATCCGTGCGCGCAATCTCCTCTAAGTGTCCGGTAGCTACTTCGATCCGGACAGCATTTATGACGGCAATTGGGCCTGCATCGCCGTAGATGTATTTGCCGTCGCGGGACCACTTGGGATACCCGAGGGGCGGAGCGGCGAGGGGACGCCACCCGGCTGTCGCAGAATCAAGAATGTGAAGCTTCCCCGTCTTCAGGTCCTTCGCGAGGATCCGCTTCTCATCCGGCGACCAGCGCGGGGAGAACAGCGTTTCGCTACCGGCAATCGATTCCAGTTCTCCTGTTTTGAGATGAAGAATCCTGATACAGCTCCGGCCGCCCTCCTGCTGGCCAAGCAGAATCCTCTCTCCGTCGCGAGACCAGGTGGTGTCGAACCCGGACTCGATCCCGGCCGGGTAAGGCGCGGCATCCCCGCCAGGGGAAACCAGCCACAGCTTGAACCTCACAGACGATCCCATGGGACGACCCGAGAAGGCGATCTGCCCGCCGTCAGGCGACCAACTGGGGTTCATCGCCTCCACGCCGGGGGCCAGCTGAACATCGCCGGAGCCGTCGATCCTGCATTTGTGGAGTTCAGCCTTCGGGATCGAGAGGTAGGCCAACCACTGACCGTCCGGGGAGCGGTCGATTCGATCGCCGGAAAATCCGCCCAGGAAGGAAACCCACCTTCCGGCCGTGCGGTCGTAACGCATGGTCTCTCCTCGCAAGACACTCCCCACCGCGTAGAGCCGCCTTGGGTTGACGGGATCGAGCGCAGGCCGGCCTCGAAACTGCCCACTGGCGGTTAACCGGGAGACAACGGGCTCCCTCAGCCACCCCAGAAGACCGGCCTGAGTCCGAAGGAAAACCTCTCCCTCGCCGCCAACGTAGAAGAATCTCTTGCCGTCCTGCGACCACGCGCCCGCCCCTTGTCCCTGCTCCGTCTCCGGTACAATTCGCCGCGGATGCGAACCGTCGTCATTCACCTGCCAGGCCCGAACCTTTCGCGGGTCGTCCGGAGAATCCAGGAAGCCCACTCTGTCGCCCGAGGGATGCCACCACGGCTGGGCCGAACTCATCCCCTTCATGGCGTGGATTTTCGTTCTCGTGCCATTCGCGATCGGACTGGATATAAATGCCATCGGGCGTGCAGATGGGCCATCCGTTCCGCGTCCGGAGAGAGGGCGCCCCGGCTAGGTGATTGGACCTCGCCGATCTTGTGAGGCGCCTCGCCTTCCGGCCCGGCAAGCCATATCTCATTCGCCACCGGATTTGCCGGAATATGCCGATGCCAGAAGGATCTGTTGCCGGATCGGCGAGTAATCCGCCAATATCTTGATCACCATCGCAGGAAGGGCAGCGATAGCTTCCTGGGCTCGCCTCCCGAGGCCGGGACCGACCAAACGTCGGCGCCGTCGCCGTACAGCACTCTGTTGCCATCGGAAACCAAACGTCCGAATCGCGACTTTGAACGTGGTGTCATTGGTCAGCGGCACCACTCTCTCCACCTGCGGCACATCGATGGGCCACAGTCCGGTCGCCGAGAACCATGGCGAGGACGATGCCGCCCGCTGCCAGCCACGGGAGCATCCGTCGCCGGGGCGCCGTGGTTGTGGCGGCGGGCGTCTCAGCCGGATCGCCTTCTACCGGCGCCACGAACCGGTAGCCGCGCCTGGCCAGCGTTTCGATGTAGATCGGGTGGTCGGCCGAATCTCCCAAGGCCTCGCGCAGCTTGTTGACGGCCTTGTTCAGGCTCTGCTCGTAATCCACGAACGTGCCGTCGGGCCAAAGCCGCCGTTGAAGGTCCTCGCGGGAAACGATCTGCCCGGCCTGTTCGAGCAGCGCTGCCAGGATCTGGATTGGCTGCTCCTGCACTTTCAGACGGACGCCGTGTTTGGTGAGCTCGCGAGCCTGAACATCGAATTGGAATACGCCAAACCGCTTCTTTGCCGTGAGCCCTCCGTGCCGCCGCTCCCGATTTGACAGCATTGTATCACCGCCTGACGGCCGTTACCAACGGGGAATACCGTCCGTTAACTCACTGTTGATTCAACCAGTTCCCGGGGGAGCCAGCGATTCAGGGAAAGTTCCGCTCCCCGTCCATGGAGATTCCCGCTTTTCCGCCCCAAGCTGGGCCATGAAAACCCCAGCTTCTCTGCCATGGATCCTATGCCTGGCGTCGGCGGCGTGTTCCGCGCAGACCTTGGTCATCGGGCTTTACGACTACTCGGACCTTTCCGCAAAAGAAACGGTGCGTCTCACCGAGACCGCCGATCTGGCGTTCGCTCACTCCGGCATCCACGTCGTCTGGCGCCACTGCCGCGGGGCGCTGGCGGCTTCGCCGGGACCACGTGCGAAGCGGAGATGCAGATCAACGAAATCGTTGTGCGCCTCCAACCCGGCGGACCACGCAGTTCCCACGATGGCAGAATGGGCCACACGATCGTAACCGCGGAAGGCGGGTACTACGCCAGCGTGTTCGTGCCGTCCGTCCGGGCGCAAGCAGCTGGACTCGGGATCGCATTCGACCTCCTCATGGGCTATGCGGTGGCGCATGAGGTCGGCCACTGCCTGTTGGGACCCGGCCATTCCTATGCGGGGCTGATGCGCGGCACCTGGAACCGCAAGGACGCCTCTGAGATGTCGCGGCTCAGCCTGCACCTCACGAAACAGGAGGCTCGGAAAGCTGTCGCCCGGCTAACTCTGGCTGAATGGGCGGCGCAGAGATAGCCATCGCAGTCCAGTGTCTCCTCGTACCCGGGGTACGCCTGAGTGCTAGTCGAACGGCTCGCTGTATGCCTCCTGTATGACGGCGCAGCGTTTACTAACGGGTTCCTGGAGGATTGTCGGCTATCGAAAGTGATCTAGGCTGGGAAGAAGACGCCGGCCGTAGAGTTGTGCTTCTTGACGCTTTGACACCTTCAAGGGATTGGGACACCACAGAATCACCAAGGTTCCGGGAGGCAACGTGTTTTCGCCGCTCGGCTCTACGTTACCCTTCTCGGAGGTTGCGCAAAGGCGCGCAGCGACCTCGTTCGGCGCTCGCCGTTTCGCCTCCATCGGTACGTGGGATTAATGCGAGATCATGCCGCGACAGACGTGACCGGTGCTACTCATACTAACCTCGCCGCCAGAATCGGCGACTGCGACCAGCCCCGGAGAGAGAAACGCTGCTTCTAGCCCAGAAATGCCGTCGCCCGGAGTGCGTGCGCACTTGTGCGCACATGGTGCCTGTAAGTTATAGAGGAATTGGTAGCGCTAACGGGAATCGAACCCGTATTTAAGCCTTGAGAGGGCTCTGTCCTAACCGTTAGACGATAGCGCCACAGGGCAGAATCCCCATTGTACCAGAAGGCTACGCCGTCAGGTTTTCGCCTCCCATTCGGCCGGCATATTTCTCCATCCGCAGACGTAATTCCTGGCGCGCCCGCAGCAGGCGCGACTTCGCCGCGCATAGCGAAATCCCCAATTGTGCCGCCACCTCGGGCATCGGCAGCTCCTTCAATTCGCGGAGTACCAGCGCGTGGCGTAGCAGCGGGGGAATTCGTGCGATCTCGCGCCACACGATATCCGCGATCTCGCGCCGGCCTACCCACCTCTCCGGGGAATCCGCGCCCTCGCGCAACTCAAATCCGGGACGCTCTTCACCGTGGGTAGTGGTGTCCAGGGAACGGAAGCTTTTGCGGCGCGTTTGCCGCAGGCGCATCAAGCACTGATTCATCACGATCCGCGTGACCCAGGTCGTGAAGCGCGATTCCCCTTCGAAGCCGCCGATGTGCTGCCAGGCCTTCCACCACGAGATCTGAAGCTCGTCCTCAGCTTCCTCCTCGTTACGCAAAATCGCATACGCGATCTGTTTCATCCCCCGCGAATGCCGCACCACCAGTTCGCCGAACGCGCCCTGGAAGCCCTGCTGCGCCCGGCGCACCAACTCCCTGTCGGTGAGGTCCGTGAATTCCGTACCCTCGGATTTATTTTGCACTTTCCCCCAGCCCTCCTCAGTCCAATCGATATCTACTGGGCAGCGTAACAGGGAAAAGACGAAATTTTAATTGCCAGCCAATGATGTGTTCAGCGTGGCTGAAATAAAATATGATGATTTCAGTGCAGCTGATATGAAAGTTCAACCACCCGAAAGCGGCGAGAAGACGATCGCCCGGGTACTCTCCGCTTACGAGATCGGGCGCAAGCTCCGGCAACTTCGCCTTCGCAAGAAAATTGCGCTCGTCGATCTCGGCAAGCATACCGGCCTCTCCGCCTCCATGCTCTCCCAACTCGAGAATGGACATCTCGTCCCCACCCTCGCGACGCTAGCGCGGATTGCCATGGTCTTCGACGTCGGTCTCGACCACTTCTTCGGCAACCGCCGCGGCCAGAAGACCTTCGCCCTCGTCCGCGCCGCCGAACGCTTGCGCTTTCCCGACCGCGCCGACGCTCCGAAGCCCGCTTACTTTTTCGAGTGTCTCGGCTTCGGTGCCCAGGGAAAAGGCCTCCAGGCCTACGTTGCCGAGTTTCCCCTCCGCCAGGCCGGAGATGTGCAGGAACATTTTCACGACGGCGCGGAACTGCTCTTCGTCCTCGAAGGCACTCTCGCGTTGCGCTTCGAAGGCGAGGAGCACTTGCTGCACGCCGGCGACAGTGTATATTTCGATTCGTCCGAACCCCATGCCTACCGCGGCGCCGCCAGGACTCCCGCCCGCGCCGTGGTCGTCACCACTCCGCCGCGGCTGTAACCGTGTCTCCCATCGCCAGCCCCGCCCGGCCACCCGCCCGCGAGATAATGAAAAGGTATGCGCCGGTTACTTTGGCTTTCGATGCTTCCCTGCCTTTTGGCTGCGGACGACCATTGGGTGAAGTTCACCCGCGGCCCATACGAAGTTATGACCGATGGCGCCCCGCGCACCGCGCGCGAGACGATGGTCCGTTTCGAACAGTTCCGCGCTGCCCTGGGTCAAATTCTCGGCGAACCGGAACTGGCCACACCGCTGCCGGTGCGGATCATGATTTTCAAGAACCCGAGCGGCTGGAACTCCGCGCCGCCCTTCGCCGAAGGCCGGGATCGCTATTCCCTGGTACTTGGCGAGAAGTCTGCCGTTACGCCGGAAATGTACATCGCGCTGACGCGCCTCTTCCTCAAGAGCAACTCCACTCAGATGCCGCTTCCCTTCGAGCGCGGCCTGATCTCATTCTTCTCTACATTTGAGGTCTCGGGCATCCGCATCACCGCCGGCAAGCCTCCCGCCAAGCCGGACTTGGATTGGGCCCGCATACATCTCATGGTGGTCGATCCCGATTACTTCGGAAAAATCCGCGTCCTGCTCTACAACCTGCGCCACGGCGTGGCCGACGATCCGGCATATCGCAATGCTTTCGGTAAATCCGCTGCGGAGGTGGAGGCCCAGGCGGTGAAGCACTTCGCCGCCGGAAATTTCCAGACCACCTCGCTCGCCAGCCGTCCCATGTCGGAGGGCGATTTCCCGGAGCGCCAGGTCTCCGATGTGGAAGCCCGCCTGGCACGCGCGGACCTTCTGGCCGGCGCCCAATCGGCGGCGGAATATCAGAAGCTCCTGCAGGGGCATGAGAAGGTGCCTGAGGCCGAAGAGGGCCTGGGACTACTCGCCCTGCGTGAGCGCCGTCCCGATGAGGCTCGCAGATATTTCGCTGATGCCATTCAGGCGGGCAGCGCCAGCGCGCGCTGCTACATCGAGTACGCCAAGCTCGAGCAGAACGACGCGAAGGCCGAGGAAGCCCTGCTCAAAGCCGTCGCCATCAACCCCAAGCTGGATGAGCCGTTCGCCCTGATGGCGAGCCGCGATACCGATCCTCGCAAACGCCAGATGCACTGGAAATCCGCCGCGGAACGTGATCCGCGCAATGCGGAATACTGGCGCATGCTCGCCGAAACCTATCTCGCGGACCACAATTACGGCGATGCCGCCAAGGCGTGGCGCAGCGGGGAACAGGCGGCGACAGACCCCGTGCTGCGGGAGCAGATGCGCAAGAATCGCATGTCCATTGAGCAGCAGCGCCTGGACTACGAAGATGCCGAAAAGCGCCGCGAGGCCGCCGAGAAAGCCAAGGAAATCGAGCGCCTGAAGACGGAGGCGCGCGCCGATCTTCATAAGGCCGAGTCGAAGTTCAGCGAAGGCTCGCCCGCCCCGGGCGATAAGGCCGTGCCGTGGTGGGATGGTCCCAAGCCCACGGGCAAAATCACCGGCACATTGAAGCGCGTCGATTGTATGCCCAAACAGCAAGCCGTGCTCTCAATCGAAGGCGAAGACCATAAGATCGTCAAACTGCTGATCGCGGAGCCCGCCAAAGTGGCGTACACAGGCAACGGCGAGGTCACGCTCGGCTGTGGCGTGCAAAAGGCCCGAAAGATCACGGTCGAATATTTCGCGAAGGCGAATTCCAAGCTGGCCACGGCGGGCGAAGTGGCAACCATCGATTTCCAGTGATGGCGGAGAGTGGCGCTTCGCGTTACCGCTGGCTTGTGCTTGCGGTCTTTGTTCTCTCTACCGCCATCAATATTCTGGATCGCGCCACGCTTTCCGCGCTCGGGCCCCAATTGAAGCGCGAGTTCTCCCTCAACAATGAGCAGTTTGGCTGGATCACCAGCGCTTTCAGCCTCACCTACGCCGCCAGCGCCCCGTTCGCTGGCATTCTGATCGATCGCCTTGGCTTGAACCACATCATCAGTCTGGCGGTTGGATTGTGGTCCTGCGCCGGAATCGCGACCGGTTTCACGCGCGGACTTCCCGGGCTGGTTGGTTGCCGTGCGGTGCTCGGCATCGCCGAAGCCGCCGGAATTCCAGCCGCCGGAAAGGCGATTCACAAGTACCTGCTGCCCAGCGAACGCGCCCTCGGCAATGGAGTCAATCAGGCCGGTGTCAGCCTCGGCCAGATGGTAGCGCCTGTCCTCGCCACCTGGATTGCGGTGCATTACGGTTGGCGCCAGGCGTTCGTCGTTACCGGGGTCCTGGGACTCGCCTGGATTCCTCTCTGGAACTGGTCGGCGCGCCGCGCTCCCGCTGCCGACCTTCCCAAACAATCCGCCGGCGGTGGCGCAGCCATGCTGCGGGACCGCCGGCTCTGGGTCCTCATGCTGGCCAACGCCCTCAGCATGATGGGCTACTATCTCTGGTTCACCTGGACCACGCTTTATATGGTAGATGCCCATCATCTAACTCCGCAGCAGGCTGTCCGCTACGTGTGGATTCCGCCGGTTTTCGCCGCGGCCGGCGGTTTCGCCGGTGGCTGGCTTTCGCTGCGCTTCATCGTGTCCGGCATCGCCGCTCCGGCGGCGCGCTTTCGCGTCTGCCTTGCGGCCGCCGTCCTCTCCCTCTGCATGCTGGCGATTCCCTCGGCCTCCTCGCCCGCCTGGGCTTCCGCCGGGATCTCGCTCAGCATTTTCGCCGTGGCAGCCTTCAGCGTCAATATGTATACGCTCCCGCTCGATATCTTCGGCGCCGCGCCCGCCGGCTTTGCAGTCGCCGCGCTGGTCTCGAGCTACGGCTTCATTTCGGCTGTGATCGCGCCCATCATCGGCCGCGTAATCGATCATCAAGGCTACACGCCGGTCATCCTCACCATCGCCTTCACTCCCCTGGCCGCCTGTGCGGTCCTCTGGTTTACGAGGTCCACGCGGTGAAGCAGTGGATCTTTCGGTTGCTCGGCAAAGGCTCTGAAGTAGTCGTTGTCGTCTTCTGCTCCGGGGACTCGGAACTTTGCGCCCGTATGGTGGAAGAGGTTCGCAGCCTCGTCCCCGGCCGCCGTGTCTTCGTCGCGACGCCTGAAAACTGGCCGGCACTACGACGCGAACTCAAGCCCTATCGCATCGGCCTCGCGCCTGTCATGCTCACCCGGCAGCCGAATGCGCTGCGCCGCGCCGCCTATCGCCTGGCGCCGCACAAAATCCTCGCCTACAATACGCGTCTCGAACGCCACCACTTACGCCCCAATCTCGCGTCGCTGCTCTTCTGGCGCGGCATCCCGCTGGACCGGATTTATTTGCGGCCGCGTTGGTGGCCCTGGCCCAAACGCGAACGCTCGGTCGTGCCCGCCGGCTACCAGGTCCTGGAGGGCCGACCGTGCGACCCGGGTCGCCGCCGCGTGGCGGTGCTCTCGCCCTATATTCCCTTTCCTCTCGCGCATGGCGGCGCGGTCCGTATCTACAACATGCTCCGGGAAATCGCCACGGAGTTCGATCTCGAACTCTTCGCCTTTACCGATGGCGCGCCGGAACTCGCACCGCTCCTCGAATTCTGCGCGCGCATCGTGCTCGTCGAAAAGCCGCGCTACCGCGAGCCGCGCTGGAGCAGCCTGCTGCCCCCGGAAGTCCGCGAATTCCGCTCCCCCGCGATGCGGCAGGCGCTCGCCGAAGAACGCCGCGCTTTCCACTACGAAGTGCTTCAGGTGGAGTACACGCAGCTCGCCGAATATTCGGGAGACATCCTCGTGGAGCACGATGTCACGTTCGATCTCTTCACCCAGATCGCGCGCCGCGAACGCACGCTCTCCGCCGCCTGGGATGCCCTCCGCTGGCGCCGTTTCGAAACGCGCGCGCTGCGCCGCTTCCCCAAAACCGTCGTCATGTCGGAGAAGGATTCCGAAATGGTGGGCGTTCCCAACGTCGTCCTGCCCAATGGCGTCGATCTCGAGCGCTTCCGCCCCGAACCCGAGCAGCCCGGCGAGCGCCTCCTCTTCATCGGAAGTTTCCGCCACTTCCCCAACGTTGCGGCCTACCGCTTTTTTACCGAGAGCGTATGGCCGCTTCTGCGCGACAAATTTCCACGCATGACGCTCACCGTCGTTTGTGGAGCCGATCACCTGACTTACTGGCGCGCGTTCGCCGATTCGCCGGAGCCAAAGCCCGACCCACGGATTCGCCTCCTCGGTTTCGTAAGCGATGTGCGTTCGCTTTACGTGGAAAGCAACCTGATCATCGTCCCGACTACCGTTTCCGCCGGCACTAACGTCAAGGTCCTCGAAGCCATGGCGATGCAGCGTGCCGTGGTCTCCACTACTTCGGGCTGCGCCGGCCTCGGCCTGCTCCACGATCACAGCGTTTGGATCGCCGATACGCCGCAAGCCTTCGCCGCCGGTATTGCGACTCTCATCAACGACCCCGCCCGTCGCGAGCACCTCGCGCGAGCCGCCTACGGCGTGGCCCATCGCAACTTCGATTGGGGCGCGATCGGCGAGCGTCAGCGCGAACTACTCCGGAATACCCCGGGATCTTTGCCCTCGCCGGGCTGAAGCGCATTGCGCGCTCCTTCGTGCCGCGCCCGATCCGCTAGAATCAAAAGCTATGGAAGGGAAGGCCCATCCTTCGATTGCCGAGACCGTAGCCTCCAACAGCCTCATGGCGGCTACCGGCGCGGAGATTTCGCGCGTCACCACAGGGGCTTCCGATGACGAAGGGCGCTTCGTCCCCGGCACGCTCCTCGGCGGCCGCTATCGCATTATTGGCTTGCTCGGACGCGGCGGTATGGGCGAGGTCTATCGCGCCACGGATCTCACCCTCGGCCAATCCGTCGCCCTCAAGTTCCTCCCGGAAGAAGCCTCGCGCAATCAACGCCTGCTGGAGCGTTTCCACGGCGAGGTCCGCGTCGCCCGTCTCGTCTCCCATCCCAACGTCTGCCGCGTCTACGATATCGGCGAAGTCGAAGGCATGCCCTTCATCTCCATGGAGTATGTGGATGGCGAAGACCTCTCCTCCCTACTCCTGCGCATCGGCCGCCTCCCCGGCGACAAAGCCATCGAAACCGCGCGCAAGCTCTGCGCCGGACTCGCCGCCGCGCACGATCGCGGCGTCATCCACCGCGACCTGAAGCCGCAGAACATCATGATGAATCGGCGCGGCGAAGTCGTCATCATGGATTTCGGCCTCGCCGCCATCGCCGACCAGCTTTCCGGCGCCGAGGTCCGCAACGGCACCCCCGCCTACATGTCTCCCGAGCAGCTCAAAGGCGCCGGTGTCACCGCCCGCAGCGATCTCTACGCGCTCGGGCTCGTGCTCTACGAACTCTTCACCGGCAAACGCCCCTTTGACGCCAAGAACGTTCAGCAGTTGATCGACATGCAGGAATCGGCGCACCTCACCAGCATGACCAGCGTCGCTGCCGATATCGATCCCGCCGCCGAAAAGGTCATCCGCCGCTGCCTCGACCCCGATCCCGCTAAGCGTCCCGCCACCGCGCTCGCCGTGATGGCGGCGCTGCCCGGCGGCGATCCACTGGCTGCCGCCCTGGCTGCCGGCGAAACGCCCTCGCCCGAGATGGTATTGGCCGCCGGCACCGTGGAAGGCATGGCGCGCAAGTATTCCGTTCCTTGCCTCGCGCTCGTCGTGCTTGCCATGCTGGCCTCCATTCCCATTCGTGAGATGCGTACCGCGATGGTGCATGCCCAGCTGGATCAATCGCCCGCCGTCCTCGCGCATCAGGCCCGCCAGATCACCGCCTCCTTCGGCTATCCGGGTAGACCCGCGGATCATGCCGTCTGGCTGGAACATCGCGGCGCACTCCTCGCCTATCTCCACGGCCTGCCCGTGCCCCGCAAATGGAACGAATGGCTGGCGGCCGAAGCTCCCATCCGCGCCCTGTATCGGGAAAGTCCGCGTCCCTTAAATGCCGAACCCTATGGCTACGTGGATTTCAATAATCCGCCGCAGGACGTCCCGGGCATGGTCCGCCTGTCGCTCGATGGCAACGGCCGCTTGCGCGAGTTTGCCGGCCTCCCGCCCAACGATTCCGCAGTCTCGCCTCCCGTTGCGCCCGAAACCGTGTTTCGCGCCGCCGGGCTCGATATCGCGAACTTCAGCGAGACCGCGCCGCGAACGCTCCCCGCTTCGCCCTTCGACCGGCGCACTGCCTGGAAAGGACCGCATCCCGTCATCCCCAACACGGAACTCACCGTGGACATCGCCTGGTGGCAGGGCCGCGTGGTCCAGAGCGTATCTGTCGTTCCCCTACATGCGGCCCAATGCCGCAGCCGCTGCCGCAGCGTCCTCTTTCAGCATCGTCGGCATCGGCTCCCAGATCCTGCTCTGGACCGCCTGCTTCCTCGTGCTGCTTCTCGCCCTGCGCAACTGGAGGCTCGAACGCGCCGACCGTCAGGGCGCCGGCCGCGTCGCCGCCGCGTGCTTTGTGCTCCATGCCGTGTCCTGGCTCGGCAAGGTTCACGCGGTGAAGATCAACTCCCTGGTCGATCTGATCCTGGCCGAGACCGCGTCCGCGCTGCTCGCCGCTACCATGCTGGGTCTCATATACCTTGCGTTGGAACCCGCCGTGCGCGCTCGCTGGCCGCACTCCATCGTCACCTGGAATCGCGTTCTGGCCGGCCGCTGGTTGGACGCCCAGGTCGCGTCGGACGTCCTCATCGGCGCCGCCGCTGGCGCTTCGCTGTGGGCCATTTTCAAAGGCGTATTTCTTCTGCTGAACCACGCTCGCGAGCCCGTCAACTGGGATGTCTCACTGCCTGCCCTGCTCAGTACCCGCCACTGGATCGGTTCCCTCGCCGGGAATCTCGAAGACGCCCTGCGCCTTGGCACTACTTGGCTTCTTGACCATCTTCGGTTTGCGCCGCATCTTGCGCAGCGACCTGCTGGCCGCCGTCGGTGCCGCCGTGCTATTTACCCTCCAGGAAGGAGAGGTCAACGGCTCCCAGGACGGAATGATTATCGGCGCCATCTTTATCGGCGTGTATGCCGCGCTCATCTTCCTTCTGCTGCGCGTCGGCCTGGTGCCGGTCATTGTCGCGGTCTTCTTCGCCAATGGAGCCGATCTCGTGGTTCTGGGCGGCGATTGGCAAGGCTGGTACATTGCCTCCAGTCTCGCCACCTTCGCGGTTTATACCGGTATTGCCGCCTTCGCCTTCTGGCGTTCGCTCGGCGGCCGCGAACTGATCGGACCGGATGATGCAGGATGATGCGGGATAATCGGCCTGACGTGGCCTGAACCCGCCTGACGCGCGCCCTGCAAATCCACTTACAATATCCTTTCCTCTTTATGTCGAATCACATCGTTACCTTTGGTGAGATCATGCTCCGCCTCGCGCCGCCGGGCCTGGAGCGTTTCCTGCAAACTCCGCAGTTCGTGGCCACTTTCGGCGGCGGCGAGGCCAACGTTGCCGTCGCCGTGGCTAACTTCGGCTTGCCCTCCCGATACGTCACCGTCCTGCCTGACGCCAATCCCGTCGCCGAAGCCGCCATCGGCGAGCTTCGCCGCTTCGGCGTCGATACTTCCCACATCGTGCGCGGTAAGGGACGCGTCGGCATCTACTATCTCGAAGCCGGCGCCAATCAGCGCGCCTCGAAGGTGGTCTATGACCGTGCCAATAGCGCCATCGCTCTCGCCAAACCCGGCGATATCGATTGGGATCGCGCCTTCGATGGCGCCGCCTGGTTCCACATCACCGGCATTACCCCGGCGATCAGCGCCTCTGCCGCCGAGCTTTCGTTTGAATCGATGAAGAAGGCGCGCGAAAAAGGCCTGACCGTCTCCTGCGATCTCAACTACCGCAAGAACCTCTGGAAGTACGGCAAGTCTTCCACCGAAGTCATGAGCGAACTAACTAAGTACGTCGATATCGCCATCGCCAATGAAGAGGATGTCCAGATGGCCCTCGGCATTCAGGCCGATGTCGATGTCCACTCCGGCGAACTCGATCGCGCCGTGTATGAGAAGCTCACCGACAAGGTGCTCGATGCCTATCCCGGCATGACCGCCATCGCCATCACCCTGCGCGAATCCAAGAGCGCCTCTCACAACGGTTGGGCCGCCTGCATGAACGACCGCAAGGAATTCATGGTCTCCCGCCGCTATGAAATCACTCACATCGTAGACCGCGTTGGCGGCGGCGATAGCTTCGCCGGCGGCCTCATCTACGGCCTGCGCTCCCTCAAGACCCGCCAGGAAGCGCTCGAATTCGCCGTCGCCGCCAGCTGCCTCAAACACTCCTTCATGGGAGATTTCAATCGCTCCACCGTTGACGAAGTGAAATCCTTGTTAAAAGGCGACGGCTCCGGTCGCGTGCAGCGGTAATTGGCGTAAAATTCGTTTATGAAATTTCACCATTTCAGCGTGCTGGTGGACGATCAGGCCAAGGCCCTTAAGTTCTACACCGAGGTCCTTGGCTTCGTCCTGAAGATGGACATGCCCATGGGCCAATACCGCTGGCTCACCGTGGCCCAATCCCATGACCCGCAAGGCATGGCATTGCTCCTCGAACCGAATGCCCACCCGGCCGCCCAGGCCTTCCAGCAGAAAATGTTCGCCGATCGCATCCCGCTCGCCTCGTTCCTGGTGGAAGACATACAAAAGGAGGTCGGGCCGGATGCAAGGCCTCGGAGTCACCTTCATCGAGCAGCCCACCGTGATGGGCCCCGTCAGCGTCGCCATGTTCGACGATACCTGCGGCAACCACATCCAGCTCATCCAAAAACTGTAGGTCGGGCTTTCCGTTCCGCCCGTGCCATCATGGTCTGATGTCACGAGAACTGCCGCGCCGCCTGGGCCTCCTCGATTCCTCCGCGATCGTGGTCGGCACCATCATCGGCTCCGGCATCTTTCTCGTGCCCAACCTCGTCGCCCGCAGCCTGCCTTCTGCTCCCTGGATCATCGCCGTCTGGATCTTTACCGGCGTGCTCTCCTTCTTCGGCGCCCTTGCCTATGCCGAACTGGGCGCCATGATTCCCGCCACCGGCGGCCAGTACGTTTTCCTCCGCGAGGCCTACGGCCCTCTCTGGGGCTTCCTCTGCGGCTGGACTTATTTCTTCGTCGTCATCTCCGCCGCCATCGGCTGGCTCGCCATCACCTTCGCCACCTACCTCTCCTACTTCGTTCCCCTGACCCCGGCACTCTCCAAACTCGTCGCCGTATCTCTGATCGCCGCCATCACGTTCGTCAACTATCGCGGGGTCACCTTCAGCGCGGCCGTGCAAAAGCTCTTCACCCTCATGAAGGTCGCGGCGCTCGCCACTCTGATTGCCGCCGCCTTCCTGAGCCCGCCCCACGCCGCGGCCGAAACCGCGGCCGGCCCTGTGACCCTCAGCGGCTTCGGTGTCGCCATGATTTCCTGCGTGCTCAGCTACGATGGCTGGGTTGCGCTCAGCTTTGTCGCCGGCGAAGTGAAGGATCCCAAACGCAATCTCCCCCGCGCGCTCTTCCTCGGCGTCGGACTCGCCATCGTTATCTACGTGCTCGCCAACGTCGCTTACCTCCGCGTCCTCTCGGTCGGCGAAATCGCCGCTACTGCCCGCGTCGGCGCGCTGGCTGCGGAGCGCACCATGGGCCCCATCGGTGGCGCGTTTCGTTTCGCTTAGCATCCTGATGTCGATCATCGGCGCGATCAACGGCTGGGCGCTCACCGCTCCGCGCATCTACTTCGCCCAGGCGCAGGACGGCCTCTTCTTCAAGCAGTTCGCCGCCATCCACCCGCGCTACCAGACTCCGTACATTTCTATCCTCACCTTCGGCGCCTGGTCCGCCCTCCTGGCCATCACGGGCACCTACGAAACGCTCGCCTCCTATGCGATGTATGCCGCCTGGGTCTTCTACGGCCTTACCTCCGTCGCCGTTTTTGCCCTCCGCCGCTCCCAGCCTGATCGGCCCCGTCCCTACCGGATGACCGGCTACCCCGTGACCCTGCTCCTGTTCGCCGCCGTGGCCCTCGGCTTTGTCGTCAATACCTTCTTCGCCACCCCCGGCCCTGCTATCGTCGGTACGCTTTTGATTGGCGCCGGAGTCCCGGTATACTTCATTTGGAGGCAGTTTGGATGATTCAAGCCGGCACGCCAGCGGGGCTTTCGTACGAGCCGCGCCCGGCTTTCGCGCAGTTCGCCGACCCGTCGATTGCCGATTGCCAGGGGAAGCGCATCGGTATCCTCGTCGTCACGTACAACGCGATCTCCACTCTCCTGCCCGTTCTCAAGCGCATTCCGCCCGCCGTATGGAACAACGTCGAAGAAGTCGTGGTCTTCGACGACGCCAGCCAGGATGCTACCTTCGAACTCGCCCTGGGAATCAAGGCCTCCCACCACGTGCCCAAACTGCACGTTCTGAAGCATCAAAAGAACCTGGGATACGGCGGCAACCAGAAGGCCGGCTATCGATACTTCATCGAAAAGGGCTTCGATGTCGTCGTCCTCCTTCATGGCGATGGGCAGTACGCCCCTGAGATCCTCGCCCAGATGTATCATCCGCTGGTCGCCGAGCAGAGCGACGCCGTCTTCGGCTCGCGCATGATGCGCACCTTCGGCGGCCCCCTCAAAGGCGGCATGCCGCTCTATAAGTACGTCGGCAACCGCATCCTCACCATCCTCGAAAATCGCGCCCTCGGCACCCGCCTCACCGAGTTCCACAGCGGCTATCGCGCCTACAATCTCCACGCCCTCGCCCAGTTGGATTTCAGCCGGATGACCGACGATTTCCACTTCGATACCGAGATCATCATCAAGCTCCATCACCAGGGCATGAAGATCCGCGAAGTGCCTATTCCCACCTACTACGGCACCGAACTCTGCAACGTGGATGGCCTGAAGTATGCTCGCGACGTCCTCCGCTCCGTCTGGCGCTATCGCCAGACCTGCCGCAGCGTCACCCGCGCGCCCGAATTCGCCGAATACTTCGTCCACTATCCCATCAAGCACTCCCGCCACTCCAGCCACCATTACGCCCGCCAGCTCGTGGGCCGCGATCACGACGTACTCGACATCGGCTGCGGCGAAGGCTATTTCGCCGCCGAGCTCAAAGCGGATTCCAATCGCATCGTCGGTGTCGACGCCATCCCCACCGCCGAACGCAACGAAGCTCTCGAGCAATTCGTCACCGCCGATCTCAACACCGCTCCCGCCGCCCTCGTGCGCGATCTCGGCGCAAGCCGCTTCGATCGAGTTCTTCTCCTCGACATCCTGGAGCACCTCATCGAGCCCGAACGCGTCCTCGCCGAGATGGCCGGAGCTCTTGAAGCCCAATGGGCGCCTCGTGGTCTCCCTTCCCAACGTGGCCAACATTTCAGTCCGCCTCGCTCTCCTCTTCGGACGCTTTAACTATGCCGAACGCGGCATCATGGATCGCACCCACCTGCATTTCTACACCCGCAAGACCGCGCGCGCCATGTTGGAAAGCGCCGGCTGGGAAATTGTCGAAGCCAAGACAACCGTCATGCCGCTCGAGCTGCTCCTCGGTCTTGCGGCAGGGAACCCGTTGATGCGCGTCATCACCGAAACCCTCGCCGTCTTCACCGCGATCTTCCCCGGTCTTCTTGGCTATCAGCTGGTCTACCTCGCCAGGCCGCGCACATGACACTTCGCCTGGCGGCGCCCGCCATTTTCCTCGCCGCCCTCCTGCTTCTCCCTTTCCTCAACAAACCGTACACGATCGATGATCCCCTCTTCCTCCGCGAGGCCAA
Source organism: uncultured Solibacteraceae bacterium (assembly GCA_963811575.1). Lineage (GTDB taxonomy): Bacteria > Acidobacteriota > Terriglobia > Bryobacterales > Bryobacteraceae > Solibacter. The sequence continues at coordinate 250,053 of CAWERY010000001.1, read as the reverse complement.
ACACGCCCTCGTGGACCCGGCGCATCCCGCCGATTTCGTCCAGGTCTGGAATGCCGGCGACCGTCAAAAGCTCTCTCAATATCTGCTTGGCGGTACCCTTCCCGCTTATGTCCTCGCCCCCGTCGCCGCGCTCGGCGGCGCCGAATGGATCGGCCACCTCTATCAACTGCTGTTGCTCGCGGCCTTCCTCCTTGCCGTCGTCTCCGTCGCCCGCCGTCTCGGCTGCGACAAACGTCAAGCCAGTACCGTCGCGCTTCTGGTCGCCGCAAACCCGGTCACGCTCGGTATGGCCGCCACCTGCATGCCCGATGTGATGGCGACTACCTTCGGCATGTGGGGCATGGATCGCATACTTGCCTTTCGCGAGCAGCGCCTCTTGCGCTCCGGCATCGCCGCCGCCTTCCTGTTCGCCGCCGCCCTCTTGTGCCGCGCCAGCACCGCACCCCTGCTGTTGGTAGCCGCCATCTATCTATGGCCGGAAGATCGAGCCTCCGCGCCCCGCTATCTCTGGCCCGTGGCGCTTGCCGCCCTCATCGCCGCCGCCGGTCTGGCTGCCGTCGGCGGAGCCGTGCACTCGCTGACTTCGCTGGCGTTTGCCCCGCGAAATCTGGTCGGATACCTCTGCTACCAGGCTCTCGCCGGCCCCATCCTGCTCTACGGCCTGCTCTCCCAAGGCCGCCGCTTCGCCTTCACCGTGGCCGCCATCGCCGCCGCCGGGTTCGCCCTGTCTTTCGTCCACGCCTCGCCGAACCTTTCCGGATACGCGATCCCCGCGCGCCTTTGGCTCTCTGCTTTCTCCTCGCCATCCCTCACGTCGCGGGCGAATGGCGTCCGCAACTGCCCCTGCTCGTCTGGCTCGGCTGCGGCCTGATCGCGCTTCCCTACGTCCACATGGCCGCCAAGTATCTGCTGCCTGGCGTCCCGGCCGCCGCTCTCCTCATCGTCTTCCACGCCGCCCGCGAACGCGCAGCAGCGCTATCCGCTCACCCTCGCCCTCCTCGTCGCCGCGGGATGGCTCGCCGGCGCCTTCATCGTCTTCGGCGACAACGCGCTCGCCACCTCGCAGCGCGACGCCGTGAATCACATCGTCGCGCCCCGCCTTCGCCGCGGCAAACAGGTCTGGGCCGGCGGACAGTGGGCCTTCATCCATTACGCCGAGGATGCCGGCGCCCAACCCCTCGCCAACACCCCGCCCCTTCCCCAGCCCGGCGATGAGATCGTCGTCAGCCGCCTCGATTATTACGGCATGCTCAACCAACTGCCGATTCGCAAGGAGCTTCTCAATACCACCTTCGATTCGCGCTGCGGAGTCTTCGTCCTCAACCGCCGCTTCCACGCCGGCTTCTTTTCCAATCGCTTCGGCTACCTTCCCTTCGCCCTCGGCTGCGGCGAACTCAATGCCTACGATCTCTACCGCGTCCTTCCCAATCACGTACCATGAAAAACGATGAAGCTCCCCGCTCTGCTCGCCTTCACCCTCACCCTCTCCGCACAATCCTGGGTGCCCCAGGTCAGTAACACCCGAGCCTCCCTCCGCGGCGTCAGCGCGGTCGATTCCACTACCGTCTGGGCCAGCGGGTCCGGCGGCGTCTACCTCGTCACCACAGACGCCGGAGCCACCTGGCGCGCCGCCAAAGTCCCCGGCGCCGAGTCGCTCGATTTCCGCGGCATTCGCGCCATCGATGCCCGCACCGTCTATCTGATGAGCGCCGGCTCCGGCGATAAATCGCGCATCTACAAAACCACCGACGCCGGCGAACACTGGGCACTCCAGTTCACCAACCCGGACCCCAAAGGCTTCTTCGACGCCATCGCCTTTTGGGACCCCGCTCACGGCATCGTCGTCGGCGATCAACTCGATGGCCGCGCCGAAATCCGCACCACCGACGATGGCGGCCTCCACTGGGAACGCCGCGATCCCCCCGCCGGACTTCCCAACGAAGGTGCCTTCGCCGCCAGCAACACCTGCCTGACGCTCCTCGGTGACTCCGAAGCCTGGTTCGGCACCGGCGGCCCCGGCGCCGCCCGCGTCTTCCACTCCAAAGACCGCGGCCGCACCTGGACCGTCGCCCCCACACCCATCCGCAACGATGGCGCTGCCGCGGGCATCTTTTCCCTCGCCTTCGCCGATGCGAGCAATGGCGTCGCCGTCGGCGGCGACTACTCCAAAGACAAAGAAGAGCGGCAGAACATCGCCCTCACTCACGATGGCGGCTCAACCTGGTCCGCTCCCCCAACTGTCCCCAAAGGCTTTCGCTCCGCCGTCGCCTACGTGCCCGAACTCAAGTCGTGGATCGTAACCGGCACCTCCGGCTCCGACATTTCTTCCGATGCAGTCAACTGGAAGTTGTTTGACTCCGCCTCCTACAACGCCATGAGCTTCGCCGGACGCGCCGGATGGGCCGTCGGCGCCCAAGGCCGCATCGCCGCCTTCCAGCCCGCCGCCCGGTAACCCGCCGCGCCTCCAACGCGCGTAAAATCAGGAGCATGTCCAAAATCCTGGTAATCACCGGCGACGGTGGCGAATCCTACGAGACCCTCTACGCCGTCCATCGCTTTCAAGAAGAGGGCTGGGACGTCGCGGTCGCCGCACCGTCCCGCCGCCGCCTCAATCTCGTCATGCATGATTTTCAACCCGGTTGGGATACCTATATCGAACGCCCTGGCTACGGCCTCGATGCCGACCTCTCCTTCGACCAGGTCGAGCCCGCGGACTACGCCGCCATCCTCATCCTCGGCGGCCGCGCGCCCGAATACCTCCGCAACAATGCGCAAGTTGCTCGAAATCGTCCGTGCCTTCGAGCATCAGGGCAAGTGGATCTTCGCCATCTGCCACGGCGTGCAGGTCCTCGCCGCCTCCGGACTTGCCAGGGGCAAGCGCGTCACCTGCTACGAACACGTTCGCCTCGAAGTCGAGCTGTCCGGCGCTACCTGGCTTCCCGAACAAACCGTCCGCGACGGCCGCATCGTTACCGCCCAGACCTGGCAGTCCCATCCCTCCTTCTACCGCGAAATCTTTGCCCTCCTCTCCGCCAAGGCCGATGCCGCTCGATCCTGAGATCGCCGCCCACCTCGAGCGGCAGAGAGGCTTGCCCCCGCGCGCCTCGCTCGATATCGCCGCCACCCGCGACATGCTGCGCCGCGCCGCCGCGCTCTCCGGACCTCCGCCGCCGTTGCCCCGGGTCGAAGACCTCGCGCTCCCCACCTCGCTCGCCGCCCGCCAGTATTGGCCCGCGCTTTCCGGCACACTTCCGCTCGTTGTCTACTTCCACGGCGGCCGCTTCATTAGCGGCGATCTCGAAAGCCACGACACCCTCTGCCGCCACCTCGCTCTCGCCTCCGGCTGCCGCGTCCTCGCCGTCGATTACCGTCTCGCCCCCGAACACCGCTTCCCCGCCGCCGCCCACGATGCGCATACCGCCCTCGAATGGGCCCTCCTCCAGAACGTCCCCGTCGCCGTTGCCGGCGATAGCGCCGGCGCCAACCTCGCCGCTGGAGCCGCGCTCTCCCATCGCCATCCCGCACTCCGCTGTCAGTTGCTCATCTACCCGATGATCGATGCCGCCTGCGCCTCCGCTACCTACACCGAGTTCGCCGAGGGCTATGGCCCCGGCGCCGCCGATATGCGCCGCGGCTGGTCCGAATACCTGCCCCCGGGAACCGACCCCCGCAACCCACTCGCCTCCCCGTTGTACGCCGAGTCCGTCGCCGGCTGCGCCCCTGCCTTCGTCCTCACCGCCGAATACGACACCCTCCGCGAGGAAGGCGAGGCCTACGCGCGTCGTCTGGGCGCGCAACTCCGCCGCTATCCGGGCACCATCCACGGCTTCTTCCCCATGCAGGCCGCCCTTCGCATCGCACGCGAATCTCTCCGGGATGCGGCCGCGTTCCTTCGCTGCAGCCTCGTTCCGTCACCCTGAAGTTTCACCCTTTAGCCCCCTATTCCAGGGGACTCCGGCAATTACGAGCGGTGGTAGTAATTCTTCGTCACCGCTATACTTCGAAGTTTCCAACTTGTTCACCCGTTGCGCCAATCCATGACGATCGGCCCTGACCGTAACCGATCGTGAACGTACTTCAAGGTGATCCTATGAAAAACAATAATCGATTGCGCTTGCCTCTCCTTCTCATTGCATTTCTGGCCCTCATCGCGCTGCCCCTTGCCGCACAGTCCCCCAACAATGCATCCATGATTGTCGTCGTCGTCGATCAAACCGGCGCCGGCGTGAAAGACGCCAAAGTTTCCGTCGTCAATACCGCTACCGGTGCAACCCGTGAAGCTCTCTCCGCCAACGATGGCACCGTCACGATCCCGGCGCTCTCCCTCACCGGAACCTATGCCGTGAACGTCTCAAAATCGGGCTTCGGCAGCGAAGCGCTCAAGGATGTCGCCCTGCGCTCCGGTGAGACCGCGACCCTCACCGTGAAACTTCTGGTCGGCACCGAGAAGGCCGAAGTCACCGTCTTCGGCACCGCCGAAGGTGTGCGCGCCGATGCCCAAATCGGCCGCCGCCTGGATAGCCAGCAGATCAACGAGACCTCCGTCCTCGGCCGCAAGGTATCCAGCTTGCCGCTGCTCAATTCGGCCTTCCGCCAGGCCAAAGGCACCGGCGATCTCTTCGTCAACCAGACCTACTTCGTTACCGGCGCCGGGTCGCGCCGCACCACCACCACCACCCTCGATGGCGCCAACAACGATGAAGCCTGGGGCCGCCAGACCATGATCGCCACCCTGCCCATGGGCGCCGTTCAGGAGATGACCGTCCTCTCCAACGCCTTCTCCTCCGAATTCGGCTGGACCGCCGGACCCGCCCTCAACATCGTTACCAAATCCGGCACCAACACCCTCCACGGCGAGGCGCTTTTCCTGAGCCGTCCCGGCGACATGCAGGCGAAGTCGTTCTCCACCAAAAATTTCTGTGCCCCCTCCGTGCCCACCTGCGTCACCCCGAGCACTCTCACCTCCATCAGCCCCGTCGACGTTCCCGATTCGCTCCGCCAGTTCTCCGGCTCTCTCGGCGGCGCGCTCGTCAAAGACAAGACCTTTTTCTTTGTCGCCAGCGATTACACCAGCCAGGATCGAACTGCCTTCCTCTCCAACACCCTGCCCGCCTTCGTGCTGCCGGCCGATGGCAATCTCGCCTACACCGGCCACTACCGCCAGGCGTTGATCAATGCGCGCCTCGATCAGAAGCTCACCGATAAACAGACGTTGATGCTGCGCGTGAACAACGACCGCTTTCATGACGACAATCCCCAGGATGCCGTCGGCGGCACCAGCGCCCCGAGCGTCGCCCGCCGCTACGCCCGCCGCTCGTGGACCGGCCAGCTCAACCACACCTGGGTCCTTAACGCCAATCTCCTCAATGAAGCGCGCGTCGCCTACCTCGATGGCGATCCGGTCACGCGCTGGGAAGCGCAGACCCTCTCCACCAGCTATACTCGCGCCGGAACCGTGCCGTTCACCGTCGGCCAGTCGCGATACTCAAATCTCTACGGACGCCAGGCCCAATTCTCCGATACGTTGTCCTGGTCGCATGGCATCCACCATGTTCGCTTCGGCGTCAGCCTGGTCCATCACGCTTCGGGTGGTTTTGGCAGCGAGCCCGGCACCGCCGTCCTCGGCACCTTCACGTTTAAGACCACCACCACCGCGCCCCTGGATCAATTGACCCTGGCCGATGTACAGTCGTATACCCAGCCCATTAACTTCGGCATCAGCAGCTACAAGCTGAATCAATGGCTGTACACCGGCTTCGTGCAGGACAGTATCCACCTCCGCCGCGATCTCACCATCGATCTCGGGCTCCGTTACGACCGTCAGACTCTGACCGATGCCACCAAGGATTTCGCTCCCCGTGTCGGCTTCGGCTGGCACCCCTTCGGCAGTTCGCGCCAGTCCGTTCGCGGCGGCTACGGTATGTACTACACCCAGATTCAATCCAATCTGGTTGCCGGCTACCTCACCAGCGGCCTGGATGGCTTGACCACCTATACCGCCACCCCCGGCCAACTCGGTTTCCCGACCTGCCTCACCGGAGCCTGCCTTCCGCTGTCGTTTGATCCCAAGACGCTGGCCCCTTCGCAGTTGCCCGCGCGCGACATCACCATCCAGGCCGGACGCCGTTCGTTCTATGAGACTCAGTTCGCCAAGTACGGCCTGAACTTCGACCAGCTCCCTTACTATCCCGATAAGCTCGTCAATCCGCGCAGCCAGGTGGTCTCCATCGGTACCGAACGCGAGCTCGCCAACGGCCTCTTCGCCGGCGCCGACTACGTGCACCAGCACTGGACCGATCTCGACCGCAACGTCGATCTCAACGCCCCCTCCGCCTTCGACCGCACCGCTCCCGGCCAGGTCCGAACCGTCGCCGCCGCCAACGCCACCCGCCCCATCCTGCCCGTCAATGGCGGCGTTCGCCAGGTCAACGTGTTGATGAATCTCGGTGTCGCCGATTACGACGGCCTGCAGACCCAGCTCAGCTATCGCGGCAATCGTCACATGTACGCGGCGGTCAGCTATACCCTGTCCAAGGCCACCAACACGACCGAGCCCGATGGCAACGGCGTCAACTCAGACCAGAGCATCATCTCCCGTCTCGGCGAAGTGGAGCGCGGGCCCAGCCTGCTCGATCAGCGCCATCGCGCCGTCATCACCTTCCACTACGAGTTCCCGCACGGCATCACCGCTGGAACCCTCACCCAGTTCGCCTCATCGCGCCCCTTCACCGCCACCACCGGCGTCGATAACAATGGCGACGGCGCCAACAATGATCGCCCCGTAGTCAATGGGGTCGTGATGAGCAAATCGGCCTTCCGCAGCACCCCGACCTCGGATGTGGGCCTCTTCCTCGAAAGCCGCATCAAGCCGTCGGAACGCACCGCCATCGTGCTCCGCATCGAAGGTTTCAATCTCCTCAATCACGGTAACTTCCTCGGCCGCGGCCAAACCGTCTATGGCGATACCGGCACACCGAATCCGACCTTCGGCCAGCTGGCGGCAGTCGGCACCTCCAGCACCGCCATCCCGGCCTTCGCCAATGTCGATCCGCCGCGGATGTTCCAGCTCCAGGTCCGCTTCGTTTTCTAATTGCCGACCGGCCCCATAAAAAAAGAGTGCCGCCTCGCGGCACTCTTTCCATCCTTCTTCGCGCTCTGAACTCCGCGCGATGCTTGCCTAGCTTCGACTCTTAATAATCGCCGCCAGCGCCCGCATACGCTCCGCATCCGCCGGGGTCTTCGCCTTCGCCGCATCCTTCTCCAGCGTCGCCCCCATTCCCTTCAGTTGCGCCGCCTCCTTGCGGTCCGTTGGCGTCGCCTCCAGCTTCGCGATCGATGCCGTCAGCGCCTCGATCCGCTGCGGCGCCTAGCGCGCTGCTTCGTGCCAGTTGGTCCAAATACGCCCGCGCCACCACGAAGTTCGAAGGCCACGTGATCTTCGGCTGATTCTGCACGTTGAGTTCATCGAAATGCACCTGGTTGGCTGCGTCGATTTCATTCTGCGTGATGAACTTATTCGGCACCAGCTTGAACACGTCCACTCCGCGTGCAATCTCCGACCCGTAGATGTACCCGTTGTACCAGTAGCTCGACCACTGCCCGCCCATCGCGCGCTTCGCCCCGTCCACCGGTCCGCGATCGAAGTACGCGATCTCAATCGGGTGCGCGGTATCCGTGAAATCCACCAGCGAGACCCCGCCCTGGTACCATGCCTGCACCAGAATGTCGCGCCCCGGTATCGGCACCAGCGATCCGTTGTGCGCCACGCAGTTCTCGAATTCCGTCTGCGATGCCGGCATCTTGTAGTACGAGGCCAGCGTCAGCTTGCCCTTGGAGAGGTTGAAGATCGCATCCGCGCCCCAGTTCATCGGATCCGTCGCGCGGCATCGCGGCTGTCCGCCGCCGCCCCACTCGTCCGTAAACAGCACCTTCGTCCCTGCATTGTTAAAGTTGGCCGAATGCCAGAACGCATAGTTCGGGTCGCTCACCGCCGCAATCCGCACCGGGTTGATCGGATTCGAAATATCCAGCAGGATTCCATTGCCCGAACACGCGCCCGCCGCCAATCCCAGCGCCGAGTAGATCGTGATGTCGTGGCACTTGTCCGTGCCCGACGTGTTCTGCGTCCCTTCGCCGTGATTGCCGCCCTTCCAGAGTCCGTTCACCGCTCCGGTCTGCGCATCCGTGAAAATCCGCGGGCTCGATACAATCTTCGCCAGCTCCGGATGTGCCAGGGGAACTTTGATGATGTCGATCCGGAATAGCGCGGTCTCCGGATTCGCTTCCGGTTCGCCGCCCGAGCATCCCGCCAGTTCTTCCGCCTGCCGCACCGCTCCCGTCCCCGAAATATAGATGTAAACGTTGTCCTTGTCCTTCGGGTCGATCAATAGCGAGTGCGTGTGCGATCCGCGGCAGCTCTGCACCGCCGCCACCTGCTTCGGATTCGAAAGGTCGCTGATATCGAAAATCCGCACGCCGCGGAACCGGTCCGGACTCGGCGGCGGGGGCGGACGCCGCACGCGCGCCGGCGTTCCTCCCGCTGTAGCCGCGGGTGCGGGCGGTGGCGGCGGAGGCGTATAACCAGCCGGCAAAGGAATTCCCTGCGTGCCGCAATCGATCCGTCCGTTCACCGCCTCCGCGGACATGAAGAGCAGATGCCCGTACACCGAGACGTCTCCCTGTCCGCCCGGACAGATCAGCGACGTGCGCAGCTTGATCTTCATCGGATTATCGACATCGTAAAAGTTGATGCCGTTGTAATTGCCCACGAAGAGATGGTTGCCGCTGAATGCCAGGTCGGAATTGGTAGAACCGTACTGGCCGGCAGGCGGCCCCGGCGGCTGACCTTCGGCGGAGGGAGGCGGCGGTGCCGGTGCGCCCACCATGTCCCCCGGGGCGAAACCGGGCGGCTTCGGCAGCGTGGCAATCCGCTGCATGCCGAATGCCGCCTCCCCCGCGTCGTACAATCCGCCCTTGAGCCCCACGCGCGGGTCATCGGACGCCGCACGCGGGTTGGAGGGCACTGTGCTGTTCGGCGACGAAGGCGCAGCAGTTTGGCCCCCACACACCATCGGGAAAGGGACGCAAAGCGAGAGCGCCAGAACGGCTGCACTCCGCAAGGGCCGGAAAAACGTATCTGCGATCATTTCTTCTCCTTAAGCATGCCCTGCATGATGTTGATTTCCGCGCGCTGCGTGTTGTCCACATCCGTGGCGAAGTCGAACAGCACATTGTCCTGTCCCGCGCCCGCCGTGTCGAACAGATCCTCCACCATCACCAGCGCACCCGTGTGATGCTGAATCATCCCGGTCAAAAACAAGTGGTCGAAGCTCGCCCCGGTCGCTTTGGCCAGCGTCTTCATCTGCTCCGGCGTCAACATGCCCGGCATCATTCCCATGCCGCCCATAGCTCCCATAGCTGCTTCATGTCATGGCCCTTCATGCCGTCATGATTCATGCCGGCATGGCTCATCGTGACGGGTTGCCCCCGGTCCTCCAGCCACTGCTTCATGTATTTCATCTCGTCGGTTTGAGAGATGCTGATCCGCTTGCCCAAAGCCTGAAGTGCTTTGCTGTGGCTGCGTGTGCGCAGTAGTTCCGTCATCTCCACGGCCTGCGAATGGTGCATGATCATGCCCTGCATAAAGCTGATGTCAGCCTCCGCGGGCGCTCGCGGCGGTATGCGTGCAGCTGCTGGGGAGAGAATCTTGTTGCTATGTCCAGGAGCACCCGGTTGTACGATGGGTGCGGGAACACCCGTTTGTACCAGAGGTGCGCCGCCTGGCGTCGGATTCGACTGCTGGTCCGATGCCGATGCCGCGCTCAACAAAAGCAAGCCGGCCGAAATAGGCCAAACGCAAAGTGCCATGAGCAAATATACACTTTGGAGTAGGGCCGGTCAAATCAGCCGCTAGAGTCATCCCGCGATCGCGGACCGCACTTACTTCTCCTCATCCACCACCATCGGGAGAATGCCCATCTGCTGATAAATCGGCCGGATTACTAATCGCAGCTTCGGTATCTGAAACCAGAACCATGCCGCGCCCGCAACGCAGCCCAAGCCGCACAGTAGCACTGTTCCCGGCGCGCCGATCACCGGGCGCGAGACTGCCCGCCAGGAGGCTGCCGAAAGGGCTGGCCCCCATATACGCCATCATGTAGTAACTCATCACCCGGCCGCGTTTGTCATCCTCGACGATGGTTTGGATTACCGTGTTACTGGCGGCCGAGAATTGCATCATCCCGAACCCCGTCACACTCATCAGCGCCAGAGACACCCAGTAATTCCGCGAAAAGGATAGCCCGATCAACCCGCACCCGAACACCGCCGCCACTGTCGGGATCACCTTGTAAAGCCCGCGTACCGATTTTCGCGCCGCCAGGCTGAGTGCCGCGGCCAGCGACCCCACTCCCGCCGCGCCCATCAGGAAGCCCAGCGTATGCGCTCCGCCATGCAGGATCTTGGTCGCAAACACCGGCATCAGCACCGTGTAGGGCACGCCGATAAAACTGATCATCGCGAATAAGAACAGCACCGTCCGAATCGGCGCGAAGGTGAAGACATAGGTCCAGCCCTCCTTGAGCTGTACCCACATGCTCGCCGTGGATTTGCTGGCCGGCGGAAGCTCGATCTTCATCGCCGCCAGCGAAGCGATCACCGCAAGATAGCTCACGCCGTCGATCAGGAAACAGTAGCCTTCCCCCACCGCCGCGATCAGAATCCCCGCCACCGCCGGTCCAATCAGCCGCGCCCCGTTGACCATCGTGGAATTGAGCGCGATCGCATTGCTCAAATCCGTCCGTCCTTCCACCATCTGCACCAGGAAAGATTGCCGCGCCGGCATGTCGAAGGCGTTGATCAAGCCTTGAAAAATGCTCAACGCAACGATCTCCGCAATCGTGATCCGCCCCGAGAGAGTCAGCCCGGCCAGCATCAGCGATTGCACCCCCGCCAGCGCCTGCGTAATCAGCAGCACCCGCCGCCGCTCCCACCGGTCGGCCCAAACCCCGGCCACCGGACCCAGCAGAAACGTGGGAATCTGGCCCGCGAAACTGATCACTCCGAGCAGCAGCGAAGATCCGGTCAGGCGATACACCAGCCAGCTCGTCGCCAGCCGCGTCATCCAGGTGCCGATCAGGGAAAGACTCTGCCCGCAGAAAAATAGCCGGAAATTGCGGTGCCCCAAAGCCCGCAAGGCATTGATCTTCATGTGCCGCTACGCATTTCCAACAGCTTCAATACGTCATCGGTCAAAGCCGTTTCGCCCAGCCGCGGAAAGATCTTCTCCACGCTGTTCCGCTGCGCGTCCGCGTCCCGGTCCGTCATCGCGTCCAGCACCAGCACCACGTCGTAACCCAAATCGAACGCGCTGCGTGCCGTCGATTCCACTCCGATGCTGGTGGCGATCCCAGCCATCACCACTTGCGTTACGCCGCGCCGCCGCAGGTCTCCGTCCAGCGTCGTGCCATGAAACGCACCCCATCGATGCTTGGTAATAACGTGGTCCGTCGATTCCCGCTTCAACTCGGGAACAAGTTCGCTCCACTCAGAGCCGGTCGGCAGCTTCGGCCTTCCGGCATCCGTGCGCCCCGGCGCCGCGCCTGCCACGTTGACCAGAACCACCGGCATCTTTCGCTCTCGGAAACCGCGCGCCAGTCGCGCCGCCCGCTCGATAATCTCGTTCAACGGCTGCACCGCCGGCGACCCGGTAAGTCCCTTCTGCAGATCAATCACGATCAACGCGCAAGTGTCGTCAAGTTTTGTCAGAGCCATCTCGCCTCTCTACTGTTTACCGTTCCACCAGCCGCTTGATGATTTCCCCGGCGCGGAACAGGGTCTCCTGTTCGTCTTCCTCAAGTTCCGCAATGGCCTGCGCCAGCCACGTCCGTTTGGCATCGCCCACGCTCTTCCGCACCGCGGACCCCTTGGCGGTGAGCGCAACATTTACCTGGCGCCCGTCAGTCGGATGAGGCTTGCGCTCCACCATGCCCCTTTCCTCCAGCGCCGCGATCGTCGTTCCCATCGATTGCGGTTTCATGCTCTCCGCCCGCGCCAGGTCCGCGATCGTCCCCGGCCCCTCCCTGGCCAGCCGCGCCATCACCGCCGATTCCGTCAGGGAAAGCTCGTGCGTTGCCGCCGCCGCCCGAACCCGCCGGACTAACAACCCCATCGCCTGGGTAAAGTCGATCACTGCGAGTTCCATCGATTTTCGCGGCATGCAACTCCATCATATCCGAATAACAGGTAAACTTGCAAGTTCAGCCTTGCAAGGCAAACTGTACACTACCGCCCGCCAGAATTCCTCACCAAAACAAATATTTATTTTTCGCTGATTCTATTCCACTTACGCCGCCCACGCGCCTCCAGCCCCTTGACCGTGCGTTATACGTGGGCACATGGCAACCGTCGCGCAAGTCACCGCCAACCGCGCCAATGCGCATCTCTCCACCGGTCCCCGCTCCGTCGAGGGCAAGGCCGCATCCAGCCGGAACTCGCTCAAACTCGGCCTCAACGCCCATTCCCTGATCATTCCTGGCGAAGATCCCGCCGTGCTCGAACAGCTCGCCGCGGAATACGAGCAGGAATTCGCCCCCGCCGGTCCCCTCGAAGCACAACTCCTCGAAACCCTCATCCAAGCCGCCTGGATGCAGAAACGCTACGCCCGCATCGAAGCCGAATATATCGGCTCCCGCCTTGCCGCCATGCCCGAAGACACGCCTTATCCGCTTGGCGCCGTCATGGCGCAGGACGCCGCCAACGGCAACACCCTCCACAAGATCTTCCGCCGCCAGCAGGCCGCCCAACGCGATTGGTACAAGGCCCTCCACGCCCTCACTGCGCTCCAAAATTCGCGTCTCAACGCCGAGCTTGAGGCCGAAGCTGCCGCGCCCTTAACCACTTCCGATCCCAAACGGGTTCGTTTTGACAATCTTCCGCAACCCGCCCCTTCCCGCCCTGCCGAGCCCCCCGTCAACCTCGCCCTTCGCCTCTGACTATCCCTGAATCTTGATCTCCCGCCGCTCCACCGGAGAGGAAAACACAATGCTCGTCGTCGGAACGCCGAAATCCAGCAGCTTCTCCACCACCCGTCCCAGCTCCGCCACGCTGCCCGCCACCACTTTCATGATGAACGCGTCGCCCCCCGCCACGTGATGGCATTCCACCACGCCCTCCATTGCCTTCACGGCCTTCAGGAATGGCCGGTATTTCGCTCCGTCGCAGCTCATCCGCACCATCGCCAGAATCGGCAGCCCCAGCGCTTCGCGGTCGATCTCTACCCGGTATCCCGTAATAATCCCCGCCTCTTCCAGGCGCCGCAATCGCTCCGCCGTGGCCGCCGGAGAGAGCCCGATTCGCCGCCCCAGCTCCGCATAGCTCAGGCGGGCGTCTTCCTGCAGCGCCGACAGCAGGTTTCTGCCGGTTTCGTCCAGTAATGCGCTTGATTCGATGGCCATATGGCAATCTTACAGTGGAATCTGTATTCAAAAAACCAGGGGAGGGAGCTATTATTCCCTCAAGATGTATACCAACCAGCCGATCGCACTCAGCGGACGACCCCTGGAGCTCCCGGAAGTCGCCGCCATTGCGGATTCTTCCGCACATCTCGGCATCCCCGAAACCGCCGTCGCCCGGATGGAAAAATCCCGCGAAATTGTGCGTCGCGCCACCGCTGCGCACATCCCGGTTTATGGCATCAACACCGGCTTCGGCAAACTCTGCGAAGTGCGTATCCCCGGCGACGCCATCGATCGCTTGCAGCTCAACCTCGTGCGCAGCCACGCCTGCGGCCTCGGCCGCCCGCTCTCCGAACCCGAGACCCGCGTCATGGTGGCCCTTCGTGCCAACACCCTCGCGCTCGGTTACAGCGGCGTGCGCCCGCTCCTCGCCCAGACGCTCGTTCAAATGCTGAATAAGGGCGTTCATCCCCTGATCCCCGAAAAAGGCTCCGTCGGCGCCAGCGGCGATCTTGCCCCGCTGGCCCACCTCGCTCTCTGCGTCATCGGGGAAGGCGAAGCCATGTACCAGGGCGATCGCCTCCCCGGCCGCGAAGCCCTCCGCCGTGCCGCCATCGACCCCGTCCATCTCGAAAGCAAGGAAGGGCTCGCCCTTCTGAACGGCACCCAGGCCCTCACCGCCGTAGGCGCACTCGCTCTGTGGCGCGCTACCCGCCTCGCCGGACTTGCCGATGTCGCCGGGGCCCTGACCCTCCAAGCCCTCCTCGGCACTCCCGTTGCCTTCGATCGCCGTATTCACGAAGCCCGCCCCCATCTGGGGCAGTCCGTTGCCGCCTCCCGCCTCCGCTCCCTTCTCGAAGGCAGCGATGTCGATCCCGCCCGCCGCAATACTCCTGCCCGTGTGCAGGATGCCTATAGCCTTCGCTGCATGCCGCAAGTCCATGGCGCAGTCCGCGGGGCCCTTCATTTCGCCCGCTCCACCGTCGAAATCGAAACCGGTTCCGCCACCGATAACCCCCTCGTCTTTCCGGAATCCGGCGACGTTCTTTCCGGCGGCAACTTCCACGGCGCACCCCTCGCCCTCGCCTTCGATTCCGCCTCCATCGCCCTCACCACCCTCGCCTCGATCGCCGAACGGCGCATCGATCGCCTCGTCAACCCTGACCTCAACAACGGCCTCCCCGCCTTCCTCGCCGCGGATCCCGGCGTCTCCAGCGGCTTCATGATCGCCCACGTCGCCGCCGTCTCCCTTCTCGCCGAATGCAAGGTGCTCGCCCACCCCGCCAGTGTCGATAACCTGCCTACCTCCGGCGGGCAGGAGGATCATGTCTCCATGGGAATGACCGCCGCTCTCAAATTTCGCGCCATCGTCGAGAACGCCGAATCCATCGCTGCCATCGAACTCCTCGCCGCTTCCGAAGCCCTCCGCTATCGCGAGCCCTTTGAACCCGGACCCGCCCTGCGCCGCGTTCGCGATGTCCTTCGTACCCTCGCGCCGCCGCTCGGCGAAGATCGTCCACTCGCCTACGATATCGAAGCCGTCGCCAATGCCATCCGTCAGGGCCGCTTCGACGAATGGGCTATCCCGGAATCGCTGCCGGCGCCCGTGGGAGTTTTGCAATGAGCGTCTCTACCGTCATCCGCGCACCCCGCGGTTCCTCCATCACCTGCAAGGGCTGGCATCAGGAAGCCGCCCTGCGCATGCTCCACAACAACCTCGATCCCGATGTTGCCGAGCGCCCCGATGACCTCATCGTCTATGGCGGCACCGGCCGCGCCGCCCGCGATTGGCCCAGCTTCCACGCCATCGTCCGCGCCCTCCGCTCGCTCGAAAACGACGAAACCCTGCTCATCCAATCCGGCAAGCCCGTCGGCATCTTTCGCACCCATCCCGAATCTCCGCGCGTCCTCCTAGCCAATTCCAACCTCGTCGGCCACTGGTCCAACTGGGACGAATTCAATCGCCTCGAAAAACTCGGCCTCACTATGTACGGTCAGATGACCGCTGGCTCCTGGATCTACATCGGCAGCCAGGGCATCGTGCAGGGCACTTACGAAACCTTTGCCGCGCTCGCCAAAAAGCACTTCGGTGGATCCCTCGCCGGCAAACTCGTCGTCTCCGGCGGCATGGGCGGCATGGGCGGCGCCCAGCCCCTCGCCGCCACCATGAACGGTGCGCGCTTCCTCGGCATCGATGTCGATGCCGCCCGCATCCAGCGCCGCCTCGATAGCGGCTACTGCGATCGCATCGCTCACACCCTCGACGAGGCTCTCGCCCTCCTCGCCGGACCGGAAGCCATCTCCGTCGGCCTCGTCGGCAACTGCGCCGATATCCTCCCCGAACTCGTCCGCCGCCGCATCGTCCCCGACGTTTTGACCGATCAGACCAGCGCCCACGATCCGCTCAACGGCTATGTCCCCAACGGCATGCCGCTCGCCGATGCCGCTCGCGCTTCGCGCCCGCGATCCCCAACAATACGTGGAGCGCAGCGTGGCCGCCATGGGCGTCCACGTCGCCGCCATGCTCGATCTCCGCGCCGCCGGTGCCGTCACCTTCGATTACGGCAACAACATCCGCACCCAGGCGAAAAACGCCGGCGTCGATCGCGCCTTCGAAATCCCCGGCTTCGTTCCCGAATACATCCGCCCGCTCTTCTGCGAAGGCCGCGGCCCCTTCCGCTGGGTCGCGCTCTCCGGCGACCCCGCCGATATCTACCGCACCGATCGTCTCGCCGCCGAGATGTTTCCGCACAATGAGACTCTCGCCCGCTGGCTCCCCCTCGCCCGTCAACGCATTCAGTTCCAGGGCCTCCCCGCGCGCATCTGCTGGCTCGGCTACGGCGAACGCGCCGAATTCGGCCTCGCCATCAATGAATTGGTGCGGACCGGCGAAATCACCGCCCCCATCGTGATCGGGCGCGACCACCTCGATACCGGCTCGGTCGCTTCCCCCTTCCGGGAAACCGAAGGCATGCGCGATGGCTCCGACGCCATCGCCGATTGGCCGCTGCTCAATGCCCTCGTCAATACCGCCGCCGGCGCCTCCTGGGTCAGCATCCACAACGGCGGCGGCGTCGGCATCGGCTACTCCCAACACGCCGGCATGGTCGTGGTCGCCGATGGCACCGCCGAATCCGCCCGCCGTCTCGAACGCGTCCTCACCAGCGATCCCGGCCTCGGCGTCATCCGCCACGCCGACGCCGGCTACCCCGAAGCCATCGCCTTCGCGCGCTCCCACGGCCTCATCCGTACTTAACCCCGCGCTACATTAGGAGAGTAAATGCCGCGACAGCTAGTCGAATGTGTCCCTAATTTTTCCGAAGGCCGCGATGCCGCCAAGATCGATTCCATCGTGCAGGCCGTCCTTTCCGTTCCCGAGGTCGTCCTCCTCGATCGCGAAGCCGATGCCGATCACAACCGCAGCGTGCTCACCTTCGTTGGTCCGCCCGCCGCCGTCGCCGATGCCGCCTTCCGCGCCGTCGAACGCGCCGCTGCGCTGATCGATCTCACCAGCCACTCAGGCGCGCATCCGCGAATCGGCGCCGCCGACGTCGTGCCGTTCATTCCCATCGAAGGCGTCACGCTCGAAGAGTGCGTCAAACTTTCCGAACGCCTCGGCGCCGAAATCTGGAACAAGCTCAAAATCCCCGTCTATCTCTACGAAGCTGCCGCCCGCCGCCCCGAGCGCGCCAATCTGGAGAACATCCGCCGCGGCCAGTTCGAGGCCATCGTTCAGGAGATGGGCGTCGTCGCCGCCCGCGATCCCGACATCGGCGACCCCGTCTGCCACCCCACCGCCGGCGCCATCGTCACCGGAGCCCGCAAATTCCTGATCGCGTATAACGTGAACCTGAATACGCCGGACATCGCCATCGCCCGCCGCATCGCCAAGACGATCCGCTTCTCAAACGGCGGCTTCCGCTACGTGAAGTCCATGGGCGTCATGCTCACTTCCCGCAATCTCGCGCAGGTATCGATCAACCTCACCGATTTCGAGCAGACTCCCATGCACCTGGTCTTCGAAACCGTACGCCGCGAGGCGGAGCGCTACGGCGTCTCCGTGGCCGGCAGCGAAATCGTCGGCCTGATCCCCAAGAAAGCGATCGAACTCTCCGCCGAGTACTTTCTGCGCTTCGAAAATTTTCGTCCCGAACTGGTGCTGGAGAACCGCATCGCCGATGCCCTTTCGACGCGCTCCGGCCTCCCCGAATTTCTCGACGCGCTCGCGTCTCCTGCCGCCACTCCCGGCGGCGGCAGCGCCGCCGCTGCTGCCGCCGCCATGGCTGCCGCGCTCGGCTCCATGGTGACCCGTCTCGCGAAACTCGATGCGGCATCCTTCGAGGAAGATCGCGCTTTCTTTACCGAAGCTGTGGACCGCGATGCCGCCGCCTTCAACCTCGTGATGGCCGCCTACAAACACCCCAAGGCGGAGCGCGCGCCGTTTGTCGAGGAAGCCCTCCATGGCGCGGCGGAAGTCCCCCTCCAGGTCATGGAGCGCGTGCACGCCCTCCAGGGCCGCCTCGCCGCGCTCGAAGTCCCGGCCAAATTCGGCAGCGATCTTGCCGTCGCCAAGGCACTCGCCGGCGCGGCCTTTCTCGGCGCTCTGGAGAACGTGAAGATCAATCTGGATTCGATTAACGACGCCGCCTTCAAGGAATTGGTGGTCTCCCGCATGGCAAGCCTTCAATGAGCGATCTCGCCCTAGTCAATTGCCGCCAGCTGGTCACGCTCGCCGGCCCTCCCGGCCCGCGCACCGGGCCCGCCATGCGCCAACTCGCCATCATCCCCGATGGCGCTATGCGCATCCGCGATGGGCGCATCGCCGCCGTCGGCCCGCGCGCGGATATCGTCGAATCACTTTCCCTCGATACGGTCGTGATCGATGCGGGCTGGCGCGTCGTCCTCCCCGGATTCATCGACGCGCACACCCATCCCGTTTTTGCCGGCACCCGCGCCGCCGAGTTCGAACAGCGCATCGAAGGCGCCACCTATGCCGAAATCGCCGCTGCCGGCGGCGGCATCCGGTCCACCGTCCGCCGCACCCGCGATGCCTCCGACGAAGACCTCGCCGCCTCCGCGCGCCGCTATGCCGAATGGTTCCTTCGCGGCGGCACCACCACCATTGAAGCCAAGTCCGGCTATGGCCTCTCGCTCGAAGACGAACTCCGCCTGCTCAAGACCATTCGCCTGCTCAATTCCGAGCGCCGCCTCCGCTACGTTGCGACCTTCCTCGGAGCCCACGAAATTCCCGACGAATACCGCGATGAGATCGAAGACTATCTCGACGTCGTAATCCACGAGATGCTCCCGCGCGTCGTGGAAGACAATCTCGCCGAATACTGCGACGTCTTCTGCGAACCCAACGTCTTTCCGCTCGAACACGCGCGCACCATCCTCCGCGCCGCCCAGGCCCTCGGCCTCGGTCTGCGTATCCACGCCGATCAGTTCACCGGCGATTACGGCGCCATGCTCGCCGCCGAACTCGGCGCCGCCACCGCGGATCACCTGGAATCCACCACCGGCGCCGGTCTTGCCGCGCTTCACGCTGCCGGCGTCCAACCGGTACTGCTGCCCGCCTCGGTCTACAATCTCGGCTCCCGGCGCTACCCCGCCGCGCGCGACATGATCAGTCGCGGAATGGCAGTCGTCCTTGCCACCGATTTCAACCCGGGCTCCTCGCCCACGGCCTCGATCCCGATGGTCCTCTCACTCGCTGCCACCCAAATGAAGATGACCCCTGCCGAGGCCATCACCGCCGTCACCGTCAATGCCGCCCACAGCCTGGATCGCGGCCATCGCATCGGCTCGCTGGAACCCGGAAAGGCCGCGGATTTCGCCATCCACGAGTGCGACGACTATCGCGAACTCCCCTACTTCTTCGGCCGCGACCCCGCCTACGCCGTTTATCTGGCCGGTGAATGCGTCTATCGGCGTAGCGCGTAACTTATTACAACCAAGGTCGTCTTTCGCACGTCCTTTATACTGGTACTGGATGAGGGTTAGCCGGTTTTTCATATGTATGGCGGGCTCCGCGCTGCTGGTTTGCACGCTCTTTGCGCAGCGCCCGTTCCGTCAGTACCCGGCCTGGGAATACTTCAGTTTCCCGCTACCGAAAGATTGGAACCTGCCCGCCGAGTGGACCTTCGCCCGCCTCATGTACCCCACCACCGGTGTCCGCCTCGATTGGCAAAGCGAGTACCGCCGCGGCTACGATTGGCGCGAGGGCAACACCAACTGGACCATCGACTATCCCCGCTCAGACCGTCATCTCGCCTCGGCGATCAATCGCCTGACCCGCATTAACGGCCGCACCGTGGAACAGCCCGTCAACCTCGATGAAGACGACGACGTGTTCAACTACCCCTGGCTTTACGCCGTCGAGGTCGGACACTGGGAACTTACCGATGCTCAGATCGTCAAGTTCCGCGAGTACCTCATGCGCGGCGGCTTTTTCATGTGTGACGATTTCCACGCCGCCAATGAGTGGGAAGTTTTCGTCTACACGATGCAGAAGGTCTTCCCCGACCGCCCGATCGTCGATATCCCCGATGGCGATGCCATCTTCCATACCGTCTTCGACTTGCAGGATCGCTACCAGGTCCCCGGCATGCAATACGTCAACAGCCATCGCATTTACGAAAAGGACGAGCGCACCGGCAGCCCCGCCCACTGGCGCGGCGTCTATGACGATCACGGCCGCCTGATGGCCGCCATCTGCCACAACATGGATCTCGGCGATTCCTGGGAAAACGCCGACGACCCCGTCTACCCCCAGAAGTTCTCCGACCTCGGCATCCGCATCGGCGTCAATTACATCGTCTACGCGATGACGCACTAGCGCGGCTCAGTCCGCCCACCCCGCCACGCGACCTTCAAGCTCCTCTTCACCCGCGATTCGTACCGGCGCCAATTCCGTCGTTTAAGCGATGACGCACCAGCGCGGCTCGCGCCCCACGCCGCGGTCGCCTCGCGTCGGACCGTGTACGGCGACGCGGAGCGCGGCGGTGGCGTGACACCCGCGATTCGTACCAGCGCCAATTCCGTCTCTACGCGATGACGCACCAGCGCGGCTCGCGCCGATGGGGATCGCCTCACGTCGGACCGTGTACGGCGACGCGGAGCGCGGCGGTGCCGTGACACCCGCGATTCGTACAAGCGCCAATTCCGTCTCTACGCGATGACGCACCAGCGCGGCTCGCGCCGACGGGGATCGCCTCACGTCGGACCGTGTACGGCGACACGGAGCGCGCCGGCGTCGTGACACCCGCGACTCGTACCGGCGTCAATTCCGTCGTCTACGCGATGACGCACTAGCGGCTCGCGCCACACGCTGCTGATCGCCTCGCGTCTTTCAAACTCCGCTTCACGTGCCGGGTGGCCGACCGTGCACGTTGACACAGCGCGCCGGCGCCGTGACCCGGGCGATTCGTGCCAGCGTCAACTCCGTCGTCTACGCGATGACGCATCAGCGCGGCTCGCGCCACACGCCGCTGATCGCCTCGCGGCTTTGAAACTCCGCTTCACGTGCCGGGTGGCCGACTGTGTACGGCGACACGTCGCGCGCCGGCGCCGTGACACGCGATTCGTACCGGCGTCAATTACATCGTCTACGCGATGCCGCACCAGCTGGGCTCGCGCCACACGCCGCTGATCGCCTCGCGTCGGACCGTGTACGGCGACACGGAGCGAGCCGGGCGTCAATTACATCGTCTACGCGATGACGCACTAGTGCCGCTCAGTCCGGCCACCCCGTCGCTGATCGCCGCGCGTCGGACCGTGTACGGCGACATGGAGCGCGCCGCACTGGCGCGGCGCGCTTATTTCGGCGCTTCGGCCTGTCCCAGAATCTTTCCCGCGGCAGCCTTGCCCATGCGAATGCAATCGGGGATCCCGATGCCCTGGTACGCATTCCCTGCGACGTGTAAACCCGGGATCTGTGCCACGCGCGCTTCGAGCTCCGCTTCACGCGCCGGGTGGCCGACCGTGTACTGCGCCATCGAACGCGGCCAGCGTGAGATCCGCGTGAAGCGCGCTGGGGCCGTCACACCCGCGATTTCGCGCAGCTCATCCAGCACCGTCGCGATGATCGCGTCGTCCTTCTCGGCGAGCACCCCCGCGTCTTCCATGCCGCCCAGGAAGCAGCGCGCGACTACCTTGCCTTCCGCGACGCGATTGGGAAATTTGGTGCCGATCCACGTGCAGGCCACCAGGCGCCGCCGCTCTTTCTTCGGCACCAGGAAGCCGAAGCCCTTGGGCAATTTGTCGAAATCCTTCGCGTCGAAACCCACCGCCACCGTCATCGACGAGCTGTAGGCGACCATGCCGAGCAACTCCGAAAGCCGCCCGTCGACGCCCGCCAGCAGCTCCGCACCGCTGTGCGCCTCACACGCGACTACCAGGTGCTCCGCCTCCATCCATTCCCCGTCCAGCTGCAGCCGGAATCCGGAGGGCGTCCGTTCGATTGAGTGCGCGCGTGCGTTGCGCACCTCCGTCTTGCCCTGGATCGCCGCCGCCACCGCGTCCACCATCTGTCCCAAACCGCCTTTGAGCGTGCGGAACAGCGGGGCAGGGGATTGCGCCTTCGGCGCTTGCGCCCGCGACGCCAGCACGCCGCGCGTCAGGCTGCCATATTTGGCTGCGAGTTCGACGAAGCGCGGCAGCACCGCGCTCACGCTCAGTTCGCGCGGATCGCCGCCGTAAATGCCGCTCAGCAGCGGCTCGGCGAGATAATCTACCGCCTCCTGCCCGTAATGCTCCCGAACAAAATCGGCCACCGATTCGTCGCCCGCTTTCATCTTGGGCGCCCGCAGCAGCTCGATCCCCATGCGGATCTTGGTCGCCGGACTCAGCAGGCTGGTGGTGACCAGCGGCAGGATCTTGGTCGGCACCATCATCATCAGCCCATCGGGCAGCGGCACCAGGCGGCCGCCCTTGCGGACGTACGTGATGCGCAGGTGGTCGTTCGATCCGATGACCTCGTCCGCCAGAGCCCAGATCGCGAATCAGGTCGAGCGCAGCCGGTTTCACCGAAAGGAAACTGTCCGGGCCGGCCTCGATCGTGCAACCCTCGATCTGTTCCGTCTGAATCACGCCGCCCAGCCGCGGCCGCGATTCGATGATGGTGGACGCCACGCCGCCCTTCGCCAGGTAATACGCCGTGGAGAGGCCGGAGATTCCGCCGCCGATGATGACTACGCGAGGCATGTACCCGCTACCTTGGCAAGCGCCCGCGTGAATGCGGGCGAGCCGTTGAGACTTTCCGGACGCGTAATCCGGATGCCGCGAGCAGCGGCGTAATCGCGGAAGTGTATGTCGATGTCGTACAGGATCTCGACGTGGTCGCAGACGAACCCGATGGGGGCGATCACCAGCTCGCGGATTCCCTCCGCGGCGTAGCGATCCAGGCAGCTCTCCACCGTGGGCCCGAGCCACTTGCCGCCGCTCATGCCCTGGCTCTGATACGCGAACTCCCAATCGGTGAGCCCGAGCGCGCCCGCTACAGCGCCTGCCGTGGCGCGCGATTCGGCATCGTAAATTTGATTGGGTTCGGGCAGGCTGTGCGCGGTGAACAGGACCTTCCCGGACATGCCGCGCAGGCGCTCCGCGAAGGCGGCGATCAATAGCGGCTCGTCATGATAGCTTTGCGCCCAGGCGAGCTCGATGCCGTCCGCCGCTTCGCGAGCGTGCTTCATGTAGAGTCCGACGCTCATCTCGGAATACTGCGGCGCCATGCACACGCAGGCCAGCCGGGCCACGCCGGCGGCGCGCACCTGTTCCATCGTCTCTTTGACGAAGGGATGCCAGTTTCTCATCCCGAAGAATACCGGGATTCCGAGTGCGCTTTGGAGTGCCTCCGCCTGTACTCGCGTCCAATGGGTCAACGGGGAACTGCCGCCGATGGCTGCATAGCGGCTGGTGACTTCTTCCAGAACCCGCGGCGAAACAGGCTGTCCGCCGCGTACAAACCCGAGGTAACGTTCCACGTCCTCGATGCGTTCCGGCGCTCCGTGGGCGAGCAGCAGGACCGCGGAGTTCACGGCCGGAATTCCCGGACCAGCTCCACCACGGCTTTCACATTCTCCACCGGAGTCTCGGGCAGGATGCCGTGGCCGAGGTTGAAGATGTGGCCGGGCCGCGTGCCCGTGCGTTTCAACAGTTCGTGAACCTTGGTGCGCAACTCGGGAAGCGGCGCAAACAGCGCCACCGGGTCGAGATTGCCTTGAATCGCCGAGCGATAGCTGATGTCCATCCACGCCTGGTCGATATTGATGCGCCAATCGACGCCCATCACGTCGCCGCCCGCGGCGTGCAGTTCGCGGAAGAAGCCGCTGGCGCCTGTGCCGAAGTGGATTACGGGAACGCCCGTGGACCGGATGCGTTCGATTAAGGCGCGCGAATACGGCGCGGCGAAGCGCACGTAGTCGTCGGAGCCGAGCGCTCCCACCCAGCTATCGAAGACCTGGATGGCGCGCGCGCCGGCGGCGACCTGCGAATGCGCGAACGGCGCCAGCACGTCAACGATCTTGCCCATGAGACGCCGCCACAGGGTCTCGTCGCTGTACATGAGCTTCTTGGTGCGCACGAAGTTGCGCGACGCGCCGCCTTCGATCATGTAGCTCGCCATGGTGAACGGCGCGCCGACGAAGCCGATCACCGGCACCTTGCCGGCGAGCGCCCGCACCACGTGCTGAATCGCCTCCGCCACATAACCGAGCTCGTCGGTATTGGTGGTGGAGAGCGAATCCACATCATCGGAAGTCCGCACCGGGTTGCCGATTACCGGGCCTTCGCCCTTTTCATATCTCAGCTTCAGCCCCATCGGTTCGATGGGCAGGAGGAGGTCGGCAAAGATGATCGCGGCGTCCACATCCAGAACCTCGATGGGCTGCAGCGTCACCGTGGCCGCGAGGTCGGGCCGCTTACAAATCTCCAGAATGCCGTGCTTCTCGCGAATCTGCCGGTACTGTTTCATGTACCGCCCGGCCTGGCGCATGAACCAGACGGGACGCACGTCGGTGGGCCTCCTCCGGCATGCATCTAAGAAACGGCTTGTCATTGGAGCCACGCGCATGGCTTTTCCATCCTGTCTTCGCAAAAGAACACTCGAACGTCCTTCGGCCGATGCTTCGCCGCCCATTGGCGGCCATTTACAAAATAAGGTTTCGCCCACGCCTCGCTATCGACCGTCCGCGGCGCAATCACCGAAACCGAAACACTCCCCTGCGCCGGATATCCGGTACGAGGGTCCATGATGTGGGCGTAGATCTTGCCTTCCGCCCGGAAAAACTTCTCGTAACTGCCCGAAGTCGACATCGAGGTGTCTTTGAGAAAAACCTCCGACAACGTCTTGCGGCTATCCCAGGGATCCTTGATCTTCACCGGCCAGCCTTTCGGCTCATCCGGCGGCGCCCCCATACCAAAAATACTGCTGCCCGACCCGGCGACCAAAGCGGTTACGACGCCGTTCCGTCTCAAAACATCCACCATACGATCGACAGCGTACCCTTTGCCGATCCCGCCAGGGTCTAATTCGACACCTGGGCGGTCAAACCGCACCGTCTGCGCCGCCGCGTCGAGGTGGACATGGCGATAGCCGACCTTGGCCAGCGCTGCCGCAATTTCAGGCTTATGGGGGAGGTGGCCGGAGCCCTTATAAAACCCCCAAACCTTCATCAGCGGACCCACCGTGATATCGAACGCGCCTTCACTCTCCCGGCTGTATTCCAGGCAGGCCGACAGCAGCCGGAACAACTCCGGCGAAACCCTGACCGGGCGCTCCGCCGCGTTCCGATTGACCTCGCTCCATTCGCTGGCCGGCTTGTAGTTCGAAAGCAGGTCGTCGAGCAGCCGGACCTCGTCGAAAGCCGCGTCCGCCGCTGCTTCCATCTTGACCCGGTCATACCCGTACAGGGCAATGGAATAAGTCGAACCCATGGCGTCGGCGCTCTTTTCGAGCCGGAGCAGTTCACTCTGCCCGAAAGCCGCCGAAGCAGCCAACAGAAACAAAACAATCACAATAGTTGTGCTTCCACCCAACCCGTTTATTTTCAACGGCACTTCGCTTTCGTACCGTCTATGAACCCAAAGGCGAAAAGATGGCGTGCTTAAACAGCATATCAATTCGGCCCCTGCTTTCGATACGCATATTCCCAAAAATGTTTGTTCTCAGGTGGATAACGGTCCCGTCCCGGCACAATTGCGGGACAACCCGGAAATCTAGTGCGACTCGTTTTCCTCGCGCGCTTTGGAGCGGCGGGCACGGCGGAGAAGGAAATCGACGCGGCTTTCGACGTCGGGGTTTTTGTCGCGCTCGAAATGTAATTCGGGGACGTGGCGGAGCTGCAGGCGGGAGGCGAGTTCGCGGCGAAGATAGCCGGCCGCATGCTCGAGCGCGGCGATGGCGTGGTTCTGGCGCTTCTCATCGGCGCGGCAGGCGATCTTGATCGCGGCATGGCGCGAATCGGGGCTGACGGTGACCTCGGTCACCTCGGCTTCGAACACGCGCGGATCGTCCATTTCGAAGGCGACGATCTCCGCGAGTTCCTCGCGGATGGCTTCGGAGACGCGTAATGTGCGATGTTCATCCATACGAAAGTTACTCGATCCACTCGACGGTGGCGCTGACCAGGGCGGGACCAACCTGGCCGGCCGTATCATCCTCCACGCCCTGCAGGACCTTCTCGGCGTGGACATGGTCGCTGGCCACGGTAACCGCGGCCAGGGTAGCCCGCTGCCAGAGATCCTGATGATCGATCTCGGCAACGGACACGTTGAATTTATGGCGCAGCCGATCTTTCAGGCTGGCGACCACGTGGCGCTTTTCCTTGAGCGAATGCGAACCTTCCAGCCTCAATTCCAGCGTCAATACGCCGATGGAAGGCATGGCATCAGGCGAACACTTCCGTGGCTACCCGCTCCGTGGCGAATGCCTCGATGATGTCGCCGGTTTTGAGATCGGTGAAGTTGGCCAGCGTAATGCCGCACTCCATGCCGATTTTGACTTCGCTGACGTCGTCCTTGAAACGGCGCAGGGAGCCGATTTTGCCGGTATGTACCACGATATTGTCGCGCAGCACGCGGCATTCGCTGTCGCGCGGGATGGAGCCATCGATCACCTGGCAGCCGGCGACCGCACCCACCTTGCTGATGCGGAAGGTCTCGCGGACTTCGGCCTTGCCGCGATAGACTTCCTTGAACACCGGAGCCAGCAGACCGCTCATCGCGCGCTTGATCTCATCGGTGATGTTGTAGATGATCGTGTGCAGGCGAACGTCCACCTTCTCCTGCTCCGCGGTAGCGGCGGCGTTGCGCTCCGGCCGCACGTTGAAGCCGATCACGATCGCGTTCGATGCCGATGCCAGCAGGATATCGCTTTCGTTGATGGCGCCCACGCCGGAGTGAATCACGCGCACCTTGACCTTCTCGTTGGACAGCTTCTCCAGGGTCTCCTTGAGCACCTCGGCGGAACCGCCGACGTCGGCTTTGATGATGACCGGGAGTTCCTTGACCTCACCCTCGCGCATCTGCTGGTGCAACTGCTCGAGCGTAATGCGGCTGGATTTGGCAAGCGCCGCTTCCTTCTGCCGCTGATCGCGGAAACTGACGATCTGTTTGGCCTTGGCGGTATCGGTGACGACCTGGAAATCGTCACCCGCTTCGGGCAGCGAATCGAGACCGAGAACCTCGACCGGTGTGGAAGGCTCGGCTTTGCGGATCTGCGTGCCGCGATCGTTGAGCATGGCGCGAACCTTGCCGAAGACCGCTCCGCAGATGAAAAAGTCGCCTACCGAGAGCGTGCCGTTGCGCACCAGAACGGTGGCGACGGGACCGCGCCCGCGATCCAACTGTGCTTCGATGACGGTGCCCATCGCGGGACGGCTGGGGTTGGCTTTCAAATCCAGCATGTCGGCAACGAGCAGAATCATCTCTAGCAAGAGGTCCAGGTTCTGCTGGGTACGCGCGGAAACCGGGACCATGACGACGTCGCCGCCCCAATCTTCGGGGAGCAGTCCGCGATCGCTCAACTGCTGCTTGATGCGTTCGGGCTGGGCGTCGCCTTTATCGATCTTGTTGATGGCGACGATGATCGGCACTCCGGCCGCTTTGGCGTGGTCGATGGCTTCGAGCGTCTGCGGCATCACGCCATCGTCCGCCGCCACCACGAGGATGACGATATCGGTAACTTTGGCGCCGCGCGAACGCATGCGGGTGAAGGCTTCGTGGCCGGGGGTATCGATGAAGACGATCTTGCGGCCTTTCATCTCTACCTGGTACGCGCCGATGTGCTGGGTGATGCCGCCGGCTTCGCGGCCCGCGACGTTGGCCTCGCGAATGGCATCGAGCAGCGAAGTCTTACCGTGATCGACGTGGCCCATGATGGTGACCACGGGAGCGCGGCGTTCGAGATCCGTCGTGTCCTGGGCCTCTTCCACGGACTGCATGGCTTCGACTTCGTAACTGACGGTAGCGGTGGAGGCGCCGAAATCGCGCGCCACTTCGGTGGCAAGTTTGCCATCGAGCGTCTGGTTGATGGCCACGAAGATGCCGCGGTCCATGAGCTTCTTCATCACCAGGTTGGCCTTCACGTCGAGCTTCTCGGAGAGCTCCTTCACCGTGATGCCTTCGCTGATGGTAATTTCGCGGCTGATGGGCGGCGGTCCGGCTTCCACATGCCGGCGCTGCGGCCGGAGGATCTTCTCTTCCTCGGTACGTTCGCGCTGCTGGCGGATCGGGCGGCGATCGCCGGGACGCCCACGCGAGGGTTCGGCGGGCGGCGGCGGAGCGCCCATGCCGGGTTCAATACGTCCACGAGAAGTGGGGTGCTGCGGGCGCGGTCCACCGGGACGCGAAGGCGGCATACCCGGACGGACTCCGGGCTTGGCGACCATCGGCTGGCCGGGGCGAATCGGTCCGCGATAAATCGGCTGACCGGGCGTGGGGGCGCTGGGCGCTTTGGGAACTCCGGGGCGCGGTTGTGCCGGCTGCTGCGGCATCACTGGTCCACGCGGGGCACTTAACTTGGCGACCAAGTCCGGACGAGGCGGTACCACGGGCCGGGCGGCGGGCTGTCCGGCAAGCGGACGCTGCTGCGAAGGTGCGCTGGGCGCTCCCGGACCGCCAGGCCGCGGGGCATCGTGCCGCACTTGCTGAGGAGGTCTCGGAATGGCCTGTGGGCGCTGCTGCGGCGCGCCTGGAGCAGGCGAGGACGGGAACGGTTGACGCGGGCCGGAGAGAACCTGGCCGGGCCGCGGGGTCGCGGTCGGCAGAGGCTTCGCCGCGGGCGCCAAGGGGCGGCCGGGGGCGAAGACTCCGGCGGGAGGAGTCTGTGATGGCGCGTGCGCAGGCGGCTCGGGGCGCGCCGCGGGTGGCGCGGGCATTGCGGGCGTGGACGCCACCGGAGGCAAAGGCGCGGCCACGGGAGGCAGGGGCGCGGCCGGGGCCAGAGGCGGAGCCGGCGCGGCACGCGGGCCTTCGGGACGCGGCGGCGGTGCGGCACCAACCGGCGGATGCACGGGACGCCCGCTCGCCAACGGCGGACGAATCGGCGCCATGGGACGCGGCGCCTCTTCCACCGGGGGGCGCTCTTCTTTCGCGACGGGCGCAGGTTCGGGCGCAGGCGCGGACGGCGCGGCGGGCGCTACGGTAGCCGGAGGTGCAGCCACGGTTTCGCGGGCTTCTTCCTGACGCTCTTCGTGAGCCTCGGTTGCGGGCTCATCGACAGCATTTGGATCATGCACGTAGTCCGGGACGTCCTGTCCGTAGTACTGACGCAGCTTGATCGCGACATCTTCATCTATTGAGCTGGAGTGCGTCTTTTTTTCAGTGACGCCCAGTTCGGGGAGCCGATCGAGGATTTCGTGCGCCTTGACTTCCAACTCCCGAGCCAGCTCGTTGATTCGAATCTTCTTCATAGAGAAAGCAATCTGCTACTACCTGCGGACGGCGCACTTACTCGCCGCTACCTTTTTCCGGGGTGCTCTCCGGAACCGCACTCTCGGTTTGTTTGTGTGGAGAACCCGCGTCAACTATCGTACCAAACTGTTCCCCAGTCTCCGCTTCTTCCTCGGTCACTGCTTCGGCCTCTTCCGAACCTGGCTCGAAGCGTTCTTCCGCGCTCTCCGGATCGTACAAATCGGTGGCCACCGGTTCAGCCGGTCCTGCCGAGATGGTTTCCGGCTCCAACTCCTGCGGCTCGGAGCCCTCGTCACCGGGATTTTCGGCGACGGCGTTTTCGATCGCGGGGTCTTCGAACTGGCTGTAGTATGCGACCACTGCCATCTGAATTCCTTCGACCGATTCCGGCCCAATGCCGGGCAGCACTTCTAATTCTTCGGGCGTCATGGCGCCCAGTTTTTCGATGGTGCCGACGCCGGATTCCTGGAGCTTTTCGGCGAGTCCCTCCGCCATTCCATAATCGATCAGCACCGAAACCGGAGCGCCCGGCGCCACCAGTGCGGCCATCTGCGACTCGACTTCCTGGCGCTTCTCTTCTTCGCTCTTAATATCGATCTTCCAGCCGAGCAGTTTCGCCGCGAGCCGGACGTTCTGACCCTTCTTGCCGATGGCAAGCGAAAGCTGGGAGTCATCGACGATGACTTCCATGTGTTTTTCAAGCGGATCGATTACAGTAATCCGGCTGACTTTCGCGGGGCTCAACGCGTGCGTGGCGAAGATGACCGAATCATCGGAGAATTCGATGATGTCGATCTTTTCTCCGCGGAGTTCGCGAATGATGGATTGGACGCGCATGCCCTTCATACCGACGCAGGCGCCGACGCTATCCACATCGCGGTCACGGCTCTGCACGGCGATTTTGGTGCGCTCGCCGGCTTCGCGCGCGCAGCCGCGAATGGCCACCGTGCCATCGTAAATTTCAGGCACTTCCTGTTCGAACAGGCGCATGACCAGTTCGGGCGCGGCTCGCGAAACCAGCACGCCCGGACCCTTGCTCGATTTATCGACCAGCTTAATGATGCAGCGCACGCGGTCGCCTACGCTGTAGCCTTCGAGGCGCGACTGTTCTTTTTTGGGAAGTTTGGCTTCGGTCTTGCCGAGATCGAGAATGTAATCCGGCCCTTCCACGCGTTTGATGGTGCAGTTGACCAGTTCGCCGGTGCGTCCGGAATATTCGTTGAAGACGGTTTCCCGCTCCGCCTCGCGGACCTTCTGAAAGATGACCTGTTTGGCGGTTTGCGCGGAGATGCGCCCCAGCGCATCGGTGTTTTTCGGAATCCGGACCTCGCTGCCCACCTCTGCCGTGGCATCGAGTTTCCTGCCTTCGGCGAGCGTCATTTCATGAGCCGGATCCGCCACCGCTTCCACGACTTTCTTGACGGCGTAGAGTTTGATTGCGCCAGTCTTGGGATCCATATCGGCAACGTAATCTTCCGTGCTCCGATAATGTTTCCTGGCGGCAATCAGCATCGCGTCCTTGACCGCGTCGAGCACGATCTGCGGGTCGATGCCTTTTTCCTTGCTCAAGATTTCAATGGATTGAAAAATCGTTTCCAAAGTACCCTCGTTATCCACTTCAAATGTTTTGGCTTAGTTTTCCCCGGTGGGCTACCACTCGAATTTCAGGTTGGCCTTTTTGACTTGATCGAACGGCAGCCGGCGGATTTCACCGGGTGCGACTTCCAGGGAAATCACCCCATCGGCGTATCCGGCCAGCGTCCCCTCCCAGGTGCGACGCCCATCCACTTCCTCGCGGACGGTGATTTTCGCCTTTTGCCCCTGGAAACGCTGGTAATCCTGCGGTTTTATTAGCTTACGCTCCACGCCGGGAGAACTCACCTCTAGTGTGTAGTGACCCGGAATGGCATCGTCCGCTTCCAAAATTTCGCCCACTTTATCCGAGACTAACTGGCAATCGGCGTGTGTTACGCCCTCGGGTTTATCGATCGAGATTCGCACAAGACGAGCATTTCCGCCGCCTTTGACCTCGACCTCGACGAGCTCCAGACCTTCGGCCTGGGCGACCCGCTGCGCGGCTTCTTCGACTTTGGACGTCACGGCTTCCTGCATTGTTGCCAAAATTGCCGCGGCCAACAAAAAAGTGGGCTTTCGCCCACTGGTTTGGCTCGACAATCAAACCCCATTGTAGCGTGTTTACCCCGAATGGGGAAGGCCCGCTTGTTTCCAGCAGCACGAGTGCGAGGCAGGAGCACCTAGCCGGGGGCGCCGGCGGCCGTGGCGGCGGCCATTTCCTTCAGGGCGCGGCGATGCACCTTGCCGGTGATTCCTTTGGGAAGGGCGGGCAGGAAAACGATGCGGGAGGGAAGTTTGTAATCTGCCAGGCGGGTGCGGGCGAAATCGATCAGTTCGTCTGCGTGGGCGGACCGGCCTTCGCGGAGCGAAACGCAGGCGACCACCTGCTCATTGAAAATGGGGTCCGGCATGCCGATCACTCCAACCTCCATCACGGCCGGGTGCTGGTAGAGGGCCTCCTCCACCTCCTGGGGCGAGATGTTGGAACCGCCGCGGATGATGACTTCCTTGCGGCGGCCGGCGAACCAGAAATAGCCTTCCGCGTCGCGCCAGCCCAGGTCGCCGGTGAGCAGCCAGCCGTCGCGGAGTGCGGCGGCGGTGGCGGGTTCGTCATTCCAATACTCGAGGAAATTGCAGGGGCTGTGGACGTCGAGTTCCCCGGATTGGCCGTCCGGCACAGGATGCCCGCTGAGATCGACCACCCGTATCCGGACGTCCTCGGCGGGTGTGCCGAGGGAGCCGGTGCGAATAGCGTCCACGCGATTCCACGCGATGACGATGCTCTCGGTCATGGCGTACCCTTCCTGCAAAGCGGAATCCCGAAGATGCGTTGAAAGCGCTCCTGCAGGCTGACCGGCACGGCATCGCCGCCGGCGAGCCAGATGCGCAGCGACGCTACGTCGCGCGGCCTGCCGCTCCTGCTCGACCGCCATGAACTGCATCATCGCGGGAGGCCGAGTCCGAAGGTGCAGCGGTGGCGCTCAATGGTGTCCAGTACCTCGCCGGGTTCGAAGGCGGGAGTCATTACGACGGTAGCGCCGGCCAGAAGCCCGGGGAGGGTAGTGGCCATGAGCCCGGTGCCGTGCATGAGGGGAACCGCCACTATCATGATCTCGGTGGCGGCAATCCCGGTGGTATTCATGCCGCGGGCGGTGGCGAGCAGGGTGGCGTGGCTGTGAACCACGCCTTTGGGTCGAGCGGTGGTGCCCGAGGTGTATAGGACGAGCGCCGGCTGGTCATCGCCGAATTCGGGCAATTCACCGGCCTCCTCGATTTCGGGAAGCCGGGTATGCACCGGAATCGAGAGCGTGGCCTCCGCGCAGGCGGCGGCGAGCACCGCGGCGAGCGCGGGCTGGCTGAAGCACAGGCAGGGCCGGCAGTGATCGAGCACGTAGGCGATCTCGGCCGCCTTCAAACGGATATTGACAGGGACGGCGATCAGGCCGGCGTGAAAGCAGGCCAGCAGAACTTTGACGGCTTCCACGGAATTGGCTGAGTGCAGGGCCACGCGGTCGCCGGGCCGTGCGCCTTGACGCAGCATCCAGCGGGCGAGTCCGCGGGCGGCGCGGTCGAGCTCTTCGTAGGAAACGGAATCATCGCGGCAGATCAGTGCGGTCTTTTGGGGGCGGCGCAGGCTAGTGGCATTTAGGACTCCACCCAGATGCATAGCTACATACTCTATCTCAAAAAAAATGGCGGAATGCGCGCAGGACGCATTCCGCCTAGCCCTCGTCTAGGGTAACCACGCAAACCACTCATCCATGCAAACTCGTAATGCGGTTCCGAGAGCCGGAGCATAAAGAAAATTGAGCCTACCGCCGCCACGCGACGGGTCAAGATTTCGGTCGGTGTCTCCTTCTTCCCTACGCAGCGCCCTGTCCAGTCTGCTCAAAAGACCGCACGGCGCGGACATCCGCAGAGAGAATGACGACAGATTTCGTGCGGGGATTTATTTTCTTTTGGGGCGTTGCCCACGGCCGTCAGTACGTTGCGGCCAGAACGAGGGATGAAAGGGGGCGGTCGAGCCCGCGTGAATCTGGCGGACCGTTTGATTTGCCGAACCCCCCGCGCATAGCGGTGGTATTTCCCCTTTCAGTCCAGGAAATGCCAGGATCAAATTCCGCAAGAGCCTGCGGAAAGGCTGTGCCAGGAACCAAGGCACACTGGAAGTTTAGGGACCTTCGGACCGACCGGGTAAAATCGCTGCTACAGTCCCCTGGGGCGGCCTCGCAGCTCAAGGCCAACCATTTCGACCGACTGGAAATCGCATCGAAGGCCCGCCTTGTTGTTCTGGAAGGGCTCGACCAGGTATATCGACCAGGTATATCGACCAGGCATACTGGCCAGTCCTTCACTTGTTCTGGTGGATCACGCGGCCTTCAGCGCCGCGCCCTTGAGGCGTGCGGTTTTCAGCCTTGCCCTGCTTACGGAGCCAGGGTCGCGGCCTGCAAGGTGATGTTGCCGTTGGCGAGCGTATTCTGAGTGAATTTGATGGTCACCGTCTGGCCCGCGGATGCTGCCCGGTAAACCAGCGTGTACACCCCCATGGAAGTCACGCCCGAGGTATTGACCAGCGACGAATCGTTGTAATCGACCGCGCTGGCATCGCTCATGTGCGCGCTGAAGATGCCGCGAACGCGCCACGCGCCGACGTAGATCCTGATGGTGCGCTGCGTCGTGTCGGCAGGCAGTATCAGTTGGAAGCCGTTGTTTAACCCTGCGATGAAGACGCCGGTCAGACTGTTGGTGGCAGTTGCGTTCGGCGTGCCATCGGTCCAGGTGTAGCCGACCGAGTTGTTGGCGTAGCGCGACGGCGTTCCCGTTCCGATGACCGTGAAGGTAGGGATCGTGGACGTAACGCCGGTTTTGTGATCGAAATCGGTGGCCGCGTTCAGGCCCCAGTGCGCCCAATCGAGACCGCCCTCAGTGGTCAAAGAGACCGTGCCCGACGGGGTCGCGATCGAACCGGCCAGGAGGCCGCTGCCCACTCCCGCGGTCACGATCAGCGTTAGGTTCGCCGTGTGGCTCAACGCTCCACTGGTCGCGGTCACCGTCAGCGGATAGCTCCCCGCTGCCGCGGCCACCGTCGTGGTCAACGTCAAAGTGCTGCTCCCGCTGCCCGTCACCGTTACCGGACTAAAGTCCGGCGTTGCGCCGGACGGCAGACCGCTCACCGTTAGACTCGTCACTCCGGCGAAGCCATTCTGCGCCGTCACCGTCACCGTGTATGTCGTGCTGCCTCCCACGACTACCGTCTGGCTCGCTGGCGATGCGCCCACCGTGAAGTCCGCCGGCGGTGAGACCACCAGCGTGATATTTGCCGTGTGGATCAGAGCGCCGCTGGTCGCCGTCACCGTCAGTGGATAGCTGCCGACCGCTGCGGCTGCCGTCGTGGTCAACGTCAACGTGCTGTTGCCCGTGCCAGTCACGACCGCCGTACTGAATCCCGCCGTTGCGCCGGACGGCAGACCGTTCACCGCGAAACTGGTCACTCCGCTGAATCCGTTCTGCGCTGTCACTGTCACCGTGTAGCTCGTGCTGGCTCCCGCCACAATCGTCCGGCTTGCAGGCGTCGCCCCCACCGTGAAGTCCGGCGCCGCCGTTACCACCAGCGTGATGTTCGCCGTGTGGACAAGAGTTCCACTGGTCGCCGTCACCGTCAACGGATAGCTGCCTACCGCTACCGCGCCCGTCGTTGTCAACGTCAAGGTCGTGCTGCCCGTGCCCGTCACCGTTGCCGGACTGAAATCCGGTGTCACGCCAGACGGCAGCCCGCTTAACGCAAACCCGGTCGTCCCGCTGAACCCATTCTGCGCCGTGACGTTCACCGTGTAGCTCGCCACTCCGCCCGCCAGAATAGTCTGGCTCGAACTCACCGCTCCAATCGTGAAGTCCGGCGTCACCACTCCGCCTGCCAGCGTAGCCGCCTGCAGTGTCACGTTCCCCGCCGAGGTCTTATTCGTGAACGTCACGGTCAACGTCTGACCCGCTCCAACCGATCGGTAGTTCAGCGTGTATACGCCCAGCGTGGTCACCCCAGCCAGGTTGCTCAACGAACTGTCGCCATAGTCCGCCGCGCTGCCGTCGCTCAAATGCGCCACCATCTGGCCCTGCGTCCGCCAAGCCCCGACATAGATCTTCAGGGTCCGCACATTCGTGTCCGCCGGCGCCGTAATCCGGAATCCGTTGTTCAACCCGGTTACAAAAACGCCGGTGGTGCTGTTGGTCGCGCTCGCTGCCGGAGTCCCGTCTGTCCACGTGAACCCGATCCCGTTATTGGCATAACGCGATGGCGTTCCGGTCCCGACCGACGTGTAAGTGGAGAGCAGCGGTGTCACTGCGGCCTTATGGTTGAAATCTCCGATCGCGGTCAAACCCCAGTGCCCCCAGTCCGCGCTGCCTTCCGTCGTCAGCATCACCGGTCCCGCTGGCGTTGCCATCGAGCCGCTCACCAAACCGCCGCTCGCCGGCGCCGTCACCACCAGCGTCAGGTTCGCGGTGTGGCTCAACGCCCCACTCGTCGCCGTCACCGTCAGTGGATAGCTGCCCGGTGCCGCGGCCACCGTCGTGGTCAGCGTCAAAGTACTACTCCCGCTGCCCGTCACGGTCGAAAGACTGAAGCCCGGCGTCACTCCCCCAGGCTGCCCGCTCACCGCGAAACCGGTTACTCCGGCGAAGCCATTCTGCGCCGTCACCGTCACCGCGTACGTCGTGCTGCCTCCCGCGACAACTGTCTGGCTCGCTGGCGATGCGCCCACCGTGAAGTCCGCCGGCGGTAAGACCACCAGCGTGATATTTGCCGTGTGGATCAGAGCGCCGCTGGTCGCCGTCACCGTCAGTGGATAGCTGCCGACCGGTACGGCTGCCGTCGTGGTCAACGTCAAGGTCGTACTACCGCTCCCCGTCACGGTCGAGGGACTGAAGCCGGGCGTCACCCCTCCGGGCTGCCCGCTAACCGCGAAACCGGTTACTCCGGTGAAGCCGTTCAACGCCGTTAGGTTCAAGGTGTAGTTCGTGCCGCTTCCCGCCGCCACCGATTGGCTGGAGGGTACCGCGGCTACCGTGAAGTCCGGTGCCACCGATCCGCTGGACAGCGTCGCCGCCTGCAACGTGACGTTGCCCGGCGCCAGGCTATCCTGCGTGAACGTGACGATTACGCTCTGACCGGATGACCCGGCGCGGTACGTGAGGACGTACAAGCCCAGCGTCACCGGACCGCGCGAAGAGGCGGCAAAGGTGTCCACGAAGTCCGGCGCGCTGCCATCGCTCAACTGGGCCACCATGTGACCTTGCACGTGCCACGCGCCTATGTAAACCCGCAGAGTACGAGCGGTCGTATCCGCTGCAGCCGTGATGCGGAATCCACGCGACACGCCGGATACGAAGACACCGGTAGTGGTGGTCACCGCCGAGCCAGCGGGGGTGCCATCGGACCAACTGAAGCCGGTCGGGTTATTCGAGTACTGGCTCACCGAACCGCCGATGTTGCTAAAGGTGCTGATCTGCGGCGTCACGGCAGCCTTGTGATTAAAGCTGCCGGCGGAAACGAGCCCCCAATGGGCCCAGTCCAGCGTGCCTTCCGCCGTGAGGTCCACGGCGGCCGCGGGCGCAGTGACAAAACCACTCAAACTGCCGCCGGTTCCCGTGCCCAACGCATACGTAGCCGCGGACGCGGCTGCCGACTGCGCGGAAACATTGCCGGCGCCGTCGTAAGCCGCGATCTTATAGGTGTAGGTCGTGTTCGCGCTTAGTCCGGTATCCGAGAATGTCAGGGTGGAGGTTACGTTGCCAACCTGGGCGCCGTTCCGGTAAACGAGGTAACCGGCCACTCCCACCGTATCGAGCGAGCCGTTCCATGCCACATCGATCCGGCTGCTGGAGGCAGCAATGGCGGAAATATTCGCCGGGACCGTCGGGGCAGTCGTGTCTGACTGACCTCCGGATCCGGAAAGCTGGGTCCAACTGGAACCGTTCCAGCGCTTCGCGTAAATCTGACGTTGCGCTCCCAGGTTCACTTCACCCCAAGCCGCGACCGGCTGACCTTGGTAGACGCCGATGCTGACGCGCTGGGCGCTGCCCAGCGACGGGTCGATATTCAACGATGTCCCGAGGCTGGTCCAGACGCCGCCGCTGTAACCCGAGACGAACGCCTGCGCCTTCTGACCGAGCGCAGTCTGCTCTACCCAACCGAGATATAGAGTGTTGGTGGCTGCGTCGCCCGCCAAACTCGGGTGGAATGCCCAACCGGTGGCGGTATTGCGATTCAACGCTCCGGCGCTCAGCGCCACCCAGCTCGATCCGTCCCAGACTTTTGCGTAGAGCTTGGAATCCCCACTCAAGGTCCGCTCCGTCCAGGCCGCGTAGAGTTGGCCGTTGAGCACCGTGATCGAGGGATCGTACGCCCAATTGGCGAGATCCATATTCAATGCGCCGCCAACCAGCTTCCACTGCGTGCCGTTCCATTGCGCCACGTAGATTTTGGGATTCGCGTCGTTATCGTAGCCATTGCCGCTATTGCCCTGGTGCAGATACTCGGACCATGCCGCATACGGCGTGGTTCCGTCGGTGGTGAGCGAAACCGAGAGCGCTGTTCCGCCGGCTCCGGCATTCTGATTCAACGCCGCACCTTTGAGTGTCCAACTGCTGCCGTTCCAGCTTTTGACATAGGCCAGGGTGCGTTGCGGAGAGACGTCCTTGTCCACTTCGAGCAAAGCCACATGCGGTACGCCTCCGACACCGATGACCTGCGACTGTCCCTGGAAAAGGCGCGTAGTGGTTCCGACCAGCCCCACCGCCCCGCCCTGCCAGGTAGCGCCATTCCAGCCCTTCGAGTACACCTGCGCGGTATCCCCGGCGTTGTCCGATTCATACCAGGAGGCCCACGGCGATTGGCCGACCATACCGAGCGAGGGAGCATGCGCTTCTTTGATCGCAGTGCTGCTTACGGCAGTGTAGGAAGCACCCAGCGGAAACCAACTGCCCGCCGTGTACTGGCTGACGAAAATGTGCGGCCACGCCGCGTCTGTGCTATCAAAGGGCGAGCTGATTTCCGACCAGCTCACATACAAATTGTTTCCGTCGGTGATCAGGGCCGGGTCCTTGGCCCAACTGGTGCCATTGCGGTTCAATCCGCCGGGCGAGGGCGCCGCGGTAGAGGAGAGCGTGCCGGCATTCGGGCCGGTTCCGCGATACCGGAAGAGCCAGGTCTGAACGCCGTAAGGGGTCCAGGAGCCGCCGTAGTAACCGTTCTGGCCGGTTTGCGCGAGCACGAAGACGTTGTGGTCGGAGTCGTAGGCAAGCTTGGCGAAGATCGCCGTGATCGGCACCGGCGGCGCTTGCGGCGACGCAACCTGCGTCCAGGAATTCGCAGTCGGGTCGTAGATCCAGGAGTCGTTCAGATTCCCCGTGCCGTTCTGCCCGCCGTACATCAGGAAGACGTCGTTGGCCGAGTCGTACGCCATGGCATGGCGATTTCGTTTGGAAGGTTTGGTCCCGCTCGGGTTGAGCAAATTCCAGGTGTTCGTCGGATAGTCGTAGACGTAGAGGTCGTTAGAATAGCCCGAGGGAGAGAGGCCGCCGAACAGATAGATCTTTTGCGTGCGGCTGTTGTAGGCGAGCGCAGGCAGGATGAGCGAAGGATCCGGGTTGACGCCGGACGGGTGCATCTGTGCCCAGACGTTGGTAAGCGGGTTATAGGTCCACGTGCCGACGAGAGAGTCGCCGCCATGAAAGACAAAAACACCATGCGCGGCGTCGAAGGCTCCGCCCGGTTGAAGCGCCAGCAGCGGAGGTTTGGGCGAGGTGTGCTTGTCGCGCCCGGCTTGACCCAGCAGATCGTAC
The DNA here is from genome assembly GCA_963811575.1 of uncultured Solibacteraceae bacterium. Lineage (GTDB taxonomy): Bacteria > Acidobacteriota > Terriglobia > Bryobacterales > Bryobacteraceae > Solibacter. Next base: position 210,772 of record CAWERY010000001.1, on the reverse strand, counting down.
CACCAGGTATGATTTGCATTTTCCGGTTGGTTGGAGCCGGTTGTGCAGCAATGGTAGACGATGGTGTTGTTGATGGGGTTGAAATCGAAATAGCCCTGCGATTCGCCACCTTCCGGCAGGTGTTCGGTATGGAAGTTGCCTCCCATATCGAGAACCTCCCAGGAGTTGGTTTCGAAGTTGTAAGCCACCATGCTCTCGTTCGGCTCCGAGTTGCGCTGGTGATATTGCGAGAACATGACCGCCCGTTTAAGAATCGGGGCGTACGCCAATTGCTCCCAGCCGTTGGCTTCCACGGGAATTCCCTTGCTGAGGACGAACGTCCACGTGCCTGCCGGAACCGGAACACCCTGATCCGCTGCCAGGAAGCCGGAGCGAGCCAGGTCGCCGCCAGAACGGCGCACAGCGCCGCTGGCAGGGTTTTGAAGAATCTTGGACGGAGCGTCGGAAGCGGCTTTGAAATCACCTTGGTGAACATAAATAGATGGACCTTTGGCTTTGGTTCGCGAGTGTCTAGAGGATGAATCGGAATCGGAAGGCACGGTGAAAAGCCATCGTCCTGAGCGGATGAACTCCGCCTTTGCGCTTACGTGGATCGACGAATCGCTTCCATATGGCTGCAAGTTCGGGAGGATGCACCGAAGGCGCTGGTGCAATCATCCTTCCACGTTGCGGAACCTTAGGGATGAACGGATGGAGCACCCTAAGGGGTCTGAAAAATGGGAACCCAGGTGATTTCTTGGGCCAGGTAATGATGAATCGGGATGGGGGGAAGCCTCGCGGCTTCTCCCCTCCCACACCACGGTACATGCGGGTCCGCATACGTCGGTTCGGCGGGTCGAGCTATCGCTCGACATCGGCGAGCTTGCCTACCACGGACGTGGCGGATGCGCCGGGGGTAGTCTTACGGCCGCGTTGCGGGGCGGCTCACCTGATAGAGGACTTCGATGCCATCCCGGTCCTTCACGTCAACGCGCCAGCCGCCATCAAGGAGCCGGCTGTATAGCCAATCGGAATAGGTGTCATCGACATGCAGGAGGAACTGGGGATGTTCCTGGACGAAGGTCTGCCAGTCCGCCACGTGTCCCTGGAGGGAAAAGGTCTTGGCGCCGCGGCGTACGATCTGATCTACCAGGTCCTGCGGATGGAGGCCTTCATCGTAGACGTAGTACACGCGCGATGCGGCGGCGTGGGGAAGGTAAAAGTCCGAACCGGAGAAGGCTTCCGGGTCCGAGGTGATCAGCGGTTTGCCATCCTCGAGACCCTTGACGAGCATGGGGTGCCTTTTGCGAAACGCCAGGCCGGGGGCGATATTGGTTGCGAGCGCTTCGCGGCCCCTGGAAGCTGCCAGCCAGGTTGCCAGCACGATCGCGATGATGGCGGCGGCGCGGCGGCTGCCGCCGGTACCGCGAAAAAGCAGGAGGACCGACCAACCGGCAAGTCCGATGACGCAGGGCAAGCCGTAGCGCGGGAGAAAGAAGAAGTGCTGCATGGCGAAACCCGCGCCCACGAAAAACGCCGGGGCAGCGGCCAGACCAAGCAGGGCGGCGACCTCATGGGGAGGCATGGCGTGGCTCTCTTCGCCCGTGGTGCGGGGACCGCGTCCGAACAGGTAGGCAGCGATTCCGGCGACCAGCACGGGGCTGACCGCGCTGCGGAGGATCACGCTATAGAAGCTGGACATTGTGGAAATATCGGGCCGCATTCCGGTGACGTCCCAATTCCTGGTGGGCGCCAGAATCGGCGGATAGAGGAGCACGGCGGGAGCCGCGGCAGCGAAGAAGATCCACATCGGGACATCGATGCGGCCGACGCCTGACGCTGCGCACGACTTCGCCGGCGACCAGAGGAATTGCGAGCATGACGGCTCCCATATGACTGGCGAGAGCGATCGCGAGCGAAAGCGTGATGGCGGGCAGGGCGAATGGGCGGTACTCATCAGCGGCAGCACTTTGCCACGCCACCAGGGCGATTGCCGCGCAGCCCAGCACGGGTCCGTAAGCGCGGGCCTGGAACGCAAAGCCCCAGGCGAAGGTAAGGGTGGGAAGCAGCATCCCGACCAGCGCATAGGATGCGGGGAGGCGGCGGCGCAAGAAGACATACAGGCCGAGCATCATGATCCAGAAGCCGGTGAGCGCCGGCAACCGGGTGGCTAGCTGCCCGTAGCCGAAGAGGGAATGCGAGAAGCGGATGAAGAGAGGCTGCAGAATCAATTGCTGGTCGATTCCGGCTTGAAGGGCGGCCCAGGTAGCCCCGATGGTCGGGAGACGCGCCAGGCGCCATGAAGTCAGCTCATCGAAAATGTACGGCTGGCTGGCGGCACGCATGCCGGCACAGACCCAATAGACCAATGAAATTAAGACAATCGCCAGACCTGAAACGGAAACCCGAAAACGTCGCAAGAGTAAATTATCGCGGTCCGGGGGGACGCGAGGGGCGAAATATCAGGATTCACGCCGTGGATGCCAACTTTCGTTTGTACGATTTTTCACCGAACGGGGCGGAGTCTTTTCCCGAGCGCGGCTAGAGCGTCCATCATGCCGCGGCGTGCTTCGCCGAAGCGGTTGGTGTCCGGAGTTCCCGACCGCAGATAGTCGAGGACGATAGATTCTGCCTGGACGAATTCGGCGGCCGCATCGGCCACCTGGCCGGCGATTGCGAGCGGAATGGTGGTTACGCCGTTGGTGTCGGCGTGAATCAGATCGCCGGGGTGAATGGTCAGGCCGCCTACGCGGACGGCGCGATGCAGGTCCACGATATGGCTGTAGCCGTGGGAGGAGATTACGCCGTTGGAAAATGCGGGGAAACCGAGGCGGCGCACCTGGTCCAGGTCGCGCGCGGCGCCCGAAGTTATGAGGCCCGCGGCGCCGAAGGACTGATAGGTGGTGCACATGATTTCGCCGAAGGTAGCGGCGACGGCGGGATCGTCCAGGTCCTGAAAGACGACGATGGGAGTGCCCGGCAACTCGGCGAAGCGCGCGACCTGTTCATCGAGCGAGCCGTAGACATCGCCTTCCTGCCTGGGGAGGGCGCACCGCATGGTGGCGGTTGCGGCATAGCCGACGGCGGGAGGCATTTCGGGGAAGCAGGCGCGAATCCGGCCGTCCATGTAGCCGGCGGTGCGGGGGCGGACTTCGAAGAGCTCAATCGTATTGCAGATGGTGGGGGTGTCGAATTTTGCGAGCGCGTTGAGATCGAGTGCCATAGAAGGGCTGATTGTAGCGAGAAAAGCGCGTGAACGCGAAATCCTACCCGGCGACGGGAGCTTCGGTAAACTTCTTCTTTCCGTGGCCTCGCCAGGACTGCACACGATCCTGAAGCGCGGACATGTAGATGTAGAAGACGGGCGTGAGGTAGAGCGTGACGAGCTGGGAGAAGAGCAGGCCGCCGACCACGACGAGGCCCAGGGGCTGGCGGGCTTCGCCGCCCGCGCCATAACCGAGCGCGATCGGGACAGCGCCCAGGAGCGCAGCCATGGTGGTCATCATGATGGGGCGGAAGCGGATCAGGCAGCCTTCATAGATGGCCTGTTCGGCGGTCAGATGGTGCTCGCGCTCGGCTTCGAGAGCGAAATCGATCTGCATGATGGCGTTTTTCTTGACGATGCCGATCAGCATGATGAGGCCGACGAAGGCATAGATGCTGAGATCGATGTGGAAGATGACCAGGGTGAGGAGCGCGCCGAAGCCGGCGGAAGGCAGGCCGGAAAGAATCGTGATGGGGTGGATGTAGCTTTCGTAGAGGATGCCGAGCACGATGTAGACCACCATGATGGCGATGACCAGCAGCACCCAGAGATTGCCGAGCGAACTTTGGAAGGCTTTGGCGGCGCCCTGGAACTGTGTGCTGATGGTATCGGGCAGGGTGCGGGACGCGATGCCGGACACCTGATCGACTACCACGCCCAGGGAGGCTTCGGGTTTCAAGTTGAAAGAGATAGTGGCGGCGGGAAGCTGCCCGTAGTGGTTGATGGTCTGCGGACCGGTCTCCGTTTTGAACTTGGCGAGCGTATCGAGCGGGATCAGTTTGTTGGTCGAGTTCTTGAAATAGAGCAGGGAGAGTGCCCGCGGATCCCGTTGGTAGCGCGGTTCCAGTTCGAGCAGCACTTTGTACTCGTTGATGGAGCCGTAGATGGTGGAGACCCAGCGCGGGCCATAGGCATCGTAGAGGGCGTTCTCGATCAGGTTGGCATTGACGCCCATCGCGCCGGCCTTATCGCGATCGATCGAGACATTGACCTGCGGGGTTACGACGGCGACGTCGTTGGTGACGTCTTCCACGCCGGGGATCTTGCCGATTTCTTCGGTCAACTTAGCCGTCTCCGAGTAGAGCTCCGCCTTATCGGGGGTCTGCATGGAGAACTGGTAGAGGCTCTTGGTCACCTGTCCGCCGATGCGGATGGTGGGCGGATTCTGCATGTACACCTTCATGCCGGCGAAGGCGTCGAGCTTGGGGCGCAGTTCCTTGATGATGTCGTTGACGCCGAGGGCGCGCGTGGTGCGCGGCTTGAGGTGGATGACCAGCTGGCCATAGTTGGGACCGCCCATGTTGGAAGCGGTGGTGCCGCCGACGCTGGCCATGAGCGATTCGACGTTCGGGTCATCGGCCACGGTCTTGGCGATCTCCTGGACGTAATCGACCATCTGGTAGTAGGAGGTGCCCTGCGCGGCTTCGGTGATCACGCTCAACTGATCCGTATCCTGATCGGGAATGAAGCCCTTGGGGATGGTGACGAACATGTACCCGGTGGCGGCCAGCACCACGACAAAGCTCACCATCATCAGCACGCGGTGGCGCAGCGCCATCCGGAGCGTGACGTCGTAGGTGTGGAGCATGCCGTCGAAGAATTTCTCGGTGGTGTTGTAGAACCAGCCGCGTTTGGATTCGTGCGCGCCTTTGAGGAAGCGGCTGCACAGCATGGGGGTCAGCGTGACGGAGACGACGCCGGAGATCAGAATCGCCGCCGTGATGGTGACGGCGAATTCCTTGAAGAGACGGCCGAGCACGCCGCCCAGGAAGAGCACTGGGATGAAGACGGCGGCGAGCGAAAGCGTCATGGAGACGATGGTGAAGCCGATTTCGTTCGAGCCCTTGAGGGATGCCAAGAGCGGCTGCTCTCCCAACTCGATGTGGCGGACGATGTTCTCCAGCATCACGATCGCGTCATCGACCACGAAGCCGATGGAAAGGATCAACGCCATCATCGACAGGTTGTCGAGGCTGTAATCCAGCAGGTACATGACGGCGAAGGTGCCGATGATGGAAAACGGCAGCGCGAGGCTGGGAATGATGGTGGCGGAGACGTTGCGGAGGAAGAGGAAGATCACCATCACGACCAGGCCGAGGGTCAACACCATGGTGAACTTGACGTCGCCGAAACTTTCGCGGATGGTATCCGAACGGTCGTACAGGATATCCATCTTCACGGAGGGCGGGAGTTCGGTGCGGAAGAGGGGCAGCAGGTTCTTGACGCCATCGGTGACGGCGATGGTATTGGTGCCGGGCTGGCGCTGGATGGCCAGAATGATGGCGCGGCTATGGAATTTATCCTTGTAGAACCAGGAGGCGGTTTTATCGTCTTCCACGCTATCCAGAATGGTGCCGAGCTCATCCAGGCGGACCGGCGAGCCGTTGCGATAGGCGACGACCACGGGTCGGTACTGCTCCGCGTTCAACAGCTGGCCGCTGGCCTGCAGGGTGAAGGCGCGCTGCGGACCGATGATCGAACCGGTGGGCAGGTTGACGTTCCAGTTCTTGAGCGCGGTTTCGATTTCGTTGATACCGATCTGGCGCGAGGCCAGCGCGTGCGGATCCATCTGGACGTGGACGGCGTACTTCTGCGCGCCGAGCACCTGCACCTGGGCGACGCCCGAGATCATGGAGATGCGCTGCGCGATGCGCGTTTCGGCGTACTCGTCCAAGGTCCAGAGGGGAAGCGTGGGGGACGTTAGCGCGATGTAGAGCACCGGCTGGTCGGCCGGATTGACCTTGGTGAAGGTGGGCGGCGTCGGCATGCCCTGGGGCAGCAGGCGCGATGCCTGGGTGATGGCTGCCTGAACGTCCACGGCGGCGCCATCGAGGCGGCGGGCGAGATCGAATTCCAGGGTGATCTGGGTATTGCCCAGCGAGTTCGAACTCGACATCGAGTTCAGGCCGGCGATGGTGGAGAACTGGTTTTCAAGAGGCGTGGCGACGGCGGCCGCCATGGTTTCCGGACTCGCGCCGGGAAGGGCGGCGGTCACCAGCAGGGTAGGGAAATCGACGTTGGGCAGATCGCTGACGGCGAGCGAGCGGTAGGCCACGCTGCCGAACAGGGCGATCGCGGCCATGAGGAGGCTGGTGGCGATGGGCCGTTCAATAAAAGTCTGGGAAATATTCATCGTCTGGATTCGCTATCAGTCTCCCGCCTGCATGACGGGGGATAGCGCCTTACGGGATTTGCGAGCCTTCCAGTCATTATATTTTCCGAGGGCGGCCGCCATATAGGTGTAAACCACCGGGGTCAGATAAAGGGTCATCAACTGCGAGAACGCGAGGCCGCCGACGACGGCGAGACCGAGCGGCTTACGGGCTTCGCCGCCGGCGCCATAGCCGAGGGCGATCGGCAGGCCGCCGAGCAGGGCCGCCATGGTGGTCATCATGATCGGGCGGAAGCGAATCAGGCAGCCTTCGTAGATCGCGTCGCGCGGGGACATGCCTTCCTTGCGCTCGGCTTCGAGGGCGAAATCGATCTGCATGATCGCGTTCTTCTTCACGATACCGATCAGCATGATCAGGCCGACGAAGGAATAGATGCTCAGGTCAACCTTGAACAGGATGAGGGTGAGCAGCGCGCCGAAGCCGGCCGAGGGCAGGCCGGAGAGGATGGTCAGCGGGTGAACGTAACTTTCGTAAAGCACGCCGAGGACGATGTACACGACCGCGATCGCGACAATCAGCAGGATGCCCATGTTGCGCATGGAATCCTGAAAGACTTTGGCGGTGCCCTGAAAGGTGCCGGTGATGGTGGCCGGCAGATTGGCCTTGGCGGCTTCCTCGATCGCGGTGGTGGCCTCGCCCAGCGAGGTGCCCGGCTTGAGCGCGAAGGAAATGGTTACCGAGGGCAGCTGGCCGGAATGCGGAATACTCTGCGGTCCGGCATTGGCGACCATTTTGGCGACGGCCTTCAGCGGGATCATCTCGCCGCTATCGTTCTTCAGATAAATCATATCCAGGCCGTCTGTGTGCTGCTGGTATTTGGGAAGCATTTCCAGCAGGACGCGGTACTGGTTGGTGGGCGCGTAGATGGTGCTGGCGAACTGGGGCCCGAACGCATCGTACAGGGTGCTCGAAACTGTGTTCCAGTTGAGCTGCAGAGCGGCGGCGCGGTCGCGGTCTAACTGGATGCTGATGCGCGGCGTCTTGATCTGCAGATCGCTCTGCACTTCCTGCAGCCCGGGAATCTTGGCGATGATGCGCTCCAGTTTGGGCGCTTCGGTGTAGAGCTGCTGCGTGTCGGGACCGTACAGCGTGAAGTCATAAGCGCTCTTCGACATGCGGCCGCCGACGCGAATCGCCTGAGGCACGGAGAGCGATACGCGCAAGCCGGGAATGTTGGAGAGCTTCGGGCGCATGCGATTGACGATATCGGCGACGGTCGCCTTGCGCTGCCGGCGGGGCTTGGTGTTGACCATCAGGCGGCCGGAAGCGCCGCTGGGCCCGAAGAAATTGCCGCCGGTGGTGGAGTAAAAGCTTTCGATATCCGGGTCCTGCACCACGATGGAGGAGATCAGCGTCTGGTACTTCACCATCTGGTAATACGACGTTCCCTGCGCAGCTTCCACGTTCACCGAGAAATTATCGTTGTCGGTATCGGGGATGAAGCCTTTGGGGACCACCATATAGAGGTCCACCGTGATGCAGAAGGACGGCCACGAACATGGCGAGCATCACGGGGCGATGGCCCAGCACCCACTTCAAGGAGACCGCGTAAATATGCAGCGTGCGGTCAAAGATGCCTTCCATCAGGCGGTAGAAGAAGCCGTGTTTTTCCGGCTTGCTTTCGCGCAGGAAGCGGCTGCACAACATCGGCGTGAGGCTGATGGAGACCATGCCGGAGATCAGGATGGCGGTACAGATGGTAACGGCGAATTCGCGAAAGAGGCGGCCCAGAATCCCGGCCATGAACAGAATCGGGATGAACACCGCGCCCAGCGAAAGGGTCATGGAAACGATCGTGAAGCCGATCTCGCGCGAGCCGGCGAGGGATGCCTCCAGAGGCTTCTCGCCTTTCTCAATGTGCCGGACGATGTTTTCCAGCATGACGATCGCGTCATCCACCACGAAGCCGATGGAGAGGATCAGGGCCATCATCGAAATGTTGTTCAGGCTGAAATTCAGCAGGTACATCACGCTGAAGGTGCCGATGATGGAAAACGGCAGCGCCATGGCCGGAATCATGGTGGCGGAGAAGTTCCGGAGGAACAGGAAGATCACCATGATTACCAGCGCCAGGGTGGCGGCCATGGTGAATTGAATATCCTGGAAGGCCTCGCGGATGTTCTTGGAACGGTCGCCGCGAATTCCCAGGTGCACGCTGGGAGGCATCTGCGCCTGGAAGAACGGCAGCAGGCGCTTAATATTATCGGTGACCTCGATGGTATTGCTGCCCGGCTGGCGCATTACCGCCAGGCTGACGCCCATCGTGCCATCCTTACCGTATTCGCCGCCGTAGATCTTGGAGAAGTTTTTATCGTCTTCGACGCTATCGATCACGTTAGCGACGTCACCGAGCCTTACCGGCGCTCCGTTCTTATAGGCGACGATCAGGGGCTTGTACGCCGCGGAGCGCATTAACTGGCCGTTCACCTGAATCTGGTAAGCGGTGTGCGGTCCGTATAGAGTGCCGGTAGGGACGTTGACGTTCCAATTGCGCAGGGCCGCATCGACTTCATTGAGGCCGATGCCGCGCGCGGCCAGCTCATTGGGGTCCACCTGGATGCGCACCGCGTACTTGGCCGAACCGAAGACCTGCACCTGGGCCACGCCTTCGACCATGGAAATGCGCTGGGCCATCATGGTTTCCGCGTACTCGTCCAGGTCGCTCAGGCGCATGGTGGGCGAGGTCAAAAAGAGGCTGATGATGGGCTGGTCGCCGGGGTTGACTTTGCGGAAGGAGGGCGGCGTCGGCATCCCGGGAGGCAGGAGCGGAAGCGCTTCGGCGATGGCGGTTTCCACGTCCACGGTGGCGCCATCGATATCGCGGCTCAAATCGAACTGCAGGGTGATGGAAGTCGAGCCCTGGCCGCTGTTGGAGATCATCGAATCCAGGCCGGCAATGCCCGTGAACTGGCGCTCCAACGGAGTTGCGACCGCGGACGCCATGGTATCGGGATTGCCGCCCGGCAGGCCGGCGCTGACCGTGATTGTCGGGTAGTCTACCTGCGGCAGATCGCTGACCGGCAGGTTTTCATACGCGATGACGCCGAATAGCGCAACGCCAGCCATCAACAGGCTGGTTGCGATCGGCCGCTTGATAAAGGTTTCGGAAAAATTCACGCCGAGCCCCCTCTAGCCCCGCGACCGCCCACGGCCTCCACCGCCTCTTCCGCTGCCGTCTTTGATCGATACTTTGCTGCCGGGAGCCAGTCGCAATTGCCCCTCGGTAACCACGGTCTCACCCAATTCCAGGCCATCCACTACCATGTCCTGCTCGACGCGCGCACCGGTTGTTACGGGGCGCGATTCCACTGTCTTATCCGGCTTCACCACGTAGACGAAAGACCCGGTCTGGCCGGTCTGCACGGCTTCGTTGGGAACCACCACCGCGTTCTTCTGGGTAGTCAGGCGCAGCGTCACGCGCACGAACTGGCCGGGCCACAATTTGTGATTGGTATTGGGAAAAGTACCCTTGAGTTTAATGGTTCCGGTAGTGACGTCGACTGTGTTGTCGATGAAGGTCAGATTACCGGTTTCGTCATCGGTGGCGGTTTCGGCATCCTGCGGCCGCGCCTTCACGGAGAGAGCGCCTGCGTCCTTATATTTCTTGATCGCGGGCAGTTGAGCTTCCGGCACCGAGAAGGTGACGTAGATCGGCTCGACCTGGTTGATGGTCATCAAATCCATGCTGTTGGCCATCACCACATTGCCGGCCTTCACCGTGAGATTGCCGGTACGGCCGTTGATGGGGGAAGGGATATCGGTGAAGCCGAGTTGAACTTTGGCGTTTTCCGCCGTTGCCTGGCTGGCGCCGATTGCCGCCTGCGCACTCTGAATCGCCGCCTTGTCGGCATTGACGGCCTGCGCCATGGCGTCCGCGCTGGCACGCAACTGCTCCGACTGGTCCTTCGAAATCACGCCGCTCTTAGCCAGTGCGTCGTAGCGCTTGGCCTGGGTGTCCTGATATTTTGCCTGAGCTTCATCGCGCGCCAGGTTCGCCTGAGCCTGACCGAGCGATGCCTGGTCCCGGGCGATGTTGGCGAGTGCCTGGTTGTATGCGGCTTCGAGGGGACGCCGATCGATGGTGAAGAGCTTCTCACCCTTTTTTACGAAATCGCCTTCGTGAAAGAATACGTCAGTGAGGAGGCCGCCCACCTGCGCTTTGACCGTGATGGTGGAATAGGCCTCGACGTTTCCAATGACCTGAATTTCCACAGGAACATCGCGTTCCTTGGCAGTGGCCACGGTTACCGGCACATCGCCACCGCCCCCGCGCCTACCGCCTTTGCCCCCGCCGCCTGGCGCATCGGATTTCGCGGCGGTGCTGCTGCCGGAGCAGCCAGAAAGGGCTAACGCGAGTATGGCGCTCGCGGCAACAGCCCAAAGCAGTTTGGTCGATCTTCGAGGGGACCCATCACCACGGGCCGCAAGAGTAGGCATAGTGGAATCTACCTGTTAGGCGATAAAACTCATCGTAATGTTACCAATCCCCCCGAGCAATGGCCCTAATGGGGATAAAATTTTGGAACTTCGTTACAGTTTGGGCTTGGGGGGCGGCAATTCGCGCGCGGTCACCGGGTCGCTGAAGCCGGTTCTGGCGTGCGAACCGTCACAAAACGGCTTGTTGGCCGATTGTCCGCAGCGGCACAGTGAGATTACCGTGCGACCCGCCAGCCCGAAGGCAGCTCCCGCCGGATCCAGGATCTCGAATTCGCCTTCGATTCGGATCGGTCCGTTGTTCAAAACCGTAACTTTAGTTGGCATCAAAGGGATAGTAACACGTCCCTTCGAAAGGTCGCGTTTTGCGGCGAAAACCAAACGGAGAAAGGCCGGGAAGCCCTACTTTTTCTTGGTAGGTGGCGGCACGGGAGGCGTGGTCGGGGCGCCGCCGCTCTTGCCTTCGTCCACGACATCGCCGAATTTGATGGTCGAACGGCCTTCGTATTTCTTGTAATCCTGATACTTTACGACCATCCGGATGGGCACGTTTTCGCCGCTCTTGAAGTGCAGGGTATCATTGGCTCTCGTGTAGGTGGGGAACCAGTACTTTCCGTCGATTTGTTCGCGGTAGGTCTCAAATTTGGGGAAGGCCTGGTCGGAGCTCTTCTTGAGCAGGCCGACGCCCTTGCCGTAGGTCTTCACGATTTGCAGATCGCGATCGTCTACCCAGATCTGGCCTTCGAAATAGCGTTTGCCCTGGACCATTTTCTTCGGCTTCACGGAGAAGCTGTAGCAGCCGATGTCGTCGACCTTTTCCTTGCCCAGGTACTGGATGTCGTAATCCGGGATGTCCGGGGTGGTGAGGACGAAGGGCTGGACGTTGCGCAAATCCTGCACGTCCTCGGGAGACAGGCTGATCTGGCGAAGGGAGATGACGGGGGCGTAAACCACCTTCTCAATGCGCTTGCCTTCGGGCGTGAAGATGATGTCTTCCACCTCTTCCCACTTGCCGCCGCCATTGACTTCTTCCATCTTGACGCTTTGGCGATAGGTATAGTTGTTGCGCGCCTGCTGGAACTCCAGTTCCTTGGCGGCGAACTTGCGGATAATCTCGGCGGTGTTGACGTCATCCGCGGCCCAGCCGGGCAGGCAGAGGGCGGCGAAAGCAGTTGAGAAAACGATAGCGCGCATAGTTCCCCTTCTGAATCAGACGAGCCTACTTGCCTAATAGTTTCTTGGCAATGGTCATCAACTGAATATTGCTCGTGCCTTCGTAGATCCGCCCGATTTTGGCGTCGCGGTACAGCTTTTCCACGGGGTAATCTCTGGTAATCCCAACCCCGCCGTGAACTTCGATGGATTTCGACGCCACCCGTTCGGCGATCTCGGAACTATAATACTTCGCCATGGCCGCCTCCGCGAGGAAGGGCATGCCGGCATCGCGCAAACGTGCGGCGTTATACACCAGGAGGCGCGCCGCCTCCACCTCCACCGCCATCTTCGCGAGATCGAACTGCACGCCCTGGAACTCTCCGATCGGCTTGCCGAACTGCTTGCGCTCCCGGGCGTAGGCGACGGCGTGATCGAGCGCGCCGCGTGCCAGGCCGATCATTTGCGCGCCGATGGCGATTCGACCCTCGTTGAGCGTCTCGATGGCGATTTTATAGCCCTTGCCGACTTCGCCCATCACGTTCTCGCGCGGCACGCGGCAGTTGTCCAGGATCAGTTCGCAGGTGGAGGAGGCGCGCAAGCCGATCTTGTCCTCTTTCTTGCCGACTGCGAACCCGGGGAAATCGCGCTCGATCAGGAACGCGGTGACACCCTTGTACCCTGCCTCCGGATTGGCGTTGGCGAAGAGGAGGAAGAAGCCCGCCTCCGCCGCGTTGGTGATCCAGAGCTTGCGGCCGGTAAGCAGGAAATGATCGCCTTTATCCTCCGCGCGCGTCGCCATGGCGAACGCGTCCGAACCCGAGCCGGCTTCGGATAGCGCGTAGCTCGCGACCCATTTTTCGGCGAGCAGGGGCAGGTACTTTGCCTTCTGGGCAGGCGAGGCCCAGCGCAACAGGGCGTTGTTGCAGATGGTATTCTGCACGTCGACGATCACGCCCGCCGAAGGGTCCACCGCCGAGAGTTCTTCCACCGCCAGAATCGATTGAAAGAATGTGCCGCCCTGCCCGCCGAACTCCTCGGGGATTTCGATCCCCATCAGGCCCATGTCGAAGAACTGCCGGATGATGTCCTTGCGGAACACGCCGGCCTCATCCATCTCCCGGACGTAGGGGCGAATCTGTTCGCGCGCAAATTTGCGCACGGTGCTCTGGAAGAGCCTTTCGTCTTCGGTCAGCGCGGTCAACGGCGGGGGCGCCGTTTCCATATTTTCGAGTGCCGGCATATTACCCCACGCTCGCCATGGCGCGCCACTGGCGGTTCTGCGATTCCGCCACACCCTTATACGTGATGTGGCCGTTGTAGGTGTTGACGCCTTCGCGCAGGGCGGCATGGCGTTCGCAGGCGCCTTCCAGGCCGTGATTGGCGAGTTCCAGAAGGTAAGGGGAGGTCGCGTTGGTGAGCGCGAAGGTGGAGGTATGCGGCACGGCGGCCGGCATATTGCTGACGCAATAGTGCAGCACTCCGTCCACGAAATAGATGGGCTCGGTGTGGGTGGTGGCGTGCGAGGTCTCGAAGCAGCCGCCCTGATCGATCGCAACGTCCACCACCACCGAGCCGGGCTTCATTTTGGAGATCATTTCGCGCCGCACCAGGCGGGGCGCCGATGCGCCGGGGATCAGGACCGCGCCCACCACCAGGTCCGCAGTCTTGAGGTTCTCGCTAATGGTCCAGGCGTTCGATGCCAGCGTGACCGCATAGCCGTTGAAGATATCGTCGAGTTCGCGAAGACGGTTCAGGCTGCGATCGATGATGGTCACATGCGCGCCCATACCGATCGCCATTTTGGCCGCATTCGTGCCGACGATTCCGCCGCCCAGAATCACCACGTTGCCTGGCGCGACGCCCGGCACACCGCCCAACAGAATCCCGCGCCCGCCGCTTGGCCGCTCCAGATACTGCGCGCCGACCTGCACGCTCATGCGCCCGGCGACTTCGCTCATCGGCGTGAGCAGGGGCAGGGAGCCATCCTTCTCGCGGATGGTCTCATAGGCCACACCATTGACCTTGGCGGCAAGCAGCTTCTCGGTTAATTCGGGCAAAGGCGCCAGGTGCAGGTAAGTGAATAAGGTAAGATTCGGGCGGAAGAACGCGTACTCCGCCTTCTGCGGCTCTTTGACTTTGACCACGAGGTCGGCGCGCTGCCACACCTCCGCGGCGCTGGACAGGATCTTCGCGCCAGCCTCCGCATAGTCGCTATCGGGCAGGGAACTGCCATCGCCAGCATGAGTTTCCACCAGAACTTCATGGCCCGCCTCGCGCAGCGCGGTAACGCCGCTTGGCACCAGCCCAACACGTGTTTCGTGATCTTTGATTTCCTTGGGAACGCCGATGATCATGTGCCGCTTCTCCGAAAATTAGGTTAACACCACGATCAGGATGTGGGGCACGGATCCCGAAGGTTTACTTCTTTCGTCGCGCCACGACCCGTACGCGCCTGGTCTGCGAAATCGCGCCGGCGGTGAGGGCATCGTTGACGATTTCCGCCTGCTCCTGCTGGTGGCGTTTGCCGCTTCCGGTGGCGGGGCTGGCGCTTTCCGGACGTCCGACGTAGCGGACTTCGCGCCGCGAATCGTCGAGCACGGCTTGAATGCACTCACGGACGAAGCGCCAGGGGCCCATATTGCGCGGTTCTTCCTGCGCCCACACGACTTCCGCCGTGGGTGCGAAGCGCGCCAGAATATCGCGCGCCTGGTCCGACGCGAACGGGTAAAGCTGTTCGGTGCGGATGATCGCCACGTGTTCGGCCTTACGCTCTTCGCGGGCGGCCAGCAGATCGTAGTAGATCTTGCCGCTGCAGAAGACTACGCGGGAGACCAGCGAACTATCGGTCACGCCGGAATCGCTCATGATTTCCGTAAAGCCGCCGGTGGTGAAATCGTGGAGCGTGGAAACCGCTTTCGGATGGCGCAGCAGGCTCTTCGGCGTGAAGATGATCAGCGGCTTGCGCATGCCGCGGCGGTCACTGCCGCCGTACATCTGCCGGCGCAACAGGTGGAAATACTGCGCGGGAGTGGTGCAGTTGCACACCTGCATATTGTTCTCCGCGCACAAGGTCAGGTAGCGTTCGATGCGCGCGCTGGAATGTTCCGGCCCCTGGCCTTCATAGCCGTGAGGCAGCAGCATCACGAGGCCGCTGGGCTGGCCCCATTTCTGCTCGCAGCAGCTGATGAACTGGTCGATCATGATCTGCGCGCCGTTGGCGAAATCACCGAACTGCGCCTCCCAGATCACCAGGGAAAGCGGATCCGCCACCCAGTATCCGAACTCAAAGCCGAGTACGGCATATTCGCTGAGCGAGCTATCGAAGACGTCGAATTTTCCCTGATCGGGGGAGATATGCTGCATCGGCACATACCGCTTGCCGTTTTCCGAATCGTAGAACGCCAGATGCCGCTGGCTGAAAGTGCCGCGGCCCGAATCCTGCCCGCTGAGACGGATCGGCGTGCCTTCGAGCGCGAGGGTGCCAAATGCCAGCGCCTCGCCGAAGGCCCAATCCAAATTGCCGCCTTTGGCCATGACATCGCGACGCTTGTCCACAAAGCCGCGCAGTTTGGGATGCAGGTGGAAACTTTCGGGGAACTGCGTGATGCCGCGAACCACACGCTCCAGCACCTGCTGATTCACGCTAGTCCGCGGACAGTATCCGCCGAATTCCTCGCTGGCGACCGCGCTCAATTCCTGCAACTCGAAGCGCTCGGCGCGCTCCTGCACGGCATCGTACGCCGCTGAGAGGCGCGCCGCGACATCCTTCTGCATGGCCTGCATTTCTTCAGCGGCGAGCACGCCCTCGCGCACCAGGCGCTGTCCGTATAACGTGGCTACCGAAGGATGCTCCTTGATCTTGCGATAGAGAATCGGCTGCGTATAGCTGGGGTCGTCGCCTTCGTTGTGGCCGTGGCGGCGATAGCAGATCATATCGATCACCACGTCCGTCTTGAACTGCTGGCGATAGTCGAATGCGATCTGCACTACGCGGATGGCGGCTTCCGGATCGTCCCCGTTGACGTGGAAGATGGGGGCCTGCACGCCGCGCGCCACGTCGGTGGAATACGGGGTGGATCGCGATTCGTCGGGCAGGGTGGTGAAACCGATCTGGTTGTTGATGATCAGGTGAATGGTGCCGCCGGTCGAGTAGCCTTCGAGTTGCGAAAGATTCAGCGTCTCCGTGACCACGCCCTGTCCGGCGAAGGCCGCGTCGCCGTGGATCAGCACCGGGATGACGCGCTCGCGTTCCTTATCGCCCGAGGCGGTCCTGCTTGGGCCGCACGATGCCTTCCACTACCGGATCAACCGCTTCCAGATGGCTGGGATTGGGCGACACCGACACGACGATTTCGCGACCGTTCGAGGTTCGCCGCACGCCCGTCGCGCCAAGGTGATACTTCACGTCGCCCGACCCCTGCGTGCTGCTGGGGTCGATCTCGCCTTCGAACTCGCTGAAGATCTGCTTGACGTCTTTGCCAACCGTGTTGGCCAGGATATTCAACCGGCCGCGATGCGCCATGCCGACCACGATCTCATGCACGTTACGGTCTGCCGCGCGCTCCAGAATCTCTTCGAGAATCGCCAGCGCCGTTTCGCCGCCTTCGAGCGCAAATCGCTTCTGTCCCACGAAACGGGAGTGCAGGAAGTGCTCGAACTCTTCGCCGGCGACGACGCTGCGCAGGGTGCGCAGGCGCGTTTCGCGATCGAGCGGCCAGTGGTTGGACTCCGGCTCCATACGCTGCTGCAGCCAGCGCTTCTGCTCCGGCACCTGAATATTCATGTACTCGCAGCCGATTTTGCCGCAGTACGTCTGACGCAGCGTCTCCAGAATCTCGCGCAGCGTGGCCAGGGATTTCGGCGCGCCTTCGCCGATCGCCTCGCCCAGGCTGCCGGTCAGGAATTCGCGATCCAGATCCCAGATCGTGAGTCCGTAAGTCTCCGGATCCAACTCCGCATGAAAGCTCGGTTCCGCTCCCAGCGGATCCAAATCGGCAATCAAGTGGCCGCGCACGCGGTAGGCGTTGATCATCTGAATGATCCCCGCCTCTTTGGCGATCTCGGCATAGCGGGCGGCGCTCACACCCGGCAGAGTCGGCTTGCGATCGGTCTCCCACCGCACCGGCATGTGGGGCATGCGCAGGTGGTTGAAGACCTCTTCGTAGAAACCATCCTTGCCATCCAGCAGGGATTGCAGTTTCCCGAGGAACGCGCCGGATTCGGCGCCCTGGATGATGCGGTGATCGTACGCGCAGGTCAGCGTCATCACCTTGCTGATGCCGAGCATGGCGCGCGTTTCGTCGGCCGCGCCCTGATACTCGGCCGGATAATCGATGGCTCCGGTGGCGATGATCGCGCCCTGTCCCGGCATGAGGCGCGGGATCGACGCCATGGTGCCGACCGTCCCCGGATTGGTCAAGGATATCGTTGTGCCCTGGAAATCCGCCGCCGCCAGCTTGCCCTTGCGCGCGCGAGA
The DNA here is from genome assembly GCA_963811575.1 of uncultured Solibacteraceae bacterium. GTDB lineage: Bacteria > Acidobacteriota > Terriglobia > Bryobacterales > Bryobacteraceae > Solibacter. The sequence continues at coordinate 193,290 of CAWERY010000001.1, read as the reverse complement.
GACCAGATCGTCAAACGCGGTGACATACTCTTGAAAGTTGAGCGCGCCGGCGTTTTTGATGTTGGGCACCATCAGGCTGCGGCCGCCATCCTTGCCCGCGACGTCCACCGCAATTCCCAGATTGATCGCCGGATGCATGACGCGGAAACTCTGCCCATCGTGTTCCGCGAACGCGTGATTGATACCCGGAATCTCTTCGAGCGCTTTCAGCACGGCCCACCCGATCAGGTGCGTGTAGGAGACCTTGCCCTGCCCGACCAGCGTGCGGTGCTGATTGATGATGCGCCGGTTCTCGTCCATCACTTTGACGGCGATGGTGCGCTGCGAGGTTGCCAGGGGAATGGAGAGGCTCGCCTCCATATTTTCGGCGATCTTCCCCGCGATTCCGCGGAGAGGCTGCAGTTGTTCGCCGTTAGCCGGAGCGGTCGGTGGCGCTACCGCCTTCACGGGCGCGGTCAGCGCGGCGCCGTTGCCGGCACGGGGCTCCGCAAACACTTGTTTCCAGCTCTCATCGACCGTGGACCGATCGTGCAGATACTGTTGATATAGCTCGTCTTCGAGCCAGCTATTGACGCCCATTTCCGTATCGGATTTCGCAGACATTTTTGGTGGGAAAGCTTTCTCCTTCAATAATACCAGTGGTACGGGTATCCCCGCGATTTGGCCGGGCGGCTGATTACTTTTGGCAGCCGCTAACGATCCGCAGCGGAGTGCGTCCAACCCTCTCGATGCGCGGCCTGAAGACCTTCGCTCTCACGCTTTCCCTCGTCTATCACGCGCTCGCACAACCTGAAATCCAGGCCCGCATCGAAACTCTTCGGCACGCGCTCAAAGACCGCCCGATCGCCGTCGCGGAATTCCCGAATATCGGCGCGAATGTCGAAGCGATGCTGAATGCGGCGGAGGGGGCGCTGCGGGCGGAGCGTCCCTACCTCGCCCTGGAGAAGCTTTCGCAGGCGACCGACACGCTGGCCGGCGCCCGGTTCTTCGCGGAGAAATCCGCCGCAGTCAAGACGCTGGCGGAGTTCGACGAGGAGTGGCGCCGCGCGGGGAGTGCACTGACCATCCCCGGGCATAACTGGCGCGCCGCCCCGCTCGCTTTGCGTGCGCTTTCTGAGGTCGCCGGCAATCGCACCGTTCCGCTGCTCGAAGGGGCTCGCGGGTTCGCCAACGCCACTCAACCGAAGGACGGACTCTTTTACCTTGGCGAGGCTCAAGGCCAAGCCGAGTTCGCGCGCTTCGTCCCCACCGTCAGCCTGCCCCGGAAGGGCCGCGCGGTTGCGACGCGATCTTTGCTGCCGGAGCTTCTGGCGCTGCAGGAAAAGGTCAACGCCGCCTTTCAGCCGCCGCGATCCATTGAGCAGCACGCGCGCTTCATCGCGCTGAATTCGACGCTCAAACTGGCGCGCGAACTGGATGCCTCCCGGCTTTACGCCGGCGCGCTCTATCAATATCTGGAAGCAGTCCGCCACTTCGGGATGCTCGACCCGGCGCCTGCCCAACCGTTTAACGAGGCGATCCTGCGCAAATTTGAAGCTTCCCGGGACGATGATTCGCTGGCGCTGCTTTTCCTGCAACGCGCCGCCTCGCAGGCCGAGGGCAAGGACGACGAACGCAAGAGCGCGCGCGTGATCGCCGCTTCCGTGATCCCCGCCTATCTCGCGGCGCGCAAGCCGGCGGCCGGGTTGCCGCGCGCGAGTTCCAAGACCATCGAAATTACCCTGGTTCGCTGGCCCTATACCTGAAATATCTCCGACCCGGCAAGTTTGCTGGTGCAGGAAGTGGCGGCCCAATACCCCGGCAAGGTCACGTTCGTCAGCGAGAACTTCGGCGGCTCGAAACTGGCCGAGAAGTTTGGCGTGAAGGGCTATCCCGCGGTGTTCGTGGACGGTGTGCTGGTGGCGGCCCCGCGCGAGTTCGGCTTCTTCGGCGAAGTGGAAGGCGCCGGCCGCTACGCCCCCTGGCGCGATGCCGCCAACCAGGCGAAATTCAAGGCAGATCTGGTCGCGCATGATCGACCTGATCCTCAGCGGCCGCAAGGGTCTGGTCAGCGCGGCCAGCAGCGAGACACGCGAACTGGCGACGCTGCCGGCGCTCTCGTTGACCGATCTCAGCGGCCGCTCCGTCGCGGCTGAGGATCTTGCCGGGCGCGTGGTCCTGGTGGAGTTTTGGGCGACGTGGTGCCCGCCCTGCCGTTCGACGCTGGAATGGCTGGGTACGCTCAAGGCGCAATACGGCGACAAACTCGCGATCCTCGCGCTGGCCGTCGAGTCGCCGGAGGCCGGGGTGCGAGCCACTGCCTCCGCGCTCAATCCCGATGTCCGGTGGGCCATCACGGACTCTAAGACTGCGCAATCCTTCGGCGACATCACGGCAGTCCCGACGATGTTCCTGTTCGATCGCAGCGGCAAGACGGCCCGTGTGCTCTACGGCGCCCCGCCCGGCCTTCACGAACAGGTGGGCGCGTTGCTCGACTCGCTGCTGCGTTAGGCTCGAAACCCACCGTCACTCTGTAGTTCCGCCACCCGTTGATACAATCGCAATACCGATGTCAAAGCTTAGCCTTATCCTTATCGCTGCCGTCTCCGCCTTTGCCCAAAAGAAGCCGATCACGCTCGAAACTCTGCAGGCGGGAGGACGTGGTGGAGGGCGCGGCGGATTCGCGGGGGCCCCGACCTGGCTTCCCGACGGGAAGACTTTCGTGACGCGCCAGGGCCGCAGCCTGATGGTGTACGACCCTGCGACCAAGGCAAGCAAGCTTCTGATCGACACGACACCGATCGACGCGGCCGCGCTCGAATCCGCCGGCCGACGATGGTCCTACGGATTGGACCAATCGACGCGCGCGCGCCGCCGGACTGCAGTTTTCCGCCGATGCGCAATCGCTGCTCTACGGATCGGGCGGCGACCTCTTCCTGATTCACACCGCTACCGGCAAGTGGGATCAACTCACGAGGACTCCGGTGCCGGAACTCGACGCAAAGCTCTCTCCCGACGCCTCGAAGGTTGCTTTTCGACGGGGCTGGGATATTTATGTAGTGGATACGGCGACGCGGGTGGAAACGCGTGTTACCAAGGACGGCACGGAGACGCTGCGCAACGGCATCCCCGACTGGGTGTACCCTGAGGAACTCACGCTGGGAACCGGCTTCTGGTGGTCGCCCGATTCCAAATCCATCTGCTACCTGCAGTTCGATTCGAGCCGTGAGCCGGTGTTCCCTCACGCCGACATGCTGGGCACGCGCGCCTTTTCCGAGCCAGAGCGCTACCCGCAGGCCGGCGAAAATAATCCCGACGTCCATCTGGGAATTGTCGCTGCCACCGGCGGCGCGACGAAATGGCTGGAGGTCGGCGATACGCGCAATGCGTACCTGATCGCCCGCGCCGGCTGGATGCCGAATTCGCGCGCGGTTTACATGCTGCGCATGAATCGCGTGCAGAGCAAACTCGAGATGGTGACGATCGACGCGGAGAGCGGCGAAGCCTCCACGGTATTCAAAGAGTCCGACCCATTTTGGATCAATCTCGAAGGCGACATCGAATTCCTGAAGGACGGCAAGCGTTTTCTATGGACCAGCCAGCGCGATGGCGGTTATCGACATCTGTTTGTCTCTTCGCTGGATGGCAAGAGCGTCAAGCAACTGACCAAGGGTCCCTGGGAAGTCACTGCGATTAACGCGGTGGATGGGGAGCAGGTCTATTACACGCTCCACCGAGCCCACGCCGCTGGAGCGCCATCTCTACACGATGAAGCTCGATGGCACCGGCAAGCGCCAGTTGACCGCGGCGAATTTCACGCACAACATTTCGATGGGCCCCACGGGCGCCTACTACCTGGATACGTATTCGAACCTCACCACGCCGGGACGCACCACACTGCATGCGGGCGATGGCAAGGAACTCGCTGTCTACCGCGAGGCAGACCGCACACAGGCCGACGAGTACGAGATTCTCCCCACCGAAATCGTCAAGTTCAAGGGTCCGGACGGCAGCGAACTCTACGGCCGCCTGATCAAGCCCGCCGGTTTTCAGGCCGGGAAGAAATATCCCGTGATCGTGCCTGTGTATGGCGGTCCCGGGGTCGGGTCGCCAGTGCGCAATGCGTGGGCCGGGGTCGGTATCGATCAGGTTTACGCGCATAAGGGCTACATCGTGTGGCAGTGCGAAAATCGCGGCGTGATGGGGCGCGGTCACAATCTGGAAACCGCGATCTATCACCATCTGGGTGATGCCGGAACTAGCCGATCAGGTAGCCGGCGTGAAGTACCTTGTCTCGCTGGGATATGCGGACCCGGCGCGCGTCGGCATCACCGGCACCAGCTACGGCGGATTCATGACCATCAACGCGATGCTCAATGCGCCCGAGGTATTCCATGCCGGCGTTTCCGGGGCTCCGGTTACCAGTTGGATTAACTACGACACGATCTATACCGAGCGGTACATGGGCCTTCCCAAAGAGAACCCCGATGGCTACCGGGATACCGCGCTGCCGGCAAAGGCCGGCAATCTGAAGGGCAAGCTGCTGATCTTCCACAATTTCGAAGATGACAACGTGCTCTTCCAGAACACGCTGCAGATGACGAACGCGCTGCAACTGGCCGGCAAGCAATTCGAAATGATGCTCTACCCGCAGAAGACGCACGGAGTCTCCGGCGTGGCCGCGCGTCAGCTGCAACAGATGACGGTCGATTTCTTTGACCGGAATCTCAAGTAGGATAGACCGCGCGGCCTGAGGCGCTCCTCACTTCGCGCGCTCTTCTTTCCAGGTAGCGCCGCTCGCTATCGTTGGTCACCAGCGCAAGGGCTCGCGTGTAGCTCTCCGCAGCCTCGGCGAATCGGCCCGCCCGGCGCAGCAGATCCGCGCGCGCCGCGTGCAGCAAATGGTAGTCGTTCAACTGCACCGCCAGCCCGTCGATGATCTCCAGCGCCGCCGCAGGGGTTTGAGCCATCGCCACCGCGACTGCGCGATTTAAGCTAATGACGGGCGACGGCTGCAGCTCTTCCAGGACGTCGTAGAGCCGGACGATCTGCGCCCAATCGGTATCCTCCGCCTTCGCCGCCCGGGAATGCACAGCGGCAATTGCCGCCTGCACGGCGATCGGGCCGCCTCCGCGCGCACCGCCTCGTTGACCAGGGGCAGGGCCTCGGCGATCTGTTCCGAATCCCAGCGGCTACGATCCTGCTCCTCCAGGACGACCAAGTCTCCGGCCGCATCCAGTCTCGCTTCGCGGCGCGCGTCCTGCAGAAGCATGAGCGCCACCAGGGCCGTAGCTTCCGCCGGAGGTTTGGGGTGCATCAAAGTCCGAACCAGCCTCCCCAGCCGGATCGCCTCCGCGCACAGATCCGTCCGCAACAGCGGACCACCCCGAGTCGCGGCATAGCCTTCGTTAAAAACCAGATAGATGACGGTCAGGACGGCCTCTATCCGCGCCGGCATTTCGCGCGTCTCCGGGACCACGTACGGAATTCCGGCGTCGCGAATTTTGCGCTTTGCCCGGACCAGCCGTTGCGCCATGGTTGCCGGGGGAACCAGGAAGGCGCGCGCAATTTCGTCGGTCTCCAGGCCGCACAGGGTGCGCAGTGCCAGCGCCACCTGGGCCTCAGGGGCCAGCGCCGGATGACAGCAGGTGAAGATCAGCCGCAGCCGGTCATCTGGAATTTCCCCAGCGCCGGTGTGCGGCTCCTGAATGGCGTCCACCGTTCCCTGCGCCACGCGCGCTTCCAGGCTCTCTTCCCATTTCAGTTTCCGCCTGGCGCGGTCGATCGCTTTATGGCGCGCCGTCTGAATGATCCAAGCCCGCGGGAATTCCGGCACTCCCTCCGCGCCCCACTGTCCCACGGCCGCCGCGAAGGCTTCCTGGGCGGCCTCCTCCGCCAGGTCGAAATCCCCCACAAGGCCGATCAGGGTGGCGACGATCCGTCCCCAGTCCGCGCGATATACCTCTTCCACCGCCTTTGTCGCGTCCGCAACCATACCTAATTATTCTCTTTCAAATGGACGCAAAATATTTTCGACGCCCTGTCGATTTGGGAACGTCCTGTTCGATGTATCCTCGGAGGCACATATGAAATACATGCTGCTGGCATATCTGGACGAAGAGAACGCCCAAACCCCTTTGGAGCGTGAGCAATGTTACAGAGACTCCGCCGCATTGTGCCGCGATTTGGCCGAGACGGGCAATTATCTTGCCGCGGGTCCGCTGCACCCGACATCCACCGCCACCAGCGTTCGGGTGCGCGAAAGTGCACGCCTGGTGACGGATGGACCGTTCGCCGAGACCCGGGAGCAGCTCGGCGGATATTTCCTGATTGAGGCTCGCGATCTGGACGAAGCCATTGCGATTGCCGCGCGGATTCCGGCCGCCCGCTACGGAACCATCGAGGTGCGTCCGCTGCTGGAAGTAGACGGACTACCGGAGAAGGCGCGGGCATGACACGCGCGATGAATCGCACGCTGTGGAGCGTGCAGGTGCTGCTCGCGCTGTTGTTCGTGTTCTCGGGGTCGATGAAGCTGATCACGCCGATCGCGGAAATGACGCGGGAGGTTCGATTGCCCGGCGCATTCCTCCGGTTCCTCGGGGTTGCCGAGATCCTGGGCGGATTGGGCCTGGTACTGCCCGGAATGCTCCGCATCCGTCCCGCTCTGACGCCTCTAGCCGCCGCATGCCTCGCCTTCATCGTCGCGGCGGCCACCGTGATCACGCTTGCCACCGGGCCAGTGCTGGTGGCCTTGCTGCCTTTCGTAACTTTTCTGCTCTCACTTTTCGTTGCCTGGGGGCGTTCGCGTCCCGGCGTCTTCCGCGTGGAGCGCTCCGCAGCGATCCCGGCGCCGCCGGAACGGATCTTTCCGCTGATTCAGGATTTCCGCAACTGGTCCTCGTGGTCGCCATGGGAGCGGCTTGACCCTGCAATGAAGAAAACGTATAGCGGCGCTGCGAGCGGGGCCGGTGCGATCTACGAGTGGGCGGGGAACAATAAGGTGGGCGCCGGCCGCATGGAGATCATCCAAAGCGTTCCGCCTTCCCGAATCGCGATCCAACTCGACTTCCTCAAGCCCTTCGAGGGCCATCAAACCAGCGAGTTCACGCTGGTTCCCTCGGGCGGCATGACCACCGTCACCTGGGCGTCCCACGGTCCTACAAACTACCTCTCATTGATGATGTCGATCTTTGTCACGATGGACGCCCTGATCGGCAAGGATTTTGAACGCGGCCTCGCGAATCTGCGGGCGATCTCGAGTTTAAAAGGAGCAAACGATGAAACTGAATACTTACCTCGTCTTTGACGGCCGCTGCAAAGAGGCCTTCGAGTTCTATCAACAGGTGCTCGGCGGAAAAATAGACTCCATGCTTACCCACGCCGGTACGCCCGCCGAAGGAGCCGTGCCCGCCGCCTGGCTCGATAAGATCATGCACGCGCAGCTCAATGTGAATGGCAGCATTCTGATGGGTTCGGACGCGCCGCCCGACCGCTACAAAACGCCGCATGCGTTCTCCGTCAATATCGGTCTCGACGAGCCGGCCGAGGCGGAGCGCATTTTCCACGCGCTGGCGGAGAATGGAAAGGTCGGAATGCCGATTGGGCCGACGTTCTGGGCAACGCGGTTTGGGATGGTGACCGACCGGTTCGGCATACCCTGGATGATCAACTGTCCACAGACGGGAGGCAATCAGTAGCCATGAGCGGAGTTCGCGTTTTAGTAGGTACGCGCAAAGGCGCATTCGTTTTAACGGCGGACGGGAAGCGTGAGAAGTGGGAGGTCAGCGGCCCCCACTTTGGCGGCTGGGAGATCTATCACATGAAAGGATCTCCTGTTGACCCGAATCGAATCTATGCCTCGCAATCCAGCGGCTGGTTCGGGCAACTGATCCAACGCTCCAATGACGGTGGCAAGACCTGGGAGCCTGTGGGCAACAAATTTGTCTACGATGGAGTTCCCGGCACCCATCAGTGGTACGACGGCACGCCGCATCCCTGGGAATTCAAGCGCGTCTGGCACCTGGAGCCATCGCTGACCGATCCCGACACGGTCTACGCCGGAGTCGAAGATGCCGCCATCTTCCGGACCACCGATGGCGGGCAGAACTGGCAGGAGCTTCCCGGCCTTCGCGGTCACGGCACCGGCGCCCGCTGGCAGCCGGGAGCGGGCGGCATGTGCCTGCACACCATCCTGCTCGACCCGGCCAATTCCAACCGGATTTACGTCGCCATCTCCGCTGCCGGGGCCTTCCGCAGCGACGATGCCGGCCAGAGCTGGCGCCCCATCACCAAGGGTCTGCGTTCTGAGTTTATGCCCGACCCCACGGCCGAAGTCGGTCACTGCGTCCATCGCATCGCGATGCATCCCGGGCGCCCCAACGTGCTGTTCATGCAAAAGCATTGGGACGTCATGCGCAGTGACGACTCCGGCGATTCCTGGCACGAGGTCAGCGGCAACCTGCCTACCGATTTCGGGTTCGTAATCGACGTCCACGCCCATGAGCCGGAGACCATCTACGTGGTGCCGATCACGAGCGATAGTTTGCACTACCCGCCCGAAGGCAAGCTGCGCGTGTATCGCAGCCGCAATGGAGGCAATGAATGGGAACCCCTGACCAAGGGCCTGCCGCAATCGGATTGCTACGTCAACGTCCTGCGCGACGCCATGGCGGTTGACTCGCTCGATTCCTCGGGTATCTACTTCGGCACGACTGGCGGCCAAGTCTATTGTTCCCCGGATAGCGGAGATAACTGGAGTCCGATTGTGCGCGACCTTCCGGCGGTAGTTTCGGTGGAGGTTCAGACCTTCTCATGATCCAGGTCGTGCTTCCGGCTCACCTGCGCATTCTGGCGCAGGTGAGCACAGAGGTAGAACTCGATGTGGCGGCTCCGGTCACGCAGCGGAGGATACTGGACGCGCTGGAGGCGAGGTACCCGATGCTCTCCGGCACCTTGCGGGACCACGTCACCCAACAGCGCCGGCCTTTCGTCCGCTTCTTCGCCTGCGGCGAAGACCTGTCTCACGATTCGCCGGATGCGCCTCTTCCCGATGACATCGCCACCGGGAAGGAACCGTTCCTGATCGTGGGCGCTATCGCCGGCGGCTAGGTCTGTTGCCGGTTCGAAAGCTTGGAGAGCGTCACCGCCAGAGACGGCGCTGCCCAGGGTCTTGATCAGCGCCGGGTGCTGGGAATAGAGCGAGCCGAGCCTATCCACGATGGAAGGATCGTGCTGTTCGGCGTGTTCCGCCATCTGGTTCACGACTTCCGGCGGAACTCGGCTGGCTGCTTCCGGCGTAATCGCTTCTCCACGCGCGACGCTGTTGGCCAGAGCGCCGAGCCCCGCTCCGCTCAACATGGCTTGCAGCGAGGGTCCGGCATTGCGCAGCAGTTCGGTCAGGACACTCGCCTTCTGCTCGGCGCTGGCGTTACCGAACATTTGAGAAGCAAGCTGCCCAAAAGGAGGCGTCTCCCTGGATCGGAACACATCGGCAAGCGCCCCACCCAACACGTGGGCCGGGGAGGTGGCGGCGACCTCGTCGAAGTGATCTTCCGCGCCCGCGGTAGTGGCGCCAGGACCGGTGCATTGCTTGATAAAATCCCCAACGGTTTCTGTCCAGCCCATATGATTATCTCCTTCTGTACTGTTTTGGGATGGCGATTCCGCGCTGCGCGGTCCACAATCCCAAGGCTATCCGGATACCGTCTCGCGCGAAAAACAAGTTTCAAGGTTGACAGTAAGTAAGTACTGACTTACAATTGGAGCGGATGTCTGTAACCCCTCGTCTTCCGGCCCCCGACCGCCGCCGCCAGCTACTTGAGACGGCGCTCGACTTTTTCTCCCGCAAGGGATTTGAAGGTACCACCACCAAAGAGATCGCGGCTGCCGCCGGGGTGACCGAGGCGATTATTTTCCGTCACTTCCCGAGTAAGCAGGCGCTCTATACGGCGGTCATCGATTACCACCACGAAGCCGGAGAATTTGACGGATGGGTGGCGAAGTGGAAGACGTACATGGACCGGAACGATGATGAGGGTCTGATCCACGCCATTGTGGAATGCTGCATCGCGTCCTACCGGCAGGATGCTCGCGTGCAGCGCGTTTTGTTGTTTGCGGCGCTGGAAGGCCACCAGCTCGGGTTGGAACACAATCGCCAGAGATCGTATCCGATTTTTGAGCTGTTGACTGAGTATGTTACGCGTAGACAGAGCGAAGGCGGGCTGCGCGATTACAGCGCGGGAGCCATCATTGCCGCCGCAGCCGGCATGGCCGTTCACTACGCCATGATGACCGAGTTGTTCGGCTTTCGGCCGGCCGCCGACGACCAGCAGGTGTCCAAGACCTTTACCCGCATCATGATGGATGGGATCCGGGAAAATTCGATTGCGCAGAGGAAACAGTAATGAATCGCTTAGTCCTTTTTTCGCTTGTACTTACTTCTATTTTCCTAAGCTCCTGCTCGAAGGCGAAAGATGTCACCGCCGCCGGACCCGCAGTCCGTCAGGCCGTTGCCGTTTCCGTAGCAAAGGCAGTCACGCGGACGGTTGCCTCGTCTTTCCAGGAGACGGGCACCTTCATCGCCGATGAGACCAGCGACATCGCGCCGCTGGTGGCGGGACGCGTTCTCACTACGCCGGTGAACATCGGCGACTTCGTGAAGCGAGGACAAGTGATCTGCGAGTTGGATCATCGCGATGCTCAACTGCGGCTCGACCAGGCCCGCGCGGCGCTCGATCAGGCCACCGCCGGAGTCCACCAATCCCAATCGCGCATTGGCCTCTCCGCGACGGGAACATTCGATCCCAATGCAGTCCCCGAAGTCGCCGCTGCCCGTGCCGCCGATCAATCCGCCCAGGCGCAGGCGCGTCTTGCCGCCGCCGACGCGAAACGCTACGAGAACCTGGTAGCCTCGGGCGACGTTTCGCGCAGCGCTTACGAGAAAGCGCATACGCAGCAGGAGACCGCCGAGGCGCAGGCCAATGCCGCCAAACAACAGTATGAGGCGGCGCTCAATAACGCCCGTATGAGCTACGGCGCCGTGGAAAATTCTCAAGCGTCGCTTGAAGGCGTTCGTTCGCAACTCGCGCAGGCCGAAAAGGCCCTCGCCGATACCACGATTCGTGCTCCTTTCGATGGCTACATCATCGCCCGGCCGGTAGCGGCCGGTGAGTACGTAGCGCTAACCAGCAAGCTCGTGACGATCGTCCGCATCGGCACCATGAAACTGCAGTTGCAGACTCCGGAACAGCAGGCCGGACGCGCCAAGGTCGGGATGGCTGTGATCGGGCGGGTGGCTGCTTACCCGGACCGCGATTTCACCGGGAAAGATCACGGCCGTGAATCCGTCGGTGGATCCTAACTCTCGTGTTTTCATTCTAGAAGCGAAATTTGATAATCCAAAGGGTGAACTGCGGCCCGGAATGTTCTCGACGGCGCGCGTCATTCTTCCCGGCGGGGAGGATGCGATATTCGTGCCGCGCAGCGCGGTGATCCGGGACAAGACAACAGATTCCTTTCAGGTTTTCACGATCGACGACAACACGGCCCATCTCCGTGTCGTGGTCACCGGCGATTCCGAGGGCGATCAGGTTCGCATTGTCAGCGGTCTGAACCCGAACGATACGGTGGCCTTAAACCATCAGGCGGAGCTGTTCGACGGAGCCAAGGTCCAGGTTCAGTGATATTCCAAGGTGCAGTAATTCTTTAATAAATGATTCGGTAAACCATGCATACACTCGCCCAACTTTGCGTTCGCCGCCCCGTTTTCGCGACCATGCTGATTCTTTCGCTGGTGGTGGTCGGCACCTTCTGCTACTTCAGCCTGGGCGTCGATCTTTTCCCCAAGGTCGACATTCCCACCGTGCTGGTCACGATCGTGAACCCTGGCGCTTCTCCGGAGGAGATCGAAACCGAAATTACCAAGAAGGTCGAGGATGCGGTCAACACCATCAGCCAGGTGGACGAGCTGCGCTCCACCTCTTCAGAGGGCCAGTCGCTGGTCATCATCCAGTTCGAATTATCGAAGAACGGCGACGTCGCTGCCCAGGAAGTCCAGAGCAAGGTCAACCTGATCGTTTCCCAACTGCCGGAGACCGCGAAGCAGCCCGTGGTGCAGAAGTTCGATCCCGACGCCACTCCTATTCTGCAGATCGCAGTTTCCGCCAAGCGTTCGCTCCGCGACGTCACTTTGATCGCCGATAAGCAGATCAAACAGAAGCTCGAAAATGCCCGCGGCGTCGGCCAGATCACGATCGTGGGCGGCGCCCGCCGGGAAATTCACGTGATGGTGGATCCCGACCGCCTGCGCTCCTACAACCTCACGGTGAACGACGTATTCGCGGCGCTGCGCACGCAGAATCTGGAACTGCCCGGAGGCAGCCTGAGTGCCGGGTCGAAGGAACTCAGTGTGCGCACCACCGGCCGAATTGTGGATTCCGCCCAGTTCAACCAGATCACCATCGCGACCCGCAACGGGTATCCGGTCAAGGTCTCCGATATCGGAGTTGCCGAGGATACCTACGAAGAGCCGCGCTCGGCGGCCCGCCTGGATGGCGTGCCGGCGGTCACGCTGATCGTGGCCAAGCAGAGCGGCGTAAATACGGTGGCGACCTCCGACGAGGTGAAGCAGCGGCTGGATGAGATCGTCAAGACGCTGCCGCCCGATATTCAGGCGCAGGTCATCAGCGATCAATCGGTCTTCATCAAGGCCGCTGTGGAAAACATCAAGCACCATCTGATCGAAGGCAGCTTCTTCGCGGCGATCATCATCTTTCTCTTCCTCGCCAACATCCGTACCACGCTGATTGCCGCCATCGCGATTCCGACATCGATCATCTCCACCTTCGCGCTGATGGCCGCCATGGGCTTCACGCTCAACCAGATCACCATGCTCGCCCTCACGCTGATGGTGGGCATCGTGATTGATGACGCGATCATCGTGCTCGAGAATATCTACCGGTACATCGAAGAGAAGGACATGCCGCCGTTCCAGGCGGCCATCCAGGGCACCAAGGAAATCGGCCTGGCGGTGATGGCGACTACGCTCTCGCTGCTCGCGGTCTTTCTGCCGGTCGGCTTCATGGGCGGCATCGTGGGCCGGTTTATGAGTTCCTTCGGCTTCACCTCCGCCTTCGCAATCGCGGTTTCGCTGCTGGTCTCTTTTACGCTGACCCCGATGCTTTGCTCGCGCTTCATCAAGCGGCCGGCACCGGTGGGCCCGGGCCAGCACGCGTCGAAGGAATCCTTCGTCTTTAAGCACCTGGATACTCAGTACACGCGGATGCTCAAGTGGAGCATGGCGCACCGCAAGACGGTGGTCGCCATCAGCGTGGGAGTAATCCTCTCGATGATTCCGCTGTTCATGTTCGTGGGCAAGAACTTCCTGCCGCAGGATGACCAGTCGCAGTACAACGTCCTGATCCGCACGCCCGAAGGCACCTCGATCGCGGCGACCACCAACCTTGCGGAGCGCATTGCGCAGGATGTGAGGGCGCTGCCTGGCGTTTCCCACACGTTGATGACGGCTGGCGGCAGCGCGGATCGGAGCGTGAATAACGCGTCGATCTACGTGAAGCTGAGCGATATCGATCAGCGCACGGTCACCCAGCAGGAGCTCATGCAGCGCACCCGCGAGATGATGAAGAAGTATCCGCCGGAGATTCATACCGGCGTCGAGCTGGTGAGCAGCGTCGGCGGCAATCAGAGTAACGCCGAGGTCCAGTACTTCATCCAGGGTCCCGATCTCCAGAAGCTCGCGGACTATTCGCAGGCGCTGCTCACGAAAATGCGCGCGATGCCCGCGCTGGTGGATCAGGATACGACCCTGCGTAGCGGGAAACCGGAAGTCCGCCTCGAGATCGATCGCCCCCGGGCCGCGGATCTCGGCGTCAGCGTGATGGATATCGAACAGGCGTTGAACACCTTGGTCGCCGGGCAGACGGCCTCCACTTTTAACGCCGGAGAAGACCAGTACGACGTCGTGGTCCGGGCACAGGAAAAGTTCCGCGGCAGCGTCGAAGGCCTGGCCAAGATGACGGTACCTTCGCGGAAGGTGGGTTCGGTCGGGCTGGACGAAGTGGTGCGGATTGTACCCGGCACCGGCCCATCCTCGGTCAATCGCATCGGCCGCCAGCGGCAGGTCACATTGACCGCCAACCTCAAACCCGGCGGTTCTCAGGCAGCCGTGATTCAGCAGTTGAACGACGCCAGCGCGCAGCTCAATATGGAGCCCGGTTACCGCTCCGGCCTGGCCGGCGCCTCGAAGGAGCTGGGCCGCACCGGCTACTACTTTGCGCTGGCTTTTTCGCTGACGTTCATCTTCATGTATATCGTGCTCGCCGCGCAGTTTGAAAGCTTCATCCATCCGATCACGATTCTCATCACCCTGCCGCTGGCGGTGCCGTTCGGCATTCTCGCGCTGCTGATCGCCCATCAGACGGTGAATATCTTCTCGGGTCTCGGCCTGTTGCTGCTCTTCGGCATCGTCAAGAAGAATGCGATTTTGCAGATCGACCACACCAACGGATTGCGCGCCGCCGGCATGAATCGCTACGACGCGATCATCCTGGCGAATCGCGACCGGCTACGGCCGATCCTGATGACCACGATCGCGCTGGTTGCCGGTATGACGCCGCTGGTGATTTCACGCGGCACGGGCGCCGCCACCAACCGCTCCATCGGGGTGCTGGTGGTCGGCGGCCAATCGCTCTGCCTGATTCTGACGCTGCTCGCGGTGCCGGTCTTCTACTCCCTGTTTGAAGATCTTGGAAACAGCTTTGTCAGCGGCAGGGTAGCGCGCGTCTTCAGCTGGATTCGCAGACGGGTCACCAAGGCGGCAGCGGTCTCTACCGCGCTGGTCGCTTCTTTATTCGGCCAGACCGGCGCGCAGCTGCAGCCGCTCAAGCAGATCGATGTCAAGACTCGCATCGGCATACTCGGACAGGCCAATCTCCGCCTGCCGGAAGTGATCGAGCGCGTACTGGCCAACGATCCGGATCTTGCCATTTCGCGCATCCAGTTGGAAGAAGCGGGATACCGCATTCGCGGAGCTCAAGGCGTCTACGACCCGGTTCTCTCCGCACGCGCGGACCGCATACGGTCGGTGACTCCGGTTGCTTCCGTGCTCGGCGGTACCGCTACCGGGAAGCTGACCACCAAGACTTTCGAGGTCAACCCGCAGATTTCCGGATACAGCCCCACCGGCGGAAATTATACCTTCGCGTTCAACAATTCCCGGCAGATTACCGACAATCTTTTCAGCAGTCTCAACCCGATCTTTCCTTCGGCGCTGATCATGAACCTGAGCCAGCCGCTGTGGCGCGGACTACGCTTTGACGACAATCGCTATCGCATTCAAGTGGCTCGCACCAACCAGCGGCTCAGCGTGGAGCAACTGCGCCAGCGCGTAATCGAAGTGGTTACCCAGGCCGTGGAGGCATATTGGGAGCTGGACTACGCGTACAACAATTTGAACGTTCAGGCCGAAGCGGTAACGCTGGCCCAACGGCAGTACGAAAGCAATAGCCGCCAGGCGGAGCAGGGCATCCTGGCTCCGATTGACGTGGTCGCCGCGCAGACCCAGTTCGCAACTTTTCAGCAGAACCTGCTGGCCGCGCAAACCGCGCTCACGGTCGCGGAAAATAATCTGAAATCCCTGATGCTGCCGAATCGCAACGATCTGATGTGGAGCACGGCTTTGATTCCGGAAACCAAACTGGATAGCAGCGCAGCCGTTCCCAGCCTGGCGGAAGCCGTCAAACTGGCGCTCGCGGGGCGCCCTGAAATCTCTGAAACCGCGCTTGCGATCGACGTCAACGGGCTGGATGTGAAGTTGGCCAAGGAGAATACCCATCCGCGAATCGATGCCTTCGCCAACGTCACCTCGGCTGGTCTGGCCGGGACCCTCGTTCCGATTGGGTCCAATCCGCTGCTGGCCTTCCTGCCCGGCGGCGGCACCGTACCACCCTTCCTAACCGGCGGATACGGCCAAGCTCTGAGTAATGTGCTGCACGTGAATTTCCCGACATTGCAGGTCGGCGTGCAGTTTTCGCTGCCGCTTCGCAACCGGACCGCGGAAGCGCAAGCGGCCATATCTGTCGCCGAGGGCCGGCGCCTGTCCAAGGTGCAGGATCAGGTGCTGACGGCCGTAGAAGCAGACGTGCGCAACGCCCTGCAGGCGGCCACCAACAGCCGTTCCCGGCTTGAGGCATCCGTGATCGCCCGGCAATCCGCCGAAGAGCAATACGCGAGCGAACAGCGCCAGTTTCAGGCCGGCACCTCCAGCGTCTTCCTGGTGCTGCAGCGGCAGACCGACCTGATCACCGCCCGGAATCGCGAAGTTCGCGCCCACGCGGATTATGCCGAGTCCCTGGCCAATCTGGATCGAGCCACTGCGACTACGATTCAGGCGCGCGGCATCCGGCTCCAGTAGGCCGGGGGGCCGCGCGCTTAGTGGGTCATGGAGTAGGTGATGTAGTTCATCGCGATCCGGATGCCGAGGGCGGAAAACATCTTTGATCGCCGCTCGCGCCCACGCGGTTACTGCCGTAGGCTCGATCGTCTGGAAAACCAAGCCTGCTCAGTGAGTCATGAGGCGGGTGAAGTGGACCATCGCGACCCGGAGGTCGAGGCGGAAACTTTCTTTGATCGCCGCTCGCGGGCCGCGCGGGTTGCACAGACTCGGCGAATCTGGATCGCGGCATCAGACTGCAGTAGCGGGGATAAGGGCCGGAAGGAAGGCCCTGCTTCAGTGGGTCATGGAGTAAGTGATGTAGTTCATCGCGATCCGGATGCCGAGGGCGGAGAACTTCTCGGGATATTCCGGATTGTCCGCGTGCTCCCACGAATCGCCAAGGTCCATGTTGTGGCACATGACCACCATCAGGCGGCCGTGATCGTCATAGATCCCGCGCCAGTGCGGATCCTTGCCGGTTTCACCCTTTTCGTAGGTGCGGTGCGTTTCCAGGAATAAAGCGCCGGGAACCTGATAGCGATCGTCGAGATCGTAGATCGTATGGAAGATGGCATCCCCGTTTGGGATGTCGATGATGGGGCGGTCGGGGAAGACCTTCTGAATACTGGCGGTGAAGACTTCCCATTCGATCTGTCCGTGGAAATCGTCGCACATGAAAAATCCGCCGCGCAGCAGGTACTCGCGCATGGCCTTCGCCTGCGCGTCGGTCAAGTTCCAGTGGCCCACCTCGACACCGTAGAGGAAGGGCCAGTCATATTCGTCGGCGTCGTCCAGATTGATGGTCTGCTCCACGCTGCGCGCCTGAATGCGCGTCAGGCGGCGGACGGCGGCGGCAAGGTGGCGATCGCTGCGCGGGTAATCCATGGTCCAGTTGGAGCCGCCCTCCAGCCAGTTGCCGTAGAGTTCAAAGCCGCCGTAGATGCGCCCCACCGGCGGATACATCAGGCGTCCGAAGGTCCATTCGCCCTTTTCCTGATAGTCCCGCGGCAAGGGATACTTGTCATATTCCACGCCGGGGTACTCCCGGAACGGCCGCTGAAAAGCATATACGGCTGAGAAAAATACCAGAGTTCCGAAAATGATTACCCCGGTACGGCGGAGTTGGATTGGAAAATGCACTTCGCTCCCCTCAGGATACTACGCGCCATTCCCGGTTACGTTTGTCTTTCACTCCGTGTTATGTTCTTGTGCATGAGATCGCAAGGTTCCATTTCCCGCCGCGGATTTCTCGCGGCGGCCGCCGCCGCTCCGCTCGCGTTGGCCGTGCCCGCCGGCAAATCCCTCCCCGTCGGAATCGAGCTCTACTCGGTTCGCGACGAGATGGCGAAGGATACCCTCGCCACCGTCCGCGCCATCGCCAAGATGGGCTACCAGGTAGTCGAGTTTTACGGACCGTATTACCAGTGGACTCCGGAGTTCGCCAAGGATGTTCGCAAGGTCCTGGACGATACCGGCATTCGCTGCCACTCGACGCACAACGATGCGCGCAACCTTCGTCCCGAGGGATACAGAAGGCGATCGACCTGAACAAGACGATCGGTTCGAAGTACGTGGTAGTCGCCAGCGCCGGACGCATCGAAGGGCTGGACGGCTGGCGGGCTCTCGGCGAAAGTTTGACGAAGGCGATGGAGACGCTGCGCCCCGCCGGCCTGAGCTCGGGCTATCACAATCACCAGGCCGAATTCCGGCCGGTCGAAGGGAAACGGCCCATCGAAGTGCTGGCCGCCACTACGCCGAAGGACTTCATGATGCAGTTCGACGTCGGCACCTGCGTGGAAGTTGGGGATGACCCCGTGGCGTGGATCAACGCTAACGCCGGACGTATCAAGTCCCTGCACTTGAAAGATTGGGGCAAGCCGGTGGAAGGCGATAAGGAACGCGGCTATCGCGTACTCTTCGGCGAGGGCGACGTGCCGTGGCAGAAGGTCCTGGCGGCCGCCGAATCCAAAGGCGGCGCGGAATATTACCTGATCGAGCAGGAAGGCTCCCGGTATTCCAGCCTGGAAACGGCCGAGCGCTGCCTGGCCAATTACAAAAAGATGCGCGCGTAACCGCATCGAATCGCAGTTTGGGTGTAGCGGAACGCCGGGCTTGCGGGTCTTAGCAAGTGGCAAGATGGTATTTCCTATACTGATTTCCTGCGCGATGCTGGCGGTGCCCGGCATCGCGCAGGTGCAACTCGAGTTCGCGCCCGCGTTGAGCCGGGCTTCCTCCTACAGCAGCGTGCTCCCGTTGCCCAATGGAAATCGACTGCTGGCCGGGTCGATCCCGGCGTCGAATTCCGTAGGGCTTTTCAACCCTCCGGTGCAGCGTCAGTTGATGGTGCTGGCGACGCTCGGGCCTGCGATGGGGCAGCAGGTCTATCTTCATCCCGAACCGCTGCCCGGCGGCAGCGGCAACGATATCCCGCATGCCGCGGCGGTGGACCGCGCCGGCAACATCTGGATTGCGGGCGAAACCGACTCCGACGACTTCACGCTGGTCAACCCGATCGTCAGCCAGAAGGTTCCGTACCGGACTGCCGGGTTCGTGATCGAGCTGGATCCCACCGGCACCAAGCTGTTATTCGCAACCTACCTGGCGGGGCAGCAGCGTTCCACCAGAAATTTTTCGTCTTCCGCGACTGCGATTGCGATCGACCCGGCCGGCAATGTGTATGTGGGTGGCGCTACGAACGAGCCCGATTTTCCGGCCACTGCCGGGGCCTTCCTGAGCGGCAAGGGTGGCGCCGACACCTTCTTCAACACGTATTTCTATAGCTTCGTGGTCAAAATATCCGCGGCGGGCAAGCTGCTGCTGGGCACGGAAGTGGGTACCGGTGCGAGCGGATGCTCGGGCGGCAGCCGGTGCATCGGACACATGTCTACATTCGCCAACGTGGCCGGCCTGGCGGTGGACCCGAGCGGGACGATGACGCTGACGGGCATTCAGGGCGGCGATTCCAATGTTTCCAGCGGGTACGTTACGAGAGTGGCTTCCGACGGCTCCAATCTGGTTTGGAGTACAAAGATCCCCGGCAACTGGGATGTCACGAGCGTCACGATGGCGCAAGACTCGAGCGGGAGACGTAAGCCTGTTCGGAACCTACAATGGATTCGGGATCGATCCGCTGACGCACGCGTTCATACTTGGGGTCCGTGGCCTGTTTGCGGCGAAGTTGAGTTCCGATGGAACGACCTGGATTTATTCGAGGGACTTGGGGCTTGCGCCCGATGTCCGTGCCGCCGGAATCGCGCTGGACTCATCGGGCAACGCCTGCCTGGCCGGCACGAGCTCGTCGCCGCAGTTTCCGGTTCGTCACTTCCCTCGCTCGCCGGAGTTCCCGCGCTCGGCGCCGATTTCGTACTGCGGCTGGATCCGTCGGGACGCACGGCGCTCCGCGTCTTTCGCTTTCCGACCGGCGTGGTCGTAGCTCCGCCTGCGTTCGAAGCGGATGGACGCTTGCTGCTGTTTGGCGCGCATGGTGCGCTGCTTCATCTGCCGCCGGACTACGCATTTGATACGCCGGCGATCGTAGGTTTCAGCAACGCGGCGTCATTTGAGCTCAACACCGGGCTCTTCAACGGAGCCCTTTTGACGTTGTTCGGCTTCAAGCTGCAGGGCGCGCAAGTGCAGCTTGGCGGCCTGCCTGCTCCCGATATTGTATGCCGGCTCAAACCAGATGAACGTTCAGGTTCCGTTCGCGATATCCGCGTTCTCGACAACTCAGGTGCAGGTTGGGTCCACCGTGTTCGAGGCGCCGTTCGCGCAATCGCTGGGAATTTTTGCGGGCGCGCTGAATCAGGATGGAAGCATCAACTCGGTCTCCAATCCCGCGGCCGCGGGCTCGATCGTGTCCGTCTTCGGCACTGGCGCTGTGTGGCCTTCCGGCTTGCAGGATGGCGGCGTCGCGGCCGGCGCAATGCCGCTGGACGAATCGCAGAATCCGTTCACGGCAATTGATCGAACCGGGACGCCGCTGGAGGTTTATTATGCGGGCGCCGCGCCAGGGTTGAGCAACGGCGTATTTCAACTGAATCTGCGGCTCCCGCAAACTTTCGCCGCGCCGTTTACCGTGCAGGCTCGCGGACTTTCGAGCAATTTTGTAGTGCTCTACATGCGCTAAGTGCGCATCATCGCAGCGCGGGCTTTGAGCACGGTTTCCAAGGCGGTATCTTTATCGGCGGCGAGCGCGGTCAGGTGCCCCATCTTGCGGCCGGGGCGAGCCTCGGCTTTGCCGTAGAGATGAAGTTTGACGCCGCGGAAGGCGCAGGCGGCTGCCCAATCCGGAGTGCCTCCGGCCCAGACATCGCCCAGCAGATTGGCCATCGCGGCGGGGCGCATTTGTTCGGTGCATCCCAGCGGCAATTCGCACACGGCGCGAAGCTGCTGCTCAAACTGGCTGGTGACGCAGGCGTCGAAGGTGAAATGTCCGGAGTTGTGCGGGCGGGGCGCCAATTCGTTGATCATCAAATCGCCGGAGCGCGTCAGGAAAAATTCTACGCACAGGACCCCTACCGCATCCAGCTTCTGCATCACGGTACGCGCGATCTCGATGGCGCGGGCGGTCACCGCAGGCGTGGTTCCAGCGGGAGCGATGGTGACATCGAGGATGTGGCGCTGATGGCGATTTTCCACCACACCATAATGGACGAACGCTCCATCGGTGCCGCGCGCGGCGACCACGGAGAGCTCACAATCGAAATCGATGAAGGCTTCGAGCACGGCTTCCTGGGAGCCGATGGATTGCCAGGCGTCGATTGCCGAATCGGGCGACGTGATCCGCACCTGGCCGTGGCCGTCGTAGCCGAAGCCGGCGGTCTTCAACACCGCCGGACAGCCGAGATCCTGGACGGCGCGCGTCAGGTCTTCCGCAGTGCGCACGATGCGGAAAGGCGCGAGCGGTAATCCGGCGCCTTGCGAGAAAGAGCTTCTCGCGGAGGCGATGCTGGGTGGTGTGCAGCACCGCGCCGGCGGGACGCACGGGCGCGAACTGCGCCGCCGCGGCGGCGGTGGCGGCGGGGACATTTTCGAATTCGAAGGTCACCACATCGACATTGCGTGCGAACGCGCGAACGGTATCCAGGTCTTCGTAAGGCGCATGGATTTCGACATCGGAGATCTGGCCGGCGGGCGTGTCCACGTCGGGGGCGAAGGTATGTACGCGATAGCCCATGCGGCGGGCGGCGATTGCGAACATACGGCCAAGTTGTCCGCCGCCCAGAATGCCGACGGTGGCGCCAGGGAGGATGGCCTTCACAGGCTCTCCCGTTCGACGCGCTCCGTTTGCTCGCGGCGATATTGGCGGAGTTTTTCGCGCAGTTCGGGCCGGGAATTCGCGAGAATCGCAACGGCCAGCAGGGCGGCGTTGATGGCCCCGGCCTTTCCGATTGCCAGCGTCCCTACCGGAATGCCGCCCGGCATCTGGACGATGGAAAGCAAAGAATCCATGCCCTTCAGCGCATGCGATTCCACCGGTACGCCGAGCACCGGGACCAGAGTCTGCGCGGCCACCATGCCCGGTAAATGCGCCGCGCCGCCGGCTCCGGCGATGATCACTTCGAAGCCGCGCGCCTCGGCCGTGGCGGCGAAATCCGCCATCCGTTGCGGCGTGCGATGCGCGGAAACTACCTTACATTCATGTGTGACGGCGAACTGTTCGAGCGTCTGGGCGGCGTGCTGCATGGTCTCCCAATCAGATTTGCTGCCCATGATGATCGCGACCATGGAACCAATTGTCGTACAAAAGCCGCGGTAAAGTTTTGTAAAACGCCCAACTTCTTAGAGTTGCGGGAGTTTTACTATATGACAAGGGGGGACGGGATGGCTGATTTTTGCTCGAAGTGCTCCGGACCGCGGTATCTGACGTCATTCGGGCGTCGCAGCTTTATCCAGGTAGGCATGCTCGGCGGGCTCGGCCTCAGTCTGGCGGATCTCTTGCGCGCCGGAGAGGTGCGCCCGGCGAACCTGGCAGGCAAGCGCGCCGAAGGCCGCGCGAAGAGCGTGATCCAAATCATCCTGCCGGGCGGACTGGCGCATCAGGAATCCTGGGACCCGAAGCCGGAAGCGCCCATTGAATATCGCGGGCCGCTGGGCGTGGTGAAGACGAAGATTCCCGGCGTGGTTTTCAGCGAGAATCTGGCGCGAACGGCGGGAATCGCGGACAAGATTACGGTGGTTCGCTCGGTGACCGGCCGCATTCCCGACCACGCGCAGGCGACGTACCAGATGTTCACCGGCTACTTGCCGACGCCAGCCATCCAGCATCCCGCAATCGGCGCCGTGGTGGCGCACGAATTCGGACCTAAGAACAATCTGCCGCCATGGGTCGGGCTGCCGAACATCCCGGTGGGCGCGGGTACGGGCTATCTCAGCTCGAAATACGGAGCCTTCGAATTGGGCGCCGACCCCGGGCAGAAGAATTTTCAGGTACGCGACATCGCGATGCCGAAGGGGATGACGGAGGAGCGGTTCGACCGCCGCCGCAGCGCGCGCGAAGCGCTGGAAGATCATTTCCGGCAGGCGGAAGCGAATCCCGCGGAGCTGGACGCCATGAGCGATTTTTATCAACAGGCGTACAAGCTGATCAGCTCGGCCGAGGCGCGCAAGGCCTTCTCGCTGGATGGCGAGGGCGAAGCGACGGTGAAGCTCTACGGCGATTATCCGAAGCGCAGCATCGGCAAGCAGCTCATTCTGGCGCGGCGGTTGGTGGAGGCGGGAGTCCGGCTGGTTACCGTGATGTATCACGGGTCGCAGGGCTGGGACAATCACACGCGAATTAAGGATGCGGTCAGCGAAGGGCTGCCCGCCTTCGATCATGCATTTTCCGGGCTCATTACAGACCTGGATCAGCGCGGCCTACTGGACACGACGCTGGTTACCGTGACCAGCGAGTTCGGGCGCACGCCGAAGGTGAATGAAAACGGAGGGCGCGACCACTGGGCGCGCGCCTACTCGCAGGTAATCGCGGGCGGCGGAATCACGCGCGGACAGATCTACGGCGCGACGAACGCGACCGCCGCGGAGCCGGATCGCGACCCCGTCACGGTGGAAAGCTTTATCGCGACGGTGTATCACCAGCTCGGAATCAACTCCGAGGACCGACTGCTCGCGCCCGGCGGCCGTCCCATCGATATTGTGCGCGACGGCAAGTTTGTCGAAGGGCTATGCGCGAGCTAGTGCGCAGGCACTCACGCTTTGTCCGATTGACCGGCTGGCTGCTGTTCGCGGCGGGAGCGGCTCACGCGGAGCCCCGCTACATGGTGGATTATCTGTTGCCCCGCGGGGGCGCGGCAGGGTCTACGGTCGAAGTAGAATTTCACGGGTCGTATCTGGAGAACCCGAAGGAAATCGTGTTTACGCGGCCCGGGATCAAGGCCGCGGGGTTCACGCCTTACGGGAACGGCTTCAAGGTCAAATTTCAGATTGCGAAAGATTGTCCGCTGGGCGAGCAGGTGCTGCGCGTGCGGACGGCGACGGCATTGAGCGATGCGGTGACATTCTGGGTGAGCCCGTTTCCGACCGTGTACGAGTTCGAGGACAAGGTCGGGCAGAACGACACCATCGAAAAGGCCAAAGCGGTGCCGCTGAACTCCACCGTCGAAGGCCAGATTCTGCCTGGACCGGACGCGGACATCGATGTGTACCGCGTGGAGGTGAAGGAAGGCCAGCGGATTTCGGTGGAAGTAGAAGCGGCGCGCTTGGGCACGCTGCATCAGGGCGGCGACAACGATCTTGCCGTGCGCATCCTCGATTCGGCCGGCAAGGAGATCGGCCGCAATGACGATTCCGCGCTTTACGTACAGGATCCGGTCCTGAGTATTCTGGCCCCGAAGAGCGGGGCGTATTTCGTCGAAATCAAGCAGCAGATTTATTTCGCGCCGCGCCAGGCATACTACCGCGCGCACATCGGCAGCTTCTCGCGGCCGACAGCGATCTATCCCGCGGGCGGGCAGGCGGGGACGACGCTTTCCGCGCGCATCCTCGGCGACCCCGCGGGCGAGCGTACGGTGGAGATCGCGCTGCCTGAAAAGTCCGGCAATTTCGATTACTACGGCGACGCGCCTTCGCCGAACGTACTGCGCGTTTCCCGTTACAGCAATGTGCTTTGGGAAGACGCGCAGGACAAGACGTTGAGCTGTCCCGTAGCTTTGAACGGAATTCTGGCGAAGGCCGGGGAGCATCACAGCTATCGCGTGACGATGAAGAAAGGCGAAAGCTGGAAGCTCCAGGTGTTCGCGCGCACGCTGGGAGCGCCGGTGGACCCGAAGATCTGGATTCGCGCGGCCGGCGGCGAAAAGCATCTGCTGGATGCCGACGACGCGCGGCTGGTGGATCTGGGACAGCCCTCCGCGCGCGGCACATGGTATGTCAAAGACCAGCAGGACCCGGTGGCCGTTTTCAAGGTACCCGCCGATGGCGAGTACGTGATCGGGATTGAGGATTCCACGGGCGCGGGCGGGCCGGATCACGTATACCGTTTGGAGATCGAGCCGGTGCGCGACACGGTGTACACGCACATCACGATGTCGGACGGCTATCAGATGCCGCGGCTGACCGGGATGATCGTGCCGCAGGGCAATCGCTGGACGCTGGATGTGCAACTGGCGCAGGGAATCGGGAACACCTATAAGGGCGAACTCGAATTGGAGGCGCGCGGTCTGCCGGACGGGGTTTCGATGATTGCGCCGCGAGTGCCGAAGGGGGCGACCAAGGTGCCGGTCCAGTTCGTGGCTGCCGCGGATGCGCCGCCGCAAGCGGCGCAGATCGAAATTCTGGCGCGAGCGGTGGATCCGGCGGTGCGGCTGGAATCGGGCTCGCGGCAGGGTTTCGCGCTGGTCAATCGCGGCGGCGAACTGCCCTGGCACCTGGTATTCCTGGACCATTACGCGCTGGCCGTGACGGACCCGGCCCCGTTTCGCGTGAAGCTGGCAGCGCTGCCCATCCCGCTGATGCGCGGCAGCGAGCTTCTGCTGAAGGCGGAGGTGGAGCGGCAGAACGGCTTCGATGGGCCGGTCGAGATGCAGACCGACTGGCTGCCGCCGGGTGTTTCGAAGGGCAACACGGTGACGATTCCCGCGGGTAAGACGGAAGCGACGTTCAAGATTCAGGCTAACGACAAGGCCGCGACCGGAAGTTACAAAATTGCGATGAATGCGTCCACCACCGGCGGTGATGCGTATAGCGGCATTGGACGCGTACGCGTGTCGAGCGAGTTTGTGGAACTGAAGGTGGCGGAGCCTTATCTTTCGATTGACCTGACGCGCACCTCCGTGGAGCGTGGGAAGAAGGGCGAGATTGTCGGGACGCTCAAGGTGGCGCGGCCCTTCGAGGGTCAAAGCCACGGTGAAATTGCAGCAGCTGCCGCGCGGAGTAAGGATGCTGGAGCCGGCGCCCGCGATCACCGCGAAAGATAAGGAAGTGGTGTTCCGGATCGAGGCGGACGCCGATGCGCTGGCGGGGTTGTACAAGGGAATCGCCTGCGAAGTGGTGTTCACCGAGGCGGGTCAGACGGTACACTCCACGACCGGAAGCGGGGTGCTGCGCGTGGACATGCCGAGGAGCTCGATATGACGCTCAAACCGAAGAGTGCACGGCCGCTGGGCTGGGTCGCATTTTTCGCGGCGATAGCAGCGTCGGCGGCCACCGTGCAGGGGCCTCCGAAGGCGATCAGTTTCCGGCTGGACGTGATGCCGGTGTTTTTTCGGGCCGGCTGCAACTCAGGCGGGTGTCATGGCGCGGCGGTGGGCAAGGACGGCTTTCACCTTTCCCTGTTCGGCTACGATCCGGCGGGTGATTACTACCGGCTGACGCAGCAGATTGTGGGGCGGCGCCTGGACGTTGCGGCGCCGGCGCAGAGTCTGCTGCTGATGAAGGCTACCGGGATGGTGCCGCACACTGGCGGACGGCGGTTTGCGCCGGGCAGCGAGTACTACACCACAGTTTTGAAATGGATCGAAGCCGGCGCTCCGGACGATGCGGCGAGCGTTCCGGCGGTCACCGGAATCTCGCTGGTGCCGGATAAGGTGGTCTTCGCCGGTAAGGACAAGAAGCGGCCGCTGCAGGTGATCGCGAAGTATTCCGACGGCACCACGCGCGTAGTCAACAATCTGGCGTTGTACCTGACCAACAATAAGAACACCGCGGACATCAACGACGCCGGTGTGGTGACCGGGGACAAGCGCGGCGATACGTTTGTGTTTGCGCGCTTCGCCAAGTATACGGTGGGCGCGGAAGTGATCGTGCTTGCCGACGGAAAGTTCAAGTGGCCGAAACTCGCGGCGAATAATTATATCGACGAGCTGGTATACGCGAAGCTGCAGAAGCTGCGCGTGCTGCCCAGCGCGGTGTGCACGGACGAGCAGTTTCTACGGCGCGCCTACCTGGACGTGATCGGCCTGCCGCCCACGGCGGAGGAGTACCGGAGGTTTCTGGCCGACCGGGCAGCGGATAAGCGCGCGAAGCTGATCGACACTCTCCTGGAGCGCGACGAATATGCGGACCTGTGGGCGACGAAGTGGGCCGACTGGCTGAAGATCCGCTCCGACAACAACAGCGCGTTCGGCACGGACCGCAAGGCGGCCTATTCCTACTATCAATGGATCCGCGAGCAGATGAAGACGAACGCGCCGCTGGATCAATTCGTGAAGGCTCAGGTGTCGGGCGCGGGAAGCAATTTGCAGAATCCGCCGGTCAACCTCTACACGATGCTGCCGCAGGGACAATTCGACGCCAAGGAAGTGGCGCAGGATGTGGCCCAGGTCTTCACCGGGATGCGGGTACAGTGCGCGCAGTGCCACAACCATCCGTTCGACCGCTGGACGCAAGAAGATTACTACGGCTTCGTCAGCTTTTTCACGGGCGTGAAGCGAAAGGTGGCGAGTGAAGCGCGTGAGCTTTATGTCTACGACGATGTGAACGCGGCGCCCGCGAAGCACCTGCTGGACGGCCATCCCGTGCCGGCGCGCTTCCTGGGAGGGGCCGCACCGGAGGTCAAAGGCAAAGATCCGCGCATTGCGCTGGCGGAGTGGCTGACGGCGAAAGACAACACGCTCTTCCGGCAGAACATGGCGAACCGGATTTGGGCGCAGTTTTTCGGGCGCGGGATTGTGGACCCGGTGGATGATGTGCGCATCAGCAATCCGCCGAGCAATCGGGAATTGCTGGAGGAGTTGGGCAAGAGGCTGGCGGAATCCAACTTCGACGCGAAGAAACTGATTCGCGATATCTGTCTTTCGCGGACGTATCAACTGGCGGCCACGCCGAACGAGACGAATCGGGATGACGATTCCCAGTTCTCGCATCAGCGGCTGCGCCGGCTGCGGGCAGACGTCATGCTGGACGCGCTGGCGCAGGTCACCGAGACCCTTTCGGACTTCAACGGTATGCCGCGCGGGCTGCGGGCCATGCAGTTGTACGAAGGCGGCAATCGCGGGAATTATTTCCTGAAGACGTTTCGGCTCCGCGGCCCGCGATTCGGTGAACGCGTCGGAGACACGTCTGGAACCGACACTGGCGCAAGCGCTGCACCTGGTCAACGGAGACACCATCGAAGGGAAGTTGGGCCGAAGCACGGTGATTCCCAGGCTTCTGGGGGCGGGGAAGAAACCCGCTGAGATTATCGACGAGCTGTTCGTGCGGACGTTGAGCCGGAAACCTTCGGAGGGTGAGATGAAGAAGATGTTGTCCCTGGTCGCGGCGTCGTCCGGGGATAAGAACGCCTACGACGACGTGCTGTGGGCGCTGCTCAATTCCACGGAATTCGAGTTCAACCATTGAGGAAGGCAATTCCACTTCTGGCGTGCGTGGCGTGGATGGGAGCCGCGGCGTTTGCGCAGACGGGGGCGCACCCCAACTACGAAGATGACGTCAAGCCCTTGCTGGCGCGGCGCTGTTTCGCGTGCCATTCGTCGGGCGAAATGCGTAGCGGGCTCAATCTGGAGACTTACGCCGGTGTATTGAAAGGCGGATCGTCGGGCGATGTGGTGATTGCGGCGCGGGCGGCATCGAGCATGTTGTATCGCGCGGTGGCGCGGGAAGATGGCGCGCCGCAGATGCCGCTGGGACAGGCCAAACTGCCGGATAACGAGATTGCGCTGATCCGCGAATGGATTCAGGGCGGCCTGCTGGAGACGGCGATGTCGCTGCCGAAGGGCCCGGTGGGTCCATCGGTCGCGTATCGCGGCAGTGACTTGAATAAGCCGGCCGAAGCCGCGGCGATGCCTCGGGGCATCGCGGCGCTCGCCCTGAAAGAGCCGGCGCGCGCGCATCCGGTGACGGCACTGGCAGCCAGTCCATGGGCGCCGGTGGTGGCGGTCGCAGGGCATGAACGGATTTACCTCTACGATCTGGAGAAACGCACTCCGTGCGGGGAACTGGCGTTTCCCGAGGGCGTGCCGTATGTGCTGCGCTTCAGCCGGGACGGTTCGACCCTGCTGGCGGGCGGCGGACGCGGCGTTCAACTGGGCAAGGTCGTGCTCTTCGACGTAGCGACGGGAAAGCGGCTGGCCACGATCGGGGAGGAGCGCGACCTCGTGCTGGCGGCCGATGTCTCCGCCGACGGCAGGCTGGTGGCGCTTGGCGGTCCCGGAAAGATCGTTAAGGTCTACTCGGTTGCCGAAGGGAAATTGAAATACGAAATCAAGAAGCACACCGATTGGATCACGGCGCTCGAGTTCAGCCCGGACGGTTCGCGCCTGGCGACCGGAGATCGCAGCGGTGGCATCTTTCTGTGGGAGGCCGCGACGGGCGGCACGGTAGGTGCGCTGAGCGACCACAAGGATTCGATCACTTCGCTGAGCTGGCGAGGCGACGGCGCGCTGCTGGCATCGGGCAGCGAAGATGGCCAGATCATCGTCTGGAATGTGAGCGACGGATTTCCCATCGCGACGGTGTCGAAGGCTCACCTGCCGAAGGCGGGGCCGGGACAATATGGCGCGATACCGGGCGGAGTGCTGAGTGTCCAATTCGCCGCCGACGGGCGCATCGTGAGCGTGGGACGGGATGCAACGATTCGCGCGTGGAGCGCGGACGGGAAGGCGCGCGGGGCAAGCCCGGCGAACGACGCGCTGCTGACGAAAGTGGCGGTGTCCCCGGACGCAAAGATGGCGATCGCGGGCGACTACAACGGCAAGGTGACCATCTGGGACGGCTGCGACGGTCACGGTGCTGCGCGCGGGAACGGCGGCGCGAAGCGGTAGTTCGGACAGCCATCCCTAGACCGCGTTCAAAGATCCGCCGCCAGCGCCGATAAGTATCTCAGCTATGGGCAGAATCGAAAAAGCTGAGCTGGTGGCGGCGATCGAACAAGCGGCGGAAGGCATTGTCATTACGAACGCCGCCGGCGAGATCCAGTACGTCAACCCGGCATTCTGCAAAATGACGTTCTATAGCAGCGAGGACGTGCTCGGCAAAAACCCGCGCCTGCTCAAGTCTGGCCACCAGCCTGAGGAAACGTATCAAAAATTGTGGGCTACGATTTCGTCCGGCCAAGTCTGGCACAACCGGCTAATCAACCAACGCAAAGACGGCACTCAATATACCGAGGAAATGACGATCGCGCCGGTGCGCGCGGAAAGCGGCGAGATTGCCAGTTATATCGCGATTAAGCAGGATGTTTCCGAACGCCAGGCGGGAGACGAAGCGCGCCGGTTTCTGGCGGCCATGGTGGAATGCTGCGAAGACGCGATTGCGGCCTATGATCCAGCCGGCACCATCCTCACGTGGAACCGGGCGGCGGAGACCATGTTTGGATATTCGGCCGGCGACGTGGTCGGGCGTCCCGTAGGCATGTTGGTCGCCGAGGGCCGGCAGCCGCACTTGAATCGTGTCACGGAACAGGTCTTACAAGGCAATGCGATTGCCCAGCACGAAGGCAAGGTCGTGCGGAAAGACGGCCGGAAACTGGATGTAGCGGTGACTGCGTATCCTCTGCGGAACGCCTCTGGAGAGGTCACGGCGGTCTCCATGATCGCCCGGGATATATCGGAGCGCAAGCAGGCGGAACAGACGAAGGCTTTGTTGGCATCGATCATCGAATCTTCGCAGGACGCGATCCTGGTCGAGCAAATGGACGGGACGATCGTGACGTGGAACCGGGCGGCGGAAGAGCTGTTCGGCTACACCGCACAGGAGATGATCGGCGCCAACGCGTCCATCCTGCCGGCGCCGCAGCGGAGCGGCGAAGTCCAGGCCGCGCTGGCCGTGATCCGGACCGGCCGCCCGCTCAGGCTGGAGACCGCCGGGCAGCGCAAGGATGGCGGGGTAATCGATCTCTCCATTTCGTTATCTCCGATCAGGGATGCCGGCGGAGAGATATGGGGCGCCTCCGCAATCATTCGCGACATCAGGGAAACGCAGGCAGGCGGAAGAGGCGCTGCGCGAGAGCGAGGAGCGGTTTCGGATCATGGCGGACAGTTGTCCCGTCATCATTTGGGTAACCGACGCCGGCGGGGCACTGCGATTTGTCAATCGGCGCTACCGGGAATACTTCGGTACCTCCTATCACCAGGTGGAGGGCGGTAAGTGGGAAATCCTCATGCAACCGGAGGATAAAGAGGGATTTGTTGATTGCTTTGCGGAGGCCGTCCGGGATCAGAAAACCTTCAACGCGGAAGCGCGGGCGCGTCGTGCCGATGGAGAGTGGAGATGGATGGCTACGCACGGCGAGCCGCGCTGGTCTTCTGACGGCCAGTATCAGGGCCACGTAGGCGTGACCCAGGACATCACGGAACGCAAACGAAGTGAATCCGCAGTGCGGGAGAGCGAAGAAAAGTTCCGGCAAATGGCGGAGAACGTTCGCGAGGTCTTCTGGATGACAAATCCGGAGGGCACGGAAATGCTCTATATCAATCCAGCCTACGAGGCTGTCTGGGGCCGCACGCAAGATAGCCTTTATCGAGAATCCGATGAGCTGGCTGGAGGCGATTCACGAAGAAGATGTCAAGGCTGCTCACGAGGAATTCAAACACCAACTGCAGGGTAGCGGCGAACCGTCCAAGTACCGGATACGCAGACCGGATGGAAGCGAGCGGTGGATCCGGGACCATGCGTTTGCGATTCGCGATGCAGCCGGCGAACTAATTCAGAATCGCCGGCGTTGCGGAGGATATTACCGACCAAAGGCAGTACGAGGCGGAACTGGTCCGCGCGATGCGCGCCGCGGATTCAGCGAACCGTGCGAAGAGCAGCTTTCTGGCCAACATGAGTCATGAGATTCGTACCCCGATGAATGGCGTGATCGGCATGCTGCAACTGCTCGACGAAACGGAACTCTCACCCCTGCAGAAGGGGTATTCCGAGGTTGCGCAAGCGAGCGGGCAAGCGCTTCTGGCGGTAATCGACGACATTCTGGATCTCTCGAAGATCGAGGCGCGGAAGGTGGAATTCGAGATGATCGAGTTTCCGCTTCGCGACACGGTGGAAAGCGCCATCGCCGGCTTGCGCGTACAGGCGCGGGGCAAGGGGCTTGTCTTTGAGTGTTCTGTGGCGCCGGAGACGCCGGACGCTTTGCGCGGAGACCCCCAGCGCCTTCGACAGGTGGTGGTGAATCTGGTCTCTAACGCGATCAAATTCACAGACCGGGGAAGCGTGGCTCTGGAAGTGGGGCTCGATAGACTGCCGCAGGGCAAGGCCGCCATTCATTTCGCGATAACGGATACAGGCATCGGTGTTTCTCCAGAACAGGCTTCACGGCTGTTCTCGCCTTTCGTCCAGGCCGATTCCTCCACAACCCGCAAGTACGGCGGTACCGGCCTGGGCTTAGCCATCTGCAAACAACTGGTGGAGATGATGGGCGGTACGATCGGCATGGAAAGTACCCAAGGCAAGGGCTCCCAATTCTACTTCACCGCCGTCTTCCAGGTGCCGGTCGCGGCGGTCGCTCCGCCACTCGGCGATGCAGCCGCCGGCGAAAAAGCAAGCCCGAGTTTGCGGCCTTCGATGGCGGATGCGCGCGCCGGGCGGCCGTTTCGGATATTGGTCGCGGACGATAATTCGACAAATCGCATTGTAATTCGGGCGCAGCTCGAAAGGTTAGGATGCGAGGCCACGATTGTGGAAGATGGCGCCGGAGCTTTGGAAGCGCTCGAGCACGGGTCGTACGATACGCTCCTGCTGGACTGGCAGATGCCGGTCATGGATGGCGCGGAAACCACACGGCGCATCCGCCGCTCCAGCCATTTCCAGATTCCGATTGTCGTGGTCACGGCTCATGCGATGACGGGCGATCGCGAAAGATTCCTCGAAGCGGGTGCGGATGACTATCTTTCCAAACCGGTGGGCCTGCAAGCACTAGCCCAGGTGCTGGCGAGGTGGACGCAGGGTTCGGGCGCCCGGCAGCCCGTGAAAGATGGCGAAGCCAACGCGGTCTTCAACGAAGATCTGCTGCTGGAGCGTCTGATGCAAGATCGCGAACTTGCCGGCAAGGTGATGAAAGTCTTTCTAAACGACTGTACTGCGCAGTTGGAGAATCTCCAGGCGCGGCTCGAAGCAGGGGAGGTGACCGGCGCGAGGCTGCAGGCGCATACCCTGCAAGGTTCGGCGGCTACAGTCTCGGCCGAGAGTTTGCATGCCGTGGCGGTGGAACTCCAGGCGGAGCTTCTCTCCGGATGTTCGGATCGCGCGAACGAACTTCTGCGCCGCGCAAGGGAAGAGTTCCGGCTGCTTCAGGACGCAGTGGAGTTGAGTGGATTAATTCAGGAGTGCAAGGAAATCGCAAGATGAGAACCCTTATTGTGGAAGACGACTTCACGAGCCGGCTGGTGCTACAGACATTTCTCTCGCGTTACGGCGAATGCCACATCGCGGTGAATGGCAGGGAGGCGGTCGATGCGTTTCGCGCCTCGGGCGAAAGCGAACAGCGATACGACCTGATTTGCATGGATATCATGATGCCGGAAATGGACGGGCAGACGGCGATCCGGGAGATCCGGAGCCAGGAACGCCAGTCCGGCGCGGCGCCGAAAGGCGTGAAGATCATCATGACGACGGCGCTTGGCGACGTGGCGAACGTCAGCCAGGCTTACCAGGGCATGTGCGACGGCTATTTGAAGAAGCCGATCAATCTGTCGAAACTGGCGGAAGAGATTCGTACGCTGGGGCTGGCCTAGCCTTACTGGAGTTTCCGGGCCGTGACGGGGCCCAGAAGAAGGGCCTCGGGAGCGCCCGCCGCGTCGAGGCCGAACTGCACGCGTTTGATGCGAGGTCCCGGCGACGCGAAGGAGACGAACGAGGAGGCAGACTCCGGAGAATAGCGATTGGGCGGGAGCTGGTCGGAGATCAGCATGCCGGCGAGCTCGCCTTCGGGATTCCACATGTACTGCATGTACATCTTGCCATCCTTGAATGTGAGCTCGGCGGTAGTGGCGAGGCCCGGGCCGTCAGGCGATGTCCCCAGGATGCGGACACTCTGAAACCTGCCGTTTTCGTCCTGCTGGCGTTTCCACATTTGCGCTTGCCGCTGCTCAAAACCCGCGGGAACGTGGGTTCCCCATGCTGCTTTGAGAGGAGCGAAATCACCCTGGGAAGCGGCCTCAATCACGGCGGCGGTACGCTCGTTCAATCGCTTCACTGATTCGCCGGCCGGACCTCGCCCGGACGACTGGAGCAAACCCCAGACTTCCTGGTCCCCTGTGGCAAGCGCGACCCCGGAGTATGTAGCGGTGACGGTGATGGTGGCTCCGGAAGGCAGCGCATAAGTTCCGGCATACGCGGCGAGACGGGCCGCGGAAAGCATGATGGGTTGAGGCGGCTGCGCGTAGTCCAGGCCTAGGGCGATGCGGGCCAGCGGATGGCTGAAATCGGGTGCGGGCATGTCGCTGGTGTTGGAGAAAACAATCACGGTGATGCCGGCATCCACGTAGCGCAGAAAATCGCAGGAGAAAACGCGGTTCCCGCCATTGTGCTCGATCAGCTTGCCGGCGGGACCTTGCGAGACGGACCATCCATAGGCATACTGCGATTGCCCCATCGGACCCTCATTGACGTAGCCGGTTTCGAACTTGGCTTTCGCCTCTTTAGAGAGAATCTTCCCGCTTTCGAGCGCCTTGTGCCAGCGGTACATATCCGCGGCAGTCGAGTGTATGCCGCCATTGCCCCGCAGCTCCCACCAGGGTCCGTCGGGCGCCCAGGAGCGTTCCAAAATCGTACCCCATTCGCTTTCCCCCAGGTAGCCGCGGGGCACCGCGCCTTCGGGCCACTTGGGAAGCCGATAGCCGGTCATGACCATCCCCGCGGGCCGCCATAGATGCTCGTACAGATAACGCTCATAGGGCTGGCCGGAGACGATCTCCACGATCGCCGCGAGCATGCTGTAGCCGGCGTTAGAGTAGCGGAAGGCCTCGCCCGGATGAGAGAGCAAAGGCGCGTCCAATATCCGCTGCATGTAGACGTCGCGCCCATAAGGTTCGTAATCGGACTCGGCATAGTCGGAGCGCAAGCCCGCCGTGTGGGTGAGGAGCTGGTGCAGCGTAATCGATTTTTTGTCGGCGGGAGCGTTGGGAAAAAATCTGTCGATCGTATCGCTGGTTTTCAACTTACCCTGCATTTCGAGTTTGAGAATGGCGGCGGCGGTGAACTGTTTGGTGATCGACCCGATCGAAATGACGCTTTCCGCAGTCATCGGAATGGCGTGCTTACGGTCTGCGAGCCCGTAGCCTTTGTCGAGCAGGATCTTGTCGCCTTTGGCAATTAGCGCAACGCCGGAAAAGCCGAAGCCCGTGAGCCGGGTCAGATAGTCGTCGAGCTTGGCCTCTTGCGCAACCGAGGCGGTGACGGCGAGGAAGAAGATGGCGGAAAGTCGCATGGCATGGAAGATAACAGGGTCGTGTTAAGAAGGTGTTAAGGCTCGCCGCATCACGCCATGGTGGGCAGGGTGAAGATGAGCGCTGCGCCTTCACCGGGCTTGCTTTCGGCGCGAACGCGGCCGCCATGGGCTTGGACAAGATGTTTCACGATCGCCAGGCCCAGGCCTGTTCCCCCGGTAGCGCGGGCTCGCGAATCGTCCACGCGGTGGAAACGTTCGAAGACCAGCGCGAGATGCTCCTGCGGAATGCCCGGCCCGCGATCCTGTACGCAGACCTCGATCTCGCCCGGACGTGCGATGGCGGTGATCCGAATCGGCACGCCTTCTGGCGAGTAGCGCAGCGCATTGGAGATGAGATTCTCCAGGACCTGGCGAACACGCCGCTGGTCGGCCAGCACCGGCGGAAGATTGGGAGCGAACTCCACTTCGATCTGCCGGCCGGAGGCGACGTCCGCGATGAGTGCGTCGAGTCGCACCGGAACGGGCGTAAGTTTGAGCTGGCCGGCGTCGGATAGCGAGAGGTCCTGCAGATCATCGACCAGCTGGTCGAGTTGAAGGATCTGGTCATGGAGTTGGACCAGAGCGTCGCTGTTGGAAGGCGCGAGCCCATCCTGAATCGCCTCGATCTGGCACTGCATGCGGGTGAGCGGAGTACGAAGCTCGTGGGAGATATCGCCAACCATGTTGCGCCGTAGTTGCTCCGTACGGGCGAGGCGGTCGGCCATGGTGTTGAAGGTGTCTGCGAGGCGGCCGATTTCATCGCGCCCCTGGGACGCGACGCGGCGATCGAAGCGGCCCTCGGCGATTTCGCCCGCGGCGGCGGTGAGTGCGCGTATCGGCCGAAGAATATAGCGCGACAGAAGCAGGGCGGCAATCAACGCGGCCGCGAACGCGAGCAGGACCGCGAGCAACAGCGAGCGATTCACCGTCCTCACAATCTGAAGCTGAGAAGGGTCGGCGCCCGGCGATTCCAAAGGGCAGGATGTACAGCGTGGCGCCGGGGAGTGTGACGCGCGCCGGGTTGCGCAGCACCATACGGCGATTCTCGCCGGCCGATTGAGTGTCGATTTCGATGGATTCATCGGGACGGCGAGTGATTTGCGCGGAGGCGAACGCGCGGGGCCACGCGGCGAGAACACCTCCGTGATCAGCGAGGAGGAGCAGGTTGTAGGAGCCCGCGGAGAGCCGCTGCAAAGTGGATTCCGCGCCTGTCCACGCATGGTGCTGATTCCAGTATTCGAGCAGCGGCGCGCGGAACCCCTGCGTCGCGATATCGCCCCGCCGTGTGGAGGACGTCACGCGCTCGATTTCGCTGAGTGTAATTCGGCTGGAGAAGAGGCCGATTCCGGCTACCGCAGCCCCGGCGATGGCCATCGTGGCAAGCAGAAAGCGAAGCCGCAGGCTGATGTTCATGAAGGCTCGCCGATCCACTTATAGCCGGCGCCGAATGCGGTGGCAATGAGTGTGGGTTGGGCGGGATTGCTCTCGATCTTACGGCGCAGATTGGCGATGTGGACGTCCACCGTGCGTTCGGTTCCGGCGTAGTCCCAGCCGAAAATTCGCTCGAGAAGTTCGGCGCGGGAAAAGATGCGGCCGGGGGCGCGGCAAAGCGTTTCGAGAAGCTTGAATTCGGTAGTGGTCAGCGCGACCGGCTCGCCGTCCTTCCGCAGTGTGGCCCGTTCGAGGTCTAGCGTGAGCGCCCCGAATTGAAGCGATCGCACCGGAATGGCGCGGCGCAGCACGGCATGCACGCGAGCCACGAGTTCGCGCGGACTGAACGGCTTGGTTACGTAATCGTCGGCCCCCGCACGCAGACCTTCGAGCTTGTCGCCTTCCGTGGTGCGCGCGGTCAGCATGATGATCGGGATGTTGCCGGAGGCGCGCAGGCGGCGGCAGACTTCCCCGCCGTCGAGCAGGGGAAGCATGCGATCGAGAATCACCAGATCGGGGGCCGTGGTGCGGCATAGTTCCAGGGCGGCGAGCCCGTCAGAGGCCAGCCGCGCTTCGAAACCGTCGTGCTCCAGGTAAAGCCTGATGGATTCGGCGGTGCGCGGATCGTCTTCCACCACGAGGATGCGAAGCACGTGCAGATCGTAACATGAGCGAAACTTTGCATTGACAATAGTCGTTGACAACGAGTATTATGGTTTTGTGCCCGGAAAGTTGCAACAGGAGATTCACCAGACCAAGGCAATTCGTCTATTGGAAGAAGAGGTGACGCTGAATATCGTGCGTACGGCGGATGTCCTGATGCAGTCACTGATGGATGTATTGAAGCCCTTTGCGCTCTCGGCCACGCAGTACAACGTTCTCCGCATCTTGAGGGGCGCCGGCGAAACGGGCGTCTCCTGCAAGGATGTCGGCAATCGCATGGTGACGCGGGATCCGGATATCACCCGGTTGATGGACAGGTTGGAGCGGCGCGGCCTCCTCACCCGCGATCGCGCCAAGGAAGACCGTCGTTTTGTGACGCACCGGTTGACCAAGGCCGGCCTGGAACTGGTCAATGATTTGGATCGTCCGATCGAGGCGCTGCATCGAAAAGCAATGCGCCATGTAAAGCCGGAGCGGCTTGTGGAATTGATCGCATTGTTGGAAGAAGTGCGTTCCGCCGGGTAGGCGGTGATTTTGCAGCTAGAGTACTTGTTGTCAACGAATTCTATTCACAAAGAGAGGGAACACACACATGAGCCAAATTACTTATACAATCGACCCGGCGCATTCGACGGCGGGGTTCAAAGTGCGGCACCTGATGGTGGCGAACGTTCGGGGCGAATTCTCCGGAGTCGCCGGCACCGTGGTCTACGACCCGGAAAATCCGGCGAACTCGAAGGTGGAGGCGACCGTAGACGTGAGTACGATCCACACGCGCGACGATCAGCGCGACACCCACCTGAAGAGCGCCGACTTCTTCGATGCGGCGACCTACCCTACCATGACGTTCGTTTCCACCAAGGTCCAGAAGGTGTCGGACGGCGAATGGAAGGTGACGGGCGACTTGACCTTGCATGGGGTCACCAAGCCGGTGGTTCTGGAAGTGGAAGGCCCCGCTCCCGAAGCCAAGGATCCATGGGGAAACGTGAAATCCGGCGTGTCGGCCACAACGAAGATCAATCGCACGGATTTTGGCCTGGTGTGGAATGCGGCCCTCGAGACCGGCGGCGTGCTGGTTGGGGAAGAGGTCCAAATCTCGCTCGAAATGGAACTCTTGCGGAAGTAAGGCGGGTCAAGTCCCGCTGACAGCAGTGTGGCTTGAGGCGTCCAGCCGCTTCTCCATATCTTCGAGCGAGATGCCGGCCGTCTCCGGGAAGAGGAAGAGCACCACAAGAAACTGCACTACGGTCATCGCGGCAAAGAAGACAAATGGCGCGGGGCGGGAGAGGGACGCCACTAACGGGAAGGTGAACGCGATGATGGCGTTCATGATCCAGTGCGTGAAGCTGCCCAGGCTCTGGCCCTTCGCCCGTACCAGGTTCGGAAAGACCTCGCTCAAATAAACCCAGATCACGGCGCCTTGCGAAAACGCGAAGAAGCCGATGAAGCCGATCAGCAGCCAGACCAAAAGGTGCTCGCCCTTCCCTGTGAAAAAGATGACCGCGACGCCGCAAAGGCAAACGGCCGTGCCCGCGGCGCCGGTCAGCAGCAGTTTCTTCCGGCCGAGCCGGTCGATTACGCTCATCGCGATCATCGTGAACAATAGGTTGGTGCCGCCGATCGCGACAGCCTGCAGGTCGCTCGATACCTTGTCGAAGCCGGCGCTCTTGAAGATGTCGTTGAGGTAGTACAGGATTGCGTTGATGCCGGAGAGCTGGTTGAAGAAGCCGATGGCGATGGCGAGAAAAATCGGGCGCCGGTATTTGTGCTGGAAGAGCGGCTCCGCCTTGGTACGGTCTTCCGATTTGACGGAGCGCACCACGTCGGCCACTTCGCGGTCCGCGTCGGCCTCGCCGATGCGGCGGAAAATCTCGCGCGCTTCCTCGATGGCGCCGCGGCGGATGAGCCAGCGCGGGCTTTGCGGAATGCCGAACAGCGTCACGAAGAATAGCACGGCGGGAAGCGCCGCGACGCCGAGTTTCCAGCGCCACTCCTCGGGCCCGAGCGCCAACGTGCCGACGAAATAATTCGACAGGTAGGCGATCAGAATTCCGGCGACGATATTGAATTGGAACAGGCCGACCAGGCGGCCTCGTTTTGCGGCAGGCGCAATCTCGGCGATGTACATCGGGCCGATCACCGAAGAGCCGCCGATGGCCAGTCCGCCGATAAAGCGGAATGCCACGAAGGAGGGCCAGTCCCAGGCAACCGCGCAGCCAATCGCTGTGACCACGTACAGCACCGCCAGTGCCTGCAGACATTGCCGCCGGCCGTAACGGTCGCTGGGCGCGGCCGCGAACATGGAGCCGAGCACGGTGCCCAGCAGCGCGCTCGCAACCGTGAAGCCCAACAGCATGGGCGTCAGGTGATAAACATCGGTCAACGTGCTGGTGGCGCCCGAAATCACCACCGTATCGAAGCCGAACAGCAATCCGCCGAGAGCGGCGACGATGGCGCTTTTAAGAAGATACCGATTCATGTGGGTACGAGGACGCATGGTATCCCGCACCGTGGGCGAAGTCAAACGGTGACCGGCGTGTCGCCCGACTCGCGTTGCAGTTTATCCAGCAGCAATTTCATTTCCGCGACCACTTTGGCGTACTTGGGGTCGGGGTAGAGATTGTGCATTTCGCGCGGATCGCTGCGCACGTCGAAGAGCTCCCAATCGGGCGTAGTGTCGGGTGGGTTGGCGCCCTTCATGCCGAGCGGCTTGCCGTAGTAGTAGATCAGTTTCCAACGCTCATTGCGCACGCCGTAATGCGCCGGTACGTGGTGATCGTTGGTGTTGTGCATCCAATACCGGTAGTACATCGCCTTGCGCCAATCGTGCGGCGTGTGGCCTTCCAGGTTGCCGCGGAAACTGCGGCCCTGCATTTCGGCCGGAGCGCGCGCCCCCGCATAATCCAGGAACATCGGCGCGAAATCGATATTCAGCACCATGTCGCGATTGACGGTGTGCGGACGAATTGCCCCGGGGTAGCGCATCAGGAATGGCATGCGCAGAGACTCCTCGTACATCAGGCGCTTATCGAACCAGCCATGATCCCCAAGGAAGAATCCCTGGTCTGAAGTATAGATGACGATGGTGTTGGAGGCGAGCCCTTCCGAATCGAGGAAATCCAGCGTGCGCCCCACCGCGTCGTCCACGCTCTGAATGCAGCGCAGGTAATCCTTGATGTAGATCTGGTAGGCCCACTTGCGGAGCGCATCGCCTTTGAGGTCCGGCGGGAAATCCTGCTTGACGTCCGTCGTGAGCATATCCTCGCCCACCTTCATGGTGACGGCTGCCACGGAGCGCGCACGGCCTTCATAGTGGTCGTAGAGGTTGTCGGGTTCCGGGATAGTCTCGCCGTTGAAAAGATCCTTGTACTTGGGGCCGGGCTGCCAGGGCCGGTGCGGCGCCTTGTGGTGGCACATCGCGAAGAAGGGCTTTTTCTTATCGCGCTGCTTGAGCCAATCGATCGTGAAATCGCCGATCAGGTCCGTGCAATATCCGGTGTATTTCTTGCGTCCGCCCTGATTGATGAAGACCGGGTCGTAGTAAACGCCCTGCCCGGGCAGAATGTTCCAGTAGTCGAAGCCCGTGGGGTCGCTCGCCAGGTGCCATTTGCCGATCATCGCGGTCTGATATCCGCTGCGCTGGAGTTCCTTAGCGACGTGATTGCGCGCCGGGTCGATCGCATCATTCAGCGTGTATACGCCATTCTTGTGGCTGTACTGGCCGGTGAGGATGGCGGCGCGGCTCGGAGTGCAAATGGAGTTGGTGCAGAAGCAGTTGGTCAAGCGCACGCCGCCGGTGGCGATCCGGTCGATGTTCGGCGTCTTATTGATGCGGCTGCCGTAGGCGGAAATGGCGTGGGCGGCGTGGTCATCCGCCATCATGTAGAGGATGTTAGGTTGGGGTCGGCCTGCGGCGAGCGCGGTGGCACTCGCAGACCCGAGTAAGCCGAGCAGTTCCCGGCGGGTGTACGCGAACATGGCTCTCTTATATTATTCGAATAGGAGTGAAGGAAAACGATGCCTGTGCTCAACGGTGTGAAGGAGACCTGCCTGCATGTGGAAGATCTGGCGCGCTCCCGGCACTTCTATGAA
The DNA here is from genome assembly GCA_963811575.1 of uncultured Solibacteraceae bacterium. Lineage (GTDB taxonomy): Bacteria > Acidobacteriota > Terriglobia > Bryobacterales > Bryobacteraceae > Solibacter. The sequence goes on along the minus strand of CAWERY010000001.1, from coordinate 151,873 downwards.
CATGTGATGGGGCTGACGCCAGTGGCCGGCGACGAGCATTTCTGCGCCTACGACGCCGGTGCAAAAACCATGCTGCTGCTTTTCGTGCGCGGGAAATCGGCCGCGCCGAAGGTGCTGCCCGGCGGCGTCATCCCTCCTCACGATGGCGATGGGCGGCTGCACGTTGGCTTCGCGATCGATGCCGCGGAGCTGGCGCAGTGGGCGGCGCATTTGCAGGAACATGGCGTGGCGCTGGAGAGCGCGATGGAATGGCCGCGCGGCGGACGCAGCATCTACTTCCGCGATCCGGACGGCCACCTGCTCGAGGTACTGACGCCGGGCGTTTGGTCCACTTACTAATTACGCCGTCAGGTGCAACAGTTTGTGCGCGTTTTCCCAGGCGAGTTTGCGGAAGACGGCCGCGGACGCGGATTTCTGGAGCACCGAGAGCGTTTCCCGTGCGACGCATTTTCCGGCGAGCCGGTTGGCGGCCGGATTGTTGGCCTGCGAGATGCCGCCGCCTTTGCCATCGGAGCAGCTGCAATCGCTGCCGAAGATCAACTTGTCCTGGTGTCGCGCCAGGAAGGAACTGGTAAATTCCGGATCGCGCGAGAGGGCATTATTGCCGGAATTGGCAGAGAGATCGCCGAAGAGATTGGGATAGTCGGAGAGTAGTTTGTCGGTAATGCCGCCGCGCTTTATGGGGCCGGACGGATAGGCGGCATCGTTGGCGTAATCGGCGCTTACGTTCGCCCAAAAGGCGTCGGCATGGCCGAGGAAGCGCGTCTTCGGGTACGCCTTCAACATGGCTTCAAAGTTCTTGAAGCCCGTGCTGAACACCCCCTCGGTTGGAGTGTGCGGCACTTCCTGGAAATGAATCTGGATCGGCACGTTCAGCTCCGCGGCGAGCGCATACATGCGGCGGAGTTCGGGGCCCGCGGCTTCCACATGGAACTTGATTTCGCCCAGGCCGCCCGCGCCCTCCTTCACCGCCTGCGTAAGAATCGCTTCGGCCTCGGGTTTCGTGATATCGGTGCTGGCGAACCAGACAAAGCGTCCCGGATATTTCTCCTGCGCGGCATGAATCTGTGCGGCCGCGCCGGCCCGTGAGAGCAGATTCGCCTTCGTGACGCCGCAGCCCTCCATGTGGGCGATGTTGGATTCAATCTGTGGCCGCATATGGAGGTGGAGGTCCAGAACGGGCGAAGGCCACGAAGGAGCCTGCGCGCGCAAACCGGAAAGCGCCGCGGCCGCCGCGGCCGCACCCAGAAACTCGCGTCGATGAAGCATGCGAGCCATTCTACTCCGGCACGTTCCAAGGGTGGTAACCCGCATGCGCATCGCATGTTAGACTCTCACCCATGTTCCAGGATCATCCAACTCGCCGTGAAGCTCTGCTCGGGCTGACTGCATCGACCCTCTTCGCACGCGCATTGGAGGCGCAGGCGGCAGCGTCTTCCCTCTGTTTCCTGAGCACAGTGGAGATGGCGCGCCTGATCCGGACTAAGCAGCTATCGGCGCGGGAAGCGCTGGCCGCACACCTGAAGCAAATCGAACGAGTCAATCCAAAGGTCAACGCCATCGTGACTCTGGTGCCGGAAATGGCTGCCCAGGCCGCCGCGAAGGCCGATGAGATGCAGGCTCGCAAGCAGCCGTTGGGACCGCTTACACGGCCTGCCAGTGGCGCACATAAGATTTGCTGGAAACGCGCGGCATCCGCACCACCTTTGGATCGCCGCTCTACCGTGAAAATGTTCCCGCGGTCAATGATCTGGTTGTCGAGCGGCTGCAGCGGGCGGGCGCGATTACACTCGGCAAAACCAACACGCCGGAATTCGGCGCCGGCTCGCAGACCTTCAACACCGTCTTCGGAGCGACGCACAATCCGTACGACCTGGCCAAGACCTGCGGAGGCTCTTCCGGCGGTGCGGCCGTCGCTCTTGCCTGCGGCATGGTGCCGGTCGCGGATGGCTCCGATATGGGCGGGTCCTTGCGCAATCCGGCGGCATTCTGCAATATCGTCGGCCTGCGCCCTTCCACCGGCCGCGTGCCCAATCCCGGTGCGCCCCTGGGCTGGGCCACCCTTTCTACCTCCGGCTGTATGGGAAGGTCCGCGGCAGATCTTGCCCTCGTGCTGAGTACCCTCGCGGGACCCGACCCGCTAGCGCCCCTTTCGCTCGGCGAATCAGGAGCGTTTTTGGCGCGTCCTCTCGACCGGAACTTTCGGGGCGCACGGGTGGCCTGGTTCAAGAGTCTTGGAGGCGCGCCGTTTGACTCGCGTGTGCGTAGCGTTGTGGATGGGCATCGGAAGACCTTCGAATCTCTCGGGTGTATCGTCGAGCAGGCGGAGCCGGATTTCACCGGCGTGGAGACTGCGTTTCGCGTACTGCGCGCCTGGGGTTCGGCGGCCAGCTTACGGCGCCCGCCTCCGTGAACATCCAGACGCATTCAAGGACACGCTGAAGGGCGAGATCGAGGAAGGTCTACGCTTGTCCGGCGCGGACGTGGCGCGCGCGGAGGCGGCCCACACCCAGGTATGGCGGCGCTTTCAAACCTTCCTGGAACGCTACGAGTACTTCATTCTGCCCACCACCCAACTGCCGCCATTCGACATCGACACGCCCTACCCCACTCAGATCGCGGGAATGAATTTCGATAACTACATCGACTGGATGAAATCCTGCTGGTATATCTCGGTCACCGGGAATCCGGCGGCTTCGGTGCCGGGCGGCTTTACCCCGGAAGGGCTCCCGGTGGGCGTGCAGATCGTGGGCCGCAGAAATCAGGACTTCGCCGTGTTGCAACTGGTGCACGCCTTCGAACAGGCCACGGGATTCGGCAAGAAGCGCCCGGCCATTTCTCAGTAACCCGCGGCCCAGCGCCGCTTCGGTATACTCTGAATATCCCTGAAGGGTCTATGCGCCGAATCCTCATCAGCAGTTCTCTGTTTGCAGTTCTTTCGTTCACCGTGTTGGTCACCGTACGGTCCGCGAAATCCGCCCCGCAAGCCAAGCCAAAAATGGCGAAATCAGAGGCCGCGGGAGCCTCTTATGGCAATATGGAATCGATCAGCGAAAACGAACTGAAGGTCTACCTCTATTTCCTGGCTTCCGATCAGCTCGAAGGCCGCAACCTGCCCTCGCGCGGTTTCGATACTGCCGCGCTCTACATCGCCAGCCACCTGGCGGAGTGGGGACTCAAGCCGGGCGGCAGCACGGCCAATACAAACGGGCCTTTGCAGCCATACATGATGCCGATGGAGATGGTGAGCAAATCAGTGGCGGCGGACGATAGCAAGGTCACGCTGACCGCGCCGGCCGGGCGCGGCGGCGGCCGCGGCGCACGGGGAGCGGGCGGCGGGGATGCAACCGCGCCCGGCGCGGGGGCGCGTGGAGGCAATGCGCCCGCCGGTCCGCAGACAACCGATTTCGCCTATAGCAAGGATTGGTCGGCGCTGGCTGGAGGCCGCGGCGCGCCGCCCCTGGAAGCCGTAGACGTTACCGGCAGCATGGTCTTCGCGGGCAATGGCTACGTCATCAATAAGACCAAGATCAACCCTTATGAGGGTTTGGATGTCGCGGGAAAAATCATCGTGGTCGCCGGTCTGCCCGCGGAGATCGCCGCGCAACAGGCGGCAGCCGGGCGCGGTGGACGCGGCGGACGCGGTGCCGCGGCGGCCGATGGCGCCGCCCCCGCCGCCGGTGCGCCTCCGGCCGCCGGGGCCCCTGCCAACGTGCCGGACCCGACAGCGAATCCTCTGGGAACAGCGTGCACGGATTTCCTCACCCCGGAACAGTACGGCGCACAGCACGGCGCATTGGCCGTTGTCACCATCGCGAATTTCCAGCAATTGAGCGCGCTGGCTAACCCCAACGCGGCGCTCGGCGGATTCGGTGGCGGCGGCGGACGAGGCGCGGGTCTCAACGGCCCCAACTACCAGGTGCCGATGCTGCAGCAGAAGCCGGCCTGCGCCAGCCTGCCCGCCATCCAAGCCGGGCTCTCGCTGACCAACGCAATTTTCCAGGGCGAAAAATCCAGCGCACAGCAGATCTTCTATGCCGCCGGAACCAATGCCAAGCAGGATGGCTTTGAGCTCAACGCAGAGAAAAAGCTGAAAGTGAAGATCGCGGTGACCACCATTCAGGGACACGGTGAAAACGTGGTCGGCATTTTGGAAGGCGGCGACCCCGTCCTGAAGAACGAGTACGTCGTGATGAGCGCGCACCTCGATCACATCGGCCTGGCCGCGCCACTGCCTGATGGCCACAACGTCAACAATGGAGCCGATGATGATGGCTCCGGTTCCACAGGCTTGCTGGCTATCGCGCGCGCCTACGCCGAGGGCGCCGCCAAAGGGATGCGGCCAAAACGCAGCATCATCTTCCTCTGGATGGCAGGTGAAGAGAAGGGCCTGTGGGGCTCACAGTACTTCAACGAATATCCGCCCGTGGACATCACGAAAGTAGTCGCGGACCTCAACATGGATATGATCGGCCGGACCAAAGGCCCGGGCTTTACCGATTCCGATCCCACACACGTGCTGGTCAAGCCCGGCGAAATCCTGGTGGTCGGCCCCAACATCAGCAGCGACGATTTGGAGAAGACCATCGAAACCGTGAATAGCGGCTACCAGAAGTTGGACCTGAACCACTTCTACGATGCCACCGCTCCCGACGCCACGCACGATAACCTGGGACCGCAACCTCGCGGGCAGCGCATTTTCTACCGCAGCGACCATTACAATTTCGCCAAGATGGGCATCCCGATCGCTTTCTTCACCACCGGGCTGCACCCCGATTATCACCGTGCAACCGATACGCCGGATAAAATCGACTACAAGGAAATGCAGACCGTCTCCAAGACCGTGGCGGCCGTTTCCTGGATCCTGGCCAACCAGGCGGGCAGGCCCCAACTGAAGTCTACGCTTCCGGAGCAGTTGATGAAGGATATGAAATCGGCGAAGGATCAGGGCTGGGGCAAACTGACTCCGGTAATCGCCCCGATTCCCGGAATGCCGTATTGAAACGCTAGTTTGTTTTCGGGCGGGATTCGGCGAGGATCTGTTCTACCCGGCGCAGCAGTTCGGCGCTGCGAAAAGGCTTCTGCAGGAAGTGCACACGCTGGGTTTTCAGATCCTCTAACGTCGTATGGTCGGGCGGCCGGCCGGAAATCATCAGCGCGCGGGTTTCCGGCCGGTCCACCGATATCGCATGCACCAGATGCGGTCCGCTCATCACCGGCATCATCATATCCGTGATCAGCAGGTCGATCGTCCCTTCGTACAGTTCGCTGACCTTGAGCGCTTCCTCGCCATTCTGCGCCTCCAGCAGATGATAACCGCTGCGGTCGAAATAAGTAGAGAGCAGTGCGCGAACATCGGCATCGTCCTCCACCAGCAGTATCGTCGCCTTCGGGGGCTCGCCTTCCGCGGGTGGATCCGCGAAGATCGGGTGCGGCGCCTGCAGGCGCGGCAGTAGAATCTCCAAAGTAGTGGCCTCCGCCGGCTGCACGTGGGCCGTGATCTGTCCCCCGGCGTCAGAGACCGCACCCATCACCATGAAGATTCCCAGGTCCTGCGTATCGCCGGTTGCGTGAAAGCGGGGCTCGAAGATTCGGCTGGCGTCCTCGCGTATCATGCCGGGTCCCGAATAGTGGAATCGCAGGCGGATGAATCGTCGGGTCCGGCCCGCGCGTTCTTCGCCCGCGATATCGACGTCCGCGGTTTCCATATGGATGCGTCCTCCCCGCGGCAGCGAATAGCACGCATGGCTCACCAGATTGGCTAGCATGTCACGCAACTGCGGCAGGCCGGCGCGCATGTCCCCGAGTCCCTCGGCAAGGTTGCGCGTGATCGTAATATCCGGACCCGCGGCGGCCTGCAGCTCGGCGGTGAAATTCTCGATTACTCGATTGAGATTAACGATTGCGGGCAATAGGGTTTCTTTCCGGCTCAACAGGCGGAGCTGGTCGCTTACCTTGGCCGCCATGTCGCCGGCGTTCTTGATGGCTTCCACCGCGAGGCGCGAGGGATCCCCGGGCGGTACCCGCCGCAGCAGATTGTCGGTGTGGCCCAAAATCAAGGTCAGGGCGTTGTTTAGATCATGTGCGATGAAGCCGGCTAGCTGCGCCACCGCCCGCACCTTCTGATCTTGAGAGTGCGCCATCTCATGACGGTTGCGTTCCGTCACATCGCGAAACGTGATCACGGCTCCCGGCGGGCAGCCCTCGAATTCGAAGGGTGCGATCTCCCCTTCCACCGCGAGTTGCTCCGAGGTTGCCGTACGAAGAATCAACTTCCGTCCGAGAGAGATGCTGGAGCCTTTCAGGATGGCGAGTTCCACCAGGTCGCCGCGCAGCTCGTCTCCGTACTCGGGCGCCAGCCGGAGCACTTCCCCCAGCAGCCGTCCAAAGGCGTTGCCGGCGGCGATTCCGGTGAGCCGCTCCGCCGCGTTGTTCATGAATTCGATGCGGCCGCTCGTGCTGACCACAATGATCGCATCGCCTAGAGCCGCCAGCACCGCGAGCTCCCAGGAGTTGCACTCAGGGCTTGAGTTCGTGTTCTCTTTCATCGGAAGACCCAGATGCGCCTGAAGCAACGCCGAACGCACTCGGAGGGACGTCCCAATACGAGAGTCAGAACATCGCCAAGCTATTTACAATGTTAACCTGCCGCCTGCGGGCTGGGGCGCGGAGAATGGTGCTGGATGCCACGGTCTGGCCATCGCATTTTGGGGACCGTGCCTGCGAACTCCAGCGCACACCACCGGCGCCTGCGAAAGCAGATCGCAGAGTTCCGCGATCCACGTCCGGTACCGCGGATTCGGATGCCGGGAATCGAAGCGCAATACCTCCATCTCCGAATCGTAGTGATGGTCGTAGTAGCCGGGGATCGTCTCTCCATCCGCCTCGAGCGGCCGGAGGCCTAATTTACGCAGGATCTGTGCGGAGCCGTGTTTGCAGGTGGCGGTGGCGATTCCCACCACGCCGCCGAGCAGTTGCATCACGCTATATCCCGCAAGTATCGTGCGCAGCGGTTCCAGCGTGCGGCGGCGTTCCGGAGCGATCGCCCAGCCGCCCACATCGCCAAAACGCAGGCCGGCAGTGTGAGCCCCGTGGATTTCGCTTTCCACGGCCTGGCGAATCTTAGACCCCCACGAAGGGCATTGACTGATGGATGCCCGGGAAACCGGCAGATCGTCAAAACTCTGAACTCCCAGCTGTTGATGTACGCGAAGACAGGCGCAGATCTTTCCCGCTTCATCGAGCGTCACCACGTGCCAGCTCTCCTCGTCTACCGGCAGCGCGTGACGCCCATCGGCCGTCAACTGCTGCTCACGGACTGCTCCGTCCTGCAGATAGATTGCTCCGCGGAACCGCTGCGTGGAAGAGAGTAATTCGCCATGCAAACGATCGCTGTTTTCCACCGTTTGAAACACTCTGGGAATGAAGGCGCCGATGGGCGGGAGTATGACAAACTCCGCTGCCTTGTTGGATAGCGATTGGGTTATCGATTTCAACGTCTTAGTCCTGTTCATTGCCTGGGTGGCACACTTGAAATCACTGCCCACAACAACCCGGCGGCCGGTCCCCGACCGGGAGCGATCGACAAACGGTTCTGGTTGTTATGGTGCCCGCGCGACCCGTCAGGAAGGTGGCCCTAATCCGGGTCGGGGATAGGGTAGTGGACAGAACTTCAGCTACCGCCGCATTCCGGAAACCCACCGGATGCACGGTCTCTCACATTTAGATTCGCAGGTGTTGAAGCTCAAGCAAGAAGGGGGCCACGGGGGCAGCGCGCTGCCTGAAAACCGGAAATGTAAGGGTTATCAGCAAGATGCCCGTCTGGAATTCCCAACCATCGCGGTCCCGAGTTTCGATTTTGAGAAAAATATACGCGGCGTGAGCGGGGAGGAATTACACGCCGTGTAGGTTACACGCAACTTCCCGCCCTCCGCCGCATCTAATGCTGTTCCATGAATCACATGCGAAATTTGCACGATTAATTTCCAGTTACGCTTCGTTGCTACCGTCCGTTTACTTTACAAGCCCGCATACAGTGTGAAATCATACTTCCCGACTAACCTCAGATAGGGGAACAAAAGATAACACCCATGCGATGCTTCGTCCTCCTTACCTCCCTCTATGCCTTCGCCGCCGGATCAGTGATCGCCCAAACCCCCGTCATCACGGGGATGATCAATGCCGGGACGTTGCTCCCCGGCCCGATCGCACCCGGCGCGCAGGTGAATATCGCTGGCTCGAATCTGGGCGATCCCGCCGTTACCACCTGCCCCGCACCCGTGCCGACCGTCTGCGCCGGAGTCTCTGTCCTGGTCAATGGTAAGGCAGTTGCCGTACGCAGCGTTTCCGCGCCGTCCGTGGCGTTTTATGTGCCGATCGATCTGACCGGTACCGGCGCCACCGTCCAAGTGACGCGAGCGATCGGCGGCCAGACCCTTCAATCCGCGCCCTTCAGCGCGACCGTCGCATCTACCGCGCCCGGACTCTTCACCACGAACGTGAATGGCGTAACGCTCGCTAACTTTCAAGATTCGACAGGCGCGGTATATACCGCGGCGAACCCGGCAAAGCCCGGCGACTTCGTCAAGGCGCTTGGTACCGGATTCGGCGTAACCAACCCGCCTCTCGCGCCCGGCACAATGGTGCCCGCGTCGCCAGCCTACAATGTAGCGGCTCCCGTCAAGGTGACCGTGGGCGGCCAGAATGCGATCGTGTCCTCCGCGACCTTGGTCCCGAACGGCCTGGGCGCCACCGACCAGGTGATTTTTCAGGTGCCCGCCGGCTTGCCCGGGGGCAACCAGCCCGTGGTGGTGAACGTCGGCGGCCAGAATAGCCAGACCTTGCAATTGCCGGTCGCATTCAGCGGCCCGCGCGTCACCTCCGTCGTCAACTCCGCGAGTAATGCGGTTACCGGACTGCCTAACGCCGGCGTAGCGCCCGGTTCCATCCTCGTCGCCTATGGCAGCACGCTCGGGCCCGACACTCTGACGCTGGCGCCAGGCTACCCTTGGCCCGCCACGCTCAGCGGAACCTCCGCTCAAATGACCGTCAGCGGCAAGAACGTGAATTTGTTGTTGTACTACACGTCCGCCAACCAGATCGCCGGACTCCTGCCTTCCGGTACGCCCCCAGGCAACGGAACCATCACCGTGACCTATAACGGCCAAGCCGGCGGCCCTTCGCCGATCACCGTCCTGCAGAATAATTTCGGCGTGTACACGGTCCCGCAGAACGGCACCGGCCCGGGCATTGTCACTTTCGCCGACTATAGCCTGGTCTCGACATCCAAGGCGGCGAATCCCGGCGAAACGTCTGATCATTTGGGGCACCGGGCTCGGTCCAGTCACGGGCGACGAGGCTGCCGGGGCGCTCCCCGGCGACATGGCGAATCTGCCCGTGCAGGTATTCGTCGGCGGAGTTTCCGCTACCGTGGTTTACCGCGGCCGGTCCGGCTGTTGCGTGGGCGAAGACCAGATCGCTTTCGTGGTGCCGGATAATCTCACCGGCTGCCTCGTCCCATTGGCCGTCCGCATCAACAATCAGGTCAGCAACTACTCCACGATGGCGATCGCCCCCAGCGGACGCGCTTGCGTTCCGTCCTTCAACAAATATCCGGTAAGCGCGACCGGTGCGTCGCAGCCGCGCATTCTGGTGGCCTCTTTCAACCGCACCCTGACTCCGCCGACGCAGACTCCGCTCGATACACCCAATTCCGATGCCGCGGAGATCAACGCCTTCAAAATCGGGGCTTCGCTCGCGGAAGTCAACGCGGCCTCTGACGGCCCGCCGTTCGGTTCCTGCGTCGTGGTCCCAGGAAGTCCATCGGGCTCGACTCCGCCTCTGCTTTCGGCCCTGGATGCCGGCCCCGCCTTGAGTCTGAAAGGACCCGGCGGGAACCACCCGTACCATCGCCAAATCAGGCACACAGTACCTCGCCACGCTCGGCGATACCACCGCCGGAAACTTTCTGGACACCGGCGCCTTCTCGCTCACCGGGCCGGGCGGCGCCGATATCGCGAGCTTCACCGCACCTTTCAGCATTCTGCCTTTCACGTGGACCAATCGGCCTGCCGGCAACAATCTCGCGGCCGTAAACCGATCGCAGGGATACACCCTCACCTGGACCGGCGGAGACCCCAATGGATACGTGCAGATTCAAGGCGGCAGCGGCACCAACACCTTGTTCAATACTTTCGTGTGTCAGGCTCGCACGACGGATGGAACGTTTACCGTCCCCTCCTCCGTCCTGCTCGCGATACCCTCTGCCGGTGGAAATGTCCAGCTCACGTCCTTTTCGACGCCGGCCGTCTTCACCGCCACGGGCCTCGATTTTGGCGCAGTGGCCAACCGGGTCACGATTCGCTCGAACGTCAATTATCAGTAGCTACTTCTGCAGGAAGAAGTTGCCCGACGAACATCGCGTCGATGCCGGAGGAATAAAAGCTGCGCACGGCGTCGCGCGGCGTGCAGACCAGCGGCTCGCCGAATAGATTGAAGCTCGTGTTGTGGAGCACCGGCAATCCCGTCGCCTTGCCCGCCGCGTGCAGCAGCTTCCAGTACAGCGGGTTTTCCTCGCGATCCACGGTGTGCACGCGCACCAGGTCATCCGCCAGCGTAGCGGCGGCGAACTGCTCCCGGTACGCGGGCCGGACGCGCCCCACCGTCGCCAGATAGCGGGCGTTCGGGCCTACTTCGAAATATTCCGAGCACAACTCGGCCGGCACCGACGCCGCGAACTTGCGGAAAGGTTCGCGGTGCTTGATGAAGATATTCAGGTTCTCCGTGGAATAAGGATTGAGCGGCGACGCCAGAATGCTGCGATTCCCCAGCGCACGCGCGCCGAATTCCATGCGGCCGTGCATCCACGCCACGATCTTGTGATCGTTGAGCTGCGCCACCGCGGTTTCCACCACCTCGTCCGTGGTCACCATGTACTGGAAGCGGAGCTTGCAATTCTCCAGCACGCGCTTGATCTCCGCGGCGGCGAAGCCCGGCCCCAGGCTCAGCGTACTCATCGGCGAACGTGGTTCGCGCCGGTAAACTCCGTGCCACGCTTCCAGCACCGCGCCGATCGCCGTACCCGCATTGCCCGCCACAGGTTGCACGAAGACGTTCTTATACCCGGAACGATTCTCCAGCGCGGAGACCAGCAGCGCATTCAACCCCAGGCCGCCGGCCAGGCAAAGATTGGTCCCCCTGCCCGCCATCTGGATCACGGCGTCTTCCATGCCGCGCTGTACGCCGGCAGCGATGTGCGCCCGTAAGTCTTCCGGTATCGCCTGTCCGTCCGCCAAGCCGAGCCGCTCAAAAAATCGCGAACCGAAACCGCCCCCCGTCACCCGCTCCGTGCTGAAAAAGCCGCGGTCCAGCCGCGGACCGGCTTCGGAGACGTTGAGAATTTCCAGGAACAGCGGCTTGAACCTCTCGTCGCCTTCGATCGAGAGCCACTGCACCTTGTGCTCGTCCACATTGGCTTCGAAACCCAGCAGCTCGGTGACGCGGCCGTAGAGATCGCCGATGGAATCGGGCAGGTACTGCTCGTGTTCGAGCGACATCTGCGCGCCCGATGCATGCCAGCGCGAGCCGCAGCGGAAATCGCCGCCGCGATCGAGCGTGAGCACCGTGGCTTCCTCGAACGGGGAAGGGAAGTACGCCGACGCCGCATGCGCCAGATGATGTTCCACCACGATGATGCGGCTGTTGGGAAACTGCGCGCGCAGCTTCAGGTGAAAATCCGAGTCCGGAATCGGCCGGACCACCGCCACCGCGTCCACCTGCTCCGGCGTCGCCTTCGCCAGTTCCAGACACGTCGCGATCGCGTGCTCCGGCATTTCGTCCAGGCCGCCCCAGTGCGTCCGCCGCCGCACCAGCTTGGATTCTTCGACCGCCGCGAGCAGCTCGCCGTCTTTCAGTATTGCGGCCGCCGCGTCGCCCAGCAGGCCTCCTATTCCGAGAATGATCATTTCTTCGGAGTGCCCCGTTTCTCGATCTTGGCCCACGTATCCTTCAGCGCGACCGTCCGGTTGAAGACCGGATGACCGGGCGTGGAATCGATATCCACGCAAAAGTATCCGAGCCGCTCAAACTGCAGTCGCGTTCCGGGCGCAACATCGGCAAGCGAGGGCTCAAGCTTCGCGTCGGTAATAATCTCGAGCGATTTCGGATTCAGGTTGACCGTGAAGTCCTGCCCTTCTTCCACCTGGTTGGGGTCTTCCTTCAGGAAAAGCGTGTCGTACATGCGCACTTCGCCGGAGACGGCCTGCGCCGCCGAGACCCAGTGAATGGTCGCCTTCACCTTCCGGCCATCGGGTGCGTTGCCCCCCCGCGTCGCCGGGTCGTACGTGCAGTGAACCTCCGTGATCTCGCCGGCCGCGTCTTTCACCACCCCCGTGCACTTGATGAAAAAGCCGTAGCGCAGGCGCACTTCGCGCCCCGGCGCGAGCCGGAAAAATTCCTTCGGCGGATCTTCGCGGAAGTCCTCCTGCTCGATGTAGAGCTCGCGCGAGAACGGAACCTTGCGCGTGCCCGCCGCTCGCATCCTCCGGATTGTTGACCGCGTCCATCTCTTCCACCTGTCCCTCCGGGTAGTTATCGATCACTACCTTTAAGGGACGCAGCACCGCCATCACGCGCTGCGCGCGCTTGTTGAGATCTTCGCGGACGAAGTACTCCAGCCGGCCCAGTTCGATGATCCCGTTGGTTTTCGAAAGCCCGATCGCCGCGCAGAAGTTGCGCATGGCCTCCGGAGTGTAGCCCCGGCGCCGTATCCCGGCGAGCGTCGGCATGCGCGGATCGTCCCAGCCGCGCACGTGACCCTCCTGCACCAGCTGCAGCAGCTTGCGCTTGCTGAGCAGCGTGTACGTGATGTTCAGCCGGTCGAATTCGATCTGCTGCGGATGATAGATTCCCAGCGCGTCGATGTACCAGTCGTAAAGCGGACGGTGATCTTCGAATTCCAGCGTGCAGATGGAATGCGTGATGCCCTCGATCGAATCGCTCTGCCCGTGCGCGTAGTCGTACATCGGGTAGATGCACCATTCGTTCCCCGTGCGATGATGCTCCGCGTGCACGATCCGGTACATGATCGGGTCCCGCAGGTTGAAGTTCGGCGCCGCCATGTCGATCTTGGCCCGCAGCGTGCGCGCTGCCATCCGGAAACTCGCCGGCCTTCATGCGCGCGAACAGGTCCAGATTTTCTTCCACGCTGCGATTGCGGTAGGGGCTCGGTCTGCCCGGCTCCGTCGGCGTCCCGCGGTACTGGCGGATTTCATCGGCGCTGAGATCGCACACGAATGCCTTGCCCTCGCGGATCATCTGCACCGCCCAGTCGTACAACTGGTGGAAATAATCCGACGCATAAAACATGCGGTCTTCCCAATCGAAGCCCAACCAGCGTACGTTTTCGATAATCGAATCGACGTACTCCGTCTCTTCTTTGCTGGGGTTGGTATCGTCGAAACGCAGATTGGTCTTCCCGCCGAATTCCGCGGCGAGTCCGAAGTTCAGGCAGATCGATTTCGCATGCCCGATGTGAAGATACCCGTTCGGCTCCGGGGGAAAACGCGTGTGCACGCGCCCCTGATACTTGTTCGTCTTCAAGTCATCCAGAACGATGTCGCGAATGAAATTCGAAGGGCCGGTCGCCGGCTCGGAGTTTGGCGTAGTCATAATCTCTTTCACAATTTTTCGATGGCCTGAGCGATGCGCGCCAGGCACGTATCGCGGCCTAAAACTTCCAGTGTGCCGAACAGCGGCGGCGCGGTCTTCCTGCCGCATACCGCTACCCGCACCGGCTCGAACATCTGTCCCGCTTTGATGCCCAGCTCCACGCTGGCCGCGCGCAGCGCAGCTTCCAGCCCGTCATGCGTGAACTCCGCGGTGGCCAGAACTTCGCGGGCCTTCACCAGGACGTTCTTCGCCATCGCCGCATCGCCCTTTTTGGGAATCAACTCGGCGCTGTCATACGGCGGAAGCTGCTCCACGAAGAAGAAATCGGCCACGGTCTGCACGTCGCGCAGCAGTTTCATGCGCTCCTGAATCAGCGGCGTGATCTTGCGCATCGTCTCGTATTCGGCCGGTACGAAGGGCAGCAGCTCGCGCGCCAGGTCATCGGGAGCCATGGCGCGGATGTGCTCCGCGTTTAGCCAGAGCGCCTTGGCGTCGAAAGGATCCTCTTCGGTAAAATTCACCACCGCGTTGGCGCGATTGATGCCTTCCAAGGTGAATAATTCCACCGTCTCTTCGCGTGATAATTTTTCGCGGTCGTTCTTCGGCGACCATCCCAGCAGGCACAGAAAATTGATGAACGCCTGCGGCAGAAAGCCGGCGTCGCGATAGGTAGTCACGCTGACCACCGGCCCGTGCACGCGCTTGGAAAGCTTCATGCCGTCCGGCGCCATCAGCAAAGGCAGGTGCGCGAAGGTGGGCGAGGCAGCCCCCGCGGCATCGAAAATCAGCTTGTGCTTGAAGGCGTTCGAGAGGTGCTCCTGCCCGCGAATGATGTGGCTGATGCGCAAGTCGGCGTCGTCGGCGCAATTCGCCAGGTGGTACGTCGGCATGCCGTCGCTGCGCAGCAAAGCGAAATCTTCGATATCGGCGTACGCCTTGGCCTGCTCGCCGTAAACGGCGTCCGTGAACTGCACGTGCCCGATTCGATCGTGCGGCACGCGGAAGCGAAGCGCGAACGGTTCCCCGGCGGCGGCGCGGCGGTCGCTCTCCTCGCGCGAGAGTTCGCGCATTCCCGCATTGAAGAGCCACGTGCCCTGCGCGCCAGATTTTTCGCTGTCGCCGGATTGCGCCGGCGTGAAGTCGCGGTAGGCGAGCCCCTTCTCGAGAATGGCATTCGCCATCGCCTGATGCAGCGCCAGACGCTCGGACTGGCGATACTGCTCGTCCCAATCCAGCCCCAGCCAGCCCAGGCCGTCGAAGATGGAAGTTTCGGATGCGTCCGAGTTGCGCCCCACATCGGTATCGTCGATGCGCAGGATCATGGTGCCGCCGGTATGCCGCGCGAACAGCCAGTTGAAAATGTAGGTGCGCGCGCTCCCAATGTGCAAAAATCCCGTGGGAGAAGGCGCAAAACGGACTCTATTCATGGAAATACGAGTATAACAATGTGGCTGCTTGACCTTCCGGTTGACCTTCCGCCTGCAAACGTTCGACACTTGATATTCTTGGTACCTTTCGCCCTAGTTTTGCTTCTTGCCGCTGGCTCCGCGCAGGCTGCCGAACCGTTGTTCGAAAAGACCGTGCTCTTCGAGCGCGGCAAGGGCGACTACCTCTTCTATCGCATCCCCGGCATCGTGGTCACCAAGACCGGCGCCGTGCTCGCCTATGCCGAAGCTCGCCGCACCGATCGCGGCGATTGGGGCGCTACCGATCTCATCCTGCGGCGCAGCACCGATGCAGGCAAGACCTGGACCCCGCCTGCCGTGGTCGGCGCCATGCAGGAGGCCTTTCCGAAAAATCCCGCGGCCGTAGCCAAGAAGCAGGGCACCGGCCCGGGCGCAGGCATCACCTACGATAATCCCGTCGCAATCGCCGACCGCTCTGGCGCCGTACATCTCGTCTTTTGCGTGGAATACATGCGTGTCTTCTACACCCGCAGCGATGACGATGGACGTACCTTCCGCCGCCCCATCGAAATTACCTCCGCGGTCGAGCCAATGCGGCGCTTCCATCCCTGGGTCGTGGTCGCCACCGGTCCCGGCCACGGCATCCAGTTGAAGAACGGCCGGCTCGTCGTTCCCGTCTGGCTCTCGCTCGGCAGCGGCAACTCCGCGCATGGCGATTCCGTAGTCTCCACCATCTATAGCGATGATCATGGCGCCACCTGGAAGGGCGGCGATCTCGCCGTGCCGGACAATGCCGGGACCGTCTCGCCCAACGAGACTGCCGCCGTGCAACTGGCCGATGGCCGCGTGATGCTCAACGTGCGTTCCCCATCCAAACAGCAGCGCCGCATTGTCGTCTTCAGCAAGGATGGCGCCACCCACTGGTCCGCGCCCGCCTTTGCCGATGAGCTGCCGGAGCCGCTCTGCTTTGCGAGTCTGGCGCGCCTGTCATTCAAAAAATCCGGCGGCCGCGACCGCCTCCTCTTCGTCAACCCCGACAATCTCGCCCGCGCCGATGGCAAGGATACTCCCGGCCTGGCGCGCGATCGCAAGAACGTCACCGTGCGCCTCAGCTACGACGAAGGCAAGACGTGGCCCGTCAAGCGCGCCCTGGAGCCCGGCCCTTCCGCCTATTCCGATCTCGCCGTGCTGCCCGATGGAACCATGCTCTGTTTCTACGAGGCCGGTCTCGGCCGCGAGCCGCGCCCCGTCAATCCGTACGATACACTCACCCTCGCCCGCTTCAATCTGGAGTGGCTGACCGAGGGGCGGGATCATCTGCCCGCGAACTTCCAGGCCAAGGAAAAATGAACATGCCTCTCAACGTCCAAGGGATTCTACCCGCCATCGTTACGCCCTTCACCGCCTCTGGCGCCGTCGATACCGGCGCGCTCCGTTCCCTGATCGGGCGCCTGTACGCCGCCGGGTCCGATGGCCTTTACGTCTGCGGCCACACCGGCGAGGGCCTGGTGCAAAGCGTCGCGATGCGCCAGCTCGTGCTCGAAACCTCGCTTTCCTGCTCGCCCGCCGGCAAGACCGTGATCGCCCACATCGGCGCCGCACGCATGGAAGATGCGCTCGCGCTTTCCGCCCATGCCGCGGACGCGGGCGCCCACGCGGTCAGCAGCCTGCCGCCCCAGGGCCCCTACGAGATGGCCGAGATTCGTGCGTACTATGCCGGCCTGGCGGCAGCCTCCCGGCTCCCCCTGCTGCTCTACTATTTCCCGGAAATCGCTCCTGCCCTGAAAAGCGAACAGGTGGCGGAACTCTGCGCCCTGCCCAACGTCGCGGGCGTCAAATTCACCAGCTACGAACTGCATCGCATCGCCGACCTCAATCACGGCGGCGCGATCGTGCTTAACGGACGCGACGAGGTGTTCGCCGCCGGTATCCTGATGGGCGCCTGCGGCGGCATCGGCAGCTTCTACAACCTGGTCCCGGAACTGTTCGTCGAAGTGTGGGACGCCGCGCGCCGCGGTTCCTGGACCGACGCGCGCCGCACCCAGGACCGGATCAATCGCCTGATCGCGATCGTGTTGCACTACCCCATGATTGCCGCGATTAAGAAGATCCTCGAGTGGTCCGGCCTGCCCTGTGGCGGTGCGCTGGCTCCCCGGCGGGCCCTGACGGCCAAGGAGGACGCCAGCCTGCGCAGTGAGTTGGAAACCGCGCAATTCGATCCCTCCGGCTTCCTCGCAAACCCTGCCGGCGCGCGCAAGTGACACCCCGCGCGCCCGGGAAACGATATCCCTGGGTTCTGGTCGCGTTGCTTTGGTTGATCTGGCTCTTGAACTATCTGGATCGCCAGGTCATCTTCTCGCTGTTTCCCCTGCTCTCCCGGGAACTCCGCCTCTCCGACCTGGAACTCGGCATGGTCAGTACCTCGTTCCTATGGGTGTATGCGGCTGCCAGTCCGCTCGCCGGATACCTGGCCGACCGCATAGGCCGCAAGCCGCTGATCGTCGGCAGCCTGCTCATCTGGTCGGTGGTGACGTGGGCCACCGGGCACGCCCATACCCTGACGCAATTGCTGCTGGCCCGCGGCCTGATGGGCTTGAGCGAAGCCTGCTACCTGCCCGCCGCCCTCGCCCTGATCGCCGCGTGGCATGGCGAAAAAACGCGCGCCAAGGCCACCGCCGTTCACTACTCAGGCTTGTATCTCGGCATGGTCATCGGCGGAGGTCTCGGCGGTTGGCTGGGCGCCCACTACGGTTGGCGCGCCGCCTTCACCGCGCTTGGACTGTTCGGGATGGCCTACGCGGTGGTCTGCGCGCTCGCCATTCGCGACCGCTCGCCCGCGAGCAGTGGGCCGTCGAAGCCGCGCAGCTTTCCTCCGCGCCGCGGCAGTCGTATTTCGCCTGCCCGCGTACCGCTCGCTCTTCGCCGTCTTCGCCTCGCTCTCCGTGGCCAACTGGGTGGTCTACACGTGGCTGCCCCTCTATTTGTACGAGCGCTTCGGCATGTCGCTCGCCGCCGCCGCCTTCGCCGCCACTTTTTATCTGCAGGCCGGCAGCCTGATCGGCGTGTCCCTCGGAGGCTGGCTGGGGGATCGCTGGGGTTCGCGCGGAAATCGCGCCCGCCTCTTGCTGCAAGCCGCCGGCCTGATCGCGGCCGCCCCGTTTCTCTTCCTGAGCGGCTTCACTTCCTCCACTCTCGTCCTCTACTGCGGAATGGCGGCCTTCGGAATCGGACGCGGCATCTACGACGCCAACGCCATGCCCGCCCTCTGCCAGATCGCGCCCGCGGACCTGCGCGCCACCGGCTATGGCCTCTTCAATCTGATTGGCCCCCTGGCCGGCGGTGCAGTCGCCGCGGCCGCGGGCGCGTTGAAAAGCACCATCGGCATCGGCGGTTCGATTCAGATCACCGGCGTACTCCTCGGCATCTCCGCGCTCGTCCTGGCCAACGCTAAGCCTGTGGCGCCGAAGTCCTGATCTCCGCACCCCAATCCGCCGGACTTAAATCGCGGACATGTTGCGAGAACAGCCAGCGATGGCCTTCCAGATCTTCAACGCCATACTGGCGCTCTCCGTAGCACGTCTCCTGAATTTCCTCGAAGATCTTCGCGCCTGCCGCCTGTGTCCGCGCATAGTGAGCATCCACGTTGTCGAGGAATACCGTGACGCACGCCGGGTTGGTCGCGCCGCCGCGCGCGCCCTTTAACATGATCACCGCCTTGCCCAAAATGATCTGCGCGCCGCTGACCGGCTCGCCGTACCGGTAGTGCTCCACGAACCCAAATGTGGTGGTCAACCAGGCAATCGCCTCGGCGAGATTCCGATACGTGAGGTGCGGCAGCGCCGCATCCGTCGGGACAGAGCGATTCCACATACACTTCCAGAATACAATTCACCTGGGAAACAGAGAGCGCCGTTCATCCGCCGCCGGGTCTTCGTCCTTGCACTCCTTTCGGGGAGCCTCGCCCGCGGAAACCATCGTGAAGTCGTACGGCGGCCGCCAACGAATGAGGAAGTACACCTCCTCGGTGACTGCTTCCCCCATATCGGTGGAGACCTGCCAGAGATCCGGTTCCATTTTGCAGTGCAGCGTTGGCTTGCCGAATTGGGCGAACGGGCCCCTGTGCCCTTGCTGCCACTCCTTCAACTTCGAGAGGTTGCCCTCATCCGACCATCGCGAAATCTCTCCCCAATCACGCCCTAACCAATAGGCCGTGAAATCCTGTGGACCGAGGGCTACCGGGATGGTCCGTTCCAGTTTGCCGTTCTGCAGCACATAGTGCCGTAGCTCGGCTCTCGTGAACCCGCCTTCAACGCCAGGCACGGCGTACTCGATCCACACACCGGCTTGGTCCACCCTGCCGTTGACGGAATCCACATACGTCCATTCCCTACCATCCACCAGGAGTGCGGGTTCCGGGAAGCCTTCCTTCGCCTGCCAGACCCGGTAGTAGACATCATGCCAGTTGGAACTGCACCACGGTTCAACACCGAGCGTCAATATCAGGCGCTCCGTACCCGGGGAGATCAATATCTCGCGGAGCCGTTGCGGGAAATACTTGCCGTCTTCGTATTCGTCCTGCTCGCTCTGCCAGAAAGGCCGCCAGCCGCCTGCGGACGGCTCGTATGCATACGCCGATTCGTCGTAACCGCACTCCTGAATACCGACACCAGTCAGGATCACCAGTAGCGATGCATTCCTGCGTTCAATCCGGATAGGCGCCAGCCACCCGAGTTCGCTTTCGTAAGGGCAGGGCGGTGTCGTATGCGAGTTGCACAACAGGTTCGCATCGGTCAGTTCTGCATTGAGTTGCTCCTGCAGGACGGCAGGGTCCGGAGGGTGGCGCGGGTCGTTCCACTGCAACGCCGGTAGACGCGATTCTATCCAGTCTCGAAGCTGGTGCTTGATCGCCGTGAATGCAACCGTTGCGCCGCGAGCCTTGAGATTCCCGTCCCGAACTGCCCGCATGGGCAGCAACAGCCCATGAATCCGGGTCAACCGTGCGTCTGCAGCTTGAACCGGGATGGGAAGCGCGCACAGCAGGAGCAAGAGCAGCCGCATACAAACTCGATCGTACCGCCGCTTACCCGTAAAAAGAAAAACGCCCTCCCGTTGACCGAACGTCAGCGGGAGGGCGGGGACTTACCGCGAAAAACTACGGCACCATCACGATCGGCGCGCGCCAGAAGGCGAACTTCTGGCCAGCCGGATCGAGCACGCTCACCTGGCACGTATAACGTCCCGGCGCCAGCTTGCTCAACGGCACGCTGAAGCGCACCGGCAGCGCCTTCGACTTGGCGTTCAAGCCGTCCGTCACCTGCAGCGGATCGGTCTCGAATGCCTTCACCTTGCCGCGATAGAAACTCACCGTGGCGACAATCGGCTGCGTGCTGGTGGCGTCCGGCTGATAGGCTTCCAGGAAAACAAACATGTCCTGGTCCTTCTTGAAGACGCGCGTCACGCTCGGCACCAGCTTCTGGTTGTCCTGCACCAGCGGGTTGGCGGCCAGCAGTTTCTTGTCCTTCTCCGCGGTCGCCAGCGCCGTGTTCATGTCCTGCCGCTGGTTGCTCAGCACCACGCTCGAAATCGGCAGGTACTTGAGCTGCGTCGTCAGATCCGGAACCACGAACTTGGTTTCGAATGTCCCCATCTTCCCGGTCTCGTTTTCACGCGCCAGGAATTTCAGAGTGTACGTGCCGGGCGCCAGCGTAAAGCCGGTATCGTAGGCCAGCGTGCGCTTGCCGAGCTGCCCCGCGGTCTCGCCCTTCAGCTTGATTTCCTGGTAATCGCGCACGTTGCCCTGCACCGTGCCCTTGGCGTCGCGGACTTCGCCGATGAAATCCAGCTTCGTCGTCTCCGCCCCGCCGTGCTTGGCCAGTTCCAGTTCCGCGCCCGGAATCTTCACCGTCACCGGCACGAAGTAGCGGTCGCGCGCCAGCCGGAAGTAATCCACTTCGAGCGCCACCGAAAGGTCCGTCATCGGGTCGCCCAGCATCAGCGCTTCCTGCAACTGGCGCTCTTTGTCGGACGAATTGAACTTGCCGAATTCCTTGCCGGCGAAATATCCCTGGCGATAATCCAGCTTGCCGACCTTCGCCTGCAACTCCGCGCTGGGCTGCAGCTTGATGCGCCGGTAGCGGCCGTCGAGTTTGTCGTTCTGGCTGTAGTAGCCCAAAATGTAGTAGCTCGACATCTCCTTCTGCGCGTTCGCAATGCCCATCGAAAGATCGTTGTTGTCGAGCAGCGCCTTGCCGCCCGTGTCCGCCGCCAGCGTATACAGCGTCTCCTGCGAACCCTGCTGGCTGCTTTGCTGGCTCCGCGCCGAACTGCCCGAGTACATGCCCGCGCCGCCCGGCGAGCCCTTGGTCGCATCGCCCAGCGGCGCTCCCGCCACCAGGCCGCGCGCATCGATCGGCCAGAAGCTGACGTTATTGCGGATCGCCGAATTGATGGTCGCGCGCAACTGCGCTTCGTTGTCCACGCCCGTCTTGCTCACGCCGCTGGCGAAATAAATCAGCGCCTTCTTCTCCGAAAGCGAGCCCAGCATGCGCGCGGCGCTTTCCAGTGCCGCCAGTTTGCGATCCGTGTTGAAGATGTTGAATTCCGTATCGTCGGCGGTAAACGCCGCGCCCGTGTCTTCTTCGTTGTCCGCGCCGGTCGATCCATCCACCGCGAGGTCGCTGCCTTCGCCGATCGTCAGGCCCTTAATCACCTTGGCCAGCGCGTCGCGATCGTCCGTGAAATCCTGCAGCACCTTGAGGTCGCTCGTGAAGGCCATAATCGCCATCAGGTCGCTCGGCGTCATCTGCGTCTTCAGGAACTTCTGGGCAGCCGTCTGTGCGCGAATCTGGTCCTGAATCGGCATGCTGGTCATGTCGAAGAACAGCACCATCAGCCGCCGGTCCTTATACTTCACTTCGCCCGGTTTTGAGGGAGCAATCTGGTTCGCCGTGATCGGTTTGACGGCGGGCGTCGACGCCGCTTCCACCGGCTTGGCGGCCGTCGGCTTGATCGCCGGCACCGGTTCGGGAGCCACGGTCTCTTCCAGTTCCTGGAACTTGAAGACCTTGATGTCCTGCTTCTTGCCGTCTTCCATGATGGTGAAATCGGAAGGGCTTCAGCCCCTTGATGGGCTGCCCGCTCTTGTCTTTCACCGAGATGTCCACCAGCACCAGTTGCAGCGTTGTGGAGAACTTCGTGGGAGTCTTGCCCCCGGCGGCCGGCGTATCCTGTGGCGTCTGCGGCGCCTGCGCCGAAAGTACCATCAGGCCGCTCAAAAATGTGGCGATAATCGCTCGCATAGATTTCAACTTTCCTTCGGCTTAGAAACGGAAACGCAGCGTTGCCGTCATGCTGCGCATGGCGCTGGGGTCGGCCAGCAGCCCCAGGTTGTTGCTTCCAATCGTCGTATAAAAGCTGCGGAACGTCACGTGGTTCAGCGCGTTCGTGGCGTCGAAACGCAGATCGATACTCTTGCGTTCGCCAATCCGGAACACGCGTCCCAGCGAAGCGCTCAGGTTGAATTGCGAGGGACCCGTGATCGTATTGCGGCCCGCGTTGCCGAACTGCCCGGTAGCGGGCAGCGCAAACGCCGCGAAGTTGAACGGCTCGCCGGCCGGCGCGTCGCTAACCGGCAGGCCCGTCGCGCTCGCCCGCAGGTTGCCCGTGATACCCGTGCCGGTCGTGGTGGACCGGATGCCGCCCACCGTCGGAGTCAGCGGGAAGTCCGCTCGATACCGCTGATCGTATTCGTGAAGGTCCAGTCCTTTACCAGCGCGCCTTTCCAGCCGTTCACCATCGTCGCGCCGGTGCGTCCCACGCCCGTGCTGTACTGCCAGTTGGCATTCAGCACGTGCGTGCGATTGGTATTAGAGAGTGCGCGTTCCGCGGAAGTGTCCAGGTAATTCTGCGCCTGCACCGCGTCGTCCAGCGCTTTGGAGAAGGTGTACACCGCGTTCGCCGAAATGCCATTGCGGAACCGGCGCTGCAACTGCGCCGACACGCCCTGGTAGATCGAGTCTCCGTTCGATTGCTCGTAAATGTAGCCCGAGGGCAATCCATTCGCCTTCGCGCCCGAGGGCGCCGAATTCGGCAGAATCGTCTGATCCAGCCGCGTCCCCTTCGTGCCGTTATAGGTGAGCGTGCCCACCAGCGAATGCCCCAGATCGTTCTGAATCGCGATCTGCCACATCTGCGCGTACCCCGTCCTATAGTTCGGGTCGATCGCGTATGTATTGGTCAGCGAATTACTCACCGGCGCCAGGAACCCGGTCTGTATGCTCAGCGGATTCAGCGCCGAATTCGCCACGCTGAAGCTCTGCGCAAACGGCGGCTGCTGCGCCATGTTGTTGGCGATCGTGTTGTAAATCGACGTATTGTAATAGGTGCCGTAGCCGCCGCGAACCACCGTCGAATGCTTGGGGAACGGACGCCATGCGAAGCCGATGCGCGGCGAGATATTGTTCTTGTCCGGACGCACCAGCGAGGTCGGCAGCCCGCCCGAGTACGGGCCGGATTGCCCCGGCAGTACCAGCGCAATCGCCGCATATCCCGGCGCGATATCCAGGTTCGCCATGTTGTTGTAGAGTTCGCTGATCGGCGAAGCGTAATCCCAGCGCAAGCCGAAGTTGATCGAGAACTTCGGGTTGATGCGCCAGTCGTCGGTCATGTACGCATCGTAGGCGTGCGTCCGGAAATACAGATTGCTGTTGCCGTAGCGCAGCGCGCTGGTATCCGGTGTGCCCAACAGGAAGCTGGCGAAATCGAACCCCGTGCCGGTCACCGGCACGCCGTTCACCACGCTCGCTGTGCTCAAACCCGTAAATGTGTACTGCCCGCGCGCATTCGGGTCCGACGCGCGATTGATCTGCTGCCGCCGGTAATCCGCGCCGAAGGTCATGTTGTGCACGCCGTGCACCCAGATCAGGCTATCGCCGATTGCGCTCGTCTGGTTCCGCGTCAAACTCGACGCGCCATCCGTCAGGCCGGCATAGTTGGTGAACGAAAGGTTGGGCGGCCCCCAGTTCTGCGGCGCCTGCGATGTCCCCAGAATGCCGAGTTCCGCGGCCACGTTCTCGCGGTTCGCGAAGAACGGCAGCCCGGTGTTCCTCGACCGGCTGAACGTGTAGCGCAGATTGTTGATCAGCTTGGTAGAGAAGTTGTGGCCCCACGCCACGTTCGCGCTGATGTTGCGCGCCGTGCCGCTGTCAATAAAATTGAAGATATTCGGCGTCGTGCTGTTGCTGCCCATGTAAGCCAGGCCGCCGTTGATGCGGTTCTTCGTGCTCAGCGTCTGGTTCAGCCGCGTATTCAGGTTGTCGCTGTTCTGAATGGTTGTGATCGGCGCCTGATAGTTGTACTTATATCCCGGCGCATTCGGAGTCGGGAAATATTTCAACAACCCGAGCGAAGCGGAGTTGAGCCGGTTCTGCGGAATCACGTTCCCCGGGAAAGGGGCGACCCTTCGCCGGCGATTCAGCGGGATCGTAAATCGTCACCGGGCCCTGCGCGCCGATCGACTGCGAAAAATCGCCCGTGCGTTCCAGCAGTGTCGGCATGGTCTGCGTGCTGGTTGTGCCGTTGCGCGTCCGCCCCAGCGAATAGTTGATGTTGAACGTGCCCTTCTGCCCCGAGAGCAATTTCGGGATCTTCAAGCGGACCGCCGAATGTCATGTTGGCGCGTGCCTTGGCATATGCCGGCTTCGCTGTGTCCTGTCCGGTCAGCGAGTAGCTGCGCGCATCCCACACCGAATTATCCAGCGTGAAGGCCGCGTTTCCGTTGTACTGCATCTGCCGGTTTCTGCGCCCGTTGCCGAATGAAGCAACTCCCGGCCGCGCATTCGGACCACCGCGGCCGCCTGCGCCGCCCGGTCCGCCGCGTCCGCCGCCGCGTCCGCCAAACCCGCCGCCCGGACCGCCGCCGAATCCGCCGCCGGCGAAACCGCCGCCCGGTCCGCCGCGCCCGCCACCCGGACCGCCGCCACCCGGTCCGCCGCGTCCTCCCGCCTGCGCGATTCCGCCCGCCGCATCACCGCCGCCGGGGCCGCCGATTCCGCCCATCCCCATACCGCCCGGTCCGCCGATTCCGCCCATCCCATCGCGTCCGCCCGGGCCGCCGAACCAGTCGTTCTGCTGCGGCATATCGATTCCGCGGCTGACGCTGCCGTTCACCATCAGTGAGGGGTCGGCGCTGCTGCTCATATCCGCCATATCGTTGGCCGCGATCCCGCTGTCCGCCGGAGCCGCTGCCGCATCGCCTGAGGAATTCACGTCCACCCGTTGGAAACCGTTGCCCCCCATGATCGAAGGCCGGCCGTTATTACCACCCTGGCCGCGACCGCCCTGAGTTCCGCGTCCCGGCGCAGCCGCCGCCGGTTTAGCAGGAGTCGCCACCGCGGTGGTGGTCGTCGCCGGAGTAGTGGTTGCAGGCGTCGCAGGCGTGGCCGCCGAAGTCGCCGCCGGAGCTGCCGGAGTTCCGGCCGGAGCCGCCGCCGCCGAAGTCACCGCTGCCGCCGCCGCCGGCGATTTAATATCGGCCAGCGACAGGAATTTCAGCGTAAACTGCGCCAGCCGGCGCGTCGAACGAGATCCCCACGTCGGTAGAGAGCTTGGCGAAGCCCACCATTTCGACATCGATCTTCCACACACCGTCCGGCAGGTCGTTGAACGCGTACCGCCCGTTCTCGTCCGTGGTGGTGACATGCTTCTTATCGTCCTTGGTTGCCGTGATCGACGCGCCAGGGACCGGCAGTCCGCCGGCCATTACGGTGCCATGGTGTTCCGCGGCCATCAGGCCGGTCACGGCAAGCCAGGCTGCCAAGAGGCGCTTAAGGGAGGTGTGAGTGGAATTCAGTGCCATTGAGGTTACACATGGCTAGGCGCTTACGGGATACCGAATGTTACCCGGAATTCGATCTCAAATCGACGGCAAATAAATTGGAACTTCCTGCAAAGAAAAGACAAACCCTCCTCCCCCGCCAAGTTTCACCTTACCCCTTTGCCTTTCGCGGTACCTTTATAAGACCGTGAAACCCTGGTACCGGGACATCGATCGCACCCAATGGCGCACCCTCTTCGCCGCCCAACTCGGCTGGATGCTGGATGCCATGGACGTCATGTTGTACTCCTTTGCACTCACCGCGATCCGTTCCGAATTCCATCTCACCGCCGCCGCCGCCGGAGCGCTCGGCGCCGCTCCCCTGGTCACTTCAGCCCTCGGCGGCATGCTTTTCGGCTGGCTGAGCGATCGCTACGGCAGATCCCGCGCGCTGGTCTGGTCCATCCTGACCTTCTCCGCCTTTACCGCCTTTACCGCCACTGCCCGCTCCATTCCCGAACTGATCTTCTGGCGCGCCATCGTGGGTATCGGGCTTGGCGGCGAATGGGCCGCCGGCGCAGTCCTCGTCGCCGAAACCTGGCCGGAGCGGCATCGCGGCAAAGCGATCGGATTAATGCAATCCGCCTGGGCCGTCGGCTATCTGCTGGCCGCCGTCCTCGCCGGCGTCGTCCTCCCTCGCTGGGGCTGGCGTCCGCTCTTCCTGGCCGGTTTGGTTCCCGCGCTGGTTACCCTTTGGATTCGCCGCAATATTCCGGAACCGCCGAAATGGCAGCCGCCTTCGCACAGCTTGGGCGGCGCTCTGGGCGCGCTCTTTCGCCCGCCCCTGGTACGCAATGTCCTGCTATTCACCGCCCTATGTTCCAGCGTTCTGTTCGGCTACTGGGGACTGTTTACCTGGCTGCCGGCCTACCTCTCCATGCCGGTCTCACAGGGCGGCGCCGGCCTCAGTATTTTCCGCTCCTCCGCGTGGATCGTACCCCTGCAGATTGGCGCTTTTTTCGGCTATCTCTCCTTTGGTTTCTTTGCCGATAAGGTGGGCCGGCGCAAAGCCTTCCTCACCTACGTCCTGACCACCGCGGTGCTGGTTCCCATTTACGGCCTCTTCGGACGCAACGCCGCCCTGCTGCTGGCAATCGGCCCGCTTGTCGGCTTCTTCGGCCACGGCTATTTCAGTGCTTTGGGCGCCATGGCCGCCGAGCTCTTTCCCGCCGCCCTGCGCACCACCGCGCAAGGCTTCGGCTACAACGCCGGACGCGCGCTCAGTGGCCTGGCCCCGGTAACCGTGGGCGCGCTTGCCGATCGCCATGGAATTGGCGCCGCCCTGGCTTTCACCTCGATCTTTTTCGTCCTCGGCGCCTTGCTCATGATGTTCGTGCCCTCCCGGCCAGGACGATTCCAGCCAAATAGCCCTAAAGAGCCATGGGGCTGTGCTCCCCCTGCGTCATCGCAAATAATGGAACCTTCGGATATCATGTATATAGCTCCCCGCAAAGCGCCTGAATCATGTGGATTGTAAGATTAGCCTTACGCCGGCCCTATACCTTCGTAGTTGTTTCGCTGCTCATTGCTATCCTCGGCGTTACCGCTATCATCTCAATGCCCGTCGATATTTTTCCCTATATCGACATCCCCGTAGTCAGCGTCGTCTGGAACTATAGCGGCCTCTCTCCCGAAGAAATGGAAAAGCGGATGGTCACGTTCTTCGAACGTTCCATGACCACCACCGTGAACGATATCGAGCACATCGAATCGCAATCCTATACCGGCGTCTCCGTCACCCGCGTCTACTTCCAGCCCAACGCCAAAGTGGAACTCGCGCTCGCGCAGATCACCGCGATCTCTCAAACCCTCCTCCGGCCCATGCCCCCCGGCACCCTGCCGCCCAGCATCATCAAGTACGACGCCTCCAGCGTCCCCATCATCCAGCTTGGCCTGCAGAGCGACACCATGAGCGAACAGGAACTGTTCGACATGGGGCAGAACTTCATCCGCACCCAGTTGGCGACCATTCAGGGAGCCGCTGTGCCGCTCCCCTACGGCGGCAAGTTCCGCCAGGTGATGGTAGACCTCAACCCCGAGCAGCTCACCGCCAAGGGTCTCTCCGCCTCCGATATCTCCACCGCGCTCGGCAATCAGAACCTGATCTTCCCCGCCGGCACCGCCAAAATCGGCGATAAGGATTTCCAGATCCGCACCAATTCCAGCCCGCGCGTGCTCAACGAATTGAACATGATGCCGCTGCGCGTGGTGAATGGCGCCACGGTCTATCTCAAGGATGTCGGCCAGGTCCGCGATGGCTACTCCGTGCAGACCAGCCTGGTGCGCACCAATGGCAGCCGCGGCGCGCTGCTCACCGTGCTGCGCAGCGGCAAAGCCTCTACGCTGGCGGTGGTCGATAACGTCAAAGCCGCGCTGCCCAAAATTCTGGCGGGCCTGCCGCCGGAACTGCACGTGCGCCAGCTATTCGATCAATCCATCTTCGTGCGCGCCGCCATTAGCGGCGTGGTCCGCGAAGGCGTCATCGCCGCCGTGCTCACCGGCATGATGATCCTGCTCTTTCTCGGCAGTTGGCGCAGCACCATCATCGTCTGCATTTCGATTCCGCTCTCGATTCTGACTTCGCTGACCATTCTCAGTCTGCTCGGCCAGACCATCAACGTCATGACGCTGGGCGGCCTCGCCCTCGCCGTCGGCATCCTGGTCGATGACGCCACCGTGGAAATTGAGAACACGCATCGCAACATGGCCATGCGCAAACCTCTGGTGCGCGCCGTGCTCGATGGCGCGCAGCAGATCGCGGCGCCGGCGTTTGTTTCCACTCTCGCCATCTGTATCGTGTTCGTTCCGGTTCTCCTGTTGACGGGCGCCGCCAAATATCTCTTCACGCCGCTTGCCATGGCCGTGGTCTTCGCCATGATGGCGTCGTATTTCCTCTCGCGTACCCTGATCCCGACCATGGTGCACTACATGCTCCGCTCCGAGGTCAAGCTCTATGTGCGCGGCGAGCATGCCGAAGGCGGCACCGGGCTGATCTGGAGCGTGCACCACATCTTCAATCGCCGCTTCGAGCTGCTGCGCGCTTCCTACACCTCGATGCTGCACTGGTGCCTCGATCACCGGATTCCCGTGCTCGGCGGCTTCCTCCTCTTCGTCGGAGGCTCGCTTTGCCTCGCGCCTCTCGTCGGCCGCGATTTCTTTCCCACAGTGGATTCCGGCGCCATGCGCCTCCACGCCCGCGCTCCCTCCGGCACGCGCCTGGAAACTACCGAGCAGATCTTCGCGGCCATCGAAACCGAAATTCGCCAGGTGGTCCCGGCGCGCGAAATCGAAAACATCATCGACAACATCGGAATTCCCAACGGCGGCTTCAACCTGGCCTTTGGCGATAGTCCCACGCTCGGCGTCAGCGACGGCGATATCCTGATTTCCCTTAAACCCGAAGATCACGGCTCTACCGCCGAATACACCGACCGCCTGCGCAAACGCCTCAATCAGAAGTTCCCCGACGTGGTCTTCTTCTTCGAAGCGGCTAACATCACCAACCAGATTCTCAACTTCGGCCTGCCCGCCCCCATCGATGTCCAGGTGGTCAGCCGCAATGCCGCGTCGAACTACGAACTGGCGCGCCAGATCGCCGAAAAGGTCGCCCGCATTCCCGGCTCTGCCGACGTTCATATCCACCAGGTGGTCGATTACCCCACGATCAATATCGATGTCGATCGCAGCAAAGCCGGCCAGGTCGGCCTGACGCAGCGCGACGTCGCCACCAGCCTGCTGATCTCGCTCAGTTCCAGCGGTCAGATCGCGCCCACCCAATTCCTCGATTGGCGTACCGGCGTCAGCTACGGCGTGGCCGTCCAGACTCCTCAATACCGAATGGATTCGCTGGCCGCCTTGCTCCGCACCCCGGTGAGTTCGCCCTTCTCCGGCGTCAACACCAACACCGCAACCTCTATCT
Source organism: uncultured Solibacteraceae bacterium (assembly GCA_963811575.1). GTDB lineage: Bacteria > Acidobacteriota > Terriglobia > Bryobacterales > Bryobacteraceae > Solibacter. The sequence goes on along the minus strand of CAWERY010000001.1, from coordinate 122,007 downwards.
CGGGCGGCGCCATCGCCAGCAATGCAGGGGTCGGCGCCGGTCCCAACCAGGCGTCCTCCGCATATGGCAATCCCGGAATGGCTGCCAGCGGACCACAGCTGCTCTCCAATCTGGTATCGGTCTCGCGCAGCGTCGGCCCGGAGATCGTCAATCACTATAATGTGCAGCCGGTCATGGACGTTTACGCCAACGTGGATCGCCGCGATCTCGGCAGCGTCGGCGCCGGAGTGCAGAAGATCATCGCGGAGATGACGCCCAAACTTCCCAAGGGCACCAGCCTGGAGCTGCGCGGCCAGGTCAGCACCATGAACACCTCCTTCTACCGCCTCGGCCTGGGCATGATTTTCGCGGTAGTCCTGGTCTATCTCCTGATGGCCGTCAACTTCCAGAGTTGGATGGACCCGTTCATCATTCTGATGGCGCTGCCCGGCGCGCTTGCCGGTATCGTGTGGATGCTGTTCATCACCCAGACCACGTTCAGCGTGCCCTCCCTGATGGGCTCCATCATGTGCATCGGCGTAGCCACCGCGAACAGTATTCTGCTGGTGGTCTTTGCGAACGATCAGCGTATCGAGGGAATGGATGCCCGCTCCGCCGCGCTCTCCGCCGGACACACCCGCATCCGCCCCGTAATCATGACCGCCAGCGCGATGATCATCGGCATGTTGCCCATGGCGCTCGGGTTTGGCGAGGGCGGCGAACAGAATGCCCCCCTGGGCCGCGCCGTTATCGGCGGCCTGCTTATGGCTACCATGACTACCTTGTTTGTGGTCCCATTGGTCTATAGCCTGCTGCGCAAGAATCCCCCGGTGGATTTCGAACGCAGAATTGTGGAAGAGGAGCACGAGTATTTGCGCGACGAAATGATGCTGCGTGAGGACCTTTCATGAACGAGACCCGCACCACCGAAGACAGTTTACGAGGCGAGATCGCTGATCTGAAGCGGCAGTTGGCCGAACAGAAACACGGTCATCAGTCCAACCCCAACCGCCGCCCGTCCGCCGGGATGCTGGCGCTGATCGCAGTCGCCCTGATCGTGCTGATCGTCGCCGGATTTTTCGTTGGTTATTTGCCCCGCCAGAAGCGCGAAGAGGTTCTCGCCGCAGAATCCAAAGAGACCGGCAGCAGCCTGCCGCTGGTCAATGTCGAGAAGGTTACCCGCGCCGCCGGACGCACCAATCTCGTGCTGCCCGGCAACATCCAGGCCGTCACGGAGGCGCCCATCCTTGCCCGCGCCACCGGCTACATCAAGAAGCGCTACGTCGATATCGGCGACCGCGTCAAGGCCGGCCAGGTGGTGGCCGACGTCGAAGCCCCGGAACTCGATCAGCAGATCCTGCAGGCCCGTGCCATGATCGCGCAGGCCAAGAGCAGCGTGCAGCAGGCCGATGCCGCCATTCAACAGGCGCGCGCCAATGAGAATCTGGCCAAGGTCACCGCCGGACGCATGACCAATCTTTTGGCCCGCGGCGTCATCTCCAAGCAGGATAACGATACCGCGCAGGCGCAGTACGCCGCGCAGCAGGCCAACGTGCAGGCCCTCCAACAGGCCTCCGCCGCCGCCACCGGCAATGTCGCCGCCGTGGAGGCCAACCTTTCCCGGCTCAATCAGCTCAAGACCTACCAGACCGTCCGCGCGCCCTTCGATGGCGTCATCACTCTGCGCAACGTGGATACCGGCGCGCTCGTCAATGAGGGCGCCACCCTGCTCTTCCGCATCGCGCAGACCGGAACCCTGCGCATCTACGTCAATCTTCCGCAAGCCGATTCCGAATCCATAAAGGCCGGCCAGCGCGCCGAAATCTCCATCGCCGAACTCACCGGCCGCACCTTCAGCGGCGTGGTCACACGCACTTCCAACGCGCTCGATCCCGCTACCCGCACCCTTCTTACCGAAGTGCAGGTGCCCAATGCCGGCGGCGTCCTCATGCCCGGCATGTATGCCCAGGTGGATCTCACGGTGCCGCGCAAAGATCCGCCGCTGCTCATTCCCGGCGATACACTCGTGGTGCGCGCCGATGGCCCTCAGGTGGCGGTCGTGAAGCCCGATGCCACGGTCCACTTCACCCGCATCCAGCTCGGCCGCGATTTCGGCGACCACCTGGAAGTCCTCTCCGGCCTGGAATTAGGACAGCAGCTTGCCGTCAACCCGAGCGACGAAGTTCGCGAGGGAGTCAAAGTCAAGCCTGTGCTGGCGCCGGAAAAACCCGCCGCCGGCAAGAAGCAGTAGGGACCCGAAAAATGTTTCACAAGCCTGTCTGCGCCGCCCTGGCGCTGTTCCTGACCGCCGATCTCGCGCTTGCCCAGACCGGCACATCGCGCCAGATCCCGCCGATGAACAATGAGAATTCGCCGCGCGTCCACCAGCTCATGCGCGCCGGCAATCTCTATCTCTCGCTGCAGGACGCGCTCTCCCTGTCTATCGAAAACAACCTCGATATCGAGCTCCAGCGCTACCTGATTCCCACCGGCGATACCGAACTGCTGCGCACCAAAGGCGGCGGCATCGTCCGCGGTCTCAATTTCACTCTCGCCGAAACCCCCGCCGGTACCGGCGGACCGCTGAGCGCCGTGCCCACCAATGCGGCCGTCGCCGGGCGCGCCACCGCCGGCAGCTCCGTCGCCACCAACGCGCTCGCGCTCAACGTCCTCGGCGAACCGCAGACCAACTACTCCATCCAGGGCACCATCGCGCAATCGATCGGCACTTCGATTCCGATTTACGATCCGGCACTCGTCGGCCAGTTGAACTGGACTCACCAGACCACGCCCCAGACCAGCACCGTGCAGACCGGCTCCAATACCCTGGTCACCAATACCACCCTGTTTAACGCCGGAGTGCAGCAAGGCTTCGCCTCGGGAGCCCAGGTCGGTCTCGCCTTCAACAACAATCGCCAGACGCTCAATTCCCTGCGCAGCGGCTACGACCCCTACACCGGCTCGACGCTCGGCCTCAACGTGACCCAGCCGCTGCTGCGCGGCTTCGGCGCCAGCCTCAACCGCCGCTTTATCCGCATCGCCGTCAATGAACAGCGCATGAGCAGCCTGCTCTTCCGGCAGCAGCTCATCCTCACCGTCTATGGCGTCATCCGGCTCTACACCGACCTGGTCGCTCTCACGGAAGACGAAAAGGTGAAGCAGGAGACCGTCACGCTGGCCGAGAAGCTGCTCGCCGATGTCCGCGCGCAGGTGGAGGAAGGCACCCTCGCCCGCGTCGAAATGACGCGCGCCAATGCCCAGGTCTTTTCCACCCGCCAGGATCTCATCAATGCCCGCGGCCTCCGCGAAGAGCAGGAAGCGATTCTCAAGAACGTGATCACGCGCCGCGGGAATGACGATCCCGAAGTCGCCGGCGCCCACATCATCCCCACCGACGTCCTGACCATCCCTGCCGCGGATCAAGTCCGCCCCATGCAGGATCTGATTGTCGATGCCCTCTCGCAGCGCCCCGATATCAGCCAGGCGCGCCTCCAGATCGATAATTCGAAGATCGGCCTGGACGGCGCGCGCAGCCTGACCAAGCCGCAGTTGGACCTGGTGGGCATCATGCAGAACAACGGCCTCACCGGACAATCCAACCCCTTGTTCCCCACCACGCCGGACCCCGGTTTTATCGGCGGCTATGGCGGCGTGCTGGACCAGATTTTTTCGCGCAAATACCCCACCTACGGCGTGGGCGTGCAGATGACGCTGCCGATTCACAACCGCATCGCCGAAGCCGATCTGGCGCGCGATGAAATCCAGGTGAAGCAGTCCGGCATCCGCCTGCGGCAGTTGGAAAATCAGGCGCGTCTCGAAGTGGAGGATGCGTTGATCGCCATGCGCCGCGCGCGCGCCAGCTACGAAGCCGCCGTGCAGGCCCGCGCCTTGCAGCAGGAATCGCTCGAAGCCGAACAGGCGAAATTCGAAGTCGGCTCCTCCACCAGCTTCTTCGTGATCCAGTACGAGAGCCTGCTGGCGCAGGCGCGCTCCACCGAAGTGGCCGCGCTCAGCTCCTATGCCAAAGCCAAGGCAGCCTTGCAGCGCGCCACCGCCACCATCCTCGATGAGAACCGCATCACCGTGGAGTCTGCCCTGAAGGCAAGGTAGCGATCGCTACCCCCACCATCGAATCCGCGCAGCCATAGTAGAGAAACCACCGTCCCCGGAACCACACCAGGCCTTCGGTGAACGTGGTGCCCGCCGCATACTGCCCGGTCTTCTCGAAAGCCAGTTCCGGTTTGAAGACGGGCGCGTCCGTTCGCGCAAGCAGCTTCGCCGGGTCGTCCGCGGAGAACAACGCCTCGCCTGCCGCATACGCATTTGCGCCCAGCGCCGGATCTCCGCCGGCTTCGGCATTCTTGCCGTTGTAGAGCGCCACGATGCCCTTCGCAGTCAGCACCGGCGGCGGCCCGACCTCGGGGAACGAGCTGTCAAAGCGTCCCGCCCGCTTCTCCAGCACCTTCACCGCGTCGCCCTGCGCGTCCTCCACGACCTTCCAGTGAATCAGGTCGTCCGATGTGGCCAGCCGGATCGCGATCTCGCCCCAGTACATCCAATACTTGCCCTTGATTTTGGCGGCGATCAGCCGGTCCTTCACCACCCGCGTCACGATCCCCGCCGATTTATAGGAAAGCGCGCCGTACTTCCCCTCCGTACCCAGCGCCGGCCCGTGCTTCTGCCAGTGAATCAGATCTTTCGAAGTCGCGATGCCGACATCGGTCTTCTTCCGGTTCCACTGCGTATAAGTGAGGACGTACGTGCCGTCCTCGCTTTCCACGATGCGCGGATCTTCGCAGCCGCCCGGCCATTCGCGCTCCTTCTCGGCATCGTTGTCCGGATAAAGCACCGGCGTGGGGCGCCGCGTGAAGTGGATACCATCCTCGCTTTCCGCGAGGCCCAGCCGCGACGTGTGCAGGCCGATGCGCATTTCCCCGCTGTCGTCCTCGGCGCGATACAGCACGTAGATCTTGCCATTGCGCACGATCGCCGCCGGGTTGAACGTGTGCAGCGCCTCCCAATGCACCGCCTTCCCGTCGGTGGGGCTGACGAAGCTGGAATCTTTCTTCGGCGCGATCACCGCCATCGCGCCGGGCGGACGCACGAATGGCCCAATCTGCCAAACTCCGGCGGATTGCGCCAGCGCCGTCCCCAGGACGGCGGACGCAAGAATCATCCTCACGCGAGTCATACCGCAATTATTGCGTGCGCGCCGCGGCGATGGGCCGCAGCGTGTAAGCGAACGTCCGCGCTTCGCCCGACGAAATCCGGTAGGGCGACATCGGGTACGCGTTCAGGCTCCAGCTATCGATTCCGCCGGCGCCCATCTGTTTGTCATCCAGATTCAGGTAAATTTCCGGATGCCGTTTCATCTGGAAGGTGTACCCGGCGCGTTCGATATCGGTCTTCGTGTAGTGCCGCGCGGTCACATTCAGCGGCGCCGCGCCGGTGGCCTCGAGCCCGAGCCCGGCGGCGTTAGTCAGCCGCACCCAGCGCACGTCCACCTTGTTGCCGTTCTCCTGAGGGCGCATGTATTCCACCCACTCGGCATCGACGGTGCTCTTATAGACGCCGATGCGCTCGAAGTTGCGATCGATCATCGTTTCCTTCGGACCGCGGCCGTACCAGGAGAGGTTTTCGAAGCCCGCCGCGACCACCAGTTCCGTTCCGAAGCGCGGCATCATCGAGAAGCCCTTGCCCGGCGTGTACTGGCACTCGACTTGGATTTCACCGCCGCCGTGGATCGTATAATTCATCGTGTACGCCGCGCCCACCAGCGGCAGGTCGGCCTTCACGGTGACGCGGGCCGTCGATTCGTCCACCGTCTCGACCTTCACGTCCTTCACCGCCCAACGCGGACCCGCCTCTCGCCACAACTCGATGTTCATCGCCGGATTGGTTCTGTCGCGAACCGCTTTCCACGCGCCGCGATCGTTGTTGGTCGGCGCGCGCCAGAAGTCGGGCGCGGGACCGCGCTCCAGCACGGTCGATCCCTGATAGGTGTAGCGGGTCAGCAGGCCGGCCTGCTTGTCGAAGCGCACTGAGAAGGACTTGCTCGCGATCGTGATATCGCTTTCGCTGTCTTTCACGGTCAGTTGGCCCGGTATAAGCCTGCGCATCCTTCCACCTTCCGCCGGCGGCAGCGCGAACTGATCCCAAGCGATCTCGTGCCCGAGCGGCGCCCAGGGTTTCGCTTCCTTCAGCGCGAAACTCACGTTCAACCAGTACTCCACGCCTGGCACCTTGTCGAGTTTCGGCAGCGGGATCGTGAACTCCTTCTCCCCGCGCGGTTGGATATCGAGCGGCGGCAGCTTGCCGCTTGCGATCGTCCGGCCCTCCGCCTTCACTTCCCAGTTCCCCTGCGCCAAATCCTTGGGGTTAGTGAAGTCGAACCAATTTTTCACCTTGATGCGCCCGTCCGCCAGGTCCACCGCCGACGCATGTAGATTGCGGTAGACGTACTTCAGCGCATAGAGCCCGGGGTGCGGAATGCGGTCGGCGGAGACCAGCCCGTTATTGTTGAAGTCGTTGTCATTGCGGATGCCCGTCTTGTCTTCCCACCACCCGCCGTATGCCAGGAAAGTGCTCTTCGTGGTGTTTGCCTTGTACTCGCCCGGCACCGGCAGCCGTATGCCCTGGTCCACCCAATCCCACACGAAGGCTCCCTGCGCGTTGGTGCCGGAGTAGAAGATGTCCCAATACTCCTTCAGGCCGCCGCCGGAATTCCCCATGGCATGTTCGTACTCGCAGAGAATCAGCGGCATGTCGGGCCGCTCGGCTGCCGCGCGCTTCACGCGCTCCGGCGTCGGATACATGAAGGAATTGATGTCGGCGTTCGATCCGCCGTGGCTGGTGGTGCCTTCGTAGTGGAAGGGCCGCGATGCATCGCGCTGCTTGGCATACCGGTAGGCCGCCGCTGCGTTCACGCCGTCGCCGCTTTCGTTGCCCATCGACCAGATCACCACGCTCGCGTGATTCTTGTCGCGCTCGATCATGCGCTCCACGCGGTCCAGATACGCGGTCTGCCATTCCGGATCGTTGGTCAGGCGGTTGCGCACATCGTTGCCGTAGTGGTGGCATTCGATGTTGGCCTCGTCGAGCACATAAAGGCCGTAGCGGTCGCACAGCTCGTACCACGCCGGAGAATTCGGATAGTGCGAAGTCCGCACCGCGTTCACGTTGAACTGCTTCATCAGCCGTATGTCCTTGATCATGGATTCGACCGGGACATACTTCGCCGTCTCCTCGCTGTGCTCGTGGCGGTTGACGCCCTTCACCAGGATGGCCTGCCCGTTGATCAGGAAGCGTCCGCCTTTGATCTCCACCCGGCGGAAGCCCACGTTCTGCGGAATCACTTCCAGCACGCGCCCCGTCGCGTCTTTCACGGTGAGCAGCAACCGGTACAGGTAAGGGTCTTCCGCCGACCACTTGTGCGGAGCCGCCGACGGAATCGCGAGTTCCACCGTCATCTCGCCCTTGCCGCCGAGCTCTGCCGTGGCGGTCACCGGCTTGCCGTACGCCGCGCCCGCCGCATCGAACAGCGCCGCCGTCAGCGTCACCTTCGCAGCCTTCTCCGAGGCGTTCGAGAGTGCGCCCTTCACTGCCAGGGTTGCGTCGCGATACTGATCGTCCAGATTCGTGTTCACCTGGAAATCGCGCAAATGCTGCTCGCGGCGTGGACCACAAGTAGACGTCGCGGAAGATGCCGCTCATGCGCCACATGTCCTGGTCTTCCAGGTAGGCGCCATCGCCGAAGCGATAGACCTCCACCGCCAGCAGGTTGCTGCCGGCCTTCAGATACGGCGTGAGATTGAACTCCGCCGGCGTCCGGCTGTCTTCGCTATATCCGAGCTTGTGCCCGTTCACCCAGACATAAAAACAGGAGTCCACGCCGTCGAAGTGCAGATAGACGGGGCGGCCCTTCCATGCGGCCGGCACGCTGAACTGGCGGCGGTAGCTGCCCACGGGATTGAAATCGTACGGAGGCGCGGGCGCCTTGTTCCGGTCCTGCGGGAAGGGGTAGATGATATTCGTATAGATCGGAATGTCGAAGCCGTGCATCTGCCAGGAGGCCGGCACCGGCATCGGGCCCCATGCCGCATCGTTGAAATCCGTGCGGTAGAAATCGATCGGCCGCTCCGAGGGACGCAGCGAGCCATGAAACTTCCACGTGCCGTTCAACAGTTGGAACCACGGGGACTGGGCTGCGGTCGCCGGTCCGCGCCAGTTCGCTCGAAGGGTAGGCCATCATCGTGGCGTGCGGCTTCTCGGTCCCGACATGGACAATCGCCGGGTTGTCCCATTCCGGCCGCGCTTGGGCGAACGAGGCCGCGCAGAACGCCAAACTAAGAATTGCTATTCGCATACGAATATCCGCAGAATAGCAGAGTGAAACTCTCGCTGATGCTCCTCATGGCCATCCGCCTGTTTTCGCAGACCGGGGAGTTTGTGGCCGACCCCATGCCCACGCCTTCCTGCCACGCGTCCACCATCGTCGAACTTGCCTCGGGAGACCTGATGACGGCGTGGTTCGGCGGCGCCGGGGAAGGGAAGCCCGATGTCGCCATCTGGGGCGCTCGCCGCCATCAAGGCAAATGGCAGGCGCCCGTGGAACTGGCACGCGAACCGAACATCGCCACCTGGAACCCGGTGCTGTTCCGCCCGGGCGACGGCTTGCTCTGGCTGTATTACAAGTTCGGCCCTTCGCCCCAGCAGTGGACCGCCGCGCGCATGTCCAGCCGCGACGAGGGCGTCACCTGGTCGAAGGCCGAGCACCTTCCCGCCGGTCTCTATGGCCCGATCCGCGCCAAACCGCTGGTGCTGCCCAAGGGCCTGATCGTCAGCGGGACGTCGGTAGAGAGCTATAGCTCCTGGGCCGCCTGGGTAGAGCGCAGCACGGACTTCGGCAAGACCTGGGCCCGCTACGGCCCGATCGTTCCGCCCGAAGGCGGCATCATCCAGCCCTCCGTTGTGCAGGTGGAGGGCGATCACCTGCGCTTCTACGCGCGCTCCGATAAGGCCGCGCGCATCTGCGTCTCCGATTCCTACGATGCCGGTGTCACCTGGAGTCCCGCGCGCGTCACGGAGCTGCCCAATCCCAACTCGGGCATCGACGCCGTGCACCTCAAGGACGGCCGCTATGTGATGGTCTACAACCATACGCCGCGCGGACGTACGCCGCTCAACCTTGCGATCAGCAACGATGGCGAACATTGGACGCCGTGGCGCACCCTGGAATCCGACCCCGGCGAATATTCCTATCCCGCCATGATTCAGGCAGCCGACGGCATGATTCACATCACCTACACCTGGCGGCGGCAGAAAATCAAGCACGTGGAAATCAGCCCGAAATGACGTTGGTGACCCAAGTTGGGTCACCACGCATTCGTAACTGCCATCGAATCAATTTGAAAAAGTGCGTTGGTGACCCAACTTGGGTCATCTGCGGAAAACCCCCGGGGCTTACTTGATTGCGATATTGACCCGCTGGGTCAGGTTGTTCGGTCCCGCGATGTGCACCTGGTAGGTGGTGAACTGCGGGGCACTCTGCGGCAGGATGACATTCAACTGCCAGAGCGCCGTCACCGTTCCGGGCGAGTTCCCGGCATAGATCACCGGCGCATTCAGGCCGTTGAAAGTCACGTTGACCGAGACTTGCGGCAGGTTGTGCGCGTCCTTGAGCACGAGGCCATCGCCCAGCACGGGCTGCCACGCGCCTGCGCTGTTGGCGAACAGCGTTACCAGCGAGCCGCGCGCGGCGGGGTTGGAGGGCGAATTCACCGTGCCATCCTGATTCAGCGCCGCCGCGTAGCCCGTGCCGGTGCCGTTCAACGTGAAGATTGCGGGTGAAGAGACCGCTACATCCATTGTCTGTGCGGGCAGCGTTTTGCCGGCGACTTCCACCTGCATCACGGTCTGCGCGCGGAAGCGCACCGTGGAGGGCACAATCGCATTCACCTGGTTGGCGGAGACCATCAATAGCGGCGCCCCCACGCCATCGAAGAGCACGCGCGTGCCGCCGAGCGAAGTATCGAACGCGCCATTGGTGACGGTGCCGCTCAGCGAACTTGCCGGCCCCAGACCGCTGCCGAAGATGCTCACGATCTCGCCCGCCGCCACCGGCCCCGGCACCATACTCGCCGTGTTGGCAACGCAGGTTACGCCCGCCGGCGTGGGCGTGGAGAACCCGACCTTGGCGATGAAGGCCTGCCCGGTCGCGATTCCCGCGGCTCCCGGCGTCGGCGCGAAGGTAGTGGAATCGCTCATACCGGTGAGGTACGCATTGCGGCCGCTATCGAGCGCAATTCCGAAGCCCTGGTCGCGGACGTTGCCGCCGAGGAAGGTCGAGTAGAGGAGCCGGCTGCCATTCGGGTCGAGCTCGAACAGAATGGCGTTGGAGTATCCGTTGGGGTCGGCCAAACACGGTTGGAGCGAACCTGGCGTGGTGGGAAAGCTGGTGGAATCCGCCGCGCCGATGACGAAGGCGTCGCCCTGCGCATCCACCGCGATCGCTCCCATAATGATGCTGCCGCCGCCGCCGATGTATGTGGAATAAATCAGCCCGCTGCCATCCGGCTTGAGACGCGTCACGAAGCCGTACGGTGGATAGCGAATCACGGTGCCCGCCGGGAACTCGGGATTCGGCGCGGTCTGAAAGGCTCCCGGCGTGGTGGGGAAGTTAGTCGAGGAGGTGTGTCCAGTGACGTAGACGCTGCCATCGGTGCCGAGCGCGAGAGCGTCCACCCCATCGAAATAGCCGCCGCCGAGATAGGTGGAAAATACCAGGTCGCTGCCGCTGGGGTTCAACTTGGTCACGAAGCCGTTGTTCCCCGCTCCCGGACCGCCGATCACGGTCTGAAACGCTCCGCTGGTGACCGGAAAATTCCGGTCCGGGGTGCTGCCCGCGACGTAGGCGCTGCCGGCGCTATCCACCGCGATGCCGATGGTGGCGATCGGCGGCTGCGCACTGCCGAAGTTGCCGGACGCCAGGCCGAGGAAGGTCGAGTAGACCAGCGCGGTGCCGGAGGCATTGATCTTGGTGACGAAGGCGCTGAAGCCGAATGGCGGGGTGGTGCGGAACGCGCCCGCCGTCACCGGAAAGTTCGCGCCGGTGGCCAGGCCCGTGACGTACATGTTGCGCGCGCTATCGATGGCAATCCCGCGGGCGTCGGTCGACGCCGAGGTGCCTCCCAGATAAGTGCCGTAGAGCAATTTCGTCGCATCGGCATTGAACTTCGCGACGAAACCCGTATAGCTTCCGGGAACCGGCGAAACCGGCTGGATCGCGCCGGGCGTGGTGGGAAAATCGGAGGAGTTGGTGGTGCCGCTGAGGTAGACATTGCCGTCGGGATCGAGCGCGATCCCGGTGGGCACGTCATCGCCCGCGCCGCCTAGAAACGTGGCGTACACCAGCGCGCTGCCGCTGGGATTGAGCTTCATCACGAACACGTCATTGGGAAGAATCGTGTTGGCGGCGCCGGAGCCGGTATGCAGGACCGGCTGGAAGACGCCGGGTGTGGAGGGGAAATCCGCCGTGTAGGCCGCCCCGGCGACATACGCATTTCCGGCCGCGTCCACCGCGATTGCCGCGCCGCCGCGATCGAGGCCATTCAGCCCGGGAGCCAGCGTAATGAACGAAGGTCCGCGCGCGCCGAAGCGCGCGTTGTAGGTCAGGACGGGGTCGATTACGAGCTGCCGCGTGTGGTCGTACGGGCCCAGTGCGAAGGCCACGTGCCGGCCGCGGAGTGTGTAACTGCCGCGTACCTGCACCGTGTCCTGGTAGACCACCGGTGCGCGCTGCCTCAGGTCTCCCGCGGCGGTGCTCACCACCAGATCGGCGCCTTCGCGGCGCAGGCTGCGCGCACCTTCGAATTCGAGCCGGATGCAGCGCGGATCGGCTCCGGGCGCTACCAAAAAATCGTACTCCAACTGTCCTTCGTTTCCGTAAAATACGACGTCGATTCCGGGCCATGCATCGCGATAGCGCACGCGCGCGAAGCGGGGGACGCCCGCGACGGTTTTCGGTCCCAGGTAGTTGCTCACCCCCGGTTCGCGATCCAGGCCCTCGATCCGGATGCTGCGATTTGCGCCTCGCAGGCGGATGCGCACCGCTGCGCCGCCCGCACTTAGCACCGCGCCTTCCGCGGTAAAAAAGAGCGTGCGATCGGCAGAGCGCGCCAGATAATGGACGCGCGCATCCGTCTGTCCGCGGTTCTCTTCAAAATGGAGCGGAAGTTTTCCGTACTGGGGCGGGATGGCAGCCGCAAGCGCGGCTGCCGCAAAGAATTCCGAGGAGACTGGAGTTACGCACGCTATTTCGCGGTGAAATCCACGCTCGCCTTCTTGTTCTCCCATTCCAGGGTCAGGCTGCCCTTGTTACCGCCGGAGGATGCCAGTGTCATTTTGTACGTTTCCACCATTGAATCGGGCTTGCTCATCTTCATGGGCACGCGGCCCAGCTCTTTGGCGGGATCGAGTGAAGTGCTGCCATCGCGATTGATGCCCCACTGGCCGGTCTGCTTGCTGACCACCAGTTGCCATGCCTTCGGGTCAAGATTCACGTACAAGGTGTAATCGCCCGCCGGAACATCCAGGCTGCCGATCTTCAGATCGGCGTCGGTGTGCAGCGCGGTGGCGTTGTTGGCTCCGGCGCGCCATACCGTGTTGTCGGGCTGCAGGGCGTCCGTACCGCCAAAGATCTTGCGGCCCTTCACCGAGGGCGCCGAGTACTTGATCGTAATGTTCTTCCCCGCGATAGCGACCGTGGTGGTCATGGGCGGGCTGGGCGGAGCCTGCTTCCCCTGGGCCAGGACAAGGCCGGCTGTTGCGAGCGTCATGAAAATCGTATTCAGTGCGCGATTCTGCTTCATTCGAAAAAGAATTCCTCTCTCAGCGAGTATATAACCCCTTGCGCTGCGCAGCCACGCTGGGGCATGTTAACAAGAGATGGTTCCCAACGAATTTCTGCGCGGCTTTCTCGGCTTGCTTGCGTTGGCGTGTGCTTACATGACGGGCCGCACGCTGGTGGCGCTGCGCAAGGGGCAGCTGAAAGTGTCGCGACTTTATGGCTGGGTGATTCGCACCGTGCTCTGCCTGCTGGCCCTGAGTTTCCGCCATCCCGTGGATGGAGTATCGCTGACCATTTGGGCGCTGGTTCTGCTGGCATTCGGCGGAGGCTTCTGGCAGGCCTCGCACCAGCGTCCGCCGGAAGACCTGACCAACGAAATTTTTCCGCCGGAATCATGAGGCGCTGGTCCACCGGATCGGGCGGCCAGGGGCGCAGTCCCGATCAGCAAGCGCGGACTCGCCGAGGCGGCAAGCGCCTTGCGGGTTGATAGCGCCACGCGCGAGGAACTCATCCTTTGGTACAAGCGGACCCATGCTGCAAATTGGATCGACCTCCTCGACGTGCACCGGGATTTTCCGAAGGCCGACCAAGTGGGAAGCGTCCTGATTTTCAACATTCGGCACAACCGATACCGCCTCATCACGTTCGTGGTATATGGGAAGCAGAAGCTATATGTGAAGGCGCTGCTGACCCACAAGGAATACGAGCGAAAGGAATGGATGAAATGGGCCCGAGTACTCTAAATCCCTCCAAATACGGCAAACTCTGCGCCGATGTAATCCCGAAGATTATCGAGAGCGATGAGGAGTTCGATCGCTTGGTCGCCAAAATGGAAGCCCTCGACCGGAAGGCAAAGCCGACTCGGGAAGAAGTGGCCCTTTCGGCACTACTTCTGAAACTGATCACAGACTACGACGACCAGCATTACGCTCTGCCACCACAGCCGCCCCACAAGATGATTCAATACCTCATGGAACAAAGGAATCTGAAGCAAGCGGACCTACTGCCGGTGTTTGGCGCGCGGAGTGTTGCTTCGGATGTTATTGGCGGGAAGCGGGAACCGAGTAAGGCGCACATCCGCAAGCTGGCCGAATTCTTTCACGTTTCGGCCGCAGTATTTCTGGCGTAAGAGGCGCGACGCCGGACACCACTGGGCTGCGGTGAACTCGGCGGCCTCGATATCAATGAGTTGCGATACTTCGCTACAATCTTCTCTTACATGTCCCTAATCGTCGTTGGATCCGTTGCTTATGATGGCGTGGAAACGCCGCATGGAAAAGTAGACCGCATGCTGGGCGGAGCTTGCACGTATATTTCGCTCGCTGCCTCGTATTTCACGGACGTAAAGATCGTCGGCGTGGTCGGCGAGGATTTCGCCCAGGAGGATATCGATTTCCTGGCCTCGCGCAAGATCGACCTGGCGGGGCTCGATCGCGTTCCCGGCAAGACGTTTTTCTGGGCCGGGAAGTATTCGCCCGATATGAACGATCGGGAGACGCTGCGCACGGATCTCAACGTCTTTGCCGATTTCAACCCCAAGCTGCCGGAAAGCTACCGGAGCGCGCCCTACCTTTTCCTGGGCAACATTCAGCCCGACCTGCAGCGCAGCGTCCGGGCGCAGATGAACGGCGTCAAGCTGACGGGCGGCGACACCATGAATTACTGGATCAACGATTTCCGCCCGGCCCTGCTCGAAACGCTGAAGCAGTGGGATTTCCTGCTGATCAACGATAGCGAAGCCCGGCTGCTCTCCGGCGAACAGAATCTGCGCAAGGCCGCCTCCAAGATCATGGACCTGGGTCCGCACACGCTGGTCATCAAGCGCGGCGAGTACGGCGCCATTCTCTTCCGCCGCGACTGCCACTTCATGGTGCCCGGATACCTGCTGGAAAACGTCTTCGACCCCACCGGCGCGGGCGATTGTTTCGCCGCCGGCTTCATCGGCTATCTGGCCGGGCAAGGCGTCTCGCCCAACGATGGCGAGCTCGATATGGCGGAACTGCGGCGCGCGGTGATCTACGGCTCCGTGATGGGCAGCTTCTGCTGCGAAAAATTCGGCGTGGATCGTTTCCGCACGCTGACCCGCGAGGAGATCGAGGAGCGGTACCAGGAATTCAAGACCTGCACCGCGTTCTGATGGCGAAGAGTGCGTCCAGATCGACCGCGTTCGCCGTTCTCGCCGCGCTGGTGCTTTTGAGTGGCCTCGCTGTCACGGTCTGCTATACCAACGGCTGGATTCTCTATTACGGCGACGCCGAATCGCACCTGGATATTGCGCGCCGCATGATCGATTCGCGCACCCCCGGCTACGATCAGGTGGGTACGGTCTGGCTCCCGCTGCCGCATTGGGCGATGCTCCCGCTGGTGCGGGTGGATTCGCTGTGGCGCAGCGGGCTGGCCGGCTCCATCCCCTCGGCACTCGCATTTGTTGTGGGCGGCATGTTCCTCTTCGCGGCCGCGCGCCGGGCCTTCGATTGCACTTCCGCCGCGGTGGCGGCCACGGCGCTGCTCGCGCTCAATCCCAACGTCCTCTACCTGCAATCCATCCCGATGACGGAGAGCCTCTTTTTCGCCTGCCTGCTCGGGCTGCTCTACTTCACGGTGCGCTTCCGCGATACGCAGGGCTGGGGCGCGGTGGCGGGCGCGGGCCTTGCGGCCTGCGCGGCCACGCTCACGCGCTACGAAGGCTGGTTCCTGCTGCCGTTCGCGGCGGTTTATTTTTTGTTCGCCGCGAAACGCAATCGGTTCGCGGTCGCGGCGCTCTTCAGCGTGCTCGCCGGGTTGGGACCGCTGTTCGTGCTGTTTCATCACTGGTGGCTTACGGGAGACGCGCTGGCTTTCTATCGCGGCCCGTATTCGCCGCGCGCCATTCAAGGCAAGCCCGATTACCCGGGCTATCGGGATTGGAGCCTCGCCTTCCTTTATTACCGGACCGCCGCTCAACTGTGCGCCGGGCCGTGCCTTGCTTTGATCGCAGTGGTCGGGGCCGCGGCCGCGCTGGCAAAGCGTGCCTTCTGGCCGCTACTTTTGCTTGCACTGCCCGGCGCGTTTTACATCTGGAGCATGTACTCCACCGGCGGTACGCCCATCTTCATCCCGGTACTCAAACCGTTCTCGTATTACAACAGCCGCTACGGCATGGATGCCCTGCCGCTGCTGGCCTTCGCCGCCGCCGGAATCGTAGCGATCCTGCCGCGCCCGGCGCGACCGGTGGCTGCGGCGCTGGTGATTCTCGCGGCCGTGCTGCCCTGGCTCGTGCACCCCAGCCCGGCGCACTGGGTGACCTGGGAGGAATCCCGCGTCAACTCCGAAGCGCGCCGCGCCTGGACGCGGGAGGCGGCCGGTTTCCTTTCGAAATACTACGAACGCGGCACTGGAATTCTGACCGGGTTTGGCGACCTCACCGGCATCTACCGCACGATGGGCGTGCCGCTGCGCGATACGTTCACACCCGATAACGGGCTACCCTTCGACGCCGCCGTGCTGCGTCCCGAGCTCTTCCTGCGCGAACAATGGGTGGTGACGATGGGCGGCCACCCCTCGCAGAGCGCGGTCAATCGCGCCGCGCGGCTGGGAATTCACTATACGCTGGAGCAGAGCATCATTGTAAAAGACGCGCCGGTGATTGAGATCTACCGGCGTTGAACAATCTTATGGAGGAAGAAATGGTTCCGCATGAATTCGTGACTACCGCGTTTGAACTTCCCGGCTACCGGACCCGGCGTTCGCTGGGTGTGGTGCGCGGGATTGTGGTGCGCTCGCGCTCTATCGTCGGCACGCTGGGCGCCGGATTGCAAACCATGATCGGCGGCAATATTTCGATCTTTACCAACCTCTGCGAGCAGACGCGCAGCGATGCCTTCGAGCTGATGCTGCAGCATGCGGGGCAGCTCGGGGCGAATGCCGTGATCGGCGTGCACTACGACGCCACGGAGATTATGAACGGCGTCACCGAAGTGCTTTGCTATGGCACCGCCGTGCAGGTCGAGCCCCACGCCCAATGAAGATCCCGTTTACCAAGGCGCACGGCGCCAAGAACGATTTTCTTTTCACCTGGCGCAAAGAGGTGCCGTCCAGTCTCGACCCAGCCGCGCTCGCAATCGCCATTTGCGACCGCCATACGGGGATTGGCGCCGATGGCTGGATGCTGGTGGACCCGCCTGCCGACGCCGAGGCGGAAGGCACCATCCAGCTTTACAATTCCGATGGCAGCCTCGCCGAAATGTCGGGCAACGGCACGCGCTGCGCGGCGGCGTTTTTGATCAAGCACGGCCTGGCGGCGGGCGTGGTCCGGGTGCGCACCGGGGCTGGAATCAAGAGCATGCGCCTGCTGGACCGCAAGGCGCTGGAGTTCGAATTCGAAATGAATATGGGCTGCCCGGAGATCACGGCCGAGCGGTTTCAGTTGGAACTCGCGGCGGGCCCGCGCGATGTCACGCTGCTTTGGGTGGGCAATCCGCAGTGCGCGGTGCCGGTGGACAATTTCGATTTCGACTGGCGCGCGATGGGCGCCGAGATCGAACGCCATCCGCACTTTCCCAATCGGACTAATGTGTCCTTCGTCAGGGCGGTGGATTCGCACACGATCGACGTCCGTTTCTGGGAACGCGGCGCGGGAGAAACGATGAGCAGCGGCACCGGCTCCACGGGCGCGGCCGCGATGGCGGTGGATCGCAAATTCGTCGAGAGCCCGGTGCGGGTCCAGACCCCCGCCGGCTTCATGGACCTGCGGTTTGACGGCGATATTTTTCTTACCGGCCCGGCCGAAATCGTGGCTGAGGGCGACTTCTTTTGGTAGGGAGACGTCCATTCTTCGCAGTGTAAGCATGCGAAAATACCAGTTTGATGACTGAGCCACAGATTGTTTCTCCCACGGCTACGGCGGAGATTCTCGCAGAGAAAATTCGCAGCCGGCGGGCGCGTGTTGGTATCGTCGGGCTGGGATATGTGGGACTTCCCCTCGCGGTTGAGTTCGCTAAGGCCGGGTTCACCGTAACCGGCATCGATATCAGCGAAGAGAAGACGCGGCGCATTAATGCGGGCGAGTCTTATATCGGCGATATTCCCAGTTCCACGCTGGCTCCGCTGGTGGCATCCGGGAAGCTGCGCGCCACCACCGATTTTTCCGTGGCGTTGGAACTCGACACGATCAATATCTGCGTGCCGACTCCGCTGCGTAAAACCAAAGATCCCGACATGAGCTATATCGTCTCCTCCTGCCAGGAGATCGCACGGCATTTTCATGCCGGGATGCTCGTGATCCTGGAATCCACCACGTATCCGGGCACCACGGACGAAGTGGTTTTGCCGTTGCTCTCCAAGTCTGGCCTGGAGGCGGGGCGCGATTTTTTCCTTTGCTTCTCTCCGGAACGCGTGGACCCGGGCAACCCGAAATACCAGACCTCCAATATTCCCAAGGTGGTTGGAGGCGGCACGCCGGAGTGCACGGAGATGGGCCGGCTGTTCTACGCGCAGGCCCTGGAGCACGTGGTGCCGGTCAGCTCGACACAGGTTGCGGAGATGGTGAAGCTGCTTGAAAATACCTTCCGCATGATCAATATCGGCCTGGCCAACGAGATCGCGATGATGTGCGACCGGATGGGCATCAATGTCTGGGAAGTGATCGACGCGGCGGCGACCAAGCCCTTCGGCTTCATGCCGTTCTATCCGGGCCCGGGATTGGGCGGGCACTGCATTCCGATCGACCCGTTCTATCTCTCGTGGAAGACCAAACAGGCCGGGATTGAAGCGCGCTTCATCGAACTTGCGGGGTACATCAACGGCCAGATGCCGCATTTCGTGGTGGTCAAGATTCAGGAGGCGCTGAATCACGCTTCGAAGTCCGTCAAGGGCTCCAAAATCCACGTGATGGGCGTTGCGTATAAGCGCGATATCGATGACGTACGGGAATCCCCCGCACTCGACATCATGCACCTGCTAGGCCGCCTCGGCGCCGAGGTGACTTACAGCGACCCGCACGTACCTTCGATCCGGGTGGACGGTTTGGACCTGACGGCTGCGCCGGACTCCGCGGCCGCGGACGCCGATTGCGTGGTGATCGTGACGGATCACACGAGTTTCGATTATCCGGCGCTGCTGGAGCGCTCGCGCATGATCGTGGACACCCGCAATGCGATGAAGGGCATCGCTTCGAGCAAAATCGTTCGCTTGTAAAAAGTTGTGGATTTTGAGGACAGCTCCAAAGATACAACCGGTTCAAGTTGACATCGGGGTGAAAAGTCCGCAAGCTAGTGTCAGCGAGGTGTCTATGCGGTCGTTCTGGAATGCGACGCTCTCAGTTGCCGTCCTCACCCTGGGGACAGTTTCCGTTCAAGCTCAGCCCGTGATTTCCGCCAAGAGCGGAGTCATCGCGTACGTGATGGGCAAGGTCACGGTGGACGATAAGACGGTGGAGGCCTCGGAGACTAAATTCACTGAAATCAAAGAGAACGGCGTGTTGCGCACGGAAGAAGGGCGCTCCGAAGTTCTGCTGACGCTCGGCACCATCCTGCGCAGCGGTGAAAACGCCAGCTTCAAAATGATCACCAACCGGTTGATCGATACGCGCCTGGAACTGCTCACCGGCTCGCACGTGGTCGAGGTGCCGGAAGTACAGAAGGACAACAACCTCACCATCGTGGCGAAGGAAGCCACCGTCATTATCAATAAAAAGGGTATTTATCGCTTTGACATGGATAAATCCACGATCAAGGTGTACGACGGCGTGCTCGGCGTGCAGATGAACGGGCAGAATATACTGCTTGGCGCCGGCAAGATGGTCGGAATGTCCGGGACCACCGCGTCAGTCGAAAAGTTCGATCGCGAAGATACCGATTCGCTGGATCACTGGTCCAAGCAGCGCGCCGAACGGCTGGCGATGGCGAATGCGTCCTCCGCCAAGCAGGTTCACGATTACGGCTGCTCCTCGTACCCGACAAACTTTGCGGCGGCGACTAATCCGACTACGACCAGCCCCTGCTACAACCCGTGCAATAGCTGGCGCTTCAACCCCTGGTATGGCTTGGTAACCTACATCCCCTGCGGCAACAACATCTCTAGCCCGTACGGCTACCGGTATTGGAGTCCCAACAACGTGATGCGCGCCTACTATGTTCCCACCGCGCCGGTTTATCGCAACAACGGCGGCGGTTTTGGCGCGGGCCCCGCGGCCGGTGTTTACACGGGAATGTCGCAGACCTCAAGCGGCTATTCGGGCGCGATGTCCACTTCGTCCGCGGGCGTTTCGGCTCCCAGCGCGGGCGCGATGTCCGGCTCCACGGGTTCGGCCTCTGCCGGAGCAGCCTCCGGCGGTCACGGCGCGGCAGGCGGACACGGAAAATAGCGACAGGCCTACGGGCCTGTCTCCCCATATTTAGCTGTTTCTTAAACTGAGTTTCGGAGGGGCCGGTATCTGCGGCAGGCCCTGACGCCAATCAATTCCGCGACCTCTTCGAGCAGATTCGGAAGATTTTCCGTGTAGATGGAGAGGTGGTGGCTGCCGCGCGCCGGACGACCTTTTCGGGACGGCTCATAGGAAGTTACCTGAGCGGTGGCAGGCCGGTAGGTCTTCACGCGAGCGTACGCCAGGATATTCAGCGGAACGTTGGTATCGCTCAGCACCAAATCGTAGCGGCTTTCATCGAGCTTGGAAAGCGCCTCGGCGGGGGAGGCTGCCACATCGACGGCATATCCGCCTGCCTGCAAAATGGTTTGCAGTGCTAAACGGGGTGCGAGGTCTCCATGCACCAATAGAACCCGCGCCAGATTCAAGGCCCGGCTGGTCCGGCCAACAATACGGGGCAGGCTGGATACCTTTTGCATGACCAATCTACATCTACTCTACCCGAAATGGTCTGAAATTGACCCTTTTTTTTCAGTCGATTCCGACCAATCGCGGCGCTTTGTGCGTTCAGAACCAACACATTTCCTGCTTGATTTCCGCGGTGACCGAAAGATCCATTATTCGTGGATATCTCCATATCAAGATAGCTGATGATATACTCCGAGCCATGGAAACCTCGGGCATCCATTTGTGGCTCGTGCTTTGGAAGGCGTACGAATCGCTGCATTCCCACGCGCTGCGCCACATTCAATCGGTCGGGCTGGGATTCTCGGATTTCGCCGTCCTCGAAGTTCTGCTGCACAAAGGACCGACGCCGGTGAATGCGATTGGAGCGATGGTCCACCTCACCAGCGGCTCGATCACGGCCGCGGTGGACCGGTTGGAAGCCAAGAGGCTGGTGGAGCGCGGCAATGATCCGAGCGACCGCCGGGCGCGGGTGGTGCATCTCACGCCGGAGGGCGGGAAATTGATTCGCTGCGCGTTCGTGGATCATGAAGCTGCGATGGAGCGGGCCACCGCGGGTCTTTCGCCGGAGGAGCGCGCGCAAGCCGCGGCGCTGCTGAAGAAGTTGGGACTGTTCGCGCAGGGCGAACTCGATCAGGCTCCTCCCGCTGCGTGAAGCTCGAGCCGTTTGCGCGCGTCCACCCCAATCCAAAGCAGCGCTGAGAACAGGTACAGGCAGCCCATGATGACCAGCGGCGCCTGCCAGTTCGCAAAGCGCGTCACCATCCAGCCGGTGATCAAGGGGCTGAGGATGGAGCCGAGTTGTCCGGTGGTGTTCATGCTGGCGCTGAGCACCGCGGTGTGTTCGCCGCCGATATCCATGCAGGCAGCCCAGGTGGCGCTCAAGGTAAACATCGATGCCGCTACCGCGACGGCAATCAGGCTGGCTGCGAGCACGGGCGTCTGCGAGAAAACGGAAGCGAACATTGCCGCGCCGGCGAGTGTGTAGCCGGCGACGGATACGGCGGAGCGGCCGGCCCGAAGGCCGAAGCGGCGTGTCATCAGGTCTGTGACGGCGCCGCCGGTCAAATCGCCAACCACACTGAGTAAGAGCGGCAGGCCCGAGAAGAGGCTGAGCGAGCCTTTTTCGAAATGGCGCTGTTCGGCGAGGTAGGTGGGTAGCCAGGTCATCACGAAGTAGGAGCCGTAGCTGTTGCTGAAATAGGCGAGGCAGAGGAACCAGACGTTGGGCGAAGCGGCGAGGGCCCGCCACACGCCGCCGGAGCCGTGCTCGTGGGTGGCGATGCGGCGCCCGGCTTCGATGAGCCCGGCCTCGGCCGCGTTCACGCCCTTGTGGTCGCGCGGTTCGTCGCGGAACCAGCGGTGCCAGCCCGCGGCCCAGACGAACCCGAGCGCACCGCAGGCGGCGAAGATCGCGCGCCAGGACATCACGGGCAGCGCTGCCGCGACGAGCAGGGGAGTCAACCCGCCGGAGAGATGAGCCGCCGCGAAGAAAAAGCCCTGCGCCCTGCCGCGCTCCGGGGCCGGGGTCCAGCGGGAGAATGCCAGGGCGGCGTTCGGCCAGGCTCCGGCCTCGCCGGCGCCGAAGAGAAAACGTATGGCGAGCAGGCTCGAATAGTTCCAGGCGAGGCCGGTCGCGATGGTGAAGCAGGACCACCATGCCACAATCCGCGTCAGAATGCGGCGCGGCCCGATGCGCTCGCCCCACCACGCCGTAACGATTTCAAACCCGGCATACGCCACGGCGAAGGCGCTGAACACGAAGCCCATCTGGAAGGTGGTGAGCCGCAGGTCTCGTGTGATGTGCGGCGCCAGCACGGAAATGCAGACCCGGTCGAGGTAAGTGACCGCGGCAAGCAGCATCAGCAGGCCCGCCGCCCGGTATCGAGTTCGCGATGGTTGCATGGGGCGCAAACCAGCATCGCTGTTTTTGCGAGCCCGGCACAAGTGACCTTTTTGCTACCGTGAAACAGTGAACCCGCTCGACCTGGCCCAAGCCGATGCGCTGCCGCTGCACTCCCGTACGCCGCCGGAGTGGGCGCGGGCGGTGCTCGCCGACCCGATCGCACTGCTGATCGATCACGCTTTCCTGGAAAAGAAGGCCGCTGCCAACGCGATGGAGCTGCTGACGCGGTGGCCCAACGACGGGGTGGACGGCTGGGTGGAGACGATGACCTCCGTGGCGCGCGACGAAACTGCGCACCTTGCCCAAGTCACACGAATCTTGCTCAGCCGGGGCGGCCGGCTCGACCGGATTCACAAGAACCCGTACGCCAATTCGCTACGCCTGCTGGTGCGCAAGGGCGACCCGGCGGAGATCCTGGACCGGCTATTGGTGTCCGCGTTGATCGAAGTGCGCTCCTGCGAACGATTCGCGGTGTTGGCCGCCGAGTCCGGAGATGCGGAGCTTGCGGCTTTCTACCGCGGTCTGTTCCTCTCTGAGTTCGGCCACTACAAGGTATTCCTGGCGCTGGCTCGCAAGATCGCCAAGCCTCAGGCGATGGAGGCTCGCTGGCAGGAAATGTTATCCGCGGAGGCGGGGATTCTTGCCGGGCAAGCCGTGGGTCCGCGCATCCATTCGGGATTTCTTACGTGATCCTAACCGCGTCTTACTTGGCCTGACGCCGGGGCCCGTGATAAGTTCGCAGCTATGAACCCTTACGCATCAAAGCTTGGAGAGCGCGATCCGCTGAGCGTGATTGCCGGAACCGCGAAGGAACTGGCGGGCCGCATCTCGAGCAGTCCCGGGATGGCGGAGCGGAGCCCTGGGCCGGGCAAATGGAGCGTCCGGCAGATTGTCTGCCACCTGGCGGATACCGAAATCGCTTTCGCGTTCCGGCTGCGGCAAGCGCTTGCCGAACCCAATCACGTGATTCAGCCGTTTGACCAGGACCGCTGGGCAGATCATTACGACGCTTATGAACTGCCCGCGGCCCTGGCATTTTTCAGCGCGACGCGGAAGTGGAACCTGGATCTTCTCGCTTCGCTTTCGGCGGAAGATTTCGCACGACCGTTGTCCCACCCCGAGCGCGGCCCGATGACGTTCCGGACGCTAGTCGAGACCATGGCGGGCCACGATCTCAACCACCTGGCTCAAATAGCGGCAACAGAGACCGCTTAGCGGTTGCGATCGTACCAATCGTGATAGTGGTGCCCTTCGCGGTCCACGCCGCGATCGGCGACGCCCATATCGAGGGGCCGTTGGATGCGGAAGGTCAACAGGGTATCGCGGGGAATCCGTACCGCGCGGCCGCGAACCTGTCCACCATTGATGGCGCCGACGATGGTTCCGACCAGGCTATTGTCGTGGGCCGATTCGACGTGATTGGCATCGGTGCGAATGGCGTACCGTTGACCGTTGACGGTCACCGATTCCAGATCGAGCGCCAGATCGTTGTCGGGTTCGACGCGCACCATGAGCTCTACGCTGGAACCGCGCGGGATGGCGAGTCTTCCGTTATCGCCGCGCACATCCTGATCGACGGTGCCGCGATAGACGCGATAGTCCTTGCGATCGACATCAATACTTTCGCTGGGCCGGACGGCAATCATGGTGCCGGGCGTGATGCGCGTATACGGAGTTCCTACACGATCGCGATCCTGGGGCTGGGCGCCGGCGACCGAGACGAGTGCGAAAAATAGCAAACTTCCTGCAATCCTGACGTTACGCATAATTATCACCTCTGCGTATTGCTTGCAAGAGGCAGGCCACCGTGCGTTTGCTAGACTTTTTCCACGCGGTCCATCGCGAGGAATTCCTGAATGTGAGGATGATCGCTTTTTTCGAGGTCGGCTGTGGGCCCGAAGAAGATTACGCCGCCATCGTAGAGGAAGACGACGCGGTCGGCGACCTTGTACATCAGGTCGAGATCGTGAGTGACGACCACGCTGGTGAGCTTGAGCTGCTTTTTGAGGCGCAGCATGAGGTCGCCGAGGTGATCGCTCATGATGGGGTCCACCATGGTGGTGGGCTCATCGTAGAGAATGCACTGGGGCTGCGCGGCCAGGGCACGGGCAATCGCGACGGCCCGTTTGTAACCGGTGGAAAGGTCGGAGGGGTAGGCGTCCCTGGCGGCGGCGATATCGACCATGTGCAGGAGGCCGTTGACGACGTCCTCCTTGTTCTTGGCGTCGTAATCTTCGCGCAGTTCGAGCGAGAAGAGGACGTTCTCGGCGACGGTCAACGAATCGAACAGGGCGCCGGATTGGAAGACCATGGTGACTTTGCGGCGGACGCGCCGCATCTCCGCCTCGTCAAAATTGGTGACATCTTCGTGGGCCACGATGATGCGTCCGCTGTCCGGCTTGAGGAAGCCCATGATGTGGCCCAGGGTCACGGACTTGCCGACGCCGCTGCGGCCGATGATGGCCACCGTCTCACCGGGGTCGACGTTAAAATTGCTGTCGACTAAAATCGGGCGATCGAACGTCTTATAAACGTGCCGGAATTCAATGTAATGCGGATAGGGGTCACTCTGCGGCATATCCGGACCAGTCCTCGGGAGTGTTAACGTTTTGGAAAACACCGGTTTCGGCAATGTCGAGGCGTTCCACCGTGAGCCCTTGCATGGCTGCCGTTACCTTACGGATGCCGCGATCGAAGTGGGCTTGGAGCGGTTCCAGGGCCCGGCGGTGGTAAACCGCGCACAAAGGTTCGGGCCGGCCGTCAGCGCCGTAAGGCAGCACGATATCGGCGCTGGATTGCCGGGCGGCGGTAATCAGCCGCGTGAGGAACTCCGCAGAGAGTGCCGGCATATCGCAGGCAACAATCAGGCTCCAATCCGCCGATGTATCGTGCAGTGCGGTCAGGATGCCTCCGAGGGGGCCTTCGCCGGGATGGCGGTCGGCAATCGAGTGGATTCCGCTATCGCCCAGGCCGGGATGGCCGACCAGGGTGACACTGCCCGCCGCCCGTTCCACTTCACTCGCTACTGCTCCGGCGAGCGCGCCGCCGCGGAAGGGCAGCAAGGCTTTATCCCGTCCCATGCGGGAACTGCGCCCACCAGCCAGCACATATCCCGAGCAAGTCACAGGGAAATGATAACATTAAGGTTTGTATTCAAACCCTGGTTTCGGCAATGCGCGCGTTCTCTCAGCCCCACTTCCTCGCTTGAAAAGGGAAAACATTTTGCGCCAATTTTGTTTTAAACTAGGATTTACGATTTTCACTGCCGGGGTGATTTTTGCCGCCGGCCCTGATCGGCCCTTGCGCATCACGAGCGTGGTGCGATCCGATCAACGTACGGGAAAACTGGTGAGGAGTATGGTCGTCAGCCCTAAGGCCGTCGCCGAACAGCGCATCGCCGAGACCGTGGTGCCCACGCATGTTGTGGGCCCGGATTCGCCGTCCGCCGCTGTGCCCGCCAGCTATCCTACCGGGATCAACGAAGCGGTTGAACGAATCGCGGCCGAACATTCGCTGCCGCCGCAATTGATCCACTCCGTGATCAAGGTTGAGAGCAATTACAACGCCCACGCGGTATCGAGCAAGGGCGCGCTCGGGCTGATGCAGCTGATTCCCTCGACGGCGCGCCGTTTTGGGGTGAGCGATGCGTTCAATCCGATTGAGAATATTCAGGGCGGCGCCAAATATCTGCGCTACCTGCTGGACCTCTTCGATGGAAGCTATCCGCTGGCGCTTGCGGCTTACAATGCCGGCGAAGCCGCGGTGGCGCGGTACGGCGGAATTCCGCCGTTCGCCGAGACGCAGAATTACGTATTTCTGGTTGCGCAAACAGTTGGAGCAGGCGAAAAAGGCCGCTGCCGCGAAAGTTGCGGCTGAGCCAGCCCCGGTGGTCGAAGCCAAGCAAGCCGGGCCGGCCCATATCGTTGAGGAAGTGCAACTGGATGGTTCTGTGCGTTACGTCTCCAGATAAACGTAGATCTATGAGGCTGATCGCCGCACTCGCAATTTCGGCAACGACGTTGTTGGCGCAGGGCGATCGCGCTCCGCTGCATTCCGTCACGGCTGTCCGCAACTGGTCCCTGCCCGAGGTCACGCGGATTGCGGTTGAGGTCACGGGCGATTTCCACTTCAAATCCGACCGGCTGCATAATCCCGAGCGCATCTACTTCGATATTCTGAATTCGCGGCCGCGGATCGATACCCGCCGCATCTGGTCACGCGATATCAATGACCGGCTGGTGCAGCGCGTCCGGGTCGCCGAGACGACTCCGGGGACGACGCGGATTGTGATCGATCTCAACGGGGCGGTGGAAGTCACCACCTCGCAACTCTCCAACCCCTTCCGGTTGATGGTGGAAGTACGGCCGGGAGCGGGTCCCACGATTCCGACGCAAGCCTTGCCGGATACGCGTCCTGGAGTTCCGTTGCGCGCCGAACCCATGGTGAAGGGCGAATTGACTAAGGCCGATCCGCCGAGAGTGGATTCGGCGAAACCGGAGACCGCGCGCTTCGAGCCGCCAAAGACCGAGCTAATCAAGACCGATCCAATCAAGGCCGAATCGATCAAGAACGAGCTATCTAAGGCCGACCTCCCCAAGCCTTCGCGAACGCCCGTCAAAGCCGCCGTGAAGAGCGAGGGTAAGCCGGAAATACGCGCCGAAGCCGCAGTGCTCGAACCTGGCCTGGAGAAGGAAGCCATTCCGGCGCCTCGCGAAGCCTCGCGGCCGGCCGCGGTCAAAGCCGAGCCGGTAGTCACGGCCACGCCTTCTTCGCCGGTGGAGATCGGCAGGGCGGCGCATCATACCGCCACGGGCGGCAGTTCACTGACGCGGGCGCTGGGCCTGAAGATTACGCGCGTGGTGATCGATGCGGGCCATGGCGGGCACGATCAGGGCACACAAGGGCTGCACGGGCTGATTGAAAAGGAACTGGTGCTGGACGTCGCGCTGCGCGTGGGCAAGCTGATTGAAGAGCGGATGAACGCCGAAGTCATTTATACGCGCTCCGACGATACGTTCATTCCGCTGGAAGGCCGTACCGCACTGGCCAATGAGAAGAAGGCAGATCTCTTCCTTTCGATTCACGCCAACTCTTCGCCTTTCACGCGGATCTCCGGCGTGGAGACGTTTTACCTGAACTTCAGCGATTCGAAGGATGCGCTGGATGTGGCGTCGCGCGAAAACGCGAGCTCGCAGAAATCCATCTTTGAGCTGCAGGACATCATTCACAAGATCACGCTCCACGAGAAGCTGGACGAATCGCGCGAATTCGCCGGGCGGGTTCAAGCATCGCTGTTCAGCTTCGCGTCCCACAATGTCGCCGGACAGAAGAATCGCGGCGTGAAGAAGGCTCCCTTCGTGGTTCTGATCGGCGCCCAGATGCCCAGCGTGCTGGCCGAGATCGGCTTTGTCACCAACCCTCGTGAAGAGGTTCTGTTGAAGAAACCCGATTACCGCCAGAAATTGGCCGAGGCACTCTACCGCGGAGTTTCCAAGTACGCGGAAGGGCTCAGCCACTTCCAGATGGCGCAGAACTGAGCGCACCGCATGCGCGTGCTTGCCTTCCGCCACGTTCCCTTTGAGGGCCTGGGCAGGCTCGAACCGGTGTTGCGCGGGCGTGGCGTCGCGGTGGACTACGTAGACGCATACGAGCCGGGCGCTCACTTTCCCAACGCCGCGGATTACGCGGCATTGATCTTTCTTGGCGGCCCGATGTCGGTGAACGACGACCTGCCGTACCTGGGGCACGAGATCGAAATCATCCGTTCCGCGATCGCCGACGGCCGGCCGGTACTGGGCATTTGCCTGGGAGCGCAATTGATCGCCAAGGCGCTCGGCGCCCGGGTCTATGCGAACCCGTGCAAGGAGATCGGATGGTTCGATGTGGAGTTTAGCGCCGCCGCAGCGAACGATCCGCTGTTTGCGGGACTGAGCCGTGAGACCTTGTTTCACTGGCACGCAGAGACTTTCGACCTGCCGCCGGCGGCCACATTGTTGGCCACTTCGCGGCTGTGCAATAATCAGGCGTTCTGTCTGGAACCGAACGTTTACGGGATGCAGTTCCATTTGGAGGTGACTCCCGGCATGGTGGCCGACTGGTGCAGGCAGGACGAGAATTGCGGAGATGTCGGTGAACTTACAGAGGGGCTCGACCCGAATGTAAATTCCGGCAGGTTGACCGAGTTGTCCGACCTGGTGTTCGGCCGGTGGTGGGATAACCTACTTCCGGCCCGTGACTCCGGGCGCTCGACTTGCCATACTAAGGGCGATTGTCCAAACTCAGTTTGAGAAGTCCGATGGCCAAAGATCCGGAAGAACATTCCGAGTACGAAGATCGGGCCGACGCGGTGGTGGATGACGGGATCGACGACGGGGCGGAGGAGGAATACGAACCCGTAGTCCCCGACCGTCCGACGTGCCCGCGCTGCGGGTGGCACAATACGCGGCCATCGCATTCCAAGAATCTTCTGGATACGATTCTGCTGGCGTTTTCGCTGCGGCCGTATCGCTGCCGTTCGTGCGCGAAGCGCTTCCGGGTCCGTCGCACTGCCCGGACCTAGCGTACTTTTGGACTAGCACGCAAGCGGCGTACCCCCCATTTCAGTTTGCAAATTGGCCCATTTGCGGGGATTGTGTAAACCTGTGATCCCTTCCATGATAGAGCGATAGGCAAAACGCTCTGTTACAAACTGTTTCCAATTTCAGACCGGTACGTCCGATGACAGCCCAGCCAAGCCGAGGAACCATCGTTGTTGTCGAAGACCAATTTGTCTTCGGCTTCCTGCGGCTCGTGTTGGAGCGTAAAGGGTTTGAAGTGGTGAGAGTGGAAACGGAAAGCTGCCTGGACTTTCTGCGATCCGCCCAAAGCGGTGGGGTCAGCCTGGTAATCACCAATCGTCCCTCGATATTCAAGGAGTTCGCCGATACGGTACCGCTGCTCTACATCGCGGCGCTGCCGGACCCCGAAGCAGCACAGCCTTTTCGCGCGATCCGGGTACTTCGAAAGCCGTTCCATCCCGATCAACTGATCAGCTGCGTCGAGCAATTGTTGAGGTAGCGGTAAGATAGGCCGGTGGGCTTCTATCTCTGGTTCGACGAGCAGTTTGCCTGGGCGCAGGGCACGTATGAATATCGCCCCATGGGAACGGCGGTCATCTCTAAATCCGACCTTTTCCGCCGGCGCGATTTCACGGCGCGCCGACCGCCGAAACCGCCGCGCACCGCGCATTACGCGGGTCAGTTTGCCAGTCTCGGCCACCTCAATCAACATCTAAAGGGACAGCGCGAGCGCCGTTAGCCGGCTATTTAGCGGCGCGATCCAACTCCGTGGTTGCGCCCTGAATCGCTTCCCCGGCATTTTCCAGCACTTTGCCGACGCGGATGATTTGCTCCTCGGCCAGCTTCCAGTCCTTCTGCTCGATACTTTCGCGGACCGCCGGGAGGGTCTTCACGCCATAGCCGGTGTAAAAGCCGGGTGCATAAATCTGGTGCTTGAACCAGTCGCGATTGGGCAGCCCTTCGTTCAACGTGAGCGCGCGTTCGACCGCGATGAGCCTGGCGTTGACATCGCGCAGGGAGGCTCGCGCGAAGCCGGCGCCGCCGTTTTCCGAGGCGTGGGCCAGGGCTTCGTCGTACGCCTTGGCGTTGCGCAGCAAGGCGGCGAAGCCGTTCTCCAACGGGGCGAAGTTCAGGAAGGGGGGCGTGGCTTCCCTGGCCGGAGCCGCGCGCGGATGGCGCGGATCATGGATAGCGGCAAAGACGCCGTCATCGATCTGGCGGTTGCGTTCGACGATCTGATCGCGCTTATCGCGCGCCAGCTTCTGCACTTCGTCGATATAGCGGCGGATGGTGTCGGTGAAGTTGTCGAAATCCAGCGGGAGGAGCTCGGCCCCGGCAAGCCGCATTACGGAGGTACCGGCGGTTTGCGCCAGCGCGCGGCCGTAGACGAAATCGGTATCGGCGAAGTGCGTGTACCAGTAGAAATCGTCGTAGATGGAATGGTAGATTCCGCCTTGATCTTCGCCGCCGAAGCCCATGTTGACGCTGGCGATTCCGAGGTGATCCAGGAACGCGGTATAGTCGGAGCCCGACCCCAGCGCGCCAATTCGCAGATCGCGTGATCGCGCTTCGGCGCGTTCCGCGGCGGCCGCCTCGGGCAAGCCGGCGATGCGCGCGGCCTGCATGCGCTTCCAGACGGTGACCTTGGTTTCCGGGTCTTCGATCTCTTTAGCGACGCCGTTGATGAACTTCTCCAGCGTGTGCGAGCCTTCCACTTCGAGGATGCCGCGGCCGTTGCCATCGGAATTGATGTAGACCGCCGCCTTGCGCTGCAGCTCCTGGGCATGGGTCTCCGCCCACTCGGTGGAGCCGAGGAGGCCGGGCTCTTCGCCATCCCAGGCGCAGTAAATGATGGTGCGCTTGGGCCGCCAGCCCTGTTTCAGCAGCATGCCCATGGCGCGCATCTCCTCCATCATGGGGCCGAGCCCGGAGACCGGATCTTCGGCGCCGTTGACCCAGGCGTCGTGATGATTGCCGCGAATGATCCACTCGTCGGGATAGGCGCTGCCGGGGATGCGGACAATCACGTCGTAGAGGGGCTTGGTATCCCAGTTGAATTTCAGCTTGAGGTGGACCTTGGCGGGACCCGGACCAATGTGATAGGTGAGCGGCAAGGCCGCCGCGCCAGGTGGGCGGCGCCATGGGCCCCTTCAAGGCGGCGAGGAGCGGCTGCGCGTCGCCATAGGAGATCGGCATCACGGGAATCGTGGTCAAGGTTTTGACTTCGCTCAACGCGAGGCGCTTGGCGTCTTTGGTGGCGCCCACTCCGGGGGTCAGGGGGTCGCCCGGATAGACGGGCATGTCCATCACGCTGCCGCGCTGCGCGCCATCGGACGGACGGAAGGGACCGTTGGGGAAGGTGTCGCCGGCGGCGTAGCCATCGTCGCGCGGATCGGAATAGATGAGGCAGCCGACGGCGCCGTGTTCGCCGGCGACTTTCGGTTTGATGCCGCGCCACGAACCGCCGTAGCGGGCGATGACGATGGCGCCCTTCACCGAGATGCCCTGGCGATCGAGCTCCTCATAATCGGCTGGAATCCCATAGTTGACGTAGACCAGGGGCGCGGTCACGTCGCCATCGATCGAGTAGGCGTTGTAGACCGGCAGCTGTTCGTCGCGCTGGGAGGAGGTGGCATCGGCGGCGACGGCCGGCTCGGCGATCTTCGCGGTGAAGCGCGTGGGCTCCGTCATCTCCAGGGCGCGTTCCTTCGGGGTAGGGAAGAGGACGTCGAAGATTTCGATTTGCGCGTCGAGGCCCCATTCCCTGGCTTTGGCCGCGATCCATTCGGCGTTCGCTTTATCGTAAGGGGAGCCGACGTGATGGGGCCGCGCGGAAAGGCGCTGCATGTAGGCGCGTAGTGCCACGGGATCCGGGATGGCGCGAAACTTCGCTTCCCACTCACGCTCGGTGCGTCCGGCCTCGGCTGAATATCCGCGCAGCGGGGCAATATCCGCGGACCATGCCGGCGCTGCGACTGCCGCGCAGAGCGCGTACACCACGAGTCTCTTCATCACGAGATTTTACCGCATCGGCGCTATTTCACTTTGCGGAAGCGGAGATCCCACACGCGAGATTCACTCACGCTGAGTTCGCCCGGCAGAAAGCGCACGGTACCGAGCGAGGAGCGGAACGCATTCTGATAGGCGGGCGTGAGCGGAATGACGGTGTCGGGGCGGCGGCGAATGACCAGCTTGCCTTCGTCCAACGCGACGCGCAGGGTAACCTCTGCTTCGTCGCTGGTGTACTCGCCGGTCAGCGCCGCCAACTCCGCGGGGGTGGGAGTCCACTTCTCGACGCGCTGGTACCAGGTGCCTCCATCCATTTCGCTGGGAACGCGCATGCGATCGCCGGCAAATTCATTCCTCGATTCGGTCCCGACTTCGATCGGGGAGTTGTCGCGAAGGCTGCGGTACATACCCGGCGTTGAGGGATGCATGGCGGGCGGTGCGGCGGGGCGCTCCGCATCGCCGAGGAAGATATCGGCTACCGCGTG
Organism: uncultured Solibacteraceae bacterium; assembly: GCA_963811575.1. GTDB lineage: Bacteria > Acidobacteriota > Terriglobia > Bryobacterales > Bryobacteraceae > Solibacter. Next base: position 89,417 of record CAWERY010000001.1, on the reverse strand, counting down.
GCCAAGTTGGGTACCGTTGGCGGCGCTGGAATTACAGAGTACGGCCACGGTAAGCCGCTGGTCCGGATAGCGCCCGAGCCAGGCGTTGTAGGCCGCGGTGGTACCGCTGTGACTGATTTCGTTGAGACCTTTGTAATGAAGGACCATGAGGCCGGCGGCGTAGGCGATGGTGCGGCCATCGTTGAGTTTGCCCTGATCCAGCTGGTGATCGAGGGTGAAGTTCTGGTTCCAGCGGAGGAGGTCGCCGACGGTGGTGAGCAAGCCGCCGTTGCCGTGGACATTTTCGAACGGCATGAGTTGGCGCACGGTATCGCCGCTCTGCGAATAGGCGATGGCGCGGCCTTTGACGACGCGGCGGAAATCGTCGCGCCAGGATGTGGAAGTCATGCCGAGCGGCAGGAAGAGATTTTCGCGGGTGAATTCGGCAAGCGGTTTGCCGGCGACGCGGCCCACCAGAATCGCGGCGAGGTTATAGCCGCTGTTGGTGTACGAATACTCCGCGCCGGGGGGATAGTTCAGTGATTTCTGACGGCTCAAAATATCCAGAACGTCGGCGTGGGTATAGGCGCGGGTGGTGCGCGGCCAGCCGGCGATGGCTTCCACGCTACCCCAATCGCGGAGTCCGCTGGTGTGATTCAGCAGGTGGCGGATGGTGAGCGGTGTTCCGTAATCGGGCAGCTCCGGGAGATATTTTCGCGCCGGATCGTCGAGCGATAATTTGCCCTGTTGGGCGAGGAGGAGCACGGCGGCGGCAGTGAACTGTTTGGTGACCGAACCGGGCTCGAAGATGGAATCGGGCCGCAAGGGAACGTCGTGCTCGAGATCGGCCATGCCATAGGCGAGGCTGGCGACGGTGGCGCCATCGAGCGCGACTCCGACGGCGCAGCCGGGGCTATTGGTGCGATTGAATTGGGTGAAGACGCGATCGATGCGGCTGCGGGCGTCGGCCGGCGCGGTTAATTTCTGGGCGGAAGCTCCGCCGGCGAACGCGCAGAGTACCGCCAGAATGCGTAAAGTCATTTTCCCTTAGCTTACACTGGGGTGCGCGCGATTACCTGGACTGGGCAGCGGCTTTGCGGCGGTGTGCGAGAGCGGCGTCGTGATCGCCCAGGGCATCGAGGACGCGGGCGGCGTCGAGGTGGGCGAGGGCAAAATCGGGATGGAGGCGAAGCACCTCGAGGTATTCCTGCAAGGCTTCGCGGGGGTTGCCCTGGCGCTCCAGTAGGCGGCCGCGGAAATCGCGCGCTCCGGGCGATGCGGGATCGGTCTTCAGCGCGGCATCGATCTGGCGGCGGGCGTCCTCGAGGCGATCGAGCGCGGCTAAGGCGACGGCGTAGTTGGTGCGGACTTCGGCGTCATCGGGCTTGAGCTGCAGGGATCTGGAAAAGGGTGGGATGGCTTCGGCGAACTGGCGGCGTGCCGCGAACAGGTGGCCCAGGTTGCCGAGCGCGTCGGCGAAATCGGGATGGATCTGGAGCGCAGCGGATAGTTCCTTTTCGGCTCCCTCCAGGTCTCCGGCGCCGGCGAGCGCGGCACCCAGCAGGTTGTGCGCTTCGGCGAGGTCCGGATCGAGTTCGATGGTCTTGCGGAATGCCGCGAGCGCTTCGGCGTCACGGCCGGCCGCGGCCTGGGTGATGCCGAGTTGGTAGCGCAGCAGCGCGTCGGTTGGCGTAATACGAATGGCGCGGCGCAGTATCGAGATGGCGCGCTCCGGCTGGCCGGCTTCGGTTAGGGCGTCCGCCAGATTGAGCGCGACGACGGGCGAATCGGGCTTGCGGCGCGCGGCTTCTTCGAAGGCGGCGACGGCATTGGCGAACTGGCGGGCGCTCAACCACGCCTGACCGAGTTCCACGTAAAATTCCGCGCGTGCGGGTTTCTGGCGGGCGATCTCCGCGGCGAGGCGCGGCAGGCCTTTGGCGAGATCGCTCTTTTGCGCGACCTGTGCAATGGCGAGATAGAGCGCGTTGTCGCCGGTTTTGGGCAGCGGGGAGGGGTAGTAGGCGATCACTTCGCCGCGATACTGGTTGGAATCGAACTCCTGGCGCTCGGCGAGTTTGCGCGAGCGGGATCGGCGGGCGGGCGCCGCTGGATGAGGTGGTCCGTCATCACGACGTGGATCACATCCTGAGTCCTTCGCTTGGGCATGTGGCAGCCGGTGCAATCGGGAGATGCAGGATGGTTCGCGGCGGCGACGGAGGCGTGGCATTGACGGCAGACGGCATTGTAATGCAGGGCGGCCTGCTCGCCGCGCGGGACGTCGTGCGGATTGTGGCAGGTGGTGCAGGTGAGTTTGCCCGCGCTTTTGAGGAAGCATTGCGACTTGCGCAGGCGGTAGGCGGAATGGGCGATTTCGAAATCGTCCTGGTATTTGCTGCCGGGAGCGTGATCGAAAAAGATCATGAAATTGCCGAGGGGCTGGCCGGGGCGATAGGAGAAGGGTTCGCGATCGAAGCGCTGAATGGCGTGGGGCAGCGGCAGGCTGGTGGTTTCCAGGTGGCATTGCATGCAGACCTCCAGCTGGCGTTCGGGGCTCAGGCGCGCGGGGTTGACGATGGCGGCGCGGATGGCGGCGGGCGCGGCGGCGGACTGCGCTGCGCGGACGTGATTCGCGCCGGGGCCGTGGCAGCGCTGGCAATCGATGCCTTCGGGGAGGGCGCCGGTGTAGACCGGCTCGCTGCCGGGTTCGCCGTGCCCGGCAGGAATCCGCGGGTAGGCGTTGTGGCAGGACATGCACTCGTAGGCGATGGTGCGCGGGGCGAGGGCGTAATCGCGATCGTGGCCGGGGCTCATCGCCCAGCCGCCGCCGTTTTCCGAGTACCAGGCAAGGGGCAACTCGACCAGGGTGCCGCGCGCGGTGCGGTGGAGATAGCTGCGGGCGTGGTTGCCGGAGCCCATCACGTAATCGACGCGCGATTCCTGGAGATGCGTCTCTTTGCCATCGGGAGCGATCCGCCAGCGCCGCTGGTAGTAGACGCCGTCGCGGAGGGACATGTCGTACCAGGTGCCGGAAGGCTGGTGGCGGAAGGGATTGCCGCGCGTGAGGTCTTCCGGCATGTTCGCGGGCTGCGGCCGGAAGAAGGAGCGTCGCCATGCCGGTGCGGGCATAGGTCTGCGCGATCTGCGCGTGGCACGCGGCGCACAGTTTGGGGTCGGCGTATTCGTTGAGGGGCGGGGGAGCGGGGACGGTCTGCGCCCTCAGGAGGAGAACGAGGGCCGCGGGAGCGAGCAGCCAGAGAACGCGGGCGCGAGACATGGAATCATCATGCAATAACTGGGACCTCAATAAAAAAGGCCGCCGGTGAGGACTCAGTCTCACCGGCGGCCCGAGGGAATGTGGGAACTAGAACGTGATGCGCAGCAGGGTCTGGAGAATACGCGAATAGCCGAGTGCTCCGGGCCCTGTCTGGGTTGCGGTACCGAAGCCCGTTACGTTGAACGAGCCGTTGGCGTTGCGGCCGAGCGCCGAGGTGGTGATGGTCGGCAGGCCGGTAACGATACCGGTTGGCGGAAGTGGTGTACGAGTTGAAATTCAGCGTGGAATTGTAGCCGGTGAAGTTCGTGTGGTTGAAGGCGTTGAAGGCGTCGAGGCGAAGCTGGATGTGAATCTTGCCTTCCTTCGGTGCGAACTCCTTCTGGATAGCCATATCGAAGTTCACCAAGCCGGGTGCGTTGAGGAAGTTGATGCCGGATTCCAGACCGACGCTGCCCGGCGACGGAGCGAAGAAGCAGGCCGGATTGAGGCGGTTGAAGGGATCGCTGGAGTGCGTGTAGGGATCGCAGCCGGCGACCACACCGATGCGTGCGCCTTCGCTGTTGGAGCCGGTGATGTTCTGGTTGCCGGCGCCGGCGATGGCGAAGCCCGGGGTGAACGGCGAGCCGGTGACGGCCTGGGTCACGCCGGAGAGCTGCCAGTTATCGGTGAGGAGCCGGCTGAAGGCATTGCCCCAGTTCAAGCGCGGCGAGGTGTAGACGTAGTTGATGGCGAGGACGTGGCGGCGGTCGAAGCTGGCCGGGCCGTAGTTCGCCATGCGGTTGAACTGGTCGGGACGAACGAAGGAGTTATCGTTGGTGCCGCCGCTCTGCGCCGTGGCGAGAGCTTTGCTCCAGGTGTAGGATGCGCCCATGAAGAGGCCCTTGGTGGTGCGGCGCTGAACCTGAACCTGGAGAGCGTTGTAGTTTGCGGTTGCCTGGCTTTCGTACAGGTTGATGTTGCCATAACCCTGGTAGGGTTTCAGGAAGTTGGCATCCTTGCAGTTGTTGCCGAGCAGTGCGTTGGGCGAAGCGGCGAGCCGTTGCGGATCCTGATTCTGCGGCAGGAAGCACTGTCCGAAGGCGTTGTAGTTGAGGTTGCGATTGTCCTGGAGATGGCGGGACTGGCTGCCGACGTAGGCCACATCGAGCATGAGGCGCTGCGGGAGGCGGGCCTGCACGCTGATCTGGTACTGATACGTGGTGGGAATCTTGCCAGTCGGGTCGGCGGCCACGAGGCCGGGAGGTCCGAGCAGCACGTTCTTGGGATCGATGGTGGAGACCAGGTTCTGGTTGAGGGTGGGGGTCACGGCTTCGGGAGGATTGGTGACGGAATCGAAGATGCGGTTGCCCTGGATGCGATCGTAGTAGATACCGCTGCCGGCGCGAACCACGAGGTTTTGTTTTCCGGTGACGTCCCAGGCGATGCCGAAGCGCGGTTCCCACTGCAGGCCGCGGTTCTTGAAGAGGTACTTATCGACGCAGGTGCCGGCCTGGCAGATTCCCTGGAAGGGTGAGCCGGTGTTGGGGACTTCGAGGCCGATATCGAACGAAGGCAAGTAGGCGTTGGTAGTCGGATCGAAGGCGGCGCGCTGCCCGTTCGCCGGGTTGATGGCGGGCTGATAGAGGCGGGGCGCCTTGGTGGGATCGAAGAGACTCGGGAGGAAGGTGGAAGCCTGCTTGGAGGAATCGTATTGCGGCTGATACCAGGCGGCGCGCATGCCGTAATCCAAGGTCAGGGTAGGAGTGATCTTCCAGGTGTCCTGCACGAACTGTTCGATATTCCAGTAGCGATACTGGCCGTTGATGTATGCGCTGGCCTGGCTGAAGGTGTTGTAGACGCCGAGCAGGGCATTGGAGATGCCGTAGCCGGTATCGTACGGATTGCTCGGGTTATCGCCAAAGTTATAGCTGCCGTTGGCGTTGGCGAAAGAGGTCTGGTCTTTGCGGCTGCGCTGCATGTAGACGCCGGCCTTGAGGGTGTGAGTGCTCCAGACTTTGGTGAGGTTATCGCTCAGATCGATGGTGGTGTTGTAGTTGACGAAGGGAGCGTTGCCGGTGCCGAAGGCGGGGCTGGCAGTGATGCGCGTGCCGTTGAAGGAGACGGCGGGGATGTAATCCTTCTGATTCGCGCTCGGGTAGAGCAGCGGGAGCGTGATGCCGGAGGGCGTGCGGCGCAGGACCTGGCCGGCTTCATCAATGAGAATCGAATTGTGGGTGAAGCCCCAATTGACCTCGTTGGTCATGCTGGGGTTGATGATCCACGTGGCGCCGGCGGCGAAGCTGCGGCCCGGAATCGGATTGGCGATGTTGGTGATGGGCACCGTGAGGCCGAGGACGAAGGAGCCGTAGGGGGCAACGGTGGGCTGCTGATCGTCGATCCAGTGGCCGAAGACGCGCAGGTTCTGGGTCACGTTGTAATCCAGCTTCAGAAGCGTTTCGCGGCGCGGCGCCTGGCCGGGAAGCTGCGAGGTGTAGTTGAAATTGGAGACCTGAGCGGTGTTGGGCAAGGGGAAGATATTGAGCAGCGCCTGGCCGGGAGCGTAGATGCGATTGTTGGGAACCACGCATGCCGGGGAAGGGCGTCTGGGTCAACGGGTCGTTGATGAAGGTCAGCTTTTTGCCGTTGTTATCGAGGCTCTGGCTGAAATCACCTTTGCGCTCCAGCGCGGTGGGGACGAGGACGTTTTTCGCGGTGTTGGGAGACAGCTGGCGCTGAAATTCCTGGCTGAAAAAGAAGAACGCCTTGTGGCGCGCGCGTTCGAAGACCTTGGGAATAAAGATCGGGCCGCCGATGTAATAGCCGGGATCGTTATAGCGGAAGAGGGGCTTTGCGAGGCCGCGTACGTTATTGATGTACGTGTTGGCGTTGAGGCTATCGTTGCGGTGATACCAGTAGCCGGCGCCGTGGAACTGGTCGGAGCCGCTCTTGGTAACGAGCGAGATCTGGGCGCCGACGCTGCGGCCGTATTCGGCCTGATAGCTGCCGGTGAGAATCTTGAATTCGGCGATGGAATCCGTGCTGACGCTAACGTTCATGCCGCCGTTGTTGCCGGTATCGACGTTGCCGATGCCGTTGATGGAGAGCTGATTCTGCGAAGGCCGCGCGCCATTCACCGAGAAGGTATTGGCGCCGGTACCGGAACTGCCGACGGCGTAGCTGGTGCCGGTGGTGAAGGTCACGCCGGGTACCAGTTTGGCCATGTCCAGCGGATTGCGACCGTTGACTTCGATGTTCTGGATCTGGGTGCCGGTGATGGTGGCGGAGCGTTCCACGCTTTCGGCCTGCAGCGCGACGGCGGCAGCGGTGACTTCGATGGATTCCGTTACGGCTCCGACTTCCAAGGCGAGATCGCCGACGGCCAACTTGTCATTGGCGTTGAGGGCGATGCCCGTGCGGGAGAGCTTCTTGAAACCGACTGATTCCACCGCGATTGTGTAGGTGCCGGGGAGGAAGCCGGCGACAGAGAAATCGCCGCTAACGCCGGTCTTCTTGGCAAAGGTAAGCTGCTTTTCGGGTTCGGTCACCGTTACGGTGGCGTTCACAATTGCTGACCCCTGTTGGTCAACTACACGGCCGCTCATGGTGCCTGTAATGTTCTGCGCGTAGCCACTTAGGGCTAGGGCCAGCGAGCAGACAAGGCTCATCGTCAACTTACGCATGGATTCTCCGTTTCCTGATTACCTGTGGGCGAATTAAGTTCGACAGCGAAACTAAAGCTTATGTTGTTGTATAGGAAAAGGACGGGACGGGTCAAGTAAAATTTTCGAGAGGGAGGGAAACGGGCAGATAAATGCCCGTTTCCGATGCGGTAAAGTTAACGAGTAGAGCTGGCTTTTTGATCTTTCACCTGAAGCGTGTTGACAACCTGCTGGACGTTAGGGATGGAGGCGGCCATGCGCTCGACATCAGCGCGGAGCTGCTGGGAATCCACACTACCGCTTAAGGTCACGACGCCATTCTTCTCGGCATGTTTGACGGCCTTGTCCCAGCCGTTCTGAATCAGGGCCGCATCCAGATTGCTGCCGATCGCGCTATCGAGTTTGGAATCGACCGTCTTGGCGACGCTCTCCATTCCCTGCGGCGTTACTTCAATCTGGTTGGCAACGACCTGGCCTTGCGCGAGCGAACGGGCGATGGATTCGGCGCGTGCCTTATCCTGATCGACGGGCACGTGGCCGCCGAGCGTGACGACGCCTTTGGTAGTGTCCTGGCTCACGGAGACATTCTTGATGCCCGACCGATCGATGGACTCGCGAATACTGGCGGCCACATCCGGAGCCTTTGGTGCGCTGGAACAACCGATGATGGCGACCATCGCCAGGGAAAGCGCGGTAGCGCACAAACTTGATTTCATAAAAACCCTCCGTAAGCTGTAAGGCATGCGGAGGTCCATTGAGAGTTTGCACCTGCTACATGGAGATGAGCTGAGTGCCGCGGCGGAGGAGATGGGGAGCATGGGCGGCGACATCCGCAAAGAACTTGCCGGGATCGCCGGGTGCGAGGAGGAGTTCGGAATCGCTGCCGATGCGGACGGCGACGCGTTTACCGAGCATGGGGCCGAGGGAGCTTTCCCCGACGAACGTAATTGCGTTATAGGGAATGGCCCAGCGAGTCAGGCCGGTACGAACGCGCAGGGCTTCGGGCGCGGTCACGTATTCCTGTGGCATCGCCATGAGGAGCAGGACCAGGAGGACGGGTCCGCCGATCCACCGGTTGCCGCCGGCGGCGAGGACTCCGGTCACGTACAGGATTGCCGCAAGCAGCCACACTTCGAGCTTCGATGTATGTCTCATATAAGAATGTGTCGTGTCGTTTGGAGCGGGCAGGCCGGGCGGCCTGCCCCGCGGGTTACAGGTTACGCTTCGATTTCAGATCTTTCAGCAGGCGGTCGATTTCCTCCTGCTTTTCCATCGCAGCGAATTTATCGTTGACGTCGTCCCCCACCAGCTCGGCATGCGCCTGGGCGGTGGCTTCGTGGTTGCGCACTTTGTTCTTCATGCGGTCGAAGGCCTCGGAGTTGGCGTTGTCGCCGAGTCCGCTGGTGGCTTCGGTAGCTTTATTCATGGCCCGGGCGCGCCGGTGTTGGGCGATCAGCACGTCGCTTTTCGACTGCGCCTCGGCGAGTTTGGTCTGCAGTTTGAGGAGCGCGGATTTCAGGTTTTCGACCTGGCCTTTCTGATCTTCCACCTGCTGGCGGAAATTGGCGGCGGTGCTCTTGTAGCTCATGCTGCGCTCCACGGCGGCGCGGGCCAGGGCGTCGTCCTTCTTATCCACCGCGAGACCGGCGCGGTGCATCCACTGGCGCTCGTTCTCTTCGGCTTCCTGCTGTTTTTTCTCGAGCACGTGTTGGTCGGCAATGGTGATCGCCACTTGAGTTTTGACCTGCAGGAGCTGATTCTGCATGTCGAGGATCACCTGCTTGATCATTTTCTCCGGGTCTTCCGCCTTGTCCACCAAATCGTTGAGATTTGCCCGTACGAGAGTTGCTACACGTTCCAAAAGTGCCATTGTCTTGCTCCTTATTACCTGTTACCTGACTACGCTCCTGCGCCTTTTGCTTTGTCGTCCGGTTTCGGAGATTGCTCGCCGATGGTCCGGACCTTGGAGAACAGCTCGCTCATCTTCATGCCGGAGAGCGTCTCGAAGAGGGCGGGGATCTGCGCCGCCATTTCGGTGATATCGCCGGTGATCTTATGCATGCCGGCGCTGGTTCCGTTGCCGGTGGAGACGATGGTGATCTTATCCACGTTGGCGAGCGGCGCGGCGAGGGCGCGAACGACTTCGGGCATGTTGGTGATCAGCTTGTCGATGATAGCCGCCTGGTTGAATTCCTGGTAGGCCTCGGCCTTGACGTTCATGGCCTTGGCTTCGGCTTCGCCCTTCTTGAAGATGATCTCGGCTTCGGCTTCACCTTGTGCGCGGATGGCCATGGCCTGGCCTTCGGCCTGCATGATCACACGGGATTTCTCGGCGCCGGCGATGGTCTCGATTCTCATGCGTTCGTACTCGGCGGCCTTGAGGACGGTGGCGATGAGCTCGTTTTCGCGGCGCGCGATTTCGGCCTTCTGCACTTCGACCTCGTGCTCTTTCTCGACCTGGTGGACTTTGACTTCCTCGGCGCGCACCTGCTGCTGCATGATGTTGCCCTGGATTTCATAAGCCTTATCCGCCTGGGCCTGCTGCTTCTTGACCAATTCCAGGTACTCGGCCTTTTTGACTTCGAGATCGCGCTGCGACTCGGCCTGTTTGGCCTGCGAGAGCGTCTCGGCGAGGACGCGTTCCTGATCCGCCTGGGCCTTGGCGACGGCGGATTCGCGGGAGGCGACGGCGCGTTTGATCGCGGTATCGCGTTCGGCTTCGGCGGTGGCGACATCGGCATCGCGCTTGATGCGGGCGATATCGGGGCGGCCCATGTTGGTGATGTACTCGTTCTTATCGCGCACTTCCTTGATGGTGAAGGAAATCACTTCGAGGCCCATCTTGGTCATGTCGTCGGCGCAGGTGGAGCGCATGCGGTCGCCCACCATTTCGGGCTGCTTCACGATCTCTTCGACGGTGAGCTGGCCGATGATGCCGCGCAGGTGGCCTTCCATGACGAGGCGGATGAGGCCTTCGCGTTCTTCGGGCGACTTGGTGAGGAACTGTTCGGCGGCGGTGAGAATCGATTCGGGATCGGACTTCACCTTGATCTGCGCGACCGCTTCGACGGTGACGGCGACGCCCTGACGGGTGTAGAGATCCTGCTTCGGCGCTACGTCGAAGGACATGAGCTCCAGCGAAAGTCCGCGCGCATTTTCGATCATCGGAAAGATGACCGTGCCGCGGCCCTTGACGACGCGGGTGCCGCGGAAGCCGTAAACGATGATGGCTTCGTGGGGCCCAGCCTTGCGGAAGAGTTTGGCGAACATGGCCATCAGAAACACCAGGGCCAAAACCATCAGGCCCGCGATCACAAATACCTGGTTGTCCATAAAATGGATTTCTCCTTTACCTTCCATGCATCACTGAAGATGCTCGATGCCGCCTGAGAATTCATCCCACGGACGTACGTAGGCGATTCCTTTTTCGTAACGGGTGACCACGACTTCGGCGCCTTTGCAAATGGCGGCGCCGGATTCCGCGCGGGCGCCGGCGACGCGGCGCGTGCCACCCTGCGCATAGACCAACTCTCCGGTTCCGCCGGGACGGATGGGCATGGTCAGTTTGCCGAGCACGCCGACCATGTCGTAATCGGCCGGATCCAAAGCTTCCTCGCGCGACATGAGGACCTTGGCGAGGAACCAGAAGACCACACTGGCGCCACCGAGGCCGCTCACGGTTGCGATGGCGAGCGCGGCGACGAACCACACGGCGTAATAGTGCTCGAGCAGATAGCCGGTGCCGCCGAACCATGCGAGGAAGGCGGCGAGGGTTCCCATGTTGAACCAGGAGGCTCCGCCTTTGCCGCCGCTGCCGCCGTGGGCGTGGCCGACATGCCCACCGCCATGGAGATGGAGGTGGGGCAGATGCAAATGCACGCTGCCGGCAAGAAGCGATAACAGGCTCATGCCGAAGCCAACCAGAAAGCAGATGAAATAGAATGCGGACCAGGTCATGGACGTCTCCTCGGTTTGGGCGCGGCGGTGGCGGGCGGCGCCTTCAGCACTTCAATCAAGCGCTCGGCCAGCCCCGGATTTTCGAGAATCGTTCCCAGCAGGATCAGGCACATGCGCGAGTCCTTATGTTTCGCCACGGTCAAGAGCGCGTGATGGAGATCGACGTCGCGGCAAAAGCGTTCCGCGCCGGAGATGAGCCAGAGGTCCAGCTTGTCCTCGACCGCGCCCAGATCGCTGACGAGCTCGTTTTGAAAGCCTTCGGGGTCATCGACCAGATACCCGGGATGCACCTTAAAAAAGCGCGCCAGCAGCATGCGCGTGGAATTCGTGAGGTGGGGCCGGGCGCCGCTCTCGATCTGCGAGAGATAGCTTTGACTGATAGATTTTCCGAGCTCCTTTTCGACCAACCGGGCGAGCTCCACTTGGGAGAGCTCACGGTCTAAGCCGCGAAGGGTGCCTTCGACTTCCCTGAGATACCGAAGCTTTTCACCGAGCGTCATATCGCAATCTGTGATTACTATATTGCAGATTGCGATCACTGTCAATAGGGATGTTTGGAGGCCCGTCGCCTTCGGAAAGAATCAGTTAGAGTGTATTGTTATGTGCGTTTTCGGACATCTTCTCCTGCTGGCCTTCTTCCTGCTGTCGCCGTTTGCCGCATTCTCCCAAACGTTCACCGCTTCGCCGAACTGGTTGACCGCGGCCTTGGGCACCGAGCCAATCGCGCTCACATTCTCATCCATGAGCGCGGGCACTTATGAACTCGCTGCCGCGGGTGGTATGGGAGTTCGTTGGGGCGGACAAATCCTTCCCGTCCGCCTGACGTCTCTTAGCAAACTCGAGTTCACCGTACCCGCCCCCGCGCGACTTCCCGGTATCACGGAGTTTGTCCTCTGGGACAGACGCTCTCAGCAGCCTCTCCCATTTCGGGGCTGGGTCTCCGTCATCATTCCAACCTCCGCCACCATCTTCGAGACCGACCCAGCGAGTGACCGCGTGGTCGCAGCCGTTACGGGACAAGTCACCGTCTACCGGCTCGCGACCGGCGTCGCCATTCAGACCATTCCGCTGGCCGCCCCGCAGCGCGTGCTGGCCTTCACCCCCGACACTTTTTACGCCTGGATTGCGCAGGACGAAGCGCAGGGCAAGATCGCGCGCCTCAATCTCAGCACCGGGCAACTCGACCAGCAGTTTCAGGTCACGGGCGGGACATCGCCCTATACGTTGAGCGCGCAGGTCTATCGCCAGGATCCGCGCATCCTGATCGTCACCTTTCAAGGCGGCTTGCATGCGACGCGGGCCTATTCGGCCGGAGTGCTGCTTGCCAACTCCGCGCCCGCGGACGCCTCAGTACCGTTCGAAGCCGACGATCGCGGCCGCCTACTCATGCCTCATGCACAGGCCTGCGAACTTAGCGCCGTCTCCGGATTCACAAACTGCGTCACGGTCATCCCGGCATTTGACGGCCTTTACGAACCGATCTCCGCGCTCTGGAAGACCAAAGCCCTCGACGGTAGCGTCATCCTCGACGTTGCCACCGGCAACACGATCTTCAGGCTCTCTACTTATCCCGCATCCGCACTTTATCTGCCCGGCAGCAATCGTCTGTTGCTGCGCTCCAATATTCTGGCCGCCGCCGACGCGGATTCGCTCGAAACTTATGCCGACGTGGGCAGCTTCCTGCCCTACATGCCGGATCCGCCACGCCGCATCTGGGGTCCCGATTGGATGCTTGCAGGCACCGTCAACACTGTCCCCGCGACGTACGAAACTGTGCGCGGAATCCTGGTGGGCCATCTCCCCCAGCTCGCGCCCGCGCCCTCGTTTTCCGCATCCGGCCTGCTCAACGCCGCCAGCCTCAAAGCCGCCACGCTATCGCCCGGCGAAATCGTCAGCATCTTCGGGCAGAACCTGGGACCCGCGCCGGGTGCGGGCCCCGTGCTTTCCGGCGCCGCGCACCTCGCTACACAGGTGGAGCAAGTCCAGGTGCTGTTCGATGGCGTCCCTGGCGCGATCCTCTATGCCGGCGCCGGACAGATCAACGTCGTCGTGCCGGAAACCGTGCGGACATCCGGTTCCCTTGCGGTCCAGGTGGTTCACTACGGGCTGCCCTCCGCGCGCATCAATAGCGCGATTGCCAGTGCCAGTCCGGGAATCTTCGGTTACGCCGCGCAGGGCAAGACTTACGCTGCCGCGCTCAACCCGGACGGCGCCATGCAAGGTCCCGCCACTCCCCTTCGCCGCGGCGCCACGACCGTCTTCTACACCACCGGCCTCGGTCTTCCCGCCGGCGTCACCGCGGACGCGATCGCCGGCCGCGCTGCAGAAGTTCCCATACGGCCCTCGGTGACGATTGGCGGACGCCCTGCGCAAGTGACCTACGCCGGACTTTCCCCTGGCCTCACTGCCGGACTCGCGCAGTTGAATGTAGTCATCCCCGCTGATGCGCCCAGCGGCAGCGCCATCGAAATCGTCCTCTCCTCCGGCAGTGTTACGGCTGGAAACGTCTGGGTGGCAATTCAATGAGAACCGCACTGATCTTCTTCCTGTCCGCTGTTTCGTGCACTGTTGCGATTGGGGCGGCGCCGCGTCCCGCCGCCATCTTCGAACAGATCGCAGCGAGCGAGAAGGCGTGGCGCACCAGGGGCGCCGGATCGGAAATGCTGGTGTCCGCGGAGGGTTTCGCGCTGCGCTCCGGTACGCGCGTGCTGCGATTCCGTTGGGATCGCGCACTTCGCCTCGACTCGCTCGAACCCGAGGGAATTCTGGCCAGCCACAGCTACGCGCTGACTGGCGCGACCGGCAAAGCGCGCGAACTGGCGCACGCCGAACGAATTCGCGCCACGGGTAAAGATGCCGGCGTCTCGATTCTCTATTACTTTGGCCCGCGCGGCCTGGAGTTCGACATCGAAGCGTCCCCCGGCGTCATCCCGCCGACCCTGCGGCTGGAATCCGAGGACGCCGATTTCTCGCGCGACGCACTTGGCCGGATTTCGATCGGCGGCCGTCCTTTCGCGCTCCAACCCGTCGCTTACACGGAGGATTCCGCGGGACGCCGCAATCCTGTTGCTGCCCGCTATCGCCTGGAATCGACGCGCACCGTTGTGTTCGACCTGGGGCCGCACCGTCCGGATCAACGTCTGGTCATCGATCCCGTGGTTACCTACGCGACTTACTTCGCGGGCACCTCCGACGATTCGCCGATAGCGATTCGCGAGATGCCGGACGGCACCGTCCTGCTCGCCGGTAATACGCAAAGCATCGACCTCCCGATGGGCGTCTCGCTCAACGGCACCCTGATGGAGCCGCTGCGCAGCAGCACCAACAGCCAATGTTTCATCGCTCGCCTTTCCACCGCGGACAAGCAGCTCCGCTTCGTCTCCTACTTCGGCGGCGGCGGATCTGTCAGTTGTAATTCGATGGATCTCGATTCATCCGGACGAATTCTACTCGCGGGCAAGGCGTATGGATCGCCCCTTCTCACCACGGCCAATGCCGAGCGTCCCACGCCGAGCTATCAGAGCGATAGCTTCCTGGCGCGGATCTCTTCCGACGGAAGGACCGTGGAATACGCCACCTATCTGAACCTGGATGCGAATGGCACTTCTACGTGGCTCAAAGCCGGGCCCTCGGAGACCGCCTACATCGCGGTCTCCTGCGGCTTTTCGACCAACTGCGCCGCCGATGTCCCGGGCTCCGCCGGCGCGTACCAGACCACGCCGTCCCCTACCGTCCTGCTGCGATATAACGTCGCCGCCCGCCGCTACGATCAGAAGACTTACCTGACCGGCTTCGGTTCGCTCTACGGACTCGAAGTGGCTCCCGCGGGGGGCGTCTATCTTTTTGGTAATACCCAATCCGCGACACTCCCGCTAAAGAACGCCTTTCAGACCGCCCCGCCCTTGAGCGGCTGGAATGCCGGAGTCATCGCCGCCGTCTCGGCGGACTTCCGCGACTTGCTCTTCAGCAGCTATCTCGGCGGACAAAATCTCCACACGAATCTCTCCGCCATAGCCCCGGCCGCCGATGGAAGCATCTGGCTCACCGGCCTCTCCTACCCGGGCTCCATCCCCGGCCTTCAGTCGGTCAAACCGGACGACGGAGACAATCGGCCTGTGCCTTTCGCCGTGCAAGTCCAACCCGGCGCTTTCGGCCTGCGCAAGGCGTTCACCGCCCGTGGGTACGGTTTCAGCAGCAACGAACCTGTTCGCGCCGTCCTCTTCCCCGGCGGCGCATTCTGCATCGCGACGCAGGGCTCCTCCTCCGCAGCCTTCCCGGGAAGCGCAGCCATGAGCAACAGCAGCAACATCGCCCTCATGGGCTGTCTCAACGACGCGGCCAATGACTTTCAGGTAATCACGGCCACTGGCAGCGGCGCCCAAGGTCTCCAACCCATTCTTGTGATGCCTTCTTCCGCCGGCGGCATCTGGTCTTTCCAACTTCACGGACGCGGCGGCTTCGGCGACGTCATCCCTTACGAGCTCAAGGCTGCCGCGATTCAACCGTTCCGGCCTTACAACCCCAACCAGCCCGATAGCGACGATCTGATCCTCCGCTACATCGATCTCAAAACTCCGGACCCCGTGCTGACCACGCCGCAGCCCGTCAACATGTACGCCCTGCAGGCCAACACGCTCTCCACCCTGAGTCTGGCCGGCCGGAACTTCGCGACCGGCATGCAGCTCAAAGTTGGCGATACGATTCTGCCCCTCGCCGTATCCAGCGCCGCCAGCGCTTCCGCGAGTTACTCGCCTACCACGTTCGCTCTTTCCGCGGGAACTTACACTGCCCAACTCGTCATTCCGACTCAACCGAAGCCAGCCGTGTCCGACTTTTTTCAGTTGATCGTGAGCAACCTCCCGCCCGCATCCCAGCCGTTCACCGCGACCTCAAATCCGCGCGCCTTCAACGTCGCCAAACCGGTCTACCCGGATAGCCAGGCTTTCTGGAACGGAGTTCCCATTCCGTATGGCGGTGGCTCGGCAGTGCAAGTCCCCGCCGAACTCTCACCGCCCGGAACCGGCGAACTCACGCTCGTCAACCAGCGCCCCGGCGGCGGCGTGCAGCGACAGACCGTGAACATCGGCGCCACGACGAGCACCATTCCGGCGCCCGCCGATCCCACGGTCAAGCGCATCCCCGCCGAAATCTTCCAGGTGGACCGCGCTCGCAAACTCCTCTACGTTCTGATTCCCGACACTACGCAGTGGACGCTCGCATCCTACTCTCTTCCCGACGGTACTCCGCTGCAAAGGACGACCATCCCGATGGACTCCGCGGCCCTCGTCGTCGATTTTCAAATCTCGACGGATGGCAGTTTCCTCTACTTCACTGACGACCGCCTGCGTGTGGTGCGATTCCGCGCCGAGACTCTGGCACAGGATTTTCAGCTCCAGATTCCGCGCGATGCGCCGCCGTCCAATACCTTCAACGGCAGCGAAAACCGCCACAAGTTGCGCGTCCTTGAAGACTCGCCCGAAGGGTTCCTCATCGTCACACCCGCCGGCCGCATGATCCTCTACGATCGCGATCAGCCGCGGCCCTACAGCTCCAGCGACTTCCCCTCTGCCATGATCGACATCCCGAATCCGGTCCTGGTCACCAGTACGTATGTCTATTCGGTGCGCTCCGCCGATGGCTTCCATCCTGTGCCGTGCGTTTCACGCCATCCCATTGACGCCTTCGGCTTGGGCACGCCCGAGGACATCTGCGACATTGGGAACAACTGGGGCAAGTATCCCGAGATGAAGAACCACGGAGGCGTGCTTTTCCTCGAAAGCCGCAACGCGTCGGTCGGACTTCTGCTGATCCCGGACATTGGCGGAAACATGCTCTCGCCCTATACCTACGATAGTTCCCGGAATCTCGGCATCGTGACCGCTCTCTTGAGCTTCGACTTCAACACGCGCGCATCCACCTATCGCCTGGCTTTCATTGCGATGGACACCGGAGCCCCCGTGGGCCACTATCCCGCCCGCACCATTCTTAAAGGGCCCGACTTCAACACTCCCTCGAAGCTGGCGCCGGTCTATGTCAACTCGGTCGTCATCCTCGACGATGACACCATGGTCTATCTGGAGCGCCCCGGCGGAACTCGTAACCAGGTGACCATTGTCCCGAACTGGCAAACCGCAATGGAGCGGTACCCGTAGTCAGGGGGGCGCAAAGCGGGTCAGGGGAGCATTTCGCGGCGGCCGAGCGGGGTGACGGAGAGAGCGCGGCTGTCGAGGTCCGGGAGAATCCACTTCCTCTTGAGAGCGAGGGTGAGGAGGGCGGCGGCGAGGGCTCCGCCGATGTGGGGGCGGCGCTCGCTCCAATCCAGACAGGGATACGCGAAGCGGCGGCGGAGAGTGCGGACGGCCTCGACGTCGACACCGAGGGAGCGGACCGCGAGGGCGCCCTTGGGGGTGAGGTCGTAGGCGGTGGAGAGCCAGCCTTGGGCGTGAAAACGATCGTGGAGGGAGACGCCGAGTGTGCCGGCGATGTGGTCATAGCAGGTGCGGGCGGCGCGGAGGCGATCCGGAGTACGAGGAACGAAGGGGCTGGGCGCGGCGCCGGCGAGGACGCTGAGGGATTCGAGTGTGCGGGCCACCTCGCGGTTTTGGAGATTGTAATAACGATGTTTGCCCTGGACCACTACGGCGACCAAATGTTCGTTCTTGAGGCGGCTCAAGTGCACGCTGGCGGTGGAGGGAGTGACGCCGGCAAGGATAGCCAGCTCGGTGGCGGTTCGCGCACGGCCATCCATTAGAGCGTAGAGCATGCGTGCCCGCGCGGGCTCGCCGATTGCCTGCGCGATCCGGGAGACCGCTAAGTCTGCATCCATAGTTTGATTGTAGGCGAATCGTGACTGCGGGCGCGGGGGCAGACTAAACGGATATGACTACGATTGCGTGTGTGATCCGGTATCAGATCGACCCCTTCCAGCGCGACGGATTTCAGGAGTACGCGGAGAACTGGGGGCGCATCATTCCGCGCTGCGGGGGGCACCTGATCGGCTATTTTCTGCCTCACGAAGGCACGAACGATGTGGCGTGGGGAGTGATCGGGTTCGACAGCCTGGCATCTTACGAGGCGTATCGCGTGCGGCTGAAATCCGACGCGGAGGCTCGAGAGAATTTCGCGATGGCGCAGGCGAAGCGGTTGATTTTGCGCGAAGAGAGGAACTTCGTGGCGGTAGCGCCGGGGACCTTGGGGATTGCGGCGACGATGCCGGCGAAATTGAGATAAACTGACAGCCACTATGGCGCGCTGTTGGGTACTCGGCTTGATTTTCGCGCTTCACGGATTGGCACAGACTGCGAACGATGCCGCTGCCGGACGCCGGATCTTCGAGTCGCAGTGCGCGTTGTGCCATGGGCAGACGGGCGGCGGCGGGCGCGGTCCGGCGCTCAACCGGCCAACACTCGATAGGGCACCGGACGACAAGGCGCTTCGCCTGCTGATTGCGGAAGGCGGTCCCAACATGCCCGGCGCGTGGCAGTTGCATGAAGACGAAGTGGCTGGAGTCGCGGCGTATGTGCGGTCGTTGGGCACGCTGCCGCCGGAGGTTGTGCCGGGCGTCGCGGCGCGCGGCGCGCAGGTTTACGCGACGAGTGGTTGCGCGGGGTGCCACATGGTGAAGGGCGCGGGTGCGGGGTTTGGTCCCGAACTGACCGGGATCGGCGCGCGGCGCAGTGCGGCCTTTCTGAGACAGACGCTGTTGAAGCCGGCGGCGACGATGGCGGAAGAGTTCCTGTACGTGGCGGCGGTTCCGGTATCGGGCGCGGAGGTGCGTGGGATTCGGATCAACGAAGATTCGTTCACGATTCAACTGCGGGACCCTGGCGGCCGGTATTACAGCTTTCGCAAAGGCGAACTCAAGCAACTGCGGCGGCTCGAAGGCGAGACTCCGATGCCTGCGTACGAAGGACGGATTACGGGTGCGGCACTGGACGACCTGGTGGCTTACCTGGCCGGGCTGAAGGGGAAATCATGAAGTGGAGTGCGCTGTTGCTTTGCTGTTCGGCCGCCTGGGGGCAGGTCTCTTACGACCGCATTGCGGGTGCTTCCAAGGAGCCTGGAAACTGGCTGACCTATTCGGGGAACTACCAGGGGCACCGGTTTTCCCCGCTCGCGGAAATCACGCCTGAGAATGCCGGAGCGCTCCGAGTGAAGTGGGCGTACCAGATGGAAACTCGCGGAGAGGTCTCGCCGATTGTGGTGGACGGCGTGATGTACATCACCGGTCCCAACAGCGCGGCGGCGTTGGACACGCGCACGGGGCGTGAATTATGGACTTGGAAGCGGCCGATTCCGAAGGACTATCAGAACATCGGGTTTGGGCGGGTGAATCGCGGCCCGGCGATTCTCGACGATCTGGTATTCGTCGCCACGCTGGATTGCTACGTGGTGGCGTTGGATGCGAAGAGCGGGCAGGAGCGGTGGGCGTCGCAGGTGGCGGACTACAAACCCGGATACAGCATGACTCTGGCCCCGCTAGCGATTCGCGGCAAGGTGCTGGTTGGGGTGAGCGGCGGGGAGACGGGGATACGCGGCTTCGTGGATGCGTACGATGCAAAGACGGGCGCGCGGGCATGGCGCTTCCACACGGTGCCCGGACCGGGCGAACCGGGGAACGAGACGTGGCCGGGCGACAGTTGGAAGACGGGCGGCGGGTCCACGTGGGTAACGGGCGCGTACGACCCCGAAAGCAATCTTGTTTACTGGGGCATTGGGAACCCGGGTCCGGACTGGAATCCCGATTCGCGGAGGGGCGACAATCTGTATACCTGTTCGCTTGTGGCGCTGGATGGCGACACGGGCAAGCTCAAGTGGCACTTCCAGTTCACGCCCAACGATTCGCACGACTGGGATTCGACGCACGTGCCGGTGTTGTTCGAGAGCGAAGTACGCGGCGTCAGGCGCAAGTTGGTAGCGGTGGCGAACCGCAATGCATTCTATTACGTGCTGGATCGGGCGAGCGGCGAATTTGTGGCGGGGCGCGCGTACGCGAAGCAGACGTGGGCCAAGGGGCTGGACGACCGGGGACGGCCGATCGTGATTCCTGGGACGGAACCGAGCGACGCGGGAACTTTGGTCTGGCCCAATCTCAATGGGGCGACGGTGTGGTTCAGCCCGTCCTACAGCCCGAAGGAAGGGCTGCTCTACGTGGCGGTGCGCGAGATCGCTTCGATTTACTTCAAGCGCAAGGCCGAATACAAACCAGGATCGTTTTTCGCAGGGGGCGGAGAAGCCAAGGCGCCGGGAGCGCCCTCGGGGGCGATACGTGCGCTGGAGGCGGCCACGGGGCAGATGCGATGGGAGTTCCCGATGCACACGGCGCCCTGGGCGGGAGTGCTTTCGACGGGCGGCGGGGTGGTGTTCTCGGGGTCCGACGAGGGGAACTTTTTCGCGCTCGACGCGAAGACGGGCAAGCCGCTTTGGGACTTTCAGACCGGCGGGGCGATCGCGGCCAACCCGATATCCTTCCAAATCGATGGCAAACAATGCGTGGCGATTGCAGCGGGGCGCGTGTTGTACGTCTTCTCGCTATAAGCACGGTGCTAACCGACTGACAGGGAAGGCGTCAAACTAGAATCATGATTTCCCAGGACGTCCGTTACGCGCTGCGCACGCTGCGACGCAATGCCGGGTTTACGAGCTTCGCGATTCTGATTGTGGGGCTGGGTATCGGCGCGAGTTCGACCGTATTCAGCGTGGTGAACGCGCTATTATTGCGCCCCTTGCCGTTTCAGGATCCCGGCGCGCCTGGTGTGGATCGCGAATCGGGACACCAGCGGGCTTTCGGGACAGACCACGCAGGTGGGGCACTTCCTGGACTTGAGGCAGCAGAATCGCTCGTACTCGGACATCGCGGCGTACTTTGCGTTCTATGGAGTGGGCGACAACAAGCTGACGGGCGACGGCGAGCCCGAGCGTTTGAGCGGTGTACCGGTGTCGCAGAACTTTTTCCCCCTGCTGGGCGTGCAGCCGCAACTGGGGAGGTTGTTCAATGACGATGAGTGCAAGTGGCACGGTCCGAAAGCGGTGCTGTTGAGCCATGGATTTTGGGAGAGGCGTTTTGCAAGCGATCCGAAAATCGTGGGACGGCCGTTGACGTTGAATGACGAGCCGGTGATGGTGATCGGAGTGATGCCGGAGACATTCGATTTTCCAGCGGTGTTTGCTCCGGGTACGCACATCGATCTCTATTTTCCATTCCCGATGACTGCCGAGACGAATCGCTGGGGAAATACGCTGGCGATGATCGGAAGGCTCAAACCCGGGGTGACGGTGGGCAGCGCGCGAGCGGAGACGGCGGCGCTGGCCGACCAGCTATCGACGGCGCACCGGGAGCGGAACGCTTTCGGCGGCAGCGTGACGGCCTTGACGGAGCACGTCTCCGGCCGCATACGCCCGGCGCTGGCGGTGCTTGGGTTCGCGGTCTGCGTGGTGATGCTGATTGTCTGTGCGAACCTATCGAATCTGCTGCTGGCGCGGACGGCGGGGCGCTACAAGGAAATTTCCGTGCGCATGGCATTGGGAGCGGGGCGCGGCGCGGTTAATCCGGCAGATGCTCACCGAAAGCCTGGTGCTTTCGAGCTGCGGTGCGCTGCTCGGGCTGATGCTGGCATGGGGCGGGACGCGAGCACTTTCGCACCTGGAAACGATCGGCATCCCGCTGCTGCGCAACGTGCATATGGACACGACGGCGCTGGGGTTCATTCTGCTGATGGCGGTGGCGACGGGTTTGATTTTTGGGCTGGCGCCGGCGCTGCACATCCCCGCCGCGACGCTGCACGATGCGTTGAAGGAGAATAGCCGCGGGTCCACGGAAGGGCATGGCCGGAGCTGGATTCGCAGTGCGCTGGTGGTTTCGGAGGTGGCCTTCGCGTGTGTGCTGCTGGTGGGCGCGGGACTGCTGATTCGCAGCTTTCTGCGTGTGCTCGATGTGGACATGGGGTTTCACCCCGAGCGGGCGGCGGCGATCCGGGTGGATCCCGACAAGCAGTACTCCACGCAGGCACAGCAGAACGCATATTTCGACGAACTGCTGCGGCGCGTGAAAGAGGTGCGGGGAATCGAAGCGGCGGGACTTTCCGACGCGCTGCCGCTGGGGCGCAATCGCTCGTGGGGCGCGCCGGCGAAAGGGCAGGTCTATCCGAAGGGCAAATTCCCGGTGGCGTATGTGCGCGTGGTGAGTGACGGGTATTTGAAGGCGATGGGAATTCCGCTACGGGCGGGGCGTGATTTATCGGAACGCGATGTGCCCTCGAGCGAGCCGGTGATCGTGGTGAACGAGACGCTGGCGCGGACGCTGTGGCCGGGGGAGAGCGCGCTGGGAAAGATCATGAAGGTGAACGGGGAACGGCGCGTGGTGGGAATCGCGGGGGACGTGCGGCACCTGGCGCTGGAAGAGAATTCGGGAATGGAGATGTACCTGCCGATCCGGCAGGGGAGCGACTGGTCGTCGGTGGACCTGGTGGTGCGCACGACGCTGCCTCCGGCGGAACTGGCGGGCGCGGTGCGGGCGGCGATCAAACCGCTGCAGCCGAATCTGCCGGGCAATGACTTCCGGACGATCCAGCAACTGGTGGACAAGGCGGTATCGCCGCGCCGGTTCGTGGTGATGCTGCTGGGCGGCTTCGCGCTGTTCGCGCTGATTCTGGCGTCGCTCGGAATTTACGGGGTGATCTCGTATTCGGTGAGTCAGCGGACGCAGGAGATCGGGATTCGGATGGCGCTCGGGGCGTCGGCTGGGGACTTGCAGATGCGAATCATGATGCAGACGCTGGGGCTGGCGGCGATCGGGATGGTGCTGGGGGTGAGTGCGTCGTGGGTGCTGGCGCGGGCGCTCGGCGGGATTCTATTCGGGGTGACGGCGAGCGATCCGGTGACGTTCATCGGGATGCCGGTAGTG
This sequence comes from uncultured Solibacteraceae bacterium, assembly GCA_963811575.1. Taxonomy (GTDB): domain Bacteria; phylum Acidobacteriota; class Terriglobia; order Bryobacterales; family Bryobacteraceae; genus Solibacter. Next base: position 66,667 of record CAWERY010000001.1, on the reverse strand, counting down.
TTGATTGCGGTGGCGGCGCTGGCGGGGTACCTGCCGGCGCGGCGTGCGTCGCGCATCGACCCGATGCTGGCGCTGCGGAGTAACTGAGGGCGGGGTTCGCGGCGAACGAACGCCCGCCCTAAAGGCGATTGGGTTGGTTACCGGCGGCGGGAGCCGAAGCTGCGGCCGGGACTGCGAGGGGCAGAGGGGCGATAAGGCGTCGGCGCCGGGCGGTAGGAGCGAGGGGCAGGGGAGGCGCTGCTGCCGGTGCCGAATTTGCGCGGGCTGTGATCGGCATTGGGGTCGCGGGCCATCGGCGTGGAGTATTGGGAATCGCGATAGCCACCGGGTTTTGACGCATACTTCGAATCCTTAAAGCCGCCGCCTTTGGCGAAAGTGCTGCCGGAGTAGCGTTCCTGCGTGGTGGTGCCGGAGGTACCGTACTTGGGAGTGGAAGTAGCGGTATCGCGACCGTAGTAGGTCTGATTGCGCTGCCGGTAGTCGCGATAATCGTAGTATTCGTAGCGCTCGAACGGACGGTAGCTGTGGTTGAACAGCAGGTCGCGCATGAGCGCGTACTGTCCGTAGAAGACCCAGAAATCGCGGCCATCGTGGTGGTCCCAGTGGCCGTATTGATTGCTTTGGCCGGGAGGCGCCATGTAGGCGAAGCCGGCGGGCTGGGCGACGCGTTCGCTTTCGGTATCGTATTTGCCGGCGGGTTTGTGCTCGACGGTCATGCCGAGATTCTTCTCGGCGGCATCGTATTGCGCCTTGGAGACGTCAACCCATTTTTCGTCGCTGGTGCTGGCGCCGGGTTTGCCGGTGGCATCGGCGACGGCGGTGCGGACGGTGCGGATCTTCTGGTCGTACTCGCGGGCGCTGCCGATGCCACGCACTTCCATGTCGGCGAGAATCTTGTCCCACGATTCGTAGAGCTGCGCGGTGAGGGTCTTGAGCTGCTGGTTCTGCTGGGGCAGAGCGGCGGCGCTGGTCTTGAGAGCGTCCGCGGTGGAGAAGAGAGCGGCGAAATCGACCTTCGCGATATCGTTAGCGGCGGCGGCGCGGCGCGCGTCCGCACTGGATTGCCAAAGTTGATCGCTGCGCGCCTGGAGGGCTTTGGCCGACTGCAGGCGGGTCTCGAGGTCCGATGCTTTCTCGGGCCAATCGGTGGAGGCCTTTTGGACGGCAGTCTCCGCGGCGGAGAGATCGACGGCATGGATCGCCTGGTAATCGCGCTCCATGTCCTGCACTTCCTGGGGAAGGTGCTGCTTGAGATCGATCCAGTGGGCAGCGTCTTTGCGCACGCTTTCGGCAGTGGTGGTGGCGGCGGTGCGCACCTGTTTTTCATGGGCGAGCAGGGCGAGTGCGCGATCGCGATCGGACCGGCGATTTTGTTTTTCGAGGCGCGCGAGCTCTTCGAGATCGCGGCCGGCGGAGGAGAGGGTGTCGCCCGCGCGGGCGAGGCGGTCCGGATACTCCTTGGCGGAGGGCAGCGCCTGGAACAGCACGGCTTCGCCGGCCGCGTCGCGCGAGACTTCCTCCTGCGCCGACTTGAGCTGCGATTGGGCGGCGGTGTAGGCCGAGCGTTCCGCGGCGATCTGCGAACGAACGTCGCGCGGCAGGTTATCGAGGCCGGAGAGCAGGACTCCGGCGATCGCGAGACTTAGTAAGACCGCAAGGACGCGCAAAGATGACTTACTCATGGTGAAATACCTTCGACATGGACCTTTGGACTGGTGCGGGGCGGCTGGTGGAGGCCGCCCCAATTCGTCTAGTTTTTGCGATACACCGTGACGTCGCCGGGATTGACCGCGGTGTAGAGAGTGACGGTGAACGGTTCGCCTTCGGCTTTGCGAATGCCCAACAGGCGTTTGCCATCCTGGGTGAAAAATTCCCAGTAGTAAAAGCCGGTCGGGGTTGGTTGATTGTCGCGCCAGGCCTGGACTTCCCGGCTGAGGCGGTACATCCAGGTGGCGTTATCGAAATCGAAATTATCGGCGGGATTCTGACGTTCGTCCATTTGCGCGAGGTCGTCCTCACTGACACCGAGAGTTTCGAGCGTGATTTTGCGCGGGTCGGCGTGGAGATAGACTTCGATCTCTTCATCGCCGCCGACGCGAAGGGAAACGCGGCGTTCCTGATAGGGGCCGGAGAGTTCGACCCAGGATCGCGAACCGGCATCGAGGCGGGCAGCCCGATCGGCGGTGAAATCAAGGTCGGTCATGCGGTCGCCGGCGCCCACGACGGAGAGGACATCTCCGGTGCGGGCGTCGGTGACTTTGAGATTGGCCAGATCTTCCACCGGTTTTACCGGTACGGGGAGCGGCTTGGGTTCCTTCTTAAAGAGGTTCATGAGAACAATCACCAGGAGCACTCCCAGAATGGCTACCAGAACGAAAGTGATCATATGAGCATCATTTCAGGGACTGCGCGGCGTGCGGCTAGGCTCCGGTCTTTTCGCCGACCTGGGTACCGGTGGACAGAGTTCCGGCGGGACCAGGTAATTCTTTGGCGATGTAGGGTGCGGAGGGTTTCTGACGCTCGGCTTTGAGAGCGGCGAGTTCGGCATCGACACTGTGGCCGCCGAGTTGCGCGAACTCCTTTTCCAGATTGTCGTCTTTGCCGACGCTGGCGAGCTGGTCGAAGGCCTTGGCGGTGGCTTCTTCCTTGGCGACGGTCTGCTCGTAACGGTTGAGGGCGGCGAACGCGTTATCGGCGCTGCCGACTCCGGCCATGGCCTCGCTGACTTTACGCTGCGCGACGGCGGCATTCTTCCGGGCGACCAGGGTGCCCGCGGTGCGCTCGCCTTCCTCGATCTTGCGTTTGAGTTCGCCCACCTGCGCCTTCAGCTTCTCGCTGGTGGCAGAGGCGTTGTCGACCGAGGTCTTCATCGAATTGACCTGGAGATCGCACTCGGCCTTTTTGGCGAGGGCCTTCTTGGCCAGATCCTCGTTGCCGGCGTCGAGCGCCATGCCGGCGCGATCTTTCCACTCCTGCGACTGGCGCACGTACTTCTGATATTCGGCGTCCAGGCTGTTGTAGTTGCTCATCGCCTGCGCCGAAGCGCGCACCACGTTGTTGAGCTCCGTCTTCATATCGGCGACGGTCTGCCGTACGGTGGCCTCGAAGGTCGCGTCTTCGATGGTATCGACGCCGGCGTTGGCCTGGCCGCGGGCCACGCGGCCGAGACGCCCGAAAATATCCGAAAGGAATGCCATAATCGTCTCTCCTCTATTCTCCTCTTAGACAGCGAGGCCGCTCAGCAGGCTCCGCGCGCTCATCACGTCCACCAGCAGGAAATGCACGCAGGACAGGATGTCATCCTGATCGTCGGTTCCCAGATCCTGCAGCTTGCAGAAGTTGTTCAAGGTCACAGTGACCTTGCCGCTTCCCGCATCGTAAAGCTGGAAGGAAGAGGTACTGATGCCGTTGTTGGCGTCCAGCATTTTCGCCATGATCTCGGGCGTAATTTTGGCGCGGGGGACGGTGATGCACGGGAGCGAGAGAAACAGGATCTCGCTTTCGAGGACCGCTTGGATGGAAACGCCGCTATCCACCTCGCGGATCTTGATGGTATCGGGAGCGGGTTCGGTAACTTCGTAACCCTGTTCCGCCAGTAGCTCGTGAATTTGTCCCAGGTGTGGGCTGGTTGTGGGTGTCATAAAGTTGGGCTGATTTACCTCTCTATGATTACGCGTTCCGGCGCCGAAGTGTTCCGCGGCATCTCTTGGAACTATCGCAATCTGCAATTAAATATATTGCTAATTGCCATAGCTGTCAAGAGGAATTTTCTGAGTATTTTCAAGCAGCTGCGCGATTCTTTGAAAAATACGGGAGTATATTGAGCGCATGACATGGCAACTGGTATCGCGGAGCTTCCGACTGTTGAGCGCCGACCCGAAGCTGATGGTCTTCCCGCTGCTGAGCGCGGTGGGCTGGATCGCACTTTCGGCGCCGTTCCTGCTTATCGCCTTCACGGGCCAGGACATTCACTGGGGTAGCCAGAGTTCGTGGCTGATGATGCTGGCGTGGTACACCGCTGCGTCGTTTGTCACGATTTTTTTCAACTGCGCTTTAGCGGCATGCGTGCAGATGCAATTGGCCGGTGAGCACCCGAGCATCGGCGCGGGTTTGCGGCGCGCGGGGACGCGATGGGACGTGATCCTTATATGGGCGTTGTTGACGAGCACGGTGGGACGGCTGACGCAAGTATTTGAGCGGCAGGCCGGATGGCTGGGAAGGATCTTGCTCGGACTGGTGGGCCTGAGTTGGAATATGGCGACGTTCCTGATGGTGCCGGTGCTGGTGATGGAGCAGGGCGGGGTGATGGATTCTATACGCCGCTCTTCGACGCTACTGCGCAAGACGTGGGGGGAGCAACTGATTTCGGGGATCGCGTTCGGGTGGTTCGGGCTGTTGTTTGGGATTCCGGCCCTGGTGTTGGGCGCGCTGGGAATGAATGGACATCCACTCTTCCTGGTGCCGGCGGTGTTGTGGTTTGCCGTGATGTTTGCGGCGTTCTCGGCAGCGGCGGAGATATTCACGGTGGTGTTATACCGTTTCGCCACCACCGGAGACGCGGCTCCGGGATACGATGCGATGGGGTTGAGCGGCGCGCTGCGGCGGCGGTAGGAGTTAGCCGACCAGATCTTCTTCGGCCTGCAAGAGCGGTTGCCGCAGCACTCGCTTGCGGTCTTCGGCGAAGACGAAGCGGGCCGCTACGGCAGCAGCGATGAGCGCGGCTGCGCCCATGGCGAAGGTTGCCGAGTAATTGAACTGATGGGCGACCCAGCCGGCGGTAAAGGAACTGATTCCGACGAACAGATCGTAGAAAGCGCTAAGGATCCCGATGGCGGAGCCGCGGTCGGAATTCGGCGTGCGCCGGAGAACGGTGGAAGCGATCGAGGCCCAGGGAAATGAAAAACCGAAGCCGAGCAGGGCGGTGGCGGCAATCGCGATGGCCGGACCGGGGCCGGTGGCGAGGATAACAAGCCCGGCGGCCATGCAGGCGATGCCGCCATAAAAGGTAATGGACGGCGCGATGCGGTCTGGCAGGCCGCCGAGGAAGAACCGCGAGAGCAGGACCATGCCGGCGTAAGCGGTGAAGGCCGCCGGACCGGAATTTCCGTGTGATTTCAGGTGCAGGATAAGGAAGCCCGCAATCACGGGGTACTGGACGTTGACGAAGCCGATGGCGATGCCGGGGGCGATGATGGATCTGGGCAGCCAGTGGCGCGGCGCGGGGTTGGGGTCAGGCCGGTAGTGTTCCGGCACGCGGGTAAGAATCACAAACGCCGCCGCGGCCAGGACGACCTGCATCATGGCGGCGCGTTCAAAGGTTCCCAGCCATTGACCCACCACGGGGCCGGCGGAAATTCCTCCCCAGATTCCACTGCTCAAGTAGCCGAGCGACTGCGCACTGCGCTCCACGCCACCGACCTCCACCACCCAGGCAGCGGCGCCGGTGTAGAGGCAGGCTTCGCCGAGACCCTGGAGAACGCGGGCCAGGTAGGGTCCGGCCATGCCGAGCGGCAGCAGATACGTGGCACCGGCGAGCGCGCAACAGACCAGACCGCAGAGGAAGGAGATTTTGCGGCCGCGCCGGTCGGCCAGCGGGCCTGCGATGAGGCGTCCGGCGAGGGCGACGAAGGAGAAGACGCCGATCACGAGTCCGACATCCTGATCTGAGCCGTGAAGACTGTAGCGGACGTGCGGCGCCAACAGTGGCAGCACAGTTCCGATTCCCAGAAATCCCAAAAATGTTGCGCCGACCAGAGCCCAGAATTGACGGCTGAAGCGCCGTGCGGAAAAAGCCATGTATGTTCCATTGTAACCGTGACGGCAATTTCGCCTGATGCTACCGAAAGCAAGTAGCGGAGCTTCTGCAGGATTACGGGTGGTTTTGTCCAGAATAGGAGAGTCCGTAAAAAAGCTAGTGAACAATTCGGAAGTTCCGGCGTCTATAAGCTAAGAGCCATGGCGGAAGCGGATCGCTACATATTGCTGCCGGACGGGGCGCTGCCGCGCGGTGGGCCGGAGTTGGCACCGGCGTGGCGCGAGTTCATCCGTTTCTGCGCGGAGTTGAAGCACGGGGAGATTGAGCGCCTGAGCATTCAGGACGGTCTGCCGGTGCTGGCGGAGATTACTAAGAAGAAAGTTAAGTTTCCCGGGCGCACTCAGCGGGGCGCCGTAACTTAGCTGTACACGTCCGAACGGCACTGAAACTTTAGCCGGCTGACCGAAGCACTCGGAGGCCGTCGTCATGGAAACATGGCGGCGGCCTCTTTTCGTTTTGGGCCTCCGGAAACAGGGGGGAGCATGCGGGAACAGACCTTGATGTTCGCCGTCGCCGTGATGACCGCGGTGGCGGGGTTTCCACAGGACGATGAATGGAAGCTGCGGATGGGTGAGGGCGCGGCTGCCGAAATGGCGGGGGACTATGCCAAGGCGGCAACCGCTTACCGCGCCGCTGCCACAATCGCCGACCGGTTGGAACAGCCCGCGCGTCGCACTGTTGCCTGGAATTCCGTAGGCACTATGTACGACGCGGAGGGACGATTCACGGATGCAGAGGGCGCCTATCGACGGGCGCTGCGCGCGGCGGAACTATCCGGAGGAACGACCAGTTCGGAGTACGGGCTGATTCTGGGGAACCTCGCATCGCTGTATGTCGAAGCCGGGCAGACCACGAGAGCGGAGAAAATGATGCGGACGGCGATGGAGGTCGAAGACGCAGCCGAGCCGCACAGCGAACTACGGACTGCGATTGTGCGGACCGGCCTCGGCGAGATCCTGGTAATGAGCCACAAGTTCAAAGAGGCCGAGCCTCTGTTCACTACATCGCTGACCTATCTGGAGAATCGGCCGGAGAACTGGGGACTGGCTACGAGCGCATTGAATGGCCTGGGGGTGGTACGGGTTATGGATGGGCACCCGGCAACTGCCGAAGGACTGTTCCGGCGGTCGCTCGCGATGATCGAACAACATTTGGGAACGGACCATCCGATGCTGCTGCGAACGCTGCACAATCTGTGGGCGCTCACTGAGCGTGACGGGCGCCGGGAGCAGGCGAGTGAATTCCTGCAGCGCGGGCTGGACATTGGCGAAAGGCGGCTGGGAGCGGACCATCCTCTGTACGGAATTTTACTGGGAGATTATGCGACGCACCTGCGTGGAACGGGAGAGAAATCGCGGGCTAAAGAGGTGCAAGCACATGCCACTCAGATCTTGAGGGATAGCGGCCGCCGTAATGGAATTGGCGCGGTGATCGACGTGAACGCGCTGCGGGGCAAGTGACCGGTCGAGGGCCCTCCGTGTAGCCACCGGCGGTCCTGGCAATGCTAAAATAAAGGTTATCCACTCCCTGGGAGGAAAAACCTAAGTTGAACACTGCAATCCTCGCCCTGGAAGACGGCAGCGTCTTCGAGGGCCGGAGTTTTGGTGCGCCCACAGAGCGGAGCGGGGAAGTCGTCTTCAATACCGCTCTCACCGGTTATCAGGAAGTCTTCACAGATCCGTCGTATTCCGGGCAGATCGTCATTTTGACCAACCCCCAAATCGGGAACTACGGCACCAGTTCCGACGATAACGAGTCCAAGGGCCCGTACATTGAAGGCCTGGTGGTGCGCGAGTTTTCGCCGATGGCGAGCAACTGGCGATCCGACAGCTCGGCCGACAGCTTTCTGGCCAATTCGGGCGTGCCGATTGTGAGCGATCTGGACACGCGTGCGCTGGTGCGCCATTTGCGGACGCGCGGCGTGATGCGCGGCGTGCTCTCCGCGGTGGAGAGAGATGCGCAAAAACTGATCGAAAAGGCACGTAGTATTCCTTCGATGGAGGGGCTCGACCTGGCCAGCCGGGTGAGCACTCCGGAAAGCTACGAGTGGACCAAGGCAGTGGAACAGTGCTCGCCCTCCGACCTGGTCGGCCGCGCCGCGGAGCAGCGCTACCACGTGGTCGCCTATGACTACGGAATCAAGCACAACATCCTGCGCCGCCTGGTGCACGCGGGCTGCCGGGTGACGGTGGTGCCCTCGCTGACCAGCGCGGAGGACGTGCTGGCGCTCAATCCGGATGGCATCTTCCTCTCTAACGGTCCGGGCGATCCGGAGCCGCTGGTGCCGCAGGTCAGCAATATTCGCAAGCTGATCGGAAAGAAGCCGATCTTCGGCATCTGCCTGGGGAACCAGCTACTCGGACTGGCGATGGGCGGCAAGACGTACAAACTGAAGTTCGGTCATCGCGGCGCGAATCATCCGGTGCGCAACGAGCTCACCAAGCGCGTGGAGATCACCTCTCACAATCACGGGTTCGCGGTGGACCCGGACTCGCTTAATCTGAACGAGATCGAAATCACTCACATCAATTTAAACGATCAGACGCTGGAGGGCTTCCGGCATCGCAGCCACCCGGTATTCTGTGTGCAATACCACCCCGAGGCAGCGCCGGGTCCGCACGACTCGCACTATCTGTTCGACGATTTCACTAAGCTGATGCGGGAGGCGAAGTAGCAATGCCGAGAAGGAACGACATCCACCGCATCCTGATCATTGGTTCGGGACCGATCATTATCGGGCAGGCGTGCGAGTTCGACTATTCGGGTACGCAGGCCGCTAAAGCACTGCGCGCGGATGGCTACGAAGTGATCCTGGTGAACTCCAATCCGGCGACGATCATGACGGACCCCGATCTCGCGGACAAGACATACGTGGAACCGCTGACGCGCACGTATCTGGAGGAAATTATCCGGCGCGAGCGGCCGGATGCGCTGCTCTCCACGGTTGGCGGGCAGACGGGTTTGAATCTCTCGGTGGAACTGGCCGAGGCGGGGGTTCTGGACAAATACGGCGTGGAACTGATCGGCGCCAAGATCGACGCGATCAAGAAGGCGGAAGACCGGCTCCTGTTCAAAGATGCAATGCGCAAGATCGGCCTGGCGACACCGCAATCACAACTGATCAACACGATCGCGGGCGGAGTCGCGTTTGCGGAGAAGATCGGCTATCCGAATATCCTGCGGCCCAGCTTCACGATGGGCGGCACGGGCGGAGGCATCGCGTACAACAAGGAAGAGCTGGTTGAGATTTTGGAGCGCGGGATTGCGCTCAGCCCCGTGCACGAAGTTCTGATGGAAGAGAGCGCGCTCGGTTGGAAGGAATACGAACTGGAGGTGATGCGCGATCTGGCGGACAACTGCATCATCATCTGTTCCATCGAAAACTTCGACCCGATGGGCGTGCACACGGGTGATTCGATCACGGTGGCGCCCGCGCAAACGCTGACGGACCGGGAATACCAGATGATGCGCGACGGCGCGCTGCGCTGCTTGCGCGAAATCGGCGTCGATACCGGCGGAAGCAACGTGCAGTTCGCCATCAACCCCGAAGACGGGCGGATGGTGATCATCGAGATGAACCCGCGCGTGTCGAGGAGTTCCGCGCTGGCGTCCAAGGCGACGGGATTCCCGATCGCGAAAATCGCTGCCAAGCTGGCAGTAGGCTATAGGCTCGACGAGATCCGCAACGACATCACGCTCAAGACGCCGGCATGTTTTGAACCGACCATCGATTACGTGGTGGCCAAGATTCCGAAGTGGGCGTTCGAGAAATTTCCGGGCGCCGATACTACGCTGGGCACGCAAATGAAGTCCGTGGGCGAGGTAATGGCCATCGGGCGCACGTTCAAGGCGGCGCTTTGGAAGGGCATACGGAGCCTGGAGACAGGCAAGGCGTTTGGCAGTGAAAAATACGACAAGAACCTGATCAACAAGAAGCTGATCACACCGACGCCGGACCGGCTCAACTACATCCGCTTCGCGCTGGCCTCGGGTTATAGCGTGGCCGAGATCCACGAACTTACGGCGATTGACCCGTGGTTCCTGGAGCAGATGAAAGAAGTGGTGGATCTGGAAGGCGAACTGGCCAAGGGCTCGCTGATGGCCGCGACGGCCGAACAGTTTCGCAAGGCGAAGCGGTTCGGAATCAGCGACGCGCAACTTGCGAAGGGTTGGGGCGCTACCGAGATCGACGTGCGCAAACGGCGCAAGGAATTCGGCGTCACCGCGGTTTTCAGCCGCGTGGACACGTGCGCGGCGGAGTTCGAAAGCTTTACTCCCTATCTGTATTCGAATTACGAGAGCTCCTGCGAAGCGGAGCCGGGCACGGGCAAGAAGGTGATGATTCTGGGGAGCGGCCCGAACCGCATCGGGCAGGGAATCGAGTTCGATTACTGCTGCTGCCACGCCTCGTTTTCGCTGCAGGAGATGGGCGTGGAATCGATCATGGTCAATTGCAATCCGGAGACGGTCTCCACCGACTATGACACCAGCGACCGCCTCTACTTCGAGCCGCTCACTCTCGAGAACGTACTCAATATTGTCGACACGGAGAAACCGGATGGGGTGATCGTCCAGTTCGGCGGCCAGACGCCACTCAATCTGGCATTGCCGTTAAAGCGCCTCGGGGTGCCGATCATCGGCACCGATCCGGAGAATATCGACCTGGCGGAAGATCGCAAACTCTTCGGTAAGCTGCTTGAAGATCTCAAGATTCCCTGTCCCGCGAATGGCACCGCGACCTCCGTGGAAGAGGCATGCGCGGTGGCGGCCCGCGTCGGATACCCGGTGCTGGTGCGTCCCAGTTACGTGCTTGGGGGACGCGCCATGGTGATCGCTTACGACGAAGAGATGGTGCGCCAGTACATGCGCGAAGCGGTGACTTTCTCGCAGGAGCGCCCGGTGCTGGTGGATCGTTTCCTGGAGGACGCCACGGAAGTTGATGTCGATGCGCTGGGCGATGGTACGGACGTGTTGATCGCCGGCATCATGGAGCACATCGAAGAAGCGGGCGTGCACTCGGGCGATAGTTCCTGTGTACTGCCGGCGCAATCGCTGTCGCCGGAGATTCTCGCCACCATCGAGGATTACACGGTGCGGCTGGCGAAGGCGTTGAAAGTCATCGGGCTGATGAACGTACAGTACGCAATTCAGAATGGCGTGGTGTATGTGCTGGAGGTGAACCCGAGGGCGTCGCGCACGGTGCCCTATGTCAGCAAGGCGACCGGCATCCCGCTGCCCAAAATTGCGGTGGGCTTGATGTGGGGCAAGAAGCTGAAGGATTATGGCTTTGGCTCCGGTAAGTTGACGGTGCCGCAGGTGTTTGTCAAATCCCCGGTATTTCCGTTCAATAAGTTTCACGGGGTGGACCCGGTGCTGGGACCGGAGATGCGATCGACGGGCGAGGTGATGGGAGTTGGCATCAACTTCGGCGAAGCGTTCTTGAAAGCGCAGATCTCGGCGGGCAGTCCACTGCCGGAAAAGGGAACGGTTTTTATCAGCGTCAACGATCATCACAAGAGGGAAGCGGTCGATGTGGCGGCACGCTTCGCCGCGCTCGGGTTCGCGCTGGTGGCGACGCGCGGAACGGCTGCAGCGCTGCGCAATGCGGGCCTGAAATGCCGGACGGTTTTCAAGGTGAACGAAGGACGCCCCAACGCGGTCGATTTGCTCAAAGGCGGGAACATCCAGCTCGCGATTTACACTACCGCCGGAGCATCGGCTTTTTCGGACGAGAAATCGATCCGGCGCAGCGCGGTGACGTATCGGGTGCCCTGCATCACGACGATGAGCGGAGCGCGCGCGGCCGCCGATGCCGTGGCTGCGAGACTGCGGGACCCGATCCGCGTCTGGAGCCTGCAGGAAATTCACGCCAGCAAACAAACCGTCGCTTGAGATCTTAATGCCGCAAAAAAAGAACCCGGCGGATGTTTCACCGCCGGGCCGCGTCGTTTCAATTTGACCCTGTATTGGTAACTTCCTGGTCCCCTTCGTGTCGGGGACAGGGTCCTTATCAATATATCACTGAATCGTCACCTTCTTGATGGAGTCGAGGCGCGGAAAGTGACTTTCCAGGTACGAATTTCCTTGTAGCTCAATTTTTGACGGATCGGGCCCCTGGCCGCGCGGCGGCATGTCTCCATAGGAGTCATAGAGGCTCTCCAATAGCTCGATTCCGGTGATCACTTTGCCGATAGGCGCGAAGCCGGATTTGTCGAGATCCTTGTTGTCCTTGCGATTAAAAAACAGCTGAGTTGTGCGGTTGTTCGCGCCGAGATGCGCGTAAGTCAGGGTGCCCTTCACGTTACTGTGCTTGACGGGATCGTCCGGCAGGTATGCGGTGGACCAGAGGCTGTTCGTCTGAGGATCTCCACTGATGCCGAACTGGGCATAAGCGCGGGTCACACGGAAGAAGCGATTCCCGTTGTAGTATCCGGTCTTGGCGAGCGCATAGAAGTGATCGACGCCGAGCGGCGCCCAATCGCGATGGACCTCCACCACGATCGGTCCTTTCGACGTGTCGAAGACGGCCTGAAAGACCTCAGGCGTTTTTTCGATCACGGCCATCTTTTTGGGCTCGATCTTTTTTCCACCGTCGGGTGGCGAACAGCCGCCCAGCGCCACGCACGCGGCCACGCCCACGGCAAGCCAGCAGGATTTCCACATCGTCACCCAGTATGCCATGCTGAAATTTGGCTCTCTACGACGACTTTGCCTGGTTTTACAACCGCTATTGGAACGAAGACTTCCACAGCCTGGCCTTCCCGATTCTGGAACGTATCTGGGTGTCGCGGTTGCCCGAGGGCGGGCGTGTTCTGGATGTCTGCTGCGGTACCGGGTATCTCGCGGGATTGCTTTCCGCGCGCGGCCTTCGCGTGACTGGAATCGATGCCTCCCCGGGAATGATCGCCCATGCCAAAGAGAATGTCCCGGCGGGAGAGTTCCATGTGGCCGATGCCTCCGCCTTCCGCGTACCCGGGCGCTTCGATGGCGCGGTCTCCACGTTTGACAGCTTAAATCACATCCTGCAGGCGAAGTCGCTGGAAGCGGTCTTCGTGCGGATTGCGAGGGCGCTCAAACCGGGGGCACCGCTGGCCTTTGACATCCTGTTGGAATCGGCATACCGCACCAATTGGGCGGATGCCTTCTCGGTGGTGCGCGACGATCACGTGCTGCTGATTACCGGTACCGGCTTCGATTTCCGCACCAAACTCGCGCAGTGCCGGATCACGATGTTCCGCCTTCTGGGGGGCGAATGGAGGCGCCACGATGTGGAGGTGCAGGAGCGATCTTACACCACGCAGGAGATCGACGCCGCGCTTTCTCGTGCGGGGTTCGAAGGCACCTCCTACTACGACGCGCGCGACCTGGGGATGAGCGGACAACTTGGGCAGGGACGCACGTTTGTCGTGACGACGAAGAAGCGGGTTAAGACGCTAGCGCCGTGTTGAAGCGCAGATAGTTGCGGATGAACGCTCCCATCATGCGATCGGTCACGGACATATGATCGATGAGCCAGGTGTTCAGGAACGTGACGAGCTCCATGCAGGTATCCCGATCGCCAGCATCCAATTGGCGGAGGGTCTTCCTTATCTTTTTGCGGATGGTATCGTGCTGCCGCTTGTGCCAGTCGAAAGCCGAATAGTGAACCACCTTCATGAGACGTTCTTCGTGGCGGAAATGCACTTCCGCCGCTTGCTGAAGGTTGGCCAGTATGGGCCTGAGCTGCTGCGCGGTGTACCGTGCCAGGCAGGCTTTGTGGAGTTCCGCTCCGATTCGCGTAAGGTCGCGATGCTCGGCATCAATCTCGGGCAGGTAGACCGAATGCTCCTTGCTCCATTTGAAGAGGCTCATGGAGGCATTCTAGCAGATTCAGGTTTGAATAACCGATTTCGGGGCTGCCGCCCGCAAGGGCACACGCCTTGGCGACGTATGCCTAACCTTGCAGGACGACCGGTCAGACGGTGACTTCGGTGCCGGCGGGCACCTCGACCTTGTGTTTGCACTCGGCGTTGGGACATTGCCAGAATGCGCCCGACTTGAGGAATTTCTCGATCATGTACGGGCTGCCGCACTCCGGGCATTTCTCGGAGACGGGCTTGCCCCACGCCACGAAACTGCAATCCGGGTAGCGATTGCAGCCGTAGAAGGTCTTGCCCTTCTTCGAACGGCGTTCGATGATGTCGCCTTCGGAGCACTCGGGACACTTCACTCCGATGGTCTTCTGCTTGACGTACTTACATGTCGGGTAGTTGCTGCAGGCGGTGAATTCGCCGAAGCGGCCAAACTTCATCACCAGGTTGTTGCCGCACTGCGGACACTTCTCATCGAGCGGCACGTCCTTCTTCTGCGTGCCTCCGATCTGCCTGGTGGTTTTGCAATCCGGATATTCGGAACAGGCGAAGAAAGTGCCGAAGCGGCCCTTCTTCAATACCATCGGCCGCCCGCAATTTTCGCAGGATTCCTCTTCGCCTTGTTCGCTGAGGTCTGCGCCATCGAGATCCGGAAGGTCCACCGTGAGTTCACGGGTATAGGTGCAGAACTCTTCTTTTCGACGCACCGTCAGCGATACGCCTTCGGCGGTATCGCGCAAATCCAGGTCGTAAAAGCCCTTCATCTGCGGATATCGGCCCTGAAGCGTGGCCAGGCGGGCTTCGATTTTGCCGCGATCTTCCAGCCGTTTGACCGCGGTATCCTTTTCGAGCTTTTTCAGCGCGGCTTCCATGGGTTTGGGAATGCGCGGAGAACTCGGGGTGACGATGAACTCGCCGTCCTGGCCCCAGACGATCGAGCGGTCGGGATAGCGCGCCTGCAGTTTCGCCAGGCCGGCTTCAATCTTTTTGAGGGCGCGCTGCTGGCGCACCGCAATATCCTTCTGCACCTTTTCCAGGTCCGCTTCCATGCTCTTGGAAGAGAAATCCGGGTAGCCGGTGCAGGCGATGAAACTGCCATGCTTGCCCCACTTGATGACGAGGGGCCGGCCGCATTTTTCGCAAGTCAAGTCGGTGGGCTTTTCCATCCGCTTGATATCGGTCATGTGTTCTTCGGCGTGCTTGAGATCTTTATCGAAGCGCTTATAGAACTCGCCCATCGCCGCGCGCCAATCGAGTTTGCCTTCTTCGATTTCGTCGAGCTCCTCTTCCATGCGAGCGGTGTACTTCACGTCGAAGATGTCGTCGAAACTCTCGAGCAACAGGTCGGTGACCACCATTCCCAATTCGGTGGGGGTAAAGCGGCCGGTTTCCTTACTTACGTATTCGCGTTCCTGGATGGTGGAGAGAATGGTCGCGTAGGTGGAAGGCCGTCCGACGCCATCGGCCTCCAGGCGCTTCACGAGGGTTGCTTCGTTATAGCGCGGCGGCGGTTCCGTGAAATGCTGCTCCGGACGAATGGCCTCCAGGCGCAGCACCTCGCCTTCGGAGACGACGGGCAGGCGGTGCTTCAATTCCTCGTCGTCTTCGTCGACCTGGTCTTTGCCTTCCTGGTAAACCTTGAGGAAGCCATCGAATTTGGGGACGCTGCCGGTGGCGCGGAAGGTGTAATCCACGCCGTTCGCGGCTTTCGCAGAGACGTCGATGGTGGTCTGGTCGAAGAGCGCCGGCATCATCTGGCTGGCCACAAAGCGGTTCCAGATCAGCCGGTAGAGTTTCATTTCGTCTTCCGGCAGATACTGCTCCACCACTTCGGGCGAGTAGGCCATGGAGGTGGGGCGAATGGCTTCGTGCGCGTCCTGCGCATCCTTCTTGCTCTTGTAGATGTTGGGGCCGGGCGGCAGGAACGGCGCACCGTAGCGCTCCGCGATGTAGTGCCGAACGTCGGCGATGGCGTCGTCGGAGATGCGCGTGGAATCGGTACGCATGTAGGTGATCAGGCCAACTGCGCCGTCCCGGCCGATCTCGATGCCTTCATAGAGGCGCTGCGCCAGCATCATGGTGCGTTTCACGCTGAAGCGCAGCTTGCGGGAAGACTCCTGCTGCAGGGTGGATGTGATGAACGGCGCGACGGGGTTGCGCTTCTTTTCGCGCGTGGCCACGCTCTTTACGAGATAATCGACGCCGGCCAACTGGGCGACCAGCGAATCGGTCACGTTCCTGGGAGCCGAGCTCGGGTGTCTCGTCGTTGGCCTTGATCAGGCGGGTGCTGAGGACGGGGGCGGTCTTCGCCAGGAGATCGACATCGACCGTCCAGTATTCCTTTTTCTGGAAGGCGCGGATCTCGCGCTCGCGTTCGACGATGACGCGGAGCGCCACAGTCTGCACGCGGCCGGCGGAAAGGCCGCGGCGCACTTTGTCCCAGAGCAGGGGAGAGATTTTGTAGCCTACCAGGCGGTCCAGAACGCGGCGTGCCTGTTGCGCGTCCACCAAGTGGGTATTCACCTGAAGCGGGTGTTCGAAGGCCTTTTCGACGGCCTTCTTGGTGATCTCGTTGAACATCACGCGGAAGAAGAGGGGGCCGGACTTTTTCTTGTCGCCCTTTCCTTTTAGTTCTTCCTGCAGGTGAAAACAGATGGCTTCGCCTTCGCGATCCGGATCGGCCGCGAGATAGATCTGCTCTACATCTTTGGCTGCGGAGCGCAGCTCACCCATTAGCTTTTTCTTGCTTTCGATGACTTCGTAGCTCGGCTCAAAGCCGTGTTCCACATCGACTGCCAGATCGCGCTTGGGGAGATCTTTAATATGACCGAGAGAAGCTTTGACTACGAACTGCTTACCCAGGTATTTGTTGATGGTTTTCGCCTTCGCAGGCGATTCCACGATTACCAGAGCCTTTGGCATAGGAGACTTTCGAAACGCGGCACCCTTCCGCCGCTAGTGATGATTGCAATTTACCCAGTGACGTTACCACACTTTAACAAAGTTCTTGCCCGGAAGTTGTTTCACGAGGCCCAGCATCTCTAATTCAAAGAGCGCCGCGATCAGTTCGGAAGGGGAGGTATCTTCCACCTTTTCAATCAGATCGTCCAAATGAATCGAAGCGTCCACCTGAAGAATCGCGAGCGTCCTTCGAGCCGTGGCATCGAGTTCGGGGGCCGAATCACTTAATAATGATGCCTGAAGATCTCCCAAAGATGCAGAACCATCGCCCAGAAGCTGCCGGCGCCCCTTGTCAATCAGGTGCCGGCGCGATTCGGGAGGCAGTTCCGCGACTACGTCGTTCCAGTCCTGGACGAGCTTGGCGCCTTGTTTAATCAATAGGTTAGGGCCCCAGCTCGGTTTAGACGTGATGTTGCCCGGCACCGCGAAGACTTCGCGTCCCTGGTCAATCGCCAGTTTCGCCGTGATCGCCGAACCGGAGTATTGCGCCCCTTCGACGACAAGAACGCCGACGCTCAAACCGCTGATGATGCGATTCCGAATCGGGAAATTCTGGGGGAAGGCGACGGCGCCCATCGGGAATTCGGAGAGAATCAGGCCCTTGACTGCCAGGTCCGCCGCGAGCTTCCGATTCTCCATCGGGTAGATCACGTCGGCACCGCAGCCGAGTACGGCAACGGTGTCTCCGCCGCGGGCGAGCGCTCCTTTGTGGGCGGCGCTATCGATGCCGCGCGCCATGCCACTGACGATGGTCAATCCCGCGTGGGCCAGATCGCCGGCTAAGCGCTCGGCAACCGCCAGCCCATAGGGGGTAGGGCGGCGCGTGCCGACTACGCCCAAACCGAGCGTTTGCAGTAGTTCGATTCGACCGCGTCCGAAGAGCAGGATCGGCGGATCGAAGATCTCGCGCAAGGGCTGCGGATACCTGGGATCGCCGATGGTGACAAGTACGGTGCCCGATTGGAGCATGCGTTCCTGCTGGGCCGCGGCATCTTCGAATGTGCAACCGCTGGCGACCGATTGGGCGACGGCGCCGCTCAATCCCGCGGCTTCCAACTCAGTGCGGGAGGCGCGAAAGATGGCTTGCGGGGAACGGAAGCGGTCCAGCAGCTTTCCCGAGGTTCTGGCGCCCAGACCCGGGACGAGTTTCAATGCCAGCCAGTGAAGTTCCTCTTCCCGGCTGAGAACGGGAGATTGCATTACGGGGCTATTTCGAACTCGACGATAACAGCCTGCGGCCACGCGGCGCAAGCTACGACGGGCAGTTACCTTCCTATCCTGTTGGAATTACACAACTCTTACACAGGCAAACCTGGGGGCTTGCTACTTTGGGAATGTACCGACACCTACTTTTTCGAGGGGAAAGAGTGAAAACTGAAAACGTTGCCGAGATCGCGCGCCGTCAGGGTCTCAACTGGTTCACGGCGGTTGTCTTAGCATTCCTGCACATTGGGGCCGTTGCCGCCCTGTTCATGTTTAGCTGGAAGGCGGTTGCCGTCTCCGCGGTGCTCTACTATATTGCCACCGGGCTCGGCATCAGCATGGGCTATCATCGCCTGCACACGCACCGATCGTACAAGGTGCCACTGTGGCTGGAATACTTTTTCGCGACCTGCGGCACGCTGACCTTGGAAGGCGGGCCGATTTTCTGGGTAGCGACGCACCGTGTGCATCATCAGTTTTCGGATCAGGCGGGCGACCCGCACTCGCCGCGAGACGGCGCCTTCTGGTCTCACATGGGCTGGATTCTGTGGGGTGATACCAACCACAACAATACGCGCATGATGTCCAAGTACGCGCCCGATGTAGCCAAGCATCGCTTCTACACGTGGCTGAACAACTGGCATTGGGTGCCGATCACCGTGCTGGCGGCGATTCTGGTGGCTTGGGGCGGACTGCAAATGTTCGTGTGGGCGATTTGTTTCCGGGTGGTCTTCGGGCTGCACGCGACATGGGCGGTCAACTCCGCGACCCACATGTTCGGCAATCGCCGCTTCAATACACGCGACGATTCGCGTAACACCTGGTGGATCGCGATCATCAGCTTCGGCGAAGGCTGGCACAACAATCATCACGCGCATCCCACCTCCGCGCGTCACGGCCTGGCCTGGTACGAGTTTGACCCAAGCTGGCTGCTGATCAAAGTGCTCAAGACGTTTGGCGTCGCCAAAGCGATCAAGGTCGCGAGCGTGGATAGCCGCCTCGCGGAACGCGAAGCCGCATAACGCTAGCCGGCACTGCGCTAACCTGAAGGTCATGGACTTCAGTGGGCGCCGCAAATCCGTAGCAGGGTCGATTGCGCTCGCCGTCGGCTTGATCTCTGTCCTGATAGTCCTGTACATCGGCTATGTCCTGCTGAACTGGCGGAATGGCATTCTGCTGGTCATGGGCGTGCTGCTGATGCTGATGATCATCTGCGGCATTGTGCTGAACACATTCTTTCTGGTGAGCGAAATCCGGCGCAACGAACAGCACGACGCCTTCATCAATGCGGTCACCCACGAACTGAAAACGCCGGTTGCCTCGATCCGGCTTTACCTGGAGACTCTGCAGACGCGCCCGGTGGATGAGGCGAAACGCAAAGAGTTCTACCGGATCATGCTGGAAGATAGCGACCGGCTGCTTTCCACGATCGAACAGGTGTTGCGCACGGGGCGTGTGGGCAACGCAGCGCATCACCTGAACCGTACGCGCATCGATCTGGACGAGGTAGTGCGCGCTTCGGTGGAGCGCGTGCGTACGCTGCACAAGGTCTCCGAGGACGCGCTCTGTTATCAACCCGGCGGACCGGCGGCCGTAATCGGCGATCTGGACGAGGTGCGCGCGGCGGTCACGAACCTGGTGGACAATGCAGTGAAGTATTCGGGGCCCGAGGTTCACGTGGTGGTGGAGACGGAGCGCGTGGAGAACCGGTACGTGATCGTGCGCGTAAAAGATGCCGGCCCGGGGATTCCCAAGACGGAGTTGAAGCGAGTATTCCGCCGCTTCTACCGTGTCCCGGGCCCGCTGGCCTCGCGTGTGAAGGGTACTGGCTTGGGACTGTACATCGTGCGTTCCGTGGCCAAGCGTCATGGCGGCCGTGTCTGGGCGGAAAGCGAAGGCCCGGGGCATGGCAGCACCTTCGCCCTTCAACTTCCGATCGCGCCATGAGCCGAATCCTAGTAGTCGAAGATGAACTCCACCTGGCCGAAGGACTGCGCTTCAACCTGGAAGCGGAGGGATACAGCGTCGACGTGGTGGAGACCGGGGAGGCGGCGCTCGAGCGGCTCAGACCCGGCGAACCGCGCTTCGACGTGGTTGTACTGGACGTCATGCTGCCGGGCAAGGACGGCTTCACGGTCATGAGTGAGATGCGGCAGGCCGGTCAGTTCATTCCGACCCTTATGCTCACTGCCCGCGGCCACGCGGAGGACATCCTGCAGGGTTTCGCTGCGGGCGCCGATGATTACCTCACCAAACCCTTCGAACTCACCATCCTGATCGCGCGGATTCGCGGCCTGCTGCGGCGGCGCGAATGGTTGAATGCCGCCGTTCCGCCGGTGCCGGCGCCGGCCGCGCCGAACCCGGATACATTCCTCTTTGGCGATAAGTCCGTGCACTTCGACCTGCTCGAACTGCATGTGCGGGATCAGGTGTTTCCATTGACGCTGATGGAGGCGAACCTTCTGCGATACCTGATCCAACACGAAGGCAAGCCCGTTTCGCGCAAGGCCATGTTGGAAGAAGTGTGGGGATTGCACGAGGACACCGACACGCGCGCGATCGATAACTTCATCGTGCGGTTGCGGCGGTATGTGGAAGAGGAGCCAACCAAACCCCGGCATCTGTTGACGGTGCGCGGCGTCGGCTACCGCTTTGTCTCGGCGCCGGCAAAGGAGAAGTAGTGCGTTCGCCAAACCTTTTTATCCGCGGATTGCAATCCGTCCAGCCGCTCACGGGCCGGCGGTGTCTTCGGAACAGTCTGACCGTCCTCGTGTTGTTTTCGGCATTTGCCGCTGCCGCGCCTGCCGATTTTCATTTCGCGCTACTCGGGGACCGGACGGGGGAGGCGCAGGCAGGAATTTTCGAGAAAGTGCTGCAGCAGGCCGCCGCATCGACGCCCGCCTTCGTGCTGACGGTCGGCGACACGATTCAAGGTCTGAACGACGCGACTGCGGAGAGCGAATGGAAGGATATCGACCGCATCCTGGCACCGTACCGCCGAATTCCGCTTTATCTCGCGCCCGGCAATCACGATATCTGGTCGACAGTTTCCGAGCGCCTCTTCCGGCAGTACGCGGGGCATCCGCCGCACTATAGTTTCGATCACGCGGGCGCGCACTTTGCGGTGCTCGACAACAGCCGGTCCGACCTATTACCGGCGGCGGAACTGGAATGGCTGGAGGCCGATCTTCGAGAGCACGCGGAGGTGCCGGTGAAGATGGTGATCTCGCATCGCCCTTCGTGGCTGTTCGATGCCGCGCTCGGCAATACGAACTCCGCGTTTCACAAAATAGCCAAGCGATATGGAGTCTGTTGCGTGATCGCCGGTCACGTGCATCAGTTGATTCACGCCGATCTTGAGGGCATTACCTACTTCGCGGCGCCCAGCGCTGGCGGCCACCTGCGGTTGAGCGGCAAGTACGAGGACGGCTGGTTTTTCGGCTGGACCAACGTCGAGGTGAAGGGCAGGGAAGTGCATTCCAGATTCACTCGGTGGACGGCAAAGTGACGCCGCTGAGTGATTGGGGACGCGCGGGTCTCAACACGCGATAGTGATTGGTGGGCGGTTCAGGTGAGGAGCTGCGGGCGGCGCGACATTGGGACGTCATACGTTTCCAGGATTGGACGAACGGAAACCTCACGATCATGAAAATCACGTCGATTCCCGGCGATCGTTAGCGGGCATAGCTCTTCGAGGGGCAGCCCGGTTGCCTGGCTTTGTCGTTTCGGCTGAAGCTCTTACGAGGACCTGAATTTAAGCTGAAGCATGTTGCAGGAGATGCGCAACACGCTTTGGCCCTATGATTGCATTCGTACCCTTCAGGCGGCATTGCGCCGATTGGGAGCGTCTGGGAAATGGCGAACAGGGGTGAGGGGCACGCAGGGGGCGAAGGCGAGGAATCACCGTTCGACCCGCGTGTCTTTCGGGCTCTGTTCGAACTCGCGAAGCAGTACAAGCGGCAGTTCATTATCGTCAGTCTATTTTCTTTTCTTTATACAGGGCTAGACCTGATGCAGCCGCTGGTATACCGTGCGGCGATCAACGCGGTGGCTGGGATGTTTGTAAACCAGGTGCCCGCCGCAGCGTCGAGAATGGCGTCGGTCGCAGCGCAGACTCCGCAGCAAACACTTCACACGCTGCTGGTCTCCGTGCTTCTTCTGTTCCTGATCGCGGTGATCTCCTACTACTTTTATCAGCGCGCCACCTATTACGGGGCAAGAGTGGCGAGCTACATGGAGTCGAAGCTAATTTCAGATACGTTTGGACACGTCCTACGGCTCCCGATCAATTTCTTCAACCACCAAGCCAGCGCGGGCCTTGCCCGGCGTATCGACCAGTGCGACCAAGTGGCTCCGGTGGTGCATGCGGTGTCCCAGCAGATCGCTCCGGAAGCGGTCCGGCTGGTGGCGATCTGCGCCATTATGCTGACGCAGAACTGGGAGATGGCCCTGCTCGCGGTATGTCTTCTGCCACCGTATATTTGGTTGGCGCGGCGGGCCGCGCTGAGGCTACAGTCCAATCTCGACCCCTATTATCAGATGTGGGAGGACATTTCGGCGCACATCGCAGATGCGATCGGCGCCGTGAAGACGGTCAAGCTCTCGGGTGCTGAAGCTCGCGAGGAAGCGAAGATGCGCGAGAAATCACTCGCCGCGTACGAGGTGTATCTGCGCCGGATCAAGACGTCTCAAAGATACTACCTCTCTCAGGTTGCGATCAGTAATTTGAGCAAGTCGCTCGTCCTGGGATACGGCGGTTGGCTGGTGCTGCGCCATATGCTGACGCCGGGCGACGTGGTGATGTTTGCGGCGTACCTGGATCGTCTTTACTCTCCCATCGATTCGCTGAACGGGCTGGCGGTCAGTCTTCAGGAGAATCTGGCATCTCTGCGACGCGCGGTGAAACTGAAGGACGCGGGGCCGCTGGAGCCGACCGGAGCTCCGTTAGCCGAGGGCAAGGGACTTGTGGAGTTTCGCGATGTTCATTTCGGATATACACCGGAGAGAGAGGTTCTGCGTGGGATCAATCTGACGCTGAAGGCGGGAAAGATTACGGCGCTGGTGGGCCCTTCCGGTGCTGGGAAAACGACCACAGCGGACCTGCTTCTCAAGTTATTCGAACCTTCGTCGGGCGAGATCCTGGTGGACGGGCAATCGTTGAGTACGGCCGGATGCTCCGCGGTACGGGCGGAGATCGGAGTAGTGGCGTCGGACGGGACGGTGTTCCGCGGAACACTGGCGGACAATATCCGCTACAAGCGACCGCAAGCGACGATGGAAGAGATTCGCGAGGCAGCGCTTTCCGCGGGACTGGGCCGGGCGCTCGAACGGCTACCCGACGGGCTGACTACGGAAGTCGGAGAGAATGGCGTGGGGCTCTCGCTGGGCGAACGCCAGCGGCTGCAGATCGCACGAATGCTGATCGATCAGCCGCGCCTTCTGGTCTTGGACGAGGCTACGGCGAACCTCGACTACGCGACCGAGTTGGATGTACGTACAGCACTAGATGAGATATCGCCGAAGCCAACGATGCTGGTGATCGCGCATCGCTACACGATGATGAAGAACGCCGATTATGTTTACGTCTTGAGGGAAGGCGAGGTGGTGGAACAAGGGCCGCCTTCCGAACTTTTGAAAGGTCACGGTTGGTTTGCGGAACTGGCGCGGGAGTCGGGCGAGGTTTCGAGCGTGGTATGAAGATCAACCTGAAGCTGCTGAAGCAGGCCCTGTCGATTGCGAGGCCCTACTGGACTTCCAAAGAAGGCAGGAGATCCTGGTGGTTGGTGGGCGTGTTAATCCTGCTGCTGCTGGCGGACACGCAATTGAATGTTTGGTTCAACACGCAATCCGGGGAATTCGCGTCGGCGCTGGCCGCTCGCGAATCGGCCCGCTTCTGGCATTCCGTGCGCAATTACCTCTTGTTGCTGCTCATCGCGGTGCCTGAGTATTCCGCATATTATTTCGTACGGGATCGAGTGGGGCTATTCTGGCGGCAGGCGCTTACCCACCGGGTCTTGATGCGGTACTTCAAGCATCACGCCTTTTATCAACTGCACGCGGAAGCGGCGATCGACAATCCCGATCAGCGAATCGCCGACGATATTTATTCGATCACCAGCCAGTCGGTCAACTTTCTATTAATCCTGGCAACCTCCATTTTCACCGTAGCGGCTTTCGGGCGCGTGCTTTGGCGAATATCAGGAACCCTGGTTCTGATCCTGGTGGTCTACGCGACGGTGGTTACGATGCTGACGTATGGCGTGTTCGGGGGGAAGATGGTTTCGCTGTACTATCAGCAACGCCGGAAGGAGGCCGACTTCCGTTTCGGGCTAGTGCGCGTGCGAGAAAATGCCGAATTCATCGCGTTGTATCACGGAGAGAAGCAGGAATTCAACAAGGTACGCGGCCTCTTCGGTGTTCTTTTCGAGAATTACATCAGCTTGATTCGCTGGCAGTTCGGCTTTAATTTCTTCCAATACACACACACGCTACTGATCGCGCTGTTGCCGAGCATCGTGATCGCCCCTCGGGTTCTGTCTGGCGAATTCGAAGTGGGACGCATCGTGCAGGCTACAGGTGCGTTTTCGGCGATCATGGGGTCGCTGACGATTCTGGTGGATAACATGGAGAGCCTGGCCGGATTCGCCGCCGGAATCCGTCGGGTAAAGACCTTGAACAGCCATTTAAAGAGGGTCGGCGCGCCAGGTCCGTCGGGGCGTGACAAGATTGCGATGGTGGTGAGTGAGCGGTTGAACTTCAACAACGTGACGCTCCACACGCCGAACTACGAGCGCACATTGATCAGGGAGTTGACGGCTTCCATAGAGTGCGGCGAGAGTCTCATGATCGTAGGGGGAAGCGGGTTGGGGAAAAGCTCTTTGCTGCGCATGATGGCGGGATTGTGGAATAGCGGCACGGGCACGATCGAGCGGCCGGATGCCGGCGAGTTGTTATTTCTGCCACAGCATACCTACATGATTGTAGGAACACTGCGCGAGCAACTGACTTATCCGAATCTGGCGCGGGTTCTGAGTGATGAGGAATCGCGGGAGGTTCTGGATCGAGTGAATCTGACGGATCTGGAGGTTCGATGCGGCGGCTTTGACAAGGAGCTCGACTTCGAAAAGGTTTTGTCAGTCGGGGAACGCCAGCGGCTGGCGTTCGCGCGGGTGCTGCTTAAGAATCCGCGATATGTGCTGCTGGATGAAGCGACCAGCGCGTTGGACCATGAGAACGAATCCGCGTTGTATGAACAACTGGCGGCGACGTCGGCGACAATTGTGAGCGTGACGCACCATCCGGCGCTGGTGAAATACCATTCTCAGATCCTGGAACTGAAGCCTGACGGGGAGTGGGCGTTGTATCCAGCTTCGAAATTTCAACTGACGGAAGACCTGGTATAGAGGACGTCCGAGTAGGGTCCGGGCCCCAGGCTACTCCACCGTCCAGTATCCTTCGCGCGTCTTTGCCTGAAGCTCGGGCCGATTCTTCACTACTACGCGCAGCGTATGGAATTTCCCGGGTTCGCTGCCCTTCGGCGCGAAGTTCAAGATGTACTGACGGTGGACCTCTTCGCCTACCAGTTGGATGGCCTGCTCGAGTGCGTTCTTTTTCAAGAAGCTCAGCGTCCGGCCGCCAGTGGTCTTCGTGAACAGGGTCGAAAGATCGGGTTTGCGCAGACGCAGAAGTTCTCCGAGCCCATAAAGGTAACCGCCCGGCCCCAGGTCTGGCGGTACTGGAGTGGTGTCGGGCGGAGGGCAGCCGGCGCACTGCCGCATTTTGATTCTCTCTGCTTCCGGCTTGAGATCTTCCGCAGTCTTTGGCTTGACCGTGAACGGCTCCAGAAGCGGCGAATACGTGAGCCAATAGATCGAGGCGTTCAGCCGCTGCACCTGCTCCATGACGGCGGGCAATGGCGCCTCGCTGCCGCGATCGCGTTTTTCGGCGATCATGAGGACGATTCGCCGGCGGCCCGGCGGGCGTTTTTCGAACATTAATAGCGCTTGTCGTAGCGCGTCCATCATGTGCGCGCCGCCGCCTTCCTTTCGTAGCATGCGGAGCGCGTGAATGACCGAATCGGCGCTACTCGTGAAATCCTGATGCACGAGGACCGCATCGCTGAACGAAATCACCGCGGTTTCTCCCGCATCTGCCGCGAGAAGCTGTGTGAACAGGATTCCGCTGCCGCCGAGCTTGTCGATTACCGCACCCGAATTTTCGCTGGTTTGCACGGCCACCACCAGGTCGATCGGATACGTCATCCAATCCATCTGTATAGCCTGTGCCACACTGTCGTCGTAGAGAATCAGGTCATCCACCGTCAGGCCGTCGACGTAACGTCCCTTGGCATCGGTGACAGTGGTGGGTGCGAGCACCAGGGGTACGGTGCTTTTGAATTGCGCCAGGGCGGAAGCGGCGAGCAGGAACGTGACGGCGAGGCGCATCGGCAAAAGCATGGCAGCTTTGGGGCCACTAAAAACAAAAACCGCCGGTCCGGAGAATCCCGGAACCGGCGGTCGATGAATCCCTGACGGGTCGATTAATCGCCGAAGCTACCGACTTCTTCCTTCTCTTCCACCTTCTTGGCAGCCGGCTTTCCGAGTTGAACCAGCGGGGCAGTAGCGGGCGCGGGAGCGATGGTGTCGATGCTGACGAGGCCGGGACCGGCGGGCTGTTCCTTGAGGATGTGCTCGCGGTAGAGCTTCGCCATCCGGGCGTTCTCGGCTTCCTGCTTGATCTTGGCGTCGCGCGCCTGAATCTTCTCTTCGCGCGAGTTCTTGGCGATTCCCAAGTTGTCCAGATCGTGCTGGACTTCAGTGGTGACGATGCCTTCGCGCAGCACCATGGAGTGATCCTTGCTGTTCAAGGGCACGCTCTTGCCGCCCGCGAAGATTTCATGCTTGCCGTGCTCTTCGTACCACTTGGTGAGAGTGGCGGTCATGTGCATCTTCTCGATGATGTTCCGCCAGCCTACGCCGGTGTTATAGGCGCAGAAGGAGATTTCGCCTTCCTGGGTAGCGTACGGAATAATGCATTGCTCGGTGCGGCGGAAATCGTAGTTGAAGAGATCCTGAAACCACATGCCGGCGATGAAGAGGAAGTTCCAGCGGTCACGGCGGCGTTTTTCGATATCGTCGAAGGTTCGGTCCTTGCCGACCTTGCCATAGTTCTTGCCGGTGGCACCGAAGGTCTTGTCGAACTTCTTCATCATGTCGCTGAGCTTGAAGTGGGTCGGCGCCTGGAAGGGATCATAGTTGCGCGCCACCGCCATGCTCATGCCGATGATGGAGAGCCACTTGCCGCGCGCGGCATCGTTCACTCTGCGCGACATCCTTCGCAAGCTGGTCGGCGTGCAGGAATGCCGTGACGGGAACACGTTCCTTGGTTTCCTTGTCCACCATTACCGCCATGCCCACACCGCAATTCGGGTGGCAGCCGCAGCTCAATTGGCCCCAATCTGCCTGCGGTCCGTGCACCAGATCGCTCCAGTCGCTGAACGTGCTCATGAAAGAGATCGGGAACCAATCGCGGGCCGGTTCGCCGAGCCCGTTCATATTCTTCACGTCGTGCGCCAGGTGGCTCAGGGTATAACGCTGCGCGGCGCGGCGTTCGTCCGTGACGGCCTCGTCGCGGCCGGTGAAGCTGACCGGCTGGAAAGACAGGAACGGAATGCGCTTCGGGTTGTCGAGCGCGAACTGCACGATGCGCCCCACCTGCTCGTTATTGATGCCGTTAACGATCGTGATCACCGGAATGATGTCGACGCCATTGGTGTAGAGGTTCTCAATGGCGCGCAGTTTCACGTCGAACAGGTTGCCGACCTTGCGATGCTCGTTGGCCGCGTTGCCGATGCCATCGAACTGCAGGTATGCGTAGCGCAGTCCGGCTTCGGCGGCCTGCTTGCAAAACTCGGGATTCTTGGCGAACTCGATGCCGTTGGTTGCGGCCTGCACGCTGGTATAACCGACTTCGCGGGCGTAGCTGACGGCCTTCAGAAAGTGGGGAGAGATGGTCGGTTCGCCGCCGGAGAACTGCACGCTCATCTGGCGCTTGGGCTTGATGGTGACCGCGTTATCCAGGAGGGTCTGAATGTCTTCCCAGCTCAGTTCATGCACGAAACCGACCTGGTTGGCATCCATGAAGCACGGGTCGCACATCATGTTGCAGCGGTTGGTGAGGTCGACCGTCAGAACGCTACCGCGTCCATGGGTGACGGTGCTGGAACCGTGCTTGTGCAACTTCTCGTCATTGTGGGCGCGGATGTCACGGCCGGGGAAAACGTCTTCCAGGTGTTTGAAGA
The DNA here is from genome assembly GCA_963811575.1 of uncultured Solibacteraceae bacterium. GTDB lineage: Bacteria > Acidobacteriota > Terriglobia > Bryobacterales > Bryobacteraceae > Solibacter. The sequence goes on along the minus strand of CAWERY010000001.1, from coordinate 38,538 downwards.
AGGCGGTGTCGATTGCCATCACGTCTTCGAAGTGGCCGTGAATGGGGCAATCCTTCACCATCAGGATCTTGCCGTCGCGCTCGATTACCTGCGCCTTGATCTCGCCGGGCTTGTCGGTGTAGAGCACTTCGAGCGGCGTCTTGCCGTCCAGAATTTGCTGGCGGATCTCGGGAACGCAGCGCGGGCACAACGAATCGGTTTGACGCGGCCAGCCCAATGGGGGCTTGGTCTTTTCCCAGCTCTTCAGCAGGGGCTTATCGCTCCACCTCGGTACGAAGCCGGGGTTTTGGCCGACCTGATTGAATTTATCGAAGACGAACCAAGCCGCACCGGCGGCATAAGTCAGCGCTTTTTCAGCGTATTTGATAGGCTTATGCATTGTCGTTCGTACTCCTCCTGAGTGAGCGGGTCCCTCGGAAAACCGATAATTCCATGCGCACGAAATACGAGATGCTAGATAAAGGTATACAGGTGCGCTTACACAGAGTATAGGTAAGGCCCGCCGAACCACACCACCGATTGCAATTAAAATGTTGAAATTATTGGTTGTACGGCAACTCTAGGGGTTGAATGGAAGATTTCCGCCATCGAGCGGCGAAGCGGGTGTACCCGTAAGAAAGGGAACGGCTTACGCCCAAAACGGGCCGCAGACAGAATTCTCGACCCGGTTTTCGGCAAGTTATTGAGAAAAATCAGGATCCGGCTGTGAGATCCAGCCACATCACCAACGCGTCCACGTAACCGAGCGCCGGATGCAAGAAAGCGCCTCGGATCCGGCCGGCAACTTCGAAGCCGAAGCTTTCCCAGAGGCGAATGGCCCGGTGATTGGAGCTGACCACGAAGTTGAACTGCATCGCTCGGAATTTCCGCTCCCGCGCGCGCTGGATGGAATGCGCGCACATCCGGCGGGCCGTGCCGCGGCCGAATGCCCAGGGCGCGGTCATGTAGCCGCAATTGGCCACATGAGAACCCCCGCCCAACTGGTTGGCGCGCATATAATATGTGCCCACGAGATCACCCTGAGCTTCGGCAACGAAGACTTCGTGGCCCGGCGAAAACCAATAGCGGAGAGACGGTTCGCACTCCAGGTCGCGCGGCAACGTGTAGGTTTCCCCGGCCCGGATCGTCGGTTCGAGGATGCTCCAGATCGCCTCGCGGTCAGAGTCCACGGCCAGCCGAATCTCGAGGTCCGGGGCGCTCACCTGGTTCGGGCCCCGGTTCCCGGCACGGCGGCCGGCAGACTCTTCCTTCGCATCATGCGGGAATTATAGCGAAGGGTGCGGAGCAGACCCTGACTTCGAGTCGCTCCGCGTTCCAGCGGCGGTTGCCTGATCAGCCGGATCGGGCCCTCGTCGGAACTCAGGTTTTCTTTTTCCCCGCCTTCAACGCTGCCGCGATTTTCGTGCTCAGCTCCTTGGTTTCCTTGGTTTCCGGCAGCGTTTTCAGCGTATCCTGTGCGCGCTGGGCGAATATTTCCAGTTTTGACGGATCGTCGAGCTTCCGTGGCGTATAAAGCTGCGATGCGGTGTAAAGCGATTGGGCCATCGCCGCCGCGAAAGTGGCGCGCGATACCGTGGCTCCCGGATCCTTCAATATGCTTTCCATTTTTGCGGCATCGTCCGGGGCGCCAGCCGCATTGCAGGCGGTCAACAGGATAGAGCGTTCTAACGTGCGCTTCTCGGTATTCTCCAGGTCCGCCGCAGGCATGACCATGCCTTTGGCGATTCTCGTCAACCCGGCAGGGGCCGCGGCCGTGCCTTTCGGCGAACCGAAGGTGAGGGCCACGGTATCGCCCTTGGTCTTTCCGAACTTCGCGAAGTTGTCGCCGAATTCGAGCCAAAGCCGGCCGGCAAGGCTCCGATAGTTCATCATGGGTCGGCGGAACGCCGAGGGATCGCTCTTGTTCATGTGGCCGCCTACTTCGTAGTTGTCCGCCAGTTCCGTATATCCCGTCGCCAGACCCGAGGTAAGCACCAGGGACCACGGTAAGGCTCGCGCGGTGTACTCGTTCTGATCCGCTATCAATTTGTCCAGGTGCTCGAGCGTCTTAGTGGTGTCGCCCGCTGCGAAGGTTTCCCTCGCGGCCTGCCAGTAGAACGCTGGCGTTCCCTTCTCCGGCCCCACAGGTCCAGAGGAACAGGATATACAGGCCAAAATAGCCAAAATTACTGCGCTGACCGCGCAACCACGAACGTGCATTGAGATGCCTCCTCGCTGTTGGTTAACACACGGACACCCCGGATGCAAGGTAACGCCGGCTGCCCGGTAGCCAGGCATTCGACTACAGTGTTACTGTGCCCGCAGGAGGAACTGTGAGACTTGCCCGCTATGCAGCCTTGTGGCTGCTGATGCTGGTACCGGCCGTTGCCGCCGACACCGCCCTTGACCGCTACGTCAGGAAGCCCGACCCCACTTATCGATACGAAATTATCAATACGATGCGCAACGACGGCTATACCACTTACGTAGTCGACCTGACGTCGCAGACGTGGCGAACGGCGGTGGAAGTCAATCGTCCCGTCTGGAAGCATTGGCTCACGATCGTGAAGCCGGACCATGTTGCTTCTACTACGGGTTTTCTCTTCATCACCGGCGGTTCGGTGGGCTCCAAACCGCCGCAAGCGGCCGGTTCCAGTTATACGGAAAATGCGCTCGCCACGAATTCCGTGGTTGCCGAGTTGCAGGACGTTCCGAATGAGCCATTGCGCTTCGCAGGCGATACCCGCGATCGCACGGAAGATGACATCATCGCCTACACGTGGGTCAAATTCATGAAGGGCGGCGACGAGGAATGGCCGCTCCGCCTCCCCATGACGAAAGCCGCCGTGCGCGCCATGGATACGATCAGTGCCATCCTCGCCACGCCAGCCGGGGGCGCGGTGAAGGTGGAGAAGTACGTGGTCTCCGGAGGCTCCAAGCGAGGCTGGACCAGTTGGACCACCGCCGCCGTGGATCCACGGATCCTCGCCGTCATTCCGGTTTCCATCGATACGCTCAATGTTGAGAAGGCATTCGAGCACCACTTCCGCGTTTTCGGATTCTTCTCTCCCGCAGTGAAGGATTACGTCGAAAGCGGTGTGATGGATTGGAGCGGCTCGTCCGAGTACCGCAAACTGCTCTCCATCGAAGATCCCTATAGCTATCGCGATCGCCTGAGCATGCCGAAGTACATGATTCAAGCCGCCGGGGATCAGTATTTTCTGCCGGACTCCTCGCGCTATTATTTCGACGATTTGAAGGGCGAAAAATATCTCCGCTATATCCCTAACACCGATCATGGCTTGCGAAATACGGACGCGCGCGAAAGCAGTCTGGCTTTTTATCAGGCCTTCCTTGCGGGCACGCCGCGCCCTCAGTTTTCCTGGAAGATGGAAGCGAATGGGGATATCAAGGTGATCACCAAATCCAAACCCACGGCTGTGAAGTTGTGGCAGGCCACCAACGCGCAGGCCCGCGATTTTCGCCTGATGACGATAGGGCCAGCCTATCAAAGCTCGGAATTGCAGGATAGCGGCGGGGGTACCTATACCGCGCACGTCGCTGCTCCCGAAAAGGGTTGGACCGCCTACTTCGTCGAACTCACGTTTCCGAGTGGCGGAAAATATCCGTTCAAGTTCACGACCGCCGTAAGAGTGAGTCCCGACACCGAGCCATTCCCGGCCTACAAGCCGAAGCCGGAGGGTCGGAAATAAGACGGCTCAAGAGGTTTCGAAGCCTCGCGCCGGACTCAACGCGCGGTGAGTTGCGTGGTTAGGATGGTCCCCAAATTCCAGGTGACGACCGCGGCGAACCAGTAATTCAGAAATACCACCAGGCGCGGCTTTTTGTATTTCAACGCCGCCGCCACCAACAGGGCCGCCATGATCTTGGCGATCAGCAGTGCGGCCACCGGACCGATCTTCATGAGATTTCCCAAAAACAGGCTCGCTTCCCTGGCGCCCATTTGCAGGCCAAGCAAGGTGGTCAGCATATCGAGCACCTGAAGTGCAACGAATACTGTCAACGATGGCGCCGGGAACGGGCGATGTAATCCAGAGGGAATGGGGATCACAATTTATCCTCGAACGTAATGCTCGGGTTCACCAGACTTACTTTCGTTAGCGCGATCATTTCGCCGGGGCACCTTTGGTATATACGAGGCTATCAGGCTTTTGGCCTGGCCTGGCAAGATTTGCGATCTCGATGGTCAGCGTGTTCCCGTCCTCGGAGGTTTTCATCCGCTTGCGGGTAGTGAGGTCGTTGCCTTTACGTTGTTCAATCAGGACCAGTACGGCGCCGTTGTAATAGGCGGACACCTTGAGGGGTTGGCCGTTTACCTTAAGGCTACATTCCTTGCCGTTGGTGTTGCATTCGTATTCGAGTTTTCGGTCTTTGCCGCTTTCCTCGGTCGCCGTGTCATCGATTTTGATCGACTCGTCTTCCTGCTTAATCGTGAGCGTCTGCGATTTTAGCCGGGTTTCCGAGAAGGTGCTATGGGCTGTATCCAGCCGCCAGACGCCGTTCAATTCAGGCCGATCCTGAGACCATAGACTGCTCAACGCCAGCAACCCAACTAAAATTAACTTCCGCATGTACGAAACCTCCCGATCACGCTCCAGTGTAGGGCAATGCGGGTCGCGCTGCTTGACCACATGCGGGCAGAGCTTGGGCATAGGGGCAAAAAATCGAGAAGAGTGTAGCGGCCCTAATCTGAATTCGGCAGATTCGACTCCCCGGCATTCGGCGCGGCCGGCCACGCAGACGGCGACCCTGTACGGAGTTGCATGCGGATCAAAACATTGGCAAGATCCGAAACGCGGGAGTTCGTTGCGTCTGCCCAGCGATTCAGGCGGTCGCAAATATCGTCGTCAAGCCTGATGAATTTGATGTCGTGCGCCATGGCGATTATCCGGTCTCAGCAAAGCCGATTCGGCGTTCGTGATGCCGCGATTCCAGTGTGGCGCGGGGAAACCGATTCTGTCAGTCCGTTGTAACCCCTGATCAAAAGATAGGGGCCGCGGCTTGTTTTTCCCCGCACACTGCCGTTATACGCTCGCCAGTCTACCGTATGGACAATTACCGCCTGCGCAAATAAAATCCGATCGAGCGGTTTCTGCGCTTGGCGGCCGCGCTTCCCCCTTAACCAACCCTTCCGTTTCTGCTATATTTGTCTCGAATTCCGTATCAAGCAATCATTTGCAGCGCACCACGAAAGGAAGGTCTCTGGTGAGTTCAACGAAAGACCCTAAACCCAAAAACGCCGTCTCCCGCCGCGGATTCCTCGGCGGAATGGGAATCGGCAGCGGCGCGGTGGGCGCAGGCTTACTGGACCGTGAAGCCGTCGCGTCTCCCGCCGCGCCCGTTGTCGTCGGACCGGGCCCGGTGCCGGTTACTCTCAATATCAACGGAAAACCCGTCAGCGTCAGCGTGGAACCCAGTGTGACCCTGCTTGATGCCCTACGCAATCATCTGGATTACACCGGCGCCAAAAAAGTCTGCGATCGCGGCACTTGCGGCGCTTGCACCGTTATTCTCGCGGGAAAAAGCGTATACGCATGCAGTGTGCTCGCGATTGACGCGCAAGGCAAGGACATCGAGACCATCGAAGGACTTCCGGTAAACAACCCGATTTCCACTGCCTTCGTGAATAACGACGCGCAGCAGTGCGGATATTGTACGCCCGGTTTCGTCATGGCGACCAAGGGCTTCCTTTCGGAACACCCGAACCCGACCATGGAAGACGTGAAGCACGGGCTGGGTGGCAATCTCTGCCGCTGCGGCACCTATATGGGCGTTCGGCAGGCAGTGCTTGAAGCCGCGAAGAATATGAAGGGAGCGAAGAATGGCTAACACACCGGACTATTCCTGGCCGCCGATGGCAGATCGCAAGATCATCGGCAAGCCCTTCAAGCGCCTTGATGGCCCCTTGAAGGCCTCCGGCCGCGCCAAGTACACGTCGGATCTCAAGATGAAGGACATGCTGCATGCGGCGTACGTACTGTGCCCGCACGGGCATGCCCGCATCACCGCGATCGATACCAGCGCCGCCGAAAAAATGAAGGGCGTCATGTCGGTTCACGTGATCGCTCCCGCCGGTACCGAAGTGCAGTGGCACGGCAAGGAAATCGCCGCTGTTGCCGCTACCACGGAAGAAGTTGCGCGCGAGGCCGTTCGCAAGATCAAAGTGGATTACGAAGTGATGCCCCACTTCGTCAATGAAGCCGATCTCGGCAAGGCCGGCGCCCGCGGTAAAGCTGCCGGAGAGAAGGTAACCGGCGATCCTGAGAAGGCCTTCCAGGAAGCCGAAGCCACTTCTGATGGCGTCTACGGCATTCCCGTAATCACGCATTGCTGCCTGGAACCGCATGGCACGCGTGATTCAATGGCAGGGCGACCAGGTAATGGCGTGGCCTTCCACTCAATTCGTCACTGGCTGGGCCAACACGCTGGCGCCCAATCTGAAGGTTCCGGCCGCCAACATCAAAGTGAAGATGGATTACATTGGCGGCGGTTTCGGAAGCAAGTTCAGCCCGGGAGCGTGGGCTGAGGTCGGCGCGATTCTCTCGCAGAAGGCCGGCGGAAAGCCGGTCAAGATCTATCTCGATCGCGTCGCAGAGCAGACAATCGCCGGCAACCGTCCCAGTGCTTTCGGCAAGATTAAAGTCGCCGGGAAAAAGGATGGGACAATTACCGCGTGGCAATCCGACACCTGGGCGAGCGGCGGTTTCGCGGGCGGCGGACAGCCTCCTCTACCCTACGTCTACACCAACATTCCGAATACTCGCCTCAACCACACATCGATCTCTGTGAACGCCGGACCCAGCCAGGCATGGCGGGCGCCGAACAATCAGCAGGCTTCGTACCTCACCTGCTCCGCCATTGAGGACTTCGCCGCCAAGGCCGGTTGCGACCCGATGGACGTGTTCACCAAGAATGCGGGCTACACGCCGCGTGCCGAGCAGTATCAGTACCAACTCGCCAAGGCCGCTGAGCTTTCCGATTGGAAGAAGCTGTGGAAGCCCCGCGATCAGAAGACCGGCGCGGTCCGCCGGGGTCTCGGAATCGGCGTCAACGCCTGGGCCGGCAATGGCCACGGCTGCACTGCGCGCCTCACACTCAATTCCGATGGCTCTGTGCTGCTCGAGATGGGCACGCAGGATCTTGGCAGCGGCACGCGCACCATCATGACCCAGGTCGCGGCCGAAACCCTCGGCCTCTCCATGGGCCAGGTGAAACTGGTGATCGGCGATAACAGCCTGCCACCGGGCGGGAGCTCGGGCGGTTCCACAACTGTGGGCGGAGTCTCCGCGGCCACGCGGAAGGCCGGCATTAACGCCCTCGCAAAGCTTTACGAAGTGGCGGCTCCCTCACTCGGCGTTCCGGCCGAGGACCTGGAAGCCGTGGATGGAAACATCCGTTCCAAATCGAATCACGCCAAGACCATGACCTGGGTAGCGGCTTGCAAGAAGATCCCGGCCTCCCAGGGCAAGATCAGCGAGACCGGCATCAACGAGACTCGCAACCCGATGGGGCTATTCAGCGGCGGCGCAGCCGGCGTGCAAGTTGCCGATGTCAGCGTCGATACTGAAACCGGCCTGGTCAAGATCAATCGCTTTGTGGCGGTGCAGGATTGCGGCCTGATCATCAATCCCCGGCTCGCGGAAAGCCAGATCTACGGCGCCATTATCATGGGCATCTCCACTGCCCTCTTCGAAGAACGCATTATGGATAACGCCACCGGCCGGATGATGAACCCCGATATGGAGTTCTATAAGCTCGCCGGCATCAAGGACATCGGCGACATCGTCGTACACCTGGACATCCGCGAGGCGAATGATAAGCGCGGAGTCATCGGTCTCGGCGAGCCGCCGGCCATCGGAATTTGCGCTGCGGTCGGGAACGCCGTCGCCAACGCGGTCGGTATGCGAGTACCCAATATGCCAATGACCCCGATGAACGTGCTCAATGCGCTGGAAGGGAGGAACGCGTAATGCAGTCGTTCGAATACGCCAATCCGGCGACCGTACAGGAAGCAGTCGGTATGCTCTCCGCCAAGTGGGGAGACGCCGATGTGCTAGCCGGCGGCACGGATCTGCTCAGCCTGATGAAGGAACACCTTCACACGCCCAAGCGCGTCGTGAACATCAAGAACATCAAAGAGCTCGAAGGCATCCAGAAGACGGCCGCAGGAATTCGCATTGGCGCGTTGGTCACTATGGACGAGTTGGCCAAGAACGCCGACGTGAAAGCTGCCGCGAAGTCGCTCTCCGACGCCGCGGCCGGTATTCCCAGCCCACAGATCCGCCACATGGGGACCGTGGGCGGCGATCTCTGCCAACGGCCGCGATGCTGGTACTACCGGCAGGGCTTCGGCCTGCTCGGGATGAAAGATGGTAAGAGTCTGATCCCGGATGGGGCTAATCAGTATCACGCCATCTTCGGAGGCGGTCCGGCTTATTTCGTCAGCGCTTCCAGCCTCGGCCCCTCGCTGATCGCCCTGGGCGCCAAGATCAAGCTGATGTCGGCGAAAGGACCCCGCGAAGTTCCGGCGTCGGCATTCTTCGTGGTGCCGCAAAACGAAACGTCGCGCGAAATTGCGCTGCATGCCGATGAGATCCTCACCGAGATCATCATCCCAGCGACGACCGTTAAGAGTGCGACTTATGAAGTCCGCCAGAAGGAGGCGCTGGATTGGCCTCTGGCCACCGCCAGCGTCGTGCTCACCATGCGGGGCAACACCGTGGCTTCGGCCAAGGTAGTGCTCGGGCACGTGGGGCCGAAGCCCTGGGATTCCGCCGAGGCAGCGAAGGCAATCACCGGCAAGACCATCACCGCCGACACCGCCGAAGCCGCCGGCAAAGCCGCAGTTGCGGCCGCAACGCCACTTAGCCAGAACGCTTACAAAGTCACTCTGGCACGCGTCGCGGTGAAGCGCGCCTTACTCGAGGCCGCCAAACAAAAGGTATAATCTATGGAACGTCCTGGCCTTACAAAAGTCAGCATGAACCGCTGCGAGAAACTGCAGTGGAAGGGTATGTTCATCGATGCCGAGTGGGATCCTACGATCCAGCACTCGAATGATCGCTCCTTCTGGTGCCAGACTACCTGGAACTGCGTCGGACCCGACGGCAAAATCGTCGACGAATTCGAATGCAGCCCCAGCCGCCCCTGTTATCAACAGCTGTAACTCAGTAACTAACGGGGCAGATTTCAAGCCTGCCCCGTCCCCATCCCCCGCGGTCTCACGACGCTATGCTTGATACACGGTGGAGCCTCCCACGACCGTTCTGACAATTGCAATGTCATTGATCTTTTCTTTGTCGACCGGTAGGGATCTTCCGCGAGTACGACGAAGTCTGCCAATTTGCCGGCGGTGATAGAGCCTTTCAGGGCTTCCTCGTGGGAGTTATACGCACCGTTAATGGTGTTCTCTTTCAGCGCCTCATCCAAATTGATCCGTTGGTTCGCTCCCCAGGTCTTTCCATCCCAACCGGTGCGCGTCACCATACCCTGAATGGCCATTCGCGGGTCGAACGGGCCGGGATAGAAATCGGAGCCGGCCGCCGCCGGAATTCCAGCGTCGAGGAGAGTGCGAAATGCCATGCACCGCTTCATCATATCCTCGCCGTAGAAAGTGAACTTGTCGGAATTGTAGTAGGCGTACGTGGTGAATAAGGCAGGCACCACGCCCGCCGCCTTGATGCGCCGCACCAGATCATCGTTGATCAGGGTGCAATGCGTGATCTTCGGCCGCGGATCGGAGCGTGGGAAGAGACGTTGTGCCCGCTCCACTGCGGTGAGCGTCATATCTATCGCAATATCACCGTTGGCGTGGCAATTCACCTGGATGCCTGCGCGGTGTACCCGCTCGACCCACGCGTCAAGTTGGGCCTGTGTCTCAGTGACGTTGCCGTGGTATGCCGGCACGACCCCAGGATAGGGAGCGCTCAACGCCATCGTACGTTCGGAAAACGACCCGTCGACGACGTGTTCCCGCGTCGCGCCGAGCCGGATCCACTCGTCGCCGAATCCGGTCATCAAGCCGCCGGCGATCATCGCCTCGAGTTCCCCACCCTCTGGCTCGTAACTTACCCGATGGAGTAAATCGCCGCGCGCCCGTACCTGCTGCAGCGCGGACAGGCTACCCCCCTGATGGTGCACGCTGGTCACGCCGTAGCGGGCGAACTGTTTCGAGATGTGTGCCAACCCGTCCCGTTCGCGTTGTAAACGCTGCCCGCCGGTCAAGGCAAGTCTCTTGCCGGCCCTGTCAATGGAGTTCATCGCGGTGTCGGTAACGCGACCGTTCAGATCTCCGTTCGACTCCCGGTCGAAGGTTCCGCCTGGAGGGTTCGGCGAACTTTTGTCGATTCCGGCCATCGCGAAGGCCCTGCTGTTATAGAAGGAAGTATGCCCCCCGCGATGGCGAACTGCGACCGGGTGTTCCGCGGAAACCTGATCGAGATCGTGAATGTTGAGCCGGCGATTATCTTTTACTTTGGTATCGTCGAAGAAATATCCCTCAACCCATGTACCGGGCGGAGTCTCACGAGCTCTGGCGCGCAGCTTTTCAATGATGCTCGCGATCGTGACAAATTCCACTACGAACGGGTTGCCGACCAGGACTTCGTAGAGGAGTATCTCCCCGCCGGCGTGGTTATGGCAATCGATAAATCCGGGCACGATTGTCATCTGTTTGGCGTTGATCGTCTGAGTGTACTTCCCGATCAAGCCCTTCATTTCCGGGCTACTGCCAACCGCGATGAACCTGCCCCCCTTAACCGCGAATGCGTCTGCTTTTGGCATGCGAGAATCCACCGTGCGGACCTTTGCGTTGAAGACAACGAGATCCGCGTCCCGCGCGCCTGCGGCCTGGGCGACGCCCGTCCGCGAGCCGCCGACCAAGGCGGCCAGACTGCTGCTGGTTAAGGTCAAGAAGTTTCTTCGGCTTCGGCGATAATCTGTCATGGCTCGATGTCTCTAGAACCGGAGATGCCGCCGGATTCGTGTCATCTATTATGGCTGCGATTCGCGATACGCGCGATATCTTTCGCCGGTCCTCGAAACCGTTTTTGCTATCCCTCACCCTTCGCCGTTCGTCCAACGCCATGAAATGTCTGCATGAGAGGGATGGATGCTCCAAAACCTGCGTTTTGCCGCGCGGATGCTGCGTAAACAACCGGGCTTCACCACGATCGCCGTGCTGACACTCGCTCTCGGCATCGGAGCCACCTCCGCCGTTTTCAGCCTGATTCACGGCGTGCTGCTCGCGCCGCCCCCGTATGAAGATCCGGATCGCCTCGCCTTGATCCAGTCCGCACGAACCAACGGCATGCCGATGGCAAATCCCCATCTGTGGCCCGCCGCGCAATGGATGGAGTGGCAGCAGCAGGCCAAATCGTTTACTGCGTTCGCCGCCTACGCGTGGACATTTAACTTTCTGGTCAGGTCCGACGGCAGCGAGTCGATGGAGGGAATGGCGGTTACCCAGGAGTACTTCCACGTAGTCGGCCTCAAACCGCTCCTGGGCCGGACGTTTCTAGTGTCGGATATCAAAGTGCCACCGGCGCCAGTCATCATTCTCGGCTATGACTTGTGGCAGCGTAAATTCAACGGCGATCCAAGTATCGTCGGCAAGACGATCCGTATGAGCCGTCGCGACATTCCTCCGACAGTGATTGGCGTCATGCCGCCCGGTGTCCGTTTCCTGCCATCTCCCGGCGCCGCCCAGGAACCGAATTACAACGTGAATGCGACGGTCGATTTTTGGGTGCCGGCAGTTCCGAATCCCGCCCGGTTGAAATCGCCGCAGTGGGATGTGGTGGGCCGCTTGCGACCCGGCGTCACTGTGCAGCAGGCCCAGGCGGACCTCAAGTTGATCACTGCCAGGCAGGCACAGAGTGAACGCGAATTTGAAGGCTTCACGGTGCAGGTGCAATCCCTCACCAGCGAGATGAATCGCGATGGCCGTCGCATCTTGTTTCCCCTTTTAGGCGCCGCCGCGACTGGTACTGCTGATAGCCTGCGGCAATGTTGCCGCGTTGCTGCTGGTGCGCGGACTACAGCGTCAGCAGGAATACGCGATTCGGAGCGCCCTGGGCGTGGAACGATCGGTGCTGTTCCGCCAGGTATCGACCGAAAGCCTGTTGCTGGCCATTCGTCGGAGGAACCTTCGGCGTGGCCCTGGGATTCGGTGTGGTCAGAGTTTTTAAATTGATAGGCGGGCATGCCATCCCGCGCCTCGACGCGGTCACCACGGGTTGGCCGGTGTTGGCCTGTGGCTTCGGAGCGGCAATCCTCGCGGCCGCGGTGGCCGGCATCGTCCCCGCCTTGCGAGCCTCCCGTATGGATCCCATGATGGTGCTTAAGAGTGCCGGGCCGAAGAGCAGCGCAGGCTCGGGTGAGCGGCGGTTGCTTCGCGCCGTCACTATGGCGCAAACCGCACTGACATTGGCGCTCCTTGTAGGCGCGAGTTTGCTGATCCGCACTATGATCAATCTCTCGAACGTCCGCACCGGCTACGATCTGGGTCATATTTTGACGATGAGCGTTACCACGGTATTACAGGGAGACACGGCCGATTTTCATCGCCGCGCGCTGGAACGTGTCTCCGCTATTCCCGGCGTACAAAATGCGGCTTTCGCATGGGGCGTTCCTTTGACCGGCAACAACTGGCAGAGTTCGGTCGAAATCGAAGGCCAAGCGCCCGCCGCCAAGCCGAGTGACCGCCCCTCGTTACCACTCCGCTCGATCACTTCGGGCTACTTCCAATTGCTTGGGCTCGCCATTTCCGAAGGCCGCGACGTGCGCGCTACGGACGTGCGCAACGCGCCCAACGTCGCGGTAGTTAACCAGGCCTTCGTGGAGCGCTACTTTCCCAAAGGCGCGGTGCTTGGCAAGAAGATCTGGATCAACGGGCGGGACCAGCCAGCCACCGAGATTGTCGGTGTGGTAGGGAACGGCCGCACCGACGACCTGACACAGGCGCCGGAGCCCGAGATCTATCTTTCCTTCTGGCAGGCGACGGCATTTTCCAAGCACCTCGTCCTGCGCACGGCGGGAGATCCACGCTCCGTCATCGCCGCCGTGCCTCGCGAATTGCACGCTGTCGAGCCCACCGCCGCGGTCGAAAACGTGAAGACGTTGAATCAGATTCGCAGCGATTCGCTTGCGTCCCGCACATTTGCGATGCAGTTGCTGGTTGGGTTTGCGGTTGTCGGCAGCGTGCTGACCCTGGTCGGCATTTATGGCGTGCTCTCCCTGTCAGTCGCCGCGCGACGGCGCGAAATCGCGATCCGCGCTGCGGTCGGGGCTGAGCGGCGCGACATCCGGAACCTGGTCTTCGCCGAGGGCTTCCGCCTGATCGCCGGAGGCGTCATCATCGGACTGCTCGCCGCGGTTCTGCTCTCCCGTGTGCTCAAGTCGTTCCTCTTCGAAGTAGAGCCGACCGATCCGGCTACACTGATTGTCGTAGGACTGCTCTTTACGGGCGTCGCGCTGCTCGCCTGTTGGGAGCCCACCCGCCGAGCGGCCAACGTCGATCCCATCGAAGCGCTGCGTTATGAGTAAGGCTGTTCCGCTCCACTGTTCCCGAGGATCCATTTCCGCGCGGCACCGGTAAACAACTACTCGACACGTACCGCCGCCTCCACTTCTGCTTGAGGAGGAGGGTGATTCAACAGCCGCTCCACACTCCACTTCTGGTGGTCCAAGAGGTAGGCCACCAATAAATGGAAGCGCCGGTACAAGCCGGATCGCTTCGGATCCATTTCCAGAGTGCCATCGAGAAATGCGCGCTTGGCTTCGAAGTAGTTAAATGAGTCTCCCTTGCCGACGTAATCGGCATAGCCTTCCCGCACCCACTGGGGCAATTGCCAGTAGCGAAGTGGGCCCAGCATGCGGCCCGTGAGTTGATGCGTGAGTTCATGCGCGACGTAGTAATCCAAGCTCCGGTCTCCCGCAACGGGGATGCCTTGCCGCGAAACAAGGCGGTTGTCCTCGATCTGCGCATCACGAAGAAAGACGTTGGGCGTGACCGGATAAGGGGCTACTCCCCCTACGCCGTAATCCCGATTGAAAAAGAGCAACTGCCGCCATCGTGAATTGCAGACGTAAACGTCACGAACGTCTCCCACGGAATAGAGCGGCGACCTCGCCAGCTTTCTCACGGCCAATTCCAGAACCTGTTTACCGGAAGCCTCAGGGATTGGCCGGTCGGAATACATCGTGAGGCCACCTGCGCTGACGGCGAACGGAAAGAGCCCTTGTGGCGCGCAGAGTAACGCCGCGTAGGATGAGAACAACACAACACTCGCGGCGAGGGATCTCAGAAGTGCGGCCATCCAGCGTGGCATGCATCCTCACTATCTCCAACGCCAGTTCTTCCGCGCAACTCCGGATTGGGTTCCCGCGCGGTCTCGCAAGCACTGATATAGAATCAGTCGAATGGAAATTCTTAAGTACCTTGATGTGCTTCTCGGCTTGGCCGTCGTCATGGTGCTGCTTAGCCCGCTGGTCACAGCCTTTACGCAGGTCTGGCTTTGGCTCTTCAATTCGCGTTCCGGACGTTTGCAGGTGGGCTTGGAGAGTCTCCTTCTGCAACTCAACGGCAGCCCATACGAGCGCTTCGATTCCGCCGAGGTTACGGGACTCGCGCCGCACCAGCCCGTGCTCTTTGCCCAACCAGCGGTTGCCGGTGCTGCCCCGCCTGCCCCGATCGCCAAGGTCGCTGATGAGCACGGCAGCCTGACCCTGACAGAGAACGTTCCGCTCCTCCTGGCCGCACAGAACGGGACTTTGCGCCCCTCCCTCACCCTTCCCAACAACGCACCGCTGCCCCCAGGCGTAGTGATTCGGCTTCGGCCGCGCGGCACTGTCGCCAGTTGGGCGATAACCAGTTCCGCGACCGACCCTAACGGTGCAGCGTCCCTCGCTTATAACTTCGCCGGACCCGCGCAATTCGCCAGCCGCAGGGCTATCGCCGGACTGCCTCCCGATACGGCGCTATCCCTCTCCATCGCGTCCGGAGCGTTCAAGGGTACGCAACTCCTCGTCAATGGAAACGTATGCAGCTATCCGCCGCACATCGTGCCGGTCCCCAGCGTTCACGATCTCAGACTCGCACTTACACCGCCGCCGGCCGCCCCCACGCAAATCGTTTTCACTTTCGAACGGCTGATGGTTGATGACGGTCTCCCCGCCACGGGTGTGCTCAGCGCAGAAGACGTGAAAGAAGTGAGCGCCGCCGTCCTGCTGCATCCAGCGATTGCGCAACCCCCATTTCTGCAAACGCCCGCGCGGAAGGGCGAAGTTGTTGAGCGTGAGGAGTTCATTCGGATCCTGCTGGAGTTTGCCGCCAACCCGACCAACATCGCCGGCATGACCAAAATGCGTCCGGGCATGATAGCCGCAATGCACCGCTTGCGGCAGGTACTCGCCGGAAACGACGTCCCTGACCCCGGCCGTGCGCTCGCCGACATCCGTGAGGCCGCCCAGGTTCTAGAGTTGACCGACGAGGGCCGCGCAACTCACGAACGTCTCACCAAGGCCATCCTGACGGCGGCTCAGAGCTCCTTTGTGGGCCGGATCAACAACTGGTTCGACCAGGTCATGGACCGCACCACCGCCGAATACCGCTTCCGCGCGCAGTTGGTTACGGTGATTGGCGCGTTGATTGTTGCGACGCTGGTGCAGCTCGATTCTATCGATCTGCTCAAACGCCTCTCAAGTGACGATAAGCTTCGCGATTCGCTTGTACAGCAGGCGCAAATTCAAGAAAAGCGGATCGATGAGCAAACCAAGATTCCGCCCGCCAGTCAGAATCAGGACGAGATTCAAAACGCCAAATCGCAACGCGACGAAATTGAAGGCAGCCTGGCGAAATTGCGCGATCCCCAACTGGCAGTTCTGCCCGATCATTTCCTCTGGCAGCGGCTGCCGCAGGCCCGACTGATGGCGAATCCGAAGTGGCAACTGCCGTACAGTCAACGCCTGGAACTTGTAGTGGGCGGCAGTTCCTATCCCCTGGAACCGCAATGGACTTCCGATCCACTGTCCGACATCGATACCGCAATCAGGGATTCCGGCGCGCCCATCAGTACAGCGCGCGACAAACAGCGCATCAGTTACACCATCACCGGTCCCGGAGTCGAGAAGCTGCATGTCGATATTCAGGGAATCGATCGCCTGGCCCATGTCAACGGTGCGGCGCAGGCGGCGCTAAATCCCGGGGAAACACTTGGCGCCGGACAATATACCCTGCTCGCGGGATACGATGCCGTTCCGCTCGAACTCACCACGGGTGGCGCCGATGAACTCGTCAATGTCGATCAAAGCTTCCAAAGCTCCCGTTTCGGTTGTGCCTCCGTTTACCTTACAGGCGCTCAAACCTCAGGCGCGCTGGCTTCAACTGCGCACTCGCGCTAACGACCCTTCCTCGAACGTTCTTGGGGAAACAAAATATGTTGATAGTTCGGCGCATTTCGACGACCAGCTCTTTCGCGGAGCGGATCAGTGCGACATCTCCGGCCCCGGCCAGGCAGGGCGCTCCGTACCTTGCGAGGCAGGCCCGGTTGCGGCCGCACTGCGCTCACGCGGCTTTCGGGTGGATGAAGATCATGGCGAGCAGCTCCTGCTCAAACCTCGGCGTTTAGGTCAACTTCAGCTCCGGTCGGTACCCGGCAAGCCCGAAACGAATATGCTCAACATCGCAGGCGAATCGTCTTGCAACAGTCTGGTTTGCATCGACCGTGACCTGCTTTCCAGTTCCTGGCGCGGTGTGCTCCTTACCTGGATTCTGCTCAGCTTGGGCGCGCCGTTCTGGTACGACTCCCTGAAAGATCTCTTGAAATTACGCTCCACGTTAGCGAAGAAGGAAGAAACCGCACGTGTGGAGCGGCAAACTGCCGCCGCCCCTGAACGCTAATTCACCCCTTGCCACGCTATAATTAACCCAGAGGGACAACCTGGGATGAAAATTCTGTGCATTGCCGCAGTTCTATCCGCGGCCACGACTATTTCTTTCGCCGCCGGCCTTCCGGCCAGCGGCGTGTCCGGCAACTACATGGAAGCGCGCACCGCCGATGTCTACACCGGCCCGTGCTTTGCGAACGGCGAAGTCGAGATTAACGGCAAGGAGGCTGTGTTCGGCTGGAAGATCAATAACGGCGCCTGGAAAGGTGTGAATATCGCCGGACTTGGGATCGTCGGTGTGGTCCGCACCGAGCATACACTCGGCGATGTGCACCGCCCCGTCAACGCTGCGAGATCGGTCCTCATAGTCGATAGCCGGGCGAACGCCGCGCAGCGGGAAGCGTTAGTGAGCTTCGCGAAAGCGCAGGTCCCTGAATTGCTGAACAATATAATCCTGGTGAAATCGGCACCGGTTGAACTCACCATACAAGACGGCAATATTCACGGCGGCGCAGCTCGGCTGACCGCCGGCTCGCTGGCTGAAATTGCGACCCGCGGCATGACTGAAGCCGATCACATTTGCGGCAACGAAGATATTTACTATCCGCCGCTGACCAAGCTCGAGCATGCGATGCCCGCCTATGCCTTGGAGAACTCCTATAAAGGTGACGGTCTTGACGAAACCTGGAGCGTTCGTTTCCGCCGCAGTAGCTTTGTCGGCACGTTCCAGGCCAATGATGACGTGCAGCCCGCAGGCACCAACCTCCCGTAAGTGAAGCACGCCGAGAAGCTCCCGTGGCGGCGGTAGCCAGCGCCATTTCATGTATGGCTTGCTGCTGCTTGCCGCTTGGAATCGCAGCCGCCGCGGGAGTGCCGGGCTTGCCCTCGTCACCGAACCGTTCCCTCCCTTCTTGATCGCAATTTCCGGCTTGCGCTATGCGCCTGTGGCACCCTTATCGCCAGGGCCGCACCTGGCTAGCTACGGAGCCCGCGCGATCGTGCAATACTCTGATAACTCGTCGCCACCAATCCTCGGACCTTGTGAGCCGCTTTGTGATCGCCCTTATCCCCCGGCTCCTTGCCGCGGCGGCAATCGGAGGAGCGAATGGATTCGCCACATCATTTACTCAACTCGTCGCCGGACAAGGGGGAAATTCAGCGAGGGCCAGCTGCATTTGATACCCCGGCAGGAATGTAGAATAGAACCCTGAGGGTCTTCCGTGATCAGACGAGCTTCCAAGCAACACTCCATTTTTGTCTTCGCATTGTTCGCGTTTACTGCGTACGGACAGCAGCCGCCGGCCGGCGGACGGGCAGGAGGCGGGCCCGTAACGCTGGCACCGGCGGGGCCTCCGCCCACTATTGAGCGCCGTACGGACGGCATGCAAAAGCTGGACGGGCTATTCCCGCTGTACTGGGATGAGCGCGGCGGCAATCTATTTCTGGAAATTCCGCACATGGATACGGAGTTCCTTTACACTACCGGGCTAGCTGCGGGGTTGGGCTCGAACGATCTGGGGCTAGACCGTGGACAGCAAGGCGCGGGACGCCTGGTCAGCTTCCAACGGGTGGGCCCGCGCGTACTGATGGTGCAACCGAACGAGACGTTTCGCTCTTCGAGCGCGAACAGCGCCGAACAGCGATCAGTCGCGGATTCCTTCGCCAAGTCCATACTTTGGGGGTTCACGGTGCTGGCGGAAACGAATGGCCGCGTGCTGGTTGACGCTACGGATTTCGTTGTGCGTGATGGGCACGGAGCATCCAACGCGCTCAATCCCGGACCGTACCGGGTGGACCGGTCGCGTTCAGCTGTCTTCATGCCGCGGACGAAGGCGTTCCCTAAAAACACGGAGATCGAAGTTACTTTGACCTTCGCGAACGAGGCTGCGGGAGGACGAGGCGGACTGGGCGGAGGACCGAGTCAGGGACCGCCAGCGATTGGAGGAGCGGGCACGATTGGCGTAGGCGCGTTGGTGCCGGGCGGTGCAGGAGGTGGACGCGGTGGACGCGGAGGCGGCATGTTTTCGGGGACGATCGGCAGTGTCACCCCAACCGCGGAATCGGTCACTCTAAGGGAACATTACTCGCTGGTTGAACTGCCCGATCGTAATTTCCAACCGCGTTACGATGATCCGCGCGCTGGTTATGGCGGACTGAGCTTTGTCGATTACAGCGTGCCGATCGGCGAGCCGATGGTGCAGCGCTGGATCAGGCGGCATCGATTGGAAAAGAAGGACCCAAGCGCGGCGATCAGCGAGCCGGTGAAGCCAATTGAATACTGGGTGGATTCGGGGGCGCCGGAAGACGTGAAGAAGGCGCTGGTGGAAGGTGCGAGCTGGTGGAATCAGGCATTTGAGGCTGCGGGCTTCCGCAATGCGTTTAAGGTAGCGGTGCTTCCGGAATCCGCCGACCCGATGGATATTAGGTACAACATGATCAACTGGGTGCATCGGTCTACACGCGGCTGGAGCATGGGGGGTACGGTTGCGGATCCGCGTACGGGAGAGATCATCAAAGCGACCGTGACGCTTGGTTCGCTGCGCGACCGGCAGGACTATCTGATTTTCGAAGGACTGCTTTCGCCTTACTCCACCGGTAACGAAAAGCCGGACATCCTCTACCAAACGGCGTTGGCGAGAATTCGACAACTAGCCGCCCACGAGGTTGGGCACACGCTGGGCTTGGGACACAACTATTACGACAGCTCGGCCGGATGGATTTCCGTCATGGACTATCCGCATCCACAGGAGAAGTTGCGCGAGGATGGCAGCATCGATCTCTCCGAGGCCTATCCCGCGCGGATTGGCGACTGGGACAAAGTTGCGATCAACTACGGCTACCGGCAACTGCCGCACGGTGACGAACCGGCGGCGTTAACCAAAATTTTAGATGATGCATGGGCCAAAGACCTGCGCTACATGACTAATCAGGATACGGATTCCAACCCAAGGGTGGATCAGTGGTCAAACGGAGTGAACCAGGCGGATGAACTCACGCGCTTAATGAAGGTACGCCGTTCCGCGCTTGATCGCCTGGGCGAGCATACGATCCGGCGGGGGGCGCCCATGGCCACTATCGAGGAGCCGCTGGTGCCGATTTTCATGTATCACCGTTATACGGTGGAATCGACCGCGTCGATGGTGGGCGGGATTGACTACATCTATGCCATGCGTGGTGACGGCCGCACGGCGGTGAAGTGGGAGACGGCGGCCAATCAGCGAAAGGCACTGGAGGCGCTGGCCGCTACACTGAAGCCTTCGGAATTGACGGTGCCCAAGCAGGTACTGGAATTGATTCCTCCCCGTCCACCGGGGTTCGGCAGGCATCGCGAGCTGTTCCCGCGCACGACGGGAGACGGCTTCGATCCGCTGAGTCCAGCGAGCGTTGCGGCGGACGTAACGATCGGCTTCACGCTGCAGTTGGACCGCGCGGCGAGAATGGTAGCCCAGCACGCTGTGGATTCTTCGCTGCCGGGACTCGGTGAGGTGATCGACCGGTTGAGCAAAGCTATCTTTGATGCGCAGGCATCTTCGATGTACGAACAAGAAGTCCGCCGCACGGAAGAACGAGTTCTGGTGGACCGCCTGACGTGGTTGGCAACGGCGGCTCCTAACGGACAGGTCCGCGCGATTGCGTCACTCAAGCTTTCCAAGCTGGCGACGCGTTTAAAAAGCGCTGTTGCGGTGAACGAAGGAGATCAGGCGCAGAATGCGATGCTGGCTGCGGATATCAAGCGCTTCCTGGAGCGTCCGACGGAGACCATGCGGATGATTCCCGCGCCAGATTCACCGCCGGGCGCGCCGATTGGCGAGCCCGCGATGGACTGGCTATCGCCGGCGCCGCTCTGCAATTGGAGTGACCAGCATCCCGAATGGTGGTCGTCTTCAGGCTGGCAGTTGATGTGATCGGGACTTGATGGAAGGCGTTGCACGGCAGGCTTTTGAGCCCGCTGCGCAACGTCACTGTTCCGCTCCGGCACGCATTTCCCGTGTGATATCTTCCAGGACTGCTTTCCAGGCTTGCCGGGTCTCCGGATAGAAGTGCGGCTGCAGGGCCTGCGCCAGCGCCCACAGGAGAGCCTCGATCACAGTCTGGTAGTATTCGGGCCGCACGCCATATTGAGCGGCGTGTTTGCGCCCTAGTTCGCGAATGAACGGCCGGACGCGGTCGAGGTGGTCAAGGCTATCCACAACGGCAGCCAGTGTGTCCATCAGTTTCTTTGACTGGGCACGCATGTCGGTTTTGAATAGCGGGCGCAGCGACGGGTCGAGATTGAAGAGGCGGCCGTAAAATAACATTGCGACGGCTTCCGGCATTCCGTGAACGACTTCGAAGCTTTTGCGGACGAGTTGGTCTTGGGGCATGCTAGTTTCGCTCTAGCTCCTGCTCGAGATGGAGGATCATATCGCGTTGAGCCGCCGGGAAGCCGGGGAGATCGCGGAGTTCGAGAAATCCCGCAAGAGAACGTTTCCGCCAGCGCCGCGCCTCGGACGACCGATGGAGAGCTTCACAGATATCTCCCATTGCGGCCCACGCCCTGGGTGCGAGGGTACGGCCCACGACTGGCGCCTCTTTTCTGGCAGCGGCACTCTCACCTGCAATCACGGCGCGATCGCCATAATCCAGGGCCTGCGAAGCGTCGCCGCGGCGGACCGCGTCGAGCGCGAGTTGACGGGCGCAGGTGATGGCAATTCGATAGGTAGCGAAGGCAGAGCCGAGATTGGTCTCCGCTAGGGCGAGCGCCGCACGATATTCAGTGCGGGCTTCTTCACGCCTGCCGTTTGCGTAAAGAATGTCCGCCAATTGCTCATGTACGGATGCGAGATTCATCCGCACCATCGTATTCGCCGGATCGTGAGCCGCGGCCTCTTCCAAGACCGCGTGAGATTTACGGAACAACTCCGCGCGCGCATCCAAGGGTTGGGAAGGAATGATCGCGGCACGGGATAGCGCCATACCGTAGTCAATGGTGGCTCCCTGGTCGGCGGAATTCGCCTCGTGGAGATTCCGGGCCATATCCATCATGATGCGATAGGCCTCAACGGCGCGTTTGGGGTCGCCCAGATTGGGATACGTCGGGTTACCGGACAGGTCTCCGATATGAGAATAAACAAGCATTCGGTGACGTTGAAAGTCATGTTGTTGGGTTCGTCACGGCTCAGTGCGTCCCATTCGACGGCGGCCTCTTGATAATTCTTCATGGCTGCGGGCAGTTGCCCGTTGTTGGCATCGAGATTGCCTAAGCCGGAGAGGGCGTTCGCGACGGACGCGCGGAGGGTCTGATCCGTGGGAGAGGCGGCTAGCAACTCCTTGAAGAGGCCCACCGCCTTCGACTGATTTTCGATACCTTTGGAGACGCTTGATCCTTCGCGCTGCGCTGTGGCGAGGTCGTCGTAGACTGCGGCTAGCGACTTGCGGACCCGGTAGTCATGAGGGGAGCGTTCCAGCAGCGCGGCGCCCTTGTGCGCTGCCTCTTCCAGACGTAGATAAGCTTCCGGCAGCCTGCCGGTATAATTGAAAACGTTGCCAAGACGGCGTAGGAGTTCCATGCGCTCCAACTCTACCGATGGGGACGCGTCGAGCGTGCGGAGGACCTCTAATCCTTTTTGAAAACTGACGATTGCCTGGGTGGTGTCGCCGGTATAAGATCCGAATACATTGCCCTGGATCAAGCCGATCCGTTCGTACGCGTTGGCCAGTTCCAGTCGCAACGCGAAATCGCCTCGCGCGGACTTCGCCATATTATCCAGATAGCCGAGCCCGATCCGGACGATAGCTTCACGCGCCGGGAGCGACCCGGGGAGGTCGCGAACACGATCATGCACATCGAAGATCAGCGCGCCGGCCAGTTTGCGAGCCTGCGCGAAGTGCTGGCGTGCTAGTGCGGCCTCGTGGAGCGACGTGACCGCACTGATGCCGAGCGCGACGGTCAGAGCGATGCCTGCGGCGAGCGGGCCGCGGTTACGACGCACGAACTTGCGAGCGCGGTAAGAGAAGGTGTCGGAGCGCGCCGAGATCGGAAGATGCGCGAGATAGCGGCGGATATCCGCAGTAAACTGTTCCACCGAGGGATAGCGACGCTTCGGCTCTTTCTGAAGGCACTTGACCAGAATGTTATCGAGATCTCCGGACAAGGCGCGTGCAGCCGCGCGATTCCGTGTCGCGGAACTCGGCAGGATTACATCCTCTTCACAGATAGCGCGCTCAATCTCGCGCGGTGTATATTTCTTGATCGCGTGCGGGCGAACGCCGGTGAGTAATTCATAGAGCACGGCGCCCAACGAATAAATATCACTAGCCACCGTTATGGCGTCACCACGCACCTGCTCGGGACTGGCGTACCGGCGTCATCATCGCGGAGCCGCCTTGAGTGGCGTCGCTCGCCTGCTCGCCAAGCAGCAGTTTGCAAATGCCGAAATCCAATAGCTTAGGTGCGCCGGTAGTATCCACGAGAATATTGCCGGGCTTGAGATCGCGATGGACCACAAAGCTGAGATGGGCATAGGCCACCGCGGCGCAAACGGGGAGAAATAGGCGCAGCACTGCATCGATGGGTAGATGGTGCTCGCGGCAATATGCGGTGATTGTCTGTCCGTCGATCCGCTCCATGACAATGTAAGGCATACCGTCACCGGTCGTTCCGTTGTCGAGGAGGCGGGCGATATTGGGATGCTGCAAGCCCGCGAGCGTTTGCCGTTCGCGGCGGAACCGGGTCAGGAAGAAATCGGTATCCATGCCTGGCCGCACCACCTTTATCGCAACGACACCGTCGTACTGCTCGTCGGCGCGCTCGGCCAGGAAGACCGTGCCCATACCACCGCGGCCGAGCTCTCGGACCAGTCGATAGGGGCCGATCCGGCGCGGTTCCGCCGGTGCCGGTGCAGTATGAAACTCGACGATGGCGCCCTTGATCTTCTGCTGAAGGAAGCCTTGAGCGGAATCGTCACTGGCAAGAAGAGCTGAGACTTCGTCGGGGAGATCCGTGTCATTATCACAGACTCGGGCAAGCCACGCGGCACGTTCAGCGGCGGGCACCTCGACAGCCTGGTGAAACAGCCCGTCTACCTCCTTCCAGCGCTCGGGGCTCATTGCGCTGAGTTGGAGCTCATTGCGCGATGCAGCCACGCCTCGGCCAGCCGTTGCTCCCGACCTACCGTGACGACCGAGATATCCAGCATACGCGCGGTCTCGTCTACACTGAGTCCGCCAAAGAAACGAAGTTCGATCACCTTGCACTTACGGGCATCGACCGCGGCAAGATCCGTCAAAGCATCGTCGAGGGCGATCACGGAGGCACCGCGTTCGGGAGCCAGCGACAGGGCTTCATCGAACGAGACTTTTCCGGCTCCGCCTCCCCGTTTTTGGCTGCGGTGTTTGCGCGCATGATCCACGAGGATCTGGCGCATGAGCTGCGCGGCCACACCGAAGAAGTGCGCGCGACTCTCCCAATCGGGAAGATCCTGCGACACGAGCTGCAGGTAGGCTTCATGGATCAATGCGGTAGGTTGCAATGTCCTTGCGTCGCGCTCGTTGTGCAAATAACCTGACGCCAGATTGTGCAACTCGGTATAAACCAGGGGCGTGAGTAAGTCCAGAGCCTCTTTATTCCCGCGTCCTCATTGGACGAGGAACTGCGTTAACTGCTCCCTGGAGGAGCTGCCGGACCCACTTGCCATTGGTACATTGTATCCCCAACGATGGACGGATCTTTGATGATGAATTACCTAATCGACTCCCTCCTTGAGTACGGCTTGCCGCCCTGCGGCTTCCCCAAAATATAGTGCGATGTAGGGGATGGGGCAACGTCGCAAAATTTGGGGTTACGCGATAGTTCAGCGCTTCGCAAGCCCGGGGTTTGGCTCGCGAAAGTGGACGCCGCTGTCGTCGCTACGCAGGACTCCCTGATCAGTGGCAACGAAGATCCGACGCGGGTCGGCAGGGTCGAAGGCGATGGACCGTGCGGGTTCGACAGACAGGCGACGCCACGTTGCTCCTCCATCCGGTGATTGCATTAGGCCGCTGCTGGTTCCTGCAAACACCACATTAGGACTGCGCGGAGTTCGCGTGACTACGTAGGTTCGAAACGGTCCGCCAATTACCCGTTCCAGGTTTGACCAGGTGCCCCCTCCGTCCAGGCTTCTGTAAATGCCGCTGCAGGCCCCTGCGAACAACCGGCTCCGGTGGTCAACATGTACGTCTATGGAAAAGATGTCGGAATCTTCCTGCATTCCAGTTGAAAGCATACGCCACGATCTGCCGCCGTCCGTCGTCTTCCATGCGAGATGAGGCGTACCCGCGTAAAGTGTTTTACTATCGGTTGGATCGAATGCCAGCGATACCACCGGCTGGGGCGCGGCGGCACGGGGAGAGGTCATTCGTGACCACTTTTCACCTCCGTCCCGCGTCAAGAATACGCCGTCTTGGGTGCCGGCGGCGATCACGCGCGCATCTGCTTTCCAGGACGCCAGGGCCCAAACCTGCTTCTGTTCGAGGCCACGCAGTTGTTGCCAGGTTTCTCCGTCGTTCAAACTCCGGTACAGGCCCGCATATTGAGGAACCTCACTAGAAACCGCGACTAGATATACGCCGGGTGTGACTGGGTCGATCAACATCGCGTGCAAAGTGGAGCGTAAGGACCCAGGGAAGGGAACGGATGTCCATGTATCGCCTTCGTCCCTCGAGCGAAAGAGTTGCGCCGTTGCTGTACCCACCATTAAGGTGCGCTGATGATGCGGGTCGACCTGGACAACGGTCACAGGGCCAGGGAATGCGAGTCGCGATTCTCCGGATAGAAGCGCTGCAAATGCGAAGGCCGCACACTGGATCGCGGCAATTGCGTAACCGTTCGACCACATAGTATTTTCCTACGTCGCTGGATGCCTCTACCATCTGGCGTGGTTCAGGAAAGAACGTACGAAAGGGTGCCCGCATGACACCTACAAGCGAAAAATAAAGGACCCCCTATTGCCGATGTTGTATCGATTCGGCAGGGGTTAATTGTCGCCCACGCGGTTCATAGCGAGCTCCCAACATGGGACCTTGTGCTTGGCAACCGCGGGGTCTTATAAGGGGTAATTCTGATATGAAGAAGTGTCTTGCGATCATTGGGGTCACAGCCCTGTCCGTTTTCACGGCTGTCGCGGCGGACGTCCCGAAGGCGGGCGTCTTTTTAGGGTACGAGTACGTGAGATTCAACTCAGCAACGGATGTCCCCGCCTTTAGCGCAAACGGCGGGAGCGGCCAGTTCACCTATAACTTCAATCACTGGCTGAGCGGAGTGGCTGACTTAGGCGCGGTGCACAACGGTAATATCAGCGGCACCAATTTGGACAGCACGTTTGCTAGCTACTTGTTTGGGCCGCGTGTTTCGATTCGGAAGGGGAGAATCACTCCATATTTCCAGGTATTGTGGGGAGGTGTTTATTCAACCTCGAGCACGCAGATTAACGGCTTGGTGTCGCAGCCGTTATTGTTTTCGCCAAATCCGCCCGGACTGATTCCCGGCCAACCGATTACGGCGCGCGTAACGGCGTCTGAGACCGCCTTCGCAATGACGGCCGGCGGCGGAATCGATATTAAGATCAGCCGGCACGTAAGCTTCCGGCCGATCGGATTGGATTATTACCTAACCAGGATGCAGAACCTCCGCACTGCCGGCGACAACAATCAGAACAACATTCGCTACACAGCCGGCGTGAACTTTCTGATTGGCGGTGAAAAACCCACGCCCGTAGCTGCAGCTCCAGCGCCGCCGCGCACCAAGACCTGCCCGGACGGCAGCACCGTGAATGTCGATGCGACGTGCCCGAAACTGAACCTCAACCTCGCCGTAAACGCGGCGTCGACGGAGATTTGTCAGGGCGATTCGACCCAGGTGATTGCAGCTCCGAACGGCGCGGCCCCCAACCAATTGACCTATACGTGGTCGGTCAATGGACAGGCGGTCAGCCATGGCCCGACGTTTGAATTCGGGAGCGCTGGACGAGCGCCGGGTACTTATCGCGTGGAACTGGCGGCAAACGGGGGAGGATTCAATCCTGCATCCACGTCGACCACGATCACGGTTCGTGAGTATGTGCCTCCGACTGGGACTGCCGCGGCAAATCCCGCTCAGATTCGCGCTGGAGAGGCATCGTCCTTGTCGGCGAGCTTCCAGGGTCAGTGCGGCGGCAATATTCAGGCGCCTACCTTTGAAGCATCTGAAGGTACGGTGAATGGGACTCAGTTCGATTCAACGGGAGTCGTGTTCGATTCGACTAACAACGCGGAACAACGAAAGACCGTGACGATTACTGCCAAGGCCGCGGATAATCGCAATGTGGGAACCGCCACGACGACCATCGAAGTGATCAAGGCGGCCGTCGTTGCCCCGATTCGATTGCCTGACGTGCTCTTCTCCGACAAGAGCGCTCGAGTGAACAATTGCGGTAAGCGAATCCTGCTCGAGCAATTGCGGTCCTATGTCCAGCGGGATGCCAGCGGCACTGTGTACCTGGTCGGGCACACATCGTCCGATGAACCTGTGAAACTGGCAGAGCAGCGTGCCCTGAATGCGGCCGCTGTGATCACCGCCGGAAGTGGAATCTGTCTGTCGGTTCCGCAATCTCAAGTGCAGGTCAGCGCGCCGGGAGCCGATCAACTCGGCGTCGGGTTTGAAGCGGGATTCTGCCAGGCCTCTGTAGGCGGCGGATCCACCGCAGCAGACTCGCGGCGTGTGGAAGTGTGGTTCGTTCCTACCGGAGGTCAAGCGCCCCCTTCAGTTGTGAACTCGCAGAGTGCGACGGCGCTTCCGCTTAGTAGTCTCGGTTGCCCGAAGTAGACCATCGTCCTGTTGGCGACCGAATGTCAGTTGTGTAGAGCGGGCCTGACGTCACTACTTAAATGGCGTCAGGCCTTTGTTTCGAGGAGTGCTCCGTGCTGCTAATTCTCGCACTGGCTCTCGTCGTTCTCTCTTCGTTCGGCGTGGCGGCTCTTGGCTGTTGGGCGATCTTGAAATTGATTCTTCGCCTCGCCGAGTTCGTGTCGGTATCGCGACCGCAAAATCTACAGGCCGTTCAACGGAGGCCAGTACAACGAACGGTGGTTGAGCCGCCGAAGCGGCTTCGACAACTCGCTCGCATGCGTCAGGGTCGGAAGGCGATCATCCCGATTGACCAGTCCACCGAATGGCGCGAGCATTCCTGAACCTGCTGCTCAGCCCTTGTTGCCTTGAGCCGAGATCAGCATTGACTGCATGCAACCTATTGAGTAGGCCAGCGCAGGGTTGGGCCGGTAGGCTCCGGGTGTTCTGCCCCCGCCCGCTCCCCGGCCACCTTCCGCTTTTGGGTCGCTACCCAACCCCGGGACGTGATCGGGAATGACAATCCCATCAAACTTGACCTCTACCAGAGCCTTCATCACTTTTGCTCATATCGTAGTAGCCGTCATCGATCATGGTTTCGGTGAAATGCGGCAACGGAGCGCTCACGTTGCGGAAATGGATTTTAAAAAGGTTTTTTAGACCGCCGAAGTATCTGACCGTTTCCGCGGCGTCGCGGCCCATGAGCTTGCCGCCTTCATTCCAGCACCCGTAACACATGCACATACCGATCGGAGTGTCAGGCCGTCGCGGACGAACTCCTTAAAACCGGCAGCGCTCAGGGTAACGCGGTAGTCGCCTGGAATGAGGCAGGGAACGTGATAGCGGCCGTCGGCAGCCGTAAAGGTCTCCGTAACAAACGAAGTTCCCCGGTTCACAACTGTCACTTTGGCCCGCATGACGACGGAATCGGAGCCGTCCTTCACCGTCCCAAACCAACGTGGCGCCACCGCCGGTTTGAGGCGGATGCGGCTAGAGCCGCCACCCAGCGAAAGCATCACCGCACGAAATGCGGCGCCGAATCCAACTTGGCGCGCAGTTCCCGTGTGTAAGGAACAGGCTTTTTCTCTTTTTCGTCATCGAGAGTCCCCTTCTTGCGATGGACCGAATCCGCGTGTGGGCTGATCCCACTGGGGTTTGAACTTCCCTCGCTCCGACAGAGGAATTTACAAATACGAGGCCTGGGGCCTTAGGGAGTTTCCGAATCCCATCCTCGGGTATGCGTCATGGAATCACCTCGCGTCCGACGGCAAAGTTGAGTTGGTTGACGGCGCTTAGATAGGAGCCGACGAGATTGAGATAGCTGAGTTGGATGCTGCGGTAATCCTGCTGGGCCTGCAGGAAGTCGAGCAGGGAAGAGCCGCCGTGCTGGTAGGAGAAGGTGATCGTCTCGCGGACGTGGGCGGCTTGTTGGAGGTAGCGGGTCTTGTAGGGGCGCAGCAAGGTCAGGTCGCTTTGGATCGTGGCGTAGGCCGAATCGACGTCGCTGAAGATCTGGGCGCGGTTGGCGTCAACCAGGCGTTGATTGCGCTGGATGTCGAGTTGGGTGCGCGCCTTTTCGCCTTGATTGCGATCGAAGATGCGCAGCGGAATGGTAACGCTGGCGCCGAAGTAGGCGCGAAAGCCGGCCTGGTGACCGGCATCGACACCGACGGTGGGATCGGTCGAACCATTGGCGGAAGCGAGGCGATAATCGGTCTGAGCTTTGGCCACCGCCTGCACGGCGGCGCGCAGGTCGGCGCGGGAATCGAATGCGCTTTGCCGCAGTTCCTCGAGCGGGGTGAGGAGTTCGGCGTAGTCGAAGCGGCCGCTGACATCGAGCGTCTCGACGGGGGTGCGATCGTTGAGCAGGGCCTGAAGCTGGATCTTGGCGGTGCGCAGGTTGACCAGGGCAGTCTGCACGTCGGCTTCGAACTGGACGCGCTGCAACTCCAGGCGGTCCAGGTCAACCTGGGCGATATCGCCGGCTTGGTAGCGGTCGCGGCTGACGCTGAGAATGCGGTCGTAGAAGGAGAGGTTTTCGCGTGTGACCTCCAGTACGGATTTCTGCTGGAGCACCTGCACGAAGGCGGTGCGGAGGTCGAAGAACAAGCTGCGCTTCTGGTCGTCGAGTTGGGAGATGGCGATGGCGGTAGTTTGACGGGCGCTGTCGCGGCGCAGATCGCGTTTGTGGCGGCGCTCGATCAGGTAGCTGACGGCGAGCACGGGTTCGGTGTCGGAGAGGGGGCGATAGGGGTAGCCGGTAGAGGCGAGGGGGTTGAACTGATCGATTTCGAAGCTGAGGTCGGGGTTGGGGCGGAGGAAGGCGGTAATCTCATCGGCGCGAGATTCGAGGATGCCGATCTGGGCGGCGCGGAGGGTGGGGTTGGCGGTTTCCAAGAGTCGTTTGGCGTCTTCCCAAGTCAAAGTCTTTTGAGCCAGCGCGCCGGTGGCCATGCAGGCCGCGATCCCAACAGCAAGCGACAGACAGCGGATCCGGCGGCGCACTGAGTGTCCTTCGAAGTCAGGTTCCATGCGAGATGTGGACTCGAATGCCGGGCCTGCTCCGAGGGATGCAGCGGAGAGCGGCTGGTTGCAAAATAAGGAGGCGAGGGGGGCGGGAGGGTTGGAGAACACCCCCAAAAGAGCCGCCGGGAAGCTGCGCATCATCCTAGTGGCTGTACGCGGAAAGCCGCAGACGAGGACCCCAAAGCCATGGCGAATCTGTTGACGAAGTTCCTGATCGAGCCTGCCCGGAGGGTGAGGTTAGGCAGCATCGACCCGGGCTACCGGCGCTTCCAACTGCATGTGGCGCCGCGTCCGGAGGTTCTGCCGGAGGTGGAGGCAGCGGAGCCGTGGCCATCGACGGAAGTTCCGCAGCGCTTGCTGGTGGAGCCGGGAAGCCGGGTGAAGTTGGCGGAGATGGACCCGGGAGCGCGGGGGAAATACGAGACATGCGAGCAGGCGGCGCCGGAGATCCGGGCGCTGATGAGGAAGCTGGACCGGCTGCAGTACCAGATGCATGCCGAGAAGAAGCATTCCTTACTCATCGTGCTGCAGGGGATGGACGCGTGCGGCAAGGATGGGATGATCCGGCATCTGCTGACGGGCATGAACCCGGCGGGGTGCCGGGTGGTGGGTTTCAAACGGCCGAAGCCGGAGGAACTGGATCACGACTTTCTGTGGCGGGTGCATCCGCACCTGCCGGCGAAGGGCGAGGTGACGATCTTCAATCGCTCGCACTACGAAGACGTGCTGGTGGTGCGTGTGCACCAGTTCGCCGAGGTCAACATGTGGTCGAAGCGCTATGAGCTGATCAACGATTTCGAGCGGCTGCTGGCGATGGAGAACGATACCACGGTGCTGAAGTTCTTTCTGTATATCTCGAAGGAAGAGCAGTTGGTGCGCTTCAAGCAGCGGTTGGACGATCCGGCGCGGCGGTGGAAGATCAGCGAAGCCGATTACCGGGAGCGGGCGCACTGGAACCGGTACACGGAAGCGTTCGAGGATATGCTGCAAAAGACCAGCACGCGGTATGCGCCGTGGTATGTGATTCCGTCGAACAACAAGTGGTTCCGGGATCTGGCGGTGTCGCAGATCGTGACCGATACGCTAGAGAAGCTGGAGATGAAGTGGCCGGAACCGGCGGTGGACCTGTCGGACATTCGGAGGCGGTATCATGCCGCCATGAATGAGACGCGCCGCCAGGGTTGACTTACTCCGATCCGACCGCCCTGGGGCGCTGTATGTAAGACTGACAGCGCCGCCAGGGCCGACTTACTCCTGTTACTTTACTCCTTAGGCGAGATGGAAGGCTGCAGGCGGGGAGTGACCCGCGGCCTGCGTGTTTCCGGCACGGGGCGCTTTGCGGCAGACTGACAGCGCAGCCAGCGATAGAGCTCGCCGCAATCGGCCATGCCCATCATGAGGAAGGGCAGGGGGTCGTCGAGCGCAAAGCAGGCCGTCTCCTCCACGCCGCGCAGAGAACGCGCCCAGGCAGTGAGCGTCAACGTGCGGGCGGCCACGGAGCGGGCGGCCGAGAAGAAATCGAAGTCCTCGACGATCCATTTGCGTCCGTCGGCGGCGCGCGCGGGGGCGACGGGCTGGCCGGTCATATCGAGGTAGAGGGCGCGCGCCACGTCCATGCCGTCGGTGGCGGCAAACAACCGGAAAGTGCAGCCGATGCGCGGGTTGACGTCGAGTACTTTGTACTGTCCGTCGCGGCGGTCATAGCGGTAGCCGATGTCGAGGATGCCGCGATAGCCGATCGCCTGCATGAAGGCGGCGGTAGTGTGAAGCACGGTGTCATTGTGGCGGCAGACGCCGAGGCTGGTGACGCCGGTGTGCACCGGGAAGCGGCGGATCTTGGCGGCGGTCACCCCGAGCAGGCATTGGGAGTGGTGGTCGAAGTAGCCGTCGAACATCCAATCGTCGCCGGGAATGAACTCCTGAATGAGTAAGTTGGGGGCCTCACGATCTTCGGCCCTGGCGTATAAGTCGAGCAGTTCGCGGGGAGTGTGGATGACGAACTTAGTGCCGCCGGCGCGGCGGCGCAGCCGGTCGGCATCGGTGGCCTTCACCATGACGGGGAAGACGGCGGTTTCGAGAAACTGCTCGACATCGAGCCGGGAGCGCGGGATCACGGCGAGCGCGGTGGGGACGCCATGTTTGCGGGCGAGTTCCTGCATGCTGCCTTTGTCGCAGAGGGTGCGGACCAGCGCGGCATCCTGGCGCGGGAAGCGAAACGCGGCTTCGAGTTCGTCAGTGTGCTCCGCCACCCAGATGGCCTCGCGATCGGAGGTGGGAATCAACAGCGGCCTGCCGCCGAGCTTGCGAGCGATTGCGAGCAGGCGGGCCACGGATTGCTCCGCCGGCTCGGTGGCGGTGTGCAAGGGAAAGTGGCCGCGGCAATAGCGGGAACAGCAGGCCGGCTCCCAGGCATCGGCGCCCGCGCTATAGACCTGGACGCCGAGACGCCCCAGGGTGCGGACGATGCCGAGATCGCCATGATGGCCGGATTGCAGCACCACGGCCGGGGTCGCGGCGTTCATCGCTCCACCTCGCTGGCCGCGACCGGCATGGGGATGAGCGCGGTTTGCGGAGGAATCATGCGCACCTCTCCCTGCTCGACGGTGAATACGGCGGAGAGGTCGTCGATGTGGGTGAGAATAAAATCCAGGTCGGCGGTGCGGCCGGTGCGCTTGAGGAAGCTGACGCTCCGGCTACCCAGGCAAGCCTCGGGCGGGGCGTCCCGCCAGCGGTCCACCAGGGCCTGGGTTTCGGGGCTGCCGGCGGCGTAGCCGGCGCGGATCAGGCCGGCGGCGATCCATGCGCAGCAGATCTGGTCTTCCTCGCGGAACTCCCCGAGGCTGCCGGCGCCAATGACGGCGACGCGCGGGTGGCGCTCCACTAAGTAAGCCGGCAGGGTGGAGTAACTGCGGTAACAACCCAGATAGATCGCCTCGCACCCCGCCGCCTCGTGAATGACTTTGGTGCCGGAGGAAGATACCAGCACCAGGGGACGGTCGGTATCGCCGCGGCCGGCAACCTCGGCGGGACTGTTATCGAGCTCGAAGGCGGCCGGCATCTTGCCGCCGGATTCGCCGGCCAGCAGCGGATGCTCGAACTCGCGGGCCAGGGACAGCGCGGCCTCGATGGTCGGCACCGGGAAACAGCGCCGCCCGCTCGCCGCCGCGGTGATGGCGGTGGTGGTGGCGCGAATCACGTCCACGGCGACGATGGCCCATTCGGGCCGGTAGCGGGAGACGCTCTCCGGCAAGTAATCGATGACGACTGATTTCTGCACGCTGCACCGTCCTTGGTCCGAGAGTTGCGAAACTGAGTTACATACTGAGTTACGAACTGTTACGAACTGCCTTACGAAGCGCGGCGGAGCGGCTCCGTAACCAGGTGCGGCCGGAGGTTCTCCCTGCAAAAGGCGTCGGAGTGCAGGCCGCGGCGGTAGATCTCCACGCGCAGCAGTTCTTCGAGGCGTACATTGCAGAGACGCACCTGCGGGCCAAAGTGATCGAGCAGGGCGAACTGGCTGGGCTTGTTGGGGGCTTCGAAGGTGACCATATCGAGGCCGAACTCATTGGCGAAGCGGTCGGCGAGGGCGCCGCTGAAGTTGCCGGAGTCATCGAAGAGGCCGACGCCCTGGGCGCTCTCGCGCGCTTCCACCACCAGCTCGCGCGCGCCGGCGTCCAGCCAGCGCCGCCCTTGAGCAATCAGTTGGGCGGTAATGTCGGAGCTGAAAGCGCCGCCGTGTTTCTTGCCGAGTTCGAACTGGACTTCGAGCCCCCTGCGGTCGGCCATGCCGATCACTTCGTGGGCGCCCAGGGGCATGTCGGTGAAGCCTTCGCCGCATTCGATGCGCGTGAAGCCGATATCGGCGCACAGGTCCAGGTAGGCTTCCAGGCAGTCTTGCGCCACGGCGACTTCAAAGGGCCCGCCGCCGGTGACGGTGGGGACGTGATGCCTTGCCGCGGCCGCCACCTTGCGGCGCGTGGCGTCTTCCTTGGCGACCATCCAGCAGGCCATGGAGACTTTGAGAATGGCCATCAGGTGCGAACTCTGCTCCAGGTGGCTCTCGAGCGTGGCGGGGTCGTAGCCCGGATCAAACGGGCTGGTCAGCGCGGACATCTCGGGAACGCCGATCAGCTTCAAGTAGTCTTGAGTGTGAAAACTGTTTTTGTGCATCATAAGTTTGCCCTTTCTCGTTTTGCATGCGGGCGGCAACCTCGCCCATGGTCATCACCTGGACATCGCCGCGGTCGCGGAGTTGGCGTACGCACTGCAGCATCTCTTCGAACATGTCAAAGCCGTGCGGGGATTCGGTCAGATTCTCGGGATGCAGGCAGAAGTGGAAGATGCCGCGCTGGCGGGCGGCGGCCTCAACCCCGCGGCGGAAACGTTCGACGCGGGAGCGCAGGCCGATCACTTTGGTGCGCGACGCGCCGATCGGGTAGAGGAACAGGGAAGAAGGAATATTCCAGAGTCCCGGCAGGGTTTCGCGCGGCCATACGATGGGCGGGGTGGAGCAGCGCAGTTCATCGAAGAGGCGCGCCAGCTTTCCCTGCAGGGTGGGCCCGAGCTGGAAGGCGCGGGTCACGGTGCGGCCGCGATAGCAGCGGATCCCGCACGCCGGCAGCAGTTCCGGATAGGCCTCCTGCTCGCGGCCGAAGGAAAACGAAAGCGGCTGCACCTGGGCCAGTTCCAACGCCTTGACGCCTTCGGCCAGTTCCCAGCGGGCCACCGCGGGCGTGGTGTGGGCGTGGGTCCAGATCAGGTGAGTCAGTCCGCCGTGGAGTCCGATCTCCTGAAGGGGGCTCGCCTGGCGCAGGCGCTGCACGAAGGCGTGGCGGTACCACAAAGGCGCCGATTCTTCGTCGCCAGCGGGGATATTGGCGATCCATTGCCAGGGCAGGCCGGCGGTGCGGCGATCGTTGGCGCCGCCAGTGCCATGGAGCGCCATGCCGCCCACCACAAACCAGGTGGCGCTGATGCCGGCATGCTGCAGGCAGGCCAGCAGCTTATCCTGAGCGGCGTACGCATCGGGGTAGCGCCTTTGAAACTGGGCTTCGTTCAGGTGGTCGAAGTACCCCCAGATCTGTTCGGTGTCGAGCGAGAGCATGACCACGCCGCGCTCAAAGGGTTTGGGAAGATCGTAACGTTCCACTGGCATAAAATTCCTCAACGGGTCATCATGATCGCGTCATAACGGTGAGCCGGTCGGGTACGGCGTGTTTGGGGCGCGGGCCGCGGTAAGAGCGCAGGCTGGAAAGAAAGCTCTGTGCCACGTGGTCGATATCGCCACTGCTGAGCGCGGCGTGATTGGGCAGGGTGATGAGGCGGTCGGCGACCGATTCGGCGATCGGGCAGCCGCCCTGGTAGCCGAAGCGGCGCGCCTCGGTGACCACGCCGCTGTAAATCCGGGAGGTGTCCACGAACTTCGTCCACAGGGAGCGCATCAACGCGCTGCGTTCCTCGCGGTCGCGCAATAGTACCGGGAAGAGATGGTAGTTGTATTGCGCGCCGGGGCGTTCCCAGGGGAGCACGACATCTTCCACGGCGCCGAGACGGGAGAGCAGCTGCAGGCTGTTGGCGCGCTGCAGGGCCACGCGGGGCGGGAAGCGCAGCGCCTGGCGGCAGGCGACGGCGGCCCAGGAGCGCTGGATCGCCTGCAGATCCAGGCAGGGTTCGAGCAGCGCCCACTGCTCCACCCAGCGGCGCAAAGGTCTGCCGCAGAGTCCGTACAGGCGGCGATGGAAGACGATGGCTTTGGCGGCCTGCATGGCCAGGCTGCGCATTTCCTGCAGGCGCGAGGGAGGGGCAAGGGAAGGGATAGCGAGCGCCAGTTTGCGCGCCAGGTTGGCCTGATGGGCGATGACGAGACCGCCGCCGCCGGCCGGCCAGTACTTGGTGGAGGCGAAGCTATAGAAGTTGGCGACTCCGAACCTGCCGGCCATGCGGCCATGCAGGTAACTGAGCGGCGCGTGCGCGGTATCTTCGATCACGGGAGCGCCGGCGGCGGCCGCCAGGATGGCGGGCATGTCGGCGAGTTGTCCGAACAAGTGGACCGCGAGTACGGCGGAGAACGTGCCCTGCGCCTGCTTGAGAGAATGCGGGTCCAGGGTCAGAAACTGGGGGTCGACATCGATGAAGACCGGCCGGTGTCCGGCGGCCGCGATCGCCTTCACCAGGGAAGGATCGGTGAACAAGGGCAGCGCGACGCCCGCGCCGGGCTCCAGTTCGAGCGCCTCTAAGAGCAGGCGCAGTGCCTGCCTGCCGCTGCGCGTCCAGAACCTGGGACTGTCGCCGAGCAGGCCGAAGGCGTGGGGCGGGGGAGCGCCTTGCACAATGGCGCGCAGCGCGGCGTCGAAATCGGCGGGCGAATAGGGCAGGGCGAAACGGGGAATGGGATGGAATCGGGAGATGGTCATGAGGTTCATCCGCGCCGCGAAGAGCGGGCTCCTTTCAGGACGGTTTCGATGGTTTCCAGGTGCTGGTCATTGCGGCGCAGGCTGCGCAGGGCGCCTACGGCGGCGCGCGCCAGGGGACGGTCCAGCACGCGCTTGAGCGCGGGATGCAGCTGGATCGCCGAACAGTGGGGCACCATCTCGTAGCCGAAGCGCAGCTTGTACTCGTGCAGGCCGTCGGCGGCGAACAGGGGGACATAGCCGTAGCAGACGGCCTCGAGCGTGGTATCGCCGAGGGCCTGCGCGGTCACGGTGTAAGTGAGTAAGTGGTTGGGGAAGTTGGGTAAGTCTTCCTGGCGGGACATCTGATGCAGAATGTGGAGCCAGTGCTGTTCGCGGCAGGTGACCATGTAGGCCGCCAGGCGGGAGCCGGCGAAGGCCGCGGGGAAGGAGACGCCGGGGCAGGCAAAGGCCGCCTCCACGAACTTCTGCCAGCGCCTGAGTTCGCCGAACTCGGCGTCATAACGGCCCTGGCGCGCCATGGTGCTCAGGTTGAGCGCGCGGCCCTGCTCCAGCAGTTCGGCCTTTTCGGCGGGGCGGACTTCGAACTGCTGCATGCCGTGGCGCACGCGCGGACGGTGTTTGATGTGCAGCGAACCGATATCGTAGGCGCGGCGGCGCAGCACATAGAGGCCGCTCTCCAGGCCGGTCCAGGTCACGGAAGGGAAGCGGACGCCGCAGGTTCCGGTCTCGCGAATCATGCGCCGCAACTCGCCGGGGTCGGGATCGAGCATCGCCTGGTAGGGAACGCTCATCAGAAAGCGTCCGGGCACGGAGTACCACAGCGCACCGCAGGCGTGGACGATGCGGCGGCCGCGCAGCTCCAAAAAGCGCGCCAGGACATTGCCCGGTAACGGCTCCGGCGCGGAATCTGCTTTCCGGAGATTGGGTTCGAGTAAGACGCTAGACGGCATAGAGTTTCCGCTTTCTTGAGTCGAAGAATGACGCTCCCTTATGCGGTACGCAGCTCGCTCGGCACGCTGGGCTTGGCCACCGGCACCAGCTCCAGTTTCTGGCGCCCGCCGCGGGCTGCCGGTTTGTACTCGGGCACCAGCTTTTGCAGGTGGCCGATGACCTCCATCTCGTGCCGGGCCGCGAGCAGGCCGCGCAACTCGTCGATCCAGCGGTTGACCCGGTCGGAGCTCAACGACTGTTCGCGAATCACCTGAATCTTCTCGGTGGAGATATCGAGCAGGCCTTCGTTCTGGCTGCGCAGCTCCTCGATCAGCTTCTCGCCGGGCCTGAGGCCGGTGAACTGGATGTCGATATCTTCGTAGGGGACCTTGCCCGCCAGCCGGATCATGTTCTCGGCCAGGTCGACAATGCGAATCGGTTCGCCCATGTTGAGGACGAAAATCTCCGAGCCTTCACTCTGGGTCGAAGCCTGCACCACCAGCGACACGGCTTCGGAGATGGTCATGAAGTAGCGGCGCGCGGCGGGGTGCGTCACCTTGACCGGGCCGCCGGCGGCAATCTGCGCCTGGAAGACCGGGACCACGCTGCCGTTGCTGCCGAGGACATTGCCAAAGCGCACGGAAACGCATTTGGTCTGGGCATTGCCCGGCCAGCGCGCCGCGACGATGCGTTCGCAGACGCGCTTGGTCGCGCCCATCACGCAGATGGGGTTGACCGCCTTGTCCGAAGAGATCATGAGCAGGTCCGCGCACATTCTGGCTGCGCGCGGCGCGCACCAGGTTCCAGGTGCCCAGCACGTTGTTGCGCACCGCTTCGAGAACGTGCGATTCCATCATGGGGACGTGTTTGTACGCCGCCGCGTGAAAGACGGATTCCACTGCGTGGCGCTGCATCACTTCCGACAAGCGGTCGGTATCGCGG